>CAVVQX010000001.1:0-187390 GCA_963750415.1 uncultured Acidobacteriaceae bacterium
CGAGGCCCACTTCACAAGCGAGGGTAATATCCCTCGCATCACCCAAACCAAATGTTCCTGTGGGCGAGACCTTCTGTGCAATTCCGCGGCTGAATGCTCATATTCAAGGGATTGATCGTAAAGGAGAGACAACCTTGTTGGCACCGTGAAAGAACTGGGAACAACTTACGAGCAGCAAGAGAGAAAAAGGGAGATGAAATTTTTAAGAGCCCATCGCGGTGGGATTCGGATGACTCACGCCTCACCAGACACGAATACGGAGGACATCCCTTTAGCCATTAAGCAACTTATTACAAAGCCTCTATGGCTTACCACAAGGTACGATTTGCCAGTCGTTGTCATTCATAACATCCGATATCTGGTTACGTGTCAGATTCCTTACGCTATAAGCGAAGATGATGACAGGTCACGATTGCGGCACAACCTTCTCTGTTCGGATTTGGGCCTTTCCGGCCAATCATTATTCGCGGGCACTAGGCCTGGGGCCATGCGTGGCCCACTTTGTCTGCTTCTCTGATCATCTCTTTGACTTCGACCTGCTTCTCGGGTACAGACGGGGGTCCAAACCGGGAAAGGCTCTTGGCGGATTCAGAAAGATCAACCGCCCAAGAGTTGGCGCGGGTGGAGACGCAACAACGGGCCGTCTTATAGAGGAGAGCCAAATCACTGGCGAGGGTGGCCTCGCACATGTACTCCCAATCGATTTTAGACTTCAACGGCTTGATCATGCGGCTGTAGTAAACCTCAAGATCATCATCGGAAACGTCTTGCAGTATCTCCTCCTCACGTCGAAAAGCGAGCGTTGCGGCTCCCGTCAGCCCAGGACGAAAGGGCATAGGCATCACTTCCAGATGAGGCAGCTTAGGTCGCGGCCCAATTAAGCTCATTTGTCCACGCAGCACATTGAATAGCTGGGGAAGTTCATCCAGCTTATACTTGCGCAGGAATCTGCCGATCCTTGTCACCCGCGGATCCCCCCGCTTGGTCAGGGAGGGCCCTTCTTTCCGGCCCGCTACCGCCATAGTCCTGAACTTGAAGACGGTAAATAGGACACCATGCCGTCCGACACGTTTCTGGCGGAAGATCACCGGTCCCGGGGACTCGCAGCGGACTAAGAGGCCGGCACCCAGGAGCAGGGGCCACAACAGAAGAAGCCCCACAGCGGCAAAGAGCACATCGACGCAGCGCTTCGCCAGCGATACGCTCCAGCGGCTCGGCTCGACATCCGGCGGAGCGGCATAACTTAGCGGGAATAAGGTCGTAAAATCACCTCCTGACTCGGAGACAACATGAAACTGTGGCCACGTTTGCGCCAATTCAATAGGTATCTTGGTTTCCTGGATTCTGTGACTCATCTGTCGGTTATAAATCCGCGCGAATGCTTAAGGTGTTTGCCCAGGGGCTGCGGGGTAGGTCCATACTTAGTCTACGAAAGTCACGCAAGGCGCCACGCACTCGTGGATTAGCTACCGCTGCGCCACCTCCTGGGGCCATTCGTCATTGGTCCGACGCCAGCTTGGGTCTGGGTTGTAGACCTCCATGGTCTTCACAATGTCGAGTGAATTGGGCCCCAAGTCTTTCTGGTAAACAATTCCGTCATTGTTCACAATGAAGGTCTTCACCCCCGTCACCCGGTATTCGGTGGGAACAGCGACCAGAGCAAATCCGCCGATCATCACTCCCTCGATCACATAGTCCAATCGTCCCATCGGCGCGGCGGGACCTTGCCCCTTCAGAACTTTAAAGTAGTAACCGTGAAATCCCGGCTTGCCGATGGAATAGCCCTCAGCCAATGCTTTGGCCACAGCCTCGCCGATCGGCCCAGCGGATGAGCCGTCGGCATTCTGCCAGTACAAACCGTCCTGCTTCCCGGGGCTGCTGAAGATTTTCTGAGCGTACTGGTTGATGCCCGAATCGTCATGAATTTGCGACGCGTATTCTTTCTGCGCTTCTACGAAACCGCGACAGACCTGAATAGCGTCGAGTTCATTGGCTCCGATTCGTCGAAACAGGATTTCCTGCCGGCCTGACTTAGCATCGAAATACCATTTCCCGTTCTTCTTGACCAAGGGCACTGGAGCGGCCACTGCTCTTGACCAACAATGATGGTCGCTAGATTGGGCTTCGACGGATCTATCTTCACTGTATGACCGGCTTAGCTTCCTGGGCAAACGCAGCGGCGTTGTTCTTGTCCCGGACTGGATCGGCAGAGGAGATGAGATCTTCGCCATCCGGACCAAATATCGCCATCAACTCTGGCACATCGTAGGCTGCGGCGGCTTTGATTAGTTCTTCCGCGGCTTGTTGTGGAGTCGCGAACGCTTTCGGTCTTTGCGCTGTTGGTTGGTGTGCGGACTGTACTTGTGCATTGGTGTCAACGGCACAATATGCAACCAAGCGACCACAACAAAAAGGACGAGTGGAGTCGCCGTGCGGTGGACAAATAGTCTGGATGTCATGTTTTCCTCGCTCATTAGCTTGTAGCCTATCTCCGCCGCCCACCGCCGGAACGGCCGCCTCCACACGGGCCCCTCCCATACTGGAAGAGCCGCGCGAGCTGCTTGCGCGAGCCTGGTATCTGCTAATGCCGGCAGAGGCGCCACCAAACGCGCTTCGGTTCGTCGCACTTGGGTTCTGCGATACTTGTCGATTGCCGACGCGGTCTCCTCCGCCTCCACGATTCAGATTTCCTGTGCCCGCGCCAGTACCCGCACCGCGATTGGACATATCGCGGCCTCCCGCAGATTGCTGCCGAGCTTGCGCACCTACGTTCTGCCGTGCATTCGCCTGTCGGTTAGCCATGGAATCGCCGCGGGCAGTACCACCGAACCTATTCGCGGTGGCTCGGTCGGAGTAAGGGGCGCCGCCGCGGTGTTGCGGGTTGTGCTGCCAATTGCTGTTGCCGCCGCGTGGATGCGCGATTGTTAGCGTTTTGTCTGTTGTTAAGGTTCTGTCTATTACTATTGTTGACGAAGTTGTTATTGTGATTGATATTGATGTCATTGTTGCCACCCCAGCCGCAACCATAACCCCAACCACCGCCCCAAGCCGCTCCCATGGCTATACCGACCCCAAACGAGATCGCCATGCCCGCCGCGTAATAGCCCGCGGCGGATAGGGCATTACGGGGTAAGGATAAACGGGCGCTCCGTATACTACAACTGGGTTATAGCTTGGCACATAAACGACTTGCGGATTCGCCTGTTCCACCACGATCACCTGTTTGTTCTCGACAACCTTGGTTTCAACTTCCTGTTGTTCCGAAGACTTCAGATTCCCTCCGTCGTTGGCCTTCTTGCGCATGCGCTGCACCGCGTCCATGACATCGTTTTGCTGCGCAAGAAATGCATTCCCCAAATCTGTAGTCCACTTGATGTTGTCCGCCAGTTGCTTGACTACATCGGGCAGTGCCGCCATGGCCTGAATGCTGGGGTCCCAGTCTTGCTTCTCGACCGCATCAACGAGTGCTTTGTCTTTAAGATCCTTGTGCTGGTCCAGCCACTGTTTGAGCTGAATCACTTCCAGAGGATAGGTGGAAGCCACGAGGGTCTGGCTCAGCAATGGGTCAGGATAGAGGGCGATCGGAGCCACCAGCGAGTCCAATTGCTCCGGCGGAATCTTCGGCGCAGGTTGCTGCGTTGGAGCTGCAGGTTGCTGCGTTTGCACTGCTATGCGCATTTCCGGGCACGATCGCCGCGATGCAAACGATCGCTGATAATTCTCGAACGGTGCGGATAATCATGTTGCTGACATTGTGCGTATACATAGCCCGTTGTCTCCTTGCTTTCTACAGAGCACCGTCCCGTTCTCATTCGCTATGCTGATCATCTGGGGCTCTCCGCAGGGGTTAGGCCCTGGGCCGTCTCCCAAGCCCTCACTTTGTGTCGGCCCTCATCGAAGATCCGCTCATAGTTCCCCTTGAGCACTTTCTCGCGCGTTTTCTCGTCTAGAAGCTTCCATAGCGGCTGATATTGGTAGTAGACCCTCAGGTACTGCTCCTGATTCGTGGGCGCCACCTCGTCGGTGCCGAACAGGAAACGGTCCGGGTAGCGATTGATCAGGTCGGCAGTAATGCGAGTCGACTCCGGAGTCGCGACCACGTACTTGGCCACCTCGTTCCAGGAAATATCAAAGTAGATGTGGCTGAACTGCGGGTCAGCCAGGATTTCTGACAGCTGAGCAGCATGATTCTTTATCGGCCGAACTACCCGGCCCATGCCCGTGTGAGCCCAGATGATGGTTGTATTTGGGTGCCTCCTGAAAAGGGCTTTCATCTGGTTCAGGTAAGCTGGTTGCGAGCCTTCCTTGGCGAACGGCACATCCATATCGTTGTGGATAAGCACGACGAGCCCGACCGCTTCGGCAAAGTCGAGAATACGGTCAAGCGCCGGGTTTAGCAGACTGGCTGTTTCGCCCGCCACTTTAGCTGACACGAACTCTTTGTGAATCGAGAACTCGCCGATTCCCGAAAAGACACCCGGGAAAGTCTGAAGCACCCGGCGAATGTGATCGGCGGCGTACATGTCAGCCGGGTTGAAACCAGTGATCATCGGATCGAAGCGCGCCTGCTGTTCTTTCGATAGCGACAGATACGCCATCGCAATGTAAGCATCGGTGAAGGAGTAGTAGTAGAGCGGTGCATCCGTCTGCAGATAGTAGGTCGGAGCAAAGTCGCCGGAATTCTGGTAAGACCATTCCTGTTGCAAGGGGATGCCGAATATCGCCACGCGTCCGACTTTCGTGCCCATGATCTTCAGAAAGTCGTGGATATCTGTGCCTTCCTGAATGTAGTTCGTCAAATGAAAGTGTGAGTCATTGAGTTCGAACTGGTCTGAAGAGTTGGATTGCGCGGGTACAAGGCCGCAACACATAAATAGGAACAGGCACAGACAGACCGCCAACGAAACCGCTCTATGGCGCCAAAGCTCGAAATCCCTCCTCACTGAAGTCCTCCCATTGAAGAGAAGTTTTAGGGTCATATTCGCAACATCGACTCTTGGGTCTTCAACTTCGCAACATTAAAACGCCATCTCAAGTGTTGTGTAGAAGATTGGTCCCGTGCCGCCGAGCGCGAACGGAACCGATGTGTAGCCGACCGGGGACCTGTACGTGTAGAGAAACTCGCTGTTCCAGCGGACAACTCTGTTTTTGAAAGGAAAGTAGTTGACGCCTGTGCGGAAGTCCCATGGACGCCCATAATCCCCAATCACTTCAGATCCTCCGGCATAGGCCTGGAGCGTCTTAGGTATTGCCATCGCTGAGACCTGAAGCTGGTAGCCGTAGTCAGTATTTGGTCGCAGGCCCGATGTGTTGGTGCCTTGGAAATTGCTTATCCGGTGCAGGGGATAATACTCTCCCTCCAGTGCAAAGCCGTGATACTTAACACCCCAATCGATCGATGCCATCTTGTAAACCGCGTTCTTGACCATGATGCCGGGACCGAAGAGATTGGGCGAGAAGATAAGGCTGCCGTCAGAGAGCCGGAGTTGGGTGTTCTCGAATGCCTCGGTGTTCGGCTGTTCTTGGGCGTCCTCCTTGCTATAGGTGAAATGACCAGCCAGACGGGTAGCCAGGTGTTGATGATCTTCGAAGTCGCCAAAACCCGCACCGAATTCACCTGTAGTCGGCATCCAGACGAGTGCGGTAGCATTTGTCTGGAAGTAATTTGGCAGTTGGGCCTGCGCTCACTCCAAGTGTGCTGAGGTTATTGGCTTGCATTGTCTGATAAGTCAACCCTTTCCTGAGAGTGCCGCTGGCCCTGACGCCCGAGGAGTACGAGGGGCGGAAGAACTCGTCGGCGATCAGACGGCTATCCACCGCCAGCCAAAACGGAAAGTTGCCCTCGACGCTCCGCGTACCGGGCAACGACGCAATTCCTGACATAACGGTGAGATACTTGTTGAAGTTGTAACTCACATTCCCGGCAAGCACTACCTGTGCAGGCAAACCCTGCGAAGCATTGGAAGTCCAAGCGTAGAGAAAATAGGTTAACTTAGGATCCATCATCCAACCTATGAACTTGATTTGCAGCTTGTTCAGCTGGAAGTCCTGGCGCTGCTGAAGGCTACTGGTGACGCCGAATGCGTTCGTGTAGGTTGGCTCCAAACCCCTTTGGTTCAGGTAGCGTGCGTAGGTGTAGATGCTTAGATTCACGATACCCTGTTCTGTATCAGCTATCCTGAAGCCTAAATTCGGAGTATAAGTGCCCCACCGCTTGCGCTCTTCCGGGGCGCCCAGCGCAGCTTGAGAACCAACAGGCGCTCCCCGGGATACCGATAGACTCTCGGTAAGATTGTCCGTGGCTTTTAACGCCGCGGTTTGAGCGGCGAGCTTAGCGGCCGCCGAACTCGTGTCAGACTCGGTTCCCACCGTCTCTGCTTCTACCCCCGCCGGGGGCGCCTCTCCGAGGGCTTGACGCAAAACCTCAATCTGGTCGACCAGCTGCCGATTTTGCTTCTCAAGCTCCTTGTTATGTTCGACCAGCCGGTCAATTTTATTTAGTATTTCAGGGGTAACTTGGGCTTTCGTCTGGGGATCGTCCCGCTGCGGGATCGTGGGCTGCAGGTTCGTGGCCTGCGCGTTCGTGGCCTGTGCGTTCGTGTCCTGTGCGTTCGTGTCCTGTGCGTTCGTGTCAGGCACACCAGTCAACAGCACAAGCAACATCGCAACCACGCTTGGTGTGGCAATTCGGTCACGGCACTTCATCTCTTACTCTCCATTGGAGTCTTCTAAACCTGAGGTCGACGTGCCCATTCGGTGTGGCCTGTCGGGTTTCTGATTTTCATACCGCTTACATCAACCGAACATCCAGTACCTACTTCCACCCGACCGAGGCCGGCGAATAGAGGTTGTAGTTCAGCTTGTCAGCGACGTACTGGATGACGTCCTGCGCTTTGACACTGTTCCCAGCCTCATCCAGGGGAGGTGCAAATACGGCAATCGCACCCTTGCCAGGGACGATCGCTACTATTCCGCCGCCAACTCCACTTTTCGCTGGGAGCCCCACATGCCAAGCCCAACCACCGGAGCCATCGTACAGACCGGCCATTGTCATTGCGCTGAGGATGTACGGAACATCTTTAGCCTTGATCACCTGTTCTCCTGTAGCGGGGTTGATCCCGTTGTTCGCGAGAGTCGCGCCCATGCGCGCAAGCTGAGTTGCGTTTACGCCGACTGAGCACTGCTTTGTGTAGACGTCCACGGATTCAAACGGATTGGCGTAAATCCGATCATACTTGGCCAAGAGCATTGAGAGCGCTTTGTTGCCGGTATTCGTGGCTGCTTCGGATTTGTAAACCTCATCAATCAAGGACAACTTTTCGCCGGCCACTCGGCTATAGAAACTTAAGATCTTGTTCCACTTTTCATTGGCATCCTTCCCGGAAATCAAACTGTCGGTGGCAATGGCACCTGCGTTGACAAAAGGATTGCCGCTGTGTGTCCCCATATCTACCACCGCTATAGGAGAGTTAAAGGGGCGTCCGGTGGGTTCGGAGCCTATCTTTTCGAAGACCTTGTCAGGCCCCAAGGCTTCCATCGCGAGCGCCAGCGTGAAAACTTTAGAGATCGACTGGATGGAGAAGGAATATTTGACATCACCCTTGGTGAGAACCTCGTTATCGGTAGTAACGACGGCGATACCGAATAACTTGGAATCCACGTGCGCGAGATAGGGAATGTAGTCGGCGTTCTTCCCACGGTTGTCGGCCTTGAATTTGTCGTACGCCTGCTGAACCACTGACGCCACGACATCGCGTCGGGGCGCCACCGGGCACCTCATCCCGGTTGGCACGCCCGACATTATAAGCAAAGACGGGACTATCATGGCTGCGATGAGAAGTAACTTTAAACTCCAGTTTTTGATCAACATTTCGGTTTCCTTTCGGGTCTTTCGCTTGCCCCGGCCCAAGATCACAGGGTCGGGGATTTAAAACTCTTGTCCCAGTCAAATTTGAATGAGAACTGTAAGCGGTAATCGTTTGCAGTAAATCCATCGCTAAAATTCACCCGCCTGCCGAACTGAAACTCGGCACCGGCCATAACCCTCTTCATCGGGTGATACAGCAGGTTCGCGATCGCATAGTCGCCTTGGTGAAAGTCTGACGGTAGCTGTCCGTTCGAGTTTTGGATGTTCAGGAAGGAGTAACCGCCTGAACTGGTAAAATGCTCGGACCAGGTGTGATCGAGAAACGCGACCACGCCCAACACAGGCAAAGTAACCCCTTTAATGGGTAGGCGGGAGTTCGAAGCGGTGGTCTGAATGCCGATATCCACGGGTGCGTCGTTCATGTAATTCTCAATACCAGTGCCGTAAGAAAATGCGAGCTTCGCGACACTCTTCTTTGATAAGTTGACATTCGAAGTCAGGTTCACGCCCCCGCCCACAGCACTGCCGCCAAGATTGGGCGTGTTAGCGCTCGTGTCAACCCACCCGATCTTTCGAACGATGCCGGCCATTTGAAGGTAGCCCCAGTCCCTGACGATCCGTACATTCCCCGAAAGGTCTGGAAAATTGAAGTGAGGCTTTATGTTGCTTAGTTCAATACGGTCAGCATAAATCCCTTGATCACCGCTGGCGCCTGGTCTCTCTAGAGCGATAGTGACGCCGTTCCTTTTTGCTTCGGACGGGCATCCAACGCACTTGTATATTGCGGAAGAAGACCATCCCGTTGGGGCCCCAGTACTCCACCGTGTTCGGGAAAACACCTATGTCCATGAACGGGCTCCAGGTTTGTCCGGCTCCGAACTGACCCAACTCGCCGTAGGCATGCCGCAGACGGAAAGTCGTTTGGCCGGCGTCAACTCCGGTCCCAAATAGTTCAAACTCGAATATTGTGTTCAGATCGCCCAAAGGAGTGGGGCTGGATGACTTCACGCCGAAACGGGTCTGCCGCACGCTAGCGTAGACATTTCCACTCGGCGCGAACTCATCGTGGTACGACGGCAACTTCGTCGGACGAACTACGTCATACCAGTTCGGATCCACCTGGCCGAAGTCGTAACCGGCGTCGAGCATGGTGAATCCGTATATATTGACGCTATCCTTTGGTTCTGTTATTTCACCTTCCAGCGGCACGGTTTCTAGCTGGGGCCGCGGGCTAGTTGCCTCGACAGCAATGCCGACCACGGGCTGCGGCTGTCCCGGCTTCCCTTTCGCTTGGGTCGGGCCTGGTGCGGGGGCTGAGGCTGGGGCGTGTTGCTGTCCCTGCAGTTCCATCGCGCTAATCTCCGCCTTAACCTCCTCCATCATTTGATCCAATTGCTGGAGCTTGTCTTTCAGTTGTTGTATGTCTTGTTCCTGGCCATCTTTGGTTTGCGCCCGAGCGGGTGCCATCCAAATAGCAGAAACGGCAAATACCAATAGCACGGCGAACTTGATTGGTTGCCAAGAAATCGAAACGTTCGATCGCATAAAAACTCCTGATCCATCTGACCCGCCCGAAATCGCTCCCGGAGCTCAGGATCTGCTAACACTCTTATGCCGAGGAGTAATTCAAAACAATGAGGGAAATCCCTAAGTAGATAGATCGTCTGTACTTGCAGTTATCCTGATAAACGCCGATATGATCACCCAGCGGGTCGCTGTTCGATTGCTATCCGGTTGGTTCGAAGGTTTAACAATGCGACTACCGGCTTGCACGAGGCCTACGAGTTCTAACGAGATGCGTGCGCGCTTTCATCGTTGGCTCTCGAAACCTGCTGGTGCGCAAGCATCATCGCCCCGCCAAATAGGCCTTCGGGCGCGGCGCGCGACGATATGAGGCATGGCGTCCGAGAAGGACCGTCCTCGTCCTCTAGGCGTCCTATCTTCTATTTCAACCCAAAATCCAAGCTGGCGGCGGGATGACCTTGAATCGAATGCACAGTCTGCGCGGTGAGAACTGCGCACACCGTACACCTCGACAGTCTCCTTATACGCCATCTCTTGCATGCTAGGGATTTCCCCAGTTGCGAAGGGCCGATCATTACTTTAGCAATAGTTCCGAAGGCTTGAAACTGCACCCCTAGCTTTGACGCAACGAAAAGGGCGTCCCTTCACCCTGAATGGAGGCCAACTTTGATCCGACCACGGGTACTGCTAGCCGATGACCATCCGGCCTTACTTAAGGGCGCAAGTGCACTTTTAAAGCCGCAGTTTGAGGTAGTGGGAAACGTAACGGATGGCGAAACCCTGGTATCGGAGGCCCGCCGCCTTCGTCCCGACGTAATCGTGGCTGATATTACCTTGCCGGTTTTGAGTGGGATCGACGTCGTCCATGAACTGCGCGAGTCCGGGCTGGCTGCTAAGATCGTGTTCCTGACGATCCACTCAGAACAGCCGTTCGTCGAGGCATGCACGGTAGAGGGAGCATTGGGCTATGTGCTCAAGTCCCACATGAGGCCCCACCTGATTCCAGCGATACAAGCAGTCCTTGTCGGACGACCGTACAATTGTTCATTTGTTTCTACATATTGGTGGAGGGTAGTTAGCGGGCTAACGCTCGTGTACCGGTTTTGCCGAAGGGGTTACGAGCAGGGCACAAGTTCGACTTGAAACCGTAGTGGATGGGATCTATGGTATGGCTTTCTTAATTTATCGCGGCGATGCTACTCACTTTGCTTTCGGTAGTGGTAGGACCGCGGACCAACAGGGCCTGCCCGGGCAACTAGCCCTATTTAAAACAATAGCGATTATACTCGCGACCAATCCCATTCTCCACACGGCGCAGAGCCAACTAGAGCAGGCACCGGTACAGTACGCGCAATCGGGTCCTTCCCTTCTGCCTCAATTGGAACTGGATTCATGTCAAGGCTATTTAACGATCAAGAAGCGGGCGCGACTCAACACTATTTCCTACTTCTTAAGTTTGGCTCCTTGCGGAGACCAGATACCAAGAAAGACCGTCAATCTGCCCAAGCGCTCTAACGAAATCGCAACACTGGGTCGTGGCGGCGGCCAGGTGCACCGGCAAAGCAGGCGCCTTCGTGGATGACGGGAGTGGTTTGACTGACGCCGTAGCAGCGGGTTGACAGACAATAATACGGCGCGATCGGACAAATCCGCATGCCTTCGAAAAGAGAAACTCGGCAACGGACGAGCAAGTCGGTTCACTTAACCCGCGGTCTCCGGGCCATCTTCACTATCATCTTATTCACAGGCTTACGTGCACATTTGGCTGCCCAGCTTCCGGAACCCGCGGCGCCTCCCCCATCCGCAGCCGGGCAATCGTCACGCACAACTGCGGCTGCGGCGACTACAGTTGAGCCTGCGCAAACTCCTACAACACCCCCTGTGGCAATCCACGACCCGCTGGGACGTGATACTCCGCACAATGCACTAATGGGCCTATTGAAGTATGGGGCACAGCAGGACTTCGCGACCGCCGCTCGTTACCTGCAACCGACTCCCGGGCAACACACCGACCTGGTGCAGCGGGCCAAGGAACTTCAAGCGCTCTACTCAAAGTTCTACAGCAACATCGCATTATTGAGTGATGATCCCAACGGCTCCATAGATGCCGGGCTTCCGCCCGGCCACGTAAGGGCAGGTGTTTTGGAAATTGGCGGCACGAGGACCGAAGTAGTCCTGGTGCGAGTAGATGATCCGGCTATAGGGAAAATCTGGCTGCTTTCAAAAGAGACAGTCGCGAAAATCCCGCAACTCTATGCCCAACTGCAAAGCGAAGGGCCAACGAGAGCCGAACGATTCATGCCCAGCGCTCTGACTAGCCGGCACTTTTTGGGGATGTCGCTTGCACAATGGCTTGGGTGGCTGCTCTCGATCCCGATCTCCTGGTTGCTGGCCGGGGTGTCAACATTTTTGTTGAGCGCGCCCAGGCGCGTCTGGTGCAAACTCCACAAGCGACCCTTCAGAACCCTCTGGGACAAACCACTTGGAGTGCCACTTCGGTGCATCCTTGCGATCTTGATGCACCTCCTTTTCGTCTACCAGCTTGGTCTGCCGCTTTTGTATCGTGCTTATTACTTTCGTTTCATCGCAGGCCTGTTGGCAGGATGTTTCGTGTGGTTCGCGAGCAGGCTCGCAGACGAAGGTTTCGACCGCGCGGTGGATCGGACGCGAACCTACCACAAGGGCGGGGAGTCGATTCTGATCCTGATGCAACGACTTACCCGCATCGTGATGTTGATCATCGCCGTGATCTGCGCACTGGCCCTGTTTGGAATTAACGTGAAGACCACGCTTGCTGGCCTGGGCATCGGAGGACTCGCGATAGCGCTGGCCGCACAAAAGACACTGGAAAATCTTATAGGAGGAGTCTCATTGCTAATGGACGAAGCCGTGAATCTCGGTGATTTCTGTCAGATCGGCAATCAACTCGGAATCGTCGAAGACATCGGCCTCCGTTCTCTAAAGCTGCGAAGCCTCGACCAAAGACTCTCGATTGTTCCCAACGGATCACTCGCGGGAATGCAATTCCAGAACCTGACCCGTCGCCCCAAATTGCTCATCAACCAAACGTTGTCGTTGCGCATTGAATCGCAAGCCGAACAGTTAAGATTCGTGCTGGGTCGCGTGCAAAGCATGCTCGACCAACATTCTGCGATCGAATCCCACACCTCTAGAGTTCGGATTATGGGTTTCGTCGGCGCTGCATTTGAATTGGAATTGTTCGCCTATGTCACAACCGGTGATTGGATACAATTCACCGCAATCCGTCAGGAGGTAATCTTGAAGATAACGGAAATTGTCGAAGCTTCTGGCACCCGGCTCGCGGCGCCGACACGATTGAATTACCAATCCAGGGACATCGGTATCAACGGACACAAGGCCAACGCTACTATAGGCTCGTTCGTCACCCGCGGCTCCGAAATCACAAGACATGACCTGGCGATGGACGAGTGAACAAGGAAAGTGTCCTCTATGATTACGCCTGCCCAACGGCAGGAACCGACGGAACTCTCGCTTCAGCGCTCACCGACCCTGCCAATAGCTACGGCGTCATGCGGAAGATGAAGCCCAGTACCTTTCGTTTGCGACGACGTTACTTGACTGGTCACCGTTCCCGCTTTCCCGCTTTTGCCCCTACTGCTCACGATGATGCCTTTAGAAAAGCTGGCGAGTCGCGTTCTAAAGATTAGTTTCTGGCCGCATCGGGATCTGGTCGTGGTAATCAGAACGCAGGTTCTGCCAATGGCGAGAGGGTCTCCACCTTCGGAGCAGGCGCGAGACGCGCCCGCACGGGAGGAAAGTTCGTGCATTTTCGGTGCCAGTTGTGGCAGTAATACCTGGGCGAATGCCGCCTGACTCACTGGAAAGGGAGAGTGAAAACAGCGTGAACAGACAATTCGCGATGACAATGCAAGGCGTCATTCTATGTTGCGTACTTTTTCTGGTCACGCCTCTATTCGCCGGTGGCAACTCCGATGTGATCGTGATGAAGAATGGCGATCGCTTCACTGGGGAGATCAAAGGACTCAGCGGCGGTGTGCTCTATATAAGCGTGCAATCGATATTAGGAACAAGCCAAGTTCAATGGTCAAAAGTGGCTCATCTCGAAAGCAACCGGTTGTTTCTCGTAAAAACGGAAGACGGGGGAGTATACGCAGGGTCTCTTAACACCACGCGCGCCCCAGGGGACAAACCTATGGAGATTGCGGTCACAGAGACTTCAGGAAAAGCCGTGATCGATAGTTCCCACGTTGTTGAGATGGCAATGACCTCAGCCAAGTTCTTCCGGCGGTTTAACGGCAACATAAATACGGGGGTCATCTACTCTAAGGGCAATGAGTCAACGCAGTACAACTTAGGTTCTCAGATCGCCTACCCAAGAGAGAGCTGGGCGGCGGGGGCGAGCTTAACCTCCAGCTTGTCCGCCAGTACTGGCGCTACTGCCTCGACCCGAAACCAACTGGACCTCGACGTTTACCGTCTTATGCGCTGGAACAATTGGTTTTACGAGGGCCTCGGAGGCATACTACAAAGCTCCGAGCAAGGGATAGTCCATCAAACGACATTTGGGGGTGGCGTCGGACGTTACTTGAAGAACAGCAGCGTGGCGCGAATCTCGATGCTTGCCGGCTTTTCCGGGCAGAACACGGCATATCAGCAGCATATCGTTTCCCAAAATCTGGCGGCTGGCGTAGTCGCAGCCAACTTGGAATTCTTCCGGTTCGACAAAACCAATGGCAGCGTCAAGGCAGTGTTTATGCCCGGCATCTCCGACCCCAGTCGCGTGAAGTTCAACTTGAATGCAACGTACTACATCAAACTCACTGGAAACCTGTCGTGGAATGTCTCGATCTACGACAACTGGGACAGCCAGCCGCCGCCCGGCCTTTCCGGGAGTGACTACGGCTCCAGCTCGGGACTCAGCTGGACCTTCGGCAACAAGTGGCGCACCAACAACAGCAACGAGTGACCTGTATTGCGCGATGGCACTGTCGGGTCTGGATTTACTCAAGAGGGGCACATCCCTCTAAGCTTTGTGAATGCGGGAGTTCGGGTGCCTGAAGGTACTGCGCGTGTCGCCCACTTTGTAGAGCTCGAAATCAGAGCCACAGGTATTCTTCGGCGCTTCGCAGTTGCACTGCGTGTGACTGTGAGCAGGAGTACTTGTTTTTCTTCGGCTGTGGGTGGCGTGCCTGGCGATCACAAACAGTGTCGATTTCGTTAAAGCTTCTTAGGGATTTTCCTAGTTGTGCACGCGTCGAGCCAGATGTAGGGTTTGCTTGACGGCGGATAGGTTGCTGTATTCGCAGTCGCGACAGTCGCATCCAAGATTGACGATGGAGCTTTTCAGTCGAGCGATAGGGACCAGGCGCAGAATCGCCTGCCAGAGAGAATGGTCGAAGAGGGAGAGGCATGTATTTCGCCAAGCCACGGGAGCTCACTCTTCGTTTCTGCATAGGTGTGACGGTATTGCTTCTCAGCCTCGTTCCCTTCGGCTCCGCGCAATTGATCATCAAAGGCCGTGGGTTGACCGGGTATGGCCCCACTATGGATCAGCCATTTCTCAGAAACAAGCTAGTACCCGCTCTTGATGCACCAGGACGCTCTCTGCTTTATAACTTGCGGCGTTCTGCGTGGGTGGGAGCTGCGGTTGATGGGCAGCCAGATGAGGAAATGTTCCGTACGCTGGCAACTGCAACAACGAAGGACGTTTCGTCACGTGATGGCAGCGTCACCTTCGACGGCATAGATCTTACTGCTACAGTTACTGCGCTGCACCGCGGCTCGCTGCGGCGGAGAGCATCTGAGCATAACGAGGATCAGCCGCTGAGCAATCAAAGCGATGATGATTTCAATGCAGGCGAGGGGTATCATTGGGGTGGACTGCTGGCTCAATCTCTATTCTTTAACGTGATTGAAAATGGCGTCCGCACGGCGAGCGATGATCAGATCCGCACTCTTCTCGCCCATAAGCCCTTTTGGCACGACTACGTCGCCTCCATCCATCAATTCAATATGCGACGTTGGAACGACGGAGATGACTTTCTGGTGAATTACGTTGGCCATCCGATGCAGGGTGCGGTGAGCGGATTCATCGAGATACAGAACGATCCTAATGTTCGGGGGCAGGAAATCAGTGCAACCCACGCCTATTGGATGAGCCGCTTTAAAGCGTTCTTGTGGGCGACCGCGTACAGCACGCATTCCGAGATTAGTCCACTGGGCGAAGCAGGCATTGGAAATGAAGGCGGTTGGACTTACCCCATCCACTGCCGGACGCGCTGTACGGAGCCCGGTACCTACAACAAGTACACGAACAATACTGGATGGGTCGACTTCATTATCACTCCCACGGTTGGATCTCTGTGGTTGATCGCTGAAGACACACTGGATCGCTTTGTCAGTGATCGGGTGCAAGGTGGAAATCGGTCCCGAATCTTGCCCAAGATCTTGAGGGGAGGTTTGAACCCAAGCAGGACTATGGCCAACGCGTTGCGCTTCAAGGCTCCCTGGTATCGCGACTTCCAACATAGTCCCGACCTGGAAGACACGTACGGGATCCACTTTTTGCCGTCGGACCAATCGGTCCAGGAGGCGCAGGACTTTCGCAGATTTGCCCTGGTATCGTATTTCAGTGCGATGCCATTTGGCACGGCCGCTCACCCTTGCGCAGTTTGCATGCAAAATCCCGGAGCCGGCGTGGAAGCCGAGTTTGCCCTGGCCCGATGGATTGCCGTCAGCTTTGCCGCCAGCAAACAGCAGGACGTTGTGAGTAAGAAAACAACGAACGGTTCGACAGTAAGTTCCAGCCTTGGCATGCGTCTGATATACGATCGGCCGTACAACACCCTCTCGCTTGTCGTGCGGCCTGGCTTTGTCAGGGAGCAGGCGTCCATTTCGTCGACCAGCGATTCGACTCTAAGCAGCTACACAGAACAGCTGGGGTCAACTGTCTCCCATGCGGCAACAACGATCATGCTGTCGAACGATTACAAGATTTCCAAATCCGTTGGATTGCGCTCGTCATTCGGAGTTGTCATGGTTCGCTATCGCAATGCTGCAAAAACACCGCCAGGTATTGGGGAGCCGCCCTATCTGAGCTGGCTCTCTCATGACAGCTATACGAATAGATCCACCTTGACATACGAGATGGGGCCGATTTTCCACTTTTAGATTGACGACATTCAGATATTTCCGGTGTGAAGCCACGGCGTCACCCGCTCGCTGTTCATAGCCCAGCCGGAAACCCGGCATGCAAGTACGCTGACTGGAACCGTGTTTGCCTGTTCTTTACCTCTCGATACCTTCCACTAAAGACGCGGTGTAGGTTCATCTGTTGAAGACCCCCGGCGAGCCAACTGGCCGTGTAAGTAAATATGCGTACTAGGGGTTCCCCTCATTGTTTTCAGCAGTAGCTCGGCGTAAGACTGACTCGCAGTAGCTGCCCCCTTCCCGAAGTACGAGCAAAGAGTTGCAAACAGGTTCTAGAAGGCGGGAATCTTTGAGATGAGTCTTCGGATCGCGGGAAGAATTTCAAATCGCCCAGGTTATTGCAATCGTGTCTTCCGCCGCCTGGATTCAGCCCGCTCGAGCACAATCCCAGGGCAGTCGAAAGCAACACAGCCACAGGCTGCGACATTAGGAGGCAATCAATGAATCGCACGATCATATTCTCTCCCTTGTTTCTCATCATTGGACTAACGCTGGTCGAATTTGGTTGCGGACGGGGTAGCGATAGCACAGTTCCCCCTTCCGATCAGACGTTGGCGCAGAAGCCTGCTCAGGCGTCCACGGGCAAAACGCGAGTCGAAAAAGATCTACTGGGCGAAAAAGAGATTCCGGCCGACGCCTACTATGGCGTACAGACCGCTCGGGGGCTGGAGAATTTCCAGCTCTCGGGTGTTGAGATCAATCAATACCCTGGATTCGTCGACGCGTGGGCACTGGTCAAGCTGGCCGCGGCCCAAGCCAACACCGACGTGGGCGCGATGAAGCCGGAGAGGCTGACCGCTATCGAGAAGGCTTGCCAAGCCGTCCTTGCCGGCAAGTACCACGATCAATTTAAGGTCGATTGGTATCAGGGCGGGGCCGGTACCTCCACGAATATGAATGCCAACGAAGTGCTCGCCAACATCGGGCTCGAGTTATCCGGCCACCAGAAGGGTGAATATCAGTTCCTCGAACCTCATGACGACCTGAATATGTCGCAATCGACCAACGATTCCTATCCGACTGCGATCAAGGTCGCGTTCGTGCTCCGGAACGGCAAGTTGATCGAAGAGCTTACGAAGCTTTCTGCGTCGTTCCGCGCGAAGGGTGCTGCGTATATCGATATCGTCAAAATGGGGCGGACGGAGTTGCAGGATGCCGTGCCCATGACCGTCGGACAGGAGTTTTATGCCTTCGCAGCATCGCTGGACGGCGAGATCCAGTTGTTGCGAGATGCGGAAAAGTCGTTGTACGCCGAGAACATGGGTGCCACTGCGATCGGCACCGGCATCAATGTTCCCAAGGGCTATTCCGAGAAATTCGCAAAGCATTTGGCAAAGCTCACCGGCAAGCCTTTCGTACCCGCCAGCGACATGCTGGCGGCCACCTGGGACCAGCAGGGGTTTGTGGTCTATTCCTCGGCTCTCAAGAGTGTTGCCATCCTCCTTTCGAAGATCGCAAGCGACCTGATCTTGCTGACGTCGGGGCCACGCGCAGGGTTGGGAGAGATCGACCTGCCGGCGTTACAGCCGGGCTCCTCCATCATGCCGGGGAAGGTGAACCCGGTTGCTCCCGAGGTGATGAACCTCGTTGCTTTCCGGGTGATGGGCAATGACTATGCCGTCACGCTTGCCGCTCACAGCGGCCAGCTGCAACTCAACGCCTACGAACCTCTGGAAGGCGTAGCGGTGATGGAATCGCAACATCTACTCTACAACACGTCGATCCTTTTCCGGACCAAGTGCATAGACGGCATAACGGTTAATGAGAAGGTGCTGGAGCACTACATGGAGACGACGGTCGGCATCGTCACGGCACTGAACCCTGTCCTGGGGTACGACAAGTCGACCGAGTTGGCGCAGGAAGCATACTCGAGCGGCAAGGGGATACTCGAGATCATTCGCGAGAAGCACCTTCTCACGGAACAACAAATCAAGGAACTGCTCGATCCCGCTAAGCTGACCGGGCTGGATAAGGCGAAATACCAGGCAAATTAGTGGTTGTGAGTCATCGCCGCGCGCAACGCGCAGATCTCGAAAGGAGTTTTCTTTATGAAGCAGTCGTGCAGAATTTGGACCCTGTCTGTCGTCTTCCTAATCGTTGGGGGCTACCAGCATACTTTCGCCCAAGGTAAGAAACCCAACATCGTGATTCTAGCCACAGGAGGCACAATCGCCGGCGCCGGCGCTACAGGCACCCAATCCGCCTACACCTCCGGCGCGGTTACGATCGATGCCATGCTGAACGCTGTTCCAGGAATCAAGGATCTGGCCAATTTAAAGGGGGAGCAAGTGGCCAATGTCGGATCTCAGGACATGTCGTTCGACATCATGTTGAAGGTCGCCAAGCGTATCAATGAGCTGCTGCCGACAGCAGATGTCGACGGCATCGTCGTGACGCACGGCACCGACACCATGGAAGAGACGGCATACTTCCTCAATTTAGTGGTGAAGAGTAACAAACCGGTCGTCCTGGTGGGATCCATGCGACCGTCCACGGCCGTCAGCGCCGATGGCCCACTGAACCTCTACAATGCCGTGGCGGTGGCTGGCGATCCGAAGGCCAAGGGCCGTGGAGTATTGGTCGTCATGAACGACTGGATTCATGCAGCCCACTCTCTGACCAAGACGAGCACTACGGACGTCCAGACGTTCATGTCGCCACTACGTGGGTTGGTTGGTGTTGTGGCATACGGAAAGAGTGATTTCTACAACGTTCCTCAGTGGAAGAACACGACGTCGAGCGAATTCGACATTTCAAACGTGACCAACTTGCCGCGAGTGGATATTGTTTTTGCTGACGTTGACATGTGCCCTGACCTTATTGACGCCAGCGTAAACGCCGGTGCCAAGGGCATCGTCATTGCCGGCGTTGGCAACGGCAACATGAACAAGGTCTCGGTGGAAGCGGCCGCGAGGGCGGCAAAGAAAGGAGTGGTGATCGTTCGCGCCAGCCGGGTGGCCTCAGGGCTTGTTGGACGCAACGTAGAAGTAAATGACGATGACCTCGGTTTTGTTGCTTCCGATGAGCTGAACCCTCAAAAAGCGCGCATCCTGCTCTCATTGGCGCTCTTGAATCCTCGCCCGACGTCGCAGATTCAACAACTGTTCTACACGTACTGATCGAACCGTTGTACATGGGGGGGGTCAAGGGGTCATGAACGCGCTACCGCTACTATTGGTGATGGTCACGTTGGCAGTGACGCCTGTTGGCTCCCTTTCACAGGATCCAGCCGGAGCGCCCTCCACACCTCCATCCGAAGAAGCACAGAACGCAACCACCGCTTCTCGTCCAGCTCAACCCACTCCGGCGGTAACTCAGGAAACTGCTCGAGAAGCCCCACCGCCCAATCTCGAGAACACAGTAGAGGCAGCAGAGCCTTTACCGCGGCGGGACCTTGTGCATTGGAATGAGTATCACGGGCCACACTTCACCATCCGGGTCGGCGGCGGCTTTTTATATGATTTCGCGGCGTTTGCTCAGGACAAAGAGAGCAAAGAACAAATACCCCTCCTGCCCGGCGAGAAGGTTCGTGATACTCGTATCATTATGGGGGGGAAATTCCCCAGTTTAGAGCTGCCCACAACCTGGTGCTTAGGGCTCATGTACGACGGCCCCACTAACTCTTTTTTTGTGCGGCAAACCGGGATCATGTTCGGGGTCCCGAAGATCCTGAGCTACTTCTTCATTGGGCGCCAAAAGGAGGGGTTCTCTCTCAACAAAGTCATGGTCGGCTACGACGGTTGGACGATGGAGAGATCCACCATGAGCGACGCGACCATTCCCCTGCTGGCCGACGGTTTCAAGTGGATGGGTTATTCGCGCAAGCACGGCTTTCTCTGGAACCTCGGCTACTTCAACGATGTGGCATCTAAGGGCCAGTCGTTTTCTTCGTACTCCAGCCAAGAGGTCGTACGACTTGCTTGGCTCCCCGTGCATTCAGAGGAGAGTGGCACGTTGTTTCACCTGGGCGGTAACTTCCGCTATGGCAAGCCCGTAGACGGGAAGCTCCAGCTCAGGTCACGGCCTGAAGCATTTATTGCGCCATATTTCCTCGATACGGGAAAATTCGCCGCGAGCAGCTCAAACAGCGAGGGATATGAGGTCTACTACCGTAGAAGGTCTTTGCTCTTGGGTAGCGAGTACTACCTCCAGAATGTCACCTCCCACACCGCGGGCAATCCCAGGTTCAATGGAGGCGACTTGGTTGCGACGTGGCTACCCACCGGGGAGACCCGCCCCTACAACACGGTCGGCGGTTATTTCAAGGACATAGAGCCGAAGAGGTCTGTGTTCGGCGGAGGGCCCGGGGCGTGGGAATTAGTGTTGCGGTATTCCTATACCGATCTTGACAGCCACAGTGTGCACGGAGGCACGTTCGGGAGAATCACACCGATGGTTAACTGGTATCTTTCCCAAAATGTGCGGCTGGAGATGGGCTATGGGTATGGACACCTTGACCGATTCAACCTTAATGGCAATACGCAGTTTTTCCAGACCCGCCTTCAATTACAGTACTAAAACTCTCAGGGACCTCGACGGACTGTGAACCGTCCCCGGTAAGTGCCTTACGAGGTCATAAGCCGTAGTGCGCCTTCGACGGTTGCGAACGCTCCGTTCGCAACCAGGAACTTCGTCCAAAATGAAGGTCGACGTTTTTTGATCAATCGGCCGCAGCTAGGCATACCCCGGCCTCCGAAGCCATAAGGAGAGGAGTTACCACAGCGTGGTCCTATCGTTGGGAAGAACCCCTCCCGCCGCGAGTTAGCCCGTATGTCTCTCCCCAAATTGGTGCCTGCGGGCCATAGGTTCGGCGACTCTTTGCAGACCAGGCAGTATTTTCCGCGCGACCGGTGCGCAGAGAATCTCCTTGATTGCTGAAAGCAGCACGCCTGGGGGATCAGCTTTGGTGATGGATCGATTGAACAGAGAAAGATCTTCCTCAGGTATGATTGAGCCGCCAGAAACCAGGATGAGCGGAACATCCCTGTTGATCTGGCGCATCTGTGCAGCAACAGCGCCGCCATTCATCATTGGCATTGAATAATCGAGAACGACCGCATCCACCATCCCGGTAGAAAATACCTTCAGCCCGTTCGCGCCACCATTCGTTGATAATACGAAATATCCAGCTTTTTCAAGCACGCGGCGTCGAAGAACCAATAGAGTCTGGTCGTCATCTATACACAGAATTGTTTTGCGCCACCTATTACCGTTAGCACCCCTGAGACCTTCAGGAGTCGCTGTCCCCGACGACATCATGACCGCTTCGGTTAAAACATCTTTGATACCGCTGAGAAACTTCTCGGGCTCATACCCAAGGTTGGCATCAGCGAAGTCATCACTTTGACCGAGATTTCTCGAAACAGAAACCACAGCTGTAAGCGACCCGGCGGCACGAATCCAGCTGGTCAGGCAGTCTCTATCTTTTGAAGAAACCGAGTCGCATATAATGACGACATCGAACTCGCGAGCCCGACAGCGATCGATCGCCTGTTTCAATGATCGCGCTGACTCGACTGTATACCCGGTGGCTCGAAGGACCATGTTTCGAGTCTCTAAGAGCGTTCGATTTGCGCCGACGCTGAGAATGATTGTAGATGACATGAATACCATACCTGTACATAGATCTGTTGGTACCAGCAGTTGCCTTACCGAGCCCTCGTGGTTGATCAATCAGGAGCCGCCCTACGATTGCCCCCGGGGATCCGCACGCGATTGCTTCCGGTCGGATTGAAGAGATCAAATCTACCCGCGCGAACTCGCTGAAAAGTGGACGAGGTGTTAGGGAGAATCACAACACGGAAAGGTAGCGAGAATCTGAAGTCGACTTCTCGCTGGCGTGTGCGGCGGCGTTTTCAGCAACGTGTCAACGATAGGAACAAAAAGGATTGAATCGATATCCGGTACACCTAAGACATTCACATCTGCACCCACGATCATGAAAAAGCCGCATTTGCCAATCGCGGCCGAGTTACAGATTAGCCGCAAACACTTTCCGGAGTGTCAAATCAATCAGACGATCAGGTCGAGAAGCGACGGCCGACACCATTGCGCGATTTCACTTCCACTCGATGACGTTAGTCAGTTTCCAGGCATTCTGCTTAAGCTCGAACTGCAGCTCTCCTTCCTTATTGATGATGAGCTGCGCGGCAGGAAAAAGAACACCGTCACTCTTGCTCTTGTCGTTATCACTCAAGTTGATCTCTCCAGCGGTCAAATTGAAGCTCTTCGACTGGGTACTCCAATAGGACTCGCCGAAAGCAATCTTGCGGTTAGTAACAAAACGGATGGTCCTGCCCGTCGGCGTCAAAATCTCCCGGATGTAGCTAAGGTCGAATCCGAGCGTGCCGGGGATCGATATCCGGCCCACACTTTCCATCTTCTCGAGAGCATTCACCAATCCATCGTTCTGCCCCTGCTGGAATGCCTGTACCAGGATGTCTCTATCCTCAGGGCTGGAGAACTGATAAATATTGACTTTCACTCCAAAGTTTCTTCCGAGTTGTGTGCTTGTGCCAAAGGCTGTGGCATCGATGGTTTCGGTACTCCCCCGTTGGCCAAAACCAGGGACGCTAGCGATCATAAGTAGTCCAATCACGAATGAGATTCCATTGGCGACTCTTATAATCTTTAAGTTAGTAAGCATGCGGTCCTCTTCCCTTCGCACAGTGCATCTGACCCACGATTTCCGGTAAGGCCTTATGCTAGGTGGGCGGTCCGGTCTCCGCAACTAGGGAAACGCCTAGGTGGCTAAGCCGGTTTATGGACCTTCTTCAGGATGCTGTTCCATGCCTCCGTAGCGCCGCTGACCAGGAGTGCCGGCCCTGCGCAGCGCCAAACTCCGCCGAGTCACACTCCGATCCAGTTGACCGCCGCCAAAAGCACAATCGACATAGCCCTTGCAGGATGCAGCGCACTTCTTCTTCTTGACGGTTAGGATGAAGTCAGCGTAAGCACTCTTTGCAAAGGTCGCGAGAATCGGGCATCCGAGCATTCATGACCGGTCGAGAGTAGAAGAGTGGGCCACCGCACGTCAACTGATCGTTCGTTCGTGATCTTTCTTGCTTCATGCAACTTCTAAAAAACACGAATTTGGGCCCTACCTAGGGAATACCCTGTCGAATTCCATTCGGTGATGGCGTCGACTGATTGCATTCCGTCTCCCCCTACGGGACTGCCACAAGGCAGAAACTCACAGGTTGGGAACGCTATGTCATTCGAGTCTGTTTGCAAGCCGATGGGCACGAACACAGCCGCGCGGATATGCTTCTTCGTGGCAAGGAAGCCATCGCCCGATTTTGTGAAGGTCGGCCAAAAACCGAGGAAAAGTGAAATTATTGTAAATAAGTGGGAACGAGTCTCATCCCTGCTTGGTCTCTTCAGTCGGTTAGGTCATGGCGGTCTCCGTTGTCGTTTCTCCTGCTCAGGCACAGGTCGTGTGCCCCTAGGCATGAGCGCCACTACTTTTGCTGTTACACCCCTGGATTTACATATGCAAATCTTTTCCTGTTTTACTCTCGCGACCAACTGAAGGGTTTCTGATGGTGAGATCTTGGCTACCGGGCACAACTCAGTGCTGATGGACGTGAACAGTTTCGCCGGGGTTAACAGGGAGCGGATGAGAGTATTGGGGGGCGCAAGATTTCTGGACTTCGGCCGGCCTGCCCATAGCGAGTAACTCGCTCACCTCGGATGTTCAGGGCGCCCTCAGCCGGTGCAGGCGGATTTAATGATATCTGGGCAGCCTCTGGTTCTTGGCCCCAGCAGGAGATTGGCGCCAACGGGAGCGACAATGTAGGTTCTGGCTATTGGACTCACGTTGTATCGGCTGGCGAAACCTATTATCTTACCAAGAACAAAGCGACAGCTGTCTCAGCGTTCGAGGTGTACGATATTTCATAGAACACAGCCGGGCACGCAGATTCATCGGGGCCAACACTTTGACTTCGACTATTCGCTGACGTGAGTGCTCCGGATAGCAATCGATGTATGCCTGCAACTGGGGACTGGTCAGCTAGGAGCAGCGACTTCTTTCGAAAGTGACTGTCCATGAAATCTGTAACGAGTATCCCTGGAAAGTGGATCTGTTCGAGAATTCTTCCGCCTTGGTAACATCGCGCTCGACGAAGCCCAGGGCATTGACCTTATAACATAACGTTTCCTGTACCGACGTAATGCTTAGCCCGTTATTATCGGGTGTTTGTGCACAGACCATCGCTGGGCCGGTGTGACCACGAACTGTTGAAACGTGCTCCTTTCTGGCGTGATTTCTTCTGCTAACTATTCGCTCATTGATCGTTTTCGGCACGAATGCTAGCGATCTGGGCAGTGTCACACAGCTAGGGAATCACCCAGTTGCACATTGCTGCCGGCAACGCTAAATAGGATCCAAGCTTCATAGAGACGGTCGATGCTGGCAAACGAAAAGTCTTGGCGGCTTCCCAGGGCAATAGCAGCAGCAGCGCGATATCCGGAGTTTCACAGGAATCTTAAATCGTACCGCGTTGATCAGTGTATCGGAGCTTCAACACACGAGGTATGCTCGTCGGACGCACGAAAAGAAGAACACACTGGTGAGAACTATACACATACCCGGCCTGCTCGCGATCGCGGTTGTCTCGCTCGCCGCGGTGGGGCGCACCGACGACGATACAACAAAGGAGCAGAACGAGATCCGCAAGATGGTACAGAACACCCTTCAGCGGCTCTATAAAGCCGATCCAAAGACCAAAGCAGCAATCGAGGGAGCGGCTGGATATGCGATTGTGAGCAATATGCGTGTGAAGATTTTCGTTGCCGGTCCTGGCAAGGGGGAGGGCATCACCGTTAATAACAGGAGCAAGAGTGAGACCTTCATGAAGAGGATTGAGCTGCAAACCGGACTTGGTTTTGGAGTGAAGAAATTTCGGTTGATCTTTGTCTTCGACAACGAAAGGGCGCTCAACAGCTTCATCAACTCCGGCTGGGATTTGAGCGGACAGGCTACGGCGGCCGCAAAAGCCGGACACAAGGGGCAAGCGGGGACCGGCGCAGCATCGGTTTCGGACGGAGTCTGGATGTATCAACTGACCGACAAGCTGTAGGCACCGAGGTCACAGCAAGGAGCACCAAGGACTACAAGGAAGACGACCTGAACTGAACACCGCCCGCTAACAACCGCAGTCGCTACGTAAGTTGTGTCAGACCCAGGCAAGCCACGCAGATCGTACAGAGCGTGCGATCTCACGGAAGTTTGAAGGTAGGAGAACTATGGGTGAACACGCGATTCTGCAGAACGAACCCAATTTTTCATTGGTTCTCGGGGGCCCACTTTTTCGCCTTTTCCGTCGGGCACATTTATCGGGTGGCGTATTGGAACTGCCGCTCCGTCGAATTTTAGTGATCACCACCGTCGCGTGGTTGCCACTACTGATCATGACGTCACTGGATGGTCACGCTCTCCGCGGTGTCACACTCCCCTTCCTGAACGATTTCGAGACCCAGATTCGATTTCTGATCGCACTGCCGATCCTGATTGCCGCCGAGTTAATCGTTCATGTACGTCTGCGCCCGGTAGTTCAGAGCTTTGTTAACCGGGACATCGTTATTGCGAAAGAAATGCCACAATTCCACGAGGCCATTAACTCGGCGATGCAGTGGCGTGATTCCATCCTGTTAGAATTTGGATTGCTGATTTTTGTGTATGCCGTCGGGCCTTGGCTCTGGCGAAGTCAGATAGCGTTGGGCACCTCGGCTTGGTATGCAACACCAGAGAGTGGGCATTTGCGTCTCACTCTGCCGGGTTATTGGATTGCCTTCGTCAGTATTCCGATCTTCCAGTTCGTACTCCTGCGTTGGTATATGCGGCTTTTCATCTGGTCCCGATTCCTTTGGCAAGCTTCGAGACTGAACCTGAACCTCATTCCGACTCACCCCGATCGAGCCGGCGGCATTGCGTTTCTGGGCAGAAGCTCCTATGCGTTCGCACCCATTCTTTTTGCTCAAGGCGCCATGCTCGCAGGTATGATTGCAAACCGTGTGTTGTACGCGGGCGAGAGCTTGCGGTCCTTCAAAATGGAAGCAGTCGGCTTGATCGCCGTTTTCATGCTGGCCATCCTCGGCCCGCTCACTGTCTTTACGCCGAAGCTTGCGCGCGCCAAACGAAAGGGATTAGCCGACTATGGATTGCTGGCCAGCCGCTATGTCGAGGAATTTGAACAGAAGTGGGTGAAAGAAAGAGGGTTCCTATCGGACGAACTACTAGGCAACGGCGACATTCAGTCGCTCTCTGACTTAGGCAATAGCTATGCTGTTATTGGCGAAATGCGTGCTGTCCCATTCGGAATCCGGGACATGACGCGACTCGCTGCAGTGACGGCCGCCCCACTTGTTCCGCTAGGCCTAATTATTTTTTCATTAGAGGAGCTGCTAATACGGTTGGTAAAGGTAATATTATAAAAATCTTTTCCCCGTTTAGACCGGAACGATCGGAGACCCAAGGGGACGACTCTCATTGTATTTCCGCCTCACGCCCTAGATCACTTGCTTAGCCTCGGTCATCCTGGCGAACCAAGGCGGAGAGCATCATCGCCCCCGTTACCGCGCGGAGCAGAAGTGCAGACCGACTGACAATCCGCGCGGTCATACCGGATAGACGGCCCCTCCTCGGTCGCCCCTTGAACAAGCGAGCTTGCCTGTCGCGTCTTTCCTGGTTAAGCTGGATTCCAGACCAACTTCAGTCGAGCTGACCGCTCGTGGATTACCTAGAGTGTTGTTGGAATCGACAGATTCGCCGCTGCTTGGTCTATTTTAGGGATATCCCTAGTTGCTCAAGCATTGGGTCGGGCTTAGGGTTGTTTTCATGAATAGCGCCTAACCGCGGAACATTTTGGCTCACTAACGACAGACCGATCAGAACATCAAGGTGACCTCGCGGAGAACACTAAGCATTTTGGGCTTCAGGGCAGGGTCACCGAACACAATGTCGTCGAGTTGAACGGTAGCCCCAGGGAAATCAAGATTCCGCAGGAAGTCCCCGGAAGGACCCCACGTTTCATGGAACCTCCCATTCGCCCTCTCTTCTTTTCTCTGTTGCTCTTCCTCGGCATGCTGATGCTGCTAGAGACTGGCCGTCGTCTTGGAATCAGGCGCCGTCCGAAAGAGTCTGAGGGAGAGCGGAGCAGCCTAGGAGCGGTCGAGGGCGCGGTGTTCGCTCTGTTTGGATTGCTAATGGCATTCACCTTTTCGGGAGCGGCGACGCGCTTTAACGAGAAGCGAATGTTGATCGCCGAGGAGGTGAATCACATCGAAACCGCGTATCTGCGCTTGCGCTTAGTGCCACATGAAACGCAGGTTCCACTTCAAGACCTGTTCCGCCGGTATTTGGACTCACGATTGAATACTTATCACAGGTTGCCAAATATGCCAGCAGCCGAAATGGCGATTGCGGAATCCAAGAGGCTCCAGGAAGAAATTTGGGCACAAGCAGTGGCTGCTACGCGCCTCCCAAATTCTCATCCCGACGCGGGTAAGTTGCTGCTTCCCGCGCTGAACAACATGATTGACATCGCCACGACTCGTACGATGGCGTTGCAAATGCACCCCCCCAGAATCATTTATGCCCTCCTGTTCGGGTTGGGGCTCATCTGCTCCTTGCTGGCGGGTTATCGGATGTCAACCGGCCAATATCGAAGTTGGCTCCACATTCTTGGGTTCACGGTCATCACGGTAATCCTGGTTTACGTCGTGCTCGATGTTGAGTTTCCACGCACAGGTCTGATCCGCCTTGAGACGGCCGACCAACTGCTAGTCAATCTTCGCGCAAGCATGAAGTGACGGGATCCATGCAGGAAACGTTAAGAATGAGTGCACCTGTTGAGGCGTTGCTAAGACAGCGGAATCCACGATTCCTCGAAGGAGTGGACGCAGCTGAAGTCAAAACTATCCTCGGAGCCGGAACCCTGCAACGGTTCCCGGCAAGATCCGTGATGATACGCCAGGGATATCCTGCCGGGCATTTATTTCTTTTGCTGACCGGCCGCGCCCACCGTTTCTTCCTGACGCATGATGGTCAAAAGATTCTTCTGCTTCGCGTCCTGTCAGGAGACATCTTCGGCGAAATGGTACTGCTGGATAGACCTGCGAATTACCTTGTCAGTACAGAGACGATGACGAGCAGCAGCGCGCTCGTTTGGAATCGCAGCACAATCCGCAGCTTATGTGAGCGGTATCCAAGGTTAATACAAAATTCTTTTTCGAGCTCGGTAGATTATCTTATATATTACCGGGCCGCTCACGTCTCTCTGATCTGTAATTCCGCTCCGCAGCGGCTTGCTCGAATACTAGCCAATTTAGCCGAGGGAATAGGCCATGAGGTTCCAGGAGGTGTCGAACTCGACATCAGGAATGAGGAGTTAGCTAATGAGGCCAACGTTTCTGTGTTCACGGCAAGTCGCCTGTTGAGCGCGTGGCAGCGCGAGGGCATCCTTTTGAAGCGCCGGGGTAAGGTCTTGCTTCGCTTTCCGAACCGGCTGTGGCATAACATTTCAACTTCCGCCTGATTTAAGAAACGGAGGTCAGCCCTTGACCCAAGAGATCTTCTCTTAGAAAACTTGCTTTTCGGGCACTTCGTATCGTGTACTTGTTTATGAATGGGGATTTACTTCCGGCTTGTGCAACAGAAGGAGCCGCTTTTCTTCTGATCGTTCTTGCTGTCCTTCTGCGAAAATCGCGCGCAGCTTCGAGCTCTGCGGGGCTAAGTCTCCCTTCAACCGACTGCGTCAGGCAAATCTTTAGTTGTTGCATTCCAGCGCGGGGCTCATTGTCAAAGAGTGATTCAGCGTCCTTACGGGGGGTTCGCACTGCAAACCGGCCATTGTCACACGTGAGCAAATTACTTCCATATAGGAAAATATTGATGCTCGCTCTCTTCCTGACCTCCGTCGCATTCGGTCTAAACCACCAAGACCGACTGAAGGCGGGGGTCAGCTTTGTACCGCGCTTCGGGAGGCCGTGGCGAGAAGTCCCCGTTACCAGGAGGCTGTTAGCAATCGACAAGGATAGCAGATTAGGTTGCTACGATGGGGATCGATGATAACGAGGGCACTGCAGCCTCTATTCTCCTCTGAATTTCTTCAATGCTTCAATGACCCATCGCAGCCCGGCATTTATTTCTCGGGAGTCTCACGGTTGGGGAGTTTGCTCCCTGGCTACTGGCCTTTGGCCGCCTTTTCAAGCAACCTGATGTGATCATCGCAATCAGACAGCATGCCTTCGGCGCAATCACGAATGACGGGTTGTCCGCAAACCTGGACAGTATTCGCGACATACATCGCGTGATAGATCAGGATCATAAGCCTACTGCTGCTTCGCGTCTAGGGATGATCCGGGGTTCACCCGGAACCATGAAGAAGTCCACTCGAAGGCGGCCCTTGCTACCTGGTGCTGTGGGAGGATCTTAGCTGTGAGGGGGTTTGGTGCGATCGAAAGGTGAAAATCCAGTACCGATGAACCGCTGGTCGCGTAAGACAGTTCTGATGGCGGGCAAAAGCTCACGTGAGGCTTTCAATTTCACAACAAGGCCCAGCGCGCCAACACTCATCGCTTCGTGCACAATCCCTGGCCCATGGTACGAGGTCAAAAACAGAATTCTTAAAACGGGTGCAATCTTGCGGATTTGTCGAGCGGCTTCCATACCGTTAAGATTTGGAAGCCCAATGTCCAGCAAAACCAGGTCGGGCTGCAATTCTTCACTCTTCTGGACCGCCTCTAAGCCGTCCGAGCATTCGCCAATAATCACGAGATCCAAGTGTTTTTGCAGAAGTGAGCGAACAGCTCGCCGCCACGCCCGTGAGTCATCCACAATCAAAATTCGTCTAAGAAAGCTTGAAGTAGAAGGCAATATGGTGCCTCACGGCGAGATTCTGGAAAAGCTATTTCGTCGGATCACCTGTCAACGCTCTCCATCAGGACAGAGCACACAATCTGCTTGCGGAACTGTTTCAATATAGAGAGCAATCGTCAGGCGCCGCAATCGGGTGCACCCTGATTCCCGCCTAGGGGAAACCCCGCCCCGCTGAGTGCGGGGATTGCTTGATCCTCTGGAAGCAGTGAGCAGATGGGCACGCAGTGATGCTTCTCTAGAAATAGACGACGCAGAGGGCTTCGTCTCGGCTCCCCAGCGAGCTGAGCCCTGAAGGCATTCTGTGAGAAGCTCGGGCACAACGCGGAGGCCTTGAAGGCCGCCAAGTTGACGTCGCGAACTTCGGCGCCGAGGCAGAAAGGGAGATTCAGTTTCTGAAGAAGCGCGCAGCCGCGCTGGGGAAAGACTACAGAGAAATAGATGCTGGGCTGCAATGGGTCACTGAAGCATTGAGGAAATTCAGAGAAGAAAGCTGCTGCCGTCTCGCGTAACTAAGAACGATCCGGGGTTCACCCGGAACCACGAAGAGGTCCACGAGAAGGGCCGCCCTTGCTACCTGCTGCTATGGGAGGACTTTAGCTGTGGGGGGGGTTGGTGGGATCGAAAGGTGAAAATCCAGTACCGATGAACTGCTGGCCGCGCAAGACAGTTCTGATGGCGGGCAAAAGCTCACGTGAGGCTTTCAATTTCACAACGAGGCCGAGCGCGCCAACGCTCACCGCTTCGTGCAAAATCTCTGGCCCCTGGTGCGAGGTCAAAAACAGAATTCTTGAAACGGGTGCAACCTTGCGGATTTGTCGAGCGGCTTCCACACCGTTGAGATTTGGAAGCCCGATGTCCAGCAAAACCAGGTCGGGCTGTAATTCTTCACTCTTCTGGACCGCCTCTATGCCGTCCGAGCATTCGCCAATAATCACCAGATCCAAGTGTTTTTGCAGAAGTGAGCGAATAGCTCGCCGCCACGCCCGTGAGTCATCCACAATCAAAATTCGTCTCGACTCAATCTTCAGCGGACCCTCCATGGGAACGTTTACCTACCGCCTTGTTGGCCGGCCGACCTGATTACTTCTGAAGGTAATACTTAATGGTCGACTGGGTCATTGCTCATGAACAAGCATAAAGCAGCGGTGAACGGCAAGGAGTCTGTGCTGTTATTACTATTGTGCGTACGGACTACGCACAAAGGTAATGGCAGAGCCGAAGCAGCGACGAACCCCCCGCTCTGATCTCCTTGCACGCCCACTGTGTTTGAAAGCGACAGGAGACCTCCGCTGCTTTCGCCGACATGCTGTGCTTCTCCCCGTTTAATGCGCGCAATCTGGCGTTTACCGATGTCGCGCGGTGCCAGCGGGACTGGTGGAATCTTTCGATTGCTCAACCCGCACTGAGTTCACCAAGATCCGACTTGGAAAAAGAGGCAGAGATAAAGAGTTTGCCCGCCATGGGTCCATGGGTCCATGGACGGCGGTCCCTGATATGAGCCTAAATAAGCTTGGCGAATGTCGCTTCCCCGACCTTGGTGATCACCCAAAAGCGGCCATAGATGATCAAGTGAAAAGCGGCCATAGAAAGAAGGCTTAAGGCAGAGCTGCCGCAGGGGGAAGTTAGCCTCTGTGGTCATGAGCCACGTCTTGAGCAGAGAAAAACGAGAACAAGTCATCGCATTAGGGCGGCTGGGCTGGTCGTTGCGGCGCATCGAGCAGGCGACTGGAGTGCGTCGGGAAACGGCGGGCGACTATCTTCGCGGCGCGGGGATTGCTCTGCGCGTCCCGGCGGCTGGGGACGCAACAGTCCTTCAAAAGCGGCCATAGACCCGATCACCGACTCTGAGGGCGGCAATTCAAAAGCGGCCATAGAGGTGATCACCGGCTTTTTGGCCAAGAAACCGGGTTGCGGCCCGGCGAGCAGCAGCGAACCTTACCGTGAACTGATCGCGCTGGAGTTGGAGCGGGGCCGGAACGCGATGGGAATCTGGCAGGATCTGGTCGGCAGCCACGGTTCGCGGGTGGTTATCAGAGCGTGAGGCGATTGGTACGCAATTTGCGCGGCGCCGCTACGGCTGAAGCGCGAGCGATCATCGAAACTCCGGCCGGGGAAGAATGCCAGGTTGACTACGGCACGGGGCCGATGGTGCGCGATCCCGACAGTGGCAAGTACCGGCGCACGCGGCTGTTTGTTCTGACGCTGGGCTGGAGTCGCAAGTCGGTTCGGCTACTGGTCTTCCGCTCCAGTGCGCGGGTGTGGGCCGAGCCTCACGAGAAGGCATTTCGCCGGCTTGGTGGTTCGCCGCGGATCGTGGTTCTCGATAATCTTCGCGAGGGCGTGCTGTCTCCGGACTTCTACGATCCGGGCGTCCATCCCCTTTATCGGGACGTTCTGACCCATTACAGTGTGACGGCGCTGCCGTGCAAAGTGCGCGATCCGGATCGAAAAGGAAAAGTCGAGAGTGGCGTCAACCATGCGCGGATGACGCCGCTGAAGGGCAAGAAGTTCGAGAGCCTGGAAGAGGCGCAGGCGTATCTGGACCACTGGGAAGAGCGTTGGGCCGACAAGCGCATCCACGGCCGGACCAAGCGACAGGTCGCGGCGATGTTCGGCGAAGAGAAGCCCTTGTTGCAAACTCTGCCGCTGGAGCCGTTCCGCTATTACCAGTATGGCGAGCGCACGGTGCATATCGATGGTTGTGTCGAGGTTGACGCGGCTTACTACGGAGCGCCGCCGGGCTGGATCGGGCGGAAGGTCAACGTGCAGTGGGACGCGATGTTCGTGCGTCTGCTCGATCCCCGCACCGGTGAGTTGCTACGCGAACATCTGAGCGGCAAGCGTGGTGGGCATCGCATCCGCGATGCGGACCGCCCGCGTCGTACGCCGCCCCCGTTGCTTCAGCTGCTGGCACGTGCGCACAAAGCGGGAGCCAATATCGGCGCGGTCTGCGACGCTATCCATGCTCGCCAGGGCGAACTCGGAATGCGTCGCATCCAGGGCGTTCTCCAACTGGTCAAGCAATATGGCAGCGTGGCTTCCGACGATGCCTGTGCGGCGGCGCTGGAGTTGCGCGTCCCCGAGTATCGGTTCGTACGCCGCTATCTGGAGCGCAGTCCGCAGGCTCCTCTCACTCTGCGACAGGTCGATCCACTCATCCGCGAACTCAGCCAGTATCGCGACCTGATCCAGCAACGCATCAACTTCGAGGAACCCAATCCATGAACCTGATCGAACTCAATCGCTCCCTGGTACAACTGCGCCTGAGCGGTATGGCCGCCGTGATGGAAACTCGCCTTCTACAAGCGCAGTCGGAAAACATGGCGCCCATCGACCTGATCTCCATGCTGGTCTCTGACGAGCTTGCCTGTCGCAGCAAGCGACTTCTGGAGCGGCGCCACAAACAGGCGCAGTTCCGTGACGCAGACAAGCTACTCGATAACTTCGACTTCCAGTTCAACCCGAAGATGAACCGCAGTCTGGTCTTCGATCTGGCCACCGCAAACTGGGTCGGAAAGCGCGAAGATGCCTTGTTCCTCGGTCCGCCTGGCAGCGGCAAAAGTCACTGCGCACAAGCCATCGGCCACGCCGTCATCCAGCAGGGCTACCGTGTGTCTGTATCGCGAAGCCCACAGGCTGCTGGAAGAACTGGCCGACGCCACGCTCGATGGCAAGCGCAAGGAGTTGATGGAACATGCTGACCACCGTGCCGCTGCTGATCATCGACGACCTGGGAATGCGCAAGCTGCCGCTGACCGCCGCCGAGGAACTGCTGGAGATCATCATGCGCCGCTACGAACGTGCGAGCACACTGCTGACGTCCAACCGCCCCGTAGACGACTGGGGAAAACTGCTGGGCGACAGCGCCGCTGTCACCGCCATGCTGGATCGCTTGCTGCATCACGGACACGTTCTCAAGTGCGGCCCGCGCAGTTGGCGCACCAAAACCGGCAGCACGGGAGATGCGCAATGACAAAAGCCACAAAGCGATAAGGATGCCGGGCAAAGAACGCCCGGCGGCGTCGCGACTCGTGATCCAGAGGCCTCCCACGACGGAGCCTCACCATAGGAATACTGGCAGAAACACGAAACCCTCCGCCGGCCAGCCCATCGGGCCAACCGCAGAGGGTCTCGATTACCGATTCCTTCGGAGCCAGCCCCGTGTCATCGGCCCTGGATCACTCCGCAAGGCGCGACCCCGGCAGAGCGAATACAACACTACCACGCAATCAAAGGGTCTGAACATCAACGCGCCACTCCCCGCCTTGCAAAGCTACACGTCGGCAAGGTAAAACAATCACGTCTTCGGCCACTCTCTATGGCCGCTTTTAACCCGATCACGTATGGCCGGATTTAACGTGATCACCGAGGCTCGAGGCACGCGCGCATGAATTCGTTTTCGCAATGCATCGTTAGCAACACGAGATGAGCAACCAGCCTAGTCTTTCGAAACTAATGCACGGCCTCGATTCCGGTAATAATGGGCATGGTGATACCGACAAGACTGACGTCCGGAGTACGCAACAATGTTTTAGAATCAAATCCTGTCCGTTGTGTGCCATACCCAAAGCGTCGAAAGATGAAGCGAGATTTTTCGCTGTCAAGATACGCCAAACCCCTGCGCCGCAAAATACAAGATTACGGTGCGACTCGGGAGAGTCATCTACCCAAACCCGAACACCGGATCCTGCCTTGCCTTACAACTCAAAGATGCGGACGTCGTACGGCCACACTCACGCTGTTGGGTCTGGTTGTGATTCGGCGTACCGCGTAAATGATCTCTGTTTAACTTGATAGGCGATAGCCCTACCATATTTGCCCTAAAGCTAATCACCTACTGCCTCCAATTGCTACCACGTTAAACAGCCTCCCATTACTCGGTAGCTCCAGTTAACTGCAATATATATAATTGTTTACGCGAATATAGAGAAGGGATGCATAATAAAACACCACGATAGAAAGAACGAGGAAAGTTCTGAATCTAAAGATTTTCTTCCACATGGGGGCCAGGTTCCTGCATGAGGGCTGCAATAGTCTACCAGCACCCTGACCTGCTCCCCCATATTCGCACAAAACTGAGTATGATTTTTCGCATCCAGAGAGGGCGAGATGAGCAGGAGGAGGCATAGATCCCATCCTCTACGATTCAAGTGGAACTAGTCTTTGCTCTTAGCTCCGCCGGCAAAACCGGCACACGAGCGTCAGTCCGCTAACTACTCCAACATCATATGGAATAAATTGACAAATGTAGGATTGCCCGCCAATGGCCGCTTGTATTGCTGGAACCAGGTGAGCCTTCATTTGAGACTTGAGGACGTATCCCAATGCGCCCACTGCCATGCATGCTTCGATGAACTCCTCTTCAGAGTGGATTGTCAAGAACACAATTTTCGCTGGCGAGGAGCACTCTCGCAGTCGATAGGCCGCACGGATCCCACTCAAAACCGGCAAGGTAATATCAGCCACGATTACGTCGGGACAAAGGCGGCGGGCCTCCGATACCAGGGTTTCGCCATCCGTTACGTTTCCCACTACCTCAAACTGCGGCTTTAAAAGTGCACTTGCGCCCTTAAGTAAGGCCGGATGGTCATCGGCCAGCAGTACCCGTGGTCGGATCAAAATTGGCCTCCATTCAGGGTGAAGGGACGCCCTTTCGTTGCGCCAAAGCTAAGGGTGCAGTTTCGCGCCTTCGGAACCATTGCTAAAGTAATGGTCGGCCCTTCGCAACTGGGGAAATCCCCCCAGGATGCAAGATGCCCAAGATAAAGGAAACTGTCAACATATTCCGTTGTTAGGACACTAACTGGTTCGGGACTACTGCGATCAAACCACGCTTCAACCCAAACAGGACCAGATCCGCGTTGCTCCTGATATTGAACGCCTCCATGACATGATGCTTATGGAATTCCACAGTCTTTTCGCTCAAGTTGAGGATCGCAGCGATCTCTTTCATCGCACGGCCTTCAGCGAACAACTGCACAACATCGCGCTGTCGTTTGGTCAAGTCCCTTGAGAACTGTCGAGCCCTGGTCTTCGCGGCGACCCAATCCTCAGCTTTCAGCTTGGGTGTCACGTAGGGCCGACCATGCAAAATCTGCTCCATCGCTTTAAGTAGTTCCGATCCACAGGAGCGTTTCAAAAGAAAAGCAACGGGTCCGAGTTCAAGTGCCGCGGCAGCAAGATTCGGGTCATCGAGCATTGTCAGGAACATGAATTTCACATTCGGAGATTGTTCCCTAATTCTGAGGGCCGCGTCCAGTCCGTTGAGGAGGGGCATGGCGACATCGGTGACAATTACATCTGGCCTGAGCCTGATAGATTCTTCCAGCATGGCTCGGCCGTCGACTACCGTGCCTATGACGTTAAATGTTGGTTCCAGGTAGACAGATAAAGCCTCGGCAAACATCGCATGGTCATCAGCGATGAGGATGCGGGGGCGAGACACTCTTGTGTGGACAGTTTCCATAAGGCACTCTTTGCATTTTCTAGATTTGGCCCCCAAGACACCACAGGAAATAGGCTTTTCGAAACAATCTCCGTAAAGTTGCTGGAAAACATTAAGTCAGCGTGCAATGATAAGGGTCACACACCCCGATTCTGGGTCAATAAAAGAAATGGACAATTCAATGGCTGCTATAGCGGTTTGACTCCTTGGCTACAGGACGTTTTTCATGCAGGGGCCTTTTCGCGTTCGATAATTGGGACAGATGCTTCGATTCTTGTCCCTTTCCCAGGCTTTGAATGAATCTCGAATCTTCCGCCTATTAGGGATACGCGTTCTTCCATGCTACGGATGCCCAGGCCCGCTTTTTTCCCCAGATCATGTTCCTCAAATCCGATGCCTTCGTCGGACACAGATACAAATAGTTTGCCGCCGCTTCTACCCAATCGTACCTGGGCCTTGGAGACTCCACTGTGTTTCTTCAGATTGCGAAGTCCTTCCTGGATGATTCGGAATAAACACAAAGCCATATCCGGATGAACGGAACGAGGGACATCGTCGGTGAGCAGATCAATTTCAATGGCCTGTTGGACCGCAAACTCCTTACACAGAGCAGTGACCCCTGGGACGAGCCCCAATCTCTCTAGTGTAGAGGAATGCAGCCGGTGCGAAAGTGTGTGGAGATCTGCGCCAAGTTCGCTGGCAGAATTCAAGATATTGTGAACTTGCCGGACAGCGTCATCTCGCGAGGCTCCTATTGCTTCTTCCGCATTCTCCAATTCGAGTGCCATCACCGCCAGACGCTGGCTAAAATCATCATGGATTTCCGACGCAATGCGACTACGTTCTCGCTCCTGTGCACGAATCAACATACCGCCGAGCGCTAGTTGCCGGTCTCTCCTCCGCTTGAGCCGGACGTACCAGGCAAGGGCGCTTAGGCAGCCCGCGATGGCGACCGCAGCTACCCATTTCGATTTGGTGCGCCGCCACAAAGGCGGCGGACGGAACGGGACCGTGCCGCTTGGCGGCAGGTCGCTTCCTCTGAATCTCCAGCGTCTCAGTCCACCCGAATCACACATATAGGCGTTCGCCCACCTCTCCGTCACCCATTGGTTCGTCGTCGGAGCCTTCGATGATGGGCTGGGAGAACCGGTCGCGGTAGCCGAAATGATTCGCTCCGATATCACCGAGAATCTGCGCTCGCGTCACTATGCCTTGCTCGGATTCCCCTGGAAACGAGGCTCGCGACGGTTTGGTAACGCCGAGCGCATCGAGAGCATTCGGGGTTAAGGCCTCTGTTACCCAACGTTTGTCTGTATCGATAAAGGCGCCCATGGCTTCGACGGAACACACCTTGTCCAGGAATGCAATGAGCCATTGGTTCGCCATTTGGACGCATTTGTATCCACATATACTTTTCTCCTAACGATGGTTTACTCGCCGTGAAGGAAAACTTTCGCGCGGCTGTTTTTCATGCGCATTGGCTTGTAAACAGACCTGAATAACATGCGTTCCCACAGGTTCAGAGGGAACGCAACCAGTCGACGCCATCACAGAATGGAATTCAACTAGGACAATCCCTAGGCAGGGGCCGATTTGGTTTTTAACCATTTGCACAAGACAGACAAATCACAGACGAACGCTCCGTTGGCGGCTTTGGGCAGCAAACATTGGTTCCACCAAAGCCGAGATGTGGGTTGCTATTTGGGACTTCGCCCACGACGAAGCTAGTCGAGTTCCCGAGACCCTCACCTCGTCATCACCAAGACCGGGAACGTCTATCTACGCTCCCTGCTCGCCGAGTGCGGCCAACGATGTGCTCGGTCGTCACGGAAAAGACTCACACTTATGACAATGGGACTTGCACCTGGTATGGAGGTACGCTGGCATGAAATCGGGCCCGTCGTCGCGGTCACCCCGAAGACTTGCCATACTGCTTCAACGCATTTGGATCAACCCAGGAGCAATCCTCCCCTTTTATGCTGCAGCCGCTTGAGTTAGGACGATGATGCTTGTTCGTTCCGGGAACGACGCGTTCCGATGACTGAGTGTCAGGGTTGGGACCCTAAACGAGACGGTCGAAAACTGTCGGCATCGACCTCTCCGATTGAACCTCAACCAGCACAGAACGAGGACGGCTCACAGAAAGTGCGAATAGAAACACGGTGGAGAACAAAATGCGCCGCAACCGATTCAAAGGGTAACAATCTTACCCCACAAAGAAAAACGGAAATAGCTATTGACATCACTGACCCGCATGGTAGAACCAGACCTTCCAGGTACTGCACTGTTCATCGTCAGAGCGTCGGCGCATCTCAGCACAACAATGCCAACTGATTTGTGACCACTTCGATCTAGAATGGATTGCGTCATGATGATTCGTGTTAAACGAACAGAGTCGACGGTTGCAGGGATGGATTACGAAGCACCGCCAACACGCTTTTCCATGTCACTCGCATTCGCGACGCGTCATCTGGCGAGGCGCTAAATGCAGCTAACACACTTTAAGTGTGGTGCATCCAAAGAAAGGACACCTATATCACGATTCTCATCCAATTCGCCGAAGTCTAGGTCGGACGTTGTAGGGAGAACTCATGCGAGGAATTCAAAAAAGTAAATGGCTATTGTTGGCTGGGCTTCTATTAGCGCAGGGTCCCGGGTTTTCACAAACTAACCAACAGAGCGGGAGCTTTATTTTAAGCGGCCATTCCGGGCAAGCGCCGTTAATCCAATTAAATGGCCGGCCCTACGTGGCGGTCGACGCATTGGCCCGGCTAATGAGTGGTTCCCTTAGCTATCAAGGAAGTCAAATCACACTGACGCTGCCAACCGCTGCCAGTACCGCTAGCTCTGCTCCTCTGGCCAGTCAGCCAGCAACTTCGGGGTTCTCCAAAGATTTCTTAGATGCGACCATTGAAACCCTGAGCGACATCAGGGAATGGCAAAGCGCACTCCTGATGTCCGTTCAGAACGGCAACCCGGTGACGGAAGCGTGGATGGATGATTACCGTGCGCAAGCTGCCAAGAACCTTCATCTGGCACATATAGCGACCACGACCAATTCCGATCGCGATGCGCTTCAGTTGCTGAGCAAGGAGTTCGATCATATGCAAGAGCTCGACAATAAGGTTCTTACGGCGCGCAAGAAGTTGGACTACATTACTCCGGACAGTGTGAAGAATGATCCGCTGCACCGGAAAATCCTGAATTGCGCGCACTCTCTAGCCGCAATGGTGGCTAGCGGGGAGTTTCAGGACAATGGATCGTGTCGTTGAGGGCGATCAGCCTCATCCTCCCGCATCGCACCACCCGTCGCGTACATACCATCCGAAAAGCGTTCCCAATCACCAGGCCGATGCCAACGGCCACATTTGTCGCGTTTCGTCTACCTACGATGACTTGTTGAGGTCGTCGTCTTTTTTGTACTTGGTACCCTTAGCTGTGATTTCCAGCGCTAATCCCTTGTCGGTCATTTGATACATCCAAACACCGTCGGAAACCGAGGCTGCACCCTCCATCGCTCCGCCTTTCTCCGTGGTTTTGGCGGCAGCCGAGGTTTGCCCTCCGAACTCCCATCCGGAATTCACAAAGTCATCGAATGCCTTTTGAGTGTCGAATACAAATATGACCTTGAACTTCTTGACGCCCATGCCAAGGCCAGCCTGAACCTCAAACATCTTCATAAAGGTTTCAGCTTTGGTCTGGCTGTTGATCGCCACGCCTTCACCATGGCCAGAACCGCCAAAAAGGATCTTAACGCCCGTGTTGCTGAAAACGGCATATCCGTAACCCTTTTGAACAACTGCCTGGGCGGAGGGCTCTGCCTTGTAAAGGCGAGCAAGTGTTTCTTGCGCCATCTGGCGGATTTCGGTTCTATCCTCTTCCTTATCTTTTTCACTGTCGGCGAAGCTGCCTACTGCGAGTAGACAAAATAGGGATGCAATTACGAACCGAGACCCGATGCGGAACCGATTGACTTTCATAGATCACTCCTTGTATTTTCTCGGACCTCGTTCACAGGTTGTCAACCTGCGGGGTCCGCTTAGTGGGATTTGATTCTCACTTCGACCAGCTGACGATCAATGACGTGGATGAATGCCTCATAAGAAGAGAAGGATCCATGGCGTCCTGTGAGCAAGTAGCCTTCGCCGTCTAGCAATTTGCAGATCGCTGACGGAACTTCGGGAGTTTCCCCTGTCAGTCAGTCTTACGTCGAGCGACCAGTGAAAACAATGAGGGAAATCCCTAGGCATGTAGATTCGTCTTGCACCCTGGCAGCTAGGTTGCTGGGCCATCGCAGTTGATCTTCGGGAGACGGTTCAACCCGGATTAGTCCTGGACGCCGGCAGAGGAAGACAGTCGTCCAGTCGGCAGGTACGGCTGGCCGCAAAGGAAACTGGAGGCCTCGCAATGAGTGATCGTCTTCCTATCGTCTATCTGGCCCGGCACGGAGAAACGGTCTGGACCATTAGAGGACAGCACACCGGACTTACGGACCTGCGTCTCACGGAATATGGCGAGCATACCGCTCTTCGACCGGGGGAAACGTCTCAAGGAACGTGTCTTTGCAAGGGTGTTCACCAGTCCCTTGCAGCGCGCACGCCGGACCTGCGAGTTAGCAGGGTTCGGTTCCGTGCCGAGATTGACTCCGATCTCGTGGAGCGGAATTACAGTGAATGGAATTACAGTGAATATGAAGGCCACCACGACGCGGACATCCGATTTGTGCGCCCGGACTTGAATCTTTCTCGGGATGGATGCCGAGAGGGTGAAACGCCGGAGCAGGTAAGGGCCCGAGCGGACAATGTGGTTAGCCGGGTAAGTGCGATTTTCGGCAACGTATTGCTGTTTACAAGCTGGCCTTTCATTCGTGTGTTGGCCGTGCAGTGGCTTGGACTTGAACCAACTGCCAACAGCGGATATCTCATGTTAAGTACCTCGAGCCTGAGTGCGCTGGGCTACGAAAGGGATCTTAGCCGACCGGTAATCCGACTCTGTTCTTGATGATTTCAAGTCTTGTCGCATGGATCAGTAAACCACGTTCTCTCGAGCTGTGGCTCGAAAGCGCAGTCGTGCTTTGAGTACGGCGACATAATCATCACCCACCAATACCCGTGGACGCATCATAATTCGCCTCGCTTTTAAGCAGAGCATTTCGTCGCGCCAAGAGTCTCCAGACTATTCCTAGAGCAATGTGCGGCCTTCCGCCATTGGGAATATCCCCAGGTTCGGGCGCCCGAGATAAAAGCGCCTTCCCAAAGGCCAACCGCAGTGGCCCAGCAAGCTACCTGCCAGCATGTAAGGCGAATCTACATGCCTAGGGATTTCCCTCATTGTTTTCACCGGTTGCTCGGCGTAAGACTGACTGACAGTGAAAACTCCTGGAGTTCCGTCAGCGATCTGCAAATGGGTTCTAGATGGCGAGAACGCTTTATGAGAGCGACTCGTCGGATTCCTTGGAAACAACTCATCTTGCCCCTTGCGCCATTTGGATTTAGCCCCCTCGAGCACGATCCACAGGTGAAACAGTTGAAAGACAAACCCCAAGAATTGGGCCACACGATGGACGAGGTCATGACTAAGTTCAAGGCGCTCGAGATCGCCATACGCCGTGAGAGGGCACGTCTCTACCGCCGTCAGTTTTGAAAATTGCCGATATTTGTTTGACAGGCGTGGTCTGCAAACCCGGCCAAACGAAAACACAACGATGACACCCGTGGCAGCACCTGAACAAGTCGGCCATCCCCTGAGTGCATATGGACCTGCGAGATCTACCATCTCAGTAACGCCTCTCAACACCGACGAGTTCCGTAGCAGTAGTATGACCGCGAAAGCAGATACAGATTCGATCACGATTCTCAGGCGTGACGGAGAAAAACACAGGCGAACATGACCACGACCGTATCCTCATCGAATGCCTCGTACTCCCCTTCGATTATTACCACCAGCGGGAAGGCCGCTCCTCTCGGGGCTACGGTCTACCGCGAGGGCGTGAATTTTAGCCTTTTCTCCCACGACGCATCAGCTGTCGAGTTGCTGCTCTTCAACCGAGAAGATGATGCGCGGCCTATACATGTGATCAGTATCAAGCCATATACCCACCGCACATATCATTATTGGCATGTGTTTGTGCCGGGCATCCACTCCGGACAACTCTACGGATATCGAGTCCACGGACCATGCGATCCTGACAGTGGTCTTCGTTTCGATGCAACCAAGGTTCTCCTCGATCCATACGGGCGCGGCGTGGTTGTCCCCAAAAACTACAACCGAGAAGCTGCATGCCTGCCAGGGGACAACACCGCAACCGCGATGAAGAGTGTCGTGGTCGATCCATTGGAATATGATTGGGAAGGCGATAAGCCGTTCAGCCAACCAGCAACGCTCACGATTATCTATGAGATGCACGTAGCGGGGTACACCCTTCACCCCACTTCAGGCATTAGGGAGAAGACCCCCGGCACCTACAGGGGATTGATCGAGAAGATTCCGTATCTTCAAGAACTCGGGATCACCGCAGTGGAACTGTTGCCCGTCTTTCAGTTCGATGCCCAGGATTGCCCACGGGGGCTTGTCAATTATTGGGGTTATGCACCCGTCTCGTTCTTTGCGCCCCATCAAGCCTATAGCTCCTGTAAGGACCCTCTGGGTCCAGTCGACGAGTTTCGCGACATGGTGAAAGCACTGCACCGTGGCGGAATCGAAGTCATCCTAGACGTCGTGTTCAATCAGACCACTGAAGGGGGGACCCACGGGCCAACGCTTTGTTTTCGCGGGATCGACAACAACACATACTACATCCTGGAAAAAGACCGTTCACGATATGCCGGCCACAGCCGGACTGGAAACGCGCTCAATGCCAATCACTTCATCGTGCGTCGCATGATCGTGGATAGTCTTCGCTATTGGGTTGAAGAAATGCACGTGGATGGATTCCGATTCGATCTAGCGCCCATCCTCGCACTTGATTCAGACGGGAGGTTGATGTCCAATCCACTCGTTCTTTGGGATATCGAGTCGGATCCGGCTCTTGCCGGCACCAAGATGATTGCCAAAGCCTGGGATGCGGATGGGCTATAACAGGTGGGCAGCTTTATCGGAGATAGTCGGGGAGAGTGGACGGACGCTTTCGTGACGGCGTACGGAGTTTCTTTCGCGGCGAGAATGGCTCCTTTGGGCATTTCGCTGACAGGCTGGTCGGCAGCGGCGAAATGTATCGGCGCGAAAACCATGAGGCAGAGCAAAACGTAAACTTCATCACGTGCCATGGCGGGTCTACGCTTAACGATCTGGTCTCCTATAACCAGAAGCATTATGAAGCCAATCGTGAGGGTAACCGCGACGGCGCGAACGATAACCGTACCTGGAACTGTGGCGTTGAGGGGCCCTACCGATGGTCCCGCCATCGAGAAACTCAGGAATCGACGGGTTAAGAACTTCCTGACCTTCATTTTGCTTTCGTTCGGCATGCCTATGATCACGATGGGCGACCAAGTCCGGCGCACGCAGCGCGGCAATAACAATGCGTATTGCCACAATGACGACAGCGTGTTTTTCGCTTGGACATCCGTTGAAGAGCACGCGGATGTTCACCGGTTTGTGAAGTTATTGATACAGAGACGGGTATTGCGAGATATAGGTCCCGAGCGTCAGCAGCTGGCCTTGACGCAGCTGACTCCATTCTCCGCGCGGCGCAGAGCCGCCTCGATCAGGCGTCGGGAAGGTACGCGCGAGCTCGCTCCCCACTTTTGCCTCAGTTGGGACTGGATGCACGTCAGACCATCATACTTAGATCGGCTGGAACGTAGCTTGGTTTGCCAAGTGGGAGCATGTCATGCTGCATCAGGATCATCACACCGATACACCTGTGGGAGCTGCGCGCCGGCGCTTAAGCTGCGTACTCTTGAGCTTGATTTTGCTAGTATTGGGATGTGCATCAACAAGAAAGACCTCATCGATCAAATCAGCCAAAAATGTCCGGTCGTCCGTGGCGGAACTCAGTTCGCGGAACCAATCCCTCCTGGGTTTTTACTCGGCAGAGATTGAAGCCGCAGCCGACAGGATTATTCTGGAATCGCACTCACCCGAAGCCCGCAGACAAGCGCTGATGTGGAAAGCCGAGGCGATTCCGGCTTTGCAGATGACTTTGCTGAACACCGACCCGGTGGCTGCAGTTGTCGATACCTGGGCGTTCCTGTTTCAAATAAAGGCACGCATGGAACGGCCTGCCATGAAACAAGGATTTGGCGAGTTCTATTTCGTTGTCGCCGAAACCCTGAACAACATGGACGCCGAGATGGAACGACTTATCCAAGTGGCGGCTCCGTCAGCCAACGTCGCTGACCTGCGTCAGAGACTTGGCGCGTGGGCCGAAGCTCATCCCATACAAGCCGGTCTGACCGGCCGTCAATCGGCCGATCCGGAGATGATCCGGAAGGTCGGGGAGTCCGACTTGGGAAGCATAGCCTCCTTGAAAGCACTGGCGGAGAGCCTAGGCGATCTTACGGCGCGCTTGGATTCGTACAACGTTTACATCCCGAAACAGGCCCGTTGGCAAGGCGAACTGTTGCTCATGGATATCACGCGCGACCCTCGGGTTGACGCGGTCATGTCCAACGTCGTAGTTTTGTCGAACGCGCTCGCCAAAACGTCAAGCGGCCTGGAACGCATGCCGGAAACCATGGGGCACGCTCGGGGAGCAATCAGGGCGGACGTTGACGGCGAGCGTTTGGCTGCTCAGGCCTTTCTGCAAGACGAGCTCCTGCAAACTCTCGATGCCGTGCGGCAAGAGAGAATCGCCACCATTGCCGCCTTGCATAACGAACGGCTGGCCGCGACCGCGGATCTCCATGGAGAACGAAAGGCAGTGCTGGACGCTCTTTACATCGAGGAAGCAGCAGTCATGAACGACGTCAACGTTCAAAGCGAAAAGACGCTTAAAGATCTCGACAGCAGGGGCCGCGGCCTGATCGATCATTTCTTCCTGCGCGCTCTCGAACTGGTGCTGCTCACCCTGGTGTTGTGCTCTCTAGTGTCGTGGATTCTGGTGCGGCGGTCTATGTCCCGGCGAGCCACCCCTGCACCGAAGGAGTCCGCCATCCCTGCGGCGTAGTTCTACGTTAGCTGAGACTAAAGAATCGGATGGCTATGTTTCATTATTTTCAGATCAATCCCTTTCCTTTTTTCATGGCAGCGAGAAGATCCTTCGACCCCGATCCCCACCGGGAAATGGTCTTTATCGCCTGCGTAAAAGGAACATCCAACGGATGCACACGATCCGATGTAAGGATGTAAACCGCCCCAGCCAGAGGCGTCGGTATGGAAGGGACGAAAACGGTGAAGCTCCGGTTTTCCAGCTCTTCAATGATGAAGGCTGGGACGAGGGCATCTTCAATCTCAGCCATTGCCGGCTTCCATGTTTTGTCTTCAGTTTTCCCAGCTAGTTGCTGGGTGAGACTTCTAAGGAGAGCGTAACCTGGTAGTCTCTCAAATAGGGAATTTTCCATTCGCTCCCATGTTGCCCGTCCCATCGGCGTCTTTATCCCCAGTCCGATAAAGAAACAAACAAGCACGATCATCAGCAACGATAGTATTTGGGCCGCTGGCATCCATTGTGGAAGCAGCTTTGCGACAGGCTGCACGATACTCAGCAGTGATTTCGCTGCTTTAAGAAGTAGCAGCACAGTCAGATAAATCGGCGCGACCACGAGCACCCCAGTAATCAACCTGTTAACAATGAACCCAGTGAAGTTTCTCATAGCAGCTCACGTCCTCACTCAGAGAGATCGAGATCTTCTCGTCCATCACAATTACTGCGAAGTTTCTTCGCCCCACGCAATCAAACGTCCGAGCTGGACCCAGTCCAAAGCATCTCCATTTCGGCTAGCGTAGGTGGCCTGAGTCAGCCTACTCGCTTCAATTGGGCATCGCAGATAAGCACACGAAGATCCGAGCGACCATCATCCTGGATTGGAAGCATTCCCAAAAACTAGGTATTTTCCTAGTCGACACCCCGGAATCAGATATCCACAATTGTGTGGCGGACTGAAGGCTGGTATGTCCAATGGGGTAACTCGGTTGCCGGCGAAGAACGGACGGCGCTGTTTCAGTAGGCTTGAGCCGCTGCTGATGTGGTGTGGACTGTTTCTGGGTCTTATCTACGTTGGTAATCAGAAATATAGCGTGATTTACTCCCGTGCCATGGTGCAAAGTTTCTGGGCCTCGCAAGCATCTGCCCCGGCGCTGCTCGAAGCACGGGCTCACTCGCAGAGTGGCCTGCCAGATCTCCGCCTTTGGTCAATACAGCGCATCAAGGGATACCAAGCTAGCTTGCGTATCAACGTCCCACCGCCCTTGGGAGTTCTCGACGTTCCCTCTCTTCGATTGCGGGTGCCGGTTTTGGAGGGAACAGACGATCTAACACTGGATCGGGGGGTCGGGCACATTCGCGGCACCGCTTCCCTTGGAGAATCCGGAAACATAGGCCTTGCCGGACATCGAGACGGATTCTTTCGCGTGCTTAAGGACGTTCACCTCGGAGATGCGATCGATCTGCATTCGCAGAGTGGCACCTCACATTATCTGGTCGATGAAATACAAATAGTTCCACCCACCAACATCTCCGTTCTGGAGGCGGGTGCGAAACCTTCGCTTACATTGGTGACTTGTTATCCGTTTTACTTCGTAGGTAGCGCCCCGTCGCGATACATCGTCCATGCTACGGCTACCGATATGAACCACTGAATAGTACTGAGAGCAGCCGGGCATCGATTCCAGGGCCCAGGAAGGAGAACAAGCTTACCAGGGTGTGTCAACACGACTGGGATGGAAGCGACAGGAGCAGGTTCTTCTGGATTCTAAAGTGCCTGGCTTCTGTCCAAGGCTTTTTACCTATTTCAAAATCGGAGAATAACGATGAATTCAAGTAACATGATGAGGAGAAGTCTGATAGTCGTGGCCGGGATAGCAGGTTTCATATTCGCTGTCCCGACCTTCGCCCAAGTACAAACCCAAAGCACCACCACATCCGGCACTCCGACCCACGCGGTAAAGGTCGAGAGTGGTGAGGTTGTATCAGTCGAGGGGAACAGTCTTTTCGTCAAGATGTCAGACGGCACCCTTCGGCATTTTCCCAACGTCCCCGCCAGCGCCAGAGTCAACGTCGATGGCAAGCAACTGTCCATCAGCGAACTCCAGCCCGGCATGAAACTAGAGCGCACGACCGTAACAACCACAACGCCCCAGATCGTCACAACCGTGCAGACGGTTACGGGCAAAGTCTTTCATGTGAGCCCACCGAACTCTGTCATCCTCAGAATGGAGAATGGCGAAAATCAATCTTTCCAAATCCCCAAAGGGCAGAAGTTCATGGTGGATGGCGCGGAGACGGATGCCTTCGGCCTGAAGAAGGGCATGACAGTGAACGCAACGAAGGTCGTGGAGGCGCCCGTAAGTTCTGTGTCGCAGCACCAGCAGGTATCCGGAACCCTGCCGCCTAGTGCGCCTGTGTTGATCGCCACGGAATCGCCAACGGGAACAGTTACTGCTTCGCATGAAGCAGGGACAACCACTGTTGCATCGACGGAGCTGCCGAAGACGGCGTCAGGTTGGCCTCTCGTGGGGATCCTCGGGCTCCTATTCATTTCGGCGTCGTTTGGGCTGGCATTACTCCGCAGGAATATGGTATTTCGAAGTTAGAGTTCCCGCCGGCAGCCTGGCGATTCGCAGAAGGCGTGCACCTCGTAAGGCGGACCCCTGTTGAAAGGAGGAATATCAAAACAGGCGCCTGAGATTGAGCACACACGAGATCTCAAGCAACGCGGAAAATCCGTCCCTGGCCGGAGCGTCTTACCGGCCAGTGTGCTTGCTGGAGTAATTGCCGACCAGACCGTCCCCGCAGACAAGGAGATCTATCTGATCTGCGAAATTTACTCGACCCACAAGCGTCCTCGCGTCGAGCGGTAGCTCGACAACCACAAACGCTTCCACGTGCGCTTCAGACTCACCTCGGCTTCGTGGCTCAACAGGATCAAACGGTTCTCTTTCCGTGACCTGACCACAAACCAGATCCGGTGCCGAGTCTTCCAGGACCTGGGACAAACTCATCACCGCCATCGGCGACTACATCGGCCACCACAAACGAGAATCCAAAGCCTTTCAATCTGGACTTACCAAAACCTCGGACATCCTCGAAAAAGTTACCCGTGCACGCGCCGTCCTTCATAAGTGACCATCTGTGTGGCGATCTACACTAGTAGGCACGCCGGTTACCTGGAGGCCGGAGAGAGGTGAGCAGTGACCGTAGTAGCTGCCGACACTTTGCGTGTCTCCCGGCTATCGGTTTTGTGCTTTTTCCTCCGGCGGCATACCGTTGGAGCACGCAACCGGCACATTTTTCATCTGCTTGGCAAAAACCTTATAGCTGATAGCCGCGGGCCGCAGCGTTACCCAGTAACTGGTGGACGAAAGCAGAGGCTTGCTCTGCGCGAGCATCTGGTTCTCCATAATCTTTACGCCGCAGAGCAGGTTGTTCTCGGGTTGCAGGATGGTTCGGGCTGGATCTTTTTCCGGTAACATCCGATCGTGCTGCCAATTGAAATCGCATCCGTAGCGTTCCGCATCCATGTACGCCAGTTGCAGCAACCCTTGCTGGTGGACCATCCGCTTGGTGACGGTGTCCATCTTGGCCACCTCAGGTTCAGTGTGGCGTACATCAGCGGTCGGCTTGAGCCCTGCCTCCGCCCCGGCCAGCGCCTGGAAGGTATAGGCCCAAAAAGCGCGCTTATCGGGATCGCTCATGGAGGCAAATTGGGGGCAGTAGCTCCTTACTCCCCATGCAATCCTGGCCGATAACATTCCCGGTGATAACGCCCGCTCCACAGTCTCATCCCACTGCGGATCCCAGGACTGCTCTCCCAGCTCTTGCTTTTTCAGCGCAATCGGTGTCGGCGGGGCCGGTTTGAGCTGCGGGCGGGGAGGAGGCGCAGACTCAATGACATCGGTGTGCACCACGTGAAGCTCCTCAGATCCGACGCCGTTGATAGTGTGTTCCCTCGGCCCATGAAAATGGAACCGCACTAGTTGGTAGACGTCGGTCGGCGGCGATCCGACGTAAAGGTAGCTGGTTGGATCGTAGGGCACTTCGACATAGTGGCCGGTGTTTTCGATCTTCAGCGGAGTCGTTTTGTACTTGAACAACGGAGCGCAAACGCTCGCCGCAAATGCGTTGTCGGGAACGATGTCGATCGGCGACTGCTTCATTCCGACTTCAGCCGTGATGCTGTCGCCGCACGTAGCATACGACGGCGTCACGGTGCCCCAGTGAAGGGGACCGATGAGCAAAGTTGGGTCGTTATTCCATGCTTGTGCCCAGACAAGACCCAAAGAAGTCAAAACAGCCATCACCACTGCAAAGAGCTTCTTCATCACTCTTCCTTTTGAATTGGATCCTCCTGTCTCAAACAGAGGCCCGGAGCCGCTGCGGAGAGGGAGACCTTGGGGCAGTCGCCGCTTACAGAATCCGGACGTACTAGGAACACTCTTGTATCGTGCGGGTGAGTTAGCGAACCAGCTAGCCCAATTCAAGGCCAGTGCGCGGCACTTTACCACTGGGGAAATCCCTGGGATCGGGGCAACGCGCCAACGATCAGGCGGGCGGAGAACTCCACAAAATCCATACCCATACTGGGGATTTCCCCAGTGGCGGAGGGCCGCACATTGCTCTAGGAATGAATCCTAGGGTCTTTGACGTGTGACGAAACGCGCTTCCCTGAACCGAGGTGAACTTTTGATGCGTCGGCGAGTATTGCTGCCTGATCACCATGTCGTCGTAGTTAAAGCCACGACTGCGCTTTGGAGCCCGAGCTCGAGAGAGCATTGGAAGCTCCCTTTGTGACCATCCTACATCTGGAAAAGCGATACACCGCTGCAATTTGCCCCTAGGTCGGCCGGCGGCAACGATCTCGCCCAACGTATCGATTGGGGCAAGGCCACTGAGGTGACGTCTCGCGTCGAGGGGTGGCTCCCGAGATCGGTACGAGCGCCCACTGATTATCACGCGCGGGAAAAATTAAATCGTTATTGAATGCAACTCTGAATAAGACTGCGTTCGCTATCAGCATCAGGAAGGAGCAGGAAAATGAAAGCAACTCGTTTACTCGGGATGGCCAATATCGTAACCCTGTTGTTTCTGGGCATCACATCCGGAACAGCGCCGGCGCAATCGACGAAGGTTCAAGGCCTCATCAAAAGCCGCAGCGGCCCGGACATCATCCTGAGCACAAGCCAGGACCCGAACATGATCGTCATGCTCACCGATAGCACTGACGTGGGCCAGAAGGAGGGTCTGCTCAAAGCGCGCAGCAAGCAGATGTCCATGGCTGCGCTCATCCCGGGCCTCGCCGTCTCCATAGAAGGCGACTACAACAACCAGAACGTTCTCGTTGCCAGCAAAATACGATTCAAGGGCAGCGACCTGAAGAACGCCAAAGCAATCGCAGCCGGCATGCACGATACCAATCAGCAGGTGCAACAGAATCAGGAAGAGCTCGCGAAGCAGAGTGAGGCTCTGCAGAAGCACCAGCAATCCATCGAAGCCAACAAAGCCGCCGTAGACGCCGCTATCGCCCGGTTCGGCCAGCTTGACGACTACTACATCATGGACGAAACCACCATCTACTTCGCCAACGGCAAAACCAAGGTCGATCCCAAGTACATCTCCCAGATCACAACGCTGGCTCAGAACGCAAGCAAGGTCGATGGCTACATGATCGAGGTAAAGGGCTATGCCTCGGCCGTGGGCAGCCCGCAGGTGAACCAGAAGCTCAGTCAGGAGCGCGCGCAGAACGTCTGCGACATTCTGCTTCAGCGGGGCAAGCTTCCTCTTACCAGAATGCTTGCCCCCGGAGCGATGGGTGAAAGCGAGCAGGTGGGCACTGACAAGACTGTGGAAGGCGAGGCAGCGAACCGTCGCGTTATCGTGCGCGTCCTGCAGAACAAGGCTATCGCCGGAGTGCCGGCAGCCTGAGCTTGCAGAGTGCTTTCTGGATGGCCGGAAGCGGCATCACCTTCGAACAAGCCAAGGGGGAGCAGCGGCGAATCGCATCAGCGATGGTGGCAAGGCGCGCCGCTCATTCGGGTACCTTTCGTCCGTCCCCTCTGCTTCCCCAGTAATGCGTATACCCCAAAAACGTGAAGCTCTCCGCTTTACCTTCACCACGCCGCCGCTGGTTTAACCGGGCGAAGCGACCGAATTCGATCAGTCGCGTCTTCTCCGGATGGAGTTCGAGCGAGAAGCAAGCCAGCCGTTCCCGGAATTCCCCGAGGAACCGCTCCGCGTCGTTACGATGCTCGAAACCGACCACCAAATCGTCAGCATAGCGGACAACAACGACGTCGCCGCTGGCTACTTTCTGGCGCCACACCTCGATCCACAGATCGAACACATAATGCAGATACACATTGGCCAGTAGCGCCGAGATCACCGCTCCTCGCGGAATGCCTGCCTTAGTCTCCGACCATTCGCCTTCTTCCGATACGCCTGCTTTCAGCCATTTCTGGACGAGCCGGAGAATGCGGTTGTCGGCGATTCGTTGCGCCATAAACTTCATGGTCCATTCATGGCTCATGTGATCGAACATGCCACGAATATCTGCATCGAGTATCCAGTTCACACGCTTTTTGGTGATGCCCACACGCAACGCATCCAGCGCCTGGTATCGACTGCGTCCGGGACGAAACCCATACGAAAAGTCCCGAAAATCTACCTCGTAGATCTGGTTGAGGATGTGGACCACCGCCAGCTGAACGATCTTGTCTTCTAGCGCTGTGATGCTCAAGGGACGTTGCTGTCCGCCGGCTTTCGGTATATACACTCTTCGCGAAGGTTGCGCCCGGTACGTGTCCCAGTGCACACGCTCGTGGAGGCTGGCGAGTCGCTCCTCCAGGTTGTGCCCATACTCCCGCCAGTTGATCCCGTCTACCCCCGGGGCCGCACTCCGCTTTAAGGCGTAGTAGCTTTCCCGCAGTAGATCGATCGTCAAGTGGTGCAGTAACGCGGCGAACCGTTCCTGCTTTCTTAAGTGCGCCGTTCGACGCACACCGTCTAACCCCTCGGACACGCGTTCTCCGTTCAGTGTCGGTTGCGTGCAGTGTTCGACCTCATTCTCCTTCGTCTGCACACTTCCCTCCGCCGCCTCCAAAACGTACATGCCCGGATCATGAGTATTTCACCCTCCCGGACCGGTCTGCTCGCGCAGACGTTCTGGAGGCTTCCCGGTTCTCATGCACACATTGTTTCCTGGCGTGGTGGGAGTCTTCGTCACACGGTATTGAGAAAGTGAGAAAACATTCCGCTGTGTGCGGCGCCTGAGAGAGCAACCCGCCCAGGCGCCGCAAGGTCAATGACCCGAGGATTCATCAACCCACACCGATCTTTCTAAGTGTGGCGCGAACCGTCATGCTGCCCGAGCCAATTTCTCCGTGACCTCGGTCTTGACGATGTGCCTGATCAGACGTTTAGCACGTTCTGCGAAGGCCAGTTTATCTGCAAGGCAGGTTTCAAGCAGTACGCCGACTGCATAGTGGCCCGTGACGTCGGCAGTTTGAATCAGGGCCTCGTACTCGGCTATGCGAAGGTGCATGAGGTGGTTGGCTTTGGCCAGAATGAACAGGTGCCGTGCCACCGGGGACTCTATCTCACCGAGTTCCTTGCGGAAGTCTTCAACGAAAACCTCCCGCAAATCCTGCAAACGGGCGCTGGGCTTCACCGGTTGCTCCCCCATGATTTTGAAGCACTGATCGAGCCTGGCAAGGATGTCTGCTGATATGAAGACCCGGGCCTCCAGAGCCTCCTTTACATCTGGACGCTGGGCGGCTTGGATAATTTCCTGATAGATGTTGGTTGTCCGTTCGGTGCCTTGCCTTACATTGCTGAGCAGGGCGACGAAGAGTTCTTTCGGATTCTTTATTGGCATGAATTACCCCCTACATGAGAGGCTAGCCAAAACGCTGTTGCACGGTAACTAGGGAAAACCCTAGTGCCTGGGCAGGACTACTACCGTCGACGATTACTGTTGATCGCGAAATTGTCACACACGTTGTGGTTTTGGGCACATAATGTCGATACCAAGATTAATACACGGTTACAGCGATCTGAAACCACCCTAAGAAAGCACGCCAAGTCGATCAGATGACTTGAGCTGGACACCGCTCTTGGTCAGCTCAAAATAATCTGCTCCACATGCCTGAGCCGGCCATTCAAGTCCGTGCGGAAGATGAGCCCGGGCTCTCTCCATTTCACGGAGATGCTGAGCGAGCATCTTCAGTGGACAGCCGACTCGCCACAAAGGGCTTATCAAGACTGACAGCGACAAATCGGATCTGGTAGTTATCTACCAGACCGCCGTCGAAAAAGAGAAGCAATGGGATATCTTCGGTGATGGCGCCTTCCGTTGCGGCAGTGGAATGGCCACGTCGACCAGGTCCGTGATCGCGCTAGGAACCATTGTCTTGGATCTTTACGATCTCGGCGCCAAGCAATTGGTCTGGCAAGGTCAGGCCACAAATGTCCTGGACACCAAGGGCAATCAGGCGAAGGCCCAAAAGAATATCGACAAGGCAATGAGAAAGCTGCTCAAGGATTTCCGCGAGACCGACGTTTAGCACGATGATCACCGGCAGATGACCAGATGGATTCAGGTCGCCGAAACAGAACACCGCAGCCCGCAAGAAGCGGAGGCATCTGCAGAGCACCTTAGCGCGCGAAGTCTGGCCGCCACGAAGACCTCGGCACTCAGCCGTTGAACAACCTTAAGTTGGGTGAACACGAATGCTTGGTAGGGTGTTCATAAAACATCAGCTATGACATCGGGATTGCCTGACCTTCGATCCGGCGATGTCTGAGTCTCAATGAAAATTCTTGCGATGAGGTACCGATGAAAAATTTGGAGTGCAGATTGACAAGATCCGAGCAAAGCGCGTGGTAATCGTTGGTGCGGGTTTCGCTGGATTGGCATGCGCCAAGGCTTTGGCGTGGGACAGAAATCTCAAAATAACCGTTATTGATAAGAATAACTACCACCAGTTTCAGCCATTGCTCTACCAGGTCGCGATCGGAATTCCTTCGACAAAGAATCGGTTGGACACTCCTTCCGGCTGATAAAGCGAGACAGCAAGGGCCTTGGCTTCGGCCTTGCGCCGTAGCTCCTTCGATGGGTTCCAATACGGCGTTCGGGCATCGAGCGGATTGAGGACAATGTCGCCGCGGTGAGGATTGTAGAACTGCTTAACGAATTCGCAGGCTGGGTCATAAACGATTGCTCTGTCACCTCGTGCCTCCACATGGTAAAGCATCTGGCGAATGACGCTGGACTTCCCGGTGCCGCTGTCCCCAACAATCAGAAAATGCTTGTTCTCTGCGTCCCGCGGTATCCGGAGCGGCAGTTTCGAGTCTTCAGTCGTAAGGTCCGATGCCGGTCCCTGCTACGGCTTTGGTGAATTGTTTTGCGTTTACAAGAACGGAACCTTTGAGGCGGCGTCCATAGCGAAGTCCTTGATCCGGCGGATGTCCTTCGGGATCGAAAAAGGGAGCTGAAGAATGAACGCCACCATGCCAAAATGAACTGCAGCGTGAAAAGCCTGTATACTGGCACATCTTCGTAAATCCAGTTCCCTATCCACGCATGGAGTGCCTTGTTCTGGTAATTGTCGAGTCCCTTGCGCAAGAGGACAAATGTGCCATGGTGGGCCGGCCGGGGACTAAGGGTTAGTGGCAATCCGCGGCCGACGAATTGGGCCGTGGGACCCCGGCTCCACATCACTCTCCAACGCTAGCCGGCGAGGCTTTTCTCCGTCCGATATATAGAGCAATTGGTGGGCGTTGACGGGATGTGTCCAACCAGCCTTACTCCGCAAATGGTATGGAAGGTAGTACCGTTGGAGAGGCAAAAGACCGTATTGAAAGTGAATGTAGACAAAGACTCCGGTCAATATGCACGCAAACAGAAAGGCTCCAAGCGTATATACGTAGCGGTGTGGCGGCCACATAATGGATTCTTTGCGTCCCCATTGTTGGACAGTGGACATGATCATTTCTCCCTATTCCGAATGCGCTTAGCTAGGAGTTCCTGTGCCTGCGTGGCCTTGGTTGTCTGAACTCGGCGGAATAGAATTGCGAGCTGTTCCTGGGTCAGTTTCTCGCCTCGCAAGAGCGGTTCCAGCGTGTTCATCAGGAGCATTTGGATACCGACAAGTTCGGTGAATATGTGCATCTCCATTTCTCCCCAATTGCTACCGACAGCCCCGCGCAGCAACAGATCGCGTGCCCATTCGCTTGGCGCTTTCCCCTCCGCCTCGGCCACCGCCAAGATCTGACGCTCCTCATCAGGCGTCAACTTTGTACCGATGCTTCGCGAGCGCGCCACTCTTCCCCGTAGGCGCCGCAGATTTGTCTCACGTTCTTCGGTTTGTATGGCCATGTGTGCTCCGTTTGACTGGTTCCTAATAAGAAACGGCAAATCTGTTAAGGTCTGTGACTACAGAACGTTCGCAAGCAGGAACCTTGGTTCCTTGGCAGTACCCTTTCAGGGGTGGAGTGTCATATTTCTTCCGGTGCGCAGCACCGTTGTGGCTCTTGCAAGTGAATTTGTGGTAATCACGCTTTCTGTCCACGTACGGGGGCCACAAACTCCACCCCGCCGGCTGTCTTCTTCTCAGGAGATTCGGTAGGATCCGCGACGGCGCCCTTGCGGATGCGGAGGCTGGGCGCTACTTGAGCTGCAAGCGACGTCTTTAGGAACTCCTGAAAGTCGCGGTCCTTCGAGAAGACATAGTTGAGGGCCTTATTCACCTCATCGTCCGCCGTTGCGTGTGTAAACGCAGCGTACTGATCCACTTGTGTTGCTGTAGCCTCGTCCAATCGGATCGAGGCGCTGATCTGGCGGGTTTGGATGATTTCGAGTAGGGGCATGTTATTCTCCTTCGAGCAGTGAAATTAGGCAGACCTTTTGCGCGAAATCATGCGTTGCGCCGTCAGGGCAATCTCATGTGCGCGGGTGAAACAAATCGAGCTTGGAACCTCGTACCGGCGACGTACTTCGAGCATGGTTACCACGTCATCAAGTCGTAAGCCTTCCACAAGCCACGGGCATGCCGACGCCACATCGACAGAGGGGGATGGCTTGTCGGAATGTCGTGAAGCGAGTTCTCTCGTGAGTCTTTGGGCATCTTTTCCGCCGGCAAGTTCATGCAAAACCCAAGTCCAATCGAGTTCCGAATTGCGCTGCTTGCCCGTATGTTCTCTCGGCGGGGTATGAGACTTGGGGTGATCGGGTTCGGGGCCGAAATATCGAGCCCGAAGTCATTCACGTGAGAAATGTTTGCATCGGGATACTGGATCGCGACGGGGTGGGCGGGATTATATTTTCGGTTGAAGAAGCCAGGCACACGCAGAACCCGGTTGCAGTCAGTACAAGCGGGATCGCCTCCAAAAGCTAAAGCGAGCAACTTCAGAGTGCGCTCCTGGTTCTCGAAGTCAAAGCCTTCCACACGCCAGAGGACCTGATATTTGCTCGGCGATGTTGAAATGAGGGGGGTCGGCTTGGGAACTCTATTCGAGTTCAGTAGTGCAGCGAGTTTGGCGTCACCATCAGAATCGATGTCCAGGTACAGATGTCGCACCGACGCGATGCTTTCTTTCGTGCGTTTCCGAGTGCCGGAGCGAAGCGGATTGGCCGCAGCATAGATGTTGGCTCCGGCCTCGTTTTGGTGCGCAAGCCAACCCAGATAACGAGGTGCAACGGCACGTTCTAGGAGTACGACTCTCTGTGTCACGGCGACCGGTTTTTCGCAGCGAAGCAATAACGCGATGAACTCGCCCGGCGAAAAGCATCGCGTCAAGAAGTCCTGGGCCAATCGGATTGATCTGCGGTACTCAAGCTGATTCATGGTCCACCTCGTAAATCGCCCAAAAAGAATCGCTTAGCGGTTCGGTCGTAGCCCTTCAATGCAAGCACCTCACGGACCACTCTGCGTCCCGGACGGTGCTCGACATGGATGATGAATTCGACGGCTTCTCCAATCTCTGCTTCGACATCCGAAAGTGTCGCTCGTGGGTGGGAGCGCATCGCCAGATTCGCAAAGCGGGAGAGGGCTCTTGTGGCCGAATTAGCGCGGATCGTGGCGAGGGAACCGTCAGGACCGGTGTTGAGTGAGTCAAGCAGTGTCCGCGCCTGTATACCGCGCACTTCGCCGAGGATGATGCGGTCCGGTCTCCACGGAGAGCCGACTTCAAAAGATCTCGAAAGAGATGTTGGACTTGAAGGTATCAGTCTGACATTCTGCGTCCAATACATTGGGCTTCTGGATGCGAAGCTCAGACGTATCCTCAATCACCACGATGCGCTCATGCTCGGGGATTGCCTGAGCCATGATTTGAAGAAGCGTGGTCTTCCCGCTTCCCGTTCCGCCGCTAACGAGTAGTGTCTTTCCGCCGCGGAGCTGTGTCTGCAGGAAGTCTGCAAGTGACCGCGTCAAAATGCCTCGAGAGATGAGGTCTTCGACTGTGTATCGACGACTGGTGAACTTACGGATCGTCATTGCAGGGGCTGGCCGTACAACAGGAGGAATCACGGCCGCCATGCGGCTTCCGTCGGGGAGCCAGGTCAGGACATTCACAGCAAGCACTGCGATACCTGTACCGGCGGCCCTGCCAGCGCGCCCCTTTTTAGAGCCCTGGTTCTCCGTGCGCGAACCCATAGCCTCCGATCACAATGGCGACGAGACTTGCAACCTTAGCAACGGTTCCAGTGAAAAGGGTTTGAATTGCAGTGAATCCTGTGTCAAAGGGAGATCCGCCCTGTGCCAAAGCAGTCGCGGAAGCGGCGAGTAAAACAGCTAGTAGCTGTAGCAGTCGAGCGCGTCCCATTAGTCCGGCGGACGGGCGCGATATGCAAAGAGAATTGACTACGGGATAGACGTGACATTCACACCTCCAGCTGGACCTAGAAGTCAGCTGCTTAATGTCGAAAATTAGGTGGCCGCTCGCTCGTTGTCCAAGACTTCCTGTCTATGGCGCAATAGCTTTTGTCTATCGCCCGATAGACGCAGTTCCAGTTCGCTCAGGATCCGCAGCGCATCCGCGCGATTCAATTTCCCAACTTGGATGTAATTTTTGAGCAGGGTTTGTGTCGAACCGAAGGGCGCATTCCTGATTAGGCAAGAAGATTTAATTGAAGGGTGTTCTCTTGCTTTCGGGGGATCGTGCTCTTGGCGGGCCTGCTTGCAGGTGTCCGCTGAAGGAAACGAACTAGAAACGGCAGAGCCAAGTGATCGGCCTTCTTGTGGTGAACAAATGCAGTATCGGCAGTCCAGCTGGTCCCTGCAATTGGTCTCGTAGTAAGGCCGGAATCGAGAATGGCCCTTTGGTCAACAAGCGCTACCCCGTACTGACGCAGCCCAAGTCGAAATCAACCTGCAATCTAGCCTCGAATCACCCTCTCTCTTCCGTCAATAGGGCACTCTCGGGTGCCCGTCTCGCAAAACTTTCCGGCTTCGCGATAGACGAAACCTTGGTCGCCATAGACAGGAAGTATTGGACAGCATGTCCGGATCGCTGCAGGCTGGAAGAAATATTACGTCCGAGCACGCGATCTCTGACTACAGACCATGCAGGATAAGTTCCCGACAAACCACGAATGAGGTGAGAAATGCATAGCGCAATAAGTCCAGCGAGCAACTTACCAATCGCGTCCCCGGAACGTTTTCACCGGCGGAGCATGGTATCCACGGGGAACACGGAAATGATGAGCTCGATTCGGATTGGCTTGAGTGCGCGGTCAATTAGCAGTTTGGTTGGGATCGAGGTCTGGCGAACGCGATCTTTTCAGCGCATTAAATTACGGGGCTGACGGCTAGCTCCCTGATGTTAAGCCGTGCTACGTGAAGCGAAAAACAAAGAGGTGAAGCATGCCCAGCGCCATCGCGAGAAACTCTAGGATCACCAATCAAGCAATCCGCAAGACTGGTACAGAGCAGTCCAAATCTTCGCAATCGATTACGAGGAAGCCACCTTATTCTCAAAAGCGAGTAGAACCCAATCTCGATGGGGCATCAAGCAAATTGGACGACGTGGCCTTCTTGCGCCTGCCCGAAGTGAAAGCGATTACTGGTCTCTCGAAGTCGAGTCTCTACGCACTCATCAAAGAAAAGAGCTTTCCTGCGCCTGTTAGGCTTGCTGCGCGTGCGGTTGCGTGGGTCAGATCCGAGGTCAGGGAGTGGGCTGCAGAGCGCGTCGAGGCGTCGCGGTCTGTTGCTTGATACCACCACGAGTATTGACGCGTCGAATGCCTTTGTCCGATTCGCGGGTTTGGTCCAGGAAGTCAGCCCAGCTTTGCATCATGACACGACGTTGCGGAAGGTAAAGAGCCTTGTTATAAGCGGCCTCTACATCATTCTTCGGAGCGTGAGCCAGTTGCATTTCGATGTGCGAGCGTTCGTATCCCCTCTCGTTCAGGATCGTGGATGCCAAGCCGCGAAACCCATGGCCAGTCATCTCTCCCTTGTAACCCATCCGCTTTAGAGCACCGAGCATAGAGTTCTTGTTCATGTAAGGGCAGCTTCGTTCGCCGGGGAACAACCAGACATCATTCTTTCGACGTTCCCACAACTCGTCCAACACTGCAAGCGCCTGACATGAAAGTGGAACCAAATGGGGGCGCCTCATCTTCATTCGCCCAGCCGGTATGCTCCATAGCTTCTCTCGGCGATCGAACTCCGCCCATTGTGCCGGAATCATCTCGCCAGTGCGCACGAAGACAAGCGCCATCATCTGCAGTGCAAGCCGCACGAAATGTGATCCATCGTAAAGGTCGATCTTCTTCAACAGAGTCGGCAGCTCAGACGCATCCACACGAGCGAAGTTTGTTGTAACGCGTTGCTTCAAAATGTCAGCAGGGCGAAATGCAGCGGCAGGGTTCTGCTCAGCGAGCCCAAACGCCATTGCATACCGAAAGATTTGCTGGGTATTCTGCAACGCCCTGCGAGCTACATCCGCCGCGCCACGCTCTTCGATCGCTAGGATCATCTTTGCAATCTCAGCCGGCTTAATAGCTGATATGGGCCGATTGCCGATACGGCTCAGAACGTCTTCCTGGATGCGCCTTTCTGTGTCCCGCGCGTATCGTTCAACTTTGCACTCTTTCCATTTCTCAAACCATCTCGCAGCGACCTCGCAAAAAGGATTCTCTACATTCATGCCGGTCTCAGCGCTCGCCCTTCGTCTGGACTGGAGTTCAGCACCTTTTTCCGCTTTGCGCTCCGCCATGGGATCGATTCCACGATGTAGTTTGGCACGGGCAGCAGCGTGTGTGGCACGTGCATCCGCAAGGCTGATGGTGGGGTAGCTTCCAAATGCCATCAGCCGGTATTCGCCATGGAAACGGTATTTCCAACGCCAGAGTTTCGATCCATTGGGGTTGACGATCAGGAACAAGCCGTGTCCATCGGTTAGGTGATAGGGTTTGGCCGCGGGTTTAGCCGCCTTGAGTCTTAAATCCGTGAGAACCATGAGAAGTATCCCTGGGGATACGATCACTCCGGCCGTACCATATCCCCATTTTGGGTTTGAAATGTTGGGATATTCGGTGGTTCATATCCCCATTTTCGGCTAGCTCTCATCGTACCACTCTGGACGCGTCGGAACGAGTATCCTATTTAGAATGATATTGTTGGCTGGATTTAAGCTGAACTTCTCTGGACTCCGCTGAACCGCTTTAAACTACTTTAGATTCGAATTTTGGTTGCCCCCCAGGGATTCGAACCCCGATATGCTGCTCCAGAGGCAGCTGTCCTACCATTGAACGAGGGGGCAATGCGGCAAATAAAAAGCCGGCAGATCTCCCGGCCCTTCCTATATTAGAAGCAGGATCGACTCCGGTCAATGTGACCCAGAGCCGCTGGCTTGCCCCTCAGGCGATTGTGCTGGCGCCTGAAAAAGAGAGGCAGGTTCCGGTTTTTCCGTTGCAGCATCTCGCAAAGGTTCACGCCTAAATTCTTTCCTATACTTCCGTTCGTGCCTGATCTCCGCGAGGACGTCGAAGAAGATCAGGGCAAAGACCTTCAACGCCTTCAGAGGATGCCTTTTGCCCACTTCCAATTCTCCTCGGCCTGATGGTTCGCCCGGTTAGCAAGCTTGCGATCTTAGGACCGAACTTTCTTCCTACGTACATCGGCTAAACGAACTACTTCCGTAGTTGGCAAGCGACCTATCTCGACTATTTCTCTGGATAGACCCAAATCTGCGCAGAATCCAAAGCAGTCGTTTTCCTGCCTTCATTCATGGGTTGCCCCCTACTCTTCCCTGAGCACCTGCAGCGGCTTTTGGCCCAGGATGCGAAAGCTGGCCGCCCAGCCGGTCGCGGTGGCCAATACAGCCGTTCCCACCAGGGCTATCGCCGTCGCCAGCCACTCTATGTGAAAGGCCACATCCAGCCGATGCAGCAATACCCGCGAAAGCAGGTTGGCGAAGATTACACCGACGAATCCCGCGAGCAGCCCGAGCACAATGAACTCCACACTGAAGACGGCGGCAATGTGGTTTCGCTTCGCGCCCAGGGTCTTGAGCACCACCACCTCGCGCAAGCGGCGGAATTGCGTGCTGGCGATGCTCGAGGCCAGAATCACGGCGCCGGCAAGAATAGAAAAAGCAGCCAGAAAGCGGACCACAATCGTAATCTGCTGCACCACTCCCTGGATGGTCTCGATCACGTCGGCAATGTTGATCACCGTCACCGTGGGATAGGCGTTAAAGAGCGCCCGCTGCACCGCGCCCACTTGCCGCGGATCCACATGCGCCGCGCCGTACCAAACCACCGGCAGCCCGGCCAGCGCCCGCGGGGTGAGGATGAATTCACTGCGCGAGTAAACATGCTGGCCGTTGTGGCGGATGACCGCAATGACATTGGCTGGAATGGTTTTTCCATTCGAGGTGAACACGATATGGGAACCGAGATGCAAATGCAGCCGCTGCGCAATATGCTCGCTTACGACGAGTGATTGCCCATCGTCCCGGTCCCACCACGTTCCCTGCGCCATCGTGGACCCGGCAGGCAGGGCTGCCGACCAGGTGAGAGATACCGTCTGCAGCAGGCGCTTGGGGTAATTCTTCAGCTTGAGTCCGTCGGCCGCGGTGCCATCGACGGAAATAATCCTCCCCGCCACCGAGGGCAGCGTCTCCACATCTCCCTCAACCGCCGGTTGCTGCGCCAACAACCGCTTGACGCCATCCAATTCCCTGCTGCTGATATCGACCAGGAAAATGTTGGGCAGGTTAGGACCCGCTGTCAGTTTCATTTCCCCGATCACACCGTGCTGCATCAGGAAGACGGTCAGAATGAGCATCACACCCATGCCCAGGGCCGCAAGCACAGCCGCGGATTGATTTCCCGGCCGATATAGATTGGCCAAGCCATGGCGAACGGCGGACTGCAGATGCATCCGGGTGCGGGACAGAAATGTACGCAGCAAGCGCAGGGTGAGCGCCGATACTCCGAGGATGACCGCCAATAGCGCGCACAAGGCCCCCGCGAACCATCGTCCCACTACCACCGAATCAGAAAGTGCGGCCGCAATGGCGCCCAGCCCCAACAGGATGACGATGGCGATGATCCATTGCGCCTTGCTGTGGCGCAGGCGTGTCCACCAACTCTGCTGCGCACCTGGTTCTTCCACCATCCTGCGCAGGACCAGGTTAGGACGGACGGAGCGAATCTGAAGCAGGGGCGGCAAACAGAAGAGAACGGTGGTGAGTATGCCGGTACCTAATCCCGCCAGTGCCGAGTGCCAGGGGAGACGAAGATCGAGTCGCAGAGGCAGAAACTTCCCCAGCAAGGTGGGGAAGATCCACTCCACTCCCAGCCCCATGCATACGCCGATCAATCCGCCGATTAGTCCCAGTAGCACAGTCTGAAAAAGATAAATGCGCAAAATATCAGAGGATCGCGCGCCGATCGATTTCATGATGGCGAGCACCTCGACTCGTTGCTGCAAATGCGCGCGCATGGCCATCGCCACTCCGATGGCGCCCAGCACCATGGCCACCAGGCAAATCAGGCTGAGCAGACCGGTCGAACGCTTGAGCCCATCCGTCAGTGCGGGGTTGCTTTCACGGAAGTCAGTCACCTGCGCGTCGGGCAAAACTTGTTCCAGGCGGCTGCGCACGGCAGCGATGTTGCTATTCGCTGGAAGCTTGAAAAGGAAACGCTCGCCCGAACGGCTGCCCTGCTGCAGCAGGCCGCTCTTTTCGAGCGCGCTTTCGGTCATCATCACCCGCGGCCCCAGCCCCATGCCTGAGCTCATACGGTCAGGCTCGCGCACCAGGATTGCCGCGATGCGGAAGGTGGAGTCACCAATTTTCAGGCTTGCGCCCACCTGCGTATGCAGCCGAATCAGTAAGTCTTCCGCGACCACGACCGTCGAATCCGTAAGCACCTGGCGCAGGTCTCCCGCCGGTTGCAGATCGGCCGTTCCATAAAACGGGTACCGTTGAGGATCGACCGCTTTGAGGGAAACCAGCAGCGGTACCGGATCGCCGGGGGATGACACCATGGAAACCGTATCCGTAACCTGGGTCCGCTGAATGCCACGTGATGCCATCACGTTCAGCTGCTGCTCTTCTTCCGGGGTGGGCTGGCGGAACATGCGCGCGGAAAGATCCGCGGCCATAATGGTTCTCGCTTCACCCAGCAGGGTCTTTTGAAACGAGTCGCTGAAGCCCCGCACACCAGTCAGGGCGGCAACTCCGATGGCGACCGAAATAATCACGAACAGGAACTTGGCCCGGGAGGCCTGGAGTTCGCGCCACGCGATTTTCGCGGCGGAACCCCAGGTCAGCGACGGTTTTTGATCGGTTCTCATATCAGGCCGGCTCCTGCATCGTGTCTTCGACGATCAAGCCGTCGCGCAGCACTACGCGGCGATCGGCATGAGAGGAGACTTGCGCATCGTGAGTCACCAGCACCAGGGTTGCGCCGCTGCTCCGGTTCCTTTGGAGAAGCAGATCGAGCACGTGCGCGCCATTCTCGGAATCGAGGTTGCCGGTGGGTTCGTCGGCAAAAATGATGGGAGGTTGCAAAACGAAAGCGCGGGCCAAAGCTACGCGCTGCTGCTCACCCCCGGAAAGCTGAACCGGGTAGTGATGCAGACGATCTGCAAGACCAACACTGCGCAGCAGCTCGGATGCCGCGGCGCGGCCGTTTCCGCCGCCGTTCAGCTCATGCGGCAACAGCACGTTTTCCAATGCGGTCAGTGTCGGTATCAATTGAAAGGATTGAAAAACGAAGCCCAGCTTTCGGCCGCGCACTTCTGCCAGCTTGTCCTCCGGCAGATGGCTGATCTCAGTACCATCGATGAAGACGCTACCCTCTGTGGGTAAATCCAGACCCGCCAAAAGCCCCAACAGGGTGCTCTTGCCGCTCCCCGACGCACCCATGATGGCCACGAATTGCCCGGCCGGAATGGATAGATCGATGCGTTTCAGTATCTCGATCGTCCGGTTGCCATTCCGAATCGATTTTTTCAGCCCACGAACTTCAATCATGCAACTGCCCCGTTCTCACTAAGAACACCACTCCTGGCTAACCAGACGCGAGAGATGTCCGTATTTCGCAAAAGGCGAGAGATATCAGGATGCTTTACAGTGGGCTTGTGACCTTCCGACGCCTCGCCGGCCTCCTGTTTGCCGTTTCCCTGCTTACCGCTTGCCGGTCCAAGCCTCCTCAAACTGCGACCCCGCAAGCTGGGACGCCTGAGCCTGCTGTGTCGGATGCTGCCACCCCAGCCAGCGATATAACGGCGGCACCTGACGGGCGGCCGGTGATCGTAGCCTTCGGCGATAGCCTCACGGCCGGTTTCGGAGCGGACCCCGGCGACAGTTATCCCGACTACCTGGAGTCGGACTTGAACGCGATGGGTTATCACTACCAGGTGATCAATCAGGGCGTCAGTGGAAACACTACCAAGGACGGAGTCGACCGCCTGCCGGACGCATTGCGTCTGAAGCCGTTTCTGGTAATCGTGGCCTTTGGCGGAAACGATGGCCTGCGCGGGCTGCCCATTGCCAGCACGCGTGAGAATCTTGATCGCATCGTGTCGACGGTGCTTAATTCCGGAGCCAAAGTAGTGCTCGGCGGCATCACCCTGCCACCCAACTACGGCCCCGATTACATCCGGCAGTTCAACCAGACCTACGCGCTGCTGGCGGCCAAGTATCACGTGCCCATGTTGCCGTTCCTGCTCAAAAACGTGTACGGAGTCGCCGGCGGAATGCAAGCCGATGGCATTCACGCTACAGACCAGGGAAACGCGCAGGTGGCAAAAAACCTGCTCCCTCTGATCAAACCGCTGCTGAAGAAATGAAAACATCAACCCAGAACCACAATGGGTTGAAAGAGGGTACCGGCTACGCGGCGGACGATCGCAACCAGATCGCGCTGGCCGGCGAAAACCTTGGCCAGCGGAGCAGTGGAGAACTCGGGAAGATTCACGGCATTGCCATTTCGCAGCCGGCCGGCAATCCAAAGGTCAGCCGTGGTGGCAGGTAGTTCCGGTAGCAGGGTCCTGGGGTGAGGCAAACTCTGCTCCAGGATTCCGGCGGCTGCCTGGCCGGCCAGCTCCTCCAGCGTGAGGGCCTGGTCGAGGGTAAAGGGTCCGGCGGCAATCCGGCGCAGCCGCGCCAGGTGGGCTCCACAGCCCAACACCTTCCCCATGTCATGCGCTACCGAACGCACGTATCCTCCAGACGAAATGCGGATCGTGAACTCCGCAAACTCACCCTGACGCTCGCCGACAACGAACTCCTCGATCACAAGCGACACCGGCTTCAACACCACGCTCTCTCCCCGGCGCGCAGACTTGTAGGCGGCCTTGCCGTCTATCTTCTTGGCTGAGAAGGGTGGCGGGGTCTGCTCCACCTGGCCGCGAAAGAGTGCGGCGGCAGCCTGGATTTCGTGGTTTGAAGGTAAAGGGACGCCCATCGCGGCCGGGGCCACCGGAACTCCATCGGCGTCGTAAGTATCGGTGGCAAACCCAAACCGGATCGCTCCGGTATAGGTCTTGGGCAGTGGTCCAAAGAACTGCGCCAGGCGGGTGTACTTCCCCAGCAAAACGGGCAAGACGCCGGTCGCCAAAGGATCAAGCGTCCCCAGATGGCCTATCGTGGACTCACCCGTAGCGCGACGCAGGCGGGACACGGCATCGTGAGACGTCATCCCGCTCGGCTTGTCGATCACCAGGAGCCCATTCACATTCTCTACTATAGAAGAGACTCCGAATTGACTCTGCCCCCCCAGGCGAACCTACAGGCTGTTCTGCGAGCGGGATTGGACCAGGGAGAGGAACTCGGCGCGCGTGTTCTGCTGATGGAAGACTCCTTGCATGGCAGAGGTCACAGTCGAAGAGTGCTGCTTCTCCACCCCACGCATCATCATGCAAAGATGCCGGGCTTCGATCACTACCCCCACACCCTGGGGGTCGATCGCGTCCTGAATGGCGTCGGCAATCTGCCGGGTAAGGCGTTCCTGTACTTGCAGGCGCCGCGCAAAAACCTCGACCAGGCGGGGTATTTTGCTCAGACCGATTACTTTTCCGTTGGGGATGTAAGCTACGTGAACCTTGCCGAAAAAGGGCAGCATATGATGCTCGCAAAGGGAAAAGACCTCGATGTCGCGCACGATCACCATTTCGTCATAGTCGACATCGAAAAGTGCGCCGTGCAGAATCTTCTCCGCATCCTCCTGGTAGCCTTTGGTCAGAAAGGTCATCGCCTGCGCGGCCCGTTGAGGGGTTCTCACAAGCCCCTCCCGTCCGGGGTCTTCTCCCAGGCGCGTGATCAACTCCGCATAGAGATCCTCGGTGGAATATCCGCTCAACCCCCTGCCTGCCGGGGACTTACGAACGACTACTGGTTGTGCCATGCTCTCCCTTTCCCGCATACTCGAAAAAATTATTCCGCGTCTCTTCCACCCTCACTCGTTCAAGATCAGCGTGAACAAAGTGCTCCGCGAGCAGGTCGTGAATGGCTATACAGAAATTCTCAGTGGTGGGCACCTGGCTGGCGAAGCGGTCGTCAAAATTTAGATTCGTGTGGTCAAATCGCGCAATCACCGTGTTTTGCACGCAGTTATCCAGGTCGGCCAGGTTGCAGACCATTCCGGTAACAGGATCAACCTGCCCGCCTACCGTTACCTCTATGACGTAGTTGTGCCCGTGGCCATGAGGGTTGCTGCACTTGCCGTACACGGCGCGATTCTTTTCCTCGTTGTAGGCCTCGGAATATAGACGATGCGAGGCGCTTATTACATATCGGCGCGATAAGTAAGCTCTCATGCTTCCCCGTAGTAATCCGAGAATAGATCGGGCATCTCATAAACCCGGACCCGGTGTAAGCGGGCGCCTTCGATTTGGTTCTCAAGCCGCTTCCAGATGGCGATGGCGAGGTTCTCTGTGGTCGGAATTACATGCTTGAATTCCGGAACTTCAAGGTTTAGATGCCGGTGGTCGTACACGTCCACGACCTGGCGATTGATCACGTCTTTCAGCTCCTTCAGGTCAACGACAAAGCCGGAAACCGGGTCTACCTCTCCCTCTACGGTCACTTCCAGGGTGTAGTTGTGCCCATGGCCGTTTCGGTTCGCGCACTTGCCAAAAAGACGCATGTTTTCGTCCTCCGACAACTGCTCAGACCAGTAGTAGTGAGAAGAGGAGAATTCGGCCTTTCGGGTAAGCAGGATCATCAGGAAAACCTGGTGGAGATTATATCGGCCTCTCCCTCCACATATGATGCGGCGGAAGGGCTATCTTATTCATTATCTGGAACTTGAAACTTAACTGGTTTTAAATTCATGGCTTTTGCGTGGAATAGGATCGGCCCTTCCATGCCACTTGGCTGCGCACTGTGCTCATCACCAGCAAAAGACAGAACAGGGGCAAGGCAAAGACAGAAAGGGCACAGTCGGCCGGGGAAAAATTCGATTTGGCCACCCTGGAGTAATACCTCCATAACACTCTCAGCCAAACCGCGGCCAGAGCGTAACGGGGAATCGGCAGGGCAAAGAAGTGCCAGAGCAGCAGGGGCAGAGCGATCAGCAGGAGCAGGTCGAGCCCCCTCCAGGCAGCCATCATCAGGGGATAGCCAAATAACCGGGCCAGATTCTTAGTCCAACCTTCCATCATGCCCCCAAAACTGCGATACATGCGGGCGCTGACTGCATCGGGCGCGTAGCGGAAACGGATGGGGAATTTTCGCCGCTTCAACAGCACGGCCAGATCAACGTCTTCCAGGAGAGAGCCGGCCACTGCCGAGTGGCCGCCGACCTGGAAGTATGCAACTCGCTGAACCATCATGAATTGCCCATTGGCGGCTGCCACCCGCGACGACGGATCGGAGACCTTTTCCGGTGGATAGGCGAGCGCCAGTTCGGAGAAAATCAGCGGCATAAGCGCGCGCTGCCAGAAGCCCGTTACCACCTGCCGCGGCGAGTAGGAAAGCATTACTACCTGAGCATGTTGCGCTTCATGGATGGCTCGCTGCAGATTGCCGGCGGTGTGGACGGTATCGGCATCCGTGAACAGGAGCCATTCTCCCTGCGCCTTTCTGGCCGCGGTCCAGACCGCGTTGGCTTTCCCGGTCCAACCCTCTTTTAGGGGCTCGGGATCGAGGACGGTCACGGGAGGCAGGTCGAGCGCGATGGAGCGGGTCGCGTCGGTCGAGCCGTCATCCACCAGCAGCAATTCCCAATCCTCGGCCAAAGCGAAATGGGCTTCCGACTGGACCAGCAATGACTCGAGGCATGGCCGCAGAACATCGGCCTCGTTGCGGGCGGGCACGATCACCGAGAGAAGCATCCATCTTCCTTTCCCGCATCTCGTCCCAGCAGTTGGTATGCTCCCGCCAGTGCGGTGTCACTTTGAAGACATCCAAAATCTTGAAAACATTATAGAAAACACGATTAAAGCCAACCTGGAGGCGCATATTCTGGAACAGCAATCTGTGCCAGAATAGGTCATGGGAGTCAGCCTTTTCGCATCCTTCCCCCTGTTTCGATGGCCCGGGTTCCCCTCCTGAAAGTAGCAATACGCCCTCTCGGGTGAATCAAACCGAGGCAGAATGGTGACATTTTCTCCAGGCGCTACCGACGCGACTCCGCTGGTTTCGGTGGTCATTCCCTGTTACAACTCCGCCCGTTACCTGGCCGAGACCCTGGAGAGTGCCGTGGGACAGACTTACGGGCGCATTGAAATCATCGTGGTGGATGACGGCTCCTCCGATGCGACTTCGGAAATTGCGCAATCTTATCCTGTTCGATACGTCTACCAGGCCAACAGCGGCATCTCGGCTGCCCGCAATGCCGGAATCGCCCACAGCCAGGGCAAGTATGTCTTGTTTCTGGATCACGACGATCGCCTCTTGCCAAAAGCCGTCGAAGCCGGGGTTAAGGTTCTGGAAGAGCACCCAGAGTGCGCGATCGCAGTGGGTGAGCATAGGTATATAGGACCTGACGGAACAGCGCTCGGATACTCCCACAAACATGCTGCCGGCCGCGATCATTACCGGCAGCTCCTGGTGCATAATTTCATCGAGACACCGTGCTGCGCGTTGCATCGACGTTCGGGTTTGGAGTTGGCCGGCGGTTTCGACGAGCGTGTGCTGGGTGCCGAGGACTATGAGCTTTATCTTCGGACAGCGCGGCGGAGCCCGTTGATTACGCATGATGCTCCAGTGGCTGAGTACCGGCTTCACGAAGCCAACGCATCCGGCAATGCAGAGCGGATGTTTGTGGTAAGTCTTGCGGTCTTACGGAAGGAGTTGCCGTACCTGCAGGGCAATCCGGAGAAGTTGCGCATGTATCGACGGGGCATCAAATTTATTCAACGCCAATTCGGACGGCGACTCACCCGCGAGCTAGTCGGTAACAGAGAGCCGATGAATCCGGAAAGCCGGCGTAAGCTTGGTGTTTTGCGGCGCCACTACCTTGCGGGTTTCACGGCAGTCCTGGTCAGCCGCGCTCTACCGGCGAGCCTGATCCATAAGCTGATTGCGGTGCGGGTTCATCCAAACGAGCATGCGCGGTCGGCAAATTCCTGCGAGAGCCTTATCGCTGGGTAGGGTACCGCTCGCGGACGACTTGTCATTATTATAGATAGTGTGACCAGGTGGATTTGTCCTTCAGTGATTCTGCTCTCGCTCCTGCTTGCTGCGGGCTGCGATCGAGGCGACCATCCAAAGCAAATTGGAAAGCCGGCTCCGGATTTCACCGTTACCGACAGCGGCCGTAGTATTCAGCTAAGCAGCTACCGCGGTAAGGTGGTTCTGCTCAATTTTTGGGCGAGTTGGTGCGCTCCGTGTATCGAGGAGATTCCCTACCTCAACCGGCTACAGCAGGAAATGCCGCAGCTTGTGGTGCTGGGCGTGGACATGGGCGAAGATGACGCCGCCTACCAGCAGTTCGTCACTGACAATCGGGTCGCCTTCCTTACCATTCGCGATGCACAGCAGCATAGCAATGGACTTTACGGAACCTCACGCCCTCCGGAGACCTATGTCATCGATCGCAACGGAAAGATTCGACGTAAATTTATCGGACCCCAGGATTGGACCTCGCCCGAAATCATGAACTACCTTTCCCATCTGTAGACTTGGCTCATAGTTCCTGGGTTCTGCCGGGAGTTAACCCGCCCGTCGCGGTAGAGTAAGCGTCTCCTGTAGAGGCGGTTTCTCTTGTTATGATGACTTCATGACGACCAATCTCGATGTTCTGTATCGATACGAACTCCACCCGACGGAAGCGGCTATGATTGCCCTGGGTAAGGCTCGCGGCGTTTATGGGATTCGCAGGATTGTGCTCGACGAACAACAGAAAACGATGCGGGTGGAATTCGACTTCACCCGGCTCAACCGGGACGTAGTGACTGAGCTGCTTCGCAGCGCCGGCATCGACATTGTGGAAGAGATCCCGCTGGCCGCACCTGCGGTGCCAAAAGAAGCGCCCGCCGCGGCATTGCCGCCCAAATAAACAGATAACTTTCCCGTTTCTACCAGGCTCCATCCCGCGACGAAATTCGCCGCTTCGCCCCAGGCCCGTGCTATCGCGATGCGGCCAATGAGCTAAGTTCGCCATTGGTAGCTGATCGGGTGTCGCTTCTCCGCTCAGAGGCTGTGACTTTTTTAATTTCCCTTGTAGTCTGTGGCCGGAAAGCTCCGAAGAGCACCTGCCAACAAGCATCGCCGGGGTCCTTCGACTCCGCGCCATAAACCCTCTGTGATGCGATAGATCTGCGAGGCGCTTCGCTCCCACGGCACGCCGGAGCAGGCAGGATGACGCCTTTCTGGAGGGGATCAAACCACATCTGGTCGGGTGCAAAAAACACGAAAAGAAGGAAAAAGTCACAGCCTCTCAGGCTTACCCCCTTGCACGGTTCCATCTTCAAGGACCGTCATAGCGCCAAGCCCTCTTCTCTCACGATACCCACTCCAGAACCATAATGAGACACCCACACCATGCCGATAGGGCTAATTGAGTATCTGTGTGGTTTGGCGCAGACGGCAAGCCATACCCAAACCGGAGGCCCATAAAAGCAGCCTGCATGCAGACGTAACCACCGAGTTGCACTCCTTGCGTTTGCTTTACCTGCCGCAGAGGATCTGACCGAGTCACTCGGCGTCAGATGAGCGTCCTCCGGGGCCTGGTCCGTTATGGCGGAAGGATTGTCAACGGTGGTGCCGATTACCGATTCGCAAATGGTCTCGAAATGGGTCACTTTCTCACCCGTGATTTCCAAAGCGGCAAAGATGAATGGCCGGGAGCAGCGCGTATCCCCGGCCCGCGTGGCGATTGTGCATGCGCATGAGGCCGTCCAGTCTCGCCAACTATGCCCGGAGCGTATCACGCACGGGGTCGCTATCGAATTGGAGGACCGTGAGCTGGGTAACACTATGCGCTGTTCTTCTCGCTGTTTTGCTCGCGGTCGGTGGGGAAAAAACCAGAGCGCAGGCAACCGCGGATGAATACCGGGTGAAGGCAGCTTTTATTTTCCATTTTGCTCAACTTGTGGATTGGCCTGCGGATGCGCAGACCGGTGCGGATAAATCACTGTTTCTATGCACCCTGGGAGCCGATCCATTCCATGGAGTGTTGGAGGGCACGGTAGCCGGCAAAGCGATCGGGAATCGTGTCGTTCGCATTCGTCACCTTGGGGAACCAGAAGATATGCAAGCTTGCCAGATACTTTTCTTCGGCAAGGCGGAAAGCAAGCGCATTCCAATGCTGGTTACAGACTTGCATAACGCTCCGGTTCTGACGGTGGGAGAGACTGCGGGCTTTCTCGATGCGGGTGGAATGATCGACTTTTTGCTCGAAGAGAACAAGGTTCGCTTCGACATCAATCTGGATGCAGCGGAATCAGCAAGGCTCAAGATTGGATCGCGGCTGTTGATCCTGGCTGAACATGTGGTCGGAGAAAGCCATGGAAAGTAAGCGCACGATGTTTGGAGATCTTACAATCCGCCGGAAACTAGCTTTGCTCGTCATGACATCGAGCGTCTTTGCAGTGATTTCGGCTTGCGCCGGATTTGCCATCTACGAACGACAAAGATTTCATGCTGATATCGCAAGAGAGCTAGAGACGCTGGCCGACACCCTTGGGGCAAATACGGCGGCCTCTCTGGCTTTCAACGATCAGAAGACCGCGGGGGAAATGCTCGCAGCCCTGCGCACCGAACACCACGTTTTAGGCGCGTGCTTGTATGACCTTCATGGACGCATCTTTGCCGAGTATCGGCGAAACGAACTTGGAACTGAATTCAAGACCCCGTCACTGGCAGCCGATGGAGCTTACTTCGGGCCAAACACCGTCACCCTGTTCCGAAGCGTGAACCTCGAGAGTGACAAGACCGGTTCCATCGCGATCGTTTCCGACCTGAGCGGAATACGTGCCAGGTTCTGGGAATACACCAAGATTGCGATTCTGGTTATCTTCCTATCGATTCTGGCCACTTATCTGATCTCCACGCGCCTTCTGCGTATTGTGAGCGACCCAATTGTGCAACTCGCCAGGATCGCCGGACGGGTGACGGCAGAGGAGAACTACTCGCTCCGGGCGGCCGCTCGCAGTAATGATGAAACCGGAATGCTGGTAAGTTCCTTCAACCAGATGCTGGAGCGCATCGAGCAGCGGGATCTGGCGTTACAGAACGCGAAAGACGAACTGGAACAGCGGGTGGAACAACGGACGGCGGATCTGCAAAAAGAGGTGGCTGAGCGCATCCGGGCTGAGCATCAGATGCGCGCGGCCAAAGATGCCGCAGAAGTGGCGAACCAGGCCAAGAGCGAATTTCTCGCCAACATGAGCCATGAAATCCGGACACCGCTGAACGGCGTCATCGGCATGACCGACCTGGCGCTCGACACGGAGCTTACCGCGGAGCAACGGGACTGTCTGGAAACCGTAAAGCTATCCGCCGATTCCCTTCTTATCGTGATCAACGACATTCTTGACTACTCCAAGATAGAGGCGGGAAAGATCGACATGGAAGTAATTGATTTCAACCTGCGCAACTGCGCAGAGGAAGCTTTGAAGACTTTCGCCTCGGCGGCCGATGAAAGAGGGCTGGAGCTTCTTTGTGACATCGCACCCGATGTGCCGGAACTGGTCGCAGGAGATCCAGGACGGCTACGCCAGGTCCTTCTCAACCTGGTGAGTAATGCGATCAAGTTTACTGCTCATGGTGAGGTAGCGCTGAAGGTAGAGATCGAGGCCGAGGACCGCGAAAGCAAGGTCATAAAATTTACCGTGGCCGACACCGGCATCGGCGTCCCCGAAGAGAAGCAGGTGTCTATCTTCTCTCCGTTCACACAGGCGGACTCATCAACGACACGCAAGTATGGCGGCACCGGCCTTGGTTTAACTATTTCTGCGCGCATAGTAGCGATGATGGGAGGAAGAATCTGGTTAGATAGCGAGGTTGGACGCGGCACTCAATTCCATTTCACCGCGCGCTTGAAGATGAGCAGCAAAGGAGCTGAAGCGGAAGTCGTCGTCCCGCTGGAAACGTTGAACGGCCTTAGGATCCTGGTGGTCGATGACAACAAAACCAATCGGCAGATTTTACAAGGATTGTTGACCCGTTGGGGAGCACTACCAACGTGCACGGAAAGTGCAAATGAGGCTTTGTCGGATTTGGACTCGGCCCGCAAAGCGCAAAAACCCTATCAACTGGTTTTGACAGATATGCACATGCCGGATGTGGACGGATTCGGGCTGGTCGAGGAAATTCGCCGGAGGCCGGAAATATTGCCGTTAACCATCATCATGCTCACCTCCGCCGGACACGCTGGAGATGCGGAACACTGTCGTAAATTGGGAATTCAATCTTACATCTATAAGCCCGTCAGGAAACAGGAACTGCTATCAGCAATTTTGCGGGCTCTCGGACACCAGCAGACCGCTTCTCCATCGTTGACCGCTGTGCCTAGTGGGCGACTGGCGCAACCGAAGGCCCTGCATATTCTTCTGGCCGAGGATAACCGCACCAATCAAACCGTCGCCACACGCATGCTACAGAAGATGGGGCACTCCTGTGTAATCGCCAGCAACGGCAACGAGGCTCTCTTGCTGGTGGCAACGAATCGCTTCGACGTGGTTCTGATGGATATCCAGATGCCGGAGATGGACGGCCTGTCGACCACCATGAAAATCCGGGAGAGTGAGAGAGAAACTCGAATGCACTTGCCCATTATCGCCATGACGGCGCACGCCATGAAGGGGGATCGCGAGCGTTGTATCGAAGCGGGGATGGACGGGTATGTCTCCAAGCCAATCAGCAGCCAGGAACTCGAAGAAGCCCTGGCCGGGGTCCTCCAGGTGCGGAGTGAAACCAAATCTGTGAGCCGCCCAGAGGTTAACCATGAGGATGCTAAGCCGCCCGCTGTGCCTGGCGGAATCGTCTGGAATATGGTCGAGACCCTCGAACGATTGGGCGACGACGAAAAGCTTCTTTATGAAGTTCTGGAAATTTTTCTGGACGATGTACCCAAACACATGGCGAGCTTACGGCGGGCTATTGCGGAGGGAAACGCAGCGGACGTAGAAGGAGCGGCCCATACTCTCAAAGGAGAATTGGGTTACCTGGGAATATCAGAGGTCTCGCGGAAAGCGCGTGAAATGGAGGAACTCGGTCGAAAGTCAGATTTGCGAGTGGCTGAAAGCCTTTACGCAACATTTTCATCAGAGCTCTCCGAAGTCCTGATCTCGATGCGCAGAACGTTGGGCGCCAGGCCGGACGTGGAGATGGTTGCCGGACCGCCAGGGGCGATTGAATGACGACCACCCGAGAAACCAGCGCAGATCTGACCGAGTTCCTGCGGCCGGGCAGTTCGTGCGACCGGGTGCTGGTGGCTGAGGACGATGCGATGTTCCGCAGGATCCTGCAGAGTTGGCTGGAGAACTGGGGGTACCGGGTGACGATTGCTGAAGACGGCGCGAGAGCCTGGGAGATTCTCCAGCATGAGCTCCCGCCTCAACTGCTCATTCTCGATTGGATGATGCCGGCGATGAGTGGCCTGGAGTTATGTCGTAAGGTTCGCGAACGAAACCAAATTCCCTACCAGTACATACTCCTCGCGACAGCGAAAGACGCTAAGCAGGATCTTGTCCGGGGTCTGGAGGCAGGCGCGGATGACTATCTGACCAAGCCCTTCGATAAGAGCGAATTACAGGCTCGTTTGAGAGCCTGTAATCGAATTCTCACCTTGCAGGACGATCAAATCCGGGCTCATGAGCAACTTCGTTTTCAGGCGACCCACGATACGCTGACGGGGGTCTGGAACCGGGCTGCGATTCTGGAGACGCTACGGCGGGAGCTGGAACGAGCGGCTCGTTCCAAAACTGCCACTGGCCTCTTGATGCTCGATATCGATCACTTCAAGAACATCAATGATACCTATGGACACTTGACTGGGGACGCGGTCCTGAAAGAAGTGACGCAAATCATAATCAAGGCGGTGCGAGGTTATGATTCAGTCGGGCGCTATGGTGGAGAAGAGTTCGTGGTCGTACTCCCTGGTTGCAGCCGGGAACAAATTGATCACGGCGCCGAGAGGATTCGATCAGCGGTGGACAACGGACCGATCGCCGTGAATGAGTCGAAGGTTTCTGTCACCGTCAGTATCGGCGCGGCGGTGACCACGGTTGCAAAACACGGATTGATCTCCGATACGGAAATGCTTGCAGCTGCGGATAGCGCGCTCTACCGGGCTAAGAAGATCGGCCGCAATCGAACCGTCTTATCCGACTTTGTGTTCAGTGGAGTTAAGTAACTTTGTTACCTTGCGGCGTCGCGTGCCATCCAAAGAGAGCCAGGTGACATAGGCAGAATGGGTACTACCATAACAGGGGATAAAGCCCAATTCTCTTTGAACTCTTTATGGCCCGGCTACTCGCAGGGGATCGCCCGTTTGGAGGCTCTATCCGTCGTAACAGAGGTGTGCCGGTTTGATAGAACCGTACCTCAGGGGCTAAAGCCCTCATCAACCTCTCCATTTGCGGCACGGCTGAAGAGGCTGCGGAAAAACTCGCCGTTGGGTAGGAAAGCCGTACCTCAGGGGCTAAAGCCCGACGTATTTCCAATCACTTACGGCACGACTAAAGTCGTGCCCTGATACAAAACATGAGTTTTTCCGCAGCCTCTGAAGCCGTGCCCTTCGTCCGGAATTTGTCCTTGGCCTGAAAGCCTGGATCAGCCGTCCCTTCGGGACCCATTTTCAGCCGTCCCTGCGGCCCACGGCAGGCCGGGGCCGGCTGGATCGTCCGTCCAAATCCAACCCAGGACTAGCATCCTGGGCTAAGCTCAGCCAGATCTGTCCAAATTAGTTTTTTCAGCGGGACAGCACATGAAGCTTTCGCTGACCCTAAGAGCCCTGGGGAAGACACTGGCGAACGAAGGGCACGGCTTGAGCCGTGCCGTAAAGGATTTGCGCGCTTGACGGCTTTAAGCCGCCGAGGTACGCTTTTCCAGACCTATAGGGCAAAGTCATAATCTTTTCGCCTTTGAGTTCTCGATAGAAGATTGGAAAGAGGTACCTCAGGGGCTAAAGCCCTCATCAGCACGAGTGCTGTGGCACGGCTGAAGCCGTGCCCTTCGTTCATCAACGCAACTCGAAAACTGGTTGCCAGTTAGGCAGCACCCGATAAACAGCAGGAACCTGATTTTGTTCGCCCAAGTTCTCGTCAAAGCAATCAACAAGTCCCCTGTTAGTTCTCACATCCTCTAAAGCCCACGATCATTCCATTGCGTTTGCGCCGGGGAACGCTTCGATTTGTGGCAAGGCAATTTATAAAATTCGATAAAATTTGGCGTGTTTGCGGATTTAGTGGCGCCGCGAGGTGAGGCCTATGCAGGGGAAAGGTTAGCCGGAGCGGGTTGGCGGCAACAAGCATCGTCCTTCGACCAGAATCTCGCGAGTGACGTCCCCGCTAAGTGTTCTCGTACTTGGATTTCGACGCGGGGAAAGTGTGCGCCTTAGGCGCCCTATGCCCTATAAGCTACCCAATAGAGTTGGAGGGTGATGGGGGACGGGTTTTCTGCAACAAATCCAATGATTGGTCGTCCCCCCCCGCGACCGGGCCGGTGTCCGGTTATGTGGTGGTGCTAAGTTTTCAAAGAGCCGCACATCTAAGAACGCACTGGGCGCCCCCTGCTTATTGCGCAATCATCTGCTCACTTTCGCGAGTCACCTCGATGGGCGAAGCACTGGAGAGCGTGGTCAATCGGTTTTGTCTAACAACGAACGGCTTACGATCGCCGAGAAATCATACGATTTCCAGTGAAGAGACGTAACTGATTCTCAACTCTTTAAGCTCCGTTGTTCGTAACCGGAGCAGCTTTGCAAAATTTGGAAACCTCCGTCACTGGGATTACTTTCTTCTTTTTGATGGGATGCAGCCGCGGAAATTGATGAGTGATATGCGTGGTATGCGTGGTAAGTCGCGGGAAGCCCAGGTTTCCGAGCGAGACCCAACATCGGTGGTGATTGGATGTAACGAAATGCTTTTTGTGCTCATAAGTGTATATATGCAGTTTGGCGTGGGTTTAGCACCAGAAAATACGAAGTATTCGCCGGTGGTACCTGGTGAACACCCGAAAGTTTCTGTGGTGGCTGATTACCTGATTGGTTTGGTGTTGCGGCGAAGTCACGTCGCCTGATTTGGATCGAAGAAGGGCGCTACTTGGTGCCGCCAACTCGCTCCGGGTCCTGTAGAAATGTGCGAATTAAGCGAACTATGCGAACTAAGTCCAGTCCCCAGGATCTGGTGGAGTGTCTCACCGTAAAGAGGGCAATGGGTTGGGTGGGTCTCGTTTTGGAAGAGACGCAGGGATTAGGCCGCCCGGGCCCCGCGTATCAACTGTTTGTAAAGTTTAATATTTTTGGGTCTTTTTTGGGGTTTCGCGGCTCAGCGGGGGGTCGTGGCAAATAAGTCCTTTGTTTCAAGAAGATGATCAAGATGATCAAGACGTTCAAATTAATTAGTTGATCACCTTGCCTGGGTGGTGGCAACGGCGCGTATGCGCGCTGATTCCACGGAGACGGCGTCGCAGAGGATGGTTTGCCAAATTTCAGGTGCGCGAGAGCGGTACAAAGCGCGATAAGTCCTGGGGGATGGAAAGAGAAGCGTGCCGCAGGGCCGGGGGCTCTGGGGGATGGATGGTCCGGACTGAAGCTCGCTGCGGCGAGGAAGCCCGGACCGGCCCGGTATCGGAGTTCCTGATATACAGGGTTTAGCTCCGCTGTGGCGTGGTGTTTCCCAAGTTGTCAAAACTGCTCAATCAAGAGGACGCACTGAGCGCACCCTGCTCTCCGCAGGCGCCCGCGCGGGCGCAGGTATGCGGACAGGTTTGATCCGTCACTTCTGATGTCACATTACTGTTTGCTACACCCAACTCATCACGCCTACAAGGGCTGACGAGTTGCCATTGGTTGGCGGCAGTTGCAGGGAAGCGCACCGAACAACGCCAAGCAGGGCAGTCGCAAAGACCGCGCTGATGTATGGATTCTTGCTTCCAAAGTAGTACGATTTTGGGGCCGTATCCAGAGGGAGCGAGAAGAAATAAATTTTCGTGACCATGGCGCGCTCTGTTGGCTCATCATCCAAAGGATGCCATCACAGGATCTGTTACTTCGGCGGCCACTTTCAAAAGCAGTGACATTCGTTTGCCTGCAGATTGGGATTTGGCAACGTTGCCAAATAAGTCGTTTGTTTCACGAAGATGCTCAAGGTGCTCAAGTAATTTATTTGAGCATCTTGCCTGGTTGACCGGGGGGTACTAATCCTCCGGAGGGGGCAAAGTCTACCACCAGGCACCTGGTTTTCGATCTTTGGAGCTACGAACGCCGACGTCTGCATCACGGGCAGCGTTGATGACTTGTGTGGCGAGAGTGCATCGTTTATCAGGGTTTGCTGTGGGACCATCGCTTGCTCCAGGCAGGAAGGCTCTGCTTAGCATAAGAATCTCGTCTTATGGCTGACTTTAATACGCTCGGGAGCTGTGGTCCATGGGGCTGGGAAATAATCATGTGGAAGGAGGGGTAGTAAACTCGTGATTACTCCCCTAACGTTCACGGATAACTAAGTAGTTAGCCCCGCTCTCACCTCGTGGCGTGAAGGGCGTTCATGCACCCGCGCCTCGGACGGAGACGGCCGGGACAGACAAACAGTACCCTATGGGTGAGGCAGACGACACCGGAGGGGAGCCGGTCATGACGGGGTACGTTTCGTCTGTCCCTCATCATCTGTCCCTCATCATCCCTCATCATCAAGCACGCCTTTGGAGCACCTGGGGCAGAATTAGGCTCTGCCGGATTTGGACAGGCAGGCGGAACAGTCTTGGCTGAACGCCAGATTCAATTTGGAGCGCGAATGACGTTTTGAGCTGTAACGTTAATGTGCTCGGTCCCGGAGAGATCGACCGGCGCTTTATGAACTCTGCGTTATGGCGGAGTTGAAGAACTCCTTGCCTTCCGGCGATGTATCGGTAGCTGGTTCCGGCCAGTTCCGCGATTCGAGGACTACCTGATGCCGCACCCCGAGTTTGATCGCAGGCGCGCTTCGCCTACGGGACCTAGCGGACAAGGCTCCCCGTCTTATGATAAAGAAAGGAGTGATTTTTATGAGGCAATTGACACATGCGTTAGCGGCTGCGCTGGTGGTCGTCTTGTCGGCAGGCGCGGCCACTGTGGACGGCCAGCAGAACGCCGGGACAAAGAGTAATGGTCTCGAGCGCACACCCGTTCTCGGCTGGAGTAGTTGGAGCTTCCTCCGCAAGGAGCCCACGGCAGCTAAGTTGGAAGCTCAGGCGCGAGCACTGCAGGACTCCGGCTTGCAGAAAATCGGCTACACATACGTAAGCCTGGACGACTTTTGGTACCAATGTCCGGGCAGCCAAGGTCCCAACGTTGACCCTTATGGCCGTTGGGTGACAGACTCATCGAGATTCCCGGCCCAGGGAGATACCAATGGCATCAAGGTAGTCGCTGACTACGTCCACGGTCTGGGGATGAAGTTCGGGATCTACGTTACACCGGGTATTTCGAGGCAGGCAGTCAGTAAGAACACACCGATTAAAGGCACGCCGTACACGGCCGTCCAGATTGCGGAACCGTCTGTAACGGAGAACAACTACAACTGCAAAGGCCTGGTCCGCGTCAACTACAGTAAGCCCGGAGCGCAGGAGTATACCAATTCATGGGTCGAGATGCTCGCGGCATGGGGCGTCGATTACATCAAAATCGATGGCATGAAAGACAGCAACGCCGCTGACGTCGAAGCATGGTCGAAAGCCATACGGCAAAGCGGGCGGCCGATCATCCTTGATGTCACACAGGGGAGCTTTACACAAGCCCTCACCCCGACACTGATGAAGTACGCCGATCAATGGGAATTCGCACCCGACGTCGAATGCTATGGATGCGAAAAGGGCGGCAGCAGCTACCCGCTGACAAGCTGGAAAGATATTGAGAAACGCTTCGACTATGTAGCCAAGTGGCAGCCTTACTCTGGTTCGGGCAGGTTCAACGACTATGATTCCATCGAGATAGGGAATGGCAGCAACGACGGGCTTACTCCAATTGAGCGTCAGACGCAGCTGAGCCTGTGGGCGCTTGGATCGGCACCCCTCATCCTAGGCGTCGATCTTACCAACCTCGACCAACAGGATCTGCAGAATTACCTGAAAAACACAGCAGTCCTCGCGGTTGATCAGGATTCGATCGCTGCTAAAAGGGTGGTCAATACCGGCAACCAGCAGGTGTTCGCCAAGCTGGAATCGAACGGAGACGCGATCATCGGTTTGTTCAACACCGGCGGGACGGCGGAGAAAGTCTCCGTACAAGCATCTGCCGCGGGCCTGCCCGAGAATGAACGCGGCTATTCCACACACAACCTGTGGACAGGCGCGATGGAGAAAACAGGCGGCGCCATCAGTGCGGTTGTCCCGTCGCACGGGGTTGTCTTATACCGCGTCCGGGCACTTTGATAACAGATTTCGTTCGGCATCCATTCGTAGCCTCGGGAGGTGATTACTGGCCGGCAAGATGCTGCACGACCTCCAGCGACTTCGTCACGTGCGCATCCGGCGTTATATGGTCTGCTTTGGAAGAGAACGCCGCGACGATCTTGCCATCTTTGCCGATGACGAAGGTTTCCCGCTCAATAAAGCCGTGGTCGATGTCGACGCCGCGCACGTCTTTCATGCCGGGCTTTCCGGCGGAGACCGTCAAGCCGTAGGAAGCGGCGATCTTTCCGCCGGGATCGGAAGCGATGGGGAAAAGGCCCGCGCAGTAGTTGGGATCGGCGGAGAACTGATCGAGGCGTGCAATGCTATCTTCAGAGACGCCAATGATGGTCGCGCCGGCGGCGGTGAACTGCTTCTTTTGTTGGGCAAATGTGTGCGCCTCGAGATCGCAGCCGCCGGTGTAGGCGGATGGGTAGAAATACACGACGACCGGCCCCTTTTCCAACGCCGACTGCAGCGAGAAATTGAATTCCTTGCCCGCCAAGGATGCGGGGGCAGAAAAATCGGGCGCGCGGTCACCCGTGTTGAGGGCAGCGAAAGCAGGTATGCAGAGTAAGGTGGAGATCGCTAAGCCGAAGAACATATCTTTCTTCACGAGAATCCTCCCGATAATCAAGACTCAATGGCGCGAGCACGGTGCTGCGGTACAAAGGGCTGTCAGCACTAGAGCATAGCAGAACGGCGGGAGCATCGTTTACGGACGTGAAGCGCAAAGGCACATGGAGCCTCAGCATCACAGCCAACAGGAGATTGACGTTTCGCATCGACACGGGGGAGCAAGAGATTTACGAGGTGAACTTAGAGGATTACCACTAGGCCAAAGGAGAAAACATCATGCCTATCAAGAACCCGCCCCACCCTGGAGATTTTATTCGGACGGAGATCGTCGAACCCGCAGGGTTGACGGTCACGGCAGCTGCAAAAGCCTTGCGCGTCTCTCGGCCGACGTTGTCCAGTTTGCTCAATGGCAAGGCTGATCTCTCAGGGGAAATGGCGCTCCGCATCGAGAAGGCCTTCGGAGTCAACATGGATACGCTGATGCGCATGCAGTCTTCCTACGACATTGCCCAAACGCGCAAGCGCGAGAAGCAAATCAGCGTTCCCCGCATTTCGTCGTTGACTGCAACGCAGTAGCCTAAGCCTGTCCGTCGATCAGTGGTTCTCTCGAGGGAGAACCACATAAGTGGTCGCTGGTGAGAGCAGTGAAGCAGGAAATCCGGGTACGCTCCCAATGAACAAAGGAAGAGTGTGGTGCCGCACCTCCGGCGCTCGACCGGCTGCCTTTTCCAACCCAGCCCTTCCGGGCTGGGCTCACGTTTGGCGGACGGCCCTCTGGGCCTGGATTGCAAACACCGGTTTCCCATGTTCATTGGTTTCATGACTTCGCCGCAGGCGAGGTCATCGGCTCCCACGGCACGCCGCACGGCACGCCGGGGCGGGGCGGGGCAGGCGGGATGACAAAGGAAAGGGCAACGGTTCCGTAAAAATGGTTGCTGAACCGAGGCGTTTTTCAAATCTAATTTGGGCAAGTCTGATCGTGATTTATCCAGTTAAGTAACTTCCTTAGGTCGCGCCGCCGCATACCAAATGTTCGCCCAGCCAAACAACAGGCAGGCGATATTGACCACCGCATTTAAAGCGCCCCTTGAAACCGAACCCGTGTATTGGCCGTGGCGGAAATTACAAACCGCGTCCAGCAGGCCCAGGTAGACCATCGCGCTGCCGGCTACCGCAGTCGCGATGCCGCCACGCCGATCGCGAACCAGCAACCAATGGCTCGCCAACCCGAACGCTCCCACAATCCACACGATATCGGGCAACAAAAAACACCACTCGAAGTCAACCACGTTTGCGGGAAGCTGATTGTGGTCATTCCAGAACGAGATCCAGAAAAGCACGATCGCCAACGCGGCTATCCGCTGTGTCCAGGCAAAGCTGCGGACGGATATGTTCACATCGACTTCCTTTGTATGCCGGTGATCCGGTTTGTGGGGTGGCACGGGAATGACACGCCCCAAGCCTCTGTCGAAAAACATTTCCAGGAAAGGTCCGCGGAACTGCAGATCCCTCGGCTTCGCTCGGGATGACAAAGGAAAGGGCGGCGTTTCCATTTGAGATTGGATTGCGGAGTTGAGAGCACAGCAGGTCCCTCCACTTCGCTTCCACGACACTCCGGGACAGGTCGCTTCGGTCGAACGGCAAGCCCCACGGCACGCCGGGGCGGGGCGGGGCAGGCGGGATGACAATTCAGTTTGACAGTGAGGGTGAGCACCCAAAAGTCACAAGCGCTCCCACGGCACGCCGGGGCAGGCGGGGTGACAAAGGCGAGAGCGGCGCTTCCATGTAGAACGGTTGCTGGACAGAGGGCGTTTTTCATCACCTGGGTGGGCCACAGGCCCATGACTACTACGGCCGGACTGACAAAAGCCGGACAGAAAGCCGAAAAGCGTCTCGATGAAATGGGATTTTGAAGTGTTGATTCCGAGTGGTGCGCGCGGAGAGATTCGAACTCCCGACCTTCTGGTTCGTAGCCAGACGCTCTATCCAACTGAGCTACGCGCGCATACGTACCCAAGACAGACTACCAAACGGGGTCAAAAACGCCAAATTGCCCAGCCCCAGCGGGCCCCATCCTGCATCTAACCCGTTCGATGGCACGCCCTTACTGGACTGGACAAATCTCCCTCTCGCTGGTTAGTTTCGCGGTTGAAATTTATCCCGCGGCGACCTCTGCCCGACCCTTTCAATTCCACCAGATCGACCGGGCAACCGGAGAGCGCATTCACTATCAAAATGTTGCCGCCGACGGTGACGAGGCGGAAGAGACGGGGGCTGGGCGCAAGCACGGCACCCTGCATATCGCTGGAAAAGGAAAACACAAAGGGGATGACCAGCATGTGGTGGAGAAGGCTGACATCGTCAAAGGTTACGAATACGAGAAGGGCAAGTACGCCATCATCGAACCGGAGGACCTGAAACGACTTCGTATCCCCGGGAAAGACACCCTGGAAATTGCGCAGTTTTCCCCTGCCGATGAGTTGACTGCGTCCCTCTATGTAAAGCCTTATTTTGTCGTTCCCAAGAAAGGTCCGCAAGCGACGGCCTTCGCCGTGGTGCGTCAAGCGATGATGGATACGGGCATGGTTGGGCTGGGTGAGATCGCCTTCGCCGGCCGGGAACACGTGGTGGCATTAGCACCACCTCCCGACCGCAAACAGTTGGGTATGATGCTGTACATTCTTCGCTTTGCTGAAGAGCTGCGTGATCCAGCCGAATACTTTGACAAGATACCGGCGGTGAAACAGAATGCTGCGCAACTTGAATTGGCCAAGCAATTGATCAAGACTTATACGCATCCGCTGGAACTGGATAAGTTCACCGATAACTATGAGGACGCGGTACGGGAGTTGGTAGAAGCGAAATTGGCCAATAAGCCCTTGCCCCGGGAAAAACCGGCGAAGACCCGCGGCAAGGTGGTCGACCTGATGTCTGCCCTGCGTCAGAGCCTGGCCGAGAACCCAGCGCCCAAGGCCACTAAGCAGGCGGCGAAGACGCATTCCACCCCAGCGAAGCGAAAATTGAAACTGGTTGCGGGCAAGCGCAAGAAGACGGCCTAGGGTCTCATCACTGTGTTATCTCCCGCAGGGCGCTCAGAAAGCGCTCCACTTCCTCCGCCGAGTTGTAGTGCGCCAACCCGATGCGCAGAAAGCCGCCATCTTTCTCGACATCCAGATGTTCGGTGAGGTTCAGTGCATAGTAGTTCCCGTCCCAGGTGAAGAAGCCCTTCCGTCCCAGCCCGGTTGCCAAATGCAATGGCGTGTGGCCAGCGATACGGATCGCGACCGTGGGACAACGGCTGTCGAAACGCTCAGGGTCACTGATGCCATACAGCGTAAGCCCGGGGATTTCCAGGAGCCCTGCGATCAGCTTTTCAACCAGAACCCTCTCGTGGCGCTGAATAGCCTGCCACGCCGTGAGCAGCCGGGCACGCCGGCTGGACAACGATGGATCGATGCGTCGTCCGAGCTCGGCAAGGTAATCCACACAGGCTGTGATCCCGGCGATGCATTCGTGATTCAGTGTGCCCCACTCCCAGGAAAGGGGTACCGCGTGAGTGTTGGCCGCGATTTTGTAAGGCTGCAGCCGCATCAGGTGCTCGTGCTTGCCATACAGCACGCCCATATGCGGTCCGAAAAATTTGTAACAGGAGCAGACCAGGAAGTCGCAATCGAGCGCGCGAACGTCAATTGGACCGTGCGGCGCGTAATGGACTGCATCGACGTAAGCCATGGCTCCCACCCGATGGGCCATGCGTACGACCTCCTTTACATCGTTGATGGTTCCCACTGCGTTCGAGGCGTAACCAACGGCCACCAGCCTGGTGCGGCTGGTGATTTTCCGTGCCAGGTCATGCATGTCCAGGGTGCAGTCCCGATCATGGATTTCGGCCACGCGTACCGTCACGCCTCGTTCTTCGAGAGCTAACCAGGGAGAATAATTGGCTCCGTGATCGAGGCGAGTGACTACGATCTCATCGCCCGCGTTCAGTTCGCGTCCAATCGACCGGCTGATGGCAAAGGTGAGCGAAGTCATGTTTGCGCCGAAGACCACCTCTTCCGGATCACAGGCAAGAAAGTCCGCCATGGCGTCACGAGCGCCGGCCAGCATCGCGTCGGTGCGTTGGCTGGTAACAAAAGCGCCATCGGTGTTGGCATTGCTGCCCCGCAAATAATCAGAGATGGCGTCGATGACGGTTTGCGGAACTTGCGTCCCGCCGGGGCCATCGAGATAAACGACAGGATGACCGTTGACGGTCTGCGTAAGGGAAGGAAATTGGGAGCGAACCCAGCTTAAATCGAGTAAGCCGGTGACGTCGTTTTGCGCTGCAATGGCGAGGTTTTTGTCCGCGGTCATGAGCTACTCATCCCCTGGTCTGTTAAGGTTCCTATCGAGAGAGTACAGGGTACCGTTTGGGCGGGGGTGAGCAGGCAACAAATGGGGCCTAATCGGTCTCCAAACAGCTTGCTGTCGAACTCTGTAATACAGAATTCAGTTTTTTAAGAGGAGGCAGGGATGGCGAGTAAGACAAAAAAAACGGCGCAGCCTCGGGCTACAAAATCCGCGGCGCGCGGCCATTCTCAGCCTTTGTCGTCCTCCGGTCTCGTCGATGAGCAGCTTGAGCGCTATCGCTCCATGCGTGATTTCAGCAAGACGGCCGAACCAAGCGGTCAGGCAAGCTCGGCAGCCAAGACGGACGCTCTGCCCTTTGTCATTCAGAAGCATGCTGCTACCCGGCTGCATTACGACTTTCGCCTTGGATTGCACGGGGTTCTCAAGAGCTGGGCGGTGACCAAAGGGCCGAGTTATGTGCCGGGCGATAAACGCCTGGCAGTGCAGGTCGAGGACCACCCCATGGACTACGGTGGCTTCGAAGGGACTATTCCCAAGGGACAGTACGGCGGCGGCACCGTGATGCTTTGGGATGAAGGGACCTGGGAACCGGTAGGCGATGCAGGCCAGTCGTTGGCCAAGGGCAATCTCAAATTCATTCTCCACGGCAAGAAATTGCACGGCAAGTGGGTGTTGGTGCGCATGGGTGGCAAGGCTGCGAGCGAGGCCAAACCGAATTGGCTGTTGATCAAGGAACATGACGAGTACGAACAGACCGCCGACGACGAGCCGATCACAGAGAAGGAACCCAACAGCGTACTAACCCAACGCGACCTCGAAGCTATTGCCCGGGAAGAAGACCACGTTTGGCAGTCGAACCGGCCGGAAAGCTCCAGCCCGGGCAAGAGCTCTCCGGCAAAACCATCACGTCCGGTTCCATTCGCCCCATCCGGGCTGCCGGGAAAGAAAGAAACTTTGCCGGCGTTCATTCCCCCGCAGTTGGCCTCCGAGGCACCCACGCCCCCGACCGGAAAGCAATGGGTTCATGAGCTAAAGCTGGATGGCTACCGCATTCAGACGCACATCGACGAAGCCGGGAAGGTTCGCCTCTACACCCGCAGCGGCCTCGACTGGACACACCGCATGAAGGCGGTCGCGCGCGAGTTAGGTCAACTCTCTGTGGAAAGCGCCATCCTGGATGGGGAGGTCGTGGTGCTCGACGAACACGGGCAAAGCAGCTTTGCCGCGCTGCAGGCAGCGTTTGAAGAGGGCGCCAAGCATCCCCTCTCCTACTTCGTCTTCGATTTGCTTCATCTCAATGGGCATAATCTTCGCCAGGAACCGCTTACCGAGCGCAAGAAGATCCTGGCCCAGATGCTGCAGAGCCTGCCGGAACATGACATCATCCGCTACGGCCAGCACATCGAGACCGAGGGCAAGCCCATCTTTGACGAAGCCTGCAAGTTAGGCGCCGAAGGCATCATTTCCAAACGCAGCGACTCCATTTACGCCTCAGGCCGCAGCAAATCATGGATCAAGATCAAGTGTGTTCGCCGGCAGGAGTTCGTGGTTGGGGGCTTCACCAAGCCCACCAATGGAACCGAGGGCATTGGAGCTCTTTTGCTGGGGTATTACGACAAGAAGAAATTGATTTATGCCGGACGGACGGGCACTGGTTTCACCCACGCCACCTCGCACGAGCTGCGCAAGCAATTAGAGGCCATGCGGCAAAAGGAAATGCCCTTTGAGGACGTACCGGGCTCGGCCGCCAAGGGTGCCCTTTGGGTGCGGCCCGACCTGGTAGCGGAGGTGCAATTCAGCACCTGGACCACCGATAATCTGGTGCGGCAAGCCAGCTTCAAGGGCCTGCGGGAAGACAAGAAGGCCACCGAAGTGCGCCGCGAAGTAGCCGATCCGGGCCTTTCGCAGCCGGCCGTTTCGCCCCAGGAGACTGCGCCACCACAAAAAGCAGCCAAATCCGCCCCAGGCCGGCTCGGCTTCAAGGTCACTCATCCGGACAAGATTGTCGATCCTGAGACCGGGGTTACCAAGCAGGCTTTGATCGACTACTACCTGGCGGTCGCCCCGCTGATGTTGCCCCACGTCACCGGCAGGCCTCTCTCGCTGGTCCGCTGCCCTAACGGCGCAGGGAAAAAATGCTTCTATCAAAAGCACCTGGGACCGGGCATGCCTCCTGGGATCGACGGGGTGGAGATCCCCGACCGGAAAGGCAAGGGCGTAGAGACCTACGTAACCGTGCAGGGAAATGAATCGCTGGCCGGGTTGGCACAGATGAATGTGCTGGAAATACATCCCTGGCAATCGACCAACGCCGATCTGGAGCACCCTGACCGCATCATTTTCGATCTCGATCCCGACGAGGCGGTATCCTGGCCAACGCTTTGTGACAGCGCACAGGAAGTGCGGGAACGCTTGAGGCAATTGGACCTGGAGAGCTTCGTAAAAACCACGGGCGGGAAAGGCCTGCACGTGGTTGCACCCATCCGCCCAACTCTCGAGTGGGAACAGGTCAAAGCCCTGACCCATGAGTTCACTCTGCAGATGGAGAAAGACAACAGCAAACTCTACATCAGCAAAATGACCAAGGCCGCACGGAAGAACAAGATCTTTGTCGATTATCTGCGTAACGAGCGGGAGGCGACGGCCGTGGCTCCCTACTCCAGCCGGGCTCGCCTAGGCATGGCTGCTGCGCTGCCGCTGGAGTGGAGTGAGCTCAAGTCGTCGAAGGCGCCTAAGTTCCTCATTGCCCAGTTTGCAGACTGGAGTGAGCGGCTGCGGAAGGATCCATGGAAAGCGATGCTGTCGAGTGAGCAGGAAATCCCGGCGGCCCTGTTTGCCGCCCAGTGACGGCGGACCCTCGCAGGCCAGCAAACCGTTGTCCATAGACGACAGTGTGAGGGTATGACGCCGGTCAAGGCCCGGAGGGCCGGCCGCCACAGCCCGGAGGGCTGGGTATCCGCGGTCTTGATTCTGAGCGCCGGAGGCGCGGCACGCATGTCCCAAAAAACCTGCGTTCGATTGAGGGCGTGTGTCGCGCCTACAGCGCTCGGATCATACCGGTGCCAACCCAGCCCTTCCGGGCTGGGCTGACGTTTAGCGGTCGGCCCTCCGGGCCTTGACGAAGTCTGCTCCCAGAGATAACCGTTCCATTCTCAAAAGCTAATTTGGACAAATCTGGCTTAGCCCGGACGTTAGTCCTGGGTCTGGAGTTTCTACATTTTCAGACAGGGCGGATATCCAAATCGACGAAATGCCCAAGTTTTCTGCGGTCACCGCTCTGATGCTTTGTATCAGGGCACGGCTTTAAGTCGGGCCGTTGGAAGGCAAAAAAAAGAGCAGTGCGATTGTCTCTGATTCCCTCACTAAGGACGGGTGCCCCATATCTCGCGAAAAACGAGCGAGATATGGGGCACCCGTCCTTAGTGAGGGGATCAGAGACAGATGCCTGTGGGCTTACCAGCGGGTTCGACGGGGGAGGGTTACGAATTCGAGCGCGAGCTCAGTAAATGCGGAAGTTCACTTCGATGTTGACTTCCACAGGCACGGGTTTTCCCTGCAGCGTTGCGGGCTTGAATTTATATTGCTTTACCGCTTCGACGGCCTTCTCATCCAGACCCATACCCAGGTGGCGCACCACCTGAACCCGCTGGGGATTACCTTGTGCATCGACGATCAACGAGACTACGCAGACGCCCTGGTATTTCGCCCGGCGGGCCTCGTCAGAAAACTCGGGATCCGGCGCAAACACCAGTTGCGGGGCAGAAACGCCGCCACCCACGTGGTAGAGACCACCGCCATAGCCCCCGCCCTCGCCGGGACCGTATCCATTGCCTTTACCAGACCCGATGCCGCCGCCAGATCCAGTTCCCATCCCAGCGCCGCTTCCACTGCCGTTCGAAGCAGGGCCAACCACGCTGGTACGCGGGTCTCCCAGGTTGGGCAGGTTATTGGTGGGTAACTGGATGTCCTTGGGCATCATGATCGCAGGATCGACCGCCAGCTTGGGATGATCGTTCTTGATCACCATCGGAGGGGTGATCGGTTGCTCCTCGAACTTGGGCAACTTGCCCTTGGGCGTCTGCAGAATGTCGTGGGAGCCGCCACCACCGCCACCACCCATCTGCGGTCCCTTGGGGGCAATCGGCATGTATTGCGGCACGTCGATGTTGGTCAGCAACTGGTCTTTCTTGGTCACAACCTTCTTTACCGCGAGGAAAGCCCACAGGATCGACGCAATGATGATCACGTGCAGGCTGATGGAGATAATGGAGGAAGCCTTGGTGCGCTTCTCCTCCATCGGGTCTCGGACAGGAATGGGTGTGGAGGTTAGTACAAGCGGCGGGAGCTTCCTCGGGTACAGGAGGTCGTAAATATTGCCCGCAATCGTCTTCCACGCCGGTTCATCAATGATCTCGGCGAGCAGCTTGGGCTCTCTTGGCTGATCCCGTTGATCCAAGTCCGGAGGTAACAAAACCTGATTGGCCATAGAACGTATGAGAAAAGAGTGCGCGTAAGCCTCTCTCCGCCTATCTCCCCATTATGGACGACTAGCGTCCGGCTTGTCGCTACTCCAGGAATGCGTAGCCCATACCGATTGAAAATCCATTAAAAAGTATTAGACACCTTTTTTGGCCTGGAGGTAAGCAGCTCGTCAACTTTTGCCGCAAAGATACAATAGAGTTTTGTTCCTTTCAACTGGAGACATAATGCCGGACGCGCCCGAACTCAAGGCGACTCTAAACCTACCCCACTCCGACTTCCCCATGAAGGCTAATCTGCCCTTAAGCGAGCCCAAACGGCTGGCCGCGTGGGAGCAGGACGGAATCTACGAGCAGATCCGCGCGGAGCGCCGGGATGCTCCCAGTTACGTGCTGCATGACGGCCCTCCCTACGCCAATGGACCGATCCACCTCGGCCATGCCCTCAACAAGTGCCTGAAAGACTTTGTGGTGAAGTCGAAGACCATGGCCGGCTTCAACGCCCCGTACGTGCCGGGGTGGGATTGCCATGGCCTGCCCATCGAGATCAAAGTCGACGAGAAACTGGGCCGCAAGAAGCTGGAAATGCCGGCGATCGCGGTGCGCCGAGCCTGCCGCGAGTATGCCCAGAAGTATCTTGACCTGCAGCGAACGCAATTCCAGCGTCTGGGTATTTTCGGGCGGTGGGGCCAACCCTACTCCACCATGACGCCGGAGTACGAGTCCAAGATCATCGAGACCTTTTTTCGCTTCCTGGAAAAAGGCTTCGTCTACAAGGGGTCTGAAGCCGGTTTTGTGGTGCATGCATGACCGCACCGCGCTGGCTGAAGCCGAAGTCGAGTACGACATGCACACCAGTCCGAGCGTCTACGTGCGCTATCGGCTCACCAGCCCTCCTGAGGCGATCGATGTCCGGCTGGCCGGGAAGCAGGTATCGACCATCATCTGGACCACGACCCCCTGGACCCTCCCCGCTTCGCTGGCGGTGGCCTTCCATCCCGATTTCGAGTATGTCGCCCTCGAACAGGACGGCGAAGTCTATATCGTCGCCGAGGCCCTGGCGGCCGCCACCCGGGCCGCCTGCGGGCTGGAACGCGCCCATGAGATCGCTCGTTTTCCCGGCTCACGGATGGAGCGGGTCACCTTCGCCCACCCTTTCCTGGAACGGACGGTGCTTGGCGTCCTGGCCACCTACGTCACCACCGACCAGGGAACCGGCGCTGTCCACACCGCACCCGCGCATGGGGTAGACGACTTCGCCACCGGCGCACGCTATGGCTTAAGCCAGCTATGCGACGTAGACGATGGCGGGCACATCCGTAACGGGTTGCCCGAATATGACGGCCTCTTCGTCTTCAAAGCCAACCCTCCCATCATTGACCTGCTGGCGGATACGAGGCGCCCTCATGGGGCGATCGGAGATATACCACTCCTATCCCCATTGCTGGCGCTGCCACCGGCCGGTGATCTTCCGCGCCACCGAGCAGTGGTTCATCAACATGGAAACGCCGATGAACCAGCACGACGGCTCGGTCATCACCTTTCGCCAGCGGGCAATGGAAGAGATTGACCGGGTGAAATGGGATCCGGCCTGGGGCAAGGAGCGAATCTCCAACATGGTGTCATCCCGGCCCGACTGGTGCATCTCGCGCCAGCGGATCTGGGGCGTGCCCATCGCGGTCTTTCTGTGCACAAAGTGCCGCAAGCCGCTCAACGATCCGGCCGTTAACAAGCGCATCGTCGACCTCTTTGCCAAAGAGGGGGCCGATGCCTGGTACGTGCGCGATGCCGCAGAAATTCTACCTCCGGGCACGGCCTGCGCCTCCTGCGGCGCCGCGGCCGAGTTCAAGAAGGAGATGGACATTCTCGATGTGTGGTTCGAGAGTGGCGCCAGCCAGGCGGCTGTTCTGGGCATCGAAAAGGATCTCCCCTGGCCCGCCGATCTGTACATCGAAGGCGGCGATCAGCATCGCGGATGGTTCCAGTCTTCCCTGCTCTGCGCCATTGGTACTCGCGGCGCCGCGCCGTACCGCATGGCCGCGACCTGCGGCTGGACACTCGATGAGCAGGGGCGCGCCATGTCCAAAAGCCTGGGGAACGGCGTTGATCCGGTCGACATCGCGCAACGCCTGGGGGCGGAGATCGTCCGTCTCTGGGTGGCCTCCGTCGACTTCCGTGAGGACGTGGCGGCCAGTGAAAACCTGATGCAGCGCGTCTCGGAGACGTATCGTAAGCTGCGCAACACCTTTCGCTTTCTGTTGAGTAACCTGAACGGCTTCGAATCGGAGAAGCACCAGGTCGCCTGGGAGCATATGCTTCCGCTCGACCAGTACATGCTGACCAGGACACGCGAGCTTACGGAAAAGATCCTGGGCTGGTATGAAGACTTTGAATTTCATCGCATCTATCACGCGCTGAATGAATTTGCCGTGGCCGAGCTAAGCGCGCTGTACATTGATGCCGTCAAAGACAGGATCTACACCTTCGCGCCCGACAATCCCGCCCGCCGTTCCGCGCAGACGGTTTTGTGGATGATTGCCGAGGCGCTGGTCCGCCTGGTGGCGCCACTGCTCAGCTTTACCGCGGACGAGATCTGGCACTACATGCCGCAACTCGGCAACCGGTTACCCAGCGTGCACCTGGAGCTATTCCCCAAGCCCGAGAGTCTCGCAGCTACCATCGATGCTGAGCTCATGAGCGACTGGGCAACGCTGCTTTCGGTTCGTGACGAGGCCCTCAAGAGCCTGGAGGATGCGCGCAAAGCCAAGCAAATTGGTAAGGCCCTCGATGCTCGTTTGGTGCTGGAAGTCCCGGACGATGTGGGTGCCTTACTCGAGCGCTACCAGGGAAGCTTGAAGGAACTGTTGAACGTGTCCCAGGTAGAAGTAATGATCGGGCCGTCGCCGCGAGTGATCGCGAACACACGGGCGGCGGACGGTACCAAGTGCGAGCGCTGCTGGAACTACTCGGTGCACGTTGGTGAGGATTGGCGCTGGCCAACCGTATGCGAACGTTGCTCGGCGGCGCTCGATCAGATGGGCGTTCCTCCGCAAGAAAGCAATTCCAACGCATGACCATCAGAGATTCCAGAGGATGGCTGCTGTTTCTTTCGCTGCTCGTCGTTGCCGCCGATCGAGTCACGAAATGGCTGGCGGCCACGCGGATCGAGCTGGGCAATAACCTGCAGGTGATTCCCCACGTTTTCGCCATCAGCCATGTGGAGAATCCAGGCGCGGCGTTCAGCCTTTTCAACGACTCGAGTTCGCCTGCCCGGGTGCGCTGGATGCTGCTGGCCTTTTCCCTGCTCGCGGCTGTTGCAGTGCTGGTGGCTTTGCTGAAGCTGGGCCGAAAGATGACTACAACCACGGTTGCCCTGGCGCTGATTCTCGGAGGCGCTTTGGGCAACGCGTACGACCGGATGCGCTTCGGTTATGTCATCGATTTTTTGGAAGTACACATCATTCACTATCACTGGCCCGACTTTAACGTTGCCGATTCGGCCATCGTGGTGGGTGGGATTCTACTGCTCTACGACGCTTTGTTTAGCGGTAAGGAAGAGGCGGCGGTGAGCGCGCCGGTAATTCGTAACCATCACAGTTAGTTGAGGGAAAAAGGACCCTGGAAACGTAGACCGCTCCGTTTCCAGGACGGGCGCACTGCAGATCCCTCGGCTTCGCTCGGAGCTTGTGACTTTTTTGATTTGGCGTGTAGTTTGTGGGTGGAAAGCTCGGTAGAGCATCCGCCAACAAGCATCGCCGGGGTCCTTCGACTGCGCGCCATAAGCCGTCCGTTATGCGATAGATCCGCGCGGCGCTTCGCTCAGGATGACGGCTTTGTGGGGGGTGAAAAGCATCTGGTTAGTTACGCAGAAAACACGAAAAGATCGAAAAAGTCACAGGCTCTCGGGATGACAAAGGGGAGGGTGGCGCGGAGTCGAAGGACCCCGGCGATGCTTGTTGGCAGGTGCTCTTCGGAGCTTTCCGGACACAGACTACAAGGGGAAATTAAAAAAGTCACAGCCTCTGAGCGCAGCCGACCTGTCCCGCTTGCCCCGGCGTGCCGTGGGACCGAAGCGAAGCGGAGTAGAGGGCTGTCAGATGGTCTTCAAATATTCCTTGGCCTTGTCCCATTCCGGAAAAAGGCGTTCTTCCATTTGAAATTCTCGGGGATGGACACACCGGCGCCCTCCGCGCACCTTCACCGGATGTTTCAAATGCAACATCTCGTGGTAAAGCAGGTACTCCACCGCATACCGCGGCGTGTTTTTGCGGTCGAAAATCCTGCTCACCACAATCGTGTTGTGCGCTGGATCGTAGTGGCCCAGGCTGCGTTTCGCCATGTGCCCACTCCAGGTGAGCAGCGGGCGGCCCATCAATCCGTGGAAAAACCTGCGATTCAGGCTCTCGAAAACCTCGTCCAGGTCGTAGTACTGGCCCTGCGGTCCGAGCATTTTTTTACGGCCACGCGACTGGCGGATCAACTCCGTCTGCCGGATCACCGCTTCGCTGGCAGCAAATCTGCGATAGCGGCTGGTTTGCATGGCATTCAGGGGTTTGCGGTAGAGCTTGGCCAGCAGAATATGCGCAATGGCTCGCAGAACACTTTCCGGCGCACCTTCGAGCAAATCCGATAGATGCACGTGCACGCGGCCTTCGCGCAAGCGGATGGTCGTGTTCAGACTGGTAAAACGACGGAAGCGGACTTCAAGAAAAGGGATAGGAGCACGCGGCCGAAGGGCACGATACTCTTCTGCAAACAGCAACTGCAATTCGGAATTCACCGCCTTCAGCCTAGCAGGACTTGAGGCCGAAACCCGTCACCTTTTTTGTTCCTCTTTCTCTCGTTCCTTTTCCTCTTTCTTCTGCTCAGCAATATATTTCTCTTCGTCGGCCAGCATCTGAACGGCCGACTCATGCGCGCTCTGGTTGGAATCAATGGCCGTCTTGCGTACAAAGTCATATTGGCCGCTGGGTGGTGGCTCGTTCAGGACCTTAGCCCATTCATCGGTCTTGGTGACGATCTCTTTCAGCACCTTGCGGAGATCAGCGTGCTGCTGATCGAAGTTGTCCATGTTGTCCTGGAGCTCGTCGGAGAGGCGCGTGAACTCATCCAGCAGGTTGTGCAGCCGCAGACTCTTGTTCTGTGCGGCGGCATCCGCGTTGAGAGCATGGATCGACTTGGCGCGTTCGTCGACATAGCCCACAAACAGCTTGACCCTCTCCAGTGGCTGGTCCCCAGCCTCCCGGACGTCCTCGATTTGCTTTGGGGTTAAGGGATCTTTCCTGGATTGAGCAAATGCCGGCGCAATCGCCAGCAGCATGCAAATGCCCGTGATGGCCACGGTCTTGTTCAAGTCTCTATTTCTTGAAGACCTGCATCATCAGCTCGGTTTGTACCTGCTCCAGCTGTTTCAGGGTCGCCTGCAAAACCTGCCGATCGTCATAAGAAGCGGCATTGAGGATGCCGTTCAGGCGAAACGACGTATGCCGCATTAACTCCTCGGCATTCTTTATCTTCTTGCCATTCGCGGCGACACCCATGTGAATCTTTTCCGCATATTTCTGTACCAGGTGCAGAGTTGCGGAAGCATGATCTTCGTCGCCGGAGCTGAATTGCTGCCCGGCCAACTCGGTCATGTCGTGCACCAGCTCGGCGTAGAGAAAGCACTGTTCCTTGGGTTGAGCCTGGTCGGCCTTCGCCATCAGGGCGGCCATGGCCTGGGGATCGACGACTCGATCGTCGATTGCATAGGCGCGGGCACAGCAAAGGCTAAAGGTTAAGGCAGAAACGGCGAGGGTCGTGGCCACGAACCGCATAGGGCACCTCTCGGAGGGCTTACGGAACGTCTTACGTTAATGACTACCACCAAGAGCAACGAGTCGATGCCTGGCTTGCCATTCCTGGTCGGGGAATTTTCCGTCTGCAGCAGTGAGGAACTTGCGGTAGTAATCCTGCGCTGATTTTGACAGATGCAGGTTATCGTAGCAGGTTGCCCAAAGGAAGTAAGTAGCTGGAGTCTCAGAAAGATATTTTGATCTCATGGAAAGAGCATCCAGTGCCACTTGATACTGCTTGTTCTGAGATGCCGCAAAAGCGAGGCCACTCCAGGCGTCCCCGTCGCCCGGTTTCAGCTTGACTGCACGCTGAAAGACCCCCTGGGCCTGAGGATAGAGCCTCTCCCGGACCAGGTTCTCGCCCTGAGCCGCAAGGATATCCTCATTGCCTGGGTTGGCCAGCACCAGCTTGGCGTAGATCGGATCTGCCTTTTCGGGATGACCGGATTGGGAATAAGCATCGGCCAGCATGTGGTCGACCGCGCCATTACCCGGCTCCAGTTGGCGCAGGGTCTCCAGCACCGGCAGCGCCTCGTCATTCTTGTCCTGGGCAAGCAGGGCCATGGCCAGTTGGGCATTCAGCGCCGGGTCATGGGGGTCGCGTCCGAGCGCGGTCTTGAGCAGCGGCTCGGCGTCGGAGTATTTCTTCTGTCTGATCAGCAGTTGGGCCAAACCGCCGGTCGCCGCTGCTGCTTCGCTGGCAGAGGGCGCCGGGTGTCCGGCCAGCAGGCGTTGATAGGCCGTCTGAGCCAACTCGTCGTCTCCGTTACCTTCGGCAATCTGGGCCGTCAACAGCAGGTCCGCCGGGGTCTCGGGGCTGAGCTTGAGCGCAGCCACTAACGCATCCCGGGCCGCCGGCGGATCGCTGCTGCGGTCCAGCCTGGCCAGGGTTCGAAATGCTTCCGCCTGGGCTGCGGGGTTGGGCGGCTCCGGCGTCAGCAAGGTCGCCTGCGTCACCTGTTCCCGGGCCTCATCGTATTTACCCTCATGGGCCAGCAGCAACCCCAGCGCCATCCGCGCTTCGAACTGCTTTGGATTCGCGGCAATGGCCATACGGTAATCGGTTGCAGCCGCATCCCCGTGACTGCCTGCATCCTCGACATAGCCAAGATCGAAGAGCGCGCGGGCGTCTCCCGGATTATGGCTCAGGTACTTCACCAGCAGCGGCCGGGCTCCTTCAAAATCCTTCTGCTCTATCTTGCTTTCCGCCAAATCCCGTTGGGATGGAGCCTGGGCCGCGGTCCCAGTTTGAGTCCCGCTATCCGGCGCCTGCGTTCCCGGCGGGAGGTGGTTTTGTGCCTGGCCGCCCGGCGGCAACAGCGCCACCGCGGCCAGGAGGTAATGAAAGAGCCTCATTGTGCAGCCCGCGCCTCTTGCGCCGCCAGTGCCAGCGCCAGCCAATATCCAGTATGCGAGCCGGGGGCCTGCGCCACCTGCTCCGGTGTTCCCGCCGCCACCACCTGGCCGCCGCCTGCACCCGCCTCCGGGCCCAGGTCGATTACCCAATCCGCCGACTTGATCACGTCCAGGTTATGCTCGATGACCACCAGCGAACCGCCCGCATCGATCAGCCGCTTGAACGCGGTCAAGAGCTTACTCACGTCGTCAAAATGCAGTCCGGTGGTTGGCTCGTCCAGGATGTAGAGAACCCGGCTACCCGGCTTCTTCGCCATTCCGTTGCCGGCAGCCCGTCCGACCGCGCTGCGCCCCTGAGAAAGATGCGCCGCCAGCTTGACCCGCTGCGCTTCCCCACCCGAGAGCGTAGTTGCCGACTGCCCCAGGCGAACATAGCCCAGCCCCACCTCGTCCAGGACCGCCAGCTTTTCCAGGATCCTGGTCTGGCCGGTAAAGAAGCGAAGAGCCTCCTTGATGGTCAGGTTGAGCACATCGTGGATGTTCTTACCCTTATATTTGATCTCCAGCACACTGGCCTTGTAGCGGGTTCCATTGCACTCTTCGCAGGGGAGTTCGACATCGGCCAGGAACTGCATCTCGACGGTAACGGTACCATCGCCCTCGCACACGTCGCAGCGGCCGCCAGGCACGTTGAAGGAGAAGTGCCCGGCCGTATAGCCTCTCCGCTGGGCCTCGGGCTGGGCCGCAAAGAGCTCCCGAATCGCGTCGAAGGCCTTGATGTAGGTCACCGGATTGGAACGCGGCGTCCGCCCGATCGGCGCCTGGTCGACCAGAACGATATCATTCAGCCGCTCCGCTCCCTTGAGCTCACGGTAAAGGTGCGAGGGATCGCCGCCCTCGTTTTTTCCCAGCGCGTGCGACACCGCGGGATACAGCACGTCATGCACCAGCGTGGACTTGCCCGAGCCGGAAACCCCGGTAATGCAGACCAGCATGCCCATCGGAATCTCGACATCGAGCCCGTTCAGGTTGTGAATCCGCGCCCCTCGCAACACCAGCTTTTCCCGCAGCGGCTCCCGCCGCCGGGTTGGAATTGGAATGGTGAGATGGCCGCTCAGGTAGCGCCCGGTGAGCGAGTCGGGATTTCGCTCCACTTCGTCCACAGTGCCCGACGCCAGGATGCGGCCACCCAACTCTCCGGCGCCAGGACCGAGGTCGACCAGCCAGTCGGCGGCGCGAATCACGTCCGGATCATGCTCGACGACCAGGATAGTGTTGCCCAGATCCCGCAATTCCTCGAGGATGCGGATCAACTTCGCGGTATCCCGGGTGTGCAGGCCGATCGACGGTTCGTCGAGCACGTAGAGTGCTCCCACCAGGCGGGAGCCGAGCGAAGTGGCCAGCTGGATGCGCTGCGCTTCGCCCCCGGACAAGGTGGAAGCGAGCCGGTCGAGGGTGATGTACTCCAACCCGACGGCATCGAGGAAATGTAACCGCTGTTGTATCTCCACCAGGATGCCGCCGGCAATCTCCTGTTGCTGCGCGGTCAGGGTAAGACTCTCGAACAGGTGGTGTGCCTCGCGGATGGTGAGGGCAGAGACCTCGCAGATATTTTTCCCATTGATGCGCACTGCCCGGGCTTCGGCGCGCAAACGCGTGCCTTTGCACTCCGGGCATTCCGCGTAGCCCCGATACTTGCTCAGCATCACGCGCACATGCAGCTTGTATTTCTTGCGTTCTAAAAACGCAAAGAAACCATGTACACCAACGAAAGCCCCGTGGCCATCAAGGACGAAGGCCTGTTGTGCCGCAGTCAACTCCCTCCACGGCGTGTCGAGGGGAATTCCATGCTGCATCGCGGCTTTCCGGAGCTCTGACTGGTAAGGGCGATATTTGGGGCGGGTCCAGGGATCGATCGCACCCTCGTTCAGCGTCTTCTGTTTGTCCGGAATGATCAGGTTGAGATCGAAATCGATGGTGTTGCCAAAGCCCTGGCACCGCTCGCACGCGCCATACGGATTATTGAACGAAAACAGCCTGGGCTCGGGTTCGCGGTAAATGCGATGACAAAGCTTGCATTCGAAGGCCTGAGAAAAGCGCAGTCGTTTGGGTTCTGTTTCTTCATCGCGGGGGACCGTCTCGAATACGATCTCTCCTGACTCGCGGAAGCCAATCTCCGTGGCGTCTACAATGCGCGCCCGGTTCTCGGCCGAGACCACCAGGCGATCGACCAGTGCGTAGAGCCCCTGGCCAAAGTCAAGATCGAGCAGCGACTCGGGGGTGGAAAATTCCACGATCTTACCGTTTTGGTAAAGGCGATTGAAACCGCGCGCGCGCAGTTCTGTCAGCCGTTCCTTGAACGCATCGTTGGGAAGGGCGGGATTGGCGGGGGCTTTCGCCTTCTTCCGCCGTTTCACCTCAACCTCAGGCAGCGCCGACGCCTTCACCGGAAACAACGCATAGAGCCGTGTGTCCTCACCCAAAGCCAGGATTGAGCCCGCAATCTCATCGACCGTGTCGCGCCTTACCACCCCGCCACAGACGATGCAGTGCGCGGTGCCGCAGCGCGCGAACAGGAGACGGAGGTAATCGTAGATCTCGGTCGCCGTAGCCACCGTGGACCGCGGGTTGCGGGTGGAGTTTTTCTGCTTGATCGCGATGGCCGGGGCCAGGCCGTCGATCAGGTCCACGTCAGGCTTCTCGATGCGTTCCAGGAATTGCCGGGCGTACGCCGAAAGAGATTCGACATAGCGGCGCTGCCCTTCGGCATAGATGGTGTCGAAGGCAAGCGAGGATTTGCCTGAACCTGAAACACCGGAGATCACGGTAAGCTGGCCGTGGGAAAGATCGCAGTCGATGTTCTTCAGGTTGTGGGTTCGTGCACCCCGGATGATGATCTGATCGTTCAATGTTTCAACCGGCAAGCTCGCCGTGGACCTCCTCCGTAGGAGATGCAATCTCTGCCTCGAACCCTGCTTTGATGCGCGCGAGCATTTCCATTGGGTCGCGCTTCTCCGCTTGCTCGAAGGCGGCCGCAATGTGGCGGGCCAGATCGGCCAGCATCATCCCCCACGCTTCGGGTTCCTTCCAGACCCCCACTCGCATACTGATGTGCTGATCCCGGTGTGCGATCCAGACGCGCAGCAGTTCGAAGGATTTGGCGTCGGTTCGGGCAGGTTCGGGGACACGGAGTTGATCAGATTGAGCCATGGTTTTCCTCTTTCGGTTGGGCGAAGTCGGGCAGCTTCAGCACAAAACCGCGTTAAAACGATTTCATCAATTTCATCATGAGAGCGCCCAATCAGGCCTCAGTGAGGTGGGGCTTTTCCTGCTGAAAAGCCGCATGTAAGAAAGTTTCACCGTGTACGCCCACCGCGAAACCGTTTAATGCCGAGACGCAGCTTCGATCGGCATCCCCTCGGCAGTTTTCACCGTGGCGGTCGCGCTGCGGCGCCGGGCCCACATAACCAGCAAAATACCGGCGACGATCGACCCCAGGCTGGCAACCTGGGCATTGCTCATGCCCCAATAAATGCGGGGATTGATGCGGATGAATTCCACCAGGAAGCGCGCCACCCCACTGAGTACCAGATATTCGCCAGTAATCTGGCCCAGACGAGGACGAGCTCCAGACTTCGCCCCCCGCCGCCACAGATATGCGGCAATCAGCAGGGCGACGATCAGTTCATAAATGGGCGTGGGATGAACCCTCTGGGTGGTCGGCACCAGCCCGTTGGGGAAGCTCATGCCCCACGGTAGACGGGTGGGAATACCATAGTCGCCATCGCCGGAGATGAGGCAGCCTAGCCGCCCAACGCCATAGCCGACGGAGACGGCCGGAGCGGCGAGGTCCAGCATCCCCAAGCCACCAACCTTCGCTTGCCGCCCCTGCCACAGGAGCACGGCGATACCGGCCAGCAGCCCGCCGAACCAGGCGAATCCTGCACGGTCAAAAAGCACCTGCAGCGGCTGATGCATGAGCAGCGTTGGATCTTCCAGCACATGCCACAATTTGGCTCCGACCACGCCCCCCACGGTCGTGTAGGCAGCTACCCCGATGGCATCTGCATTGATCCCATAACGTCGAAAATTGCAGTAGAGCGTCCAGCAGGCACAGACCGACGCCAGCCAGAGGCAGAGGCCAAAAGTGCCAATAGAAAAGTGTCCGATGTGAATGAAGGGATACATGCGGGCGTCTGCTTCTTTACAGTATAGCCGGGCGCTTTCTCTTCGCCTGGATCCATGGAAGAATGGCAGAGCCAATGAGAGAGCCCGAGCTCGACATGTTGTTCAGTCGCGACGAGATTGCCGTCCGGGTGGCGGAGATCGGCGCCCAGATCAGCCACGACTTTGCTGGAGAAGCAATTTTGCTGGTAGGCGTTCTGAAAGGGGCCGCCGTCTTTCTCGCCGATCTGGCCCGAAGCATTTCCGTTGAGACTACGTTCGACTTCGTGGCCATCTCCAGTTACAAGGGCGTCAAAACCAGCGGAGCGGTACGATTGATCAAGGATCTGGACACTCCGATCGGGGGCCGAAACGTGATCCTGGTCGAAGACATCCTCGATACTGGTCTGACCCTGGTTTTCCTGCGCAAACTGCTGATGCAGCACAAACCGAGGACCCTGAAGATTGCAACCTGCCTGGATAAGCCGGCGCGGCGCCTGGAAAAGATCGACGCCGACTATGTCGCGTTCACCATTCCAAATCATTTCGTTGTCGGTTACGGAATGGATTACCAGGAACGCTTTCGTAACCTCCCCGATATCCGAATTTTTAATCCGGATGAGACACCAAAATCACATTGATCTTTGCCAACATAAGGGCATAGAGTCCCACCGGAGCCCTAGCAGGCCCAGGGAGATTGTTTCATGACCACCAAATTGCTGCAGCCGGAGCTCGAAGCCGGCACTGGATACTTCGACGTCGCCGGATTTGCCTCGGCTGCTTTGGCAAGCGCACCTGCATTCGCTGCTGTTTTTGATCACACATTGCTCAAACCGGAGGCAACGCACGATCAGGTAGTGAAGCTTTGTGAAGAGGCGGCGACCTTTCGGTTTGCCTGTGCCATGGTCAACCCGGCCTGGGTATCGTTGGCCCACTCGGTCATGGCGGGAAGCGGTGTACCCGTGGGCGTGGTGGTCGGCTTCCCGCTGGGAGCCAATCTTGCCACCTCCAAGCGTGAAGAGGCACTGGCGCTGATCAAACTGGGCGCACGTGAGCTCGACATGGTGATGAATCTTGGCCTGCTGAAGTCGGGAATGAGAGCCCTGGTGGAGCAGGATATTCGGGGCGTGGTGCAGGTGGCGCACGATGCGGGTGCACTGGTCAAGGTTATCCTCGAGACTTCGCTGTTAAGCGTGGAAGAAAAGCTGCGTGCATCGGAGCTGGCGCTCGCCGCCGGCGCCGACTTTCTCAAAACCAGCACTGGCTTTTCGGCCGGCGGGGCGACCGTGGGCGACGTCGCGATCCTGCGCGGCGTGGCGGGTAATCGCTGCGGGGTAAAGGCTTCCGGAGGCATTCGCACGCTCGGCGATGCACGCGCAATGCTGGAGGCGGGCGCGACCAGGATCGGAGCCAGTGCCAGCGTCGCCATCCTGCGTGAATATCAAAACGCAACTTAAACCGTCACTTTCAGTCGCGAAGACAAGCCCTGGGTGCCCCATATCTCGCTCGTTTTTCGCGAGATGTGGGATACCACGAATGCCAGTTTCTACCTTTGAATGCCTGAAAAGTTGCCAGTTGGGAGCAGTGGTATCCCACATCTCGCGAAAAACGAGCGAGATGTGGGGCACCCGTCGGTGGTGGCGGGGGAAAATCTGAAAGCACTTCCTCATAGCTTCCTTGTTTCCGTGCGGCGTCATCAGCACGAAACCAGCCCGGACTCGAAATCATCTATGATGACTCGGTATTTGAATGACTCCTCCTCGCGACCAAGACGACGCCGAAGCCGGGAAAAAACCGGCGCAAACTCTTGCTACGCAATCGTTTGAAGGTGATTACCGTCCCAGCTCGGAAGCCCTCCCCCTGCCCGGCACCATAAAAGTGGACCCGCTGCAGACCGAGTTCCTTATCCGGCTGGCAAACGCTCTGAACACCACCCTCGACTTGCAGACCCTGTTGCACCGCACCGCCGACCTGGTGCGCGCCGTCATCGACTACAAGATTTTCGCCATCCTGCTCCTGAATGAACGCACCAACGACCTGCGTATGCGCTTTCAAATCGGCCATACGCCTGAAGTTGAGCGCCTGCGGATCCGGGTGGGCAAGGGTGTCGTGGGCCGGGCCGCCGAACACCGCGAATCCATTCTGTTGCAGGATGTAAGCCAGGAAGAAAACTACATCAGCGCCAATCCCGACGTCCGCTCGGAGCTGGCGGTGCCGCTGATTGTAAAAAATCGCGTCATAGGGGTCATCGATCTCCAATCCGAGCAGGTCGGCTATTTCCAACCGGAACACCGCCGTTTACTGGAGCTGACCGCTTCCCGCGTGGCCCAGGCGATCGAGAATGCACGCCTGTATACCCGTGTGGCCCGGCAGGCGCAAACCCTGGCGGTGCTCAATGAAATTGCCCGTGAAGTCACCTCGATTCTCGATCTCGATCCCCTGCTCGAGCGCGTCGGGGAGCTCCTGCGGCGAATTATCGATTACCAGATGTTCAGCATTCTGCTGGTGAATGAACGGGAGCAGGTCCTGGAAATTCAGTACGCAGTGCGTTTTGGCCATCTGGTGGCGCCTTCGGAGACCGTCCCGCTGGATAGGGGTCTGGTAGGAACTGCCGTGCGCGAGCGCCGGCTGATCCACGCCGGCGACGTGCGCAAGGATGCGCGCTATTACATGGTGAATCCCGAGACCCGCTCAGAAATGGCCGTGCCGCTGCTCTACAAGGGGAAGGTAATCGGCGTACTCGACCTGGAGCATGTGCGGGTCAACTACTTTAATGACGATCACCAGCGAACCCTGGTAACGCTCGCCTCGCAGATCGCCGTAGCCATCGAAAATGCGCGGCTGTACAGCCGGGTGGCCCAACAGGAACAGCGCCTGGAGCACGATCTCGATATGGCGCGCGACGTACAGTTGCGGCTTTTGCCTCCTACCCCGGCGCGCATGCCCCATGCCGAGTTCGCCACCCGGTTTCTGCCCGCTCGGACCATCGGTGGAGACCTCTACGACTTCCTGCCCTACGACGATCAATGTGTCGGCATTGCGATGGGAGATGTCAGTGGCAAGGCCGCGCCGGCTGCGCTCTATGCCGCGCTGATCAGCGGCATCATGCGTGCGGCTACCAGCCAGGCCCTCTCTCCTGCCGCCATGTTGAGGCAGCTCAACGACTCGCTCCAGGAACGAAAGATGGATTCCCAGTACGTAACCATGCTCTTCGCCGTCTGGAACGACGAAAAGCAGACCCTGCAAATTGCAAATGCCGGCGCGGTCCAGCCGCTCTTCTGCCGCGCCGGCCAGGTAGAAACGGTGCAGGCCGAAGGCTTTCCGCTGGGCATGTTCAAAGACGTCAGCTACGAGGAATTCACCCTCTCCACCCGCCCGGGCGACGCGATCGTCTTCTTCAGCGACGGTATCGTGGACGCGGTCAACGAGAAGGAAGAGATGTTTGGCGCCGACCGGCTGATCGAGCTGGTCACCAGCCAGCTCAAAAATTCGGCTGAGGGAATGGTGGACGCGATCTATAAGGAACTATCCGCCTTCCAGGGCGGCGTCGAACGCTTCGACGACGAAACCGTCGTGGTGCTGAAGGTTCTTCCCGGCCCGGGTTAGGATAAGCCTTGGAGTTTTTACATTGGCTGACACCCTGAAAATCGAAAAGACGACCGAACAAACCGTTTACCCGGCACGCAACCTGATCGGCACCCTGCGGCTGCCTGGTGACAAGAGCATCTCCCACCGCTACGCCCTGCTCTCCGGGCTGGCGAAAGGCATCAGCCGCTTTCACAACTTTTCTACGGGAGCAGATTGCGCGAGCAGTCTCGAATGCATGCGCCAATTGGGCGCCAAGGTGACTCGCGCTGGAGATACGGTGGAGGTCCAGGGCTGCGCCGGCACGTTGACTCCACCCAGCGCGGTGCTGGATTGCGGCAACTCCGGCTCCACCATGCGTATGTTGTCGGGATTGCTGGCGGCCCAGGCCGGGGCGTTCACCCTGGAAGGAGACGCCTCCTTGAACCGGCGGCCCATGGAGCGCGTGCGCAAGCCGCTCCTGGAGATGGGCGCGACCATCCATTTACTCGATGGCCATGCCCCGGTTCAGATTCAGGGCGCGAAGCTGCACGGAATTTCGTATCGCACGCCGACGCCCAGCGCCCAGGTGAAAACCGCATTACTCTTCGCCGGATTGCAGGCTGACGGGACGACCACGGTGAGCGAGGCGGTGCGTACCCGCGACCATGGCGAACTGGCCCTGCGCGCGTTTGGGGCTGAGATCCGGCGAACCACGGATTCGGTTGCCATCGATGGTGGGCAGACGCTGCACGGGATCGAGGCCACGGTACCGGGAGACATGTCGTCAGCCGCGTTCTTCCTCTGCGCTGCCGCGCTGTTTCCGGAATCGAGCCTGGTGTTTGACCAGCTGGGCATGAATCCCACCCGGGCGACGCTGCTCGATGTATTGACCGCCCTGGGAGCGAAGATCAACGTGTTGAACCTGGAAGAGAACCAGGGCGAGTTGATCGGCAGCGTGCAGCTCACCGCGCCCGCACAGGGCCTGGGCAGTACAGAAATCCGGGGACCGCTGGCGGCGCAATTGATCGATGAGCTGCCGGTGCTGGCGGCCATTGCACCGTACACACGCGGGGGTATCCGCATTCGCGATGCACGGGAGTTGCGGGTCAAGGAAAGTGATCGCATCGCATTGATGGCCAGAAATCTGCGCGCCATGGGCGCGGAAGTCGAGGAATTCGAGGACGGTCTCGATGTGCCCGGCGGCCAAAAGCTGCGTGGGGCCGTGGTCGATTCGGATGGGGACCATCGCATTGCCATGGCGTTCGCCGTGGCTGCCCTGCGCGCCGAGGGGGAGACGCTGATCGTTGGGGCGGATGCCGCGGCAATTTCCTTCCCCGAGTTCTTTTCCCTGCTGGACCAGGTCTCGGAACGATAGTCATGTTACCGCCAAGGAGCATTTCGAGACGGGCATTCCTGGCCACGACAGGGGTCGTCGCTGCCGGAACGGTGGTGAGCCGCGCCGGCGCTTTTCGAACCCCGGAGAAAGCGATGCGGCTCGGCGGCCCGATCTTCGTCAAATCGAACGACCCTGCCGTGCTGGCGAAAGCGCATCGCGATCTTGGCTATCGCGCCGCGTATGCCCCAGGCGACCTTTCTGTAAACGACAAAGACCGCATTGCCGGGTTGGTCACGGAATTTGGCCGTCAGGATGTGGTGATCGCGGAAGTGGGGGCGTGGAAGAACATGCTCGATCCCGACCCCCAAAAACGCCGGGATAACGTGACTTACGTCACCGAAAAGCTCGCCCTCGCCGAAGCGCTGGGGGCGAGAAATTGCGTCGACATTGCCGGGTCCTATGATCCGGCCGTCTGGTATGGCGAAAACCCCAAAAACCTGAGCCAGGAATTTATCGACGCGACGGTGGAAAATTGTCGCAAGCTGATTGATGCAGTGAAACCCCAGCGAACATTTTTCAGCATTGAAATGATGCCCTGGAGTTTCCCTACTTCTCCGGACGAATACGTAAGACTAGTGAAGGCTGTCGACCGGAAGGCCTTCGGGGTTCATCTGGATGTATGCAACACCATGAACAGTCCGGTTCGCCTGTACAACAACAGCGCCGGCATCCGCGAATGCTTTCGCAAACTGGGTCCCTGGATCAAGTCCTGTCACGCCAAGGATCTCAAGTGGGGGCCCGGTGTCCAGGTCTGGATCCAGGAAGTAGTTCCCGGGACCGGCCTGATCGATTACAAAACGATCTTGCAGGAACTATCGCAACTTGGAACAGATGCCCCGCTCATGCTGGAACATCTTCACAGCGAAGCGGAGTACACCCAGGGCCGCGAATATATCCAGGGCGTCGCCCGGTCGCTAGGCCTTTCCTTTGGTGCCTAGGCCGCCAAAATCCTGCCCTAACCACAGACTTGAGCGAATGATCCAGAAGGTCGTCCCTTTAAGAGCCTGCCCTAACACAGATTAAGAAAATACTCCAGAAGATCGTCGTCCCTCTATCCTGTCCCAACCACTGACCGATGGGTGCCCCACATCTCGCTCGTTTTTCGCGAGATGTGGGATGCCGCGATCCTTAACCTTGATTGCCCATTGGGAGCCAAAAGCTTACGAGTTCAAAACAGCGGTATCCCACATCTCGCGAAAAACCAGCGAGATGTGGGGCACCCATCGGTCTGTGGTTGGGACAGGCTCCTATCTGACACCACTAAGGTGTCAGATAGGGCTTACTGGAAACAACTACTGTGGCGGTGGCGCCGGCGGGTTCGTGGGCGGCGGCGGGTTCTGCGACGGAGGCAGGTTCTGCTCCTCCTGTGGAGTCAGCTTGGGTTGCGCCGGCATCACCGGCAGCGGTGGCATCTGCTCCGTGTGCTGCAGTTGTTGCTGCTGACCAGGCACGTTCGCTTCCGGTGCGGCCTTTGCCGGTTCCAGCCCGGGGATAATTGGCTCCCTGGTGACGGTGCCGCTCACTGCGTCCGAGAGCTGGATCCCATATCGATCCAACGTCTCTGCCAGGAGCTGTTCCAGCGAGGCACGATCTGTGGCGTAGGTAGCCTCGGTGGAAATGACATTGTTCTCAGCCGTAGCGAGATTGCGTTCCTGCTGCAACACATTCGCCGTCGTCGATGCACCCAGCCTCAACTTTTTTTCTTCCGCCTGGTAGGACTGGAAATTGTATTCCCTGGCGGCCAGCGCTGCTTGCACCGCGGCCCGGTCGTTGGTCAACGCATACTGCCCATTGATGACCTGGATGCGCACCTGAATATAGAGCTGCTGCAGCCGCATTTCCGCCTGGCGATATTCGAGCAGGGCGCGAGCCTGCAGTGACTGCGCCGTGCGATTCCGCAGCGGGATATTCACGTTGACGCCGGCTCCCTTGTCGGGGCCGGAGCTGTTGAAGAGGTTTGTGAAGACCGTGCCGTAGCCCACGGTGGGAACATCGCAGGTCTCGGGGCCAAAAAGAGGCTGGCAAAAGGGACTCTTCGCGCCGCCGAGCGCAGCAGCGCCATAGAAGCCATACAGATCTACCGTGGGCAACAAATTATTCTTGGTTGCTCTGAGCGTGATCTCATCGTTTCGCAGATTCAAAATATTCTGCTCGATCTCGGGACGGTTGGCATAAGCCTTTTGTACCAGATCCTCGACCGGGGTTCGCTCTTCCGGCATTTCGAGCAGTGAGACACGATCCGTGGGAATCACCGGGGCACTCGACAAAACCGGGTCGCTCAGATCGCGGCTGATCGCCTGTTTCATGATCAGTTGCTGATACTCAAGCTTGGTCTGTGAAGTGATCAGCGCCTGGGTGTCGGTAGACACCTGGTTATCGGCATTCAAAACATCCAGTGGGGCAAGGGTGCCGATCTGCAATTGTTTTCGATTGTCCGAAGCCAGCCGGGTGGACTGCTCCAGACCACGTTGCTTCGCCTGCACATCCTCGTAGTCGCTCACCAAAGCCCAGTAAATATTCTCAATCTGGTTGATGGTGTAAAGAATCTGCTGACGAAACGCGGAATCTGTAATATGGCGGGTGTTCTTGGCCTGGAGGATAAAGCGGCCGTTGATACCCGGACCAAAACCATTGAGAAGATGTTGGGTCACGGTCGCGCGGAACGTCGTCTGCAACTCCGGACTGTACCCATTAAAGATGTTGTTGCTGGTGATGCGGCTGTTGTTAAAACCGACCAGAAGCTGGGTGCCGGTAATGAAACCCTGGTTGTAGTTGAAATTGTAAGAATCCACGTTCGTGTTCAGGGTCGGGCCGCCGCTACCGAAAGGGGTCGGCTGGGGAGTCGTTGTCCGTTCCAGCTGCATGGTTCCGGTAAGGGCGGGGTCCATGACCTCCGGTGTAGGACCTGTGCCGCTGGTAGTGAACACGATGCCTCCGGCACCGGTAGCGGCGCCACCAACCGCAGTGGATGTGCCACCTGGACCACCGCCTGAGCTGAGCGAACTCGTACCAGCCGATGACCCGCTCAGCGTACCCTGCACCAGACCGGCGCTGACGCCCAGAAGATTGGAACCGGCCCGGGCCCGCAGCAACTCAGTGTCGGCAATGTCAAGGTTGTAGCGCTGGATGGCAATATCGTAGTTGTTCTCCAGGCCGAGAATTATGGCGTCCGCCAGGCTCAGATAGATCTTGCCATTGTGCACCAGCGCATCCAGACGGTGCGAATTAGTGGTCACCGGCGCCGACACCGTAATGGGTTCCCAGGTCTTCAGGTAGTTGGGAAAGGCCTGGTGCGGCTTGCTGAAGTCCCGGCCATCCGGGTGCAGGGCGAGCAGCTGCGTATAGTTAGGCTGCGGCGCCGGCGGAAGACCCGGGGCCGGTGCTGCAGCGGGGCCAGCGGCCGGTGCGGCAACAGGACCAGCCGCCGGTGCTTGCTGTGCGATCCCCGGTACCGGCATATATGCGCCCAGCAGTGACACGATGGCCGCGGTCGCTTGCAGCTTGAGGAACAACCGTCGTCCATGCTGGCGATACCAGCGTAAACAGAGTTTGGGAAGACGATAGGAACTGCGACGGGATTCTGAATTTTTCATCGTGGGGTCAAAATCTCGGGGTTCAGGCCTCGGGCCCTTACCGTTCTGTCTAATAATTAAGAGCTAGCATGGCAGATGCGGCATGGTCGCCAGATGACTCTAGTTTTCGCTCGCTCGCTGGGTGAAGAACCATGGTTGCCGGTATGAAAGGCATTACGCTCCTGACCGGCCAATCGTTCCCTCGACGTGGGGTCAATCCTATCTTTTTGCCGAGTATATCGCAGCCAAGGTTGCGTTATTCTCAGCCTTCGACCATGCCGAGAGGGAAATTCTCGAATGCAGACTGACGCCTCGACGTGGAAACTGGTGCTGACCTATGACGGTACCGACTTCCATGGCTGGCAGGTGCAACCCGGCCATCTGACCGTGCAAGGCATATTGCGCGATGCACTAGCCCGCATTACCGGCGAAGAAGTGTTGCCTCAGGGCTCAGGCCGCACCGACGCAGGCGTGCACGCGTTGGGCCAGGTGGCATCGTTCGCACTGGCGGCGCCCATCCCCGAGGCCAACCTTGCCCGTGCGCTCAACCGCATTCTGCCGGCGGCTATCCGTGTCCTGAGCGCCGCTCGGGTCAGAAGCGATTTCCATGCACGGCATAGTGCTCGGGCAAAATCATATGAATATAGGATTTTTCGCGGAGACCTGTGCCCGCCCTGGCAAACGCGTTACGTTTACGCATTGAGCACACCCTTGAATGTGGAAGCTATGCAAAGCGCTGCCGGCAGGGTTTTGGGCGAGCACGACTTCACCGCCTTCGCCGCCAGCGATTCCGATTCCCGCGGCAACGTGCGCTGTCTCGACACTTCGCAGTGGATTCAAGAGCCCGAAGCCCAGCTACTTCTCTATCGAGTTCGTGGAAATGGCTTCCTCCATCACATGGTGCGGAACCTGGTTGGAACCTTTCTCGAAGTGGGGCGAAACAATCTTGCGGAGACAGAGATTCCGGCGATCCTCGCATCGCGCTCCCGCGAGCGAGCAGGCCCGACAGCGCCGGCACGAGGGCTATTCCTGGTCAACGTCGATTACTTCGAAGAGTGACCGCAAACGAGGATGCTACTCTGAGGATCTGGTATGTCCGGCGCCGCTACCCACTCAGCATTTTCCCGCATCGGCCAACTGGCTTCGCTGCCGCGCGTTCATGCAGCCTTCCAGTGGTTCCACTTGCATGATCGCAAGATGATGCAGTGGCAGCAGGAGCTGGTTTCGATCGCCGCACCTCCGTTTGGCGAGGGCAAGAGAGCAGAGTGGTTGGCCGAACGCTTCCGCGAACTGAAGCTGGAACAGGTGGAAATCGACTCTGAAGGTAATGTACTTGGTTGTTATCCTGGCGATCGATCGCGGGCCAGCCAAACATGTGTGATGTTGTCGGCCCATATCGACACAGTTTTTCCGCTCCACACTCCAATCGCACCGCTAGTGGAGCACAATCGCCTGGAAGCGCCGGGCGCGTGCGACAACGGCGCCGGTGTAGCCGGCCTGCTGGCAGTCGCGGCCGCGCTCGAAAGCTGTGGGATGGAGCTTCCCTGCGACCTCCTCTTTGCCGGCAACGTCGGTGAGGAGGGTGAGGGCGATCTCCGCGGCATGCGTTATCTATACGGACCCTCTCCGTGGGGCCCACGCATTGGCGCCAATGTGGTGCTCGACGGCGCCGGATGCGAGGTAGTGGTCACTCAAGCACTCGGTAGCCGGCGCTATCTGGTCACCATGCGGGGCCCGGGCGGCCATTCGTGGACGGATGCAGGTACTCCTAACCCGATCGTGGTGCTGACCCGGGTAATCGCGGCCATGAGTGATATCGCTTTGCCGGCCTCGCCCCGAACCACGCTGAATATCGGCACCATCGAAGGCGGCAGCTCGGTAAACTCTATCCCCGAATTCGCGACTGCCCGCTTTGACTTGCGTAGTCTCGAAGCCGACCAGTTAGTTCGGTTGGAAGTGGAGTTACACCGCGCCGTCGAAGACGCGGTGCTGGTGGCCAACTCGTCCGGCCGAAACACCAGCAACAAAGGCGCTGGAGCAGGCACTGGACCAGGTCTGGGACCGGTGGAGTTTGTGATCGAACGGATTGGTGACCGGCCGGCAGGACGGCTGAGCGACAATTCCCCCCTGCTCGAAGCCCTCCATGCGGTAGACCGCCACCTCGGTATTCGCACCGAGAAACGTGTCGCCTCCACCGATGCAAATATCCCCTTGTCTTTAGGTGTCCCGGCGCTCAGCATCGGTGCCGGAGGGGATGGTGGCGGGATCCATACCCGCGGCGAGTGGTATGACGCCAGCGGCCGGGAACTGGCCCTCAAGCGTATTCTTCTTCTCCTCCTGCTGGCGTTGGATCAAACCTGCCAGGCACAGGTGGTTGCCGGCAAATAATGATCGCCCGCAGTGCATTTTTATGCCTCTTGTTCGCGGCGCTTCCACTCTTCTCCGCTCCTGCGTCCTCGCCCGTGACCGTGATTTATTACCACGGAAGTATCCTCACCGGCGTGGGCCTTGACCAGGCAAATCCCCAGCGAGTGACCGCCATCGCAGTGGGAAGAAATTCAATCGTAGCCATCGGAGACGACGCCTCCGTCTTGCGCAAAAAACAGCCGGGGACCAGGCTCATCGATCTGCAAGGGGCTTTCGTCATGCCCGGCTTCAACGACGCCCACGTGCACCTGGCCTACGCCGGGCAAAATAAGCTCGCTGTCGATCTGACCGGGTGCACCTCTCTCGCAGACATGCTTAACCGCGTGAGCGCCGCCACCGGCCGCGCACTCCCGGGACAGTGGCTGCTGGGCGGAGGCTGGGACCACACCCTCTGGACTGACCAGAGACTGCCCACGCGACAGGATCTCGATTCGGTCTCCCGCGGTCACCCGGGATTTTTCACTCGCGTGGACGGGCATATTGCGGTCGCCAATTCAGCGGCTCTCGCTCTGGCCGGGGTGACCAACCAAACCCCCAACGCGGCCGGCAGCCAGTTTGACCACGATCCCCAACACGATCTCACCGGCATCGTGCGGGAGGACCGGGCGATGAATCTTATTCGGCAGCACATTCCCCCCCCCACGCCTGAACTGCGAAAACGGGCCATCCTGTTGGCAGTAGAGGATGCAGTGGCGCATGGCGTCACTTCGGTCCAGGACAACTCCGACTGGAATGATTTCCTGGTCTATCAGCAGTTGGAACGAGAAGGCCTATTAAAGATACGGATTACCGAGTGGCTGCGTTTTGACGACCCAGTCAAGCTGCTCCTGGCACACCGCGCCGAGCATCCAGCGACCGACCGCAACCTGCATACCGGCATGCTGAAGGGTTTTATGGACGGATCCCTGGGTTCCCGAACCGCGGCGTTGCAACTTCCCTACGCGGACGATCCCGGCAACAGCGGACTCCCACGCTACCAGCAGGCCCAGCTTGATGCCATGACCAAAGAGCGGGTCGCCGCCGGATTTCAGATTGGATTCCACGCCATAGGCGATCAGGCAGTGAAGATGGCTCTCAACGCCTTCGCTGCCGCAGCCCCGAGCACCAGGGATTTGCCCGCGATGCGCAATCGCATCGAACACTCCCAGGTGGTCGATCCCCAGGATATTCCGCGCTATAAGGCGCTGGGTGTCATTGCCTCCATGCAGCCGAGCCATCTGCTTACAGACATGAACTGGGCTGAGTCCCGTCTCGGTCCAGAACGAGCTAGAAACGCCTATGCCTGGAAGGCCTTCCTTGATGCCGGCGTGCCCCTGGCCTTTGGGACGGATTACCCGGTTGAACCCATCACGCCCTTTCGCGGCATTTATGCCGGGGTGACCCGCAGCAACGAGGCCGGTACCAGAACCTACTTCCCGCAAGACAGCCTGACCATGGGTCAGGTGCTCTTTGCCTACACCCAGGGCTCGGCGTATGCGGAGTTTTCAGAAACCTTCAAAGGTAAGTTGATTCCAGGATATGTGGCCGACTTCGTCGTTCTCGACCGTGATCTCACCAATATCCCCGCTCCCGAGGTTCTTAAGGCTCGCGTGTTGCGGACGGTGGTCGACGGCCGGACCGTCTACCAGGCGCCGGACCAGGCAGCCAAGTAACACCCAGAGGTAACGTTACTAAGGTAACAATCGAAATGGGAGAGGTTAACTCTCCCGTCCGCTGGCCTGAATCGAGTTTGTGACCGACAGCCGCCTAGCCGCGTCTAACATAAATGTTGCTGTTGCATCAATCGCTACAACACGTTCCCGTCTCAATCGGCGGGTTTTGGCTATACTAGGAACAGCACACAGTGGTGCCATCCTCTTAGAGCCGCCAGCCGTTGTATGCTTCCCAACCGACGAGGTTAGACCCAGATGAAACCCCTGCTCGAACGGCTACGCGTAAGCCGTCTCGCTTCAACATTTACGATTCTCGGCACGCTCTCGGCCGGCATATTAATTGGGTCTGTTGCGGTCCATGGCGTTCGCGGAAACGAAAAAGCCCAGACCGATAGCTCGGACGCCACGCCGCTGAAGATTCCCAATCCAGTCACCCTGTCCACCACGTTCACCCAAATTGCCAAGGATGTGGGCCCGGCCGTGGTGAATATCAATACCGAGACCCTTCCCCAGGAAGACGCGCATCCCCACCGCCGCAATACTCCCCACGCGGGACCTGCAGTCCCCCCGGGTGGCGGCGACGACGACGGCGAACCAGACGGCCAGGGACCAGACCAGAACTTTCAAGATTTCTTCAACCGGTTCTTTGGCGGCCAGGGCGGCGGAGCCATGCCCGATCAGGGTGACCAGATGCGTGAGTCTCTCGGCTCCGGTTTCATCGTCGATCCCCGCGGCTACATCATCACCAATAATCATGTGGTCGAGAAGGCGGACAAGATCTTCGTCAAGCTTTCTACTGACCCTGAGGGTTTTCAGGGACGTCCCGGCAAGGTGGTGGGTGTAGATAAGGATACAGATCTGGCGGTAGTTAAAATCGCTACCACCGAACCCCTGCCCTCAGTAAAAATGGGCAATTCCGATGCCGGCCAGGTAGGTGATTGGGTGATCGCAATTGGCAGTCCGTTCGCGCTCACGCAAACGGTTACGGCCGGAATTGTCTCGGCCAAGAACCGCACCATCGAAAAGGGAGCAGCCGGCCAATTCCAGCACTTCATCCAAACCGACGCGGCTATCAACCCCGGCAATTCGGGAGGCCCCCTCGTCAACATGGCGGATCAGGTTATCGGCGTCAATACGGCGATTCTGACTCAATCCGCCGGATACGAGGGAATCGGCTTTGCCATGCCCTCGAACACTGTCATCGGCGTTTATAACGATCTGATTGGCCCGGAGCACAAAGTCGTCAGGGGTTCGATTGGCGTTCAATTCCAGGCCAGCCTGAATCCGGCTGTGCAGCGCGTCTACGGTTTCAAGTCAGGAGTGCTGGTTAATCAAGTCACTCCGCACGGTCCTGCCGACCAGGCGGGTCTGAAGGCCGGAGACATCATTACATCCGTGGACGGCAAGCCTATTAAAGATGGCGACGCCCTGGTTACTGATATTGCGGCTCGCAAACCAGGAACTACCGTCCACCTCGGCTACGTACGCGGCGGCCAGACCTCGACCGCCAGCCTCACCATTGCTGATCGCGCGAAGCTCTATGCTGCGTCACCCGCCTCTCAAAATGGAGAAAACGGACCTGAAAGTGCACCGAACGCAGCCGAGGGCAAGCTTGGCGTCAGCGTGGAAGCCGTGCCCGGGCCTTTGGCCAGCAAGGGAGTCCATGGCGTCCTGGTGACTCAGGTGAAGCCAGGTTCCTTTGCAGACGAATCCGGGCTGCAGGCGGGCATGGTCATCACCGAAATCAACCGGCAATCGGTCACCGGCCTGGAACAATTCCAGTCTTTGGTTTCCGGTTTGAAGTCCGGGCAGGATGTGGGCTTCCGGGTCGTTGATTCGCGAAACCCGACCGCTGGCGGCACCTATTTGGGAGGGACACTGCCGTAGATTTTTTGCCCGGATAGCGTCAATTTATCTAACCCGAAAGTAATGAAAAGACCGCCTTAGTGCGGTAAAGTTGGACATTTTACCTGGTAACCATTACCGGCGGTGGGAAAAATCGCGCCGCCGGTGCTGTTTAGTTTGCAATCTTGGCTCTCTCCTTATAATGTGTCGAGAAGCAAGAAATCCCCTAGTCGAGGTAAGCATGCCCTCTTTTCGAGCAAGCCAGGTTTTACTGTTAATGTGCACACTGGCTATTACTCCCGCTTTTGGCAGCCGAACCCATCGCGCACCCACTTCCGGTCATTCCAGGGTGACATCCTCCAAAAAGGGCAAAAAGGTAAATCGCATTCACGGTCAGCGCGCCATTGACTCCGGCCGTGCGACTGAGATCCAAACCGCATTGATCCGCCAGAAATACCTGACGGGCGCACCCACGGGACAATGGGATACACAGACACAGGTGGCGATGCGGCAATATCAGTCCGACCACGGTTGGCAGACTAAATTAACTCCCGACAGTCGAGCCCTGATTAGTCTGGGACTTGGGCCCAACCACTCGCAAGATACGGCGATCGGCCGCACTTCCCAGGGAAGTGGCTCTTCGCTACAGGAAGAATTAACGGCACAGGCCCAGTCGGCCGAGCCGGGAGAAAATACACTCGCCTCGGTTCACTCCCTTTCGCAGTAGACCGCTTACTGCAGATGACACAAACGGCCCGGGCAATCCCCCGGGCCGTTTGTCATTTTTAGGCGTTTGTCATTTAAAGGAGAGGGCTTTCGACCCTGCGTTGAGGCTGGAACGGTTGCCTAAAGAGGATGTGAGAGCACCGAAAGAGAAACAGCAGGTCCCTCCACTTCGCTACGCTTCGGTCGGGATGACACATTTTTTGCAAGGGAAAGGCCAAAAAACGGCTAGAGGAGGCCAGAGGAGTGGATCTCAACAGTCCAACAGAATTGTCATCCCGACCGAAGCGTAGCAAAGTGGAGGGACCTGCTGTTTCTCTCTCGGTTCACACAACCCTCTCTAGGCCCATACCCATCGACGCCTGGAGGGCCTACCACTAAACGTCAGCCCAGCCCGGAAGGGCTGGGTTTTCGGAAGTCTGCCACGGGAGCGCCATAGGCGCGGCACGGACGCTAGCCCTGTGGGAGTGCATTCCCGCCCCACCCTCCGAACGCCGTACCCCGCGTGCTCAGACGAAACGGCTTTCCGGCTGGACCAGATCCCGCATAGTTTCCCTGCGGCGAATCAGCCGCGCTCGCTTGCCTTCGACCAGGACCTCCGCAGGCCGCGGCCGGGAGTTGTAGTTTGAGCTCAGCGACATGCCGTAGGCGCCGGTGTCGAGAATCGCCACCAGGTCCCCTTCTTTCACTTCTGGCATCTCCCGATCCCGGGCAAAGAAGTCTCCCGTCTCGCAAACCGGACCGACAATGTCGACTACGGCGGATTTGGCCATCGGGTTCTGCATCACCGGCAGAATCTGATGGTGAGCCTGATAAAGCGCCGGCCGGATGAGGTCGTTCATCCCCGCGTCCGTGATTACGAAGGTCTTACTCCCATTGCGCTTAACCACCAGCACCCTGGCTAGCAGGGTCCCTGCTTGGGCAATCAGGAACCGGCCGGGCTCCAGCAGCAATCGGACGTTAACCCCCTGCAATGCGCGGTCGACCGCAGCGGCATACTTTTTCATTTCCACAGCCGGATCGAAGCTGGAAGCTGACCCGCGGTAGTCGATGCCCAGGCCGCCCCCGGCATCGACGAATTTGATCGGTATGCCATCGCCTTTCAGTTCACGGATAAGTTCGGCTACCCCGGTCAGTGCAGCACCGAACGGCTCGGCGGTCTGGATCTGAGATCCGATATGCACGCTGATTCCAACCGGGTCCAGGTAACGCGATCGCTTTACTTCCTGGTAAACAGGCCGGGCGGCCTTGATGTCGATTCCGAATTTATGTTCGCGCAGGCCAGTGGATATATAAGGATGGGTCTCAGCAAAGACGTCGGGGTTGACACGCAGGCCAACCCGGGCTCGAACCCGTCGCTTGAGCGCCCGCTCGGCAAGGAGGGCCACTTCCGATTCGCTCTCGACATTGAAAATCAAAATGCCGGCGGCGAGAGCAAGATCGATCTCCGCGGCTGTCTTGCCTACTCCGGAAAACACCACTCGCTGGGCGGCCTTCTTATTCACCTCGAGGATGCGATAAAGCTCGCCACCGGAGACGATATCGAATCCCGAACCCTGAGCCGCCAGCAGCCTCAGAATAGAGAGATTGGAGTTCGCTTTCACCGAATAGCAAATGAGGTGATCCCTATGGGCAAATGCATTCGAGAAAAGCCGATAGCGATCGAGTATCTGCCCTGCGGAATAGACATACAGGGGCGTCCCATATTTTTTCGCTAACGACAGCAGGGGCACACCCTCACAATGCAATGCCGATTTGCTTTTGGGATAGTGAAAGGGACGGTTGGAGAATCCGGTCTCGTATTTCAAAAGCAAAGAGCCTCGTGGAAAGGGAGTCGCAGTTTGAACTTCAGCCTAGTCGGGTTTGCTTCTTTTTCCAAATATGCCTATTGCGTCGCAGCGTCGAAGAACTCGCGCAGCAGGCGGCCAACGGTGTCCGGTTGCTCATAGGGTGCGTAGTGGCCGGCATCGGGCAAGACGTGCCAGGCGCTCTCCGGCAGCAACTGGTGGATAATGGACATCTCCTCCGGCGTGCTTCCCGGATCTTCGGCGCCAGCCAGAGCCAGGGCGGGCACGGTCACGGTAGCAATGGATGGAACCGAGTCCGGACGGCGGCTGAGACCTTGCTGGATCGCAATCACTGCCGCGGGAGTGGCCGCGTTCATCATCCTCCGGAGTTGGACGGATTTCTCCGGATGCTGGGCTCGCGAGGTCTTGCCTACCAAAGTATTGACCATCCGGTCGAAGAAATCCGATGTACCGTCAAGTCCTATCTTTTCAATATCTTCGGTTCGTTTGGCCCGGTTGGCCGGTGTATCGGGCTGGGGTTTCCCGCAACACCAGGCCAGCCCGTTTATGCGCGCGGGAATCCGCCTCCAAAGCTCATATAATGTGTAACTTCCGATCGAGCACCCGGCAAACAGGGCGCGCTCGATATGGGCCGCGTCGAGCAGCCGCTCGATATCCTCGGCCAATCTGGATATTTCGATAACGCCGCGGCCGGCCTCAGATTGGCCGTGACCCCTCAAATCCGGGAGCGTCACCCGATAGCTGGTCTGGAGGCCATAAGCAATAGGCATCCAGAATTCATGATGGACGGGCGTGGGGTGAAGGAGGACAACGTCAGGTCCTGTGCCCAGGGTTTCGTAAAAGAGGCGGGCATCCCCCGAGACATAAAACATTGCACCCTCTTGCCACCTTTGATGGATCTAGGTGGCTGTATCTAAATGGGTTGTAGCCGGCAGCACAAGGGGCTCCTCAGGCATCATGAGCCACAGTAACCCATAACCAAGGAGGCCGACCGGGAAGACCAGCACGGCCAGGAGAACCGCGATGACCCGGGTCAACGTCACGTCCCAACCATATTGATTGGAAAGCCCCTGACATACGCCAGCGAGTTTCCTTCCAGCGCGCGGTCGCACCGAAAGACGCGACCAGTCAGATCCAGCAGCACCAACCGGCCCAGGCTGGGTAACGGCCTTACCGCAGGACGAGCAAAAACGAGCACCTCCCGGGAGCGGGACGCCACAGGCGGAACAGTATGAAGCCATTCGACACCTCCCTCTGTCATTCATTTTAGTGCACGGTAAAGGGAGATTTGAGATACTTCCGAGCGGAATCTGCTTGCGCCGAGTCGCCGTCCTGGCGGAGCACGACCTCATACTGTCTCAGCGCCATATCTCGCTCATTTAAAAGATCATACATCTTGCCCGAATTGAGGTCACAGCGACTCTTGAGATCCACGCTAATGGTCGGCTGAGTCGTAGCCTGATTGTATGCGTTGGCCGCCTCGGCATAGTTTTTCTGCCCCTGCAAGGTGTCGCCCAGGCCAAACCAGGCCAACTCGAGATGGGCGGAAGGGAAAAAACCCGGTTTCTTAGCTTGTGCCAGTAGCTGCTGATACTCGGCAATGGCCTCTTTTCCCTGACCGGCATCCTTGGTGAGGTTAGCCAGTTCCAGCCGAAAGAGAAAGTCCCGCGGGTACTCTTCGGTCAGCGATCGGGTGACAGCGATCGCCTCATCGTACCTTGCCTCCCGCCGCAGGAAGAGCCCCAAGGCCGTTCGGGCCTCGACCGAGGAGATCACGCCGCGCTCCCCCGCTTCCCGTAAATCTTGTATACCCTTTGACTTAGACCCGGTGATTCCGGCTATACCAGCGAGTATCTTGATGCCAAAAGGAAGACTGCCGGTGACATATTGATGGACCCCTACGATCAATTTGGCGTCGATGTACTGGGGATCGAGCCGCAAGACCTTTTCGTTATCGCCGCGCGCTTGTAGAGCAACATGGAGGGCGGAAATAAAGCTGCGCTGCAACAGGCCGATGTAAACAGCGTGCAGGCTGCGTGCCCAGCCTCGCGCAAACAGCAAGTCAACGTCTTCAGGATGTTTGTCGAGCTGCTGTTCAGAGAGTTGTATCGCGCTGGCAAATAACGAGTTAACGCGCGTGGCCACGGCGGGGTCAGCAGCGACGGCGTGCTTGCCATTCAAGAACCCGTCGTGAGCGTAAAAGGTGGTATCCAACAGATCAAGGCGATAGAGTTCCCGGAAGATGACCGCGTCCAACACATAGTCAACGGCAATTGGGTTGTCAGGGTTCTGTTCCTGAATTTTTTCGAAGCGGGCCAAGGCGCCGTCGTAATCGAGGATGTAGAAACGCTGGAAGGCCTGGCGCACCTGGGGGTCGAGATTAAGCGGGTTTGTGTCGACTCCGGAAGGCGTGGTAACCGCGCCCCTGGCAAATGCCGGAAGAAGCGCGACCAGGACAGCTAAACTGATCATTGAGAGCAACTTAGGGCCGGCTCTACGAAGAGTGGTCGTGTCCCTTACTTTGCCGTAAAATGCCCGAGCCGGAGTTAGGTGAGCGCTCGGGAGGATTCGCCTGCGATTTTTTCCGAAAAAATTCATTAAGTAGTAGTAATTAGCGGGATACTTGGCGCATAAATAGGTAACTAAAAGCAAACCGCTTCGGGGGTCTTGTAGCCGCTGGCATACGAGCCTCTTTTAAGGTATCTGGGGAAACGAGGAGACGCTATGACCAGGCAGGAACTCCTTCGCATCGTGATTCGCCAGGCGCGCACCAACGGTTTCCCGTTCCGCAGATGGTTCCAAACGGCGATCGACCCATCCTGGAACAGCTTTGACGATGCAGTCGAACTGCTTGCCCAGGGGCGACGGTATTACGCTCTCCTTTTCGCTCACGAATTTGCCCGGACGTTCTGGAAGCAGGGTTCCCAGATCAGCTTCGTTGTTCCTGCAGCCAGCTATACCCGGCGAGACAGGGAGGGCCGCATCGTAACCGTGACCCGCAAGCCCTTTACTCGCAGAACCCTGAAGGCCGACGTCTGGAAATACCATCTGCGTGAAATGGCGGCTCACGACGAGCCGTTACGCTACATTCGACGTTTTCTCGTTATAGAGGGAGACGTACAGCAATCGAAAAGTGTCGCTTCTTAGTTACCTTCCGGTGATTTTTTTTGCGACACTTTTGCAACCAACGAGTGATATACTCGCGCCTCCAGACGGCCTACTCTCGGCATGTAGAAATCGGTAGAGGAATGGTCGTCCGGTAGCATAGTCGCGGTTCCCACCGCAGACTCCGTTTCCGCCCTCCCGTTCCTGACAAAGCCGCATTTCCGCCCTCCCCCAAGTCACGGTAAACGAAGACATGGCTTTCGGTGTCGTCAAGCGAAATGCGATGCGCAGTATGCCCGCGCGTACGCCGGGAGGGGCCCAGTCATGAAAATAGCTCTGGCAGCATTGTTCGCCGCAACAGTGGCCACCGCCACTGGATCAGTATTTGCTCAGGATCTGGCGCCACAACCTGCGGAGCTCGTCCCCGCCGGTGTACCGCTGCGGGTGGAACTCAACAAGAGCTATCCTATGCGGGTCGGCACCCGCATCGAAGGCCACCTTACCGAGCCTGTCTACCTTATTGATCATGTAGCAGTGCCCGCGGACTCCAAGGTATATGGCACCATCACCGGCAAGCACTCGGTGAGCCGCCAGGTCCGGACTGCGGCGATGTTTAACGGCGACCTGACACCGCTCAAGAATGCCGATGTCACCTTTAGCGAACTGGAAACGCCGGATGGCCGCCATTTCAACATAGATACGGACGCTACGGAGCGCACGGCCAAGGTCGTACGCATGGCCGCGCCCGATCAGGCTCCCCGCCGCTCGCTGGGACAACGCATCGCCGCGGCCTTTCGTTGGACCAAGCGGGAAACCGCTGCTGGATTCAGTGCACCGCACAAGTGGGACACTGCAAAGCAGGCGCTCTATGCGCAGGTTCCCGTACATCCTCAGGAGCTCTGGGCAGGAACGCAATACGACGCGGAACTGAAGCAGCCATTAGAGTTAACTGGACAGAACGTACCGGCGCCAGTAGCCACCGCAGACCTGGGTGAGCTGAAACTGACGGGCAATATCGAAGCCCGGCTGGTGGATCCGGTGGACTCGAACACCGCCACCGCAGGTATGCCAGTCGAAGCTGTGCTGACCGAACCTCTGTTTGAGAATGCCCCTGCTGTGGCGGATGCGACCTCGTCTGATTCGGCTGAGGCTCATGGAAGGCTCTTATTGCCCGAAGGCACCCACCTGATTGGCAGCGTAGTTGAGGCCAAGCCAGCGGGAATGTTTGGACACAACGGCAGCCTGCGGTTCACCTTCCGCAAAGCAGAACTGCCTGCCGGCGACGAGCGGGTTGTGCACGGCCGCGTAGTCGCCGTCGAGAGCGTCCGCAGCGACCGGGTTCAGATCGACAACGAAGGCCAGATGAAGGCCAACGGATCTAACCGCTTCCTGGCGCCAATCACTCTGGGCGCGTTAGCTGCCGTATCGGATAGCACGGGCGCCGGCCTGGTGAAGGAAGCAATGACCAGCAACGGGCTCGACCTGCTGACCCGGATCATCGGAACGGCATCGTCGAATGGCGGCCTGATTTCGGGGTTCGCGTATTACGAGGTCGGTAAGGTGGTCTTCGACACCTGGATCGCTCGCGGACACGAAGTTGCCTTCGCCAAGAACACCCGCCTCGAAATCGAACTTGCCCAGCGGTAACGGGCCCTCCCTGCCGTGGGAGAACAAACCGCGATTCCCTCCCCCCAACCCCGCTTAGTCGAAATCGCTTATGGACGGCCTGAAGGCCGTCCCCTTCCCCGCTGATGTTCATCAGCGGGTTGGCCACAGGCGCATAACCCTTCTGATAAATCTCTTCCCCGAGGACACCCCCACGACTTGCACTCATGCGAAAGCTTGATTAGTTCCTGCGTGAGAGAACCGCAGCAGGGAACCCAGCCGCTCCTAGGCCCGGAGGGCCGGCCCGCCAAACGTCAGCCCAGCCCGGAAGGGCTGGGTAGCATCCCCATCATGCCCGCCTGCCGTGGGAGCGCCGTAGGCGCTGCACCAGTGCTTTCCCCAACCAGGTATTTGCTTCGGATCAGCCAATCCAAATGGCGAAAGGTAAATCACATTTGAAGACGCCAAAACAATAAAGAGATACTTCAACTCCATAGGCCCAAATGTCACTCATCAAGGTCGAAAGGAAAAAGATGATTCATAGGTCCTTTTCCTTTACCGACCGGATATGCGGCGCGAAGTGCCTCGGTCACGTATGCCTTGGCGGCAGCAACTGACTGCTCGGGACCCTGACCGGAAATGAGCCCGCAGAGCAATGCACTTGAGAAAGCACAACCGGTTCCATGGGTGGAGGTGGTGGCAATCTTTTCACCCGGCAACCAGCTCTCTGCCCCCGACGCCGTAAGCAGGAAGTCATCCGGCTGGCTGAAGTGGCCACCAGTCACTACCACGTTCAACTCGTCATTACCCAGGCGCGCTGCCAACTCTTTGAGCTCGACCGCCGCCGCCGGCACCTGCTCACGGACCAAGGCGCCCGAACCCCCACCCACCAGGACGGCCAATTCGTGAATGTTCGGTGTAATCCAGCCAACGCATTGGAGCAACTCGTCTCGGATAATGCGAACGCCATTCTCATCAATAAGAGGAGTACCCGAGGTCGAACGCAGCACCGGATCGAGAACAATCCTTGCCCGCTCGATGTTGCCGGATTGCGCGGTCAGGAAGGACGCGACTTCGCCCGCAACACCTGAGCTTCCCAACATCCCGATCTTGACGCCGGATAGGGACACGTCCTCGACCAGGCAATCCAGTGTCTGCCGGACCAGGCTGCCGGAAAGGGGTTCGACCGCCCGCACGCCCAAAGTCGATTGCACCGTCAGGGCGGTGATGCAAGCTACACCATAGGCTCCATGAGCAGCAAATGTCTTCAGGTCAGCCGTGATTCCGGCCCCGGAGCCGGGATCAAAGCCGGCGATGGTCAGTAATACTTGTCTGGCGCGCATTTTAGGGTAAGGGCTGCAATTCTGGCTTTTTTAAGTTTTTTTGGCCTATTTCCAGGCACAAACCGTTGTGCCAGTGTATGCTCCGCCGATGGGGTTTTTCCGGAACGCCGGATGACTTTGGTGAGGAAAGATCCTGCTTTTTGCACAACACCGGGCCCCCGGATGTCGTCTAATAGCTTGTAACCCCCAATCCACTTTTGCCAGGAGGAAACCTTAATAAGTAATTGATAAATTTTGACTTAGGGCCAAAGAGCTCCATAGAATAAGACAGGAGAACAATGTCCACTATCGCAACCAACTCTCATTGGCCCATAGGGCCCGCAATCCTTGCCGGCGCTGTCCTTTCCGCCATCTGCATCAGTCCCGGTTCGACCCAAGCTCAGCCCGATTCTCCCCAGGTAAACACGCAAAATACGGTCGCTACTACTCCTCACCGCCATTGGCATCAACTAGGGCGAGCTTCCTGGTATGGTGGTTCCTTTCAGGGACAACCCACCGCCAGCGGTGAACCTTTCAATATGAACTCGATGACCTGCGCCCATCGCAGCCTACCGCTGGGGGCCACCGTGCTGGTGACAAACCTGCGCAACCACCGGTCGGTTCTGGTCCGGGTCAATGATCGAGGTCCAATGCCTGAAAATCGCGTGATCGACCTTTCGTATGCCGCCGCCAGAATTCTGGGGTTCCGCGGCGTCGCACCGGTACGGCTCGACCTGGTTGATCCGGCATCGCTCAGCCCGACTCAAATCGCAGAACTCAGCTGGCCCGCGCAATTTCAGAGATGATCGAGGGTAAGGTGCATCGCCTTTCAACGGATCACCTTCCATTGGATCGTCTGATTGTTGCGTTGGATTTTCCGGACGCCGGGGCGGCTCTCGCCCTGGTGGACCGGTTAAACGGCGCCACGCGCTGGGTGAAAGTCGGACTGGAACTCTATATCGCCGAGGGCAACGCGCTGGTTGCGGAATTGCAGCGGCGCGGGCTCTCGATATTCCTGGATTTGAAGCTCCACGATATCCCCAACACCGTCGCCTCGGCTGTGCGCGCAGCGACGCGGCTTGGCGTAGATATGCTGACCGTGCATGCTGCAGGCGGACCGGAAATGCTCACCGCTGCAGCGGAAGCAGCCGACGCGAGCCTTGCCCTGCTCGCGGTCACCGTTTTGACCAGCATGGACGGCGCCCAGTTGGAAGCTACTGGTGTGCCGGGAACTGCCGCCGCCCAGGTGGAGCGGTTGGCCACAATGGCATCGGGCTGCGGTGTAGCGGGGTTCGTCTGCTCCCCAATGGAAGTGGCCAGTTTGCGCAGCAAGCTCGGCAGCCAGCCTTTGCTCGTGATCCCAGGTATTCGTCCCGAGGGCGCGTCGGCGGGCGATCAGCGGCGGGTCGCTACTCCCGCGGCCGCCATTGCATCTGGGGCAAGCTACCTGGTGGTAGGGCGGCCGATTACCCGGGCTGTTGATCCGGAAACCGCAGCGAGATCCATACTTGCAGAAATGCAGGCTGGTATCGGGATCGCGTCTACTTAACCCGCATTTCTCACAGACCCCTGGGTCAACGAATGACGAATCGCTGCCAGTAGTGAGATCTCAATGCGTAACGGGTGACGGGTGCCCCATATCTGCCCGGTTTTGGCAGATGTGGGATTCCACGGCTGTCCACCGATCACTCTCTACCAGCAACAGATCTTGAAGCCCATGGCCATCAACGCCCTGCACAGTCGGGGGTTGAGGTTTGTGGAATCCCACATCTGCCAAAACCGGGCAGATATGGGGCACCCGGGCTTGGTCGCGGAGCGGGCTGTGACAAACCCAGGCTAGAGCTTTTCGTAGAAATCACAGGCCGAGCAGGAAATGTAAACGCCTCCGGGAACTCCGCGCTCCCGGTCCTTTACGCGTTTTACAATGCGCGTCACCTTATTGCATTTTGGACATTCAACGCCCTTGGTCGTGTCCATCATTTTTGAACGGTCGGCGGTCTTGGCTACTTTTGCCATGGTCTAACTCTCCTCTAACAGGCTTCGTGCCGCACTTCCGCCTAAACTGGCTAACGCGGTTTTGGATCATCTGGGGCGAAACAGAAGGCGCTGCTGACCGTTATTTTACACGATTCGCCGTTCTAGTTCACGCCGCGGGCCTGGGACACGTTGATCAACTGGGACGGATTGGAACCCGGAGGCGGAGGAATCGGTTTGGGTTTTTGATCGTCTGGGAACTGCACGGGCTTCATCTGTTGATCTTTGTTAACGGTGTCGGGCAACTCCTCCCCCGGCTTGCGCAATGACGGCGCGGGAGCAGGAGCATGCTCCTGGTTGGGTCCGGTGGGCGGTGCGTCCCCGAGGCGAACCTGGTGCACGAACTGGCCCGCAAAGTAACCATCGGTTTCATCCTTGTCACGAATCACAGGCGGCTGGCCGACATCGGCAATCTCCAACCGGATTACGCGGTTGCCATTGAAGCGCACAAACTGGACTTCGTGCGGTGGCGTCCCATATATCCATTCCTCGAATGGCGTTTGCCCGTCCATTTCGCGAACCTTCTGGTCGGGCTGGCCCACAGCTTTCAGAACCATTTCCCGATTCATGCCCACCAGGACTTCGTGGTTCAGCACCGCCCCCTTGAGTTTCGGAGGCAGGGTATCGGCGAAGGCTTCGACCGGAGTCTTGAGTGAAAAATCGATCATGGGAGCGATCAGGTTGCGCACCTGGGAAGCCGTCATCTCGGGTACGAATTTGTTGAAGACCAGCACCATTCGGGAACCGATCGGAACATGGCCGTCATCCTGGGCCAGCGGCGACATCCCGCCCATGCCTCCCACTTCAATGTGTTGCAGAATGTGGTGATGCTTTTCCGGGCCATCGTTAAATTCAAACAGGATCCGGTCCGGCCGGACCTCAAACTTGGTAATCACGACGCGGTCCCCGGGCTTGGAGGAGACGCCGTATTTCTCCAGCTCCTCGGCGTAGCCGTTTCCGGAAGGACTAAGTGGGCCGTTAGCATGCAGCACAATGCCCTTGGTGCCGAGCGGGAGCGGACGGACCGCAAAGGCCTCGTCGGCCTGAAAAGTTCGGATCAGTTGTTGCTTTGTCCGCTCGGTCAGCGGCTTGGTATCGAGCGCAACGGTAGTGGGTTGGACAGTGGTGAGATTGGCTTCTTTCGGACCCAGATGCTCACGTTGCACCACGAACACTTGTGCATGGCCTAGAGCGCAGCTGCCAAATGCGGTGACTGCCAACAAAGCAGCGGCGGGAAAGAATTCTTTGGTCGTGAACCCAACCATGGCGATCCCCTCATGACGCCAATGATCGTCCTAATCACCGGTGATTTGCAAGTAACCTTTCATGCGCTACGCGAGGAAAGTTTGAGGGCAGCAAATTGGGTCTCCGGACGGTATTACTCAGGTGGCTCTTCCGGTTGCGTTCGAGACTGGGAGGGCACGGGAGCCGAGTCGATCTGGACCAGCGTGCTCCCCGCCGGCGGCGCCTGGAGAGTGGCCGGATGATGCGGGGCCAGAGTGCTGCTCATGGCGTCGAGGTCGACGGGAATGCCCGCGGCCACGATGACCGGCTGCGTATGGAGATAGGCCAAATTGCGGGTAGTCCGGTAAACGACAAAGATGCCGATAAGCAGGACGATCGCTGCCACGGTACTGGCTTCCGGACCGTAATCGCCGCCGGTCATCCAGGTTGGACCCACCGTATTGCTTTGAATCACAGGAGAGAACTGGGTGATACCACTCACCGGTAATCCAAAGAGCAGGCACATGCTTGCATTCCAGGCAAAATGCCAGCCCCAGCAGACCCATAGTGCCCGGGTGCGTAGATACGCTACCGAAAGAAGCCAACTGCTGAAAACGGTAACCATGAAGCTGGCGCGGCTGGCGCCTGGATTGAACATGTGCAGGCCGGCAAATACAAAGGAAAAGACGATCGTCGCCAACGTCGGTCCCATGGCGTCAATCAAACGCTGGAATGGATATCCGCGGAAGGCAACTTCCTCCGCCAGCGAAGCCACGGCGAGCACCAGTAAATCAATGAGCAGAATCCCGAACTGGCGGGGTATCGCCCAGAAGGTGATGATCAATCCGCCGCTGAGCGCGAGCGGGAGGATGCTAACCAGCAACATTCCCCAGCCCAGAGCAGCACCCAGACCAAACTCTCGTTGCCAACCCGGACGGAAAACCAAGCCCATGTCGCGGATGGGTTCCCGGCGCCGATTGAATGCTCGCGCCATTGCGGCGTAGCCCAGCACCAGCAGAAAGAGCAAAACGGTTCGCTCCATGAGGGGAAACAAAACCCCGGTGGACAGACCGTTGGCTGCATGGACTGCAATGCTCTGGGCGATATAGAAGTAGATTCCGGCGATGATTACGTGGCCGAAGGCGCGCACTCGATCGGCGGCGGTCAATTGGGTCAAGCGCATGCCCCTGTTGGCATAGATGTTTCAGGCGTTGGTGTAGAACCTGGCAATTTCCCGGAACTTGGCCAGGCGGCGTGCGATCCGATCCTCAACCGTCATGGCTTTCAATTCATTGAGATGCCAGGTTAGCTTCTCGTCGAGCATGGCGGCGGCGGCCACCGGGTCGTTTTGGGCTCCCCCGGAGGGTTCCTGCACTACATCGTCCACGCAACCCAAGCGGCTTACGTCTTCGGAAGTAATCTTGAGAGCGGCTGCGGCCTGGGCTCGCTTACCGGCGTCTCGCCACATGATCGAACCACACGCTTCGGGAGCAATCACCGAATAGACTGCATTTTCCATCATCAATACCCGGTCGGCGACGGCCAACGCCAGGGCGCCTCCGGATCCGCCTTCCCCCGTGATGGTGGCAATGGTGGGAACGCGAAGCCGGGCCATCTCGCGCAGATTACGAGCGATGGCCTCCGCCTGGCCGCGCTCTTCTGCGGCAATGCCGGGATTGGCCCCGGTGAGGTCGATAAACGTGAATATCGGTCGGTTGAACTTTTCGGCAATTTTCATGGCGCGGAGCGCCTTACGGTAGCCCTCGGGGTTGGGCATGCCGAAATTGCGGCGGACTTTCTCCTTGGTTCCCCGCCCTTTCAGGTTGCCGATGGCCATCACTTCTTCACCGTGGAAACGCGCCATACCGCAGGCCATGGCGAGATCGTCGCCAAAGGCGCGGTCCCCGTGGATCTCCGAAAAATCAGTAAAAATGCGCTGGATGAAATCCATGGGGTAGGGCCGTTGCGGGTGACGCGCGAGTTCAGTTTTGATCCACGCTGGATTCGTCGGTTCGGCGACTACCTGTGTCTGCTCAAGATTTGCTGCCTGTTCGCTCATGAGACTTTCGTTCGCCTATGCCAGCGCGGAAAGTCTGCCGCTTGGCCTTAGAATCTGTCGATTCCTTGGATTATAGCGTTTCCCGGAATTTGGACGAGCAGCCGTTGGTCTGTGCAGGGAAAACGTTCTTGAAACTGAAGGAAGGGGGTGATTTCATCGCTTCGAAGTACGAAAAACCTCGTGGGAAGTGTGCGCCTTAAGCGCCCTATGCGCCCTGTTGTCTCTGGTTCCAGAGACAGATGCCTATGAGGCTCTGAGTTCGTCAATGGAGTTCTCACGCAGACTCTAAAGTTCGCACACAAGCGTTAAGAGTCGCTAGCTCCAAGAAAACTCGCGCATCTTGCATCTATCTCTACTTTCTGGCGGGGGGATTCCCCCCTAGAAGGTGAGCCGCAGGGCTGCCTGGTTTTGCCGCTGCGGATAGTGGGTGTTGATGGAAGTGATTGCGCCATAGGCTCCGGGTCCGGCATTTACATTGGGGTTTGGAAAACCAAATTCCGGATGATTGAGCGCATTGAATGATTCAAAGCGAAATTGCAGAGCCAACCGCTCGAAGTGAATGTTCTTGAAGAATGAGAGATCGAGATTGGCGACACCCGGAGAGCGTAGCGCGTTGCGGGATGAGTCTCCGAAATAGCCGTCCGGTGGTTGGGCGAAGGCCGCGGTGTTGAACCATTGGCCAATGCTCTTGTGAAAGCCGGCGGAAGAAGCGCCGGGGACAAGATTTGCCCGCAAAGCGTAGGCTTCGTTCACAAATGCATGATCGTTGGCGGTGACCGTAAAAGGAAAGCCACCCTGCACGGTGGCGATTCCGTTGAATTGCCACCCACCGGCCAACGCATTCACCAGGCCTGTGCTGTTCCCTCCGATCAGCTGCCCCTGGCCAAAGGGCAGGTTATAGAGAAAACTGGCGACAAAACGCTGGCCTACGTCGTAGCTGGAGCGCGCGTAATCGCAGGGGATGCAGTGACTGTTTTGGGGACCGTAGGCGCCGAAGGCATCCCCGCTCACCGCGGCCGCGGCCGACTTCACATCCATCATCTTCGACCATGCATAGGCAGCTAGTAACGTAACGTCCTTAGCGCGCCGTTGTAACTTGATATTGAGCGCGTTGTAGTTCGAGTAACCGTTCCAGCCCTCGTACACCATCAACCCAAGATTTGGATAGGGCCGCCGTGACTGTTTGCCGGCGGCGCTCTGGTTGGCCGAACTGTCTGGATTGCAGTTGGTGGTGGCGTTGCAAGGTGTTGGCTGGTTCAACTCCGTGCGAATGTTGAGATGGGTTGCTTTGTTGCCCACGTAGTCCAGGTTGAGAATCGTCTTTGGATCAAGTTGCCGCTCGATGCCGAAGGACCAGTCCTGCTCGTAAGGATTGAGCTTACGAGTTGCGGCGATCTGCAGCACGCTGTTCAGAAATGTTGCCTGGGAGACTGGCCCGACGGTGAGAGGAGGAAAAAGAGAATTGGTATTGTTGATGGTGCCCGAGGTGCTGGTCGAAGAGGTGTAGCTCTGGGTTGGAGCAAAAGGGTACACGGCGGTTGAGGAAACGAATTCGTTGGTTTGGAATGAGTCGTAGAAGATGCCATAGCCTCCGCGGATGACCATGTTTTCACCGCCGGTGGGACGGAAAGCAAAACCCAAACGGGGCGCGAATTGATCCTTCTGCGCCGGCCCCGGTCCGCGCTGACGGTTATAGGTATAGAGGCTGCCTCCATAGTTCTGCACGATGAATGGATTGGCGACAAACAGGCCGCCACCGGAAGCCGGATTAAACCATGCCAGGTGGTTTTGCTCTTCGTAGGGGACGGCGGAAAATTCATACCGCAAGCCCAGGTTCAGCGTCAGCCGTGCCGTCACCTTCCAGTCATCCTGAAAGTAGGGCGCCCAGGCTCTGAAGTGCAGGTGGGTTACGTTGCCGACGGATACATCTGAAACTGGTCCCGGCTGCGCGACCTGTGCTTTGATCGGAGTACCGAGCAGAAAATCGGCTATCTGGTTGTGGGTGAGTTCTCCATCGAAGGTAAAGTTGCCTTGCGGATTGACCGTGCTTTGGCGATCCAGTTGGAGCGAGTGATACACGAATCCGAACCCGATGGAATGCTTGCCATGCGTCCAGGAGGCGGAGTCGGAGAAATCCCACGTGGGCTGCAAGCTTCCGGTGGGCAGGTTCGGTGCCCCACCCGCGGAGGAGAGCGCCTGGGTTGCGCCGACAGGGTTGGAACTGCTCACGCCCGAAGCAAGTGAAATGACCGGGTAATTCGCGTTCTTCATCCCGAAAACATTCTGAAAACCCAACTGAGCCACGTCCGCTTGGGTCATGATCGGACCCTGGCGATATACCTGCGACTCGAGATACCCGAGACGCAGCTGATTCAGAAGATTGGGCGTGAATACATGAGTTTCTGTTAGCTGGTAGTTCCTGACGACCTGAAGAATGTCGGTATTGGTATAGACCGTCGGCGCGGAAGGGACGGTAACGTTCACGTCCGAGATGGTGGCGCGGAAGAAGGCGGAGTCTTTGCGGCCGAGGACCTGGTCGATGCGGTAAGTCTGCTGGTCTTCGTTCACGTTGCTCTGCAAATTGGCCGTGTAGTTGAATGCACTATTGCCAGACACATTGGGAGCAGGGAAAAAACCTCTGGCGATCGCCTGCTGCGCCAGGCGAGAGAAACGGCTTTGCGGAATGACGTAAGCCCCCGATGAGTTTTGCGGGAAGGGCAAGCCGGTATAGGGATCGATGATGGTTCCAGTAGCAGCGTGAGCGGGGTTGAATAAAGCAACTTGAAAGACACCGCCCAGTTCCGCGGCCGAGGGCACATTGCCTGTTTCCGTAACCGCCGAGCGAATACGCTGCCCTTCATAGTTGGCAAAGAAGAAGGTCTTATTGCGCCCGTTGTAGATCCTGGGAAGGATGACGGGGCCACCCAGGGAATATCCAAACTGGTTCTGCTTCAGCGGCGCGACGGGCTGGGGAATGCGATTGAAGTAGGAGCGGGCGTCCACCGCAGTGTTACGAATGAACTCAAAGGCGCTGCCGTGCAAGGCGTTGGTGCCTGACTTGGTACTCAGGTTGACCTGGTTGGCCCCAAAACCATATTCGGCACTGTAGTTCTTGGTCTGTTCCTTGAATTCCTGAATGGCATCGATGGAGATATCGAAGGCCGGCGTACTGTAGCCGGTATCCGTGATCATGGTGCCGTCGAGGGTGTACGCGTTGGAGGCACTGATGCCGCCGCCAATGCTGATGGCGTCGCCCGCAGAGTAGCGATAGGTCGATTGCTCGCCCCCGGTTTGCACGGCTCCGGGCTCAAGAAAGAGCAGGCTCACAAAACTCCGGCCGTTCAGAGGCAGCTCGCTCACCTGTTTCTCGTTAATCGTTTGCGCCACCGCAGGAGTGTCTGTATCCAGTGTGAGAGCGCTGGCGGCAACCTCGACCTTTTGTGTTGCGCTGCCGACATCCAGGTGCAGATCGGCACGTACGGTTTGATCTACCTCAAGCGTGATGTCATTTTGTATCGCGGTCTTGAAGCCGGTGCGCTCCGCGATGACGGAGTAGTGGCCCGGTAAGAGAAGCGTCGCCGTGAAGTCACCGGAAGCGTCGGTGGTCAGTGCCCTGACCTCGCCGGTGCCCAGGTTTCTAACCGTGACCTTCGCGCCGGAGATCACGGCTCCCGTCGGGTCGGTGAGCCGGCCAGTAATGCTGCCAGTGGTATTTTGACCGAACCCGAATGGAGCGGCGAATAGCGAGCATGCGCAAAGAGCGAGCCACGGAACGAGGACTTTGAGCTTCATCTGGACCTCTGTCGTACGAAGCAAAATTGAATTTTCATCGATCTCGCCCACTCTTGGAGGGCTAGATAGTGTGAGATCACGGGAAGGCTATTGAGCGGGTTTCTGCTTGTCAACGTCGTGTGCAGTTAAGGTCGCGCACCTGGGAAAAGAGGACAACAAATCAACCTGCGCGTGCCAAGACGATCGTCGGCATTCTTGTTTTGAGCCGCGGAAATCCTGTAGATACAGGCGTGAATTGATTCGAGCTGTGGCTGCGATTGCATGGCCGGTGAAGTTCGATTGAGCCGGGGGTGCGACCGCGTTTGTTCCATTCCGCGGAATTGTCCAAACCAACATGCGGCTTAGAGCGGGTGCGGAAAGATGGATGGTTTGTGCGAAGGGAGATAGAGAGCGTACCCCAGGGCCTTTAGAGGGCATGGGCACGATAAGCACCGTCGGGGTTCCTTCGGCTACGCTCAGGACAGGCTCTTCGACTCCGCGCCATAAACCCTCCGTCATGCGATAGATCTGCGAGGCGCTTCGCTCAGAGGCTGTGACTTTTTTAATTTCCCTTGTAGTCTGTGGCCGGAAAGCTCCGAAGAGTGCCTGCCAACAAGCATCGCCGGGGTCCTTCGACTCCGCGCCATAAATCCTCTGTTATGCGATAGATCTGCGAGGCGCTTCGCTCAGGATGACGCCTTTCTGGAGGGGATTAAACAACATCTGGTCGGGTGCAAAAAACACGAAAAGATCGAAAAAGTCACATGCTCTCCCACGGCACGCCGGGGCAGGCAGGATGTCGATTTTGTGGGAGTTTTGATGAAAAACATCCCAAGTAGGTTAACGCTTATAGGACGCTAGTCCTGGGCTGAGTTCAGCCGTCCCTCCGGGACTAATTTCTTAAATCTCGGTTCTCCCACAAGGCCTAAAGGCCGGATGATTTTGTATAGTTAGCTTTGCTGGACGGGATGGGGTCTTTCGATGGTGACAAGAATTGCGCTGTTTGGGGCTGGCGGAAAAATGGGATACCGGTTGGCCAGCAATCTCCAGCCATCCGGGTTCGAGGTTCGCCACGTCGAGCGCAGCCCCGCGGGCCAGGAGCTGGTGCAGAGTGGTCTCGGTCTCCAGTGTGTTCCCGTCCAGGAAGCTCTGGACGGCGCGGCAGTCATTATCCTGGCGGTTCCCGATACTGCGATCGGCAAGGTCGCCGCATCGATCGAAGGGCAACTAAAACCTGGAACGATGATCATGACGCTCGACGCCGCGGCTCCCTTCGCCGGACATCTGCCGAAACGCGACGACCTGGTTTATTTCGTGACTCACCCCTGCCATCCGCCGGTCTTCAACGATGAGACCAATCTTGACGCGAAGCGGGATTATTTCGGCGGCATCGCGGCCAAGCAGCACATCGTCTGCTCTTTGATGCAAGGGCCGGAGAGCGCCTACACGCTGGGCGAGGAGATCGCACGGACGATTTGGGCGCCGGTCATGCGCTCTCACCGGGTCACGCTGGAGCAGATGGCGCTGCTTGAGCCAGGCCTCTCGGAGACCGTTTGCGCCACCCTGCTGGTGGTTATGCGGGATGCCATGGATGAGGTCGTCAAGCGGGGCGTGCCCCCGCAGGCAGCGCGGGATTTTCTACTCGGCCATATCAACGTCCTCGCATCTGTAATTTTCAAGGAGCGCGAAGGGCTGTTTTCCGATGCCTGCAACAAAGCAATCGAGTTTGGCATGCCGGCCTTGATGCGGCCAGACTGGAAGCACGTCTTTGACGAGGATGAGATTGCTGCTAGCATTCAGCGTATTACCTAATTCATCATTGATCGGCTATCGTCCTTGCCCAGCGTAGCGCCCCGGCGCAATTACCTCAGATATCTCATCCTCGTTGCGCTCGCCGGATGGGCGCTGGCGTCGTACGACATCAACCTGCTGGTGCTGGCGCTTCCCGCCATAGCGAAGGATCTGCACATTTCTGAAGCGGGTCTGGGGGTTCTCGGTTTCTCGGTTTACGGCGCGCAGTTCTTCATCACGATCTGGGCCGGCTATGCCATGGACCGCTTCGGACGGCGCCGCATATGGATGTACTGCCTCACCGGCACGGCGCTCTTCACAGGTCTCACTTACCTGGTGCAGGATTTCTGGCAGCTGGTGCTGGTACGCGCCATCGCTTCGGGCCTCGCCTATGCGGAGCTGGCCGTTTCCATCACCATCGTCAATGAACAAGCGCCGGCGAAACATCGGGGTTTGCTTTATTCGATTGTCCAGGGAGGCTGGCCTCTGGGCGTCTTCCTGGCCTCGGGTGCATACCTTATCTTCGGTAGATTTGGATGGCGTTTTGTCTTCTTGCTGGGCGTGCTTCCCATCGTGGCTGTCATCCTCGGCCGTTTCTTTGTACGGGAGTCGGAACGCTTTGAGCATGTGCAGAACGTGCGCAAGGCGGTTCGCGCGGGAGACCGGGCGGCGGTCGAAGCGCTGCTCGAGAAACAGCACGTCGCGGTCGAATCGGAGGGAGGCCCTTCGATCCGTGAACTCTTTGCGAAACCCGGCCCGATCCGCCGGCAGCTCGTTTGGCTATCGATCGTGTGGATCTTTTACGCCGCGAGCTATGTCGCGACCAATTTTTACATTGCCTATTGGCTGACAAAGTACAAGCACTTCAGTGATACCGCGGCCAGCACCCTGCTTCTGGCGTGCGGAGGCATTGGCTTTTTTTTCTATATTCTCGGAGGTTGGCTTGGGGAACGCTGGGGCCGGCGCGAGGTGATCATCGTCTCCGGGGTGCTGGTCGCGCCGCTCAGCCTCGCCTTTCTGCTGGCAGAGCAGAGATGGCTGGTAGTCGTGGTCTACTTCTTTCTCTCCCAGGCCACGAACGGTACCTGGTCAGGCGCCGGATACGCTTACCAGGGTGAGAGCTTCCCGACTCGCATCCGCGGGACGGCTGTGGGTTTCCTGAGCGCCATACAGGTGATTGGTTTTGTTATTGGCAGCATTCTCTGGACTATATTGGCCGGGTTCGGGAAACCAGTGCTCACGTGGCTCATCATTGCCACTGGGGTGTCCCTCGGAATGTGGACGACCCTGATGCTGCGGAAAATTCCTCCGGGCCAGGAGCTCGAAGCTATTACGGAGTAGGGACGGACGGTGCCCACATCTCGCTCTTTTTTCGCGCGATTTGGGATACCCGACGTTCTCTTGCGAATTTCAGAGCGTTCCGCATAGCGGAATTTCTTCGATTGGGCGTTTTCTTCGCTGCAATGGCGGCTTGATTGGCTTGTAAGTTCCATATAGCGGAATTTAGGATGGCTTGTCGGAAGATTGGAATGCGCATGACGGCCGTTCCTGGGACCATCCACGATTCGGATATTTCGATGGCAAAGAGCCGGCGCAAGGTTGCCGAAGACCGCAAAGGGGACCGCAATGAGTCGCAGACCGTGCTGCGCGCCTGCGAGGTTCTCAAGGCATTTCGCAACCCCGGCGAAGAACTGGTCCTGGGCGACGTTGTTCATCGCACTCAGCTCCCAAAGACCACTGTTTTCCGGCTGCTGCGCACGCTCATCCACGGTGGTCTGCTGGAACGCTCCGGCGCCGGGATTTATCGCAATCAGTTCGGCCCTGTAACCGCGCGGCCATTTCGCATTGGCTTTGCTGCCCAGGGTGACTCGGAGTTCTCACGCGAAGTGGTGAAGAGCATGGAGAAAGCGGCCGCCCGCGAACATGTTCATCTGATCACGGTCAACAACCGGTATAGCGCCCGCGAAGCATTACGCAACGCTGATCTGCTCATCAAGGAGCGGGTTGATCTGGTGCTTGAATTTCAGACGTACGAGCGCGTTGCCCCGGTGCTGGCGTCGAAGTTTCTCGAATCCAACACACCAGTGATTGCCATTGAAGTTCCCCACCCCGGAGCCAGCTATTTCGGCGCGAATAACTACAAGGCCGGCCTGATCGGAGGCAAAGCTTTGGGACGCTGGGCACGGGAGAACTGGGGCGGCAAAGTCGATCAGCTCTTGCTGCTGGAGTTGCCGATCGCAGGCTCTCTGCTGGAATTGCGCCTCACCGGTTTAGTCGACGGATTGCGGGCCGAGTTGCCGCAGATCGCGAACGTCCCCAAGGCACACCTCAACGGCCGAGGCAGCTTTGAACAAGTGCTGGAGATTCTTCGCCAGTACCTCCGCCGGTCTCCACCGCGGCGCACACTTATCGGCACCGTCAACGACATCTGCGCGCTGGCGGCGCTGCGGGCTTTCGAAGAAGCGGGCCTCAGCCATCTTTGCGCGGTGATGGGCCAGAATGCCATCCGCGACGCCCGCATGGAACTGCGCAAATCAGATACGCGACTGATCGGCACGGTGGCCTATTTCCCCGAGCGGTACGGGGATGAGCTCATTCCGCTTGCAGTAAGTATTCTGCAGAAAAAACCGGTCCCCGCGGCAGTGTTCGTCAAACATCAATTGATCACCTCACGCAATGTGGAACTGATTTATCCGCTCGACAAGCAGTGCGAGGTCAAGACCGGCTCGTGAGAGATTCCGCGATCCGGAATTCTTCCCTTCCCTTCTTGCGCATTGATCGATTGGATTGACGGCTCATCCGATTGTCTCGTCCAACGGCTTGTCGATAGAGGAGTTTGGGGGGAGGATTCTGGGCAGATGGCTTTACGCCACACGCGGCGCGAGTTCCTTCAAGGTTCTGCTGCTGTAGTAGGCACTAGCCTGTTCGGTCGTCCTGTGGATGGCTTGCCGGGCTCGTCGTCTGGGCGCGAGGTCTTGCGCGAATATCCCTATGGGGCAGTCACTCTCACCGGGGGGCCGCTCGAAGAGCAGTATGATCGCATCCATGCCAGTTACCTGGCACTCGACAATGATCGTCTGCTGAAGGTTTACCGGCAGCGTGCGGGCCTTCCCTCCCCTGGGCGGGATATGGGCGGTTGGTACGATGCAGACGGTTTTGTCCCCGGGCATTCGCTGGGACAATATATTTCCGGGCTGGCGCGTATCGCAGCGACTACCAGCGATCCGGCGTGCGCGGCCAAGGTGCAGGAGCTGGTTCGGGGTTTTGCCGCCACGATGGGTACAGATAACCAATCCATCATTCGCCCCCAAAGCAACCTGTGGATCTGCTACACGCTGGATAAGCATTTCGTGGGCCTGATCGACGCCTACACACTTGCTCACGTCGAAGAAGCGCGGGACCTGCTGCCGCGGGTGCTCAATGGTTCCCGATCGCTGATGCCGGAACACGGCCACGATCGTGTCGGCAAGAAGGACCCGCCTTATGACGAGACGTACGTCATGCCGGAAAATCTCTTCACCGCTTATGAGCTCACTGGCAGGCACGAATTTCAAGAGCTCGCCTTGAACTACCTGCTCGACCGTGACTTTTTTGATCCGCTTGCCGGCAATGAAAATGTGCTGCCCGGGCGGCACGCCTACTCGCATGCGATTGCGCTCTCATCCGCGGCCAAAGCTTACCTGGTGCTGGGCAATGAGAAGTACCGCCGCGCCATGGTCAACGCGTGGACGTATCTGACGACGCAGCAACAATTCGCCTCCGGCGGCTGGGGACCGAACGAGCAGTTCGTGACGCCGCACCAGGGCAAACTCTATGAGAGCCTCAGCACTACCGTCGACCACTTTGAGACCCCTTGCGGCGCATACGCTGCCTGCAAGCTGGATCGATATCTGCTGCGCACGACGGGCGATCCGCGGTACGGTGACCATCTGGAGCGCGTTGTTTACAACACCGTGCTCGGGGTTAAGCAGCCTGACTCCGACGGGGACTACCCTTACTACTCGACATATAGTCCGAATGCCGGCAAGGTCTGGTATCCGCGGAAGTGGCCGTGCTGCTCGGGCACGCTGGTGCAAGGCGTTGCCGACTACGTCCTCGGGGTATATCTGCGGGCCGATGACGGCATCGCGGTCAATATGTACGCGCCCAGCGAACTGCGCACCCCGGAAAATATCAAACTGGTACAGACAACAGCCTATCCCGCCGGGGAGACAATCTCCATCAGGGTCGCTGCCAGCAACTCACAACCGTGGACAATGCGCTTGCGCATCCCCGGCTGGCTCGAGCAGCCCGCGCAAATCACCATCAATGGCGCCGCTGCGAGAGTGACAGCCGCACCCGGAAGCTTCGCCGCGCTGCGCCGCCGGTGGAAGGGTGGCGATGTGGTTCAACTGCGCCTGCCGCAGCGGTTCCGCGGGGAAGCAATCGACGATCAGCATCCCAGCGTGGCCGCCGTCATGCGCGGTCCGGTAATGCTGGTGGCCATCGATCCGCCGGAAGGCCTGGAGAAGAGGACTCTCCTGATCGATGAGGGTTTCAGGGCGGTTGCACCAGGCTCTGGCACGTGGGTGCGAAACAAGGACGGCGAACAGTTGGTGTTTCGACCGTTCCATCAAGTACAAAACGAGCGTTACACTACCTATTTTAATCGCGGCTGACCGCCACAGACGGAGTTCCACGAGCATGGATGGTATCAACGGTATGGCACGGGGGAGCGCACGCCAGGCCCCCCAGAAGAATTCAACAGCGCGCATTCAGGCCCGCTACTGGATCGAAACGGCCTTTCCTCTCGAGGATGCGGCTGCGATCATGGCCGGGGAGCAGTCGACCGGAACCTTCATCCGCGTGCCGGGCGAGACCAGTGAACTGCGAGCCCGCTTCGCCGCACGGGTAGAGCAAATCACGGAGTTGGGAACGGCAGACAGGCCTTCCTTGCCCGGCTCAGGAACGCCGAAGAATTCGTCGCACAACGTTCGCCGTACAGCGGAAGTGACGCTTTCCTGGCCGCTCGAAAATCCCGGCCCCTCACTGCCAAACCTGGTGGCAACGGTTGCGGGCAATCTCTTCGAGCTGAAGCCGTTTTCGGGACTCAAACTGCTCGACATCAGCTTGCCGCCGGCTTTTCTCGATCGCTATCAAGGTCCGCAGTTTGGCGTGGCGGGAACGCGCAGGCTCACTGGGGTGCATGAGCGGCCGCTCATCGGCACCATTATCAAACCGAGCATCGGCATGAACCCGGAGGAGACGGCCGCGCAGGTGCGTACCCTGGCTGAGGCGGGAATCGACTTTATCAAGGACGACGAACTGCAATCGGACGGGCCGCACTGTCCCTTCGAACAACGGGCCACCGCCGTTCTGGGCGTGCTACGCGATCATTCCGACCGAACGGGCAAGCAGGTGATGTATGCGGTGAATCTTACCGGCGACATCGACCAAATGATGCGCCGCCACGACCATGTGCTGGCAAACGAAGGCATCTGCATGATGGTCAGCATGAATTCAGTCGGGCTGCCCGCCATGAAGGTTCTGCGCGCACACTCGCAGCTCTGCATTCATGGCCACCGCAACGGCTGGGGCATTTACGGCCGCTCCCCGGCGATCGGCATGAGCTTCGTCGCATACCAGAAATTCTGGCGCCTGGCCGGCATCGATCACACTCACGTCAACGGGTTGAGTAACAAATTTTGTGAGACGGACGAAAGCGTGATCGCCTCGGCGCGCGCTTGTCTTACGCCAATGTTTCCACCGCCGCATGCGGGGTGCGAGATCGTGCCAGTCTTCTCCTCCGGGCAATCCGCACGCCAGGCGGCCGGCACTTACCAGGCGCTCGGCTCTTCAGACCTCATCTTCGCCGCCGGCGGGGGCATATTGGGCCACCCGCAGGGGCCAGCCGCCGGCGTTCGCAGCCTGCAGCAGGCGTGGGAAGCAGCCATCAAGGGCATTCCTGTTACGGAATTTGCAGCAAACCATCCGGAGCTGCACACAGCGCTGGAAGCATTCTCCGGCTGATCCGCCCCGGAGTGAAAGCCCCTCGCATGCCCCTGCTCTACTGCTACTACGGCGACGACTTCACCGGTTCCACCGATGTGCTCGAGCAGCTCGCGGTCAACGGTGTATCCAGCGTGCTTTTTCTTACCATGCCGACGCCCGCGCAGCTGGCGCACTTCTCCGACTGCCAGGCGATCGGCTTCGCCGGCGATGCACGATCGCGCACGCCGGAGTGGATGTCTGCGCATCTGCCTGCCATCTTCACGCGCATAAGGGACCTCGCGCCGGCGATTGTTCACTACAAGGTGTGTTCCACTTTCGACTCTGCGCCTCACCGTGGCAGCATCGGGCGCGCGTTGGAAATTGGACGCGAAGTATTCGCAACCCGGACGGTTCCAATCGGGGTTGCTGCGCCTCATCTGGGCCGGTTTCTGATCTTCGGTAATCTGTTCGCGGCCGCAGGGAACGAGATCTTTCGCATCGACCGGCATCCTACGATGGCCCACCACCCCTCTACCCCTATGCACGAGGCTGATCTCCGGCTTCACCTGGCGGGGCAGACGAAACTGGCCGTCGGCCTGGTGGATCTTCGCGCCTTTCACGCCGGCAAGGTTCAGGAACAATTCCGGCTGCAGGCAGACGCTGGCGCCGCGGCGATTCTTCTCGACGGCCTGGACACCGGCATGCTGCGCCAGGCGGGCCAGTTGATTTGGGAGCTCGGGCGAGTGTCGCAGCCACTGTTTTCCATTGGCAGCTCCGGGGTCACCGCCAGCCTCATGGCTCACTGGCGAAGTGCAGATGTGATCGCGGGGGACCCTGGTTTTGTAACCGCTAAGGGCACGGATCAGATCCTGGTCATCAGCGGTAGCTGCTCGGCAGTGACCGCGGGGCAGATCTTGTGGGCTAAGGAGCATGGGTACGCCTGTATCGAACTGGATGCGGCAGGGCTTGCCACTGGCGGCGCTCAAGCTGTCGAGGCTGCAGCGCGGCTGGCGTTGCGATCGTTGGGCTCAGGGCGCGATACTGTGCTTTACACCGCCTTGGGTTCGCCCGCCGGCGTAACGCATGACAAGGAACTCGGCCACGCTCTTGGGCGCCTGCTGCTAGCGTTGGTGCAACAGAGCGGAATTCGCCGCGTCGTTTTATGCGGCGGGGATACTTCTTCCCATGCTATCCAGCAACTTGACCTCATTGCGCTCACCTTTGCCGGCGGACTCTCTCCCGGGGCCCCGTTGTGCCGCGGGCACGCCGAGGAAGCCACTGGCCTCGATGGGTTGGAGCTGGTGTTGAAGGGTGGACAAATCGGTCCGGAAGATTTTTTCAGGATTGCGCGCCAGGGGAGTGGCGGGTAGTGGAACAATTGAAAGTGCCCCCGGGGACACGATTGAATTCCCCCCACCCTCCTGGAGCCCCTGCGCCCAAAGCACTGGCGATGGGTGCCGCGCCTATGGCGCTCTGGATCGTGGTGCGGACCCAACCCAGCCCTTCCGGGCTGGGCTGACGTTTGGCGGACGGCCCTCCGGGCCTTGATGGAGTTCCTTCCGCAACGGACAGGTGCTGTTAATGCGACGGGCGTGCATCCACTGGATAATTGGCAATTTATGTGCAACAAATTTGTCATCTCGACCGGAGCGCAGCGCAGTGGAGAGATCTGCGGTTTTCTTTTCGGCCCTCTCACCTCTCCTTAGCCCTTGCGGTACGTCTTCGAGACACCTGCGTGGATCCGGACAAGCCATGGCTCAACTAACTTGTCATCTCAACCGGAGCGTACCCGGATTTCCTGCCACGCAACGCTGGACATGGCCGCGTGTGCGGCTTTCGTTAAGCTCCTGTCCGTTGAGGAAGGAACCGTTGGCTTTAGGACCAGACTTCATCAAGGCCCGGAGGGCCGTCCGCTAAACGTCAGCCCAGCCCGGAAGGGCGGGGTTGGCATCCCCCATCATGATTCCGAGCGCCATAGGCGCGGCACCCATCGCCTAGCGCAGTGGAGAGATCTGCGGTTTCTTTTCGGTTCTCTCAACACCCTCTTTAGCCTGTACCTACTTTGAATTTTTCTGCAGCCAGACCTTTGTTCGCGTTCGTGTTTAGTCCGCGGCTGCAGTCTACCCGGGAAAATAGTGTCGCGCTTATCAGCACGACGGCGGCTATGCCGAAGAGCGGCAGGTTGTAGTTGCCGGTCGCGCGCAGCACGTAGCCGAATACCACGGTGCAGAGCAGGCCGCCGAGGTTGCCGGCGGTGTTCATGACGGCGGTTGCGGTTCCGCCACAGCTGCCCCCCAGATTCAGGCACATGGCCCATGCGGAAGGCAACATCAGGTCCATCACTCCGAAGCATAGGGTGGATACAGCGACCACCGCAATCAGGCCATGCACCGACCCCAATACAACCAGCAACACAGCGGCGACGGCGAGGCAGGTGCTGGTTACCCACCGGTATGCCGTCACCATTCCATAGCGCTCCACTAACCGGTCGCTTACCAATCCGCCGGCGAGATTGCCGGCGATGCCGAGCAAAAATGGAAAGGATGCCACCACACCCATCCTCGCCAAGGAGATATGCGCGCCATTCACCATCCACGTGGGGAACCAGGAAAAGTAGAACCAGCTGGCCCAACCGTAAAAGCCATAGGCCGCGGTGATGAGCCAAAGTTGGGGTAAGGCCAGAAGCCTGCGCCAGGGCACGCTGCTATGGAGTGGCGCGCTGGCATCCTCAAGCTCTTCCAACTCTGTTTGCGTGATGCCGGGCTGATCGGCGGGGCGGTTATGAAACCACATCCACCAGGCCGCCGTCCACATCAGTCCCACGATGCCCAATATCCAGAAGACAGCTCGCCAGCCAAGATGCATCTGCAAGGGAACGAGGATGAGGGGCGCCATTGCTGCGCCCAGCCGGCTCGCGGCCCAAACCACGCCCTGGCTGCGCGCCCGCTCCTGTTTGGGGAACCAGCGCGGAATCACGCCGGCGGCATTGGGATAGGCGCCCGCCGCGCCCACCCCGAACAAAAAGCGAGTGATGAAGAGCTGCCAGAAGGTGCGGCACCAGCCGGTGAGCGCAGTGAAGATGGACCACCACGCGGCAATGCGGCTGAGCTCGGCATGTTGCCCGTAACGATCGCCCAAGGCGCCCGAGGGAATTTCAAATACGGTATTGGCGATCACGTACGAACTTAGCACCCAGCCCCATTGCACAGGCGTCAGGTGCACATCGTGCTGCAAGCTCGGGCCGGCGACGGCGATGGCCAGGCGGTCGACGAAGGTAATGACCGACACCGCTCCCAGCAGCGCCAGCACGCCGTGACGTTTTTTCACCAGGCTAGAACTCCAGCGCGCGCGCGGAGGATCGCGTATGGCAGGTATCGCAGAGAAGATCGCGCGTGCGCAATACCGCTAGCTCGGGGCTCGACAATATGGGAACCGGCTGCTCAGGCATCTGCTGGAGCACGCGCGCCATGGATGCCTGGGCCAACACCACCAGGTCCACCTTCCCTGCCAATTCCTGAAGCGCCTGGCTCACCATACGATCGTGCTTTTCTGTATCACCAGCCACGACGGCTTCGAACGCGCCATCACAGAGCGATTCCTCGATCTTAGTTTCCAGGCCTGCGGCTGCACTCTTCGCTCGAAGCAACGCTGTGGTCGGTTCCAACGTGGTGCGCAGGGTCGCCAGAACGCCGATGCGGCCGCCCTGGCGGACTGCTTTTTCCGCCATTGCGTCGTCAATACGAACCACAGGAAAGGGAAAGAGCTGAGCTGCGATAGAAGCGGCTGGGCCAATGGATGAGCAAGTGACGAGCACTCCATCCACTCCGATCGCAGAAGCTGATTCGACCATGCCGATCAGGCGGCGCACGGTGACTTTCTGTAATTTGCCGACGGTGATGGTCTGCTGAATCAGGCTTTCATCGACCATGTGAAAGATTTCAGTCTGTGGCAGGTGCTGACGGCACAGCGAGGTGAACAACGGTGTCAGCGTCGGGCTTGTATGCAGCAATGCGAGTGTGGATGCCAAAGCCAGGTTCGCCTTTCCAGAAAGTGAGAGCCAAATCAATGAACGGTATGAGCCAATTCACTCTCCGGGCCGCCGTTTCGTCAAGAGGGTTTCTTGTTTTCAGGAAATCCATCGCTTTCCTGGCGCGGAGGCCCCACAAAACAGAATGCTCCCACGCATCTCGCACGCATCATTCCGGTTGCGCAGGTTCCGGAATACGGAATCCATTGCTAAGCATCTTCGTTGATCGACCAAAATCATCTCCTCTCGGAGGTTCATCAGCCTCGCAGCACCTCATCTGTCCCCGTGAGCTGGCCCCATTCGGATGAGCGTCTATGCTGCCCAAGGGCCCATATAGCTCCCCCCGATGGGTAATACCTCGGTCCTTCTTATCTCCCCCTTATCTCCCCCCGATGGGTAACCCCTCGTCCTCCTTATCTCCCCTTATCTCCCCTCGATGGGTAACCATTCGGAGCTTTCTTGGCGAGGTCACCTGCTCTGAGGCAGAGGTCCGCCTGTGCAGCATCGGCATGCGAGGCAAAAGCGTTTAAGCTGCCTGTCCCAAACTCCTTCGGAGCTCAATCATCCCGCCCGCCAGTTCCTCTGTCTACGTGTCCGGCTCGAGGATGGAACGGAATGCCTTGAAAAGGGGCAGCGGTGAGGTCCACCCGGCGGCCTGTCGCATGAACCTCATTGACTGTTCGTGCGACGGTTGTGAAGCGTGACTTCAGCTCCACTGTCGCAGTGGTCGATTTCGATAATCGCCCACTTACGCAGATATGAGGTTTCCTCCTTGGCGTCTGCGGTTTCACCAACCCATAGGAATCTCGCCCCTGTCCAGCGTTAGCTACGGCAGACATCCGCCGTCACCATATGACTTCCAGCAACGCTGCTCAGGTAAACGTAGTTACCACCCTGAGAGACATCCCCGAAGTTCGTGCCGGAAGAAGCTGCCTCTCCTCCACGACAGGTGCTCCACACCATCTGCCCATCGATCGAAATGGTGATCGGCCTACCGCCCGTGGGAATACCGTAGCGTCCTGCTACGCCCTTTGGTGCTGTGATCGTCTCGAGAAATGAGTTGCCATTCTGGTTATATTTCCAGGAAGTGGACACCGTCCCCTCGGGGAGGGAAATGGTTGCGGATGCCTGCGTCAAATCACCCGGATGGGGAATAACGTGAAACGGCACCGCTGAGGACAACTCCGGACCAATGCCGGCAACGTAATTCGTAAGAGCCGAAGTAGGCCCAGTCGCCCACCCGTGCGCGAGACTCATATAGAGTGGGTCATAGTCGAATGAGCCATCCTGAAGGTACCCTTCCCAGAATGTGCTCCCTGTGCCGTTCGGGCTCGACAGCATATATCCCCACTCAAGACGAATCAGGCTTAGAGCGGTTGCATCATCGCCTGCGACAAAGTGGGCCATCACCTCCATAGAACCTGGGAAGGTCGCGATAGCGCTCGAGCGTTCTGGCGTCGCCGCGCCAAACTGATTCCAGCGCCCTTTTAACGCGGTGGAGATTGAGACGCTCTTTGCCGTCGAATCCGGGACCTCGAACCAGACCGCCAGAGAGTTTCCATCCTGCGGGTGAAGCGAACTGCCCGGTACATCCATATACATTCCCACGCCTGTATCCCAAAGGTAGAGATTGATTGCCGAGCGGACAGAGGCTGCAGTCGCGGCATAGAAAGATTGGGCCGTGGAATCCCCTGCAATGGAAGCCAGGAAACTTGCGCCTTGAAGCACCTGGAAGAGTAGTGCATTTGCGGATATCTCCTCTCCACCGGAAACATCCCGGCCCCAGTCCCACGTCAAATCGACAGAAAGCAGCCCGTGTGCCCCGATCTTCGCCGTGGAAAACGTAACCGCTTTCTTGATCTGTGGCCAATGCGAGATAACCCAGGAACGATCGCCGGAGTAAAGGAAATAATTAGTCACTCCAATCAGAGTCCATAAGTGATACGTGTCGGAGATAGGGAGTGCGCCGAACTCCCAGCCAGCAACGGGAAGGCATCCTGCACTGTCCTGGCCAGCGAAGAGAGTATCGAGATCGTTCTTCATCGAAAGTGTATCGCCAGTGGTAAGAAAGGCTGTCAGCGCGGAGAAACCAAGATCGCCAGGCCAGATCGCTCGGTCTCGCTTCGCACCATCGACCAGAATGGTCGCGCCCGAGCCACCCAACTCATTGTTAAGCCAGCCCGAAGAGGGCGGCCCCCAGACTCGGCCCTGACGTGGGTCGATGGTATCCATTTGCACCGTGTACGCACCCGCGTACCACACACGATTGATGAGATCGTCATTCGATCGGAACGAGCCGCTGTAGGCGCGCAAATCTGCGAGGGTGGGGGCGGGGGTGAAAGAAAGCGTCACCCCAGACAACTCCACCGACCCGTTCGTCTCGAGGCCAATGGTGAGATAACGGAAGCCACCGCGCAGATTCTCTGGGGGAACACTGTATGTCCCATTCGTAACCGCCGCAGCGCTGAGACTGCCATCCTCTGGTCGTCCAGAGGACAGATCGCTCTGGGGCCCCGTGTAGAGTACGGATTCACTAAAAGCCAGGAAAACACTCTGTGCACTATCACTCACAGCACCGAACTGCAGTGAGGCATTGCCACCGACCTCCTTGCCAAAATCGAAAACAATATAGCTCCCCATACCTTTGATCGTCGTTGTTCCGCCGCTGAGTATCTGGTTGGGCGAACTGACCTCACCGTATATCCGTTGCACGGCTACTGGCGCGAGCGTGCGCGAGGACGGCGAGATATTGTAGTCAACGTCGGAAACAGTGACGGAGTGTTGGGAACAGGCCCCGAGCGATAGCATCAACCCGAGCGTCACCAGAACGAAGCAAAAACCCAGAGGAGTTCGGGGACGCATTAACACAATATATCTGCAATCGGCTCGTCAACGATGGCCGACGCAACCCAATCGCAGAGGATGGACTTCCGGAAGATACCTTTATTCCCAAACCTATCTGTACATGCATTCCCGCCAGCCCAGCGAGATAGGGCTCAACACCGATGGTCGACGACCCGCTGCACTCCATCGCGGTTAAGCTCACCCGGTCCACTCTAAGCCATTTACCGTGAGCGAAGTCAACGAACCCTTCCCCAGTGACTACGAGGCGGAGATGATTCCCATCCTCGCGGCTTATGGAGCCTTTCAGGATTGGGATGGAATTTTCATCTATACCTTCGAACCCAAAGTCAGCGGGTCGTGGGAGGCGACGGTCGGCGATCATTTTGACCTCGCGGAAGATCCGGTGAAGATGGCGCAAATGCCGGTGGGTGCTCTGTTGTTCTTGCGTCACGACGTCGAAGCGGCGCGCAAAACAATCAAACGCACGTACTCGACGGAGCAGATCAACGAGAGTATGCGGCTGCCCGAATCTGAATCTCCTTACTACACCCCGGGGGTTCCTTTATCTCTGCCGCTGGAACATGGCTCCCGGATCCGGTGCCTGGATTGCCAGCCTACGGCGAGGTTTCTTGATGATGCGCAGAATCCCATTAAGTCCGATACAGGGCAGCTTGCGTGGTGGCGGTCTGAAGCGAAGGGCGGATTGGTGACGATTGATACTGACAGAACCAGCGCCCTGGTCGGTTTTGTCCCGGAGAATCGCAAGAGTACAGCGCATTTGGCGGCGGATGTTCAGAACAAGTTCTGTAAACAACGAGACCCGGCTCCCTGCCCGGGGTAACTACTCGCGAGTAACCGTTTACCTTGGAAGCCGGTGGGTATCACGGAGATCATTGGCAGGGGTACATTCGATCGGATACGATGGCGCCGCTCGACCACTACGGCATCAAGCCGAAAAATCACGGAGACTCCACTATGAAATCCCTCCTGGTAGCCTTTGCTTTGGCTATCGCTTCTACTTCTGCCTTCGGTCACGAGAACCAGGATTATGCATTCAAGACGGTCGCCGCTACCGGTCAAACCATCGCCGGCTATCAATTGACCGCATTCGGAGATCCGGCTCTCAACAACGCAAACGATATTGTCTTCAACGGGTACGTGAAAGCACCCATTGGAAGCTCGACATATTTCGCCGGTTTGTTCTCGCCCACTGCCCTTGTGGTTGCGACAAACGGCTTCCTGCCGGCTTGCCTGGGACCCTACCAGATCAACGATGCGGGCCAGATCGCTTTTGTAGAAAACAGCAAACTGAGCCCTTCGGAACCATCGGTTTCGGGGGTGTATGAGTCGAGCATTACGGGCGGCGCGGTGAAGACGATCCTGGCTCCCGGGTCCACCATCGATGGAGTGCAGCAGACAGCGAACATCTGCAGCAACACGGCGAATTCGACTGGCGGAATTTTTGCCTTTAACGATCCTGGGAGAATCACATTTTTGAATACCGGGGGCTTCTATCAATACACGCCGGCAAAGGGACTGAAAAACATCTCAATCACTGAGCTCAATGGCCAGCCGCTCACCCGGCTACAGCTGGTGGATGGAAATTCGCGCGAGCGCCTTTTCATTGGAAGCACGTCGCCTTCCTTCTCGGCCATTTTTGCCAAGGACCACACCCTGGTAAAAATACCCAAGACCATTGACGGGGCGGACGTTACTGATTTCGTCCTGGCAGTGGCGAGCAGGGACTCAAAGTTGGCTTTCGAGGGATTGATTGGACCGTCCAGCGCGCAGGATTTTGGCCTGTTTACCAAGGACCATCTTGTGGCGAAGTCAGGGCAGACGATTGGCGGAAAGATGATCAGCACCGCGGGCGCGCCTTTCCTCGGATTGCCGGCGGTGAACAATCGCGGCGAGGTGGTCTTCACGGCACTGACGGGGGCTGGCACTTCTCCTAACGATCTCGCTATCTTTACGCGGGATGCCGTGATCGTTGCGGTGGGCGATTCCATTGATGGCAAAACAATCACCGCGTTGGGTCAACCTGCCCTGAACGACTTTGGAGTGATTGCCTTCCTGGCGACCTTCAGCGATGGGAGCCAGGAGATTATCGAAGCCACATGCAAGTGGTGCCGTTAATCCCTTCTCTTTAGCCGGGCTCGCGCTTTATCAAAATGGAGAATGTGGGGACAGCATGCCGATTGCGGCGCTTTCTGGAAAATTGGCATGCTGTCCCCGAAAGTGTGAGACTCTTTCTGCAACGCGAATGACCGCCGCAAAGGAGTAACAGATGCCAGGTGAGACGGTTTCCCCGGAACATGCGGCCGGCCTCGTCCAATCCGGTATGTGGCTGGACTATGGTGCATCGCATTGCCAGCCTGATGTTTTCGATAAGGCGCTGGCTGCCCGTAAACACGAACTGCAGAACGTCAAGATCCGCTCCTGCCTGTCGTTGCGTCCCCGGGCTGTGATCGAGGACGACCCCGAAGGCAAGAGCTTCCACATGTTCAGCTGGCATTTTTCAGGCTACGACCGCAGAAAACACGACGCGGGCCGGTGCAACTATGTGCCGCTGAATCTGGGAGAAGTGCCTGATTATTACCGGCGCTTTCTCGATCCGGTGGACATTGCCATCCTCAAAACCTGCCCCATGGACGAAGGGGGATACTTCAACTTTGGCCCGACAAATATGTGGCAGCGGGCCCTCGTCGAACGCGCAAAGGTAATCGTCGTCGAGGTCAATCGCGAGATGCCATATGTATTCGGCAAAGAGAACGGCGTGCATGTGGGCGAGGTCGATTTCATCCTGGAGGGAGATGATCAACGATGCACGGAACTGCCCAACCCGGACCCGGATGAGATTGACCGCACGGTAGCAGGGCGCATCGCAGCGGAGGTGGAAGATGGCTCCTGTCTTCAGATCGGGATTGGCGGCATGCCGAACGCCGTATGCTGCTTATTGCTCGAAACCGGCGTGAAGGACCTGGGCATCCACACGGAGATGATGACCGATGGCCTCGGCCTGCTTTACCGTTCCGGCCGGGTAACCGGATCGCGAAAGACGCTGGATCCGGGCAAAGTGACCTATACATTTGCGCTGGGGTCGCAATCCCTTTACGCGACAGTCAACCGCAACCCGGACATGTACTGCCACCAGGTGGACTATACAAACTCGCCGTACGTCATCATGCAGAACGAGAAAGTAGTGTCGATTAACAACACTACGCAGGTTGATTTGCAGGGACAGGTGGCTTCTGAATCCGACGGCCAGCGCCACCTGAGCGGCACCGGAGGCCAGTTGCAATTTGTGCGCGGCGCATACGCGTCCAAAGGGGGGAAGTCGTTTATCTGCCTCTCGTCCACCTATGAGAAGCGCGGTGAGCGCCGCAGCCGGATCGTGTTCAGCCTTACTCCCGGCAATATTGTGACAACGCCGCGCTCGGACGTGATGTATCTGGTTACCGAATTCGGACTGGTGAACCTGAAGGGAAGGTCCGTCGCGGAACGCGCCAAAGCGATCATCTCACTTGCGCATCCTGATTTCCGCGAGGACCTGGAACGGCAGGCCTACGAGAACCGGTTGATTCCTCGCGGTGTTTCGTTTTCCTGACGCGGAAGGCATGGGGCTTTTGAGGGACAGGAGTTTCGGGACGATTTCCTCGATCCCAGCGCATTTGTAAAGATACCATCTGGAGCCGGGCACCGATCGGATCTGGCGCTACTCAACCAACCCCAAAATCGCATTCAGCTCTACCGGCTTACCAGAGTCGTCACCCTTTACGAAAGATCGTCTCGCCGACGAGTCCAATTCTCCACCTTAAGCCCGGTGACTCGGGAGAAATGGCGCTCATTGTTGGTTACCAGGACACTCCTCAGCGCGATCGCGTGGCCCGCAATCATAGTGTCCATGGTGCCTATCGGCATGCCGGCTCGATGCAGCTCCACCGCGGCGATCGCAAAGTGCGTGGCCGCAGCTGCATCCCAGGGAAGACACGAGACGCGCTCCAGGAATTCATCGACCAAGCGGGATAACCGCTGTGCTCCCGTCTTAAGCTTGATGCCGTACAGCAGCTCCCCTCGGGTCACGGCCGAGATGCAGAGTTCCCCGGTTGCAACGGAAGCGATGCGTTCGTCGAGTGCCGGCATCTTACCGCGGATTACGTAAGTCGCGGTGTCCGTATCGAGCATGTACCGCGCCATCACTCGTCCACGAACGGATCACGGATCGGCAGCGGCTCATTGAGCGGTCGCTGCGCCATGAAATCCGGCGGCACCGGGGCTTGGTCGCGCAAGGCAAAGAACGCAGCCCACGTATTGATGCCCGGTTTTGGCGAAAGGATCACCTCTCCTGTGACGTGATCGCGGCGGATGTAGACCTCTACGGATTCTTCAAAGCGGAATTCGGCCGGGAGACGCACGGCTTGGCTCCCCCCGTTCACGAACAGTTTGGCAGTCTTGGCAGGCATTCCCGTAATCCTCGTATATACCTTCGTAGTATATACTCAGGTAAAGGCCAAGTCCATTCCCGCCCGGTCAGGAGTTTCGGGAGTTTCAGGACTTTCGGGACATATCCTGAAACCCCCAAATTTGCACAGTTCGAACCTGCCGGCCAAAACCGTTTTTAGAAGAAATACTTTGCCACAAGTTGCACCTCGCGGTTATCCAGGGTTGTCGACGAGATCGTCCCGAAGGAGCCCGAGGACGCGTTCGCATTGGGAGCGCCAAACTGGGGCGTATTGAATGCGTTGAAGGCCTGGATTTGAAGACTCAGCTTCTGCGAGTCAGAAAACGGCATGGCGAAGATTCGTTTGAGCTCCAACCCGAGGGGATTGTTCTTCGGCGCGACCACCCATGACGGGTTGCGCGGCGCGTTGCCGTAGTGGCCGATCGCTTCCGTGAACCTGGCGGTATTGAACCACTCATTGATGGACCTGTTGGGAACACCATTCGGCTGGCCTTGAACAAGATCCGGATATTCGAAGTTATTGCCGTTATTCTGGCCGTCGTTACTCTGATAGACGAATTGCGGACTGCCGGAATAATACCGGAAGATCGTAGCAACGCCCCATCCACTCAGAAGTTTCCGCGCCACCACGTTCCTGTTTTCATTCAGTTGGGGAATGGTGTAGATGGCGGCGACCGTCAGGTTATTACGCTGGTCGGTCAGGCCGTTCGCCCATACCTTCTGGAAAGGATTCTGGGTCTCATTGCGCTGTTGGTTCGTGCCGCCGCCTTGATCATCCCGGTCCGAAGAGAGGGAATACGCCGTGGTCAGGAGGAGACCGTGCGATAGCCGATGTTGAAAGTGAACCAGGAGGCCCTCGTAAATCGAGGCTCCATGATTATCGAGCACGCGCATCTGGCCATAAGCAGGATACGGGCGATTTGCCTGGACATTTCCGCCGGGGGGCTGTGGCGGACCGACATTGAAATTCAGCAGAGACGTGTCCTCTTTGCTTCCCTTCACGCCGACATAGGAAACATCAATCACGTTGTTCGCGAACTGCTTGGAGAAAGTCAGATTCCACGTCTGCAAATAAAGGTCGGGATGTTGGCGGCCGGGCGGTATCGAGACGATATTCGCGACGGACGCGGAGAGGGACGGCGAGACTGGATTCTGCAGGGTAGACACGGGAGCGTTGGGCGTAGCGCAGTAACCGCAGTTGCCGTTGAACAGACTAAAGCTCGGGTCATCCGGCGGGTTGAGCTGCAGGATATTGATGTTATCGAACTGCCCCGCGTAGTAACTGATCCCGTACCCTCCGCGCACTACCATCTGGCGCGGCAGGCTATAGGCGAACCCCAGCCGGGGCCCAAAGTCCTTGCCCGTGATGTGCCATATCGGGCTGTAGTTCGCGAGGGGCACCAACACCACAGGGTTGACGGTCCAGTCCATCGTCTCGGAGGTGTTGAGAGAGTCCGTCGGGGCGGGGTAGAGGGAGTAGTTCAGCCCCGTGTTCAGGGTAAGATTGGGCTTCACCTTCCAGTTGTGCTGTATGTAAAAAAACATGCGCCATTGATGGGCATTGGTGAGTGGAATGCCCTCCGGCGTGATGACCTGGGAGGGAATCCCCAGCATCAAATCCGCCCCGTCGAAACCGCCTTCATTGGCGGGGGCATTGGGGCCGTTGTTGGCGGTTTCCGAGCCGTTAAAGTTGATGACTCCGTAAGGGGTATTGCTGGTGTCGGCATTGTCTTGAACGCGGCGGACGTCTCCGCCGAAGATCACCGTATGCGTGCCGTGCGTCCAGGTCACATTATCCACAAGCTGGTAGGTTTTGCCCTGATCCAGTCCGACACCAAAGTCGCTGCCCACCCCAATCAATTCGTTGCTGGTTAGATTGGGAAAACCTTGCTCGGACGGGGGCCAGGGCTGGCCGTTGGGCTGCACAAAGCCGTTGATGCCGATGGAAGCAGGCGTGAAGTTGGTGTTCGCGTAGGTGGTATACAGCTTCTGGTTCTCGAAATCGATCCCCATGCGAAGTTCATTGATGAGCTTGGGTGAGGCGATGTGAACATACTGCAGACCGGCGTTGAAAATCGGCAAAGTCGCATTGTCGTTGAAGTTCGGATTGCCCTCGGAGATAAAATTGTCCCGGCTTGCGTACATGAAATGAACCGTAAGCTGGTCGTTCGGGTTCAAATGGTGATCGATGCGCCCGATGAACTGGTTGGTGTTCTGGGTGCCCCCCGTGAAATAGGCGTAGTTGAAGCCGCCCTGGTTGGTATTGGGCAAGGGCATGTATTTTTTCACGATCTGCTGCGCCACCGGATCGACGGGGATCTGGTTGTTCAGGTACGGCTGACCGGTAGACGGGCTGACCAGTTGGGTGTCGGGCAGTAGAGCCGAAAAATCGCCATCCTCTTCCTGCGGAGTGAGAACCTCCGTCAGCCCTGCAGTCTGCTCGTTGGAGCGAATCCCTTCATAGCTTACGAAAAAAAAGGTGCGGTTCGGAATAATCGGACCGCCCAGCGTTCCGCCGAACTGATTCTGCCGATACACGAGCTTGGGCGCGGGGGCGGGTACAAAGTAGTTGCGCGCATCCAGCGCCGTGTTGCGAAAATACTCGAACACATCCCCGTGAAAACTGTTCGTGCCGGATTTGAGTTGAATGTTCGTGATGTCCCCGGCCGCGCCCACGTTTTGCGCTTCGGCGTTTGCGCTAATCACCTCGAATTCCTGTATGGCGTCGGTGGAGGGATACAGGTTCACGTACGCGTGCCGGTCGCCAATCATGGTGACCCCGTCCACGTTGGTCTGTCCCCATTCCAGTTGTTCGCTGTACGACTGAACGCTGGCGCCATCCTCCGAGGAGGTGTGATTATCCGGACTGTAAGCAGTGGTGCCGGGCGTAAGAATGGCGAGGTCCTCAAATTTGCGCCCATTCAGGGGAAGGTTCTGTGTCTCCACCTCGCCGACAACGGTGCCCAGAGAGGAGGCTTCGGTCTGCAGCAAGGGTGGCGCTCCCTGAACGGTCACCTGCTGCGTGGCCGCCCCAACCTGCAGTTGGAAGTTGACCCTTGCCTGCTGGGCGAGCTGCAGTTCAATTGCCTGCTGCCGGGTTGTGGTGAACCCGGTGGCCGTGACCTCAACGTTATACGAGCCGGGAGGCAGGTAGTTGACGGTGTATTCGCCCGTAGCTGTGGTCGCTGCCGATTTTGCGACCCCGGTGGACACGGACGTGACTGTCACTTTGGCTCCCGGAATGACTGCCCCGGAGCGGTCAGTGACGGTGCCGACGATTGCCGTATCGACGGTCTGTGCACGCAGGCCCGCAGGAGCGACAGCAATCACCAGCACGAGAAATGCCGAAAGCAGTGTACGCATGAGAACCTCCTCGGTTCGTGAAGCGGTTGTATGGAGCTGGATGGTCAAATCCAGTTACTTACGCGCACAGCGTCTAGTGGTGAGCGCGCCAACACCCGGTGTACGTGAAGTTCGTTAAGAACCTCTGGGAGCCCTCGACAGAAACAAGCCTATGATTATGAGCCCGAGTGACTCCGCCAGGAAGAGGCAAATTGCCGGTTGGCGGTTAGGACATTTGCCCTATGGGGAAAAGTCCTTGATCCGAACAGCGGGGCCCGGAGCCGTCTGCGAAGCCGGGAAAGGGTGGAGCCCCTTCGCCCTGCCGAGCATTTTACATGCTCACCCCTGGGATAATCCACGGCCAGACGGGACTGACACCATGCAAAGGAGCAGAGGAGAGAGGCAAGAACGCGATTCTCCGCCTGAAGGGCCAGTTCCCGTCTGGTTACGAATTCCAGAATCCGGTTCTGCGATTTTCGGGGCTTGAATCGTTGGGGTACGTTTCGTCCGTCCCGGATCAGTCCGGATCAGTCCGAAAACGTCTCAATTCCTTTCATGATTCAATGGGGCTGTCGAGCCGGAGGAGCTTGTATGACCCGTGAGCCAGCACCGCTGCCCCAGGAAGAGGATAACGAAGCGCCCGGCGGAAGGTTCTTTTTCCTGTTTATGTTTCTCCTGGTAGATATCGTCCTTTATCCTTATGCCGGCGATCGGGGGCTGCGCTTTCAGCTCTTTCGCTCGATATTGTTTTTTGTGACACTGGCGAGCGTCTACGCCGTCAGCTTTCGCCGCTCGACCTTGATCATCGCTCTCATCTTTGCCATCCCCGTCCTTTGGCATCGCGTGCTGACAATGGAAAGAGGGGACAGCAAGCTGGCCTTGGTCGGGCTACTGGTCAGCTTCTCATTCGACGTTTTCATTGTCATCGTGGTCTTTCACCGCGTCTTTCGCACGCGGGTTGTCACTTCCGCGACGATCTTCGGAGCCGTCTCCATCTACCTCATGGCGGGATTTGCTTTCACCAGGCTCTATCAATTTCTCGCGGCGGTTCAGCCCGCTGCCTTCTACTTGGATCCGGTGCTGAACCATCACATCGTTCCCAGCCGCTTTGATCTGATCTATTACAGCTTTGGCGCTATGACCTCCCTCGGGGCGGCAGGCATTGCACCCGTAAGTGCGCAGGCGCGATCGCTTACCGTCATCGAAGCCATTCTAGGCATTCTTTATTTGGGAGTTCTCGTTTCTCGTTTGATCGCGATGTATGTGCCCCAGATACCGCAAGGTACTTCGCAGAAATCTTAGCCGGACAATCCGATGAAGGGAAAACGTACTCCAGAATCTTAACGTTGAGTTCGGCCAGCGCCTGCTCAACCCTGGTAGAGGTTCAGAGGTTCCCCCTTGAAGCCATTACATGAACCCGACTTTGTGACCTTCAATCTTGGGGTACGTTTCGTCTGTCTCCGATCGGTCGTCAAGACGAGTTGTTCCGTGTCGACGCGATAACAACTTTTGCAAATATAAACAATATTGTTTATAACAATGTTTGTGAAGAGCAGCGAGTTCAAGCGTTGGCTGGCAGATCAGGGAGCAACATTCAAGCCGGGCAAGGGGTCCCACCTCAAGGTGACGCTGAACGGCAAGAATTCTGTTCTGCCGATGCACAGCAAGGAACTCGGTACCGGGTTGGTCGCGGCTATCAAAAGGCAACTTGGACTCAAATAGGAGGGCAACATGCGATACCCAATTGACGTAAAGCCGGATGGAAAGTTCTTCCTTGTAACCTTTCCGGATATCCCCGAGGCGATCACTCAGGGAAAGAGCCTGAAGGAGGCCAGGAAGGTGGCAGCCAGCGCCCTCGAAACTGCACTCGATTTTTATTTCGAGAACTCCCGGGTTGTGCCAAAGCCATCACGCATAAAGCGCGGTCAGGATTTTGTCGAACTCCCGGCCAGCGTTTCGGCGAAGGTGCTTCTGCTCAATGAAATGATCCGGCAGCGGGTTCGTCCTGCCGAGCTGGCGCGCAGGATGCAGACGACCCCGCAAGAGGTGAACCGGCTGACGAACATTCATCACACTTCGAGGATCGATGGAATCGCCGGGGCGATGAAGGCGCTCGGCAAGACGCTGGAGATTCGCGCGATTTAGGCTGAAGGGTGCGCGAAGGGCGACGCGGGAATTTTGTCATCGTGGATAACCGATTGAACCCGCGGAGCCGATACATGGGAGCGCCTCGGCGAGATCTGCGTGACCGAACCTACCAAACTTAAGACACTGAAAATAGTGACAAACTGCAGCGAACGTAAGTTGGAAAGGGGTTAAGCAATCCAATGAATTCCGTACACTCTCTCTACGCCTTCGAAAGCCAACCGGCGAAGCTCAACCAGAGGCCAACTAGCAGCGCGGCGCTCGCCATGATCGACAGGAATACCGGCGTCCATACGACCGCCGCAGTCACCTCGGCACCAACACCTGGAGCGATCATAAGCAGCGCGCCCTTGAACGCGGCGGCGATGCCAATCAGAGAGACAACGATCGCGATTGCGCTTGTCCAATGATGGTGTAGCGCGACTATCACGAGTCCCGCCGTAAGGGTGAACGCACCGGTGGCCAAGACCAGCGGAGCGTCCTGCATGAAGGCCGGCAGCAGCATTGGTAGCGAGGCCCGCCGCGCGAAAAGGGTTACCGCTACTACAACGAGATAGGGTCCCACGACGCGGGCCACGGTGCGTGTGCGCAAGTCAGGATCGGAATCGTGCATTGTTTCCTCCGTGGTCGCGTCAAGACTATCAGATGTTGGAACTTAGTCGTCAGGACCGAGGAGGACGCAGCCGGCGAGGGCTCTGCTTTGAGGGGATTGATTTATGGGGCGTCTCGGAGACGGGCCGGAATAACTCCTTTGACAAATTCGTGGCAGAGACGGAGGACTCGCCACTGGTTCGGACCTTCTGAACAGGGGTTATTCCGCCTGAACCGTCAATGCCTGAATGCCTAATCTGTGCCAGGATGCAAGGGAGATGCTTCGTCAGCCGTTTCCCTTCTTTTTCTCCATTTGCACCGTCCAAGGGGGGACGATGCCATTCTGCCGCGCGTAGGCGATGAGTTGGCCCAGGTGTTCGTGCGCGTCGGCAACGAGGATGTAAACAACGTCGCCCTCGTTAGCATGGGGGCCAAGCTTTGGCAGGAGCTTTGCGAAATCCACGTTGCTCATGCCGCTGATCGTTTTGTTCGCGAAATCCCAGGACTGATTCAGATCGTGGACGATACGATCCTTCTCGGTTGTGGATTTTTCGAACTCGCGCGCTTTAAACCCTGCCGGAGGCTTCGCACCCATCATGCTGAGGATTCCGTAACGCTCTCCAGCAACATGCAGAAATACTTCAGCAAAGGACCGGGTGCCGGGTGAAGGGCGCCAGGTGAGCTTGTCGCTCGGGAGTGCCTCGGCGAGATCGACACATTTCTTATTTACGGCCTGCAGGTCGAGAAGGGCCTGGGCTTTCATGTCATAGCTGGGTGCAGTGCGGTCAGTGGAGTTGCCGGCAGTTTGCCCGTGCATTGCGACAGCACTAGCATTCAGGATGCATGCAAGACAAACCAAAGAGAGAATCGGCGTTTTCATTGCTGTCCCCGCTGGAACGAAGTTCTGGAAATCGCCCCGAGGCTAGAGTAGTGGCGGGCAAGAGTCAAACAGTTCGTGACCAACCGCGTGTTTCGAGGGGTGAGTCGCTGCGTGCAGTGGACCAGCTTCTTCCAGCCCATTCAACGGCTCAGGGCCCGTGCATATGCATCGGGGGCTGCGTTCAGGCAATTCCTGGCGCGACTGCCTCTCGTTTTGCTGGCAGAAGCGCTAACAGGACGGCCCCGATCGCAAGGAATACGATCACATCAGTAAAGTTCCTGTGGACGCTATGAATCCAGGCTTCCCCGGTTTGAATAGCCATCACCAAGCCATGGGAGATGTTCCACCAAGCTGCTAGAGCAATCATCGAGCGATGCTCAGATGGTCTCCTTGCGGCCATGAGTAGAAAGACCCCGGCCGGAATAAAGAAGCTCAAAAACATCGGCTCGACCTCGTTCTTCCGCTCCAAAAGCCAGCTGCAATGCCGCAGATCCATATATAGAAAATAAATCAGGGAATTTCAGGACAGACGAAGTTACCCGACACACTGTCCGTCCGTCCCGCTTGTCACATTACGCCCCTTTACGGAGATAGTCCCCACCGCCAAACGACTCCAATTGGAACCGCCACCCTCTCCTTTGTCATCCCGAGCGTAGCCGAGGGATCTGCAGTTTCACTGCACCATCAACGAATGCTGATGGAAAGCGCCACCCTCTCCCTTGTCAGACGGGTCCAAAACCATGGACCGTTATAGTGTTCTCGACTTATTCGAAGGCCTGTACTCTGCCCTGGCCACGCAGCCGCTCGGCGTGCTCGATGAAACCTTGGCCGGCGCCTACCGAAAGGCCCTATCTGGGAGATCAGTGAACTCTATTCGATAGCTGCATTCATGGCTTCCACAAACCGATCAGTGTCGAAAGTAGTTCGGGTATGCCTTTCGCAGAGACGCCATCGACTCGACTGAGACAAGCACAGCTTTGCTCCCGGGCCGCATACTCTTTTCGACGTCAAGATACTCCCTCCGTCGGGAGGGACTATTTCTTCTCCCGCATCGAGGGAGTGAAGGTGACACCGATCAGCAGACCCTCAGGTGAGAGGAACCGGCTTACGGTCTGGCCCCAAGGCTCAGTCTTGTTTTTGACGAGCATTCGATATCCTCGCGACTCGAGATCGGCCGTGGCATTCTCCACGTTCTCCACCTCGAACTCCAGCCAGGCTTGCGGAACGGGAAAGTTGTCGGGCCAGGAATCGGTGCCGAAGCAGGATTGCGCCGCCTGCGAGAGAGGCCACAGGGCAAAGTGCTTCGCACCTTCAAGAGAGCCCGTATACAGGTAGCCGCCGGCATCCTCCTTGAAGGGAATGCCCAGGCTGCCGCTGTACAGCGCACGACTTTCAGCAACGTCGCGATCGATCGGACCGAACCCCGCAATGAAAAGAACTTCTGCGCCTATCTCTCCCATGTTCGCCGCCCCCTCCTTTTCAGGATATCGATCATTGCTTCGCACACCCAGGCGATCTTAGCTCTGATTGGATATATTCCTCGGAGAATCGTCGCAATCTCCAAGGAGTTTATCCGACTTCGGCCGACTGGGAAAAGCGGGACGGGAAAAGCGGGACGGACGGGAAAAGCGGGGGGAAAAGCGGGGGAGGAAAAGCGGGACGGACGGAAATGACCCTAACCGAAAAGCCTCCGCTGTCTTGATAACAGACACGATTTCACTTGGGGCCATTTCCGTCCCGGATTCGCCCCCAGCATCCAGAAGCGAACGCCGTCGTTAACAAGCTTGAGTCCCTGCTGAAAGGCCCTCGCACTGATGCTTCTACTACACACCGAACTGCCTCATAATCTTGATTATCGGAGTCCGTATATGACACTGACACTTTTACAATCTATGCGGTCCAACAAGAGCTTCGGTGATTTCACCGTGCTCGGCAGCCAGTACGAAAATGAGGATGGGATACGAGAATGGCATATTGCCATTTGGTCCGAAAGCTATACAAAGATCCGAACCTACTGTGTATCGGAGTGCCGTAAACCAGAACGGCTCATGGGTGCCTATTTGAAAGCTGTAGGCCAAGCGATCTCAAAGTGGGAAGCACAACCAGTCTGGGTACGATATTCTGGCCCTTCGATGCTGCCGCGATTGCGACCGGCCCTTCGGCTTTCCGCTTATGCCGGCTTGTACCGCGAGAAAGCCCTGTAAAGCCATCTCGAATCATTCGCCTTTGAGAGGATTGCAGGACAGGTCTGAAGAGTGGGGGGTAGTTCGTCCCCGAAAGGTCTCCCGAAAGGTCTACGGCGCGATGAGCGACTCGACCTGTTGCATAAACTTCTGCGGCGGTAGCAGCTTAGGCGGGGGAATCTGGGGGGGGAATTTTGGGGACTGTCGCCGGGATGCCGTCTGGCTCGATTCCGATCGGTCGATACTGCGGATGCAGTTCAGAAGCGGCTAAGACCGCCAATGCTGCCGTGCCTTGACCGACGTAGCAACGTTTCGTGCGTGAACCTCCCCGCTCCGATTCGAAACGTCGGCGGCACAGAATTACGCAATAGGTATTCATAAGCTACTCGAATCACTAGATGAATTCTGAGGGAGCTAATCAAGAATAGAGGATACTGGTCCAGGGCCGAACAGACTCCGCAGAATCTCCCAACCCGCAGTACTCTCCTCGGCATTACCACTAAGCTGCACGCAAGCCCATCAGCATGGCAAAGGAATGCGCGCGACGTTGGCGCGTTCTTTCCCAAAGACAAGAGTGATTACCAGTCGGAGTTACTTCGATCAAGCCACCGATTACGCCAGGAATCTACCAAATCCGGCCCAAAGAGCTGGTGCGGCTCGCGTCGCACAATCAAGTGTCCACGTTGTGGTCAGGTCTTCGATGAGATGGCCAGCAAAAAATCCTGGTGACAAAAAAATCCTGGTGACAAAATCCTGGTGACAGACGGAATGATCACCGCGTGCAAAAATCCTGGTGACAAAATCCTGGTGACAAAAATCCTGGTGACACAAAAATCCTGGTGACAGACGGAATGATCACCGCGTACAAAGGAGCAATACCATGGTGGATAATTGTAACGGTTACGTTTCGGTCACGGTAGGGACAGCTATCGCTAGCTGCCCCCCGTACAGATCCGTGCGAGCGGAACTACCGCACACGGCTCCTACCTCGGATGAGTGGCGTCGAAACGCACGCTGGGAAAAGGATGCAGGATGCGAGGACGAGGTATCCATCGTTCGAAGGTCGGACGTATGCGTTTCCAACTCGGTCGGCTGCGCTGACTACGACGGCCAAGCATCGACCGCCACAGATCGCACAACCGGTCGCGGAATCGATATAACGCCCGCTGGTTTTCAGGTACCGCGTGATATCGGTAATAGCCGTTGACTACACGCTTCAGCCATGCGCCCACCGCGTTGACCGGCTCATGCATCCGCTGCCGCAGCTTCGCCTTAATGGCGTGAAGCGTGGAGCGCATCCGCTGAGGTATGGTCTTACGCCGTGTAACGAAATGGCCATTGGGTGTCATCGCACAGTAGTGCGTGAAGCCAAGAAACGTGAAGGTCTCTGGTTTTCCCTCCCCACGCTGTTGCCGATTACCCTGCGCGAACCGACCAAACTCGATCAGTCGCGTCTTCTCCGGATGGAGTTCCAACGCGAAGCTTGCCAGCCGTTTCCGAAACTCTCTCAGAAATCGCTCGGCGTCTTCGCGCCGCTCAAAGCCGACCACCAGATCGTCAGCGTAGCGAACAACTACCATCTCTCCGCTCGCCGCCTTCCGGCGCCATGCCTCAACCCATAGGTCGAATACATAGTGTAGATACACGTTCGCCAAAAGCGGTGAAATCACAGCTCCCTGCGGCGTGCCTGCCGTCGTCTCTGACCACTTACCTTCCTCCGACACACCAGCCTTCAGCCACTTACGAATAAGCCGAAGAATGCGTGTGTCGGCTACTCGATGCTCGACGAACTTCATCATCCACTCGTGGCTCAAATGATCGAAGAAACCACGAATGTCCGCATCGAGTATCCAGTTCACTCGCTTCCGTTCGATGCCCACGTTCAGCGCGTCCAGCGCCTGATGAGGGCTGCGTCCCGGACGGAATCCATACGAAAAGCCCCGAAAGTCCACCTCGTATATCTGGTTGAGGATGGTCACCACCGCTTGCTGGACAATCTTGTCTTCCAGCGAAGCGATGCCCAACGGCCGTTGCCGGCCATCAGCTTTCGGTATGTATACTCTTCGCGAGGCTTGCGCCCGATACGCTCCACGGTGCACTCGGCCATGGAGCTCGGCAAGCCGAGCCTCCAGGTCTTGTTCATACTGCTGCCAACTTACTCCGTCTACTCCAGGCGCTGCGCTCCGCTGTAAGGCGTAGTAGCTCTCCCGCAGTAAGTCGATCGTGAGATGGTGCAGCAAAGCGGTAAACCGCTCCTGCTTCCTGGCCCGCGCCGTCTGGCGCACGCCGCCTAACCCCTGGGACACGCGCGCTCCGCTCTGTGTCGGATGCGTGTGTGGCTGGGCGTCGTTCTCCTCGGTCTGCGCCCTTCCCTCCGCTGGCTCCGCGGAAGTCTTACCTTCTCTGTTCGTCAGCTTCATAGGTACTATGGCCCAGTCCGAATCCTCCAAAACGTACATGCCCGGATCATGGATCTTTCACCTTCCCGGACCGGTCTGCTCGCGCAGACGCTCTGGAGGCCTCCCGGTTCTCGTACACATTGTTTGCTGACGTGCCTGGACTCTTCGACTACGCCGGGCCCAGCGGCCACTCGCGATCGAACGCGGCTCGCTGATGTTGCCTTCCCACTGACAGAAAAGGGTCGGCACCCGGTTGCATGTTTTCGGAGCTCAATAATCCTGCCCGCCAGCCCTCTGTCTACGCTTCGCTGCGACCCCTCGCGAGATCACAGGCAAGACTCGAGGCCAGAATGGAGTCGCTTCTCCTTTTCCGTAGGGCTCTTACATCCCCTACAATGTGCCGGTTTATCCCGGCGCTCTCTGTCCCCGAGTTGCCGGGTTGCCGACACCGGCCTGTCACCGGGTTGCCGTGTCACCGGGTTGCCGTCGCCCGGGTTGCCTTCGCCCGGCCGGTAAAAGCGGGACGGGGGAAAAGCGAGACGAACGGAAATGACCCTAACCGAAAAGCCTCCGCCGTCTTGATAACAGGCACGATTTCACTTGGGGCCATGTCCGTCTGTTCGGGATTAGTCCGTCGTCCCGGATTAGTCCTGTCCCCGATTAGTCCCGGATTAGTCCGAATTACAAATACCTGGACAATTCCAGTCTAGCGTTCTTTGTAAAATACATTCAGTATCGGTTACGTTTCCTTGGTCATCTACTTTCCTGCGCTTTGGGACTCGTTAACCGGTTACTTCAGGTTCAATTCCTTTCGTCTTGAACTGGCCTGGGACATGTTACGATTTCGAACGGCTGAGCTCAGGAGTCTACATTGCGTCTCTCTGCAGGTTTTTTGCTGTTACTGTTTGCCTTCCAGAATCACTTTGTGCGTGCACAATCAGCAGCGTCACCGGCTGCACAATACTTTTTTAATAAGGCCAGCTTTCCTACCGGCAAATCCCCGGAGGGCATCGCGATTGCGGACATGAATGGCGACGGACGCCCTGACCTGATAGTTGCCAATGCAAACGGCCCCAGCGTGTCGATTCTTTTAGGGCAGTCCGACGGAACGTTTGGCGCAAAAACCGATTTTTCACTGCAGGAGTCCCCAGGGGTTCTGGTCGCGAGTGACTTCAATAGTGACGGGAAAATCGACATTGCCGTAACGGGAAGGAGCGGCGTGACGGTTGTACCTGGCAATGGGGATGGCACACTGGGAACACCAGTAACGTACCCATCTGCAAACGCGCCCTTTCTTCTGGCAGTCTCGGATTTCAATCACGACGGAAAACAGGACCTGGCAACAGCCGGCGCCTGCGGGGATACCTGTGGTTTCGTCTCGATCCTGCTGGGCAAAGGAGATGGAAGCTTCCAGGCTGTAACCGATTTCTCCGCCGGGGGCGTGCCAAACCAATTGGCTGTGGCCGACTTGAACGGGGACGGGATCTCCGATCTGGCGTTCGCAAACATGGCGACTAACAGCCTGAACGATGAGACCCCTGGACTGGTCTCCGTTCTTTTGGGTAACGGCGACGGAACCTTCCACACGCCCGTTAACTACGCTTCGGAAACCGACATCGCCGGGATCGCGGCGGGCGATATCACGGGCGACAAAATACCGGATCTGGTTGTTACGCACTATGTGGCGGGCGTAGTGACAATGCTGAGGGGGAACGGGGACGGCACCTTTCAGCCAGAACAATCGATATCCACAGATCTCAGCCTGGATTCAAGCCTGGGTTCCGCCTATCTACAATTACTTGATGTGAACAAAGACGGGAAACTGGACCTGGCAATGACCACCGTGTTTAACAACGGTGCTACGGTGCTAGTCGGCAACGGCGATGGGACATTCCAGCCTAGCCAAGCCTTTGATACCGGCGGCCAACCCTACTTCTTCGCGGCTGCGGATTTAAGCGGGGACGGAAATCTCGACCTGGCCGTCGTCGATTCCGCAGGAGACTACGTCACTATCCTGCTGGGCAATGGTGATGGCACTTTCAGCCCCCGTAAAGACCTGCTGAGTGACCCTGAGTCCGGCGTGGGATCGGGCGTCATCGGCGACTTCAACGGCGATGGCCACCCCGATATCGCGGTTTCCACTTTGTCAGGGGTTGCCGTAGTTCTGGGAAAAGGAAACGGGACGTTTCAGCCTCCGATTGCCGTCAGCCTGCCGCCATCTATGTCTTCCAGCCGATTGGCCGAAGGTGATTTCAATCGTGACAGCCATCTGGACCTCATTGCCAATGGAACGACATTCCTGCCCGGAAATGGAGATGGAACCTTCAGCGCTCCTGTGCCCGTCAACAGCGACCTCGACCTCAGGAGCTTCGTGACAGGAGACTTCAACAACGACGGCTATCTCGACCTGGTTGACGTGGGCAACGGCTATTACGAGACACAGCCGATGCAGGTGCTTCTCGGCAACGGAGACGGAACCTTCCAAACGGCGCGACGCTTTTGGAACCTCCCTCAAATTCCGGACAAAGTTGTGGCAGCGGACTTCAACCATGACGGCAATCTGGACCTGGCCGTCACCCTGCTCTACAACACCTCTTATGGTGTGGCAATACTTCTCGGAAAAGGCGACGGGACGTTTGCAGCTCCAGTGATCTATGCGACCGACGACCTTCCAAGCGGGATTGGAGCCGCCGATTTGAATGGCGACGGCGCCATCGATTTGATCGCCACAGGATCACTGGTCGATGTGTTTCTCGGAAAAGGCGACGGGACGTTTGCCACTCCAGTTGATTATGCGCTCGGCCCATTCCCGTCGCAGGTTGCGGCGGGCGACTTCAACGGCGACGGCAAGCCCGATCTCGCCGTGATAGGGTACGGAAGTGGTCCAGGATTTCTGGGGATCTTTTTCGGCAACGGCAACGGCACGCTCCAGAGCCCGCTTTTGTATACAGACGATAACCTGCCAGGGTCTTCGATCGCGGTCGCAGATCTGAATGGCGACGGGATCGACGATCTACTTATGGCAGGCCGAGGCGGATCGCTCTTTCTCAGTGAGCCTATGGCTATGGTGAGTCCATCGCTGCTCGCTTTTGGATCGGTTGCAACTGGAGCTACGTCTGGTAGTCTGCCGATCACGGTGACGAATGCCGGCAATAGCGCGCTCAATGTTACCGGTGCGGTGACGACGGCTCCGTTTTCGATCGCAGGGCCAGTCTGCCCGTCCGCGGTGGCCCGGCTGGCAACCTGCGAGATTCCGGTTGTGTTTGCTCCTTCAACTGCCGGCCAGCAAAACGGCCAGGTTTCCCTCCAGGTGGACGTGGCCGATGCGAAACCCGTCGTACTGGTGGCAGGCACGGCGGTCAATCCCTCTCTGACGGCCACGCCGGGGTCGCTGAGTTTCAGCAATCAGACGGTAGGCTCCCCCTCAGTTGGTCAGACGGTAACCTTGACCAACACGTCGAGTGTGGCGGTTACCATCACCTCGGTCACCGCGAACGGGCCGTTCGCGCTGACCTCGCAATGCGGAGCCAGCCTGGCTGCCGCAGCTACCTGCTCCATTGCAGTTACCTTTACTCCAACCACAGTTGGTCAGCAGATTGGCTCTCTCATTATCTCTGACGATGCTGTAGGAAGTCCGCAGAACATTTCTCTTTCCGGCTCAGGCGTGGTGGCACTGTCGGTGGCTCCGCAGGCTGGACAGTCGACTTCCGAAACCGTCGAGAGCGGTAGTGCAGCTACCTATGCGCTGGTGCTGACTGCGGCTCCGGGCGTCAGTGGAACAAGCACGCTGACATGCAGCGGAGCACCGGCAAACGCAACCTGCAACATCACGCCATCGAGTGTGGCCCTCTCGTCCGGAGGCAGTAAGGAGTTCTCCGTAACTGTGACTACCTCTCAGCAAGTCGCAACCAAGCAGAGCGGCGGCTTGCATCTTCAGCTTGCCGGAACCGGTCTCCTGTTCAGCGCTTGGATGTTGCCGGTTTTCATAAGGCGGCTACGCCTGCGAGCGGGCCTCATGATGTTGGTGGCCCTGCTCGGAATATGGCCCATCGCTGGATGTAGTGGAGGTTCCTCGACCAAGGCACCTTCGGCCCAGAACGCAGCACCGGGTACGTATCAATTCGTGGTCACCGCCACGGTTGGAAGTACCAAGGCAACGCAGACGCTGACTCTGGTTGTCGAGTAGTTCCGCCGTTCAGGGGAACCGTACTCCAGTTTTGGGAATTTTGGGTGGGAATTTTGAATTTTGGGGACAATCACCGGTTTGCCGTCACCGGTATGCCTGCTGTGGTGCACCACAGTTCGCGAGTTGTCGTTCGTTAGCTCCTCTCCCCCTTCTAGTCACTTACATTGTAAATTCTGATCGCCGCCGCGTTCTCTCCCACCTGCCGCACGGCCAGGAAAAGACGGCTCAGTTCGGGGACAAATAGGCTTGTGCGTGCGCCTTTCACGGTGTCGAGCTGGGAAATCTTGCTGTAGTGGTCGGCATCCTGCTGCTGATACACAGCAATCGCTCCCTCGCCGCCCGACGCGTAAATGCGTTTGCGCTTTTGATCGTAGAAGACATCGTCGGAATCGCCCACAGTCGGAAGTTTGGCCACCACCGTCCCCGACTTGGTATCAAGCACCAGCAGCACAGCGGGTTTGCGGCAAACGATGAAAAGCCGCCCGTCCGCCTCGTCTAAGGCCATGGGAAAGTTCGATTGGGCATCATCGGTTGTCCAACTCCCGACGACGGCAGCTTTAGTCCGGTCAATCACGGCTACTTTTTGAGAATTGGGCAGGTTTACAAACATCCGGGGACCATTTTTCTCGAGTTGAAACGACTCAGGATGGGCATCGACTTTTATATCCGCGACCTTGTTGCCTTCGGAGTCAAAGGTAGCAAGGCCGCCCTTGCCGTATCCCACAAATATGTGCTGCGTGGCGCCATCTCTGCGGATATTGTCGGCATCGTCACCAAGCTCGATGGATCGTAGCGGCTGAAATGTCAGCGCATCGAAGACTCGGACCTTACCATCACTCGCGTTGGCGACCCAGAGACGTTTCCTTTCGGGCTGGTAGATCACGCCTTGCGGCTCAGCCAGCCCCGCAATTGTTCGTATTACCTTGGCGCTCTTAACGTCGATAACCTCGACTGTGTTGTTGCCAAGGGCGGCCACAAAGAGACGCTCGTTGTCCGTATCAAATGCAAGGTGGTCTATTCGTCCCTTTACGCCAGGGAGGGGAATAGTTTTTTCCAGGCGCAGGGGCGAATTGGATTGCGCGTGGGAAAGCGCAACTCCAACGATCAGAGTAGCGATTGCAGATGCGTATCGGGCTCTTCTGTATGAAATCATATTGTTTCCTTTCTAGCTTTGAAGAGTGTGGTCATGTTGACTACTCAGCTGCGCCACAAGGAACAAACAAGTTCCGACTTGCCCGATCAGGATCTTTTCCGGGACAGACGTGCCCTGAAGGGACATGCACTGAAGGGACGAAATAACCACCATTCGTCGCACGACGCTGAGACTGTTCGGGATGGTGGTTACTTCGTCTGTCCCTTCAACGTCGAAATGACGATTGAAGGTTTTGCAGTATTCCCACCTGGCGGCGCGCTCAACCAGTTCGCCGCTCAAAGGATTCCTGGTTTGACGGACGCGCCAGTTCCGAGCAACAGAATTGGGCTGGGTTGATCGGGCTTGCCAAAAAGCGAACAGAGCCGATCAACAGATGCGATCGATACGTCCACGGAAGGCCTCGCGTTACCTTGCATCTAAATTGTTCCATAATGCGCTCGGCCGCACCCGGGAGTGCTCGGTCGCGGTAATGGGTATCCTGTCGCCGCATTGTGCTGTCGCCGCATTGTGCCACCGGTATTATTCATGCCCTCTGGATGAGTCCCACCTCTGGGAGGTGAACCAGCTTCAGAGTCCCGTGGGGTGGCCCGCCGCCTAACTCTAACGACGTATTCCAGCGCTTGCTGAGGCGCGCGGTACGTTTACTTGCTTATTATGATCGTTATTGCAAAGATAACGTCCCGCAGTATGACCGTTGAGTGTCCCCAATTTTTCAGCTTCCGCCGTGTCTCACTTTTGGGGTGCATTACAGACGAACAGTACACTACCAGGAAGGCTCTTCTGTGAGGCGGTGCTTTATTCATTGGGGTACTTTTCGTCTGTCCCCATTCAGTCTGTTACCACACGCGAGCTTTACACGTCGGGAGAAACCATCCTGCCAGGTCGTGGGAAATCTCCGCTTTCCCTTGACTCTTACCTATCATGGATGTCCCTCGTCAGCCTCGCTTCAGAGCTGCGCGAAGCGTGGTCTGAGACTGTCGATGAGTGCATTGGCCTGATGGACTCAATTGAGGATCATGCGGAGGCAGATCGGCGAACGCTGGCCGATTTGCCGTTAGAAAAGACGGTCCAGATGAGCGGTACAGCAAGGTCGCTTTATCAGGTAACGATCACCTCAGAGCCGAGGAGCGCTTTGCTTCGGCTTTGCAGGAAGCTTCGAAAGCGGACATCCGGTCCACAAATGGACAGTGTGTTGGCGGAGCCGAGATATGGCCCCAGCCTATGTCGATGGCGGATATAGACTTACAGTCATACGTGTTTTGGCACACTGCGTGCATATCCGGGGGGGAATACTCAGGTTCCCCAGGAACAAAGTTCCTTAGAGGGAGGTAGGCGTGAGAGAACTGCTTCAGGATGTTCGTTTTGCCTTGCGGCGACTTCGCAAGAATCCGGCATACACGGTCGCGGTTACGGTGATGTTGGCAGTGGCCATTTGCGCCAACGGCACGGTGTTCAGCTGGATTGACGGGACGATGCTGCACCCGATACCGGGAGCGCGAGATATGAGCTCGCTGGTAAGCGTGATGCGCGGGCAGTGGAATAGCTCGCCGACTCCGCCATTCTCCTATCTCGATTACCGCGATCTGCGGGACCAGAATCACAGCTTCGAGGGAATCATCGGGTATCACCACGATTGGATTGCGTTGACCGGCGGAGCCAGGCCGGAACGGATCTATATTGCCAACGTGACTGCGAATTACTTCGACGTGCTCGGCGTGAAGCCCCTCTACGGGCGTTTTTTCCGTCCGGAAGAAGAGGCTGCAGGGCGAAGCATTCCGTATGTCATTCTCAGCTACTCGCTCTGGAAGACGCATTTTGCGGGTGACCCCGGGATTGTGGGCAAGCCGCTGGAGATTGCTCACCACCCTGTGACAGTGATCGGCGTCGCGCCGAAGGGTTTCGTCGGTGCGGCGCCGGGACTGCGGCACGATATGTGGATCACGCTCGATCCGCTCGGAACGGGCGGTTGGCGGACGACCGAGCGCAGCGGGAATTGGCTGGTCGTGGTGGGAAGGCTGCGGCCGGGCGTGAGCCGCGAGCAGGCAAACCAGGATCTTGAGACCATCATGCGGCGGATTGTGGCGGCGTATCCTAACGATCACCTGGGCACGAACACGATCACGCTGGATCCGATGTGGCGGTCGCCGTTCGGCGCGAACGGATATATGGCGAGTACGCTCCCCATCCTGCTGGCCATTGCGGCGATGGTGCTGCTGCTGACATGCGCCAATGTGGCCACGCTGACACTGGTGCGGTTTGTGTCGCGGCGGCGCGAAATCGCAATCCGACAGTCGCTGGGTGCAGGTCGCGTGCGCGTTGTCCGGCAGATGATGCTCGAAGGCGTGATTCTTGCCCTCTGCGCGGGAGCGGCGGCGTTGTTCTTGACTCTGTGGACGGCGAAGACACTCGCACTGTTCCTTCCGGCGAACGCGATCCCAATCGCGATAAACGGCATGGTCGATCCCGGCGTTGTGATCGCAATTGTGGCGCTGGCAGTTCTGGCGAGCCTGCTGTGCGCGGCATTTCCGGCTTGGCGGTCATCGCAGGTGCCGGCGGCGGAGGTGCTCAAGGAGGAATCGGCGAGCGTATCGGGCAGTAAGCACAATCGGCGGCTGCTTAGCGGCCTGGTGGTGGCTCAGGTGGCGCTCTCGCTCGCTCTGCTGGTTAGCTCCGGACTGTTTTTTCGCACGCTCAGGAACATTGCCCATGCAGATCCGGGATTTGAGCAAGATCATGTTTTGACCGCGTCCGTGGGATTGCACATCTCCGGCTATCCGAATGACCAAAGGCGGTTGATCCGCGACAAAATTCTCCAGCGCGTGGAGGCATTGCCTGGCGTGACCGTGGCTTCGCTTACCGACTGGGTACCGCTAACGCTAACGCGAAAGACGGAGGACGCATATCCGGAAGGATATGCGCCACGGCCGCATGAGTCGCTGGAAGTAGGGAGAGCGGATGTATCGCCGCGGTACTTCGAGACCATGGGGATACCCATTCTGGAAGGGCGCGACTTTACGCAGAACGACAATGAGAAAGCGCCGCTCGTGCTGATCGTGGATCAGACAGCGGCGAACCGGTACTGGCCGGGGCAGGATCCGATAGGGAAAAGACTGAGCATATTGAGCAACCTGTTCACGGTGGTTGGCGTGGTGAAGAACTCGAAGCACCTGATGATGAGTGAGCGGCCCGGGCCCATGGTCTATATGAGCTATTATCAGCAATCGGGCCCGGAACTCATCGTACAAATGAAGACCATGGGCAATCCGGCGGATCTGCTGCAGGCGGCCGAGCACGCAATCCAGGGGGTTGACAGAGGGCTCCCGGTTTATGACGTGCGCACGATGAGGGAGACCACCGCGATGGCGCGTACCTTTGTCGTGATGCAGAGCACGTTCGCGGGGATATTCGCGGTAATCGCGCTGGTTCTGGCGGCCACGGGCATTTATGGCGTGATGGCATACCGCACCGAGCTCAGGACGCACGAGATCGGCATCCGCGTAGCTTTGGGGGCTTCGCGAGCGGATTTGATGAGGCTGGTGCTGCTACAGGGAATGCGGCTGACGGCAATTGGGCTGGCGCTGGGACTGGCTCTTTCGTTCGGGCTAACCCGCGTCATTGCCGGTCTGCTGTACGGCATCGGCGCCAATGACCCAGTGACGATCTTTGCCGTGCTGATTCTGCTCGCGGCGATGTCTTTGCTGGCGTGCTATCTTCCGGCACAGCGAGCGACGCGGGTGAATCCGGTGACGGCGATCCGCGAGCTTTAGGCAATGTGATCCGGGTGCCTCCTCTACTTTCAGCGAAAGAAGCCTAGGGCGTGAATGGCACAAGACCTTCAGTCCCGGCCAAGCACGATTTCAGGATCTCTGCCGGCAAGCGCCATAGCTCCGGGCGCACTTCTCGAATGACGCCAAATCGCCACGCACTCATCGACAACCGATCACAACAAGCGTTTTCGTGGCGGGTGCGGTGTCTCAGGTCCACAGCGTAACGCATGTCCCGGTACACTCAGACGGAACTTCCCCCCAACGAAATCTTCCATCGGTGAAAAGTCTTAGAGGGTCATCTGCTGGCCGAAGGAAATGAGTCCTGGCGTTCCTCCCGATGAGAGCAGTTCTTGGGAGTACTTCCGTCTGGAAGATGTGAAAAAATCGATTTTAAAATTTGCAGTGAGCTCGGCGCTAAGAAAATCGCGCCAGGATGCCGTATAAGCGACCGCTGGGCTGTCGGCAAGCATTTGGGATTAAAAATAAAATCGCGAAAAATCAAGGAAATCAATTTCTTCACATCCTCCCGTCCCGTTATCTCCTGCAAACCTTACATTTTGGACAAGCGTTTTGTGGTGGGAGGGACATGTGAAAATATCGGTAAGGCTTCACAGCAGTACGCTGCCCAAAACTGTAACTGAACAGAAAGGAGCAGGTGATGCGCTCACAGTTGATTTGGTGTATCGCTGTAGACATTTTAGCGGCGCTGCTTTCGATCGGTGTGTTGTACCTTTATCCGGCAGAGAGGGGCTTTACTCTCGGTTACGGGACAGCACACTATATCCAAGGTGGGACTTTCATTGCCGCTTTGCTGATGATTGGCGTCAGTATTGTGATCGCCGTTTACCTCGTGTTTCGACTTTTCACATTGTGAACGCTGAGGTTACGCTTGTCCGGCCCGACTTTTTAGGCGGGTCGGATTTTCTGTTGGCGATAGTCACGGGCGATAATCTCCCAGCGAAGACTGACCGTTCGGGACCGTTCGGGAACAGACGAACTAACCCCCATAGTTCTGCCCGACATACCGAGGAGTACCAAGGAGGGACAGACGAAAAGTACCCCAATAAGTGAAGCACGCAGCATTGCAGAACGGCGCGTCTTGCCGGGGTACGTTTCGTCTGTCCCTCCTCAGTCCTGTCCCTCCTCAGTCCAATTTACTCACGCCGCAGCGCGATCAGCGGATCGACTTTCGTCGCCCGCCGTGCTGGAATGTAGCTTGCCAACATGGCAACCGCCCCTAAAAGCAGAGCCGTTGAACTGAACGCAATGGGGTCGGTTGGTTGCACCCGATATAAGTAGCTCTCCAGCAATCGTGTGAGTGCTAGCGCCCCGGGAATGCCCAGTCCAACACCAAAACCAGTCAGAACCATACCCTGGCGCAGCACCAGCCGCAGGACATCTCCGTGTTTCGCGCCCAGTGCCATACGCACGCCAATTTCATGTGTGCGCTGCGTGACGCTATAGGCGATCACGCCATAAATGCCAATTGCGGCCAGCACCAGTGCCAGTGCAGCGAAGATGCTGAGTAATGTCATATTGAATCGGCGCATCGCGACGGCGGCAGAGCGGACTTGCTCCATGGTGCGGACGTGGCCTATGCCAACCGAAGGATCAATCGCTTGGAGTTGCCGCTCGACCGCTTGACTGAGCGCCAGCGGGTCAGCCGATGTGCGGACGACGATGTATTCAGGAAACCAGATGGAAACAAGGTTCAGTACTGGATAAGGTGTTTGTGCTAGCGGAATGTAAACGCCGGCCTCCGCTGGCTTGTCGAGATAAGACTTCACATCTCCGACCACGCCAACAACTTGCCAATCGAGCCGCGCAAACTGAAACCGTTGGCCAATTGGGTTTTGCCCCGGAAAGAGCAACCGCGCTGCTTCTTGACTAATAACGGAAACGGAAGGGGATTTTTCGTCGTCGGCTGCGGTCAAACGTCGCCCCAGCACCAGCGGAACACCCATCGTCCGAAAATAGTCGGACGTAACCATGCGAATCCCGAATGTGCGCGGTATTTGCTTGCCCGCGACCGAGAGACCGAAATTTGCACCTCGTCGTAAAGGCAGCCCGGCAGTGATCGCGGATGCCGACTGTATGCCCGGCAGCGCTTCGACTCGTTGCACAGCTTCGTCGTAGTAGCGCGATACCGCTGCGGTGGAGTTGTAACGCGAGCCGGAGAGATAGACTTCGATCGAGACCACATGACTGGGATTGAATCCGGGATCGGTACTCAACACGTGCCAGAACGTCTCGATGAGCAATGCGGCGCCGGTCAGCAGAATCAGGCACATCGCTACTTCACTGACCACAAGCGCTGCGCGAAACCGTCCGTGCTTTCTTCCGCTGCTCATGCGGGCCGCAGCTTCACCGAGTTTTTCGTAAATTTCCCCGAAAGATGCACGGAAGGCAGGAGCCAGACCAAATAAAATCCCAGTGATCACCGCAACAGCCAAAGTGAATGCAAATGCCGAAGCGTCCAGGTGAATGTCATTCGCGCGCGGGAGGTCGGATGGGCTGAGCGCTAGCAGCGATTGCATTCCAATGCGCGCCAGCAGCAGCGCCAGCAAAGCAGCCATAATTGAAAGCAGAACGCTTTCCGTGAGCACTTGCCGAACCAGCCGCGTACGCGAAGCCCCGAGCGCCGCGCGAACTGCAAACTCGCGGCCGCGTGCGGTGGCGCGGCCGAGCAGAAGATTTGCGACATTGGCACAGGCAATCAGCAAAACGAGCCCAACTGCGCCAAACAGCACCAGCAAAATCGTCCGAACATCGCTCGAAAGCATCGTCTGATAAGGCTGAATACTTAGGGTAGTTGTGGGGTCAAGCTCGTGTGGAAATGCCTTGCGGAATGCAGTGGTAATGCTCCGCATCTGCGCTTGGGCTTGTGCCAGCGCTAGCCCTGGCCGGAGCCGGCCAAGAACTTCGATATTCTGCCCGGAGCCCGCGGTTTGGCCCACCAGTGCCAGGGGCGTCCATACATCGGTATCGCCAGGCAAAATGGGATCAACACTGCCCTCCAACCCTGGTGGCATTACGCCGATTACGGTGAACGGCTCACCATCGAGTGTGATGGTTCGCCCAATGGTTTCTCGATCGCCGCCCATCTGGGTCTGCCAGGTTCCGTAGCTGAGGATGGCGACATGAGCGCCGTCGCCGGTATCTTCTTCAGCAAGAAAATCGCGCCCCAGCAGCGGCTGAGTCCCCAGCACATGAAAGTAATCGGTGGAAACCGGTTGCCCTTTCACACGCTCAGTTTTGTTGCCCACGCTGAGGTTGTATCCCTGGACCGTGTAACCCGTAAGGAATTGAAATGGAGAACCGTGCTCTTGCAAGAATTGCAATTCCTGATAGGTGACGTCCTCTTCATCGCTGCCGCGAGGCGAAGATTCCGTAAGCTCGATAATCCGCTGCGGGTGCGGATACGGCAGCGGACGAAATACTACTCCATAAACTATGCTGAAAATCGCGGTATTCGCCCCGATCCCCAGCGCCAGTGTGATCACCACTGTGACCGCAAATCCGGGCGACTTCCGCAAAACCCGGAAAGCAAACCGAAGATCCTGAAGAAGCGTTTCCAGGAAAGGTAATCCTTCCTCCGCGTGAAACTGTTCGCGGATCGTTTCCACTCCTCCCAACTTTAGCCGCGCTTGCCGCTTGGCCTCATCCGGCGGCATGCCTGCCTGTATGCTTTCTTCCGTCTGCATCGCGAGATGCTGTTCCATCTCCTCGCGGAGCCGCTCATCGCCGCGACGGCCGGTCATGAAATTTCGGATACGCGCAAACCAGCGATTCACGGATCTCACGCTAAGTCCTCCGCCTTCACTTCAAAGAACCGGGCAATGATGGCTGAAGTTTGTTCCCAATCGCGCTTTTCGGTTTCGAGCAGCTTGTGTCCCACCCGCGTCAGCCGATAAAAGCGAGCCCTGCGATTGTTCTCCGAAGTCGCCCAGTCAGAAGTAATTGCCCCTTCCTGTTCCAGCCTCAGCAGAACGGGGTAGAGGGTTCCCTGGTTCACTGAAAACAGGTCACCGCTAATCTGCTCGATCCGTCGCGCGACGGCATAGCCGTGTAACGGTCCGAGCACATCAAGAGTTTTGAGTACCATGAGGGCGAGAGTCCCCTGCGGAACATCCTTCTTCTGTTTCATGTGATCTAGCACGCTCCCATCTCCATTGGGTTACCCACAAGGAGAATGGCACAACTTCAGTGGGAAAGCAACAGGAGTTGGAGGCTCCGGAACCGGGCCGAGAAATTTGTGGTCAGGAAATTTGTGGTCGAAATTTGTGGTCAGACGGGACTGGAACTTTGCTGGTCCCGTCGGTGAAACATCAGGACAGATAAGTCAGGGAAAAAAGCACGACAGCTGTCTGATTTTCCGCCTTGATTTTCAGGGGATTAGGGCGGAGACCAGACAGCACGTTATCTTTTGCTGTGGCAGTGGTAACGATATCGGCGACCATTGCATAGGCGATGATGAGCCAACAGAGCGCGCCATGGTCACGAAAATTTATTTCTTCTCGCTCTTTACACAGCCCCAAAACCGTACTATTTTGTAAGCAGGAATCCACACGTCAGCGCGGTCTTCACGACCGCCCTGCTTGGCCTTGCATCGGTGTGCTCCACCCGTGCAACTGCCGCCAACCACCGGTAACTCATCAGCGCTTGTCGGTGTGTTGAGTCAGGTGTAGCAAACAGTAATGTGACATCAGAAGCGACGGATCAAGCCTTTCCCGCTGCGCCCCAGGCCGGCCGGGAGCTTGCCGTGGGGCCAGCCGTGGACCGCCCAGCGAGGGCGCCCGCGGAGAGCAGGGTGCGCTCAGTGCGTCCTCTTGATTGAGCAGTTTTGACAACTTGGGAAACAGCGCACCACAGCGGAGCTAAAGCCTGTATAGGAGAACTCCGGTGTTGGATAAGTCCGGGCTTCCTGGCCGCAGCGAGCTTCAGTCCGGACATCCATCCCTGGAGCCACCTGCCCTCAGGCACGCTTCTCTTCCATCCCTCAGGACTTATCGCGCTTATAGCGCAACTGAAATTTTCGCAAGCCATCCCCGGGGACGCCCTCTCCGCAGATGAGCGCGCATACGCGCCTTTGCCACCACCCAGGCAAGATGATCAATTAATTAATTTGATCATCTTGAGCATCTTCGTGAAACAAAGGACTTATCTGGCACGACCCCACCGCTGAGCCGCCAAAACCCCCAAAAAGACCCAAAAATATCAAATTTTACAAATACTTGAACAGGCTGCCCCGGACAAGATAGTGCGGCCTAATGCCTGCGTCTCTTCAAAAAAGAGACCTATCCCACCCATTACGCCCCTTTTACGGAGAGAGACCCCACCGCATCCTGGGGACTTAGTTCGCTTAGTTCGCTTAATTCGCACATTTCTACAGGACCAAAAAACGCCGGAAATCTGTGGTTTATTTTTAAGACTTCGAGGACCGAGGAGGGACAGACAAAAGTACCCCAACGAGTGAAGCACGCAGCATTGCAGAACGGCGCGCCTTGACGGGGTACGTTTCGTCTGTCCCTCCTCGGTCTTCCCACTGACAGAAAAGGGTCGGCACTCGGTTGCAAGTTTTCGGAGCTCAATGATCCTGCCCGCCAGCCCTCTGTCTACGCTTCGCTGTGATCCCTCGCGGGATCACAGGCAAGACTCGAGGCCAGAATGGAGTCGCTTCTCCTTTTCCGTAGGGCTCTTGCATCCCCTACAATGTGCCGGTTTATCCCGGCGCTCTCTGTCCCCGAAAGGTTCTAGGGGGGTTAGTCTGGCCTTTTCCGCGTGAAAGACGTTACGCCGAATGGTCCCATTTCAGTCACGTACCTCCAACCACCCAAAGACTCGTATTCGATTCGAGCTTGTTTGTAATTGTGGGCACCCTCGAAGTTTGAATGCCCCCCTCTGCCGAGAGCGCGGGAGAACGCGAAAGGCGCTTTTTCGCCCGTGGGCCACTCCATCCAACCTGTCACGTTCATGGCTGGCCCGCCGCCCTGATTTTCGAGACGGGAGACGACTGAATAGTTGCTGGAGGTCTCTACCATCAGCACGACGAACGGAGTTTGAGAGCTTTCGAGTTGCTCGCTAGCGGTTTCAGCGAGCCTCTTGGTGTCTCTGACGTAGCGCCAAAGCATGATGAGGTTTGGCACGGTGAGCGCGGCAAGAAACACGGTTGCCCCGGCCCCCACGGTTGTTGCGATGGCTTCGACCTTCGACCAATCAACGCACATGCCCACAAAAGCGTAGCAGAACTACACATTGGAAGCACTTGCATCGGGCTAGCGCAAACGGGCGGCCCCTAGCCGGAACCCGTCTTCTGGGCTTCGCACAGGTCCCACGCGGGCAAAACCGGAACGTCCAGCACTCGGCCAATACCGAGCGCGCTATAATTCGAGTCGCCTCACAACAGATGCACTGGAGGAGATTGCGTGAACGAGAGAATTGCAAAAGCCCTGGCTGAGGACGCAAAACGCCGAAACAGCAACAGTGAAACACTCGAATTCCATGACAATGAAGCGGCATACACGGTGTCGGTCAAGGTCGAGAGACTATTGAGCAAGTCGGTACGAGAAAGCAAAGGCGGAATCCTCAGCATGAGCGGTGGCTCCGGTGGATCGGCGTGCGCTTGCTGCAGCGGCACTGGTCGGGCTTAGGCGCGGTTGATGGACCCAAACGTAGCAATAGCCGTGGGTACGGCCTTTGCAGCAGCGGCGGCGTTGGCCGCAGTTGCCGTCAGCGTCGTCGTGTACAAGGGTCAGTCGAAACTGTCGCGGGATCTCGCGCGCGAACAGAGCGCGACATCCGAAAAGATCAGTAGAGATCAGGCGGCCTTGTCGCTGAAGATCAGCCAAGATCAGTCAGCGCTCTCGCTCAAAATCCATGAAAACCAGACGCTGTTGAGCCAGCGCCAGTTACTAATCCCGCTCTGGAGCTACATGTCTGTCCTCAATCACATAAAGTCGAACGATATCGTCGAGCCTGATGTGATTAAACTGGTCAATACGCTTGAGCTGGTTGCCGTGTCATGTGAAGGGGGAATGGTTGATGCCAAGGTTATAAAACGGACCTTCCGTGATCTTTACATGCAGTTCTACGAGGAAATTCATGCGATACCTATACTGAAGGGACGTGGGATTTCCGGCGCCGCCCTGCTTAAAGAAAACCCGGCCGCGATGAAGTTTTATAAGGAACTACAGGAAGAACACATCAACCGCGACAGCTTGAAATAGAGTTAAGCCCAATTTAGTGTCCGAGTGCTGCTATGCTTCCCAGCGGAAGGTGAACACTTATGGGGAGCGTCCCGATCTCACTCTTGTGCGCTGTGGCAGTCGGAGGTTTAGTTCCTGCTCTAATTTTCATCTGCGAGTATCGAATCGAACGCAAGGAGCGCTATGTCACCCTCACGCCGTTCAAAAGGGGGCGTAAACCCGTTGACGGCAGCGTGATTGAAGTAGGAGGCGAAGTCGATTTGATCCGCGCCATGGCCACTACATGAAGCTGGGAGAGATTCTTGTCACGCTCGCTTCAGCGTCACTTGTTTTCATCCCCGCGCCGCACGCTACTTCCAGTCTCCCCGCGCTCGGATTCTGCATGATGATTCTAGGGCTGACGGTCTTCTACAGCTTGAGCTTCATGGCGTTGATGACGTACTTCTACGAAATGTTTCTTTTCGATCCAGCTAGTTTTACTGCCTTCAAGTCGTCTTTGATGTTTTCATTAGGCTTCGGCGCACTGGGCTGTTTCGCCCTTGCCTACCTGGTCTTGGCTTTTGACGTGAGCAAAGCGCTGGCCAATGGAACCCTAGCGGCACCGTGCCACTAGACAGCAAGGGGCGACTCGTGAAGAACCGCCCATACCCTAGTATGATGCTGCCAACCGGATAAATCCCCAACGGAGACATCAATCTGATATGGAAGCCAGAGGCCACGGGCATATGGGACCGGTTCATCTGATCAATGATAACCATCCGTTTAGATCAACCGGCTTCTCTGGAGGTGTGCCCGACAGCGGATGTGACGATTCAGAAGCTGCGGGACAGGAGTTTCGAGACAGTTATAATCAACACCGTACGACTGCGCAGATCTGATCACAGATTCGTTGCAAGAAGCGAAAGCCGAATTCGTCGTTCATGGGCAACATGGTTTGGAACACACAGACCCAGTTTGGTTCCATGTTGCTCCGGGACCGACCCAGGGATACCGTTGGACAGTGGGGCGCCTTGCTGACCGCTTGCCGGGAGCACTTGTACCACAACCGAGAGTAATTCCCGAAGGGCAGTAGACGCGGCTAGGCAGGTTGCCTGGAAGACGCAGCTTGATCGGTTGCGATCAACAAGTAACAATGCGGACAAGTTCAGTTGACTTGGTAGATTTTGTCCCATCGTCGGTGATAGCTCGTAAACTCTTGGACGCTGCCCAGTGCTCTGGGTAGAGGCCAAGCAAATTCAGGTGGAATTTGAGGCCAGAAGGGTAACGACAAGTTGTTAAAGGTCGTGTCGATGGGCGAGAACAGGCGTGACGTGAATTGCTTCGTTGCCACGACTTGAAAAGCAAGGTAACCGATCCCATAGGTACACACATAAAGCTGAAAGGGATTGGTGGGTGAAAACTTTCCCTCGTAATATCCCACTTCAAAGTCGGCTCTTCGACCCTCGGGAGCATAAAGACACATCCACATCGAAACGTTCGCGGGGATGTCGAGGTCACGTCTGAAAGCATGGCGAAGGCGACGCGAAAAGAAAGGCTCCCTACTTCGTTGACAATGGTCGAGAATGACCGCGGTCTTAAATGCAAAAAGCGCAATGGATCGAGCGTTCGGTTGGCTAAGCGGGATATGAAGCTCGCCTTGGATTAACGGTGTCATAACTGGTTTGGCGTGCTGGCTCTCGATATCGCTCATCCAAGTTCCGTTGCATTCCTCGCAAACAACTCGCGCCTTCTGGTCGAGGCTCTTAGATTGCCATTCTGTGATCTGTCCTTTTTCGTCGGTTCTTATGCCCATCCATTTCCCTTGAGACGACATGGGGAACAGGGCATTCATCCAATCGCTCATGACATGTTCACCGGTCAGATTTGCTGAATGTGAGCAGAGCGCGCACTCTTTCATGTCACTCCCTACGAGGCAGGCATACCGAATCGCGCTGATGACCGCATACCTATCGCTGCGAAATACACTCCCCACGGTGAATAGGTATCATGTCACCGAATTTCCACTGTTTAGGTCCGTCTGGTTTAGGTCCCGGTTCAAGATTCACGTTCTGGAATGGTGTGCGGGAACCTGCAACGGGGTGTGAGCCTCCATGAAACACCAGGGCATGAACTGTCGACGAAAATGACGCGAAGAGCATCCTCCGGCAGAGCTGCAAAAGCTGACGGCGTTGGCCGCAAGCAAGGTCCTGATGAGGGACCGCGCGTCATTCCTCTTCTTCATAGTTGCGATAGAAACGAAGCTCTCCATCGGGGTCCAGGTACACATTACACTCGCTATGGGCATAGTCGATCGAATGAGTGGTGTAAAAAGTAAGGCTGTTTTCAACATAGGACAGCGGGAAGACTCCATATACATCAGGGAAGAGAACGATGTTTGTCCCCCTGTCGCGCTGCACAGAATTGAAGAGTATTCCATCAAACGGTTGCTCGTGAACATGAGCCAAGTATTCCGCGAGCGTCTGCGTGATGATGTAGTCCGACTCCCTCCCGGGCACAATGGGCTGCGATATAAGCCGCTGTAGGTGTTGAAGGAATGCTCCTCTTTCATACTGATCGGCGAAATCTGGCTGGAAGTAACTCAGTCGGGTGTAAGAGTCGCCAAGCCTGATGAAATCGAGAAGTCTTAGCGCCTTAGTGGTCACCAGCTTGATCACCGCAGTATCGTTGCCGAGTGCGGGCCGCGTTTCAGCTAGAGAGGTCTCCCAATCGAACGAACCATAGAAGACCGGAACGCCTTCTGGATTCATTCTTCCGGAGCTTGCCTTCTCAGGAGGTGGAGGCCCAACGTTCTTGAATGGCTCGGAAAGCACAGATTTGATCATCTCAGGAGAGCCGCAGATCCGAGCCCTGTACAACTCCGACCCCTGCGGGAGATTCCATACAACGTTCCTGTCTTCCTCAGGTGGTGCCGCGCGTGGTGCCCAGCGTGTTCGATTCTCAACCCCTTTGAACAATTCGATGAACAGTTCCTTGGCGGCACCGCTAAAGAAGCGTCTACGATGTTTGAGTTGATTGAGGACACCGTCCCACAATTGGGTCCACCTGTACGGTTCGATAGGCACTTGCACGTACTGCAGGCTTCGATCAAAGTAGGGTTCCTCACCATCCTGTCGGCTGACATCTTCATTCGCCTTTAAAGCGTCGACAATTTCGTCTTCGAAACCTAGGTACTGCCCGATAACCTCCTGAACATGGACGGAGAGCGGGTCGCCCTCTTGCTCCCACCACTCACTATCATCCTCGCCGAACTTCTTGACCTTTGGCCCGTGATCGAAGCACACGTGCATGATACCTTCAAGAACCTCGGCCAGCTCGGCAGAACCGAACGCATTCTCATCATTTCGCTTGCAGAGTGAACACTCCCCGGGAGTGCCATTCTCTCGAATCATCTTCTTCAGATATTCGTCTTCGATACAGCGCCAGCAGACAGCGGACACGCGTTTCCCCCTCTCGGCCAGATAATCCTAGCTGGTCTGGGCAGAGTGGATCCAGGAACGTCTGCCTTCGCATCAGGATTCCGTCTGAGCCGTCGCCAGCTCCGGGACGAGAGATTAGTGGTCGGGTTCGGGCCATGCAACCGGAGACGCCAGCAATTATACTTCCGGTGAATCAAGGCAAGATGCGGATGACGTGGCTTGTGAGTGTCCGCTGCATGTTCCGGTGGATTGGGGGCTGTGGATGGCTGCGTTCTATATATATGTTGATGAGAGCGGGAAGCTATCGGGTAAATCAGATTACACCTCCCTTTGTGGCTATTTGGCCCATGCTCAAGAATGGCAGAGATTTGCGGTGGAGTGGAACGCTTGCAGGTTAAGGTGGCAGGTCCCTGCGATTCATATGACGCGTATCATGTCTCCCGATCTTAGGGAAGACGATTGGAAGGTAAAAAAGGAAGTTTGGGGCGAACTCTGGGAAAGCAAACGCGACCAGATGCTTGAAGAGTTCGCATGGATCATCCACAGGTCAAGTCTCGTTTGCGTAGGTACTGTCTTAGACGCAAGTAGCTACCGAAGAATCCAGAAGGAAGAGGACTGCCTTCTGTATTGGTCCGATTCAAACGTATTCGCTTTCCACTACATCATCATGACAGGACTTGAAAAGATAGAAACTGTTGATAAATGTTCTCCGGTATCGATCGTCGTTGATGACGATCCAGACAACGCATTCGGTTACGGCATTCAAGGGACAGACGAAAGAACCACCATTCGTCGCACGACGCTGAGACTGTTCGGGATGGTGGTTACTTCGTCTGCCCCTTCAATGTCCGTCTGTCCTTCAATGACCGAATGTCCGGGTTGTTTAATCTCCTTTATGCTCGCGTTCTCTGGAATGGTGTCTTCAGGGGAGGCTTCGCATCGTTCAACACATCACCGTGTTCTGCGAGATACTCTTTCACCCAGGGCTGAACGTTAAAGGCAAAAGTTGTGAAGCGTCCCACGTCGGAGGCTCGATATATGATCCCCTTCCCCAGCAGTGCTCCGACATTTCCATCTTCTACTGGGAGGTATTGTGTCTCGGTGTCAGCATTGATGTATTTGGCGACTATGAATTTTTCGCCTGGAGAAAGCGTGCGTAGGTATTTGACCCGCTCCTTGATCGCGTGTCGCTTGTCGCGGGCGTCGGACAAAAAGTCCCAAAGCCGCGTTGTCAGCGCCACGAGCAATGCAGCACCCGACACGAAAGCCGCTACCGCTACCCAACCGCGATACCGCTGTAGCTCGTCGATGCCGGATCGATGTGCCCAAGAATGTGGCAATAGGAGGAAGCCGATGCTGGCGACGAAAACGATCGCAGTTTGGCTAGGAGACTTGATCCAGTCGATTGCTTTGCCTATCCAATCGAGCACCGCCGTCTCCCCATCTCAGCCTACCTGAAAGGCCGTTGTGACAGTAAAAGTCAGGGTACTAATGCGGTGACAGGTTACCTGTCGCAGCGATTTCAACTGTTCGCCCTCGCCTATCGCAACGGCCGTCCGCTCAGGTGGGCCGACGGGCAAGCCGCGCTCACTCCTACTCAAACGCCTGCACTGCCCCTTGTCCGAGCAACTGC
>CAVVQX010000002.1:0-328731 GCA_963750415.1 uncultured Acidobacteriaceae bacterium
CTCCTTATCGAGTTGCCTTTGGATCGACAAGTTGTAGTGCTCGGCGTTGGTGGTCTTGTTCTTGTTGTAGTAGCCGGGCACGTAAAGAGGCATGAGGTTGCCGAACTGGAAATTAGGAAACGGGCCAGGTCCCGAGGGGAAGGTAAAGGGGAATTTCTGCCCCTGCGAAATACCATTGGCGCGCGTAATGTAGGGGCTGGCGAAGGTAGTCGGCTGTGGAGATGACCAGTAGAGGCCCCAGGGCGCATCCCCGAGGATGCCGAAGTTGCCGTTATCTGCTTGACCCAGGTAATAGATACCGAAAGCCGCACGAATGCTGGTCTTGCCTGCCGCGCCCCACAGTCCGCCTGAAGGTGCGTAGGCGATACCGATACGCGGCGCCACATTGTTATAGCGCGTGGGAGAGACGGTACTCGGAACGCCCGGGTCACCCGGAACCAGGTTGCCGGGCGGTGAGTTCGGGAACTTTACGGATTGCTCACCCGGAACCGGTGTCGTCACACGACCATACACGTCGCTCCACGGCCGGGCCACGTCCCAACGAAGGCCATAGTTAATAACAAGGTTGGGAGTCGCCTTCCAGGAATCCTGAACGAAGAGCGCACCGTAACGGGCGCGGTTGTCGAGGAGTTGGATGGAGCATTGGACGAATTGGTTCGGAGCGCCGATAAAGTAGTCAGCCGTGTCCGCATTGGTTTCGCTTCCGTTGAAAACAAAGTATCCGTTGGGTCCGCAGGTGTTGCGCGCATTCAGTTGATAGTAGCGGAAGTCGCCACCGAAACTGAGCGAGTGATTGCCGATGGTCTTGCTCACCGTGTCGCCAACACCGTAGTTGGTTTCCGGCTGATAGAGATTCAACCAGTTGGTACCGACTGTAAAGCTATTAAAGTACAAGGGCGGCAGGGACGATGGGTATCCTGGAGGTCCGCTGTTTACCAGACCACCAGTGGTCGGATCGGTATTGAATCCGTACTGTCCGTAGTCCTTAATGGCGGAACTGGCAGCCGGCTGGGCCGTGTGAACCGCGCTGCGGAAGAACTGGATGCGTGCCACATTGACAGTCGTTGCACCGATGGTCTTGGTGTTGCTCGCGACAAACAACTGGTTGCGCGAGGGCTGAGTGGTTGGGTAGCCCGGCAGATTGTTACCGTAGATGGCCTGGACTGCAGTCGCATCGTCGTAGTGATAGTAAAACGACCAGTCGCCCGTCATGTGATTGACGAAGTCGATCCGCTCGGCCATGTTGGTATCGATGATGGATCCCTTGTGGCTCGCGTCGTCATAATTGAAGCCGCCTGGCTGATTCGCCTCAGGAATGACTGACATCGTCAGCTTGGCGACAGGGTCGATAAAGGCTGAGATGTCGTGGGCCGGTACTTGAGCGCCAGTGGGATCGGTGGTTACTGTCGGCGTACCCAGTTGGTTATACATCGTGGGTGTGCAGGCTGGTGGCTGGCACACGCCACCTGCACCGTTGATAATTCCGCCACCACGGCTCTGGAGAGTTGCGGCCCAGGCGTCGCCCTGAACAGGCTTGTTGAGGATATCATCGGAGAAGATGCCGTTGCGTTCGTCGTTGCTGAGAACCTGCACCACTCCTGTGCTGGCTCCCGCCACCTGGCGGGTCTGCTGATAGTCCGTAAAAGTAAAGAGCTTGTCCTTCCAGATGGGGCCGCCGACCACGCCTCCGTACTGATGGCGCTTCAGTTCGGCTTTTGTGCTGTCGAAGTAGTTGATCGCGTCCATCTTTTGGTTGCGATAAAATTCGAACACCGAGCCATGAAAGCTGTTGGTGCCGGCCTTGGTCACCGTGTTCATGACGGATCCGGTGAACTTGCCGTACTCGGCGCTGAAGCTGTTGGTTATCAGGCGAAACTCCGCCACCGAGTCAGCGACCGGGATCATGCCGGCGCCCATATTCTTGGTCTCATTGACTTCGGCGCCGTTTACCAGGAAGGCGTTGGCCCACTCGGGCTGGCCGTCGGTAGAGACATTGCCTGAAGAACCGTAGAGACCCGAAGCAGGCGACCGGTCGTTGTAGTTGCCATTGGTATTCGCAGGAGCTACACCCGGCTGAAGCGACAGTAGATCGAGGTAAGAACGGCCGTTAAGGGGCATGGCCAGAATCGTCGCCGACGTGATGGTGGTACCCAGCGAGGTAGTCGCGGTATCGACCTGCACCGTGCTCGCATCGACCGAGACGGTCTGGCTTACGTTCCCGACTTGGAGGCTGAAATCGTACTTCAACGCGTCATTGACGTTGAGATTGATATTCTCAACCACACCATTCTGGAAACCGGCCATTGACGCGGTTAAGCGGTAGCTTCCGGGAGGCAAAGCAAGAATGCTGTAAGCGCCCGAACCATCCGTGGTGGCCGTTCGGGTATAACCGGTGGAAGTCTGGGTGACGGTCAGGGTCGCGTTCGGGAGCACAGCGCCCGAGCTGTCATGGACGTAACCGATGATGGATCCCGTGACGTCGGCTCGTAGTTGAACTGCGCCGAGCAGCACGATCAAACAGAGATAAAAGTACCGCCAACGACGAAAGTCCATACTGAGACGCCTCCCCAAAATTGCTGCAATTCCGCTGTTTGTACGACAATACTGATTTTTAATAGCCCCACAAGCGAAATAGTGCGAAACAGACTGGTGGGTGGACTTTTCGGGGGTAGCACTGGCGCGTTAGGTTCTCTGATGATTGCCACAGTCGCTGGTTTCCCACGACGTTGGGGTGTTTAGATGGCAGGATCAGCCGTTGGCAATGCTAGATACTTATCCTATTAGATATTTAGATATAGGGCTGAATCGAGACTTTAGAGTTGCAAGGACAAAGCAGCGGTATCCCACATCTCGCGAAAAACGAGCGAGATATGGGGCACCCATCGGTGCTGGTGAGGACAGAGTCCTGGAGCTTCCGCTTCCTTACTCCTCGCACTCCCCAGCGTAAGAAAGCCTCTAATATTTGCTACTGATGCACTATGGTTGTCGCAGTTTGGGACAGGTGTTTCTTCTCGTGTTCCAGTAACCACAGCTTGCGGTGCAAACCGCCGCCATATCCGGTGAGTGATCCATTGGCCCCGATCACGCGGTGGCAGGGAACCACGATGCTGATCAGGTTGGCCCCATTTGCGTGGCCTACGGCGCGCACAGCCGATGTGACACCGAGCTTGCTTGCAAGGCTTCCATAGCTGGTTGTTTCACCCACAGGAATTGATCGCAGTGATTCCCAGACGCGCCTTTGAAAAGGCGTTCCGCCGGTCGCTACCGGAAGCGATTCAATCTTCTCCAGGTCGCCTGCGAAGTAGGCTTCCAGCGCTGACGCGAGACCAAATGGGTCGCGCGAACCTTCCATCGTGATCTGGGTCGACCGATATTGCCTCGACAGCAGCAAGCGCATTCGTTCTTCGTGGTCATCCCAATCGATTGCGCGCAGATTACCGGCTTCGTCTGCCAGCAACTGCAACTCGCCCAGCGGGGTGTCGATTTTGTCGAGGAACAGGTGGAGTTTGTTGTCCATAACTTTGTCCGTTTCTGCTGTCACTGGTGTCACAGCCGAGGTGCGGGGCTCTGCCCTCGGATATCCTCGAGCGAGCCACGCATTCCTTAGTATGTGTAGCCGGCGCTGTGAAAATCTCGCGGGATTCGGACCCGGTCATCACTCGTCGCTTTGCTCCAGTAACCCCGCATTGCGCAGGATGCGCCGGACCTTTTTGGGCGAGATTGAAAGCCGGTCGGCGACGCGGGAAACTTTTTTCCCTTCTCTCGCCCAGACTTTCGGTATGACGATTTCTGCAAACTCCTCCGCGACCTGCTGAAAACTCTTATCTCCGATCATCCCTTCCGACCAGGCACGAAGGGTCTCATTAATACCGGAGGCGCGCAGGATTTGCGACTTCAAGGTGATGAGCTCTTCCCAGAGATGATCCCGGTCGTCGGAACGCAACAGCGCGGCCGCTCTGGATGCGCACTGCTTCGCCTCATCCCACTCTTGAAAGAAGTCGTTTGCAGCTGTCATCCCTCGCACGATGTAAGCACCGGCTAACAAGCGCCTGTTTTGTGTGTGCTTGGCCAACGTAACGGCTTCCTCAGCATAGCGCTGGGCAGCATTTGCATAGACGGCCGTGTCCCCATCCTCACCCAGTTGTTCATCCACTCGCGCATTTTCGGCAAAGGCCTCGAGAATACGCGATCGAGCCATTAAGATCTGGTCGTGTTTATCGCGCCCTAGCGTATACGCCTTTAGCGCCTCTGCAAGAGCCCGGTCGATCTCGCCCATATCGAGATGCAGCTGACCGGCATTCACCAGGACCGAACCCGCGCCGCCATGGTGCTCATGAAGGCGATAGATCTCACCCGCGCGGTCAAGTTGGGCCAATGCATCACGACACATGGATGCGTAACGTGCCTGATAGTTCGGCCGCTCGGTTTCCTTTCCCGCTAAGCGCGGGTTTGCACTATTGGTTTTCGATTCGATACGTTTGCGCAGGTGCAGCGCCAGCAGCCGCTTCACATAAGCCGCATTTACCAGTGTCCGGGCCAGATTGCGATGGTTGACGTCGCGACGGGCATAAATCGCGATCGCGCGTTCATAGTGCTCGAGAGCAACACTGTATTCCCCTGTTCTGCGGACGATGCGCCCCCGCGCCGACTCGATATTGCCCAGGGATATAGCGTCGTCTGTGTATTTCAGGCTCTCTTCCGAATGGCTCAACAGCTCAAGGGCCCTTTTGGCATCTCCCTTCTGAAAGATGAGCCACGCTTCTTGAACCTCTATTACGGCAGCCAGTTTATCGGCCCGCAGGGTTTCGGCTCGACGCCGCGCTTCAACCACATGTTCGAACGCCTTGCCGTATTCGCCTTTTTTCCGATGCGCCCTGCCCTTCCAGAAATTGGCCAGGATGATAAGGTTCTCATCCGCCAATTCCCTCTCTGCTTTGAGGACAAATTCCAGCAATTCGATTGCCGTATCGGCGTCCTCCCTCATCAAGGCCCAGAATGCTTCCGCAAGCCGCAGCTCCAGATAGTCGCGCAACGGCATCCTGGCCCGCAGGGTGGGTGAGAACCGGGCCAGCAACGCTTCCACGCCTTTTCTGTCGCGATGGCCAACATCCAGCCATTGCACGGCACGCAGGGCGATCGCAGCACCGCCGCGCTCGATGTCGGGATTCGTCCAGCCGGCCCCGGCATGCTCCAGCAGCCCAATTCCATCGCCAATGCGGCGTTCCCTGAGTGCCTCGTCCAGCTGCTCAAGGAAATGAACAGAAAGGATCATATCGAGAAATTCTAGGCCACTGATCCGAAACGGTCGAGCATTATTGATCCGGCAGAGCAAAGATGCCCGTTACCAGCGAGCGATATTTTCGGCTTAAGAAGAGGGCTGTCGATGGCACATTACCCCTTCGAGTGGGGCGCAAATAGGTATGATCGGATGCCCGTCCGATTCGGACGTGTACGGATTGCATTCATATCGAAGAATGCCTAAGTTTGACCTACCAGTCGGTTCCCTCCCTCTAAGGAGATTTGCAACGATGACGCGTGTCGACGCGGAAACGGCCTATCCAGGCCGGCATGATGGGCTGTTGACTGAAGAGGCAGTCCGTTTCCTCTGCTCATTGCAGTCCCATTTTGCACCTTGCCGCCAAGAGCTGTTGGTGGAACGCGACTGGCGCCAGCGCAAATATGACCTGGGCGAGGCACCCAATCCACAGTCCCGGAAAGAACCACCCGGCGAAACTGGCTGGGCCGTCAGACCAGCTCTTGAGGGGCAGGTATTCGGACAAATTATGGTCGCTTGTGCGCCAGAGAGTGAGCTTCTTTCCCGCGGCACCAGTACAAACGCCGTTGTTTTGATCGCGGACTTCGATGATTGCCTGTCTCCAACCTGGAGCAACTGCCTTGAAGGCCATGCCGGCGTGCTGACCGCGCTCGATAGAATAGCTGCTCCTGGCGATCACCAATCCCGCCGGGAAGCTGCGGCCATTTCAGTCCGGCCACGCAACCTGAGCCTTGAGGAAAAACACTTTCAGGCATGCGGAGCATCGATTTCTGCATCCCTCTTCGATTTCGGTTTAAACATCTTCCACGTGGCACGGACGATGCCCATACGCCCGACGATGACCCACTTCTCGCTGGCCAAGCTGGAAAGCCGCCAGGAAGCGAGGTTGTGGGCTGACATCTTCCGCTTCACCGAACAGCAGCTCGGCATTCCGCAGGGGTTCATTCGCGTTATGGTGGCGATTGACACTATTTCCGCTGCCTCCGAAATGGAAGAAATCCTGTTTGAACTTCGTGAGTACGTGACTGCTTTGGAGTGTTCGCCGGTAAGCTACCTGGCCAGCTTTGTGCACAGTTTTCGTGCTCACGGCGAATCTCTCCTGCCCCAACGCAGCGACATCAGCATGAATCAACCATTTCTGCAGGCCTACCGGGAATTGTTGGTTCACACTTGCCTCAAGCATAAAGTGCATGCGGTCAGCTCCGGTCTGCAACAGTTTCGGATCCACGGCGATGTGAGAAGAGATGAACGGGAACAAGCGAAAGTATCGCTCGAGATCCAGCATGAGATCGAGCTGGGGTTCGACGGAATTTGTCTCTCTGATCCCGGCCTTATTCCCGTGGCACTTTCTACTTTCGCGCAAACCACCAGAAGACATAATTCAACTCGATCGGCCGTAGGGAAATGTCACGTAACTGCCCGTGACTTGATCTCGCCCTCAGTGGGCAGGATCACCATGACGGCACTCAAGGAGAACGTAGAATCCGCACTTGTTTATCTGGAGGCGTGGCTCGCCGGGCGCGGATCCGCCCTTAGCGTCACCGGTCTGAAAAGCATGGCATCGGCGGAGTTGTGCCGGGCTCAGCTTTGGCAATGGCTGCGCCATTCCGCGCGTCTTACCGGCGGCCACCGAGTCAGCCGGTATGTGATCGAATGCCTCATCCGTGACTCCTTGGCCAGCGTAGAAACCCGAGTCGGGGGAACGGAGTTTGCTGCTTCCAGATTCCCCACTGCGGCGGAGCTTCTGCTTAGTTGCTGCACGGATGATTTCGACTCTCCTTTGGCGCTTCGTGCCTACTCCCATCTCTGCTGATCTGCCCCAACACAACTGTAGTTACGATTATTTCGCAGGAAGTGTGTCTCTCCCAGGGGATGCAGTCACTTATTTTGTGCGGGCGATGGTAGGCCGAATCGGACGACCGACCAATTCGCACCAGGTCGATTGCGCTCCGAACTGGTTACGTTTTCTACTCACCTCAGCAGCTTCGGTAAGCAGCCATAAAGCAGGGATCGAACGGGAGATAGACAAATGGATATCAAAAGAGCGAAGTCACATTACATTTACCGTTTTGGCCAGGGGGAAGCCGAGGGCGATGGCTCCATGCGCGAGGAGCTTGGAGGCAAAGGGGCCGCATTGGCCGAGATGACAAAGCTGGGACTTCCCGTCCCCCCGGGCTTCACCATCTCTACCGGCGCCTGCAGGTTTTATCTCGAACATGGCGCGATGCCGGAATCGCTCGAAGAAGAACTGAAAAACGCTCTCGGATGGCTGGAGTTGGAGCAGGCGCAGCGGCTTGGAAGCCAGAAGGATCCTCTCCTGCTGAGCGTCCGTTCGGGTGCTCCCATCTCCATGCCAGGGATGATGGACACGATTCTCAATGTGGGTATCAACGACGCAAACCTCGGTGGGCTGGCCGTCAAGCACCGCAGCTCCGCCTTTGCTCTCGATTCGTATCGGCGCCTCTTACAGATGTTTGGCTCCGTGGTCCTGCAGATACCCAAACAGGCCTTTGATCAAGCTGCTGAAGACGCCTCGACTGGTTGCGAAGAAGCAACCCTCAGGAGGACAATCGCCTCCTTTCAGCGAGTCATCAAGGACGCCTCCGGCCGTCCATTCCCCATGGATCCGCACGCTCAACTGCGGCAAGCGGTGGAAGCCGTGTTCCAGTCCTGGAACAATGAACGAGCCCGGCATTACCGCCGCATCCACAATACCCCTGAAAATTCCGGCACTGCGGTGACTGTGCAGGCAATGGTATTTGGAAACTATGGATGCAACAGCGGCACGGGGGTTGGCTTCACTCGTAATCCTTCCACTGGCGAGAAGAAGATGTTTGCGGAATTCCTGCCCAACGCGCAGGGTGAGGATATAGTGGCCGGGATTCGCACGCCTATGCCGATAGCCGAACTGGAGCGAACCATGCCCAGGGTCTACCAAAAGCTGCGGGCTGTCACTTCGCGTCTCGAGACTCATTATCGTGACGTCCAGGATTTCGAGTTCACCGTACAGAACGGAGAACTATTCCTGTTGCAGACCAGGTCAGCCAAGCGAAGCGCGCTGGCGAAGCTTCGCTCGGCCGTCGAGATGGCGGAGGAAGGCCTGATTTCGCGAACCGAGGCACTCCTCCGCGTCCGTCCGGCTGATCTCGAGGAAGTGTTATCGCCGCAGTTGGACCTGAGCAATGGCAACCTGCAGCCGATCGCCGAAGGCTTGCCCGCGTCTCCGGGGTCGGCTGTGGGCCAGTTGGCTTTGACAGCCGATCGCGCGGTTGCGCTTGCCGGCAAACATAAACAATGGCCAATTATTCTTGTGCGCCAGGAGACGACCGCTGACGATATCCATGGCATGGACGCATCCGTCGGCTTTCTCACCGCACGCGGTGGCGCAACCAGCCATGCCGCCGTGGTTGCCCGCGGCATGGGTAAATGCTGCATCACGGGGGCAGGGGGCATCGTCGCTAACGAAGTTTCCGGCGAGGTAAGAATCGGCGAGCACACCCTCACAGAAGGCGACTGGCTTTCGCTGGATGGCTCGACCGGACGCGTTTTCCTGGGCCAATTGAACCTGGGTGCGAGCGAGTCCTTCAACAATCCATTTCTAGCGAAATTGCTCTCATGGGCCAGGGAACGCAGTGTTACTGGGGTATGGGCCAACGCGGATACACCACAGGACGCGGAACGGGCCCGCGATGCCAGCGCGATGGGAATCGGACTATGCCGCACCGAACATATGTTCTTCCAAAAGGATCGCCTGGCGCATGTCCGCTCCATGATTCTTGCTTCGACTCCAGAGGCACGGGAGCACGCGCTTGCCTTTCTGATGCCTGCACAGCAGGCAGATTTCGAAGAACTGTTCCGTGCGATGGCGGGCTTTCCCGTCACCATCAGGCTCATCGACCCACCTCTCCATGAGTTTCTCCCCACGGAGGTGGCAGTGAGGGAGGAACTGGCGCAAGCACGGCTACAGGAGGCGGATCATGAGAATGTGTGCCGGCTTGAAGCGCTTCTGCTGCGGGTACAACAACTGAGCGAATCTAACCCCATGTTGGGACTGCGCGGTTGCCGTTTGGGAATCGTGCATCCGGAGATTATCGTCATGCAGATCAGGGCGATTCTACAGGCCGCCCTTCAAGTGGATGCTGAAGGTATCCCTGTTCGACCGGAGATCATGGTTCCGCTGGTTGCCTGCGTCGAAGAAGTTCGCTTTCTAAGGAAGGTTATCGAGGGCACAGCGGCTGACGTCTTCCGGCAGGAAGGTCGCGGGATCGGCTACCGTGTGGGGGTGATGATGGAAGTACCACGCGCGACCGCATGCGCGGACGAGATTGCGCGGGAAGTGGACTTCATGTCATTTGGCACGAACGACCTGACACAGTTGACGTTCGGCTTTTCGCGCGACGACGCGCACAAATACCTGGATGCCTACCGGGAGCTCGGCATTCTCAAGCACGACCCTTTCCTCACTATTGATTGCGAGGGCGTTGGATCGCTCATCCAATCGGCGATTCGTAAAGCCCGGATCGCCAACCCGAGAATCAAAATCGGCGTTTGTGGCGAACACGGCGGCGATCCAGCATCGATCGCGTTCTTTGAAGAGATCGGGGTCGATTACGTTTCCTGCTCCCCGGCCCGGCTCCCGATCGCGCAACTCAGCGCGGCGCATACATCGATCGCGCGACAGCCCCTTGCGGTACAGCAAGAGAGGGTACCAACCGGCATGCGGCTGGTCTAAGGTTTACTTGGCCGCGCGACATGGGAGCATTCACTGGTATTAGAGGCTGCGGAAGACCCTCGACGAAGGGCACGGCTTCAGCCGTGCCGTAAATGCGTCTGCACTCCACACGGCTTTAGAGGCTGCGGAAAAACTCGCCATTGGGTAGGAAAGCCGTACCTCAGGGGCTAAAGCCCGACGTATTTCCAATCACTTACGGCACGACTAAAGTCGTGCCCTGATACAAAACATGAGTTTTTCCGCAACCTGTTTAGCCGCTGGGGTACGCTTTTCGAGGCACATGGAGCGAAGATCATCTCCTTCCAAGGAGGGTTTTGCCACCGACTGTGGAAAGACGTACTTCAGGGGCTAAAGCCCTCACCAGCCCGAGTGTCGGGTGGCACGGCTGAAAGCCGTGCCCTTCGTTGACGCAAGCCCCCTTCGGCCCTCCTTCCGGGACTAAATTCCTGAATCTCAGTTCTCAGGCACCCTCTGAAGGCCCTAAAGGGTCCCTGCATGGCAACCGGTCCAAGCAACATCCGAACTTAGATCGAACAGCCCTTGCGCTCCTTCCACAACCCGCGCGTGAAGTCAGGAAACTTGACCGGCGCACTGCCCTGAGCCAAGGAAGCCTTGCTGAGCGGGGTGGGCACTGACCAGGACGCGCCGTCATACACGTCCATGTCTGGCGGCAGACCTTCGCGCATGCACTGCAACAGGCGGTAAATCATGATGAAATCCATGCCGCCATGCCCGCCGGAAGTGCTGGCCATGGCGCCCTCCTTGGCCCACAGAGGGCTCTCATAATCTTTCTTGTATTGGTCTGTGGTTCCCCATTCTTCGCCACCCGCCTGTCCGTCGATGTAGATGCGCGGCGGATAGTCGGCAAAGACTCCCTTGGTGCCGCCGACCATGTTGATCCGGCTGTAGGGTTGAGGATTCGAGGTGTCGTACTTGAGGGTGATCGTCAGGCCGGCGGCGGTCTTGATGAGAGATATGTTCAAATCCCCCGTAATGTACTTCTCTTTCCACTTGGGGTCGCCCTGCGGCGTCTGCGCTTTCCGATAGGCAGCCAGGCCCAGTGCCGGAGTGCTCATGGAAACCAGGTAGTCGAAGCGGTCGCCGCGGTTGATGTTCATGTAGTTGGCCACCGGTCCCAAGCCATGCGTCGGGTAAAGATTGCCATCGCTCAACGTATGGAAGGCGCGGCGCCATAACCCTTCGCCCTTGTTAGAGAACATCTCTTCCCGCAGGTCATGCAGGTATGCGGCCTCACCGTAGAGAATCTCACCGAGTACCCCCTGGCGCACCATGTTCAGGATCAGGGTCTCGGTATAGCCGTAGCAACACTCCTCGAGCATGATGCAGTGCCGGCGCGTGGCCTCGGAAGTATCGACCAGCTTCCACAAGTCTTCCAGGGTGTAGGCGAGTGGAACCTCAACCGCGGCATGTTTACCGTTTTCCATGGAAGAAAGCGCCATTGGGGTGTGCCAGTTCCACGGTGTCGCAATGACGACCAGGTCGAGATCACTTCTCTTGGTCAGCTCCTCGTAGTCGTGCGGACCCTTGGTGTAGAGTTCAGGCGCCTTTTGACCGGCCTTTACCACCATCTGGCTCGCGTGGTCAGCTTTCTCCGGCACAATGTCGCAAACGGCGACGATTTGCGCGTTCTGTGCCAGGAACCAACCGAGCAGGCCGGTGCCTCGTCCGCCAACGCCAATGAATCCGATACGCGGATCCTTGGTTGCGGCGAATGGCGTATTGATCATCGTTTTTGCAGAGGCGGGATGCACCGCATCGGCGAGCGCACTATGGTCGAGCTTGAACGCAGCGGTGACCATGGCGCCAAGCTGAAGGAACTGCCGCCGGCTGGGTTCGGTTAAGTCATCGTTCACGGTCGGTTTTCTCCTGGTGATGAAGTTGTGCCCGGCTGCTCATATACGAAGGAAGATCTTGCGGCGATACATCCAGAAAAGAAACAGCCAGTAGAGCAACAGAATGCATGTTCCAAGAAGAAAAGGCTGCAGTCCCGGACCAAGGATCAGAAAAGTCTTTTCTCCCAGATTGGTAACCACATTACGCGCCAGGAACTCCTCCCACATATGGGCAATGAGATAGGCGGCAATGGAGTTTGTTCCGACGATCACCAGCGGAAACGCCCAGCCACGCCACTGCTTTACGTCGATGATCCAACTGAAGACGGCCAGGAACAGGAAGCATATGCCGCCGCTGAACAAAGTCCAGCTTGGAGTCCAGATGCGCTTCACAATCGGGCAAATGCCGGTGACATGGAAAAACAGCCCCAAAGCTAACAAAATGACGCCCGCAGTCAGAAACCTGCGGATGGGTTGTTTAGGCGCCGAGGCAAGAAACCATTGTCCGGCGAACAGGCCCAGGATCATCGTCCCCAGTGTGGGGATGAAGCTCAACGTGAGGTAGCCGCCCTCGTTGTATACGAACCTGTGTTCGCGCGGGAACAGGTTCAGGAACCACACATCAAAGGCCTGGCCCAGGTTGCTGTTCTTGTTCCAATGGGCACGAAATCCGGTGTAAAGATGATGCCAGTCGCTGGGAACGCCGACGGCTGCATAGTTGAAACCGGGTCCCGGAGCGGGATAGAGTGCCCAGGCCAGCCAGTATCCAAAAAGGATGGCACTGAAGGCAATCCACTGATCACGCACCGGGCGAAAGGCCAGCAGGAAGAGAAAGGTATAGCCTAAGCCGATTTGCGTGAGCGTGTCTTCAAAGGTGAAGTAGGTCTGGCTGCTATGGAGAGAGCGAAGAAAGATGCCCAGCACAATCAGGAGCAACGATCTCCAGATGGTGTGGCCCAACATCCCGCCAAATGAGGCGCCTTTCCGTTGGCGGCTACGGATCGAATAGGGGAGCGCTACGCCTACCAAAAATGAAAAGGAAGGCTGGATCGTATCGTGCAGCGAACAACCGAACCACTCGGTGTGGGTCTGATTGAAGGCCAGAATTTTCCAGAAGAGACTGTGGTTGTAGTAGGCGGAAACCTTAGCGAAGTGCAGTACTTCGCCCATCATCAACAGCATCACCAGGCCGCGGTATGCATCCACCGCCACATTGCGGGCCGTGGGCAGAGCCGGGCGGACAGTCGTGGTGGTTTCTACGCCTGCTGGTGTGGTCTCCTCGGCCTGGAGTACTTCGCGCATCGTCAGCTCCGGATTTTATGCCTGAACGGGCTCATAAGCGTTATAACGCCGATGCAGGCAGGCAACTGCATTGACTTTTCCACTGGCGACGGCGCCGAACAGACAATTTTTGCCAGGCTCGTAGAACAGCGCTGTCGATATGAGCTATGATCGTATCGTTTATTTTCGACCTGTCAACTAATTCTTTCGTTTGCCCTTCGATTGGACTGGCAAGGTAGGATGGTCTTACGGGATAGACTGGTGCCGAAGCGGAAGATAGCGAAAGGGACTGTGCAAATTGTGCAATCCGGCATGCGGAAGGGTCGCTCCATATCACCCGTGCTTGAGCAGACGGTTCCTCAGAATATGACCACGGACGATTCCACCCCGGCCCGCCCCCTGGATGGGATGATGGCGGAGGAACGGCGAACGCAGATCCTGCAGATCGTGCGCAGCGAGGGTCGTGCCCGGGTCAACGAATTGGCGAATCGCTTCAGCAGTTCAGCGGTTACCATCCGCAACGACCTGAATGAGCTGCATCAGCGTGGTTTGGTTCTGCGTTCCCACGGCGGAGCCGTCCTCCCGGAAAAGATTCTGCGGGAATCGCCAGTCTATGAGCGCCTGAAAGCGCACGCGGAGGAGAAGCGGCGGATCGGGGCCACTGCGGCCACACTCATCCAGGACGGGGAGACCATTATCCTCGATTCGGGTACGACGACACTGGAGATTGCACGCCAGATCAAGAACAGGCACGGCCTCCAGGTCATCACCAATGGAGTGAACATCGCCGCCGAGCTTCTGGATGCGCGGGATGTACAAACGTTTATCGTAGGGGGCACGCTGCGCGGCGACTCGGCGTCGATCATTGGGCGCTCGGCCGAAGAGATGTTCGAGCAGTTCTCGGCGGACAAGGTGTTTCTCAGCGGCGCCGGATGCGATCCCGACTTCGGCGTAAGCGGCGCGAACCTGGACGAGACCATGGTGAACCGGGCCATGCTGCGCATTGCACGGGAAGTGATTCTGGTCGCCGACGCCAGCAAGTTCTCCAAGCGCAGCATGGTGCGGATCGCGTCATTTTCTGAGATTGACACCATAGTCAGCGACACTGGCTTGCGCACCGAGATCCAGGAAAAAGTGCGTGGCTTCGGATGCAATCTGATTTTGGCGTAGCGGCTCAACAGGCTCGGAAACTCGGTGCTGAAGGTATGGGAGGGGGCCGGGCTTTAGAGGGTGTGCGAGAACCCGATTTCCAGACTCCAGTCCCGACAGGGACGGCTGAACTTAGCCAGGACACGTCCTGGGTACATCTGGATTTCTCACAGCCCGGTCTGCGACAGAGCCCGGGTGCCCCATATCTGCCCGGTTTTGGCAGATGTGGGATTCCACCAACCTCAACCCCTGACTGTGCAGGGCGTAGATGACCATGGACTTCAGGACCTGTTGCTGATAGAGAATGATCGGTGGACAGCCGTTGAATCCCACATCTGCCAAAACCGGGCAGATATGGGGCACCCGTCACTCGTTACACATTGAGATCTCACTACCGGCAGCGATTCGTTTACCCAGGGGTCTGTGAGAAGTGAGGGTTAGTTACGGGTTAGTTAGGCCCTTGGGTCATCTCTACTCAGTCTTCGCCGCCACTGCCGTACCCGCCACTTGCACGGCATGCGCCAGTTCCGGGCGCGCGCTATTTGCTCCGGAGTTGGTCTGCAGCACCGCAGTTCTGTAAAACGGCCGGGCCTGGTCCGGAAGTCCCGCCTGCTCGGCGGCATTTCCCGCGCTCAGCAAGCCGTTGAGACGATTGGGGCTCAACTTTAAGGCCACTCTGTACTCCGCCAGCGCCTCCGCCGGCTTGTGCTCCAGCAATAGAAGATCTCCAAGCATCTCGCGTGCAGGAATATCCACCTCATCCTGCCCCAGCTTGTCCTGCTGGTCGGCAGCCCTGCGCATCGCGGCCACCGCGGCTTCCGGATGATCTTCTGCGAAAGCCTGCCAGCCTATTAACTCGTCGCGCTTAATACCGAGGCTGGTCCCAAAGAATGCAGCGAAGGGCGACTCTTTCAATGCTTCTCCATTCCGGTTGAGCCCGGTCAATGCGGCGGCGGCCAGCTTCGGATCGTGCAGGTGGCCTGCCGCGATGCCCTGTCCCCAATAGGTGTCGAAACTCTGGAAAGGCGGGGAGCCTGCCGCCGGTTGCAGAGCGGCCGCAGCCTTCCAGTCGTGCATCTCCACGGCATAAACGGCGCTGAGCTCGTTGGCAAAGAAGGGACCTGCATCTTTCATATCGTCCATGCCCGGCATCGATCCCATCTGCTCCCCGATTGCCGGCATCCTGGCCGTCAGCACGTGTGCTTTTTCATCCTGGCCCACCTGTAGATAGGCGTAAACCAGAAACTCCTCCGCGTGCATCTGATGTGCTGCGCCGGGCTCTCCCGCGGCTGCAGCCTTTTCCGAGGCTTTCACCGATGCCAGGTTCGAGTCGATATCTTCCTGCCACATGCCAAGGCGGGCAAAGATATGCCCGGGCATATGCAATGCGTGGGGTGAGGAGGGGGCGATCTTCGCATATTCCCGTGCCGCCGCAAGCCCGTCGGGAGCCAGCGCCGGAGTGTCGCAGGTATGGATGATGTAGTGCGCCAATCCCGGGTGGTCAGGATGCGAGGCGAACAGAGGCACCAGGATTGCCAGCGCCTGGTGTTCAGAGGCGAGCGAAGTATCGCCCGGCGGTACCGCGGCAAGCATTGACAAAGCATCAAAGGCCGCACCCTCCACGTCATCCGGGAACCTGGCGTGGAGCGCATTCATCTTGGCCTCATAGGCACTGGCTCGTTGTTCGAATGACAGATTCGGAGGATCGAAAAACGCACTCAGCGCATCGATATACAACTGCTCACGCGGGGAGATCTTTGCCGGCGGCGCAGCTAGCGCGCGCGCCTTGGCCATCTCCTCAGCTCCCCGCTTCAATTGCGCCTCTTCCGGGTGCTGCCACAGCTCCTGAAACTGGGTCATCGCAATGCCCCAGTGCGCCATCGCGCACGCCGGATCGTCCTTGGCAATAGCCTCAAATTGCATCTGTGCGATGGTGTACCCGAAGGAATGCAACAGCGCCACTCCGCGCTCCATGGCCGGCTGTGACCGGCTCGCACAAGAGGTCGGGAACGATACCTGGCCCAGCTTCTCGCCGGGTGCCGGCGAGTCGTCGTGATGGTGGTGCTCCGGCATAGATGGCGTTGATTGGGCGAGGCCGATGCCGTACCCCGCAAGGGCGCAGACAACAGAGCAGGCACACAGGAATCGAATCATGGTCGTACAGCCTAATCCGCACCGTGTGCACTCAGCAAGAGAGAAGCGTAAAACAGTCGTTACGAGGTGCAGACCTCAGGCCCGTTTGAGGGCGCCGAATGGATGGTGACACCCTGCACGACGCGGTTGATCACGCCATCCGGACTCGGATTGTCAGGATTCAGCCCGAGGCGAAGGCTAAGGTAGTACCCCAGCAGTTGAGGAATCAGGATTTCAAAAGGTGTGCGCAGATCGTCCGGTCCGTCCGGGAGAACGGCAGGGATCGCACTATCAAACAAACTGCCGTGCTCGGCTGGGCCGGCGATACCCACCAAGTAGCCCAACCGTTTGGATCGTAGCTCATGGATGAGGTCGACTTCATAAAGCCGGCGGGTGGGATCGCTGGAGAGCAGGCAGAGCACCATCGTATCCGGCCTTAGAAAAGACATGGGGCCGTGGCGAAGACCGAGATAGGTTTCGGTGACCACGGGAAAATGGCCTGCCGTCATTTCCAATATCTTGAGGCCCGCCTCCCTGCCCCATCCCAGCAGCGGCGACGAACATAGCACAACGATGCGGTCGCGGACACCGGCAGCGACGCGCTGGCACTCCTTATCGATGTTGGGCAGCAGGGTGCTGGCGCGCTCACTCGCCGAATCGGCCAGTTGAGCAGCGTTGTGGGGCTGCGCTAACAAGAGACCCGCCAGCACAAGATTTGAAAACGCGCCGGTCATCACCAGGCTGCGGTCATTCGTACGTGGATCGAGGACGATAAGACCATCCAGTCCTGATTGCACCAGCGAACTCTCGTTATTGCAGGTGACGGCCAACTGGACAATTTTCGGACATAGAGCGCGCACTCGCTCCACGACTGCGGCACTCTCCGGGCTGTCACCGGAACGGGCCAGGGAGATGACCGCACCGACGTCGAGCAGGTAGCGCTCGGCGTCGATGAGCAGATCAGTGGTGGGTACCGCGATGGCGCCCGGCCATGCCGATGCCACGCCCGAGGCCGCGTAAGCCGAACTACCGGCACCCGTCAGCAGGACGCGGGTACGTGAGAGCAGGCGGGTTAGGTTCCTCTGTTCAGAGGCGGCCCGAACGCGAGCCACCGTGGTGGGCCACAGCAGGGGCTGCTGAACAATTTCCTGCAAGGTATAGAGAGGGCCGTCCCGTCGATCAATTCCCGCGGTCATATGAACAGATTCTGACATTCCTGAGGGCTCCGCTCCACTCCAGGGTTGCCGTCCGGTGATTTTCCCAAACCGGGCCAAACCGGGTCGCTGCGGAAGTATATCGTAAGCCTACGTAAACACCAACCAAAACGATTGAAAGCCATCGACGGTGTCTTTCAGGCAATCCTGGAGACGGCTGCAAGGACCCCAGAGCTATTGATAACAGGCCGCTTCAGAAGACGCAACGAGCTCGGCCAAGAACAGGATGACGGTAGATGAGCTTCGTTTGCTTCCTCTCGCGCGCAAATGAAAAGCTCGCTTGACTTGCAGATCGATTGCGATTAATACTTGGCTCGCTAATAAAATGGCCCGTTTCGTAAGCACACGGCGATATTCGTAAGTGAAGCAAAATACCCAAGGGCCCGGTATCACCTGCCGAAGGTCTCTGGACGAGGGGCACGGCTTCATCCGTACCGTAAAAGTCAGGGTTATTGAGGCCTTCTTAGACCGGCACGGATCCCCATCAAGGCCGGGAGGACCGCCCGACAAGGGTCAGTTCGGAAGGGCTGGGCTGGAATCCGTTTAAGCTCAATTGAAGACAATGGTCACTTGTTCAGCCCTGCCCACTATGAAGACTCTGGATATCTCAATCGCAGGCGAAATCAACCTGGACTTGATTTTGTACGGGTTACCTGAAGTTATGCCCCTGGAAAGGGAGTTGCTGGGAACGGATTTCCAGATCACGCTCGGAAGCTCGTCCGCAATCCTTGCGCACAACCTTGCTGTTCTGGGCACGCATGTCGGCTTCGTTACCCTGGTGGGGGAAGATGCGCTGGGCAAAATCGCCCTGGAACGGCTGGGTGAGAGCGGCGCCGACCTAAGCCGCGTGCGCGTGAGTAAGGACGGCACCGCCACGGGCGTAACCCTGGTTCTTCCTCATGGAACTCCACGGCACATTCTCACCTATCCGGGAACCATGGCGGATATGCGCCTGTGCGATCTGGATCTCGACTACCTCAAGTCTGCGAAACACTTCCATTTGTCCTCCCTATTTCTTCAGCGCGCTTTGGAACCGGATCTCCCGGCACTCTTCAAAGAGCTGAAAAACGCAGGCTTGACGATTTCGCTCGACACCAACGATGATCCCAGCGGCCGGTGGAGTGGCGTGCTGCCCGAATTACTCGAATACGTCGACGTGCTCTTGCCCAACGAAGGTGAGGCCTGCCGCATGGCAAAGAAGAAGACGTTGGAGGAGGCGCTTGAGGAACTCGCGCGGCAGGTTCCCTGCGTGGCGGTAAAGTGCGGATCGCGAGGCTCGGTCGTTGGTGTGGGCGGAAAGATATTTCCGGTGCCGGCGGTCAGTGTGAAGGCGCTGGATACGATTGGCGCTGGAGACAGCTTCAACGCGGGATTTCTGTTTGGTTGGCTCCAGGGCTGGCCTGCCGATCAATGTGCGTACGCAGGAAACGTGACCGGTGCCCTCTCAACACTGCGCGTGGGTGGAACGGAAGCATTTCGAGACCGGGATCTGGTGCAAAGCTTTTTACAGCAACATTCTTTTCCTGGAAATGAGAGCAAGCGGTGACCGAGTCCGGCAAACAAATCAATGACAATTTCATGGCCATGGTCTCGGCGAAAGCCGAGGTAACCCTTCCCCTCAGCGAATTCCAACCGCAGTCTACCCTGGTGACAGCCGAACATCATGTGCAGCGCGCACGGTTCCCGGTGATTGACTACCACAACCACCTGGATGCCCTCGACCCGGTCAAGGTGCTGCGCATCATGGATGCTTGTGGCATCGAGCGCATCGTCAACATCACCATGAAGACAGGCGACGAGGCGATCAAAATAATCGACAAGTTCTACGCCGCCGACGCTCAGCGCTTTGCCGCGATCGGCTGGATGGATTGGACCGGAGTAGAAAAGGACGACTTCGTAGAAAAGACTTTCGATCGATTGGAAAGACTGGTGGAACACGGAGCCAGGGGCATCAAGTTCTGGAAGAACCTCGGCCTGAGCGTGCGCGATGGCAAGGGAAACCTGCTGCCGGTGGACGATGAACGGCTCGCCCCAATCTTTGACAAAGCGGCAGAGCTGGGGATTCCTGTGATGTTCCATATTGCGGATCCCGATGCATTTTTCCTCCCCATTGACGGACGCAACGAGCGCTTTGAGGAGTTGGCGGCGCATCCTGACTGGGGCTTTCATGGATCTCACTTCTCGAAAAAAGAGCTGCTCGATCAGCGCGATCGGGTCATTGCACGCCATCCGAAAGCTACATTCGTAGCTGCCCATGTAGCAGAGTGTGGAGAGAACCTGGCTCGCGCCACGCAGTTGCTGGAAACCCATCCCAATGTGTTCCTCGACATCAGTGCGCGTGTCTCTGAACTCGGGCGGCAGCCCTATTCCTCACGCGCTCTTTTCCTCAAGTTCCCGGATCGAATCCTGTTTGGCTCCGACCTGGTGCCCGAAGAATCCATGTACCGGCTTTACTTCCGGTTCCTGGAAACGGCAGACGAGTACTTTGACTATCCTTCCCACGCCTCCCGCCAGGGACGCTGGCAGATCCAGGGAATTTATCTGCCGGATGAGGTGCTGCGCAAGGTATACAGAGACAATGCGCTTCGGCTCTTGAAATAGAGCTTTCACCACGGTGCTCATGGGGCCTGCGGCCCATAAGCGCTAACTTGCTTGGAATGTTTTTCTTCAAGACTCCCACAAAGTCGTCATCCTGAGAACCTGTGACTTTTTCGATCTTTTCGTGTTTTTTGCACCCGACCAGATGTTGTTTAGTCCCCTCCAGAAAGGCGTCATCCTGAGCGAAGCGCCTCGCAGATCTATGGCATAACAGAGGGTTTATGGCGCGGAGTCGAAGGACCCCGGCGATGCTTGTTGGCAGGTGCTCTTCGGAGCTTTCCGGCCACAGACCACAAGGGAAATTAAAAAAGTCACAGCCTCTGGGCGGAGCGCCTCACAGATCTGTACGCGGGCTTCGATGGTTGAAAAATTCCGAACGGCATAGGCAAGATAAGCATCCTCGGGGTCCTTCGACTGCGCGCCATAAAGCGTGGTGTCATGCGATACCTGTGAAGCGCTCCGCTCAGGATGACGATTTTGTGCGAGTTTTGAAGAAAAACACCAAATAAGTTAGCGCTCATGGGGCCTGCGGCCCACCCACGCTGATGAAAAAACGCCCTCTGCCCAGCAACCGCTCTCCATCGAAGCTTCGCCCTCCCCTTGTCATCCCGAGCGTAGCCGAGGGATCTGCAGTTCCGCGGACCTTTCCTGGATATGTTTTTCGCCCAGAGCTGGACCGAATCTGTGGTACCTCTATAGATCACCTCCTCAGCTTGTCGTTCATCCTGAACGGAAGGAGATCTGCCCCGGATGACGACCGAGCCCAGCGATCACCAGCTACGGCGCAATTCGCTCGGGCTTCCGGAACTGATTTTCCAGAGCGTTACCCACATCGCTCCGGCCAACAACATGGTGTTCACCTATCCGATCATCGCCCTCCAGGCGGGACCGGATATGCCGATCTCCTTTCTCCTGGCGACCACCATCTGCTTCTTTATTGGAAACACCGTGGCGCAGTTTTCCCGGTACATGCCATCGAGCGGCGGCTACTATTCCTTCGCCACCCGCGGGCTCGGGCCGCGCATCGGCTTCATGGCCACCTGGAGCTACCTGGTGTATGACCTGATCGGCGGCGCCGGGTCCAGCGGCTTTCTCGGGTACCTGCTTTCGGACACGGTGCGGACGGGGTTCGGCGTCAAGATTCCGTGGTGGGTAATTGCGTTAGTTACGTTTGCCGTGATTTGGATCATCACGCACTATGGGATTCAGCTTTCGGTGCGCATCACGTTGCTTTTGGGTGGACTCGAGTTGCTGATCATGTTGTCACTCGCGATCACCTTTCTGATCCAACCGGGACCCGGTTCCAGCTACGCTGCACCCCTCGATCCGTCCGCAGCACCGCATCATCTTGGCGGCATTCTGGCGGGCATGGTCTTCTCCATCCTCTCCCTGAGCGGCTTCGAAGGGGCAGCGCCGCTGGCCCAGGAATCCCGGCGGGCAGGTAAGTTCGTTGGCCAGGCGGTGCTTCTCTCGCTGGTAGTAATGGGCATCTTCTACGTCTTTACGTCCTATGCAAGCGCGATCGGTTGGGGAACCGGCGACATGGCGGCCTTCGCTACCCACCCAAACCCGTACTATGCACTGGGTCACAAGCTTTGGGGAATGGCCTGGTGGTTCGTGGTGCTGGCGCTGATCAACAGCGCCATCGGGGTCGGTTTGGCCAGCACCAATTCCGCCTCTCGTGTCATGTACACCATGGGCCAGGCGGGTACGCTTCCCAAGCCTTTCGGGCGCGTCCATCCCGTGCACCAGACACCCACGTTCTCTATCGCAATGGTGCAGATCGTCGGCATAGTAGCGGTCCTGCTGGTGGGGATTTTGATGCGTCCCTCCTATATCTTCGGCCTGCTGGAAACGATTGCCACACTGGCGGTCATCATCATCTATTGCATAGCAAATCTGGCGCTCACGGCCTACATCCGCCGGGAGCATCCGGCCAATTTCAGCATTTGGCACCACGTAGTTTCCCCCTGGATCGGGACCTTGGCGCTGCTGCCGGTGCTCTTTGTGACGGTGTACCCCGTGCCTGAGTGGCCGTATAACCTCGCGCCTTATTTTCTCGTGTTGTCGCTGGTGGCGGGATTTGGCTATATGCGGTGGCTGGAAGCGCGCAATCCGGGAGCGCTGCTGCGGGGCGCGACTATGCTGGTGGGCAGCCGCAGTTCCGCGGAAGGCGATGTGGATTGGGATGAGCCGATCGCTCCGCGACGAGCTTGAGCGTTCGCCGGCTCCTCTTCGACGCAGATTAGGGCGCCCCCGAATGAGGTTCATTGGCGTAGCAGAATAAGTTACAAACCGTTGACATCCTTGTGACAACTGCATCCGGCTGAGAACCTATCGTTCTTCTTAGGCAAGGAGAATGCGTTGCCCAAGTCCCGCAAAATTGTTTTCTTTTTCCCGTCGTTCGCTAGTTCCGATGCGACGGCGCCCCTGGGTATCCTGGCGGTTTCTACGCCTTTGCTTCGTGCCGGGTATGAAATTTGCCTCATCGATTCGACCATCACTCCAAATTATAAAAAACGCGTACTCGAAGAAGTGCGTGATGCCCTCTGCCTTGGTATCTCTCTCGTGACCGGACCGATGATCCGGGAAACGGTTGAAATTGCGCGAGCCATTAAAGAGTGGAATCCTGACTTCCCCATCATCCTGGGGGGATGGCACCCCTCGCTCCTGCCGACACAGACGCTGGAGGCCCCGTATATCGACTATGTCGTTCGCGGACAGGGCGAAGAATCCCTGCTGGAACTTGTCCATCATATTGAGAAGGGCTCAGCACCTGACTTCGTTGCGGGCATCGGCTTCAAACGCGACAACAAGCTTATCTTCACTCCGGAACGGCCCCTCAGGCCACTCGTCGACATGCCCCCAAAGGCCTATCACCTGGCGGACTTCGATGCCTATGAACGGTTGTGTGGAAAGCGCTGGGCAATGTACACCTCGAGTCTCGCCTGCCCGTTCAATTGCGCCTACTGTACCAACGCGGGGGTCTATGGACGCAAATGGAACGCGCTGCCCGCCGAACAGTTTGTGGAAGAAACAGTCGATCTCAGCCGCAGATACGGTTTGGAAATGCTGTGGATTGTCGATGATAACTTTTTGGTGGACCTCGACCGGGCGCGAGCGATTTCTGAGGGACTCGTGCGTGCCGGCGCACACTTCAAGTGGAGTATTCAGGCAACCACAAACCTCACCGCGCGCCTTTCTCTCGAAGACCTGAAGCTGCTGCACAAGAGTGGACTACACCAGATATGCCAGGGCGCGGAATCGGGGTCGCGGAAAGTCTGGAAGGCCATGAACAAGGACTTCCAGGACTTTCCAACCATCTATGAAAGTGCGGCCCGATGCCTGGCGGCGGGGATTCGCCCTTCGTTCAATATTATTTTTGCCTTTCCGGGAGAAGGAGCCAAAGAGCGAAAAGAGACCATCAGCTTTGTGATGGACGTATGCCGGCGTTTTCCCGGCGCTGAGTTCTGGACCAATATTTTCACCCCGTATCCGGGCGCACCCATCATGGATAAGATTGCAGAACTCGGCGTCCAGACGCCAGACTCCCTGGAAGGTTGGGTTGACTTCTTTCCCCGCTACACCAAGCTTCCCTGGTTGAATGGACGCGATCACGAGGAATTGCAGGTAATGCGCGACTACCTCCGCATTGCCTTTGACCGCATTCCCATCTCGGCGGACACGCGCAAACCCATTACCCGGCTGGCGCAAAAATGCATTTCGCTGCCCGCACGCTGGCGTCTGGACCATGGCGCTTACCGCTTTCCGGTAGAACTCTGGCTGAATAAGAAACTGAAAGAGCATACCGCCGCGCTCAAGCCCGCCGTCGATGCAAAGCGCCTGGAGCCAAACACGGTGGAGGCGACATGCTGACCCGGGGAAAAGTCATTCTCTTCTACCCGGCTTACGACGGGCCGCCGCTTGGCGCCCCGCTTTGCCTGCTCGCCCTCGCCTCTACCTTGCGCCAGGCCGATTTTGAAGTAGTGATGATCGACGCCGCGATTGATCCTGATTATCGAACCCACATTCAGCGTGAAAGCGTGGACGCACTTTGCCTTGGAATCTCTGTACTGACCGGCCCCATGATTCGGGGCGCCGTGGAAATCGCCACCGAGATCAAGAGGGAACTTCCCGGGCTGCCCATCATCTTTGGCGGTTGGCACCCAACTCTGCTGCCGGATGAAACATTGACCGAGCCCTTTGTTGATATCGTGGTTCGCGGGCAAGGCGAAGTCACCCTGGTGGAAGTGGCCGAGTCGCTGCTCGCGAAAAGACCATTGGATATGATTCCCGGAGTTTCGTGGAAGAACAACGGTCGCCGCGTGCACAATCTGGATCGCCACGTGGAACCGTTGGATGCGCTTCCCATTCCAGCCTTCGACCTGACCGACTTCGATGCTTATGAAAAGCTCAGCGGTTCCAGAAAAATTGGATATGCCACCAGCGTCGGCTGCCCGTATGCATGCAACTACTGCACAGACATGGTCTTTTACAAGCGGCGATTCAATGCCCTCTCGGCCGAACGGGTAGTTTCCGAACTTACTGACCTGGTGACCAGGTATCGCCTCGAAGAAGTTGCTCTGCTCGATTCGAACTTTCCTGTCCAACTTACCCGGGCACTCGAAATTGCGCGGGGGATCATTGCCTCCGGAGTCAAGTTTCGCTGGACATTCCAGGCTTCCACTGACTTCCTCTGCCGCATGAGTGAAGAAGACGTGATCTTGCTGGGCAAGAGCGGGGTATCCCACATGGGCTTCGGCACCGAATCCACTTCAGAAGCGGTGCTGAAGTTGATGAATAAACGGCACCAACGAGTGAACGAGATGTACGAAACCGCGCGCAAGGCCAACCTCGCCGGAATTAGAGTCACGTTCAACCTCATCTTCGCCTATCCCGGTGAGACCGAAGCCGACCGCACCATCACCTTTCAAACCATGAGCGATATTGCGAGGCAGTTTCCGAATGTGAGCTTTTCGCCGAATATCTTTACTCCCTATCCTGGAATTCCAATCTGGCCGCAGCTGCGTGAACTTGGCGTGCCTGAGCCTCACTCGTTGGTTGATTGGATGGAGATGCCCCTGGGCGCCAACATGCTCCCCTGGCTAAAAGGAAAAGAGCTGGCGCGGCTCAATCGCATGGTGGAGTATTTCCTGCTCAATAGTCAGATATGCCGGCAGACGGCAAATCTTTCACGAGTAAGGCATGCGGTTCAGTCCATCATCCGATTGCCGATCCGCTGGCGCTTGAACTCGAACCGGGGCTTTTTCCCGTGGGAGCTTTGGCTCGCAGCTCTCTCTGAGAGATTCGCTCAGCGGCGTTCACTCATTACCGGTCAGGAACTTCCTAAACTGCCTGCCGGTGCGTGTTAGCGAAATAGACTTTTTGAGGTAATTTGTGGCGAATATCTTGTTGGCACATTCTTATCATCTCTCTTACGACCCCAAGCAGGTGCGGAAGATGCAACCGTATCCGCCGCTGGGCACGCTCTATGCTGCCGCGGCTCTGAGAGAGCATGGATTTTCTGCTGCGGTTTTCGATCCCATGCTGCAAGACCCCATCCGTGGCTTTCTGGAAATTTTGCGGCAGCAGAAGCCTGCGATCGTCGCGATCTATGAAGATGACTTCAACTTTCTTTCCAAGATGTGCCTGACGCGGATGCGCGAGCTTGCGTGGCTAATCGCTCAGACAGCGCGCGACGCGGGAGCCATTGTGATTGCTCACGGATCGGACGCAACCGACCATGCCAAAGAGTACCTGCAGAACGGAGCCGACTTCGTTCTGGTGGGTGAGGCAGAGCAAAGTCTGGTGGAATTGTGCGCTTCCATCCTCGCCGGAGGTGCGCTCTCGAAAGAAATAGCTGGAGTCATTCACCTCGACGCTGAGGGGAAGCTTCGTCAAAGCTCGGTCAAGTCGCCACGAAACGCGAATTGGAAGAACCTGGTGAAGCCGGCACGCGAGCTGGTCGATCTCGAGCCGTATCGCGATGCATGGGTAAAGGCTCATGGCTACTTCTCCACCAATGTTGTGGCCAGTCGCGGATGCCCTTACCGGTGCAACTGGTGTGCCAAACCGATTTCCGGAAATAAGTTTCAGCTCCGCCCTCCCCAGCTTGTGGCGGATGAAATTCGTGAGCTCAAGGATGTCTATGAGGTACAGCATATCTGGTTCGGAGATGACATCTTCGCCCTTAATCTGCACTGGGTTAAACAATTCGCGGATGAGATTGAAGCACGGAACTGCGCATTGCCTTTCAAGATTCAATCCCGGGCCGATCTCATGAGCGTGGAAACAGTGGCGGGTCTGAAGCGGGCAGGCTGCGCCGAAGTCTGGATGGGGGTTGAATCCGGATCGCAACGAGTGCTGGATTCTATGGACAAGGCCCTGCGCGTGCCGGAGGTGGAATCTGCTCGCGCGAGGCTTAAGGACGCAGGTATTCGCGCTTGCTATTTTCTTCAGTTTGGCTACCCCGGAGAGCAGTGGGAAGACATCCAGCAGACGATAGCACTGGTTCGCAATACCCGCCCGGACGACATAGGGGTTTCGTTCTCTTATCCGCTGCCCGGCACTGCCTTCTTTGACCGGGTGCAGGAGCAGATTGGCTCGAAGAAGAACTGGACCGACAGCGATGACCTGTGCCTCATGTTCAAGGCGGCGTACAAGGACGAATTTTACCTTTCGGTACGCAATGCCCTCCACGCTGAGGTGGACTCGTGGCACAGCAAAAACCCCGAGGTAGACCTGGTTTCTCTCTGGAGAAGAGTATTCGCGCTGGAAGAAACCAGCAAAGAGTCTGAAGCAACCAGCTTCGCACCGTATGAAGCGTCTGCCTCAGGAATCGGCACGGGCCAGCTTGTTCATCTGCAAACCGCTCAACCGGCGCGATGAGGAAGGATACAAATGGCTGAGCTTTTACTAGCACACGGTTACTACCTCTACGAGGATCCTAAAGAGCTTCAGATCATGAAGCCCTACGCCCCCCTGGGTATTTTGTATCTGTGCTCACACCTGAGACAGAAAGGTTTCGACGTCGACGTATTCGACACCACTTTTTCCAGCAGGGAGGCACTCTTTCTCCATTTGCGCACTGAGAAACCCTCCGTCCTGGGGATCTACGCGAACCTCATGACACGCAAGAACGTAGTCGAAACGCTCAAGGTTGCGCGCGAGGCGGGCTGGAAGACGATTGTCGGTGGTCCCGAACCTGGCGCTTATGCTTTGGAATACCTTCAGGCGGGAGCGGACTTCGTCGTGTTTGGCGAAGGTGAGCTGACGGTAGAAGAATTGCTAGAGTCATTCCGTAGCGGGGCCACAAACTCCTACGCAACCATTGCCGGCATCGCTTACCTCGATTCCGCGGGTGCGATGCAGGAAACTGCGCCACGCGGCCAGATCCCCGATCTTGACAGCCAACCCTGGCCGGCTCGGCAGGCTATCGACATTCACCGTTACGTCAAAACCTGGCGCGATGCGCACGGCAAAGGATCGGTCAACTTCATCACCGCCCGCGGCTGCCCTTATAAGTGCCGCTGGTGCAGTCACCAGGTTTTCGGGCAGACCCATCGCCGGCGCAACCCGCTGCTGGTAGTTGATGAAGTGGAGTGGCTGCTAAATACGTACACCCCCGACATGGTCTGGGTCTCCGACGATGTGTTTACCATCAACCACCGATGGCTTCGCGAGTATGCGGCGGAGATGCGCTCGCGGGGTCTCCGCATCCCTTTCGAATGCATTTCGCGCGCCGATCGCCTCAACTCCGAAATGCTCGATCTGCTCGCCGAGCTTGGCTGCTTTCGCGTCTGGATCGGTTCAGAAAGCGGATCGCAGCGCATTCTCGACTCCATGGATCGCGGGGTCAAGATCGAACAAGTACAGCAGGCAGTTGCCATGAGCCGGGAGAGAGGCATTCAAAGCGGCATGTTCCTGATGTGGGGATACGAGGGCGAAGACCTGGACGATATTGAAGCGACGATTCGCCACGTGAGCACCTCGCAGCCCGATATCTTCTTTACCACGGTGTCTTATCCCATCAAGGGCACGCCTTACTACAAGAAAATGTCCGATCGCCTGGTGCAGCTGCAACCATGGGCAACGAGCTCGGACCGCGATCTGAAGATCAAGGGAAGGCACTCGCAGAAGTTCTATAGCTACGCTGACAGGTTGCTGAAGGAGGAGGTGCAGCTTGCCCGTTTAGCCGGGACACCGGCGGCAAACTCCGAAAGCGCGGCAAGTCTTCGCCAGAGCATTGATCAGGCTCGCGCGGGCCTGTTGTCGACGGTCTCGGAGGTGGACGCATGACAGTCGCATCGGCGGTCGAAAACCAGACGGCGCTGGCGTTTGATAGCCTGGCCGCAAAGTACGATGACCTTTTTACGCGATCGATGATCGGCCGAGCCCAACGCGGTGCCGTTTGGGAAATCCTAACCAGCACGTTCGAACCTGGCTCGCAAATCCTCGAACTCAATTGCGGTACTGGGGAAGATGCCCTCTTTCTCGCGAAGCACGACATTTCCGTCGTAGCCTGCGATGCATCGGAACGAATGATCGAGACCGCCCGGCAGCGTATGCAGTCCGAAGACCCGGGCGCGCCGATTCAATTCAAGCTTCTTGCCACCGAGCATCTGTCGAAGCTCGACTACGGAAATTTGTTCGACGGCGCATTTTCGAACTTTTCCGGCCTGAACTGCGTCGCGGATCTTAATCAAACGGCACGCGATCTGGCTGCCCTGGTAGCGATGGGCGCGCCCGTTCTGATCTGCCTTTCTACCCGGTTCTGCCTGTCAGAGATTGTCTGGTTTACTCTGCATGGCCAGTTCCGCAAAGCAATCCGTAGATTCTCAGGATTCGCAACCGTGAGAGTTGGGAATTTTACCGTCAAAGTAAATTATCCGACCTTGCGAGCGGTCAAGCGTTCGTTTTCCTCGTTCTTTCGCATGCGTTCGTGCACCGGGATAGGCGTGACAGTTCCACCTTCGTATCTGGAACCAATCGTTCGCCGATACCCTCGGCTGCTCGACCTGTGTCGCCGCATCGACCGGGCTATTTCGCATCTGCCATGGTTTCGAACGGTCGGAGACCACATGCTCATCCATTTTGAACGGGTGGAGCGGCAATGTTACTGAGCGCGCAAGTGAAGCCTAAGGATCATTTCCGGGAACAAGGCACGGGCGTTATGCTGCGGTGCCCACACTGTTTTGACTTGATCGGTTACCTGCCGGAGAAGGACGGCGTAGCGCTTGACTGCTCAACCTGCATGTCGAGGCTGGCGTGTGAGCAAGGCATCTGGCGGGCGCTCTTACCGGAGCGTGCAGTTCGTTATGCCCGGTTCGTGCGGGAGTATGAATCGATTCGCGCTTCGGAGGGCCGAGGAAGTACATCCGACCCCTACTATCTTGCACTTCCCTATCGCGACCTTTCCGGTCGCCTGAGTGCCCAGTGGGCACTCCGCGCTCGTACTTTCCAATATATAGAGCGGAAGATTTTGCCCCGGTTCACTCCCTTGTCGCACTATCGTCTGCGCATTTTGGACCTGGGCGCAGGCAATGGCTGGATGAGTTATCGTCTCGCAAGCCAGGGTCATGCACCCGTTGCGGTGGATCTACTCACGAATGATCAGGATGGTCTGGGCGCCGCCAGGCATTACAAACAGCGGCTCGGTACTCTATTCCCGCTCATTCAGGCGGAGGTCGACAATCTGCCTTTTGCCGATTCTCAATTTGATCTGGCGATCTTCAATTCCTCGTTTCACTACTCGGAGAACTACGAAAAGACCTTCGCTGAAGCGGTTCGCTGTGTCCGCGCGCGGGGTACGGTGCTCATCGCCGACACTCCGTGGTATAGCGATGAGTGGAGCGGTCTGCGCATGCTTGACGAGCGCCGCGCATTGTTCACCAAGCGCTATGGCTTTCCGTCCGACGAACTCAAGAGCCTGGAGTACCTCACCGACCAACGTCTGGGGACTCTCGAGCGTCGCTTCGATGTTCAGTGGCAGACACATAGGCCTTTTTACGGGATCAACTGGCATATGCGGCCGCTACTGGCGAGATTGCGCGGCACCCGCAAGCCTTCGCGTTTCAGAATCTACTCCGCCAAGGTAGTGAAATGATCATCCTTTTCCACCCTCGAGCCACCAAGCCTCGCAACTGCCGGCTTCCGCTTGCTGTCCTGGCGCTTGCGGCGGTCCTGGAAGGCCGCGAGGAATACAGGATTATTGATGGCAACCTGGAGGAGGATCCTACTGCCGCAATTCTGGCAACGATCAATCTTCACCAGGTTGAGCTTCTGGGTGTTTCCTGTATGCCGGGGCCGCAAATGGTGGCGGCCATGGAAACCTGTCGCGAGATACGCCGCCTTCGTCCAAGCGTGCGTATCGTCTGGGGCGGCTATTTTCCTTCTCTTTATCCGGATACTACTCTCAATGCAAAATATGTCGACTACGTGGTGCGCGGCCAGGGCGAAGATACCCTGCTCGAGCTAATCGACGCACTGCGAGGAAAGCGTACGCTCGATTCCATTCTTGGCCTTTGCTACAAAGACGCTTTCGGGTTTCATCGCACCAACCCCGAACGGCCGATGAAGGGCCCGGACGAATTCCCCTGGTCGCCCTTTCATCGTCTTCCGGTCGAGAAGTATTTGCGGCCATCTTTTTTCGGCAAGCGCACCGCGGCCCATCAAGCCAGCATTGGCTGCCCTTTCAACTGCAGCTTCTGCGGGGTTCACGCCGCCTATGGACGAGCAGAACGCATGGAATCCCCCGAGCGAACAGTCATGATCCTCAACTATCTTGTGGCTCGCTATGGCGCAGACTCGGTCCAGTTCTATGACATGAACTTCTTTCTGCGAGAAGATCACGCGCGTGAGCTTGCCGACCTCATGGCGCCGCTCAACCTGCGATGGTGGTGTGAAGCGCGCGTCGACATCATGTCGCGGTATTCCGATGCGACCCTGGAAGCGATCAAGAAGGCCGGCTGCACGATGATTTTCTTTGGCGCGGAATCCGGCTCCGATTGGGTGCTGAAAGAGATGGAGAAAGGCATCACCACCGAGGAAACAGTGGCGATGGCCCATCGTACTCGGCAGTTCGGCATCATTCCTGAATTCTCATTTGTCATCGGGAACCCGGGAGATCCGGAGCGCGATACGAAAGAGACGGTGAGCTTCATTCGGAAACTCAAACGAATTAATCCCACCTCTGAAATCATCATGCAGCACTACACCCCTACACCGCAGCCGGGGAAGATGTATGGAGATGTGGATAGCCAGATTGCTTTCCCGGATAGCCCTGCCGGATGGGCCGCCAAAGAATGGATGGATTACACCCTCCGCATCGATACCCACGCCCCGTGGCTGAAGACCAGGACCAAGAAGCTGATCGATAACTTTGAAACCGTGGTTGCGTCCCGCTGGCCCACGGTCCAGGACATCCGCGCGCCGCAATGGAGCCGGGTGCTTTTGAAGGTGCTGAGCTGGTGGCGTTACGCGCTGCGATTCTATCGTTTTCCAATCGAACTCCAGTGGGCCAACGCGTTCATTCAACTGCGCAAGCCGAAGCGGGAAAGCTTATGAGCCAGCTCTCACCATTCCCGTCTGACGTATTTGATAGCTGGGCTGAGGTTTATGACACCCTTCCAAACCCCCTGCTTGCGCTGGAACAGCGCATTCTTGACCCCAGATTGACTTGCGTTCGCGGTTTGGACATCCTCGATGCCGGCTGCGGCACAGGACGGTGGTTGCACCGATTAACCCGCCGCTCTCCGAGGAGTTTGCTGGGCGTGGATATTTCCCCCGCGATGCTGCTCCTCGCGGCTGACAAGCTGAACCATGATGGCGATCTTCGCCTGGGGAGCTGCGATGCCTTACCAGTTCGTGACGCCGCTGCCGACATCGTGTTGTCTTCTTTTGTCGTCAGCTACCTCGACGATCTCGATAGCTTCGCCCGGGAGATAGACCGCGTTGCCCGTCCCGGGGCAACGGTGTTCCTCACCGATATGCATCCTGAGACAGAGGCCTCTCTTGATTGGAAGAGAGTGTTTCCAGCGAAGGGTGCAGACACCTACATCCAGGGGCACAGATGGACTCTTCCGCAGATCGCCGAGGCTTTTCAATCTCGCGGATTTGCGCTTGGCTCGCTTCTGGAACCAGCCTTCGGTGTAGAAGAGCGACAGATCTTCGAAGAGTCCGGCCGGCTTGACTTGTTTGCCTCTGCCGCCGGTCTTCCGGCAATCTACGTCCTTCAATTGCGCAAGTCCCCAAGTTCTCCGCGGGAACGAACAGTTACGCAGGACACTCCCGGATCCATTCGGCTTACTGGGGCGCGCTGTGCCCGTGGCCCGGATGCAGCCACACCTGCTTCTGTTTCGGTCATGGGCGGAATGATCCATCTGATGCAGAACGCGGCCTCTGCGGCAGATAAGTCTGACGCTCGTGCGGACGCTACGATTGACTTGTCTGGGTTCCTCCTGCTTCCGGGGTTGATCAATGCACACGATCATCTGGAATTCAGCCTCTTCCCCAACATCGGGAATGGTCCTTATCGCAACGCGGCACAATGGGCGCAGGATATTCATGCCAACCAGGCTCCGTTGATTGCGCAGCATCGCAACGTGCCTCGGTCTCTCCGCCTATGGTGGGGAGCAATCCGCAATCTACTCTGCGGGGTGACCACGGTCTGCCATCACAACCCGATCACCCAGGAGTTAGTGAACCCCGGATTTCCCGTCCGCGTGGTTTCTGAATTTGCCTGGGCCCACTCGCCTTCGTTCGAGCCGCTGCTGGCCGGCAAATTCGCCACCAGCCGGGCCGATCTGCCGTTCATTCTGCATGCTGCGGAAGGTATCGATCAAGAGAGCGCGCAAGAGATCTTCGCCCTCGACCGCATGCACGCTCTCGATGAGCGCACGGTACTGGTTCACGGCCTCGCATGCACTCCCGAAGCAGTGTCATTGATCAACCGGCGCCGTGCCGCCGTGATTCTCTGCCCCACTTCGAACGATTTTCTTTTTCACCAGTCGTCCTCTCTGGCGTTGATCCGCTCGCTCGACCGGGTGATGCTGGGCAGCGATTCGCCGCTCACTGCTGCCGGTGACCTGCTGGATGAGATCCGGTTCGTGCACACGCAGATTGGCCTCGACGCCAACTCGCTCTATGCCATGGTGACCAGCGCGCCGGCGGAACTCCTGCGTCTGCGTAGAGGAGAAGGCCACCTCAAACCAGGCTCCATCGCGGACCTGCTGGTGGTCCGCGATCGCGGCCTCAGCCCGGCTGAAACGCTGGCCCAGTTGACTATAAAGCAGATTGAATTGGTGATCCTGGCAGGCCGCATCCAGCTTGTGGGCCCATCGATCTTTGAGCGCCTTCCCGGCGCCCTCCGGCACGGATTGCAGCCATTTGCGGTGGATGGCCAGCGACGATGGGTTCGCGCTCCCATCGATAAGCTCGTTGCCGAAGCTGAAGAGGCCCTGGGATCCGATCTTTGTGTCGGTGGAAAGAGAGTGCGTCGTGCCCCTGCTGCATGAGGAAGGTGTGGCCTCGTCCCTGCCGGTCCAGACGGCTTCCGGGCTGACATCCATGCCCATTTTGATTTTGAACGTCCATAGTCACTGCAACTGCCGCTGCATCATGTGCGACATTTGGAAGCGGGAGACGCACGAGCAGGTGCACGTAGCCGACCTGGAGCGTCATCGCGCCTCGCTGCGCAATCTAGGCGTCCGGCAAGTGGTGTTGTCGGGTGGCGAACCGTTGTTGCACGGCGACCTTCGCTCACTCTGCGAGTTTTTTCGTGTAGAGAACATTCGTCTCACGCTTCTCACCACCGGCCTCCTGCTGCTCAAACGCGCAAATGATGTCTCCGCACTCTTCGATGATGTAATCGTGTCGATCGATGGTCCGCGAGACATCCATGACGGTATCCGGCGCGTCCCTGGAGCCTTCGATGTAATCGCCAAGGGTGTCGCAGCGATCCATAAGCAAAAACCGGGGATGAAGATCTCATGCCGCACGACGGTGCAGAAAGCCAATCATCGCCACCTTCGCGCGACCGTGGCGGCGGCAAAAATGATCGGGTTTACATCGATATCGTTTCTTGCGGCAGACCTGACCTCGGAAGCATTCAATCGACCATTGGTGTGGCCAGGGGAGAGACAAAGCGAGATCGCGTTGACCGTCCGAGAAGTTGCCGGACTTGAGGACGAAATTGAGCATCTGTTGTTGGAACATGGCGACGATATTCGCCACAAATACGTGGTGGAAGGAGCAGAAAAACTGCGGCGGATTGCACGCCGGTTCCGAGAACATTTGGGTCAGATTTCTCCCCGGTCCCCCTTGTGCAATGCTCCCTGGGTTTCTGCGGTGGTGGAAGTCGACGGATCGGTCAGGCCGTGCTTTTTCCATCGCGCAATTGGAAACATCCGTTCTTCAACCTTAGAAGAGGTTGTTAACGGTGAGGCGGCGCAGTTATTCCGGCAGTCACTTGACGTGAACGAAAATCCGACGTGCCGGCGTTGCGTGTGCTCGTTGAACTATCAGGGCGATGGAATGAAATTTACAGACCAGGGGAAGTCCTCTGGTACTTTCCGTTAGAAGCATGATGAGGTATGCAAAGTGAGGAACTATGCGAAACAACACTAAGCTTCTGCTCTGCCTGCTAATCGCAGGGTTTTGTCCTGCGAGCGCAGTCACTGCACACGCAGCAGACGTTAATTTACAGCCAGGAACAAAGGCTCCGGCGTTCACTCTCCCTTCCCAGGATGGAACACCTGTCAATCTTTCGGATTACCGCGGCAAATGGGTGGTGCTCTATTTTTATCCGAAAGACAAATCCACTGGATGCACAATCCAGGCACACGCCTATCAAAACGATCTGTCGAAGTTTGAAGCTCAGCATGCTGTCGTGCTCGGAGTTAGCCTCGACACGGCGGAAAGCCACAAGAGTTTTTGCACTCAGGACGGGCTAACCTTCAAGCTACTCGCGGATCCGGAACGCCAGGCTGCCACGGCTTACGGTGTCCCGTTGATGACTTTCAAGGATATGAAATTCGACGAGCGGGATACTTTCCTCATCGCGCCAAATGGGACGATTGCCGAGGTTTGGAAAAAAGTAGATCCCCGTACAGACAGCACCACCGTCCTGCAGGCCATTGCCAAGCACGCGAAGAGCTAACCGTCTCAACCGATACCCATCCGGGCCACGTTGATCAGGCTTCTTTCCCAACGCCGGCTGCTTGACATGAGTCATCCCGGGCTTGAGACTCACGATGAGGAGATTGCTTCCTCATCGTGAGGTCGCGCCCGGAGCATGACGTTGATCCAAGAACCTGACCTTCCCGCACCGATCCGGAGGGGTCGAGCCCGGGAGGCAGAAAGGTCTTCATGAGTTTCGGTTCACTCGTCTTTACTCCCCTGGTCAAGAAGCTGCAGGAACGCTACGGCAGCCGGCGCCAGTACGAGCGCATGGAGAATTTCGGGGCTCCGCAGGATCGCTTCACTCCGTTCGAGACGGCGTTTCTGGCCCAGCGCGATAGCTTTTACATGGCGACGACCGGCGCGACTGGATGGCCTTATGTGCAGCATCGCGGCGGTCCCAAGGGTTTTCTGAAAGTAATCGACGACCATACGCTGGCGTTCGCCGATCTCCGCGGCAACAAACAATACATCAGCACAGGAAATTTGCTTACCGACGATCGCGTTGCCCTCATTATGGTCGACTATCCGCGGCAGGCCCGGCTCAAGATACTAGGACGAACGGAAATCTTCGAAGGCGACAAGGCAGAGGCTTGGCTGGACCGCGTCCGTATGCCCGGTGAGAAGACAGCCATCGAGCGGGTCTTCGTTATCCATGTAGAAGCCTTCGATTGGAATTGCCCGCAACACATCACGCCCCGCTATTCGGTGGAAGAGCTCCGTGACGGAATGAAAGATGTGGAGAAGCGTATGCAAACCCTGGAGCAGGAAAATGAAGCCCTGCGGAAAGAGCTTGCCGCGGCTCGCGCAGGTTCGAAAGTTTGAAGGAGAATAACGACCATGAGCCCGCGTCCCCCCTTACCGCCCTTTAGCCAGGAGACTGCCATTCAGAAAGTTCGCCTGGCCGAAGATGGCTGGAATACACGCGACCCGGAAAAGGTCGCGCTGGCTTACACGGTTGATTCGCGCTGGCGGAACCGCGCGGAATTCCCTACCGGACGAGAGCAAATCATTGCGTTCCTGAAGAGGAAGTGGACTAGAGAACTGGATTACCGGCTGATCAAGGAATTGTGGGCCTTCACGGGCAACCGCATCGCTGTTCGTTTCGCGTATGAGTATCACGATGACTCCGGGAACTGGTTTCGCGCCTACGGCAACGAGAATTGGGAGTTTGACGCCGAGGGTCTGATGTACGCTCGCCACGCCAGCATTAATGAATTGCCCATCGAGGAGCCTGAGCGAAAGTTTCATTGGCCCAGCGGGAGACGTCCGGACGGCCACGCAGGCTTGAGCGACCTGGGTCTTTGATACTTACAAATCCAGTTCAAGCCCTGCCAATGGCGTCGAACAGCAGATCAAAACATTTCCCTCTGCAGGCCGGTCGAGCGGCTCGGGGGCATAGCGAACTTCGCCGTCGATGAGCCCTGACTCGCACATATGGCAAACGCCCGTCCGGCACGACCACCGGACAGGAACATCGCAGGCTTCGGCGAATTCGAGCAGGCTGGAAAAGCGCGGGTTCCATGGCACCGACAGACCACTCCGGGTAAACGATACCGTCGGACCTGATCCCGGAATTCCCTCCAGCGGATGGGGGGTCCTGGGCGCGGCGCTTGCGATACCTGGGGTCACTGCGGATTCCGTTCCGAAGGTCTCAGAATGAATGCGTGAATACGGCACGCCCCAGGACTGAAGGCCCGCGGTCAGCTCAGCAAGGAAGGCAGCGGGCCCACAAAGATAGAAGTCCGCAGTCTGAGGCAGGCGGAGTTGTTGCAGCGACGAAAGGCTGAGATGGCCGGGTGCATCGTAGTCCTTGCCCCGCTGATCTCCCTCTTCCGGTTTGCTATATGCAATGAACGAACGGCTGCGTGGAAGAGTGGCAAGCAGCTCTCGGGCTTCCATGGCAAACGGGTGCTCTTTGCGATTGCGAGCGCCGTAGCACCACCAGACCTCTCGCATGGAATGCATGGCCGCGAGTGCGTGAAGCATGGACAGGACCGGAGTTGCACCGATCCCGGCGCTCAACAAGACGACAGGGCTTTCACTCGAAGCCAGCATGAAGTTGCCTCGCGGCGCGCTCACTTGAAGTATGTAACCGGGATGGATGCAGTCATGGAAGAAGCGGCTTCCCAGGCCGTCGGCACGCTTCACGCTAATGCGGTACGTTCCTGCGCCCTGAGGGCCAGACATCGAATAGCTGCGCAGGATGGGCGCGGAATGGGTGTCCAATTCGAGCTTGAATACCAGAAATTGCCCGGCCAGTGGGGGCGGTAGAGGGGATCGATCCTCGGATTCGAGCAGAAAGGAGCGCACACCCTCAGACTCAGGTTGAACCGCCGCAACACGCAGCGGCCGAAAGCCGCGCCACGCAGGCGGAGGCGACGAAGGAGCAAGCCCCGCGTTCCCTTGTTTGTCTTTACCTCCATCGACTGCCAAGGCCTGTAATGAGTCTCTCCACCCCGCACTGAGTGAGGGTATCCGCAGTGCGCGCTGCAGCTGTTCCCGCGGATGGCCAGGCAGGTAAAGCAGCCCATCGATTTCGGCCACGGTGACGTGCTCCGGCCCCTCGGCGACCTTCACGATCGGGTCTCCTGCCCCAATCTCGCCTTCTTCAATCACGCGGAAATAGAAGCCAGGGCGCTTGTGGGAAACCAGCAGGCTCGGCATTTGCGGATTGGCCATGCGGATGCCGACTCGATAGCACGTGACCCGCGGCTGTGTCACCTCAAAGAGGGCGCCCCCGATTCGGTAACGATCGCCGATACAGACTTCGTTGTCGGGAAGACCATCGACGGTGAGGTTTTCGCCGAATTGACCATACTCGAAGTCGTGCCGCTGCAATTGATCCTGCCAGTAGCTGTAGGAATCGAGCTGATATACCATCACGGCCCGGTGCTCCCCACCGTGACCTGCCAGGTCTCCTTGCCCGTCGCCCTCCAGGTTCAGGCGCCGCGCCATCACTCTGCCTGGGACAGGCCTCTTCCAGACGGCGGTGTGGACTACTTTGCCTTGCCATTCGACATCTCGTGGAAGACCGACATTCACCGAGACCACCGAGTTCACTCTACTCACCTCCGGCGCGAAAGCGTGCCTCACGTTGAGGCCCAACGGCGTCCTGTCTTTTCATGATGCCCCAGACCAAGCGATGGTCGCGAAGTTGGCCCCGGCTTCGATGGCACGCGCCTTTGCCGGAGAAGGCGAAGCGATGGTTATCGAATCCAATCAAACGAGGTTGCCATGTCGCTTCATCCCGGCAGCTGTGCTCGAAGTTGACTGACGGCGCGAGGCATTTCTTCCACCGACGTATTGCCAAATCCGAGGATCAGACCCTGGCGTGGATTCGTGAGATACGACGGTGAGAGAGGCCACAACCATATGCCCTGGGCCGCAGCTTTTTGCGCAATCTCAAGATCACGAAGGCCTTTGGGCAAAGTCACTGCGAGATGCATGCCTGCCTGGGTACCGTGGATTTTGAACTCTGGCCCCAGTTGGTCCCGGATGTTATTGACCAGCGCGGTCCTGCGTTCACCATAAAGCAATCGCATCTTCCGGATGTGACGAGCGAAATGTCCTTCCCGCATGAAGTCGGTGATCGCTTCCTGGTACAGGTAGGGCGGGAAAATGTCCATGACCGATCGCACCGCTGCGAAATGATCCACCAGATCATCGGGGATCACGATGTAGCCCAGACGCAACGAGGGGAAAAGAACCTTGCTGAAGGTTCCGATATAAATTACCCGGGCATTACGATCAAGCCCCTGCAAGGATGAGATAGGCGCGCTTTCGAAGCGGTACTCGCTGTCATAGTCGTCCTCGATGATCCACGATCCCGCACTTTGCGCCCAGTTGAGCAATTGCATCCGGCGGCTAGCGCTCATGGTTGCGCCGAGAGGGTATTGATGAGAAGGGGTAACGTAAGCTGCGCGCGCTTTGGGGCATCGCTTGATCCCGATGGATACCACCAAACCATCTTCATCGACGGGGACAGGTATCAGACGGCAACCTGCACCTTGAAAGACGTTCCTCGCCAGCCGATAGCCTGGATCTTCGACCCAAAGGGCGCTTCCCTTTCCCAGCAACACACGCGCCGCAATCTCGAGTGCTTGCTGCGAGCCGGAAACCACCATCACCTGGCGCGGCTCACAGTGAACCGCCCGCGCGGTGCGAAGGTAGGTACAGATGGCCTCGCGGAAAGTTTCCGTGCCCAGCGCGTCGATGTTATGGATTGCGTTCGGGCGCGGGCTTCGACAGTGGCGCAAGATAATGCTTGACCATATCTGAAATGGAAAGCGGTCAAAAGCGGGCTGGTGCACGCTGAACGCGCCCCAGCCGCCGGCCCACGGCGGGCGTTCGGCAGAGAGCAGCAACCCGCGCCGCGCAACCGGGCGGGGTCCCGAACCCACCTGCGCGGATTGCGGCGTTTTATCTTTACAAATGGTGAGGCTTTCGGGGAGAGCGTTGGATACAAACGTGCCCGCGCCTCTGCGGCTCTCGAAATAACCCTCCGCCAACAACTGCGCGTAAGCATTGAGAATCGGGATGCGGGATATCCCCAACTCCTCAACCAGACTACGGGAAGAAGGCACTCGCTGCCCAGGCCGCAAATTGCCCCGGACGATGGCCATGCGAAAGCCCTCGTAGACCTGCTTATGCAGCGGGGCTGAGGCTTTCCTGTCCACGGCGATCACCGGGGCGATTGCCTCAGAAACCTTTGCCATGTACTGATGCTAGTGGCTATAGCGACCAACCGGCAAGGGCTTTATGCCCCGACCACTTGATAGGCTGAACTGCAGCCGTTGACAAACGCTATTTGGAACTCTTGAGTTCCACCTTGTATTTCCTGGCTGCGGATTCGATCCGCTTCCACGCCGCGCGACGCTCCGCCTCGGTGACGCCCTCTACCTGATTAAACCGCGCGGCAGCGTTGCGTACGTGAGAGGCATTTTCCAGCGGCTCCTTGCGTTGCTTGGGAAACGCATATTTGGTCGCCGGTATCCGATCGCGAGCTGCTTCGTCTAGCTTTGCCATGTCTTCTCTCCCTGCGCACACAAGTCCTGCGCCACAGTTTGCTTTGACGCGGGAGAGGTTCACCTGGTTGGCGGGCAATTTGGCGCTATTCGAGGCGCAGGCTTTCAAAGGGGCGGCCCAGCTCTGCGCACAGGGCCTCTACCGCTAACTGATGATCATTGCGCTCCGGCAGACCGGAAACGGTGACGGAACCAATGACCCCAGCTCCCAACACGCGCAATGGGAAGCTGCCCCCATGGCTGGCGTAGTCTGCAATCGGGAGTCCGTAGCGCTCGAAGAGATTGGACTTCTTGTTCTCCATCTCCCGCCCGATGGCATAGGAACTCCGATGAAAGCGAGCGACCACATTGCTTTTGCGGCGCACCCACTCGACATTGTCGGGAGTGGTCCCCGCCAGCGCCGAGTAAAACAGGAGTTGCCCGAAACGCCGGACGTCGACCACCAGGCTCAGCTTGCGCGCAAGCGCCAGTGCTCTTACATGTCCACCCAGCCTCCATGCCGTTTCCTCGTCAAAGCTGGCAAACTGGAGCTCTTGTTCCTGCACTGCAATGCGGGCTAGATCGTCGGCGATCGGCATAGGATTTAGCGCTTAGGCTACTGTAGCACCCGGGCTACGCGTCCGCGTCCCGCAAGGCGGAACCTGGTACGCCTTTAAAGCCCCAATCCTTCGATTTCCATTGATCAACGAATATTCGATTTGATAAATCTTGGGCCGGTCCGCCAGTCGACTTTCTTGGGGGCCGTTGCGCAGTATCTTTCCTTGCTATGTTCGAGCAAACGGAGTTTACCGGAACACAGTTGAGTTTGAAGATGGATTTCTAACCATGACCCGTGGAGCAAGCGCAGTGCAAGGTTTCAATTCGTTCGCCATGGGCGCGATTGTACTTGTCTTGATGTTGTGCCCGACGGCACGCGGCTACCCCGCTGACAGAGGCGAAAAAGTGTTGGTGGACGCGTGGTTTAACAGCCAGCAGCGGACCAACGCGGCGGGAAAACAGGAGTACTTCCACTACAAGTGGGATGATGTCAGTAACAGTGGCTTTTTTCTTTTCGGGCAGATCTTCCGGGGATTCGGTGTAGCGACGGATACGCTTTACATCGCGCCCACTGCAGCCAACCTGAAAGGGGCACAGTTTTACATCATTGTGTCGCCTGACATCCCGGCCAAGAATCCGAAGCCTCACTACGTGCAGCCCGAGGATGCACGGCAGGTGGCCGAATGGGTGAAAGCGGGAGGGGTGCTGGTTTTGATGGCCAACGATCCGGCTAACGGGGAGATTGAACATCTGGATCTGCTTGCCGATGTGTTTGGCATCCACTTCAACCCGGTCCTCAGCCACCATGTGATCGGAGAGGCTCATGACCCAGGCCGGATTCCGGTGGCGGGGGGAGGGCCGCTGTTTCACTATCCTCACACCTTGTTCATGAAAGATACCTGCACGATATCGATCAAAGGTCGTGCTGCTTCTCTGTTGCAGGACAGAGGGGACATGCTGATGGCGTCGGCGAAATACGGCAAAGGCACGGTTTTTGCCGTGGCCGACCCGTGGGTCTACAACGAATACACGAATGGGCAAAACCTTCCTCCGGAATATGACAATCTTGCCGGAGCGGTCGAGCTGGTGAATTGGCTGGTGAAGCAGGTCCCGCGTGAGACTTCGTATCTCGGTCAGCTGTCTTACAGTAGTGCCGGCAATTGAACTGCCGCTTTACCCGTAGATGACTAAAGGTCTTCGCGGAGGATTTGACCCTGGTGAAGGAGTGCGATTTGAAGACCTATCTCTTGGCAGATCCCGTTCGTTATCCGCACATGACCACGGCCGAGCTTCGGGAGACGTTCCTCATGGATTCGTTGCATGAGCCCGGAGCGATCCACCTGGCTTATGTCGATTTGGACCGCACGGTCGTGGGAATCGCAGCGCCAACGGGAGGCCCACTTTCCTTACCGACAGGTCCAGAATTACGCGCCCAGTACTTTACCGAGCGACGCGAGTTAGGAGCCTTGAATGTGGGTGGGAGCGGTTGTATCCAGGTGAACGGAAAATGCCACTCGCTCGAAAATCTTGACTGCCTGTATATCGGCCGGGGTAACGCAGAGATCGGCTTCGAGTCCAAAGACCCATTGTCACCGGCTATCTTTTATCTTCTTAGCTATCCTGCGCATACCGCCTACCCGGTCGCACTGGTGCGAAAGCAAGATGCGAGTCCGACGGTAGTCGGCAGTGCGGAGACCTGCAACCTGAGGACGGTTTCCAAGTACATCTATCTTGGCGGGGTTCAGAGCTGCCAGTTGGTGATGGGGGTGACCCATTTGCATGCAGGCAGCGTTTGGAATACGATGCCGCCGCACACCCACATGCGGCGCTCCGAGGTGTATCTCTATTTCAACCTTGCCCAGGATGCGGTGGCGTTTCACCTGATGGGGCCGCCGGGGGAAACTCGCCACATGGTAATGAAAGAACTGCAGGCAGTCATTTCTCCCGGCTGGTCGATCCACGCGGGCGTGGGCACGCAGGCCTATAGCTTCTGTTGGGGCATGGGAGGAGAGAACCAGGACTATGGGGACATGGACGTAGCGGCGATCACCGACCTGCGATAGCGGGTGAAAGTGTGCGCCTTAAGCGCCCTATGCGCCTTAAGGGTCCCCCGACGCCCTTAACTGTGGTAGTGGCGCTCGAAGGCGGAGAGGACACGCGGTCTCTTCTTGGCGTGCACCCCGAGCGAGAGGGAAATGTCGCGGCAGCAGCGCAGCAGGTGCTCGGCAATCTCGGGCATGTTGGGCGCCGTAATCCGCGAGGCCGGACCGGAGACACTGACGGCTGCGATGGCTTGATGGTTTTCATCGAAGATAGGCGCGCCCACACAGCGAACACCCACCTCGATTTCCTGATCGTCAATGGCGTATCCGCGGCGACGCACGCGTTCCAACGCCTTCATCAGGGCCTCGCGGGAGGTGAGCGTCTTGTGAGTGTAGCGCACGAAACGGATCTTGGAAACGATCTGGTCGATGACTTCGGGCGGTTGAAAGGCAAGCATGGCCTTGCCCATGGAGGTGCAGTAGACAGGATTGGAAGTCCCAGTTTTGGAACTGACACACACCCGGCGGTTCGGTTCCACTTTGTCCAGGTAAACAATGGATGTTTTCTGGAGCACGCTCAGGTGCACGGTTTCTCCCACGTGTGCCGCAAGCCGGCGAAAGTAGGGATGGACACGGGTACGCAGATCCACCTGCTCGACCGCCCGGTTGCCAAGCTCATACAGCTTCAGGCCGAGGCGGTACCGATTCTCCGGGGTTCGCTCGATCAGGGCACTCCGTTCCAACACCATGAGGGAACGGTGAGCGGTACTTTTGTGCAAACGCAGCCGCTGGCATACTTCCGCAAGGCTAAGCGCAGTTTCGCTTTCGCCCAGCATCTCCAAAACAGCAACCGCGCGATCGAGGCTGTGCAACTGATACAGATCGCTGGATCGTGAAACAGCTTCGGTAGGGGGACGATCACTGGCAAGCGCTTCCATCGAATGACCCTCAAGTTCAGCAGTTTACCCTTCGGTGCGGTTCCGCTTTGCGGGTTCGAATCCCGCTTTGCGGTATGTTCCACTGGGAAATCAGTGCCCGATAGCATGATTTTTGTTCGATGGTACGGTTGTCAACGTTTGCCGCGCGGGTAGGCGCGAAAAGGCGCATCGCGTACCGCATAGCGGGACTTTTTTTGCCTATTGCTCCCTTTTTTGCGGCGAAGGTAACCACGTGTCTGGGAGCTGCCCGAACGCAGTCTCGGATTCGTTCGATACAGGTCGAACGTCCCGCGCGGAAACGGCTCAGTGCGGAAGGTCGCTGAGGGTGCTCCCAGTTATTTTCAGCCGTCCCCTTCGGGCTGGAACCTAGTAGATAGACCGTGTCGGGTCCGCCAAATGGGGGCTTCGGTGGTTGAAAGGGTCCGAACGGCGTGAGTAGGATAAGCACCCTCGGGGTTCTTTTGGCTACGCTCAGGACAGGCTCTTCGACTCCGCGCCATAAACCCTCTGTTATGCGATGGATCTGCGAGGCGCTTCGCTCAGAGGCTGTGACTTTTTTAATTTCCCTTGTAGCCTGTGGCCGGAAAGCTCCGAAGAGCACCTGCCAACAAGCATCGCCGGGGTTCCTTCGACTCCGCTCAGGACAGGCTCTTCGACTCCGCGCCATAAGCCCTCTGTTATGCGATAGATCTGCGCGGCGCTTCGCTCCCACGGCACGCCGGGGCAGGCAGGATGACGCCTTTCTGGAGGGGACTTAAACAACATCTGGTCGGGTGCAACAAACAAGAAAAGATCAAAAAGTCACAGGCTCGAAGCGGAAAAGCAATTCCTGAGCGCGCTGGTTCTCGGCGACCAGTTGGGGATCGGTCGCCAGGTACAACTCACCAGCCAACATCTTTTCCTTTTGGCCCGTGGGTGCAGTCATCAAACCGTTTTCGCAAGGGGCTCGCAGAGAAAACGCCTGGCCGCGACGATGGTCAACCAGACAAAAATTGCCAGGAGTGCAAGCTGAGCAATGAGGAATGCCGGCTCGTTCCCATGCGGAGCCAATGCGTGCAGAGCGGGCACTTTCAGGAAGGCCTGCACCACTGCTACGAAGCAATTCAGGTAGAGCGCGACCATGGCGCAGACGACATAGATGCGTCGCCAACCACCCTCCATGCGACGAGCGTAACGGGCAAAGATCGCAACCGCAAGCACAACCAGGGAGAGGATTCCGACGATATGCGACGGCAAGAGGTGAATGAACGGAAAGAGGAACCCGGTCACGCTGGTCAAAACTGTAAATACCAGAAAGATCGCGGTCCAGCCGTCGAGTCGTTTCCCACTCAGCAGCCCGTACACTACGATGAGTCCGGCAGCGATGCCCACGAGGCTCAATATCACGTGGAAGAGAGTGAATGTCGATAACGTCATACCCAGCATCATGTGTCGTTCCTTTCAGAACCGGGATGTATTTCCGCTGGAGAGACGTTACCAACAAACTAATTGAATATCCATAAGAAAGCCGTTGTTCCGCCAGGGAAAAGAATGACTAACCGGCGCAGGCACATTCACGTGCGAGGCATTGTGCAAGGGGTCGGGTTTCGTCCGTTTGTGTTCAAACTGGCTCAGTCTCTGGGCCTGACAGGGTATGTTTTCAACTCATCCTCCGGCGTAACCATCGAGATTGAGGGCGGCGATGCGGAGGTGGAAGAATTTCTCAAAACACTCAAAGCCGAACCGCCGCAACTGGCAGAGATCACCCAGATCGCCGTGTCTGACATGGAAACTCGGGGGGACGCGGGCTTCTCAATTCTTGGCAGCCGGGAAGAAGCCGGTGAATTCGCGCTGGTATCGCCCGACGCGGGCACCTGTAATGCCTGCTGGAGCGATTTTGGGGACCCTGCAAACCGGCGCTACGGGTATCCATTCACCAATTGCACCCATTGCGGCCCACGCTACACCATCATCCGCGACCTACCTTATGACCGTGCGACGACCACCATGTCGTCTTTTACCATGTGCGCTGCCTGCCAGGCGGAATATGAGGACCCCGAAGACCGGCGCTTTCATGCCCAGCCGAATGCCTGCGCCGTTTGCGGACCCTCGTTGCTGCTGGTGAAGAGCGTGGGGAGTGAGTGGATGGCGGCCGCGACACCGGACTTGGCCGCGCGCGCCTCGCTGGGGAACTGCTGGTTTCAGAACAGAGATTCACTGCCGATTCTTCGCCAGGCGCGCGCGCTGTTGCTTGAAGGAAACATCCTGGCAATGAAAGGGCTGGGCGGCTTTCTGCTCGCCTGCGATGCCACTAATGAGATTGCAGTGTCGGAATTAAGAAGACGGAAGCGGCGTCCCCATAAGCCTCTCGCGCTCATGGTGCGCGACCTGACGGCGGCCAGGAGACTGTGCGAAATATCGGCGCAAGACGAAGCCGGCCTGCTTTCTCCGCGCCGGCCGATTGTTATTCTCCCGCGGCGGCCGGACGCGAAGCTGGCTTCCGGTGTTGCTCCGGGAGACAACACGTTGGGGGTGATGCTGCCGTACACTCCCCTGCACTACCTTCTATTCAGCGACTCGCCTCTGATGGAATCCGAATGGGCGGCGCTGGTGATGACAAGCGGCAACCTGAGCGAGGAACCGATCGTGATCAGCAACCACGAAGCGATGCTGCAACTCGGCGGCGTAGCGGACTGGTTCCTGCTGCACAACCGCGATATCGCTACCCGGGTGGATGACTCAGTGGTTCGCAGCTTCGAGGGCCGCGAGCGAGTGCTGCGCCGCTCGCGTGGTTTTGTGCCTCAGACCATCGACCTGGGGAATGAGTTGCAAGAGGTATTGGCGTTTGGTGGCGAACTGAAGAACACTTTCTGCCTGACAAAAGGGCGGTACGCCATCCTGAGCCAGCACCTTGGCGATCTTGAGAATTACGAAACCATGCAGTTCTTCGAGGAGACGCTTACCAACCTTAAACATGTTTTTAAGGTTGCGCCCCGCGTGGCGGCGTATGACCTTCATCCGGGCTACATGAGCACCCGGATGGCGATGGCATCGGGAATCGAGCACAAGATCGGGGTGCAGCATCACCATGCTCACATCGCGAGTTGCATGGGAGAGAACCATCTGCAGGGCAAGGTTCTCGGCGTAGCCATGGATGGCACCGGGTTCGGTACCGACGGCACGATCTGGGGCGGGGAATTTCTGCTCGCGGATTTTGCCGGCTTCACCCGCCGGGCACATCTCCGAAACGTCTTGCTGCCCGGGGGTGACGCGGCCGTGCGGCAGCCGTGGCGCATGGCGCTCAGTTACTTGCGGGATGCTTTTGGGCAACAGCTTCCGTCCGGCCTCAGGAGTTTGCAACAGATTGACGATAAGCAGATTGCCCTGGTGAACGGCATGCTGACGCGGCGGATTCAGACGGTGGAGACGTCTTCGTGCGGACGGCTCTTCGATGCCGTCTCGGCGCTTCTGGGCTTGGCCTCAGAGGTGACCTTCGAGGGCCAGGCGGCCATTGCGCTGGAGGCAGCGGCCGAGCGTTCGATCCACCGGCGCTACAACTTCGAGATTCAAGAGGACCAACCGATGATCCTCGACTTCCGGCCGGTGATCGCGGCGATCGTGCAGGACCTCAGCCGTGGCCGGCGAACGGGGGAAATTTCTGCATGCTTTCATAACACTTTGAGCGTGGGAATTGGCGAAGTTTGCGGCAGGATTGGTGCAGCCGACGGCGTCGACCGGATTTGTCTCAGCGGCGGGAGTTTCCAGAACCTGTACCTTCTGGGCCGTACGGTGGTAGAGTTGCGGCGTCGCGGCTTTGGGGTTTTCCTGCATGCCCAAGTTCCTGCAAACGACGGAGGTCTTTCCCTGGGGCAGGCCCTGATTGCGAACCAACGAATACGCGAGGGAGATTGACATGTGCCTGGCGATACCCGGCAAGGTGGTAGAGACGTTCGATCAGCGCGGTATGCGCATGGCCAAAGTCCAGTTCGGCGGGATTGTGCGTGAGGCCTGCCTGGAATACGTTCCGGAAACACAAGTTGGCGAGTACGTGTTGGTTCATGTTGGTTTTGCCATCAGCCGGATCGACGAAGCAGAAGCCGAGCGCACCTATCAGGCGCTGAGGGATCTGGATCAACTCACCGAACTTGAGTCGCCCGTGGTTGAGGAGATGGAACCAGGAGGTTACCGGCAGTGAAATACCTTGATGAGTATCGCGATGGTGGCGTAGCGCAAAAAATCGTAGCCGAGATGCGGCGCATCCAGACGCGTCCCTGGGTGCTGATGGAGGTGTGTGGAGGACAGACGCACTCCATTGTCAAGAACGGAATCGACCATCTGATCCCCGAAGGGGTGGAGCTGGTGCATGGCCCAGGCTGCCCGGTTTGCGTAACGCCGCTGGAAATGATCGACAAGGCTCATTCGATTGCCCGGCAACCCAATGTTATTTTCTGCTCCTTCGGCGACATGTTGCGTGTGCCCGGCTCGGATGGTGATCTGTTCACTATCAAATCCCAGGGCGGCGATGTGCGGGTCGTCTACTCACCGCTCGACTGCCTCAAAATTGCGCGCGCCAACCCAGGCAAGCAGGTGGTGTTTTTTGCCATTGGCTTTGAAACGACGGCGCCTGCCAACGCGATGCTGGCGTGGCGCGCACGCGAGGAGCAGGTAACAAATCTGTCGCTGCTGGTTTCGCACGTGCTGGTTCCTCCAGCGCTGGAGGCAATTCTGCAATCGCCCGATAACCGGGTGCAGGGTTTTCTTGGGCCGGGTCACGTATGCGCAGTGATGGGATATAGCGAATACGATCCCATCAGCGCACGCTACCAGGTGCCGATTGTGATCACCGGGTTCGAACCAATCGATATCCTTCACGGCACCCTGATGACGCTGCAGCAACTGGAAGAAGGACGTGCTGTAGTTGAAAATGAATACTCGCGCGTCCTGGATCGTACCGGCAATCTTCCCGCGCAGAAGCTGGTGAATCGCGTCTTCGAGGTGGGTGATCGTAAGTGGCGCGGCATTGGCACCATCCCCATGAGCGGCTATCACCTGCGCGATGAGTTTGCCCAACAGGATGCGGAGAAGATGTTCGACGTGGAGGAGATCGCCACACTGGAACCAGAGATTTGTATCAGTGGCCAAATACTGCGGGGCATCAAGAAGCCGCACGACTGTCCAGCGTTCGGCACTCTGTGTTCGCCGCAACATCCACTTGGGGCCACGATGGTATCGGCCGAGGGCGCCTGCGCTGCGTACTACAGCTACGGTCGACATCTGAAGCCGCAAGGAGCGGAAACGCTGCATCAAATTCTTTCGCCGGCGAGCCGCCAGGGAGTCACGGCCAATGGGCAGCTCTGAGGTTTCTGTTCCAAATGAGGTAAAGCCGGCCGACGAGGGAGCCACGTCTCCGGTTTTCGGATCCTGTCCTTTGCCCATCTTTGACCATCGGCAAATCGTGCTCGGGCATGGCAGCGGAGGCAAGCTCACGGCCGATCTGATCGACCAGATCTTTCTGCCCGCATTCAGAAATCCTGTTCTTGACAAGCTTGATGACCAAGCCGTCGTGACGATCGGGGGCGCCCGGCTGGCATTCACAACAGACTCTTTCGTGGTCACGCCCATCTTTTTCCCTGGGGGTGATATCGGACGGCTGGCCGTACACGGAACAGTGAACGATCTGGCCATGAGCGGGGCTCGCCCTCTCTATCTGTCTGCGGCATTCATTCTTGAGGAAGGCCTGGCGGTGGACGATTTGCGGCGCGTGGTGGAGTCGATGCGTGCAGCTGCAGTTGAGGCGGGCGTAGAGTTCGTCACCGGCGACACCAAGGTGGTCAACCGCGGTAAAGGCGACCAGGTGTTTATCACCACCACAGGTATTGGCGTGATCGAGAGCGGCGTAAACATCTCGGCCGACCGTGCCCGTCCGGGGGACCAGATCATTCTCAGCGGATATATCGGGGACCACGGCATGGCCATCATGTCGCAACGTGAGGGGCTTGAATTTGAAGGCGCTATTGCCAGCGATTGTGCTTCGTTGAATGGGCTAGTAGCCAGCATGCTCGCTACACCACCAACGGATGGGGCGGAATTTATCCATTGTCTGCGCGATCCAACCCGCGGTGGTGCGGCTACCACGCTGAACGAAATCGCCAAGCGTGCCAATGTGGGAATGATTTTGCGAGAAAAGGCGATTCCCGTGCATGATTCGGTAAAGGGCGCGTGCGAGGTGCTGGGGCTTGACCCCCTCTACGTCGCAAATGAGGGAAAGCTGCTGGCCGTTGTTGCGCCGGAAAGAGCACCAGCCGTGCTGCAACAAATGCAACAACACCCTCTTGGCCGCGACGCCGTGATCATTGGAGAAGTGGTGACTCAACACCCCGGCATGGTGCTGATGAAGACCCAGATCGGCGGAACCAGGGTGCTGGATGTGATGTTCGGCGAGCAGCTGCCTCGCATCTGCTGATTGCTTTCGTGGCGCAGTGAAGCCCTCGTCCTAGTGGCCCTTTTCGGCACGACTGAAGTCGTGCCCTGATACAAAGCACTTTTCGAAATTGGCTCGAAACAGACTGACCTGGACATTAGTTTTGCAGTCATCAGTAAAGCCCCCGATGATTGCGTTTACGCTAGGGATAAATGCCCCGGCCTACCCTAAATCAACCCCAAATCGCGTTTCTCCGCGGCTGTTCAGCCCGTGAAGGGATAGGGGTTCCTCCGATTGACAGAGCGGACCGCCCGGGCGTAGCTTCCTTTGGGTTCGCAGTGAGGCCCGAAATTTGCGCACGTATTTTTCCGCCTTAGATTTCGCGTCTTCAGGGGACAGGCTCGCCCTGATCCCACCACGCTCTTCTTTCGATTCCAACCCGGCAACAGTTTGTCTGGCTCTCGCGTCCGACTATGTGAGGCAGGTCTGCTGTTTAGCTCCATCGCGCACAGCTCTGTTTCCAAGTCACAAGGCTGAAGGAGAATCACATGGCTGAAAAGGTAAGCAGTATCACCAAAGCTCCCGCCGTTTCCGACGTTCACATTCTCTGGATCACAGCCGGCCTAAGTTGCGATGGAGACAGCGTTTCAGTGACCGCTGCCGAACAGCCAAGCATCGAGGACGTTCTGCTCGGAGCGATCCCGGGATTACCCAAGGTTCATCTGCACAACCCCGTGCTCGCCTACGAAAATGGCGATGAGTTCATGAAGTTTTTCTACGAGGCGGAGAAGGGTCTGCTCGAACCCTTCGTGCTGGTGGTGGAAGGCTCCATTCCGAACGAAACGATCAAGAAGGAAGGGTACTGGGCGGCGCTGGGCACCAATCCTGACACTGGCCAGCCGATTACCACCTGCGAATGGATCGATCGCCTGGCGCCCAAGGCGCTGGCCATTATCGGCGCCGGCACGTGCGCCACGTACGGCGGCATCCACGCCATGCAAGGGAACCCGACTGGATGCATGGGCCTGGCCGATTACCTCGGATGGGACTGGCGCTCCAAGGCCGGCCTGCCCATTGTGAATGTCCCCGGTTGTCCGGTGCAGCCCGACAACTTTATGGAAACTGTTCTCTACCTGCTTTACCAGGTGGCCGGTCTGGCTCCGATGATCCCGTTAGACAAGCAATTGCGGCCAACCTGGCTCTTCGGCAAAACCGTACACGAGGGTTGCGATCGCGGCTCGTATTACGAGCAAGGAGACTTCGCCACCCACTACGGGTCGTCGAAGTGCCTGGTGAAATTGGGCTGTTGGGGACCGGTGGTCGATTGCAACGTGACCAAGCGCGGCTGGATGCGCGGCATCGGTGGCTGTCCCAACGTGGGCGGAATCTGCATTGGGTGCACCATGCCCGGGTTCCCGGATAAGTTCATGCCTTTCATGGATGAACCGCCGGGGGCGAAGCTTTCCACCAACGTCATTGGCACCTATGGCCGCTTCATCCGGACCATGCGCAGTATCACCAACACCACCGTGAACAAGGAACCGAAGTGGAGGCATCCCGGAGGTCAGTTGACTACCGGCTACCGCCCGACAACCTACTAGAGCGATTCGTGCTATCCGCACCCTTGCCGAAGAACACTGTAAGGATTGGGCGCCGGTATATTTCTAACAGCTTCGACCAACAGAGAAGTTAACCGAAAGGAACAATTTCATGGCGACATATCCGGAAACGATGGCTGAGGTCGACAAGAAGAAGCGCAACCTGGTGGAGATGAATTGGGATCCGATTACCCGGATCGTTGGCAGTCTCGGTATTTTCACCAAGATCGACTTCGCCAACCGGGAAGTCGCCGAGTGCCACAGCACCTCATCCATTTTCCGCGGCTATAGCATTTTCATGAAGGGCAAAGACCCGCGCGACGCCCATTTCATCACCAGCCGCATCTGCGGCATCTGCGGCGACAACCATGCCACCTGCGCTGTGTATGCGCAGAACATGGCGTTTGGTGTAAAACCGCCGCCTCTGGCTGAGTGGATCATCAACCTGGGGGAGGCCGCCGAGTACATGTTTGATCACAACATCTTCCAGGACAACCTGGTCGGCGTGGACTTTTGCGAGCAGATGGTCAAGGAGACCAACCCCGGGGTCTGGGCCAAGGCACAATCGACTGCGGCCCCGAATGGGGACAAGCACGGCTTTAAAACCATCGCCGATATTATGACCGCGCTCAATCCCTTTACGGGGTCGTTCTATCGCGAGACGCTGGCCATGAGCCGCATGACACGCGAGATGTTCTGCCTGATGGAAGGCCGCCACGTGCATCCTTCGACGCTGTATCCGGGCGGAGTCGGCACTGTGGCCACCATCCAACTGTTCACGGATTATTTGGTTCGCCTGATGAAGTACGTCGAGTTCATGAAGAGGGTCGTGCCGCTGCACGATGACCTCTTCGACTTCTTTTATCAGGCAATGCCGGGGTACGAGAAGGTTGGCCTGCGGCGCACCTTGCTGGCGTGTTGGGGTTCGTATAACGATCCGGATAGCTGCGACTACACCTACAAGAACATGGCGGAGTGGGGCCGCAAAATGTTCGTCACGCCCGGCGTGGTGGTGGATGGCAAGCTGGTCACCAACAGCCTGGTCGACATCAACCTGAACATACGGATTCTGCTCGGCAGTTCCTATTACGACGACTGGCAGGGTTCAGAGACTTTCGTCGCCCGCGACCCGTTGGGCAATCCGGTCGACAAACACCACCCCTGGAACCAGACGACCATTCCTCGACCGCAGAAGCGCGACTTCGGCGGCAATTACACCTGGGTGATGTCTCCGCGTTGGTATGACCAGCGCACCGGCGATCACCTGGCGCTCGACACTGGCGGGGGACCGATTGCACGGCTCTGGTCCACGGCGCTCTCCGGCCTGGTCGACATTGGCTACGTGAAGGCTACCGGGCACAGCGTCAAGATCAATCTGCCGAAAACTGCCATGCTCCCGGAAACCGAGTTCGAATGGAAGATCCCACAATGGAGCAACACGCTGGAGCGGGATCGCGCTCGTACTTACTTCCAGGCGTACGCGGCAGCGACGGCGCTTTACTTTGTCGAGAAGGCGCTGGCGGAATTGAATGCCGGCCGCACTTCCACCTGGACTGACTTCAAAGTACCGGAAGAGGCCATCGGCTGCGGCTTCCACGAAGCAGTTCGTGGAGTCCTGTCCCATCACGTCGTCATCCGCGAAGGTAAGATCGCCAATTACCATCCATATCCACCGACGCCGTGGAACGCGAACCCGCGCGACGTCTATGGAACTCCAGGGCCTTACGAGGACGCGGTGCAAAATACACCCATCTTCGAAGACAACGGCCCGGAGAATTTCAAGGGTATCGACATCATGCGCACGGTGCGCAGCTTCGATCCATGCCTGCCCTGCGGCGTCCATATGTACGTCGGGGACGGCAAGGTGATCGAAGTGAAGCACTCGCCCATGTTCGGGGCGGCGGGGCCCGAATAATGGCGGCCAGCGCTGAGCAACCGGTGGCGGCCCCACGGCGCGGAGAGTTCCGCGCCCAGAGTGACCATGTAGAGAAACTGGCTGCCAAACTAGATCAGGCCGGCGACCCGGAGGTTCGGGCCGCCGCGCTGGAACTGGTTCAGTCCGTGGTTGAGCTGCATGGCGCGGCGCTGCAACGACTGATCGACAAGTGCCTGGAAACAGCCGACGGCGAACGGGTGCTTTCTGCAGCTCTCGAAGACAATCTCGTTGCCGGCATGTTCCTTCTCCATTCCTTGCATCCGGACGAGATAGAAACCAGGGTTGTGCGCGGTCTGGAGGCCGTCAGGCCCTATCTCAAATCTCACGGAGGAGACTGCGAGCTGGTCAGTGTGCGGGACGGCATCGTCCGGCTGAAGCTGCACGGGACCTGCGGTAGTTGTCCGTCGTCCTCCCTCACGCTCAAGAACGCTGTAGAAGAAGCGCTGTATGAAGCTGCTCCCGACATCCTTGAAATTGTCGCGGAGAATGCCCCGGCTGAACATACCGCTGCTTCCAACCTTGTCGTTCTCAAGTAGCTTGCAAAACAGGAGAGATACTATGCCGTATGAGGAAACAACGCGCAACAGGCCTTCGCTGAGGATTGAGCCCCTTGCCAAGCCGGTGGATCGTAAGGCAGACGATGCTACGGGAGTCAATGTTGACGATCGCAAGCCGATTCACCCCAGCATGCCTCATATGCCGCCTGCCTGAGGAGAACCGCAGCTCTCTCTATGCTCAGTCGAAGAACATTTCCAGGAAAGGTCCGCGGAACTGCAGATCCCTCCGCTACGCTTCGCTTCGGTCCCACGGCACGCCGGGACAGGCGGGATGACAAAGGGGAGGGCGAAGCTTTCATGAAGAGCGGTTGCTCGACAAAATTCTTTGCACATAACAAACTTGTCATCTCGACCGGAGCGTAGCGTAGTGGAGAGATCTAGCGGTTCTCCCTCACAAAAACTGATTCGCGAGGAGTTCTGCTGCACATGACGCAAGGATCGCTTCCATTTCTGAGGAAGATTGCCCGCCGGGACCCGGCCCTGGAACGCTGCGAACTTTGCAGTGCGGCGCTGGTACCTTTGCACCAGCATCTGCTCGATCCGATCACGCGCCAGATCGTATGCTCGTGCGATGGCTGCGCGGTTCTCTTCTGCGGGCAGGCGGGGGCCCACTATCTCCGTATCCCCCGCCGCAGCCGAGTGCTCGCGGACTTTCAAATGCCGGACCTTCAGTGGGAATCGCTGATGATCCCCATCAATCTTGCCTTCTTCTATCGCGATGGGGCGGCGGACAAGGTGCGGGCCATGTATCCGAGCCCTGCGGGTGCGATTGAATCACTGTTAAGCCTGGAATCCTGGTCAGAGATCGCGGGGCAGCATCCGGCGTTGCAGAAAATGGAGGCGGATGTTGAGACATTTCTGGTTAACCGTGTCGGCGCGCAGGCTCAGTACTACATCGTTCCCATCGACGAGTGCTACCGGCTGGTTGGTTTGATCCGCATGCACTGGCGTGGGCTTTCCGGCGGGGCCGAGGTGTGGAAGGAAATCCACCAATTCTTCGCCGAGTTGAAGACCCGAAGCGTGGAAGTACGAGAAGCCGCCCATGCCTGAACTGCATTTCAAGATCGAAGCCGCCGAGGCGGTGCCCCACGCAGCCGCTCCCTTGATTGCTTTGAAGCTGCGGATCACAAACCTTCCGGCCGAGGAAGCGATCCACACCCTCACGTTGCGGTGCCAGGTTCAGATCGAGCCGGCCAAGAGACGCTATGTTGCGCAGGAGCAGGAGAAGCTGCTCGACCTTTTTGGTACGCCGGAGCGATGGAGCCGCACCGTGCGACCGCTCTTATGGATGAATACCACGGTGGCAGTCCCGGGCTTTACGGATAACGTATTGGTTGACCTGGAGCTTCCCTGCACCTTCGATTTCAATGTCGCAGCAACCAAGTATTTTCACGCGCTCGATGCCGGCGATATCCCGGTCTGCGTGATGTTCAGCGGGACCGTTTTCTATCAGGGCGCAGATGAAGCTCTCCAGGTCGCCCAGGTACCGTGGGACCGTGAAGCCAATTTCCGCCTGCCGGTGTCGGTTTGGAAAGAGATGATGGAGATGCACCATCCCAATTCGGCGTGGCTATGCCTGCGGCGTGATGTATTTGAACAGCTCTACGAATACAAGGTGCGCCACGGTATCCCCACCTGGGAGCAGGCAATCAGCCGGGCGCTCGCGGCCGAGAATGCGGAGGTCAAGGCATGAACTTCGACTCCGTAGAAAAGATTGTGGCTGCGATTCTTTATGAGGGGTACATCCTCTATCCTTACCGGCCGACCGCCATCAAGAACCGGCAGCGGTGGAATTTCGGAACGCTCTACCCCCGGGTTTACGCACAAGCGCAGCGTCCCGAGGAACCGTTTCGGCTGGTAGCAGAGTGCCTTGTCGTCGCGGATGAGAAGGCCAGCCTCGACGTCAGGCTTCGCTTCCTTCAGCTCGTACGGCAAGAGCAGAGTGCGCCGTTGCTTACCGATCCCTCGCTGGCATGGGACGAAGCGGTGGAACGCACTTCAGAGCACTCGAATCTTCGCATCCACGACCTGGTTAGTTCCCCACTCTCGCAGACGGTAGTGATCGATGACGCTCCAAACTTGCAGATTGCTCTGACCATCAGCGCCCAAATGCTTGCGGACAGGGCGTGCAAGCTTCACCTGGAGGTGCAGAACACGAGTCCTCTGCCCAGTGGCGAGGGGGCAAAACGGGACGAAGCGCTTCCGTTATCCTTCGTCTCCGCGCATCTGCTGCTGGGCGTGACGGGAGGAGAGTTTGTTTCTCTGCTCGACCCCGCGGAGGCCTATCGCGCATCGGTGGCATGCTGTTCCAATCTTGGTGTTTTCCCGGTGCTCGCCGGAGAAGAGCCAGATCGCAGCATGATGTTTTGCTCGCCGATCATCCTCTATGACTATCCGAAAATCGCGCCGGAGAGCGAGGGCGACTTTTTCGATGGAACCGAAATGGACGAAATGCTTACGCTGCGCGTGCTCACTCTCACCGACGCCGAGAAGCAGGAAATGCAGAACGGTGATCCCCTTGCGCGGAGGATTCTGGAAAGGACTGAAGCGCTCACGAATGACGCTATGCTCAAGGCGCACGGGGTGATTCGCGGGCTGCGAGATATTCGAGGAGGTGCACATGATCGGTGAGTGGAATCCTCTGGAAGAGGCAAGAGCTCCGGTCGAGAGCGTACACATCCAGGGTGTCGATCTGCGGGTTGGCGACCGGGTGCTTTTATGTCCCCGAAAACAGGCTGACATTATGGACATGGCGCTGGCCGGCAAAATTGCGGTCATCGAAGCGCTGGAGCAGGATTTCGAAGACCAGATTCAGCTTGCGGTGGTGCTGGACGACGACCCGGGACGGGAATTTGGCATGATGCGACAGCCCGGCCATCGCTTCTTCTTCTCTCCGGAAGAGGTCAAGCCGGCATGAAGATCCTGGTCGCATGCGTGGGCAACATCTTTCTCGGAGACGATGGCTTCGGGGTTGAGGTAGCTCGTTCGCTTGCCCAGCGGCAATTGCCGGAAGGCGTGTCGGCTAAGGATTTTGGTATTCGGGGATTCGACCTGGCGTACGCGCTGCTCGATGCGTGGGACCTGGTGATCATCGTGGATGCGTTGCCGCGTGGCGAAGCTCCGGGCACGCTCTACGTGGTTGAGCCCGCACTCAACGGGCCAGCCTCGGCGGAAACAGCGATCAATCCGCACGGTATGGATCCGGCGCATGTACTAAGCCTGGCTGCTTCCATGGGCACGATTTCTACGCAAGTCCTGGTCGTAGGCTGCGAACCGCATGATTTTGGCGATGAGCTTGAGGGACGGATGGGGCTATCATCGCCGGTACAGGCAGCGGTCGAAGAAGCGTCCGATATGATTCTGCGGCTGGTGGCGGCGAGGCAGGCGAATTCGGTGCAATTACAGACAGTGGAGGGGTGACAAGATGAACGCTAAAGTAATTTTGGGTGCACTCGGTTTAGTTCTAATCGGCTTGGCAGTTACGGTAGCTCCGGATCTCCGCCGCTACCTGAAGATCCGTTCAATGTAGGCAAAGGTATGCACGAACTTTCGATCGCGATCAGCATGATCGACCAGATCACTGAAGAGTCAGAGAGGCGTGGCGGCCTTGATGTCGAGGCGGTGCACCTGAAGCTGGGGATCTTCTCCGGCGTGGACAAAGACGCGCTCCTGTTCGCCTATGAGTTGGCCTGTGAAGGGTCGGTGCTGGAGGGCTCGCGGCTGGTGATCGAGACGATTCCCCTGGTCATTTACTGCGCGGACTGTCAGAAAGACCGGGTTCCCCCTTCGGTCTATCAGCTCAGTTGTCCCGAGTGTGGCGGCCCGGGGCAAAAAATCGTTACCGGGCGGGAGATAGAAGTTTCATTTCTGGAGATCGCGGCATGAGCACACGCATGGTGGAGGTAAGGGCTAAGGTACTCAAGCAAAACGATCTGCTGGCCCGCACTCTGCGCGAGCGTTTTCGCACCGAGGGTACCTGCGTGGTCGGGCTGGTGTCGAGTCCGGGCTCGGGAAAGACCGCGTTTCTGGAAAAGCTGCTTGGTGGCCTCGCACGTGATTCCCGGGTAGCGGCGCTGGTCGGCGATCTGGCCACAGAAAACGATGCGGCGCGGCTGCGGCGCGCGACGCCAAACGTAAGACAGATAACCACAGGAACGGTCTGCCACCTGGATGCGCAAATGGTCGAAAAGGCGCTGGAGTCCTGGCGGCTCGACAGAATCGATTTTCTCTTCATTGAAAACGTAGGGAACCTGGTTTGTCCCTCCAGCTATGACCTGGGTGAGGAATTGCGGTTCGTTTTGCTCTCGGCCACTGAGGGTGAGGACAAGCCGTTGAAGTATCCCACTATTTTCAATAGCTCCGATGTTGCGATCATCACCAAGATGGACCTGGCCGAGGCTGCGGAATTTGACCTGGCGGCAGCTCGCCGCAACATAGAGAGCGTTCGTCCCGGGATGCAGGTGTTTGAAGTTTCCGCCAAGACGGGACTCGGGATGCAAGCGGTGTTTGACCTGCTCCACGCTCAACTCGCACGGGCGCGCCAATCGCGGGTTGCACTAACTCTCTGAGAGTTATTCCCCGCAACAGAGCCTGGGTGCCCCATAGCTCGCTCGACGATACGGTGCTGATTGCGGCCGCATTCTGCATGTTCAACCGCCATGTCGATGGCCTGGGCACAAGCCAGCCGCGGGATGAAGCCATGTACCGCGAACGAGGAAAACGGTTGGCGCGCGATGGATATGTCAGCGTCAGCAAAGAATATCTACCTGTGACCGTCTAGCCTAAGGAGAAATAGACATGCCTCACATCGATCTGCCCGAAGGCTTACCAAGCATCACCAGCGGCTTTGCGTTCCGCCCTGAGACCGCGAAACCGATGCGCGAGCTGGCCCATGTGTTGCTGCATGGGCCCAGCACGCTGACGGGCGGCGAACGCGAGCTGATTGCGACTTACGTTTCCAGCGAGAATGATTGTTATTTCTGCCAGACCAGTCATGGAGCCGCGGCCGCGGCTCACCTGGGAAAGGACGCCGCGTTGGTCGACCAGGTAAAGCGTGATTTTCTCAAATCGCCCATCTCCGACAAGCTCAAAGCGCTGCTGGTCATCGCCGGCCAGGTCCAGCAGGGTGGGAAACATGTCACGGCAGAGAGTGTGGAGAATACAGGTCCGGAAAATCGTACCTCAGCGGCTTCTAAAGCCGTCCGGCGCGGATGCTTTACGGCACAGCTGAAGCCGTGCCCTTCGTCTAGATTTTTTCATTAGCCTGTAGAGCCGTACCTCGCGTGCTGTGGACGACCCAATCAGGAATTGACGCAGGAGACCGCAGATCTCTTCAGTCCCGCTACGGTCTGTCGAAAAACATTTCCAGGAAAGGTCCGCAGAACTGCAGATCCCTCCACGGCAGGCCCCACGGCGGGCCGGGGCAGGCGGGACAGGTCGGCTTTGCTCGGAGGCTGTGACTTTTTTAATTTCCCTTGTGGTCTGTGGCCAGAAAGCTCCGAAGAGCACCTGCCAACAAGCATCGCCGAGGTCCTTCGACTCCGCGCCATAAACCCTCCGTTATGCGATAGATCTGCGAGGCGCTTCGCTCCCACGGCACGCCGGGGCAGGCAGGATGACGCCTTTCTGGATGGGATTAAACAACATCTGGTCGGGTGTAAAAAACACGAAAAGATCGAAAAGGTCACAGGCTCTCAGGATGACGCCTTCTGGAGGGGACTAAACAACATCTGGCCGGGTGCAAAAACACGAAAAGATCGAAAAAGTCACAGGCTCTGAGGATGACAAAGGGGAGGGTGACGCTTCCATAGAGAGCGGTTGCTGGACAGACTTGCAATCACTTTATACAGCCTGAGGGGTGTCGCCTTACAGCTGATTTTCATCAGCTTGGGCGGCCCGCACGCCAATGACTTCTCAGGTCGAGATGACAAATTCATTTCACCAGAAAATTTGTCATCTCGACCGCAGCGTAGCGTAGTGGAGATATCTGCGGTTCTCCTTCTTGCACGAAAAAGAAGATCAAGCGCTGAAGGTCATTCAATGTCCCTATCGTGCCTTGGCAGCTTTCTTAGCTTGCGTTGACAGCGCCTTATGAGACACAGTCGAGTGCGGCTCCTTCTTTAGTGCTTGCTCGCTTGCACGGGACCGTTTCGCTGAGGTTTTCTTTACTCCGGATTGTCCTTTGCGGTAATCCCGTTCCGCGCTTTCGCGCGTCGATTTTTTGGCTTTGCCGCGACTGGGTGGCGCCAAGGGAATACCGGCGCGGCGAGCCTTACTTAGCCCTATTGCAATTGCCTGCTGTGGCGAGCGCGCTCCGTGCTTGCCTTCCCTTACGTGTTCTATCTCCTCATGAACAAATTCTCCCGCTGCGGTGGAGGGAGACTTCCCTTCCCGCAAATCCTCTTTTGCTTGATCGTCGACTTCCTCTTCCGGCATAACGAGCCTCCTTCCTTGCCCAATTAAGATGCGGAAACGCCGGTATTAGCAGCGTGCCAGCAGGTCAAGCCGGTAATGCGGTGCACGGCTTTGGAAAATTGGCTGCAGGATCGAGGAAGTTGCGGTGATGAAGAACGACGCGGCCTTTTCCCCGCTGCAAGGATCGTCCGTCTCCCCGGTGTAGTTCACGAGAAGGACCTGTCCGGCGGGCTCGATAGAACGTCCGGTATGAGTGCAGATTTCCAGCAAGTCGCTTTCGTTGAGGAAATACAGGACTTCCGAAAACACTATCAAGTCAAACCTGCCGTCAGGCCACTGCTGCGGCACCTGCATCTGGTCTATACCCACCCCCGGATAGGGGGCGCACCGGGCGCGTGCTGAGACGACTGCAGCGGCGACGAAATCCACGCCGACTACCTGATCACAACGCCCGGCTAACCGTTCGGTGAGAATGCCGATCGAGCAACCAACCTCCAAGGCCCTATGGAACCGCCTGCACCCAAGGGCCGCCAGAGTCGCTTCAAATTTCTGTTGCTCATAGGGGCTGGTGGTAAAGTTCCACGGATCAGGATTGGCCCGATAGAGCTGTTCAAAATGACCCGCCGGCCGTGATGTCTGACTCTTACTCATCGGCGAGAAAGACTTCGTAGGGGCGCTCAAAGACGGTAAGAAGTTGCCGCGGCAAACGGAACCCGTTGGGTGAGTCGTCGATCAGATCGGAGTATTGCGAAGCGTGCGCAGCGATGGCATTCTGCTTTGCCTCCAGGTAGGCGGCAATCGATAGTTTGTAGCCGGCAACGCCACTAACGGGTAACTCCTGACCAGGAGGAAGAAGCCAGCCCCAGACGGGATACGACAATAGCCTGCAATCGGCGGTCTGGGCAGCCTCTCGGGCGATGATCGCGGCAGCTTCATGATCGCAGTGCGGATCATAGAGCCAGGGCGCAACTATGACTCCACAGCCCTGGTCTTTGGCAAACAAGGCCACCCGTGCGCTTACCGCACGCCCGGCCGGCAAGGCGGTATCGGGATAGTCAAAGAACGCCAGATTCCAGGATGCCAAGCCGAGCGTGGTAAGTGCTTGCCGCGCCTCTTGGGTGCGAACTTGCCGCGGGCGGGTAGGCGGATATTCCTTCGAGCCTGGATGCGATGCCGCGCCATCGGTAAGAATCACGACTGCGGGCTGGAATTCCCGTTCGCAACAGGCAGCAATGAAGCCGCCACAACCCAGGCTTTCATCGTCCGCGTGGGGCGCAAGGATCAATGGCCGCTGTCCGCCAAGAATGGTGTCGAGGTCCGCATCCGGAAGGCCCTCCATGGCAGCCAGGACGTCGCCGGCGATCATGGCGCTGAAATTCCATGGTGCATAAAGTAGCCCGCCGCTTCAACGAGTACCTCGTCCGGCGCCGGCTGGCGCAGGTAAGTCGCGAGATCTCTGGCGATACGCTCGGCTTTGCTGCCTTGCATGAATGCCGAAAGCCCAAGGCTGCGTTGAATGTGCCGCAGCGCGTCAAGGCTCGCTGTTTCTATTGCGGTGCGGGCGAGGTTTACATAGGCTACCGCCCCTTTCTGGTCTGCTGCTTCGATGCGCTTGACTGCTTCCAGCAACCAGAGCCTTCCGGTTTCGTGCGCAATCACGCTCTGCCCGAAACAGGTCCGTTGCAATGGGCTGTCCCCGCGGCCTCTCGAATGAAGCTCATTTCCGGCGGTGTCAATCAGCGCTGCCAGACCCCCGAGTGCGACTGCAGAGCTACGCCAGGCCCCGGTAGAGAACGTGGGCTCACGCAGATAGTCGCCAACTTCTCCGATCAGCGCATCTTCATCCCCTACGACGCCTGTCAGATCGACGCTCCCGGTTGTGGCGGCTCTCATCCCGGCAAGCTTGACTCCTCTGTCCGTTACCTGCACGGAAGGAGTGAGGGCGACGACAAGCATCTGATTACCGGTTTCGGTCTGAGCAGTGATGATTGCCTGTTTTGCCGCGCCGGCGGCGGAACAGAACCACTTTTCTCCAGTCAGGACGAACTCCGGGGACAAGCGCGCCCCATGCTGCGGGGGGTCCGTAACCCAGAGGGCAAACAAGTCGCCGGCTTGCGCCGCGAGCGCTGCAGCCTCCATCTGCCGGCGAGTGCCGTACTGCCGTATCAACTCAAGAGCATTGACATGCGCTTCGAAGATTCTCCCCAGCGGCAGGTCCGCATAACCCAGCAGATGGAGTAAGCGGAACAGGGATTCTGTATCTCCCGTGCCATGCAGCCCGAATCCACCGAATTCTACCGGTACCGGCGCTATCAGCAATCCGGCCTGATGTAGTTCGACGTAATAAACTCAGGCTATGACAGCGTTGCCTGATCCGAACCAGAAGCTCCAAACGCAAAGCATCCACTCCGGGCGGCATGTGGACCCGGCTACCGGGGCGGTCATCGCTCCTCTCTACACCTCCACCACCTTTGAACGCGACCCGGATGGAGCGTTCTCCCGTCATTACTTCTATAGCCGGATCGATAACCCCAATCGCGCCTCGCTGGAGCAATGCCTCGCAGACCTGGAGGGGGGCGTCGAGGCCGTTGCCTTCGGCACGGGGATGGCAGCAAGCCTGGCCGTATTTCAGGCGCTGGCGCCGCGTGACCATGTCGTTCTTCATCGGGACCTGTACTTCGGCGTCCGTGAGCTTGTCACCGGGCTGTTCGCCCGCTGGGGTCTGGAACATTCGTTTGTAGACATGCGCAATGTCGAAGAGCTTCGCCGGGCGTGCCGCCCGCAGACGAAGCTTCTATGGCTGGAGACGCCGACCAATCCGCTGATCGAAGTGGTGGACATACAGCCGGTCGCTGAGTGCGCACGCAGCCTGCAGATTCCTCTGGCCTGTGAAAATACTTTTGCCACTCCGGTGCTGCAGCGCCCGTTCGAGTTGGGGGCGGATTTGGTGGTTCATGCCCTCACCAAATATCTGTCCGGGCACAGCGATGCCCTTGGGGGAGCGGTTATCTTCCGTGAACGATCGGAATTGGCCACCCGGATCAAGGAGTTCCAGCGTGTCGGCGGCGCGGTCCTTTCCCCGTTTGACTGCTGGCTGATCATGCGCGGCCTGCAAACGCTTGTACCCCGCGTGCGCCTGCACTGCGAGAATGCCCGCCGGGTGGCGGAATTTTTGTCGAGCCACCCTGCTGTTGCGGTGGTTCATTATCCAGGTCTGCCGAACGACCCGGGCCATGCGATTGCAAGCCGGCAGATGCGTGATTTCGGTGGGATGCTTTCTTTTGAAGTGCGCGGTGGACGAGAGGAAGCCTTCGCCCTGGCTTCGCGGCTAAAGCTGATTGTGCGCGCCACCAGCCTGGGAGGAACGCATAGCCTGATCGAACATCGCGCGTCGATTGAAGGGGTCTTTTCACGCTCCCCGGAGTCGCTCCTGCGGCTCTCGGTGGGCCTGGAAGGGGCGGAGGACCTGATCGCAGATTTGGACCAGGCGCTTCGTGGCTAGCCTGGAGCAGGTAAGACGTACTCAGGAGTCCACTCCCCGATGCTCCAGGGGAAAGTGTTGCCCTCAGGGGCTAAAGAGTCTGCGTGAGAACTGGCCTGATGAAATGGAGTCGCGAAGGGACGGCTGAACTTCCGAGCTTTAGGGTTATTTCGCGGGGCAGGCGATTTGGGTCGCGCGATCGGGTTTGGCTAAGCGCTTATTGTGCAGTAGGATGGTAGGCATCAAAAGCGAGGGATCGTTATGACGCGCAGGTTGACCATGGCGCAAGCCACTATTCAGTTTCTCAAGGCACAATTCGTAAGCCGCGACGGAAAAGAGCAAAGATTTTTCGGCGGCTGCGTGGGCATCTTCGGACATGGCAACGTGGCCGGGATTGGGCAGGCGCTGCAGCAGAATCCGGATTTCCCCTACTACCTGTTTCGCAATGAACAGGGCATGGTCCACGCTGCCACGGGATTCGCGAAAATGAGCAATCGCCTGCGGACGCTGGTGTGTACTTCGTCGATCGGCCCTGGGGCCACGAATATGGTCACGGGCGCGGCCCTGGCTACCGTCAACCGGATTCCCGTCCTGTTGTTGCCCGGAGACATTTTTGCACGACGCAATGTGGCGCCGGTTTTGCAACAACTGGAGTCAACCGGAAGCCAGGATGTGTCGGTAAATGATTGCTTCCGTCCCGTCTCTCGCTACTGGGACCGTATTCAGCGGCCGGAGCAGATTCTCACTGCCCTGCCGGAAGCGATGCGTGTACTCACGTCGCCGGCGGATACCGGGGCGGTCACCCTGGCTCTGCCGCAAGATGTGCAGACCGAAGCCTTCGACTACCCGGAAGAATTTTTCGAGCGACGGATTTGGATCATCGCCCGGCCTCGCGCCGATAGCGGATTGCTTAAGCAGGCTGCCCAATGGATACGCTCCTCGAAACGCCCGCTCATCATTGCCGGCGGGGGGGTCATTTATGGCGAAGCTACGGGCGAGTTAGCCAGGTTCGCCACCCGGACGGGCATTCCGGTAGCCGAAACGCAGGCGGGCAAAGGTGCACTCCATGCGGACCATCCGCAGTTGGCCGGCGCAATGGGAGTTACTGGCACTTCCGCGGCCAATCGGCTCGCCATCGACGCGGATTTGGTGATCGCGATCGGGACTCGGCTGGGTGACTTCACCACCGCTTCGAAGACCGCATTCCGGAACCCTGCCGTACGGTTCGTGAACATTAACGTGGCCGAGTTCGACGCGTTCAAGCACGCGGCATTACCGCTGACGGCGGACGCCCTGGTGACACTGGAAGAGTTGGGCAGCGAACTGTCATCGTGGCAGATTCCGCAGACTTATCCGCGCGAGATTACCCGTCTGCGCAGTGAGTGGGATCAGGAGGTTGATCGGATCTTTGCCCGCAGGCATGGACCCCCGTTGAGCCAGGGCGAGGTGATCGGTGTACTCAACGCGACCCTGGGGCCAACCGACATTATCGTCAACGCGGCGGGGAGCTTGCCGGGAGACCTGCACAAGCTCTGGCGGACACGCGACCCCAAGGGCTACCACATGGATTACGGATACTCCTGCATGGGCTACGAAGTGGCGGGAGGGCTGGGTATCAAAATGGCAGACCCCAGTCGCGAGGTTTACGTGTTGATCGGCGACGGTTCGTATCTGATGATGGCCCAGGAAATCGTCACCAGCCTGCAGGAAAAGATCAAACTCAACATCGTGCTGTTTGACAACCACGGCTTTTCCAGCATTGGTGGTTTGAGCCGCGCTTGTGGCAGCGGGGGATTCGGGACGGAGTACCGTTATCGCGAGGAAGGCCTTACCGGGCCCGTGATTCGGACCGACTTCGCGGCTAACGCCGCCAGCCTGGGTGCTTATACCGTAACCGCTCGCACCTATGATCAGCTGGGTCAGGCGCTGGCGGATGCAAAGAAGCAGACTCGAACTTCTGTAGTGGTGGTGGAGACGGATTATCACGACCGCGTACCTGGTTATGACTCCTGGTGGGATGTACCGATCGCGGAAGTGTCCGAGAGCCAGGCGGTGCAAGAGGCGCGAGCGGCCTACGTGGAAGCGGTCAAGAAGGAACGCTACTTCTGGCCGGCGCCACTAACCCAGCCAGAGGAACTACCGGCGAATGCAGAGGTTCTCCAGCAACCGGTGGTTGCTCTCCCAGGTAAGGTCGCTAAAGACTAGGTGCGGGCTGTATGGGGACCGCGCCAACAGCTCTTAATGAACAGACGAAGAGTGTGGTGCCGCACCTCCGGCGCTCGAATGCCTGCCTTATGGACCCAGTCCTTCCGGGCTGGGCTGATTTTTGGTGCCGGCCCTCTGGGCCTGGGTTGCAAACACCGCTTTCCCAAGTTCATTCCATCCTTAACTTGCCCCAGACAAGTCAGTTGCTCTTAATGAACGTTCAGGTAATGGTCCAGTTCCCAGTGGCTGACGCTGTTGTGGTAACTCTCCCATTCCTCCGTCTTCACCTGGATGTAGTATTCGGCATATTCTGCACCCAGGGAATTGCGCACTAGTTCGTCTTGCGACAAAGCTTCGATGGCCGCCTGCAGAGTGGCCGGAAGATGGCCGATGCCACGCTGGTGCAGTTCTTCCCACGGTACCTCGTAAAGGTTGTCGTGACTGGCCACACCCGGATCGATGCGGTGTTCAATACCGTCGAGGCCGGACGCCAGCATTGCGGCGCATGCCAGGTAGGGGTTTGCGGCGGCATCTACCATTCGGTTCTCAATGCGTCCGGGGCCCGGGACACGAATCATCTGGGTACGATTTGCGCTGCCGTAGGTAATGTAGACCGGGGCCCAGGTGGCCCCGGAACGCGGTCTTCCGCGGATGAGGCGCTTGTAGCTATTCACTGTCGGAGCCAGGATCGCGCTGAGGGCCGGGGCATGCTTCAGAATGCCGCCCATGAACCAGCGTCCCTCCGGCGAGAGACCGAGAGGATCGTCCTTGCTGTCGAAGAGATTCTTCTTGCTCCCAGGATCCGCGAGGCTTAAGTGGCAGTGCGAACCGTTGCCGGTGAGGTTGGCAAATGGCTTGGGCATAAAGGTGGCGAGGAGCCCTTGTTCTTCGGCGAGGATCTTGACCATCCACTTATAGAAAATCTGCCGGTCGCAGGTAGTCAGCGCATCGGCATACTTCCAGTTGATTTCAAATTGGCAGTTTGCGTCCTCGTGGTCGGCTGCGTAAGGCTCCCAACCCAGCTCCTGCATATACCCAAGCAACCGGGTGAGGAGATCCAGGTTGCGATTAAGGGCGCGCATGTCGTAACAGGGCTTGGGCGCGTTATCCATGGCATCCCAAGGTAAGCAGGAGCCATCCTGCGCGCGCTTGAGCAACATGAACTCCGGCTCGGCGCCGACCATTAATTCGTAACCGCGTTGGCGACTAATCTCCAGTTGATGCGCCAGGATTCTGCGCGGACAGTATTTAGATGGCTGATTCTCGACCTGGAGCATTCCCGGGACCCAGGCGATGTTTTTTCTCCACGGCAGCACCATCATGGCCTGCATATCCGGAACAGATACCAGGTCCGGGTCATGCGGGCCCTGGCCAACGTTTCCCGCCGCAAAGCCGGCGAAGCCGGCGCCGTTGGTCACCATTTCGTCCAGCGCAGTAGCGGGAACGAGTTTGGCCTTGGGAATGCCACTCATTTCGACGAAGGAACACAGAAAATACTCGATGCCTTTTTCCTGGATGAGTGCTTTTAGATCTGTTGTCAAATCATGCCTCCGTAAATAAATCTACTTTCTTAAAAGCAGGTCCCTCCACTGCACGCCGGGACAGGTCGGCTTCGCTCGGAATGACAAAGGAAAGGGCAACAGTTCCATAGAGAGTGGTTGCGAGACCGAGGCGTTTTTTCATCACCTTGAATGGGCCGCAGGCCCATGATCCTTCCGCATTATTGCGAGACCGAGGCGGCAGCTTTTTCCCCCAGCAAGTTGCCGCTGGCGAATCGGGCCGGTGCAAATGGTTCCATCAAGACTGCGGCCTTGCCGGTGGCAATAGTCTCGGCCAGGCACTTGCCGGCGATGGGGCCGGCTTTGAAGCCCCAGGTGCCCCAGCCCACGTCCATAAAGAAGTTATCCAGGCCGACGGCCACACCCATGATAGGCGCGTAGTCGGGCGTCATGTCGCATACCCCGGCCCACTGGCGAAGAATCTTGACGCCGTGGAGTTGGGGAAACAGTTCCAAAGTATACGTCGCCATCTGCTCCAGGGTAGGCAGGGTGGAGCGAGTGCAGTAGGTTTGGTACGGATCGACTTCGGAGCCAATCACCAGCTCGCCCTTGGCCGTCTGGCTCACGTAGACATGCAGGTTCGAGGAAACGATGACGTAGTCCAGGAAGGGCTCGATTAATTCCGTGACACAGGCCTGCAAAGGTTGGCTTACGATGGGCAGCGGTACCCCTGCCATATCTGAAATGGTTGTGGCCCACCCGGCAGTGGCATTCAAAACGGCGCCGGCAGATACGTCGCCTTGGGTGGTTCGGATACGGACGACTTTGCGGCCCACCACCTCGAGCCCGGTCACACTTGTGAATTGGTGGACCTCGATACCCATAGCGTCGCAAGCGTGACCGTAACCATGCACCACTTCATCATGGCCGATGGTCCCGCCGGGGGGATGGTAGAGGGCAGCGAGTATGGGGAGCCGGGGCCGGTCAGACATATCCATTGCGGGCACCATCCGTCGTAGTTCGTCCCGATCGACCATGCGGCTGTCGACCCCCATCAGCCGATTGTTTTCCGCGCGGATTCTTAGCCCGGTGATGGAAGAGTCGGTGTGCGCCAGGGTGAAGTGTCCGCTTTGGTTGAAATCAAGCGGACAACCCAGTTCCTCAGAGAGGCCCTCGTAGAGGCGAAGCGACGCGTCATAGAAGGCGATGCCCGGAAAGGTACGGTAATTGGAGCGCAAAATAGCCGTGTTGCGGGTGCTGTTTCCGCACCCGATATAGCCCTTCTCGAGCAATGCCACGTTGCGAATGCCGTGAATCTTTCCCAGGTAGTACGCCGCGGCGAGTCCGTGCACGCCCGCACCAATGATCGCCACATCGTAGGTTGGCTTTAGTTCAGGCGGATGCATGGTTCCACCATTGCTGCTGTGCCAGCATCCCGATAGGGCTCGCCCCTGCGTGCAGTAACGCCTGCCAGACATGCTCTGCCACGTCGCGCGTGTTCAAGATGAGAAAACCCTGGCCATGGAGGATGATGGCGTTTACATGAGCCAGGCGTGTCTGGCGGGCGTCACCCTCAGGCAGGGCAGCCTCGCTCACATTCAACGTAGTCAGCTTCTGCAGGGTTTCTCTCGATTTTGGGCCCGCGAGCAGAATCGCGCTGTAGAGGGAAGTCACATCGGTGACCAATGACGAGGGGGCGAAATCAATGGGCTGAGGTGATGTGATCAAGGAGTGGGTAGGAGTAAGCTTCCACATCCGGCCGGAGAGCGTGTCGGGAGATGGACCTCGGACATCGAGTTTGAAGAGGTAACTCGCATCGGAAATGCCCACTGAAGTTCGAACCAGTGCAAGCTCGCTCGATGCGCCGGTATAGCTTGCAGGCAGCTGCCAGCCGAAGAAGGTATTCAGCTGGGCCCCGGCCCCCACATGACAAGCGTGCAATGCCGATCGACGTTCCATCACATCTTCAGCCGATCGCCGGTGGGGTCGTAAAAGACTTGTTCGACCACATGGGCGGCGTAGTCGACCGCATCGCAACGGAGAGTAATAGACGTGCCTTGGCTGGCTTCGGCAGGCGTTACCCATGCCATCCCAACTATTTTCTTTTTCTCCCACGAGTACCGGACACTGGTAGCCCAACCGACAGGCCTGCCCTGGACCAATATCGGGGAGCCATCGGGAGGCGGAGTGGTTCCTTCCAATTCAAAGCCCACCAGCTTGCGCTCCAGTGGACTCTGCTTCAGCCGCGCTAAGGCAACTCTGCCGATAAAATCTGCCTTATCCAGCTTCGCCACCCATGCCATGCCTGCTTCATAGGGATTACTGAGACCATCGGTATCTACGCCCACGATGATGTGCTTTTTTTCCAGGCGCAGCACACGCTGCGTCTCCACCCCAAAGGGGCGGAGGTCTACGGCGACGCCTGCCTCCAGCACCCGTTCCCAGAGATAGGTGCCGTACTCGGCCGGGACCACGATCTCCCAACCCACCTCGCCCACAAAACCGATACGCATCATCGTGGCCGGCGCCCCTGCCACGGTTGCCTGGCGCCAATCCATGTAAGGAAAGGCTGCCGAGGAAAGATTGCAGTCAGTTAACTGGGCCAACACCCCACGCGCCAGCGGACCCGCCAGGTTCATAGAGGCAAGGCCGGCGGTCAGGTTGATGATGTTGACCTTCCAGCCCGCGGCGGCGGCCCACCATTCCAGCCACTGATGCACGAAGTCCACGTTGCCGGTGGTGGTGGTGAGAAAGTAGCGCTGCTCTTCCATGCGGGAGATGGTTCCGTCGTCGACGATGGTTCCCAACTCATCACAGAGCACCGAGTAGCGCACCCGCCCGATCGGCAAGTCAGAAAATCTGTGAGTAAAGACCAGGTCGAGCAGGCGGCCGGCGTCGGTCCCTTTGACCTCGATCTTGCCCAGGGTGCTGACGTCAATCAGGCCGGCGCGCTCGCGTACTGCGCGGTACTCCTGCTCGACACTTTTCTCCTGGCTGCCAGTGCCAGCTGGATCGTAATAGCGCGGCCGCTTCCAATCACCCAGGTCCATCCAGACCGCGCCCAGCCGATCATGTTGATCATGCATTGGCGTACGCCGCACCGGATGGTGTCTCATGCCGGCAAGCACACCGAGCGTAACCGGCGGGGCAGGAGGGCGGGCTACCGTGGTGCCCACCTGGGCGATGGTTTGCGCGGTGATCTGGGAGCAGAGATGAACGGCAGCTGTCTGACACATGCGGCCCTGGCAGGCGCTCTTGCCCAGCTTGGTTACGCGCTTGATCAGCTCGATGTGGCCCATGCCGGCTGCAATCGTCTGGGCGACATCGTGGCCAGAAACATCCATGCAAAGACAGGCGATTGCATCCGCAGACTGAGCCGACGATGGAAGAACATGGGCGTGATTGGTGGAGCTCTCCCCGGCGGCAGCACCCACGACACTCACCGTCTGCGAACGGACAGGTCCTATAAAACCCACGTCCGGAACCAGCGGGCCGCACATCACCAGCAAGTCCGCGTCGTAGGTAACTGTATCAGTTACCACTCCAGTGACGTGATCCCGGCCCCGGGCACTGACGACAGATTCGATAGGCAGGCTAGCCACCACTTCCATGCCCACCCCCTGAAGGTCTAACTGTAACTGCGCGCACCTGTGGGCGTCTCCGACGAGTACTGCCTTTTTGGCGGGCACGATCCGGTGACGATGGATCAGCCGCTGTACGGCGGTCGAGAGCATGACGCCGGGCAAATCGTTGTTGGCAAAAAGAAACTGGGTCTCGAAGGCGCCGGTGGCGACGACTACATTGCCGGCACGCAGGTGCAACAGCGTTTCCGCATTGGGCCGGCTATGATCAATTTGCACTGCGCCCAGCAGATTGCCTTCATACAAACCAAAACAGCTGCAGTTGAGATAGGTTTTTATCTTTGGATGGGCCTGGACTTCTTGGGCAATCGCGTCATATCCACCCAGCTGGGGCTCTTTCTCAAGCAAAGCCACCTGCATGCCGCGGGCGGCGGAGGCGAGAGCAGCCTCTAACCCGCGCAGACCGCCTCCGATCACGACCACCTCAAATTGGAGATAGAGATGTTGATAGTTATGTTTGGCCTCGGCGAGGGCGGGAGCGGCGGGAAAGCGCTTGACGGTTGAAGAATCAAAACCGCGGTAAACATTCTGATTCTGCGATAGAACGCGCAGGCCGCTGCGCGCAGGCACCGTGCAGCTGCGCACGTTGGGCACGCCATCCACATTCAACATGCAGTTGGGGCACGATCCAGTAAGGCAGAGCAGGCCTCGAGGACGGCCATGCTGATAGCTGTAGGTGAAGATGCGCAGGCCGGAACGATAGAGGGCTGAGGCAACGGTGTCGCCCGGCTTCGCCTCGACAGTGCTGCCGTTCCATCGGAAAAAGATCCGGTCCATTATTGAATGCTGCAAAGGTAATGTCCTCCTCGCAGGTTGAGCTGCCGAACGCTGCCTGAAGCTGAACTGAGAGGGAAATAGCGCCGCAGGGGCTAAAGCCCTCGTCCTACTGGCCCTTTTCGGCACGACTGAAGTCGTGCCCTGATACAAAGCACTTTTCGAAATTGGCTCGAAACAGACTGACCCGGACATTAGTTTTGCAGTCATCCATAGCCGCGCTTTTCCTCATCCTGCGGCAGCAGCGTTTGATGGACCTCATTGGTCAATGTATTGCGATTGGCCTTAAACCACTCGCCACAGCCACCGCGGTGGTACCACCACTCCCACTGCACGCCGGCAACGTTCCGTTTATAGAGCGAGTAGCTGAGAAAATCCTCATACGCAGAGTGGGGAGCAGGCCGTTGCCGTATTTCTCCGCCAAAGCGAAATTCGTAGACGCTTCGCTCGCCGCAGTTGGGGCACTTCAACAGGAAAGACATGAGGATTATCTTCCGAAGACCTTGCGCGTGCCGGCCAGGGGAACGCCACAGATGATCGACGCTTCCATGGTCAACGCCGCCATGTCTTCCGGCTCCAGGTGATGCACGTCGGATTTGCCGCAGGCGCGGGCCAGCATCTGGATTTCAAGCGTCATGGCGCGCAGAAGATTCAACGCCCGCTCGGCGCCCTGGTCAATATCGAGGCGCTTCATGAGCTCCGGGTCCTGGGTGGTAATGCCGACCGGGCAGCGACCGGTATGACAATGATGACAATGGTAGGGCTCGGTGCCCAGGGCGCGGTAGTCCTCGACATATAAGGGCTTGTTGCAGTTCAGGCTGATCAGCGCGGCGGTGCCGATGTAGACGGCGTCGGCCCCCAGGGCCATCGCCTTGGCGGCGTCCACCCCGTCGCGGATTCCGCCCGCAATAATGAGCTGCACTTCGCCATACAAGCCGCAATCTTCGAGCGCGGCGCGTGCCTCGCATACCGCCGCCAGCGTGGGTATGCCGGTGTGCTCCTGGAGAATGGCGGGCGATGCGCCGGTTCCTCCCTCCATGCCGTCCACCACCACCACATCGGCGCCGGCCTTGGCGGCAAGCTTGACATCATCGAATGTCCGGCTCGCACCCAGCTTCACGAAGATAGGCACCTGACCATCGGTTGCCTCGCGAAGCTCTTCGATTTTGATGATCATGTCGTCGGGCCCGAGCATGTCAGGGTGCCTGGCCGGACTGCGTTGGTCGACGCCTACGGGCAGATCACGCTGGTGAGCGATGGTCTCAGAAATCTTGGAGCCGAGCAGCAAACCGCCGGTGCCGGGTTTCGCGCCCTGGCCGATGGTCAATTCGATTGCGCTTGCCCCACGCAAATCGTGCACATCGATTCCATAACGCGAGGGAAGCACTTCGTACACATAGTCCTTGGCAAACTCCCGCTCCGCCGGGGAGAGACCGCCATCGCCGGTGGTATTGGAGGTGCCCACTTTAGCTGCCGCCTTGGCCAATGCGGCCTTGGCGTTATAAGAAAGCGCACCCCAGCTCATGCCTGTGATCATGATGGGTATTTCCAGTTCCAGGGGCCGTTTGGCGAAGCGGCTGCCGAGGATTGTCCTGGTGGAGCACTTTTCGCGGTAGCCTTCGAGCGGGATTCGCGTGAGGCCGCAGGGCAGGAAGGTCAGATCGTCGAAAGTGGCCCAACGCCGCTGGCGCAGAGTGCCGTAGCCGCGAATTTCGTAAATACCCGTCTCCGCTTTGGTGTGGATGCCCTGCATCACCTCAGCGGTGTAGGTTCCGCTGGTTTGGAGCAGTGGGCGGGCCGGATCTACAGCTGGATCATAGGTCAAAGCGCATCCTCATAGATCAAAGAGCATCTTGATAGGTCAAAGAGCATCTTGCCAGGTTTTCCAATTGTGCTTGTCAAAGTTCCATAATTTGCGTCCGGCCACGACTTTGGTAAAGTCGCGGCCGGCCGGCTTTTTCGCGCGTAACGCAGGCGGCAGATGCTCGGCCAGCAGACGATCGAGCGTGTCGGCCTCTTCGGCAGAAAGCGGCTCGATCACCGCATCGGTCCCCAGGGCGCCGATGGTGCCTCCCACATAGCAGGTCGTCGCGTACATGGAGTCAGCAAAGGCCTGGCCGGTATTGCCACAGACCACCAGGGTTCCCTTTTGGCCCATGAAGCCCGCCATGTAACCGCAATGGCCGGCAACCAGGACCAGTCCGCCCTTCATGGAGACGCCGAGCCGGGCGGCGGCATCGCCGTGAATCACGACCGTGCCGCCGCGGATGGCTGCGGCTGCCCCGTTGCCCGCGGCCCCATGCACGATCACCTGGCCACGGTTCATCGATTCCGCCAAACCCCAACCGGCGCTTCCCTCGACGTGAATCTCGGCGCCATCGATCAGCCCACCGCAGTAATAACCCACGCTACCCCGAAAGCGTACCCGTCCCGGCTGAAGCAGGGCGACCGCAAGGTTGTGACGGGCATTGGGATTTTCAACGCAAACCTCTGCCACCCCGTTCTTCAGCCTGGCTCGGATCAGCGTGTTGACCTCCCGGATGGAAAGCGTTGCGGCATCGATGGTATCTGTCGCTATCTCGACCAAACCCGCACCTCCTCCACCTGGGCTTCCGATACCTGGTAATCGCCCGGAATGGCCGAGCGGATGGCAATCTCTTCGGTGGCCACGGCAACGAATTCGCCGGTTTCAGCGACGACCAGCGGCTTGAACGCATAGGGATCCTTGACGAACCCCATCTCAGTCGCGGTCACGGCCAGACAACTGAAAGCGCCGTCCATGTCACGCAGCACCCCATCCAAACCCTGGCGCAGCGTGGCTCCCCGATTAAGTGCCTCGGCCAGGTAAACCGCCAACACTTCGGAATCATTTTCCGTGACGAACCCGACGCCGCGCTGCTCATATTTGCGCCGCAACTGATGGTAGTTGGTAATGTGCCCGTTGTGGACGATCGCAACATCTGCCGCTCCGCGTCCCCAGAAGGGCTGAGAATGGCTGAGATCGACGATCGACTCGGTACACAGACGAGTGTGTCCAATACCGTGGGTGCCGGCGAAGGCGGAGATATGGTGTTTGCCCTCGAGAAGAACCGGCGATCCTACTTCTTTCGAGAGTTCCATCGCATGACCGACGCTGAGAACCTCGATGCCTTCGCCGAGGGACTCGATCGCAATGGTAAGGTCGGTCAGGTTGGTGGTGCCCGCAACGATAAAGCGCAGGTAGACACCGCTCGACGAGATATCGGAAACGCCGTTCAGTGCTCGGGCATAGGTCTCAATTGCTTCCCGATTCAGCTGGATCGCCTTGGTGGTCATTTCCAGCTCATCTCCGGCTTGAACGCGCACGATGCAACCGCCGGTCTGCGGAGGTCCCACGAGGGCGACGCCGGCGGAATCAGGACCCCTGCGTCCCAGGGCCTCAAGCATGCTGAGCATGATCGCGCCGAGGCGTTGGTCCGGCCCCGCGGTCTTGCGGAAATAGCCTAAGATGCCACACATCGGCCCACCATTTATACTTTCTGTATCCATCCAGTATACCAGAGGGCACGCCCTGATTCTGTTTCTGAAGCCACTGCGAGAGAGCACCTGCAGACGATGCTGAAAAGCTGACTCGCGGCCCGCGCGTTCTTCCAGAATGATGTGTTTACCGGCGTGTGCTCCAAGAATGGTACTATCCCGGCCCGACAGTTGTGGGCGATGATGGACCTTCGATGAACCAATTGTCATGGGGTCATGAGAGAGGCTGGGCGGCGGTGCGTCGGCGGACAGCGTATGCAATGCTGTGTCTGCTTTTCGCGACCGCTCGACTGCAAGCCCAAAACTCTCCATCTGAAGGGGCCGACGCGAAACCGCGGCAGAAGATCGGCCTGGTGCTTGAAGGGGGAGGGGCGCTGGGTCTGGCACACATTGGCGTGCTGCAATGGCTGTATCAGCACCACGTGCCGGTAGATTTGGTTGCCGGCACCAGCATGGGAGGCCTGGTCGGCGGCTTTTATGCAACCGGCCGCACTCCTGATCAGATCCAGCAGCTGATTGAAAACGTGGACTGGGATCAGGCGCTCAGCGGCCAGCTACCCTTCCGTGACCTTTCCTATCGGCGTAAAGAGGATGCGGTTCAATTCCCAACTCGAATCGAGTTCGGCCTGCGCAAAGGCATTCAACTTCCCGCAGGGTTCAATGCGGGGCAGCAGGTAAGCTTTATTCTCGACCACGTCACGCTTCCCTACTCCGAAATCAAAAGTTTCAACGACCTGCCAACCCCCTTTGCCTGCGTGGCCACCGAGCTCAATACCGGCAAGCAACATGTCTTTCATGATGGTTCCATGTCGCTGGCTTTGCGCGCCACCATGTCTCTGCCTGGGATCTTCACTCCGGTGCGCTCGGGCAATAACTTATATGCAGATGGCGGCTTGCTCAATAATCTGCCGGTTGACGTTGCCCAGAACATGGGGGCCCAGCTCACGGTTGCCGTCTATCTGCAAACAGCTTCGTTCAATGCGCAGCAGCCGCTCTCTACCTTTTCTGTCCTGGGACAGTCATTGAGCGTGATGATTGCGGCCAACGAGCTAAAAAGTATCCAGATGGCGGATGTTCTGGTCACCGTTCCCCTGGAGAAATACACCGCGCTTGATTACGACAAAGCCGCGGAGATCATCGGGCTCGGATACAAGGCAGCGGAAAGTAAAAGCGCGATCCTGAGCAAACTTGCTATCGATGATGCGGCCTGGGAGCAATATCTTGAGCGACGCGAGGCCCGCACCCTGCAGACACCCGTACCTCGGTTCGTCGAGGTCACGGGAACTACACCGGCACTGGGAAGAAGGATTGAGAAACGGCTGAGCCCAGACATCGGCAAACCGGTTGACAACGTCAACCTGGAGCAGCAATTCACCAGGATCGCGGGAACCGGGCGTTTTGCCAGCCTGAGCTACCGCTTGACGGATAAAGATGGCAAACCGGGGCTGCTGGTCAACGTCGAGGAGAAATCGTACTCACCGCCTATCGTGCGTCCCTTGATCAACATCGACGGCACGGACTACAACGAAGTTCTGTTCAGCGCGGGGGCGCGCATTACTTTCCTCGACTTCGGTACGTTCGGCTCAGAACTGCGCAATGACGTTGTCGTGGGCTCTGTCTATCGATTGGCCTCGGAGTACTATCACCCCTTCACAACCGCGACCCGATGGTTCATTGCACCCCAGGTCAACCTGAACACCAACAAATTCTATTACTACTTCGACAACCACATCGACTCACAATACCGGAAGCGCCAGTTGGGCGGAGCCCTCGATGTCGGCTACACCTTTGGCACAGTCGCCGAGGCTCGCTTGGGATATCAGGCGGCCTATCAACGATATTCTCCGGTAATTGGAGATACGGTCATTTATCCCATCCAATCGGGACGTGTCGGAGTCACCCGGTTTCACTACAATCTCGACCTGGGCGATGATCCCGTTTTGCCGATGCGCGGTATGTTAGCCGCCTTCCGCGGAGAATGGTGGGATTCAAATACCGGTACCAAGCAACCCTTCCCTCTGGCGGAACTTCGGACCCACTTTCTTTTTCCGCTTACCCCGAAATCCTCCGCCTACCTGGCAGTGTCCGGGGGCACGACGTTTGGCTATGAGGACACCGGCATTCCGCCATTTTCCCTGGGAGGCGGGCTGCAACTCTCCGCCTTCGGCGAGAATGAGCTGATCACGAATCAGTACTACCTGTTCCAGACTGGGTACATTCGCCGGCTGGCCAAGCTGCCTCCATTCCTGGGCGACAGCATCAACCTGATCACAACCTACGAAGCGGGAAAGACCTTCTTTGTACCCAGTGAGCCAAGCGTCCCCATGGACGGAGTGGTGGGCATCGTGGTAAAAACGGCGGTCGGCCCCTTCGAAATTGCCGGGGCTGCCGGCAACGGGACTGGCCACAAGAAGATTTTCTTTCAGCTGGACAGGTTCTTCTGAGATTCACTTCGGCTGCGAAGCGAGCCACACGCAAGCTTCTCTAATCCTGGCCACCTGCACCGGGTTGACCTTTAGAAAATACCGCTTCCCCTGCGCACTGGGCTGGAACGTGGTTGCACCATTGGTTGAGACAAGGACGTCGCCCGGTGGGGATAGATCAAAATAGCTACGATCCGGGCGCAAATCATAGAGCACTGTGGTCAGGTCCCAGGTGGGGCGGTCATACGGCATCCTGGCGTAGAGCCGGTAAGCTTCGGCGACAGGGTTGCCTTTGGGAAAGTCGTGCTCAATGCTGGAAGCGGGAAACAAGATGGCCTCTCCCACCTCGAAGCCGCTGATATAGATATCGGTTGGCCAGGCGGCAAAGAGTTTGGTGGCCGCGGGAATATCGGTCATTACGTTGTACTCAGGTTTACTAGCGGCAAAGTTTCCCGCCATGATCGTAAGCAGGCGAACTTTTCTCTTTACCAGTTCCGTTCCGCTGAGATTGCTATAGCGATCCGGTGCAGACTCCATCAGCCGCGCCAGGTTGGTCGAAAAGCCTACCTGGATCAGGGTGACCGCACCATCGCTCTCACCCGCCAACGTTTTCCTCAGCAACTGCACGGCGTCGGACACGACTGCCTTGTTGGGACGGCGGCCGTGGAGTTCACATACCTGCCTCACGTACAAGCCATCTTCCGGTGTCTTGCCATCGTGCACGATGCCGACCGGGATGGTGGGCCGGCCGTAGTATTCGTTGACCATGCGAACATATTCAGCGGCCCAGGGATTGTCTTTGCTCACGGTGACAGCAAGGAGTTTCACCTCACCCCGGGAGGCAAAGGCATGCAGCATCGCCAGCGCCAAAGCGTCGTCGACGTCGTTGCCCATATCGGTGTCGAAGATCACATGGAGCGGCGGCGCGGCTATTGCGGGAGCAGCGAATGCCACTGTGAGCAGGGCCGCCAGAAAAAGCTTTATCATCTCAGTGCCTCCTTCAAAGGAACCATGCGATACAACTTCAACCGATCGCGCTGCTCATGGTCAAAGACGGGAAAGTTTGCCACTTCGTCCAGGCGGAAAGCCGATAGAGAATCCAGAATGTCCTGATCGAGGTCATTCCACCCTACATACCAGCCGGGCGGGTAGACCAGCACTTTTTTATCCAGATCCTCACTACTGTATCCGTCATTGATCGAAGGGATGCCACTCATGAGGGACAACTGATCGCCACTCGAGCCTAACAGCAAACGAGGCGTGGATGGATGGGCAACCACAATCGCCCGGATGGATTTTGCCGCGCTATAGAACTGATACTGCCGGTGGGTAACGAATCCCACGACCTGCGCCGTATTGAGCACGACAGCGACGGCGAGCGCGGCGGCCAAAAGCGTGGCCACAGCGCGGTTCCGGGTCTTCAGTTCCTGCAAGGTAATGACCATCGTAAGGATCAACGGCACCAGCATGACCAGAAAATATCTTGGAGCGTAATCGTCCTGGCGGCGAAGGATGTAGATTGCATCCCCCGCAAAAGCAATCCAGGACGCGGTAAACAGAGGGTTCTTCCATAGCACGCGCAACCACACCAGGGAGAGCAAAAGAGCGGCCAGTGCGGCAGGGTACAAAATTCGGTCAATCCACATGCCGTGCTGGAACAGTTGGAGCAGAAAAGAACCGGTGCGGCCTAATACCACGTCCGCCAGTGCGTTGATATCGAAGAAATAGTGGAAGTCGACGGCGTATCTGGATCTTAAGACGATAAACAGGTAGATGCCGATTGCCGCGGCCGCCATGACGCTCACGGCTGGAATCGCCCTTGAATTTTTCTTCCACAGAAGCCATAAAATTGATGGCAAGAGGACAAGCGCCGTGGTCTTGGTAAATACCATGATGGGGATACCGATGCCGAGTGCGAGCAGGGGCCAGATTCTTCCTGAGCCGGCGTAGGAAGCGACCCATAGCAGCCAGGCCCACTCGAAGACGATCACGGTGTCCAGGGTTGCCAGCCTGCTAAAGGCGAAGGCGAAGGAGCTTGCCGCTAGTAGAAGTGCCGCAAGTGCGGCTGCTATTTGTGCAGCGCCGTAGCGCCGCATCAGGAAGTAAACCAGGACTACGGTCGCGATCGAGAAAGATACGCTGGCCGCGCGAGCGGCGAGGATACTGACGCCCGTGAAACGAAAAACCAGGGTCAACAAGGCGGGCCATACCGGGACCGCAACTGCCGGATTGTAGTCACCCGGAACCTGCCAGTGACCAATGAGAAAATGCCGGACGGCCGCGCTCGCCCACCAGCCTTCATCGGTGAACTTAGCCTGATCTATCATCCAGGGCGAGTGATTGGGAAAATCTGCCCGCAAATAGGCGAAGCGCATCAGGCAGAGGATTATCGCCAGCGAGATGAAGATGTTGTGCAGCCGGCGTTCCACTACACCCGGCGCACCGGCCCAACGTACCGCGCTATCAGCGGATCCACTGTCAGAAGCGTTATGCCTTCCACCATCGCCTGTGCAACCAGGATGCGATCGAACGGGTCCTTGTGAATTGGAGGCAGTACGTCAATCGCGAGGGCGTGATCGCTGCTTATGAGCAACTCGCTATAACCGTTGTCCAGCAAGCCGCGGCGCAGCAATCGAGGATCTGTTTGAAAGTCGTTTCGGCCAAGCGCTCGTTTGATCGCAATTTCCCAAAAGCTGGCGGCGCTGAACATCAGCTCATTTGCGACATCCTTCATCAGCCGCCGAGCCGTCGCCGACAACCGTTCCGGTTGTCCGGCGCTCCAAAGCAGCAAATGGGTATCAAGAAGGAGTTTCACGCCTCAACCTTCGAAGATCTGCTCTATCTCGGACTTGCCCATGGTATCGAAGTCATCGGGAACGGCAATCTGCCCCAGCATAAAGCCTAATCGGCGCACCTGCGCCGGCGCCGGGGCATCGATCGCCATGACTTTGACCAGTGGTTTGCCAGCCTTAGCGATGATAAATGGTTCTCCCTTGGAAGCCCGATCGACCAGCTTCGAAAGCTGTGTCTTGGCCTCATGCATATTCACGACGGGTATGGCTTTCTTCATAGACTAAGTTTAATTAGTTTAGTCTATCTCATCCATAGGAAAAGTGCGATCAAGTTGAAACTGGCTGGCGATCAAAGCATTTTTTCATCGGACACCTGCGTTGCCCCCCAAAGCTTGCCATGAAGCTCCTTGTAGCGGGAAACAATCTCCTCCTGCAGCGGGTGACGCCCATCGCGTATTACCCAGCGGCCATTCACCACGACATCCCGGATGGCTGAGCGATTGAGCGAAAAGACGGCCAGAGGCAGCAAGTCTCCACCAGAGTGGCCGGCGATCGATAGGTCATCCAGATCGATGGTAAAGAAGTCGGCCAGAGAACCCTCCGATAAATCGCCGGCATTGAGGCCCAGCGAACGGGCTCCATTCACTGTGGCGCAGTCCAAGAGACGCGAGGCTAGCGTTCGATCGCTTATCTGATCGAGGATGGCACGTTGCTGATGATCGAGGCGCAGGTGGTATTCAAGCTCGCGCGCATCTTCGAGCGGATCGATCTGCGCCTGGCTGTCAGACCCGAGGGCGATGCGTACGCCCTCGCGCATAACCTGGTCGGCAACAATCACCCCATCCCCCAGATTGCGTTCTGTCGTCGGACAAGAACACACAGCAGAACCGGAGCGGGCGAGCAACCCGATCTCCTCTGCGGTGATATGAATTGCGTGCACCGCAGTGAAATCCGGACCCAGCAAGCCTTCTTTCCCCAGGAGCGCGACCGGAGTCAATCCATACTCTCGTAAGCAGGCTTCGTTCTCCGCAATCTGTTCTGCCACATGCATGTGGAGAGGCAGCTTCCGCTCCCGAGTCCAGGCAGCGATCTGCTTGAGCTCACGCAGGGGCACTGCGCGCAGGCTATGCGGGGCGACACCAACCGGCACGTCGGTGGCATCAGCAAGCGCCTGCATGTTTTGAAGAAACTGTGAGGCAGATTCGAAGAACCGGATCTGTCCTGGATCCGGAGGCAGTTCAAATCCCGATCGAATGTACGCCGAGCGCAGCAAAACGATCCTTATCCCTACGGACTGGGCTGCCGCGATGACCTGTTTGCCGAGCAGGTTTGGGTCGTCATAAGGGCGGCCCCCGGGAGCATTGTGCAGATAGTGAAACTCTCCAACGGTGGTGGTACCACTGAGCAGCATCTCGAGGAAGGCCATGCGCGCCACGTCGTAGACGTCTTCCGGATCGAGGTGTGCGGCGGCATGGTACATGGTGCCCCGCCAGGACCAGAAATCACGGCCGCTCATCGCCCTGGATTCCGATTTACCCCGGATCAGGCGCTGAAAGGAATGAGAGTGAGTATTGACGAAGCCAGGCAGCAACGCTTTCCCCGGCAAAGGGACGGTCGCAGCGGAAACGTCCGCTCCAGCCGCCAGCACAGTCCCCTCCTCACTGACCAAAAATCCCGCGCCGCCAGTAAAGCTTCCCTGGGAATAAAGCAGTTCGGGGCGATAGAGTGTGTTCACGAGCGGCGCGCCTGCTGCACCATTTCCACCAGCACCTTTCTGGTGTCTGCCGGGGTGCGCACTTCACTCGGGAATGCCAGGCGGGCGCCCTTCATCCCCTCTTCGGTCTTCATGCGCACATGAAAGCCGAGGCGGTCCACCGCGGTCATCACAGCCTCTTGCGCTTCGGTTCCGGCGAAAACTTTCGCCAGCAGGATCAACGCATCCTGGTGATCGGCGTTCATGTGTTGCAGAATTCCGGCAGCCGCGTCGGCCAGGGGATCAGCATGCGCGTCGCCATATTCCGGGGCAGCGACCCATCCCATCACCCCGAAGCCGCCCACGTAATAAACATCGACGATGTCCAAGGCAAAGAAGGAAAAATCGTCGAAGTCCACCCAGTACTTACTGTTGGGGTGACGTTCCAGGTAGAGACTTCGCGCTTCCCCCACCTCAGGGGCGGCAAGGACCGATGCGTTGCCCACGACCGTTACCCGCGCGGCTCCAAGAGGATCGCCGCTGGCTTCCGGCTGGGTCACCAACAGGCTGGCGCGGGGATCCTGCTGCAGGTTTTGCGTGTGCATGGCCATGGTGCTGATCAGGAAGAGTGGCCGTCCCCCGCTATCCAGGGCATACGGCATGAGAGATCCGAAAGGAAAGCCCGGCCGCTTGCGCGAGAGGGTGGAGAGGCTACCGACCCGGCCCAGATGCAGCAGCGTACGCGCCCGCTCCGCAAATGATGGCTCGGGAGCTTGTGCCTGGGCGCCCATTGCCCCCGTACCCGCGTGCCTGTTTGATGACGTAGACATGGCGCCCCCTGACAGAAGTCTAAATGGTATAAGACAGATAAAAGCCGGAGGACGCCCGCATGTATACGCCCAAAGCCTTTGAGGTTACGGACCTCCCCACGCTTCACGCGGCCATGAAACAGAGCGAATTGGCGACGCTGGTCACCACCACTCCCCGCGGGCTGGTGGCGACTCATCTCCCGCTTTTGCTGGACGAGACCCGGGGTGAGTACGGAACTCTGACCGGACATGTGTCGCGCGCCAACCTGCAGTGGCGGGAAACCGACCCTGACGCCGAGGCGCTTATCATTTTCCTCGGCCCGGAGGCATACGTGTCCCCTTCCTGGTATCCGGCCAAACAGGAAACAGGCAGAGTCGTGCCGACATGGAACTACGCTGCCATTCATGTCTACGGCCGTTTGATCTTCTTTGAGGACCCGGAGCGGCTAAGGACGGTGGTCACTGAGCTAACCAGGAAGCACGAGGCCTCGTTCCCTGCTCCCTGGCAGGTCACGGATGCTCCTGCGGCGTACATCGACTCGCAGTTGAAAGCAATCGTCGGTTTTGAATGCCGGATCGTGCGCCTGGAAGGCAAGCAAAAGTTCAACCAGAATCGTTCACTTGAAGACCGGCTCGGGGTGATCGAGGGATTGCGCGAACTGGAGGATGAGCGGAAGATACAGGTCGCGGAGCTAATGGAAGGGATCGAGTCCCAGCGAAACCCATTGTGATAGCCTACGGGCACAAGGCTAACGCCTTGTACCTCTCCCTGTTCCTAACCGCGTTGAGAGGAGATGTGCTCGCGTGAAAACTGCTCGCCTGCTCGCCCCGCTCTTTCTCGCTCCATGTCTGGCAACCGGGTGCTACGGCGCTTCGAACGACGTTGTTGCGCCGTCCTGGAGTCAGGCAGCCGCTGCTCACTATCTGGATAGCCGCGAGTCATGGTGGCAAAGCTGGGATGCGGCGAAGCGCGATCACGCGACCATTTGCGTTTCGTGCCACACCGTCATACCCTACGCGCTTTCGCGTTCCAGCTTGCGCGGGTCGTTAGGCGAAGGGGCGCCCACCCAGCAGGAGCAGATCATGCTCAACAATGTGCTGCGGCGAGTCACGATGTGGAATGAGGTTCAGCCCTTTTATCCCAGCAGCAAAGCTGGTCCCACGCTGGCGACGGACTCGCGAGCTACCGAATCGGTGCTGAACGCTCTCATCCTCTCGACGTACGACCGACAGAAGAACCACCTGACCGACATCAGCCGGAGCGCCTTTGACAACATGTGGGCCTTGCAGATCAAGTCCGGCGAGAAGGCCGGCGCGTGGAACTGGCAAAACTTCCACTTAGCTCCCTGGGAATCGAGTGAGTCGCAATACAACGGCGCGGTGCTGGCGGCGATCGCGGTTGGTCGGGCGCCCGACAACTATCAGCACGACCCCAAAATTCAAGAGGATCTGGGGTTGCTGCGCGGCTTTTTGCGCCGGGAGTACGATGAGCAGCCGTTGCTCAACAAGGTTTACGTGTTGTGGGCTTCCGCCAGGCTGCCTGGGGTGTTAAATGAGAAGGAGCGTTCCGCGCTGGTGGCAACCCTGGCTTCCAAGCAGCGAGAAGACGGTGGCTGGAGTGTCAGCGATCTGGGCACCTGGAAGAGACTAGACGATACCCCCGAGGAAACCAATAGTGACGGGCTGGCCACAGGCCTGACGGTCCTGGCCCTGGAGCAATCCGGCGTGGGGACGGCTCAAGCCAAGCGAGGCCTGACCTGGCTGGCGCAGAATCAGCTCCAGGCCGAGGGAAAATGGCCCGGGTGGTCGCTGAACAAGAAGCGTAATCCCAATTCGGATGTCGGGCATTTCATGAACGACGCCGCGACCGGCTTCGCCGTGCTGGCGCTTGAGAACAGTCACTGAGACAAATTTGTATTTCGGCGACTGAGCGGCACTGCGTTATGGGTAGTTTTCAGTCGCCCCTCCGGTACTCATTCCTTTTTTCAAATGCTACCCAGGACGTCAGTGGGCTATTCTCAGGCGTCCCCGCGGGAGCGGAGTTTGGAGGTCCTCACGCGGACTTTGAAGCTCGTCGCTCCGTGAGAAGAATGGACCTAACGACCTTTAGAGGGCGTGTGAGAACCGGAGGATAAACAGCAGGTCCCTCCACTACGCTTCGCTTCGGTCCCACGGCACGCCGGGGCAGGTCGGCTGCGCTCCGGATGACAAAGGAAGGGTGACGGCTCCATAGAGAGTGGTTGCCGGACCGAGGCGTTTTTCATCACCTTGGGTGGGCCGCAGGCCCATGACTCCTCCGGTCGGGATAACACATTTTTTTACAATGAAAATGTAAAAAACGGCGCGCCCTCAACAAGCTCGTGGACAAGAGCCCTGGGGACCCCTGGAAATTGCTCTCCAAAGGAAACATCCTGATCCAGGGAACTCGCTACCAAATGATCAGGTCCCTGGTGCTCAACCACGCTATCCATCATCGCGGTCAGTTAGGGGTCTATCTCCGGCTCAATAACGTAGCGGTCCCGTCCATCTATGGACCTTCCGCAGACGAGTCGTAGCCGGATCAGCGGCTCCCATTGGCTGCTTCCGCGGGCGCGGTTTCCCCGAGCTCCGTCTCCTGTGGACGAAGCTTTACGGTCTGCTTGGCCTTAGCCTTGACGGCCGCGCGCGTGCGTCTCTCCTGCGCACCTGCAACCACGCTCTCGATGCTCCTGAGAAATTCAGGCAGGTTCATCTTTTCGCGGAAACCGGCCAGGTAGGGCTGGATCTTTTCGAATTGAAAGTACATCTCCTGGCAGGTATCGAAGATCAGGGCTTCATCCAGTGCGCCGTGGACGACAAATGCGGCGACCATATCCCAATATCCGTACACCTGAAGGATGTGCCCACTTGGCTTACCGCCATCCTTCACCAGGCTCACAAATTCGTCCACTGACTTGGGCATGAACTCACCGCCCACGTAATCGCGTGCCGCGCGCAAAGCCGTCTCCCGGCGAATTTCATACAGCTTGAGAATGAGTTCAGCCTGTTTCAGGGCGTTCTTGGTTTTCACATCCATCTCCTTCATTGGCGGAAAAAATTACGGGCTATGAATAGCAGGTTTGCCGGCCGTTCCGCCAGCCGGCGCATGAAATAGGGGTACCACTCGGTCCCAAAAGGAATGTAAACACGCACGCGATAGCCGGCAGCCACCAAAGAGCGTTGCAGGTCGCGCCGAACACCGTAAAGCATTTGGAATTCGAACTGGTCGGACGGGATGCCGCGCTCTTTCGCAAAGCGACACGTGGCATCGATCATCTTTTCATCGTGGGTCGCGATGCCGTGGTAGATGCCACTGGGGAGCAGGATCTGCATCAGCCTCACAAAATTCTTGTCCACATCGGCCTTCTCAGGAAACGCGACATCGGCCGGCTCCTGGTAAGCACCCTTGCACAAACGAATGCGAATTCCCTCCGCCAGCAGGCGGTCGATGTCCGATTTACTCCGATAAAGGTAAGCCTGGATAACGACACCCACGCGGCCTCGATTCGCGCCCAGGGCATGCAACTTGCACACCATGTCGATGGTGGCCTGGGTGTAATCCGAACCCTCCATGTCGATACGGACAAATGTGTTGGACGTCACCGCATGTTCCACCAGGCCTGCAGCTATCGTAAAAGCGAGTTCCGGATCGAGGTCCATGCCCATCTGGCTGAGTTTGACACTTACATTGGCGTCCAGCTGGCGCTGCTGTATGGCATCGAGCAAGCGATGGTACACCTCCGCTGCCTGCTGGGCCTCCTGGGGAGAATGAACATTCTCTCCCAAACTATCGAGCGAGGTGGAGATTCCCTGGCGATTGACAGAAGCGGCTGCCTCCAGCACCTGTTCGACCCTGGTCCCGGCTACGAAGCGGGAGGACATGCGGCTACCGAGTGTGGAATTTTCCGCGAAACGACGCAACGACGAATTCCGGGAGAGCGCAATAAATAACGAGCGCAATATGGGCATGGGAACTGACTATTCTCGCACACGCCGCAGGTTCGTCCCGAAGGACGAGAAAACCCTTTGCTGGTTTATTCGCTCCAACATAATTGGAAGTTGCAGGTAACCATGGTTAATCAATGTGCTAATTCCAAGTGTGGCAAACCTCTTCATTACCTTCGGGAGGGAAGAATCTTCGTATTCGACCTGCCGGATCCAAACGTACCCGTCTCGGCTCCGGGGGGACGTGCCCGCCGTTTGCAACACTTTTGGCTCTGTGGAACTTGCTCGGAAACAATGGTGCTGGAGCAGACCCGTGACATGCAGATCAAAGTCGCGGTGAAAGCACGGAACGTTGAGGCAGGAAAGGCAGAGATTCTTCCCGGGTCGCTGGCCTTGTGATCTAGCCTTTGACTACTGGCCATTCTGGAGTAAATTCGACCACATTTCGATCGTAGGCACCGGCGAACGCTTCCCAACGGATGTAGGCAATATCTTCCAGCATCTTGATTCCGTCCTTGAGGTAGCTAAGGCGCGAACGCTCGTCGTGTCCCCAGGTCACGGGCACTTCCTGGACTTTGTAACCGCGCTTCAGCGCAATAAACAGGAGTTCGGGATCAAAGCCCCACCGCTCGATGCGCTGCAGCTGAAAGACCGTTTGCGCCACAGGCCGGCGAAAGGCCTTAAACCCGCATTGTGTGTCGGCGAAGGGCAGCCCCATAACCAGGCGGGTGATGGCGTTGAAGCATCGCCCAAAAAACTGGCGGTACAGAGGTTGCTTATGGGTCTGGCGCTGGCGCTGTAGCCAACGGGAACCGATAGCAATGTCGGCACCCTGGCGTAAAGCGTCAAATAATAGCTCGGCTTCTTCCATAGGCGCGGAAAGGTCGGCATCCGTGAACATCACGATCTCTCCTACGGCATGCAGCACCCCGTGGCGGACACTGAACCCCTTGCCCCGGTTTTCGGGGTTGTTGAGCAGGCGTACTTCGGGATGAAGGTGGGCAAATTCCTCGACAATGGCCGCAGTGCGGTCCGATGACCCGTCGTTGACTACCAGGACCTCAGCGTGCCAGTTTCGCTCCCGAACGCAGCGCAGAACTTCCCCTAAAGCTTGCCCTATGCGGGCGCTTTCGTTGTAAGCGGGAATCACGATACTGATTAACGGTCGTTCCAAATCTGATCCTGATGTCGTTTTAGAGACTCATTTTATTGATACGGGGTAAATTCTACGCTACTCTGCAGCAGTCTGGCGCATCTGTAGCTCACGTTCGACGAACGTCCCGGTCTACCAAAATACCAGCTACCGTCGTTTTATTTGACACCAAATGACGGGTGTTGGTTATCGAGTTGCCGGATCCACAGGGAAAAGCGCAGCTCCGATTGTTTCCGATGTACCATCAAATTGCTGCATCTACTATAGCTGACACGGGTTACCTTTATACTTTGGAGAAGGCCGGACCATGACCAAAGCAGACCTCGTTGAGGAAGTAACCCAGCTGGGCGACCTGACGCGCCGGGATGGGGAAATGATCGTGGATACAATTTTCGATTCTGTGATTCACGCATTACGTTCCGGTGACAAGATCGAAATCCGCGGTTTCGGCAGCTTCCGCATACGGCAACGTAAGCCGCGAACCGGAAGGAACCCTAAAACCGGGGCCAAAGTCGACGTGCCCGCCAAGCGAGTGCCCTACTTTAAGCCGAGTAAGGAATTGCGCGACTTGGTTAACCCCAAGGACAGGGCACCGGAACCGGATGAAACCAAGCGTGGCACAGGCAACGGCGAAGGACATTCGGCTGCCTAGGAATCAGCCCGGGCGACGCCAATTACGCTCATCATCCGTCCGGTGAAGCCCCGTTCGATTCGGTGGGAGAAAAAACGATCGGTGTGGCATCCGGTGCACTGCCCGGTGAGAGCAATCGCGCCTTTTTTCAGCCCAGCCGCGAGCAGCTGCCGCCGGTTTGCCTCAGCCAGGTCCAGGTGCATCCCAAGACCGATGGCGCTATGGCCAGGAGCGCGGGCGGTGAGAAATAGCATGGGATACTTCTCCTTGACCGGGTCTGAATCGTACACCTCGCGGAAGAGTTCCGCGGCGTAGATGAATTGCGATTCGAATTGCCCCCGTACTTCTTCTCCTACGGCATAGCAGCACTGCCCTATTCCGGGCCCGATGGATGCAATCAAATCTGCCGGTTTTGAGCCGAACTCGAGCCGCATGCGCCCCACTCCGTTTTCTACAATGCGCGCCAAAGTGCCGCGCCATCCCGCATGAAAGGCAGCGACCGCCCGGTTCTTGCGGTCCGCCACAAGAATCGGGATGCAGTCCGCCGTTTGAATGCCCAGCAGCACTCCGGGCTCGTCGGTCATCATGCCGTCGCCCTTAAGCACTGCCGGCACCCCGTTCTCTCGAACGTCCTTTGCCGTTACCTTGCGGATCAGCGACGAATGAATTTGCCGTAAGGTGACCAGGCCCAGGATCTCCTTACCTTCGGTCGCCGCCGTGACAAATAGCCCACGATTCGCAGCGACGGCATCGCGATCGTCGGAGTCGGTAAAGCCTAGATTAAGGTCGAAAGCCCCGGGCCGGTAGACTGTTGTTCTTCCGCCAAGGCGAGTACTGAATCCATGGATGAGCCAGGCGAGCTCCAGCTTAGTGCGCCGTGACCAGCCGGGGACGCGGACGACCTCCAGTTTCGTGGCTTGCGAAGTTGCCATTCCGCTTATCTTACGAAAGTCTGTCAGTAGCAACGGAAATGTCGGGGATGGACTCCAGAAAGCATTAGGCCCGCCTTCCGGCGGGCCCGCTCAAGAGGCCAATTGGGGAGGACAATCAGGGATTATCTGGGAAGAGCCCGCCGAGGCGGAGCTTCGTTGGGGTAAACAACTGCTAGGGTGGAAGAGATTGAAGTAGCCTCTGTTGTTAACTACTGAGAATGCATTTTCTGCGGCAAAGTTGTTCCGCTCTAAAAAATATTTTATTTAAGGCCCGGCGGCCGGAACATCCGCTCGATGGCCCCGGTGACCACCCTTCGCGGGACGAACCGCTGGGTGAAAACCTGGACGCTGCCGGCGAGATACGGAAGAACCCAGTGTTTACCGGCTGCAAGCCCCTCCAGCCCCCGCTGGGCGACTTGCACCGCGGATTGTGCTTTCCGTCGATCGCCCGAGCGCGATCCAGCTACTTGATTGAACTCCGATTCGGTGGGTCCAGGACACAGGGCACTCACGCGGACTCCGTGCCGCTTCATTTCTTCAGCCAGTGCTTCAGCCAGCATGCGATCGAAGGCTTTCGTCGCTCCGTAGGTCGCCAAATAGGGAACAGGCTGATAGGAGGCGGTCGACGCCACGATCATGACCGCACCGTAACGCCGCGCAGCCATCGCGGGAAGGAATAGCCGGGTGAGATGAACCACGGCGGAACAGTTCACCTGCACCATGTTCACCTGCATCTCCAGGTTGGAGCGGAGGAACTCGCCGTATTCTCCAAAGCCGGCGTTGTTGATTAATACATCCACGTGGAGACCGGAACCTTCGGTCGCATCGAAGATCTGTTGCGGTGCCTGCTGGAGTGTGAGGTCGGCAACGAGCACCTGGGCTTGAACGGAATACACCGCCCGCAGCCGCTCGGCCAGCAGATCAAGCCGCTCACGTCGGCGGGCGGTGAGCACCAGGTTGACCCCCGCCGCCGCCAACTCCACCGCAATCGCTTCACCAATGCCGGCGCTGGCGCCGGTGACCACTGCCCACTTGCCTTGCCAAGCCTTACGCAGAATGGCTGATGACATCGCTTCCCTCCCCCTCCGCGGAACCGGCGAACTCCTCGCCGACCCACTCGGCAAAGGCATCCATCCTTTGTTCGCGGCCGAGAAAGTCCTCGATCAATTGCGTTCCGGGCTTGGATCCACCGGGCTCGAGAATAGCTGCCCGATAGCGCATCGCGGCCGGTCCCTCCAGCAAATTGGAGCGATCGAACTGACTGAAGAAATCAAGCGCGATCACCTTGTCGAACATATAGGTGTAGTAATTCGAGGAATAGCCAATCAGGTGGGTGAAGCTCGAGTACATGCGATTGCCTTCGACCCACTCGTAGGGCAACATGCGCTTGTAGCCCTGCTCGAGCAGTGCGTCGGGATCCACCTCCTCGGGAGGCAGGTTGTGCACCTCGAGGGCATAGCTGGTGTAGAAGAGCTGAGTGCGCACTCCATCGGCTCTTCCGAAAGCACTCGCGCGATTCATCCGTTCGACCAGTGCCGGCGGGATGGGTTCGCCGGTCTGGTAATGATGGGCGAACGACGCCAACAGCCGGGCGTCGTGGAAGAACTCTTCCAACATTTGGGACGGCACTTCGACGAAGTCCCCTTCGGTAGCGATGCCGCTTACGCCCGCCCAAGTCTGCCGGCCGCCGAGAATGGCATGCATCAGGTGCCCGAACTCGTGGAAGAAGGTGACGACGTCGCTATATTGCATCAAGCCGGGGTCGTGGGTGCGATCGTCGGTTTTGCCGCCGGGGAAATTGCAGACCAGAGCGACCTCGGGCAGTTGACGGCCCTCGATCCCTGGGATCAGCGGAGCAGCGCTGAACCACTTGTCTTTGCCTTCGCGAGGATGCATGTCGAGGTAGAAACGGCCACACAGCAGGCCCCGGTCATAGACGTCCCAGGCGCTCACCTGGGGGTGCCACACGCTGGTCTCCCGGTTGCGCTGGAAGCTGACGTGAAAGAGCCGCGCCGCGGTTTCCAGAATGCCCTGCTCCACGGCGGCGTAAGGAAAGTAGGGACGGACGGATTGCGAATCGAAGTCGAAGGCGTGGCGGCGGTATTGTTCATACCAATAGCCACGGTCGCTGCTTCTGAGCGCCGTCAATCCTGGCTGCTGTTTGCGGGCAAAAGCCAGCACCATCTCGTATTCCTGCGCAGCACCAGCACGGGAAGCCTGCTCCAGGCCGGCAATGAACTTCTTCATATTAGCCGCTGACCCCATCATCTGATTCGCAGTGGCCAGGTCGGCCCAGGCGGCAAAGCCGAGGATAGAGGCCATCTGCTGCCGCAGCGACAGCAGGTCAAGTAGTAGTTGACGATTGGCGGGGTATGCGCGGGTGTTGTAGGCGCGGAACATGCGCAGGCGCAAATCTGCATTCGTGGCAAAGGTCATCACCGGCTGCATATCGGGGTAGTCGGTGGTGAGAGTGATGACGCGCTGGGTATCTGGCGGATGATTGCGGATGTAGTCTTCGGGTAGCCCGTCCAGTTCGGCGGCATCCCGGACTTCCACCCGGTTTACATTTTCCTGAACATGCTTGGCAAAGGTGAGTGACAGCTCGGTAGCCTTATCGGAGAGCTCCCGCAAGTGGGCGCGCGTGGCATCGTCTTTGTCTACTCCGGCCAGCCGGTAATTCAAGAGAGTTTGACTCACGTAGTGCCTGGTCGCGGGATCGGCTGAGCTCATGTCGATGGCTGCAAGCGCCCGGTAGACCTCCTGATTGAGCGAGAGGGCAGTTGCCGCCTCAGCGACCGCCTGCGTCAACTCCCGCGCTTTGTCGCGCACCGCTTTATCCGGATACACACTATCCAGCAGCGATGCGAGGGAGCCGGTCGCGCTCAGGGTAGCCACGGCATCGTCATAGGGACGAAGAGTATTTTCGAGCGTTTTCTGACCTTCCACGGCCAGGAGGGCGTCAATCTGCCGGCGCTGTTGTGCCAGCCGCGCCTGGACCCAGCTTTCCAGTCCGGAGGCGTCGATATGGCCGCGCTCGTCCCAGGGATGCAATCCTTTCACGTCTGCTGCCGATGAATCATTCAATGGGAATCCGCTCCTTACTCAACTTAAAGGGTACCCCACCGTTAGAAGGGGATTCCAGGGCAGTACAATACGGTTCTTGCATAGTGAGGGTGTGGCCGGGTACAGCATATCCACTTCTGCTGTATAAAGAGGAGCGCATGCTGACGCGACTTTTCCTCAAGAAAAGACGCACATCGCTAAATCCGCCTGTGCAGCGTAGAAGTGGAAATGCATTAAGATGTCCAGATTGTCATCATGAATTCTGCTCTATCTCTGTCGCAGCAATACTTACGCTCGCGTATGGGCAAAGTTTGCGTAGCGATCACTGGATCCACAGCCGGAGAAATGGTCGATCGCGCCACCGAGGCTATGCGCGACAGCCCTTTTTTGGAATTTCGGCTCGACTATCTGGAGAAGCCTCTCACCGCGCTGCCCAAGCTAAAGCAATTCCTGGCCGAGAATAGCGTGGTCACGGCCATCGCCACCTGCCGCCGCGCCGCCAACGGGGGAAAGTTCAACGGTGCGATCGCTGCCGAATTGGAAGTGCTACAGAAAGCCACAGCCTCGGGTTTTCACCTGGTGGATCTGGAGCTGCAGACGGCAGAGGCCATTCAAGGATCGGAACTGGAAAAGCTGCGCACCCGTGGCGCGGCCCTGATGGTCTCGTGGCACGACTTTCAGACGACCAAGGATCTGGACGGCATTTTCGAGCGCATCCGGCCCTACGAACCGGAATTCATCAAGATCGTTTGTACCGCCAGGTCACTTGCTGACAATGTGGTCATGATGCACTTTCTCGAGCGCAGCGGTGACATGGCCAATATGGTCGGACTGTGCATGGGAGATCAGGGGATCATCAGCCGGGTGCTGGCCATTCGCGCGGGCAGCGTATTCACGTTTGCCGCTGCCACACAGGGCGAAGAGACGGCACCCGGGCAAATCGCGGCGCGTACCCTCACCGACATTTATCGCATCGCCCAGATCGACACCGCCACGCGGGTCTACGGTGTGGTGGGGAACCCGATCAAGCATTCTCTCTCTCCTTTGATGATGAACACGGCCTTCCACCGCGAAACCGTAAACGCGGTTTACCTGGCATTGCAAACCAGCAAACTTACTGACTTGCTGACCGTGGTCCGCGAGGTGCCGCTTTCTGGCCTGAGCGTAACCATGCCGCTCAAGCAGGAAGTGCTGAAGCACCTGGAAAACATGGACCCGATCTCAGCCAAGGTCGGTGCTTGTAACACGATTGTTCGGGCGCACGATGGAAAACTCTACGGTTTCAATACCGATGTAGGAGGCATTGTGCGCCCTCTGGAGAAGCGGCTTACGCTGGCCGGCGCCAAGATCCTGGTATTAGGGGCGGGCGGTGCTGCCAGGGCAGCGGTTTTTGGCCTGGTCGACAAGGGAGCCGAAGTGCTCATTCTGAACCGTACTCCGCAGACGGCGCAGAAGCTGGCGCGCGAGGCTAAGGCAAAGGTGATCCGCAGAGAGCAGGTAGCGAAGACGAATTTCGATGTGATCGTGAACGCGACCGCTGTCGGCATGCATGGAGTGAAGCCGCATCACATCCTGGAGGCGAAAGAGATCAATGCGCGCCTGGTCTTCGATCTGGTCTACAACCCCGTGGATACACCCTTGGTGCGCATGGCTCGCGAAAAAGGAATACCCGTCGTGACCGGGGTCGAGATGTTTGTGCAACAGGGCGCGCGCCAGTTCGAAATCTGGACCGGCAAGCGGGCTCCGGAAGACGAGATGCTGCGGGTTGTCGTCCACGCGTTGCGGCAACAGGCTGAAGTGCCTGCCGCCGGTCACTAGGTTCGACCCCCACTAGGTTCATATCTTGGACAAGAATGCGCAGTACTGGATCGATCACCTGGAGTTGAGCCCTCACCCCGAGGGCGGCTATTACCGGGTTACTTATCAATCGGACTTGACGATTGTTCACAATGCCTTACCATCCGCATTTCACGGGGATCGATGCGCGTCCACGGCAATTTACTTTTTGCTGGCGGGAAAAGATTTTTCCGCTTTCCATCGCATCGCGTCGGACGAGTTGTGGCACTTTTATGCCGGAAGTGCGTTGATTGTTTATGTGATCGATCCTGAAGGGAATTATTCTGAGTTGCGTTTAGGCAATGCTTTCGAAGCGGGCGAAGTGTTTCAGGCGACAGTGAGAGCAGGTTGCTGGTTTGGTTCGCGGCTGAAAGACCCTGCCGGCTTTGCACTGGTAGGTTGCACGGTGGCGCCCGGCTTCGACTTTGCAGATTTCGAATTAGCCAAGGGGCCCGAACTGGTCCGTGCTTACCCGGCCCATCGAAAGCTCATTGAAGAGTTGACTCGACCCTAGGTGTCCATTTCTCAAACACGAGTATCCCAGTTTTATGAGGGTAAAGGAGAAGTGCGGATCTCTACGGCCGGCCCTGCGGCACGCCCCACGGCAGGCGGGGCAAAACGGGACAGGTCGGTTCCGTTCCTAATGAACAAACGAAGAGTGTGGTGCCGCACCTCCGGTGCTCGACCGCCTGCCTTGGACCCAGCCCTTCCGGGCTGGGCTGACTTTTGGTGCCGGCCCTCTGGGCCTGGATTGCAAACACCGCTTTCCCATGTTCATTCCATCCTTAAATTGACCCAGGCAAGTCAGCTGCTCCCACGGCACCCCCCACGGCAGCTGGGCAGGCGGGGCAAAGCGGGATGAAAAAGGTGCAATAGCGTTTTCATCCGGCAGCGGATGATGATTGAGAGAACAGCAGGTCCCTCCACTTCGCTACCCCGGATTTCCTGTTGAGGTTCGTGGCTCTGATGAGTTTCATGCGGCTTTCCTTAATGAAAGACGCATGAAGTGTTCCAGCGCCACCAAGTTCCACAGGAAATCTGCGGGAGCGTACTGGAGGGAGCTGCTGTTCTCTCAATCATTCGCTGCTCGGCTTGTGGGGAACTTAGCGGCGAAGTGCACCCACTGGTAAAGCTGGAATTGAAGCTCAACTCCAAAAACTGCGATCCAGCGTGCGGTACTGGATCGCCTCTGCGATGTGGCCCACGGTGATATTGGGCTGGGCATCGAGATCAGCAATGGTGCGAGCGACCTTCAGTATCCGGTCGTGCGCGCGTGCGCTCAAGCCTTGCTGTTGCATGGCCCTTTCGAGCAAACGCTCGGCCTCCGGCGACAATTCGCAGTAGGTGCGGATCTGGCGGGTGTGCATTTGCGCATTGGTAAAAATACCGTCGGCCTCGAATCGCGTGTGCTGCCGGTCGCGCGCCGACAAAACGCGTGCGCGAATTTCCGCAGAGCCTTCGTTCGCTGCGGCAGAACGAAGCTCCCGGTACTGAACTGCAGGGACCTCGATGTGGATATCGATGCGATCAAGCAGCGGGCCGGATATTTTTGAGATGTAACGCTGCATCATGGGCGGCGTACACAGGCACTCGTGCGACTTGTCGTTGAAATAACCGCAAGGGCAAGGATTCATTGCCGCCGCCAACATGAAGCGCGCGGGGAAACTGAGCGACATGGCGGCGCGAGAGATGGTGACGGTTCCATCCTCGAGTGGTTGCCGCATCACCTCCAGCACACTGCGTGGAAACTCGGGAAGCTCATCCAAAAACAGCACACCATTGTGGGCCAGCGATACTTCGCCGGGACGAGGGACACTGCCCCCACCAATGAGGCCGGCGTCGGAAATGGAGTGATGCGGCGAACGGAAGGGACGTTGGGTGACCAACCCTGCATCCGCATCAAGCACGCCGGCAACGGAGTGGATCTTGGTGGTCTCGAGAGCCTCTTCCAGGCGAAGAGGCGCGAGGATCGAGGGCAGCCGTTTGGCCAACATGGTTTTGCCCGATCCTGGCGGACCAATCATAAGAATGTTGTGGCCACCGGCAGCAGAAACCTCCAGGGCGCGCTTGGCCGTCTGTTGTCCACGAACGTCTTTGAAATCGAGCGCGAAATTATGATGCTCATCGAGAAGATGATGCGAGTCCACGCGAAGAGGCTGGGCATGGATACCGCCGTTGGCTGCATCGTTCAGCAGTGCGCGTACCTGGATCAGAGTACGGACCGGGTAGACGTTCAGGCCCTCAACCATCGCCGCCTCGGCGGCGTTGCGCTCGGGGACAACAAGGTTGGCGATGCCACGCGCGTGCGCCGCCAACGCAATCGGCAGCACACCAGGAACACCGCGGAGCATCCCATCCAATCCCAGTTCCCCCACCAGCAGAAACTGGCCCAGGTCCTTCAACTGCAAAGCACCATAGGCTCCGAGAATCCCGATGGCCATGGGCAGGTCAAAACCCGATCCTTCTTTCTTCAGATCGGCGGGAGCCAGGTTGATCGTAATATCGGTGGGGGGAATATCGAAGCCGGAGTTCTTGATTGCGGAGCGAACCCGATCGCGGCTTTCACGCACCGCAGCATCCGGCAGTCCGACGGTGTGAAAGCAGTCTTCCTTTGTCTTGAAGCCGGAAAAGTCGACCTCGACATCGATGATGTGAGCGTCGATGCCATAAACCGCCGCACTCAGTGACTTGAAGAGCATGAGTGGCGCGAGTATAGCAGCGGCCGGACCGCCAGCAACATTAACCTCTGCTCATAATTGACGCCACTCATTCATGCTTATCGCTCGACGGCCATGGCCACAGAATTGCCGCCGCCGAGACAGAGGGCTGCGACTCCCCGGTGGACATCGCGACGCATCATCTCATAAATCAGCGCAACCAGAATGCGCGCTCCGCTGGCGCCGATCGGGTGTCCTATGGCGACGGCTCCGCCGTTCACATTCACCTTGGCCGGATCCATGCCGACTTCTTTCATCACGCCCAGTGCCTGGACCGAAAACGCCTCGTTCAATTCGTAAAGATCGGGATCCTCCTTGGACCAGGCCGCCTTGGCCAGCACTCGCTGGATTCCCAGAACGGGAGCGAGCATCACCCATTTGGGGTCGATGCCGCTGCTAGCCTGGGCGCGAATGTGAACCATGGGCGTGAGACCGAGCGATGCGGCTTTGGCCGCCGACATCACCACCACGGCGGCCGCGCCGTCATTTACGCCAGGCGCGTTCCCAGCAGTAACGGTTCCGTCTTTCTTGAAAGCGGGCTTCAGTGCGCGGAGGGCTTCGATCGAGGCGTCCTCACGCACGGATTCGTCGTGGTCAAAAGTGGTGGATGCTTCGCCCTTCTTCCTCGGGGGCAATTCAATGGGTAGAATCTGCGATCGCAAGTAGCATGCGCGCCAGGCTGCGGCAGCCTTGCGATGGGAGTTGAGCGCGTACTGATCCTGCTCCTCGCGGGTGATGCCGTGCTTTTCGGCAACATGCTCCCCGGTGACGCCCATGTGATAGTCGTTGTAAATCTCCCACAGACCGTCATGGATCATGGAATCGACGACGGTCGCATTACCCATGCGGAAACCACTGCGCCCCTGGGGAAGAAGGTAGGGCGTATTGGTCATTGATTCCATGCCCCCGGCAATGACAATCTCTGCGTTTCCGGTCTGGATCGCCTGCGCCGCCAACCCAACCGCCTTCAATCCCGAGCCGCAAACCTTGTTGATCGTCATGGCGCTGACCGAGGGAGACAGGCCTCCGTGGATCGCGGCCTGGCGGGCTGGGTTCTGTCCCAGGCCGGCGGAGACAACGTTACCCATGATGCATTCGTCCACTTGATCGGGACTGAGCCGCGCACGGTTGAGAGCTTCGCGCACCACGAAGGAACCCAGTTGCACAGCAGAAAAATTGGACAGCGCACCCTGAAACTTTCCAACCGGCGTGCGCACTCCGGCGACAATGACTACATCTTCCATAACGGACGGCCTCACTTTTTAGATGCCCAAACAACGGAACACAATAACATGACGACGATGGAACCGGCGCAATCTCTTCGCGGGGGAACGTATGAACAGGGCGGCCTGCTGGCGCCGTGGTGGCACACCGCACTGATGGTATTGGTGATCATCGGGCTTTCGGTGGCCGGGGTCAGGCAATTGCGCAACTTTGGCAATCATCCCCTCCATCTGGTGACGAACTACTGTATGACCATCGCATATGAATGGTTTCTGGCGGGGCTGGTTCTGTGGGGCCTGCACATGCGCAAGGTTCCCTTGCGGCAGTTGCTGGGCGAGAAGCGGCGCGGCGGCCGGGCGTGGTTGGTCGATCTCGGTTATGCGCTCGGCTTCTGGGCGGCTGCACTCCTTTCCCTCGCTCTGCTGGGCAACGTGCTGGTGAAAATCTCGGGATCGCACATTGACCCACAGAAAATCGGTGACGTGACCCAGAAACTCGCGCCGGTCACGGCGGAGGAGATGATGCTGTTCCTGGTACTGAGCATCTCTGCCGGCATCTGCGAGGAATTGGTCTTCCGCGGTTACCTGCAGCAGCAATTTGCACGCATGGGGCACAGGGTGTGGGTCGGTGTCGCGCTCTCCGCGCTGGTGTTTGGCGGTGCGCACGGCTATGAAGGAGTCGCCGGAATATTGCTGATCGCCGCCTATGGCGCCATGTTTGGCGTGCTCGCGCTGCTGCGGCGAGGACTTCGGACGGGAATGATCGCGCATGCCTGGCATGACTCGATCAGTGGCGTCGCGCTGGTGTTGTTGCGACATTATGGTGTCCATCTCGCAGGAAAGTGAGCGCATGGGGAAGTTGAAGGTTGGCTATAGCGATTCCGACCAGCGAATTGATCTTCACTAAATGTGATTTTTTTCTTGACACTATTTTTTTGGGATTCTATACATTCGTTAACTGCAAAGTATCTCTTGCAGGTTCGATGTCGACTCGACAAAGGGAGAATAGAAACAATGGCAACCAAGAAAGCAGTAGCAAAGAAGCCAGCGAAGAAGGCAGCCAAGAAAACAGCAAAAAAGAAGTAAGCAGACAACGTAACAGGCAACACAATCGGGGGACGCCAAAAGCGTCCCCCGATGTGTTTTTGGCGGAGGCTATATCTTCAATGTTTATGCGGCTCCGGAGCACATTGCCCCATTCATAAAAGTTTTCAGGCGGCGCGCTCGTTGAGGATCATGCGGGCTGGCCATTCTTCGATCGAACCGAGGCGCGGTGAGTTTTTGCGCGGCTGCTTTCTCCGGTTTCGCCTCCGGGCGGCGCGCCGTATCCCCCGGGAGAGCTCTAGAAAATCTGGAGGGAGCCCGGGGGCGGGAACGGCGCTTGGGTTCGCCGGCAGAGGAAAACGAGGACACCTCTTACCAAAGTGGTACTGGGCCATGACACCTTTAGATGAGATGGCGGAGCGATGACGCGAAGACGGTGGATAGCCGATGTCTGGAACGACCGCACAGCTTCCCTCAAGGGCGAGCAGGCGGCTCATCTGATTCGTGTGCTGCGTGCGGAGACCGGCATGGAGTGTGACATGGTGGCCGGGGATCGCGTGTGGCGGGCCGTCATTTCCGGCATCAGCGGAGATGCGGTGCAATTCACGCTGCTCTCCGAGGTGGAAGCAGAGCTGGCACTTCCGGTAACGCTTTTGCTCTCGGTCTTCAAGTTCGACCGCATGGAGTGGATCATCGAGAAAGCGACCGAATTGGGAGCGGAGCGGTTGATTCCCATGATTGCGCGCCGCAGCGAAAAGCATCTCGTCCAGGCAGCGCCGGCCCGCGTGGAGCGTTGGCGCCGGGTTGCACGGGAAGCGGCAAAGCAGTCGCGCCGATCGGATGTGCCGACGATCGAAGAGGTCGTGTCATTGAAGTCGGCGCTGCATATCAGGGCAGCCCAGCCCGGATTGAATCTGCTGCTTGCCGAGCAGGAACGCTCCAATACTCTCTATGCGGCCATGCGAGCCGGGTTAGAGCAACCGGCTCTGGAAAAACCTGCCATCCACCTCGCGGTGGGACCAGAAGGCGGGTGGACAGCGGAGGAAGAGGCTCTCTTCGCGGCAGAAGGCTGGCAAGCGGTGAGTTTGGGTCCGCGCATTCTACGCGCCGAGACTGCAGGCATTACCGCCATGGCTGTGGTTGCCGCGATGCTGGGTTGAGATCCGGCTCACTATTCCGGTCGCATTCGCCCAGCGGTTGAGAAGGCGGAGATTCCTGCAGCATTGGTTGCTGGTGGAGTGAAACTGCAGATCCCTCCGCTCCGCTACGCTCCGGTGGGGATGACAAAGGGTACGGTGTTTCCTTTGGCATTCGATGCTGATTGAGAGAGCAGCAGTTTCTCGTGTCCCGATGAGGAACCCACGGTCTGAACCAATCTCCCCTTTGTCATCCCGACCGCAGTGGAGGGATCTGCGGTTCAGCAGCAGTTCAGCTGAAGAGGTCCTTCATTTTGCTCAGCAGGCTGCGCGAAGTGGGCTTGTTCTCGACATGCATGGTCTCGCCGAGTTGGCGAAGCAGTTCGCGTTGCGGCTTACTCAGCTTCTTCGGGGTCTGCACCACAACCTGCACCACAAGGTCTCCCCGGCCGTGCTCGTTGAGATGAGGAATACCCTTGCCGCGCAACCGGAACTCTTTGCCTGACTGCGTGCCCTCGTGGATCCGGAGGGTGGTGTCTCCTTCCAGCGTCGGTACCTGAATCTCATCGCCCAAAGCAACCTGGGGGAAGGAAACAAAAATGACACAATAAAGGTCGTTTCCGTCGCGTTCGAAGAACTCATGCGGCTTCACCGACAGGACGACATAAAGGTCCCCCTTCGGTCCACCAGCTCGCCCGGCATCGCCTTCACCCTGATAGCGAATGCGGGTTCCATCTTCCACTCCAGCCGGTACGCTGACACTGATGGTGTGGCGGCGGTCGGTGAGCCCAGCACCGTTGCACTGGGGACAGGGATGGGTAATCACCTGGCCGGCTCCATTACAGATAGGGCAAGTGCGAGCGATGGAGAAAAAGCCCTGCTGGTAACGAACCTGCCCACGGCCAGCGCACTGTTGGCAGGTTTCAGGTCCGCGTCCAGCCGGCGCCCCGGTGCCGCGGCACTCGACGCAAACCTCCGCGCGGCGAATCTGGATTTCTGTCTGCTTACCGAATGCAGCCTCTTCGAACTCAAGCGAGAGATCGTAGCGAATGTCGCGACCGCGTTGCACGCGCCCGTTGCGACGTCCACCGCCCATGTTGAACATCTCCCCGAAGAAGTCTCCGAAGATATCTCCCACATCGGCATTGGCAAAGCCTTCGAAGCCCGATCCACCGGCACCGCTCACTCCCGCGTGCCCGAAGCGATCATAGGCAGCGCGCTTTTGCGGATCGGACAATACCTGGTATGCCTCGCTGGCCAGCTTGAACTTTTCTTCCGCCTGCGGATTGTCCGGGTTGCGGTCGGGGTGAAACTGCATAGCCAAACGCCGATAGGCAGTCTTCAGCTCCTGATCATTGCAATCGCGGGAGACGCCCAGAAATTCGTAGTACTCGACTTTAGTCACTTTGGATGTAGGACTCATGCTTCTTTCTGTTGCGAATTGTTTACGATACGAACGAGAGCTGGACGAAGAAGCCGGTCGCGGATACGGTATCCGCGGCGGACCTCCTCCAGTACCTGATGGTCGGGAAGGTCAGTACGGTCGACACTCTCGAGCGCTTCGTGCACACGAGGATCGAATCGTGTTCCTACGGTCTCGACCGGCACCACATTGAGCGAACGCAACACATCTTCCATCTGTTTCAAGATAAGCTCGATTCCGGCGCGCAACTGCTCTACTGAGCCGGACGATCCGAGTGCCAGCTGAAAGTTGTCCAGGACTGGCAAGAATTGTTCCACCGCGCCAGAGACCGCGAAATCGCGGAAGTCTGTGCGTTCGCGTGTTTCGCGCTTGCGGGCATTCTCAAACTCCGCCTGCAGACGAGCCAAGCGGTCAACCAATTGGTCGCGCTCAGCTTTGAGGCGATCCACCTCGCTTTGCAGTTGGGCGGTGGCTTCCCCGCCGCCGGGTTGGGTCGCGTCCCGGCTTTCCTCTGCGCCATCAATGGAATCGACGACCGGATCGTTGTTCTGTTGCGCTTCGTTGGCGGTTTCGGTGACTTTACGTGACATAGTGAATTGGGTGAATAGCCTTTCGCATAACTTGATGCTGGATCTTCGATAACGATGCAGAGCGGCCGGGCGCTATCGCGAGGCTCTACACCTGAAAGAGGGATGCACTATTGCGTCGGTAATATGCGGTCTGAAAGCTGCGCGATAAAAGACACCGCGTTGATCGTCTCCTGGTAAGCGATGCGGGTGGAACCAATCACCGCGAGTGTTCCGAGGCTCTGCGTACCTAACCGCGCCGGGGCTCCGATGAGAACCAAATTTCGCATCTCCGGAATTGTTTCCTCTAGGCCAACCACTACGCGCACCGACTGCTGGCGGGCGTCTACATAAGCGTCCAGCAGCTCGATCAACCTCTGCTTGGTTTCGAGGGCGCTCAGCAATCCACGCAGGCGTTCTCCGTCCGCGTGGCCCGCAACCAGGTTGGCGACGCCGACAATAAATATCGATTGCACGGCCGTGTCCTGTTCCAGGGCGCCCTTGCGGCAGAGTTCGTCAATCGATCTCAGAAGCTGATCGTATTCGCTCCGCTCCTGCTCCATGCGGCGGGGAAGCTCGGCGCGGATGCGCTCGATGGACCAGCCGCGGAAGTTCTGGTTCAGGAAGGCAGCAGCACCTTCCAGCTCGGCCAGTGAAAGATCGCGGTCCAGAGTCAGAACGCGATCAAGCACCACACCCGACTTGGTCACGACCACCGCGAGGACACGCCCGGCGGAAATTCGCGAAAAATGAATGTGGTCCAACCAGTAAGTCTCCGATTGCGCAGCCATAGCCACGCCGACGCCACTCGAAATCAACGCAAGCACGTGCGATGTGCGTTCCAAAAATTGTTGCCGGCTGCTGACCCCGGTAAAACTATCCTCTATCTGATCTCTGCGTTCCTGGGTAAGCGCAATCGGCGCCAGCCTGGTGCTCCCATTGAGCTGTTCGACATATAGGCGGAAAGCGCTTGCCGTGGGGCAGCGGCCCGCCGAGGTATGCGGCTGTTCCAGCAGGCCTGCGTCGCCAAGCGAAGCCATCACGTTGCGAATCGTCGCCGCGCTCATCCCATCCTTATTGTCTAATTGGCGCGCTACGGTTTGGGAGGCCACAGGCTCCCCGGTCGCAATATAAAGTTCGATGACCGCGTTGAGGACCAGCCGATCTCGCGGGCTGATCCGAAGCTCGGAAGACATTGCCCACCTGCCCTAAGGCGCTCATTCCACACTGGTTTAAATCTCAATCAGCGCAGACTTGCCACCAATGATTCTAAAAGCTTGAGTGTGGCACTGTCAAGATCGCAAAGGGCTTCAGCTTATCTCAAAAATGTTCTCGTCTTTGGCCGATTGCGCGAGCGCGCGTTCGGCAACTTTGCGAGCTACCTCGAAAAATTGCCGGGCATGCGTATTCCCTTCTCCAGCCAACACGATGGGCAATCCATGATCGCCTCCGTGGCGGATCTCTGGATCCAGTTCGATGGAACCCAGGAATGCCAGGTTGGCTTGCTTCGCCAGCCGCTCTGCGCCGCCCCGGGAAAATATATCGATCACCTGGTTGCAGTGGGGGCAGGTGAACTGGCTCATGTTTTCCACCAGGCCTAATACTTCAACATTGACCTGATGGAACATCTCCAGGGCCTTGCGTGCGTCCTGAAGTGAGACGTCGGAGGGTGTCGAGATGATGACCGCCCCGGTAAGCGGGACCGTCTGCACCAGGGAGATGACCACGTCTCCGGTACCCGGTGGAAGATCGACCAGCAGAAAATCAAGTTCGCCCCACTGCACCTGTTGCAGGAACTGGCGAATGATCTGGTGCAACATGGGGCCGCGCATCACCAGTGGCTTATCGCCGGGGGAAATAAATCCGACCGAAATAAGTTTGACCCCATGGGCCATCAGCGGCTCAATCTGGTTGTTCTCGAGCACCCGCGGTTGCTGGCTGAGGCCCATCATGAGAGGAACGTTCGGACCATAGACGTCAGCGTCGATGAGACCGACGCGAAAGCCCATCTTGACCAGGGCAGCGGCCAGATTCACTGCGAGGGTGGTCTTGCCCACTCCGCCTTTGCCTGATCCGACGGCGACGATGTTCGCCACGCCCGGTAGGGTCTGTGGTCCTGGTGGCGTTTGCATGTGTGCCATATAAATCCCCTTTAAGAGACCGCGCGCGCGTTTTGTTTGCGCTCGCGCTCGTGTTGGCTTTGCTCGCGGCGCCGCCCTGCGTCGTGATAGCGGCGTTTCTCTTCCTCTGTCTCCGGCTCCAGGGGAGGCACCCGCACCCGGCGTCCCTGCGGGTCGACCGCAACGAACGTAAGATATGCCGACGCAACATGACGCAAGACTCCGTCAATTGTATGTTCCACCCACACCTTGACGCCCACTTCCATAGAAGTTCGGAAGGCGCGATTCAGGGTGGACTTCAGAATCACCAGATCCCCGACATGGACCGGCGCGATGAAGTCAATGTGATCCATCGAAGCCGTGACCACGTATGTCCGGGAGTGGCGGTAGGCTGCCATGGCGGCCACCAGGTCGATGTAGTGCATGAGCCGGCCGCCGAGCAGGTTGCCCAGCGTATTGGCGTCGTTAGGCAAGACCAGCTCGGTCATCTCCGATTTTGAATCCGCAACCTTGCGGGGCGGAAGCACAGGATCGCCAGATTCCATATGGCTCAAGTGTGGACAATTGCGCCCATGAATGCAAATCAAGAGGAGAAATGCGCGCGCTGCCGGCGAAGGCTTAAAGTAAAAGAAATCATGGACAAAATTGCGATGCTTACACAAATCCTGGCGCAAAACCCTGCGGATGCCTTTGCCCGCTACGGGCTAGCCATGGAACATGCTAATCAGGGCCAGACCGGACGCCGCCCTGTCGGAGTTTGACCAGTTGCTCTCCACTCATCCCGATTACACTGCCGGGTATTTCATGGCGGCACAAACGCTGGTGAAAGGCAGGGCGCACGGATGAGGCCAAAGACGCGGCTCGACCAAGGCATTGCCAGCGCCCAGCGGACCGGCAATCAACATGCGCTCAGTGAGATGGAGGCCCTGCTGATGGATCTGGAGTGACCGCCGATGGGATCAAAACCAGGACCTTGACCATGGGCCGCGGCGCCTGAAAGGCGAGCATAATAGCAGCAGAATGAAGATACCTTTGTTTCCGCTCGAAGTAGTGCTGTTTCCTGAAGCAGCGCTACCGCTCCACATCTTCGAAGACCGTTATAAGGAGATGGTTGGCGTATGCCTGGAGGAGAAGATCGGCTTCGGGGTGGTCTGTGCTCAGCGCGAAGGCCTGGCGGTGGTGGGCTGCACCGCCGAGATCGTCCGCATTCTGGAGAGGTATCCCGACGGACGGCTGGACATCCTATGCCAGGGAGCGAAGCGTTTCGAGATTGAGAACCTGGACAACTCACGCAGTTTTCTGCAGGCAGAAGTTGATTTCTTCGGCGACGATGGCTTGCCCGCTACCCGCGCAATGCGGGAGCAGTGTACGGCGCTGCATTTTGAAGTATTGGAGTTGATGGGTGGAGAAAAGACACACCGGGCATTCGATCTGGACGAGCCGGTTGCTTTTCGACTGGCGTGGGCGTCGCCCACCGATCTTTCCTTCCGCATTGAGTTATTGGCGATGCGATCGGATGCCGAACGCACGGAAAGATTGATCGACTTGTACACCGCAATGCTGCCCAAACTGCGGCGCGGAGTGCAAGGCGAGCACCATTGCCAGCCGCAATGGGCACGTCATGTAGCGGGGTGGGCCTCATGGTGTAAGGTGATCCATAGGGGCCGGCAACCGTTCTGTCAGCGCAGGAATTTCGCTCCAAGGAGCAAACTTATGTCTTCTCGTCTTCCCCAAACTCTGGGTGAGCTACAGAGCAGTAAAGAATTCTACGAAGCTCGCCTGAAGAAGCGCAGCGTCAAAGACGAGTTGCGCGAGAACCTGATTGCCCGGCTGAAAGCTAAGGAGACAAATCTTCCCCGGCATCGTCGGCTTTGAAGATACAGTTGTGCCGCAGATTGTGAACGCGGTGCTGTCGAAGCAGAACTTTATCCTGCTCGGCCTGCGCGGCCAGGCAAAGAGCCGCATTCTGCGCGGGCTGACCGAATTGCTGGATGAGCAAATGCCCTATGTCGCCGGCTGCGAGATACGTGACAACCCCTATCATCCGTTGTGCCGGCGCTGCCGCGATCTGATCGCAGAAAAGGGTGCGGCAACGCCTATCGCCTATCCTTCCCCGGCAGGACCGCTATGTGGAGAAACTGGCCACGCCTGACGTGACGGTGGCCGACCTGGTGGGTGATCTTGATCCCATCAAAGCGGCGCGCGCTGGTCAGGATTTGTCCAATGAGCTGACGATGCATTACGGGCTTCTGCCCCGGGCCAACCGCGGAATCTTTGCCATCAACGAGCTTCCTGATCTTGCCGGCAAGATCCAGGTGGCGCTGTTCAACATCATGCAGGAAGGCGATGTGCAGATTAAGGGGTATCCCGTCCGGCTCGAACTGGACATCGTTCTTGCCTTCAGCGCCAACCCCGAGGATTACACCGCACGCGGCAAAATCGTCACTCCACTCAAGGACCGCATCGGATCTGAGATCCGCACTCACTATCCGGAGACCATTGAAGAAGGAATGGCCATCACTGCCCAGGAAGCCTGGAGCGAACGGGGCACAACCAAGATCACGATTCCGCATTATCTGCGGGAGGTGATCGAGCAGGTGGCTTTCTCCGCGCGCGAAGACAAGAAAGTAGATAAGCGCAGCGGCGTCAGCCAGCGTCTGCCCATCTCCACCATGGAACTGGTGGTTTCAAATGCCGAGCGGCGGGCGCTGCTTCATGCGGAAAAGGTAGTGGTTCCGCGCGTGAGCGACCTTTACGCCGCGATGCCGGGGATCACCGGGAAACTCGAACTGGAATACGAAGGCGAGATGCGCGGCGCCGACGTTGTGGTGCGGGATCTTATTCGTGTCGCGATCGGCAAGATCTTCGACAAATATTTCGCCGGCACCAATACTCAGCAGATCGAGCAATGGTTCAACCTGGGGGGAACGGTGCGGATCGATGACGATCAGCCGTCGCAAGCCATCCTGGAAGAACTGAAACAGATTCAAGGCCTATTTGCGCAGCTGTCGCCCTTGTCGGTTAAGGTTTCGGATGCGCCCGAGATCGCAGTCGCCGCAGCAGAATTCCTGCTTGAGGGAATGTATGCCCACAAACGGCTAAGCCGTAGCGAGGAGCGCGGGTTCAGCGCCCAGGAGAAGGCTCCGCGGAAGCAGGAGCGCGCGGAGGAACGGGAATACGACGAATACCAGGAGCAGCGGCGAAGCCGCCGAGGATTTAACTAGATGAAACGAATTCGCTACACAAAATACACCGGCGACCCAGCCTCGGAGATGAGCCTGGAAGACATGCTCAAGGCGCTGTCGGAGTATTTGCTTGATTCCGGTTTTCAGGATCCATGGTCGCGTTTCGCCGAACTGGATGGCGAGCACACCCTGGAGAACCTGCGCGAAGCGTTGCGGCAGGCCTTGGAGGCAGGAGATCTTTTCGACGGCGATATGCAGCAGCGGATCGAGGAGATGGCCGAGAACGGCGAGCTTGACCAGTTGATCGATAAGCTAATCGAGCGGATGGAGCAGGAGAACTACATCTCCGTCCAGGGACGCCAGGATCCGAACCGGCAAACAGCGGGCGGCCAGGCGGGCATGGCCGAGGGCCAGGTTCGCTTCGAAGTAACCGACAAGAGCCTCGACTTTCTGGGCTTCAAGACCCTGCGCGATCTACTGGGCTCGCTGGGCAAATCCAGCTTCGGCCGCCACGACACCAGGCATTTCGCGACCGGCATCGAAGCCAGCGGGGCCTCCAAGTCTTATGAATTTGGTGATGTGCTAAATCTGGACACGACCGCTACGCTCAGCGCGGCTATTGCTCGCGAAGGCATTACCCTGCCGCTCAACCTCGAGTACTCCGATCTGCAGGTGCACCAGTGCGAGTATCAGAGCTCTTGCGCGACGGTGGTGATGCTGGATTGCTCTCACTCCATGATCCTTTATGGCGAGGACCGCTTCACTCCGGCCAAGAAGGTCGCCATGGCCCTCTCCCACTTGATTCGCACCCAGTACCCCGGCGACTCCCTCTCGCTGGTGTTATTTCACGATTCTGCTGAGGAAGTACCGATCTCCCAAATCGCCCGGGTCAAGGTCGGGCCGCACTACACCAATACCCGGGAGGGTCTGCGGGTGGCACAGAGGATTCTTGAGCGCCAGCGTAAAGACATGAGGCAGATTGTGATGATCACCGATGGCAAGCCGTCCGCCCTGACCCTGCCGGACGGACGGATTTACAAGAATGCCTTTGGGCTTGATCCTCTGGTGGTGAGTGAGACCCTGGAAGAAGTAGCCCGCTGCAAGCGCTCGAACATCATGATCAATACGTTTATGCTGGCGTCCGATCTGGGCCTGGTGCAGTTCGTGCAGAAGATGACCAAGATGTGCCGCGGCAAGGCCTACTTCACTACCCCGGACACACTGGGCGAATATCTCCTCATGGACTACATGTCCCGCAAAATGAAAACCATCCACTAGCCCAAGATCCTCTCCCGGAAACAAACGTCGGGATCTTTCCCAGAAACTAATGACGCGTCTTTCCCAGAAACCAACGACGGGTGCCCCACATCTCGCTCGTTTTTCGCGAGATGTGGGATACCACGAACCTTGACTTAGTTTGCCGATAGAGTCAAAAAGCCCACTGGTTTAGTAGCGCAGTGGTATCCCACATCTCGCAAAAAACGAGCGAGATGTGGGGCACCCGTCATTGGTTGCCGAAATTACCTACCCATATAGATAAAGCGCAGGATGAAAAGCGCCGCCAGCACTAACAGCATCCAGTCCTGCCGGGTGACCTGTCCACGCAGCACCCGCAGCACCGCGAACGACGTAATCCCAAACGACAAACCGGTGGCAATCGAAAACGTCAACGGAATCGTAATCAACGTAAGGAACGCCGGCACCGCCACCAGCGGGTCTGCCCACTCAATCTCGGTGACGGCAGAGATCATCAACCCTCCGACCAGGATCAGCGCGGGAGCCGTCGCTGCAATCGGAATGGTGGCCACCAGCGGCGCCACAAACAGCGCCATCAGGAACAGCAATCCGGTAACAATCGAAGCAACCCCAGTCCGGCCACCTACAGCAACGCCTGCCGCACTCTCGATATAACTCACCACGGTGCTTGTCCCCGCCATGGAACCAGCCAGAGTCGCGGTAGCATCCGCAAACAGAATGCGATTCAAGCGCGGAATCCGGCCATCCTGTTCCACCAAGCCGGCCTTCTTGGTAACCGCCACCAGCGTGCCCACGTTATCGAACAAATCCACAAACAAAAACACGAAGATAACTTCCAGCACGCCGTCGCCAAAGTTTCCACTCAGGTGCAGAGCTCCCCGGATGTTGAGTTGAAACGCGGTAGCCGTCAGGTCTGCCAGTCGATAGTGAACCGGATGCCACTTGACGATACCGAACGCGAAGCCCACCGCTGTCGTTCCGAGAATGCCCAGTAGCATCGCGGTACGCACTCGCCACGCCTGCAGCACGGCAATTGCAAGCAGGCAGACACAAGCCAGAGCAGTCTGCGGCGCGCGTAGATTGCCCAGGCCCACCACTGTCGCCGCGTTAGGCACAATGATGCCGGCATCCCGTAAGCCAACGAAGGCGACAAATAGTCCCACCCCCGCTGCCACGGCGGCAAATAATTCCCGGGGGATGGCATTCACGATCAACTGGCGAACTCCGGCCGCCGTCAACAGCAAAAACGCGCAACCTGAGAGGAAGACGCAGCCCAGCGCGGTCTGCCAGGGAATCCCCATTCCTTTGACGACGGTGAACGCAAAGTACGCGTTGAGGCCCATGCCCGGCGCCAGGGCGATCGGATAATTGGCAAAGATGCCCATGAGGACGCAGCCAATGGCTGCGGACAGGCAGGTAGCAGCGGCCACTGCGGGGATGGGCATGCCCGCTTCGCTCAATATGCCCGGGTTCACAAATACTATGTACGCCATGGTAAGGAACGTAGTCGCACCGGCAAGAATCTCGGTGCGTAAAGTCGATCCACGCTCCTGGACGTGGAACGTCCGCTCCAGGTAACTCAAACTTCCCGTGCTGTGCCCTGGCACTGTCGTGCTCATGGTTTCTCCTTTAGCTGAGAGCCCGGTATGTGATCCTGGTAGCGATCCCAATTCATCACAATATCTGAGACGATAACGTTGCCCACCCGGTATGCCGCTTCGAGAGCCGGCAAATAAGCACTGTAGCGGTGACCTGCACTGGCGGCGATGCTCTGGGCGGCTGTCAATCCAGTTGGCGGCTGATCGAAGTTGCTTACGGTGCGCAGCACCATGACGCGGTTAAGATCGACGCGTCCAGTGCGCTGAAGAAACGTGAGCGATTGCAAGACGCCAGTGTCCTCCATGGTGGAAGTAACAAAATTACCCTTCCCGTCGGTGTAATAGCTCACCCAGTCGTTTGCCCACTCGTCGAGCAACTTGCCGTGCCAGAAGGTGGAGGCAGAAAGCGTGTCGCCCTTAAGAACGAACGGGGGACGATGCGCATTCGCTCCTTCGAAATGCGTCCTCGCCTGCTGCAATTCGGGCGAATCGTCGAGTGCAACCGCCTTGGTTTGCTGATAAGCCCATTCCCTCAACCCAGGATTCAGGTGAAACATGGTGAAGTTTTCATCGTTACGCGGCTTTTCGTAGGGCACCGTTTTATTCAGCGGAACGTAGCCTGTGGTCCACTGCGGCGGAATTTCTCGGGCATCGACCTCATAAGCAAGATCTCCGTCCACCACCCACTCAGCCCAGACAGCGGAGCCCAACGAAGCATCCTGTGGGTCAGCCCCGGCAATGCCGGCGACCAGCCAATACGCCTTACTTAGGTCAAAGCGCGGATCGAGACCAAGCGCCATGATGGATGCTGCGGCCCTGGCCGTCCCGACTCCTGCCAGCACGCCCAGGACACCCTGATCGTTCATGCGCAGGTGGTGGAAACCCTGGGGAAAGGGATAGAGATGGTCGAGGTGTTCGCGTTCGACCCAATACTGGTACTCGCCCGGCGTATCGCCCTGATCGGCTCCCGGCTCGAAGAGCGAGATCACCACGACTTTTACCGGGATGGGCGCCGGCTCGGCCGCACGAGCGCAGGCCACAGAAAAGACCAGGAAGAAAAAACCCAGCAGTCGAGTGCTCATACGGGAGCATAGACGGAAGATGGCCCGGGAACCAACAGAAAAGAGTCTGAGACGGGTAAACCGCAGGTCTCTGCCTTAATATGCGATCTTCGACTGGTGTTCCTGCCAGGCGCGAAAATTCTCAATCGCCAGCTCCGGCAACAAACGCACCATAGGCAACTTACGTTCCCCGCGCGGCACACTCAGTTCCTCATAGATAAAATGGTCGTCGAAGCCAACCGCAGCAGCATCGTGAGAGGTGTTGCCATAAGCTACGGAGTCCAACCGAACCCAGTAGATCGCGCCCAGACACATGGGGCACGGCTCGCAGCTGGTGTACAGCACGCAACCCGGCAACTGAAAGGTTCCCAGCGCCTTACACGCTTCGCGGATGGCATTCACCTCGGCGTGCGCAGTGGGGTCATTATCCGCGGTAACCCGGTTGACACCAGTAGCAACCACTTCCCCATTCCTGACCACCACCGCCCCAAAGGGGCCGCCCGCCCCGCTGCGTACGTTTTCCGTGGCCAGGCGGATGGCGAGGCGCATGAAATCATTCTCACTCTGCATGTTCATTTCTCTTGCACTCTCTCAAGGGGTGCCCGAATATCCGAAGTATGACACAGGCATTTATCTCCAGCCGCGTGGTCACGCCGGAGGGCGTGCGGCCGGCAGCAATCGTGGTCGAAGAGGGACGCATCCAGTCCGTGCGCGCGCCCGGAGATACGCCACGCGCGGCCCGCTTGCACCAGTTCGACGACCTGGTACTGCTGCCAGGCCTGGTGGATTCGCATGTCCACGTGAACGAACCCGGCAGGACGGAATGGGAAGGATTCGCCACCGCCACTCGCGCCGCCGCGGCCGGCGGCTATACCACGCTTGTGGATATGCCGCTCAATTGCCTGCCAGAGACCACAACCGTGGCTGCGCTCGAAGCTAAGCGAATTGCCGCCGTCGGCCAATGCCGCGTGGATTGGGCCCCCTGGGGCGGATTGACGGGGCTGAACCACGCACATCTTGTGCCGCTCGCAGAGGCTGGAGTCGCGGGGTTCAAGTGCTTCCTCATCAATCCCGGCATCGAAGGTTTCGCGATGATCGAGAAGCCGGAACTGGAAGCCGCTCTGCCTACCCTGGCCCACACCGGCTTGCCCCTGCTGGTGCACGCAGAGCTGGCGGAGTATCTCTATCCGGGCGCCGAAGACGATGACTGGCAACGGTACTCAACGTACCTGCGCTCCCGCCCCGACGAAGCGGAATTAGCTGCGATCCGCATGTTGATCGACCTTTGCCGCAAATATTTGTTTCGCTTGCACATCGTTCATTTGTCTACTGCGCTTGCGCTCAAAGACCTGGCCCTGGCACGTGCTGAACGCCTGCCTATCACGGTGGAAACCTGTCCTCACTACCTGCATTTTTTCGCTGAAGAAATTCCTGATGGTGGCACATTGTTTAAATGCGCGCCGCCCATCCGCTCGCGTGCGAACCGCGAAGCATTGTGGCAAGGCCTTCGCGATGGAGTGATCGATCTGATCGCGACCGATCATTCCCCCTGCCCTCTATCGATGAAGGAAGGGGATTTCCGCGATGCATGGGGCGGGATTGCGAGCCTGAGCGTGGCCGTCCCGGTAATTTGGACCGAGATGCGCGCGCGTGGTCTGCCGCTCGGAGACCTGGCGCGTTGGATGTCCACCAGGCCGGCTGAGCTTGCCGGCCTCGGCGAACGCAAAGGCGCCATTGCCCCAGGATGCGACGCGGACCTGGTGGTCTTCGATCCTGATGCCGAGTTCATCCTGAAGCCAGAGGACTTACGGTACCGCCATCTTGTGTCTCCGTATCTGGGTGAGAAGCTGTTCGGGAAGGTGCGCGCCACGTTCCTGCGCGGGGCCGCCGTCTACCAGGAAGGCTCATTTCCGGACCCGCCGGCGGGCAGGGAACAACGGCGCGAGTCTAGAATCAAAGTTTGCCGCTAAGAGGAGGTCCCAGTTGCAAACCCGTGTCGTGGGTGTTTCCGTCCCCCGCAAGGAAGGCGCCGCCAAGTTGACCGGACAGGCCCGCTATATCGACGATCTCTCGCTGCCGGGCATGATCTACGGCGCCACGGTGCGCAGTAGCATTGCTCGCGGGGCGATTGAAGAGATCCGATTCGGTGAAGGCATTCCCTGGCACGAGTTCACCATCCTAACCGCCAAAGATATTCCCGGCCGCAATGTAGTCTCGCTCATCGTGGATGACCAACCCTGCCTGGCCGATGGAACGGTTAATCATCCTGAAGAGCCGATCCTGTTGTTGGCGCATCCCGATCGACAGGCATTGGCCGCCGCGGTGGCGGCCGTCAACATCTGCTATAAGCCCGCACCCTCCATCCACACCATCGAAGAGAGCGAGCGCCGCGAACTGATCATCTGGGGCAAAGACAACATTTTCAAAAGCTACCGGATGGAAAAGGGAGACGTAGACCAGGCGTGGAAAGACGCTGCCTGGATCGTCGAGGGAGAATACAGCACCGGAGCGCAGGAACAGCTTTACATCGAACCCAATGGAGTGATCGCGCAGGCCGGAAGCACCAACGGCCTCACCATCTGGGGTTCGATGCAATGCCCTTTTTACGTACATAAGGCGCTGGTGGCGCTTACTGGCCTGCCCCCGGAAAGCATTCGCGTATTGCAGGCGGAGACCGGTGGTGCGTTCGGCGGCAAAGAAGAATATCCCTCGATGCTGGCCGGCCACGCCGCACTGCTGGCCATGAAGTCGGGGCGGCCGGTGAAAATTATCTATGACCGCATGGAGGATATGGCGGCCACCACCAAGCGGCACCCCTCGCGCACCCGGCATCGCACAGCGGTCAGCGCTGACGGCAAACTGCTGGCCGCGGAGATCGATTTCGCCACCGATGGCGGCGCATATGCCACCTTATCTTCGACCGTGCTTTCGCGGGGTACGATCCACGCCGGCGGTCCCTACTATTGGCCGAACATCCGCGTCAACGCCAAAGCGTATGCCACCAACACGCCGCCACACGGCGCCTTCCGCGGCTTCGGCGCCCCGCAAAGCCTGTTTGCGCTGGAGCGGCACATGGACCACGTGGCCAAAACCATTGGCCTGGCTCCGGACGAATTCCGCCGCCGCAATCTGCTGCACCAGGGCATGACAACCGCGACCAACCAAGTGATTAACGATCCCATCGTCATGGATCAAATGCTTGACCGCGCACTCGAACTCACGAACTATCACGCCAAGGTCAAGCAATTCGCGGCGCACAATCTCAGCAGCACCAAAAAGAAAGGCATCGGGTTAGGCTGCTTTCTGCACGGGGCCGGTTTTACCGGTTCCGGCGAACGCTATCTCAACGCGCTGGCCGGCCTGGAAGCGACAGCAGCAGGCGGCCTGCGCGTGCTGGTGTCGAGCACCGAGTTCGGTCAGGGCACAAACACGATTCTTTGCCAGATTGCCGCGGAGACGCTCGGGCTCGAGTACGACGACATCAGCATGGCCCCCGTCGATACCAGCATCAGCCCCAACAGCGGGCCCACCGTGGCTTCGCGCACGGCAATGATCATCGGCAAGATTGTGCAGACCGCGGCATTGAAGATGCGGCAAACGTTGATCGACAGCGGGCTGTTGGACCCTTCCGGCGGACGCGAGCAGTTCCTCTCGGCGTGCCAGGCGTACCGCAAGCAATTCGGTGAGCTGCAGTCTTTCAGCCGCTACGAGGCGGCGCCGAATATTTTCTGGAACGATGAGTTGTATAGCGGCGAGGCTTACGGGGCCTATGCCTGGGCAGTGTACATGGCGGAAGTCACGGTCGATACTTCGACCTACAGCGTCACCATCGATGACTTCGTTGCCTTGCAGGATGATGGGCAAGGTCATTCATCCGGTGCTCGCCGGCGGCCAGATCGAAGGCGGAGTCGCCCAGGGGATCGGCTATGCGCTGTATGAGAAGGTAGTTTGGAAAGACGGGCGGATGATCAACAACCAGATGACCAACTACATCATGCCCACCGCGGAAGACATCCCGCCGATTCGCGTCTACTTCGAAGAGGTGCCATACCAGTACGGTCCCTATGGAGCCAAGGGAATCGGAGAGTTGCCGATGGACGGCCCGGCGCCGGCGATCATCAATGCGGTGGTGCAGGCGACGGGCATTGAGTTCAACTCCATTCCGCTGCTGCCGGAAGATATCTTCCGCGCCATGACAGCGGAACCCGAGCGCGCAGCAGAACCCCTCGAGACGGCGCTGGCGGCGGAGGGAAGCCAATGAGCCTGTGCGACGTTTCCTTCACGGTAAATGGCGCCGCACATACGGTATCGGTCTATCCCATGGAGCGGCTGCTCGACGTATTGCGCACAAAAGTTGGCCTTACCGGAACCAAGGAAGGGTGCGGCGAGGGGGAGTGCGGTTCCTGCTCCGTGCTGATGAACGGCGAACTGGTGAATAGCTGCCTGGTTCCGGTGCTGCAGGCGGAGGGCGCTACTCTTTGCACGATCGAAGGGCTGGCGAACGAGAGCGGCCTTCATCCCGTACAGCAGGCATTTCTTAAATGCGGGGGGGCGCAGTGCGGTATCTGCACCCCGGGCATGGTCATGGCCACGGTTCACTTGCTGAACCACAATCCCTCGCCGACCCTGGAGCAGATTCGCGAAGGGCTGGGCGGGAATCTGTGCCGCTGTACGGGCTACACCCGCATCTTCGACGCGGTTTCGGAAGCGGCGGGTAGCTCGAGATGAGATCCCGTCCATCAGAGTACGAGTTGGTAGCGCCCGGCAATTTATCCGCAGTGCTCGATCTTCTCGCGAGAGAGCCGGGAGTATGGATGCCGATCGCCGGAGGAACCGAATTGATGGTGCAGTACGGCGCCGGAAGACTTCCGGCACGCAAGCTAGTCAGCCTTTGGGGACTGCCGGAATTGCGCCATATTGAGAGCACTGCGCAGGAGCTGATCATCGGAGCCGGATGCACCTACACCGACCTGCGAAATCATCCTGTAGTGGCGCGCGAATTTCCCTTACTCACGCAAGCTGCGTCGTGGACCGGCAGCATTGCCAACCAGAACCGCGGAACCCTCGGGGGCAACATCGTCAATGCGTCGCCTGCCGCGGATTCCCTGCCCGCATTGTTGGTGTATGAGGCAGAACTCCTACTGGCTTCCGCGCGCGGAATACGGCGTATCCCCTACGGCGAGTTCCACACCGGCTACAAGCAAACCAGATTGGCCGCCGATGAGATCATCACCGCCATCGTCCTGCAACCGCGATTTGCGCGATTATCACGCGTACTCGCGCAAGGTCGGCACTCGCAACGCGCAAGCCATCGCCAAGCTCTGCCTGGCCGCTCTTGGCAAAATCTCCGGCAATAAGATCGCAGAAGTGCGCCTGGCTATCGGCAGCATGGCGGTCACCCCGGTGCGTCTGCGGCGGACTGAGGAGGTGCTGCTGGGCAAGCCTTACAGTAGCGCTTTGCTGAGCGAAGCTCGGCAGGCCATGGAATCAGAAGTCGCTCCTATTGATGACATTCGTTCCAGCGCTCTTTACCGGCTCCACGTCGCAGGCAATCTGCTGCAGGAGTTTCTCGAGGGTCTGTTCGCTTGAAGCGAGTCCTGGCGCGTTGGAATGCGCTACCGTCCGATGAAGCAGCGGCGGAGATCCTCTCTTGCTGCGGATCCCGAGCCTGGGCCGCGAATTTGGCGGCCAGGCGGCCATTCGCGGACGAACAAAATCTCTTTCAAGCTGCTGACGAGTGCTGGCAGAATCTGCCCGAGGCAGACTGGCTGGAGGCCTTCCGCAGCCATCCTCGCATTGGCGAACAGCATGCGCAGAAAAAGACGACCGCTGTCTCTGCCGCGTGGTCACGACTCCGAGCAGAGCCAGATGAACGAGGCCGATGCTGCTATCCTGCTGCGCATGCGAGAGGGTCATCGCGAGTACGAAGAGCGCTTTGGACGAATCTTTATCGTTTGCGCCAGCGGGAAACAGCCGGCGGAGATGCTTGAGCATCCTGGAGAGCCGCCTGGCGAATGATCCGGCGCAGGAGTTGCTCGAATCAGCCGCGCAACAGCAGCAGATCATGCAGCTCCGGTTACGCAAGTGGCTGGCCGAAACGGAGGCTGCGTGAGCCGCATCTCCACTCATGTATTGGACACCGCACTGGGCAGGCCGGCTGCCGGCATGGTGGTGCACCTGGAATATGCCGCCCCATCCGGCCAATGGGAAACCGCTGGGCACCTACGAGACCGATGGCGATGGCCGCTGCGCCAACCTTCTCCCCCAGGATGAAGATCTTGTCTTGCAGCCCGGACAATACCGGCTGCGCTTTGAGACTGGGACCTATCACGCGGCGCAAATGGTCAGAGGGTCTGTACCTCACGGTTGAAATCATCGTGACCGTGCGACCCGGCGATACCCACTTGCACATTCCATTGCTCTTGAGTCCGAATGGCTATACCACCTACAGGGGGAGCTAAACGGTGATTGCCCTGACAGAGAACTCTTACGGCAAATCGAGCGTGCGCGTGATGAAGGTAAAGCGCGACCGTGCCGCTGCACACCGTTTGGGAATGGAAAGTCGAGGTGCTGCTTTCCGGTGACTTCAAAACCTGCTTCACCGACGGCGATAACAGCGCCATCTTGCCCACCGATACGATGAAGAACACGGTCTACTCGCGCGCCCGCAAAAGCAGTGCGGAATGTATCGAAGATTTCGCCCTGGAGTTATGCGACTTTTTTCGTCGCTCGCAATCCCCAGGTCGAGCGTGTTGCGATCAACATCGCCAGCACATCCTGGGAGCATGCCGTTGTCCAGGGTAAGCCGCATCCCTCAACTTTCATTCACGGTTCGAGCGAGTCGCAAACCACGGCTGTTACGTGTTCCCAGGGCGGCGAGGCTGAGGTCACTTCGGGCCTGGAAAACCTGGTACTGCTCAAGACTGCCAACTCGGGGTTCGAGGGATATCTGCGCGACTCGCTCACAACGCTGCCAGAGACAGCAGACCGTCTCCTCGGCACCTCGATGCGCGCGCAATGGAAATATAGATCCGCGGAGTTGCCGTTCGAGCCAGTTGCGGAGCAAGCTGCGTGAGACGCTGGTCGAGGCTTTTGCGCTACACGACAGTAAGTCGGTGCAACACACACTTTACGCAATGGCCCAGGCGGCACTTAAAGCGGTACCGGAAATCGTGGACGTAGAGTTGGCCATGCCCAACAAGCATTGTAATCTGGTAGACCTCTCCCGCTTCGGGCAGACCAATCCCAACGAAATCTTCGTGCCTACCGATGAGCCCTACGGCAACATCGTGGCCCGTATCGTCCGAGAGAACTAATTTTGGAGATCTTCTCCTGCAACGGAACGCTGGGTGCCGTCGTTCCGTCGTCAGGACGGAATCGCCAGGACAGAATCTGATGGGTAATCTCAGCCATGCAAGCTGACAAAGTCATTGCTCGTTGCCGCTACCTGGGGCAATTCACGGAAGAGCCTGGCCAGATCAAGCGCACTTTTCTCTCCCCGGCAATGCGGGATTGCATGCATGCGGTCCAAGGGTGGATGGAGGGTGCCGGCATGCAGGTGGCATCCGATGCCGCGGGCAATCTCCGCGGCCGATATCCAGGCGACTCCAGCAGGTCGCTGATGATCGGTTCCCACCTGGACACAGTGCCCAACAGCGGCGCCTTCGACGGCATGTTGGGCGTGATGATGGGACTGGCGCTGGTCGAGTCGCTGAACGGAGACCGGCTGCCATTCTCCATCGACGTGGTCGCCTTCTCTGAGGAAGAGGGTGTTCGTTTCCACCTCCCCTTTATCGGCAGCCGCGCATTGGTTGGCCGCGTCGACTCGGATTTCCTGGCGATCAAAGATGCAGACGGGATCTCGATCGCCCAGGCATTGACATCCTTCGGCCTGGACCCGCTCAAGATAGTGGACTGCAAGTTGGGCGATAACGTAGCCGGGTTCCTGGAGTTCCACATCGAGCAGGGCATCCTGCTGGAAAGCGAAGACCTCTCGCTCGGCGTAGTCGAAGCGATCGCCGGCCAAACTCGCGCCGAGATGACCTTCACCGGCCGGGCCCGTCATGCCGGCACGACCCCGATGCGGCTACGCAACGATGCCGTGGCGGGCGCGGCAGAGTGGGTGATCGAAGTGGAGCGCCTGGCCCTCAATACCCCCGGCCTGGTAGCCACCGTGGGCGATCTGCGCACCCACCCCGGGGCAGGGAACGTCGTCGCCGGCCAGTTGCGCGCCAGCCTCGACGTACGCCACGAGCACGACGCCGTGCGTCACCAGGCAGTCGATACCTTACTGGCCCAAGCAATGTCGATCGCCCAGCGGCGCGGCCTTACGGTTGCCAGTAAAATGCTGATGGACCAGCCTGCGGTCGCGATGGACGCAGATTTGTCTGCCCTGGTAATGCAGGCGATCCGCGACGTTGGGGTGCAACCGCTCTCCATGATCAGCGGCGCCGGCCATGACGCCATGATTTTGGCCGAACGTGTTCCCACAACGATGATTTTTCTACGCAGCCCCGGAGGCATAAGCCATCATCCTGATGAGTCGGTTCGTCCCCAGGATGTGGAGAATGCACTCGCCGCCGGCCGTGCATTCTTGCGTCACCTGACTAGAGCGATGAGTAAGGAACAGAGTGTATAACCTAGGACACACGCGCAGCGATCGCCAGCCCACCCACCTGTTACAGACGCCGGATACTTTTATCGGCATGCCCCTCCCGGGCTTTGATTCTGTAACCATCATTGTGCATGCGGCGCCCGCCATTGGAGCCGCCTTCACCCAATACACCGCGGAGTTCGAAACCGGCGGCTCACTCGGTCCGGCGCACGGGCAGCGTTTTCTTTACGTGCTCGAGGGAGCCATCTCTGTAACCCTCGATGGCCAGACTCGGACGCTAAGCCCGGGCGGATTTGCCCATGTGCCCGCCAACCAGCAGCACACCGTTAAGTCGCCGGCCAAAGCCCGCGTTGCGGTGATCGAGAAACCGGCGATCTCTCTGTTGAACGGCGCTCCCGCTCCCGCGCTCTTCGGTAATGAACACGAAGTCGCGTCGCAGCCCCTGGGCGGCGATGAAGCGCTCCAGGTAAAGCAATTGCTTCCCACCATGCCTGGCCTGGACTACGCCGTAAACACCATGCGTTATGAGCCTGGCGCTAGCCTCGCCCTGGTAGAAATCCATGTCATGGAGCATGGCTTGCTGATGCTCGAAGGCGGCGGCATCTACCGCCTCGGCAACCACTGGTATCCGGTCCAGGCAGGCGATTTTATCTGGATGGCGCCCTACTGTCCCCAGTGGTTCGGTGCACTGGGCAAGACCCCGGCAAAGTACCTGATCTACAAAGACTGGAATCGTCACCCGCTGCCCGGAAGGTGAGTACATGGACATCGATCGCGACCGCCTGATTTCTGATCTTGAGACGCTGGCCTCGTTTTCCGACGCCACGCCGCCGGGTATCTCTCGCCTCGTCTTCGCCGAACGCGGATCAGCGGGCGCGCGTTTGGCTGAAAGCTCAATGCCGCGATGCGGGGCTGGCGGTGCGCGAAGATGCGGTGGGCAATATGTTCGCCCGCTGGGTTGGCGCCCAGCCCCAGTTGCCCGCCATCGGCACCGGCTCTCATATCGACGCCATTCCTCACTCGGGCAAATATGACGGCACGGTCGGGGTCCTGGGTGGCCTGGAGGCCATCCGCGCCTTGCAATACAGCGGCTTTACTCCGCAACGATCGATCGAGCTCTTGCTCTTCACTTCCGAGGAACCGACGCGCTTCGGCCTGGGATGCCTGGGGAGCCGGATGTTGAGCGGCGGCCTCAAGAGCGACGCGGACTCGCGCCTGAAAGATTCTGAAGGAAGGACGTTGTCGGAACTGCGCGCGGCAGCCGGCTTCCAGGGTTCGCTCGACCAGGTGCGCTTGCGGGATGGCTACTATGCGGCCTTTGTCGAATTGCACATCGAGCAAGGTCCGCTGTTGGAGAAAGAAGGCTTGCCCATCGGCATTGTCACCAGCATTGCTGCCCCCGCGGCATTGCGTATCACGATTGAGGGTGAGGGAGGGCATGCCGGGGGTGTTCTGATGCCCGACCGTAAAGACGCTTTTTGCGCCGCCGCGGAGATCGTGCTCGCGGTGGAAGAATGCGCCCGCGCAACGGGAGCAATCGACACCTGCGGCACCATCGGCAAGTGCCATATTTTCCCCGGCGCAGTAAACAGCATTCCCAGCCGGGTGGAGATGGACGCGGATATCCGCGACACGGATGAGCAGCGCAGAAACCGGGTCCTCGGCGAGATCGAGCAGGCCTGCGCGCGGGTGGCGGCCAAACGAAACCTGCAGGTGAAAGTTAGCCCTATCAATGCGGATGCTCCGGCCACGTGTTCACCCCGCATCATCGAGACCATGGTCGAGGCCGCCGACGGAGAATGGTCTCGCCTACAAGAAAATGGTAAGCCGCGCTTATCACGACTCTTTGTTCATGGCCCGGATTGCCCCGATAGGGATGGTGTTCATCCCTTGCCGTGGTGGGGTCAGTCATCGCCCGGACGAGTACTCCGCGCCGCAGGAGATCGAGAATGGCGTCAAAGTGCTGGCTGCCACATTGGCAAAACTCTCATCGCTGGAGAGCTGAGAGAACAGCAGGTTCCTCCGCTCCGCTACGCCTGACCTTCCACGTCGGGCATGACGAGGTAGAGCAGGATGATGCCTACGATAGCGAACATGTGATCGGCGCCCGACTGGCCGCTCCATTCCTTCGACTGCCACATCAGGAACCACTCGTTGCCAACAGCTGAGAAAGGCCGAGAGCCACATTAGCAGGCTCAGCGTCAGCGCCACCACCCCCAGCTTCTTGGCAGCGTTGAAGACCGCAGCGCTGGAGTGCAAATTGCGTATCAGGCGAAATCCCGCCCACCAGCAGAGAAGACCGGTCACAATTTCCCAACAAACGATGGACACAAAGAACAACCAGGGAACCGCAGGCGCATGGATTGCGCGCCACATGCCTTGGTTTCCCGGGAAGGTGGTATCCATCAACAGCACGTGACGTACGAACGTCAGGTTGGAGTTGTAGTCGTTGGTGTTGTTGAACACCACCAGCGCGTAATAGAAACCAAGCGCAAAGAGCAGCAGTGCCTTCGAGACACGAATCGTCATTGTGGTCCTCCAGCAGCAAACGTAGCGAAGTAGGCCCGAAGTGCAGCAATGGTTTGATCGTCATATCCGGGGCTGGCGGCCATTTTGCTTTGCGGGTTCAGCGCCTGTGGATTGCGTACATACTTGGCAAAGAATTCGGGACTGCTCTTGGCCATGGCACCGATCACCGGCCAGGGGATGGATGCCATGTGGCCACCCTCCGCGCCCATGTTGTGACAGCGAAAACAATTCTGTTGCGCGATCTTGTAGCCGTTCATGACCGGGGAACCGGGAGCGAAGTTCCCGTGGGGTGCTATGGCGCCGAAGACCTGGCCCTCGCTGCGGAATTCGAGGCGCACAACCTGGAAAGGGATCTGGGCCTCGTCGGTGTGAGAAAGCACTTTGAAAGACGGAACAAAACCTGGGATTTGCGATCACGTAAGGTCCCAACTCACCACCGTCGTGGGTCTTCGGCCAGCTCTCCTGTGCTTTGCCATCCACGGTCAACACCAGAACGGGATGATGCGCTGCCAGATACTCGGCCGGGTAGTTGCTGCGGTACCCGTCGGCGGCGATGGCGACCACCATATCTGCATTTCCACCGAAGGAACGATTCAACTGTTCGAGAGAGACGCCACTGACCCGGGCAGGCGCGGGGAAATTAGAGTCGTTGGAAGTAGTAAAGCTCACCTGAGGTAAGCGGAGCAGATCCTGGTAGGAGACGAATTGGGAGTCGCCCACTTGGAGGTCGGTGGCGGCCTGCCGCGAGGAATGCAAGAGTGGACTATGCGTTTGCGCGGCAAGCAACAACGTGCCTGTGGCAAGGAGAGCGGCAACCACTCGTTTCATTGGCTCATACTAACAAGTGATATAGATTACGAACACATGAGTGCTGAGAAGAAGCTACAGGAACTCGGAATTGTTTTGCCGGATCCGCCTGCGCCGGGAGGCAACTATCGTTCTGTTAAGGCTGCCGGAAATCTGCTCTATCTCGCGGGTGTAATCTCCACCGATGCCAGTGGCGTGATCACCGGTACTGCCGGCTCTGACCGAGGGATTGCCGAGGGCTACGCCGCTGCCCGCGCCTGTGCATTGACGCAGCTGGCGGTGCTAAAGCGCGAGTTGGGATCACTCGACAAGGTACAGGAGATTGTCAGTTTGAATGGCTACGTCAACGCCGTTCCCGGATTTCCCGATCCGCCTGCGGTCATCAACGGAGCATCCGATCTACTGCTGTCGATTTTCGGAGAGCCGGGCCGGCACGCGCGCGCCGCCATCGGGGTAAGCGCCTTGCCTCGCAACGCGCTGGTTGAGGTGCAGATGATCGTGGCGGTATAAGGATCTCATGGCCGAACACCGGTTAACCGCTGAGCCCACTCATTCACGCTGGAACCGCGCCCTGGAACCGCGACTGACGATCTCATCTGGAGATACGGTGCACATGAGCTGCCTCGACGCCAGCGGCGGCCAGGTAAAGCCAGGCGCAACGGTCGAAGACTTTCTGGCCATCGACCGCAATCGAATTCATGCTTTGACCGGCCCCATCCGAATCGACGGCGCTGAGCCGGGTGACGTACTTGAAATTAACGTCCTGCAGGTAGAGCACCGCGGTTGGGGCTGGTCGAGCGTGCTTCCCGGGCTCGGTTTTTTGCAAGACCAATTTCGTGACCCATACATCTTTCATTGGACACTGGACCCCGAGGTTAGCCTTTCGCTGGGACCGGCTATTGTCCCGCTACGGCCTTTCTGTGGAGTGATGGGCGTGGCGCCAGCAGAAGATGGGGAGTTCCGCACCCGGCCTCCGGGCCCGTTTGGCGGCAACATGGATGTACGCGAGCTTTGCACTGGAGCCACACTTTACCTGCCGGTGCTGTGCCCTGGCGCTTTATTTTCTGCCGGAGATGCACACGCGGCGCAGGGAGACGGCGAAGTCTGCATTAACGGCATCGAGTGTCCCGCGGAAGTATCCTTGGGTTTCCGTGTGCACCGGAAGCAACCGCTCTCTGGACCGTTGATCGAGTCAGCGGAATCACGCACACCGGACGCGCCCGCCGATGCCTGGATCATGGTTGAGTCCGATACGGACGCAATGCGGGCAGCTCGTCGCGCAACGGCACGCATGGTGGACTTGTTGATCGCCCGCTGGTCGTTTGCACCCATCCACGCTTACTTGCTGTGCAGCGTCGTCATGAAGCTGCGCATCAGCCAGGTGGTCAATGAACCTATGATTACCGTGAGCGCGGCCTTGCCCAAATGCGTGCTGCCCACCAGGAAGATGTTCTGACTGCGATGAAGATCAACGACCCCGACATCGTGGCCGAGTTGCGCGAACTTTATCCTCGCTATGAAGAGGCGTTGGTCACAAACAATGTAGAGACTCTGATGAGTATGTTCTGGTCCTCCCCGTATGTTGCCCGCTTTGGCCCCAACGAAAGTCTTTACGGCATCGACGAGATTGAAGCCTTTCGCAAAGGCCGTTCCCCGGCCAACCTGGCGCGCACCATCACCCGGCTTGAGATCGTGGCCTTTGGCAAGGATTTTGCCAGCATTACCGTAGCCTTCGAGCGGGAAGTTGAGAGCCGCGTGACGCGCGGGCGGCAGAGTCAAACATGGGCGCGCCTTGCTGAAGGGTGGCGGATCGTCTTTGCCCACGTGTCGATTCTGCCCTAAGACGACTGCCCGGAAATGCAGCATTTTTCCCAGTGCAGATGATCAGCTCTCTTCTAAGCGCAATTTTGCTTGGCTCCGTAGTTGAATTTGTTTTATTCTCGAATCACACTGCTTTCGCTCCTTCCCGGTTCAGTTTGGGCTGTCACCCTGTCGTGACCTTTCTGGTTACACCGACCCTGTCGTCGCATAAAGAAAATTAGAGTCCGGTCCCAGCTTCTCTCTCGCGCGAGGCATAGCCAAGATGTATCTATTTTCCAGAAAGTTTTTTTCGTCGCTAGCCGTACTGTTTTCAGTCGCTCTGTTGCAGCCACAGGCAATGCAGGCACAACAAACTCTCGGTGGCATTACCGGGACCGTGATCGACCCTTCGGGCAGCGCCGTTCCTGGGGTTGAGGTGAAGGCCACCTCGGAAGACACCAAGCTCGAGCGCACCGCGCGGAGCAACCCTCAAGGGACCTACGCATTTAACGATCTGCCCATCGGGAAGTACACCGTGACCTTTACTCTGGAAGGTTTTTCGTCCGAGCGCTACCCGGGCATTCTAGTGCAGGCCGACCGCACCGTCTCGCTTCCGGCGCAGCTGAAAGTGGGCACCGTAGCTGACTCCGTGGAAGTGGATGTGAACCCGTTGCTCAATGCCGTCGACACCACGAATGGGTATGTTCTCGACCGGGCGCAGATTGAAGCAATTCCGCTACCGACCGGCAGCTTTACAGGCGTCGCTATCCTCTCGCCCGGTGTCAATGCGGAACTGCCTGGTGGTACTGGGGTCAATTCCGGCTTGGGCAACGCACCGATCTGGGCCAACGGTGAGCGCGATACCAGCAACAGCTTTCTGTTGAACGGCGTGGATGCCAGCAACCTGTTCAATGGTAAGAGCACCAGCCAGGTTGCGTCGGCGCGTGTAATCAACAGCACAGGCGTAGGCAATAACGGCGCCGGCGGCGTCGTGCAGTCGAGCGCTTCTATCTATCTGGCGATCGGCAACTCTCTTCCCAGCCCAGCCCCGGAGACGATCCAGGAAGTCCGTGTAAATGCTTCGATGTACGACGCTCAGCAAGGCGCAACCAGCGGCGCGCATATCGACCTCAGCACCAGTTCCGGCACCAATAACTACCACGGCAATCTCTATTTGCACCGCGGCACCAACTGGCTCAATGCCGCGCCCTTCTTCTTTAACCAGGACAACGCGGTTCCCGCAAGTGATAAGGTTCCGCAACTCCATCGCTACACTCTCGGAGGAACTGTCGGCGGCCCCATCATCAAAGACAAGCTGTTCGGGTTTCTGGCCTATCAGCATCTGCACGTCAGCGATGCGGAGATCGGCGATTCCTTCCTGGACGTGCCGGTCGGTTTGACCGACGACCGCAGCCCCCAGACTCTGGCCGCCATCACGAACAGCTCCTTTGGCGATGGATCGGTAACTGGCGCCATTGATCCAGTCGCGCTCGCCCTATTCAATGCGCCTGCGGTGAAAGGCGAACCTGGCAAGTGGCTTATCCCCAACGCGATCCCCAATATCACGTTTGCACCCAACGAAACGTTTAACGCCTACATCCCCGGGACGGCCACGTTCATCGGCGACCAGGCGGTCGCCAACCTCGACTACAACGCCACCGCAAAGGACACGCTGGCACTCAAGTACTACTACCAGCATGACCCTACGGTCGCCCCTTACGCCTACTCCAACGTTCCTGGCTTTACGCAACATCTTGACGCGGGCGCGCAGGTCTTCTCCATCAACAACACATATCTGGTCAAATCGAACCTCAGCACACAGGAAACGCTGGGTTACCTGCGGGAGAAGATCTACAACACCAATGAACAGGCTTTTGGGCCTTCGAACATTCCTGGAGGTAGTTATCCAAGTGCGTCTATGGACACGTTCGGGTCGAATTACTTTCCCGGGGTTTCCATTATTCATGTGCTTGGTGACAGCAAGGTATCGGGAATCAGCGACACGCTGAATATCGGCCCGAACGCCACCTCACAAGGGGCGAATACCGGCGTTTTCCAGAATCGCCTGCAACCCTCGGGCAATGCGATCTGGACGCGGGGAAGACACACCATCGGGTTCGGTGGCAGCTACAGCTTCACTCAGCTCAACACCATCGATCGCCGCCCGGGCACCGGCAGCGTCGCCAGTGCGGATCTTGGCCAGTTCTTCCAGGGCGCCGTTACCCCTAATGACTCCTATAACGTCACTACCTTCCTGCAGGGCGATGCAAACCGGTACTTCAGGGCGAACCAGGTTGGGCTCTTCCTGCAAGACAAATTCCAGATCAAGCCAAACCTCACGCTGACGGGCGGCATTCGCTACGACTGGGACGGTGGTATGAGCGAGAAGTATGGCCGCATGTTCAACTTTGATCCCTCACTTTACTCCTACGTTTCTGCAACCGGTCCGCTTCCCAGCGGTGAGTCAGCGGGAACACTTGGCCCCACGCAGAGCGGGTTCATCATCGCGGGCAACAATAAGAACGGAACCGCTGGTGTGAGCAAGACCACGCTCACCGGCCGCCAGTGGGGATTTGCCCCGCGGCTCGGCGCCGCATGGGAACCCACGCGCTTCAATAACAAAGTAGTTGTCCGTGCCGGTATGGGCATGTACTACGACCGTGGTGAGCTCTTCAGTTACTTTTCACCTGGCTACGCTATCGGCCTGGTTACGGGAGGACCGTTCGGCGCCAATCAGCAAGTCCCGTTCGTCACGGCGCAAACCTGCCCGGCCACAGTCTTTTACCAGGGTTACATTCCCACCTGCGGCGGCGGCACATCAGGCTCGCTGGAATTTCCGTATACCAATGTTCAGAGTCCCGCCCCCACCAATCCCAAGGCGTCGGATTTCTCGGCGTATCTGCCGAACGCTACCGCTATCTACAACGGGGCTGCACCGGTCTCGCTGGGCGTGTATGACCGGAAAAATAAGCTGCCCTACTCGATGAATTACACCCTGGATATCCAGTGGCAGCCGCGTAATGATTTAGCGTTTGATTTCGGATACGTGGGCAACCTGAGCCGCCATGAGGTGATTCCAGTTCCCTTCAACCAGCCCAACATCGCTTCACCCTCAGCCGCTGTTCACTCACAGAATTACTCCTACGGGTACACGCCGACGAACCCCGACGGCTCCTTTATCACTTTGGGCGACGGAACGACCGCTCTATACAACTATGAGGGCGGCAATATCGACCTTCGCGTTCCGTATATCGGCTACGCATCCGAGTCGATCTCCTACAAGGCCGCCGGCGTTGGTGCATACAATGCTCTGCAAGTCCATGTAGAGAAGCGCATGAGCCATGGTATCCAGGTAGGCGCGTCCTATACCTACTCACATTCTCTTGACGAGCAGAGCGGAGTGGGTCTCTTCTACAACGGCAACAATCCACTTAATCTCCGTGACGGGTTTGCTTCGTCCGACTTCGACCGCACACACGTTTTCAACTTTAACTACGTCTACCGGCTGCCCGAATTCTATGGCAAAGACTCGCTGAAGGGACGGCTTACAAACGGCTGGTCGCTGGTCGGTCTGACCGTGTTGCAGAGCGGACAACCTTACAGCGTAGTCGACTTCAGCGGGGCCGTCGGGAGCATCTACTACAGCGTGTATGACGGCATCACCAATCCTATCGTGCCGTTGAACTATGCGGCGTGCTCTCCCAAGAAAGCGCAGACCGGCCACTCCGGCGCCTTCGGAGTAAATTACCTTCCTGCACTGAATCCTCAATGCTTCAATGTTCCTCTCATCACCTCGGTCAGCCCCAAGTTTTCCGCGGTTCCCGCGGGAGACACCTTTGAGACAGACTTCACCACCGGTCAGCGCAACATCTTCCGCCAGGCCTCTCAAAAGAGGGCCGATATATCACTGGTAAAGATGACCAACCTCACCGAACGCTACAACCTTAAGTACACCTTCGACGTATACAACCTGACCAACACCACTAGTTTCGATATACCCGGTAATGAGGTTTCTCAGAATCAGTATTACGATTCGTTCCCTGCAGTTGGCTCCACTGCTTTGCCTACCGGGTGCGATTCCAAAGGGAACCAGACCAACGAAAGCTTTTATAACTGCCCCAGCGGCCTGGGCTTCGTAACCCATGCCATCGGCAGTCCACGGCAAATCCAGATGTCGCTGCAGTTGACCTTCTAATGGGCTCGCGGTTAAGTAAGAGCCGGATGACGTCTTCGTCATCCGGCTCTTACTTTGCCAGGGGCTTTATGAAAGCGTTGAAAACTTTCAGAGTAATTTTCTTGCAGGGCGGCTTGCCTTGGGGAGGCGGTTTTCGTTTTCCGATCGGATATTCCTTACCCACGCTTCTGGCCCGGCCGTCAGTTCGGGATGGTGCTTCTCTTTCCAGGCAGGCTGTTCGTCGCGCAAGAATGTGAGCAGCCGGCGACGGCGAACCTCGGCCCGCGCCGTCTCCACCAGGAAGGCGCTGCGCCCGCCGGGCCCGACGAGCCGATCGATCTCTTCGATTCAATCTGCAGGTAGAGCGATATGTGCTCGCTGGGATCGCATATTAAGTCCCCATGGTCAGTGTGCCATCGATCTGCACCACGATCGACACTCTTTCGTACCGGAACCTGGCTTCACGATGCTTAACCAGCCCGTTCTGGTTCGTGTAACTGGTATGCTCCCGCTGTCCCAGCGGCCTCAATCGGCGCGGAGGGCTTCTGAAGGCTCAATGCGGCCAGCGCGGTAGGCTGGAACGGTGGACGCGGCGAGAGCGAGCAGAAAAATCGAAAGCGCTGCCAGCGTAAGAATGATTGGGTCGAGCGGATCGACCTCAAACAGCAGCGAACGCAGGAAGTGGGTTGCAAACAGGGCAAGGAGAGCACCGATGGCGCAGCCGAGCAGCCCCAGCCTGGCGCTCGAAAACAGGATCAGGCGCATCACCCCTGCTCGCTGCGAGCCAAGGGCCAGGCGGATCGCCATCTCCTGGGTACGTTGCGCCGCCGAATACGCAATCACACTGTAGATCCCAAGCAGGGCCAGCAGCACAGCGGCTGCGGCAAAGGCGGAGATCAGCGCGGTGTTGAACCGCCGCGGCGCCTGCCCTTCCTCGACCACATGTTCCATGGATTCAACCTGGGTGAGGGGAAGCTGAAGATCGATGGAATGGACAACCGCGCGCAGGCCGGCAACCATCTGTTCTGGCGGTTGCTGGCTCCGCACGATAATCGAACCTCCATTGCCCACCAACATTTCCGGGGTGGCAAACGAACCCGCACCCGCTTTCGACTGGTGGACGGGGAAGTACACCTGGTTCGAAGCCGGCGCATCGGCCGCCAGATCTTTCACGTCGCCAATTTCTCCCACCACCGTCACCCAGGGGAGGGTAGTTGCCTCGGTAGGCCCGCGGTGCAGGCGTTTGCCGATGGGGTCCTGCCCGGGCCAGTAATGCTCGGCAAGGGTTCGGTTGACGATAGCCACCAGCGCAGAGTGATCGTCGTCGGCCGAAGTAAACTCGCGGCCTCGGATGAGGGGAATACCGGCAGCGCGGAAATAATCGCCCATGACCAGTGACGCCCAGGCAAGATTCAAGCCAGATCCCTGGGGGGCGATGTAGCCTTCGGGAGTGAAGGTGGCGCGCACATCCTGGCCGGCTACCGGCAGCAACGATGTCCAGCCCACAAATTGCACTCCAGGGGTCGCCTGCAGCTTGTCGAAAAGCTGCAAGTTGAATTGGTCGATGGAAGCCTGGGTGCCATATTGTTGCCGGGGCAGGTTGTAGTGGGCAGTCAACATATGGTCGGTGCGCAAACCGAGGTCGACGGACCGCACTTTTTCGAAGCTACGCAGCAAGAGGCCAGAGGCGGTGAGCAGTACCAGCGCCACGGCGAGTTCGGCAATGACCAGGGCGGAACGCAGACGGGCAAAGCCTCTCCCGAGACTGCCGGTACGGCCGCCTTCTTTCAAGGCTTCACTGACTTTGGTGCGCGCGGCAGCCAGGGCCGGGATCAGGCCACACAGGCAGGCGGTAAGCAGCACCAAGCCAAAGGCAAAGGCCACTACCTGCCAATCGAGACCAATGGAGTTGATGCGGGGAAGGGTTTCGGGAAGAAAACTGACGCCGGCGCGGAGTGCAATCCAGGCCAGGGCGAGTCCCATGAGGCCGCCGCCCAGGCTAAGGAGCAAGACTTCGACCAGGGATTGACGGACAACTGTCGCTCCGCTGGCGCCCAGGGCGAGGCGCACGGAAACTTCGCGGCGGCGGCGTACGACGCGCACCAGCAGCAGCCCGGCCAAATTGGCGCAGGCGATCAAGAGCACAACCGTCACGGATAGAAAGAGCGTGCGTATCAGAGGCCGAGCCTGGGCTACGGTGGATTCGTCGAGAGGTTCCACTAGTGGATGAATGCGGCGCCTGGAGAGCCCCGGAGGAAAGTTGCGCATGATCTCCCGAGCCGCTGCGGCAGCGTCCTGCTGAGCCCGGAAGGGAGTTACGCCGGGCTTCAGCCGTCCGACGAGGTAGAAGCTCCAACCTCCGACGCCCTGCAATTCATTTGCCGTCAGGCTCATCGGCAGCCAAAGTTCACTCTGGTTCAACTGGCCTGGAACTAGCGGAAACTCAAAGTCACGCGGCATCACGCCGATGATTTCGTAGGGCTTGCGGTCGAGCAGAATCTTCTTGCCGATGATATTTTCGTCACCGTGGAAGCGACTCTGCCACATCTGGTAACTGAGCACAGTTACGGGCACATTTGCGTCATCTTCCCGTTGGGTGAAGGGCCGGCCGAGGAGGGGCGGCACTCCGAGAACCGGGAACACGCCGGCAGAAAGCCGCGCGGCGCCGATTTGCATGGGATCGCCCAAGCCTGAAAGCTCATAAGTCGTCGGTTGGTATGCGCCGAGGTGAGCAAATGCCCTGGTGTCGCGCATATAGATGCGGGTCCCAGGCGCGGTGACCCCGGGCGCGTCCCCACCGTAGTTGACCCCTTCCACGATGTCGGCAAGGACGACCAGCCTGGACGGATCCGGAAAGGGCAGGGGCCGCAGCAAGACACCCTCGACAAGGGAGAAGATGGCGGTGGTGGCGCCGATGCCCAGGGCGAGGGCAAGCATTGCGGCGAAGGTGAATCCGGGCGACTTGCGCAGCTGGCGTAATGCGTAGCGCAGCTCTTGCCAGAAGGTCGACATCCAGTTCTCCAGGCAAAGCCAGGCAAGCCCTAGGGCTACCCGGCAAGTAGCTTGCCTGCCCCAACGCTATTACTTCTCCGTCCGCCAGTCCAGAGTTCCATACGTTCCGCCCCGATTAGGATTTCCGGGATCAAAGTCCCTCGCTAGGTACTAAGGTTATCTCCCCCATAGAGTACTCAAAGGTAGTAGTAAGTTTCGGCAGAATCAGTATGCTCGATCTCAAGCGAAGATTTTGCGCATTCTTTCGTCGGCTTCCCGGGGAAGTGCTTCGATGAACGGGAACGCGAAGGTTCGCCGTTCTGTTTTGTTCTTGCAGGACCGTCCACTGCAATCGGTTCCCTCCTGCTTTTGGCGAAACGCCATTTTGGAAGCATTGCCCGCCTTGTCTGCCGACAGCCCCGGATAGTTCCAGATGCGCTTGGGCACAGCTGCGCCCAGGTTCCCTTTGACTCTGTGGGGTGCTTATCAGCACTCCATGAAGGGGATGCAGGACAGCACGGGAAGAGGTGGCGATGGCTCTCACGTTCACGGAAGTGTTCGCGATACAAGCGGCGATTGACGCGTACGAGACTAAATTCCCGGGCAGGCCGGCCCCTTCGCCGGAAGAGGCGTTGGCCTGGCAGGCAGGCGGCCGCGGACGTAAGCAATTGTCGGGACTGGTGCTCCACGACGCCCTGCAGGATGTGCTTTTGCTCGGAGCAGGCGGTGGCGAAGTCACCGCTAAGATACAGCTTCGCGTGGTTCGATCCGCCACGACTGGTCTGCTGGACTTCTATTATCGCATCTTCACTGGAGCCTCCCCGCTCGGCGGTCCAACGCACATGGTCTTCTTTTGGTTTCCACCCCCTGCCGGCATCAAGGTGACCCTGGCCGACTTTCGCTCGGAGGGAGTCTCCACCGTCGCACCCGATGACTTCGTCTGCGCGCCGCCCTGGAACAACTACGGTTTCACCTTCAGCAAGGGAGTTCCAGCCCATGCAAGCACTGGCTTTTTCTTCGTGTCCACCAATGCGCAGGCCTTTGCCGCCAGTGGAGGGGAACTTGGAGGTGCTTACCAGCCCGGAACGGCCACTCTCCTAAAGATTCCGGGGCCGGTCGCAAACCCTGCTCGATAAGGCGACTATTCCTCGGGTGTTCAAGGAGTGCAAGCAGGAGCGGTCAAATAAGAGGGCTGCGCCGACGTGCACCCTATCGCCGGCAACCTCCATTTCTTCGGTTAACTTTTTCAAAATCCAGGCGCGTGGCTGCGTTCTTGTTAGCTGCAGTGCCGCCAATTACGTTCGTACTCTGGCATAAATAGCCTGCGCACACGTACCTTTCGTGTGCGCAAAAGATCCGAAACGAGGACGCTCTGATGAACGGAAAAAAGGCTCCGGGGTCCGGAGCAAGCAACCGACAACACGCTGGAATTTTTGAAGTTACCAAATCGCATGCGCGGCCACGGCCTGCTTCGAGTGTCAGCAGCCCGAAGGTGGTTGTTGACGTCAAGCCCGTTGAGAAGTCCCCTCTCAAAAAGGAGAACTAGCATGGCGAACTACTACGCTGTCGTCGGTCCCAATTTTGGCATTTTCGACGCGACGTTTAATTTTGGCGCGAATGTCGTCAACAAAGGCTCCCAGGTCTTCGTAAGCGTCTGCGAGATCGCAGACGGAGTTCCCATTAAAGGCCTCGCCGTCTACACAGTCCACAACGTAGTACCGTTCGATGGCGGCCAGGTTGAAGTCACGATCGATACCGGCTGGAACGATCCGCGAGGGCCAGGCGATCTCGGTCTCTATACCCTGGTCACGTTCGCCGTCGATCCCGCATAGCTCGCTGGCAACGCTCCGAAGAGATTCATCCCACTTTACTCCGCCACGTCCTGGACAGCCGCAACAACGCAAGGCGTCGATCACAAGACCCTTCAGGCGGGTTCACCACACTCAAGGCCGGCCATCTGTATTTTGCTTCGACTCGACCCCTGCGCCTATCTTCAGGGAGCCTTGCTTTCACAACGCCGGCAATTCGCCTGGTGGTCAGACAATGCGCGGAACGCCGTGTCTCTTTCGTGCTGTGTTTCTTTGTCGTCTGCTGTGTCCGAAGAACGCGTCGCGTGGATCCATCTCCTCAGCGCGTCAGCGTAGCGTTGATGGAGCCGCATGTACTCGAGACAGTTGCTCATCTCACGGCGTCTCTCTCGGCATCGCTATCTGGTTTTGCATGGTCCGGCGGCCGTTAGCCAAGGTATCGATCCAGAAGACCTCTCGGAGGTATTCGGCCAATGGCATACCGCGCTTTGTGGTGGAGGGACTTTGAGGCACGGCATTTTAGTCGTTTGACACAATATATGCTAACCCTCCTGGGTTCCATCGCGCCATTTTATGTTAATACGTCACCGGCGCGGTGATCATTTGGTAACGGAAGAAACAGCAACAGAACGAACATCCCGTGCCGGGCATTGTTACGGCATTGGGCCTCGCTTCCAGCACGACGAGGCGTTCGCTTCACTTCCGGTTCCTTTTTAACGCGTCATGCTAACCGGCAGTTCGACCGCGCTGGCGTCGCGAAATCTTTCTTGAAGTTCCTCACAACTGTTGAAGTGCCTGCCTTCCACGTGACGCGCCGGCAGGTTAAATATCAATGGCGACGCAGCGAATGGATAAGGAGCAAGGCGAAAGTGACGCTCGCCCAGCCGTTCGACCGTAACCCGGCTTTCGCCGCCTTCGCAGAGAGGCAGGGCATGCAGCAGGTCCCCCGGTTGCGGGTAGTCGACACAACTCAGCAGCGAGAGATTGTCGCAGGCCTGCAGCAGGCGAAAGTGATTCTCGATCCGGGAAGGCGCAATCTCTTCCGCTGCAAGCTGTTTATCCGCCGCCAGTCGAGCCCGCAGTTCCTGCTGGAACTCCGACTGCCGAGCGAGAAATGCATCGAGCAGCGGGAGCTGTTCCGCTTGGATGGTAGTGCGATCCGCGCGCGCCGTCAGCAGATTGTAGGTGTGCATGGACACCAGCAGAGCGGCATAGGGATCTTTCTCGGCCACCATGCGGACCGCGCGCTCGCGCACCGCAAGATAGTCGGCAAGGTCGATCTCTTCGAAGGCGGAATACTTGCGCACCAGCTCGACGGAAAAGGCACTGGGTTTGCCCTGGCGCGTGATCTGCGGTTGTTGATCGCGGGCCGCCCAGCCATCGTCGTGGGTGTCAACTCCGCGCAGCACGCGCTCGCGGGGCTCTGGCTTGAGGAACATGGTGTTCCCCCATTGGGCTGCGAAGGCTCCCGCCAGATGCGCGTGGTCCACGTGAGTCACCAACCACCAGCCGGTTTCCGATTGCAAACGAAGCATGCTGTCTCCCTTAAACTAGCCCCCTGGCGAATAAAACCGAGGTCGCTCCTATTCTTCCGTCATGGTGCGCGCGGATTCATGCCAGTTGTGCAAAAAATACCACTCCAGAAACATAACTATGAAAAAGAAGGCAAAGCCCAGGACTGTCGCAGCCAGAACCAGGGCGAAAAGGTAATCCGTTTGCAACTGAGCACTGGCGTACAGGATGGAATAACCCAGACCGCCTTCGCCCACCCGGCTGGACCCGGCAAAGAGTTCCCCGGTGATTGCACCGATAACGGAGATGCCGGCAGCGATGCGAATGCCGACAAAAAGCGAGGGCACGGCGTGGGGAAGACGAAGCCGGGTGAGGATCTGCAACCGCGATGCATTGTGCATGAGGAAAAGATGGATGAGATTCGGCTCCACGCTGATCAATCCCTGGGTGGTGTTGGCAATGATAGGCGCCAGGCAAATGATGAAGGCCACCAGCGTGACCGACAAAGTGCCGGGACCCACCCACATAAGAATGAGCGGAGCTACGGCCACGATCGGCACTGTCTGCAACAGGATGGTGTAGGGATAGAGCATGCGGCGTATCCAGCGCGATTGGGCGAAGATTAAGGCAATCAACGTCCCCACTGCGATACTGGCTGCCAGGCCGCCTGCCGCCTCCTCGGCCGTGATGGCCAGCGATGCCATGAGCCCAGAAAAACCGGCGGTCACTGCCCTGCCCACCGCCAGCGGCGGAGGCAGCATATACGGCGGTAAATGCAGGAGCGTATCGAGGCCCTGCCAGAGGAGCAGGAGCCCGGCAAAGACAGCCAGCGCATTGAGCAGGGTAACGGCGTACTTCTTCATGCGGCGTGAACCCCACGCAGCACTCGGGAAACTTCAGTCACCAGGGATTCGAACTGCGCACTCTCGCGCGTGGCGCTGGCCCTGGGAAAGGGGAGGTCGATCGTAATCTCCTGAGCGATGCGGCCGGGCGACGGCGCCAGGACAATCACGCGGGTGGAAAGAAAGACTGCTTCGGCAACTGAGTGGGTTACGAAAACGGCCGTCCAATTGTGTTCTGCTTTCAGGCGAAGCAGCTCCTCGTTCAGGCGATCGCGGGTCATCTCATCGAGCGCACCGAAGGGCTCGTCCATCAGTAACAGCCGCGGTTTGGTGGCGAGGGCGCGAGCGACGGAAACGCGCATCTTCATGCCGCCGGAGAGCTGCCGCGGGTAGGCGCGGGCCACGTGGGTGAGACCTACCAGCTCGAGCAACGACTGCACCTTCTCTTTCCGGACTTCGCGGCTGCCGTGCTCCAGCTCCAACCCCAGGCCCACGTTGCTGGTGACGGTGCGCCAGGGCAACAGGGTGGCATCCTGAAAAATGTAGGAGATGGTTTCCCGGGCATTGACTGGGGTCATGCCATCTACCATGATGCTGCCGGAGGTCGCATTGGTAAGGCCGGAGATCAGCTTGAGCAAGGTGGATTTGCCACAACCGGAGGGACCAATAAGGCTGACAAATTCTCCCTTGGCAATGGTGAGGTCGATGTGCTGCAGCACTGGTGGGTTGCCCCCGTAAGTCTTGCCTACGGAAGAGAGGGCGAGTTGCGCGACTTGTAATTCCGAAGTCATTCCGTGGCCGCCAGCGGCAGTTCGAGCCGCGAAGGATTGCCGGCCTCATGCAGCACCATTTGGGTGGACCGCTGCCAGTTCCAGGAATCCGCCAGCCACGGCTGCACCGGGGTGGAGGGATTGCGGTCATACAAGGGAAAGGCGCTGCTGGCTACCTCCAGGCGAATGGCATCGCCGGCGGGGAAGATGCAGGAAGTGGGCTCGAGATCGATTTGCCAGCAGTGGATCGCGTCCGCGGTATAGCCCGAGTCGCGAAAGAGATAGGAAGAGCGGGCGATACCGATGCATACAAAATCCGCCTGACCGTTGGGGCGCAACCTCACCAGCTTGCCGGTGAAGTCGGCGTTTCCGGCGGATGTGATCGCGTAGAGCGTGAGCCGCGGGGATCCGAATACGTGCAGCGGTTTCTCCAATGGCGGCGTGGTGTAGACCAGGAGGTTGTTGCCTAATTCCATCTGGGCTTGATTGATCGGACCAGTCAGCGTTGCGGCGCCGCCGGGAGCGAGCACCGGGGTCTCAGGATCGTAGATAAAGATATCGCGCGGCTCGGCAGATGCCGGGGCCGTGGTCGAGAGCAAGCCGTCACCTTTGCGCGAGTTTGCGCGGCCGCCGCTGCGGAGGTAGAGCGGGAAGTTGGGTTCCGGAAAGGCGTCCGCCTGGCACCAGCGATTGGCGCCGAGGGCGAAGTGGCGGATGCGCGGCTCGGCAGCGAACTCGCCGGTGTTCTTGAGCCAGTGATTGAACCAATGCAACAGCAGCGCATCGGTATCCAGCAAGGCCTCAGGGCCGAGGTTCTGCTCCCCAACCATCTCTCCCCACGGGATATGCACCCAGGGACCGGCGACCAGGTACTGGTGTTCCGCCCGCGCTGCCATGGCGAGGAAGCCGGCGACACTGCCTGAAAGGTAACTATCGAACCAGCCGGAGATGTGCAGCGCCGGCAGCGTAATTTTCGGCAACGATTCGCTTACATCAAGAGCGGACCAGTAAGGGCCAGGCAAGTCGTGGGCGAACCAGTCGCGCACGTAGGCAGGCAGGCCCTCATGCTGGAGCTGCGGATGCAAACCGTAAGGTGCGACCAGGGGCTGGCTGCGCAGATCGGCCCAGGCTTTCTCCAGACCATCACTCGCGGCTCGCAGTTTGCGCCGGCGAGCGTCGGCATTCAACATCTGCAGGCCCCAGCCAAGGCTTGACGCCAGCCGCAGAGCACCCTGGCGATAGAACCACCCGTGATAAAGATCGAACCCGGTTTGCGCCGGAGCGATGCAGACCAGCCCCTCTGGCTGCTCCGCCGCGGCGAGCAATTGGGTCAGGCCCTGGTAGGAGAAGCCATACATGCCCACGCTGCCGTTCGATTCACTGCGAGTGCGCAGCCAGCGGATGGTCTCCGCTCCATCCCGGCCTTCGCTGCGGAAGGGATAAAACTCACCCTCCGAATCGCCACGGCCGCGCACATCCTGGATCACAACGTTGTAGCCGTGGCTGGCAAACCAGACCGGGTGCGCATATACCACCGTGGAGGCAATGTCCCTGCCGTAGGGTTGTCGCATCAGCAGGGTCGGGTACGGCCCGGGGCCAGGCGGGTAGTAGTGATCGGAGACCAGTACGACTCCATCCGCCATGGCGCAGGGCACGGCACGTTTAAGGCGTACCCCGGAGCCGCAATCGATCGTCGTGTTCATGATTGACTCATCTATCGTTGTGCGGTCAAACCCCGTTCCCTCTTTGGCGAAAGTGTCTGCGTGAGAACTGCATTTTGAAATAAATCCCCGTTCTCACGCAAACTCTTTCGCCCCCGTTATGCTTTCCCGCCCTATCCAACTTTTTCCGCAGCGTGTGAAGCGTTGCCTTTCGTTCTGGCTTTTCCCGCCGTCCCTTTGCACTCATGATTTATGCCAGTTCTCGTAGGCGGCCATGGCAGTCAAAGCAGCCGCCACTTTCTTCGCTGCTTCTTCAATCCAGAGCGTGCCCTTCTCTGCTGTGGCTGGGTTGGGATCGCCCATCACACCACTGGGCGCAATGTCCCTCGTCAGCCACGCGAAGGTCGCGGGGGCATTCTCCGGACGCAACAACTCGGGCTTGGCTATATCCGCAATGTAGTTCACCGTGTACTGGTCCGTATGCACCAGCTCCGGTATCGCGCTTAGCAGGAATGAGGTTTCGACTTCGCCGGCGTGGAAACCGTAGGTGCGCTCCTGCTCGCCCAGCCCGGGGAAGGATGCGCCGCCAGAGCCGAATAGGGAGAAGACGCGCAGCCCGAACTCAGCCCGCAGATCGCGCGCCATCACGTCGACCAGCGAAGAGTTTCCCCCATGCGTGTTGTAGAGGACCAGCTTCTTAAAGCCGGAGGCGGCAATACTCGCGCCCACATCGCGCACCACGGCCATGAAGGTCGACGCAGAAACAGAGAGCGTTCCAGGAAAGCCACTGTGCTCGTTGCTCTTACCGTAACAGATCGCGGGCAGGACGTAGATGGGCGTCTCCTGCGGCAGGCGCGCCAGCGCGGCGCCAAGAAGAATGCTATTGATCAGCGTGTCGGTCGCAAGGGGAAGATGCGGACCGTGTTGTTCGATGGCCGCCGTTGGCAATACCAGGACCGTCTTATCCCGGGAAAGAGCGTCCACCTGCTTCCAGGTGAGATAGGCGAAGTTGCGGGAGTCAGGAATCCAGGTCCTCATGCGATGGGCGCTCCCGCTGGGTGCCGTTCGAAGGTGACCATCTTGCCCGGATTCAAAAGGCCCTTCGTATCATAACGATGCTTGGCCAGCAGTTGCACATTGTCGCTGCGATAGCGGCCTCCGCCCTCTACGTTGTTCACATGAGGATTGGCAACGCCCACGCCAATCTCGCGGCAGTAGTCGATCATTTCGTTCAATCGCTTCTCCGTACTAAATCGAACCACTGGAATGGCTCCGGGGAAAACCACTCCCTGGGCGTTCTTGATGAATTCAAGGTGCAATAGAAATTCATCGCCGAAGCGCTGCTTGAGTAACGCAAACTGGCTGCGAGCCTTGACTGCGTCGAATGCGCATTGCAGATAGGTGTATTCCGGATCGTACTTGATGGCCCATAGGGTGGTGTGGTTCCAGGTGTAGTCGGAGAGCAAGGGCATGGTACGCAAGCCGAGGTAGGGCGCAGAGAAGGTCACGGCGCCTCCGGCTTGGCGGGCAGCCGTCTCCAGGCTGGTGCGCTGATGCTCCGCGATCATGAAGAAGATAAGCGCCTTGCCCTCGGGCGCCAGGGTGTGCACGGGGCCGAAGAAGGAAGAGATGGGCCACTCAAACGTGGTCACCAGGCGCTTGGTCCACTCTTCCGAGGTGGCGATACGCTCACTGAAGTCGAATGCCTGGCTGAAGGTATCGAAGGCGATTGCGCATTGAGCCCACTCCACACTCGGCGTCAGCGCCAGCCAGATGCGGGTGATGATGCCATTGGTGCCCCAGGCATGGAGGATTTCGTGAACGGCCTCGCCCTCATGATGAACGACGCGCGGTGGGTCTTCCATGGTGACCACCTCGAGCGCCCGCACGGTGGCGAAGTCGCGCAGGGCGCCGTGCGCCACTGAGCCGATACCTCCGGAACCTCCGCCCAAAAAGCCTCCCACCGAGGCCTTGACGATCGTCGAAGGATAGCAGCGCAGTTCCCACCCCGTCTTCCGTGCTTCGGCCTCCAACATTCCCAGGCGCACACCCGGCTGGCAGACTGCTACTCCGTCGGCGGTGATGGATTCAATCTGATCCATGCGCGACAGATCGAGAAGCACTCCCCCATGAAGGGGCACTGCCTGCCCGTAGTTGCCTGTCCCCGCGCCTCGCGCCGTCACTGGGATTTCGTTGGCATAACAGTAGCGCAGGACATCCTGAACTTCCTGAACCGTCAGCGGGTGCACAACCACGTCGGCGACCTTGCCATCGAGCTGCTGGCGCAGGACCGGCGAGTACCAGTAGAAGTCGCGCGACAGGCGGTTCACTACCTGGGGAGCGGTCGACACTCGCCCAGGATCCGCCAGGATCGAGGCCAGAGACACTTCAAGCGTTGTTGTCATGCAGTGTGGCTGCTCCCTTGCTCTTATTCCTTGCGAGTACCCCAGGTGTCGAAAGCCCCCAGCATCCGGGGGTGGGTAAACAGGGTGTTGCAGAGCTCACGCAAAACAGGCCCGGTTACGATGCATTGCATATCACTGCGCCGGGCAACCTCGGCAGCCGGAATCTGGATCTGTCGGCAATACCGGTTCGCATCCTCGATCGTCGCCCCATAGACAACCCGGTCGAGCCCCGCCCAGAGGGCGTTGGCCATGCACATGGGACAAGGTTCGCAGGTGGAATAAAGTGTATATCCCTGGAGGGAATAGCTCTTGCGCTTTTTTGAAGCCAGGCGCACGGTGCGCAGCTCGGCATGGGCGGAGGGGTCGTTCTCCAGAGCCACCGCGTTGCGCGCCCGCATCAGGGTCTCTCCGCTTTGGCTGTCGACGATCAGGCAGCCGAAGGGCACGGGCCGGGGGGTTTTGAAACTGAGCGCAGTGAATTTGACCAGCGCTTCGAGGTGTGCCTGATCCTCCGCAGAGACGTCGCCGGCTGGAGAAATTTCAACGTTCATGCGGCAGTTTAAATCATTTTCGCCCCAACCACAGGCCGCATGCGTGGTATACACGAACCGATATGTCTGCTTTGACGGAATTACAAAACTCCTTCTCGACACGAGGGCCCGCCGCCGTGGCGCGGGAAGCCTTTGCCCGCGCCAACAGCAATGCAGGGCGGAATGTGTACCTGGCCATGGACCAGGAACGCACGCTGGCGGAAGCCGAGGCCCTGACCGCTCGCTTTCCGCAACCGGAAAAGAGGCCAGCTCTTTTTGGCGTGCCCGTCGGCATCAAGGATTGCTTTGATGTCGCGGGTTATCCCACCACGTGCGGCTCCCGTTTCTATGCCGCGAAACTCGGCAATGCGCGCACTGACTCGACCGTGGCTGCGCGGCTGCGTCAGGCCGGCGCCGTGATCATGGGCAAAACACATTTGCATCAACTTGCCTATGGCATCACCGGCGAGAACAGCGAGTATGGCAACTGCGTCCAACCCCGCGATCCGCTCCGGTTCACCGGGGGTTCTTCCAGCGGCAGCGCGGCCAGCGTGCAGGAGGGTTCGTCGGTAGCCTCGATCGGTACCGATACGGGCGGCTCCATCCGTGTGCCGGCGGCGCTCTGCGGATTGGCCGGTTATCGCTCGACCATCGGGCTCGGCGGAGAGGAAACGTGGAAGGGCGGGTGGCACCTGGCGGTTTCGTTCGACACTCTGGGATGGCTTTTTCGTGATCTGCGTGACGGGCCTGCGCTTGGTCATGCGTTGTTTGGGTTAAAACCAGTGGCACCGCCGAAGGATGTCATCATCGCCGCCGTCGGAGCGCCCTTTGTGCACGACTGCGAACCGGCGGTGCTCGCGATGTACGACGGCTGGCAGGATCAGCTACGCAGAAGCGGCGCGCAGATCGAGAGGTTCGCTCCCGATTTCTGGACGGATTCGCGCGAGATCTTCCTGGGTATCCAGGGACATGAGGCATCAGCGTTGCATCGGGGAAATTTCGAGCACTTTGAAAAGCCGATAGCGGAACGGTTGGCATGGGGAGCGTCCCTCTCGGACGCCACGGTCGCGGATATGCGCAAGCGTCATAGCGCATTTCGTGACCAGATGGATCAATTGCTCGAACGGTATGACTTTCTCATGCTGCCCTGCGCCCCCATGAGCGCATTGACAGCCGGCATCGATCACTCGGCCGTGCGGCAAAACATCTTGCGCTACACCACGCCGATCAGCCTTGCGGGTATGCCCGCAGTTGCGCTGCCGGCACCCGGGGGCGGGGTGCAGTTGGTTGCTGCACGCGGCGCGGACGCCCGGCTACTCGCATTTGCGGCTACCCTCCAGAAGGGAAATGCTACGCTGCAATCATGACGGTAGCTTGGCGAACAATCAGCATCTGCTTGCTCGGCGTCTGGCTGATCCTTGCGGGCTGCCAGAAGCAACCAGCCTCCAACGGGCTCACCCTGGTAACCCTGCAAACAGACTGGTACCCTCAGCCGGAACACGGCGGCTTCTACGACGCGCAGATTCGTGGGTACTACAAAGACGAAGGCCTGGATGTGAGGATTCTTCCCGGAGGCCCTTACGTCAACTCCAGCCAGGAAGTTTCCGTAGGCTCCGTCCAGTTCGCCATGGGATCCTCGGATAACATTCTGGAGTCCGTTGGCAACGGCGTGCCGCTCGTAGCCGTGGCTGCGACCATGCAACGCGATCCGCAGGCGATCATGGTGCATCAGGATTCACCTATCCGCCGCTTCCAGGATCTGGATGGACACGCGGTCGCAATCCGGCTCGGCGCGTCGACCTGGTTCGAGTACCTGGTGAAGAGATACCAGCTTAGGGAAGTGCGCGAGATACCGGCGACTTACAGCGTTGCCAACTTTCTCCGCGACCCTGGCTATATTCAACAGATTTTTGTCACCTCAGAGCCTTTCTTCGCCCGCCAAGCTGGGGTACCGGTACGCACCTTGCTGATCAGCGAAGCGGGATACAACCCTTACCGTGTGGTCGCAACCTCGCGGTCGTTTCTGCAACAACATCCGGAGATCGTGGATAAGTTTGTGCGTGCATCGCTGCGCGGATGGCGCGATTATCTGGTTCATCCGGATGACATTAATGCGGCGATCGCCAAGCTCAATCCTGCGCTGAGCGTCGCCCAGATGAAGTTCAGCTACGAGGCTCTGCGCGATCAACATTTCATCGCCGGCGACGCAAGCAATGGAGCTGACCTGGGTCGGTTCGACGCGGCACGTTGGACAAGTATGTATCAGCAGTTACTGGATCTGAAAGTCATCCAGAAACCGTTCGACCCGGCCCTTGCCTACACCATGCGGTTCATGCCTAAAGGGAGCTAGAGGGATGGAGAAACAGCAGAATGAAAATGATCTGCATGAATAATCGAACCGGCACGCTGGGCCTATGCAAGCCGCCCACGGACTGATTGGCGGCGACCGTGGCAAGCAAAATTGCGCTTTTGATCGAATAGACCATCCTCCTGCTCGTCTGCGATCATAGCTGGCGGAGAGGGCGCGAGCAGACCATGGCTTCTGAAGTTGTCATGCTTCCCAAGCCGTCTAAGGTCCGCCGCATGCGGTCTTTTGCTGTTTCCTTCCTGTTTGTTGCCGGCATCGTCAACTATCTCGACCGGGTTTCCTTTTCCATCGCGAACACCAGCATCCGGGCCGATCTGGGCCTCTCCGGCACGCAGATCGGCGCGGTGCTCTCCGTTTTTTCCTTGGCGTACGGAGTGGCCCAACTGCCGATCGGCCTGGTACTCGACCGCCTCGGCTCGCGCGCGATTCTCGCCGCAGGTATGGTTGTCTGGTCCCTGGCACAGATGGCCACCGGCCTGGTGAGTAGCTTCGCCGGCTTCATGACGACGCGCATCAGCCTCGGCGTGGGTGAAGCACCGATGATGCCTTCCGGCATTAAGGTGATGACTGATTGGTTTGGCGTCCGCGACCGAGGCTTTCCCACGGGACTGCTGACGGCTTCGAACACCCTGGGAGTGACCCTCGCCCCTCCGCTGCTGACCGTGATCATGCTCAGCTTTGGCTGGCGGACAATGTTTGTAGGTGCGGGACTATTCAGCCTGCTGCTTTCGCTCGCCTGGTATCCCCTCTACCGCGACCGCGCAAGTATTGTGCTGACAGCAGCCGAGACCGCATCTCTGGGCCTCGCCAACGAACAGCCACGAATGGAAATGTCATGGCGTCAATGGAAGCGGCTGTTTCGCTTGCGTACCGTCTGGGGCATGATACTGGGTTTCGGTGGCATCAATTACACCACCTGGCTTTACCTCTCGTGGCTGCCTGGCTATCTCCAGGGAGAACGGCATCTGACGATCGCCCGAACCGGCTGGGTCGCTGTTATTCCTTACCTGTTCGGGACGATCGGTGCGGTGGTGAGTGGCATTGTCCTGAATCGATTGATCCGCCGCGGATACGCTCCCATCGTCGCCTGCAAGCTCCTTACGATTGGAGGAATGTTTTGTTCGGCGCTGTGTACCCTCTGTGTGGCCGCCGCACCTACCGCCGCGGGTGCGGTCGCCTGCGTGACCAGCGCAATTTTCTTCATCTACTTTGCCGGCAATGCAGGATGGGGACTGGCCCAGGCGATGGCGCCGACCCACATGCTCGGATCAGTCGGCGCAATCCAGAACTGCGGCAGCTTTGTGTGTGCCTCGCTCGCGCCGCTGATCACCGGATGGCTGCTCGACCATACCCACTCCTTCAATATCGCGTTGGTGATTTGCGCCCTGGCCGCCACCCTGGGCGCTCTCTCGTACCTGTTCGTCGTGAAGGAAACGATCGTCGCGGATTAAATTCTGACCGGGCCGATGAAATGCCAGTGGATGGAAAACCAGGAAAGCATCAGACAGGCTGCGGCAACCAGCACATACTTCACCCTGGTAATCCGGCGCAAACCGGCGCGGCTCCAGGCACGAATGGCGGAAAAGATCGCGAACAGGCTCAACCCAAGCGCCAGGGCAGTTACTAAATTCATCAGCACCAGATATTTATCCCAGGCAGAAGTGGGGGGCATCGCATCGCTGTCACCAAACGTCACCAGAGCGATGCCCAGCCCAGAAAAAAGAATGATCCAGACCAATGATGCCACCTGTGTGGTCCACGGCAACCAGCGAGTCCCAGGCTGGGGCGCAGGCGGAGGTCTGTGGCCCATGAATACCCGCCGGCCCTGGCGGATGAGGGGCGCAACCACCACTGCAAGCAGAACCACCAGGCTGGCAGCGACCGCGGTCAGTACCGGACTCTTGTATTCATACCAGGGAACCCGTTGCAATTGAACTCCGGGGAAATCATAGGCAAGCCGCACGATCTTCTGCGCCGGGTCACGAATGGCGAAGACTCTACGCTGGCCGCCAATCTCCTGCCAAAGATCTTTGCCGATCGGCTTCCATTTGATCGGGTGATCACGGAGATCCTTGATGTCGCCCAGGTGAAGAGCACCTTGTTTGTCGACAGCTGCCACCCTTTGAGACAGGAGCGAGAGCAACTTCAGCTTGGTACTGTCTTCTCTCCTGGTTGATTGGTAGACCCCCTCGATGGCCGTCAATTCCTTCCGCGGCACGCTAACAAAGGATTGCGTGCTATGGCCGGGGAAATAGCGATCGGTGAACATGTCGATCATCTCTGGCCGTGGCTTTTCTCCACCACCGGCAGAGTTATATGAAATAAACAGCATCACCTTCTTCGAAGGTTCGAGCATGAAGAGGCCGTGGAAAGCGACCAGGTCGCCCTCGTGGCCAATCCAGTGCAGATCATTCCGCCAGGTCTCATAAAAGCCCATGCATATCGGTGGCATCTGTTCGCTGGAGCGAAATTGCGGGGTCCACATCGCCTGCAGGGTCTCTGGCTTCAGAATGCGATTGCCGTCCAGCTCTCCTCCATTCAAGAGGGCCTGAGCAAAGCGGCCCATGTCTGCGGCGGTCGATGAAACTCCGCCCGCCGGCACCGGGTTAAAGATCTCAAAGCCAATCGGAGGCTTCTCCGTATCCGAGGGGTAACCTTCCGACGGTAACCTGCGCAGCGATGCTGGAGGTGGCTGATAGAAAGTGGAGTTCATCATCTTAAGCGGCAGAAAAACGTGTTGCTCCACATACCGCTCGAACGGCTGCCCGCTCACGCGTTGCACGATGTAACCGGCGATTCCCACCCCGTAATTGGAATAGGCCGGAACGGTCCCGGGTGTAAATAGTCTCTTCGGCTGGTTGCGCAGGAGAAAGTCGCGCAGGGTTACGGCTTGCTTCGGATTCGTAACAATCACGTCGCGGCCTTCTTCTTCAAATCCGCCGGTGTGGGTCATCAGGTTTCGCAAGGTGATGGGTTTGGAAAAGGCCGGCCGAATCTGGAAGTCGAGATAGCGGTTCACATCGGTGTCCAGGTCAAGCTTGCCCTGCTCCACCAGCTGCATTACACAAGTCCAGGTAAATAGCTTGGAAATCGACGCCAGACGGAAGATGGTGGCCGCAGGATCGACCGGTTTCCTGGTTTTCAGATCTGCATATCCATAGCCCTTCTGCAGCAGCACCTGGCCGTTCTGCATCACCAGCACTGAAGCCCCGGCTACATCGGAACGTTCCAGTTGCAGGGGGACGATTCCATCGAAAAACGACTCCAGGTCAGACGCCTCCAGCGCATGCTGCTCCGGAACACCGGTTTTTGCTTCAGCCTGCTGGGCTTGCTCAGGCCGGGCTACGGGCGGCACAGGTACTTGTCCCTGGGCAAATAACGGCAGTAAGACCAGCAAGCAGACAGCACCAGATCCGTGCATGCGGAGACTCCGGGGAGCAGGGGTAGCGAGGATTCTAGCAGGGAGGGTTAAGCGCCCGGGCCGCGCAGCGGTAACCAGGGGCACACCTGTCTTACCAGGCAAGACATGCTAGTGTTTTCTTGCATGGTTACAGCACGACAGAACGGAAAACGCGATGCCAGGACCCAGGGTCCCTCGCGCTCAGCGGAAGGCGATGGGGTTCGCCCGGTTGCGGTGGCCACCTCCTCGTACGTGAATATTATCGAGGCGTTGCTGGAGAACGGGTCGATGTCCCGTTCTGAGCTGGCCACCTCCACCGGGCTAAGCCGGTCGGCATTGACGGAGATGAGCCGGGTTCTGATTCAACATCAGTTTGTTGAGGAATCCCCCTCCGTCATCGACAAGCAGCGGAAGGGGCGGCCTTCCATCATGCTCTCGTTGAACGCCAGATATGGATACTTCGTGGGTGTGGGCCTCACCGAAAATCCTCCCCTGATGGCCTTGACGGATTGCCACGGAAACGTCCTGGCGGAGCACCAGATCGGGTTGACGATGGAGCCGGAAGCAGTCGCCCAGGCGATCGCCCGAGGCATCCCTTATCTCACCAGGGCTTCGAACATTTCTCGGGAGAAGGTACTGGGCATCGGGGTGGCGCTCTCCGGGCATGTCAACCACTCCCAGGGGATGTGCCTGCATTCAAACCTGCTCGGCTGGCACAATGTGCCTATCGCCAGGATCGTTGAGCGCGTGGCCGGGATGCCCACCTATATCGATAACGACGCCCACGCAGTGGCCCTGGGACAAAAGCTCTTCGGTCTGGCACGGGAGCTCAAGAGCTTCATGGTCATTATGCTGGGCAAGAAGATCGGCGGCGGCAGCTACATGCAAGGGCGGCTGTACCGCGGGCACACCGGGGCGGCGGGTGAGATTGGCCATTGCGTCGTGGCCCCCGGAGGTCCGCGTTGCGAATGCGGGAAAGAGGGCTGCGTGGATGTATTCGCCTCCAGCTCTGCGTTATTGAGACGGGCCGCGGAACTCGATCTACCTGTCAAGGAAATTGGTGAGCTTGAGGCACTCGCGGCCAAGGGAGAGGCCAAGGCGATCGAATTGCTTCGTTACGCCGGCTCCGCCCTCGGCATCGCGGTAGCGAACTCCATCCAGATGAACAATCCCGAGCTGGTACTCTTTGCCGATCTGGTTGGCTTCGGCAATGGGGTTTTCACCACCAGCGCCCGGCAGGCGATCGAAAACAACATCATGCCGCATCTGCTTTCGACCACGCGGCTTGAATTTCGTTCGGTGGAAACGGACTTTATGGTGCGCGGAGCCGCCAGCATTGCCGCTCATCAGTTTCTGATCGAGCGGGCGGGGTAGCAGGGTCAACGGACTGCAGAGATCCGCCGGATCCGAGCCACGATCGCACCTACGACGGTTAGGTCATGTCTCCCGTGTACACGTGCCGATAAGATAGAGAGAAGAATCTAGGGTTAAGGATCAGGCATGGGTGTGGCTACAAAAATGGATTCTCTGCGGTCACGGCTGAATTACGAGCCGCAAGAGCTGGGCTTTGGAACCAGCGGCCGTCGCGGCAAGGTAGTAGACCTGACGCAACTGGAGGTCTACCTGAACGCGCTGGCGGAGCTCGAGTATCTGCAATCACTGAGCCCGGCAGAAGGCGGTATCCAACAGGGCGACCCATTTTATTTCGCCTTCGATCTGCGTCCCAGCTCGAGCCAGTTTGTCAGCCGGGAGCAAGGACGGGGGGAACTGGCACAGGCCATCGTCGCGGCCATCGCCGATGCCGGCATGCAGGCGGTAAACCTGGGCCGCATTCCTACACCCGCTCTCGCCAGCTTCGCCTTATCGCGGACCAAGGGCAGCATCATGGTGACCGGCAGCCACATTCCATTCGACCGCAACGGATACAAGACCAACAGCAGCCGGGGTGAGTTGCTCAAGCAACAGGAAGCGCCGATCAATGAGCAGGTGAAGCAGGTACGCAAGCGGCTCTACGAGCAACCGTGGGAGCAGTCACGATTTGATGAGCGCGGCATGCTGAAGGGCGGCCACCAATCCCTGCCGGTAGAAAGTGGCGAAGCCCGCGGCGCCTACATCGATCGGTTTACCAATTTTTTTTCCGGTTCGTCGCTTAACGGGAAACGCCTGCTGGTCTACCAACACTCGGCGGTGGGGCGCGATTTGCTGGTAGAGATTCTGGAGCGCCTGGGCGCGCAGGTTGTGAAGGCCGGACGCAGCGAGACGTTCGTCCCTATTGACACGGAAAATATCGACGCCGCGCAGTTGGCCGTGATTCAGGCCCTGGCCGATGAGGCCGCCGCAAGCAGTGGGCCGCTGCATGCGGTCGTCTCCACGGACGGCGACAGCGATCGCCCCCTGGTGCTGGGAGTGGATCCGCTTACAGGCCGGGTGCAGTTTTTCGGCGGCGACTTGTTGGGAATGGTCGTGGCTGAGTATTTGCAGGCGGACGCAGTGGTCCTTCCCATTAGCTGCAACGACGCGATCGACCGGGGAAACCTGGCGCCGGTGGTGGAACCCAAGACGCGCATCGGCTCACCCTTTGTGATCGCCGGCATGGAGGCCGCGCTAAAGAAAGGAAAGAAGCGCGTTTGCGGATGGGAGGCCAACGGCGGCTTCCTGACCGGCTCGCCCATCACCCGTAATGGCGCCACTCTGCAACCGCTTCCAACCAGGGACGCGGGTCTGCCCATCCTGGGCGTGCTATTCGCTGCGGAACAAAATGGGCTCTCGTTGATCGATCTCTTCGCCCGCTTGCCCAAGCGCTTCAGCCGCGCCGCCCTGCTCAAGCAATTTCCACGGGCGAGGGCGTTGAAAATTGTCGGTCGCTTCTCTCCGCCCGCCGCGGGTGAAGCCATCCGCAAAGACCTGGCGCAGTTCTTTTCCCCGGCGCTGGGCTTCGACAGCATCGCCGGTGTTGACTACACCGACGGAGTACGCATTCTCTTCGCCAACGGCGAAGTGGCCCATGTACGCCCTTCAGGAAACGCGGACGAATTGCGCATCTACGCGGTCGCCGATACCCAGAGCCGGGCAGACGCGATCGCCGCCCTGGGAATCCAGGAACCCGCGGGAATTCTGCGCAGGATGGAGAAAGCCGTTGAAGCCTGACGCGGGCGTACTCACTCTACTCGGTGTAGTCCAGCACTACGACTGGGGCGGCTACCAATACATCCCGGACCTATTGGGCATCGAAAACCCAACCCGCCAACCGTTTGCCGAGCTGTGGATTGGGGCGCATGCCAAGGCGCCATCCATCGTAGACGTTGCGGGGGTGCAAGAGCCTCTGGACAAGTTGATCGCGGAGTCGCCCGCAGCCATCCTCGGTCCCGCTGCCAACGCGCACTTCGGGGGCCGGTTGCCTTACCTGTTCAAGATTTTGGACGTACGGAAAATGCTCTCGATTCAGGCGCACCCGACGCTGGCCCAGGCCCGGCGCGGATTTGCCCGCGAGAACGCCGAGGGCATAAGCATCGAAGCCGACAGCAGGAACTATAAAGACGATAACCACAAGCCGGAAATCGGCATAGCGCTGACGGAATTCTGGATGCTGCACGGCTTTCGGCCCCTGGAGCAGATCGCTGAAACTTTTACCCAAATGCCGGAGCTGGGATCGCTCATGAGCGACTTCCCCCAGCGGCTGACCGCGGCAGCCCACGATCATGAAGCGCGGCGGGGCTTGCTGCGCGAGCTCTACAGCAAGGTGATGACCATTCCCCAGGAGCAGGTGGACTTGCTGCTTGATTCCCTGCTCTCCCGGTTAAAGGCAAAGCCGTCCTCGGATAAGGACTGCGCCGATTACTGGGCTTTGCGGGCGGCGGAGAATTTTCCCTTGCCTGGCGGACACCGCGATCGCGGCATCTTCAGTGTCTATCTGCTCAACCTGATACATCTGCGGCCGGGGCAAGGCACCTTCCAGCCGGCCGGCGTTCTGCACGCCTATCTTGAGGGCGTCAACGTCGAGTTGATGGCCAACTCCGACAACGTTTTGCGTGGAGGCTTAACCACCAAGCACGTCGACGTGGCGGAACTGCTCAACATTCTTACCTTCGAAGGCGGTACTCCAGAGATTTTCGATGGCCACCAGGTGAGTGCCCATGAACGGGCCTATCGCACCCCGGCGGAGGAGTTTTGTTTGACCCGCATCTCGCTGACTGCGCACGGACGATACGCCGGTGAGGCAACCTACGGTCCCAAAGCGCTGCTGGTGTTGCATGGCTCCGCAACGATCACGGCGGCCGGCCTAGGGACACCGCTTGGGCGGGGCTCCATAGTGCTCGTACCGGCTGGTACGGAGTTTGTGCTGGAGACCAGGGAGGACGACCTGGTGGCCTTCCAGGCCGGTCTTCCTCTTCATGCCCGGGGCGCGACCTAAGCAAAGCGCTGTTGAGGGCTAAAGAGTCTGCGTGAGAACCGAAAACAGACCGCACCCCTGCATTGAATGGTTCAGAACCCTGCCGGGCTTTAGCTGGGTCGCGCAAGAAAGGCATCGACTTCAGCGGAAGAAGGGAGGGACGGCTGGGCGCCCGCGCGGGTGACAGAAATTGCTGCGGCCGCGGAGGCGTATCTTGCAGCCTCGGCGGCCGGCTTTCCGCGGGTAAGGGCGACGGCGAAAGCCGCGTTAAAGCAGTCACCGGCGGCGGTGGTATCCACAGCGTTCACCGTGAATGCAGGGACCCGCTGCCTGGGACAATCGCGGCCGGCGAGAAAGACGCCCTGGGAACCCAGCTTGAGGGCAACATTCCGCACCCCCATCGCCAGCAATTTTTCGGCTGCAGCGGCGGGATCGATCTTAACCCGGCCCAACAGGATCTGCGCTTCGGTTTCGTTGGGCGTGAGCCACGTGGTATGACGAAGCAAGGCTTCCGGTAGGGGCATGGCGGGCGCGGGATCGAGCATCAAAGGAGTTTTCGCCTCGGAAGCTTGTTCCGCCAGGCGAATGACCGCCTCCAGTGGAGTCTCCAGCTGCACCAGGATGATACTTGCCCGCTGCACAGTTTCTCGATGGGCATCGATGTATGCGGCGGAGAGCAGACGATTCGCTCCGGAGATCACGATGATGGAGTTCTCCCCGTTGTCGGCCCTCGAGATGTGTGCCACCCCGCAGGGGCCAGCTACCATTTGGACCGCGTGGGTATCGACGCCGGCGGCTTTCAAACCAGACAGCAACCTCTTGGTAAAAAGGTCGGTCCCGAGAGACCCAATCATGTCCACCGGCGCACCCAGTTTCGCGATGGCGACTGCCTGGTTAGCGCCCTTGCCTCCGTTGAACACGTCGAAGGTGCTGCCTAGAATCGTCTCTCCCGGGGTTGGGAGGCGGTTGGCACAGGCGACCAGGTCAATGTTGATGCTCCCCACTACCAACAACTTCTTCCGCACGTTCTTCTCCCCGCGCATGGTAAACGGCCAAGCCGTCAGTCCGCTGGAAAAGAATATCGCACAGGAAATTTCCGGAGGCTTCGGAGCCTCGTAATGCTGCAGATATCTTGGGAAAAGAACGAAGGATGGAGGCGCGGGCCGGAATCGAACCAGCAAACAAAGGCTTTGCAGACCTTCCCCTGACCGCTTGGGTTCCGCGCCATTTTGAAGTACTGCCCTGTTCGACCTCAGGACATTCAGTTGCTTTACTGAAGTCACTCTAGGTCGAATGTGGTGTGGAAAACTACAGAGTTTAAGCGGCGTCGCCATCCTTGGTAACTGAAGTGGAGTACTCACGCACATCGCCGGTCAGCGAAAACTCTTGCCCCGGCTGAAACTGGATGTCGCGCCCTTACGCACGACATCCATCGAGGATGCCTCGGCGACACAAAATCTATTGAGTACAGGCCTTGGTCACGAAAAGGAAAAATCAGGAGGATGACGCTGGCGATTCTCATCTGCTCGTTCTTATCGCTGGCCGCACTACGATCGGGGCAAGCTCGGACACCAATCCACAGATCGCTGCGGCCGCGGACTTCCAGCGTTCGATGTAAGCCTCGAGTGGCGGCCACCCAGCCGAATCGATCGCAGGCAACGAATATTTCCTCGCCAAGCCCGGGGAAAACGTTACTCTAATCCCGGCTAAATTTCGCCGGAGGACGGATCTTGGAAAGAATAGAGAACAGACGCAGAGAATTTCTTAAGCTCGCAGCATGGGGCATAGCGGGGCTGACCACGACGTCCGCCCGAGGACTTTACCAGGCGCAACGCGAACCCATCCAACGGCCGGAGACACCCGAGCGCGCCCTAAGCCTGATGGCCGAAGGCAATCAGCGTTTCGTGGCCCAGAACCTGATTTCTTTTAAGGAAGACCTGGACATTCTCAAAGCCCACTCGGCGGAGCACCAGGAACCGTTTGCAGCCGTGCTTTCCTGCGCCGATTCCCGGGTACCGGTGGAATTAGTCTTCGACCAAAGCATCGGTCATCTGTTTGTGATTCGAGTGGCCGGCAATGTTGCCACCCCGGATACCATCGCCAGCATTGAATACGGCGCGGCGGTGCTGGGCATCAAAGCGATCCTGGTGCTGGGACATACCAACTGCGGTGCCGTCAAAGCCACCATCGCCGGCAAGGCTGTACCCGGGCAGATCAGCACCCTCTATCAATACATCCATCCAGCGCTGGCCGGGGCCAAGGGTGACCTGACCACCGCCACCCGGCAAAATGCCGCGCTGCAAGCCTCCGTGCTGAGTGACACGTCGCCTGTTTTAGCGGATCTGGTAAAGCAGAAGAAACTGGCGATTCGCGCAGGGCTCTACGACATAGGCAGCGGAAAAGTCACCATGATCTAAGCTGTGGTTTCGGTTCCCCGACGGGCCTTTTGCGCTGGCATTGCAGGCTGTGAATGGATCTGGCCAAGGCCCGGAGGAACTGCAGGGGAATTACGTCGGTGCGCCAGCGCCGGCCGCGTGCGGCAGCACGGATGGATGTCGACGCATCTCTGTTTTCTGGAGAGATGTGGATGTCACTTCCTGGTGCGTCTCTTTCTCAATCCGGCACAAAAGTTGTAGCGTTCTCGACCCAGCCTAGTAACTGGGGTTAGCGGAGATTCTTGTCCGATACGCCGCCGATAAGCTTGGCAGCTGTCTAAGTCGGCTGGAGCTATGTAACGAAGCTTGCTAACTTGCTGCAATGGTGATGATTGACCACGCTTGGCGGGACACCTGGGCTATGCCTATCTGCGTCTGAAGATTGCGGTCTGGAACGAAGCGAACTCAGTACGAAAGGGATACAGACAGGTAATGCTGTCTGAAATTAGGGCCGATATCTCTGAAAATTGCGACAAATTGGGTATCCGTTCGTGGCTTGTGTCTGGTATACGATTCGCTTTGTCATGTAGCAATGGACTTCCGAGAGACGAAGTTCGGGTTATATGTGAGCGATATTCTTTGGATCTGTCTGCCCCCCGTCGGCATTTCCCCGTTCCCTAAGTGTTGCCGTGTTCTTGTAAGTGCGATCTGAGGATTCTTGTATGTGCCGAAACTCCAGGCTGCTCCTGTCCGCCTTGGTGGCGATTGTCACCACTCTGCCGAACGCGGCACAGGCAGGCGCAGTGTCCACGGTGACTACACTTGCCCTTTCTTCATCGTCGGTTACTTCGCCCGCGGCGGTGACGCTCACTGCGTCGGTGCTGGCCGGCGGTGCACCGGCAGCAACTGGCTCGGTCACCTTCTGCGATGCCGCAGCTGCTTATTGCGAGGATGCGGCCGTTGTGGGCAAGGCGCAGTTGACCGGGGGAACCGCGAAACTCAAGTTCTTTCCGGCGATCGGCGTCCATACCTATAAGGCGGTCTTCAACGCCACCGCAACGGCGGCGACCAGCAGCTCCACTGTACAAACATTGACCGTGACCGGCCTTTATCCAACGACGACGGCGATTGCGGCAACGGGCAACCCAAGCGGCTACCAACTCACCGCGACGGTCGTTGGCTTCGCCAATCATCCACCCGTACTCGCCGGTACCGTGTCTTTCCAGGACACAACCAATGGCAACTTTGTTTTGGGAACAGCGCCCCTCGGCGCACCCGTGTTCGCGCAGAATTTCATCCAGGCTCCCAACTCCCCTATCCCCACTGGCAACCAGCCGGCGGCCGGTGGCGCTGGAGACTTCAACGGAGATGGAAAACCAGACCTGGCGGTGATGGACTCCGAACAGAATGCGATCACCATTCTGCTGGGCAATGGCGACGGCACCTTCACCCAAGGCACGCCCATCCTTGGCGTGGGAACCACGCCTTGTATCTTTCCTGACCAGCCATCGAATTGCGCCATCGCGGTGGGGGATTTCAACCATGACAGCAATGCTGACCTGGCAGTAACCAGTGGCGGTGACAATACGGTGATTGTTCTGTTGGGTCACGGAGACGGCACCTTCACGCCGGCCAGTGGCTCCCCCATCTCCGTAGGCAATTTTCCCGAAGCGGTAAAGATCGGAGATTTCAATAGCGACGGCCTTCTCGATCTGGCCGTAGCCAATGCCAAAGACAACAGTTTAAGCATCCTGCTGGGCAACGGAGACGGCACCTTCACTGCTTCTGCCGGCTCGCCGATTCCTGTGGGCAAATTCCCGTTTTTCCTGGCGGTCGCCGACTTTAACGGAGATGGCGTTAACGATATCGCGGCCACCAACGAAGGCGATGACACGGTGAGCCTCCTGCTGGGCATCGGAGACGGAACATTCACGCCGGCCAGCGGTTCGCCCATCCCATCGGGCAACTACAACCCGGGCCCCATCGTCGCAGCAGATTTCAACGGGGACGGCAAGGTCGATCTGGCGTTGGCGAACTTCACTCCGAATTTTCCCAGCACCGTGGGCAATGTCGTCATCCTGCTGGGCAATGGGGACGGCACCTTTGCGGAGGCCACCGGGTCGCCGATTTCCGTGGGTGTGGACCCCTTCGCCATAGTAGCCATGGACTTCAACCAGGACGGCAAGACCGACCTGGTCGTCGATAACTACGGCGACATCACGCAGCTCCCAACGCAAACCCTGACCGTCCTGCTGGGAGATGGAAAAGGCGACTTCACGCCGGCCGGACCATCGCTCCAGCTGGGAGATTCTCCCAATGATCTGGTCGCGGCAGACTTCAATGGAGACGGAGCGACTGATCTGGCGATTCCCGAGCTGGCCGACTTCAATACCACCATCCTGCTGAACGAGTTCACGCAAACGGCAACGGCCAGCATCTCGAACGTCACCATCGCCGGCACGGGCACCCACTATGTAGACGCTGTCTACGAGGGCAATACTTCCTTCGCCACCAGCACATCTTTGACCGTTCCTTTGGAGGGTTCGACTGTACCCACCTCGTTAACGCTGACGGCCACCACGGAGCAAATGATTACCATGCCGGTTACGTTTACGGCACAGCTGGCGGCAATCTCAATCGAGCCCCCCTCAGCCATCCCAACCGGAACAGTCACTTTCTATGATCAGAGCGTCAATGCGACGCTTGGGACCGCGCCCATGGGGGCGAACGGGCAGGCGGTTTTTACCACCACCAGCATAGGGCCCGGCGTGCATAAGATTACCGCGAGCTACAGCGGGGATCCCAGCTACCTGGCCAGCAACTCGAATGCCGTCTCGGTCCAAATCGACGAGTTGCGCTTACTGCGTGTTGGCAACAACAACACCACCATTCTGCCGGGCACCACGGTTTTGTATACGATCCAGGTGGAGCCCCAGGTTGCAACCACGTTCTTATACAACGTGAGCTTTACGGCGAGCGGTTTGCCTGCCGGAGCAGCCGCTACTTTCTCGCCCGCGAGCCTGCCGGCCGGCGGCAAAATAACCAACATCACGATGACGGTCACCACCGCGAATACTGCCTTAAGCGAGCCACCGCAGTCTCCCTTCGGGCGCCTGCCGCTCGCCCTGGGACTTCTGCTTCCTCTGTTTGGAGCAGCCAGAATGCGACGGCGGCTGCGGCAAATTCCCCCATTCCTGGCGGTGGCGCTCCTGGCAGCGCTCAGCCTGGCTGCGGTTACAGGATTGAGCGGGTGTTCGGGCGCGGGTCTTTTCGCGGCGCGAAAAGTTCCCTACTCCATCACGGTTACCGGCACCGAAGGAACAGTTCAACGCTCAGTGACGGTGCCCCTTGCGATCCAGTAGGCGGGGGATGCTCCGCGGCGTGGGAGAAGGTATGCATAGATCTTTAGCCTTACTGTTTGTGGCGACGATGATGGGATTGAACGCTCCCCGTCTGCATGGCCAGGTGGCTCCGGGAGGAAGAGACTTCTCCTTGCCACGCGCGGAGGTCTCGCTCGCCTACAGTCCAACCGAGGCCAACGCACCGCCGGGCCAATGTGGTTGCTTCTTTATGAACGGCGTCAGCGCGGAAGGAAACTTTCGCACCTATCGCGGATACACCACCGTGGTCGATGTAACCGCGGCTCACACCGGCCAAATCCATAACACCGGTCAACCTTTTTCGTTGCTCATGGTGACCGGGGGAATGCGCCTCAACTTCCGGTTCGGACACCAGCGAGTAGACGGATGGGACACATACCACAACATCAAACCTTTTGTTCAAGGGCTTGCCGGCTTTGCCCACGGTTTTGATTCGGCTTTTCCTCAAAAATCAGGGTTCATCGAACCGACGGCAAATTCCTTTGCGCTGCTGGTTGGCATCGGGCTGGATGTAAAGTACAGAAGGCATCTCTCCTTCCGCGCAATCCAGGCCGATTACGGATATACCCGCCTGCCCAACCTTGCCGGCAATGACCAGAACCTGCTGCGGATTTCTTCCGGCATCACGATCCACTTGCGGTAGCTCTGCCAACCTTGACGCTCTACGACTTCCAGTCGGGCCCTTCGACACAGCTCGCCGGCTATCAGGGTGCTGGTCGCGAAACCGGCACCGATTGCTAGAAGTTGAAGACTGCCTGGAGAAAGACGCTGCGGTTGCCGGCTGTGGAAGCCCCGAAGAATCCACCGCCGGCCAGCGACTGTGATTCACCGAAGAACGGCGACGAGAGGGTGCCGTTCGGCTGTCCAAGGTTCTGATGGTTAAACAGGTTCGTCGCGTAGGCCGTGAGCGTGAGGTTGTACCTACGCGAAGTGGTCTGATCCAAACGTCCAGGTCCGCCACGGCTTCCGCTTAGGCCGCCGGGACCGAGCCCACCACCACCGCGGCCGCCTCCTCCACCACCGCCGCCGCCGCCCCGTGCGGCACGGCTGCCTTCGACCTTCGGCCCAATCCCGATCACTTTACTCACGCGCATGTTCAAGCTGGCATTGGAAGGACCAGTACCGATCCCGTAGGGAATAATCTTTTCGTTGGTGCCGAAGGGGTTTGTATCCAGACAACCATATCGTGTGTTCACGACATTTTTGCCACTACAACTGGCCGCAAAGGTAGGGCGCGCATTGAACTGGTTATTCCCGGTCAGATCGCTGCCGACGGTCACGTTATACGGTGCGCCGGAGTTATAAGCGAAAAAAGGTGTCAATGAAATAGCATACGGCGCAGAGAAGTTACCCAGGATCACGAAGCGGTCGTGAACATCGAAGCTCGATCGTCCGTAGTCGAGGCCCGGATTCTGGGGCACGGACGGACTGTAGGTGACGCCATTGGTATCGGCTTTGGCGACATTGTAACTGTAGAAAGTGAAGAAACTGAAACGCGGATAACTGGCCCTGCCGGAAACAATAATCTGATTTTGCCGGTAAACGCCCCCGGACTGGTATTGCAGGTCGTTCTCCTCCGCGGGCGGGAGAGGTGTATCGGGATAGATACCTAGATCCGCAGTGGCAAACTCCGGAGCCCCAATGTTGTTGGTGAAATATTGGTGGACGCCCCGTCCGTAGAGGTAGGTCACGTTCCCGGTGATCCTCTTGGCCAGCTGACGATCGATACCCACGGCCGCCTGCAGATCTGTGGCAGCATGAAAATGCGGGTCGATGGTGTAGAGGGTTTGCGCCGTATTCGCGGTTGCTACCGCGGTCGGATCGACCGGAAATGTGGGATTGGTGATGGTGGAAACCGTCTGATTGATTCCATTCTGATGAATGGCCTGGATTACATAAGGTGTGCCGGCGTTGGAGCCGAAACTGTTGGGCACAGTGAACCGTTGATAGAACCAGCCATACCCCGCACGCAGTACGGTCTTCGGGGGCTGCTTGCGATCGCCGCTGCCCAGCGCATAGGCGAACGATAACCGGGGCGCCCAATCACTCTTATCGTCGATACGGTTTTGCGTCTCCCAGCGAAGTCCGTAGCTGAAGGTAAAGCGCTGATTTACCTTCCAGTCGTCCTGATAAAAGAGCGCAGCATCGAACAGGACCGCGCGCGCGGTGTATTGATGTACCTCAGTCACCTGATAAGTGCGCGGCGCATTGTTCAGATACGCGTTCAAACACGAGTTCAAACACTCAAATGTATATTGGCCGTTGGTGCCGCCGGTGGTATAGTCCGCGTCGCGATAGGCACGCAGGCGGGCGCCAAAGTTCAACGAATGATTGCCTTCAGCGGCTACAAAGTAATTCTGCAGCTCATAGATATCCTGGTTATCGCGCACCACTCCACCATTGTTGCCGCCGGCGTTAAACGAGCCCTGCACGGTGACCGTCGGTGTATCGTTTTGGGCAACGTTCTGGTAGCGAAAGCGGCGGTATTGGAAACGAATGTCATCGACAACCTTCTTGCTCAGCACCAAACTGTCACTTACCTGAAGCGTGTTCTCCATGCTTTGGGTGTTGGTAGCCTGCGTGGGCAGAGATAGCTGGCCCACCCCACCGTTGGTGGTCACCGCGCGGAAGAACTCGTAACGAAGGGTCAATGTGTTCGCTTGCCCAAGCTGCAGGTCAAGACGAGGGCTGATGTCAATCCGGGAGCTTGGGTTGGGGAAGGGTTCGTTCAGGTGAACGCCGTTCGGCGTATCAGGCGTGACGCTGGTTGGATCAATTGCATCGATTACGCTTACATTTTGCGTGTTGCGCCCGAAGGCGCTCACAAAATACGAGGCATTCTTTGAGATAGGGCCGCCAACACTGCCCTGCAGGTTGTAAGAATAGTAGGGCGGCTCCGCCGTCTGCAGAATCGGGTTGCGAGAGTTGAAAGAAGAATCGTTGCCCCGGGCTTCGACCTGGCCATGCAACTTATCGGTGCCCGGTTTGGTGAGGATTTCTATGCGCCCATACCCGAGACGATCGAACTCAGCGGAAAATGGATTCTGGTTAACGCGTATCTCCCGAATGGAAGACTTGGGCGGTATTTGCCCCCCGGTAAACCCGTCAATGTAGATCTCGCCTCCATTCGGACCAGCGGCCGGGCCGGCCAAAGCTTGCAGTTGATTTTCCAGTTCATCGGGATCGTCGGAAAGTGCATCCAGATCTTTACCCTTGAGCACCACCGCGTTGGCATTCTGGTCCGGACTGGTATCGACTGTGGGCGCTTCGGCCTCGACCTGTACCTGCTGCTTTTCCATTTGGATCTGCATCGCGATATTCAGCGTTTTCGTTTGCCCGGCTGTGAGCGTGACCGTGGAAGAAAAGGGGGCGAACCCTGTCGTGGTGGCATTCACCGTGTAGTCGCCTGCCGCCAGGCCCCGCACCTGGTAGGACCCCCCACCGTCTGACACCGCGGTAGTGGTTTTACCTGAGGCCGACGTGATGGTGACTTGTGCCTGGGGAATGACCGCACCGCTGGGATCCAACACACGCCCCTTCAGCGTGCCGGTTGGTTCCTGACCGAATACCACCACCGGCCAGGCAAGGGCGCCCAGCAAGACGGCCATCAGAACCAGCAAATGGTTTGTTTTCTTCATTGATCCGGGAACCCGGCCGCACGAAACACTCATGGCCTTGGTGAGATTGACGCGCTGCCCCCATTCTAAGTTTCCGATCTTATGACCCCGGGGGCACAACAGGAGAGGAGATTTTGAGTTGATCTCCTTGATTCGTCTGGGTCTCCTGGATGGTGCCGGGCGCAAGTTCGAGCACGGAGTGGGCGGAAACGCATGCCGATAGCCGCCACGGATATACGTTACTTCGAACCTTTCTTACTCGCAGATCACGGTCGAGGTAGACCAGGTCGATTGGAAAGCGCATGCCGATCGTATGTACGGCCTGGCAGGGCAGAATCCAAAGCCCTTCCCCGGCAAACAGGGAATCACGTCCCAGCAATCCTTTCCTGCGTGCCGCACTGTGGTTGGCAAGTTCCACGCTGCCAGCGAGCTCGGCGTCCCGGGTGACGTTCCAAATTCTCAGATGCACATTTGGCTTTGCCGGGCGGTGGAAATTGAGGCTAATCGTCATTGTCTTGCCAAAAAAAGATGGTCGCCTCCATCTTGCGCCAGAACCGTGAAGATCAGCGAATAAACCAGGGAATGTGGGGAGGCCTATAAAGCACGGCGTGCCCGAATTGGATCTGGTGGCCGATTGCCTATACCTATTTGCCTGCCATATAGGCCCTGCTGGCAAGCTTGCGCACCCTCACTTCGGGAGTCGACCTCCGGCACTCCCCTGATGGGCAGGTCTCTCTTTCCGGCAAGCGTCGTCCACTTTGGCGGATCAAAAGAAGCTAACTGGAACGAACGTTATTTTGCGAAGAAACGGTAGCGAATCGTCCAACTCTTCGTTTCTCCCGGTTGGACAGTCACGTGAATGTAGCCTTCCGGACAGATAGTGGTGCGAATCGACCAAATGTAAAGCTTAGAGATGGGAGAGTCGGACGTTTGCTCAACGCCCACCCCGGTAGTCCGGTTCTCCACGGTGAAATCGTAGTCGGCAGGGTTGCTTGAAAAACCTGTCAGGTAGCTGCCTACAGACTGCCCTGGACCGGAGGTCAGTTCTTCAAGATAGACAATGTCTTTGCCATCGATTTTTGCGCGCGGCTCGAGCGGCCGTTCAGCTTGCGGCTCAAAGGGGAAATGAACGGCCATGCCTGGTCCGGTCGGAGCACCATCCAGCATGAAGAAATCATGGTCGTACACCTCGGTGTCGATCACCTTGGTACCCGTGTTCTTCAGGCGATGTTCGAGGATCAGGATCGGCTGACGCTTATCGAGCTTCAATGTCTTGTTGTAGACATAGGCGTAGCCCAGCGGCGATTGCAGACGATGAGTGAAAGCAACTTGACTCCGCCCGGTGCGAACTGTCCATTTCCCTCCATCGACGATCGGATACGCGAAACTAAATTTATAAGGTGAATCATCCACCTTACGCAGCACACCCACTCCCGGCTTGAGGAACAATTCTCCAGGCTTTGCTTCGGCGTAGTTGATAGAGCTGAGACCGTCGCCGGAGCGGAACTCTTCTACCGGGCCGGTAATCGAGTCGTTTATTAATGGATCGTACCGCTTGAACCACACCCCAAAATAAGTGTGGCCTTTGTAGGCCAGGCAAGGAACGACGCCCGACCAGTCGAAACGCGTGGAACGGTAGTAACCCTTCTGGGCATCGGGCAAATACACAACCGCCTTTACTGACCCATTAGAGAGGACGGCTTTGGGGAAATCGCCGGCGGCTGCAGAAGCGCAGGGTGCTTCCTTATCCGGCCCGTTCTGAGCCTGGGCGAATGCGGCGAGTGGACCAATTACCAAAATAAGCAGGGTTGCCAGAACTAGACGCAATGCGATCACCTTGAAAGTTCGACGTTGCTCAATAGGTACGATACTTTTATTACGGCGAGGGCAGGGCAAAAGCAATATATATCCCGCCGGAAGGCTTTTTGCTGGTTTGGCCGCCACTCGCGGCAATCACGATATATTGCTTGCCATTCACCATATAAGTTGCAGGTGTTGCCAGACCGGAAAATGGCAGCTCCGTTTCCCATAGCAGTTTTCCGGTGTGGCTGTCGTAGGCATGGAACTTTTGATCGAATACAGTGGCCCCAATAAAAAGCAGCCCTCCCGCGGTCACGACCGGGCCTCCATAGTTGTCCGATCCCGTGTTGCCCATCCCTTTGGCCACTAGCTCCGGATATTCCCCGAATGGGATCTTCCACAGATACTTACCGGTGTTCATGTCGATCGCGCTGAGCGCCCCCCACGGCGGGGCTGTTGCCGGGTAATCTTCGGGATCAAGAAAGCGGCGAAAGCCGATTGTCTTGTACGGCATGTCATTCTGGGTTTGCGCGGCAGACTGTTGGCCTGCGCTCTCGGGGCGTCGCTGCTGTTGTTGCGGCGCTCTCGTCAGGTAATGCACCACCGACTCGACTTCCTGATCACTCAGGCTATTGAACGGAGGCATGCGGCCTTTTCCCTGGCGGATCGTGGCTGCAATCTCCTGGTCGGTGAGAATCCCCTCGATCCCACGCAGGCTAGGAATGGAGGGCGGCGCACCAGCCCGGTTGATACCGTGACACATGCTGCATTGGTTCTGATAGATCTTTTCGCCCGGACTGCCGGGCGGAGGAGGCACCGTCAGGCCAACCAGCCAGGCCGTGTTGTTGGAGTTGACATAAAACACGCCCGTTGTGGGATCAACCGCGGGCCCGCCCCACTCGCCACCTCCCGCGAAGCCCGGCATGTCGATGGTGAACTTATCAACGCTGGGTGGAATGAACTGGCCGCCGGCAATGAATGTCCTGAACTGCTTCAGGGCCCACGCATGCGCTTCCGGAGTCCGGTTGGTCAGTGTTTCTTCACTGACGCTCTGCTGGACGTAAGGCTCGGGTAGCGTAGGCAGGGATTGAGTCGGCGACGTAACTTCACCCGGAACATTGCTGGCCGGATAAGCAGACTCCTTGAGCGGGAAAAGAGACTTCCCAGTAGTACGGTCAAGGAGAAAGACATAGCCGGACTTGGTGGTCTGGGCGATCGCATCCACTCTTTTTCCGTTGTGGGTGACCGTCACTAGAGCCGGCGGCGCAGGAAAGTCGCGGTCCCAAAGATCGTGGTGCACTCCCTGAAAGTGCCAGAGTCGCTTGCCGGTCTCCGCGTCAAGCGCAATCAATGAATCGGCAAACAGATCGTCCCCCACGCGATCGCCGCCGTAGAAGTCAAACACAGCAGACCCGGTCGGCACATATACGACGCCGCGTTTGCTATCGAGCGTCATACCGGCCCAGTTGTTGGCAGCGCCGGCATTTTTCCAGGCGTCTTTCGGCCAGGTGTCATAACCAAATTCGCCCGGATGCGGTATGGTGTGGAACGTCCAGCGCAGAGCACCCGTGTGCACATCGAAGGCACGAATATCCCCCGGGGGAGCGGGATGCGTTTCAGGATTTTGGCCGCCAACGATAATCAGATCTTTGTAAACCGTTCCCGGCGTGGTTAGCTGCACGGATTGCTCCTGGTACGGCTCGCGCAGTCCCTTGCGCAAATCGATCAGGCCGTCCTCGCCGAAGCTGGGAATCAGCTTTCCGGTGGTCGCGTCCAGGGCAAAGAGGTCATTGCGAAAGGCCGCGAAGATGCGGCTTTCGTGGCCATCGGTCCAGTAAGAAACACCGCGCGACCGGGCGAAGCCGGGCACGTTGGCTTCAAACTTCCACAGCAGCTTGCCCGATGCCGCATCGAGCGCAATCACACCGTGACTGGGAGTCAAGGTGTAGAGGACCTTGCCCACAATGATGGGTGTGCCCTCGAGATCGCCGCCCTTTTCCCCGGTGTCATACTTCCAGGCGACGACCAGATCTTTCACGTTGGTGCGATTGATCTGAGAAAGAGTGGAGTAGTGATCCTGCGCTCCCTGGCCCCCGTAGACCGGCCAGTCGACCTGTGGGGCAGGCGCAGTTGGACCCGCGCCGTATCCCATTACGCTGAACAAGCTCAGGCCCAAAGCAAGGAATGCGACCGCCGGTTTTCCGCTCATGCCCGCTCCGGCATTATGCTTTGGCTTCTGCCTGTGCCCGATTCTTTAACGCCTTCATATACGCGAATCCGTAGGCCTGTTCAGGAAAATGGCCGCCAACGACTGTCGGCGTGTGGTCGAGGATGACGATGCCGTCAAACTTGACCTCCACCAGGGCTTCCATGATCTTGTACATATCGTAATAACCATTGTCCATGAAGGTCTCTACGAAGTGTGGCAGGGGTGCGCTCACGTTGCGGAAATGGATCTTCCAGATTTTTTCCGCCCCGAAGTAACGGATCATCTGCGCCGGGTCTTTGTGCATCAGGGCAGGACCGCCTTCGTTCCAGCAGCCACAACATAGGCAAATGCCAACGTTCGGACTGTTGGCGATTTCCATGGCCCGTTTGTACCCTTCAAAATTGGCGAAGATGCAGCGCGGGACTCCAGCCAGGACCGGCTCCGGCGGATCGTCCGGATGAATTCCAATGCGGACACTGTTTTCTTCAGCAACAGGCGCAACCTGCTTGATGAAATAAGTATAGTTCTCCCAAATCTCATCCTTCGAAAATTCACGGCCATGGGAGAGCGGCTCATAGAACTTCTTACCATCCCACACGCCCACCTTGTTGGGGCTTGCCATATCAAATTCCCTGGCGGAAGCTCCGCGAATGGTGGCTCTGCCGCTGCTCCAAATGCCGTTACCCATGTGGGCGTACGTGGTGTAGTAGATACCGGCCTTGCCCAGGTTGCGTATGTATTCCTTGTACTCCTCGATCTTCTGGTCACGGCCGGGCAGATTGAGCGTGACCTCGGGCATGTTATGCACGCTGGTGTTACCGATGTTCCAGACCGTGATGCCGGCATCCGCATAGCGCTTCTTGATTTGCATGAAGCCTTCCGCCGTCCTCAGGTCGGGAGTAGAACCCACGCTGACGTACTCGGCGCCCATCTGTTGGAGAAAAAGCAGATCGTCGTCAGTGGGCTTGGCTGTCGCCTGCGCGCAAAGTTTGATTCCCGGGGCACTCTGGTGCACGGTCGCCGAAGCCGTGCGCGACGAAGCAAGAACTCCGGCGGCGCTTAGGGCGCCCCCGACAGCCAGTTTCACAAACTCCCGCCGGTCGGGAGAAAACCCGGTACTCGCTATTTCTGTTCTCTTTTGATCGTTTTCCTTCTGCCCCATTTCACCTGTCCTTTTTCCAAACGCTCTTTTGTTCGTCACTATGCATAATAGCCCTTTCGCGATCGTCTGCAGTCGCTGCGCAGGCTTTGCCTCTCCTCAGATCCCAAAGAGCCCCCGCGCCACTCTGCAGCTGCCTACGTTCCACGACCGATGAAAACGCTAGAAATTGAGCCGCAAGGCAAACTGAACCACCCGCGGCAGGTTGAGCTGAGAGCTAATCACCCCGAATGAAGCATTCGATTTGTCAGTTGAGTTATTGCAGCAAAGGGCGCTGGGCTGCCCGAACTGGACCCGGTTCCACATGTTGAAAGCCTCGGCGCGAAATTCCACATTAACCTGCTCGGTGATTGCCGTGCTTTTACGGATTGCAGCGTCCCAATTGGCTATCCCCTGGGTGCGCAATGTGGAATCGGTACGGGGCTCGTCACCGAACCCGTAATTGGAGGGCGCGGTGAAACAACTGGTATTAAACCAACCATGCTGCCTCGAAACGGCGCTTCCCGAGAGCTTCTTCTGGCAACCCGGAACTACGTTGGGCCGCGGTTGGCCGGCGCCAAATTGTTGACTGAGAAACGTAGGCTGCGCCGTGAATATTAGTGGAAAGCCAAGCGCGTAGGTGGTGATTCCGTCGACGCCCCACCCGCCCACGACCTTGTCCACAATTCCGCCTTGGTTACCCAAAAACCGCTTGCCTTTGCCGACGGGTAGGTCATACACATAAGCCGCCACGAAGCGATGGGGAACGTTGTAGCTGAGCGGCCCATACTCCGCCTGAAGATTATTCCAGTCCTGCACCTCTCCAGGTTGGACGGCTTCCTGGAAGCCGGTCTGTGTATCCGCGGTGCCCATGTCTTTCGACCAGGTGTAAGCAGCCAACAACGTGGCGCCCTGGGCAAAACGTTTCTCGATTTTTGTATGCATAGCGTTGTAGTTCGAACCGGCAGCAGTATTTGCAGCATTCCACAAATTGAAGTATTGCGGATATGGGCGCAAGAGCTGGCCGGCCGGAATAGTTTTACCAGAGAGGTTGCCGGTGGTGATAAGCCCATAGAAGGGGTTGGGAACCTGCGCCGTCAACGCCGACCCCATCGCATTATATTGGTCGGGGAGTTGATCCAGACCCTGGCCGTTGTCGTTCAGGCCAGCTGGCAGTTGCTGATGGACTCCGTGGTTTCCGACATAAGCTATATCAAATAAAGTCTGATGCCCGAGATCTTTCTCGACATCCAGATTCCATTGTTCCGCGTACGTCGACGGCTCCTTCGGAACATTCGTAACCACGGGTTGTCCATTAATAACACTCAGATAGTTGCTGCTTCTTCCCACTGGCTCCAGCACTCCGGTGGGGAACGGGTTACTGAACGAATTGATGGGCACGGTCGTGGGATTGATTTGGGTAAATGCGAGGTTGACCGCGGCCTGATAGGGCTGCGCATCCTGCTGCAAATTGGCCGTCGGAGCAAAGAGGATCGAGAAGCCGCTACGAACTACCACGCTATTTGTTAGCCGATACGTCAGGCCCAGGCGCGGCGAGAACAAGTCGTAGTGCGGGAGCAAGTTTGTCCGATGTGGGTAGGCCGGGGTGTTCACCAATTCAACGTTGCCATGAAGGTTCAAACCGGTCGGTCCAGCCAACGGATTCGCATCGTCCGCGAGAAACACCGCCTGGCGATCATGGCGTTCGGTCCAGTACCCTGGATATTCCCAGCGAATTCCGGCATTCAGCACTAATTTGTTCGTGGCCTGGAAACTGTCCCCCACATAGACCCCGCCGTAGTAGGTTACAGAAGCCGGAATAATCGCAAGCTCGTTCACTGTCGTTTGCGGTAGGCCCAGAAGGTAAGAGGCAAACGGATTGCCGGTAAAGGCGTTCGTAAAACCAAATGCTTCCACCTGGGTGGAATTGGTCTGCCCATAATTGTTGGGGGCGCGGCGAAACTCTCCGCCAAACCGGACAGTATGCCGTCCGAAGATCATCGTGTCGCTACCCGAGATGGCATAGTTCTCTTCCGTCACGAAGATCTGTTGTCCGCCGCCGCCGTTAACAGACAATCCCGACACCGCAACGCGGGGGATAACGGGGCCGCAACAATTCGTTCCCAGTGCAGCGATAGTCGCTGCCGGCCAACCCGTAAATGACAGATCGAACGGGATACCCGTGGCGCCGGTAAAACTGCTATCGCGCAAATAGGAAAGACGGAAATCCAGAATCTGTGTTGGGCTGACCGTGATGCTGTCTCCCAGCACGGCATGCTGCACTGCATTATGGCCCGTAGACATGTTAGGCAGGTAGCCATACGGCAACGCACTGGGATTCAGCGCATGGTGGTACGTATAGCGGCCGAAAATGCGTTGCTTCTCGCTTGCATTCCAGTCAAGCCGCGCGATGTATTGATTGAGGGTCGGCTTGGTGGTGGCATTCACGCTGTAGTTGTTAACCGTGCCGGGACCATTTGGCGGCGCCCACCACTTGAACATCGCGGCCGATGTGGGATTGATGCGGCTTTGAGGAATAGTGTTGTTGGGAAATACCGTTCCCGGAGGAGCGGGGACAAAGTTGCCGTTGGCGTCAAACTGACCCGGATCCTTGATGGGCGTCGAGCTGGTAATGACGCCTGACTCCATCGCTGCCGTTGGCACAGAGTAGGTGGTGGTAGCGCCAATCGCGGCGCGGATGCCTTCATAGCTGCCAAAAAAGAACAGCTTGTCCTTCTTGATCGGGCCGCCGATAACTCCGCCAAACTCATTCTGAATGAGCACAGGCCGCTTCAAGTGCGCCTGGTTGGAAAAGAAATTGTTGGCATTGAGGACCGTGTTACGCAGGAAGTCGAAGGCCGTCCCGTGAAAACCATTGGTTCCGCTCTTGGTGACCATGGTGACTACGCCATTAGTCGTGCCCCCAAACTCCGGGCCAATCGCGTTCCCCTCTACGCGAAACTCCTGGATGGAGTCTTGCGACGGTATATACGAAATGGCGTTGATATAGCCGTTGTTGATGGGGCCGCCATCAATGAATTCCGCCCCCGTGTTGGGGATTCCGCCGGCGATTTGATAGTTCCCGGTAGAAAACCCGTTACCGTTCATTCCCGATACAGCGTTAGAAGCCTGTGTTCCCCCCTGGGGCACAACTCCTGGTGAAAGCGCCAAAAGATTGAAAATATTCCGGCCATTCAAGGGCAGTTCACTCACCGCCCTGCCCGCAACCATCTGGCCAAGCGTGGCTTGTTGCGTCTCCACCAAAGGAGCCTGCGATGTAACCTCGACTGTCTCGCTTACGTTTCCCAACTCGAGCGAAGCGTCCACACGCGTGGAGCCTTGAACCTGCACCACAACATTGCTGCGGATAAAGTGTTTAAACCCGCTGACTTCGATATCTACTCTGTAATTGCCGGGCAACAAGTTCACAAACTGATAGTCTCCGGCGGCGTTGGTGGTCGCCGTACGGCGATCACCGGTGTCGACATTGGTTAAGGTAACCGCTCCGCCGCTTACGACCGCGCCAGTATTGTCCGTAACGGTCCCAACCGCCGACCCCGAGGTCTGTTGTGCTCTCAGCGTCATGGTGACCATTACCAGGATGAAGACCAGACCAGCCAGGCAGCGGATGAGTGAAAACCTCGGTTTCGGGATCTGTGTGGATTTCATTTTGATTGCCTCCAGAGTTTCGGATGGCCCAAAATCTATTGCGCGACGGCTTTGCGTTTGAACAGTGTTTGTTACTTGTTTGTCCCCGGACGCAAAGACCCTAATCTCGCTGTGCAACCATTGTCAAGTGCGGCATCCCCATTGTGGAACAATCTCCGTTCCCTAATGAACTAATAAGGAATGCCATTGGTGCGCGCGCCTGCATCGCTAATTAGTTGCGGGTTATAAGTTAAGGAGTGACTTTCGAGGGCGCAAAACTCAAATGCTTTTAAGTGGACGGCCTTCAGGCCGTCCACTGTAGTTTCTACATTCAGAGCGGGCGGATCGATCCAAATCTATGGAAGCACGAGTTTTCTGGAGTCAGCGTTCTGATGCTTTGTATCGGGGCACGACTTTACAGACTGCGGAAAAACTCGGATCGGGCAGGAAAGCATGCCCCAGGGCCTAAAGAGTCTGCGTGAGAACCGGGACTATGATCTCACACACCCTCTCTAGGGGCCGATGGGAGTCCCGGTTGAGTCTCTGCCTTAACAGAATCAAAAAGAGTCGGGCGATTCTCTCTGATTCCTTCACTAGGGACGGGTGCCCCATATCTCGCTCGTTTTTCGCGAGATGTGGGATACCACCGATGTTCACCGTAAAGTGCATCGGATGAATCGAGAGTCAGGAGAGAAGCCGTGGTATCCCACATCTCGCGAAAAACGAGCGAGATATGGGGCACCCGTCCTTAGTGAAGGGACCAGAGACAGATGCCTGTGGGTTCTCACGCAGACTCTAAAGCCCACGATGATTACATTGCATTTGCGCCGGGGATAAATCCCCGGCCTACCCAAAACCGAGTTTTTCCGCAGCCTTTAGTCGGGCCGTTCAAAGGTCAACAAGGATTTGGGCTTTAGCCCCTGCGCCTTTTTCCCTGCCATGCTATCCATTTCAAAATCGCGCAGCCCATGAATCTGCATGAGGGCGTGCAGCCTGGTGAGAAACCTCTTTACCTCGACTCTTGCATCTGCCCGCAAACCTCAAGGAGCAAGAATCGTGAAGGGTTTACTGGTCTTCGGCGTCAGCTTTGGACTGCTCGCTAACAGTGTGTACCCGGTTCCAGCAGTGCTTAAGGTGAGGTTACTGAAAGTTGCAATGCCATGCTGCGCCGCCACGGTGAGCGTTCCTCCCAGACCCGTGCCGCCTTTCAACGCCAGCGTTACCAGGTTGCTGGCAGAGGTGACAGTGGCGCCGGTGGCGTCCTGAATTAACACTTCGACGGCCGGCGCCATGGTTGCCTGTGCCTTGGCGTTCGAGGGTTGGCGCAGATATGCCAACCGTACGGCTGGTCCCGAAGCCGTCCCCGGTGTCAGGACCAGCAGGACTACGCTATCGCTCGCCATCGTGAGCGTAGTGCTAAACGAAGAGGCCGCACTTTCCATCGCATTGGTGACCTGCTGCAGTGCCGCGGTGCTCTGGTTGTAGGCCCAGTTGCTGTGGGTCGCGTCGACCAGGTATTCCGTCAGCAGGTATGCGCCTCCCTGGAACGCGCTGGGTAGATTGTTCAGGTTCACGGTTACAGTCGAACCTGCCGTGTTCGTCAGCATCAGGGCCACGCCGCTACTGTCCTCAGTGGCAAGAGGAAAAAGCGAAGACGTGCCGCCACTCACAGCGCTCGTCGCCACCAGCGTGTTTTTTCCCATCGCCAACATCTGGTAGACGTTATACAGCGGAAAGACCTGGCCATCTGCTGGGTTCTGCTGGTAAGGGACGAACATCGAACGGCTATAACGCACGTAGTCGTTTTCCGAAAACGGAAACGGGGTCACGATAGCCGCCAGGTTCTGCGTCTCCAACTCGGTCCATCCCTGAGCAACATAAGTTGCGGCCAACATCAGTTCGCTGGGAGAAGGGATGGTGGTGGTGTTATACGACGTGTAGCCCCACTCCGTCACCAACTGCAACGTGTTGGGATTGAGACCGGCCGATGAAAGTTCGTTCTGCAAGGTCCGCGCGTCACTCCAGACGTTTCCGCCGTATTCATGCCAGGACAAAAAATCGAGCTTGATATTATTCGCTCTTACAAAGGAAATAAAACCTGCCATCATTGCTGAGCCGGGGTTATATACCGCCGGCCCACCCACCAGGAATGGAAGAGTACCGGAAGGCAATGCGGCGTTCACCGCCTGCACGGCTTGGGAAACATTCTGATAGAGCATCTGGTACTGACTTGGAGTGAGCGTATTATCTGGCTCATTCCAGACTTCAATGTATTGAATCCCCGGATACTTACTCTTGAGATGGTTGAGACCGTCCCTCACCAGGTGTTGATACTCACTCATGTTGGAGGGTAGGCCGTTCAATTCGGCAGTCTCGGTGGGCCTCGCGGCATCCCAGCCAGGCTCTCCGTTAAAAGTGATAACGGGTTGCGCTCCCTGGGCAATGATATTGTCCAGCACTGGCGAGTCAGATCCCCAGTCCCGGCCCGGCGCGGGCGCAGCATCCGGGAAAGGGTTCGCCGCGGTGAAATCATACTGTCCCGATCCCGCTCGCGCCCAGACGGCGGGCGACCAGAACGTACGTTCCAGGCGCATGCCCAGGTTCTTGACCAGTTGATCCTCTTTCGGCCCATTTGAGATCTGAATGGTCGAGACGGCTTGATCCAGCCGTACCAATGCGCTTCCGGTACGCGAATAATCCACCGACACTGTGTTTTGTGCAATTGCTTGCGAGGCGAAGAAGCTCGCCAGAAGTATTAGATTAGAAATAATGACTGTTGCTTTGTGGAGACTTATGGTGAGGCTGGTCATAAGTATCCATCGGCGCGGACCACTGCTCCGATTATGCAAAAAGCTGGTCGAGCAAATTAGCTTTCCCGGAATGGCGAATAGAGGTTAGAAGGCTTGCACAAGGCGAATGAACACCTCCTCCTGCGAAGCTACAAGGAATAACTCGTCCGTGGCACAACAACGGGCTTCGCTAACTGAGCAGATCGCGAAAGAGCCTCTTGCGTTACCTGATGATTCACTCCAAAATTCAAAACGGTCCACAGAGTTCCCAGAACAGCAGCCGCTGATTATTTTTTCTGAGCACGTCTCTCATTCCACGAGAACTCCAGTCCTGTCCTGATTCTTCATGCGGTCTCCCGGCAGCCGCGTGCTGAAACTCGCGCTACTTGACAGGAGCCGGCTCCATGCTGCGATAGAAAGTCTAGGCACTCTTGCTGAATTTTTCCTTCTCACTACCATCTGCCGCCGTCGGCTCTCCACCCCGGGATCTATAGCGCCCGCGAGGAAGTCGTTGTTCGCGGAACTTTGCTGGTGCAATAACCAGAACTTGCGCTATAACCATGAATGCCATTGCCGGCTCGTAGCACGGCACCCTGAGCGCCGTCTGGCGCCATTTCGTTTTGGCGGAGGAGTGTCCTTTTGAAGCTGCTGGTAAAGTTCAACATACTGCTGATCGTCGTCTTCGGTCTGGGCCTGGCGGTGATCGCCTACCAGGCTCGAACTTTTTTACAGGAGCAAGCACAGGCGGAAGTGCTTCGCGAGGCCGGACTGATGGCAGCCAGCGCACTCGCCACGCGAAATTACACCGAGCATTACATCACCCCGGTCATCGAGAAAACCACCGAGCACACCACCACCTTCCTGCCCCAGGCAATCCCCTTCTTCGCATCCACCACGACCTTCGATCAGATCCGCCAGACTTATCCGGACTACACCTATAAGGAGGCGGCCTTGAATCCCGACCAATCTCCGTGATCGCGCTCAGGATTGGGAGGCGGACATCATCAACTACTTCCGCAACAATCCCAAGGAAACCGAGCTGGTCCGGATGCGGGACGCCGCCACCGGACCAACGCTTTCCCTGGCTCATCCAATTCGCGTGGAGAGCGGATGCCTGCAGTGTCATAGCCAGCCAGGAGCGGCTCCCCGCGCCCTGATCAAGCATTACGGATCGCAGAATGGATTCGGCTGGAACCTGGACGAGGTCATCGGAGCCCAGATCATATCGATTCCCACCTCCGTGCCCATCAAAATGGCACAGCAAGGGCTGACTCGACTCCTCATCAACTTATCCTTGATTTTCCTGGCCGCCATCCTGCTGATCGATGTGGGACTGTATTTCATCGTCATCCGCCGCTTAGGCAAGATCTCCCACTATGCGGATCGCATCAGCCAGGGTGAAATGGACCTCGAACAGCTCCCTGTCCGCGGCAATGACGAGGTCGCGCAGGTGACGCGCTCCTTCCATCGCATGCACACCAGCCTGAAGAAAGCGATCGATCTGCTCAATGGGTGAGCCGGCTGGGGGTTGAGCCGGCCGGCGCTGGCTACGCGCGCGGACGCGTGGCCAGAAATTTCTTCCGGTCTGCCTCTTTCTCGATCTGCTTTGACGCTTCGAGATAGAGCCGGTCGAGATCGGTGTACTGCTTCGCCAACCGGCTCACCACAACCTTGGCGATCGGCCCGATAAATGTTGCCAGGTGACGCACCAGCTGATCGACGGGTGGAGCAAGAGGTCCGGTGGCGGGTTGGTTCACCCGGTCTGTCGTCACCTCGTGCGCATGGCGTGCGGGGCTGAGGGTGGTTGTCCTGTCAAGGTCCGGCATGCTCTGAGAACGCAGCGCGTCCAGAAATTCCGCAGCCGTCGCGAAACGCTTGGCCGGTTCCTTCTCCAAAGACCTGGAGATGATATCCGACAGCCGCGCTGGAATGTCGGGCCGCAACTCGGCGAGCGGGATGGGCGTCTTGTTGAGGTGAGCCATCATCAACTCATACGTGGTGGCGCCGTTCACCGGGGGGCGGCCGGCGATGAGCTCGTACAGGGTCACGCCGAGGGAGTAGATGTCAGACTGCTGGGTCGCCTTTTCCCCGCGGATTTGTTCCGGCGACATGTGCAGTGGGGAGCCGATCAGAGAGCCGGCCATGGTGAGCTCGACAGAGCCCTGCGATATCGCGATGCCGAAATCCAGCACCTTAACCAGGCCGGCGGAAGAGACCATGATATTGGCCGGCTTTATGTCCCGATGCACCACCCCTCGAGCATGCGCGTAATCGAGCGCGGCAAGCACCTGCATGGCAAAATCCATGAGCATCGGCATAGGTATGCGGCTATTGCGGCTGCGAGTGCGCAGGTCCTCGCCCTCTACCAGCTCCATGACCATGATGAGCTGGTCCCCAAGGTAGAAGGCGTTGTGCAGGCCGGCAATGTTGGGATGATTAAGGCTGGCAAGAAGCTGGATCTCGCGGCGAAACCGCTCCTTCATTTCCGGGGTTCCGGTCTGTTCCGGCAACATCACTTTCATGGCTTCGGCGCGCTGCGAGATCAGATGCATTGCCTCGTAAACGGCGCCTAGCCCGCCCCGGCCCAGTACCCGCACAATCTTGTATTCCCCGACTACTTGCCCGGCGTCAAACGTCATCGATTGATGATACTGCCAGCTCTCTTTCCCAGGAGGGCCTGCCTTTTATCGATCGCGGTTCCGGCGTAAACTCGGAGCGAACAATTCAAGGAGCCGGATCATGCCTCTACAAGTCTGTATGGGAGCGATGATGCAATGCAGCTTCGGATTGGCGCCGAGTTCTCTGGTGGTGCTGCCGACCAACAAGGTGATGACCAACATGGTGCCGGATGCCAACATCATGGACCATATTCCAATGACCAATATCATGCCTTTTGGCATGTGCACCTCGATCGCAAACCCCACCGTCGCTGCCGCTACGGCGGCAGCCCTCGGTGTGCTCACGCCGATGCCATGTATCCCGGCAACACCGGCCCCCTGGATCGCAGGAGCACCCACCGTGCTACTGGGGAACTTTCCCTCGCTCGACAACGTCTCCCAACTGATGTGTATGTGGGCCGGTGTGATCACGTTCGTGGATGCAGGTGAAGTGACCGTCGAAATACCGTAGGCGAATTGCGACTGCGCGCTTGCGGGCAATGCCAGCGTTCTTCATCAACCGGTTCGATTTCCCATGCAAAAGGCCCAGCTTCCTGTTAATTTTGGTCCGCCAGTAAATTTCACACCATGACCCAACTAGCCACACTTTCCCTGGTGTTTGCGGCGGCAACCGACATCGGCTGCAAGCGGACAAATAATGAGGATAGTTTTGGCTACAACACTGACCCCCATCTCTATGTAGTCTGCGATGGCGTGGGCGGCGCGGTCGCCGGCGAAGTGGCAAGCAATACCGCGGTACGCACCTTCATCGAATCTTTTGAGGCGCAAACCCTGCAAACGCAAGAACCGGAGCTGCCGATTGAGAGCAGATTGCTGCACTCCATCGAGGAAGCCAATCGCGCCGTCCGCGATCTCGCCGCAAGCAATCCGGACTTCAACAATATGGGCACGACCCTGGTCTGCGCTTGCGTCGACGGAACCCGTGCCGTGATCGGAAATGTAGGAGACAGTCGCGCGTATCTAATGCGAGATGGCGCCTGCTTTCAGATCACCCAGGACCACTCCCTGATCGAGGAACAGATACAAAACGGGTTGCTGACGCAAGAGATGGCAGAGAACTCCAGCCTGCGCTCGGTGATCACCCGGGCCATTGGCATGGCGGACACAGTCCACCCTGATTTTTTCGCTGCCACCCTGCAGGCGGAAGATATGCTGCTGCTGGCCTCCGACGGCCTCACCCGTTATCTCACCCCGGCAGAAATAGCCTCCATTGCCTCCGTCGGCGTCGAACTGCCCCTGATCTGCAAGCAATTTGTGGACTGTGCCAAGGAGCGAGGCGGAGCCGACAACATTACCTGCATCGTCTTGCGTCTCAGTACGGGGCCGGCCTAAGCTCCCACGCTCTTGCATCGAGATCTCCATCGGCAACGAACCCCGGATGTCCCATATCCCCGATTTCCTGTGAACTTTAGTGAGTTCCGTGAACTTCATGCGCCTTTCCCTACAGAAAAGGCCGGGTGCCCCATATCTCGCTCGTTTTTCGCGAGATGTGGGATTCCACTGGTCCATCGTTGTAATTCTCTGTTTCTATTGTTCCGTCGAGGGTCAAGGACAGAAGTTCGTGGGATCCCACATCTCGCGAAAAACGAGCGAAATATGGGCCACCCGGCTTGATTTACAGCTTGCCCGGCGACGCCCCCCTGATGCCCAGTTCCTCCGCCAATCCGCCTGGCTGAAACCAAGGCCCGGAGGGCCGACCGCTAAACTGTGCAGCCCGGTAGGGCTGGGTACCCATGATGATGACGAGCGCCGTAGGCGCGACACTCACACTTGACCATCCTCGGATCTTAGCTGCGGATTCGCCGTAATTTCCGACCAGAGGACCGAAGGCCCGGGTCATGCCCCTCATTTCGTGACCGGAGAAACGCAACTCCCTCCATACAATCCCATGGGCGCCAGCACCAACGCACCTGGACCGGAAATCTCAAAGCGGACGACTTCCGGGGTACCATCGGGCAGCCTCAGTTGGCGGCCTGAAACCTCGAGGGGAAACTCCAGCTGTAGAGCCGCACCCACCCTGGTCACCTGGGCCGTGGCTACCAACTGAAAAAGCGCCCAAGGACCCTGGAACTGCAAGGCTTCCGCTGCGTTGTAAGCCAACGAAGCCTGATGAGCAGTGGCGCCATTCCAGGTGAATTGTTGCGACGTCGCCCCTGCCGGGATTCTCTGACCGTCCACCACCAGGGTGGCATTTTCAATGCCTTTGCTAGGCACGGCGCGAAGCGTGAAGTTAAACGCAGGGTTGGTTCCCCCGGAAGAATAGAGGGCCGCGGAGATTGCTGCCGCATGATTGAAGAACTGCGCAAAGGCGGGGCCCACATGCCCTGCCGCGTTGGGCGCAAGCACGTAATTCGTCCCCGGTTGAAGCAACCACGGCTTGAGGCTGGCGTTGTAATACGTCCACAGACTTCCCGTGCCCGGAGCGAAGACGCTATTTACCTCACCCACAGTCGCCTGATCCGCCGGCGTAAGATCCCGGTTGGCCTGGGCCTTGGACAAGGGTTGAAAGGGAAATTTGCCCAGCAGCGAACACAACGAACCCGGCGCTCCGGGAGGCGGAGGAGGCGGCGGCGGAACGGCACAGCGGATGGGTGCCTCCAACAGGGCAAAAACCGTCTTCTCCGTATGCATCTGCGGATCCACGTTGAAAGGTTGCGCGGTCTGTTGTACGGCGATGCCGGCGGTGGAAACCGCGGAGCCCAGCATGTCTCCTGAGGTCTCTGGATTCTGATTGAACTGGCCTACCGCACTGGAGAGGGACAACAGAGCATTCACGTAAGCGGTGTTGCCCGGCCCGATGAAACGGGCAGTCGAGTTGGGGTCGACCAGGGCCTGCGTTGGCTGAAAGATGGCTTTGATCTGCGGATCCGGCACCGCCGTGTTATACGACGCGGTACCGAAGAACTCGAGCAGCGGCGAATCCGGTCCAGCGAGCGCGTTCAGCTTATTCGGCAGTTCCTTAATCGGTCCGCACGCGGTAAAGTGCGCGTCGTTCAGGAAGGCGTGCCACTCCTTCAGAAATTCCGCCGAATACATGGCCGCCAGCTGCTTGCTCACGCCGGCGGAATCGAGCGAACGGGCGGCCTGGTCGCCCAGCACCCAGGTTTCCCCTTGAAAATAGCGCTCCGGATGCTGCATGGCCGCTTGCATGAATGCAAAGCCCGCGCGGGTAAACGCGCCCCTCACCAAATGCGACTCAATAATCGATGACGCTGCGTTAGGATATTGGCGGTTGAAGTCGACGCCCGGGCTGGCCTTGTCCGCCAGAGCCAGCATGTCCTGATAAATGCGCGGTACGGCTCCGAAGTTCGATAGGTACGTCCGGGCCTTCGCCACTGCCGCGTTGTCGGGAGTGATGTTGTAGGGGTTTTGTCGCACTAGCTCGCCGGCATAGAAATCGATTTGCTGCCGGGCCAGTTGTTGCTGCGCCGGGTCCTTGATATTGGAGCCCATCCAATACTGCAAAAAAACCGGGGTAAGAAATTGAGCCTGGCTTTTCTCCGGGTTACTGGTGGTGATCAGGTAGGCCTTGAGCGGGTTGTAGGCGGCAGTGTAATCCGCACCCGGCGCCGGCGAAACCGGTAGGCCACGCAAGTACCCGGCGAAGTTCGCTTGCGTGGGATTGAGCAGCATCCCGCGAAAGCGATCGAAATAGATTTGCCGTGCGGGTACGGCCAGTTTGTCTCCCTGGTACAGTCCCAAGCGGTACGTCCACGGAGCTCCGTTTTGCCGGTAGCCCTCTAGCTGAGCAAGGATCTGGCGCAGCCGGTCAAGTGCCTGCAGCTCGCCCAGGGTGGGCGCTGATCCCGTGGTGCCGCCGGCGGCCGGCAACGCCTGGGCAGCACTCTGCAGGTTGCGCTCGAGGGCCGCGTTGTTCAGGTACGAGACCAGCAGCAACAGGGTACAAATGACAAAGACAAAAGCCAGCGAGGCAAAGAGAATCCTGCGGAAGAGGCGGGCCGGCGCCGTTTGTTGAGTCGCTGAGAGCGCGCTCTTGTCGGCCAGAATCATCTCCGAAAATAGCCGGGGAAGAAATGTCCATTGCGGCGCGCGCGTCGCCACCACTTGCTGCGCGGCGGGACGGTTCCCTCCTTGAAGCTCCTGCAGGGAAAACATTCTTGTGGCGCCGACTTCAGCCGGTGCGCTCTCAAACGGCGCCGCCGGCGCGGCTGCCCTCTGCTCCAGGATCTGCGCCCGCAAGCCGGTAAAGAAAAACCCTCTGAGGTAAGGATTGGCGCTGAGCTGACTCGGCTTGCACAGCTCCACCAGGTATTGGTTCAGGTTTTTGCGCAGCTTGCCAAACTCGCGGGGGAATTCATATGCGCCGGGGGCGTTGGCCAGCTCGGTTTCCCGGTTCAGCACCTCCACCCGGAACTCTCCCAAAGAGTAGGTAAGCAGATCGAGGGCGTTCCCAAGATCACGCGATATCTTGTCGGCGTAAACGCCGGCCGAGATTTCGTTACGAGGCAGCACAGTGCCGAGAACCTGCCGCACCTCCTCATTGGACAGATTGCGGACGTACTCCGCGAAGTGAGGAATGCGATCAAGCTTGGTGAAGATGACGTAGACGGGGAGGGCTGCGCCCAGCAATCGGCTGATCTCCCGCAATTGCGCGGCGATGACACGCGCGGAGGCAACAGACGAGGTAGCGGCGTCCACTGCCAGGAACTGTTCTATGCTCACGCAAACCACGGCAGCGCGGGCAGGCGCACCCGATCCGAAAGTCGATCGGTATGCCTTGGGCCGAGTACGGGCAATCAGCCTGCGCAGCACTCCGGCATCCTGACGCACCGCCTGGCCGGCTTCGAGGATGGCCGCCTGCCGGGTGAACCACAGGTTAAGAACCGGGGTGGGAGAAACATCTCCCTCGCGGGGCGCGCTGCCGGCGATCAGCTCGGGGTCCAGTCCGGAGCGCATGACCAGACTCGTCTTGGCGGAAGCGGCTTCCCCAAGCAGGTAAACGAGTGGAAGCCCGTCCAGCGATTTAGCGCCTGGCTGCTTGGAGCTCCGCAATTTGCGATTGGCGTCGATGAGCAAAACATCGACCTCACTGCTACCCCCGGCAGTGGGCCCTTCCCCGTCCGCGGCCTGGCGCTTCTTGGCGCGGAGATGGATCACCACGATGGCGATCGCGGCCACAATGCCGGCAAACGCAATCAGCGCAGCAAGCACGATCAGGGGTGTGCCGTGCAAATGAAGAAAGGTTGCAGCGGCGAAGACGAGCAACCCGGCAACTACGAGAACCACGAGAGCGAGCAGATAGGCGAGCAAGAATCCTCCCGGCGGTAGCCGTCAACCCAATGGGGAAATTCCCGCGCCCAAAGCGAACCAGAAAGCGCCAAAAGCCAGCAACATGGTCAGGAACATGCAAAACGCAATAACACCCAACGCGCGGCTCCAGCGATCCACCGCCGCGACGCGCTTGACTAGCGGGGCTGGGGCAGTCGGCCGAAACAGAAGTACCTGGCCGCGGATGCGGCCGATCTTCTCCCGGATCTGGCGAATAAAGGTTTCGATCTCTCCCCCTCTACCCAGCGCGTAGCGTCCCCGGTAGCCGAGCAAGAGGCACAAGCAGTAAACCTCGAGACAATCGGCGACTTCGTGTGAATCCTGTCGCGCCAGCAAGCCGCGCAATTTTTCAAAGAAAACCTCGCCGGCACTATGGTGACCGAAGAGCTCTTCCTGCAAGGGACGCTGCGACCAATCGGCGAAAATCGGGCTTTGCAGTTTAAGTACGCTTTCATCCAGGAATGCAACCAGCGCAAAGACCGAAAATTCGATCATTTCGCTGCTATAACCCAAACTCTTTGCTTGCTCCATGGCAGCCTTCAACGCCGCCCGAATGTTGGTGCGAAACGCCTGCGACGATGGAATCGCCTGCTGCCGCGAGCCCAGCCGGAGAATGGTCGTAAAGGAATTCTCGTAGCAGGAGGCCAGGTTGTAGGTACGCACTGCGAGGTCATTCATGCGTGTTTTCCCAAGCGAACGGCTGCGTTTCTATCCACGCCAAGCTGCCGGAACGGACTGAATTTGAATCACGCTGAGAATACCTCAACCGGCTGGGAGCCAGAGAAAAACTTCCGATCTGCAGCGGACCACTCATCCTTAAGTTGTAACCGGTATGGTCAACTACAGTGTTTGTAATCTTTACGGGGTCAACCGGGGAAGTGTAACCTTCGCATAGGAAGTCGCGACATGAATGGGGCCAATCCTGATGACAGAAGATGGTAAGAAGCCCGGAGGGGAGGCCCCTGGCCAGCCCGATTCGCTCTCTGCCACGGGAATGTTTTTGAACGCCTTCCAAACCCGACCAGACGAGGGTGTGGAGCAATCACAGGAAAGTCCGGCCCGGTTGTTCCCGGCGGAAGACAAAACCGGGACCATCCCGGCTCCCCAATGGGGGCAGCCACTCGACGCGCTACCGTTACGCTCTTCGCCGCCCAGTCTGTCCCTGGGCGAAGACAAGCCACCCGCACCGGGCGAATTTACACGCATGTTTCAGAAGCTGGAGATTGCTGCAGCTCCTCAGCAACCGCCGCAAGCCAGCTCGCCACCTCACGCAGGCATACCCCCGGAAGCCCTTCGCCATGAGCCTGGCGAGTTTACGCGCATGTTTGTCGCGGCCACAGCCTCGCTGAAGAAACAGCCGTCCGGCATCCCCGAAGCGGTACCGTTCGCTCCAGCTGCCACACCTCGGATGAAGGGTTTCTCCACTCCTGGGGTCTCCGACTCCGCATCCGCCGATGGCAGCTTTACCCAGCTTTTCCAGTCGCCTGCCGCTTCCCCCCCACCGTCGCCTCGACCCTTCACGCCGGTGGCCAGCGCGCCTCCGAACGCAGTTGAATCTGCATGGCCGTTAAGCCTGGAGTCAGCCTCGAGCATCGATGAGTCAGCCGGGGCTACCCGATTGTTCCGATCCCTCTCGGTAGAGAACGAGCCGCCCGCCCAGCGCTTCGATGAACCGGCCGATTCGCTGTTCAGGAGGCAAAGCCCTCAGCCGTCCGGGCCCTCCGCGGACGCGGCCGGAAGCATCACCATGTTGATCCAGAGGTTGAACGAGGAACAAGCATCCGCTGCCTCTTCCCTGCCACCGCCGCAGGCTGCCGGATCTGAGCCTGCCGCGTCTGCGGAGCCAGGCGAGTTTACCCGGATCATCTCAGGAGGGTTCGCAAACTCCGCCGCGGGCCAAGCATCGCCGGCAGAAAAGGTCGCACCGCCGGCCGCTGCCTCACCTGTCTTTCCCGCGGCCGTTCCTTTACCGCCTGCCCCAGCCTTTGCGCCAGCCCCGGCCTTTGCGCCGCCGCCGGTTCCCGCCGTCGCCGTTCCCAAGCCTCCGGCTCCCCCACCGCCGCCGCAGGTTGTGGCGAGCGCACCGCTGGCCCAGAGCAAATTTCAGCAAATGCTGCCGATGCTCCTGGTATTAAACGCATTTCTGCTGGTCGTTCTGATCGTGCTGCTGGTCTTCGTTCTCAGGTCAAAGTAGATGTTTCCTAGCCAAGCAGGCCGTTTTCCTGCAATTGCGCCTCTGTCCGCTCCACCCCGGATATAAGAACGACGCCCTGGCTGCGCGCCTTCCCTGCCCAGCGTGTGGCCTCATCTTCGCTGATCTTCAAGTTCATGAGCAGGTTAACCAGGTCATCCAGATCGCTCACCTTGACCGGCTTGGTGTTGAGCCGGCCGGCATAGGGAACGAACACAACCTCAAAGTGACCCATCGCGCCCGACGATCCTGGATTCGCGTTAATCCGGATGGTACCGGTGACCTTTGCCATGGTCCGCTCCTTCCGCCGTAACTCGCGTCACAGCACATCTTTTCATATCCAGGTTAGTCCGGCGCGACCACGACAAACCCACGCTCGATCAATTTGCGCATCATCGCCAGGCATTCGCGCCTCACCGTGTCAACCGGCGCGTTCGCACTGGCGGCGAGCGCCTCAACCGCTTGCCCGGCGGAGCGTGTGCCGTCGCAGGTTGCCAAAAACTCCGCCACCAGCGGTTGCAGCTTCCAGTGAAACGGAAACCCCCGCGTGAGCCGCAACGTAAGCGACTCTGCGTGCCAGGCATTCCCCCTCTGGATGCAAACCTGCTCCAGCCTCACATGGGGAGACAGCGTCGGCTTGATCGCAAGCAGCTTTTCATCGCTCTCCATTTCCAGCAGCAGGTCATGCGCAGCGAAAGTGGAGAGAACCAGTTCTCCCAAGTCACCACTCGGTGTTTTGGGCACCTCTTCGATGCGCACCCAGTTCTTGCCGCTGCGGCGTCGCATCACAATCACGCCGTCGTGAATCGCCTGCACACTGCGGCTTCGGTAGTAGTCCATATACCCTTCGTATAACTCTTGGTCGCATCCGGTGTCGGGCGTGGTTTCACGAATGCGATGCTGCGCATATTCTTCCGGGTGTTGGGTCAGTCCTTTCATAACCCACGCATCGCAGCCGGTGCCCTCCAGCCATTCCGCGATCCGCTCCTCCCAGGGTTGATCGCCCACTTGTGCCCATTCGCACAACATCTGCATGTAGCCGCCTTCATTCAGATGGGCCGGCGCTTCGCGAACCAGGTGCCGGCAGAGCTGGTCCAGCTCCATCGGGTTATCGCAAAATAAGTAGTCGCGTTTGGGGGTAATGAAAAAAGGCGGGTTGGAAAGAATCAGATCAAAGGTGCGCCCCACAACTGGTGCAAATCCGTCCCCCATCCGCAGTTCGATGTTTTCGATTCCATTGAGGCGTGCGTTGAAGGTGACAAACGAGGGCACCCTGGGATTAAGATCGGTGGCGATCACCAGATCGCTATGCCCCGCAGCTCCCAAACTGAGGATGCCGCTGCCGGTACCAAGGTCAAGGGTTGCGCGCGAGTGACGCCTGACTGCAAATCTGGACAAAAATTTGCTGGTGGGGTTCGGCCAGAGCACCATCTCGGAATCGCCGGCCGCGATCGCTGCCGGGTGGTCGGAGGCCACAAGGAATTTTTCTACCGGCAGCAGCATGGCTGCTGGCGTCAGCACCTCCCCGTCCTGCTTCAGCAAGCCTGATTGCAGTAGCAACTGAAGCAGAGCTTCCGGAACCAGGCTGGTGCGGGCATCTGGCGATTGCGGCCAGCCCAGCCAGAACCAGCGAAGCAATGTATTCAGCAGAGTGACTTCGCGCGTGCGATCGAGCAAGCGGGGTTCGTTACGCAGATGTCGCGAAGGTAATTCCGCTGCACCAAGGTACCTCAGCAGGTTTACTTCGGTATAACCTGCCTCGTCAAACCAGGTGCGGAGCTGGCGAGATGCGGCCACGGACAATGGTCTTAGCATGCGCTTAAACCTTACCATCGCAAAGCCACTCGAAAACAAGCGATGAGGATCGAGCGTGTTTTTTAATTGACCCGCCCCTAACCGCGTGGTATGAACATTAGCGCCCGTAGATAAGTAATCCTAAGCGTTTTTTACGGTACTTTTTCGTCCCGGTGCTAAACCCGTCTTTCATGTAAGATTCGACGAAACGATCAGCCAGCCCATTATCCCTATCAGTGGAAGGAAGCAATTATGGCGAGACAAAGTGCGCAGCACAAACTGGACCGCGTGCGGCCTCCCCGCGTGCAAATCACGTACGACGTCGAAGTAGGCGGCGCCATCGAAATCAAAGAACTCCCTTTCGTCGTAGGAGTATTGGGCGATTTCACCGGCAACCCTGAACAGCCGCTTCCTAGATTGAAGGATCGCAAGTTTGTCGAGGTCAATCCGGACAATTTCGACACCGTGCTCGAAGGGATGAAACCGCATCTTTCCTTCGCCGTGGAGAACAAGCTAAGCGACGACCCCGACGCCCCGAAATTGAAGGTGGACCTGAAGTTTCGCAAGTTCGAAGACTTCGAGCCGGGCAACGTGGCCAAACAGGTCAAGCCGCTTAAGGAAATGCTCGATCTCCGAACCCGATTGGCCAACCTTCGCAGTTCCCTGCAAGGCAACGACAAGCTGGAAGAGTTGCTCTTGGAAGCGGTGGGAAATACGGAGAAGTTGGAAAAGTTGAAGGGCGAAATTGGCGCGAAGGATGGAGGCTCCAATGGCTGAAGCGGCCGCTCAAAAGGGATCGGCGCCCGCGGTTGCTGCTGCCGAGGAATCGAGTCTGCTCGATCAGATCGTCGAGCAAGGCCGGTTCGGCAAAGAGACCGCGTCACGCGAGCGTGGCAAGGACTTGGTGAAGGAATTCGTAGCCCAGGTACTCGATGGCTCGATGACCGTAGCCAAAGACGCGGAGATGATGATCAATGCGCGCATCGCGCAACTCGATCACCTGCTTTCGCTGCAATTGAACGAAATCATGCACAATGCGCAGTTCCAAAAGCTGGAAGGCTCATGGCGCGGCTTGAAGTACATGATGGACAACACCGAGACCGGCGTTGGGCTGAAGATTCGCGTCTTCAACGCGACCAAGAAGGAATTGCTGCGCGACATCGAGAAAGCTCCGGAGTTCGACCAGAGCGCTCTCTTCAAGAAAATTTATGAGGAAGAGTACGGCGTTTTCGGGGGAGCTCCCTTTGGAGCGCTGGTGGGCGACTACGAGTTCGGCAAACATCCTGAAGACATGGCCTTACTGGAGGGCGTCTCCCATATAGCGGCCCAGGCGCATGCGCCGTTCGTCAGCGCTGCCGGAGCCGACTTGTTTAACCTGGAAAGCTATACCCAACTCGACGCGCCTCGCGACCTGGCAAAAATCTTCGACAACACCGAGTACGCCAAATGGAAGTCGTTCCGCCAGAGCGAAGATTCCCGTTACGTCGCGCTTACTCTTCCGCGGACGCTCGCCCGTCTGCCTTACGGCGAAGAAACCAAGCCCATCGACGAATTCAAGTACGAAGAGCAAGTGGATGGCACCGACCATTCGAAATACCTGTGGATGAACGCAGCCTACTCGCTGGGCACGAAGATGACGCAGTCCTACGCTCTCTACGGCATGTGCGTAGCCATGCGCGGGGTTGAAGGCGGCGGGCTGGTGGAAGGTCTTCCGACTCATAATTTCGCTACCGACGAGGGCGACGTCGCATTGAAGTGCCCCACCGAGGTACCGATTACGGACCGTCGTGAAAAAGAGCTGGCTGATCTGGGCTTTGTGCCCCTGGTCCATTGCAAGGGCACCGACTACGCTGCCTTCTTCAGCGTGCAGACCTGCCAGAAAGCCAGGGTCTACGATACCGACTCGGCCAATGCAAATGCCCGCTTGTCTACCCAGTTGCCTTACATCATGGCAGTCTCGCGCTTCGCGCATTACCTGAAAGCAATGATGCGCGACAAAATCGGCAGCTTTATGTCTCGCGAAGAGGCAGAGCGGTTCCTGAACCGCTGGATTACCAAGTATGTGACTCCCGATGATTCCGCTTCACCAGCAGCCAAAGCTGAGCGGCCGCTGCGTGAAGCCAGAATTGACGTATCGGAAGTACCGGGCAAACCAGGTGTCTATCGGGCGGTGGCTTTCCTTCGTCCACACTTCCAACTTGATGAATTGACCGTTTCTCTGCGGCTGGTCGCTGAATTGCCTGCCGGTAAGGGGTAAATCGAAACGCACCTGATCCTGGACACAAACTGATGTCCTGCAGTTCCTACTGTCGGATCCTAACCTGAACGTTGAAGGAGAAGAAAATGGCAGTTAATGCGTATCTCGTGATCGCTGATCGTCCGGGACCCAGCACCAGCAAGCAGGACGCGATCGATATTCTTTCATTTAGCTTCGGCGCCAGCAACACTGCGGTCATCGGCGCCGGTTCATCCGGAGGCGAGGCCCGCGCGGGTCGTGCCAATCTGGGCGATGTCACCATCATGAAGGTCCTCGACAAGACCTCACCCCTGCTCTTTGACGATTGTTGCACCGGCAATTACCTGACCAAGGTCGACGTCATCTACGACAAGCCGATGGGGGACGATCAGGAGGATTACTTCAAGATTCACATGGAGGATTGTCTCATCACATCCATCCAGCTTTCCGGTTCTTCAGAGAACCCTGTGGAATCGATCAGCTTCGCTTTCAGCAAGGTTAAAGTCAGCTACAACCCTGAAGAGGATGGCGCCCTGAAGGGCTTCATCGACAAGGGCTTCGACGTACTCAAGCTCAAGCCGTGGTAAGGCGCGGGCGAGCAGGGATAAGGTGCCGGTAACCGCCAAAGAGCTGTTTGCTGCAGGCAAGGTGCGGGAGGCGGAAAGGTGGCTCACGGCACATTTACGTGAGCACCCAGCCGACACGGCGCAGCGCGTTTTCCTGTTTGAGCTGCTTTGCTTCGCGGGCGAATATGCCCGCGCGGAAAAGCAGCTCAGCGTGCTCGCCGGCAAAAATGCCGAAGCGGAAACCGGAGCCATCGTCTACTACGCAGCTCTGCATGCGGAGAAGACCCGGCACGAGATCTTTGAAAAGCAGACTTTCCCCGCGCACACCTACGACCTCCCCCAGAGGCGAGCTGAACGGGAAAGCTTTCACCGAGTTGCGCGACGCGGATCCGGATATCGGCTCACGGCTCGAAGTATTCGCAGCCGGCGCCTATGTCTGGATTCCGTTCGAGCATATCGCCTCGGTCGAAATGAGACCACCGCAACGGCTGCGGGACACGCTCTGGGCGCCGGCGCTGGTGCAAGCCGCGCCATCGTTTCAAGGCATGGACCTGGGAGAAGTGCTGATTCCGGCGATTTATCCATTCTCCTGGAAGCATCCGGACGAAGCCGTCTGGCTGGGCAGAATGACGGATTGGGCGGCCGACGACGAGGGCAAGGAATATCCATCGGGCCAGAAGATGCTGCTGGTCGACGGCGAGGAAGTTCCCTTCCTCGAAGTACGGTCGATCGAGTTCGCCCAACCGGCGGTTGCGCCGTCTGAGCAGTAAAGCTCCTCGTAGTTCAGGTTGCCGCCATTATGCCGCTTCGCGAAGATATCCTGGCTCCCATTGCCGGTGAAAACCCCAGCGGCATCGATCTTCGTTACGACACCAAGCTCCTGATCTACGACAAAATCCGGGAAGCTCGGCGGCAGGACGACGGCCTGGCGCAAGGCGACTGGCAGAGCGAACGCAAGGTTGCGAATTACGCCTCTGGTCCGTCAAGCTGGCCCAGGACACGCTTGCCACCGTCTCGAAAGATCTCCAACTGGCCGCCTGGCTCAGCGAAGCCCTGCTGGCGACTGAGCAATACGCAGGCCTGCGCCAGGGGCTCACCCTCTGTCACAGGCTTGTTGACGAATTTTTGGGAAACGCTCTATCCGGTTATTGAAGATGGAGACCGTGAACTCCGGGCTAAGCCGCTCTCCTGGATCGGCTCTGTCCTCGATCTTCCTTTGCGTTCCGCCCCTTTGGTCAGCGCAGGATACTCCTGGTTCGCCTTTAAAGATTCGCGTGTTGTCGGGTTCGAGGACCAGGCCAAAACCGACAAGGATCGTAAAGCTCGAGCAAAGTTGATCGAAGAAGGTAAGATCGCGCCGGAAGCTTTCGATAAGGCGTTCAGCGAGACCCCAAAGGCTTTTTATCTTAAAGCAGAGAAAGACCTCGACTGCTGTCTCGCGGAGTTGGAGAGCCTCGAGACCTTTTGCAATGAGAAGTTCGAGGACGATGCTCCGCCGTTTGGCAAACTCCGGACTGCACTGACTGACGTCCGGCACACGGTCCATGGGTCTCCTCGAACAAGAAGCGCGAAACCGAGCCGGACCCAGTCGAGGAGGTTCCGGTCGTCGAAACTCCTGTCGGAATCGAGGCGACCGGAAGAACGATGCGACGGGCGCGCCTGTTTCGGTTGCAGTTTTCGCAAGCATGTCTGATGGCAGAGCCCGCGGATATCCGCCAGGCAGTGGCCGGCATTGCCGCCGGCGCGGCCTTTCTGCGCAAGCGGGAGCCACTCAGCCCGGCTCCTTACCTGATTCTGCGCGGTCTGCGTTGGGGTGAGCTGCGCACAGCATCGCGATTGGGAGACAGCACGCTGCTGGAAGCGCCGCCCACCGAGCTTCGCCAAAGAGTGAAGCGGTTGGCCTTGGCAAAGAAATGGAGTGACTGCTGGACGCCTGCGAAGACGCCATGGCGCTGCCTTGCAGCCGCGCCTGGCTCGACTTGCAGCGGCTTTCGGTCGCCGCCTGCTCTGCCCTCGGCGCTGAGTATCAACCAATCGCCACCGCCATACAGTCGGAGCTTCGAGCCCTGCTGAATGATCTTCCGGAGTTACTGGAAGCGACCTTGCTCGATGACACGCCGGCTGCCAATCCGGAAACTAAGGCATGGCTGAAGCATTTGCAGGCTACCCCTGACTCCACCGTGCCCCGTGGCACCGAAGGGGACTCTCCAGCGAACGCCGGCACGCAATGGAGCTCCCACCTGGCTCTCGCAATCGGCGGACGCGTACGTTCTGGCCAAGGAGGCCTTGGCTGCAGGACATGAGGACAAGGCATTCGCCATTATGCGTGGCGAGATCGCCCGCCAGCGTTCCGGGCGAGGACGCTTTCGTCGCACCATGCAGTTGATTGACCTGGTGGTGGCTGCAGGCAAAGACGCCATTGCCCAACCGCTCCTCGACGATGTCGCTGCCATGATCGAGAACCCACAAACTCGACGCCTGGGAGGACCCTGAGCTGGTCGCCAGTGATCTGCTGAAGCTGATGCGCAATAGCAAAAAAATTCAGGGCAGCTCCGGGGATAAGCAAAAGATGTTCGAACGTATCTGCCGCCTTGACCCTGTCCAGGCATTGGGCGCGGGGTAAACCATGGCAAGGAACCTAGGCGAAACGACTGTCACCGTCCCCGTCCTCGATCGGCTCATCGATCTTGAGCCTGGCAGCCAAACGGAAAATCCGCCCAGCCGCTCACAATCGGAGCGCTTGCTCAAGCGCGCAGTGCGGCGCGACCTGGAGTGGCTGCTCAATACCCGCCGGATCGCCGATGTGCCCGATGAAGGCCTGAAAGAAGTGAATCGCTCCGGTTACATGTACGGGCTTCCTGATCTTTCCGCGCTGACCATGGCTACGTCCGGAGATCGCAACAAGCTGATACGCCAGATTCAGGCCGCCATCAATCTCTTCGAGCCACGGCTGGCCAACGTTCGCCTGACGTGGGTCGAGAATCCCGATACCGCGAAGAGCGAAGTACGTCTGCGCATCGAGGCCATGCTGCGCATGGACCCGTCGCCTGAACCTATTTCCTTCGATACCGTCATCGAGTTGAAGAGCGGCAGTTGCCGCCTCACCGGAGGCGACGATGCGCGATGACCTGCTGCTCTACTACGAGCGCGAGCTGGACTATCTGCGCAAGTCTGCCGTGCAGTTTGCGGAAAAGCACCCTAAGGTGGCTTCCCGCCTGGTGCTGGAACCCACAAAATGCGAAGACCCGCATGTGGAGCGGTTACTCGAGGCCTTTGCCCTCCTCGCCGCCCGCGTTCATCTCAAGATGGACGACGAGTTCCCGGAGATAACGCAAGCTTTGCTCACGGTTGTCTATCCGCAGCTGATCCGTCCGCTGCCTTCCATGTCGGTGGTCGAATTCCAACTTGATCCGGAAAAGGGCAAGCTCACCAGCGGGCTGAAGATCGATCGGCATTCCCCCCTCTATTCCAAACCCGTCGGTGGTGTGCCTTGCACCTTTCGCACCTGCTATGACACAACTTTGTGGCCGCTGACCGTCGCTGCCGCGGAATGGCGCGCGCCCAGCCGGCTGCAGCCGGCAGTCAAGACCAACGATTCCGCGTGGGCCATTCGCCTGGAGCTTCGCTGCGCGCAGGACGTTACCTTCCAGGCGCTCAAGATCGACCAATTGCGTTTCTATCTGGATGGAGAGAGCGGGCTCGTCAACATACTCTACGAACTGCTGTTTCAGCCGTCTCAATCGCATCGTGGTAAGGGACCTTACCGCGGGATCAAGGCTCGCCCCGGTAACGCTGCCCGCCTCAGCGCTGAGTGCTGCCGGCTTTGCCCCGGACCAGGGAATGGTCCCCTATGCGCCCTCCTCGTTCGCCGGTCATCGGCTGCTGATGGAGTACTTCGCCTTTCCGGAGAAGTTCTTTTTTGTCGATCTGACTGGTCTGGAAGCAATCGCCGCGGCCGGTTTCAAGAATGCCGTCGAAGTCGTCTTCCTCATTCCCAGGTGGAAGGCGATGGCCGCATCCAGCGGCTGGAGCTTGAGCTCTCGAAAAAAACTTTCCGCCTGGGATGTTCTCCGGTGGTGAATCTTTTTCCCCAGGTCGCTGAACCGATCCAGCTGGATCTGCGCAAGTATGAATACACCGTGACCCCGGACGTGCGCCGGCCCTATTCCATGGAGGTTTTCTCCATCGATGAAGTAGGCTCCATTGATTCCACCACCCAGAAGATCACCACCTACGAGCCGTTTTACTCCCTTCGTCACGCTGCGCAAAAAGATGATCGCGCCTGCTTCTGGCTCGCCCGCCGGCGCGCTTCCAGCAGGCCCGGCGATGAGGGAACGGAAGTGTCGCTTTCGCTGGTCGATCTGTCTACCTGCCAATGTCGACCCCGGGGCTTCGGTACTTTCTGTGCGCACTACCTGCACCAATCGCGACTTGCCTTCCCGGCTGCCTTTTGGCAACCAGGATAGCGACTTTGAAATGGAAGGCGCAGCCGCCATGAAGCGGATCGTCGCCCTGCGCAAGCCCACCCAGCCGGTGCGTCCTGAACTGGGCAAAAGCACTTTATGGCGCCTGATTTCCCACTTGTCGCTTAACTATCTTTCGCTGGTGGAGCAAGGAAAAGATGCGCTGCAGGAGATCTTGCGCCTGTACGATGTTGGCCGCACCGCATATTCGCAAAACGTAATTCAGAGCATTCTCCAAATCCGCAGCCGCCCGCACTTCACCCGCCTGGTCTCCGAACAGGGAGTCAGCTTCGCCCGCGGATTGCGCATCGAGATGGAGCTCGACGAGGACCAGTTCACCGGCGGCGGTGCATTTCTCTTTGCGAATGTCCTGGAACGATTCTTCGGTCTCGCCGTCTCGCTGAACAGCTTTACCCAGCTCAGCGTCACGACTCCGCAGAGAAAGGGGGCACTCCACGAATGGCAACCGAGATCGGGCCGGAAACTTCTAGTTTGAATAGTTTGAAGAACTCGCCGCTGGGCGATGAGCTCGCGGAGAACTCCTGCTCCTTTGAATTTTTTCAGGCGGTGACTCTTCTGCAGCAACTCAGCACGGGAATGCGACCGGTGGGCGGCTTCTCCAATCCCACCGAGGAAGCGGTGCATTTCGTGGTGAACCCGCGGTTTGGTTTTCCGGCGAGCCAGATCCAGGCGCTGGAATTCCCCGAGGGTGCTCCGCCGGAGATGACGGTGAACTTCATGGGGCTCACCGGTCCTTCGGGGGCGCTCCCTTACACCTTCAGCGAGCTGATTCTTGAGCGCCTCCGCGCCAAGGATCACGGGCTGGCTGACTTCTTCGATATTTTCAATCATCGCGCCATCTCGCTCTTCTATCGCGCCTGGCAGAGGTCCCGCTTTCCCGTCACCTACTCCGCAGGCCCTCGCGATCAGTTCACGCGCTACCTGCTCGACTTGATCGGGCTAGGGACCGAAGGCCTCCGCGACCGCCAGGAGATAAAGGATGAAGCCCTGCTCCACTACGCATCGCTGGTAGCGAATGCAGTCGCGCTCCGCGACCGCGCTGGAGCAAATCATCGAAGATTACTTTGAGGTCCCGGTAGAGATTCAGCAATTCACCGGCGCCTGGTATCGTCTGGACACAGCAACCCAATGCTCGATGACCGACATGGATACACCCTCACGCCAGGTTGGCGGTGGCGCGGTGGTAGGCGATGCAGTTTGGGATCGGCAGGCGCGGGTGCGTATCCGCCTTGGCCCGCTCTCGATGGAACGCTATTGCGATTTCCTGCCCGAGGCCAGCGCATACACTGCCTTGCGCAGTCTTACCCGGTTCTTCAGCAACCAATGCCTGGAGTTTGAGGTGCAACTGGTGCTCGATCGCGCCCAGGCACCCGGCACTGAGCTCGATTTCCACGCAACAATTCCGGTCCGGCTTGGCTGGGTGTCATGGCTCGACACCGCACCTCTGGGTATGGATCCTGACGACACGATTCTGATTCTGTAAGGGGAACGATATGGGACTGAATCTCAAAGCACTCATCGGCAAATTGAATGAGCCCGCCCGCCTGGCCCTCGAAGGGGCGGCCGGCCTTTGCCTCTCGCGCACCAATTACGATGTCGAGGTCGAACACTACCTCACCAAGCTGCTCGACAACGCCTCCGGCGATTTCGCCGCGATCATCAAGCATTTTGAGATCGACAAGTCGAGGCTTACTGCGGATCTTGCTCGCAGCATCGACAGGCTGAAGTCCGGCAACGCACGAACGCCGGCCATCAGTCCTACCGTGCTGAAGATGCTGACTACCGCCTGGACGATCGGCTCCATCGATTTCAACGCGGGGCAGGTGCGTACCGGGTTCACCATCGTCGCGCTGGTTTCGGACGAAGAGCTTGCGCGTCTGGTCAACGACGTCAGCCGTGAATTCCAGAAGATCAACGCCGACGCGCTGCGCAAAGATCTGCTCGGCATCGTTGCTCTCTCCACTGAGACCACCACAGCCGCTGCTTCTGCTGCCGGGCCCGGCGACCGCCGCGAAACCGGCCGGCGGCAAGACGCCGAATCTCGACCAATACACCGTCGACCTTACCGGCAATGCGAAGCAAAGGAAAGATCGATCCCGTGCTTGGGCGGGACGCGGAAATTCGCCAGGTGATCGACATTCTCACCCGGCGGCGGCAGAACAACCCCATCCTCACTGGTGAAGCGGGTGTGGGCAAGACCGCCGTGGTGGAAGGCTTTGCCTTGCGCGTCGCGCAGGGCGATGTGCCTCCGCCGCTTAAGAACGTGCACGTGCGCACCCTCGACCTCGCGTTGCTGCAGGCCGGCGCCGGCGTCAAAGGCGAGTTCGAAAACCGGCTCAAAGGTCTGATTGAAGAAGTGAAAGCCTCGCCGACGCCCATCATTCTCTTCATCGACGAAGCTCACACCATGATCGGCGCCGGCGGCCAGGCCGGACAGAACGACGCCGCCAATCTGCTCAAGCCGGCGCTCGCCCGCGGCGAACTTCGCACCATCGCAGCCACCACCTGGTCGGAGTACAAGAAGTATTTCGAAAAGGACGCGGCGCTGGCCCGGCGCTTTCAGGTAGTAAAAGTGGAAGAGCCCAGCGAGCACCAATGCCTGATCATGATGCGCGGGCTGGTGGCCTCTCTCGAAAAGCACCACAACGTTCGCATACTCGACGAAGCGGTTTATGCCAGCGTCCGGCTGTCGCACCGGTTTCTCGCCGGACGCCAATTGCCCGACAAAGCAGTCAGCATCCTGGATACCGCATGCGCTCGCTTGTCCCTGGGACAGAACGCTACCCCGCCTGCTCTGGAAGACACCACTCGCCAGATTGACGCTCTTGAAGTGCAGAAGCGAATCCTTGACCGCGAGACGGTGGTCGGCGCCGACCACCAGGAGAAACTGGCCGAGATCGAGGAGCAAAAGACGTCGGCAACCGCCAGGCTCAAAGCATTGCAGGAGCGCTGGGACAAGGAGCGCGAGCTGGTGGTGAAGATTCGCGAGCTGCGCGAAAAGCTGGAGGCCGGCCATGCAGCAAATGGCACGGCGGACACCGCCGCAAACAAGTCGGCGGCGCTCAAATTAGAGCTGCAGGGCCTGGAAGGCCAATTAGCTGCGTTGCAAGGCGAGACTGGCCTGATCCGGGTCTGCGTGGACGCGCAGATTGTGGGCGAGGTACTTTCCGCCTGGACAGGCATTCCGGCGGGCAAAATGCTCAAGGATGAAATCACTACCGTGCTCGCACTGCAGGAGCATCTGGGCCGGCGCGTCATCGGCCAGCCGCACGCGATGGAGATTATCAGCCAGCGGGTTCAGACATCCCGGGCATCGCTCGACGACCCCAACAAACCGGTCGGCGTGTTCATGCTGGTTGGTCCCAGCGGCGTGGGCAAGACGGAGACGGCGCTTGCCCTTTCCGACCTGCTCTATGGCGGCGAACACAACCTGATCACCATCAACATGTCTGAGTTTCAGGAACCGCATACGGTCTCCACGTTGAAAGGTTCGCCTCCGGGCTATGTAGGTTACGGCGAGGGCGGTGTGCTCACCGAAGCCGTGCGTCGCCGGCCCTACTCCGTCGTGTTGCTCGATGAGGTGGAGAAGGCACATCCCGACGTGCTCGAGCTCTTCTTCCAGGTCTTCGATAAGGGCAACATGGAAGACGGCGAAGGCCGCCAGATCGATTTCAAGAACAACATCATCATTCTCACCACTAACGCCTGCACCGATCAACTGATGAAGTTGGTGGCCGATCCTGAAACTGCGCCCAGCCCGCGCGGTCTGGTCGATGCGCTCAAACCCGACCTCAACAAGATCTTCAAGCCGGCCTTCCTCGGGCGGATGGTCGTGATTCCCTATTACCCTGTGCGCGACGAGGCACTGAAGCAGATCATCCGCCTGAAGCTGGGCAAGATACAGCGCCGCATCCTGGAAAATCACAAGATCAAGCTGACCTATGACGAAGCCTTCCTGAACGAGGTGGCCAGCCGCTGCACCGAAGTGGAGAGCGGCGCCAGGAACGTGGACAATATCCTCACCAATTCCCTGCTGCCCGACATCTCGCGCAAGATATTGGGCGGCATGGCCGAGGGCGAGAAGATGACCGCCATTCACGTGGGCATTGGGGAGAATGGTGATTTTGTCTATGAGCTTCCACATGCGCCGGTTGGCGTAGCGACGATGGCCTGAGAGAACCTTAACGCAAGTCAATTGGCTTTTTAGGGTCTATCGATGCCTTACTCTCAAGAAGAACGCCTGATTGCCCTCACCACACCGCTGGGCGAGGACGTGTTGCTGTTGGCCGGTTTCAGCGGCCATGAAGGCATCTCACGACTGTTCAGCTTCAATCTCGATCTGCTCTCGGAAAAAGGGCCAATCGATTTCTCCAGCATCATCGGCAAGAACGTCACCATCTCCATTACTCAATCGGACAACAAGCCGCGTTATTTCAACGGTATCGTCAGCCACTTCGCGCAAAGCGGCGCTGATAGTCGCTTTACCCGTTACCAGATGCAGGTGGTTCCCTGGCTGTGGATACTTACCCGGTACGCCGACTGCAAGATTTTTCACAACAAGTCGGTCAGCGACATCGTGCGGCAAGTCTTCGATAGTCGCGGCATGCAGGATTACAAATTCCAGCTCAATGGCACCTACAACCCGATGGAGTACTGCGTGCAGTACCGCGAGACCGACTTCAACTTCATCTCGCGTCTCATGGAGCAGGCCGGCATCTTCTACTTTTTCCAGCATGAGACGGGGAAGCACACCATGGTCATCGCCGACTCCTCCAGCGCCCACGAGGCCTGCCCCGGCCAGAAGACCGCCGGATACAATCTCGCGAGTGGCGGCATTGATGATTCCGACGTCATCAACTCCTGGAGCATCGAGCAGGAATTGCGAAGTGGTAAATACACCCTGACCGACTATAACTTCAAGACACCATCGGCAAACCTCACCGCATCGGAACCGAGCGTTATCCATGTGGGAGGGAATAACAAGTTTGAGATCTTCGATTTTCCGGGTGACTATACCAATCGCGGCGACGGTGGCGCATTCGCGAAGCTCCGCATGCAGGAGGAGGAAGCAGCCCACCGGGTCGCCAATGGCTCGAGCGTCTGCCGCGCCTTCACCACCGGGTACAAGTTCGATCTCGAGGACTACTTTCAGCCAGAGATGAACGTCTCCTATGTGCTGACCGAAATTCAGCATGTCGCGTCGGTCGGAGACGGCTACAGCATGGAGCATGGTGAAAGCGGAGATAGCTACTCCAACCACTTCACCTGCATTCCTCTGACCGTGCCCTTCCGGCCCGCGCGCCTCACTCCCAAACCCTTCGTGCAGGGGCCACAGACCGCGATCGTTATTGGGAAGAGCGATTATTCAGACACCAGCGGGGACGACGGCGCTGGAGACACCGAAGACATCTGGGTGGACAAGTTCGGCAGGGTGGTTGTTCGCTTTCCGTGGGACCGCGCCGGTGCCTGCTCCTGCCGCGTTCGTGTTTCGCAGGATTGGGCTGGGCAGGGTTGGGGTGCGATCACCATTCCCCGCGTAGGTCAGGAAGTACTCGTGAGCTTCCTTGAAGGCGACCCCGACCGCCCGATCATCACCGGACGCGTCTACAACGCGGACCAGACCGTTCCTTATGACCTGCCCGACAACCAAACCCGCAGTACCTTCAAAACTCGCAGCACTTCAGGGGGCAGCGCAGACAACTACAACGAGCTGCGCTTCGAAGATAAGGCCGGGAGTGAACAGATCTTCCTCCGGGGAGAGAAGGACTTCGATACCCGGATCAAAAACGACGGCCGGGAATGGATCGGGAACAATCGAAGCCTGATCGTCACCCAGGACCAGATGGAGAAAGCCGGAGGGGATCTGCACAGCCAGGTCACGGGAAACGTCAACGAGAAGGTCGGCCAGAACCTATCCTTACAAGTCGGCCAGAATCTCTACGAGAAATCGGGCATGAACTTCGCCCACGAAGCCGGACAGATCATTCACCTCAAGGCGGGCATGACCGTCGTCCTGGAAGCGGGCACCGAGTTGACTCTGAAGGTGGGCGGCAATTTCATCGACATCAATCCAGCAGGCATCTCGATAGTGGGGTCGATGGTAATGATCAACAGCGGCGGCGCCGCCGGCTCCGGCTGCGGATCCAGCCCCACCAGCCCGAAAGACCCGGACGAGGCCGATAACGGCAGCAAAGGCGGCAAAATGAATTGAAAGGGGCTGCGCGAGATCTAAGTTTCTGCTTTTGTATCAAGGTTCAGCGACCGATCCAAAAGGAAGGCGCAACTTCCCCCTTTGTCATTGGGAGAGCCTGTGACTTTTTCGATTTTCGTGTTTTTTGCACCCGGCCAGATGTTGTTTAGTCCCCTCCAGAAAGGCGTCATCCTGCCTGCCCCGGCGTGCCGTGGGAGCGAAGCGCCTCGCAGATCTATCGCACAACAGAGGGTTTATGGCGCGGAGTCGAAGGACCCCGGCGATGCTTGTTGGCAGGTGCTCTTCGGAGCTTTCCGGCCACAGACTACAAGGGAAATTAAAAAAGTCACAGACTCCGAGCCGCTGACTTGCCTCGGGCAAGTTAAGGGAGGAATGAACATGGGAAAGCGGTGTTTGCAATCCAGGCCCAGAGGGCCGGCACCAAAAATAGCCCAGCCCGGAAGGGCTGGGTAGAGATAGGCGCGCGGTCGAGCGCCGGAGGTGCGGCACCACACTCTTAGTTTGTTCATCCCGCCTGTCCCGGCTTGCCGTGGGGCGTGCCGTGGAGGAATCTGCAGTTTTCCCTCCACCGTGACCGGAAACCTGCGGTTCTCACACACGGCGTCCGAAATCCCTCGCCAAAGACGATCGTACCGGCCAGGAGAATAAAGATTGTGATTAAGGTACGATCCCTTATCCTTATTCGTTAACCCATAGATTGCCCATGAAACAACTGCAACCCGTTCTCTGGACCAAGGGCACCTTCCTGACGCCGCAGCACCTGCAACTGCAGGACCGGTTCCTCGAAGACAGCTTGAACTTCCGCCTGCAGGCCCTCAAGTTCTGCGCCTGGGGTTTTAGCGAGGTCGTGCTCGATCAGGAACAGCTCGCGGACGGACACCTGGCGGTTTCCCGCGCATCCGGTATCTTCCCCGACGGGCTGCTCTTCGATATCCCCGGCTCCGATCAGCCGCCTCCCTCCAAGGCCCTGGCGGAGTTCTTCGATCCCGGCGTTCACGACCTGGATATCTATCTCACCGTGCCCGACTACCGCCAAAAAGGCCTTAACGTCTCGCCCGTCGGACGCTCCGCAGGCTCCCGCTATCTTGCGGAGATTACCTCCATGGTCGACGAGAACACAGGGACGGGAGAGAAGCCGATTCAGATCGCGCGCAAGAACCTGCGCCTGCTGGCGGCCAATGAGACTCGCGAAGGAAGCTCCACCCTGCGCATCGCCAACGTCGAACGCACCGATGCCGGCGTATTCCGCCTGAATACGCGCTTCGTTCCACCGCTGCTCGAGGTACGAGCCAGCGACTTTCTGCTTGCCCTGGTCAATGGGCTGCTGGAAATTCTCTCTGCCAAGAGCACGCAGCTGGCCGCGACCCGCCGGCAGAAGAACCTCAGCCTCGCCGACTTCTCGGCCTCCGACATCGCTAATTTCTGGCTCCTGTACACCGTCAATTCGCATATTCCCGTGCTCAGTCACCTGCTGCAGGGGCAGCGCTGCCATCCGGAGGAGCTTTTCTCTGCGCTCACCGCGCTGGGCGCTTCCCTCACCACGTTTTCCGCGACCATTCGCCCCCGCGATCTTCCGCTCTACGACCATCTCGAGCTGAGCAAGGTTTTCAACGATCTGGATCAGAAACTACGGCTCTTGCTCGAAACCGTGGTACCCACCAACGCCGTCTCCCTGCCCCTCAAGCATGTAAAGAACACCATCTATGCGACTGCCATCGACCAGGACAAGTACCTCAACAACACACGCATGTATTTAGCCATCTCCACCGAGACCAGCGAAGACTCCATTATCCGCAAGGTCCCGCAGCTGGTGAAGGTGTGCTCCGCGACCGACATCGAGCGGCTGATCAGCCTGGCGCTGCCCGGGGTCGTACTCAGTCACTTGCCCAGCCCGCCCAGTGCGATTCCCGTTAAAATGAAATACCAATATTTCAGCCTGAACCAGTCTGGGCCCGCGTGGGAGTCGGTCACCCGCGCCCGTAACTTCGCCGCACATGTTCCCGGAGATTTCCCAAATCCACAAATGGAATTGCTAATCCTGTTGCCGCAGGCGGGTTGATAGCCAATGACACTCTTGAACAAACCCGTCTGGGCGGAAGGGATGTACCTCGGCCCCCACAACTTTCAGGCGCAGAGCCGCTATTTCGAAGACTCGCTGAACTTCGTCACTGCCAGCCTTTGGCGCGATGCCTATGGCTTCGCTGGGCTCCAGTTTGACGGGGACGCTCTGCGCAACGGCGTTCTCACCATGACCAGCGGCCGCGGCCTGTTTGAAGATGGGCTCGCGTTTGATATACCCGGGTCGGATGCCGCTCCATCACCGCGCGAGTTCGGCGCCCTGTTTTCCCCAGTCGCCGACCATCTGACCATGCACCTCGCTGTTCCTGTCAATCTAAACGAGGGCCGCAATACAAGCCTCGAGAATGGCGCCTCCGGCTCCGTTCGCTATCAGAGCGTGGAGCAGACGCTCCCGGACGAAAACACCGGGCGGGATGAAAAGAAAATCAGGGTCGGGCGAAAAAATCTGCAACTGCTTGCGGAAAGCGAGCTGACGGAGCATCTGGTGAGCTTGCCGCTGTTACGTATCGTGCGTGATGGCTCCGGCCGATTCGAGAGCGATCCCTCTTTTGTGCCGCCCTGCCTCACGCTCAGTGCCAGTGGATCGCTCACCGCCCTGCTCCGGCGCCTCGTCGACATCCTCGATGACAAGAGCGCCGCGTTTGCACGGGAGCAGCAGCAGCGTCATGGGGCGTTCCAGGCGGGTTTGTCGCCGCGTCATGTAGCGCAATATTGGTTTCTGCACACGCTGAACTCAAGCGTCTCCATGCTGCGGCATTTCCTCCTATCCAAGCACGTACATCCTCAGGAACTTTTTCGTGAGATGTCGCGCCTTGGCGGCGCCCTTTGCACGTTCGGCCTTGAAGTGCATCCCCGATCGTTGCCGGTCTACGATCACCGTGACATCGGGGCCTGTTTCCTGGCCCTGGACGAGCACATCCGCCGCCACCTCGAGATAGTGATGCCCTCCAAGGCAATCACCATTCCTTTGCGCTCGATCGGAAATTCCCTCTACGATGGCGAGATCAGGGATGAACGCTGCGTCGGAGCCTCACGCTGGCTGCTGGAGATTCGCTCTCCCATCGGCGAAGCTGACTTGATCGCGCGCGTACCGCAACTGGTAAAAGTCTGTTCGTCACGGTTCGTGGTTGAGCTGGTGAAACGCGCTTTGCCTGGACTCGTGCTCAGCCACCTGCGTACGCCTCCGGCGGAGGTGGCCGTCAGGGTGGAAAGCCAGTACTTTGCCATCAATCGCACCGGACCGTGCTGGGAAAACATCATGCAAACCCGCAGGGCCGGCGTTTATGTACCAGGCGAGATTCCGACTCCTGAAATGAGCCTGATCGTATTGCTCGACGAAGCAAGGTAACGTCGTAAGCACCCTGGTGCTCTCTAAAGCTACGCCTCCATGCGAATCCGTATGCCGGCCAGGCGTGTAGTACCCTGAATGACAACCATGACCCAGGCAAACAAGGGGGCTCCGCCGGCTGTGAAGGTCACTGCAGAGGTGAGCCCCGGTACCTGGTGTAACTTCCGCTTCGACCAACCGTTTAAAATTGGCCGCCTCAAAGGCTGCGATCTTTTCATCGACAACTCTTTCGTCAGCCGGACCCATGCCGAGGTTGTCTTTGAGAACGGGCATTGGGCCATCCGCGATCTGGGCAGCGCGAATGGACTGTTCTTCCGCGGACAGCCGGTCGGATCTGTTTTGTTAGACGGGCTCACGACGGTGAGACTCGGGGTCGAGGGTCCGGAAGTAAAGCTGGAAGTCGAAAAGCCGCTGCCGGATCCCCCGCCGCAAAAGACTCTTCGGGTAAAAGACACCGCCATTGATCACTATATCGATCATTATTTCGGCAAGCCTGCCGCCAATAAGCCGGCCGGCGAGCACACCATGTTCATCCGGCAAGCTTACGCCCAGGTAGAAAAGAAGCAGAAGAAGAAGTTCGGCGTAGTCATCGCAACCCTGGTTGTCTTCATTCTTGCAGCCGGACTTTTGGCCTACTACGAGCACCGGCAGCTGCTGCAGCAAAGAGCTACTGCGGAGGAGCTCTTCTATGCCATCAAGGCTCAGGACATCGATCTTGCCAATCTCGATCGGGCGCTCGCGAACACCAATAATCCCGCCGGAGCCGAAGAGCTGGCGAAATTTCGCGCCCGGCGGCAGGAAATGGAAAAGAGCTACGACAAATATCTCGCGACGCTGCATATTTATAACCCGAAGTTAACCGAGAAGCAGCGGCTCGTATTGCGTGTGGCTCGGATATTCGGTGAGTGCGAGTTGGATATGCCTCCTGAATTCGAAGCCGAAATCGACCGTTACATCGGGAGATGGCGATCGTCCGGCCGCCTCAAAGCAGCCATCCTCACCGCGCAACAAAATGGATATACCGAAACGATCTCTCGGGACCTGCTGGCGCGCGGTCTGCCTCCCCAGTTCTTTTATCTCGCGCTCCAGGAGAGCAATTTCAACCCCTATGCGGTTGGCCCGCTTACCCGAAAGGGCTTCGCGAAAGGGATGTGGCAGTTCATCCCCGATACGGCAGTCAAGTATGGTCTGCACCTCGGGCCCGCTGGTGGATCAACCACGGCCAGACCCCGCCGACGATCGCCACAACTTTGACAAGGAATCCAAGGCAGCCGCTCTCTATCTTCAGGATCTCTATGGAACGGACGCGCAGGCCTCAGGGTTGTTGGTGATGGCTTGCTACAACTGGGGGGAGACGCAAATTCTGCCGTTGATCCGAAGCATGCCGGCGAATCCACGGGATCGTAACTTTTGGAAGCTGCTCTCAAAACATCGCGACAAAATACCGCAGGAAACCTATGACTACGTTTTCTATATTGCGTCGGCCGCGGTCATCGGTGAAAACCCGCGGCTCTTCGGCTTCGATTTCGACAACCCTCTCGCCAATCTGCAGGCCAACGCAAAGGTGCCGCAGGTATCCGCAACAGAGAAATTTCCGTCTGCCCCTTAGACGAAGCCTGATGACGTAAGCCGAGGCCCAGATCACATCGAGGCCCGGAGGGCCGCCCGCTAAACGTCAGCCCAGCCCGGAAGGGCTGGGTTCAAATCTCATCATGACGCGAGCGCCGTAGGCGCGGCACCCATCTCGTCCTCAGCCAATCTGCGGCGTGGCGAAACTAGAAACGTCAGCCGGCTTTGTCGTGGGTTCTCACACACTTGTTTAAGCCTTCCGAGAACCGTTCCCACACTCACTGCGGCCGCTTCACCGCATCGCCGACCTTCGGGGTTCCCGCACCATCGAATTTGCCTACTGCGGAACCGGTATCCACACTCGTAACCGTCAGCATCCCGATAGGCGAATCGATGGTACGCAAAACCTTACCGCTCGCAGGATCCTTCACCGTACGCAGCACGCGCGTCACTGCCAGCTTGTCTCCCACTTTCACTCCAGCGCTCGATCCCACATTAATGATGATCTCCCCGCCGGACGCATCCGCGACCAGGCCGTCGATTGGAGCCGGCGGGGCAGGGGCATTCACGGGAAGGCTGCTGGCATGCGATTCCAGTCCCTTCGCAGTATCGTTGACTGATTGCTTCACTGCCTGGCCAAGGATGCTCTGGCTAAAGTTCGTACTGCCCATGTCGAGTTGCCCGGCGCCGCCCTTCCATCCGGAGTAGCCAGCCCCACTGGTGGTCAGTCCGCTACGTTGCGATTCGCCGTGGCCAGTGACCGAAGCGAGGATCTCACCTGTATTCACATCGACCATGCGTGCGGTCACTTCTACGACTGCCTTGGACTTGCTCATGCCCAAAGAGCCGGCGCCTTGGCTCCAGATACTCCCGCCGCCGCCGCCGCCGCCATAGTGCTTGTCATCGCGGCCGAATTGGGTAACGTCGCCGATGATGATCGTGTCCACGCCGAGCAAACCGCCGATCTTGGCTGCGGTCGCTGGATTGGCACGATCGCTGTTGGAGAAATTTTGTTCTTTCAGAATCTTATCCAGCGCGCTGCGCTCGATGACCCGATAATTGCCATCGTTGACCAGTTCACTGATCAACAGGTCAGAGATGCCCTTCCCGACATCCTGGTTCGAACCAAAGATTGCCTGAACACTCGTCATGACTGTCCCATACCCGAAGTCAAGCACCGCCACCCTGCGCTTTTCCTGCGCCACACCAGGCAAAGCGACCAACAAAGCGAAGACTGACAGAAGAACCTTACGCATGATCTTTCTTCTCCTATTTGCCGAGGAAATGTTCCAGAATTGAGATTTCCTTATCGGCTTTATCCATGTGGTTTTGTGCCGCAGCGATGTTGCCGCTGTTCAACTCGTCGCTGGCTGAGTGCAGATAACTATTCATGCGGGCGTAGGCGGCCGCCATGTCCTGGCGCAGACCCAGGCCGGCTGCTTCCTGCTGCCGCTTGAGACCCTCTACACTCGCAGAAACAGCACTTGCCCGGGCACCCAGCCCGGTCATCTGCTCATGCGCCTGCTCCACTTCCTCGGGCGTTGGCCCAGCGTTTGCCGGCGGATTTGCGCTGACCGGCGGGTTTGCGCTGGCAGGCTGGCTCGCAGCGGCTGGCTGCTTTTCAGGCTGATAAGCAGGCCGGGGCAACTTTGCGTTGGTACCAGCCTTAGGACGTGCCGGCCCCCCCGTGCCCGGTTTTATTGGTGCTTGGGCAGTTTTGCCGGCGGCGCCGTCCACCGCAGACTCGGGCGGGGGCGGAGGAGCGGGTGTCACCGGGACGTCCGCAGCAGGAGACTGCACGGCGGCCGCAGGGTCAGGGCTTGCAGGTGCAGGGATGGCCGGCGAAGGCGTCGCCGGCGCTGTCTGGGCAATGCGATCGCCATCGCTTTCGGTTTTTGCGCTGGTATGGAACAGGTGTGGCAGCCCGACGGCAGCGGCCGCTACAACAACCAGCACCGCGAGCGCCCCCACGGTGATCCATAGGCCGCGGTGCCCCGAAGAAGGCCCCGCGTACGCCGCAACCGGAGCGGCGGCAAAACCGGGATCCGCGGACGGAGCAGCACCAGCAACCGAACCAGCGACGAAACCAGGAACCGCCACCGGGGTAAACGCAACCTCCGGGGTGACCGTATCGTTCTGCGCCCCAATCTGCCGCAAAGCATTACTGACAGCCTGCGCGTTCTGAAAGCGATTGGCCGGATCTTTCGCCAGCGCGCACAGAATGAGGTCGCTCAATGCCGGAGGCAATTGTTGATTGACTTCCACCGGCGGCTGCGGGGAAACGTTACATTGCTGGTTGAGAATGCTGTAAGCGGAATCAGCTACAAAGGGCCGGCGACCGGCAAAGAGCTCGTACATCATGACGCCGACGGAATAAATATCCGAACGCGCATCCACCGTCCCGCCCCGCACCTGCTCCGGAGACATGTAGTACATCGATCCCATAGTGGTGCCGGGACGAGTGAGGTCCTGTTCCACACGTGACTTCGCGATGCCGAAATCCATCAGCTTCACCACCCCGTGGGAGGTAACCATGATGTTTGCGGGTTTAATGTCACGATGGACAACGCCGCGGCCATGCGCGTAGCTCAGCGCTCCCAGCACCTGCTGCATGTAGTTGATGATCTCGCTCTGAGGAATGGGCGCTTGCTTAGCGCGTTGTTCAAGCGTGAAGCCTTCCACAAACTCCATCATCATGACCAATTGGTTGTCGACCTGAAACGCGGTGTGCAACTGGGCGATGTTCGGGTGATCGAAACTCGCGAGCATGCGGATCTCGCTGATAAACCGCACCGCCAGGTCCGGTTCGGCAACCAGATCAGGAAGCAGTACCTTCATCGCCTCGGTGCGGTCCGAAATCACATTGCGGACCCGGTAGACGCGTCCCATGCCGCCTACCCCAAGCATGCTGACGATCTCGTAGTCGCCAACGCGTTGACCTATCTCGAAAGCCATAAGGTCACCTCCAATCGCTTGCCCTCCAGAGATGGTGCGGCAAGGGCGTCTTTCGTATCATGGGGACCCAAAAAGCCATCCATACTATAGGCTTGGCCGCTTGCGACAGACAAGAATATCCTCTACAACCTTTGCATAAAAGGAACCGAAACCGTCCCCGTGGCAAGGTATGTATCCGGTTAATAACTCACATATACTTCCTGAACCCAATGCCCATTTTGAAGGTTGGGACGGCGCTCCTCTTCCCGGCCAACGCCGCGTCGGAAACAAGCGAATAGCAGATCTGTCCAAATTAGCTTTTTCAGGAGCCAATTTGGCCAGCACATGAAAGCTTTCGCTGACCCTAAGAGCCCTTGGGAAGACACTGTCAAACGAAGGGCGCGACTGTGCCGTAAAGTTTGCGCGCTTGACGGCTTTTACCCGCCGAGGTACGCTTTTCGAGACCTACAGGGCAAGGTCATGTCTTTTCGCCTTTGAGTTCTCCAGAGAAGATTGGAAAAACTTACCTCAGGGGACCTCAGGGGCTAAAGAGTATGCGTGAGAACTGGCCTGATGAAATGGAGTCCCGCAGGGACGTCTGACCTTAGCCCTAGGACTACATCCCATAAGCGCTAACTTGTTTGGGATGTTTTTCTTCAAAACTCCCACAAAATCGTCATCCTGAGAGCCTGTGACTTTTTCGATCTTCTCGTGTTTTTTGCACCCGGCCAGATGTTTAATCCTTGTCTAGCCTTTGTCTAGCCCGCATTTATCACAGACCACGCTGCCAGTAGTGAGATCTCAATGCGTAACGAGTGACGGGTGCCCCATATCTCGCTCTTTTTTCGCGAGATGTGGGATTCAACGGCTGTCCTCCGATCGCTCTCTACCAGCAACAGATCTTGTCCATGGCCGTCTACGCCCTGCACAGTCAGGGGTTGAGGTTTGTGGAATCCCACATCTGCCAAAACCGGGCAGATATGGGGCACCCGCGCTCTGTCGCAGACCGGACTGTGAGAAATCCAGGCTAGTCCAAGGCTAGTCCTAGGCTACTCCTAGGCTAGTCATCCTGCCAGAAAGGCGTCATCCGTGGGAGCGAAGCGCATCGCAGATCTATCGCATAACAGAGGTTTTATGGCGCGAAGTCGAAGGACCCCGGCGATGCTAGTTGGCAGGTGCTCTTCGAAGCTTTCCGGCCACAGACTACAAGGGAAATTAAAAAAGTCACAGCCTCTGAGCGAAGCGCCTCGCAGATCTATCCATAACAGAGGGTTTATGGCGCGGAGTCGAAGGACCCCGGCGATGCTTGTTCGCAGCTGCTCCTCGGAACGCAATTCGAAACTAATTTGGACAGCCCTGATCGAAGAGTGCCCCGGCCGTCGGGCGTGCCGTTACCATCCTCAATGGGAACTCACCCTTCCCTTTGTGTCATTGGGAGCGAAGCCTTCTTCGCAAATGAACTGAGCAGATTACCGCCAAGAGCCTCTGCGGAAACGAATCACTTTCTTAGCGGCGGCCGCTTCCGCTGCCAGGGCACGCAATTCTTCCTGCGCCGGCGCAGGGGCTAACTCGATCCACTCCATCGTCTCCTTAAGGAGCGCTTCGGCACCCGGACTGTCGTCCTGGCCGAGTAACTCCCGGGCGGCGCCAATGGCCGAAGACGCCTTCTCTCCATATACCTGCTCGCATCGGCGGCGCAACTGATTTTTCGTGGCCTCTTGTGAGTTAGGAACGTCCGAACTTGCCGGGGGTGTTGAGTGCCCGCTTGAGATCTGCCACACCCGGTGAGGTTCCCATCTGCGCATAACAGCGCCCCGTCAAGGTCGCAAAGTCTGCTTCCGCTTCCTGGAGCTTCCTTGCGCGGCCCAATGCCTGCTCCATGCGTGGCAGCCGCTTCACCCCAGGCGATTGCTCCTCCAGAAGGGCCGCCGCCTCCACAAACAACTCCATGCGGGTCAAATTCTCTGCCCGTTCCAGCGCAGCATCCGCCCTTTGTTCGGTTGCCAGGTGTTTCTGGTTAGCCTCGTCCAGTTGGCGATGCAAAACCGGCTCATCCACCTGGCGAAGTGCGCGGCGGAGCAGTTGCACCGCACTCTCGTAGTCTTCCTCATCGATGAAACGTTTCGCCTGGCTATACGTGCGCTCGAGAAGTTCCTGGGAGATACGCTGGGAGGCGGTGGATTTTGCCAGCTCGAGCAGGCCGTCCACCTCATACGAGGAGTAACCCTCTGCCTTGCAGCGCTCCAGAATTTTTACCGCTTCGAGATAGAGGCGATCGTCGATGGCCTGACGAGCCTGCCCCAACCGCTGGGCCAGCATTTGCTCCCGTGCCTGCCGCGCGATGCGCTCCGAGAGTGCAGACTCCAGACCGAACAATTGCTCATTGCCAGGAACTCGTATCAAAGCGGAACGTATGCGCCCGACCGCTTCTTCCGGACTGAGCTCCGCCGAGCTCTTACAAACGTCCCGCACAAACAACTCGTCTTCCAGTTGTTTAATGCGGGGCTCTAGATTCAGCCTGAGGCGCAGAAGCGAAGGGTCATTGGGAAATTCCGTGAGCGCCGCCGCCAATTCCGTGGAAACCGTACGCAGCTTATCCACGGTAGTGCTCAGTGCTGCCTTCTCTTCCAGCCGGCGCACAATCGATTTTCGTTTCTCTTCGGTCAACGCTGCGGTCAGTTCATCTTTTGCGCGCAGCACTTCCGCATTATCCGGAGCAATCGTCCCGGCTTTATCGAGCAACACAAATGCCTCTTCGTACTCACGCGCCGACAGATGTTCCCGGGCAGACGCCATCACGGTCCGAAGCTCTTCTCTGAGGCGCTTCTCCTCTATTTCCTGCTCCAACAACCGGCACAGCGCCAGCACCTGCGAATTGTGCGGATCGAGCCGCTGCGCGGTGGCCGCGCGCGCCTGGGCACGAGTGAGTTCCCCTACCTTTCTCGCGTTCGCACTCTCCGCCAAAAGCTGAGAGACCTTCTCCTGGGTCTGCTTACCTTCCACCACGGATTTGCGCAGGGCAGCCAGCGTGTCATTCGCAGGACTCAGGCCCAATGCTTCGTCACACAACGCGAGTGCCCGATCCCATTCCCGCTCAGCCGTTGCCTGCTGGGCCAGCCGCGCCAGTTCCTGCGCTTTGCGTTCCTTTTCCTGCTGCGTTAATCGCTGATCCACAACTGACAACAGGCGCTTGCCCGCTACGTGCTGGGGGTCCAGACGCAGCAGCTGGCGCAGGGAATTCTGGGCAGCTAGAAAATCCCGGTTGTTGACATGCTGTTCCGCTTGCGCCAGCGATTCGGCTATATGGGCGCGGGTGATGCCTTCGGCCACCTCGTGCAGGTCCATCGCCAGGTCATCAGCATTCCCATACCGATCCATCGGGGACTTTGCCAGCGATCGGGCAACAATCGCGTCCAGACCGGCCGGGCAATTCTCTATCAGCTCCGAGGGAGCCGGCGGATGGGAGCGCATGATCTGGTCAATCACACCGGGATATTCCGCATCGAAGGGTAGTCTTCCCGTGAGTAGCAGGTACAAAAGCACGCCGGCGGAGAAAATGTCTGACCGGCCATCAATAGGCGACCCCCCAAATCGTTCGGGAGCCATGTACGATGGGGTGCCAACCAGGGAACCTGTGCCCGTAAGGCCCGTGTCCACGCGGGTTTCATCGCGGGCGATTCCGAAGTCCAGCAACTTCACCGTCCCATCCCCGCGCACGATGACGTTTGCCGGCTTGATATCCCGATGGATTACACCATTGCGGTGAGCGTACGCCAGTGCGAGGCAAATCTGCTCCACCACACTGAGTGCATGTTCCAATTGGAGGCGCTGCCGCTTGATGGCTTTGTCGAGGGGTTCGCCCTCGACATACTCCATTACGATGTAAGGTTCGCCATCCTGATCGCCGGCGTCATAAACGATCACGATGTTGTTATGGCGCAGGGCTCCCGTCTGGCTTGCCTCACGGTAAAACCGCTGCAGCATTTCCGGGTTGCCGCTGAAGCTCTCGGTCAACATCTTGATGGCAACGACGCGCCCTAAGCGCGAGTCGCGGGCGCGGTAAACAACGCCCATCCCCCCGCGTCCGAGAACGTCGAGGATATCGTATTTACCGATCTTCTCTGGCTTCTGCGTGTTCAAATGCCATTCCAGTGATTGAGCCGCCTGCCGAGTTCTATCGGCTGGCTGAGTGCGGCGGACGAATCATGACTTCGGCGATTCACCGTAGGCTCGAAAGTTGTAGTTGTCCAACAGAAACTTCTGCGCCCTTTTCCTCTCGGGCGTAGCCTGGCTCGCCGTGGAGTTGAGATAAAGCATATACAACTCGGCGGCTCCGTCGTTGTCGGCTTCGCTCGCCTTGCGGTCCGCTGTCTGCAGGATGAGAGGGGGCAGGCCGATAATCTTTTCCTTGGCTTGCGTCAGCAGACGATCGCGAGCCGCATATTCGACTCTTTCCAGAAACTGTGTCTCGCTGGGAACCTCGCCTTCCGAGCGCACTCCCATGGTGTCGTCTGCCTTCACGTTTTCGAGCACGGTGTAGGCCTTCTCCTGGGTTTCATCGATCTGGACATTGGGAATAATGACGTTTTCCGTGGTGTCTTGAATGACGAACCCGAGCTCTACGGTCGCCTTAAGATGATTGATCTGCTCGTTGTAGGTATACGGCCGCTCAATCACGACATGGCGAAATTTTTGCAAAGAGTCGAGCTTGATGCGCGCCGCCTCGACTTTCTTTTGTGCATCGGCTGCCGCCCTCCTTGCGTCCTCAATGGCACCCTTCTTGCCGCGTACCTCGGCTCCCTCCAGGGCCCGTTGATCGGTCTGCAGTGCCATATTGGCGCTTTCGTATTCACGATCGGCCGCGTTCCAGTCGTCGTTGACCTGGTCTTGTTCGCCGGAACGGTATTTTGACTGCTTGGCGGTCCGCTCGACCGAATTCGATTGTGTGTTTTGCAGCACATCGCCAACCAGCAGAAAATTCGGCTTCACCGGGGTTGTTTCATTGGGACGGACCACTTTGATGTTGAGATTGGAAGACTCCAGGCCCGCCGCCAGGGAGTCTGTGAGCTGCGAAGCGAAATCAACCGCCTCCCGGCGCGAAGTCCGGTCGCGGAAGGTGACCCGCAGCGACAACCTGGATCGAAGCTGATGCGCCGGATTGGCCAGCGTCATGGCGTCGTGAATCGCGCCCGCATCTGCGCGGTTGTATTGCAATGCCTCTTCCAGATAGGCCCATCCAACATTGGCGCCGGTCCCGTCCGGACGATCGAGGTAGTGTTTCGCCTGCGCCAGATAGTAATCGCTCAAACGGCCGCCGAGAATGGCCATCCGGTCCTCAATACCGGGGTCGTTGGTCAGGGCGTGGCATCGGCTCAGGAGATCATAGGCCCGCTGGATTCCCTGCTCATTGGCTACTCCTTTAATAGGAATATTGATGCGTTCGAGGTCCTTCGCTCTTGCCGACGCTGCCTGGATGTAGCGATCCTTCAGGGAATCGAGCCTCTCCGCCACCGCTTTCTGCTGCGACGGCGTCAAATCCGCCAGAACCTCGTAGGCCTTGACGAAATCTTTGTCGTCTTCCGCTGAGGCGCTCATGGTGGAAGCTGAGGTGATCGCCGCCTTATCGGTGGCTTCCTGAAGTTGCTGCTGTGCGTTTCGCAGCAGCTCGGCTATCTCCGGGGTGGACTCTACTGCCGCGGCCTTTTGAAATTCATCCACTTCGCCTTGAAAATCACTTTTCCCGGCATCCTTCTTCCCTTGCTCGACATGGTAGGAGTAGAGGGCGCGGAGCGAGTCCTGAACCTTGGGATATTCAGTTGCGAACCCACGGAGCGGCTTGATCGCCTCATAAGCCTCGTCCGGGCGGCGTGCGGACAGCTTGTTGGCGAAGTCTACGAGGTGATGATCGAGATTGGTTCTCTCCTGAACGCAGGCTTGGCTAAGGGAAGCCGTCTCGGGCGACCGGGGATCCAGACCCAGGGTGAGTTGGGAAATCGTCTCCGCAGCAACCAGGTGGGGATAGCCGCCGGTCTGTTTCGCCAGCGCATCCCGGTACAACGCGATTTCGCCCAGACCCTTGCTATTTAGGTTTTTGGTTTCTGCGTTGATTCCTTTTGCCAGAGAGTCGGTTCCGTCGTTACTCGTCGTATTGGCCATGGCGGCCTCTAACGCCTGCTTCGCTGCCCGCAGTTTGGCGTAGTTGGGTTGATTATCCTTGAGCGACGCCTGGTAAGCTGCCAATGCCGTTTGTCCATCCCGGATGTACAGAGTCGTCAGGGCGGCTTTCGCGTCGCCAGCGTGGGGACCGGCGGGATATTTACCCAGATAAGCCTTCCAGCCCGCTATGTTGGCGGAACTCTGAGCCAGCAGGAACTCTGCCAACTCCGTGTCCAGGGTGGATACGAACACAATCTTCACCCCGGGAACGACACGGGGAATGGTATCCGTGGAGCTGATCGATTTCGCCGCGATTTGCCCCTGCAACTCGGTTTTATCGGCCAGTTCGGAGGGGGTTGCTCCTTCATCCTTCTCTAATTTCAGGTTAGCCGGGACCACACACTCGGGTGCTCCTCCGCGGGTGAGGAGAAGCATGCCATCCTTGGCCCGCTCCAACGTCATGCCGGGGCCCAGGATTATCTTGGGAAGTTTTCCGTAGCTATTTTTGCTGATGCTCTGCACGCCGGTGCAGATATGCATTTCGTTCTTTGCGTTCAGCGTGAAGCCCGAAATCTGAACGTAACCGTGCGCATCGCCGGTTGGATACACCTCAATCGCTGACAACTCCGGCGTTTTTGCGAAGGCCGAACCTGGCAAGAGACCGAGGAGCACAACCGCGACCGAAGTCCGGCAAAATGGTACCCAACCAACAAAATACCTTGACGACGCCATACTTCCTCGGCATAGATTTGCTTATCGCATGAGGAGGCTGCGACCAAAAGGGGATTTACTTAGTGGCTAACCGGGGGAACGACTCAGAAGCTATCATTTCCCACATTCCGTTTGCAACCAAATCTCAAGCACCTTCCCTTTCCCTGGCTTCTGTCTTGAAAGCGAAGTGGTAAGACCTTAATACCTATGCAAAATGCCACGGCCCATGGCCGAACTGCCAAAGACCACTTTGAGCTGGTGATACGCCTGCAGCAGTCCAGGAGCAACCCTCCCTCGGACGCCACGGTGCGGGTGAGGGCGCAGGCGCTGGTCAAAGACATCCTGATGAGCAGGTTGGAGGTAGACGCTGAGATAAATGCACAGGAATATGTGCATACTCAGGGCTTCAACGATTTGGGGAAGGCTCTGGCCGCCAGCCGGGCCTTGCAGGTTGCGTTCGAAGGCTTCCGCACCGTGGTTCCGGCCGCGCGGCCGAATCTGTCGATGATTCTGGATTCGTGTGCACCCGATGAGACAGGGTCCGGCTACACCCGGCTCTCCGTAGAGCAAAAGGAGCTGCTGGACTCGGCAAAACCATCCCAGGTGCTGATTACACAGGCGTTCTACGACAGAATTGCGCACTATCAGCCGGCTTTACGATCTTCTCCCCTGCGCGTCGGGATCTATGAATTCCTTTGGACGAGTGAACAACGTCTGGACGAGTTGCAAGCCGAAGCCGAGTTCATGCCGACCCTGATCCAGCCCACGCTTTCCGCTGCCCAGACCGTCACCGTCCCGCCCCTTAAGCCCTCGGCTAAGCCGGCTTTCGAGCCCCGCTGGAAGGAACCAGCACCAGAACGGGTGGCGGTGCCGCCGCCACCGCCACAGCCTGAAGCAGACGAGCCGGTCCCGTCCAAATGGCTTTCGACTGCCAAAATTCTCGCCATCTGTAGTGCAGTTGCAATGTTGGTTGCTGTCGGTTATTTGGTAAACTTGCGGTTTCTTGGTAACCAGCCCAAGCCGGTAGTGCCGGTCACCAGACAAGTAGAGCAAGCCCCGTTTACCCCCACGCAGAGACCCCCTTCAGCAGCGCCAGCCAACGCGAATACATCAACCGGACCCAGGACTGTCGGACAGCCACCGGCCGCGCCGCCGCCAGCTCCTGCTAAGCTGCGGAAGCCTCCGGTGACAACGCAGGATACAGCTGCGTCGGACCAACCAAACACGCCGAAGCAGACAACGAAACCACGTGGCTGCTCGATCGAAATGGACGAAATACCCAGTTTCCTGAACCTGGCGGAGAGCCACAGAAACCGGGGGAAATACGACCGCGCAATTTCTGAGTACAACGAGATCCTCAGCTGCCAGCCATATAACCGCCAGGCCCGGGACGGGCTGAGGAATGCGCAAGATGCGGAGAGGCTTTCCCAGTAGCCACCCACCCCGCTGGCCGGCGACTACGTCGGATTTGCGCATATTCGGGACTGCAGTGCGTCCGAGACTCGCGCAACCAATTCATTTGGATGAAGTGGTTTACTGAGGACTGTAAGCTCGTACCCCGCAACGCCAGTCGCTTTCAACAAATCGGACCTCGACGCCTGCCCGGCACAAATCAGAATATTGCAATGTGGAATGGTCCGCCTTATGGATAGCGCCAACTCAATGCCGTTCGGCATGGAATCGTCGGTAAGCAGGAGATCCGGTGGAAAAGTATTCGCGATCGTAAGCGCGCTTTTTGCGTCGTAAGCCACCATCGCGGTCACGCCGTTTTGTTCAAGAATCATTGCGCGAGTGTCCGCAATCAAAGGCTCTTTATCCACCACCAGCACAATCGGCTTGAGCTGACTGCTCAGGCCGGTCATTTCATGCCCAGGCAGGTCTGCCAATCGTACCGTTTCAAAGTTCATTTTCCTGACCATTGCCGCTCACCCTATTTAGAAAGTACCAACATCCGTGAAATACGGGCTAACTCTTTAGCAATGTGACATTTGCGAGATGATGTTGGGGACTTCTCAGTTGTGGATAACCTCTTGCGCCGATTGTGATAATTTATCTTCACGTCTGCGCTACGTTAGCGTCACGTTAACGACTCGACGCCTCGAATTGGAGGGAGAAGACGTCATGCCCAGAAATCCGAAGCAGCATAAATCTCCAATGCGATTTGAATCCATGCTCCAATCCGATGTCCCTAAGGGACGCGACGGAAAACACAAGGTAATCATTCAACAGTTGCTAAGCGACATCGATCATTTGCAGGACGGGAACGCCCTAAAAATCCCTCTTTCTGCCCTCCCGGACTCGAAAGAAAATATCCGCTCGGCCTTAAGCCGCGCTACCCGCCAAAAGGGGATCGTGGTAGCTACTTCCAGCGACGACGAATTTCTCTACGTATGGAGAGCGGCAAATGAACTAGCCGAAAAAGGAAATGGACTTAAAGGATCCCAATAACGCAGCGCGCTGAGAGGCGATTGTCAGCTACTTAGGGAGATTGAGAAGGCCATGCGCTCAATCCACAAACGTTTCAGTATCATTGCCGGCTTCGGAATACTCCTCATCCTTCTGGCAATAAACACGGCCGTTCTTAGACATCAACTCGCCATTCAAGTTGGGAATCAGGAGTGGTTCAGTCGCAGCCGTCGAGTATTGCAGGAGCTAAAAAACACAGAATCCCTGCTCAAGGATGCCGAAGCTGGCCAGCGTGGCTACCTCTATACCGGAAAGCTCGAATACCTTGCACCGTACACACTAGCCGTCGCTCAGATCGATTCACACATTGAAAACTTAACCCGGCAGATCGGCGACGACCCACGAGAGCAAACCCGGGCAGCCGATCTTCGAGGTCTGGTGCATCAAAAACTCGCGGAGCTGGCACAAACGATCTCGGTCTATCAGTCGGGCGACTCAGCGGCAGCCAAAGCGTTAGTGATGTCGGGCAAGGGCTTCGACATCATGCAAAGCATTCGCTCGCTTGCCGGGCAGATGGAACAGGAAGAAATATCAGTGGGCGAAGCCCGTAGAGCCACCTACCGGAAAAGCGTCAAGCTGACCGTCAGCTGCATTTATGCTGCAAGCGCGATCGCGGCCCTGGGCCTCATTTTATTGGCCTTTTACATCATCCAAGAGATGGAGCGGCGAGAGAGTGACGCCGCTTCACTACGCCAAAGCGAGGAACGGTTCAGGGTGACGCTCTCCTCAATTGGAGACGGTGTTATCGCAACTGATGAGCAAGGCAATGTCTCGTTTTTGAATCCTGTAGCGGAACGCCTTACGGGCATGAGCCTGGCAGAGGCACAGGGATTGAGGATTGGCGAGGTTTTTCCTATCTTCAATGAAGCCACGAATAAGCCGATAGAAAATCCGGTCGATAGAGTCCTGGCGGCCGGGGATATTGTAGGTCTTGCAAACCACACCGTATTGCGAGATCGCGAGGGTCGCTTGTTGCCCATTGAAGATAGCGCGGCGCCCATCAAGGATGATTCCGGCCGGCTTATCGGGGTCGTTTTAGTGTTTCATGATGCTACCCGCGAACGAAGCCTCCAGGAAGTGTTGCGTCGAACAGAGAAGCTCGCAACAGCGGCTCGCCTGGCCGCGACCGTATCCCATGAAATCAATAATCCATTGGAAGCAATTGGCAACCTGATATTTCTTGCAAGAACCAATCCCGAGGCGTCCAGTAAGGTCGTTGAGCACCTGCAGCTCGCAGAACAGGAACTGGCGCGGGTATCGCATATCGCGCGACAGACGCTTGGCTTTTATCGGGAGTCGACTTCACCGGCATCCGTGCACATCCCAACTCTCATAGAGTCTGTTCTCGCACTTTATGCGAATAAGCTGCTAACCAAACAAATTAAAACTCAGCTCGCCGTTGAGGACTGCCCTCCTATCACAGGGTTAGCGGGCGAGATTCAGCAACTTATATCCAATATCATCTCCAACGCAATCGACGCAGTAACTGCCAAAGGGACGTTGAAAATCGAGGTATCGCCCATGGCGGCTGGTAATCTCAAGTCCATCCGCTTCAAGGTAGAGGACGACGGCCCCGGGATTGCTCCGGAGAACCTCGAGCGGATCTTTGAGCCGTTCTTCACCACCAAGAAGGACGTGGGGACGGGTCTGGGCTTATGGGTATGCAAGGAGATCGCCGAACGGCATGGGGGAAGCATTCAGGCCCAATCCGTTACTGCAAATGGGTCAAGGGGTGCTGTATTCACAGTGCTTCTCCCCTATCATGAAAACAAAAATAACGGTCAGGCGTGAGTTCGAACAACTTATCTGGCACCAGCCGTCCGTGGACGACCGGGCGCGTTTCAGCGGCCTGTCTTTCCCTCCCGCATTTTACGGTGGTATTCACCGAGCTTGCTCGATCCTGGCCAAAAGCAATCAGTCAGATTTCCTACAATAGTCATGCTGTCACTGATTCTGATTCGGACGCGTCCAAATTAGCTTTTTGAGGATGGAACGGTTGTCTCTGGGAGCAGACTTCATCGAGGCCCGGAGGGCCGTCCGCTAGACGTCAGCCCAGCCCGGAAGGGCTGGGTTGCATATCCAGGCGGTCGAGCGCCGGAGGTGCGGCACCACACTCTTCCTTTCTTCATTAGGAGCGTACCCGGATTTCCTGCTTCACCGCTCTCACAGGTGCCACTTACGAATTGCTTCTCATCCCCTGAGCTAAGGTCACGCCCTACAGGCCCAGTTTCGTCAACATGGGAGGCCACTTGTCGCGCCATGGTGCCGCGGCTTCATAGTTCGCCGAAGCCCGCAATACCATCCAGTCTTCTAAATGGCGTCCCACGATTTGCAGCCCGACGGGCAGGCCCTCTTCCGTCCATCCTGCCGGAACATTTGCCGCCGGCTGTCCGGTTAGATTGAGCGGGAAGGTAAACGCAATAAATTGTGCGGGGCGCACGTAGCGTCCGTCGATCTTTTCCGGTCCCTGCATATGAATGGGAAACGGCGGTACGGCACCTGTTGGCGTCAGCAGCAAGTCATAGCGGGACATGAATTGCGCCATTTTGCGTACAACTGACTTACGCATCATGCTCGCGGTGGTAAAGTCCTCGGCAGTCCAGGGAGTCATGAGGCCGTCCACCAGGTGGCCCGACATCGGATACTTCCGCATCAGCTCACGCATCCCTTTCAGATCGGAGTCAGCAAACATGGTGGCGTAGAACACACCGGATGGATCATCCCAGCCGGGATTCACCTCCTCGACCATGCATCCGAGTTCGCGCTCGAAGACCCGCACAGCACTGCCGGCAATTCGGCGCACAGCAGGGTCAACCGGCGCGTATCCCCAATCTGCGCTGTAGGCGACACGCTTGCCGAACTCCGGTGCGTTGGTTTTACCCAACATGACCGTACCAGCGGCATGCAGGCGTTCGACCACAACGTCATCTTCATCGGGAACGAAATCCTTGTAAGCGAGCGAGCCAGACGTGGTGCGGATGCCCTTGGTGAGAATCAGGTCCTTGTAACTCACCGGAACACCGGCGAGAGGGCCGGTCAATCGGCCCGCCATGATGTCCGTTTCGATCTGCTTCGCTTCGGCGCGCGCCCTATCCGGAGTTGGCGTGCAAAATCCGTGTAGATAAGGCTGAAGGCGCTCCATGCGCGCCAGCACCGCTTCCGTGACTTCCACCGGCGAAACACGCTTCGTCCTGATTTGCTCCGCCAGCGCAACTGCATCCATCCGGCAGAGTTCATTGTGGTCCATGGCAGTCACGGTGCTCTACACTCTGTCGGTGGCCATCTGTCCGCCACTTACTCTTACCCGGGATGTGGTGCCTTTATACCAGAAGCATGGCACACGAAACATCCCAGGCTAAACTTCAAAGCCTTTTTTAAGCTCGGCAATGCCCTGCTTTGTAATATGAAATCCGCGCCCCTGAATGGAGTGTAGGCTGAGAAGTGCAAGCAGACTCAGCCTGGTTGATCGCAAGGGTTCAACTTCAAAGCGATGGCTCTCTTTCATCGCCTCGTAGGCAAAGAAGTCCGCGATCTGTAGAGGCGTACAAGCTTCCCATCCCATCGGCGCAATCGTTGTAAACATATCGCGATCCGCCATGCTCGAATCCTTCAAAAAACTGTTGAACGCGTTGAGCATGGCTCCATCATAATCACAGCGGTCATGGATTAAAGACACGCTCCGTTTCCCTGGGAACCGCCGCTTAACGATCTCGGGAAGCTTTAACAATAGGAATTTAGTTGTTACCAAATAAGCGAACTCCAGGCTCGGTTGCCCCAAGTTCGGCCATAGTTCCTGCAGGATCTTCAAGGATAGGGTGCAGCTCAAAAACGCGAATTGGTGGGGCCGGAATATCTGATCGACGCATTTCTTAGTAAACTCGGTTCGTTCCGCGCCATCCCAATCCTTGAAATCTCCGACGAAGTTGTTCATATCGACAGCGTGAAGACGGGCAATTGGATTTCGCGCAGCTTTGGTCAACTGGTGGTTCTTGTCTTCCAGAACCCTGCGAATAGCTAAATCGACCCATGGCCATTCGTTACCCATTGCCAGGAGGCAAGAAAGCCCAAAAATGCGTGGCGGCGTCTCGCCGCTATAGCTTTCGTCGATGTAACCGACAACGATCACGAAAATGCCCGATTCAACATTGCGGAACAAGATACGATGATACCGGTTCACCTGATCTGCGGGCTATTGCTTGTACTGTAAGGTACCAATGAAGGCGAGGAGATTTATGCCGGCTGGTCATCACGTTTCACGGCGTACCGTTCTCGGGCTCATTGCGAGCCAGCTTGCCGACGCTTCTATTGGCAAGGCGCTTGCTGCAAGTGCGGGAGAGCAAAAACAGCCCAACGTGGTCTTTGTGCTCGTCGACGACGCGGGCTACGGAGATTTTGCCTGCAATGGAAATCCCGTGATCAAGACCCCGAACCTGGATAAGCTGCACGACGAATCCGCCAGGTTCCGCGAATTCCACGTAAGCCCCACCTGCTCCCCCACCCGCGCCGCTTTGATGACCGGTCGATACAGCAATGCGACCGGTGTGTGGCACACCATTCATGGCCGAAGCATTTTGGCTTCAGACAATGTGACCCTGGCCGAGTGCTTCAAATCGTCGGGTTACCGCACCGGAATTTTTGGTAAGTGGCACCTGGGCGACAATTATCCCTACCGACCCCATGACCGCGGTTTTGACGATGCCGTCGTTTGCGGGGGAGGTGGTATCTGGCAGACACCGGACTACTTCGGTAACGACGACACGGACGACACCTACCTGCATAACGGAAAATTTCAAAAGTACGAAGGCTTCAGCACCAACGTTTTCTTCGACCTCGCCATGGATTTCATGCGCGGCGCGCAAGCAAACCATCAACCGTTTTTCTGTTACCTGGCCACCACCGCGGCGCATGTGCCCTATTGGAGTCTGCAGAAAGACAGCGCTCCTTATGAGGGTGTCCCCGGGCTTGCCAGCAGCGGCTTCTACGGAATGATTGCCAATATCGATGAAAACGTGGGCCGCCTGCGAAGCTTCCTCGAGAAGAACGGCTTATCCGAAAATACGATCTTTCTCTTCTCTTCCGACAACGGCACGGCAGAGGGCGAGAATGTCTTCAATGCCTCGATGCGTGGTTCCAAGGGCTCTCCGTATGAAGGCGGGCATCGCGAGCCCCTGTTTCTCCATTGGCCCGAAGGGGGTCTGAACCGCGGTCAGGAAGTGGAGGCCCTGACCTCCCACATCGACGTGCTGCCCACGCTGGTGGATCTGTGTCACCTCAAAAATCAGGGCAAGGATGTGGACGGCAAATCCTGGCGGCCGCTGCTTTACGGCGGCGCGACGCATTGGGGAGACCGTACCGTCGTGGTCGATTCTCAGCGGGAGGAGTTTCTCGTCAAATGGAAAGATGCCGCGGTCATGACCCAGCGCTGGCGCCTGGTGAATCCCTCGCTCCATGGCAATCCAAACCAGGTCGAGCTTTACGATATCGAGAAAGATCCTGGTCAAAAAATAAACATCGCAGCCCAACATCCTGACGTCGTTGCGTCCTTAAAGGCGGAATACGAATCCTGGTGGAAACGGGTTTCTGCCGGCGGTCATGACTATGTGCGCATTGTGATTGGCAGTGACCAGGAGAATCCTTCGACTCTCACGAGCATGGATTGGCACGGGGATGGTTCGGAGACGACCTGGAATCAGACTCAGATTCGCTCGGCGCCTCTGGCCAACGGCTTTTGGGCACTGGACGTGAGCCGGGCTGGACATTATCGCTTTGAATTGCGCCGTTGGCCCCGGGAACTCGACCTGCCGATCAACGCTCCCTATACCAATCCCAAACCGAACCGGGAAACGACACCTGGCGCCGCGATCGCAGCGACCAGGGCAAACATCATGATCCGCGACGTAAATCTAACCAAGCCCGTCCTACCGGAAGCGAAGTTTGTCGAGTTCGAATTCGATCTCCCCCTGGGCCCCGCAGAGTTGAGGACGGCATTTTACGATGCCGTCATGAATGAACGGGGAGCCTATTACCTATACGGCGAAAGGGTATGAGCAAAGGCGATCAGTTAGGCAATAGGCTTGCTTTCACCGGATTAAACCCTAGTTGGTTGGACGTCGAACCAACTGCGGGTCAGGGAAGGGCGTCGAAGGGGAGGAGTCGATGGTCTTACGATCGAGATCAGCCGCCCCGATCCGCCCGCCGTCCTCGGTTGCTATCACCACCCGCACGCGCTGGGTTTCGCGCGGAACTCGAATTGTAACAGCCAACGTTGTCTCATCTTCGGCAAGTCGAGTCGGATCCTGGGTACCAGCGGTCCAGGCCAGCCTTTCCACCTTTGAAGACAGAATGTCGCCATCGGCCCTCAGGCTGGCCGTCGCCAGATGAAGCTGAGTCGTGCTCTTGCCGTCCTCCGTGGGCTGCCAAACGAGGTTCTTCCCCTTTAGGAGCAGCGTCAGCCCTGCCGTAAGGGAGTCCGGATGCCGGACAACGCTGGATACCTCTACATCTAATGCCGCGAAAGGGATGACTGATCGAGCCGCTTGAGCCATGTTCGTAATCGTCTGCAGCAGAGGATCTCTGGGTGCACCTTTGTCCGGTGCGAAGTAGCCGGCCTTTGTAACCACCCGCAAGTCCGGGTTGGTCAGAGTTACTCGAATCCGCCGGAACTTACCATCCATTTCGCCGTCGTGGGGCGGGTAGGTCAGAGTGTAGTACTGCGAACCCAGTTGCAGAGAACGCTCGATCTCGCTATCAATCGCGCCGCCGGTCTCATTTGCGAACACCCCGAAGCTGACGTCGCCGGCGAAAGGATCGTCGCTGCCGATCTCAGCATTCGCGTCTATCGTGCTTATCGTGTTCAAACCTTGAGCTTTCATGCCCTGATAAATCACAAAGAGGCTGATCCTCGCATCCACCAGCATATTCGTGGTTGCATGAGCATACCGGTCGATTCGGTCCAGGGCAGAAACTGGCAAAGAGCTTGAATTTAGGCTGGGGCCTCCAGCCCCTACCCAAACGATATTCTTCCGTCCTGGCACTCCCTTGTTTTGAAGCGCGATCTGCTGCAGCGCATCGATCGATTGGCCAAACCGCTCCCCGAGCGAGGAGCCATTCATCTGCTTATACGGCAGAGTCGCTGACACATGCTTTAAAGCGAACAAAAGATCTTCTTTGCTTTGCGTATAAGCCTGAACCAGCTCCAGAGATTCATTGCCAATCACGATCATTTCAGCTGGAGATTTCAGTCGTGTGGGTTGTGCCTCCAGGTATTTCTCCACTGAGAAACGAATAAACGCAAAGTCTTGAAAGTTCGAGTTCAAGAGATCGAGCACGAAGATCGTCAGAGGAGGCCGGCCTTGCAGATCAGCGCTTCCGGGATTTGCAACCGTGTGCGCCTCCGGAGGTTCGAATGAGAAGATACGCTGTGGTTTCTTATCTTCGGTAATTGCGAAGTCATTCTTCGTGAGTCCGCTCACAACTGGGCGCCCGTTCCTGTCCAATACCGTCACATCGAGAAAGACAAGGCTCGACGTCACCCGCAGTGTCGGAGCACCCAAGGATGCCACCTGCCTCTGGGCGATCGACTCCTGAGCAGGGATCGTATCCTGAGCAGGGATCGTACCTTGGGCAAGGATCGTAGATTTCTTTTTCTCTGAACGCGGCACCGTATAGCCGCGGCGCGCACCCACCTCGAGACCCTCGCGATCCACTTTTACTTTGAGTCGATGCCACGAGCCATCCGGCTTCACGTCGTTGACGGACAGCTCCAGCACATAAACATATGCGGGTGCCCCGGTCAGGAGCCTGAATCCCGCATCCAGATCGTTGTTATTGTGAAAGAACGTACCCCCGGTGCCGTCGGCGAGTTCCGCCATTGGATCCGCCGCCAGCCTCATCTCGTTGCGACGGTATTCCGGATTGGAGCCACCGGCCCCTGGGCTGGGATCGCTGGCGGCCAGTTGGCTGGTGTACAAGCCACGCGCATCGATGGCGCTGACAACCACGTTCGATTGCGCCGCGAGTTCCACGATTTGCGATTCCGTCGTTACCGAGTCCGGCTCGACGTTGAGAAATCCAGGCGAAACAAGAATCAGTGTCCGCCGCCCGGGGAGCTTGGCCATCCTGCGCACAAACTCGGCAATGACAGCATAGGTCTGCTGAATATCCCGATGGCCGAGAGCCATCGCATGGCGGGTTGCCGATTCCACCTGGCTCTGCGCAATGTCGGAACCGCCGCCCGCCATCTGAAGGGCCGGGCTGCAATGAATCATCCGCTGAATAGCGTCCTGCATGGCCGCATCGTCATGCTTATCTTCGATCAGGTCGGCCTGGTAGTAATCGATGTCCTCACATGATCTGGCATCGTTCTGATAGTTCCGATGCGGCTGGATGCTCATCATCGCGCTCTGCAACTTGCCGGCGTCCCGGGTCAGGCCGCTGTTTGTTATGCCGGAGACGGAGACGACTGCGGCCATGCCGGACCCCGTAAGCGCCTCAGCCAGCACACCGGAGGCAGCCTTCTTGACATGCGCGAGCTCTTCAGCGCTGAGGTGCAGGTCATCGAAGAGGAAGACGACGAAGCGTGCCGGCTGGGGAGACGATCCCCTCTCGGAAGCGGACGAGAAGGGCCTCCTGGCCGCATCGCCGGCCTTCGTGCCCTCGGGGCCACGTGCTTCCATGGTGAATCCGGAGATAGGACGCGGTTTGTCATCGTCAAAGACCTGGAAGTCTTCTTTCGTCAGGTTGCCGACCGCGTTACCCTGGGCGTCGCGGACCACGACCGGGACCAGCACCCGATTTACATTCACTTGCAAACCTGGGGTGTTGTCGTGAGGCTGCTGGGCCGCGCAGCAGAGGTAAGGGAGGAATCCAAGGCAACTTATCACGAACGCGCGAAGGAACCGTGGCCTGTTGTTCATCCTGCTTCAATCCCACATCGATGGGCACTGGCTATTGTACGCCGTACCCCGTAGTGGGTAGCCGTTGCAGACTGCTGCTACTGCTATTGCACAAGCAGATCATTGGCGCTCCCCAACCCCCACCGCGCCTGTGCCTTCGCCAGCGCGGGGCAACCAGCGCCTTACATCAACGATAAAGAGATTGATGGAACGTTCGATTGCGGGATAGTGCAGTCCTCTCTCATTGGATGCGCTCTCGGATTGGTGCGTGAACAAGATGTGCCACGGAAAACAAACCCGCACAAGCAAATCTGCGTCCTAACCTATGTCAAGCAAGCCTGCACGAGACCCAATCGGAGAGAATCATGACCGACGCATCGGATGTACTGGTAGAACGTTTGCTCGCCTGGGGAGTGGATACCGTTTTTGGTCTACCCGGCGATGGCATTAATGGCGTCTTCGAAGCCCTGCGTAAACAAAAAGACAATATTCGCTTCATTCATGTGCGACATGAGGAAGCAGCGGCTTTTATGGCATGTGCGTACGCCAAATTCACAGGCCGCCTGGGAGTGTGCATTGCAACCTCGGGACCCGGTGGCATTCATCTCTTGAATGGACTGTACGACGCGAAAATGGATCATGCGCCGGTGTTGGCGATTACCGGCATGCAGCACAGCGATCTTATCGGAACATTTACTCAACAGGATGTGGCGCTCGATAAACTTTTTATCGATGTCGCCCAATACAATGAACGGGTCATGAGCGGAGCCCACATGGAAAGTGTGGTCGATCTGGCGATCCGCACTGCACTCGCGTCACGAGGCGTGGCTCACATCACAATCCCTGTCGATGTGCAGGTGCAGGAGATCAAGAAAGGACGCTCCGAGCGCAACCCAGTACATCACACATCGGCGGTGCCGGCGTATTTCGAACAGCTTCCCGCAAGGATAGAACTCGAACACGCAGCAGACATCCTGAATCGCGGCAAGAAGATCGCCATTCTGGCCGGTCAGGGAGCACTCCATGCGACCCAGGAGTTGGAAGAGATCGCCGAGGTGCTCGGCGCTCCTGTCATTAAGGCCCTTTTGGGCAAAGCATCGGTCCCGGATGACAGTCCTTACACGACGGGAGGTATTGGCTTACTCGGAACGGAGCCATCCCAGGACGCCATCGAGGACTGCGATACGCTGCTGATGGTTGGGACCTCATTTCCGTACATTGAGTTTCTTCCTGAGCCAGGATCCATCAAATGCGTACAAATCGATATCGACCCACAGCGCATCAGCCTGCGGCACCCGGCGGACGTAGGTTTGGTCGGCGACTCGAAAAATACCCTGCGCGCTCTGCTCCCGCTTCTTGAGAAGCATAATAAGAGTTTTCTCGAAAAAGCCCAGAAGGCAAAAGCCGATTGGCAGAAGCTGTTGGAAGAGCGAGGAACCCGCGACGATAAACCGATGAAGCCACAAGTGCTCGGTTGGGAGCTCGGTAAACGCATCCCTGCAAACGCCATCGTCACCTCCGATTCGGGCACGATCACCACCTGGTGGGCGCGATACGTGCCTGCTTTGCGCGGGCAAAAGCATAGTTGTTCCGGCAATCTTGCAACCATGGCTTGCGGTTTGCCTTACGCTATGGCGGCTGCCGTGGCATATCCCGACCGGCCAGTCTACTGCATCATCGGCGACGGTGGTTTGAGTATGCTGCTTGGTGAGCTGATCACCGTCGCGGCGTACAAGCTCAACATCAAGATCATCGTGATCAAGAACAACACCCTTGGACAGATCAAGTGGGAGCAGATGGTCTTTCTGGGAAATCCCGAGTATGGCTCCGACCTCTATCCGGCCGATTTCGTCACCATCGCGCGCGGCGCAGGCATTGACGCAATCCAGATTGCCGATGCAACCACCTGCGGCGCCCAATTGGACAGCGTACTCACCCGTCGTGAACCCGTGCTGATTGAAGCTGTCGTTGACGAGTTCACGCCTCCAATGCCGGCAAAGATCAAGGCATCCCAGGCATTGAAATTGGCTCAGGCCTTGGTACGCGGGGAGCCCAACCGCTCGAAAATTGCGCTGACCAACGCGCATGACACGGTGCGTGAGCTGGTCTAATCGGGTCGCGGCCAGCTGCGACCGAAGGAATTTCCTGATATGGAGCTGTCACGGCCATCGGTCGAGAAGGTGCATTTATCCGGGTACACGATCCCGACCGATGCACCGGAGTCAGACGGAACTCTCGAGTGGGACTCGACCACGCTGATCATTTGCGAGATCCATGCGGGCGAGACCATCGGGCTGGGATATACCTATGGCAACCAAGCAACTGCCGCAGTTATCGATCATCTCGCTGAGAAGTGCCTCCTGCGGCAATCGGCTCTCGATGTCTCTGGACTGCACGCGGCCATGCTCAGGCAGGTACGCAACGATGGAAGCCGCGGCATCGCTTCCATGGCTATCTCGGCGCTCGATGTTGCCTTATGGGATCTCAAGGCGAAAGTGCTGCAATGCTCCGTGGTCGACCTGCTGGGTGTTGTCACCCCAGGTGTTTCAGTGTATGGGAGCGGTGGCTTCACCACCTACACGAACGCCAAACTCGCCCAGCAGCTTTCCGGATGGGCGAGAGATGGCATTAAAGCGGTCAAGATGAAGATTGGCTCGGAGCCTACGGCGGATATGGAAAGAGTCTGCGTAGCACGCGATGCTATCGGACCAGACGTGGCGCTCTTCGTCGATGCCAATGGAGCCTACAGCACAAAACAGGCTCTTTCGTTTGCTGAGGGCTTCGCCGGATATGGTGTGACATGGTTTGAAGAACCGGTCAGTTCCGACCTTTTGCCTGAATTGCGTCTCATACGAGCTCGCGTGCCTGCAGGCATGGATATTGCTGCAGGTGAGTATGGCTACGATCCCTTTTATTTCCAGCATATGCTCGAAGCGCAAGCTGTTGATGTCCTGCAGCTTGATGCGACTCGATGCAAAGGCTTCACTGGATTCTTACAGGGCGCAGCCGTTGCGGCGAGTTTTGGGTGTCCACTCTCAGCTCACTGTGCACCATCCCTTCATATGCATGCCGGCTGCGCCGTTCCGAATTTTCGGCATGTGGAATATTTTCACGATCACGTTCGCATCGAGGAAATGCTCTTTGACGGATTCATTGCAGCGAACGATGGCATGTTGCGGCCAGACCGTTCGAGACCGGGCCTTGGCCTGACCTTCAAAAGAAAGGATGCGGAACGTTACCGCGTCTGGGAAAACAAATGATCTACGGCCCCGCGTGGGACGAAGGAGAAATGGAATGAGCTTCGTCCTGACAACTGCATTGGAGAGCACAGCGAAGCGCGCTTTGCCGGAACCGATTGGTGCCGGGGCGGCGAGCGTCCTGGAGCATCTCCGCGAAGGGTGCTTTCAACGCACGCTATGTTTCGTTGTCTCTATGACCAGTGTAGCCAGTGGCCTTGAAGTTGGTTACGAGCACTATAAGGGAAGCTACAGCAATCCCGTCATGTACACTCCCGTCATTTTGAGCGGAGCACTGGCCGGTTCGGGGTTGCTTGGCGTCTTTAACCGGTGGGGCGCACGCTTCATTCTTCGATGGGTAAGCAGGGTGACGCTGGCGGACGGGATCATCGGATTCTTTTTTCATGTACGTGGCGTGGCGCGTAAGCCAGGCGGCTGGAGCCTTCCGGTGACGAACATCGTCATGGGGCCGCCGATCTTCGCACCGTTGCTCTTCGGAACCAGCGCATACCTCGGGTTGATGGCTTCCTACCTGCGGCGGGAGGGCGAACTTCAAACACTGAGCGGGCGGTTGCAGCAAGCCGGAAGCCGCCTAGCCCTGGGGAGGCCCGATTGGCGCACGAACCTGCGCTATGGAAGGTTCCAGAAACATCTCTCGGGGATCACGCTTCTCTGGGCCTTCTTCAGCGGATTTGAGGCTCTCTACTCGCACTACAAGACGAACTTCCGCTACAAGGCGCAGTGGACTCCGGTATTGCTCACGCCTCTGTTAATGGGTGCAGCCGCTGGTGCAATCAAGAGCCGCCGGATTGCCAACACTGTTCTGCCCGTTGTTTCCGCACTGGCGCTTGCCGATGGCGCGACGGGTTTCTACTATCATGCGCGCGGTATAGCGCGGAGGCCGGGAGGCATGAAGAAACCGCTTTATAACATCCTCTACGGCCCCCCGATTTTCGCGCCGTTACTCTTCGCCGCCTGTGGCTTTCTTGGTCTGATGGCGAGCCTCCTCCGGCGGGAGCGCAAGCCATGAAACAGAAATCGTATCCATTTCGAGCCACAGGTGGCGAGATTCGGAATCTGCTTCAGCCCGGTTACTATAGCGGCTTCGTCACCCTGACACAAAAGAAGAGTTGGGATGAAACCACCCGCAACCTTGTCGCAGAGCGCGTGGAAAAGGTTCCGCCCCTTCGCTTCTTTTCTGTTGAAGAAGCCGGGTTGATGACGGCCATTATCGATCGTGTGATGCCCCAGGATGATCGAGCGGCAGAACGCACCATTCCCATTCTTCCCGTCATGGATGAACGGCTTTTCAAGAACTCGCTCAATGGATTTCGCTACGAAGATATGCCACCGGACCAGGACGCCTACCGCCTCGGGATAAAAGCGATCGACGAGATGGCGCAGACCCGCTTTCAGGAGCCATTTGTAACTTTGACCGTTCACCGACAGGAGCTAATTCTGAAATCGCTGCATGACGGCAAGCCCGACCCTGAACATCCGGCATGGACGCAAATGCCTGTTCATCGATTCTGGGCGTTGCTCATGGAGGACTGTGTCACCGCTTACTATTCTCATCCCTGGGCCTGGGACGAGATCGGCTTCGGTGGTCCGGCTTATCCACGCGGATACATCCGTCTCGAAAACGGACTGCCTGAGCCATGGGAAGTTGAAGAAGAGCGCTACGACTGGAATGCGCCAGTCGATTCTGTTTCGGAGCTGGAGGCGGAGGGTGCTCCTCCGGAACACTCGTCACTGCATGGCCATGGAGGCAGCCACTGATGCCGCACCGTCTCGGTCCCATGCAAACGCTTCCGGCTTCGAAGAGGAAGTTCGCCGACAGCGAGACCGTTGACTACTGCATCGTGGGCGTGGGCTCAGCCGGCGGGGTGCTGGTGCAGCGCCTCGCGCGTGCAGGATTTCGTGTGGTCGCCCTGGAGGCGGGTCCTTTCTGGGATACGGAAAAAGACTGGGTGAGCGACGAAAAAGGTTCGCACGAGCTTTACTGGAACGACCTGCGCATCACCGGCGGAAGCCATCCGCTGGCGCTCGGTGCGAACAACAGCGGCAAAGGCGTGGGCGGGGGCTCGGTCCACTGGGCAGCGTTTGCGCCTCGCTTTCATCCCTCGGACTTTCGCGCGTACTCGGAAGATGGCGTCGGAGTTGACTGGCCAATATCCTATTGGGATTTGAAGCCCTACTACGAACTGCTGGAGCGGGAGATTCCTGTCGCAGGCCCGGCCTGGTTTCCCTGGGGCGATCCGCATGGGCATCCCTACGGGCCGCACCCCTTGGGTGGCGTTGGCGATGTGCTCGTACGCGGATGCACGGAACTGGGCATACGCACCGTGGCCGGAGGGCCGGTCGCGATTCTGTCTGCATCGCATGGAGACCGGCCGCATTGCATTTATCGCGGGTTCTGCCTGCAGGGTTGTAAGGTGGGGGCAAAGGCGAGCACCTTGATTACTCATGTTCCGGATGCCATCACCCATGGAGCAGATATTCGCCCGCACTCGATGGCTTCACGCATCAGCCTGCGCAACGATGGCCGCGCGGACGGCGTTGTCTATCTCGACCGCGAAGGGAAAGAGCATTTCCAGCATGCCCGGGCCATCATCGTTTCCGGCTACGCGATCGAAACGCCGCGTCTGCTCTTGAACTCAGCTTGTCCGGGGCATAGGCACGGTCTCGCCAACTCCAGTGGGACGCTGGGCAAATATCTCATGGCCCAGGCCGGTAACATCATTGCCGGACGTTTTGAGGAACTGATCCGGCTCTACAAGGCGCCACCGGCACATGCCCTCTCAGAAGACTTTTACGAAACCGACAAGCGCCATGACTTTGCCCGCGGATTCGCAATCCAGACCGTCGGTCCCCTCCCTATCGCATTTGCCAAGCAAATGACCGCTGCGATGGGTGCCTGGGGATGGGGCATGCGGCGAGTGATGATGGATTACAACCACTGGGCTACCCTCGGAGTGCTGGGAGAGATTCTCCCGTGGGAAGACAATTGCGTCGAGCTTGCTGAAGCGAAAGACCAGCACGGGCTTCGCGTGGCAAAGGTAACCTTCAATCTTCACGACAACGACAAGAAACTGATCGAGTTCGGAAAAAACAAAGTCATCGATGTTATGTGGGCAGCCGGGGCGAAGCAGGTGGTTCAAGAATCGCGCTTCGCGCATCTCGTCGGGGCGGCGCGCATGGGAAGCGACCCTTCGACCTCAGTCGTCGACAAGTTCGGACGTACGCACGACATTCCGAACCTGTTCGTATGCGATGGAAGTATCTTCCCAACGCAAGGCTCGGCCAATCCGGGATTGACAATTCAAGCACTGGCGGCGCGCACAGCGGACTATCTGATCAAGCAGGGTAGCGCCATTTTCTTTTCCAATCATCGTGACCCAAACGAGCCAGGTATCCGCTACGACCTCAGTCCGCCTTACACCAGGTTCAAGGGCAATCCACGCATTGCTTAGGAAGCCAACCACTTTCTTGCCAGCGCCGCCCCGACAAGACCGCAGCCAAATAAGAACCAGCCACGATTTTTGCTGACGTCTGCTTCCAGGCTGAAGGGCCGCGCCTTTTGTTCGAAGGGTCCATCCGCACCGAAGGAGGTACTCACAGGCTGCCAGAGATTATGCGGACGGTCCGGAGAATCCTCCATCTTGCGTTGCTGCGAGCCGTATCCGGTCTTTCCAAGATATAGGTCCAGCAGGCCGGGCACGAATTTCTGCGCTACGATGGCTTTCACTGTCGAGCCGCCCACCCAGTACTCCCGTCGCACATAGGAAGTTTGCGCAGCATGTAAGACGACAGCCGCGCCCACTTCCGGATCGTAAATAGGAGGCACAGGCTGTGGCATCCTGGGCAGGCGGCTTTTTACCCATGTGAACTGCGGCGTATTCATCGCCGGCATGTGAACGACGGTCACCTTCACCTTGCTCTTATCGTGATAAAGCTCGCAGCGAAGAGAATCAGTAAACCCTACGATGGCGTGTTTGGTCGCGCAGTAAGCGGCCTGCAAGGGAATGCTTCGAACCGCCAGAGCCGAGCCGACCTGAATGATCCGTCCGTGGTTGCGCGGAAGCATGCGGCGCAAAGCAGCCAGGGTCCCATGAACATAGCCTAAATAGTTGACCTCGGTGACGCGGCGAAACTCTTTCGCTTCCATCTCTCGGACCGGAGAGAAAACCGAAACCATGGCGTTGTTGATCCATACGTCGATCGGGCCGAGTCTTTCCTCGATGGAGGCTGCGGCCGCCTCCACCGCGGCGTCATCGCTCACGTCCGCCGCGTAGACGGCCGCCGTACCGCCCAGATCTTGTACCTCCGCGGCTGTGGCGTCGAGCGCAGCCTGATCCCGCGAGATTAAACCTACGCGTGCGCCTGTCCTGGCAAATACATGCGCAATGGCACGCCCTAGCCCGGCGGAAGCGCCGGTAACTACTACTGTCTGCGACCGATGCGTCATCTCCCGCTTCTCCATTCCTGTAGGTGGGAGTCCAAATCCATGGTTCGGAGATGCCTGACCGGACGGTCGCGAGCATCTAAATTCGTGACCGGATGTTCCTTATGGGTCGAGGGTAGAGGTGGATGGCGCTTGACATTGAGGATTATGCCCTGATTGGAGACTGCGAAACAGCGGGATTAGTCGGCAAAGACGGGTCGATCGACTGGCTGTGCTGGCCCGACTTCTCTTCCCCGGCATGTTTTGCAGCGCTGCTCGGCACGCCTGAGAACGGACGATGGTCAATCGCGCCCAGGGCGCAGATAAGAAAAGTAACTCGCAGGTATCGCGAGCACACGCTGATTCTCGAAACAACATTCGAAACCGCATCGGGGATCCTCCTCCTGACGGACTTCATGCCCATTCGGGAACACCACTCTGATGTGGTGCGCATAGTTCAATGCCTGCAGGGAAGGGTTCCGGTGCGGATGGAGTTGTGCATACGCTTCGATTATGGCCGAACGATTCCATGGACGGAACTAAGGACCGGGCCTCGCGAAGGCAGCGCGTGGGCAGCCGCGGCAGGGACCGGTGTTGTCTATCTGCGCAGTCACGTACATCCGCGCACGGAGCGCTCCACCGCGATCGCTGACTTTACGCTCGGGAAGGGCGAACGCCGCTCGTTTGTTCTAACCCATGCCGACGCTCAAGAACCGCCGCCCCGCAGGATCAACGTGAGCAAGGCATTCGCACAGACAGAAGCCTTCTGGCATAAATGGTGCGGCATAAGTACCTACAGCGGCCCCTGGCAAGATGCGATCGAGCGATCCCTCATCACTCTCAAGGCACTCACCTATCGTCCCACTGGCGGCATCGTCGCTGCCGCCACGACTTCACTTCCCGAGCGACTCGGGATCGATCGGAACTGGGACTATCGATACTGCTGGCTGCGTGATGCCGCCTTCACGCTGGAATCTCTGTTATCCGTTGGCTATCACAACGAGGCGATCGCCTGGCAGCAATGGTTGCTTCAATCGTTAGGCAGTGACGTGCGCGGGCTGCAGATCGTGTATGGTGTTCACGGCGAGCGGCACCTTCCCGAATGTGAGTTGCCCTGGCTGCGGGGATACAAAGGCTCAGGTCCCGTGCGGATTGGAAACGCCGCATCGGAACAATTCCAGCTCGACGTCTTCGGAGAAGTCGCAGATGCGGTTGCCCGTATGGTCCTGGCACGTATTCCCATTGACCCGCGCCTGCACCGTTTGCAAAAGGACCTGGCCGAGTACGTCGCTTCTGTCCATCGTCGGCCCTCGTCGGGGCTATGGGAGCGGCGAGATCATGAGGATCATTACACTTATTCAAAGATGATGGCTTGGCTTACGCTCGATCAGGGAATCAAATCCTTTGCGAAGAGTGCGACGTCAGTAGCAGTGACCGGGTGGAAGCGAAAACGAGAGAACCTCCATCGGCAGATATGCAGTCGCGGATTCAATCGAAGGCTGGGAAGCTTTGTGCAGTCTTTCGGTTCAAGTAAGCTCGACGCTTCCGTCCTGCTTCTGCCGGTATTTAGCTTTCTGCCATTTCATGATGAGCGAGTGAAGAGTACGCTCGATGCCATCCAAAGGAAGCTCGTACGCAACGGGTTGGTGAATCGCTATCTGCCTGAGAAAAAATGGGAGCGGGAGTCTGCTTTTCTGGCCTGCTCGTTCTGGCTTGTCCACAATCTGGCCGGTGTGGGCCGGCGAGCCGAGGCGGAACGGCTGTTCGAAAAAGTCCTGAGCCTGCGTAACGACGTCGGCCTGCTCTCGGAGGAATACGATCCTCAACGCAATCAGTTGAGGGGCAATTTTCCCCAGGCGCTTTCCCATATCGCTCTAATCAATGCAGGAAGGGCATTGTCGTCCTGTGAATGAAGACCGTATATTTTCCAACGCCGTCCGCAGAGGTCGACCCGTTTGAGCTTTTCCAGCCCTGTGGATAGTTTCGCCTTTTATTCCCCTATACTGGCGGCATGAGCCGATACGACCGTCCCAGCCATCGCGTCTACATGTCGTTCTTGTTTCACCAGAGCTGGCAGGTTCAGTTCCTGGAAGCAGATCTGAAGACTTCCCTGCCCAGGAAGCTGACCTTTGCTGATCCAGAGAAGATCAGGGAACTGGCAAGGCACGGGGAAGCCTGGGGGACATCAGAGGCAAGGCAGATGTTGGAGCACGCGATTGCGACCGGCAAGGGCGGCGCCTATCTGAAGTTGACTCCTGAGCAATACGCAAAGTTGAAGCGTCCGTGAAGAGCGCCCATCACCACGCCGGGGTTGAGAAGGCTTATAACGACATCACCGAATGGGTGATGCTCCCTTGCCCGTCTCGCTTTTGGGGCCCTGGCTTTATCGGGCTTGGACGATCCACAGATGAGTAGAGCATGCTGTCCCTGTACGCCTTCTCCAGCAGCACCAGAGCCGGATCGATGAGGTTGCGGTCAGTCAGCTCGAATGTCTGCCAATTTGCATCCCGGTTTGCCTCGTCTTTGGGAGAGGTTATGAATGAGATCGCGGTAGAGCTCTCCAGGCTCCGCTTGTCGGGAAGCATGGCGAACATGACCTTGCGGTGGTAAAAAGCACGTGTGCCAAATACGTGATTCATCTTCACACCGGGCCAGTGCATCATTTGCGCAGCAATTGTTGAGCACCAATCACGTACTTCTTCGGGGAGGGGCAGCAAGGCGTAATGCTTCATAGTCTGGATCTAATCTTAACGGGTAGATCGCCGGATCGCAACCTGACCAGACGAGGGTGTGGAAAAACCGCGGATCCCACGGCACGCCGGGGGCAGCCGAGGTAACAAATTTGCTGCGCATAACATATTAGTAAGCGGTACTGTATGCTTCGTTTGCGTGCGCCGCTTTTTCAAACCGGGCAGAGCCGAGACGGTGCGCGCCGGCAGCTTTGTACACCGGCAATAGGTATCTAATTTTGTTACGTAATTTGATCAGCGTTTAGACTGATAGACAAATGTAGCTGTCCATGTTCCCGATGTAGCTTTGCCCGCCATCCACTGCACAAGCGTGCCGTGCGTAATTTGATCGAAAAGCAAATCCCCGTAGTAGGTAACGGTTAGGCCAGACGAGGCCCCCGAATGGTCTTCCCTTTCAAACACAACATGGCCCGGAATTTGTTGCATGGTAATGCGCCCGATACTTCCGTCGCGCCAACGCGCGTCGAAGGCCTTTCCGTTCAACTGCCAGGTGGCGCAGTTTGTGGTGAGTCCAATCTTCTCGCACTCCTCGATCGCAGTGGGTACGCGCCGCATGGCGTCACCCTGGCCATAGGCTACCCTGGGAAGAGAAATCGATCCGGCGATTAAGCAACTAAGACAGATACGCTCCCACTGATTTCTCATCACGCAGCCCCTGCCATTTAAGTCAACATCTGTATCGGCAGGGGAACCCCGCGACTTCAGGGTAGTTCAGGCGAAGCGTGGCTCAGTGATCTACTTCGCGAGGATCATTTCTTCAATTCCGGATGTTCCGAGAGACTCAAGATATTGCCGTCAGGGTCCATGAACCAGGCGACCTTCGCGCCGGTAGGCGAAGTCCAGATGCCCAGTTCGTCCTGGTTCATACCCTCATAGCGTTCGAAGCGGACTCCGGCTTGCCCCAGGCTCTCAACGGTGGCAGCGACGTCGGGGACTTGCCAGCCCAGAACGGTGCCGTGAGCCGGAGGAAGTTTTTTAGCCATGCCGAGACGGAGCATGATGCCATTCGCCTCAAAGACCAGCGCAAACGGCGGCTCTTCCATCACCAGGCGAAGGCCAAGAGTGTTCTGATAGAAATCTTTCGCGCGGGGCACGTCGACGATGGAAACGAATCCGATGATGTTGTATTTGCCAAGTCCGGAATGTTGAGACATGCGGCTATGATGACCTTCTTCGCAGGTTGTCGCAAGAATGCTGTTGCGGCCGGCTTTTTCATCCCATAAGGTGGGCCACAGACCCATTGACACTCTGTCGAAAACATTTCCTGGAAATGTTTTTCTACCGAGCGTACCCAGATTTCCTGCCTCGCGGCAGAACCCTGGGTGCGCCGCAGATACATCCCCGGTCTACCCCCAAACTGGGCCTCAAACTCCGGTCTGTCGGGCTCTCCGGTGTGACGATGGCACCCAATGAGCGCTTTTCACGCCGAATCGGTATCATATTAATGACCCATGACGCTCCCCCCACTTTGAGGCCAGAGGCGCTTTGCCATGAAGTTTCGGACCCTTTTCCTCTCCCTCTCCCTCACCGCAGCCTCCATGGCGGGGGCAGCCACCCCCGCCCCAGCCGCCCCGGCCTCCGTCTTAGACCAGCAGTTTGAACAGACGGTACGGCCCTTCGTCGGCAAATACTGCGTCGCCTGCCATAGCGGCAAAATGGCCCCCGCCCAATTCGACTTGAAGTCCTATACCAATATGGATATGGTCACCGACGACTTTGCCCGTTGGGCCCTCCTGGCCGAGCGGCTAAAGAACCGCGAAATGCCCCCCAAGCCGATGCCGTCCCCGCCCGCCTCTGAGGCGCAGCAAATCATCGACTGGGTTGCAGCCGTGCGCGCGGAAGAAATCAAGAAGGCGGCTGGAGACCCGGGCGTAGTCCTGGCCCGCCGCCTCAGCAACGCCGAGTACGACTACACCATCCGCGATCTCACCGGCCAGGACCTGCGCGTCGCCAAACAGTTTCCCGTGGATCCGGCCAACCAGGCGGGCTTCGACAATTCCGGCGAATCGTTAACCATGTCGCCCGCCCTGCTGAATAAGTACCTGAAGGCGGCGCGCGAAGTGGCCGACCACGCTGTTCTGAAACCAGATGGAATCGACTTCGCGCCCTATCCCATGCTGGTGGAGACCGATCGCGAAAAGTACGCCATCCAGCGCATTGTGAGCTTCTACGCCGCGCAGCCCACCGACTATGCGGATTACTTCCAGGCCGCCTGGCGCTATAAGTATCGAATCGCCCTCAAGAAACCGCACGCCACCCTGACCACCACTGCGGTGGATTCAAAGGTGAGCCCCAAATACCTTCCCATGGTCTGGCAGATCCTGCACGATCAAAACGCGGTGGGCCCTGTTCTCAAGCTCCAGAAAATGTGGCATGCCCTGCCCCCTCCCGCAGCGGTTCAGACCGGGGCTCTCCGGGCAAAATGCATAGCAATGCGCGATTTCGTGGTGAAAATTCGCGCCCACACCGCGATGCAGTTTGCCGCGCCGGTGGTGGCGGGTTTGCCCGCGCAATCCGAGCCTCTGCTGAACTGGAAGCTGAAGCAGTTTGCCGAGCACCGGCGTGACAGCGATCCCAAAGATCTGCGTAATGACACCGATCCACCGCCCGTCGTCCCGGCGATCCCGCCCTATCCCGAACTGCACGAGGAAGCCGCGCCCCGTTGGGCCGCTCTCTCCGCCAAGGCGCGCGCCAACGATCCCGACCTGATCGTACCCGCCGCCCAGCGCCCCCGCTACGAGGCCGCATTTGCCCGCTTCGCTTCCGTCTTTCCCGACGCGTTTTACATCAGCGAACGCGGCCGTTATTTCCCCGACGACTCGGAGGATAAGGGCCGCCTGCTCAGCGCCGGCTATCACAACATCATGGGCTATTACCGCGACGATCTTCCTCTCCGCCAGCTCATCCTCGATGACAGCGGAACGAAGGAACTGGATCGCCTGTGGAACGAGTTCGATTACATTGCAGCTTTTTCCGCGCGCACCTGGACCCAGTACTACTTCAACCAGAGTGGAGAAGTTTTCGGCAAAGGCGACGAATCTGGCTCCGAGCGCCCCGCCGATCACGCCGTGACCGATACCGCCGTCATCTTCAAGATGCGAGACGTCTACCTGGCCAAGGCTGCGGCGGACCCCACCAACGATCCCGCAGCGGCTGAGGCCATTCGCGACCACTTCAACCAGATGAACGCCACTCTCCGCAGCCTGGAAAAGGAGCGGGCAGCGGCCGAACCGGCGCAGTTGGAAGCTCTGCTCCAATTTGCCGCGCGTGCCTACCGGCGGCCCCTCACCCATGCGGAACGCGCGGAATTGCTCGCCTATTATCACCAGGATCGAGCCCAAAATCAGTCATCCCACGAAGAGGCCCTCCGCAATGCCATCACCGGCGTGCTGATGGAGCCGGATTTCCTCTACCGTCTCGACATGACGGACCCGCAAACAACGGCTGTTGCAAAACATGGGTCGCACGCCGTAGTGCTGAAAACCTCGGCCGCCGTCGACGTAGAGCCCTTATCCAGCTACGCCCTGGCGAGCCGCTTGAGCTACTTCCTGTGGGCCAGCATGCCCGATGAAGAGTTGTTGCGCCACGCGGCAGCGAACGACCTGCAAAAACCGTCAGTCCTGTTGGCCCAGGCGCGACGCATGATGAAAGATTCCCGCGTCCGTGGCCTGGCTACGGAATTCACCGGCAACTGGCTCAACTTCCGTCTCTTTGAAACCAACAACACCGTCGACCGCGCTCGTTTTCCCCAGTTCAATAACGACCTGCGCGAAGCCATGTTTCAGGAACCCATCCGCTACGTCGAAGACACCATTCAAAACAATCGTTCCGCGCTCGATCTTATCTATGGCAATTACACATTCGTCAACCCGGTGCTGGCCAGGCACTACGGCATACCAGGAGTCCAGGGCGACGTGAACCACTGGGTCCGCGTGGACAATGCCGGCCAATATGGACGCGGTGGTTTGCTGCCCATGTCGGTATTTATGACCCAGAACTCACCCGGACTGCGCACCAGCCCGGTGAAGCGTGGCAATTGGGTTGTACAAAAGATACTAGGCATCCGAGTGCCTCCGCCACCGCCCGTGGTTCCCGAGCTGCCGGCCGATGAGTCCAAGTCCGATCTTCCCGTACGCGACATGCTGGCCAAACATCGCGCGATTCCCTTCTGCGCCGCCTGTCACGCACGCTTCGATTCCTTTGGCCTGGCCTATGAAGGTTACGGGCCCATCGGGGATGTACGCACCAAAGACCTGGCCGGCCGGCCCGTCGACACCGCCGTCACCTATCCCGGCGGCGTCAATGGTGTTGGCTTTGATGGCCTGCGCGACTTTATCCGCGATCATCGCCAGCCTGAATTCATCAACAACCTTTGCCGCAAGCTGCTTAGTTACTCATTAGATCGCTCGTTGCAACTCTCCGACGAAGCCCTGGTCGATACCATGCAGATCAATCTGGCCAAGCAAGGCTACGCCTTTGATTCCCTGGTAGAAACCATCGTCCTGAGCCCGCAGTTCCGCAACAAGCGAATGCCAGTGCCCCAGAAGCCTGAGACCCAGATAGCATCGAGGAAGGCAAACTAGTGGATATCCATTGTGAAGGGCAAATACACGGATAGAACAAACGTTGTATCAGGGCACGACTATACAGGCTGCGGAAGAACTCATGCTTTGTATCAGGGCACGACTACCTCGCACAGCACGAGTATACAGGCTGCGGAAGAACAAATGTTTTGTATCAGGGCACGACTTTAGTCGTGCCGTAACGGCCTAATAAAGAGATGGGCTTTAGCCCCTGCTACTACCAGCTCGGAGCTGAAGCCTATCTGAAGGGTACGGCCTTTAGGCCGTACGTAAAATATTGCAAATGGGTCCGGCTTTAGCCGCTGAGGGAGCTTTCATGTCACGATTAACCAAAAAATTCGCATTTCCCATTTCCCGCCGCGCCGTACTTCGCGGAGCCGGTTGTACCGTAGCCTTGCCTTGGCTTGAGTCGCTGCATGCCTTAGCCGATGTGCCGCCGCCCTCCGCCTTCCCCAAGCGTTTTGGCATCGTCTTCCTGGGTTGTGGCATTAACGAGGATCACTGGAGCGCCGAGGGCCAGGGCGCCGACATGAAATTGAGTAAGACCCTCTCCCCGTTGGAACCACTCAAACAGAAGATCAACGTGATTGACGGTCTCTACGTCCATGCGCTGACCGGCCAGGGCATTCATCCCGCCCAGACGGGCAGTCTCTTATCCGGCGCGCACATCTCGAAGGGCGCCATCATCCACTCCGGCATCAGCATCGACCAGATGATTGCCAACCATGTGGGCGAAGACACTCCGCAATCCAGCATCGTGCTCGCCTGCGAGCAGCCCATGACCGGTTACCACGAGTCGAACTTCTCCCTGGCCTACAGTTCCCACCTCTCCTGGCAAAGTCCCGATTCACCTGTCCCGATCGAAGTCTACCCATCGCTCGCCTGGGACAACCTGTTTGACAACCGTGGCAGCCTGCAAAACATCAGCATTCTCGACCGCGTAAAAGATCGCGCCCAGGATCTTTCCAAGTGCATCAGTGCCACGGACCAAGGCAAGCTCGACGAATACCTGACCAGCGTGCGCGAAGTGGAAAAGCGCGTAGAGGGCATGCGCAAAGACAAGACCGACGCCGAAGACGCAGCAAAAGCCAAAAACACCGTCGCCGCCACCATGGAGCGGCCGGCCAACGGCCTTCCGGAAGACCTGCGCGATCACTCCCGCCTGATGTGCGACATCATTGCGATAGCCTTCCAAACCAACAAGACGCGCGTCGCCTCCTTCATCATCTCTCATGATCTATCGGCCATGTATTATCCCTTCCTCGATGTAAAAGAGGGCCACCATTCCGCCTCGCACAACAACAATTCCGATGGCTACGAGCGCATCTCTCGTTTCCACGTCGAGCAGTACGCCTACCTGGCCACGAAGCTGGACAGCATGAAAGAAGGCAACGGCACGGTTCTCGACAACACCTGCCTGATGTTCCTCTCCAACATGTGGATCGGCCGCAAACACGACAACTTCCGCCTGCCGCTCGTGCTCGCCGGCGGCTTGGGCGGGACGTTACAAACAGGGCGTACCCTGAATTATTTGAACGACAGCGAAGATAACCGTAAGATGTGCAGTTTGTATCTGTCGCTAATGGATCGTTTCGATGTGAAATTGGATCAGTTCGGCGATTCGCAAACGCGATTAGATCGGCTTTGAGCAAAAGGTTAGCATGTGAGCATCAGCTCCAGGGGATCTTCCCGTCCGGTCCCTTTAACTTCCTCTAACTTCCCCAAAAACGCGGACCCAAGAAGGAGACCGATAAGAGAGAGGACCAGGAGACCTTTTCCTTTGGTGCTTAGTCGATCATTTGTCCTTGGTCGAGTTTGTCCAGCCTTTTCAGGTGCGCGGCATTTCCGATGGCGGTTACTTCGTCTGTTCTCGAAACTCGGAACTCCGGAGGATATGAAAAATTGGTTCCGCCGAAAGTTGGAGATTTCTTGTTGAGGCAAAGTGTATTCCGACGCCCTAGCGATCCCTTATAGGGCATCCTGGCGTGACTTTCTTGGAGGCCGAACTCACCTCGCATTTGTTTTTCAATTTTTTCAATCCTCCAGGTCCCCGAACTCTTTTGGCAGGCTACGAACTTTGAGCAAATTGAGGTGATATGGCGGTCACTTTTAGAGAGATTCGGACAGGTTCTCCCAAGACCAATCCTTTCACTATCGCGATCGTCGCCAATCCGGTGCTGGAAACACCTTGGAGAAGCAGCACGGTGTTGGTCGATCCGATCATTGGGCAGCTCGCCGCCTTCCAGGCCGCGGCGGCCTATATAGATTCCTCATTGTTCGGAGGCCTCCCCGGACAACGCGAAGCAGTGCTCGCGGATCCATCGATATTCCATGCAACACGGGTTATATCTCTGTACGATGATGCTGTCCCAACAGACGTCGCTCACGCGCTCGTAGCGCAGGACGGGAGTAGCAATACTCTGATCGCCCGAAGGGCTGTCTTTAATGGCTTTCTTGCACAGTATGCAAGCTTCAACATCACTGCCGATGTCGTTTACGCAGTCTCTGCTTCCGCAACCCACACACGCGCTAGTGCTTGGTTCGCCAGCGACGACGACGGTCGTCCAGGGGTGCCCTTTATCCTCGACGGGTCCTCATACTTCCATCGTTACTACAGCCGAATTCCTGGAACGATCGCTATCCCGGCGACCGCGACTTCGTTGACAGCTCTTCATGAGTTCGGGCACGCGATTTCAAGCTACTCGAACGGAATGATCGTCGATCTTTATGTCGACAGCAACGTGGGATTGAATAACAAAGTTGGGCGTCCCATACCGACCGATTTCTGCGATTACGATGCCACGATCTATGCAAGCGACAGTATTCGGGATGGTCTCGGATATCCGAGCCCGTGGTCTTCGTATCATTGTGGGCTGATCGATCCTGCCTGTCCGGCAGTCATGGATGATTACTGGAGATCTCCTTCGGGATCAGTCACTTGCAAGCACGATGAGGTCACTCGTCGATTCATTCTAGATCGCGTAATGGCCAAGGCTAACAGGCCATAAGCGCATACTTGCGTCCCATTTGCAGGGGGAGGACAATAGTAACATGCAGCCACTGAAACCCTCGGAAAAGCAGTCGATTTTGGAGAATCACCCGAACGCCCAGCCTGCTGACGTAGAAGAGTACGAGCGTCTCCTATCGATGCGATTTGCTACCGATCCTGACTCTGTGCCCGTTGAAGAGCCGACACCGGGGGCGAAGATCACAACAAGTCCTTTCGAGCAGTCCGAGAAAAGGATTGCCGAGCTTCAGACAAAACTCTATGGTGGCAAAGCCCCTGTTTTAGAACGTTTGAAGCAGAAGTATTCGCCCGTAATCCAGACGATTGAGGGCTTTGGCGACTTAGGCGCGAAACTGGACTCAGTGAGTCTGGATGGTGAAAAACTGTACCTGAAGGGTTCTGTGCCCTCACAGGTGGTCGCAAATCGGGTGTGGGACGTAATCAAGCAAGTCGACCCGCAATACTCCGACCTGCACCACGAGATCGCCAACACCGGTGGACCCAATCAGAGCTACAGCGTGAAAAGCGGGGACAACCTGTCTAAGATCAGCAACCGCTTTTACGGGTCGCCCAATCACTATTCCAGCATTGCCGCTGCGAGCAATATCTCTGATCCAAAGAAGATCCGTGCGGGTCAGGAAATCACGATCCCTGAGCTCTCTCGGAAAGCGTCATCTTAAAACACCTCTAATAATTATCGGGGTACTTTTCGTCTGTTTGAATGTCCCAGGAAACTCCCAGGAGACATTTTCCTTTGCCCCTTAGTCGATCATTTCTCCTTGGTTGGGCCCATCCCTCTAGCCTTAGCAGGTGCCCGACGCTTCCGATGGCGGTTACTTTTCGGCCCCGAAACTCTTTGTCCCCTAAACTCTTGTCAACCTAACACGAACCAAACCGAGGGGAATAGATATCATTTCGACGCATTTATATCCCAATCAAACTCGACCCTCAAGCCCCGTCAACTATTGACCAAGGGGTGCCATGCGACTAGATTGTGGCCAATGACCCTCGCGTGGCGAACGAGATTGACAGCCGTCGCCGTATTGGCAGCCGCTGCCAATTCGTCGCTGTGTCGGCTTAGTGCACAGGACATGCAGTCGTCAGCGTCAACACTAAACAAGTTGTCAGCCGATGAACAGACAATGGTTGAGTCGGCATGCAGGACGGACCGGCTTGTCAACGGTCCGTCTGCTTATTACAGGTGCGTGAGAAAGCAACTTGCCTCCCTTGGAACTAGTACTGCGCCGTCTCTCGGTGGCGTAACGAGCGACGAGCAAACGATGATTGAGTCCGCATGCAGGACGGACCGGCTTGTCAATGGCCCGTCTGCTTACTACAGATGCGTGAGAAAGCAACTTGCCTCCCTTGGAACTAATACTGCGCCGTCTCTCGGTGGCGTAACGAGCGACGAGCAAACGATGATTGAGTCCGCATGCAGGACGGACCGGCTTGTCAACGGTCCGTCTGCTTACTATAGGTGCGTTCGACAACATCTCGCCTGGCTCGGTTCAATTACTGCGCCCTCTCTCAACGGTGTATCTCGCGACGAGCGAATGATGATCGAGTCGGCCTGTAGAACGGACAGGCTTGTTAACGGCCCGTCCGCCTATTACGCATGTCTCCGAGGACAACTCAAGTCATTGCAGAGTAGCGACGAGGACTCACTGGACGTTTTAAGCGACCATGAGAGATCGGCTGGCAAGGTTGCTGCGGCCCCTCGAAGGGAGTCTACAGTTGATTCTCGAAACCATCCAGACGATACCGGTGCTGACGAAACGCTGACAGCGCCTACGTTGAAACCCAACCTAGGGCGGAATCGGGAAGAAGGCCACGCCCCTTCGACGGCAACAGCGGGCAGAAATTCGAGTAAGCCTTCACCGTCGGACCCCCCATCCCCAGAGGACGCCAGCCAAGCTTCTTCCCTCGGCACCGAACAGGCAAAATCAGACGGTCAACTCACCCAAGGCCAGAGCCTGAAGCAAGAGCCACCTACTTCTCCCGGCGACTTCTTGGTGGGCTTTGGTGCCCTGTGCTTCGCTTGGCTGGCGGTCAGCTACAAGGCATTGCCGGGGACAAGGCATTGCCGGGGCACAGGCATTGCCGGGGACAGACGGAAGGTAACCCAGTCATGCCGGACTCCGACTTCCAAACCTTGGAGACTCCTGTCCCGAGACTCCGAAGAATGCGGCGATGCGAGGAAGGTCCCGGTGTTGGCGCGGCCACAAGTTGCGGAGGGTAGGCCAGAGCGGGAAGATACCTAAGGATTCTTCTCTAGCAACTCCAGGCAATTATCCTCGCCCCACCTTGCTGACATCGGACGCCGAGGAGTAAGAAAATCAAGTCTGAACCTGCTTAAGTGGTCGGTTTTGCACTGATCACAAGTGGCCGGTTTTAAGGTGATCACCGAGGCAAAGCAAAGATTAGATGTGATTGTTTTATCCTCTCCAATAGGTCGGGGGCGTAAAAACAGTACAGAACTTCGGGAATGATCTCCGGGAGTGCATTCAGCGCGATTTCGTGCTCTGCGCGGTCATATTCTCTAGACCAGACGCTATAGGCGCTGTAGAAGCCCACAAGCGCTGCTAGAATCCCATACAAGATCCTCAGTAGCGAACCCGAGTTGTAAAGCGCTAATACGGTCAGCGGAACAGAAGCCCCACCGCTTAAGCCGGAACCCATTCCGTAAACATTGCTTTAAAGAATTTGCCGAGTTTTTTCACCGGAAGATGCTTTCATCCCTCGTACCGTTACGTCAAGGATGATCACCTCTGTGAACATTTGAGATCCTCCTACCGGAACAGGAGATGGGCTCCACTCAAAGGCGGTGGGCCTGAAACTCTTTAGAGAGTTTGCAGTGTTCGTTGGAAAGCAAAGGAAGCAACGTAAGGTGACATAGACCCGACGGGCTGAGGTGTCACACTCACTAAAAGCCTGGTGTCAGCAGGTTCGAATCCTGTCACTGCAATAGATTCCTCGTACCGGAACGCGAGAAGGGCCTCACTTTTAATTGGGTGGGGTCTAAACTTCATGAAGCCTTCCGGATTTCATGCCATTCGAGCGGTGTGGATGGTAGTGCAAAGGCGTCAGCCATGAGACGTAGGAAGGATTCAACCACTTTCCGTCCTTGTTCCTCATCATCGACGATTTCGAAATGGATTTGGACTTGATCATTGAATTCACGTTCTTCGGGCGGTCTCATATCCAAGATGGTCGCTGTCCAACCATAAGGATTACCCTCCTTTACTACGCCGCGTAGGAAGGGCTCGTTGCCCTTGTTGAGTTCGGTGAAGTATTCAATCCGTTCTCGGTATTTCGGCATGGTGATAAACGTAGAGTGCCATTTACCAGCCTTTCAATGGTTCTTTAGCGGTATAAAGGGCCTTTAGTATCTTTAGAGTAAGAATATGCCCAGTTAAAAAGCTAAGTGAACGCCAGAAGCGATTCGTTGATGAGTATGTGAAGAATCCGAACGCTACAAGAGCCTATGTATCTGCCGGTTACGCTACGAGCCAGAGTTCTACCTTCATTATGTTCGCCCCCTGGCGGGCCTCTCGAGGTTCGGGGACGAGGTTCGGGGACAGGAGGATGTGAAAAAATTCGTTTTCCGCTTACAAGCGATCTCCAGTCGAAAAAACTTCGCGCCAGGATACCCTCTAAGCGATTGCTCGGACTCAGGTGTACATTTCGTATCAAAAAATAAACCCCAATAAAATCAACAGAATCAATTTTTTCACATCCTCCAGACGAACTAACCCCCATTCTACTGGCCGGAGCATCAGAAATCCCGGGGCGCTCTCCGGCGTCTTTGGTTCCTGTAGAAATGTGCGAAGAAAGCGAACTAAGCGAACTAAGTCCCCGGGGTGCGATGGAGTCTCTCTCCGTAAAGGGCGCAATAGGTGGGGTGGACCTCTCTTTAACTGTTGGGGACAGACGAAAAGTAACCCAGTGATAAACAAAAGCGAAACTCCCGAACGTTGGGGTATTTTTCGTCCCAAATGTCCCCGGTACCGCTTTTTTGTCCAAAGAATTTCGGTAACACTTTCCGGTCTGGCTGCACTATGCTAACGAATTCAAATTCAGTTGCTGGTCGCCACAAAATGCGCCCGGTTATCGGGGGGGCTCCATGTCCAAAGGTTCGCTCCGATTTCGTTCGCTGCATGGAGTTGCGCTCCTGGCCGTCTTCATTTTCTTCCCGGGAATCAGGGCCAGTGCGGGAGTAAGTAACTTCTGTCCGATTGGTACTTGTGTCGTTGATAACCCGGTGTATGTAAACGTCTATTGGGATTCAAGCCCCGCCCAATGGGATACGGACGTAGCCGCCAAGAGCAGCAGTGCCGGTATGACCCAAGCGCGTATTGACGCAATCACCCGTGCCATCCTGGCCAGCGGTTATTTCTTTCCCATGGCGTCCGACTACAAGATATTCACTGCCACCTGGGGCGGAAGCATGACACCGCCCTGCGAGGCCCCTCCCGCAGATGTGGATACCGCCTTAAGCAAAATGAGTGACTTGGTGAATTGCGTGATGACTGCCAATCCCGCGCTAAACAATGGCAACACGATCCTGAACGTTTTTTTGCCTCCCCAGACCATCAATACGGGGTTTTGCAATGTAGTCAACGGCGCGCACGCCACGGCCGAGCACGACAAGTGGGGAGTCCCCGTCACCGTTAATCCCACGATCTCCGCCTGCAATGCCAGTTTCAACATTCTGATCAATGGCCTTTCTCATGAGATGGTGGAGTCAGCCACTGATCCGGTGCCGGCGTCGCCGACTGGTTTCAAGACCTTCAATGTGGAAATAGGGGACCTTTGCGAGAACACACACGTTCCATTTTTATTCAGCGACTTGACGAAATATTGGTCCAATGGCGCCAACAGTTGCGTCAACGGCGTGGGGACAACCACGCCGGCAATTTCAAGCACGACGGTCTGCGGCACGGGAAAGCACATGCGGATCGCTCTTATGGGCAGTTTCGAAGGGACACCTTGGGACCTATCCGGGGCAGTATTCGGCGACCAGACGTTGTATTTGCAGGCCGCCGTGTCCCACGGAACCTCCCATTGGAGCGCAGGAAATATTGACGGCATGCCCACGGATTCCGTGGTGCTTTCCAACATTAACTGGAGGCAGGACAGCATCTCCATTGGCGGATTTGGAGCAGGCTACGGGAATGCAATGGTGGTCGCACCAGGAGACACGGTGACCTTAAAGGTATTTTCCGTAGCCACTGGTCTGAGCGCCACCGGATCGGTAACTGCGCCAGGACCATCCGCCTTGACCTTTGCCAACTTGACTTACATGCTGCCGGGCGCCTCGCAGACGGTGACGGGGTCGGTTGTTGATAGTTCTAGTTGCACTATCGAAGCGACGCCGGTTTCTCTGTCGGCCACTGCCGGCACTGTACCCACCGCGACCACCAACGAGAGCGGGATGTTTTCGTCTGCCTATACAGCCGGACCGATAGCGGGTCTGGCAACAATAACCGGCACCTCAGGCAACATTTCCGCATCAGTCACGGTTCCTGTCTTGCCCAACGATGTGGCTCTTTCCACGTACGCCGGTTCGGTGACGGGTGGGCAGAGAGTCACGCTCACCGGGGCCGGCTTCGATTCCTCGACCACAATCTATTTCGGCGGCCCGCTCGCCGGGAGCGGACGAGGGAGCGAGGCTACTGTGAACAGCGTGGCTTCAGATCATCACTCGGTGGTCTTCACCACGCCACTCTCGCCCCTTGGGGGCGACGGCACTGGCGTGGCATCCGTGACCGCAGTGGTCAACGGCATGACCGGCGCAGCGCTAAACTATCGCTATATCGTTCCCGGACGGCCTGTATTGGTTACCGATGGCGATTACTGCAAGACACAACCCGTCCCGATGACCGTCACGGTATTTAACGATGACGGCAGTGTGGATCACGCGAAAGTTGATCTGAAGGCAACCTATCCTGCATTTGTGGAAGGCAAGAACCATGTAGATACGCTGTCTGTTAAGTCGGGAAGTACCTTCTATGTAGTCGGTTCGGGATCGATTGTTGCCACGAACCCTGCCAACAAGGCGTCGACCACGTTCTATTTCACCATTTGCCCCTTCACTCCGCCGAAGAAAATCCTGGCACACTTCAACCAGTTCTATATTCCGGAAACTCCAATCTCCGGAGCGCAGGTTGTATGGTTCAACGGAATAAATCCCGGGGAGGCTGGCGATTTTGTAATCATCCCTGGCGTTCCCGCCCAACTCAGCCAAGCCTTCAATATCCGGCAGATTGGGAGCACCGCGCTCCAGCAATTGATTGACAACGGAGCGACAATATTCGGCGTAGACCAGAAAACTTTGAACGCCGCTTTCACCGGCAAGGCGATCGACATCGTGCAAACCGGAAAAATAACGGTTATGCCCGGAAAGGCCATGATCTCGTTCGTCCGCCCGGCAGGTTCAGGGGTTACCTATCAGATCGTGCATCTGGCAAAAGCCGGGGAAACCATGCGGTGGGTCGTGGTGAAAGGAGTTCACGATCAGCCGGGTCAGCATTTGGTCAGCGGGCCAGTGACTGATCCAGGAGCCTACGCGTTGGTCGCCGTCAAGCAGGAATGAGTAATCTTCTGGACAGATAGCAGAAGTTTCGTGGTCCAGACGAACTAACGCCCATTCTTCTGACCGGAGCATCAGAAATCCCGGGGTGCACTCCGGCGTCTTTGGTTCCTGTAGAAATGTGCGAACTAAGCGAACTAAGTCCTGGGGATGCGATGGAGTCTCTCTCCGTAAAGGGTGTAATGGGTGGGGTGGACCTCTCTTTGAAGAGACGCAGGGATTAGATTGCCCTATCTCGTCCGTGTGCAGCCTATTCAGCCATTTGTAAAATTTGATATTTTTGGGTCCTTTTTGAGGTTTGGCGACCCTGCGGAAGAGCGTGGTGCCAAATAAGTCCTTTGTTTCACGAAGATGATCAAGCTGGCACAACTTGGCACGGAGGACACTGCACAGCAGTAATGGACAGACTGAAGGCCGTTCTCAAAATTTATTTTTTCTAGCTCTGGACACAGCCCCAAAACCGGGCTACTTTGGAAGCAAGCATCCACACGTCAGCGCGGTCTTCACGACAGCCCTGCTTGGCCTTGCATCGGTGCGCTCCACCCGTGCAACTGCCGCCAACCACCGGCAACTCATCAGCCCTTGTGGGCGTGACGAGTTGGGTGTAGCAAACAGTAATGTGACATCAGAAGTGACGGATCAAGCCTGTCCGCAGCATTCCGCCTGTCCCGCTGCGCCCCGCTTGTCCCAGCCGTGGAGCACCCCGCGAGGGGCCCGTGGAGAGCAGGGTACGCTCAGTGCGTCCTCTTGATCGAGCAGTTTTGACAACTTAGGAAACAGAACACCACAGCAGAGCGAAAGCCTGTATATGGCAACTCCGATGCTGGGTAGGTCCGGGCTGGTCACAGCGAGCCTCAGTCCGGACATCCCTTCCTGGCGCCACCGGCCCTGAGGCACGCTTCTCTTTCCATCCCCCAGCACTTATCGTGCTTAGACCGCTTCTAGCACACTTAAAATCTGGCAACCATCCCTTAGGACCGTCTCCGTAGAACCACCGCGCATACGCGCCTTTGCCACTACCCAGGCAAGATGACCAATTAATTATTTGATCATCTTGATCATCTTGATCATCTTCGTGAAACAAAGGACTTATTTGGCACCACCCTCTTCCGCTGGGTCTCCAAAACTCAAAAACGACCCAAAAATATCAAATTTTACAAAAATCCCGGGGACTTAGTTCGCTTAGTTCGCTTAGTTCGCACATTTCTACAGGAACAAAAGACGCCGGAGAGCGCCCCGGGATTTCTGATGCTCCGGTCAGAAGAACGGGAGTTAGTTCGTCCCCGAACCCCCGTCTGAGGGTTACGTTCCGTCTGTCACCGGGCTTCCAGGCTTCCAGGCAAGATGATCAATTAATTATTTGATCATCTTGATCATCTTGATCATCTTCGTGAAACAAAGGACTTATTTGGCACCACCTCTTCCGGTGGGTCGCCAAACCTCAAAAACGACCCAAAAATATCAAATTTTACAAAAATCCCGGGGACTTAGTTCGCTTAGTTCGCTTAGTTCGCACATTTCTACAGGAACCAAAGACGCCGGAGAGCGCCCCGGGATTTCTGATGCTCCGGTCAGAAGAACGGGAGTTAGTTCGTCCCCGAACCCCCGTCTGAGGGTTACGTTCCGTCTGTCACCGGGTTTCGGGAATTGGAAGCGGTCGACGGGAAAGTGAACGCGTTGCTCCAAAGTATCGGTGAGACCCTGGACAGGCATAGCTCACCCGGTCAATGATCGGGGGCTTGAGAGGTTGCGGAAAAACCCGAATTCTTTGAAATTGGACGGCCTTCAGTGCGCATCGACTACTTCGATTTTGCGACTGGCCAGTCGACACAGGTCCTCGCTCTCGAGAAGCCGTTTGCCGGCATTGGCGGCCTGGCACTCTCGCCCGACGGCAAATCCCTTCTTTTCGGACAAAGCGAACGCTTTGATTCCTACATCATGCTGCTGAAAAACTTCCACTAGGGTCGAGCCCTTTCGTCCAGCCTTTGCAGGCGCGCGGCATTTTGGGTGGTGGTTATTTCGTCCGGAAAGCTCGTAAAACTCATACTGTCACCGCGTTCGCTCTCCCCCAAAAGTTGATGCGAAAGCGTGAGCCCGATCGGTTAATCTGGCAACCACAAGGAGAACTCTCTTCCAGCACTGTTAGTGCCGCGGTCCATCGGCTCGCTGGGCATCGCCCTATGACAATGTATTCCCTGGTTGCTTTGATCCTCTTAGTTCAGAGCCAGGCGGTGCCGGGACCGCAGACGGCGGCCGGGTCTTCTGTGCAAGCCGCTACATCCGCGGCCGCAGCGGAGTTCCCAACGCCCAAGGATGCGAAAGAACCGGATGGAACTGGCCACGAAAGTGAACGGCCTGAAAGGGCTGGATGTTCCCTGGCACCTGAAGGCGACCTATCAGGTTTTTGGGCCCGACGGCAAGCAGACGGAAAAAGGAACCTACGAGGAATGGCGGGTGAGCGCCCAGCAGTACCGGATCGCGCTGCACCGCCCTTCCGAGTCGACGAGAATATGGCACGGACCACGGGACTTTCAGGACAGGTGATCATGGTTGGCTGCGCAGACCGCTCAGCTCCATCCCGTGGATGATTGAGCGGCCAATACCTGTGCCGGCGAATCTGGAAAAAACCACGCTGGCGAACTATGAGCGGGACTTCGGCCTGGGGAACAGGCCGTGTACGGCAGTGCTCGCTCCCGGTTCCAATAACACCCCGCAGAATTCGGCATCCTACTGCTTTACCCCGACGAACGCGATCCTTTTCTACTCCACAACGCCCGGTAGGGCGATGGAAACGCTATATCAGGAAATCGCCGTATCTCATAGCCATTACTTTGCTCGCGATCTGCAGTTGTTCCTCATGGGGCAACCGTGGATGAAGGTGCATATCGACACGCTTGAGGCCCTGGGTCCTGCGGGCATGAATGCTTTGCAGGTCCCCGCAGATGCATCGCCGGTGACCGCTCGTGTGGCCATGCGGGAAGAAATCACGAGCGGCCGACTGATCAAACGCGTGGAGCCTCAGTACCCGCCGGAGGCAGAGCGGCAACACGTACACGGCACGGTCATTGTCAACGGCATCATTGGCAAAGATGGTCATTTGACACAACTCCAGATACTTGGCGGTCCGGCATTGTTGCAACAGGCTGCGCTAGATTGCGTCCGGAAGTGGGTCTTTACGCCCTTTTTGCTCGAGGGCAAGCCTGTCGAAGTAGAAACGGATATCGATGTGAATTTCTTCCGGGCACCTTGAGGCGTCAGGGCAGCCCGGCTATCTCCCTCGCTTAGGGGATTTTCGGGACAGGGGGTCTCGGGACATCCACGAGGTTTCGTTGTCAGGACAAAGGCGGGGACCGTGGGGTGATCCCTACAGTGATAGAAGCGGTGGGTAACGGTTCGTCTGCTCCGGCCGCCCATCCAGCCTTTTACACGCGCGCCTCTTGTGTTGCTACAAGGCGCACACGGACTTTCACGTCCACGCGTGCCCCGAGCAGGTTAAGGATTGACATAAGGCGGTCGACAGTGAAGCGGCCGAGATCCGCGTTGCGGATGCGGGAGAAATCGGCCGCGGCAATTCCGGTGAGCCGGTGCGCGCCGCGCACGCTCAGACATTCCCGGTCCACCACCTTCACGATTTCGGCTGCGAGGATCGCCTTGAATTGCTCAGCGTCCGCGCTCTTGTGCCCGAGGTCGCGAAATACGTTCCCGCTCCCGCGTACGACTTCCAGCCTTTCCTTTTTCATCGCAACCTCTCCTTCAAACGCTTCAGACGATCCTTTATCAAGTCGATCTCGTGTTGCGGCGTCTTGATGCCCTGCGTGGACTTCTTCTGGAACGCGTGGACGACCCAGATTTCATCGGCGAGCTGAACCGCGTAAATCACCCGAAAGGCATCGCGTTTGAACGCCAGTGCGATCTCGAAGACTCCAGACCCCATGCTGTGCATGGGCTGGTTACTTGCTAGTTTCCGAACTTTCCTGATTCTCCTCCCATGAAATCCGCGTAATTTGGAACGTCATCTCATGTCCCTTGAAAGCCAATTGAAGGAGCCCTTTTCCTTCCCCGGTCAGGGTCATATTCCAAGGCACAATGGTCTCGTCAGTTTGCTCTGTATTAATTGCCAGCATGCCTTGTGAAATGCTTGCTTGGACAATAGGAGCCGCACCCGGAATAGCGTCAAACTCAACCAGCTTTCCACCGCTGTCCATGCTTGCGTGTGCATTGGTAAGGGTGCCAGTCAGTCGCCCGTTATAGTTCATTAATTCAAGCGTACCCACTCGTTTGTCCTGGGCTGTCATCTTCCATATGCCTACGTAGGAGGTTGGATTCGCCGTGGCTTGTGCGACTGAAGTTCCTGTACCGAAGAGTAATGACACCATACAGGCCGCTCCAAGCAAACCCGCTGCTGACCCTAGCTTTCGGCCCAGACGCAAGGAACTCGCTTTCTCGATAAAGCTCATAATGGTCATCTCCCGAAAGTCCGCCTCAGAATTCGAGGCAGAGTATTTGTATATCGGGATCCGACTATATCGGATTCCGACTATAGTAGTCAATCTCCGCAACGGAGTCTGCTCTCAATTCGTTGTGGAAAATGGAGGGACAGATGGAGCACTTTAGGCGCCCTGAGGGCAGCAACAGGAATAAGCCCGCTCTCCGCAAGCGTCACTTCATCATGTGCGCAGGCTTCACAGGTGTCCGCCTGGCGAGCTGGCAGGGATGGCGAGTTTTGGGTGCCTTTTGCGCATTGTGCATATGCCATGGCTCAGTATTCGGGGCCTCCTCCCAAACATTCGCATTTCAATTCCTGCAAAAACCTGGACCTTATCCGGTAGGTTTGAAGGTCGTCGATCAGTACGATCGCTCACGCACCTACCGCCCGGCGGGCTCATCACGATCCTCCGCGATCGATGAGGCGCGGCCATTGCAAACTCTCATCTGGTATCCGGCGCTGAGACGTCCAGCCAAACCGATGACGGTCGGCGACTATGTCCGGCTGGCCGACACCGAGATCCGCTTCAACCTTCCGGATGAAAAGGGGAACCGATGGCGTTCACTCTTGAAGACCAGCTTCGACATCCCGCTGTGGGCGGTGCGGGATGCGCCGCCAACGAAGGGGCATTATCCGGTTCTGATTTACGCTCCCAGTGATTCTTCCGTTTCGTGGGAGAACGCCGACCTGTGTGAGTACCTTGCCAGTCACGGCTACGTCGTTCTTGCGAGCCCGTCAATGGGAGTGTCGACGCGCGACATGACGGACGATCTCGACGGAATCAATGTGCAGGCTCGCGATATCTCATTTCTCATCACGTATGCCAAAACGCTTCCCGATACGGATTTATCCGAGGTCGCCGTGGTGAGCTGGAGCTGGGGTGGAGGCTCGAGCATGTTTGCGGCAGCACGAGACTCCCGCATCGATGCCCTCGTATCCATGGACGGCAGCATGCGCTATTACCCCGGCCTCGTGAAAATCGCCGGGAACGTCCATCCGGCGCGGATGACCATACCGCTTCTTTTCTTCACCCGGGAAGATCCGAACCTTCTTGAAGACATTGACAGATATTATGACGGCCCCCCGGCATACATCGTGGGTCCAAGCGTCCTGAACGCCTGGATACACGGCGATCTCCTCACGGTGAATATGCTGGGCATGGCGCACGCGGAGTTCAGTTCCATGTTTCAGCGCAGAGAGAGTGTGCAGCGCTTTGCGGAGAACCAGGTGGCTGATTACGGGCGAGAGGACGCCAACACGAACCACGCGTGGGTGGCGCTCTACACGCTGAAGTTCCTGGATGCTTACCTCAAGCACGATGCTTCGGCAAAAGCGTTTCTTGCAAAGACGCCGGCAGAAAATGGCGTTCCCAAGCACTTTATGGGAATAAGCTTTCGCCCCGCGAAGAAAGCATCTCCTTCGGACGCCCGGTGACATCACGTTTGCGAGCAGTGGAAGCGTCGGCCTTTTCGCGGACTGCGAAATTGCTGCAATCGGTAGCACGTCGACGCATTTCGGACCGCTGCAATCGGTTTCATCCCGACCCAAGAAGGACAGACGAAACGTTACCTCCCGGGATTCCCTTGGATGAGTCTGAAACGATTCGCTACGAAACACCACAATCCTTCTGAGCAGCCAAATGCAACACTGCCTGCGGCAAGTTCCTCGGCCGGCAGTCCCGAGAGAAGATCCCGCAGAAATCAACTAGGGAGAACCTTATGCCTCCGGTAAAAAATCGCGTGAAGGGAAAACAGCCAAAAGTGTACATCGGCGGAATCTTTAGTGACGGCGGGGGAGTCGTTATTAGTGTGGATGTCTGGGGACATCCTCACATCAAGCGAATTCCGCCTTGGGAGCCCTTGGTAGAGAACATGACCGTGGTTGCAAACCTGCTTCAACAAGCGGGGAAGACCAAGAACCGGGAAATCCGCAACCAGCTGAACACGCTGGCCCTGCAATTTGCGGGAAAGGCCTTGCCAGCATTAGGGGCGCAAGTCCGCGTCTGACAAGCAACAGACCTGCCGTCCCGGACGATTGGACGGAATTCGCATTGCGGCAAACAGGCCACTGAAGTGCGATTCAAAGGCGCGATCGCGGTCCTGTTCAGCGCTTCGGGCTGATCTTCGCAGCGAAGGATTGCACTACGATCTTTCCGTCCCGCACAACAAATGTGTCCGTCGCGGCGTCGTAGCAATTGTCTGCTGTTTCTGCCTTCCATAAAATATGGGCGTAATCACCCTCGACGTACTGCTGGTGCATAGCGAAGGAAGCGCCGGGCTTGGCAAACTCTGCTAGATGCCAATCCAATAACGCGCAAGATGTCAGCCTGTTGACGAGTCAGCCGGTTGCCATCGCGCCGTTGGTAAGCTGCCACCCTGATGAGCAATCAGCTCCGCGAACCGCCGGCAAGAGCAAGCAGTCCACTCTGTTTATTCAGTCGCTTGCGACGATTTCTCCTGACGATTCACTTTGGCAGAGCGCGTGCTTATTCATCGCTCTAAGCGCGACGCGCAAACCCACGCACCGCGCAAATGAGAGATAGCGGGAAAAAACCATGAAACGTCACCTCTTTATGGCCCTCGCCATGGCCTCGATGCTGCATACCGGCGCGCCCGCGAATGCCGCGACGGATGTGGATACCGCGACGAAGGATACCGCTAGTGCCAAAGCAACTACCGGCGTCACCTATGGCACCACCGAAGCAGCTAAAAAGACCACCGGCGCTACAGGTCAAGCTGTGAGCAAGATGGGGCACAGCATGGAGAAGGGCGCCGGCAAAACAGCGGGCCAAGGCGAACTATCCAAGCTACTACACGCTATCCATCGCTCCGGAGCTCAAGTCGGACGTCACTTCGACCCTTCGGCCAGTTACAGACGCGGTGCGGCAGTTAGAAACTCCCGCGTACCTGAGGCAGGGAAGGATTGATCATGTCGACGCATTTCGTGCAACAAGGCCGAGAGCATCTTCGCAAGGTGACTGAGTGCGGATCAACAGGCTGCGGAAAAAGTCTCGATTGACGAAAAATCGCTCCCTCAGCGGCCGCTGCGGAAAAACTCACTGCGTCAAGTCATGCTCTTCGAGCCACAGTCACTCTTAACGAAGGGCACGGCTTTAGTCGTGCCGCTAGAGACAGCAAAACTAGATGGCCTTTAGGCGCTGAGGTACGCTTTTTCTCAAGGACTAGTTTGAAACGCAAGAAAGAACGGTACCTCAGGGGCTAAGCCCTCCGCTGTTAAACGCAATACGGCACGGCTAAAGAGGCTGCGGAAAAAGTCCGCGACGAGTAGAAGAGCAATACCGCAGGGGCTAAAGCCCGTCCTATTCTCAATCGTTTACGGCACGGCTTAAACAGTTTGCTGAAAAAAGATTTATTGCACCAAGAGTAGTGCATTTCCACAAGGGGATGGGTTATGTAAGTAGCATGCGTGGAGATGAGCAAGAGCAGGAAGCGATGTTCAGCTATGTGAGCCTGGAGCGCCGAGTTCCGAGCGAGCACCCGTTGCGTGCGATACGCAGAATGGTGGACCAAGCGTTGGCCGATTTGTGTTTGCATTTCGACTCGCTGTATTCGCGGCGTGGCAGGCCATCGAAACCTCCCGAACAATTGATTCGTGCGCTGCTGCTGCAAGTGCTGTATGGAATTCGCAGTGAGCGGCAACTAATGGAACGCATTCGATATGACTTACTATTCCGTTGGTTCGTAGGCTTGGCGATGGATGAGGAGGAATGGGTGGCGACGGTGTTTACAAAGAATCGCGACCGGTTGATGCAGGGCGAGGTCTCGGAAAGACTGCTGCGAGCCGTAGTGGAGCAAGCACGGATGAAGAACTTACTGAGCGAGGAGCACTTCACGGTCGATGGAACGATCTTGGAGGCTTGGGCAAATCGGCGCAGTTTTCAGCCGAAAGAACCTCCGCCGAGCCAAGGCACGGGCACAAGGGGAAAGAAATTACTGCGGGATACGCATGAGTCGAAGACCGATCCGCAAGCTCGGTTATATAAAAAGAGTGCTGCAGGGGAGTCCAAACCCAGTTATCTCGGTCATGTGATAGTTGAGAACCGTAACGGTTTGGTGGTGGAGGCGCTGGCTGGCCAGTCCAGTACGACGGCAGAGCGAGAGGCTGCCTTAACGATGCTGGATGCGATGGGTCTGAAGGCCGGAGCGGCGCCGCCTGCTGGCAAACGCTGGACTCTGGGAGCAGACAAGTTATACCAAGAGGAGAAATTTATCGAGGGATTACGGCAACGCAACATCGCACCCCATGTAGCCGAGTATGAACCTTGTGCGCACTGGCCCAACTGGCTGACCGAAGCGGAACGGAATGATCCAGGTTTTGCCATCAGCCAAAAGAAACGCAAACTGGTGGAGATGGTGTTTGGTTGGGGCAAGCTGAATAGCATCATGCGTAAGCTCAAGCTCCATGGGGTGAAGCGAGTCGACTGGCTGTTCCGCTTCTTGGCAACGGCGAATAACCTGGTGCGGATGGTGAAGTTAATTCCTGTGCAGTAAACGCGGGGAGTCGTGTCTCTGCAGGGCTGAAAACGCCCCCTGCGAAGATAGAAATCGCGCCTCAGAATCGCGGCCTGGCTTAAAAAAAGCCGCTCAACAAGGCAAAAGGGCAACCTGAGCGAATTTTTCAGCAGCCTGTTCAAGCCGTGCCCTGATACAAAGCATGAGTTTTTCCGCAGCCTGTAAAGCCGTGCCCTTCGTCGAGAGCGACTTTTTCCTCAGCGGCTTCTATGAGACGGCTGTGGAAAGCAAGGGAATTCGCTTGCTTTTGTATTATTAGGCGTTTTGTTTTTGCTGTTGCTTTTGCTTGCTGGGACGACAAGGACCTTGAGGAAGATTCATCTCGGACTTCTATACGCACTCGAGGCGAGTCGCCAAGGACTCGGTGCTTGATGGTGTCCGATGAAGATGAATTGGGGCTGCTATCTAAAGCGCGGCCTTGGAAGGCCAAGCCGCTGAGCGCAGTCACCCAAACTCGAGATGGATTCGTCGGCAACAAACTCTGTTCTGTTCCTTGTACTCCTGGTGAGGGGAGGGGTTAGACGGCCTTAGCTAACTGGGTCGCCGACTGAGGAAACGGTTCAAACTTCTTGCCGTTGCGCCACATGCTAAGCAAGAGCACGGCCAGCTTGCGGGCTACGGCGACGATGGCGCGCTTCTTGCCTCGCTTGCCGCCGCAGGCGGCAAGCTTGAGGCCCCAGCAGCGCAACTCCGAGTCGGGGCCAAAGCGACCCAGGATGTATTGCGCCGACTGCACCAGCAAACTGCGCAGGTAGCTGTTGCCCGTCTTGGTAATCCCGCATTGCGGGTTGCAGTCCCCAGACTGTTGCTGACGGGGTCGGAGGCCGAGATAGGCGCCCGCCTGGCGGTTGGTTTCCATCGTTTCCGGATGGCCCAGCGTCAACACATAGCAGGCCGCCACCACCGGACCTACCCCGGGGGCGGTACGCAAAACAGCGATCTCCGGATATTTTTTAGACAGGCCCTCGATCTGCTTGTCCATCCCAGCCAGGGTCCGGTTCATCTGCGTAATCTGTTTCAGTAGAGGTTCGCAGGCCGCCTTCAGTTCCCGCGGCACGGCCACCGACACCTTCTCCGGGAATACCTCGGAACTGCAGCTGGGCAGTCGTCCGCCGGCGCTCTTGACCAGCCCGCGTGCCGAATTGACCAGCATGGTCCGAGCCCGTACCAGCACGCTGCGCGTATGGATCAGGTTCAGGTCCTGCTGCCGCTCCAAGCTGCGGTGCTCGATCGGGTGGAGCAGCTTTGGGTCGAAGGCCGCCATCCGCGCCAACTGCTCGGCATCGTTGCGGTCGTTCTTGCTCTCGCTGCCAGTCAGGGTGGGGATCTTGCGCGGGTTGGCTACGATCACCTCATGACCATAGCTCTTCAACAACCGGCTTACCCAGGGGGAATGGGTCCCGGTTTCCAGCGCAATCCGCATCCGCGGTTCGCCCCCGAAATGCTTCTCCAGAGCTGCTACCGTGGTTTGTATCCGACCCTCTTCCATCCACTCTCCTCGGTTGGACAACATGCAGTAATGGCTGTGACGGTCGCCCAGATCCAAACCCACTACCGGCAACGGTTGACTCTGCGCTGCTGTTACAAAACTCTGCTTCTTGCTAATCTTCTTGATGGCTGGTCTCCTTTGCACCCTTGAGTGCGTATCGAAAGCTTAGCTTCCGGTGAGGCCAGCCGTCTCATCCCATCTAAAGCCGCATTCATGCAAAGCACTTATGGACGGCCTGAAGGCCGTCCAGCTCAAAGAATTCGGGTTTCCGCAATCTCTCAAGCCCCCGATCATTGACCGGGTGCGGTATGCCTGTCCAGGGTCTCGCCGATACTTTGGAGCAACGCGTTCACTTGCCCGTCGACCGCTTCCGATTCCCGGAGAATGAGCACGTAGTGATCCATATAGACTGGGACCCCATTCAGCGGAACAGCCAGCGCGACCGCTATCACAGAAGCGTCGCTGTGTCCCTCGGCATTGACGAGATTTAGAGTTGTGACGTAGAGGCCCAGATGGGCATCGGCCATCTTGTCAACGACGCATCCCTGATGTTGCGTCACCGCTGATTTGAGGCCGTAAAGAAACAAGTTCACTGTATCCGTAGTGCGATCACCCGGGCCGTGCGGCGCTTCAATGTACATCGGTAATTTACAGGCAACCTTCGCTTCGCCAGACGCGGCGCCAACCATCAGAACCGCAAACAGCAAAGCAATCACTCTCACAGTGGCTCCCGGGGCAGAAGGCTCATGACCGTCCTTTGATCCTAGAGGAGGAGGGAGATCTCCCGCCTGCACCAAAAGAGCCAGTACCTGTGCCCTTTATTTGTAATCTTTTCGGTTTGGCTGCCCTCTCTCGGCAGACACGATCTCGCCTCACAGTGATACATCGACTGCAAACTGGCTAAAGAAGAGCGCGCGCGCGTCCTGTCATGGGGGGGTGTGTACTACACAGGAACCTGCTCAAGCCATGGCCAGCACCCAATTGGAAACACCCACAATGGCAGAAGTGCATGAAGCCAAATAACTTGCCGCGCGGGCTGGTAGTTTTGCAGCGGTATCCAGCAGCCAACTCCCGCGAGCTCTAGGCCCTCAGATGTGCGTGGTTTTTCGTTCTCCTAACACGAAAGATGCACTATCATCCCTGCAAAAGATCTTGCTCCTGTTCTTTGTCTGTGTACAGAGAGGGAGAGAGGCAGGCGCCTTCCTCGTGAGGAAGACCAAGCCCGCCCGAGGACTTCACCAGAGACAACTTATCAACTGATCATCTGGCGCGCGGATTGGCAAAGACAGGCATCTCCGCGGCTGGATTCAATTTCAAACTAGAGGGAGGACAAACTTTTGAAAACAATACTTGCTCCGGGCATGATCGCAGGGCTCTTCTGGCTCTGTGCGCTATCTGCGACTGGTCAAACACAGGGCTCCGCACTGAACCGGTCTTCCGCCCTTCCGACCTCAGTTCACAACGCGCTTGAGAACACAACCAACAAGTATGACTATGATTTCATCGCCAAGGAATACGTATGGAGCAATAAGCCGCTTAAATCAACAGCCGGCAAGGTTTGCCAGACCATGAAAGACCACGCCTTCTCCGAGACTCCCTATGGAATCAATGGCGACCAGGACTGGAACAATTGCCTTAACACTCAGATCCGCAGTATTGGCTACTTGCGCTGGCTGCGGAACGGCGGCTTTAAGCCCAACCAAAAAAACCGTACGGACGCTCAGGCGTTTTTGAAGAAGAACTACACCATGGGTCCTTGGGGAAGCTACTCCTTCACCCAGCTGAGCGCCGCGGTAAAAGCCACAACAGGCAAAACCATTCCCTAGCTGTTACATGCTATCTGCCGCGATCGCTGCTGGTTGGGCCCCTTTCAGACCCCTGGGTAGAGAAATAAACGAATCGCTGCAGGTAGCGAGATCTCTATGTGTAACGAGTGACGGGTGCCCCATATCTGCCCGGTTTTGGCAGATGTGGGATTCAATGGCTCTTCACCGATCACTCTCTACCCGCAACAGATCTTGTCCATGGCCATCTACGGCCTGCACAGTCAGGGATTGAGGTTTGCGGAATCCCACATCTGCCAAAACCGGGCAGATATGGGGCACCCGGGCTTGGTTGCAGACCGGGCTCCTGAGAAAGCCAGGCTGGTGCCGGTCGTAGGCCTGATCCCGCCCGGAACCATGAATAGCCCCCAAACCGGCTAACTACATCTCGTTTTCCTACCTTGACCGCAAACAACCCAGCCCTGCCAACACCTTCATCAACCCCGTAAGCCTGAACTGGGTTTCCCCCCAGGTCGGCTACCCGGAAAGGGTGATAAGCCTGACACAAAGGTAACGGACACGTTTACAAACGGTGTTGTCCCCGCGCGCAGCCGACCGTACCATGTGGGAAATGAAAATGGCGGAGATAGCGTAGAGCCCCACGTCAACAGGGCTGGCGGCAGCACTAACCAGGATGGTGGTAACAGTTGAATGTTTGCTACTGCCCGTGAACTGAGTCAACAAGGAGACTCTACCCCGTCGTCACTCTTGCAGATACCGGCCTGTTCATCACCAGGCATCGGGGCGCGTTCTTTTTCTTGCCTCCTTTTAAATCTGTTTTCCAGGCTGTAGCACAGCCCATATTCTCGTGAACGGTGAAGGACCGGGAGTGCACCATGGACATGCCGTCGCCGGAATTAAAGCAGCTATGGATTCGCGTTCTCAAGCGCGTTCATCCTGATCTGGCAATTGACGAGCAGGATCGAATACGGTGCGAACGGCTCACAAAGCTGGCCAATGAGGCCTATCGGGCCGGCGACCTGGAGGCGTTGAGAGCCGTGCTCACGCCCCCGGAATCACCCATGTATTTCGCCCCTGAGACAGCATTTTCCTTTAAGCACTTGCGGCCACTGGCGATCGCGGCCGTAATTCTCATTTGCGGAGGTTTCTCCCTTTATTCGGTAACCACCAGTCAGCATGCCGCGGCGAACAGCCCCACAGCGCAGGTCGATCCCGTCAAGGCTGCCGCAACCGCTCACGGGCAGGCGGGTCAGCCCTCCCCCTCCAAGTGGTATGGAGACGTGATTCACAATAGGATCTCCCGGAACCTCGATCCATCCACGGTCGTCAACACACCCGCAGGAGCCACTGCGGTCATCGCGTTCACCATTTCGCGCGAGGGCTCTCCTCAAAATGTCTCCCTGGTTGCATCAAGCTGGCATCCCTCGTTGGACTTCTCCTGTGTGAACGCAGTGCGCCAAGTCAGAACATTTGGGCCGCCGGAAGGAGGAACCAAAGACAGCCTGAACGTTATCTACGACTGCTCCTATCACCCGCCGGATGTTCAGCCGGTGCCTGAGCAGGATGTTCAACAGGCACATGAGCAGGATGTTCAGCAGGCGCCTGAACCGGTAACCGCGTCCGTAGCCAATTCTGTCAAGCCTTCGCCTCTGTACATGAAGCAAATGGCGGAGAGGATCCAACAAAACTTTCATAGTTACGAACTTGTGAATGCAAACGTTCCTGCAGGAAACTCGGCAGAGATGTGGTTCGATGTGAGCCGCGACGGTTCTCTCCGCAATATCAGAATAGGCAAGCCCAGCGGCTGGAGCTCCCTGGACTACGCATGCGTGCGGGCCATCATGCGTACTGCGACGGTCGGCTCGTTGCCAGAGAGTTACACGCTACCCACTCTCCCCGCGACCTTCGCCTGTACCTATGACGGTAGCAATGACTTACACACCTCCAGGTCGGTTGATTCCGCGGGCGGCAGGCCGAGTCTGTACGTGGCCTCCGTCCGCAGCACAACCCACCAGTAGCAGCCGGGCATTTTCGTTTCGGACGACCGGCCTTTTTCGCATCCTCAATCCCCGAAACTCCAAAGCCTCGAGGAAGACCGCGGGCTGTCTGAATTCCCGCGGCCGTGGTTTAGTTGAAGAAGTCGCGATCCTCTTCCGCGAGGTGCGCCTTGGCTTGCTGGACTCGGAAAGTGAGACCGAGACCAGGTCTGTCCCAAACGTCGATGAAGCCGTTTTTGACCACCGGATCCGGCAGGCCATCCACGATGTCATACCACCATTCGGGCTGTCCCTTGGCATATTCGAAAGCAATGTAGTTCTGCGGCAGCGCCGCGCCCATGTGCACCTGCGCGGCGACGCCGAATAAGCCGTCGAAAATTCCGTGCGGCGCTACCAGGATCCCATGCAGATCGGCGTACTCGGCGATCCACTTCAATTCGGCAATCCCGCCCACATCTTCCGGGTCGGGCCCGAGCACATTGATGGCCTGGGTCTCGATCAGCTCCATGCAGTTTTCCCGCAGATAGAGCTCCTCACCGGTATGAATGGGCGTGGACGTGCTGTCGGTCAGTTGCTTGAAGACTTGTGGTTTCGGGTAAGGCTCGTAGTCGCCGGTGATGATGTCTTCGAGCCAGGCCAGCTTCAGTGGTTCCACCGCGCGCGCAAACCGGATCGCGTCCTTGACGACCCACCCTGGCCCGCAGTCGAAGGCCAGCCCGATGTCATCCCCGAGGGCCTTTCTCGCGGCTTCGGCGCAGGCAATGCAATTGTCGATGCCACGTTCTGTCATGAGCCCACGATCCATGTACGGCGCCGCCGCCCCATGCCATTGGGAACCGTACCAGGTGTTGGGGATGGCCGTCATCATCGCCGTATTGTGGAAGCCGATGGGCATCTTGACCAGGGTGTAGCCCTCCTTGGCTTCCTTCATTTTGGCCGCAAAGTCGGCGTAGTCCTGCGGCGTGCGGGGCATCGTCATCGTGGCGCCTATGTTGTTTTCGGTGTTTCCGTAGGGACGAACACGGTCGCGGATCTTTCCGCCCAGCAGCTTGTGGACCGGCAATCCGGCCGCTTGGCCGGCAACATCCCAGAGTGCGATTTCGATGGCACTGATCGCCGCGCCCCAGGGCTTGGAGGCGCCCATACGGCGAATCTTCAGCATGATCGCGGCGACGTTGGTCGGGTCTTCGCCGATGAGATACCGTTTATAAAACAGCACCATCGGCTTGAGATATGGCTTGGCCGTCTCCGCCTGACCGTAGCCGGAAATTCCCTGGTCGGTAACAATACGAACCGTCGGATTGCTGCCGATGACGGCGCACCTGAGGTCGGTAATCTTGATCGGCCCGCTTGCCTTTGCTGCTTCCGGGGGATTCATCGCAGCAGCGCTTGCCCTGCCTCCGAACATGGTTGCCCCTGCTATCCCGGAAAGGGATCCCACAAATCCTCTTCGTGTCCACATTGCCATTACCTCATCTCCCCCAAAACGTCGATTGCGTGGCTTCGGGAGCAGCGGTTTACGCTGCGGCGAAGCTACATCCATCATTTCACGTTTGGACAAACGGATGAGGCCGTTGGCATGATTGCCCGTCCAGAGGCGGCTGGTAGGCCCCACGGTCCCTGGGCGAGGGGCTGCCCCGAATCAGCCGCTGGTCAGGCGAGGAGGCACAATCGACACGTAACCGTTACAAGTACCAATAAGGTTATCGCTCTACAGCAAACGCAGCCCTGAGCGTCTTTTCGTAAAACAGATCGACTTGATCCGCATAGGATGCGATGGATCCTGCATTGGAAGCGCGTCCAGTTGGTGTCACGGCCGGAGCCGGGTATGGGGAAGGTACCTTTGCTGGCGAAGCTCCTGCATTCACTCAGTGTTTTGCAGGTATTTTTGCAGCCAGGCTACAGAACGGGTCAGCTCGTCTCGCTGATGTTCGCGCTTGACGAAGCCGTGTCCCTCCTCGGGATAGTAGACCGCATCCACGGTCCGGCCTTCGGCTTTCAGGATCGCGACCACCTGCTGGGCTTCTTCGCGGGGCACACGGATGTCGTTTTCGCCCTGCAGGACCAGCAAAGGCGCGGTCTCGCTGCGAATGTACCGGAGCGGCGAACTTGCTTCATAGATAGCGCGGTCCTTCACCGGATCGCCGAGTAGTATCTTCTCGTATTCCTGGAGGCGCGGGTCTTCGTGCTGGAGCATAGTCAGCCAATTCAGGATGCCGTACTCATCCACCGCGGCCGACCACACACCCGGTGTTTTGCCAATGGCCATCAGCGTCATGTAGCCGCCGTAGGAGCCACCCCAGATGCCGACGCGTTTGGGGTTGATGAAGCCGGTCGCCTTAAGAAACTCCACGCCGGCAATCTCATCTTTCAGATCGCCTCCGCCAAGGTCCTTGATGTTGGCGTTCTGGAACTCCATGCCATAGCCGGTCGAACCGCGCACGTTGGGCGCGATGACCACGAACCCCCGCGAGGCAAGCAGCTCGGCACGGCCATTGAACGAGTCGACGGTCTGACCGGTGGGTCCGCCATGCGGCATCACAACCGCCGCGGCCTTGCCGTCGCGCTTAAGGTTGAAGGGAACCCACACGAAGGCGGAGATCAGGCGGCCGTCGAAACTGCGATAGGTTACGAGCTGCGACTTGGGCAGCACAATATGCTGCAGCGTCTCGTTGGCGTTGTGCGTGATCTGGATGAGCGAGTTGTCCGGAGCCAGGCGGTACAACTCCTCGGGGTGGCTTGAGTCCTCGTGCGACAGCAGCATCGAACCGTCAGGCAGAAAGGGCGTGGGCGTGGCCGCGGGAGTGTTCAGCCCAGGCGGCACGCCACGTTCGGACTGCTCCATCGTTTTCAAATCGATGAAACGTGTGGAGATGCGCCCATCGGCGTTCAAGACGACCACAGCGCTGCCGCCGTCGGGCGTGAAGGCCACGCTATTCGCTGACCACTGCGTATCGGTGAGCCAGCGCAGCTTCTTCGTAGCGAGATCAAGCAGCGCCGCATTCTCATAACCGCCCTTGGCGTTGGAAGTCACGAGCAGTGTGCGGCCATCGCGCGAAACATCCGCGATCGAGATCAACTGCTTGCCCGTGTGCTCGAACAGTTGCTGGCTTACGCCCGCTACGTCGATGCGGAAGACATCCGAGTCGTCGATCCCGATCGAGCGGGTCGCATAGAGGAACCGGCCATCGGGACTCCACACATTCTCGCTCCAGGAGGCCTTGGGATCGGCTTCGTGGGTAAGTTGGCGAATGCTACCGCTTGGCCACTGCATCACGCCGAGGTTGATGGCCGGTGCGGTCTTCTGCTTAATGCCGATGGCCAGCAGCTTGCCGTCCGGAGAGAACTCGCTCACCATTTCGTTGACGTCGGGCGTGTTGGTCAGATTCCGCGGCTCGCCTCCGTTGACGGGCACCACGTAGATGTCTGCGTACTCGTTGCCTCCGCGATCCTGGCTATAGACGACGGCGCTGTCCTCACGGGTGAATTGAGCGCCAGCCTGGCGGTCGTCGTTCGTGACCAATTGGTGCGCGTCCGTGCCATCGGCGTTCATGAGCCAAAGATTCGAGCGGCCGGAGGCGGTGCTGGTGTAGACCAGCTTGCGGCCGTCGTTGGAGCGCGCGACACCGAAGATGCGCGTCGTGGTCAGCAGCGCTTCGACAGGCAGCGGCGTCGATGCCGGCCCGCTCATCGAAGTGACGGCGAGGGGGGCTGTCGGTTTGCGGTCGGTTGGCCCATCAGCGTAGGCGGCAAAGGAAACACAGGCAACAGCACACCAGGCAATGGCTGTTATCCGCATAGAATCACCTCAAAAAAAACGAACGCATCCACTGTACCAGCCGGGAACCGTTTCTTATAGCCGCAAAAGACGCTCGGCATTACCGTGCGCGATCCGCTCTTTGTCTGCGGTACTTACCGGCAACTGATCGAGAAATGCACGCGCTTGCGCCATCGATGCATAGGGGTGGTCGGCCGAGAACATGATCCTGTCGACGCCCACGTGCAGCAGCAAATCGAGAAAGGTCGGCGTAAAGTTGAAGCCGCTAAACGTGTAGTGGACATTTTCTCGAAGATATTCGCTCATGGCGCGCTTGATCTTCGTCATAGCCATGGGCATCACGTCGAGCCGCTGCAACATGAAGGGAAGCGTTTCGCCCATGTGACCGATGACGATCTGCAGTTTTGGGTACTGGTCGAATACCCCGCCGAGAATCATGCGAATGACGTGGACCGCGGTTTCGATATGCCAACCCCAGCCCGGGCCGGCAAGCAGTTCGGTTACGATCGGTGCAAAACCTCCATAGGATGCGTCGATCACAGCCTGGGGAGGCGGAGTGGGATGGAGGTAAATGGGTAGGTTAAGCCGCTCAGCTTGTTCAAGAATAGGCCAGAAAAACTTTTCATCGAGATAACGTCCGCGGTTGTGCCCATTGATGACTGCGCCTTTGAAGCCGTGGTCCCGGACCATGCGCTCCAGCTCTTCGGCGGCCCGATCCGGGGCTGCGGTTGGTAAGACGGCAAATCCAGCGAAGCGCGTTGGTTTTTTTGCCACGGCATCCGCGAGAAATTCGTTCGCTTCGCGCGCCACCTCAATTGCCTGGGCAGCCTCGAGCTGCTCTGCACCGGGAGAGGTTAGCGACAGAACCTGCACATCAATGCCTGCTGCGTCCATCTCGGCGATTCTCTTGTCTCCGACATCAGTGAGTTGTTCCAGGAGATAGGCAGCGCGGGCGCCGAACCGCAGGGCTTTCTCTTTGAAATCCTTTCCCGGGCCGTCGAGAAATCCCGGACTGGCAAAATGTTCTTCGAGGGTTATGGTTCGCATATGGTTTGGTAATTCCTTCTCTATCTCCCAGTTTAGCGTTCGGTCTTTCCCTGGGTTGCGGAGGCTTGGAAAGCCGGAACCTCAACCAAGCGAACAACGGGTCGGGCTGCGAGGGACAGGCCGCGGTTTCATCTTCCACTGCTAAGCTGCTGCTCGGAGGCGCGCTCGATGCTCATCATGGCCGCTCGCATGAATCCGAGCGCATGCGCCATGCCGGCATGCCAAGGGGCGTCGCAGGTGATCTGCGGGGTGTGATCGGGGATCAGTACCCCGTCGAAGCCATTGCGATGCAGGATGGAGAGTACGCGGATCATGTCAATCTCACCATCGTCAATGAAGGTTTCGCGATACTCCGGTACCCTGCCGGCGACGTTGCGGAAGTGAACGTAGCCGAGCCGCTGCTGGCGGCTGTAGGACTCGACCGCCTCGTAAAAGTCCTCTCCGGTCATCTCCCCAAGCGTGCCCAGGCAGAACTCGAGCTTGTTACTGGGGCTGGGGTCAATGTCGATGAGACGCTGGTAAAGACGAGGCTGGTAAACCAGGCGCGGCTGCCGGCGCATGGTTGGCATGGGGGGGTCGTCTGGATGCGCGGCCAGTTGCACGCCGGACGCCTCGGCGACCGGGAGAACATCTTCAAGGAAGCGCTCGAGACGACGCCAGAGCTCGTCGTGCGAGATCGACGGGAGCACCCCTTCGGGAGCCTGCTCGTCGTAGATCATGTTCCACACCACGCCATTGGGAACAGGAGTGTCGACGGGACCGTCCATCCCGACTGAGAGGGCGCCGCCCCGGGCAAACGGTCCGTGGACGCGGCCACACACGCCGGCGATGCTGAAGTTATAGCCGAGTACGGGAATACCCGCCTCGCCCATTCGGCGCAATATCGTCTTCACGTTTTCGATGTGCAGGGCGCGCTTGGGGCCATCCAGCAAAATGTCATGCCAGTGGGCTGGGTCGAGATTCTCGATTGCTTCGAGCTTCAGCCCGGCGGCCTCGATCGCCCGCTTCAAGCTGACCAGCTCTTGCAGTGTCCAAAGCTTGTCCGGGTCGCCGGCGACGCCCCAGGGTTGATCTTTGCCGCCCGTAGGCTGATTGTTGCGCGGGTTTGAGGAGCCGCCGCGAAGGTAGTCCACCAAATGCGCGACCACGTGCGTGCACCCGGTCTGGACAGCGAAGGCGTAGTAGTCCTGGTGCAACATGTGCCGGTAGAGACCAAGCCCGAGTTTCATGGCAACTATCCGATCCTGGGTTAAAGGGATATCACACCGATTGACCTTTTTCGCTGATGCGCTCGATCTTCCCAACCAGAAAAATATAGGACCCGGCTCCAATCAGTGCCATGGCAGAAACGGCGATCAGCGGCCGCGTGAAATCGTTCCCCTTGATCAGAAAACCAATCGTCAGTGGAACGACAACGGAGGCCAGGTTGCCGATGAAGTTGAACACGCCGCCGGTCAGGCCGATCAGCCGCTCCGGGGCCATCGCCGAAACCAGCGACCAGGTGATCGACCCGAAGCCGCAGCCGAAGAAGGCCAGGGTGAGGCAGGCGCTAATGGCAAGGGGGTCGTTTACATAATTGGCCACCACGATGGAACTCGATAGCAGCATGCCCACGATGATCGGCAGCTTACGCGCCATGGTTAGCGAGCTTCCCTTCCGCAACAGGCCGTCAGAAACAAAGCCTCCCAGGAGGACGCCGGCGAAGGCGCCCAGGAACGGCAGTGCCTCCAGCAGTCCTGACTTCGCGAAGCTCACGTGACGGTAGGTGACCATATAGGTCGGGAACCAGGTCAGGAAGAACCATTGCGTGGCGTTGATCCCGAACTGCCCGAGGTAAACGCCCCACAGTTTTCGCCTTCCCAGGACAATCTTCCAGTCCGCCCAGGCAAGGATTTTCTTTTGCCGGCGGATGCGCTGGCTCAGGTCGGGAATGCCACCGCAGGCCGCGATGTGATCGATCTCAGCCTGGTTGACTCCGCGAAAATCTGCCGGATCGCGATAAAACACGTACCAGACCGCGGCCCAGGCGAGCCCCACCACGCCGGTGACGGCAAACACCGCTCTCCACCCATAGGTGAGGTCAATCCAGGACAGCAACGGGGTCAGAAATCCAAGGCCTACGTACTGGCCGGAGGTGTAAAACGCGATGGCGCCGGCGCGCTCGTCCTCCCCGAACCAGGTGGTGACCACCCGATTGTTGATCGGGTAGGAGGGCGCCTCAAATGCGCCCACCGCCAGGCGGAGAAACAACAAGCTCACAAAGCCGGCGGCCAAACCCAGCGACAGGGTCGCCAGCGACCACAGGCCCAGGATGCAGCCAAAGAGATAGCGCGGGTGCACGCGGTCGACCAGCCATCCGCAAGGGATCTGCAGCGCGACGTAGGTCCAGCCGAAGCCGGACAGAATTACGCCCAACTTGACCGGCGTCAGGTTTAGCGTGCGTGACAGCTGCGGTCCCACGATGGATATATTGCTGCGATCGAGGTAATTGATCACCACGATGACAAACAGCATCGTGGCGATGAGGAATCGTCGCTGGCTGGGGGCCTCGGGCATCACATGCGGATGAGTCATTCGTTAGCGGATTGTCGCACAGAAGACGTTCCTGCATCTGACATTGCAGAAGGCCAACGGCAGAACCGCAGATGCCTACACGGCGTGAGGGCGCCGGGGGGGACGGAGAATTTCCCCGGGAATCTACCCTCCACAGGGTTCGCGGCTGGAGGAGCCGCAATTCATCCATCGGCTACGGTCAACGAGGTCAAATACAACTGGCGCAACTGCTCATTCCTGACCAACAGTTCTGCGACTAATCGTTGTAGGCGCGCATTTTCCCTCTCCAGGTATGCAGCCCGGCTCGATTCATCGGTGATCGCCTCATGATCCAAGAGAGAACCCCCGTTTTCTCCGTTTCCAACTTCCACGTACCCGAACACGACGTGCCCCCTTTTCTCAATCATCTCCGGCAGCCGCGGGTTGCGAACAAAAAGAGAGAGCCCCTTTGCGAGTATTTGCCAAAGGGGCCCCATCGACCTTGAACGCTGAGGGTGGGTCGCACCTACTCGCCGATAGTTGTTGTGCCCTCAACCCTGTGCCTTGGCTGCGTATCCAGGTTCGGCGTGGCGAACTTCTCATACTGGATCGTTCGCAGCACGTGGTTCGGCCCGTCTACATCAAAGGTGAGGCTGACTTTAGGATCACTGCCGTTCGCCGCAGGCACCATGATCCACATCAACGGCTGGCTTGGCTTGCCGATTTTTCTCAGCGTCACCATAGACTTTGTCCAGTCGACGGCGACGGTATAGGACCCCGCTCCATACGCGTGGTTTTTCGCCACAAAGCTGAACGGCACATTCACCATTTTCTGTTCGGCTGCAAACGCCGCGGTGGTGCAAAGAGCGGTGGACAAAAGAACCAGATTTCTGAAGCGCATTAGCATGGGATGTTCCTCCGAAAACCACACTAACTCCGCAGCATCGCCTCAGGTGTCAAATTGGCGTCGAGTTTTCGTCCAACTCTTTTTGACGGTCCGTTCCCATAACAAAGCGAGGGGTCGCCTGGTTTGCGACCTGTTGGACAAAGCAGTCAGGTGCGCAGCATATCGTTAATGCTTCATCACTTCTGTAATCTGCTGGCGAGTCTTTCTTTCTGCCGCCTGCCGGTCGGGTTCACTCAAATTTTCCAACAGACGCAGCGCCCGTTCCGTCAGTTTCACGCCCTCATCACGCGCCCCCCGCCGCATGGCAGTCCCCGCCGCTGTGCAGAGTGCCTGGGCCGCACGGGCCCACTCGGCCGCCGCCTCGAAGTGCATGGCTAATTCGCTGGAGACATCCAGTTCACGTCCGGCAAACAGCTTCTCCAGCTTCTCCGCCACTCGTAAATGCCGCTTAGCACGGCGTGCCGGAGATTGCCTGGCCCGCAGGACCTCGCGATACAACCCATGCGCAAACACATAGAAGGCGGACTGCGTACCGTCCGGCAATTCATCATGCCCTGCAGGGTGGAGGAAATGCAGCCGGCGCGTCAGCTTCTCATACTGATCTTCGATGTCCTCCAGATCGCCATCCAACGCCGCCGAAGCTGCCCATGCGGGGAAAATTACTCCGATCAAGCTGGCAGCTTCAAGCAGGCGCTGGTCGGCTGCGTCCAGCCGGTCAATCTGCATCTCGATCATCTCGGAAAGAGCGGTGGGCACCCCCATGTCGATTTCCGCCAACGCGGAACGCAACCGCCAAACGCCGGCCACCTGCTGTAGAAAACCTTGTGCGATGAGGTGCTCAAGCATGGCAATCATGAACAGTGGATTGCCCTCACAATGCTGGTGGACGAAGCTGGCCAGACCCGTGGGGAGCGTCTCCTGGTTCGATTCCTGGACGTTCAATTCCTGGACCAGGTATTCCCGCACCGCATCCTTTTCCAGCGGGCCCAGGGACACCTCCGCGCACAGCTTGTGCGAAACCAAATCCTGCTTCAGCTGCTTAAGGGGATGCCGGCCGGCACTCACCTCCGCCGGCCGGTAAGACGCCAGCAGCAATAACCTGGCCGCCTGGCGGCGCCGCGCCACTGCCGAGATCAAATCCAGCGTCGAGAGGTCAGCCCAGTGCAGGTCCTCGAATACGAAGACCAGTATTTTCTCAGAAGCCATGGCTTCGATGGCATCGCATATCTCGTTCAACATCCGCTCGCCCCGCACTGCAGCGGCCACCGGCGACGGACCATTGCTATGGAGCGCAGCGAGCTGCCCGTACCAGCTCGGGGCCTTCCGCTGCATCACGTGCACATGTTTCTCGCCCTCGTTCGGCGAACAGAGCTGTCCCAGGGCTTCGATCACCGGATAATAGGCTTCCTTACCAGCGAAGCCTTCCACACATTGACCGCGTGCGATGCACACCTGGCCGTCGCTACACCATTCCCGGCAGAACAGGTCGATCAACGCCGTTTTTCCAATACCGGTTTCCCCGGTGATGAAGATCACCTGCCGATGGCCCTGGGTGGCATGCCGAAGCAGACCGTTGAGCCGCTCGAACTCCTGCCGCCGTCCTACGATGCGCCCAGGCTGCGACCGTGGAGTGTCCACCGCGTACCCGCTGGTATCTTCCACCTGCGCCAGGAACCAATACCCGCGCCCCGGAACAGTGCGGATAAATTGCGGGCTTTCTACGTGGTCTCCCAGCAGCTTGCGCAGCTCGAGCACGTACGTGCGCAACACCTGTGGCTGCACATACGTTTCTGGCCACAGTTTGTCCAGCAACTCATCGTGCGTTACCAGCCTTTGCGGGTTTTCGACAAGATAGCGCAACACGGCAAACGGCTTCGGAGTCAGGCCGATCCGCGTGCCGTTTTGCCACAGGCATTCATTCCTGGTGTCGAGTTGAAAGCAGCCAAATTGCTTCATTGCATTTCAGGATGGATAAAACTGCTGGTTTTGCCTCTGAAAGTTAGACGGGTCGAAGAGACGGCCAGGTACCGCCCATCTCATTTTCCATGCTCATTCAGCATGTCTGGTCAGTTTGTCTGCTTCGCACCGGATCAGCGTCAAGGTCCTGTCGTCGCTCATTGGGGCGCAGATTCCTGTACGGCAGCAAGCAGCATCATGCGGGCGCCTTGTGCTGTCTGGCATGGGGCAATGCAGCAATCAAATGGTCCAGACTCTTCTCCCTCAGGATCCCGGCATTCCACTACGCCATCGGAGGAGTATACGACAAGCGAGCCCCCGGGTTCGAGTATCGGCTCCAGAACCAGAGGACGGAACGCAATCCACGAATAAACCGATATGGAAGCCGGCGGCAGCAGGCTATGGAGGCCGCCGTGGTGTTGATGGCATTCACGGTCTCAGAACCCGGTGACCATCACGGAACCGTCGCTTCCGTCGTGGCTAATACAACCGCGGAGTTCCGCGCCGCTGCTTCGTAGTAGCGGACCATGCGCTGCGGCTCAGGCGCATTGTACGGCGCCAGATTATGCGCCCAGCGGAACCCGACTGGCGGCGCGCGACCTGTCGGTTACATCGAGATTACCGATGAGGGGACCCGGTTCGTGGAGGTCTCGACGGTCAGGAAGATGATTGCGGCAGCCTTCCTGGGATTTGTGGCAGGCTATTTGTTCTGCGGCCGCAAGTCTCGAAGTTAGCGCGCCGAATGAAAGACTAACGGGGGTCGTTCACCTACCGGCTCGCCAACCGTGACGTTCCGGGCCAGTATCTTCCTTTGAAAGCCAGGACAAGCAAGGACTATCTCTCTTGCTTGATTCTCAGAACGCGCTTTGGCTCAAACTGCTGGCGACGTCGCGATCAATAGTGAGTTCCTTGTCCGTGTAGGTCATCTGAAACAGTTCGAGGAGGCGTCGAGTCAGCCCAGCAAGCCGAAGTTTGGAACCCGCATCCCGGGCAACTCCGTCGAGATAGAGCAACACCCCCAGCCCCGAGCTGTCGGCATATTCGACCTTTGAGAGATCAAGGATCAGAATCAGACCCCGTTCGCCGGCCGACGACGCCAGCTGCATTTTCAGTTCCTGCAACTCATTGCCATACGCCAGCCGGCCATTGAGTTCGACAAGAATCACATCTTGCTTCGGACGCCGAGTCACCCATTCAAGGCCCATCGTGCAGACACTCTAGCACAAACGCGCGTGGTTGCGAGGCCTGGGTTTTAGCGTATCGTGGCAGAGCTGAGATCTCCTTGGACGGCCATCGCATCGCCTGAATATCATAGGAACGGAAACGTAACCGTCAATGAAGTCAGAAAGGAGGACCTGTTCTGCTTTTCCTCACGGGAACAGGTCCCTTTGTTTAATGGCCCGCCCCGACTGCGGGCACCACCGCGTCGGGGCCAAGCCATTTTTCCGCATGAGTGGGCATGCACTCTAGCCCGCAGCCGCGCTCGCCATGCGCGTCTCCATTTCCTCCATTGGGACATCTTCGACATGTGTACCGATCGTCCACTTGTAGCCGAATGGATCGAGAAAGGTTCCGGAACGATCGCCGTAGAATTGATTTTTTACCGGACGCAGCACTTTGGCTCCTGCTGCGACGGCCTTCTTTGAGAAAGTGTCGACATTGTCGACGTAGAGCATCAGACTGACGGGCGATCCGTTGTGATGTTTGGGTCCGTACGCATCCATTTCCGGCGCTTGATCAGCCAGCATAATCCGAGAGTTTCCGATCTGGATCTCAGCGTGGCCGATCCGGTTCCCCATGGGCATACGAAAGAGTTCCTGCGCGCCGAATGCCTTTCCGTAGAATTCAATCGCGGAGTTGGCATCCTCGAAAATGAGATACGGAGTGATAGAGCTATATCCGTCGGGAATTGGCTTGACCATAACAAAAGCCCTCCTTCTATGGACGAATTGTCCAGTGATAAGTATAGACTCCTGGGTTCGAACCGTCCGGAGTGAATGCTACATGCTCAACGCGTTTCTGATGGGCGGATGTTTGGCAAACGTCTGCCCAGGCTGCGGCCATAGCGCTGGCCCCAGCTTTGGAGCACGTAGAGTTGGAGGAGCAGTTCGTCGGCCAACGGCAGGCCGGCACTGCGAATCGCCCGGATGCAAGCACACTGTAGTCCGAAGCGCTGCCATCGGTTGTGCTGCCACGTTCGTGAGAGGCTCTGCCGGGTGAAGCGTTTCACCACCAGCGCTTCCGGAACCCGCACAAATTCACCAATGAGGGCCAGCCGGAGCAGCCACGGCAGATCGGCGGAACACTCTCCAGCCAAGTGCTTTCGCATGCCGCCTATTTCACGAGCAGTAGAGGCGCGAAACAGTCCCCGATTGGGCGCCCACCATGTGCCATCGCGGCTCAGCACACGGCGACCCCGCGCACGGGTTTCCATGATTCCTTCGAGCAAAGTGTAATCCTGCATCTCGACCGTACCGTCTAGATGATGCGTTTCCAAATCGGAAAATGAAATCACGGCTGCCGGGTTCTCTGTCAGGGCTCGGGCAAGCCGCTCGACGTACATAGGCTTCAACACATCGTCGTGAAATGCAAAAAAGAAATAATCGCCTGCCGCTGCAGCAAGAAGAGCGTTAACGTTATCCACCCAACCGAGGTTCCTGGGCTGCCGGATCACGCGCGTGTTTTCGCGCTGCGCCGCAAAATCTTCACATATCTGCGCCGTGTCGTCTGGCGAGGCGTCGTCTGAGATCAGAATATGGAGATTCGGATAGGTCTGCGCAGCAAGTGAAGCAAGCGTCTCCCGAATAAAAGCCGCGGAGCGCCACGCAGGTACGAGGGCCACGACCCGTGGTAGCGTCGCCGTCTTCGTCACTTGTTAGGCCCCTCATACTGGAATTGGGCATATTGGCGTGGCTTGCCCGCGCGTTCCGCGATCCGGTCAGCAGCCTCCAGGGCAAACAGCGGGGCCGTGGTCATTTTCCCGGGATCTACAGTGTGATAGTTGTTTATAGATGTGACGCCAATGCGGGTGCGGTCGTGCAGGCCACTCTTTGCATCATCCACATCTGTGTGGCCGACTGCCACGATCGCGCCGGCATCGAGACCCACGATGCTGCTGTTAGCAATGCCTGGGTACCATTCGTCGATATATCGAAGAGCGCATTGGCCGACTTCGCGTGCAGTGTCCGCGGGCGGATTTCCGCGGCAAGGCTCGTCCCACAAACGCGGTGGCTCGATGTCACTGGTCCACCCGCGCAATCCAGTGGGGTACCAGGAAAGATAGGTGTCGCCTTGCGGACGTATCACCACGTCACCATATCGTCCCACCACCATCGTCGCCGATGGACCGTGCTGCATCGCCTTAGGCACGCGGACCATGACACGATACTTAAGCCGGTACAGCAGCCCTTGCGGAGGCGGGATGCCCATTTTGCAGTCGAGTGCTGCCCGCCGTTCCCAGGTTGCATTCACGACCTGTTGTGCGTTCACGGAGAAAGCGCCATTCGGCCCGTCGCCCTCGATACGCAGCGTATCTCCGGCAACTTCGGTGGCGCGCACGATATGGTTCCCGCGGAAATCGATCAGCCGCGACGCGCGCAACGCCGATCGGATCAGGCAGGCAAGCTGTTCCGTATCGATGGCTAGTTCCGGGGTCGCAAAGGCAGCCTGGAAGCGATCGGCCGCAAACTGCGGCGGGATGGCGTCCAGTTTGCGTGCAAGAAATCGTGGTTGCATCCCGAGATAATCCAGCGCCGGATCCACCAGAAGCTGCGCTCTATATTCCTCCTCCAATCGCGAATAGTGGTCGGCGAGTTCTTCCGTATTCAGCACAGAATCGCGAGCCACCAGGTAGGTAAACGAAGTAGAGTAACGCAGCTGATTCGCGGCTTTGCCAATCCAACGTTCGAGCAGACTGCGAAAACGCAATCCGCCCGTGAGCTGCAGGCGGGCGGTTTTGAACGTAGGATCGTTAGCGTAAATCAGGCCAAGGTGGATCTTGCCTTCGTTACGAAGGCTCGCCCGGTTCATGGGGTGGGGATCCTGATCGAGCAGCAGCACGGGCAGGCCGCGCAGGGCCAGTTCCAATGCGATACAGGATCCCTGCAATCCTGCGCCGGCAACGAGAATGGGCAGTTCCCTTTGCGTCATCCATTCCCCCGAGCGTTGGAGAGGGTCGTTTCACCTCAGCCAATGCGGTACCCAAGCCATATTCTCGCGAAACCAACGCGGTTATGGGTCCCCTGAACCGCGACGCGGTACTTGAGGGACAGATTCGTAATTACCCCACAAGCCGGCCGGCGACGAGGCTAAGATCTCGTCTTCTACCTTGGTTTCCCGTGTGATAACAAACCCCGATGATAGAACGCCGGATCGAAATCAAGCCGCATTTTGTTGAACCCGCGGACCATAATCGACATTTACCATCTTTTACACATGGAATGAGCGGGACACGAAGCTACCGGCCGGATTCTTTCGATCATGACCCTGCGTTCAGGTCTTCCTAGAATCGACGGGCAGACCCACGCGAATTCCCTTGCCTACCTGCTGAGCCCGGTATCTGGCCGGAACTCCGCATGCCGAACACTTAGCGCGAAGTGATCAGCCGTATGCGCGCCGTCAGCGCGCGGCCGGGGAATTCGCTAAAGGTGCGGAACTGGGGGGAATCGACTACGTTGTTTACCACCGCGGGGTTGCTGCTGGCGGTGGCGTTTTCCAGCACGCCGCGCAGACCGAAATACGAGCCGTGGAAGTGGAATCGCCATTCGAGACCAGGGCTGAAGGAAAGATAGTCCGGGAAGCGCTGGGAGCCGGCCGCGCCCACCACCTGCCTATTGGCGTTCACCGCATCGAAGGGAAAACCGGTTTGCCAGTCAAGGGTGTAGACGAAGTCCCAACTCTTCTCGAGCTTTGGTAACAGCAACGGTAGCCATCCCCAGGAGATGACCCGATTGGGCACGTCCCAGGGCAGCGGACCGCTTTGTTGCGGGCCCAGTAACGAGGTCGTGGGCACATAGTCCAGGGCGGCGTTGGTGCGCGCCGAGGAGTGGGTATACGCAGCAAACAGCGTGTACCCATGGCGGAAGCTGCGGCGCGCGTCGATCTCTTCAGACTTGTAGTGATCCTGGCGGCTGTTGGTCAGCAGGTAGGTTCCTGACAGCGCCGAGGACCCAGCTTGATTGGCGTAAACGAAACCGTCTGCGGTACGTTTTTCAAGGAAATTCGCCTTGGCATCGATCGAGCCGGGAAGCTTTCGCTCGATGCCGATGCTCCAGTTGATGGTGCGGGTCTGGTGAAGGGCGCCGTCGTTCGCCGTAAAGATCGTCTGTAATGGGCCGGTCACCGGAGTGACGCCATCGGCAGCATAGTACGTATCGTAACGGATACCGGCCAGGGCGCGTTCCAGGTATTCCGGTTGTGTGTGCTCGTAATAGATACCAATGCCCGCGGAAAGCTTGGTTGTGCCCTCCTGCCCGGGCGGCGAATAGGTGGCTGCCAGGCGCGGCGAAAACAGCGGGCGGCGTATGATTTCGTCCCAGTCAAAGCGCAGGCCGGGCTCGATCAGCAACCCGGGATGGCTCAGCCAGCGGTCCTGCACGTAAGCGCCGGCGGCGAAATTGTTCCGGGTGAACGGAGACTGGACCGGAAAGGTGCTGCGCCGCAACAAGGTTCCGTCTTCGCGCAAATAATTCACCGGGGAGCGCGCCAGGCGTTCGCCGAATTCTATGTGGTCGAGGTCGATGCCTGCCTGCAGGTCGTGGCGCCCCGCAGCGTGGTGCGGCGGCAGAAACAGCGTGGCCTTACCCTGCTCGCGCCCGGAGTGTGCGGCCAGGTTTTCAAAGTAGCTGCCCTGGGTCTGCTCCGGGGTAATTTCGTAGGGGTTATCTCCATGCGGTTCGTAACCGTCGCGGAATCGGACTACTCCCAGACCAAGCTGCAGCAGACCTCCGCCGGCGAAGGTATGTTGATCGCGCAGGTAAGGCAGCCAGGCGATGGTATCGCGTTGGGTCGTGCTCTGTTGCGGCATGAGCGTAGAGAGGCCGTCGTAGGGCGAATGGTAGTCATTGAAGAGCAGTCCGGTGGTGAGGATGTTCGCGGGGGTCAGATTTACCTGGGCTTTGGCCAGGTTGCTGCCGCGCAGCAGTTGGTTGGTATCCGCATTGGGCGGAAGCCCCTGAATGTAGATGTTGTCGTATTCCGTTTCCAGACCATCGAAAAACCAGGCGCGGTCGCGCACGATGGGCCCGGAAACCGTGACCCGGGGAACGAACTTGTCGAAGCGCAGCCCGTTGTTCTGGCGAAACGAAGGCAGAAAATCTGTGGTGTAGAAGCGGAACCTGTTGTCCCCCATGCCGGTGTAGAAAGCTACGACGCCCCCGGTGGCTTTGCCGAACTCCACCGGGTAACGGGTGGTCTCGGTATCAATCGAGCGCACCGCATCCGCGCTTACCCGCATGGCCAGTTGTCCGCTCGCAGGGGAACGGATATCGAATCCATCCAGCAGATCGAGGGTGGCGTAGGTTTCCGACCCGGCAACATGAATCTGCCCCGTTCCATCCTGTACCACGCCCGGGGTGAAGGGCAGCAGATTGCGGATGTCGCGCGAAGTCGGATACGGCAGGTTGACGATGGCCGGCGTATCGAAGGTGCTTTTGTCGGAGATCTGTTCGAGATCGATGCCGCCTGGGGAGGGGACGACATCCACCTCCTGGAGCACTACCTGCTCATGGGCCAGCTTCACTTCCACGGACTGTACATGAGCATCGGCCTGTTTCTCCACTGCTTCATAAAAGCCCTGCTTCTCCACCCGAAGCTGGTAGGGTAAGTCGTTTTGCAATGCGAAGGCGCAGCGCCCGGCGAAGTCGGTCCGGCACTGCATCGGAGACAACGCCGTTTCAGAGAGTGTGATCTCGGCGCCGGAAACCGGCAGCCCATTCTCGTCTACGACGATGAGGTTGATTGTGCGGCGAGGGGTGAGCGCCTGTCCGCCGGCAAGGACGGCGCTGCAAACCAGAACAACCTCCACGACCATCCATCGGCGTGGACCAGGGCGCAGCATTACCTCTAGTTTAGTCAACCAGCGCCGGTGCCCCCCCGAGCCTTGACTCCGACCGCGCTTTGATTCGGCCGATGGGAAAACCCAGTAACGGCAAGCTGTGTTTACCCACCGGTTATGCGGCCTGTGTGTCACCGGGTTTCATCCAAACATTGGGGGACTTTTCTGTCCCGGGTCGTCATAAAATAAACTTGATGCAGTGCCCGATAGCGAGCCTTCTGGTAGCAGTAAATCATAGCGAGAACGACGCTTGCCAATCGATATAGATCCCGCAAAGATCACCGGAACATGGGATGACGGCTATTCCTTAGATCGGCACACGATTTCCAGCACAATGATCGGATACAACGAATTCGGCCATCCCGAATTTGATACCCAACGATCGGCTCTTGGCGAGTTGATCTATCGCTTGAAATACAAAGGAGACATTGGCACCATCTCGTCCATTGTTGAGACAGCGGCTCGTTTCATACGAGAATGGGGCATCAGCCTCGATGTAATCATCCCCGTGCCACCATCAAAACAGCGCCTCATGCAACCAGTCTTCGAAATTGCTTCGGCACTGGGCTCTACGCTTGGGATTGCGGTCGACACCAAATCCGTTTCTAAAACAAGCAGTACGTCCCAAATGAAGGATATCGGTGACTATTCTGCGCGAGTTGTTGCACTGGAGAGTACGATTCAGGTTGAAGGGGACCTCAACGGTAAACGGGTACTTCTAGTGGACGATCTATTTCAGTCAGGCGCGAGCATGAATGTGGTCGCGCAAGCGATTAAGGATCGCGGCCGCGCCGGAGCTGTCCATGGGCATTGTGCAGGGTTGGGCGCCCTTTTTGAAAAGTTCGATTCTGTGGACCTACACGGGGCAATCGTATGGCTATACCGTTCAATGGTTTCGCCGTCCCGGAGACGAGTTGGTCTTCGTCATCGGCGTGAATTCAGTCGCGAACACCCCTGCTAAAGTCGATATCGCACCTCTTTACGAAACAGTGTTTCGCATTCTCGAACCGCAGAGCGTGGTCGATCCCAATACCACGCCGTCGCCATCACTGGCCCAGCACGACCTGGCACCGTGAATGGATGGGAGGCACAGCCAACATCATGTCCAGGGACGACGGGATTATCGGGGTATCGGATCACGGCGGTTGGGCGGTGCTGGTGACGGTCGCGGGCGACGGGACGCTCCTTGACCGTCGTCGCGTCGAACTGGTGGAGGACGGCCTGCCGAAAATTCCGCACCACAGCGAAGGGCAAGCGCTTCCGCTGCATGAGGCAGTGGCGCTGGTAGAGCGCGTGCAGGCATCGGCGGAACGGCAAGCGAAGCTCGGCCTGGACGCCGTCGCGACCACGGTTCCCGGGCGCATCCTCGGAGTCGCGCTTCGCCAGTGCCCGGGGCTGCCACCAACGATTGCCGAACGGATCAAGGACTACCGGGCGCAGAACGTTGCGGATTGGGTGATGTACCGCAGGGCGTTGGCCGCCGCCGCCGAGGCGCGCGGTTGGGCCGTGCACTGGTACGACGCAAAGAAGGTATTTGATGCAGCGAGGGAGGCGCTGCGCATCGAGGACCTCGATGTTTACTTCCTTCAGCTGAGGAAGTCTATTGGGCCGCCCTGGGGCAAGGATCACAAGGTCGCAATGGCAGCGGCGATCGTCGCGGCCAGACCGCGCTAAACACAGGCAGCAGAAAAGGCTAGGATCTGGAGTTTCTACATTTCGGGAGAGCGTGGACAAGCCAAATTTGGGTGGACCACGCGAATTTTTCGGGTGCCACCGTGCTGGTGCTTTGTATCAGGGCGGTGATTCCCCAAAACCAGCCCATTCCGCAGATTTTGGATCTGACCATCAGAAATGTAGAAACTCTAGATCCCAACCCGAAGGGCTGGGATTCGTGGGAGCGCCACGGGCAACGGCACTCATATTGTCCTCAACAAGTCTGCGGCGTTGGAAGAATGGGGGATGTCATCGGTTTCTCGTGGGTCCGCAGATTCCTCCAATTATGCCCGGCATCACCTCGCCCTCATCTGCGCATCTGAGTAAAACGGGAGAGAAAGCGATGGATACGAGAGAGATGGTTCTGGTAGTCATTGCGTTGGTTGCGATCGTTATGGTCGTAATGTTGCTCTTAGTTCGCAAACGCAGGAGCGAGCGCCTGAAGCAGCAGTTCGGCCCGGAATACGACCGCACCGTGAAAGAACACGGGGCGCAACGAGCTGAAGCAGTTCTGGCCGAGCGGGAGCAGCGGGTCAAGAAGTTGGCCATTCATCCGTTAAGTCGTGACGATCGGGAAAGATATGTCCTGGAGTGGACGCAGGTGCAAAAGCACTTCGTCGACAACCCTTCACTAGCCGTGGACGAGGCGGACAAGTTGGTGACCACCGTGATGGCCGCGCGCGGTTATCCCATGGGTGACTTTGAGCAGCGAGCCGCGGACGTCTCGGTGAACTATCCGGGCGTCGTGCAAAATTATCGATCTGCCCGGAGCATCGTAGTGCGGCGCAGCAAAGGACAGGCGACGACCGAAGATATGCGGCAGGCCATGGTTTACTATCGGTCGCTGTTTGACGAGTTGCTCGATCTACCCAAAACCGAAAACATAGGAGTTTCTCATGAACGAGCTTCGTAGCGATCAAGAATTGACAACGGCGGATATTGCTAACCCACAACGAGGGAGAGAATCCCGAACAGCAGTGATCGATGAGCGTCCTATTGCATCGCAGACTGCGGCTCGCGTGCAGCAGTATACCGACCAGCCGTCTGTTGCCTCGAAAGGCGCGCCTGTGTCGCAGAGTAAGGAGGAGATGGCAGATGGTCCTTTGTTCCGCGAAGAAGAGCTCCAGGGCTTTCGATTGCGGTGGGACCAGGTTCAGGGCTCCTTCGTCGATGAGCCGAGACAGGCCGTCGAGCAGGCAGATAGCTTAGTCGCAAATATGGTCAAACGACTCGCGGAGGAGTTCTCAACGGCTCGCGCAGATCTGGAAAAGCAATGGTCTGCCGGGGGCGACGTTTCGACTGAGGATCTACGGCAGGTGCTCAGGCGCTATCGGTCTTTCTTTAATCGTCTCCTTCCTATTTAGCGGGGCGTATTTGCTGGGAGCGGAGGCACAGAACATACGGGTCAACCCCGCTCCCGCATTGTTTCGAGGTGGTTTACTGCCGAGGAATGGAATCACACCCGCACACTCCTTCACCGGAACGATCGAAGGTTTGTTCTTTTTCCCATAAATTCTTATAGATCTCTGGCTTCCCAGGCCCTGTGATGACCATTTTGGTGGTCGTGACAGTGGCAACTCCTCGCCCGCAGCAAAACAAAGCCGTTTCCCTTCTGATATCGTGTTAGGGCGTCTTCCGCCTCATTTTGGAGTGACTAAGCCGGTGATAGCACGAGACCTCATCGATCGGCTGGCTGAACACAGAACCCTGGGAGCGGCGCCCCGAACGGAGCTGGCGTGGTTGGTAGCCCACGGGTCCATGCGCCACCTGAATACTGGCAACATATTGAGTTGCAAGGATCACCCGGTGGAGGCCCTTTACATCGTCCTTTCGGGACGGCTGGCCTTGTTCGTCGATCGCGGGTCGGGGCCGAACAAAGCCGTTGAGTGGCATCCAGGGGACGTCACTGGCGTATTGCCATATTCCCGCCTCGTGACTCCGCCAGGAAATGTGATTGCCCTGGAACCCACCGAACTTCTCGCTATCCCCCGTGGCCGTCTCAGAGCCATGACGCGAGAGTGTGGCGAAATCACATCGACCCTGGTCCACGTCATGCTCGATCGCGCCCGGCTTTTTACTTCAAGCGATCTGCAAAACGAAAAGATGATCTCGCTCGGTAAGCTCTCTGCGGGTTTGGCCCACGAACTCAACAATCCGGTCTCCGCCATGGAGCGTGGCGTAGGCATGCTCGAGGATCGCTTAGAAGATACAGAACAAGCGACACGCTGTCTCGCGCTGGCAGCTCTGAGCGTTGACCAAATCGCCGCGGTCGACGCTTTTCATAGGTCCTGTATCGCGCAACACAACCGTCAGGCCCGATCTTCTCTGGAGCAGTGTGATCGCGAAGAGGAGATGGAGGCCTGGCTTGCCAGCCATGGACTGGAGACGGCGAACGCACACATGCTCGCCGACACCGACGTTACCTTGGCGGCACTGGACCGGCTCGCAGCTGCCATGGAGGGGCCGGCCTTGAACACGGTAGTTCGCTGGGCGGCTGCGACTTGTGCGATGCGGAGGCTGATCTCGATGATTCAGGGTGCCGCGATGCGCATATCGAGTCTGGTATGCGCAGTGAAGGGATTTACCCACATGGACCAGGCGAACGCGGCCGAGCCGGTGGATCTGGGTCCAAGCCTGGCCAACACAGTGACGGTGCTTACGTCGAAGGCGCGTGAGAAGTCGGTGACCGTTACGCTGAAATTGGAGCCTGCGCTGCCTAAGGTGCGAGGCTTTGCCGCCGAATTAAACCAGGTGTGGGGAAACCTGATCGACAATGCCCTGGACGCCGTGGAGCATGGGGGCCGTGTCGACGTGCTGGCAATCCGCGAAAACGGAACTGTGGTGGTGCGCATCCGTGATGACGGGCCGGGCATCCCGGCGGAGCTTTGCGACTGCATCTTCGATCCTTTTTTCACCACCAAGCCCCTGGGGCACGGGACCGGCCTCGGGCTTGACATCGCCCGGCGCCTGGCGCTGCACAACGACGGCGCCATCGACTTCGAGTCGCACCCCGGCCGCACTGAGTTTCGCGTCAGGCTACCCATCGCGGAGACCAATCCAGCGAACATTTAGCGAGTGGCGTCATTTGACGCATTCGGTGCTTCGTGGTGATAGCAATCGAATCCACCCGCTACGGCAGGCCTGTCAACATTAGTCCTTGGTGAGTTTGCATAGTTACTAAGTACAAATTTCGATAACCGGTGCCTTGGCCTTTTTCTTTTACCTGACTGACGTGGGACCGTCGAATGGCCCCCACATATATGTCCGTGGAAGTCACGTGAAAAAGCGGCTGAGGCACCTTGTTTCTATTTATAAGAGCCGGAGCGACGCTGAAATCGAAAGGTCGTACGGACTTGAACGCCAAATCGTTTCTTGCGGACGGGCCGGAAGCGGGTTTGCCGAAGACATATTCGGTTTTCATAAGGGCCTGCATCCCGAGAGCGGCGACCGTTTGATTGTTCAAGTACGCTATGGACTTCGAGATTACGGCACGGGACGGAATGATTGAATCTGGAGGTAATGGAAATTTGGGGAGGGAGATACGGCGTCCTGATACCATTCCCCCTCGTAATTCAGTCACCGCAATTCACCATGGCTAACAAAGGAGCGGCTTGATGGTTTTCGCAAAGCACCTCCGCGAAGCAGTTGTTCGAGGGAAAATAACCTGCAGCATTAGAATCTGGACGAGCCCCCACGTAAAAGAAGGCAAGCGTTATCGCATGGGAGAGGGAGAGATCGAGGTCGATTCGATCACCTTGATCGGGCTTTCCGACATAACTCCAGCATTGGCGCGAGAGTCGGGTTTCCTGGGCGTGCTCGATCTGCTCAAGGTGGCTAAACACGGTAAGGGCGACAACGTCTATTTGATCCGTTTTCATTACATACCCCCGCGTGGGCAACGGACGGTTCGGTCAAACAAAGCAACGAAGGCCTCCTGAGGCCATTGTTCAGGCGAGAATCATGTCCCCCCCGGGTAGATTACGAAAAAGGGCGATGGACGTTTATCCAGCCGTTAAAGGTAAGGGCGGATAGCCTCCGCTCTGTCACGAGACCGGGGGGCGCACAGAGCAGCAGTCATCGAAGGGTTTTCTTTGCGATTGGAAGATCGTTCCCAATGATGGATAATGCGGAGGCCATTCAAATGAATTAAGGAGAAGCAATGAACCTGAAGGCCCTCTCTCGTACCTCTGCGCTGATTGCTTTGTTAGTCCTGATCTCAAGTGCCCCGTCCGCTTCGCCCCAGCAGAGCCAGTATCCGATCCTGGACAAGGTCGCCCAAAAAGTGATCACCAAGTACCAGACGACCAGTTGCGCGGATTTGAAAGCTAAAAAGGAAGCTCCTAAAGCTGCCGAACCAGCCGATCAGGCAGAGATGAAACAAAAAGTCGTGATGATGCTACGCAACGACCCGAAGATGCGCGCACATTTTTTGAACATGATCGCCGGACCAATTGCCAACAAAATGTTCGAATGCGGGATGGTTCCCTGATTTAGGGAGTTCCGCTAACGGAAGGTGGTAGTTTCGGAAACCCCAGACGGACTACCGCCCGAGCGAAGAGCGCCCTCCCATTTTTGTCACGACGCTCGCATCCGCGATAGACTCATTCCGGCAGATTTTATGAGACAAATCGGATTCATTGGAACGACATGTATCTGGGCCGGCGCTGCTGTGCTACTCGCGACCGGTATCGCAAGCTTACGGGCGCAGGGACCGGAGGGCTCGCGAACTGCAGCGGCGCTGTTCACGGCACTCGATACCGATAACGATGGGACGCTGACGCGGCCCGAACTGGAGTCTGGCTTCAACTCCTGGTTTACCGCTTGGAACGACACTCATAGCGGGACCCTGACCCAGCCTCAGATTTCGGCCGGAATCAGCAAACTGCTGCCGGCGCCGCCCGCCGTCAAGCCTGGGCAAGCCAACACTTTCAACCCCGCGGGTAATTCGACGCCGATCGCCGTACCGCAAGCGGATGTGGACGCCATGATGGCAGCCCTACCCACTACCCCTGGTGTGAAACCGATGCGCGCGCGCAGGGTGCTGGTGATGGCGCATACCGGCGCGGGTGGGTTTGTGCATGCCTCCATTCCGCTGGCTGCGAAGGCGGTGGAAGCGTTAGGAAACCAGGGCGGTTTGTGGACCACAACAGTCAGTTACGACGCGGCGGATATCAACGCCAACAACCTAAAGAAATATGACGCCATTTTCCTGGACAGCACGACTGCGTGCTTTCTTGACGATCCGGATCCCTCAGTGACCGCGGCGCGGCGAGCGGCGTTTTTGAGTTTCGTGAGAGGCGGAAAAGGTGTCGCCGGAATCCACGCGGCGACAGACTCCTATCACACTGACTGCCTGGCGAGCGAAGCTGCCGTAAAGAGCGGCAGCCCCGGGCGGAACATGACGGCGTTGGTTTTAGCCGCCCGGATGGTCGCGGGAGCGGACAAGGATAGTGACGACACCGTAAGCCGGCAGGAGTGGACCGCCCTCGCCGACGATTGGTTCCAAAAATTGGACACAGGGAATACGGGTAAGGTCACTCGCGCCGATTTTGTGGCGCACTTCAATTCATTGTTGCCGAAGCTCGAACCGCGCCGTCTGGGCCTGGAATCGAAGCCTGTTCAGCAATGGCCCGAATTCAATACTCTGATCGGCGGTTACTTCAAGTTTCACTGGTCCGATCCGCAACTGATTTATGTGAAGATCGATGATCCGAACAGTCCTTTGACGGCCATGTTTCATGGCAAGGAGTTCGAGATCCACGACGAGACCTATACATTCGAGCAAGACTCGTTTTCGCGCAGAAACGTGCATGTGTTGACGAGTATCGACTACGACAAAATGAGCGCTGAGGATAAGGCGAAGGAAGTGAATCCGCGAAGCGATCATGATTATGCTTTGAGTTATATTCGCCGTGAGGGCAAAGGGCGAGTGTTCTACGAAGGTCACGGCCACAGTTACCGGGTATATGCCATGACGCCGATGCTGGAACACATTCGAGCCGGGATTCAATACGCGCTGGGCGATCTGAAAGCGGATGACAGCCCCTCAGTGAAATAAGCTGTCTGAGGTACGATTTCGGACGGCTGCGGACAGGACAACACACAAAAACGGGACAGATGTGAGACCGTTGACTACACCCAAGTTCATCCCGAGCAGCGAAGATCTGAGCAAGTTTGACCGCGACCTGCGGTTTCATCCTGCGACTACCGAGCATCCTGAAGCTCTGACCCCGGAGCAGATTGCAGCTTTTAATCGCGACGGTTACCTGGCCGGCATTCGGATTTTCGATGAAGAAGAGATAGCCGGCATCCGTCGTTACTTTGATGAACTGCTGGCCAGGACGCTTGCCGCGGGGGGTGACAGCTACTCGATCAGCACGGCGCACATGCGTTATCGACGTGTTTACGACATCCTGACGGATCCTCGTATTGTGGCCCGAATCAAGGACCTGATTGGCGAGAACGTGATTGCGTGGGGTTCGCATTTCTTTTGCAAAATGCCTGGGGATGGCAAACGCGTCTCCTGGCATCAGGATTCGAGTTATTGGCCGTTAACGCCCTCGATGGCCGTGACCGCATGGCTGGCCATCGACGATGCCACCGTCGAAAATGCCTGCATGCGGTTCATTCCTGGTTCGCAGCACCTGGGCCACCTGACCTACACACTGAGTGAAAACGATGAAGCGAATGTTCTGAACCAGACTGTTCCGGGCGCCGAGATGTTTGGACGGCCGGTCGATGATCAACTGAAGGCCGGGGAAATTTCCATCCATAGCGATCTGCTATTGCATGGATCCGAGGCGAATCAATCGAGCAAGCGACGCTGCGGGCTGACTCTGCGATATTGCCCGGCTATCGTGAGAGCGGGTCTGGGCTGGAACGCCAAAGGGATCATTGTGAGCGGGAAAGACGAATCCGGTCACTGGGCTAATCCTCCGCGCCCGCAAACTGACTAGCCAAAATTTATCCTGGGTAACCCTGCCGGCTCGTGTGCACGCCCATCTCGGGGATTCAAGCAATCGTAATGCCCTGGTCCTCCGCCTGGGCGAAAACCGAAAGAAGGTTCGTGATCTTTAGCAGATTGCGAAGCTGCTTACCAAGGTGAAGCAATTTGAACTCGCATCCCAGTTTCCGGGCAGACGCATGCAGCCGCACCAACGTGCCCAGTCCCGTGCTATCCACGTAGGTAAGGTCTGCTAAGTCAACCACTACTACTTTTGTCTGAGGTAGTAGATTTTTCACTTCATGGTAGAGCTCTTCAGTGGCGCCTGCTACCAATCGGCCGTGACATTTCACAACGGCGGTGTCCCCGTCGCGTTCGATCGCAAAGCTCAGGACTTTTTCGGATTCTTCAGGCATATGGGTTGCTCCTGGGTAACGAACGTGGGGCTTAAGAGGGTGTGTGAGAACTGGAAGAAGAAACCGCAGATCCCTCCACTACGCTGCGCTCCGGTCGGGATGACAAGGTGGTTGCTAGGAAATAACCCATTTCCCATGGAGAATCGTCACCAAACCTTCGTAGCCACCTTGTCATCCCGACCGGAGCGCAGCGTAGTGGAGGGATCTGCGGTTTCCTCTTCCAGTTCTCACACACCCTCTTAAGGGTAGACCTGGGAATTTTCGCATATGGAACCTCACGACAGGAACCAATTTGTGCGATGCCGAAGGCAAATCCGCAAACACAAGCCGATTCCCTGCCCCGATCCGCGTTCCAGCTTCGCTATCGACCGATTCGGTCGGTTGGGACGGAGTTTGATGCTCAGTCGCCGGTCGCACCATCATATACATGTGATAGAAAATGGTGTCTTCCCGCTAACAAAGGACTAAGATGTGAAATTTCCGGGTAGGTCACCTGTTGACTGATTTGCTGATGAGCTCCGTTGTTGGAGGAACGCCTGCATGTTGTCATTTCTTAATCGTGAAGTCTCTGTTGCCCCTCCCGGTTTCAGCCGGTGGCTTGTGCCGCCCGCTGCACTCTCCATTCATCTGGCGATCGGCCAGGTCTACGCATTCAGCATCTTCAAGAATCCGCTGCTGGCGCTGAAGGGTGCGGACGGCGCGGCGTGGAATCTGAAAGAGGTGGGCTATATCTTTTCGATCGCCATCGCGGTGCTCGGGCTTTCCGCGGCTCTGTTTGGCCGCTGGCTGGAGACGGCGGGGCCTCGCAAGGCCATGTTCGTCGCGGCGACTTGCTTCGGGTCCGGATTTCTAGTGGCAGCTGCAGGCGCGGCGACACATTCTTTGGCGCTCATTTATCTCGGCTATGGAGTTATCGGAGGCATCGGATTGGGCCTGGGTTATATCTCACCGGTCTCGACGCTCATCAAGTGGTTTCCCGACCGGCCAGGACTGGCTACCGGCCTCGCCATCATGGGGTTTGGCGGAGGGGCGATGATCGGCTCGCCGCTGGGGACCAGGCTGATGATGTTTTACCGGACGTCCGCGCATCCCATCGCGGCCACCTGGGTGACGATGGGCCTTCTCTACTTTGTCTTCATGATGTTTGGCGTTTTTACGGTTCGTGTGCCGCAGGAGGGATGGAAGCCAGAAGGATGGGTCCCCAAGGCAACGCGATCGGTCCTGATCTCTGCGCACAATGTGGAGGTCAACGCCGCCTCCCGTACACCGCAATTTTGGCTGCTGTGGCTCATCCTGTGCATGAACGTCACCGCCGGCATCGGCATCCTGGAGCAGGCGTCGCCGATGATCCAGGACCTCTTCCGCGGGCGTGTCTCGGCGGTCGCGGCGGCTGGTTTCGTGGGCCTGCTGAGCCTCTTCAACATGGGAGGACGCTTTGTCTGGGCGTCGATGTCGGACTTCATCGGACGCAAGACTACCTACTTCGTCTTTTTTGTCGTGGGCATGCTGCTTTACCTGGCGCTTCCTTTTACCGGCAATATGCACCTGAATTCCGTTCCGCTTTTTGTGCTGATTGCGGGGGTGCTGATTAGCATGTACGGAGGAGGATTCGCGACCATTCCGGCCTATCTCAAGGATCTTTTCGGCAGCTATCATGTGAGCGCCATCCATGGGCGGCTGCTGACGGCGTGGTCCACCGCAGGCATTGTGGGGCCGCTCATCGTCAACGGCATTCTCGACCATTACGTCGCCAACCACTTGCCGAAGCAGCAGGCTTACCCGGTGATCCTGCACATCATGGCTGCCCTTATGGTGGTGGGTTTTATCGCCAATCTCCTGGTGCGTCCAGTGGCAAAGAAGTACTGGATCGAGAGCGCGACCAGCCAAGTTCGAGCAGCACGTTGAGCAGAGCCGGAACCGGAGGAGCATCGATCCATGGTGACAAATGAGAACAAGACATCGCCGATCCTGGTCCTGGCTGCGTGGCTCGTGGTTTCGATACCCGCCGCCTGGGGCGTTTACTACACCCTGCTGAACGCACTCAAACTCTTCCAGTAGCGGCCCATCCAACCGGGCGCGTGTTCAGCGGGTTGCGTATTTGAGGTGACCTTCTCGCCAGGGGACCGCGGTGCGCGCGTTGAGATCGAAGAGGATGTGGCCTGCGCGGATAGTCATTTCGGCCAAAATGCGTTCGGTGCCGTCGACCTTTCCGCCGGCAAGATCGGCGTAGCCAAAGTTGCCGTGCTCGACACGGAGGACGGCAATGTCGGCGACCGAGCCGACAGCGATCTGCCCCAGTTCCGGGTGGCCGATTTCGGTGGCTGGGTTGGTGGTGGATTCCCGAATGACCTCGGATAGGGGGATGCCCAGCGCGAGCATCTTGCTCATCACGTTGGGCAGGTTGAGCATGACGCCGGTGGCGGAGTCGACGTGGAGGTCGGTTGAAATGGAGTCAGGAAAGAAGCCGCTCTTTACCATGGGCTCCGCCAGCGCAAAGGTGAAGGAACCGCCACCGTGGCCAACGTCGAACTTGATTCCGCGCTTGCGGGCTTCGAGCATGTAGGGGGCGGGTTTGCCTTCGGGAGTCAGCAGCGGCGCGGGCATGCGGAAGACATGAGTGCTGATGTCTCCCGGGCGCAGGATGGTGGAGATCATCTGCTCGTAGGATTTGTTGTCAAACCAGCCGAAATCGACCATGACTGGCAGGTGGTTGCGCGTGCCCGCCTCGACGGCCTTTTGCACGGAGATGAAGTTGGGCTGTTGCCAGTGTGCAGTCTTGATGCCGACGATAATGGCGCGGTTCTCTTCGATCGTCTTCGAAAGTGCATCGAGGTCCATGTCGTGTTCGTTCTGTTCGGCGGCATCGTCGGTATTGGCCATGCCCGCTCCGACAATGTTGAGGAAAGCGAAGATGCGGGTCTTCGAATAGTCAATGATGCGGCGACGGAACTCGGGAAAGTCGCGCCAACCAGAGGAGCCAGCGTCGGCGACGGTGGTAACGCCGTTTGGGATGGCCATGACGTCGGCGGGGACAGACAGGTCGCCGTTGCCCCACGCGTTGTGGCGAAGTCCGGTGAAGACGTGCACGTGGATGTCGACCAGCCCGGGCGTGAGATAGAGACCGGAGATGTCTACGGATTGTTTGGCGGCGCCGGCGGGAATGGTTGGTTCAATGGCGGCAATCTTGCCATCGCGAACGGCTACGTCACGTTTCGCGGCAACGTTGTTTTTCGGATCGAGGACTTGTCCGTTGCGAAGAACGAGATCGTACTGCTGAGCGTGCCCAGAGATAGCACAGGCGAGGAGAGCGGCGGTCAGGATGCGAACCATTGGTTGGGAGTATACCCGAGCATTGCGCTGGCTTCTTTGGATTGGAGTGAGTCGTGCCCCACTCTCAATTTGCTGCGCGGTTCTCAGGCAATGCGAATGCGATGTAGGACCTGTGCACCGGATGTGCAGGTTGCTCCTCAGGACCATCCCTTGGTATATCCGTCTGCTTCGCCGAAGCTGCACAAAGAACTATGTATTCGCGTCCATCTACCTGGTAAACCGCCGGGACACCTTCGGAGGCCGCAGGAAGATCCGTTTCCCAAAGCACCTTGCCACTCTCCTCGTCATAGGCGCGGAGCTTGCCTTCGTCTTTCGTGGCTATAAATACCAGGCCGCTCGCGGTCACCACGGGCCCATTTCTAGACATCATGATGCCTGTGTCTTTCAGGTTCTCGGATGCTCCCTGGGGAGCATTTCCCAGCGGTACCCGCCATTTGATCACTCCGCGGTTCAGGTCGTACGCCGTCATCACGGTCCAGGGAGGACGAATGATCGAAGGCTGCAAGCCGTAGCCTGACCAGTAGCGAACCGGCTCTGATCCTCCGCCGGCGGTAACTGGAGGTTCGTTTCTCGAGGCAATTGGCTCGGGCGCACTCGCAGGATTACCCAGATATAAGAGGAGATTGTCGAGAAGCCGGTCAGTAAGATCGGGAAAACCGGGCATGTCATTAAGCCCGTAATTCACCACGCTTTTGATCGTTTTGGCTCCAAAGACGGAAGGGGCGTCCACCAGCGAAGGAATCGCGGGCGGCGCACCCTTTCGCTCGGGACCGTGACACCGCTCACAGTAAACGTGATACACAGCTTTGCCTTGAGCCGCCGGAGCAGCCCTGCTTGGTATCTGCCAAAGGGAGGGTGGCTCCCGTCGCTCATTCTTGAGTATGGCCGGAATATCCATGGACACCACGTACATCGTCCCATTTGCGGGATCGGCTGCCGTCATGCCCCAATTAACACCGCCATGGTTACCGGGCATCTCGATGGTGTCTGTCAATCCGGGAGGGGTGAAGAGCCCCTGGTTGACTGCATTCTCCACCACCTTCTTCCAACGTGCCCGATCAGCAGGGCTCAGGATATAGGGATTCAGATCGGCCACCGTGAACGCCTGCCGTGCGAAGGGCGGCGGAGCAGACGGAAACGGCTGAGTGGGCGAAGCCTCCTCATCCGGCATGTTGGATCGGGGTACGGGGCGCTCCTCAATTGGCCAAAGTGGTTTGCCGGTGACGCGGTTGAAAACGTAGAGAAAGCCCTGCTTGGATGCCTGCGCCACGATGGGAACATCTGCACCGTCGTGCCGTACCGTCAGCAATTGAGGTGCGGCCATCGCATCGTAGTCCCACAGATCATGGTGAATGAGCTGGTAGTACCAGACCAGCTTTCCGCTGTGGGCGTTGAGTGCAAGCAACGAGTCCGCGAATAAGTTGTTACCCTTGCGGTCGGCGCCGTAAAAATCGTAAACGGGAGCTCCCGTGGGTATGTAGACGATGCCGGTCTTTTGATCGAGGCTCATTTCGCCCCAGCAGTTGACCCCGCCGCCGGATTTCCAGGCGTCTTTGGGCCACGTGTCGTAACCGGGTTCCCCGGGATGGGGGATGGTGTGAAAGATCCAAACCATGCGCCCGCTGCGCACGTCGTAGGCGCGAATATCGCCCGGAGGCGAGCCATAGTCCTCTCCGGTTGAGGAACCCAAAATGATCAGATCTTCAAAAACGACACCCGGAGTGCCGGACTGGATCTGATGGATCGAGCTCGGGTCCCGCCCGAGGCCTGCTTTCAGGTCGACCATGCCACCGTTGCCAAAGGAAGTAATTAACTCGCCGCTCGCCGCGTTGATGGCTTCCAGGTTGTTCCCGAAGCTGATCAGAAGGCGCTTATCGGAACCATCGCTGCTCTGCCAGAAGTTGATGCCTCGATGGTCCTCGAGCCGCTGCCCCAGGCTGCGGGAGCGATAGGTCCAGAGTTCTTTTCCCGTGGTGGCATCGAGCGCAACGATCGAACTATCTTTCGCCAGGACATACATGGTTCTGCCAACCACGATGGGATTGAACGCGTAGGGCTGATCGCTTCCGCTGTCGTAGGACCATGCCACCTGCAGCCTACTTACATTGGAACGATCAATTTGCCGCAGGGCAGTGTAGTGAGACGCATCCGGGCTGCCAAGATACGTACTCCACGTGGTGTGAGCCTCCGGGTTATCCTTTGCGCTCGCCGACGCTGTCAGGCTCACGGCTAACACCGTGACGGTTGCAATTCCGCAAAACCTTTGCGCACGGCAGCCACGCATGGCAAAGCACATGAAGCTTTCTCCAGAGGTACTAGATCTCGAATGGCGGGTGAAAAACAAATGTTCCCTTCCGTGCCGTGGTCACAATCTCAATCCTGCCGTCCTTATTGATATCCTTGGCGACGATCTGGGTGCCAACACCCGAGGCATTGTGGATCAGGGTAGGAATCCACTCCACGGCTCCCCCAGGTTTGCGAACCAGCTTGAAGCTGTAGAGCACTGGCGGATTCTCCACATCGTTCTCATCGTAAACGAACCCGTGCGACCACCAGCGTTTTCCCGTGATGATGGAGGGGTGTCCGTCGCCATCGAGATCCGCCAAGGCCAGGGCATGCAGCTCGGTAAACGCAACCGATTTGTCTGTCTCTTCCCACTGCCCCCGTTCCGCCAACGGGGTGGAGGGGTCGCCCATGATCAGGTGGCGCTTCCACGTCGCATCGCCTTGTGCGCCTCTTTGTTGCTCGAACCATGCCAATCCGGGGCCATGCGCATTGAGGCTGGTAATGACATCCGGAACCCCATCGCCATTGACGTCGTAAACCAGGATGTCGGCGCCTCCACGCAGGGCAGGCTCTCCTTCGGTCGCGGCAAAGGGCACGGGATGGAATTTCCATAGACCGCTGGTTCCCGCGGGTGGCTGCTCCCACCAGCCGCTGGCCGTGACGATATCGAGGCGGCCATCCCCATTGATATCCCCTACGCCGACGCCATGGGGCGCACGCGTCGCCTTCTCCGAAACCGGAAAAAACTGCCAGGGCTTGGTGGGATCGGAGGGGTCTGGTTTTGCGTAACCGACCTGATCGGCCTGCGTCATGATGAGTTCAGGGTGGCCATCGCCGTCGATGTCGAACAGTTGGGTGGTCTCTGAAGTGACCGAGGGTACTACGTTGTAGTTATCCCAATGGCGAAGTTCGCCGCGTGGATTCACAAACAGATGCGCCGAGAAATTAGGCTTGGGACCAAATCCCATGATCATCAAAACGTCGGGCCAGCCGTCGCCGGTAAAGTCGTGAATATGGCTGAGAAAGCAGTTGGAGTAATTGCCATGCTGGCCCACCCCGGCCGGATTGATGGTCGCGGGTGGGTAGAGTTCTCGCGCAGTCGTGTAATCCGGTCCGATATAGTAGAACGGACCTGCAACCACTTCGTCGTTGCCATCCTGATTAAGGTCTCCGGCAGCGACCCCTTCGGCATAGAAGAGGTCGGTCATCTGATGAAATCGAGGATTGCCTGCATTCTGCGCCAAGCCAGCCGTCCTCTGGGTCAGGTCGAATATCGACAGCTCTTTGAAGTGGACGGGCGCGTCGTGCCCGCCGGAGACAAAAAGTGCCAGGGTTCCGAACTGGCTTCTCGCGTCGAGAGCTTCCGCGACACCGGTCTTGTCCCAGGGACATGCTGAGCCGCGTAGCGTGATTTCCACCTGCTTCCAGCCATCAGCCCGTGGAGTAATGTGAATCGAGGGTCTCGATGGCCAGCCGGTCCTGGTGCCCGCCGCATCGTTGATACCTGTACAAGGAATGGGCGCGCACGCCCCGGGATAGAGCTGATCACCGCTCCCCGCTTGCTCACGTACAGGAGCCGGAATCGGCTTGCGGTCGATCTCCTTTCCGTCCGCATCGAGCGTGAGCATAGAAATCTCGCCCGCATGATCGCCGGTGAGAGCCACGTAGACTCCCATGGTTCGGCCGCCGGCATGCTCCGGATGGGAGAAGCGGGACCACTCGAGAGGAGCGTTGCGCAGGAGCACGCCGGCTTCCCCGCTGGTGGAACGGAAGGCAAATTTCAGCACAAAGTCCTCGAAGCCACGCTGCGTCGCCAGCCAGCCGCCCCCGGAAGCGTCACAGGATCCGAGCAGTTCCGCGTTTTCGACCCGCCATTGCGCAGGCCCTTGCATACGCCAGCCCGTAAGGCCGGTGCCGTCGAAGAGTTGCAGCGGAGCTGTTCCGGTAGCCCGGGCAAGATTGCCTTGTTCGGCGCGGGCAGCCTGCGACGAGGATTGTTGCTTCAGGCTGGCGCCGGCTTTTAAAAAGGGAAACCACGCTCCTGCGGTCGAGGCGAGTGCCAGAAATTGTCTCCGGTTTGGCTTCATCCCTTGTTCTTCCTTTTCATACACGGCAGTCAGGCGAATTATTCATGCTCGCATGCGTTTTCGGCAAACGCTACGCCAGCCATGCATAAATAATGTCCTCGCTCGCGTTTAGATACGATCGCGCCAGACCGGATTGGTGAACGCGCCGTCTCCTGCCACGTCCCAGACCGCAAACCGTGCCCACGTCCACCCCGGCGTCTCGATCTGCCACGTGTACTCGTGATCGTAGAATGCGGGCGTCGATTGCAGGTCGATGATTTGCCGGTGGGTGTGCACACCGTCGCCCCACACCACTTCTGCGATTCTCAAAGGAAAAGTCGAGGATATTCTGGCTTTGACCCGGATGCTCCGATCCCCCTCCGCGGACATCGAGGTAGAGGGTAGGAGGATCTCGCCGGTGGTTATAAAACCGTCCCCCTTCTCGATCGAGTTCATGATGCGGTCATAGTGATCGAACGAAGGCAGTTCAGGCAATCGAAGATAGTTGATGTTCATATGCGCGTAGAGTTCGTCCGCTGAACTGATCTGAAATACATCCACTTCCCCAATCATGTGCTTGTGCAAGCCCAGATTGTTCAGGTCATCGAGCGTCTTGAAGGCTCTCTCCCCCAACCTCGGCGATGACAGATCCGACGGCATTGCCTTCCAACCGGTGCCGACGTAACTGCTGTCTCGAAAATAAGGAGTGTTCAAAATCTTATCGGGGTAGCCCGTCGAACCCTTGGTGCGCGGATGAGTCTGATAAGCTAATCCACCTTCTGCCTTGATCATCTTCCACATGTCTGCGGCATCGTGTATGCGATAGATCTTGCCGTATTTTTCATCTGCCGTTTCAAAACTCTGACCAGGCTTGCGATCCTGCTGCCAATACACCGGGTGAGGAAATACCAGTCCCCAGTGGCCACCCAGATAGATATCCGCTTCTTCTGAAGGGATCAGCAGGAAGTCCCGGTCAGACTGCGCCCGGCAGGCTTTGTAGTACTCGTCCAGTTCGTGGAACCTAAGGTCCGTCAGATCGGCGGGGTGTCCGTCGCCGTGGAAATCCATGATCATGGCGGAGTCAATCCCAATGCCCTTCATCACCGGCTTGAAAGGAGGCTCCCAGTCAAGTCCTCTTTCCATGGCCTGCACGGTGTAGGCAAGGTGCCAGTGCGGCGCAAACGTTACAAAACCATTCAAGTGCACAAAGTGATCGTTGTGCGTGTAAGCAAGAACTTCCTTGAGCGCTACGCTCGAGTCCTTCGCGCTCGGCAACAGAAACAGGCCCATTTCCTGAACGGAATCCGGCGGCGCGTTCATCCATGGATCGATGGTCGTATCGTCGTCGGGGTACTGGTGCACTCCCAGTCCAACCCTGCCCCGCCAGGAGCTGTACCAGAGGTATCCCTGATTCGTCGTGTAGTCGCGGGCGAAGAAATAGCGGTGCGGAGGGGAAAAGACCGCAATGCTCCCCGCGCCCATCTTCGCCGCCACCGTGCGATAGTGCGCTGTCAGCGAGTGACGATCGGAACCGTAAGGCGGTGTAATCTCCTTGAGCTTTCCCTCAACATCGTAATAGGAGATGTGCGATTCCATATTTCCGCCGGCGCGGCGATCCTGCTCCGCGGTCATTTCCAATCCAGCGTCATAGTAGAAGGCTGTGTCGGGCTCGTGTGTGCTGACGAGCGCGGCCTGCTGAATGAGTGGAATGCCTGGGTAGAAGGTATAGCGGAGTGAACCGGTGAAGATTCCGAGCCTCACCCCATCAAAGGTTACTTCCACTCGATCGCCCACCGTCTGGGCAGTGACCGTGGCCGGATGAAATTCGAGAAGGAATTGGCGAGTTCCCTGCGGGGCAGCCGGAGGGAAGTCAAAGAAGGCGTCCCATCCACCGCGGCGCTTTCCGGTGGTACATCGATAGTAGGGTTTCGCCAGCTCAACGATATTGCGTCCATCTACAGAGATCGCCGTAATCAAAGGTTTTGTCGAGTCCAGCGAGAAGATCGTCTGCCAATGTTGATTTGCGGTGTCATCCCAGGAGATTTTGAGCGACTGTGCCGATGACACTACCGCAATAGGTCCCTTCTTGACCGCGGACACGTTAGGGGTGATCGCTGTACCGTAGGCATGGGCCAATGAGCAGCCAAGCAGAATTAAAGTGGCAAGCCGTTTCATCTGAACCTCTTTTTACTGCTTTTCAGACCAGCGATCTCACAGACCCTGGTGAACAAATAAACGAATCGCTGCAGGTAGTGAGATCTCCAGGCTAGGGACACGCCTGGATCATCTTATAGAAAACCGGGGAACAAGTTCCCGCCCCCTCAACGGTCTAAACGGGAACCTAAACAGGTCTTCGCCGATAAAACGTACAGCAGCGTCTCGGTCAAACCGCTGAAACAGGAATAGCGCATCCAAGCCACCAGGTAGCTGAACTGCGATTTTCCGGCAGAGGCCGGCCTAGTGCCTACACCCGAAGAGATGCCACACTTCGAACCAGCGAGCGCCCAGGAGGTCGGTGTCCAAACCGACCAACGCACGCGCTGGCTGATCGCCTTTGCCGTGATGGTTGCCGCGATCATGGAATTGGTCGATACGTCAGCCGTCAATGTCAGCCTGCCCTATATTGCGGGTAATCTTTCCTCATCTGTCGATGAAGCTACCTGGGTGCTGACCTCGTACCTGGTCGCCAACGCTACCATCCTTCCACTCTCCGGATGGCTGGCCAACTACTTCGGCCGCAGACGGTTGCTCATGCTCAGCGTGAGTGGTTTTGCAGTTGCGAGTATCCTTTGCGGACTAGCCCCCTCCCTCCCGGCGCTGATTTTGTTCCGCGTGCTGCAAGGTCTGGCCGGCGGTCCATTGCAACCCACCTCGCGCGCTATCCTGCTGGAATCGTTTCCGCGCCAGGAGCGTGGGCACGCGATGGCGTTGTGGGGTGTCGGCATTGTGATTGCACCTATTGTGGCGCCCGTACTCGGCGGCTGGCTGACGACCGATCATTCCTGGCGTTGGGTGTTCTTCATCAATCCACCCATCAGCCTGGTGGGAGCGTTTCTGGTCTGGAAGTACGTCTTCGACCCGCCATACATCCGCCGCCCTGCGACCAGGATCGACTACTGGGGCATGGGGCTGCTCGCTATTGGCATCTCTTCGCTGCAGGTGGTTTTTGACAAGGGCCAGGAAGACGACTGGTTCGGTTCGCGCTTTATCGTAACCATGACTGTGATCGCGGTGATTGGCCTGGTCTCGTTCACGATCTGGGAATTGCACTCAAAGAATGCCGTCGTGCACTTCCAGTTGCTGCGGTATCGCACGTTCGCTACGGGCACGAGCCTTTCGATGGTCCTGTTCTTTTCACTCTACGGCAGCATCGTGCTATTGCCCTTGTTCATGCAGGAGTTGCTGAATTTTCCCGCGATCACCGCGGGCGTCTGGAATTCCCCGCGCGGGATCGCCACCATGGCGATGATGCCCATTGCCGGTTTTCTGATCAGCCGGCGCTGGGATATGCGCGGGCTGTTGACCGGTGGCCTGATCGTTTCCGGAATCGGGGCGTACATGTTTTCGTTTCTGAATCTGAATGCGGGTCCGTGGAATTTCGTCTGGCCGCAAATGGTAATGGGTGCGGGCCTATCGTTCATGTTCGTTCCGCTGGCGACGATCACGGTAGACCCCATCCCGCAACAAGAGATGGGCTATGCCACCAGTCTGATTGCCCTGGCCAGAAACCTCGGAGCAGGCATCGGCATCTCCGCGTTCACCGCACTTGTGGCGCGCCGCGAACAGTTCCACCAGGAGCGATTGGGGGCTTCCATGGCGCTCGGTCCGGGCCAGGGTTTGAGAGCCTTCTCCTGGTTGAAAGGTTACCTGCAATACCACGGCAATCCAGTATCCGCGGGGCATGGGACTGTGGCTTTGATCTACCAGGAGCTGCTGCGATCTGCTGCAGCATTGAGCTATCTCGACGGCTTTCGCCTCATGGCCGTCTTGTTGCTCATTGCAATCCCCTTTGTCTGGATCATGAAGAAACCGCAATTTAAGTCGCTGCCGCAAAAGTAGGCAGAAAGGCAGACGACGACCACAGGCTCGGCATCCTCATCGAGGATGCCGTCGTGGATCACCGGCGGTCCGGAAGGGACCCGAATGGACACGTAGAGATACAGGATGCGACGGTCGAATTCGTCATCACCAAATCACTTTCAGTCCCTTGTACCGCTTGAACAGACGATCCGCTCCGATGAGTGGAATATCCTCCGCCAGCGCAGTCGCAATCAGCATTCGATCGAAGGGATCGCGGTGATGGGGCGGCAAACCATACAAGCGCAAGGCATGATCCGAGCTAAAGGGGATCACCTGCAGACGAAGATCGCGAATCGCCTGCCTTGTCTCTGCTGCGCCCATCTTAAGTTTGCCCACGTCGTGCTTCATGGCAATTTCCATAATGGAGATCGCGCTGACGAGCGGCAGAGATTCTGGACCGGAGAGGAGCGCATACACCTTGCGCGACAGTGGAACGTCGCCAATGTAGGCGTGGACCATTACCTGGGTGTCTAAAAGGACGCGCACGCGTCAGTAGCGCCCCTGGAGAAAAGCCTCTGCCTCGGCATCCGTCATTGGGTCCAGCGCCCGGGGATCGATGAGCATGGCTTTGCTCTTGCCAGTACCAAACTTGCGCTGGACCTTTTCCGCTTTGGGCGCCGGCACGAGTTCAGCCATCGGCGTGTTATAGCGCGAAATGACGATTCGCTCTCCTTGCGCCACGCGGGCCAGCAGTTCCGCGAAATGAGCCTTGGCATATGCAATCTTAACGTTTGCCATAGAAGTAGTATAACAAATGTGGGTCATCATTAGGGAGGGTCGCGCCTCAGCCCCTGGAATCTCCGCTTAGTGCTGATAGGCATGAACTCTGTCGCAAACCAGACGGAGCTGGTCTTCGAGATTGCTCGAAGAGTCGCCCTCAATGAGGGGAGCGCCTAGAACAACCAGACGCGCTCCGAATTCGGGAGTGCGGATCGCCTGTTCAACCGAAAGACCGCCGACTGCCTGGACGGGCACCTCCACCGCCGCAACCACCTCTCGCAATTGGTCGAGCGGACTGGGATATGGCTTTCCCATCGCCGCGAGGCCGCGGCGTTCATCGTACCCAATGTGGTGAATGACGTAATCGCAGCCAAGATCCTCCAGCCTTTTTGCTGCAGCAACCCTGTCCCCGGCAGCGAGATTGTCACCCATGACCTTCAAACCAAAATCCTTTGCGGCCTTGACCATCGCTTTGATCGTCTCCGGATGAGCACGCTCCATGACCACGACATGGGTTGCTCCCGCTTTTGCTGTCAGCTGAGCCTCAAGCCCACCGCCATCCATAGCTTTCAGGTCAGCCACGATGGGAACGCCGGGAAACTCGGCGCGCAGAGCACGAATACTGTTCATACCTTCGGAAAGGATGAGGGGAGTGCCTGCCTCCAACCAGTCGACTCCTGAACGGACGGCGAGCCGCGCGGTTTCGAGAGCTTTGGAGATGGAGATGAAGTCGAGAGAGATCTGTACGATGATTTTCATAATGAGTTTGAGGGATTGGCCTCGCTTTCCGAAATTCATTGGGCATCGCCGAACTTTCGGCTGGCCTGGGACGTACCTATGGTATCCACTCATTGCTTGAAATACCGAATCTTGCTCCTGCGCTTCCTCGAAAAGAAAGGTCGGAATGTGATGGAATACCGGTCGCGTTTAGTCGATTCAGCCCAAAAGTGGTTGCTTGTGGTTCCCGCCTTGATGATATTCGGCTTTTCGCCGGCCCCCGGTTTTTTGCGGACAGCTCAGGCGCAGAATCCGCCCTCTGCACAAGTACCGCCTGCCGCGCAGACACCGGCAGAGAAGACAGCCGTTGACGGTACGTGGCAGGGCACGCTGCACGCGGGGCAAGATCTGCGCATCATGGCGAAGTTTTCGAGCGACGGCGGCGCTCTGAAGGCGACCATGTACAGCATTGATCAGGGCGGTCAACCTATTGCGGCCTCTTCCGCGAGCTTTGCCGGGAGCGTACTCAAGTTTCATATCCAGATGCTGGATGGCAGTTATGAAGGTAAGCTTTCGGGCGATGGCAAGTCGATTGTGGGCAAATGGACGCAAGGTGGCAATCCGTTGGATCTCGTCCTGGAGCGGACAACGCCGGCGACCGAGTGGGCCATTCCGGCGCCACGGCCCGAGATGCCGCCGATGTCGGCCGATGCCAATCCCGGCGTGGAGGTCGCGACGATTAAGCCGGCCAAACCGGATGCGCAGGGTGGAGGGTTTATATGGGACGGGCGCGAGCTCAAGGCCATCAACAACACTCTAGCCAGCCTGATATGCACCGCCTATAACGTCCAGTCGAAGCAGATCGTGGGCGCACCCGACTGGGTATTCAGCGAGAAATTCGACGTCACTGCGAAGCCTGACATGTCTGGCCGGCCCAGCTTAAAACAGGCGCAAGGCATGACTCGCCAGCTGCTGGCGGACCGCTTCCAGCTCAAGTTTCATCACGACAAGAAAGAGATGTCTGCCTACGTGCTCACGGCGATTGCGAACCCCCCAAAGATGACTGCGGACACCACCGATCCCACCCAGGAGGGTTTGTTTTTTGGGCCGATTGGAACGCTCCATGTCCACAACGCGCCGATGCTTGACTTCACTCAATTGCTGCAGGCGTCCCTGCTCGATCGTCCCGTGGTCGATCAGACGGGCCTAGCCGGCCGTTGGGACTTCGTGCTGAAGTGGACTCCGGATGACTCGCAGTTCGCCGCCATGGGCGTCAAAGCTTCGCCGCCCAGCGATGCGGCGGACGCGCCTCCGCCGCTCTACACGGCGATTCGTGAGCAACTGGGACTCAAATTGTCTTCCGAGAAGACAGCGGTCGACGTGATTATGATCGATCATGTCGATCATCCGTCACCGAATTAAATGAATGGTCGCCTATGCAACAATCTGAAGTGAGCCATGCGTACTTGTGTCTACACCCTCGCAGTCGCGTGCGCGCTTCTATTTCCCACCTTGCCTGTGGAGGGGCAAACTGCGTCAAGCCCATCCCCGGGCAGTACGCAAACGGCAGCCCAAGAGAAAGAGCCAGCGGCAATTCTTGAGATTGGTGCGGCTACGAGTTGGACTGTGACCGGAGGTGCGGCCTCCTTTGCGCCGAACCTCGCCGCCGAAACCACACCGATAGAGAATTGGCTGGAGTTGGAGCTAGGCGTGTCGCCCTTTTTTAGCCACAACGCCACCGAATGGGATACCGACCTGCTGTTCAAAAAACCCTGGACGCTCTCCCCCAAAGCAGAGTTCATGCTGGGGGTGGGCCCGGAATGGGTGCATACCAGGCAAGACGGAAAGACTTCCAATTCAATCGCCGGCGAGGTAGCCGGTGACTTCATGTTCTGGCCAGCCACCAGGCATCGCTTTGGCTGGTTTCTCGAACCTGCCTTTGACTACAGCTTCGCTCGGGATCATCAGAAATCGATCGGGATGAGTGCGGGCTTGCTGATCGCGATTCCCCGATAAGATACAGCATGGAAATCTGATCGTACGATCCCGCACATGTGTTCGGTAAGAGAGTGCCGCGCCTACGGCGCTCGGCATACTCATCACCGATGTCCCAGCCCTCCCGGGCTGGGCTGACGTTTGGCGGACGGCCCTCCGGGCCTTCGGGATGAATGCCGGCTTGTTGATCGCGATTCCCCGATAAGAGATGCCGTCCCCAGCATCGAAAGCAGATGCCCTCCGGGCCTTGACGACGCGGTAGATCAGAACATTCTTTTTCATGCCTGCAATTCGGAGTTGGAAGCGGCCGGAGCGCGCGACGCATCCCGCGGTGCAGCCGCAAACGCGGTTGATTTTTTCTGATCCCTAGCCTTATATACCTTGACACGCATATGCCGCGTGGAGTATATCAGGAGAGTGGAATCTGTCTTCGAAGTCATTGCGGAGCCGAACCGCCGCGCGATATTGAGCCTCCTGGTCTCGTCACAACGGTCGGTGGGAGAGATCGAGCGCCAACTTCGTATGCCGCAGCCGACGGTGTCAAAACACCTGCGGGTGCTGCGCGAGGCTGGTTTCGTGGAATCCACGGTCGACGCACAGCGCCGTCTCTACCGGCTGAAACCCGAACCACTTCAGGAGGTTGATATGTGGCTGGCTCCATTCCGCCGGTTCTGGTCCGCTCACCTGGATGCTCTCGAACGCCACCTGGACCGCATGGCTCAGGCAACACCCACGAAAAGGAAAACAAGGAGAGGACGACGCGGCCCAAACCGCGAACGCGACAAAGGAGAAACGAAATGAAAATCAAAATCACCAGCGTATACGTGGACGATCAGGACAAGGCCCTGCGCTTCTACACGGAGGTGCTGGGCTTTACCAAGAAGGCCGACTTCAGCCAGGGCCCATTTCGTTGGCTAACCGTGGCCTCAGCCGAGGAGCCAAACGGCACGGAGCTGCAGCTGGCGCTCAATAACAACCCGGCGGCGAAAGTCTACCAGCAGGCCATTTTCCAGCAAAACCAGCCCGCGGCCATGTTCTTCACCGACGACTTGCAGGCCGATTACGAGCGTATGAAAGCACGCGGCGCCCAGTTCACCATGCCACCAACAGACGTGACAGCATCCAAGATTGCCATGCTGAACGACACCTGCGGCAATCTCATTCAGGTCACGCAGCTGATGAAGTGGTAGGGCGGACAAGGAGAAGAAGATGGCCGATTGCCAGCAGTACGCACCGGGGCCCGCCAGCGGGGCGCAGATACGAAAGGACGGGGAGAGGTGGACGCTCATCGTCGTCCGAGAATTTCGTCACCCGCCGGCGATGGTGTGGCAGGCGCTGACCGATCCTGCGCACTTGTGCGAATGGGCACCGTTCGACGCCGACCGGAACCTGGACGCTGAGGGGCCGGTGAAGCTCTCGATGGTCAGGACGCCGAAGGCGCAGGTCTTCGAGACCATTGTGAAGCGGGCGGAGGCGCCGAGGCTGCTCGAGTACAACTGGGGAGGCAACGACCTCCGGTGGGAGCTCGAGCCGCTCGGCGGCGGCACACGCCTCACGCTCTGGCACAACATCGATCGCCGCTTCATCTCGTGGGGTGCCGCGGGCTGGCACATCTGCTTCGACGTGCTTGATCGGCTCCTCGCGGGTGAGCCGATTGGACGTATCGCCGGCGCCGACGCCGTCAAGTTCGGCTGGCAGCGATTGAATACCGAGTACGCAAAGCAGTTCGGCGTGGAGACTCCCGGTTGGTCGCCCGACGCCGCGAAGGGCTAAAGCAAAGGAGGAAGAACACCATGGAATCCACTCTGCAAAAGACGACGCTCGTCTCCGCCTTCACTACCCCAAAAACCAAGACCATCGTCTATTGGACCGTCACCGCGCTCTTCTGCCTGGAGATGAGCTTCACCGCCTACTACGAGCTGCTGCGCCTGCCGGAGGCGGCGCAGGCGTTCACCCGCCTTGGCTTCTCGGCCACCTCGTTCCGGGTGGAGCTCTCCTGGGCCAAAGTGGCGGGCGTGGTTGCACTGCTGCTGCCCATGGTCCCCGCGCGGCTCAAAGAATGGGCCTACGCCGGCTTCGCCATCAACCTCGTCTCGGCGATCATCGCCCACCTCTCGATAGGCGATCGCCCGGCAGCGCTGGTTCCCTCGACGATCACCAGCGTGCTCTGGGGGCTCTCGTACTTCTTCTGGCGGCGCCTGCCGGCCACAGGCAAGGAATGAACAGGCCGCGGAAAAATTCCTGGACCGGGCAAGAAGGACGTACCTCAGGGGCTAAAGCCCGATCTTTGCCGGACTTTGAGCGGCACGACTAAAGAGGCTGCGGAAAAACTCGCCATTGGGTAGGAAAGCCGTACCTCAGGGGCTAAAGCCCGACGTATTTCCAATCACTTACGGCACGACTAAAGTCGTGCCCTGATACAAAACATGAGTTTTTCCGCAACCTGTAAAGTCGTGCCCTGATACAAAACCAAGTTTTTGAGCAGCCTGTAAAGCTCTCTTCCGTGGATGGGTGCCGGCGATATTGTAGGCGTTGCTTGAGGTTGCAGGTTACGGTAAGCGCAGCTAAATTAGGTGCGAGAATTGGAGCTCAACATGAATAGGTCCGTCCCTTTGGAGTCTGCCTCTGCATCCATCGACGCGAAGATTAAGGAACTTGGGGACTGGCGCGGAAAGACACTCGCGAAAGCGCGCGAGATCATACGCGCGGCAGACCCAGAGATCGCCGAAGAGTGGAAGTGGGTCAAGGCGACAACGCCGGGGACTCCCGTCTGGTCCCACGGTGGCATCATCTGCACAGGTGAGACATACAAGAATGTGGTCAAGATGACCTTTGCCAAGGGAGCTGCGTTGGAGGACCCTTCCGGTCTCTTCAATTCCAGCCTCGACGGGAATGTCAGGCGCGCCATCGATATTCACGAAGGGGATAAGGTTAATGAGGCGGCCTTGAAGGCTCTCATCCGCGCTGCAGTCGCACTCAATCTCAAGGGTAAAAGCAAGCCGAAGCCACGGCGAGCGAGCAGCAAGCGGGCCGATTAGCTTCACCCGCAGGTCACGGCACCCGCCTCAGAATCAAAATATCCAACCGTAGGGGGAAGCATGTCTCAGGAATACATTGAGATCCGCGGTGCGCGCGAGAATAATCTCAAGAACGTCTCGCTGCGCATCCCCAAACGAAAGATCACGATCTTCACCGGCGTCTCGGGTTCGGGTAAATCGTCGATCGTCTTCGATACCGTCGCGACCGAGGCACAACGCCAGATGAACGAGAATTTCAGCATGTTCATCCGCACCTTCCTGCCGCGCTACTCCCAGCCGGACGCCGATGCCATTGAGAACCTGAGCATGCCGATCGTCGTGGACCAGAAACGGCTCGGAGGTGGCTCCCATTCGACGATGGGCACGATCACGGATATCTACCCCGTGCTGCGCCGCTTGTATTCCCACATCGGCAAACCGCATGTGGGCCATGCGAATGTCTTTTCCTTCAACGACCCCAAGGGTATGTGCCCGAACTGCAACGGCCTGGGCCGCAAGATGGGCGTGGACGTGGATCTGTTCCTCGACAAATCCAAATCACTGAACCAGGGCGCGATCCTCTTCCATGAATATGCCGTCGACAGCTGGGGCTGGAACTTCCTCGGCCAGTCAAAACTCTTCGACATGGACAAGAAGCTTTCGAAGTTCAGCGACAAGGAAATGGAACTGCTCTTGTACAGCAAACCCTACAAACTGAAAACAAAGGTGGGGGGCAAGGAATTCAATCTAACGTGCGAAGGCGTGATCAGCAGGTTTACCGCCAAGTACATCACGCGCGACCTAAAGACCATGTCTGAGCGTACACAAAAGGCCGTGGCGCCCTACATCACGATGGCGCCGTGCACGGTGTGCAAGGGCGCGCGCTTAAGCCAGGAAGTGCTGAAGTGCAAGATCGACGGATACAACATCGCTGAGCTGGCCTCGATGGAAGTGGACCAGTTGATCAATGTGATCAAAGCGATCAAGCAACCGGAAGCCACACCCATTTTGAAAACACTGATCCAGCGCCTGCAATATCTCGTGGATATCGGCCTCGAATACCTCACCTTGAATCGGGAAACAGACACACTCTCCGGCGGCGAATCGCAGCGGGTGAAGATCGTCAAGCACCTGAGCAGCAGCCTGGTGGATGTGATGTATGTGTTCGACGAGCCCAGCGTTGGCCTTCACCCGCGGGATGTGCATCGCTTGAATGAACTTCTTCAGCAATTGCGCGATCGGGGAAATACGGTTCTGGTGGTGGAACACGATCCTGATGTCATTAAAGTGGCTGACCATATCGTGGACGTTGGTCCGCATGCGGGGAGCCAGGGCGGCCAGGTCATGTACGAAGGTCCATTCAAGAACCTGTTAAGCACGGACACGCTGACTGGAAAGTATTTGAAACAGCCGGTTTCGATCAAAAGCGATTTCCGTTCTTCCAGCGGAAAACTGCCAATCAAGAACGCAAAAGCCAACAACTTGCAGAACGTGAGTGTCGACATCCCGAAGGGTGTATTCACGGTGATCACAGGTGTGGCGGGTTCGGGGAAGAGCTCGCTAATCCATCAGACCTTTCTCCGGCAATACCCGGATTCCATTGTGATCGACCAATCCCCTGTGGGCGTTTCGAGCCGGTCGAATCCCGGCACCTATACCGGCATCATGGACGAGGTGCGCAAGGCCTTCGCGGCCGCGAACAAGGTGAGCCCATCCCTGTTCAGCTTCAACTCGGAAGGCGCCTGCGAGAATTGCCAGGGACTGGGCGTGATCTACACGGAGATCGCCGCGTTGGGCGAGGTGAAGTCGCCCTGTGAGATCTGCGAGGGCAAACGATTTAAAGAGGAAGTGCTGGCATACAAGCTCAACGGAAAATCGATCAACGATGTGCTGGAAATGACGGTCAGCCAGGCGCTCGCATACTTCAAGATCGACAAGATCACGAGCAAGCTGCAGGCCATGAGCGACGTGGGCCTCGACTATCTGACCCTGGGTCAGCCGTTGAGCACGCTTTCTGGCGGCGAATGCCAGCGCATCAAACTGGCGAGTGAACTCCACAAACAAGGCAGCATTTATGTGCTGGATGAGCCCACAACCGGTTTACACATGTCGGATATCCGTCACCTGCTCGAGATCATGAACCGCCTGGTGGATGCGGGCAACACGGTGATTGTGATCGAACACAACACAAGGGTGATCAAACATGCAGACTGGATCATCGATATGGGCCCGGAAGGCGGCACGAAGGGCGGCAAGGTCATGTTCGAAGGCACGCCCAGGCAGCTGCTCAATGCAAAGAATTCGCTGACCAGTGAGTACCTGCGGAATTAAAGTAAAAGCTTTATCCAGCAAACCTCAGACTTCTTCCGGCACCACGAAGGGCGCCCGGTAGCCTCGATCGCCGTCGCGCAAGAGCCGCTGCGCTTCTTCATCGCCAATCACTTGCTGCGTATCTGGGTTGAAGTTTATTGTCCTACCCAGGCGATAGGACGCATTCGCCAGGTGTACCATCGCACACGAGATGTGGCCTTCCTCAATGGGCGCATTCAGATCTGCCTTGTTCCGGCTGATCACGCAATCGATGAAATTCTTAAAGTGAGCCAGTTCCGTGCCGCCATGCGCGACCGTCTGTTGTTCCTGATCGCGACCCATCCAGACAGCATAGGTATGCGCGTCTTCATCGCCCGCGGCAAGATATCCCTTTGATCCGTAGAATATGTTTCCGACTGTATTATGGCTGCCTGCCATGGGACCGAGCTTCTCGGTGACGGTCGACTTTTTTGGCTCCGGCGTGCCCAGACTGGGTGTTCCGATCTGAGCCTCATGATTGGTCATCCAATGCCTGACTTCGAAAGTGATCATACGGCGCTGGCCGTTGGGCAGGTCGTATTCGAACGCGCAGTTCAGGTCGTTGGGAGTCTGCTGATCGTCGTCGAACATAAAATGGCCGCCGATCGCGCTTACTTTGTTGGGAAAGCCCAGACCCATTCCCCATCGAGCCAGGTCCACCTGGTGAATACCCTGGTTGCCAATATCGCCATTGCCGTAGTACCAGAACCAATGCCAGTTGTAGTGGAAGCGATTTTTCGTAAATGCGTGCTCGGGCGCCGGTCCGGTCCACAAATTGTAGTCAACGCCTTGCGGAATGGGCTGCACGGGTGTCTTCCCAATGGTGTCTCGCCACTTATAGCAGAGCCCTCGACCCATATACGTCTCCCCGATCATGCCGTCCCGCATTTTCTGCACCGCCTCGCGGATTGTGGTTGCGGAACGGCTCTGGGTTCCGTGTTGGACGATGCGGTTGTACCGTTGGGCGGCGCTTACCAATTGCCTGCCCTCCCATAGGTTGTGAGAGCAGGGTTTCTCAACGTAGACATCTTTGCCCGCCTGGCAGGCCCAGATGGCGATTAAGGAGTGCCAGTGGTTTGGGGTGGCGATGGAGACAGCATCGATCGATTTATCCTCGAGCAGTTTTCTGACGTCGGTATAGGTGGCTGGTTTGGGCAGCCCCATCTTCTCCATCTGCGCGAGCCGCTGGCGCAAGACGTTCTCATCGATGTCGCACAGTGCGGCAATCTGCACGTTGGGCAATTGTGAGTAGTTGTGGAGATGATCTCCGCCCCGCCCGCGTACACCGCAGATCGCCACGCGGACGCGGCCGTTCGCCCCCATCACGAGCTCCGGGCGGCCAAGCAGAGCCGCGCTTCCGAGTGCGGTGAGCCCGGCCGCACCGGTGATTAGAAAATCACGGCGATTGAGGTCTTTTTCGTCTGGCATACATCTCCTTACGCAAGGTAGTGCAGCGTCTCGTCAATCAGCTTCGTAGTCCCGGTGAAAGGGTCTCCGCCGTTGGTGTCGAACTCCATCGAGAAATATCCGCGATACCCACTCTGCCGGGCTATCGCGAACATCCTGCCCAGGTCCACGTGATAGGTTTTACCGTCGAACTCCACTGCGCCCTTTACGTGGCACATGTTGAAGGCGTGCTTCATCATCGCGGCCACGGCCTTCTCGTTTCCTTCTTCCCCATATTTCACGATCGAATTACCGAAGTCAGGGAGCGCGCGCAGATAGGGATGATTTACTTTTTCAACGGCGTTCACGATGAACAGCGGATCCTCCGCAACGGGGTTATCGTTCTCCAGGTTGACCACGACATTCCGTTTGCCCCCATAATCGGCTAATTGCGCGAGATGGATTGCAGACGCGTCCAGGTCTGGCTTCTCCCCTTTTTGAGCCGACAGGTGCTGCCGCACGCTGGGAGAACCGACGGCGGCTGCGATATCGATCCATTTGCAGCCGTCCCGGAGGGCTGCCTCGGCGGTGCCGGCGTTGGTGGTCGCAAAACATCTGCCGGGCAGTCCGAGGTCGACAATATGGGAGCGTGCCTTGGCAACCGCCTCACGAAAACTCTCCAGGTAGGCCGGATCGGTCGAAGAGAAATGACTCAGCAACGGATTGACGTTGTAGACCGCGAATCTCTCCGCCACCATCGCCGGGAACTCTTTGATGTCGATGCTCGGAGCGCCGTGGCCCGGAACGCCGGGCTTGCGATCGCGATTGGCCACAGTTGCAATGTAGGCACGGAAGGGCCAGGATGTGACGGCCAGCCGATCACGGGGACGGGTGGGAAACTCCAGCTCCGGATGATGACCCTGGCTCTTTGATTGAGCCGAGTCCTCGACGGAAATGCAACACGCGCAGGCGACAGTCGCCACCTGCTTCAGGAAATCACGACGTGATGAAGGCAAAGCGGCCTCGAGCAGCGTAGAGAGGTGGATCGCCAAAAAACTGATCTCAATCAATCATAAACACTTCATTTGTCCGGATAGGTCATAGTCAGTTCTCGGAAGGTCGATCTAGGTGATCGATCGGGAGTGACTCCACTCATCCCTCGCCGCCAACCCAAGCGCTTCATCGTCACTTGAGTAACTTCAGTCCATCTTCCCAATTGAGCTGGCGGAACTGTAATTGGCATCGCCGTCGTAGATTGCGCTGAGGGAGTGCGTCGCGATGGAGGGTAGCTTTCCTTTGACCGTGACGGTACCGTTGTTGAGCTTGCCCACATTCAGAGGTTCGGTTCCGTCGAAAAAGCGCACGTTTCCGGTCGGTGTCGGCCCGGTGCCGGCCGCAAATACCGTTACGCTGAGGCTGACCATCGATCCGGGGGCGGGGTTGGAAGGCAAGTACGAGAGGACGACTGTCGGCGTTAGCTTCGCAATCGTTCCGGAATACCTCGAGGATTGCTCCGCAACAGTTTGCGAACTATTGCTGCTCGCATCTGCTGCCGGGCCCTTCGCGAACCCTTGCCCGTTAGCGCCTGTTTGCTTGACACCTTTCGAGAATGCCGCAAGTGCTTTCGGCGCATTACTCCGATCAACGGAGTACTCATTCAGATTCTGCATTTGAGTGGAAACGACTGGATTTCCTTCGCCGCTCAGAATCTCGGTCTCCGATGACGACGCTGACATGTTCGGGGTGGACGCGCCTGGCGTCGATGGCTGTGCCTGCGATCCGCTCATTTGCGCTGATACAGAGGTGCCAGCGTCCTGAAGACTGCTCGCCGCCGAATCAGGCACCGAGGCTGAATTCAGGCGCTGCATGACAGATTCGATCGGAGACATCCGTCCATTCGAACCCGAGAGTGGATGATAGGCAATCGGCCTGCTTAGCAAGAATGCAAAGGCAGCGATCACGATCAGCGATATCGTGCCGCCGACCAGAATCGCACCGAGCCCCAGGGGTTCCTCGTCCAGGATTTTGAAGGAAGGAATACCCGTGGCGTTGAACGAAAGCGATGCTGCTTCTGGAAGGGCGTAGGAATTCCGGTACGCGGCTGGAAGTCCAGCCAAAACATCGGCCACCAGGTCCCACCATAGGCGCGCTCTCTTGAAGAAACCTGTCTCGTCGCGCAGGCGGTCCCGGATGAGTTGCAGGGCCTCGCCCTCGTATTTCTTGCGAAAGCTCGAAGGATATAGGCGAAGCAGGCGAGTGTATATCTTTTCAGACATAATCCCCCCTCAGGATTTTGCGGGCTCGAGCAACACGCAAAACGTCGGCCATCTTCTCGGCCTCAGATCGCGCCAGTTTGCGTCCGGCAGCGGTCAACCTGTAGTAGCGGCGACGTTCCTGCCGGTCTTCGGGTTCCTCGGACCGATAAACCTCCTCGATCAGCTTTCCCTCGAGGAGCGCCTGGATCGAACTGTACAACGTTCCAGGCCCAAGGCGGAGGCGTCCACCGGTCTGCTCTTCCACCTGCCGCATAATGGCGTATCCGTGAAGGTCGCGATCGGCGAGAGACAGCATAATTTGGAACGCGGCGGCCGGTAATGGATCAAGTTTTCGTTTTGGCATATGTGCTCGATGATCGGTATATCGATAAACGACTGTAGTTCACTTCCATTTGATTTGTCAAACATCCTCCTGAAGCGTTTCCCAACTTCTGTAGCCAGTATGAAGTGGGGTAGTCTATTCCGTTCGAGGCGTAGCCATCTCGGTGGGGTCCGGAACAGTTTTTTGGGGGAATCGCGTTAACGCCCTCCACTAATCTGATATGGTTCGTGCCAATGGCAGAGAAAGAGTGGTACCAGCGAACCGCGACGCGATGGATACACTTTCGGTCGGTGCCGATCAAGCGCCTATGGGTGTTGATAGCGGCGGTCTTCCTCTTGTTTTCCGTGGTCGGCTTCTACGTCGATCTAATGTACCGGGGAGTGTTGCCTTATGTCGTCGTGCTGCAGATCGCAGTTTACGTCGGGCTGAACGCTTCGTTGTGGATCATAGTGTTGTCGCGGCTGTCGATGCCGTTTTTAGCCGGCCTGATTGTGCTGCAGTTTTTCAATACTCCGATCAACGCCAGCCTCGCAAACTGGATGACGCGCCGCTTCGATCTGAAGCCAGTGCCTTCGGAATTGGGAATCCATTTCGCCGCAACCGCGACATTGGCGGCGTGCATTCTCTCCTACGCTTTTTTCGTTGTGTATATCCGGCGCGAGGGCAAAGAGTCGTTCCGCATGCGCAACGAACTGGAGCTGGCACACGGGATTCAAAAGACGCTAGTGCCGCCGGTGGGATTGCGAACGCTGTGCTTTGAGATTTACGGCATTTCGCACCCCAGTGAAAAGGTGGGCGGCGATCTGGTGGATGCGATTTACCTGCCGAGCGGTGATGCTATTGCCTATGTTGCTGACATCGCCGGACATGGTCTCCCCGCCGGCATTCTGATGGGAATGCTGAAGACAGCGACGCGCACAGCCCTGCTGGATGCGGAGGGACGCGAGCCGCATCGGACTCTGCCGGTATTGCTGGATCGGCTGAACAGCGTGCTCCCGGAGGTGAAAGAGCCGCACATGTATGCGACGTTCACCGGCTTCCGGCTAGGAGCGGACGGCAGCGTGTTCTATGCGCTGGCGGCAAGCCCACCGATTCTGCAGTGGCATGCGAGCGGGCGGACCTTGTCGCACACGGAGGAGGGTCAGTTCCCTCTGGGGCTGCTACCGGTTTCCAGCTTTGACGGAAAGAGGCTGGAAGTGGCGTCGGGCGATCTGCTCGTGGTTGCAACGGACGGGATTCTGGAAGTGTGTAACAAACCCCAAGAAGAATTTGGCGTGGAAGGACTGAAGCAAGTGATCGCGGCGAACGCCAAGGACCCTTTACCGGAGCTGGCGGCAAAGATTCTTGTGGCGGCGCGTGGGTTTGGACACCAACTAGACGACCAAACAATCCTCATCGTGCGTTGTCTGTGATTTGGGAATGAAGTACTCGCCATCAACGATTGAGGTCTTCAAGGATCAGGCGAGCAAACCGCCGCCGTGGAGCCAGCGAGATTTTTCATAAAATTCGATAAAATTTGGCCTTTTTATGACTTCAGCGCCGCCGCCCAGAGAAGCGTCGATTTGACGGGGTTGACCGGGTCCAGGAGGGTGTCAAAGGTGTAGGCGGTTGCGGCGGGAACGCGGATCTGGTCTTCGGGCTTGATAAAAGTAGGTGACCCGCGGCACGCCGGGGCAGGCATTATTTTTGGGCATAGGTCGTCTCGTTTCTCGGTTGGCTGGAGATTGGGATGGATTTATTTGCTGCGCTCTTCGTGGCACAGGGATAGAGAGCCGCAGCCGGGCACTGATGGCTGGGGTCGGTTAGTTTGTGACAGGGACAGGGTGTGGCACCGGATAGTGGTGAAACTATCCTTCGCTCACGCGGAAGGCCGAACCTACCGGCAACTGCCGGACAGGGCGCGGTTGCGTGAGGAGCCGTCGCCCGCCGATATCGTCTACTCTAAGAGATACAGCTTTTCCGAGTTAGATGTAAGTGGGTCAATGAGTTTTTTTTCGGCACAGGAGTACCAAGCCGAAGGTTACTCGGGTTAGTTATGCCCGCTGCGGCGGGACGAAACGGTGGCAAAGCGGCTTTTGTGGGAACCCCGGGGTGATGCCGGCGTTTCCGTCGTCCAAGCGATTGTGGAAGGCCACGACGGGCTGTTGGTGGTCTTGTAAAAGGCCTGGCACTTGAAACACGAGATTTGCATGGCGAATTTTGGTCGTCCGGAATTGGCGTTTGCGGCGCGCGTTCTTGAACTTACCTATAATCCCGTTCGCAGGAACTCCGTTTCAACTCGCGGAAAGCCACTTGCTGTGTGGTCGCCCGTTGTATCCGGCTCAAACCGTCCTCAATGCCTGCGTCCGCCCTGGTTTCATCGACCGAGGTAGTCCGGACGGGAGGGGCTGATCCTAGCTAACCTAGTAGGCCGACGCTATTCCTGTCCTCTGAACGATCGAGCGAAAGCGGCTGTCGGAGTGGAGAAAGTCGTAGGCGGGATCCTCCTGGATCCAAAGAGTATCTGTGGCACGCTGGCGGTAACCCTGCTCGAGCAGAGCGAGCGTCCGCTCTTTGTCACGAAGCTGTGCGTAATAACTCGCCAGCTCGACAGGAGACACGTAGTGACTCTTCGACTGGAGGAGACGCCGGCCAAGCTGCCAGCGAACGAAGCCGCGGGCACCGCCCCGATCCCAAGCACGCCGCAGATTCACCGCTGATTGAGGATCTCCCGTCAGAATATGCCACTTGGCCCAGGCGTCCACGGCCTCCTTGTACTTGCCCGTACGTCGCAACGTATCCATCTCCAGACCGAGGAGATCGAGATTGTTGGGATTTGCTTCCAGCCGCAGGCGAATTTCCTCGAGCGCTGCATCGAATTGGCGCGCGCCCTCGTAAAGCCCGGCGAGAGCGTAAGGCCGCGAGAACGGATCAATTTCCATCGCCTTCTTCCCCAACTCGATAGCTTCTGCATTACGGTTGAGTGCCTGCAACAGATGGGCCCGCAGGTAATACAGCTCGCCGTTCTGCGGATCGAGGCTGACGGCGCGGAGAATCTCCCGATCGGCGTCTCCCCAGTCCCATCGATCGATGAGGAACATGGCAGCCATGGCTTGGTGCGCCTGCGGCAGGTTCGGATCCAGTTCGAGCGCGCGTTCGGCTGCCTGCTCCTCCGGAACGATGCTGGTACGAGGGTCAAGAACATCGACGACGACACCCTCCCCGTAATAGTCGGCAAGTCCCGCCCAGGCCAGCGCGTAGTCGGGCTGCAGATCTATCGCCTTTCGGAACCAGGCTCCCGACTCCTCCATGTGGAGCCCGAACCAAAGATAGTTGCCGTGCAGGTAGGCATCATGAGCTGCGGGATTTACATAGCGGTTGGCCTTCACGGCCGGAACTGCGCGATGCAGTTGGTTCGCAATGGCTTTGGCCGCCTCGTCCGGCAGTGCAAGATCGTTTGCATCGCGTTCGTAGCTGTCGGCCCAGAGATGTGAATCAGTATCCGCCCGGATCAGCTGCAGAGTCATATGAACTTGATTGGCGGAGCGGGACACCGAGCCTTCCAGGATTGCATCCGCATGGAGCGCTCGTGCGATTTCTGGAAGCGGCCGGCGAGCCCCCCGGTACTGCATTACCGAAGTTCTGGAGACGATGCGGAGACTGGAGTCCTTCGCGAGCATCGTGATCAGTTCGTCGGTCATACCATCGGCGAAGTACTCCTGAGAGGAATCTCCGGATAGATTGTCGAGGGGGAGCACAGCCAGGGAGTTGATGACAGGTTGCGCGTTGCCATGGAGCAGGCGTTCACCCAAGGGGTGCGCGCCCAGGGTCATGATGGGGATGATAACGAGTAAGGCGGTCAAGGCGCCAAGGCCAACCCAGGCCGGATAGCGGGGACGCAGGGTGGGCAGAGTTGGGGCGCCGGTAAGCGCCTCTGCCGAAATCGCTTCTTTTGGTTCGACCGGATCCATCGCAGCAGCTTCAACCAAAGCTCCGGGTCGAACAGCTTCGGACGACGCTTTCTCAACAGTGGTGATGGGCGCGATGAAGCGGTAGCCCATGCCGATGACGGTCTGGATGAATTGAGGATGGTCGGGATCGTCGCGGAGCAGGTAGCGGAGCTTACGGATGGCGGTATTGATGCCGTGTTCGGTATCGACGAAGACTTCGCTCTCCCAGAGCCGATCGGCGATCTCGCTGCGAGTGACGAGTTGACCTTCCCGGGAGGCGAGCAGGATGAGCAGCTCCATCGGCTTACGCTCGACGCGCAGGGAGTTGCCGTCGCGGAGGAGTTGGAATGCTCCGCAGTCAAGCCAGAAGCCACCGAATTGATAGACGAGGCCGCTCAGGGAACCCTCCTGCGCGGGGGAAGTATGACTTAGTGTCTCAGGAAAAGGCTAGATTTAAAAGCGTTTGGCGGTTCACCAAAACTTCACCTCCGGCTTCACCCTCTATTCATTGCGCCGGCGCGGCTCGCGGTCCAGTTTCGTGGGCAGCCGGCGATTCCGGCCAAGGAGAAGCAGACATGAGAACAAGTAATCGGAGGTTGGTACCGGCTCTAGGCGCGCTGGTATTTGCGTGGGCGATGATTCCGAGCGCCCTGGCGCAGTGCGGAATGCCGACGAAGCTCGCGAAACCAGCGGCGTGGCATCCACCAATGGGTGGAGCGCATGTTATGCGAACGGCTGGCTATGAAGAGGAAGACGGTCCATCGATCGTCGGAATGTGGCACGTCACGTTCACCGCCAAAACCAGCAACGGGAAAGATATTCCCGACACAGTCATCGACAATGCCCTGGCAGTGTGGCATCACGACAAAACGGAAATCATGAATTCCGTACGGCCACCGCAGGACGGGAACTTCTGCCTGGGAGTCTGGGAACAGACGGGCAGATCCAAATACTACCTGAATCACTTTCCCTGGTTCGCCAATCAGTTCCCCAATGACACGAACAATGGGATCGGGGAGCCCCAAGGTCCGACTCGCATCACCGAAACCGTCACATTGGCCTCCGACGGTAATCACTTTTCCGGCACCTTCACGCTGGATGCATACGATACGACGGGAAAGATCTTCCAGTCGTTTACCGGCGTCGTCACGGCGAGACGGATCACGACGAGTACAACGGTCCCCGATTTGCTCTAACTGGAAGTTGATTTAGAGGGAAAGGGCGGCTACGGCTTGCCGCCCTACCTTCTCGCGAAGGTAAATGGAGATGCGCGACATTCTCGCGAGAGTGCGATCCCGATCTTTCGGAGCGGTTACGGTCTTTGTGGCCGTTCGAAAAAGTCCCCGTTAAGCACTTATTTCACCGCAGACGCCAAAGCAAATACCATTCTCCCGAACCGAATGGACTGTGGCTAGCAAAGTCCGGGACAACTGTGTTTGTTTGCCATGATAATTTATCGAAGCTCGCCCTATGTTTGACAAAGCAGAAGCCCGATACTATGCCCAGGCGTGCTAGCGATCTTTCGAGTCCTAACGTTTCACGGGTAGTTCCGTCTCAGTGGCGTATAGTGTTGCCGTACCTTCCGGGGTCAAGAGAAGCATGCAGACCGAGCACCTAATGTCGGAATTTGAAGATGGCCGCACGGACCTGGTAGGTCCTCTGCTGGAAGCAGGTGTACGTGCCAACTTCCGGAATCAACACGGTGTTTCGCTGATGCAGACATGTGCATACTACGGTGATGTGAGCGCGATTCGCGGTCTGCTTGCCCGAGGTGCCTCATTACAAGAGCTGGGCGCAAATCTGGGACTGAGCACAGCATGCTTCCACGGGCATTGGCGTCTGTGCCTTCTGCTCTTGGAGCACGGAGCCAACGTCAACGATCAATCTGATGAAAACAAAGAGACACCGCTCCACGCCGCCCTATGCAGCACCGACCGCATCCTTTATGACAGAGTCGTGGAGGTTCTTCTATCCAAAGGGGCTGATCCCAACCTCCCAACGGCGGACGGCGTAGCGACTGGAGGTTTCATGAGGGATGCGCGGACAAAGGGAGAGACGGCTCTGCACCGTGCGGCGGCTTTCGGTGAGGAAGGAACCGTGAAGATGCTCCTCGACGCTGGAGCCCGGCGAGAGGCACGTGACGCCAACGGCGATACTCCATTGTCCTGGGCAAGTTGGTATCTCCGTCCGGCAAGCATTCTTCATCAGCTCTGTTTCGGAGATCATCGGGTTAATCCAAGTCGCAAATCGATGCGGGCCAATCTGATCGGCTTTCCTCACAGAACACCATGAGTAGCGTTACCTTGCCTGAAGCTGATTAGAAAACGGGCGACAGCTGGATGCCCGGAGAACGGCTAGCGGAGAAAACTCCGTCTCCGCCATAGCTGGCAAAGGCGGTGTAGGTGCCGCCAGGAAAATCGGTATATCCGGTGACGCTGGCGCTCCCTGCATTAAGCGGGATTGTTCCTTCTGTACTGTTGCCGGAAGCGTTGCTGTTAGGTCTCGACGTCTCCAGGCCAGAGATATGCGTCCCCGGCAATGCCAATGGTTACTCCCTGCAGCCCTGGCTCCAGGAATGTCACATGCCAGACGACCGGCAGTGCCGCGGGGTTTGTCCCCTCACATTAAACCAAGAGCCAATCGCTCACATCGAAAAGGAAGAGGCTCCGAATCAGATTCGCGCGCATATGTACGGAGGCTTTGCGATTCCGTGGCCCACCATACGGGCTCCGTATCGACGCCCTGGTTATACTTCCAAACATCAACTAGAATTGCGTCCTGCCAATTGTCGATTTCATTGAGTTCGGTTTCGTCTCGCCGATTGACAACGACAAATGCGTGGCCCCCGTTTGCGAGGATCTCTATTTTGGGTGCCTGTTGCTGAAAATCCTCATTGTTCAGCATTCCCTCCAGAATCGCGCAGGCAAAGTGATCGCACTCGCCTGCTTTCTTATCCCTGGTCAGTCGTCCTACATGGCGGACAGTGTCAAGGTTGGCGTATATGGAACCTGTGGCCATTGCGATCTTCTGTGACTCACCGATAACGACTCGTGCTCTTGAAGGTCCCTGCCCCTCTGGTTCCAATGCGCGGTTAACTCGATCAATGTTGGAGGCCCTGGTGTTAGCACCGAGATAGTTAAGAACTGCGACATCCTTCAATTCGAAAGCCACATAGTTGCACGCGTCCTTCAACACCTCTGCATTCGGCATAATTCGAGGCTCCGCTTAGGCGGAAATGATACCACCCGCATGGTCGATAATCGGCGAAGCTACCAGGTCACGATACCTATTCACCTGAGCTCAAGGAAGTCATCGCTGCACGCAAGTTGAAAGTCGCCAACCCGGAGATGGCGACTTATCGCCTCTTTGCCCAATATTGCCGGGCCTACTCGGCTTTAAGACGTGAACAGCCTTTCGATGGTCTTCATCGGCAGGAAGAGCCTGTCAGGTTTCAGGGGCAGCGGAACAAAGTCGTACTTCAAATAGAATGTGCGCGCTCCCAACTTGGCATCAACGACAACGGCCCAAGATGCTACCTGCTGCGAACCGAGCCACGCCCGCTCCAGAGCGTGCATAAGGATGAACTCACCGAAACCCTGGCCATGTGAGGATTGGCTGACGGCCATCCGTCCAAGAAGTGCTACCGGAAGGGGGAATCGTGGCAGCTTCCCAGTCAGCTCATCCGGCAACTCCGCAGCATGGATCGAATGTGCAGACAAGGTGTAGAAGCCGGCGATGGTCTTGCCGTCTGAAGTGAGAACGAAGACAGCCGCCAGATTGCGTTCCATATCCTGACGGGCTTGTCGTTGAATATAAATGTCTAGAGCAGCGACGCCGCTGGAGAAGGCCGCTCGATCATGCCGTGATCCAAGCGGCTCGATCCTATAATCGAGTTTCGGGTTCCTCGTGGTCACTATCCGCGCGCACGTTTCCTATAGCGCTCAGCCGCGGACTTCAAACGGGTACCCGGCTCAGGTGGATGGAGAAGCGCCTCGACAAAGAAGTCGCGCTCCTTGTTTTCCAATGTCCAGGTCGTATGCTGCTGAATTGTCCGAATAGCAGCTTCGTCGGCATGTTGAACCATGAAATCGGAAAACGAGAGCCCCTTGATGCTGGCCGCACGCTCGATTCGTTCTTTTTGCTCGGGGAGAAGACGAGCTTCTGTCCGTTCGGTGCGTAGACTGGCATTCGCCATGGATCCCTCCAAGGGACACGTGTACGGGGGTGTTCCGTACACGTGTCGAGTATACCTCGGATGACCATGAAGCAGCCGGGGGTCAGATTACCCCAAACGAGCTCCCCACGCGCGGGAGGGCAACTCGTACATTAGCTGGTTGATTTAAAGGATTGGAGGCGCGGGTCGGAATCGAACCGACGCATAAAGGTTTTGCAGACCTCTCCCTTACCGCTTGGGTACCGCGCCATCTTGAACAATTGTAATGCCGGGCTGGACGAAAACCAGTCTGGCTCCTGCGACTTTCAGAGCATTACGGCTAGCACTCGACCAAGTAGCCGTTTGGAGCGGGAGACGGGACTTGAACCCGCGACCCTCGCCTTGGCAAGGCGATGCTCTACCACTGAGCTACTCCCGCATACGTCCTGAGGCAGTATATCGGGCGGTTCGCCGCCCGGTCAACGCAGGCCCTCTTCCGTGCCCGTGAGATACGCCTCAACTACCTCCAATACATTATCGACCCCCAAGGTTGTGTCGACCTCCAGCTTCGCTTGCTGAATCGGCTCAAAGTGCTGCTTGATGGTGCGATAGAGCGCAGGATCCCGATTCTTTGCGGGATGGCTGGGGTCGCTCCTGGCGAGACGCTCTTCCGCGACTGCATCCGCACAGGTTACGTGCACAATACGCCAGCGCGCACCCACTCCAGCCGCCGCCAGCAGGACGTCCCCGATCTGAGCCCGGGTCGAAAACGTACGTCCATCGAAAAAGAGGTAATCCACCCGGTGACGATCCGTCAGATAGGCCGCGGCCTCCAGGATCGCGCGCATGCACAGTTGATCCTGTTCCGCGGTGTAATCCGTCAATGCACCTGGAAACAACGCACCGCGCACGCCATCTTTATCGAGAATGGCTGCGTTCAGGCGCTCTGCCAGAGCCCCCGCCAGCGTGCTCTTGCCCGTCCCCGGCAATCCGGCAAACAGTACCCAGGTGGTCATCGATGGAACACCCACCTAATCCTCGAACAGGTGGCCGTCGCGCATATGCAGGATGCGGTCTCCAATCGCCGCCGCCTCAGGGTTATGGGTGATCATCAACACCGTCTGCTTGAACTCCTGGTTGGAGCGCCGCAACATTTCGAGCACCGCATTGGAATTGGCGGTGTCGAGATTGCCGGTGGGCTCATCAGCAAGAATGATGGCCGGGCGCGTGATCAACGCGCGGGCAATCGCCACCCGCTGCTGCTCACCGCCGGAAAGCTCCGACGGACGATGATCGAGCCGCCCCGCTATGCCGAGCATGTCCGTAAGGTGGTTCAGGAGCTCCTCATCCTGGGGCAGGTGGCTGTTGGCAATCTCTCGCGCAATTTCAATGTTGCCTCGCGCCGTCAGCGTGGGCAGCAGATTGAACTTCTGGAATACGAAGCCAATCTTCGTCTTGCGCAAAACAGTGCGGCGCGCATCGGTCAGTTGGGCAAAATCGACGCCGTCGATCAACACGCTTCCCGAGGTGGCCCGCGTCAAGCCGCCAAGGATGTAGAAGAGCGTCGATTTTCCGCTGCCCGACGGGCCGACAATGCTGACGAACTGGCTGGGTGGCACAACAAAGGAGACGTTGTTGAGGGCAGGAACCTCTACTTTGCCCGCACGGTAAACTTTGCTGACGTTCTTTGCCTCAATGATGGGCTGCACGCTCCTGATTGTAACTGGCAGGGTACTGTCCGAGGTGGGGACTCTCAAATCGCGGGTTGGCGGTTCCAATCAGGCGCCCACCACCACAGGATCTCTGATCTCCGACTGGTGCTCCGCTATGTGCCCGGTTGCGTGTTCCGCTGCGTGTTCGGCAAGCAGGGGACGCAAGCCGTGACCCTTCTTGGGGCCTCGTTTGCGGGCCACCATCATACGAATGCGTTCCAGCAATTCCACCGGCGAGCCGGCGCCTTTGGGCAAGAAGGCGTCGGCCCGATTGGCACGATCGAACGCTTTCACACTCCCGCTGATAAGGATCGCCGGCACTTCGGGGGCAAATTCCTTCATGCGGCGAATGAGCTCGTTCCCGTCCATGTAGGGCATAACCAGGTCGCTCACGACCAGATCGATCCCACCTTCGCGAAACAGTTCCAATGCTTGTTCACTGCTGGCCGCCGTCAGCACCCGGTATCCCCGGGTCTCAAGCATGAATTTACGAACAGACAGTGCCTGTTCGTTGTCGTCAACACACAAAATCGTTTTCTTTGGCCGCATGGGATCCTAATATTCTCCTTTCGAAGGAGCTGTGAAACGCGGGCACACATGCACGTGCGCGTCCGCCGGCTTGGGGGAGAACGGAATAAGCCGCGTCAGGGGTGGCTGCGCCGCTAATGGTACGAGGGCCTGCGTGCAGTCACCATGTCCCAGGGGACAGCAGGTCTTCGTCCAGCAGCAGCGCGCATCCGAGCGCGTCCGATCTGAATTCAGTTGTCAGATTTAAAGGCCGACAGTCGCATTACCTCGACGGCAACGCTTGCACAGAGTACGAAGAGCAGAGCGATGTGTAAACGGGGAAGATCAAGCGAAGTGGTGCTTGCTTTTTCTCTTATGTTCCACCGCAAAAGAGCGTCGCGTTGCCAGTATTGTGTATGCGCGTGTTCAGCCCTGTTGAAAGCATGTGAATCGTTCAAGGAAAAAGCGCTTTTTTGCTACAGGATCAGTGCTGCTACGAAATAAAAAAAGCCTCACTCGCTCGGGAACGACTTTTCCTTTTTAACTTTCCGCGGTTCGATCGTGGGTCCAGCTCTGGTTGGAAAGCAAAAAGCGAAGTTTGACACCCCATGCCACCGGTTCTATTCTTGAAGAAGTCGAAGCTAGCCACCACTCGAGCTTCCTCACTGAGCAATGACCAACGTCTCTCACCACCCGGGCTTTTCCTGTTGCAGCTGCTGTCGCTGCTGCATGCTGCGGGTGTGTTTGTAGTTCGAGTCGCAAGCTTCGAAATCCTTACCTACGAACCTCATCCACCCGCAGCCGGCCCACGCCGCGGGTTCCCCTCGTGCTTGCAAGCAAGCCTGGAAACAACGCCCCGCAGGCCCACTGCCAACCAAGTATCACGAGGAAAAACCATGAGCATCGAATCACGCATTCCACGCATTCTTGAGCAAGCGCCCGACTTCCAAGCCAAAAGCACGCACGGCCTCATCCGGTTGAGCGATTACACCAGCAAGGGCAAGTATGTATTGCTGTTTTCCCACCCTTCCGATTTCACCCCGGTGTGTACCACGGAGTTCATTGAGTTCGCGCGCCGAACCGCTGATTTTGAGAGGTTGAACGTACAGTTGGTGGGGGTCTCGATTGACAGCATCTACTCTCACATCGCGTGGGTGCGCGACATTGAGCGCAGTGCTGGTGTGGAGGTGAAGTTTCCCGTCATCGCCGACCTGGACCAGAAAGTCTCGCAGGCCTACGGGCTGGTGCATGAGGCCGCATCCGATACGGCCACCGTGCGGGCTGTGTTTGCCATCGATCCCAAGCAGAATATCCGCGCCATCGTTTACTACCCCATGCAGTTGGGGCGTAACGTAGATGAGTTGATCCGCATCTTCGAGGCGCTGCAGACCATCGACGGCAATGGCGTGTCAGTTCCCGCCAACTGGAAGCGGGGAGATTCGGTCATCGTGGCCGCTCCGGTTACGGTGGAAGACGCGCGCAAGCGCACCAACGGCGGCGGAGCCGGGCTGGCAGTAGAAACCTGGTACCTGGCAAAAAAGGATCTTGCCACCCAGGCAAAATAGGTAAACTCTGAGGGCAGCCCTGGAGAGCAAGGCTGCCCTCAGAACGACGAGATGAGCACCGGTGGCGAAGTGGCTAACGCGCTGGTCTGCAAAACCAGTATTCGCCGGTTCAATTCCGGCCCGGTGCTCCAAAACTATCGTTTCCGTGGAAGTGACAGATTCCCAGATAGGCAGTCGTGAGTACGTTGCTCCCTAGTCGCATCGACAGCGACCGTTCCAAGCAGCGTCGCTCCTCTACACCAGCCGCGGACCTTTGGGGGTGGCTGGATTGTGGGGACAACGAATGGTGCGGCAGTCGTTCCAGACACCTACAGGCTCCAGGCAGGCGATGCACACGACACGACCAGCTTTGACAACCACCCGACGTTCCATGAGGCGAGTTTAGAGCGGCCACCGGCAAGCGGCAATGCACTATTTGGGGAAGGAACGATCTCCCTTTCAGGGAAGCGCGGAAAAGAAACCGCAGATCTCTCCGCTACGGTGCGGCCTCGAAAAACAAGAGTGTGGTGCCGCACCTCCGGCGCTCGACCGCCTAGCTTTGTGGACCCAGCCCTTCCGGGCTGGGCTGACGTTTGGTGCCGGCCCTCCGGGCCTGGATTGCAAACACCGCTTTCCCATGTTCATTCCTCCCATAACTTGCCCCAGGCAAGTCAGCTGCTCTTAATGAACAAACAAAGAGTGTGGTGCCGCACGCCGGGACAGGTCGGCTGCGCTCGGAGGCTGTGACTTTTTATTTCCCTTGTAGTCTGTGGCCGGAAAGCTCCGAAGAGCACCTGCCAACAAGCATCGCCGGGGTCCTTCGACTCCGCGCCATAAACCCTCTGTTATCGATAGATCTGCGAGGCGCTTCGCTCCCACGGCACGCCGGGGCAGGCAGGATGACGCCTTTCTGGAGGGGACTAAACAAACCTCTGGTCGGGTGCAAAAAACACGAAAAGATCGAAAAAGTCACAGGCTCTCGGGGATGACAAAGGAGAGGGCGACCCTTGCTTGAAGGGTGGTTGCTGGACCGAAAGCGTTTTTCATCACCTTGGGTGGGCCGCAGGCCCATGACTACTCCGGTCGAGATGACAAATTTGTTGAGCAATGGACGGGCGTGCGTCCACTGAAGATCTTCTCGGACCCCATGTTTCACGATGACACCTCGTCGAGCTGAAAGGGGAGCTTGCGCAGGCGTTTTCCAGTGCCGCGAAGATTGCGTTGCCAACGAGAGTACATGGAGGCATGATGACATTTGATGCGAGACGCCCGAGAGTATGATCAGCGGCGGACGTGCCGTCCAATTCGCGGCGGACCCGCTGTGCTGGCGG
>CAVVQX010000003.1:0-28199 GCA_963750415.1 uncultured Acidobacteriaceae bacterium
AAGAAGGATTCCCGGTGGTGTTGTAAGCTGTGGTAACGTGCAACGGTTGATACGAAAATGATACTCCGGCCCTGCCTGGGTGGGCCGGGTTGGGCGTCGGCCCCTCGTGCCTTAAATGTGTTCTGACCCCGGGGAGGGAGCGCCTTTGCTAAGAGGGATTCTCGGCAATCTCTGAATCGACTGCCGCGAGACCGTGCTTCTCCATGCGATAGATGAGCGTGCGGCGGCTGATGTCGAGATAGCGCGCGGCCTGGGTTTGGTTTCCATCGAATTTCTCCAAAGCACGACTGATTAGTTCGCGCTCGATGGCTTCCAGGCTGATTCCGTCCTCAGGCAGGTTCGGCCACAGGATGGCCGTACTTGGGGAAGCAGGTATTAACTCTTCCGGCAGATCCTCCATCGTAATCAAGTCGCCGGAGGAGAGCACCAGCAGTCGCTCCAGCACATTTTCCAGCTGGCGCACATTGCCCGGCCAGCGATAAGAAATCAACCGTTGGTGCACTGCGGACGCCATCCGGACATCGAGCAGGCCATGCCGTTCCTTGGCTCGCTGAAACAAAGTATCGATCAATTCCGGGATATCTTCTCGCCGCTCCCGCAGCGGAGGCACCCTTAACGGAACCACTGCGAGGCGATAATAAAGGTCTTCGCGAAAGGTCTCGTCCTCTATCATTGCCGACAGGTCACGATGGGTCGCCGCAATCACCCGAACATCCACTTTGACCGGCGTATTCGCGCCCAGCTTATGTACTTCACCCTCCTGCAAAACACGCAGGAGTTTGACTTGGGCCTCGAGCGGCAATTCGCCGACCTCGTCGAGAAAAATCGTGCCCCCATCCGCGGCCTCAAAGCGTCCGGATTTATTGGACAGCGCCCCCGTAAAGGCTCCTCTTACATAGCCGAAGAGTTCCGATTCAACCAGGTCCCGCGGGATTGCACCACAATTGACAGGCACGAAAGGCCGGCTGCTTCGGCGGCTGTTGTGATGTATCGCCCGCGCCACCAGTTCCTTGCCCGTGCCTGTTTCTCCCTGGATGAGGACGGTGCTGTTCCTTTGCGACACGCGCGCCGCCTGATCGAGCACCCGCAGGAAACCTTTGGAATGGCCGACAATCCCAGAAAAGCCATAGCGCTGGTCGAGCGCCGAGCGCAGCGTGCGCACCTCTTCAATCAGGTTCTGCCGCTCCATAGCGCGATGCACGATGAGCACGAGCGCTTCGAAATCGATTGGCTTGGTCACGTAATCGTACGCGCCCATCTTCATCGCTTCCACCGCGGTTTCAATGGTGCCAAATGCAGTCACGACGATGACCGTCGTCTCCATTCCTTCCTTCGCGATGCGGCTGAGAAGCTCAAGCCCACTGGTAGGCATTTGCAGGTCAGTAATAATGAGCTGGGGTTCGACCTCCTTTAACATCTTCCATGCCTGATCTCCGTCAGCGGCCAGAGATACCTCGTAGCCAGCCTCTTCCAGTTGCATCTTCATAACCCGGCGAAGGCTGCTGTCATCGTCGACCACAAAAATATGCTTACGGCTCATAGCGCTTCTGCCTTGGCAGTGGGTACGGAGATGGAGGTAGCAGCCGGCAGCTCCAAGCGAAAGACACAACCCCCGCCTGCGTTGGGGCGGCAAGCGAGCGTGCCACCATGCTGGCCGGCAATATTCGCGGCAATGGCTAAACCCAATCCGGTTCCATTTTCCTTGGTGGTAAAGAAGGGATCGAAGATGCGGTCCCTATCCTCAGGCGCGATGCCTCGCCCCCGGTCGCAGACGTCAACGCAAAGAGCCTCTTCGGTGAACAAAGTGCGCACAACCACCGTAGCTTCACCGTCGGTCGCCTGAATGGCATTCAAAATAAGGTTCAGCAACAGTTGCTTGATTTGTTCAGGGTCACACTCGATTTCGCGCGGCTGCCCTTCCGTTTGCAACTGAAGCATTACTCCTTGCCGGCTGGCGGTGTGCTGGGCTAGAGCGGTGACTGACTGAACCAATTCCAGCGGGTCGGCCGGCTGCAGGCGGGGCAACCGCGGCCGGGCAAAGTCGAGGAAGTTGGAGAGTAACTTATTAAGCCGCTGCGACTCTTTGATGAGAATCTCAAGGCACTCAGCCCGCGCCTCGGCAGATGCTTGCCCTCGCGCCAGAATTCCTGCCGCCCCACTGATACTGGCCAATGGGTTGCGGATTTCATGAGCAAGGCTGGCCGAGAGCTGGCCCGCGGCAGTAAGCCGTTCCGCTTTCTTTAATTGGTCAATATTCTGTTGCAGCTCGGTGTATACGTGTTCGAGCTCAACCTTGGTCATTTCGACGCGTTTCCGTTGCATGCGTTCCCGGTCAGCCAGCAGCCCCGCGATCAAGGCGGCCAAGCCAAAGGTGCTCAGCTCCACAATCTGGTCCTGGGCGTCGAGTTCGGCATGGTGCCAATGGCGGTGAATCGATGGCGCCAGCAGAACGCCGGCCAGCAGAATCGTCTTCAGCGCTCCTCGCCAACCGAAGAATAATCCCGCCAGCATAAAAGGCAGCACATTCAGGTGATGGAGCACGTTGTGCAGGATCACGGCGCGCGCCGGCGCCATCCAGTTCGAGACCGCGAGGGCAATCACCAGGATCACAACCAGCAGTGCCTTGGCCCGCGAAGAGCGCAAGCTGGACGGACGAGAGGACATGCTCTCATTCTCCCACGTTGACCAGGGATAACTGTCCAGGGCGGGCAGCAACAGGGGTACGGACGTCAACCTGGCAGGCATCTTACCCGGGAAGATGCATTTGGATTGCCAATCCACGTCTGTCAATTCGATCGCATGTGGCGGAAATACGTGGCCTTCCCTGTACCTTTCGGGACAGGGGTGTTCCTTATGGAACACCCGCTGGTGAGACTTTTGTCGCCGGGAGCCGGGTTTAGCCATATTTCATTTGGCGAACCGATTGCTTAGATCAGGGCGTGACGTTTCCCAAACTGGTCCTTATGCTCCTATTCTTGCCAGAGTTCGTTCTCTACGGGCAATCCCCGCCACAACTTGCGCATGCAGCGACGGGCTCTGCTGAGCAGGTCGCAGGCCCGGGCCGGCGTATCGTATCAACCACGGCCCCAATTCCCGACGCTCCCCTTCCTCAGGCGCCTCTGCCTGCTGAAAAAGTAGAGCCATCTCCCGTTTCCGGGGATGAAGGCCCATCCGTTGTCCTCACCCTGGCGAATGCCATTGCCTTAGCCAAGCGAAATAACCCAAGGCTGGAGGAGGCGTCTGCGGCTACCCAACGCGCTATCGCCGCAGGCCGCGTTGCGCGAGCGTATAGCAACCCCTCGGTCGAGGTCTATGAGGGCCATCAATACGCGAGGCCAATCGCGACGCCCGGGATCCCGGGACTGTTGCAACACTATGCCGGATATCAGCCGATCGAAATTCCAGCTGAGCGGCACACACGCCAGCGGGCGGCGAAATCTGCAATCGAGAGTAGCCGGGAAGCTCAGGAGGCCGTAACACTCTCGGTCGTCGCAGACACCAAACATGCCTTTTACAATGCGCTCCGGCGCCGGGAGGAGATTGAGCACGCACGAGAAAATCTGCAGCTGGTGCAGGACCTGCACCGCCGCGTCGAAGTGGAGGTAAACGTGGGCGAAGAAGGCCGGCTGGAGTTGACTCGCGCAGAGGCGGAACTGGGCCGCGCACGGTTTGCGGTCACCAGCGCGCGGCTGGAATATGCGAACGCCATCGCCCTGCTAAGGGTCACCATAGCCGGGGCTCTCGATACGAACCTCGACCCCCAAGGTGAGTTCGAACCGCGCATTTCGCTACCGCCACTGAAGCAGTTACAAGAACGGGTGATAAGCAATCACCCCGTTCTGGCCCAGTCGCGTGCCGACGTCCGAACCGCTCTCGCCGCTTTGGACCACGAACGGGCGCTGCGCATCCCGCAGCCCAGCGTCTTCGGGGAGTTCGAGAACCAACCCGACTTGCGCTTCTGGCGAACGGGGATCACGGTGCCGATCCCATTGTGGAATCAGCGCCAGGGACAAATCGAGGAAGCCAAGGCTGCGACATCTCAGTCGGCCGCCGTGCTTTACCAGAGAACGCTCGAACTTATCTCGGCGCTCGAGCGCGCCTATGAGCAATACCAGCTGGCCGACCAGCAGGCCACGTCATTGGAGTCTGGTTCGCTGCGGGCAGCGGTGAGCGCAGTCGATGCGGCCAAGGCAGCATACCGTTTTGGCGAGCGGGGCATCATGGAGGTTCTCGATGCACAGCGCGTGCTGCAAAGCGTGCGCGGCGACCTGGTAGATGCGCAATTCGCGCGCCAATCGGCCCTGGTGGATTTGGAAGAACTTGGCGCGATTGCGCCCGGAGCGAGACCATGATGACTATCCCCGATTCCTGGTTGCAACCTCACGCGTGCGGCCCACTACCTCGCGTTACCGTTGTGGTTCTTTCTGTCCTGCTCCTGGTGACCACTCAAGGCTGCAAGGCAAAACACAGCGCCAACGCGGCCGAGTTGCAAACCGATCCCAACCAGGTAGCGATCACGCCGGTAATCGCGGAAAACCTGAAGTTCGGCACTCCTGAAATGATGTCGATCGACGGCACATTACAAGTGGCCGCGCATGTAGAAACGGATGCGCGGCGCATCGCCCGCGTAGGCTCTCCTGTTTCCGGGCGCATCGTGAACCTGCTCGTCTTTGAAGGCCAACAGGTAAAGGCTGGAACGGTCCTCGCCATGCTGCACAGTACCGATCTCTCAGACACCCAGATGGCCCTGATCAAGGCTGCCTCGCAGCGGGGTCTTGCTGAGGCATCGGAGAAACGGGCCGAGCAATTATTGGCAGCGGAGGTCATCGGCCAGGCGGAGTTGGAACGCCGCCGGGCAGAACTGCTGCAGGCCAACACCCAACTGGAGTCGTGCCGCACGCAGTTGCGGGGGCTGGGTATGACCGAGGCCCAGATCCGGCAGTTGGAAACCAGCCATAAGCTCAGCGCCGATTATCCCGTCGTCAGCCCCAGGAGCGGCACCGTGCTGAAGCGCGAGATCACGGTTGGGCAGGTGGTGCAGCCGGCCGACCCGGCCTTCACCATCGCGGACCTATCCACTGTCTGGATCGTGGCTAACGTGCCCGAAGAAGACGCCGGGCAATTGCAGAAACATATGCAGGTACAGGTGCACGTACCCGCCCTCTTACAGCAGCAGATAACCGGGCATCTCTCCTACATCTCGCCCATTGTCGACCCGGCCACACGCACGGTCGAGGTCCACATGGATGTCCCCAATCCGGCCGGCCTGCTCAAGCCGGATGAACTCGCAGGCATGACTCTTAGCGGGCGCACCGATCGCAAGCTTACGGTGCCCAACGCAGCCGTCGTGCGGGAAGACAACCACGACTACGTATTCGTGCAGAACGGACCGCGGACCTACATGCTGCACGAGGTCACGCTCGGGGAAGAGCAGAATGATCACCGGGTTGTGCTCAGCGGCCTGGAACAGGACGAACACATTGTCACCGAGGGCGCCTTCCACCTGAACAATCAACGCAAGCAAAACGCCATCAAAGGGGGCGTATAGATGCTGCAGTCCATCATTGCGGGGGCGCTGCGAGAGAGGCTCATAGTGGTGGTAGTCGCCCTGGTGCTGGTGGGTTTCGGCATCAACGCAGCGGAACATCTGTCCGTGGACGCCTTTCCCGACGTGGCCAACATCCAGGTGCAGATCGCAACCGAGGCGGCGGGTAAGTCTCCCGAGGAGGTGGAGCGCTTTGTCACCATTCCCATTGAGATCGCGATGACCGGCTTACCGGGAATGACCGACATGCGATCGCTCAATAAGCCCGGCCTGTCGCTGATTACGCTGGTCTTCAAAGACGGCAGCGATCTCTTTCGTGAGCGGCAGATGATCTCGGAACGCCTGTCTGAATTGCGCGATCGTATGCCGGAGGGTGTCACCCCGGTCCTCGGCCCTATCACGAATGCCCTGGGCGAGGTATATCAATATACCCTAGAACTTCCTAGAGAAAGCGCCGCACATCGCCCCCTCACACGGGAGGAGCTTATCGAGCGGCGCACTCTGCAGGATTGGGTGGTACGGCCCTTGCTGCGCTCCATTCCTGGGGTGGCGGAAATCAACTCTACCGGCGGCTTCGTGAAGCAATACGAGACGCTGGTCGACCCACAGAAGCTGCACTACTACAACCTGACCATCAACAATGTGCGTGACGCGCTGGCGCAGAACAATGCCAATGCCGGTGGCGGGGTTTTGCCCCAGCACGCGGAGCAGTATCTCATTCGTAGCGTCGGTCTGGTGCGCAATCTCGACGATATTCGCAACATTGTGCTGACTGAAACCAAAGGTACGCCGGTCTACATTCGCGATGTGGCTCAAGTGCGCATCGGGACGGAAGTGCGTTACGGGGCCATGATGAAGAACGGCTACACCGAAGCCGTGGGCGGCGTAGTCCTGATGACCAGCGGCGGCAATGCCAAAGAAATTGTCAGCCGGGTAAAAGAGCGGGTGGCGGAGATCAACCGCAAACACATGATCGCCGGCGGCCTGCAGATCGTTCCCTATTACGACCGCTCACAACTTGTCGATGCCGCGATTCACACCGTGACGGAAGTGCTCGGCGAAGGCGTGATCCTGGTGGTGGTGGTCTTGTTTCTCTTTCTCGGCGATCTGCGCTCCAGCCTGATTGTCAGCGCCAACCTGGTGCTCACACCGCTGCTCACCTTTTTGGTGATGAACCATATCGGCTTGTCGGCCAACCTCATGTCCCTGGGCGGTCTGGCCATTGCCATCGGTCTTATGGTCGATGGCTCCGTGGTGGTGGTGGAGAACATCTTCGCCCGGCTTAGTCATGCCAGGCACGATCACCAGCCAGGAGACACGTTCGCGCGCCTTCACGTAGTACTGGCGGCGGTGAAGGAAGTAGCTACGCCTGTGCTCTTTGGTGTAACCATCATCATTCTCGTCTTTCTTCCCTTGATGACCCTTGAAGGCATGGAGGGCAAAATGTTTGCTCCCCTGGCCTACACCATTGCCATTGCCCTGGCTATCTCTCTGGTGCTGTCGCTCACTCTCTCGCCCGTACTCTCTTCCTACCTGCTGAAGGGCGGCTCCGAAGAAGACACCTGGCTGGTGCGTATGCTGCGCAAACCCTACGATTCCCTGCTGCATTGGGCTCTCCATCACCGCAAAGCAACGGTGGCTTCGGTCATCATTATCTTCCTGGGCGCGCTGTCGCTCTTTCCTTTTCTCGGTACATCGTTCATCCCAGAGATGCAGGAGGGCACCCTCTCACCCAACGCGGATCGCGTGCCCAATATATCCCTCGAAGAATCACTGAAAATGGAGAAGGAGATGCAGCGCCTGATGCTGCAGGTTCCCGGAGTCGACAGTGTGGTCTCGCGCCTGGGACGTGGCGAGTCCCCCGCCGACCCGGCCGGCCCCAACGAGGCCGATGTGCTGGCCTCGCTCGTTCCCTACAATAAGCGGCCGCATGGCATGACCCAGGAGACCATCGCCGCGCAAATCCGCGAACGGCTCGCGGCTCTCCCCGGGATCAACCTGGTGATGTCCCAGCCCATCAGCGACCGTGTGGATGAAATGGTCTCCGGCGTCCGCGCTGACGTCGCAGTAATGCTCTACGGAGACGATTTGGATGTGCTGGTCGAAAAGGCTGGCAAGATTGCAAAAGTAGCGACGGGCATTCAAGGCACGCAGGACACCCGTGTCGACCGCGTCGGCGGTCAACAGTACCTCACGATCGATATCAATCGGGGTTCCATCGCCCGCTACGGCCTCAATGCGGCCGACGTAAACGACGTGATCGAGACCGCGATTGCAGGCAAAGCAGCAACCGAAATTTATGAAGGAGAGAGGCGCTTTGCCGGAGTCGTCCGCCTGCCGGAGGACCTGCGCGACAGCGTGGAAGATATTCGCGAACTACAGATAAGCTCGCCCGATGGGCCGCGCATCCCGCTCAAAGATCTGGCCAGCGTGAAAGTGATCGAAGGGCCGGCGCTCATCAATCGCAGCATGGGCAAGCGCCGGATTGTCGTGGGTGTAAACGTGCAGGACCGCGACCTCGGCGGCTATGTGAAAGAGTTGCAGCAAAAGGTGGAGAGCCAGGTGTCACTACCGCCGGGCTATTACATTGAGTGGGGAGGCCAGTTTCACAACATGGAGCGCGCGCTGCACCATTTGATGGTGATTGTGCCCATCACGCTTGCCGCGATCTTCTTCCTGCTTTTCGTTCTCTTTCAATCGGTGCGCTTTGCAGCGCTGATCATCACCGTCGTGCCACTGGCGTCCATCGGCGGCATCCTCGCGCTGTTCCTCTCGGGGGAGTATCTCTCCGTTCCCGCTTCTGTAGGCTTTATTGCCCTGTGGGGCATCGCCGTATTGAATGGCGTGGTCCTGGTATCGTACATCCGCAAGCTCCGTGAAGAGGGGCTAACCCAGGCCAACGCCATCCGCGAAGGAACCAGGTTGCGCTTCCGGCCGGTCATGATGACGGCCACGGTCGCGGCCCTGGGGCTGGTGCCGTTTCTGTTTGCGACCGGGCCGGGCTCCGAGATCCAGCGTCCTCTGGCCATCGTGGTCATCGGCGGCCTGGTCAGTTCTACCGCACTCACCCTACTGTTGTTGCCGGTGGTCTATTCCGCATTCGAAGGTACAGGCTCTATCCCATCGCGCGCTCTGAAGTTTGTGCACACAAACTCCGCGGAAAACGTTCCTGCCATTCCATTGCGGTCAGCTGGCAAATCGAACGCCCACTAGCCATCACCTTCACGTAAATGGAGTTTCTGCATTTCAAGGATGGATAGATCGAAATCTGTGGAATACGCTAATTTTTGAGAGTCACCGCGCTGGTGCTTTGTATCAGGGCACGACTTCAGTCGGGCCGATGATGCCCGAGAAAGATCTGGGCTTTAGAGTCTGCGTGAGAGCCAGGATTTTCGGGCAAAATCAATACGATTGTGTGTTGATAAGTACCCAAAATCAATACGAATATTGCGTGATTTTCGAGTTCTCACGCAGACTCTTTAGCCCCTGCGTTTTTTCTTTGTTAGTTAAGTGTAGCGACATGGAACTGCCATAACAGGGGCTATAAAGCCCAATTCTCTTTCAACCCTTTATGGCCCGACTAAAGTCGTGCCCTGACACAAAACCAAACTCAGTTGAAATACCTACCCCTCGTTCCTGATATGTAGAAAGAGCCGTGGGGCCAGACGGTGAGCCGCTTCCTGACGCCAGAAACTCCGCACGGTAGAGAAATGAACTGCCCATGGTTCGTTGACGAGGGCACCCCAGGTACTCTATAAATCTCGGGGTCTCAAGGAGTGCCATGGCGTACATTCTCTCGCTCGATCAGGGAACCACCAGCTCACGTTCTATTCTCTTTGGCAAAGACGGCAACATCGTCGCCCACGGGCAAAGAGAATTCAAGCAAATCTATCCCCAGGGCGGCTGGGTCGAACATGACCCCTTCGACATCCTCACCTCACAAATGAGCTCCGTGGTCGAGGTTCTTGGTAAGGCTGGCATACGCGCCCGTGACCTGGCTGCGGTCGGCATTACCAATCAGCGGGAGACAACCATCGTGTGGGACCGGGAAACAGGCAAACCGGTCTACAACGCAATCGTCTGGCAGGATCGGCGAACCGCCGAAAGGTGCCACCAGATGAAGACCGATGGTGCAGAAGAAACGGTGCGGCGGAAAACAGGGCTGCTCATCGACCCCTACTTCTCCAGCAGCAAAGTCGCCTGGATCCTGGAAAACGTCGCCGGAGCGAAGAAAAAGGCTGAGGCGGGAAAACTGGCCTTCGGGACCGTTGATAGCTGGCTGATCTGGAACCTGACCAGCGGCAAAAAGCACATCACCGATCGGACCAATGCTTCGCGGACCATGCTCTACAACATTGTCGAAGATCGATGGGACGAGGATCTGCTGAAGTTGTTCGGAATACCCGGGAGCATGATGCCCGAGGTCGTCTGGTCGAGCGAAAAGATCGGTCACGTAACCACCTCTCTCGGTCTTGAAGCAACCGAGATCGCAGGCATCGCCGGAGATCAGCAATCCGCGCTCTTTGGTCAATTGTGCATCCACCCGGGCGATGCCAAGAATACTTACGGCACCGGATGCTTCCTGCTGCAGAACATCGGCGCCCAGTTCGTCCTCTCGGAGAAAAGGCTGATCACTACCCTCATCTGCAGCCTGGATAAAAAGCTGGAATATGCTCTCGAAGGCAGCATCTTCATTGGCGGGGCGGTGGTGCAATGGCTGCGCGACAGTCTGCAGCTGATTCGTCATTCTTCCGAGGTCAACCAACTGGCAGCTACGGTGGAAGACTCCGATGGCGTTGTCCTGGTGCCTGCATTCGTCGGCCTGGGAGCACCCTACTGGGACCCGTACGCAACCGGCCTTTTGATCGGACTGCGGCGCGGCACCAAGCCCGGCCACATTGCCCGGGCCGCAGAGGAGAGCATCGCCTTCCAGGTGGCGGACGTCATCGAGGCTATGGATGCAGACACCAAGGTTCCGTTCCGGGAGTTGCGCGTCGACGGCGGCGCATCGGTGGATGACCTGCTGATGCAATTCCAGGCCGACCTGCTTGGCGTGCCCGTCATACGTCCCGCGGTCAGTGAGACCACCGCGCTCGGCGCTGCGTACCTGGCCGGGCTCGCCGTAGGCTTCTGGAGTAGCCCGGAAGAAATTCGCAAGCTGCGCGCGGCCGATACGCGCTTCGAGCCGCATACCGGCCAGAAAAAGATCGCAGCCGGGCGGAAACGCTGGAAGCGGGCGGTCGAGCGGTCAAGGAACTGGCATGAAGGAGATGAGTAGATGAATCGCCCGGCGATGCTGGCTCGCGTCCACGCACGTTCTGCTCCATGGGATATCGTCGTCATCGGGGGCGGAGCCACTGGCGTGGGCGTTGCCGTGGACGCAGCCAGCCGAGGCTTTGCCGTGTTGCTGCTGGAACGAATGGATTTCGGCTCGGCAACCTCGAGCCGCAGTACCAAGCTGGTTCATGGCGGGGTCCGCTACCTTGAACAAGGAAACATCTCGCTGGTAATGGAAGCCCTGAAGGAACGCGGGCTACTGCGCCAGAACGCTCCCCACCTGGTTCACGACCTGGGCTTTGTAGTTCCCAACTATTCCTGGTGGGAAGCTCCTTTCTATGGCATCGGCATGAAGGTCTATGACCTGCTCGCCGGCAAGTTCGGGTTCGGTAAGTCTCGCCTGCTGTCGCGCGAAGAAACGCTGGAACGGCTGCCCACTATTCAGACCGATGGACTCCGTGGCGGTGTCATTTATTACGACGGGCAGTTCGACGACACTCGTCTGTTGATCCAGCTGGCGGCAACCGCGACAGATCAGGGCGCCGTTCTACTCAACTACGCTCCGGTGGTCGAGATCACCCGGGGCGCCGACGGTTTTGCCGATGGAGTGATCGCGGTCGACAGCGAATCCGGCCAACAGATGAGGATCCCCGCTCATGTGGTGGTGAACGCAGCCGGCATCTTCGCAGACGATGTGCGGCGGCTGGCTGAGCCGGATTTGCAAGGAATGATCGCGCCGAGCCAGGGTATCCACCTGGTCTTCGAGCGCGAGTTTCTGCGTGGTAACACCGCCATCATGGTTCCCCACACCAGCGACGGCCGGGTGTTGTTTGCTATTCCATGGCACGAGCACACGGTGGTGGGAACGACCGATACTCCCATTCAGGAACCCTCGTATAACCCGCTCCCCTTTGAAGAAGAGGTCCAGTTCGTTCTGGACACCGCGGCCCAGTATCTCAGCCGACCACCGCAGCGGAGTGATGTACTCAGCGTGTATGTAGGCATTCGTCCGTTGGTGAAGGCCAGTAGTGCTTCCACCAAGACATCCTCGCTCTCCCGCGATCACACCATCCATATCGATAACTCAGGGCTGCTTACCATAGTGGGCGGCAAGTGGACCACCTATCGGCATATGGCCGAGGATTGTGTGGACCACGCTATTACCCTGGGCGAGCTACCCGACGTGCCGAGTAAGACGCACGACTTGAAGATCCATGGCTATAAGCAGGGCGTCGAGGAGTTGACCAGCCTGGGGGTCTATGGTTCGGATGCTGACGCAATTCTGGCCTTGGCCGCCGCCGACGAACATCTGAGCCAACAGCTCCATCCCGCGCTACCCTACATTGCCGCTGAAGTCGTTTGGGGAGTCAGGGAGGAGATGGCGCGCACAGTGGACGATATGCTCTCGCGCCGGACCCGCGCTCTGTTCCTGAATGCCAGGGCGGCCATTGAGATGGCGCCTGCCGTCGCAGCCCTCATGGCGCAGGAACTGGGCACCGGACAGGATTGGATCGATCAGCAGCTGCAGCAATTCAATGATCTGGCAGCAAAATACCTGTTACCGTAAAGGGCATTCTGATGAAGAGACAAGACTTTGGCGAATTGCTGGCGGAGGCTGTGGCGGTCTTCATCATCATTGCCTTCGGAGACTCGGTCGCCGCGATGTACTCCCTTTACAATCCCAGTCCCTATCTCAATTCCTATTGGGGGGTGTGTATCGCGTGGGGCCTTGCCGTGACCATGGCCATCTACGCTACTGGATCCATCTCCGGCACCCATGCCAACCCAGCGGTGACGCTGGCGCTGGCGCTCTATCGAAAGTTCTCCTGGCGCAAGGTCATTCCCTATTGCGTGGCCCAGGTGATTGGCGGCCTTCTAGGGGCGGCACTGGTCTATGTTTTGTACGTGCCGGTGATCGACCACTTTAACCAGGCCGCGCAGCTCACGCGCGCGGCCGGCGGCGCGGCTGGCGTCTTCTTTACCCATCCCGGGCTGGCCATCACGCCCCTCCACGCTTTCAGCGATGAAATCATTTTGACCGCCTTTCTCATCTTCGGCATCTTCGCCATTACCGAGCAATACAACGAGATGGCGCCCCAGGCGAATTCAGGCGCGCTCATGATCGGCCTTCTCGTTGCCTTGATCGGCGCGTCGATGGGCTATCTGGAAGCGTGGGCACTCAACCCGGCGCGCGACCTTGGCCCACGCATCTTCTGCTTTCTAGCCGGGTGGGGGCCGGCCGCGTTTCCCTCGCCCGGTAACTACTGGTGGGTCCCGATCGCCGGTCCGTTGCTCGGCGGCTGCGTTGGCGGGGCGGTCTACCAATATCTGGTTCGGCCGTTTCTGCCGGCTCGCCTGCGGACCCTCGGATGAGCCGATTTTCACGGCGCACCTTCCTCGCCATGGCGGCGATGGCTTCAAGATCTCAATGCGTAACGAGTGACGGGTGCCCCATATCTGCCCGGTTTTGGCAGATGTGGGATTCAACGGCTGTCCACCGATCACTCTTTACCAGCAACAGATCTTGTCCATGGCCATCTACGCCCTGCATAGTCAGGGGCTGAGGTTGGTGGAATCCCACATCTGCCAAAACCGGCAGATATGGGGCACCCAGGCTTTGTCGCAGACCAGGCGGTAAGATATCCAGGTTAGAACTCCAGGCGGAAAGTAGCCTGTCCTTGCCGGTTACTGATTTGTGAGCTTAAGTTGGTAATCTGCCCGAATGTCGAGTCGAGCGAATTTGTATCTGGCGCCTGTAGTTGTGTTCGATTAAAAGCATTGAAATAGTCGAGTCGTAGAGTGGCTCGTACTCTCTCGGTAATGGCGAACGTCTTGATGGCGTCGAAATTCTCTATCCGCAGCGGAGGAGTTCGCAAGGCTGCATAGGAACGCACCGCATTACCGAGTTCCCAAGGCCCGGTGTTGACAAAAGCATTGGTGGGGAATTGCGTTGGCTGTGCCGAGGCTTTTCCCTTAAAGTAGTTCTTCGACAAATTGTAGTTATACGTCTTAATCTTTACGCCCGGAACCACGTCCGGCCGGTCCCCGAAATTGGCATACAGCGGATTGAAGCTATTGTAAGCACCCATGGGGGTGCCGCCTGCATAAGTCAGGATTCCACTGAATTGCCATCCCCCCAACACCTGCCCCAGGGCACCCCTTGAATTCATATATTTCTGTCCAAACCCAATGGGAAGTGTATAAGTTGCAACAATGTTCGCAATGTACTTCTGGTCAGACGAAGAAGGCGTAAATTCCGGGGGCATGTCGAATGAATTGATCGGGTTGGGTTGAAACAGCGTCGACCCGACAGATTCGTTCGCGATGTTTCGTGACAACGTCAAATCGGCGAGATAGCTTAGCCCGTTGGAAAATCGTTTTTCCCCCTGTGCCTGCAGCCCGTTGTAAAACGCCGTTCCGTCAGTTTCATAAGTGTTATAGATGTCTGAATATTGAGGGAACGGAAGCAACGTCTGTATTACCGTGCCGGTGCCCCCAAACTGTTCGACCCACCCAGGGTACGGAATCTTAATGCCGGCCGCGACGGCATCCGGAGAGGTCGCAAGTTCGCCTAAAAGACTCCCATATTTCAGGATGGACGGATCCGGCTGCTCAGGCTGATGCAGGGAAGATGGGACATGTATCGCGCGGTTGCCAACGTACGACACCGTCACAAACATGTCCCAGGGAAGTTGCCTCTGAACGCCGGCATGCCATGCCGAATCGTAAGGGGCCCTGCCGAACGTCTTCGGATTGAAGCCCAGAATGACCCCGCCGTTTCCGATCGATGGACTAAAAGGAGTCGGTGGCGGCAAGGGCATCGGGTTAGCATCCCAACTGCCGTATGCAGGTGTGCTACTGTTGCTCGTCTGGCGAACAAATTCGCCGCCCAATAGAGAAGCGAAGTAAAAGGCTGTCTGAGTGGTGCCGTATTCATAAGCGCCGCCCACCAGGTAAGTCATAAAAAAGCCCGCCTGGACAACGGTCTTAGGAGTCAGCTTGTAGGAGAAGCCGATCCTGGGCTGGAAGTTCTTCCAGTGGATATCCGCCCTGGTGATCCCGGCACACCCCGTACAGTTGCCGTATTTAGAGGCGCCGCCCGGCAGGTTGCCGGCGGCTGGATCAAGTACCGTGGGATTCTGAAAATTGATATAGACGATGTTGTTATTGTTTTCAGTGAATGGAACCATGATGTCCCAGCGAAGACCGACGTTCGCGGTCAACCGTTGATTGACCTTGATATCGTCCTGAACATAGAGAGCAAATTCTTTGTTGCGCATGCGGGTTACGTTCGAGCTAAGGCGTACCCCGGCATCGACCTGGCCCAGAAGAAAACTCGCGAATGAACTGCCGTAGCTGCCAAAATTCGGATCGTTAGTGTCCGGCGTGGAGGTGGTCCGTTGAGTAAAGGAAAATGTGCCGGCACAGAATTGGCAGGCGAATAGATCCTGGTAGGTACGCCTGAATTGCCCGCCTATGTTGAAATTGTGGCGCCCTTTGGTCCACAACCAATTGTTGGCGATCACGATACCGAGCTGGCGGTTATTTGTCTGGGCAAATCCCCCAAACTGAGCTCCCACGTTCGTGAAACCATTGCTGGCACCAAATGATGTTCCCGAGTTTTGGCCATCGAACGAAATGTAGGGGAAATTCGACCCACTCACAAGGCCGCCAAAGTCGACGCCATCTTTGGCATTGTGTTCCCCGCTGATTTCACCAATCCAATCCGCGCCTGCCGTCACCACCAGGTTTGATTTCACGGTCTTAACGTAGTTCAGCACGAAACCCGATCCGAGCTCGGTATCATTGATGCGACTTTGCAGCTCGTTACTGGAAGGCACGATTGGAGCGAACGTGAAAAACGGTGATGACAGTGAATCCTGCCACTGACTGAAATGTATGCTTTGCGACGGGCTTAGATTATGGTCGAGGGTGTAACCCCACAAGTACTGGCTAATTGCCACCGCGGGAACGGCTGGGGACTTATTACTCTGCAGGCCGGAAACCAGGCCGGTACGGTCTGGATTTGGAATGAACGGCAAAATAGATTGCGCGAGAGGGCTGATGCGCGCTTGTGGAATCATATTGCCCGGAAAAGGCTTCCCTGTTTGCGGATCGTAGATTGGGATCTGAGCGCCGTTCGAGTCCACAAAGCCGCTAAAGTCACCGTTCTTCATGGCCGGCGTCGGCACCGTTCCGATGCCCTTTTGTGCCTGGTTCTGGGTGAACCTGTCTAAACTGAACAGGAAAAATGTGCGATTTTTTCCATGATAAAGCTTTGGGATTATCACTGGCCCACTCACTGTGAACCCATAGTCATTCTGCTGGTCGATGGGCGGAGCGGGAGATCCGTCAGGCCGGAAATACGTCGGGAAAAATCCGTCGGAGTCGAACAGTTGATTGCGCAGAATGTAGAAGGCATCTGCATGGAGCTGGTTGGTGCCCGATGCCATGCTGTAGGTGACGGCGCCTTGCCCGAGCCCATAAGCCGCATTGAACGTGGAACTATTAACACGGAACTCGTTCACCATTTCATACGGAGGATTGATTTGGGTTTGGACCCCTGCATACTGCACGAATGCGACAGGAACACCGTTGAATTGAACTTCATTTTCGAACGTAAGGCCGCCATTGATATTGTGGCTGCCGGCATTCCCCTGTACACCCGGCGCAAGATACATGAATGAGTCGAGCTGCCGCGCCAGGCTGTTGATTTCGATGGGAGCGGCCTTGACCAACTCAGGTTCGAGGGTGGTACCCAGCAGAGGAGACGCGGTATTCAACGAGATTCCACTGGCGGTTACGCTTACCGTCGCGTCGGTGGCGCCTGGCACCATCTGCAAAGCAACGGTAGACGTTGTGGCGACTTCGACGGTCACGTCGGTCTGGACCGATTTCTTGAATCCCGCTGCTTCTGCCGCAACGGAATAGTTCCCCGGCTTCAAGCCAACGACCGTAAAAGTGCCTACCGATGAGGTTGTGGCAAGGGATACTACGCCTGTAGCGGTATTCGTTACCGTCACCGATACATGTGGCATGAGAGCCCCAGTTGCATCTGTGACTGTGCCACTGATGGCAGTTACTACCTGAGCATCGAGTCGACCGGCAGAGAATAGCATGGCAACGAAAAGCATCGAGGTCGCCAGGATTGCCGCGCCGCTCCAGCTAAGAACACGCCTGTGGAAAGAACTCCATTTCTGAGCCACCGTATCTCCCTCCATGATTTCCCCGGGCCTGGGTGGTGAGCCGCGACCAATTGTTAGTTTTTCCCGCCCCTGCACTCAGCCATCGCCTCGGGCTTGATCGGTTCCAGGGGTGGAAATTCATGCGAGCCGAAATTTAAAAAGGAGTTTCTCGTAGGCTTGGCCGCAGCGCGGCGTGACCGCTGATCCATCATGCTCCCACGCAAAAGCCCCTCAGTCCGGGCGCAGGTACGGGCCTTGCCTAAAATCTAGGAGACTCTCCTTCAGCGTTATAGGAACTTTTAAAAGCGTTTTATTGGTAGGCTACTTTGCTCGTCCTAACCGTCAGCGGTAGGCTGACCTGGCTGGGGTGGAAACGAGTTGACCCGGCCGGACTTCCAACAGGAATCCCCAACAGAAGCCCCAACAGAACCCCCAACAGAACCCAATGACCCGCCCTTCCTTTACCGCCCTTTCGCATTCAAGGCACCGCCGTTGCGGCCACCACCTTGCCTCTTTATCAGCGGAGACTCTCAGGTCCTGCGGGCTGACTGGAGCCCGGCGGCGAGCGCTCTACGGCGTTGCATTTAACAGTTCACTCGTAGCCTGGCAACAAAAACGGGGATGAGAATTCCTAGAACGCGGGCTTGGAGTCACTTACTTTTGGGGAGAGGTATTGCCGCGTGGCGGAAGGGAGTTCACTGGATTCGGTATTTGGCTATTCGCGGGCCGGGTTCAATAAGGGCGTGCAGCGGTTTTCAGATATCCTATTCGAGTTAATCGTGCCCGCGTCCTTCTGCAGGGGCGAGTGGGTCAGTGCGAGGACTCAGCGAAGATCTCTTCCACCCGCGAATATGTTGTCGGAATCATTGCCAACCCAGCGTCGGGGCGTGACATCCGGCGCTTGGTCGCGCAAGGGGGAGTCTTCACCATCGCAGAAAAGTGCAGCATCATTGCTCGCCTGATCACTGCACTGGGGGTCACCGGAGTTACCAGTGTCCTCATGATTCCAGATCGAGGTGGCATCGCCGAGCGGGTTCGTCGTGCGGTTGCGACCCGCAGTTCAGAAGACCAGGGACCAAAGGTTGTATTCCTGGGCATGCAGGTGGAAGATGGTCCCGCGGACACGGTGCTGGGCGCAGCGCAAATGGCCGCGGCCGGAGTGGGAGCCATTGTGGTTCTTGGAGGTGATGGAACGCAGCGACTAGTGGCCGGCGCGTGCGGAGATGTTCCCATCGTGCCGCTCTCCACCGGCACCAACAATGTTTTTCCCGAGTCGCGTGAGGCCACCATCGCTGGGCTGGCCGCAGGCCTGGTGGCCACGGGCAAGGTTCCCGCGGCAGAGGTAACCGTACGAAACAAAATCTTGCGCCTGGAGATTGAAGGGGTTCACGACGACTTGGCAGTCGTCGACATTTCGGTGTCCAAAAGCCGTTGGGTGGGGTCGAAGGCGCTATGGCGCCCGGAAGATTTGGACCAGATTTTTGTCACATTTGCAGAATCCAACGCAATTGGACTGTCCTCGGTGGCGGGGCTCATTCGGCCTGTCTCACGCCGTGCACCTCATGGCCTCAGACTTGATTTGGCCCCGCCGGACCGAGCGAAAGTCATATTGCAGTGCCCCATTGCACCCGGGTTGATCCTGCCTGTCGGAATTGCGAATGTGGAAGAGATACACGGTGGAGAAATTCAGACGCCACGGCTTGCGCAGGGTACGATCGCTCTTGACGGCGAACGAGAACTTGAATATAGTTCCCGCCGGTATGTGACTGTCCGGCTGGACGGCCAAGGGCCTTACACCATTGACATCGACAAAGTGATGGAACGAGCCGCGCATGAGAGGCTGCTCGCGATTAACTAGATCTCCGGCGAAGGAGGACGACCTATGGACCTCACGCGGTCCAATCTACTAGACGCCTACAGGATCATGCGTTTGATCCGTGTATTCGAAGAACGCCTTCACCTGGAATTCGCCACCGGAGAAATTCCGGGTTTCGTCCACCTCTACGCGGGTGAGGAAGCTATCGCCACAGGCATCTGCCTGCTGCTCGATAAGCGGGACAAAATTACCAGCACACACCGGGGACACGGGCACTGTCTGGCGAAAGGCTGTGATGTTTTCGGCATGATGGCAGAGATCTATGGCAGGAAGAACGGGCTCTGTGGGGGTAAGGGCGGGTCGATGCACATCGCGGACTTGAGCAAGGGCATGCTCGGGGCTAATGGCATCGTTGGTGGCGGCCCTCCTCTCGCATGTGGGGCAGCCCTGGCAGCCAAGAGGCTGGGGAACGGCGGCGTGGCAGTTAGCTTCGTCGGGGACGGCGGCGCTAATCAAGGTACGTTCCTGGAAAGCCTCAACCTGGCCTCCATTTGGAGCCTTCCCTGCGTGTTTGTGATTGAGAACAACGGATATGCTGAGGCTACCTCAGTTAAATATGCGGGTGCGTGCCACGATTTCGCCGATCGGGCCAATGGCTTTGGGATGCCAGGTGTGACGGTGGACGGCCACGACTTCTTCGCCGTGTACGAAACCGCAAGCGAGGCAATCCAGCGCGCCCGCAGGGGTGGCGGACCCTCCCTTGTCGAGTGCAAAGTCAACCGCTATTACGGCCATTACGAAGGCGACACCCAATCCTACCGGGGTCCGAATGAGGTGGAGAAAATCCGCGAAACCCGGGACTGCATTCATCACTTCGCCGCAAGAGTGACCTCCGCCGCACTCTTGAAACAATCTGAACTTGACGGCATCGACCGGGAGGTGGCCGCCCTGGTTGAGGATTCCGTCAACCAGGCTAAGTCAGCGCCAAAACCCAAACCGGGTGACCTGCTGACCGATGTTTACATCTCTTACTGAGCGCTTTCATGATCGAGTGTCCGATCCGGTGTCGGTGAACTCGGGCTTTTCGCGGTGAAAAGGCCCATGTTTCACCAGTTGTACCCATCATGAAACCGCTCCAGGACCGAAAGGTAGGAACATGGACAGGAAAATCACCTTCAAGCAAGCGATCAATGAAGCATTGGCACAGGAGATGGAACGGGACAAAACCATCATCCTCATGGGTGAGGATGTTGCCGGTGGATGCGGTACCAATGGCCAAATGGACGCGTGGGGCGGAGTCCTCGGGGTCACGAAAGGTCTGTGGGATCTGTATGGGGACCGTGTCATGGACACTCCCATCACTGAGTCCGCATTTGTCGGGGCCGCGATCGGCGCTGCCACTGCCGGACTACGCCCGGTGGTGGAATTGATGTTTGTCGATTTCATGGGTGTCTGTTTCGATCAAATCTATAACCAGGCCGCCAAGTTCCGTTACATGTTCGGCGGCAAGGCGGTTACGCCTCTTGTCGTTCGCACTATGATCGGCGCCGGCTTTCGCGCAGCCGCACAGCATTCGCAGGCGCTGTACCCTATCTTCACCCACATCCCCGGACTTAAATGCGTTGTTCCATCCACGCCCTATGACGCCAAGGGCTTACTGATTCAAGCAATCCGTGACGATGACCCGGTCATTTTCTTTGAACATAAGATGCTGTATGGGTTGCAGGGGCAAGTGCCCGAGGAACCGTATGCGATTCCCTTTGGCGAAGCCAACTACGTCCGCGAAGGCAAAGACGTCACGATTGTGACTCTTGCGCGGATGGTCCACGTGGCTTCAGACGCTGCCGATCTTGCGGCAAAGGAAGGAATTGAGTGTGAAATTATCGACCTCCGGACCGTCTCCCCGTTGGATGTGGACAGCATACTCGAGAGTGTTGAGAAGACCGGCCGGCTAGTTGTCGTAGATGAGGCGTCGCCTCGTTGCAACATTGCCACCGATGTATCTGCCCTCGTCGCACAGAAGGCTTTTGCCTCGTTGAAGGCACCGATTCGGATGGTAACTCCTCCGCACACACCCGTACCCTTCAGCGACGTACTCGAGGATGAGTACCTCCCAAACCCTGGGAAGATTAATGCCGCTGTTCTGGATGTCATGAGGTACAACGCATGAGCAATGCTGATATGTACCTGCTGACGTTGCCAAAATGGGGCCTCTCCATGACGAAGGGACAGGTTGTTGGGTGGCTCACCGAGGAGGGAGCGGAAGTCCGGCCAGGGCAGGAACTCGTGGAGATAGAAACTGAGAAGGTTCTAAGCGCGGTTGAGGCCATAACGTCAGGCGTGCTCCGCCGGCGGGTGGCGCGCGCGGGTGATGTCGTCCATGTCGGCGGCCTGTTGGGTGTGATTGCTGCCTCCTCCACTTCTGACTTGCAAATCGACCAATATGTCGCAGATTTTCAGGCCACCTACATTCCTGAGAAGGCCGAGGCAGAAGTTGCCGGCCCAATCCTTGAGACAGTTGATGTTAATGGATTTCATATTCGTTACCTCAGGCGTGGCGAAGGAGCCGAATCTACGATATTGATTCATGGCTTTGGCGGAGATCTCAACTCATGGATGTTCAACCACGAGGCCCTGGCTTCGGGCCATTCTGTGTATGCTTTGGATTTGCCTGGGCATGGGAGCTCGTCGAAACAGGTGGGAGATGGGACGCTGGAGGGATTTGCGAAGGTCGTCGAAGGCTTTCTGAATATCCTCGGTCTGACGAAAGCTCATTTGGTTGGCCATTCGATGGGAGGTGCCGTTGCGGCCATCTTTGCCCAGAAGCATCCGGAACGCTGTTTGTCCCTCACTTTGATCGCCAGTGCAGGGCTGGGCCCGGAGATCGACGGCGAGTACATTCGAGGCTTCGTATCTGCCACCCGTCGAAATGAGATCAGGCCGCAACTGGAAAAGCTATTTGCAAACTCGAGGTTGATCACCCGGCAGATGGTGGACGATACCCTTAAATACAAGCGCCTCGACGGGGTAGAATCGGCTTTGCGTACAATCACAGCTCAATTCTGTCCCTCGGATCGGCAGTCGGTGATTTTACGTGAGCAGATCAGCCAATTGTCGATGCCCGTCCTGGTTCTCTGGGGATCGGAAGATCGCATACTCCCCGTATCCCACGCCTTGAATCTACCCCAGCACGCTCGAACGGAAATTCTTGAGGGCCAGGGTCATATGGTGCACATGGAGGCCGCGTCGAAGGTGAACTCCGTGGTTCGCTCGTTCTGGGAATCCCGGTAAAGAGGGTGAACCGAGCGAATAAACTCCCGCGGGATGCAAAAGATCGAAGTAGCGTAACAACAAAAACGTGAGTGAGAGTTCCTATAAGCTCCGCGTTGGCGTCTCCTAGATTAGGGGGAGTGAGGCATCCACCATGAATGGGCCCGGTACAACACGGAGGTAGTTCCCAATGAATTTCCAATGTCCAGCATGCACTCCGAAATTGCTGACGCTCGCCCTGACCGCCGCGTTCATGGCCGCATTTTCCGGGTGCACTGACAACACCAAGACCCCTACGGCCAGCACCCCAGTTCCAGCTGCCGCCCCCGCCGCCCCTCCTGTTAATACCTACACAACGAACTTTCCCCTCACGGAAAACCCGATGTCAGAAGGCGGTCGATGGATGGAAGGAAAAACAGTCGGGATCGATTGGGGCAATATCTCCACTACTCCGGGTCTTGCCATCGGCACCGCGGGACCGAAACGTTTTGCCGATGCGACTGCCCTGCTGACGGGTACCTGGGGGCCCACGCAGACGGCAGAGGCAGTGGTCTTTAAGAAATCCGTCTTCCATTATCCGGAAGTATCGTTGCGCTTACGATCCGCGATGTCGGCTCACAACTGTTCCGGCTACGAAATCTCTAATTCACTGAAAAGTGATGACACTGCTTATCTCATCATCGTCCGGTGGAACGGCCCCTTGGCGGACTTCACCTACCTGGTCCAGGATCACGGCAAACAATATGGCGTTACCACCGGAGATGTGGTCAAGGCGACGATGGTCGGAAACGTTATTACGGCCTACAAGAACGGCGTCCAGCTAGCCCAGGTTAAAGACAATACTTACCCTGAGGGGAACCCGGGAATGGGGTTTAACGAAGGCAAAAACGGCGACTACGGCATGACCCGGTTCACGGCTACGGACGCTCCGATCAACACTCAATCTCAAGGCGCGCGATAACGGCGAATGGCCGTTCGCCGCTTTGATCCAGTTACCTACTTAACCACAGAAGTCTTACCGTGATGAGGTGGGGTAAGGGTGAGGTCGATCGCCCGGGTACCTCGCGGCAGAGCTGTCATCCTTGAAAATCTTGCCCCTAAGACCGGGGACGCTTGAGGTGTCTCCAGGCGATCCGTGAAGGTCTTGTTTCGGAAGCGGCGGCGATAGGTTGCGGGGGTCATTCCTACAACTCTGCGGAAGACGGCGCCGAAATAGCTCTGGTCGCAGAATCCCATCTCCTGGCTGATGCTCGCCATCGAATCATCGGTGTTCGCAAGCAGCGCCTGTGCCCGCTCTATCCGGTAGTGGTTGAGATACTCCATGAACGAAAGACCGGTGACCCGCTTGAAGAAGCTCATGAAATAAGACTCACTCATCCCACAGATGCGGGCAGCTCCCTTTACCTGGATCCCGCTCCCGCAATCTTCCGCCAGATAGCGGAAGAGGGGGCGAAGCCGGTCCAGAGCACGCTGCTGGCGCTGAAAGGCGTCCACCGTCCCTGCATAAGAGGCATATTGGTTTACCAGCAGGATGAGAAGCATCCTCAAATATGTCTCCAAGGCAAGCCGGGCTCTGGCTGAAAACACAGGCAGTTCCGAGTGGATGCGCAACATCATATCGAACACCCGGCGCGGAACCCCGGTCTCGGCCGGCACAACGTGAGGAAACTCTGAATCCTGAAGCAGAAAGGGGGTTAGATACTCTGCGCTGTCGCTGCCCCCATCGCAACGAATCAGGTCCGGCTCGAAGAAGAGCGCAGCGATTGTAACCGGGGATGACCGGCACTCGATGCGGTGGTACAACGTGCTACCGATAATCGCCAGGTCTCCCTCATTAAGCGGAAGGATTCTATCCTGGATATGACAGTCCGCCGAGCCTGAACACACGTAGAGAACCTCGAAATATCCGTGACGATTCATGCGGACAGAGCGCCGGCCATCGTCCGTCAAAAACAGAACGTCAACGGGACAGGAGACGTCAAAAGGCCACACATGAATGCCCTCGGAGTTAATCTGAGGTTCCAAAAGGCTGAACAAGTCCCGGCATGATTTTTTTGGAAGGTGACCGCGGCGCAGGGTAGAGATTGCGCTTTGGGATGGGCGCTCTCGGTTTGAACCACCGGACTTACTGATGCTCGATTCGGAAAATTTCTTCGACCTGCCCATGAGAGGCTCCGAATAAGGACGTCGCAACGCCTGTGGTCGACTGCGTCATCCAGAGTGCCACGAACTCAAGCCGGGTGGCTACAGGAAACCGTTGAGCCCACGCAGTTTCGACTATCTCATCAGAACGCTGTGAACCCGCCATCTGCCATGTAGATACCGCCGGTGCAATAGGCAGACTCCGACGAGGCTAGAAAAACCGCGAGCCCTGAAACGTCGTCGCAAGTGCCTACGCGGCCCAGGGGGATGCGCTGCACCATGCTGCTCTTGTTGGCTGCATCAGCAAGAAATGAGGCGTTCATAGGCGTGTCCATGACTCCGGGGATGATGCAGTTCACGCGAAGATTATCGCGCGCATAATCCACCGCCATTGCTTTAGTGAGAGCCAGGATTCCGCCCTTGCTGACGCAATAGGCAGTCATCCCAGCCCCCGACCCATTCAGTGCCGTGGGCGAACCAACGTGAATGATGGAACCTCCGGCCCGAAGCATAAGAGGGATCATGTACTTTGAGCAAAGCCAAAGGCCGCGGAGATTCACGCGCAGAGTATGTTCCCAAATCTCCGAAGACAGTTCATGCGCCCGGGCTTCAAGGTTATGGTAGAGAACCGCCGCGTTGTTATAAAGGATATCAACATGGCCATAGTTATCTCTTACCGCGTCTGCCAGGCTGGCGACAGCAGATTCTTCGCCCACGTCGGTTTGAACAAAGAGCGCTCTGCCGCCTGTTGCACAAATGCGTTCAACCGTGGCCTGGCCGCGCTTCGGGTCAATCTCACTTACCACTACTTCGGCGCCTTCACGAGCAAACCGCTCAGCGACAGCGCGACCCATTCCGGCTCCGCCACCAGTAACGATTGCCACTTTATTCTGGAGAACTCCACTCATAAAATCGTCTTTCTTGGACTAAGAGAAAACCGCCCAGGATGAAATCTTGCCTACTCGTAGCTGGCGGGATCCGGTAACTGGAGTTCCTGCCGAAAGCCCCGAGTGCGGACTGCCAATACGAACACGCCAACGATGAACCAGATGCCTCCGGCAATCTTGGCAGGCGCTGCCAGCCCCCACCAGATTGCGGTGCAAAAGAGGAACCCGCCGGCCGGCAGCACGACATCCGCAAAAAACTCCCGGCGATGCCCTTGAGCCCCTCGCACCCAGAACTGCCAGATCACGGCGAGATTCACCCCCATGAATCCTAGAAATGCTCCGAAGTTAAGGATCTCGGCGGTCACTTCGTAACTCATCACCAGGGAACCGCCGTACGCAAGCAGCCCGATGAGCCAAATGTTGTAGTTTGGGGTATTGCGCACCGGGTGCAGATGAGCGAAAAAACGGCGCGGGATCAGGTCGTCACGACCCATGCCAAACATAAGGCGCGCCGCCCCTACTTGAGTGGTCAACGCGGCGCCAACCATGGCAACCAGCAACAGGATCGCCATCGCGCGAAACAACACAATTCCGCCCACCCGTCCCGCGACCTCGATGAAGGCCGTTTCGACGTTCGTATATGTCTGGTAATCCGGCCAAATCAACTGCCCGAGATAGACCAGGAGCCCGCCAAATAATCCTGTAAAAATACAAACACCAACGGCAGCCAGCATCACGTTGCGCCGCGGATTCTTTACGTCTTCCGCAAGCGTGGTTACGGCGTCGAACCCAAGATAAGTCAGGGCGGCAAACGAGGTAGCACTCGCAACATCGCGCACGCTGAAGGTCGCGGAAGTATAGAACGGCTTGATCGAGAACAGACCGCCGATTCCCTGGTGCGCGATAAGGCTTCGAATCGCAAGAAAGACATAGCTCAGCAGCACGATGAACATGAACCCGAGCAATATCTGGTTGGCTCGGACTGTCGAGCGGATGCCGCGTAGGTTGAGGTAGGTGATACCGCCCGCGAACAACGCAGCCCCCACGGGAAACGGCAGGGCGGGCAACGAACGCATAAGCGCCAGGGTACCGAACATTACGCAAAATAACGGGCTGACCACATAGTCAAGCAACATCGCCCATCCCGATACAAAGCCCAAATACGGATGCAGTCCGCGGCCCACGTAGGTGTAGGCTGAACCCGCCGACGGATACAACGCCGCCATCCGGCCATAGCTGATAGCGGTGAGAACCATTGCCACCATCGCCACCAAAATGGTGTCGACGGCATGCCCGTGAGACTTAAGTTGCGCCAGGCCAAAAACCGTCGCGGGTGCGCTCGGTGTGACCGAAACAAGTCCGTAGAAGGCCAGGTCCCAGACGGTTAGAATGCGTCTCAGTCGCGGGATGCCGCTACTATCGAGTTCGGCGGTTGATACACGCATCAATTATTGATGACTGCAAAACTAATGTCCGGGTCAGTCTGTTTCGAGCATTTCGAAAACTAGCTTTGTATCAGGGCACGACTTCAGTCGGGCCGAAAAGGGCTAGTAAGACGAGGGCTTTGGCCCCTGTGGCGCTATTTCCCCCTCAGTTCGGCTCCGGGCCGCGTTCGGCAGCTCAACCTGCGTGGAGAACATTATCTTTGCACGCATCAATTAGCCTAGCCGGCGTGCCGCAACGCCCCTGGGGTTCGACCACTCCACCAAGAGTGCTATGAGCTCAAGCCGGATGGCTATAAGAAAACCCCGCAAAAATGTTGAACAATTCCCCGGTATTTCGGCGGATTGAGCAGAAATCAGCCGGAACGCCGCCCCTGAAGACGCAGATAGACACACCACTTTATCTGTGATAAATTGCCGCTTCAACGGAGCACACGATACCCGAGCTGGCAAAGAAGCCGGCGCCGCATAGCTGTTTCTGGAATCGAAGGCAGAAAGGAATTCCGCCGAATGGTAGGGCGACAATCGAGCACTGGCTTCGCCGCCACGACGCAGAAAGGGATGAGAGAGGCCCCGGGGCACGCCCGGCACACCCTTGGATGGCCGCAAAACGATCAATACCGCCTCCTTCAGCCGCAGATCACGGCAGAAGGAATTCACGTTTGGCCTTTTGACTCCGTGCTGCCCGTTGACTTGCGATTTCAAACCAGCGATGGCAAGAACAACGTGCAGAAAAATCGCCATGACTATTTTGAGATCTTAGTTTTGTGTAGCGGTGCAACAACCTTCCAGGTCCAGGACCGTCTCTTGCCGATGGGCGTGGGCGACCTGGCTATCATCGGCAGCACGCTCTACCATTCCACCAAAACCCCACCGAACTCGAGGATGACGATTGGCACGCTTTTCTTCGATCCCGATCTGATCCGAAGTGATGGAAGAGCGAACAGCGCTGAATACCTGACGCCATTTCTGCAGCAGGACTCTGGCTTTCCGCATGTTTTGCCGGCGAAAACAGGAGTGCCCAAGCAAGTGTTCGAGCTCATGCGAACCATTCGCGCGGAGCTTCCTGGAACATCCATGCGCGGCCGTCTGGCTATCAAAACCTATCTCAAGATGATATTGATGCTGCTGGTAAACCAGTATTCCTCATACGCCGGCACAGTCGAAGCTTTTCGCCGCCAGCAGTACGCTTTGGATCATCTTCACAACTTCTTTGACTTTCTCCGCAAGCATATTGGAGAAGCGATCCAGGTATCGGATGCGGCACAACTGTGCGGACTAACCGAGTCGGATTTCATGTATTTCTTCGGACAGGTGATTGGCCGGCCGTTTAGAAGTTATCTCAATCACTGCCGTGTGGAGCGCGCACAGGTGCTCCTTGCCAGTACGAATAAGCCCATCGCAGACATCGCGCAGGAAATGGGCTTTTGTGACCAAAGCTACTTCAGCGCAGTTTTTCACAAGCTGGCTGGAATGACTCCGGCTGCGTACCGGCGGCGCCATCATAGTGGTTTGGGACTACCACCGTCGCAAGGTGAGGGCGAAACTGTCTGCCAGTTTCAGTAACTGCCGCTCGGAGTAAAAGCCCTTCAACCCGAGCACTCAGGGTGCGTCATTGCAAAGAATGAGGCCGGT
>CAVVQX010000004.1:0-86056 GCA_963750415.1 uncultured Acidobacteriaceae bacterium
AGAAACGGGGCATAGGGTAGTTCGCTGCAGAAAAGCGTAATAAGCAAGGCGAAAAAAGCAATATAAACGCGAAACATCTAGCACCAGCTGAATATGTCTAGCGATGAAAAGCAGAGACTTGCACTGTGCCGTGGTAAGTACAAAAAGAAACCGTTACCGTAACATTTTAAATCTAGGTCTTCGCGGAGGGGGCGCCGTGCAGAGAACAGAAGTTGCCGCTTCAGCTCGTCCGATACCTATGAGCTTCATCCTTATGGCGGCCCTGGTGGTTCACCTGCCTCTTCTGCTCATGGGATTGCCGTTGAAGTCGTATGACACGAACTTCCATATTTTCTTTGCTTCCCATTATGTCCACCATTGGTTCGATCCCTGGAATCCGAAATGGTATGCGGGGTTTTCCCAGGCGACCTATCCGCCGCTCCCCCAGCAATGGGTGGCGTTGATATCGCGCATCACGGGCCTGGATATGGCCTATATGGCCGTACAGTTGGCTGCCATATTGCTGCTGGCAGTGGGCGTTTACCGGTTTTCTTTACTTTGGGTCAACCCGCGAGCAGCATCGTTTGCCGCCCTGGCCAGCGTTTTTCTCGGATCGGAAAGCTTCCTGGTCTATTCCGCGGGGCAGTTAGCTACCACGTCTGCGGCGCCGATATATCTGAACGCCCTGCCTTATCTCTACCAGTGGATCCGGCATGGCAAGTGGCGATCCTTTATCAAGGGCAGCGTGCTGTTCACGGCTGCTGCCGCCGCTCACCACGCCACCCTGCTTTTCGGGTCCATGTTTTTTGCGGTGCCGGTGCTGGCCTTGGTGATCCTGGATCGGGAGGACGGTCCGCGGGTTTCGATACTGGGTTTTGTGCTTCGTACCGTCATCATTTCGGTGGTCGTGGGTGCCGCAATCGCCCTCGTTCTTTTGCCGTTCTGGATTGCGCTGATTCACTATCCCGTCACCCAAACTCCCATCCCGCATGCCAGCCGGGCAAACTACATTCTTAGTCCGGAGTGGGGCCTGAACTACTTCGTGGTTCCCTATGGAGCTTTGATACTGGCTTTGCCATTCATCGTGTTGCGGGGCTCCGCGGTGGCAAGGCTTCGTCCCTTGCTGCTGGGCTTCTGGGTGGCGTTTCTGGTGGGTCTCGGCGGAACGACACCCGTCGGACATCTGTTACTGGGCCGAGCTTTCGAGGTGCTGACGATGGAGCGCTTCAGCTATTGGGCGACCTTGCTGGCCCTTCCGTTCGTAGGACTTCTGGCCGCGGAATTGGTTGACCGGTATCGTTTGCGGGCGGCGGTCGGTTTGATGGTGGCTGCGGCTTTCGGCTGCGCAGTGGCGGTTGCATGGTCAACCTATCGGCCGGCGGATGCCTCAGATTTCAAAGTGGATTCGGTCGCCGCGTGGCTGAATCGCGATGGCCATGACAATTACCGATACTTGACTTTGGGATTTGGCAACAAGATTGCCCGGTTAGCGATGATGACCGATGCGAGCAGCGTCGATGGCGAATGGAATTCCGGGCGCATGCTTCCGGAACTGACCCGCTATGGTGCGGGCCCGCTTACCAGCTCGAAATACTACGGCACACCAGGGCTGGATGCGTTGCGGGCGATGCTGCAGCATGCCGACCATTATGGCCTGAGGTGGGTTTTCGTGAGGGATCCATATTACGATCCCCTGCTCTCTTTTGCAGGATGGCGCCGCGTGGACGACTTGGAAGACAAAACCATCATCGTATGGGGCAAGGACGGGGTGCCACCCGCTACGCCGGTCAACGCACCGCAGATACCGCCTGCCTGGCAGGGCATTTTGTGGGGAACCCTCCCCTTCGGCAGCAGCCTGCTGGCCATTCTGGTCGTTCTCATCCCGGAAAAACGGCGAGACCGGCATGGCGAGGTCTATCCCTACGCCACCGATGAGAATTTGCTGCCGGGGAGACTGGTGTCGTGAAAACCGGAAGGGTACTCGCGGTTCTGGTTGCCGGCATAACTGTCGCTTTGATTGTGGCAGGCACTCTGTGGCCCGAATCCATCCGCGTTGGCCTTCGCCGGTGGGGATAACGTGCTACATAGTCCTTCCACGCCCGAAGCGGCAGCCGAGAACCTGGCGCAGAGCATTGGCCACCAGGATTGGGGGAGAGCCTACTCCAGCCTCAGCAACAAGGCTGAATTGACTGAGCAGCAGTTTGCGCGCGACTTGACCGGATATTACCCGAGCCTGCGTAGTTATGCGACTCTGGAAAACTACGAACTGCGGCCGCTGCACGCCACCGCTAATGAGGCAGAGTTCCAGCTGCGTTTGCATTGGTCTACCGTGGTTGGCACATTTACAGAGGCACGCAGCGTACGCGTAGTCAAGATAGGCGATCACTGGGAACCCGAGTGGCCCTTGGTCAAGGAGGCGAAAGTGCCGCCGCAAGTGATCGCGGTGAATTACCTGCGCTGGGATGTGATCTACCGCGGGGCCGGAGATGACTGGGGAACGCAAGACGTGGAAGCGCCCCACGTGCGGATCGTGGACATGCACCCGGCCGAGCGCAGCGATGGGGTGGTCATCCTGGGCGAACTGCTAAATGAGGATGTGGTGCCGGCGTACGTATCGGTCAAGGCCACGCTACTCAAGAAGAATGGCTCAGCCATCGCGACAGAAGAAAGCTTCGATAAGATCTCGCACCTTCTGTTGCCGAAGCAGGTCACTCCGTTTCTCATTAAGTTCCCCGATGCGTCGTTATCCGATGTCGCCAGCGTTCGCATGGATCCTGTTTCAACCCTCGTCTCGGCCTCGGCGGATCCGGTCATTGAGATCGAGGACCAGAAGTTGAACCCTGCGCCCGATGCGTCCTTGTCAGGTCAGCTGGTCAACCAAAGTGGCCAGGTAGTGAATATTGCACATGTGCTGGCGACCTTTTACGGCAAAGGCGGCCAGCCGGTCTGGGTGGCCGATCAATATATTGACCGCGCACTGCTGCCTCAGACTCCGGTTCCTTTTAATATCCATATTCCCCAGGACCTTGCCCGTCAGATCACCAGCGAGCGCGCGGTGACCGCGTCCTACAGTTCCGGAGGGCTTTGATGAGGCTGAGGCTAGTGGGCCTGGTCGGTGGCTTTGCCCTCTGCATGATGCAGCCTGCTCTGGCGCAAGAGCTGCGCTTGCCCAAAACCGTCACAGCTGGCCAGGCGTTCTCGATGCAGAGTACGGGTAAGCGGTAAGGCGGTCTTGTACGTGGTAGGGCTCGGGACAAGTGCTCAAGCGCGATGTGCGGCTGGGAGAGACGGAGTCCTTTCCTGCCGGAACTCTATACAACGCCGGTCATTACCTGGTTCTTGTCGTTGGAGAATCCTCCAAAGAGAGCGGATCGTTCGACGTAGTGCCGGCGGAGCAGCCCGCGGCGATTAGCTTCCTCGCCAAGCCTTCACGTCTTCCGGTTGGCCGGCATAAAGGCATCAGCGGCGCAGCCTATGTCTTCGATGACTACCAGAATCTTGTAACTTCTCCACTGCCGGTTTCTTTTGAACTTTCAAACCAAGCCGGCGCGACCCAGGCACGCACAGTGGTCACCCGCGATGGCTCTGCGTGGACAGAAATGGATTCGTCCACCAGGGAAGGCGCGGCTAAATTTGTGGTTCGCGTGGGCGGAGTTTCCAGCACCCGCGTGATCCAAGAGGTTCCGGGCGACCCCTGCGGGCTGAGAATAAATGCCCGGCCGTCGGGCCAGAGAATCGAACTGGCGACCGATCTGGTGCGCGACTGTGGCGGCAACCCGGTCCCCGATGGGACCATCGTCACCTTCACTGAAACGTACCCGGGCGGCCAGGCGACCGTAGACGTACCGCTCAAACACGGGGTTGCGCAGGTACAAATGCCAACTCACAACGGAGCAAAGATCTCCGCGGCCAGCGGTGTTGTCATGGGAAATGAGATTCGCTGGCAAAAATGACTATGAAAAAATCACTCCTGGTGGCCTGTGCGTGCTCTTTCGCGCTGTCGGCTTTGGCGGCTGATCAAAGCGCGATCCACGTGGAGCCCAGCAACCTGCATGGGCCGCGGCCGCTCGAAAAGCAGACGGAAACAGCAGCCATCCGCGACTATCTGCAAGCCTGGGAGGCCATGCGGGGGGCGCTCGAGCAAAATCGCCCGGATCTGCTGGATGCAGACTTTGTGGGGACGGCCAGGGATAAGCTTGCCGGCGCCATCCAGGAGCAAGCCAGATTGGGTGTGCGCACCCGTTATCAGGATCGTGCGCACGATATCAAGATAACGTTCTACTCGCCGGATGGGTTGTCGATTCAGCTGGTAGACAACGTGGAGTATGACGTGCAGATCCTCGACCATGACAAGGTGGAGGGCACTGGGCAAGTCCGGGTTCACTACATCGCCGTCCTCACCCCCTCCGAAGTGCGATGGAGAGTGCGCGTTCTGCAGGCAGATCTCCAATAAAGGTTATTTCCTTCAAGGCTTCGCTGGTTGTGCAGCGGCGCGGCCCGCGCCCAGATTGGGCAGAACGTTCTGTTGCGGACCCGAACCACAGCCGGGAATGCCCCTCTCGATGGCCGAGCCCTCTTCGTAATCGTTCCAGGTCTCGACCAACAGGAAAGGAATGGGATCATCCGCTGGATAATACTTCTTCCAGAAGTTGAATGTGTCCTTGAAGGTTTGCCCGCAGCGCGCAGATATGTGGCGGTTCAGACCCCAGGAAGCCTTGCTGTCATCGAAACCGGGCCATACCCCTCCGACGATAATCTTGTCTGGATATTTCGACCGCATGGTTTGATAAAAGTCGCCCAAGTATTGCTCTCCCCAGTTGTTGCCATCCGCGGCCCACCCTTTGGCCCCAGGATTTATCCAGGCGTAAAAGCCGTCGAACGCGTTGGCATATTGGCCGGGATCGTTCTCGTAAATGAGCCAGGGCGGAGTGTCCCACTTGTTTATCACCGCCCGCACTTTTTCCCAGTTGGTGTGTCCTCCCTTGGGGAAAATAAAAATGACCGGCCGGCCGGCGTACATCAGGGTAGCCTGACTGCCCGCCGCCTTGGGGGAGAGATACCTGTCGTAATACATGTTGAAATCCGCGATTGTCTCGTCCGTCGCTCCGTCTTCCTGGTTGGTCTCGTCATAGATGATGGCGACATGGAAGTTCTGCCTGGCGGCTATGGTCTGCATTAGGGCAAAGCTGGCATCGTTAAAGGGCTCACGGTTCCCGTACCAATCCATCACGAAGGCGGAAATGCCCATCGCTGCAGCCTGGTGAATTTGGTTGATTATCACAGCGGGATCGTGAGATGAATAACCAATGGAGATGTGCCTGGGGTGTCCAAACCAGGGTTCATATAGAGCCAGAATTTCTGGGGAGGAACTTGTGGCGCGATACTTCAACCGTAGCGGTTGGTGAACTCCCGGAGAGGAGCATCCGTACGGCAGTAGGAGAAAAAAAAGAAAAGCAGCGCGTGCGCGAAATAGCATAAAGAGACAATTAGAAGTACATTTGACTGTTTTGGGTTGTCAGCTTTGAACGACTAGACTTCATCATTTACAGGTTGAGAGCAGCCGGATTCCAGATCCGAGCATCGGATGAGTATCGCATTGTTCTTGAGTCTCAGGCCCGGACCGTGCTGATTCTTTTGAAATCAGAGTATCGGTCAAAGCGATCCGCTTGTCAGTTGGAGTTTCAGACACGATGGCTGGTCAGATGCAGAAGTCGAAAACGCTGCAAGCCCGCATCGTCGCGGGAAGCGTAATCCTGCTCTCCGGCTCTGGACTTACGACTGCGATCAACCTCGCCTACAACATTGCGGTCGCGCGATTTCTCGGCCCAAAAGGCTTCGGGCATGCCACCGCGGTTTACACCATCCTGACCTTGATCTCTGCGGTAACGCTCTCTCTGCAAATCATCTGCGCGAAGTTTGTGGCACAAGCGAGTTCGCCGGAGGCAAAATTTGCCGTTTACCGCGGCTTCCATGCCGGAGGCTGGATCTGCGGCATATTGATTGGAACCGGATTGTTGCTGTATCAGACGGCGATTACAAATTACCTGAATCTGCCAAGCCCCGTCCTTGTTGCCATGCTCGCCATCGGAGCAGCATTTTATGTTCCGCTGGGAAGCCGGCGAGGATTTACCCAGGGGGCTCATGGCTTCAGCCGTTTGGCCAAAAATCTTGTTCTGGAAGGCTCGGTGCGGCTGGGTGGATCTTTCCTTTTGATCCTGCTTGGTCTCGGCGTGAAGGGAGTGATCGCTGCCAATGCCGCGGCCATTGCGGTTGCCTATTTTGCCATAGCTCCGAAGGCCGCTACCGCGATTCGTAACCCACTTGCCCTGGGCTATGCTCTTCGGGAAGCATTGCAAGCGCTGGTTTTCTTTTCCGGCCAGGTGCTCATCAACAACTGTGACATTGTGATGGTGAAGCACTTTTTCCTGCCGACCGCGGCAGGACTCTATGCTGCCGTAGCGATGGTGGGTCGAGTGATCTTTGCCTTTTCCTCGGCGGTGGTGAATAGCATGTTTCCGCTGGTCGCTGGTACCCGCCATGAAGAGCGAAAGGACCTGAGGGTCATCGCAACTTCGCTGCTGCTGGTGCTGGGCATCGGTTCTGCATTGGCCCTCGGCCTGCGCCTCGTACCGGCTGGGTTCTGGACAGCTTGCTTTGGGGCCGGCTTCAGCATATCGGGAGAATACGGACTTCCATATCTCTTAGCGCTATACGCCATCACCACCGTGGTGTATTCGCTCAGCGTGGTGATTATCACCTACGAGATGTCATACAAGATTGCGAATACTAGCTGGATACAGCTGGCGTTCAGCGGGCTTCTCATTGCGGGCATTTACCTCTTCCACGACTCCCTACGCCAGGTCGTCCTGGTTCAATTGGTGTTGATGGCTGTCCTGCTGTTGATGGTGGCGATACCGTTCCTGATCGACTCGCTCACCAGCGCAGGGAAGCTGGGATACAGTGTAGCCTCTCGCCCGATTCGTGTGATTCGGCGCGCTTCGGAAGACGAGGTGATCGCGGAGTTTCTGAGGAGTGATTTCCGCAATCCGTTTTTCCAGAATAATCACGAGTCTCTGCACGATATTGTCCTCAAGCCTAATCTGGACGATACGAACCAGAACGCCACGCGCCGGGCTCTGTTTTTCGTTCGACACTTTGCTTTATGGAAAGAGCTCCCTGCACAAACCGAATGGTATGAGGTGGAAATCAGTGCGGAGGACTTGAGCCGGATCAGGGTATTTCCCCGGGCTCAGTGGCGTAATCTGGCACGTGGGGACTTCTCGATCAACGGGATTGCTGAACGCATACGCACTCGTCGAAACGCCATTGAAGGTCAATTCGCGGAAAAGATCACCGCCATCCGCGATTGGCTGGTGCAGGAGGATGTTGTGGGCGCCGTGCTACTGATCGGTATCAACGAGAACGAAGCGCTCACAGTCCTTGATGGGAATCATCGGCTTGTCGCGGCCATGCTGGTATCGCCGGGCACGGTGCAGAAGCTCAGATTTTTATGCGGCCTCTCCCCAAGGATGTCGGAGTGCTGCTGGTACAACACCAACGTGGTCACGCTCCTCCGATACGGGAGGCATGTATTGAGATACCTGGTACGCAATCCAGAAGCGGAGCTGGAGCGCTTTTTGCAAACTACAGGTTGAAATGTTAACGCGAGATAGGACTTGATCGATAAACAAACCTGACCCAAACCGGACATATGACAATGCGAATGCGTGCTGTGACAGTAGGGCAGTTACCGGGAACCTTGAGCAAAGAACAAAAGCTAGTCTTTCTCCGTGAGATGGAGAGTTTCTTTCATGTCGATCGTCCTCGTGTGGTGCTCGACTGTTCTGAGATCCGCCAACTCGACAGGCCTGTAATACAGTTGCTGCTCACTTGCCTCGAAGAAGCCATGAAGCGCAATGGCGATATCAAGCTTGCAGCCATGTCTCTGGAGATGAGAGAAAGACTGAAGCAGATGGGGGTGAGCCATCTGTTTGAGATCTTTGATACGGTGGCTGACGCAGTCATTAGTTTCCGCAAATACCGAGGAACACAGGTTGCGTCCTCACAGTTGCCTGGGTACTCGGAGCAGGGGTCAGAAAGTGCAGCCTAAGAATCCTCTAGGAACTGCGAGCCTCCGCAGGTAAGGAAAGGGACTCGATGATACTCTCGTCCAGGCTATTGCGACAGATCGCCGGCTGCGTTGTGATCTCTTCGCTGGTGCCTTGCGCGGAAACATGGCCAGCACGGGCACAGCAAGTGGAAAGCGTACCCCCGGGACAGTCACAACCGCGAGCTCCCGATAGTGGCACGCAGGAACCGGACGCAAACTCTGCTCCTTCCCAAACACCATCCGATAGCCCGCAGGCTGTTCCGCCGCAACCGCCGGCTGCCCCCCACGAACCGGTTGGCACCGCGGCCGCGCCGTATGAGAAAGTTACCGGTGTACCAGCGTCTAGGCCGGCGGGAGCAGCCATTGCGCCGGCAAAGCAAAAGAGGGGGCGCTCGATCCTGATTAAGGTGGGACTTATTGTGGCGGCCGGCGTTGCCATTGGCACTGTGGTAGCACTCTCGACTGCCAGCTCCAGCAAGCCCCACTGAACAGAGAGCGCGTTCAGACTGCAATTGAGAGCAAGAGGATGCCCACAAGACTCGAGAACCGGCGACCTAGATTTGTCAGTTTCTCTGGCATCGATGGGGCTGGCAAGAGCACCCAAATCAAAAGTCTTTGCGCCCAGCTCACAGAAGCTGGCCTGCGCGTGGAGCTGGTCACCTTCTGGAACGATATTGCCCGGCTGACCCGCATCCGGGAGGCGGCCGGACACACTCTCTTCCAGGGCGATCAGGGGGTTGGATCGCCAGCCAGGCCAGTCAACCGGCGAGACAAGAATGTTCAGTCAGGAATCATGGCCCCGGTCAGGCTTTTTCTCTATTTCGCAGATACTCTTTCGCTTCGATTTGTAGCCGTGAAAGTATCTAAGCTCCATACCGATTTTGTGATCTTCGATCGATATATCTACGATGAATTAGCCAATCTATCGTTGCGCCATCCAGCCGCAAGATTCTATGTCCGGCTGATCGTGAAGCTCGCTCCAAAGCCGGACATCAGCTATTTGCTGGATGCGGATCCGGTTCAGGCCCGTGCACGCAAGCCTGAATACCCGGTCGAGTTCTTGCATGCCAATCGAGCATCTTATCTGGCTCTCAACGATGCCATAGGAGCGATGACAATTATCGCTCCCATGCCGGTGCACGATGTACGACGGCAGATATGGAAACACCTGGTGAAGCTTCTATTTCCAGCTGAAATGAAAAGCGAACCAGCGGAAATGCTCGTTCCTGGCGGAGATCTTATTATCCCAGCGCGGCCGGAACAGCGGAATGCTTTTCCAGCCGCGCTGTAATCCACTGGAAGGTGTTACCAGCGAGTTATGGTCATGTTATCCACATATACGATGGGTGTGCCCCCTGGGCCTAGCCCGTCCACCTGGAAGTTAGTCAGGAGCGCCGGGGCCCACCCGAGCGCGAATGCCGAGTTCACGGTAGCGTTGATGTTAGACTGGGCGCCGTCGAGCCACACTGAGTGATAAGTGATATTACCGGACTCGTCGCGGGAATAATACATCTGCACGTGATGCCAGGTATTGATGCTCCAGGCGCGCGGATTGCAATATGCAGAGGAGTGTACCCACTGATCATTCGGCGCCGTAGGAGGGCCCGCGTTCTTGGTGTAATCCCAGGTGCTGGAGTAACCGTCGCACTGGAATCCAAAGATCGCTGTCTGGCCATTCGCCATCGTTTGATTAAAGTCCATTTCCAGATTGCCTATCTTACTGGAAGTATCGGTAAGGTACACCCACGTGTCATAAAGGAAGTTGGTGGATGATTCGTCGTCTCCGAATGAGACGCTGTATCGTTCACCGCCTGAGTTTCCAAAGTTGGTCACAAACTGGCGAGCGTGTCCGCTTTGCGAAGGCGAACTGACGATGCTCATGCTGCCTTTTGCTGAGCCAACCCCGCTGTTGCTGTCGTAGGCCGCGATCCAGTTGCTCAGGCTCTCAATACTGCTGATGCTGACGGCATCCGAGGGAACAACAGAAGCAGTCGCGGCTCCACTGACGGTGATGGCGACATCCGTAACACACCCGGCACCCTGATTACCCCATGCCTTTACGTGCAGCGTGTGGGGACCGTTTTCCGCTGAGGCCGAGGCATTCAGATCAGTGCCGCTCACGACGGCGGTGTCGGTGCTGTTATCGAAAGAATACCCCATGGAAACAACCGGCTGAGAGGAGCAGGTTGAGGCATTAGCCGAAATATTAAAAGGCGATGCGACGTCGGCACCGCCGCTTGGGCTGGAGACAATTACCGTTGCGAATCCCGATGCTGTAGAGAGCAAGAGGATCAAAGTTGCGCAAAAAATTAACTTCATCTAATCTGCCTCGGTCCAAAACAATTTCGGACCTGCGTATGTTTCGTTGCGTAGAACTCCGTCCACTGCGCACCGTCAGTGGGGGAGCCGACTCGACTCGCTTGTCGATTTGTTTGGGCTGATCTGAGCAACGAGGCGCGGCGCGCCTGATGGGAACTCAACAACCTCTCTATTGCATGGTCCGTGGCCAACTGACCACGAATCGATCCCGGCCTAAGAGCGATACGAGCGGAACGCACTTCGCTACTGGGTTCGCCTCGATCTCAAAACCGTTTGGGGCAGACAATTCAATTAGGTTTCCAGGACGAATCATACATAATTCTTTGCCGCGCGTAATTGCGCTCGGGCAATTTTGAATATTGCTTAAGGGTAGGCTTTTCCGTTCGTTCGTAGAAATTGTGCTCGGGTCGAGGAAAAAATACTTTACAGTATTGGAGGTAATTACACACTCCCTATTGCCACAGTCAAAGATACAAACAGATCCTCGGCTCTACCGTCCGTGTGGAAGATGATCAGCGAACCTGAGTGGTCAATAGTAGATGAGAGTCGAGTTGTCAAGGTAGGTCGCATTGGCCGACTGGCTGACGGCCCCGTCCATCTGATAGTTAACTGTCATGCCCCACCAGCTGGAGCTACAGACGCCTGCTGCAATCCGAAGAATTCGGCCGGTTCCCCGCCATGGTAGGTACCGAAAAAATCCTCCCTAAGCTTCGATGAGGGGCTCAGCCATTTTTCCGCATTGTGATCCCTGTTCTCCACAGTTCTGCGTATTCCGTCGTCCGGTGTTCGGCAGTATAATCGAACTTTACGCTTGCGCAACGACCGACCCAGCGGCGCATGAAATGCTAATAGTTTTCAGAAACTACACTCAATGAGTCGGGTTTGAACAGTGAGTGGAGGCTACTTGGAAGCGACAACAGTCCGGGTTCTCGTTGTCGATGATTTCGAACGGTTCCGACGATTGGTGTGTTCAAGGCTGGGTAAAAGGCGGGATCTGCAGGTCATCGGCGAGGCCTCAGACGGATTGGAAGCGGTTCGCAAAGCTGAACAACTGAAACCGGACCTGATTGTGCTCGACATCGGGCTTCCCACACTGAATGGGATTGAGGCTGCTCGGCGAATCCGCGAGCTATGCCCTGAATGCAAGATACTCTTCTTGAGCCAAGTGTCTTCTGCCGATGTGGCGCAAGAAGCTCTTAGCTTGGGGGCAATGGGCTACATTGTTAAAGCATACGCCGGAAGGGAACTGTCAGCCGCGGTGGAAGCAGTTTGTCAAGGTAGGCAGTTTGTCAGTAAGGGACTATCGAGCCACAATTCGAGCAGCACTACCAATGCACAAGCTCCCGGCCGCCTCTTCCAACAGGAAGTTCTGCCACCGCTCGTACCGGGAGGGGCGAAGATCACACACAGCCACGAGGTTCAGTTCTATTCTCATGACGCAGCTTTTCTCCGTGGCGCCACTTGCTTTATCGAAGCTGCTCTAAAAGCCGGAAGGCCGGTTATCGCGGTCGCGACCGAGTCACACCGAACGAGTCTTCTTGAGAATTTGCTCGCGCGTGGTGTGGATGGTGCAGCTGCCATCGAACAGGGTTTATATCTCCCTTTAGATGTGGACGAGGCGGTCTCGACATTCATGGTGAATGATCTGGCTGACCCCGTCCGATTCCTGAAGTTCCTGGGCGATCTAGTCTCTTCATCGGCCACGGCGGCGAAGGCGAAGCATGCCCGAGTTGCACTTTTTGGTGAAGGCGCACCTACGTTGTGGGCGCGAGGCAACGCGGATGCGGCGATTCAAGTCGAACAGGCCTCGGACGAGTTAGCCAAGACGCGCAACGTAGATGTTCTGTGCGGGTATGTTTTGAACGGGTTGCAGCGCGAACAAGATCACATCTACGAGAGAATCTGTGCAGCACACACAGCCAGTTGTTCCCAATGACGGGTTATCAAGCGGATTAAGGACGCATGGAATCGCCTCCTCAACTGAGAGGCAAGAGGGCGTGGATCGTAGTACCACGGTTGGGCTGCGATTCGATTGAAATGCTTCCCTTCAGTAGTTTCAGTCGCTCCTCCATGCTGACGAGGTCCAGCCCCGGACTCTCATTTGCTGCGTTGCTGTCAAAGCCTACGCCGCGGCTAACCGCGAGCTGAATCTCATCCGGCGTTCTCCACAATCCCACTTCGAGTCTGCTGCAAAATCCCGAATGAGCGGAATCGTGATCTGATGCGTTCCTCAACGAACGCTTCGCCCACGTACCCAGTTTCTTGACTACCAAGTTCCGGTTCGGAAAGCCCCGAGCACCGAAGTGGTCGAGCAGCCCGCGAAGAAGGGGCCGGCGTGACAGCCGCCGTGGAACCGGTGCGGGCGGTGAAGGCGTGATCTGGCATTCAATTCAGAGGTGAAACGCCGACGGTGCTTCGCACCGGGTGAACTGTGACACTCCACACCGGACGCAGTTGGTATCTCCGTTGACCTGAGTCGCGAGTTCACCACCTGCTCCCCTATCCCTTTCCCTATTAGACGGCCTTTGAGGGCTCCCCTACCATCAGCCTCGACGGGGCGATTCCCGCCACTCCACACGCAATACCTATGCCAAGTGTGTAAAGGAGAACGATATGGCCACGCAAACAATACCATCCGATCGGAAATCGCCGCAATACGCTCCACCGGCAAAGGACCGGACATCGTCGCCAACCGCTCCGATTTCTTAGCAGCGAATTGTTGTCCGAGCCGGCGGTCCCGGGAAGAATTGCCGCCTTTTTCGCCGTCAGCGGACATGAGCTTGATCCCTTTGCTTCTGGTATCCACACCGAACGTAGTTTTACGCCGCAGGGATGGCGAAGTTCTCCGGTGGCGTGGTGGCGCGCCGGGGCATAGACCGCCGCAACAGGATCCACAACACCAGAGAGCACAACACCTGGGTGAGCAGCATCAGTTCGAGAGCACGTAGGAAGAAATGATCGATCAGGCCGCGGCTTCTGCTATCGAGATCGTTAAGCGTCTTTCCCTTTGAGCGTTGACATCGTTCATGACTGCTGCTTCCTCGTTGTAAACAGCGTCCAGCACTGCCTGTCGTTCTCCGCGGAGATCCGCGGTCGCGGCCAGCCGTTCGTTATGCATGGCGGCAATGGTGGCGATTCTCTCTTGCCGCACGGCATCGAGAGTTTGCAGGAGCTCGTCTTGCAGAAAGGCCTGAGCAGCCAAACGCTCGCCGTCAACGTCCGCCCTGATTGCCTCCCGAGCGTGCCCCATGGTTTCCGGCATGCTTTCCATGCCACTTGACGTTTTGGCGAGGTCGTTCGACAGAACCACGAAATTGGACATGACGGCGTCCACCTGAGGCTCGCGCGATGTACCTGAGCAAAGTTCGGCTTGCCAACGGGCCTGTTTGGGGAGGTAAACGTTGTACGAATCCAAGCGCACCGTGAGATCGCCCAGGCTCTCCCCCAGTGATTTCAAGGAGGCCATCGTTCCCAAGTCACTTTCCTCGACCTTCCGGATCATGTCCGGATCGGCCGATTGACGGCCGGTCAGACCGCCTTGGATAGGATGAGCTTCGGCCCACGCGCCAACTCTCTGACGCAGGTCACGGACGTTGGCTGACGGAGCCGCCACCTCGATAAGTCGTTCCATCTCGGCGTCCATGTTTTCAGGGTTTCGGCGACAACCGAATAGAACTCGCCAAATTCTTTACGGCGGGCCGTTCCATGTACGCCTCTATTTGAAAGAGCAACACCCGGGTATCGACAATCGCAGCCAGCGGGTCGGTGATCAGCAAAGTCGTCTGCAAAACCGGAAATTGTTTCGGCTTTCCACATCAGCGCTTGTCTGCGGGCTTTGGGTGAGTGGGATTCAAGAATAATCCTGTCGGCTGCGGCTTCAATCTCTGCCGAGTAAAGACCCAGGAGGGATTGGTTCCGGGAGCTGAGTTCCGGTACGGACGACTGAACATTTTTGGCTGATTTGATCGATGAGTATTTTTTTGTGGATGCACACCCTAACACCAGCAACATCGAGCTAAAAAGTACGCAGCTTAACCGCTGGCGCGCAGTTCACACAGGTGTATTGGTGTGATGATTCTGATGCAGCGTGACATGCCTCGACTTGACAAACCAAGCTTCGTTCCAGCTGTTCTAAGTAGGATGCTTCGCAACCGTTTCACGTATTGTGCGAGGGGCGTTGCAGGGATTAAACCCAACTTTGCAGGCGGTTCGCGGGATCACTTCCGGGTTGCCCGTGTACTCGCCCGCGATCCAAGAGGCAAGAGCCGGACTTTTACACGCTCGGCAAGTGCCTTGGCGATGTTTCACCACCTTAGGGATTCCCCTAGTGGCAAGGTGCCGAGCATTGCCTTGAAATAGTTGTGTGCGCCAGGTTGGAGACTGATTTCTGTGTCGATTACGAATTATGCCGCCGGTTTGACGTTTACAGCTAGCGCCTCTCTCCTTGCCATTGCTCAATGTGGTAGCTGCGGGTCGGACCCGAAAGACAGCGCGAACCTAGCCCAGACTTTCGATCAGCTGCTGAATAACAATCCGCAGTTGCTGGAAAGAAATCGGCATCTGATGGGCGAGATGTGTCGCTTACTTATTACTCTGCGTACTGTCTCGCTCCAAACCGGCCCGTTGAACCCCACCCCGCTGAACCAGGTCCAGACTCTAGATCACCTGACCGACAAGAACCGGCGGTTGCAAAAAAAGAATCAGAAGCTAGTGGGCGAAGTTGCCGCGGCCCGCAACAAGCTAGCTGAACCTAGCGAAGCCCGTACCAAAGTGAAAGCAGAAAAAGCCACCGCGAAAATTGCAGCATGGATTGTCTCACCCATTCGGAAGGCATTGAGATGATCCGCCTAGGGATTCGCTTTACCCTTGCGTTGGGTAGCAAAACGGCGGGAACTGGAACTTCGCCGCCCCGAGACTGTTTCGCTGGAGTCGAGGCGGCGATTAACGGAGCGTCATCGCACGATGGTGCTTACGCTAGCGACAGCGATCCGGAATTGGAGCAGAAACATGCAGTAATCACGAACGGAGGAGACGATGAAGAAAACGACGATGAGAACCAGGACAATTTTGTTGTTTAGCTTCGCTTTCATCTTCACAGTTGCGGCTAGCCGGTGCACATTCGCGCAGGATGTCCGGTACAACTTCGACCGCACCGCTACCTTTTCCAGCTACAAGACGTACAAGTGGGTCGACAACCCCAACGCCCAGAAAATGTCCGATCTGGCAGATCGACAGTTCAAAGCCGCGGTGGACGCAGAGCTTGGTAAGAAGGGTCTAACAAGGGTCGAGTCTGACGACGCCAACCTTTACATCACGTACCAGGCAGCGCTGCAGCAGGAGAAGCAGTACACGTCTTTCGACAGCGGCTGGGGCTATGGTCCGGGCTGGGGCTACGGCAGGTACGGATACGGAGGGGGTGGGGGTGGAATGACCACGACGAGTACTACGACCATTCACGTCGGAGGGATCGACCTGGACATATATGACACAGCTAAGAAGACGCTGGTGTGGGAAGGAACGGCATCGAAGACCCTCGATTCTAAAGCAAAGCCGGACAAACAGCAAAAGAACCTCATTAAAGCAGTTGCAAAGCTGCTGAAGAATTATCCGCCTCCGGTAAAGACGTAGTAACACGGATCCTGCTGCCGGACACAGACGTGCAGTATCCACGACCGGATGGCTCGAGGGCAATCTGTTCATCGCAAGCGAGCACGCCACCAATGTTCAACGTCTTACTTTGTCTTGCGCTGGGTGGGAAACGAAATGAGTATCCTGCCTGTGGCAAATCACGATGAGGCCAGCGGTGAGCACGGTTTCGAGCGGCGCAAGGTGATCGAGGTTCAAAAGTTATTGGGACGGCGGCGCGTTTGAGGACTTCTGGTACTTCTTTGCGAGCGCCCGCCCGAGATCGGGGAGGAATTCCTTCACCACGCTGAAGGCAATATTGCTGGACATTGTAATGCCGAAACTTACAGCTCCATCCCCAGCGGAACTTTGACTAGACGGCTGCCAGAGCCGAGACAAAAAGGCCCCGGCCGCTACCCCTCCCAATTGCGAGATGGAAATATACCGGTCTCCGTCATCATGCCGGGCCAAAATGCCACTTGTGAGCGCATATTCAATGCGTGGCCACATAGCCTTCTTGCCAGAGTTGAAGTAGCGATTGTCTTCATGCAGCGCGCTGCTCAGGCCGAATGTCATCGTGCGCTGGATCGCGTATTGGCCTTCGATATTTGCGAACCGTTTGCCGTAGCCGGATGCTCCCTGTTCCCATTCCGGGGGTTTGTCGTTCCACTGGTCGATTCCTGCCGAAAATCCAGCCTTTGCAAAGCCCAGCGGGTTCGCCATGGTTTTAAAGTAAAGTTGGGTTCTTTCCCGCTGCGTCAGAGGCCGAAATTCCGTTGCCTTTGTTGTTCCTGCCATGTTGAGGTAATTCAAAAGATAGGCGATGCCCTTGTCGCCGGCGCTTGAATTTTTCGAAGACGTATCGGCGCTAAGGTCCTGTGCCATGACGGGAGAAACTAGAAATGCGCAGAGAACCAAGGCCGCATTATGCTTTACCTTATTTTGCGTGGTCCGCGCGATATTCTGTGCGAAATTGATGACATTGGGTTTCACTCCACGATGAGCCTTCAGCAATGCGACGCAGCGTAGTAGGCGTCGGAGAATCGCGCGCCACCTGTTCGGCAGGCGTCCGTCGATTGAGTAAGGGAAGTATCCGCCGGACTGAAGACTCCATGCTGAGCGTGTTGGAAAATCTGGAGTAATCATTGGTTGGGAACTAAGACTAGTTCTAACATCGCCTTAATATATTTCACCACGTCATAGACCGCATTGTGCCGGGGCGCCGTTCGCACAGCAAATCATCGAGTTGTTGGCGCAGTTCCAAGGTCAGATATCCGGCAAGCTGCTGATTATCTGTTATGGCATGCCGGCCACCGCGGCCCGCGCCGCTTACATCAAGCTGATGCTGGAGGATGGTGACGAAATTTGAGTTGGTCCTAAAGACAGCCCTTAGCTGTAGTTGGAGTGTCCTCCGGAAGCACCAGCGGCTGCAACTAGGGGTTTTCCTAGATGTCCCGGAAATGTATGCCTAATGCGAAGGTTCAGTGGAGGCTTCCTTTTTGGTTGCCTACCGATTGGGTTGATCAGACGGTGGGTTCCGCTGCGTGTCTTCTTTCGATGAGATAGGGGATCGTGTGGTCGGCAAGAGTTTACCGAAGCTCGCGGGCAATCGGTTGCCCTGTCGAACCTTCTCCGGCGGTGTCGCTCGGTCACACACAAAAGGCAGCGAACATGCGTGAAGTCCGCATGAACAGTGCCTCTCTGCATCGCTCAGTATCTCTGTGTGTCCGCCTGTGTTAATTCGCCCTTGGAAATGGCATGGAGAGGTCGTCGGTTCGATCCCGATCAAGGTCCACCAATCCACGATAACCAGTAATTTCCCGTAGAGATCTGAGTCGCGAGTTCACCACCTTTTCCCTATCCCTTTCCCTAGTAGACGATCCTTGGGGCATTCCCCTATTGTTGGCCTGAATGGGCAGCGATTCCCGCTCCCTCACGCAAGACTACAGCCAAGTGTGTAAAGGAGAGTGCCATATGGCGACGCAAACCGTATCAGCATCTGATCAGAAGTCCCCGCAAAACGCTCCAGCGGCAAAGGACTCGACAAAGCCCGCAGCGATGGCGATCCCCAAGGAGGGCTACTTCAAACTGACACAGGGGCGCTACGGTCCCACCTATCCGCGATCGCCCGCAAATTATGGCTTCACGATCATCGCCAAAATCATTCCCGGCAGAGAGCAGATCATCCGCGACTATGGAAAGAAAATTGAAGACACGATTGCCGGTCTGCCCGAAGCTCTCGAGGCACTCAAGCTTCACTACTTACGCTGGGTCCTCTTCGACGTCGGCGACGATACCTACTTCATGTATCAGGGAATCTTCGACACCGACTTCGATAAGTACACCGAGGACGCTGTCGCGCTCTTCACCAAATATGGCATTAACACCATATTTGAGAACCTCGAAGGGTTCCCTGCAGACTGGAAGACGAACGCCCCCTCCTTCGTAAAGTTTGTGCGCGATCATCAGCGCCCCAGCTTCCTGGAATACGGCGAGTACCCGTACGTCTCGGCCGAAGAGATCAAGAAGGCCTTGAAACTCAAGGCTGCATTTTCAGAAATGCTTGACCAGATGCAGTGAGCAAGGGCAGGTCGCGCTTGAATACGAGGACATCCAGAAAATCCCGGCTCGCTTATGTCTTTGTCGTAATGACGTTCGTTGTCCCCGGTGCAGCAACGGCGCAAACGCTTCTGGTCAGCCACCAGCATCGGCAGCAAACGCCGAAGCGCTGCGAAAAGCAGCGCAGAATCCGGTGGCCAGCCTCATTAGCGTTCCGCTGCAGGACAACATAAGCCCGGGAGTTGAACCAGGGTACAGGACGCAAAATGTGCTAAATATCCAGCCCGTAATTCCAGCAAAGCTCAGCGAAGACTGGAACATGATTGTTCGCTGGATTACTCCCATCATCTAGCAGCCGATTACGCCGCCGCCTCCCGGTTCGCCTGAACTTGGCGCATCCGGCCTTGGCGACATGCAGCCGAGCTTCTTCTTCTCGCCGAGAAAGCCGCAGAAGATAACGTGGGGCGCTGGACCTATCATTCAATTACCGACGGCGACCAGCAAGTATCTGGGACAAGGAAAGCTTGGCATCGGGCCCACCGTCGTCGCGCTGGCGATGCCCCGCAATTTCGTACTGGGCGTCTTCGTCAACAATGTCTGGTCTGTTGCGGGTAGCGGCAGCCGTACTGATGTCAACCAGATGCTCCTGCAGTACTTTGTCAACTACAACATGAAAAAGGGTTGGTACCTGACCTCCCAACCCATCCTCACCGCCAACTGGAACACCACTGCGGCGAGCGGAAGTGTGTGGACGATCCCGTTCGGTGGGGGGTTTGGAAGAATCATGAAACTGGGAATGCAATCGGTGAACATCAATGTTCAGGCTTAGGGTAATGCCGTGCATGTTCCTCAAGCGTCGCCCTGGGGCGTTCGAGGAACGTTCTCGTTGCTGTTCCCTAAGGGACCCGAATAGCCGCACAAGACGATCGAGGGGCGAGTGGCCCATGTCTGCGGGATGCTCATTAACCAACAGGCCCTGCGCCGAATCTTGCTTTTGAGACCTGGGGAAATAACAACACTCAACCCGCCGTCCTTCTCACTGAGACCTGACTTGCGGTTTCACCACCTGTTCCCCCTAGCCCTTTCCCTAGTAGACGGTCCTTGGGGGTTTCCCTACCATTGGCCTGAATGGGAGGCGATTCCCGCCGTTTACAAGCAACACCACTTCCAACTGTGTAAAGGAGCACCATATGGCCACGCAAACGGTACCCGCATCCGATCAGAAATCGCAGCAAGACGCTCCAACGGAAAAGGACTGGACAAAGGCCGCCGCTTTGGCGATCCCCAAGGGAGGCTTTTTCAAGGAAAAGGTTGAGCAAGGCAGGTACGGTCCGATCTTCCCCCAGACTCCAGCTTGCTACGGCTTCAGCTGCATTGCGAAGGTCATCCCTGGAATGGAAGAGCACCTATACAACCATGCCAAGGTCATAGAGAAAGCAATCGCAGACGATCCCACCACCCTCGCCATCCTCCAAGCGCATTATCTGAGATGGGTGATCTTCACCATCAAGGGTGAGAGCTACATGATGTATCAGGGCATCTTCGATACCGATTTCGATAAATACTGCGAAGATGCCTCTTTCCTCTTCGGGAAGACGGGCATCCAGTCGGCCTTTGAGGCCCTCGAAGGGTGGCCTGCGGACTACGCGACAAATCCTTCATCCATCGTCAAGTTCTTCCGCGATCACCAATGGCCAAGCTTCCTCGAATACAGCGAGCACCCCTATGTGAGTTGCGCGGAAATAAAGAAAGCGCTCAAGCTCAAAGCCGCATTCTCGACTGCGCTCGACCAGATGCAGTAGGCCCGCGGTCCAATTCGCGTCAGGCTCTACCGCTGCCGCGCAATCATCGGAATGCACTTGAGGAAAACGGCAATGCTTGAATTCGACGATATTCAGCATTTCCTGATGAGGCGCCCACGCGCGCTCGCAGCCCGATACGAATTCCTCTCCTTTCAGCGCCCCGCTGGCGGTCGCGAGTGGCTCGAGGACCTGCTCGAAAAAGTCGGTACCGCTGAAAGCTTCAAGGCCAACGAGTCGTACACCCGATGGATAAGCATCGCTTTCACGTGGAACGGACTTCGAGTGCTCGGCGTCGACGAGTCTTCGCTCGCGACCTTTCCCGAGGAGTTCCGTCAGGGCATGGCAGCCCGCGCCGGCATCATCGGCACCACCGGCGCCAGCCATCCGGATCAGTGGGTGGGCGGCCTCGCCAGCCCGGACCTCCATGCCATCGTGATCCTCTTTGCCCGCGACGTCGATGAGCGTGAGCGATGCAGGCGCGAGCACGAAGCGCATGTTCAACGCTGCGACGGCGTAAGCGTCCTGTCCTCTCTCGACCTTGAAGCCATCCCCCAATACACCTACCCTCACGAACACTTCGGATATCGCGACCGCCTCACGCAACCTTATATTGAAGGCATAGATCCCGAGCCGACCCCCGGCTCCGGACCGGCGCTTAAACCCGGCGAATTCTTTCTCGGCTATCCGGACGAAGACGGACCGCCCGCCAATCTGCCACAACCGGAGATTCTTTCCCGCAATGGCAGTTACATCGCCTATCTCAGGCTCGAGGAACACGTCGGCGCATTTCGCGATTTCCTGCGCCAGCACGGCGACACACCCGAACGGCAGGAGTGGATAGCCGCCAAGCTGATGGGCCGATGGCGCGATGGCACGCCCCTCGTCCTTTCACCGGACAAACCCGAGCCTCACCTCGCAGAGGATCCACAGCGCACCAACGATTTCGACTACGGCACCATGGACCCTTACGGGTACGCCTGCCCGCTCGGTGCTCACATTCGTCGCATGAACCCACGAGACACAGCGCACAACATGAATCGGAGAAAGATGATCCGCCGGGGAGGAACCTACGGCGCATTCCTGCCGGAGGACAAGCCTGACGACGGCATCGAGCGTGGCATCGCCGCATTCATCGGCTGCGCAAGCCTCGTCCGCCAGTTCGAATTCACCATGAATGTCTGGGCCAACGATGCCAATTTTCATGAGCTCGGCAATGAGCGCGACCCGATTTTCGGCACACAGGACGGCACATTAGATATGACCATCCCGAAGCGGCCCATCAAGATGAAGATCCGCGGCCTGCCGTCTTTCACCACCGTGCGCGGCGGCGCGTACTTCTTTTTGCCGGGCATCAAAGCAATGCGTTATCTCACGTCGCTCTCCAATGGGCGATAGCGCACAGAAAGGAAGAGCAACCGATATGAGCGATGCAAAAGCTGGCGCCCGCACCTACAACCAGACTCAGCTCCCCAGAAAATACACTCCGGGCAAACGCCGCTTCAGCATTTACTGGACGTGGAGCTACCCATGGGAAGCCAATCGCGACGTGACCGAGATGGACAACCGTTTCTCCACCATCACCGAAGTGCGCCGCGTAGCGTGGCCGGCATACGAAACCCCCGAGTATTCAGACAGGATGTTCCTGCAGGGCATCGCCGGTACCCTTGAGCTCTTCCACCTCTCCACATTGCGCTTCCAGCAACTCGTCGGCGAAGCCACCACACAGCCCGTCGCCGTCTTCCAGCGCATCGACCAGGCTGGCCAGCGATTGCCGATCGACGAGCGCATCCTCGCAGACACCGACACACTCATGGTCTTCGGCCTCGATCACATGGTCACTGAGCAGGAAGCAGCCCCTGAAGAGATAGAGGCCATGCGGCAGTTTCTCAAGCGCGAAGGCACCTGCCTCATCATTGGTCCCCACCATGACGTCGGCGTCTCGCCCGATCTGAACGAGCGCGCAATGGAGTACGCCCATCACGGCGATCCTCTCGTGCCCCGTCAGCAGCGCTTCGGCAAGTACACGCGTTCCGTGATGAAAGGCCTCGGCGTTCCCGTCGAAAATCGCCACGGGCTTCGCCCCGCCGTACTGAAGGGCACCGCCAATCAGATTGCGCCGCTCAATGCTGTGCGCGACCTCGATATCCGCAACTGGCTGAAGGACGTTCCCACCTTCAACTTCCATCCTCACCTGCCTCACTACGCGCTCACTACGAGCGACACAAAATCCATTCGTCTCCTCGCCACGCAGCCGGTGGATCTCTCGAGGCCGCATCCCTTCATAGAAGCGGGAAACAAGGAGTTCAATTGCTTCCTCTGGATGCCTCCGGGCGGCGATCGCGCGGGCGACATTCTGCTGGCAGACTCGACCATCTTCACCACCCTTTTTGGAGGCGACAAGAGCCTGGAATGCTTCTGGAGAAATCTAGCAATCAATTGATGCAACGCGGAAGCAACATCAGCCGGCGATTTCTCGCAGTAGCATGCATCCTGTTTACCTCCAGTGGAGCGCACACGCAGAACAGAGGCGTCTATCCGCTAGGGATGAGCGCGCTCAACTCCGGCATCACGCCCGCACCTGGGTTCACCTACACGAACCAGTTTCTCTACTACTCGCGCGACGAAGCGACAGACGACCACGGCAACACGCTCCCAGTCACCGGCCAGAACTACGTTGCCATGGATATGAACTCGCTGGTCTGGGCCACGAACACCAAACCCATATTGGGAGCGCGCTACTCCGCGACGGCCACACTTCCCTTCGCAAAAAACGATCTCACCAGCGATGTGCAGGGAAACATCAGCGGAGGCGGTGGTTTCGCAGACTCGTACTACATGCCACTGATCCTCGGCTGGAGCGGCAATCGTTTCGGAGCACGCGCCATCTACGGATTCCTCGCGCCGACTGGCCGCTACGTTGCAGGAGGAACCGACAACGTCGGCTCAGGATACTGGACCCACGCTCTTTCATCTGGGCAGACTTTCTATCTGACCAAAGAGAAGATGCTCACCTTCTCTGCATTTGAAATGTACGAACTCCACACCACGCAGGAAGGCACCCGGATTCATCCCGGCGACACATTCGACCTCGACTACTCGCTGCTCACGGTCATTCCACGCACAAATCGCAGGCTCCAGTTCGGCCTCGCCGGATACGAAGCGCGACAGGTAACAGCGAAGACCGGCTCCCAGATCACCCCAACCGACTCGGAAACGCGCTACGCAATCAACTCCCTCGGATTCGCGTTGAGCGCTGCCTTCCCGAAGCAAAAGGCAAGCCTAGGTCTTAAGCTCTTCGACGAATTCGCAGATCGCTCGACCTACGAAGGCTTCTCCATCCAAGTCCAGGGCGCGATTCATTTCTAACGCGCTCCGCAACGCTTCAACACAAGAGAGTCGACAATAATAATTGACTGCCCTGTCAGCTACGCTGACGATCCTGGTAGTTGGTTTCCAGCATCGTACAGACGCCGAGCGGTTCCTCGCATAGCGAAGAGAGATGCTTCGCCGAGTATGACGGGTTGGATGGCAATAATGACGGTTTTGGGTGTCCGAGGTGACGGTTGTAGTTCGCCGTTCGCTTGACCACGTTGGCCACTTTCCTTGCTCCAGTCCCGACTGCTGAATCGTTTCCTGGTATTGACAATTCGGACGGAGTCCGCTTCGGCCATCGCTCGGGATGTGAGTTATCTCAAGTAGGAGGTCTCCGAATCGCCTACGCTCGGTCGATTTGCTCCCCAACGAGCGCTTCTTCAGCCCTCCTCGTGGTGATCAGCAAGGACGGGTGACCGAGACCGGCATAGACGATGGCCCCAATCACCGCGCCAACAAAAGGTGCGACGATAAACATCCATAACTGCTGCAGCGCCCAACCACCGACAAAGAGCGCCGGTCCAATGCTGCGTGCTGGATTGACTGAGGTGTTGGTAATGGGAATCCCAACCAGGTGAATCAGGGTCAGCACCAGGCCGATCGCCAGCCCGGCAAAACCGACTGGGGCAGCGATGTCGGTTGCGCCCAGCACGGTGAGGACAAGAAACATGGTAAGGACCACCTCAGCAGCAAACCCGGCAGCTAATGAGTAGTGGTCGGGAGAGTGCAGACCGTATCCATCCGCGCCGAGGCCGCTTGTCGAGGCGCTATAGCCGCCCGGCTGGCCGTTGGCGATGTACAAAATCACTGCGGATGCGATGACTGCGCCGATAACTTGCGCCACCATATAAAACGCGGCGTCCCGAGCATTAATCTTCCGGGCAAGAAAGACTCCCAGCGTGACCGCCGGATTCACATGACAGCCGGAAATGGGCCCAATGGTGTACACCATAGCGAGAAGTGAGAGCCCGAACGCCGCTGCGATGCCGGCAAAGCCGATATGGCTTCCCGCAAGCACTGCACTGCCGACGCCCCCGAAAACCAGGACAAACGTACCGACCAGCTCCGCAAAATATTTATTCATGGACGCCCCTCTAACCGGTTTCACAATTAATGTGGCCTCAAAAGGATCGCAAGCAATGGTTTCTCTTGGGAGCAAACCACGTAGGCATTCCAGGCGTCAGTTGCACCAATTGTGAACCGCCTAGGCAAAAGAAGGTCGAAAGATGAAGTCAGATTTGTCGCCGTCAATTTCCATAGTGAGCGTGTTGTCGTCAGGTAGCAAAATCCGGGCACGATTCATGGATTGTCGACGTTGAATCACTCTTTGACAATGAACCCTGCGCTGGAATGCAACAACTAGGGATTTACCTAGCGCAGTCGGTTGAAAACAGGTTTGGGCCCGCAGAATTCGAAGCTGCGCGTGATTTCGCACAATTGGCTGAGGAGGGACGCGTCCCGCCGCTCAGGCCGTTCAAGTTATTGTGGTTGGACAAGCGGAATCTGCAATGCCAGCTGCACATCAATCAGCATTTGCGTCTTACGCTCGACCTGTTCATAGAGTGCTGTCTTTTTTGGCGAGAGTATCTTGTGAAATGCGGGCAGGTACTTCAGCCGCAATGCCGCTACATTCGCGTCCAGTTGCAATACACGTTTGGTCCAATCGTCCGCCTGCGCATCGGTCATCGTGTCGTAACTTTGCGTGTACTCTTTGATCAACGCGTACTTGTCGTTGTTGGTTTTCACTAAATCGGCAATGTACTGGTCGTACACAGGCCAAAATGCCTGCGCCTCAGCGTCTGTCAGTTGCACATTCGCCGCAATGATCTGCTTCTTCTCTGAGCGAATGTCCTTTCGCAGGAGGTCGATATCCTGATCGATAGAACCCGTGGAACTTTGACTTCCATTTGCTTGCGGAGTACCGTCCTGCGCAACCGCTGAATCGTGGCCGAATATTGCTGCCCCTCCGAAGATCAACACTGCAACCAGGAATTTCTTCATTGCCTAGCTCCTTGTCGTTTTCGCATTCTTTGATTTGAGCAGCCAATAGTGAGACGGTAGAAGTCTGCCGGTACCCCGCCCGGCATGATGTCAGAACTGACAGTTCGGGACAAACGATACTCTGGGCCTCGCGAAGCTGTCTAAATCACGGGCAATCCTGGAGTGAACTTCCGTCAAGCCCGAAAAAGTCTGGTTATCGGTAACTTGCCAGTGGCGCTTCAGTCGCGTGGGTTGCATTTGCTGGTCGGCTGTCCCAAAAGGCTCACTGCGAGACGCCCTGTAAAGGTCTCATTCCGGGAGCGGAAAAATGGCGCCGTGTCATGGTCCGGAACCAAATGGTTCTGGCAACGAATATTCCGGTGGCGACGCCTACCGTAATTCCTGTAGCAATGCCTATCGAAAATGTCGCTACCACTGTCTCGACGGGGTGCCGCTGCAGGCGCTTGATCGTGTCGTCCATGAGCTCTTCGGCAGTGTCGCCGCCTTGTTTTGCGATGCGACGCGTCGCTGCTAAGCTCTCCTCAAGCGCATCTGCAAGGGCAGTTGCCGCCCGCGAAGCTTGCCGCGCTGCTTCGGCAATTTGGTCGCCGGTCCATTCCACCACTGATTGCGTCATGATGTATTGATCCCCCTCGTCTCTCAGTTCAACCTTGCTGTTGCTTGGTTCCCACAGCCTCTTTGCGTTCACGTGACACCCATTGCTGAAAGATGCAGATTTAGCGAACTAGCTACCTCAGTTATTCAAGGCCAATGCGCGGCACTTTGCCACTCGGGAAATCCCTAGGATCGGGGCAACGCACCGACGATCACGCGGGGCGGGGAACTTCACAAAATCTATACCTACAGCGAGTCTCCCTCGTAGCCCCAATGTCAGTGGGCAATAAAATCTCTAGTGCCGTATCGACAGTGCTCCGCAGGCAGAGCTGGACTTTACTCGGCGGGCGTCCAGCTCTTGTCGGGGTTGTATTCCGACATGGCCTCCGCCACGTTGGCCGTGTCCTGGCCAAGGTCCTTTTGAAACACCCTGCCGTCCTGGTTGATGATAAAGGTCATCACCCCCGACGTGCGGTACACCGCGGGATAGGCCACAAACGCGATTCCGCGGGTCATAACCCCATTCACCTTGTAGTCGAGCGCGCCGCCCCTCGCGGCCGGCCCCTGGTGGGCAAGAAGGCGAAAGATGTAGCCATGGAAGGGCGCACCCGCCTTCCGGGTATAACCTTCGGCCGACGCGTGTGCAAGAAGCGGCCCGATGGGGCTCGGCGGCTCGTTGTCGGCGGTCTTCCAGTAGAGTCCGTCGTGCTTCCCTTCGGTGCTGAACACCTTGCTGGAGTATTGCCTCACCGTTTCGTCATCGTGCGTAGTGGAGGCATATTCCTTCTGGGCATCGATCAGCGTTTCCAAGACCTGGATGGCGCCGTTCTCGTTATTGCCGATGCGCCGGTAAAGAATCTCCTGGATTCCGGCTTCCGTGTCGAAATACCACGCCCCAGAGGTGTTCTTCACCAGCGAGATCGGCATGGGCCAGTTGTCGGCTCCGATATAAAGGGTGGCAGTCTGGTCCGGCTCGATGACGACGCGATGCATCTGGTCATAGTGAGAGGAGAACTTCGACAGCAGATTCTTGTCCTCTACTTCATCGCCCGTGTGCAAGACCTTGTCCGCATTCGAGCCGAAGATCGCATTCAGGCTGGCGAAGTCGTCAGACTTGGCCGCCACGTAAAGCGCCAGCGCCGCATCGCCCGGAGAAGAGAAAGTCTTCTCGCCCGCCGACTGCGCACGGGAACCGGAAGGATAAGCGAGACGGAGCAGGATCAAGATGGCCAGACACAACACCACTGCGCTCAGGCGATGGGGCGATGGCCTTTCGTAAAGATGCATCGTGCGTTTCACTGAGATCCTCCTGGCTTTTGGGTTGTGGATACAGCCTGCACTCAAGCCGGTACTGCGGGTTTGGGGGAGGCTGCAGGCCCGGCTCCGCGTTACCCTCTGGGACGGCCACCGCCCCTGGCTCCGCTGCTTCTGGCACCACCACCGCCGCTGCGGTTGCCGCCCCCGCCACCACCGTTCCGATTTTGGACCTGGGCTGTGTTGCCACCGCCGCGGTTACTGCCGCCATTCAGACTCTGCTTGCCCCGCGCGCTGTCGTTGCGGGCGCTACCACCCTGCTGGTAATTTCCCATCGCGTTGTTACTGGCTCCCCGGTTCGGCTGATTGCCGTAACCCCGCTGCGCCGTGCGCTGGTTGCCGGGGCTCTGGTTCCGGTTGCCGACGGCTTCATTGCGACTACCGACGCCTTGGTTCCGGTTCTCGACGGCTTGATTGCGATCGCCGACCCCTTGGTTCCGGTTGCCAACGCCCTGGTTGCGGCTCTGATCAAACTGCGGAGTGTTGCCCCGGTTCAGGTCGTTGCGATTGCCGACCCCCTGGTTCCGGTTGCCGACCCCCTGGTTGCGGCTCTGATCAGACTGCGGAGTGCTGCCCCGGTTCAGGTCGTTGCGACTGCCGACCCCCTGGTTCCGGTTGCCGACCCCCTGGTTGCGACTCTGATCGAACTGCGGAGTGCTGCCCCGGTTCAGGTCGTTGCGATTGACGTTGTTCGCGTTAAGGTTGTTGCGATTGACGTTGTTCGCGTTAAGGTTGTTCCGATTCACATTGTTGTAATTGGCGTTGTTGTAGTTGTTGCGATTGACGAAATTGTTGGAGTTGGAGACGTAGACATTTTTGTTGTAGTTCACGCTGGAGTTATTCCAACCGGTGTTCCAGGAGTTATAGCCCCATCCGCAACAATTGTTGTTGTTGTTGATTGCCGCGCCTACCATCATGCCGACTCCGAAGGAGACCAGGCCGGTGGTCACCATGGCTCCCGTCGAATAGCCGGGGTAAGCCGGCACCGGCGCGCCGTAAACTGTGGTGGGATTGTAGCTGGGCACATAGACAACGTCGGGCTGCGCTGGCTCGATCACGATGGTCTGCGGTGGAGACTGCACCACCGTCACCTGCTGCTCCGCGCCTGAGGACGCCGCAACGGGCTCTGTTCCCGCAGGCTGATTCTCGACCTGAACCTGCTGCTGGGGAGTTGATTTCAGGTTGCCGGCCTGGTAGGCCTTCTGGCGCATCACTTGCACGGCGTTCATCACGTTTTGCGGCGCGTTGAAATACGCATCGCCCAGGGACGAGGTCCACGACAGGTTCGTGGCCATCTGTTGCAATACGTCAGGGAACTGGGTCAGCCCTTTGACGCTGACATCCCACGGCTGCTGGTCCACCGCCTGCATCAGCTGCGCGCCCTTGAGACCCCCGTTCTGCTGCACCCACTGCCACGACGCGGTGATTTGGTCCGGAAAAGTCGAGCTCGCAAGCACTATGGCAACCAGGTTGTCCGGGAACAGGGCGATCGGGGCCACGAGCTGGTAGAGCTGATCAGCCGTAGGGATGGCATAGGTGGTGGCGGGCGTCTGGGTGGCGGGCGTCTGGGCCTGCTGCCTGGCCGCTTCCTTCTTTTTGCAGCCGTCGAGACCCATCGAACTGGCTACAAGAGCGACGGAAAGCGTTACGGAGATGACTTGCTGGGAGTTAGGCATCGAAGTTCCCCCGAAACGAACCCTCTAGTCTCCTGCCGACCGTTCCTTGCCTACTTTGCGCTGACGGTAAGCGATTCGATTGATAGGTCCGCGGAGCAGCAGATAGGGCACGATGGCAAGAATGATCGCGACTAACACGGCCTCACCTGGAAAAACGGTCCACCGGGTGCTCGATGAGCTGATAGACCACGTCGAGCACCATGGCAAGGATGAACACCTTTCCTACGGACTTCCAACCGTTCTTCACCATCGATTCGCGTTCGGCCTTGTCGGTGAAAAGGCCCCAGAAATAAGGTGGCTCGCCTTCGCGAGCGTCTTTCAATCCATCGCGGATGGCAAAGAAGGTGGCCACTCCCGGCTGCAGAAGAAGCCGGAAATGCATTGGACCCGTTACCCGAGCGACGAAGTTGTGCGAAATACGCGCAATCATGGGGTCCATCGCTGTTTTCTCCTCTCATGCCACCACTTCGGGGTGGCTCGTCGGTGAAGGCTGCCAGGGTCATCGGCCTTCCATCTCAACCGCCAGAGACCAGCTCAAGAAGGTCCGGGTCACAATCGCAGCGGTCGACCCCAATATTGGTAAAGGTGGCCCTGGCGTGACTAGACGGACCCGCAATCGCACAATGATTCCTCTGATTCCACTCAATTCTCGGCCTGCCCACACTTCCAGCCAACTAGGGAAATCCCTACTAAAATCATCCGTGGGCGCCGGATATAGGTGCGCCTCGTAGCTAAATCGAGGTTTGATCCCGCAGTCGCCATATGCATATCCAAGAGGGAAGGGCAGGTGCCGGAGCAGTATGCGAGGCTGAGACGTCATTCAGACGCTAGCTCGGTCCAGCTCTCTACAATTTCGATAAGGAACAGTACGGGAAAAGCGGCACACTACGCGCTCGCCCTCTGGCGGGGACTTACCTGCTTTCTGAATCATCCCGCACTGGAGTTATCTAGCAATCTGGCAGAGTACCCATGCGCCCCATCGCGGTTGGCAGAAAACTGGATACACATTGGCAGTGCGCAGGCCGGTCCGAAGATCGCCGCTATCCTCTCGGTGGTGGGGAGACCTGCCGCCGAATCAAGATCCCGGTACGGCATCTTGGCATGCCGGGACTGAAGCTTAGGTCGGCGTCACCGGGAAACGTGCTCCACCCCTAAGTCCGGCTGCTTCATAACTGCGACGGAAGCTTGCTCAAGAGTTATGCCCGAAGGCTGGAGCTGAAACTTTGAAAGTTCGTCGTCTTCTTGGAGCGAGACGCTCTTAAAGAGTAGCGCGTTTCCTTGAAGTTGAACGTGGATTGAGGTCAATTGCCAGAGCGAAGGCCCCACCTGCTCTTGCTTGAGGGAAAAAGAGCTACCCTGTTTCAATCTTCCGAGAAGGCCACCACCGAACTTGACATCGCGCAAGAGATGGCCCTTGATGCTGCAGACTCGACGTTGTTGGGTATCTACAACAAGGTCACCCGTCATGCTACTAAAAACACGAGCTGCCTGCGTAGGCGGCTCGAACTCTGGAGCGGGGTCGAAGTGTAAGGAGGTCGTGGTTGCTGTCGCATCCGTTTGTGTCCAAACAAAGGCAGCCGGCATAAGCTTCAGAAGGTCATAGATCTCCTGATCATCGTCCTTGTTCGCTGAGATCTGCTTGTTCTGGGCTTTGGTATCGTGCAGAAAAGTCTGAATGCGATCACGCTGCTCGGGCTCGGATAGCCGCTGGCCATCCTTCTCTAGTATGCGTTCGATATTACCCCGCTGGGTGGTCGCGACCCACTGTTTAAACTGCGCTTTAGGCTTTTGAGTCTCTTCAAAATAAACCCACTTTGAATGGTCGTTCTGGATGGACGTGAGTTCCGCATCGACAACCTGCTGGATCACCTGTTGAGGGCTTTGTGCGTGCACGCTCGAAAATGAAAGCGCGAATGCACTCAAGAGGAAAAAGCACGCTCTTTGTTTAAACATTCCCATCCTCGACTGATCAGGAACTCATGTCCTTCTAATGCAGAAAATCTGATGAACGGTTCGACCGAATGAGGGTGATTTGATCCGGGAAAGTCGAGCTCGCAAACACTATGGCAACCAGGTTGTCCGGGAACAGGACGACCGGAGCCACGAGCTGGTAGAGCTGATCAGCCGGAGGAATGGCATAGGTGGTGGTGGGCGGCGGCCGGGCCTGCTGCGTAGTCGCTTCCTTCTTTTTGCAGCCGTCGAGACCCATCGAACTGGCTACAAGAGCGACGGAAAGCGTTACGGAGATGACTTGCTGGGAGTTAGGCATCGAAATTCCCCCGAAACGAACCCTCTAGTCTCCTGCCAGGCGTTCCTTGCCTACTTTGCGATGACGGTAGGCGATTCGATTGATAGGTCCGCGGAGCAGCAGATAGGGCACGATGGCAAGAATGATCGCGACTAACATGGCCTCGCCTGGAAAAACGGTCCACCGGTGCTCGATGAGCTGATAGACCACGTCGAGCACCATGGCAAGGATGAACACCTTTCCTACGGACTTCCAACCGTTCTTCACCATCGATTCGCGTTCGGCCTTGTCGGTGAAAAGGCCCCAGAAATAAGGTGGCTCGCCTTCGCGAGCGTCTTTCAATCCATCGCGGATGGCAAAGAAGGTGGCCACTCCCGGCTGCAGAAGAAGCCGGAAATGCATTGGACCCGTTACCCGAGCGACGAGGTTGTGCGAAATACGCGCAATCATGGGGTCCATCGCTGTTTTCTCCTCTCATGCCACCACTTCGGGGTGGCTCGTCGGTGAAGGCTGCCAGGGTCATCGGCCTTCCATCTCAACCGCCAGAGACCAGCTCAAGAAGGTCCGGGTTCACAATCGCAGCGGCCAGGACCAATATTGGTAAAGGTAGCCTTAGCGTGACTAGACGGACTCGCAATCGCACAATGATTCCCTCTGATTCCATTCAATTCTCGGCCTGCCTACACCTCCAGCCAACTAGGGAAATCCCTACTAAAATCATCCGTGGGCGCCGGTATTCCGGGTTGCCGGCAACTCAGGAGTTGAGTGCGCTCGAGATGTCTTCATGCCGTATCTCCGAGAAGCCGGTGCGCGCGTTACCGAGTCGCCTGCAGCGAATCGTCTGCTGCTTGGCGGGTCGATTATCCCTCAGTGATAGTCGCCCGGGAACTGTCCCATCCATTTAGGGGGCAATGTCCATGGGTCTAAGACGCACCCAGGTTTTCACCGCGGCCCCGTCATGCTCGCAGCCAGTTCAACCCTTACCAGCGAAGCAGACAATAAGTCCAGCAAAACAACCGAGGAGCAGCAGGCGGCCCGGGTGGACTCCATTGCCTGAAATTTTCAGATCGAGATGGTCAGCCGGTATACCTTCCGAGGCGAAGGCGGAACCCGTAGGCGAAGAAACCCTGACCGCGAAGTCTTAATCTCCGAGCCGGCCGTGAACTTCTGTAAAGCCTCGCCCTTTGCATCCAATACTGTTGCCGTAAGATAGCAACTGTGTTATATACGTTGTTTTATGGGCGAGGCAGCACGAATTCGGACGCCCGACACCGAGCTTTTCCGTGATGTTTTCAACGCGAGTCCCCTTGGCATCGCAGTGGAAACTTTGGAAGGGCAGCCTCTCTTCGTCAATCCTGCCCTTTGCTCGATGCTAGGTTTCAGCGAGGAGGAACTCCAATGCAAACACTGCCCCGATTTTTCTCCTCCTGAAGATGCTCAGAAGGACTGGGCGCTCTTTCAGCAATTAAAAGCAGGTTCCATAGATCACTACCAGTTGGAGAAACGCTATTTACAAAAAGACGGCTCTTTGGTCTGGGGACGCTTGAGCCTCTCTTTATTGAAGAGTCATCCATCTGCGCTCGTACTGGCGATGGTGGAGGACATCACGGACAAAAAGAAGGCAGAGGACGCGCAGTTTAGGCATGCCGCAGTTATCGAATCATCCGACGATGCGATTGTTTCGGGGACTCTAGATGGAATTATCGTAAATTGGAACATAGGTGCGCAGAAGATTTACGGATACACGGAGGCTGAAGCCCTGGGCAAGCCAATTAGCATGCTTGTCCCGCCTGAGCTACCGGATGAGCAGAACAAGATTCGTGAAACGTTGAAATCATGGGATCGCATCGAGCATTTTGAAACGGTTCGTGTTACCAAAACGGGGAAAAGAATTAACGTATCCCTGACTATTTCGCCGATCAAGGATTCAACTGGCAGAACTGTGGGCGTTTCTGGAATATCCCGTGACATCACAGAGAGAAAGCTGGCAGAAGAGGCGCTACGCGCCAGCGAGGAACGGCTGCGATTGGCGCAACAGGCGGCAGGCATAGGAGCTTTTGAAAGGAATCTTCGAACGGGACTTGTTACTTGGAGCACCAATTTAGAGCCGATGTACGGTTTGCAACCCGGCACCTTTGATGGCAGAACGACCGCTTTCTTTCAGAATTTGATTCATCCCGATGATCAGACACGAGTTATGGAATTGGTTGAGCGTGCCCTGAAAACGGGCCAACAGACGACGGGAGAATGGCGCGTTGTCTGGCCTGATGGAAGCATTCATTGGATAGCCGGACGTTGGCAGGTTTTCATGGATGAGTCGGGCGAGCCTTCGAGAGTGCTTGGCGTCAATATCGATGTAACCGAGAGAAAACGGACAGAAGAGGTGCTCTCTGAAGTGAACCGCACTTTAGAAGCCCAGGCATTATTACTGCAATCGCGCGAAGAACTGCTGAAAATCTTCGTTAAGCATGTACCCGCTGCGGTGGCCATGCTCGACCGTGACATGCGTTATCTGCAAGTCAGCAACCGATGGTGTACTGATTACTTAGGTGGCAGAACGGAGGTACTAGGGCGTTCGCACTATGAGCTTTTCCCAGAAATACCTGAGCGTTGGATGGAGATTCACCGCCGCGGCCTTCAAGGAGAAACCCTGCGAGCTGACGAAGACCGTTGGGAAGGGCAAGACGGCCCTCATTGGGCGCGCTGGGAAGTTCGCCCTTGGAAGACCCCTGAAGGTACTGTGGGAGGAATTCTCATCCTTGCAGAGGACATTACCCGCCGCAAGCAGATGGAAGAGGCGGTTTTGGAACTGAACCGCAGGCTGATAGAGGCGGAGGAGCAAGAGCGTAACCGGGTTGCCAGAGAACTCCACGACGACATTGGTCAACGTCTTGCATTGTTGGCAGTGGAGTTGGATCAACTCCACCTGGAACCTCCTGAATCGCCTGAACTCCTCGATCAAATTGGCGAACTACAGAATCAGGCCAGTGAGATAGCAACAGATATCCAAGCCCTGTCGCGGAAATTACACTCGACAAGGCTGGACAGTCTGAGCCCATTTGCCGCGATGCGGGGCCTCTGCCATGACATGGGGGAACAGCTGAAGGTGAAGATTAACTTCCAAAGCCACGACTTACCTGACTCAGTCCCGCCGGATGTTTCTCTTTGTCTCTTCCGAGTGCTGCAAGAAGCCCTCCGTAACTCGGTAAAGCACAGCGGGGCCCAACAAGTCGACGTCAGATTGTGGGGGAAATCCGATGAGATCCATCTCAATGTGAGCGACCGCGGCGTCGGTTTTGACACCCAGGCAGCGAAGGTGGGTCGAGGGCTTGGCCTCGTCAGCATGGAAGAACGGCTGAAGCTGGTAAACGGAACGCTTTCCATCGAATCTGAACTCAATCGTGGTACTACGATCCACGCCCTCTTGCCTCTCAGTTGAGGAGGCGATTCCATGCGTGTTTGAGCCGCCGATACGCCGTCACTGGGAACAACCGTCTGTGTATTCTGCACAGATTCTCTCGTAGATGTGATCTTGTTCGTGCTAAAAGCAGTTCAATACATACCCGCACAGAATTGACTCTCACTCGAACAGACGTGTTTGCGATTCGAGGCGCCATCGACGCTTATCAGAAGAGGTTACCACGAAGGCCTTCGCCTTCAGCGGCAGAGGCGCTCGTATGGCAAGCTGGGGGCCGCACACAGCAGCTGCGTTCCGGACTAGTGCTCCACGACGGCCTGCAGGACGTCGCTCTGCTCGGAACACGCGCAGGCGCAGTCGCCTTTAAGATACGGCTTCGCGTCGTTCGGTCCATCGACCGGCCTGCTCGACTTCATTCTTGGCCAGCCTGCCCAGGCCCACCTCTGCCTGCGCAGCACTGTCGTTACGGCACTAGAGATTTATCGCCAACTGACATTGGGCTTTGAGGGAGACTCGCTCTTGGATACGGATTTTTGTGGGGGTCCCCGAACCGCGTGATCGTCGGTGCGCTCCCCTGATCCTAGGGATTTTCCGAGTGGCAAAGTGCCGCGCATTGGCCTTGAATAATTGAGGTAGCTAGTTCGCTAGCTGCTGGCAATTCTGAGGAATCGCTAGTCGCATTCTTAAAAGGTGTAATTTACCAGGGCGGCAGCAGTGAATGTTGACTGCAGTCGAACCACCTCGGGGGTTGGCTAAGTCGACTGCATTGGAGACGGGAAGTGTTTTCGAAGAAATGAAATCTCTTCACATTATTGCGTCGGTGCTTCTCGCGCTTCCTCATCCAAGAGCCGGACAACCTATGGCCTCCGGCACCATCATTGTCATCGCGCAGACGAAAAACCGTGTCATCATCGCAGCCGACAGTCGGACCGAAACCACTGTGAACGGAACTGTCATTCAAGGCATCGACGATAGTTCCTGCAAGATTGCCGCACTTAGCGGTGACGTCGTGTTTACTGCCGCGGGTCTTCTAAGCGACGGTAAACATAGCTGGACAGCCGTTTCGGAGGCAATTGCTGCTGTCGCCAATACGCCGCACGGGAGTAGGATCAGCGGCGCGGAAAGCGATTTGGTGCTAGTGAACTGGGCTGAAGCCATGAAGCGGAACTTTAGAGAATTCTCCAACGAGCAACTTTCTGCATACGCCTACGCCGGCGATGGCCGTCTCACCACCGGCCTTTTAGCGGGGGTCGAAAAGACTGGCGGCACGTGGATCCACGCTATGATGCTTAACTATGCCAATGGGTTCCTATTTCCCCAGGGCTATGTGCTTAATTCCGACGATCCGCCCACTGCATATACCTCGGTAGGCAAATACGACATATTCCATGAGTTTGAAGGCGAGAAGAAATCTAGTCGCGCTATCGCTGAGCGCACGGCGTGGGAACACACGGGATTGCTGGGAACCACGTTCGATGAATTCAAGGCGCGTCGCTTGGTCGAGTTGACCATTATGTACCATGCCGACAAGCTTGAAGTTGGAGGCCCTGTGGACGAAATTGAACTTGATGCCAATGGGGTCCGCTGGGTTCAGGTAAAGAAAAACTGTGAACGCGATATAGCAACCGAGAAGTAAGGAGGAACATGAAAACTATAGGAAGAACAAACCTGAAAACTACGAGCATGCGTGGCCACAATGCGACTATCTACCGCATGTTGTCGACAAGTTTGCTGGGAGTTCTAATGTTTTGCGGATGCAACAAGACGCCGCCGGCGGAGACCAGCGCCTCGTCTTCGCCGCCAGCCGCGCCCGCGGCCGCGGCCGCGGCGCACCGGCGCTAGACCAGCCACCGCCGCCAGCCGCCAGTGTACCGGCCCCTGCGGCCCCGGCGCCCGCGGCTCCGGTCCCCCCGGCTCCCGTGCACGCTCCTCCTCCGCCGCCGCCCAAGGTCTACACCGTGCCAAGCGGTACTACACTTACCGTCCGGCTTTCCCAGGGGCTGAGTTCAAAAACCAACAATATCGGCGACCCTTTTAGTGGGTCCCTCGCGCAATCCTTACATGTCGAGGGAGTGACAGTCCTGAAAGCCGGCGTTCCCGTGAGCGGCACTGTTGTCGCCGTGAGAAAACAAGGCAAATTCAAGGGGGAGGGTGAGCTTGGGATACAGCTCAACCGTGTCGGTTCGTATGGGGTAACCACCCAGGAATATGAACAGACCGTCAAAGGCAAGGGCAAGCGCACTGCCGCGATGGTTGGTGGCGGGGCTGGTGGAGGCGCACTGATTGGTGGGCTTGCGGGCGGAGGCAAGGGCGCGTTGATCGGCGGCCTCGTGGGAGCGGGCGCAGGAACGGTAGGCGCAGCAGCGACGGGGAACAAGGGCGTCTCGATACCGGCAGAATCGGTCGTGTCTTTTGTTTCGGCTTCGCCGATCACCGTGACCCTAGAGCCCAAGTCGGTTGAGGAGTAGCCGCTAGCCAGAGCCCACTCAGAGAAGTCTTTCGATCGCTCCGCATGCGACCTATCGGCAACACCCAAAGGAAGACAGCGCCCCTGCTCGATCGCGGCGGCGATACTAGATCCATGGTCCTGTAAACTCTGATGCAGACTCTTTTGGTGCGACTCGGTCGCGACCATGGGATAACGCCCGGGCGCGGGATCAGGTTTGAGATCACAGCCACGGAATCCGCCCCAGCCTCCGCGTTCCCTGTTCAGCAGTGCTCGGATTTGGGAATGCCAGATGGTGGCAGCAATATGTACTCAGTGTCCCAGCAGCCTCTACAGCCACCACCATACCGTTTCCTATGAAGAGTACACACTAGGTTGAGGCAGTCTTCGTTAGAGCACTTCACCAGATTGTCCGTAGCCCAACAACTCGAACACGTCGGCTGCATGAGAGAAGACCTCACAAGTCAGAACATCCTTTGGATGTGTAGGGCGGACCTAAGCAGAGCGTTAGCGTCAAATCGCGCCAGAGATGGCGTAAATCATCCGACGGCTTCTACGCTGGCAGGTTTCACAAGTTCAAGGTAGATTTCCAACACCCGTTCGATGGCAATAAAGACGCTTTTGGGCGTCCGAGGTGACGGTAGTAGTTCGCAGTTCGCTTGACAACGTCGGCCACTTTCCTGGCTCCCAGCCCGACTGCCCGATTGGCTTGGGGCGCCGCCTAGAAACTCTATGATGTCGTAACACATCGGCCCATCGATTCCCTATGTTCTGATACAACGTCAAGGCTTCTTTGATCTTGGCATGCTTCAGCGTGGATGGTGGTTACTTCGTCTGTCCCTTCAATGCCCCTTCCTAATGTTATCGGTAAGGTTGCGCGAGCAGGAAGATCTTTACCTTGGACCTTGCAAAGTCCGCATCGCAATTTTTCTCCATGTCCGTAGGCTTGGAAAGTTGGCGCAACAAGTAGCTTTGCCGGTGAAACGCTAGGATTTTTCCTAGTTTTTCTTCCCTTGCCTGGCCCGTAGCCTTGAGGGAGATTGGCGACGGCCCGTCTGGGGCTGCTGTAGACGGATCGAGAACGCCAACTGTCAGCCAGCGCAAATGTGATTCGCTGTTGAAGCTAAGGTCATTCGATGCCCAGTGTTCACGGAATGACATTCGCATGCGTGTTCGAACCGCTTGAAAGAATGAACCGCTGTTCTTCGCGCGGCGCATGCCCAAGAAGGCTCCTCGCAGCTCGCTCGAGCATTCTTGCTTTGCTGCTTTTGGTCCCCTCATGTATAGGGCAAGAACCGGCTAGCGCTCCGGCAATTCCAGTGCCCTCGGTCAACACAACCCTACCAGTCAACTGGATCTATGGTGCGTATCTTCCCAAAGATGCGCCCATTGTGCCACTCACCGGCAAGGAGCGTTTCAACCTGTATCTGCGGCAGACCTATACAACTCCCGGAATCTACGTGAAGACCGGATTCTTCGCCATCCAGCGTAACGCAAACCACCCAAAATGTATGTCCCGCAACGGGGCTTTTGGCAGGTGGTGGCCAAGCTGTCGGAGGCGTTGTTTGTCGATACGCTACGCCGCTATGTGATGAGTCTCCCCGAACGAGAGACTGGCTGGCTTGCGGGCACACGCGACTCGATCGTAGGCAAGTGCCTTGGCTTGATGCACAGCCGGGTTGATCATCCATGGACGATCGCTAAGTTAGCAAATGAGGTTGGCACGTCCCGCTCTTCATTGAGTGAACGCTTCACGAGCTACCTGGAGGAACCGCCTATGACCTACCTGACTCGGTGGAGACTGCAATTGGCTTCACGCAGTCTTACGAGGACTCCAAGGGGTGTGGCGGAAATCGCGTCCGAGGTGGGCTACGAATCGGAGGCAGCTTTCAATCGAGCGTTCACAACGACAATTCGGAATGCCTCCTGCACGGTACAGGCGGGAACATAGAGCCGCTCAGAATGAACGGGCCGAATCGCATATTTACAACGGAGGGTAACGCGCCGGAAGTACACTAACGCTGTGGGCGCGCCCTTGGGGAGCCAGGGTTGATGGCGGTATCAGACAACAAACGCCCGGAGCCCAAGACCATTTGCCGTAGCGTGGTCCCCGCAGTGGTTAGACTGTAATCGATGCCATTGCGAATCCCTCGGGCCATCAAAAGAGTCTGCAGTCGCGTTCGCGATCACTGTCCCTGTGATCGGGGCGGCCTACTATTATGCGATCACCCCACACGGCCCCTCCACACCACCCCAGTCAGCGGAGAGCTTGCTTTTCCAGGCGGATATGTTGTCTTGGGGAACCGATGGGAAGATGCTCTGCCGCCCTATCGGAGGGCGCAACAACTCTTCCTCTCCCAACACAATACCTCAAAAGCGCTCTATGCAGAGGTGAGCCAGATACCCCCCGACGAAGCTGTAAGCATTCGTCAGACAATCCTCCGCCTTCCGATTACGGCGCCGCAGCCCCATCATTTGCAATCCTCCTTGCTCTCGCGCAACGAATCCTGATCGTCTCGGTACTATATCTGCTTCTGTGCAGCTCCTCTTTGAGCTGACCGAGCTATACGGGGATCGCTTCTTCTGCGGAGACTCCCACCAGCCTGGGAAAAATATGAATCGCGGGAGGAAGAATTTGGCATGGTTCACCACGCTTTCAGCACGTTTCTATACGGAATGATTGGTTATGCCTTGATAAGCGCTATCATCGCCGGCTTTTGGGGCATCCGGGCACTTCGTTTCAGGCAGTTTGAAGTGAGTGCCAACAGTCTGGAGCCGACGATTCGAGGCTGGCTCGACGATATTGATCTGAGCACGAAACCCGCCTCCGATCCGACGTGGAATTTTGGACTGCAAACTACGTTGCCGGACGGGGAGTCCATTCACCTCATCCACATGAAAGAGCGTCCGGGCTTTATCACCTTTCAAGCTAATCTAGCTATATCCGCCGAACATCAAGCGATTCTCAAAGCGATGCCGGCAGCGTATTTCGAGAAACTGGCGCAAGAGGTAGTCCTCGGAGTTTTCCTGGCTAACATGGTGCTGGCCATTCGAACGCAGCTCAGTGATGTCTCCTTCTTTTCCCAGCTCACGATATCCACCGGCCTCACGGAAGATGACCTTATTAAACATCTTAGAGATATGCACAATGCCATCATCCTGGCTCGCAGGGCCATTTTGCTGGGTGTGGAACGCGCCCCGCGATTCGTGAGTCCCAGGAATATTCGAATGGACAAACTGTGATTTGCTGTCACAACTGTTACAGACGATGGTTGTGAAAAATCCCATATTTGGTTGGCGTGGGTTTCTTCTATCTGGCCGATTTAAGTGTCTTGATTAATAGCGTCATCGACTACCGAATACATCTTTTAGACCGATGCTTCTAAAGTAGCTTAGCGGAAGCCAAGTCTAGAAATTACCGAGCAAATGAAACGGCGGCCATGAAGAATGGCCACTAAAACTAACAGCGCGCCCCGCAGGTCTTACAGCACCTACGAGACGCTAACCGAAGTGGCCCAGTAGGAGGGCAACATGGCTTCCACGAATGCCAGCCCAGACTTTGAAATCGGATATCATTCCTTTTCCTCAAATACAGTTCCAGCAACGCAGTCCTCGAGCATAAACGGGCATGGGAAGCCACGGTTTACGCATCATTTACGGAAGCCGATGTTGAATCGCCCCCTGTCTCCACGCGAAAGACAAGTTGCAAAACTTGTCGCTCATGGAATGACTAATAAAGAAATAGCGGCGATGATGGGGGGGATTACCGAGCAAAGCGTCAAGAACTCTGTGGCCCACATCATGATGAAAACGGGAGCGCCAAATAGAGTGCGCATCGTTATTTGGGCATTAAAGAGTGATTTGATCAACGTAGAAAATCTATGAGTGATCGACTGAGATTACCGAATTCGCGTCAACCAATTGTGCTCATGGTCGAACCGGGTTCGGTACGTCTCGAACCCGCAATGTTGTCCTCTTTCCAAAGAAAGAGCTTTCCACTATGGGGTGGACGATCTTGCCGGCTGCCGGAGTTAATCGATCCCAGGGTTCCCGGACGGGTCACGGAGCACCCACCACACAGCGAAATCCGATCGTCCCGGCACGATCCCGCCCCGGGGACATCCTGCGAAGGGCGAACGCCTTATGCTCAAACCATCTCTAGAGTTGAAAGGAAAGACGAAGTAACCACCACCCGAACGGCCTCCGAGTGGCGCGACGAATGGTGGTTACTTCGTATGCCCCGAAACTTCATGCCCCACACAATCGTCGTGTACGCTTCGCAGTGGTTGTCACCTTCCACCACACAACACTCACTACCCGGCGGCTGCTAGCCTTATCTTGACCGGTCTCCCACCGGCTGAAACACGCCAGCTTCCTTGGCGCCCTGACAGCATCCCTATTCACCACAACCTTCAGGCAGAGGGCGATAGGTGCATTCGTCCCAGTCGGCGTGCGACAAACGTCACGGGAATAGGGATGCTGTCATCGGATTTCATCCAGCCTTGATTTGATCCGCCAAGTAGGCGTACATTTTGCGACAAGCAAAAACGCGAGAACGAAGTTCCCTCGAAACATTCGCTCGGCACGAGTGAAAACAGCGCTATAGCATTTTTGCTAATGGTGTAGACCAGGAAACTGAACCCGACGCGGCCATTCCGCGAAAGAATGGCCGCATAACTGATCCCACCGGGCCACAGTATTAGTAAAAATGCTTTAGAAGGCGAGACCCCATGGATTCGAAAAGAAGCCCGGCATCGAAAAAACCGACCGATTTGACGAAGGCTAGCCGAAGGAGACTTTTAACCACCGGCCCTGCTGCAGCCGCCTTGGGCGCCGTGCGAACCGCAACCGGCCAAACAGCGGCTGGCGAAACAAAGTCGCTGAAGGACCAGATCGCGTATGGCGATCGGTCGCACTACGTGACCACGCTTCGCGTGCCGGTAGACGGCAGACCTTCGGCGGACGAATTTGGGTTGACGTTTCACGTGTTAGCGCCGCTGCAGGATTTGGTGGGCATCATCACACCATCGTCGCTTTACTTCATCGGACGCATCGCGGGTCGATCGTGCCGGCTATCGATCTCCAGTAGCATCGGCTGATGATTCACGGCATGGTCGACCGGCCGCTGGAGCTCAGGATGGATGATCTGAAGCGCATTCCCTCAGTATCGCGCGTTGATTTCATAGAGTGCCTAGGCAACCATTCCAAGCCGGAAGACAAGACGGTGCAGGAGACTCACAGGCTGACGAGTTGCAGCGAATGGACAGGCGTGCTGCTTTCGGTTTTGCTCAAAGAGTGCGGCGTACAGAAGCACGCCTCGTGGGTAGTGTCGGAAGGCTCGGAAGAGGTAAAGGGCGCCGGCAGTATCCGGCTGGCGAAGGCGATGGACGATTGCATTGTCGCCTACGGGCAAAACGGCGAGCCCATACGCCCGCAGCAAGGTTTTCCGTTGCGCTTGGTGGTTCCGGGATTCGAAGGGCGGCGGATCAAGGTCGTGGACCGCTACTACATGACGTACAACGATTATGGGCATATTTCGAAGGATGAAGAAGTGGCCGCGTTGACGTTCCAGTGGGGACCGAAATCGGTGATCACGTTTCCGTCAGGAGGGCAGAAGCTCCCCGGTCCTGGAATCTACCAACTGACAGGGTTGGCGTGGTGTATTGATTTCTCGGTGATTACTTGTCGAATCAATTTGCCATGGCGCTCTCAAGCGTTCCGCGTGCATCAGCGTAGCGAGCTGGAGCGGAGATAGGGATTTCCCTAGTTGCGCAGACCTCGAGTCAACCCTAAGGTCGTCCTTTCTGAGAGAACCGCATCGACGAGCGCCTATTCGCCAAATAGGAAAGAAGAGGAGCCGCAACCGTGAGGCAAAGACAGATTGAGTTGCCCAGCATAGAATCCCTCCCCCAGGAGACCTGCAAGCAATGCGGCCGGTCCCTCATCCGCGGGCTCTTCACCCCCGTAGAGCTCGAAGGCCGCTATCCTCAAAGCCCGCGGTGCCGTACCTGCATCGGGGAAATCAACGAACGGGCCAAAGCCGGAAGCACGGCACAGCTCCTCAACAGCAGCGCAGACAGCTGCGAAGAACGTACCGAGCCCGATCAGGCAGACCTTCCACCATGAATGTCGGGAGCGCCAGTTCGACATCCATAGGCAGGTACACGCCTTGTTCGATGCCAGCCGTACCATCGACGCCGCACGCCCACACTTCGCAAAAAACACGAAGGGTGGGGTGCCGTGCCCGTTGGTACTAGAAAGTATTCGGGCTTACCCGGCCTTTTCCAGCAGAGTTACGGAAAGGTCACGTTTCTGTACCATCTCGGCGGTAATGTCCAACTCCTTGATTTTCTTATTACTCGGGAGGTGGTACATCAGGTCTAACATCAGCTCTTCCAGGATCATGCGCAGGCCTCGTGCCCCAACTTTGCGATTGAGGGCCTCGCGGGCAACGGCGCGGGAGGCGTCGTCAGAAAACAACAGGCGCACACCCTCATACTCGAAGAGCCGTTGGTACTGCTTGAGGATGGCATTTCTGGGCTTGGTGAGAATCTCCACCAGGGCAGCCTCATCGAGCTCGTCGAGAATTCCAATCACCGGCAGGCGTCCGACAAATTCCGGGATAAGGCCGAACTTGATCAGGTCCTGGGGCTGAGCCTGGCGCAGAAGCTCTGTGTCGCGCTGCGCCGGCAAAACACCAGCTTCCTGGGCGTCCTTCTCCGACAGCGCCTTGAAACCCAAAGCCTTCTTGCCCACCCGCCGCCCGATCAGGCGTTCCAGCCCGACGAAGGCGCCGCCGCAGATAAACAGAATGTTGGTGGTGTCGACCGGGGTGAACTCCTGGTGCGGATGCTTGCGTCCCCCCTGGGGCGGTACATTGGCTACCGTGCCCTCCAGGATCTTCAGCAAGGCCTGCTGCACGCCCTCGCCGGAGACGTCGCGAGTAATGGACGGGTTTTCGTCCTTGTGGCCGATTTTATCGATTTCATCAATATAGATAATGCCGGCTTGCGCTCTGGCTACGTCGCCATCGGCAGCCTGAAGCAGCTTGAGGATGATATTTTCGACGTCCTCGCCCACATAGCCGGCCTCCGTCAGCGTTGTGGCGTCTACGATCGCGAACGGTACATCCAGCATCTTGGCCAGGGTATGGGCCAGCAGGGTCTTGCCACTTCCGGTCGGACCGACCAGCAGAATGTTGGACTTGGACAGCTCGACGTCATTGCCGCGTGTCCGGTTCATCTGGATACGCTTGTAGTGGTTGTAGACCGCTACAGCCAGCTTCTTTTTGGTCTGCTCCTGGCCAATGACGTACTCGTCGAGAAATCCCTTCACCTCTTGCGGTTTGGGCAAGTGAGCCGGCGCTGCCCCAGGCAGGGTCTCCCCCCGGTCATCTTCCAGAATGGAGTTGCAAACCGCAACGCATTCATCACAGATGTGGGCGCGCGGATAATCGCTCGGCGAGGAGATCAATTTAGCAAGGGCGTCCTGCGATTTATGACAGAACGAACAACGGAGGGTATCGTCTGCTCCCCTCGGCGTTTTCATGCTGCAACTCCTTCGGCTTGGCGGCCAATCACGTACGTGGCCGGTCTATGATTTCGTCAATAATGCCGTTAGCGTTTCACGAGCCGCTGGCTCCGGTCATTGCGCGTTCGCAAGGTTCTGATCATAGTGCCGAATACTGGACAGAAGAGGAACATCGTGGAAAACCCGTGACAGAACAGGAATTGCAGGTAGGCCGGCGCGCCGCGGGAATGTCCTGGCGCTCGACAATGAATTTCGACTCACTACACAACGCACTGCACGCCTTTTGAGAGCCGCACAGACAGAAAATGGACCGTCTCACGCAAGCGACTCATGAACTTCTGAAAGCTGAGTGGGAAAAGGTAAAAGAGGAGTCTTTTAAGGGCGACCTTTCGCGTGAAGACCAGCGGACGTTTGCGGGAGGTTTTCGTTGAAGACTTCCGCAAGGAACTCGGTGAGATAGAGTCCCCGGTGGCACGGCACCTGTTCATTCTGGCCAAAGCCAACCACCTCATTCACCTTCGTGTAGCCGAGTACGTGGTGCTGATTGAACTTGCCGACGTCACGGGCCACTATGCAGTCGGCGTACTACTTGAATCCTGCCTTGCAGATAAACTGGCCTATGCAGAGCGTACTCGGCGTCTGATCAGGCACATCGTTAAGACCGAGGTCGTCGACCACGAATCAGCGGCCGAGCATCGGATCACCCATGCAGTAGCCTCACGCGCGCTCGTGCTTCGGGAAATTCGTGCCGAGCAAATCGAAGATAGCGAGACGTCGATGATCCGGGCAATATTAGAGTCTGCAACCCATGTTGCAGAACTCCTGAACGCCTTGGTCTCCGAGCTACGCACCGATCCGTGGATCAAGTCAGTTGAATTGACTGAGACCAGCAGCGAAGCGGAGTAACCGACCCTATCGCACCGGCGAGCCGGGCACTGGTAACGGCCAAGAGAGCGGCGATCACGACTTCCCGTTGCGCGGAGGCATCCAGCGTTCCATATGCCCAGCAGTTTCGTGGGATGTCGACGAAACCTCCGCCCTGAACGTTACGAACAGAATATCTCCCTCGAGCCACATACACAGGATCAGTCCCTTTTACCGCACAAGTCCCTCTCGTAGTTGCTTGTGAGCAACGACCATACCCTTCTCTCTGTGTAATCCTCTGTAAATTATGAAGATTGTTGAAGCAGAAGGATCTCTACTGTGACTGACCGGAGGCCTCGTCGGGAGCCAGGCATGGGGTGCAAGTCCTGCGGAGCAGTCAAACGGCGCAAGTTCACGGCGGAGATCGCCATCCATTGTCCCGGACCCGGACTGAAAGACCTTGACATGCCCGCCGTGTGGGTGTTCCCCGAGCTTGCTGTCTGCTTGGAGTGCGGCATCGCGGAATTCGCCGTGCCGGAAGCTGAATTGCGTTTACTTGCAAAAGGCGAGGCCGATGCAGGATGACTGAGACTTCAGTTCCTATCGGTTAAGCCGCTACTGACAAATTGCTTACCCAGCAGAACCGCGTCGACAGCAGGCAGGAGTTCCTTTGGGCTTTCATTTATAAACGTAGCCTAACGCGCCCGTGCCCCAAAGCTGCCTGCACGACTTCGAGCCTTTTGTTCTGACTCAGGAAGAGTATTTTGGAGTTGGGAGAGAGTTGTCGTATCCGCCGGGCGGCTTCGATTCCATTCACGTTTGGAAGACCGATGTCCAGCACAATCAAATCCGGTTTCAAATCGTCGGCCATCCGGACAGCTTCTGATCCATCCGACCCTTCGCAGGCGGCTTGTAATTCTGGCCTCCGCAGCGGCCGTTGATGCTGGCACCCGAACCCTGGTTGCAAAGCAAGAGCGTTTGGACAAGAAATCGCCTCCCTTTGTACAAATGTAGTTGAAATTGAAAATCTACGAGATTGGCTTGGTAGTCCACAGGATTGTTGGCGATGTAGAGCCGTGACTCATTGCGACGCCTGAAGATTTGGCTCCAGGGGCAAACCTGGGCCTTGTCTGCCGCATCGGAAGATTCACCATGGTCCTCGAAATAATTCATAAGCCGCGCGGGTAATTCCGATCATCGGATCACGAAAGGTATCTCAACTCCAGGACAATCTTGCCAGTCTCGATCTTCAGCTGAGGGAAGTAGGGTCGAGCTCGGTTTTCCGCAAGATCTCTACGGGAGATGATAGTTGCTTTGCGTATGGCGGAATGCGTGATCGTCTCAGGCTCCAATCTCCCGCGAGCGACGAGCGCACGATGGTGCGCGCCACTATGCGCTCAGCTCCGAGGATCAAGCTCTGATCACTCTATTTCAACATCACGACTTCAAGACCAGGGATGGATCCGGGGTCCACCCGGAACCACGAAGAGGTCCACTCGTGGGGTCACTCTTGCTCCCGGATTCTATGGGAGGACGCTAGCTGCGAGGGGGCTTGTTGGGATCGAAAGGTGAAAATCCCGTACCGATGAACTGCTGGTCGCGCAAGACAGTTCTGATGGCGGGCAAAAGCTCAAGTGAGGCATTCAATTTCAAAACAAAACCCAGCGCGCCAACGCTCATCGCTTCATGCACAATCTCTGGCCAACGGTACGAGGTCAAAAACAGAATTCTTGAAGCGGGTGCAACCTTGCGGATTTGTCGAGCGGCTTCCACACCGTTGAGATTTGGAAGCCCGATGTCGAGCAAAACCAGGTCGGGTTGCAATTCTTCACTCTTCTGGACAGCCTCTAAACCGTCCGAACATTCGCCACTAATCACGAGATCCAAGTGTATTTGCAGAAATAAGCGAACAGTTTGCCGCCACGCTCGCGAGTCATCCACAATCAAAATTCGACTCGATTCAATCTTCAGAGCACTCCTCCAGGGGACGTTTACCGACTGCCGTTGTTGGCCCAGCCGAACTGATTACTTCTGAGAGTGACGTTAATGCGGACTTGAATCGTTGCTCATGAGCAATGATGATCCGACGCATCGGGTGTACTGCTCGTTCATGCTCCATTGGGAGCGAGTTGCGCCATGCACACTGGAATCACGGTTGCCTGCCAGGATCGCATCCAGGATGGAAAGCCCACTGGCACCCATGATGTCGCTCAACACATGATCGATCTGGAGGTTCATCTGGCTAAGAGACTTCTGTATGTGCTGCGTGTGTTCGGTGGCCATCTGGAGCAGGCTGCTGCGGTGTTGCCAGAGTGTGCACCGCACAGATGTCTTCCGGTGGGCGGAAGCTGGCCTTCATTAATCCTACCGAGTGCAGATACTGAATCCACTCACAGTCGGACACATCACTCTTGCGGCCGGGCTCGATCTTCAGCGAATGCGCGTTGACCAGATATACCTTCAAGCCACGCTCTTCAGAATCCGAAACACTGGGATCCAGTACACCCCGGTGGACTCCATTGCTACCGTCCGGATGCGACAAGACTCCAGCCACTCGGCCAGGGCGTAAAGACCGCAGGTGAAGGTGCTGAACCTGCGCGTTGCTTGTTCATCACGGTCGGGTGGAACGGCTAAGTAAATCTCCTCAGCTCCAATATCGATTCCAGCTGCATCGGGGTCCAGAATCGCTGAGGCGTTCTCGCCTCTCTCCTCGCTTTCCCATCGTTGCCTCCTTGTAACCGGAGAGTGCGGCCCGAGTTGCGATTCCTTGCAGTCTCCTCATCGAGATCGCTGCCCTATTCTGCAGACGTCATCAGCGAACTGTCCGCTACCTCAGACCCACGCTTTTCAACGGGCTCGGAAAGCACCAATGTCGGTTTCGGGCCGTAGCTTGCCGCCATTTCCAGCACCTATATCTTCGCGCAGAACCATGTTCCCTACGTCACTGTCTGGGCGAAGCCCAGTCCCTCGCTTCTCAGGCAGCGTGGAGGGTCACATCCCGATTGCCATACTGGCTCTCAATGAGTCGAGAGGGAAGGAAGATATTTTTTTGTTGAAATCGAGGTGACCGAAATCGACTTTAAGAAACTTCAAATCCCGGCTGCCGACATACCGAAATCTAGACACATTACGTCGCGCGCATGTTGACGGTCACGCTTTCGACGAGGCGGGGGATTGTGCGGATTGGCAGTTCATTTCGATTTGGTGCACACCATGCTGTGAAGGGCAGCCGTCGGAAGTTTCGAGTTTTTCTGTTCTCAACGCGCTTTTCGCGGCCGGTTACTTAACAACAAGGCGATGCCCACTGCAAACGCGATACCACCATAAACCGCCCATCGAATCTGTCCGGTCATGAAACTGCCGGAAAGCACATTGATCCCCTGCAGGAACCAAATCAAGCCTGCTAAAACCATAAGGCTGGCAACTATGTTGTTCAAGTACGATTCTCATCGTTCCCCCGTCCGCTGGAACCTAGGAGCACAAAAGCAGCCCAGCCCCGGTAAGCGTCGGGCTCACGCAAGCTTACTTCAATGAACAACCCCGGTGATCCTAGGGATTTCCCGAGTGGCAAAGTACCGCACATTGGCCTTGAACAATTGATACGAAGTCGGGTTGCATAACGAACTTCCAAGAAACGGGATTCCCGGCAACTTCCGGTTCGGGAAGCAGGTAGCCAGTCATCGACGGTCGATAATTATGGCGCGGTTAAGGAGACCGCGCCCATGCCAGAGAAACCTAAAGCGAAGCGCAGCTTGCCCAAAACCGTATTGCGCTTGCCTGATCGTGGAATCGGATGTATCCGCCTGAACCTGAAATCAGGTCGGTTCGGCAGACGGAATACTCGAATTGATCGCAAACCCCTTGCGATCATTGCGCTCGAGCAACGACTCAATGAGCTCAAGGTGTCATCCTAACAAGGTGATTCCAGGGCCGCTAATCGATGTCAACTTCTTGACGTTCGATTAGCAATATGCCCATCGCCCCTACACAAAGAGAGAGCGCTTGTCGAATACCCCGGTGATTCTGTGCGTTGATGATGAGGTGCCCGCACTGGAGATATATTGTCTGATTCTATCAACTGCCGGCTACAAGGTTTTGACTGCGGCAGACGGCGTTGGCGCATTGGAGCTCTTCAGGTGCATCCCTGTTGACTTAGTCATCGCGGATTATTGGCTACCGGCCTTACCGGAGTACAGGTAGTAGCTGAAATGAAGCGGTTAAAACCGGCAATCCCCGTAATTCTTTTCAGCGGAGTGCTGGAGGCACCTCCGGGGAGTGAGCTTGCGGACCTGGTTATCACCAAACGAACTTTGATTGTTCCGGTGTTGGATCTGCTTGTCTGCAGCTCATCGTTAGGTGGCGGAGCCTTCCAGGATCACTTGTTCTAGAGAGACTCACAGCAGTTTCGGATAAATGTGAATCGCGAGAAGAAGAATTGACATGTTCCAACACGCTTGCAACGCGCTTCTATACGGAACGATCGGATTTGCCCTGCTGACGGTTAGCGTCATCGCTTTTTGGGCATCCGGGCGCTTCGTTTCAGGTACCCCGAGGTAACCGCGGACAATCTTGAGTCGATTATTCGAGGATGGCTCTGCGAGTCTGGCTTGAGCTCGAAACGCGTCTCCAATCCGGCCTGGATGTTTGGACTGCAGACTACGTTGCCGGTTCGCGAGTCGGTGTACATCATTCAGATGAAAGAGTGTCGGCATTTTATTGCCCTTGAGGCCAGGCTAACTTTATCTCCGGAGCACCAAGCAATTCTCAAAGCAGTGCCAAGAGCGTATCTCGAGAAGCTGATGCAAGAGGTTGTCCTCAAGGTTTTCCTGGCTGAAATGGGCCTACGATTCGAATGCGGCTCAGCGATATCTCGTTCTCCTCCAAGTTCGCGACAACACGCGGTTCAATGAAATACGAGTTTTTGAGCACCTTGCAAGTCGGAGCAGGGAACTAGCAGCTGTGGCTGCAAGTACTTGCGCTACACAGTTTGCGGCGATCAACTCTTATAAACCCAAGCGAAGGTCTTGGAGGTCGGCACGGAACCGGACTGCTCCACGAACTCGGGTTCTAATCGGGCCTTCTCAGTCAAAGTGCCCCCCGCTGATTGCCCGTTTTTAACAGGAAAGAATTATTTCGATCAATGAAGCTCGCATGGGTGGTGCCGGATGGTTCAACGAAGTTCGCGGAGAGCCGCCCCCTTGCAGTCTCATCATTTGCAAATTGCCCGAAGTTTCGGGGCTACAAATGGGGATATCGAAGCTGCAGCGTGAATTAAACCTTTTGTTTTCAATCCATATGAATCCCTGGGGGGCAACCACTAGCGCTAAGCTGCGTTTAATCAATAAGATAAAAGCAGCGATTCGAATCCCTGGAAAACAGAAAGCCTATGACAGTGGATACACCGAAACGATTCCGTCAGCACGGCCTGATCTAACTTCGGAGCATGGCGATCGATGAAGCTTCGTGCGATTCTAAATGCTTCGCCTACCCGTTCCGGAACAACGATGAACCCAATGCGAAGAGCGTTGAAGAGCATCTTCGTAAATGTTCCAACATATATGACCGATCCAGATCTATCGAGGCTGTGCAGTGACGCAAGAGGCTTCCCGGAATAGCGATATTCCGCGTCGTATTCATCTTCGATAATCCATGCCCCCGCACGCGCAGCCCAGGAGAGAAGTTCGACTCGTCTCTCTGCGGACATGACAGTTCCAAGGGGAAACTGATTGGCTGGTGTTACATACACCACACGGGCGGCAGGAGATGACTTTATCGCCCTTGCAACATTTATACCGTCCCCATCAACCGGAATGGGAATCACACGCGCGCCGGCGCTCTGAAAGGCTTGAGAGGCTCCAGGGTACCCGGGATCTTCCATCCACACCTCGTCGCCGGGATCGAGAAGCACTCGCGCCAAGAGGTCCAACGCCTGCTGCGCGCCCGATGTCACGATGATCTGTTCAGCAGAACAGCGTACTCCGCGGGAGTGGCCCACATATTCCGCGATGGCTCTTCGTAGCGGCGGATAACCGCCTGCATCACCTTGCCCATACAAAGAACCCGGTGCATTGCGATAAACGCGCGCCGCAATCCGCGCCCACAGTTCAACTGGAAACAGGTCGATAGCCGGCTCGTAGCCCCGAAACGCCTTACCGATGGAATGCGAAGCTGGCTGGAAAAATGTGGTCTTGAGAAGACTCTGGGTGCGCTTTGCTATAGTCGCTCTGGAGATTACCTGCCGGGAAGATCTTTGTTTAGTCGGAGAGGTCATCTCCCGCCCTTGCGCCGGTACGACAAATGTTCCAGCACTCACTTCATGCTGACGATTATGGACCTTCCGGCCACTCCGTTCCAATCATCTGATCTGGTGAAAGGAGAATACGTCATGAAGATGAGGTCGATACAGGGAGGTGACCGATGAAGGCGATTGTGGTAACCGATCAGGCTGCGGGAGCGGCCGGGGTGAAGCTGGTGGAGCGGCCCGAGCCGCAGGCAGCGATAAACGACGTCGTTGTTCAGATTCATGCGTCGGGATTCACCGGAGATGAGCTGACGTGGCCCTCGACCTGGACCGATCGCGTCGGCCGTGACCGGACGCCGTCAATCCCCGGACACGAACTGGCCGGAGTGGTCACCGCTCTCGGCTATGGCACGACGGGGCTGTCGATTGGACAGCGGGTGTTCGGCCTCACGGACTGGTATCGCGACGGCACGCTGGCGGAGTATGTGGCCGTCGAGGCACGCAACCTCACACCGCTGCCGGGCGACGTTGACTTCACGGCGGGCGCGGCCCTCGTGATGCCGTGCCTGACCGCGTGGCAGGGGCTATTCGAGCACGGCCGCCTTCAGGCGGGGCAGAGCGTCCTCGTGCACGGTGCGGCCGGCATAGTCGGTTCGATGGCGACGCAACTCGCACGTGAGTTCGGCGCGTACGTCATCGGCACCGGACGCGCCGCCGGACGTCAGACGGCTCTCGAATTCGGCGCGCAGGAGTTCGTCGACCTCGACAAGGACGCCCTGGAAGACGTCGGCGAAGTCGATCTGGTGTTCGATGTCATCGGCGGCGACATCGCGAAGCGGTCTGCGGGCGTGATTCGCGCCGGAGGAACACTGGTGACCATCACCGGCCCGACCGAGGCGCGGCCCGCCGCCGGCCTGGCGGTCGACTTTGTTGTCGTGTCCGATCGCGCCCAACTGAGTGAGGTCGTCCGGCGGGTGCGCGACGGACGGCTGAGGACGAACATCGGCAACGTCTCGACCCTCGACGACGCCGTCGCCGCCTTCAATCGGACCGAGCGACACAAGGGGAAGACGATCATCCGCGTTCGTCCGTGAGGACTCGGGGATTGCCTAACGCCCTGCATTTCCCCGATGAAACCATTTTGCCTAAAGCAATATTCCCTAGGCGGAGCCACGTATGAATTCAAAAACCTCGCAACTCACCGAGAATGGGACAGAGGTTGTCCGTCTGTTCGCACGGTTTGCGCTAGGAGCTTCCTTTCTATCCGCTGTGGCTGATCGTTTGGGCCTATGGGGGCCATATGGGGCAAAGAACGTATCTTGGGGAGATTTCGCTCATTTCGTGGAGTACACGGGCGCGTTGACGTCTCTCTTGCCCAGTTCATTGACGGTGTCGTTTGCATGGGCAGCTACCATCGCGGAGACACTCTTTGGGATATTGCTCATCGCAGGTTTCAAAACACGATTGGCCTCTGCCCTCTCCGGTCTTCTTCTTTTGTCATTTGCTATGGGCATGGCCACAGGTCTTGGCATCAAGACGCCATTCGACTATTCGGTTTTCTCGGCGGCCGCTGCGGCATTCTTACTGGCGTTCTGGGAGCCTGACAGATTCACGTTGGACAAGCTCCTGAATCGATCACGAAAGTGAGCGGGGGATCGATCACGAACCACACTAACTTCGATAGCGTGATGGCTACGCGTAATAGACACAGCGAATTCAAGGAGTAGAGCAATGCCAAAGATGAAAGCAATGGAGTTTACAGACACGCTTAATCTTCAGCCGGTAACACACGTTCCCTACCTCAGCCGAAGGCTTGGATCGATCCGATCGGACATGCGTTTCTGCGTTACGGTTTGGTGGTCGCAATTGGCTGGATCGCAGCGATGAAGGTGATGTAGGAGAGTTTCTGATAAAGGACTTAGTTTTACTCGGAGCCGCGCTGTGGACACTCGCTGACTCTCTCAGTGCCGTCTCCTCTCTGCCCAAATTCTTGCGCGATCCATTCAACAAAGGGGACTGAGATGCTGTCTTGGATGCATTGGTTCAATAGACCTGAAGGACATGCAAGAGCATTCAGGACCTCGAACGTAATTACGTTTCTCGTGTTCGCGCAGCTGTTAACACTAGAAGATCGACACATCCTTAGAACTATTTCACCAAGCTAGCAGAAATAGAAAGCGGCGCGGCAACATGCCGCTTGGTCGTTAAACAACAGCTTCACAACGGAAAGAGAGGGTTCTATGCACTTCAAAGGAAAAGTAGCGATCGTCACCGGCGGCAGTTCCGGCATTGGCAAGGAGACGGCCAAGCGCCTCGTTGCCCACGGCGCATCCGTCGTTCTCAGTGGACGGGATGAGGCAAAATTGCGTTCTGCGGCGAAAGAAATCTCCCCGGAACCTGGCATGGTCCGGGTCTTTGCTGGAGATATCGGAAAACCATCAACCGGAAGGGCCCTTGTAGACCTGGCGGAACAAGAGTTCGGAGGGCTGGACGTTCTAGTCAGCAATGCAGGAGTCTTTAAGCCGAAACCCTTCCTCGAACTAACAGAGGAAGAATACGACTGGTTTCTGGACACCATTCTTAAAGGGAAATTCTTCCTGGCCCAGGCTGCTGCAAAAGCTATGAGGAAGCGTGGGGGCGGGTCGATCGTCCATACCGGTTCGCTCTGGGCCCTTCAAGCCATCGGCGCAACACCGTCTGCGGCGTATTCGGCAGCGAATGCGGGGGTGCACGCACTTGTTCACAATCTTGCGTTGGAGCTGGCAGCGGATAAGATCAGGATCAATGCCGTCGCCCCGGCCGTGGTCGAAACTCCTATCTACTCCACTTTCCTTTCCAAAGATGAGGTTTCGAAGGTTCTCCCGGCCTTCAATGCCTTCCACCCGCTCGGAAGGATCGGGCAGCCGGGAGATGTGGCGGAAGCCATTCTCTTTTTCGCATCCGACCAGAGCGCATGGATCACAGGAACTATACTGCCGGTCGACGGCGGCGTGATGGCCGGTCGAAACTAAGAAGATGACGGGATGGCGAACAGTACGATGCTGTCGCCATCCCCCGAATGCAATCGTGGGCAGTTCGAGAGGTTTCTCTGATGCCATTCGACGAACAAAGTGATCCGTTCACACTTCTTGAGATGCGCTTAGGCTGTCTGCAGATACGCAGGAGCGAATACCGTTTCGACAAACCACTCGAGTGTCGTCGGCGTCGTATTGAGGGCCGAGCGCTTTTCCTGCGGCACGATAAGTCCGGCGTTTGCTCCATCCCACATTTCAATGATCAGTGCCACGGTCTTTGTCGGCAAACCCATCCCCAACAGGGCCGGCTCAAGCATCGTGCGCGGCATTTGCACGTAGTCGAGATTAGGCTTGCCGATAGAGTTGCCGACGACGGAAGCCGCCTCCTTCATGGAGATGTCGCGTTGTCCGTGTAGCTCCTGGATCAAGCTGCCGGAAAAATCGCGTGCCGCCAGATGAGTGGCGGCATACGCGCCTATGTCTTGCGTTGCTATCCACGGCATTGGTGCATCCGCACGTAAACCTCCTGGCAGCATTCCCATCGAGCGGAGCGGGACAACACTCATAAAGAGATTTTCCATAAAATACCCCGCGCGCAGATGCAGTACGTTGAGCCCAGCGACTTGATCGAGTTTCTGCTGCTGATTATGCAAGCCGACGATGGGGCCCGTGTTTTTCGCGTGCTGAGCGCCAATGCTGCTCAGGTTTACGGCGAACTGCACATGAGCCTTTGAGACTGCAGCTGCATAGGAATCGGAAACTCGTTCTTGATGCGCGCGCAAGTCCTGTTGTGACATGTCTTCCGGCAGAACTAGGTAGACGCTGGATGCACCGTCGAAACCACGTGTCATGGAATCGACATCTTCGACGTTCCCGACGAAGGGCTCCGCTCCGAGCTGTACGAGCGGTGCGAGCTTTTTCGCGTCTCGCCCAACGACGCGAACTTTTTCCCTTTTCGCGAGTAACAGTTCTGTTACTCGGCGTCCTGTGCGTCCGCTTGCGCCCGTCACCACGATCATTCTGTCTCCGAAATTTCATACCCCAAACTCCAAAGCCGCGGGAAGACAGCGGGGCCGGACTGAATTCCACGGCCGTAGTTTAGTCGAAGAAGTCGCGATCTTCTTCCGAAATGTGCGCCTTGGCTCGATGGAACCTGAAGTGAGGCCGAGACGAGATCTATCCCAAACGTCGATGAAGCCGTTTTGAGAGATTAGAAGACGGGATACCGAACCCCCAAAAATGCCGCAATCACTATGCTGTCCCCTTATCTCCCGCGAAATCTCTCGGAAATCTGTCGGGATGTGTTGACAGCTCGGATGTGCTGTTTAATGATGCCGGAAACCGAAAGCAGTCCATCGGTATTCCCCAGCACGGCGGCACCGGCAGCAGTTCCGGCTTCTCGAACAGCCTCGGCACGCTCTTTCGTCTACGCGAACCAGGTCTTCAACCACATACTCAATGAGTACGGCATCCCGCATGAGGCCGAAGAGTACAACGGTGTTTGGAATGAGAACAAATGGAGCCTCGACGGCCGCGTCGTAACCGAGGTCCTGCCGTTTTTTCAGCAGCATCTTGTTTTCTCTTCGCCGGTCAATCAAGGCGGACGTTAGCTTTATGTCGCGCTGGAAGCAGCCTTTCAAAAGATAAACGCGCTGACGTTCGCAGGGCATTAAGGGCTACACCGCTTTGCAGGTCGGAATGCGTGAACGTAGGATAGGAACCGCGGTCCCATTCCAATCCAGATGATACGAACAGCGAGTCGAACAGCCTTATGATAGAAACCTGTGTTTCAGCGCGCCGGCAGTCCGGTCCGCGCCATATCGTCATCGTTGTTTCGCTGGCGATCATTGCATTAGCAGCATCGCAACCCCACTCGGCGTTCGCCTGGTCTACCGACTCAACGCCTGCCGCCTCAGAAACCGCTGCCTGCTCGGCGCTCGGGAACATCGACTTTTCCCAAACTCAGGACGCTCCGGTCAAGGTCACGAGCGCGAAGATGGTGGAGACGTCAGGGACCGCTGGCTCGTTCTGCAAGGTGGAAGCCTATGTCTATCCCCAGGTCGGGATCGAGATTCATCTTCCTCTGGCGAAAGACTGGAATGGAAAGCTCATTACTACTGGCAACGGTGGCTGGGCGGGCTCAATCGACTCGGGGGCTTGCGATCCGCATCTGAAACGCGGCTATGCGTGCGTGACGACCGATACCGGGCATCGGGGCGGCGACGGGATGTGGGCGATGAATAATCTTCCGCCACAGGTAGACTTCGGTTACCGTGCCATCCATGTTTCTACGCTAGCGGCCAAAGCGGTCGTGAGCCGTTACTACAGCAAAGCCGCGCAGCGCGCTTACTTCATGGGCTGTTCCACTGGCGGCTATCAGGGGCTGGTGGCAGCGCAGCGGTTTCCCTGGGACTTCGACGGGATTATCGCAGGCGCACCAGACATGGACGAGGCCGATCTGACCATGCGAGAGATTTGGGCGCAGAGAGCAAATCTGGATGCATCTCGCAAGCCGATTCTCGACGCCCCCGCCAGAGAGCTTCTGCATCGCGCTGCCCTTGAAAAGTGCGACATGGATGATGGAGTGAAAGACGGAATTATCGGCAATCCGGTCGGGTGTTCTTCGGATCCTGCGAAGCTTCTCTGCAATGCGGGCCAATCGCAGCAATGCCTGACTGCGGCACAGGTTGAGGCGGCAAAGCGCATCTATGCCGGCCCGCCTCATGCCGAGGAAAAAGCCGTTCGTGGCGCATTGGCAGGTTCGGAGCTGAATTGGGATTTCGGCACAGGCACGGGGTATGCCGACAGCCTGTTTAAAGAAATGATTTACGGAGCGAGTGCGGGCTGGACTTCCTCCAACTATGACTTTGATCGCGATTACAAGCGGCTCGGCCTGGCTGCTCTCTACACCGACACGAACCCCGACCTTCGCCATTTCAAAGCCGCGGGAGGAAAGTTGCTCGTGTACCAGGGCGGGACAGACACAACAGAGATGCCCACGGCAATCGTTGACTACTATGAGACAGTCGAGAAAGTCATGGGTGGTTCAAACCCAACACAGGACTTCTTCCGGCTCTTTGTCATTCCCGGCATGAATCATTGCGGCAACGGCGTGGGAGCCTATTCGATCGACTACTTGACGTATATGGAGAACTGGGTAGAGCGCGATCATGCGCCGGATGAGATGATCGGGGCGCGGGTCAGCGATTCCTATCTGCTCTCGTTGCCGCTGCCTGAGGGCCTCCCTGCAGATGCATCGAGAGAGCGGCGCATTGCCGCGGCAGCACGTAAGCTGCAATTTCCGCTTGATCCGAAAATTCCGCTCAGTTTCACCCGCCCCATGTATCCGTATCCGAAGTTCGCCAGGTACGCATCGGGCGATCCCAACCAGGCCGCCAGTTTTCATCCGGCGCAGCCATAGCGAGTGGAGCGCGCTCACCGATCGTGCGGGCGGCCGGCACAGCAACCGTTCTCCATGGAAGCGCCGCTCTCCCCCTTGTCATCCCATCTGGGGGCTAAAGCGGATGCCACTCTTTCCCGTCCATGCCTGGAAAACAAATCGAGGCTTGGCCCGGAAGAATCCCCTCGAACCGCACCTTACCTTGCTCGTCGAGGTTGCCGGTCATGATGGATTGATCGGGCAGCAGCACGCGATACGGTTCGCCCGCGATCGGCTGATTATTCTGGTCTACCAAACGGAACTCGATCCAATCCTTTGTGTTCGCGCAAGGCTGAATCATCGGCCGATTCGGACAGGAGCTCGCCATCTGCTTTATCTGCGAATTGCGAATCGTCAGCATGAGTATCGATACACCTTCAGTAAACGCGGTACAAATTTTTCCGCCCTGCGATGAATAGCTCACCATGATCGCCGTTAGCCGGGGCTGTTCGGAAGGCATCATCTTCCAGGGAGAGAATGCGCTCACGTTTACCGTCGGCTTCGTAGGCTACCAGCTCAGGCCCGGCGGCCACCAGCAATCGGCCGTCCGGCGTCACGGCAGCACCAGCAATTCCTGAAACTTCCTGCTTTTGCCAGCGCAGCGTTCCCAACGGGTCTATCGCCATCAGCACGTCAGTCCCAATCACGTAAACTGTGTGGTCGAGAGCGACCACCGGTGGGGCAATGGGTTGCAGCCCCGGCGGCAGGGAGACGTTCACAACCCTGTCTCCCTGCGGGGTTACGACCCACAGCGCCAGACCGCCGCCGCTTCTCACGATGAGGTAGCAACGCGAAAGTTCGTCCATACTGAGCCAGAGCGGCTGGAACGCACCAGTGAATTCCCGCTCCAGTTGCAGGTGCGAATTTGCCAGGCTCAGGCTGTCTTCAGTAGCAAGGGCAAGCGTGTCCTGGTGCATGGCAGCCAATAACAAGACCGTCTTTCGTTTCAGATACTCACTTTGCTCAGCCGATTTCAACCGTCCGGATTCGGCGATTTCCATGGGGCGGCTGAGATCCTGAATCTCGATCACCGACTGATTCGCTGGAATCGTCGAGTGACTGGGCCGCGAGCGTTCGACGGAGACGATCGTCATTTGCGTACCACGCCGCTCAATAAAAGCCCGCCGGAATTCATCCCCGAAAAATGGCGTCAGAAAGTACTGCCGCTTTCCGTCTCCGAGCGAGTAGGCTCCCACATAGCCGGTATCCGTGGGCGCGTAAAGCAGGCGTTCGCGCGGGTCAAGCGTGACTTCACCATCGCTCGCATAGCCTTGATGTATCATCTGGCCGGAGCCGTCGTATAGCAGCCATCCCTCCCGGGCATGGATCACTATATGGCCGCCTCCAGCCAGAACCGTTTGCGGAGTGATATGACCGGGTAGCTCCGACGACCATCTCGCATGGTCCGCGGTTTTCCCCAACGGAAAACCGAGGCGTGAGTTGCGCTCCGAATTGCCGAATTCATGGTAATTGCCTACCCCTGATGGTTCTCGGCCAGGCGGAAGAGCTACAGGGTGGCTGTCGCGAATTGCGCTGGACGGGATGGCGGGCCGGCGGACGTCCTGCGTTGTTGAGTGATAAAAATCCACTGTCATCTTCTTCTCCTGGCTGCACGCCGACCCGGCAATTGCCACGAATCCCGCAAGCCACAAGCTAAGCGGGGAGAGTAAATATTTGTGCATCTGGCATCACCTGTTGAGCGATCGGCAAAAAATTAGTCCCGACCTTCAGAGCAGCGTCGCTCAGCGGCGCTCCTATCATGGCGGCAAAAAAACGCGGGAAATCGTCCGTCAGATCCAGGTCCTTTTGATTGAAAATCACGCTGCCTGCGCCTCCAGGGTTGGCTAGAAACCCGCTGGTACCGGAATGATTGACGTTCACATTGAAATGCGTAGGTCCAAACCTCGCCTCTGTGTCCGATACCGATTGGTTGTATGGCTGGTTGGGATTGAAAAGCCCTTTGTGATAGTCCGCGTCGCCCGAATCGTTTACCACCAGAAGGCGGGGAAAGAAACTAAGACGCACTTTCGTGAATGCCGTCCCATTGGCCGAGCCCGTCAGGAAGAATTTCCCGTTCAGCCGGTCGCGGACCGAGTTATAGATTTTGGAGGCGTAATTTCTCAGATCGTCGTGGTTGGTCTCAAGGCTTCCCTTCTTATCGAAAAACGACAGCTTCATGCGCACGTTCACCGAGAGGAATCCATCGAACGGCCCCTGATTCAAACCCTTGACGCTGTACTGTTCGCTGCCGAACCGGTATAGCCAACAGTCGTAGAACCCTCCCGCCCCGGATCGGACATTCGCTTTAGGCACGAAAGGAGTGGTTACAAAAGTTTGCCGGGGCGCCTTAGGATGGGGTGGCAGGGTATACGAGAAGCCGTCGTACTTAACCATGAGCGGCTTCGAGTAGATTGTGCGCACCCATTCCGCCGAGTGCCAGAAGTGGCGATTACGCACCTCGATGTTGCCCCGCATCATGGCCTTCTCGTCGGCGAAATAAGGGCCGCCCGGAATATAGTCGCGGTAACCCGGTTGGAAATAAGAGCAGTCGTCACTGGTCTCGATATACTCGTCCGCCATGCTGTCCCCATGACCGGATTCGTGGGCCAGAGTGAAAAAATTGTCGCTGTCGGGAACATTCTCGTCTGACTTGAGTTTGCCCTTTCCGTGGCTGGAATCCATGAAGGCTCGCACGTCCTTCAGAACGTCGATCGTGTATTGCGCCTCCTGGTTCACAAACGTCGCTGTGAGCGGCTGCGGAAAACTCTGCGCAAACCATATCACGGCGATGCGCAACGGCCCCCCGTCGGCAGGCACGAGCGTCACTCCGCCTTTGTTGAAATCCCCGTCGGGTCCGTTCCAGCGTTGCATCAACCGGTCGAGACCGGTATCGACCCAGGCCTGTTGACCACCGGTTGTAATCGTACCCGGATTGAAGTTGAAGTTAAGCCGGAGATAGTGCAGATTGGTCCCGACTTCTGTCCCTGAGTCGACATCGCAACAACGCAGAATCGCCTGGTCCATGCGCCCTATTGTGCCTTGCCCCGGGAGGTGATCTTGGTCGAAGTTGATCGAGACCACTGTCATGGTGCGGTCGCTGGAGCCGGGCGCATCCGCTACAACTCCTCCGGAAAATCCAGGGCCGCCTCTTGATCCCCCGTCCTCCCACATCACTGCGGCGCGCGCCCCCACCACACCATCGATCGTGTCTACCGTGCGGCGATCAAACACATCGTGCAGGTTTCCCCGCATCACGATGAGCCGCACCCAATCCGGGTAATCTGCGAGGTAATTCCTGTCCGTCACCACCGCGGGAATCTGCGATACGCCCTTTAGGCTTCCATCGGGACGGAAAAGTCCCGCCGCGATGCCCTTGTAAAGCTTATTGGAGAAGATCGCCACCCGGTCCTTCTTAGGATCCCACGCGATCGGTTTGAGGTTTTTATCCGTGAGCACGACGTCGTCGAGCGAAAAGGTGATCGGCTGCGCATCACTCGTACCCTTGTCCGCCAGTTTCTCGAAGGTATCCGCCTGGGTACCGAGTTTGGCCTGGTATGCGCGCGACTTCCACAACGTGGGTAGATCGTAGAGTTTCAACCGATCAACACCAGGCGTATCGACCTCGCTCTTTTTGATCGTTGCCGGGGATCCGCTTTCATCCACGATCAAGGCAACGGCCTCTCCTGACTTCGCAAATAACCGCCTTGAGCGGGTGTCCAACTGAACGATCACATCCGCGTCCGGGCGATTTCGGTCTCTCTTGATCCAGGGCAGGCACTGACTTTTATTTCCGTCCGTTGTCCAGTTGCTTCGTGTGTCCGGCACCGAGAGTTGTTTCTTCGCAAACTCAAATCCGTCGACAATCATGGGCGGGCACGACACCTGCTTCAGCGCTGACCGATCGAAATAAACCCAACGCAAGTACTGCCAGTGGGGGTTGAGAACCATTTTCACCGGCGTCTCGAGGGTGCCAAGTACCACTGCGAGATCCTCGATGCCGCTGAAACTGCCATCCGCGAAAAGCAGCGATTCCACTTTCACCCAGTCGGAGTTCTGCGTGGACCATTGGTCCGGAACCTGAAAAAAACGAAAACCCTGTTTAACCGCATCCTCCACATCGTCGTCCCCGATCAACTTGTCTTGAGGGGCAGCCGTTGAGCCGGGAGCCGCACTGGCAAAGTGGAGATGGCCGTTGGAGTTGAACTGCAGGAAAAAGCCGCCCGACGGGCGATCCATCACAATTCGCAATTTCCCGTCGTCGCCTACCCTCGACCTGCGCGAAGTGCCGTCTTTCGCTACGGCCGTAACCGGGAACCCCTTGGGAAATGGCCGCTCCGTCCCCATCGGATCGAGATATACCAACCGCAGACGCACGCGGAGGCGCTGAAGAGTGGTAAGTGTGGAAGACTCGCAAGGTGACTGTACCGCAAGCCGGTGATAGAACCGGCATTCGAACGTGTCCTTGTCGGTTGCGAATTCGCGACGGCTCTGCTGATTTGCGCGGCGTTTCAGATGGTCCACAAACAGCCGTTTCGTGCATCCCGTTATTCCCTTGGTCGCCGCCGGACAGGGCCATCGTGTGCCGTCAATGACCAGGGTCGGAGCAAAAAAGAAAGCGACTACCCGGCGGTTGGGAGCGTTCTCGCTATCCCGGTCCGACTTTTTGCTCGATTGCTGGAACTGCTTGTTTTCGTCCGCCGAGAATCGCCGGACCGCATTGAATTCCCCACAGCCCTGCACGTCGCCCCGCAGATCCGGATCGCTGCCGCGGGCCAGGAAATCGGTGCGCGCAAGGCTAAGCTTCGGGCCGCAGAGAAGGTTCATGTAGGCCAGATAGAGATCCTTGCGATCGTCTCCGGCGTCTTTGGCGTTCAGGCTCTTTGCATCTGCCGGGTCGCGGCCCACGGTGGTCAGCATCGTTTCCAGGCTGGATTCGCCCCACTTGTCCCCCGCGCATTTGGAGTCGCCCTTGAAGAGCGTTTCCCACAGATCGGTATCGCGCAGCAACATGCCATAGATTGCTCGGGCACGCCGGCCGCTAAGTATTTTGTTGTAGTCATCAGCTCCCTGCGGGTCAGCATGTCCAAAGAGCGAGAGCGTGGCGCCGGGATGGTCGTCGCGTGTTTCTTGCAACAGCCGCAGTTCGCGGGCAGCGCCGGGTTTGACAAAACTCGAGTCGAACTCGAATCGCGTGTCGTCCAGACGCCAACAAGCGACCGGACGGATCCATTCCTCGATGGTATTGAACTGCTTGGAAGTCGAGGGACCCACGAAGATATCCGGAAACGCGAAAACCGGGTGCGCGGCTGCATCGCCTCCGATTTCGTCCGCCGGATCCAGGGCATCGAGATCATCGTCGGTAAGTTCATCCTGGGGAGCCGTGGGCACATTCGTATCAGACGGATCGCCCATTTTCGATTACCTCAGCAACCGTGGATCTGTTTCAGCTTGGTCTGCGTCTTGGGACCACATACTCCATCTACAAACAATCCTTGGTCGCACTGAAACTCCTCTACTGCCGTCCGAAGCTCATCTTCGTCTACGTCCGCACCTTCGCCGAAGTAATAGCCAAGATTTGCCAGACGCGCGCGTTGCCCGCTTTCTTCCGTTTCCGGGTCGAGGTTTCCAATTTTCAGGAAATAGACCTGCCCGCGAACACGAACTTCGCCGCCCTCGGCAGCCGGTGAGATTTCCTTCTCGATGCGGCCGTCTGCAGTGGTATTCAAGGTTTCCCTCTCTGAGCCGAAGACGTCGTCGACCAATAGAACGCACTGCTCGTTCGGGATTGGATCGCTGTTGGCATCCCTGATAACCAGCGCGAGCCGCAGTGTTTGAATGTCTGCGGTGAATGTGTGCACCTGGCTGGTAGAACGGACTTCGTTCTTCTCCTGACGGTCAGGAATGAAAATCTGGTCACCCGGCAACAGGACGTTTGGGTTGGGCCTCAGATCGCGTAGATCTGAGTTGTTCGGGTGATTCCATATTGTGTCGGGGTTTCTAAAGCCAGATTGGCGGGCGATACGGAATAGATGCTCGCCTTGCTGCACTTCGTGGATCACGCTCTAGCTCCATTGCAGTTTTTGGCGAACCCGCCAGCGGTCAACCTCATAGCGAGCCGGCTTCACGTTTGGCACGTGCACTTTCTTTGCATGTCGACAAGGCCGAAGCGCCGTCATAGATCACTACACGATAGCTGCATCCTTTGGATTAGTCCACACTGTTTGGCTATCAAGGAGATTTGTTTACCAGGGGAAATTCGGCATTAGTCCATTTGCGAGGGCGCGCAAGGGCGCTATAAGGCGCACACTTCCACCCAAAGGGCGCAAAGGGCGCTTAAGGCGCACACTTCCACCCAAAGGGCGCAAGGGCGCTTAAGGCGCACACTTCCACCCAAAGGGCGCATAGGCGCGCTTAAGGCGCACAGGCACACTTCCACCCAAAGGGCGCATAGGGCGCTTAAGGCGCACACTTCCACCCCAAATCGCAAGGCCAGATGCGACCCATCACGTGCCAGCAGAACAGCCGGGACTTTTCTCTCGAGGCTATCTTGCGGTCCTCTGGCAACCCGGTGAGCCTTACCAGAAGTAGCTAGCTTCCACCTTGGGTGTTCCCGGCTCGCCGTCGATGATCTGGGTGCTCAGGACCACTTCCATATTCTTCTTGTTGCCGGCGGCGCGCTCAAGTTGGGCCAGGTCAGTGGGATCGGTGAGGTATTCGGCCGCGACCCGGGTTCCTCCCCGAGCCACACCGGCAGCCACGACTGCCAGCTTGCCGGTTGTGCTATCGGTATAGCGGGCGACGATGGCGTAATCGTGATAGTTGTTTGTGGTCATCTGTTGCATGCGATTGACCACCCAGCCCGGGCGAGCCGCGTTGGTGCTATCGACAATGCGGAATTCTGTCATCGCAGGGTCGTTGGCAAAGTGGTACCGCAAGGAAGCGGTGAGTCGAAGCGTCCAGGCGTTGTCGAAAGCACCGATGAGCACCGTAGGCCCAGCGCGAAGATCCATCAGGTTGGTGGTCCCCTCACCTTTCAAGCCGAACTTTTTCCCTTTCGATTGCAGCAGGGTGGCGACCCGGACAACAGGGGTTAAGTCGTCAATCACGATGGCGGTCAAATCGTCCTTGAGGAGGGTTTTGCGGGAGGGGTCGGCTGCATCGCGCAGGGCAATCACGGGGTACGCGCTCTGATCAGCGACGCAGAACAACACCGGCTCGTTGGTATTGACCACCGGACCCCAGAAAAAATCGATCGGCGCCGGTTGTTCCGAGTGCCAAAGAAAGGCCGCACCCCCACCTAAAAGGGCCAGAAAGGCGACCAGGACGATCGCGGTAGCCGGTCGCCGGAGCCCCCGTCGCACCGGGACCTCCGCGGTGGGCTCCTTCCAGGCCTCAACCAGAACAGATGGGGCGAGGTTGACCGCCGCCGCCGTTTCAGTAGACTCGTTCTGCTTAGGAGCCTGGGGCCAGTGAAACTGAGGAACATAAGAGCCGGAGGGAAGCGATAGGCGCAGTTCCGTCTCGTGACCCGGTTCCTGGTAATACTGCGCGATGCGCTTGCGGATCTCCGTCGCCGTCACCCGGACGATCGGATCCGATGCGGTGTCGTAGTCGGCGTCCCGGCCAAAGATTTCGATCCCCAGTGTTCTCTCCTTGAGCAGCTCAGGCCGGCCGAGTAACGTTTGGCCGATCACAAAACGAAGAAAAGACGGGAAACGACGGCTTTGGCTGAAGTGGGGGTTGCGCAGCAGCCGTTCCAACTGCTCCTGGACCGCTTTCTTTTCAGCCTCAGGGAGCGCTGCGATCCCGGCGGCGGAATGATTCGACATATGCTTCCCCCAAACGCGAAAATTATACGCTCACTCGGCAAAAGCGCAACCTCTATCAAATGAGCAGTTTCGCCGTGGAATTAACGGATAAGAGCACAAACCTTAACCGCAAAGACCTTACGCGTGAAAATTTTGCGAACGTATAAGTGCTGCCGTTGAAGCATTCGATCTTCGACGCGGCCGCGGGCGCTATTGCCGGGGCTAATAATCAAGGATTTTCAGCAAGTTCGTATTGGAGGCATCGTGGGACTACTTGGCAAAGCTGGCAAGAACTCTCGGACAAACCGGGCGACGCGCATTTGGCCGATTCAACGACTCACCTTGATCTGGATCGTGGCCCGCAGTTCCCCAGTTTGGGCCCAAACTGGCTTGGGCGCGGTCACTGGCCGGATCACCGATGCTTCTGGGTTTTTTAGAAAGAGAAGTACTTTTAGGAGGGGGCAGCGGATATTGTCGAAGAAATATATAGCGTATTCGTTGATGGGGATGCTGGCATGTCTGCTCAGCCTGCCGGCGATGGCTCAGGCCGTCCGTGGCCAGGTTCGCGGATTGGTTACTGACCAAACCGGGTCGGTACTCCCCGGAGCCAAGGTAACCCTCTCGAACATCAACACGGGGGTTGTCACCACCAAACCAACCGACAACGCCGGCATCTATGTGTTCGACTTCGTCGAACCCGGAACCTACACGGTAAGCCGTCGAAGCCGGCGGATTTGCCAGGCATGTTCAGCAGAACATCGTTGTGCAGTCCGGCAGTCAGTTAACCGTCGACGCTACGTTGACTCCGGGGGCTCTGCAGCAATCGGTCACGGTCACTTCCGCTCCGCCCCTCCTCGAGACCACCTCGAGCAACGTAGACTTGACCATCGACACCAAGATGGCGAACGACACGCCGCGGCTCGATCGCAATCCCTTCAAGCTGACATTAATCGAGCCGGCAGCCGTAAACACACGCGGTGAGATGCTTCCGTACAATTCCTGGGCGGCCAACAGCGTCGATCTCGGGGGAGGCACCAACCTCAAGAACCAACTGCTGGTGGACGGCAATCCTATCGGAATCGGTCATAAGGCCGGCTATCCGCCGAACCAGGACGATGTGCAGGAATCCGTGGTTAGCCAGAACAGCGTGGACGCTTCCAGTGGCCACAGTGCCGGCGGCTTGATCAGCCTGACAACCAAGTCGGGCACGAACGAATGGCATGGGATGGCGTTCTATCTTGGCCGCTATCCCTGGCTGAGCGCGGAAGCCGACCGTACGCGCAACGTCACCAATGCTCAACGCCAGAACATGTATGGCGGCACCTTCGGCAATCCGATCCTCAAGAACAAGTTGTTCAACTTCTTCTCCATCGAAGACTGGAAGATCAACTCGCCGTACAGCTACACGGAGACGGTGCCGACCCCGCTTGAACGTGGGGGCGACTTCTCGCAAACTGTGGACGCCACCGGCGCGCAACGCCTGATCTATGATCCGTTTATCGCTCCAACGGTCGATCCCTCGAGCGGCACACTGGTGCGTACTCCGTTTGCCGGCAACGTGATCCCTTCGAGCCGCTTCGATCCCATCACCGCCGCTCAAGCAAAGCTCTTTCCTGACCCCAATAATGCCGGCCAAGGCCCGTTTCATTTGAATAACTTCCAAAAGAGCGGAAGCCAAGGCACCAGTTACCTCAACTTTTCCGATCGGGTCGATTACATCATTAACGATAAGTGGCGTTTATCGGGCTACTATGGCCGCTATCACTCCGAGGACAGTCAGACAAATCCGCTGAATAACGAGCTTTATCAACCAGCTGACAGTTTGCGTGGGGCCAACCAGGTCCTGGGCGACCTGATCTATACAGTGACTCCAAACACCGTCATCAATATTCATGGTGACTGGTTCAACCTCATCGACGCTTACGTCTCCCAAGGGTTGGGCAAGGACGGCTGGTCGAAGATTTGGGACAACAGCTGGTATGCCCCGTATCTGGACTCTTCGCCGAACGTGCCTGTTTACTATCCCAGCATGACGATCGGTGCCAGCACCTTCGGCGGTCCCGGCTTCTTCTGGGACCAGCGTCCGAGTGCGGAAGCATTCTCTGCGCAGGTTGCCCAGACGAAGGGCTCACACTACATAACCTATGGCTTCGATCAGCGCCGCGGCGGTGGAGTGGTTTTTGTCAGCAACACAGATAATTTCTACTTCAACCAGTCGTTGACTGCCCGCGAAACGAGCAACCCGGACCTGACCATTTCAGGAGATCCCTTTGCGACGTACCTGCTCGGCGCTCTCGACTCCCAAACGCAAATGGTGGGCGGCCCGGCGCCGGATCCAATTACCAACGAATATGGTCTCTATATCGGCGACACATGGAAGGCCACGCGCAACCTGACGGTCAACGCGGGTCTGCGTTACGAGTACGAATCCGCCTGGCACGACTCAACTCACCAGCTGTCGCAGGGGCTCGATCTGACACAGACAGATTCAGCGATCAGTGGGAATCCACCTGTGATGCCGTCGCAAGTCACCAGCATCGTAGGATCGAGTCAAAGTTTCGCAGGCGTCTGGAGCTTCACCAGCGGAAGTCATCCCGGAATGTGGAACGCCCCGAAGGGTGACTTTCAGCCGAGGTTTGGTCTTGCGTACCGGATCAATGACCGTACCGCCGCGCGCTTTGGATACGCCATGTATAAAGAGCCCACGGAATTCAACTTCACACCGGCGCCAGTCTCAGGTTTCGAAGACGTGAACTTTCTGGAACCGCCGTTTTTCGGCGAGACTGGATACCAGAACGTCGCGCCGCTCTTGAACGGCGTTCCGCAAGCTACATTCGAGAATCCCTTTCCGGCAAGCAATCCACTCGTGCCCATCGCGGGGAGGGCGGCCGGTGGAAATGTCGGCCGTGGCGGATCCCCCCTCTTGTGGTACCCAAAGAATTTCCAAAAAGCCTACAATAACCGCCTGAGTTTTTCTGTGCAGCGCCAACTGCCCCAAGAATTCGTGGCATCGTTTACCTTCTTCGAGAACTTTGGAAATAAACTCTACAATCAAGCGTTGAACAACACTGATCCGGCGATTCTGCAGTCCTACTCGCCCGACTACCTCAACAACACCAGCGTCAATAATCCCTTCTACCAATATGGCAGCCAGACGTTGCTGCCTGGACCGTTGTACAACCAGCAACAGGTGCCGCTCGGATCTCTGCTGACAAAGTATCCGCTTTACGGGCAGCTGTATTTGATTGGCGAGCGTGGCGCAAGTGAAAGCTACAAGGACCTCGAGCTCCAGGTTCAAAAGAGATGGAGCAAGGGATACAACTTCCTGTTTGGATACATTTACATCAAAGAGAAGTTACAAATTAACACCTTCAACGACCTTACGCTGTATAGCAATAAGCTTCAGTGGCAGGACAGCAATCAACCGCACCACCGCCTGACTACGGCGGGAACGCTCGAGCTGCCCTTTGGCCACAACAAATGGCTGTTCTCAAACGTGTCGACGGCCGTGGATACCATTATCGGTGGCTGGCAGACCACCGGTTTGCTGACGTATACCAGCGGCGACTATCCACGTTTTGCCAATTTGATCGTCAACAGTGATCCCTGCCAGAACATTCCGGCGGGCTACTACTTCAACCCGGCTTCATTCAGCCCTCTGCCGTCGAACACCTACGTGCTGCGATCGAACCCGCTGCAGTACAACTGCATCGTCGGCCCAAGTTTCGTAAACCTCGATGCCACCCTGCAGAAAAACATCCATCTGACAGAGCGGGTGCAGGCGCAATTGAAGCTCAATGCTTATAATGCCTTGAACAAACTGAATCTGGCCGATCCGGACACGACCGTCACCGATACCGGCCTCTTCGGCCGAGCGATCTACCAGGGATCGCCGGCAGGCGAGTTCTCCGGGCAAACTGCTGTCTATGGTAATCAGGCGGGACGGCAATTGGAGATCGGCGTGCGCTTGCTGTTCTGAGGACGGCGCCGAGTTCCACAGCATAGTTGTCGCTGATAGCCGAACTTTAACGCCCGCCGCTCTCCGCTCAGGAGTTGCGGCGGGCGTATAGTTCCTTGGTATGCTCGTAAGCGGGTATGCTCGTAAGCGGCCCCGACGATGCTGGATCGTAGAGAATTCATCCAAATCGCTGCTTTGGCTGCCGCTGCGCGCCAGGACCTCCTCTTCGCGCGTCTCTTTGCGCAAACAGCGCAATCTTCGCCTTCGAATGCTACGCAGGGAATGGCTTCTCGTGGAGTGAAGGCCGGCCCTCGTCTGAAGGGGTCGGGTCTGCCCTTCCGGGCGCGCCTTACCGATGTTTCAGCCAAAGCGGGCTTGCACGCGGTGACGGTTTGCGGCCATCCGAACCATGCCGACTATGTGATCGAGGCAATGGGATGTGGCTGTGCGTTCCTCGATTATGACAACGATGGCTGGATGGACATTCTCGTGCTCACCGGTTCCCGCTATGGCGATCCCGTCGGCGATGCTTCTAACCGTCTCTATAAGAACAATCGCGACGGCACGTTCACCGACGTTACGGCCCGCTCGGGCTTGTTTCGGACGGGGTATTGGTACGGGGTCGCCGTCGGCGACTACAACAACGACGGCTTCGAAGATCTGTTCCTGACCGGCTACCCGAACAACGCTCTGTATCGTAATAACGGTGACGGTACCTTCGCCGACGTGACGAAGGAAGCAGGTCTACTCAATACGGAACCGCGCTTCGGCACGGGATGCACGTTCGTTGACTACGATCGTGACGGGCACCTGGATTTGTTTGTGTCGAACTATGTTCTGTTCGATACCAAATCTGTGCCGCGTGGCGGCGAACTCTCCAGTTGCAATACTGAGAAAGTATTCTGCGGACCGCGCGGGCTCCAGTATGGCCGCCACTCGCTGTATCGCAACAACGGCGATGGCACATTCCGCGACGTGACCAGCGCGGCAGGGATCGAGAAGGCAGGCACCGGTTACGGTCTCACCGTGGTTGCCGCTGATTTTGACAACGACGGCTGGACCGATATCTACGTTGCCTCTGATTCCACGCCGAGCCTTCTTTTTCGAAACCAGCACGATGGGACCTTCGCGGAAGAGGCCCTGGACCGCGGAGTGGCCTTGAGTGAAGACGGGATGGAGCAAGCCGGGATGGGCGTCGGCGTCGGCGATTTGGCTTGCGATGGCGCCCTGGACATCGTAAAGACCCACTTCGCCGCGGATACTACGGCGGTGTATACCAATGATGGCAAAGGCGAATTTCACGACGACACCTACCGGTCAGGGCTGGGCAGCGAAACCCGGTACATCAGCTGGGGCGTTGGCATCGAGGACCTGGACAATGATGGCACTCCCGATGTTTTCTGGGTGACCGGCGGAATTTATCCGGAGCTGCAGGGCAGACCAGACCAGCCTTACCGAGGACCGCGTATCGTCTTCCGCGGCCTCGGGAACGGGCGTTTCGAGCAGATCACGGCCGAAGCAGGATCGGGGGTCATGGCGCAACACTGTAGCCGCGGCTGCGCATTCGGTGATTTTGACAACGATGGCGACATAGATATTCTCATCGTAAACCTGTATGAACCGCCATCTCTGCTGCGCAACGACGTTTCGGGCCGGGAGCACTGGATCAAGTTCAAACTCACTGGAACGCAATCGAACCGAAGTGCGATTGGGGCGAGGCTGACTGTGCGCTATGCCGGCAAGGTTCAGGTCCGAGAGTTGCTGAGCCAGTCATCGTACCTGTCGTCCAATGATCCGCGGGTACACTTCGGGCTCGGTAGCGCGACTTCGGTGGATGTGGAAGTGCGATGGCCACAGGGCTTGGTCGAACGATTGACGAATATTGCTGTCGACCAACTCGTCTTTCTGGTAGAGGGTTCCGGCGTTCATAAGACGCAAAAGTTTCGTTGATATGCGTAGCATCGTTCTGGCACTGGTTTGCGCGGCAATGCTGAGTGCTCAGCAGTCGAAACTCGAGCAGGCATGGAGCCTGGCCGCCAATGGTAAGCGCGGCGAGGCTATTCGCGTTTTGCAGTCATTGATTGTCACCGAACCACGCAACACGGACGCGCGGTTGTTACTGGGCAGTCTCCTGATGGAAGAGGGGGATAAGGCGTCTTCTCTTGCTCAATTGAAGACCGCGGTCGAACAGCGCCCCCGCTCCCAAGTAGCGCAGAACGCGCTCGGTGAGGCTTACAACAAATTCGGCGAAACCGCCGCCGCAAAAACAGCGTTTGAGAACGCGGTCGCGATCAAGCCAGACTACGGAGTGGGGCAGCTTAATCTGGGGGAAGTGCTCGTGACGCAGGGAGACCTGGTCAGTGCAGCGAAGCATCTGGATCGAGCAATCGCTCTCCTGGGGCAAGGTGAAGATGCGGCCGATGCGCATTATTTCCGTTCCAGGATTGACTCGGCGCAAAATCGCCCACGTGCCGCCGCGACACAACTCGAGACGGCGGTCCGCATCCGTCCGGGCTTTGCGGGAGCCTGGTCTGACCTTGGGCAGGTCCGTACGCAGCTACTGGATGATTCTGGCGCGCTCGCGGCATTTGAACATGCCGTTGCTGCGAATCCGAACGATGCGGTTGCTCAATATCGGCTTGGCGCCGAGTACCTGCATCAAGGCAAGACCGGGCCTGCGATCGACCACCTTCGTCAAGCCTACGAGCTTAACCCGTCCGATCAATCCACTCTGAACGCGTTGCAGATGGCCCTGCGGCAAAGCGGCGATGTGGACGGGGCGGATCGCCTCAAACAGCAACTCGCGGAGCTGCTCCGCGACCGTGATCGGACCAATCAAAACAAGCTCAAGGCCATACAGATCAATAACGACGGAGCTGCTCTGGAAAAGTCCGGAGACCTTCGCGGCGCGCTTGCTAAGTACCGCGATGCGGCCCAACTGGATCCAAGCCACGCCGGTATTCTAACTAACTATGGCGTAGCGCTTCTGCGTTTGGGCGAGTGGGCAGAAGGTCTCAATGAGCTCCATCAGGCTTTGCAGCTCGATCCGCATAACGAAAAACTGCGCGCAACGCTAAAAGATGCGCTATCACAGGCTCCGGAGGGCACCCGTCCTTCGTGGAAGGACGAAGTGCGCTAAAACCGGATACCAGGTGGATCACAGAGATCAAGGACAACCATCACTTCTTGATCGTCCAATAGGCCCCGCCTGCGCCGTCCTCTTTGAAATCGATATCGACCGGATAGTGTTTGCCGCAACCCTTGACCAGCCACTTCTCCTGCCACTGTCTCGCGCCGGTCGCGCCTGAGAAGGGCGTTACGACGTAACGCGCAACATCCTCAACTTTGTCACATCCCATTGAGCCCATCTTGCCGGCGACCCCTTGCATTGTGTCGCGCATGAGTTGCGGACTCGTCAGCGTGCCTGTTTTAATCGTGCCGGCAGGCAGATCTGTGTTGGCAGCAGGAGCGGACGGGCTGGCGGAGATCTTCACGGACGACACCATGCGTGAGGCATCGAACTGCAGAAGCTGCTGTTCAACGTCTGCAGCGTTCTTCTTAACCCATTCGCTCGTCGTGCCGGCAGCTGACTCGCCGTAGGACCGGTGGGTATAAAACACCCCGACGCCTTGTTGGTCGACGAGGACGAGGTGTGCTACATCGAAATCCACACCATGGGGGGTTGGCAGCACTGCGGCCAGGAAATGCTCGCCCGGTTGTTGCCCTGAAGCGGAAACCGAGATCGTTCGCAGGATTGTGGCTTTCGCGCCCCGGGCAATCGCCTGTACCCGGCTGGTGATGGTGGCCAGAGCCTCCTGGTCATGGGCAGCGGGATATAGATCGAGTGCCAGCATGTCGGTAAAGGCAGAAAGGTCCTCCTGGCCCGAGGGCGTGAAATCGTAAACGTTGCCGTGCGACGAGCGCAGCAGATATTCGGTGCCCCGGAACGTGACCTTGGCGGTCGCCGGCGACTGAAGATCGGGCGTGGCGGCGGCCAAACCTCTTGGCACGTGTGGCGTTGCTGCGGCAGCAAGTGCGGACGTGGTCCCGGCCAAGGCGAATGCAAGGAAGATGGATCGGCGTTTCCTCATTTCGTATCTCCAATAGAGAATGCTGCGGCGCTTCTCACCCAATTCAGAGTTGCAGAAGGGTCTGAGACATCGCGATCTCCTGGCAAAGTGATTACCGTAATTTGACGACTATGAACAGGAATGGCGGAGTGGTCAACGGATTGACCCTTAACGTTCAATTAATCGTGAAGCTGAGCGTTTTCAGCCGTTTGCAGAGATTCATTAACCAGTCTTCCGGGTTTTGCGGCATGGTAGAAGTCAGGAAGCATCCGCTTGCTCTCATGTTGCGGGCTGCAGGGAGTAGACGGGATGAGCTGGGCCTTAGGAGAAGCGCATCGCCGGTACACCAATTTCATCCATGCGCGTGGCCGATGGACCGGTCATTTATTTTAGAACCGGTTCGCATCGGTCGCCATGGACGAGTCGCACCTGAGGTCTGCGGTATCGTACTTCAGTCTGAATCCGGTTCACGCTCGGCTTGTGTCTCGTGCCGAGGAATGGGCCGTCCTGCTTTTCTTCGCGGACGAGACTCGCTTACGATAACCGTGTAATCCCGGGGAAGGAGTCGAACCCTGAATCAAAGCTTAGAATTCGTTCGATGCCGTGCCTTTCCATGGTCGAAAGATGGATTGCATCGCGAGCAGACAGGCGTCGATACGCCAGAACAATCTGTTTTGCACGCTCGACAGTTTTGTTATCGACTGCCAGAACCTCATCGACGACGCCCAGCAGCGCATCGAACGCTGGTTGGATTGCATCGCGGCGATCGATCGCGACGTAGCGGTGAAGTATTTCCTGCAGCACTTCCGCATCCGTCGTCAATCTTTGGCGATCTCTGATGAGTTTTTCCAGCATTCGCTGGGCCTCGATTTTATGCGGATGAGATGCGCCGACAAGGTACATTGGGATGTTAGAGTCAACGAAAATCACGAGCGCGTGCCCGATCCATAGCCTGCTTCGATTTCGGCAAGCATGTCTTCAACGTCTCCGGCAGGATATTCGTGCTGCACCGCGATCCGAATTGAGTCAAGCTTCTTGCCTGCACTGCCCAGCGGCTCCTGCCTGCGTGCGGATTCCAGCGCTTGGCGAACCCACTCCGCCAAAGACATGTGCCGTGATTGCGCAACCCGCTGTATTTCCCTGTATTCGGGATCCTGGAGGATGACTTGCAGCCGTTTAGCCACATGGTGAGTGTATTTGACTCATAGCAATGAGTCAACCCTACTCTCGTCTTCCTAAGTGACAGTCGGGTCTGACTACTAAATTCCGGTGTCTAAATTCTGGTATCTAACGCCAGTAGGGTCTGGATTTATCGCAGCATACTCGAACGCCGCTACAATTCCTGCGGAGGTGCGGTGCCCATCCGCGGGTTAAGACGGGTGGTGGAACCTAGTCAATCTCCAACGGAAGTCGCCAGGAGGTAGCGCATGAGCCCCAAACACATGTGGATCGCAGTTCTGATCCTATCGACAACCGCCGTCGCCGTGCTCATCGCCGGCGCTCGAACGACCTTGGCGCAAGGCCGAGTTCAGCCCGCGGGTAAGAATCCGCCAGCTTCGGTCTACAATCCGTACCCGCCAGAAATCCTCCCATCCAACTTGAGCTCTGAGATAGCCCGGGTTCTACGGGAGGTGGATGTCATCGAAAGCCGGGCGATTGCACGCTGGCACTCCCTGCCGGCGCCGATTCTCGCAGGGCAGCCGCCAGTCATGCAGAATGTCGGAACGGAAGCAATTGAAACCCTCGGTGAGCTTATGCTTTACGACAAGAACATCTCACCCAACCGAAACCTGGCCTGCGCGTCTTGCCATATGCCGTATGCAGGGCTGAGCGGACCGATTCCCTCGGTCAACCTGACTATGATTGCCTATCCTGGAACGGCTCACTTTCGAGCGGGCAAGCGAACCGCACAGCGGCATCCGTATGCGCCCTTCTTCCCACCACTGCAGTACAACCAGGAACAGGGGCTGTTCTTCGGCGGAAACTTCTGGGATTCACGCGCCACCGGTTATAGGCTTCGGGTTCCCGACGCGGAGCAGGCACAGGGTCCTCCCGTCGATACTCAGGAGATGGGCCTCCCTGATGCTGCTTGCGTAGCCTTTCGGCTTTCCACCGCTGTATACAGACCTCTCTTCGAAGAGGTATGGGGCGTGGGCTCGTTCGCGATCAACTTCCCGCGCGAAACCGGGAAAATCTGCGCGACCCCTGGAGGGGCCGCCGTGTTCAAAGGGAGCGCCACGCCGGTTCCTATGAGCCCGCAAGACCGCACCCGCGCCAACACAGTCTATGACCAATGGGCACGCTCCATTGACGCATTCGAGCAGTCTGTGCAGGTCAGCGCTTTCTCCTCGAAATTCGACGCTTTTCTGGCCGGAAAATACAAACTCACTGCAGACGAGATGGCAGGTTACAACCTGTTTAACGGTAAGGGCAATTGCAATTCATGCCACCTTGATGGAAGAGGAACAACGCTGAAGGCAGATCAGACGGACTCGAGCGCGACGGCGCAGGTCAACCCGTTATTCACCTGCTTCGGCTCGGCCAATGAGGGCCTGCCTCTGAATCCCCGAGTCGCCTTCTATTACGAAACCAAGCCGGATTCCTACGGCTTCATCTCCAATCCGTATGGCTTCGGCTATAGAGATTTGGGACTCGGGACTTTCCTCAGAAGCGGCTTCGCTTCCGGCCCCAGCCCGAACGGAAGTTGGAGACAATACGCACTCACGGTCGACGGTCAAATGCAGGTTTCTATCTTGCGTGACGTGGCCTTGACACCGCCGCAATGCCCTACCACCGAAGCCCCAGGTCCCTACTTCCAGAAGGAGTTCTTTCACAACGGCTACCTTAAGAGCCTGAAGCAGGTCGTACACTTCTACAACACACGCGACAAGTATGCGTACCCTGTCACTTCAGGACATTGCCCCGGGGGCACAACCGAAAAAGTAGACTGCTGGCCCATGCCCGAGGTGGCGAACAACATCGACATGACCTCCGGTAATCTCGGCTTGACGGATAAGGAGGAGGAGCAGATCGTCGTCTTCCTGCAAACATTGTCGGACGGTTTCACCAGGCCTTACCGCAACAGCGATACTTTCACCGGTACTTGCATGAAGGGTGGTTCGGCTGCGACCCAAGGGAATGAGTTCCTGATTCCGACTCCGCCTCTACCGCCCTGCGCGTCGGCTATTTGTGGTGTCGCTCCTGTCCCTGGCCCTAAGGCGATCAGTGACAACTCCCTGGCTCACGAAAACCCAACCGCTCCCCATGTGGCGCGGCTACGGATCGTCGAAGGCCCGCTCATCGAGATGGCCACGGATCATTTGACGGTGATCCGCTGGACAACGGAGAATCCCGGTGGCTCTCCCGTACATTATGGAGTGGTGCATTACGGTACGGATCCCGCGGAGCTCAGCCAGACTGCGAAATCTCCCATCAGGCTAAACCCCGGCCATGCCGTTACTGTTTTTCGCGTGCGCATGTACGGACTGAAGGCTGAGACAACCTACTACTACACGGTCGGTTCCATGGGAGCGGAGGGGCACGACGATGGAGTGAAGGCCGGTGTAAAACATTTTGCTACACCCTGATGAGCTAGGACAGTGGCACTTCGTTGTTGTCGTGTTTTCCAAAGTGCCACTTCCTTCTGGCACCGAAACCAGGAGGCCCAATTGCCTCCCCGAATCACAAAATAGCCCTTGACTTCTGCAAAGTGTGTAGTGTATCCATTGACTAGTACACTTTGATGTTTCGAGTAAACCCCTCAAGTGGCATTCCCCTTTACCTGCAGCTCATGGAGCAGGTGAAGCACGCGGTAGAAACCGGCGCTCTGCGCGAGGGGGATCGTCTGCCTACGATCCGCAAAGTGGCCGAGGACCTGGTGATGAACCCGAACACCGTCGTCCGCGCGTACCGGGAACTGGAGCACGAAGGAGTACTCGAGTTAAAACACGGCTCCGGAGCCTTTATCAAAGCGACCGCAGTAGGGCGCGCCCGCCTGGTTCACGAGGCGCAAAAAGTGATGCACTCCGCCGTCGAGCGGCTGATCTCTCGAGGCCTTAGCAACGATGAATTACGGCGGGTGTTTGAAAACGAGCTGGCACAGGCCGACACGCAAGAGCGGAAGGAAGGAGCAGTGATAGACAAGCCATGACCGACTTTGTCATAGAGACTCATCAACTGTGTAAGTCGTTTAAAGACCAGCCGGCGCTCCGCGGTCTCGACCTCCACGTGCAGGCTGGAAGTATCTTCGGCTTCCTCGGGCGCAACGGCGCGGGCAAGACGACCACGATCAAGACACTCATGGGTCTATTGCGAGCCGATACCGGAAGCGCCCACGTATTTGGCGTGCCTGTCACGGACGCAGACAGCGCCGCCGGAATCCGCCGCCGGATCGGCTTCGTGACCGAGGACAAGGAGCTTTATCCCTATATGACGGTAGAACAGATCATACGGTTCACGCGGCCCTTCTTTCCAAAGTGGCGCCGCGATTTGGAGCAGCGTTACCTGGAGATGTTTGAACTTCCAAAGGCGCGCAAGATTCCTGATCTCTCCAAAGGAATGCGGTCGAAGCTGATGCTCCTGCTGGCGATCGCCCGTGGGGCTGAGCTGCTGATTCTGGATGAGCCGACCGATGGGCTGGACCCTGCTGCGACGGAGGACGTGCTGCGTGAATTGGTATCCGTCACAGGTTCATCGGGGATCACGATTTTCTTTTCTTCGCATCAACTGTCGGAAGTCGAGTTGATCGCCGACCATGTCGGAATTGTTGATCAGGGCAGGATGGTGGTGTCGGGGTGCCTGGACGACCTGAAGGCACGGTACCAGCGGGTTCACGTGGTCCTTGAGAGCGGAGAGGGATCGCCAGTACGCTGGCCGGAGGGCGCTGAGTCGATTCGCCAGGAGGGCCGGGTTGTCTCCATGCTCTGCAGCCACAACGCCGATGCAATTGTCGAGCAGGCGCAATCCATACCGGGAGCTACTGTGGAGCGGTTTCCGGTGACGCTGAAAGAGATTTTTCTGGAACATGTGAGGAGTAACTGAGATGCTTTGGCTCAAGGGATGGCTGGAAACCCGGTTCCGGCTTTTGTTCATGCTTGCCTTCACGGCCGTGCCTCTTTATAGCATGCATTCAGCTGGCGCCCACGCATCGGCGCACAGCGTGAGCGGTCTCGCCGCTGGGCTTGCGTCCCACGCGATTCCGTTCTTCCTTGTGTTTACCTGCGCATTCCTTGCCGGCGCAGGAATCGCGACCCAGACGCCTTTTCAGGCCTCGAAAGGTCTGCACGGCTCGACACTGTTCACTCTGTCGATGCCCATGAGCCGGCTGCGCTTACTGGTCGTACGCGCTGGCATCGGATGGTTGGAGACAGCCGCGGTGATTGGAATACTGTGCTGGGAGATGTGGCTGGCGATGCCGCTGCAGAGGGCAGGAGTGACACCGATTGAGATGTTCGAACAGGCGGCCACGCTTATCGCCTGCAGCTCAACCCTCTACTTCCTGGCGGTTTTACTAGGGACGGTGCTCGACGATCAATGGCGGGTGTGGGGCACGTTGCTTGCCGCAGTTGGAATCTGGCTGCTGTGCACACAATTCTCGCTCCCTGCCTTTGCCAATATCGTTCATGGCCTAGGGGAACGCTCGCCCATCGTTGCGCACATGATTCCGTGGAATGTTATGGCATTTTCGCTTGGACTGTCCGCAATCTTATTCTTTGCGGCGCTGAAGATTGCGCAGAGACGCGAATACTAGCACTGGAGGCTCGTAAAGAACCACCTCGCGATGTGTATTGCACTGAGGCTCACCTCATGGGTGTCTGAAGAAGATGAGCAGACATTCGCCTGCGAAGGGCAATCAATCTGTAGCTTTTGTTGCCAGATGAGCAATACACGAGCAAGCCAGCGCCGCAAACGATCTGTTCCGGTCGTATCACCGCCTATCCGACAGCCGCCAATTCGTCAGTTACTGCTTGAACGACAGCGCGTCTGAGATCATATGCAAGCGAGGAGCGGTCATGTCACGAGAACAGAAAGTCGCTGTGGTCGCAGCCTATTTGGATTGCTTTGCAACAAAGGACTTGTCCAAAGTGTCCTTTGCCGAAGAGGTAACATTTGAGGGGCCCCGCATGCCAAAGTTGACGGGGCGTGCAACCATACTCGGATTCCTTACGCAAATGCTCCCCGTGGTCAAGGGTATTCAGTTAAAGCAGCACATCGTCGAGGGAGATTACGTTGCAACCGCATTCGACATGGAGACTGTTAATGGAGTGGATCACGTCTTTGACCGGATTCACATCGTAGAGGGACAGATTAAGGCGATACATGCGTTCTATTACCCGGAGCAACCACCTGAAGGACAAACCTGGTAAGGGACCGCTGAAAAATCCAAACTGCCACGCGAAAAAGATAAGGCAGTTCTAGTTGAGCCCTCGTTCGACCATAAGCACCAGGCGCTCGCCCAGCGCAAGTACCATCGCTTGCGGCATCTGGTGCAGCGGTCCTTCAAGCACCAGAAGTGCCAACCCATCCTCGAATAGTCGCCTCCAGACTGTTGGCCCTTACCTCAGCCCGCCTGAAACGACGCGCCCGGATACCCCAAAGGCAGGCAGCGATAACGCTCATCAAGGTGTATCCAGTCATTAGGTATAGAACCATGCTGAAAGCGTGCTGAACCATACCAAGTTCTTCCTCCCGCGATTCACATTTTTCCTAGGCTGGCCGGGGTTCTCCAGAACAAGCGATCCTGGCACAGCTCAGTCAGCTCAAAGGGAGCTGCAAACAAGCAGATATAGCACCCGAGAGGATCAAAGGTCGTTGCGTCAGAGCAAGGATCATTGCAGCATGGGGCTCTGGTTCCAGTTAGAACAAGAGAGGAGTGACTGTGTGTTTCGGCTGTGCCCGAGAAGAAATGAAAAAATGGGGACCAATCATGATGCCTGGGACAGATTTCCCGCCAGCGCGTCCCCATTGGACACTTAGTAGCTAATAGCTATCTTTGTCGCTGCATCAAAGGTCTGCCGAATCCGCTCTAGAATCAGACGCAGAAAGGCCAAAAAAGAGATGCGACGTCTTCTTCAGGTGGTTTTGGTGGTGTGCCTGGCGCCTGCGGCATGGGCGGCAGAGAATGCGGAAAAGGCTCAAGCGCGCGTAGCGGCGGCAGGCAGAGTTCTGCAAGTGATCCAATCCGCGCCGGATCAAGGCATTCCAGAAGATTTACTGGCCGCGGCTTCTTGCGTGGCGGTAGTGCCCGCCATGTTAAATGGTGGCTTCGTTCTCGGCTTGCGCTATGGGCGCGGGGTTGCTAGCTGCCGCACGGCCAAGGGGTGGAGCGCGCCCGCCTTCTTTGTCGTGTGGGGAGGCAGCTTCGGTTTGCAGTTCGGCGGCCAAGCCGTGGATAGGATCATGCTGATCATGAATGACGGCGGCATGACGCAGCTCCTCTCCAGCAAATTTGCACTAGGCGCGCAGGCCAGCGCGGCCGGTGGACCGGTGGGCCGTCAGACCGCGGCTGAAACGGACTGGAAGATGCGTGCTGAAGTGTTGAGCTATTCTCGTTCCCGTGGAGTCTTTGCCGGGGCTACGCTAGAACACGGGACAATCAAGCAAGACAAGGACAGCACACGAGCGTTCTATGGACGTATGGTGCCCTTCACTACATCACTCAGTGGCGAAATCGACGCTCCCTCGGCCACCTATCCATTTCTTGAGCCCCTAGCCACCTGGGCTCGAAATGCAGCAGAAAAATAGGCACCTCTACTCGGCGAATGAAGACCGGTAAAGCCGCTTGTCGGGATGTTCGAGCTCCTACTGAGCGCCGTCGGTTTTTAGCGGAAGTTTTTGAAAAGCCGCTAGCTCGGGCATTGGAGCGCAACGGAACATAAAAATCGCCAAGGATTCAGGCGACCTTGACCATCGAATCGGACGGGCTCCGGAGCGGTCGTCCAGTATGGCGATATGGCAACAATTCGCGACAGACTGGGCCACATGAACTCAAAGGTTGGGGTCGATCCTACACTTGCTCATGAGGAATCGAACTTACCTATAATCCCGTTTGAACTAAGCCGCTGGCGCGGCGGATGCTGCATTTGTGGCGGCCGAGAGAGTAAAGAGAGGTTGGCGATAGGGTCAGAGTCACAAGGAGGTCATTGTGACTCAACTCAGAGACCGGATGCTCGAAGAACTCGAGCGTCGCAACTACTCGCCTGGCACCGCACGGTGCTACCTGCATGCGGTTCAACAGTTCGCTGAACACTTTCATCGTTCTCCCGACCGGCTTGGAGCCGAGCACATCCGAGAGTATCAACTCTACCTGCTGCGCGAACGGAAGTTGTCTCCGAAAACGCTGGCGCAGCAAACGGCTGCGCTTCGGTTCTTCTACATCAAGACGCTCAAGCGGAAGCACATGCTTGAGCATTTGCCGTTTCCCAAGTTGCCAGAGAAGCTGCCAACGGTGCTCAGCCGGGAGGAAGTGAGCCGCTTATTGGCTGCTTCTGCCAACCGGATGCACCGCACCATGCTGATGACGCTCTACGCGACCGGCGTACGCCGCGCGGAGTTATGCCAACTGAAGACCAGCGATATCGACAGCCGGCGCATGATAGTCCATGTCCGCCAGGGCAAGGGCGGCCGCGACCGTGATGTGCCGTTAAGTCCAGCCCTGTTAGAAGCGCTACGCGCCTACTGGCGATGGATGAAGCCGAAGACGTACCTATTCCCAGGTCTGGTCGATGGCTGGCGAGCCGACGTACCGATCACCGACAAGATGGTCTGGTTTGCTTGCCAGCGCGCGGCGCGCGCTGCCGGCATTGAGAAGCACATCACGCCGCATACCTTACGCCTGCTCTACGACTTGCTCTTTCGCGCCAGCGCCGTGACCATGCTTGAAGTGGCGCAGGATCCGAAGCATCTTGGAGCCGACATCGGTCTGCTCAGCGTACTCCATAGCTGGGGCCAAAACCTCCAGCATCATCCCCATATCCACTGCATCGTTCCTGCCGGCGGCCTGACTAAAGATCGCTCCGGCTGGATCGCCGCCTCTCCACGTTTCTTCCTGCCCGTCCACGTTCTCAGCCGCGTCTTCCGCGACAAGTTCGCCGCCGGGCTCAACCAGCTCTTTGACCAGAACAAACTCCAGTTCCACGGCTCGCTCACAGGCCTCGCCCAGCGCGATGGCTTCCACCGTTTCTCCCATCAGCTCTCTCACAAGAACTGGGTCGTCTACGCCAAGCCTCCTTTCGGCGGAGCAGAACATGTCCTCCACTACCTAGCTCGCTATACTCACCGCGTTGCCATCTCCAACCATCGTCTCGTCGCCTTACACGACGATCGAGTCTCCTTCCGCTGGAAGGACTACGCTCACGGCGGCAAGCAGAAGCTCATGACACTTCCCACAGATGAGTTCCTGCGCCGCTTCCTGCTCCACGTTCTGCCTAAGGGGCTGGTGCGCATCCGTCACTTCGGCCTCTTCGCTAACCGCAGACGCACGCCGATGCTCGCCCTCTGCCGCTCGCTGCTTGGTTCGCTTCTAGCCTTAGCTCCCCAACTCCCCGCCCAGCAACTCTGCCCCCTCTGCTCCGGTGCGATGGTCCTGATCGAACGGCTGACAGCCTATCAGCTTGATCTCCGCTCAACCCTGTCGCTCTCAAAACAACCAGGCCGATCCTTCGACAGCTCCTGATTTCTTATGACGCAATTCACTTCGATCAACGTCCCCAGTCGCCGTGCTCTCGCACGCAATGCCGTCTTATGCTCGTTCTGCTCCTACACCTCGCAAACAGGGCCCACGCTGGCTTCTGCCTGCACCACTCTTCATCACCTCACTTTGCCGCCATTCTTCCGTCTTACGCACTCCTCCCTCAAAAACAGCTACAGCCCCGGCGAATCACGATCCAAATCCCATAGACAGTCCCGCATCCACCGCGCCAGCGGCCCACTTCAAACGGCTCTATCGTAACTGCCCCACAACAGCCGCACCCCACCGACAACCCCTCTCGGGGCAGTCACGATAGAGTCCTAACGTTTTGCAGGGGCTTCGTTGGGGAAGCTGCCCTTCTTATCGACGTGATTGCTCCAGGGTTGCCGACAAACCAGCCAGATGAATTCGCAGGACGTTGGGCGCAGAAATCAGGCCCAGTTCTTGGGACTGGTTTTTGGGACTGGCCACGGTACGCGTTTGCTATTCTTTCGGGACAGAGTTTTGAGACGCTGGAAGCCTCGATTTTGGGGCCTTCGGATTTCGTCCCGAAACTTACCAGTTTTGAAACACTCGATAATCTCCACTTTTTCCCTCAACCGGAAACGACAGGATGCCGATTGGGCAGCGGGTTGCGTTAGACTACTTCGCAACGCCGACCCGTACGAAGTACCCAACTCAGGTCGGGACGGGTGTCATTTAGCCGAATCGGCTGAAGCGGGTCGAGGCATACGGCGCGGCTCAAAGCGAAAGGGCGAACAAGGGATGAGAAGACGATCCTGTATGGCTCTGGCGGTAACCATGGCGGTTTTGGGAATGGCAATGACGACTATACCTGCGATAGCGGCTGACCCGATTATTGGAACGTGGAAACTGGATGTGGGCAGCTCAAAGTTTGTTCTTCCTCCACCCAAAGAACAAACGGAAGTTTATAAGGAATTGGCCTCTGGTGAGATCGGGTTGGTCCTGACAAGAGTCCAGAGTGTTGGAGCGGCTACGTCTACGCAGCTGACATGGCCAGCGAGTGGAGGGGCTGTTCACGACCCCGACGGCCGCCTGCCCAAAGGTGAGACTATTGTAGAAACTTTACTGGGACCCGGTGAATGGCTCGTCACGTACATGAGGAACGGGACGCAATACTTGATGATGCACAAGGTAATCAGCCAAGAGGGCAAAACGATGCGTCAGACCATCAAAGGACTGGACCCCCAAGGGCGGCCCGCTGAACAGGTCCAGGTGCTCCGTCGGCAGTGAGCTGAGTCAAGTGCTTTGGTCGCGTTGCACAAAGTACCCTTTTTGAGACGCGCGATAATGTTGTCATGCGCTCAAAGCTTAATCTCCTTTTATGCGTTCTCGTGCTCACGCTCCCGGCGTTCGCCCAACTCGACTCCGCCCAATTGAGGGTCAAATTCGGCGCGCCGCTCAGGCGGGAAATCTTCCATGTCCCGCCAGGGTTCGATCTCGTCGTCGACTACAGAGCGGACAATCAGGTGTGTAGGCTGCAAGTCCCCGCGCTAATGCCGACGGACGCCACTAAAGTCCAGAATATCGATGATATGAAGCAAAAGATGCATGCGTTTCTCGCGGAGCTGGTGCCAGATTCGACGCGAGGCAAGGAACTGCAGCGGTCCATGGTTGTGACGGGGGCATTTTCCGCCAGAGGTTTTGACGAGTACGAGCAAGTGACGGTAGAAACGTACAGCGACACGATCACTGTCATGTTCAAGAACATCGGTTGCCAACAGGCTGAGCAAATCGCCAAATAAACGGGGGCATTGGGAAAATGGACGCGGATCGCAGCGCGTCCCGCAAAGGACCCTTTTTGAGACACTTTTGTGGTGACATTCGGGTAATTATTGGCACACTCTTGATCGCGATTTCCCCGCAAGCCTTTTGAAGTACTGAAGTACTGATTCCTCGCGGTGGCCGAATAACGGGCAATCCAGAAGTGATCCCGCGAACAGCCTGCAAAGTCGCATTT
>CAVVQX010000005.1:0-1619182 GCA_963750415.1 uncultured Acidobacteriaceae bacterium
TGACCCCGCTCTATCCCCAGGAACGCATCAAGATGGAGACCGTCCACGAAAATACCAGTGGCCGGGTCACGGATCTGCTGACCCCGGTGGGCAAGGGGCAACGTGGCCTCATCGTCGCCCCTCCACGCACCGGCAAGACAATGCTGCTTCAGTCCATCGCTAACTCCGTCACCACCAATCACCCTGAGGTCGCGCTGATCGTTTTGCTGATCGACGAGCGTCCGGAAGAAGTGACGGATATGCAGCGGTCGGTAAAGGGCGAAGTCATCAGTTCCACCTTTGATGAGCCGGCTGCACGCCATGTCCAGGTAGCCGAGATGGTCATCGAAAAGGCCAAGCGGCTGGTGGAACACAAGCGCGACGTGGTCATCCTTCTGGATTCCATCACTCGCCTGGCCCGCGCCTACAACACCATCGTCCCGCCGTCCGGCAAAGTACTCTCGGGCGGGGTCGATTCCAATGCTTTGCAGCGCCCTAAACGTTTCTTTGGCGCCGCCCGCAATATTGAAGAAGGCGGTTCCCTTACCATCATTGCCACCGCCCTGGTGGACACCGGCTCGCGCATGGACGAAGTCATCTTTGAAGAATTCAAAGGCACCGGCAACATGGAAGTGATTCTCGACCGCAAACTGGTGGACAAGCGCGTCTTTCCCGCAATCGACATCCAGCGCTCCGGCACGCGTAAAGAAGAGTTGCTGATACCCAAGGAAGATTTGCAGCGAATTTGGGTTCTGCGTAAGGTTCTCAATCCGCTCTCCCCGGTCGAAGCCATGGAGCTACTCGTCGACCGCCTGGGCAAGACCCGCAACAACGCCGAGTTCCTGCTCAAGATGAACTCCCTGTAGCGAAGCGAACCGCCGCTCGATCGCTCCTCCGGGTCTTCCGTGGAACCTGGCTCTTTCCATCCACCATCGACTGAAACCCTCAAATTGACGGAAGCGCGGAGGGTCGGCGGAAGCCCCTTCTTCATATCCGCCATGCTCCCCGGCGCTGTAATCTGTTAGACACACAAGGGGGAGTCGCGTGGGTACGGAATCCCAGCAACGCAGGAGTGCCGTCGTAGCGCTCGGCGGAGGCATGTTCCTGCTTCTGTTGGTGCTGGCTGCCCTGAATGCCTTCAATCCCCTTCCGCCGTTCCTGCGCCCCCACGGCACCAGCCAGATCCTGCTTTTCACGGCGCTTTCCGTAATCGCATTCCTGCTGCTGCTCACGTTGCTGGTCTTGCTCTTCCGGAACATTGTGAAATTACTTGCCGACCAGCGGAGCCGGGTGCTCGGTTCAAGAATTCGCAGCCGCATGTTGGTGGGCGCTCTCCTGCTCTCGTTCGCGCCGGCCGTGTTTATGTTCCTGTTCAGTTTCGGGCTGCTTAATCGGGCCATGGAACGCTGGTTTTCGCAGCCCGCTTCGCAAATGCGCCAGGATTCGACTCTCGTAGCCCTGGAGCTCTCTCAATACGCTGCCGCAAACGCCAGAGCGGAGGCTGAATCCCTGGCCAGCTCCCCAGGTCTGACGCACTCCCTGCAAACCGGAAACTTCGAAGCGCTATTGCGGGAGATAGGCACCCACCGCATCACTCTTGAGGGTGGCTTTGCCGTTGTCTTCCGCAATGGCGCGGCGATCGGGCAATACCAGCTGCCACAGGACAATGGCCGGGCAATTATTCGGTCCTGGATGGATGATAAGGAAAGTGATGTCGCCCAGGGACAGAACCCATTAACCATCACCGTGTTGCATGCTGCCCAGCGCAGCGACGTGCCCATGCTGGTGAGCGGAAAAGATGAATATGTACTCGGGGCAGCCAGCACCGTGGAAGGGTGCATCGTGGTCGCCGGTCTGCCCCTCCCACCCGGGCTGAGCGCAACCGTGCAGGACATTCGCTCCGGCGCCCGGGACTACGAGGTCCTCTATCGCGCGCGCCGACGGATCCGCACCACCTACCTGCTCCTGCTTTTTCTCCTGACCACGCTGGTTTTTTTCGCCAGCAGCTGGCTGGCGCTTTTTCTCTCCAAGCAAGTAACCCGGCCGGTAGAGGCTCTAGCGGATGCCATGGACGCCGTGGCCGCCGGTCATTATGCTCACCGGGTTCAGGTGGCGGCTACCGAGGAGCTGGGCGAGCTGGTGCGTTCATTCAATCGCATGGCAGAAGACCTGGAAGGCAGCCGCGCCCTGGCTGAAACCTCCACCACCCAGCTTTCGGCTGCGAACCGGGCACTGGAGGAGCGCCGCAGCGAACTGGAAACAGTATTGGAGACGATTCCCAGCGGTGTCGTCACGCTCGACCCGCAGATGTGCGTGCTGCAGGCGAATCGCGCCTCGCGCAACCTGCTTAGCCCGCGCGAGCACCACGACCTATCGGGCATGCCGCTGGAATCGATTTTGCCCCGTGAAATCGCCGACGAGCTGATCGTGCTGTTGCGCCGTAGCAAGCGCATGGGCCTGGCTGCGACGGAAATCGAGCTGCCCGGCCCCCGGGGAGTGCTCAACGTAACCGCAACCATCGCGCGGCTCGAACTGGGCAAGGATCGAGAGGGATGCATCCTGGTCCTGGAAGACGTCACCGACTTCCTGCACGCCCAACGCCAGATGGCATGGAAGGAAGTCGCCCAGAGAGTGGCCCACGAAATAAAAAATCCGCTCACCCCGATTGCGCTATCAGCGGAGCGAATTCGGAAGCATGTCGATCGCCCCACCCCGGACTCCGATTCCGTGATTCGCAAATGCAGCGATGTCATCCTGGGTTCCGTGCAAACCATGCGCAGGCTGGTGGACCAGTTCGCCTCGCTGGCGCAGTTCCCCTCCTCGCGGCCTAAAGTGTCCGATCTCAACTCCATTGTGGAGAGCGCGCTGGCCTTGTTCGCTGGGCGAATTCAGCATATTCGCATCGTGAAGCGTCTGGCCGGCGGCATTCCTCCGGTATTAGCCGATCCGGAAGCATTGAAGCGCGCGCTCGCCAACCTCATTGACAATGCAGCCGAAGCGATGCAGAGCAGCTTGCTGCGTGAACTGACGATCGAAACCGGGCTCATCGAGGGCCACACCACAGCGGAGATCGTGGTTGCCGATACCGGCCATGGGCTGAATGACGAAATGCGCGAACGCCTTTTCCTGCCCTACTTCTCCACCAAGCAGCGCGGCACTGGCTTGGGGCTGGCCATTGCGTCGAAAATTATTCAGGAACACAGCGGGGCCATTCGCGCGGAACAGAACACTCCCACCGGCGCGCGATTCATCATCGAACTGCCGTTGGCCGACGCCAAGAGCACGCACGAGGCCGCTCTGGCAGGGGCGAACGGCAGGTTGACGTCATGAACCACATTCTAATCGTCGATGACGAGGCCGAGATTCGGGAATCCCTGGGCGAAATTCTCAAGGAGGACGGATACGCCGTTACCAGCACCGCTACCGCTTCCGAGGCCATGGTGCTGTTGCGTGACGCTTCCTATGACGTACTGCTGCTCGACATCTGGCTGCCCGACCGGGACGGCCTGGATGTGCTGACCGAGATTCGTTCCCTGGCCATCGAGAGCACACCGGAGGTCATCATCATTTCCGGCCATGGCACCATCGAGACTGCGGTGCGCGCCACCAAGCTCGGCGCCTTTGATTTCCTGGAGAAGCCGCTCTCCATCGATCGCACCCTCATCCTGCTAAAAAATGCGGTGCAAGCGCGCCGGTTGCGTAGCGAAAACCAGGAGTTCAAGCGCCAACTGCTGATGCACGTGCCCATCACCGGGGAGAGCGTCTCGATCAAGGCCTTACGCCAGCAGATCAAATTAATGGCGCCCACCAACGGCCGGGTACTCATCTATGGTGAATCGGGTTCCGGAAAGGAACTGATCGCGCGCGCTATCCACAGTGAGAGCTTGCGCAGCGATCGGGTGTTTGTAGAGTTGAACTGTGCCGCCATTCCCGAGGATTACATCGAAAGCGAGATCTTCGGTTATCGCCATGGTGCCGTCCCGAACGGGCCGGTGGAAAAACTCGGGACCTTCGAACGAGCCGATGAGGGGACCTTGTTCCTCGATGAAGTCGGTGACATGAGCCTCAAAATGCAGGCCAAGGTTCTGCGAGCGTTGGACGAACAACGCTTCACTCCGGTTGGCGCTACGCAGACCATCCAGGTCGATGTCCGGGTGATCGCCGCGACCAATAAAGACCTCGAAGAAGAAATTGCCAAGGGAAACTTCCGCGAGGATTTCTTTTACCGCTTGAACGTCATTCCGTTCTATGTGCCGCCCTTGCGGGACAGGAAGGAAGATATTCCGCTGTTGGTACGCGAATTTCTGCTGGAGTTTGGCCGCCAGTATGGCCGTCCCCGGATCGAGATGAGCGATGAGGCGATTGCGGTTCTCAAGCAATACCATTGGCCAGGCAACGTGCGCGAGCTAAGGAACGTGATCGAGCGGGTGATGATCCTGAATCCGCAGACAATCCGCATCGAACGCAAGCACCTGCCCATGCTGGTCTTCCGCGGAAGCGGCCGCAAAGGAGAAGAATTCAGCACCCTGCACCAGGCGCGCGAAGCCTACGAGCGCGATTACATCCTGAAGAAAATCGATGAGTGTCACGGCAATGTCAGCCGCGCCGCAGAAGCACTGGGACTGGAGCGGAGTCACCTCTATCGCAAGATGAAGAGCTTAGGCATCAGCGTGCGGGAGTAGAGGAGTGGCGAGACGCGAAAAGGTACCGCAGATCTCTCCACTCCGCCGTCGAAAAACATTTCCAGGAAGGGTCCGCGGAACTGGAGATCCCTCGGCTGCGCTCGGAGGCTGTGACTTTTTTAAGTTCCCTAGCTAGTAGTCTGTGGCCGGAAAGCTCCGAAGAGCACCTGCCAACAAGCATCGCCGGGGTCCTTCGACTCCGCGCCATACACCCACTGTTATGCGATAGATCTGCGAGGCGCTTCGCTCAGGATGACGCCTTTCTGGAGGGGATTAAACAATATCTGGTCGGGTGCAAAAAACACGAAAAGATCGAAAAGTCACAGGCTCTCCGGGATGACAAAGGAAGGGTGACGGCCCTCCCCTTTGTCATCCCGACCGAAGCGGAGCGTAGCGGAGGGATCTGCAGTTCCGCGGACCTTTCGTGGAAATGTTTTTCGACAATGTGGCTAAGGAGATGGTTGGGCTTCGGTCCTCTTTTTCTTCCAAGGTACGCTGGGGCGAACCTGGGGTGCACGTCCCGTTTTGACCGATTTGGTCTTTGGACTCGCCTTCTCCTCTGAGCCATGGCTGGCCTGGGCAAGGTCTTCCAGTTGTTTGCGCCAATCCAGGGAGTCGACAAAGTATCTCGACTCCCGCCAGTTCTCTTCAACAATCACGTGCAGTTCAAGATAGACCCTGGTGCCCAGTAGAGACTCTATTTCCTTGCGCGCGGCCGCACCTATGCTCTTGAGTTTGGTCCCGCCCTTACCAATCAAAATTGCTTTTTGCCCCGAGCGTTCGCAGTAGATCACCGCCGAAATCCGCGTGAGGGGCAATTTCGATGACTTGGCGGAGACCGCTTCCGGCTCCTCGAAGCGCTCCACGACAACCGCGGATGCATAGGGAACTTCTTCCCCCGTCTCCAGCAGAATCCGCTCACGGATAAGTTCCGCAACCAGGAAGCGCTCAGGCTGGTCGGTGAACTGCTCTTTGGGAAAGTATCGCTGGCCCTCAGGCAGATACTCGATCAACTTCATCAACAAGGTATCCAGACCATCCTTCTTGCTTGCGGAAATGGGGATCACTTCTGCGAATGGATAAAGAGCGCTGAATCGTTCAATGAGGGGCAGAAGCCTCGATCGTAAAACCAGGTCAATCTTGTTGAGCACCAGGAATACGGGACAATCGAGCTTCTGGATCAACTGCAACACAAACGCATCTTCACTGCTTTCCCGTTGAGCGCGGGGCGATTGCTTCTGTCCGGGTTGGAGAGGTTCGCTGTACCGGGCGGCGTCCACCATCAGGACGACGATGTCCCGGCTCTCCAGGGCCTCATAAACCTCCTGCATCATGCGCCGGTCCAGTTGAGAGCCCGGCCGGTGGACACCGGGTGTATCCACAAAAACGATCTGGGCGGCGCTCCGGCCCTTGCGCGCCGGCACCTCCACGATTCCCTGAATCCGGTTGCGTGTGGTCTGTGGCTTGTTGCTGACGATCGCGATCTTTTCCCCGATGAGAGCGTTCAGCAGCGTCGACTTGCCCGCGTTAGGACGGCCGAGAATGGAGATGAAACCGGATCGCACACCTCAGTGTAGACCCTGGACCTCTAGCGACCGTTAGTCTCAATCGACGATACACGCACCCGTTCAATCCGGCGGTCGGTGGATGCCACCACTTCGAAGCGCAACGAGTCGGCAACGATCACCTCTCCGGGCAGCGGGATACGTCCGGCGATCTCGCTTACCAGTCCCCCTACTGTCGCGGCCTGGTATTCCTGCTCCACCTGGTAGCCGCCGCTCAACAGGTCTTCAAGCCGGGCTACTTCGAGATTTCCCGAAACCAGCCAGGTGCCCCCGGCCTCGTGTATTGGCGCGTCCTGTTCGCTGTCATATTCGTGCTCGTCGCTGATGCGGCCGACGATCTCTTCCAGCAGATCTTCGATCGTCACCAGGCCGGCGACGCCTCCGTATTCGTCGATCACCATGCGCATGTGTTGCTTCTCGCGCTGCATTTCCCGCAACAGTTCATTGACTCGCTTGGTTTCCGGCACCAGCGCGGCCGGCCTCTGGATGCTGGCCACCGTCTGCGTGCTGGCGGCAGCGTCGGCGATGTGCAGCAAGTCATGGGCGAAGGCAATGCCGGTCACGTGATCGAGCGAGCCCTGAAACACCGGCACGCGCGAGTAAGGATGCTTCTTCAAGCCAGAGATAAAGTCTTCCAACGTCATGTCCGCCGGAACAGCAAACACGTGCGGCCGCGGGGTCATGACCTCGCGCACCACCTTGTCGCCAAACTCAACCGCGGAGCGAACCAGGTCGCGGTCGCTCTCTTCGATGATTCCCTCCTCCTCTCCCGCCTCGATCAGGGCCTCGACCGCCGCCTCGCTGTGATCTTCCTCCGGGTTGCCGGGCCGAGGTTCCGCCAACGCGGCGATCGAGAGTAAAAATGCCAGCAATATCGTCACCGGCAGGACGAGATAGAACAGCACCCGGATGACAAACGTCAGGCGTACCACCCAAAGCCCGGTCGTACGGGTAAAAAACACGAAGGGCAGGAATTGATTGAAAAGAACGATGACCAGCACGGCGCCAAGCACCGCTTGCGCTCCCTCTGCCGCGGTGGGCCGGGCTCCTGCGTTTGCCGCAAAGAGCAGCACCCCAAAGTAGAGGGCCAGCGAAGCCAGGGAGAACTGGCTCAGGACGGCGGCAGATAGCGCGATCCGTTCCCGGCTGAGCCCCAGCCGCGGCTCAATCTTCGTCTCCCAGACGTCGATGTTCTCCTGGAACTCGCCGGAAAGGAACTTGCCTGTCTCGGCGTACAACCTGGCGATGTAAGACGAGAGAGTCAGGATTCCGAGCAGAAGGGCGATGATGATTGCAGAAAGGAGACTCATGGCTTGGCGGACCGCCGTGGGCGCCGGCCATTAGCCGCCTTACTGCGTTCGACCAGGCCGGCAGGTAAGGCGAACTGCTTGCGAAGTCTGCTTTCGCGGCGCGACATTTGTCCCTGGTCGCGTTCGTGATCGTAGCCGGCCAGATGGAGAAGGCCGTGCAGGATCAATATCTTAACTTCCATCTGCAGGGTATGCCCGTAGGCCGCCGCCTGGACCGATGCCATTTCCAGAGAAATGGCCAGGTCGCCGCCCCGGCCACCGTTTGCGGTCTCGGGTAGTGCCGGAAACGAGAGTACATCGGTGGGCTTGTCCATGCCCCGAAACTGAAGATTCAATGCGCGTAGTCGCTCATCTCCCGTCAGAAGGACGGAGAATTCGCCGGTCAGACCAAGGGCTTCTGCAGCGCTGGCCAGGAACCGGTTCAGGTCACGCTTACCGAGAGCAGGGGCGGCCGGTAAGGTCTTCGCTCGGGCAGCTTCGATAACAATCATCTTGCCATGCCACGTTCCAAAGTCAACGAGAGGGAGATTTAATCCATCTCGACGATCTTCTCGACGCAGAGTGCAAGATTATTGTATGTCACGTCGCCTTGGTTCCGTCTCCGTTGTCCGGTCCCAGATGAGCCGTGAGGCCGGAACCACCGCCGAGTTCGACAATGGCCAACTTGGTTTCAAGCGTGGCATGGCTGGAGCGGTAGCCACTCGAACTCACCAGGTGCCGGAACCGAATTTGGTGGAAGGCGGGTTGGGTCCGCCGTGCGGGCTCCGGCAGCGCCTGATCCGTTGTGACCGGCTTGCCATTTGTCCAGGATCGGCTCAACCTGCGCCCCAGCCGCATCATGGGTTTCTCCAGTATGTAATGGCTGGCGCAGCCGCAAACCAGAATACAAACGATGTTCCAGGGAACTTGTTGCAGGCGGTCAAAGCCGCTTGTACTTTCGAGCGAGCTTAGTCCGCGATGTGGCTGCAGGAAGAGTTGCTGCCACAGATAAATACTGTAGGAGAGTCTACCGATCCAGCGCATGAACGGTAGTTCGAGCAGCCGGCCAAATGCACTCCGGGGAAAAAGGACCGTGGTCATCAGGAGACAGGGAAAGAGCAGTACCATCTGCAACTGGAACAGGGGAGGATGATACCGCTCCAGCACCACCAGGTAGAGTGCGAGCGGAATCCATGCCCATGACCAAAATCGATGACTGAAGATACGCTTGATGTGGAAAAAAAGGAGGGCTGCCAGGCAGCCCCAAAGCAGGGCATCGAGTCTGGAATCCGTCCGTGTACCCATCTCGGTCGCGGGCATCAGCGTCTGCATGATGCGGTAATGCCCATCAACGAACCGCCACAAGACCACCGCGCCGGCCAGTATCAGGGCGGCTTTAACGGCTCGTCGAGGCTTGACCAAAGCCAGCAATGGCGCCCATATCAGGTAAAAGTGTTCCTCCAGCGAAAGCGACCAGAAGTGGGCGGTATAAAACCCGTAGGGATCGTAGGGTCCACCCGGGGGCGCGGCCGTGGGCTCGTAGTTGCGCAGGAAGAGCAGGCAACTGGGAATCTCCCACCGCTGAAGGTGAATAAATCCCAGCCACGCCGCCACGCAGATTCCCGCCAACGCCGCCACGTAGGGAGGGATGATACGGAAAAATCGCCGGATATAAAAAGCTTTGAGGTCGATACTTTGTTTTGCGGCGAACTCGCAAATCAAAAGATTGCAGATGAGGAAGCCGCTGATGGCGAAGAACGCATCCACGCCCAAGTACCCGTATTCAGAGACACTGCGAACAAGCGATGGGTGGGGAAAGAATACGAACCTTCCATGAAAACAAATTACGGCGATGATAGCGAGCGCACGCCATCCGTCCAGGGTAGGTATATAGATCCGGCTATCGCGAGCGCCGGCAACGTCCCGTGCGCGATGTTGTTGAAATTGACTTCCTGCGACATTCATACGATCGGCTCCCTTCGATAGCGGAGAGCAAAAAGTAGCTCACGCATCCCTGCTCATGCAGCGATGTAGGTGAAAATTGTTGTCGACGGAGGAGGTCACCCAGGCAAACGATCTAGCTAAGTCTTCGCCGTCCGAAGGCCTTAGTCAAAAAAGCAATCAATCTCTTTCGAGATCGAAGTAAGTAAAGTTTGCCGGAGAAAGGAATGACTGTCCAAGTATCTTTCAGACAGTAACTGTGCTCTTACGACATGTTGTTTTTTGGGATGGGCATCCCAACCGAGCTCGAGACCCTCCACCGGGTCGCAGAAGAAATCGCAAGAAAGGTACGGGCATCCTGCCGTACCTTAGTCTTTGGAATGAATTCAGCTGACGGTGCTCAGGGACATACTTTCCCCCAGCACCCCGCTTCGCCCCACTCTACTAGGACGCCATATTTGCGGCAGCATATTCCAGCAAGGTTGCCGGGGATGTTTCCGCTGACGTGGAGGAACCTGCACCACTCAGGACCTGATAGCGTTTGAACATAGATCCGGCCACCTGATCCCAAGTGAAATTTGCTAAGGCCCGTTCCCGGCCGGCTCTTCCCATTGTCTCCCGTAATGCATCGTCTTCGAGGAGCTTAAGGAGCAGGTATGCCAGTTGCTGCGGATCGTTTTTCTCTACGATAAATCCGGTCTCGCGGTCCTTCACCGTTTCCACTACACCGCCAGACCGGCTGGCGACGACGGGCGAGCCGGCGGCCATCGCTTCCACCACTGGTATGCCAAAGCTATCGTTGCAAATAGACGGCAGGACGAAGATGTCACCAGCATAGTAGTGCTCAATCAACTGGGGGCGTTCCCCTACCCAGCCGTGAAATGTAACTTTCTCGGAAACCTCCGCCGGCATCATTGCTTCCAGGCAGGCTCTATACGATCCCTGGTTACGCGACGATGGGAAGAGTTTGCCCTTGAGTAGCGACAAGGGCTTGAAGGTATAGTAAGGAGCCACGCTCCTCCGCAGCGCGCCATCCCTGATGTCGAAGGTCTCCTGTAAAGCGTAATTTCCTTCAGGGCCCACCAGATCAAGGCGAACATCCGGAAACCGCTGGACAACGATCTTGAATGCCTCAAGAAGAATATGCAACCCCCTGTGAGGGGAAATTGCACCTGCGTACAAAATACGCTTCGTCTTTCCATCCCCGGCGCGATAGTCCTTTGCGCGCACAAACTCCCGCGCGTCGATGCCGTTGTACATCACCTCGCAGCGGTTGGCGATCGCGGGGAAATCCCGCCGGGTTTTCTCCACCACGTAGCTGCTCACGGCGGTAACGAGATCAATGTTTTTCAGGCGCCGGTCGAATATCCTTGGATCGGCCTGCGAGAACCACTCTGCATGAAGATGCAGGACGATTTTAGCCTTGGGGTTGTACTCCCGAATAATCGGTACGCATTGCGAACAGTGCTGGACGTGAATCACGTCGCACGCCTGCCGCTGCAGGTCCATGGCCACCTGCCGTGCAAAGGAAGGATGAAGCAGGCTCGAGGTAGAAAGAGGAGGAGCGCCGGGCGCCAGTCGCGAATAATTCTTCCGCGCCTTGAAAAGCAACCGGTCGCTGCGGGTAGAGCGGAAAAACTTGTATTTCACTCCCTGGGATGAGAACTCTTCTCCGAACGACTCGTGGCTGTCCCTCGATCCATAGACGACAACATCACAAGATTTAGCCAGAATATGAGTAACACCATGGGTACACGCACCCACGGAGTTTTGCCGGGGAGGCAGAATGGTGTCGATAGGCTGATTGACGAAGGCTACTTTCATGAAACCCTTCCCGCCTTTACCCTGGTCTAGGCCTTCCCTAAGCTAAGGAAGGCTCCTCGACAACCAGGGCTGGCGCCCGATTTGCGCGTAAAATGCCGCGGATTTTAAACAGCTGTATGGGGGAAGAGGTGCAAAATTTGCTGATTGCCATGGCGAAAGCTACGCCGCCAACGCCCCACCAACGGGCGAAGACAATCCCTAGGCCTATCGTGCAAAGGGCACATAGGGAAAGCGAGTAAGCCAACACATCCGCGCGCTCCAGCCCGCAGAGTAATTGGCCCACAGATAACATTCCGACGCAGATCAGCGTGTAAACGCTGAGCCAAAGGACTACCTGCGTATTGGGAATCGCCGCCTTGCCGGCCCAGATTCGGATCAAAGGTTTCGCCACCAGGGCAATAGCCACGGTTACCGGCACGCCAAAGGCGAGCGAGGCACGCATGGAGTTTCTGAACGCTCGATGGATCCATCCCCAATCCGCTCTCGCCCTGGCTTCACCGTAGGCGGAGATGAACGGCGCCGTGGCCATGAACACCAAGTCGTTGGGAAGAGTTACGATCTTCTGCGCAACCACGAAAATGACTACGTAGGATGGACCCAGCATCTGGGTAATGATCATCGGTTGGCTTTGATAGATTCCCAACCCGGCCAACTGGGTAATCATGTAATTGCCCCCCAGGGACAGGAGACGCTTGATCGAAGTCCAACGCACCTTCGACGGCCACGGGATCAACCAGGGGTACTTCCGGAAGAACATGAAATAAACGTTGGCGAACCCAACCAGCGCCCGGGTTCCGGAAATCGCCAAAACCAGTTGTGGCAATCCGCCTTTCATCTGGGCTACAACGATCAGACTGATCAACGCGAGCGAACTACCGACGATATTCCAGATGTTGGACATGAAGCCGTCCTGGTATGCGCCGTAGACCGAGCTGACCATGCTCAAAGGAAAACCCACTACGAAAAAGATCAGCGAATAGGCGCACGCACTTTCCAACTCGGCGGCCGGCACAGCGGAAGAAACATGAAATACCGCCTGCCAGGGAATCATGTGAAAGGTGAACAGGAAAATGGCCCCGATGCACAAGCTCAAACCGACCAGGGTCCAGAAGGCCGAAGCAGCATGCTGACCCGCGAGCCGCTTATCCTCTTTGCCGTGGGCGTCAGCGAGCAGGTTTACCAAAGCGTTTCCCGCAATGCCGAAGTCCGTCATCGACATCCACGTCAATAGACTTCCAATGGTGAGCCACACACCGTACCGCTCCGGCCCAAGATAGTTAACGGTGAGCGGTACCGACACGAAACTGATGACAATGGTGAGAGCTTTGGAAATGAAGGATGCAGAGGCAGTTAGACCCGCCCGGCGATAACGCTCCCGGCCCGCATTCCCTTGCCGCTTGGTAAGCAAGGACTTCAGCGCGTCCACGCTCAATGACTGCTTGAGCGTCTGCAGCAGGCCCTTCGCACTTCCGTCCTTCTCTGACAATCGGGGTGACATGGGTCCCTTTGCGCAAAACGTCCGCGGCTTCAGGGGGTAAGCGCAAGCCAACACCTTTCGCTCAGCCACGAAACCGCTTGTTGCAGCGGGCTGGACCTTCTTCCGCCGGAAGAAGCTTCCACTAAAAACCACGCAGTTAAAACATAAAATCCTGCTTTATCCGCCAGCAGAGCTGAGCATTAAAGCAGTAAGCTTTCGGCAGCTAACATTCCCCAGGAAAGCTAGTGCCGTTCCTCCGTTACGGTATCTAAAGGCACCGTAAAACGAAATACGACATATAGTGCATGGCAGCGCGGTTCCGCTTACACAACCCATGGAACGCTTTCTGTCCTCTCGTAATCTAGCCGCACTCCATAGGCCTGTCAATCGATTCTCCGGCTTGTGGAAAACCGGGAATCACCTTCCATGTTACCAAGGTTCGGGAATCGCAGATACATGTTATCTTTCAGCTAATAGAAAGGAACCAACTGGACATTTTGTGCTATCTATCAGCTAACAAGTGCCAATTGCATAATCTGCGAGACAGCGGACTAGGCGCCGTGGCTAGAGTAAGCTACGTTGACTTCGCGGGCTTCCGCTTGACTTTCTGCGAGTGCGGTTGCCAGCTTCCGAACCTGTAAATCGAGAGCTTGATAACAACGGCGCACGTCATCCAATGTCCCCAGGTTGGGGTCGGACACTTGAGGTTTGCGCGAGCCGTTCTCCCGGCCAAAAGCTCCCAGATAAAAGACTTTTGTTCTGGCTGCCCCAAAAGAGACCAGCATCCGGGCTTCATTGAAGTAGTCCATGATCAAGATAAGATCGGCCTGCTCAATCAGTTGCGATGTCAGCCGCTGGGGCCGGTGGCGCTCGAGCGACACCCCGAATTCACCTGCAATGGCCCGTGAACGGGAATCGGCCCGTTCCTGAGGTTGGTCGGTCAGCCCGGCCGACGCTACGTCAATGGCCGGTTGGCCGGGAGACGATTGCAGATATTTGCGGAGAAGAGCTTCTCCCATTGCGCTGCGAATAATGTTGCCGTGACAGACAAACAGAACGGAGTGGACAGCGCTCAGGTCGCGCGGAAAATGGGCGCGCCTCAAGCCTAAGAAGTACAGCAGCCTCAAGCGCAGGGCGACATAGGAATATCGCCGGCCATGATAGCGGTATTCGGCAACCGCATGCCTTGCTTTTTGGATGACTCCCGCTAGAACTGCGCCTACCGCGTATTTGATAGCTGCTCGCCAATCCAAAAGAGCGGGCATGGGATCGGACCAGGACCAGCTCGCGGAGCAGGTCGGCTCGGCAAAATCCTTCACGAAACGAATCGATTCTGCAAGCTTCGATGGCAGGGGAAACCCCTCGGCGGAAGTTTCCTTGAAAAGACTTCCCAGCCGGCGGATATCTCCACCGAGCCAACGAAAACGTAAGCCAACAGAGTAAGTCGCCGGTATGACCGGTTGCTGGCCGTGGGCGATCTGCCATTCGTAAAACGGGAAGTCGATACCTGCGCCGATCGCCAGGGGCAAAGAGCCCCAATAGCGTCCGTTCACCTCCATCAGTACCGACCTTCGTTGGGCTCGATCGCGCTTAAACTCGACCATTGCGACGCCTTCCCACTCGACCTTGCGGAGCAGCGCCACCGCCTGCTCGGCGAGCTCCGGGTCCAGCGGCTCAGCGATGGAGGTCACACTTCCTCCACCGGAAACCGGAAACTCCTTAAGCCTGCGGTGCTGAAACATGGTCAGCGGCTGATTATCGTGGAAAAGTACTTCGATCCCTATGCCATCGCCGGGGCAGAATTCCTGCAGCAGATAGTTCACGCCAAACTGAGGATCGAGAAGAAAGGCATCCCGCAGGTCCTGAAAAGTCGCGAAGTATCGCATCTTGAAAGCATGCTTGCTCTCATCCTCTTTGCTGAGAGGCTTGGCGATGACAGGAAATCGCAGCCGGTTCCGAAACCGATCGATGGCATATATGTCTGGAAGATCGCACGGCTCCGGGGTAAGAATTCCGCAGGCTCTGGCTGCTTCTATGGTCTGTCCTTTATCCAGCACCCTTCGCACGATTTCCGGTCGGGGGCAGCCGACATGGAGCAGTGAGGAAAGACGTTTATAGTGCTCCAGGACCACCGCCAGACCCGGATCGCTACAGGGGATAAGCATGTCGTGGCCGCCGGTCTCAATGGCTCGGCAAAGCGTGTCAATAAACTCCTCGGGTGCGTTCCGATGGCTCGGCAGCCGCACGGAATCCCGGATCGCACGCGTCTGCGGAGTTCTCCCCTCGTTCACGTGGGCGAAAGTAACGGGGATTCCTCGGCGGTGGAGCGAGCGGGCGACCGCGACCACAACATGGGGAACGGCATTAAATAAAAGAACTGGCCGCGGCATCTTCCCCCCCGTAAGTGTAACAACGAAAGAACTCGCAGTCCTGATAAAAGGATTCCATCAACTCGCCATTTGAGACCTGTTCCAGCGTGACCCAACGGGGGTCATCGATGATCTTCTCTATCTGCGACTTATGTTGGGCGATCGCCGCGCGCTTCTGATCCAGCACTTCCGCGATGTTGACTTTATATCTCAGGTCCAGGAAGGCACGCGCTCCGAACCCGGCCAGGACGGAATTTTTCAATATGTGTTTGGGCTTGATGGTGGGAGTGTTTTGATGGAATCCAACCCACGGCCAGTGGAGCCAGAACCACACTGGGTACTCCCAAACAGTGACTCGTCTGGGTTGCTGGCGCAGGGCAGCCAAAACGATATTCGTTACTGCCACATGATCGCCTGCTTGTCTCATTGGCTCATGGCAATAGGGAACAAAGACCTCGTCTGGCGATTCCAGGCGTAGGATTTCTACCACTCGTTGGGTTGCGGCTGGAATGTGCTCTCGTAAATGCCCATCCGGAAAGTCCAGGAAGTAGATATCGTCTAAGCCGAGAACCCGGCCTGCGTTCACCGATTCCTTCTTGCGTATGGCCCTCAACTCGTCCCTGGGAATGAGGGTGGTCGAGGCGCCCCCATCGGAGACGTGGACCAGTTTCACCGTCGCGCCAGCTTGCTTCTTGCGTAAAATCGTGCCGCCACACGCCAGGGATTCGTCATCGGGATGCGGGGAGAACACCAGCGCTCTCCTGCCCAAATCACCAACTGGCACCGGGTGGGCAGCACTTTGCAATCGGTTCCTTGCCAGCCGCCTGAGAAGGGGGCTATGGACTAGGGACGATGTAACTGCCTTGCGGTTATCAACGACGGTGCTGCTCTGCATCATGCCCCTCTGCGGGATCTTCTGATCGACTTGCCAACGTTTCCTTTGACTGTCTCTCTTGAGAGTGGTTTCTGCGTCGATTACTCACTAACCCGGATCGCAATCATTAGTTTTCGGTTAGCAATCCAGGCGAGTCAATCCTTCCGTCGGGTTACTGTCCGATTATCGAACGATAGTTGCGCGATGCCATTCAATGTTGCGAGCAATGGCGTACAGGTAACCGGATACCCTAACTATCGGGTATCTAGTTACCTGTTTTTGCTAGTGAATAGTACCAGAATGGAGGAGGAAGTTACTGAGGTTTAGCTGCGGATTTCGCCGAAGCGCCTTCACGCATGTTGAGCGGCAGTTCCCTCTGTGCCCGCCCGAAGCTATCGTAGGCACGAATCACCCGTTGTACCAGGTGATGGCGGACCACGTCGCCGTCTTCAAAATGACAGAACCGGATGCCGTCCACGCCGCGAAGGATCTCAACTGCCTCTACCAGCCCGCTCTTCTTCGGATTTGGCAGATCGATCTGGGTGACGTCGCCCGTGATCACCGCCTTGGAATTGCTCCCCAGGCGCGTAAGGAACATCTTCATCTGTTCGCTGGTGGTGTTTTGCGCCTCGTCCATGATGATGAAGGCGTCGTTGAGCGTTCGGCCGCGCATGAACGCAAGCGGAGCCACCTCGATTACATTTCGCTCCAGCATTTTATCCACGCGGTCCTGTTCCAGCAGATCGTACAGGGCGTCGTACAACGGACGGAGATACGGATCCACTTTTTCCTGGAGGGTACCGGGCAGAAAGCCCAGACGCTCACCTGCTTCGACGGCGGGTCTTACCAGGATGATGCGGCTCACCTTCTTTGCCAACAGGGCAGAAGCGGCCATGGCGACTGCCAGGTAGGTCTTACCGGTGCCCGCCGGTCCGACCCCAAAGACCATATCGCACTCTTCGATGGCCTCGAAATAACGCCTCTGATTGATGGAACGGGGCTGCACCATGCGCTTGATGCCGGCGGAGCGTTGCTTGCCACTCTCGACCAGTCCGCGGAGCGTGACCGCCGGGTCTGCGGTCACCAGCTTGAGCATTCCGTGCAACTCGCCGTTGCACAGCAAAGTACCGTTGCGCCGTAAATGCTCATAATCGGCAAACACCCTTTCAAAACGGGCAATTGCCTCCGGGGAGCCTTCCACATGCAGCGCATCGGAGCGTAAGTCGATGCGGACGTGCAGGTTTTGCTCGAGCAGCCTTAAATTCTCATCGCGGGTCCCGAACAGGGGCTCCAGGTTGGGCGTGATTTCCAGCGCTTTTTTCATCAAGCGGAGAAATGACCTCCTATCAGATCCCTAAGGACTGACATGATTATTGGGGTTTTTCGAGGACACGAGCTGTGGGAGGGCAGCGAGGCAGGAAACTCCGTGTGCGTCGGATGCTTAACCGGGTTGGCGATAATCACCAGATATTTCCCGAGGATGCGCACAGAGTAGCGTCTGCCGATCAAGGCGTCAACGCCTAATCGGTGAATTCTTGCCTAATTGGATGCACTCTGGTGCTGGGGGGTTCATCTCCGCCGTTCCAGGGAGATTGACCCCCACCGGCAAAGCCCGTAAACTTAAGGTTTGCAGGCGACCGGGTTTTTCTTTCCGCCTGCTTCCAGTTTCTAGAAAGTTAAGGGATTACGATGGCAAATCATGTGTCGGCGCTGAAACGCGCCCGTCAGACAGTAAAACGCACCGCGGTGAACCGCGCCAATAAGAGTCACGTCCGCAAGTCACTTCGCGCGCTGCGCGAGGCTGTTACCAAAGGCGATCACTCCGGTGTTGCCGAGCAGTACAGCAAAACCGTCTCCGCCCTCGACAAGAGCGTGCAGAAGGGTGTCCTGCACAAAAATACTGCCTCCCGCTATAAAAGCCGCCTGCATGCGCGAGTGAAAGCTCTCACCCAAAAAGCCTCGAAATAAGACCGTTTCGGCCAGGCCTACTTTTTCTTCGAAATCAGGGGACCAGGGTTCTCCGGTGCCGGGGGCGAAGGCACCTTGAAAATCTCGATCGCGCCGTCGCGCAGGACGGCCAGATGTTCGCCATCCTGGGAGAGGGCGAAATTCTGTCCGGCGGTCAAGATGGGTGACGCGGTGGTTGCCATCAACAGCGTCCCCGTTACTGAATCGAAGACCTGCACCACCTGCTCGCGCACATCTTCGTCGTTGAGCGAATCGGCCAGGTCAATGAAGTGGTTGACGTGCAGCAGGCTCACGGCAAAGCGGTCGCCGGATCCCGAGTAAGCGAACGTAGGCCACACCAGATGGCCTTCGCGCTGTCCTCTCCATAGCTTCTTTCCATCCGTGGTCCATGCATCCAGATAGATGTCCGATGATTTGGGGCCGCAGCTCGCGATCATGAGTGCGCTTCGGTTGAGGAAATCCTCGTGTGGCGTGCAGGTGGACGCCACCCTGCCCAACACCCGCGACTGACCTTGAAATGGAACAAAGCGAATCAGAAATTGGTCCTCGCCCTTATCTTTTGCTACCCCCACATAGCCGGTCGAGGTGATCGGCACTTGAATGGGCATCTCCGTTCGCAAGGCACCCAGTACCTCTCTTGAAGGGATGTCCATCAACGTAATCTGGGTGTCCTCGGCAGGGGGTGGGTCCCCGTATTGCTCGGCCTGCGCTAGCAGCTTGCTGTGCTGTTCGGGAGTATGCCGTTCAAATTGATGCTCGACCACGAGGATGCGGCCGTCCGGAGACACTTCCGTCTGCAGCACGGGCGTGGCGACGTCAATGTAGGGCTGCAATTTCAATGAGGCGTCGGTAAGCGAGTAAGTGTTTCGCTGGCGCACCAGAAACCTTCCGTCAGCCAATGGCCACAAATACCTCGCGCGATCATGCATCCGCCACTCTGCCGAGGCCAGGACGGCGCCGCCGGGAAGAGCGAGGGTCAGGGCCTGAATTATCTGGTCGTTGTCGGACCGCCCGGGGTTCTGCTCGCGTCGCATCAACCGCGGTAGATGGAAGGTGAACAACAAGTGATGGGCGTCGATGAAGTCGAGTGAACCGAACGCCTTTCCTGACAACATGTAAAGCGCGCCCGGCGGCCGGTATCCCAACGGCCCCACGAGGATGCGTTCCTCTGGGTCGGGGGCAGCCGGCTCTTTGCTGTGCGAGGAACCCGAGAGCGGGGCCGCAAGCGGGGCCGTGGCCAGCCAAAACACCAGCACGATCACGGCGGGCAGGAAAAGGCGTCTCGGCATTTCTGGTGTCCAGGCAGCGATCACTTACGCTCTTGCTTCGAGTGTAGAAGATATTCGGCAGGCTGCTTAAAAGCAGGTTTCACCATACTGTGATGACGGCACAAGAGAAACAGAAACTCACAGCTCCATGGAGTATTGGGCGGCGTATTGGGCTCCGGTCAGGACGGAGGAACGGGGACGCGGTTCGCTGGCCAACTCCATCACCAGGCGTTCCAGTACCAACCGCTTATCCGGCGGAGAAGACCGCAACTCCAGGTCGGCATTGGCAATGAGACGAAGCTTTTGAGTAAGTTCTCGCCGCGAGCTGTAGCGCCGGGCCTGACGGATGAGGTCCTCGGCGGCGAAAGGAGGCATGCGGAAACCTTGCCATAGCGCCTGCCAGATGGCGCGTGAATCACGCACATTTTTCTCCAGGATGACGACCATCTGGCGAAAGGTCCGCGCGAGCATATAAAGGTGCCCGATCGCTGAGTCCTCACCGCCATCAGAGGCATTGAGCAGACCATGCAGCAGGGCCAGGGCCCGTGGTTTGTCGCGGGCGGAAATGGCGTCCGTGAGCTCATACAGGGAGCGCTGTTTAGCCGCCAGCACCATGGTCTCAACATCACCCAGGGTGATGCGCCGGCGCTCGGATGCGTAGAGCAGGAGCTTCTCCAGTTCACTGGCAATGAGCATCATATCCGCGCCCAAGGCGTCGGCTAGCTCTTTAGCCGCATCGGCATCGAATTTCATCCCCCGGCTCTCCGCGGCAGCGAGCAGCCAGCGCACGGCATCCGCCTCGTCCACCCGGGCCAGCTCCACCACCCCGCAATCATCGCCCAGCGTCTCCCGGATCCGCTCATAACGGTCTTTATCCTGCAGGTCCATCCGCCTCAGATCAGCGGGGATTCGCAAATGGTCGGCAACGAAGATGAGGACCGCCTGGGGATTGGGGGAGCGGAAGTAGTCTTTCAGCGCCGCGAATTCCTCCTTCTTTGCGCCGCGGGTATAGAGATTCTTCAAGTTTCTGATGAAAATGACCTGAAACGGCGCCATGAGAGAGGGAGTGCGGGCGAGATCGAGCACGTGGAAGATGCTGGTCTCGGCCAGATCAAGGTCGCTCAGCGAAAACTCGCGCAGGGTTGGGTCGATCAGCAAATCAACGATGGCGCGGCGGCAGCGCTCGTAAAGGAAGATCTCATCCCCGGCGAGAACATAACCGGGCCGCAGCGGGGCCCCGGATGCGGCAGCCGCTTTCACCTCGGCGACGAAGCGATCGGAAGAGGAGAAGCTGCGGAGCTTGTTTGCTTCGTCGGTAGGCATTTAGAAGGATTCCAGAATATCGCTCACCAGGGCTTGCGCAAAGTCCCGCGAGAGCCGTTGCACGGCAGGTGAATCTTCTTCGATAAAGCTGGTCAGATCGGCCGTGGTCTCGAACTGCTCATGAAAAACGTAGTTGTTGTGCTGGTAGAGAACGCGCTGATCACGGTCGGTCACCACGACGTTCACGTTGATGGTAACCAGAAAGCTGGAGGTGACACTGGTCGTTTGCCCGGCCTGGACCGAGGTAGTCTCGGTCCGGTAGGTCAACGGTTGCACCGATTCGGAGATGATGGTGCCCTTTACGGTGGCATCGGAGCCGTCGCCTGACTCGGACCCCACGGTGAGACGGGTGCGATCCGTAAACTCGTGCACCACTGCCTGGGTCATCGGAACCTCGGTGTGGTAGAACTGCGTCTTGTTTTTAAAGATGGGTACGGCGAGTGTATGGACCGTATCCGGCATGTGAGCGGCAGACCCGAGCGTGTGGTATCCGCAACCGGAAAGGGCAAGCAGAACCAATGCAACCAGCAGAACAATAGGACCGCGCATGCTGCGCTTATTGTCGCATTAGACCGTAAGCCTTTTTGTTTTCTCTCCCCACAGCATGCCTCTAACGAACGAATGCCCCATTTCTGAAGAAATGGGGCATTCGAGTTGATGACCCGAGTGCGATTTTAGGCCGGTGACGGCTGGCTTTCGCCGCCGAAACCAGGAGCCCTTCCCGGTTCCGGTTTGATGACGTGTTGGACGTCACCGCCGGGATTGCCGGGCGGCGGACCGAGCGGCGGCAGCGGAGGCAGTTCCTCGCCCGCGATGATCATGCGAATATCATTCGCGTCCAGGGTCTCCCGATCAAGCAGGGCCTGCGCCATGCGGTGCATGGTGTCTTTGTGGTCGCCCAGGATGGAGTAGGCGGATTTGTAAGCTTCATCCACCAGGCTGCGCACTTCGGCATCGATCTGACGCGCTGTCTCTTCGGAGAAATCGCGATGCTGCGCAATCTCGCGGCCCAGAAAAATCTGCTCTTCCTTCTTGCCGAAAGTCAGCGGTCCCATGCGACTCATGCCGTACTCGCAAACCATCTTGCGGGCCAAATCGGTTGCCCGTTCGATGTCATTGCCCGCACCGGTGGTCTTGCGGTTCATAAAGATCTCCTCGGCGCAGCGGCCGCCCATCAGAATGGCCAACTGGGTTTCGAGGTAATCCTTGGTGACGGTGTGCTTGTCCTCTTCGGGCAACTGCATGGTCACGCCTAAAGCCATTCCCCTGGGGATGATGGTGACCTTGTGCAGGGGGTCAGCATGATCGCGCATGGCGGCTACCAGAACATGGCCGGCTTCGTGGTAGGCCGTATCCCGCTTGTCATCCTCAGAGAGGAGCATGGACTTGCGCTCGGCTCCCATCATGACCTTGTCCTTGGCCAGCTCAAAGTCGAACTGGTGGACTGCTTTCCGGTTGGCGCGCGCCGCATTGAGTGCCGCCTCATTCACCATGTTGGCCAGATCTGCACCGGAAAATCCGGGGGTGCCGCGGGCCAGGATCCTGAGGTCGACATCTTCCGCCAAAGGAACCTTCTTGGCGTGTACGCGAAGCACTTCCTCGCGTCCGCGCACGTCTGGCCGGCCCACTACCACCCGGCGGTCGAAGCGGCCGGGGCGCAGCAGCGCGGGATCGAGCACATCGGGACGGTTGGTAGCGGCGATCAGAATCACGCCGTCGTTGGACTCAAAACCATCCATCTCGACCAGCAACTGATTGAGTGTCTGCTCCCGCTCATCGTGACCACCGCCAAGACCGGCGCCGCGGTGACGTCCAACGGCATCGATTTCGTCGATGAAAATGATGCAGGGGGCGTTTTTCTTTCCCTGCTCAAACAGGTCGCGGACCCGGCTGGCGCCGACGCCGACAAACATCTCGACAAAGTCGGACCCTGAAATGGAGAAGAAGGGCACATTGGCCTCACCGGCAACTGCGCGGGCCAACAGCGTTTTACCAGTGCCTGGGGGTCCAACCAACAACACGCCCTTGGGAATGCGTCCGCCCAGTTTCTGGAACTTCTGCGCTTCACGCAGAAACTCGATAATCTCCTTCAATTCTTCCTTGGCCTCATCCACGCCGGCCACGTCCTTGAAGGTAATCTTTTTCTGCTGCATGGAGAGCAACCGCGCACGGCTCTTACCAAAGGACAAAGCCTTGTTGCCACCGCTCTGCATCTGCCGCAGCATGAAGAACCATAGAGCCGCAATCACAATGATGGGAGCGAAGTTCAGCAGAATCGGAAGCCAGGAGTTGCCCTGCCCATCCTTCACCGTGATGCCGACATGGTTGTCCTGGAGGATCTTGTACATGTCAGGGTAGTTGGCCGGCACAGTGGTATGGAAGGCTTCTTTGTCGCTCGCGTAGTGACCGCGCACTTCACTGTTGGTGATGGTTACGTCGCTGATCTTGCCCTGCTGGCCGTCCTGCATAAATTGCGAAAAGGAAATCTCCCGGTCATGACTCATGCCCGTGCTCTTTTGCACGATCTGCCACAGGAGAACCAGGCAAGCCAGGATGAATACCCAGAAAATGATTGTCTTGACCGTCGAATTCACGAATAACCCTCTTTCTACTGCGCCTCAACAAAGAGAAGGGACCATTCGAGGCGGAGCCTAACGCTTCACCGGGAACGTTCTTGCAGCTTTTACAACTATTAGACGACAGTAACCTGCCGATGATTCCTAAAGACTTTCCTGGTGTTGGATACGGCCAATAACCGTATGCGTGACACACGTGTCGCCACGCCTTTTTATTCTACTCCGCAGAGGCTTAAAACGCCTGCGAATCCGGCGGAAAGCACGTCCTAAGTTATACGCTGAGGGTACTGACCATCCAGTTACCCGCTCTTCTTCATTCCACCAGGAACTCGGCGGTAAACCGAAAGCCGGGGGCATCGACCTCAACCCCGCGCATCCACACAATCTTCCCCCCCGACTCAACCACCGGCCAGTTTTTCCGCGCTGCGCCAATCACTTGCAGCCGGTCGAGAAGGTCTGCAACTTTCTTGGGACTTCGGCTATGCCGTAGTGTTAGCCGATCCCCAGGTTTCCAGGATCTCAAGATTGCGGATGCTGTTGCCGGCGACTGACCCTGTAGAAGCACACCGTACTCGGGCGCGTGGATGGCACCGGGTAGCTGAAAAGGGAGGTCCGGGCCAACCGCGGGTGGGGTTGAAATCCGGGTCAATCGGATTTCCCGCAGGCTGCGTTCGGCCGAAATTCCTCCGGGGAGATTGAATTTGCCGGGACGGGAGGGGCTGGCCCCGGCCATCGCCAGGAGTTGTTCGGTGTGCTCGAAGCTGAGCCGGGCGCCTAGCCGGCGCGCTGCCGCCCGGAGTACCCGGCGGGCGACTGCCGGCTGCAGTTCGCGCAGGCGAGCCTGCTCAATCGCCACTGTTTGTTCCTTTGGATGGGTGCTGGCCGAACGGCCACCGCCCCGGGTGGGCCGGCCTGGCAGCAACAGGGTAGGCAAAAGGCGCTGCAACTCTCCCTGCCAGTAGGCCTCTTCATCGGCTGAAATCGCCGCTAAACGGGCAAGCTGGGCAGCGATCTGAGGATTAAAGGTACGGAGTAAGGGCAGCAACTGCAAGCGGATGCGGTTGCGGGTGTAGGCCAGGTCCTGATTGCTGGCGTCTTCGCGCCATGGCTGCTCTAACTGCAGAAGCCAGGCTTTCACTTCGGCGTGGGTATTGTCCAGAAAGGGCCGCAGGATCCTTCCGGGGTCAAGGGACAGCACCGGGTGGATGCCGCTCAGGCCTTCGGTCCAGGCCCCGCGCAGGAGTTTGTGCAGCACCGTCTCCGCCTGGTCATCCAGGGTATGCGCAGTTGCGACTGCGTCCACCAGTCCGTCCACCATCAGCTGCCGGAAGAACGCATAGCGAAGGTTCCGGGCTGCTTCCTCCAAAGTTTCATTCAGGTTGGCGGCGGCGGCGGGTGCATCGGTGCGATGCAGGTAAAACGGAAGGTTGTAGGCCGCGGCCAGGCCGCAAACAAACGCGGCGTCTTCATCGGCGGCTTCGCGGATCCCGTGATGGACGTGGACCACGGAAAGTACGACACCCAGCTTCGGCCGCTCTTCCAGCATGCTCCGCAGCAGGGCAACAGAGTCGGCCCCGCCGGAGACTGCGACCGCGATCCGCTGCCCGGCACGAAAGAGACTGGTACGGAGAGTAGGCGAGGCCGTCTGCATGACTGCGGATATGTTAGTGCAACCATTCAGATGGAGGGGCTTAGGGAAAAAGCACAAGGTCTAGGCCTGTTGCCCTTCGGGAAACCAAGTCATAGGTCAGGGGCTTGAGGAGGATGTGTGAGAATTCCTGATTTTTCGGTTCTCACACATGCCCTGAGACCCGATCGTCTCGCCTTTGGAAAATCCTGCTCTCTGGCAATCGCTAAGCGCCGTGGGAGGGGCGCTATACTGCGGGCATGTACCAGATACGAGTAGCCACGCCCGCAGATGCGGCCGTTATCACCCACCACCGGCGACGAATGTTCGTGGACGCAGGGCGGCAAGACAACCGGGTTCTCGATGTCATGGCAGAGCACTTCAAACCATGGGTCGAAACAAGGCTTGGAGATGGAAGGTACCTGGGCTGGCTGACCAGCGAGGGGGGCACGGTGGTCGCGGGCGCGGGGTTGATCGTCCTGGACTGGCCGCCGCATCCGCTGGATCCTCGCCAGGACAAGCGCGGCTATCTGTTGAACGTTTACGTTGAGCCGGCGCATCGACGCAAGAGGCTGGCGAGCCAGCTGATCGACCAGGCACTGGCGGAAGCCCGCAAACAAAAAATTCGTGTGGTGGCGCTGCATTCGACGGACGAAGGAAGACCGCTGTATGAAAGCAACGGCTTCCGGCGCACGAATGAAATGTTCTACGTGGAGCCGGTAGAGGGCTGAACCGGCCTTCCTGCTATACTCCGATGTTTATGCGGGTTTTCGCTATTCTACCGGCCGCCGGAATGGGAACGCGCATGGCCCCGGGGCACGCTACCCCCAATGCTCCCAAGCAGTTTCTCGCTTTGCAGGGTTTACCCATCCTGGTCCACAGCTTGCGCGCGTTCGCCGCCGTGCCGCGGATCAGCTGCATTTACGTCGCTGTCCGCAAACCGGAAATGGGCCGTATGGAAACGATGATTGCCGAACACGCGCTGGCTTCCCGGGTGCGAGTCGTCGAGGGTGGAGATACCCGGCAAGCGTCTGTGAGCCAGGCACTCAAGGCTCTCTCCGCCGCCGACGATGACATCGTCCTGGTGCATGACGCAGTGCGGCCGCTGATCGACCCCGCAACCATCGAACGAACCATCGAAGCGGTAGAAAGTTATGGCGCGGCGATCGTAGGACTTCCGGCTGTGGATACTATCAAACAGGTGGAGCGGACCGCCAGAGGAGCCATTGTGACCGCTACCATTCCCCGGGAATATATCGTGCAGGCGCAAACCCCACAGGGTTTCCGCTGGCGGGTTCTGAGTCAAGCCTTCGCCGACGCGGAGGCCGACGGGTTTGTTGGAACCGATGAAGCCAGCATCGTCGAGCGGTCGGGGGTACAGGTCGCGGTGGTCATGGGCTCCCCGGCGAACTTGAAAATTACCCATCCCGGCGATCTGAAGCTGGCAGAGTTTTACTTACAACATCGGTCCTGACGCTGAGAAAACGAATGAGCATGAGAATAGGCTACGGCTGGGACTCGCACGCATTCCAAGCTGGCGTGCCATTGAAAATTGGCGGCATCGCCATCGATCACCCGGAGGGACTGGCCGGACACTCGGACGGCGATGTGCTGTTGCACGCGATCACCGATGCCCTGCTGGGGGCACTCGCGGTTGGAGATATCGGCAGCTTTTTTCCTCCCGGGGACCCCCGCTGGAAGAACGCAGATTCCTCCATCTTCCTGAATCTCGCGCTGGAAGAGGTGCGCACTGCGGGGTATCGCATCGTAAACATCGACACCACCCTGGTGCTGGCGGCACCCAAGATCGGCCCAATTTCCGGCGACATGCGGCAGCGAGTGGCTGAGCTACTGGACATTCAACCCAATGCGGTGGGAATCAAGGCCAAAACACCGGAAGGCCTGAATCAGGATCACGTCGCCCAGGCCCACGCGGTGGTTTTGCTGGAAGCCTTGGATGATAACGACGGGATCGGCCTGCTGGAAGCCGAGGTGGACGACCCCGCGAAAGTGGATGAAGTCCTGACCCACATTGGGGTGAGTGAGGGCCTTGGCAGCAGCAAAACCAGGCGTATGGTGCCCCTCCCGGCCTTCGATACCGAAGACATCACGTAAGGTTTTTCTCTTGCCCCCATCGGGAGTGAGCGGTAAGCTTGCCAACACCTTACTGGAGACTTAAGCCATGCATCCTTACTATGGATTCGGCCCCACGCATTCGCTCCTCTTTCTCATGTTCTTCGGTTTCTTCGGACTCCTGATTTCGATCATTGTGATCATTCCGTACTGGTTCATTTTCAAGAAGGCCGGCTTCAGTCCATTTCTCGCGGTATTAATGTTCGTTCCCCTTATTAACATTGTCATGTTGTACTTCCTGGCATTTTCGCGCTGGAATGTAGTTCCGGCAGCGATGGTCTATCCGGCGCCACCCCCGCCTGTTCCCTATCAGCCGCGGGCATAGAGCGTAAGCGGAGCGAATGTTCTAGCATCGTTAAAGCGATGCTAGACGCCCCTTTGACCCCTCGTGTTCGTTTCGCACCCTCGCCCACCGGCTACCTGCATGTAGGCGGCGCGCGCACTGCCCTTTTCAACTGGCTGTTTGCCCGGCATACCGGTGGCGTGTTCATTCTGCGCATCGAAGATACTGACTTTGAGCGCTCCTCTGAAGATATGGTGCAGGGCATCCTCGATGGCATGCGCTGGCTCGGCCTCCAGTGGGATGAAGGGCCGTTCTTCCAATCCCGGCGCCTTCCTCTTTATCAAGCCACCGCCGAGAAGTTGCGCCAGAGCGGGCAGGCGTACTACTGCTTTTGCACAAAGGAAGAACTGGAGCAACGGCGGACGCAGGCTGTTGCTGCCGGTAAGCCTCCCATGTATGACCGGCGCTGCCGGACCATCGATCCATCCCGAGCATACGAGCGCTCGCAGGCGGGGCAGCCTTGCGCTTTGCGCTTCGCGGTGCCCGAGGGCGGCGTGACGGGGTTTGAGGACGCGGTTTTTGGCCGGGTGGAATTCGACAACGCGGAACTGGAAGACTTCGTTTTGTTGCGCTCCGATGGCGTGCCTACCTACCACCTGAGCGTGGTTGCCGACGACGTGGATATGCGGCTCACTCACATTATTCGCGGGGCCGATCATATTTCGAACACGCCTAAGCAGGTGTTGCAATACCAGGCGCTGGGGGAACGGCTGCCCGTCTTCGCTCACCTGCCGCTGATTCTCGGTCCGGACAAGAGCCGGCTTTCCAAGCGACATGGAGCCACCAGCGTGCTGGCGTATCAGGACATGGGCATCGTGCCGGAAGCCTTTCGCAATTTTCTGGGGCTGCTGGGCTGGACGCCAGGTAACGTTGGTAAGGAGATCTTCAGTTCCGAGGAACTTATCGAGCTGTTCTCGCTGGATGGCATCTCGCGATCGAATGCCGTTTTCGACAACGACAAGCTGGCCTGGTTCAACACCGAATGGATCCGCCGGTATTCGGCTCAGGAGTTGCTGCCCCTGGTTGAAGAGGAGTGGAGGAAAGCGGGGTTCCGGTCCGACCGGAGCAGCGACGAAATACTCGCGGCAATCGCCTTGTTGCAGCCTCGAGCTCGAAGTCTAAAGGATTTCGCGGGAGCTTTCCGCGGCTATTTCAGTGACGAGTATGCCTACGATACAGCCGCGGTGGCGAAATTTCTGGCGGACGAACAAAGCCGCGCGCTGTTGGTGGAGTTAGGCGAACGGTATGAACGGGTAGGCGAGTTTACGGAGGCGGCAGCGGAGAAATTGCTGCGGGATTTCGCGGCAGAAAAGGGCATCAAGGCCGGCGCTCTGATCAACGGATCGCGGGTTGCGCTTACGGGTCAGGGGGTCGCGCCGAGCTTATTTGCTGTGATGGCCACTTTGGGCAAAGAGCGGGTGGTCAAGAGGCTCAGGGCGGCTGGATCGATATCGTCGGCTCGTGAAGAGTCGACTGTTGGGTAGGTAAGCTTCTTGCGAACGGCTGCGGGCCTCAAGAGGGTATGCGAGAACTCGGATTTTCGTAGCAGCGAAATACTCTTACTGGGCTAGGACTTTAACCGAGACAGGAATGGTATGCGGCGGCATGCATGAGTTGGAGTCGCAGGCCTGGTAGTGCAGGCCTCCCTCCAGGACATGCTCTCCGGGCTGCGCGGTCAGGTGAGCATGGAGAACGAATTCTCCCGTGTACACGCTTAGCTTGTCGTGAGGAGCAAACTGAAAGGCATATTCGGTACCGGGTGGGAAGTCGACCGCAGTGACGTTAAGCCCAGGCACTTCGACCACCGCCAGGCGCGCCGGAATCAGGGATTTCTGCGTAGGTGAATGGGAGTTGATGTGCAGACCGTTCGCCACGCGAAAGTGAAGATCGATTTGCGTTGCATGGCGGGCGGGCACTGTAACCTGCGCGGGATAAAGGAATTGAACGGCAGCATCCGCGGGCAGAGGCAACGGCTGATCCTTCATCACCTGCACCCAGGGTGCAAGTCCCGCAAGGAGCAGCATGGCAATGCGGAACACCTATTTTCCCCCGGCGGCCAGCGCCTTTTTAATACTGGCCTCCACTTCGTTTTTTGAAACCAGGCCGGCCGTTTCCGCGACAATCTTTCCGTCCCGGCCCACAAAGTAAGAGGTGGGAAGAAACTCGACCCCGCCGTACTTGCGCGACATGGCGTCATCCCCCACCAGCAGCGGATAGTTGAGACCCTGCTCCTGGCCAAATTTGGCCAGCTTCGCCCGCGGGGTACCAGGATCATCCGCGTTGACACCGAGAATTTCAAACCCCTGGCTCGCGTACTGGCTGCGCAGAGCAATGAGCCAGGGCATTTCGATCTTGCAGGGCGCACACCACGTCGCCCAGAAGTTAATCAGGACGGCCTTGCCTTTGTAGTCGGCAAGCGAGACCTTCTTTCCCTCAACAGTGCGCAGGCTGAAGTCGGGCGCGCGTTTGCCGCGGAGATCGGGAAGGCCCTCGTCGGCGGCAACGTCTTGCTGGACAGACTGGTTATTGGCGGTTTCAGGAACCAGAGTGCCCTGTGCCTGGCGCTGCGCATATTGCTTGCGGCGCTTGTAGTTGGCATATCCCGACCACACCATGAGTGCGAATGCGGCGAGAACCAACACGATGACCCATTGATTGCGCTTCACATCACCCATTCTAATGGACGCCTGCTACGATCAATTGTTTTCCCCGGGGGTGATTCATGAGCGCGCCCACTCCAGCTCAACTGATCCGCATAGAAGCCGAAGCGCTGCTTAGACTTGCGGCCCGTCTCGAGGACGGCATGTCGGCCGACTTCGCGCGCGCGGTGGAGCTGGTGATGGAGTGCGGACAGCGCCGCGGACGGGTCGTGGTCACTGGTATCGGCAAGAGCGGAATTATCGCGCAGAAGCTGGTCGCCACCTTCAATTCCACCGGGACGCCGGCGCTATTTCTTCATCCGGCCGAGGCGTTGCATGGCGATCTGGGGATGCTGGCCAAAGGCGACCTGGTACTGGCACTGTCTTCCAGCGGCGAGACGGAAGAGATCCTGCGCCTGCTGCCCACACTCAAGAGAGTCGGTGATGCCCTCGTCTGTTTCTGTTGCGCTATGAATTCAACCCTGGCCCTGGCCAGCGATGTGGCACTGGACGTCAGTGTCGAGCAGGAAGCTTGCGGAATGGGGCTGGCCCCTACTGCATCGACCACCGTGATGTTGGCCCTGGGCGACGCGTTGGCGGTTGCAGTTTCGCTCAAAAAAGGGTTCCGGGCGGAAGACTTCGCCGACTTGCATCCGGGCGGCAGGCTGGGCAGGAAATTGGCCAGGGTCCGGGAGTTGATGCACAGCGGCGACGCGGTCCCCCGGGTATCCGCGGGCACTCCAATGCCCGCGGTGATCTACGAGATGAGCCGCAAAGGTTTAGGGATGACAACAGTGACGGAGGGTCAGGCCCTGATCGGCATTATGAGCGACGGGGATCTACGCCGGTTGCTGGAGGCGAAGGGGGCCGCGGCGTTGGCGATGACCGCGGGCGACGCCATGAATGCCAACCCCCGAACCATTGCCGCGGATGAGTTCGCTGCGCGCGGCCTCAGCATCATGGAAGAGAAGAAAATCACTTCGCTGGTGGTTGTGGGCTTGGATAAAGCCGTGACGGGCGTGCTTCATTTACATGATTTGTGGGGACTTGATCTGATGTGAGGGTGCATCACCCTTCAATTGCACCCTTTAATTTGTGGCGGCTTCTGCGGCTTCGACGGTGTCGTAGGTTTTGATCAAGCTATTGGCGCTGGTCAGTTTTAGAAGTTCGGCGACCCGATAGTTGACCGCTACCAGCCGGAGAAAGCGGCCGCGGCGTTTGCCCGACACATAGTAGTTGAGCAGTACGCCCAACCCGGCGGAATCCATGTATTCCGACTCGGTGAAGTCGATGATGGTGACTTTTTCGACGCCGTCGTTGAGTATCTTTTGAAAATCGAACAGGTTGGCCAGGGTAATTGGCCCGTGCAAGCGAAAGATGCGGGTATCCGCGGTGGCGCCGGGGATTACATCGAAGGTCAAAGGCTCGTTGTGCATAGCATCCGTGATTGTAAAAAGCAGGCCGCCCGGTTTGATGACAGTCCGGTGAATACCGGCGTCGGGTCCCTGAACCATTTAGAATTGAGGGACGTTATCGGAGAAAGTATCCCCTGAATGCACCGCTGGTCGAAGCTCTTTATCCCCACCCTGCGTGAAGCCCCGGCCGATGCCGAGGTAGCTAGTCACAAATTTCTATTGCGTGCCGGGTACATCCGTCAACTGGGCGCCGGAATCTACTCTTACCTGTTCCTGGGTCAGCGCTCCATTAACAAGATTCAAGCCATCGTGCGGGAGGAAATGGACCGCATTGGCCAGGAATTCCTTTTGCCGGCGCTGCATCCCCGTGAACTGTGGGAAGAGAGCGGACGCTGGACGGTCATGGGGCAGAACCTGTTCAAGCTGCAGGATCGCAAAGGCGCCTGGCTGGTCCTCGGCATGACCGAAGAAGAGGTGATGACGGACATTGCGCGCAAGGAACTGCGCAGTTATAAGCAGTTGCCCCAAATCTGGTACCAGATTCAGACCAAGTTCCGCGATGAGCCGCGACCCAGAGCGGGTTTGCTGCGAGTGCGTCAGTTCATCATGAAAGACAGCTATTCATTTGACCTGGACGAGGCCGGCCTGGATGTCAGTTACGACAAACACGACGCGGCCTACCGCGCAATTCTCACTCGCAGCGGCCTGAACTATGTCGCGGTGCAGGCGGACTCCGGAGCAATGGGTGGCTCCCAATCGCAGGAGTTCATGGTATATGCCGAAGCCGGCGAAGACCTGATCGCCAGCTGCCCTGCCTGCAACTACGCAGCCAACATGGATAAAGCGACCTCGCAACTGCCTGCGGTCGAGAATCTGTCCGGGGAGGGAGCGCCGGAACTGGTCCATACGCCAGGGCGCCGCACTATCGAAGATGTGGGCACGTTCCTGCAGCTAGAGCCAGTTCACCAGATCAAGACCATGGCTTTCATGGCTTTAAGCCAGGCCGCGAAGGCCGGTGCGGCGGAAATCGTCAGCCCGGTGGTGGTCTTTCTGCGCGGTGACCACACCGTCAACCTGGCCAAGCTCACCGGGCTGTTTCCGTCTGCCCGCGAACTCCGGCCCATGGTTGCCGAGGAGATCCAGAATACTTTTCACGCGCCGGCGGGTTACCTGGGACCCATCGATCTGGACATCCTGGAATCCGGCGAGCAGCCGGAGGCGGGGAAGGTAACGGTTATTTTGGACCGTGCTCTCGAAGGACGCCGCAACCTGGTCGCCGGAGCCAACCGGGAGGAATATCATTTGCGTAATGTGACCCCGGGGCGCGATTTTGTCCCTACCCTGATCGCTGACGTTCGTAACGTCATCGAAGGAGAAGGATGCCCCCAGTGTCCGGCAGTGCCGGGCAGTTCGCTTAAGGTGGCCAAAGCGATCGAAGTAGGGCACATTTTCAAGCTGGGTTACCGGTACTCGGACGGCATGGGTATCCGGGTCCTGGATCCCAATGGCAAGGAAGTGACGCCCATCATGGGCTGTTACGGGATCGGAATAGAGCGCATCCTAACCGCAGCCATTGAGCAGAACCACGATGCCAACGGTTTCTGGCTGGGACGCTCGATTGCTCCTTTCGATGTAGTCGTGACCGTAACCAATACGGGCGATGCGCACCTGGCAGCTACCGCCGAGCAGGTGGCGGCGCAGCTCGAGGGTGCAGGATTCGAGGTTTTGCTGGATGACAGAGACGAACGGGCGGGTGTCAAATTTAAAGATGCGGACCTGATAGGGGTACCTTTCAGGATTAATGTAGGCAAGAAGGCGGCAGAGGGGCGGGTGGAGTTGGTAACGCGCTCCACAGCGACCAGCCAGGACGTCGCGATCACGGAAATCGTAAAGCGGATGAAGGAAGTCGTCTGAAGCCGTCTAACGACACAGTGGAGTAGCTAATTTGGCACTCAAAATCAAGGTTGTGCGCAAGAGCCTGCTGGAACACCCGGTGCGCAACATCATCCTGCTCGTGGTGGGTGGCACGCTTCTGCTCGGCCTGGTCGTCGGGGAGTCGATTTTTGGCTACTACTACTTCAAGTACCGGCACATTGTGGATGAGCGATTGCAGAAGCCGCTCTTCGAGCAGACGGCGAAAATTTATGCCGCGCCGAAGGAAGTGCGCATCGGGCAGAAGTTAACGCCGCAAACGATCGCCCAGGAGTTGCGCGATGCGGGTTACAGCGGCGATGGTGATCGCGACCGCTCGCGCATGGGAACCTATGCGCTCAACGATGGCAGCATCACTGTCCAGCCCGGTCCGCAGTCCTACCATTCGGAGCAAGGCGCGACGGTCACATTTGACAAGGGGATGGTCAGCCGGATTTCGGGCGATGGCGGCCAGCAGCTGGACGCCTATGAGCTGGAACCACAGCTGATTACCGGGCTTTCTGAAGGGCAGTACCGCACCAAGCGCCGCCTGGTCACCTTTAACGAGCTGCCGCCGAACCTGGTCAATGCCGTAACTTCGATTGAAGACCGGCGTTTCTTTGACCACGGTGGAGTCGACTATTTCCGGTTACTGGGAGCTCTGCGCGACGATTTGCGGGCAGGCCGGCGGCGGGAGGGTGGTTCCACGCTCACCATGCAGCTCGCGCGCGGCTTCTTCCTCACTCCAGAAAAGAGGGTGAAGCGCAAGATCATCGAGATTGCGATCACCTTCCAGCTGGAAAACCGCTTCAATAAGCAACAGATCTTTCAGCTCTATGCCAACCAGATACCGCTGGGACAGCAGGGGAGCTTTGCTATCAACGGTTTTGGCCAGGCGGCGCAGACCTACTTCGGCAAAGACGTCAGGCAACTGAACCTGGCGGAATGCGCGTTACTCGCCGGGATGATCCAGCATCCCAGTTTTCTGAACCCCTACCGCCATCCGGATCGGGCTGTCCAGCGCCGCAATATGGTGCTGGATGCGATGGTGGAAACGGGCAAGATCACCAAGGAACAATCCATACAAGCCAAGGCCGAGCCGCTGAAACTGGCACCGATGAATTTCGATGCCGGTGAGGCCCCGTACTTTGTCGACCTGGTACGCGACCGGTTGGTGCAGCACCTGGGCGATACAGATTTTAATCACCAAGGTCTGCGCATTTATACCTCGCTCGACCCGGATCTGCAGCGAGAGGCCACTGACGCGGTGATGGAAGGCATGAAGGCGGTCGACGTGCAGGTGGAGAAAAAGCATGCTCGGCGGGTTAAGGCGGGTGATGACTCGCCGATTGTCTATCCCCAGGTGGCACTGGTGGCGCTGAATCCCCATACCGGGCAGGTTTTGGCTTTGGTTGGTGGACGGAACTATGGCGCGAGCCAGTTCGATCATGCCATCCAGCACCGACCAACTGGCTCCGCTTTTAAGCCCTTTGTCTTTGCCGCGGCGTTCAATACCAGCCTGGCCGGAACGGTACTCACGCAGCCTCCTTCCCAAGCTCCTCCCAGTGAGGAGCTTGTTTCCTCCGATCCTGCTCCGCCTGATCCGGGGAGGCCGAGCGGTATCTTCACCGCCATCACCATGCTCAACAATAATTTGACGACTTTCGAAGGCGGCTATGCTCCGGGCAATTACCACAACGACACGCGTTACACCGGCGACATCACCGCTCGGACTGCGCTCGAGTTTTCGCAAAACAACGCGACTGTGTCTCTGGCTCAGATGGTGGGTTACAACAATGTAGCTGCTTTGGCCCGCGATGCCGGGATCAAATCAGCTCGCGGAACTCCCGCGGTGGCGCTGGGCGCTTACGACGCCACGCCGCTCGACATGGCCGGGGCTTACACAACGTTTGCTAACGGCGGCGTTAGGATCGAGCCCTGGTTAGTGGCTTCCGTCCGTTCCGCTACTGGAGACGTGCTCAACGACTATCCGCCAGATTCCAAGCCGATTCTTGACCCGCGAGTCGCCTACCTTACCTTGTCGCTGATGGAGGACGTGGTCAACTCGGGCACTGCTGCCAGAATTCGTTCTCTTGGTTTCGCCGCGCCCGCAGCGGGCAAGACAGGGACGGAGCATGACGCTTGGTTCGCAGGTTTTACCAGCAACCTGCTTTGCGTGGTGTGGGTGGGTAATGACGACTACTCCGACCTGAAGCTCGAGGGTGCGCAGGCAGCCGTTCCGATCTGGGCTGAGTTCATGAAGCACGCGGTAAAGTTGCCGCAGTATTCCGATACTCGTCCGTTCGTCCCTCCCGCCGGGGTCTCGACAGTGCGGCTGGATAAGGTGACAAACCTGATCGCGGACGCCAGTTGCCCGCAGGATTATAATGCCGTGTTTCTCGACGGGACCGCACCTACACAGACTTGCGACCAGAGCGCCGGCGATCAGCGGAATGTGTTCCAGAAGCTTTTTGGCCTGGGCAAGGAGCCCACTGTGACTCCCGGAGCAAACCCGGCGAACGGGATGCCGGCGTTGCCCGCACAGCCGACGGGCTCGCAGGCAGCGGCTGCCGCAACCCAGCCGGGACCGGCTCCGCCTCCTCCTGATGAGCAGAAGAAGAAGAAAAGAGGCTTTTTCGCGAAATTGTTTGGGGGCAAAGGCGACAACGATAACAAGCAACAGCCGCCGCCGGACTCCTCCCAGCCTCATTAGGGTTTGCTTCCGAGCGCCGGGGTAGGTGGCACGGATCCTAGCTAACCTCAGCTAGCCTGGATCTCTCGCAGCCCGGTCTGCGCAAAGCCCGGGTGCCCCATATCTGCCCGGTTTTGGCAGATGTGGGATTCCGCAAACCTCAACCCCTGACTGTGCAGGGCGTAGATGGCCACGGACAAGACCTGTTGCTGGTAGAGAGTGATCGGTGGACAGCCATTGAATCCCACATCTGCCAAAACCGGGCAGATATGGGGCACCCGTCACGCGTTACGCATTGAGATCTCACGACTGGCAGCGATCTGTGAGAAATACGCCGCTATTGCTTCTGGCAGTCTGGACACCAGTAGGTGGAACGGGCGCCGAGGCCTTGCTTTTGGGTTTGGATTTGGGTTCCGCAACGACGGCAAGATTCGCCGGCGCGGCGATAGACCCATAGGCGGGCGGCGGGATTCGCTGCGCCCGTGGTGCGCCGGCCTCCGGTGTAGGTCATGATGCCGTCGCTGGCGCCGTCGGCGACGTTGGCGGCCAGGAGGCGGCGCGCGGTGGAGAGCAGACAGTCCACTTCGATCGGACGCAAGGCGGCAACTTTGCGAAAGGGATTTACTCCACAGGCAAAGCAAATCTCGGATTTGAACACGTTGCCGATACCGGCCATTACCCTCTGGTTGAGCAGTACATTCCCGACCTCCTCTTCGCTGTGTTCGAGCAAGAGCGCCTCAGCTTCATCGGCGGCAAACGACTTGCCCAGTAAATCTGGCCCCAGCCCGGCAACGGCGGCAAAGCGCTCCAGTGTTCGCGCGGTGTGAAAGCGAGCGACCGGCACATCGAAGGCGACGGCTACCATCTCCGCGGTGCCGAGCACGATGCGCATCTGGCTGCGCGGCCGCTTCCACCGTTCGCCCACGCGGTAGATGTGCCAGCTGCCACTCATCAACATGTGGGTCGCCAGGATGAGATCGGCGGAAAAATGGACCAGCAGCCATTTACCCCGCGATTCCACCTGCTCGATGGTGCGGCCGGCCACCGGGCTTTGATCATTCACGCTGGCTAACGGCGCGTACGCGGTCTCAAAGCGCGTGACCTTTTGACCGGCGAACGCCCGATGCAGAGCGCGGGCGGAGCGGAAGATGGTATCGCCTTCAGGCATTGCACATCACTGAAGTGGCAGCGAAGTCGCAGTGGAAGCAGCGGCGGAGAGCGTTACACGTCGGAAGTTGAAACCGCCCGGCGCCAGATGGAAACCGGCATCCCGCAGGAAGGGCGCCAGGAAGTGCTGGGCCACGGGCTGACCATTGATGGTGGAAATCAGCATGCCGCCGCGCTGATCTTCGCGGCGCTCCATATCCTGCTGCGCCAGGGTGGCGAGAAAATGACTCAGGTCGCGTGCCGTCGTCGAGCGCTCTGGTTCCTCCGCGGGCAAAAAAACCTGCAGTGCGGGATTATTGCGGCGCAGATAGGCCACGGCCTCACCGTTGCGCAGCACTACACTGGCGCCGGCGCTGCGCGTGAGCGTCCGCGGAGCATCCTCCGCTTCGGCCGCCGGCCAGCGCAACACGGAGCCGTACAAATTTGCCGGATCAGTCGCCGCGAGAGTTATCATTTCCGGCTTCTCCAACGGCGGGCCATTGCGCAGGGAGCGCAGCAGATCCACCGCTGCAGGCAAGGCAAACTGGGTTGCGCCCAGACCAGCTACGAAATAGCCGCGGCGAATGCGACCGCTTTCCTCGAGCGCCTTGAGAACGTCGTAAATGGCGCTGAAGCCGCCGGGCAGGTTCTCACTGGCCGCAGACTCGCGGGTGAGCACACCATAGCGGTTGAGCAACTGGTTAGCGAATGCGTGGCTCCATTCCGTGGGCGAAGCGAGCGCTGTTGGCACCAGGCTCCAGCGGCCCTGGGCGCTGGGCGGCGTGGTACGGCGCGAACGGAACGATGGCAGGTTGTGCTGGCGTTTGGGTTGGCGCGACGAGGCCGGCCGTGCAACATAAGCGCGCAAGGCGTGAAACGTGTCATTGGTGACCAGGCCACGCCACACCAGGCTCCAGAGGGCATCCAGCGTTTCGCCAGGGTATCCCCCACCGACGGCTTCGTGCAGCTGGGTAAAGAATGCGGCGCCGGTGCGGCCCAGTTGCTCAAGCAGCGTGAGCTCTCGTGGGCTTAATGGATTTTCCAGCGGCGGCTCGGCGCGCGGGGGCAGCAGGGTCCTCAGCTTATCGGCCAGGAACAGGGCGATGCGGCCGTCATGTTCGCCCAGCGAATCGAGGCCGCACCATACTACTTCGCCCGCAGCAATTAACGTGTCCAGGCTGCCGGGCGAGTAGTTGGCCAAGCGCGCTGGGAGGATCGAGGTTTCAAGCAGCGACGCGGCCAAGGGGGCGCCCTGCAGGTGTTCTATGGTGTCGAGCAAGGCATCGAGACCGCGCCTGCGCTGCAACACGCCCTGCCAGTGGGTCGCCAGCCGCGCCAGGATCTGCTGCTCAATTGGCTCTACTTCTCGGCGCAGACGGGCCAGAGACTTACGCCGGATCAGGCGCAAGACTTCCGCATCGCACCACTCGCGGTAGACGCCACCCGGGCAGAAGCCGCCTTCCATGATGCGGCCGTCCAACAGCAGCGCATTCAAGGCGCTCTCTACCTGGGACGCATCGAGGGCGAAGCGCGCGGTGATCTCGCGCAAGGTGAAGGGCCCGTGGGTGCGGGCGTAGCGGCGAACCAGCTCCAGCACCGGCGAGGCCACGGGATGCAGCAACGCCGCAGCGATTCCCGGCGGAAGCGGAATTCCCAGCGCATCACGATAGCGAGCTGCATCTTCAACGGCAATCAGGCGCTTTTCTCCGGCTATCTTGATCTCGAGCAGACGCCGCCCGCGCAGCAGCCGATCCAGTTGATGGATGAGCTCGGGGTCGGCGAGGCGGCGTAGCAGTTCCTCGCGAGTGAGATCTCCGACGCGCAGCAGAAGGTCGTGGATGCCGTCTGCGGAGCGAACTCGCTGAGTTTCGAGCAACCCCTGCAACTGCTCTTCCACTTCGTGGATCGCATCCGCATCGAGCAGCTCGCGCAAGTCGGCGTCGCCGAGGAGATCGCGCAACTGTTCCTGATCGATCGAGAGGGCCTGTGCGCGGCGCTCGGCCAGAGGGGCATCGCCATCGTAAATGTAATTGGCAACGTAGCTGAAGAGGAGCGACGACGCGAATGGGGAGGGAGTGCGCGTGTCGGCGACGTGCACACGCACGTTGCGCTGGCGGATGGCACGCAGTGTTTCCAGCAGCGCCGGCATGTCGAACACGTCGCGCATGCACTCACGGTATGCCTCGAGCAGAATGGGAAAGGAAGGATAGCGGGAGGCCACCGAGAGCAGGTCGTAGGCTCGCTTGCGTTGCTGCCACAAGGGCGCGCGGCCCTGGGCGCGACGGCGGGGCAGGAGGAGCGCCCGCGCCGCACTCTCGCGGAATTTCGCGGCGAAGAGCGCGGTGCCGCTGAGCTGGCGCAGGACCAGGTCGGTAGCCTCTTCCGCATCGATGAGAATCAGCTCGGAATCCGGCGGCGCATCACTGTCCGGAAAGCGCAGTACGAACCCATCGTCGCCCCACATCGCTTCTACATCGGCGCCGCCGGCGGCACGAATACGCCCGGAGATGGCCATGGCCCAGGGCGCGTGAATGCGGCTGCCAAACGGGGTCAGCACGCAAACCCGCCAATCCCCCATTTCGTCGCGGGTGCGTTCGATGACGATGGTGCGGTCATCTGGAACTACGGTGGTGGCAATTTCCTGATCAGCGAGAAAGCGGATGAGGTTCTCCGCGGCCATAGAATCGAGATCGTGTTCGCGGGTAAGACGGCTCAGCGCGGCACTGCGCGGCATGTCTCGCAGTTCCCGCACCAGCCGGCCAATGCGGCGGCCAAACTCGAGCGGGCGGCCGGCGTTGTCTCCGTGCCAAAACGGCATCTTGCCGGGTTGGCCCGGCGCCGGCGACACCAGCACCCGGTCATGAGTAATCTCATCGATGCGCCAGGTGGAAGCGCCCAGGATAAAGGTATCGCCGGTGCGGCTTTCAAAGACCATCTCTTCGTCGAGCTCGCCCACGCGCACCGGCTTGCCCTCCGCTCCGGAAAGAAATACGCCGTAAAGGCCGCGGTCGGGTATGGTGCCGCCATTGAGGATGGCCAGCATTTTCACTCCCTCGCGCGGCGTCAGCGTGTCGCGCGTTCGATCCCAGGTGATGCGCGGCCTCAGGTCAGCGAATTCGTCCGAGGGATAGCGGCCGGCCAGCAGGTCGAGCACGCCGGTGAAGCCGGCGCGGGAGAGGCTGCTGAAGGGAGCGGCGCCGCGAATCAAGCGGAAGACTTCTTCCGCGCCGATCTCTCGCTCGGCAAGTGCCGAAGCAGCCAGGGCGGGAGGCTGGGCTACGATGGCGACGATTTGCTGCGCCAATACGTCGAGCGGGTTACGGAGATAGCGCGTGGATTCCACCAGCCCCTCGTGCATGGCTCGGGTCACTGCGGCACAGGCGACCAGGTCGGCGCGGTACTTGGGGAAAATGACTCCCTCGCTGGCTGCGCCCACATGGTGTCCGGCGCGGCCGATGCGCTGCATGGCGCTTGCCACCGAAGGCGGGGCCTCAATTTGCACCACCAGGTCGACGGCCCCCATGTCGATGCCGAGCTCGAGCGAAGAGGTGGCGACCAGTGCGCGCAGACGCCCGGCCTTCAATTGTTCTTCGATCTCTGAGCGTTGCGCGGCGGCAAGCGAACCGTGGTGGGCGCGGGCCAACTGCTCGCCGGCCAGTTCATTGATTGCCCCGGCCAGCCGTTCGGCGATTCTCCGGCTGTTTACGAAAATAATGGTGGAGTTGCGCTGGCGGATGATTTCGACCAGACGGGGATGGATAGCGGCCCAGATGGAGGTTCGCTTGGGACCTTGGGAGGCCGCGCCACTCGGCAATTCCTCACGCTGGCCCATGCGAGCCATATCTTCGACGGGAACTTCAATGCGCAGGTCCAGCTTTTTGGGTTCGCTGGCGTCGACGATGGTGACCGGGCGATAGGCGACCAGGGAAGATTCTTCGGGTTCGCTGCTCTTCTCCGCGGGCGTCCCTGGGGTGAACGACGCACCCCCGAGGAAGTGGGCCACCTCTTCGAGGGGCCTCTGGGTGGCGGAGAGGCCAATGCGTTGCACTCTGCCTTCGGTAATGGCCTCGAGCCGCTCGAGTGAGAGGGCCAGGTGGGCTCCGCGTTTGGTGGGCACGACGGCGTGGATTTCGTCGATGATCACGGTGTCGACCCGGCGCAGGCTGGCGGCGGCGTCGGAGGTCAGCAACAAATACAGGGATTCCGGCGTGGTGATGAGGATTTCGGCGGGGTGGCGGCGGAAGCGGCTCCGTTCCTGTTGGGATGTGTCACCGGTACGGATACTGATTTCGGGCTGGTGGAACGAGACACCTGCCTGACGAGCCATGTTTGCGATGCCTGCCAGGGGGGAGCGGAGGTTCCGCTCCACGTCGACTGCCAGGGCTTTGAGGGGACTAAGGTAAATCACCCGGCAGCCTTCGGTCTCATCGGGGGCGCGATGCAGCATGAGCCGGTCCAGGCACCAGAGAAAGGCGGTGAGGGTTTTGCCGGTTCCGGTGGGGGCGAGGATCAGGGTGTTTTCACCCCGGGCGATGGCCGGCCAGCCCAGCCGCTGCGGGGCCGTGGGCTGCTCGAAGACGGCGCGAAACCACGATGCGGTTATGGGATGGAAGAGATCCAGGGCGTCGGTGGTTGCTTGCCGGGTTTGCGTCTTCACCGCCATAGTTGCTGCTTCAAGGATAGCTGTTCGGGGAGGTTGGGTTGCTCCGCGGTTTCCATGCGCTGCAAATGGGGTTGATCCTTGACGTGCGGGGAAGGTCGATGGTTCCGGGCCAGGGTTGTGGTATCCCACCATTCTCTGAAGGAACGAGTTGCGGGTTTAGGGCAGTGGTATCCCACATCTCGCGAAAAACGAGCGAGATGCCCCGAATTTCCTGCACGCTGCACTGGACAAGACGGCATGTGCGCCTTTCTTTAAGGAAAGGCGCATGAAGTTCGCGGAAACCACTACACAGGAGGAGATCGGGGTGATGGGATCCGGATGAGTTCCTGGGAATAATTATGAGAGCCATCGTGGGGCTGCGCCCCGTCTTCTTCGGCCCACGTACGCTCAGGCGAAGGGGCACCCGGGAGTCGTCGGTCCCGGACGGAATCGTCGGACTCAACGGATCTGAGGGATCTCAGGGATCGGAGGGATCTGGACGTATAGCTAGATCTGCTCGGATTCGTCCGATTCTTTGAACGGTGGGTGAGGTTCTTCACTGCAGATCATGCGCAGAAAACATCTGGGTTGCGTCTACCACCGGGTGCCGTTAGGCTCAGGGGACGATGCAAGCAGGTGAGAGCGGATTTACCCCGGAGCTGCTGCGGCAGTTGACTACTCAGGCGGCGGATGCCGCGGACCATGCCTACGCGCCTTACTCGAAATTTCGAGTAGGAGCCGCATTGTTGCTGCAAAACGGAGCAGTGGTTACGGGGGCCAATGTGGAGAATGCGTCGTACGGTTTGACCATTTGCGCGGAACGATCGGCGGTGGTTCGGGCAGTCGCCGAGCACGGGCCAGAGATGCGCGTACTGGCTTGTGCGATTACCAATCTGAACCAGGCGGCAAGTCCTCCCTGTGGGGCTTGTTTGCAGGTGTTGAGCGAGTTCATGATGCCTGCCTCCCGGGTGGTTTTTCGCGGCCTGACGGGGTGGGAAGACTATCGCTTCGAAGAGGTTTTCCCGCACCGCTTCAAATTCGCGCGGTAAGGAGCACTGCTTGGGACGATTTACCGGGTTGCTGGGGCTGCTGGCAATCTTAGGGCTGGCATGGGTGCTCTCGACCAACCGCAAAGCCATTCGCTGGCGTACGGCGGCCTGGGGACTGGGGCTGCAGTGGATCTTCGCCGTCCTGGTACTTCGTTTTGACGCGGGAGAGCGGGCGTTAGCAGCCGCCGGAGATGCGGTGAACCGCACGCTGGCCTACGCGTTTGTCGGTTCGGGATTTGTTTTTGGCGAGTTGGGTAAGCAGCATTCCTCTTATGGGCTCATCATTGCCTTCCAGGTGTTGCCCACCATTATCTTTATCTCCGCTTTCTTCGCGGTGCTTTACCACCTGGGCATCATGCAGATTGTGATCAAGGCCATGGCTCGCCTGATGCAGCTGACCATGCGTATCAGCGGCGCCGAGTCGCTCAACGTGGCGGCCAGCATCTTCATGGGGCAAACCGAAGCGCCGCTCAGCATTCGGCCGTTTCTGCCGGGAGCCACGCAGTCGGAACTGATGACCATCATGACCAGCGGCATGGCGCACGTTTCCGGCGGCATCATGGCTGCCTATATCCTCTACGGGATTGAGGCCAAACATCTGCTGGCGGCGGTGATCATGACTGCGCCGGGAACGGTGCTGATCGCCAAAATGCTGGTGCCGGAGACGCACACGCCTGCCACCATGGACCGGGTTACGATGCCGATCAACGAGGAGCACCGGGAGGAGAATCTGCTGGGCGCGATTGCCCGGGGAACGATTGACGGCGGCAGGCTGGCGTTCAATGTGGGTATCATGCTGATCTCGTTCCTGGCTCTGATCGGGTTGCTGAACGGCATGCTGGGCGGAATGCATAACTGGCTGGGGGGCCACCACATTCCGTTTCCTGAGAGCCTGAATGTGATCCTCGGGTTCATCTTCTCTCCGGTCGCGTGGTTAATCGGTATTCCCTGGCATAGCGCGCATCAGGTCGGCAACCTTCTGGGAACGCGCACGGTGACCAACGAGCTGGTGGCGTATGCACTTCTGGGCGCGCAGAAGGGGTCGCTGGACTTTCGGTCTTTTACTATCGCAACGTTTGCGTTGTGTGGGTTTGCTAACTTCAGCTCGATCGGGATGCAGATTGGCGGCATCGGCGCGTTGGCGCCGAACCGGCGTAACGACCTTGCGCGGCTGGGTTTGCGCGCTATGCTTGCGGGAACCATGGCTAACTTGATGTCGGCTTCGATTGTCAGCGTGTTGTTGCGGTGAGTCATGTGTCCTCGCCAGTAGCTTGGGTGCACAGAGTTGCGGGTTGAGGGCGGTGGTATCCCACATCTCGCGAAAAACGAGCGAGATGTGGGGCACCCAAGGTCCGTGGTCGGGACAAGGGAAAGGACAAGTAATTGGTAGAACGCATTTTTGAAAAGGCGGAGGAAGCCGCGGCTTCTATCCGCGGGCGGATCGGTGTTCCACCGCGCGTGGCTGTGGTGCTTGGATCCGGCCTGGGTTCGTTTGCGGATCGGGTGGAGCAGCCGGTCGCCATTGCGTACCGGGAGATTCCTCACTTTCCGCGGCCCACGGTCGAGGGTCACAGCGGACGTATGGTGGTGGGCACGGTCGCCCAAACGCCGGTTGCCGTCATGCAAGGCCGTGTCCACGCCTATGAGGGGTTCAGCCCGGAAGAAGTCACGTTTCCCATACGGGTTCTGGGACGCCTGGGAATCACTACCCTGGTGATCACCAATGCCGCCGGGGGCGTCCGGCTCGATCTAAAGCAGGGTCAGCTGGTGCTGTTGTCCGATCACATCAACCTCACCGGCAAAAATCCCGTTTCCGGCCCCAATGACGAGCGTCTCGGACCACGCTTCTTCGACATGACAGATCCCTACGCCAAGCGGCTGCGCCGGTTGGCCCACTCCTTCGCCGATCTCGCCGAGGGAGTCTACCTCGGCGTCTCCGGGCCCAGCTTTGAAACACCGGCGGAGATCCGCATGTTCCGTGGCTGGGGCGCCGACCTGGTGGGCATGTCCACGGTTCACGAGGTGATCGTTGCCCGCCACATGGGCATCGAGGTACTCGGAATCTCCTGCGTCACGAACATGGCCGCGGGCATCCTGGATCAGCCAATCAACCACCTGGAGGTGCTGGAAACGGGAGCACGTGTGCAGGCGCAATTGAGCGACCTGCTGGTGGCGCTCCTGCCCGCCCTGGCGCGCGGAATTTAACATCCGCAGCCGCTTCGAAAGCGGTTGTGCTTTGTTATCCTTAGCTTGCTATGCCTACGAAAAAAGAGCTTCTGACTTCCCCCATCCAGCACATCGATATCAAGCAGCACAACGTGGTTCCGCTGGTAGATGCCATGCACGCCATGGCCTACAGTTCCCGTGACCTCGCCCGGGCCGCTTCCATCTACGAGCGCATGCTGCGCGACCAGGATTGTGGGGTCATTCTGTGCCTGGCCGGATCGCTGATCAGCGCCGGATTGAAACAGATTTTCGTGGATCTGATCCGCAACAACATGGTGGATGCCGTGGTCTCGACCGGCGCGAACATCGTGGACCAGGACTTCTTCGAAGCGCTGGGGTACAAACACTGGATCGCCGACGATCTCTACCGCCAGGGAACGGAAGACGCTACCCTGCGCGAGCTGATGATCGATCGCATCTACGACACGCTCATCGACGAGGAAGAGCTGCGGCTGTGTGACGATACCTGCAAAATCATTGCCGACTCGCTGGACCCCCGCCCCTATAGCTCGCGTGAATTTATTCGCGAGATGGGGGCCTATCTGGAGAAACAGGGCAAGACCCCGGAAAAAGGAGGCGTGGACAGCATCATCTTCTCCGCCTACCAGATGGATGTGCCGATCTTCGTGCCAGCGTTCAGCGACTGCTCGGCCGGCTTCGGGCTGGTGGCACACCAGCACGGCCGTGGCGACAAGCCCAAGGTCTCGATTGATTCAGTCAAGGACTTTTACGAGCTGACGCAGTTGAAGATTGCGAACCCGACCACCGGGTTGCTGATGATCGGCGGCGGGGTGCCCAAGAACTTTGCCCAGGACATCGTGGTCGCTGCCGAGATCCTCGGCCTGGATGCCCCGATGCACAAATATGCGATTCAGATCACGGTCGCCGACGTCCGCGACGGCGCGCTCTCATCGAGCACGCTCAAGGAAGCCAGCTCCTGGGGTAAGGTGGACACCACCTTCGAGCAGATGGTGTACAGCGAGGCGACGCTGGCACTGCCCATGATCACTGGCTATGCCTATCATAAGAAAGCACATGCGCAACGGAAACAGCGCCGCTGGTCGCGCTTGCTGGAACCGGTGACGGCATAGCACTCGAAGAGCTGACATGAGTCACTAGTCGTAGTACTAAAGTGGCAGCGAAACTCTTTATTTTCCTACAGTTTCGCTCACAGGACCGGTATACTTCGGAGCATCCCCCAAGAGCTGTCGATTGAATTTTGGGGGTAACATCTTGTCTCTGCTTCTTGGTGTAGCCGGATTCACCTATGCTTTGCTTTTCCTCGGATTCTGGTCCCTTGGCCGCATGTCGGCCCTGTCAGACAAATTTGTTGAGAGCCGGGTTAACGTAATTCCGTTCCGTCGCGGTTAGTCTAGAAAGAAGAGCCAGCGCGTCCGCGATCACAAACAATGGAACGCGCTGCTTAATCCACTGCGTTTTTCCCCCGATCCGACCCGTTGGAGATGCGAGAGTTCTTCCCGCGTGCATACGTGGACTCCGGATAGTCACTGTATGGGCCGGAATCAGACGCCTATACTCCGGATAGTTAACGTTTTAGCATGGGCCAGTTCCGTCTCTTTTTTGCTGGGACATCTGACTTGGCGAGAGCTCGTTAATTAGACCCGCATCGATCGAGTACGAGTGACCTGGCTTCGAGATAGGCTGCCTTCCACCATATTTTTCGCGGTTGCCTTACTGCTTTCGGCTTACGGCGGCTTGGTGTTGCTGCTGGGCCGCGGGGGGACTTTCTCGGCCGCCGTGATCACCTGGGCTGTTGCCCAGGTACTGCTGATTGGCCTCTGCGTACACACCTTTCTCAACGCCGGCCGCCAGGATGAGGCCGAGTGGCAGGTGCAACAGGTAGCCCAGTTGCAGCGAAGCATACTGGACTCCGCCGGCCCGATGATTCTGGCCACTGACCTGCAAGGCAACCTGCTTATCTTCAATCCCGCCGCGGAACGGATGCTCGGCTATCGCTTTCATGAGGTCCTGGGCCAGCTCAATGCCCATGATCTTTTTCCCGAAGGCGAACTGGAACGGGTAGGGCAGCTGCTGGTTTCACGCCTGGATCGCTCGCCGGTCATCGACCTGGAGAGTGTGTCACCCGAGCTCAAACATTATGTCCAGTACGTCACCAGCTTTCCGGTAAGCCGGGTCCGCGGCTTTGAAATTCTCTGCCGGCGCAAAGATGGGACTACCTTTCCCGCCATGGTCTACCTCTCCGCGGTCAGGAACAGCGAAGGCGCGCTGACGGGATTGCTGGCCATTGCCACCGACCTCACGGCAACCAAGCGAGCCGAGCATGCCTTGCGCGAGAGCGAAGAGCGCTACCGCGACCTGTTCGACAACTCCCAGGAAATGATTGCTACGCTGAGCCCGCGGGCCAAGTACCTCTACGTCAATCCCGCGTGGCAAACGTGCTTTGGTAAGAGCGCGGCCGCCTTTGAAAGCCTGATCAACTTCGAGGCGGCCTTTCCCCCGGAAATGCAAGCCAACGCGGCCGGCCTCTTCGAACGCGCCCTGCATGGCGAGCGGATCGATCGCGCTAATTTACGGGTGCAGGACGCAACCGGGATGTACCGGGAGCTGGAAGCAAGCCTGAGCTGCCGCCAGGACCGCGGCGAGCCGGTCTCGGTACGCTGTATCTTCCGCGATGTCACTCAGCAGTACCAGCGCGAACGGAGACTGGCGATGCAGCTCGCGGTCAGCCAGGTGGTGGGCGAATCCACGACCTCCGACGAGGCGCTGCCGGCCATGCTCGAATCGCTGGGGACCAACCTGGGCTTCGACATGGCGGGACTGTGGTTCGTCAGCAGCGATCATCACACCCGCTACCTGGCTGGCTGGTACGCTCCCGATCGGGCGTGTGTTGAATTTCACCGCGACAGTATCGGACGAGTGTTGCAGAAGGGCAAAGATCTGCCCGGCCAGATCTGGGCGGCGGAAAGCCCCTGCTGGATCGAAGACCTGCAAGAGGACGATAACTTTCTGCGCGCCAGCTCGGCCAGGGCGGACGGGCTGATCACGGGTTGGGGCGTTCCCGTCCGAGTCGGTAACCAGGTCATCGCCGTCGTCGAGTTCTTCAGCCGCCAGAAGCAGCGGGAAGATAAGGAGATGATGGCGACAGTGGAGACTGTTTGCGCCTCCATCGGCCAGTTTATGGCGCGCTCAGCGCAAGAGAGCCGCCTGGAAGAGTTGAATCGGCAGAAGGAGTCGATCCTCAACTCGGTGGCCGACGGCATCTTCGGCACCGACTCCTCCGGGCGCATTGTCTTTGTCAACCCGGCAGCGGCCAGTATGCTCGGGGCGCACGCCTTCGACCTGATCGGGCGCACTGTGCACTCGGTGGTGCATGAGGAGCGTAAGGGCCGGGAAAAGTGCTCCGATCAATGCCGCACCGGGCGGGCGTTCCTGGTCCGTGAGGGTACGAGCGGGCAGGACGTGTTCTATCGCAGAAATGGCGCCTCTTTCCCGGTGGAATTCTCGGTAACCCCCATGGTGGAGCACAACATTGCGGTGGGCAGCGTGCTCAGCTTCCGCGACATCAGCCAGCGCTATGCCCTGGACCGCATGAAAGATGAGTTCGTCTCCACCGTGAGCCACGAGCTGCGCACCCCGCTTACTTCCATCCGCGGATCGCTGGGACTGCTATCGACCGGCCTGCTGGGTGAGATGGGTGAGAAAGCTTCGAACCTGCTGCGCATCGCGGTCAATAACTCCGACCGGCTGGTACGGCTGATCAACGACATCCTCGACCTGGAGCGGATGCAGTCGGGCCGCGCGCCTCTCACCTATCGCAATTGTGACCTGGAAGAGCTGGCGAGACAGGCCATTGACGCCATGACGCCGATGGCGGAAGCAGCCAAGGTACAACTGCTGCTTGAGGCCGGCCCGGCACAGGTAGAAGTGGACCCCGACCGGCTGCAACAGGTGATGACCAACCTGTTAAGCAACGCCATCAAGTTCTCGCCCGCGGGCTCGCAGGTGACAGTTTCCATCGAGCGGTTACTGGATGGAGTCACCGTCAGCGTCAGAGACAACGGTCGCGGCATTCCCAAGGACAAATTGGAATCAATCTTCGACCGTTTTCAACAGGTCGATGCTTCGGACGCCAGGCAGAAGGGCGGAACCGGGCTGGGGCTGGCCATCTGCCGCACGATCGTCATGCAGCATGGCGGGCGCATCTGGGCAGAGCGCAATGCCGATCGCGGCTCCACTTTCCGCATGTTCCTGCCCGCGGTCACGCGCGACGCGGATTTGTTACGGCTGGGCGGTACCTCTGCCTCGAGCATGGTGAGCGCCACTTCTGTCCTGGTGTGCGACGAGAACCCGGAAACCCGGGCGACGCTGGCGGAGAGCCTGCGGCAGAATGGCTATTCCGTGTTCGAAGCATCGAGCGGCGATGAGGCTGTAGGGTTGGCCCGGCAGACGGCAATTCAGGCGATCCTGCTGGATATGAGCCTTCCCAGCCTGCATGGTTGGGAGACCCTGCATCTTTTGCGCGACGATGCACGCACGGCCGCCATCCCGGTCGTGGTGTTGAGCGCTTTTGGAGCACTCAATGACCCTGAGGTCGAGAAGGCCGCGGATGCCTGGCTGGAGCAGCCCCTGGAGACAGAATCGATGCTGGCGGCCCTCTCCCGGGTGCTGCAGGTAGAACGGCAACCCTCCCGTGTGTTACTGGTAGAGGATGATGCCGATCTGGCAAAGGTCATCCTGGCTACTTTCGAGCGCGCGGGCATCCAGGTACATCACGCATCCACGCAGCGTAAAGCGATGGAACTGTGCGTGTCGTCACCGCCAGATTTGCTGATTCTCGACATTGCCCTGCCCGACGGCGATGGCTTTGGACTGGTGGACTGGCTACGTCAGCAGCACGACATGAAACAACTTCCGCTGGTGGTCTATTCCGCGCAAGACCTGAGCGAAAGTGAACGCAATAAGCTACGGCTGGGGCACACGGAGTTCCTGACCAAGGCTCGAGTCCAGCCGCAGGATGTGGAGACCCTGGTGCTTTCCATGCTACGACTGCCATCGGGAGCGAGCGAAGTACCACTGGGATGGGATGGAACCACGACACCCGGCCTATAGAACTGCCAGCAGACCTGCATATTCGAAAGTTATGACACATCGCATCTTAATCATCGACGACGAAGACGATATACGGCAGGTTGCCGCCATGAGCCTGGAGACGGTGGCGGGCTGGGATGTTTTGCTCGCCAGTTCCGGCAAGCAGGGGATCGAACGCGCCAGTACGGAGCAGCCTGACGCAATTCTCCTGGATGTCATGATGCCGGAAATGGACGGCCCCACCACCCTGCTCAAACTGAAGGCAAACGGGAGCACCTCCCACATTCCGGTCCTGCTGTTGACGGCCAAAGTACAGGGCCCGGACCAGCGCAAGTTTGCCGAAATGGGAGTGGCAGCTACCCTTTTCAAGCCTTTTGATCCTCTCACTCTGGCGCGGCAGATTTCTGCCGCTTTAGGCTGGAAAGAAGGCGGATGATCCATTGAGCAACAGAGACCGCATTCCCCCCGACGAGAACAGGCATTCCGTCGCCGGCAAGCCGTCATCGACGCAAACGCCGGACGTTCAGAGCCAGGAGCAAAAGCTCCAAACGATGATCTCGGCACTTTGGGATCGGAGCCGGCATACCGTTGTCGAGCGGGCCGCGATGCTGCGAACGGCGGGAGATCTGTTGGTCGCGAACCGTTTGGACCAGGCTACCCAGCTGAGCGCCGTAGACTCTGCGCACAAGCTGGCGGGGGTTCTGGGTACCTTCGGCCTGCCCCGGGGCACAGATCTGGCTCGGGAGGCAGAGGTGCTCTTTGGCCAATCCACGCCGCCCGGCAAAGTAGAAATCGAGCGGCTGCAGGTGCTGTTGGCGGAGTTGACCCGCCTGATTGACCGCGGACCCATTGGCCCGAGCTGAAATTACAATGAGAGCATGAACGATCTGGGCCGGCTGCTCATCGGTTTGGGAATCGTGCTCCTCGTAGCGGGCGGTTTATTGCTTCTATTGGGCCGAACCGGCCTCCCGTTGGGCAAGCTTCCGGGTGACATTTCGTACCGGGGCAAAAACGTATCCGTCTACTTTCCTCTGGGCACATCGATTTTGCTGAGTGTCGTGCTCTCCCTGGTCTTCTATCTGCTCTCCCGCTTTCGGCGGTAATATCGTTGGCTGGAGGCGCCGTGCCAAATCCGGAAGAATCACTGAGCCAGCTGGGGCTGGTTTTCCCGGAAGCCCCGGCCAATCTCCGGCGGGTGTGGCGGGTCGGCCACCTGGTGGGCGAAGTAAGAAACCACATCGAGCGGGAGTACGCCGATGTATGGGTAGAAGGTGAGATTTCCAACTATCGTCCTGCGCCTTCCGGTCATATCTATTTCACGCTGAAGGACGACGATGCCCAGCTACCGGTGGTCCTGTTTCGCCGCCAGGCGCTGCTTTTGCGCTTTCGGCCGGAAGATGGACTGCAAATCCTGGTGCGGGGGCGGGTTTCGGTTTACGAACAACGCGGGCAGATGCAACTGGTGGCCGAGTTCATGGAGCCGGTGGGCGCAGGATCCCTGCAAATAGCCTTCGAGCAGTTGAAAGCCAGGCTGCAAAAGGAAGGGCTTTTCGGCGAAGATCGCAAGCAGCCTCTGCCCGCCTTTCCTCACTGCATTGGCATCATTACGTCTCCCACCGGCGCGGTCATCCGGGACTTTCTCAATGTGGCCGGGCGGAGGCACCTTGCATTGAACGTACAGATTTATCCGACCGCGGTGCAGGGCGAGACGGCTGCCCTCGAAATAGCCGCGGGCATTGCATTTTTTAATCGGGCGCGCACAGTGGACGTGATTGTGGTGGCCCGTGGCGGCGGTTCGCTCGAGGATCTGGCTCCGTTTAACAGCGAACTACTGGCGCGAGCCATTGCCAAGTCTGAGTTGCCGGTAGTTTCCGCGGTCGGCCATGAAACGGACTTCACCATCGCCGATTTTGTCGCTGATCTGCGTGCACCCACCCCCTCTGCTGCAGCGGAGCTGCTTACCGAGGCGCAGCACAAGGTGGAGGAGCGCCTGGAGCAGCTGCACCGGCGACTGAACCAGGCCTGCCGCTATCTGCTGATGCGCGCCCAGGAACGCTTTGCCCGGCTCTCCGCTCCTGCGGCCTTCGCCCGGATGCGGAATGCCCTGGCGCGCCGGCAACAGCGGGTCGACGAGCTGCAGTACCAACTGGACGCGGCCTGGCATCGCCAGGGGCGGCAGATGGCGGAAAGGTTGCAGAAACTCGAAGGCAGGTTGCTGCGTCAGGATGTGAGTCACCGCCTGCGTACGGTGCGCGACCGGCTGGCGATGTTGGATGGGCGGATCGGCCGCGCGCAGCAGGAACTGCTGCTGCGGCTTAAGGCGAGGCATGCACGTGCTGAGGGGCTGTTGCAGGCCGTCTCTCCCCTGGCCGTGCTGAATCGGGGTTACGCTTTGGTTTTCGATGAAGCGGGAACCCTGATCCGGGATGCATCGACTGCTCCCGACGGTGGTCTGATCACCACGCGATTCGCGCAAAGCACCCTGACCAGCCGGGTGCTCGAAAGGAAGTCGTCCGCAAGCAACTCATGAGAAAACTTTTTGGAACAGACGGTATTCGTGCGGTCGCCGGAGAGGCCCCGCTGGACGCGCCAACTATTTTCGCCACCGGGCTGGCGCTGGCGTCCACTTTGAAGAATCTGTACCCGGCACCTCGGATTCTGCTAGGGGCGGATACCCGCGAATCCAGTCCCTGGATCTCGGCGGTCATTGCAGCCGGATTGCGGAACGGGGGTGCTGAAGTCCTGAACGCAGGGGTCATCACGACCCCGGGCGTAGCCTACCTGACGCGGAAACATCAATTCGCCGCAGGGGTGGTCATTTCCGCTTCGCACAACCCCTGGCAAGACAACGGGATCAAGGTGTTTGGCGGCGATGGCTACAAGCTGCCGGACTCGACTGAGATAGAGATTGAGGGGGAGATTTTTCGCCGCCTCAAAGACCCGGTCCCCGCGGATGTTAAGGATCAAAGCGCACCACCGGCCAGGAAGGAATTCCGTGAGGAGTATGAGGCCTTTTTGCGCGGCGTTGTTCCCGGGCTTGACCTGAAGGGCAAGAAAATTGTGATCGACTGCGCCAATGGGGCAGCGGCCATCATCGCCTCGGAGCTTTTCCCCTCGCTTGGGGGGGAGATTCACCTGACGCATGTGACCCCGAACGGACGCAACATCAACGAAAACTGTGGCGCATTGCATCCGGAAACCGTTGCCCGGGAGACAAAGTCTTTGGGCGCGGATCTGGGAATCACCTTTGACGGAGATGCCGACCGCGCGCTTTTTGCCGACGCCCGCGGCCGGGTAGTCAATGGGGATGGGGTGATGCTGGTGTCGGCCCGCGATATGAAGGCCAAGGCCGAGTTGGCGGGCGACCTGGTGGTGGCGACGACCATGTCCAACATGGGTCTGGAAGCCGCCTTGCGCAGCAGCGGCATCAGCATGCTCCGCGCACCGGTAGGGGACAAATATGTTTTGGAGATGATGCAGAAACACCAGGCGAGTCTGGGTGGGGAGCAGTCGGGGCATATTCTGTTTCTGCGCCGCAGCACCACCGGCGACGGACTGTTGACCGCGCTGGTGTTGCTGGATCTGCTGGCGCGGTCGGGTAAGCCCCTGCACGAATTGTTGAGCGACCTGCGGGTTTTTCCCCAGGTGATCGTCAATGTCCGGGTGCGGGAAAAACGGCCCCTGGATCAGATTCCGGCTGTGGTCGAGAGCATTCAACAGGCGGAAACGGATCTCCATGGCAATGGCCGGGTGGTGGTGCGTTATTCCGGCACCGAGGCTCTGGCAAGGGTCATGATTGAGGCCGAATCGGAGCAGCAGATGCGTGAACATGCGGACCGCATTGCCCAGGCCATCCGGGTCGAAATAGGACTTTAGACGGTTATCATGGGGGAAGGAGACAGTTATGCTTAGCGCCATCCTTCTGCTTGCCCTGATGCAGCCGCAAGATCCCGGTCTGGCTGCTGCCCCCGCGGCCAATACAACTACGGCTCCGGTACGGACGGAGAAACTTACCCCATCCGAAATAAAAGCTCTGGCCGATGCAAACAAGGCTGTGGCGGACGCTCAAGCCAAGCTGATTCAGGCCAAGGCGGCCCTGAAGGGCACGACAGAAGGCGTAGAGCTGGCTCATCATGCGAATACGGACTGCGGGTGTTACGTAGAAAGCACGGGGCGGGATTATGACAAGGTGGAGTTCAAGGGCGACACCATTGTCATCCAGCATATCCACGAGGCGCCGGGCGGGCTGACCCCAAAAGCAAACCCCTAGTAAGGAAGAGAAACAGCAGGTCCCTCCACTACGCTCCGCTCCGGTCGGGATGACAATTCATTTTGAGCCATTGCTTGGGTAGACAAAACCAACCCCAAAATGAATTGTCATCCCGACCGGAGCGGAGCGTAGTGGAGGGACCTGCTGTTTCTCTTCCTTATTTCATGTCGCGCCAGTTCGGGCCTACTCCACAGTCCACTAATACCGGCACTTTTAGTTCAATCACTGTTTCCATCTCGTGGCGCACCAGTTGCTTCACTTGCTCAACTTCCTTCTCAGGAACATCGAAGAGAAGTTCGTCGTGAACCTGGAGGGTCATTCTGGTTGCGAAGTTTTCTTCACGCATTCTTCGATCGATGCGGATCATGGCGATCTTGATTAGATCCGCTGCTGTGCCTTGCAGGGGCGTATTTACCGCCGTGCGTTCCGCAAAGCCGCGCAGGTTGGCGTTGCGGCTTTGCATATCGGGGATGGGGCGTACGCGTCCAAACAGCGTGCGCACCCGTTGTTCCCTGCGGGTCTCTTCCAGCAGCCGATCTATGTAAGTGCGCACTCCGCTGTAGCGAGCAAAGTAGGTTTCGATGTACAGCCGGGCCACATTTTGTTCAATGCCGAGTTGCTGCGCCAATCCAAATGGAGAAATGCCATACACAATACCGAAATTGACGGCCTTGGCACGGTCGCGGGTCTGCTTGTCCATCGCCTCGGGTGCGATGCCAAACACCTCCGACGCGGTGAGGGTATGAATGTCTTGGCCCTCGGCAAAGGCGCGTACCAGCAGTGGATCTTCGCTGAAGTGGGCCATCAGCCGCAGTTCGATCTGGGAGTAATCCGCGGAGATGAGCAAATTTCCCGGAGCCGCGATGAATGCTGCGCGGATTTCCCGGCCCAGTTCCGTCTTGATAGGAATGTTCTGCAGATTGGGATTATTGGAAGAGAGACGCCCGGTCGACGTGCCTACCTGGTTGAACGTGGTGTGGACACGCCCTTCCCCATCGGCCAGCAGCGGGAGTGAGTCAATGTAATTGGACTTGAGCTTCGCCAGCTGGCGATACTGCAGAACCTGGCGGGGAACCTCGTTATGCTCGGCCAGCTCTTCGAGCACATCCACGGCGGTCGACACTACTTTGCCGCGGCCGTACTTGATGGGCTTGGGCAGATGCATCTTGTTGAACAGCACATCTCCCAACTGCTTAGGCGAGTTGATGTTGAAGCGATGCCCTGAGCCCTCGAAGATCTGCTCACTGACGCGCTGCATCTCGACTGTCAGCCGCTCCCCCATGGCAGCGAGAACCGCACGGTCGATGCGCACCCCTGCTTCTTCCATGCGCAGCAGAACGGGAACCAAAGGCAGGTCGATGTCGCGATAGACCTGCCCTGCGCCGAGCGACTCCACATCCTCTTTGAGCATCGGAGCAAGGCCACGGATGGCGTTGGCGGAGGCCGGCAGCAATTCATCGCCCGGCGGCGGTAACGTCCGGCCGCTAAAGCGTGCGATGACATCCGGCAGAGGGTGCGTCGTGTGGGTGGGGTTGATGAGATACGAATAGAGCATCAGGTCATCGACCGGGCCCGCCAGCTGCAGGCCATGATCCTCTCCATGCCGCCCAAGAATGCGCAATGCAGCTTTCAGGTCGTGCAACGACTTGCCCGTCTGCTCGTCTGCAAGCACCGCACGCAGGGGCTCGGTGGCCGGATTATCGAGGGCCTTATCCAGAGAAAAGACCAGTGCTCTGCCTGCTTCTGCAGAAACTGCGACCTTGAGAGTCTGAGGGGCGGCGGTCTTCGCTTCAGCCGCCGGCTGCGCGCCATCGAACAGGCCCAGCGACATGGTCTTTAGTTCGGGCTCTTCCTCTTCGATGGCCTCGGTTTCTGCTTCTGCTACCTGTTCCGACGCCACTTCAAGCAGCGAGGTGTCAAAAGCCAGTGAGAAACCGTGGGTCCGAGCAAGGGAGACGAAGCGGTTCATCTCCTCCGGCGACGGGTCAGGGATGATGGAGAGTGGTGTGGCCTCCTCTTCCGGAGCCAGCTCCTTGAGCATGGTAGTGAATTCAAGCTCGTTAAACAGCGCACGGCAGGCGCTCACATCGGGTGCCTGGGTGCGCATGTTCTCGAGCTCGAGCTCGACCGGCACCTCGCAGTGGATGGTCACCAACTCTTTGCTCAGCAGCACCATATCGCGGTTATTTTCGAGCGACTCGCGATACCTCTTTCCCTTTACCTCCGAAGCACGGTCGAGCGCTGCCTCGACGCTGCCAAACTGCTGGATCAGTTCGACCGAACCCTTGTCTCCGATTCCCGGGGCACCGGGAATGTTGTCGATGGAATCGCCCCGCAGAGCCATCACGTCGATGACCTGCTCCGGCGCCACTCCCAATACCTCTACCACTTTCTCGCGATCTAGGATCAGGTTGTCTTTTACGGGATTGAGCACCTTCACCTTGCCGGTGACCAGTTGCAGCATGTCTTTGTCGTTCGAGACAACGAAGACATCGTGGCCTTGTTCGGAGGCCTGCCGGGCCAGGGTGCCGATCACATCATCGGCCTCAAAACCCTCGGATTGCAGGATGGGGATGCGAAAGGCTTCCAGCGACCTGCGGATGAAGGGCAGCTGCTGGGCCAGGTCCGGGGGCATTTCGGTGCGGTTGGCTTTGTAACCACCGTAGTCGAGCTCGTCAAAGGTTTGCGTCTTGATGTTCCATTTGCGCACCGTGGCGATGCTGCGCGCGCGCTCATCGCGAAAGACGGAACCGCTCACATCGAAGACGGCGGCAAAATACTCCGGCTGAAAGTCGCGGCGGAGTTTGTTGATCATGTTGACGAAGACGAAGGTGGCCGCGGTGGGAACACCGGAGCGCGTGGACATGGGACGCTGTCGCTGCATCGCGTGATAGGCGCGAAAGATGAACGACATGGCGTCCAGGAGAAAGATAGGGGGCTTGGTTGGGGAGGTCATTGCCCTTCAGTCGAGCAGATTCTTGAGCTGATTCATGTCAAATACGATGCCCTTTTCGGCGTGGGAGAAGGTGTCATTCCGCTGGAGCTGCAGGTTTTCGTAGCGACAAAATGTGCTGTCCTGGGGATCGATGACCCAGATTTCCGGAATGCCCATGGTCCGGTAGTCTTCGAGCTTCCGCTTGAGACGCTGCAAGCTGTCTTCGGGAGATAGAACCTCAAACACAGCTACCGGCGGGTGGGTGATGATCTGCTCAATGGGCCGGCTGCGGTCAAGCACCGTGACATCTGGCACCCGATACCGTGTCGCCGCGACCCGAATCCGTAATTCCGGCCGCACACGGATGCCCCACTTTTTTTCGTGCCGCAAGAACCAATCTAGAATCGCCAGTTGCCAGGATGCATGGTCAAACTCTCCCATGGGGCGTTCCTCGATCCTGCCATCCACGTACTCCGCATCTGGCTCGTAAGAGGACCGCAGATAAACCTCAACTGGAACATGAGTCGTGGTTGCCATAGCGCCCTCCTCCTTTGAGGATACCGCTCCGGGGACAGGGTTGTCGCTTCCATACAATCGGACGTGTGCTGGTCTCCGACTTCGACTTCGAGCTTCCCCCAGAGCTGATCGCGCAGGAACCCCCAGAGGAGCGCGGGGCCAGCCGGATGCTGACCCTGAGCCGGGAGACGGGCGCATGGCAAGACTCGTGGTTCAACCAACTGCCTGAGTTGTTACGCGAAGGCGATGTGCTGGTGTTGAACGACAGCCGCGTCATTCCGGCAAGACTGTTTGGGGTGCGCCTGGGACCAAGCGGCAGCAAGGTGGAAGTGCTGCTCACGGAACAGATCAGCGACTGGGAATGGCGAGCGCTAACGCGCCCGGCGCGCAGGATGACGATGGGCCAGCAGCTGGATTTTTCGACTCCGGATGGCAACGAGCTCCTGCAGGCCACCGTCACTGCCGCCGGGGAGTTCGGCGAGCGTATTCTTCGCTTCACGCCGGTCGACGATTTCTTCTCCCGGCTGGAGCTGCTGGGGCATGTCCCGCTGCCCCCATACATTCGCCGCCAGGATCGGGCCCTTGATCGGGAGCGGTACCAAACGGTCTTTGCCCAACAGCGCGGGTCAGTCGCCGCGCCCACCGCCGGACTGCATTTCACCCCTGAGATCCTGGAGCGGATCCGTGCTCGTGGCGTGCTCATCACCCAGTTGACTCTTCACGTGGGGCTGGGTACGTTTCAGCCGGTGCGGGTGGCTGAAGTCGCGGAGATCCGTCTCCATGCGGAAAGGTATTCTCTGCCGGAAGAAACGGCACGGCAGGTCAATCGTGCGCTGCGCGAAGGCCGGCGCGTGGTGGCTGCCGGCACCACGACGGTGCGGGTGCTGGAGCACTGTGCGCGCATCGGCCGCCTGGAAGCCCACACTGGCACTACAGACATCTTTCTCTTCCCCGGTTCTCCCTGGAACGTGGTTACGGCGTTGCTTACCAACTTTCACCTGCCCCAGTCGACGCTGCTGATGCTGGTAAGCGCGTTTGCGGGAAGAGAAAACACACTCGCTGCCTATCGTCACGCGGTCGAAGCGGGTTATCGTTTCTTCTCCTACGGCGACTGCATGTTCATCGCTTGAGGAAGTGCTGCTCGGCGTTGAGGCGTGCCCGTTCGAGCGCCGCTTCCACTTCCAGTCTCTTGGCTTCCATCACCACTGGATCATCGCCCTGCGGCACCTCGACGTTGCGGCCCCAGCTGATGGCCACTCGAGAAAAAGGTTTTGGAATGAGGAAGCGATCCCACGACCGCAGCAGCCAAGCCTTCTCTGGGTGAGCGTAAAAAATCCCGATGGAATAGCCGGTGAGCTGGGCCAACTTCACTGCGCCGGGCTTCGCCTTATACACCGGGCCTCGGGGGCCGTCCGCGGTAAACACGGCCCCGTGCCCACGCTCGACTGCCTTGGCCAGCGCCCACAGACCAACTCTCTCCCGAGCGGGTACTCGATCCTCGCGCCGTTGGAAAGCCGAGACGTTCAATGGTGCGCGCGATCAATTCGCCGTCAAAGCTGCGGCTGATCAGTACCGCCGGCCTGATTCGATCGTGAAAATAACAAGCACACGGGATCAGGCAGCGATGCCAGAAACACCACACCTGGAGACCCGGTGGTGTGGCCGGTTCTGCGCCCGGCTCTACCACGACATCGTAGCGTAGAGTTCGATGGAGTACCCGCAACAGCAAAGCCGCCAGCCGGGGAACGATCGCAATGGTGATCCGCTGGCTGTAGCTAAAGCTCTGGGCAGAGGCTTTCACCGAGCGATTCTACAGTTTGGCACCTATTTTGTTGCAGATAGCGAGTGGTTGTACGCCGGGGTAACCAACAGGAGGGGCGGATGGGGAGGTCCGCTGCCCCCTTTGTGTGGAGGTAATAGTGAGATTGGCGCATTTCAGGACAGCCTGCGCTCAGGTATACAGATACTCATTATGAGTACACACAAAATTGCTCTCGGTTCACGTGACTATTCTCTGCCTCGATCAGGAAGTAAACCGTCTCTGGACGACAAACTCGACAAGGTTTTCCAGATGGCCGAGCACATGGACGCCAGGTGTGTTTACATGCTTGACGCTGCCACCCACAAGCGGCGGTCCGCTCTTTCCGTCCGGTAGCAACCACCACTCCTGCCAGATAAGACAGGAGTGGCGGATGCCCATGTTCGCCGTGGCGTACGTGGGACGATAAAGACGGGCGACCCGCATTTTCCTGCTACATGGCGTCAGCAACACCGGCGTGTGCTGTCCCGGCTAGCCGGGACAGCATGAAATTCGCCAACGCCAAGGAACTCGACAGGAAATCCGGGGAAAGTCCCACCATTGCTTTGCATGGTCTCTAGCCGGTCACTGCGGAGCCCCGGCGCGAAAGCACTGGAAAAGAATCGTTATCGTCCCACATATGCAACGGCGGCGGTGAAAACTCCATCGGGATTCTGGCCGGCGCAGCCACGTGCTGGCGCACCTCCGCTGATAGCATCGCTTATGTGCTACTGACTCTGGAAACGTCTCTGCAGTTCGTCAAGGGCATCGGCCCGCGCATCGCCCAGACGCTCAAAGAGAAGCGCATCACCACCATCGAAGACCTGCTCTACCACCTTCCCTTTCGTTATGAAGACCGCCTGCGTCCCCAGGCCATCGAAGAATTAGTCCCCGGCGAAATGGCCAGCCTTATCGGCGAAGTGCGCGGCATGGCTCTGCTGCGTACCCGGCGCATGCCCATCTTTGAAATGACCGTGGGCCAGGGCTTGGGCGGCCGGGTCAAGTGCATGTGGTTTCACGGGACTTACCTGAAAGACCGGTTCAAAGCCGGACAATGGGTAGCCCTTTATGGAAAAGTGGAACCTTCCCGCAGCAGCAACAGCTTCAAAATGATCCAGCCGCAAGTGGAAGTCCTACCCGACGACCACGACGACGAAGAGTCCAAGTTGCTGGAAGTGGGGCGGATTGCGCCGGTCTATGAAACTCTGGGCAACAAGCTGGCTTCCCGCTGGCAGCGCCGGATCATCTACCGGCTGTTGGAAGAACTGAAAGGGCGGATTCCAGAGACCCTGCCTGAGGCGCTTTGCCGCCGCCTGGAGCTGCCCAGCCGCGAAGATGCTCTGCGCTGGGCACACTTCCCGGAGCCGGGAACCCCGATGACCCAACTTCAGTCGTGGACGACACCTGCGCAAAAGCGATTGATCTTCGAAGAACTCTTCTTTCTCGAACTGGGGTTGGAATTGAAGCGGAAAAGATTCCGGCAGCGGCAAGGGATTCCCTTCGAAACCAATGCCGAGGTGCGTTCGGCGTTGCGCCAGGTGCTGCCCTTCCACCCCACCAGGGCGCAGAAGAATGCACTGGGCGAGATCGTGGCCGATATGCGGGCGCCGGAACCCATGCGCCGGCTGCTGCAGGGCGATGTGGGGTCAGGAAAGACCATCGTTGCCCTGCAGGCCATGCTGGTGGCCATCGAGAATGGCTACCAGGCGGCCCTGATGGCGCCCACGGAGATCCTGGCCACGCAACACTTTCTGGGAGCGCGCAAGCTATTGGAGCGGTCGCAGCAACGCTACAAGGTCGTTTTGTTAACCGGATCCCTGGAAGAGGATCGCAAACGCGCCAACCGTGGATTGATCGCCCGCGGCGAGGCGCAGCTGGTCATTGGAACCCATGCTCTGATCGAAGAGCGGGTGGATTTCGCCAAGCTCGGGCTGGTGGTGGTCGATGAGCAGCATCGGTTCGGGGTTCTGCAGCGCTTCCGGTTGATGAAGAAGCCCAATGCGGGCGAACCCGATGTCCTGGTCATGACCGCAACCCCCATTCCCAGGACGCTTGCGCTTTCGCTGTACGGGGATCTTGATCTGAGCGTGCTGGACGAACTTCCCCCTGGACGCACGCCCATCCTTACCCGCCAGGTTTCCGACGATATGGCCGGCGAAATATGGGGAATGGTACGAGAACAAGTGCGGATCGGGCACCAGGCGTACGTGGTGTATCCAGTGATCGAAGGCGCGAAGGAGGATCAGCCGGAATTGGATTTTGCGGCCGGCGAGGCTGAACCGGCTGCGTCCGAGGAGAAAGGACACGACCGGGCTGGACGGACCGGGCTGCTCTTCAAAAAGGCTTCACCTCCATCAGGTCCCTCGCTCAAAGCGGCCACCGATATGTATCAGGAGTTGAAAGCCGGCCCCCTGCACGGGCTCAGGCTGGGCTTGCTGCATGGACGCATGGATGCCGACGAAAAGGAGATCATCATGCGCCGCTTCCAGCGCCGGGAGGTGGACGTGTTGATCGCCACGACGGTGGTGGAAGTGGGTGTGGATGTGCCAAATGCAACCATGATGGTCATTGAACACGCGGAGAGGTTCGGCCTGGCCCAGATGCACCAATTGCGTGGCCGGGTCGGGCGCGGGAGCGCCAAGTCCTACTGCGTTCTCATGACCGGAGGAAAAATCTCTGCTCCGGCGGCAGAACGCCTGGCGGCGATGGTGCGCACCCAAAACGGCTTTGAGCTGGCGGAACTGGATCTGCAACTACGCGGCCCGGGAGAGTTCTTTGGCACCCGGCAGGCCGGGATCCCGGATTTCAGGGTCGCCAACCTGGTCCGCGACCGTGCGCTTTTGGAGCTGGCCAAGGCAGAGTCGGCATGGTTTGTGTCAGCGACCGGCAGCGAGGTGACGGAGGAAGAGAAGGGCAAGGTATGGAGCCGGCTGCGGGAAGCCTGGCAACGTCGCTACGGATTGGTGGACGCGGGATAATGCATTCATTCCCGGCACAGCCTTTCCTCAAGAAAAGACGCACATCGCTGCACCTTCCTGCGCGGAGTAGAAGTGAGAATGGTCTCGATCAGGCAGCGAAGCATTGACTGGCGTCAAGCTGGGTTTGCAATTCTTCTTCTTTGACCATCCAGATCTGTAATTGAACCTTAATGATTTCGAGCGAACAGATGTACCGCGTTGCGTCATCAAGGGTGGCCACATCGACCGCGGGAAGCGTTCTCGAAGATAGATCGAACACGTTCGGAGTGCAGCGGCAAAGTTCCGTCAGCAGGCTATGCGAAGCAGGGGTAAGTTGAAGTCCTACGGAGACCAGCGCGCTGTAGATCTCGACGCAGATGTCGCGGGGAAATTCAAAGACAAAGCGAGCCGTACCAGCTTCGACGTAGGAGCGACTGCGGATCCATGCTCCACAATCGGGAAGGACCCCGGTGAGCCGGGGCACGACCGTGGATTGATCTTCGCCCAGCAGAGCGGTTAAGTAGAGGATGCCATCTGAAAACGTATCGGACATAAGGGTATCGAGTGTGTCAGTAAACAAGGTTGGGGAACTTCGAATATACCTTGCTTGTAAGGTTGATCGGCCACCTTATCGCAATCTTCAACCGCAGAACAGGTACCACGGTTCGTGGTTGAGATGACCGGAAATGACCCCATGGTAACGTGGTCAGCATGCTGATCGGGACGGGCGTGGATTTGATTGAGATTGAGCGCATTGCGCACTCCATCGAACGCTACGGCGACCGCTTTCTGCGCCGTATTTACACAGAAAATGAGATTGCCTATTGCAGCCGCAAGCGAGGCAGCGCGGAGAGTTTCGCCGCACGTTTCGCGGCCAAAGAGGCGGCAGCGAAAGCACTGGGAACTGGCATCAGTTGGGGGGTCACGTGGATTGAGTTTGAGGTTGGGCGCCAGCCGGGAGGACGGCCCATTCTTGAGCTGCGCGGGCGGGCGGCTGTACTGGCTGCGCAACTCGGCGTGAAAAGCATTGCGCTTTCTCTCACGCATACATCCGGTCTGGCGATGGCGACCGTGATGATGGAAGGTTGATTTGGAGCTCGGGCATTTCGGCGGGAACTGGGAAGAAAGCGCAGGGCTCCGCTCCGCGATGCTGATCCCTTCCTACGGTACCCTGACAACAAATGACGGGTGCCCCACATCTCGCTCGTTTTTCGCGAGATGTGGGATACCACTGCGCTCAATCCGAAAGCATTCGGCTCACTATCAACACTTAAGGTCTCGATCCGCGGTATCCCACATCTCGCGAAAAACGAGCGAGATGTGGGGCACCCGTCATTTGTTGTCAATAAAGTGGGACTCTGGGGGGAGCTCGCCGTTGACAGGAGAAAACTGTCGGACCGTTGGGATTTATTCCTCCGGCCGTTTTTGACATTTTCCTTGCAAAAACCGTCATCCCGCCCGTTCCGGCGCGCCGTTGGACTGGAACGTACCGGGATTTCCTGCCACACAGCACTGGACAAAGCCGCGTGTGCGCCTTTCTCTTTAAGGAAAGGCGCATGAGAGCCCTGGCTTGGGTTTGGTTTACGGCACCCCCGACAAGCCGGGTAAAAGCTTCATTTGATATGCTCAGTCCCAGCGGGTAAAGCCCGCTGCACTCGCTTCAACCCGAGGGGGTCTGTGCCAAGCCAGCAGGAAGTCCAGTGGTCACAACTGAAAGTGGGCGTGCTGGTCATCGTGGCAATGGCAGCCTTGGCTGCTCTCATCTTCCTCATGTCGGGATCCACGGGAGGCGGCCTGTTCAGCGGAAAGATCACGCTTCGCTCCTATTTTGAGAATTCCGCCGGCCTCAAGGGGGGTGCTCCCGTCAACCTTGAAGGGGTGACGATCGGCACCGTGACCGATATAAAAATCGTGCCTGCGCGCAAGCTCACCCCGGTCGAGGTCACGATGAAGATCGGGTCCAAGTATCGTGACGCGGTGCACACGGATTCGACCTCCAGCCTGGAAACCATCGGCGTCCTGGGCGATACCGTCGTGGACATCAACAGTAAGACCGCCACCGGTCCCCCGGTCCAGAACAACGCCGAGCTCAAAACCAACGAGACCCCAAACCTCTCTGACGTGATCAAGTCCAGCCAGGGAACGATCGAGCAGTTGAATACCATCCTGGCCAAGGTAGACCACCTGGCCGACTCGCTGAACTCGACCAAAGGTTCGATTGGTGAGCTGATCAATAATCCCGATCTTTACAACAAGGCCGTGTCTACCTTGAATGAGTTGTCGCAGCTGGTGGACACTGTCGCCAATGGCAAAGGCTCGATTGGTAAGCTGGTTGCCGACGACACCCTGTACAACCACATCAACGACACGGTGGACAAGCTGGACAAGATGGCAACCAGCCTCGACGAGGGGAAGGGTACAATCGGCAAGCTGTTGAAAGACGAGACACTGGCCAACAACCTGAACCATTCCGTCGCTAATGCCAACCAGCTTCTGGCGGACATCAACGCGGGCAAAGGCGGCCTGGGCATGATCGCCAAAGATCCTCAGTTCGCCGCCAAGCTTCGTGATACGGTCGACAAACTTGATTCGGTTTTGAACCGGGTTGACAGCGGCGAAGGTACGGTGGGGCAGTTGGTGCGGAATCCTTCGCTCTACAACAATCTCGACCAGTCGCTGACGGAGACGCGGGGCCTCATTGCGGCCATCCGCGAAAACCCCAAGAAGTATCTAACCTTCCACGTCAAGATTTTCTGAGCTCTATGAAGGTAGTTTGCACACTCAGCACACTCTTACTTTGTGGTGGCATGGCTCATGCACAAGGCAACCAGGCCCCGGCCGAGCCCAAGGCCCCGCAAAGCTTTGACATGAGCGCCATCGACAAGACCGCAGACCCGTGCAGCGACTTCTATCAGTACGCCTGTGGCAACTGGCAGAAGAACAATCCCATTCCACCGGACCAGGTGAAATGGGGCGAGTTCACGGAACTGCGGGAGAGAAATTTCTGGCTCCTTTACAAGGAGTTGGAAGCAGCCGCGAATCCCAGCCCAACGCGGACACCGCTGGAACAGAAATATGGCGACTTCTATGCCGCCTGCATGGATACCCAGCTCGCCGACAAAAAGGGCATCAGCGCGCTCCAGCCCACCCTGAGTTCCATCGATGCACTGAAGGATAAGAAGCAGCTGGGTACGCTGCTGGGTACGCTCGAGATCAAGGATGCTACGGGCGGGCTGTTCAGTTTTGGAGTGGGTCAGGACCAGAAGGATTCCACGCAGCAGATCGCCCAAGCCGACCAGGGAGGGCTCGGGCTTCCCGATCGCGACTACTACCTGGCACAAAATCCGCGGCAACAGAAGATTCGGGAGGAATATGTTGCCCACATGACCCGGATGTTCCAGCTGGCGGGAGACACGCCGGAGAAGGCCGCCAGTGAGGCGCAGGCGGTCATGGCGATCGAAACTGCCCTGGCACAAGGCTCCATGACGCGGACCGACCGCAGGGACCCGGCCAAACGCTACCACATGATGCCTCTGGCGGATCTGGAGAAGCTAACCCCGGACTTCGACTGGCAGTCTTATCTGCGTGGCCTGGAGATGGGTACGTTCCAGACGGTGGATGTGATGTCTCCGGGCTTCTTCACCACGATGAATGCGCAGATTGCCAGCCAGAACCTGGAGGCGTGGAAGAGTTATCTCCGCTGGCGTGCCCTGCATGACGCCGCCCGTTGGCTGTCGGATCCGTTTGTGCAGGAGAATTTCAAGTTTTACGGGACTATCCTGCAGGGCCAGCAGGAGATGACGCCGAGATGGAAGCGGTGCACCCTGGCCACCGACAATGCCCTAGGGGAAGCAGTGGGCCAGGATTGGGTTAAGAAGTATTTCAGCCCGGAAAAGAAAGAGAACATGCTCAAACTGGTCACGGCGCTCGAAACCGCTCTGCACCAGGATATTGAGCAGTTGCCCTGGATGTCGGAGGAAACCAAGAAGAAGGCGCTGGAAAAGTTGGCGCTGATCCGCAACAAGATCGGTTATCCGGAGCACTGGCGCGACTACTCGACGCTAGAGGTAAAGCGAGACGATTTGCTGGGGAACATGAACCGCGCCATCATCTTTGAGGACCGCCGCAACCTGAAGAAGCTGGGTAAACCGGTGGACGAGACGGAGTGGGAAATGACGCCGCCGACGGTAAACGCGTACTACATGCCGCCGATGAACGACATCAACTTCCCGGCCGGGATCCTGCAGCCACCCTTTTACGATTTCTCCAAGGATGCTGCGGTTAACTTCGGAGGAATTGGAGTGGTGATTGGCCATGAAATGACCCATGGCTTCGACGATCAGGGCAGCAAATACGACGGCCACGGCAATGTGGTGGAGTGGCAGACCCCAGCCGATCGCAAGGCTTTTACCGAGCGCACCGACTGCGAGGTGAAAGAGTACGGCAACTTTGAGGCAGTGCCGGGGGTAAAGCTCAACGGTCAACTGACCCTGGGCGAGAATACGGCCGACAATGGCGGCCTTCGCCTGGCCTACCTGGCGTTGATGAATACCTTAGCGAATGAGCCGGCGGCGGCTCAGATTGATGGGTATACCCCGTCGCAGCGCTTCTTTCTTGCCTTCGGCCAAGTATGGTGCGAGAACGTGCGCGAGCAAGCGGCGCGAAACAGCGCCTTGGTTGATCCGCACTCGCCAGGCAGATCGCGAGTGAACGGCGCAGTGCAGAACTTCGACGAGTTCGGCAAGGCATTCAGCTGTAAAAAGGGCGCCCCCATGTATCCCGAGAAGGCCTGCCGGGTGTGGTGACGCGCATGAGCTACAGGGGAGCCGCTATAGCCGAAAGTGGTTCTAGCTTTTACAATTGGCGATAGTATCCAGTTTTGACAGTTTAGCTGCACAGGCAGCCCTAGACCGCGACAGCGACCGGGATGAAGGAAACGCATGAAGTTCAGTAAATTCGGCCGGATTGGTCTGGCCCTGGCAGTATCCCTTGGAATGGGAATAGGAGTGACCTCCTGCAGTACAAATCATGCAGTCGGTTATTTTTACGTTACCGGCTCGCAATACAATCAGGTTTCCGCCTTCAGAATCGATAACAATCTTGGACAGCTTACGGTTGTACCCAACTCTCCCTTTGCTTCCGGTGGAGTCAACCCCATCAAGGCGGCGGTCGCCAATGCGGGAAAATTTCTCTATGTACTGAACGCAGGCTGCGGCGGAACCTCACAAATTGCCTGTCCTGCCGGCACGCCCGCGGATGAAACAGGAGCGAATATTTCGCTCTTCACCATCGGGGGCAAGGGTGCGCTGAGCTTCCAGGCGAGTTATACCAGCCAGGGAAATCTTCCGGTTTCCATCTCGCTTGATAGCTCAGGCACTCATCTATTCGTGCTCGATTCTACCGTCCCCGATCCCACCACCTGTGTTGGCTTTGTGCCTGGAGGTGCCGTCTGCGGGGACATCACTTCCTTCAACATCGACCCGAATACTGGCAGGCTTTCGCTGATCACCAATCAGACGGTGAAGGATTCGCATGGCACCAACCTCTCCTACTTCCCCGTGGGCAGCGGGCCCATCAATTTCGTGGTAGTCCCGAGCAACTCGTTCATCTACACCATCGAAAAGGGCAGCGGGACCAGCAATGATCCTACCCAGGGGATCTTCGTATACGCGAACAGCAACGGCCAGTTAACCCTATCGCAAAATACTCCTATCCCGACCGGCGCTATCCAGCTGAGCTATATCTACGCGAGCGCCAAATACGTGTACACGATCGATGCGCAGAATGGATCTACGCCCGGGGTGATTCAGCCCTGGACCATCGGCACCAACGGGGCCCTTCAGTCATTGGTCGGAGGGCAGGTGGCGAACTCAGGCACCGTTGCCAACCCGGGACCGATGATTGTCGACCATCAGAACAAATTCCTATACCTCGCCGACATGGGGCCAAATCTGACTGCCACCAGCGAAGCCAGCTCGGTGAGTGCATTCTTCATCGATCCGACGACGGGCAGGTTGACACCGTTGGCGACGAGCGTGCCCTTTGGCTCGGGATCCTCACCACGGTGCATATTGGAAGACCCATCGAACCAGTACATCTATACGGCTAATTTTGCCGACAGTACGGTGACCGGGGCAATCATCAACACGTCCACCGGCACGCTGACCACCTTGCGGAAGCTCACTTCCTTTCCCGCCGCGGGGCAACCTACGTGGTGCGTCGCCAGCGGTACATTGTTCTAATGTTCTTTTACAATGCAAGTGGGCCTAAAAGACTCTCTAGCCATAGCTCTGCTGCGAGCGGCAGCCTGCTCCATTCTTAAGTTGGGCCAGGATGAAGGAAGCGCATGAAGTTTAGTAAATTCGGCCGGATCGCACTGGCCTCTGTTATATCCCTTGGTCTTGGATTCGGGGTTATTGCGTGCGGTCCCCCCAATACGATTGATTTCCTTTACGTCACCTCTTCCAAGCAAGACCCAGGGCAGATCAATGCCTTCAAAGTCTCCAGTCAAGCGGGTGCGTTAATTCCCATTGCAAATTCGCCCTATGGCTCGGGCGGAAGTAATCCCGTAGCAGACGTCACTTCCCCGAACGGCAAGAATCTTTACGTGGTGAACCACGACAGCAATACGATCGTGGTATTCACCATCAGCACGGACGGCAGCCTCTCTAAGCAACAGTCCTGCCCCACTCCGGGGACCTTTCCTAGTCAGCTGGCGATCAACAGGGCCGGTACCTACCTCTACGTTGTGGAGACTTACCAGCCGAGCTTCAGCACCACCACACCCGGGCCCGGGGCGTTGGTGGTCTTTCCCATCGACGCGACCGGGCAACTGGGCGCCACGGGCGGCTCGTGTACCCCGGTCGCGAATGGCAACAACGCGTTCTTTCCGGTGGGCAACAATCCAGTAGGGGTCAATGTGGTGGCCAGCAATGCCTACGTCTATGTAGCCAACGAAAGTGACGCTACGCTTTCCGCGTTTCAGGTCGGCTCGACGGGTGCTCTCACTTCCGTTGGCACGTTCCCAGTCGGGGTTGCCCCCAATGCACTTGCCAGCGATCCGACGAGCAAGTTTCTTTACGTGACTGATGGCGCGGCGAATCAGATGATTGGCTTCCTCATTCAGCTCAACGGATCCCTGATCGCCATGCAGACGCCGTTCAAGACGGACAATCTTCCCGACTCAGTCGCAGTCGATCCCAGGGGTATTTATGTTTATGTCGCCAACTATAACGCCAACGACGTGAGTGCCTACACCATCGATCGCAGCACCGGAAATGCGACCCAGATCGCCGGGTCGACCGCGTATGCGGTGGATACGGGCCCGCTCTGCGTCCTGATCGAACCTGCAGAAGCACGTTTTGTCTACACCACGAACTTCCTTGGCAACACTGTGTCAGGCCTCAGTCTGAACCCTGCGACTGGAGCGCTAGCGCCGGTGCAGAACACACCCTTCAAGGCCAGCGGGCAGCCTACCTGCAGTGCTGCCATTACCCACGGCAACCATTCCATCGAGGTCATACAGCCCTGATTCCGTTGAGTAAATTCGGCCGGATTGCCTTGGTCTCGATGGTATCCCTTGGTCTTGGGTTCGGTGTTACTGCATGCGCACCCAGCAATACAATCGATTTCCTTTACGTCACCGGGTCCAAGCAAAACCCCGGACAGATCAGCGTATTCAAAGTAGATAGCCAAGCGGGCGCTTTGTCCCAGATCGCCGACTCCCCGTACGGCTCCGGTGGCCGGAACCCCGTCGCTGATGTGGCGTCGGCCAACGGTAAGAATCTCTACGTCATCAATCATGACGACAATACAATGGTGGAATTCGCCATTGGCACCGATGGCAAACTCTATCCCCAGCAGACCTGTAACATGCCAGGCAGCTACCCGATACAGCTGGCGATCAACCAGGCTGGTACCTATCTCTACGTTGTAGAGACGTACCAGCCGAACTTCAGCACCAGCATTCCCGGGCCCGGCGCGTTGGTAGTCTTGCCCCTTAATGCCAATGGCCAGGTACCAACGTCAGGCGGTTCCTGCGAAACAGTGTCGAACGGCACAAGCGCTTTCTTCCCGCTGGGATTTAATCCGGTCGCCGTCAACGTCCTGCCGGGTGGCAACTTCGTTTACGCAGTAAATGAAACCGATCACAACATCGCCGCGTTTCAAGTTGGCTCGGACGGTGTGCTTAGTTTGATCGGCCATTTCCCGGTCGGAATGGCCCCCAATGCGGTCGCCAGCGATCCGACCGGTAAATTCCTGTATGTCACCGACGGCGCCTCCAATCAGATGTATGGTTTCCAGGTGCAGTCCGGTGGATCGTTGGTGATGATGCCAACACCATTCAAGACCGATAACCTGCCCGATGCCGTCGCCGTCGACCCCCGCGGCATCTACGTTTACGTCGCCAACTACAATGGTAACGACGTAAACGCGTATACCATCGACCCATCTACCGGCAACGCCACCCCGGTCTCCGGTTCGACCGTTTACGCGGTTGGTACCGGGCCGCTCTGTATCCTGGTCGAACCGTCGGAAGGCCGCTATATCTACACCGCCGATTTTCTCGGCAACACGGTGTCCGGCCTGTCCCTGAACCCCGCGACCGGAGGACTCTCGGCCGCGCAAAGTACGCCCTTCGGCGCGGCGCAGCAGCCTACCTGCAGCGCTGCGATTACGCATGGCAAACATACCATCGCGGCACCATGATTCCGCACCGTGCTGAGAGCAAATGCATGGGGCCTGGGCAGTGATGCCACAACCGGGCCCGGTTGTTTGCTCCAAGCGACCTGGCGATACTTCCCCTGCAAAAGAAAATGTCATCCGGCCTGCCCCGGCGTGCCGTGGGACCGGACCCGGATTTCCTGCCATGCCGCGCTGGACATAGCCGCGTGAAGGGCACCGAAGCCACTAAGTTCCACTGTTTTTCTTCCGGTTCTCACACACCCTCTTTTGCCGTCATCAGTCTCTTGCTGCTTGCACCCTCTGGAAAATGTTCAAGTATCCTTAGTTCTAGTGGCCTGTAACAGCTGATTCAGGAGTAGAACCAAATCTGCGAAAATGCGCGACCCTTCTATGGGTCACGGCTATCGTGCTTTGTATCAGGGCCCGACTTTAGTCGGGCCGCAAAGGGCTGAGAAAGAATTGGGCTTTAGCCCCTGCAGCTCTACCAAATCAGCTGTTACGGTCCACCAGTTTTGCGTCAGGAGCCCAGGTTGCTCAAACCGGAAGAAGAGAAACGATGGAATGTTTCTCTGGTCGTTGTGTTGCTCATCACCGCAGCCATCTACCTTTCATGTATTGTTTCGCCCCCCTCGCTGATGGATGACTCAGATGCGGTAGAGGCACAGATCGCGCGCAATATGTTGAGCTCAGGCGATTGGGTAACGGCCCATCTTGATGGAGTCGTGTATCTGGAAAAGTCGCCCCTATCGTGGTGGCTGATGAACATCGGGTACAAGATATTCGGCTTTCATGATTGGGCAGCCCGCATCGCATTCGCGCTCACCGCAATCGGCCTGGCATGGTTGACCGCTGCCTTTGGAAAGTGGGCATTTGGCGCCCGCGCGGGTTCTCTCGCCGGGTTAGTCATGGGAACCTGTATCGGGCTCTGGCTGTTTACTCGTGTGCTTATTCCCGATGTGATGCTTACGTTCGTCATTACTCTTGCCATGTGGGCCTTCCTCCGCGCTCTGGACGAGGAGGAACAGTCTCCGGCGATCTGGGCCAGGTTGTTTTTTGTGTCTCTCGGCCTCGGCCTCCTGCTCAAGAGCCTGATCGCTGTCGTTTTCCCGATCGGAGCAGCGGTGGTGTTCCTGCTCATGAAGGGCCAACTGTTGTCCTGGCCCACCTGGAAAAAGCTCCGTCCAATTTCCGGAACAGCGCTCATGCTGTTGATCGCCGTTCCCTGGCATGTGCTGGCAACCATCCGCAATCCTCCCTATTTCGCGTGGACGCTGAAGAGCATGCCCGGTCACTTTCATGGCTTTCTATGGTTCTACTTCATCAATGAGCAGTTGCTCCGCTTCCTCAACCTGCGCTACCCACGCGATTACGACACCGTGCCGCGCGTCTGGTTTTGGCTTTTTCATTTGGTCTGGCTTTTCCCCTGGAGCGTGTATTTGCCCGCTGTCACCAGGCTGGGTTTCAAACCTGTTGACAGGGCGGGGCGAGTTCGCTTGCTAGCGCTCTGCTGGATCGGTTTTGTTCTGGTTTTTTTCACCTTTTCGACAACGCAAGAGTATTACTCGATGCCGTGTTATCCGGCATTTGCGTTGCTGCTGGGTTCAGCCATGGCCGAGGAGGGCGGTTGGATCCGCGGAGGCACGCGGGCACTCAGTATGGTCTGCTGTGTTGCCGGCGTCGCCTGCTTCTCCATTCTGTTCGCGGTACGGCATGTACCCACCCCGGGGGACATCACCGCAGCGCTCAGCGTACATCCCAATGCCTATAAGTTATCGCTGGGCCACATGGAAGATCTCACACTCGATTCATTCGCTTACCTGCGTGTGCCGCTGGTGCTCGCCGGCGCGGGCTTCCTTTTGGGTGCGATCGGTGCGCTCAGCATGAAGGGCTCGCGGCCTTACCTCCGGGCGTATTTCGCCGCTGCCGTGATGATGGTCATATTTTTTCAGGCGGCTCGTCTCGCGATGGTCAAATTCGATCCATTGCTCTCCTCCAGGGACATTGCGCGCGCGATTTTGCGAGATCCGCCCGGTCAGATCATTCTCGATCACAGTTACTGGTGGTTTTCTTCGGTCCCTTTCTACACGGGAAAGTCCGTGCTCTTACTCAATGGCCGTTGGAACAACCTTGAATACGGTTCAAATGCTCCAAATACGCCAGACGTGTTCATCGATGAGGCTAAACTGAGGGCCCTCTGGTTACGACCGCAACGCTACTACCTGGTTGCAAGGTCGGGTCAACTTTCGAGATTTACGGAACTCCTCGGTCAAGACAGGATCGAGATTGTAGATCGCAGCGGGGGCAAGTTGCTCTTGACGAACATGCCATGCTGCAGCCAGGGGCAATAACTTGAAATTTTCCGTGGAGGCCAAGCGGAAGGTGAATATAAACGAGCCCGGCTTTGCATCCTGGAGCCGCCGCACACGCGTGGCGCTGGTGGTGGCTATCTCGCTCATCTCCTTCCTTGGACTTTGTCTTGCGGCGCCGATCCCACTGGGTCCCAACTATCACATCTTTGCTGACAATCGAACGCAGTTGGGAATACCAAACTGCCTGGATGTGTTATCGAATATTCCCTTCATGATTGTCGGGTTGTGGGGAACGCTTTGGTTATGTCGCAGCGCAAGCGCCGGCGCATTCCGCACACGCCTGGAAAAGACGGTCTACTTTGTATTTTTCCTGGGCGTTGCCCTCACGGGGGTGGGCTCATTCTGGTATCACCTGAGTCCCAACAACGAACGGCTGCCCTTCGATCTGCTACCTATGACCTGCGCCTTCATGGCCATATTAACGTCAGTGGCGATCGAAAGAATCGGAGTGAGATTCGGACGGTCGCTTTTCATCCCCCTGCTGCTTCTGGGCTGCAGTAGCGTCGGTTACTGGTATGTCACCGAGGCGCGCGGGCATGGAGACTACCGCTTCTACCTGTTCGTTCAGTTCTTTCCGATCCTATTGATCGGGCTGATGATTATGCTCTTCCCGTCCTCTTACACCGGCATGAAATATCTGGTGGCGGCTTTCTTGCTATTCGTGGTGGCAAAGCTTTTCGAGGTATTCGACAGCCAGATTTACCAGGCTGGCTACGTAGTGAGTGGGCATGCCCTAAAACACGTCACCGCGGGTGTGGCTTGTTACTTAGTCTTACTGATGTTACAGCGCAGGCACTCCGTGGCCACCCTTGCCTAGGGTTGCGTGGCCAGCGGCCGGGCGGCCGGCAGAGAATTGTTTGACAGGCGTCCCGAAGGAGCCAGCATGAAAGAAGCCATCCTCGATTTGGTTGTATGTCCCAAGTGCCAAAGCAAACTCGTCATGACGGTGCAAAGCCGGAACGGCGGTGAAATTGTCGAGGGCTCATTTCGCTGTGTTCATTGCGATTTGGATTTTCCAATCGTTGCCGGTATACCGCGGTTTCTTCCCGCGAGCCTTACCCAGGACCAAAAGGACACGGCGGATGCATTTGGATACGAATGGACTAGATATTCAACAATCACGGCTGAAGACCGGCGAGAGTTCCTCGATTGGATTGCGCCTCTGACGCCGAAGGACTTCGAGGATCAGATCGTCCTGGATGGCGGATGCGGGAAAGGCCGGCACGTTTTGTTAGCCACTCAATTCAACGCCCGGTCGGTCGTCGGCATAGACCTCTCAGCTGCCGTAGAAGCGGCCTATCGGAATACCAATCATCTTCCAAACGTACATATCATCCAGGCGGATATGTCTTTTTTGCCATTTGCGCGGCCGTTTGATTTGGCATACAGCATCGGTGTGTTGCACCACCTTCCGGTCCCCAAAGACGGCTTCGTTGCGTTAGCAAGCCATGTAAAGCCTGGTGGACGCATCGCCACCTGGGTCTATGGCAAAGAAGGCAATGAGTGGATCGCGACTTTGGTGGATCCCATCCGCAAGAACATCACCTCGCGTCTGCCGCGAGTCATCACCCGGATTCTCTGCATCCCGCCCGCGGTAGTTTTATATTTGGGGCTCAAGTTGCTTTATCGTCCGGCAACCCGGATTTCCTGGCTGAAGAGGCTATTACCCTATTCTGACTATCTTTGCTCCATTTCCAATTACTCTTTCGCTGAAAACTTTTGGAACGTCTTCGATCAGCTCGTCGCTCCCACCGCCTTTTACCATAGTCAAGGTGAGGTGGAGGATTGGTACAACACGATCCGGGGGGAGCAGGTGGCAATTTCGCGGCATAACGGTAATAGCTGGCGCGGCACAGCTCTGCTTCCCGGGGCGCTGGCTCAATGAGAAGTACATGTACTCTACAGGAGCGATGTTCTCGAAGCTCTGGGTAGTGGTCTTGCGCCTTCTGTTGCTCGCCGTCTGCTTGGGACCGACAAGGACCTGCTGTTTTGCCGAGAATGCATCGAGCGCGGCATTACCGGATGCCCCAGCTCCCCAACCCGCCAAACCTCCGAGCTTCTGGGAAAGATTAGCCCAGTACTACCGCGAGGACTGGCATGGAACGACACCACAGGGCCCCACCCCGCCCAGACGCGGCCTGCCCTCACCGCTCCCATCCCCACCATTTCCCAACTCTGACTGGTCTTACGGAGGGTCCCCCGTCCTGGGCGAACCGGACACCAACAGCTATCCCCTCATGACGGCGTGGAATGGTGCGCGCAGCCGCACCAAAGTCTACGGATGGGTCGAGCCCACCATCAACTTCAGCACTTCGGCAGACCGCAATGCGCCCGTGGCGAACGACGTCTACTCCAATCGGTTGGAAATGAATCAGCTGATTCTTTATGTGGAGCGCCTGCCCGACTCAGTGCAGAGGGAGCATGTGGATGTGGGATATCACCTGACGGCGTTCTACGGTACGGACTACAAATACACCACGGACAAAGGTTACCTGAGCAGCCAGCTGCTGGTGCACAACCACCAATATGGCTTTGACCCGATTCTTGAATATATCGACATCTACGTGCCCAAAGTCGCCAAAGGAATGAATGTCCGGGTGGGCCGCTTTATCTCCGTTCCAGGCATCGAGGCGCAGCTTACGCCCAATAACTATATGTTCAGTCATTCGCTGCTGTACTCGATCGATCCGTTCACCGATACGGGAATTTTGGCCACGGTGCTGCTAAGCGATCAGTGGCTGGTACAGGCCGGCATCACCGGAAGCCATGATGTCGCGCTTTGGACCAACGACGCCCAACCAACGGCAACGGCGTGCGTCAGTTACACCACCCACTCAGTGAATAACAATGTTTATCTCTGCGCCAACGGCATCAACGACGGCAAATATGCCTACAACAACCTGCAGCAATACGATGGCACCTGGTATCACAAGTTCTCGAAAACCTGGCATATGGCAACCGAGGCTTATGTAATGTACCAGCGCGATGTGCCCAGCACCACCGGTTCCATCAAGCCCCAGCTCAACACCAATGGAGCGACCTGCCGTCCGGGCCTCGAGACTTGTTTCGCGCCCGAGTACGCGGCAGTAAATTACGTTTTGAAGCAATTATCCGAGCACGACTTCATTGGCTTCCGCAGTGACCTGCTCAACGACAAGAAGGGCCAGCGCACGGGGTTCAATACGAAGTACACCGAGAACACCCTGATGCTGAGCCATTGGATTGGGACCACAGTGCAGATGCGGCCAGAGATTCGCTTCGATCACGCGTGGGACCGGAAATCATACGACAACGGAAAGCGCCAGAGTCAACTCACCATCGCGTGCGACTTGATTTTCCATTACTGAAGCGTCAGGCGCGAGCAGCGGCCGGTTGAAGGCGGCGCATAATCCAGCTTCTTCCCGGCCGTTCGATGAGCCTTTTGGTCAGCAGGGCGGCGACGATCAATAACAGGTACGAAATCCACGGGTCGAAGACGATCAGGCCGCTCTTCTCCAGGAAATGCGAATCATGCAGCATGGTCCAGAGATTGAAGTGCAGCAGATACAGGCAATAACTGGCCTCGCCAATGGCAATAAAGGGGAGCAGCCCAAAAAACCACGCGATTCGATTGCGACCAGCGAGGCATAGAATGACCCCGGCGAACAGGGGCATCAGCAAGCCGTCATGCATCATGACGTAGGGCAGGCGATCGCCCACGCAAAGAAGCAGGTAGAGCGCGGTGAACGCGACGAGTCCAATCACCAGACGCTTCCGGCTCTCAGGCCGAATCTTCTCATTCAAAAATCCTAACGTCATGCCGAACAAAAACGACGGCAAGTGCTGCAGGGGCATGAACTTCAGCGCACGCATCCAGATGCCGACGGAATAACGGTCAGGGTGGGCGTCCCCGTCCGGATTGAAGTGCATGTAGAGCGCCGGCAGCACCAGGCTGCTTAGCCACACGCCGAACAGAATGAGCAGGATGGTGCGGGCTTGGCGAGGACGGCGGCGGGTGATCAACCACGGGAACAAGAGATAGAAGAACGCTTCGGTGGACATGGTCCATGCAGGCGTGTTCCAGAAGTTAGTCAAGAGCGGGTGCCATCCCTGCAACAGCAATGGGGTGAGAATGACGCCCAGGCCAAAGTCGAACCGGGTGTGCGCCTGTAGCTCCAGCGTCAGCATGCCCACCGAGAGGAGCAGGCTGAAGGCATACACGGGATATAGCCGGGAGAAGCGAGCCGACCAAAAGCTTCTCGCAGTGAGGGCGCCTTGCTGGGCCCGATCGGCGTAGTTGTAGGTGAGAATGAAGCCGGAGAGCAACAGGAAGAAGCTAACCGAGATGTATCCACCGTTGACGACGGGGCTCAATGGGCCGAACGATTTGGGATCGGAAAAATGGAAAAAGACGAGATTGAGGGCGGCAAAGCAGCGGATGCCGGTGAGTGCCGGCAATTGCGATCGCCCCGGCGCGGAAACAGCGCCTGGCTTGACCAGCACCGGGCCAGACGGGGCCGGTGTTGCCGTGGCCTGCATTGCGGGAACCGATCGTTCTGGAACCTGTAGTGCTGGGGAGAACTCCGCGACTGTGCTCTGGGGGGTCAGGCGGTCACCAGGGAACCGACCTTTTCTCCGCTGACTACGCGCAGGATGTTTCCGGGCCGGTTCATGTTGAAAATGATCATGGGCAAATTATTGTCCTTGCACAGGCTCACGGCAGTACTGTCCATTACCTTTAGACCGAGCCGGAGGATTTCCATGTAGGTAATCTGCTCGAATTTAACTGCATCTTTGGTAATAACAGGGTCTGCGTCATAAATCCCTTCCACTTTAGTGGCCTTTAACAGCACATCTGCTTTGATCTCCATTGCCCGCAGGGAGGCTGCCGTATCTGTGGAAAAATACGGATTTCCCAGACCTGCGGCAAAAATGACCACGCGTCCCTTTTCGAGATGCCGGATGGCCCGCCTGCGGATGTATGGTTCGGCCACTTGATTCATCTCGATTGCGGACATGACCCGGGTCTGTACTTCGCATTTTTCCAGGGCGTCCTGGAGGGCCAGGGAGTTGATCACGGTAGCCAGCATCCCCATATGATCAGCGGAGACGCGGTCCATCATGCGCGCCTGCTCAGCGACACCGCGGAAGAAATTGCCCCCGCCGACGACGATGGCAACTTGCACGCCGAGGTCCCGGACCGCCAAAATCTCCAGTGAAATCTCGTGCAGCCTGGCGACGTCCACTCCGAAACCGCGATCAGCCGCCAGCGCCTCTCCCGACAGTTTGAGCAGCACTCTTTTATACATTCATGCAAAGTATCGCACATCCCAGAGCGGTCTCTATCCCTCACGAGAGGGGCAATTTACGGTCTTTTTTGGTACGGTTTTCCGGTTAATTGCGCTCAACGAAGGACACGGCTGACAGCTGAAGCCGTGCCCTTCGTTCAGAGTTGCTTCGTAGGGGGCAGAGAGCGTGCGGAGGGACCTGCTGTTTTCTCTTTCGGTTCTCACACACCCTCTAAAGCCCTCATCATCCAGAGCTTTCCCCAGCTGACCCTTCGGGGGCAAAGAAGAGGGCCGGAGAATATCCCGGCCCTCCTTGGGTGTGGGTCAAAATGCTATTCGGCGGTGTTTGGCTTGATCTGGGCGACCGTCCAGACCGGATCGCCGACTTTGAAGCGAGCGAACCGGCGGACGCTGAGGTTCTCACCCAGCTTGCCGATCTTCTGCGCGATCAGGTCCTTGATGGCGAAGGACTGATCCTTGATGAAAGGCTGATCCAGCAAACAAACTTCTTCGTAAAACTTGCTCATCTTTCCTTCCACAATCTGTTCGATCACCTTGGCCGGCTTCCCTGTAGCCGCAGCCTGGGAGCGGTAGATATCCTTCTCGCGGGCCAGATCCTCGGCAGTCACATCCTCGCGGCGGATGTAGCGGGGATCGGTGGCCGCGATATGCATGGAAATATCCTTGAGCAGCTCCTGGAAATCCTCTGTCCGGGCGACGAAATCGCTCTCGCAGTTTATTTCAATGAGCACGCCGATCTTACCCCCGGCGTGAATGTAGGTGCCGACAGCCCCTTCGGATGTGCTGCGCGACGCCTTCTTGGCCGCCGACGCCATGCCTTTCTTGCGCAGGACGACCACCGCCTGCTCCAGATCACCCTTGGCTTCCTGCAGCGCGTTCCGGCAATCCATCATCGGCGCGCCAGTCTTCTCGCGAAGCTCCTTGACTTGGGCGGCAGAGATATTTTCAGTCACACTTGACATCCTCGTGCAATTCCTTTGCTGGCCTGTTAAGAGGCCTTTGAATAGATAGATTTAAAACGAGCCTAAAGCGTTCGCTCGGCGACTTCCGGCTCGTCGACCGCGGCTATCGCCCCAGGGGCCTTGCGGATGCCTCCCCCGAGCGCAGCTTCCAGATCGACCACTTCCCCATCGCCCAACGGCTCGTCGGCACCGGCTTCCAGGCCGCTTACCTCGACAGGTGCAGCCTCGAGTTGCTCGTCAGCCGTCACGCCGGCATCGGCGGCACGCTTGTCGCCAGCCATCTGGACCCCTTCGACAACGGAGTCAGAGATCTTGGAGGTAAACAGACGAATCGCCCGGAGCGCATCATCATTTCCCGGGATGACGTAGTCCACCACGGTGGGATCGCAATTGGTATCAACCACGGCGACAACCGGGATGCCCAGCTTGCGGGCTTCCTTCACCGCGATCGCCTCGTTGTTCGAATCGACCACGAAGAGAGCGTCGGGCAACCGGCGCATATTCTTGATGCCAGCCAGGTTTGCCTGCAAATGTTTGCGTTCGCGCTCCAGCCGGATGACCTCTTTTTTGGTCAGAAGCTCGTAGCGGCCGTCGGTGGCCATCTCATCGAGTTCCTGCAGGCGCTTCACCGATTTTTGAACCGTTATCCAATTGGTCAGCAGCCCACCCAGCCAACGCTGGTTGATGTAGAACATGCCGCAGCGGTTTGCCTCTTCGGCAATCGCGTCCTGTGCCTGGCGCTTGGTGCCGACAAACAGGATGACCTTGCCCTGCCCGGTGAGATCGGTAACGAACTTGCTGGCTTCCTTGAACATCTTCAAGGTTTTCTGCAAGTCAATGATGTAAATCCCGTTGCGCTCCCCAAAGATGTATTCCTTCATCCGTGGATTCCAACGCTTGGTCTGATGCCCGAAGTGGACTCCCGCTTCGAGCAGCTCCTTCATTGTGATAGTGGCCAAACTACCTCCTCTTGAGTTGCATTCCGGCATGGCCGGAATTGATTTCCCTCGCCCGCTCCCGAATGCAGGGCGGAGAAGACTATTAAAACAACTGCATCGACACTAGCGCTTGCTGAACTGGAACCGTTTGCGGGCGCCCTTCTGTCCATATTTCTTGCGCTCTTTAATACGCGCATCGCGAGACAGCAGGCCGTCGGCCTTCAAAGTTTTACGGAGCTCAAGATTGAACTCCAGCAGTGCGCGGGCGATCCCCATCTTGACTGCATCTGCCTGGGCGCTCACGCCCCCACCCTTTACGGTAGCCAGAACATCGAAGCTGGCGGAAAGCTCGGCTAACTCCAGAGGGCGCTTGGCGGAAACCCGCTGCTGATGGGTAACGAAATACGTCTCAAACGGTTTCTGATTGACGACGAAGTTGCCGCCGCCGGGGCGCAAAAATACGCGCGCCACGCTCGCCTTGCGACGCCCTGTTCCGTAGTACTGAACCAAATCTGCCATGTCCGTCCTATTCTTTTTAAGTTCCTGCTAGCGGGCCGGCAACTCCAACACTTCAGGCTGCTGTGCCTGGTGGGGATGCTTATCGCCCCGGTAAACCTTGAGCTTGGTCGCCATCTGGCGCCCCATCTTGCTCTTGGGAAGCATGCCCTTGATGGCTTCCTCAACAATCTTCTCTGGCCGGCGCGCCATCAGGCGGACAAAAGACTCTTCGCGCAGTCCCCCGGGAAACCCGGTGTAGCGGCGGTAGACCTTCTGTTGGCTCTTGAGACCGGTCAACACGATCTTTTCGGCGTTGACCACGATTACGTGATCCCCCATATCGATAAAGGGCGTGTATTTGGGGTTTTTCTTGCCGCTCAGGGTGCTGGCGGCTTCAGTCGCCAAGCGTCCCAGAGTCTTACCGCTGGCATCGACCACGAACCACTTGCGGGTAATATCGTGCGAACTCGGAAAATACGTAGACATCGTTACCTGCTTCTCCAGGAGAACCCCTGTTTAGGGGCGCTTTGCACACCGCAGAAACCTCGCGGCCAGCACAGTGCCTTCCCGCAAACGAAAGGTTCAGAATCGCTTGAGTGGCGAAGAATTGATTAAGAGCGATTTCACAGTTTCTTTGGCCTTACGAATACCGCGAGGCGTGGTTTCTTTGGCTGGAAAACCACGGTTGCGTCTTCGCATCGGTGTACAGCGACTGTGAAAAACGCTCCAAGCGTTTCTTCGGTTCGCTTTCCTGGCAGGCTACCTGGGCTCGCTCATCTTCAGATCGGTTTGCGGTGGAGTGGCTTCCCGAACTTGACGGGACTTCACCTTATTCGGATCGGACAGCGACTACAGAGGGCCGAACGCGGCGCTGCGCAAGAAGACCAGAGTAACGCAATCGGGCAAGCGAGTCAACGGGGGTAGGGTTACTGATCGCACACAAAAGAGGCATTTTCGCTTCATTCAGAACAACATACGCTCTTCTTGGAATATAGCGGAGGTTTCCCCCAAGATGACACAACGTGCCTCTGAATCCCTGGTAGCTGCGCTCATTCGCGTCGGGTTGTTGCTGGCTCTCGTCATCATGCTCATGGCTGAGAACGCCCAGGCTCAACCGCCGTCCCCTCAAGTACAGACTGGCCTTTCCACCAGCTTGCAACTGCAAATACATGTTGCCGGCACTCGAACGAACCGGACGGCGTAGCGGAAATTTCGCTTTTGGGCCGGCGCGTTGGAGCAAGGAGACTTATGAAGTTTGAAAAGCACGTTTCATCGCTTATGACCGCTGCCCTACTGTGCGGTACATTTACCACACTCTCGAGCGGGCAGCAGACAGCGGCCGTCAGCGGCGGGGTGGTGGCTGCTGCCCCAATGGCTCCTTCGACTACGGCTTCGGAGGCGGCCTTGCTGAAGTCGACCCCCCCTCTCACCGAGGATGCCCTGCGCGCCCGCTACGTCGGCAAGCTGATCTTCCTGCGCGGTTCTTACCTTGGGGACGACTTGAACTTCGATATGAATGGGAAGGTGAACGGATCGCCCACCATGGGATCCTTTACCCTTTCGGCCTTCGAAGTGAGAAAAGTGAAGCTTTCCAAGCACAAGCTGGAGATCGAGGCCGATCGCTACGGACTCCACTTCCTGGGCGCTCTGCCCTATGAGGACGACGCCAAGGCCTTTGACCAGGTGAAAATTTCGAAGAAGCCGGTCCATATCTCGATCGAGCGCGAAGTGATTGTTATTCCTAAGGTAAAGAAAGAAAAGAAGAAGAAAGATGAGCCCACGCCCCAGGAGTTGGCGGCAGCTCAGACTTTGAAGACCCGGGACGCGGCGGCGCCGGCAACGGCAGAAGCGCCCAAACCTGCAACTCAGGCCGCCACCGTCCAAACCAACGAAGCGCTGAAGGAATCCAACAAAGCGCTCAAGGAATCTACTGAAGCCCTCAAGGAAACCAATGAAGCCCTCAAGGCAGTCTCACCGGCACACAGTGCAGTGGTCATGAACAAGGCACTGGACAACGTCTTTGCCGACGATATCGACCTGCGCATGATGTCGCACCTGCCGGAATATTGGCAGGAATACTTCACCAGCAAGAGCCAGCATCGCCAGTACATGCCCAGCGACACCAGCATCAAGGTTGTCAGCGAGGGCATGACGCCGCCCCGGGTTCTGAACAGCATCGATCCCAGCTCCAATGAATACGCTCAGAAGTACGGGATTGCGGGTATGGAGTTGCTGCGTACAGTGGTCGATGCCACGGGAGTTCCGCGGCAGATGGCGATCGCCCGGCCCATCGGCTTCGGTCTGGACGAGAAGGCCGTAGACGCGATCAAGAACTCACGCTTCCGTCCGGCGACCCTGAACGGCCAGCCGGTACCGGTGGTGGTCGATCTGGTCGTCACTTTCCGCATCTACTCCAACCGCACCAAACCAGGTTCGGTGGTCAAGGGGTCGAAGGCGACGGTTCTAGCCGCTTCGGTGGCGGATACAGACAACCAGGTCGCTGGGCACTGATGCTAATCTGGGTCGGTGAGCCAGCGTTTTCTTAACCTGATCCGTACAGGTCAGACGGCGGAAGTAGCCGCTGCCGCAGAAGAAGATCCATCGCTGATTGCTTGCAGAGACGCCCAGGGCGTCTCTGCTTTTTTGTGGAGCATTTATCACGGACAGCCGATGATCCGGGATTTCCTGCTTGGGCATCTACCCAGTCTGGATATCTTCGAGGCCTGCGCGCTGGGGGACTGCAGCCGCATCGAACCGCTGCTGCGACAGGATGCCATGCTGGTCCATGAAAGCTCGGCCGACGGTTGGGCGCCTCTTCACATCGCAGCCGCATTTGGCGGACCCGCGGCAACGGCTCTCCTGCTTGCGCACGGAGCCCATGTGCACCGCTTTTCGCGGAACCCCATGCACAACCAGGCGTTGCATGCCTGCATTGCATTAAGCCGCAATTGCGAAACGGTGCAGCTTTTGATCGAGCAGGGCGCAGACGTAAACATGGAGCAGGCCGGAGGGTACACGCCGCTGCACCAGGCGGCGGCTGCCGGACTCGAAGATGTGATCCGGATCCTGCTCGACGCGGGAGCAGATCCGGCGTGCCTCTGCCATCAGGGGAAAACTCCGGCTGATTATGCGCGCGAACGGCAACACGATGCGGTGGTGCAACAGCTTTCCGCGGCGCGTGCGTAACACCACAGCCATCAAGAACTGCAAAGACAGCGCAGTGGTATCCCACATCTCGCGAAAGACAAGCGAGATGTGGGGCACCCAACGATCCGTGATCAGGACAGGAAATTGGAGTAAACAGCAGGTCCTTCCACTTCGCTATGCTTCGGCCCTAGTGAACAAACGAAGAGTGTGGTGCCGCACCTCCGGCGCTCGACGGCCTGCCTATGGACCCAGCCCTTCCGGGCTGGGCTATTTTTGGTACCGGCCCTCTGGGCCTGGATTGCAAACACCGCTTTCCCATGTTCATTCCATCGTTAACTTGCCCCCGGCAAGTTAGCTGCTCGGGATGGCAATTCATGGGATCGCGAGATGTGGGGTACCCAACGATCTGTGGTCAGGACGGGATTTGTTTACTCGTAGGCTAAGGCTTCTATCGGGTCTTTGCGAGCGGCCTTGAGGGCGGGGTAGCTTGCGCCCACCAGGGCTCCGCCTAGCGCGATCAGGGTGGCGGCGATCAGCCAATGGGCGTCGATGGGAAAAGGGATGGTGGGAAAACGAACGTCCATCACTTTCTTCAACAGGAAGGTGACGGCAATTCCCAGGACTATACCTACGATGGAAAGAAAGGCCGTTTCGCGCAAGACCAGATCGACGATGTAGGTTTGGGAGGCGCCCAGTGACTTCAGGATGCCAATTTCGCGGGTTCGCTCGAGCACCGCGGTATACATTGCCTGGAAGATGACGATGAAGCCGACGACCACGGCCAGGCTGATGACGACGTAGAGAGCATCGGTGAAGGCGGGAAGGTGTTCGGGTGTCATCTGGGAAAGTGATTCCGCCAGCGTTTGTACCTGGTACCCAGACATCCCGGGATGAGCGTGGATCTCCTGCTCGATGAGCTGCTGGTTCTTGGGGTCATCGCTCTTCACGAAGATGATGGAGGCATTGTCTTCCGCACCTATCAATGCGCCCAGCGTTCGGATGGGCAGATATTTGCGTCCCCCTTTGCCGTGCTCGACAATGCCGCAAATGCGGAATGGGTGGTCGAGTATCGAGATCGTATCGCCCACCTTGTAGTGGTTGCCCGTCCGGGCGAAGATGTCGTCGACGATGACGTCATTGGGCCCCTGGAATGGGCCGCCGGAGAGGAAGACGAACGGACGCAACGCGTTGTAACTGGGATAATCAATGCCCCAAATCGTCTCCACGGTCGTCTTCACAGAAAACTGCTGAATTGCCGGCGAGGCGACAGCAACGTGAGGGAGTTGGCGGATAACATCGGCCACTTTCGCAGGAACGGGAGCGCCGCTTACCCCGGCAATGAAGCTGGCATTGGGAGGGCGGACGATGAGATCGGCGCCGATCCCACTGGTTTGCCGGCGGGAGCCCTCAATCTGGCCGAACAAGATGCCCACAATCGAGAGGATCATCGCCACTTCGATCGCGACCGCGAGAATGCTGATACCGGAGCGTAAGGGCCGATGGAGCAGGTTGCCGATGACTAACCTATTCATGCTATTCGCCTAACTCAGGCGAGTGTAGCAAAATGGCTGCGATGGTTTTGATTCAGGCTTGATCGCCAAAGGCCAGGACGGTGACTCCAGTAACTCAAAAGATCCTGTAGCGTACACAAACTAAAGGGCTACGCGGTTTGCTTTTGACCTGGGAACGGAGCGGCCTTATGGTTGAGAATGTGGACGTGGGTCCGGCCGACGGGTGTAACGGATGGGTAAATTCGGCGATACATTGCGGCAGGAGCGGGAATTCCGGGGGATCACGCTGGACGCCATCACCCGGGTCACTAAAATCAGCAACCGTCACCTTGTAGCCCTGGAGCAGGAGCATTTCGAAATTCTCCCAGGCGGGGTGTTCAACAAGAGCATGGTGCGGGAGTATGCCCGGGTAGTGGGGCTGGATCAAGAGGAGTGGGTCGTACGCTATCTCGCAGCGCATCGTTCGACTGGGGCTGAAGCTGACGAAGATGGTTGGATGCGCTTTGCCGAGAACGCGAGCAAAGCACGGGGGGATGCAAGCCGGCGCAACCGCCCGGACCAAAGGCTGCGCTGGACAGGCATAGGGGTTTTGCTGCTCCTGGTAGCCGGCCTCAGTTGGTTTGTGTGGAGCTACGTTCACAAGAAAATCTCTCTGAGTATGCCTGCGCAACTGACCCATTCCACGGCGGCGGTAGCCAACACCGGTTTGTTTGACTCCAACGCCGCAAAAGAGCTTTTGCCTGGCTGATCCCCCTCTGATACGGTCTTAAAAGGCTCACAGGAAGAAGAACCCGCGCGTGGATGCGCGGGAAGAAACAGGAGGAAGCTGCTTTGCCACAACATGATCGATTTTTATTCACGTCCGAGTCGGTGACGGAAGGGCATCCCGACAAGATCGCTGACCAGATCTCCGATGCGATTCTGGATGCCTGCCTGGCGCAGGACCCTTATAGCCGGGTCGCCTGCGAAACACTCACGGCCACTGGCCTGGTGGTGATCGCGGGCGAGATCACGACCAAAGCCTACGTCGATTTCCAATCCCTGGTACGCGGGGTGGTGGCTTCGATCGGATATGACAACGCACTCTATGGCTTTGACTCCAACACCTGCGCCGTCATCTCCAGCATCAACAAGCAATCCGGGGACATCGCCATGGGCGTGGACACCGGGGGAGCCGGCGACCAGGGCATGATGTTCGGCTACGCGACCAACGAGAACGAGGATCTGCTGCCGACCCCAATCTCGCTAGCCCACAAGCTCAGCAAAAAGCTGACCGATGTGCGCAAGAGCGGGCTGCTTTCTTACCTCCGGCCTGATGGTAAGAGCCAGGTGACGGTTGAATACGATAAGGACATGAACCCAGTTCGGGTGGACGCCGTGGTTATCTCCACCCAACATTCCGAGACCATCTCCACCGAGGAACTGCGTGCCGACATCCTGAAGCACGTGATTCAGGCTACCCTCCCTTCGAAATTGCTGGATGCCGACACCAAGTACCACATCAATCCAACCGGCCGTTTTGTCATCGGCGGTCCCATGGGCGACACCGGTCTAACCGGGCGGAAAATCATTGTCGACACGTACGGTGGTATGGGACGCCACGGCGGTGGCGCATTCAGTGGTAAGGACCCGACAAAGGTGGATCGGTCGGCGGCTTATATGGCCCGCTACATTGCCAAGAACATCGTGGCGGCCGGCCTGGCGAAGCGTTGCGAAGTGCAGTTGGCTTATGCCATCGGCGTCGCAGAGCCGGTCAGCGTGCTGGTTGAGACCTTTGGCACGGGAGTGGTGGACTCGGCAGCCCTGCAGAAGCTGGTTCGCGCGAACTTCAAGCTGACGCCAAAGGGCATTATCGAGAGCCTCGATCTGCGCCGCCCGATCTACCGCAAGACGGCAGCCTACGGCCACTTCGGACGTGCGGACAAGGACTTCACCTGGGAAGCCACCGACAAAGCGCAAGCACTGCGCGAGGCGGCTGGGCTCAAGGGGAAGGCCGAACTGGCGACGAAATAATATACCGGCAAGATCCGGATAGCCTCGTGTTCTGCTTTGGGTTGATGATTGTGACATGGCAAGCATCCATGAGCCCGATCTCAATCCAACGCAGGCATGGCGGCAAGTCCTGGCGCGAGACACCAGCGCCGATTTTGTCTATGCGGTAGCCAGTACCGGAGTATTCTGCCGCCCCTCCTGCCCCAGCCGACGCCCTACCGCAGCCAATGTACGCTTCTTCCCTGACGCGGCTGGAGCACTGGCCGCGGGATACCGCGCCTGTAAACGGTGTGCTCCCCTTGGGGAGCGGCGGGAAGCAGCAACAGTGGCACGGCTTTGCCGTTATCTGGCCACTCATCGCGATCGGACCATAACCCTGGCCGACCTGGCGAAAGTAGTCCACAGCAGCCCTTTTACCGTTCAGCGCATGTTTACCAGGGTCCTGGGGGTGAGCCCGCGGGAGTACCAGGCGCAACTGCGGACAAGCCAGGTCCGGCGCAGCCTCTCCCAGCCCGGAGCCAGCGTGACCGACGCGATCTACGAGGCGGGTTACTCCTCCTCCAGCCGTTTTTATGAGGCTGAAAATCTAGGTATGAGCCCGACCCGATTCCGGGAAGGGGGATTGCACGAGACGATCCGCTTTGCGACCGCCCCCTGCGAGCTGGGATTGTTGTTGGTGGCGGCGACCGAACGCGGTATTTGCAGTGTGATGCTGGGGGAAGAGCCAGCTGCGCTTGAGCGGCTGCTGCGGCAGCAGTTTCGCGCCGCTACCATCATTCCCGACGCCAGCGGCATGACAGAGCAGGTGAAGGCCGTGCTCGCGGCCATGACCAATCATCCGGCGGCCGGTGACATTCCGCTGGATGTTCGCGCGACGGCATTCCAGGCACGGGTATGGCAGGCTTTGCGGCAGATTCCGCGGGGGCAGACGCGCAGCTATGCGCAAGTGGCAGAAGCCATCGGTCAACCGACTGCTGTTCGGGCGGTTGCCCGGGCTTGCGCTACGAACCCGGTCGCCATTGCTGTTCCCTGCCACCGGGTTATCGGGAGCGACGGGTCGCTCACCGGGTACCGGTGGGGTGTGGAGCGGAAGAAGAAGCTGTTGGCTATCGAGGGAAGCTGACGGAACAATCGGGCCCGTCGCGCGGGGTGGAAGTGTGCGCCTTAAGCGCCCTATGCGCCCTTTGGGTGGAAGTGTGCGCCTTATGCGCCCTTTGGGTGGAAGTGTGCGCCTTAAGCGCCCTATGCGCCCTTTGGGGGTCGCCGTGTTTTGCCGGGACGCAGATCGTGGCTCATGTTGTGGGGTCGGCATCCTTCGGAGTTTTGGGGAGAGCGCGGTGGTATCCCACATCTCGCGAAAAACGAGCGAGATGTGGGGCACCCGTCGTTCCGTGGTCAGTAAAAAATCCCGGATCGACGAGTGTTAGACAGGAGCCTTATTACCGGTCGCTAAGACGGTCTGGAAAAAGGGGGCTTCGGTTTCCTTGTGCACGACTGCGGTTTGCACATGGTTGAAGCCGGCTTTGCCTAATAGGCGCTCCAACTCTACTTCGCTGAAGCCCAGCCATACGTCGGCATACAGCTCCCTGGCTTCGGCAAAGCGGTGCTGCACCAGATCCAGGATCGCGATGCGTCCGCCGGGTTTTAGAATTCGCCAGGCTTCCGCGATGGCACGCTCCGGATGCTGCGCGTGGTGTAACGACTGGCTGAACAGCGCCAGGTCGACTGAGCCATCGGCTATGGGCACGGCTTCCAGGTCGCCCTTGCGGTACTCCAATGCGGGAACGCCCTGCTTCCGCGCTAACGCGCTCCCCAGCTCAACCATTTTGTCTGAATTATCAACGGCAATCACCTGTTGCGCCCGCTGGGCCAGCAACAGCGAGAAGGCTCCCTCGCCCGCTCCCAGGTCAGCAATCACCATCGGCGGCAGCAGCAGCAACAAGGCTTCGGCAATACTTTTCCAGGACCGCCCGGGTACATACTCCCGCCCTAACCGCCCCGCCATGTCATCAAAAAAGGCGCGGGTTTTGTCCTGCCGCTTACGCAGGACAAGATCCAAGGCCGCCTGATCGTGCCCGGCTTCGGGAAGCTCTTCCGGGGCATCCTGCAAACCTTCCAGCAGCCTGGACAATACATCGCCACCGGCTTTGGAGCGATACCATATGTTCTTGCCGGCACGCCGGTCTTCTACCAGGCCGGCATGCTTCAATTGTGCAAGGTGGGTCGAGATTGAGCTTTGGCCCATGCCCAGGATTTCCTGCAGCTCGGCGACGGAAAGCTCTTCACGTGCCAAGAGTAACAACATGCGCAGGCGATTGGAGTCGCCTAGTACTCTTAAAGACTTTACGATTGACGTCATGGCCTTTACAGACTATTGTATCAATATATTCTGATGTATTGATGTGAGGGTAAAAAAAGATATGACGCCAACTACGATCGACCGCACTGCCGCCGCTCCTGCGTACAAGGTGGCTGACCTCTCCCTGGCCGACTGGGGACGCAAAGAGATCTCGATTGCCGAACACGAAATGCCTGGACTGATGTCCATCCGCCGCAAGTACGCCAAAGACAAGCCGCTCGCCGGTGTCCGCATCACCGGTTCACTGCACATGACTATCCAGACCGCGGTGCTGATTGAGACGCTGGTGGAGTTGGGCGGAAGCGTGCGCTGGGCAAGCTGCAATATCTTTTCCACCCAGGACCATGCTGCTGCTGCGATTGCGGCCGCGGGCGTGCCTGTCTTCGCCTGGAAAGGTGAATCGCTGGAAGATTACTGGTGGTGCACTGCTCAGGCACTCGACCATGGCGAGGGCAAGGGTCCTGAGTTGGTTGTGGATGATGGCGGCGACGTCACGCTGCTGATCCACAAAGGTTATGAACTCGAGAATGGCGATAAGTGGGTCAACACCCCTTCCTCCAACCATGAAGAGCAGGTGATCAAAGACCTGCTGAAGAAGATCCACGCCGAAGATCCCAAGCACTGGCACGCAGTTGCGAAGCAATGGCGGGGGGTTTCGGAAGAGACCACGACCGGCGTTCACCGGCTTTACAAGATGAAGGAACAGGGCAAGCTTCTAGTTCCCGCGATCAACGTCAACGATTCGGTCACCAAGTCGAAGTTTGACAATCTGTATGGCTGCCGGGAATCGCTGGCCGACGGTATCAAGCGCGCCACCGATGTGATGGTAGCGGGCAAAGTTGCCGTGATCTGCGGCTACGGCGACGTAGGCAAGGGCTCAGCCCACTCATTGCGCGGTATGGGTGCGCGGGTCGTGGTTACCGAGATCGACCCCATCAACGCCCTGCAGGCGGCGATGGAAGGTTTTGAGGTTACGACTGTCGAGGACACACTCGGCCGCGGCGATATCTACGTAACCTGCACCGGCAATGTGGACGTGCTGACCTTTGAGCACCTGTCGCAGATGAAAGACCAGGCCATCGTTTGCAACATCGGTCACTTCGATAACGAAATCCAGATCGATCGGCTGAATAGCGCGAAAGGCGTGGAGAAGGTGAACGTCAAGCCGCAGGTGGATCAGTACAATTTCCCCGCAACCAAAGGAAAGCCGGCGCACACCATCTTTGTGCTGGCGGAAGGACGCCTGGTCAACCTGGGTTGCGCCACCGGTCATCCCAGCTTTGTGATGAGCAACAGCTTCGCCAACCAGACGCTGGCTCAACTCGACCTGTGGAAGAACAAGGACACGTACAAAGTAGACGTCTACACCCTGCCCAAGCATCTGGACGAGGAAGTAGCACGGCTGCACCTGGAAAAAATCGGAGTGAAGCTCACCACGTTGACCCCGGCGCAGGCCAACTACCTGGGCGTCGCGCCCGAAGGCCCCTACAAGCCCGAAACCTACCGCTACTAAAGAACGACCCTATAATCGAAGGGCCCCGGTCTCCACTGGCTGGGGCCCTTCTCTTTTCCGGGTTATCTCTTTCCGTCCCTCGAACGTCTTATGAGCATGAAACAGAAAGTCTCCATCATCGGCTGCCTGCTGCTTCTGGGCTCCCGAATGCTGGCGCAGGCGCCCGCGTCCACCACCACACATCCTGCGGTTGAGGTGATCAAGGCGACGGCGCCGGATGCCTCGAAGCTCAAGGCTCGCAAGGGCTCCTACTCATTCAAGATAGAAAGCGGAGACTGGACGGACACCGGCGTCCCGGTAACGCCTTCGGACCATCTCAACTTCACCGCGACCGGGAATCTGGCGCTGGCGGACGGAAGATCGGCCCCGCCCGAAGGCCTCACCCGGGGATGGAAAGACCTGCTCCGCGTGTACCCATTGAACTCCGCCAACAGCGGCGCTCTGATTGGCCGTATCGGTAATGGAGATGCGGCCGTTCCCTTCCTCATCGGCGCCAGCAAGGACATGGATATCTCCGCCACCGGCAACCTGTTTCTGAGGCTGAATCTCAGCTCCGATCTTTCCGGGACCGGGAGCATCGACGTAAAAATGAAGCTCACCAACCAACCGGCGCAGAAAACCATCTCTGCGCCGGACCTGGCTACTCTTCTGTCACCGCAACTGTTCGCCAGTGTCCCTCGGAGGGTGGGGGATTTGCAAGGCAATCCTGGTGACATGGTCAACTATGCTCTGATCGGTACCCAGGACCAGGTGACCAAGGCGTTTACCGCGGCCGGATGGGTGCAGGTGGACAAGACCACGCAGGATGCGGTTGTCCATGGCCTGGTCTCAACGCTCTCTCACGCGGCCTATACCGAGATGCCGATGAGCACGCTGTATCTATTTGGCAGGTCGCAGGACCTGTCATTCGCCCGTGCCGCACCGCTCGAGGTGGCCGCCATTCGCCATCATCTACGGGTATGGAAGACCGATCAAGTGATCGCGGGCGAGCCGCTTTGGGTGGGGTCAGCCACGCACGACAATGGTTTTGAGAAAGACCAGCGCAATGGCGGAGTGACGCATCACATCGACGCCAATGTTGACCAGGAGCGCGATTTTCTGGAGCAAAGCTTCGCGGGAGCCGGGGTTCTGGCGGGCGCGGCGTATGTGACGCCCGCGAATCCTCTCACCACGGCAAAGACGGCGACCGGCGGGAGCTTTCAATCGGATGGACGCATTGTGGTCATGGATTTGAAGTGAAGGAAGGCGTGTGAGAACCGCAGCTTTCTGAAGGCAGCATCCGGCGGAAGTGGGTACCGGCTATAAAAGCCGTACCTCAGGGGCTAAAGCCCTCATCAACTCCGCCATTTACGGCACGGCTCAAGAGGCTGCGGAAAAACTCGCCATTGGGTAGGAAAGCCGTACCTCAGGGGCTAAAGCCCGACGTATTTCCAATCACTTACGGCACGACTAAAGTCGTGCCCTGATACAAAACATGAGTTTTTCCGCAACCTGTGAAGCCGTGCCCTTCGTTCAGAGTTCTTTCTCAGCGGGCAGAGAGCTTAGCGCCCCCCTACGGGTGGGTTTCTCTTTTGAGCAGAGCTCTTTCTAGCGGGCGGCAGGGGGCGTTGCTGCTGCGGCCGATGTGGCCGGCGGAGGAACAATGGGCTGTAGTTTGGCCAGGCGCTGTTTGAAGATCTTGCGCGCGACATCCGGCCAGAATTCGTTGAAGACGCCGCCGAGCGCGCCGTAGGCAGTGACCGTAAACCCGCGTTCGAAAGTCAGGTCGGCGCCCCTATCAGAAGCCGGATAGTAGAGGTTCGAGATCCCACCGGCAGCCAGGTTTCCTAAGACATTTGAGTAGTTCGGGCCCCATTTTCCGTTGTCCCTTTTGGACCATACGGTGGTGGAAAGAGAGTAGAAAAGGCGCGAGGAAAAGCTTCCTGTCCCTCGCCGGAAGTATCGCGGATCCTCCTTTAACAAGATAGGAAAGATGGCATTGCCCAGCAGGGTGCCGTCGAAGTTGTCGGCATACGCGGCTCCCCACCGCTTTCCGTAACCTTGCAACCCCTGCCCGTAGCCAGGAAAGTCATTTTGTGCCTGGCTGCGAGCGGCGTCGAATCCGGCGACGCCAAAGGACACCGGATCTACCGCGGTCCGGAGAGCGATATGCATCTTCTGCATTGGTGAAAGCGGCACGGCATCTTCGTTGTAAGAAACGTTGAAATTTGGCACCACGCCGGCGATTCGCTGCTTCTCTTGCTGCCGGACCTGCTCTGCAGCCAGTTGCTGCTGCGATAGAGTCGATCCACCGGGCATGGAAGTTGCGGGAGAGGCTGAAGCAGACTGAGTTTGGGCCTGGGCGGCACACGCCAAACAAATCACCAGGGCTGATGCCCCCAGCCGGCGAGACGAACGGAAGGTGATCACGCTTGCCCTCGCTGCTGGAATGGGCCCATTTCTGTCTCCCCAGGGTTTACGCCTCTCCCACGCTTGCGGAGTGGATCCTGCAAGCCCTGACCGCGGGGCTTCGCTGGCTTAAACGGGACGGCTGAGCCAAGCTTAGACTCGATCGTTTCTGCTTTAACTCCCACAAAAGGTGACGGCGGCGATAAAAAACAAAAAAAATAGAATCCAGAGGCCCAGGTTGGTTCGTACAACTTTCGTGCCAACAACTCAGGAATCTCTCTCCAATAGCCGCAACGATGAAGCGGAAGATTTCACCGTGCTTTGCAAAGATTGCAAGAATGCATCGGCGGTCGAGTCACTCATCGTGGTGGATGCCCTGCATGTGCAGTGCCCGCTATGTCTCTATGTTTTCTATTTGGATGAGGCGCAAAGGAAAGCGCTTTCTGGTGCAGGATCCAGCCCCGCAGGATCGGGGGGGAGCGGCGCACGGCGCTGAGTTTCGGGGTTTACAGGCTGCGGAAAAAGGTCGAATAGGAAGCGAAAGCCGTTCCCTCAGCGGCGGCTAAAGCCGGACAGATTTGCAACCACTTACGGACGGCCTGAAGGCCGACCCCTGCAAAGAATTCGGATTTTTCCGCAGCCTGTTTAGGCTAGTTCGTCTTCTTCCCTGGTTGCCGGGGACGATACGGCTGACGACTTCCTCTGCTTTGCGATTGCGTCCAGTACCCCGTTGAGGAAGGTCAGGGACTCCGGGGCGGAGTAGCGGCGGGCGATTTCGAGCGACTCGTTGATGACCACCGGAACCGGGGTGTCAGGGAAGCCAAGCAGCTCGGCAACGGCTGTTCGCAGCACATTACGGTCGACGGCAGGCATTCGATTGAGCCGCCAGTTCGCCGAATGAGCCTGGATCAGTTCGTCGATCTCTTCGTTGCGGGCGGTGGCCACGCGGAAGATATCTTCGCAGAAACCGCGAGTTTCGGCATCCACCTCATCCCGCGATCCCCAGAAGGTTTTGCGCACCTGGTCGGCAGTGTGCTTGCCCACATCGGCCTGGAACAACATCTGCATCGCCAGCTCGCGTGACTTGCGCCGCTTACCGGTAGCGCTCATGGGGTTTGCATCTTGCGGTCCAGCGAGACCATCTCAATGGCCGCGATCGCGGCCTCGAATCCCTTATTGCCGGCCTTAATCCCGGCCCGATTCAACGCCTGCTCCAGGTTCTCGCAGGTCAGCACTCCGAAGGCGTGAGGAATGCCCGTCTCCTGCTGCGATTGGCCGATACCCCGCGACACCTCGTTGTAAATGGCTTCGTAATGCGCAGTCTCCCCGCGCAGCAACACTCCCAGGGTAATCACGGCGTCCACCTGGCCACTGGCTGCAGCCTTGCGCGCCGCCAGCGGAATCTCCCATGCTCCCGGTACCCGGATCACCTGGACATCCCGCCGGGCAGCGCCGCTACGGTAAAGGCCGTCCAGTGCTCCCTGTAACAGGCGGTCGGTAATGACCGCGTTCCATCGCGAGACCACGACCGCAAAGCGCATGCCGTGGGCGCTCAGATCGCCCTCCACGGCCACGGGTCTCCCCTTATGGGGGTCGTCCCACTCCCAAAAGGCGATGGAGTGGCCGGGGGCGGGCTCTACGATGAACAGGCGCGTCTTCCAGTCGGTCTCGGTCACGACGCTCAGCCGGTGTTCGGCTTCCTGTTCTCCCCAGTTGCGGATCATCCAATCGCGGGCCACTGCCTGCACGGCCTCCAGCCCAGTCACTTCCACCATGATTTCCGCGGAAGAGGGCGCGATACCGTCGGCAAACTCCAGATTGCCCAGTGGGGCAAGGAAGGAAACCCCCCGGCTGAGCTCTTCTTCCCATCCCCGGCCGCCTTCAAATCCCAGTGCGGAGAAGAAGCTGGCCAGCTTGGCGTAGGCCTCTGGCGTGCCCGCCGGGCGCACAATGGTGATTCCCTTGATCATCCTCTTTTGACTGTAACACTGGGTCCGGGGAAGAGGATTTTGCTATTACTGGGGTGTGATGGGGCGAGGCAGGTGCACCAATTTTCATGGGATGGCAACGTCCCAGTCGATCCCTCGGCTTCCAAGGATTTCCTCTTAATGAACAAACGAAGAGTGTGGTGCCGCACCTCCGGCGCTCGACCGGCTGCCTTGCAGACCCAGCCCTTCCGGGCTGGGCTTTGACTTCGTGCGTGAGAACCGGTCCGACTCCTGGGTCTGGATTGCCAAACACCGGCTGGAGTTCCGGCGAGGTTCATTGCGGTGACCTCTCGCGCGAGTGCGAGGTCATCGGCTCGGAAGTGACAAAAGTTAGGCAGCTTCCGCGCCAGGCAGTTTGCCCGGTGTAGACTCACAGCTTTGCCCCCGGAGTGGATACGACCATGGTTTTGGAAAACATTCGCTATGAACTGCGGCCGCCGCTTGCGGTGGTCACGATCGACCGGCCCAAGGTCCTCAATGCACTGAACCGTCTCAGCATGACGGAGCTGGAACAGGTCTTCCTCGAGCTTCGGCAAAACGCCGAGGTGCGCGTGATTCTGCTTACGGGAGCGGGAGAAAAAGCCTTCGTGGCCGGCGCCGACATCAGCGAGCTGGCTTCCCTTTCGCCGCTGGAGGGCGAGCAGCTCGCTACCCGCGGGCAGCGCATCTTCCAGTTTGATTGAAAACTGCGGCAAGCCGGTGATCGCCTGCATCAATGGCTTCGCTCTCGGTGGCGGCTGCGAACTGGCGCTGGCCTGCACCCTGCGCCTCGCCAGCTCCAACGCCCGCCTGGGGCAACCGGAAGTGAAGATTGGCATCATTCCTGGCTACGGCGGAACCCAGCGCCTGCCGCGCCTGATCGGCAAGGGTGCTGCGCTCAAGATGATTCTTACCGGCGAGTGGTCGGCGCCGCCGAAGCCTTGCGCCTGGGCCTGGTGGATGAGGTGGTGGAACCAGATCAACTGATGCCGCGCGCCGAAAAGCTCGCCCAGACCATCGCCGGGATGGCGCCGCTTGCCGTCCGCGACTGCATCCGCGCCGTGAACTCGGGTTACGATCTGCCCCTCGCCAGTGGTCTTGAGCTGGAGGCTTCGCTTTTCGGTTTGGCTTGCTCCACCAGCGACAAGGCGGAAGGTGCGCGGGCTTTTCTCGAGAAGCGCGCCCCAAACTGGAGCGGAAAATGAACCACGCTCACCAACCGCTGCGCGCACACTCCGCGGCAATTCGGTGTTCCCCTTGCTATGCTTGATTTTGTGGCTCGGCCGCAATCCTCACTCCCTTCCCGATAGGCCGGCAACGGCGCTCATCGGCCCCGGCTATGCAGCTCGCTTTGTTGTGCGCGCTTCTGCCCGGCGTTACCGGCTGCAAGGAATGCAGCGCCCGCCTCTGCGCCCTCGCGGGCTGAAGTACGGCAGGAACGCCGGGCTGAGCAGAGCAAGATGGACGCAGCCCGGCAGGAATTGGAGCAGATTCCGCCACCCTCGAAGAATCGCTACCTCAGCGTGCGGACCAAAGAGGCGTACGGTAATCCGTTTCTCGTTGTGCACCCGCAGACCATCACCCTGACCATCCTCTTTCGTGACCAGGATCCGAATGGCTTTGACGCCGGAGGCCTTTTGCGCCCGGCGAAAGCCCGCAAGCAGGAGGTCGACGTGCGGTCGCCGATTTACCCCAGGCGCTTGCCTCCCTTTCGCCCGACGTCTGGCCCTATGGCCGGGTGGTTGCGATCGAGGAGTCGCCCGACCGCCCCCAAGAACGAGCGCGTCGCTATCCGCCGCAACGTGGAGGCCACCATCCAGATCCTGAACGACCTTGGCGTCGTGGTGGATGAGTGGACCGGCTCGAACGGCGCGCTGCTACGCTAGCATTCACGCATCTTGTCTTGCGTCCATCCATCCCGTAGCGCTGGCTGTCTTCTGTGGCTGCTTCCTGCTGGTGACGGGCGCCGGCTTCTGGGCCGTACGCTGGAGGCGCTCGGACTCGCCGGCCCGGCTCGCCGATCTGGATGAGTGGGGGCTGGCGGGGCGTAAGTTCGGCACCCTGATCACGTGGTTCCTGATTGGCGGCGACCTCTACACGGCCTACACCGTCATTGCGGTACCTGCGGCGCTGTTCGGCGCCGGCGCAATCGGCTTCTTCGCGATTCCCTACTGCATCATGAGCTATCCCCTCATGATGCTGGTGCTGCCGCCCCTTTGGCGTATATGCCGCCGCAACGGTTACATTACCCTGGCTGATTACGTGCGTGGCCGTTACCAGAGCCGTTGGCTTTCGGTCGCCGTCGCGGTTACCGGAATTCTGGCTACCATGCCCTACATCGCGCTGCAGTTGATCGGCATGCGCGAGGTCATCGCCGCCCTGGGCATCCGTGGCGAGTGGCCGCTGATTGCCGCCTTTGTCATTCTCGCCGCCTACACTTATTCGAGCGGCCTGCGCGCGCCTGCACTTATTGCGATCGTGAAAGATGTGATGCTCTACATCATGGTGCTGGCGGCGGTGCTGATCATTCCCGCGCGGCTGGGCGGCTATGGCCATGTGTTCGCGGTTGCTTCCTCTACGCTGGCCCAGCACTCTCCCCGGCGTCGATCATCCTGCAACCTGCGCAGTTCACGAGCTACGCCTCGCTGGCCCTGGGGTCGGCGCTGGCGCTCATGCTTTATCCTCACACGATTACCGGGACGCTGAGCGCGGCCAGCGATCGGGTCATTCGCCGCAACGCCGCCCTGATGCCGGCTTACAACCTGCTGCTCGGCTTGATCGCGCTGCTCGGGTACGTGGCCATTGCCGCCGGCGTTCACACGGCGAACTCGTCCAGTACGGTGCCATTGCTGCTGACCACCATGTTTCCCCCCTGGTTTGGCGGCTTTTGCCTGGCGGCGATTGCCATCGGCGCGCTGGTCCCGGCGGCGATCATGTCGATTGCCACCGCCAATCTTTTTACCCGCAATTTGTACGGAGAGCTTTTTCACCGCTCGTTCTTTTCAGCAGCGATGACGGGCGGTCAGGAAGCGGCAACGGCAAAACTGGTTTCCCTGGCGATTAAATTGGGTGCGCTGGCATTTGTGCTGCTGGTGCGGGCGCAATTCGCCATTGAGCTGCAACTACTGGGCGGGGTGTGGATACTGCAGGTGTTGCCGGCGGTCGTGGGCGGCCTGTTCACCCGCTTTTTTCATGGCCCAGCACTGCTCTGGGGCTGGTTTGCCGGAATGGCTGCCGGTACGGCCATGGTGGGTTCTCTCGGACTCAGGAGCTCGATCTATCCTCTGCATGTTGGCGGACACGTCTATGGTGTTTATGCCGCTTTGCCTGCGCTGGCGCTCAATTTGGTGGTTGCGGGAGTTGTCTCATTGGTGATGAAGATTTCCGGCAGAGCGCCGGCAGAGGATTTGACGGCTGGCGTCTAATACAGATTTCTCGTTGTATCGGGACCGGTGTCGAAGGTTCGCGTTTGAAGGCGTGGGCTTGCCGGTGGGAATCGGCGGCTGCAGGTATACCCAGGACTGACGTCCAGGGTAGTACGCGGGCTTCGGTGGTTGAAAAGCTCCGAACGGCATAGGCAAGATAAGCATCCTCGGGGTCCTTCGCCTCCGCGCTGTCCAGCCCGGTGTCACGCGATAAATCTGTGAAGCGCTCCGCTCAGAGGCTGTGACTTTTTCGATTTTTCGCGCCTTGGAAGCACCTAACCTTTTTGTTTCAGCGTCGATTTTTTCGCAAAACCAATAAAGTCACAGACTCTCAGGATGACGGCTTTGTGGGGGGTAAAAAGTATCCGGTTAGCTACGCAGAAAACACGGAAAGATCAAAAAAGTCACAGGCTCTCAGGATGACGATTTTGTGGAAGTTTTGAAGAAAAACATTCCAAACAAGTTAGCGTTTATGGGACGGAGTCCTTGGGTGGCTCGTCATCATGATGGAAGCCAACACCCAGCCCTCCCGGGCTGGGCTGACGTTTAGCGGGCGGCTCCGGGTCTCGATGGGGTCGGTGTTAGAGGCAGCTGTTCTATCCTCAAAATCATTCCCGCTTTGGGTTCTATTGCTTCAGCCCGTTGGTTCCTAAACAAGAACGTACCTCAGGGGCTTAAAGCCCTCATTTTTCCCCGCCTTGTGGCGCGGCTGAACAGGCTGCGGAAAAAGTCGGATTGGGCAGGAACGCATACCCCAGGGGCTAAAGCCCACGATGATTTCATTGCGTTTGCGCCGGGGATAAATCCCCGGCCTACCAAATCTCTGGACGAAGGAGATGGCCGTGCTACCGCCACTCTTTCGTGTCACGGCTGACACATTGTGTTATTCGGGACACGCCTTGACCGCTGTTCCTCCCGGCTAAGCTGTTTCTTATCAATGTCGCAGGAACGGGCTTTGTTGTGCATCGTGTCATCGCGCATGCAGTCGAGCGAGGTGAGCAATGAACAAGAGCCTACACAGACGAAGTTCCAGCGCAGCGTGGTTCCTGACCATTTTTCTTCTGGTGAATGCTTCCTGTTATGCGCAAACACAGCCCAGACGAACGCTTCTGATCAGCATTGCCGACCGCAAGCTGGCAGTCGTTGAAAACGGCGCGGTGAAAAAGATTTACCCGATCGCCGTGGGTAAGCACTCGACCCCGAGTCCGACGGGCAGCTTTTTTGTCGTTGACCGCGTTGTCGATCCTACTTACTACCACGCGCACGTGGTTGTGCCGCCGGGACCACACAATCCTCTTGGCACGCGCTGGATGGGTCTAAGCGAAAACGGCTACGGCATTCACGGAACCAACGTTCCAAAATCGATCGGCAAAGCCGCATCGCACGGCTGCATTCGCATGGCGCGGCCCGATCTCGAAGAAGTGTTTTCGCAAACGAGGGTGGGTGACACCGTACTAATTCTGGGGGAGCGAGACGACCTGACGGCAGAAGTCTTCGGGACTTCCGATGCTGTGGTTGGGCTCGAGACTGCTTCCGCTGCGGCTGTGGTCCGTCACCCATCTGGCCAGTGAGCAATCGAGAGGGAGGTGCAAGGTGGAGATATTTGCCGAGGCGTTGAGCGCGATCGCGGCGATGGTGTTGACCGTGGCCTGTGGGCTGTTGTGTGAAGAGTTGCTGTTCGGAGGGTTGGTACGGCTGTTCCTCCCTCGGCGGCCGGTCGCCGGTAAGAAACCCACACCGGCGCAAGAAGAGAAAGGAGAACGTACATGCTTGCCTTGAAATACCTACTGATGCTGGTTGCGGTGTCGTCGATAGCTGCCACCTTGATCATGATGGGATACGATCTGTGGCTGGTGATCCAGTTCCGCCGTCACCTGGCACAAGGGGTGGAGGGTGCCACCGCGCCGCTTGGGCTCGAACCAGGGGGGCCGGAGCCAGGCCCGCTCCATTGGCGGCTTTTTCTCGGGATGATCACAATCGGATGCGGTTCGCTGCTTATCGCCAACAGCGTTAAGGTTGTGCCGAGCGGTATGGGCGGCGTTCGCGTGAGCCAGACGCGTGGTACTTTGCCGGGCACGCTCTACTCTGGGGTTCACTTTGTGACCCCGCTTGCCGAGCAGCTGCAGACTTTTGATCTGCGCGATAAGTTGTTCACCACCGGGATGGTCGAGGACGGGGCCAAGGTCAACAGAACATCGCGGCCTGACAGCCTGGATGTGCAGTCGAAGGAAGGGCTCAGCTTGGGGTTGGCCATCACGGTGCGATACCGCCTCGATCCGCAGAAACTGGATTACATCCAGCTGCACCTTCCGCGGCCGGTCGACTCTGAAATTGTTCCGCCGGTCGTGGCCAGCGCGTGGCGCGAGCTTGCGCCGAAATACACGGTACGTGAGATCTTCAGCACCAGGCGGGAAGAGGTGCGGCAGCTTGCCGCTGCTGTCATCACGAAGAAACTCAGCGCCGACGGAGTGATCGTGGAAGAGGTGATGCTGCGCGACATTCAATTGCCGCCGCAGTACGCGAAGGGCCTGGAAGACCTGTTGTTGAAAGAACAACAAGATGACCAGCTCGCGGTACAAACGGACATTCAACAGAAAGAGGTACGCATTGCAGAACTGGAAGCGGAGGCGCAAGCGGCGCGGAAAGTCAAACAAGCGGAAGGCGATGCAAAGGCCAGGGTGATGGAAGCGAAAGGGGAGGCGGATGCGATGCAGTTTACGCTCCCGTTGAAAGAGAAACAGATTGAGCAATCGCGGCTGGAGGCGCAAGCGCGCAAGGAAGCCACCATCAAGAACGCGGAAGCCGAGGGTGAAGCCAAGGTGATCGACAGCAAGGCAGAGTTCCAGCGCCGCAACCTGTTGGCCGACGCGGAAGCGAACCGGATCCGCGTGACTGCGGCGGCGGATGCTGATCGCATGCAAGGCGAGGCCAGGCTGTTGAATCAGGCTCCGCTGCTGATTAACAAGATCATCGCTGAGCGCCTTTCGGACAAAATTCAGGTGATGATGGTGCCCGGAGACGGCAAGTTCTTTTTTGCCAACGACGTCTTCAAGGGCTTTGACGCGAATGCGGCGGTCAAGGAAGGCGTAGACCGACAGGCCGATGGCGGCCGCGGTCATTCGCATTGAGAGGCGGAGGCCGGGCTGCGCGGTGCGGCCAGGCCTCTCTCTTCATGAGGGCCGGCCAGATGCAAGTCGCAGGTTATAATCCGCGGCAGCCAATGATCTCTTATAGACGGCCACTTCTGTTGATATTTCTTCTGGGCCTCCTTGTCCCGGTGCGTGCTTTGGTTAGCGGGGACAACCCTGCGGATGAGCTTGCGAAGCAAATCGCTGCGATTGCCGGACCAGGACCGGCAAAGCTCACCATCAAGAACCGTTCTTCCATTCCTCCGGATCAGGTTCCGGCGATCCGACGGACACTCGAGCGCGATCTGCAGTCCTACGGCGTGACTGCGTCGGGCAGCGCAGAGGTTGCGACAGTGATCCGGGTGACGCTTTCACAGAATTTGCAGCATGAACTATGGATCGCCGAAGTGCAGCAGGGCACGGAGGTGAAAGTCGCTATGGTGACCACGGATCTCCCGGCAACTGCGACGCCGTCATCGGGTTCGGGCGTCACCATCCGCAAGACGTTTCTGCTCGCAGAAGAAATGCCTATTCTGGATGCGGATTTTGTTTCAGCCGGCGATGAGCGGCGGATGGTCATCCTGGAGCCGGATCGGGTTACCATCTACCGCCAGGATGCCGGGAGTTGGGTGAAGGATCAATCTTTCGACCTCACCCATTCACGGCCGCTGCCGCGCGACCCACGGGGGCGAATTGTGGTGGGGACGAGCGCCGCTTCAGGACACTTGTTCGATGCCTATGTTCCGGGAGTAGTCTGTGGCGGGTCGGAGATCAATGGACGATTGGTAGTTTCCTGCACCGACAGCGATGAGCCATGGCCGATTGTTTCGCGGAAAGCCTTTTTCAACGTCAGCCGAAATTATTTCACCGGGGTGCTGGTGCCGGGCTACGTTACGGGGCCGGGTCCATTCTATAGCGCCGCGGAATATGAACGATCCGGTGGGACAATCACACTCTTCAGCCAAACCACTGGCCAGGTGATGCTCTACGATAAGGACGTTCCGAAGATTGTCACGGGCACGAGAGACTGGGGAAGCGACATCGTCGGCATCCATTCCACGTGCGGTGAGGGCTCGGTGTTGCTTGCATCGGGGGCCGGCGCTGCTCCAACCGACAGTGTGCGCGCGTACGAAATTCCAGGAAGGGAAGCGATCCCGGTGAGCAGTCCGATGGCTTTGGATGGTTCGGTGATGGCAATATGGCCAACGAATGACGGCGCCTCGGCAACGGTCGTTATCCGGAAGGAGCAACCAGTGCGATATGAGGCCTACAATGTTTCGGCCGTCTGTAATTAGCAGCCTTGTTATAAGCCTCGCCGTTACGCTGAGTGCCTGCGCGCGCACGCGTTCGCACTACGGCGGCGCTCTCCGGATGGAAACATCAGAGCGATCCGTGGCGGGTTCCGGACGGCAATGCCCGTAAACTTGTGTTCGACGGCCTGACTCGTTTAGATGATTCGGGCGTTGCACTGCCGGGGTTGGCCATCCGATGGGAATCGCAAAATGACGCTCATCGTTGGCAGTTTTGGCTGCGTCCGGGGGTAAGGTTTCATGATGGAACGGCGCTGACAGCTGCGGCCGTGGCAGCCTCGCTGTCGCAATCCTGCGCAAAGCAGTGTCCGTGGACCACCCTGTCTGCCGTTACCAATTCTCTCGTTTTCGTAGGCGATTCAGCCATGCCGCAGCTGCCAGCCGAGCTGGCACGCAGTATGTACCTCGTCGCTCGCCAGCATGATGGCGCAGAGCCATCCGGCACGGGGCCATTTCGCATCGTCAAGGTTACGAATGGAGTCGTGTCTCTCGCTGCAAATAGTGATTACTGGCAAGGAAGGCCTTTCGTTGACACGGTTCAGGTGGAGGGCAAGCGGAGTTTGCGGGACCAATGGCTGGACTTGAGTGTGGGGCGGGCGGATATTGTTGAGGTTCCGGCTGAGTTGCTTCATCAGGCGGTGCAGGATCGTTTGATGGTTCTTGCTTCTCACCCCACCGACCTGCTGGTTTTGAGTGTTTCCTCGAAAGCGGCTCTGCACGACGATCAGGTAAGACAGGCGATCGCACTCGCGGTAGATCGAAGCGCGCTCTTCAATGTAATTTTCCAGAAGGAAGGCGAACCTACCGGAAGCCTGCTGCCTGCTGACCTTACCGGGTATGCTTTTCTCTTTCCCACCGAGCGCGATCTAGCGCGCGCGCGTAACTATCGGGCTGGAGTGGCGGGCTGGAGTGGGCACCTCGCCTCTGGTTCTCACTATCGACAATCCGGATGCAAGCACGCAACTGGTTGCGGAGCGCATTGTGTTGAATTTGCGCGAGGCCGGAATAAATGCTCAGGTCAAGCCTTCTTCAAGCCAACCAACTGCGGACCTGGTGCTGAAGCGCATTCACCTGGAAGCGGGCGATGCGGCTGCCGGCCTGGATGAAATGTTGGAAGACTTCGGCCAGAAAATACCCGAAGAGGCAGGCAATCCTGATGCGCTTTACAGGGCAGAGCGTGATTTTCTCAAAACATACCAGGCCATTCCCCTTCTGTATCTTCCGCGCGCGTTGGCTTTTAGTGAACGGGTTCGGGACTTGCGATTAACGGGAGATGGCACACCGATGGTTGCGGATGTCTCGATCGATGGTGCAAAGTGAATCTGCGGCAAAAGATGCTGGCAATGATTGCAGTGACGGTCATGGTCACGGTGGCAGCCGTCGGCTGGACAGTTTCACTCCGCGTGCGCCGTGTATTCGAGAAGATTGACAGAGAACGAACGGCAGATTTTGTCGGCCAGTTTCGACGAGAATATCAACGACGGGCGGATTCCGTTGCTCTCTCGCTCGATCGCATGGCCGGGAGCGAGCCGGTGACGCGCATCGCATTCGAACTGGGGCACGGAGGCGATCCTGCGCCCTATCTCAACCGTGCGGCAGCGCTTGCACAGGAATACCAACTGGATTTTCTGGAAATTGTGTCCTCTGACGGCAGTATTGTGTCTTCAGCACAGTGGCCGGCACGATTCGGTTACAAGGAGACCGGCTGTCACGGGCGCAAACCGTATGCCATTTCTCAAGGAAGAAGGTCTTCCGGATGGTTCTTCGCAGATCGGATTGTTTGCCGTTCACGCGGTGCGCGGCGGTGAAAAGACTGTATACCTGGTCGGCGGGACAAGGCTTGACCGCGAATTCCTTATGAGTCTGCCCGCCCTTGGAGGAACGCAGATCTTTCTCTATCGAAACTTCAACGCAGGTTTCGACCCTCACGGCCTGGTGGGCGTGAAGGGGAATGTAGACAACGCAGCGCCCTACCAATCGCTGATCAATCAATCGCGCGCGAGCGGTCAGGATTCGCATGCAGTCGTTTACCCGACCGGAAATCTCGAGGACAGCGTGGATGTAACGGCCATTCCCCTGAAGGCAGAGGATGGCGCCGTGATGGCGGTGCTGATCATCGCCAACTCGCGGCGGGGCATGGTCGAAGTTCAGCAACACATCAAGGCAATAGCTTATGGAGTTGCCGGCGGCGGCATTCTATTCGCTATCGCCGCCAGCCTATGGATCGCTGCGCGCGTATCGCGTCCGATTGAACAGCTTGCCCGCGCCGCGGGCGAGGTTGCGGATGGACGTTGGGAGACGCGCGTCAGCGTAGGTTCTCACGATGAGGTCGGCGTGTTGGCAACAGCTTTAACCGCATGACGTCGCAGCTTGTGGAGCAGCGCGAACGCCTGGTTCAGGCAGAGCGTGTTGCTGCATGGCGGGAGTTAGCCCGGCGGCTCGCCCACGAGTTGAATAATCCACTCTTCCCACTGCAGCTCACGGTCGAAAATATGGTGCGTGCCAGGCACCTTCCGCAAGAGCAGTGTGACGAGATTTTTGAGGAGGGCACGGCGACTCTGATGGCGGAGATCGCGAATCTGAAGACCATCATTGCCCGTTTCAGCGACTTCTCAAAGATGCCAAAACCGCAGGAATCGAACCTAGATGTGCGGGAAGTAATGCAACGCGTTTTGGCGTTATTTGCGCCCACACTCGATCAGCGGGAGCAGCCGATTGCGTTAAAGACACAGATCGCTGCGGATCCATTGATGGTGTCAGCGGATGCTGAGTTATTGCACCGAGCGCTTTCAAACCTGGTACTGAACGCAATCGATGCCATGCCGGATGGCGGTACCTTGACGGCGGTTGCGGCCAGGAAGACGCGATGTCGTCCAGATCAAAATCTCCGATACCGGCACCGGGCTCACTCCGGAAGAGTGCCAGCGGTTGTTTACGCCCTATTACACCACCAAACAGCATGGCACCGGTCTCGGCCTGGCGATTGTGCAATCCGTCGTCGCCGATCATCATGGAACCATCACCGTAGAGAGCATCCAGGGCAGCGGGGCGACGTTTGTCATTGAGCTGCCTGCACTGCCAATCGCGAGCGAGGCGCATGCATGAACGCGAAAGCCGACATCCTCATCGTGGATGATGAAGCGAACACACTTGCCTCGTTGTCCCGTGCGTTCCGCCTCGCGGGGCATGAAGCGACCGTTTGCGACAACGCAGTCAAGGCGCTGGAGCTGGCAAAATCGCGACGCGTTCGATCTGATCCTTTCTGACGTGGTGATGCCCAAGCGCGACGGAATTGCCCTGTTGCAGGACTTGAAAACGAACGGCGTGACGACACCGGTCGTCATGATGTCAGGGCAGGCGCACATAGAGATGGCTGTGCAGGCCACGCGGATGGGCGCGCTCGATTTTCTGGAAAAGCCGCTCTCCACAGAAAAGCTTCTGTTGACGGTCGAAAATGCGTTGAAGTTGAAACGCCTCGAAGTTGAGAACACTGAGCTGCGCCGGCGTATCGGCAAACACGAGATCGTATTCTCTGGTGAGACGATGCGGCGCGTGATGGCGCAAATTGAACGCGTTGCTGCCAGTGAAACGCGGGTTTGCATCTATGGCGAAACCGGAACGGGCAAGGAATTGGTTGCGCGCACATTGCACGAAAAGAGTCCTCGCGCCGGTGGTGCTTTCGTTACGTTGAACTGTGCAGCCGTTCCAACCGAGCTGATCGAATCAGAGCTTTTTGGCCACGAAAAGGGTTCCTTCACGGGAGCTGCAACCAGGCACATGGGTAAGTTCGAACAAGCTCACCGCGGCACGCTGTTTCTTGACGAAATTGGCGACATGCCCCTGGCTATGCAAGCGAAACTGCTGCGCGTGCTGGAGGAATCGGAGGTCGAACGCATTGGCGGCGACAAGCCCATTACCGTGGACGTTCGCGTCGTGGTCGCGACCCACAGAGACCTTGAGGAGCTGGCAAAGCAGGGCGCCTTCCGCCGTGACTTATACCATCGCATCCATGTGTTCCCGATCGTGCTTCCCGCACTTCGCGAGCGACAGGAAGATATTCCGGCGCTGGTAGAACACTTTGCGCGTCAGGTATGCGCACAAAACGGCTGGAAGCCCCAGCGGTTTACTCCCGAAGCGATTAAGGCGCTTGACGCAGTATGCGTGGCCGGGCAACATCCGCGAATTACGAAATGTCGTCGAAAGGGTTCTCCTGCTGGCCGAAGGGGAAGTGGACACGGGCGCGGTCGAGCTGGCGTTGCCGAATGCAAAAAGGATAGCGGGGAACGCCGCGTCTTCACTCTTCTTTGGGCGGGCCTTTGTCGGAGCGCGTGGCCCGTTTTGAACGCGAAACTGTTTTGGCGGAATTGGAGCGCAATCATCACCACGTAACCAACACGGCAAAGGCGCTCGGGCTCGAGCGAAGCCACCTATACAAGAAGTGTCAGCAGCTTGGAATCGATCTTCGGCAAGTCGAGTAAGAGTGCTGGTTGCCAACGCCGAATGGATTTAATCAGGCATCGTTTGCGCACACCCGACTCTTGTGGGCGCGGAATCCACGAAGAGAGGGAGTAACCAGTGAGTGAGAACCGAATCGGACTAGTCGGGTTAGGCGCAATGGGTATGGGTATGGCCAAGTCATTGCGGCGAAAAGGTTACAGCATGCATGTGTTCGATGTTGGTCGCGAGGTAGCGGAGGCCTTTGCCGCAGAGGGCGGCGTGGCCTGCGATAGCCCTGGTGAGGTCGCGACCATTGTGAAGTCCTGGTCAGCGTGGTGGTCAACGCGGCGCAGACGGAGACGGTCTTGTTTGGCGAAGGCGGTGCAGCTGCAGGCATGAAAGCCGGCAGCGTGTTCGTGATGTGCTCCACGGTTGATCCCGGCTGGTCGATCGCGATGGAGAAGCGTCTGGCGGAGAAGGGCATTCTTTACCTCGATGCGCCTATTTCCGGTGGGGCGGCCAAGGCTGCGCAGGGTGAGATCACCATGATGACGTCGGGCCGTCCGGAGGCATATGCCAAGACAGGCGGCGCCCTGGATGCCATGGCGGCGAAGGTGTATCGCCTTGGTCCAACGGCCGGAGATGGCAGCAAGGTCAAAATCATTAATCAGCTCCTGGCAGGGGTTCACATCGCGGCCGCTGCGGAAGCGATGGCTCTGGGCTTGCGCCAGGGAGTAGACCCAGCGGCGCTCTACGACGTGATTACCCACAGCGCCGGCAATAGTTGGATGTTTGAGAACCGGATGGCTCACGTGCTGGCCGCCGATTACACTCCACTTTCGGCGGTGGACATCTTCGTCAAGGACCTTGGCCTGGTGCTCGACACTGCGCGCGCCTGCAAGTTTCCTCTACCGCTGGCCAGCACTGCACACCAGATGTTCCTGCAGGCCGCCAGTTCCGGCTTTGGGCGGGAAGACGATTCAGCGGTGATCAAGATATTTTCGGGAATCGACTTGCCGGGCAAATGATAAAGGCGGCCGGTGAGGGATTTGCCACAGAAACTGCATCAAGAATGAATTATGCAAGGTTGAAGCCGGGAATCCGCACAGCCTTGCGGTCAAAGGTAGCCGCGGCGGTACAACCAGCGCCCAGGCGCCCGAAAAATGATCCGAGCCCCGTCCCTACCATCACTCCTAAAATTTGTGAAAAAGTAATACTCCGCCAGAGTGACACCGTCGACTGGAGTGTCATACGGAACGATTCCGGACGCTCGGGCCATGCCTACGGCTATGGCCCGAAAGTGTTACATCGGCGTCTCGAAATTAGTCGAAGGTAGCAGATGGTGAGAAGTCCAAGCTGAGGTGGTGACCCCGAGCAAACGAATGCCTTGCCTTAGTGCCTGGAATCTCGAAGTCTACCTGCAACCCTCGGGCTCAAGCGTCGGCGGGTATACCGACCTGTAGCAACAGGCTGCCACGTTTCGAGACGTTCTGTTTTGCAGCGGCGGCTTATTACATTAGAACTCTCACCCGGCTCCGCGGATTGGTTACGATGAACGCCAATCCCTTGTCCGACATCGTGCTATTTCGCACATGTTTAGTTTTTGAGGTATCTCGTGATGGGTCAGGGTGACTTTAAACCGTCGTTAAAGCGATCGACGATTCTTCAGATCGTTGCCCTGACCATTTTCGCGTCCATACTACTGTTCGTAGGCGCGGAATTTCAGAGAACGACTCTCCAGTCGGTCGACCACGCCAGCCAGGTGATCGGCGCAGAGCGGGAATTGGTCAAACTGACTATCGATATGGAGTCGGGTCTCCGTGGCTTCCTTTTTACCGGTAAACCGATTTTCCTTGAGCCCTACAACGAAGCGGCAGAAGTCATCGATGCAAAGTTCGTTGCGCTCAACAAACTCATTTCTGACAATCCCTCTCAGCAAGCTCAACTGGCAAACATTCGCGAGATCTTCAACCAGTGGAGACTACAAGCGAAGGAGATGATTCGACAGCGCGCAGACAGCTCGGTGCAGGATTCGGAGGAAGCCCTGTTCGCCAGATGCTGGAAGGCAAGGCATCCATGGATACCCTGCGCGCGAAATATAAGTCCTTGATCGCAAGTGAAATCGTTTGGCGCGATGCAAGATCACAGAGGGTCAGAAGCAGATCTGTAGTGCTGAGTGTCAGCTGCTTTCTATTTGCGTTTGTGGGCGCAGGGGGCATCTGGTTGCTATTCAGACGCCAGATGCGCGATCTAGCCAAGGTGTTACAAACGTCGATGGATGCAGAACGGACCAGAGACGCATTGGCGATTATGGTGGCCCAGCAGGAGAAGGAAGACGCGGTGGCGAATTACCGTGGCCAGGTTGAGGCGATCAATCGGTCGCAAATGATGATCGAGTTCAATCTGGATGGAACCATCATCCAGGCAAATGACAACTATCTTCGCGCCTTTGGCTACACCGATGCCGATCTGAAAGGTAAATCGCACAGCATTTTTGTTACGGAGGAAGATCGAGGGAGCACGGCCTACGAAGAGTTCTGGAATAACCTGAGGGCGGGCAAGTTCCAGTCGGGAGAGTTCAAGCGGATTAGCAAGGATCAGCGCGAGATCTGGATTGTAGCCACCTACAACCCGATTTTCGATAAAGACGGTGTCGTCACCAAGGTGGTGAAGTTTGCTACAGATGTGACTGCCCGCAAACAGGGCGAGAGAGAGCTGCGCGACCAGGCTAACCTGCTCGATTTATCGCACGACACCATCCTGATGCGCGACCTTAGCGGCAAGATTCGGTTCTGGAACCATGGAGCGGAGCGGATGTACGGGTACTCGAAAGAGCAAGCGGTTGGCAATATTTCTCAAGTCCTGCTGGGCACCATCTTTCCCAAGCCGCTGGCCGAAATTGAAGCGGACTTTCTCAAAAAGGGCCACTGGGAAGGCGAACTCGAGCACACGCTTCAAGACGGTACACGCATCGTGGTGGCGAGCCGTTGGGTATTGCAGCGGGACGGGAATGGAGTACCTATCCAGGTGATGGAAAGCAACAATGACATTAGCGAACGCAAGCAGGCGGAAGAGGCGTCGAGAAACGCAAAGGTTGAAGCCGAGTTCGCCAACCAGGCCAAGTCGGATTTTCTCGCTAACATGAGCCATGAGATCCGTACGCCAGTAAACGCGATCACGGGGATGGTGCACCTGGCGCTGCGCGCCAATCCTGATGCAAAGCAGCGAACCTACTTGACCAAGATCGACACCGCAGCGCATAACCTGCTCGGCATCATGAACGACATCCTCGATGTTTCAAAGATTGAGGCGGGCAAGGTCACCCTGGAGCACATTGCATTTTCTCTGGATGAGGTGTTGAAGAACGTTCGCGATATTGTGAGCGAAAAAGCGGCACAGAAGCAATTGCGGCTGGTATTTTCTGTGGACCCGAGAGTTCCGGACTATCTGGTTGGTGATCCGTTGCGGCTGGGGCAGGTGCTCATCAACCTGGTCAACAACGCGGTTAAATTCACCGAGAAGGGCGAGATCGCCGTCAAAGTGAAGGTCTCGGATGCGAAGCAAGACGGAAAAGACCAGACAGCCGGCGAATCAGGGAATTTGAAATTTTCGGTTTCCGACACCGGCATCGGGATGACTCCGCCACAGATGGCGCACCTGTTTCAAGCGTTCAACCAGGCGGACACCTCGTTTACGCGCAAGTATGGCGGGACGGGACTGGGTCTTGCTATCAGCAAACAGCTCACCGAGTTGATGGGTGGGACTATATGGCTGGAGAGCGAATTTGGAGTGGGCAGTGTCTTTCACTTCAGGGCAGCGTTCGGTGTCGCTGCGGCAGCCCTCCCGCAGCCAGTCTCCGCATCCTTGAGCGAACTGCGGACCAAATCCGTCCTGGTGGTCGATGATAGTGAGAAAGCCGGACTGTCGCTGGTGGAGATGCTGCGCGCAAATGGAATGGAGGCCCGCGCTGTTGCATCGGGCGAGGAAGCGCTCACCGCCCTGGCCGGAGGGTCCCAGGCGGGGAAGCCGTTCGACCTGGTGCTGATGGACTGGCGCCTGCCAGGAATCGATGGAATCGAGACCTCACGGCGTATCAAGGCTTCCAAGAGCCTATTCAACATCCCGGCCATCCTGATGGTCTCTGCATTTGACCGCAGCGAGGTTATGAGCCAACTGAACGGGCTTGAGCTGGAAGGCTTCCTTATGAGCCCAGTCGCCGAATCGCAATTGCTGTACACCCTTAAGAAGGTATTTGGCGCCAGACCAGGCGGCGATGCGGATGGGTTGCAATCTACGCAGGCGAATGGAGCCCGGCTTAAAGGGCGGCATGTACTGTTAGTCGACGACAATGACTTCAATTGCGATATCGCCGGCGAAGTGCTCGCAGAGCTAGGCATCTCGTTCAGCGTGGCAACGAATGGCCGAGCGGCGGTCGACCTGGTGGCGGCGCAAGCATTTGACCTGGTACTCATGGACATCCAGATGCCTGTGATGGATGGGCTGACAGCAACCAAGCTCATCCGTGCCGATGCCCGCTTTCGTAACCTTCCCATCCTGGCCATGACGGCGCATGCCATGAGCGGCGACCGGGAAAAAAGTCTGAATGCCGGACTGAATGACCACATCACCAAGCCGATCAGCTTCGATGAGCTGACCAAGTCTCTGCTGCACTGGATGCCGGCATGGCCGGCCAGGCCACCTGAGGGGGAAACGCCGTCGCCGTCGCCGCTGCCGGCTCAGGAAGGCATTCCGGATCAACTTCCGCCGTTCGACATTCCGGCCGCTTTGCTGCGCAATCATGGCAATCCGAAACTTATTCGGAAACTGCTTCTTGCCTTTCACGAGCGGTACGCAAACGCGATCTTCGAACTGAAACTTTACCTTGATGAGGGCAAGACGGAAGAGGCGCAACGGCTGGTCCATTCGCTCAAGAGCCTTGCTGCCGCACTCGAAGCCGCTGACTTGACCGAGGCGGCCTTTGCCGTCGAGATGGCCCTTCGCTCAAGGCTCTCGAAGGATTTGTCTACGCACATCGACATGATGGCTAGAGCGCTTGGTCCAGCTATCGCAGCTGCCTCCTCAATTGTGCCGCTGCACGCCGAGCCGAGCGCCGAAGAACGGGCCGGCGGTACCCCCGCCTGAATGGCAAGCGAACGATTTGGTGGTTGACGAGCGATCCCACGGACTGCGGCTGGCTCAGGGCTTGCCGGTCGGCACGGTCTGCTGATAGCGCGGCCAATGCTGTGCCAGCTCGCGTACGACCGGGCTGCCCACCCGGTAGGCGTTCTGGATGGCTTCGGTATTGGCGGTGTAGTTGCCCGTGGCCTCGCTCTTGAGAAATTGCGCGGCCGGCATGCCCTTGGGTGGGACGGTAAAGTCGCTGGCGGTTCTTAGGTCGAGCGCACGCGCCAGATCAACGCGGCCGGCATGAGCCAGCAAGACGAGCGCCTGCAGGTAGGCACTGTCTTCTTCGGCCGAGGTGGTGAAAAGGCCGTCGCCCTTCGTCCAGTAAGGGACCCATTTTTCCGCCCAGTCGGTCATCCGGGCGCCGATCCAGAACCGGTCTGCGGTCAAGGTATCGCCCTTTAGTACGAAGGGAGGCCGCTGCGCATTGGGCAGGTCAGCATAGCCGGCGCGCGCCTTCCTGAGCTTCTCATTTTCCGGCAGGACGACGCCGCGGGTCAGGGCAAAGGCCCAGGTGGCGAGGCCGTCATTCAAGTCATGGGCGAGAAGGCCGTTGTCTGATGCGGCCGGCGGCGCGGGCTGCTCGAAAGGCCTCGACCGGTCGTAGGGTACGATGCCGGTCGACCAGTCCGCAGGAATTTCACGCCCATCGATTTCGTATGCCAGATCCCCGTCGACGACGTGACTCGCCCAGGCGGCGGAGCCGAGCGAAGCCCGTTTGGGATCGACGCCCGCGATGCCGGCCAGGATCCAGTAGGCCTTCGTGAAGTCGAAACGAGGGTCGAGGCCGAGGGCCATGATCGAGGCGGCTGCGTGGGACTTGCCGACGCCAGTCACAATGCCCAGGACATGGTCTGTGGGGTTGTAGCGCAGGGAATGAAAGCCCTCGGGAAACGGCAGGATTGCGGGTAGCGGATAATGCTCAACCCAGTTCTGGAACTCGCCGGGCTCGTCACCGGTATCGTTGCCTACCTCAAATGTAGTCACGACGACAACGCGGATCTGCAGCGGCGCAGACGCTGCGGCCACCGCACTCGGCAAGGCTATTCCTATGAGAAGCACCCCCACCATTGCCGCGCACCACGCCAGTCTTCCGCTCATTCCCTTCCCTCGTAGTTAGCACTTTCGCATAGTCCGGGCATCTCGGGAACGATTTCGAAATTGGAGCAGCGATGAGACCGCGCGATCCACCTCTTCACTTTTCGCAAGGCAGGCTAAGGCTGATGCTCAGGCCGCCTTCCGGGCGGTTGCGCGCCCGGACTTCCCCGTGATGCAGACGCACTGCGCGGTCGGCGATCGCCAAGCCAACGCCAAAGCCCCCGGTATCGAGTTGCCTCGCGTCGTCGACGCGGTAGAACGGGCGGAAGATATTTTCCAGTTCCGCTTCCGGGAGACCTGGCCCACAATCGCTTACATCGAGCGTGACCATGCGCACGCCGGCACGGTCTTCGCAACGGAGCGCCAACTCGACCACCGATTCCTGCCGGGTGTAGCGAATGGCGTTGCGCACGATGTTCTCTATGGCTCGATAAATCAGCTCCGGATTCCCTTCCACCATGCAGTCAGAATGATTGACCACGCGAATGGTGCAGCTCCTTTGTTGGGCCTCGAATTCCGCATCGGGGAGCAACTCTTCGATCAGCCCATGCAGACTGAACTTATCCATGCGGCTCGAGGCGTTCATCGATTCCATGGAGGACAGGCGCAGGAGTTGGCCAATCAACAGATTGAGACGGCCGGCTTCACGTTCGATGCGCTGCAAGTGTTCCGTCATGGCCGCTGGTGCTTCCTCGCGGGCCAGTTCGAGGGCGACGCTCAGACGAGCGAGCGGCGAGCGCAATTCGTGGGAGACATCGCGCAACAGTATTTTCTGCGCGCCGACAAGCCGTTCCAGCTGCTCCGCCATGTAATTGAAGTCGTGGACCAGCCCTTGAATTTCGTCGCCGCCAAATATGCGCTCTTCTCCGTCTGGTTTGGCGACGCGGGTGGCAAGCTTTCCATTGGCCAGAGCCCGCGCCGCTATACGCAGGCGACCGATCGGGCGGACCAGCAGGAGAACGAGCACGAACGTGGTTATACCGAAAACCACGATGGCCACAGGGAGTTGGGGGAAGGCGAAAAAGAGGAGTTCACGCAGCCCGTAGGTCTGAGCGTTGTGGCGGCGGCTGAGGAGAAATATGTAGCGGCGGCCGGACGCAGATTCGATCGCCGTACTCCACAGATTTTGCTCCCCGACCAGGGTCGAGTGGACTCCCGACTCTCTGCTGGCCCTGGCCAACACACCGGCAGCCGTAGAGGAGATGTCAGTTTCACAAAGAAAGTGAGCCGGTGTGTCGGCAAGATAAATGGTCTGGTGAAGCGACCCGGCAAACTGCCGCAAGCCTGCACATCCAGCCGCCTCGTATGCGTTCGCGGCTGCAGTCGCAGCGGTTGGCAAGGTGGCGTTCAACACTCCCATCATCTCGTTGGGCCGCACAAACTGATGGCGCAGAATCAGCACAGTCGAAATCAAGAACGTGAGACTTTGCGCGATCCAGAAACCAAGAAATATCTTGGCGAAAAGTCCTCGCATCGCCTATCGGTCTCCTGCAGATTTACGTGGAGCCGGCACGGCAAGTTGATATCCGATGCCGCGAATGGTCTTGACCCGATCGCCGAAGTTGTCAGCCTGGTCTAACTTGTGGCGCAACCGGCTCACATGCATATCGAGACTACGATCGAAGGGATGAAATTTACGACCCAGGACGGCCTCGGCAAGCTGCTCCCGGGCCACCACTTCGCCGGCGCTCCGCATCAGCGTTTGTAGTAGCCCAAACTCAATATCGGTGAGGTCCAATAGCGCGCCACCACAGCGCGCGACCCGGGCAGCTGTATCCAGTTCCAGACCCATCACGGTCAGGAAGTTTCCAGCGAGGGCCGGCGCCTCGGTATTCCCACGCCGTCGCAAAACAGCACGTATCCTGGCCAGCAGCTCGCGAGGATTGAAAGGCTTGGGCAAATAGTCGTCTGCCCCGATCTCCAAGCCGACAATGCGATCGACATCTTCACCGCGCGCCGTAAGCAGCAGGACATTCATGGGGGATGCCGCTGCCCGCAATCGGCGAAGCACTTCAAAACCATCCAGGCCCGGGGAGCATCACGTCGAGAAGCATGATGGAGTAGTTCCCGCCCAGAGCTTTACCCAGGCCTGTCTTGCCGTCGTGAGCGGCGGTCACCTGGTAGTCATGGCGGCCAAGGTAGTCGCTCAGCATCGAGCAGAGTTCCACATCGTCGTCGATAAGAAGAATGGACTCCATGCCGTCGTCTTTCTGTCATTACCGAGAGTACGCCGATGGGGCGGCAGGCGAACGCCGGAAATGTAACAAATTGTCACACGCCGGTGACAGTCCTTTACCAAGAGTTACGCATTGTGACCGCGTTGCAATCGCGACGGGTGTCTTCTGAATATGGTGCAAGCCACGAGCCTCTGCTGCATAAAGCAGCTGTCTTTCAGGAGTGATCTGATGCGAAATTTCGTCACCGCCGTACGATCGGGCCTGCTGTTAGTCGCCATGAGCTTAATCGCAGCCGCAAAACTGTTGGCGGCGCCAGCAAATGGATCGCTGCGCGGAGTGGTGACCGATCCTTCCGGGGCGCGCGTGGTCAAGGCTACCGTCACCGTTCAGGCGACGGATGGAACCACATCGGCAGTCCAGAGCGGCGCCGATGGGTCCTATTCTTTTCCTCAACTTGCCCCCGGTACATACGTCATCACCGTTACCGCGCCGGGCCTCGCTCTAGCGCAGGCGCAGAGCGTGACGGTTGAGGCGGGCCACGCCACCGTCACAAACCTTGCGCTCAACATCGCCGTAGACCAGCAACAGGTCACGGTGACCGACCAGGGTGCGGGGCTCGATACCAGTCCGGACAACAACGCCAGTTCGATCGTGATCAAGGGCAAGGATCTGGACGCACTTTCCGACGATCCCGATGAACTGCAGGACGAACTGAATGCGCTTGCCGGACCCGCGGCCGGCCCCAATGGAGGGCAGATTTACATTGACGGGTTTACCGGCGGACAGCTGCCACCTAAATCGTCGATCCGCGAAATCAGAATCAACCAGAACCCGTTCTCCGCGGAGTTCGACAAACTGGGTTACGGCCGTATTGAGATATTGACCAAGCCGGGCACGGACCACCTGCATGGCATGATCATGGCCAGCGGTAATGACTCGGCATTCAACTCGCTGAACACGTTTGTGACCAGCGAACCGCCCTACTACTCCACTTTCTTTCTGGGGAACGTCAGCGGCTCGTTGAACAGCCGGTCATCGTGGTTTATGAGTGGGTTTCGACGCGACAACAATGCCAATTCCATCATCAACGCGCAATTGCTCGACCCCACTGGCGGGAGCTACAACTACTCGGCGGCGGTTTCCAATCCGCAATCGCGGATGGACCTAAGCCCACGCTATCGACTTTCAGCTGACGCCCACCAACACGCTCAGTTTCCGTTACATGTATGACCGGCAAAAGAGCTCGAACAACGGAGTCTCCCAGTTTGCTTTGCAGACGCAGGGCTACGACACGTTAAACCAGGAGAATACTCTGCAGGTGGGCGACACGCAGATTCTCAGCCCGAAGGTGGTGAATGAAACGCGATTCGAATACATTCGCGATCGCGACAATCAAACTCCGCTCTTCACCACGCCCACCGTCACCGTACAAGGCTCCTTTACCGGGGGCGGCAACAACGAAGGCACGATTCGCGACGCTCAGGATCATTACGAGCTGCAGAATTACACCTCGGTTGCGCTCGGGGCTCACGCTATTCGCTTCGGCGGCCGGCTGCGGGCGGTGCGGGACGCCAACGAGTCGACCGCGGGCTTCAACGGCAACTACACATATTCCTCGCTCGAAAGCTACGCTGCCGGGCAGCCATCGCAGTATGTGGTGACTTCGGGTAATCCAGCCGCGCGCGTCAATCTCTTTGACGCGGGCGTATTTCTTTCAGGATGACTGGAGGTTGCGTCCGGATTTCACTTTGAGCTATGGCCTTCGCTATGAGGGGCAAAACCGTATCAGCGATCATGCTGATTTTGGACCGCGTTTCTCGTTCGCCTGGGCCGTGGACGGCAAAAGCAAGCCGGCAACGACCGTGATCCGTGGCGGCTACGGCTGGTTCTTTGACCGCTTTCAATCGACCAACGTCTTGCAGGCTATCCGCCAGAACGGCATCAACCAACAGCAGTATGTAGTCAAAAACCCGACTCCGGGGGTCACCATTTCGCCGGCTCGCTGACGGCGAGCGAGGCGGCGCCTACGACCTACTCCATAGCGCCCAACCTAACCGCTCCGATGAACATGCAGGCAGCCATCGGGGTAGAACATCGATTCGGGAAAAATATCACTCTGTCGAGCACCTACATCAATTCCCGAGGTCTGCATCAACTGTATAGCGACAACATCAACGCTTTCCTGCCTGGCACCTATGACGTCACCACGGGAACCGGCATCCGGCCCAACGGCAAAAACGAAAATATGTATCAGTATCAGTCCGGTGGTATTTACCACCAGAATCAATTGATCACCAATTTCAGCGTTCGAGAGCGCAAGCTTACGCTCTTCGGCTTTTATGTGTCTGAATTTCGCCAAGGCGGACACATCGGGGGCAACGTACTTTCCCTCCAATCAATTCGATCCCCGCGCGGACTACGGCCGATCCACATTCGACGTCCATAACCGGTTCCTACTGGGCGGCAATTACTCGGCCCCGTTGGGGATTTCGATCAGCCCGTTTCTGGTTGTGGATTCGGGCAGCCCTTCAATATCACCGTGGGGCAGGACCTGAACGGCGATAACCAGTTCAACGATCGGCCCGCATTCGCCACCTCTTCGAGCACCGACGTGATGGACACGAAATACGGGAGCTTCGATCTGAATCCCGCGGCCGACGCTGCCCGCATACCCTACAATTTCGTGACCGGCCCGGGGCAATTCAGCACCAACCTGCGGATCAGCAAATCGATCGGCATCGGACCTCGCACGCGAGCGCGCGGCAGGCGGAGGTTTCAACGGACCGCCTCCGGCGGCGGCGGACGCGGGCCTGGGGGTGGTGGCCCTCCAGGAGGCGGACTTGGCCCAGGCGGCCTCAGCAGTTCTGGCGGAAGGCCTCCCATGCTCGATCAGCAGGCATCCCGACGCTATTCGCTGAACTTCACGGCCATGGGCAGAAACATCTTCAACAACGTGAACCTTGCGCCGCCGGTGGGTGTTCTTGAATCGCCACTATTTGGCAAGTCCAATGCGCTGGCAGGGGGATTCTTCTCTCGCCTTCGTCGAACCGCAGCATCGACCTTCAAGTGTCATTCAACTTTTGAGGGGAGCGCCCGAATCTATACAGTCGAGCGTTCATGCGGGTTCAAAAACTCGCTTCCCCGGACTCAAAAGTCCGTGCCCAGGAGTTTCTACATAAAAAAGACCTTTCTCCTGCTGCAAAACTGACCCCAATCGGCATATATATAGGTGTGTCCACCAATGGCTTTGTGTTATTGCGAGTCGTTTGCCGGCCACGTGCACGGATGATGGGTGAAGCGCGGCCCGCCAGGAACGGTTCAGCGGGCAAATTATCCGGACACCTCTTGCCTGGATTCGGACTTACCACGCATACCACGCATATCACGCACCCTTTTCGTCGGAGACCACGCATACCACGCATATCACGCACCCTTTTCGTCGGGCCTGCCACCCATACCATGCATACCACGCATTCGCCCCCGCTTTCCGCGTCTGAGTTCGCGACAGCACGGTGGAAAGATGGACCTTAGGGGCTAAAGAGTGTGCGTGAGAACTCCATTGACGAAATCAGCCCTTCAGGCATCCGTCTCTGATTTCCCTCACTAAGGGACCGGTGCCCAAGCGTTAACCTATTTGGGGTGTTTTTCTTCAAACCTCCCACAAAATCGTCATCCTGAGCAAAGCGCCTCACAGATTTATCACGTGATACAGCGCTTGGGCGCGGAGTCGAAGAGCTGTCCTGAGCGAAGGAAGGAACTCTGAGGCTTATCCTACTCATGCCGTTGGCATCCTTTCAACCACTGAAGCCCGCACCTGGCGGACCCGCCACGGTTCAAAGATTTTGCACAGACCGGGGGATGGATGATGATTACAGTGCATGAAAAGATGTATCCGTGACCATCAAGTGCATACCGCAGGGGGAAGAATCCGTTCTCGGGCTTGGGTAGTCGAAGAGCCTCCGAACAGCATTAACAAGAAATAAGCACCTTGGGTGCCTTGGACTCCGAGCGCCAACCAGCGCTGTACCACACGATAAATCTGTAGAAGGCAGCTTTTCGCTCAGAATGACAAATTTTGACGGAGGAGGATTCAGGAAAAAAAACCCATATAGGGTTAAACGCTTGTTAGGACCTCACGTAAGCATTGGGCTAAGTATCAGATAGATTGGGTTGAAGCTGAAGAAGCGGAGTTCGATACGTGGGCGATCTCTGGAATGACGTCAAGCACGCGCTGCACATGTTCATCAAGAACCCCGGCTTCACCATCGCCGCCGTCGCCGCGCTGGCGCTGGGCATCGGCGCCAACACCGCCATCTTCACCGTGGTGAACGCGGTGCTGCTCAAGCCGCTCACCTACCCCGACGCCGATCGCATGGTCGAGTTCTCTCAGACCTCGGCCCATCGGCGGCAACTTTGCCTCGCCTTCCATATCCCGAGTTTCATACTACCAGCAGCAGACCAGCATATTTCAAGGAAGTGGCCGCCTACGACATCGCCGGGCCCGGCTTCAACATCACCGGCGACCGGCCGGAGCAGATCCACGGCATTCACGTCACCGAGGGCTATTTCCGCCTGTTCGGCGCGCCGGTGATGCTGGGCCGCACATTCACGCCGCAGGAGGACTCGCCCAACGGCGGCAAGGTGGTGGTGCTGAGCTACGGCCTGTGGCAGCGCAGATTCGGCGGCGATCCGCCATCGTCGGGCAAGTCGCTTTCGCTGGGCAACGAGCCGTACACGATCGTCGGCGTGCTCGGAAAGGATTTCTCTCCGATCCGGAAGCCGACATCTGGCTGCCCTTTCAGTTTGAGCCCGAACAGCACCAACCTGAGCCACTTCTTTCAGGTCGCCGGGCGGCTCAGGCCGGGCGTCACGGTGGCGCAGGCCAACGCGCAGATGAAGCTGGCCTCCGCCGAGTACCACCGCGTGTATCCCGCGAACAGATCCGCACGGACGGAATTCGCGGTGGAGCCGCTGCGCGACTCGATCATCGGCGACGCGCGCAAGTCGCTGCTGGTGCTGCTGGGCGCGGTGGGCCTGGTGCTGCTGATCGCCTGCGCCAACGTGGCCAATCTGCTGCTGGTGCGCGCCACGGGCCGCAAGCGCGAGTTCGCCATCCGCTCCGCGCTGGGCGCGGGCCGCGCGCGCATCGTGCGCCAGCTGCTGACCGAAAGCGTGCTGCTCTCCGTCACCGGCGGGGTGCTGGGCTTGACTGCTCGGCTTTGCTGGCGTGCGCGCGCTGCTCGCCGTCAGTCCCGCGGGCCTGCCGCGCATTGGCGAAGACGGCTCCGCCGTCGGCATGGATTGGCGCGTGCTCGGCTTCACGCTTGCCGTCTCGCTGCTCACCGGCATTCTCTTCGGGCTGTTCCCCGCCTTCAGCGCCTCGCGCACCGACTTGAACTCGTCGCTTGAAGGAGAGCAGCAACCGCTCCGGCACCGGATTCCGCCAGGGCAAGGCGCGCTCGCTGCTGGTGATCAGCGAAGTCTCGCTGGCGCTGGTGCTGCTGGTCGGCTCGGCGCTGCTGATCCGCACCTTCATTGCGCTGCACGGTGTCAATCCGGGCTTCGAATCGCACAACGTGCTGACCATGGAGATGTCGCTCACCGGCGACGCGCTTCCAGAAAACCGCCGGCGTGGCGCAGCTCTCGCGCGATGGCCGCGACCGGCTCAATGCGATTCCCGGCGTGGAGGATTCGGCCGCCACTGCTGCCTGCCCATCGAGGGCCAGTTCGGCTTGCCGTTTCACGATCGTCGGCAAGCCCGTCGACCCGGCAAAGGCCCGCCCGGCGCGGGATGGATGAACGTTTCGCCCGGACTACTAAAGCTGTTCAGGATTCCCGTTCTGCGCGGGCGCGAATTCACTGAACACGATACGGCCGCGGCGCCGGCGTGGTGCTCATCAACGAGGCGCTGGCCAAGCAATATCTGGCCCAACGCAGAATCCCGTCGGCCAGCAGATCGTGATCGGCAAAGGGTGGGCCCGGAGTTCGAAGAACCGGCGCGCACGATCATCGGCGTGGTGGGCAACACGCACGACGGCGGGCTGGGCCAGCGATCCGGGCCCGATGATGATCGTTCCCGACGCGCAGGTCACCGACGGTATGACCGAGCTTACGCCGATATTGGCCGCTGCTTTGGGTGGTGCGCACCACGGCGACCCGCACCAGCTCATTGCCGCCATCACGGAGCAGTTGCGCCTGGCCAGCGGAGGGTTTCCGGTGGCGCATGTCCGCACCATGGACGAAGTGATGGGGCGCTCCACGGCGCGGGAAAGCTTCAACATGCTGCTGCTGACGATCTTCGGCGCGGTGGCGCTGGTGCTGGCCGCCATCGGCATCTACGGCCTGATGGCCTACTCGGTCGCAGCAGCGCACGCAGGAGATGGGCATCCGCATGGCGCTGGGCGCGGACCGCGCCGCGATCCGCAAGCTGGTGGTCTGGCAGGATGAGGCTGGCGCTGGTCGGCGTAGTGCTGGGCATGGCGCGGCCTTCGGCCTCACGCGCCTCATCGCCAGCTTCTCTTCGGCGTCAAGCCGTGGGACCGGCGCGTGTCTTGTTACCGTGCCGATGATTCTGGTCGCGGTGGCGCTGCTGGCCGTGTGGCTGCCGGCCACGCGCGCCTCCAAGCTCGATCCGATGCAGGCGCTGCGCGTGGAGTGACATGGGTGCGGCATCAGGGTGCCCTTGGTTGAAGGTTTGTGCGCAGGCTGTGTGGTTAGCTGGCCGAGAGTTGCCTAACGTGCGAGGAACACACCTCAGGGCCTAAAGGCCGATTCATTTGCAAAGTCATATGTACGGGCTGAAGCCCGTCCTTAGGGAGGAAAGCCCTGCCTCAGCGGCTGAAGCTCAGATCTTTGTTGGATCTATGCTGAAACTGCCGGGGACTGGCGAGGCTCTATTTGAAGGTTGGTTTCGGCGGGGAGCACACGGACTCGAACCAACGACTGATGTACACCTGCGCATGAGCTTCACCGCAGTAATGGCGGGCTCCTGCTGCGTTGGCGGTTTCCGCGTTCCAGCGGTGCACAGGTGAGTTTCCGAATCTCCGCAGCGAATCACGAACCAGTGCGTGGGGTTACTGGTCACCAGTCCACAGACTTCGCATCTGAATTCCTGTATCGATGCCATCGTATTCGTTTCCTTAACGGTGGGCCGCTTTGATTCTTCCGTAATTGGAACATAACGGCGACGAATTTTTCTTCTGTGTTTCGATGGGATTCACTCCAGCCCTAACGATGGCAGCGCTACCGCAAAATGCTGTTCCCCGGTAGGATAAATAGCGCAATCGCCCAAAGGCCTGGCTTTTGAGAAACTCGAGGGCTGTCCCATTGCGGGCGCGCCCCAGCATGCAATGCCGAGGAGTGCCGTAGTGACGGAAAGAGATTCTTCCCAACTTGCAACAGCGCTTCCCAGACAGGCAAACGGCCGGCGGTCGTGGTGGTCGGCGCGGGTCCGACCGGACTGCTGCTCGCCGCGGAGCTTCAGCGGCGCGGTGTGCCGTGCCATCTGATCGATGCCCGCTCCGGCGCCGCTCCACTGGGACCGCGCGACGGTGGTGCATCCCCGCTCGCTGCGAGGTCTTCGAGTCGCTGGGACTCATCGGAAGGTTCCTCGACGCCGGGTGCAGACAGCGAGTCGTGAAGATTCATTCCGGGGGCAAGGTGCTCGGAACGATGGATCTCTCCACCTGCGGAAGCGTCTACGGGTTCAATCTCGGCGTGTCCGAAGAGGTCACCGAGTCCATCCTCACCGACTATCTCCACCAACAGGGCGGCGAGGTGAATCGATCGTCCCGGCTGGTCGGGCTGACGCCGCATGCCGAAGGCGTGCTGGCCGAGATCGAGCGCGACGGCGAGCGCTACCAGGTGAACGCGCGATGGGTGGTGGGCTGCGACGGCATCCACAGCCCGACGCGGGAACTCAGCGGCATCGGTTTCGAGGGCCACGACATTGCCAAACCGTGGGCCGTCTTCGACGCCACGCTGCAAGGCTGGGCGGACACGTTCGATGCCAACTTCGTCTACCTCGACACGCTCCGGTCATTTTGACCGCGCTTCCCGGTCGACGCTGGCGCGTCTATCTGAGGCCGAGTTCGGCGGAGTCGGATCTGGTCGCCGATGCCGCTTCGACCATTCACCGCTACGCGCCCGCCGCGTCTTTCGCCGACGTGGAGAACCCGACACGATTTCACTGCCACACCAAGGTGGCCACCAAGTTCCGATCCGGGGCGGTCTTTCTGGCCGGCGACGCGGCGCATCTCTGCTCGCCCGCCGAGGGACACGGCATGAACTGCGGCTTGCAGGACGCGTTCAATCTGGCCTGGAAACTTGCCCTGGTTTACCAAGGCGCCGCCGAACCGGCCCTGCTCGACAGCTACGAGGCCGAGCGGCGCCCCGTCGCCGAGATGGTCACGCAATCCGGCGACGACACCGAACACGCCCTGACGATGACCGACCCAGCCGAACGCGACACCCGCGACCAGGCCATCAGAGCCATGCTCGCCGAGCCGAAGGCCCGACACCATGAAGTCGTGGCCGAGACGGAGCTGAACGTGGACTATTCCCGATCGCCAATCGTCTCCGGCGACGTCAACAGCCATCTCGCTCCGGGACAGCGCTTACCCGACACGATTCCGGTCGCCGACCGGACGGGCAGCCCTGCCGACTTCACGAACTCACCCACCGCGCCGGCCACACCTTGTGCTCCTCGGCGGCCCAACCGCAGAGGTCCTGCGCTCGCGGACCTCCTCGCCGCGGTACAGAAACTCGCCACCGATTCGCCCCTGTTCGAAGCGGCCATCGCCTTCGGCACGCGCCCCGACCTGCCGAATCATCGGACACCTCGAATCGCCGCAGCCGATCTCCTCGGCGTCCAAGGCACCACTGTTCTCGCGGTGCGCCCCGACGGATACATCGGCCTGCGATCCGACCGAGACCACCTCAGCGCGCTCGAGCGCTATGGCGCGATTGTCCACTCCGGACGTGCGTGAGGCTGGGCCGGCAGAGAGCTACGTCAACAGTTCACTCATTCGTCGGGCAACAGGCTGCTCACAGGGTCGGCTGGAACACCAGAACCAAATGCCTCACCCTGACGGCGGGAAAGAAGCCAGCCGAGCAGCACGCATACAACGATGCTGAGTGCAGCATCCACTGCGAAGCTGCCGCGCACTCCTCCGAAGGAGTAAGCCCTGCCGTCCACATACAACATATAAGCCACCGGGACGTTGGTGGCCGCGATGAGAAAGGTGAAGGTGGTTGCGGCAAGCGGGTTGTTTTTTCCTATTGCCTCAAAAGTAAGGGCGACGGTACCGGTGTAGGAGATCGTCTGGAACAGGAATTCGCCCAGCAGGGCGAGCGCGAAGGTCCATGGGACATGGGGCAGCGCGATGAGGCTCAGCGTGAAAAGGCCGCCGACTGCTCCATTGGCGAGATAGAGCAGACGCAGCGGCATCCGTTTGGAAAGGAGCGGAAAGAGCAGGCAGCCAAGGATGCCGGGAAGGATGGCGCCCGCTCCGCCGGCCAGGCTTACCATCCTGGGGGATGCGCTGAAATCGTTGCCGACTCCGCCAAGCAGGTTGGTCAAGGCAAACGAACCACAGGGAGTAATGAAGAGCAGAAGTGTGACCAGTATTTCCTTGCGGCGCAAGAGGGCAAAGATCTCGCGACTGAACTGGGTGAAGCTTTCACCAGCCAATCGCCGATCGGGACCGGGAGCGGGAATGAAGAGGAAGAGACTGGCGGGAAGAAAAACGATCGCCCCCAAAAGGGCCGCCGCCAGCCATAACGGCAGGTGGCGAATTAATTCTCCCGCGATCATCATGGAGAAGCCGGAAGAACAGATATACGCGAAGTTAAACCAGGCGCTGAGCTTGTTCTCGTCTTCTTTTGGACAAACCGTCGAGAGCCACCCGCCCAGCGCTGTCGTGGAGAGTATGGCTGCGGCAGAACCCGTGACGAGGGCAATTTCCAGGATAACGAGATGACGCAGGTTGATGACTGAGATGAAGGCCAGAACGCCGGCCAGGCCAGCAAAGAACGTGGCATACCAACGGCGGCTGAATCGTACATCGAGCATAGGGCCAAACACCACCGCCCAGAAATTGGGCGACAAGGCCATCGCGGTGATGGCGGCGATTCTCGCCTCCGAAACATGGTGCGTCGCCAAAACCTGGGGCATGGCGAAAAAGGCTATGCCGCCATAGAGCCCAAAGGAAGCATTGGAGATGCCCATCAGCCAGATCGGGGGAACACGGCGATTCGACGTCACGCGAGCCTCCCTCTTTCAAGCCGCTGTCGCTTTTCGAACGCAGGCCTGCTTAAGCGACGGGATTTGTTGGCATTGGGCAAGGGCCCAATTATAACCACGCCAGCTTGTTATTGAGCTTCAACTGGAGGGCTTCAAAGCCCTGAGGAATGTGTCCAGATGGAAGCGCAAAACGCTTCCCTGTGGTTACGTCACGGGTGTCCATGGAGCATTGGCTGCGGGGATCCCAGGTCTCAAAAGCGAGACCTGGGGCACCCTTCGCGTTTTTCCTGTAATTCTGGTTAGGAAGGAAGACCCGCCCCATGGGCTGTTCGTGGATGAGAAACAATTACGCAACCATTGCAGTCACTTAAATCCGGGAGAGACATGACAGACCTTCACTGCACCCGGCTACGGATAAAGTACCGAGGAGAAGTATGCTCCAGCCGCACCGATGTTTAGTTTGAATCGTGCGGCCTGATCCTCTGAAAAATTCTGCTAGTGGGCACCGGCGCTCATTGCCGAAACCGGAGCCGCCACCTGATTCCGGACCAGCGCTTTCAACTCGTGCCGGAATGCTGCCCGGAGTTCTTTCTCGGAGAGAGGCACCTCCGTGGTGAAAGCGATGGTGCCAAGCTGTCGCTCTTCGTCCATGTACACTTTCCAGTTGTACCCGTACGCGCCGGTTGAGTACTGGTCGACAGTGACCCTGGGAAACTTCCCAGCCTCTTCCGAGAGAATGCGCGTCAGGCGTTGAACTTCTCCGAAATCTCCGATTTCCATCTGCTATGTAATCCTTGCACACATAACTTTGTTGCGACACTCAGAACAAGTTGAGTGAAAGTGAAGGAAAAACTTCCATGGTTTCGAACCAAGGGGGCATCAAAGACTAAAAGGGTGCTGGGTACGTTTTCGTCTCGTTAGACAACGGTAAAATTTGGGCTGGGGACAAAAGGACTTGAAACCACTTAATTCCCTAAAGATGAAGTTTGTAGCGGTGTGCCTTGGACAACTGTTCAAAGCATCCGAAAAGACAAGGCTTGCGGCGGCAAGGCTGGCTTTGATTTTTTGGGTCATAAATATTTATCATCTCTGTCCATCTTGATACCATCTTCTTGACCATGGCCGCGCCTTCCGCTTTTCCTATCCTGCAACAGGCACCCCGCGAGCCACACACGCATGAAGCTTTTCTGCTTCGCGAGCACTGGAAGAGAAGCTACGGCAGGTCGTCCGCGGCGAGGTTCGTTTTGACCCGGGTACCCGGGCCCTCTACGCCACCGACGCTTCCAACTACCGCCAGGTGCCCATCGGCCTGGTTCTCCCTCTGGACGAGGCCGACGTAATCGCCACGGTGGCAGCGTGCCGTGAGGCGGGCGCTCCTGTGCTCTCACGCGGGGGCGGCACCAGCCTTTCCGGCCAGTGCTGCAATGTGGCCGTGATCCTGGATTTTTCCAAATACATGCATTCGATTCTCGAACTGGACCCGGCTCGGAAATTTGCCCGCGTCCAGCCGGGCATCGTGCTCGACCGGCTGCGCGATGCGGCGGAAGAACACGACCTTACGTTCGCCCCCGATCCGGCGACCCATAGCCGCTGCACGCTGGGGGGAATGATCGGCAACAACTCCTGTGGCGTACACGCGCTCATGGGGGGCAAGACGGTAGATAATATCGAGTCGCTCGATGTTCTGCTGTACGACGGCACACGGCTCACGGTCGGGGCTACGACAGAAGCCGAGCTACAGGAGATCATCGCCGGCGGCGGACGGCGGGGCCAGATCTATGCCGGCCTGGCCCGCATCCGGGACACTTAAGCGACCTTGTCCGGCAACGTTTTCCCAAGATTCCCCGCCGTGTTTCCGGCTATAACCTCGACGAACTGCTGCCCGAGAACGGGTTCAACGTGGCCCGCGCCCTGGTGGGAACGGAGGGCACCTGCGTCACCGTGCTCCAGGCCCATTGCGCGCTCAAGCACAGCCCGCAGCATCGCCGCCTGGTCGTGCTCGGATTTGCCGATCCCTTCATCGCCGCCGACCACGTGCCGCAGTGCTCCAATACAAGCCGATCGGTCTTGAAGGCTTCGACGGCCTGATGGTCGACTACATGCTCCGCAAGCACCTGGCGGTCGATGACGTTCTGCTGTTGCCAGAAGGCCGCGGCTTTCTGTTGTGCGAATTCGGCGCCGACTCCGCTGAGGAGGCTGACCGGATTGCGGAAATATTTACCCAGGCGGCCAACTCCTTTGGCAAGAGCTGCACCGTGCGGCGCTACTCCGATTCCGAGGCCAGACGGGTCTGGCATGTGCGTGAATCCGCCCTGGGCGCTACGGTTTTTGTGCCCGGAGAAAAACACGGGTGGGAAGGCTGGGAAGATTCCGCCGTGCCGCCGGATCAGCTGGGGAGCTACCTTCGCGAGCTCTACGGGCTGCTCGAACGCTATGAATATAAGACACCTATGTACGGGCACTTCGGCCAGGGTTGCGTGCACATGCGCATTACCTTCGACCTGGTGACCGCGGAGGGCATCCGGAAGTATCGCGAGTTTATCGACCAGGCGGCGGATATCGTTCTGGCCCATGGCGGATCTTTGTCGGGCGAACACGGGGACGGCCAGTCCCGAGGTGCCCTGCTACCGAAAATGTACGGCCCGGAACTGATGAAGGCTTTTCAGGAGTTCAAAGCTCTTTGGGATCCGGATAACGGGATGAACCCGGGCAAGATGATCGATCCGGTCGCTGTTTACGATGCGGTAGACAATCTTCGCCTGGGGGTGGGCTATCAGGCCAAAAAGGTGGACACCTGGTTCCAGTACCCTCTGGAGCCTGGCGGATTTGGAGAAAGCACGCTGCGCTGCGTGGGGGTGGGAGCATGCCGCAAGCAGGACCACGGCACTATGTGCCCAAGCTATATGGCTACACGGGAGGAAAAGCATTCCACCCGCGGGCGGGCCCACCTTCTATGGGAGATGATGCAGGGCCAGGTAATCACCGACGGGTGGCAAAACGAAGAGGTAAAAGAAGCCCTCGATCTCTGCCTGTCGTGCAAGGCTTGCAAGACGGAGTGCCCGGTGAACGTCGACATGGCGACGTGGAAAGCGGAGTTTCTGGGCCATCATTACAAGGGCCGGGTACACCCGTTGCAGCACTACCTCTTCGGGTTTATGGACCGGTGGGCGAACCTTGCTGCTATCGCACCCGGACTGGCCAACCTGCCGATGCGGATTCCCGGGCTGAGCGGCTTGGTGAAGACGATCGCCGGCGTCGCGCCGCAGCGTACATTGCCGCAGTTTGCCGGGCGAAGCTTCCAATCGCAATACCGCGACCGCTCTACCTCCAGCGGGACCCCTCTATTGCTGTGGCCGGATACGTGGAATAACTACTTTCATCCGCAGGTTTTGGGCGCAGCGCATGAGGTGCTCGCCTCGGCCGGATTTCAGGTTCAGGTCCCAGCACAACATATCTGTTGTGGCCGCCCGCTTTACGATTTCGGTTTCCTCGACCAGGCGCGGAAGTACCTGCTCGGTATCCTCGAACGTCTGGCCCGCAGATTGATTCCGGGATGCCTTTCGTAGTTCTCGAGCCGAGCTGCGCCAGCGTTTTCCGCGATGAGCTGACCAATTTCTTCCCCACCAATGAACGCGCTCAGCGGCTGGCAAAGCAGACATTTTTGCTGAGCGAAATTCTCACCCACCAGGCACCGGATTATCGCCCTCCACAATTGGCTGGGCGGCAGATGGTTCTTCACGGCCACTGCCATCAGAAGGCTTTGATGGGGATGCAGGATGAGCTTTCCCTGCTGCAGGCCACCAACGCCCAGGTAAGCATGCTGGATTCCGGATGTTGTGGGATGGCGGGCCCGTTTGGGTTTGAGAAGGACAAGTTTGAGGTCTCACAAGCGCTGGGCGAGCGCGTGCTTCTGCCCGCGGTCCGCACGGCCGGCGCTGAAACCATCCTGGTCACGGATGGCTTCAGCTGCCGGGAGCAAATCCGGCAGAATTCAACGCGCCACGCCGTTCATCTGGCTGAGGTTCTGGCCGGGCGCTGCTGATCTAACTCGTTCAGAAATCTCAACCTTAGCCGGATTCGTTACCGGCGGAGTTGAGTTGTGTCCTCGGGGTGCACGAATTCGATAGGAACAACCTCTATGCACCTGTATGCTGGTGAGAGTGCTTGTAACGCTTCGGCTTGTGTCCTGTCTCCCTGAGCCTGAGTCCCCTTAGAGGATATTTAACCCGGATATAGTGAGGCTCTATGCGCTCTGAACTGGTGTACTCGGCCGGCATTAAAATAGCGAACCGGTTTTTGCTCGCAACTGTTGCAATCAAAGCAGTTCGCAAACTGCACATCAGCACCACCCGGACTGAAGATACCGCCAATGTGGTGTTCGTCGACGTCGCCGCCGGCCGTTACACCGATGTCTGCATGCCGGAGATTCTGCCCCAGGCCGCGATCGAGCCCTTGATCGTGGATCCGTTCGTCGTCTCAGCGGCGTAACGGGCTGCCGGCCCGACGGCCGTGCGATTGACAGCCGAGAAAAGGTGTTCCCCTCAGGGTCTTCTAAAAAGGCCTCATTTTCGTAGCCAGATCATGGTGTACCCGATAACCCTGAGTTTGCAACGGGTTTAGTGCCGCGCCTGCCCCGCAGGCAGGATCTTATCGGGATTGATTCCCAGCCCTTCCGGGCTGGGCTGACGTTTAGCGGGAGGCCTCTCCGGGCCTTGACTTCAGCCCTCGGCCACGGTCGGCGGCTGCCAGAGTTCTACCCGGTTGCCCTCTGGATCGTTAAACCAGGCGAAGCGGCCGTAGTCGTAATCCTCCCGGTTGGGGTCGATGCCGGCGCCTGCGGCGCGCAGTTTTTCCAATACCGCGTCCAGATCGTCGACCCGAAAATTGATCATGGCCCGTTGTTCACTCGGCCCGAAGTACTTCGTATCCAGAGGAAAAAAGGCGAAGACCGTCATCTCCCGCGGCCCCTCGCTGAAAAAGGCAAAGGCTCCGTCTTCGGTGCGTTTAATTCCCAGGTGCTCCTCGTACCACGCGTGAAGCTTCTCCGGATCGGCTGCACGCAGGAACACACCCCCTACTCCCGTGGCTCGCGCCATCGTTTCCTTCATTCTCCGCTCAACAACTGCGGCATGGTTTGGCGGTGTTTAGGCTTGCGCCCGTGGGCCCGCTTCGGATCTTCGATAATGCGTTCCGGCCGGGGCTGCCCAACCCGCTCCCGGGCATTGGCCTTGACTGCTTTGACAATCGAAAATTTTTCCGGCCGCCGCTTTCTCTTGGCCATAAAGCGATTCTCCTCAGGGGCCGGAGTTATGGAATCCCTGTCCAAGTATGGAATACTTCTAATGATTTCGGCGGGAGGGTTTTTTGTCCAGCGCCGGGAAAGCGGGTCTCAGGCCATGGAAGAACGGGACTTCTTTGACGAAAAATCTGAACAGCGGAAACACACGTTGACCTGCCCTCATTGCGGCAAAGCCGAAGAATATGAGGTGGCATGGCTGGTAAGACGCAAAAAAGCGCAACTGCCGGGCAGGGCGGACGAGCGGGACCGCGCCCGGTTTGCCAAGGCCCAGTCGTACATGGTGCGCAAGGATGACGTCGTCGGCTGCAAGAACATCCGCTGCCGCAAGCGGTTCGAGGTTTCGAGCCTGCAATCGGTGGCGTTTATCTAGACCAAGAGGCCTATGAAAATACTCGTCTGTATCAAGCAGGTGCCGCAGAAAGATGCGCCTCTCAAGCTGAATGAGGGCGGCACCTGGATTCGCGAAGACGTTTCGTATGAGGTGAACGAGCCCGACGCGTACGCTCTGGAAGAGGCTCTGCGACAGAAGGAGAAGCATGGGGGCGAGGTGGTGGTGGTGACCGCCGGCCCGGCGAGAACGCAACAGGTTTTGCGCGAAGCTTTGGCCAAAGGCGCAGATCGTGCCATCCATCTCGAGGATGACCGTTTCGCCACCCTGGATGCCGCCAATATCGCGCGGGCCCTGGCGGCTTCGATCGCAGGGGAAGGGTTCGATCTGATCGTGACCGGTCTGCAATCGGATGATTTTGGGTATGCCCAGACCGGTGTGTTGCTGGCCGAGGTGCTGGGCTGGCCACACGCCACCATCATCATCGGCATCGAAAAGACCGATGCCGGACTGCGCCTGAAGCGCGAACTCGAAGCCGGACGCTACCAACACGTCGATGTGCCGCTGCCCGCCGTCCTGACGATCCAAAGCGGTATCAACAAGCTTCGTTATGCCACGCTGATTGGCATCAAACAGGCTAAGCTCAAGCCGCTGCGCAAGGTTACGTGGGCCGAAGTAGAAGCAAAACTGGGCAAGAACCAGCAGCGGATCGAACGGCTCTACGTACCGGTAAAGCAGAAGAAGACCGAGATGCTGGAGGGCGCTCCCGCGGAGGTGGCGCGGAAGCTGGTTGAACAACTCAAGAATCAGGCACGCGTGATTTAATACAATTCAGTGTTGCGCACGAGGGATACGGCATGGCCAATACACTCCTCCCAGTAGAAGAGCAAAATCTAACCCCTAATCAGGTCGAACAGCTGGACAAGCGCAGAAACCGCGGTTTCCTGCTGATGGTGATCTCGGGCCAGTTCGCCATCATCAGTACGATATTGCTGCTGTGGCTGGTCCAGGATCTGACGTATGCGCCGGGTTGGGCCCATCCGATCGCATATTACTTTGCCTTCTCGGTGATAGTTTCAGGGCTCACCGGGTTGACCGGGGCGTACATGCGCCGCGGCGCCCCCGAGTTTTAAAGCGTTTTCACGATTCAATTGCCCCAACCAGCCAGCGGGGGATTTCTTGAAGAGACCCCCTCGGGTGAGACTTTCTACCTGGCTACACCTGTTGTGAAAACGCTTGGCGAAAGGCAGCGATGGCAGATCGGATCCTGGTAGTCGCGGAACAGCGGGAAGGTAAACTGAACCGCATTTCGCTGGAAACCCTGGCTGCCGCCCAAGCCATAGGCAAGGAAACCGGCTGGCCGGTCGAAGTGGTTTTGCCGGGCTACCACACCAGCGCACTGGCGCAGGAATTGGCAGGGCACAAGGTTGAGAAGGTATACGACCTGGAAGGGGCCTCGCTCGAAGCCTATACCTCAGACGGATACGTCAGCGCGCTGAAGCAACTGATCGCGAGCCAGCAACCAAAGCTGGTGCTCTTTCCCCACACTTACCAGGTACGCGATTTTGCCCCCAGGCTCGCCCTGGCGCTTGACCGCACCTTGATTTCCGATGCCATCGGGTACAAATACGAAAACGGCAAGCTGCTTTTCACGCGGCAGATGTTTCAAGGGAAATTTGTGGCCGATGTGGCCTTTGCCGGAGAGGCTCCGTGGCTGGCGACGCTGCAGATTGGAACCTATCGCGCGGACCAGGCGGAGAGGGGTTCCGCGCCGGTGGAGACGATCGAAGCTGGACAGCCGGCAGCACTGCGCATCACGCCGCACGAGATCTTCCAGGAAGCCAAGCAGGCAGTGGACCTTTCCCAGGCAGAGATCATTGTGGCCATCGGCCGCGGCATCAAAGAACAGAAGAACGTTGCCCTGGCCGAAGATCTGGCCAAGGCACTGGGTGGCGAGCTAGCGGCTTCGCGGCCCATCTGTGACAACGGTTGGCTACCGCTGGAGCGCCAGATCGGCAGCTCGGGACAGACGGTTGCCCCCAAGCTTTACATAGCGCTCGGCATTAGCGGCGCCATCCAACATATCGTCGGCATGAAGGGTGCGCGCACGATCGTGGCTATCAATAAAGACGTGGAAGCGCCCATCTTTGAGATCGCCGATTATGGCGTCGTGGGCAATCTCTTCGATGTGGTGCCGGCGCTGACCGAAGAGATCAAGAAGGCCAAGGCCTGAGCCGCGGGCCGGCCAAAAGCCATGATTCACTTTCGCCAACCAATTGAGGGAATCGAACGGCCACAGATGGAGGCGGATGTCGTCATCATCGGTGGCGGCCCCGCCGGGATGGCCTGTGCGCTGCGGCTGTCGCAGCTGATCGACGCCCACAACGAGAAGCTGGCACTCAAGGGCTCACCCCTTCCTCCTATTTCCAAAGAAAACATCTACGTTCTGGAAAAGGCGCGCGAAGCCGGCCAGCACTGTTTGTCCGGAGCGCTGCTCGATCCCCGCTCCATGCGTGAGCTGTTGCCCGGTTTTGAGACGGAAGCCCCCATCGATGCGGAAGTCACCAGGAGTCGGTGTACTTCCTGACGGAGAAGGGCCAATACAAGCTCCCCATTGTGCCCCCGCCCCTGCGCGACCATGGCAACTATGTCATCTCCATTAACAAGTTCGTAAAGTGGATGGCGGCCAAGGTCGAGGCGGCCGGCATCACGATCTTTACCGGTTTCGCCGGCAGCGAGTTACTGTTCGAGCAGGATGGGGTCGCCGGGGTACGCACCGACGACAAGGGGGTAGATAAAGAGGGAAATCCCAAGGCCAACTTTGAGCCGGGGTACGATCTTCATTCGAAGATCACCATCCTGGCCGAGGGCGCACGCGGATCGTGCACCAAACAGCTGATCGAGCGCTTCCATCTTGAGAGACCCGGAGCACGCGCAGACCTATGGCGTGGGGATCAAGGAGTTGTGGGAGGTTCCAGCCGGCCGGGTGGCGAAAGGGGAAGTGATCTACACCCTGGGCTATCCGCTCACCAGCCAGGAGTATGGCGGAGCCTGGATCTATGGCATCTCGGACACACTGCTTTCGGTAGGCTACGTGGTTGGACTGGATTATCAGGATCCGCGGCTCGACCCGCACCACGTCTTTCAGTCGTTCAAGCAACATCGCTCTGGCGCGGCCCCTTCTAGAGGGCGGAAAGATGGTCCGCTACGGCGCCAAGAGCCTGCCTTATGGCGGATGGCTCACGATGCCGAAACTGGCCGGCAAGGGCTGGATGATCCTGGGCGACTCGGCCAGCATGCTCAACTCGCAGCGGCTCAAGGGAATCCACCTGGCGATCAAGAGCGGGATGCTGGCGGCGGAAACGGCCTTCGAATCGATGCGTGGTGGGGGACAACTCGAGCGGGGCTCTCGAGCGCCTACCAAAGCCGGGTGGAAGGCAGCTGGATCAAAGAGGAGCTCTACCCGGTGCGCAATTTTCACCAGGGCTTCGAGCATGGTTTGTTGCCCGGCCTGGTGCATAGCGGGGTACAGCAGGTGCTGGGGGGCAGAAACCTCGGTCCCGACTTTAAGAACCACGCCGGCTATCGCAATATGCGCCACCTGGATGCCATCGGCCGATCGACTTACGGCCGCGAAGCAACGCTGGGCCCGGCCAAGAGCGACGGAAAACTGACCTTCGACAAGCTGACCGACGTCTACCACTCAGGCACGCGTCACGAGGATGACCAACCGGTCCACCTGGTGATCCGCGATACGGATATTTGCAACCATCGTTGTGTCGCAGGAATTTGGCAACCCGTGCCAGCATTTCTGCCCGGCGGCGGTGTACGAGATGGTGGACGCGCAGATCCACATCAACTTCGCCAATTGCGTCCATTGCAAGACCTGCGACATCATGGACCCCTACCAGGTCATCACCTGGGTGCCGCCCGAAGGGGGCGGCGGGCCGAACTATGACGGCATGTAGCTTGGGGCGAAAAGCTTTAGGCTCGGAACTCAGATCCCCACTTTGGTCATGCAAGGGGAGTGCGCTTCCATTTGTTTCCATTGCCGAGGGCAGCAGGTCACCCACTCGGTCTGATCTTCGGTTTGGACGGAAAACGCAGGCTAGGTTGGCCTTGTCATGCCCAGTTCAGGACGGACGGTCTTGAAGTACACGACGTCTTTATCGCTGTGGTTTTGCAGGCCAATCCAGCCCTTGTCGGGACGTGCGTCCCCGGTCGGGTTCGTAGGGCAATTTCTTGTCCGGCACGGGCTGGCCCTTCGATGTAATCCGTCACCTTTACGTCATTTACAAAGACCTGGGTTCGCGGTCCTTCGATGCGAATCAGCATGGTGTTCCACTCCGGGCCCGGTTTGCCTGGTTTGGCCAGCGGACGGGTCAAAGAGTAGAGCGTGCCGGTGACGTGATAATCGTCTTCGTTGCTGCGCTCGGGATGGTTGTCGATCTGCACCTCGTATCCCCGGTTGACAGGCATCCACGGTTCCGTGGGTTCGGTTGGTATACGAATGAATACACCGGAGTTATCGTTCTCGTGCTCCATGCGATACACGACTTTGATCTCGCAATCGGCCAAGGGGCCGACCATGGAATAAAGCAGTCCCATGCCCCCCTGGGTTTTCAGAAGTCCATGCTCCACGATGAAGCTGCCCGGGCCCACATGCTTCCAGCCTTGCAGGTCATGGCCGTCGAAAAGCTGCATCCAGCCGAGCTGCTTAGCCGGCGCCAGCGTAGTGGCGGAGAAGCAGAATCAGCAGCGCCAGCATCCGTCTTTTCGTCATTCGTTTCCTTCCTATTAGAAGGCCAGTTTAAATCGTTTCTCTTGCCCTCACTTAAAGACGGTGTTAGGCGGCGATTTTTGCGTGTACCATTCCATTGCGCGTGGAGCGTTCACTCTTCACTCGCTGAAGGGGGCGAAGCCATGAGCGGCAGCGACCTGTTACTTACCTGTAGCGACTGCGGTCAGGAATTTGTTTTCACTGCTGGTGAACAGCAGTTTTTCCAGGAGCGCGGCTACTCGTCTCCCCGGCGTTGCAAGCCATGCCGCCAAGCTAAGCAGGGCGCCGGGGGCGGCGGCCACGCTCCGTCCCATTCCCAGCACGAAGGCGGTTACAGCGCGGCGGGGGCGCGGACCCGGCATGAGCACGGGCACAACCGTGGTTTGCGCCAGTTGCGGACAAACCACGACGGTGCCCTTCGAACCCCGTGGAGACCGCCCGGTTTACTGCAAGAGCTGCTATCGGCCCAAGCAAGGCGGCGGCGGGGGCGGGGGGCGGACGGCAGAGTCGCGGCGGAAGCGGCGGCGGAGGCGGCGGGGGCGGGGGAACCGCGACCGCGATCGCCGGCGCCACTAGAGTTTAGCCGTCACCAATGTAACCAAGTAGTTGTATGGCCGCGTACATCTCTTAGCCAGCATACTGCTCCCGAGGGTTTTTCTATGGAGCAGATTCTATTAGAGATGTTCGAGCAGGCGCGTAAGCTGGTGGTCGAGACCGATCGTAGATTGGCGGAAGAAAACGACCGGATCCGGGAAAAAGAGCGCGAAGCCAAGCTGCTGGAGCTTTCTACCCAGATCGAGGCGGCATTTGACTTTACCAGCAAGGAAAAGCTGGAACTCGATCCCCGGTTAGACATCCAGGACGGCAAACCCACAGTGGAATTTATCGTGCGCAGCTTGCGGGCAATTTTCGTGCTGGCACCGCAGCCTGAGGGTCACTGGACCCTAAACGCACTGGAAGACGGGCGTGCCCCGCAATCCCTGGGAGAATTTCAGGGCGGGACCAAGGGGGATGCAGCGTCGAGGCGGTTGGCCGCAGCCCGGATCGTTACTGCGATCGGGAACTGGTCGCAAAAGGGACAGCCGCTGGCGGCGAAAAAGCCGGTGCAATCGGAAACGTCCGGCCGTTGGCAGGACACCCCGGTACCGGTCGAAATGCCGGAACGGCGCGAACCAACCTACGGCACCATGGGCAAGTTTCTCGGTTATTAGGGTCTGATTTGGTTGCTGCGCTGTCAGCAACGAAAAACCGTAATTGATTCCGCGATTTTCAAGCTCCCCCGCCGGGGAAATGTGGACAAAGCACATTTCCCCGGTTTTCGTTTCGTTCTGCAATCTTCGAAATTTGCCCCGAAAACTTTGACCACAGGCAAAGATTCCTTCCCTCGCGGGCAGCCCACGGGCCTGGTGGCTCATGCGCTCTTAACTAGCCTATGAACCCAAAGCTACGCAAACGCAACCCCTCCACGACTCAGACACGGCATGCCTCTTCCCGAGCAGACAAGAAGCCGTTGGAGAAAGATCCCAGGGGCGGCCTCACGGCGGCAGGGCGTAAAGCCTTCGCCAGGAAAGAGGGCTCCCATCTGCGCCCCGGGGTGAAGGGGCCAGCCGACACGCCGGAAAAGATGAAGCGGAAAGGCTCGTTCTTGACCCGCCACTTCACTCACCCCCGGGGCCCCATGATGAAAGATGGCGCCCACCCGATTAGCGTCTCAGCTCACGCGTGGAGTGAACCTGTTCCTAGGACCATGGCTGCCGCGGCACGGCTCGCGGTCGGGTAGGACGATGGCGCGGACCGGGCTTCGCATGATGCCGACGTTTCCATCATCCCCCCTAAAATTCCGTACGGCGGGTTTTCCCCGGTACGGCTTCAAGGCTGGCGTATGAGCAGGTGCCTTCCCGCGAGCGGCGTCCACAGTCACGCCCTCTCGGTTTGCATCCTGCCTTCGTGCCCACCGCTGCGAGCGTTCGGTCTCCGCTCTGTGTCGGAGAACGCTGTGCGCACAAGCACCGCCATTCAAGCGGCCACGCCGCTCTACCCCAGGGGCCCTCGCTCCGGTCCGGGTTATGCTGTCCCGATCCATCAACACTTATCCGGCCCCATCCGCCCCACTCGCAGGCACAGTGCGATTTCACTGCTCTGCAGCTTATACGCCCTGTCCTCGCTGTGCGTTTCCGCCTAGGCGACCCGCGACTGGTTCCCAGCTTTCACTGCTCATTCTTTCTCAACATGTCGTCCTCCACGACTCCGGGGAATCTAGCGGCTGTATGCACCCAGTTCCTTCACCGCCAACGCTGGCCTTCGTCCCTTTAGCACAGACTCGGCACTCCCAAAACTCCCACAATCCGCTTCCCGTGGGGAATGCTTTTCGGAGCTTCACTACGGTTCACTTGCGCTACGACCTGCTGATTTGTTCACCCTCCTGACGGATCTGACCGGATTTCCATCTAGCCATCGAGGATTTTTACTACCGGGCTTTCAACGGTTTGGTCACCCGCTCCGTCGCCGGTTATTGCTACGGTGGCAACTGGGCAATTTCCACCGGCGGGACTTACACCCGCTAGAATGGCAGCTAGCTTCGCTGCACGCTAAAGGCCGCCGCTTGCTGGAGAGGTATCGGCGGACAAAGGGTGCAGAGAATTAGTATGGGTGCGGAGGTATCAAGCGATGCACTCACGCAAAAAGGCGGCGATTTTATTTATGTGGATGGCGCTGGTTTCCAGCTTGGACGCCGTCGCCCAGAACGGTAAGCAGCAGCGCATCGCAGATCTGGCATACGAGGCAGAAATGTCGCACGAGGTGGGGGCGTGTCCGGATGCGCTCGACGTTACGGATCGCAACGTGTGCCTGAACGACGCCCGGGTGGAGACGTACAAGAACTACACACAATTTTTCGACGCACTCCGGGAGGCTCTGATCGAAAGCTCCCCAAATGACTCCAATGCCCTGGCCCTCGACGGGACGGAGGTGGTGTGGGAGAAATACCGGGTAACCGCGTGCGATGCACTCGTGAAGGTCTACGACGTAGGCACGATCAAACATCCAGGGTCGACTGAACCCAGTGCACAGACGCGTTGCCTCATCACCCTAACACGCAGCCGAATGCGCGACTTAAAGCAGCTCTACGAGCCTACGCTCTAGCGGATTTCTCACGGGTTGGGGGTGTTGAGCTAGAGGAGTGGCGAGGAAAAGGGTTGTGAAAGGCCGTCTCGTGGCACGACTGCGTTTTGAAGCGTACTGTATGGTGCGGGCACGGCCTTTCTTAAAACAGAGCGTAGCAAAATGAATTTTTCGTTTGCACGTCATTTTTCCCGCCGAGTGGAAGCCGGGTTCAGCGCTGGGCATGTGTCCAGTGACGGGGGATCGATGCTGTTGCGTGCCGTGGATGGCAAGATCCATCTTCTGCATCGACTAGCAGCTTGCTTTAGCGATGGCCGCAGGCCAGAGCGAATCGAGCACACGGTTTTTGAGATGCTCTCTCAGCGTATCTACGGGCTGGCACTGGGCTATGAGGATCTGAACGACCACGAGCAGTTGCGCAAGGATGTCGTGTTCGGTTTGCTGAGCGGCAAGCGCGAACTGGAAGCGCCGCTGGCCGGCAAGAGCACGCTCAACCGGCTGGAGCTGTCAGGGCGCAGTAAGCGCTACCACAAGATCAGTCCTTCCGTCGAAGCGATCGATCGGCTGCTGGTGGATCTGTTTATCGAGTCCCATACGGCGATGCCAAAGCAGATCGTGCTCGATCTGGATGCCACCGATATCCCGCTGTACGGCCATCAGCCGGAGCGTTTTTTTCACGGCTACTACGACAGCTACTGCTATCTGCCCCTGTATATCTTTGCCGGAGACCAGTTGCTGTGTGCGCGGCTCAGAGCTGCCAACCAGGACGCAGCCGCCGGCTGGATCGAGGAACTGAAACGTATCGTTGGCCAACTGCGGCAACGTTGGCCGCAAGTCAACATCGTGCTGCGCGCTGACTCCGGCTTCTGCCGCGAAGCGCTGATGGCCTGGTGTGAACAGAAAGAAAACCGGATGGAATACGTCTTCGGCCTGCAGCGCAATCGGCGCCTGCAAACCATCATCGGGGAACCGATGCAGGAGGTGAAAAAGCAACATCAGGCCACCGGCAAAGCCAGCCGCATGTTTACAGAGTTCCTGTATCGAACGCATAAGAGCTGGTCCTGCTCCCGCCGCGTCGTGGCCAAGGCGGAGTATCTCGATAAGGGAGACAACCCGCGCTTCGTAGTCACTTCGCTAGCTGCCCAGCAATGGCCCGCACAGGATTTATACGAGAAGTTCTACTGCGCCCGCGGCGAGATGGAGAATCGCATCAAGGAACAGATGTGCCTGTTTGCCGACCGGCTCTCCAGCGACGAAATGAAAGCCAACCAGCTACGGCTGTACTTCTCCGCCCTGGCCTACACGCTCATGGAGGCTCTGCGCCGGCTGGCCCTGAAGGGAACCGAGTGGGCTCAAGCCCAGGTCGATACCATCCGCCTGAAACTGCTCAAAATCGGTGCCCTCGTGCGGCTCAGCGCGCGCCGCGTGCGCTTGGAAATGAGTTCCACCTATCCCTGGAAAGACCTCTACGCACAAGCCTTCTATGCCCTGCGCTGTTGAAGCCCGCTGGCCTCCACGTCTTAGCCCTCTCCAACATGTTGCTGGCCTCGCTTCCGCCCCGGCGTGCGCAAAATACGACCAAAAACTCAACCCAACCGGCAGCTCAGCAACAAACACCGCCCCGCAACCAAAATCCTGACCACAAAATACCCCGCAGATCCCTCAAACCACATCAACCACGAAAAACTCACCACTCGTGAAGAACTCAGGGCTAAAGAGGTGTGTGAGAAGGAGGGAAGGGTATAATGAAGAAACGAAGAGTGTGGTGCCGCTCCTCCGGTGCTCGACCGCCTGGCTATGGACCCAGCCCTTCCGGGCTGGGCTGATTTTTGGTGCCGGCCTCTGGGCCTGGATGGCAAACACCGCTTTCCCATGTTCATTCCTCCCTTAACTTGCCCCAGGCAAGTCAGCCGCTCCCACGGCAGAAGGGGCAGGCGGGGCAGGTCGGGATGACAAAGGGAAGGGCGCCGCTTCCATGAAAGTAGTTGCTGGATAGAAGGCGTTTTTCATCACCTTAGATCCCGGCCCGGTAGGCGGCACTCGACCCCCCGGGGGCAAGACTCACCTTTAGTACTTTCGGCCGGCGTGAGACGCCCGCGCTGCTCGTCCCCTGATCCGAATTTGAACATAGCTCAACCCCCCCTTGCCGCTCGCCGATGCAACAGGCAGTGCTTAGCCGGACAGAAGAGGTGCTGACCGATTTAATGTTCGGAGACTGCGGCAAAGCTTAGCTAGACCAATCGAAGACATTGGGCGGCGATAGTTGAACCGCAAAGATTACCTTTTTTGGGGAATCAGTCCTGGCGGATGCTCGCAGGAGTGTGCCTCAAGCCCACGAGGACATACCTTAATTCCGGTCAGCGGTCGTTTCAGTATCGCCCAAGCCTCACCAATTCAACCAACTCGATCAGATGCGGCGCCGCCGAGGTCGGACAGTCATCATGGACAACACGAGCACGGAAGATGAGGAGATGATTCGTGAATTCCTGGTGGAGAGCCATGAAAACCTTTCGCGCCTGGACCAGGATCTGGTCGAACTAGAGAAACACCCGCATGATGCGGATCTGCTATCGAGCATTTTCCGGACGATTCACACCATCAAGGGCGCGTGCGGCTTTCTAGCATTTTCGATTCTGGAAGCAATCACCCACCAGGCAGAGACACTCCTGAGCCAATTGCGAGATGGCCAGCGCGAGCTAACGCCGGCCCTTGTGTCTCTCATCCTGGAGACAGTGGACGCGACACGAAAGGTGCTGGCGGCGATTGAAACCAGCGGCAAGGAGGGCCCGGAAGGTTTCGAAGATCTGACAGAGCGCTTACGCGTCGAAGCGCAAATGACGAGTGACCTCAAGACCCAGCCTGCAGACGAAGTGTCGGTTGCGCAGGTGGTGTCCATCCCGGCAGCGGAGGAATCAGCCGAAAAGAGCACTCCAGATCCGCGCGGTGGGGCGCCGCATGAGAAAGAAGAGGAGAAGGGAGAAGAGAGAGGGGAAAAGAAGGACGGCGCCAGAGAGGAGGATGTTGCGCGATCCTCAGCCGCGGTGGATGCGAACATCCGGGTCGGCGTGGGATTGCTGGACAAGCTTATGGATTTGGTAGGGGAGTTGGTGCTCACCCGCAACCAGATTCTGCAATTCAACATTGAGCGAGAGGATCCTGCGCTGAACGCGACTTCACAGCGGTTAAACCTGATTACCACCGAGTTGCAAGAGGGCGTGATGAAGACGCGCATGCAGCCCATCGGAGTGGTGTGGAATAAGCTACCCCGGGTGGTGCGTGATATGGCCATAGCCATGGGAAAACAGATTCAGTTACAGATGGAAGGAGCGGAGACAGAACTCGACCGGACGATCATCGAAGCCATCAAGGATCCACTGATGCACCTGATCCGCAATTCGTGCGACCACGGCATCGAATTGCCGGAAGTCCGTGTACGTTCCGGAAAATTACCGAAGGGGATATTGAGCCTGCGCGCATATCACGAAGGCGGCCAGGTAAATATCGAAATTGGCGATGACGGAGCAGGCATTGACGTGGCGCGGGTTAAACAGAAAGCAGTGGAAAACGGCATTCTTAGGCTGGAACAGGCAGAGAAGCTGAATGATCGCGAAGCGATGAACCTTATTTTCCAGCCGGGGTTCTCGACAGCAAAAGAGGTGACCAATTTTTCCGGGCGTGGGGTTGGCATGGACGTGGTGAAATCCCACATTGAGAAGATTGGCGGGGTGGTCGATATCTTCAGCCGTTCGGGCGAGGGAGCTACGGTCAAGATCCGGATCCCCCTCACCCTGGCTATTATTCCCGGCCTGGTCATCACCAGCGGTGGCGAACGATTTGTCATTCCTCAAGTGAGTTTGCTGGAACTGATCCGCCTGGAGGGAGATGGGTCAGGAAAGCACATTGAGTATGTGCATGGAACGCCGGTCTACCGCCGGCGTGGGAGGCTTTTGCCCATCGCGTATCTGAACCAGGTGCTGGGGTTGAGATCGGCCGGCCAGGACGAAGCCGTCAGCATGGTTGTGCTGCAGGCGGAAGACCGGCAGTTCGGCCTGGTGGTCGACGGCATCAACGACACCCAGGAAATTGTGGTGAAGCCTCTGGGCAAGCAGTTAAAGGGGCTCACGCTCTATGCCGGGGCCACCATCATGGGGGATGGCCGGGTGGCACTCATCCTCGATGTGCTGGGCATCGGGCAACGGTCCGGAGTGCTCGCCGAGTTTGTAGAACAGGCGCGGAACTCCGGGCAACAAAAGGTGCAGGAGGAACATGAGCAACTACGATTGTTGCTGTTTCGGGCCGGCTCCTTTGCCCGGCTGGCAGTCCCCCTTTCGCTGGTCGCCAGGCTCGAAGAATTCCCGCAGTCATCCATCGAACGTGCCAGCGGGGGGCAGGTGGTGCAATATACGGATCTGGGCGCTGCCATGGAAGCAGTGAACGAGGGGAACATTTTTCGTTTTCTTACTAAGCCTTGTGTAAAGGAGGTTCTGGTAGCGGCGATCAACTCCGGAGCAGAACAATATGAGCTCATCCGCCTGGAAAAGGAGCTTCTCGAGAAAACCCTTCTTGGCAGCATAAAAGTCTTGGCAGACGTTCTGGGCGCCACAAGTCCGGAGGCATTTGGCAGGTCGCTACGGATTGCGCAGTTTGTCACGCATATCGCCGGCAAGTTCACCTTCGCTTTTCGTTGGCGACTGGATGCGGCAGCTACACTCTCGCAACTAGGCTGCATAACTCTGGACACAGACCTGGTTCGGAAGTCTCTCGGCGGGGCGAAGCTTTCAGCAGAAGATCAGGCCCGGTTCGACGCTCACCCAGAAGCAGCCATGCGCCTTCTCTCGGGCATTCCAAGGTTGGAACCGACTGCGTGGATGATTAGCCAGCAACTCGTGGTGGAGATTCCGACGAAGGTTCCCGATCTGCCTGAGGCCGCCATGAAAGAGACCGTATTCGGCGCGAAAGTTCTCAAGCTTGCCGTGGCCTTCGATTCCCTACGAATGAGACTTTCCTCCGATTCGGCGGCAATCGCGAGTCTTGGAACCAGAAAGAGCGAGTTTGAGCATGAGCTGGTGGATGCCTTGGTCGGTGCCAAGACCGTGGCGGGAGGGATGCAGTCGCGCAGAGTGTCCACGCTAAGGCTGGCGACCGGCATGGTCCTGGATCAGGACGTCCGGAACAAGGAAGGCATGTTGCTGATCGCCAAAGGTCAAGAGATTACCAGGCCGGTCCTTCTCAGGCTGGAGAATTTTGCGAATGCGAATCTGATCGACAAAGAAGTTCAAGCGTTGGTACCGATGTAGGCAGGAACTTTTTACCGCCTGCTCGGCGTGATCTGCGAACGACTCCGGTTGTCAACTCTCACTCAGCGAGGGGTTGGGCCTAACGGTTGGCTTCGGTGGCAGATCACGCAGTACTCACTATGCATGTGTTTGCAGATAACCGCAGATGAGACAGAGGTCGCGGCCGTCCCTGGAACGTACCGTCCTGCTGCCGCAAATCGGGCAGGGTCTGATTGCCAGGCGCCGTGCGGTCTGTCGCGGATCTACGGCCGGCGGCAGTTTCGCCTCCAACGACACCGTGCCGTCAACCAGGATGTCTTCACCGACGCTTTCCACTTGCCTTACCATAAAGGGCACCCTAAATTGGTGATCCCGGCCTCTCGCAGCACGGCGTCCCGGCTCAGCAAAAACCGTACCTGCTCTGCGGTGCGCTTCGTCTCGTCCGTCCCAAACCCACATTTCTTACCACTGAGACTACAGGAGCAATCGCGCAGACCGGGGCCGGTCAACTGTGCGTTGCATGCGGGGCATACTCGAGGTTCTCCGATATGCTTAATCTTCATATGCTTTTTCCCTCATGAACTCATCGGGACAAAGAAGTGAACTTTCCAGTTACCGGTGTTGTAGAGTGGTCTACACCCCGGTCGAGGCACGGCGGTCAGTCGAGCTCAGGACGAGCCGGCCGGCAATCGAACGCCACTCGAATGCAGAATGGGTCGTTACTGAAGGATGCGAAGAAGAATGAGTAGAGGTAACGAACACTACGGTCAAAATTTGGCAGGCATTAATCAAGGTCTTTCCGCGCTCGAGTTCTCCACATGGAAACGATGGAGATATGAGTCGACGGGGAACTCGAAAACAGTAGCGGATCCAAACCGCGTCGCATGTGGTCGATGATCTTGTCAGCGACGGCGGCGGCGCTCACATAGTAGATATCATCCGTGGGTGCGGTGATAGTGTTCCTGATTTTTCTCATGTTAGATCCCTTCCAAATTCCAACCTTCAACTCGTGCGGGTCGATGAACGCTCTTCCTCGGTCCAGACCGGCCCTCGGTTGAGGGTTTGAACGGGAAGGAATACTTGAGCAGCAATTCCTATCCAGATTTTCGGCATCGCGGGGATCTTCTTCATGGCCGTATAGTTGCAGCGAATCCAACTGAAGAGCAATCGCCCTTCTTGTGGCTGATGGGTGGCAACTGTGTGAAGTCTGTGAATACCCGCCTTTTCGGGAACCTGCTTCGACCTCGTGGCCGAGGAGGGATCCCTAAGCGACGGCGAGCCTCTGCAGCAGCGCCGATGGGATGCGGCCCAGCGGTAGTACCTGGTCGACCGCGCCCAAGAGGATCGCTTCGCGCGGCATGCCGAAAACCACACAGGTCGCTTCGTCCTGGGCGATGGTGTAGGCGGACGCTTCTCTCATCTCCATCATCCCTTTCGCTCCGTCGGCGCCCATCCCGGTTAACAGGACGCCAAGCCCATTCTTGCCCAACTGCTGAGCACAGGACGAGAACAACACGTCTACCGAAGGCAAATGGCGATTGACCCGTTCGCCCCGATAAACACGGACGCTGTATTCCATGCCCCGGCGGACTACCTGCATTTGGTGTCCGCCGGGAGCAAGCAGGGCGTGACCCGGTAGGATGCGGTCGGCATCGCGAGCTTCCTGCACGTTGATCCGGCAAAGCGAGTTCAGGCGTTCGGCAAAGGACCGTGTGAATGCCTCCGGCATATGCTGCACGATCACAATGCCCGGGAACTCGGCAGGTAGCGGACTCAGCAGATCTTTGAGTGCCTCGGTGCCGCCAGTGGAGGCGCCGATGGCAACGACTTTGTGGGTAGCTGAAAACTTGACCGCCGGCAGCTCAGCCTGTTTGCTTGCAGCCAGTGACTGCGCCGCCGGCTGCGCACTCCCATGCCTGCACACCTTAACCTTCGCCGCCGCCTTGATCTTGGTGATGATCTCCTCGGCCTGCTCAATGGTCCCGCTGGATACATCCAGCTTGGGCTTGGAGACATAGTCGACGGCGCCCAGGCTGAGCGCCCGCAAAGTAGTCTCGGCTCCTCGGTCAGTGAGCGAGGAGACCATGACAACGGGCATCGGATGGCCCCGCATCAGCTTCTCCAGAAAGGTGAGTCCATCCATCCTGGGCATTTCGATATCGAGGGTGAGGACGTCCGGGTTAAGCTCCTTGATCTTTTCCCGCGCAGCGTAAGGATCGGCTGCCGTGCCGACGACTTTGAGCATCGGATCGGAATCGATAATTCTGGTCAACAACTGGCGCATCAGCGCCGAATCATCAACGATCAGCACGCGATAGGGGGAGTTCATAGGCAATTTCGTGTCTTTCACTGAACACCGCGACTGGTTTTGTTCCGGACGCTTGTCCGCTGAAGTTTTCACCGGCAAAATGCGGCGGCTGGTCATTGATCGCGGACCACTCCTTCCTAACCCGGGATTTCGATCTTCACGCACTCAATCTTCGCGGTTCGGCCGTTCGTTCTCCATCGCTGCCGGTATTGAACTCCCTGACCAGAACCATAAGCCCGGCTGACTGCTGCGAGAGCGTCTGCGATGTTTCGGCAAGCTTCTCGGTTTGCGCGGAATTGGTCTGCGTCACCCGGTCTATTTGCGCCATTGCCGTGTTTACTTGTTCTACGCCGGCGCTTTGCTCTGCCGATGCCGTCGCAATCTGGCCCACCATCTGGCCTACATCTTTTACAGATTTCACGATATCGGCAAGAGACTGTCCGGAGCGATCCACCAGCCGCGTTCCATTCTCCAGCTTTGTCATCGAATCCTGGATAAGACTTTTGATCTCCTTGGAAGCTTCGCTGGTGCGCTGTGCAAGACTGCGCACTTCAGCCGCGACCACAGCGAAGCCCCGGCCGTCTTCTCCGGCGCGAGCCGCCTCCACCGCGGCATTCACCGCCAGCAGGTTCGTCTGAAAAGCAATCTCATTGATGGTCGAAATGATGTCAGAAATCTTTGCCGAAGCCGCATTGATGCCGCCCATCGCGGTGATCGCTTCGGAAACAACCAGGCCGGCCTGTTCGGCGGCTTCTTCGCTCGAAGACGCCAAGCGCCTGGCAGCGCCAGCCATCTCCGCGCTCTGCTTCACCGTAGCCGTAATCTGCTCCAAACTGGCGGCGGTACGTTCCAGGCTCGTAGCTTGAACCACGGCGCCGTCGGCGATCGCTCGAGAGGAACTGGCCAATTCCCCTGACGCTTCCGTCATCCCTTCTATGCCTAAGTCGGCTTGCTCCATGAACGCGCGCATGGAGTTAAAATTTTCCTGCAGCCTGGCCCGATTGTTCGCCGTCTCCAATGTCATCTTGTACAGCACGGCAGCTAGATAACAGAGAGCTGCCGACTCAACCACCACATAGGCGCAGTGGACGAAAACCATGGCGAGATCAGGCGCGGTAAAAACCCATACGCGATAGTGCGCCGCCTGCAGATAATTAAATAGAAAGTGATGCACCATGATGACCGCTGCTGCCCCTATGATGACCCGCCAGTCCTGATAGATGAGCAACAGGGACAGTAACACAAATACCCCGAAGTGCAGTTCGATCATGCCGTGAGACTGATCGATGTTCAAACCGCAAAAGATCATCAGCGCCGCCGCCACTGTCATCCTGCTCCATAGCGCCCCAGGCGCCATCGCCATGGATAGAATCGGCAGCAGCGCGGTGGGCAGGGCTACCAGGAAAACGAGCGTCCAGGTTCCAAACCAGGGCGCTAAGCCGATTGAAAATAGGAGTAACCAGAGAAAAACGGCTACAAAGAACCTATTCGCCATCGCGACATGAGGGGGAACTGCCGCACCTACGATATTCATGAAACCTCGAACGCTCCGGTTAGACGGACCGTCAATCGCCGTTATGGTTATCGGCTGTCAAAGGCGCAACAAAAGAGACCAGAGGGAAAGCCCCGATTCGAGGCTTCGCGCCGTATTTTTTTACTACGCCCGGTCGCACGGGAAGCGAGGAACCCACCTTCAAAAGAGGGTCACATCCCCGCCCGGGTTGGCTTTAGCCAAGCCGCAGCGGTAACCATCCTCCAGGCTCAGGATGGCGGGCAACCGCGAGCCGTCGACAGCATGAACTGTGGTCTTGCCCGTATCGGTTCTGAAATTGATCTGCACCGCGCGAATGCCACCCAAGCGTTGGGCAATCAGGGGAATTTTTTCGGTGGAAAGAAAGCGGCGAATGAAGGCCGCATTCTGTTCCCCAATCGTCGGCGGTTGGAGACTGGCCACCACATTTCCAGCGCCAAATACCTTGGCCACGAGCCTTCTCCGGTCTCCGCCCTCGTTCATGATGGCGTTAATCAGCAACTCCATGGCCTGCACTCCGCAGCGCGATGGGCGATCGTCACCCGCGCAGCTTCCCGGAAGCATAATATGGTTCATTCCACCGATACAGGTGACCGGGTCACGAAGGCACACCGCCACGCACGAACCCAGAACGGTTTGTAACAGCAAAGGGGTGGCGCTGGCCACGACCTCACCGATATAAATGCGCCTCGTCTGCGCATTGGGCAGACGAGACTGCGGAACTGGCTCCGTTCGAGCCGGCGTCTGCTCACCATTCCTCATCGTCTTGGCCGACTTCGCCGCTCGGGCCCGGTGTAGGGTGGCCGTTTCTGTGCTCGCAGCTGATGGATGGTGTTGCTGAGCCCCTCCACCGAGTCGTTCAGCCAGGGTACATGTTCTGAGTGACCAAGAATCAAATATCCACGTGGCTTCAGGTAGCCCAACATTTTGCGCAGAAACCGTTCCTGGGTCTCGCGGTTGAAGTAGATCAGTGCGTTGCGAAAGAAAATCACGTCGAACCGGCCATCGATCGCCCACTGACTATCCATGAGATTGATGCGTTGAAATTTGACCAGTTGCGCAACCTCCTTTTTCACCCGCACGTGTCCGTTCTTATCTCCTTTGCCGCGAAGAAAGTACCTGGTTTGCATTGCCGGCGGAACATCCTCCAAAGACCGCTGGTCATAAATACCCTGAGCTGCCGTCGCCAGCACCACGGTGTCGATGTCGGAGGCGACGACTTCAATTTGCCAGCCGCCCGGCGGAGACAGCGGCTGGCCCGGGATGGAAGCAATCGGTCCCGCCGCATGCCTGGTTTTCAACGCATCCAACAACGAGACCGCAATGGAGTACGGCTCTTCCCCGGCGGAACACGCCGCACTCCATATGCGAATGGTCCGTGCGCGACCCAGCGCAGCCCCCGCCACCAGATCCGGTACCAGCGTCTTAGCCAGAAAATCGAAGTGGTGCATTTCGCGAAAGAAGGAAGTTTTGTTGGTGGTAACACAATTGATAACCTCCGCGAGTTCCTTGCCGCCGTCCTGGACCGCTTCGAGATAGGCTGCGTAGGTAGCAAAATCAGTCATGCCATGATGACGAAGCCGTTTGGAGAGGCGGCCCGCCAACATTGTCTGCTTGCCATCGCGCAGCCAAATGCCGGTCTTGGTGTGAATTAATTCGCGGAAAGTTTTGAACTCGCGAGCGTCCATCGCAACCAGTGAGGCTTCGAGCGCATGGGTAGTCAATGCTTTCCCTCCACTCAGGAAGTACTCGAGTCACACGCCGTTCTGAACGGCGGCAATCATCGATCAGCCGGCGCCGACCACCGGATGGAATGGCTAGCGGTCAGGCGGCGGATCCGTAGAACCCTTTTTTTAAACCCACACAAAAATCCGCCCTTTGATCTTCGCTATTCGGCTGCGGCACCGTCAGCTCAATATCGCTGAGTAGTTTCTCCAGGTTGAGCGCCACCGCGAGATGCTCGCGCGTCTGAAAGACGCCGTCGATAAAACGCGTGTCGACCGCCGACCCAAAATCGGGCGCGGAGCGCATCGCCTCCTGTGTGACCTGCAGGACATCAGAGACTGCATCGACCAGCAGCTCTACCATTTTGTCAGCGACCATGGCGATCACGATCACCGTGAACTTGTTGTACTCGATAGGGGGCAACCGGAACTTCATCCGTAGATCGATCACTGGCAACACGGTGCCCCGCAGGTTCATGACTCCCCGGACGTGGGCGGGAACATTCGGGATAGGCGTCACCGGCACGTATCCCCGGGATCTCCTGAATTTTAAAGAGTTCGAGCCCATACTCCTGCTTATCGAGAAGAAAGGTGAGGAATTGGCTGGACGCTGTAGATTGGTGCTTCACTATCGCCCCCATGATTATTTCCTTTCCCGGTTCTTGGAACCATCGCCGGCATGGATCGATTGCCTAAAATTCTTCAAAACTCGCATCTTCTGATCCGGCTGCAGCGCTCCCTACCAGGACAGGCGCGTGCGTAAGCTGCTTGCGTCCGATGGGGGCAGAGGATGGAGACTTGCGGGTCACCGCGCTGGTTGGGGGCATGGCCGTGCGATAGGGCGACCCCATTGAATGCCGATGGTCCTCGATGGAGGGCTCATGACCGCGGTTGCCACGTATCATGCCGACTCCCCACGGTGAAGGTGCCGACCAACTCCATCAACCGCGTCGCCTGCCCAGCGAAGGCTTGCGCTGTAGCGGAGAGTTCCTCCGGGCGCGCCGAGTTGGATTGGGTCACCTGGTCCATCTGACCGATCGCCGTGTTCACCTGTTCGACCCCGTACTTTGTTCCGCCCATGCGGCCGCGATTTCTCCCACAATGTCCGTCACCCGTTTTACCGAGCCGACGATGCCTTGCAGCGTAGCCCCCGAGCGATTGACCAGCTCTGAACCCTTCTCGACTTTCTCCAGAGAGTCCTGGATGAGGCCCTTGATTTCTTTGGCCGCTTCGGCGCTACGCTGGGCAAGGCTTCTTACTTCCGTTGCCACCACCGCAAAGCCGCGACCCTGATCGCCGGCACGGGCAGCCTCGACCGCGGCGTTGACGGCGAGCAAGTTAGTTTGGAAGGCAATCTCGTTGATGGCTCTCGAGATGATGTCCGAAATCTTCGCTGACGCGGCATTGATCTCGGCCATCGCGGCGATTGCGCTGGAAACAACGTCCTGACCTTTTTCTGCCGACTCCCGCGACCCGGTCGCCAGTTGGCTGGCCTGCCTGGCGTTGTCCGCGCTTTGCCGGACTGCGGCCGTGATTTCTTCCAGGCTGGCGGACGTTTCTTCCAGGCTGGCCGCCTGCTCCTGCGCCCCGCTGGCGATCTCTTGTGCTGCCGCTGCCAGCTCCTGCGACGAGGAGTTCGAGTGCGCGGCACTCGCGGAGACCTCCTGGAAAGTGAAACGCAATTTCTCCAAGGCCGTGTTTAAGGCCGCGGCCATCTGCCCCAGCTCGTCTTTCGTCCGCACCTCAACAGAGACAGTCAGGTCACCGCTGGCAACCTGCTCAAGAGCCGCGACAGCTTCCGTCAGAGGGACGGCGATACGGACGGACGATCAGGATCGTGATAGGAACGGCGATGACTATGGATGCTGCCAGACCAATCAATATTCCCCAGTTTGCTGAGCTGCCCGATCGAATGACCAGGGCCAGGCCTTCTTTCGAACCGTTGTTATTGAGGTCCAGGATCGCCTGCAGGTCCGCGACGAACCGTTGCAGAATCGGACGGAGGCGGCTCTCCGTGATCTCCTTGGCTTGCGCGTTCGCGGCAGTTGTGCCAAGGCGGCTGGTCTTGCGCACTTCTTCCAGAGTTGACCAAAATTCTGCTCGATCGGCTTTGACTTTTTCGTAGAGTGCCCTCTCTTCCCCAATCGACGGCAGGGCTTCGTAGGTCTGGTAGGCCCTCGCATTGGTATCGCGAAGGGTCCGTATCTGCGCTTCCAGGTTGTCCATTTCGTGCGGATCGCCGCTGGCGGCGTGCTGCAGCAGCAGCTCGACCACATGGTATAACTCGGTCTGAACGTGACTGAGCGCAATGACCGAAGGAACGTTATTGTTCGCAATATCGCTTGCGTTACGTTCGATGATAAGCATTCTGCTAAAGGCGAAGAGTCCGAGCGCGACGCTCAATGCAATTACAGCTATAAATCCGAGTTTGATCCTCGTGCTGACTTTCCAATCCTTCATTTGCAGACCACCTTCGTCGGAATTATGGTTTTGCGAGATCTGCCGTTCGGTTAGGCCATAGAGACAATGATGCCCCGCATAACGCGGTCACGAAGTTGAGCAACTGCCTGTGAATTGCGTTGAGATTCTTAAACCATTGCATTTGTCGTTTCCCCTTCTTCCCGCTCGGGGGCGAAACCCCCTGGATTAACTTTTTGTCCCTGCGACCGCGCCTAATCCCGCGAACCCGCGGCTGTATGGGAGCGCATACAGATTCATGTTGGCCAGGCAGGCTGATGTCCACGATGGGCGCAACGCATCCGTCGCCCAGAATGGTGGCTCCCATCAGGCCGTCCATTTGCGCAGGTGCCGCTCAAGACTCTTGACGACCACCTGTTGCTGGCCGAGCAACTCGTCGACGGCCAGACCGATCTTGCGGCGTCCGCCTCGACCACAACCACGAGGCTGCGGCTGCCGCAGCTCGCGCCGGCGCGAGTGCATCGCAGCGAGCCCTCCCTTCCTCCAGACCGAGGTAGCGGCGCAGGCGCAGCAGTGGGAATCGACTCCTCGCGGATGAGGATGATCTCACCCTTTTCGGCGACCCGCTGGATCTTCCCCGCCTGCGGCGCCACGGTTTCAACGACCGAAAGCAGCGGCAGCACCAGGGTGCGGTCGGCGACCCGCACCAGCAACCCTTCGAGAATGGCGAGAGTCAGGGGCAGCTCGATGGATACCGTCGCCCCCTGGCCAACCTTCGCTGCCAACCCCGATGGTCCCATTCAGCTGCTGGACATTCTGCCGCGACATCCATGCCCACGCCGCGTCCGGAAAATCGCTCACCGCGTCGCGCGTGGAAAAGCCCGGCGCGAAGATGAGCATGCGCAGCTGCTCCTCGCTCGCCGTCAGCGTCCGCAGCCATCAAACCCCGCTCGACCGCCTGGCCCGCGCACCGGGCTGGGTCGATGCCCGCGCCGTCATCGGCCACCTCGATCACCACACGCCCGAGCGATGAAACGCCCGGAGCCGGATCGCCCTTGCCGGCTTACCCGCGGCGACGCGCTCTCCGGCGTCTCGATGCCATGGTCGGCGGCATTGCGGATCAGGTGCGTCAGAGGATCGCCGAGCAGTTCGAGCATGCTCTTGTCGATCTCCGTCTCTTCGCCCGACAGGGCCAGCTCAATCTTCTTTCCGGTCGCCTGCGCAATGTCGTACACCGTCCGCGTAGTAGCGCTGGAAGAGGGTGCCCACGGGCAGCATACGGACAGCCATCACCCGCTCGTGCAACTCGCGCGTGTTGCGCTCCATTGCTGCGACAGATTCACGGAGTTTCGGCAGGCATCCGGCCTAAAACTCCTCCACCATTTGCGCCGTCATCACGTGCGCGATCACCAGCTCGCCGACCAGATCGATCAGCCGGTCGACTTTTTCCGTGGCGACACGGATGGATCCGGACTCGCCGGACGCAGCGCTTTTTGGTTCGTTGTTTCTTCGATTCTCTTTTCCTCCGCGGCGTGGTCCTGCGCGCCGCGGTCGCGGCAGGGAGAGCGACAGGAGCAGCCTCGGCTTTTGACCGCTCTCTGCCGGCGGCGCCGACAAGACCGGTCGAGCCTCCGTTCTTTTTCCGGGTGTGCTGAGCCGGATCCTGATCTCGGCCACGTGCTCCACAAATTCGAAGACCTCGCGCAGTTCCTGTTCGGCTCGGTCGCCATCTCAATCGTCCAGGCCAGATAGCACAGGCTCGGGTCGAGTTCGGCCAGCGGCGGCAGGGCATCGGTATCCAGATGGCGAGAGTCACATCGCCCAGAGCCGCGAGGTTGCGCAGCAGCACGATGGGATTGGCGCCGCTCTGGAAGATCTCGCGGTCGGGTCGAAATTCGATGTGGTATACCGTGAGCTCACCCGCATTGGACGCGGCCCCGCACTGGATGGCTCTTCCGGGTCACGGCTGCACTTTCCTCCTGCGCGGTGAGATCGTCCCGATGCGGCTCGCATCAGCTCGCGAGCACTGGTTGGCAGCTGCGCCGGCGCTTCCGAGCCGAGTCGCCAGCAGCCGCGCGCGCAGCAAGTCGACCGAGCCAGCAGCATCCTCAGCACCTCCTCGGTAGCGCCATCTCCCGCGAGCGCAGCCGTTCCAGCAGGCTTTCAAGCCGTGCGTGAACGCGCGAGGTTCGAGCCGAAAGGATCCCGCCCCGCCCTTGATCGAGTGCGCCGAACGAAACACGGCGTTCAGGATTTCGGCGTCGGCCGGGTTGATACGCAGCGCCAGCAGTCCCGACTCCATGGTCGCGATATGGTCCGCGCTCTCCTGCAGAAACGTCTGGCGAAACTGGGTCAGATCGATTTTCATCAGGGCAGCACCATGGCCAGAGTCTTCAGCAGTTTGTCAGCGTCGAAGGGCTTGACGATCCAGCCCGTGGCGCCGGCGGCTTTGCCCTCCTCTTCTTTTTTCGTCCCTGACTTTCCGTGGTCAGCATCAAAATCGGCTTGCTCTTCATCGCCGGCTGGGAGCGCAGGTTGCGGATCAGCGTGATCCCGTCCATCAGCGGCATGTTGAGATCGGTGATCACCAGATCGACCGTCGGCGCCTTCAACTTCTCCAGCGCATCCTTGCCGTGCTCGGCTTCGACCACGTCGAAGCCCCCCTGGCGAAGCGTGAAACTCACCATTTGTCGCATGGAAACCGAGTCGTCCACAATCAGCACTTTTTTCAACTCGCAACTCCTTGGACCGCTGCCCATCAAATCGTGCGCCCGATCAAAACAACTCCACATCTCCGGCAAGCAGCAGTTTCCCACTTCGCCGAGCCCGGCGACCTGGCGTTCTTCCTGCATGGTGTAGGCGCTGAATCCCTCATTGACTGCGTCGCCGCCGGGGACGACCTTGCCAGCGTGCGTTTGCAGACGCGCGGTGAGAGTGTCCAACTCCGCGATCACATGACCAATCCGCTGGCTGATCCGGTCCTGAAATTGAAGGCCGCGTACCGCCGAACCGATATCGTTCGCCAATAGTGCCCCCTCCGCAGTAATGCCATTGAGCATTTCTGCCATCTCAGCATGCGCCCCCTGGAGATCGCGGAGGGACTCATCCACTTCCTGCCGGCATTGCTCGACCCGTTCGCTATCCTTCTCGTTCATGCGCCGCAAGTCCTGAAGGGTCGTTCGGCCAGGGCGCGCAAGTTGAGCGCGGGCGCGCCACCTGGGCAGTGACCGTCCGCGACTTTACGGTCGCAGCGGCCAATCCACCGCAACCACGGCGAAACCCATTCCAGCGGTTCCCGCATGCGCCGCCTCGATGCGGGCATTGAAGGCCAGCATCCGATTGCTGTTGGTAATCTGTTCCAACTGGCTCAGAGCCTCGCTGATCTGTTGCGAGGCTTTGTCCATCTCTTCGATCCGCTCGATCGCGCGGGCGAGATATCGCCCGCCTCGACAGTGGTGTTCATGATCTTGACCAGGGTGACGCTGCAGGCCTCAATCAAGCCTTCGAACGACTGCTTCCCGGAAGTCGATTGCCGATCATTCCCAAGAAAATCCGTCGCCCGCTCCACCGTGGCCCGTGCACGCGCTGCGATTCCCTGAAAGCTGTCGCAGACCCCAACCACCGATTCCTCGATCTGCTTCGAGGTTTGTCTTAACTGCTCACTCATCCTTCCCAACTGGGACAAGTATCGGGCGAGTGTCACCTCAACCTCGGTGTGGCCGGCAGGCGCACTTCCATTCGACGGAATCTCTGCCAGGGCCGCTCGAGCTTTGATGAAGGGTCTCAGGCATTGCCATTCACGCTGACGTTCAAGAGAGAGGCTCGCCCTCCCGCGTACTCGAACCACCGGGATAAGGCTACGGAGGCGTTTGTCAGACGTAATCCTTTCCCCCGCTTCTTACGCTCCACAGCCAACGCCAGCAATATCTGGAGTGCGCTCGCGTCCAGGTAGTCAACGCCCTGGAGATTGACGCTCAGGTGGACGTCTGCGCCAACTGCGGAGAGCGCAAGGGTCCGGAACTCCTCGGGCGGCAGCCAGTCTCCGTCGCGGGTAACATGGATGACTGTTTCTGTTGCCGCCGGCTTCGGTTTACCACCCTTCATGTGCTTTTTCTTCAAGCTGACTCTCCGGATTTTCGCCGCGACCCTGGCGTCTTTGACAGGGCCAGACCTGCGCCCCAACTGATGAGACGAATGACCACGCATGGGAAGTGCCGCCGGGCAGGCGACGGCGCTGTCAAGTGTATCGGCGACACGCCTCAAACATTCACCACGAGAACCTGGATCATCCAGGATTGCGCTGCGCAGGACCGGACTTCCGGCAGAGCGCCTCCGGGGCGGCTGGCAGCGTCGCAATCCCGGCAGTCCTTTGGGCCGGTTAGACGGTTTCGAAAACGCAAGAGTGCGTTCTCCCCGGCATAAGGACTCTTTCCGGATTTACGAACGCGATGGCGGGTTATTGAATGCGGATGCGGGTGCGGGCAAGGAAATTGCGGAAGCGCCCGGCGTCATCGCGCTGAGCCTGAATGAGAAGATTCTGGCGATGACGATGGCCTGGGTGATGGAGCGAGGCGGCGAAGAGCTCATCTTTCTGAGCGTCGGCTTCAAGACTCAAAGCTTTGGCCTCCAATGCGCAATAAAAACGGAGGCTGATCTCGTAGGGTTCGCTATTGAGCGTGGGAATGGTCATGGTGGTTTTAATTTCTTCGGTGCGGGCTAAAGTTTTGTGGCACTGTGCCGATAGTACCGATAAGAACTAAGTGCGGCCAGATTACACGCAGGGCTTCCGGAAGTGCGCTAGAACGCCACCAGCGGTTACTGCTGGTAGTTACAGCGGCTCATGGGCCTGAAGGCGCGCGCAACTTGGCCGTGCTGACGACCGTCGTGAACCCGAACCGATCTAACTCTGTTCCGCACCCTGGTCTACTGGCTGCGGTTGGGCTTCTTGCCCACCCACATCGTTCTCTCTTCGCGCTACCGTGACTCCGCCAGAATATCTTCTTGTCGCCCTTTCCCTACCCGCGTTGCACTTCACACCGGACGGGTAGCTCGACGACCCAAGAGGACTTCGGGAAGGTGACTCATTTCGCGACAGTCTCATGGGACCGCCATGAAACCCTGCCTCGTATCCCGGCGAGTAATCGTGCTCCCGTCCGCAATTGCAGTCGCCTCCAGGTTCGACATGGCAACCGAATCCGCGCCTGGCGGATAAACGGAACACAGGCCAGACACGACTTCCGCGGTCATTGACTTCACCCAGCCAAGACCGGCCCCAGGCAATAACTCCACTTTGTAGTGGAGAATCCAGATCGATGAAATGGTCGTGGCGCCGCGATCGGCCCGGCATGGAAGACAGAGTGCACTGTGTCCGTTGACTCACTCGATCCCGCTCTCACGTTTATCGATAATGGGCCAGCTCCAGACAGTCACCTAAACATCCTCACACCGTCGTCGATAACGACTGCAGATCTGTGAACCGAAATCTCTACCTGGTATTAGTAGCTGTAAGGGTTGCTCATTCGGGCGATGCGGAGAAAGAATCGTCCGTCGACGCCCTCTATAATCCGACATTCCTTCAATCCGCTCCTTCCGGAGGCTCAGAGTCCGGGTATTCGGATCGAATCACGTGATGCCAAGTGAGACAGGCAGATCTGGCAGCAGTAGACAGGGGCTTCTACGAAGGAACGCGGCGGGTGGAAAGGGAACGCAACAACAATGTGTCTAACCAGGCTCTTGGTTTTATTTTTTTCCCTGATAGTCTTTGGCGCAGAGGTGGCGGGCGCGCAGCAGACTCCGGCGCCGGCCGCGGATTCGTCGCCCGAAACTACGGCGCAACTGCTGGAGCTACTTAAGGCGCAGGACGCGCGATTGAAGGAGCTGGAAGCGCAAGTTTCTAAATTGAAGGCAGCGCAGCCGGCCACGCCAGGGGAAACTCCGGCTGCTACACCTCCTGCTGCAGCGGCGGCTCCTGCAGCCGCAACGCCTCCCGCAGCCACGGCTCCTGCGGACGCGCGCCAGTCGCAGCTGCGGCTCCGCTGCTCCAGCTCCGGAAGAGGCTCCCGTAGCCCAGACGGATACCGACATGGGCGGCCACAACATGTCGATTCCCGGCGGGCCGGTGCTCAAGATCAGAGGATTCTTCGACTTCAACTTCGGCGTGGGATCGATCGCCAATCCCCTGGTTTTTCCGATCGTCGACGGCGGATGCGGAACCTGCGGGAACCCGGTCACCCCTCCCCATACCACCTTTCAGGCCGGCGAGTTCGATCTGTTCCTCACGTCCAAGCTCTCCGATCACCTGAGCTTTCTGGCGGAGATTGTGCTCGGTCCGGATGACACCAATGCGTTCGGCCTCGACATTGAACGGTATCAGCTCACCTATAAGGCGAACCGCTATTTTGCCGCGAGCGCCGGCCGCTTCCACACATCCATCGGGTATTACAACACGGCCTACCATCACGGGAATTGGTTTTCCACCGCGGAGGGCCGGCCCATCATGTACCTGTTCGAAGACAGCGGCGGCATACTGCCGGTACACATGGTCGGCGTCAACTTGACAGGAGCGGTTCCGCACACCGAGAAAACTAGGGCTTCACTGGATCGCCGAGGTCGGGCAACGGGCTCAGTTCCAACACCAACAATCTCGCCATCGAGTCGGTACAGAATTTCGTACTCCGACCGCAACTACAAAGCTACCAACGTCGCCGCGTACATCAGGCCGGAAGTCGTCCCGGGACTGCAGATCGGCGGGTCGTGGTATCACGACGGTCTCAATCCCACGGGAGTCGGCGCGGTGACACAGAACATCGAGAGCGCCTACGTCGTCTATTTGACTCCCAATTGGGAGTTTCTCACCGAAGCGGTCTTGCTGAGTAACCATCAAGACGGGACCATCAAGCCGTTCCGCAGCCCGATGGCTTATACCCAGGTCGCCCGGAAGTTCGGAATCTACAAGCCATACTTCCGTTATCAATACGTGCGGGACAACGCGAACGACCCGGTGAATCTGCTGGAGGGAACCTATTACGGTCCGTCGGTTGGACTCAGGATCGATTTTGCCGAATACGCCGCGTTCAAACTGCAGTACAACCATCTTTATCAAAGCACCCGTATGGCGGGAAATGGTTTGAATGCGCAAGTTGCCTTCACTTTTTGAAGCAGCTTAACGTTCGTCGAGGGGGGATCCGAACAAAAATGGCAAAGCACGGCTTGCACATCGCGGTGTTGTTCCTGATGTTCTGTGGCTGCGCGCGTTCGCAGTGCGTGCCCGGCGGATTGGCTGTCATTGTGAACAAAGCAAATCCTGTCGAGAGCCTCTCTATGGCGCAGCTGCGAAAGCTCATCCTGGGCGATGTTCGCGCCTGGCAGAACAATAAGAACGTCGCTCTGATAGCCCGCGATCCTTCTACCAAAGATTTTCAATGCGTTCTCTCCACCATCGTTCGGCTTTCGGTGGCTGAATACCATCGTTACATTATCAGCGCGGAATTTCGCGGTGATGAACCCATGGCCATCCAAACCGTGGACTCCGATGCTACAGCAGGAAAATACGTCAGCGGGTCTGCAGGCGGCCTCGCCGTTGTCGAGGCAAATTCGGTGCCCGCAATCGGGGCCTCCGTGAAAGTTATCCGCATCGAGGGTAAGACGTTAGGTCAACCGGGATACCCGCTCTAGCCGAGTGGACCAGACAAAGGAGCTTGCATGAGACCAACCATCAAGAACAAGTTAGTAGGAGGATTCAGCGCGGTATTGGCTTTGATGGGAGTGGTTGCAGCGATCGGAGTTTACTCGGTTCTCAGCCTACGCACCAGCGCGCTCGAAACCGCCCGCGTCGGTGACCGGTTGAATTCGATCTCGCTCGAGATCCAGGTACACAATCTGGAAGCCCAGCGCAAAATCAAGAGTTATCTGACCGAGTTTAAGCGACTGGGTGCGGAAAAGGCGCGCGAGACCTATCTGGATGAGGCGGAATTCGAAATCCACGAAATTGAATCGCTGGCCAAGAGAGGTGTACGCATTGCTCCTACAGATGAAAAGCGGGCAAAATTTCAATTGATTTCTGAAGCCGCCGGCAACTATGCGAGCGCCCTTGAAGCCGTGGCCCACGGGGTCGAGACGAACCTGGCCGATGGCGGAAAAACGGTCGCCGCCTACGAAGCAGCAGCGGAACACTTGAACGAGTCGGCAGAGGATGGCGAGATGGCCGGGCGGGATGCCAGCCAGTCATCCCAGGAGAATATCGAACGCGTCAGCAAGCGCTCCGTGCCAATTGTCCTTGGCGTCTCATTCTTGGGGTTGGTGATTGCTTTGGTGATGAGTGTCGTTTTATCCAGAGCCATCCTGTTGCCGGTGGAACACCTGAAGGAAGTAGCAGAAAACGTGAGCATGGGAAATCTGCAAATATCAGTACGCCGTTTTTCAGAGGATGAAATCGGCGATCTAGCCGACTCTTTTACGCGTATGGTGGTCGCCGTCCGATTTTTTCAGATGGAAGCGGAGGCCTCAAAGGCACTGCCGATTCCGGAGTAGAGTGAACAATGAGCGATGTTACCAATAAAGTGTTGGCTTTGAGCAAAGCCTACCTTGGACCAGCTGCGGAACCTTTTCTCGCGCGGCAGTGCAAATTGTTTCTTAAAATCGACATGACTGCCCTGGCTTCCAGCCACCTCAAAGAGCTGGCGGGCTGCTACGAACTCGGCGGCCGGGCGATTATGGATCCGGCGAAAGCTACCGAGTTAGCTAAGAAGGTTGCCGCGTTGTAGGATCCCGGATCGTGCTCACCCAGGTTTCCCTGCCTCAATATTGAAACAGCGACGACATCGTCATGTATTGGCGCCCCCACAATTCCAATCTGTCAACCAGCTTTTCGTCCACCCCTGCCGCGCGGAAGGCTGTTCCGGATTCCCATACTTTGCCACCCGAGATCGCGCGCACCTCTGCCGGGGGTTCGTAGCTGTCAGGTAGTTGACTCAGGTGAAAGTAGGTCACGAGTGAATAGCCCGTGCACTTCTCCAGCCACGCACTTAGCCATGCCTGTGTAATCGCACGCCGCTCGCCCGGTGCGAGCCCCGCAAAGGTCCCGCTCCAACTCGAGGTGATCATCATCCTGGGATCGATCGTCCTGTCGGGCCGCCAACCGCTTGCGTAATCCTGCGGCCCGATGTTCTGGTCAGTCGATTGGGTCGTTGCGACCACCGTGACCAGCACCCTCCCAGGTTCAGGAACGCCGCTCCAGCGTTCAAGCTCCCGCTCATGTCCAGCGATATAGACCCAATCAACCGGCCCCCGCCCATGGTGCCGGTGCCCTCCGTTGTTCAGCAGCATTTGTAATTCGTACCAGGCATTGTTGAAGTACTCATTCGTGAGCCCGCTCCCGGCCATGCCGTTCGCGCTATCCGGAATGTTGGCCGACGCCGGAGCCGTCTCGGCCGCCACCACATTGTTCCAGACCACATCGCCGCGGTCGGCTTCGAGGCCGTACCGGCGAGAAATTTCCCACGTCTTTACCAACTGCCACTGCAGAGTCGCGTATAGCGACTGCGTCAACCCGGGCGACCATCGCGCCGAATCACCCATCCTGGGTGGGACCAGGAACCTGGACCTTGCCTTCAGCCACTTGGCGAAGAAGGTTTGTGGATCGTCCGGAAAGGCCGCTGTGTTACCCGTGGTCAGTGGCCCATACATCCGGTTAAGCTCGCTCCGCGCGAACCTGTCCCCCCACGCATCCAGGGGATGCACCTGCGGGAGCCAGTGGTTCCAATCCGGCATTTGCAGGGCGATTGGAATGTCTCGCAACTTCAAATCGCCGTCCGGTGCAAACACCGCCACCGGAACCGCTGTGCCGGAGTTTCCTGCGAACAAGCTTCGCAGTGTATCGCTATCCTTATCGAGCACCCAATCCAGTCCTGCTCCCGCCGCTAACTCGGACCCGGCCCGCTTCTGCATCCCCGGGCCAGGCTGGTACGGAGGATTCCAGGGGCGCCCGGGATGCGGCAACTCAAGCGACCGGATATAACTCGCGATCAGAACGCCTTCCCGCTGGGAAAGCCCATGAAACTGGGAGCGCGCGACGATAGAGAGGTTCGAATAGTTGAAGTACTTCAGATCCCGGCCGTCGTCGGCATGACAGTCGGCGCAATGTGCACGGATCGACGGTGCCCCGGGCAAACTGCTCGCTCGCAAGGGCGCGGTCCGCCACAGTCGCTCACCATCCGCTATCTCCCGCTGCCCGGTCATCGGGGGAACCCAGCGCTCTGGGTCATCCTGCGCAAACGCATCCTGCGGCAACACGCGGGTGCCGTCCGCCCGCACAAAATTGAACCCCAGAACGCGAAACCCGCTCACCACGCCGTTGGTTCGATTGAAACGAAACTCGATCCGGTTCGCTCCCTCGACCACTGAACCAGTTGAAATCGACACAGTCATCTTCAGGGTCGCAAACGCCCCACCAATGCCCCCATAGCTCCTTCCCGGTTCTGTCACGATGGCCGTTACATTGTTCAAAGAAATCCACGGCCCAGCGTTCACCCGAACGCTCGCGAGGTCAGGGTACTCAAGCCCATGTATCTGTAACCATAGCGAACGGACTTGGATAGCTGAGGCCTGGGGCAGGTCGACGCTCACCGCGGCCACGGACCCTTCCGCCCCCATGATCTCGATGGGCAGAGTGATCCGTGTTCTGATGGGTTCTGCCAGGTTGGAGTCAGTCGTGAAAAGCAGGCCGGCAAACGCGCAAAGCATCCATACGGAACGCAATGTGCTTCGCCCACTGGCAAACATTTTCATGCATCTTCCATCGGTCTAATCCCACGGCGCTTAAGAGCGGCTGGCCAAAATCCAGGCCATAGGTGAATTGATCGAGCGATGATTCCGATAGATCTCGGCGCCCGGTTATGTGAACGATTAGGAGACGCAGATTATCGTTATGAGTTTGGCGCGCACACTCAAGCGCCGCAGCAATGGACGCTGACCGTCGGGTGAAGCGGAAGTAACTCCACGCTCACGGAAGCGTCATCTCGAAGATCCGCAGCTTTTGAACTTCAAATCCCATCTTCCCATCATCGACGTAACTCACTACTACCATCGGCAGGCTGGCTGCAGAACGCTATGTTGCTGACGAGATCGTCGCAAGCCGTCATGGCCGGGACGAATAGCGAGAAAAATTCCATATTCTACGCGGAAGCACATAGGTAATTCCGCTCGCCACCTGCCAACGCGTGGACGTGTCTGTAAACCCATGTACCAAACCTGTATCGAGGACGAAGTTCGGACGGATGCTGTAACTGGCTGCCCAGAGCGTGCTCAAGCCGCTTCCTCCGGTAAGAGGCTCAGTAAAATAACGTAACTCTGCAGTTGCGCCGAGCTTCGGCGTCAACGGGTGCGAAACCGCGACCGCCTGCCCCAGCTGCGACCGCCGGACCGGGCCCTCGGTCTCATTCAAAAATGCATTTGCGTCGACATGAAAGTGTCCCAAATCAGAACTCGCCATCAACAGCGCGCTGTTCGCATAACCGCCGATATCGAGGCTCGACGCGGTACCAGCCCTTATCAGGTGGAGATAGCTGCAGGAGATCGTCGGCTTCGCTGCGTAACCCGGCATCAAGACCACCTGCACGCCCCCCGTCGCATCCCCCCGCTGGGTCAGGTCTTCCCGCGCGGTGTTGCTGTAAGCAACCGGCTCCGAGGAGAGGATTACCTGGAGAAACGGAGCAACCGTGAGGCGCATCGTCTCTTCCTGGCCGCTTCTGTTGGAGAACGCCGCTGAATCCGCTGCGTACAGCAACCCACTCTCAAACTGCGCGTAGCCCATTGGTGTAAGCAGTGCCGATGTAGCCATAGCCGGGCGTCCCGGGTTGGCGACTATCTCGGGTTGCCTGTCTGTGGGTGCGGGTACAGGTACGGAAACCATCAGGCCCTCAGAGGCTTCGCCTTCCGCAGGCGCGACGGCGGCTATTTCCGTCGTCTTTCCCGACTGCGGATTAAGGCTTTGCGCGCGCGCGGAACTGTTCAGGCCCGTCATGAAGGCGACCACCAGCAGTAGCGATCCAAGAGAGAGGGGGCGGGAACTTGCCCGTGCCGCCTTCAGCAGTGATGATCTGTGGGAAATGTACTTTGTAAGTTCTCGGTGCTGATTTGAACGGGTCATAGTCGTCCTCCGCACTACGATCGGCGGACGGTTTACGGACTTCGAGAGGGGGTCAACCGAACTTTCTGGTGAGTCAGAGATCATCCGCGCTCCCAGGGCACGACTTATCCCGGCCCCTGTTGGTCGATATGGATGCCGACTGCAGAAGGTTCGCCCGCACCCTTCTCGACATAAAAGTGATGTAACGGAATTGCGGACGAAATCTGCCAGTCAAGACACAGACTGTCCATGATCGGCATCCAGAACTCACGAGGAAGTGCTAGGAGAAGAAGATTGCCCCACATCTCGCGGAGAAGGGGCGAGATGTGGGGCAACCGTGTTTGGTGACAGGGTCTGTTTTTCTAGCTGCAGCCGCTGGTAGAACCGCAGCTCATGCATCGGTAACAGCTGCCGTTGCGGACCATGATGGCCCCGCAGGTGTGGCAGCTGGGTGCGTCACCCATGTCGAGATACTCCTTCATGGCATCGGCCGCATGAAAGATGGGGCCTCCCTTGCGGGTTTCAGGCGATCCATAGATTCCGCGGTCTTCCATGCTTCCACCGGCACCACCCTGACCAGGAGCGCCAGCTTCGGAGACGATGCCCCCCGCCGGCGATTTGGTTTCGTACCTTGCCTCGTAGACTGCGGGCGGTTCTTCTGCCAAGCCAGGAGCTGCGGGGAGTTGCGTGCCTGCGGCCAGGCCAGTGAACAGGCTCAGTTGATGTCCGGAAAGGAAACGCAACTGCAGCCAGCGGAAGATGTAATCCATGATGGACTTGGCGAAGCCTATTTGTTCGTTTCCAGTCCAGCCGGAAGGCTCAAAGCGAGTGTGGGCGAATTTCTCGCACAGTACTTTCAGCGGAACGCCGTGCTGGAGCGAGAGCGAGACCGCAGTAGCAAAGGAATCCATCAACCCGGAGACGGTAGACCCTTCCTTGGCCATCTTGATGAAGATCTCACCCGGTTGCCCGTTGGGGTAAAGACCAACCGTGATGTAGCCTTCATGACCCGCGATCGAGAACTTATGCGTGAGTGAAGGCCGCTCCTCCGGCAGGCGGTGACGGACAGCACGAGGCGGACCCTGGGTTGCCTCCGGATCTTCGCGCAACGCAGCGGCCTGACCCAGGGTGACGGCGTTGGCGATCGACGCGGAAAAGGCATTCGCAGCGGTCACCACCGCGTTGGCAGTGACCTCGAGCCGGGCCGAGACCTTGTCCTCAAGCACCCGCAAATCGTCGCCGATGGAGGTGGTGTCGCCTTGGGCCATAGCGGCAAGAACGCGGCTGGCGGCAGCGCTAACGGCTACATCGGCGTTACTTTCCGCACCGAGTGCGTTCTTGATCACCTTGGCCTTATTTCCGTCCGAGACATTGAGCGGTTGTGCGCCCTTGGACCCGTCACGGTAGATGGCGACTGCTTTAAGGCCCAGGCGCCAAGCCTCGGTGTAGGCCTGGATAATATCGTCAAGAGTCGCGTCGTGGGGCAGGTTGACGGTTTTTGATATGGCTCCAGAAAGAAACGGCTGAGCAGCGGCCATCATCTTGATGTGACCCGAGGAGTGGATAGAACGCGTTCCCTTGCTGGGCCTGAAGCTGCAATCAAACACGGCAAGATGCTCCGGCTTAATGCCGGGCGCACCTTCAATCGTCCCGGTGGAGTCGATGTAGCTGACAATCGAATCGACCTGGGGATTGGTGTAGCCAAGCTTGAACAGCGCCACCGGCACGGTGTTGTTGACGATTTTGATCATTCCGCCGCCGACCAGCTTCTTGTACTTAACCAGCGCAAGATCCGGCTCGATGCCGGTGGTGTCGCAGTCCATCATGAAGCCGATGGTGCCGGTGGGAGCAAGCACGGTCACCTGCGAATTGCGGTAACCGTGTTGTTCGCCGTGAGCGAGGGCCTGGTCCCAGCAATCCTTGCTGGCTGCGATGAGTGAGGCCAGCTGAGGCGTGGTGAAGGGCTCCGACGAGTTGGCGTGGCCGATTTTGTTCACTTCGGCACGGTGCATGCGAATGACGTCGAGGAAGGGCTCGCGATTGACGTAGAAGCCGGGGCATGCGCCTCCCCGCTGCGCCAGGCCGCCGTCGGCGTACTGAGCCTGTTGGCAAAGCGCGGTGGCGGAAACCAGCGGCGGAGCTTTCTCGGCCAGCACGGAAGACTGCAGATAGGACTGGCCGCACATGATGGCGGTGAGAGCAGCCGCGAAATCTCTGCCCGCGTCGCTGTCATAGGGAAGGCCCATGGCCATAAGCAGAGCGCCCAGGTTGGCATAGCCCAACCCCAGCGGCCGATAGTCGTGGGAGTTGCGCACGATCGATTCAGTCGGGTAGCCGGCGTTGTCCACCAGGATATCCATGGCGGTGATCATGATGTCGATGGCGTGGCGATACGCCTCCACGTCAAAGGCGGCCGCCGGGGTGATGAACTTGAGCAGGTTGAAACTTGCCAGGTTGCACGCCGAATCATCCAGAAACATGTACTCGGAGCAAGGGTTCGAGGCATTGATGCGGCCCGAGTTCTTCGACGTGTGCCACCGGTTGATGGTGGTGTCGTACTGCATGCCGGGGTCGCCGCATTGCCAGGTAGCTTCGGCGATCTTGCGCATGAGGTCGCGAGCTTTGAAGACCCTGGCCGGTTCGCCACCCTTGACCTTGCGGGTGGTGAAGTCCTGATCGCGCTCGACGGCGCGCATGAAGTCGTCGTTCACGCGCACGGAGTTGTTGGCGTTCTGGAAAAAGATGGAGCTATAGGCTTCCGAGTCCGGACCGGAGCCGTCATAGCCGGCCTGCATCAGTGTCCAGGCTTTGAGCTCTTCCTTGGCTTTGCACTCGATGAAGTCTTCAATGTCCGGGTGGTCGACGTTGAGAATGACCATTTTGGCGGCACGGCGGGTCTTACCGCCGGACTTGATGACGCCGGCAAAGGCATCGAACCCGCGCATGAAGCTGAGCGGACCACTGGCGGTACCGCCGCCAGAGAGGGTTTCCATCGATCCGCGGATGCTGGAAAGATTGGTGCCCGTACCCGATCCCCACTTGAAGAGCATGCCCTCGGTTTTGGCCAGGGTCAGGATGGAATCGAGCGAATCATCCACCGAGTTGATAAAGCAAGCCGAGCACTGCGGATTGCGATAACCGGTGGCGGAGAACTCAACCGCGCAGGTGTGGGAGTTCCAATGCCAGTTCTGGGCATCGGAATTGGGCTCCAGACGCTCGCACCCGACGTTGAACCAGACCGGCGAGTTGAAGGCTACCTTCTGGGTCAGCAGCAGGTGGACCAGCTCGTCATGGAAGACGCCCGCGTCCTCCGGGGTGGCAAAATAGCCTCCCGCGATCCCCCAATCGCGGATGGTTTCTGCCACCCGGGCGACTAATTGGCGCACACCGGTTTCCCGGGCGCCAAACTCACCCTGTGGAGTACCTACGTGACCGTGAAGGTACTTGGAAGCGACGATGTTGGTTGCGGTCATCGACCAATCCGCGGGTACCTCGACGTCTTTTTGCTCAAAGATCGTTCCCCCGGTGGCGTCGGTGATCGAAGCGGTGCGGCGCTCCCACGCAACCTCGCTATAAGGTGAAATGCCGGGCTTAGAGAAGACGCGGGTGCAGCGTACACCGGTGGTAGGTTCAGGCTTTGGCACGGAGTGGCTATAGTGGGCGGCCCAGCCGTTTGTGGCGGCGGAAGTAGCGGAATTGGTGGCCTCGGCCATAATTCTCCTCACAGTTTTAAAAGAATGACAGAAAAGCCGCCTCCGGGCGCTCGTAGCTGACGCCTTGCAACTGGAGGTAAAACCGGCCTTCCTGGAAATACTGACCAACCAGGCTTTGGCGGACAAAACACCCCAAACCACGGGGAACCGTTAGATCAAAGTAAAGCCGTGAGATGCGAAAGTACCGCTCTCCATGGCGTATGTCAAGCCAGAACCACTACATCTAGTAGTTTATATGCATATCCATCCACTCGCATTCCCGAAGTCGAACAAACGGCTGTGGAGAACTCCGGAAGGCCAATCTGGGAGCGGCTTTGGGACCTTTGAATTTCATTCACTCGGCTGGGCCGGGCCAGCAAGATGTGGAACACCCGAAACATCGTGGTCACACACCAAAACGCCTGAAATCAGGCTACGCCCGGGAGGGGCATCAAACAAGACGGCGGCGAGGTGCGGCAGCGGGAAGAGCTGTGGAATCCGTGGATAAGGGGGAACGTTTCCATGGCGAACAGGCTTCCCGCGCGGGACAGACTCAGGCGCAAGGCGTCCCGGGGCCAGCCTTGTGGCCCGAGTAACGGCTACTGGATTTCAGTTATGTAGTCGCCGTCTTGCCCTTGATCAGACGGTAGATGGCCAGCAGCACTATGGCGCCTAGCAGGGACATAAAGAAGCCGGCGCGCTGACCCTCCCTGTACAAGCCCACGTGACTGCCAATAAAAGTAGCCAGCAAGGCTCCAGCGACCCCGATCAACATGGTAATGAAGATACCGCCGGGATCTTTTCCCGGCATGATGAACTTCGCCAGCGCCCCAACGATAAGGCCAATGATTGCTTCCCACAACAGGTTGAACATGACTACCTCCTGGCTTGCCTGGAAGACTGCAGTGAGGCCCGTAGCAACGTAAAAATTGAAGAGGACAGCGCGGCAATCACCACCGGCGCAGCCGCGCGCAAGGGCCTTGCGCGCGGCCGGCCCGGTATCTCGGTCTTAACCCTGTCTTACTTCTCCTTCGACAGGTTCTTGGGTGACTTTCTGTTCAGGGTCCGCAACAACTTGGCTGCGGAGGGTGGGACCGGTACTGCCTTGTCGAAAACAATTGCCTCGGCAGTTACATCCTTGCCGTAAAGCTTCTTGTTGCCGTCGTTGTCCGGACGCAACGTAGAACCCGACAGGGAGACCCCGGCGAAAAGTCCACGTGCGCGCGAGTAGGAAAGGATCTGCGCCCGCATGGTTACATCCGTTTCAGCAGAGGCATTGCGGCCAACTGGACCGGCGGCCGCGGAGGCATCGCCTCCGATCTTGACCTTGCTCTTAAGAATGTTGGCGGCCGAGGTCGGGCTCATGAGCAGGAGGACGAAATCGGTAGCCTGACCGCCCAATTGCAATCCGAAGCTCGCGCCTTCAAGAGCCATCATCGAGGGCGCACTCCAGGGACCGCGAAAGTGCCTGCCACTCCGGCAGGTCAATACGCCGCGGCCGTAGCTGCCTCCGACAACAAAGGCGGCCTTGAGTACGGAGGGCAAAACCACCACGCAATCCGCTTTGTCGATCACGCCTTGCGGAATGTCGTCGGGAACGTTCATGATCTCGGAAATTACAGTTCCCGCGGCCATCACTCGATCCGCTTCCTTGTCCTGCCCAAAAGCGGGCAGAACCATCAGGCCCATGAGGCTTAGCGCCACTACTGTTCTCTTCATGCTCTCTCCTTGAGATATCTCGACACCATTGCAGCAATACAACATTGCCTGCGGCTGAGCCCGGAAACGAATCCGGAGTGGCTCCTCCGGTAACCGCTGAGCATACTATACAAGTTCTCTTTGACAATCAATCGTTGTTAGTCAGGTGAAAGGCGGCGCTTATTGAAGAATCGCGTCTCAGCCACTAAGGGCAATTTCGGTAGATTGCGTGGGTTCACCGGTCCTTTTGTGTCCTCCGAGCGCCGAAACCGCACCTGCATGCCACTTCTAGCCCTGCTAGGCATAGCTCTGGGCATAGCGCCGGCGCTTCGAAGTGCAGCCCAGACCAGCAAAACTTCCAGGGTCACCATTGCGGGCGACCAATTTATGCGCGATGGCAAGCCGTACCAGATTATTTCCGGGGCGATCCACTACCCGCGCGTGCCTCGTGAATATTGGCCCGATCGCCTGCGCAAAGCTCATGCGATGGGCTTGAACACGGTGGAGACCTATGCCTTCTGGAACGTGCATGAGCCTCGGGAGGGAGTTTTCGACTTTAGCGGTAACAACGACATCGCAGAATTCGTGCGGATGGCGCAGGACGAGGGACTTAATGTCATCGTGCGACCGGGTCCCTATGTCTGCGCAGAATGGGAGGCCGGCGGGCTGCCGGCCTGGCTATTTGCCGACGCCAGCATAAAGGTCCGCACCCGGGACGCTCGCTTTCTCGCCGCGGCAGACCGTTATCTAGCACGGCTTGGACGAGAACTGGCGCCTCTCCAAGCTACGCGTGGCGGTCCAATCATCGCGGTGCAGGTGGAAAACGAGTATGGAACATACGGGAACGACCGGCAATATATGGAACAGATTCGCCAGTCGGTCGTGCGCGCGGGCTTCGGCGATTCCATCCTGTTTACCTCCGACGGACCCAAGGACATGGTGCACGATGCGTTGCCGGGGATTTTGCCGGTGATCAATTTCGGTCCTGATAAGGCGGAAACGTCCTATGCCAGGCGGTTCCTCGCCATGATTTACCTGGCCTCGACGATGCGATCATTCCGCTTCGAACAGCCGTCGATGACGGGCGAATATTGGGCCGGGTGGTATGACGCCTGGGGCGGCCGGCATGCCAGGACAGACGCGGATCTAGAGGCGAAGGAATTGGAGTGGATGCTTGGCCGGGGGTATTCGGTGAATCTCTACATGTTTCATGGCGGAACCAGTTTTGGATTTATGAATGGCGCCAATTATAGCGGTGAAGACTACTTACCCCTGGTGACGAGCTATGACTACGATGCTGCTCTAGACGAGGCCGGCAGACCCACCAGGAAGTTCTTTCTGTTCCGGGATGTTATTCGGCGCCGTACGGGGATCACTCCGCCCGCTTTGCCTGCTCCTTTGCCGATTGCGAGCGTGACCAGCTTTCCTCTGGGGGAATCGACCTCTCTCTGGAACAATTTGCCGGCTCCGCAGGCGGTGGACCATCCCCGGTCCATGGAGGCGTTCGGTCAGGACTACGGTTACATTCTGTACCGCACGGAGCTGACTGGGCCGGTCACAGGCCGGTTGGTGGTCGACGATGTGCGGGACTTCGCTGCGGTTTATCTGGACCACAGGCTGCAAGGCACGATCGATCGCCGCCTGAAGCAGACGGGATTGGACGTCTCCGTGGCGCCGGCGCCGGTGACGCTGGACATCCTGGTTGAGAATACCGGCCGTGTGAATTATGGGCCGAGGTTGCAGGATGGGCAGGCGGGCATCACCCGGTCTGTGTCCCTTGGGGGACGCGAGTTGTCAGGCTGGCAGGTTTATTCCCTTCCGATGAGCGGCCCGGAGGGCTTGAAAGGCTGGCAGACAGGTTTTACCCCGGGGCCGGCATTTCATCGGGGGACCTTCAGTATTGCATCTGTCGCCGATACGTATCTGGACGTAAGCAAGCTGGGGAAGGGTTTCGTTTGGGTCAATGGTCACAATCTCGGTCGTGATTGGAGTATTGGTCCGCAACAGTCGCTGTTTCTGCCTGCGCCCTGGCTGAGGAAGGGTTTGAACCAGGTGGTGGTGTTTGACTTTAACGATCTGGATGGGCCGCGGCTTCGTGGGGTGGGGAATCCGATTTGGTCCAAGTAGATGCCTTCGGACAAGACCTGGCATCAGCGCCGGTAAACGACGCCGCCCTTCATCACGAAGGAGACGCGCTTAAGCACACTGACGTCGTCGAGGGGATTGCCGGGCACGGCTATGACGTCGGCGTCGTAGCCTGGCTTGAGGGCGCCTAGTTCGCGGTCCCAGTCGAGCAGCTTTGCACCGTTGATCAAATCAGCTTTCAGCACGTCGAGGGGCTTCATTCCGTATTGCACCATAAGCTCCAGCTCGCGCGCCTGGGTGCCGTGGGGAAATGGTCCCACATCGGAGCCCACCGCCATGGGCACACCGTGCTCCAGCTGGCGGCGAAACTCCTGCGCGTGATAGTCGAGGAGCTGGTGCTCTCGAGCCGCTCCCTCAGGGGAGCTGGCATGGGCGGCAAAATATTCCTGAATGGTAAAGGTCGGAACGGCATATATCTGCCGGTCCCGCATCAGGCGCATGGTCTCGTCGCCCAGCTGGTCAGCGTGATCGATCGAGGCCACCCCGGCCTGGGCGGAGTACAAGGCTCCCGGCTCACCTTCGCAATGCACGGCAACGCGTGTCTGCAGGCGTGCGGCCTCGGCGACGGCCTGGGCCAACTGTGGCTCGGAGTACTGAACGATGGAGTGAAACTGGCCGTCCTTAAAGAAGTCTCGGCCGGTTTCGTAAATCTTGATGAAATCCGCGCCGTCCTTAATCTGCTGGCGAATGACGGTCACCAACTCGTCGCCGGTATTGGCGTAGGTGGCGTTAGGCAGCACGTGCTGCTCGGGGTTGAAGTGGAGCGCGTCCTCGTGGCCGCCCAGAATGTTGATGGCATTGCCACTGACGCGCATGCGCGGCCCGAGGATCTGTCCCTGGTCAATGGCATCGCGGACCGCGGAGTCTGCCGGGCCCGCGCCTTCCGTACCCATGTCCCGCTCGGCGGTAAAGCCGGCAAGCAGGTCGGCCTTGGCGGCCAATGTGGCCATGATCACCCGCTGGGGCACGGACTCGGTCACGGTTTGAAGGTCTTCCGCTCCGGGGTGAAGGAAAAGATGTACGTGAGCGTCGATCAAGCCGGGCATCAGCGTGGTGTCACCGAGATCGATCGTTTCCGCTCCGGAGGGATGGGCGACCGAGGTACCCGCAGCAGTGATCTTCCCACTTTCGACCAGAACCTCGCCGGGGCTAAGGATGCGGCCGGCTTCAATATCCAGCAGGCGAGCGGCATGGAGAACGACGGGATGAGTCGCCGGCGCAGTTTGCGCCAACGCGCGGGACCCGGAGGCGACGCCGGCGCAGATCCCCAGCACGAGACAAGGAAGGTGTCGGATGGTCAAGATGGTTTGCAGAATAGCAGCAGATCCATTTCTATGCGCTGGATCGTATTACTATTGGGTCAAACTATGCGGTTGCGCAGAAAGGTCCGCGAGGTCACGTATAACTTCGATGATCTGCGTGACCTGTTGGCCAAAGCCAGCCCTTACCGCTCCGGAGATGCGCTGGCCGGAATTGCCGCGGAGAGCGCGGAACAGCGTGCTGCGGCGCAAATGACACTGGCCGACCTACCTCTGCGCGCCTTTCTGCAACACGCCCTGGTGCCCTACGAAAACGATGAAGTCACCCGGCTGATTGTCGATAGTCACGATCCCGTTGCCTTCAATCCGGTAGCGACCCTTACTGTGGGAGATCTTCGCGATTGGCTCCTTTCCGACGCCGCCACCGGCGAAGCGCTGACGGCGCTAGGACCGGGTTTGACGCCAGAGATGGTCGCGGCTGTGAGCAAGCTCATGCGGGTCCAGGACCTGGTGATGGTGGCGCGCAAAATACAGGTGGTCACCCGGTTCAGGACCACGGTTGGGCTCCAGGGCAGGCTTTCGACCCGTTTGCAGCCGAACCACCCGGTGGACGACCCCGCAGGCATCGCTGCGTCCATGGTCGATGGGCTCCTGCTCGGTTCCGGGGATGCGGTGATCGGGATCAACCCGGCTTCGGACAATGTGAGCACCGTGCAGACGCTGTTGAGTCTGATCGATCATGTGCGCCGGAAATATGAGATCCCGATACAGAGCTGTGTGCTGGCGCATATTTCGACTCTTATGGCCGCGCTCGAACAGGGTGCGCCGGTGGACCTGGTTTTTCAATCAATAGCCGGCACGGAAGCGGCCAACCATGCCTTCGGAGTGAACCTGGCGTTATTGGATGAAGCTTACGCGGCGGCCAGGGCGCTGGCGCGCGGGGCGGTTTTCAAGCCGGAGCAGGGTGGCGGCAGGCCCACCCTCGGCGATAACGTAATGTATTTCGAAACCGGACAGGGCAGCGCGCTCTCCGCCGACGCCCATCATGGGGTTGACCAGCAAACCTGTGAGGCCCGAGCCTACGCCGTTGCCAGGCGCTACCGGCCAATGCTGGTCAACACCGTGGTGGGCTTTATCGGGCCGGAGTATTTGTACGATGGCAAACAGATTATTCGGGCTGGACTGGAAGACCATTTTTGCGGCAAATTGCTGGGCTTGCCCATGGGCTGTGACGTTTGCTACACCAATCACGCCGAAGCCGACCAGGATGACATGGACGTGTTGCTGACACTGCTCGGCGCCGCAGGAGTGAACTACATTATGGGCGTGCCCGGGGCTGATGATGTAATGCTCCATTACCAAAGCACCTCGTTTCACGATGCGCTTTACCTGCGGCGGGTGCTGGGCCTGAGGCCGGCGCCGGAGTTTGAGGCGTGGCTGCACAGTGATGAGCGATTGCGGTTGAATGTTCCCGCATTTCTTGCATAGTTTGATGTTTCTTAAACGGGATCAAAAGACGAAGCAGCTCCAGTCAATCCTGGATCTGACCCTGACGGAAATGTCGCACGCAGCGCGGGAGGCGTTGCGCAGCTATACCCCCGCGCGGATCGGCCTCGAACGTGCCGGGGTGAGCCTGGCGACACGGCCTCTGCTCGATTTTCAGCTGGCGCATGCGCGGGCGCGCGATGCAGTGCACGCGGCCATCGACGTGCGTATGCTGTGCGATGAACTCCGCCGCAGTGGATTGCCGGCGCTGGCGCTGGAAAGTAAGGCTGGAGACCGAAACACCTACCTCACGCGGCCGGATCTGGGCCGATCGTTGAGCGGGGATTCGGCAGCGTTGCTGACCCCAGGGGAATACGATGCTGTCTTCGTGGTTGCGGATGGACTCTCGGCCCTGGCCGTGGAACGGCACGCGCTGCAATTGATACGAGCGGTTTTGCCTTTGATCGCCGGTTGGCGGCTGGCGCCGGTGTGCGTAGTGGAGCAGGGCCGCGTCGCCGTGGGGGATGCGATTGGCGAGGCGCTCCATGCACCCCTGGCGGTGGTGCTGATTGGGGAGCGGCCAGGGTTGAGTTCCCCTGACTCTCTGGGTGTTTACCTTACCTGGGAACCGCGACCCGGACGCAAAGACGCGGAACGCAATTGCATTTCGAACATCCGGGAAGAGGGGTTGAGCTACGCCGCGGCGGCGGCCCGCTTGCATTACTACATGCAAGAATCGTCGCGCCGGCACATGACCGGCCTGGGCCTCAAAGACCCGGTTGAGGATCTGGCCAAGCTGCTGTAGTTGAGGTTGCGACAGGAGTGCGCACCCCCAAAAGGATCTCCGGGGAAGGCGCAAATTTTGCGGGGTTTAGCCGTGGTTTAGCCGGGCTTTCTCGCAACCCGGTCTGCGACAAAGCCCGGGTGCCCCATATCTGCCCGGTTTTGGCAGATGTGGGATTCCACCAACCTCAACCCCTGACTGTGCAGGGCGTAGATGGCCATGGACTTCAAGATCTGTTGCTGTTAGGAGTGATCGGTGGACAGCCGTTGAATCCCACATCTGCCAAAACCGGGCAGATATGGGGCATCCGTCACTCGTTACGCATGGAGATCTCACTACGAGCAGCGATTCGTTTACCCAGGGGTCTGTGAGAAATGTGGGCTCTCGCCCAGGGCTAGGTCAGGGCTAGGTCAGGGGATCGGAAGCGGAATAGCAGCTCCCTCCACTTCGCTTCCGATCCTCACAGACCTATTCAGCCTTCGTCGGCAGGCTTGCCCATAGATAGGTTCGGAAAAAGGCCAGCACACGCTGGTTAGCCGACTCCGTCGCTTTGCTGCTGAAGATGTGGCCCTCGTCGGGATACATACCGGCTTCGCAGGTGAAGTCCCTGAGCTCGCAAAGGCGGATAAGCTGGCGGGCGTTGACGATTGGCACCTGCTTATCCTGCTCGCCGTGAAGGATGAGCAGAGGCGGCAGGGTCTGCACCTGGGAAAAGAATTGATTCGGAAGCAAGCCAGACCATTCGGCGATGGCGTCGACACCCATCTTGCGGGAACCAGCAAGCAGTGCGACCGACGCTCCCAAGCCCTGTCCAATGATGGCAATTTTCCTGTTCCTCGGCACGGGGCGGGAGCGTAGTTCGGCGACGATATCCTGGATCACCTGAGCCCAACGGCGATAATTTGCGGCGGTGAGCTCGACCGTAGGCGTAACGGTCAGATAGTCGGCCAGCAGGACACGAAAACCGTGCTCGGAGAAGAACCGGGCCTGCATCCGGCCAAGGGCGAGATCCGAAGGACCCGAACCCCGCAAATAGATAATGGTGGCAGTGGCGTCGTGAGCGTCATAAAGCGCGCACGACACCGCCTTGCCGTGGCTCATGAAGGTTGCGTACTCCACCGGTAGCGTTTGGGCGTGGAGCACAGCGGCGGTCAAATACAAAAACGTCCATGCAACCAGCCGCGGGAATGCCATCAGAGCACCTTCAGGACGACCAGGGAGAGGTCGTCACTTTGTTCAGCGCCGGCAGTAAACCGGTCGGTGCACTCCACGACTGCGGTGACGATTTCCTGCGCGGTGCGGTGAGTGTTCAATCTGGCGGCCGCGAGCAGGCGATCCTCTCCCCATTCCTCGTAGCCGGAGGTCATGGCTTCGCTAATCCCATCCGTGTAGGCGATGAGGACGTCGTAGGGTTGCAGCTGTAGCTGGCCTTGCTCATATTGAACGTCGGTAAAGATGCCAAGCACCGGACCGCCGGTTTCCAGACGTTGCACCATGCATGGACCTTCCGGGCTGCAGAAACTATCCTGCCCCGGAGCCGTAGGACGCAAGAGTACGGGCGCGTTGTGGCCGGCGTTCACGTAATCCAGGGTGCGCGTAGAAGGATCGTATTCGCCGAAAAAAAACGTGACAAAGCGATTGCTGGTGGAGGAATCGTAGATGATGCGGTTGAGACCCTCGATGATCCTGGCCAGGCTGAGCGTGCCACTGAAAGTGAGGCCATGCAGAGCGGCACGGATCGAGGCCATCAAGAGGGCGGAAGAAATGCCTTTGCCGGAAACGTCGCCGATGGCAATGCCCAGGCGTCCGTTTTCGAGGGCAATAAAGTCGTAATAGTCCCCGCCAACCTCCTGCGCGGTGCGGCTATAGCCGGCGAAGTCGATACCCTTTATCAAGGGATAGATCTGGGGCAGCAGGCGCTCCTGCACCTGGCGGGCGATCTCGATTTCACGATCAATGCGTTGGCGCTGTGCTGACTCCTGGGCCAGGTGGTGCACCAGCGCACTGTTTTCGATGGCCAGTCCGGTTTGCAAAGCGACGGACGAAAGCAACCGCCGATCGGAACGGGAATAAGGCTCTTCACTGAGCTTGGGCCCCAAAGCCATGACCCCTATGAGACTGGCCCGGCCAGGCAATGGCAACAGCAATTCAGCCTCCAGCCGGTCAAGAACCGCGACCTCGGCCGGGGCGGCCAGCGCCAGCCATGGGTCGGGATGCTCGCGGTAGACCCGCTTGGGACTGCGGTCAATGGCCAGAGCGCGCATGGTGGAGGAGTTTTCCGGCAAGGAAACATCCACCCCATCCGGAACCCCCTGGGCAAACTGCAGTTGGAAGAGCTTACCCTGGCGCAAAAGGAAAGAGATGCGTTCCACATGCAAGGTCTGGCTGATGCGCTCGGTGATCGTCTGCAACAGGGGCTCGGTTTCGGTGAAGGTCCGCGCCTGTTCGGAAAGGTCTATCAATATCTGATCGACTGAGTAGGCCTCGCGGAAAAAGCGCCGGTCAATCCACAGGGAGAGCGGCCGCGCGATACGCCAATGCAGAAACAGAAAGACAACCACCAAGACCACCGGGGCGATGAGTTGAACGAGTCGGCCGGAGGTATGCGCGAAATGAAAGATCCGGAAGCCGAGAAAGGTAAAGACGATCACCTGCAGCACCCATAATGTGCCGCGAGCGAAGGCGTACCGGGTGCCCTGGCGAAGGATGATGCGCAGGTCGAGGGCGCGCTGCACGATCACGGTGTAGGCCAGAGAAAGGGGAAATAATGTGAACAGAACCCCCACGGTGAGGAGGGCCCAGGACGGCACCATCTCCATGACCGTCTGCTCCGAAAGGGTGGTGGTTACGAGCAGGATCAGCAGGGGGCCAAGCCCAAGCAGCGAACCAGCGGCAACCACCCCGAGGCGGCGACGAGCATCGGGCGCGGGGGCGGGGACGGCGAAGAGCTTGCCAACGATAGCCGCAATGAAGATGCACAGAGAAATCGCATCAAGGATATTCCCCGCGAGCGTCAGGGGATCGCTTGCGGAGAGGTACGGTTGGATGGCGCGGACGCGGTAAAGCCGGCCGTATTCCAACCCGATTTGGGCGGGGACGATCGCGACCTGGGGAACGATGATGAGCCACTTGATCCATGGGTGGCGGATGTCGGTGCGGGAGCGGACCGGAAAGTAGATGCTGAACAGGATGAGCGAGATGAACATCCATTGGAAGGCGAATAGTTGCCAGAAGACGGTGAACGGCGCGAGGAAGCCGGGGAAATATCCGGTTCGGCCGATGAACGCGGGAACCACATTCATGATGCCCAGCAGAAACCAGGCATTCCACTCGAACGGCCTGGCCAGCACCACCCAATAGCCGAGCAAGAGGCAGAATGCAGGAAAGAGGAGCACCAATACGATGTTGATCAGCCAGCCGGAGAAATTGGGAGGCTTGCTGCGCCGCGCCATCAGCTGCACTTGCGCCGTATGCATCCCACCCAATCGATTGCGATAGACGATGGAGAAGGTTTGTCCCGGCCGGGCATGAAAGGTTTGGCCGATCAGCCCGGCCATTCCCATGAATGGGACCCCATTGACGGAAATCACATCGTCTTCGGCTTGCATGCCGGCGCGTTTCGACTCAGGCATTACCGGCAAACGGGCGTAGCGGGAGTAGTCCAGTGGCGGCCGTGCGCGGTCGGGATTGAGAAAGCTGTCGAAGACCGCAGCCGTGCTGGCCGCATAAAAGAGCGTCGAACCCACAACCAATATGGCCAGCAACAGATACGGAAGTTTGGTGAGGTTCGTTTGCATGGACCCGTCAGGCGGCATGGTAGCAGACCGCAGGTTGACATCGGGTAGAGACGCGGTTAGCTTTTAAATAGATATGCAGGTCCGCACCCACCATCATCGTCATCATCACCATCACGTGACGAGCGTGTCGGCGGACGGTTCCGGCCAGCAATAAGAGGCCAGGAAACCAGGATCAGAAAAAGCCCGCCGGCGCGCAATGCGCAAGCGGGCTTTTTTTCGTTTGCTCGAAGAGAAAGTAAAAGGGAGAGGTCTGGCGATGACCGAAGCAGTGAAACTCGATTTTGCAAAGATGGATGGTCTGCTGCCTGCAATCGTGCAGGACGCAGTAAGCGGCGAGGTACTGATGGTGGGTTTTATGAACGACACAAGTTACGCCAAAACACTGGAAACAGGCTTTGTGACATTTTGGAGCCGAACGCGGCAAAAACTATGGATGAAGGGCGAAACCAGCGGAAACCGCTTGAGGGTAGTGTCGGCTGCGACCGACTGCGATCAGGATACGGTGCTTTTTCGCGTGATTGTCGAAGGCGATGGGCTGGTCTGCCACGAAGGAACCGTGAGCTGCTTTACCCGTGCCATCGAATTGCCTGCGGCGGCCAAAATGGAGGCAGCCAATGGGAGCAGGTAAGTTGAAGCTCGGCATTCCCAAGGGAAGCCTGCAGGACGCGACCATTGAGCTATTCGAGAACGCCGGATGGCACATTTATGCCAACGGCCGCTCATATTTTCCCGGCATCGACGATAGTGAGATCGAGTGCATGCTGATCCGCGCCCAGGAGATGGCAAGGTATGTGGAGAAAGGCGTTCTGGATGCAGGTCTCACCGGTATTGATTGGGTGGTAGAAAGCGGGCTCGATGTGGTCAGCGTTACTTCGCTGACGTATTCCAAAGCGACCCGGACCAAGGTGCGCTGGGTGCTGGCCGTGCCTGAAGACTCTCCCTTTCAGCGGGCCGAAGAGCTGAGTGGAAAAGTGATCGCTACCGAACTGGTGGAAGTGACCAAGAACTACTTCGCAGGCAAAAATGTTCCCGTGAAAGTGGAATTCAGTTGGGGGGCGACGGAAGTAAAGCCGCCCATGTTGGCCGATGCGATTGTGGAAGTGACCGAGACGGGCAGTTCCCTAAGGGCCAACCGCTTGCGCATCATCGATACGGTGATGGAAAGCGAGACCCATTTGATTGCCAACCGAGCCGCTTACGGGGAGCGCTGGAAGAAGCAGAAGATCGACAACATCTCGCTCATGCTCAATGGAGCCATTGCGGCCAAAGGCCGGGTGGGATTGATGATGAACGTGGAGAAGAAAAACCTGGACCAGGTGTTAGCGATGCTACCGGCGCTGGATTCGCCGACTATCTCCACTCTAAGCGATGCGGGGTGGGCGGCCTTGAATACGGTGCTGGAAGAGAGCGTGTTGCGCGACGTAATTCCCAAGCTGAAGAGTGCGGGCGCGAGTGGAATCGTCGAATATCCGCTTAACAAGATTGTTTTCTAGGCGGGTTAGATAAGAGGCGATCGGGTGCCCCATATCTCGCTCGTTTTTCGCGAGATATGGGATACCACAACTCTCGACCGTAAGTGCCAGTGGTCTCCGGGACGCGTCGGGTCAACGCCTGTTGTATCCCACATCTCGCGAAAAACGAGCGAGATATGGGGCACCCGGCATACGTTGCAGGTAGAAATTCTCGTTCGAGGAGCGTCGGCATGAGGCTGGTGAGGACACAGGGCCGTGGCGGGAAGGAAACGCTGCGGATCCTGAGTGAACTGGAACTGCGGGGCGCCCGGAATACGGCGCGCGCGATGCCCGTGGTCCAGCGCATTGTGGCCGATGTGCGCAAGGGCGGGGACAAGGCGATGCGGCGTTACGCGGCCAAGCTGGACGGCCTTCCGCCGGGACAGCCTCTTGAAATAAGCCCTGCCGAGATGGAGCAGGCCTGGGAGGCGACGCCCAAGCCGCTGCAGGCGGCGATGCAAACCGCGGCCGGTAATATCCGGCGATTCGCCACGCGGCAGCTGCCTAAACAATGGAGTGCGACCGCGGCCGGGCTCACTACCGGGCAACAGGTCCGGGCCCTGGGTGCGGTGGGGTGTTACGTGCCCAGCGGGCGCTACCCGTTGCCTTCCACGCTACTGATGACGGCGATTCCGGCTCAGGTGGCCGGGGTGGAGCGAATCGTGGTGGTGTCACCAAAGCCCGCCAAGGAGACCCTGGCCGCGGCGGCACTGCTCGGCGTCACCGAGTTTTACCGTATTGGCGGGGCGCAGGCAATCGCAGCGCTCGCTTTCGGCACGGAAAGCATTCGCCGGGTGGACAAGATCGTGGGTCCAGGCAACTGGTATGTGACGGCGGCCAAGAAGATGGTGGCCTTCGATTGTGCCATCGACATGCTGGCCGGGCCGACGGAGATTGTCGTGACCAGTGAAAGCGGGGACGCGGCCGGCATCGCCGCAGACCTGGTGGCCCAGGCAGAGCATGATCCTGAAGCCCTGGCCATCCTGGTCACCACCAACGCCTCACTGGCGCGCGAAGTGGTCAAAGAGGTTACACAGCGGGTCAAGACCAATCCCATCGCCAGGCAGGCGATCGAACGCAATGGCTTGGCAGTCGTCGCGGGGTCTGTAAACGAGGCCCGCGAGATCACGAACCAGCTGGCCCCGGAACATCTGACCATCGACGCCAGAGAGGACCTGGACTGGGTTCGTAATGCAGGGTCGGTATTTATTGGCCGATATTCGCCCCAACCCATGGGCGATTACGTCTCCGGGCCCAACCATACCCTGCCGACCGGTGGCGTTGCGCAGGTGCGGGGCGGGTTAAGCGTGATGGACTTTTTGAAGGTAATCACGGTTCAGGAATACACGCTCGCCGGGTTACAAAGGTTGGGACCCGCCGCCATCATTCTGGCCAATGCGGAAGGTCTGCACGGCCACGCGGAGGCGGTGCGAGCAAGGGGAATCGATGGCTGAGACTGTGTTACAGCAAACACCGGCGCCGCGGGCAGCGGTGCAGCGGATGCATGCCTATCAACCACCGCTCAGCGGACGGCAAGGACTGCGCCTGGACTTTAACGAGAACACCGTGGCTTGCTCCCCCCGGGTGCTGGAAGCGTTGGGAAGGATCGCCGCTTCAGATCTGGCCAGGTATCCGGAGCGAGGGCAGGTGGAAGCCACGGTCGCCCAACATCTGGGGCTTGCGCCCGGCCAGGTGCTGCTGACAAATGGGGTAGACGAGGCGATCCACGTGCTTTGCCAGACGTACCTGGATCGTGGGGACGAGTTCCTCTTCCCCACCCCAACCTACTCCATGTATGAAGTCTACGGTTCCTGCACCGATGCCTCCGTCAAGACAGTGCCTTCCGATGCGGATTTTGCCTTCCCGCTGGGGCCTCTGTTGGCGGCCATCACGCCGCAGACCAAGCTGATCGCGATTGCCAGCCCCAATAGCCCCACCGGCACGGTGGCCAGCCGGCAGCAGATTCTGCAGACTCTCCATCATGCTCCGCAGGCAGTGGTGCTGGTGGACGAGGCGTACTACCACTTCTGCGGCCAGACGGTGATGGACCTGGTTGGGCAGGTGCCCAACCTGATCGTGGCCCGCACCTTTTCTAAGGCCTATGGGTTGGCCGGGCTGCGGCTGGGCATGCTAGCCGCCCCCGCAGGCATGCAACAGTGGCTGCGGACGGTCATCTCCCCCTACAGCGTGAACTCGCTGGCCCTGGCCTGCCTGCCTGCGGCACTGGACGATGAGCAATATCTGCAATGGTATGTCGGAGAAGTGAAGGCAGCACGCATGGAGATGGTGGAGAGCCTGCGCCAGCTTGGCGTTCCCCAATGGCCCAGCCAGGCTAACTTTATCCTGGTGAACATCGGGCCCAGCCACGCCGAGTTTGTGCAAGCCATGCAGCGCCGCGGCATACTTACGCGGGACCGGTCGAAAGACCAGGGCTGCGCGGGGTGTGTTCGTTTGACGGTGGGGACTCGGGAACAAATGAGGCAGGCCGTGGCCGCGATGGCGGAAGCGCTGAACGAGATCGGGTGGGAGAAAGCATGAAGGCAAAGCAGAAAGCTGTCTCGAAGAAGAAGCGCCAGGCCACGATCGACCGTAAGACGACTGAGACCAGGATTTCGCTGAAATTGGTGGTGGAAGGCACTGGGCGCTACAAGGTCAAGACGGGCATTCGCTTCTTCGACCACATGCTGGAACTGTTTACCCGTCACGGGGCCTTCGATTTGGAGCTGGCCTGCGATGGCGACCTGGATGTCGATCAGCACCACACGGTGGAAGACGTCGGCATTGCTTTGGGCGAGGCCTTCGACCGGGCTCTGGGCGATAAGAAGGGTATCCTGCGCGCGGGATACTTCCTGATGCCGATGGATGAGACCCTGGGCGTCGCGGCGGTCGACCTGAGCGGACGGGTGTCCTGCGTGGTTAAGACCAAGGTGAAGAAACGGCTGGTGGGCGATCTCCAGAGTGAGCTGGTAGAGGATTTCTTTGAAGGCTTCGCCCGCGGGGCGCGGGCCAACGTCCACATCGCCACGATGTATGGCCGATCCAACCATCACAAGGTCGAGGCCCTGTTCAAGGCGTTCGCCCGGGCGCTACGCGTGGCCTGCTCCCGGGATAAGCAATTAGGCGAGATGTTGCCCAGCACCAAGGGATTGCTGTGATACCCGTGACCGTCATCGACTACCGGGCCGGCAACCTAACTTCGGTCGTCAAGGCATTGCGCTATCTGGACGCCGAGGTCACGGTAACGGATCGTCCGGAAGACGTAAATGCGGCCAGCCGGGTGATCCTGCCGGGCGTGGGTCATTTCGCGGCTACGCGCCGGCTGGACGAGACCGGGATCACTCCGGCCGTGCGCGAGGCGATTGCCCGGGGGGTGCCGTTCCTGGGGATTTGCGTGGGCATGCAGTGGCTTCTGACCGGCAGCCGGGAGGCTCCGGAACAGCCGGGACTGGGGCATTTTGAGGGATGGTGCGAGCGCTTTCCAGAGGGAAACGAAAAGGTGCCGCACGTGGGTTGGGACCATATTCAGACCCGCACCTCATCACCCACGCGACTGTTCGCCGGGGTGGAGCAGAACGAATTTGTCTATTACACCCACTCGTATTACGTTCCCACCACCATCCTCCGAAACGGGTCTGGCCAGAATGAGGTTGAGAACCCGGTGGCGGCCGGCACCAGCTACATCAAGATGTTCGCGGCGGCGCTGGAGCACGAGAACGTGATGGGGGTGCAGTTTCACCCGGAGAAATCGAGCGCCCCGGGGCTCAGGATTCTGAAGAATTTTCTGGAGTTTCGATGTTAACCAAGCGGATCATCGCCTGCCTGGATGTGCGCAGCGGGCGAGTGGTGAAAGGGGTGCAGTTCGTGGACCTGGTGGATGCGGGAGATCCGGCGGAATTGGCCCGGCGGCACGCGGCGGCCGGTGCTGATGAGATCGTCTTGCTCGACATTACGGCAACCCACGAGGGCCGCGGCACTTTATTGGAAACGGTCCGGCGGACGGCAAAGGAACTCTTCATCCCTTTCACGGTGGGCGGCGGCATACGGTCAGCGGATGAGGCGGCGGCTGTCTTCGATGCCGGCGCTGACAAAGTAAGCGTCAACTCGGCAGCAATCGCCGATCCCAACCTGATTGATGCAATCGGGAGAAGCTTTGGCGCCCAGGCGGTGATTGTGGCCATCGATGCCAGGCGAGCCCGGAACGAGAATGGCGCCGACCCGGTGGGCGAAGCGGAGGTCTTCGTAAGCGGCGGCCGCACCCGTACCGGACGGAAGGTGATCGACTGGGCGCGGGAAGCAGAAGCGCGGGGGGCGGGCGAGATTCTGCTGACCTCCATGGACGCCGACGGCACCCGCGCAGGATTTGATTGCGAGCTGACTGCCCGGGTCAGTGAAACCGTGGAGATTCCAGTGATTGCTTCCGGGGGCGCTGGGACGGCGGAACACTTTGCCCAGGTATTTCAGGCAGGCAAAGCACATGCGGCGCTGGCAGCGAGCATCTTCCACTTCGGCATTGCCGATGTCCGCGCACTCAAGCAGGAACTGGCGCGGCAAGGGGTACCGGTGAGGCTGCCATGCTGATTCCATCGATTGATCTGATGGGCGGCCGAATCGTGCAGCTGGTGCGAGGCGAGACGCTCAAGCTGGCTTTTGACGATTTTGAGTATTGGATTGGCCGGTTTCAGCACTATCCGCTGGTACAGTTAATCGACCTCGACGCAGCTATGCGCCAGGGGGACAATGGCGAACTGATCACTCAGATCGCGCTCCGCCTGCCCTGCCAGGTAGGGGGTGGCATCGCAACTGTGGGTAAGGCTGCCGCGGTGTTGTCCGCGGGAGCCCGGAGAGTCATTGTGGGCTCGGCTCTCTTCGGAGGAGCTGAGCTGGTGAACACCAGCTTTGCGCGCACGCTGTCTGAGGCGGTGGGGATGGAGCGGCTGGTGTTCAGTGTCGATACGAAACAGGGTCGAGTGGCGGTTAAGGGGTGGAAGGACCAGGTAGAGCTCACCCCACAGGAAGCCATTCCTCAGCTGGAGCCGTATTGCAGCGCCTTTCTTTATACCCATATTGACCGCGAGGGGACAATGGAGGGCTTTCCTATCCCGGTGGCCCAACAGCTCAGGCAAACGACCAAGCGGCAGCTGATTGTGGCCGGGGGCATCCGCGAACAGGCTGAGATCGATGCCCTGGACGCAATCGGAGTGGACGCGGTCGCCGGAATGGCGGTGTACTCCGGCGTGCTCTCCACCTGATTGTCCTTCGAAACTCTGTCCTGACCAACGACCGACGGGATCTGTCTTACCAGAAACCTCGGGATCTTTCCTTACCAGGACCGACGGGTGCCCCACATCTCGCTCGTTTTTCGCGAGATGTGGGATACCGCGACTCTCAACCGTGAGCGCATATTGGGAGCCGAAGCTTTTGGGTTTAGCCCGGTGGTATCCCACATCTCGCGAAAAACTAGCGAGATGTGGGGCACCCGTCGTCCCTGGTAAGGAAAGATCCCGTCGGTATTGGTAAGGACGGATCCCGGATTGCATTCATTTGTAACGAGAGGATGCTTGTTCCCGCTTACGGAAGGCCAGACCAGCGGCAAGGAAGCAGCAGGAAAAAAAGCCGGTGAGCGCAGCTTGCAATGAATTGTGGTGGAAGAACGCCAGCCCGCAGTCAAGCCCCCAGGCGGCTGCCAGAGCGAACCAGATAACAGAGCGCCGCATGGCATCGAGATTATCAGTCGACACCCCTTCAACGCAGCAGATACACTTCCCAGCATGGCGACCTCGGCTACCAAGAGCGCGGCTACAACCACCACGACGGCTCCCCAGAACCTGGTAAGCGCTATGCGCCGATTGGTCTCACTCGACGTGACGCGGGGGATCACGATCGCGTTCATGATCCTGGTGAACAACGGGGGCAGCGGAAGATACAGCTATCGGCAGCTGGAACACAGCGCATGGAACGGCTGGACTCTGACTGACCTGGTATTCCCTTCTTTTCTCTTCATCGCCGGTATCTCAATCGTGTTTTCGAACGAGGCGCGCGTGGCGCGCGGAGAGTCGAAAAGCGCCTTACGCCTGCATGTGCTCAAACGAGCAGTCATCCTTTTCCTGCTTGGCCTGGTGGTCAACGGGTTTCCCCTGTTTCACCTCGGGACGCTGCGCATCTACGGAGTGTTGCAACGCATCGCGATTTGTTTTCTCTTCGCCAGCCTGCTTTACCTGTGGAACAGCCGGGCCTGGGTAGCCGCCACCACCGCAGTGGTGGCATTGTTGGGTTACTGGATCCTGATGCGCTGGGTCCCGATTCCGGGTATCGGCGTTCCCACCCACAGCGTGCCCCTGCTTGATCCCAACCAAAATTGGGTAGCCTATCTGGACCGCAAACTCTTGCTCGGGCGACTCTACGAGGGAGTACGCGATCCGGAAGGGCTGCTAAGCAATATTCCTGCTATGGGCACCATTTTGTTCGGTGTCCTCACCGGCATCTGGCTGCGCCGGCCCAAATCTCTTTCCACCAAGGCGGCCGGTCTGCTGGTTGCATCCATTAGCGGATTGGTGTTGGGAAATATATGGAACGTGTGGTTTCCCATCAACAAGAAACTCTGGACCAGTTCGTATGTGTTGTTTGCCGCCGGATGCACTTTGTTGCTTCTTGCACTTTGTTTTTATGCAGTGGAGATCAGGCGATGGACCCGTGGCTGGACGTTTCCCTGGCTGGTTTTTGGATCCAACGCCATCACCGCGTATGTTTTCTCGGAGCTCTTATCTGCCGCACTTTCGACCATACGCGTACATGACGGCGCCAGGATCACCGATCTGCAACAATACATCTACCAGCACTGGTTCTTTCCCATCATCAATCCATCTTTCGGATCGCTGATGTATGCCATTGCGTTCGTTCTTGTCTGCTTCCTCCCGGTCCTGTTGCTGTACCGGAAGAAGATCTTCATCAAAATTTAGTTCATGCACGTCGTTGCGGACCCGCTCCCAGAAAGAGGAAGATGACGCCTGCGGCCGCATCGAGAACGGCCGCGGTGATGTTCCGTGGAGACCGGAGTTCGATCACCGCAGCCACCAGGAAGGCAATGGACACTGCAAGGTAAAGGTATCTGGACTTCATACCTTGAAGTTAGCAATGCTGCGGAGAGAGGGCAATCATGGCGGCAGATGCAATGCGATTGGCCAAGCGACTGGATGAAGTAGGTTTTTCGGAAATTGTCCAGGTCCGGAACAAAGTCATGGAGCTGCGGGCTGCCGGCCAAAAGGTGCATGCTTTCCATGGCGGCGAGCCCTTCTTTGAAACACCCAGCGCAGTGAAGTATGCACTGCTGAGCGCAGCAGTCGAGAACAAGACCCGGTATGCACCTTCCTCAGGGTTAGAACCGCTGCGTCACGCGATCGCTGCGAAATTGAAAGAGCGCAACGGGTTGGAAGTTTCCGCAGAGAATGTAATCGTGACCGCCGGTGGGGCGCACGCACTCTATGTTGCGTTTCAGACGGTACTCGATCCGGGCGACGATGTGTTGCTTTTCTCGCCCTACTGGACGCCGATTCGGGAGATGATCACGGGTTGCCAGGCACGGGCGCTGCTGGTACCTACCGCGACGGCGCGCAGCTCGGGCCTGACTCGAACGCTCGAAGACTTTGCCACGCCGCACACGCGGGCGATTTACTACAACACTCCGCAGAACCCCAGCGGCACAGTCTTCTCTCGTTGGGAAGCCGAAGAGGTAGCGGCCTTCGCCAGAAAACATGATCTGATTGTGATCGCAGACGAGGCTTACGAAGATCTGGTTTATGACGGCGAACATTTTTCAATCGCGTCACTGCCAGGAATGGGGCAGCGCACGATCTCGACCTATACCTTTTCAAAGACCTACGCCATGACCGGATGGCGTGTGGGTTATGCGGTAGCCCAGGAACCTTTTATGACCGGCTTGCGAAAGCTGGTTCTGTATTCTGTCAACGGAGTGTCGACCATGACCCAATGGGCGGCGCTCGAGGCGCTGCGTATTCCCCGCAGCGAGATCGATGCGCGGCGCGAGCAGTACCGGCAGAGACGCGACCTTTTAGTGAATGGTTTGAATGAAGTGGGTTTGCCTTGTGAGATGCCGCAGGGGGCCTTCTATGCTTTTCCCCGGGTGACCAGGATCAGCAAAGACAGCCGCGCCGCAGCCCGAATGCTGCTCACCAAGGCACATGTGGCTACGGTTCCTGGAGTGGTCTTTGGGGGGCAGGGAGAGGGGCATGTCCGCTTTGGATATGCCATCGATCCCCAGGCCATTGAAGAGGGTTTGACGGCACTCAAAAAGTATCTCGTGCCCTAAAGGTTGTAGCCAGATAGTTCCTCGAAAGGAACTTTTTTTCTCGGACTGCACACTTCTGCTTCGATTCGCGCGTCAAATATGAGACCTTCGTCTATGAGAAAACGCCATCGTGAGTGAGCGTAATTAAATTGCGCCCGGAAGTGCGTCGGCGAACAGTCCCTGGCTCCGGCGGAAGTATATCCCACAAAATACGAGCGGTTTGCACCCAAACTCATTCCACCGGAATCAAAGGGCTTGTATGAGGTTCTCCAAGAGATCATCTTTGCTTTTGTTTTGGCTTCTGGTGGGAGGCATCTGTTCTCCAGGAGCGAGAGCAAGTGCGGATGAAACTCTCTCTTTGACTTTTAAGACACAGGCGCCGGAGCAGCCGGCCACCGTGGCCACGCTGACACCGTCGCCGCTAGCGCCCGCGGCGGATTCGGAGCTTCCCGATGACCCGGGCGCCGGCGTGCAGCAGCCGGTCCAGGCAGGGTCCGGGACGCCTCCCGCAGCAACCAATAAGCCCGCTGAAGACCCTCTCGCCCAGGGGAGGCAAACCAAGCGGATCCTTTACGTCGTCCCCAACTTTCGCGCCGTAAGCGCAGATGAACACTTGCCGCCCCAAACAGTCAAAGAAAAGTTCAAGACTGCGATGCTTGATAGCGTGGACTACTCCTCGTTCATCTTTGTGGGCGGCCAGGCTGGGGTTGCAATGGCGAGCAATTCCTACCCTGAATTCGGCCAGGGCGCCAAGGGATACGGTAGGTATTACTGGCACACGCTTGCCGATACCATCGACGAGAACACATGGGTCGAGTTCATCATCCCTTCGCTTTTGCATCAAGACACGAGGTACTACACCCTGGGGAAGGGGCCATTTGGCAAACGGATAGGGTATGCGTTCACGCGCATTCTTATCACACGTCAGGATTCAGGCCATCGGGCCATCAACTATAGCGAGATTATCGGTGCGGGCGCGGCCTCCGGCATATCCAATCTCTACTATCCAAGCCAGGAACGGACCTTCACTAAGGTCTATCAGAAGTGGATCACAAACCTTTGCATTGACGGCGGCGTTTTCGTCTTCAAGGAAGTGTGGCCGGATATCAACAATGCGATCTTCCACCAGAAAGATTAAGGCCTGGTGGTACCAGCGATCCTAGTCATCCGGGTGATGTGCGCAGCCCACTGAAGTGTTTCCATCATCTTGTACTCATTGGAGAACATGATGGAAACAGCAAATCAGACGGTCTGGAGCGGACTCTCCAGGTCAATTGCAGAAACAGTAGAAGCCGTTCAGGACAGCATCGTGACGGTGCATGGGGGCGGCCGCTCGACCTCGAGCGGAGTGGTTTGGCGTCCGGGAGTGATCGTGACCGTGCGTCAAGGACTCCGCCGCAGTGACTCCCTACAAGTTGCTCTCCGTGGTGAACCATTTCATGCCACACTCGCCGGCGCCGATGCGGGAACCGATCTCGCTGTTCTGCGCGTGGACGCGGGAGCGGCCAAACCGGCGGAAACTACTGGCGCACAGCCGGTTCGCGTGGGCGAGGTGGTGTTGGCAGTAGGCCGTTCCGCTTTGGGCGACATATCGGCTAGTTCAGGGATCATCGCCCGTCTCGGGTCCGCCTGGCGCAGCTGGCGCGGTGGGCAAATGGATTCGCTCATCCGTCCAGATCTGCAGCTTTACGTCGGCCAGTCGGGGAGCGCACTGGTGAACGAAGGGCGCCGGGTGCTGGGCATCAATAGCTCGGCACTGGCGCGAAATGCGGTCATCACTGTGCCGGCGGCGACCATCGACCGAGTGGTGGATGCGATTCTGGAGCGAGGCCACGTGCCTCGACCCTTTCTCGGCGCCGCAATGCAGGCCGTGCCGGTACCCGAGGCGCAGCGCTCCCATTTTGGCCAGGGCGTGGAAGAGGCTTTGCTGATACTGCACGTGGAACCCCATGCGCCTGCCGCATCGGGCGGCATCCTGGTGGGTGACCTGATGCTTTCAGTCGGCGGGCACATGGTTCACAATGTGCACGATGTTCAGCATCAACTATCCAGTCTGAAAGTCGGGGATCCGGTGGCTGTAGCGGTCATCCGCGGTGGGGTAAGAACGGATCTAACGGTAGTTTTGGCGGATCGTGGCTGAGGATCACAAGGCGGATGCAATACCTTTCGTGGTGTTGCCCACTGTGGACTCAATGACCCATGCCGGCCGATTCACCGCACTTCGCACTGCGCCGGAGCTGGATCTGTTGCCAGTCGCTCTGCCCGCGACTTTGTTGTTTCGCGTGCAGAGCGAGAATCCGGACGTCGTTGTGATTGCCGCGGGCGAGGCTTTCCTGGCCCGGACAACCCAACGCAGCGCATTGCGGGAGGTTTTTTCCGAGACGCCGGCAGTGCTGCTCGCGGCAGAGGCGAACCTGTCGACGCTGCGTAGCGCCGCACGCATGAGCATCCATTCCGTGCTGCCGATGGAGGCCACCACCCGGCAACTGGTGGCCGCTATCTCTGCCGCCGTGGCGGGGCTTGCGGTCACGATTCCGCGTCCGTCTTCCGGGGTGGGAGAGGCGATGCGCATCACGGAGGACCTCACCGCGCGCGAAGTGGAGGTTTTGCGGCTCATGGCGCGAGGCTACAGAAACAAGCAGCTGGCGGCACAACTCAACATCTCGGAACATACGGCCAAATTTCACGTGAGTTCCGTTCTGGCCAAACTCGGCGCTCGGACGCGTACAGAAGCGGTGACAATTGGCATGACACGCGGCCTGGTTGCAATTTGAAGGGGAAGCAAATGGAACATCAACCTGTATTCTCGGGCGCCGCCGGTGTGGTCCCGAACCGTGTGGACGACTCCGATCTGCTGGACAACTACTCCCGCGCGGTGACGCAAGCTGTCGAGCGGGTCAGCGGATCGTTGGTAAAAATCGACGTGCTGAGTGCACGGCGGGCTAATCGGCCGGGACAGGAGGGCTCAGGCTCCGGTTTTGTATTTACTCCCGATGGCTTGATCCTGACCAATAGTCACGTGGTTCACCGTGCCACGAAGCTTTCTCTCATTTTTACGGATGGCAGTCGAAGCGGCGCGGTGCTCATCGGCGAGGATCGGGATACCGATATCGCGGTGCTCCGAACGGAGCATTCCGTCTTCTCCCCCGCGGCATTAGGCAGCTCAAAACGATTAAGGATTGGGCAGATTGCGATTGCCGTGGGCAATCCGTTCGGCTTTCAGTTTTCGGTGACAGCCGGCGTGGTGAGCGCGCTGGGCCGCAGCATGCGCGCAGCCTCAGGCCGCATGATGGAAGAGATTATTCAGACCGATGCACCGCTCAATCCCGGCAACTCCGGAGGACCGCTGCTGGACTCTGCCGGCAGCGTGATCGGCGTGAACACGGCGACTATTCTTGGCGCACAGGGCCTATCGTTCGCGGTTGGGATTGATACAGCAAAGTACGTGGTGGCCCAGATTCTGCAGCACGGCCGGGTGCGCCGGAGTTCGATTGGGATTGCCGCGCAGAATGTGCCCATCCCACGGCGGCTCGCTTATGAATACAAGCTGCCCATGCCCACCGGCGTGTTGGCCACGGCATTGGCGCCCGATGGCGCCGCTGCGGACGCGGGTATGCAGGAAGGCGATGTAATTGTAGGCTTTGCGGCCCAACCGGTGGGAGGCATAGACGATCTGCATCGTCTGCTGACCACGGAGCGCGCGGGTAAACCGCAGAACGTGAGCCTGCTCCGCGGCACCGCGCTTAGGCACCTCATGATCGTGCCCCGAGAGCGTCTGGAGGACGAGGTGGTATCCTGAGCAAAATCAGCTTGGGTTACACATGCCAACCAGCAACAACCCGCATCCTGACAATCCGGAACTGGAAAGCGGCGAATCGTTCGACGCAATCTTTCAAGCGTATGAGCACAGCCATGCGCGCCCGGCTGAGGCTGGCGGCAGACAGATAGAAAGTACGGTCGTTGCCGTCTCTGCCGACTCCGTCTACCTTGACATCGGTTACAAGACAGAAGGCGTGCTGCCGCTGGCCCCATTCCAAAGCGCGAACGAAGAAGTGAAGCCTGGCGATAAGTTTCTCGTCGCGGTCAAAGGCAGAAATGCCGAAGGCTACTATGAGCTTTCGCGCTTCAAGGTAGAACAGCCTCGGGATTGGTCCGCTTTAGAGCGGGCTTTCGCGGACAAGGCGCCCATCGCCGGCACGGTAACCGGCGTGGTAAAGGGCGGATTGAGTGTGGATGTGGGTGTGCGGGCCTTCATGCCCGCCTCGCGAAGCGGAGCGCGCGACGCCGCTGACATGGAAAAGCTCGTGGGGCAACAGATCCGCTGCCGCATTATCAAGCTGGAAGTGACCGAAGAAGATGTGGTGGTCGACCGGCGCGTGCTGACAGAAGAGGAAGACCGTTCTACCAGAGAGCGCCGGTACGGTGAGCTCAAAGAAGGTGAAACGGTACAGGGTGAGGTGCGCAGCCTCACCAGCTATGGGGCATTCGTAAATATAGGCGGCGTGGACGCTTTGCTCCACGTCGGCGACATCGCCTGGGGGCGCATCAACAAGCCGGAGGACGTGCTTTCTGTAGGCCAACAGATCGAAGCCAGAGTGCTGAAGGTCGATTCCGAAAGACAGCGTATCTCCGTGGGCATGAAACAGCTCTTGCCGCACCCGTGGGATGCGATCGCGGCCAGGCTGAAGGCCGGAGATCGTGTGCACGGCACCGTAACCCGAGTTGCTGATTTTGGGGCCTTCGTAGAAATTGAGCCCGGGGTAGAGGGCCTGATCCACTTATCGGAGATGTCCTGGGCCAGGAAACTACGAAAGGCGAGCGATGTGCTGAAGCAGGGCGACAGCGTGGAGGCGGTGGTGCTGGGCGTGAACATGGGCGAACGCCGTCTTTCTCTGGGCCTCAAACAGACGTTGGGCGATCCCTGGGCAGAAGTTGAGCAAAAGTTTCCGGCGGGCTCCGCAATTGAGGGACCGGTTACCAGCTTCACCAAGTTTGGCGCGTTCGTTCAGCTTGCGGATGGAGTTGAGGGCATGGTTCACGTCAGCGAGATCAGCGCCGAGAAGCACATTCATCACCCTCAGGACGTGTTGCATTTAGGCCAGGTAGTGAAGGTCCAGGTGCTCGAAGTGGACAAGGCGAAACGTCAGTTGCGTCTAAGCATGAAGCAACGGACCTCGGTCACGGTGGACGAATATCTTGCCGAACACCCGGTGGGCAGCGTGGTCACTGGCCGCATTCTCGAGGTTGCACAAGGATTAGCGAGAGTGGAACTCGGCGAGGGCATCGAGGGTGTGTGCCGCATCGGCACCCAGGATCCCGCGGCGGGAGCGCAACCGGCCGAAGGCAAGGTGGATCTGTCTGCACTGAGCTCGATGTTGAAAGCGCACTGGAAGGGCGGCCCAAGTACCGGCGCCGCAAAGCCCGACGCTATTGGCGCGGGCCAGATTCGCAGCTTCCGGATTGCCAAGATGGAAGCGGATGCAAGGAAGATCAACCTGGAGTTAGTGTGAGGGTGCAGAACAGCAGGTCCCTGCTGTTCTGCATTAACGACCCAGTGCGAAACTAAACAGATCACTCCCGGATGCGATGGCTACGTATTGGTTCCCGCCCACGGCGTAGCTCATTGGCGACGCATGCAGGTTCTGTCCGGTGTTGAAGTGCCACAGCGACTCGCCTGTACTCGCATCCGCGGCTTCGAAGAAACCTTGATTATCGGCGAAAAATACCAGGCCGGTTGCGGTCGTCATGACTCCGCCATAGCCATGAGCATCACCGGCTTGAGGATAACGCCATGCAAAGGTCCTGGTCCGGGGATCGAAGGCCAGAAGCACTTGCGCGCTCTTCGCATTTGGATCGCGCTTGGTTCCGGTGGAGTAGTACTCCTTACCCTCGGCGAAGGGCGCCGGCTTGCGAAAATATACTGAGCAACTTTCCAGAGACAAGAAATAAAACAAATGCGTGGTTTCGTTATACGAGGGCGAATACCAGTTGGTAGCGCCTTCGACGCCGGGACAAATAAGTGTACCGTCGGCACTGGGCCTTAGATCGGTAGTCATCGGACGGCCGTTCGCATCCACCCCTTTGGCCCAATTCAGCTGCTTGACGAACTGCGTGGCCGATAGGAATTTGCCGCTGGTGCGATCGAGCACATATACGTAACCATTACGGTTCGCTTCTACAATGAGTTTTCGCGGCTGGCCCTGGTATTCGGTATCGACAAGTACAGGCGTTTCCACTGCGTCGTAGTCGTACAGATCATGCGGAGTGAACTGGAAGTACCACTTCAGCTTGCCCGTATCCGGATCGATGGCAAGCAAGCTGGAGGTATAGAGATCATCGCCGGGTCGAACGCTTCCGTCATAATCCGGTGAAGCATTACCGGTGCCCCAGTAAAGTGTGTTCAGTTCCGCATCGTAAGTGCCGGGCATCCAGGCCGTGGCGCCACCGTGAAGGTAGGTATCGCCCGGCCAGCTCGAAGAACCAAATTCTCCCGGAGCCGGAATCGTCCACAGGCGCCACGCTAATTTCCCAGTTGTTGCATCAAAAGCGGCGAGAAAACCGCGTACTCCATCATCTCCGCCCGAAGTTGCAACCAATACCTTGTCCTTGAGGATAAGAGGTGCACCTGTGGCCCCATAGTTCTTATTCCAGTCGGCGTAAGCAATATCCCAAATGAGGTTGCCCGACCGATTATCCAGGCAGAGAAGGTGGGCGTTGTCTGTTTCCATATACAGGCGAGTACCTGATATGGCCACGCCCCGATTAATATGCCCGGAAGCATCATCGATCAGCCCACTCGAAACCGGCCGGGAATAGTGCCAGAGCACCTCTCCCGTCTGCGCGTTGAGAGCGAACGCATCGTTAGACCCGGTGAAGTACATGATGCCATTCACCACCACCGGTGTCCCTTCCAATACACCAGGAGTCCTGGTGTGAAAGACCCACTGCGCCTGCAGATGGGCGACGTTCTGGGGAGTAATCTGGGTAAGGCCGCTGAAGCGCCTGCCTGTATAGTCGCCGTTGTAAGAAGGCCAATCGTCTTTAATTTGCGCCGAGGCATAGGTACATGCGCAAAGTACTATCACCCACAACCGGCCAAGCTTCATCTTTCAATGACCCTCATCATTGATAGTAACGAATACTTCTCCCAGGGCCCCGCGATCGACACCGCTGCTGTCGATGAGGTGAATCGAAACCCGGGCTATGTTCCTGGCCGCGGCAATGGACTGGTGAAGTGTGACTAGATCATGGGGCTGAATAGCCTGGAGTGAAACCTCGCTCGCTCTTAGTCCCCCTTCATCATAAAGATAAGCCTTAAGCTCACCGGGAAAGAAGACGCCGAAGCTGCCACTGAGATCAACCTTGTCCGCGGTGCGCCGGGCGGCCAGCGCCTGGGCAACCACGCCGGCTTCGGTCACCGCAGTAAGTTCGCCGCTCAGGCGTGCCGGAAACCAATTTGTGTCGAAGGAATAGGTTTCCCCCGGCCCCAGTACCGCCATTGGGCTATTCATTTCCGCTTCCATGTAGTACGGCGTCTTTTCGATGCCGGACGACGTGAGGTAAGGCATGCCCTTCTCATTCAATTCAACTGACGGGCCATTCTTGTAAAAAATGGTCGTTGCCTTGCTAGGATAATCACCGCCCGTGACATGCCTGGTTTTCTCAACCATCGCATACTTCGTCGCCCCATCGACAATAGCAAGCCATCCAGCAGTCGAGTCAAGCCACACCTCATTCTCCAGGTACCTCCAATTCAGCCGGAACAACCCATCCTTCACGCTGAACGATGGGTCGTTTGCGAGCCCGTCTCGAACGTGGTAGCCAAGTAGATATGAAGAGCGCGGATTCAGCGGGGTGACGGCCCAGAAGTTGTGGTTGTATTGGGTGCGATCGTTTGCATCGGAAAGGTCATATTGCGAGACCGATTGCACCGACCAGGTGATGGTGTGACCCGTAAAATTTTTAGTGATCGCGTGGAAGAAGATCTGCGGTGAATCGCTGCCGATACTGATCTCCCTGGTATATTGCAGGCCCGTGGGCGGATCCGGCGGACCCTCGAGGCGAACAGTACATTTCGCACCCTGGGATAAAACAGAGAAGGCGTAGGCGCCATCGTCAAGCGGGGTGGAGGCGCCCTGCCAGTGCTGCTCATCTTCATTGCCCTCGGGCAACGGCCAGATTTTGTCACCGCCATAGTTAATCCAGCGGCCGCCCGCTTCGGTGGGAGAAATATATTTCCCTTTGTAAGCCGGGTTCACGAACAGGTAGGGATGTCCGTTGAATGTGACCTGAATCAGGCGGCCGCCGAGCTGGGGAACAAATGTCAGCTGCACCCAATCGTTCGCAACCTGCTGCGCCTGCCAGCCCTCGAAGACGACCGGCTGCACTCGGCATGGGGAAGGCTCTGCCCTCGCCGATGATGCTGCCACGGCAAGCGCCAGCAAACAAGATGCAGCATTCCTCATGCCTGGGTTACCTGCCTCCGAGCCTGCGTCAGCAACTGCCGCAGACGCTGGCCAATGATGATTTCCTCACCTGGCCTCAGGGTCATGGAAACGATCTGCAGCTTGTCATCTTGATTGGGGGCTCTCTCGGTTGCTGGCTTGCGGGATAATACATCGCTCGGATTATCCTCAGTCAGGACGGCGATAGCAGGAGTACCCTCGAGCAATTGTCTCGCGCAATCTGCTGTGCTGTATCGCCAGGCTTTCTGGTCCCAGGAAATCGCGAGCGTTGGGCACTGGTTTTCTTCCGGTATGTAGACCTTGGCTTCGACCCCTGGAACGGTGCCCACCAGCGTCGCGATACGTTGGACACGCGTACCCCATTCCCGGTTGAGTTTCGCCACATCCATCTTCAGCCACGCCTCAACGGCTGCCAGACAGCCCATGATCTCTTCTTTGCCAACTTTCATCGGGCGGCACACCGCGCCCTCCCAGGGATTGGTATTAGCAAGAGCGGCTGTGATGAGATCTTTACGCCCGAGGAGAATGCCGCTCGATTGTGGCCCACACAATCCCTTGCCCCCGCTGAAGGTGTAAAGATCGCAGCCCATTTTGGCAAATAGCTGCAGCTTGTTAACGGGAGGGATGCCATCGGCTGCATCCATGAAGATGGGCACTCGATGATCCTTGGCAACCGCGATCTCCTTGGCCAACTGCTCAGGAAGCGAAGTCGTATAAACCATCACCGTATTGGGCGTGATGGCGTTGGGCATCTGTTCTGCAGAATCCACGAGAACAAGTTTGCCTCCCGCGAGGCGAATGGCGCTGTCAAACACGCTGCGCCCACCAACCATGACCACTTCGTTTTTCAGCCCATCGGTATTTGGTAGTTGCCAGACCTTGTCTGGGTCGGTGCCGGCGATGCAACCCGCGGTTGCAACCGCCATGGCGCCGGCCGCGCCCGAAGTGATCATGCCGGATTCTGCACCCGTGAGTTCGGCCAGGCGCCTGCCTGCCGCCAGCTGCAGATCGAAAATATTCACGAAATGCTGCGCGGCCTCCACTTGAGCCGCTCTTACTTCGGACAGCTCCAGGCTGGCACTGAGATAGGTCCAGGTTCCACGGCCATTGATGAGTGGCTTCACCCCGAGCCGGGTATAGATATTGTCAGTGGAGTTGCGAGCGACCTCGGCCCATCCGGTTCCCAGAGCCTGCTCCAGTCCAACTTGCGCCAACAGCGGAAAGGCCGCAGCCCATTTAACGAACGATCTCCGTTTCATCGTGAGGCCTCGGTAGTCGCTGCCGGTTTAAAGCCAGAAGTCTGGGCCTGAAGAAATACTGTAGGGGCCAAAAGCAATAGCAGATAAGTCAAGACGAGATGAAATCGACTGATCATTGGTTCTTACAAGTAAGGGATAAAGCCATGCGCGTAGGTCGAAATCTTATACACGGAAGTTGTCGCCGTAATGTAGAGGGTAGAGTAACCGGCGTCTCCCCAGGCGAGATTGGCAGGCTGCTCGGGCACGACAATAGTTCCGAGGTGATGTCCGGCCGGATCCCACACCCATATCCCCCTGGGCCCAACCACATACAAATTGCCCTGGCGATCGATCTTCATGCCATCCGGCACGCCTTCATGCGGTCCGCCTGGCTCTTCACCAAAGATCCGCCCGTTGGCCAGCCGGCCATTGTGGAATTCATAAACCCGAATATTCTTCTGGGTCGAATCGTCCACGTAAACCTTGCTGCCGTCAGGGGAAAAGGCGAGTCCGTTGGGTTCGTCAAGATCCTTGGTAAGCAATTGAACCTCACCATCGGGAGCAATGCGATAGACGCCCTTAAAGGGAATTTCCTGCTTCTGATCCTTGGGCAGGTCAGAGGTTGGATCGGTAAAGTAAATGGCGCCGTCCGGGCCCAGCACGACGTCGTTGGGGCTGTTTAACCGCATTCCCTGATAGTGATCCGTGACGGTTTCATAAGTCTTGCCATCAGGCGAGAGGCGGATGATGGCTCGCAAGACGCTGGCGCAATCAAGCAGCCGATGCTGCCGATCATACGTGTTACCGTCGGGATCTCCCAGGGAGATGATCTCCTGCTTTTGACCTGTCACGGTGTTCAGCTTGAATATTTTATTGAGGGTTTCATCGCTTATCCATAGATAGCCCGCCGGATCCCAGACCGGCCCCTCGGTAAAGCCAAAACCGGAGCCCACCTTGGTGAGTTGCGCCTTGCGGTCAAACAGCTTCCAAAAGCCGGGCGTAAGCGCATCCAGTGCAGATTTGGAGCTGTCTGCCTGGGCATAAACCGGGCCGTTCGTTTGCAGGCCTAATATCGTTGCCAGCGAGAGGGTAACGGAAAGGATTGCAGTCTTAGTCGTCATGATCATCTGACTTTGGAGAATGCTCCGGAGATCGCGTGGAGTTTTCATTCCCAGCGTTCAGCAGATAGCTAACCAGGTCATCTACTTGTTTGCTATCTAACGTGGAGGCGGGCATGAGAGATCGGGCGCCGATATCCACCTGGGCAAGCTCAGACTTTGGGAGGAAATGAAAGGATCCGTCTTCGGTCTGTATGGAGAGGGAGAAATTGTTGTTCACCCTGAGCATCCCGGTAATTCTTTGCCCCGTAGTTGTCACCACGGTGGTGGCTTTTTGGTCTGCCGGGAGGTTTTTATCAGGGTCGATAATGATGGCGCGTATTTGATCCGGCTTCGCATCGGCTCCGTAGAAAGAGAGGTCGCTGCCAATGAAACCTCCCTTGCCGTTCACCATGTGGCAGTTCGAGCATTGTGCCTTGCCAAAGAAAAGGGCTTCCCCTTGCTTTGGATCTCCGGGGAGTTTCACAATGTCTCCTCTGCCCTGGAGGATCCTTAAATAGGCGACGACCTCCGCAACTTCCTGCTGCTTCAGGGACGAGAAGGCCGGCATTCCCGCGCCGGGGATTCCATAGCGGATGATGCCGGCCAGTTCGCGGTCCATGAGGTGTTGCACATCGGGGGCGGTGGCGATGTTCGGTGCGTGCTCCCCGCCGCGGCCATCCGCACCATGACAACCGGCGCAATTGGACGCGAAGATTGCGGCGCCAGGCGACTGCGCCTGCAGCGCAGACAACGAGCCCCACCCTACCAAGACGACCAGAACAAAGATGCCCCGCCGCCAACCCATCTTCGTCACTGGTCCTCTTCGCTCAGCCTAGAACAGGAATTTCAGCGCTACCTGCATGATGCGAGGATCACTCGCCGAGGTCACATAACCGAAGCCGCCCTGGCCGGTGTTATTGACCGTCCCGTTCGGATTCTTGAACTGCGCATGGTTGAAGACATTGAAAGCTTCAGCCCGGAATTGCAGTTTGGTGCTCTCGGTGATGGTGGTGCTCTTTGACAGAGCCATATCGTAATTGTCGATCCCAGGACCGGAGAAGAAGCGCCGCATTGCGTTTCCTACTTGACCGAGCGGTTCCGGCTGAAAGTAGTCCGGGTTGAAATAGGGCAGCCCCTTGCGCGGATTTTTATTTACAAAAAGACTGCTGCCATTGTTCGAGTAGCTGGGCGTATCTACGTTTGCGTTGAAAGCACCCAGCAGTGAATTGTCGTCATTCTCATCGAGACCAACCGGCTCACCTTTGGCAAATGTAGATACGCCGGAAAGTTCCCAACCCGCGGTGAACCGCTTCGCCAGATCCCCTCCGCCGATAAAGTGGTCGAAGGGCAACTGCACGGTATAGCTGGCAACCAGGGTATGGGGGACGTCAAAACTCGATAATGCGCGAGTTTGGCCGGGGTCGAACGGATTGGTCGCATTAAAGGAATCCGAACCATTGTCCAGCGATTTCTCAAAGGTGTAACCAATCAGAAAGTTGAGGTACTTTTCCGTGTGCTCCAGGGTCACCTGCAGCGAATTAAAACTGGAGCTGGCCGCGGTCTTCATGTAGGGATTGCTATTGAAGTTGATCCCGAAGGTGGGCCTGGTTCCGCTCACCGTATTTCCGTTGGCTGTGGTGTAAATCGTGTCTTCGCCAAACGGGCCGCAGGTTGTTGTGCCGGGCGCTACATTGGCTGGATCACTCAACTGGAGGCACAGGGCCTGGTCCCCTGGATTCGACTCGACAAAGGTCAGCAGCTGCCGCCCCACCGTGCCGACGTAGTTCACGCTGAGCACAGTTGCAGTTCCCAATTGACGCTGGAGTGAAAGTTCCCACTCCTGGACATAGGGCATCTTGTTCTTGTAGTAGTAATAGTCAGATCCACCGATAGGCGTCGCTCCTGCCCAGTTGAACGTTGTATCGGGGTTCTTGGGAGACACGTTCGTTGGAGGAAAGACGAAGGGGAACTTTTGTCCCGCGGGAGTCCCCGACGGCCGGTCGACAAACGGGGTGGCCAGCTCAGTCGATGAGACAGAATAGTAGTTGCCATAGGGAGCGTCGCCTACTTCAACGAACCCGGTGGCGTCCTCGATAGAGCTATAAAAGATACCGTAACCGGCACGTATGCTGGTTTTTCCAGCACCACCCAGTACTTTGCCAAGAAAACCGTCGCTCACTTCCGGCGCATAAGCAAAGCCAATTCTCGGAGCGAAGTTGGTGTACTTGGTAGGCCCCAGGGTACGGGGAATGCCTGGATCTCCGGGAACCACTAGCCCGACCGGAGCAGTAGGAAAGGATAACGACTGCTCCCCGGCGACGACGGTTTCAAGCTTGTTCTGCGTGTCGTACCAGGGGCTGGCCACTTCCCAACGGAGTCCGTAATTGAGGGTGAGATTGCGTGTCGCACGCCAGCTATCCTGAGCATAAAACCCGTAGTACTTGCTCCGCGAGTCGAGAAGCTGCTGGCTGGCCTGCACGAAGCTGTTCGGCGCCCCAATCAGGAAATCGGCAAAGTCCACGCCTGTCTCTGATCCATTGAAGCCGAAACAGCCGTTATAGCAGTCGTAATTCCGCTCGTTGATCTGGTTGTAATGGAGGTTAGCGCCGAACTGCAGCGTGTGCGTGCCCAAGATCTTGGTGACGTTATCGATGATTTGAAAAGTGTTGTTGTATTGCCGCAAGGCGTCAGGGGGCACACCGAGGCTGAAGTTGTTGAACATCAGGTTGGCAACCCCTTCGTACGAAGCGTTGGTGGGGGAGATACCGCCCTCGGGCCCCCAGGGGGTGACGTAACCCTGCGACGCAAGTGTGACGCCCAACCCCTGGCCTGTGGTCGGTTGCCCGGTTTGGTTTACGTCTCGCAGATAGGCGAGACGAATATCGTTGACGGTCGACGAGTTGAACGTGGTCGTCAACCCTAAATTGATCATTTGGGTTCTGCCTTGATTGGTTGCGGCAAAGCCCGGGACGGATACCTGGCTATACGGATTGAGGGTATGGAATCGGTCAAAGAAGTAATAACCGAAGACAGCGCCGAACCGGGTGGGAAGGTCGATCCGGCCACTCCCCTTATCGTCGGTCAACGTCTCGTTAAAGGCAGAGGTGGAGTAGTTCGGGGTATTGTTGACCACTCCATTGGCCGAAGGGAGGAACTTTAGCGAGTTCACCGCAACCGGCGACCACGCGCTCTGGGGAATGACGGCGTTGGGGAAAACGCAGGTTGCCGTGTCTGTACAGCCTGGGGTGTAGTAATTTTCCCCCTGGGCTACTGGATATCCCAACGTCTGAGAGAGAGTGTTCGCCCAGCCGGCGCCGACAACCGTGCCGGTGAGCGAATCCGCTGAGTCCGAGAGGTCTCCGGTGCGGTTGGCGTCTGAAGGCACCGGATAACTCTGCGTGGCCCCTAAAATCTGCCGCGTCCCTTGATAGTCGGCAAACCAGAACATCTTGTTCTTGCGGATCGGCCCACCAACCGTACCGCCGAATTGATTCTGGATAAATACGCCGCGGGTGGGAGCATAGTAGTTTCTTGCATCCAGATCTGTGTTGCGCAGGAAGTCGAAGACTGTCCCGTGGTATTGATTGCTCCCCGACTTGGTGACCACGTTGATCTGCCCACCGCTATAGTTTCCATACTCCGCGTCGAAGTTGTTGGTGATGATGCGGAACTGTGCGATGGAATCGAGATTGGGGATCATCGCGGCCCCGTTATGCACGCCTTCTTCTGCGTTTGCTCCGTTGACCATAAATGCGTTGGACCCGGTCCGGCCACCGTTTACAGATTGCTGGCCATTGTCCAGGTCGCCCGACACCTGCGTCGCGCCCACTCCGGATGTGTCGCTGTCCTGGCTATGGGAATAAGGCGACACGCCGGGCTGCAATTTCAAGAGGTCGATGTAGGAACGTCCGTTGAGCGGCACCGAGGTGATCTTGGTGCCATCGATGACCACACCGTTCTGCGTGCTCTGCGTTTCTACCTGCAGTGCGTCGCTCTTCACGTTCACGGTATTGGTAACCGTGCCGAGCTGCATGGTGATATCAACGCGTAGCGCGGAATTAGCGTCGATTTTTATGCCTGTCTGCTGGTAGTCGCGGAAGCCAGACTGGCTGGTGGTGAGGTTGTAGGTGTCAACGTTGAGGGTGGGAAAGTTATAGAAGCCTTTGGCATCGGTGACTGCCCTGCTCTCAACATTGGTTGACACGGCGGTGGCTACGACAGTCACCCCTGGCACTACGGCGCCGCTCGGGTCTGTGACCACTCCGGAAATCGAACCGGTAATGGCTGCCCACGCTACCAGGGTCCCCAGAAATACAACAGCAACTACGCCAGCGAAAGACACGAATCTGACGAATCGATTCATGGCACCTGACCTCTCCAAAGTGATGTTTGTGACGGGACCCGAAACCAAACGATGATAAAGAAAGCTAAACGATGATAAAAAGAGGGTACTGGTGATCCTTCCTAGTGTCAAGAAATACACGGGCCGGGCAGAAGCTCCCAGCCTTGCCGTTGCTTAGACTTGGCGGAGACCCAGTCCGGTATCGCATTCGTTCTTTTTCAATTTGTGTGTGGGCAAATTCCCGATGACAGGGGAAATCCAACCGGGAAGATCCACGCACAGCAGATACGTTTCGCAGTGTCATCGCGGTGGGAGGAAATGAGATTAAGTACGCCTTCGCCGGCACGGTGACAGGCAATTCGAAGAACGGAACGGTGGCTCTTTGGTGAATATGGCCACGCCCAGTGGTCAGCCGCCAGGGCGACCTGAACATACACTCACCCCACTCTCTCCCTGCAACACGGGGCTTATCGTTCTTAGTGCGATATGCTCTTAGTTTGGAGAGCGTTTTGAATCTGCAAAGAAGTAGGGCCAGTGGTGTGCTGGTTCGATTTGCTCTGATTTTTGCTTTGGCCTCGGCGCTATGGCCTCCGCTGTTGTGCCAGCAAACTGCCACCCCGCCAGCGTTGCCGCCAACTCTCGAGCCGGTCTTCTCCGGCTTTGAGCCTGCCGAAAGCAGCAACTATGGTTTGGTCTATATGCCACTCGATAGCTGGATCTATCCGGCCTTTGAACGCCTGTTTTCCATGGGCTATGCCGACTCGGCATATCTCGGTATGCGGCCATGGACGCGCACCAGCTGTCTGCAGATTCTTCAGGAGACCTACCCCAAACTGCAGGACGCGCCCCAGGACAAAGAAGCATGGGCTATTTTTCAAGCCCTGGCAGTGGAATTTGGATTGGACGCTGGGCCGATGACGTCCCGCGCCGAGCTTCGGGACGTCTACACGCGGAATATGTACATTAAGGGTCGTCCGATCAATGACTCCTTCCACTTTGGGCAGACCCTCATCAATGACTACGGACGCCCCTATCAGCAGGGCTTTAATGCTCTTGATGGATTTACAGCGTGGGCCGAGGGCTACCATCTTTCCCTTGATGTTCGCGGGGAGTATCAGCATGCACCCGGCCGGGCAGCGTACCCCGAATCTGTACAGGAGTTGATTGCGCGGGTTGACAGCACTCCCCTGCTGGCACCCGAAGCAGTGCCGCAGACTAACGTCTTTCGCTTGATCAATGCCAATCTTGCCCTTTCCGTGGCCAATAACGTGTTCTCTGTCGGCAAAGCAGATGACTGGTGGGGTCCGACGCAAGCCGGAAGCATGGCGCTCAGCAACAATGCCGAGCCCATTTATGGGCTGCGCATCAATCGCGTGGTGCCGCTGCGCATTCCGATACTTTCCGAGATCACAGGGCCATTTCGTTATGAAGGTTTGTTTGGCTCGTTGAAGGGCCATCGCTATCCCAACGCCCCGTGGATCCACGCTGAAAAATTCAGCTTCAAGCCGACCAGGAACCTGGAATTCGGGTTCTCTCGTGTGGTTGTCTTCGCCGGGAAGGACCATGTGCCCCTCACATTCGGTTCGTTCTGGCACAGCTTCACCAGCTTCAGCAATGTGAGCCTGGCGGAAAAAGAGAGCCGGAACGATCCGGGATCCCGTCATTCCAGCTTTGACTTTACCTGGAGGCTTCCCTGGGTAGAGAACTGGCTGACGCTCTACTCCGATTCGATCGTCCATGACGATGCAAGCCCTATTTCGGCGCCGCGTCATGCCTCCATCAACCCTGGACTCTACCTGTCCCATTTGCCGAAGCTTCCGCATGTCGACCTTCGCGCGGAGGCGGTCTCGACTGACCCTGATGCCCTTCTCGGAGGTGGCCAGCAAGTCTACTATGAATTCGAATATCCGGACGGCTATACGAACAAGAACAACTTGTTGGGAAGCTGGATAGGACGGGAAGGCAAGGGAGGCCAGGCGTGGCTGACCGACTGGCTCAGCCCCAAGGAATACATCCAACTTGGCTACCGTAACGCAAAGGTCTCCAACAGCTTCATCCCCGGGGGCACGACGCAGAACGACATCAACATCAGAGCTGTCTTGCGTCTCAAAGAAAATTTAGAGCTGAATGCCTTCGGCCAGGCCGAGTTCTGGAAAGTCCCGGTTTTGGCCTCCGGGCAGCAGCACGATTTCACCGGGTCGTTCCAGCTCACCTACTTCCCCAAACTAAGCTGGCATCGCTAGAACAGGCGTCCCTACGGAGTAGGCGTGATAGCAGAATCCGGCGACAAAACGGGTTTTGGTTGAGGGGGAGATGGGTGCCGCGCCTCTGGCGCTCAACACCGTGATGGGGCTTCCAAACCCAACCCTTCCGGGCTGGGCTGACGTTTAGCCGGCGGCCCTCCGGGCCTCGATGGGTCTGGACCCTAGGCAATCGTTCTATCCTCATAAACGAACAGCTGCCGGGAGTGAGATCTCCATGCGTAACGAGTGACGGGTGCCCCATATCTGCCCGGTTTTGGCAGATGTGGGATTCCACGGCTCTCCACCGATCATTCTCTACCAGCAACAGATCCTGTCCACGGCCATCTACACCCTGCATAGTCAGGGGTTGAGGTTTGCGGTTTCCCACATCTGCCAAAACCGCGCAGATATGGGGCACCCCGGGCTTGGTCGCAGACCGGGCTGTGAGAAATCCAGGTTAGAGGAAGGTTAGAGGGTGTGTGGGAACCGTACCTCAGGGGCTAAAAGCCCGTGGTCAACTCCGCCATTCGCGGCACGGTTGAACAGGCTGCGGAAAAACTCATGTTTTGTATCAGGGCACGACTTTAGTCGTGCCGTAAGTGATTGAAAATACGTCGGGCTTTAGCCCCTGAGGTACGGCTTTCCTACCCAATGGCGAGTTTTTCCGCAGCCTCTGAAGCCGTGCCCTCCGTTAAGGTTGATTTTTCCGCAACCTCTTGAGCCCAAAATAGAAGCAGCCGGAACGCGATCATCTGCGTTCCGGCTGCCCGATGAAACCGTTCTTACCTGGTGCCGGTTCCTCGCAGGGTAAGGATCGGAGCAGCGATGGCTCCGCTCCCCCCGTTGTACCCGTCGCTCTTGACCGTGAGTTGCTGCGTAGTCTGCCCGAGGACCTTCGGTTTGAACTGGACATTGATGGTGCACGGAATGGAAGGCTCCAGGACCAGGTTTGCAGCGCAAGTAGAGCTGCCCAACACGTCGAACGCAGCATTGACACCGTTGGTGGTGTAATACGGCGATTGCAGCGTCAAGGCAAGGTTGCCGATGTTGTACTCCGTGGCGGTTTGGGTTTGGCTCTGGCTGCCGACCTTAACGCTGCCGAACGCCAGCGCCGAGCGATTGCCGTTCAGGTACAACAGGTTGTCGCTGGTCGCGCTGGCGATATTCGCGATCACAAAGCTCTGTCCCCCGGCAGAAATCGCCAGGGCACTCGCGCCGGTCAGCGTACTGTTGTCGAACGGCAGCAGGTAATTATCGTTCTGAAGCTGAGGCCCAGGGACGACGGTGATGGTATTGGCAACCCCGTCAAGAATGTAGAGATCATCAGCCTGATCGAAAGCCAGTCCGCTCGGATCGGTTACCGTATTGATTGAACCGACCATGATTGGACCGGTACCCGCGCTTGTCCCATCTGCGGACACCTGAACCACCTGGCCAAGGCCTGTTGACACGTCGCCACCATCGCCGATCAACAGAGCGGCGGTGTAGGGATCGGTCGCCAGAGCCTGCGGGAAGACGATCGGCGTCTGCAGCGGGGGAATCGTCATCTTAAAGGGCGTACCCCCCACTGGTATTTTCACCAGATAACCTGGGTTGCTGGTGCTCGCAAACAAGCCTGCCGGACCGGCATCTGCAATATAAAGGTTGCCCAGAAAATCGAAGGCCAAGGCAGTGGGATGGGTCAAGAGGCCGCCGGTGTTAATGATCGACGGCGCCAGACCGGTGGTGGTGGGTACTTCGACGACGTTGGCGTTGTTGAAGTCGGCAATAAACAGATTGCCGGCTCCATCGATGGCGAGTGCGATCGGCGCTGACATGGTAATGGTTCCGGTCGAAACGGGAGTCAGTGTGCTGCCGCCCAAATTCTTGATCGAATAGACTTTCCCTGCCTGACTGTCGGCAAGGTAGACCGTCTTATTCAGCCCCGAGATCGCCAAGGCCTGAGGTTGCAGCAGACCAGTTGCGGTCGTAGTCTCATTCAGCGGATAGGTGACTTCTACGCCGGCAAAACCTGTCTGGTAGACCGGAGTGGAAGCGAGAATTGAATTCCCGGTGCCCTTCACCTGAATGGCCGAGGAACGGATTCCCGGGTAGGTTGGATTGCCGTAGAAGTATTCCTTGCAGCTGTAGGGAAAATACGGAGAAATAGTGGGGCCGCCAGTGCCCAGATTGGTGTGTTTACCATTCACACATGAACCATTGTTGTCCTGGATCAGTTCATTGCTGGTGTCACCCTGGGTGACGACCTTGAATCCGCGCAGTGTCGTGCCCGAATTGAACTCAAAGTTGAATAGAACATGGACAGGCTGGCCATACTGGGGAGGGTATATGTTTCCCATGTTGACCGGATTAGCCGGCGACGTCAGTTGGATGACAGCCCCATCGTGATAATCAAGGACGTCGAGGTTCCCGGCTGGATCGAACGCCATGTCGCTGCTGAGCCCGATCCCGGTATTGGGCAGGATGTAAGGGGTGCTCGGCGAAGCCGCGGGAATGACCACCACCTGCTGCCCGGCATTGAAGCCCGTGCCTGTTCCGAGAAACGACAGGATGTAGATGTTACCCGCCGCATCTCGCCTTAGACCCGTAGGCTGGTTGATGATAAACGACCCCGTAGCCAGAGGTTGGGCAGCCCCCCCGGTCGCCGGCGCTACGTATACGCCCCCAAGACCGTTGGCGAGATCACCATTGTCCGCGATGTAAAGATTGTTCCCGGCGTCCCTCGCAAATGACGCTGGAGTGAACTCGGCCGGGAGGCCGGTAATATTCAGGAGCTGGGGTGTGCCGCCCGGAGCCATGGTATAGATGAGCCCATGACCCGAAGCTGGGTAATCACCAATGAACAGGGTGCCCGTGCTGTCGAAAACAAACGCGAACGGGTCCGTCAATGGAGCTCCCATGAACACCACCTGCGCGGCCCCGGTCAGATTGCCGTTGCCGTCTCCCATCAATTCGACGATTCGTCCGGTGCCATTGGAGGGCACGTCGCCTACAAACAGATTTCCCGTGGCATCCAGGGCCAGTACTTGCGGGGACGAAAGCGTGATACTGCCGGTCAAGACCTTATTGTTAATCCCCGTTCCAGGAGGAAAAGGGTCAAGGGCGATAATTTGATTATTGTTCGTGTCCGCGATAAAGACCGTGCCGTTCTTGGAGACCGCGATGGCTTGTGGCTGGCTGTACCCATACCCAAGAGTCTGCTGCGCATCGATAACAACTGACGGGGCTTGTGCCCAGCCGGTGGAAGCGGAAAAAGCGAGCGTCAAGACGAGGAAGCAGAACAAATTCCACTTCGACACGGAATACTTAACAGGAAACCTGGATGGCATAGCGAGCATGGCGACGGCACTCCTGTACAACTTTAGGTCACCCATAGTCTACGGGGACAGTATTAACTTGCAACCCCTTTGCGGCGCAAATGAGCGCAGGGGCATTCTAAGAGGCGAGTTGTAGCCCCTTAACACATAAGTTGCAGTTTACTGAGGGGAGTGGAAGTGAGGGTACACCGTGCTGTCGCAAAATGCTACAGCTTTTGCCCGCAAAGGGGGGTAAAAACCAGTTACGGCTCCCGTTTGAAGCTCGAAATACACCCCATCGGAGGAACGAGCCATGGCACTTCGCTCTTTCCAATCAGAGGTTTGCGTGCGCTATGCTGCGGACGCACGAAAGTATACTCTTTCGATTTTGCGGGAGTCGTTCGGTTTCCGGGTCTGCGGGTTTGCAGAACCGGCTTGGGGGTAAGGCGACTTTCAAAATCCGTGTGTAAGGGGACGCCTACAGCGTTACTACCCGGTGAATGCAATCTGCGCGGAAGATGCTGAATTTGCCTTTGTCGTAACCGCCAAAGTAGATGAGGCCACCGCGACCCTGCCCAGTGCAGGTTAACGCCACCTGGTGGATCGATCGGATGCCTTGCCGATCCTCGTATTCAAGCAGCACGATGGGCTGACCCGTCATCGGTGTAGACAGGCGAAGATCCGCGAACTCGACCACCTTGCTGGTGACCGCTTGCTGCGCAGGAGAAATTGGGGAGTGGGCTACAGTGTTCACTCAACGATTGAAGCAGATGCACTGTATCCACTCAAGTGACAGATTGCTGTTATCTGTACAACCTTTGTGCAATTCAGGGCTGTTTTGTACATGCATTTGTAACCCTCAAGGGTTTGGACCGGCCGAGCGCCGCATCTTAACCCTGAAAGGAGAGACGATCACATGCTCATAGCCCACCTCAAAGCGCATCTCGTGACCGGCGAAACGGTAGAGCTGCTTCCCGTTCGACACGAGACCGACGTAAAAAAGGAATTGAATGGACTGCTCGAGGGCTGGGCCTCTTCAGGATTTCTCATCTGGGAGAAATTCGTTTATCCATGGCATCAGGTGCAAACCATCGAAGTCGCCGTCGAAAATCTCTCGAGCGGAGAAGCGGCACAAAGGATGCTGAACTTGCATGACGCCGATCGCGCACGACTGCACGAGGAGTTTTGGAAAGGCACACGTCAGATCTAGCCTCGATCTAGCCTTAATCTAGCCTGCATTTCTCACAGACCCTGGGTAAACGAATAAACGAACAGCTGCCGGGAGTGAGATCTCCATGCGTAACGAGTGACGGGTGCCCCATATCTGCCCGGTTTTGGCAGATGTGGGATTCAACGGCTGTCCACCGATCATTCTCTACCAGCAACAGATCCTGTCCACGGCCATCTGCACCCTGCATAGTCAGGGGTTGAGGTTTGCGGAATCCCACATCTGCCAAAACCGGGCAGATATGGGGCACCCGGGCTTGGTCGCAGACCGGGCTCCTCAGAAATCCAGGCTAGCGAGATTCCCGGTCAGAACTCCTTACGCACCACCTTCGCCACGCAGGATTCGTAACTTAGTGGGCACCTGCTGATTCTGCTTCCAGCCACCGCTTTAAGTTTGGCCCCTGGGTTGCCCGAAGGTCGACGCAGTCCGCGATGCGATCCCGTGCCTTGTCGAGCGCACGCGTAGAGGCCAGCACAGTATGATCTGCAAAAAATTGCGAGACCTGGCTGCTGCGATCCGCGCTGCAGAACCCGCCCATCGACTCGACCAATTCGCCGCCCATCCAGGTCGTAATCTGGGCTCGCACCCGAGGCCAGTTCTGTTGAACGTACTGCCACGCAACATCGCGTGTGCGACGGTCCCTCATCTCGAGTTCGACCAGGCGCAGGGAATCCTGGTTCCTCACCTGGGCCGAAAGCGCATAATCCAGAGCACGTGACACCAGTGTGGCATCGCGAAAACTCGCCAGGGCATGAAAAGCCTGGATACGAAGCTGTGGATCACCCGCTGTCTGACTCACTTGCTGCAACTGATCGAAGAACGCTCCATCTCCGTTTTGCGCCGCGACGTTGAGCGCCGTGGCCGCCAAAGTTGGGTCAACGGAGGCAGGATTACGCAGATATTGCTCCGAAATCTGCCTGGCATCAGCGATGATGTGCGGATCAGCGCCGATGTTGCCGAGAAGTCCATAGAGGGTGGCACGCAAGAGGATTTTGTCTGGAGGGTCTGCGGCAGCAGTCGGACCCAGGCGTGTCAGCGCAGGAGCAAAGTTTTTCCTCACCCATGCTGCAAGCTCAACATGTTCCTGTGGCGTCGAGGCTACTTGTTGGTCGATGATGCGCAATGCGGCCGAAACCGTACCGATCACAAATGAGCTGTCGTCGTCACGAACTGCGGCAGCCAGATCCAGGAAGTCGCCCACGTTGGCAACGCCCGCCCGGGCCTGTGCCCATTGGCTGCCCAAAAATGTTATTCGTTCGGGAGGCGTGAGGCTTGTCTCCACCTGGCGCACCAGCTGTTGATAATCGCCACTGTCGTACCGGCTGCGGTAGTAGCCCTTGCCACCCGCATTGCCGTAAAAGACTGGCGCTGGTTTCGCCTCGAGCCGCTGAGTAGCGGCGCTAAGAACAGGGCAGTCCGGCCGCTCTGCGCTGTTCTTCATGCACACCGGCAAAACCCAGCTCTGAGTCTGATCTTCCGCATCTTTCGGGTTGAGGAAGAACCGCTTCTGCGTAACTTCCACAGTGCCGTCGTGCACCTTGCCAAAGCTCAACAGCGGCTCTCCTGGCTGCACCACCAGGCTCTCCATGATCTTATCCACGGGCTTGCCACTCGATGCCCGCAATGTATTCCAGAAGTCTTCTGCAGTGGCGTTGCCATACATGTGCGCTTGCAGATAGCGGTGCACCCCTTCGCGAAAGGCTGCTTCGCCGAGGTAGTTTTCCGTCATCAGAAGTACGGCTGCGGCTTTTCCATAGGCGATGCCGTCGAACATCTCATTGATCTCACCGGGGGTCTCGGCCCGGGAGCGAATGGCCCGGGTTGCCCTCCCGCCATCGAGATCCAGGGTCTGATTGAGCTCCGCGGCCTCACTTTGGGGAATCTGCCATTCCGGCTTCCAGGCGGCCAGCGGCTTATTCGACATCCAGGTGGCAAAACCTTCATTCAGCCAGATGTTGTTCCACCACTCCATGGTCACCATGTCCCCGAACCATTGATGGGCCATCTCGTGCGCCACATCGACGGCGACGATTTTCTTGGCACCGAGAGGGGCGGTTTTCTCGTTCACCAGCATGGCCGTTTCGCGATAGGTGATGGCGCCGAAATTCTCCATGGCTCCCGCCTCAAAGTCTGGGATGGCGATCATATCCAGCTTGGGCATGGGGTACTTGATACCGAAATAGTCGTCGTAGTAATGGAGAAAGAACTCCGCGCCGGAAAGCGCAAATTGGGCCAACTGCACTTTGTCCGGAGTGGCACAGGCGCGAATGGGCACACCGTCACTCTCGCCCGAGAGGCACTTGAAATCACCCACGAGGAATGCCACCAGGTAGGTGGACATCTTCGGGGTGCGGGCAAAGGTGATGGTATGTTCCCCGGCGATTGGGCCGGGCGTGTCGGAAACGATATTGGTGTTTCCGATCGCCGTATCTCCCTGGGGCACGATCAGGCTGACATCAAAGGTGGCCTTATACGCCGGCTCATCGAATGAAGGAAAAGCCCGGCGCGCGTCGGTCGGTTCGAACTGGGTTACGGCATAGTTCCGTTTGGGGGTGCGGGAAAGATAGAAGCCGCGCAAATCTCCATTCAAAATGCCGCTATATGCAATTTTCAAGGTGACTGGCCCGGCGGATAGCTTGCGTGGGAAATGAAACGTAGCCTGTTGCAGCCCAGGGTCGACGGAGACTTCCCCGGTCAGGGTCTTGCCGTCGCTCTGTGCGGTAACCGCAGCAAATTTGAGCTGCCACGCATTCAGCACAATCGAATCGACTGCCTGCGCCAGGGTAAGATCAATTGTTTCTTCGCCGGTAAAGGTGGCCGCCTGCAGGTCCGGCGCCAGTTGAAGAGTGTAGTGCAGTGGGCGGGCCACGCTGGGTAACCGTTGGGCAACCATTGCCATGGGCAGCAGGAAGATGATGGCGAGAGCAAAACCACGGGAAATACGGTCTATCGAGAACAAAAACTTAGATCTCCTACGAGTATTCTGCCAGTTCCTATGCTTTGACGCTCACAGCTCCCGATAGTTAAGCAGGACCAGGCCCGCAGCGGAGAGCAAGAGCGGCCAGACTCGACCGGCAGTTCTCGATGCGCGGCCGGGGGGCAGCCGCAACTCCAACCAGCGGCACCATCCGGCGGTCGCGCCCAGCAAAGCAATGGGCGTATGGCTCAGTGAAGCCAACAGGTCTTCTGTGTTGTCGCTGGAGGCATGATTATGGGTGAGCAGAACCGCAGCTCCCAGGGCGCACATCAGGGGGAAAATGAGCCCTGCCCAACGGGCGTGTAATTTGCCTGCCTGCACCGCACACTCAAAGGCAGCAAAGCACAGAATGAGCAAGGCGGCGGCGCGGTGCTGTAACACGTCAGGAGCTGAAAAGCTGGCCCAAAAGGGGCGCGGACCCAGGGGCCAGTTTTCGGGGTCCGCGCGGAGCAGTATGAAGAGGGAGAGCCCGGCGAAGGAAAGCGGCCAGTAGCGAGCCCATCGCATGGCCGCAAAGCGGCTGGCAAAGGCCAGCAACCCTGCTGCCAACACAATCAAACCTGCCCAATGGTGGTTATACTCCGACCATTTCCGATCGGTTTCATCACTGTTGCCGTTGGCCGAGAACTCCGTCTCACGCACCGCAGTTTCGATCGAAGTCGGGGGAGTAAGCTGCGCCGCGGCTGGGCTCTTCATCCGCGGAACTTCCGGACGCAAGCGGGCGGCAATCACCTGCAGCGATACCTGGTCGGAAACGTCTACGGCAGGTGGCTGCGCGGACATCGAAGCCGCAGCCAGAATTACGGTAAATCCCAAACCAATCTCGGCTTCGGCAAAACGCCGTAGCCTTACCAACAGCGGCTGAGGATCAGTGTCGAGCCGCCGAGCGATTGTCCAATTACCCGTGCCCATCAGCAGCATCACCAAAAGGAGGTAAATCTTGGCCAGCAAGAGGACGCCATAGCTGGTTCCGTAGAGTCCGTTCCAGGTGTCTACGTAGAACCATGCCATGTAAATTCCCGCCAGCACCAGGATCGCGACACTCAGGAGCGCCATTGATGAGTACCGCTTGACCATGGAGCGGGCTTCCTCCACACGCCCCGCGTGTGCGAGCGAAATGAGCAGGAAGGGCATGGCGCCGATCCATGCCGCGGTGCCCAGGTGATGGGCCGCGGTCGCGAATGCCAGCGACACACGGTGATCCATGCGGGCCGCGGCGTGGCTGGTCGACACCGTGGCAACCAGGAGCAACAGGCTTAGCGGAATCATGGGAGCTGTCGCTTTGCGAGGCTTAATCCGGGCGCAGATCCACAATAGGAATGCGATCAGGGCAGCACATGTACCCGCAACGAAAAACCTGGTGGTGATGACATCGCGGAAATGCAGATCGCTGTCGCCGAGCAGCGATGCACTGGAAAGGATCACTGATACCAGCTCAGACACCGTGAGGGCGAGGGCGGCCCAGCCGATGCCGCGAAAGCAAAAGGATTCGACGGGCGCGGTCGCTCCGGCGGGACGCGCAACCACCAATAGGAAAGCGATGCCACCCAGCAGCAACGCCTCAAAGGAGAGATTTGCCGCACGCAACAGCGTACTTAGTAGGTCGATATCGCGCAGCAGCCAGATCAAGCAGTCATCTCAGTCCGTATGGGAAAAAGCATTTCCAGGAAAGGTCCGCGGAACTGCAGATCCCTCCGCTACGCTTCGCTTCGGTCGGGATGACAAAGGGAAGGGCGGACCCTTCCTGGAAATGTTTTTCTGACGGAACGTAGCGTTATTGCACCTGGAAAGGGACTTCACCCCGCGTGATGTGACCATCTGTAGCAAGAACTTGCCAGCGAAGCACGTAGGCTCCTTTCGAAAGCCCATGGCAGGTGGCCGATAGCACATCGGCTGCAGGTTGAGCCGGAGTACCGATTCTTTCCACTGTACCGTCCGGTTTGAGCAGGCTCAGAGTCGAGCGGGCTCCATCGACGCGCGAATTGTACTTAAGATTGATCGTTATATCCGGGCCATTCACGGCCGCGTTCTTCTGCGGTGTGGAACTCACCAGTACGGCATGGGCCAGGGCCGTGCGCGGAGTTGCAGCCATCAATGCTGCAACGAAAAGAATCACTGCGCCTAAGAACCATCGCGGTGACCTGCTGTGCATAGCAGACTCTCCAAAAAGATCTCGCGTGTTGGATGCGTGTGCGTCTGTTTCTGATGGTTTTTTTGGCTATGATGGCGCCATTTGGACCGACTGCGCGCGTTCGGAGTGTCCACCGATCTCTGCCGCGCGGGCTTCAGCATAGGCGGCGGCGCCCATCAACGCAGCACGGCTTTCGAGAATGAGCCGCACCGGCGTCTGCACCAGCAGGTCACTCAGCCGGCCTTTGTCGGTAAATGCCTTCATAAAAGTGCCGTCCTGCATTTTCTTGAGCAGTTTGGGGGCAATCCCTCCCCCGACATACATGCCGCCAACAGCCAGGATCTTCAACGCCAAATTGCCCGCCTCGGCGCCGTAGGCGGAGACAAAGATGTTCAAAGACTCCACGCAAAGCTCACTCGCACCCGACTCACCCAACTCGCCGATCACCGCGTTTGGATCCTCTGTGCGCATACGGTCCTTCAGCCACGGCGGCTCTTCCATGCCCTTCACATCACGGCAATAGGCGTAGACGTTGGCCAAACCGATGCCCGAGATGACCCGTTCCCAGCTGACGCGCCCTCCGAGGGTTTTCTGCAGATAGCGCAGCAGTCCAATCTCTTCCTCATTGCGCGGAGCAAAGTCGCTGTGCCCGCCTTCCGAAGCCATGGGGAGATAGGTGTGACCGTTCCACACCAGAATGGCTTCTCCCAGTCCCGTGCCCGCGGCAATCAAACCGCGGTTCCCTTCCGCCGCCGGGTCACCCTTGCTCAGGACCAGGATCTGATCCGGGGTCAGCTCGGCAATACCGTAGCCATTGGCTTCAAGATCGTTGATCAGGAAAACATGCTCGACCTTGAGATCGGCCCTAAGCTGGTTGGAATCGAGTATCCAGGGAAGATTGGTCAGCTTCAGCCTGCCTTGGCGTACCGGACCGGGTACTCCAAAGCAGGCAGCCAGCACATCGATTGGCTGGCCCAGAGTTTGCCTGCATTCTTCCAGGAATGCTTCTACCACTTGCACCAGGCCAGGAAAATCCCGGGCATGAAATTTGCGCTCGTGCACGGTCAGCAATTGTCCCAGTTCAAACTTGCACAAGACCAGGTCGACCTTGGTACCGCCCACATCCCCTGCCAGAATCATCGGGCGATCTCCAGTCTACCGAGGCCATCGGCCCCGGGCGGAGGCAATGCGGCGCCTGCCGCAGCGTCAAGCAGTAGGGTGATGCGATGGTTGGCAGGCTTGATCAGCTGCGATGGGTAGGATTCCGGATCATAGGGACCAGTGAAAACCTGCTTGAGCGCGGCAACTTTGTCCTGGCCTTCTAGTAAAAAGAAGACATCCCGCCCCCGGTTGATGACCGGCCAGGTGAGCGTGACCCGCCACGTTTCTTTTTGTTGGGGAACGTGATTGGCGATCGCAATGCGCGTGAGTTCGTGCAAGCCCTCCGTGTGGGGGAAAAGGGAGGCGGTGTGACCATCCGGGCCCATCCCCAACGCCACCATATCAAAGACTGGGATTTCCGCGCCTTCCAGCCGAAAGCTCTGGCGGATATCAAATTCATACCTGGAGGCAGCTTCTTCCGGCTCGAGCTCCCCGCGAATGCGAAAGATCTGGTTTTCGCTCAGGGGCACTTTGTTCAGCAGCGCTTCCCGGGTCATACGGTAATTGCTATCCGGATGATCCGGCGGCACACAGCGTTCATCGACCCAATACAGCTCCAGCCTGCTCCAGGGAATTTGCTCGCGATATTCGGCGCTGGGGTCGGCCAGAAGCGCAAACGCATCCTTCGGAGTGTGGCCGCCGGAGATGGCAATTCGCGCCTTGCCCCGTGCCGCTGCAGCCGCACGAATGCCATCCACAAAGTACTGCGCTGTGCGCCGGGTTACCGCTTCCGCGCCTGGATCCACGTAATAGAGGACTTCGATCGTCTCAGCCATGCAACTTGTATTTTAGAGCTTGTGCCAGGCGCGTCCATCTCGAGCCAGCAATTCATCGCCGGATTCCGGTCCCCAGGTCCCGGCTGCATAGTTGGGGAACCCCTTGGGCTTGCTGCCGGCCCATTGATCGAGAATCGGCGTCAAGAGCGACCATGTGGCCTCCACTCCATCCCGGTGAGCAAACAGAGTCGCATCGCCCAGCATTGCATCGAGCAGCAGCCTCTCGTAACCGTTGGCCGACGATTTGCCGAATGCATCCGCATAGCTGAAGTTCATGTTAACCGGGCAGACTTCCATATTCGGGCTGGGCACCTTGGCGCCAAAGCGAAGGGATATACCCTCATCCGGCTGAATCCGCATGGTGATCAGATTGGGCTTCAGTTCCCTGCAGGAACCCGACTGGTTCTTAAATAGTAACTGCGGAGGTTGCTTGAATTGAATGGTGATCTCGGTGACCCTTTTCGCCAACCGTTTGCCCGCTCGCAGATAGAAGGGCACACCCGCCCAACGCCAATTCTCTATGCCGAGTTTCAGCGCGGCATAGGTTTCGGTGGAGGAGTTTGGATCCACACGATCCTCCTGGCGGTAACCTTTAACTTCTTTGCCATCCACCTTGCCCGGACCATACTGACCGCGCACGGAGTCCATGAGGTGGATAGCCTCGATCGAACGCCAAACCTTCACCTTTTCCCGGCGCATCGCGTCCGCCTCAAAAGAGACCGGGGGTTCCAGGGCTACGAACGACAGCAGCTCCATCACGTGGTTTTGTATCACGTCGCGGAGCGCGCCGGCCTTCTCGTAGAATGGCCCGCGGCCCTCGATGCCGATATCCTCCGCCGCCGTGATTTGTACGTGATCGACATAGTTACGATTCCAGACCGGCTCGAAGATCCCGTTGGCGAAGCGAAAGACCAGGATGTTCTGCACCGTCTCCTTGCCCAGGTAGTGGTCGATGCGGAAGATCTGGTCTTCGGCAAAGACCCGGTTCACCTCGTCGTTCAACTGCCGGGCTGAAGCCAGATCATGGCCAAAGGGCTTCTCGATGATGATGTGCACCTTGCCCCGCTGGGGTTTCGCCATTTCATGCGCGCCCAGCTGCTGGATAATGTCGGCAAAGTATTCCGGCGCCGTAGCCAGATAAAATAGCCTGTTCCCCTTGGTGTCCAGCTTCTCGTCTATGCTCTCGAGCAAGGACTTCAATTTTCCATAACCTTCCGGGTCGTCGAAGTTCATGGCGTGATAGCTGATCTTTCGCATAAACTCATCCAGCTTTTTCTCGCCTTCCTTCACCCCTCCGAACTGAAGGATGCCTTCGCGCATGTCTTTTTGAAACTCATCCTGGAGCGGACGCCGAGCCACCCCGACCACGGCGAACTCCGCCGGCAACAGGTTCGATTGCTCCAGGTGGAAGAGAGCAGGCAGCAGCTTGCGCTTGGTCAAGTCACCGGAAGCGCCGAAGATAACTACGGCCGTTGGCTCAGGAATCCGTTCGGCACTCTGCGCCGCTTTCAGGTCTTCGGGAGAAAACTGCACTTCTGTGGTTGCCATGGAACTAGCTCCTTGCTCAAACTGTGATGTCTATGTCCTTACGCCGGCGTCAAGACCCAGCCGCTCCAGCGCCTGAACGCATTGTGCTTCATTCTGATAGCAGATTGCGTGAATTCCCAGAGCCTCCGCCGCATCGCAGTTTCCCTGGCGATCGTCGATAAAAGCCACTTCCTCGGCGTCGCGCTGCAGCACGTCAAGCGCCAGCTCAAAGAATTTCGGGTCCGGCTTGCGCAAGCCCAAATAGCAGGAACTGAGGAAAACATCAAAGTACCGGCCCAGCTCGAAGTGCTCTATGCGGAAATCGTTCAGTTCGCGGGCTTCGTTGTTGAGCATTACCAGCTCTACTTCCTCTGATGCCGCAAGCTCCTGAAGGATTCGCATCGCACCGTGAGGCAGCAGCACTGACCGGTCCTTCATCGCCTGCAGAAAAGCCGCGGGCGTGAAGGGTCGTGGTTCGTAGAAGACTGTCTGCAGCAGATACTGCTCCGCGGTCATCAAGCCCTTTTCCCACGGATCATTGACAATCTCATGGCGCTGCTCGAACGGGGCAGCCTCCAGTGCGAACTGCTGCAGCACGGCAGTCCGCTCAAGATGATCCCACCCGTTGGTGAGCAGAACACCGCCCACATCCCACAGAATTGTGCTGACCTCTGCCATGCCTGCGTCTCCCTAAGGGTGGAATGGGGGCTATCCCACATCTCGCGAAAAACGAGCGAGATGTGGGGCACCCGGGGTTCTTGGCTGGGGCAGAATTAAGCCTTGCCTGCCGCCGCAGCAGGCCGTACCCGCTCCAGCAACTGCTTAGCCCGTTTGGTGATGTTTGCCGGGGTGAAACCGAGTTCTTCCAGCACCTTGGGCCCTGGCGAAGAAGCGCCAAAACGTTCCAGACCGATCACGTCCCCGTGCCGCCCGACATACTTCCACCAGCACATGGGTGCGCCGGCTTCGACCGCCAGTGCTGGAAGATGATCGGGAAAGATCGATTGTTTGTAGGCTTCAGACTGTTCTTCGAAGATACGGAAGCTGGGCATGGAAACCACGCGCGCGTTGATGCCTTCTTTTTTCAGATCCGCCGCAGCCTGCAGCACTGGCCAAACTTCCGCACCGGCCGCGACCAGTAGCACATCCGGCGAGGCGCCGCCGTCTTGCAGCAGGTACGCGCCTTTGCGTGCGCCTTCGGCAACCTTGTATTTCTCCGGATCTAAAACAGGCAGGTTCTGGCGGGAAAGAGCCATGAATGACGCGCCTTTCCGTTCCAGAGCCAAGCGCCAGACAGCCACCGTCTCATTGGCGTCCGCAGGGCGAAAATCCGTGAGATGGGGCACCGCGCGCAACATCGAAAGGTGCTCGATCGGCTGGTGGGTCGGTCCATCTTCACCCAGTGCAATCGAATCATGAGTGAATACAAAGATGGAGTGCGCCTGCATCAGCGCGGCCAGCCGCAAGGCCGGTTTGCAGTAGTCGCTGAAGCAGAAGAAGGTCGATCCGTAGGGGATCAGGCCGCCGTGAACCGCCATCCCGTTGACCGCCGCGCACATGCCAAACTCGCGCACGCCAAAATAAATGTTGCGGCCTTTGGGATCGAGATGAAAGCTGGTGCTGTCTTTAAAAATCGTCCTGGTCGAACTGGTCAGGTCGGCTGCGCCACCGATCAGCTCGGGGACTACCTTGGAGATGGCATCCATGACATTGCCGCCGGCACTGCGGGTCGCAATGGGTTTATCCACCGGGAATGAGGGCAGACTCTTTTCCCATCCATTGGCCAGTACGCCTGACTGCACGCGCTCGAACTCCGCTGCCACATCCGGAAACTCTTTCTTGTAACGGGCGAAGAGATCGTTCCACTCCTGCTCGTATTTCTTGCCCTTGTCCACGGCCTGCAGCCAGTTCTGCTTCGCTTCCTCCGGCACGTAGAAGCTCTTATCCTCCGGCCAGCCCAACTTCTTCTTGGTTTCTTTCGTCGCCTCCGGGCCGAGCGCCTCACCGTGCGCTTTGTTGGTGCCTGCCTTGGGGCTGCCATAGCCGATGACTGTCCGTATGCGAATGAGGGATGGCTGATCTTTGACTGCCTGGGCGGCTTTAATGGCCAACGAAATCGCTTCCAGATCGTTGGCGTCGTCCACCATCTGCACGTGCCAGTGATAGGCAGCGAAGCGCTCCGTCACGTCTTCGGTATAAGAAAGCGCGGTTGGCCCGTCGAGCGAGATGGAATTGTCGTCGTAGAAATAAATCATCTTACCCAGGCCCAGGGTCCCGGCGAGGGAACCGGCTTCATGCGAAACCCCTTCCATTAAGTCGCCGTCGCCACAAAAAACGTAGGTGTAGTGATCCACAATGTCGTATCCCGGACGGTTATAAATGGCAGCGAGATGCCTCTCGGCGATGGCCATGCCTACGCCCATGGCGAATCCCTGACCCAGCGGCCCGGTGGTGACTTCCACCCCGTCGGTATCGCCATACTCCGGATGACCGGGCGTGATCGAGCCATACTGGCGGAACTGCATCAGATCGTCGATGCCGACCTTGTAGCCCGCCAGGTTCAGCACTCCGTACAGCATGGCCGACGCATGTCCATTGGACAGCACGAAACGATCGCGATTTGTCCACTTGGAGTTCGCAGGGTTGTGGCGCATGATTTCATGAAAGAGGAGATACATCGTGGGGGAATCGCCCAGCGGGGCCCCCGGGTGCCCGCTCTTCGCCTTTTCTACGGCATCCACGGCAAGAAACCGCAGCGCATTGATTGACAGCTGATCCAGTTCGCTCATAACAACCTCACCCTTTTCTTCGAGAATACTTCGGTTTCCTGTTCTCTGAATTCAATCCTGAGTCTTTCCTTCAGATGAAGCCTGTGCGTATGCGGTCTCCTCATTTTCACTCGGATCCAGGCGGACTTCGAAATTACGGCCCTCCCAGCGGCCGCTGTGGTGCCATCTCACGGTAAAAATCACCTGGCCGCCTTGCCCGGGCTCCGTTTCCATGTCGGCAAAATGACCGGCACAACCCATGTGGCGGCTTTCCCTGGTACGCACTGTCTTCCAGTCGTCTTCGGTCCATACCAGGAAGAAGTGGTGATCGGCCACCATGCGCAGCCTGCTTCCCGCTGTCATGGCCGTTATTTGCCGCTCGGGCCGGAACACCTCGATTGGAGAGGGACGCCGAGTCCGTCCATAGCGCTCGGCGACTACCGAGATCCGGTCAAATACCTGACCGTCGGTCACTGACCGTAGCAGTTTGACATATTCCGCATGCGCCCACACCAGGGGCATGGCCGCTCCGGTGGGTTTGCCCAGCTTTAGCCCCATCTCAGGCATATCGGGCGCATCCCATATTTGTTCCGGCAGCATGCCACCCCGGGAACTGAACCCTTCAATCGCCTGGATGTAAGGCCGTACGTCGTGACCCGCCGCAAACTCATAGTGCGCGCGCTCTCCAGTCAAGAGCGGCCAGGCACGCCCCTGACCCCAGCCCAAAAAGGGCCCGCCGTCGTGCCGCTGTCCATACCCATCATGGTTGTAGCGCCTCCAGCATGCACCCACCGGCGTTTCCACTTTCAGCACGTGATCAATCACTTTGAGGGAATCGACCACCACTGGATCATCCGCGCGCCGGATTCCATACCGCACGAGTTCGAGAAAACCGGCATCGACCACATTACGCGCTTCGAAATGAGCCCTTTCTCCAGGGCCCCGGTTGTTGATGCGGACCGTCTCTTCGCCGCATCCGTCGGCCGCATAAGGATCTCCACACTGAGGCGGACGAATGCGCATGTAATGCCGTGGTACACCCGGCATTAACGTACCGCTATTGGTCACTGTCCAGTCTTCAAGGTGCGACTCAATCCAGTCCGCATGCTCTTCGAGAAATTCGGCCAACTCTGCCGATCCATTGGCGCGCACGATATCAGCCGCGCAAATCAAGCTGGAAATCACCGCGGCCAGGGTGGATGGGGAGTAGCCAGCAGCTTCTTCCCATCGTTCCTGCTGCGTAACCGGAGCATGACGAACCAGGAATCCGGCGGCACGCTCAACAAATGGAAAGACGTCGAATTCTCCCAGGCCGTCGAGCTTCCATAGCCGCCACGCCAGGATGATGGGGAAAGCGACCTCATCGAGTTGAATACCGGTCCAGTAAGGGGTTCCGTCAATCCAGAAATTTTGCGCAAAACTGCCATCGGGTTTTTGAGTGCAGGCCAGGTAGACGAGGGCCCGCCGGGCCGTATCGACCCGATTGCAGGCGAGCAGCGCGGTGGCGCTCTGCACCATGTCGCGCGTCCAGACAAGATGGTAGCCGCCCACGTCGTCATCGCCCTTGTGCTGACCCCAGGGAATAGAAGCCGAGGCAATAAAGGCGCCGGAATAATACTTATCCTCATGGGACAGAATGACGTTTTGACTCACCTGGAGGAGCCGGCCCGCGTCCATGGCAGCGGCCTTCAAGGCTGCCGGCGTGGCGGCGCGATGCCATTGTTCGTTAAAGCGCTTCAGGTTTTGGTCGAAAGGGGTGGTTACTGCGCCCAGAGCTGTGGTCAAAGCAGAGTGGTGCCCCTCGCCCAGCGAAATCGCCACCACAAATTCGCGGTGCACGCCGATGTCGATTTCGCCGGTGAGGGCAACATTTCCATGAAGCGCGGAGCCGAACTGCCAATCCATCTGGAAGTTATCCATCAGGTCCTGCCAGCCGTCGCTCCTGCCCACGAAACCACAACTGGCGCGGCTGAAGCCACAGCTTGCCGCCATGACTAACGACAGGCCGTTCTTGTTGGCCAACAACGCCAGCTTGCCTGACAGGTCCAGCACCAGACCGGAATTGTCTGCACCGCCGACATCTAAATGCGGCGCCAGCAACGCGTAAGCTTTCATTCTCGAGAGCAGCCGCTCGTCGCCTTCCAGGCGAACCCGTATCAACACCACAGGATGATGCGGATCGGCGATGATCTCTTTCACGATCTTGTAGCGGCCCTGGGGATCGGAATTGATGAGCCTCACGGCCGATGAACAGCCGTCGATATATTCAAAAATCCGTTCCAGATCGCGCTTCTCTTCGTGGATGAATGTCTCCCCATCGGTCAGGAGGAACTCCATATCGCGGGTCTGCGGCCGGTCGATGGTGGGGTAGTAGATTTCGTTCAGAATGCCGTGCGAGACCGTGTACCAGATACGGCTGGAGGCAGAGTAAGCCATGCCCACACAATCTTTTCTACTGGAGGTCCAACGTGCTTCTACTCCAGGCCATCCAAAGGCCGGGCCCTGGCCCTCGATCCAGCGATAGCTGGAAGCCTGATCCGTCATCGCCTTACCTTTCCTTGTGATTGCAAAGTACCTGACGGATGGATGCGCTCGAAGTTACAAAGGACTTGAAAATAGCCCGGCAATGAGAATTTTCGCAAACCCTGAAATCGGCAAAACGAGCCAGAACCGGTTACAAGACCTGGGTGTTGGCGTCGGGATCGGGGTGGAAGGCGACCTCCCGCATGGCGTGAGCAATTTCCCGGTTCTTCATGAAGCATTCCCAGACAAAACCGGAGCGCAGGTTTTCCGCCATCAGCATACCAATTCCCACGTCGATCCCGATCACGTCTTCGCCATACCATCCGGCTTTTGGCTGGAATGCGTCAGCAAATCCGTAGCGTCCGTAAAGCTTATCGCCGTATCTTTCCCGCATTGTTAATAACACGTGAGAACATTCCGCGGGCAGAAAGACCAGCGATCCGGCGGCGGCGCACGGCACCAGCGTTCCGTCGAGGGGTCCGATGGAGGGTGGTCCACCCCAGACGCGATAACCTTGCCGGGAATCGGACGCCGAAATGCCCCACATATCCTGATCGATCCAGGGAAATTTCTGTCCCTGCACCAGGCACCAGAGCTGATGCGCCCGGGTAGCGGCAATGGAGTTGGTGAAATAGTTTGCGTGCCGGTCTCGCTGGTTGCGATAGTCGCACCAGGCCTGTGGATACTGATGAATGAAGAGCGGCGCCGCGCCGCTGATGTAATCGATTCCACCGTAGGTTACAACCGGCCGCTGCACCGCATCCCACGCTTCAGCAGGAACGGGGTGCGTGGGCGAGCCGATCGCCAGCAGATACATCGTGGTCAGCTCGGAATAGATATCCCATCTGTTCTTGAGGAAGCCCTGGTCAGGCAGCCAGCCCATGGATAGCGTGTTGCCGCCGTTCATCATCCATTGCCAGTCGATGCGGCGGTAAAACGTGGTCGCCAGGGCCTCAATCCGAGTGTTGCCGGTAAAGAACTGACGGCAGTGAAGCACGCCGCACAGCAAGAGCGCTGTGTCAATGGACGACAACTCACTGCCAAAGAGCCGCTGTCCGCTATCGATATCAATGAAGTGGTAGAGGAAACCATGCTCGTGCGGACATTCCTCCAGCAAAAAAGCCAGTGTCTTCTCCACTCGCTGCTCGCAATCGAGGGGGCGCAGGTAGTTATATTTGGCGGCAATGCACAAAGCGCTCAAGCCGAAACCGGTGGCGGCAATGCTCGACACCCGGCTAAGGGAGCGTCCCACGACCGGCGCCCGGTCACGAACCAGGCCGCTCCTGGGACTTGCCTCATTAAAGAAGAAATCGCAGTTCCGTCCCTCCATGTCGTCCAGGAGGGCGTCCGCCATTCTGGAGACCTGGGTCAGCGGCCTGTTGATGAATACGCCTGGCGGATGGGCGTACTTTTCCGCCGCCTGGCTCTCGGTCTTTGGGGTGGCAGTGCCAGCGGTAGACGCCGCAGCCGGCCGGTCCTGGAGTCCCTCGCCGGTGGCCAGACTTGTCGCACCCAAGGCGAGTGCTCCGGTGGCGCCCGCCTGACGTAACAGCTGCCTGCGGGTTATTCGTGTCCGGGTCAATGCAGATTTATTCTCAAGCCCAAAATAAGGATCCAGGGATATGCTCGTGCCGCAGCTCTACCACGCTATTCCGAGTGTAAACCCCGGTTTCCCCATCGATATCCCCATAAGGTGTGGGGCGACTGGCTGGTAACGGGCGTCTTCTCTGCTGATACAGTCATGATCGCGACAAGGGTCGACATTCTCGAACCCACCTTGCCTAAGTTGCATCCGATAGCATGGAGACGCAATATTGGAGAGGGCAATCAGGCGCAGCCGTTGCGCCAGTCGTTTTTGCCTCGCCAAGGGTTTCCCTAACCGCACCACGCCCAATCCGGGCATGCTGGTCCAGACTCATCCCAGTGGATGAGGGAACCAATCCAGGAGGATATTTTGGCTTACGAACTGCCACCACTTCCCTACGACTACGCCGCGCTTGAACCGCACATCGATACCGAAACGATGAAGCTTCATCACGACAAGCATCACGCCGCGTACGTCAACAACCTCAACGGCGCTATTGAGAAGCATCCCGAGCTCGCCAAGCACTCCCCGGAGGATCTGCTGCGCAACCTGGGCACAATTCCAGAGGATATACGCGGCGTAGTGCGAAACAATGGCGGCGGCCATGTGAATCACACCATGTTCTGGACCATCATGAAACCCAATGGGGGCGGCGAGCCCACGGGGAAGATCGCAGAGCAGATCAAGAAGGACTTCGGCAGCTTCGCCGACTTCAAAAAGCTGTTCAATGAAACCACGGCCAAGCAGTTCGGCTCGGGCTGGGGCTGGCTGGTTTTTGAAGGCGGCAAGCTAAAGGTCGTCACTACGCCGAACCAGGACAACCCTATTTCGCAGGGGCATTTTCCCATTCTGGGAAACGATGTCTGGGAACACGCCTACTACCTCAAATACCAGAACAAGCGGCCCGACTACCTCGCTGCCTGGTGGAATACGGTGAACTGGGACGAGGTCAATAAACGCTTCGAACACGCACAGAAGTAAACGGCTCTCCGGCTGATCCTATCTCCCAACGTTTGTTGGGAGATAGGGAAAACCGCCATGGAAGCGCCGCTCTCCCCTTTGTCATCCCGAGCCTGCCCCGCCCCGCCCCGCCCCGCCCCGGCATGCCGTGGGGCATGCCGTGGGGCGTGCCGTGGGAGCAGCTGACCTGCCTGCGGCAGGTTGAGATTGAAATGAACATGGGAAAGCGGTGTTTGCAATCCAGGCCCAGAGGGCCGTCCGCCAAACGTCAGCCCAGCCCGGAAGGGCTGGGTATACAAAGGCAGCCGGTCGAGCGCCGGAGGTGCGGCACCACACTCTTCCTTTGTTATTAAGAGCCTGTGACTTTTTCGATCTTTTCGTGTTTTTTCCACCCGACCAGCCGTAGACCGCTGTTGCCGGAGGCTCTCTAATCCTGTAACCTATATCCCATAAAATGATTTCGGCAGGAGGCGGGTCCTCGCGTAACCCCTCCGAGCCGGGCAGTTGCCGATAGTTCCGGCCTACGCGCGAGCGAAGGACAGTGTTAACCGCTGCCCGGTGTTCCACCCGATCCTCGTCACAAATCAGTTATTCCCGCATCCCGCCACGGCGGGATTTTTTATTGCCTCCCTGTCCCTGCACAACCGGGAAAACCTATGCCTGCTTCACAACTTACCCAAAAAAGGAGCCATCTATGCCGAAGAACAGCGACACCATCACTGACCAGGAAATAGCGTTTGCCCTCCTGGCCCGCTATGGAAATATGACCGACCGTCGTGCCGCGGAAGCCGTCGGTCTCCACCCCGATTCCGCCGCCGACACCAAATCCAAGCCGAGTGTCCGCGCTTACCTGCTTGAGCATCCGGCCGACGTGCGGCAACAGCTCGTCGAACAGGATACCGGCCTGCCGCGCCTCAATCCCAGCCGCGACCAGGTCCTGGACCGCCTCTGGGAACTCGCCCACCTGGGCCCCGAAATAACCCGCGGCAGCATTACCGGCCAAGTCAAAGCCCTCTCCATGATCATCGCCATCGAAGCAATGATTCCCGATCGCCGGGCCGCTGCCGCACCAAACAAATCCGCCCCTCCACCCGTTACCGCCCAAATCTATACCGCCGAGTGGCTTCGTGAGCGGCAGTCCGCGGAAAACGCGCACCCCCAGCCGCCCCCGCCCCCTGCCCACGAAGAAACCGCCTCCGCGCCCCAACCCCCTTCCGGCGAGGGCAACGGCGCGCCTCCCGTTGCAGGTCTTACCCCAGAACCAACTCTTGACCCTGGCGAGCTAAGCTTCTTTGGCGCCCCTTTGAACCCATCGCCAACCACTTCATTGGCGCCTCGTGTCCCCATGGCCGACTACGTTGCTCCCGATACTAGAGTCCCCTTCTCCATAAAAAGGAGCCCCTTCGCCCGCCGCCGCTAACCTGGGTTTCTCAGGAGCCCGGTCTGCGACAAAGCCCGGGTGCCCCATATCTGCCCGGTTTTGGCAGATGTGGGATTCCACCAACCTCAACCCCTGACTGGGCAGGGCCTAGATGGCCATGGACAAGATCTGTTGCTGGTAGAGAGTGATCGGTGGAGAGCCGCTGAATCCCACATCTGCCAAAACCGGGCAGATATTCATAAAGATCTCACTACTGGCAGCGATTCGTTTATTTGTTACCCAGGGGTCTGTGAGAAATGCCGCTAAGCTCTCCGGGGAAAATGAAAACCCATGCAAAGGCTGTTCAAGTCTCCAAAACGCTAAAAAGCATCGAATTTTATCGAATTTTATAAAAAACGGAAACCTTAGACGGCTCGCAGCTCTGATGCTTTGTATCGGGGCCCGGCTTTACAGGCTGCGGAAAAACTCTGGTTTTTGGTAAGCCGGGGATTTATCCCCGGCATAAACGCAATGAAAACCTCGCGGGCTTTAGCCCCTGGGGCATGCGTTCTTGCTCGATCCGGCTTTTTTCGCAGCCTCTTTAGTCGCGCCCGTTGGGGGACCAACCAGCATCTGGCCTAACGAGGGTGCGTGAGAGTGAAGGGTACGGGCTTTAAGCCCGTACATATACAAAACAAAACGATGAGCTTTCAGACCTGTCCAAAGCCTTTTGAGAATGGAACGGTTGTCTCTGGGAGCAGACTTCATCGAGGCCCGGAGGGCCGTCCGCTAAACGTCAGCCCAGCCCGGAAGGGCTGGGTATACAAAGGGCAGCCGGTCGAGCGCCGGAGGTGCGGCACCACACTCTTCGTTTGTTCATTAGGAGCCTGCGACTTTTTCGATCTTTCTAATCTCCCTTGTAGTCTGTGGCCGAAAAGCTCCGAAGAGCACCTGCCAACGAGCATCGCCGGGGTCCTTCGACTCCGCGCCATAAACCCTCTGTTATGCGATAGATCTGCGAGGCGCTTCGCTCAGGATGACGCCTTTCTGGAGGGGGACTAAACAACATCTGGTCGGGTGCAAAAACACCTGGAAGTGTGCGCCTTAAGCGCCCTATGCGCCATAAGGGCCGGCTATGCTCGTTCAGGGTAAGGCCAGTTTTCTTTGATTAGTGCGAGGGCTTCTTCACGGCTGTGAATCGTTCCCTCAAGCTGTGCGTCCTCCGCTGCGGCAAGCATTTGAGAAAACTGTGGCCCGGGTTGATATCCGGCTTCGATCAGATCTCTGCCATCCAATAACAGCTGCGGCCGAACCTGCTCCTGTGGTAATGTCTCGAATCGCTGCCGGGCGAAGTCGTACAACTCCAACGACCCGTGGCTGGCAAGACAGTCAAGGCGATGCAGCGCGAGGTGCTGATCAAAGCGGTCCAGGCGGAAGAATCGCTTCAGCGTCGACTCCTTCATCTTGCGCACATCGGCAAAGCGCATATGGTTGGCGATAAGCGACAGGATCTGCTCCGTTTCGTGATTGGGAAATCGCAGACGCCGGCAAATTGCTTCGGCAATATGAATTCCTGTCTCCACATGCCCATCGAACCGGATTCGGTCAGGCGCCACGCGAAACGTCGCCGGTTTACCTATGTCATGAAGCAGGGCGCCCCAAGCCAGCGCGCTGGGACAGTCTGCAGGGAGGCCGTCGAGCAACAACAGCGTATGCACCCAAACATCGCCTTCGGGGTGATATTGCGGAGGCTGCGCCACCCCTTTCAGCCTGACCACTTCAGGCAGCACCTGGGCCAGCAACCCGGTCGCATCCAGCATCTCGAAAGCGCGACGCGCGTGACCCTCGGTGAGCATCCGGGTCAATTCATCGCGAACTCGCTCGTAGCTCACCTGGCTTACGGCCGGTGCTAATTGCTCGATTGCCTTCACTGTCGCGGGCTCCAGATTAAAGCTGAAGCGTGCGGCAAATCGTACCGCCCGCAACATGCGCAGTTTGTCTTCCGCGAATCGCTGGGCGGGGTCACCAATGGCACGGATCAAGCCGGCATTCAGATCTTGCATGCCGCCCACCATGTCCAGGACCGAGCCGTCGACCGGGTCCAGCATCATGCCGTTGATGGTGAAGTCTCGACGCTTCACGTCTTCTTCCGGGCTGGTGGAGAACCGCACTGCATCCGGGCGTCTGCCATCGGAGTAGGCGCCATCGCTGCGAAAGGTAGCGACCTCGGTCATGATCTCCCCGGTGCACACCAGAACGACGCCGAAGTGTGCGCCGACGGCAAAGGTCTTCTCAAACAGGGTGAGCACCTGATCCGGTGTCGCGCTGGTGGCTACATCGAAGTCCTCAGGTGAACGGCCCAGCAGCAAGTCGCGTACGCAGCCGCCCACGAAATAAGCCTGGTGCCCGGCGGCGCGCAGCCGGGCTACGATCGCCGCCGCCGCATCCCGTGCTGGGTTGGGTTCCATTCCTACTACTATAGAAACGTGAGTCAACCCAGCCAGCTATTTTCTGGCGCTGAGGGCGAATCATGCCGCAGCCCAGGCAGCGGCATGATTCTAGCCATCGAAAGCTCCTGTGATGAAACCGCAGCAGCGGTGGTAGAGCGCGGGCGTCGCGTACTCTCGAGCATCGTGGCTTCGCAGATCGCAATCCATGCGCCTTACGGCGGTGTTGTTCCGGAACTCGCTTCGCGCGAACATCTGCGCAATATCGTTCCCGTAGTCCGCACAGCGCTGGCTGAAGCCGGCGTGCGCTTCTCCGATCTGGAAGCAATTGCGGTCACCGAAGGCCCAGGCCTCGCGGGCGCCCTGCTGGTTGGGGTTACTTACGCCAAGTCGCTGGCGTTCGCGCTGACGAAGCCGCTCATCGCCGTAAACCACCTCGAGGGTCACATTCACGCCGTCCTGTTAGCCCACAGCGAGACCCTTCACCTTGGCAACGCCCGGTCTCTGGCCCTGGTGGTTTCGGGTGGACATACCCATCTTTACCTCGTCCGTTATCAGGGCGAGAGCTTCACCTACCGCAACGTCGGAGCAACACTCGATGATGCCGCCGGCGAAGCCTTTGACAAGGTCGCGAAGCTGCTGGGACTGGGGTACCCGGGCGGTCCCTGGATCGATGCGCTGGCTCCGCATGGGGATCCTTCGGCCGTCGCCTTTACCCTTACCCAGGTCAAACAAAAAGCCCATCGCCCGAATTCTCCAGCGGATCGATTTGCCTTCTCATTCAGCGGCATCAAAACAGCGGTGCTTCGTTATGTTCAGATTCACGACCTCTACCCCTCGATCGAACGTCGTCGTGAAGCCCTGGCCGCCCTTCCCTCTGCAGGGCCGGCGGAGGCGCTCGCCTGGTGCGATGCCAGAACACTGGGATTGATCGCGTCATTCCAACGGGCTGTGGTCGAGGATCTTAAACGAAAAACCTTTCAGGCTGCCGAAACACTGGGCGCAGAAAGTATCCTGGTTTCGGGCGGCGTGGCCGCAAACCGCGAACTGCGGGTTCGCTTCACAGAGGAAGCCGAAAGGCGAGGGTTGCCAATCGCGTTTCCGACGGTAGCACTCTCCACCGACAATGCGGCCATGATTGCGGCGGCGGCCTGGCCCAGGTTACTGGCGGGCGAGTTTGCGCCCCTGGACCTGACCGCCAATGCCTCGCTGGCTCTGGGAAAGAGATGATTCTGAAGATTAGATCGGTTGGGGAACCAGTACTGCGGGGACGCGCCAGGCCTCTGAGGCCGGAGGAGATCCTGCTGCCCAGCACCCAGGAACTGATCGCCTCGATGCGGGAGACGATGCACGACGCGCCGGGTGTGGGGCTGGCCGCGCCGCAGGTGGGTTTGCCATTGCAGCTCGCCGTGATCGAAGACCGCGAAGAATATATGAAGGACTTTACCCGGGAGATGCTGGCCGAGCGGGAGCGCAAGCCGGTGGCCTTCGAGGTCATCATCAATCCCGTGGTTACGTTCGAAGAAGCGCCGGAGGTCGAGTTTTTTGAGGGCTGCCTGAGCCTTCCTGGCCTGCTAGCGCTGGTGCCTCGCGCGCGCAAGGTGAAGGTCGAATGTCTCGATGCCCAGGGGCGGCCGAAAGTGATTCGTGCATCCGGCTGGCACGCCCGCATCCTGCAGCATGAGATCGATCATCTGTCGGGTGCGCTGTATGTGGATCGCATGCGCAGCGTGACTCTCTGCTCGCTCGACAACTTCAACCGTCATTGGAAAGGGAAATCCATTGTTGAAGTCAAGCGTCTGCTGCGCTAGCCCCGGATTTCCGGTAGAAGGTGGTGGCGTTGTGCAGTGCTGCGTGGCAGGAAGTCCGGGTAGTGGTATGCCAACCTGGGTACCAGCAAGCCCGCCCAGGTGGACGCTGGCTGCTCGAAAAGTTACTATGACGCTCAGGTAGCCCCCAGCCTGGATGACCATCCGTCTCTTCAACACACTCTCCAACACTGTCGAAGATCTCGAGCCTTCCGATGGCGAGACGCTGCGCATTTATGTATGTGGACCGACGGTCTACGACTACGGGCACATTGGCAACTTTCGCACCTTCCTGCAGCTGGATGTGCTCCGCCGCTTCCTGAAACAGCAGGGACGCAAGTTACTCCAGGTCATGAACATAACGGATGTGGATGACAAGATCATCCGCAACGCCGCCGCCGCGCATTTGCCCATAAACAAATACACGGAGAAATACGAGCGCGCATTTTTTCAGGACCTGGATGCCCTGGGTTGCGAACGGCCGGAGATCATCGCCCGAGCCACAGAGAACATCGGGCAGATGGTGGATCTGATTGAGCGGCTGGCAGCTAAGGATCTGGCTTACGAAGCTCCAGACGGTTCCTGGTATTTCCGCATAGCTGGGTTTCCCGAATATGGCAAGTTATCCAAAAAGGATTTCTCCGCCATCAGCGACGGCGCGCGGGTGGATCTGGATGAGTACGACAAGGACTCGGCCCGCGATTTTGCCTTGTGGAAGGCCGCTAAACCTGGGGAACACTGGGACACCCGGCTCGGGCCTGGCCGCCCTGGCTGGCATATCGAGTGCTCCGCCATGGCGCTTCGGTATCTGGGCGAGAGCTTCGACCTGCACGCCGGTGGGGAGGACCTGATGTTTCCCCACCATGAGAACGAAATCGCGCAAACGGAATCCGCCACCGGGAAGACCATGGCCTACCACTGGATGCACGTTCGGTTTCTGCTGGTAGACGGTCGCAAGATGTCGAAATCCGAGGGTAACTTCTTCACTTTGCGCGACTTGTTGCTCAAGGGTTACAAGCCATCGGCGATCCGCTTTCTGCTGATTTCGGTTCCCTACCGGCACCCGTTGAACTTCACCATGGACGGTTTGACGGAATCGGCCAGCGCGGTGGAACGGGTGCGTACTTTTGCACAAAGAATTCGTGGCGGAAACTGGCCGGCCGGGATGAATCCAGAGCTGGAAACCCAGGCGGTGAAAGCCCAGCAAAACTTCACTGCCGCGCTGGCGGACGACTTGAATACCTCGGAAGCCCGGGCGGCCATTTTTGAGCTTGTTCGTACCGGGAATGTCGCGGCGGACTCAGGCAAGTTGTACGCAGGAAACATCCCAGCCATCACGGAGACACTGCGCCGGTTCGATGAGATCTTTGCCGTGCTCGAAGATCGCGACGCCGAAATTGCTCGTGGCGCCCTGCAATGGGCGCAGGAGGAAGGGCGGAGCGACCAGGCGGCGCCTGAGCTGGTGGCTGCTTATTCGCTGAGCGACCAGCAGATCGACGCACTGCTGGCGGAGCGAGAGCAGGCTCGTCGAACCCGGAATTTTGCCCGCAGCGACAGCATTCGCAAGGAATTGGCGGGGTTGGGGATCCTGATCGAAGATTCTAAAGATGGCGCCCGCTGGAAGCGGAAATAGGCCTAAGGAGCCTAGAACAAGGGCCGTGGTAACCTAAGGGTGCAAGGGGAACTAAATGAGGGTGGACTACCAGAGACCGCGCCGTCCGTATATCGGCTCCTCCCCCATGCCACGCACGCGTCTGAACGTGCTCCCCGCCGGCACCCGACCTAGTCTCTTCGGCGGCGACTAGCTTTCCTCCGCCGAAGCTCTGCCCTGCCTCCGACTGCCCGCAATCCATCGGCGGCGGTCGACTGACTCGTTTGAAGAACGCCGAGAAAGCAGAGAAGCATCATGCAGAAGAATGGTCACATGAGCAGCACCCTTCTTGCCCAGTACGGTCCGAAACTGCTGGGTCCGTTGCCAGGTCCGAAAGCCCGCGCAATTGTCTCCGGCGACGAGCGCTATGTCTCCCCCAGCTACACCCGTTCCTACCCCATGGTGGCCAAGCGCGGCCGCGGCGTGCGGGTTGAAGATGTAGATGGAAACGAGTTTCTGGACTTCGCCGCCGGCATAGCCGTCGTTTCGACCGGACACTGCCATCCCGAGGTCGTCGCCGCCATACAGCAACAGGCCGCCGAGCTGATCCATATCTCCGGCACCGATTTTTATTACGAGCACATGGTAACCCTTGCCGAGCGCCTCTCGGCCATTGCGCCCATGCCCGGACCCCACCGCTTCTACTATGGAAATTCCGGTGCGGAAGCCATCGAGTGCGCGCTGAAGTTAGCCCGGTACCACACCGGGCGGCAGCAGGTGATCGCCTTCTTTGGCGCTTTCCACGGCCGGACCATGGGTGCTCTTTCGCTTACCGCTTCCAAGCCCCAGCAACGGCGCCGTTTTGCCCCACTGGTTCCGGGGGTCACGCATGTGCGCTATCCCTACGCCTATCGTGGTTGCAGCGGAGGCCCTCAGGAAGAGGAGGGCTTTGCTCTGGCCTGCGCCCGTTATATCGAAGAAAAGCTTTTCAAGACCACGTTACCTCCGGAAGAAGTCGCCGCTATCTTCGTTGAGCCGATCCAGGGCGAAGGTGGCTACGTGGTAGCGCCCGATATCTTCATGCAGGAGCTGCGCCGTATTTGTGACAAGCACGGCATTCTGCTGGTGGTCGACGAGGTGCAATCGGGTGCCGGCCGCACCGGCAAATGGTGGGCCGTCGAGCATTCCGGAGTCCAGCCGGACATGGTTTGTATGGCCAAAGGCATCGCCTCTGGTATGCCTCTGGGTATTTGCATGACGCGCGCGGAACTCATGGACTGGGTCCCCGGCTCCCATGCCTCAACGTTCGGGGGCAACCCGGTGGCCATCGCCGCAGCCCTGGCTACCATGAACGTTCTCGAGCGTGAGGGCATCGCCAATGCAGCCGCGATAGGAGAAGTTTGCTTTTCCCGCTTGCGCGACTGGCCGGCAAAACATCCGATCGTGGGCGATGTTCGCGGCAGAGGATTGATGATCGGGGTTGAGATCGTCAAGAGTCAGCAAACCCGCGAACCCGCGCCAGCACTGCGTGATCGCATCGTCTCCCTGGCCTTTGAAAAAGGTCTCCTGCTGCTGGGTTGCGGAGAAACCTCCATCCGCCTGGCGCCGCCGCTGATCGTGAACCAGCATGAAGCCACCATCGGCCTCGATATCTTCGAGCAATGCGTGGTCCAGGTAGAGCGGGAGCACGCACAAGCCGCCACCTTTGCCTCCGCCACTGTTTAGAGCAGAATCAGAATACGTTTGACCGAACTACATCTGTGAGGTTGGATTTTTCCTGGCAAAAAATCCAGTCAGCATCTCTGGGACTGGATACAGCTTTCTGATTCTGCTCCATGCATCTGCGGATGCCTCATTCGAGGTGGGGCATCCGCTATTCTCTGGGTTAATCTGAATCTCTGGAGACCGCCCCGTGCAGGCCGCAGGCATTCACCACCTCGAGCTCATACTTCTTTTTCTCGTGCTCCTGGTCGCCGGGCTTACCACGCTCGCGCAGCGTTTCAAAATTCCTTATCCCATCGTGCTGTTCATGGGTGGAGTGGTTCTTTCACTCTTCCCGCGCCTGCCTCAGATCGCTCTGAATCCGGACGTTGTTTTTCTGGTGGTTCTGCCTCCGTTGCTCTTCGTCGGCGGCTTCAACACTTCCTGGCGCGACTTTCATAAAAACATTGTCAGTATCCTGATGCTGGCGTTTGGCCTGGTTGGATTTACTGTGCTTGGCGTTGCGCTGGGTACTGCGTGGCTGATTCCTGGATTTGACTACCGGCTGGGCGCGGTTCTGGGAGCGGTAGTCTCTACCACTGATGCGATCGCTGCGACCGCAATTGCCAAACGCCTCGGCCTGCCCCGCCGGATCGTCGATGTACTTGAAGGCGAAAGCCTGGTCAATGACGCCAGTGGTCTGCTCGCCCTGCAATTTTCTGTGGCCCTGGTCGTCGCCGGCAGACGCCCTGGACCGGGCCTGGCAATGCTGGAACTTCTCTGGTTGGTAGCGGGAGGAGTAGCGATTGGATTCTTCGCCGCCTTCGTCATCCACAAAGTGTCGCTCGAGATCACAGACTCTCCGGTGGAGATCACTCTCTCGCTTGCGACACCTTACCTGGCTTACCTTGCAGCAGAGGGGATTCATTCATCGGGGGTGCTCGCAACCGTGGTCTGCGGCCTGTATCTGGGGCGCAAGAGCTCGGAAACCTTGTCCATTAATGCGCGTATCGACGGCACCGCGGTATGGAAGACGCTGGAGTTCGGCCTGAACGGTCTCGTTTTCATCCTCATGGGCCTTCAGCTTCGACTGATTTTGAGCGGCATTCACGACCTTTCCGTGAGCCAGATGATCCGCTATGGGATAACGTTCGCGATCCTGGTTGTGGCGCTGAGGATCATCTGGGTGTATCCCGGTGCGATCATCGCCTATTGGATACGACAACATGTGCTTCACCAGAAGGAGGTGCGTCCCACGGGCAAGCAAATCTTTATCGTGGCATGGACAGGAATGCGCGGAGTGTTGGCCCTGGCCGCTGCCATCTCGCTGCCTACGGAACTGCAGAGCGGAGCACCTTTCCCGCAGCGGGACTTCATCATCTTTCTGACTTTTTGCGTGATCTTCTTCACCCTCGTCCTGCAGGGAATCACTCTACCGGCGGTGATCAGGAAATTGGGACTCGCGGTGAGCGATAACAACCTGGAAGAACAGCAGGCCCGTCTGATCATCCTCAACACGGTGCTCGAATATCTCAAGGATCTTTTGCGGCAAGGGAAATCAGATCATGCGGCCATCTATGAAGACATGATCCGCCATTACCAGGCCCGCGCCACCCTGGTTGAAGCTGGGGGCCAAGAGATCAAGCCGGAACGGGAGATTGTGCTGGCCCGCTATGAACGGAACCTTAGCCAGGAGTTACGAGCACTCGAACGCTCGACGGCGGTCATTTTGCGCAATGAAGACAAGATCAATGATGAGTTGCTGAGGACCATCGAGCGCGAACTGGACCTGACCGAGGCGCGCTTTCAAAGGACTTAGTGCCGCACGGGCTCAGCGCTTTTCGGTGCTCTTCACCCACATGACCCCGGCGGCAAAGAAGACACAGGCCACCGCGAGCGCCAGGATGGCATGGGGCTTGTTGCCGTAGTGAACGGCCACCGCGGCGTCAAACCACCAGACAACCGCACCCACAAACCAGATAAAGGAAAGATTCCTCATTCGCATCGAGGCTACCTCAACGACACCGGTTCACAATGCGACATCTCTTCGATATTCCATTACTTTGGGTATCGCACCGGACACCTTAGGTTTACCGCTCCCTGAATTAATTCTAGAACTAAATCGCGTTCATGTTTTTCCACGCCGCTTCACCCAGACCCTCTCAGCCGCCGGGTGGCCCAGGGTAGAACGGCCGGCGGTGGTCTCGATGGAGATCGTGCGGTCATAATTCTTCGCCAGGACACTTACCCGGCCGCCTGGCGCAATGCCCGCCTGGTGCAGGAAAAGCAGCAGTTTTGGATCACGTTCGTACAGGCTCACCACCGTGTATCCGGCATCCTCTTTGGCTTCGGAAAGTAAGACCATTCCGCGTTTACCGCGTTGTTCCGGACTTTCCGGCAGCACCCAATTCCCATGGGGGCAGGTGCCCTTGGAGCCCAGCCGTTCCAGCAGCTTGGCTTCAAACGCCGGCGAAACAGCATGTTCCAGGCGCTCTGCTTCGTCGTGGACTTCATACCATTCCATGCCAAACATCTCCGCCAGCATGCGTTCGATGAGATGGTGCCGCAACGCCGTCCGGTAGGCCGTCTCCTTACCTTTGGGCGTGAGCCGGACAATTCCGTCGGGCTTGACCTCGAGATATCCGTCGCGCCTTAAGCGTTTGAGCGCCATGGTGACTGCCGGTGGCGAAACCGAAAGCCAGTGGGCCAGTGTTGCAGGAATTACTTCCTGGCCTTCGCTCTCCGCTTCGAGAACGGCCTTCAGGTAGTCTTCCTTCGAGATGGTGATTGGGGACTTCACGTCAGTCGCTCTCAGTAGTTTAGCCCGGCCTCGGAAAAGTGATCGCGTTCCTGCAACCTGTAAAGCGCCAATTGCCGGCGTGTCGGCGGTGCCGGGCATAGAATAAGGCCCATGCTTGGGGTGCGCCTGCTCGAGGAATTTGTTCATGCCAGTGATTACCTCACTGCTCGGTTTGGACGAGGCCGGGCGGCGCACCTGGAGTTGGGACGCCGGGGTGAGGAAGCGGCTTTTTTTTACCTGCGCCGCCACGGATATACCGTTGTGGCGCGCGACTGGCGCAGTGGAAAGGTCCGTGGCGATCTCGACCTCGTGGGGTGGGAAGGTGACACTCTTTGCTTTATCGAGGTGAAGACACGCGGTAGCCGGAACGTTGCGACGGCGGAATCTGCGGTTGACCACGACAAGATCCGGATCCTTCGCCGGGTGGCCCGGCATTACCTGCTAGCGCTGCCGATTGCGCCGGACCAGGTTCGCTTCGATGTGTTGTCAATTTATTACGAGGCTGAAAAGCCCGCGGACCTGCAACTCTTCCGCGGGGCGTTCGATTGGCATTGACTTCGATTGGAGACGCAAGGTGATGAACCGCCGGCAATTCGTTTCCGCAATGGCTGCAGCTACGGCGATGACGGCAGTCCCGTCCTTCGCGTCCTCCACTCGTCTTTCCCATAAGGAACGGGTTGACCGCGCGTTGCGGGGAGAGGATGTAGACCGTCCCCCTTTTAGCCTGTGGCACCATTACAAGCGCCCGACCGCAGAGCTCGAAGCCCAGGATCATCTGGAGTTCCATCGCCGATACGACACCGACTTTGTCAAAGTGATGAATGACTTCGACTATCCGCGATCAACAACAGGCAAGTGGTATGAGTTGGAGCCTTTGAAGACGCCTTATCCCGAGCAGCTGCATACCCTGGAGTTGGTTCGCGATGGCTTACACGGTGACGCGTATTTCGTCGACACCCTCTATGGCCCCTATATGACAGCGATGTTGTTGTTGGCGGCCGAGCCTGAGTTCGCCGGCAAGAAGGGCGGCGAGGATCGAACAGATGTGATTCACAGCATTCACTCCTTCCAAAAAGAGAACACTGCCGGCTGGGAGCAGGCAATGGAAGCCATCACCCAATCAACCATCAACCATATTCGGAGCTCGCAAGAGATTGGCTGCTCTGGGACGCTGGTCAGTGTTTTCAATGCCACCAGCAAATTCGGATCGGTGTCCGACTACGAGCGGTATAGCCGGCCGTTCGATAAGCGGGTGCTCGGCGCCCTGTCGGATACCAAGCTGACACTCCTACACTTGCATACGTTGGAGAGACCGTATCTGGATCAATTCAAGGACTTTCAGGCGCCGGTCATTAATTACTCCGTAAAGACGAGCGGCATTCCTATTGCAGAGGTTCGCAAAGAGTACTCACAGGCGATTGCCGGCGGCGTAGATGAGGTGGACTTCGATAAGCTGAGTACGGACGAAATCCGCAAACAATGGATGTTGGCTCGGGAGCAGGCTGGAAACAAATACATCATCACGCCTGGCTGTTCGGTTCCTGATGCTTCGACGGATGCGGAGCTGTCGCGGATGCCGCGCGCTGTGGGTGTGAAGTCGGGCACGGCTTTGCGGAAGATTTGACTCTTACCAGCATTGTAGAGAATTTGCGGGTCTGTTGAGAGAAAAGAAAAACCGCAGATCTCTCCACTGCGCTACGCTCCGGTCGAGATGACAAATTTGTTGCGGGAAGGGATTCCGCGTTTCCAGGAAAGGTCCGCGGAACTGCAGATCCCTCCGCTACGCTTCGCTTCGGTCGGGATGACAAAGGGGAGGGTGGTGGTTCCATAGAGAGTGGTTGCTGGACCGAGGCGTTTTTCATCACCTCGGGTGCAGGCCCATGACCGGTCCGAACGATCCCGGCTACTGGGCGTCTTTGTATTCTTCGTGCCAGGCCAGTTGAATGGCTTCTAGCTTGGGCTCGTTTGATTTCTTGGGGTCGTCGGCAAAGCCTTCCAGCTCGGTTACGTATTTGTGCAGGTCGGTGAAGCGCACGGTGAAGGGGTCCAGGTCGGGATACTTTTCCTGAAGTTGGATCCCGATCTCTTCCGCGTCATTCCAGGTTATTTCACGCGCCATCGTCTGCTCCTTACTTTCCTTCTGCCAGTGTCAGCGGCTTGCCTTCCGAGACGTAGTTGCGATTCCACTTGGGGATCTCCACCACGTAATCTCCTGGCCCGGTGATCACGGCCTGGCAGCCAAGCCGCGAATTGAGCTGTTGATCCGCTGCCATATCGAGCCGGTCGAGCTCATCGTCATCCGCCGGCGTGAGTGCTTCGCTGCCATCTTTTGTCCATAGATGACAGGTGGTGCAGGCGCACACGCCACCACATGCGTGATCGAGAAAAATGTCGAAGTGCTCGGCCACATCGAGAAAAGACATGGGCTTTCCATGATGCCCATAGGGGAGTGAGCCGTAGGGGAACTCCACCTTGCGGCCCTCAGGAAGAAATGTGACGCGGACCATATTGTCAGTCATCGGTTTACTTTCTTTCAATGAACTCTGCCTGCGCGATGGGGTGTGGGGCAGCGGGACCTGTGCCCACGTTGTCATCCGCGGATTGCATCGTCTGGCCCTTGATTGCAGTCGAAACAGCGGCGTCCATCATAAGCTCGGCAAAGCGGTGAGTTGCTTTATCCAGCGCTTCGGTCCCAGCCCGCAGCGCATGTAGATCATCGCCCTGCTTGAGCACGCTGAGCTCAGCGCTCAAAGAGCTGATTTCAGCCCGCTCATCCGCGTCGAGCTGCTGCCATGCAGAGTTGGAAGGAGCTTTTTCCAAAGCATTCAGAATAGTGTCCGCTTCATTCCTGGCTTCGACCAGTTGGCGAAGATGAATATCCTCTTCGGCGTGATCGAAGGATTCGAGAATCATCGATTCCACCTGCTCGTCCGTCAGGCCATAGGCCGGCTTCACCGAGACCTCTGCCTGCTTGCCGCTGCGTTGCTCCAACGCCGAAACGTGAAGGATTCCATTGGCGTCGATAAGGAACTTGACCTCGATGCGCGGCAATCCCGCACTCATAGGCGGAATCCCTTGCAGGTCGAAACGTGCCAGCGAGCGGCAGTCCTTCGCCATCTCACGCTCACCCTGGAGCACGTGTATGGCGACGTTGGTCTGGCCATCGACCCCGGTGGTGAATGATTCGGAGGCGGAAGCCGGGATGGTTGAGTTGCGCTGAATGATCTTAGCGACCACTCCTCCCAAGGCCTCGATGCCCAACGATAACGGGGTCACATCGAGCAGCAGCATGTCCTCGGTGGCCTTCGATCCTCCACCCAGAATATTGGCCTGAACAGCGGCGCCGAGGGCCACGACCTCATCCGGATTGAGCTCGGTGCGCGGCTGCTTGCCACGACGCGGCAGCTCAAATACATCGCTGACCAGCCGCTGTACTAATGGAATTCGCGTCGAGCCGCCAACCAGCACGACCTCGTCGATCTGATCGGGAACCAGGTGCGCATCGCGCAGAGCGTCGCGGCAGGGCGCGATGGTACGAGCAACGATCGGCTGAATCAGCTGTTCGAATTGTTCCCGAGTCAGTTCCCGGCGGTAGCGGCCGCCCTGCGGGAGCTGGATATCGATGTGTGAAACCGGCTGTGACGAAAGCGCAATCTTGGCCTCGATCATCGCCTTACGTATGGCTTGTATGGCCTCCGGCTGCCGGCGTAGATCGGTACCTTCATCCCCGGCGATATCATCGAGTGCGATCGCAATGAGAAGATTGTCAATGTCGTCGCCGCCCAGATGGGTGTCGCCGTTGGTGGCGATCACCTCAAAGATGCCCTCATGCAGCTTGAGAATAGAGATGTCGAAGGTTCCGCCACCGAAATCGTAGACTGCGATGATTCCTTCTTTTTGGCGATCGAGACCATACGCCAGGGCGGCGGCTGTTGGCTCATTGACCAGGCGCAGAACTTCGAGACCCGCCATGCGTCCCGCATCCTTCGTAGCCTGCCGCTGGGCATCATTGAAGTATGCCGGCACGGTGATCACTGCCTGGGTCACCGGCGCGCCAAAATAACGTTCCGCGTTCCGCTTGAGCTGGCGCAGGATGTGCGCGGAAATCTCCGGCGGTGTGAACTCCGCATCCCCCAGGCGTATGCGTAATACTTCGCCAGGCTGTATATCGTCGACCAGCCGAAAGGGAAAGAACTTCAATTCCTCGGCGACGTCTTCCACTCCGCGCCCCATGAGGCGCTTTACCGAGTAAATGGCTCGCTCAGGCGTGCCCAATAGCGTGTTGCGCGCCGCATTGCCGACCAACATCGTGGGGCGGCTGCCATCGCGAACGGGCCCCATCGCCACCACCGATGGCACCAGGTTCACGCCATCTTCCCCGGGTATGACGACGGGCTTGTCGCCTTGCATGAAGGCGACCAACGAGTTGGTCGTGCCCAGGTCGATACCGACTATGCGCTCATCCGCCATAACTCTTATGACCCTCCCAGGGTCTGGTCCACGTCGCGCACCAGGTTCTGCACGTAACTGCGGCGTTGCAGCAACGCAGTCATCGCTTCTTTCGCCGCGGTTTTCTTTGCTTCGTCATTCTGTTCCCAAGCGGCATCCCAGGCCGACCATCGCGAACGCACTTGCTCGTCGAGGGTGCTGAGCTGGGCGGCAAATTGGGTCTTCGCAGCCGCGAGGTCGTGACGCAACTGGGGGTCGTCTTCCCCCATCTTCTGGTTCTGGCGCAACTCCTCGAGTTGCATGTTCAACTCAAACACCTCTTCCAGCAGATCCGCAGGAACCTTGGACGGATTCGCCCCCCGATCCTCCTCAAACTGCACTCCTTCCAGCCGCAACAGATACTTAGTCCGGTCCAGCGGATTCTTCAAGGTACGGTACGCATCGTTCAACAGCGAAGCCTGCGCGAGGCTCCAATCCTGCTCCTGTTGCGAGGCCCGGGCATGAACATCAGGGTGCAGTTTTCGGCTGTAACGGTAAAACTGCTTTTCCAACGCCTGCACATCCAGGTCGAGCTTTGGCGGCAAGCCAAACATGGCGAAGTAGTCCGCCTGATGCGGCGGTTGGACCTTGCCGCAGGAAGAGCAAAAGGGCTGCCCCTCCGCGACCTCTTGTCCACAGGACCAGCACTTTGCCGGCGCACTTACATTTTCAGCAATTTGCATAGGGCGGAGCAGATCCCGGCACGTCTAGGCCGAAAACGATGAGCCGCAACCGCAAGACTTGGTCGAATTGGGATTGATGAAGTTGAATCCCTGCCGCATCAGCGTCTCTTCGTAGTCGAGAATCATGCCGTGGAGGTAGATGAACGACTTGGGGTCGACAAAAACGCGAACATCTTCAAAGTTGTACACGCGGTCGCGCTCTCGCGGTTGAGAGTCGAAGCGAATGTTGTAGGAGAGACCGGAACAGCCGCCGCCTTGAATGCCGAGACGAAGTCCCCCCTCCTCAGGAGAGACCCCCTCTTTGGCCATGGCCACGCGAATCCGCTTCAGGGCACGCTCCGTGATCTGGATGCCCTTCTGATTCGGCGCAGTGTTTTCCGCATTAAGGACAGCTAATTCCATCTTGCCCTCTGCTTAGTGAGCAACTGCTGCGACTTCCGCCGTCTCGGTAACGCCGTTCTTTTTCTTCCAATCGCCAATTGCCGCGCGGATCGCATCTTCCGCCAGCACCGAACAGTGAATCTTGACTGGCGGCAAAGCAAGTTCCTTCACGATGTCGGTGTTCTTGATCTGCATTGCTTCCGCGACCGTCTTGCCCTTTACCCACTCGGTAGCCAGAGAAGAGGACGCAATCGCCGAACCACAGCCGAACGTCTTGAACTTTGCTTCTTCAATCACCTGTGTTTCGGGATTGACCCTGATCTGCAAACGCATGACGTCGCCGCATTCAGGAGCGCCAACGAGACCCGTACCAACCTCAGATTGGCTCTTATCCATCTGGCCTACGTTCCGTGGATTGTTGTAGTGGTCAATTACCTTGTCGCTATATGCCATTTTCTATTCCCTCGTTTGGTACCCAGCTCGTTGTGCGTCTACACCAAAGGCGAAACGCCTTTAATGCGCTTGCCACTCAATCTTTGAAATATCGATACCTTCTTTCACCATTTCATAGAGCGGCGAAAGTTCCCGAAGTTTCTGCACTACATCAATCACCTTGTCAGCAACATAATCAACTTCGGCTTCCGTGTTGAATCGGCCCAGACCAAAACGAATGGAGCTATGAGCCACGTCGTCACCCAGTCCCAAGGCCTTCAATACATAGGATGGTTCTAGTGACGCAGAGGTGCAGGCTGAGCCACTGGAAACTGCAACGTCGTTAATGCCCATCAGGAGCGACTCACCCTCGACGTAGACAAAGCTGACGTTAAGGTTGGCCGGCAGACGGTGTTCCATGGAGCCATTCACATGGACGTAGTCCAGGTTCGATTCCAACTTGTTTTTCAGCTTGTCCCGGAGTTTGCCCAGGCGCTCGGCCTCTGCGGTCATTTCCTCACCGGCTATCTCACACGCCTTGCCCAGACCGACGATGCCAGGAACGTTGAGGGTTCCAGACCGCATACCGCGTTCGTGACCGCCTCCGTCGATCTGACCAGAGATCTGTACCCGTGGATTGCGCCGCCGGACGTACAACGCTCCGCATCCCTTGGGGCCGTAGATCTTGTGGCCGGTCAGGGACAGGCAGTCGATGTTCATCGAGTTGACGTCGACCGGAATCTTGCCCACTGCCTGGACCGCGTCAGTGTGAAAGATGATGTTGCGCTCGTGACAGATCTTGCCGATCTCCGCAATTGGCTGAAGGACCCCTATCTCATTGTTGGCAAACATGATAGTGACCAGAATCGTTTTGTCGTCGATAGCCCGTTTCAGGTCTTCAATGTCAATCAGGCCGTCTGCCTTTACCGGCAGATAGGTCACCCGGTAGCCATACTTTTCCAGCCGTTTACAGGCGTCCAGTACCGCTTTATGCTCGGTCACCTGGGTAATAATGTGATTGCCGCGCTCACGGTACATCTCCGCTATGCCCTTGATAGCAAGGTTGTTGCTCTCGGTGGCGCCGGAGGTAAAGATTATTTCTTTGGCGCTGGCGCCTATCAGCTTTGCCACCTGCTCGCGAGCACGCTCAACGCCCTGCTCGGCTTCCCATCCGAAGGAGTGGTTGCGGCTCGCCGCATTGCCGAACTTGGAGGTGAAGTAAGGCATCATCGCCTCTAGCACGCGCGGATCCAAGGGCGTGGTCGCGTGGTCATCCATATAAATTGGCAGCTTCACGTTTGCCGGCGCCTTCACTGCATTCTCAACGGTGCTCATTCCGCTCTCCTACTCCTAACCTTTAATGGATCTTGATTACGTTGCCTCAGTGGCCCAGGCTTACCAGCACGGATTCGGCCGTTTTCCCGTGGTATTTCCGGGTTGGCTCGGGTTCACACAGGTCCGATACCCGAATCGCCTTTAATACGTCTGCGATGCTCTCATTCACCTTGCGTAGCGGCTCCCTGACGGTGCAGCTATCGGTGAGGTCACAACCATGCGGGCCGGTCTCGCAAGAGGTGATAAAAAGCGGCCCATCGATAGCGCCGATCACCTCAAATGCCGTAATGTCCCCGGGGGCCCGTGAAAGCGCGTATCCGCCATTGGTACCGGCATGGGAGCGAAGCAAACCCGCCTTGGTAAGCCGCTGCAGAATCTTGGCCAGCAACTGCGGAGGAATACCGTAAGCCTCGGCAATATCCTTTGCACTCAGGGAGGGCATGTCGGCTCGCTCGGCGAGGAACTTCAGCGCCATCAAACCGTAATCTGCCTTCTTGGTTAGCCTTAGCATTCCCGCCTTACCTTGAGATGCAATTGCGACCGGGCTGGTCGCATATTCAGTATACGACCGATTTCGTAACAATCACAACCGTCAACCGCGCTGCCCGACCCCCAGGTATTACGCAACTCTTACAAGGGCAGGGGCTTGCGCCAACTAGCCTTAATAAAGGAGCAGAGTGTAGACGATGGCAACGATCACGAATCCGGCGAGCGCAGCGACTGAGGCGGCCGAACTCCAGGCAGCCCTGGAGCCCGAAAAGGGTAAATTCCAATGGAATTTTGCCCTGATTATCGGGGCCTTTCACCTGGGGGCGTTGGCGGCTTTGTTCACGTTTCGTTGGTCCGCCCTGGTTGTCTTTGCCGTGACCTGGGTTCTTACCCAAAATATCGGTATCGGGCTGTCTTACCATCGTTTGTTAACGCATCGCGGCTATGTAGTGCCGAAGTGGCTGGAATATACGATGGCGATCCTGGGCACCATGGCGCTGCAGGGCAGCCCTGTCTACTGGGTGGCTGTACATCGCCTGCACCACCAATTTACCGACAAGCCGGGTGACCCCCATTCGCCCCGAGATGGCAAATGGTGGTCGCATATGGGCTGGATCCTGAACGGCTCCCTCCACAATGACAGCGCTATCCTCAAGCGCTACGCCCCCGATCTGATGAAACAGGGCTTCTACCGCTGGCTGAACCGCTTCCATTGGCTACCTGTGACCGTGCTCGGCTTCGGCTTGCTGGCTGTGGGTGGCTGGGCGTGGGTGTTCTGGGGCATTTTCTTCCGGGTCACGGTTGGCCTGCATGTCACCTGGCTGGTCAACTCGGCAACCCACATCTGGGGTTCGCGGCGGTTTGAAACCCGCGACGATTCCCGCAATAACTGGTGGGTAGCCCTGCTGACCGGCGGCGAGGGATGGCATAACAACCACCACGCACACCCGGTTTCGGCGCGCCACGGAATGGCCTGGTACGAGCTTGATGTGAACTACCTGGGCATATGGATGCTGGAGAAGTTGGGCCTCGCCACTAAAGTCAATGCCAAGCGCGTTTGACGCGAATCCATCGAATCTGGTGTGACCTCTGCCCGGTCTGTGGTTTTTCCTGCCCTGCGGATGCTGCCCACTGCGCCGGAGTTCGCTCCAGGGACCAGCACGCCAAGTTGGGAGAAATTGCGGCCGTTCAGAGGCAGCTGCTGTGCCGGCTCTTGCGTGACCACACTGCCCAACTCCGCGCTTTCCGTGTTGAGCAAGGGCGCTCCACTGGTGACCGTGACCTGTTGTTGCACCTGACACTCAACTGAAAGTCCTGTTCCGCGACCTGTTGAATCTGCAGCGTAAGGCTCTTGCGCACAGTGCTTCAAATCCCGGGGCGCTGACGGTGACGGAATAGGTTCCAGGCTTGAGACACGTCGCAACGCGGTAACCGGCGGCATTTGTAACCACAATTGATGCAACGCCCGTGGTATCGTTCGCAATCACCACGGAAGCATTGGGAATGCCGCGCCGCTCGGATCGGTGACGTGACCGTAGATGGTTGCGTTGGCATTGATCTGAGCGAATGTCGGAGCGAACGATGCCACTAACAAAGCCAGCCAAAGATCTGTCCAGGCCAATAACGCGGCTCGGTCAAGTGCTCGTGCTTTATAGAGTGGCTTTCGACCATCGCGGAATCGCCCTTTCGGGTCGCGAAGCGAAGTATCATTCGCTGGCCGCAGTTTGTCGACATAATAAATACATACGTATACCCGGACCATTGAGGTGGGGTGGTCGATGTAACTTGTTGATGCTTTGAAGAAGGAAAAAAGCGCAGGGGCTAACTAAAGAGTGTGCGTGAGAATGCCTCTCAGGTATTTGCCAGGGATCCGGGCTTGATTTAGCATCGGTCGCATCTCGCACCTTTAGTAGCGGCGGCTAAGCGATTTGAAAGGCGACGGCACAAGGCTTTTGCCTCGCAGGGAGTCGAAAGCGGCATGGCCTCACTTGTCAGCATTTCTCTTTCCTGCGCTCTGAGCGGCCTTTTATGCCTTGGCATGAGATCCGACGGGCAACAGTTGCCCAGCGCGCCGCAGCCGGAGCAGAACTTACCCGCTGCACCGAAGCCTAAACTGGTGGGAGATGGGGCATGCGTTGGTTGCCATGAGAAACAAAGCACTCTATACAAGGACACATCACACCATCGCACCTCGCGATTGGCGGGTCCGGATTCAATCCTCGGTTCGTTCAGCGGGAGCGGGAGTACGCTCCGGGTCGTAGATGCCGTCCCTGGCAGCTCCGCGCCGGCGCTCTACTTTCGCATGGAGGCAAAAGATGGCGGCTACTATGAGACGGCCGTCGCCGGCGTTCCCGGGCACGAGCAATCGCATGGCGAGCGGATCGACGTAGTCACCGGTTCCGGTACCAGCGGGCAAAGCTATCTATACTGGCTTGAAGATCAGTTGTTCGAGCTGCCATTAAGCTACTGGTCCGATGGCCATCAGTGGATCAACAGCCCTGGTTTCAAAGACAAGACGGCGAATTTTTCACGCCCGATTTATCCGCGCTGCCTGGAGTGCCATGCTACCTATATCGTGCCTCTTTCACCGGATCCTCTGAGCAATCACTATGACCGGTCAACTCTCGTGACCGGGATATCCTGCGAAACCTGCCATGGCCGGGGCGGCGAACATGTAGCCGTTCATGAGGCGACCAGCACTGGGTCATCTGGGGGAAAAACGATTCTCAATCCAGCCAGATTTTCTCGGGACAGGCAGGTCGACTTGTGCGCGCTGTGCCATAGCGGGGCGCAACGGGTAGAGCTGGAGCCGGCATTTTCTTATCTTCCTGGTCAGCCATTGGATGGCTATTTGAAACCATTTCCGGCTGACACCACGTTGCAACCAGAAGTGCACGGCAACCAGGTGGGGTTACTCAAGCGCAGCCGCTGCTATGTATCCTCACCAACGATGAGCTGCTCGACCTGTCACGAAGTCCATGCACCCGAACGGCCGGCCGCCACCTATTCGAGCCGATGCTTGAGCTGCCACCGGGTGGAAAGCTGTACGGTTGCGAAGACTCGAGGACTGAAGATTGCGGATAATTGCATTGACTGCCATATGCCAAAACTGCCGACCAATGCCATTATCGCGAAAACAGGTGGGAACGAAGTGCGCGCTACCATGCGCACGCATTGGATTCGCGTCTACCCTAAAACCACGCAACCCTGACTGCGGAAGCTGACAACGAAAGCAGGAAGCGGCAAATTGAAAAAGAACAGCCGAATGGCGCGGGAATGAATCGTCGAAATTTTATCAAGTCGCTCAGCCGAACTGCCCTGGTTCTGCCCTTGGGGGAAGTGCTGCTGATGGCGGCCCCGCCCTGGTTGCGAGGGGAACAAGTTCAGAGTGGCATGACGCGTTCCTACGATGCCAAGCCCGTAGCTCCACCTCCCGGGCCGGCATCACCGATTGCGGGTACACCGCTCGGCGTCAGCTTCGCTGACGTGGCCGGCACGGCGGGCCTGAACGCAAAGACCATCTACGGCGGCGTGGGCAGCAACAAATACCTGCTGGAGACAACCGGATGCGGCGCCGCCTTCTATGACTACGATCAGGATGGCTGGATGGACATTTTTCTGGTGAATGGCTGGCGACTGGAGGGCTTTCCTAAGAACAGTGAACCAGCTTGCCATCTTTTCAAAAACAATCGTGATGGAACCTTCACCGACGTTACCGCGAAAGCCGGCTTGCTCCGCACCGGTTGGGGACAGGCTTGCTGTGCAGGCGACTACGACAACGATGGCTACGATGACCTTTTCATTAGCTACTATGGGCAGAATGCGCTCTTCCATAACAACGGCAACGGCACATTTACCGACGTCACAGTCAAGGCCGGGTTAGCGCAGGCAGGCACGCGATGGAATAGCGGCTGCGCATTTCTCGACTATGATCGCGACGGCCACCTGGATCTATTTGTCGCCAACTACATCGATCTCGATTTGAAAACCGCACCCCTGCCGGAATCGGGGCCCTGTACCTACAAGGGAATCATGGTCGCATGCGGGCCGCCCGGGCTTGCTGCTGGAAAGAATCTGCTTTATCACAACAATGGCGATGGCACATTCACCGACGTTTCGAAAAAGAGCGGCATGTGGGACACCATCGGGAACTATGCCCTGAGCGTCGCTGTTTCTGATCTTGATGATGACGGCTGGCCTGATATCTACGTAGCCAACGACTCTACGGCAGCCACCCTGTATCAGAACCAGAAAGATGGAACCTTTAAAGACATTGCTATTGAGGCGGGCGCGGCGCTCTCTCCCGATGGAAAGCCGCAGGCCGGCATGGGTGTTTCGATCGGAGATTATGATCGCGACGGCAGGCTCGACATTGTCAAAACCAACTTTGCCGGCGATACTGACTCGCTCTATGCGAATCTTGGCGACGGTAACTTTCAGGATCGTACCTATGCTGCCGGGCTGGGCATCAACACACGCTACCTTGGATGGGGTGTGGGCTTCCTCGATATGGACAACGATGGCTGGCTGGACATCCTGGTTACCAACGGCCACGTGTACCCTGAGGTCAGCAATTCCAAGGCAGAGGCTCCTTACGCGGAACGCAAGTACCTTTATCGCAACCTGCACAACGGCCGCTTCGAAGATGTTTCGGAGAAGGGTGGCCCCGGCATCACTGCCGCGGTTGCCGGAAGAGGCTGCGCCTTCGGTGACTATGACAATGACGGTGACATCGACGTGCTTGTCAACTGCGTTAATTCGCTACCGCAGCTGTTGCGTTGCGACTCACAGTGGAAACGCTCGTGGATCAAGGTGAAGGCTGTGGGGGTAAAGTCGAACCGCACAGGCATAGGCGCGAAGGTGCGAGTGGTGGCGAAGACGCAAGAGGGATCATCAGCTTCGCTACTGCAGGTGGATGAAGTGCGCAGCGGGGGCAGCTACTATTCCCAGAACGACCTGCGGCTACACTTCGGGCTCGATCAGGCGCAGATCGTGGATTCGCTCGAAGTACGCTGGCCTTCCGGACAGGTGGATACGTTCAGAAACCTTCAAATCAATCGCCTCTACGTCGTTTCCGAGGGCGCGAAAACTCCACAAGCGATTACGCTACGCTGATACAGCTGGCGCACCCCGAAAACAAATCGAAGGGTGCCCCAGGTCTCGCATTTGAGACCTGGGATCCGTGCAACTGAATCCCGATGCTATACGCATATTGCGAGTAGCTGAGCCCAAAGCCGAAAGGGTACAACGGGATTCCCGCAAAGTACCGGGCAGTGCGATTTCTCATTGGAGTAGTCTTCGATTCACGGGTATGATAGTTCCTTATAAGCGGTTAGCTGTTGTTTTCTACCGGGCCGAAAATTCAGTCACTCAACGCACGCTTTTGACAATCATCCTTTGGCGGGGCGCCAGACCACACTGCTGTCCAGCCCGGTTTAACCAGTGCTCCCTAAGGTTTTTTCGGGGCTACAGGAATTAAGACTGCAGCCTTTTGCGGTCTAAATCGCGAGACTTTCAAGGTAGGTACGGTGCAAACAAAGAGCAGGCGCAATTTCATGAAAGCGGCAGGCACGGCGTTAACCGGCGCTGCTGCCATCGGGGCAGCCCGCGGCGCAGCTGCGGAAACCATGACGCCGAATGGGCGAAGTTTTGATGTAACCAGATTCGGCGCCAAAGGGGATGGCCACGCTGTGGATACACCTGCGGTCAACAGGGCGATCGCTGCTGCTGCGGAGGCCGGTGGGGGAACGGTTGTTTTCCCGGCAGGGACCTACCTCTCCTATTCCATCCATCTCAAGAGCCACGTGTCGCTCTTTCTATCCGATGGCTCGACGATTCTTGGCGCCGACACGCCGGCCGATGGAGCTAACGCCTATGATCCCGCCGAGCCCAACCAGCCATGGGAAAAGTACCAGGATTACGGCCATAGCCATTGGCATAACAGCTTGATCTGGGGCGAGAACCTGAAGAACCTTTCCATCTATGGTCCGGGGCTTATTTGGGGCAAGGGTTTAAGCCGAGGGGAAAACTGGGGACCGGTGGCAGAGAAACCAGGTGTCGCAAACAAGGCGATCGCGCTCAAGAACTGCCAGAACGTGCTTCTGCGCGACTTCTCGATCCTGCATGGCGGTCATTTTGGCATTCTGGCCACTGGGGTCGATAACCTCACTATCGACAACCTAACCATCGACACCCAACGCGACGGGATCGACGTCGATTGCTGCAGGAACGTGAGGATCTCGAAATGCAGCGTGAATTCCCCGTGGGACGACGGTATCTGCCTCAAGAGCTCGTTTGCTCTTGGATATGCGCGGGCAACAGAAATGGTCACCATCAGTGACTGCTACGTGACCGGCATCTACGAAGAGGGCAGCCTGCTCGACGCGACTTACAAACGCTTTCCCGATAGCGCCCAGGTGGATCGAAACGGGCGCATCAAGTTCGGCACTGAATCGAACGGTGGTTTCAAGGATATCGCGGTTTCGAACTGCGTCTTCGACGGGTGCTTCGGATTGGCAATCATCTCCGTGGATGGCGCGGTGATTGAAGATGTAACCATATCGAACATCGCGATGCGTGGGATTATCGGGGCCCCGGTCTTCATCCGCTTAGGGTCGCGGATGCGCGGTCCCGAGGGGGCTCCGGCAGGCACGATCCGGAGAGTGAACATCAGCAATATCGTGTGTTCAGAAACGGATTCGCAAGCTTGCTCGCTGATCATAGGGGTTCCCGGCCACGCGATTGAAGACGTCAAGCTAAGCAACATCGTGGTGCTCCATCCTGGCGGCGGGACGGCGAAAGACGCTGCGATCCAGTTGCCCGAAAAGGAGAGAGACTATCCGGAGCCCACCATGTTTGGCAAGACCCCGGCCCACGGCTTCTTTATTCGCCACGCTACCGGTATCGAGATGAACGACATCCGAATGAAGGTCGAAAAGGCGGACGCACGCCCCTGTTTCTACCTCGAAGACGTGCACGACGCAACCTTCGCCCAGATCAAACTACCCACGGATGCCGCCACGCCGGTATTCGTGCTCAAAGCTGTCAGTGATATTTCTATCTGGCGCAGCAAGCCGGTGGCAGATATCGAGATCGATCAGGCAGAACATCGGGACTTATAGTGGGAACAGCAGGAAATACGCGACTCTATTAGTGACGCACTACACTAGGCGGCATGAACCTTACCTTCACCAGAACTGCTGATGGATTCTTCAGAAGAAGCAACGTCCTCCGCGCCAACTGCTTTCAGTACTTCTCTGGCTTTCAAGATTCCGTCGAAGTCTTCGCAGTGGACTGCCAACAGAACTCCGCCATCCTTGAGGCGGCCGTCATAGACTTTCGCTTCGAACTCGGGAATACCCATACCTACCAGGGCGCCCACAAGACCGCCCATCGCTCCGCCGACACCAAGACCAGCCAAGCTCGCCATGATTGGGCCGGCGGCAATCAGCGGTCCTACACCCGGTATGGCCAAGGCACCTATCCCGGCCAGGAGACCCAGGGCCCCGCCGACGACTCCGCCTACCCCCGCCCCGGCCGTAGCCCGGTCGGAAGCTTTGGTATTGTTTTCTGCGACAAAGTCCTCCAACTCTCCCTGGTCAGACAGTAAGACTGAAACATCCTGATTCGAAAATCCTGCCATCGTCAGGCCATCGACAGCTGCCTCAGCGTTCGCTATCGTCGGGAATACACCAAATGCTGCCGCGTCGTGACTTGCCATGGTACTTCTCCTTACTCGACTAAGGGTGCTTACCCGGCCCAAGGCATCGGGCCAGGAGATTGTTTGCGACATTCTGCCTTCGTTCCAATAGATGCGAGAAGCCGCGTCGGAGCAATGCGCAGCTTCAAGAACTTTTCCGGTGGCCCCGTTTCACCCGCTTGCGAAACAATTTGCCGAGCTGGCAACACGCCTGGCGAGAACCGCATCCACGTGGAGCGATGAGCCGGATAAGCGGTTTAGCCGCATCGCGCACACTTTCGCAACTGTTGGCCGTTATTGTGACGGTGGTCGTGATCACGACGCTCTACCTGGCGAAGACGGTCATTCTGCCCCTTGCCCTCGCGTTGCTTCTGTCCTTCGTGCTCGCACCCCTGGTAACCGGTTTAGAACGGCTCCGGATACCCAGGATCGTTGGCATCCCGATCGTGATTCTCGTGGCAGGTGCAGTCTTAGGAGTTGTGGGTTGGACCGTTTTGGTGCAGTTGGTTGAAGTCACCGACGCTCTACCCGCATATACGACAAACATCCATGACAAGCTGGAGGCCTTACATCGGACAAAGACGACCAGCTTCACTCGGGCGCAACGGGAACTGGACGTTCTAAGCAAGCAACTTGATGATTTGAGGTCGGAGTTTGCCGGAGACGGACTCATCGGCGAAAAGAAACTTGGATCCTCTCCGGCCCGCCCAATCTCGGTGCGGGAGGTTGGAGGCAGTCAAGGCAGACTCGATGCAATCAGCGGGCTGCTTGGCCTGGTGATTTCTGTCGTTTTAGTGGCCGTATTCACCTTCTTCATGCTTCTGAAACGGGAAGACCTGCGCAACCGCCTTATTCAACTCAGCGGACACGGACATCTCTACATCATGACTCAGGCGTTGGACGACGCCAGCTGTCGTGTGAGCCGCTACCTTTCCCTGCAGTGGCTGGTGAACACTACCTTCGGCTCGATTGTCTTTGTTGTTCTGCATCTCCTGAATCTGCCGCACGCTTTGTTGTTTGGAGCGCTGGCCGGACTTCTGCGGTTCATTCCTTACATTGGCGCTCCGATCGGCGCTCTGCTGCCCACGGCATTGTCCATAGCCGTGTTCAACGGCTGGACCAAGACAGTGTTGATTTTGGCGATTTTCTTTTGTATGGAGATCGTGACCGCGAATCTAGTCGAGCCCCACGTTTACGGTAAACATACGGGCCTGTCGTCCCTTGCGATTCTGGTAGCGGCAATCTTCTGGGCTTTGATCTGGGGACCGATCGGCCTGATCCTGTCTGTGCCCCTGACCGTGTGCCTGGTAGTTGTGGGCGCGCACGTGCCGAACCTGCAATTTCTGACCGTTCTTCTCGGAGATCAGCCGGTTCTGCCGCCGGAAGCCCATTATTACCAGCGTTTGCTGGCCAACGACCAGCGCGAAGCCAGCCAGGTACTGGAGACACATTTAAAGGGAGCCTCGCTTGAAGACCTTTATGACAAGGTGTTAATCCCGGCATTGCAACTGGCAGAGCAGGACCGGCATCGGAATGAACTCGACGACTCGACCGTCGCCTTTATTACTCAAACCACCAAGGATCTGGTGGAAGAGTTGAGTCTCAGGCAAGATGAATCGAACTCGCTAGAGATTGCCGCCGGGCGGAGTGCGGAGCAAAGAATTTTGTGTCTTCCCGTCCGTGACGATGCCGATGAAATTGCCGGAACCATGCTGGCCCAACTTTTGGAGAGAGCGGGATATGCTGCCACAGCGATCCCAATTGGAAGTGTGGAGCGGATGTTGGCAGAAGTTGCCAGGGCAAATCCGGAAGTTGTGTGCCTTTCCGCATTGCCTCCATACGCCATCTCGCATGCTCGAGGCATCTTCCGCAGACTGCGTGTGCAGCATGCAAAGGCGACAATCATCATTGGATTGTGGAACTACACGGAAGACCCGGTGAAAGCCGGTGCCGAAATCAGCGGGGGAGAACAGAAACTGATCTGTACTACATTGGCTCAAATGACCCTGCAGGTCAGCCTCGCTTTGGGTACGCCTCTTAAGAAAGTTCCGAGTTTGAGCCCGAACTAGCTAGAAGGATTCGCTGGGGGCGAAGGCGGGACCTAGCTGAATAGCCCAATCGGTGATGATAGTTGAATCAGGTCAGGGAAAGACACAAGGCGCGAGAGAAGCAGGGGAGGAAGATTCCTCCCCTTTGATGAGCCAGAAGCAGAGTCTTTGAACCCGGGTGACTTTTATCGCGAGGCTTTCTCAGCCCTGCCTCTGCGAAACATCTCGTTGACGGTTGCCTCGAAATGGCGTGCGCCGGCAGGAGTAGGAACCTCGCCGCTCAGAATGGTGCGGTACGGAATATCTTTCCCGTAATAGGCACGGGTATCTTCCGAATTCTGGTGTACTTCGTCACCAGTGAGGTCTACACCTGCGAACAGGCCCTTGCTGCGGGAGTAGGTTAGGAATTCAGCATTTGCAAGTTCCGTCGTTGAGGCTTGCGAGTTGCGGCCCACGGGGCCGGCCGACGCGGCGATGTCACCGCCGAGCTTTACCTTGTCCTTGAGCAAATCGTCCATACTTCGGGCATTCACCCCCACGAGCACCAGGTCGGTGGATTGGCCGCCCGCCTGCAGACCAAAACTTGCTCCTGTCAATTGGATAAAGACAGGCGCGCTCCAACCAGTCCCGGTACGGCATGTAGCGACACCCTGCCCATACTGACCACCCACCAGGAATGCTCCCTTTTTGAAGCCCGGTATGACTGCTACACAGTGAGCTTTCGCGGCGATGTCCAGCGGAATTCCCTTATCTGGCGTAGCCATTAACTCATGCAGGACAGTGTGGGCCGCGTCTACGCGTGCATCCAGTTTCGAAACGTCAGCCGCTTTGGCCGCAGGGACACAGGCAAGACTGATGCCAACTAACGAAGCAGCGATCATACTTTTCATAGGATTCTCGACTTTCATGAAGAGGCTCTTATAACTCGAACCAAGCCTCTATTGGTTGCTAGGATGCAACTTTTTGGGAGCGCGATAGATGGATTCTTTTGGGTTGACGGCTTTCTAAAGCGGGCTGCGCTTGAGCAGATAGTCTAATCCGCACACGCGATACCAGCGGTAACCATAGGGCTCCAATAGAATGCGATGTTTATCGCCATCCAGTGGTTGGCTGTGATTATCAGAAAGAAGATTTATCAACGTGCAGGCTTCGCCCTCGCTGATGCTCACGGAAAATTCCACTTCCCGGGGTAAAGAGCTTAGGTTATGAACACAAATGATTGAGTTGTTGCGCCATTCGTAGCGCATGACCAGCACTTCTTTGGCTTGCGCCGAAATGAAGGTGAAATCGCCCCAGCCAATCTCCGGCACCTCCTTACGCATGCGGATGATGCGCTCCATCCAGTTGAGCAACGAATTCGGATCACGGCGTTGCTCCGCCACGTTGACGTGTTCGAACCCATAAGGACCGCTGTTGATCACCGGCATGACCGGCTTATCATTTTTTGTGAAACCAGCATTCGGTTCCGTCGACCACTGCATCGGGGTGCGGGCGCAATTGCGCTCCGGCAACTTTAGGTTGTCGCCCATGGCGATCTCGTCTCCATAGCGAATAACGGGAGTACCGGGCAAAGTCATCATCAAACTGTAGGCGAGTTCCAGACGCCTGCGATCTCCCTTAAGCATGGGCGCGAGGCGGCGGCGAATACCTCGACCGTACAGTTGCATATCGGGCTCCGGACCAAACGCCTCAAACACGGCCTTACGCTCCTTTTCTTCGAGGCGGCCAAGATCGAGTTCATCATGATTACGGAGAAACAGTCCCCATTGCGCCGTCGCAGGCCGCCGCTTCGTGGATTGCATGGCCTGCTTGAGCGGCCGGGAATCCGAAGTGGCCATGGCCAGAAAGAGATGTTGATTTACCTCGAAGTTGAACATCATCTGTACCCGCTCGCCGGCGCGCCCGAAGTATTCCATATCCGTATCCGGCAGCACGTTAGCTTCAGCCAGAATGATGGCGTCGCCTTCTCGCCAGCTCAGAAACTGGCTGAAGCTACGCAGCATCTCATAATCTTCCTGCGGTTTACTGACCTTGGCACCCTTCGAAGAAATGACAAATGGAACCGCGTCCATGCGAAAGCCCGAAACGCCAAGCTGTAACCAGAAACCCATGATCTTGAGGATCTCGGCTTGCACCTCAGGATGCCCGGTGTTGAGGTCCGGTTGGAAATCATAGAAGCGGTGGAAGTAATAGGCTCTGGCGACTTCGTCATAGCTCCATGTGGTTTTTTGCACTCCGGGAAATACGACCCCTGAGGCAGCATTCTTTGGCCTTTTCCTGGACCAGACGTACCAGTCGCGATACTTGGATTTCGAATCGCGGCGAGCTTCCTGAAACCACGGATGCTGATCCGAGGTATGGTTTACCACCAGGTCGATCAACACCCGCAGTCCACGCTGCCTGCAGCCCTGAGTAAACTCGACGAAATCCCCCAGGGTGCCATAGCGAGGATTCACCCCGTAATAATCTGCGACGTCGTAGCCGTCGTCTCTTCCAGGGGAGGGCTGAAAGGGCATCAGCCAGATGGCCGTCACACCAAGTCCCTGCAGGTAATCCAATCGACTCATGAGGCCTCGAAAATCTCCAAAGCCATCGCCATCGGAGTCGAGGTAGGTAGCGATTGATAAGCAATAGATGACGGCGTTCTTGTACCACAGGTCGTTGATCATGCCGAATCTTCCAGGCGCAAAGGGGATATCGCGAAGCAAATGGTTGGGATGCAAAAGAGGGCCCCGCGGCACGCTGCTGTATCCGTTAAATCTTCCCGTTCCTCAAACCTTGACTGGATGGCCTGGTGTCAAAAGAGGCTTCCTGGTGAGAATGGACCAACGAGAACTGTCCTGGGTAGAGATTCGAGAGACGAAAAGTCCCGAAGGGACGACTGGAACCGTCCGGACATCTCAAGGTACTTTGCGGTTGGAAAATTCCTGACCAACTACCCGAATTCAGGACGGTGACCTTTCAGTCGTCCCTACGGGACTTGTCAATGGTGCGCGGAAACCCAGGACTGCGTCCTGGGTTGCACATTTCAGCCCAGAGTTGTCCAAAGTAGCGGGTCAACTGGCTTTTTGACGATTCAACTTGTTGCTTACTTTGAGGAGAATGGGACGGAAGAAAATCAGGTTGTTCTGTTGACCGGCTGCTGACGAAATGGCAGCGACTTTTGGGGTCAGTTTGATGAACGTAGGGCAGGCGTCCGCAGCCGTCCACAAGTACGCGGACTCATGAGGGCTTTAGAGTCTATTGAGAACTAAAAGAAACCGCAGATCTCTCCACTGTGCTACGCTCTGGTTCCACGGCACGCCCCACGGCAGGCCGGGGCAGGCGGGACAGGCGAGATGACAATTCTGTTTGAGCATCGTGTTCCGCGTTTCCAGTAGTGGTCTGCGGAACTGCAGATCCCTCCACGGCATGCCCCACGGCAGGCCGGGGCAGGCGGGACAGGTCGGCTTGCTCCTAATGAACAAACGAAGAGTGTGGTGCCGCACCTCTGGTGCTCGACCGCCTGCGCCTAAGGACCCAGCCCTTCCGGGCTGGGCTGATTTTGGTGCCGGCCCTCTGGGCCCGGATTGCAAACACCGCTTTCCCTTGTTCATTCCATCCTTGACTTGCCGCAGGCAAGTCAGCCACTCCCACGGCACGCCGGGGCAGGCGGGATGACAAAGGAAAGGGCAACGGTTCCATAAAAAGTGGTTGCTGAACCGAGGCGTTTTTCAAATCTAATTTGGACAAGTCTGTGAACCAACCGTACAGAACGCTCGTCTAAGTTGCCGCCCGTACACGGCACTGCTGTTACTCAAACCGCACCTGGGATGCGTGATTGCGATTGCCTGCTGACTACGGCTGATGCTTGCGTTGCTTACCTGCCCGTCGTTTAGATGGAACATGGTAAACGGCTAGCGGATATAACCAAACTCCCGTGTACTCGGCCTAACGGCTCACACGAGGCTTAATAGTTACTAAAGTTCATTGGACATAGCCATCCGCCTTTGTTACTTCTCTACAGAGTAGAAAAGTAATTGCCCGGATTTGGTGTTTTGCCTGTAACACGGCTTTAGATTCTGCCTTCAGGGTTCTTAGAACTGGTCCGATTTCCCCCTTGGAACTTGTGCTCGTAAGGTCGGCTGCGCACGCCTGGCAGAAGCGGAAGACCTATAGTTGTCGCGCTCAATCCTGTGTCTGGGAAGGAAAAGGCTATGGCAGTTCTTCGTCAATTGAACGTTAGTCGACGCCGCTTTACCGATCCCGAGCTTAGCTCGATGCGGGGTAGATTGTGAGTACGTTCGCGGCGGGTTCTAATTCCGGACTCATCTCGATCAACACACCACGTCGAGATACTTATGGCGTCGACAACCAGCACCCTGAGGTTTCCGGCCCGGTTCGCATGCTGGCCGAACGTATTGGCCGCGACCTGGTCTCGAACGCACACGTTTTGAGCCCGAACGGCATTTACGAGCGCGAGGCCTGGACCCACAGAGCTGCGGTCGCTTTACGCATGCTGACGGTGCGCCCGTTTAGCCGTCTGCGCGATGTCGCCGAGGCTTGCCGCTGCAATTACGATGATGCAATCACCCTGGTGGCGGCGATCAATCGCAATCGTGAGACGGCCAGGTACCTCGCCAAATCCGGCGGAGATGCTCCCTATCGCCGCAGCACGATCCAGCCCATCATCGAGTCGGGGGCGGTCAAGGCATTTCTCGATGGCTCCTATCGTTATCCTTTTACAGTGGGGATTTATCCCGCCGTCTCGTGCATGCTTTCGTGCAGTTTCTGTGCACGCGCGCGGGGTGAACAGTACAAGCCGGAGGCTATCATTCCGGGGAATGAGCTATTCCGGCAACTATTCGCGGAAGCGCCACGGGACCTGCCGCGCAGGTTTTATTTATCCGGAGGCCTGGAGCCTCTGACCAATCCTGGCCTCGCCGAAGTGGTCCGGTATGCCGCCGGCTTTGGCCATCGCATGCAGCTCTACACCAACGCCATGATGCTGACGTCGCGGTTTCTGGCCAAGAATGAAGGCTTGTGGCATCTGGATACACTGCGCATCTCCATGTATGGAGCAGACGACGAAACTGCGCAGCGTACCACCTCACGAGCCGGCGTAGCGACACGGGTGATTGCGAACGCCAAGGATCTGGTGCGGGCAAAGTCGGAACGCGGTGAGAGGCTGCGCATCGGCTTTAACCACGTGGTCCAGAGTGGACAGATAACTCACCTACGGAAGATCGCAGAGGCGCTGGTCTCGATCGCCGATCAGTCACCTGATCGCAGGGGAATCAATTTCCTAACGTTGCGGGAAAACTATGCTGCATCCGGCCAGGCTGCCATCAGCGGGGCCGAACGAGAACGGTTGCGCGATGAGCTGGTAGATCTGCAGAGCTTCTTCGTTGCCGAAGGCATGAAGGAATTCGAAGTGGATCTGGGTTACGGCATGCGGGGATTGGTGGAGGGGGTTGAGACAGCACCCGTCAGGCGCGTGACGCACACAGACATGCTGGGACGAGGCTATCCGCAGATTTCCGTGGTGGTCGATCTGCTGGGCGATGTTTATCTTTACCGCGAGGCGGCGTTCATCGGCCGGGTTGGTGCGGATCGCTATATCATTGGCCGCCTAACACCCGAGGTGGGACTGGCCGAGTTGCTGCAACGCTACCTTGCGGACAGCGATCGCTTCGTGACGCCCCGTGCCGGGGACGAAATCTTCCTGGATGCCTTCGACCATGCGGTCACTGCGTTTCTACGCCAGGCAAGCGACGACCTCCATTTCGGGTCTGGGCTCTCCGGCGTCCCAGTACCCGTTGGCCTTTATCATCCTCCGGCCAATCTCTGGAGATGAGCGCTTGACCGGCATTGACGCGCAGGGAGCAGTATCCGGACGCCATCGAGGGCGACAGTTCGTCAATGTCCTCGGAGTGCGGCTGCATCCGATGCGATTCACGGCTGCCATTGACCTCATGGAACGGTGGATTGCCGAGCGTCTTCCTCGCGTAGTCTGCTTTCCCGGCTCGGACATGCTGGCTGCATGCCAGCACAATCGGCAACTACAGATTGCTTTGAACACTGCCGATCTGACCGCTACCGACGGCATGATGCTGGTAAGGTTATGCCGCCGGCTGGGCGCTGCTCACGCAGAGCGCGTCTACGGTCCGGATGTAATGCTGGAACTGTGCCGACGCTCTCCCGCTCGTGGATACCGGCACTTTTTCTATGGCGGAGCTCCCGGGGTAGGAACAACGCTCGCCGCACGCCTGCAAGAACAGTTTCCTGGTCTTTCTATCGCCGGTACTTGTTCGCCTCCTTTCCGCCCGCTCTCTGAGAGCGAGCTTGCAGAAGATATTCGCCTCATGAACGACAGCCAGGCAGAGGTGGTGTGGGTCGGCCTGGGCACGCCGAAACAGGAGGTATGGGTTGCTGCCAACCGCAGCCGCCTGACCGCTCCGCTGGTGCTTGCGGTGGGCGCCGCGTTCGACTTCCACGCCGGCTCGGTTCGTCAAGCACCGCGGTGGGTACGCGCGGCTGGGGGTGAGTGGTTCTTCCGTCTCTGCACCCAGCCTCGACGGTTGTGGCGGCGCTACGTGGTGCAGCTGGCGCAGTTCCTGGGCCTGCTCACTTTGCAGGTCACGCGCTTGCGAGAGTTCCCCATCTCCGCGGTCAGCAGCGAGGGAGCATGACCGAGTCGGACGTGACTATCCCTGCTGTACCCGCACAGGGCCAGATTGGACCCGCCTGCAGCCGTCTACTGGATTTTTTCGTTGCCGCCCTAGCCGGCATCATGGTTCTACCTGTGGTCGCCCTGGCCATCATCGCCATAAAGCTGGTCGATCCCGGGCCCGCGCTCTTCATCCAAAACCGGCGCGGCAAGGATGGTCAGCCCTTCAGGTTTTTCAAGCTTCGCACCATGCGCTTGCATTCCGACGTCTGGCTGCGTGATTTTCTGGCGCAGAACCCGGAGGCCAGGGATCCGCGCATTTACCGGGACGCTCGCGACCCACGCATACTGCCCGTCGTAGGGACGTTGCTGCGCCGTTACAGCATCGACGAGCTACCTCAAATCTGGAACGTGGTGCGCGGAGACATGGGCCTGGTGGGTCCGCGCGCGCTACCCGACTATCATTGCAAGCTGCTCAATCCGGAGTTCCTTGCTTTTCGTTCTCGCATGCGCCCGGGGATCACCGGCCTGTGGCAAATTGAAGGCCGCAGCAACGCCGATCCCGCCTCGATCGAAATGTATGATTCACAGTACCTCAGCAATTGGTCGCTTGGTGCGGACCTTCTCATCCTCTGCCGCACAGTTGCCTGTGTCTTCCGCGGTTCCGGGCTCTAATATTTCCGGTATGGCAAACAAGGTTCGCTGGGGCATTTTGGGCACGGCGGGGATCGCGGTCAGAAAAGTTATTCCGGCGATGCAACAGAGCGACTGGAGTGAGGTCACTGCGATCGCCTCCCGCGACCACGGCAGGGCCAAAGACGTCGCGCGCCGTCTTGGCATTCCGAAGGCTTACGGCTCCTATGAAGAGCTGCTGGCCGACCCACAGATCGAAGCGATTTACAATCCGCTGCCCAACCAACTTCATGTGCCCTGGTCCATCAAAGCCGCCGACGCGGGCAAACATGTTTTGTGCGAAAAGCCGCTGAGCGTGACGGTCGCTGAAGCCAGGAGCCTTTTGGCGGTGCAGGAACGCACGGGTGTTTTGATTGCGGAAGGCTTCATGGTGCGCGGCCATCCACAGTGGTTGCGTGCCCGCGAACTCATTGCTTCCGGCCGTATCGGTACGCTTCGTGCCATTCAGGGTACGTTCAGCTACTTCAATGCCGACCCCGCGAACATTCGCAATATTCCAGAGTATGGCGGCGGAAGCCTGATGGATATCGGGTGCTATCCCATCCACACCTCGCGATACCTGTTTGCCGAGGAACCGACACGAGTATTGGGACTGATGGACCAGGATCCGACGCTGAAAGTGGATCGCTTAACATCAGCGATGCTTCAGTTCCCGTCGGGACAAGCGCTTTTTACCTGCAGCATGCAGATGGTGTATCACCAGCGAATGCAGGTATTGGGCACACTAGGCCGGATCGAAATGGGGATGCCATTCACGCCGCCACCGGAGCGTGTCTGCCAGATATTCATCGACGATGGAACGGGGCTGAGTGGGAGCGGGATGACCACCGAGAGCTTTCCGCTCTGCAACCAGTTCACCATTCAAGGCGATGCCTTCTCTCGGGCGGTGCGGGGAGAAAGCAACGTCCCGGTCCCGGTCACCGATGCGATCAGGAATATGGCGGTGATCGAAGCTATTCTCCGCTCCGCGAAATCGGGCAGGTGGGAAATGCCCTGACCTGATCGGGGGTGCATCCTAGGCTCTCTTCCGACCACGGATCGAGTGGGCACCGCGGTCCTGCTTACGGATGCAATTGGGCAGCTTCTTCTCCATTACTACGAATCCGGGAGTTATAGTAGAGGCCTTACGTGAGAACAACAAGGACACCGCCCACAATGCGCAACGTTCCAATCTTAGTATTCTGCTTTGTCGCTTGCGCTCTCGGCGTGGCAAGAGCCGACAGCAATTGCAACGACAACTCCGCCAAGGTCCCGGCTGACATCAAGGCAATATTCAAGAAACCTGCCTATAAAAACGCGGCGTGGGGCTTGCGCATCGTGGATCTTGGGACCGGCAATGAGCTGATGGATCTGGAACCGCATTGCAACTTCTTCATCGGCTCAGTACGCAAGATTTTTTCTGTGGGAGAGCTGCTGAACCAGGTAGGGCCTGCCCACAGATACAACACCCCCGTCTATCGCCGCGGGGAATTAAATGGCTCGGGCGTCTTGCATGGCGATTTGGTGCTCGTCGCATCGGGTGACCTCACCATGGGCGGCCGAACAAACCCGGACGGCACCATCGCAGTGACAGATTTTGATCATAACGAAGCGGATAGTCTGGGCAACGCCACGCTCACCAGCCCTAATCCGTTAGCCGGGTACATCGACTTAGCACGGCAAGTAGCAAAGTCGGGAGTAAAGGAAGTTAGCGGCAACGTGGTCATCGACGACCGCCTCTTTCAGCCCTTCAACTTCAGAGGCCAGTTTGATGTCAGGCCCATTTTCGTGAATGGCGACCTGGTGGACCTGAGCATTCGTCCAACCTCACCCGGCAAGCCTGCCTCTGTGCTGTCGCGGCCAGTTTCCTCCGCACTTGGCGTCGACAACAGGTTGTCCACCGGCGCCGCGCATTCACAAGAGAAAATTTCGTTAAACCCGGTAACGCCGCAGTGTATTGGCAAGACCGGTTGCACAGCGGCCGTTGAGGGACAGCTCCCCATCGATTTCGTTCCTCCACTCACCAATAAGTATCCCCTGGTGCAGGCGTTCCGCATCACTCAACCATCAAACTATGCACGCACGGTTTTTATTGAAGCACTGAAGGCTGCAGGGGTGACGATTCACGCACCAGCCGTTGCCGAGAACCCGGTGCAGTTGCTTCCCGCCAAGGGATCGTATGCACCCAACGCAAAACTGGCTGAACTCATAGGGCTGCCATACGGCGAGACTGCGAAGCTGATCCTGAAGGTGAGTTACAACATCGGCGCGGATACCAGCCTGGTGTTATTTGGGCTTACCCAGGGAGCCGACAACATGCACGATGCGCTCAAGGTTGAGCAGAAAAACCTGGCCACGAACTATGGCATATCGCTGGATGAAATTCATTTTGTCGACGGGAGCGGGGGAGGCCCAACCACAGCGACAAATCGGTCAGTCACCAAGATGCTCATTGACCTGAAGGGAAAATCCTCATTCCCCACCTTTTTCAACGATCTGCCTAAATTGGGGGTGGACGGGTCATTAGGGTTCGTCACCGACTTCAAATCCGACCCGACGCTCGCCGGCGCGACTGGAAAAGTGACCGCGAAGACAGGTACCTACGTCCAAGGAAATAACGTGGGCCTGCTGCTCAAAGGGCAGGCATTCGGTGGATATATCACCACCAAGCGCGGAAGACAGCTGGTCTACGAGCTGGTGGTCAACAATGTCGTGATCACCAGTCTGGACGACGTGCTGCGAACCTTCCAGGATGAAGGGAGGGTTTCCGCTATGCTGTGGCGCGACAATTAAGGTTCAGGTCTTGCAGCATTAGACGTGGCTATCCCAACCACCGAGCTCGAGCGCCACAGACATGCATGCGTCGCGCAATCCATCGGCGTGGGTACGATTCTCCAATGCCCGCGCCACCACCATGCCACCCACGCATAACGCAGCAATGGCCTGAGCCCGGGTGCACCGAGCGCGGCGACTCTGTTTCAAGCCGGACATTCCAGGAGGACGCGATGGAAGAACAAACCAGGCCGGCGGCCTTGCCGCTCAAGCCAACGAGGCGCCAGGTAGCCACCGGTATTACGCTGGCTCTTTACAGTATGGTTTCGGCCCCCCATGCAATTGGGCAAGAGATGCAAGAAAAGCCCGGAACCGCGGCGAATCGGAAGCGCACATCGCTGCACGAGGACATAGACCTGAAATCTGACCCGCAACGGATTTATGCAGTGCTATTGGATGCAAAGCAGTTCGCAGCATTCACCGGTGCGCCGGCAGAAATCGACCCCAAACCGGGAGGGGCATTTTCTCTCTTTGGAGGGCAGATCGCCGGACGGAATCTCGAGCTGGTCTCCAACCAGCGGATCGTGCAAGGGTGGCGGCCCACTCATTGGAGTCCTGGCGTCTACTCGATCGTTGAGTTTGAGCTGAAACCCCACACCTCGGGAACTACTGTGGCCCTGGATCACAAAGGTTTCCCGGAAGGCGATTTCGATCACTTAGAGTGGGGTTGGCATGCCCATTATTGGGAACCGTTAAAAAAATTTCTCGCCAAGGGGTAGCTCCTGAACGAGTGGCTAATGGCTGCCGCTTGAGCCCCTCTTGTACGGCTTTCCAATCGTCTATCGCGAACTCAGACGCGAAAGAGTTGATTTCACCCTATGAGTCTCCAAAAGCGTACCCCGGCGGCTAAAGAGGCTGCGGAAAAACTCGCCATTGGGTAGGAAAGCCGTACCACAGGGGCTAAAGCCCGACGTATTTCCAATCACTTACGGCACGACTAAAGTCGTGCCCTGATACAAAACATGAGTTTTTCCGCAACCTGTAAAGCCGTCAAGCGCGGAGGCAGTTACGGCACGGCTGAAGCCGTGCCCTTCGTTCGAAATCTTCTCCAACTGTAAATACGGCAAAGATGTCTTCGCGATTTAGAATCAGCCATGGCGCGGAGGCAGTTACGGCACGGCTGAAGCCGTGTCCTTCGTTCGAAATCTTCCCCAGCTGCAAATGCGGCAAAGATGTCTTCGCGATTTAGAATCAGCCATGGCGCGAATACACTCTTACACAGCCACCATTACCTGGACTGGGAATACGGGCGCGGGAACAGCGGGATACCGGAACTACGAACGTTCCTACGACATCTCCGCAAATCAAAAAACGACCATCGCCGGCTCGTCGGATCCAGCCTTTCGAGGTAACCGGGCTGGGTGGAACCCGGAGGATCTTCTCGTAGCGTCACTCTCCGCCTGCCATCAGCTTTGGTACCTGCATCTTTGTGCCGATGCCGGCGTCGTGGTGGAAGCCTATGTGGACGAAGCAGCCGGTGTAATGGAGGAATCAGCTGACGGCAGCGGCCAGTTCGTCGAAGTAAGCCTGCGACCCAGGGTGAGGGTTGCGCCCGGCAGCGATAAGGCTAAGGCACAGTCTCTGCACCATACGGCTCACGCCAAATGTTTTATCGCACGCTCGGTCAATTTTCCTGTTACCTGCGAACCGATCATAACTTAGGGCTTAGTTAGCGGCGGCATCGCCGTTGATCATTTGAAATAGCGGCGCCAGTGCGGGCTTCATGACCTTTCCCATCGCATTCCGCGGAAGGGTCTCGAGCACCCGAAGGCGGGAGGGCAGTTTGTAAGCTGCCAGGAAATCTCTGGCCCAGGTGCGAAGAGATTGCAGATCGAGCGCGCCCCCGTCCTTCAACACCACCGCCGCCGCGACACGCTCTCCCCACTCTGGATCCTGAACACCAACCACGGCGCACTCCGCCACCGCAGGATGCTGGCGCAACACTTCCTCAATCTCCAGAGCGGATACTTTGTGGCCTCCCGTTTTGAGTATGTCGATGTTGGTTCGGCCGAGAATGCGATAGATGCCGTTCTCGACCACCGCGGTATCGCCGGTGATGAACCAGCCATCGCGGAAGGCGTCGCGGGTCGCGTCGGGTCTGGCCCAGTACTCCGCGAACACCGCTGGACCGCGGACTTCGATTCCCCCCGGTGTGCCCGGGGCAACTGGATCGCCATGCTCTGCGGCAAGCCGGACCTCGACACCGGGTAAGGGCACGCCTACGCTTCCCGGTACGCGTTCCCCACGCAGCGGGTTCGACAGAGCCATGCCAATTTCCGTCATACCGTAGCGCTCCAGCAAAGTGTGGCCGCTGATCTGTTTCCACCGTTGTAGCGTGCTTACTGGTAGCGCGGCTGAACCGGACACCATCAAACGCAAGCTAGAGGACGCCTGGCTTAGCTTCGCACGCAGTTCGGGCGAGGCGGCTTCCCAGGACGCGATCAGCTTGGCGTAAATCGTCGGAACGGCCATAAACAGAGTGATTCCACCGCCGGCGATCCGGTCCCACACGACGTTTGCATCGAAACGGGGCAGCATCTCGCAGGCGGCCCCCGACCATAGCGCACAACACACAACGTTGATGATTCCGTGCACGTGGTGCAGCGGCAGACACAGCAAGATGCGATCGTTCGCCGACCAGTCCCACGCTTCCACCAGGCAACCGGTTTGCCCAGAAATATTGGCGTGGGTGGTGACCACGCCCTTAGGCCGGCTCGTGGTGCCGCTGGTGTAGAGAATCATGGCTCGCCGATCGCTGGAGATGTCCGGCAGGTGAGCCTGCGGCGAAAGCGCAAGCTGATCATAAGGGAACGCGGGCAGGCCGCAGTCGGCGCCAATTCCCTGCATGAGCTGAGCCGCTGGAGCATCGAATACCAGTGTCGACGTCTGCGCATCGCCGACCAGGTATTCCAGCTCAGGGCGCGTGGAGTTGAGCGGGAGCGGGACGGCAACGCCTCCCGCCCGCCAAATGCCCCACTGCGTCGCCACCCAGGGAAAGCCCGGCGTCAGCAAAAAGCCCACTCGCGCCTGCTGCAGGTCCTCCCGGCCAGCCAGAAGGGCCGCTGCAACCCGTGAAGAGGCATTCAGCAGATCGTTGTAGGTGAACGTCCCCTGCGCGTCGATGACAGCTGTGCGGGCCCCGTGGGATTGGGCTTGAGTAATGAGAGGAAGGCGACTGGTGCGGCTCATCACACGCAGACTGTACGGCGTTTCCAGCGGCTTTGTCCAACCATCCGTTATCGCTTGCGGGCGAGAACCAGCAGGGCGGCAAGTGCCGCTGTTTTGTGATCCTTGGTCCAAGGTGGGCCGACTGAACTTCCGAGTTTTGCGACATTGTCTTTCACCTTGCGGGCCGCATTCCCAAAGGCTACATTCGCGCGCTCATCAAGTTCCCGCACGCGGATTGCCGTGACCGGAATGTGCAGATCTGCGCAAGCTTCGCTGGCTGCGTGGCGGAAGAATTCGCCTTCCGCGGTATGAATCAGAGGATGCGCGGCGAGAATTTTCGCCAGAGGCGGCAACGAGCGGCCCGAGGCCAACAAGACGGCGGCACCCACGATTCGATAGCGGCGCGTGTCTAATTCCTTGATCACCTCAGCCATTGCCGTTGCAGCCAACCGAGACGAGGCTTCCGCGCAGTGCGCCAGGTGTGTCTCCTGCTCCGGGAGTGCGAGGCGAACTGCGAAGTGATAAGGCTGTATGGCTCCGGGCATTACGGGGTCCGCGGTGACGATGCGCCTCCGGTCTAATATTTCCACCGAGTTCGCATCTCCGGAGACGGCGACCAGCACTCCCCAACCGGAATGCATTTGGACGCCGAAGGCCGCTCGCTTCATGACTACTTGAGCGTGAACTGCGGTGAATGCTTCATGAAGTCTGCCAGCTTGTTATGCGGGAGAGCATCGACGGTGTGGTTGTGGACACCGGTCATGGGCGAAGTCTAACACGGGTTGATTGCTTACCCGGCGGCTCGAGTTGTGGAGTTATGGGATTCCACGGGTCTTGATCTTTCGCCCTTCAAGGACGAGACAAACTCCGAAGTTGCAAGGCAGGGCAATGGAATCCCACATCTCGCGAAAAACGAGCGAGATGTGGGGCGCCCAGGGTCCGCGATCATGACAGATTCAACTTGGAAAATGCGGCTCTCACACGCTCTGCCCTGCTGTTTTTCTTCCGGTTCCCCTACAAGCCTCTCAGCCCAGCTTCATGGTTTCGGGATCCCAGTGAACAACGGAACCCTTGTCGTAGCTCAGGTTACTGAGCAGGGCCGCTCCGGCGGCACGGAAGCCAAACACTGCATCTTCCACCACGGGCTGGCGCGAACGAACCGAGGCAAAGAAATTCCGGAAGTGGTCGTAGCTATCGCTGTATCCCGGCGCCGCCGTGTATTTCTCGTATCCCAGTTGCGGTGCTCCCATTGGGTGCTCGCGCGGATACTTCTGCCAATACTCTTCGGTAATCTTTTTTTGCATCGCGTTGGCGAAGCTTCCGATGAAAAGGCCGGGGTCTTTCTCCCGGGGTGTACGGCTTACGATGACGCTGTTGCCGGCGATCTCCATCGTGCCTTCGGAGCCGGTAAAAATAAGGCCTTCGTTTTCCTCGCCACCGTCGACGAAGTTCACGCGCAGGCTTAGATTGAAGCCCTCGGGATAATCAAAGAGACCCAGCATCACGTCCGGTACGTCGCGGCCGTCTTTCCAGAAGCGGAGTCCGCCAGTCGCCATGGCGCGGGTAGGCCCATGGGAACCGGTGATGAAATGGGTCCCGCTAAACAGGTGGACGAAAAGATCGCCGGCTACACCACTGCCGTAGGCCTTCCACTTGCGCCACTGGAAGAAGTGCTCACCGTTGAAGGGAATCCTGGGCGCTGTGCCTAGAAAGCGCGGCCAGTCGCAGGTCTCGGTCGAAGCATCGGGCGGGACCGTATAGTTCCAGGCCCCGATCGATGAGTTGCGGTCCCAGCGGGCGGTCACCATATTCAATTGGCCGATGGCGCCGGCTGCGAGCAGCTCCTTGGCCTTGAGATAAATGACCGAGCTTACGCGCTGGCTGCCGACCTGGATGATGCGATTGTTCACGCGCGCTGCTTCGATCATCTGCGGCCCATCGGCATACAGATGGATCATGGGCTTCTCACAATAAACATCTTTGCCCGCCTTCATGGCGTCGACCGCGACCTGCTTGTGCCAATGGTCGGGTGTGCCGATGATGACGGCGTCAATGTCTTTGCGCTCCAGAATCTGGGCGTAGTCGCGGGTGGTAGAGATATCGTCGCCCCAGAGTTCCTTGCTGTGCTCGAGCCGGCCGTCATAGCAATCCGCCACGGCCACAAGTTTTACCCCGGGAACCTGAACGGCGACCTTAGTATCTCCCTGGCCCTGGCCGCCGGCGCCGATAAGGGCGATCTGAATGTGATCGTTGGCGGCTACCGGCTTGGCCGGCTGAGATTGGGCCTCAGCCAGCAAATGGGTTCTGGAACCCAGCAAAGTTTCCACGGTTGCCGCGGCCCCGGCCGCTTTAAGAAAATTTCTACGATTCAAATCAAGCACAGTCGTCCTCACAGCTCAAAGATATCCGCCGTCTGTAACCATACAGCCTACAGGCCACGAAAGGCACGACTTCTGGATAACGATGGATCAGCTGGGCAATGAACATCCATGTGATTTCGAGACGTATCGCAGGGGGAGGGTGGTTACATCACGAACGCGAGGTTTTCCAGCTCGGCCTGCATGCAATCGAGATTGCAGCCCATTTCTTCCAGGCGTGTAATTGCATTGCGGGCGTGTTCCGCGCTCACGCCGTAGCCGCGGCCGGTGAGGAATCCACTCAGCACTTCGGCGGCCTGCCATGAGTCGATCCCGGATTGCAGGAGCTCGTTGCGCAGGTTAAGCAGCTCGCGAGCGGAAAATTTTTCGATCTTGGCGTTTGCAGACATTATGAATTTCCTCTCTCACCTCTTTGAACTCTGAGGCCCAGGCACAATTTGAAACATTGCCCTCGACCGCTGCACCAAGAAACCCGCGGAAAACGACCAATCAAGGAACTTACCGCAGTCGTGCATCCAATCTGAGGCAGAAACCATCAGGTTTTTGTCTTCTATACGTATAAACCCGCAAGCCCAGTTTCGTTGCGTCCGCTCATTTGCTGCGCTTGCACCCAAAGCGAAGCGTTTACAGGGGGGAAACCACAATTCAGATCTTCTTTTTTTGATGCTGGGATACTCTGCTGGATGTATCGGACACACGAATCATTTCGACAAGGACGCCTGACAGTCGATCGCACATTTCAAGTGCAGCGCATCGTTTCCGGGAAAAGCGTGTCCTAAAATGGATGATTCACCCTGTCCTGCCCTGTCTTGCCCTCCGTCTCCTGGTCTTAATGGTATGAACTAATAGACTAATTTCACAACAACTAGTGAGCAGAAAGACGGGAAATTGATGTCTTTCCCACAAGTTCATGCAGGCGGAGGTTCCGGCATCGCGCGATGTTCGAGCATGACTGGAATTCCATCCTCCACCGGATAGTAGCGACCGCAGCCGGCGCAATGCAGCCATACATGTAAGCCTGGGTTTGGACCAACCGTAAGAGTCTGATGGCATACCGGGCAAACCAGGATCCTGAGCAAACTCTGGGAAAGGAGCGGCGCCATCTCATGAGTCTAGATCAACCAGCCTTCGCTCTTCGCCGCCCGACAATCCATTTACCATGAGCAGGAAGGACGGTGCATGGCTAGAGTTCTGGACGGAAACGCAATTGCCGCCGCCATTAAGGCGGAGGTCAGGGATGAAGTGAATCGGCTGTCATTGCAAGGCGTAAGGCCGGGGCTGGCGGCAGTGCTGGTAGGGCATGTTCCAGCCTCTGAAATTTATGTGCGGAGCAAGGTCAAGACCTGCGAAGCGCTGGGACTTTTCAGCGAGCTGATTACGCCACCGGAAACGGTCACCACCGAGGAGATGCTGGCGTTGATAGACGAGTTGAATGCTCGTGAGGACATCGACGGCATTCTGATTCAACTGCCATTGCCGGCGCATGTGAACGCCAAGCGGCTGCTGGAGGCGGTAAGCCCGGACAAAGACGTTGATGGTTTTCATCCTGTCAATGTGGGCCGCCTGCAGACTGGACAGCCGGGGTTGGCTCCCTGCACAGCGGCGGGCATCATCGAGATCCTCAAGCGCAGCCGTCTGCAGATCGCAGGGCAGAATGCCGTGGTGGTTGGGCGAAGCGACATCGTAGGGAAACCTACTGCGATCCTGCTGCTGGCGGAGAATGCGACGGTAACCGTGTGCCACTCCAGGACGCGCGACCTGGGTTCGTTCACCCAGCGGGCAGACATTCTGGTGGTGGCGATCGGCAAGCCGGCATTCGTGACTACGGAAATGGTCAAACCGGGGCCACGATTCTGGACGCGGGTATCAATCGTGTTACCGATCGAGCGGAATTCGATCGGTACTTCTCCGGCGACGCTCGCCGCGAAGAGACCTTCCTGCAAAAGGGTTCGACCATCGTTGGCGATGTGCTCCCCAAAGCATACGCACTGGCCGGGGCTTACACCCCTGTGCCTGGCGGCATCGGGCCGCTCACCATTGCCATGCTGATGGCAAACACCGTGCGCGCGGCCAAGCTCCGGCGCGGGCTGCCCGTCTAGAATGCTCCGCGTTGGATTGACAGGCGGGCTGGGCAGCGGCAAGAGCACAGTGGCCGGCATTTTTGCGGCGCTGGGCGCAGCCGTGATTTCCGCCGACCAGCTGGGGCGTGAGCTGATGCAGCCCGGAGAGCCGGTTTATGCGGCGATCGTACGGACCTTTGGCGATGGCGTGGTCCGCCGCGATGGCTCGCTCGATCGCAAAGCGCTGGCCACACTGGCCTTTCAACACCATCGAGCCGACGAGCTCAATCACATCGTGCATCCTGCCGTCATTGCCGCAGAAGAGGAGCGGATGCGGGGTATCTTCGCAGCCGATCCGACGCGGGTCGCCATCGTGGAATCCGCGTTGATCTTCGAGGTGGAAAAATGGGGCACTGCACCGGGGTGGACACAACGTTTCGACAAGTTGATCCTGGTCACTGTGCCCGACGAAATGAAGATTGAGCGCTTTCTTTCGCGGATGGCGGCGACCGATGAGGCGAAAGCGGACGCCCGGGCACGGATAGCGGCGCAAATTCCCGATTCGGAAAAAGTTGACCGTTGCGACTATGTCATCGACAACACTGGCCCACTCGAAAGCGACGCGCACTGTGGTTGAGCAGATTTACCGCGAACTGGTACGGGCCGCGCAATAAGCAGGAGCCGCTAATCATCCGTTTTTTCAACCGCAACACCGGAAATGATCTAATAGATGTTAGCTGGATATGAAGATTCGCTCTGTCATCCTGATTCTTTTGCTCGTAGGCGCCTTCGTCTATCTGACCTCCTACAGTAATTTCAGGGGCGTCCCTGGCGCCCCGTTGGCGAAACTCTGGCGCCAGTCCCCCATGCGGTTGACCGAAGCAGACGCGCAGCCGGCCTACACGCCGGAAGAAGCAAATCGCATCGCGGTATATAAGCGAGCCTTGCCCTCGGTGGTGAATGTCACTTCTTCTGCCCTGGCCTTCGACTTCTTCTATGGGGTGGTGCCGCAAAGCGGTCAGGGATCGGGGTTCGTCCTCACCAAAGATGGCCGCATTATCACCAACTACCACGTGATCCAAAACGCGCAGAACGTTGAGGTGACCACCAGCGATAAGCATACCTACAAGGCGCAGATTGTCTTGCAGGACAGGGCACACGACCTGGCTCTGCTGCAGATCAACGCTAAGAACCTCACTCCATCCATCCTCTCCGAATCGAGCGACCTACAGGTAGGTCAGAATGTGTACGCCATTGGGAATCCGTTTGGGCTGAATGGCACCATGACCACGGGAATCATCAGCTCTATCCGCTCGGTGCAGGAACCGCAAGGCCCAACCATCGACAAGGCGCTGCAAACCGATGCGGCGATCAATCCGGGCAACTCTGGCGGGCCGCTGCTCAACTCGCGCGGCGAGGTCATCGGCATGAACACGCTGATTGCCACTGGCGGCGCGGAACAGAATTCCGGGATTGGCTTCGCCATTCCCATCGACACGATCAAGGCGGTCCTCTCGGACTACTCGAAGTATGGGCGGGTACGGCGGCCTTCGCTGGGTATCGCTTCGCTGGCCATTGGGCCGGACCTCGCGGAGCAAATAGGTTTGCCGGCGGACTACGGGGTCCTGGTGCAAAAAGTCATTCCCGGAGGAGCCGCGGAGCGTGCCGGATTGAGGGGCGGCACGCAGCAAGCCTACCTGGGCAACACCCCGATTTACCTGGGCGGCGATCTGATTGTTGCCATCGACAACGACCGAGTGACCAACCCACAGGATATTTCCGAGATTATGGATCGCCATCAAGCCGGCGATTCAGTCACTGTGACCTTCTACCGTGGATCGCGCAAAATGACGACCAAACTTGTCCTGGGTGAGGCTCACTCAGTTTCGGTTTGAGCAGCCACAAAGCGACGTCCGGCAAAACGGTATTTGCCCGAGAGCACGCGGTCAATTGCCTCGGCATAGGCCGCATGTTCCTGAACGATAATGCGCGCGGCGAGCGTATGCTCGTCATCCCCGGAAAGAACCGGCACGGTCTTTTGCAGCACGATTACGCCGTGATCCAGTTCTTCGTCCACAAAGTGCACGGTGCAACCGGAGACTGTGACCCCATATTCGAGGGCCTGCCGTTGCGCGGCGAGACCGGGAAAGGCCGGTAGGAGCGAGGGGTGTATGTTGAGAATGCGTTGGGGGAAGGCGCGCACAAACCCCACAGACAGCAGCCGCATGTAACCGGCGAGACAAACCAGGTCAACCTGGTGCGCCTGCAAGCTGGTGATGATCTCGGCGTCATGCTCGGCGCGGGGCCGCCCCCGCGGCTCGATCACCTCGGCGGCAAGTCCTTTGTTCCGGGCTAAGGAAAGTCCGGGCGCATCGCGGCGGTTCGAGATCACAACGGCGATACGGGCATTGGCTATGCGCCCTTGTTCGATTGCCTCGGCGATAGCAAGAAAGTTCGATCCCCGGCCGGAAAGCAGGATCCCCAGTTGGTGCGTCCGGGGAGACTTCTCACTCACGTGTACAGCACCTTGCGGTCGCCCTTAACAGTCCGGCCGATTACGCAAAATTTTTCCCCGGCGCGGTCGAGCATCGACTTGGTGCGCTTGAATTTGTCCGCCGGCACCGCTGCGATCAACCCGATGCCCATGTTGAAGGTGCGCAACATTTCTTCCGGCTCCACGCTGCCCAGTTGTTGCAGGTGGGAAAAGATGGCGGGAGGAATCCATGCGCCGGTCTCCACCACGGCGGAGATGGTTCTGGGCAGCATGCGGGGCAGGTTTTCCGTAATGCCGCCCCCGGTAATGTGGGCCATCCCCACGACCAGATCTGCTGCCATGAGCTTCTTGATCACGGCCAGGTAGCTGCGATGGACTTTCATCAGCGCTGCCCCCGCTTTGTCCTTCAATTCGTTTACGTATTGGTGGGGTGCGTAGCCGGCGACTTCAAAAAAAAGCTTACGTGCCAGGGAATAGCCATTGGTGTGCAAGCCGGTGGAAGGAAAGCCGATCAGCACATCGCCGACTTCGATCTTGCTGCCGGTGATCAATTTTTCCTTGTCCACTGCCCCCACGATAAAGCCGGCCAAATCATATTCCCCAACGGAATAGAAGCCGGGCATCTGCGCCGTCTCACCTCCGATGAGGGCGCAGCCGTTGGCGTGACAGGCTTCGGCCACGCCGCTGACCACGGTTTGGGCCACATCGTCGTCCAGCTGGCCTATGGCCAGGTAGTCCAGGAAGAAGAGAGGGGTCGCGCCCTGGACAGCGATGTCATTTACGCAGTGATTGACCAGGTCGGCGCCCACGGTGTGATGCATGCCCAGTGCAAACGCCACCTTCAGCTTGGTGCCGACGCCATCTGCGCTCGAAACCAGGACGGGGTTCGCATACTTGGCAATGTCCAGGCGGAAGAGGCCACCGAATCCGCCAATCTCGCCCAGAACCTGCTTATTGAAGGTCTTTTGTGCCAGATACTTGATCCTCTGCTTGGTGCGGTCGCCCTGGGAAATATCCACGCCGGCCGAGGCGTAGGTGGCAGGAGGCTTATTCGATTTTCGCGTCGCTTCTGGCAAGGCTTTTCCAAGTTCGCGTGGGATGAGGTGTTTCGATCGGACGGAAATTGGTCTCCGAGAACTGTCAGTTTAACATCGCCAACCGGCGCCAAGCCGGGTCCCCTATACTGAATCCCGTGAGCAGAGAACTGAGCCGTTCCAAAGAATTGCAGCAGCGCGCAGAGCGGTATTTGCCGGGGGGCGTAAATTCGCCTGTACGTGCCTTCCGCGCTGTAGGGGGAGATCCGCCATTCCTGGTGCGAGCCGAGGGAGCGTACCTGTGGGACGCCGATGGCAATCGGTACCTCGACTACTTCGGTTCCTGGGGACCGATGATCCTGGGACACGCCCACCCGTTAGTGGTGGAGGCGATTCAGCAGGCAGCAGCACGGAGCGCAAGCTTTGGCGCTTCGACCGCCGCAGAAGCCGACCTGGCGGAATTGGTGATTGCCGCCATGCCCTCGATTGAGAAACTGCGCTTCGTAAGCTCGGGAACCGAAGCTACCATGTCGGCCATCCGCGTGGCGCGGGCGTTTACCAATCGCAAGTACGTGATCAAGTTCGAGGGCTGCTATCACGGGCACTCGGACGGCCTGCTGGTGAAGGCGGGATCGGGACTGGCCACCTTTGGCTTGGCAGGATCGGCCGGTGTGCCGCAGGGGATTGCTCACTGGACTCTTCCTCTGCCGTTTAACGATCTGGCAGCGGTTGAAGAAGCTTTCGCGAAGCATCAAGAAGAGATTGCCTGCGTGATCGTGGAACCGGTGGTGGGAAATATGGGCTGTGTACCGCCTGCGCCGGGATATCTCGAAGGTCTGCGGCGCGTTACTCGGGAAAGAGGAAGCCTGCTGATCTTCGACGAGGTCATGACTGGCTTCCGGCTGGCCCTGGGGGGCGCGCAGGAGCTTTTTGGCATAGACCCTGACCTCACGTGCCTGGGAAAGATTATCGGCGGAGGTGTACCCTGCGCCGCTTTCGGCGGAAAAGCCAGGATGATGAATCTGCTCGCGCCCCTGGGACCGGTCTATCAGGCTGGCACGCTGAGCGGCAATCCACTGGCGATGGCTGCCGGCATCGCTACCCTGCGCTACCTTTCTGCGCATGAGGACGAGGTCTACGCCGGGCTGGACAAGCGCACTGCGGCGGTCGCTGATGGCATTGCCGCAGCCGCCCGGAACGCAGGGATTGCGATGGAAACCAACCGGGCGGGTTCCATGGTCACCTGGTTTCTTACTGCTGGGCCTGTCACCGACTTCGATAGTGCTGCCAAATCTGACACTGAAGCTTTTGGCCGCTTTCACCGGGCGATGCTCGATCAAGGCATTTGGCTTCCCCCATCTCAATTCGAAGCGGCTTTCCTCAGCACCGCTCACGCCGCCGAGGATATTGATTTCACCGTGGAGGCCGCTCGCAAGGCCTTCGCATCGATGCATGCCGTCACGGGGCGGCACTGAGAGTTCCAAGCCTCTGTCCTGACGAGGAGTCCTGGGTCCCCCACATCTCGCTGGTTTTTCGCGAGATGTGGGATTCCAATGTCCTTTTCATGCAAACTCTTAAAGTCGATTCGTCTCGGGAGGCTAACGGTTAAGGTTCGTGGTATCCCACATCTCGCGAAAAACGAGCGAGATGTGGGGCACCCGAGGTTCAGTTGCCGGGAGGAGCCCCTATCCCCAGGCATCCACCGTTACAAAACGCAACCCGGTCCCCGCCCAGCTCTCGAGCAACATCCCGGTGGCTGCTAGTGTTACGGAGCGGTCTGTTCCCAGTTGCCGGTGGCCGCCGTCGTGCAGCAGTACATTGCTGCCCCTTCGCCGCTTCTGATTGTGCTGGATAACGTGCTTGACCCGCGCTGCCAAAGCGTGGGGATCCGTGGCCTCCCAGTCATAGGCGGTCACATTCCACATGACCGGCGTTAGCCCGAGTTCCCTCGCAGTGCGCAGCACATCCGGCCGGCGCGCGCCGAAGGGCGGCCGAAACCATTTCACTCGCTCGCCGGTTGCATCCTCGATGATGGCGCTGCAACCAACAAGCTCTTCGCGAACGCGGGCAGGCCCTGCCCACATCAAAGAAGGATGGTGCACAGTATGGTTTCCCAGCAGGTGCCCGGCCTGGTGGATGGCCCGGGCGATTTCGGGACGCTGGCGCACATAGCTTCCCATCAGAAAAAAGGTGGCCCGTATCTGCCATCGGGCCAGCAATTCGAGCAATTGCATGGTGTAGGGATCATTGGGGCCGTCATCGAAGGTGAGGGCGATCTCATGGATATCGGAGCCGGCGAGTACCGTGCGCCCAAAAACCTGCGAAGTAGGCCACTGCGCGGCGTAGGCATAGGCCCCCGCCGAAAGTCCGGTAAGCAAACCTGCGGAGACTAACCTGGTAAGCATGCTTCAAGAGTTTAACTGTGTTATCTTCGGCTTTCTTGCACATGGCAGAACCTTTTGAGCAGCCCAGATTCATCGCCATCGATGGACCGATTCGCGTCGGCAAATCGACTCTGGCCGGGATTCTGGCGGAAAATCTGCACGCGCGCCGCATCGTCGAGCCGGAGAACAATCCCTTCCTCGACCGCTTCTATCAGGAAATGAGCGGGATGGCGCTGGCCACCCAAATGTGGTTCCTGGTGGAACGCTATGACCAGATGCGTCAGGCGGCTAAAGATCTGGCGGGTAGCGACCCCTGGCCAATCGTGGCTGACTACCTGTTCGAAAAAGACAAGCTCTTTGCTTACATCAATCTCAGCGACGCAGAACTGGCTCTTTACAATCGCTACTATCAGGACTTCCGCACCGAAGTGCCCACACCGGACCTGGTGATTTATCTGCATGCTTCTCCCGAAGTGCTGAAGCAGCGCCTGAGGCGCAAAGGTCTAACCCAGGAACAGGCCATCAGTGACGTTTACATCGAACAGGTCGCGAAGGCTTATGAACACTTTTTCTTCCACTACACCGCCAGTGACCTGCTGGTGGTCGACACCTCGGAGATCGATTTTGTGAACCGTGAGCAGGATCTGGCGCTGCTGCTCAAAAGGCTCTCCGAACCCATCAAGGGCAAACAGTATTTTTTGCCCCCGCCCACCCAGGGAACGAGCGCCTGACGCTGCGGACCACAGGGAGTTGGTGGAACGGCTCATTCAGCGCGGTGCACCGGTGCACGAGCAACGCCGAGGGCTGGGCGACACCCGAGGCCTGGGCGCAGAAAATGGGCCATGACGAAATTTTGGCAATCCTTAAACAGAACTCTCAATAGAACTTAGGGTCAATATAGTCAGTACTTTGCCGGGAGTGTAGCGAGCGGCGTATACTCTCTTCGGGTACCGAATCGGGCAGCATCCCTGAGGGAGTTGCACTGGAGTTCGCCATGAGCCTTACGCATTTTCGCAGCGCAGATTCCTCTGCGCCCGCTACCCCGGCCCGCCGGGTGACTATCCAAACACTTCAAGACAAGAAATCCAAAAGCACGCCGATCGTGTGCCTGACCGCCTACGACTACGCCACCGCGCGGCTGGTGGACGAGGCCGGCGTTGACCTCATTCTGGTTGGCGACTCTCTGGCGATGGTGGTCATGGGTTACGACAATACCCTCCCCGTCACTATGGACGAGATGCTTCTCCATACCCGCGCGGTCCGCCGCGCGGTCAAGCAGGCCATGGTGGTCGCTGATATGCCGTTCGGCTCCTACCAGGTGAGTACGGCGGAAGGGATTGCCAACGCCACACGCTTCCTGAAGGAAGCCGGTGCCCAGGCAGTGAAATTAGAGGGTGGAGCGAGCCGCCTTGAGCTGGTCAAACGGCTCACGGATGCGGAGATTCCCGTGATGGCCCACCTTGGACTTACACCGCAGTCGGTCCACCGCATGAGCGGTTACCGAGTTCAGGGTAAGTCGGTCGCGGCCATCCATCACCTGGTGAAGGACGCGCTCGCGCTAGAGGCAGCCGGCGCCTTTGCGGTGGTACTGGAAGGTATTCCCGCAGAAGTGGCGCAACGAATCACCGCTGCGCTGCACATCCCAGCCATCGGCATCGGCGCCGGCCCCTGCTGCGACGGCCAGATCCTGGTGCTGCACGATCTCATCAATCTATCCTTCTCTGTTCCGGCGAAATTTGTCCGCCGTTACGGAGACGCGTCGGCTTTGATCACGGAGGCGGTCCACCGCTACCGCGACGACGTGGAAAGCCGCAACTTCCCCGGTGAAGCGGAAAGCTATCATCTGGGCAAAGAAGCGATGGCGGCTCTGCTCCTGGAAGAAGGCACGGCCAGGCGCAAAGCTTAGCCCATGTTGGTGCTGAACACTATCGCTGATACCCGGAGTGCGTGCGCTCGAATCCGCCTTGCAGGCAAGACCCTGGGGCTGGTGCCGACCATGGGAGCCCTGCATCAAGGCCATTTGTCCCTGGTGCGTGCCGCGCAGGCAGCCTGTGATGCGGCAGCGGTCTCGATCTTCGTGAATCCCACCCAGTTTGGGCCCAAAGAAGACTTCGCCAGCTATCCTCGGAACCTGGAGGAAGATTGCCGGACGCTCGAAGCGGCAGGGGTTGACCTGGTCTTTACCCCTTCGGTCCATGAAATGTATCCCAGCGGCGCCAGCACCTTTGTGGAAGTCGCAGGCTTGAGCGAGCGCCTGGATGGGGCATCGCGGCCGGGTCATTTTCGTGGAGTAGCCACTGTGGTAGCTAAGCTATTCAACATTTTCACGCCGGAGCATGCTTTTTTCGGGCAGAAGGACGCGGCCCAGGTCGCCGTCCTGCGTAAGATGGTGCGCGATCTCCAGTTTCCCGTTCAAATAGGGGTGTGCCCCACCGTACGCGAGCCAGACGGGCTGGCGCTGAGTTCGCGTAACCAAAACCTGAACGAAGGACAACGGCGCCAGGCGCTGGTGCTTTCCCGGGCCCTGAGGACCGTCCAGCAAGAAGTCGAGCGCGGGGAACATGACTCAACCAAGCTGCTGGCTCGGGCCCTGCATACCTTCGGAGCGGAACCTGCGGTGCAAGTCGACTACTGCCGCATTGTTGATCCTGAGACGCTTGAGGATATACCCGATGTCCACCAGGGGGCGTTAGTGGCAGTGGCGGCCCGGGTTGGGACCACCCGGCTTATCGATAATCTTCTGCTTTAGTTCTCCACTTCGCTCTCCGCGGAACTGCAGATCCCTCCATGGCACGCCCCACGGCAGGCCGGGGCAGGCGGGACGAACAAACGAAGAGTGTGGTGCCGCGCCTCCGGCGCTCGACCGCCCGCTTATGGACCCAGCCCTTCCGGGCTGGGCTGATTTTTGGTGCCGGCCCTCCGGGCCTGGATCGCAAACACCGCTTTCCTATGTTCATTCCATCCTTATCTTGCCTAGGCAAGTCAGCTTCGGTCGGGATAACAAAGGGGAGAGCGAAGCTTCCATGGAGTGCGGCTGCTGGACGGAGGGCGTTTTTCCTCACATTTGGTGGGTCACAAGGCCCATGACTCCTCCGATCGAAGCTTAGCGTAGTGGAGAGATCAGCGGTTCTCTTGTCGTGTCCAAATCAGGCGCCGCGTTTGGAAACAAAGGAGTTCCCCGCAAGGAGGAAGCGGGCCGGACGATCGGCCTCCTTGCTGATCCCGATCCTGGGCGTAACCAGGACATCGCTGGCCACAAAGCCGTCATCCTGAATCTGCAGCTCCGATTTCCGTGAGGTCAGATCGGCGCCGTTGTCGCGATCACGGGTGATCCCGAAGGCCTGGCACAGGCGCCCCGGCCCGGAGGTAAGGGCGGCGACCCGGATGGCAGCCACTCCCCGATTCGTTGCCATGGCTTCCAGTCCGCGGACCGGCTCGAGCGCGCGGAACAGCACGCCGCCGCCACGGCCCTCAAGTTCGCAGGATACGTTCAGGCAAAAATGCATACCGTAAATAAAATAGACGTAGGCGTAGCCCGGGGGTCCGAAAAGCACGGCGTTCCTAGCCGTCTTTCCTGCGAAAGCGTGGGCCGCGGCGTCCGCCTCACCGAAGTAGGCTTCTACTTCGACGATGCGCCCGACCATCGTTTCTCCCTCTGCCCCGCCCCTTACCAGCAGCTTTCCCAGCAGTTTTTGGGCTACCAGGTCCGGAGGATCCAGGTAAAAGGCCCGTGGAACGAGGGCTGCCCGCGCGGAGGTTCTAGCCATGGGCTGCTTTGACAGCGGCAAGGACCTCTTCGGCGTGCCCTTCCGGCTTGACTTTGGGAAAGATTTTCAACAGCTTCTGATCGGGACCGATGAGGAAGGTGGTTCGCTCAATGCCAATCACTTTTTTGCCATACATATTCTTTTGCTTGAGAACATCAAACTGTTTGCAGACTACTTCGTCTACATCAGCAAGGAGGGTATACGGCAAGTCGTACTTCTCTTTGAATTTCTTCTGCGCCTTTGGGGTGTCGCGCGAGATACCGAGAACGACGGCGCCAGCCTGCTGTATCTTCTTGAAGACGTCACGAAAGCCGCAGGCTTCGATTGTGCAGCCGGGCGTATCGGCCCTGGGATAGAAGAAAAGCACTACCGGTTTGCCGCTGAAGTCCTTCAGGTGCACGGTTTTATCTTCCTCGGTCTGAAGCGCGAAATCGGCGACTTTGTCGTTCACTTCCATGAGAGAAGTCCTTCCCCTAAACGAGATGCGATGCAACGAGATTATTCCACGATGACGAATGCCGCGCGCAGCGTGGCGTTGTTGCTTGTGCTGGCAGCCCCTGCCTCGGCGCAGTATCCGGGGCATATCGAAAGCACCAAGAAAGCCGCGCCGTCGGTCCGTGCCGTGGCCGTCCTCGAGTGGACAGGCCAAACTGGAAAACCGAGCGCCAGCCGGATCATCCCGATCTCGGTCTTCGATGGCGAACAGTATCAACCAGGAGGGCTCTACCTGGCCAAACCGGAACCGCTCGCTCTCGAACCGGGAACCGAGTACGTGCTGGAGGATGCGGGCATAGCCAAGGGAGTGTTCGACATCAACAACGCGCAGGACGTGGACGGGTACTGGTTCGGTTATGGAGCGTGGAAGCCCATGGCAGCTCCGCCCAAGCGGGCGAAGCCGAAGCAAGGCAGGAATATGCCCCAGGTGGTGACCGATGCAGGGAACGGCCGTCCGCATTTCAAGGGCCGGGATTCGGGCAACACTTCTGGCTCCGCCGACACGTCTTCGACCCAGTCTTCCCCGAATGCCAATCCATCGGCTTCCGGCAATTCGTCTGGCGGCGATCCTGATCGCCCGACGCTACGCAGGCGGTCGGACTCCTCATCGCCGGCGCCAAGCGCCAGCAGCGCGGGGGCCGGGGCTCCGGAAACCCCGATCACTGGAGCCGACCCGGATCGGCCGCACCTGTTTTACGGCCAGCAGACCCCGAAGGACGACATAAAACCGGCCGAGCTCACCGGCGTTCCCTCTGGCTTGCAGCAAATGATCGCCGTTTCCGATGCCAGCGATCGGGAAGCGCATCCCTTCGTGTATCTCTGGGCAGACCCGGCGGACGCCGGCAAAATGCAGGAACAAATGCAGACCGCGGCCGCCACCGCCATCGCCGCTACCGCGCCACCGGTGAAGACCACCATCACCAGGTCGCACGCTGCGGCCGGCACGGCGCATAGGCGTAAAGCGGCCGCCACCCCAGCCGCTCCGAAACCTGTGTTTACCAATGAACGCTTCAAGGCCTATGAGCTCTCCTACAGCGGCGGGGCAACCCTGGTCTACACCGCGGAAGTGAAAGATAAAGCCGGCAAGACGAAATATGTCACCTTGATTGCGCAGCCCGACTTCAACGGGGTGCCTAAGGTGCTGTTCAAATCCGTTACCGACGACGATCACCTGGATGTGACCCCGAAGATGCGTTTGGTTGATGCCGTCGACGCCAGAGCAAACAACCGCGGGGACCTGGTATTTGAGCTGAGCACTCACCGCGATCGGGAATTCGTGATCTACCGCATTGCGGGGGGGCAGGCAGAACAGGTCTTCACCACCGGGTCCCTGCCCAATTCGCAAGACTCACCCGGCTCCTCTTAGTTCATGGGCTCAGGGGTGAGGCAACCTGGTATTGTCCCAACCACCGCCCAGAGCCTTGATAAGTTGCACACTGGCGGCAAACTCGCGGGTAGTGATATCCGCGGCAGTTCGCTCGTTAGACAGTTGCGTGGTCTGCGCGGTAATCACCTCAAGGTAAGTCGTGACGCCGCCCTTGTAGCGGTTAGTCGAAATGGCAAGTGAACGCCGGGCAGAGTCGACCGCCTGTTGTTGCGCGGTCGACTCGCTGTTGAGAATCCGCAGGCCGGAAAGATTGTCCTCTACTTCCTGAAAAGCCTGCAATACCGTCTGCCGGTAATTGGCCACGTTTTGCTCGTAAGCGTCCCGTGCTTCCTCGGTGAGGGCATGACGACGTCCGGCATCGAACAGCAACTCCACAGCGGAGCCCCCCAACGACCAGAGCGAGCTTGGTCCCTGGATTAAGGTGCCTGGATTTTTGCTCTCAAAACCGCCTGTTCCGGTGATGTTGATAGTGGGGTAATAGGCCGCGATGGCGATGCCGATTTGAGCATTCGCTGCGTTGGCGCGGCGTTCCGCGGCGGCGACGTCAGGACGGCGTTCGAGCAATTGGGAGGGTACGCCCACCGGGACCTGCGGTAACGTCAGGTCGAGGGGCGCCGGTGGCAATGCAAAACTCGATGCAGAGACGCCAGTAAGGGTGGCGATCGCATGTTCGTACTGAGCCCGTGCCACTCCTACATCGATAGCCTGAGCACGAGTTTGGTCGAGCTGAGTTTGTGCCAACGCCACGTCGGACTCGGTGGCAACTCCGCCGGCGAACCGTGTCTTGGTCAGCGCGAGGTACTGCTCGTATTGCTGCACTGTGTTGTCGAGCAGCCGCTGCTGGGTATCAAGGCCGCGCAGTTCAAAGTAATCCGTCGCCAACTCGGAACGAAGGCTCAAATCGACATTCGCCAAGTCAGCAGCTGTGGCCTGCGCAGTCGCCCGCTGCGATTCCACTTGTCTGCGGATGTTGCCCCAGAGATCAGGCTCCCAGGAAACCTGCCCCTGGAGGAACAAGTCGTTATAGGTGGCATTGCTGCCAGGGACATGCAGAGGACGGTTTTGCGATTGGCGTGATCGAGAAGCCGACGGACCTGCTTGTACCGTGGGAAAGTATTGCGAACGGTAGAACTGGACCGCCGCCCTGGCCTGGATGTACTGCTCATAAGAAGCCTTGAGCGTCTGGTTGGAACCCGCAACCTGCTGCTCCAACTTGTCCAGCTCGGGATCCTGATAAATTTCCCACCAATTGAGGCGCAGTGCGCTGTCATTGGGACTCACCTGCTTCCACCCTCCACCCGGCAGGTCTGGCGGAGGGACGACGGAGCTTTCTTTGAACGACGGCGCCGCAGGGGTAGCAGGGCGATGATAGTTGGGCCCCACGGTACACCCGGAAATCATCAGAGCCGCCAGGGGAATAACGAGCGTCCCGTGGTACGAGGCCCTGCTTACATGCCCGTTTCGAAGCTTCATTCCAGCGAGCCCCCGGGCAGGTGCTGGTCGCTCTGTTCTCCGTCTGCCCCTGGTTGCACCACGTGCACCAGTTCCCCATCGATCAACGCATCCGGCGGATTCTGGATCACTTGCGAATCGGCAGTGAGGCCGCTCGTGACCTGTACGATCGACCCATCGTCCTCGCCCAGGGACACCTGGACAAGCTTGGCCTCATCTCCATTGGGTCCCTTCACGACCGTGGCCACCTGCAGTCCATGGCCACGAAAGATCAGAGCCGAGACGGGAATCACCATGGTGGCAATTCCGTCATGCACGTTCATGTGAACTTCGGTGTAGGCGCCGGGCATAAGCTTGCCGTTCCGGTTGTCTACGTCGATCTCCACCAGCAGTGTGCGTGAATTGGGGTCGATGGCTCTCGCCGTGCGCACCAGCTTTCCGGTGAACGACTGCCCAGGAAATTCGGAAAACGTGAGCCGGGCGGTCGTGCCGGGGACCGCCGTCTGCGAATAAATCTGGGGAACGTTGACATAAACGCGAAGAGTATCAACAGCGGAAAGGCGAAACATCTGCGTGCCGGCTCCCGCATTGATCAGCTGCCCCACGTCGACATTGCGCGCCGTAATCACGCCGCTGAAGGGGGCATAAATCTTTTCGAAGGATTGCAACTCCTGCAGGCGTTGAACATTGGCCGTGGCGGACTTGACCGCCGAGCTGGTAGACGCTGCCTGGCTGACGAAGGTATCCGTGTCCTGCTTCGAGACAGCATTTTGCGTAAGCAATCCCTGGTAGCGGCCTGCGTTGGTCTTGGCCAAGCCGGCATTGGCTTCCGCGGTGGCCAGATCCGCACGAGCTTGAAGCAGTTGTTTGTCCACTTCCGGTGAGCTGATCACAGCCAGCAGCTGGCCCTGGCGGACGTGTGCGCCTATGTCGAAAAACCATTTGCTCAGATAACCATCGGTCCGGGCATAAAGTGAAGCATCTTTGTAGGCATACACGTTACCGGGCAGGATAACCTCCTGTCCTGTGTTCCCCGGACGGGGTCGATTCACAATCACGTCAGGCGCGGCGAGCGCATTCGTTTCGTCCTTCAGCTTGGCGCGGGCCCGGACCCGGGGCACGATCCCCACAATCGCCACCACCACCGCTACGATAAGAAGAATGACAATCAGGATCGCTGCGACGCGGCCGGATAGAGGCGGCGCGTCTGGAGGTCCACCGTGCGCCTCAGTTGCCGGTTGCGGTGGCTCGTTTCGTCTTTCCTGGCTCATCTATACGCTCTCTCCGATGTCATGGTTCTAGTCTTCCAAATCCGTCGCGCGTGAGGCGCCGGACGCAGACCGGCGGCGTCGCCCCAGCCAGCCATGGATCACGCTAAAAAAAGTAGGCACAAAGAACAGCGTGGCTGCGGTGGCAAATACCAATCCTCCGATGACCGACCGGCCCAGCGGAGCATTTTGTTCTCCACCCTCGCCCCATCCAAGCGCCATCGGCACCATTCCGATGATCATGGCCAGCGCAGTCATCAGCACCGGACGAAACCGGGTATACCCCGCACTCAGCGCCGCGCCGCGCGCATCCCCGACGTTGATCTCCATTTGCTCGCGGGCAAAACTGATCACCAGAATCGAGTTGGCCGTGGCCACGCCCATGGTCATGATGGAACCAGTAAGGGCCGGCACGCTGATATGGGTTCCGGTAATGAACAACATCCACACAATGCCGGCCAGCGCGGCGGGCAGCGCGGCGATGATCATGAAAGGATCGAGCCACGACTGAAAATTCACCACGATCAGCAGGTAGACCAACAGAATGGAAAAGAACAAGCCACTGGTCAGGCCAATAAATGAGGAGTTCATGGTCTCGACCTGGCCACGCACCACAACTTGCGAACCCCTGGGGAGCTCTTTACGATGCTGGGCAATAATCCGATTAATCGCGGTGGACACGCTGCGCAGATCGGTATTTACGACATTGCCGTAGATATCGAGCACGGGAGCGATGTTGTAATGGCTCACAAGCGCCGGCTCCGCTCCGCGGGTGAAGGTGGCCACGTTGCCCAGAATCTGAATCGGTTTCACCCCCGCCGCGGTAGACGGCGCAGCGCCCGTTCCCACGGGAGTGACGCTCGCTGAGCCCACGTTGAGAAATGGGCTGGGGCTGGTGGTGGTCGCCGCGCCGCTGGAGGTCAACGGGATCCTTGCCAGATCGGCAATCGATTGCAAATCGTATTGCGGCGATTGCACCGAGACGTTGTAACTGACACCATTTCTTGGGTCGAGCCAGAACGTGGGGGTGGTCTGGTAGCTTCCACTGGTGGAGACCAGCAGGCTGCCGGCTACATCCTGTTGGGTCAGACCAATCGCCTGGGCCTTGGAACGATCCACGTCGACAAGAAAGTTCGGATTGTTAAAGGGCTGCTGGATGTGCAGATCCGTGGTGCCCGGCACATAGCTAATATCTCGAAGCAAGCGATTGATGAATTCGCGATTACCCTGCACATTGCGGCCAATCACCTGGATGTCTATCGGAGCGGGCAATCCGAAATTGAGAATCTGGGTCACCATATCCACCGGCAAGGTATAGAACTGGACGCCCGGGAACTCGACCGGAAGCTTGGCGCGCAAATCCTGTACGTAACGATCGGTTGGATGGTGTTTTTCGGTCAGCGCCACGGTGATATCGGCATCCGCAACGCCAACCACACCAGTACTGATGTAGGAGAGGTTCAAACCAGAATAAGGAATGCCGATGTTGTCGATGATGCTGACGACTTCCCGCTTGGGAATCTCCCTGCGAATGGCATTGTCGATACGATCGCACAACGCCGCGGTGTCTTCGATGCGGGTGCCGGTCTCGGCCCGTATGTGGAGTTTGAACTGCCCGGCGTCGACCGAGGGGAAGAAATCCTGCCCCAGCCAGGGGTACAGGAGGGCAAACGAACCGATGGAAAAAACAAAGAACAGGATAAGAAAAACCGTGCTGTGGGCAAGAGCCAGCTGCAAGAGACGGAAATAGAAGGTTCGCAGTTGCTCAAACCGGCGTTCGAACGCGAGCTGGGCACGTACCAAAGGGTTGCGGCTTTGATGCTTCTGCTTTTCACCCGACGGATCATGCTCTTGAAGCAGGTACTTGGCCATGGTGGGAACCACGGTCCGGGAAAGGAAATAGGACGCCAGCATGGCAAAGATGACGGCCTCTGCCAGGGGCACGAAAAGAAACTTGGCCACGCCACCCATAAAGAACATGGGTACGAAGACGATGCAGATCGATAGGGTCGAAACGAACGCCGGAATGGCAATCTGTGCCGCACCATCCAGAATCGCCTGCTCGACCTCCTTGCCTTCTTCGAGATTGCGATTGATGTTCTCGATCTCTACGGTGGCGTCATCGACCAGGATGCCGACAGCCAACGCCAGGCCACCGAGGGTCATGATGTTGATCGTCTCGCCCAAAGCTCCCAGCACAATCAGTGAGACCAGGATGGAAAGAGGAATAGAAACGGCAATGATCAGGGTACTGCGCCAGCTACCCAGGAAGACCAGGATCATGATGGCGGTGAGGCAGCCCGCGACGATACCCTCGCGCACCACGCCGAGAATGGCGCCCCGTACAAAAATCGACTGATCCGACAACGGGGTGATGCGTAATTGCGGCGGCAGCGACGACTCGATGATGGGCAGCATTTTCCGGATCCTGGAAATGACATCGAGGGTGGAAACATTGCCGTTCTTCAACACCGACATCAGGCTGGCGCGCTGGCCGTCGACACGCACAATATTGGTTTGGGGTGGAAAACCGTCGCGCACATGAGCAACGTCATGCACATAGACCATAGCCCCATTCACGCTCTTGATGGGGAGATCGTTCAGGCCTTCGATGGTTGTGGGGGCGCTATTCGTGGCTAGCTGATACTCGAAGGCGCCCACCTTGATCGATCCCGAAGGCAGAATCAGATTCTGAACGCCCATGGCGTTGACCACGTCGCTTGGAGAGAGTCCCCGGGCCTGCAGTGCCTGAAGATTCAGATCCACCTGCACCTGCCGCTGCTTGCCGCCATAGGGGTAGGGGCTTTCCGCGCCCTCGATGGTGGCGAATTGGGTGCGGATGAAATTCAGTCCGAAATCGTTCAACTGCTGTTCGGAGAGGCCCTGGCCGGAGAGGCCCAGCTGCAGAATGGGCACACTCGACGCGGTGTAGGTGATGATGAGGGGAGGGGTTGTACCCTGGGGAAGCTGGCGCAACTGGGTCTGCGAGACCGCCGTAATCTGGGCGATCGCCGTCGCCAGCGTAACGTGCGGCTGGAAATAAACCTTGACTACGGCAACGCCGTCGAGGGATTGGGACTCAATGTGGTCGATATTGTCGACCGTGGTGGTCAGCGTGCGTTCGGTCAGGGTGATGATACGGTCGGCCATATTCCCGGCAGACAGGCCCTGGTAGTGCCACACGATACTGACCACGGGAATATTGATGTTGGGAAAAATGTCGACCGGGGTGTTGATAATGGTAAGCGGTCCGAGAATCAACAATAAGAGTGCGAAGACGGCGAAGGTGTAGGGCCGCCGTAACGCAAGACGAACGATCCACATTTGCTAGCTCACTCCTAGGACGTTCTCTCCCTTGGGGCCGTCACGACCCGCGAAGAGACGGTGGATATCCGGCATAGACAAGCCTGCCAGGCTCGGGTGGAAGAACAGGCGAAATAGTTTGCGAGCGGCCTTAAGAGTCCCAGGCTGTTAAGAGATTTGCTGAACCCTCTGCAGGTTGGGGTCTAAGGCAAATTCACTTCTACTCTGCACAGGCAAGTGTCGCGAAGTGTTGCTTTTCATGAGGAAAAGCAACGACGGAAATGCTCTGTGTACAGCAAAGTGAAAATGCTGTCGGCAAATTCGTAGCCACGATCAAATTATACGTTTTGCACGATGAAAGTGGCACCCAGAGGCCGTCGCAGCCTTGCCTCAACCACTCTTTGACGTTGAGGGCAGGCAATTTGACGCACAAGCTCAGCGCAAACAAAACAGCCGGACAGGTTTTGCCCGTCCGGCTGTTTGGCTTGAGACGCTTTATTTGGCCAGGGCAGACTCGAGCGCGGCGCTCGACACACTGGCGCCCCTATCCGGGTAGTAGGCGTTCGAAATGTACTCCTGAAGCATACGATGGGTGTTAAAGAAGGACCCATTGAGCGCGATGGTGGACCGCATTACGGTACGCCATTGCTCGGGATTGCCATAGTAGAGGGGAAGGATGGTCGCCTCCAACTGCTGGTAGAGACTCGCCACTTCTTGTTCCGGCGTATCGCTATCTGGTATGGCCCAACCGGTGACCCCTTCTATCCAGCCTTCGACCCACCAACCGTCAAGGACGCTTAAGCTAGGAACCCCATTGAGCGCAGCTTTCATCCCGCTGGTGCCGGAGGCCTCGAAGGGGCGCCGGGGAGTATTCAACCAGAGATCGACACCCGCGGTAAGCATTGCCGCGAGCTTCCATTCGTAGTTCTCCAGGTAGACAATCTTGAGCGCGTCCGACTCAAGCTTGGCAGCCACTTCAAAAATCTCCTGAATCAGCTTCTTGCCTGGTTCATCGTGAGGGTGAGCTTTGCCGCTGAAAAGAATCTGCATACCGCGAAACTTCTCCGCGCAGCGAACCAGCCGTTCTGGATCGGTCAGCAGCAGGTCGGCTCGTTTGTAGGTAGCCACGCGGCGGGCGAAACCAATGGTGAAGACATTGCTGCGCAACGTGATCCCGGTCCTCTCCGCAACCGCCGCGATTAGGTTGCGCTTGGACTGGGCATGCGCCTTCTCGATGTCTCGCAGGGGAACGTCGATGGCGTAGCGAAACTGGAAATTGTCTTTACGCCAGCGCGGAATGCTGCGATCAAAAATTGCCTGCATTGGAGCCGCGGTCCAGGTGGCCGCATGCACCCCGTTGGTGATGGCATCAATGGCATAGTCGGGGAACATCTCCCGCGAGATCTTGCCATGCTGCATCGCGACGCCGTTGACAAAACGCGATGAAGCCAGGGCCACATATGTCATGTTGAGCATTCCGTCATGACAGCCGCCCATTCGCTCCAGCAGGCGGGCGACTTCGGGACCGAGAATCCGGTACGTCTGCTCCATCGAAAATCGGTCATGTCCGGCGGGCACCGGGGTGTGGGTGGTAAACACACACCGGCTTCGGACCGCTTGCGTATCCCGCTCCTCAATGGGTCTATTGGTAGCGCGGCCCAATTGGAGCTCCATCAAAGCTACGGTCAGAAGCGCCGCGTGACCCTCATTCATGTGGTACACGGTCACGTCATACTCCAGGGCTTCCAGAATGCGGACGCCACCGATGCCTAAAATAGCTTCCTGGCGCAACCGGTAATCCGTATCCCCACCGTATAGGTGATCGGTAAGCTCCCGGTCGCGCGGGTCGTTCTGGGGTAAGTCGGTGTCAAGCAGGTAGATCGGTATGGTGTGACCGCTCACCCCCTCGAGGTCGTAGCGCCATGCGCGGACCATGACTGGGCGGTCCTCCAAGGTTACTTCGACAACGGCGTTCTCGAGGGTCAAGAGCTTTTCGATCGCCCAGGGTTGATCTTCCGCGCTTTGAATTCCCTGGGCATCCAGGTGTTGCTGAAAATATCCTTTGCGGTGGAGTAAGGTGACGGCGCATAGTCCCAGCCCGAGATCGGCTGCGGACCGCATGGTATCGCCTGCAAGCACACCCAGTCCCCCACTGTATGTGGGCATTTCCGGTGCAATGGCGATCTCCATCGAAAAATACGCTACGACACCCGCTCGGTCGGGGAGGCCGTTCGAAGAAAAACCGCTCTGCTGATTCGAAAAATGCATCCTGCCTATCTCCCTATTTAAAGCGTTTCACCTGGCTCGAGCTCTTCGAGATCGTGCGGTGAGTTCCGGCCAGCCAGAACCCAGAATGTCTTTCACTTCAGAACTCGACTCACGGTGAAACGTTTACGCGGTTCCCCATTGCCGAAACCTTCACTCCAGCGCAGGCCTTCGCTCCCTCTTACCCGTCAACGGCGCCAAGGCTCCCTGTTCCGGAAGTAATGTCTATTCTAACCATCGACCGCGTGGCTTTTATCACGAATCGGAGTGACACTTCCGTCGAGTGTTCTGCTGCTTCCGTGGGAGCACATTTCCCAGGTTTTTCAGTTCAGGGCGTGAACACTCATCACCGAGGGCTGGTAGCAGCAATGCCTTCTGCGGGAGGCTGGGCCAGCACCTGATTAGTCACCTGGTTCAGCCGCCCCCAGATGGCCGGGAGCCATTCCAGATGTTCCGGCTTCATGAGGACGGAACGGAGGCAGGTTATGCTGTCGTGCTGGTCCTGGTCTGGCCACGAACCGTGAGGAAAGAATCTGCTGGGGACCTGGGCCAGGGCGAGATGAAGATTTTCGCGAGCGGCAGCAGCGAAGATCTGTTGTGCCAGCCGGGACGAGGTGGCGACAGTGTCACCGCGCACTGCCCACACCAGGATGTCGAGCTCTGGGACAAACGGAGAGACCCACCGGGCGTCGGCGCAGATCTTTTGGTGCATGAGCATTGCTGCTTCGCGACTGGAACGCAAACCACCGGCAAACTCACCGTCCGGGGTGAGCGGCAGCAATTGCTGTGTTGCCCACAACGCGACGGCGGAAGCGCCTGCGCGTGAGCACTCCAGGCTGATTTCGCCCAGGTGAAGATCGTCCGAGGTGAAATAGGTATAAGGCGAGTCGTGTTTGTAGAAGCGGCCTACTGAGGGCTCGCGAAACAGGATGCAGCCGCAACCATACGGTTGCAGCCCGTGTTTGTGCGGATCGACGACAATGGAGTCGGCCTGCGTCAGGCAGGCGAAGGCACGCTTCGCGTTCTCGTCCAGGTTGGGGATCAGAGAGAAATATCCACCATAGGCCGCGTCGACATGAATTCGAAATGAATAAGCTTTGCGCAGCGCGAGCACCCTGTGCAGTGGATCGACAGCCCCGGTTGCGGTAGCGCCCAGGGTCACTACTACCGTGCCTACGTCCCCTTTTTGGAGTGCTGACTCGAGCGACGCAATATCCATACAGCCCTTATTGTCTGCAGACACGGTGCTGAAGGGCAAACCGAGAACGGAGCTGATCCGGCCATGGGTATAGTGCGCCTGCTCGGATGCCACAATGCGCTTGCCGGGAGCCAGTTGACCCGCGATCCAGAGTGCTTCCAGGTTGGCAAAGGTTCCGCCGCTGGTGAGATGCCCCAAAAAGTCCGTCCAGCCAAACATGCCGGCGATTCCGCGAACTGCTTCTACCTCCATGCGCGAGCTGGCGCGGCCGCCGTCGAGGGCGTGATTATTGGGATTGATCACCATGGCGAGAGCATAGGCGGCACGGGCCAGCGGGTGGGGTGGCTTGAGCATCTGGCCGGCATAAAGAGGATGGAAGTAGGGGTAATTATCCGCCATTCTCTCCGTCACCTGGCCCATCACCGCGGCCATGGCGTCGATTGCGGATGCTTGCCCCGCGTACGCGGGCAGATTGCGAAAGGATGCTTCGAGCTGTGGCAGAGCGGAAGCTAGAAGCCGCAGCGCTATATCTTCTGGCATAGCTATAGCATTTTAGATCGACCAACGAAGAGCACGGGAAGGGCTGCCGCTGGGTCATCGCAGGGATTCTAAGGTGTACGGTTTTTGCCCAGGGTTTCGAGCGCATCACAGGCGGCCTTCAGTCCATCCTCGCGGTGCAGTTGCTCTCCAATCCTGGCGGCTCGCCCGCGCATACGCGTGTTCTCCAGCAACAGTGTGATCTTGCGTGCAGCCAGTTCCGCCGTATACCGCGACCGCCGGATCACGCGCGCGACTCCCAGGCGACGCACCCGCCGCGCATTGTCTGGTTGATCGTGGCTGTAGGGCATCACCAGCATGGGTTTGCCGGAATTCAGTGCTTGCGCGGTTGTGCCTACACCGCCCTGGTGGATGATGACCGAGGCTCGCGGAAAAAGTTTGGAATAGGGCGCATAGTTTGCGACGCATACATTCTGCGGAACCTCTTGAGGGATATTGCGCGGGTCGCTGCCCACCAGGAGCACCGCGCGCTGGCCAAGCAAACCGGCAGCCAGCGCGCTCTGCTGGTAAAAGTCGCCGGCGTCCAGAACGGCTGCCGAGCCCAGGGTAAAAACAAGCGGCGGCGGCCCCTGCTGCAGGAATTGCTCAACCGGCGGGGGTAGTTCGCGATGCCCGGCGTCGCCATCGTAAAAGACGAAGCCCGTGGTCTTGGTGGCAGATGGCCAATCCGGCTGGGGCTCACCCAACAAAGGGGAGAACATCGCCAACACCAGGTAGGGTGAGTGCTTGGCTTCGAAGATGGGATCCGGGCCGCGGCCCAGGCCCAGCTCAGAACGAAGCTGATATATCGGCTCTGGCCAGCTTCGCGTGACCCACCGCGCGAAGCGGGCAATCACTCTTCCCATACCGGGCAAGGCGGGTTGCAGCCGCGCCAACATGGGATAGGGCGGCAGCACCGGCGCATCGTAGCGGGAAAAAAAAGAAAGTGGCGCGAGCACATACGACGCCCAGGGGATGCCGGTAACCTCGGCGACGATCGGAGCCTGATAAACCAGCTCTCCAGCCAGCATCAGGTCAGCGCCCCCCTTGGCCTCTACTGCCGCAAGCAGTTCCCGGTAGCTTTGCCGAATCGCTGGAAACAAGATATCCCGCAGCGTACGCTCCGTTCCCTTGCGAATGTCCATCAACATGGCCACGAGCCGATTGTCGTCTGGATCGAGGATGGGCCCGACGGGGGCGAATTCCAGTCCCAACGAAACGATCTTGGGACGAAAGAGCTCCGGAACCGCGAGCACGGGAACGTGACCCCGCCGCTGCAACTCGAGCGCCAGGGCAATGAGGGGATGGATGTCGCCAAGGGTGCCGAAACTGGAGAGAACAATGCGCATGCGCTGCTTCTGCAGTGTAAACGCGGAAGATGAAAGGAAGCGTTGCGCTCTGTGGAGGACGTGCCTAAAGAGCTGGCAGGCGTGAGACGCTCCTAAAGGGCGTATATGCTCGTCAGCCGATAGGGCGTTTCAGGCGGGAGGCAATTGTTTGCTGCGCTGCCAGCAGCATAAGAACTCCGGAGATGCAGTAAACCAATGCTGTTCCGCTGATACTCGGACCCATCCCATATCGATTGGCGGCCAGGGCAATCGCAATGGGAGCGAAACCGCCCCCAAGCCAGCCCAGAGAGTTCAACATCCCAGCAGCGACGCCCCGCTGGCTGACCGCGACGACATCGTAGAGTGACGCGAAGATATTGGCGTCGTAAATGCCTTTGCAGTAGCCAAAGCCGATCATGCCCAGAACCACGGCTGGGACGGAAGCGGCCCAGCCGGTGAAGAACAAGAACGGGATACCCAGAAAGAGGCCCAGCGCCTGGGTGAGCATTCGTCCGGCGGCAAATCTACGGATCAGAAAATCGGCCAGCAGACCGCCGCAGAGAACACCGGCAACCGAAGAGAGCTGCAGATACATGGTCCCGTTCAATCCTGCCATGCCGAGGCTCATGTGGAACTTGCGATACAGGAATGAGGGGATCCAGGTGAGGAAGACAACGGCCACGAAGTTAGCGCCTACAAATGCCAATATCAGCAGGCGGACGGCCGGACTCTTGAGCAGATCCTGTAGTTCATCGAGCAGGCTCCCGGCGGGGGAAGAGCTGAACGAGGCGGAGCCAGGTTGCTGGTCGGACCTGCCTCGCGCGGGTTCCTGGAGGAACTTTCCCACGACAAAAGCGAACAACAGTCCGCAGGATCCGAAGACGATGAAGCTCCATCGCCAGCCGTAGAACTGACCAACAAGGCCGGAGAGGGTGCCTCCGGCGATGGAGCCCACGTAGACGCTTGACTGATGCAGCGACATGGCGCGAGAGCGTGTGTCTGTTCCGTGATAGTCGCCGATCAGCGACATCGAAGCGGGGAGATACACCGCCTCCCCCAACCCGCTCAGGGCACGGCAGAGAACCAACTGGGCGTAGGTGTGACAAACCGCAGTCAACGCAGTGACCAGGGACCAAGCAACCAATCCTCCCAGCACAAGCGTCTTGCGCGGCAGGCGATCGCACAGCCACCCGGCGAAGGGACCGAACAGGGCGTACATCCACATGAAAGCCGCGCCCACCACGCCCAACTGAACGTCAGTGAGCCCCAACTGCGACTTGATAAGGGGAAAAACCGAAAAGATTGCCTGGCGATCGGCGTAGTTGAAGAAACAAACGAACCATAGGATCCCGACGACCAGCCATTTGTAACCACGATCCGGCGATTCGCTCGGGATCATCGGTGGGTGGTGGTCGCTTCTTTATCGTGGCCACTGCGCCGGATAGCGAAGACGCTAATCAAAAGCCGAGTTTTACTCATGCTCTTTTTTCCGCAACCTCCTAGAGAGCTCAACCAGCCTTGGGAATTCGCCGTTCAGGGACTGGTGCCGCCGGACTAAAGCAGCTAAGCGCACTTTTCGTCAGCCCGCAGTCGAGCCTGTTCAGCTCGCACTCAACGATGGTACGCACCTGGGCCGGTTGGCCCACCGCGCGGAGATTAAGCAAGAGCTCCAGCTTGTCCGCGGGTGAGGCGTCCAAATCCCCATCTACTATTGGTTCCTGCGCGTTTCCGCAGATGGCGGCCTTGAGGAACCCAGTGGGCGAGGTGACGATTGCTTTTAGATGGGCTATGGGAATTTGTTGTGCGGTGAGAGCGGTATCAAGATGGTCGAGCAATGGGCCCAGCAACATAGCCGGTGAAAGCAAGTTACGCGGTTGGAAGACAGCTCGCAGATTTAACCAGGCGAGTGCCGCTTCGGCGCGGGCGTACTCCGCATAGTCGACTTCGAGTGCCTGATCGCCGGTCGCGATTGTGCCCGAAAGGACCTCGCTTAACCAGGCGGCAACACCCTGACCTGACTTCGCGCTCAGTTGACGCACATGCGGCGCAGCCGTCTCCGGGTATTCCGGGTGGAGGTCCGACTTGGTGAAACAGACCAAGTCGGCTTCCTGCAGTTGCTTGTCGAACAGGAAGCGCATATCGGGATCGGAATCGGGGTCAAGCATGCGCCGGGCGCGTTCCGGATCCACCAGAACAGTGAGCGGCGAAAGCTGATAGCTCTCGCTGTACTCGAGCAGCGGACGGAGCACGGTGGCCGAAAGATCGGTACAACTCCCCACCGGCTCGGCAAAAATAACGTCCGGTGCGTGCGCCCGTAGCTCGCCCATCGCATCGATCAAGTCGGAGAGCCGGCAGCAAAAACACCCGCCAGTCACTTCTCCCGAGCGCATACCTGACAGTCCTGCGTAGCGGCTATCGACCAGGTCTTTTCCCTGGTCATTCCAAACCATGGCGCTGCGCAGACCACGCCGCTCGAGCTCACGCGCCGCAGCCAGGATCAATGTGGTCTTGCCGGCTCCGAGAAATCCACCAACCAACACCACCCACGGCCGGGTGGAAATCACTTGCCCACTCATGTGCTTACACCCGCCTGGTAACGTAACCGGCTGAAGATCGCGTCTATTCTCATGCCATCGGTGTCTATGCTTAGGATTGCTGGAAACAGGACTCACCATTTTGCCACAGGCGAGGTGCAACTGTTATCGTTGGCGGTTGCCGTAGCCTTCCTGCTATCGGCGGGAAAAGCCGGTGAGCGATTGTAAGGACGGGGAATAACGTTCTGTTTCCACCCTCGCGAATGGAACTACCTTAGGAGAATTAAAGATGGCATCTTATGCTGTCCCGGTCCTGGAATCGCCTGCGCCCGTTCCCCCCGGCGATATTTTGCTGGTCGCCAGCGGCGACTTGCGCCAATCCGCCAATAAGGTCTGCTGGGCAGCCCAGGCAGAGATGGAGAAACAACTGACCGATGCCCTGAGCGCCGAGGGCTTCAGGCTGCGGCGCGCGCACCCTTACCGCCAGGATCTGCAGCATGGCTTCATCTATAACCAGCGCATGGGCATGGATGTTTTTGTAGGGATCCATCCGGATGCTCCGATCATTGTCGCCGAAGCCGTCTGGCAGTACAGCCACAACGTATTCTCCGGGCTGCAGCATCATCGCGGACCCATCCTCACCGTGGCGAACTGGTCGGGCCAGTGGCCTGGTTTAGTCGGCATGCTGAACCTGAATGGCTGCCTGCACAAGGGTGGAGTGCCGTTCAGCACCTTGTGGAGCAAGGACTTCAAGGATCCATTCTTCCGCGGCGGTTTACGGCAATGGCTGAAGGATCATACGGTCGAACAGGATGCGAGCCACGTGCACGACCTCGACCTGGCTGGGCTGCCTCGGGCGGAGAGAGAGTTGGGTGCGTCGCTGGCCCGCGACCTCAAGACGCGCAAGGCGATCCTTGGCGTTTTCGATGAAGGTTGCATGGGCATGTACAACGCCATCATCGAGGACTCTCTTCTCAATCCTGCGGGAGTCTACAAGGAACGGCTCAGCCAGTCAGCCCTGGTGGCGGCCATGTCCGCGGTGACTGAGCGCGAAGCGCAAGCCGTTCGCAGTTGGCTGGACAAGCGTGGGTTCACCTTTATTACCGGCACAAACGAAGAGACCGACCTAACCGACGGGCAGATTCTCGGGCAATGCAGGATGTACATCGCCGCGGTGCGGATCGCCGATGAGTTTGGCTGCGATGCGATTGGGATTCAGTACCAGCAGGGGTTAAAAGACATGGCTCCGGCTTCCGATCTGGTCGAGGGTTTGCTGAATAACGTGGAACGGCCCCCCGTTTTCGATCCTAGTGGCAGAGAGCTGTATGCCGGCAAAGCCTTGCCGCACTTTAATGAGGTAGACGAATGTGCGGGGTTGGACGCTCTGGTCACCAATCGGGTATGGAGTGCTATGCAACTTGACCCGGCGACGACGCTGCATGACGTTCGCTGGGGGGAGCACTACAGCGGCGGCGATATCGACGAATTCGTCTGGGTCTTTCAGATTTCGGGTGCTGTGCCCGCTTCGCATATCGCGGGTGGCTATGCCAAGGCTCGAAGCGAACGGCAACCGCCTATGTACTTCCGGCTGGGCGGGGGCACGCTTAACGGAGTATGTAAACCGGGACACGTGGTATGGAGCCGCGTTTTCGTGGAAGGCGGTGCATTGCACGTCGACCTGGGCCGGGCAACCGCAATTGAACTGCCTGCGAAAGAGACGGAGCGCCGATTGAAGTCCGTCACCCCACAGTGGCCTATCATGCATACATTGCTGCACGGCGTCACCCGTGATCAGTTCATGGCCCGGCATCGGGCCAACCATCTCAACGTGGTGTACGCTCCAACCAGCCAGGTAGCCGACCAGGCGCTGGCAGCAAAAGCATCGATGATGGCCGAGCTGGGCATCCACGTGCATCTTTGCGGAGATTAGAAAAGGAGATACTCGTCGATGCTCGTGCCACTCTCTACCGGCTCAGAGGAAACCAAGGATTCGACACCGCCACTGGTGCCAAAGGGACTTGCCCTGCCCTTCTTCCTGGTGACGGCGCTGTTTTTCCTTTGGGGAGTTCCCAACAATCTGAACGACGTTCTCATTCGCCAGTTCATGAAGTCGTTTGCGATTTCGCGTTTTCAGGCAGGGCTGGTACAGTCGGCGTTCTACATGGGCTATTTCCTTCTGGCCACTCCGGCTGCGCTCCTGATGCGCAAAATGGGTTACAAATTCGGCATCGTCGTTGGATTACTTCTCTTTGCCAGTGGTACGTTTCTTTTCTGGCCTGCCGCTCTCATCGGGCGTTACGGTTTCTTCCTCTTCGCTCTCTTTGTCATTGCCAGTGGGCTTTCTTTCCTGGAGACGGCCTCCAACCCGTTTATAGCGCAACTGGGGTCTCCTGAAAGTGCTGCCCGCCGCCTGAATTTTTCGCAGGCCTTCAATCCTCTGGGTTCGATTTGCGGTGTACTGATCGGCACTGTTTTTATCTTCTCTGGAATTGAGCTCACTCCCCAACAGGTGGCCGCTATGCAGGTAGCGAATACCTACGAGGCCTACCTTAAGCACGAGACCATGCGGGTGGTGGTGCCGTACCTGGTTGTCGGGCTGGTCGCTCTTATCTGGGCCATCCTGATCGCTCGAACCAAGTTTCCTACCATCGCCCGGGAGCACGAGAATGCGCAAGAGGAGCATGGCAGCTTCAAGGAGCTGCTACGTTACCCTAATTTTCTCTTTGCCATCATGGCGCAGTTTCTCTATGTAGGCGCCCAGGTCGGCACCTGGAGCTACTTTATTCAGTACGTACAGGACGGAACGCATGAACCGGAAAAGATTGCCGGCTATTTTCTAACCGGCACACTGGTTGCCTTTGGGGTGGGCAGGTTTAGTTCCGCGGCCCTGATGCGGTACGTCAAGCCGGCCTATTTGATGGGGGTTTACAGCCTGGTAAATATTGTGCTCGTGGCGGTGGGGGTTGCCTATCCAGGTTGGGTGGGGCTTTGGGCTATTTTTGTCACCAGCTTCTTTATGTCTGTGATGTTCCCTACGATTTTCGCCCTGGGCATCGACGGCCTGGACCGGAATACGAAGATTGGCGGATCGCTCATCGTGATGGCGATCGTCGGTGGGGCGGTGCTCACGCCGCTTATGGGCTGGATTTCACAGACTCAGCACAGCATCGCCAAGGCATACATGGTGCCGCTCGTCTGCTACTGCGGTATTGCTCTTTATTCCTTTGTTGGCGTGCGGATGAAGCGAAGCGTAGGGTTGGGGGAAGCTTAGGATGAGCGCATTCAAGGCGGTCGTGGCAATATGGCTGCTCGCATTGAGCGGAGTGGCGGCTACGGCGCAGCAGTCTACGGCAGCGTGGCAATCGCGGCTGCAGCAGGTTTTGCCTCTCATGGGACATCGCAACTGGATCATGATCGTGGACTCCGCCTACCCTCTGCAGAGCTCCGCCGGGGTGGAGACGCTTGAAACCAACACAGACCAGTTAGAGGTAATCCGCCAGGTGCTGGGCGCGATCGATAGCTCTATCCAGGTGAGACCGATAGTTTACATGGACGCGGAGCTTCCGTTTGTAACCGAGAAGGACGCTCCCGGCGTGACGGCCTACCGGGAAGCAATCAAGAGCGCTCTTGGGGGAAGAAAGATAACGTCACTGCCACACGAACAAATCATCGCCAAAGTCGATGAGGTGGGAAAGACATTTCACATTTTAGTTCTTAAGACAACCATGACGGTTCCTTATACTTCCGTGTTCCTGCAGCTGAATTGCAAATATTGGAGTGATGATGCGGAAGCCGCGATGCGGAAAGCGATGAGTGCGGGCGGCGGAAAATAGCATTTGCTCCCTCCGCTTTGGTCCTAATGAACAAACGAAGAGTGCCGCACCTCCGGCGCTCGACCGCCTGGTGAACCCAGCCCTTCCGGGCTGGGCTGATTTTTGGTGCCGGCCCTCTGGGCCTGGATTGCAAACACCGCTTTCCCATGTTCATTCCATTCCTTAGCTTGCACTAGCCTGGACTTCTCACAGCCCGGTCTGCGACAAAGCCCGGGTGCCCCATATCTGCCCGGTTTTGGCAGATGTGGGATTCCGCAAACCTCAACCCCTGACTGTACAGGTTGTGGATGGCGATGGACTTCAAGATCTGTTGCTGGTAGAGAGTGATCGGTGGACAGCCGTGGAATCCCACATCTGCCAAAACCGGGCAGATATGGGGCACCCGTCATTCGTTCCGCATTGAGATCTCACTACCGGCGGCGATTCGTTTATTCGGTTTACCCAGGGGTCTGTGAGAAATGCAGGCTAGATATAGGCTAGATAACTCAGCTGCTCCCACGGCAGGCGGGGCAAAGCGGAATGACCAAAAGGGGAGGCCACCGCTTCCATGGAGAGACGTTGCTGGACGGAAGGCGTGGTCGATCGCCTCGAATGACGGAGCGGGAGAGTGGGTTTCCATTCGAGAGCGGTCCACAGTACGCGGGGACAGGTTGCATGGATTCCGGGTCTCACAAGCGAGACCAACCCTTCGATTGGTTTCCAGGAGAGTTCGGCGGAGGCATGGTGCCCCACGTGCGCTGTGGCGAACGTGGGGCACTCTTCGTCGGCGGGCCGCCCGTCGTCAGTTCAAAATCCTTAGAAGAAGAACTTGCCGACGAGCTGTATGGAACGACCTGGCTGCGGATCTGAGTTGTAGTCCGCTGTGGTCGATCCGACGACGGAGGTAACGACACCAAAAAACGACCCGTCGGTGTAGTTGCCGTCTGGTGGCCCGAAGTTGGCATGGTTGAAGGCGTTGAACGCCTCCATGCGAATCTCGATGTACCGGGCTTTCTCAGGTCCCAGTGGAAAGTCTTTGTAGACTGTGAGGTTGGTGTAGTTAAAACCGGGCCCGTGAAAGAAGTTACGTTTTACGTTCCCGAAGCTTCCCAGCGGCTCCTGGGAATAAGTGGTTGGATCGAACCACAAGTGATCTGAATGGCGGGGATTGAAGGTTTTCACATTGAAGCTTGAGATGTTTGGAGTATCGGGACAACTGTAGTAGTTGGCGAAGTTGCAGTAGAGTGAATTAACGGCGCCTATATCCGCGATGGTGACTGGAAAGCCGGTCTGAAGGGCAGTTACGCCGGAGATGTGCCAGCCACTGAGGGTTTCACGCAGCGCGAAGTTGTCCTGCCAAGCCCTGAATATCGGCAGCTCGTAGTTATACGACAGCGACAGCCGGTGGCGCGCGTCATAGTCCGAATCGCCATAGTTCAGGTATTCATAGCCCGGAAAGGGGTTGGTGCCACGCCCGTTGAATCCGGAACTCTCGAGCCCAGAAGCATTATCGAGTGCGTGACTGTAGGTATAAGCAGCTGTGAAGTACAGACCGTGGGAAACTCCCTTGGTCAGGCTGGCTTGAAATGAATTGTAATTTGAATCTCCATCCGTATACTGCTGCCCGACGCTAAGGTACCAGGGGATACCGTTTCCGAAGCTCCCAAGCCCCTCTGAACCGGGAACAATCGCCGGCGCGGTGAAGTATTGCGGGAAATCGAGGGACAAATTTCCCCCATCCGCGGAACAGATGGGATCCGCCAGACATGCTGCGTGGCCAGCAGGAGTGATCCTATCGCCTTCATAGGAACGAACCAGCTTATGGCCTAACGAGGCTACGTAGCCCAATTGCAGAACCATGTTGCCGGGCAGTTCCCGCTGGACGTTGAGATTGAAATTGTAGACATACGGGACGGTATAGTTTTTCGGGTAGGTACTGAGATCTAAGTTGGCATAATCGGGCCAATTCAGCGCTGTACCGGCCGCGGGATAGACGTAAGGAAAGGGATTTGGCGCGACCTGGCCAGTGGCGATATCCATAAACGGGTCAGCGAAGGAGGGTTGGCCACCGAAATCGCCGGCTCCAAAAGAATTCCTGAACCCTGGCGGATTGCCAAGATTTTGCAACTGACCCTCTTCCGCATCGCGATTCCAGTACATACCAAAACCGCCACGGATGACGGCTTTATGCGCGCCCTGAGCGCCGATCAATTTGGCTGGACCTGAATTCGGCGACCAGGCGAAGCCCAGGCGCGGGCCGAAGTGATCGTATTTTGAGGTAACGCCGCCAGCCGTGTTGCAGCCCGGGTCTCTTGCGTAGGTAAGCCCTGGAGGGCCTCCGGGGTAGACGTTCGAGGTTTGGGTTGTAGGGTTCCAGCAAACTATCCCGAGGCCTGAAAACTGATGATTTTGATAGGGGGCTTCCAGATCCCAGGCGATGCCATAGTTAAGGGTAAAGTCGTTGGTGACCTTCCAGCTATCCTGGGCATAGGCATAATACTCGTGGCCGATGGCATGGATAATACTTCCAGAAGCCTGCTGATAAGAATCCGGGATGCCCAGCACATAGTCGAGTATGGGATCGCCCGAGCTGTACACCCCGGCTCCCAAAAAGCTGTAATTGCCGTTGTTGTTAGCGTAGTAAGGATTATCAACTGCGAACTGCTCGTATGAGACCCCAAATTTGAGATTGTGGTTTCCCCAGACCTTGCTGAAGTTGTCCGCTGCGCTCAGGTTTGTGTCTATGCGCGGCTGTGGTCCTTCATTCGAGAAGCCAAGAAAGCTGGCTGATCCGGTGGCAGTCGTGCCGTTTAGCCCTTGGACGCTGATGAGCGGCAGGTTGGCTTGAGGAGCCTGGGGCGTAATGTTGAAGCCGTAGGTGCTAGGCTGCACTACTTGCTGGGGTTCCACATCCGCGAAATTAAAGCGGAAGTAGCCGGCACGGAGCTCGTTTAGGGCGGTCAGGCCAAGTGTGTGGGTCCAGGAAGCCATGAATATTTTGTAGTGCTCGGCCTGGTCTGCAGCAAATCCTGGCAGATCTGAGCCACCAAAGCTCAAAGCAGTTGCGCTGGGACTTGATTGGAAGAGCCCTGAGGCCCAGAGTGAATCCTTCTGAGTGAGGTGATAGTCCGCGCGGATGATGCCCTGATCTTGCGCCCCGGAGTTGGGCGCGTTGAAGGCGTAGTAGGGTGCGCCGCCGACCGTAGTATTTGCGGGAGGCACAAATTGCTGAAGCAACTTGGCGGCGACTGGATTGTAGCTGCTTGACGCCATTTGTACGGTGCCGGTAGGAAAGCAGACATTCCACGGGGTACCGGCCGCGCAGTTGGCAACCGCAAATGGAATCGGGTTAGAGGAGAGGCCGGCTGCATTATTGGTGCCATCGGTGACGATATTGTTGTCGCCGCTGAAATCTCCGTTGAGCTGGTCAGAACTTAACACCGGCGATAGCTGCGTGGCTCCGACTCGATTCCTGAATCCCTGATAGGCGAGAAAGAAAAAGAGACGGTTCTTGATCACTGGGCCGCCCAGCGTCCCGCCATAGAGGTTTTGGTGGAAGTTGGGGCGCGAAGGGGCGAAATAGCTTCCGTTTGTCAGAAAAGTATCGCGGTAGAATTCAAACCCACTCCCATGAAACGTATTGGTGCCCGACTTGAGGACCTGGTTGACGATGGCGCCGCTGTTGCGGGCAAACTCCGGGTTCAACGTGCTGGTGACGATGTTTTCCTCCGCCAGCGCGTCCGGATTAACCGAGATCCCCTCATCCTGCAGAGAAACATCGGTGATGTCGGCACCGTTCAGCAGGTACGAGTTCGATTGTGTCTGGCTGCCGTTAGAGGAATAACTACCAAATCGATCGCTTGATTCCACAGTTCCTGGCGCGAGCTTTTGCAGGCCGGATACGTCCCGGCCGAGTAATGGGACTTCCTCCATCTGTTGAGCAGTAATCACCTGCTTCATCTGCGTATCCGAAGTTTCCACCTGCACCGCCGCAGCTTGCACCTCGACCGTTTGCACGGCGGAGCCGATTTCGAGCTTGGCGTTGATTTCGCGGTTGTCATTGAGGTTCAGCGTAAGGCCGGTGGAGGAGAACTTCTGAAAGCTGCCGGCGGTTATGGTGATGGTGTAAGGACCGCCGATCTGCAGTTGGGGAAAGATATAGTAGCCGTGACCGTCCGTCGTTGCCGTTGTGGTGATGCCGGTGCTGGTATTTGTAATCGAAACAGCGGCGCCGGGGATGGCCGCTCCACTCGTATCCGTCACTGTACCGTGCACTGCTGCGTAGATGTTTTGTGCAACCGCAGGTTGGGGAAGTCCCGCACCGGCGAAGAGAAGCAAGGGTGTGACGATGAGTGTTCCAAGGCGGCGGATCGCCGCGGCATCCATAAGAAACCGTCTAAAACTCAGCATTGATTCCTCCGTTTCGCTAGATCCGCGTACAAATCGCCGAATCCGCGTATTCGAGAGCTTCGTCACCGATGTCCAGCTGAGGGCTATCGTCCGGGACGACTCGGGGTAAACCCGAGCTAAAAGAGACATTTGACGTGTGTTGTGGAACCCTTGGGCTTCCGAAGACTCGACAGGGAGTCCAGAGAACCTTCGAACAAAGGCGCCACTCTGACAGTTACGTTCGGTTATTGGATGTCAATAAGCCGTTTGGCAACTCCGACTGTGTTCACCAAGAAAAATGCCGAGCAGCAATAGCCACTCAACCGACTTTGAACTGACCACTCGACTACTCAACCGGTGGCAAATGCAACACTTCAGATCCTCAAATGTACCGCTCTCCTTCCCTATGGCAAGTAGCGCGCCAAAGTTCCCCGTCAGTGTGATGCGATTAACAAGGCTATGCCTCCCATTAAAAATTGGAAGGTTACTGAAGGACTGGAGAGGTTCCGGAGACGCAACAGAGAGGGTCCGGAGAGGTACTGAATAGCTACCTCTCCAGTCTGGGGCCTGAGAATCTTCCGGCCGGACGACGAAAATCTCTGACATTTCGGACGACTTTTGAGGGATGTCTACAGATTTCCATAAGCCTGCCTTGAAGCTTGGCGGTCGGAGTAGTGTTGAGACTGGTCGGAGACCCTGGATCTTGGTTGAGAACTACGCAAATCCATATTCCAGCCTACGCTTCGCTGCACCTAGACCAACGAAGCAAACGGGCTGGCAAGAATTAATCCTAGTTCGTGCCAGGAACATCCACGGTCCATAGAGCCGCTACGGGCTGGGCCTTATCGCGGACCTCAAAATTGAGCGACTGGTAAGCACTCGCCGCTGATTTCATATCAGTGACCTTGACCACCAACCGATACACACCCGGAACAAGCGCATTGGTGGCCAGATCTTTACCCATCAGAAGATCGCCTTCCTCGTTAAATGACCCGCGGTCCACTTCCTGGTCTTCCTCGATTCGTTGCGTTGAATTGAGTTTGCCAATCAGGTAGTGAATTTTGAGCTTTTGTCCCTGTACGAAGATGGGAGAATCTGCCGGTGCCCAAATCTGGAAAATCGCTCGTAGAGGATTGCCCTGAGTGACAGAGGCATTTTCGGAGCCGATGGGCCGCAACCGCACGCCGGAAAAGGTGAATGGGGCCGAGGGTGATAGGCTGCGCACGGGCGGAAGAGAATCAGCGAAAAACAATTGGCTGACCCCGAAACGGTCTCCAAAACCTGGAACAAGAACCGACTGGGTCTGGAGAAACGACTGTTTCGTCGCAAGATTGGTTAAGGTCAGGCTCAGATCATATTTTCCCGGTGCGGCCGGCATTCTGCCCTCTATGCCGAAGCACATTCCTTGAACCTCTTGATACCGTTTCTCCTTTATGTAGTCTGACAACGACTGCTTTGTGTCAGAAATGACCTTTCCCTCGGCGTCTGTCAGCTTTGCTTCTATCTGAATGGAATAGAAGTAGCGGCCTCCCGTTTGTTCACTGAGGGAGAAATCCTCAGGGCGGCGCAACCGAAGAAGGTAGTTGATGCTACTTCGCTTAGCCCCATCCCGTGTCGCGATCACTGCCAAGTCGCTGAATTGCTCGCCTAAGACGAGCCGATGGGAGACTCCCTCAGCAGCAGCTTCGCTGGCTGCCAGCAGTTCCTTCACCTGTGGCAGATTCCTGTAGTCCCGGATTTTGTTGAGCAGAACGTCGGACTGAAGGGAAGAATAGGGCGCATTGAAGTCCACCGGCTCACCGGGAAGCAGGGAGAGAGCGATCTGAGCATCCTCATCGTTAAGGTCACGCTGGATGATTTTAATGGCTGCCCGGTCATCGTTGATCGCATTGGTGGAGTTGATCAGCGCCTGCGGGCGATCCCCGTACGGCGAGTACAACTGGTAGTCTTCCGCTGCGCTTTTCTTATAGAAGACGACGTAGAAGTGAGGTGGAAGTGCACCCGACCCGTTCTCGTAAAACCAGATCTCGAGCGGCTTTATCTCCTTTGTTTCGATATGCTTCTCCACCTGCTGCGGTGGCCCTAAGGTTATGTAGACCATGCCGCGGTCACTACGAAAGCCATTCTGACGGTTCGGTGTGCCAAAGTGGGCGTTGGCATATTCCAGACGTGCGTAGTGGGTTTCCTTTGTGGCATTGGTCGGCGCGTTAGGATCCGGATTTCTAATCCGCCAGAACTTCTCGATGAATTGATCCCGGCTGTCATCCGTCGTCAGGTGGAGAAACGTGTCCCGTTCCTCATCTGTAATCAAATAGTTGACCTCCTCGTGCAGCCAATGGGCGTAATGCGGAGCAAGAGCTGGCTCCCGGGCAGCCCAGACGCTACAAGACGACAGCAGCAGCAGAAAAACGAGGAGAGGTAAGTTACCCCGGCGGAAAAGCAGATGCATGGATGGTTTCTACGACCGAATTCGGTTCGCCTTACTTTTATTCTAGCTCGACGGCGCCGAGTGCCTCGGAATGCGGCGCAAAAGCCGCCTTTTCACAAAATCTATGGTTTTGTGGAGCCGCTCTATATATTTGCACAACATTCATCTTGATGTGCTAACGCGGGCCCGCTTCAAGGGCTTTGTTATCTTTCGGTTACCGAAATGGTAATTTGGCCCGAAAAGTGCCTAAAGGTTGTATTGACATCAGTTCCCACCCTTGCGCCCCTGTCGACGCAAATCAAAGAAGAGTGATTCGGGCTCAAATCGTTTTCAATTTGGAGCAAGTATATGAAGAGTATTTTTAGCCGGTGCTTTCTTACGGTTGTTTTCGCCATTCCAACAATAGCCGTGTTTCCCTCACACGTCGGCGCGCAGGAACTTTCCAGCGTAAAGGGTGGCCTTAGCGGGGTCGTTGCTGACTCCACCGGCGCGGCCATCCCGGGCGCGACCTTGACTATCACAGGTCCGGCCGATACGCGGACTGTGACTTCTGATGAAAGCGGTCATTTCAGCGTTGGGAACCTAACTCCCGGCTTGTATCAGATCAAAGTGCAAAAAGAAGGCTTCAAGATTGACGAAGCGAAAAACGTCGAAGTGGTGATCAACCGCTCAAGCAGTGTCAATCTGACGTTGCAGCCCGGTACCGTCGCAGAGACGGTGGAGGTGTCGGCATCGGCTGTCGAGGTGGATACGAATTCAACAGCGATCGGGGATAACCTGACCTCGACGTTTTACTCCCAGGTGCCGGTTGCGCGTAACGTAGGCAGCCTTTTCTACGTGGCTCCGGGTGCAGTCAATGGTGGCGGCACGGGTAACTCTAATCCGTCGATTGGCGGGGCGACCGGACTCGAAAATCAATATATTGCGGACGGTGTGAGCATCAATGATTCGGGCTACGGCGGTCTAGGGGTTTACAGCCCAAGCTACGGATCGCTGGGAACCGGTATCAACCTCTCCTTCATTCAGGAAGTACAGGTGAAGACCGGCGCCTTCGAGCCTAAATACGGCAAGGCGAACGGCGGGGTGATACAAATCGTGACCAAGTCCGGCGGCTCCTCCTACCATGGCGCGCTTGCTGCCTACTTCTCGCCGGAAGGGTTCTCCTCAGCCTACAGAGTGGCTGATAACTACCGCCTTGACGCTACCAATGCAAACAGCTTCCAATACGGGCATATCTTCTCGCAGCCAGCCTTTGATGCAAGCCTGGAACTCGGCGGTTACATCCCGATCAAGAGCCAAAAAGACAAGCTTTTCTTCTTTGGCGCATTTAATCCGGGAGTCAACAAGACCAACTGGATAGCGCCCAATGTACCTTTCTCCTCTGCCGTCTATGCCCACGGCCCGTTTAACACGGCCATCACGGCGTACAACTGGGCGGGCAAGCTGACCTATAAGGTGACCGATGCTACATCGGTGGAAGCTTCGGCGTTTGGCGATCCCTCTTCCAGCAATTACGGATATGGCATTGCTTATACTTCACCGTATGGCCACCCAAACTTGCAACTAAAGAACACTACGGCGTTCAGCCGCTGGGACTTCGGCGGCCGGAGTGAAGTGGTGCGTCTGAATTCTTCTATTTCTCCGACCTTACAGCTCAATATCGCCGCCACCGCGAAGACCAGCCATTTCACAGAAACCGGATTCGACAACATATACGCGATCAGTGACAGGACGACTGGAAACCAGCCATATCAGGGGTTGAGTGAGTTCCAGAACCCTGTTAACCATAGTTACGGCGTAAGCTTCGACCTGCAAAAGACGATTTCTGCTAAGTTCGGAACGCATACATTCTCTGTCGGCTGGGGCTTTGACCGGGCTATTTACGATGCCGACCGAGACTATAGTGGTCCCCGTTTCAACTTCCCGGCCACCAATGCCGCCGGCCAATCCGTCTTAGATGTGGGGGGCAACGCGGCTCTTATAGGGACTCCCGCCAGCGCCTCTTTTTACCTGGCCAATGCGCCAGCAGCCTGCCCAACCAACTATTGCCCGCTTTATGCCGCTGCAGATGGGACAGACCATAAGGTTTACCTGCGGCAGGTGCGCGGATTCTTCAGCGGCCCGGACGTCAACTCTAGTCAGTCATACCACGCCATCTACGGGAATGACGACTGGGCAATCAATCGCTTCATCACCATCAATGCCGGTCTCCGCTGGGAAGAGGAGCAACTCAACGGTCCCAATCAGCAGTATGTTTTCAATGACAACTGGTCTCCCCGGCTGGGTATCAACGTCGATCCCTTCGGCGACCGCAAGTCCAAAGTATTTTTTAATTGGGGCCGCTATACCCAATCATTGCCTACGGATGCCGCCATCCGTGAGTTGAACCAGGAGTTGGACGTCCAGGCCCGGTGGGCAGCACCCGCAACCGCAGATGGGCGTCTCGCCACCAATTCGGATGGCACGATCACCGCGGTGCTTGATGCTGCACATCTCCTCGCCGGAGATGCTGCTGTTGGGTTCGGCAAGAGTCCTATTGTCGCGTCAGCGGCGACACCGGAGCTCTTCGCTCCCAAGACAAAGCTCAACTTCGAAGAAGAGTACGTGATTGGAGTAGAACGCCAGTTCAAGGGCTTCGTCTTCAGTGGACGGTACACCGACCGCAGGCTGGAACGCATTGTCGAAGACATGCAGGGCGTTTCTCCTGAAGGCGCGAATGCAGGCTTGGCCAACCAGATTTATCTAATCGGTAACCCGGGCCCTGGTGCGGATTACTTCGTTAATGAGCAGGAGATCAAATACGATCCCAATGTCGGTCCGCCGGCGAATTGCGACGACGACTATGGTACGCAGGAAGACAGCCTTGGAAATGTAATCGGAGCGGCCTGCGGACAGAATCCCGATACGGCTGGCATCCCGACTCCAGACGGTAAGCCAGACGGATTTGCCACGCCGGTCCGCCGTTACCAGGCGGTGGAGATCGAGGCTAACAAAAGCTTTAGCCACAATTTCCTCCTTCGGGCGAACTATCGGTACGCAAAGCTAAACGGCAACTACGAAGGTCTTTTCCGGAACGACAATGGGCAGTCGGATCCTGGCATCAGCTCCCTCTTTGATTTCACGCCGGGAGTTGTAGGGTTGCTAGGTGATCAGTTCGCCGTCGGCCCTCTGAACACCGACCGTCGCGATGTTGGTAACCTGTACGGCTCTTACTATCTTCCCAACAGTTTCGCCAGGGGCTTCACGTTCGGTGCGGGTATTCGCGGCCAATCCGGAATTCCGATCAACCAATTGGCCTCCCATCCCGTCTACCAGAACACTGGGGAAATCCCGATTGGTGGACGTGGATCGGCGGGTACGGAACCATCCAGTCTCCAACTTGATCTTCACGCCGACTATCCGGTATCGATCAAGGAGCGTGGAAAGCTTAAACTGGCCTTCGATGTTTTCAACGCAACCAATTCGAAGTTCACCCTGCAGAAGAACAACAATATCGATACCGGTTTCCAGACAGGTGCTGATCCGACGTTCAAAACTCCAATTGAGTTTCAGCGTCCCTTCTATGCACGCGGTTCGGTACGGTTTGAATTCTAGCCACCTGCTTCAGTTCCCAACAAAAGCCCGGAGGGCATGGTCCTCCGGGCTTTTGTTGGTGCCATGGAACGGCTGCGACCGTGAACTCCATGTATTCCGCCCGGTAAGATCTGCGTCGAAGAGATTGAGCTGCATCTTGCCGTCGCGGCCGATCCGGGTCTTGGTGCGGTTTGGTCCCTCACATTTATTTTTCTCTAGCGCAGGTAAGGCATCGGCATATGGCTACGCCAAGAGCTTCGTTCGACGGCCGATCGTAAGGATTCGTAGAAATGAGGATTAGGCAGCGAAGTGAACCGATAAACAAAGTGGGACTATGGCTGGGAGGCCGTGGCTCAGTTTAACGGTTGACCGGTTACGATCCGCCGAATTTTCTAAGAGTCACCAGCTTCGCTGTCGAGAGCTTCGCATTGACCAGCTTAGTGATCGCCAACCGTCTGGCAGCGCCGAGCTTTGCGGGCTCGGCGCCTTTAGCTGCCTTTTCCTCGGGATCGTTGGCGGTTGCCTGCTTTTTGGTTGTCCCCTTGAGCGATTTTGTTTTGATAGGCATCTCTGTTTACCGGTACTGAAGCAGGGAACTACCGTCCTGCGTTTGGAAATTATGGCTTCTGAAACACGCCCCTCGCGGCCACTACCTTGCTTGCTGCGGGCTTAGTCGTGTCAACCTTCGATTTCGTGCTCGCCCCCTTGGTTGGAGCGGCGGTCTTTTTGCCAACGAGAGACTTCTTATCCATAGCCATTGTGATTTTCTCCAGGTATTGATTTTTAACTGCTTTACGCGAAACCTTGTTGCAAGTGGAGCGCCAAATTCCGTACAACGATGGCGAACGCCTTAATTCATTGAAATCACTACATCTCAGAGAGAGAGCGTCCCTCTGCCACCGAGCTTGGGACTTCCTCAAAGACACACATTGGGTTAAATTTTAAACGTAGGGGTTAGAAAATTTAACTGCAGGCTGGACCGTCTTGAGAGCAAGGATGACGTCGGGCCGAGGCCGCGCCGACAAAGCGAGTATCTCGATCCACCGGGAATGATTTACGTGATAGACCCCAACCCCGTTTTCGTCCAGGCGCTTTATCCCAGGGTATTCCCATAGAATTACTTCGCTCCGGGCGGATCAGTCGTATAGAAGCGTGCGAATGCAATTCCTGTAATCGCCGGACGCTTGGCCATCTGTGCCCAACGGGCGACGGCGGTGATGACCAAGGCAAGCAGGAAAAGCTTCTCATGAACCGAAACTCCAGTGCATTTTGACCCGACCGATCAAAGCTGCCAACGTCCTGGAAACAGTTGGCAATCCGGTAAAGAATTGCGTCTCCGGGCAATCCTCAATAAACTTCTCTCCGAGCGAAAAAGTGAGTGCGGACGTGCTGAGACTGCCGCCGTACAGGTTTTTAAAGTTTGCGAGGAGTTTTGCGTGCGTCTTCTTCGGATGTTCCTCTCCCTGTCCCTGGTTTTTTTCAGTCCTCAACTATTGGTTCCTGGCAGCCGCGTGGAAGCACAGCAGGCAAGCGACATGCCGCCGCCTGCACCGCATGCCAAGCAGATTCATCTCAAGCACGTTCTGGTGGTGGGTCAAACCAAGGGTTTCGAACACGACTCGGTCTCGGCCGCAATGGCCGCCATTTACGACATGGGCAAAGAGAGCGGCCTTTGGGACACGATGTTGCGCACCGATACCGAGCTGCTGACGAAGAAAGATTTGAAGCGGAACACTAAAAACCTGAACTATTTCGACGCTGTCGTGTTTGCCAGCACCACGGGCGAACTGGACATGGACGATAGCCAGAAGCAGGATTTCATGTCGTTTATCAAGGAGGATGGCAAGGGCTTTGTTGGCATTCACGCTGCCCTAGACACAAACTACAACTGGCCGGAGTACGGCGAGATGATCGGCGGCTGGTTCGACCAGCATCCCTGGATGACCTTCAACGCGCCGATTATCAATGAAGACCCCGATTTCCCTGCGGTCCGTCATTTTCCCAAAGCGTTCGTGAAATACGACGAAATCTATCAGCCTAAGAGTTGGTCTCGCGACAAGGTGAACGTGCTGCTCAGCCTGGACGCCAGTAAGCTGAACTATGAGAACAACCCGCGTATCCATCGGACAGATCACGATTTTGCGGTGGCCTGGAGCAAGATGTACGGTAAAGGCAGGGTTTTCTATTCCACCCTGGGCCATACCGAAGAGGCCTGGGAAGATCCGGACATAAAGAAGATGTACTTTGAGGCGATCAAGTGGTCGATGGGAATGACCGAGGGAAGCACTGCTTCTCACCCCAAACCGGCGGCGGCCCGATGATCGGCGAGGGTGGAAACACTAAAGGTGGTAACAGACGGATGAAGAAGTTTCGGGACTTGGCATTCCTGGCGGCGATCGCCGGGCTAGCCGCCTACCAGGGTAGGCAATTGCACATTTATGCCGCGACTGGGCAGGCTCCGGCCACGACGCAAAACGCGGGACCCACCCATGGCGGTGACACCACAGCTGCCCATAATTCAGAGCTGGCTACCGCCGGCGGCTCCGTCTTCCAGCAGAATTGCGCTTTCTGTCACGGCCGCGATGCGGGCGGCGGGGAAACAGGTCCTGATCTCACGCGGTCCAAACTGGTGAGCACGGATGTGGGCGGAGACAAGATCGGGGATGTGGTGCTGCATGGGCGGCCTGACAAGGGAATGCCGGCGTTCAGCAACTTCACCCCGGAACAGATCACTCAACTCGCTGCTTTCATTCATGCCCAGCAGACCAAGGCCATGTCGCAAAGCGGCAAGCGTAAAGGGGTGGATGTGTCGGATCTCCAAACCGGAAACGTGGAGGCCGGCAAGGCCTATTTCAACGGTGCCGGCGGTTGCGCGACCTGCCATTCGCCTACCGGAGATCTGGCCGGCATCGCCAGCCGCTACGAGGGGCTGCAGCTCGAGGAACGGATGCTGTACCCCAAAGACGTGAAGAATAAGGTGACGGTCACGCTTCCTTCGGGCGAGACGGTCTCCGGGACCCTGGAGTATTTGGATGAATTCACGGTGGGATTGCGGGATGCCACGGGAACGTATCGCTCCTGGCGGGTAAGCGACGTCAAGGTCAAAGTCGATGCCCCGGTGGAGGCGCACGTAGCGCTGTTCCCCAAATATACCGACGCCGATATCCATAACCTGATGGCTTACATCCAAACACTGCGTTAAGCGGTTTCACGATCGGAATAGACCGGAGCGTAAGGCCCTCTCGTGGTTTTCTCTTAAGGGAAACCACATCTCGCGACGGTAAAAGGACATCGGAATTGTGAAACGCTTTAGAGGTTCCCAATCGATATGAAACTGGTGAAGAATGGATTGCTTTTTGCCTTGAGCGCCGTGGTCTTGGCTGGGGTTTCTCAGTCGCTTCAGGCCCAGAACGTGGATGCCGCGATGCTTCTGCATCCACCGGCGGATAGCTGGCCCGGCTACCAGGGCGACTACTCCGGACGGCGACATAGCCCCCTGACGCAGATTACGCCGCACAATGTAGCGGACCTAAGCCTCGCCTGGGCTTTTCAGACCGGCCAGCCGGCGGAAATTAAAGCGACTCCGCTGCTGGTCGACGGTGTTTTGTACTTTACCGTGCCGGACAATGTGTGGGCTATCGATGCCCGGTCCGGTCACATGCTCTGGCACTACACCTATCCACCGAATAAAGGGGATCATATCGGCCAGCGCGGCGTTGGCATGTATAAGGACTGGATCTTCTTCGTTTCTCCGGATGCGCACCTGGTTTCTCTGAATGCCAAGGACGGGAAAGTGCGCTGGATCATTGAGCTTGCGGATGTGGAGAAGGGCTACTGGGCCACGGAGGCGCCGTTCATTGTGGGCAACCACGTCATCGTAGGCGTGGGCGGTGATATCGATAACCTCCCTATCTTCTTAAAATCGGTTGACCCGGAAACGGGTGCGACGCAATGGCAGTGGAATGTCACCCCCCCGCCGGGTCCGGGCGTCACTACTGGCGGCACGACCTGGATGGCTGGGACCTATGATCCCGCGCTCAACCTTATCTATTGGGGAACCGGGAATCCGACGCCGGTATTGGACGGCAGTGCGCGTCCGGGCGACGACCTTTATACCTGCAGCATCGTGGCTCTCAACCCGGACACGGGCAAGCTGGTGTGGGCATTCCAGCCGTCGCCCCACGACACCCACGATTGGGATGCCGTCGAAATACCTGTACTGGTGGACGGAACCTTCCACGGTCAGCCACGGAAGATGCTGATGCAGGCATCACGCAACGGTTATTTTTTCGTTCTTGATCGCACCAACGGCAAGAGCCTCCTGACGGTTCCCTTCGGGCCTGTGAACTGGGCCAAGGAAGTGGACAAGGAAGGACGTCCGATTCCGGACCCGGCGAAGGAGCCATCGCCCGACGGAGTCCTGATTGCACCGGATGAAGCCGGCCTGACCAACTACCGCTCGCCGAGCTATGACCCTAAGACCGGCCTGTTTATCGTGAGTGCGCACCATGCCTACAGCGTCTATTTCCATAAGCCGGCGGATGGTGCTTACGGTTGGGCGGGCGCGGACTATGGGCTGTGGGGCAAGGGGGTTATCGAAGCGATCGACTACAAGACGGGCAAAATTCGATGGTCCCATGAAATCGGAAACGGAAGTCCAGGCTCGGGAGTATTGACTACGGATTCCGGGCTTACGTTCACTGGAGATGTTCCAGGAAACTTTCTTGCCCTGGATACCGCTACCGGGAAGACGCTTTGGCACGCGGGCTCAGGAGCGCGTATCGGGAGTTCTCCGATTACCTACGAGCTCGATGGGCGGCAGTACCTGCTGACCAGTGGTGGTAGTGTGCTGTTCGCCTGGGCGTTACCAGAGAGCACCGTCAAAGCTACACACGCGGTCGCGAAGGCTCACTAATGCCGAATTTGTAGCTGGCGACGAGGCCGGATGCACTTCCCCTTCCAGCCTTTTGATCCAAGGGGCAAGACGTTGAGATATGGGGCACCCGGCGTGGTTGGCAGGTACAGAGGGGTCTGAACGGTTGTCGCCCAGATCTGCGGTTTCCATCTCTTCATAACCACATGAGATGTGGGTTACCCGGCCGGGTTGGCAGGTACAGAGAGGTCTATGAAGATTACTGATGTCAAGACGGTCGTCGTCAATGCGGAGATGCGGAATTGGATTTTTGTTAAGGTCCTGACTGACGAGGTGGGCCTTTTTGGGTGGGGCGAGGCATCGCTTGAGTGGAAGACGCGAGCCGTCGCGGGTGCGATTGAAGATTTCACTCCGATGTTGATCGGAGAGGATCCGCGGAATATCGAGCACATTTACCAAAAGCTCTATCGCCATTCATTTTTTCGCATGGGCGTGATTGGGATGAGCGCGATCAGCGGGCTGGAACAGGCGTGCTGGGATATCTTTGGCAAGTCGCTTGGCGTACCGGTGTATCGACTCCTCGGGGGCGAAGTCCGAAACAAAGTCCGCATGTATACCCACCTCGGCGGCGGGGATATGAGGGCGGTCTACCAGACTTTCGATCCCCAACCGCTTATTGATCTTGCCCATGAGGTAGTGGCGCGTGGCTATACGGCGCTGAAGGTGGTGTTCGTCCCCTATTCTGAACCGCTCATGGGAAAGCAGTATGTGCGCCACTTTGCGAGCATGTTTGAGAAGCTGCGGATCGCTGTCGGTGACAACATCGACATCATGATCGATTTCCATGGCCGTACGTCTCCCGCCATGGCGATCCAATATATCCATGCAATTGAGGAATTCAGCCCATACTTCTGCGAGGAGCCGGTTCCACCGGAAAATATCCCGGCATTGCGCCAGGTGCGGGAGGCGGTCCGTGTCCCCATAGCGACGGGGGAACGATTAGTGTCCCGGTTCGAATTTCGTGAGCTCTGCGAAGAACAAGCTTGCCACATTGTTCAGCCGGACTTGTGCCATTGCGGCGGCCTCTTGGAAGCAAAAAAGATCGCTGCGGCCGCGGAGACATACTATATGGGTGTGGCGCCACACAATCCTTTGGGCCCGATTGCCAATGCGGCCGCACTGCACTTTGCTCTCTCGACGCCGAATTTTTTGATCCAGGAAGATATGCTTACCGACGTGCCTTGGCGATGGGATGTGGTGAAGCATGGGCTAACGATGGAGAATGGCTACTGGGCGAAAACAGACGCTCCGGGCCTGGGGATTGAAGTCAACGAAGTGGAAGCGGCGAAACATCCGTTCCAACAAGACACCTTTGCCAGCTATGCAGCGCGCGCGGCAGACGGCGCCATTCTGGACTGGTAAAAGCTGAAGGAGACACCACTGTGAAGCTGACGACCACGCTGATCACCCGTAGGAAGTGCCTTTTGGCAGCGGTTGCTATTGTTCCCTGCATGCTGATTGCGTTGCTCCTGCACGCGCAGACTTTTCCCGACGCATCGGTATATGCAAACGACCCGGCGGCCATGCTCGCAGGGTATCGGCACGTCGAGGTGTCTTCAGTCTCCGACGCGATTGAGCAGCTCACCGGGAAACGCATGTATATGACTCACCACATGCAACCGATCTTCACCACCAGGTTCGCCGGCTATGCGATCACCGTAAAAATGGTCAAGGAGGAGAACCACGATCCAAACGCGCTGAGCGGAATGTTGAAAGCGATCGACCAGGGGGCCAAGGACTCGGTCTACGTGATGACCATTCAAGATGGAGTGGATATCGCCGGCATGGGCGGGTTGATGGGAACCGCCATGTCTGCCCGCGAATTCTCTGGCGCGGTGATCGATGGAGCGGTGCGTGACGTGGCTTACCTGCGGAAAATCGGCTTCCCCGTTTATGCGCGCGGAATCACCCCTGCCACCTCCGCCGGGCACTACCGTGTCGCGGGAGCAGGCATCCCGGTGATATGTGACGGAGTTACGGTAAACGCGGGCGATATCGTAGCCGCGGACAGCGATGGGGTGGTGGTCGTGCCGCGGGAGATCGCACCCAAGGTCCTGGTACTGTCACAGCAACTGGATTTTAAAGAACACAGCATGTACGCATACATCGAAAACACTAAATCCATTGAAGAAGCAGTCAAGAAGTTTGGCCGATTGTAACTGCAAAAGCCGGACGCCTTAGCCGAGTAGCAAAGAATACCGGGCCCTTGCCGGAAAAGCACCTTCCATGAAGGTGCGCCGGGGAGATCTGCTGTACTCATCTCATTGGGGGGTGCTCATGCGATTCTTGAGCCTGATAAGAAGTCTGTTGCCTGCCGTCGCCAGTCTGGGTGTATTGGGTGTATGCAGCTCGTTGGTATCGGATCAACCCAAGGCCGGCGCACAAATGAAAAGCCAGGCATGCCCGGAGAACGATAGCGGGCTGAAGTTGACTGCGGGCTTTTGCGCAACCGTATTCGCCGACAACATCGGCCACTCCCGCGACCTGGTAGTGTCGCCGGGTGGAGTGGTTTACGTAAACACGTGGTCGGGTGACTACTATCCGCCTGGCGACAAGCCACCCGCAGGCGGTTTTCTGGTGGCCTTGCAAGATACTACGGGGACAGGCAAGGCCAACATAACTCAACGATTTGGCGAAACCGTCGAGACCGGGGCTGCCGGTGGCTCGGGCATTGCCCTCTACAAGGGCTCGATCTACGCGGAGGTCAACGATCGAATCGTTCGTTATTCGCTGCCTGCGGGTGCGATCGTGCCCCAGGGCCCCGCTACTACCGTGGTTTCCGGATTGCCACTAGGCGGCGATCACCCGATGCACCCATTTGCCATCACCGCCGACGGGTCGATGTACGTCGATGTGGGCACGGCCACAAACTCCTGCCAGCTCAAAAACCGAACGCTCAAGTCTCCGGGCGCTGACCCATGCACGGAATTGGAAACCCGCGGCGGCACATGGCGCTATGACGCGAACAAGACGAACCAGGTGTTTACTCCGGGCGACCGGTTCGCCACCGGCATACGCAACGGCGAGGGCTTTGCGGTTGATGCCGCCGGCAAGCATTTATTCGTGACGCAACACGGACGGGACCAGCTGCATGCTAATTGGCCGGACCTCTATCCACCTGAGCAGGAAGCTACGCTGCCGGCAGAAGAGTTGCTGCTCTTGAAGGAGGGCGGCGACTATGGCTGGCCCGAATGCTACTACGACGCGGTGCAGCGCAAGCTGGTACTGGCGCCGGAGTACGGCGGGGACGGGGGCAAAAAGGTGGGCGTCTGCGCCAGCAAGACCGGGCCGGTTGCGGCCTTTCCGGCACATTGGGGGCCGAACGGCGCGGTGTTCTACGACCTGAAGCAGTTTCCGGCACACTACCGCAACGGCGTATTCATCGCCTTCCACGGCTCCTGGGATCGTGCGCCTTACCCCCAGGGTGGCTACAACGTAGTGTTTCAGCCGCTCGCCGGCGACCGTGCCTCAGGGCCGTGCGAAATATTCGCTGATGGTTTCGCGGGGGCGGTTGAGACCCCGGAGAAAGCCGCGCATCGTCCGAGCGGCCTCGCCGTCGGACCAGATGGCGCACTTTACATCGCCGAAGACATAACCGGCCGGATCTATCGCGTTGTCTATACGGGCGCTACGCACTGGGCAGGTCACGCGACTCCATGCCCGAGTCCATCGGCTCCCGCGGGTGCCATTGTGGAAGCCGCGGCTAAACCGCCGGAGGGTACAAACCCCGATGCAGGGCTTCTGCCTCCGCCTGGAACGACGGCAGAGATGGTGGCGTTGGGTGACCGTATCTACCACGGTCAAGTGGGCGGAGCCTCGTGTGCGGGTTGCCATGGCGCCGGCGGAAAAGGAAGCCCCCTCGGTCCAGATTTAACCGACGCGAAATGGCTGTGGAGCGATGGCAGCTACAGCGGCATTTCCAAAACGATCACTGACGGCGTCATGCAACCGAAAGAATATCGCAGCCCCATGCCACCGATGGGTGGCGCTCAATTGACCGCGGACCAGGTGTCGGCAGTTGCTGCCTACGTCTGGGCCCTGAGCCATCGTTGATGAAGCCCTGGATCCTGTACGCATGCATTCGTGTCGACCTCCGCCGCTCAACCGGGAGTTGACACATTCTCTGGTGGGGTTAAAGACTGTAGCGGCGTCGGCTTTTTGAGGCGGCTCACCCTCTGCTCGTCAGAGGGGGTAGTGGAGTTTGTCGTACCGATCGGATCCCGCTCCGACGGGAATGTTGAGATCGATCCATCGTCATCATGGGCTTGGTTGGGAAAAGCGCCCAGCGCCCCATTTCCAGATCCGATGCGGTGAAGCACCTCACACTTAACCCAAAGAGGAGAGACCCGAATAGATGAGAATTGCCGGCTGTGAAATAGTCAAGTACCGTGGGCACCAAGTTGACGGGGCCGAAATTGCGTACCTGCGGGGCATCGATTTTCGTGATTTCCTGGGCGTCTTCTTGAGAAAGGCAAGATTATCCGACTTCTTCTTCGTTCAGGTCGGAGCGAACGACGGTGTATCCAACGACTATCTGCATGACTTCATCGTGAATTTCGACCTCGCTGGCATCCTGGTCGAACCCCAGCCTCATATTTTTACCGAGCTCTCCCGCAACTACGGCAACTGCCCGAACATTAAGTTGGAAAACGTTGCCATCGCCGATAACGACGGGGAAAAGACGTTCTACACCATCAAGCCGGAGCTAGGATTCCTGCAGTACGCGAACCAGATCGCTTCTCTCAATCGTGAGCATAGCCGCCGTTTGATTGAGCATCACCTCGCGCAGGAGGCAAGCGCGGACGTGGTCAAAGAATTCAAAGCTCGCAAATTGACCCCCGATGACTGTATCCAGGCCCTAATTGTCCGAAGCAGCACTTTCCCATCGCTCCTGGCAAGCCACTCCGTGCCGAGATACGACTTTCTCCAGATCGATGCAGAGGGGTTTGATTATGAAGTATTGAAGGCGGCGGAGATCGGCCGGTACCGGCCCAGTTTCATCAACTACGAGCACGAACACCTCAGCGAGCGAGACCAGCAGCAAGCCTGGAGGCTCTTGAAGGGTCTGGGATACAACATGTTCACGCACGGGAAAGGAGACACGGCGGCCTACCTGCTGGATTGAGCAATCCGTTAACGGCTGTCTCGCTGCTTCCATCGCGACAGCGCAGACTTCAATAATTTCAAGGGGACCTATCGAAAGACATGAGCCCTCTCATCGACCTGGGTCGTTTTCGTGACATAATCGTACTCCCCCCGACAAACTAAAGTCTGCGTGCCTAAGGTAGCGACCGATCCTCGGGGTGAGGGAAAATGAGTTTTTTTGCTTTATTGCTGCCTCGGTTTTTTAGCCGTCAGATTTCACTTGCCTCGATCCTTGTGCTGGCATGGATGATGACGAGTGGTGTATGTTCGACCGCGATTGCGCAAGCGCCGGTTGCTGACGACTTCAACGGTACAAGCCTCAACACGGCCCTGTGGACGGTAGTCGCGCCGGCGGGTGGAAGTGCGGCGGTGAGCAACGGTCACTTGCTCATCACGGTGCCTGGAGGGAGTAATCACGACGCATTCACTCCCGCTCTCGATGCGGTCCAAGTGGAGCAGCAGGCAAGCAACGCGAACTTCGACGTCAATGTAAAGATCGACTCGACGATCGCGGCTTCGGGGAAATATTCCGGCCAGGGGCTACTGGTCGAAGGAGACGCTCACGATTACATTCGCTTCGAAATAAGCGCGAACGGATCAAGCATATCGCTCAGCGCAAACACGATCATCGCGGGCACACAGAGCAGCAAATTCCAACTGTCGCCATTCTCCGGATATGTGGTGCCTACCTACCTTCGCCTGAACCGCACGGGCTCGACATATACCGGGTATTATTCAGCCGATGGAGCGATCTGGACCAAAGCCGGGAGCTTTACGGATAGCAGTCTCACCGTAACCGGTTTGGCGCTCTATGGTTCGAACTATCAAAGCATTCCAAGCAACGCTCCGGCCATTACGCCTTCCTTTGATTGGTTTCACAACACCACGACCACTCCTACGGTGGCCACGCCGACCTTCAATCCTGCCAGCGGCACCAGCTTTTCTTCTAGCCTGAGCGTGTCGATCAACGAGAGCACGACCGGATCGACTATCTACTACACCACCGACGGCAGCACCCCGACCACGTCTTCAACGGTATATTCGAGCGCCATCACTATCGATTCGTCCACGACATTCAACGCTATCGCCGTGGCCAGCGGAGTGACGAGTGCCGTGGGCAGTGGGAGCTACACGTTGACCGGCCAATCCTCGGGGGCACCGGTTAACGATGATTTTAATGGCAGCAGCCTTAACCCGAGCGTGTGGACGGTAGTCGCGCCGGCGGGTGGAAGTGCGGCGGTGAGCAACGGTCACTTGCTCATCACGGTGCCTGGAGGGAGTAATCACGACGCATTCACTCCCGCTCTCGATGCGGTCCAAGTGGAGCAGCAGGTAAGCAACGCGAACTTCGACATCAATATAAAGATCGACTCGACGATCGCGGCTTCGGGGAAATATTCCGGCCAGGGGCTACTGGTCGAAGGAGACGCTCACGATTACATTCGCTTCGAAATAAGCGCGAACGGATCAAGCATATCGCTCAGCGCAAACACGATCATCGCGGGCACACAGAGCAGCAAATTCCAACTGTCGCCATTCTCCGGATATGTGGTGCCTACCTACCTTCGCCTGAACCGCACGGGCTCGACATATACCGGGTACTATTCAGCCGATGGAGTGATCTGGACCAAAGCCGGGAGCTTTACAGATAGCAGTCTCACCGTAACCGGTTTGGCGCTCTATGGTTCGAACTATCAAAGCACTCCAAGCAACGCTCCGGCCATTACGCCTTCCTTTGATTGGTTTCACAATACGACGTCCACTCCTGCAGTTGCCACACCGGCCTTCAATCCTGCCAGCGGCACCAGCTTTACTTCTAGCCTGAGCGTGTCGATCGCTGACAGCACACCAGGGGCGACTATCTACTACACCACCAACGGCAGCACCCCGACCACGTCCTCAACGGTGTACTCGGGCCCAATCAGCCTCAGTGCAACGACCACTATCCAGGCGTTGGCGACTGCCAGCGGTTTTGCGCAAAGCGGCGTTGCTTCCGCGTCTTACACGCAAAGCGCCGCAATGACGGCGACGCCCAGCATCAGCCCAGCGAGCGGCACGACATTTTCTTCTACGCTGAGCGTTTCGATCTCTGACAGCACATCCGGTGCGACCATCTACTACACAACCGACGGAACAACACCCTCCACGGCCTCCAGCGTGTACGCGAGCTCATTCACGATTTCCGCCTCGAGCACGGTCAAGGCAATCGCGATCGCGAGTGGTCTCGCGCAGAGCGGGGTGGCGTCAGCCAGCTATACCTCGAACGGTCAATCTGGCGGCGGGGTGGTGTCCGATAACCTGGATGAGCCGGCGTTGAATACTTCGCTGTGGACGATCGAGGATCCGTTGGGCGACGGAACTGTGGTCATGAGCGGCAGCGGAGCAAATTTGAACGTGCCCATGGGGCGGAACCACGACCTGTGGACGAGCGGCGCCAATGCTGTTCGTATCATGCAGCCTGTCGCCAATTCAGACTTCAGCGTGGATGTGCGCTTCCAGTCGGCAGTCGAGATCGGGAACCAGGACGAGGGAATCATGGTTGAGCAGGATAGTACCGACTTCCTGCGATTTGATGTTCTGTTCGCGGGGACGACCGGGCCAGAATTGTTTGCAGCGGGTATTAGCGGGAGCAAGGCGACGACATTTGTCAGCACAAAGATCTCCCTTGCCAAGGGCCCCTTGTGGCTGCGTTTATCGAGGAGCGGAAACGTGTGGACCGGCAGCTGGTCTGCCGATGGAACAAACTTTCTCGCGGCCCCCAGCTTTACCTTCGATCTGAACGCGGCAAAGATCGGCCCCTACGGCGGAAACTCGAATACAACGGCAATCAACTCTCCGGGGTTCACGGCGGTGGTCGACTACTTCTTCGCGACGTCGGACCCGATCGCAAACCAGGATGGTCTGCGGCCTTATGGATATGTAACCGTCGATGCGAACCCGGCGTCGACATTGGTGGAGAAGGCATTAGCCGACATTCAGGGCACAGGGCATCTGGAACCGGTGATCGGCCTGGAGAGGGAATCGCAAGCGAACAACAACGGCGCAAGCGGGATTTATTGGTATCAATATCCAGCCTCCGGCAATATCAATGATCCCTGGATCAGGCACACCATCATCGGCAGCGGTGACGGCTATGAGGACATGGTTCCCTTTGACGTAAACGGAGACGGCGCGGTCGATATTGTGTGCAGCTTCGATCCGACCTTCAGCGGCAAGCCCGAAATTGTATGGTTTCAGAATCCACGCGGGCAAGGTGGAAACCCGATCACCGATACCTGGACGATGCACGTGGTTGGACCGGGCCAGGGAGAGAATAACCTGCTGATCGGGGACATAGACGGTGATGGCAAAATGGACATCGTCACGCCATCTTCGGTGTTCTTCCAGAACAGCTCGAGTTCGTGGACCCAGGTGCAGTACAGTCAGTCTTTCCGCGGAGTCGGGCTGCTGGATATCGGCTCCGGGAAAGGAAGCATCAATCTTGCGGGTACGCAGCCGGCATCTCCGTACAACATAGGGTGGTGGGAGAATCCACGCGAGACCGGCGGCAACTCACGAACGGGCACATGGATTTTTCATAGCATCGGGCCCGGCTATCCATGCAGCCCGGACAACTGCTCCGGGGGAAGCGGGAGCGGCGAGGTGGCAGCGTACAACGCGGCAGACATGAATGGCGACGGAATGATGGACGTAATCTCGGGCCAGTCAGAAGCTCCCGGGGGGGGCGTTGCCCCCCCGCCGGGTGGCATGATCTGGTGGGAGGCACCCTCTGACCGTCGCAATGGAAGCTGGATCAAGCACACCATGGACTTCACTATGGTCGATGTGCATAAGATTCAGGTTGGGGACATGGATAAGAACGGGACGTTGGACGTTCTTGCGGTGGAACAGGACCAGTCGCCTCTGGACCGCGTGGCAGTCTTTTACAACGATGGCAAGGGTAATTTAACGGAACAAATCATCTCCAACGCCAAAGGCCATAACGACCCTGTCGGCGACGTGACAGGCAACGGATCGCTCGACATCCTCAATTCCGGCCATGGCTACTTCAACGATTCGCATCCATTGCAGATTTTCCTCAATCCTTATTGATGAAGCGCGATCAGAGGTGTGCGCCGCCGATTGGTTGAGGAGAACATGAGTGCCGCGCCTATGGCGCTCCCACGGCACGCCGGGGCAGGCGGGGCAGGCAAGATCATGATGGGGATTCGCATCCAGCCCTTCCGGGCTGCGCTGACGTTTAGCGGGCTCGGGCCTTGATGGCGTCTGGTCCCAGAGCCAACCGTTCCATCATCAACGGACTGGTGCGGTTGGTCATTGCGAAGATGCGCTCAGCCGCGATTGCAGATAGACCCGGAGGAAACCGTGCAGGGACCATCCCTCGTGGACTTTGCTCCAGGTCAGGATAGTCTCGCGGGCTTGTTTCAAGGCGGCGGTTTCGGCCGCCAGCGAAGCTGGCGAGGTGGCCAACACTTCAATCTCGATTCGCGGGACGTAGGCGGGATCTGACACGCGAATCCTGTAAAGGCCCGGGCCGCCTACACGGACTTGAGCCGGCTTCTGGGCTGATGTCCAATCCAGGGGCTGTACGGCCGGACGCGTCGGCGGAGAAGTTTGTTGCCCCTCCCTGGTTATGCTCAGGGAGTATTGACCGGGGGGCAAAACACGCAGCACGGGAACGATTGAAATCTCACCTTGCGGGCTGACGGCGGCCACGATCTCGAAGTTTCCGGCCATTGCGGCGCGGCCCGCCGGTATGGGGAAGGCGGCCTCGGCGGTTGCCGGCCGCAACAATAATACATTCCTGACCCCTACAAACATGTCCCAAACCGGAGGCCGGGGCGGCGGAGTGATGGCCGGAACGCGGAAGCCCTGGGAGCAGGTTTTTGCCTGGTAGCATTCGCACAGCATTCGCTGTCCGTCGGGCAGCAGAATGGTGATCGAGTGCGCGGAGTTCTCCGCACTGCCGGTGACCAAACCGCCGGGTGGGATCGCCTCCCCCAGCCGCAGGGTAGTGGAACTGCCATTGAGATGCCAGTCCCCATGCCTTTCCCAAACCATTCCTGAAAACTCAGAACCGGGTGGCTCACTTGCGGCCGCAGGAGCCATGACGGGCGCGCATAGTAGAAGTGCCCCCAAAAGGACCTTGGATCCCAGTGCAAATAGTAGGTTTATTCGTCTCACTGCTTGAGTTTCGCCTAAATCCTGCATGCTTCACTATACGAGGCGAATAGCCGGCCGACCTCCGCCTTGTCAAGGCGATTCAAATGCGCTCGGGACTAATGGACACCTGAATTTATCTCTTCCGTAATAGCGCAAATGTTGTATAGTCAACCTACGTTTTCGTAACAGCTGTACTTCCCATCCCCCCTGTACGATCCCTCATCCCCCGGATCGCGGATTTTCGTGACCGAAACGGTCCGGAGCGCGCGCGTGTCGCAAGCAGTTGTTTAACGGTGGAGCGGCCATAGCCGGGCGGTGACGTCGGGGGAAATATGACCAAGGCCCACCTCCGTAGGAGGGTCCCTATTTTTCGGCCAGGTGAATCCGCTCGTACTTCGTTGCGCATCCGGTTGGGGTCAACTCACACAGTATTTGTTGCCTTTACCAAGCTTGTGCTGCCATGCCTTTTGTTCATGGCCGCGGCAGGACCTCTGTTTGCACAAGCACCCAATGTACTTACATGGCGTTACGACAACACGCACCAGGGCCAGAACACGCAGGAAACGATTCTTACTCCGACGAATGTAAATACCAACACATTCGGCAAACTATTCAGCCATACGGTGGATGGCCAGGTCTACGGGCAACCGCTGTATGTGGGCAATCTGACTCTGCCGAACAGCACCACGCACAACGTTTTTTTCGTGGTTACGGAACATGATTCGGTGTACGCGTTTGACGCCGACAGCAACGGCGGTGCTGATAGCGGGCCCCTGTGGCAGGCCAGCATGCTCAGCACGGCTCATGGAGCCGCATCGGGAGCAACCACGGTACCGTCTACCGATGTCCAAACCGGCACCGGAGACATTAATCCGGAGATTGGCATCAGCTCCACCCCGGTGATCGATCTCAACACGCAAACGCTCTTTGTGGTCGCCAAGACCAAAGAGAACGGTAGCTATGTGCAGAGGCTGCACGCTCTCAGCATTCTGGATGGCAGCGAGCGCTCGGGCAGCCCGGTAGCGATCTCGGCATCAGTGACCGGCAACGGCAACGGGAGTTCCGGAGGGAAGCTGACGTTCAGCAGCTTGTGGCAGCTGAACCGTCCGGCACTCGGACTCTTCAACGGAAGTATCTATATTGCCTTTGGGTCTCATGGCGACAACGGGCCCTGGCACGGATGGGTCTTGGTTTACAACGAGACGACGCTGAAGCAAACTGCGGCAGTTAGCCAATCTCCCAATGGGAATGGGGATGGGGTCTGGATGTCGGGTGCGGGATTACCCATCGACACGGTGAGCGCAAACGGCAGGGCGTTCCTGGCCACAGGCAACGGCGACATGACGACCTATCCCCCACTTAGCAGCAGTGTGGATTACGGCGAGAGCGTCCTACGATACGATCTGTCGAACGGCGGTTTTGCCATTAGTGATGCATTTACTGACTACAATCAATCGGCATTGACCGGAGCCGATCTTGACCAGGGCTCAGGGGGCATTCTTATGCTTCCGGATCAGCCCGGAGCTCATACTCATCTGCTTATCCAAATTGGAAAAGAGGGCCGAATTCTGGTCCTCAACCGTGACGGTCTCGGCGGCTACGTTGGCCCCAATGCCGGATCTAATACTAATGCGGTGCAGGATATTACCGGTGCGCTGGGCGTGAATACGGGTTTGTGGAGCACGCCGGCCTATTGGAACGGAAACATCTATATGTGGGCCGAAAGCGACGCCCTGAAGATGCTTCCTATCACCAATGGAGTCCTGGCCAAGAAGGCCACGGCTCAATCTTCGGTGACGTCTACGTTTCCGGGCGCCACGCCGGTAGTCTCATCGAATGGCACGCAGAACGGTATCGTCTGGGCGATCGTGACCGATTTGTACAAGACGAACGGATCGTCCATTCTGTATGCGTTTAATGCCACGAACGTGGCTCAAGAGCTTTATGGCAGCAACCAGAATTCGAGCCGTGACAACCCGGGCGCAGCGGTCAAGTTCACGGTTCCGGTGGTCACCAACGGGAAGGTTTATGTAGGCGCGGCTGGCCAGGTGAGCGTTTACGGCCTTTTAAACGCAGAACAGCAGGCGCCCGCACCGGTCATTTCCCCATCCGGGGGGACCTACAGCGGTGCGCAACAAGTTACGATTACGGATACCGTTAGCGGCGCGACGATTTATTACACCACCGACGGGTCGACTCCGACTGCATCTTCCACGAAGTATACTGGCGCCTTCCAACTGTCAACGGATGCCACCGTGCAGGCGATTGCCAGCGCCAGCGGATATCTTCAGAGCGCGGTAGCAAGCGCTACTTACAACTTCAACACGCAGACGCCGATGCCGCAATTTTCTCCAGCGGGGGGCACGTACACGACCACGCAGGCGGTCACCATTTCCGACAGCACGTCTGGGGCAGTCATCTATTACACAACCAATGGGTCGACCCCGACCACCAGTTCGACAAAATATACGGGGCCGATCACGGTCAGCACCAACACGGTCATCAACGCAATGGCTACGTTTAGCGGGCTGACCAACAGTAACGTGGCGAGCGCGTCTTACACCATACAGCCGAACGGGACAGAAATTAACTACGGCAGTGGCTTTTCGAGTGTTGCCGGCCTGACGCTGAACGGAAGCGCGACCAACGTCGACGATAGCCGTCTGCAGTTGACCACGGGCCTGACCTATCAGGCAGGGAGCGTGTTCTACAACACCCCAACCAACATTCAGGCGTTCACCACGGACTTTGCGTTTCAACTATCGAATGCGGTCGCCGACGGATTCACCTTTACCATCCAAAACGTCGGCCCCACCGCCATTGGCGGGGACGGTGGAAGCCTGGGATATGGCCCGAACCCGAACACGGGAACAACGGGTGGCATCTCCAAGAGTGTCGCCATAAAGTTTGACTTTTATAGCAACAACGGCGAAGGCACAGACTCAACCGGACTCTACGTGAACGGCGTGGCGCCCACTGTGCCCGCGGTGGACATGACTTCTTCCGGAGTTCTTCTGAACACGGGAGACACCATCACCGCGCACATGACGTATGACGGGGTCAACCTGATCATGACCCTCACGGATATCGTCGTGAACAAGACATTCACACATACCTGGCCGGTCAATATTCCGTCCACTATCGGGAGCAACCTCGCATATATCGGATTTACCGGCGCGTCTGGTGGCTCGACGTCAAGCCAGAAAATTCTGTCATGGACCTTGACCTCTCAATCGGGATCGGTTACGCAGACCCCGACCTTCTCGCCCGCAGGAGGATCCTTTACGACGGCGCAACAAGTGAAGCTGAGCGATGGAACCGCGGGAGCGGTGATCTACTACACCATCGACGGCTCGGCGCCGACCACCGCATCCACTGTCTACAGCACACCGATCAGCATCGATAGCGGGACGGTAACGATCAACGCGATCGCGCAAGCTTCCGGCCTTGGTGTCAGCAGTGTGGGCAGCGCGACCTACACCATTCAATTGGCGGCTGCGGCGACGCCAACCTTTTCACCGGGTACGGGCACCTATACTTCGGCGCAATCCGTGACTATCTCTGACACTACCCCTGGGTCAACGATTTACTACACCACCAACGGAACCACGCCGACCACTTCGTCCGCGGTCTATAGCTCGGCAATTGCCATCAACGCCAACACTACGCTGGAGGCTCTTGCCATTGCTCCCGGGTTTGCGCAAAGTGCAGTGGCCAGCGCGGCCTATGTGATTCAAACGGGTGGATCGGGCAACATCAGTTTTGCCGGGGGCTTTCCCAATGCCACTGGCCTGCGGTTGAATAGCGTGGCCAAAATAAACAACAATTTCCTTGAGCTTACGGATGGGGGTACGTTAGAGGGTACGAGCGCCTTCTGGACGACGCCGGTCAACATCCAGGCCTTTACTACAAACTTTGCCTTCCAGCTATCCAGTGCGGCCGCCGATGGTTTCACCTTCACCATTCAGGGGGTTGGCCCAACTGCGCTTGGAGGGGATGGGGGAAGCCTTGGCTACGGGCCCAATCCCAACACGGGGACGATGGGTGGCATTGCCAAGAGTGTCGCCATCAAATTCGATCTTTACAGCAACAGTGGCGAGGGTACGGATTCCACGGGGTTGTTTGCCAATGGAGTGCCTCCGACTACCCCGGCGGTCGATCTCACTTCTTCCGGTATCGTCTTATCGAGCGGCGATACGATCTCCGCACAACTTATCTATAACGGCACGACGTTGACGCTCAACCTTACCGACACGGTTACGAATAAGACCTTCAGCCACGCATTCACGGTCAATATTCCCTCCACGGTTGGCGGCAATACGGCTTACGTCGGCTTCACAGGGGGTACCGGTGGATCGACCGCGATCCAGAACATCAAAACCTGGACGTTCACTTCAGGGATAACCCAAGTGGCCGCCGATCCGATCTTCAGTCCTTTGCCGGGCACCTATACTTCCGCACAAAATGTGTCCCTGAGCAGTGCGACGGCTGGCGCAACCATCTACTACACGGTAGACGGGTCGACACCTACGCACTCTTCCACGGTGTACAGCGGGCCGATCGTGGTGAACGGAACGTCACTCACGATTCGCGCTTTTGCTTCGGCGACGGGTTACCAGGATAGCCCAGTGGTCGTGGGCACTTACCAGATCCAGGCTGCGGCTTCGCCCGCGGCCACTCCGACGTTTACTCCTGCCAGCGGAACGAGCTTCGCTTCGACTCTGAGTGTATCGATTGCCGATACGACTGCTGGGGCAGCGATCTATTACACCACCAACGGAAGCACGCCGACGACCAGTTCACAACTTTACTCGGGTCCGTTCACGATCAGTGCCACAACGACGGTAAATGCCATCGCCACGGCGAGCGGCTTTACACAGAGCGCCCAAGGCTCGGCCAGCTACACCTATTCCCCAGTGAGCGGCGGAACACCGTCGTCTGATGAATTCAATGCGGGGAGCTTGAACACGTCTGTGTGGCAGGTAAGCACACCGGTGGGTGGTTCGGCAGCGGTGAGCAATGGAGAGCTTGTCCTTACCGTACCGGCGGGCAGCAATCATGATGCGGCTGTCCCTGCGCTGGATGCAGTCCAGGTGATCCAGCCGATCAGTAATACGAATTTCGACGTGGCGGTCAAGATCGATTCCACCCTGGTGGCGGCGACCAAGTACTACGGACAAGGACTGATGGTGGAGGGCGATGCCAAGGACTACATCCGCTTCGAGCTGGGCGCCGGGGGCAGTGTGGGTCTGAGCGGAGGAACCGTCATTGCCGGTGTGCAGGCCACCAAGTTTCAGATCTCGCCGTTCACGGCTTATGCGGTGCCGACCTACCTGCGCCTGACGCGCGTGGGTACCACGTACACGGCCTATTGGTCGACTAATGGCACGACGTGGAACCAGGCAGGAACCTTCACGGATAGCCTGGTGGTGACGGGACTGGCGCCTTATGCCTGGAACTACAGCACCACGCCGAGCCAGGCGCCGGCACTGACCGCGACCTTCGACTGGTTCCATAACCTGGCATCCGGCGGGACGCCGGTGGCCGCGACTCCGACCTTTACCCCCGCGAGCGGAACCAGTTTCTCCACAACGTTGAGTGTGTCGATTGCCGATACGACCGCCGGTGCGGCGATCTATTACACCACCAACGGAAGTACGCCGACGACAGGGTCCCAGCTTTATTCGGGCCCGTTCACCATCAGTGCATCTACTACCGTGAATGCGATCGCTACAGCCAGCGGGTATACGCAAAGCGCGCAGGGCTCGGCCAGCTACACCTACTCGCCAGTCGTCAGTGGAGCTCCGGTATCGGACGAATTCAATGCGGGCAGCTTGAACAGCGCGCTATGGCAGGTAAGCGTGCCGGTAGGCGGTTCAGCAGCGGTGAGCAATGGAGAGCTGGTCCTTACCGTACCGGCGGGGAGCAATCATGATGCTGCTGTCCCTGCTTTGGACGCAGTCCAGGTGATCCAGCCGATCAGCAATACAAACTTCGACGTGGCGGTGAAAATCGATTCGACCCTGGTGGGGGCGACCAAGTACTACGGACAAGGCCTGATGGTGGAAGGCGATGCCAAGGATTACATCCGCTTCGAGGTCGGCGCCGGGGGCACGGTAAACCTGAGTGGGGGAACCATCATCGCCGGTGTGCAGAGTACAAAGTTTCAGATCTCGCCATTCACGTCCTATGCGGTGCCGACGTATCTGCGCATGACCCGTGCAGGTACTACGTATACGGCCTATTGGTCGACCAATGGCACGACGTGGAACCAGGCAGGAACCTTCACGGATAGCCTGGTGGTGACGGGACTGGCGCCTTATGCCTGGAACTACAGCACCACGCCAAGCCAGGCGCCGGCACTGACCGCGACCTTCGACTGGTTCCATAACCTTACGACTGGGCCGTAATCGCTGTAATTCGCTATCGGGAACGATGGCGATGGGAAGGTTAATGAGGTATATTCGCCCTGCGTTTGAGGCACTCCCCCTATCCCCCCATCTCCTGTACGATCCCTCAGTCCCCTGGATTGCACATCTCCGATCGAATGCTGGAGAGCGGCGGTCCTAAACATAGTTCGCCGGTGGGGCGGGCATAGGTGTGCGGCGATAGCGCCGGACCTATGACCTGATTGCCCACCTGGGTAGGAGGGGTCCTGTGCTTCGGCTAAGTCCATCTGCTGGTCTCTCGGCGCGCATCTACGTGGGGTCAAAAACTCCGATACGGCAAAATAAACATGCGGCCTTCTCCGGCCTCGCGCTATTGTTTCTCCTGTTCCTGCTGACGGCGGGATCGGTATTTGGACAGGGTCCCAATGTACTCACGTGGCGCTACGACAACACCCGGCAGGGCCAGAACACCCAGGAGACAATTCTTACTCCGTCGAACGTCAACGCTAATACCTTCGGCAAGCTCTTCAGCCATACGGTGGACGACCGGGTGTTTGCGCAACCCCTGTATGTTGGCAATCTGACGCTGCCCGGCAAGGGGACGCATAACGTCTTCTTCGTTGTTACGGAAAACGATTCGGTTTACGCGTTTGACGCAGACAGCAACGGCGGCGCGGATAGCGGTCCTCTATGGCAGGCCAGCATGCTCAGTACCACGCATGGAGCCGCATCCGGAGCGACCTCTGTCCCCACGTCAGACGTCCAATCGGGCGTGACCACCGTTTACCAGGTGGGCATCACCTCTACCCCGGTCATCGACCTCGCGACCAACACCATGTTTGTTCTCGCCAAGAGCAAAGAGAACGGCAACTACGTGCAACGGCTGCACGCCCTGAGCATTCTGGACGGCAGCGAGCAGCCTAATAGCCCGGTGGCACTCGCAGCATCGGTGCCCGGGACAGGGAATGGAAGCTCCGGAGGCACACTCGCCTTCAGCACCAAATGGCAACATAATCGACCGGCGCTGGGACTTTTCAACGGAAGTATCTATATAGCTTTTGGCTCACACGAAGACAATGGCCCGTGGCATGGCTGGGTACTGGTCTACAACGAAACGACGCTCAAGCAAACGGCTGCGATCTGCACCTCGCCAAACGGCAATGGGGACGCGATCTGGATGTCTGGCGCCGGAATACCATTTGACACGGTAACGCCCAATGGAAGGGCTTTCATTGTAACCAGCAATGGTGACATGACATCGTATCCCCCGCTCACCAGCAATGTGGATTATGGCGAGAGTATCCTGCGCTACGATCTGTCAAATGGCGGGTTCGCGATCAGTGACGCCTTCACAACATTCAATCAAGCGGCTTTGTCGGGCGCCGATCTGGACCAGGGCGCTGCCGGAATTCTGCTGCTTCCCGATCAACCGGGCCCAAATCCACATCTATTGGTCCAGGTCGGTAAGGAAGGCCGCATTCTGGTCCTCAACCGGGATAAACTCGGCGGCTACGCGGGGCCCAATGCCGGCTCCAACACCAATGTGGTCCAGGACATCACGGGGGCATTGAAGTCGGATTCAGGATTGTGGAGCACTCCGGCCTACTGGAACGGCAACGTCTACATGTGGGCGGAAAATGATTCGCTGAAGATGTTTCCGCTCACCAATGGCGGGCTGGCGAAGAAAGCCTCGGCTCAATCTTCCGCTACGTCTGCCTTTCCAGGCGCGAGCCCGGTGGTCTCTTCCAATGGTACTCAGAACGGGATTGTGTGGGCGGTGCTGAGTGACCAGTACAACTCAAACGGGCCCTCTGTCTTATATGCATTTAACGCTACCAACGTCGCGCAACAACTTTATGGCAGCAACCAGAACTCCAGCCGGGACAATGCTGGGCCAGCGAACAAGTTCGCGGTTCCCGTGGTCACGAACGGTAAGGTGTATGTGGGGGCAGTTGACCAGGTCGACGTATATGGGCTTCTGAACGCGCAGCAGCAGGCGCCGGCGCCGGCTATTTCCCCTTCAGGGGGCACTTACAACGGGGCGCAACAGATAACCATCACGGATACGGTTAGCGGCGCCTCGATCTATTACACAACCGACGGGTCGACACCGACCACCGGGTCAACGAAGTACAGCGGAGCCTTCCAACTCTCGACGGATGCAACGGTGCAGGCGATTGCCAGCGCCAGTGGATATCTGCAAAGCGCGGTGACGAGCGCAAGCTATAACTTCAATACGCAGGTTTCCCTGCCACAGTTTTCTCCCGCAGCGGGCAGCTACACCACGACGCAGACGGTGGCCATTTCCGATAGCACTTCAGGGGCGGCCATCTATTACACAACCAATGGATCGACGCCCACGACCGGTTCCACAAAATATACCGGGCCCATCACTGTTGCCAGCAATACGGTCATTAACGCGATCGCTGTTTTGAGCGGATTGACCAACAGCAATGTGGCTTCAGCCTCGTACACCATACAGCCGAACGGAACAGAAATTAATTTTGGCAACGGCTTCGGGGGTGCGGTAGGGTTGACCTTCAACGGCAGCGCAACCAATGTCGACGACACCCGTCTGCAACTGACGACAGGCGTGGCCAACCAGGCAGGGAGCGCTTTCTATAACACGCCCACCAACATTCAGGCGTTTACCACCGACTTCTCGTTTCAACTCTCAAATGCGGTCGCCGACGGATTTACCTTTACCATGCAGAACGTCGCCCCCACGGCCATAGGAGGGAACGGTGGAAGCCTGGGATATGGACCTAATCCGAACACTGGAACAACGGGCGGTATCGCCAAGAGTGTCGCCATCAAGTTTGATTTCTTTAACAACAATGGCGAAGGCACGGACTCAACCGGACTCTATGTGAATGGTGTGGCGCCTACCGTTCCCGCGGTGGACATGACCTCTTCCGGAGTTCTCATAAACAGCGGAGACGCGGTCAACGCGCACATGACGTATGACGGGGTCAACCTGATCATGACCCTCACGGATATCGTCGTGAACAAGACGTTTACGCATACATTCCCGATTAATATCCCGGCCACGATCGGGAGCAACCTGGCGTATATCGGCTTCACCGGCGGTTCCAGCGCGGGAAGCTCGAGCCAGAAGATTTTGTCCTGGACGTTGACCTCTCAACCAGGTTCAGTCACGCAGACCCCAACCTTCTCGCCGGGCGGCGGATCGTTTACCACGGCGCAACAGGTGATGCTGAGCGACGGCAGCGCAGGCGCCGTGATTTACTACACGATCGATGGCTCGATTCCGAACACTTCGTCCAGTGTTTACAGCTCTCCGATTAGCGTGGATAGTGGATCGGTCACCATCAAGGCGCTTGCTCAAGCACCTGGGCTCGCGGCCAGCAGTGTCGCCAGCGCGACGTACTCTATCCAATTGGCAGCCGCCGCGACGCCCACTTTTTCGCCGGGCACAGGAACCTATACTTCAGCCCAGCTGGTTACCATCGCCGATGGCACACCTGGTGCTGTGATCTACTACACCACCAACGGTTCCACGCCCACTACCTCGTCCGCAGTCTACAGTGGAGCGATTTCGGTCAGCGCGAACACCACGCTGGAGGCACTGGCTGTGGCTCCTGGATTTGCCCAGAGTGCGGTGGCGACCGCGGCGTACGTGATTCAAAGCGGCGGGTCGGGCACTATCAATTTCGCAGGGGGCTTTACCAGCACCACCGGTCTGCAGCTGAACAGCGTGGCCAAGGTAACTTCGAGTCATTTCCTGGAGCTCACCGATGGCGGCACCAAAGAGGCGAGTAGCGCCTTCTGGACTACGCCGGTCAATATCCAAGCCTTTACTACGAACTTTACCTTCCAACTTACGAGCGCCGTAGCAGACGGATTCACCTTCACCATCCAAAATGGCAGCCCAACCTCCGTTGGAGGTGGTGGAGGAGGCCTCGGTTACCAGGCAATCACGAACAGTGTTGCGATTAAATTCGACATCTACAGCAATAGTGGCGAGGGTACCGATTCCACCGGGCTGTACACAAATGGCGCTCCTCCGATCACGCCTGCGATCGACATGACGAGTTCAGGGGTGGCGCTGTCGAACGGCAATGCCATATCCGGACAGCTTGTCTATGACGGTACTACGTTGACTCTGACCCTAACTGACACGGTTACGAAAAAAACGTACAGCAATGCATTCGTGGTGAACATTCCCGCCACTATCGGCGCGACCACTGCCCTGGTTGGCTTTACTGGTTCGACGGGAGGCTATGCCTCGATCCAGAACATCAAGACCTGGACCTTCACGCCGGGCACAACACAGGCCGCGGCGGAGCCAAGCTTCACTCCGCTGCCCGGAACTTACACTTCGGCTCAGAACGTCTCTCTGAGCAGTGCGACGACTGGCGCAACTATTTATTACACGGTAGATGGATCGACGCCCACGCACTCATCCACTGTGTTCAGCGCACCCATCGTGGTTAGCGGCCCGTCGCTCACGATTCGCGCCTTTGCGTCGGCTACGGGCGATCAGGATAGCCCGATTGTTGTGGGGGCTTACCAGATCCAGGGAGCGGCCTCGCCCGCGGCGACGCCAACGTTCACTCCGGCCAGCGGAACGAGCTTCGCTTCGACATTAAGTGTGTCGATTGCAGATACAACTCCTGGAGCGGCGATCTACTACACCACCAATGGAAGTGCGCCCACTACGGGGTCCCAACTGTACTCGGGTCCGTTCACGATCAACTCAAGCACGACGGTCAACGCCATTGCTACGGCCAGTGGTTTTACGCAAAGCGCCCAAGGGTCGGCAAGCTATACCTATTCCCCAGTGATAAGCGGCGCACCGGTATCGGACGAATTCAATGCGGGCAGCTTGAACACGGGTGTGTGGCAGGTGAGCGCACCGGTGGGCGGCTCGGCTGCGGTGAGCAATGGGGAGCTGGTCCTTACGGTGCCGGCCGGAAGCAATCATGATGCGGAGGTTCCTGCACTGGATGCAGTCCAGGTGATCCAGCCGATCGCCAATACAAACTTCGACGTCGCGGTGAAAATCGATTCCACGTTGGTGGCCGCGACTAAGTATTACGGACAAGGCTTGATGGTGGAAGGAGATGCCAAGGACTATATCCGCTTCGAGGTGGAGGCTGGAGGTACAGTCAATTTGAGTGTTGGCACCATCACGGCCGGGGTCGACACGGCTAAGGTGAAGATCTCGCCGTTTTCCGGGTATGCAGTGCCAACGTATCTGCGGCTCACGCGCGTGGGCAACAATTACACGGCTTACTGGTCGGCCAATGGCACGACGTGGAACCAGGCGGGAACATTCACCGACAGCCTGGTAGTCACTGGATTGGCACCGTATGCCTGGAATTACAGCGTGACTCCGAGCCAGGCGCCGGCACTTACGGCAACTTTTGACTGGTTCCACAATCTGGCCGCTGGTGGAACGCCGGTCGCGGCGACGCCGACGTTCACTCCGCCCAGTGGAACGAGTTTTTCGTCAACTTTGAGTGTATCGATCGCTGATACGACTCCGTCGGCATCGATTTATTACACCACTAACGGAAGCACGCCTACGACGAGTTCGCTGCTTTACTCGGGGCCGTTCACCATTAGCGCATCGACGACTGTCCAAGCGATCGCCATCGCCAGCGGATATACGCAAAGCGCCCAAGGCTCGGCGAGTTATACCTACTCACCGGTAACCAGCGGAACTCCGGCGTCTGACGAATTCAATGCAAGCAGCTTGAACACGGCGGTGTGGCAGGTGAGCGCACCGGTGGGCGGCTCGGCTGCGGTGAGCAATGGGGAGCTGGTCCTCACGGTGCCGGGGGGAAGCAATCATGATGCGGAGGTTCCGGCCCTGGACGCAGTTCAGGTGATCCAGCCGATCAGCAATACAAACTTCGACGTGGCGGTCAAGATCGATTCCACCCTGGTGGGGGCGACGCAATATTACGGACAGGGACTGATGGTGGAAGGCGATGACAAGGACTACATCCGTTTCGAGGTCGAGTCCGGTGGCACAGTGAACCTTGGCGTGGCCACCATCACGGGGGGAGTTTCCGCGTCGAAGTTTCAGATTAAGCCGTTTTCTGCGTACGCTGTGCCGACGTATCTGCGCATGACTCGCGTGGGCAGCACGTTCACTGCCTATTGGTCGAAAGATGGCGTGACGTGGAATGAGCTGGGGGCGTTCACGGATAGCCTGGTTGTGACGGGGCTGGCGCCGTATGCCTGGAATTACAGCCTTACGCCAAGCCAGGCGCCGGCTCTCACGGCGACGTTTGATTGGTTCCATAATCTTACGGCTGGGCCTTAGATGGTGGGCCGGGTTTTGGGGCCAGGTTTGCAGCGTTGAGTGGCAGAAACCGGGTTCACCCAGCGAAAAACGTCACCCTCAGGGGCTAGAGTGTGTGCGTGAGAACAGGAAGGAAAGCGTAGACTCCCCTCCGCGACGCTCTGGGGAAAGCGCTGCCCTCAGGGGCTAAAGAGTCTGCGTGAGAGCCAGGATTTTCGGGCAAAATCAATACGATTGTGTGTTGATAAGTACCCAAAATCAATACGAATATTGCGTGATTTTCGAGTTCTCACGCAGACTCTAAAGCCCAGGTCTTTGTTAGCCTAAGCGCAATGCGGCACGGCTGAAGCCGTGCCCTTCATCCAGAGTTGTCTTCAGCCTGTAAGGCCTGGATCAGCCGTCCCTCCGGGACTGAATCGGGTTTTCCAACCTAGCCAGGACTAACATCCTGGGCTTCATTCAGGCGTCCCCGCGGGACTTAGTTTGACCACGAGGTTCTCACGCAGGAGCTGAAGCCCGTGCCCTTCAGCCGAGAATCATTTTGGCTTGCTACAGCATTGGATGTTGGGGAAGTGAAACTGCAGCTCCCTCGGCTACGCTCCGGGATGACAAAGGGGAGGGTAGCGCTTCGATTTGGGGCCGGATAAGTGGCTGAGAGAAACAGCAGGTCCCTCCACTACGCTACGCTCCGGTCCCACGGCTCGCCGGGACAGGCGGGATGACAATTCTGTTGGACCGTTGAGATCCTTACCTCCGGCCGTTTTTGAGGGTTTTCCTCGTAAAAAATGTGACGCCCCGACCGGATCGAGCCCAGTGGGGCACCGCTGAGCCGTGCCCTTCGTCTAGTGAAATTTTGCTGCATGGCTCATGCAGTTCATTGCGGCGATTCGAGATCAGCTGCTTTCTTCCGCTCGACTTCCGCTTCAGCCGTACGACCTGAGCGCTCCAGCGCCGTTGCTAACTGGCGATGTGCATCGGAGAAGTTGGGATCGTTGGACAGGGCCTCCTGATAGCGCGCGATGGCGTCTGCGATCTGCCCCTTTTCCAGTAGCATGTTGCCCGAATTGGTGGCGAAGGTTGCTCGCTGGTGATTGACCGCCACGCGGGTGAGATCGGCGGCCGTCTTGCGTTCGGCGGCGGCCTCCGGCTGCTTTCCCTGCTGGGCCAGCACACTGGCGAGCGTGATGTGCGGCCCGGGTATTCTGGGCGAGAGACGAATCGCTTCCTGCAGCGCCGAGACCGCCTCCGGGAGCTTGTTCTGCTGCCGGTAGACGCTGCCGAGCACAGCCCATCCATCGCTATTTTCAGGGCGTAGCTTCAAGGTCGCGTTCAGCTGCTGAGCAGCTTCATCGAAACGGCCTTGCTGCATATAAAGGATTCCCAGAGTAAATGGTGGGTCAGGTGCGGCGGGATCGAGTTTTGCTGCGGTCTCCAGTTCGGGGACCGCGGCGCTGAGGTCATCCTTGAGCTTGAGGGCGAGGCCCGCGTTGTAATGCAACTGGGGGTCGGAGGGATTCAACTTCAATCCGGCGCGAAACTCTTTCAGGGCATCGTCCACATTGCTTTCCTGGAGGTACGCGACACCAAGGTCTTCGTGAACGGTGACCGCGTCGGGTGTGAGGGAGAGCGCCCGCTGGAAGAGCGGGATGGCCCCTTTGGCATCGCCCAACTGAACCATGTCGAGCGCAAGGTTAGTCAGCAAGGGAGCATTCCCGGTATCGGTCTTAGCCGCTTCCTGAAAGAGTGGAAGAGCTTCTTTGAATTGCCCATTCGCCTGGTAGGCCAACGCAAGCTGATAGTTCGCTTCTGAATTGGAAGGGTCGAGAGCCAGCGCAGTTTTCAGGACGGGGAGCGCGTCCTCCGCGCTCCTTGCCTCGAGGAGAGCCTTGCCCAGGCTGAGTTGCGCGATGGCGTTTTGCGGAGCCAGCCGGGTTGCTGTGGTCAGTTCGCCGATGGCCGCTTCGGTCTGCTGCTGATTGAGGAGGACCACGCCGAGATGAAGATGAACGACGGCGAGCTCTGGATCGATGCGAAGGGCAGTGGCAAATTCGTTCCTGGCTGAGGTCCATGCGGACTGCTGCGCGTAAAGCGAGCCGAGCGTGTCGTGGAGGGCCGGATCGTTGGGAGCAAGGGCGATTGCCTGCTGCATCTTCTGTACCGCGGGTTCCATCTGGCCGATAGCGGCCAACGATCGCGCATACGCGGGAAGGATATCGACGGGCAGCGCCTGTCCTCGCGAAGCGGCGCTGCGCTCTATGGCAGCAAATATGGGGACCGCTTCCTGGTTGCGATCGCTCCTGGCGTAGGCCAGAGCCAGGTTTGTTTGGGCGGCCGCATCCTCCGGCTTTAGTTTGAGCGCGCGGCTGAGCTCGGCGATGGCTTGAGGATAGAGACTTAGCTGGAGCAGGACGGCGCCGAGCGCGCTATGGCCTTCCTCGATGCGCGGAACCAGCTTGACCACTTTTTGAAAATCTTCCCGAGCCTCCTGAAGGTCGTTGTTAGTGAGGGCCGCGTAACCGGCTTTAAACGCGGCATCGGCTTGCTTCGCTTGCTCTACTGCAACCGGGCGTGAGGCAGGCGGAGGCGAGACTTGTGCCGGCAACGGAAATGTTGCCAGCATGACCGACAAACCCGTGGAGCAGATCGATCTCCGCCGATAGCAGCGCATGCAGAGGGCTCCTAGAAAGGCTCGTGTCGTGCGTGGCTCATTTGGGCGGCTCGAGCTTCGGCTGAGCATCGGCCTGGATCTGCTCAGCCACCTGGAATTCATGGGACGCCTGACCCGCCTGCCCGAGGGAACGATAGGCCTGGCCCAGCAGAGTATGGGTGGTGTAGTTCCCCGGATCGAGAGGCAGCGCTTTGTCGAGGTACATCTTCGCCATCACCGGATCTTGCTGCTTCAACAATACCTTGCCCAACAAAATATACGGCACCGCAGTATTGGGTTCGAGCCAGGAGCTTTTGGGCTTCCGCAGTGGAGGGAGGGACGGGCGGTTGGGCCGCCTGCGAGTACGCAGCAACGGCGGGCACTACCAGGACCAGGAGACGCTGCAGGCGCAGATTCAGCATAAATCTACCGCGGACATTTTACGGTGGGGGGGATTCATCTGCCAGGGGAGTGGGGACTGCTTCGCTGGGCGTGTCGCTTCGTCGATTTAGGTCCTACCGGTTTTCTTGCCGGATAGGCAGAAAGGGTTTGGGTTCGCGGAATCCCACATCTCGCGAAAAACGAGCGAGATATGGGCCACTCGTCATTTGTGGAAGGTGGGTAGTGGAGTACGACTTGGAGCGGCAGGAGGTGTTTCGGCTGCTCGGTGAGGCGCTATGCAAAGTTCGCCGCGATGGTGATGATTGGTTATTCGGATAAAACTTGTGAAGGCTCAGAGCGCAGCGCGTAGAGACGCTCCAGTTCCTGTACGTCGGCCAGCTGGCCGGCGGTCAGGATTCTGCCCAGGGCGGACCGTTCTATCGCCTCCCAGTTGGCCAGGAAAACGAGTAATGCGTCGAAGTCGGGGTTTGTCTCTTTCACAACTTCATCATGCATCGGGGTGAGCGTGGCCGAAATACTACAAAGGGGTTCGAGGGCGCCCATTGGTGGTAAGTGTCTCACCCGGATTTCCCACTCAGAGCCCCTTTCCACCGGTAGTTTGTTTCAAAAAGAAACATGAGTGGGCGGCAGGGACAGCTATTGGGCCACTGGCTGATTCAACGAGAGTGATTGTTTGTTCAGCGAACGCTGCTCGCGGTACTCGCGAGAAACCAAGACTTGGGCAAGCTTATGACCCAGCGCGACGAAAGGCTTTTCCACCAGGTAGTAGCTAAACGTAGCGCAGCCTATGAGCGCTACAAGATTGATTGGGGGCTGGCGTAATACGGCAAGTGCCGGTGGACTGCTGACAAAGTTGTTGCCGAAAAAAAGCTGCTGCCACAGATACAGACTGTAGGAAATCCTGCCGATCCAGCGTAACGGTTTCATTTCCAGGAATTTTCCCTGTATCGTGCTGGTGTGAAGCACGGTGGAAAGAATGAGCAGTGGGATCACAGTCGCTTGCAGGGTAGAGGAAAACGGCACGCGCGTGGTGAGTAGAATCATTTCCGCCGCGAAAAACATGGGAAAGGACCAGGCGGGTATGTACCTTGTGGCAGCTTGATTACGCATGAGAGGATAAAGTGCCACCGCGATCATTGCTGGAATGAGAAGCGCGTCCACGTGAGTGTCTGTTCGAAAACCTATTTGATATTGAATATGCAGTGTGTGCGCGACCATTGACCGCCAGATTGCAACCGCAACGGCTAAGCCTCCGATGACCCGGAGCCGCATTCTCGTGAAGCCAACAAGCACAGCCGGAAGCACGAAATAAAAATGCTCTTCCATCGACAATGACCAGAAATGGCCTGTGTACCAATGCAGTGCCAGGGGGCTGTGGCGCAGGTACTCCAGGACCATGGCGTAATTGCGGAAGAACAAGAGAGCCCCGAACCAATCCACCGGAAACAGCGGAATCACATGAAACGCCGCCAGGATCGCAATCACCAGGAGATAGAGAAGTGCCGCGGGGAGAATACGAAAGCATCTGCGGATGTAAAAGGCTTTGACGCTGATGTGCCCATTTTTTGATTCTTCGTCAAGTAGTCTGGAACAGATCAATAGCCCGCTGATAGCAAAAAATAGCTCTACGCCAACCTCGCCAAAGTTGCTGAGAGATCGAAGCACAGATCCGAGGATAGGAACTGAGCACCGCACTTGCGAATGATGGAGGATCACGAGCCCGATCGAAAGGGCACGCCAACCATCCAATGTTGGTATATACGTCGACGGTTTCAAGGCAAAGTCAGACATCTATCCCGAAGCCTCAGAAATAGCTATACGCCCGGATATTTAGCGGAGGCCATCGACTTTGTGGAGGGATGGAGATGCGGGACTCAATCTGTGCCAAAGTGGAACGGCTCGGCCAGATGAGGAACCAACCGTTTTAGGGATCTCCGGCTTCGGCGCCGCCATGGCGCAAAAGAAAGTCGAAGTCGCAGCCCTGGTCGGCCTGCAGGACGCATTCCTCGAATAACCTCGCGTAGCCGCGAGTGGCCGGGTTGCGTTGCGGAGGCGCAGCTCTCCAGGCGTCGAGACGGCGTTGCAGTTCCGCGTCGTCAATCAGCAGTTCGATGCGGCGTGCTTCGACATCGAGCAGGATGCGGTCGCCGGTGTGGACGATCGCCAGCGGACCACCAACGGCGGATTCCGGTGTGATATGGAGCACAATGGTGCCGAAGGCGGTGCCGCTCATCCGCGCATCTGAAATGCGGACCATATCTTTCACGCCCTGGCGGGCCAACTTCATCGGGATGGGCAGATAGCCAGCCTCGGGCATACCCGGCGCGCCCTTGGGGCCCGCATTGCGCAGGACCAGAACGTCTTCGGCTTGTACATCAAGATCTGCCAGATCGATGCGTTTGGTCATGTCTTCGATGCCGTCGAAGACCACCGCGCGGCCGGTGTGGTGCATGAGGTTTGGGGAGGCCGCCGACTGCTTGATCACGGCGCTTCCCGGCGCCAGGTTTCCGTGAAGGACAGCCATCGCTCCTTGCGGCTTGAGTGGTGCGGCGAGGGTGCGGATCACATCCTGTCCCGGGACCTGTTCCGCGCCGGCAATCGCGTCGCCGATGGTGCAGCCAGTCACGCTGCGCGCATCCAGATTGAGCAACGAAGTAAGCTCGCGCATAAGAGCGGGCAAGCCCCCGGCGTGGTGAAAATGCTCCATGTAATGGGTGCCCGACGGCTTGAGATTGAGCAGTACCGGAACTTGCCGGCCTAGTTTGTCGAAAGCTTCCAGGTCGATTTTGACCCCGGCGCGGCCGGCTATCGCGATCAGGTGAATCAAGCCATTGGTGGAACCGCCAATGGCCTGCAACACAATCATTGCGTTGCGCACGGAGGCATCGGTAATTAGTTCGCTGGGCCTGGGCGCAACGGAAACCGCCATCCTTGCCGCGTGACTGCCACTGGCTTCTGCGATGCGGCGCCGGTCGGCATGGGTGGCCGGCGCGGTGGCGCTCATCGGGAGCGCCAGGCCTAACGCTTCAATAATGCAGGCCATGGTGCTCGCGGTCCCCATCACCATGCAGGTGCCTACGGAAGGCGCGAGGCGGCCGCTGATCAGTTCGGTCTCCGCAACGTCGATGACGCCGGCGCGGTATTGCGCCCATAGGCGGCGGCAATCGGTGCAGGCGCCCAGAACTTCGCCTTTGTGGTGGCCGACGACCATGGGCCCTGTGGGCAAGACGATGGCGGGCAGGTCTGTACTGGCAGCAGCCATGACCTGGGCAGGCAGAGTTTTATCGCATCCACCGATCAGCACCACTGCATCCATGGGTTGGGCACGAATCATTTCTTCGGTATCCATGGCCATCAGGTTGCGCAGGAACATCGAGGTGGGGTGAGCGAAACTTTCGCCGATAGAAATGGTGGGGAACACCATTGGCAAACCGCCTGCGAGCAGAACGCCGCGCTTCACGCTCTCGATCAGGTCGGGCACATTGCCGTGGCACGGGTTGTAGTCACTGAAGGTATTGGTCACCCCGATGATGGGGCGATCGAGCGCGTCCTCGGAATAGCCGGCGGCCTTGATGAAGGCTTTGCGCAGGAACAAAGAGAAGCCCGGGTCACCATAGCTGGTGAGCCCTTTGCGTAGGCCCCTGGTGGTGTATGGCGGATCACCCATGCCGCCATACTATACTGCCGTTTTTTTGCATCGAGGCAGGTGTTCCAATCGTTCAAAGTGGTGTGCTGGTTTGAGATTGCAGAGAGGATGATCTCGCTCTTAAGTGGATGGAAAAGCGTACCTCAGTGGCTGATGCTCAAACAGGATGCGGAAAAATTAAGATCGGGCAGGAAAGCATGCCCTCAGAGGCTGAAGCCGATTCATCTTGACTGCTAAACGTACGGCCTAAAGGGCCGTTCCCTTCAGAAACCAAAGACGTCCCTCAGGGGCTTAAAGGCCGTACCCTTCAAAAAGTGAGCTTTCACACACCCTCTAAAGCCCTTGACCTTCAAAAAGCGAGCTCTCACACCCTCTTTAGCTAGCCCCTGGGTTGCAACTGACGTTTGGCTAAGTCCTTTGTTTCAAGCGACGCTTAAAGTTGTGCGTGTATTTCGCCTCCAGGGGTGGTGCAAAAGTCGCCGACGGAAATGGTGCGTGATATGCGTGGTATGCGTGGTAAGTCCGACGGAAATGGTGCGTGATATGCGTGGTATGCGTGGTATGTCCGACAGAAATGGTGCGTGATATGCGTGGTATGCGTGGTATGTCCGACGGAAATGGTGCGTGATATGCGTGGTATGCGTGGTATGTCCGACAGAAATGGTGCGTGATATGCGTGGTATGCGTGGTATGTCCGACGGAAATGGTGCGTGATATGCGTGGTATGCGTGGTAAGTCCTAATCCAGGCAAGAGATTGTCCGGGATAATTTGCCCGCTGAGCCGTTCTGGGGAGCCGCGTTTCATGCACCATCCACGCACGCGGCCGGTAAATGATTTGCAACAGCACAAAGTTATTGGTGGACATACCTTTATATATGCGGATTCGGGTCAGTTGTGCGGCGGGGAAAGGCTTTTTTTTCCGCAGCCTCTAAAGTCGTGCCCTATTTCAAAGTACCAGGGCGTGACTCCAGAAAACGGCGCATTCCGTAGATTTGGATCTATCCGCCCTGTCAGAAATGTAGAAACTCCAGCGTCGGGATAAATCCCCGGCCTACCCAAAAACCGAGTTTTTCCGCCCCTGTAAAGTCGGGCTCTTATACAAAACCTAAATGCGGATCTTGCTCCGCGGTTTCTCTTTAGTTCCCACGCAGACGCTATTGGCCTTGAACTGCTTCGAAAGCGGCCTTGAGCTTTTGGTGAAGCTGTTGGAGATCGCGGGTCTGCGCCAGAATCGAGTCAGTTAGCGCGTCGAAGAAGATCCCTTCCGCAGTGGTGGTCCAACCTGCGCGGCGGACCAGATTGAGGAGTTCGGCGTGGTACTCATTGCCAGGAAGACTGGCAACGGCTTGTTTCACTTCGCGGAGTTTCCGCTCGAAGCGCTGAACCTGATCCGCGGAGGCCTCGGGTTTCGACTTTGCCAGAGTTGCCACGAATTTTCTCCTATTCATAGCGGCGCGCTTGCATCAACGATGGTGTAGTGACGTCAGGGACGTTTTCGTATCAACTTATTTCCGATTTATTTGGATGTAAATCACTGACGGTTGGCGGGTGCCCTTTGTTTCTCACGAACCGGTATAAAGTTGAAATCCTGCCCAGTACAGCGGCTTGCGGTATACAGCCGGGGAGTGAATCAGAGACAACTTTGCGGTGCGCAGGGCGGCGTCCGGACTTTTGCCAGCCTCGAGTTCGGCGTAAAGGCGGTCCATCAGAAGCGGGGTGGATGCATCATTTACCTCCCACAGTGCACCAATTACATTGTGGGCTCCGGCACGGAGGAAGGCCCAGGAGAGACCCACCAGGCCTTCGCCTGCATAGGCGCGAAGGCCCGATCCATAACAGGCAGAGATAGTTACCAATTTGGCGTGCAGTGGATCACGCATGATATCGCGGGCGTAGAGCTTGAAGTTTTCGGGATTTGCGGACGACGGCGAAAGGACTACAGCCGAGTCCAGCGGATCCAATCGGCTCGCGGTGCCGTGGGCCACAAAGTGGATGTAGGAAAATTCATCCGGATTGCTCTCCGCATAGGCGGCGGGCACGGCTGCGGACTGCGTTATCACGGTCCGGGTGTCCGGCGGAAAATGTTTTTCGATCCCACGAATCTCTGCGAAGGCATTCACCAGACTGTCATATCCGGTGCCGCCGGCGGTGGGGTTACCGATCAACAGCAGTTTCTTTGTGTTCGCGGTGGAAGAGTCTGCGTCGGCCCGGGCGACCATTCGAATTGAGTTTGCACTCCGGATGGTTACATCTTCGATCCAATAATGGGAGCCGTTGGAGGCAGGAGTGAGCAGGGTTTCAAAGTTTAACCCGTTCAGAACGCCATCCGGAATGATTAGTACCCTGGAACCTTTGGGAACCATTTCCGCAGCCGGCAAGACGAGGGTGTCATAGAGATTCCTTGCGGCCTGGTTTCCATCGCGCAATGGGTCGGTTGATTTCAGGATGGCGTTTTGATAGCTCCGGACCTGGGTTTCGATATCCGGCTGACCTGGAAGCGGGAAGAGGTGGGTGTGATGAGGGGTGACTGCCCATAACCAGGATTTTTTCGGCCCGAGCGAATAGAAAAGGATCGTGCTATCGAGCTTGCGCGCAACCGTTTGTTCGTTGGCTGCATGCTCTGGTTGCGCATCCAGTTGGTGCGTCGCTAATCCAAGGCCTTCCGCTAATGTTCTTGCACGGCCGACATCGAGCAGTTGCAGCGCCTCTTCCGGTTTGTGGGATGCGATGAGAAAGTCGGCGTATCGCCGATAGAGAGCATCGCCGTTTGCGAAATAAGGCAACCTTAGTTCTACCTCCCCGATAGCCGCGCGCTGCTCTTCAAAGGTGCGGATGGACTTGCGATACCAGAGATCTGCTTTGGCAGTTTGTTGTTTGCCGGCGTAGAAGTCGCCGAGAGCACCATCGATCTCCCCCTGCAGAGCAGGATCTGCCGCGGATTCGTGACTTACCTGTAACGACAACCGTTCAAGATCTCGCGGCTTTTCCTGTTCGGTGGCGAGGAGCGCTTGCAGGTATAGCGCTTCAAGCTCCCCAGTCCTTTCTCCCGCTCTACGTGAAGCGCGTATCGCTACGTCATTATGTGATTTTGCCGAGTCGAACTGGCCTTGCTGGTAGAGGAGAAATGCCAAGCCGGCCTCGATATCTGCAATTTCTGCGGGCGCGTCGATATCGGTCGCGACCTTGAGCGATCGCTCAAAACAGCTTTTCGCTTCCGGCAGATTCCCGAGCATGTAATTGGAGTGACAGGCATCCATGGACCAATCAACTTGAAGACTGGCAGTTCCTATCTCCTTAGCTTCACGTTCCGCCTGCTCAAAATTGGAAAGAGCTTTCTCAAAATCACCCAAGTGGAAATAAGCAAGGCCAAGATTTCCCGAGGCCACTTCAAGGGTCACCCGCGCCTGAATCGGGCGGGCAACGTCGGCGGCTCCATCCAAAAGGGTGAGAGCTTCATCGTAGTGCCTCATTTCGATGGCTACCAAGCCGAGGTTCAAAAGATCAGTTGCCTCAAGGTACGGGTCACGGTGTTCCCGGGCAAACTGCAAGCTTTTCCTGGCGAGTGCTGCTGCCTCAGGCAATTGGTTTCGATAGATTTGAACGATGGCTTCGGTCCGGAGGACCTCGCCCTGCAGCTCGGAGTTGCTTGCCTCAGAAAGACGCTGCGCCTCTTGCAACTCTTTATCGGACTGCGGCTCCTGGCCGAGCCTGGCGTGTGCCAACGCGCAGAGCAAATTTCTTTTAATCGCGAGATCGCCCACTACCGGATAGGTCACCCCGGGACTGTTAAGCAGGCTGAGCACTTCCGGCCGGCGGCCTTGATAAGTAAGGACGTCCGCTTCAAGGAGACGAAACTTCATGGCCCAATCGCCATTCCCGGCGGAAAAATCCCCCCGGGCCTTTTCTGCCTCTTGCTGAGCTTGGTCGAGGTTTCCGTGCAGAAAATCGCGGCGAATGTTTTGAAAGGTCGTTGCGGGGTCAGGAGCAGGGGTCACTGAGGAGCGGCATCCCGCGAGGAGCGCGGATGCTAAAAACGTGATCGCCAAGCCTATGGTGGAACCGTACCACCCCGGACGGCAGCTGTACCTACGCCCACTTTGCCCTTGGTGCTGCAGCCGAGTTCGGCTCGAACCATGGTGAGTTGAATTGACCGCGGAAAGACAAGTATCTCGCCGAGAAAGATTCTGCCAAAATCGGGAATCTCTATGACGTGGCCAAAAGATCTGCCCGGGACTGCCCCGCCCACGCCATCTACCAACGAACATAAGGAAAGTCCGTCTTTCTCGGGTTTTCGATCGGAGTCCATCCAGCCATATCGGTTGGTCAGCCAGCGGAGAGCAACCTGGTCGGCTTCCGCTTTAACACTCTTCACTAGTTTGGCAGCTTGTTGCCTACCAGTCTCGTGAAAAAGAGCCTGGGTCATGGGAGTCCGAGAGACTTTGGCACCGCTAGCAAAGCCCAACAAGCCGGAATTCAGCACGAGGGAAGCGTCGGAATGACCTATCTTCAATCCATCGAAGTGAGAGCCGGCCAAGGAAATCCTGGGAAAGCCACCAGCGGTCGAATATTCAGCAGTGATTTGTGCGACGATCCGCTCCGCCTTGACGATTTCCAGAATGTTCAACCCTTCGAGAACGGTGGTGACCAAGATCGAGGCGGACCCGTCGTCGTCGAGATGCCTGCCTGAAACGCGGGTGGTTGCCGAGCGGCAGGAGACTACCCCTTCCAAATCAAAGGCTTCTGTTCGTGTCGTTATGTGGCCGCCAACGGAAGGGAGCGACGCTGATGCCTGGGGCGGAAGATGCTTGTGAAAGGGTTCCTCGATGAACCCGCCAAGCGAGCTCGCATCTGCATGGAAGTAAAAGACCTTTTTGCTTTCCGGATGCATGGTGTACCTCGTACGCAAAGATTCTAATCGTGGGGATTTAAAGCAAATCGATAATGCGCGAGATCAACTGAAGATCCGGCCAGGTTCCCCTGTATAGCCAGAGTGTATTCCCCTGACTGCCTTTCAGCCGACGGAACGCGTATCGAGACGGTATCTTTGGCCGCCTGAGGCGAAACCTCCACCCGCCAGGCAAGCGCACCTGAGGGAGAATACAGCAGGCAGGTATAGCTGGAGAAGCGGTCCTGGGTTGGAATATCCAGCGAGAGCAAAAACGGGTGCGCGGGCGCGACTGAGGCCTCAGGAGTCTGCCCCCCGCGACTGTTGCCGCCAACCAGGGAGACGACGGGGAGGATCTCCGGAGCCTTCAACTCGGCGACTTCAGTTTTAAAGTGGGGAAAAACAGCCAAATTCTGATAAGCGATGACGATCAGAGACGCCGCCAGCGCCGACCAGACCAGTGCCGTTGGCCAGAACGGCGCCAGGAGCGATTTGCCCTTGGCAGCCCCTCCCGGCTTCGGAACCGGATTCGCCTTGAATTCCTGCCTGGCCGCGGCCAGAAACGCCGAAGTGGCGCGGAGGTCGGTTGCGCATTCCTGGCAATCGAAGAAATGCTGTTCAAATTCGTCGCGGACTTCCGGCGTTAACTCATCCAGAAGGTATTTTTCGACAGCCATAAGTGTTGCGGATTGGTTATGATCCATAGTTTTCAAGGGCCTCATCATCTCCCTAATGCAACCCTAAGTGGTCAATATAGAACGACTTGAAAGAGTGCTTCGCGCGGTGCAAAAGCACTCTCAAATATTCCCGGCTGATCCCGAATTCCGCGCACACCTCATCTTTATCGCGCTCTTCCAGAAGCACCGACTGGAGCAGCCGCCGGTCACGATCGGGCAATGCGTTCAGGATCTGTCGAACCACTCGCTCGGTATCTTTGGCTTCCAGCAGGCGGAGCGCACTTGGCTCGTGGCCGGCGATGGTAGCCTCGGTTTCGTCGTCGATGGTGGCCTCTGTTCTCTTCTTAGAGCGGTAGTGCTCCTGCAACACGTGGTTGCAAACAGAGTTGACAAAGGGACCAAGCCGGTCGGGCTGCCGCAAGCCGCCCTCTCCACGCAACAGTGCCAGCACGCGCATGAAGGTTTCCTGCCTGACATCGTCCATAGCTTCTTTGGAATTCAAGCGCGAGCGTAATTTAAGGCGAATCAGCTCGCTAAAGTAACTTACGAAATGCCCTTCGATATGCGCGTCCCCAGAGCGCAGTCTTTCTATGTAGGACGCGTCGAACGCAAAGAATTCCAAGCGCGATTCCTCCCCGGCGGCGGCGGGCGGGTTCAAGTTTACACTGCCGGATGAGGCTGCTAAGCGGACTCTCGGGTAAGGGATTGGTCTTAAGGGGCTAAGCCCTTTGCAGCGCCTGGGATGACTCGGCCGTTGGCTTCGGTGAACTGGGGCCAGCGATGGGCGATTCTCCATGGCGAGTAGTGGCGGGGAAAGAACGAACGTTACAGAAGTACGGAGGAAATGAGCGACGCCACGGCGGTACCTTTTTTACGAAAGTAATGTAACGAGCCTCTGCCTGGGAACACTACTCTGATATCCGTTCACCGCACAAGAGGAAGCGACGGCCAGGTACGAGCATGGCCCTAAGCCCTTCGTTTCCATCGCTTGCTCAAAACAGAAGGATGAGACCCATGGCGTCAACTGAATATTGCGGACGTGAGATTGATTTCCTGCCAGATAGAAAGCTTAAAAGTGCGGCAACACTCAACCCGTCAGTCACGCACACCGATTCGGGGTTCAAGCTTTGCGGCTCTCACCAGTGCGCGATTCCCACGGAGCAACGGAAGATGTAGAACCCTCATTCACCGCAAAGGAGAAACGCCCATGACCACCAAGACCGCCGCTACCTTCAAGCTGGGACGGCTCGCCCGCTCCCATGACAAACGTATTCCCATGTTGCACACGCTGATGGCCGGCAAGGCGCTCGAGCCGGTCGTTCCTGCTGTGGACTACACCAAGGGGATGCCTGGCAACCTGGGGGTGATGAAAAACGACACCCTGGGCGACTGCACGTGTGCCGCCTACTATCACGCAATCCAGGTATGGAGTTTTAACGCTCTCCAGAACATCGACACCGAGCCCGATGTCGATGTTCTGGACCTGTATGAACAGGCTTGTGGCTACAAACCGTCGCAGGGGGGAGAGGGTCCCGGCGGCAACGAACAGCACGTTCTTACTTACATCCTCAAAAAGGGTGCGCCCTACGGGCTGAACGGGAAACAACGGCATAACATCGTTGCGTTTGTTGAGGTGGATGTGAAGAACATCGACAACATCAAGCGCTCGATACATGACTGCGGCGTGGCCTATATCGGCTTCAACGTGCCGCAGTACATCATGCCGCCAGGCGAAGATCCGCTCAAAGTCTGGGATGTGGATCCCAAGGCGGACAACACCATCGCCGGCGGACATGCAGTGGTTCTCGCGGGCTACGACGCCAAAGGAGCGCGGGTCATCTCGTGGGGCGAGTATTACACCATGACCTGGGCCTTCTTCGAGAAGTTCGTGGACGAGGCATATGCCATTGCAGACCCGGAGTGGATCAACGCGAAGAAGACCACTCCCGCCGGGCTTACGATTCAGCAGCTGGAAGAGGCTATGCAGGCGCTTAGGGGCGCCTAAAGGACGCCGTTCGCTGGGACGGCGCGAAAGTAGCCCGAGACCTTCCCGGGGTGATTGACAGAGGCACCAGAGAAGGGCGGCGGAATCCACGTCGATTCCGCCGCTCCTGCGGACCTTACGCCTTTTGATTCACCCGGAGATAGGTGAGGAGCTCCCTCAGGGGCTAAAGCCCCATTCATTACAAAGCAATTATGGACGGCCTGAAGGCCATCCCCTTCAGGGAATTCGCGTTTTTCCAGTCCTTCCGGGCTGGGCTGATGTTTGGCGGACTGCCCTCCGGGCCTCGATGGGGTTTGGTCCCGGAGCCAACCGTTCCAGCCGAAAGGGTCAATTCTAGACAGAAGCTTTGGTCTGCCCGGCGCGGAATGCCTCGTAGCGCGCTTTGGTTTCCGCATTTGCCGGGTAGAGGCCGGGTAAGGGCACACCGGCCTGCACCTCGGCCATAATCCAGGCCTCGAGCTTTTCCTGCTCGGCTGCCACGTCTACTACTTCGTTCAGCAGTGCGCGAGGAATGACCACGGCGCCATCTTCGTCGACCACAATGACATCGTCGGGAAATACTGCCACGCCGCCGCAACCAATCGGCTGCTGCCAATTGACAAACGTGAGACCAGCTACGGATGGGGGCGCCGCGGCGCCCTTGCACCAGACCGGCAAACCGGTGCCGAGCACACCGGCGAGGTCACGTACGACGCCGTCGGTGACCAGCGCAGCGACTCCACGCACCTTCATCCGGGCGCAGAGAATATCTCCGAAAATGCCGGCATCGGTGATGCCCATGGCGTCGACAACGGCAATGCAGCCGGGCGGCATGGCTTCGATGGCAGCGCGGGTGGAGACCGGGGAACTCCAGGATTCCGGGGTGGCCAGATCTTCGCGGGCAGGGACAAACCGCAGGGTGAACGCCGGGCCGACCTGGCGCTTTTGACCGGGGCACAAGGGTTTAGTGCCGCGAAGCCAGACGTTGCGCAGGCCCTTCTTCAGCAGCACCGTGGTGAGTGTTGCGGTTGCTATGGAGGACAGGGTCGCGGTTGTTTTTTCGTCTAAGGCCGGTGTCATTCCCAGATGGTCGCTCCTGAATTTATTCCTAGATACAGGGAATCATGCCGCCATCGACGCGTATGACGGAGCCGGTCATATAGGCCGCGCGCTCGCTAGCAAGAAACGCAACCACGTCACCGTATTCCTGCGGTTTGCCCAGGCGACCGAGGGGTATGCCGGCGATATTTTCGGCTTCAACGTCCGCCAGGCTACGGCTTTCGCGCCTGGCTTTTGCCTCGTCGAGAAATTTTATGCGGCCGGTCGCGATGCGCCCAGGGAGAATGACGTTCGCGGTAATGCCGTCTTTGGCGACTTCCCGGGCCAGTGTTTTGGACCATCCGAGCAGGGAGAGACGTAGGGCATTGGAGATCGCGAGATTGGGAATGGGCGCCTGAACACCCGAGGAAGCGCTGGTGATGATCCGGCCCCAATGGCGGGATCGCATGTTCGGGAGCACGCGGTCGGTGATCGCGATGACTGAGAGCACCATGGCTTGAAACTGTTTCGACCATAGAGCGGGGTCCTGACCGGCAGCGGTGGTCGGTGGCGGGCCTCCGGTGTTATTCACGAGGATGTCTACCGGGCCCAGCTCGTTTTCGATTTTCGCGATGTGGCTGTCGATCTGGGTGAGGTCTGCGAGGTCCCATTTCAGACCGAGGTTCTTGATACCGATGGCGGTTAGTGCGGATTGCGCAGCGGCGATCGAATCGGCTCCTATGCCGGCCACGGCGACGTTGGCGCCTTCCCGTGCCAGGGATTCTGCAATCGCGCGGCCTAAGCCGCCACCGCCGCCTAATACTATCGCTGTTTTATTTTTGAGGCCTAAGTCCATGGGGTCATTCTACTTGGGTTTGTGGGTACTGCCGATTTGTTGGTTATCGCGACGAGGACTGTTCGGTGTAAGGCCGTGGTATCCCACATCTCGCGAAAAACGAGCGAGATGTGGGCCACCCGTCGTCTTTTGCTGGGACGAGGTTTCGATCTTGGGTTTCGTGACCGCCTCGTAGCTCGGATTATTTCCAGGCATCAGATTGGAAGCGGGCGATTGCTTTTTCGTCGAATTGATAGCCCAGGCCGGGTTCCGTGGGGAGAGCCAGACCACCGTTTCGGATTTGCAGTTGACGGTCGATGATTTCGCAGAAATTGAAGACTTTTCCGTCGGGGAAGTATTCGACAAATTGGCCATTGGGCGAGGCCGCGACCATGTGTACGTGCAAATCATGGAACCAGTGGGGGCAGATGGTCACACCGTAGGAATCGGCCAGTGCCGCGATGCGGCGGAATTCCGTAATACCACCACAGACCAGGGCATCGGGTTGCAGAATCGACGCTGCCTGCTTGTCGAGTAATTCCTTGAAGCGCCAGCGCCCGGCTTCGATTTCGCCCGTGGCTACCGGGATGCTGATGGTTGCCGCGAGTTTGGCGTGGTTGTCGATTTGATCGGGGTTGAAAGGCTCTTCCACCCAGTAGGGATCGTAGGGCGCGTAGCGATCAATAAAGCGCATGGCTGTAGGTACATCGGACCAGGCATTGTTGGCATCCAGCATGAGCAATACATCCGGGCCGATTGCCTTGCGCGCCGCCGCGATCCTCGTTTCTTCTGACTTTGGATCACCGCGGCCAACCTTCATTTTTACGGCATCAAGCCCCAGTGCTACATAGCTGGCCATTTCTTCGCCCAGCATTTCGGGCGTTTTTCCGTCGAGGTAGTAGCCGCCGCTGGCATAGGCCGGGACGGTGCCCTCGTAAGCGGCGCCGAGATACTTGTAGAGGGGTAGATTGGCCGCCCTGGCGTTTCTATCCCAGAGCGCGGTATCAAGAATACTGAGCCCCCGCATGACCGAGCCGACGCGGCCATGCAGCAACACTTCCTGATACATATTTTTCCAGTGCAGTTCGGTGGCATAGGGATCGGCGCCGATCAGCATGGGTGCCAGCATTTCCCGCACCGCGGTGGTTACCACATTGCCCCCGGAATGACCCGCGTAGCAATGGCCAATGCCTTCGACCCCGTCGTCGGTGCGGATTTTTACCAGGCTGTAATCTCGTGAGGTTACCTGGCGACGCGCAAAGGCAGTCGCCTGCCGCAGCGGAATATGGACGGTACGCGCCTCGACCGAGACGACCTTGGCCATTGTTTTCCCTTTCGCGTTACATCGCCCGGAGCAGTTTGATTAGCCGCGCGAAGCCTTGCTCACGCGCACTCTTGTTTCCGGGGATGGTGTTGGTGGGATCTTCTCCCGCGCGCATGAAGCCGTGGCCAGCGCCGTCGTAGGTGACCGGCTCGTAGGTTTTGCCGGCCGCCTTCATGGCTGCGGCGGTGACCGGGACGGTGGCGTCAATGCGCGCGTCGTTGCCGGCGTAGAAGCCGTACACCGGAGCGGTGACGGTGGTCACGTCCGCGGGCCCTGGACCGTAAAACACGAAAGCTGCGGAAAGGCCTTTGCGATGGGCAGCGAAGGCGAAGGACTTGCCTCCGCCCCAGCAGAAGCCGGTCACGGCGATTTTGCCGTTGGCTGCCGGGAGGTGTTTGCCGTAGTCGGCTGCGGCGTCGAGATCAGCGTTGACGACGTCTGGATTCAGGCCGGATACGGCTTTTATCGTTGCGTCCTGACTGGGGAATTCACTGGAGCCGCCTCCGTTGGGTCCGAAACCAGAGAGCAGATCGGGCGCGATTACGATGAAGCCCTGGGCGGCGAGTTCGTCGGCCATTTCCTTGGCCCAGTCGCTGAGGCCGAAAATTTCGTGGATGAGAATGACGACCGGCGCTTTGGTTTTGACTTCGGGGTAGACGACGAAGGCCTGGACGGTGCGATCTCCGTGCTTGAGGGCCACGTACTCGTGATGGCGGGGGGATGCATCGAGGCGTGCTTTTGCCCAGTCTTGCGCTTGTAGGGTTGCAGTGGTTAGGGAAAAAAGCAGGACTGCTACGGTGAGCTTAAGGGTTTTCGACATCACGAACTTCATGGGGAGGAGTTTAGTCATTGAGGCGTGGAGGCTGCAAGGGTTGGTTGTTTGTGCGGCGCGATGAGCCTTAACGTTTGATTCAGAAGGGATGGCGTTGACGCTTGGGGTGGGGCGTGTTTCGATGAAAATTGGTGATAGGCAAACTTGGACTTCCGGTGGACTCGATTCTGCCGGAGATAATCGCGTCTCTCGAGCGCTCTCCTAACGTTGTGATTGAAGCACCGCCTGGCGCGGGTAAGACGACCCGTGTGCCGCCTGCCCTGCTGGATATCGTCAACGGTGAGGTCGTTGTCCTGGAACCGCGGCGGATTGCCTGCCGACTCGCGGCGCGGCGGGTGGCTTGGGAGATGGGCGAACAGGTTGGCCAGACGATTGGTTACCAGGTGCGGTTTGAAGAGGCGATCAGCGCACGTACCCGAGTGCGTTTTGTCACGGAAGGAGTGCTGACCCGGCGGCTGCTCTCCGATCCGATGCTCAAGGGCGTCGCGGCCGTGGTGCTGGACGAGTTTCATGAACGCCACCTGGAGAGCGATCTTGCGCTGGCGTTGCTCAAGCGGCTGCAACGGACACGGCCGGATCTGCGGATCATCGTCATGTCGGCGACGCTCGATACCGACCAAGTCGCGCAATACCTTGGCGGATGTCCGATCCTGCGGTCCGAGGGGCGACTGTTCGAGGTTTCAATCCGGCATCTGCCGTACTCCCCTAAAACGCTGGAGGCACAGTTAACGGATGCGCTTGAGCTGCTGATCGCTGAGGAACCCTCTGGTGATGTGCTGGCTTTTTTGCCTGGAGCGGCGGAGATTCGGCGCGCTATGCGCGACAGCCAGGCGGTCGCGCGGCGGGTTGGTTTACTGGTGCTGCCGTTGCATGGCGACCTGTCACCTGCAGAACAGGATCGCGCGATTACGCCGGCGCAACAGCGAAAGGTGATCCTGGCTACGAATGTCGCGGAAAGTTCGGTGACGGTCGAGGGTGTAAACGCGGTCATCGATAGCGGATTGGCGCGCATCGCAACCTACTCCCAGTGGACCGGCCTGCCGACACTACATGTGGGGAGGGTGAGCAAGGCGTCGGCAAAACAGCGAGCGGGACGAGCGGGACGTACAGGGCCAGGCCGGGTGCTGCGTCTCTACGGTTTGGAGGATTATCAACGCCGGCCGGAACACGACGCACCGGAGATCGCGCGGAGCGACCTCTCCCAGCTTTGCCTTGCTCTGCGGGCGATGGGGATCGATGACCTCGAGTGGCTGGATGCTCCTCCTGAGGCGGCAGTGCAAAGCGCGGAGACGCTGCTCGACCGACTTGGCGCAACGGAAGAGCGGGCTCATCAACTGGCGCGATTTCCGCTACACCCGCGGCTGTCACGCATTCTGATCGCGGCCATGGAGCGTGGAGTGGGTGAGGACGGCTGTATCGCTGCGGCACTGCTGGGGTCGGGTGCTCGCTCGGAGAAAAATGACTTGCTGGCCGCCATCGACTCGGACCAGGATTACCGGACGAGGCAACAGGTTGAGCAGCTGCGCAGGATTGCCCGTCCTGCCCGGCAAACGGAACACAATGATGACGCATTGTTGATGTCGGTACTGGCGGGGTTTCCTGATCGGGTGGCGCGGCGGCGCGCGGGCAACCAAGTGCTGCTCTCGACGGGAGGTTCGGCGGAAGTGGCAGGCGACCCTCTGCAATATGAATTCATGGTAGCGGTGGACGCCGAGGATCGCAAGGATAAGCCGCTGCCGTTGATTCGGATGACGGCACGTATCGAGCCAGAATGGCTGATCGAGCTGTTTCCGAATCAGGTGCGGGAGAAATCCGGTGTGGAGTGGAACCGCGTGGGCGAGCGGGTGGAAGCAGTGAGTGCGCTCCTGTACGACGAGCTGGTGATTCAGGAATCGCGAGGCGCGGCTCCGGATGCGGAGGCCGCAGCCGAGCTGCTGGCGCAGAAAGCGCTGGAAGCGGGCATCGATCGTTTCGTCGATGGAGAGACAGTGGATGAATTCGTGGCGCGGGTTCAGTTCGCCGGCTTCGAACCGCCTGATATTCCGCAGGCGGTGAAAGACTTGTGCCTGGGACTGCGAAGCTTCACGGAGTTGAAGAACGCGGCGAAGAACCTGGTGACACTGCTGGAGCAAACGATGGTTGCGCGCAGGCTGGAGCAGATGGCTCCCACGCGCATTCGATTGCCGAATGGACGGCAGACGAAAGTCCACTACGAGCCGGGCAAGCCACCGTGGATTGCATCCCGCTTGCAGGACTTTTTCGGGATGCTGGAAACGCCGTGCATTGGGCCGGAACTAACACCGGTGGTGGTCCACCTGCTGGCGCCCAACCAGCGGGCGGTGCAAACTACTTCTGACCTTGCGGGTTTTTGGGAGCGGCTGTATCCGCAAGTGCGGCGCGAGCTGATGCGCCGCTACCCCCGGCACTCATGGCCGGAGCGGCCGTGAGCTCTCCACATCTCAGAAGTGACAGGAGACATTCCTGTTCGTGGTCAGATGTAGATCGAATATCAGGCGTGATGCGGCGGTGGTGGTAGCTTCACGTGCAGCACATCCCTCAGGTAGTTGATGTTCACGGCAAGATTATCGTGGATGCTGCCAGTGCCGTCTCCCGGCCGCGGCGCATCGAGATCGTAGACCACCCAGCCTTTGAATTTTCGCTCGCGTAATAGCTTGAAAATGCCCGGGAAGTCGACGCCGCCGGCGCCGAGATTGTGATAGAGGCTGGCTTTGGCGTGTTCCGCCGGTGTTGGCGTTTTGGTATTCCCTCGATACCGGGCATAGGTGTCTTTCAAATGCACTTCAGCAATGCGCGGAAAATAATCGGTGATGATCTGCAGCGCATCGCCGCCGCCCAGGGTCAAATGTGCCGTGTCTGCGGTGAGAAACACATATTTCGGATCGGTGAGTTCCATTACCCTGCGCAGGTCACGCTCCCTTTCCATGGGTCCCCAGATATGAGGATGGGGAGCGAGCCTGACCCCAAAGGCGAGGGTTTGCCTTCCGATTTCGTTCAGTGTGTGGGCCAGTACCTTGAGCTGATCATCACTTGGACCCCCTTCCGGACGGCTGCCCATGTTGGTTTTCCAATGGTCGCAACCACATGGCGCGAGAAAATCGCGGGCAAAGCTCACCATCGCGGCAATGAGCTCGGCATTCCCGTCAGCGCTGATCCAAGGGCTCTGGTGTGGTCCGGCGTTAGGGTGTGGCGGACCGGGAGGTAAATCTCCGACGTCGATCAGGCTGATCCCGGCCGCTTCGCACATTTGCTTGAGTGCGAGGGGTTTGCTTACAAAGTCTCCAAGTTGTCGCCCGTAAGGCTCTATGCCTTGCAAGCCAAAACGCGCGGTGTCAGACACGATCTGCTGCATATCGGTCGACATGCGCAGGTTGCCGTTTGGCCAATCGCCCCACAAGGCGCCGGTGATGCCAAAGCGCATGTATGGATCAACGGGATCGAGGGACTTGAGAGCGGCTCCCCACAGATGAGAACCGCTCACCATGCTCGCCAGCATGGAAGATAGAAACTCCCGCCTGTTCAGACCGCGCATATTTCATCCCCTAGATTTATTTAAGTCCGAAAGCATAGACGTGGGCGTCATGACTCACGACGAAGACTTTGCCCAGAGCAACCACGGGTTCGCTGAAATGCACCCAGCCGGTGATGATCTTATTGCTGGAATAGATTTGTTTTCCCGTCTCTGCATCGAAAGCAAAGAGAGTGAGATTGTTGACCGGAGTGGAGCGATATTTCGCGGATAGCGGGTTGTGATTTATTTCATCCTGGGTTCCATGAACATCTGCCGGACTTTGGACGGTCTGCTCTCCAGTCTGGATCGCATACAGGACACCATTCGCAACCACCGGTGGATCGGGCACGATCATGTCAGGCGAGGTCCATTGCGGAATCAACGACACCTTACCACCCTCAGCGACAACCTGGAGCGCCATAATACTGCCGTGGGGTGCCGGGCCGCCGCTCGATTTGAAGGTTGGCGCATTTTTCGAAGGCGGACCCCACATGGGCACATAAAGGAAGCGATTGCCGTCTGGAGTTTGATAGCTGGTGATGGAGCCCCAAACTCCCTCGCCCGGATTGCGTCCCTCGGCTGCATCGTTGCCGAACTGCGGCGATTTGTACAAAGGGGTTGCGTGGCTCGGACGACCACCGCCGAGGTCGGCAGCATCGAGCAGATAGAGGAATCCCTCTTTGCCGGCGACTGCAATGAGCGTCCGGTTCTGGAAAGTAAAAACATCTGAACTCGCCGAACCCAGGTCGAGATCCTTAACGTTCAAATACTGCCAATTCGAGGGGGTGAATGAGTCGAGGAGCCGCGTCGCTTTGGGGGCGAGCTTCAGCACTGTCTCGCCGAAGGCGCCAGCTGCCGGGTCATACAAACCATCGGCCGTTTGGGTAATGACGGTACCGTCAGGACCCTTCGTGACCCCGCCCCGCCCCCAAGGGCCCGCATACTTCGTACCACTGGTATAGAAGCGGGTCAGCTTTGGGTCAGCTAAATCGCTGACATCCATCGCGGAGACACTGCCCGGGACTACGGGAGATTTCGCACCTTTCACTGCTGGTAGTTGCCCGCAACCGCGCCCGCTGGTGGTGTAAACGACGTTGTCGATCAGGTTCAGGCTCCAGGCCCGGGCAAACGGTTCGACCATGCCGGCCGGCTTCATGCGGTCCGCACCGTCGCTCAAATTAAGGGCGCGCAGCTTACCGTCACTGGTAATCAGAAAGAGGATTCCCTTCTGCTTGTCGATCACCGGGGTATCGTTCAGTGTGTTTGAGCACAGCCAGGTAGCCGGCCACATCGGCGTGGCCGGGTTGGCGAACGACTTCTGCCAGAAAACTTTTCCTGTATCTGCGTTGAGCGCAAAAACGGTGTCATCGGCGCCGAGAAGGAAGACCAAATTTCTGGGACCTTGTGCCGTGCTTACGCCCTCCACCACCAACGGTGCGGTTAGTGTAGAAAGAACGACACCCGTGGGTGGCGTGCTCAATTGTGTCTTCCACAGGAGCTTGAGCCCCGAGACGTTGTCCTTGTTAAGGGAAGATTCGCCCCTGTTCCAGCCGGTGTGTTCCTGGTCGTAGCCCCACGTAAGCCAATCGCGGGGTACGGGCTGTTGTGCCGGGCTGACTTCACCAAAGAGAAACAACGCGAGAAGCAGCGATGGAAACAAAAGGGGGGCGTGCGCCGGCCAGAGGTTCCGACGATCGAGTCGATTGCGCGGCATATATCTTTCCGGAAGATAGATAGTCCGGGGGAGATACACCTGTCAATCCGGTTTCAAGCCGGAGTGCTTTTGCCGAAGTTCTCGACGGCCTTCGCCATGCCGGGCATACCTGCGGTAAGGTCCTGAGCATTCATGGCCGGGCGCACACTGAGACGGGCGTTAAATGCGAGGAACCATGGCTCGGCAATCCCCGGTAACTGCGAGGAATCTTTCATGTCGAAGAATATAAATCCGGTCCGCATTCCATCGTCTTCAGCAAAATAGGCAGCCTCAGGCTTTAAGTCGGCCAGGATGCGCTGGATTGTAGATCCCAGGCTGCCATTGCGAGCTGCTGCGTTCCCGGCCTCTACCGGGATTGAAACGGTCATGATCATGCGCATGATTTGCCCCTCCGAGGGCTCGCCGGAGTATACGCCTTATATTCTTTCTGGGGTCTTGTGAGAGGGGCACCCATCCATTTCAGTCAGGGCAAAGTCCTGGAGCCAGGCGGTTTTCTTCCCACCACATTTCGCAAACCGGGCGAGATGTAGAGCACCCATTTTTGCCGCACTTTTCGTTCAGAACATCGAGGGATTATTGTGAACATCATGAAGCCTCGGTGTCTGGTTTTTGTTTTGCTTTTTTTTGCTCTCGCGGCCACTGCTCAGCAGGGAAACCGGCCTGACCTGGTGCTTAAGGGCGACGTCACGGGTGCGCAGAACAAAACGTACTTCGAAGTCCCCTTCACCGTGCCTGCGGGCGTCCACCGTATTAGTGTCGACTTTCACTACACAGGAAGAGACGAGCGCGCCACCCTGGATCTGGGCATCGCCGACCCACAGCGCTTTCGCGGGGAAAGCGGGGGAAACAAAAGCCACTTCACCATCAGCGAAACGGACGCCACTCCGTCGTATCTCCCAGGGGCGATTCCGGCAGGACAGTGGCATTTGATCATCGCTGTGCCTAACATGCGCGCCCAGGTGGTTTCGCACTACCAGGCGGAGATACGCTTTAACTCGCGCGCAGAAGATGAGGCTTTTACTGCACAGCCCTTAGCCACTGGAACACGTTGGTATCGTGGCGACCTGCATATGCACACCGCGCATAGCGACGGCAGCTGCCAGAGCCAAAGCGGCCACAAGGTGCCTTGTCCCCTGTTTTTAACGGTGCAGACGGCGGCAGCGCGCAGCCTGGATTTCATCGCGATCACAGACCACAACACCGGCTCCCAGTATGATGACCAGCGCGAACTGCAACCTTTCTTCGATCACCTGCTACTGATTCCGGGACGCGAGATGACTACCTTTCATGGGCACTTCAATATATTTGGGGTCACCCAGTTCATGGACTGGCGGATTATGGAAGGCGGCCTCAATCTGAATGCCGTGCTGCGTGATGCACGAGCCAAGGGCGGTATCGCTTCCGTGAACCATGCCGCGGCGCCCGAAGGAGAAAACTGCATGGGCTGCCGCTGGATGCCTGCCGCCGACGCAGATATCGGCCTGTTCAGTGCCGTCGAAGTGATTAACTACGGCGAAATCATGCTCTCCAGCGCGAAGTATTGGGACTCTCAACTACGCGCTGGGCACCGCCTGGCAGCGGTTGGCGGCAGCGACAATCACAACGCGACCACGGCACCGGGAGATGCTGGGGCGATCGGCTGGCCCGTTACAGGGGTCGAGGCCGATGAACTTTCTGCGCCGGCAATCCTGAATGGTATTCGTGGCGGGCGCACCTTTGTCGATGTGACTGCTTCACGGGACAAGATGCTGGACTTCGAGGCTGAGACGCAGGGCGCCACCGCAAAAATGGGCGGCACTCTGCATACCGCGGGTGCGGCCATTTCCCTACAGATCCATACGATTGCGGCTGAAGGATCTGTGATTCACGTGTTGCTCGACGGTGAGGACACGAACACGCCTCTTCCTCTCGAGGGAGTCAACTCCAGGGTAAAGACTACGATTACGACCCAGCGCCGGCCGTCATTATCTGCGTCTGGAGGTGCGCAGCCGTGCAGGTGTCGACGAGTTGATCAGTAGTCCGCTGTATATCAATTTTCCTGAGGAATAAGCGAATGCAAATTTTTGCGTATGAGCGGACGATCGGCCTAGTGCTGGGTTTCCTGCTATGTTCTTCGCCGCTCACAGCACAACAGTTCCATCCAGGTTCGCGCACGGTTATGGATGCGCACAACTGCTATCCCTACTCGGAATGGTGGGGGGACCGCATCGATCGTGCTCTTTCTGCGGGCACTCCGTTGGCCATCGAGCAGGACCTCGCCTGGCATACCGACCCCAAGACCGGCCGCAGCTGGTCCGTGGTGACGCATGGGGAACCGACCGACGGCAATGAGCCAACCATGGAGGAGTATTTTTTCGATCGCGTACGCCCCACAGTAGAGAAGGCGCTGCGGGAGGGCAACCATGGAAATTGGCCTATCATCACGCTCAATCTCGATTTCAAGGACGATAAGCCGGAACACCTGGCGGCTGTGCTGTCGCTGCTGCACAAATACCAGTCATGGCTTACGACGTCGGTAAAAGGTAGTGAAGAATCTGACGTGCAGCCACTGGATGTGAAACCGATACTGGTACTGACCGGCGAACCGGATGCGCAGCAAACCGTTTTCTACGATCAGCTGCACACCGGTGATCGGGTGTTACTATTCGGCGCGATTCACACGGAAGATAAGGATCCGTCTGCGGCCCCCGAAGTGATGGATCCGGGAAAAGCCACGAACTACCGCCGGTGGTGGAACAATCCGTGGAAGGTCGTTGAGGTCGGCGGCCAGGCAAATGCAGGAGGGTGGACCCCGGCAAAGATGGACCGGCTCCGCGCGTTGGTAGAGCGGGCGCACGCCAATGGCCTGTGGATACGTTTCTACACGCTCGATGGCGCGACCAAGGCGCAGCTGAGTTGTAATGGTTGGTTCCATGACTATAACTTCGGCTCGCTCAGTAAGGCGCGTGTGCGCTGGCGCGCTGCGATCGCCGCGCATGTCGACTACCTCGCGTCGGACCAGTATGAGCTGGTGGCGCAAGAGATTCGCGGAGTTGTGGGTGTCAGGGGGAAATGAACCTATTGCGCCAGGTTTCAGAACTGCCATTCCACTTTGGCGTAGCCGCTCCGCTGGATCAAGGTGCTCCTGGTGCTGCCAGTAGGGTCGACGAATTCCTCGTGCCGGCCACGCAATAGATTCTGGCCAACCATGCTCAGGTTTATCTTTTCGCCGAGGCGCCACGACAGGCCGCCGTCAAGCCGTGTATAGGAGGCTTCGCGCGGATCAGCCAATCGGCCGACGAAGTAGGCAGATGTATCCCAGGAGAGCCCACGTACCAGATCGATATGCGAGCGAAGCTGTGCGGCGTTGACCGGGGTGCTTCCCTGGGCTTCGCTCACCGAGTCCGTGTCCTTGCTTGTGGGAGCCAGGTGCATGTGTATCTGCTCGAATGCGTAGCCAGGGTTCAGGGTCCAGCGCCGGGTAACTTTCCAGTTGACCGCGAGTTCCATGCCATGGGTTTCGCCGTGCATGAGGTTCTCGGTAGTCAAGGGCAGGACGAGGTGAGGCGATGGCGTTGCCACGAAGAACGGCGTCGAGGGCTCGCTCGTGTTCTGGTGAGTGTCGTGGCTATAGTAGGCAGCGAAGTCGATGGACAATAGTTCCCCGACCATCGTTCGATAACCGATTTCATAATCGGCGGACTCCTCGTTGCCGACAAGCGGATTGCCGAAGAGGGTCACGACCACCGGAATTCCTCCGGGACCTGCAAACGCCCCGGCGTCCGCACGGAGGGCGGCATCTTGCTCACTGGGAGTCCGGGCCGTTTTTGATACGGCTGCCCACAGCGTGTGTAGCTGCGTGGGAGTCCAAGCCACGCGAGCACTGGGCATGACGCCGAAGCCGGTATAGTGATTGTGCTCTAGCCTGGCCCCGAAGGCGAGGAGCAGGCGATTCGGAACGATGGCCACCTCGTCATGGATGAACGAGCTGAAGAGCTGCATGTTGAGGTCAGCGGGGATGAGTGAGATGCCCAAGAATCCGTCCGATCGAGAGATTGAATAGCGATACGTCCCTCCCCATACGATCTTCTGCCGAGCCCCCAGATCGAAATTGTGCTGAAAGTCGAGATGGAAGGTGTGTCGAGCCTCGCGTAATTGATCGTTTCGTTCGTAAGTATCGTAGGCGACCTGGAGGTTGATGTTGGAGCGAGCCGAGGAGGTGCGATTCCAGACAGCCTGGAGGAAGCCGCCACCAATATTGGGGAACAATTCGATGTCCTGCGTTGCGAGGTTGGGAATGAGGCTGATATCGCTCGTGGGAAGGCCCTCACGGGCGCTGTAAATGTCTCCCTGGCACATCAGCGTGTCTTTCGCAGAAAGCATGCTATCGCTGCGAAAGCCGCCGTGCAGCATCCGCCAACCATCTCCTCCGTCCGCGCCTGTTTTACTGGGAAAGTGGCCCTGATTGAAATATTTCGTATACACGCGGTAGTCGGTGCGCTTACGGATTGCACCGCCATATTGGATGGTTCCAAATCCCTGCTCGACATTGCCGTAACCGGCCACGATATGTGCGCCCAGGGTTGCGGAAGACTTTCTGGTGATGATGTTGACGACACCGTTTACGGCGTTGGCTCCCCAGAGCGAACCGCCTGGGCCACGGATGACTTCGATTCTCTCGATATCCCCCAAAGGAAGGTCTAACACGTCCCAAAACACACCTCCGAAAGTGGGGGTGTATACGGTTCGTCCGTCCATAAGGACCAAAAGTTCATTGCTGAATTTCGCATTGAAGCCACGTGCACTGACCGCCCAGGTATTGGCGTTGATTTGGGCCACATCCAGCCCGGGAACCATTCTCAGCAGATCGGGAATATTATTTGCACCCGAGCGGCGAATGGCTTCCGGCGTAATTACAAAAATCGCTGAGGCCGCCCGGGAAAGGCTTTGCTGCGTTTTCGAGACGGAGGTCACCTTGAAATTCATCAGGTCTTCGATACTCAGGTTGGTGAGGTCTGCTTGTTTTTGTTGGGGCCACGCGATTAGCGTGAGGGACATCAAGAGGGCGAGGAGTGCGGCTCGCATTGTGCGACGGCGCACAACTTTCGCTACTTCGCTCCGTCTCGACATATTTTCATGACCCACGAACGCGGATGTGACCAGGCGCCAGTCAACCATTGCCACAGATCAACGGTCGAACCTGCTGGTGATCGGTCCGCGGGTTTTTATGACAGCCGCTGTTGCACCACACGTAATGGATTATCGACAGAAGTGCCGTGCGCCTTAGCGAAGCGTCGAACCAGAGGATGCTCGCCTTTAAGCGCGAACGTTGTTGATGTGTTGAATCGAAAAAAATAGGTTGACGAGATTACGTAGCATCTGTATATACTGTCTATACACAGATGTACGGATCCTTTACACTCTCGCAGTCTGATAAGCGCCCCATGTACTTCCAGATCATGGAGCAAATCAAGCAACGGATTATGGTTGGTGACTGGGCGGAAGGTCAGGCCATCCCTTCTATCCGGCAACTTGCCGTCGACCTTGAGGTAAGCGTCATCACCGTCAAGCGTGCCTATTACGAACTGGAACGCGAAGGCATCATCGTCACCCAGCATGGCAAGGGTTCACACGTAGCGTCTGCTCCGGGCTTGGCTGCTCGCTTGCGCGAGCAGGAGCTGGAACAGCATTTAGAGCAGGCTGCTCGCATCGCGTCGCAACTGGGCATGCCGCCCAAACGACTGGTAGAACGGTTGCGCGAAGCCGGGGACCGGGTAGCCGAGAAGGATAAGGAACTTATATGAACGATATCGCTATCGAACTGAGCGGAGTCAGCAAGAAGTATCGCTACTTCGCGCTCGAAGATATTCATTTGAAACTGCCGCGGGGGCAAATCATGGGCCTCATCGGGGCCAATGGCGCGGGCAAGTCCACCACAATCCGCGTCTTAATGGGCCTGGTTCACCAGGATTCGGGTGAAGTTCGGGTGCTCGGCCACCGCATGCCCGCCGAACAGGTCGCCGCTAAATGGGACATCGGTTTCGCATCTGAGGACATTCGGCTTTACGACTCCATGACTCTCGACTGGCACATGAGTTTCATGCGGTCGATTTACCCCAACTGGGATGCCTCTTATGCGCAGATTCTTCTCAAGCGTTTTGGATTGCGCGCGAAGCAGAAGATGAAAGGCTTCTCCCACGGCCAGCGCGTCAAAGCGGCGCTGCTCCTGGTTCTGGCGCGCAAGCCCCAGCTGCTGGTGTTGGACGAGCCCACGACCGGCCTGGATCCGGTCGCGCGTCACGAGATTCTCCGCGAATTGACCGGCGTCATGGCCGAAGAGGGTCGCAGCATCCTATTCTCGTCGCACAACACTCAGGATGTGGAACAGATTTCCGACCAAATCACCTTCATTGATCGCGGCCGCATCATCGATTCCATGGACAAGGAGACCTACCTTGACCGTTGGCGGCGGTTGCGCCTCGAGGTTCCTTTGGGAATCGAATTGCCGCCGCTGCCCGGAATCGTCGGCGTGCAACGACAGGGAAGACTGGCAGTCGCCACCTCCAATGCTTTTGTGCCGGATCTTGCCCATGCCTATGAAGACACCGGTGTCCGCGTTCAGAGCATCGAGAACATGACGCTGGAAGAAATTTTCGTCGCCAACGTGGAACATAGCCGCGAGGAGGTGGAAGCGTGACAAGCTCAGTCATTGGTCATCTGATTTTGAAAGATTGGCGTCTCAACCGCCGGCTCATCTCCCTTTGCATTGGCGTCGGCCTGATCGCGTTGGTGATCGCGCAATATGCGGGGGAAGTTGCTCGTCTTGTGGGCGGCGTGTGGTTCTTTGTGTCGCTGTGTATTCTCGGCAGTATGCTGCCCGGCTCAGCCATCCTGAACGAGCGGAAGAAACAGACGTTGGCGTTTGTCATGAGCCTTCCCGTATCTTCGGTCCAGTACACGATCGCGAAAGCTTTGTCGACTTCGGCCATGTTCCTGGTCCCCTGGCTCACGCTGCTGATCTCAGCGCTGGTTCTCATTGAGACTCGTCACGCGATGCCTCACGGAATCATTCCCATGTTGCTCATTCTCGCCATGCTGCCTCTGATCGGCTTTTGCCTCATTTCTTCCGCCACGCTGGTAGGAGAATCGGAGGGTTGGCTCATGGCGGCCAGCATCCTCTGCAACTCGTCATACTGGCTTGTTTGGTACTTTCTGGCCCGCGTCCCATCGCTCACAGTGAACTGGACCGGCCCGGTGGCAGTCTGGAATTCGGCGGCTCTTACCGTCCTCTCGATGGAGCTTGGATCGATCGCGTCCATCGTCGGTCTCGCGTTCTTCCTCCAATCCAGGAAGCGCGACTTCATTTAACTGATCTCGATCGAAGACCCGAAAGGAAATGCCATGCGATACGTGTGTCTCCTTGCACTGCTCACCTCGACGCTGTGGGCTCAAGATGGCGCAGCCATTTATAAAGAACGTTGCGCGTCGTGCCATGACACCCCTTCGCCCCGTGTTCCATCTCTTAGCACAATAAAAGCCATGAGCGGCGAAGCCATTTACCTGGCCCTGACGCGCGGCGTCATGAAGACTGAGGCAGACGGCCTCTCCAGCGCTCAAATCTTCGCCCTGCTCGGCTATATCGCGCCCAGCGGCGGCCGCGCGGCCGCCCCTCAGGTGACGCGCACGTGCGAAGCTCAACCGGCAGTTTCGGTCAGTGCCAACACCCCTGAATGGAACGGCTGGAGCACAAGGATTACCAATTCGCGCTTCGAGGACGCCGCCTCCGCCGGTCTTACCGCCGCCGATCTGGGCAGACTCAAGCTCAAGTGGGCCTTCAATCTCGGCGATGTGAGCGAAGCGCGGTCACAGCCTGCTGTTATCGGGCGATACGTGTTCATCGGCGCCACCAACGGAACTCTCTATGCACTTGATGCTGATTCGGGCTGCACTTTTTGGGGATTTCGTGCCGCTTCCGGAATCCGTGGCGGTGCTGCCATCGGTGATGCCGCCGGCACACCCGCCGTATTCTTCGCCGATACCGCCGCAAATGTATACGCGCTTAACGCGCAAACAGGCAAGTTGATCTGGAAGGTTCGCCCCGTCGATCATTTCGCCTCGCTGGCAACTGCCACGCCCCGCTATTACAAGGGGGTGCTGTACCAGGCATTCTCTTCTTTCGAAGAAACGGTCAGCGGCGATCCCAAATACCAATGCTGCACTTTTCGTGGCAGCGTAGTGGCCCTCAATGCCGCTAACGGCGATAAGTTGTGGCAATCCTTCACTATCCCCGATCCGGCCAAGCCCACACGCATGAGTCCCGCAGGCACGCAGCAATACGGCCCGTCGGGAGCCGGCGTCTGGGCGACCCCGACCATTGACGAGAAAATGGACGCTCTCTACGTGGCCACCGGAGACAACTATTCTGACCCACCGACCAGGACCAGCGACGCTGTTCTGGCCATGGATCTCAAGACAGGCAAGCTTCTCTGGTCAGCTCAACTCACTAGCGACGACGCCTTCAACAGTGCGTGTTCTATGCCCATACCCGGTAATTGCCCTGCGACGCACGGTTCTGATTACGACTTCGGCCAGCCACCGATCCTCCTCAGCTTACGTGACGGCAAACGAGCTTTGGTGATCGCACAAAAGTCCGGCATGGCCTATGGCCTCGATCCCGACGAAAAAGGCAAACTGCTTTGGCAGACGCGAGTAGGCAAAGGAGGACTATTCGGAGGCAGCCAGTGGGGTTCGGCGTCGGACGGGCCAAGGGTTTATGTCGCCGTCTCCGATCTTGCACTGAGCGCAGTACCAGATCCGAAATCGACGAAGGGGTATCGGTTCATTCTGGATCCTCACAAGGGAGGCGGACTCTACGCCCTCGATTCTGGAACCGGCAAGATCGTGTGGAGCGCGCCGGCGATGCCCTGCGACGCGTCCCGAACGGGCTGTTCGCCTGCGCAATCTGCCGCTGTTACCGCCATTCCAGGCGTGGTCTTCTCCGGTTCGGTTGACGGCCACCTGCGCGCTTATTCGTCAACCACGGGCAGAGTTCTCTGGGATACGGATACCGCGCGCAACCTTTCTACGGTAAATGGCAAACCCGGGAATGGGGGCTCGATAGACGCGGCGGGGCCGGCTGTAGTGAATGGCATGATCTTCGTCAACTCCGGTTACGGCCAATGGGGCGGCATGTCTGGAAATGTGCTCTTGGCTTTTTCCGTGCATTAAAAGAAGACGGCGGCTCGGGGTTTTCGATCGATTCCCTGTAGTCTTTGAGATTGACTTTATAGTTGTACTAACAATGAGGAGAGAAAGACTTGAAGCTGAAGGAACGGATTGCTGTTGTCACCGGAGCCGGCTCTGGAATTGGCCGGGCAGTCGCGGATGCCCTGAGTTCGGAAGGATCGCGCGTGGTGCTCGTCGACGTAGATGGAGCCAAGGCAGAAGTTGCCGCTGCGGCCCTCGCTTCGCTGGGCAGGGATGCACGCGCCTTCAAGGCCGACGTTGCCGACCCTAAATCGGTAAGCAGCCTGCAGGCGTTCGTCCACAAGGAGCTCGGTCCGCTCGACATCCTGGTAAACAACGCCGCGATCCAGGTAAACAAGAAGATCGAAGATACGTCTCCCGAAGAGTGGAATCGGCAGATGGCGGTCAACGTGGGCGGCGTTTTTCTATGTTCGCGTGCCTTTCTGCCCGCTCTCCGGCAGACCCGGGGTGTCATCCTCAACATGTCCTCTGTCAACGGTTTCTTCGTAGAGCCGTATTGTGCTGGCTACTGTGCCACTAAGGGAGCGATCCTGGCATTCACCAAGGCGCTGGCCATCGATCATGGGCGCGAAGGGATTCGCGTGCACGCCATCTGCCCCGGCTATATCAACGCAGGGTTGGCGGAGGGCTACTTTGAGTCGCAGCCCGACCCTGCGCGCGCCAGAGAAGAAGCAGGTTCGCTGCACGCGTTGGGAAGAATCGGACAACCGGAAGAAGTAGCCCGCGCAGCCGTCTTCCTCGCCAGCGATGACGCCTCGTTCATGACCGGCTCAGCGCTGGTCGTCGATGGAGGCTTCAGCGCAGGTCTGCCACCTAAGTAGTTTCGCAATGGGTGTAGACCGAAGCGATTGGTCTTTTTGTGGTTTTCGGCCATGGAAAACCACTCTTCGCGATCTTTATCAGACCACACTAATTGCAAAACTGCTCTAAGTAGTTTCGCGCAGTCGCCGGAGAGCATCGCTATGCGTCTCCGGCGTGTGATACGCGGTGCATCGCACCGTTGCTGAGAAGGTCTTCCCCGGATCGAGTTGGCTATGACGGCCCTGCTCGAAGGCCTGCGCCAGGTTGACCGGATACCCCGTCCACGGCTCGATGACTGCGTGGTGATAGCCTCGCCACCCACCGTAGACCAGCCACATCCAGAGATTGGGGCAAGTTTCCAAAGGGAACTCGTAGAGTATGCCCTGGCCGCTGGTTTCAACCGCAAACCAGCCATCCTCTAAACCTGTGGCATAGTGGCCGCAGTTGATCCCAGCGGAGATATCCGGCACCAGGCTCATATCTGTCCCGTTCACGTTCGGCCAGCTATAGCTGTCGCCTGGGGCCCCTAGCGATGGATGATTCGACTGCGCCACAATGCCGGTGCGCGCAGGGATGATCAGCCGCGTGCCCGCTTCGACGGCGAAAGCGGGGTGCGTGCCCCACATAAAATCGAGCGGAATCGGACTTAAGCTTTTCACCGAAAAGCTCATGTGCAGCACTTGCCCGGAGAGCCACACCGTCTTGGTCGCGCGGATCGCGCTGATGGGGCCGTAGGCAGTCAGTATGGTCTTCGTCGGGGTGGCCTCTTCTACCTGCCACTGCAACGAACGCAATTCCCCTAGATTGGGAAACGGTTCTCCCGCATGGATGCACGCGTCCGCGGTGGGGTAAGCGTCGTCCCACCCGCCGCACCAATAATTATCAAAGTTTGCATCGATAGGATAGGCTTGCGGGCGAATGCGTGGATTCGCCCAGAGTATCTGCCGGTTGCCAGCCTTATCGTAAAGCGTCAGTATCTTTGCCCCAACCTCGGGAAGGACGGAAAGAGAAAGCCATTCGTTTTCCAACTCGAGAAGACGCAGGCCGTGCAGTCGTGTTTCTGTCATGTCACAGTCTCATTGGTGAAGGTAAGCGAGGTTGTCGAAATGCAAGCCGGCCCCGTTGGTGATGGCGAAGGCGACCGATGTACTTGGATCGCGCCAGCCGGTCCTTATACGGCGCAGTTCTTTGGCCTTGATGGTGAACGACTGCTCGCGTGTTTCCGGAGACCGGATGGTAACCGTGGCATCGCTTTGGCCATCGTTGTACACATCCACGCCGACGAAGATGTGCGGGGCATAAAAATGGAACTGCGCCTCCGTTGGATTTGCTTCGGCGAGGGCAAGGGTGAACGTTCCAAACTTGCCTTCGGGCGTGCCAATCTGCCATTCCCCACTGCCCCAGTCCACCACCCCGGAGGGATATTGGCCCACCAGAGGTGTGCCTGCGGGAAGATGCGGATCATCAAAGGTGATGTAAGAGGGCGGCCGCTGGTCGCTCTTTCCCAGGATTGCGACGTCCCTGGCACTGGTGTGGCGGATGGAGAGCGTCTTCGTCTGATCGTCAAAGGTGTACCCCTCCTGGTCCAGGTCCTTCCTCCGGCTGATGGGCTTTCCCCCAACCATGATCGACTCGGGAACGAAGTTGAGGCGAAGGACATCGGTGGACTCAGGATCAAACGTGGTATACGAAACTACTCCTGCGCCATAATGAATTTTTGTCACTACGGAGAGCGATCCGAGTAGATGCGATTCCTCCGTGGGCGCCCATTCCGGTACAGCCCAGAAGGCGTCCATCATTCGTCGCGGACCATCGGAATACTCATCCGTAAACCACCACTGGTCAGAGAACGGGGCGTGGCCGTCGCGCGGTAATCCCTGTAGGTATGTAACCCAGTTGTAGGTGCGGTAGGCCTGCTCCTTGTATGCAATGTCGCCTGTTTTGGAATAATAAAGCGCCTCGACCGCCGCCAGCCGCGCGCTGTGACTATCGCAGCACTGGTTGGGAAGATTGCAGCAAAAGTCCTTGCCATCCCCTTGCTCGTTTGTAATGAGTGCGCCATGCACCATGTACTTGGGCCATTTCGGAGTTGTCTTGACCCAATCCATCAGCTTGCGTGCATGCTCCCGCCATTCGGGGTCCTTCTCCGGATGCAGGAGGACGTAACGGGCGAACTCCAGCGGAATCACCTGGTTCATATTCTCCATGCTCCCCGGCACATCCTCGAAATAACCCACCCAGACATTATTTTGCATGGGGTACTTCATGAGCCACGTCCAGGCGCCCTCGCGGACTCTCTTGTATGAGGCAGTGTCGCCTTGACCGAGGCGCATCAACTCGTCGAACAACATGATCGGTTCAACCACGTTCGCAGAGTAGGGAAACATTGCTTTGCCGCCAACCAGGCTGCCATCCCGGGCAAAGCATCGATCGGGCCAGGGCGAGTGGGTTTCATCTCCGGGCTTGAAGTTCTTGGCCAGCGCATCTGCGCAGCGAATTGCAGCGATCAAATATCTGATGTCGCCGGTCATCTCATAGAGTCGAAGATATCCGTATCCATCTTCACCCACGACGGGAGGTTCCACGTAGTCCTCTCCGTGTTCGCTCCAGCCGGTGTAACGGGAGCTGCCCGGATTGGCCGAGGGATAAGGTACCTGGGGCCATACATAGCCTTCCGGCGTTAAGCCGTTGGCCAGTTCGTAGTCGACCAGATCGCGCAAAAACACCAGCGTGCGATCATCGCCGGTGTAGGGATAGAGCCGCTCCATGAAACCCTGCATCATGGCTCGCAGGTAGCCGGTCGAGTTTGCCCAATGCTTCTCGGGAAACATCTCGAAGGTGGTGCGGTCAAAATCGTAGCAGCAGTAGTAGTATGGCAGCCGCTGGCGGTTGTATTGGTCCCAAAGAATTGTCCACTGCGAGAGGAAATAGGAGGAATAAGAGTATCCCGTGTCCGCCGGCATGGGAAACGGAAGCAACTTTCCCTGCGGATCGAGCGCTACTGGCCGACCTGCGATCGTGGATGCGTCTATCGTGGAAACAACCGGAAAGGATTGTTGCCCCATAGCGGACGCGCTCAGACACAAAGCAATCAGCAGGCTCACGTACCTGGCAAGCGGATTCATTTCACACCACCTGAATCTATTTGAAGTTGCAAATCAAGAGCCTGGCGAACCTGGATTTAGGACACGGAAACGCTTATCTGCTTTTTCTGGTGTTCTTCATACACGGTGATCAAGAGTGTACTGAGCAGCACCAGGATTCCGCCCAGGATCATGAAGACAGTAAGTCTTTCATGCAGCACCAGGGCAGCGATGACGAGGCCAAAGAACGGGATCATGTAATTGGACAAGCTGGCCTGCGTCGCATCGAGACGGGTTAACACCGAAAGAAAAATCACCATCGAGAGACAGTACTGAAATACCGCGAGCAGGGCAATCCCGAGCCACGTCTTCGCTGTGTAGGAAGTGATTTGGTGAAAAGCGCCAGGCTCTGCGTAGAACGTGATCGGTATGAGAAAGGCAATCACGAAATAATAGCTGTAGAGAAGCACCTGGAGCGGAGTATATCGCTCCAGTAACTTCTTGCTATAGACGTTGTAAAACGCGCTTCCGCAGACGCTGATGAAGATCAAGCCGTTGCCCAGCAGATAGCCTCTGCCGGTAAAGTCCAGCGCCTTCCAATCCACCCCCGAGCATTCCACGACGCCGGCGATAGCCAGGGCAAAGCTGATCCAGCGTATGCGCGACATGGTTTCGCCTAACAGAAAGTAGGCCATGACGGTGGTTGCGATGGGCAGCGTCAACATCAGCAGGGCAGCGTTGGAAGCCAAAGAAAAGCGAAGGCCCCAGGTAATGAAGAGCTGGGCGACGACTTGGCCGAGGACTCCGATGAGCAGGAAGCGAAGCCAGTCTGTGCCCGGTATCGAGGGCAGCCGGGCCCGCTGCGAGCGAGCTTCCCAACGCACGATCGGAACCAGGAGGACCGTAGCAATCAGCATCGGGAATGAGGTAGCAGCGACTGGACCCATCTGTTCCTGGACGATTTTGACCAGCACAAACTGACTTGCCCACATCAAATTGCAAAGCAATAGCAGGATCCAGTCACGAAGACGTTCAGTTGAAAACACCAGGGCTCCCTAACTCGCAAGTGTGGCGAAACTAACGGTCGCGGACCTTTACACGATCCAACGCAGTGCAAAGACTCATTTCGATCAAGTCGCACATTTCGTCCAGATCCTTCTCTTCCGCAATCAGTGGCGGAGCCACTGCAAACCAGCTGGGGTCCACGCGTAAGATAAGCCCCTGCTCGAGAGCAGTCCGCTTGAGTTCCATCCCAAGTGCAGGAAACGGCTCCATGGACTTCGTATCCTTCACCAGCTCGACTCCGAGCAAAACGCCCCTGCCACGAATCTCGCGAACCACTCCGTATTTTTTTAGATTGTCCAGCCGGCGGCGCAGGTATTCGCCCAGACGTTGCGCTTTCGCGCACAAGTCTTGCTCCATAATTTCGTCCATTACAGCCAAACCAACTGCGCAGGCCAGTGGATTCCCGGCAAACGTATGCCCGTGCGCGAAGTTCAGATTTTCATCGGGCCCACCCTCGAAGGCCTCTGCCAGATCCTCCCGGGCAATCATAGCCCCCAGCGGCATGGCGCCACTGGAGATCCCTTTGCCCGCGCAGATGATGTCTGGCGTGACGCCAAAGGTCTGGGAGGCAAACATGTTGCCGGTTTTAGCAAATCCGGTAATCACCTCGTCGAAAATCAGCAGCACGTCATACCGGTCGCAGATATCCCGCAGCATCTGAAAGTATTCTTCGGTTGGGGTGATGATCCCTCCGGTGTTGCCGATGGGTTCGACCAGGAAGGCAGCTACCGTAGATGGATCCTCATGCAGGATAACGTCTTCCAGACTCCGGGCGGCAAAGCGATTCGCTTCTTCCCAGGTGGCAAACCGGTCGCGATAGTAGCTGGGCGGAAATACCTTGAGAAATCCATCCATCTGCGGTTCGAACTTGGATTTGCGCGCTCCGCTTCCGCTGGCGCCCATGCCGCCGAAGGTGCCTCCGTGGTAAGCATAATAGCGGCTGACAAACTTATATTTATTAGGCCGCTCCGTCTGCTTGAAGTATTGCCGGGCAAACTTAAGCGCGGATTCCACGGCTTCCGAGCCGCCGCTAAATGGCTTTACATACTTCAACGAACCAGGCGCAACGCTTCCTACCTTTTCTACGAAATCGAGCAGAATATTAGTGACACTATGCAGCGGCGGAGCAAAGGTAACCTTCTCCATTTGATCGCGCATCGCCTGCATGACCCGTGGGTGCCGGTGGCCTAGAACGGCTACGAAAATGCCCCCGATCGCGTCGAAGTATCGCTTCCCGGAAGTATCCCAGTAGTAGAGGCCTTCCGCTCGTTCAATCACCAAAGGATGGTCGAGGAATTCTGAAGTTGCCTGGTAGTCAATGAAGGTGTGGCGCAGTAAGTGGACTTGCCTGTCGGTGAGCTTCGTATGACTTGTGCCCTGGGCCCCTACGTTTGCGGCCAGATATTCTTCCAGTTTGCTTGCCATAACGTTTACCGGTCCCTTGTGAAGCGCGAAAAGCGCTGAATCAGATCCTATTTTTGCATGCAGGGGCGGATCGGCTCCAAGTCGCCGAAGCGCCACTGTCGCCGTCTAGAACGAATACCGAAGCGCGAATTGCAGTTCACGGTTGTCCACGGATGTGGCGAACACCTGGCCCTCCGCCCCATCGCCGACACCGGAATCCGGAGCGGAGAAATTCGGATGATTGAAGGTGTTGAAAGCGTCCGTTCGAAACTCGAGCGCCTGGCGCTCTGTCAAATGAAAGGTTTTGAACAGCGAGGAATCGAGCTGCTGCTCCCCGTCGGCGTGCAGGGGATTGATTCCCGATGTGCCATAGGTCATCGGTGTGGTGTGAATGATAAAGGCGCTGGTATCGAACCAGTTTGAAACGGTGGGATGGCTGACCGTTCCCACTCCGATGCGGTCCGGGCGGTTGGTCTGTCCATTGTTGAGAGATGTGGTGTCGCTAGCCGTCACATCGAAGCGCGTTCCACTCCGGATGTGGAGAAAGGCGGAATATTCCCAACCGCCAAGGAGGGCGTCTACGATGCGGTTCGAGTTACCCAGGAAACGCCGTCCACGGCCAACAGGTATTTCCGCGTGAACCTGGGTATTCCAGATATGCGCGATATCCTGCTGCGTGGGGCCGTAGTACTGGTTGATGTTTGTCTGGTCGAGATTGTTGCCGTTGAAAAAACTGCGGCCATGCGCATAACTGGAATTGACGGAAATCCCTCGTTTGAGATTCGCGGCGAATCGAATCGTCAGTGCATCGTACCAGCTGCTGGCAACGGATTGAGAGATAGGAATATCACCCAGCTGAGGATATTCGGAATAAAGAGGACGCTCGAGGTTGTAGTCAGTACCCGGGGAAGTCGGTGGGGCCTGGTTGATATTGGTGGAGTGGTTGTTATTTATGCCGCGAACATCCACGTAACCAATATCGAGAACCATGCCAGGGCGGAGCTCCCGCTCGACGTTCAGGCTTGCCTGATCCACACGTTGTTGTTTCCAGTTGTATTCGGCTCCGCGAATCAAGGCTCCGGAGGGAATGAGCAGGTTGCCCGATGAGTCGTACTCCGGATTGGCCAGCGGTAGTCCATCCTTCGAGAGCACCAAGGATGGCGTGAGATTGTTAGGGGTCAGGTTCACCTGCTTAGCATAGTTCGGATAGGTGAGACCCAGAATCGTCAAGGGTCCCGACCAGTAAGCCATCCAGTATGAAATGCCATAACCCGCGCGAATACTGGTTTTCCCATGGTCTGGGGTATAAGCAAAGCCTACCCGTGGTCCCCAATCGTTCTTATCCAGGGAAAGAGCCGGACTGCGGTCGCTGGAAGTGGCAAGAACGAGTGCGTTCGTTCGAGTATCCCAGTTAGATTCCCGGTTGTGACGGGCAATCGGCCGGGTAGTGATTTCGTAGCGGAGGCCGAGGTTGAGCGTCAGCGAGGGCAGAATCTTGAAATCATCCTGCGCGTACCATGCATTTTGCCAATAGCTCTGGTAAGGAGCTCCATTCACAAAGTGGGCGCGAGCGCTGGCGACCATGTTTCCGAGCAAAAGGGCCGGATACGCAACGGGCTGCACGGCAAGAGCATTGTTGGGATTGCTGCCTCCGTTGTAGCCAACGCCATCATAGGAGGTCATCGCTTCGTCGAATGTGAGCGCGCCGCGAGGATTGTCTCCGCCGATCGTGTCGGCGGAAACGTCCGCCACGTGATTGAGGTTGGTACCGAACTTAACCGAATGCCTTCCCTTGATCCAGGTAAAGTTGTCCGTCAGGCCGATGGTATTGCTGAAGATGTAACCGACCCAATCGGGTTGGGCAATGGCAGAACCGCCCCCGACGCTCGGCACGCCGTTCATGTCGAACTCTGCCAGGCCCTCCGATTGCGGGCCACCAGGGTTTCCATTGGGAATGCCGAACATGTTGTTCCAGTTCTCGAATTGGGTCTTGTTGCTGGTCTTTACGTTCGACCGGTTATAAGCCAGCCGCAGCTCGTTCATCTTCGTCGCGCTGATCGAGAACAGGTCAGAAACCTGCATGTTCTGGTCGAATGTCTGGGAGTCGGCATTGCCGTTCTGGAAGAACTGATTCACATTCGTGGAATTGTTGTTGATCGAGCTGAGGACGGAGTACCGGAAAAAAATCCGGTCGCGGCTGGTTCGGTCGAAATCGATGCGGCCGTCAGCCTGGTTAGCTGTTTGACTATTGTTGTACAGGTATTCCAGGTTCTGGTTAATACCGGGCAGATTTGCCTCGCCAAAGACCTTCGCGGCATTCATGGCCGCGGCCGACGAGTCCCAGCGGCTCTGAGGAATAATGTTGCCGGGAAAGGGCTGCGCGCTGATCACATTTCCGTTAGCGTCAAACACGCGCGTATTGGGATCGTAGATCTGACCGTAAGTATTCCCCGCATCGTCGATGGTCCCAGGGACATACAATTCTGAAAAATCACCATTTAACATCTTTGCGGTTGGCGCGGTTGTGGTTGCGGGCTGGCTGGTATTGACGAGCGTGCCCTGGTAGTCGCCGAAAAAGAACAGCCTGTTCTTGAGGATCGGACCGCCCACCGCGCCGCCGAACTGATTCCGCCGGAAAGGTGTTTTCGGCTGCCCGCCGGCGAAGTAGTTCAGTGCGTCCGGTGCCTCGTTGCGCAGAAATTCAAAAGCCGCTCCATGCAGTTCATTGCTGCCGGACTTGGTTGTGACGTTAACCACCGCACTTCCAGAGAAGCCGAACTCGGCGTTGTATTTGCCGGTATAGACCTGCACCTCCTGTACACCCTCGATGGCCGGAACCAGGCTGATGTACGCGTTCTGCGGCTCGCGGTTGGGAACTCCATCGATATAGACGGAGTTCGCATTTGCGTCCACGCCTCCAATGGAAGCCAGCTGCGGCCGGGTCAAACCAATCGCGGAGCCATTCTCGCCACCGTTCGTCCCGTAGTTGCCGCTGCCCACGTCGTTGTTCGCGCCCGGAATCAGATTCATCTGATAAAGCGCATTGCGATCGATGTTGGGCAGCTTGTCCAGTTCCCGATGAGAAAAGGTTTGCGAGAGCTCCGAAGTCTCGGTGGCCACGTTCACAGCATTGGCCTCAACCTCGACGGTTTGTCCGGTGTTGCCAACCAGCATGGAAACGTCCATGCGATTGTTGCCGCCGGCGTCGACGATCACGCCGGTACGCAAGGCTTTTTGAAAGCCTTCCTTTTCCACTTGAACATGGTAGGTTCCAGGCACAAGAAAATTGAGCACATATTCGCCTGTACCCGAGGTTACTGTTCTGGTCACCACCCCGGTCGCGTCATTTGTCGCCGTCACAGGCACACCTGTGATCACGGCGCCACTCGAATCAGTAACAAAGCCAGAGATTTTTCCTGTGTTGATTTGGGCCAGCCCGATGGCGGAACACACGAAAACCATGATTGCGAACAACAGGTAGTTACGCCGCATAGAAACGATCCTCCGGTAGCGCTGAACTGCTGCTTTGGTGACAGGAAAGGCCCGCTGGAAATGCTATGTTTTTTGCGCACAGGCCCAATTGCAAACGTGGCCGGGGGTCAGGGAAGGGACACCAGGAACAGTGGAGGATAGATTTCCCCGGGCGTTGGAAACATATTATGTTTGTATTTTCGCGAGAGTCAAGGGATTTTTTGCGGGTTCCCGCCTCACCGGTCAGCGCATATGTTGCAGGACCCGGCGGGAGTCCTGCAGTGTGCTCTTCATCAACCTCCGAACAGCCTGCCGGGCCGCAACCGGATTGCGGGCCCGGATTTGTTCAAAGATGTCGTGGTGAAGGTCGATTCCCATGAATGCCGTGTTGGTAACCTTTATTTGCTGAAGAAACACCGACATCACCGGGTCCAGCACCATTTCCAGGTAACGATTGTGGGCCGCCCGCAAAACCGCACGGTGAAACTCCACGTCGGCCGCGATCGTATCCTCCAGGGGCCCGCCGTTTTCCATGCCGGCAAGGGCGGTTTGGATCCTGACCAGGTCGTCTTCGGTGGCGCGGACAGCCGCCAAACTGGCGCTCATTTCTTCCAGCACCTGGCGTAGCTCCAGCATCGACTCCATCTCTTCAAAGGTCGGTATGGGCTGATCACGAAATACGCGCAAAAGGGATTCTCGAACCAGGTCAGGCTTGCACGCGAGAGTCAATGTTCCCCTTCCGGCTCGAACCTCAACCACGCCCCGATCCTGGAGAACCTTCATCGCCTCGCGAATGACGATCCGGCTCACATCGAACCGCTCCGCCAGCGCCACTTCATTGGGAAGTCTGGAACCCGGCTCAGCATATTCCTCTGCGATCATGCGCTGTATTTCAGGAAGCAGCCGCTCGCTGAGACGGCCATTTCGAAAAGTGCGTTTCTGCATCGCCAAGGCTCTTTTCATCACAAAACGACCCCGATTGGATGCGCGGGGCTGCGATTGAGTGTTTGTCCCTAATGGATACTAAGCCTTGCATCGCGCATTGACGAATTGTATCGACAAACATATGATGATTTGACGACACGAGATCCGCCCTGAATCCGAACCTTGGGCTCCTGTCTTCCTCCAGGTAACCAAACCGGCCCCCGTTTCGATTTCATACGACGGAGTCTTCATGCCCTTTCCAATCTCTCGCCGGCTACTGCAACTCTCATGCCTGATGCTCTTGGTGCCTTCGCTCACGGCCCAGGCGCCCGAATTTGTGAATGCTCAGGTAACTTTCCATCGTCCCGTTCTCGATCAACAAGGCAATCTTCTGGCCTGGTACCAACCGGATAAGAACCTTGGTTACGATCAGGTCCTACATCTGGGCTGGAACTTTATTGAACATAAGGTCCCCGTTGACACCCGCCATCACACCGGCTTGAAGATCTACCTGATCAACTCAGTGATGGATGCAAATACGCTGCAGGGGGAATATTGGCAGCATAACCCAGCCATGGTCTATGCGGCGTTTGTAGACGGCGTAGTGGCCTGGTATCCGTACTCCGGGGATCAGGAGGCAATCGCCACAGTCGGCGGCATGCTCGACTATCAACTTGCCCACGGTACCACTCCTTCAGACTGGGAATGGCCGAGCGTCCCCTTTGCCACGTCTTGTGACGACCAGACCGACTATGGCCACTGCATTGAAAATATGCCCAAGGAGTTCTACGGCGGTATCGAGACCGATAAAGTCGGTCAGCTGGGCGCGGGCTACACGCTTTTTTATGAGCTGACGGGCAATCGCAAGTATCTGGAAGCGGCTCAACACTGTGCCGATGCGCTCGCACGTCATGTGCGGCCGGGCGACGATGAACATACGCCCTGGCCGTTTCGTCTCGACGCGCGCACCGGCGTGACGCTCGCGCAGGAAGAATATGGAGGCGATGTTTCGTCTTCTGTCCGTATGTTCGACGAGCTCATCCGCCTCAAGGCCGGCGACACCGCAGCCTATCAGCGCGCTCGTGACATTGCCTGGAACTGGGTCCTTCAGAATCCGCTCAACCGGAGCAGCAAAGCGTGGGACAAGTGGTCGGGTTTCTTTGAAGATGTTCCCCGCCGGAGCGACAACGTCAACCAATTCCTGCCGGATATGACTGCCTACTACATCATGAGCAGGCCAGACCCCGCATCGGTCGACCCCGAATGGGTCAGCCACGTCGGCCACATGATTGATTGGGTGCGACTGCGTTTCGGACGCGGACCCTTTCTAGGTGCCTGGGCGATCGACGAGCAAGGTCCGCTCAATGGCCGCGGCGGATGCTGCTCTCGCGCGGGACAAGGTAGCCACGGCGGGAGGTGGGCGGCGATCAATGCGATGTATGCGGAACGAACAGGCGATGGGCAGGCTCGCCGGGATGCCTTCCGTTCCATGAACTACGCTACTTACTTCATTTCCTCCGAAGGTCTGGTTGCTTGCTGCGGCACAGACTACGATGCACCCTTCTGGTTTAGTGACGGCTACGCGGATTATCTCCGGCACTTCAACTGGACTATGGGCGCCCTGCCTGAGTTAGCCCCCGTGGGCCAATCGCATATATTGCGATCCTCCTCTGTGATCCAGAAAGTGACCTATGCTCCGCGGCGGATAACCTACAAGACGTTTGATCCTGAGGGCACCCAAGTCATGCGGTTAAACTTCAAGCCCGTTCTCGTTACAGCTGGGCAGACACCGTTGGCGGAGCGCAAGGATTTGAAAGAGCCCGGCTACACGATCGAAGCCAGCCAAGGAGATTACATCGTGCGCCTGCGGCACGCAGGCTCGCCTGACGTTGTGGTGGGGGGAAAATGAGCAGAGCACATCTCTGGGCGGCTTCTCTTGTTCTCCTGCTGCCAGCGGCAATCGCACAGGACCGGCGTGAGTTTCCCGTCAATGACCATCACATCGTCTACCATGACGTCCGCGTAGATGCCCAGGGTGCGATTGTGCCATGGTATGGGAACGGGCCGTCGCAGGCCTACGATCACGACATACGCCTGATTTGGAATTTCTGGATTCACATGCGGAACTGCTCCAACGGCGTGCCCTACTACCTGCAACATCAGGTCTGGAAGGCCAGTCAGGACGACGACCGGGGCCTTGGCGGCGACCAGATCAACATGGCGCTGGATGCATGGAGTCTTCTTTACGACTATCTCGGCGATCCAGCGATCCCGCAAAACATGATCTTGATGGCGAATTACTGGCTCGACCACGGCATGTCGAGTTCATCAGCTTTATGGGCCAATCTTCCATTCCCATACAACACCGATATCCACTCCGGCCAGTATGACGGGGACATGCGTGCCGGCAAGGGCTACCTGCAGCCGGACAAGGCCGGAAGCTTCGGCGCTGAACTAGTCATGCTCTACGAGATGACTGGCAATCCGCGTTATCTCGACGCCGCGATCAAGATCGCCGATACCCTGGTTGCACGGGTGTCCCCTGGAGATGCGGAACATTCACCGTGGCCTTTCCGGGTAAATGCTGCAACCGGAGAAGTAGCTACGCAGGAGGCTAAGGGCAAGCGGTTCACGGCGTCGTATACCTCCAATTGGAGTCCGACCCTTCGTCTCTTCAGTGCTCTCGAAAATTTGCATAGAGGACATTTCGAGCAATATCACCGAACTGCTGTCCTGGTCACAACATGGCTCAAGGCTTACCCGATACCCACCAATAAGTGGGGACCGTTCTTTGAAGACATTCCCACCGCCGACTACTCCGATACCGAGATCAACGCGGATACCATGGCGGCTTATATTCTGGAGCACCCGGATTGGGACCCCAACGGCTTGGGCCTGGCCCGTGGCATCCTCGGTTGGTCACTGGATCGCCTGGGCAACCACAACTTCGAGAAGCTGCAGGTCGTCCCCATCAACGAGCAGACTGCCTATCTTGTTCCCGGCAACAGCCACACTTCTCGACACGCGTCGGTCGAGTTGCTTTATTGCGAAAGGTCTGGCGATTGCGCCAACAAAGAGAAGGCTGTGCGCCGGCTGAACTGGGCGACCTACTCCGTTGATGCAAACGGGAAGAACCGTTATCCCAACGATGACATCTGGCTCACCGACGGCTACGGCGACTATGTGCGTCACTATCTCCGGGCGATGGCATCGTTCCCGGAGTTAGCGCCGAATGATCAGAACCATCTGCTCAGGACTTCGTCCGTTATCCAGCACATCGAATATAGTCCAGATAAGATCACCTATCGTAAGTTCGATGCCCGCTCCGTGGAACGTCTGAAGCTGGCGGCGAACATGCCTAAGTCTGTACAGGGTGGGGTGATGCAATGGGATCGGTCGCAAAAGATCTTGACGATCAACTCGACCTCTCGAGACGTGACGATCTCACTTCTCTCTCGCGTCGACACGAAGTGACCTTTTACACGGTGGCTCTGGAAGCTGTGAACTGCATGCCAAAAAAACTCAGCCGATGCCCGTTCGTTAACGGTCGGGCCTTCTGTGCGATGCGCCGAAGCAACTTGAAATCACATTTGATATATAGAATGATGCATATCGGAGGGAAGGGTCCATGGCACAGGCGGGAGAAAGCGAAAGTCTTCATGACCGGAAGAAGCCAAGCGGTCAGAATTCCTGCTGAGTACCGCTTCACCACGGATGAGGTCTACATCCGCCGCGACCCTCAAAGTGGAGACCTGATTTTGTCCGAGGCACCAGGCGGGTGGGACGAGATTTTCGCCGCTCTCGACAAAGCCGGTTTCCCAAATGATTTCCTGGCGGATCGTGACCAGAGACGTCCCCAGCAGCGAGAAGAGCTGTGAGCCAGCGATTCATGATCGACACCAATACGGTGAGCTACATCGTCAAAGCCAATTCCCCAGCTTCGCGCGCAAAGCTGGCCGGACTCCAGTATGACTAGATTGCGTGCATATCAGCGATTACCAAGGCCGAACTCCAATACGGCGTCGCAAAAAGTCCAAATGTAAAGACGCTCCGTCCAGCCCTGGAGGGGTTCTTGGCTAAGATTCAGATTCTCCCCTGGGGAGAGACGAGGCCCATGCCTATGGACGCCTTCGGGCGAAACAGGAGGCTGCGGGCAAGCCACTTGGCAATCTCGATATGTTGATCGCGACTCACGCGGTGTCCGTCGGCGCTATCTTGGTTACGAACGACAAGGCGTTCTCGCGCATAGCTGACCTGTCGGCAATCTTGAACTGGGCAACAGATCGATAGACCAGCCAGAAAATTCCATTGATCGATCGAACCAAAGCATCGTTTTGCAATTAAAACGGCCAACTTAATAGCTTATAGACCATAAATAAATTTGGTAAATTATAGCTTATAGGCTATGATACAACAGTTATTTATGGCCTATAAGCTATAATAGAGAAGGATTTCATAGGTTATAAGCTATGGCCGAACACCGCAGATCCCGCACCCGCCTTGACGACCGCTTCAAGGATTTCGGCCCCGTACGCCGCTTCACCCCGCCGGTCCACGGCTGGATTCGCGCCATCCGAAAGGCCCTTGGCATGTCCAGCGTGCAACTCGCGCGCCGCATGAACATCAAGCAGTCCACCGCCTTCCGGATCGAGCAGTCCGAGGCCAGGGGCAAGATCGAGATCGACACGCTGCACCGCGCTGCCCAAGCACTCGACTGCACGCTAATCTATGCGCTTGTGCCGAACAAGCCGCTGGAGAAGACCGTGCACGACCGCGCGCGCGCAGTCGTGCTGAAGCAGCTCGCGCCGATCGAGCACTCAATGGCACTTGAGGATCAACGCGTCGCCCTGACCGAAGGCCAGGTTGAAGACATGATCCGTGACCTCGGACCGCGTAAGCTTTGGGATGGTGAATGACGACCTCTTTCAGCAGCCGGACAACGCAGCTACACCCCTGACTGCAGAAGAGCGGCGCGACCTCAAGCCGTCCCACATCACCTTCAAGCATGAACTGAACGAGGCGGAGCAGGAAAATATCGCGCGTGCGCAGCGATGGGTTTTTGCGCGCGGCGCGCGCGTGGACATCCTGACCGAGACCTTTGTACTGGAACTGCACCGGCGCATGCTAAAAGACGTTTGGAAATGGGCGGGTTCGTACCGCAGGACCGAACGTAAGATCGGCATTGACTGGTGGTTGATCCCGACCGAGCTCCACCACCTGATCGACGACGTCAAGGCGTGGGTTGAAAACAGCAGCTATCCGCCCGACGAACTCGCGGTGCGGTTTCATCACCGCCTCGTCGCGATCCATCCGTTCCCGAACGGCAACGGCCGCCACGCGCGGCTGATGGCCGACCTGCTCACCATGCGTTTGGGCGGCGGACGCTTCACATGGGGCAGCGCAAGCCTCCAAGCTGTGGGCGAAGCTCGCCAACGCTATATCGACGCACTGAAAGCTGCGGACAAGCACGACATCAGTCCCTTATTGGCCTTCGCACGATCGTAGGTCGCCTGATGTACGCGCCTGGAACCGTAACGGCATGCCGGATGCTGCTGAATTGTCCCATCGAAGTTCTCCGCAAGAACGTCGTGCCCGCCAACCGGGCGTTTATACAGCAATCGAAAACGAAGAGCGTAGCGTTACACAGCCACGGTCACCGGGACCTGACAATAAGGAGACTTCACAGGCATTACTGGATTACTTCCGGTTCAGCGGTCCATCCACCACATCCACCGAACGCAGGGAGCAGGATGATAGCAAAATGGTTCATTAAGCGGCCGCCTTCGTTGTAGGCTCAACTGGAGCCGTAGCCACGACCATGGAATCGATCAAGCGCATCCATCACCGTTCTGCCCCGGAGGACAAGGTCGCGCTCTTCCGGTCGCTCTTCCGCGGTCGCGATGATGTTTATCCACGCCGCTTTGAGAGCCGCAAGACCGGGAAATCCGGCTATGCTCCCGCATGCGCAAATGAATGGGTTAAGGGCGTATGTGAAAAGCCGAGAATCAAGTGCGCGGAGTGCCCGCATCGCCGGTTCCTGCCGGTTACGGATGAGGTGATTCGTTATCATCTGTCCGGGCAGGATGGCAACGGCTGGGATTTCACCATCGGCGTTTACCCGATGCTGTTGGATGAGACGTGCTTCTTTGTTGTCGCGGATTTCGACAAAGCAACATGGCAAGAGGATGCAGCGGCGTTTATCGAAACCTGTCGTACGATGAATCTCCCGGCCGCACTGGAGAGGTCTCGCTCCGGCAATGGAGGCCATGTCTGGCTTTTCTTCAGGGAGGCGATTCCAGCTGCGCTTGCTCGCAAACTCGCCTCGCATGTTCTGACGGAAACGATGGAGCGCCGACCCGATGTCGGTTTGGATTCCTATGACAGGTTTTTTCCTAATCAAGACACTCTTCCGCAAGGCGGCTTTGGCAGTCTGATCGCACTGCCGCTGCAACGGAAACCCAGGCAGCTGGGCAACAGCTTATTTCTCGACGACAAGCTATTTCCCTATGAGGATCAATGGGCTTTCCTGTCGGATGTTCGCAGAATCGGCCGCACCGAAGTCGAAGAGTGCGTGAGCAAGGCGGAAGCTAAAGGGCAGGTCATGGGAGTGCGTCTTCACCCCAGCGAGGAAGAAGGCGATGCCCTTGCCTGGTTCTCTCCTGAGTCGCGCCGAAGGGGAAGATCGATAGCTGGTCCTTTGCCGAAGCACTTGGATTTGGTTTTGGGTAGCGAAATATTCATTGCCAAAGATCTTTTGCCTCCCGCGCTGCGCAACCGTCTGATCCGGCTGGCAGCTTTTCAAAACCCTGAATTTTATAGAACGCAAGCGATGCGTCGACCGACCTACGACACTCCCCGGATCGTTGGCTGTGCACGGGATTATCCGCACTCTCTCGGCTTGCCTCGTGGCTGCCTGGAGGATCTCCGTCAGCTGCTTTCAGACCTGAAGGTCTCATGGGTCCTGCGTGATGATCGTTTCTCGGGGAACCCGCTGAATGTTGCCTTCCAGGGAGAATTGCGCCAAGAGCAAAGGGTCGCTGCAGAAACCATGCTTGCACAAGAGACGGGCGTACTCTCGGCGACTACGGCCTTCGGCAAGACCGTGGTCGGGGCATGGCTGATTGCAAAACGTGCCGTAAACACGCTGGTGCTCGTGCATCGACGGCAACTGCAAGAACAGTGGATTGAGCGCCTGTCGATGTTTTTGGGGTTGCCGTCAGATGCTATCGGCCACGTCGGAGGTGGGCGTAGAGTGCCGACCGGGATCCTCGACGTTGCAACCATTCAAAGCCTGGTCCACAAGGGAGTAGTTGACGACATCGTTGGCAATTATGGGCACCTGATCGTCGACGAATGCCATCACCTTTCCGCCTACAGTTTCGAACAGGTAGCGCGCCACGCGAAAGCACGGTTCGTGACCGGTTTGTCTGCAACCGTGACCCGCAAAGACGGGCACCATCCCATCATTTTTATGCAATGCGGCCCACTGCGCTATCGGGTCAACGGAAGGGAGCAGGCGGCCGCTCGGCCGTTCGAGCACACCGTACTCGTCCGGCCGACAGGATTTCGCTCGCTGCGCGTGCCGAATCCTGACCTGCGCGCCCAGTTTCGCGAACTTACCGACGAACTTGTTTGCGACGACGGCCGCACACGGTTTATATGCCGGGAGGTCGTGCAAGCTGTTCGAGAGCGCCGTTCCCCGATCGTGCTGACGGAGCGGAACGACCATCTCGATAAGCTCGTACATCAGTTGACGCCTGAAATTAAGCACGTGGTTGTGCTTCGCGGCGGTATGGGCAAAAAAGAAATCGCCAAGACGCGCACGATGCTCAAAGCCATTCCTGAGGATGAGGAGCGTCTGCTGCTGGCAACAGGACCCTACGCCGGCGAGGGGTTCGACGATGCCCGATTGGACACTCTTTTTCTTACGCTACCCGTCTCCTGGCGCGGGACGATTGCGCAGTATGTAGGTCGCCTTCACCGCTTTCACGACGAAAAGCGAGAAGTCCAGGTGTACGACTATGCCGATCTTGATGTGCCAATGCTTGCGCGGATGTTTGATCGCCGCTGTAGGGGCTATGAGGCCGCAGGCTACAAGCTTCATTTACCCGCTAGTGCGCTACCTGGCTGGCCGCCGAATATATCGCTTCCCGTTGATCCTCAATGGAAGGCTCAATACTCGTCTACGGTACGGCGGCTGGTCCTTGATGGAGTTGACCCTCCGTTAGCGAATCTCTTTGTTGAGGCAAGCCAGAAGGACACCGATCGCGCCAGAAGTGCAAGCGAGCTTTTTCTTTTTCGCCGGCTCGAGACTCTAGCTGAAACAAGGGGGAGGTTTCAACTCAATGTAGAGCTCCCCATTCCGTTCGACGGTTTGGGGAAAATGGAGGTGGACCTGCTATGCGCGGATGCGCGTATAGCCGTTGAGTTGGACGGAGAACAACACTTTGCCGACCTGCAGGCGTACCGGCGCGACCGACGCAAGGATCTGCTGCTACAAGAAAATGGCTATCTTGTGCTTCGGTTTCTTGCAGAAGATGTTGGAAAACGATTGGATGATGTGCTGAACGCCATTATCCGGGCATTGGTTCATCGCGGCCGTCGTCCGCCCTCTACCGCATCCCCGTACCTTTTCAAGATCATTTGAGCCGGCTCATCACTTTGTCTCACAGCCGCAAGCACGGACAGATCATGAAGCACTGGCCTTCAAACAGGGAACCCGTATCGGTCCCTTTAAAAACACCAGCGTTCACGGCCTGCTCTTATTCTTGCGGGAGCGGGGTGGTCACAGTGCGCCGGGGTAGCGTCGACTCTGCGCTCAGCATCCGATTGCGCCGCTCGTCCGATCCCTGTAGGAAAGATCGCGGAGCCAGCCTCTTGCAGCTTATGAACAACGTCAAGGAGCGCGATCAGCTTCCCAGGGAAACAGAGAGCCTGCGCGACCGGGTAGGAAAGAATATCGCTGCTATCCGTCCCATGAGTGAGGTGCCTTACCACCATGTTTCGGTTTGTACGCCATAGGTCAGTCCGTTGGTTCGATTCTGGTATGGCACGCCGCCTATCAGACCCCGAAAGCCGTCCGACCAGTTTGCATAGGTGATGAAGGCACGCAGCACCGGTCGGCTGAAAAACTTGCGGCCCGCTCCGATTTGCGGCGCCAGGGTGAACTTGCGCAGCCAACCGTCGTACTGGCCAATTCCGCTCTCTGTATGATCAAACCCTGCTTCAAACGCCAGGGAAAGATGCTTGCTGAAAAACACAATAGGCCGGGCACCGAATGAGGCCCATTGGTTCCAGCCGTCTTGCGGGTTACCGTCCTTGGTCCGCTGGTAAAGGAAGATAGGCATAATCCCGAACCAGTCATTCGGTTGCACGACCACCTGCTCGGAAATGAGAAGCTGCGCCGAGTTGTTAACATAAGGCGTCGGATTCTGGATGGTCACACCGTTTCCGGGATTACTGAAATTGCTGGCCGCTCCGGTTCCGTACTGGATCGAAAACGTGTGATAGCCGCCGTGCCACTCAAGTTGCTGATGGCGCATTCCGAATGCGTATCCATCCGTGGTGGGAATCGCTGTTCCCGACGCCGTGCCGCCCTTAGAGGTCGCATAATCGAACCACACCGCCCACAACCCTGCCGGTCCTTTCAGGTCATACAGGCGCACATCGATGTTGCTCTTCGCAAGATTGCCGTTTTGCGTGACAATGTCGGGGCGCGCCCCATTGAGAAATGCCACGGCCAGCTTGCCGATACCAACGTTGAGGTCCTCAACGCCCCCGCCGTAGCCGCTCAGATCAAGGGTATAGAAATCGTCGATATCAATATGTTGGCGACGGTAATATCTTTCCCCCGCCCAGAACTCGGCGTGAGGCTGCGGTGCAAAGAGATTGCCGGCTTGGACGAAGGCCTCGCGCAGACGGAACTGGTCGTCTCCCACGCCATTGGCAAAGCTTGCCGAATTGGCAGAGTTCGTGGTGTTGGCCTCAATCATTATCTCTGTCCTCATCCAGGCCTGATTGGAACTCTGTTCCGGATTTAACCAATTGTTGACAAAGATGAACTCCCCGTAGGTTTCTGCTTCATTACCGAGCCGGTATTTCGCATTCGCGCCCGGTGCCTCGAAGGCGACTTGTTGACCACCTTCGCCGTTTAAGCCGTAGCCGGACCGCAAATAGCCGTGGAATTCGAAGGTGCCCAGCTGCTCCTTCAGCTTTGTAATCGTTTCATCGGCTTCTCGAAGCAGGTCGTACGTCGGTTCTGAAGGTAACGCACCTTGAAACTTCGCCCCGACCTGGTCGGAATTCTCCCCGAGGACGGCCTTCGCCGCACGCTCCGCGGCCAGATCCGCAGCTGAGACCGTAGCCTCCTTCGTCTTTTCGCTGCTCTCCTTCTGACTTTGGATCTGCTGTTCCAGGGCAGCCATACGGAGCTGGAGCGCCTGAGCCGTCGTCTCGTATTCCTGTTTCAGCTGCTCTAATTGCTGCTGCAGTTGCTCGGCTTGTTGAGCGACCATTGGTGGTGTCGCAGTGAGACCAAGGAATATGCACCCGACGAACGGTCCGAGTGATCGCTTCCTGTGAAGGCGTGAGCTGGAAATCATCGAGCTGGCTCCTGATTGGGCCGGGGATCTTAATCACAAGACGAATGGTAGGTTATGGCCCTCACGCGGACGAGTCTTGACTAAATCAATCACTTTTTGTCTTTCCTGGCTGTCAAAATTCGTGCCAAAACCCCGAGCATCTACTTAGACTGCGCGCCGGCTATAAGCCTCTCGAAAGCTGAACGCGCCTGTTCGTTCGCTTGGTCATCGCGGAGAAAGCGTGTTGTACCGTCTTTCTGTATGGTTTTCGGGAGCCAATGGACCCAAGTTGGACCCAAACAAATGGGTATCCGCATTCCGGTGCCTCAAAAACGGAGAAGGTGGCCTTGACGATCAGGTACATTTCCAGAAGGCCGGTTCGTCGACTGGCCAAGCCCAACCTGGCTGATCGCTCACCTCACGTCCCGTGCGGACATAGCCGTTTTCGCGTTGGAGTTAAGGTGGCGACCAATTAGTTATTGCATTAGCGCCGATCATAACAAATATGGGTCGGCATACGATGCACTGAGCTAACGAGGGATACGAACTCCGGAAATGATTCAAATTCAGTTCTCAAATGCTCCCACTCACGCACAAATAAGGGACTCCGGAACCTCCGCTCAGCCGAACGCATCATCAACTCCCACAGCCGTTTTGGTATGCGGTGTTCGCAAAATAGTAGATAGGTTAATGAAACCAGGGTGCAGAATCGTAACATCGAGATCATTAGCTCGTTCGTCCGCTCAGGTAGCTCCGTGCCAGGTGGCACACTCAGCCAGAATTCCGCCGAAGAGTTCTTCAACAGCTCGTCATACTGGGCGGACATCGCCAGAAAGATTTCCGTCTTCACCTGCTCGCGATGATTGACAACCGCGACAACCAGGCCGAGGCCTCCCATCAGAAGTGACAATAATGTTGCGTATTGAATAACTTGTCCAATGTTCATGGTGGTCACGCAGGTATCTCGGACGTCATAGGCATCTTTAAGGCTTTCTCTGGAGCAGCAGAGCCGGTCTGCTCCGCCTGTTCCCAACGGATCAACTTCAGATCCAGTACGACCCAGGAGTAGAGGACCGGAACCAGCCCGAGCGTCACGAAAGTGGCGATCGTGAGGCCACCGATCTGCGCGTAGCAAAGAGGCTCCCAAAGCGGGCCACCGTGTGCAGCCAACGGAAACAGCGCAATTACCGTAGCCGCGACCGTGATCATGACGGGTCGTAGACGCAGAATGCCCGCGTCAATCAGAGCCAGTTCCAGGTCTTCGCCTGCTTCTCTTCGCTCCTCGATAAATTCAAACAGCACGATGATGTGGCTCACGATCACGCCGATGAGACTGATGATTCCAAGGAACGCCATGAAGCCGAATGGCTGACCCATGATGGCGAGCGAGAAGATGGCCCCGGAAACGCCGTAAGGAATGGCTGCAAATACGATCATTGGTTTGAACGCATGCTTGAACTGCGCAAGCAGGGCCAGATAAATGGCGAACACGCAAATCACCAGCACCGTTGTAAGGTCACCAAAGCCGCTGACCTGCTGTTTCTGCTCGCCTGCAAAGCGGAAAATAAACCCGTCGGGGAGCTGCTTTTGGAACTCTTTCAGCTTGGGCATGGCCGCGGAGATGACTTCCGAAGGTAGATGCCCTTCAGCCGGCCAGCACTGCACCGTGATGGTCCGGTACTGATCGAAGCGTTTGGTTTTCGACGTTACGGGATCGAGGGAAATCGTCGCCACCTGATCGACAGGCACCGGAGGCGCGCCCTTCCGCGAGAAGACATAGAGACTGCGCAGATCGGAGAGCTGGGCCCGCTCCTCCATTCGCATCCGTCCAACAATCGGAATCTGCTTGTTGCCATCTCTCAAGACTCCAGCCGTAACACCGTGGAGGGCCGCCTCGATTGAATCAGAAACATCTACGTTTGTGACATGTGCCATGTTTGCCCGGTCCGCATCGACATGTACCACTTCTCTCGTGCTCGGTTCGCCCCAGTCGTCTCGAACTCTGGCTGCCATCGGGATGTCACGAAAGATCTGCTTCAGCTTCTCGGCTTCTGCTCTCAAGCGCGGCAGATCTTCGCCGGAGATCCTGACCTGGACCGGTATTCCAATCGGTTTGCCTGTTTCGAGGGTCCGCGTATCAATGATTGCTCCAGGAATTTGCCTGTCCAACTCCGCCTGCAAGAGTGCCAGAAGAGGGGTCGTATCATGATTGTCTTTCGTTCGTAGAATCACCTGCGCATAGTTGGTTTGCCTGTCCTCCGGAGTGGCGCTGCTCCAGAAGCGGGGACCGCCACCGCCGACGAAGGTCGTCATCGATTGCAGGACCTCCTTCGGATGGCCGTGCTCCGGGTGGTCTTTGCCATACTCTTCAGCTACCTGGCGAGTGATAGATTCCACCTGCTGCGCGGCCGCGCTGGTTGCGCTTGCCGGAGAGTCTTCAGGCAGCCACACGTCGATGTAAGAAAAGTACTGCAGATCTTTGGGGAAGAACTGCGGCTTCAGCGTGGAGAACACGATACCGCCCACTATCGGCAGGACGAGCGATGCCGCCAGGCAGACCTTCCTGTGTTGAATGGCCTTCTTTGCAGTTCGGAAATACCAGCCGGTAAACCCACGCTGCCGCCTTTCTTCGATGGGGGTCTCGATCTTGCTTCGCAACAGAAACGAACTGATGAGCGGTACAAAGGTCATTGAGACCAACAGTGCGGCCAGCAGCGAACAACTAATGACAACGGGCAGGCTGTACAGAAACTTGCCTGTATCTCCGGGCAATAGTAGGAAGGGAAGATAGGAAACGATATTTGTCACAGTTGCGTACGCCATTGTCTTGAACAGCTTTGTCGGGCCCAGCCACGCGGCGGTGGACCTAGGCCGGCCCTCGCCCAGCTCGCGCACAATCGCGTCGCCTGACACCACCGGCACATCTACCAGCAGTCCCAGGGCAATAATCAGTGAGGCGATCGAGACCTGTTGCAGATCGATCCCGAGGGTGTTGATGACCCCGAACGTGATCGCCAGAGTAATCGGCATCGACACCGCAATCAACATTGCGGTCCGCCAGCTCCAGAAGCCAATCAGGGCCACAACCACCACCAGCACCAACGCCTCCATCAGGCTGTGGCTGAAAAGCTCAATGCTGTCGTGTACCTGCAGGGGCTGGTCTGATGTCCTGGCCAGAACCAGGTCAGCCGGCAATGACTTCCTGACGCTTTCGAGGTTCGCGTCTACCTGTTTGCCGAAAGAGCTGATCTGTTCGCCCTTCCTCATCTGAACGGAGAGCGTAATCGCGCGCGTTGTCGTCCATTGACCGTTCTCGTCGCGGCGCGTGTACCGGTTCAGAAATGAAGGAGGATTTTCGTATCCCCTTTCAATATCCACCAGGTCCCGCAAATAGAGCGGCGTTCCGTTCGGCGACGTGCCGATCATCATATTCCGCAGATCGTCGATGCTCCTGAACTCGCCTGTTGTGTTGACGCTGACAGTGCGTCCGTGCGCATTCAGCGTTTGGCCACTGTCCGGCAGGTTCCGTACCGCGAGGAGGTTGGGAAGGTCCGACGGCGTGAGCTTATATTGCGCCAGGCGCTGCTGCGAGAAATTTAGAGATACGTTCTCATTCAGGACGCCGGAGCGCTCCACTTTCGCCACGATCGACAGCGTCTTCAGGCTCCGCTGAATCGTGTCGGTGAAGTCGTCCAGGTCGCGATAGGTGTATTTGTCACCGGCAACGCCCTGAAGCGTGGCAAGAGTGGTCGATGGGTCGCCAATCATTGCAGGCTGCCATGCGTCGGGGTGGAACTCATCCGCTTGCAGGTTCTGAGCAGCAAACTTCTTTACTGCCGACTGCAGATCGGAGGTGCTGAGGCTCGTCGCTACGTCCACACCCGTGAAGCCTGCTCCCGAAAACGGCCGTACATCGGAACAAAGATGCTGAGCTGCCATGTCCTGGGCTACCCAGGACAGCTTGCGTTCTACCTCTGCACTGTCGATAGACTTTGGAAAGGCAACCACAATCGAACGCCGGGGCTGACTTTCCGCACCCAGACCACTTCGAACCTTCCGGATCTGTGACTCGACCAGCTTGCTCATCCAGTTGACCTGGGCTGAATCGGCCGGCGGGCTCGCTACCGTGAGCATCAATGCAGACGTATCCCCGAAGTCCTTGATGTACAGAATCGGTCCGGCGCCCTGCGGAAGGTCGTGAATTGAGTCCAGCCTGATCTTGATGTCGTCCAGTTCCTTATCCCGGTCATACCTGCCTTTTTCCGCCAGTTCGAACTGGACCATCGCCGAACCCGTTCTGGATGCGCTCTTGATCTCCGTCACCCACTGGTTCGAAGCGAGGGCCTGCTCGACCTTCCTGGTCACCAGCTGCTCTACCTGCTCGGCCGATGTTCCCTGCCAGGGCACGATAACCATCGCCTGGCGCACAGGAATGTCCGGGTCCTTCCGCTGCGGCATGTTGAGGAGCCCGTAGAAACCCCACAGCAGGGCAACCGCGAGACAAACCCAGGCGACGTGCTGTTGCTCGATAAAGAAGCGGGCGAGATTTTGTTTCTTGTCCATGGACTGCTCCTCGTTGTGTTCGTGTGCCATTGCTGAGCCTCCTAGTTGACCACCCGGATCGGGCTTCCATCGGTTAGTTGGTTGGTGCGGTTGACGATGATTCGTTCTCCCGGCGTAAGGCCTTGGTCGATAACGACCGATTTGCCAAAGGTTTCGCCGATCCGCACGCTCTTCAATTGCGCGAATTGCTTCCCCTCGCGCTCTTTCACGGTAAAGACCGAGTAGTTGGTCGAGCCCGATTCCGCGGTCATCAAGGCGGTCATGGGAACCACGGGCACGGCCTGCGTATCTCCGCGCTCGATGCGGATACTGGCGATCATGCCCACTTTGAGGGAGCGGTCCCGGTTCGGCAGACTGACTTCGATGTTGAAGACACGCGACGCCCGGTTAGCAGAAGCCGCGATTTGCGTGATCCGGCCTGTGAGCGTCCGCCCTTGTAAGGCCTCGAGCCGCACAGGCGCCTCATCTCCTAACTTGAGGTACGCCAGCATGCTGTCGGGAACTCCGAAGTTCACCTTCACGACGCGGGTGTCATCGAGCGTAAAAGCACTTGTGCCGGCGGAAGCCAGGGTGCCGCGTTCCACATTCTTTTCAACGATCACTCCGGGCATAGGAGCGGTCAGGCTCGTATCGCCAAGGTTGATCCGCGCGGAGGCAGCCTGCCCCAGCGCAGCGTTTAACTGGCCCCGGCGCGCTTCGATCTGACGCACTGCGGCTTCCACACTGGCCGTCGCCGCTGTGTGCTGCTCAACTGCCGCGTCGTAATCGGGGCGAGTCATCGCTTTCGCGGCGTACAGTCCTTGCGCGCGACCAAAGCCCAGATCCGCTTTGACCTGATTGGCCTTTGCCTGATCGAGTTCCGCTTGCGAAGCCTCAAGCGTGCCTTGCATCGCTTGCTGCTGACCCACCGCCGAGTTGAGCGAGGCTTCATAGTCGGAGCTGCGCAGGTGCGCTAATACGGCGCCGGCAGGTATTTCGTCGCCCACCTGTAGATCACGCAGCCGCCCATCGGCGCCCTTGACGCGATACAGAGCGGCTATATAACCGGGTTCCTTGAAGGACAGTTGAACTTCTGTGTCCGGGCGAATCTCGCCGGAGTAGCTCCATCTTGGCTGGACTTGTTGCATAGCCACGGTGTCCGCCTGAACTGGAACGGGCTCCTGGCCTGTCTTCTGCGTTTTCGTCCCGCATCCGGCGAGAACGGAAAGCGCAGCAAAACTCAAAATTCCCATTGAGATACGCATTATTTTTCTCCAATCGTCTTTTTCAAGTCGGCTCTGGCCTTCCAGAACGCAGCCAGAGCTTGCTGCTGCTGGCTGTCGGCGGAAGCCAGATACGACTGTGCTTCAAACAAATCTCTGCTTAATGCCGCTTCGCGCTTTACCTGCTCCTGCACCTCTATGAGCTTTTGCCGGGCCGCACGTTGGCTTGCATCGCTCAGGGACAGTTGCCGGCGAGTGTTCTCCAATTGCCGGCACGCATTTCTCACCTCCAGAAGAACGGCGCGTTGCGTCGCGTCGACGCCAACCTTGGCCTGCTCTTCCTTCGCTCGCTTTTCCTGGTATTCCCGGTGCCTACGCCCCCAGTCCCACGGTTCCCACCGGAGCGATAGACCCACTGTCCCGAGGTTGCTTGGCAAGACATTCTCGAAATTCGCGGTGGTGTAGTAATCGAATGCCAGGCTCACGTCGGGGATATATTCCGCCTTCTTCGCCCGCGCGTCGTAAGCGGCTTGCTGCACCTGAAGCTTTGCCTTCTTCAAATCCGGACGGTTGTGAAGAGCTTCGGCTTCCATGGCTTCGGGTGTGGCGAGATCGGTGTCGGCTTCGCCGATCGCCGCAACTCGAAACTGTGTGTGTATGTCCCGGCCCATCAGATCGTTCAGTTGTTCGCTCACCGACGCGACCCTATCGCTCGCATCGCTGATCGCGTTCTGTATCTTTAATAGCTGCGCATCGGAGCTCAGCAATTCCGATTGGAGAATCGTCTCTTTACGGTTGTTCTCCAGCGCCAGACGATGCGACTCCTGGTAGTAAGGGAGTGACGCCTGAAGGCTATCCAGGGCGCTCTGTGCCTCGACAACCGTGTAGTAAGCACGTCGAACCTGGTCGACCACTTCCAGGCGTGTTTTCTCCTGGTCCTCGCGCGTACCTTCCAGCCCTAGCTCAAGAGCTTTCAATTGCAGATGGAGCTGGTACTGCGTCGAAAGTGGCTGGACAACCGAGACGTTTACTGTGCCTGCGGGTTTTCGCGCAATCTCGATCTTCTGATTCGTCGCCGGGATCGGGCCGGTCGCGCTATATATCCCGAGAGAGCCCGCCGGAAAAGTGACCGATGGCTTCGTAATCAGTTGTGCGCCGAGCGCCGTGACCTGTGTGTTCGCAAATCGTCTCGTTCGGTTCGCAGCCAGATCGGCGGCGGCCCGGCGTGTCTCGAGGCTGGCGGTCTTCAGACTGCTGTTGTTCACAACAGCTTGTTCAACCGCCTCTTCGAGAGTTAATTCAGGGAGGTTTGACTGCTGCCCCTGCGCCTGATCAAGCCTGGGCACGGGTGAGAGAGCTGCGGGATTCTGCCCTCGCCCCGGCAGCGCTAGCGTCCCCAGGGTGAAGACCAAACAGGCTGTTCGAGTGCGTCGTTTCATGAGGCAATGGTGCCTCGAACGCGGACGCGGAGGGAGTAATGCCCCGTAAGCTCCTCGTAAGCTTACGGCACTGTTTACGGCCCCGGCCAGTGCTACAAGTTGAGCTTTTTCAGGAGTGTGGCAAACCTGCGGTCAGCGTGAAGAGGATGAAAAAACGGCTCGATCGCCAACAGATTCACGAAGTTTGTCTTGTGGTTGATCGCTTCACTCAGGCACTGAAGCGCCAGGTCGAAATCTCCCATCCCTACTGCGGCGAAGCCCTCTGCCAGGGGAGTGATGTATTGCCGCCCTGCGAGTTGATGAAGTCTCTCGATACATTCGCCGGCTCGCGATAAGCTGCCTTCCTGGGCATGGGCTGCGGCAAGCAGCCCGATATCCAGCGGAGAAACAGACGGCGAGAGAGACTCTATCACCGCGTCGTAACGCCGCTGTTGAAAATGGAGGAGTCCTTCATACAATCGCGCTTCAGGATAGTCGCGATCCAGTTCGAAAGACTGCCGGAGATGTTCCGCGGCTGATGGATAGTCTCCTTTAACGTAATGCAGATAAGCCATCCGCGCGCAGTCGCTGGCCGAGAGCGGGTCGAGTTCAGTCGAGCGGCGAAGTCCTGACTCTGCCGCCTTGAGGTCTCCCTGGCACAACAGCGCCATAGCACGAAACATGTGAGCCGGCGCGTGACCGGGTTGTAGTTTGAGTGCGCGGTCATACATCCTGTCCGCTTCATCCCAACGATGCTCGAACCAGGCACGCAGTGCACCCAGCACCGTGCACGTTTCCCCGGATTCAGGATCGAGTGCATAACCGCGCTCCGCGTGCGCCTTCACTTCTGGATACACTTCACGGCCCGAGACCACCCCGAACTGGGCCAGAAGGCCGCTCGCTGCAGCCATGCCGCTGTAAGCAAGAGCATAACCGGGATAGGTCGCAGTGAGCCTTCGTAGCTGCTCCAGGGCGGCGTGCAGTGTTTCAGGGGACTGTTGGTGAATGAGAAATCGAGCTCGCAGGTACTTGGTATACGCGTCAAGATCAGGAGCGGAGGGCCGCTCCGCCCCCTGTACTTCGGGCATGTGAAGCCGGAGTAAGTCCGCAACAGATTGTGCGATTTCTTCCTGGATCGCAAAGACGTCCTTGAGTTCCCGGCGAAACGTCTCCGACCAGAAGTGATGACCTGATTCGGTCTGAATCGCCTGGGCAGTGATCCTTAGCTGTTCGCCGGCCTTCCTGACGCTTCCTTCGATCACAAGATCCGCGCCGAGACGCTGTCCTACTTCCCGGATATCGATGCTGGCCCCCTTGAAGTGGAAGGCCGATGTCCGCGCGATCACGTTTAACCCGGATACCCGCGTAAGCGAGTTCGTGATTTCTTCAGTGATCCCATCGCAAAAATAGTCCTGCTCCGGCTCCGGACTCATGTTCACGAACGGCAACACGGCAATGCATATACGGCCGGTTGGCGGGGCGTTACCAATCTCATCGCGATGCTTTGCCGGCTGGGCGTCAAGCCATCGGAAGACCGGGACATAACTACCTGGCCGCAATCCGATCAGAACCGGATCAACGGTACCCAGCCCTTCCTCGTAATAGGCCTTCAACTTCGCTCTGAGACGGCGAGCTTCGACCCGAACAATCGCGTCGATGTTTGGATCGTACTTCGAAGTGCGGTCGAACACCTCCATTGCAATCGAGAACTCCTTGAGGCTGTCGATATCTCCATCGATTGTCCGATTCACGATGTGCGTCAAGAACCGGCATAGCCGGGCCGACGAAACGAACCCCGTGCTATTCACCACGCGCGCCAATTGGTCGCGAACCGCTGTCGCCGGCACGGGGTCGGCTGCAGAGTTAGCGAGAGGTTTTCCGGATGACAAGGGCGGCGTTGGCACTTGCTTCTCTCCGCCACTCATTATGCTCCACGAATCTTCGCAGTTTTGCGGCGAGCTTACGGCAGCTTACGGCCAATCGAACGCCAGAGGGCTTAGCGTGGAATCAGGAGCGTTAGAGAATCGATGCAGACCTACAGAGGAGTAGGAGGAGTAGGAGTAGGAACAGTAATTTTCGTGTCCAACAGGAGCCCGGAAGCCGCCGTCGCGCAGGACATCGAAGCGCGCGGACTGGTTATGCACTGGGCGGGCAACATCAGGGCGGCAGTTGATTTGCTCAACTCGGCGCGCGAAAAGACCGTGATCGTCACGGAGCTCGCTCTGGCCGATGGCAATTGGAGAGATCTCGTCGAACGGGTCAGGTGCATTGGTATTTCTACTCCGGTTGTACTCGCGACCTCTTTTAGTACGGCGGAACTGTGGTGGGATGCGCTCGAATGCGGCATCGACGACATCCTGCCCGGGCACCTCTTGGCTTCTCGCTTGTGCCAACTCTTGGGAAAGCAACTCGCATCGTAGCGGCATTGTCCATCTCGAAAAAGACAAGCAGGGCGGCGTGACGCGCTGCCAAACCATCACATCGCTGGCAACTCTCCAGGTCTATGCTCTGTTCGCTGGAATTTCCCTTGATGCCGGTCTTGGGATCCTGTCAATGGACCCAGGTCGAAATTGGTGAGAAGGGAGAGCGCTCCAACGTATTCTCTTAACGCGGTTTATCAGCCGGAGGAGACGATGAGCCCCTTGGTCGACAGGAGAGCGTATTTTGCTCGCTCACGAGCATGCGAACCACTCATTCTATTGAGGCTTATGGTCGGGGAGAGAGGATTCGAACCTCCGAAACCGTCGGTCTGTCGCCGAGTTTGAACCCTTTGCCGGGATGAACTCGAAAGTCGTCTGATTCGATCTTCACATTCCTCCTTACATGACTGTCGAGGAGCCGGTCCCCATGCGCTCGCTTTCACTGCCGATCAAGAAGCATGGGGGAACTCTGAGTGCTTCAACTGAACGATTCGCTCCGCTTCGAGCCAGTCCTGATCCTGCTCGCTTTCTCCTCGCGCGCGCTGCTGGAAGAGTTCATACGCCTCTTGCGATATCTCAGGTCCGAGCTCGACCTGTTTCTTTGCCAGCAGTGGCAAGGCGGAGGGGTCGAGGATGCGATAAGCCAGCAGCTTGAGGCGATCGGTGAAGAGTGCCCAAACGATCGCATAGGCCCAGACAAAACCCGCAAATTTCCAGCCCAGCGGGGTCATGAAGAGACCGTAGACGGCGATGAGAGTGGCGACGATCTGCGTGCCAAGTACGGCTATCCACAGGGTTCTTGCGGGCCTGATCGTCCAGAACGGACCTCGCGTCCGCGTCAGGAAAATGGTCAAATGCCCGGCAACGGACAGTTTCAAGTACATCAGGGTTTGAACATGGTCGCGGTCGAGGTGGAAGACCCGCTCACCAAGCCAAAACAGCAGGAAGGCTGAGACGACGCCGACGACACCCAACACAGTCGAAACGCCCAGTACCCGCCGCATGTTCCAGGCCTCAGGCTTGTTGCTGTAGCGGACATTGTCGTATGCGATCGAAAGAATCGCTCCGTCGTTCAGCAGGGCGATCATCACGATCATCACTGCCGTGACTGGGTAGAAGTTGAACCACAGTATGGCCACGGTCATGAACAGCACAACGCGGAGTGTCTCAGCGATGCGATACATGGAGTAACTATTCATTCGCTGGAAGATCTTCCGGCTCTCCTTGATCGCGTCGATGATGACGGAGAGTCCGGGCGCCAACAAGACAATGGATGCCGCCGCGCGCGCTGCATCCGTTGCTCCAGAGACGGCGATCCCACAGTCTGCTTTCTTCAGTGCAGGCGCGTCGTTGACGCCGTCCCCGGTCATACCGACGATGTGACCACTCTTCTGAAGCGCCTCGATAATGAAATATTTGTGTTCGGGAAACACCTCCGCGAAACCATCCGCCTTTTCGATAGCCTTGATCGTCTGCGAACCGGGTTGCTGCCTGGTGTCACCCAAAGCGTTCGCATCGACGATATTCGTGCCCAATCCCAGTTGTTTACTGGTCTCACGCGCGATAGCGACCTGGTCTCCAGTTACCATCTTGACGTTGAGGCCCATTTGCCTGGCACTCGCAATGGTAGCTTTCGCCTGTTCTCGCGGCGGGTCAAACATTGGGATGACGCCGGCGAACTGCCAGTCGCCTTGCTCATCCGCGCGGCAGACGCCAAGAGATCGGAAGCCACGACCGGCAAATTCATTGACGGCCTTCTCCACGCCAGGTTTCACCGCATCGGCATTCTTTGACATAGCGAGAATGACCTGAGGCGCTCCCTTGGACACGAAGAACTGCTTGCCGTCGCCACCCTCCACTGTCGCCTCCGTGCGCTTGTGTACCGGGTCGAACGGCGTGAAGTGCAGAACCTGAAAGGTCTTCAACGTATTTGTATCTTTGACACCGCCAATCACTGCAAGATCGATGGTGTCCTTATCTTCCGCACGTGACGCGAGTGCTGCCCACGTGACTACCTGATCTGCGGGAATGTTATTCACCGTAAATGGATCGCCCAGCGTCAGCTTGTTCTGCGTCAGGGTGCCTGTTTTGTCCGAACAAAGAACATCGACGCCGGCCAACTCCTCAATCGCCGAAAGGCGGGTAACGATGGCCTGACTCTTTGCCAGCAGGCGTGCACCGACAGCCATGGTGACTGAGAGAACGGTCGGCATTGCAACTGGAATCGAGGCAACCAGCAAGACGAGACAAAACTCCAGCGTATCGAGGACAGGATTATGGCGCAGCAGCGAGACCGTGAGAATGATCGCCACGAGGGCGACTGCCAGGACAATCAGGTAATCGCCAATCTTCAGGACAGCTCGCTGGAAGTGGCTGATTGTGTGCGCCTGCTGGACCAACTCAGCGGTCTTGCCGAAGTATGTGCGCGTGCCAGTGGCGTAGACCATGGCATCGATCTCACCCTGCCGCACAATCGAACCTGAAAAGACGGCCTCACCCGGCTTACGCGTGACCGGCAGCGATTCACCCGTCAACGCTGACTGATCGACCTCGACCGGATCGCCGTCTAATAGCCGCGCATCCGCGGGAACAATGTCTCCGAGCCGCAAGCGAATCACGTCTCCCGCGACCAGCTCGCTCGCCTTGGGCGTCGCCCACTTTCCATCGCGGAGAACGCGGGCGTCGTTCGCCAGCTTCGCCTTGAGAGCTGCAATCTCATTCCCCGCCTGGTGTTCTTCCCAGAACGCCACCAGCGCATTTGAGAAGAGAAGCGCCAGAATGATGAAGAAGTCCAACCAGTGCCGCACCACCCCCGAAAGGATGACAGCCGCCTCAATCATCCAGGGAATTGGCCCCCAGAAGTAGGTCAAAAATTTCAGGAACGCGTTGGTCTCCTCAACCTTGAGAGCATTGGGTCCATCGCTTGCCAGCCGTTTTGCGGCTTCGGCCCGAGTCAGGCCTGCGGGAGAGGAGTGCAGCTTGGTTTGTAGATCGGCCATCGATATCGACTTCAAGTCATCCGCCGATGTCGGCTTTGCGCCGGGCTTCAAGTCTTTAACGCCAGCCTTCGGCTTGCCATTTGTAGTCTGTTTCGGATCAACCTTGAAGCCGCTCGCTGCCTGGGGTTCTTCTGTTGTTGGACTCACGATAGACACACTCTCTTAATCGTTGGGGGCTTTCATGATGCTCGTTAAGTGGCCAAAGACTTCGCACACATCCTCCGTGTGAATCCTCGTGCTCCACAGTAATTGCCAGGTCTGCCGACCAATCGTCGTCGAATCGCTCGCTTTAGCGAAAGGACGCCGCAACGATGACAAATCATCAGCGCATATGTTGAAGTATGGTCCTGCTGAGTGAGATAAGGTGTGCCCTTTTGCTCATGAAGCGTGGTGAGCTTTGCTTGCGGGGTTAGGAATACCTCAGTGCACGTTGCGGGAAAGTCCTGCTGGTTGCAGCCGCTTTAGGATCACCAGAGACGGGTGAGGGTCACAGATTTGCAGGTTGCGGATCGGAGTCTCCCGAACATTACGTGAGCTTGGCCCGTTTCGCTTTCTTCGCGCGCACTTGTGACGATTCGCGCGCAACGGGCGGCTTCGTTCTGTGCTCTGGCAATCTATCGTGCAGCACTGGCCCGATTCGTTTATCGTGTCGAACACGGCAACCATTTGCGTGGTCGCCTGCAATCCCGGTGGATTACCAGCCGGGCGTGCGGTGTAGCGGACGTGCAGAATCACGTCTGAGGTCGTCGTGTAGTCGAAGGTTCGCAGCTGGTTAGGCGCGTAAGCGTCCACATGCTCGTCGCCCCGGCGTCTCTTGTCATCCTGCCGGGAGGAACTGTGCCACTGCGCCGGTGACTGGCCGCCCCCGAAACCCGGCTAGTTCTCTCCGCGGCGAGAAAATTGGGTCCAACTGAATTTTGCCCAAGGGATCGGTAGGGACGGTAACCTCTTGATTTTAGAAAGAGGCGGCTAGTCTGCAACGCCCGTGTTCCCAAACCAAACAAGGAGCCATATCATTCAATAATAAAGGTTTTGGTCGGGGAGAGAGGATTCGAACCTCCGACCCCCTGGTCCCGAACCAGGTGCTCTACCAGGCTGAGCCACTCCCCGAACTTGCGGTTGGAAGGATGTTTACGGGCTGAAAGGCGGCCTGGCCGATCCTTTGTGAACGCCCGTGAACTACAACAGAGTGTATCAGAAGATGGGAAGGGGCCCACATCCACCGGGTTCCCCTAACCGCCTGAAAAGACGAGCGTACACTGCGGTCGAGGGACGCTCAGTCTGTTAACTGATGAAATCGGTACACGAACTCGACCTGACCGGCTTGCATGTTCTCGACGGAGGCATGGCCACCGAGTTGGAACGCAAAGGCTTCGACCTATCCGGTCCGCTCTGGTCTGCGCACGTGCTGGAGAGCTCGCCCGAAGCCATTGCGGCCGTGCACCGCGAGTATCTCCAGGCGGGCGCGGACTGCCTGCTGACCGCAAGCTACCAGGTCTCGACAGAAGGGTTTCAGCAAATCGGCTACGGCGCGGCAAGTGCGGCTGAGGCCGCGGTTCGTGCGCTTCGCGCTTCCGTGGCCATCGCCGAAAAAGTGCGGAGCGACTACCAGGCGAGCTCATCGCGCAGAATCTGGATTGCTGGTTCGCTCGGACCCTATGGGGCGATGCTGCACGACGGATCGGAGTATCACGGCAATTACGCCTGCTCTTTTGATGAGTTGGTGGGGTTTCATAGCCGGCGCATTGCGGTGATGGCCGGGACCAACGCCGACTTCCTGGCCTTCGAAAGCATTCCCTCGCTGGAAGAGGCCAAGGCCATCCTGGCCGCTCTGCAGCCATATCCTGAGGTGGGTGTGTATTTCAGCTTCACCTGTCGTGATGGATCCCACGTCTCCCATGGAGAGACCCTGGTCGCGTGCGCAAAATTGCTCGATGAGCAGCCTCAGGTCATTGGGCTCGGTGTCAACTGCACGGCTCCCGAGCTGATTGGCAGCCTCATTCACCAACTCGCCAGCGCCACGAGCAAACCCATCCTCGTTTACCCCAACTCCGGCGAGGGGTGGGATGCGGTACATCGCTGCTGGCAAGGCGACGGACAGATAGAGGATTTCGGCGACCTGGCGCAGCAGTGGCGGAGCGCCGGGGCGCAATGGATCGGGGGGTGTTGCCGTACCGGACCTGAACACGTTCGGGCCATCGCTGAGCTCTGGCGCGATTGAGCTAGTTGTTCCGATTGGGTTCAACCAGGCATTTCGTGAAGAGCCTGCATGAGAACCAAAAAAGACAAACGAAGAGTGTGGTGCCGCGCCTCCGGCGCTCGACCCCTGGTATGGACCCAGCCCTTCCGGGCTGGGCTGATTTTTGGTGCCGGCCCTCTGGGCCTGGATCGCAAACACCCCTTTCCCATCGTTCATTCCTCCCTTAACTTGCCCCGGGCAAGTCAGAACTCGACACCCTTCTGACGAAACCTCTTATTCGTCGCATAGCCGGACACCGCATTGCGATCGCTCGAACTTCGGTAATTTCAATTCCTCAAATAGATTGGCCGGCCTGGGCCCGGCAAGCCGATAGAGGAGCGACGCCCGAATTCTGCGGAATACCACTCCTACGCGCTGCTGCGTCCTGAAGGATACGAATGCCGAAGCAAGTTAAGACATGCTTTTCTCTTTTTGCCTTGTTGGTGATCTCCGGATGGAATACCTCCTCCGCCCTGGCACAAACACCGGCCAATCGGGTAACCGGCCGCATTGACGAAACACAAGTGACAACACTGTTGGGAAACGTGCATCCGATGGCGCGTGGGGACTTTGACCAAGGGGCGGTGAATGCGGACACGCCGTTGGAGCAAATGATGCTGCAACTAGAACCTTCTGCAGCGCAGCAGGCTGCCCTGGATGTATTGGTGGAAGCTCAGCACGATCCGCGGTCGCCTCTCTACCATCAATGGCTTACCCCGGCCGAGTATGGAGACCGCTTTGGGGCAAGCGGCCAGGACCTGGCCAGGATCACCAGTTGGCTGACAGAACATGGATTTGTCGTGAATGAAATAACCGCCAACCATCGACAAATCGTTTTTTCGGGAAATGCGGGACAGGTGGAGGATACGTTTCACACCGCGATTCATCGTTACGTTGTGGGCGGCGTGAGTCACATGGCGAACACGCAGGATCCGCAGATTCCCTCGGCAATGGCGGGCGTGGTGGGAGGAGTTGTTTCGCTCCACGATTTCCGCCTGGTCTCGGAGATCGGGTCACGAACTCCATTGGCCGTCCGTCCGCGGTACACGAGCGGCAGCACACACTATCTGTACCCGGCCGATTGGGCCACTCTTTACGACCTTAACCCGCTCTACAAAGCGGGGACCAATGGCACTGGAACCACCATCGCGATCGTAGGCCGGAGCAACATCAACTTAGCCGACGTTTCCGGTTTTCGTTCGGCCGCCGGCCTGCCGGCGCGTATTCCGTCGGTGATCCTGGTGAGTACGAATCCCGGACTGGTCGCGGGCGATCAGGATGAATCGACGCTGGATGTGGAATGGTCTGGGGCCGTGGCTCCGTCGGCGGCGGTGAAATTTGTGGTGGGCGCTTCGACCGCGACCACGGATGGCATTGATTTGTCTGCGCAATATGTTGTCAACCATGCGACGGCACAAGTCATGAGCACCAGCTACGGAAGCTGCGAAGGAGATATGGGGGCCACTGAAATGTCGTTCTATAACAGCCTCTGGCAGCAGGCCGCGAGTGAGGGCATCAGTTCGTTGGTGTCTTCAGGAGATGCAGGCGCCGCAGGTTGCTTATAGCGGTTCGTCCAGTTCCGCATCGAATACGGGCGTGAACGGATTATGCAGTTCGCCCTACTCAACCTGCGTGGGCGGAACAGAATTCAATGAGGGCTCAAATTCGGCTGCTTATTGGTCTTCCACCAACGGACCGGGCGATAGTTCCGCGCTGGGCTACATTCCCGAAGTGGTGTGGAACGAGAGCGGAACCAAGGGTGGTTCGGGATTGTGGGCCTCGGGCGGCGGGGCGAGCCTCCACTATAGCCAACCGTCATGGCAAAAAGGAGTCAGCGGTGTTAGCGCAGCCAATGGGATGAGGGCCGTTCCGGACGTGGCGACATCGGCCTCCGCCCACGACGGCTACATCATCGTCGAGAACGGTAGCTATTACGTAATCTCGGGTACGTCGGCTTCCTCGCCATCCTTTGCCGGTGTCATGGCGCTGGTTGTCGAAACCCACGGCGGGCTGGGACAAGGCAATGCCAATCCGTCGCTCTATGGTCTGCTGAACGCGAGCAAGAGCCCGTTCCACGCCACCCCGGGCGGCAACAACAGCGTACCCGGCGTAAGCGGCTTCACCGCGAGCGGAGCGGCCTATAACCTGGCTACCGGCCTGGGATCCGCAGATGCGGCAGTGCTGGTGAACGAGTGGGGCGGCAAGTTGAGCACGACCAATCCAAAAATAGATTTTGTGCTCACACCCTCAGCCAACCAGGGGACAGTCCTGGCGGGAAAGACGGCCTCATTCACGCTAAGCGTGACGGAGAGCGGCGCCGGCCAGAATAGGGTTTTCTTGACGGCGACGGCGACGGCAGGCTTAATGGGCAGCATCAGTCCGGGATCGCTCCTGCCCGGCACAACCGCTACCGTGACTGTGACGGCTCCTTCGACCATGGCAACAGGAGCAAAAAGCATCGTCGTCACCGGTACCGACAGCACGGGAACGCAGACAGCGACGTACACGCTCACGGTATCGCCATTGCCCACGCTGACCTTGAACACGGCATCAACATCGGTGACCGTCATGCGAGGGACTTCCAGCGCGATTTCGTTCACCGCGGTTACGGGCGGGTCCTTCACCGGCAGCATCCGTTATTCGGTTAGCGGGCTGCCCGCAGGCGTCACGGCGAAATGGTCGGCCAATCCAACGACGCCGTCCGCAAGCATTAGCACGAACAGCGAAATCCTGACGCTCACGACTCCTTCCACCGCAGTGGCAGCCTCCACTACTGCAGTGGTTACGGTTGCCGGGGATGGTCTCGCCGCAAGCAAATATGTGGCTTTGCGAGTGCAGGCGGCACCAGGCGTTCTGCTGCAAGGGTCGCCACAGGCAATCTCGATGCCATCCCTCTCCACGGCAACGATCACGGTGACAGCAACACCTGTGGGCGGAGTGGCGTTGGCAACGAGCAGGGCCGCGTCTACCATAAGCATCGCCTCCGGATTGCCGAAGGGCTTTACGGCCTCGTGGGGCGCGGCGAGCGTAACTTCCGCCGGGGTTTCGGTCCGAACCCTGACACTGAAGGGCAGCAGTGCCGCGATCGCAAGCACCTCTACCCTGAGCCTGGCTGGAATATTCACTGCCAAGACCGGGAACGTCTACAGGACGAGCATGAATCTGCCTTTGACGGTTGCGCTAAATCCTGTCATGCGGCCGCAGCCGCGGCCGTCGCAGATTCACCAAACGAAATAGCGAGCGCCGCCGATGCGTGGCGTAGCTTGATCAAAGTCCCCCACGAAAAAAACTGTTTTGCATAGACCGGGGGAGGGCTCTAAGCTGTTCTGCGTGCGAAAACTATTGGTTTTTCTGGTGTTTGTTGCCGTCGGCCCGACATGGTTCCCGGCGAGTGGCCAGTCCAGCGCTAAAGCAGCCGGCGTGGATCAGGAAATTCTGGCGCAAATCCCGCGGCGGATGAAGTCTTTCGTCGATCAACAGATTGTCGCCGGAGCCGTTACCCTTGTGGCCCACGGCAGCGACGTGGTGGAGTTCGATGCGACCGGCATGGCCGATATAGCAGCCGGACATCCGATGCGGAAAGACTCGATTTTCCAAATCATGTCCATGACCAAGCCGGTTACCGCGGTCGGGATCATGATGCTGGCCGAAGAAGGCAAATTGGCGCTGCGCGACCCGGTCGAGCTGTATCTGCCCGAGTTCAAGGGCCTGCGTGTGGCGACCACGGTTGGCCCCGACGCGGAACGCATGGCCATCCCGAACCATGCCATCACTATCCGCGACCTGCTCACGCACACCGCGGGCATCCAGGACTATCCCGGGCCGCCCGCCATTCGTGACTACCCGCAAACCATGAGTGTTCCGCTGGACGAAGTGGTGAAGCAGTTAGCCAAACAACCGCTGCTGTTTCAGCCGGGCACACAGTGGAGTTACTCGAGCCCCGGGATCGAGATTCTCGGCCGCATCATCGAGGTCTGCTCCGGCGAGAAGTATGCGGACTACATCACGGAGCACATACTTCGGCCGCTGGGCATGAAGGACAGCTTTTTCTTTCCGCCGCCCGACAAGGTCGAGCGGATCGCCATGGTCTACGCGCACAAAGATGGGAAGCTGGTGCCTGCTCCGGGAAGTATCCTGGGAGGGGACCCGGCCAAGCATCGCCAGGGGGCCATCTTTCCGGCACCAGGATGGGGCCTCTACTCAACCGCGGAAGACCTGCTGCACTTCTATCGCATGATGCTCAACGACGGTTTGTACGAAGGCCACCGCTATCTGTCGCCGTTCTCCGTGCACGTGATGACCGAGCCGCATACCACTGGCATCCAGCCGGTCGGATGGATGCGCGGATCAGATTATGGCCTTGCCTGGGAGGTGGTGACCGATCCGCTGGGCGAGCTTGCGGGACACTCGATCGGAACCTACGGCCACGGCGGCGCGTTCGGGACCCAAGGCTGGATCGATCCCAACAATGACCTGATATCCATCATGCTGATTCAAAACTCCGACGGCGGGGCCGAGAGCATGACGAATGTGTTTCTCAACATGGCGGAATCCAGCCTCGGCAAGTAACGTTTACAAACGTTTCTATCCTGTACTTTACCGGGATCGAGGGTGCGCCACAGGCGGATCTGGGCAGGTGCAAGCGCTTTCTCGCCTTCACATTCCTGCAACATGCGACAATGGAATCACCCGCATGAAACCTGAGTCGCTCTCCGTGGACCTGGAATCACTCTCTGTTACGCCGGAACTTCTGGCTCAGCACAGCATCACACCCGAAGAGTACCAACGGATCGTTGCTGCCCTGGGGCGTCCTCCGGGACTGACTGAGCTGGGCATTTACAGCGTGATGTGGAGTGAGCACTGTTCCTATAAGTCTTCCCGCGTCCACCTGAGGCGGTTGCCGACGCGCAGCGAGCGCGTGGTACAGGGACCGGGAGAAAATGCCGGCATTATCGACGTGGGCGATGGCTGGGCCTGCGCCTTCAAAATCGAGTCCCACAATCACCCTTCGTTTATCGAGCCTTTTCAGGGTGCCGCAACCGGCGTCGGCGGCATCCTGCGTGACATCTTTACCATGGGCGCCCGGCCACTTGCGGTCATGGACTCGCTGCGTTTCGGGCCCCTCTACGAAGAGGAGCTGGGCAACGGTGGATCGCGCTCTGCGGTGGTCCATAAGAATCACTCCCTCCTTGAAGGGGTGGTCAGCGGGATAGCGGCTTACGGAAATTGCTTCGGGGTGCCCAATCTCGGTGGCGAGACGCGGTTCGAGGCTTGTTATTCGGGTAATCCGCTGGTCAACGCCTTTGCTCTAGGCCTGGTCAGGCGGGACGAAATTTTTTATGCCAAGGCATCGGGCATTGGCAATCCGGTGATTTACGTGGGGGCAAAAACGGGGCGCGACGGTATCCACGGCGCCACCATGGCCAGCGAGGAATTCAAAGAAGGCGCGGAGCAGAAACGGCCCAACGTGCAGGTGGGCGATCCCTTCATGGAAAAACTGCTGCTGGAGGCGTGTATCGAGGCTATGCGCACCGGCGCGGTCGTGGGCATCCAGGATATGGGGGCCGCCGGGCTCACCTGCTCCACCTGCGAGATGGGCGCCCGCGGGGGGGTGGGGCTGGAAGTGGAGCTGGACCACGTGCCTCAGCGGGAAACGGGCATGTCCGCCTACGAAATCATGTTGAGCGAAAGCCAGGAGCGCATGCTGCTGGTGGCCGACAAAGATCGCGAAGACGAGGTCATTCGGGTCTTTGAAAAGTGGGGACTGGACGCGGTCATCGTGGGCGAGGTGATCGCCGAACCCAGGTTGCGCATTCTGCACCATGGCCGACTGGTCGCGGATATTCCTAACCAGTCGCTCACTGATGACGCTCCGCTGTATCACCGGCCGGTTGGGGCGTGGAAAGCGCCCGTTGGCCTCAGCCCTCCGCCGGAAGTGCTGGATGAGCTTACGTTCTTTGAGGAGACGTTGAGCGGCGCCACCAGTTCCGCCACCAACTATGCCGATGAGCTGCGGGCTTTGCTCGCATCCTCAAATATTTGTTCCAAGAGCTGGATACACGAGCAGTACGACTCGATGGTACAGACCAACACGGTGCAGGGCCCGGGCGGCGAGGCGGGAGTGATGCGCATCAAGGGCACGGATCGCGGGCTCGCCATGGCGCTGGATGGCAATGAACGCTGGTGCTACCTGGATCCCAAGCTGGGAGCCTCCCATGCTGTCGCAGAGGCTGCGCGCAAGGTCGCCTGCACGGGCGCGACCCCGGTGGCAGCCACCAACTGCCTTAATTTCGGCAACCCGGAAAAGCCGGAGATCATGGCCCAGCTCTCGCTGGCGATCGACGGAATCTCCGCGGCCTGCGTTGCTTTAGGCACTCCCATCACCGGGGGCAATGTTTCGCTCTATAACGAGACTCGCGGTCAGGGTATTTATCCCACGCCGGTCATCGGGATTGTGGGCATTCTCGATCAGGTCCGCAAAGCGGTAGGATCGGATTTTCAGCGTACCGGCGATGCAGTGCTGCTGATTACTCCTGCCTCGGTTCCGCCGCTGGAGGAGCGTATGCAGGAGTTCGGCTCCTCAGAGTACGCCAGAAAGGTTCTTTCTACGTTGTGGGGAACGCCGCCCAGGCTGGATCTGCAGGTGGAAGCCGCGCTGCAGCGGTGCCTGGCTGAGCTGGCAGAGCAAGGCCTCATGAATTCAGCGTGTGATGTTTCCGATGGAGGAATTGCCGTTGCTTTGGCTGAAGCATGCTTTTGCCATGGAATCGGAGTACGCGCGAATGTTTCCAAGGCGCCTGATTTGCCGGCGGAATGGGATCTGTTCGGCGAGACAGCCAGCCAATGTGTCATCAGTTGTTCCAAGGCATCGGTGGTCGAGATCGAAAAGTTGGTTAGCAAATATCCCGGCCTGATGGTGGCAAGCCTGGGAGTAACAGTCGCTGATCTCTTTGAGCTGGCGGTGGACAGCCGGGTGGTGATCCGGGAGAAAGTTTCCGGCCTGCGTAACGTTTGGTCAACAGCATTGGCGGCGGTGTTGCGCAACGACTTGCCGGTAGCAAACTAAGCCGTGGAGAGTAAAGATCATCGAGCATTTCGATAAATTGCGGGAAGAGTGTGGTGTGGTCGCGGTGCATGGCCACGCCGACGCTGCGCGGCAGGCATATCTCGCCCTGTACGCACTGCAGCATCGCGGGCAGGAATCCGCAGGGATCGCCACCGCCGACTACACCAACCTTTACAACATCAAGGGGATGGGCCTGGTGGCCGATATCTTTACCGACGATGTGCTTTCCAAATTACCCGGCGAATTGTCGATTGGCCACACCCGCTATTCGACTACCGGGGATTCGGCGTTGCTGAACGCGCAGCCCATCCGGGTGGACTCGACCCGGGGCCTGATTGCCATCGCGCACAATGGGAACCTGGTGAATCTGGGCACGCTGCGCACACGCCTGGAGCGGGAGGGCGCCTACTTTCAGACCACCAGCGATTCAGAGATCATTGTGCAATTGATTGCGCACTCCAATGCCAACTCGCTCATTGAGGCCATTGGAGACTCCCTCCGCCAGGTCTCTGGTGCTTTCTCGATCGTGATGATGACCCGCGACCGCGTTTTCGCCGCCCGCGATCCGTACGGCTTTCGGCCGCTCTCCATGGGGCGCATCAGCAATCCAGACGGGCCCGACACGGTGGTGTTCGCCTCGGAGACCTGTGCTTTCGATCTTCTGCGCGCCAAGTACGAGCGCGATGTGCGGCCAGGTGAAGTGGTGATGGTGACGCGCGACGGTGTGTTTTCGGTGCAATACGCGACGGGCATTCGACAGGCGAGCTGCATTTTCGAGCATGTGTACTTTGCCCGGCCTGACAGCCGAATATTCGGCCGCTGGGTGCAGGCGAGCCGGGAACAGATGGGACGCTGCCTTGCGCGCGAATCTGGAGTAGATGCCGACCTGGTTGTACCCGTTCCCGACTCGGGAGTGACGGCGGCCCTGGGATATGCGGCGGAGAGTGGTATTCCTTTTAACTTCGGGCTGATCCGTAATCACTATGTGGGCCGGACGTTCATTGAGCCGGAGCAGCGGGTGCGCGATTTCGGGGTGAAGCTCAAGTTGAATCCGGTGCGCAATCTGCTGGAGGGTAAGCGCATCATCCTGATTGACGATTCGATTATCCGGGGTACCACCAGCCGCAAGATCGTACGCATGGTGCGCTCGGCGGGCGCACGCGAGGTGCATCTGCGCATCAGCTGTCCGCCGACCATCTCTCCGTGCTACTACGGAGTCGACACGCCGAATAAGAGTGAGCTGATTGCCGCCAACTCGTCGGTGGAGGAAATTCGGGAGTTCATCGAAGCCGATTCGCTTAGCTATCTTTCATTGGCAGGGCTGGAACAGGCCTGCGACGGGGGCGAAGGCAATCAATATTGCACTGCGTGTTACACGGGTGAGTATCCGACGCAATGGGTGGACGTGGCGGAGATTCTTCCTGCGACGGCTGCCAGCCGCTAGGTTGAGGTATTGAGACTTGGCCCTATAGGTCTCGAAAAGCGTACCTCGGCGGCTAAAGAGGCTGCGGAAAAACTCGCCATTGGTTAGGAAAGCCGTACCTCAGGGGCTAAAGCCCGACGTATTTCCAATCACTTACGGCACGACTAAAGTCGTGCCCTGATACAAAACATGAGTTTTTCCGCAGCCTGTCAAGCCGTGCCCTTCGTTCGACAGTGTCTTCCCCAGGGCTCTTCGGGTCAGCGAAAGCGAGCGGGAGTTGCACGCCGGAGTGAGAACCGGAAGCTGCGAATTTGCCGCTGACGGATTGGACCAGCGCCCTACTCCGATTTGCTGGTTGACGTAGGTGCAGACGTAGACGGGGTTGCGGGAGTCGAAGCGCTTTCTGTCTTCGCGGCTGGTTTGTCAGCTGACCCCTTGTCGGCTCCAGCTTTGGAGGCAGCAGCGCCGTCGGAGCCACTCGCACCCTCCTGTGATTTGCCCGAAGCAGCAGGCTTGGCAGCGTAATCCGTGGAGTAAAAACCCGAGCCTTTGAAGTGCGGACGGGCCGGAGTGGAAATCAGCCGTTCGGCCTCGCCCTGGCAGACCGGGCATTCCTTCACATCTTCAGCAGAAAAGGACTGAATCAGTTCAAATCGGTGTCCGCACTTTTTGCACTGGTATTCGTAAAGCGGCATTTGTGTTCCTTCAAGTTTGCAAGTTCTTCATTCGATCGCAGCCGATGCCGGCCGGCGATCAGCCAGCTCGATCAGGCGAACCTCGGTGATAGCTTCCGTCGATTGCAATGCGCTCAGTACCGACGAGGTTACACGACCATCGATCTGTACCACCGCGAGCGCATTGTGTTGAGCCGTCCGCACACTGCGGCCCAAGGCAAAGTTCGCTATGTTCATCTTATGCTCGCCGAGAATGGTGCCGATACGGCCAATCACGCCCGGCACGTCGAGGTTACGGATGAACAGCAGCGTTCCATGCAGCGGCGCTTCGATATCGATGCCGTCGCAGGAAAGCAACCGCGGTGAACTGCCATGGAGCACCGTAGCACTCGCGGTGGTGTCTCCGGTCCGCGTATGCAGCGTCAGCTTGAGCACCGTTCCCGCACCGCCCGACCCTTCTTCCTTCTTGTCTTCGTGGACCCGGATGCCGCGCTCAGCGGCGACGGAAAGAGCATTGATGCGATTGACATTTTCAGAGTTCGCCAGCACGCCCTGAATGGCCGCGTTGCGTACCAACTCGGTCTTGCCCTGCGCCAGCCTGCCGCTATACGAGATATGGATGCTCTCCAAATTTCCCGCGGCGAGTGGGGAGAGAAAGGCGCCAAGACGCTCGGCCATGAGGATGTAGGGGGAAACTTCCTGATACTCCTCAAAGGTCATGGATGGCAGGTTGACGGCGTTCTGTACCACCCCAAACTTCAGGTACTCCTTGACCTGCTGCGCAATCTGCACCCCAACCGCCTCTTGCGCCTCGGCAGTCGAACCTGCAATGTGCGGCGTCAGGATTACATTGTCCAGGCCGAAATAGGGCGAATCCTTCAGCGGCTCCTGGGAAAAGACGTCGAGAGCCGCGCCGGCTACCTGTCCAGACCGGAGTGCCTCCACCAGGGCTGCATCTTCGATCAGTTCGCCGCGGGCACAGTTCACGATGCGCACGTTCTTTTTCATCTTTGCCAGGCTCGCAGCGTTGATAATCCCCGTGGTCTGCGGGGTAAGCCCTACATGCAAGGTAAGAAAGTCAGCGCCGCGGAACAACTCGTCCACGGAGCAAAGGCGCACACCATTCTCCCGGGCCACGGCGGGCGCGACGAAAGGGTCGTGACCCAAAAGCTCCATACCGAAGGCCCTGGCGCGTCTCGCGACTTCAAGCCCCACGCGGCCCAGACCGAGGATGCCAAGTTGCTTGCCTCGAAGCTCGGCTCCCTGCAGCGATTTTTTCTCCCACTTGCCGGCGTGCAGCAGGGTGTTGGCCCGAGGCAATTGACGGGCTAAGGCCAGCATCAGCCCGATGGTCAACTCGGCGACCGCGATAGCGTTGGCGCCGGGAGTGTTCATCACCACGATGCCCCGCCGGGTTGACGCATCGGCATCGATGTTGTCCACGCCCACACCGGCGCGGCCGATCACCCGTAACCTGGGAGCCGCCGCCAACAACGCTTCATCTACCTGAACCGCGGAACGAACGACAAGCGCATCCGCGTCAGCCAATTCCGCGGCTAGCCCCTTCTTTATCTGGTCGTGGGTTACGATCTGCCACCCGGCCTCGCTCTGGAACACAGCCAAAGTGGCTGGCGAGACTTTCTCTGCCAATACGATCTTCATTGTTCTCCTAAGGGGCTTCTACAGCGCGACGCGGCTGCGGGTGAACCAGCAGCCGCGATCGCGTCGGGTGGACCGGTTCTTTAACGGGAGGAGGAGGCACCTGCCATGGCAAGCTCCCTGCGCGCGGCCTCATCTGGTGCTCGGGAAGCGAAAACGTTCTGCGCGGCGGTCAGAGCTTTTCCAAAAGCAAACCCCGGCAGCTTAAGCGAGTAGGCTACCTGTTCCAGCGCGCCAACCAAGGCGATGGTATCCATGTAGTCGAAATATCCGAGATGAGCTATGCGGAAGATCTGGCCTTTCATCTCGCCCTGTCCATTGGTGATGACGGCACCAAAACGGGTCTTCAACTCCTTGACGAAGGCACCGGAATCCATATCCGCCGGGGGCAGCACGGCAGTCGCCGCAGCAGCCGGTGAGTCGGGCGCGAAGAGCTTGAGACCGAGTGCCTCAACCGCGGCGCGGGTCATGGCAGCGCAGGTTTCTGCATTTTCCACCAGCTTCGCCCGGCCCGCCGCCAGGTCTCCGTCCGCCTGTCCAGCGATATAGTCGAAGGCCGCGCCCAGGGCAGCGATCAGCGACACTGCGGGAGTGTATGCGGATTCGCCCTTGGCGGCGTTCTTCCTTTCCTTGCGGAGATCGAAGTAGTAGCGCGGATTGAGGCTGATCTCCATCAGATCCCAGGCGCGGTCACTCACCGCCAGATAAGACAGACCAGGCGGAATCATGACCGCTTTTTGCGATCCGCCAATCAGGATGTCGACGCCCCAGACATCCATGTCGATGTGTGTGGTCCCAAGGCCGGTGATAGCGTCCACCACCAGCACGGCATCCTTGCCGCTCTGCTTGAGAAGTTCCGCAACCCCCTGAACGTTGTGGCGTACTGCGGTCGAGGTCTCAGTGGCCTGCATGAAAACGGCCCGGGTCTCAATCTTGAGTGCCTTGCGCACTTCTTCGAGGTCGAACGTCTGGCCATACGGCGCGCTGACCACATCCACGTCGCACCCGAATGCCTTGGCCAGGCTCACCCAGCGTTCGCCGAACTTGCCCGCCGTGAGAACCAGCACGCGGTCCCCGGGCGATGTGAGGTTCGAGACCGAAGCTTCCATTGCGCCAGTGCCGGAGGAGGCGAGGAGAATGACATCATTCTTTGTTCCGACAAAGATTTTCAGGTCGCGAAGCACCTTGGTGTAGAGGGCGCGGAACTCCGGCGTGCGGTGGTGTATATCGGCTGCGGCCATGGCGAACTGGGCTGCAGGAAGAAGCGGTGTAGGGCCTGGAGTAAATAAGCGGGTCTTCCGGATCATGCTTCCATTGTAATAAAGTCGCCCCCAACAAAGGTTTCTATAATAAGAGTTTTGCCACCACTGGAGGGGTATGAGCCTGGTAGAGAAGATTCACGAGGATATGGTCGGGGCCATGAAGCAGCGCGCGGTTGAGCGCCTGTCCACGCTGCGCATGGTCAAGGCAGCATTGAAAAATAAGGAGATAGACCAACGCTCCCCGGTGACCGATGCACAGGCAGTCCAGGTGTTGACCACTTTGATCAAGCAAAGAAAGGACTCGATCGAGCAATTCACCAAGGGCAACAGGCCGGAGCTGGCGGAAAAGGAAGCGGCGGAAATTGTGGTCATCGAGGAGTACATGCCGAAAGCGGCGGGAGATGAAGAACTGCGTCAGCTGGTTACTTCCACCGTGGCTGACTTGCGGACTCAGGGGGCCCAGCTCGGGGCAAAGGATATGGGAACGGTGATGAAGGCGGTTCAGACCAAAATTCAGGCCACTGGCCTCCGGGCCGATGGCCGGCTGGTCAGCGAAATGGTCAAGGCAGCCCTAGCGGGTTAGGGTTTCTGTTTTTTGTAAAATTCGATAAAATTCGATGCTTTTTGGCGTTTTTGGAGAGATTGAGTGCTGCCCCGCTGCAGTTGCCCGGAACCGGACTGAGAAGGAAGTAGGGCCGCAGGGGCTAAAGGCCCTCATCTTACCCTCCCTTTAGGGCCCGACTAAAAGAGGTTGCGGAAAAAGGTCGAATAGGGGGCGAAAGCCGCTCCCCCAGCGGCTTGCGACAAAGCCCGGGTGCCCCATATCTGCCCGGTTTTGGCAGATGTGGGATTCCACCAACCTCAACCCCTGACTGTGCAGGGCGTAGATGGCCATGGACAAGATCTGTTGCCGGTAGAGAGTGATCGGTGGACAGCCGTTGAATCCCACATCTGCCAAAACCGGGCAGATATGGGGCACCCGTCACTCGTTACCCATTGAGATCCCAGGGATCTGTGAGAAATGCAGCCTAGATTCATAGATGCCAGTTCTCACGCAGTCTCTAGAGTCCTGGTTCTACTGCCCTGTTTGGCCTGAGGTCGCGACTAGCCGTCGACGGGTTGCGTTTGTAAAATTCGATAAAATTCGATGCTTTTTCGTGATTTTGGAGATATGAGAGCTCAACGACGCTGGCCAAAAGGGTTCATTCCCATGGAAAGAGTACGTGGGACTCTGGTGTCGGAAGCAATATTTGTGACAGGGATCGGATGGGACACCGGACATCGGTAACACTGTCCTTCGCTCGCGCTTAGGCCGAAATCATCGGCAACTGCCCGGCTCGGAGTGGGTACGCGAGGACCCGCCTCCTGCCGAAATCAATTTATGGATACAGGTTACAGGACCAGAAGCTCTCGGGCAATGGTGGTAGGCAGTACGGTTGGGACTTCGAAATCCCCTGCTCGACTTTTCCGCAGGCAATTTATTGGAGGCAGGGTACCCAGGGGCTAAAGCCCGTCCTATTCTCAATCGTTTACGGCACGGCTAAACAGGCTGCGGAAAAACTCATGCTTTGTATCAGGGCACGGCTTTAGAGGCTGCGGAAAAACTCGCCGTTGGGTAGGAAAGCCGTACCTCAGGGGCTAAAGCCCAGCGTATTTTCAATCGCTTACGGCACGACTAAAGTCGTGCCCTGATACAAAACATGAGTTTTTCCGCAGCCTGTTTAGCCGTGCCGTAAACGATTGAGAATAGGACGGGCTTTTAGCCCCTGCGGTATTGCTCTTCTACTCGTCGCGGACTTTTTCCGCAGCCTCTAAAGCCGTGCCCTGATACAAAGCATAAGGCCAGTGAAGCCGGGGCTGGCAATGATCCCTGTTACTCCGGGATCAGTTTGACGAAGGTGCCGTCCGGCAACTCACCACCCAGGACATGGACCACTCCGTTTTTTACCAAGCCGCGAAGCATGACCGGCTTCGCGGGTGCTGGCGGTGCGGGTACTAAGCTCGCAGCGGGCGCCCGCCCCATGCCACGGTCCATAGCCAGGTTTGCCAACCGGTCCGCATGGCGGTTCTTCTCTCGGAGCACATGTTGAATCTGAAAGTGATCAAGCTGAGGGATGCGGCGGCGCGCCTCCTCATAGAGGGGCCGGAGTTCGGGACTGTTCACGCGATACTGGCCCTTCATTTGTTTGACCATGAGCTCGGAGTCAGAAATGACCCGCAGACTCTTGTGCCCGTGGGTGATGGCGAACTCGAGGGCAGCGAGAAGCGCTGAGTACTCGGCAAAATTATTGGTGTGCGCGCCCAGGTATTGGCTTAACTCGGCGAGGACCTTTCCGGTGGAATCCTGGATGTATACGCCGAAACCGGCCGGACCCGGGTTACCGCGCGAGCCACCGTCGCAATAGGCGACAATTCCGTCGAATGCAGGGGCACGAAAGCTGCCATCGGGAATGGGAGAGTGAGGAGGCATAGCCTGAGATTAACTTGAGCTCAGCATGCTTACCAAACCGGCGCTCTTTCGTCCTAGAAACAGCGTTTCAGTGTGTGTACGTGGGAGCTATGAATGCCGGCGGACGCGCTTCGCTTTACTTCGCAAGGATCAATCAAGGCTGGGGGCTCTGCCTGGGCTCCTAAGCGGACGGTACAATCCTCCTCAGGCATGTCAAGCGAAACGTGGGGTCGGGCTACCGAAACTGAGCTGATCCGCGAAGCGCAAAAAGGTTCGCGGACAGCCTTCGAAGCCTTGGTCCGTCAATATGATGCTGCTGTTTTACGCCTGGCACTGCGTTTGACCGGCTCCGAGCAGGACGCGCAGGACATCCATCAGGAAGCCTTCCTCAAAGCTTACCGCTACCTGGCAAATTTTCGCTTTGAATGCTCCTTCTACACCTGGATCTACCGCATCGTGACCAACCTATGCCTCGATCATCTGCGCCGGCGCAAATCCCGCCGTGAAGAACAGTCGGTGGTGGTTGATTCCAGTGGCGGGGAGATGGACCTGCTTAGCAATATCTCTGATGACCGGTCGATGGCCAATCCAGAGCGCGAACTAGAGCGCAAGCTGCTGGGCGAGCGGATCCAGGAGGCACTGAGCCACCTGACTCCGCGGGAACGCATGGTTTTTGAACTTAAGCACTACCAGGGCCTGAGATTAAGAACGATCGGTGAAATGTTAAACACCACGGAAGAGACCGCCAAGAACACGCTCTTTCGTGCGACAAGAAAATTAAGAGCAAATCTGGCGGCAATTCGGTGAGGCGAGGTTTCAAATGGACTGTGAACTGGCTCAACAGAAGATAGCTCTCTTTGCATATGGAGAGCTTCCTGACGATCAGTGTCATGCGCTGGAAGGGCATCTAACGACCTGCAAGCGGTGCCAGGAAGAGTTTGCCGCCGTACAAGCGCTGCAACAGGCAATGGCGCTCGCGCCGGCCCAGGAGCTTTCCCCTAATCTATTGGCGCAGGCGCGTTTACGGCTGGAAGAAGCCCTGGAGAGCATGCCGCGAACCAGCTGGCTCATGCGCGTCCAGCAATCCATGTTTCGTAGCGTCAGCATGCTTGGCCGGGCACCGGTAGCGGCATCTGCGCTGTTGGTCCTGGGTCTGGCTTCTGGAAGCTGGGCGGGTTATCAGTATGGCGCGCGCAACCACCGGCCAGTTGCCGAATTGGCCGGCGCGGTCGAGGGCGCGGGCAAGATCGCCAGCGTCAGCAGCATCATCCGCGAGCCAAACACCGAGAATGTCGAAGTACACTTCAATCGACTGGTGCCGGAAACCACCCAGGGTTCCCTCGATGACGCACGGATACGCGAACTTCTGATATTGGGCGCACAAAGCCAACAGAATCCCGGGGTGGCACAAAACTCCGTAAATCTGTTGGCCCATGAGTGTCAGGAGCAGCACCAGTGCGGCGACGGGGCTATCCGGAACGCGCTGCTGGTGGCTCTGCGATACGACAAGGACGATAAGGTTCGGCTTAATGCCTTGAACGGCCTCAAACCATATGTCGCGGAAGATATGTCGGTACGCGACGGTGTTCTGGAAGCGCTGCTGGACGACGCGGACCCCACCGTCCGGTCGCGAGCGATCGAGCTATTGCACCCGGTCGAAGCAGATAGTAGCGTACGTGAGGTATTGCACACCGTGGCCTCAGAGGACGACAATCCTCATATTCGAACCGTCTCCCAGGAAGTTTTGGATCAATCTCCTCACATCCAATAGTCCGGGAGTCTGTTCGAACCGAAAACAAGTATCAGTTCCAGCTATTCCTGGGGAGATCTCCAATGAAGCACTTTCCGATGTTTGGTTCGCTGGTGGCTGTGGTTATGAGTGGTCTACTTAGCGCTAATTCAGGCTGGGCGTCAGGCAGTACGCTGAATTCGCCGGGGGATCTGGGCCTGGATTTTCTGTGGTACAGCGCACAAGGCTACCTGGGAGTTAATTTAAGTGAGGTCGACACCGACCGCGTCAATACGCTCCACTTGAAGGATGCCCACGGAGCTGAGGTGACGTTGGTAGATCACGATGCCCCTGCGGGCAAGTCCGGCCTGAAGGTCCATGACGTCATTCTTCAGCTCGACGGGCAGGCGGTGGAAAACGCCGAACAATTGAGACATCGGCTGCTGGATATGCCCTCGGGGCGCACGATCAATTTGCTGGTGAGCCGCGACGGCAACCCTATCACCATTTCTGTGCAGCTTTGCGACAGGGCAGAGCTCGAACAAAAAGCCTGGTCGCACCATTTGACGGTACCGGAACCGGCTCCCCCGCCAAGAAGCACGCTGCACGAGAGCTTTGTGGAGACACGGCGACCGGCTGTCACCGGGATCCTGGATACGGTGATGCCTAAGGGCCTTTATGTGGGGGTGGAATTGAACCCAGTGCGAACCCAGCTGGCAGACTATTTCGGGGTGAGCAGCGGCACCGGATTGCTGGTCGAGAACGTGGATTATCAGAGCCCCGCCTCACGGGCCGGCCTGAAGGCTGGGGATGTCGTGGTTAAGGTGGAGTCGCAACAGATGACCAGCAAGGGCGATTGGGTGAAGGCCATCCGGAGTCACCGCGGGCAATTGGTGCAGGTGACCGTGATGCGCAATAAGCAGGAGCAGGTCCTGACCATGAGCGCGGGGAAGTTAAAGAATAAGTAAAAACGTCATCCAGCCGCCCTGAGACACCGCTCAGGTGACGATTCACCCCATTCCTTTCTGGTTACTCGCGCCCCTGATTGCACTGTGATTGAATAAAGCAGATGCAGCAGAAGCAGACCCACACCTGGAAGGGCCGGGCCAAGGCGGCGACGCGCAAAGTGCGGGAGCTGGCGGTGGTGGGGCATGCTTTGGCTTCCACCCGGCACGTGGTTATGGCGCAGATCGTGCCCATGCGGTTTTGCAATCTTTCCTGCGCTTACTGCAACGAATACGACAAGGTGTCGAAGCCGGTCCCGCTGGAAGAAATGGTGCGGCGCATCGACCATCTTGCGTTTCTGGGCTCAAGCATCATTACCATTTCCGGAGGGGAGCCGCTCACGCATCCGGAACTGGACGGAATTATTGCCCGTATCCGCCACCATGGGCGGGTGGCCGGGATGATTACCAACGGATACCTGCTGATGCCGGAACGCATCGAGAGGTTAAACCGCGCCGGCCTCGACCACATGCAGATCTCGATCGACAATATCGAGCCGGATGAGATTTCGAAGAAGAGCCTCAAGGTTCTGGACAAGAAGCTGGAGTTCCTCTCCCGTCATGCCGAGTTCCACGTCAATATCAATTCGGTGGTTGGGGGCGGCATAAGAAATCCTCAGGATGCGCTGGTCATCGGAAAGCGTGCCCTGGAGCTGGGGTTTACTTCCACCATCGGCATTATTCACGACGGGGACGGCCAGTTGAAAGCTCTCAAGGACGAAGAGCGGCGTGTCTATTACCAGATGGCCGGCATGGCAAAGAAAAACTATTCGCGCTTTAACAAGTTTCAGGAGGCGATTGCAAATGCGGAGCCGAACGATTGGCGCTGCCGTGCCGGCTCCCGGTTCCTGTATGTATGCGAAGACGGTCTGGTGCACTACTGCTCCCAACAGCGTGGATACCCGGGTGTTCCGCTGGCGCAATACACCAAGGCCGACCTCAAGCGGGAATACCTGACGGAGAAGAGCTGCGCCCCGCACTGCACCGTCTCCTGCGTGCATCAGATCTCCTACATCGACCACTGGCGCTCACCCCAGACGCAGCAAACCACGCCAGGCCAGCTGGTCAAGATCCAGACCTAGGTAGCTGGATAAACGCACCCCAGGATTTTCCGGGCAGAAAAATCATTAGTACATCTTGTTCGAAAAGAAGAGGTACTAGCTAAGCTAGATATTCCATCAGCATCAGGGCTTATTTGGAGAACCGTAGATCTCTCCACTCCGCTACGCCTCAGGATGACGCCTTTCTGGAGGGGATTAAACAACATCTGGTCGGGTGCAAAAAGACGAAAAGATCGAAAAAGTCACAGGCTCTCTTAATGAACAAACGAAGAGTGTGGTGCCGCACCTCCGGCGCTCGACCGGCTGCCTTTGTATACCCAGCCCTTCCGGGCTGGGCTGACATTTGGCGGACGGCCCTCTGGGCCTGGATTGCAAACACCGCTTTCCCATGTTCATTCCATCCTTAACTTGCCACAGGCAAGTCAGCCACTCAGGATGACGCCTTCTGGAGGGGATTAAACAACCTCTGGTCGGGTGCAAAAAAGACGAAAAGATCGAAAAAGTCACAGGCTCTCCGGTCGAGATGACAATTCTTCTTTTGCGATAAATTTGTCATCTCGACCGGAGCGTAGCGGAGTGGAGAGATCTGCGGTTCTCCTTCGCTAACTCATTTTCTTAGCTACTGACCTGTGCCGCGGTGGGCAGGCGCGGCCGGACCCTTGGTTTCGGCCAGCGCCTGGTCGATGATCTGGTAGAGCCGCTGACGATCGACCACCTCGACAAACGGCACGCCATTCGTCTTGCTGGTAACGACCCAGATGGTCGGGGTGTGCTCAATACCGATGCGCTTACCCAGGTCGATATCCGCCTGGACTTCCGCTGCCAGTTTCTTTTGCGGGTCGACGACAAAGGGCAGGGCCAGGCCGTGTTCCTGGGCAAATTTTTCCGCGAAGTTATGGATGGCCGTGGCCGCGGCAGTCGTCGGACCTGCCGGAGTTTCCGGGGAAGTCTCACCCGCTACATCAATCAGGTTCTGATTGGCAAAGACCGCATCGCGAAAATCATCGCCAAGCTTTTTCGACTTGGTGTCGAACCAGCGGGCATAGACCGCCGCGTCAAAACTCCAGGCGTGAAAGGGCAAAGGAAAATCGTGACGCACCCAGGGAATGTGGTATTGGGCCGCAGCATCCTTGAGCAAAGGATTCGCCCGGGCGCAATCGGGACATTCCATGTCTTCGAACTCAACGATTGCCACGCGAGCGCCAGGCGGCGGCTTGAGGGCTGCGGGATCATGGACGGTGGTGGCCTGCGCCCCAGCAAACTGCGCGGTGAGGCCGCTAAGCAGCAGCAAGGCCACCAGGCGCAGCTTATTCGGGTGGGTATTTAAATCGGTAGCCGCAGCCGGCGGGATAGCGTGCATGGTTCCTCTGCCCTTCAATCTTCAGACCCTCATTCCTGTTTATTGTAATGGGTGGGCGGCTGATATGATGCAGGCTTCCGGTGGGGATGCAACGGGCAACACTCAAGATTGTACTCAGCCTGGCTGGAGCGGGAGTGGCTGGCTTTGGCGTCTTTGTTTTGCTGGAAGCCGTGCTGCCGGGCGCGCATGGACCCACAGCCGGCGCCGTGCTCTTCCGCTTTCAGCTAAGCTCAATGATCGCAACGGCGATCTTTGCCGGGCTCGCCATTGTGATCTACGTGCGTCTGTCACGTATAAGGAAGTGATATGAAAAATCGGGCGGAGTGGCTAACCTTCGGGGTGTTTGTAATCGCCGTCCTGGGAGCATTGGCTTTCTTGCTGCGCCGTGGAGTTCACGGGCAGTCGACAGCCCTCGCAGTGGCCCTGGTGGTGATCCTGTTGTTGCGGATCGGGATGTTTGCCTGGAACCTGCGCCGGCAACGCGAGGAGCTCGATCGCCGATAGATCGAACCGGTGTCGGCAAAGTACGAAGCGGGAACGTTGTGCTACACTCGGTTCCCGCAAACGAAGCAGCCCGCTCGTGTGCAGGAAAATCCGGGTCTGAGTTTTACCTTTTTCTCGAGTTCGCAGGCCCACGGCCTTCCGCGACACGCTTCCTGGCGCGCACGGATTGTAATTGGAGATACCGCGGATGAATCGTTCATTAAAGCCTTATCAAGGACAGGACATTCGTAACGTTGCCCTGGTCGGTCACGCCCACTGCGGGAAAACCACCTTGATCTCCGCGCTGCTGCACGCCGCCAAAATGACCGAGAGGCTGGGACGGGTGGATGACGGCAGCGCCGTAACCGCGTATGACGAAGAGGATGTAGCGCGCCGTACAACCATGCAGAACGCGCTGGCATTCGCCGAGTGGCACAACGTAAAGATCAACTTTTTAGACACGCCGGGCTTTCCTATGTTCGTGCACGAGGCGCGTGCGGCGCTGCTGCCGGTAGAGGCGGCGCTGCTGGTGGTGAACGCCGCCTGCGGAGTGGAGGCCATGACCCGGCGGGTGTGGAAGTTTGGCGAGGAATTCAACCTGCCGCGGGCCATCGTAGTCAACCAGATGGATCATCCCCGGGCCGATCGCGAACGTACGGTCAACGCGTTGGGTGAAGCTTTTGGCCGCCAGGTGGTTCCGGTGCAGTTGCCTATTCTCGAAGGCAACGGACAAAATAGCACCTTTCGCGGGGTGGTGGACCTGATAACGATGCAGGCCTTCGTGTACGAGCCGGACGGCAGCGGCTGCGGACGCCTTTCCGAGATTCCTGTGCGTCTGCGCGAAGAAGCCACGCTGGCCCACCAGGCCCTGGTGGAGCTGGTCGCCGAAGGCAAAGACGAGTTAATGGAAGAGTTCTTTCGCGAAGGAACTATCCCTGAAGAGCATCTGATCGTTGCGCTCCATGAGGCCATCCGCGAGGACCGTATCTTCCCTGTGCTCTACGCGAGCGGGCTAAGAAACGTGGGTAGCGACCGGGTGTTGGATTTTCTACAGGTGTATACGCCGGCGCCGATCGAGCGGGTTCCGGTAGCCGCCAGGGGCGCTGAGGAGTCGGCTCTGCGCCGCATCAAGGTGGGCGAGCCGCAGCCCGCGGAACAGTCCTCAGTCGGGGTGGCCGAAGCCGGCGGCGATGGCGCGGGGAACAGCCCCGACTCGGTTGCGGAAATGGTGTTGCGTAAGGTGGACGATCGCGAGCCGTTGTCCCTGTATGTGTTCAAGACCATGTCCGATCCGTTTGCAGGAAGGATCTCTTTTTTTAAGGTCTTTTCCGGAGTCGCCCGAAGCGACGCCGCAGTGACCAATTACACCCACCGCAGCGCAGAGCGGCTGGCTCACTTGACGGTCATGCAGGGACGAACGGCGACCCCGGTCGGGGAGCTGCACGCAGGCGACATTGGCGCCGTCGCCAAGCTGCGCGAGACGTTTACCGGCGATACGTTGGGGGATGCGGGCCACGAGATCTATTTCGATCCGGTGACCATGCCGGAGCCGGCCGTCACTTATGCCATCGAACCCAAGACGCGAGCCGACGAGGACAAGCTGGCGCCAGCGGTGCACAAGCTGATGGAGGAGGATCTGATGGTCCGCTTCTATCGCGATGCTGCGACTCACGAATTCCTGTTGGCTGGTTCGGGCCAGCCCCATATTGAGTCCGTAGTGCAAAAGTTGCGCCGCCGCTACCATACCGAGGTAACGCTCAAAGCGCCTAAGGTGCCTTATCGGGAGACTATCCGTGCCCGCTCCGACGCCCAAGGCAGGCATAAAAAGCAGAGTGGAGGCCACGGACAGTTTGGTGACTGCTGGGTGCGCCTGGAGCCACTGCCCTTGGGCTCAGGTTTTGAGTTTGTTAACGAAATCTTCGGCGGGGCGATTCCGCGAACTTTCATTCCCGCGGTGGAAAAAGGCATTCAGGAAGCGGCGTCCCGTGGCTGGCTAGCCGGTTATCCCATGGTCGATTTCCGAGCCGTACTTTACGACGGGAGCTACCATGACGTGGACTCCAATGAGCTTTCCTTCCGCCTGGCTGGACGGCTGGCCTTTCGCCACTGCATGGAGCAGTCAAGACCGGTTCTATTAGAGCCCCTGATGCGGGTGGAGATTGAGGCGCCGGAGGGTTTTACCGGCGTTCTCATGGGAGACCTGACTGGGCGGCGGGGCCGCGTTCAGGGAATGGGGAGCGGCCGGGGCACTACCATTATTCGGGCCGAAGTCCCGATGGCCGAGATGCTCAGTTACGGCGCCACCCTCACTTCCCTCACCCAGGGATTGGGCAGTTTTCACATGGAAATGGCCCGGTATGATGTGGTCCCGCCGGCGGCGGCAGAAAAAGTTATCGCGGCGGCCCATAAGCATGTGCAGGCGGACGAAGAATCTTAGGGGTTGAGAGCCCTCCGCCCCGGGAAACCACGAACATCCCGGCGTTGCCGGGCCACACCTCACGTTACTTCCCGGGCCTGATTCCGTCCGTCTTTGACAGGACTGCACTGCCCCCTCCGGCTCAGCTCGCCTAGTACGATACAGGGAGGCGGGAAGGCCGCGTCCCCAAAGGCCCAAAATTAGGCAACCCCGGGCCTCCGATTCGATCTAAAGGATTGAACGGAAAGGAAGAGACCACAGATAATGACGATCCCAGCGCGGAGCCTGATGGCAGCGTTCACGGTGGTATTTTTGTCCATCGGAATGCTGCCAGCGCAAACGGCCAATCAGAGTTCCGCGCAAAGCCCCTATTACGGTAGCGTAACCATCGTGAAACCGACCGATGGGGTCAAGCCGCTGACGCTTGACGAGGCCATCGGGATGGGGATTGAGCACAACCTGGCGCTGGTCGAGGCACGGGAACAGGAGCAAAGTGTAAAGGCACAATCGCTCGAAAGCCTGCAACCTCTTCTACCCACGGTTACGGCCCAAGCTGATTCCGGTGCACACCAGATCAATTTGGCAGCTTTAGGATTCTCCTCCAGCGTCGTGGGGAAGTTCGCAGTCCTTTTCCCGGATTTGGCCGGCTCCTCGTTTCCCACCGTGGTGAAGGTAAATGTCACCGACGCGATGGTGAATTACTCCCAAACCCTGTTCAGTTTGACTAATATTGACCGCTACCGTGCGTCAAAAGCGAATGTCGTGGCCGCCTACTTCAGTAAACAATCCTCTCGTGGGCTGGTCGTGCTCACCGTGGGAAACGCCTACCTGCAAGCGTTAGCTCTCGGGGCCCAGGTGGACAATGCACAAGCCTTGCTGCAGGCCGATCAGGTGCTTTTAAACCAGGCGGTCGCCGAGCATCAAGCAGGTACGGCGGCGAATCTGGATGAGATACGCGCCCGGGTCCAGTTCCAGACCCAACAGCAAGCCGTTATCTCGGCGGAAGTGAATTTCAAGAAGGCAAAGATCGCGCTGAACCGCGAGATTGGACTTCCGGCGGAACAGGAAATCAAGCTCACGGACGCTGAGCCCTATGCCGACCTGGCGGCAATGAACATCGACCAGGCCAAGGAGATCGCCTACCGCAGCCGGCAGGACTACCAGGGTTTACAGGCACAGGTGCGGGCGGCGCAATTGCAACGGAAAGCAGCTCGATGGGAACGGCTGCCTACGCTTAATTTTCAGGGCAATTATGGCGTCACCGGCGTGACCGGCGGCCTTTACCACGGAACGTTTGTGGCTGCCGGGTCGTTGAATCTGCCCCTTTTCCAGGAAGCAAAGTTTCGCGGGGATAGTGGCGTTGCCGCCGCCAACCTCACCAATCTCATGCAGCAACTGGCTGCGCTTAAAGAACAGATCAACCAGCAGTTGAGGGATAGCATCCTGGATGTGCAGTCAGCTACCGAGCTGGTGCGGGTGGCACAAAGCAACGTGGAGCTGGCGCGCAAGGAACTGGAACAGACTACGGAGCGGTTTGAGGCTGGAGTTGATGACAATCTGCCGGTGGTGCAGGCGCAGGCGACCCTGGCCAATGCGGAGACCAACCTGGTCAATACCACGAGTCAGCATAACCAGGCGAAACTGGGGCTGGCGCGCAACCTGGGCATCGTCGACACCCAATACGCGACCTATCTGCACGGCCACTGATTTTGCCTGGTTTAACTTCCTGGCTGGTCCAGCAGCGTCACCGCCCCGCTGCGGAGATCGAAGTACCCAGCCGCTACGATCAGCTCGCCCTCTTCGATCATGGGCGCCAGCAGCGGGGATTCCCGCACACGGGCAGCCTGAAGCAAAGCGTTGGCGCGAACGGCTGACTCCAGGTCCGAGCCCGCTTGCTTCACGGCAGGTTCGATATAGGGAAAGAGCGCGCTGATCTGTCCCGGCGGAACTGGCTGAGCCGGGTTTGTGGCCTGGATTGCCGCGGTGACCGCGCCACACTTGCTATGGCCCATGACCAGGATGGTACGTGTTCCCAGAACTGCAACCGCGTACTCGAGGCTACCCATAATCTCCGCGCTAACGACGTTCCCGGCGACGCGGGTGACGAAGAGCTGCCCGATGGTCTGGTCAAAAAGAACCTCTACCGGCACGCGCGAGTCAGCACAGGAGAGAATTGCCGCAAACGGTTCCTGCTTCTCCATCATCTGTTGCAGCAAGGCGAGGTCACGCCGATGGGAGGACGTGCGGCCACTGGTAAAGCGGTGGTTGCCCGCGATCAACTCGTCCAGGGCAGCCGCGGGGCTGAGTTTTTTCTCGCTTTCGTTAGGGGAGAGGACGGGCTGAGAATCGGCCACCTCCACATTCGCCTGAGTTCCTGATGCCATACCTGCATCGTATCCCACTTCTCATCCCACTTCCCGGGTGCGATATCCTTTGCAGGGGGGATCAGCAGTTCTTGATCGAATTTTAAGAAAACAGGCCTATGGCCCCACCGACAACAGGTACTGCCGCATTTGGCTATCGCGACTTTCGCCGCTATCAGTTGGCCCGGGTGCTGGTCATTATGGGTGCAGAAGCCCAGGCCGTAGCTGTGGCCTGGCAGGTATATGAGATCACTCATCGGGCGATCGACCTCGGGTACACCGGGCTGATCCTCTTCTTGCCCGGGCTCCTATTCCTGTTGCCTGCCGGGCATGTCGCCGACCGCTATGACCGCCGCCTGGTAATCCTGGTTTGCTACGCACTCCAGATTCTCTGTACCCTTTCCCTACTGGTCTTCGCCCTGCAGGGCCTGCATAGAGTTGCGCCGATATTCGCGGTGCTGTTCCTGATCGGCTCCGGGCGCGCGTTCAGCGGCCCTGCAAGTTCAGCATTGTTGCCCCACCTGGTTTCCACCAAGCACTTCGTGAACGCTATCACCTGGGGAGCCACGGTCTTCCAGATTGCCAACATCGCCGGGCCGGCGGTGGGCGGTCTGCTCTACACCCTGCCGCTGAAGGGCAGATTGTACGGGGCCCCCATCGTGTTTCTTTTTACCCTGGTTACCGGCATCAGCTTTGTGGTGTTGATCGGGTCTCTGCATGTACGCCCCGGACGCATGGAGCATAGAGCCATTTCTGCCGAAGTGATTCTGGCGGGGTTTCGTTACGTCTGGAAATCGAGGCTGTTGCTGGGATCCATCTCGCTGGATCTATTTGTAGTGCTGTTAGGCGGCGCAACTGCGCTGCTGCCCATCTTTGCCCATGATCTGTTGCATACCGGGCCACAGGGATTAGGTGCGCTTCGCTCCGCCCCGGCGCTCGGCGCACTGGCGGTTTCTATCTGGATGACGTTCCGGCCGGGGTTGCGGCAGCCTGGTGCGCTCATGTTCATCGGAGTCGCTATCTACGGGACGGCGACGGTGGTCTTCGGACTCTCCCGTAGCCTAACGCTGTCGCTCGCCGCCCTGGTCGTCGTGGGCGCCTCAGACATGGTGAGTGTCGTGATCCGATCGTCGATGCTGCAATTGGCTACCCCCGCGTCCATGCGCGGTAGAGTAAGCGCGGTGAATTCGCTCTTTGTTGGAGCGTCGAATGAGCTGGGCGAATTCGAAAGCGGGGTCACGGCACAGTGGTGGGGCGCGGTGCGCGCAGTGGTCGTGGGCGGCCTGGGAGCGCTAGCTATTACCGGCATCTGGAGTGTCCTGTTTCCGGCCCTCCGAGGCATTGACCAGCTGACGGAAGAATCGCTCATGCAAGCCGAAGAAGAACCATCGAGCGCGAAGTTTTAGTTGACAGAAAAGACTGCTGAATCGCACAATCCCTAAGGCTTAGCATCATATTTAGCCGTCCGCCCTCCCCCCGGGTCCGAAGATTCAATTCCTCGACCAACACGTATGACGTGGTGAGCCTTGCCTGCAGGCGGACCGTCAGGTCGACCGCAAAAAACGGAATAAGGGGTTCGTACGAAAAATGAAGAGTTCAGTTTTCCTGCAAGGTCTTGCGGCGGTTTGCATCGCCATCACTGCTTCTGCCCTTTCCGGCCAAACCAATGCCATTCAGCTGTTCGGCCCGGCGAACGTCAGACTCTCGACCGCGAACACTTCCGGATCGAAACCAAACACCTTCAATAGCACGAAGCTGAACCTGAGTTGCCCCTCCCCCGTCCACGCCACCATTTCGTCTTCGGCTGACGGCAACAGCAACGTACTGGTCGACAACTTTATATCGCTCAGCGTAGGAGGAGCCAGCCCGGTCAACATCTGCAAAAATGGCGTTTCAGAAGGAGATCAACAGGACTGTTTCACCAGCAGCTACCAAACGGATGCCGGCAACGGTACCCTGACTAACCAGGACCCGGATAATTTTGTCAGCACCGGCGGGGTGCCCCCCATCGACATCAGCGACAAGCTTGTCCCGGGGCCCGTACAGGCCAACATCGGGCTCGTGGATACCGGCGGTTTCCTCGCCGGCTCCACTATCTATCTGGTAACCAACTGCACCAATGCAGGGGTGACAGGTCCCGGCAACATCACCGGCAACCCGATTTCCAAAACCAACCCGACGGCCCAACAACTTACGCAGAACTATTCGTTTAACCCCACGACTAACCAGGTAGTCCAGTTCACCTACGATCTCTCCCGGGCGCAGAGTTCCAACACATTATCGATACCCGATGGCAGCACGCCGTCGACTGCGGATACACCCATTGATCCCTCATCCTTCACGTCCACCTATCTGAACGGCACCTCATTTGCGACCGCAAACTGTCTGCTGCATGATGGCGAACTTTACAACGGATCGCCTGCGTGCAAGCTCTACACCCTCACCTGTCAGATCGGCACCGATCCAACTCAGAAGGGAGCTTTGTGCCCCGCCTCACAGCAGCGTAATGAGATTTTTCAGGAAGCCTTCGATGGCCCCGCTTTTTCGCTTCCCGATGTTGCCGGCACGGATGGCCTGACATTCCACCAGGGAATTGGCTTTCTGGAAGCTGCCGAAAATTGGGGCGGGAAATCCTGTGTATTCGATTCATCGACCAGCCTTGCCAACCTGCTGTGCCCGCAAAATGTACTCACCAGCTTTTCCGGTCCTGGACTTTACAGAAGCGGGGGATCATCGCAGGATCCGAATTCCTCTTTCATTACCGTCGCCCCCGTGCCGGAGGATTTGACCACAATCACGGTCACCGGGCAGCGTCCTGGAGGCTGGATCAATAGCCATAGTGCAACGGTAAACTTCGTCAGCACGCCTCCAGCTGTGTCTTCAACGAACGACTTCGTCGCTGCGCCTATCGAGAGCATCATTTATGGCATCTCCAGCAACACGAACGTGCCTCAACCACCGGCACCCATAGCTGGCGACTTCACGCTCAATAACTCGATTGCCTGCCCGGCCCCTGGCGGAGGCAATCCACCGGCGGCCACTGTCTTCACAACCGAGGCGGCTGTCAACAACATTCCGGAGGGGCAAAACTTGCTGCATTACTATGCGCAGGACTGCGCCGGCACTCAGGAACTGAAGTTCACCCAAACTGCGGGAAGTTGGTCCACTTCCTTCTACACTTTCCCCATCAATGTAGACACGGTCAATCCAGTCGTGGCTTCGGGACCGACGTTATCACCGCCACCATCTACCATTGGCGGCGTTCCCAATGCCTATTCCCTTAATCAGAAAGGAGTCATGGCAACCTACCGTTGCACGGACGACCTTTCCGGGGTCGTCCAATGCGGCACGTCGACCTTTAGTCCCGGCAAGCTGGACACCGGTAACATCACCAGCCCGATCGATACAACCAAGGCCGGCCCAGCAACCTTTACAGTCAACGCGGTGGATGCCGCCGGAAATACAGCAACCGCGTCGGTGAGCTACCAGGTGGTATCGGCGCCCACGGTGGACCTCAGCATTCTCAAAGTTGCTGTGCCCAAAGTGAAACACAATACGCAAATGACTTATGTGATTACGGCGGGCAACCTGAGCAAACAAACGGCTTCGTCAGTCGCGATCACCGATTCGCTTCCTGCCGGAGTCACATTCGTGAAAGTTTCGGCGCAGCAATTGACCTGCAGTAACGGCAAATGTTCCAACACGGCCAGTTGCGCCTTTGCCAGCAACACCGTCAGTTGTACGGCTGCCTCGATGACGTTGTTAAACCCTGTTCTTGTTGAGATCACCGTGAGCGTGCAGGCCAGCGCTGGAACGACAATCAAGAACACTGCGACCGTGACCAGCGCGAATCCGGATTCGAAGCCAGGCAACAACCAATCGACAGCAACGACCGTTGTTAATTGAGTAGCAGGCCAGAAGGGAAAAAGGCGGACGACTCGGGATTTGGGAATTTAGTAGTCCCGAAGGGACGGCTGAACTTAGCTAGCCTAGGGCTAGCGTTGGGCTAGCTAGCTGGAACACTGGGGAAGACGCTGTCGAACGAAGGGCACGGCTTAAGAGGCTGCGGAAAAACTCGCCATTGGGTAGGAAAGCCGTACCTCAGGGGCTAAAGCCCGACGTATTTCCAATCACTTACGGCACGACTAAAGTCGTGCCCTGATACAAAACATGAGTTTTTCCGCAACCTGTTAAGCCGTGCCGTAAAGGATTTGCGCGCTTGACTGTGCCGCACAGCGCATGAGCAGCGGAGGGCTTTAGCCCCTGAGGTACCGTTCTTTCTTGCGTTTCAAACTAGTCCTTGAGAAAAAGCGTACCTCAGCGCCTAAAGGCCATCTAGTTTTGCTGTCTCTAGCGGCACGACTAAAGAGGCTGCGGAAAAACTCGCCATTGGGTAGGAAAGCCGTACCTCAGGGGCTAAAGCCCGACGTATTTCCAATCACTTACGGCACGACTAAAGTCGTGCCCTGATACAAAACATGAGTTTTTCCGCAACCTGTTAAGCCGTGCCCTTCGTTAAGAGTGACTGTGGCTCGAAGAGCATGACTTGACGCAGTGAGTTTTTCCGCAGCGGCCGCTGAGGGAGCGATTTCTCGTCAATCGAGACTTTTTCCGCAGCCTGTTTAGCCGCGGAGGTACGCTTTTCGAGACCCATACGGTGTAATCAACTCTTTCGCGTCTGAGTTCGCGACAGACGATTGGAGCGACGTACCTCAGGGGCTAAAGAGTCTGCGTGAAAACTCGAAAATCACGCAATATTCGTATTGATTTCGGGTACTTATCAACACACAATCGTATTGATTTTGCCCGAAAATCCTGGCTCTCACGCAGACTCTAAAGCCCTCATCAACCCAGCCATTTATGGCACGGCTCAAGCCGTCCCCTTCGTTCAGAGTTGTTTTCGTAGGGGCGCAGAGAGCGAAGCGGATGGATCCCCGCGCCGTTCTGTTTCGAACAGTCGCGTGCGCGAATCTTGCAGCTACGAAATAAGCGGACACGTGTTGGACACTCACATCTGTCAAGATGGGAACTTCGAACGTTAACCGACAGTCAGCAGCTATTTTTTCCAGCGATTCGATTCGTCATACATCGCTTTGAAGTCGGTTCGGTTCATTATTTTCTCCGCACCTGGTTCGGTGCGGATTGCGTCCAGCGAGCTGGCCGCCTCGGTGTAGTATTCACCCGCACGGCCGTCGCTGCCGCTCAGTGTTACTGACGTGCCCAACAGATAGTAGATCCGGGCCAAGGCAAACCGGACTCCGGCCCGCTGCGCGTTTGCCAGCTCCTGCTCCAGATCGTGGTTTGCAGCCGCGTAATTCTTCTCTCCAATCTCGGACTGCGCCTTGGCGAGACTGATTTCCAGCGACAGGTTCGCGTTGATGGCGCCTTTCGTATTGAGCAGGGCCTCCAACGTGCGGAGTGCTTCTTGAAACTGACCCTGTGCTACTCGGATCTTTGCTACATTCAGCTTTGATAAGAGCGTTTCCTCGTTTGCCTTCGTCCGAGAGGCGAGCCGTAGGGCCGCATCGTAAAGCTGGGAAGCGTTCTTGAGATCACCACGGTAGAAGGCGATGTCGCCTTGAGTGCTCAAGATAGCAGCCTGCAAAACATCGTTTTTCAGAGCGCGCTGAATTGTCTCTGCTTCCTCGAGCGACTTGGCTGCGTCGTCAAATCTTCCTGCCCGAGCCAACGCACCCGACAAATCAGTCAGAGCTTCGGCCATGCTAAGGCCGTTTTCCCCTTGATTGTGAAATGCGTTCACTGCATCCTGCAGAGACTTCACCGCCGCGCCAAACCGACCTTGAAATCCAAGGACCAGACCGATCTGGCGAGAAACAACCGCGATCAGACCGCCATCGCCCACTTTGCGACCTAACTCAAGAGCCCGCATCAGTGCTGTCATCGCCTGGTCGTACTGCCCAGTGACGGTATACGCCTCGCTCAAGCCCTCGAGTGTAGCCGCGATATCGCCCGGAACACCAAGCTTTTCCCGTAATTGCAAGGCTTGCTGGGAATAGGTGAAGGCGTTGTTGGTGTCGCCCATCGCCAGGTAGACGCCGGCGATATTGTCGAGGCACTGTGATTCGTAGCTCCGGTTACCGGTTTCTCGCTGGATCTGCAGGGCCTGCTTGTAAACATCGAGCGCCAGATCAAATTTTCCGAGATCCTGGTAAACCGCCCCCAGATTCGTCAGGGCGAGGGCCGTTCCGTCCTTCATGCCAATCGCACGCAACAGGACTAGCGCCTTGTTATAACTGGCGATCGCGGCATCGGGTTTTCCAGTCGTCCTCTGGACGGTTCCCATCTCGTTCAGCGCCGCAGCCACGCCCCTCTTCTGACCGATTTTCTCGTTGACAGCTATGGACTGTTGATAGTTGAGCAGCGCTTGCTCCGGTTTATCGAGCAAGCGGTAAGAGATTCCTATCGAGAGCAGGATCAGCCCTTGCTGCTCCTGATTGTCTACCTGGTTGGCAAGATTTAACCCACGGGTAAGCGAGTCGAGGGCTGCCTGCGGATTGCCGGTAAGGTTATCGACTACGCCCAAACTCCACAACGCCTTGATATTTTTGGGATCGGTTTCGAGCACGCCTTTGAATTCGGCGCGGGCTTTGTCGTACTGGCTGCTTTGCAGGTAGAGGCTGCCCAACGCATATTGGACATCCACGTCGCCCGGCGAGCTTTTCAAGAGATTTTCGTAGGCTTCGCGCGCCTTTTTATTGTCCTTCATGATCCGCGCGTTGCTGGCGTTGATCAGGTACTTCTCCGGCAAGGGCAGGTTCTGGTTGTGAGCGAGATCGGCTGCACGGATGGAGGACTGCTCAGCATCGCTCTGATAGCCCAACTCGAACTGAGTATCCGCCAGTTTGGAAAATGCCAGAGCAAATTGCGGATCTTGATTGGTTGCGGCCTGCAGGTGCTTCAAGGCATCGAGATACTTGCCCGCGCGCATAAGCACGGTTCCCTCATCGTACTCACGCAAAGCATCGACAGATTTGGAATTTGGCTTGAAGGATTGCGCTTTCAATTCCTCGACTACATCGGCGGAGAGCGAAAGGTTCTTACGCACAGACTCAGCGAGGCTGTCGATAGCGGTAGGCAGATCTTTAACCAACGCCTGCGCCTTGACGGGCACAGTTTGGTCGTGCACCAGGTCACGAATGGTGGCATCGATAACGATCTGATCACCGAAGCGTGCATATTGCCCAGAGACCAAAATGTCAGCATTGCTGAACTGGGCCACACGCCGCAGCATGTCCGGATCGACCGCGGTCTCGGGACCGACCCGCAGGTCGGAAAGCACCTGATGCAACCGATCGATAGGCACCGTGTGCAGATGCGCCGATTGGCCGATGTCGGTACTCAGCATATCCGCCACACTGGAGCCAATCCAGTCGTCTTTGGGGTCGCCGGACGAATTGCGAAAAGGCAAAATCGCCAGGGATCTTGGCCGTACGGCGGTCACTGACTGTTTTGCCTCTGGCGCAGGGCCCGTTCTCGGGCGTGTGAGGAAATAGGTCAGGGCCGCGATCAGTAGCAATACCAGGCCGGCCGCACCGGCAAGCAACCGTTTGTTCTCGTCCGCCCACCGGCGAGGGCCGGGCCGAAGCCGGGCGGCGATGATGCCCGACCGGCCGGTGCCCGCCCAAAGCTCAAGGTCGGCCAGCAGTTCCGCCGCGGACTGGTATCTGAGAGCTACATCCCGTTCCAGGCAGCGGTTCACGATCTGGCTCAACTCTGGGGGGATGCTCTTGTCGAATTCCGAAACGGGAACGACCCGCTCCTGGGTACGCTTGATCAGGCTGGCCAGCGCACTGTCGGCGCGGAAGGGCGTCTGCCCGGTCAGCAATTCATAGAAAATCAATCCCAGGGAAAAGATATCGGAGCGTTGGTCCAGGTTCCCGGCCAGCGCCTGCTCGGGCGACATGTATTCCATGGTGCCGACCATGGCGCCGGTTTGCGTCATGCGGTTGCCTTCGAGCGTCTTGGCAAGGCCAAAATCCATGACCAGGATGCGGCTGGTCCCCGTTTCCCGCATGATGTTCTGCGGCTTCAGATCGCGGTGGATGACGCCGACGTTGTGCGCGGCCTCAAGCGCCCGGCACACCTGCTCAATGATGGCGACGGCTTCCTGCGGGGGAACTTTGGTCCGCTGATGGATGATCGCGGCGAGATCCTCGCCCTCGACATGCTCCATCGTGATGAACTTTATTCCCTCCGCTTCGCCGAGATCGTAGATGCGGACGACGTTGCGATGGGTGACCTGGGTGGCAAGGATCAGTTCCTGCTTGAAGCGGTCGAGAATGGCCCGGTTACGGGCCAGATCCGGGCGAATCACTTTGAGGGCGACCATGCGGCCGAGCTCAACATCCCTGGCTTTGTAAACTGCGCCCATCCCGCCTTCGCCCAGCAGGCTCAATATCTCGTAGCGCTGCGCCAGCAGATGGCCGGAAGTCAGGACGTGTTGTCCCGTCTCGGTATAGCCGCCAGATATCAGCTGGGACATACTTCCCAGGGATACGTTTCCTACGATGGTAGGACTGTCACCGGGGTTGACGGCTGGAGCGCCGAAGATGGTATCGGCATCGCTGGGGATGCGAACGTTGGCAGAGGAGCTTTCACCCTTTACCGGGGCGCGCACTCCCCCATTGCCTGGCTTTGAGGCATCTTGCCCGGGAGGATTTCCTCCTTCTTCTCGCATGACTCAGCGGCCCCAGCCCCGCAATCAGGGTGCAGATTCATTCCAGTGCGGCGGATAATCGCAGTATATAGTGACTGCGTTCGATCGCCTGTTTCATCTGCAGGCTTGGGTGACACTGGTACCAACTGGCCAATAAGCCCTTATACTTGCAAATGAACCCAGGGGTGGGCGGATACATCTCGCTCGTTTTGCGAGATGTGGGATACCCAGGGTCCATTCAGGGGTGAATATTTTCAGGCGCTCGTAAGCGTAGCACGCAGCAAGATTCGGCCCTTCGCCACGCGACCAAGCGCAGCAAAGTCCTGGGAGGGGTTTAACCCCGTCGCCGACGGACATAAGAGAACGCTGTTGAAAAGCTAAATTCCGGTGCCGTAATCTGCTGCGCAGACACTATCCCCGGCATGCGAGAAGAAATCGTACTGGGTGCGGTGGTTGAATTTATAACGCGCACGCAACTCGCGACCGATGTAGAGACCCAAAGCGGCAATTCCGACAGCAAGTGAAGTCCAGCCAACAATCCACATTGCAGACCCTTCTTCCTGGGGGGAAGAGATTTCCGTCGACTGCCCGGAATGTTGTAGCCCGTAAATGTCGTTACTATCCATGTACTCCATGCCGAAATAATAGCGCAGGTTGATGACAATCACGTAGTTACGGTGGGCGACACCAAAGGGCTATTTCACCTGCTCAATTTGATGCAGGAGAGCGACCTTTCGTGCCGCGGGAAGAAAGCTGGCTTCAATAGAATTAGACGCCAATTCGCGCAAATGTTCTTCAGTAAAGCCAAACGCCTCATGGGCCAGGCGATATTCGTCCTGAAGATCGCTCAGGAACATCGCCGGATCGTCGGAATTGAGTGTGATCATGAGGCCGGCATCGAAATAACGACGGATCGGATGCTCCTCGAGCCTGGGACAACAACCGGTTCGCAAATTGGAGGTGACACAAATCTCGAGGGGAACCTGGCGTTCGGCCAGCACCTCCATCAGATCCGGGTCCAGTTGGGCCGACAACCCATGGCCGATGCGCTCGGCGCCAATATTGATCGCCGCCCAGATGCTCTCAGGACCCACGGTTTCGCCCGCATGCGCAGTCAGGCGAAGGCCGGCATCCTGCGCTTCCTGAAAGAGCTCACGGAAGGGCTCAGCGCCTGCCCGCCGTTCATCTCCGCCGATCCCGATGCCGATCACGCTGGGTGAATCACGCCGCAATTCCGCTGCTTTGCGAAAAACGCGGGCCGCCTCCTCTGGGCCAAAGTGCCGCACTGCGTCGAAAATCCAATAGAGGGTGATCCCAAATTGACGCTCAGCCCGGACGCGGGCCGCTTCCATCCCGTAAAAAAGGCCTTCAAACTCGATGCGCCTCCAGTAGTAGACGACGCCTACCGAGACATACACCTCAGCATGCACCACACCCTGGGCCGCCAAACGCTCCAGCATGCGAAAGGTAATCAGTTCGTAGTCCGCCGCGGTGCGCAAACGCTCGCTGACCGCTTTAAACGCCAACAGGAAACCGGTGAAATCGGTGTAGCGATAAAGTGCCCTGGCCTGGGCAAGCGTCAGCCGCTCGCCGTCGTGCCTCTGGCTCAACTCAACCAGGGTTTCCGGGGACACGGTCCCCTCCAGGTGCAGATGGAGTTCCGCTTTGGGGAGCCCACGAAACCAGGTGGCCGCGATCCGGCGCGAGGTGGCATTGCGTGTCATGAAAGGGACGAAAACTCGCTGTGCTTGCGGCTATATAGAAAATAGATGACCAACCCAATTATCAGCCACGCGAAAAAACGCAGCCACGTAATCACCGGCAGACCCGACATGAGCAGGGTGCAAAAAAAGAGGCTCAGGATGGGTACGGAAATTCCGCCGGGCGCGCGGAACCCACGACGCCGGTCGGGCTCACGAAAGCGCAGGATCAGGACCCCGATCGAGACCAGGACAAACGCGAAGAGGGTGCCGATATTCGATAGGTCGGCCAGGGTACCGATATCCAGCAGCCCGCTGGGAATCGCCACCAGGAAGCCGGCAACCCAGGTGGCCACCGCGGGGGTGCGATAACGGCGGTGTACCTTGCCGAACCAGCGGGGGAAAAGGCGGTCGCGGGACATGGCAAACCAGACCCGTGCCTGTCCCAGCTGGAAAACCAGGATGGAGGAGATCATGCCCATCATGGCGCCGCAGAGCACGATCAACCGCACCCAACTCAGCGTCGCAGAGCCTGTCGCATGGCTTAGCTTCTTCAGGGTGTTGACCACCGGCGCGGCGTCGTCCACCAGCGTCTGCCATGGGATCAGGCCGGTGAGCACGACGGCTACGCCGATATAGAGCAGGGTGCAGACAACCAGGGTGGCCAGAATGCCGATGGGGACATCGCGCTGCGGACGGTGACACTCTTCCGCCGCAGTCGACACCGAATCAAAACCAATGTAGGTAAAGAAAATGATGCTGCCGCCGGTGAGTACGCCGGACCAACCATTAGGGAAAAACGGGTGCCAATGCGCGGGATGAATGAAGCGGGAGCCCACGACCACAAACACCAGAATGGCGCTGATCTTAAGCAGAACCATGATGTTGTTGGTCCCCGCGGACTCGCGGATACCTCTTACCAGCACAATGGTCAGGATCAGCACGATGAGAAATGCGGGAAAGTTGAAACCCAGGTGCCAACCCGCCTTGTAGATCGTGTTGCCCTGAAGATCGCTGAGGCCGGAGGGCAGAAAAGCGGGCGAAATCCAACGCGCACTGGGATGCACGCCGAACCAGTCCATGAAATCGACGATGTGGGCGGCAAAGCCGACGCACACCGCCATATTGCTGACGGCGTACTCCAGGATGAGATCCCAACCGATGATCCAGGCGACTAATTCTCCCATGGTGGCGTAGGTGTAGGTGTACGCGCTGCCCGCGATGGGAATCATGGATGCCAGTTCGGCATAGCAAAGCCCAGTGAACGCGCAAACGATGGCCACCAACATGATGGAAAAAGCCAGGGCCGGCCCGGCTCCCGGACGGCCTGCCAACGCGTGGTGATTGACCAGGTAATCCAGTAAGGGAGTGTTCAGGATGGAGGAAGTGTCAAATTTTTCGCCCGCAATGGCGGTGCCGATTACGGTGAAGATGCCCGAACCAATAACGGCGCCAATGCCGAGCGCGGTCAGCGACCAGGGTCCGAGCGTTTTCTTCAGACAGTGCTCAGGAAGCTCCGAGTCGCTGATCAGCTTGTCGATCGATTTGGTTGCGAACAATTGCTTTCGCAGCGTCTCGGCTCCTTAAGAGCGAATTTCCTACTAGAACTAGTGTAAGGAAACAGCAGGTCCCTCCACTTCGCTACGCTCCGGTCCCACGGCAGGCCGGGGCAGGCGGGATGACAAGTTTGTTCTTCACGAGACTTAAGCGACAGGACGATCAATTTTCAGCAATAGATTTGTCATCCCGCCTGCCCCGGCCTGCCGTGGGACCGGAGCGTACCCGGATTTCCTGCCACGCAACACTGGACCCAGCCGCGTTTGCGCCTTTCTTTTAAGGAGAGGCGCATGAGTTTTGCCAACGCCACCAAGCTCCACAGGAAATCCGGGGTAGCGGAGTGGAGGGACCTGCTGTCCCTGCAACCTTAGCGCTTGCTTTGACCTCGAGTCAGCTTCTTGGTCTTCTTCTTGTTGGAACCTCGGGGTGTGGTACGCGCGGCTTTGGGTGCAGCTTTCTTGCGCGCCGTGCGCTTGATCTTTTTCCGTTCCAACTTGTCTTCAATGTTCCTGGTATTGGCCATTATCTTCCTTGTCTACACTTTTTCCAGCTGAGCAAACTTCTCCACCAGCTTTTTCACGCCGAATTCTGCAAATTGTACCGTAATCTTCGCATCATCACCGTCTCCCTCGCGGCGGAAGACAACCCCCTCGCCATATTTCGGATGGCGGACGCGCTGACCGCTACGGAAACCAGTCACACCACCCGGAACAGGGATCTCGAGCTTCGGCCTGCTGCCACTGCTCTTGCGCGAGGAGAAGAACTGGGCAATGTTGTCCAGGGAGCCGGTCTTTGGCCGATTGGGAGTGGCCCCGGTTCGAGAAGTAGCGCGCGGGCGCTGGTCCTCGTCTTCATAACTGTAGTGCCGGGGCGATTCCCACTCGTCTCCACCGCGCGCCGAGCCATAACGTGCGGCATATGCGCCGCTCGACGGACGCTGGCCCCGGGTCAAGTCCTGGAGCAAATGCGCCGGGATTTCCTGCAGGAATCGCGAGGCCACGCTGGCTTCCGGCATATCGTTCCCGTATCTGCGGCGATAGCGGGCTCGCGTCATCACCAACGCGTCCATGGCTCGTGTCATGCCTACGTAGCAGAGCCGCCGCTCCTCTTCGAGTTCGTTGGGCTGATTGAGTGTCCGCGAGTGGGGGAACAGACCTTCTTCCATGCCGGCGAGCAGCACCAGGGGAAACTCCAGTCCCTTGGCGGAATGCAGGCTCATCAGGGTCACCCGGCTCTCGGGATTGTAACGGTCAGTGTCACTGACCAGTGCGGCGTGGTCGAGGAACTCAGACAATGTCTCGCCGCGTTGCTGCGCGTCCTGGGCAGCGTTGGCGAGTTCCTTCAGATTTTCAATACGGGAGAAGGATTCAGGCGTCCCTTCCTCCTCGAGCGATCGGATGTAGCCGGTGCGATCGATCAGAAAGCGAATCAATTCCGGAAGTGTCGCCGCGTCTCCGGGCTTGCGAAATCCCTCCTGGGGAAGTGGGTCGGTCGCCGGCAGGAAAGGTTTCTCCGCTTCATCGAAGCTCAGCAGCGGTGCTGTTTGCTCGTCTGGGTCCACATCGCTCGGTTCTGGTTCGAGATCACCAAAGTCGAAACCAACATCCTCCCACTCGCCTGAATCGGATTCCGCGGTTTCCGGCGGGCACGACTCCTGGCCGGGAGCAACGTCCTGGGTGAGCTTCTCGGCAAACCCCGGCTCGAGCAGCGCGCGAGCATCCTCTATCAACCTGCGGAAGTTCGCCAGCGCAATACATGCGCGCGCGGGCAACAGTTGGTCTTTCACTGCGCGCCCGATTGCCGCCCAGGTACTCATGCCGGTTTCAACACTGAGCCGGTCCAGCACTTCCAGCGTGGTCTTGCCGATGCCTCGTGGCGGCGTATTAATCACTCGCGCCAGGGCGATCGAATCATCCGGGTTCTGCACTAATTTGAGATAGCTCAGCAGGTCCTTGATCTCGGATCGGTCATAGAAGGAGAAGCCGCCCACCATGGTGTAGGCAATTCCATAGCGGCGCAGCGCTTCCTCTACCAGGCGGGATTGGGAGTTGGTGCGATAGAGCACCGCGGCACGGGGGGTTTCCTGTTCTTCGCCCGCCTTGCGCATGTACTTCTGAATGTAATCGGCAACAAAGAGCGCTTCGTTTTCGCCATCCGGCGCTTCGTAGTAGCCGATCATGGCTCCGCCCTCGCGCGAGGTCCAAAGATTCTTGCCCTTTCGCTGCAGGTTGCGGGCCACGACCGCGGAAGCTCCTTCGAGAATCACCTGCGTGGAGCGATAGTTTTGCTCCAGCCGGATGGTCTTTGCTTCCGGGAAGTCACGCTCGAACTCGAGGATGTTTCGGATATCGGCTCCGCGCCAGGAGTAGATGCTCTGGTCTTCATCTCCAACAACGCAGACATTGTGCTCGGTACCAGCCAGCAGCTTCATCAGCTCGTACTGCGGCCGATTGGTGTCTTGATACTCGTCGATCAGGAGGTAGCGATAGCGCCGGTTGTAACGTTCCCGCACTTCGCCGGAGGAGCGCAGCAGGCGCACCGCCTCGAGCAGCAGGTCGTCAAAGTCCAGCGCATTCGCCTTGCGCAGTTCCTTGCGATAAATCTCGTAGATATGCGCGATCCGCTCAGCCACGGGATCGGTGGATTGGAGATAGATCTCCTGCGGATCGAGCATGTGGTTCTTGGCCCAGGAGATACGCGAGAGGACCGTCCGCGGCGTTAACTGCTTGGTGTCAAGCCCCATGCGGCGCATCGCCTGCTTGACGATAGCCTGTTGATCGGCCTCGTCGTAAATCACAAAATTGCGAGTAAGCCCTTCATTGCCAATGCGTAGCGCTTCGATGTCACGGCGCAGAACGCGCACGCAAAAGGAGTGAAAGGTGGCCAACAGCGGTTTGGCCAGCGATCGATGCTCAAGCAGGCGATCCACCCGCTCGGCCATTTCTGCCGAGGCCTTGTTGGTGAACGTAACCGCGAGGATGGAATCAGGCGCAACGTTGCGCACCTCAATGAGATACGCAATGCGGTGGGTAATGACCCGGGTCTTGCCGGAGCCCGCCCCCGCCAGGATCAGCAGAGGGCCATCCACCGATTCGACGGCAGCACGTTGCTGCGGATTTAATTTATCAAGCAGATGTTGCAATGGCTGGTCTCTGGAGGATGGTGAGGCGATGAATTCTCTGCTACCAGTGTATCGTCCGGCGCAAGTTGTGTTGCAATTCGGATATGCACAGTGTGGATGAGCAGTTCCGGCGGAGAGTTTGCGTTTTTTGTGGATCGAGCCTTGGGGTAAAGCCGGCATATCGTAACGAGGCGGTAACGTTGGGCCGCTTGTTGGGGGAAGCAGCATTGGGTCTGGTGTACGGCGGGGCGCAAGTGGGCTTGATGGGCGCATTGGCCGACGCCGCCCTGGCGAATGGGAGCGAGGTCATTGGGGTTATTCCCCGCACGCTTGCCGGCATCGAAGTAGCACACCAGCGTCTGAGCCAACTGGTTCTGGTGGAGACTATGCATGAACGCAAAGCGTTGATGGCGCAGGAAGCGGATGGTTTTGTTGCCTTGCCCGGGGGTTTCGGTACGCTGGATGAATTTTTCGAGATTCTCACCTGGGCGCAACTCAATATCCATGCGAAACCATGTGTGCTGGTGAATACCGGCGGATACTTCGATCATCTCCTTAGCTTTCTCCAGGTAGCCATCGATCAGGGCTTCCTCAAGCGGGAAAACTTTGCCCTGATCCACGTCGTGGCGGACGCCGCCGAGGCACTCAAACGTATGCAGAAGCTGTGGCAATCGTTGCCCATGAGCCATGTCGCCCCGGCCGAGCCCGCTCCCTAAATGGTTGTCTACGGTATCGGCATGCGGTATAACCGGCTCACCGATGAGATGGACAAGCTGCTTCGCTCTCCTGCTCGCCGCGGCGTGCCTGGCGCACGGCGAGGCGCCCAGATCGTCCGCAAAGCCGGGGCTCAAGTTTCAGATCTCCTTTCCTCCCGCGGCCCACGCGGAGCCCGTCACCGGACGCGTATTCGTCATTCTGTCTCGCGACATTAGTCACTGCGGGCCCGCCGACGCGGTAGCCGCAACCACGGAACCCTGTGAGCCGCGCCTGCAGGTCAGCCGCATTGGTGTTCCTTTCTTCGGCCGCGATGTCGAAACTCTTAGGGCCGGCGACTCCGCTACGATCGACAATTCCGATCTTGGCTCACCACTCGCCCACCTGGCAGATGTTCCCGCCGGCGACTACTACGTCCAGGGCATGATCAACGTTTACTCCGAGTTCCATAGGGCCGACGGACATACGGTATGGATGCATGACGATCAATGGGAAGGCCAGCGGTGGCAGCGGTCGCCGGGCAACCTCCACAGCAAACCGGTCAAGATGCACATTGACCCATCTGCCGGCACCATTCGCTTGCTTGCGGATCAGGTGATCCCGCCGGTTGCGGTGCCCGCGGACACTCCGTACGTCAAACACATCAAGTTCAAGAGTGAGCTGCTTTCGAAGTTCTGGGGCCGTCCCATCTACCTTGGCGCGGTCGTACTTCTGCCCCGCGATTACGACCGCACGACCATCCGCTATCCGATTAACTACGAACAGGGACATTTTTCCCTGGAGGCGCCCTATCGGTTCGACGGCAAGAATGACTTCTCAAAAGCGTGGCTGAGCGATCACTACCCGCGCATGATTGCTGTCACCCTGCAGCATCCCAATCCTTACTACGACGACTCCTATTGGGTGAATTCGCCGAACGTTGGACCCTACGACGACGCGTTGATGCAGGAGCTGATACCCGCCATTGAAAAGCAGTTCCGGGTGATTGGCGAGCCCTATGCCCGCGTCATTTCAGGCGGCTCGACCGGGGGGTGGATCTCCGCCTACCTGCAGATCTTTCATCCCACCTTCTTTGGCGGCGCCTGGTGCTCCTGCCCGGATGCCGTGACTTTCTCCGACGTGGAAGGGGTGAACTTCTACAAGGACGACAATGCTTTTTTCAAAATGTATGACTGGCGTCCAGTCCCTACGATCAACAGCCGCTTCCCCAGCGGGCAGGCGATCCAAACCTCGGAGCAGCGCAATCGTTATGAGCTGGTCAGCGGTACGCACGGCCGTTCCGGCGAACAGATTGACGTATGGTCTGCAGTGTGGGGTCCGGTTGGCGACGACGGGTTTTTCAAACCCGCGTTTGACAAGTCCACGGGCAAGATTGACAAGAATGTCGTCGCTTATTGGCGCGACCACTCGGATCTGCTCGAGTACTTGAAGCGCAACTGGTCCACGGTTGGCCCGGAGCTTAAGGACAATCTCTATTTCTTTGCCGGCGACGCCGACACTTATTTTCTCAACAACTCCACCATGGAGCTGGAAGCCTGGCTGAAGACCGCGATCTCGCCACGCTCGGAAGCTCAATTTATGTACGGCAACCTCAAGCCGCACTGTTGGCAGGGTCCGGTCACGCCTGCGCAACGCGTCATCGAGATTGCCCAGCACATTCAGCGTCACAAACCCGCAGGCGCGGACACTCCGTGGTGGGACTACCGCTAGCAATGTGGCCGCTATTCCGCCATCTGAGGGGATAAAACCGGCGCGTGGCCAGAAACCGGCTCCTGTTCGCGGGACTGGAGGGGTCTGAATTGCTTGCTGAGTGCAAGGCCTTGCTGCTGATAAGAGGAGCCGATTGAACGTCCGTAGACCTTATCTGGCAACTGTGCCATCTGATGGTAGATCAACTTTCCCACCAACTGACCATGTTCGAGAAGAATAGGGATTTCATGTGCTCTTACTTCCAGAACTGCCTTGGTGCCAGGAATCTCCCCTTGCGCGCCGTATCCAAAGCCGGGATCAAAGAATCCTGCGTAGTGGATGCGAAACTCGCCAATCGAAGGGTCAAATGGAACCATCTCCGCTGCATGAGTCGGCGGTACACGTATCCTTTCATGGGATGCCAAGATGTAGAAATCTCCGGGTTGTAAAGTCAGGTCTGTGGATTTCGACCGCGGGATGACCTCCCAAAATTCGCCTATCTCGTATGCGTTGACCTTGTCCAAATCGATCGGGTGCCTTGTCTTCTTAGCCCTGTAAGCGATAATGTTTGAGCCGTTCCCTGCAAGATCTACTGAAACGCTGAGCCCTCTCTCTATTTTCGGGTCAATTGGACTGTTGTCGTCGCTAAAAGTCAGCTGTTCTTTTTCCGCGAGCCTTACCAGCTTGCCATCGGTAGCTTGTGGCTTTCCGCGTACAAGTCTCAGTTGATTCAACTTCATCCCGGTTCTGACCCGGATCGGAAAAGTGCGGGACACGATTTCAAGATAGAGTGCCCCTTGGTAGCCTTTGGGGACCCGTTCGAATTCAATACCTGGTTCCGTGATCAGTCTGGTGAAAATGTCCAAACGTCCAGTTGTGCTTTTTGGATTTGCAATTCCGGACACGTCAATAGGCAACCTCAGACTTTCAATGAGAGGAACCAGAAAGACGGAGCGTGGCTCCAAAACTGCGGAGTCTTCTAGCCCGATTTCCCTGATCAGCAGGTCCCTTATCTTGCCTTCGATGGGTGAGTGCCCAGGCAAAAAGCTGGCCCCGATCTGGAACGCTTTCTTCCCCAATCGCAGGTCAATACTTGCTGGCTGGATTTGGTTGCTGTCGAGGTCAGGGGCGGTAATCGATCCGCCATCTATCAAGCCCTGAATTGCCTGGCACGGCAAGACCCCCGTCGTAAGTGTCTCGGGCTTAGGTCGCGGGAAAGAATCGTCCACAAGCGAGGATTCCTTCATGCTATGAATTTCTATGTCCGTCGGCAATTTCGCTCACTCTCTTGGCTCTCTCTAGCAACTCTTGTTTGTTGTATTCTGCGACGCAGTCCAGGTTGCAGAAGCGGCCCGCTCCGTACGCTACACCCGTGCCTTCTGCTATTAGCTTTTCGCAGTTGGGGCAGATGCCCCTCTCGCGCAACTCACGGATATGTTCTCGTTCCGAACCGTCCATACTCACTTTAGACTTCGTACCATCTGTCTCGGCAATGCCTCGCGATACGAAAGGGTGTCGATTCGGCACGGATCAGCCCGCTAACGTCATGACACTACGGTCACCTCATATGTACCACGGGAGACGGCTGTGAAATTTGTGGTCACTTGTGTGCGTTTCTTATCCGCCCGGCCTTAGCGCGTGCACGCTGTGCGGCACTCGTCGCATTGGCAATGGCGGCGAAGGTAATCCCAGGAATAGATGCCGCTCTGATGCCCGTCATTCCAGCGAAAACTGATCGCGTAGCGGCCGACCGGGGAGGCCGACTCTGGCCGCGCCGGTGCTTTGTACATTTGCAGCAGCTGGACGGGCTGCGGCTTGGGCTCACCCGGCTTACGGCCCGTGGCGCCGCGTTCCTCGTGGCAGGTGGCGCAGGGACAGGCATCGCGCAGCCAGCTAAAGGTCCAACGGCTCTGGTGGCCGTCCTTCCAGTCGATTTCCATGCCCGTACCGGTGGTTTTTTGCACCCGGACCCGTGCAGGCTCCGTCGCCTCGTGAGGCAGATCACGAGGCGACGTCTCCCGCGCCAGCTTCTGCGCCTCTTGCTCGCTGATAAATCGAATGCCTTCGTGGCTCATCACAAACCCTCTTTAAGCATACTGTCTCCAGAAAAAGTACGCTGCCATTCCCAGCCCGATCCCGACCACCAACATACGCATGAACCGTGGGTTCAACCGGCGGGCATAATGGGCTCCCAGATACCCCCCGAGCGCCGCGGCTATCATCATGAGCAAGCAGTACTTCCACAGGATTTGCTTGCCCACGATAAAAGTAACCACGGCGATGCCGTTGGCGGTGGTGGTGGCGATCACTTTAAGCGCGTTGACCTGGTTAATGTTCTGGATCCCAAAGATCGCAAGCACTGACATCAACAAAAAGCCCGCGCCGGCGCCAAAATATCCAATGTAAAAACACACCGCCACCACGCCGATCCACAAGGGGACGAGGCTGGGCTTATCACCGGAGACGCTGACGCGATTACGCCGCAGCCAGGCAGAAACCGGACCACTGGCTGCAAACAGCCCCGCGGCAAGCAGTAACAGCCACGGCACCAGCGCCATGAACGTGGCCTCCCCGGTATGCAGCAGAACAATGGCCCCCAGTACGCCCCCCAGCAGGGCCGCGGAGCAGACCGGTACCACCAGTCCCAGGTTGGCCTTCAGGTCTTGCCAGTAAGCGGCGATCGAGGTGAACTGACCTGGCCAGAGCGCAACCGTATTGGTTGCATTTGCCTGGATGGGCAAAACCCCCACGCCCAAAAGCGCCGGAAACGACAAAAAAGAACCGCCGCCCGCCATCGCGTTGAGGGCGCCGGCAAGAAAAGAAGCGATGACCAGCCATGCGTGTTGCCAGTGAGGACCAAATACCATTCGCCTTATTCTCTCAGCCGACCTGCAGAATCAGGCACTTCAGATACTCAGTCTCGGCGATATTGAGGACCACAGGGTGGTCTGGAGCCGCCCCACGGCGTTCCAGCAGGCGAACCCGGCGTTGGGCATCGCCCGCCGCGGCCGCCACCACACCATGAAATTCGTCCCAGGAAACATGGTGCGAGCAGGAGCAGGTCACCAACGTCCCCCCCGGGCGCAACATCTTGAGTGCGCGCAGATTGAGCTCTTTGTAACCGCGGAGGGCGCCCACCACCGCGCGTTTGGACTTGGCAAAAGCGGGGGGATCGAGCACCACCGTGTCAAAGGTGTTGCCTGCGGTGCTCCAATCGCGGAGAAGATCAAAAGCGTTGGCCTCGATCCATTCGACCGAGGCCTGGATGCGGTGCCGGTTGACCTCAAGATTCTCTTCCGCTACCTCCAGAGCCGTTCGGGACGCGTCAACCCCAGTGACGTGGGTACACGACCGAGCGAGGTGCAGCGCAAAACCACCCTGATAGGTGCAGACGTCAAGAGCCTCGCCACGGGCATAGCGAGATGCCGCGGCATAGTTCAGGCGTTGGTCAAGAAAGGCCCCGGTCTTTTGCCCGGCATTGGCGTCATAGTGAAAAGCCAGCCCATTCAGGTGAAAGATGGTCGTCAGCTGCGCAATGGGCTCGGCGGAATAGAGCGGTTCCTCCGGCGGTTCGCTCAGTTGCTCCAGGTCGCGGATGCGGGAATCGGACCGCTCGACGATCGTGACAGGAGTAAGTTCGGACTGCAGAACCTGAACAATGACGGCACGAATGTCGTCATGATCGAGGGCCTTGGCGTGGATTTCAAAGAGGATCAGGTCTCCATACCGGTCGACGATCAGGCCGGGAAGCTGATCGGCTTCTCCGAAGACCAGTCGGCAAGCGTCGGTGCCCTCCTCCAACATGCTGGTGCGAAGACGAATGGCATCACGCAGGCGCTGGTCAAGCAAGGCCATCCAGGCCGGATGCGTGAGGTGGGGATCGGAGGTTAGCAGGCGAAGTGCGATCTGCGAGGTTGGGCTCCACAGTGCGGTGCCCAGCGGGAAACCCCGATGATCCGCCACCGCCATCAGCCCTGCATCCATTTCCACGAGATGCTCGATATCGGAACGGTAAACCCAGACATGGCCGGCGCGGAGCCGATCCGCGGCCCGGCGGGAAATAATAGCGACTGGCCCCTCACTGCTGAAGGCGCGCGCAGCTTTGCTGGGGGGTGCGGATATAGGTTCACGGGGCACAAAATCATCTTCGCACAGCTCCAACTGGAGGACGTTTTAGCCGTGGCGTCATGATCTGACTCCTGAGGGCTATTGAATGCTGCAAAGATAGTGTCCTCCTCGAAGGTGAGCTGCCGAACCCTACCGAAGCCGGACTGAGAGGAAATAGGCGCCGCAGGGGCTAAAGGGTCTGCGTGAGAACTAAGTTTTCCCGCAGGGACGCCTGAGCTTAGCCCAGGACGCCAGTCCCATAAGCGTTAACCTATGTGGGGTTAACACTTGTGGGACGTGAGTCCTAGGTCGACTCAACAAGAGGCCTGAAGCCGCGCCTTTGTGCAGAGGGTTTCCGCAGGCTATCTCCAACCGGAGAACCCGGTAGCGAGCGCAATGCAAGCGGCCTATAATCAGGTATGGCGACTGTGCACTCTACGCCACTCGAACCTCCCGCGGAACCGGGCATCCTGGCCGAGAAGTTTGCCGAGCTGCTCGCGACCATCGGCAAGAATCGGCCGAGCGATGACATCGGCGTCATTCGCAAGGCGTGGGAGTTTTGTGTGCAGCATCACAGCGGGCAGCTCCGGGCCTCCGGGGAGCCGTACGTGCTGCATCCCCTGGAAGTTGCCCAGGTCCTGGCCGAGATGAAGCTGGACTCGACCGCCATCGCGGCCGGCCTGCTACATGACGCCGTCGAAGACACTCCCGTTACCACCGAAGACATCACCGAACAATTCGGGGAGCAAGTCGCGCACATCGTCGAGGGCGTGACCAAAATCGACAAGATCCAGTTCGCCAACCGCGAAGACCGCCAGGCAGAGAACGTGCGCAAGATGCTGCTGGCGATGGTCAGCGATGTGCGCGTGGTTCTGATCAAGATGGCGGACCGGCTGCATAACATGCGGACTCTGCAGCACCTGCCTCCCGATCGCCAGGAATCGATCGCGCGGGAGACCCTCGATATCTATGCTCCCCTGGCCCACCGGCTGGGCATGGGCAAAGTGCGCGGCGAGTTGGAAGACCTGGCCTTCCGTTATGTCGATTCCTACGGCTACGAGCAGGTGAAGAGCGCGGTGGACGCGGCGCGCGATGAAGACGAGCAGTTTCTCAACTCGGTCGAATCCCTGCTCAACGAACGGCTGCGCGACAACAATATCCACGCCCGCGTGGAATGGCGCATCAAGCGGCTTTACAGCATCTACCAGAAACTCCAAAAGCAGAAAGTAACCGTCGACCAGGTTTATGACCTGCTGGCGGTCCGGGTGATCACCTCGACGGTGCAGGATTGTTACGCCGCCTTTGGCCTGATCCACTCCATCTGGCGCCCGGTGCCGGGCCGGATCAAGGACTTTATCGCCATGCCCAGGCCCAATCTGTATCAATCGCTGCACACCACGGTGATGGGCGAGGGCGGCCACCAATTTGAGGTCCAGATCCGCACCGAAGAAATGCACCGCATTGCGGAAGAAGGGATCGCGGCACACTGGAAATACAAGGCCGCCGGTTCACCCACCAGCGCCCGGGATGAACAGCGGCTGGCATGGGTGCGGCAGCTGGTCGAGTGGCAACGGGAGATGTCCGATCCCAACGAATTTCTGTCCACGCTGAAGATCGATCTCTATCCGGAAGAGGTGTACACCTTTACCCCCAAAGGCAAGGTGGTGGTGTTGCCCAAGGATGCGACCCCGATTGACTTTGCCTATTCCATCCACACCGAGGTCGGCAATACCTGTGTGGGCGCCAAGGTAAACGGCAGAATGGCCCAGTTGCGGACCAAACTGCACAACGGTGACATCGTCGAAGTGGTTACACAGAATGGGCACACCCCCAGCCGCGATTGGCTCACCTTCGCCAAGAGCTCGCGCGCGCGCAACAAAATCAAGCATTGGCTCAACGAGCACCAGCGCGAGCGTGCGGTGGAGATCGGCAAGAAGCTGCTCGACCGGGAAGCGCGCAAGTACAAGGTGACACTGAGCAAGCTGACCGACACAGACTATGCCCGCGCAGCCGGCGAATGTGGTCTGGCGACGGCCAGCGACCTGATGGCTGCCATCGGCTTCGGCAAGTACTCCTCCCGCCAGGTGCTGAACAAGCTTTCCCCGGGGGTGACCGCGCAGACCGGCCTGGAAATAGAACCGGGCAAGGACGCCGCCAAGAGCCTCATGTCGGAAGCGGTGAGGCGTGTCCACATGCACGGCTCCGACTCGCTGCAGGTGGAGGGTCAGGACGACTTGCTGGTTTACCGCGCGCGATGTTGCAATCCGATTCGAGGCGAGGAGATCGTCGGCTACGTAACCCGCGGCAAAGGCGTGGCAGTACACGCCCGCAGCTGCCCCAACGTGCAGAATCTGCTTTACGAAAGCGACCGCCGCATCTCTGTGGAGTGGGCGCGGATGGCTGAGGATAATGGCGGCCGCAAGATGACCTATCCAGTTAAGCTGACCGTATTTTGCGACGATCGCGCAGGCATGCTGAAGGAAATGACCGCGGTCATCAGCGACGATGGCACCAATATTCGAGGCGTCGATTCCAAGTCGACGGGGGACTCGGAGGCGGTAGTCGAATTTGTCCTCGAAGCAGAAGACATGCGGCACCTTACGCGTCTGGTGAGCGGTCTGCGGCGGGTACCGGGAGTACGCGATGTGGTGCGCGCTCATAAAGTGTGAGCGTACATTTGCGTCCCCGCACCCTTGCGGCGAAAATCAGGACATGAGCCTTCCTGGCAAATCGGCAATCTCTACGCAACATGCTCCAGCGGCCATCGGTCCCTACTCCCAGGCAGTGGAAATTGGGGAAACGATTTATGCGTCAGGGCAGGTTCCGCTCGATCCCGCGACCGGGCAGATGGTGGAAGGTGGGATCCGGGAGCAGACGGTCCGCGTGCTGGAAAACCTGAAGGCAGTGCTGGCCGCGGCCCACACAGACCTGCAGCACGTAGTCAAGACCACCGTTTTTCTCAAGAACCTGAGTGACTTTGCGGCGATGAATGAGATCTACGCCACGTATCTGGCGAAGGACGGCTGGGTTGCACCCGCGCGGTCCACGGTCGAAGTAGCGAGATTGCCCAAAGACGCTCTGGTGGAAATCGACGTGATCGCGCTACGTTAGGCCTTGGCGTGCGTGACCGCGCAGGCCGCATCGAATGACTGAGGAGCAAGGTTATGGAAAAAGAGCAAGTTGCGAAGCAGGACAGAATCGAGAAGACGGAGGCCGAGTGGCGCGCCGAACTGACTCCGGAACAGTATTACGTCATGCGGCAAAAGGGGACGGAACCGGCGTTTTCCGGAGCCCTCTACCGGAATCATGCTGATGGAACCTACCGCTGCGCAGCCTGCGGCAGTGAATTGTTCGGCTCGGATACCAAGTTTGAGTCGGGGACCGGCTGGCCCAGCTTTACCGTGCCGGCGAACGCCGAAGCAGTGCGTCTGCACGAAGACAGGAGCCACGGAATGACGCGAACAGAAGTCACCTGTGCACGGTGCGACGCTCATCTGGGGCATGTCTTCCCGGATGGACCGGGGCCTGGTGGGCTGCGTTATTGCATCAACTCTTTATCGCTTGGTTTTGATCCCCATCATGCTGGGGAAAAGGAATAAGGCTTATGCCTTAGCGATCTTGCCTGCTTTGATACAGCGGGTACAGACACGAATGCGTTTGCTGCCGCCGTCAACCTGGGCCTTGACCGGACGAAGATTGACGTTCCACCGGCGCTTGGAAACATTGTGGGCATGCGAGATCTTGTTACCGAACTGCGGACCTTTGCCGCAGATTTTGCAAACCTGAGCCATGACAAACTCCAGATAACCTAAGCTTTTCGCAGAAACATGCGGCGATCTAAATCTGTGCACGCACTATCGCAGAGGGTGATAGTGGCTTGACCACCAGACACGGACACGCACTAAACTCGCGAACTTTCAGTATAGCCGCACGCGGGACGGACGACAACCGGCCCTCCTCTCAACAAACGCCCACCATCAGGACGAGGAGAGCAAAAGCAACGACCAAACCACATGTTCTTATCCAGTGGTACAGATCCCACCGATCCGCCTGCGATTTCCAGTCGGCGGGCAGGGATTTCGGTGTCCATTTGGCGACCCGATTGTTAATGGGCACCGGCCCGACCAGCGAGAACACCACCGCGAAGACCTGGAGCGCAAACGCGATCGCCGCCAGATGCCAGGCCCCCTTGCTGAGGTGAGCGAAGGGCAGCAGAAGCAGAAGATTCAACAGGGCGGAGCCTGTCATCCAAAACGGCATGACCCGGCCAAACAACACCGCCATCGACGAGCGCACAAGTATGTGCGTTTCCAGCGGTTGCCGCCTTAGGACCGGATGACCGAATGCGGCCACATTCAACTCACTGCCACACATCAGGCCCAGGACCAACACCGCAATTAGCTCGAGAGTCATGGGAATCAACCTCTTCCGGTTGGATGTTGCCTACCCCCAGGCCGACTCGGCAATCCCCTCCCGCGCTAGAATACGGATCACCACTGCGAAGCCCTTCGATGACTGATCGCGCCGTAACCCGAGGACGGAGTGAACGCGGGCGCCAGCCCACTCGAGCGCAATGACTGCTCCTTCACGCCACCAGCACCCTCAAGACGAATTCCGTGCGCCGTGGTTGATCTTCTGGGTGGCGTTTGCAGTGCGCGTGCTCTACCTGACCCTGGCGCATACCTACCGTTTCCGTCCCTATGACGACCACATGCTGTTCGGCGAAGAGATGGGGCGGATCGCGCGCGCGCTGGCCACTGGTTTTGGCTTTTCCGACCCTTTCCGGGGCCACACCGGCCCGACCACTTGGGTGGGACCGCTCTTTCCCCTGCTCCTGGCCGGGGTCTTCAAGATGTTTGGCGTCTTCACCCCGCTCTCGGCCTGGGCGATTCTCACCATCAACAGCCTGTTTTCGGCGCTGACGGCACTTATGACCTGGGAGATCGCGGCGCGCTGTTTCAACCGGAACGTCGCGTGGTGGGCCGCCTGGATCTGGGCGCTCTACCCGGCTGCCATGCAGTATGCCGTCCGCTGGGTCTGGGACACGTCCCTCACTACGTTCCTCTTCTCCTGGATACTGGTGGTGGCTCTACGCATGCGCGCAGCCAGAACCCTCGGGCGTTGGGCACTGTTTGGGCTGCTTTGGGGCCTGGCCGGCCTCAGCAATCCAGCGCTCCTGATCTTCCTGCCGGTGTGCGGGCTGTGGGTGCTCGGCCGGGCACCCCGGCGCGAAGCCGGCGGAGCGCTGCTCGCAACTGTGGTGTTCGCCGCCTGCTTCGGACCCTGGATCTGGAGAAATTGGGTAGCCTTCCACCATTTTGTGCCTACCCGGGGCAACTTTGGGGCCGAACTGTATCTCGGCAACGGACCAGGGTCGACCGGGTTGCTGATGGAATACGACCACCCTATCCAGGCGCCTGATCAACTACGCCAATACACCAGCATGGGAGAAATTGCCTATTCCAAAATGCGCGGGAACCAGGCCCTGGCGGTGATGCGCGCGGACCCGCTTCACTTCGCCCAGAATACGTTGCGGCGAGTGTTCTTCTTCTGGGCGGGCGTTCCCCATCCGGTGAGTGCCACGCCGTGGGTAGAGTACGCCCGCAGTTTGAACTTCATATTCGGCAGTGTTTGTGGACTGCTGGGACTCGCCCTGGCCCTGCGCCGGAAGGCGCCGGCCGCCGGCCTATTCGCGTGGGCTTTTCTCCTGCTACCCCTGGTGTATTACGGGGTGGCCGCCCATGCCCGTTTTCGTCACCCGCTGGAACCGCTGATGGTGGTGCTCGGGGTTTACCTCTTTCAATCCGCCGAGTTGACCAAAACAGGCGGGAAACGTAAACTTAAAAAGCTTGGGACCTAAGCCTTTGGTGCGGTCTGCTCACCTTCGGGTTTGAGCACAATCAGCAATCCATTTTTTGCCCAGCTAGTTTTTTCGGCCGATGTGATTCGGCGCGGAGGATTTTTATGTACGCTGTGATCCGCACGGGTGGCAAGCAGTATTGCGTCTCCCCAGGCGAAGTAGTCAAAATCGAAAAGGCAGGCGTCGAGCCCAGCGGCGCGGTGGAATTCAACGACGTCCTGGCCTTTTCAGACGGACAGTCTCCCCTCTCCAAACCCACGGCAGGCAAGGTGCTTGGCACCGTGGTCAGTGAGGGACGTGGGGATAAGATCCTGGTCTTCCACTTCAAGCGCAAGAAGCAATACAAGAAGCTGCAGGGTCATCGCCAGGCCTACACCGAGGTGCGGATCAACAGCATCGAGGTCAACGGGTTCAGCTACGGCAGCGAACAGACTGCCCAGTAACCAAACTTCTGATCCAAGAGGATAGGCAATGGCACATAAAAAAGGGTTAGGCAGCTCAAAAAATGGTCGCGATTCCAACGCCCAGCGGCTGGGCGTGAAGATCTTCGCCGGCCAGGTGGTCACCGGTGGTTCCATTATCGTGCGCCAGCGCGGCACCAGGTTGAAACCAGGTTTGAATGTCGGCCGGGGTAAGGACGACACCCTCTACGCGGAGATTGGCGGCCGGGTGAACTTTATCGACCGCGGCAAGAGCGGGCGTTTCGTCTCTGTGGAACCCGTAGGAACCAAAGCGAACTAAGACCGATCGAGTTTTTAATCAAGTTGTATCGGGACCAGTCCCGGGACGGCTGAAAATCAGCTCTGTCCAAATTAGTTTTTTCAGCGGGACAGCACATGAAGCTTTCGCTGACCCTAAGAGCCCTGGGGAAGACCCTGTCGAACGAAGGGCACGGCTTGAGAGCCGTGCCGTAAGGGATTTGCGCGCTTGACGGCTTTACAGGCTGCGGAAAAACTCATGTTTTGTATCAGGGCACGACTTTAGTCGTGCCGTAAGTGATTGAAAATACGCTGGGCTTTAGCCCCTGAGGTACGGCTTTCCTACCCAACGGCGAGTTTTTCCGCAGCCTCTTTAAGCCGCCGAGGTACACTTTTCGAGACCTATGAGGCAAAGTTATGCCTTTTCGCCTTGAGTTCTCCATAGAAGATTCGAAAAACATACTCAGGGGCTAAAGCCCTCATCAGCACGAGTTGCTGTGGCACGGCTGAAGCCATGCCCTTCGTTCATCTACGCAACCCTGTGGGACTGAGTTTCAAACGGTTCTTCCCAAAAAGCAAAAGGCCATAACGGAGTTTCCGTTATGGCCTTTTGCCCTTACTGGAAGGGTCAACTCGCTACGTGGAGCGAGTTCTTAATGAGAATACGGTCAACCACCTTTTCGACATCCTGAAGAAAGAAGTCGCTGGCCGGAACCGCAACCGGTACCCGAGGGGTGCTGTGCCCAAGGGTCGTAGCAATCTCGTTCCAACGCGCCAAGGGCGAGGAGGGACTGAGTACAGCGGCCCGGCGAGCCGGTTCAGGCATGAGGAAGTAGGCAGACCAGACAACCAGCGTCACCAGGCTGGCACTGGTTGTGACTACGCTGATGGTGGAGGTCATCATATTTCGTCCGAGGTGCAGAAACGCCGCGGATACAGCCAGGTCGCTGGCGGCCATGATGCCGAAGCCGAAGCTGATACCGAAAACCCGGCTGCGGTACGAAAGGCCGAGTTTCCCCGCTGCAATCATGAGGAAAAGCAAAAGACTAAGGATGAAGATGCTTTCGCAGCGCATCGCCTGGGCCACTATGGCGAGGAGAAACCTGTTACCTTTGCCACCCGGTGTAAGCAGGGCCGCGGACGCGGCAACGAAGGAAATGCATGCCACCCAGCGGAAGGATATGGTGCCCAGCCATTTCAGGCCCGGAAAAGGATCCATAGAGGACTGGAACATTTCCTGAATGACCATAAACACCACAACCGCGCCCGCGACATAACTGAACCAATAGGTATAGAAATACCAGGAATAAGCAGCCTTCTCGCTGATCGCAATCACCCGGTGCACTTGCAACAGTAGGTGGAGGATCACTGAAGAGGTGAGCCGAACCGTGACGTAAGCGAACAGCGCTGGAAACCGCCGGTGTTCCCGGGACCTGAGCAGAGCTATCATGGCTACCACCATGAGGAGGGGCTCTGCCGCGTACAAGATGCTGAGTGCTACGCTCGTCATCACAACACCCCTTCCGAGTCTTGAGAATAGCTCGAAAAGGGATGGTGCTCAACCTAAGAAAACCTTTAAAGCTGGCACTTTTGTGCTATGCGTGCATAGTTTGGGTACTGCTGTAAGTGGCCTTAGTACTGCATTTTGAGCTTTAGATACCGCAGCCGCCATCTCCGGGAGGGCAGTTGGGCACCGGCATAGCGTGCGACACTACCAGGCTGTGATTCGCGGTCACATGAGCTGCTGGCTTCGTAGTTAACGCGCTGGCGACGAAACCGGCAAAGACAACGGAAAAGATGGATGCATGAACGAGAAGTTTCATAGACTGGTTACCTCCGGGTATGGGTGTTGCTGTTTGATGTGGAAGAGGGGAACAATCAAGAGTATAGTTCGCCGGATCGCCGCCCTGTGTTTTTAATGACATATTAGAGGTTATCTACTCTAAACATGACGTAAGTACCCCTGTTGACTGTTCCAGAGTACCCTATTTTTGGGTTACTTCGGACCTCTTCAAAAGGTGCAGATTGATCACTTAAGTACCGGCGACTTTCGTTTTCTACCCGGGCGGGGTCTGCTGGCTGTTTCGCCTAATTGTGCCTTTTTTTCCACCCCCCGGCGTGCCTCCCGAGGCCGCCAATTAGCCCCCGAAACGTGATAAACTTGTATCAGTCAAGTGCAGCCAAACCCTGCACTTTCAAGATGTTATTTCCAATCGGCCCCTTCGTGCCGAGAGCCGTTTTCAGAGCTTGCTGTTCGGAGTTGCATGTCCACCAAAGAACTTCCAGTTTCCGCCGCTCTTCCCCCCGCAGCCATGAGTGAGACTTTGCTCCCGGAACGCACCTACACTGGCGACAACATTAAGATCCTTGAAGGCCTGGAAGCCGTTCGCCTGCGTCCCGCGATGTACATCGGATCAACCGGCGACCAGGGTCTGCATCACCTGGTGTATGAGGTGGTAGACAACTCGGTTGACGAAGCACTGGCCGGCTTTGCAACCCACGTAGACGTAATCATCCACATCGACAACTCCATCACGGTGACCGACGACGGGCGCGGGATCCCGGTGGACGAGATGGATGTTCCGGGTGGTGAGCGGATGCCCGCCTTGCAGGTAGTGCTCACCAAGCTGCATGCGGGAGGCAAGTTCGATTCTTCCAACTACAAAGTCTCGGGCGGGCTCCACGGCGTAGGAGTCTCGTGCGTGAACGCGCTCAGCGAAGAACTCGACGTTGAAGTCTGGAAAGACCTGCATACCTACGAGCAGACGTACGCCAAGGGAATTCCAATTACCAAGCTGAAAGAGACCGGCACCACGAAGAAGCGGGGTACGAGGATCCACTTTCTCCCCGATCGCACTATCTTCACCGTGACCGAATATAACTTCGACACCCTGGCGCAGAGGCTGCGCGAGCTCGCCTTTCTGAACAAGGGTTTGGAGATCAGCCTGGTGGATGAGCGCACGACCGATCCCAAGACGGGTGAGGCCAAGCGTTCCGACTTCAAGTATGCCGGTGGCATTGCCGAGTTCATCAAACACCTGAACCGTGGCAAACAGGTGCTGCATGACAAGCCCATAGTTATGGAATCGTCCCGTGACGGCGTCGAGCTGGACATTGCATTGCAATACAACGACAGCTACTCCGAGTCGGTGTTCAGTTTTGCCAACAACATCAACACGGTTGACGGCGGCACTCACCTTTCCGGTTTTCGCACTGCGCTGACGCGAACCATCAATACCGCCGGGCAGCAAATGGGGTTGTTCAAGGATGTGAAGGAGAATCTGTCGGGAGACGACGTGCGTGAGGGCCTGGTGGCGGTAGTCAGCGTGAAGCTGTCGCAGCCGCAGTTCGAAGGGCAGACCAAAGGTAAGCTCAACTCCGATATCGCCGGGACTGTGCAGGCCTTCGTCAATGAACGCCTGGGCATGTTCTTCGAACAGAATCCTCCCATCGCCAAGCGGATTATCAACAAGGCCATCGAAGCTGCCCGGGCGCGCGAGGCGGCCAGGAAAGCTCGCGACCTGACGCGGCGGAAGGGTGCGCTCGATGGCGGCGGTTTGCCTGGCAAGCTGGCCGACTGCAGCGAGCGCCAGCCCGATCGCTGCGAGCTGTACCTGGTCGAGGGGGAATCCGCCGGTGGCACGGCCAAGCAGGGACGGGACCGGAAATTTCAGGCCGTACTGCCGTTGAAGGGCAAGATCCTCAACGTCGAGAAGGCGCGCTATGACAAGATGCTGGGGCACGAGGAAATTCGGGCCATGATTACCGCCCTGGGCTGCGGCATTGGCAAGGATGACTTCGATCCGGCCAAGTTGCGCTACGGCAAGATCATTCTGATGACCGACGCCGACGTGGACGGCTCCCACATCCGCACCCTGCTGTTGACATTTTTCTTCCGTCACATGGTCGATCTGATCCGGCGCGGACACGTCTATATTGCTCAGCCACCGCTCTACCGCATCAAGAAGGGCAAGTTCGAGCAGTACATCAAAGACGACCGGGAATTTATCAAAGTCATGATCAAGCGTGCCTCCGAAGGCATGGGATTGCGCTACGGAACGGCCGGCAAGAGGCTCGAGGGCGGCGCGTTGACCAAGTTCATGAGCCAGCTCAACGACTACCTGAGCGTTTTCGACAAGGCCAACAAGCACATGCGTAACGAAGAGGTCACGGAGCTGCTGCCCAGGTTCGAGCTTATGCGGCGCAGCGACTTCGAGTCCGACGGCGCGGTTCCGCCGAAGTTGGCCAAACTGCACGCCGAGCTGGTGAAGATGACCAAGCGCTTTCAGTTCAAGGCGGTAGCGACGCCGCGGTACGAGGAAGAACACCGTACCTGGTCTGTGAGTTTCACCGACAGCCAGGGCGCCGAACGCCGGGTCGATTGGACCTTGGCGTCGTCTCCGGAGTACCGGCAAATGATGTCTAAATACTCAGTGATTCGGGAGGAGCTGGAGCCGCCGTTCGTCATCGAGTACGCCAAAGCGGCTGAGCCCGAAGAAGCTGAGTCTGAGTCGCCTGCACCAGAAACCGCGGCGAAGCCTAAAAAGGCAAAACGGGTCACCGCAGACCCCGTGACCAAGCAATCGGCACGCGAGGTGTTCGAGTACGTGATCGAACAGGGCCGGCGGGACTATGACGTCCAACGCTATAAGGGCCTGGGCGAAATGACCTCCGTGCAGCTTTGGGAAACGACGATGGACCCCGACCGGCGCACCCTGCTTTCGGTCAGACTGGAAGATCTCGCTGAAACCGAGTCCATTTTCAGCACGCTCATGGGCGAGGATGTGGAATCGCGGCGTAAGTTCATTGAAGACAATGCTTTGGACGTAAAGAATCTGGACATCTAGGCTGGTTCGGCAGGTCAGGTAAGGGGCAGGTCTCTCCGCTGGAGAGGCCTGCTTTTGCTTGTGGGCGTAGACACCCTTGCGGCTGCTACCGGCTGCTACCATCTTGGGCATGGCTCTGCTCGAGGTAAACCAGCTCACCAAGAACTATTCCCGGCGCTCCGGATGGCTTGGGGCACATGAGGAAAAATGCGTGGTCGACCGCGTCTCCTTCACCATAGCCCGCGGAGAGACCCTTGGCCTGGTGGGCGAATCCGGCTCCGGCAAGAGCACCGTTGCCCGGATGGTCCTGGGTCTGATCCTTCCCTCTTCCGGAACCGTGTCTTTCGACGGCGAGGAAGTGATCAGCGGCGCTTCCAATGCCCGGCTGCGTACGATGCGCCGCCGAATGCAGCCCGTATTCCAGGATCCGTTCGCGGCCTTGAACCCACGCATGACCGTGGCCCAGATCATCGCCGAGCCTTTCCGCATTCATAGTCACGACGGCCCGGAAAGCCGGTCCGTCGAGAATCCGCGGGAGCTACTGGCTGAAGTCGGGTTGGACGAGTCTGCCCTGCCCCGCTACCCTCACGAGTTTTCCGGCGGCCAGCGGCAGCGGATCAACATCGCCCGGGCGCTCGCCCTTCGGCCCGAACTGCTCGTGCTGGATGAGCCCGTGTCTGCGCTCGACGTTAGCGTCGGAGCCCAGATCATGAACTTGCTGCGCCACCTACAGCACACATTCCATTTGACTTACCTGTTCATATCCCACTCCATGCCGCTAGTGCGCTATCTCTCGACCAACATTGTGGTGATGCGAACAGGGAAGGTAGTAGAGAAGGGAACGTGCGAACAGATTTGTCATTTCCCCTGCGAGTCTTATACAAAAGCGCTCCTGGAGGCGACGCCAGAGTTACCTGAAATTAAAATCTGATTCAATAACACTCATATTTTATGATTCCTTCATGCTATGATTATCATCAAAGTAGCAGCCGGCCAATGAGTGGCCCGCTTCGGAGGAAACGCAATGACACTGACCCGCTGGGAAACATACCGCGACGTATTGGCTTTACAGAATCGAATGAACAACATTTTTCAGGACTTTTCCCGTGGTAACTCGGGAGAAAACGAGCTCGTGACCGCGGCCGGCTTCGTGCCCCCTGTCGACATTTATGAGGACGAACACAAGCTGGTGCTCAAACTCGAAATCCCGGGCATGCGCCAGGAGGATCTCGATGTGCGGATGGAAAATAACACCTTGTCCGTGAAGGGCGAGCGCAGCTTCCAAAGTGAAGGGAAGGAAGAGAACTTCCATCGCGTGGAGCGTCGCTACGGTACTTTCTATCGCGCTTTCACGGTTCCTAACACCATTAACCCGGAGAGCATCAAGGCTGAATACGACGCCGGGGTGTTGCGCCTGGAACTGCAGAAGCGTCCTGAAAGCAAGCCCAAGCAAATCAAGGTAAACGTTGGATCCGCCAAGGAGCTCAACAACAACCAGACCGCAGCAGCAGAAACTGCGAAAACGGCGTAATCATACTGGTAAGAGTTCGCCCCGGTGATTTCGCTCCCCGGGGCGAACGAACATTTCTTTTTTCGACGCCGGCACTACAAGTTCAAAATCAAAACAGGAATAACGACCAGGCTGTGGGCATCCCGGGGGATGCCGCCCTTGCTTTCGCTCTGACAAGCGATCAAGACTGATCTGGTCAGTAAGGATGACACCCATATGGCAATTCGCTGGGACAAGTTTACGTTGAAATCACAGGAGGCAATTCAAAAGGCCAGTGCGCTGGCAAATGAAAACGGCCAGCCGGAAGTGCTGCCGATGCATTTGCTGATGGCGCTGGTAGAGGACAAAGAAGGCATCATCGTTCCGCTGTTGCAGAAGATTGGCGTGCCCACCGAACAAATGTTAGCCAGTGTTCGCCACGCGATCGCCGGACTGCCGAAAGTCTCGGGCGCAGCGGCCTCAGAGCCGGGCTTCTCTACGAGCATGCAGAAGGTTCTGAACGACGCCTCAAAGGAGGCGCAGGACTTCAAAGACGAGTACGTATCGACCGAGCACCTGCTGTTGGCGCTGGCTCAGATCAAGAAAGACCCGGCGCAATTACTACTGACTTCCGCGGGAGCCACTCGGGAGGCGATCCTGCAGGCACTTACCTCGGTGCGCGGCAACCAAAGAGTTACCGATCAGAATCCCGAAGGCAAATACCAGGCCCTGGACCGATACGCCAAGGATCTTACCGAGCTGGCACGGAGGGGGAAGCTGGATCCGGTTATCGGACGGGATGAGGAGATTCGCCGCGTGATCCAGGTACTCTCTCGCAGAACCAAGAACAACCCGGTGTTGATCGGGGAGCCTGGCGTGGGCAAGACCGCGATCGTGGAAGGTTTGGCGCGCCGGATTGTTTCCGGCGATGTGCCTGAGCTGCTGCGCGACAAGCGCGTGATTTCACTCGATCTCGGCTCCATGTTGGCAGGCGCCAAGTATCGGGGCGAATTTGAGGATCGGCTCAAGGCCGTACTCAAAGACATTGAAGAATCGAATGGACAGATCATTCTGTTCATTGATGAATTGCACACCCTGGTGGGGGCAGGCGCGGCAGAAGGAGCCATCGACGCTTCGAATATGTTGAAGCCGCCGCTGGCGCGGGGCGAGCTGCGGGCTATCGGGGCCACAACGCTGAACGAATACCGTAAATACATCGAGAAGGATGCGGCGCTCGAGCGGCGGTTCCAGATCGTGTTCGTGGGCGAGCCTAACGTGGAGGATACGATCGCCATTCTGCGCGGGCTCAAAGAGCGTTATGAAGCTCACCACAACGTCCGCATTAAGGACTCGGCCATCGTGGCTGCAGCCACACTTTCGCATCGCTACATCTCTGACCGCTTTCTGCCTGACAAGGCGATCGACCTGGTGGATGAGGCAGCGGCCTCCCTGGCCATCCAGATCGGCTCGGTGCCGGTGGAGATTGACCAGCTTGAACGGCAAATGATCTCGCTCGAGATTGAGCGCACGGCGTTGAAGCGGGAGACCGACAAAAATTCAAAAGAGCGAATGGCGGTGGTAACGCGGGAACTTGCGGCGCTGAAGGAGCAAGCCACCGGGCTACGCGCGCGCTGGCAGACGGAGCGTGGGGCAATTACGCGGCTGACCGAGGTGAAGAAAAAGATTGAGGCGCTGCGATTTGAGATGGAAGAGCAGACGCGGCGTGGCAATCTGGAGCGCTCGGCCGCTATCCAGTATGGCGAGCTTCCGCAGCTCGAAGCGGAACTGAAGCGCCTGAACGCAGAACAGGATGGGGCCGCCGGCGGTGGCCGACTGCTGAAAGAGGAAGTCGACGAAGAAGACATTGCCAGGATTGTGAGCAAGTGGACCGGTATTCCGGTAGACAAGATGCTGGAAGGCGAAGTGCGCAAGCTGGTGGAGATGGAAGGCCGTCTGCGCGAGCGGGTGGTCGGACAGGAAGAGGCGCTGGAAACGGTAGCCAACGCGATTCGGCGGTCACGCGCCGGCCTGAGCGACCCCAAACGCCCCATCGGTTCTTTCCTTTTCCTGGGACCGACCGGGGTGGGCAAGACGGAAACTGCGCGTGCATTGGCGGAGTTCCTGTTCGATGACGAGCAGGCGATGGTCCGTATCGACATGTCGGAGTACATGGAGAAGCATGCGGTCGCGCGCCTCATCGGCGCACCGCCCGGATACGTGGGCTACGACGAAGGTGGCCAACTCACGGAGGCGGTACGTCGCCGGCCCTACTCGGTGATTCTTTTTGACGAGATCGAGAAGGCGCACCCGGATGTCTTCAACATCCTGTTGCAGGTACTGGACGATGGCCGCCTGACGGATTCGAAAGGCAGGACCGTGGACTTCAAGAACACGGTGCTGATCATGACCTCGAACCTGGGGGCCCATCTGCTGCAGTCAGAAAACCTGGAGAGCGAGGCCGCGTTTGACGCGGCACGGGAACAGGTAACGCAACTGTTACGGCAACATTTCCGGCCGGAGTTTCTCAACCGCGTGGATGATGTCGTGATCTTCCGTCCGCTGGGCGAGGAGCAGCTGGAACATATCGTTGACTTGCGGTTGGCGGATCTGCGCAAGCAGTTGGAGCCGCGCAAGATCACACTCGAGTTGACCTCAGCTGCGCGTCACCAATTGCTGCTGACCGGATACGACCGGCAATATGGAGCGCGTCCGTTGAAGAGAGCCATCCAGCGCTTGATCCAGGATCCTCTGGCCATCAAGATTCTGGACGGCGAGGTGCTTCACGGCGATCACATCCGCGTCGATGCCGATCCGTTGAAGAATCGGCTGCTGTTTGAGGTTGCGGGGCGGACTGTCGAAGCCTGACATTCATTTGTTGCCAGGCTACAGAACCGCGAGAATCTCTGCACTTCGTCCTCGCCACAACTGACGGGTGCCCCACATCTCGCTGGTTTTTCGCGAGATATGGGATAGCGCGATCTTTGACCCTAAGTGCTCATTGGGATCGAAAAGCTTGGGGGTTATCGCGGTGGTATCCCACATCTCGCGAAAAACCAGCGAGATGTGGGGCACCCATCAGTCGTGGCAGGGACAGGTTCTAAGAAGCAACCCACTCGCCTTTGCGCATCAGTGGTTCCACGCTGCCCGTTGCGGTGATGCCGTCCAGATCCATGGCACTGGAACCGATCATCCAATCGACGTGGATCAGGCTCTCGTTGGCGCCCCTGGCTGCAAGCTCTTCGGGCGTGAGCTGGTCGCCGTTTTTCAGACACGTGCTGTAGGCCTGTCCCAGGGCAATGTGGCTCGCTGCATTTTCATCGAACAGGGTGTTCAGAAAGAGCAGCCCGCTGCTGGCGATGGGAGAGGAGTGCGGCACCAGGGCCACTTCGCCCAGGCGACGCGCTCCGTCGTCGGTGTCGATCATGCGCTGCAGCACCTCCTGGCCTCGTGATGCCTTTGCATCCACTACCCGGCCCCCCTCGAAACGCACTGCGATCTTCTCAATAAGCGTTCCCTGGTGAGAGAGTGGTTTGGTGCTGGTCACCGTGCCCTCTACGCGATCTTTGTGCGGCGTGGTAAATACCTCTTCGGTCGGCATGTTGGGAATGCAATACGCGCCGGTACCGGCTTGTGTGCCTCCGCCCATCCACAGATGATCGTCTGCCAGTCCTACGCGCAGATCGGTTCCCGGGGCACGGAAGTGAAGTGAAGCATAACGCTTCTCGTTCATCAGATCGGCGCGGCGATGAAGTCCCGCGTCGTGCTGTTTCCAACGCGCAATGGGATCGTCCAAATCCACCCGCGATGCGGCAAAGATCGCATCCCACAGCCTGCTGATCGCCTGATCGGGTGGCAGATCAGGAAATACCGCGGCCGCCCATGCCGGAGTGGCGGAGGCAACAATGGTCCAATTAATGTCATGCCGCGTAATCAATTCGATCGCGGGACGATAGGCCTTCGAGACAGCGCGGTTAGCCCGGCCCACTTTTTCCGGATCTTCCTTCGAAAGCAGAGAGGGGTTTCCGCCGGCGATCGCAAGCCGCGCCGCCCCGCTACGGAATGCCTGTGCCATCCCCTCGAAGAGCCACCCGGCAGCTGTGTCGAAGCCGGCATCGTCGGCGTAACGATAGCGCAACAAGGTCGAGTGTTCGTCGGTGAACAATGTGGTTACCAGTGAAGCTCCGGCCTTATACGCCTGCTCGGTGATCAAGCGGGCCAGCGGCAAGGCGTCGAGTGTCGCCGTCATGACCAGCTCTTGTCCGCGCTCCAGGCCCAGGCCCACATTCACTGCGACTTGCGCCAGCCGATCGAGTTTCTGTTCGAAGGTTAGAGATGTCTTTGGTAGCTCCGTTATCGTCGCCATAGATTCCTCGTATTTCTCTATTATCAACCAATTCAAACCAGTTTCGCCCGTTTGGGGTGAACCGCAGATCTCTCCACTGCACTCTGTCAAGAACATTTCCAAGAGGGGTCCGCGGAACTGCAGATCCCTCGGCTTCCCCGGATTTCCTGTCAAGAGTTGCGGCTTCGGTCAACTGCATGTGGTTCTCTTTAGGGAGAACCAGATAAGTGGCGCCGCTGAGAGCAGTGTAGTAGGAAATCCGGGTACGCTCGGGATGACAAAGGAAAGGGCAACGGTTCCATAAAGAGTGGTTGCTGGACCGAGGCGTTTTTCATCACCTTGGGTAAACCGCAGATCTCTCCACTCCGTTTTGCTTTCTAGGTTTTTTGCGCTTGAACTACGCGCGGGATTCCCCGCAGGTCGTCGCGTACCGTTACGACGGTCCAGTCCTTGAGGAGTTTCAGAAGCGCGGAGCGTTGCCCGTAACCGATCTCGAGTATCAGCCAACCAAGCGGTTTGAGCGCTTTGCGGGCCTGTGGAATGAGGCGCTCATAAATTTCCAGGCCGGTTGGCCCGGCGTAAAGCGCGGAGTGGGGCTCGTAGTCGGATACCTGCGGCTCCAACATTTCTCCTGCGGCCACATACGGCGGATTCGATACGACAACGTCAAACTCCTCGCTGGTGACGGATGCCAGCAGATCCGATTGCAATAACGTCATCCGGTCGATCACCCCATGCCGCTGCGCATTGCGGCGCGCGACCGCGAGGGCGGTGCAGGAGATATCCGACGCCGTTATCCGGGAATGCGGCAGAAGATGGGCAAGCGTCACCGCAATCGCACCGGAGCCCGTACCCACGTCAAGAATGTGCGCGTTCGCTTCGCGGCCGAAGTGCTCCAGCACTGCTTCCACCAGGTGCTCCGTTTCGGGCCGGGGGATCAGAACGTCGGGCGAGACTTCGAAGAGCAGGCAAAAAAACTCCTGCGTACCAATCAGGTATTGCACCGGCTCCCGCGCCAGGCGGCGACGGAGCATGTCCTCAAATTGGTCCGTTTCTTCCGAAGAGAGCAGGCGCTCGGGATGAGTCAGCAGCGCGATTTGATCGCAGCCAAGTACATGCTGCAGCATCAGCTCGGAGTCGCGCCGGGGATATTGGGAGACAGACGCCAACCGAGCTCGGGCGTCCTGCAGCACGTCACCGGCGCAGGCCGGCACTTTACGCCACAGTGGCTGTTTCAGCCTTGAGCCGCTCGGCCTGGTAGTGTGCGATGAGGGCATCGATGGTCGGCTGGAGCCTGCCTTCCATCACTTCCGCCAACTGGTGGTTGGTGAGCCCGATGCGATGGTCGGTGAGCCGGTTCTGGGGAAAATTATAGGTGCGGATCTTCTCACTGCGATCGCCGCTTCCTACCTGCTGCTTGCGCTCTTTGGCCAATGCTTCCTGCTGCTTTTCCATTTCGACTTCGTAGAGCCGGGCGCGCAGCACGCGCATCGCCTTCTCCCGATTTTTAATCTGCGATTTTTCGTCCTGGCAACTCACCACCGTATTGGTAGGGAGATGGGTGATGCGTACGGCAGAGTAGGTCGTGTTGACCGACTGTCCGCCGGGGCCGGAGGAACAAAACGTATCAATGCGAATGTCTTTTGCCTCGATCTTCACGTCGACCTCTTCGGCCTCAGGCAAAACCGCGACGGTGATGGCCGAGGTGTGCACGCGGCCCTGGGTCTCGGTGGCGGGCACGCGCTGCACGCGGTGAACTCCGCTTTCGTATTTCAGCTGCGAGTACACTCGTTTGCCCTCGATGATGGCGATGACTTCCTTCAGCCCGCCAACCCCGGATTCGGATTGCGAAAGGATCTCGACCTTCCAGCGATGCTGCTCGGCAAAACGGGAGTACATGCGGAAAATCTCAGCCACAAAGAGCGAGGCCTCGTCCCCGCCGGTACCGGCACGAATCTCCAGGATGACGTTCTTCTCGTCATTGGGATCCTTGGGCAGCAGCATTACCTTGATCTCTTCTTCCAGGGTGGCCGCCGTGCTCTCCAGGCGAGTGAGCTCCTCCTGCGCCATGGCTGCAAGCTCAGCATCGCTCTCGTTCAGCATGCCCTTGGCATCCACGATTCCCTGTTGGGCCTGTTTGAGCTCACGATATTTTCCCACCACCGCTTCCAGATCACGATGGGCTTTGGCCGTCTTATGGTATTTTTGCTGGTCGGTCACCAGCTGCGGGTCGGCTAGCTGGCGTCCAAGGTCTTCATAACGGGTTTCAATCTGTTCCAGGCGATCCAACATGATAAGGTTCCTTTCCGCGGGCGAAACAAGAGACAGACACTCGGCGGCGGGAGCCGCTAGGAAAGAGCGTGCCGGACGGGAACCGTGTTGGCGACGCGAAGAACCATAGCTGTTATTTTATCAGGTTTTGAAGCAAGCCAGTGAGGCACAAGCAGGTTTGCAAGGAAAGAGCTATCGTTCAGCGAGTTGCCCTTTGAGAAGGCCGGCGAGGTAGTCGGCCATTTGAGAGACATCGATGTGACCTTCTGCCCATGCGCGATCAGCAACCCTTAGTGCTTCATAGTAAGGCTCTCGATCCTCTCGAATCCGCTCCGGAACGATCTTCTTGCCCGGCAAGAGAGCCCCGTATTGCATACAAATCGGGTAATAGCAGGCTGCCCTTGCAGTTCTTCCGTTTCCCTCGACAAAAGGGTGTATCCAATTAAGGCGCCAGAGGGCGTACGCAGCCAGTCCCGTCGGCTGGTCGCCGACTCCATCCACGTTCCAATTCTCGTGAATGAATGAGAAGAACATATCCATAAGATGCGGCACCTTGTCGAACGTGGGCGGGATATGGTCACCGACATAGATCGGTTCTTCGCGAAATCGACCTCCGAACTGGGCCACGTTGGCTACGGCTACACCATTCAAGGTCCAGAGCGTGTACTTGTCAAAGGCCTCGATACCTTTGGACATTGCCAATCTCGATGCAGTTAGACAGTAGATCGTATTGTCGAAGGAGATTTTGCTCTTGGAGCTTATAGTAAAGCTCGGGATTGTCTTTCTCGCGGATGGACATTTGGATGGCTACGGCCGCTCGCTTCGCCGCAGCACACGCTACGACAATAGCTTAATGTTTTGGGCTGTCTTTCGAACGCTGTCTTTTGTGATGTTCTTCGCATTGACGGGCGCATTACCGAACGCAAAGCTGATCCGCTGTTCATGCAATTCTTCCTCGGTCACGGGTGTGCGCCGCGACTCTTCCAGAAGCATCTTCAACTCTGGGTCAGACTTTATTGGTCCAATGAATGGTTTCCTATCAGCCATTATTGCTTTCCTCCCTTTTGCTCGGTGGCCGTCATCAAACTGCCAATGGTACAGATAATCCCTTACTCTAATCGCGTCAATTTCTTTTACGACCAAAAGCCACGGCCCACTTAGATTCCCTTTCCGATGGATTCCTATTGTTCTTCGCCACACGCCGCTCATGACACAGTTTACCGGATGTGGAGTCCGGGTTATGTGGAACATCGGACACTCCCGCGCAGCCACTCGCCTGAACTATAACCGTCGAAGATAGTCGAATATATAGTTCGAGTCCTTTCTGGGCGACCCAGCATAGTGATGTGAACTTGAGGATGGATCATGGAAACTCCGCTAACAATGACCTTTAACCTTCCTGGATTCTGTGTTTTGCCGGGCGCATCTCATGACATGCAGGCAATGCATCCTAAACGGGTTCTGCGGAGAAGGTGAAGTGATCGCCCGGTTGTCCCAGTTTGCCGAGCTCTGTCAGCGCCTGGCAGAGACAGGCAGCAAGCTCGAGAAGCGCGCGCTCATGGCTGAGTACCTGCGCGCCCTCCCTGTGCCGGAGGCTGGGCTGGCGGCGCTCTACCTTGCCGGAGTTCCCTTTCCGGAGACGGACGGCCGCGCATTAAACGTGGGTGGAGCGCTGTTAAGCCGCGTCATTGCCGAACTATCCGGAGCCAGCCAGCCGGCGATGCACGCCGCCTACCTGCGCCATGGCGACCTGGGGGGCGTGGCGCAAGAACTGCTGCCGGCGCGAAGCGATGCCGGAACGCTGCTGCTGCCCGAGGTAGCTGATGCCTTTGCAGATATTGCTAACGTGTCCAAGGCTGCCGCCAAACAGCAAATCACACGAGGCCTGCTGGAAAGGGCGACGCCGCTCGAGGCCAAGTACCTGATCAAGATCATCCTGGGAGATATGCGTACCGGCATCAAGGTGAGCCTGGTGGAGGAAGCAATTGCCGCGGCCTACGGCGCCCCGATCGGCGAAGTCCGGCACGCCAGGATGCTGAACGGCAATCTTCCAGAAGTGCTGGAGCTGGCAGCTACCGGCCGCCTGCTGGAGGCGCGGATGAAGCTCTTTCATCCGCTTGGTTTTATGCTCGCCAGCCCGGTCGAGACGGTAGAAGAAGCCCTGAAGCGTTTCTCCACCGAGGTGGCTGAAGAAGCCAGGTCGGCCTCCCCTGAAGCCCGCCCAGACGGTCCCCTCATCAAAGAAGCGCAAATGGAAGACAAGTACGATGGCGTGCGAGCCCAGATTCACTGTGGATCGCCCGAGCATCCAGGGCGGGTGACGCTCTTCTCCCGGTCGCGGGAGGATATGACGGCCAGTTTCCCCGAGATCGTTGACGCATTCGCCGGCATCAAGCAACCCCTGGTTTTGGACGGCGAAATTCTGGCCTGGAACCCGGTGTCGACCCTGGACTCCACCGGTGAGGCTGGCCGTGCGCTCCCCTTCTCCTCGCTGCAAGCGCGGCTGGGGAGAAAGCGGGTGACTGCGGAGATGCTCGAAGAGATTCCGGTGGTCTTTATGGCTTTCGACGTGCTTTACGCCGACGGCGAAATGACCATGGAGAGGCCGCTTGAACAACGCCGCAGGGTGCTCGAAGACCTGGTGCAGCGGGAGCAAGAGCGAACCAGGGTTTGCAGCCATTCGATAACAAGCGGGCCGCAAACCACTCTGCTTTTTGAGGCGGCCGTGGCGGACGACGGCTTCGCGCGGCTGGTGCTTGCGCCCGCCGTCCAACTCGAAAGCGTGGCCCAGCTGGAACAGGCCTACGTGGACGCCAGGGCCCGCGGCAATGAAGGCGTGATGCTCAAGGCGCGGCACAGTACCTACCAGCCAGGCCGCCGCGGTCTCGCCTGGCTCAAGCTGAAGCGGGAGCTGGCCACGCTCGACGTGGTGGTGACAGCCGCGGAGTATGGCCATGGCAGACGCGCAGGCTGGCTCAGCGACTATACCTTCGCTGTCCGTGATGGCGACGTATTGCGCAATGTTGGTAAGGCCTATTCCGGCGTCACCGACGCAGAGATTGCCCGGCTAACCCAATTCTTTCTCGAACATACGGTCGAGAATTACGGCAGCGTCCGCGCCGTGGAACCGCTGGTGGTGTTCGAAGTCGCATTTAACAACGTGATGCGCTCGGATCGCCATGACAGCGGTTTCGCCCTGCGCTTCCCGCGCATCCTGCGCATTCGCGATGACAAGCCAGTGAGCGAGATCGACACTTTGGAACGAGTGGCCGAAATCTATCAATCCCAGCCGGACAAGCCGGTTGAGACCGCTGCGGATAGCCCTCGCTAGTGGGAGTGGGCGTGCGTGTGGTCGTGACCATTATGTTCGTCGACTTCGACCGGCGGGGCGCAACCGTGCGCGACCTCACATTCGGCACACTCAAACTGAATGGTGGAGTGATAGATGCGGAACTTCTGCCGCAGCGTTCCGTTCACCTGCTCCAGGATGTGCGCGCTCTCAGACGGAGGGATGTCGTCGATGGTGATATGCGTGGCCAAGGCGTGGGTTTGTGATCCAAGACTCCATACGTGCAGATCATGTACGTCCTGAACCCCCTCGATCGCTTGCAGCGAAACGCGTATCTCCGCCAGGGAACAACCGCGCGGCGTACCCTCCAACAGGATGTTGAGCGTCTCGCGCACAATGGACAGCGAACTCCATAGGATCAAGGCGGCGATAAAGATGGAGAGCACCGGATCGATCCAGTTGTGCCCAGTGAGCAGGATCGCGAAGCCGCCGGCAATCACAGCCGCGGTCGAAAGCGTGTCGCCCAGCATGTGAATAAAGGTGCTGCGGATGTTGACATCGCGCGAAGTGGTCCAAAGCAGGGCGGCGATAACGCCGTTCATCAGCACGCCGGCAGCGGCGACGATCATCATCACCCGCGGTTGCACTTGAACCGGCTCGCTGAGGCGATGGACAGCGGCGATCGCGATCCAGATGGCGATCAAGACCAGGGTGAGCGCATTGAGAAATGCCGCCAGCACGCCGGCGCGCTGGTACCCAAAGGTCTTTTGATCGGTGGGCGGGCGGGTCTGGAAGTACACCGCGACAAACGAAAGCAACAGCGCCAGAAAATCGGATACGTTATGCCCTGCCTCGGAGATGAGAGCAAGTGAATGAGCACGCACACCGGCAAAGAAAGTAAGGCCCACATAGGCCAGGGTAGCCAGCAGCGAGATGCGTAGGATCCGTTTTGTCTTCTCCGATCCGCCGCCATGAACGTGCATATGTATATTGTACCGGGAGAGGGAGACGAGCCCTACCGCAACGAGGGAGCCGCGGTACCGGCGCGGCCATGCAGCGGGACGGAATTGGCGGTATCCCGCAACCCGCTCCAGCCCTCGGCCACGATCAGAGAATTTCCCGGGTTGTGGGGGTCATAGCGCACAGAAGCGGGAAAGCCCAGGCGGCAATCGTAAATGTTGACCAGGTGGCGCAACATGGTCACGTCCTGAGAGCATTCATAGACCACGCCGGCTGCCTCGTATTTATAGAGGATCAGCTGCATGCCATTGGGCCGCCCGCTCTCTTCTGCATTGAGGTCGGAGATATCAATGACGGTAGCGTCGATAATGCGTCCCTGCTGAACCAGCAGTTCGCGACGCTTGCGCTCCAATTCGTCGGGGCTGGGCCGGCGGCGAAGCAGCCCGTAAGCGGCTGCCCCCCCAACACAGAGTCCAACGGCGCCAAGCAGCGGCAAACTGTTCATTGAGGCTCCGGCCAGAAAAAGGATTACACCATGCAGGATATCGCAGGCCAAGCCTCGCGGGGGGACCTGCGAGGGTGCTGGACCCCATTCGGCAACCCCCCGCCTGCGTTATACTCGGGAGAGATGTCCAACCGTTCGTCTGTTGTCCCATGCTCGACGGCGACCGCCGCTTCGAGGTCCGCTTCCAAAGCAAATTCCCGCTCCTCCGGCCGGCGTATTCGCTCGACTACCGTTTTGTGTGTCCGTCGAGATTCGAGCGTGGTGATGGCGGCCGATGGCCAGGTGACCCTGGGCGAGAGCGTGATCAAGCATTCGGCGCGCAAGATCCGGCGGCTGTACCAGGATAAGATTCTGGCCGGCTTTGCCGGTTCGACGGCGGATGCCTTCTCGCTCTTCAGCCGCTTCGAGGCCAAGCTGGAACAGTACGCCGGTAACCTGGGCCGATCGGCCGTGGAACTGGCCAAGGACTGGCGCACGGATAAGATGCTGCGCAACCTGGAGGCGCTGCTGGTGGTTGCTGATCTGAAGCAGACCTTCCTGATCAGCGGCTCTGGCGACGTGATCGAGCCGGATGAGGGAATTGCGGCGATTGGGAGTGGGGGAAGCTTTGCCTTGGCGGCGGCCCGCGCCTTGGTGGAGAATTCCGATTTGCCGGCCCGGGCGATTGCAGAAAAGTCGTTGCGTATCGCCGGGCAGATCTGCATCTATACCAACGATCAAATTACGATCGAGGAATTGCACGGGTAAACGCTTGCGGAAAGACTCGCCGGCTGAAGGGTACGGACTCTACAGTGTACGGAAAATTCGGATCGGGCAGAAAGCAATCCCCAGGTGCTAAAGCCCAAAATGCTTAGATCGCGTTTGCGCCGGGGATAAATTCCCGGCTTACCCTTCGTACGAGCTAAATGCTTGCCGCGGCGAGGTAGCCCGTACCCTTCACCAGCCAAAGGAGGAACATGGCGATCTTTTTACCAGGAACTGCAGAAGAGCTGGAACTGTCGCTCGAAGACCTTTCGCCACGAGAAATTGTGGCGGAGCTGGATAAGCACGTTGTCGGCCAGCGCGCCGCCAAACGGGCGGTGGCCATTGCACTGAGAAACCGGATGCGCCGGCAGAAGCTGCCTCCTGACATTGCCGAAGAAATCATGCCCAAGAACATCATCATGATTGGACCGACGGGCGTGGGCAAAACGGAAATAGCGCGCCGCCTGGCGAAGCTCACCAATTCGCCCTTTATGAAGGTGGAAGCCTCCAAGTTTACTGAGGTCGGTTACGTCGGGCGAGATGTGGAATCGATGATCCGCGACCTGGTGGAGATCGCAGTGGACATGGTGCGGGAAGAAAAACTCGAAGAGGTGGAAGACCGGGCCGAGCTCAACGCCGAAGAGCGCTTGCTCGACCTGCTGCTACCCCCCTCTCCCAGCCCTGCGGCGGGCACACCGGGCCCGGTGGCGGTGGACGGGAACAGCTTTCCCCCGGCAAGCCAGGAAAGCCACAACCGTACCCGGGAAAAGCTGCGGCAGCAGTTCCGCGAAAGCAAGCTGGACGACCGCACGGTCGAAATCGATGTGCGCGAGCGCAGCACTCCGTCGTTCGAGATCATTTCCAACCAGGGCATCGAAGAGATGGATATCAATCTCAAGGATGTGCTGCCTAACCTTTTCGGCCAGCGCACCAAGAAACGCAAGATGAAGGTCGGGGAGGCGTTCGAATACCTGGTGCAGGAGGAAGAAACCCGTCTGGTTGACATGGACCAGGTAACACGGCTGGCGGTCGAGCGGGTAGAGAACTCGGGCATCATCTTTTTGGACGAAATCGACAAGATTGCCGGACGGGAAGGCGGCCATGGTCCGGATGTGTCGCGCGAGGGCGTACAGAGGGATATTCTCCCCATCGTGGAAGGGACCACCGTCAACACCAGGTACGGGATGGTGCGGACGGATCACATTCTGTTTATCGCGGCAGGGGCATTTCATGTTTCCAAGCCGAGCGACCTGATTCCTGAGCTGCAAGGCCGGTTCCCTATCCGGGTTGAATTGCAATCGCTGACGGTGGAAGACTTCGTCCGCATTCTTACCGAGCCCAAGTCTTCTCTGACCAAGCAATACACGGCTCTGCTCGAAACCGAAGGGTTGAAGCTGAGGTTTACCAAGGAATCGTTGGAAGAGATGGCGCGGTTTGCTTTTCGGGTCAATGAGACCACGGAGAACATCGGCGCCCGGCGGCTGCACACCATCATGGAGCGGGTGCTGGACGAGATCAGCTTTATGGCCCCGGATTTGATGAAGGGCCATTCCGCCGAAGGCGCGCTGCTCGAGATTGCAGCATCGGCTGCGGAAAACGGCGCTACTGTTCCCTTGCCCATCACCGAGGTGGAGACGGCGGACGGCCGGGAGCGGGTCGTCCTGATTGATCCGGAGTACGTGCGGGCGATGGTGGCATCGATCGTCAAGGACCAGGATTTGTCGCGTTACATTCTGTAGTGTGGGGCCACTCGGTGCGGCTGGAGTTGATACAACTCGGGGATGAAGGCTGACATCCCGGCTGCCCTACGCCGCAGAGTGGTGGAGGAACATCTGGGTGCCGCGCCTCTGGCGCTCGATCATGGTGGGGATCCCGACCCAGCCCTTCCGGGCTGGCCTGACCTTTAGCGGGCGGCCCTCCGGGCCTTGAAGTGTCTGGTCCCAGAGGCAATCGCTCCCAGCCACCCTCTTTGGGCGCGGCGGTAGGTTCTGCCTTTTGTCTCTAGAGAACCATTCCCCTTTTTCCGCACCCTGTGAAGTCGCTCCCTGATACAAAGCGCCGGCGCGGTCGGTAAACGGCGGTCAGTTCAGCTCTAGGGAACGTGCAGCGGCCGGGCGTCGAAGTGGAGGTTGGGCAGTTCTTCTACTGCCCGGCGCAAGGCTTGCTCCCAGCGGGCGTGCATCCGACCGAGCTCGGGATCGTCGGCCTCGAAGCGGCGGTAGCGGTCGAAGTCCAGGCGGTCGTTTTGGTAGAGCAGAATCTCAAGGGGCGGCCCGACGGTTACATTCGAGCGCATCGCGGCGTCGAGGGAAAGCAGTGCGTAGGTCCCCGCTACGTCCAGGGTGGTGGAATCAAACTCAATGCCTCTATCGAGGATCGGCCGGCCGTATTTAACTTCACCGATCTGCAGGTAAGGAGAGTCTTCAGTCGCACTTAGGGGGTTTCCCTGGGGATAGATTAGAAACAGGTTTGGTTTTTCACCCCTGACCTGACCTCCCAGCAGGAGGTGGATGTTGAATTTGAAATCGTCCTTCTCCAGGGCAGCCCGATCCAGATCCGAGACCCGCCGAACCATATCACCCACAACGCGGGCGGCTGCATACATGGTGTCCGCCTTCGCCAAGCCTTCCCCGGCCGCGAAGTCATCCCGCAAAAGGGTGATCACAGACTGAGTAAGAGACAAGTTTCCACTGGTCAGAATGACAAAAGCCCGTTCTCCCGGCTGAAGAAAGGTGTGCATTTTGGGACAGACATTTACCTGGTCAAAGCCGGCGTTGGCCCGGGAATCGGAGGCCATCACCAATCCTTCTCTGGTCATGATGCCCAGACAATAGGTCATTATTCATCTCCAAGCTGCATGCTAGAGCATTTTCCGTGTGTACCGACCGGGATTGTCTGATAGTTTTTCAGCATCATAATTTTTGCGACAAGGACCTTGTCGTTCCTGTCGAACCTGCCCGGGGGATACCCTGGGCACTTCGCTTCAGGGGCTCGATTGAGGGAGTGCAATGCTTATTCGCTTAGGTTATGACATTGGTTTCAACATTCCGGCTCCCGTGACGATTGTCGCGATGCTGCATGTGCACCCCTCGCGAGAGCCGGACCTGCTCGAGCCAGACGAGCTGACACTGGACCCTCAAGTACCGATTTCCAGCTACATCGATACCTTCGGCAATCGATGCTCAAGATTCGTAGCTCCTGCCGGACACATAAGGCTGACTGGTTCTACTCTTATTGAAGACTCGGGTTTGGAAGATCCTGCGCCGATCGATGCAACCGAACATCCGGTAGCGGATTTGCCCAACGAAACGCTGATCTATTTGCTCAACAGCCGTTATTGTGAGGTCGATCGACTCTCCAATGTAGCCGTAGAGCTATTTGGCGATCTGACGCCAGGATGGGGCCGCGTTCGGGCTATCTGCGAATGGGTCTATTCGAAGGTGGCTTTTGGCTATCAACATGCCCGATCCACCAAGACGGCGCTCGATGTGTTTACCGAGCGAGTTGGCGTATGCCGCGACTTTCAGCACCTGGCAGTGACCTTTTGCCGGGCCGTCAATATCCCGGCCCGTTATGTGACCGGATACCTGGGGGATATAGGGATACCTCCCACTTACACGCCGATGGACTTCAGCGCGTGGTTTGAGGTCTACCTGGCAAACCGCTGGTGGACGGTGGATGCACGGCACAATCATCCCCGCATCGGCCGAGTGTTGATGGCGGTCGGCCGGGATGCTTCGGATGTGGCGATCACCACCTCGTTCGGGATCGCCAGTCTCACCCACTTCAATGTGGTCAGCGACGAGGTGACGACCGAAGCCGCCTCAGGATTCAGGCAATAGATGGAGACAACCCGACCCAGCACACTCGTGCACCCGCTCCTGAAGGACTACGTCCTCGATCATACCTTTGACGAAATGTTCACCGAGGACGGCGTGGTAAGGCCGCACTACGGCGAAATCCTGGAGACGTTCCTGAACCTGCCACCGGAGGAGATCGTTCGCCGCAAGCGCTCGGTTGATCTCTCTTTCCTTACCCAGGGCATCACCTTCAATGTTTATGGGCACGAGGGAGGGACGGAAAAGATCTTTCCCTATGACCTGTTGCCGCGCGTCATCACCGGCGCGGAGTGGCAACACATTGAAAAGGGCTTAACCCAACGCATCACCGCGCTCAATCTGTTTCTGCACGATGTTTACAACGAAGGAAAGATCCTCAGCGACGGCCACGTGCCGCGCGAGATCGTGTACAGCTGCCGCCAGTTTCGAAGAGAGATGCGTGGCCTGCAAGTGCCACGCAATGTATACATCACAGTCACGGGGACGGATCTTCTTCGCTTGAGCAGCGGAGAATTCGTGGTGTTGGAAGACAACCTGAGGGTGCCAAGCGGTGTCTCCTACATGCTGACCAGCCGCCGGGTAATGAAGCGGACGTTTCCCCAGTTGTTCCGCGATTACGGCGTGCAACCGATCGAACATTACACGCAATTGCTTTTGAGCACGCTACGGTCGCTGGCTCCGGAAGGCCGGCATGACCCCTCCATCGTTTTGCTGACCCCTGGAGTGTACAACTCGGCTTATTTTGAGCACACCTACCTGGCTCGCCAGATGGGCATCGAGCTGGTCGAAGGACGCGACCTGGTCATCCACGACAACGTGGTGTATATGCGCACCACCGCCGGCCTTAAGCGGGTGGACGTGATCTACCGCCGGGTGGACGACGACTTTATCGATCCGCTGGCTTTCCGTTCCGACTCGATCCTTGGCGTAGCCGGCATGTTTAACGCGTACCGCGCCGGCAACGTAACCCTGGCCAATGCTTTCGGTACCGGCATCGCTGACGACAAGGCAGTCTACGCGTACGTGCCCGCCATCATCCGCTACTACCTGGGCGAGGAACCGATTCTGAACAACGTGGAAACCTATCTCATGACCGACCCCAAACAGCGGAAATACTGCATCGAGAATCTGGACAAGCTGGTGGTGAAAGCAGTGGGGGAGTCGGGCGGTTACGGAATGCTGATAGGGCCCCACAGCAACGCTGAGCAGCGGGAGGAGTTCAAACGTGCCATCGAAGCCAACCCACGGAACTATATCGCCCAGCCTACGCTCGATTTCTCTCGCGCCGGCTGTTTAACGGAGAACGGGATCGAGCCTCGGCACGTGGATCTTCGTCCCTATATCTTGTATGGCGATAAGGTGCGCATCGTTCCCGGAGGACTGACCCGGGTCGCGCTTCGCCGTGGATCGTTAGTGGTGAATTCATCGCAAGGCGGGGGCAGCAAAGACACCTGGGTTCTGAACGAGTAACTAGAGGGACGGATGCTTTCTCGCGTAGCAGACAGTCTTTACTGGATGAGCCGGTACCTGGAGCGCGCCGAACACACGGTGCGCATGCTCGACGTGAACATGGGACTGATGCTGGACAAGTCCAGTACCAGCGCCGAGGGACGATGGAAGCGGGTACTGGCGGCGCTGGGCAATCCTCAGGGCGTGCGTTGGGAGAATGACTATTACCAACTCGTTCACACGCTGACGTTTGACGCCGACGTTCCCGCATCGGTGACGTCCTGCCTGATCGAAGCCCGGGAAAATGCCCGCCAGGTGCGCGACGAGATCAGCACCGAACAGTGGCAGCAGCTCAACCGCATGTATCACTGGGTGATTCAGCCACAATCGGAGTTCGGATTGAATACCCGGCTGGGCGATTTTCTTCCCGCAGTGATCGACGGGGTCCACCTTTTCCAGGGGGTGACGGACACCACGATGAGCCACGGCGAGGAGTGGCAGTTTATCCAAATGGGACGCTACCTGGAGCGGGCAGCCGCCATTGCCAATCTACTCGACCTGTATCAACCGGAAATCCTTCATACGCCGGAGGTCGCGGCGGAGGGACGCCAGTACCAGGAGTGGGTCGGCTTGCTGCGCTGCTGCACCGCATTCGAAGCGTATTGCAAGGTCTATACCGCGGATATCACGGCAGACAGAATCCTCGAATTTCTCCTGCTGAACCCGCAGTTTCCCCACTCGCTCAGATATTCGGTCGATTGTCTTCGGCAAGCGCTGGTGGCGGTACAGCACTCGAGCGGAAGAGCGCCGGTGGATGAATTGACCAGGATCTCCGGGAGGCTGCAGGCTTCGCTTAGCTTTGTAGAAGTCTCTGATATTTTGGCCCAGGATGCCGGGGCGTATCTGCATAACATCCTGCAACAGTGCCGGCAGACGCACGACCTGATTTACCGTTTTTATATTCAGTATTCGGTAGAAGCGGCGCTTGCGATGTAGGGTACGGACTCCGCAGTCTCTAAAGCGGTTCCGTTCTTTCTGAGTTTTTCTTAGGTTGTATAGCCGCGTTGGGGTAGTTGCCATGTACAAATCGGAAGTCGGCATACTTTGGGAGCAGGGAGTTCGACAGGCGATGGATTTTTATCTGATTCGGCACCTCACCAAGTTCCTTTATTCGGACCAGGTAAGCGAAAGCCTGATGGAGGCGCGGATGCACCCGCGCAGCGACAATAATCAACGTTGCCTCTCGTTTTCCCTGTCGGTAAGCCCCCGTTGCCGGGTTTTCTCCTATCGCGACCACATGGGCAACAATGTCCATCACTTCGATATTCCAGGGGAGCACTCGCAATTGGTGATGGTCGCCGAGGCGCTGGTAGAACAGCAGCCGCTACCGGAGATTCCGCAAGCGCTGCGGCCCGGCGCCTGGAACGAACTGGACTCCCTGGTGGCCCTGGGAGATTTCTCTGAAATGCTGCTGCCGAGCGAATTCGCCAAACCTTCACCCGCCCTGCTCGAGCTGGCGAAAATCTTGGATGTACGTCGCCGCGACGACCCTCTGGTGCTATTGCGACAATTGAACGCCTCGCTCTATCACTGGTTTGACTATGTACCGCGCAGCACGCACGTCAACTCTCCCATCGACCAGGCACTCGAATCCAGGAAGGGTGTGTGCCAGGACTTTGCCCACACGATGATTGCGCTGGTACGGCATGTGGGCATACCCTGCCGATATGTGAGCGGCTATCTGTACCATGGCGAGGAGAACGCGGACCGCTCCAGGTCCGACGCCACGCATGCCTGGGTCGAGGCCTTTCTGCCGCAGGTGGGGTGGGTGGGTTTTGACCCAACCAACAACCTGCTGGCGCACAATCGGTACATCCGTACCGCGTTGGGGAGGGACTACGCAGACGTACCGCCAACCCGCGGGACCTATCGGGGCAGCAAGGACAGCGAGCTTTACGTCGCGGTCAAGGTGTCGAAATACGTCGATATGCCGCCGCTGGATCGCGATATGCCTGTTCCGGAAGATTGGTCTATTCTGGTAGAAAGGGCGCAGGAACCTCCGGCGCCACCGGTGCAGCTGTTGCAGCTTCAGCGCATGCAACAGCAACAACAATAGAGTCAGTCAGTTCCTTGAGGCCCTGACCAAACGTAACCTCGCTGTTTTTTTCCCTCTTTCGCGCACGAACAGGATCGCGTAGTTTATCAGAGGTGGTTTTATGGAACTGCACCACGGTTACTTTTGCCGGGCATACATTGGGCAGGACGTCCAGGCTAATGTGATTGCCCGCACGCTGAGAGAAGCCGAGCAGGAAATCACCCGCATGATTCGGGGCGGGGCCATGGCTGCGCACGCAGTGCAGCACGGATGGCCAGATCACGAGCCGGTGCTGGTCGCCAGTGCTTACGGCGGCACCGCGGATGGAGAGATGTGGCGTTACCTGCGCCAGAACGAGGGACCGGAGTTTGAGCGCTGGCAGGTCGCTTATGGTTCCAAGACCAAGATTCTGGACGACCGCTGGGTAGTGATTGAGCTCTCCCCAAGCGGGATCAAAGAGTACAGTGCCTTTGGCAAGGCAGTGCGGGCGATATGGGGGAGCGCGAGCACGACCTCTGAGTCCGCTGAGGCAAAGGCAAAAGAGGGCGCCCCTAAGTTGCCCAGCAAAATCCACCTGGAACGAACTCCGACATCAAAAGCGGGCTAGGAGCCCTGGCCAGCGGCGGCTACTGAATTCGGTGAAATGTCCTGCTCCAACGGGTGTCATCGAAAAAGTGAACGAGCTCATGAAGGCCGGCCCCAGCTTGCTGTGGCAGCGGGGCCTCCTCGTTTCCCGACTCCGGGATAACAATGGACCAATAAACGAAGAGAGCGGCCGCGCACGCGGATGTGTTCACCGGGAGTTCCAATCACGCGCTTCACGAGAAAGACCGGGGCAGGGTTGGGTGCGAGCATTCGCTTGACGCAATGTGCCTGATTCTCCTAAGGTCAGGGACGATGCCCGATGCCACCCAGCAGCCTCAGAACGATAGGAGTTCCCTGGACACGTTGAAGCAGGAGGTGCTCGACGCAAACCTGGAGCTGGTTCGCCAAGGGTTGGTTCTGTTCACGTTCGGCAACGCCAGCGGCATTGATCGCCACCGCGGGCTGGTTGCGATCAAGCCCAGCGGGGTCGACTATGCGGCGCTGGCTCCTGCCGACATGGTGGTTACGGACCTGGATGGAAAGGTGGTCGAAGGCGGCCTCCGGCCATCGTCTGACCTGGCGACTCATCTCCTACTCTACAAAGAGTTTCCCGGCATCGGCGGGGTGGTACACACGCATTCGGAATATGCTACGGCGTGGGCCCAGGCCGGGCGGGAGATTCCCGCGTACGGAACTACGCATGCGGATTACTTCTATGGCCCGGTGCCCGTAACCGAAGAGCTTACCCAAGAGGAAATTGGCGGAGACTACGTTCACAACACCGGTCTCGCGATCAGCCGCCGTTTTCGGGATCTCGACCCGCTTGCAGTTCCGGCGGTTCTGGTCGCGGGTCATGCCCCCTTCTGCTGGGGGAGAACGCCCCACGAAGCGGCGCACAATGCGGCGGTTCTGGAAACGGTCGCCCGCATGGCCTATTACACAGCTACCCTCCGGGAGGGTTGTAGCGGGGTCTCCCAGGCGCTGCTGGACCGGCACTATTTTCGAAAACATGGGGCCAATGCGACATACGGACAGGAGAAATGATGCACCTGGTGATGCACCCGGCTAATGGCTTTTTTTTCCGGCCCGTTACCGCGGCCCTGGCGGTTTCCACACAACTTGCCCGCCTCAACTGGATTGACATCCTGGTGATCGCGATCTACTTCGCGATCGTGGTCTTCATCGGCTTTTATCTGCGGGGCTCGTCCAACACCAGCGAAGAGTTCTTCATGGCCGGGCGGGAAATGACCGCCTGGATCGCCGGCCTGAGCTTTGTTTCCGCCAACCTGGGCTCACTCGAGCTGATGGGATGGGCTGGATCCGCCTACCAATACGGGATCCTGGCCATGCACTGGTACTGGATCGGCGCCATCCCAGCGATGCTCTTTCTGGGCATCGTGATGATGCCGTTCTACTACATCTCAAAGACCCATTCCGTGCCGGGATACCTCAAGCTCCGCTACGGCGATGGGGCACGGGCCCTTTCCGCGGTCAGCTTCGCGTTCATGACCATCCTCATGAGCGGCATCAATATGTATTCGATGGCCATTGTGATGAAGGTGGTCCTGGGCTGGGACCTGAACTTCAGCATCTGGGTTTCTTCCATCACGGTGGCGGTGTATGTTGCACTGGGCGGCCTTAAGTCGGCGATCTACAACGAGATCCTGCAATTCCTGTTGATCTGGGCCGGCGCCTTGCTGATCCCAATTCTGGGCCTGATCGAAGTGGGTGGCTGGACCAACCTGCGGCAGCAGATCGCGACCAACCTGGGCCGCTCCGACTATGTTCATTTGTGGTCGACCCTGGGCCACTTCAACACTAACCCCATGGGAGTGAACTGGTTCGGGATCGTTTTCGGTTTGGGCTTTGTGGTTAGTTTTGGTTATTGGACCACAGATTTTCTTGTGGTCCAGCGTGTCCTGTCGGCCGATAGTATCCGGTCGGCCAGGATGGCTCCGGTGATCGGCGCAGCGTTCAAGATGGCCGTACCCTTCATCGTGATTCTGCCCGGCCTGATCGCTCTTTCCGTGTTGCCGTTTAAATTGGTCGCGCAAGACGTGGCGGTCACGACCGGCCAGCATAGCTTCAACGAGGTTCTTCCCCTGATGCTGGTGCGATACTGCGGGCCCGGCCTGCTGGGGCTGGGGGTCACGGCGCTGATCGCCGGGTTTATGTCCGGAATGGCAGGCAACGTAAGCGCGTTCTCGACCGTCTGGACCTACGATATCTACGGAGCCTTTCTGAACAAGAAGGCTACCGACCGGCACTATGTAGCTATGGGCCGGTGGAGCACCCTGGTCGGGGTGCTGGTCTCGGTGGGCACGGCGTACCTGGTGCAGCACGCGGCCAGCATCATGGACTACGTGCAGCAATTGTTCAGCTTCTTCATCGCGCCGTTGTTTGGAACCGTCATTCTAGGCATGCTGTGGAAGCGGGCTACCAGGCAGGCCGGATTCTGGGGACTGCTGGCCGGTACTGTCACCTCGATCGGCCTGTGGTTATGGGTGAAGAATGACCCGCACGCTTTACGCTACGTGGCCCTGTCGCCGGACGCGAAGGATATGGCGGAGAATGTTTACCGCGCCTTGTGGGCATGGCTGGCTTGTGTGCTGGTAACGGTAGTAGTCAGCTATATGACCAAGCCCCGACCGGTGGCGGAGCTGGAGGGGCTGGTTTATGGCGCCTCGGTCCTGCCCGAGGAACACGACGAGCACTGGTACCAGCGACCTATTGTGTGGGCCGGCACGGTGACGGTACTGTTCATCATTCTGAATGTTATTTTCTGGTAGTTCTGAAAGAGAGCCGAGCCAATGCGAGAGTCCTTTTCTATCTGGTGGTTCGCAGGCATCCTGCTGCTGGCGTATGGGGTGGTGATTCTGACCACCGGTATTTGGGAAGTGAGTCACCCTTTGCCCCATCCACCCGTGCTGAACAACCTTCATGCGCCGATCTGGTGGGGTGCGCTGCTCACGGTTTTGGGTCTGGGCTATACCATCGGCTTTCGCCCCCGGCATCCGGCTAACAAGCGAAGGAAATAACCATGGCGAAACAGATGACGTTTGGCGTGATTGTAGGCAACCGCGGTTTTTTCCCCGATCACCTGGCAAAGACGGGCCGCGAAGAGATGCTGAGAGTATTGGCGGCAGCGGGCATCCGCACCATCTCCCTGACCCCGGAAGAATCGAAGTTCGGCGCCGTCGAAACCCCGACGGAAGCGCGTTTGTGCGGCGATCTGTTCCGCAAGCACCGGGATGAGATCGACGGCGTTATTGTTACACTTCCGAATTTCGGCGAGGAGCGCGGGATTGTCGATGCTCTGCGGCTCTCTACCTTGAAAGTGCCGGTGCTGGTGCAGGCGACTCCGGACCGGGCCGCGGACATGAAGATTTCCCATCGCCGCGATAGTTTTTGCGGAAAGATGTCGGCCTGCAACAACATGATGCAGTACGGCATTCCCTACTCACTCACGGCGCAGCATACGGTACAGCCGGACTCGGACGAGTTCCGTAAAGACCTGGCGTGGTTCTCCTCGATTTGCCGTGTGGTTCGCGGGTTTACGAATCTTCGCGTGGGCGCGATCGGCGCTCGCCCGGCGGCCTTCAATACAGTCCGTTACAGCGAGAAGCTGTTGGAGCGAAGCGGCATCTCAGTGGACACGCTGGACCTTTCCGAAGTGCTGGGGCGGATTGAGCGGCTGAAGGACCACGATGATGCGGTGCAGGCCAAGCTGGCCGCCATCCAGAAGTATGTGTCGACCAACAATATTCCCATCGCCGCGTTGATCAAGATGTCCAAGCTGGGAGTGGTGATCGAGCAATGGATGCAGCAGACCTATTGCACAGTCAGCGCCATTCAGTGCTGGACGTCGCTCGAAGAATACTTCGGCGTAGTTCCCTGCACGGTCATGAGCATGATGAGCGACAACTTGTTCCCCAGCGCCTGCGAGGTGGACATTTGCGGCACTATCAGCATGCATGCCCTGGCCCTGGCTTCCGAGACTCCGAGCGCGCTGCTGGATTGGAACAACAACTACGGTTCGGATCCTGACAAGTGTGTTTGCTTTCACTGCTCGAACCTGCCCAAGCACTTCTTCCAAGACGTGATCATGGATTTTCAGGCGATTATTGCGGGCACGGTGGGCAAGGAAAATACGTTTGGCACCTGCGTCGGCCGGGTGAAGGCGGGGGCCATGACTTACGTGCGTTTCTCCACCGACGACTTCCACGGCAAGATCCGCGGGTACGTCGGGCAGGGGGAGTTCACCAACGATCCGCTGGAAACTTTTGGCGGCGCCGGGGTGGCCAGGATTCCACGACTGCAGAAACTGCTTCGACTGATTTGCGAGCAGGGCTTTGAGCATCACGTGGCGGCCAATTTTTCCCAGGTGGCCAGTCCGGTGCACGAAGCGGCGGTTCGTTACCTGGGCTGGAGCATGTACAACCACGATCTCGACTGACGGGTCGCGAAGACGATGGGGGCTTGAGGGCAGCAGTGGCGATCGTCGCAGGGGTGGATTTTGGAACGCTGAGTGTGCGGGTCACGCTGTTCGATAGCGGACGCGTGGATAAGCAAAAGGGTGGATTGGCCACCGCGTCGGCGTCTTATCCGCTGAAACGTAAGCGCGAAGACCCGGATTTCGCCACGCAATCGCATCAGGACCAGATGAACGCGCTGGTGAGCGCCATGCGCGAGGTGTTGGCCAAGGCGGGAATTTCAGGCGAGCAGATTGAGGCCATCGCGCTCGACACCACCGGCTCGAGCGTGGTGCCGGTCGACGGCAACATGCAGCCGCTCGATGACTACTACCTGTGGTGCGACCATCGCGCCAAGGGTGAGGCACAGGAGATTACTGAGCTTGCCCACCGCGAACATCTGGAAGCGATTGAGTGGTGCGGCGGGGTTTATTCCCATGAGTGGGGTTTCGCCAAGCTGCTGCACTGGCTGCGGCATAACCCGGAAAAACGCGGCCAACTGGCGAGTGCTTTCGAACACTGCGACATGGTGGCGGCTACGCTGTGCGGGATTTCCGATCCCAAGCTGGTGAAGCGCAGCATCTGCGCCATGGGTCACAAGTGGATGTGGAATCCGAAGTGGGATGGCCTGCCGGCTCAGGGTTTTCTTTCCGATGTGGACAGATTGTTGGACGGCATCCGGGAAAAGCTTGCGGGGGAGTATCACACGTCCGACGCGCTGGCGGGTCACCTGTCGCCGGAGTGGGCGGAGAAGATGGGCTTGCGCGCAGGCATTCCTATTCCCGTGGGGGCTTTCGATGCGCATTGGGATGCGATCGGTGCGGGGTGCAAGCAGGGCGATGTGGTCAACGTAGTGGGGACTTCGACCTGCATCATGGCCATGCAACAGAAGACCACGCTGATTCCTGGTGTCTGCGGGGTGGTGCCGGGAAGCGTGCATCCCGGCTATACGGGGATCGAAGCAGGGCTCTCGGCCACGGGAGACATCTTCGAAGCGATTGCCCGCCGCGCGAATGTCAAAGTCGCGGAGTTGAGCCGCGGGTTGGAAAATTATCGGCCGGGACAGACCGGGCTGTTGCGGCTGAGTTGGGATAATGGCGATCGCACGATTTTGGTGAATCCGGAGTTGGGCGGGATCACGCTGGGGTGGAACCTGGTGCATACGGCGCAGGATGAGTTGTTCGCAGCGATTGAGGGGACGGCGTTTCATACGCGGATAATTCTTGAACGCCTGGCGGAGTATGGGGTTCCGGTGGAGAGGGTGATCAATGCGGGGGGTGTTCCGCAGAATAACGCGGTATTGAACCAGGTTTATGCGAATGTGCTGGGCAAGCCGGTGCTGGTTCCGGATGGGATTCCTACTAGTTTGGGGTCGGGTATTTTTGCGCTGCTTGCGGCTGGGGCTTTTTCGTCGGTGGAAGAAGCGCAGGCGAAGATGTGTCTTCCGCATAAGACGTATCAGCCGGAGGTTGGGGCAGTGCGGGTGTATGAGGAGCTTTACCAGTTGTACCGGAAGGTGTATCTCGCTTTTGGCCAGCCGCACGGGAAGGGTGTGGAGTTGGGGGATGTTTTGCCTAAGTTGATTGAGATACGGTCGGCTGTGCTTGGTGGTTAGTGGGTGATTGGAGTTGGTGGTTTAGGGTTGTGGTATCCCACATCTCGCGAAAAACGAGCGAGATATGGGGCACCCATTTTCGCGGGTTTGGACAGGGTTGTATGGATGAGGTCGGGTGTACCTGGGGTTGGATGTTGGTGGAGTGAAACAGCAGATCCCTCGGCTTCGTTCTAATGAACAAACGAAGAGTGTGGTGCCGCACCTCCGGCGCTCGACCGCCTGCCCATGGACCCAGCCCTTCCGGGCTGGGCTATTTTTGGTGCCGGCCCTCTGGGCCTGGATTGCAAACACCGCTTTCCCATGTTCATTGCTCCCTTAACTTGCCCCAGGCAAGTCAGATGCTCCCACGGCACGCCGGGACAGGTCCACTTTGCTGCGCTTCGGTCGAAAAACATTTCCAGGGAAGGTCGTCAACACAGAGATCTCTCCGCTCCGCTTCGCTTCGGTCGAGATGACAAAGGGGAGGATGGCGCTTCCATAGAGAGCGGTTGCCGCAATCAGAGATTGTCCAGACGGCGTCTGGACTTTCGCAACGCTTAGGGACCGTACTCGGCGGCGACCGTCTCAGGTACGCGTAACCAGCCGTAGAGGGGAAAGCTCTCGACCAGTTCGAGTACTTGTCCGCGAATAGTACGCAGGGCTTGAGGATCGTTGCGCTGCTCTAACGCCAGGGTGATCCACTTGGCGATGGTGCGCATTTCCGCTTCGCCCATGCCGCGCGTGGTGAGGGCCGGACTGCCGATGCGAATGCCGCTGGGCTTGAGTGGCGGATTGGCGTCGTAGGGAATGGCGTTCTTGTTCACGGTGATGCCCGCTTCATGCAGCGCGTTTTCGGCTTCGCTGCCCAGGATGCCCTTGGAGAAAACATCTACCAGCATCAGGTGGGTGTCGGTTCCGCCGGAAATCACGCGGTAGCCTTCGCTCATGAGGGTCTCGGCCAGGGCCTTCGCATTCAACACCACTTGCTGTGCGTACTGCTTGAATCCCGGTTCTAGCGCCTCGCGAAACGCAACGGCTTTGCCGGCAATAACGTGGACCAGGGGACCACCCTGCTGGCCAGGAAACACACTTCTATCGACCGCGGCGGCGAATTGCTGTTGGCATAGGATCATGCCGGCCCGCGGACCACGCAGTGTCTTGTGGGTGGTGGTGGTGACCAGGTGGGCGTGAGGCACGGGTGAGGGGTGGGCGCCGCCAGCGACCAGGCCGGCGAAGTGGGCCATATCGATCAAGAGCAGGGCTCCCACCTTGTCAGCGATCTGGCGCATGCGGGCAAAATCGATGATCCGAGGGTAGGCACTGCCTCCGCCAATGATGAGCTTTGGTTTTTCCCGCTCTGCAATGGCCTCGAGGAGGTCGTAGTCGATCCGCTCTGTCTGCTTATCGACGCCATAGAAGACCACGCGGTAGAGTTTTCCGGAAAAGCTGAGCTTGTGTCCGTGGGTCAGATGGCCGCCATGAGCCAGATCAAGACCGAGGATGGTGTCACCTGGGTTGATGACCGCCATGTAGGCGGCGGCATTGGCCTGCGAGCCGGAATGGGGCTGCACGTTGACGTGATCGGCGCCAAAGAGCTGTTTGGCACGGTCGCGGGCAAGATTTTCGACGACATCGGCATACTCGCAGCCGCCGTAGTAACGTTTGCCCGGATAGCCCTCGGCGTATTTGTTGGTGAAAACTGACCCCGCAGCCTCGAGCACTGCCTGGCTGACAAAATTCTCCGAGGCGATCATCTCCAGGCCTTCGTGCTGGCGTCGGATTTCGTGGTCGACAGCCGCGGCGATCTCTGGATCGGCCTCGGCAAGCGGGCGGCGCATGCGGTCAGACATGTTGCGATTTTAGACTATTTGGCCGCGGGGCCCAGCAAACCCGGGCACGCAAAAGCGATGGTCGTGGGTAGCTAAAAAAAAATGCGCTAAAAGCGCTAAAAGCGCTGGAAGTTACTTCGGTGACCGACGGCCGGGTCGTGGTGAAAAGGACAGATTCAAATGGAATGAGCTTCCGGACGCTAACGGGCGATCAATTCCTTCTCCGGCGCCGGGAGGGCAGGGAGAGCAGCCAAGTGTTTGAAGGCTGAGTAGATAAATGAGCCAATGTACCAGCCATCCATGAACTTGTAGGGAGTCTCGCCGGTGGTGTAGTGGCCGCAGGGCAAAACTTTGGAGACGAAATCAATGCCGCGGCGGCGGAAGTTCTCGATTACCTGGAGCGAATATTCACGAAGGAAGGTGAGGTCGTAGGTGGCGTGGACCAGGAGAACTTTTTTAGGGCTGGCGGCAAACTGGTCCATGTAATAAGACGGGCTGACGGCGGCCCAGACGTCGCGCAGCCGCTGCTGGTTCATGGAAATACCCTCGAAGGCGGCGCGGATGTGGCGGGTGCTTTGCCCGGTCCAAACCACGTCGCCAAAGGACATGGAGGCGTGGTTGAAGGCGCCGACACGCAAGCGACTGTCGAGGGCGGCGGCGAGAAAGGCGTAACAGGAGCCGAGACTGGTGCCGAGGATGCCAAATTGTTCGTATCCCTGTTGCTGAAGCCAGTCGATGCAGCAACGGATGTCAATGACCGCCTGGCGGCAGGAAGAAATGGTCCGGCCGACGTTGGCGCTGACGGCGTAATCGGCTCGCGCCAATTCCGCCGGGCGGCGGATATCGTGATAGGGCTTGCTGAGGCGCAGGGCCGAGACGCCGAAGCGGTTGAAGATGGAGCAGAGTGCGTTGTGGCTGAAGGCGTCGGCATTCCACTGGGGCATGACGATGATGGCCTGTTTGGGCTTGCCCGCCATCTTTTCGGGCGGAGCTGGAAACCAGCGGGCGTTGACGCGATCATTCTCGGGATAGGGTGTGCGAACGGGTGAGGTAAAGCGCAGAAATTGCGCTTTGGGCAGGCGCCCCGCGGCAGCCAAATTGCGAAAGCGGGCATCCTGCTTCAGGGTTCGAGGACGAACGTTGGTGGGGTAGAGCTGGGGATGCCGCTCTTCCAGGACGAAATCCTCCGGAGTCTGATAGGCAAAGAACTCGTTGCGATGGTGCAGGATGAAGTCATTTAACTGCAGCATGGCCCGTTCCGCGGCGGCATCGTCTGCAGGCGGGTGCTGGGAAAAGCCGAAGCCGTGGGACTGGGCAAATTCCTGAAGCCAGTCAAATCCCCACTCCACCGGACGTACGATGCGGTTGGTGTCGCGAGTCGTCAGGGCGGTTTCCCACCGGTACATCCAGTTTGCGTACAGTTTGCCCAGCACCCTCTTCATTTGGCGGTTTGGGCCTGGATGCGGAACTGCTCTACGACAGCGGCCATGTCTTCTTCTCCCTGCCCGGCGGCGACGGCATGCTCGAACACGCGCAGCGCAGCTCGGCCCATATCAAGATCGAGGGCATGATTCTCGGCCTCGGTGACGGCGTAACGGAGGTCCTTGGTCATGAGCCGAAGCAGGAAATTGGGCTCGTATTGGCGGTTGGTCATGCGGCCGCTGAGGAGCTTGACCAGGGGGCTGCCAGGGGCTCCCTCAGTCAGGACAGTCATTGCCTTCTCCCTATCCAGCCCGCTGCGCTCTATCAGGGAAAGGGCTTCCGCCAGGGCCGCTACCTGTGACCCGGAGAGGAAGTTATTGATCAGCTTGAGGCGAGCACCGCTGCCAACGGGGCCCACGTGGACCACGTCACGGCCCATGGCTTTGAGGATGGGAGTAATTTTGTCCAGCGCCGCGTTTGAGCCCCCGGCGAGGAACAGAAGCTGGCCGGCGGCTGCCTGGGGTTTGCTGCCAGTGACGGGTGCATCCACCAGCTCACAGCCGTGCTCTTTTCCGGCCCGGTTCAGTTCCTCAATCCACTCGACGGTGACGGTGCTGGACTCCACCAGGATGGTTCCCGGCGCAATGTCGACCAGCGCTTCCCCACGGCCCAGCCACACGTCCCGGCAGACCGGGACGTCGGACAGCATGCTGATGACCACGGCCGCACCGGCAGCCGCGTCGCGGGGAGATTTGGCCATCCTGGCTCCCTTATCCACGAAAGGCTGACTCTTGTCTGGAGTCCGATTCCAGATCCTGAGTGGGTAGCCAGCGTCGAGCAGGCGGCCCGCCATGCCTGAACCCATCAGTCCAAGCCCGAGTAACGCAATGTTTGTCTCTTCCATAAGATCTCCTGCCAAGTTCTAGAATAGAAGTGTTATGGCGTTTACGGAAAGCTACGACATTGTAGTTGTGGGTGCGGGTCACGCGGGCTGCGAAGCGGCGATGGCGGCTGCCCGGATGGGACAGCGGACGGCGCTGTTCAGTTTCAACCTGGATCTGATCGCCCAAATGTCGTGCAACCCCGCCATTGGGGGCATCGCGAAGGGGCACCTGGTGCGGGAAGTGGATGCCCTGGGCGGCATTATGGGCGAGGTCGCGGATGCGGTGGGGATCCAATTCCGGTTGCTGAACACCTCCCGCGGACCGGCGGTTTGGTCTCCCCGGGCGCAATGCGACAAGCACCAGTACCGGGTGAAGATGCGGCAAGTGCTGGAGTCGCAGTCAAATTTGCACATCAAGCAGGCGGAAGTAGTGGACCTGGTGCTGGATGAGCAGGCGGGCTCGAGGACGGTTCGTGGTGTACGGCTGCGCGATGGCAGGACGGTGTTGGCGGGGGCGGTGGTGATTACCACCGGCACCTTTCTCAACGGCTTGATTCATTGCGGTGAGGAGCGATACCCCGCCGGACGCAGCGGTGAACCACCCAGCGTGCTGCTGGGCGAGGCGCTCAAGCGGCTGGGGCTGCGCGGATGCCGGCTCAAGACTGGCACACCGCCGCGGCTGGACGGCCGGAGCATCGATTGGAGCCGCTTTGCGGAGCAGCCCGGAGATGTGGACCCGACCCCCTTCAGCTTCCGCACGACGGAGTTGCCGCAGAAGCAGATTTCCTGCCACATCGCGTACACCACGCCGGAGACGTTGCGGATTATTCGCGAAAATGTGGGACGTTCGCCTATGTACTCGGGGCAGATCACGGCTGTTGGACCGCGGTATTGCCCTTCGATTGAAGACAAGGTGGTCCGCTTCCCGGATAAGGAGCAGCACCAGTTCTTTCTGGAGCCGGAGGGGCTGGACACCAATGAGGTCTACGTCAACGGCATGTCGACTTCCCTGCCGATGGAAGTGCAGTTTGCGGTGGTGCGATCGATTCCTGGCCTGGAGAATGCGGAGATGCTGCGGCCGGGATATGCCATTGAGTATGACGCCATCGACCCCACGGAGCTCGACCGCAGCCTGAGGGTGAAGCAGATTGCCCGGCTCTACCTGGCGGGACAGATCAACGGAACCTCAGGATATGAGGAGGCAGCATGCCAGGGCTTGATGGCGGGCATCAATGCGGCACTGGCGGTTCGGGAAGAGGCGCCCTTTACGCTCGACCGCACCGAGGCTTATACCGGCATCCTGATCGATGACCTGATCAGCAAGGGGACCAATGAACCGTATCGCATGTTTACCTCGCGGGCGGAGTTCCGCCTGCACCTGCGGATTGATAATGCCGATCGGCGTTTGACGCCGTATGGGCATCAGCTGGGGCTGATTTCGAGCCGGGCCTGGCAGGATTATGAACAGAAGCAGGCGCGGGCGGTCGCGCTGGAAAAGATGCTGGCCACGCGCAAGGTGGATCTGGCTCGCCTGGAGGCCCTGCTGCCTGCCCTGGCGTTGGCGCTGGGTAATGTTGCCGGGCAAACGTACGCCCAGTTGATTAAGCGCCCGGAAATCAGCCTCGAAGGCCTGCTGCCGGTTTTGCGAACGGAGTTGGCGGGACAGGATCCGTTGGCATTTTTCAGCGGCGCGATGAACGCGCGGGTCCGCAACGAGCTGAAGTCGGTGGAGACTGAGATCAAGTTTGCCGGATACCTGGATCAGCAGCGCAAGGCGATCGAGAAGCTGAAGAAGGCGGAGCAGCGGGTGATTCCCGCTGGGTTTGAGTATGCGGGGATTAGCGGGTTGTCGCGGGAGATGCAGGAGACCCTGACCCGGGTTCGGCCGCAAACCCTGGGCCAGGCGAGCAGGATTCCCGGGGTTACACCGGCTGCGTTGTCGTTGCTGCATGTGCATTTGGAGGTTGGGGATAGGCGCAGAGCGGCGGCTCTGCTCGGGGACTGACGGAATTTAGTCCGAAGGGATGTGTGTCATCGCAGAATCCCACGACAAGGCGGGTTTTTGGTTAGGGGGAGATGGGTGCCGCGCCGATGGCGCTCAATCATGATGGGGATGCCAACCCAGCCCTTCCGGGCTGGGCTGACGTTTAGCGGGCGGCCCTCCGGGCCTCGATCCGTCTGGTCCCAGGGCAACCGTTCTATGCTCGACCGACCATTTCACTTTAGAGGGTGTGTGAAAGCTGTACCTCAGGGGCTAAGCCCTCGTCATTGTTAGGACTTTATGGCCCGACTAAAGAGGCTGCGGAAAAACTCGCCGTTGGGTAGGAAAGCCGTACCTCAGGGGCTAAAGCCCAGCGTATTTTCAATCACTTACGGCACGACTAAAGTCGTGCCCTGATACAAAACATGAGTTTTTCCGCAGCCTGTAAAGTCGTGCCCTGTTACAAAGCATGAGGGCGCTGACTCCGGAAGACTCGCGCATTCCGAATCTATTCGCCCTCTTACAGGCCCGTACGTTAGTCCTGGGTAGGAAGCGCGAACTAGTCCCGAAGGGACGGCTGACCTTATCCCGCGTTCTCAGACACCCTCTAAAACCCACCGTTTTGTTTGCCGGATGTATGGGCTGAAAAGAGTCTGCGTGAGAACTAAGAAGAACCCGCAGATCTCTCCACTACGCTTCGCTCCGGTCGAGATGACAAATTTGCTATGGGTAAAAGGCGGTTTCTCCAGTCGATGCACGGCCCTACATAGCTCAACAACTTTGTTGTCTCGACCGGAGCGAAGCGTAGTGGAGAGATCCGCGGGTTCTTCTTAGGCACGCGGCGGCAATTGTCGCTGAGAGAGCAGCGAGGGCGACTGTCAATAGCCTGGTGGGGTGGGGGGCGGGGGCGCGGCTTCTATTTGCGGTGGGTCCGCTCCGACCCCTACACCTACGCTGCCCGGGTACTGTTGCGGATATGACTCCTGTGGGGCTGGGGCCTGCTCCGGCATAGCTTGTGGTGGTCCGGCCTGCCCCGGCACGCCGTGGGGTGAGACGTAGGGTGGACGCGGGCGCGAGGCTTGCCCGGGCGGCACAAAGCGGTCACCGGGGAAGCGCGGTATGCCGAAATGGCCGCGGAGGTGCAGCAGATCGACGGTACTGATATCTCCGTTGAAGGCGATCAGGTTCAAGTCCTTGGGTGCGGCAATCAAGCACCATCATCCCGGTTACATCCATGTGGGCAAAGTTGATCCATAAGTCGGTTTGCCCGGCATTAAAAGGATCGCCTTTGCTATGGGCGGCAACCAGATGCCTCCAGCCAGCGGCTTCGTATTGCCTGCGGATCAGGTCAAGAGCGGCGGGATCATAGAGCCCGGGTGCGGCAAAGTGATAGCTGTGCACGGAGATACCGTTCAACTTGGCGATGGCGTTGCGGGTGTCCTGATCGGCGTCACCGATGAAGTAGCCGGCCAACTGGAGCATGGAGCGGTCAAAGGTGAAATCGGTGTGGAAGGCGGCACGCTGGCCCAAAGCCTCGAAGCCTTGCGGAATCCAGTTTAAGGATGGCCGCTGGGCGGGCGGGCCACTTTGGCCGAAGAGGACGAGCGGAGCCATGAGCAAGAGCGATAGAAGGGCAACGCGAACGGGGGGACGCGACATGGCTTTCACTCCTGCAGGTTAAGACGCCAACGTGGGGGAAAAGTTGTGGAGAACGGCCTTCGGGTTTCCGTTCCAGGGACCGCTCTCGGCTCCGCGCGATCTGCCGATAACCGAATGTGGCTATTCGTTTTACATCGGTAAGTAGAGTGCTGCCGCAAGCTGCCGGGCCCGTGATTTCCGGTGACGAGCGCCCGCACACCGTGGTGATTCTTATGCTGGCGGCGGCAGCGCGGTTGTTCATCCTGCGGTTCGCGGCGGAGAGATTTCCGCACCAGTGGCTTTACTCCCGCGGCATTGAGTTGGGGACGCTGGCCCAGTCCCTGGTGGCGGGGCGGGGGCTTAGCTCGCCCTTCGGCGGATCGACAGGACCGACTGCCCTGCTCGCTCCAGGTTATCCGGCGTTGATCGCCCTCTTCTTCCGCATCTTCGGGAGCTTCACCTTTTCGGCGGCGATCGCAGTGATGACGACGCAGGTTCTGTTCAGCGTCATAACCGTTCTATTGATGATGCAGATTGCGCAATCGTGCTTTGGCGCTCGGACGGCCAACCTGGCGGGGATGTTTTGGGCCTTGTCATTGCCGCTGCTCTGGATGCCGACCATCTTTTGGGAAACCTGCCTGTCTACGTTGCTGCTGGTGGGCGTGATTTCTTTGGCGCTGCGCTGTGAGCAAAGGCCGGGGCGGCTTTTATGGGCGGTGATGGGTGCTTATTGCGGCGCAGCCGCGCTGGTGAATCCGGCTCTGTTGCCGGCTTTGCTGTCGGTCATGGGATGGACGGCTTGGCAAACGCGGAAGACGCTTCGATATTCACCTCTGCTGGGCGTGCTGGTTCTGGTGCTGGTGTTCGCACCGTGGCCGATAAGAAATGCGCGCGCGTTTGGCGCCTTCATCCCGCTGCGCAGCACGGTTGGATTCGAACTATGGATGGGAAACCGACCCGGAGCGACGGGCTATCTGGACGAATCGTTGTTTCCACTCTTCAACCGCGAGGAACGTGATCAGTATGTTGCAAAAGGCGAGGCCGCTTACATGGGCGATAAGTCGATGCTTGCCAAAGCGTACATTCGCGCCCATCCAGCGGAGTTTCTGCGACTCAGCACGATAAGATTTATCCGCTTCTGGACGGGAACGGGGAGTAAGGATGGTTCCGTCATCTTTGCTGTGCATGCGGTCTTGACGACCGTTCTTGGAGCGATGGGCTTGCGGCGCTTGTTCACAAGGGGCTGCGGCCGGGTGGCGGTTTTGTTTCTGCTGCCGCTGATTCTTTTTCCCTTGCCCTATTACGTGACTCACGCGGAGTTTCGGTACCGGCTGGTGGTAGATCCCTTGCTCACGATGCTGGCCGCTTATGCGGTGAGCGGTGACTCTGTGGGAAAGCCGTGAGGCGCATCCTTGTCTTGGCATTGGCCCTGCGCCTGGGCGTGATGGGGATGGTGCTCGCCTTTTATCCGCGAAACTGGCTGTTCAGCAAGGCACCAGACCTGGGGTTCCTGGCATGTTCGATAAGTTCGGGCCACGGACTGTCCTCGCCTTTCGGGGGGTCCACCGGCCCCACTGCCTTTCTGGCGCCGGGGTATCCTGCTTTGCTGGGGCTGATCTTCTATCTCTTTGGCAGTTACAGTTTTACCTCCGCCGCCGTGATGATGGCGCTGCAAACGGTGTTCGCGGTCCTGACGGTCGGCGTGATCATGCACATCAGCCAGCGGTTGTTCGGCGCAATGACGGCAAAGCTCGCTGGGGCCTTCTGGGCGGTGTCGTTGCCTCTGCTATGGTTACCCGCCGTGCTTTGGGAAACCAGTTTGTCCATTTTGCTTTTGACCGGCATGATTGCTCTGGCACTGCGTTGTGTGGACAAGGGAGCATCCAGCGTGTGGGCGGCCATGGGAGCCTATTGCGGCCTGGCAATGCTGGTGAACCCCTCGCTCACGCTGACGTTGCTTGCCATCCTGGGGTGGACTGTCTATCAAACCGGGACTGCCTCGCACTATCAGCCATGGATGTGTTTGCTGGTTTTGCTCGCGGTCTTCGCTCCCTGGCCCATTCGCAATCTGCGTGTTCTGCACGCATTCATCCCGCTACGCAGCAATTTTGGATATGAGGTATGGCAGGGGAACCACCCCGGCGCGACGGGCGTCTTTGACGCGACGCTCGAGCCGCTACAGAACAGAAAGGAGTACGCCGTTTACGCTCGCGAGGGCGAGGTGGTGTATATGCGCAACAAAGCAATACTGGCGAAAACTTATATCCGCGATCATCGGGGGGAGTTTATCCGGCTCAGCGCGGCGCGGGTGATGCGCTTCTGGTTGGGGGCCGGATCGAACGTCAACTCCGGCCCGATCGAATTGCACGCCGCCGTCACTTCTCTGATGGGCCTGTTGGGTCTTGCAGCACTGTTCAAACGGGCTCGAGCAACGAAATGCAGGACGGAGGCCACGCTCTTCCTATTGCCGCTGTTGGTGTTTCCGCTGCCGTACTACATCACGCACCCTGACTTCCGCTTCCGGCTTTTGTTGGATCCGCTGCTAACGATCCTGGGCGCCTACGCGGTGGTCCGATGGAACTCCTACTGGAGCGCGACCCATGACCAATTACATAAGGTTCTTTCACATCGAGATGCATCGGTTCACGTTTCTCGATATAGAGACGCTGGTCACGCTGGTGATGCTGCTTCTCTTTCTTCTGCTTCCAGTGAAGTATGCGGCGTTCTTTCCCAACGCGGGCTTCCGCCGCTTTGCCCAGAAGCGCTCGCGCGCCTGCCTGGTGGTCCTGCTGTTGTCAGTGCTGGGCCGGTTAACGTTGCTACCGATAGAGCCGTTCAGGGATCCCAATATCCACGACGAGTTTAGTTATCTGCTGGCAAGCGACACGTTTGCGCATGGCCGGCTCACCAATCCGACGCCTCCGATTTGGCATCACTTCGAAGCATTCTATGTGCTGATGCAGCCGACCTTCAGCCTCGAAATATGGAGCGGCGCAGCCCTTGTTCATGGCACTCGGACAGCGTTTTTTGGGAACGCCGCGAGCCGGCATCCTGCTAAGCATGGGCCTGGCTGCGGCCAGTTTGTGCTGGATGCTGCAGGCTTATCTGCCGGCGGAATGGGCGTTGCTGGCAGGGTTGCTGGCGGTGGTGCGCATCAGCTGGTTCAGCTACTTCGGAAACAGCTACTGGGGAGGATCGACCGCGATCCTCGGTGGTTGTCTTTTGTTGGGTGCAGCGGCCAGGCTTGCTCGGAAGTCTAAAGCCCATGACGGACTTCTGATGGCGTTCGGCTTGCTCCTGCTGGCAAACTCGCGGCCGTTTGAAGGCGCTCTCGTTTCATTGCCTATTTGCCTCTACACAGTGTGTATGCTTCTGCGCAAGCGGACGAAGCCCAGGGTCTGGCTTCCGGGCATGGCTGTGTTGCTGGCGGGGGCTGCGTGTACCGGCTACTACTTTCAGCGCGTCACCGGACACTTCAGCTTTCCATGGACGGTCTATTGGCGGCAATGGAGCATTTGCCCGCCCTTTCTCTTTGGCAGGCCGAACTATTTTGTTCACTACCAGTTCGCGGACCAACTTATCTACAACCGCGATTATGAGATGTTGCCGTATGCAGGCGCCAGAACTCCGGATGGATTTTTTGCGGAGACGATGGTGAAGGGCATCTATCAATGGCTTTTCTTTGTCTTTCCCGCCTTGACTCTGGCTTCGATCGGGCTGGTACCTACACTGCGGGCGAGGAGGTTTCGGGTGTTGATGGGCACGCTCGCTTTCGCGGGTTTTGGCTTCGCGTCAGAGACGTGGCTGCAAGCCCACTACGTTGCCGTAGCGGCAGGCATCATTTATCTCATATTGATAAATGGGCTTCGCTGGATGCGGGTTGTCGCTCGCCACAACGCGGTATGGCTCAAGTTATTGCGGGGTACGCTGGCGGCGGTGATGGTCATGTTTTTTGTGCGTTTATGGGTCGTGCCGGCAAATACCTTCCCACCGAATTGGGGCTCGCAGACAGCCGATATCCCTGGTTATCACGACATCACCCGGATCATGGAAGCGAAGCCGGGCAAGCAGTTGGTGATGGTCCACTATCGGCCAGATCATTTTTGGGGATATAGCTGGATCAATAACGGTTACGATATTCGGACGCAGCACGTGGTCTGGGCGCGGGATACGGAACCGGGCGAGTCGAACCTTCCGCTGCTGTGTGCGTTCCAGGATCGCCAGGTGTGGTGGCTCACGCCACCGGAAAGTGGGTTTATGCCGCCGCCGGACAGGACTGCTCCGTGGAATCCTGCTGTTGCCGGGCAGTTCTTGCGGCCTTATCGTGATTTCGAGAGGAAGGCTTGCGCAGGGAGGCAGGAGTGATCTGTTTTGCCTGGTTCGGGCGAAGCCTGCTACCCGCACTGAGGTGCTCAAGAGGACGTGTGTGAGAACTGGAAGAGAAACACTGGTGGGACCGGCCGTTTCTCTGGGATTGCTAAGTCGTGTTATTCGGGATCAATCGAGCCGTTGTCAGATCGTCGGCAATGGCACTGAAGATATCGCTCAACGAGGTGACCGGCTGGCCGGCCACGCAGACGCTGGCGGTACCGCTTTGGTGGTAATCGGAATAGAAGTATTGTTGCGCGGAGGCCATCGCCGCCATGGTCCCGCATGGGGTGATATTGGGATAAGAGCCGCTGTTTTGATCACTCAGGCAACCGGTCGGCGCAGAACCATAAGCCACGGAGTAGACCTGCGTACCCTGACTGGTGGCGTATTTCGCGGCGACGACTGCCTGCCCACACTCGCCGACCCAGGATGGGTATTGCCCGTTACTGGTGGCGGGGGAGCCCATGACGGTATTGTTTCCGTTGGTCTGGGGGGCGGTGGCGTTGCCATCACTGAGAAGGATGAGTACGTTGGAAGACCCTGGATTGGCAGCCTTTTGGGCTACCAGTGCTGCCTGTGCCGCATAGATCACGCCCGCATAGTAGGTCCCGAACACTCCGTCATAGTTCGGCGGAGCCATACTGCCACAGCCAATCACGCCGCCGGCGGCCTTCACCAGGGTGGAAGCCGGATTCAACGAGGTAGCCGAATTCGAGGTGCGATAGTCGCTTAAGAAGCCGGTAATTTGATAAGTTGCGGTACCGAGGGTCATGGGGTACGTGGCATAGTTCGATTGCGTTGGTACGTAGGACGATGCTCCCGCGGCAGGAAAAGAGTAAGCCATGGCCTGGGGCAAGGAAGACCATGGCGTGACCGGAGTATTCCCAGTGGGAGAGCTCGGCATGACAAAGTTGACGGTGAGTCCGCTTTGAACGGTACTCCAATAGCGATTTTGCTGAGTAGGCGAGGGGACAGCGGTGGTGCATGTGGTGTCAAGGGACGCGGTCGCGGTGGACACGTCAGGAAAGGTAAACAACGCGACCCGATCGACTGAGCTCGCCGCGACACCATTGGAGATGGTGCAGCTGGCCAGGCTAGCCGCGCACGGACTGAGGTTTTGCAGCAGAATCTGGACGCCGTTCAGTGCGCATGCCATCTGCGTGTTGCCGCAGTCGTTATCGGGATAGCTCATGGATAGGGTGGAATCAATGATCACGGCCACGTTGTACGGGCTGGGCGCTCCGCCCCTGGAAGCCGCGGTCGCACTTTCGGTGACCGTCATGGTGTGTAGCCCAAACAAAGCCGCGAAATACATCGGGACCACGGCTCGCTCCTGTACCTGGAGAGCGTTGTAGGGGACCGCACCCTGGCAGGCGATGCCCTGGCTTTTCAGCGTGGTCAGGCATTTCAATGCAGGGAAGCCGCTGACCATGGTTACGTTGGGAAGAGAGGCCTGGGCGTTGACAGTGCCCGGGGCGCCGCTAAACGAGTTGGCGGCGGCGATCACGGCAGCGCTGCTCGCGGCGGTGCGCATACTGCCCGCGCCCGCCAGTGCGGCCGCGTCGGTGGCCGCCTGCAAGGCGCGGTCGCAATAGAACACGTGGCCTACATCGATAGCCACCCCAGCCATGCCGAGAAGGGCCACGAAAATGACCGCGACCAGAGGCAGGGCCTGCCCGCATTCGTCTCTAAGACAGTTGCGGACCGTCGCGAGCAACAGCTTGCTCATTGGACCAGTTCCGTCATTTGCGCCTGCAGAGAGCATTTGGGGGCGTAGTTGGCGCCGTAGACAGCGAGGCTGCACGGGTAACCCACGGTCACGACAGCATTGGTTCCCTGCACCAGGTTTCCCGCCGCGCCGGTGGTGCTGCTTCCACTGCTGCACGAGGTACCGGTATAGCTCGTGCCGTTGAGCACAAAGGTGAAGGACAAATTTGCCGGAGCAAGCAGGGGGGCCGCTGCGATGACCGCGGAGGACGCCGTCGCGCAGGGATCTGTGGTGGCTCCGCGGCTGATGGCGAGGGTGCGCGCGCCGACACTGGTGGCCTCCGTCAACAGAAGATAGTTGTTGAATGCCAGTCCGAAGGTGAGAATGCCGGTCACTACGAGCAGCAGTATGGGCAGAGCCAGGGCCATCTCGACCATGGCCTGGCCTTCCTGGCCGAGACAACGTGGCCGCAAAGGATGAGCAGCGCCGATCAAACACGGAGCGGTTTTCCATGTTGATCGCGGGGCAGCCCATGTTTTGCCGCTCATCTCTTACGCCTCTCTATGGCAGGTTGCGGATTGGTGGCGCGCACGCCGTTTCTCCTGGAGATATTTTTACGAGTGCGGTGCTTGCATCGCATGAGTGCTGCTTCGCATGGCTGCCGCTTAGACACGACACCTTTGTTTATCGGCAAGGATTGACCAAACATGATGATGTAGCCAGCAAGCATTTCTGCAGCCAGGCAACGCGGTCAGGGCTCCTGCCCACGTTCTAATTCATTGCGGGATCGTGATCTTCCTATTGTGAGTTGCTGCATGACATATCTATGACCTATGTAATTTACTCTCTTAACGCCCGCCGGAGGATCCAATTGACAGCGCCACCGCTTACATTCACCATTCCATTAGATAGAAGCATTTCTATTGTTGGCAGAGCAGGAAAAGGAGCACAGCGATGATGGAACTCGAACTTAGGAACAACTGCACGAGGATGTTATCGGCTCTTATCCGTGATGAGTCTGGGCAAGATCTTATCGAGTATGCCCTGGTGGCGGCGATTATCGCTCTGGGGGCCACCGCGGCCATGACGACTCTCGCCGGTTCTATCACCAGCGCCTTCAACAAGATTGGGACCAGCCTAACCAACTCAATCTAACTGGTGCCGGCGTTGCCCCGGTGGCGGGTTAATTCACCGCGCGAACGCAGATGGATCGTGGGTTCTTTGTGCTCTGCATATAAGAAGTGCGGGAATGAATAATTTGCAACAGGTCCTGTCGCATTTTCTGAATGATGAAAGCGGCCAGGACATTGTCGAGTACGCATTGGTTGCAGCACTGGTCGCGTTGGCCACCATAGCTGGGGTCGGCAGGGTCGGGAGTGCCGTCGGCTCTGTATTTACCAGCGTGGGCGCCAGGATCACCAGCGCTATCTGATTCAACCGACCATCCTGCGTTTGCGGGCAATCACCTGCGTGCGATCGCGGCCAACGCAGATGACTGACCTGGAAATCCTTATGCCGAAGCTGGCTACTGACTTTGTGTTTCCTGCTGCGTCACTGCTCTGCGCCGCGATCGGCGCGGTATACGATGTGCGCAGCCGGCGAATACCAAACTTCGTTACCTTTCCTGCCATTGTTTTTGGCCTGCTCCTGCATGCCGTTTTAGGTGGCTGGCAGCAGTTGGCCACGGCCGCGGCCGGCGGTCTCATTTGCGGTGTCATCTTTCTTGTTTTTTATCTGGCTGGCGGAATGGGCGCGGGCGATGTGAAGCTGATGACGGCCGCCGGCTGCCTCGCTGGCCTGCCGCTGATTGGACATCTACTGCTGTGGACCTCGCTGGCGGGTGGAGCGATGGCCATGGGTCTCGCAATCTACCGGCGCCAGATGGTGACAACGGTGCGCAACATCTACGCCATCGCGGTTCATCACCAGGCCATGGGCCTGACGCCCCATCCACAACTCAGCATCAGCAATGAGCGAACACTGCGCTTGCCCTATGCGCTCGCGATCGCGGCAGGGAGCGCCCTGTGCCTATGCCTGCTGGTGATGCAGAGGTGAAGGCATGAATGCAAAGCGGCTGACGATGGCCTTGCTCGTCTCGTTGCTGGTCTCTGGCCTGTTCACCTTCTGGCTGAGCAGACGGGTGGCCAGGGCGGCACATGTGCCGGTGGCGCAGAAGCAATTTGTGGTGGCGGCGAGCCAGCCGCTGGAAGCGGGCGACCTTCTGAAGCCGGGAAGCATGCGATTAATGGAATGGCCCACTTCGCTCCCAGGGAGCATTTCCAAAATCGATCAGGTTGCAGGCCGAGTGGTGCTCTTTCCGCTGGCCAAGGACCAGCCGATTCTCAGTTCGTATCTCGCCCCGATCGGCGTGGGCGTCGGCCTAACGGCAAGGATTCCTTCAGGCATGCGAGCGATTTCCGTGCGCTCGGACGAAGTGGTGGGGGTGGCCGGGTTCCTGTTGCCGGGAACCCACGTCGACGTGCTGTTGACCTATCACACCGATAAGTCAACGGATCCGCGGACAGCGACGGTGCTGCAGGACGCCGTGGTGGTCGCCGCAGGACAACAGATTCGCCCCGATCCGGAGGGCAAGCCGACCAGCGTGAACAACGTGGTCACGCTCCTTTTGACGCCGGAAGACTCGGAGAAGCTGGTGCTTGCGACCAGCCTGGGAGCGATCCACTTTGTCTTGAGAAACGGCGCAGACAAGGAACAGGCAAAGAGTTCGTCGGTGGGGCTGGATGAGTTGACCGGCACGACTCCACCGGCCGGTAACGACGCCGTGATCGCCAAACCTCTGCACGTCAAGCCATACCAGGTGGAAACCGTTCTGGGCGATAAGCAAGTAGTGAAGACGTTTTATTGAGGCGCGTATGGCGAGTTTGACAAACCGCGTAGGGAAAGCCACATATCGCGCCCTGGCGGCTGTGGTGCTGTGCGGCTGGATGCAAGGGCAGACCACGGTCCCGATTCCAGCGGCACCGGCGCCACCACCGGCTTCTGTTGCTCCAGTTGCTCCGCCCGGGGTGTTGCACGTGCAGCAACTGCCTGACTCAACGACGGCGCTGATCAGCTCGACGGTATCTGCGAGCCAGTCGCTGCACCTGCTGGTGGGACAGTCAATTTTTGTGACGACGGTGAGCCGGCTGAAGCGGGTGTACGTGAGCGATCCGCTGGTGGTCGATTCCTTCACCTCGAGTCCGCGGCAGATCGTGGTCACAGCAAAAGCGCCCGGGGTGAGCAGCCTGATCCTGTGGGACCAAGCCGGGAACTCGGCGACGTACTGGGTTTCTTCCGATGTGAATGTTGTGAGCCTGCAGAGAGAGATTCAGGAGGCGTTGCCGAATGACAACATACGAGTGGAGTCGCAGCAGGACCGGGTCTCGCTGTCGGGCACGGCGTGGAGCGATGCGTCTGCCGGAGCGGCGGTGAAGCTTGCGGGCCTCTATGCGAAGAACGTGGTTAATTCTCTCGTCATAAAACAACTGCACGGCAGCCAGGTGAAGCTGAAGGTTCAGATTATCGAGATAGACCGCTCGAAGCTTGCCCAATTCGGAATCAACCTTTTCAGCCAGGGCAAGAACCAAGGCAACGTCACCACGGGCCAGTTTCCGTCTACGCAGACCTATACCCCTGGTAGTAGCACGGCTCCGGCGACGCTCACCAGCACCAATCCGCTTAACCTGCTTTTCTACAATTTCGATGTGAATTTCGGTTTGACGTTGCAGGATCTTCAGAACAAGAACATTGCACAAATCCTCGCCGAGCCGACGATTACGACGCTGAGCGGACAGAAGGCTTCGTTCCTGGCGGGAGGTGAGTTTCCCTTCCCGGTGGTGCAGGGTTCCTCAGGCGGACTTACGTCGATCACCATTCAATTCCGGCCATATGGCGTGAAGCTGGAATTTACACCGGTGGTGAATGACGATGGGACGATTCAATTGAAGGTGGCGCCGGAAGTGAGCGCGCTCGATTACACCAATGCGGTGACGATTTCCGGGTATACCATTCCCGCTATTTCCACCCGCCGGGCCGACACCCAGGTAGAGCTGCGAGATGGACAGAGCTTCGCCATTTCCGGGCTACTCGATCATCGCACCACGGATATTTTCAGCAAGATGCCGGGCATCGGCGATGTGCCCGTTCTGGGGCAGTTGTTCCGCTCAAAAAACGTTAACCACTCGACGGTGGAGTTGATGGTGGTGGTGACCCCCATGATAGTGGATCCCCTGACGGATACGACATCGCCAGTCGTCCCCAAACTGCCTATACCGACACTCGACCCTATGCAATTCGACAGGAAGATGGGTAAACAGAAACCAGCGACGCCACCCCAGCCCGGGGCAGGGGGAACGCAGTAATGAACAAAGAGCACAATCCGGACGCTCTTCCAGTAGCGCTGCTGACGGTGCACGTCGACCGGGAGACGGTGGAGCAGATCCGTCAAGCTGCTTTGCATATGCCCTGGGAGTTGGTTCCGGTGGATTACGAGAACTACTTTTCGTCAGCGAAGCTCCCGCCGCTGACCCAGCGAGCGATCAATACGCAAGCCTGTGTGGTGGTCGTGGACTTCGATGCGAATCCGGAGCTTGCGCTGGAGACGGCGGAATTCCTGCGCCAGAGTTTTTTTCACAAGATCGGGATCCTGGCTCTTTCGTCCACCACCGATCCTGACTTGCTGTTGCGTGCGATGCGCGCCGGGTACGGTGAATTTCTGGCCAAGCCGCTGGACCACGATGAATTCATGGAGACGCTCTCGCGGCTCGACCATCGCTGGGCGACGACTACGGCCCGTCCGAGGAACTCGGGAAAAATTCTTTCCTTCTTTGGCGCAAAAGGCGGCGTCGGCACAACCATCCTCGCGGTGCATCTAGCCATGTTCCTGGTGCGGGGCTTCGCGAAGAAAGTGCTGCTCATCGACAATCATGCGCAGTTAGGACATGTAGCGCTCTATCTCGGAATGGATGGCAGCCACCATCACTTCAACGACCTGGTGCAGAATGTGAGCCGGCTGGACCAGGATCTGCTGCGCGGCTTTATTGCTACCCACCCCTCCGGCCTGGACGTTCTGTCCTCTCCTGATGTGTATGGGGGGGTATGGAAAGCGGATACAGATTCGGTTGAGCGGACACTGGAGTTCCTGAGCACGGAATACGATTTCGTATTGCTCGATTGCGAGGCGTCGTTTGAAGACATCAACCTGGCCATCATCGCTCTCTCCAATTGGATCTACCTGATTGCCAGTCCGGAGATCGGAGCCATCCGCGATCTGTCGCGCTACGTGGACGGGCTTATTCAAAATGAGCAGGCGACCAAGAAGTTGCAAGTGGTCATCAACCGCTACTCCTCGCATGAAGCAGTCACGATCGAGCAGATTGAAAAAGCGGTTCACCTGCCAATCGCGATCAAGATCGCGAATAACTATAGCCAGCTGGTGCAATCGATCAATATCGGCCAACCGGTGGCTGCGGACAGCAAGTCGGATTTTTCCCAGCAGATGTCGAAGTGGGCGGCTGGGTTGGCGGGTCCAGTCGCGCCAACGGCTCAGGAGACGGCAAAGAAGCGCTTCGGGTTGTGGAAGTGAAGAGCGGTTGCCGTATCTCGAGGATTGCGGCAGGGGCGAGGATTTCTGAATGGCGGAACTGATCACGAATGGGGGTACCCGGGTCGCACCCGCGATCGTGCGCGGTGCGAGGCCGGTTGCGCTCAAGCAGCAACAGGAAATCAAGGGGGCAGTGCACCAGGGCCTCATCAAGCGTTTAGATCTGGACAAGATCGCGCAGATGCACGAGAACCCCTCTTCGCAACAGCAACTGCTTACGGTCATTCATCAGTTGATCGGGGAGCAGAACATCCCGCTGTCTTCCGTGGAACGAGACCGGCTGGCGCAGGAGGTGCTGGACGAAGTCTTCGGTCTGGGTCCATTGGAACCGCTGCTGCAGGACTCTACGGTCAACGACATCCTGGTAAACACCTTCAACTCAGTTTATGTAGAACGACGCGGCATTCTGGAAAAAACCGCCGTTACCTTCAAAGACGATCGGCACCTGATGCATGTGGTCGACAAGATTGTGTCCGCGGTGGGCCGGCGGGTGGACGAGTCTTCGCCGATGGTCGATGCCCGCCTGAAGGATGGCTCGCGGGTCAACGTGATCATTCCCCCTCTGGCGGTCGATGGCCCTATTTTGTCCATCCGCAAATTCGGAGCGAAACCTTTGGGAGCGGAAGACCTGTTACGGAACAGGGCGCTGACCGAACCGATGATCGACATGCTGAAGGGTGCGGTTCAGGCGCGGCTGAACATCATCGTCTCCGGAGGAACAGGCGCGGGCAAAACTACTTTGCTGAACGTGTTGTCGGGCTATATCGATGAGCGGGAGCGCATTATCACCATTGAAGATTCGGCGGAATTGCAAGTGAAACATGCGCATGTGGTGCGGCTGGAGTGCCGGCCTCCGAACGTAGAGGGAAAAGGAGCGGTGCGGCAGCGGGAGCTGGTGATCAACGCGCTTCGTATGCGCCCGGACCGGATTGTGTTGGGCGAGGTCCGTGGGGAAGAGTGTCTTGACATGTTACAGGCCATGAATACGGGCCACGATGGCTCACTCACCACGATCCATGCCAACACGCCGCGCGATGCGCTGGCGCGCATGGAGACCATGGCCATGATGGGCAGTGTGAGCTTGCCGGAAAAGGCGATTCGGGCGCAGATCGCGTCCGCGATCCATCTGATCGTGCAGATCGCACGCATGAGCGACGGATCGCGCCGAGTCACGCATGTGACGGAACTTACCGGCGCGTTCAGCGATGTTATCAGCATGCAAGACATTTTTCTTTTTGAGAAAGAGGGCCTGGGGCCTACGGGTAAGGTAAAAGGCCGTTTTCGATCGACCGGCATTGTGCCGAAATTTGGCGACAAGTTAAAGGCCGCGGGTATCGCTCTCCCTACGGGCCTGCTGGACTACTCGGTGGAAGTTTAGAGGTATATCGGTGGCGCTTGTGTTTGTGGGATTTCTTTCGGTTTTGCTCACCACCTTTGTGGCGGTGATCGCCGTGACGCGGCAGTCGCCGAATGAGCAGACCATTGCGCAGCGCATGGCATCGATCCATGTATCCACGAAGAAGGCAGACGGATCCACTCCAGACATAGAGCAATTGCTCAAGGCCACCCGCCGGAGCAAGTTTGGCTGGCTGGAAGAGGTTCTGCAACGTTTCCGATTTGCGCGGGCGCTGCACATCCGCATTCTGCAGGCGCATAGCTCGACCAGCGTGGCTGGTCTGCTGCTGACCAGTGTGGGCCTGTTCATGGCCGGGTATTCCCTTATGTGGGTTTTCGCGTCGATGATGCTGATCGACCTTGGGGCGGGAATCGCATTGGGCTTGATGCCGTATGGAATTCTTTCCTTCAAACGGGCACGAAGAATCAACGCATTCAACTCTGTTTTGGCGGAGTGCATTGACATGCTGGCCCGCGCTCTGCGTGCCGGTCATTCGGTGGTAGGCGCCATGGAAACACTGGCCGAGAGTGCGCAAGAACCGGCGGCCTCGGAATTCAGCGAAATTTTCAAACAGCTGAACCTTGGCCTGCCAATGCGCGATGCGCTAATGCAACTTCTCGATCGCGTACCCTCCTCGGACCTGCGGGTACTGGTGACCGCCATTCTGGTGCAGAAGGATACCGGCGGCAACCTGGTCGAGATTTTGGATCGTACGGTCTTCGTCATTCGAGAACGATTGCGGATTCAAGGGGAAATTCAGGTGCAAACTGCCCAGGGAAGACTGACCGGATGGATTTTGAGCGCGTTGCCGGTGGTGATGATGGTGCTGCTCAACCTGGTGAATCCGGGTTACTCCAGCATTCTGTTTCATGATCCTTTCGGCCGCAAGCTGATGTACGTGAGTCTCGGCATGTTGCTGACAGGGAGTTTGATCATTCGCCGCATGGTCAATGGAATCGAGGTTTAGCCGGTTATGGACCTGGTCTTTTACGTCGCTTTCACGCTTACAGTTTTTCTGGTGGTGGCGCTGTTGCTCGCCCCAGTACTCCTGAGGCCTTCGCCGGGCGCCCGGCGGATTATGGAGATGGTACAGAGCAATCGGCCGGACGAACAAAGCGTGGGCAATAAAGAGCGCCTGCAGGAGACCATCCTCTCCATAGCGAGGGGTTTGCGCATGCGGCTGGGGCTGGCCGAGGACGAAAAGGTAAAGCAGCAACTATTGAGCGCGGGATTGAGGAGCAGTCGAAGCGCGACCGCATATTTTGCCAGCCGGATCATTGGTCCACTGATAGGCCTGGTGTGCGGATCCCTGATTCACACCAATACCGTGTTTTGGGCCTTATCGTTAGCCGCCGTCCTCTACCTCGTCCCGGACATGTGGCTGAAGGCGAAGATCAGCAAACGGCGAGAACGAATCAGGAAGAGTATTCCGGACGCGCTCGACCTGCTGGTTATCTGCGTGGAGGCAGGGCTGGGTTTGGATCAGGCCATGCTGCGGGTGGGACAGGAGCTGATCATCAGCCACCCTGATATTCACCACGAGTTCATGCAGGTCAATTTTGAACAACTGGCCGGCAAGCCGCGCCTGGAAGCGTGGAAGAGCACGGCAGACCGCACACAGATTGCGGAGTTCTCTTTATTTGTGAGCATGCTGACACAAGCGGACCGGTTCGGCACTCCCATCGTCAGGGCATTGAGCAGGTTTGGCGATGAGATCCGGCAGAAACGGCGGCAACGGGCCGAGGAGATGGCGGCGAAGACAAAGATCAAAATACTCTTCCCCCTGGTGCTGTTTATCTTCCCGTGTATTTTCATCGTCTTGCTCGCCCCTGCGGTGCTAAACATTGCGAAAAATATGCAGTCGTTCAAGTAGTTGACCGATGAAGGAACTGGAGTCGTTTGTTAAAGGTTGCAAGTTACACCAGACGGGAAGAAAGGAGGATAGGGCAGATGGACACAACGACAATAATTCGCATCGTAGCGGGGGTTTTGGCAGTGGCTGTACTCGCGTTCCTGATATATCGCAGAAAGCACGCGAAGGTTTAGAACGCTTTCCCGGGTTACTGTGGCCAAATCAAGACAGCGAGGAGTGGTTTGTCCCGCGGAGAAACCACGGAGAGGCTTGCCCGATAGGTGAGGGCGAACCACGGACCCCAGAGACAACGAAGGGTCTCTACCCCCGCTTGACGTCCTGGCGGATGGGTGACGCATCGATGCCGAATGCGGGCTTCGCAAGGGGCCCTTATTTCGGCATTTCTGCGTTTGGCATTCTTTACATGGCCAAGGCGTTGGTTCGGGGTTGATTGAAACTGCAGATCCCTCGGCTTCGCTCCCAATGACAAAGGGGAGGGTAGCGCTGCCATTTGGGATCGGATAGTGGCTGAGAGAAAACAGCAGGTCCCTCCACTTCGCTACGCTCCGGTCCCACGGCTCGCCGGGACTGACGGGATGACAATTCTGTTGGACCGTTGAGATCCATCCCTCTCGCCGTTTTGAGCGTTTTCCTCTTAAAAAATGTGCCATCCCGAGCGTACCCGGATTTCCTGCCACGCAGCACTAGACAAAGCCGCGTGCTCATCCCACGAATTTTTTCGACGACCGATATCTTGATCAATTGATGCCGCATGGGATCCTTGGGCTTTATCATCGCTTGAACCAATTCCACGGTGAGCAGGGTAGTTAAACTTCCAAGCCTTTTCAGGAGAGATGGGAATGAAGAACCTAACATGGCTTATTTTGGTACTGGGAATCCAGTGCTTCGGCTCTGGATCGAGAGCGTGGGCGCAAAGCGGGATTACTCAGCAAAACGGGCGGCAGGTGACCTGCGCGTCCGATGACATGAAACGGCATCTGTGCCGGGTCGACACCAGCCGTGGGGTACAGATGACTAATCAGCGAAGCGGTTCGCCCTGCATCCAAGGGCAGACCTGGGGCTACAGCCGTTCTGGCATCTGGGTTGACCGCGGTTGCCGGGCCGACTTCTACCTGGGGAGTGGGTATCGACCGGGCGGCCCTGGCCCAGGTGGACCTGGTTACGGGGGTACAACTATCACCTGCTCGTCGAATAACGGCAAGCGCAATTATTGCCCTGCCAACACCAGCCGGGGGGTAAAGCTGACAAACCAGCGGAGCGGTTCGCCCTGCATCCAGGGGCAGACCTGGGGCTACGACGGGCGTGGCATATGGGTGGACCGGGGCTGCCGGGCGGACTTTGTCACTAGCCGCTAAACGACTTCGGGGCAGCGGCCTGGTTAGACGCCGCTGCCCCAAAGGAAAATAGAGCAGATTCGAACTGCAGTTAACTTACAGGTTTAGCTACAGGGTTTGCCCGCATCTGCATGGGCACCTTTGGCCTTGGCGTCCGCTTCCGTCATGTACGCACCTGCCTTGGTGGTCCCGTAATACTTCGTCCCGTAGCAGTGGTAGACCTTGGTGGACGTGTTTAACCAGACCAACCCTGGTCCCCCGCCGGGAGCCGGAGTGCCGGTTCCTGCTGTTGTCTTAGTGGTCTTGGTTTTGGGCGCCGGGGTCATCGCGGTAGCGGGAGCAGGTGCGGCTGCGGCGGGAGCTGCCGACGTGGCGGGCGCGGCAGCAGCAGCGGCCGGGGCGGCGGTGGAACCGGCGGCGGCGTACCAGGTCTTCACGCCTTTGTGGCCCCGGCAAGCACCACTCTTAGTCGCGCCGGTCCAGTAGGAACCGTCGTTGCAAAGCCCGGTAGCACCAGCGGGGGCGCCTGCGGGGGCCTGGGCCACGCCGGCTTGCGAAGCGATCATTGCGGTTACTGCCAGCGCGGTTACGGCCAGCATCGAACGAACCAATGTCTTCATGTGCACTCCAGTTGAGCTAAAAGCGAGATTTTTAGATGGCCAAAGTCCACCCATCCTACGACGACTGCAAATCGGAGTACAAGCGCTTTTCTCGGATCTACGGTGCCCGGGGTTGATGGCAAGAAAATTCCATTCCGGCGGAAGTGCTTCCCCGCCTGCGGGAAAGAATCTCTTCCTGGACGGAGGCGTCCTTCTGTGGCGAAAGCCACATTGGTTTCAAAATAATCGCGGACGAGCTTAAACAGGGTGCGTGAGAACTGCAGACCCTTTCCACCCCTTATCTCTTACAATGAAGTCAGCGATAATTCCGGAGAGATCCCATGCCACACATGGTCGTTTGTGCGCGCTACAAGCAGGAAATGGAAGGGCTCGACGAGCTCCCGTTTGACAGTGAATTTGGCCAGAAAATTTACGACCATGTCTCCAAAAAGGCCTGGTCGGAGTGGATCGAGCGCCAGAAGATGCTACTGAATGAGTACCGCTTGCAGCCCTGGACGCGGGAGGCGCAGGAGTTTCTGGTGGAGCAGATGCAGGAATACTTCTTTGGTGAAGGATCAGCGCTGCCCAAAGAGTATGTCCCGCCTGCCCATTGAGCTGTTTGGGCGCACCCGGGCCTTTCCAGACAACGCCTGCAGTCGTGTACACTCAAGAGGTATTTTTTCCGTCGGGACGTGGCTCAGCCTGGTAGAGCACTCGCTTGGGGTGCGAGGGGTCGGCAGTTCAAATCTGCCCGTCCCGACCATCAAAATAAACTCATCGTTTATCCCGATTGCGCCCGCTCGCAAGCCGGGAATTGTCCCCTAAGAACCCTGTCATCGATTCCCCTCCGTCCGGCGCAGGACTGCGCCAGCCTTGAAGCGTAACCGTCCAACGAGTCTATCTCGCAGCTGGCGTACAACCCCTCGACTTGGGTGACCGGGATCACATACGCTCGCTCCGACCTGCTCCAGACTACACATGGGAGATAAGGGGATATGCCAAATCAAAGTCTTGAAGACCGCCGCACCTGTCTGTATCGATGCATCCAGAAGGCCTGCCTCAACTGCAGCACGGCACGTCCTTGTCCTCCCCTGGTTGTGATTGCCATGCGCTACGCCCAAGAGATGAATAAGGTCCCCGGCAGATGAGCACCATCACCGCGACTCGGCCGGAGGAAGCCGCGCGGCTACCGGATGCCTGGGTGATGTCCGTCACAGATGAAATGCACGACAGGGGCAAGGCTCGATGCTGAGATGCTGAAAGGAGAAACAAGATGAGTACCCTGACAGATTACCTGGCAGCCAACAAGGAGTTGCGTATGGCGGTGATGCGCGAGATCGAATGCCGCCCGGATATTCATTCCAAAGACATCAGCGTCAGGGCTCACGGACCGGTCGTCACGCTCATAGGATTCGTTCCTACCTTCGCTGAGAAGGCAAACGCCGAAAGAGCGGCACAATCGGTCCCCGGAGTGCTCTCTATCGCCAACGACCTGGAAGTTCGGCGCAGCAGCCGCACCGACCGGGAAATCGCCGGCGATGTCCAGCGTGCCCTCCGGTCAAACTTCACGGTTCCAAAGATCGCCGCAGCGGTTCATGAGGGTTTTGTAACCGTGGAAGGCACCGTTGATTGGAATTATGAGAAGGAGCTTGCGGTAGAAGCCGCCGCAAGCGTTTGCGGCGTCCGCGGGGTCATCAACCTGATTGGCGTCAAGCTACAAACATCGCCCGCGCCAATCAAAGGAACGATGGGAGCCGCGCTTCAGAATGAACAACATTAAGTTCAGCTACTGCTGTGGCACGGCTGAAGAGGCTGCGGAAAAACTCGCCATTGGGTAGGAAAGCCGTACCTCAGGGGCTAAAGCCCGACGTATTTCCAATCACTTACGGCACGACTAAAGTCGTGCCCTGATACAAAACATGAGTTTTTCCGCAACCTGTGAAGCCGTGCCCTTCGTTCATCATCGCAACCCGAGAACACGCTGTCATTGAGACAGCAGCCGATTAACAGAGGCAACCGCGGCCAAATCCTCTTCAAGGCAATCAACAAGTTACATTGTCAAAAAGCAAGTTAACCCGCTAATTTTGACAGGTCTGACGCCCCATCTAGCGAAGGTCCATGAAAATGGAACACCAGTGCGGGACCGGACGGCCAATTGCCGGAAATGATGCAACGAACCGCAGGCACAGCACTCGCCCGGGCATGCGCCTCAGTGGGCAGCTTCGTGGCCACGCCGTTCGCGACGTGTCCGGTTGGCCTGCAGGAGCACTAAGGCCAGAGGCAGTCCTGCGTAAACCCGGCGCTGGCATTTCCGGCAACGCACCGGATACTGCAGCAGCAATAACCGCTCAACATCTTTCAGGCGGAAGCGCGACAAGCGGAAACTGGAGGAAGAGCATTCGGGACAAGTCACTGGATTCACCGGCTATTCAAAGGTTGAAGCGGCTTCGCAGTTAGGTGTCGAACAAAATCGCGCGCAAATCGAACGATCTTCAGGATTTTCCGGGCAGAGAAAACCACAGCTTGCGATCTTTTATCCCCGGTCACTGGAACCGCTTTATAATTTACCCGGCCCGTGCCTTTCTATACTTTATCACGGTTACCGGGCTGCCCTCGATGCCAACGGCGGCGATTACGGCTTTCCTGCTTGCAGCGCAGGCACCTCTCCGGCATCAGCGTGGAGAGAATGCAGGTCAAGCCATGGAACAGGATGGGGTGAAAAATGGTTTGGGATGTCTCCTTCACATGCGACATTTGCGGCCGGAAAAAGCTTGAGGCGAATCACTGGTGGATGCTGGTCCTGGGCGATGTTCCCTGCTTCGAGGAAGGGCAGCCCGGCCGGCGCTTCACCCTCATGCCCTGGAATAAGGCCGAGAGCGGCAATCGGGAGTTTTATCACCTCTGCGGACAGGGTTGCGCCATGCAGGCGATGGAGCGATTTATGAATCACGGCAGCATCGCGTCGGACGGCCATCTGCACGCTATAGCGGAAGTGCCTGTAAGCCGGTAGGTCTGGGGTTTACAGTTCGAAGAGACCGGGCTTGGCCGCCGGGGCGGCGACCGGCCGCTGCTCCTTGACTTGCAATTGCGGAGTCGGCGCCGCCAGCATGCTCAGGATCTCGCGCAATTCCTTGCGCACCTTGTGCACGCGCGCTTCCAGCCGCTGGACCGATTGTTGCTGTTGCGGCAATGGGAGTTCCGGCTGGCCGGCCGCTCGTTTGCTCCGCGTTTCCGCCAGGATTGCCTGGCGGGCGCCGGCAATGGTGTAGCCCTCGTCGTAAAGCAGCCGCTTCACCCGCAATGCCATCTCCACGTCGCGCCGTCGATACAGCCGCTGACCGGTACCGCTCTTGTTCGGTTTGAGCTGGGTGAACTCGCTCTCCCAAAAACGCAAAACGTAGGGAGCCACAGAACACAGCCGGGCGACCTCGCCGATGCGAAAGTAAAGTTTGTCGGGAATCTCCGGTTTTTGCGGGGCGCGTTGCTGAGGCAGGTGAGTAGCCATACTGATATTCAGGCGGTCATGGTACGACAGACCCACCTTCGCTCAGAGTATAGGACAGCTTGCCTTTCCACCCCAGCTTTTCTTGCGCTGTCTGGTGGATTTCTCGCCCTAATACACCAAGTATGACAATGCCTCAGCTTGCTCTAGATCGAAGCTGTTTCGGGAACAGCGGAGTGTATCGGTTCGCGCTCCGGGCTGCCTTGCGGCGCCGCGCGCAAGTACTGGGCAGGCCAGCTGGCCACGTCTCCCAATTCCCTGGCCGCGTCCAGTGCCCAATACGGTTTCCGCAGCAACTCCCTGGCCAGCAGGACTGCATCCGCCTGCCCGGTGCGCAGGATGTGCTCAGCCTGGACGGCTCCGGTAATCATGCCCACGGCACCGGTTGGGATCTTCGCTTCCCGCCGAATTCGCTCCGCAAAGGACGTCTGGTAGCCCGCTCCAATCGGCACCACGGCCTGGGGCGTCATCCCTCCGGATGAAACGTCGATTAAATCGACTTGATGCTCCTTCAGCACTTTGGCCAAAGCTACCGACTGCTCGATGTCCCAACCTCCGTCGAACCAATCCGTGGCGGAAATGCGCACTAACAACGGAAGTTCGGCGGGCAGTACTGCGCGTACTGCGTCCACCACTTCCACCACCATGCGGATGCGATTCTCAAATGCACCGCCATACTGATCGGTGCGACGGTTACTTAAGGGGGAGAGGAATTCATGCAGCAGGTAGCCATGCGCCGCGTGCAATTCGACCAGGTCGAATCCTGCTTCCACAGCCCTTTCGGCGGCTTTGGCGAACGCCTTGATAATGGCTTGTAGCCCTGCCAGGTCCAACGCAATCGGCTGACCAAAATTCTCCGCAAAACGCACCGCGCTGGGCGCCATCACATTCTGCCATCCACCTTCGGCCGGAGTGAGATAACGCTGCTCGGCAGCCCACGGAAGCGTCATACTGGCCTTGCGCCCGGCGTGCGCCAGTTGTGCCCCCGCGCGCACACCCTGCCCATGAAGGAAATTAACAATTCGTTGCAGGCCGGCGATGTGATCGTCTTTCCACAGTCCCAGGTCCTGCGGCGTAATCCGCCCCTCGGGCAGCACCGCCGCCGCTTCCGTAAAAACCAGCCCTGCCCCGCCTACCGCCCGGCTTCCCAAATGCACCAGATGCCAGTCGTTGCTGAATCCATCTTCGCTCGAGTATTGGCACATGGGAGAGACGAATACCCGGTTGGGAAAACTGAGCCCGGCCAACCGGATGGGAGAAAACAAGAGCGATCGATGTGTGGACAAAATGGCCTCATTCAGCATGAAGCCCGGAGTGAAGCTGAGCTTACGCTCCTGTTTCAGATGCACCGGCAACGCGAAAGTCGCAGCTTCGCGAGCCCGATGGCCCCCCCATCGGCCTTTTTTGGGGAACACGTAAGGGTCGATACGCGTACATTCACAGAGGAGAAAAAACATGAAAGACGGCATCCTCATAGTCACTTTGCTCGCTGTGCTTGTAGCAGCGGCGACCGGCTGCAAGGTGAAAGTGGACAAGTCCGGCGATGGCGACAACGTAAAGATTGCCACTCCTTTCGGAGGCATCGCCGTTAATAAGGATCAGACTTCAGCCGCCGAGATTGGTCTCCCCTCCTATCCTGGCTCGGTAGTGGACACCTCGGGTGATGGGAACCGGTCGGCCAAAGTCGACATGGGGTTCGGATCCTTCAAGCTGCGAGTGAGAGTGGCTAACTTCAGCACTTCCGACAATCGGGACCAGGTGCTGGCTTTTTACCGTAAGGCGCTCAGCGAATACGGGAACGTGATCGAATGTGCAGGAGGCAGGTCAGTCGGCACACCCGCTGTAACCGTGGAAGGGCTTAACTGCGACCAATCCGATCATGACCGTCCTGGCCCGCACAGCAACCCCAATGATCTGGAACTGAAAGCCGGATCCGCCCGCCATCAGCACCTTGTCGTCTTCCACGATAGAGGTGCCTCGGCGACCCACTTCAGCCTGATCGCCCTCGATCTTCCCCATGGCTTCGACAATGAGGAAAAGGGTACGAATTAAAGCCACGATTGCGCTCCGTTCGCTGCTGAGATAGCTTCAAGAGGGATGAACCTGCTCTGCCATCGATGTGGCGCTACCCTTAGCGCATCGGAACTGTTCTGCCCCAACTGCGGTTCGCCCCAACTCAAGTTTGCCCAGCAGGAAGAGGGCGAGACCGGATATGTGGGTGTCCGCCCACCCGGGGCGCCTCCGCGAGCCCAGGGAATCTCCTGGAAAGACGCCATCCTGGCTGCGCTTTTTGTCGCCGTCCCTGCAGGCCTGCTGAGTGCCGTTTCCGTGTTGTCCTGGGGATGCTGTTTGTGGGTGGTTGGTGGCGCGGTGCTGGCGATCGCGGTGTACCACCGCCGGGCTCCTGGATTTCTGCTGGAAACGCGTTCCGGGGTGCGCATCGGCGCTGTCGCCGGACTGATCGCCGCTTACAGTTCCGTGATTGCCACCGCCGTCTGGCGCGTCATTGTGCGTTACGTGCTGCACCAGGGTTACGCCATCGATCAGTTCTACGATTCCGTCATCCAGCAATCGACCGCGCTGGTCAAGGGTAATCCTGACGCCGAGGCCCAGTGGCGCGCCACTGTCCATTTCCTGATGTCGCCGGATGGCAGAGCGGCTTATACGCTCATGAATGCCGCCACCACTTCCGTGGGCATCATTCTTTTTTCCGCCATCGGCGGTGCTTTGGGTGTCCGCCTGCTCGCCCCGCGAAAGCCTACGCTGGGCAATGGGTAACGGACGCTCCCATTTCATGGAAAAAATACCTTAACCCTCGTATCATCCGGCCAGAGCAATTATGAGCAAAGCAAAAGTCACTGCGACCCCGGTGCTGCGGGAAAAAACCCGCATCATGTCGGCATCGGAAATCGAGCGCACGCTGATTCGGCTGGCGCACCAGATCATCGAAAAAAACAATGGCGGTCAGAACCTGGGGCTGGTGGGAATCAAGCGTCGAGGAGTTCCCCTGGCACAGCGATTGGGTAGCCTGATTGGCGCCATCGAGAAGGCCCCCGTCGACACCGGGGTTCTGGATATCAACTTTTACCGCGACGACCTTTCTACCCGCGATATTCGGCCGGTTGTGGTTCCCGGCGCCATCGGATTTGACGTTGAGGGTCGCGACATCATTTTGATTGACGACGTGCTCTACACCGGCAGAACCATTCGCGCGGCGTTGGACGCGCTCTTTGACCATGGCCGCCCCCGGCGCGTACAACTGCTGGTGCTGATCGACCGCGGCCATCGCGAACTGCCCATCGAGGCCAGCTTTGTCGGCCGCCATGTGCAAACCACTGCCAGTGAAATCGTTGAGGTCAAGCTGCGAGAGATCGACAACGACGAAAAAGTTATCCTGGTTGAACGTGATCCTGGTTGAACGTGATCCTGGTTGAACGTGATCCTGGTTGAACGCGGCGACTAACTTTGCGCGTTTCATAACCGCGCCCCACCATGACAGCCATCAAAGCCATATCGGAGCCATCTCGTGTCGCGCTGCCCGCTGCGATCGCGCCCGCCCGGCACGCTTGCGCGGGCTCGTTGCTCTCCGTCACCTCGCTCGGTATTGACGATGTCTCTGCCATCCTGCACCTCGCCACAGAACTCGAAGGCGAAGAGCCCGCGGTTCGCGCCCAACGGCTAGCCCACCGTCGCATTGCACTTCTCTTCTATGAATCCAGCACTCGCACCCGCACTTCTTTCGAACTAGCCGCCAAGGGTCTGGGCGCGGATACGGCGCTGATCAGTTCTCAATCCTCCTCCATCGAAAAAGGTGAATCCCTCAAAGATACCGGCATCACTCTACGAGCGTTGGGCGCGGAGTGCATCATCCTGCGACACCTTTGCTCGGGGGCTCCCTACCTTTTGCAGCAGGCCACCGGATTGCCTGTGCTGAACGCCGGAGATGGCATGCACGAACATCCGTCCCAGGCGCTGCTCGACGTGAGAACCATGCTCCGTGTCCTGAACCGGTCGGAGGACGCTCCAGGCGAAGCCCTTCTTCAGGGACTTACCGTAGCCATCACCGGCGATATTCTGCACTCCCGCGTGGCCCGTTCCAACGCCCTCTTGCTGCCCCGGCTGGGAGCCCGGGTCCTGTTATGCGGACCACCCGCACTCCTGCCTGACGTAGCCCTGGAACTTGGGCCCGGCATCAGCATCGAGAGAGATTTCGATCGCGCGCTCGAGCAGGCGCAGATTGTGATGATGCTGCGCATTCAGAAAGAACGGCTGACTGGAGTGCACATCGACCTGGATGAATATACCGCCCGGTATCAGTTGCACCGTGAGCGGCTGCGTGTGAGCGCGCCGCAAGCCGTCGTGATGCATCCCGGTCCCATGATTCGTGGACTCGAGATCACCAGCGAGGTGGCCGATGGTCCGCAATCGGTGATCGCGGAGCAGGTACGAAACGGTGTAGCTATTCGCATGGCCCTGATTCATCGCGCGCTGCAGCCAGAACCCGCAAAAAGTGGAGCGAAGGTGGCATCCAGAGTGCGCCCAGTGAAGCCGCCCGCGGCCAGGAAAGAGGCCCGCTCTTGAGTGCGATCCTGATTCGTGGTGGCCACCTTGTGGATCCCTCGGCCGGGGTGGACGCGAACCGCGACCTGCTGCTCAAGGATGGCCGCGTGGCTGCCATCGAGCCTCCCGGCAAATTAACCGCTGCCGCTAAACAGGCCAATGTTGAGATCTTGGAGGCAGGAGGTCTGGTCGTCGCTCCGGGGCTGGTCGATATTCACGTCCATCTGCGCGAGCCAGGACAGAGCTATAAGGAGACGATTGCCACCGGTACCGCAGCGGCAGCAGCAGGTGGATTTACCACCGTATGCGCCATGCCTAACACCGTTCCCGTGAACGATTCGGTGGAGACCACCCGCTGGATGCAGAGTGCGGAACGCAATCCCAGCGCACGTGTTTTCCCCATTGCGGCGGCGACCCGCGGCAGCATGGGCGAAGCACTTACCGAATACGGCTCGCTCAAGGCCGCCGGCGCGGTTGCAATCAGCGATGACGGCAAGCCGATCCTGGGCGAGGCCATCATGCACCAGGCTCTGGCCGCTGCGGCCCGTGCCGGGCTGCCGGTGATCCAGCACGCCGAAGATACACGCATGACTGGGGGATGCTCGATGAACGCCGGCGCGCTCGCCTTCCGGCTGGGCCTGCGCGGAATGCCGGTGGCTGCGGAAGCCGGCTTGGTGGAGCGCGACCTTCGCCTGTTGGCCGAGCTCAAGGGCGGCCGAGCCCACCTGCACGTCGCCCATTTATCCACCGCTGCGGCGCTTGATGCGGTGCGCAAAGCCCGGCGCAACGGCCTGCACGTTACCTGTGAGGTGGCCCCGCATCATTTTGTGCTGACCGAGAACGCCGTGGGCGAATACAACACCAACGCCAAAATGAATCCCCCCTTGCGCGCGGAATCCGATCGCCGCGCTATGCTCGAGGGACTACTCGACGGTTCCATCGATTGCATCGCCACCGATCACGCTCCCCATGCGAGCCACGAAAAAGAACAGGAGTTCGAGCGCGCGCCCAACGGTATTACCGGGCTTGAGTCCGCTTTGGGCCTGACCCTCGATCTGCTCCATCGCAAACACAAGGTCTCGCTTAGCCGGCTGATTACGCTCTTGAGCACTCAGCCCGCCAACCTGCTGAACCTGCGCGGCCGCGGCAGCCTGGTCCCCGGCGCCTTCGCCGACGTAGTCCTCTTCGATCCCAAGGCAGAATGGACCTTTCGCGCCTCAGCGACCCGCTCCAAATCCAACAACACCCCTTTCGACGGCTGGCCCATGCTAGGCCGGGTGCGATTGACCATCAGCGAAGGCCGTGTGGTCTACCGCGCAGACTAAAGCAAGCCCGATGAAGAAACCGCAGATTTCTTACAGTTAAGGCGAAGAAACAGCAGGTCCCTCCACTAAGCTTCCACGGCACCACGAACCTCCGTGTTTCACACTCTTAACCGGACGTATCCCTCGTAGGAAAGAGCCTTACCTTTGATAGCCCCTGTGGCGAGAAAAGAAGCGCGCCCGCCCCTACTCCAAGCATCATCCCCAACAAGAACCGAGGGAGCGGTAAATTGCCGTGCAAATGCAACGCTGAGCTAGCGACATCGAGCACATTCAGCACCATCGCCATAACGACCAAGCCCCGAGCCCTTTTCACCCTCAACATCATCCCCACCGCAACCCCCCAGTAAATCCCCAGGCAACGCACACAAACCGCGACCGGAGAGCCATCCACCACGAAACTCCGGCTTGGATCCTGGTGGCAGAGCCGGGAGAAGAAATTGCGGATGACCAACGCCGCCAATGGGTGGTTCGCAGCCAGCAGCGGGGCGGCCAACGGGGCCAACATCAGCACCAGAGCAAGGACAGCCAACCCAAGTCGCGGTTTCATACCATCTCAGTCTACTAACACGAAAGTGTCGCATCCCTGGACGGAAGTTCGCGGTACGCTTTGCCTTTGAGGCGCTCATGATGAATGACTCCCCCCGTCGCTGGCGATCCATTGCCGCGTTCACGATTCTGGCCTCCGCATTGTCATGCACGCTTGCCGGATGCACCAGCAAGACCAGTCCCCCGCCCGCCGCGCAAACACCGTCCGCGACACCCGGCGCCAACCCGGCAAACGCAGCCAGTACCGCCCCTGCCGGCCCCGCGAACGCGGCTAATCCGGCATCGGTCGCATCCGCCCCAGCCCCCGGACCCCAACCTGCACCCCAACCCGCGCTGGTTCTTCCCCGCGGCACCCGGTTGCAAGTGCGTCTGAATCAGACCATTGACGTTAAACACACCGAGTCAGGCGATCGCTTTAGCGGAGTCTTAGCCGAGCCCGTGGTAGAAGGCAATACCGTGGCTGTGCCCTCCGGCTCAGCAGCCAGCGGGGAAGTTCTGGTAGCCCACAAGCGCGGAAAGTTCAAAGGAAAATCTGTCCTGGCGTTGACCCTCACCCGATTGGACGTCAACGGCACCCCCTATCGGATTGATACCAGCAACCTGGCCCGGACCAAAAAAGGCAAGGGCAAGAGGAGCGCGGCCTTCATCGGCGGCGGTGCGGGCATGGGCATGTTGATTGGAGGGTTGGCGACGGGCGGGGTCGGCCTGCTCGTCGGCGGTCTCGCCGGCGGGGGCGCGGGAGTCCTGGGCGCAGCCTTTACCGGCAACCGCGATCTATCGATTCCCGCAGAGTCCGTGGTCACTTTCCGCCTGCAGGATGCACTTACCCTGGCGCCCGAAACCCAGGTCAGCCAAGCCAATTCACCCCACTAGCCAGCCGTTGCTGGTTTGACATTGCTTCGCCGGGCAGCCATGGTTAAACCGTGGCTGCCCTTCTCTATGCCTTCCTGCTCGGTTGCATTTGCGGTCTGCGCTCCATGACCGCTCCGGCCGTGGTGGCCTGGGGTGCTCATCTGGGATGGCTGCATCTCGAAGGATCCCTCTTCGCCTTCTTTGCCAACAAAATCTCTCTGGTGATCTTTTCCCTGTTTGCCGTGGGCGAATTGATCGCAGACAAGCTGCCCTTCATCCCCCCGAGGACGCAGGCCGGCTCGCTCATTGTCCGGATTGTCTTCGGCGCGATGTGCGGGGCAGCCGTTTGTACTTCCGTAGCCTCATCGCAACTGTTGGGCGCGATTCTGGGAGCAGCGGGCGGCATCGCCGGCGCCTTTGCCGGCTATACTTACCGCCGCCGGCTAAGCCGCGGATCCAGGGTCGGCGGGTCCAGGGTCCCGGATCTGCTGCTGGCCCTGCTCGAGGATCTGGTAGCGGTGGGCGGCGGCTTTCTGCTCGTCGCTCATTTGTAAAAGCTTGGCATTTGTAAAAACCTGGCATTTGTAAAAGCCTGGCACTTGTAAAAGCTTGGGTCCGTCTTCGGCTCGCGGGCATCATACAGTTTTATTTCGGAGGTGTTTGCCCATGAGTGCGGACGCGAAAGCGATGGAAGATTTTGACGCCATCATTATTGGCTCGGGCCAGGGTGGCAATCCCCTGGCCGGAGCGCTTTCCGGGGCGGGAAAGAAGACCGCGCTCATCGAACGCCAGGATGTTGGCGGTACTTGTATCAATCGCGGTTGCACGCCCACCAAAACCATGGTGGCCTGCGCGCGGGTGGCTTACCTCGCTCGTCGCGGTGACGATTATGGCGTCGATGCCGGCCCCATCGTTATCGACATGCGGCAGGTTCGGGAAAGAAAGCGTGCCATCGTCAGCAGCTTTCGCGCCGGCAATGAAAAGAGGCTGGAGACGGCGCATGTTGAGCTCATCCGGGGCGAAGCCTCGTTTACGGGTCCCCGGCAGATTCGCGTCATGCTGCACGGCGGCGGAGAGCGGCTGCTAAAGGCTGCGCAGGTTTTTATCAATACCGGCACCCGGAGCTCCGCGCCGGCCATTGCCGGGCTGGATAACGTTCCCCACTTCGACAACGAAAGCATCATGGAGCTGGACCGTGTGCCGGAGCACCTGCTGATCGTGGGCGGCGGCTATATCGGGGTGGAGTTCTGCCAGATGTTTCGCCGCTTTGGCAGCAAAGTGACGGTGATCCAATCAGGACCCCAGCTGCTCAAGGAAGAAGACCAGGACGTGGCCGCCGAGGTAACGAAAATCCTGCGCCAGGATGGCATAGAGATCCTGCTCAATGCTCAAACCCAGCAGGTGGCGCTGGCCAACGGCGTTATCACCCTGATGGCCCAGGTCGAAGGCAAAGCACAGGCGATCGAAGGAACCGATCTGCTGCTCGCGACCGGCCGCATTCCCAACACTGCTGCACTCAAACCAGGCGCTGCCGGCATTGAAACGGATGAACGTGGCTTTATCCGTGCCAACGACCGTCTGGAAACCGCGGCATCCGGCATCTATGTGATCGGCGACGTAAAAGGTGGGCCGCAGTTCACCCACATCTCTTACGACGATTACCGCATTCTCAAGGCCAACTTGCTCGATGGCGGCCGGCGAACGGTGCGCGACCGCGTGCTCCCCTATACCGTCTTCATGGATCCGCAACTGGGACGGGTCGGCATGACGGAAAAGGAAGCACAAAAAAGTGGGAAGAAGTTTCGTGTAGCCAGGATGCCGATGACCTCGGTAGCGCGAGCCCTCGAAATGGACGAAACGCGTGGCTTAATGAAGGCCATCGTCGATGCCGAGACAGAAGAAATCTTAGGCGCAACCGTGCTCGGGATTGAGGGCGGAGAAGTCATGACCGTTCTGCAGATGGCGATGATGGGCCATATGAAATACACCGTTCTCCGGGATGGAGTCTTTGCTCACCCCACTCTTTCCGAATCGCTCAACAATCTCTTTTTTCATTTTGACGACGGAAAATAACTGCTTCTCAAAACCATTCGCTAAACCCGCAAATCCACCACCGTGGCCCCAGCCCCTCCCTCATTGGGGCTGGCCTCGGCCACCAGCGCTACATGTGGATGCCGCTCCATCAGCGCCCGCAGCGCTTTGCGTAACACCCCCATACCCATCCCGTGCACGATCCGAACTCGTGGCAGGCCAGCCAGGAAGGCACGGTCCAGATATTGCTCCACTTCACCGGTAGCCTCTTCCACCGTGCGTCCAATCACGTTGAGCTCCGGCCGGACCATCTCTTCCGGGTGAGCAATGGAAACCGTTACTCCCCGCCTGCGTGCCGCCTCTAATGGGCTCGCCGCGCGGATCTCCGGTGCAGCGATCACTTCCGCGATGTCGTCACGCGCCACGCGCATTTTCATCGGTCCCACCGCAACCTCAAACGCATTGCCATCCACCTGCCGCTGCACGACCCCAGTCTTGCCCAGCGACTTCAGTTTCACCGTGTCCCCAATGGACACATGCCTCACCACGTGCGGCTGCGCGTGGCTGTCTCCCCGGTCGGCCCCGCTGTGTTGTGCAACTACGACAGAGTTGAATTGCTCGCTGAATTCCCGCCGCAGGCGTGCCATGCGCCGCTCCGCTTCTTTGGAAAGCTTCTGCTGCGCCGCCCGATCGTCGATCGCCCGCACCGTCTCCCGGATCTGGTAGGTAAAGTCTTTCAGTAACGACTGCAGTTGCTGTTCCAGATCTCGTACTTTGGCCCGCCACTCCTTGAGGCCCTCGCTCTCCAGCCGGCTCTTCTCCCGCGCCACCACCTGCTCGCGGCGTTTCAATTCCTCCCGTTCCCGGGTGATGGCGTCGAGCTGGCTATGCAGCTGGTCCAGAAAGTGCGCAATGTCCTGCGTCTGCGTGTTTTGCTGTTCTCGCGCATTCGCAATGATGGCGGAGTTGAGACCCAGGCGCTGGGCAATGTTGATGCCGGCCGAAGCCCCGGGAACGCCCAGCCGCAGCGCGAACGTGGGCGCCAGTGTTTCTTCGTCGAAGCCCACCGAAGCATTGAGCACGCCAGTTCGCTTGGCAGCATAGAGTTTCAGCGAAGTGTGGTGGGTAGAGATGAGACACCAGGCACGGCGCTCGAGGAAATATCCGGCGATGGCCACTGCCAACGCGGCGCCCTCTTCCGGGTCGGTGGACGACCCCAGCTCGTCCAGCAAAACCATCGAAGACGAATCCGCCAGCTTCGAGATGCGCTCCAGATTGGTGATGTGGGCGGAAAAGGTAGAAAGGTTCTGCTCGATCGACTGCGCATCGCCGATGTCCGCCAAAAAAGCGTCGAACAGGGGAAAGACCGCCTCGTCGGCGGGGACCGGGATCCCTGCCTGCGCCATCATCCCCAGCAAACCTATCGTCTTGAGGGCCACCGTTTTGCCGCCGGTATTTGGCCCGCTTATGATCAATTGCCGGTCCTGGTCATTCAGCGCCAGGGTCAGCGGCACCACCATCGCCTGCCGTGCGCGCAAGCGCTTTTCGAGCAGGGGGTGACGTGCTTCCTTGAGCTCAAGCAGCGGCGCGGCGGCGGCGGCAAACCGGGGACGGACACACGCAAACTCGGCGGCGAAGCGGCCTCGTGCCTGCAGACCATCGACCTGGGCCAGCGAGGCAGCGCCCTGGGCGATGGCGTGCGACTGTTGCCCAATCTCCCGCGTCATCGCCATGAAGATGCGTATGGTTTCAGCTTGCTCTTCTTCGATCAGGCGCACCAGCTCGTTGTTCTGCTCGATTGTTTCCAGCGGCTCGAGGTAGACCGTCTGGCCGCTGGAGGAGGCGCCATGCACGACGCCGGCAATGCGTCTCTTATGCTCCGACTTGACCGGGATGACGAAGCGTTCCCCGCGGATGGTGATCAGATCTTCCTGCGTGCTGCCGCCTTCCGACAGTCGGCGTAAGGTACTGCGCAGGCTTTCTTCGATGACTCTTTGCTGGCGTTCCATCTCTCTGCGGATTCGCCGCAGATCGGGAGACGCGTTGTCGCTCAGCGAGCCATCAGGATTGAGCCGCGAGCGGAGCGACCGCGCCAGGCTCGCCAATTGTGCGCCCGCGGGCAACTGGCTCAGTACCTTGAGTCCGGAGAGCTGGGTGGCCAACGTTTCTGGAGGGCGCTCGATCAACTCTTGCCAGGTGGTGATGTTGTCCACCAGGAAGAGCAGGTTCCGGATCTCCTCCGGCTCGAGCAAAGCTCCCTCGATGCGCGCCTTGTCCGTCAGCGTGATTGGATCAAACAATCCGCCCAGCGCCGGGGAGACCCCCTGACCCAACAGCAAGCGCATCTCGCTCACCAGATCGTGCTGTTGATCAATCCAGGAAGTATCCCGCGAGGGCTTCATGCCCAGCAGCCACTCGCGCGCGACGGCCGAGGAGGCGAAACTCCCCACCAGCTCCAACAGCCGCCCCCATTCGAGCGCGTCGCAGCTGCATTCCTCCACCACTGACGGAACTGGCTCTAAGAGACTCACGTAATCATGCTAGAGCAATCGGGGCCAGATCGTTTTCTAGCCCTTAGAATCAATAAATGGAATTTCCAGTCACCCGCCTCCGCCGTTTACGGCGCACTGAGGCGATGCGCTCGTTGGTACGCGAGGTTCATCTCCGCCCCGAAGCATTCATTTATCCGCTCTTTATCTGTCCTGGCGAAGGCATCCGGCGAGAAATCAGCTCCATGCCCGGGGTCTATAACCTCTCCATCGATGAAGCGATGAAAGAGGTGGAAGAGGCCACCCAACTCGGTCTCGGCGGGCTGCTGCTCTTCGGAATTCCTGCCGCCAAGGACGAGGAAGCGAGCGGCGCCTATGCGGATGATGGCATCGTGCAACAGGCCCTGCGCGCCTTTAAGCCTGCTGCCAAAAAGCTGCTGTTGATTGCCGACGTTTGTCTCTGCGAATACACTTCACACGGCCATTGCGGCATCGTCAGCAAAAGCGGCGAAGACTATGAAGTACAGAACGACCCCACCCTCAGCCTGCTGGCCCGCACTGCCGTATCGCTGGCCGCAGCGGGCGCTGATATCGTCGGCCCTTCCGACATGATGGATGGCCGGGTGGGAGCCATCCGCGATCATCTGGACGACGCCGGGCTGGAGCAGGTGCCGATTCTCTCCTACGCCGCCAAATTTTCCTCTGCCTTCTACGGCCCCTTTCGCGAAGCAGCGGACTCGGCGCCACAGTTCGGTGACCGCCGCACCTACCAGATGGATGGAGCCAACCTGCGTGAGGCCATGCGGGAAATCGATCAGGACATCGCCGAAGGCGCGGACATGATCCTGATGAAACCGGCCATGCCCTATCTGGACGTGATTCGCGCTGCGCGCGAGCGTCTGGATGTCCCCGTCGGGGCCTACCAGGTTTCGGGTGAATACGCCATGCTGCAGGCCGCCTTCGCCAAAGGCTGGCTGGATCGCGACCGCGCCATCCTCGAATCGCTTCTTTCCATCCGTCGCGCCGGAGCCGACTTCACCGTGACCTACTTCGCCAAAGAAGCCGCCCGCCTCCTGGGATGACCTAAGGTGAGCATCGAGGCGGCCGTCGATATCACCAGAGAATTGTCAAAGTGAGAAAGCGGTGTTTGCAATCCAGGCCCAGAGGGCCGGCACCAAAAATCAGCCTAGCCCGGAAGGGCTGGGTCCACCGCCGAGCGCCGGAGGTGCGGCACAACACTCTTCGCTTGTTCATTAAGTCTCTACTGTCTAGCCTGGATTTCTCAGGAGCCCGGTCTGCGACAAAGCCCGGGTGGCCCATATCTGCCCGGTTTTGGCAGATGTGGGATTCCACAAACCTCAACCCCTAAATGTGTAGGGCGCAGATGACCATGGAGAAGATCTGTTGCTGGTAGAGAGTGATCGGTGGACAGCCGTTGAATCCCACATCTGCCAAAACCGGGCAGATATGGGGCACCCGTCACTCGTTACGTATTGAGATCTCACTACTGGCAGCGATTCGTTTATTTGTTACCCAGGGGTCTGTGAGAAATGCGGGCTAGTGCGTTCCAGCGCAGCTACAGCCGCCTCCAAGCGTCGCGTAAAGCGTTGCGGCTCTTCCCCAGGCTCCATCATCAGCGACTCTCCCAGGCGCACCGCCACCGTCCCCCGCTTGACCCACCTCTTTCCGTCAGCCGGTTTCAAGCCCTCCACCAGGATGGGTTGCACCGGCACTTGCGACTCCTGGGCCAGCAGGCCAATACCAGGCTCGAACGGCTGCAACCGTCCGTGCCGGGAACGGCGGCCCTCTGGAAAGACCAGCACATGGTAACCCCGGTCCATCGCCTCTCCGGCATGGGCGAAGCTCTGCCGCAATCCAGCGCCTCGGGGAAGCGGAAACACATTAAAGAGCGCACTCACCAGCCAATAAGCCAACGGGGTGAAGAAGCTGGCCAGTCGATGCCGCTCAGCTTTACCCCGGCGCCAGCCAGTCAGGAGCTGCCCCGCCATGGCGATCGCCACGTGGGCCCGATCATTGCTGCTTAAGGCGTAAAGGATCACCGGGACATCAAAGGCCGTGAGATGGTTGGCGATCAGCAATGAGGGGCGTGTCAATGCGACCCGCTGCGCAATGCGGGGCTTCAGCAACAACCACACCAACGGCCGCATGATTCCCTCCAGGAAGGCGACACGCATCCGGAAAATAGCCGGCCACCAGGGCCATCGGGGAAAAACGGCTCCGTCTGTCTGCTTGGGGAACGCCGGGACCGGTGCCGGGCCGCTCTCTGATGGACGTGTGGGTGGAACGGGCGTCACACTTTCGCGCGCACTGCCACCTGGCATTCCGGCAGCAGGATGCTGAAGCAGCTGGCGCAAATCGCCCACAGTTCTTACCTGTCCCCACGACGCGTCGTCGAGTTCCACCCCGAAGCGGGTTTCCAGGGTCGACTGCAGTTGGACCAGGGCGAGACTGTCCAGGTGCAGATCCTCGGCCAACCGGTCGCTCGGAGCCATCTCCCCATCGGGCGCCCCCAACTGGCGCAACACCTCGACCAGTTGGTCCGTGGGAACTTCGGCCGCTTCGCTCCCGGGGGCCAGCGCCTGCTGCGCCCAGCTCTGCACCGTGCGCCGCAATACCTTACCAGTAGACGTGCGCGGAAACTCAGGCTGCGGCCAATGCAGCCAGTAGCGAATTTGCTGGAAAGGCGCCAGTTCGCGGTTCGCAGCGTCGATGGCAGCCTGCAGATATTCGTCTGCAGCATCGGAAATCAACACTGCGGCGGGTGCAGGACCGGCGGCCGAGTCGTAGGCAACCACCAGGCAGTCACGCACCCCGGGCTGCCGGCGCAACACCGCTTCCACATCCTCGGGGTGAACGTTCATTCCGGCGGAGGTGACAATCAAGTCGCTCTTGCGCCCGGCGAAGATCAGCTCGCCCTCTGCATTGCGGATTGCCAGGTCGCCGGTTTCCAGCCACCCCGGGTCGCGAGCATGCAAGCCACCGTGTTGCCAAACCTGGGAAGCGATGGAGTCGCCGCGCACCAGGATCTCACCATCCGGTCCGATCTGTACCTCTCGCCCGGCAAGTGGTTTGCCGATACTCCCCCGGGCGATCTTAAACGGGTGGTTGAGCGTCACCAGCGCCGTCGTCTCCGTCATCCCGTAGCCCTGGATCAAGGCGAACCCGACGGTGGTCCAAAAGCTCTCGAGGTCGGCCGGTAAGGTCGCGCCCCCCGAAACAAATGCCCAGAACTTCCATCCCAGCCGCCGATGCACGGCGCGGAAGCGCCACCAGCGTCTCCCGATTGACTCGCCCCGGGCAGCGGTCAGGTCTTCCAAAAGCCCGGGAAACTCGGCCACCAGCCAGGCACGCAGCAGATCGAGCACCCGCGGAACCGCCGCCAGCACCGAGATGCGCTCCTGATGCAGAAGCCTGGCCAGCCGTGGTGCCTGCAGCCGGTCTTCAAAGTGCACTTCCGCCACCAGCAAGGGCGGAACCCACAGGCCCATGAACTGCCCGAAGACGTGGCTGAGCGGAAGCGTATGCAGAATGCGCAGGGGATGCACCAGGCGCTCGTACCGCAGGTACTTGCCCATCTCCTTCTCCAGGGGATCGAGCGAGGCCAGCACATTGCCATGGGTGTGCACGATGCCCTTGGGTTCTCCCGTGGTGCCGGAGGTAAAGATGATTTGCAGCGGGGTATCCCGCGAGAGCCCGGGCGCAGGCCGGTAGTCCGGTGGGGGAAGGGAGAGGGCCATCCCGGCAAAACCCAGCATTGGGACCCCGGCATCCAGTGCGTGCAACAGCGCCAGATCGCCCGCCACCAACTTCGGTTGCACCTCAGCTACGACGCGGCGGGCCAGGTCCAGGCTGCCGGCGGCATCCAGCGGCACTGCGACGATTCCGCGCAGAACGCATCCAAAGAATGCTGCCACCCATTCCACGGAGTTGTTTCCCCACAGCAAAACCCGGTCTCCGGGCTGTAGGCCAAGTTGGTCGAAGGAACGCGCGCAACGCGCGCTTAACTCCGCCAGCTGCCCGTAGGTGGAAGAAAAACGGCGGTTGCCGCGGTGGGTGACGACGGCGATCTGCTCGTCATAGCGGCGGAAGTCTGCCACAAGCGTTGCCAGGTGCGGTCGCACCCGTTCAGTGTGGCACAAGACAGCCGTTAACACATTTTCACTTCTACTCTGCACAGGCGGGTTTTAGCGAGGTGCGTCTTTTCTTGAGAAAAAGCCGCGTCGGGAGCAATCGCTTTGTATACACCAGAAGTGAAAATGCTTTAGCGCAGGGATGGCGAGCACCTCGCGTAAAATAGGCCTTTTGCGCTTTACCACCTGCCGGCGGCTGGTTCCGCTGGCGCAACGGAATTATCAGGGAGCTTCTTGTGGCAGAAACAATTTACGACATGGTCATCATCGGCGGCGGTCCGGGCGGATATACAACTGCCATCCGCGCCGGGCAGTATGGGTTGAAGGTCGCTCTGATCGAGCGGGAAAAGAAACTGGGTGGCACCTGCCTGCACTGGGGCTGCATACCCACCAAGTCCCTGCTCTTCGATGCCGAGGTCTACGACCACTTGAAGCATGCCGCCGAGCATGGCATTGAGGGAGTGGGCTCGATCACCATCAACTGGAAGACCATTCTGGACCGTAAGAACGGGATCATCACCAAACACGTCAAGGGTCTCGACTTCCTCATGCGCAAGAACAAGGTCACCACCCTCGAAGGCTACGGCCGGCTCACCGGCCCGGCCAAGGATGGCATTCACTCCATCTCGGTCGAAGCCGCCAGCGGGGAGAAAAAAGTCGTTCAATCGAAGACAGTGATAGTCGCTACCGGGTCGGACGCTCGCCTGCTGCCTGGCGTTGAATCGGATGCGAACCGCATCCTGACCAATATGGAGATCCTGGCCCTCCCGCAGATTCCCAAGTCCATGGTGGTGATCGGCGCCGGGGCAGTGGGGGTCGAGTTCGGCTCCATCTTCAAGAGCTTTGGGAGCGAAATCACCATTGTCGAGTACCTGCCCCGCCTGGTCCCGAACGAAGACGAGGACGTGAGCAAGGAACTGGCCCGGGTGTTTCGCAAGCGAGGCATCGACACCCACACCGGCGCCAAAGTGGAGAAAATTGAGAAGACGAAGGACGGGGTGAAGGTGACCTTCACTACCTCGGATGGCAAGCAGGTGGTGAAAGAGGCGGAGACGGTGCTGGTGGCCGTTGGCCGCGCTCCCCGTACGGACAATATCGGCCTCGAGACGACAAAGGTCGAGGTGGAGCGAGGCTTTATCCGCGTGGACGAGTGGATGCAAACCGCGGAACCCGGCATCTACGCCATCGGCGATGTTGTGGCCGGTCTGCCCCAGCTGGCCCACGTAGCCGCCATGGCGGGCATGGTGGTCGCGGCCAAGCTAGCGGGTAAGCGTGCGCGCCCCGTGCGCAGGGATCGAATCCCGGCCTGCACCTACTGCGAGCCGCAGATTGGCAGCGTGGGCCTGACCGAAGCTCAGGCGAAGGCCCAGGGTCACCAGGTGAAGGTAGGGAAGTTTCCCTTCTCGGCCAATTCCAAAGCGTCCATCGTCGGTTCTCACGAAGGCTTTGTGAAAGTGGTCGCCGATGGCAAACACGGCGAGGTGCTGGGCGTACACATTATCGGGCCGCAAGCCACAGAGTTGGTGGCGGAAGCGGTTGTTGCCATGGAACTGGAAGCGACCATCGAGGAGCTAATGTTTACCATTCACGCCCACCCCACCCTGGCGGAGGCGATGCTGGATGGCTTTGGCAGCGTGGAGAACATGGCCATTAATGTCTGAGCCGGTCATCTCGCTGGTGAATCTGGGCCGCCTGGACTACGCGGCGGCCCTGGCCCTGCAGCAGCAGGTCTGTGCCCTGCGTCAGCAGGAAAGCATCGGCGATGTGCTGCTGTTGGTCGAGCATCCGCCCGTGCTTACCCTGGGCCGGAATGCCCACCCCGGACACGTTGTTGCCAGCGACGAGTTGTTGGCGCGGCGCGGAATCTCGCTGATCGAGACCAACCGCGGAGGAGACGTCACCTATCACGGGCCAGGGCAGATCGTGGGTTATCCCATCCTCAATCTCCGCAGCTTCACCCCGCAGCTCGGCGTCGTCGAGTATCTGCGCAAGTTGGAGGAGGTGCTCATTCGCGCTTGTGCGGATTATGGCATCCTCACCCAGAGATCGGCCGGCCGTGCCGGCGTCTGGACCATGCCCGGCGGTACGGTCGCGGAAAAAAAGATTGCCGCGCTGGGCGTGCATGTAGCTCGCGGCGTGACCACCCACGGCTTTGCCCTCAATGTAACCACCGATCTCGATGACTTCGCCCTGATCGTGCCCTGCGGCATCCGCGACCGCGGCGTCACCAGCATCGAAGTGGAAGTCGACCCCGCGCCCTCGATGGAGCAGGTGGTCAACTCGATAGCGCGCCACTTTGGGCGGGTTTTTGGCCGCCAGATTGTATGGCTGGAAGCGCTGGATGATCTGCTTCCCCAGGCCCACGCAGTGACTGCAGGATTGCTCTAGAATAGGGAGTTCGCGTAGCGAAAGGGAGTCCATGCCGACCGATGTGATCATGCCCCAGATGGGCGAGTCGATTTTTGAAGGCACCATCACCAAGTGGCTGAAGAAGCAGGGTGACACAGTGCAGCGGGATGAGCCTCTGTTTGAGATTTCCACGGACAAGGTCGATGCTGAGATCCCCTCGCCCGCCAGCGGAGTGCTCACCGAGGTCAAAATTGCAGAAGGCAACACCGTTCAGATCAACACTGTGGTGGGTGTGATCGGGGAGGCAGGCGGTCCGCCCGCTGCGGCGCCGGCAGCCCCGGTTGCTGCGAGCCCGGAAAAGAACTCCAGCAAGACGCCCGACAACGACACAATGAACCCCGCCAGTACCGGCAATTCACCTGCTCCCGCCGCCGCAGCTGCGAACGCAGCGCCGGGCTCTCTCACCGACGTGATCATGCCTCAGATGGGCGAGTCCATTTTTGAAGGCACCATCACCAAGTGGTTGAAGAAGCCTGGCGACATGGTGCAACAGGATGAGCCCCTGTTCGAGATCTCCACCGATAAAGTCGATGCCGAGATCCCCTCGCCCGCGGCAGGCGTACTTTCCGAGATCAAAGTGGAGGCCGGCACCACGGTTCAGATCAACACCGTCGTAGCCGTCATAGGGACAGCTGGAAAAGCTGGGGCAGCGGCAGCCGCTCCCAAATCTCCGGCGCCTGCGCAGCCCGCGCCCGCTCAGCCCGTATCAGCCGCCGAGCCGGATACCGAGACCGATACAGTCGATGCCGAAACCGGGGAGAGAGTCCGCTCTTCGCCCCTGGTGCGCAAGATAGCCAAGGAAAACAATCTGGACCTGCGCCAGGTGCCGGGCACCGGCTCGTCCGGGAGAATCACCAAGGAAGATATTCTCGGCTTTCTTGCCAAGGGAGGGGCAACGGCGCCACCCGCGCCGAAACCCCCGGTGGCTGCGCCGACACCGGCTCCGGTTGCCGCCGCGGCCAAACCATCCGCCCCCGCACCAACTCCCGTCATGAATGCCGGCGACGAACTGGTGCCCCTAACCCGGATGCGCTCCATCATCGCCCAGCGCATGGTCGATTCCAAGCGCACCAGCGCCCACGTGCATACCGTCTTCAAGATCGACATGAGCCGCATCGTGCGTATTCGGGAGAAGGAAAAATCCAAGTACGAGCAGCGCAACGGGGTCAAGCTCACCTACATGCCCTTTATCTCGCGCGCCGTCATTGCCACGCTGCGCAAGATGCCCATCGTGAATGCTTCGATGGAGGGCGACGCCATCCGTTACCACAAGAACATCAACCTGGGCATCGCGGTCGCTCTGGACTGGGGTCTGATTGTGCCCGTCATCCGCCAGGCGGAAGACAAGAGCTTTCTCGGCATTGCCCGCGCCATCGTCGATCTGGCAGAAAGAGCGCGCGCCAAGAAGCTCAGGCCGGAAGAAGTGGCATCTGGCACTTTCACTATTACCAATCCCGGCATTTTCGGCGAACAATTCGGGACCCCGGTCATCAACCAGCCGGAGTCGGCCATCCTCGGTGTCGGCGGCCTCTTTAAAGAACCAACCGTAGTTACCGATGAGAACGGATCCGATTCGATCGCTATCCGCAGCATCATCCGTCTGACCCTGGGCTTCGATCACCGCATCATCGACGGAGCCGACGCAGGCCGATTCATGGCCGAACTAAAAAAATACCTGGAAAACTGGAACGAAGACATCGGTTAACGCACGACTTCCAAAAACATCGACGGGCTGTCGTGTAAGGACGGGTGCCCCTCGACAGAACGATTATCTCTGCGATCTATCGGGCTCCGTCGACAAAAGGATTCAGAATCGTTGGAAGGGACAGAATTCTACTTCCAGGTCTGTAACAGCCGTAGAGATCTGTTGCTTTATAACCGCCCCTTGGCCTCGAGAACCCGGGCCACCGCCTCTTCCGCCGTATCCGCCGTTGCCGAAAGATGGCCCATCTTCCGTCCCGCCCGCGCCGTATGTTTCTCATACAAGTGCAAACGAACCTCCGGCACCGCCAGCGCCCGCGCAAAGCGAGGCTCCCCCTTTAACCACAAATCCCCAAGCAAATTGGCAATCGCGGCCGGGCGGACAATCCTCACATCGCCCAGCGGCAGATCGCACACCGCCCGCACCGCCTGCTCGAACTGGCTGGTCACGCAGCAACGCTCGCTGGCGTGGTAGCTATTGTGTGGCCGCGGCGCCAGTTCATTCACGTACAGTCCGTCCCCTTGGGTGACGAACATCTCCACCGCCAGCAGCCCCTCAAGTCCCAGCTGACGCGCCATGGTAGTGGCCAGCTCCTGGGCCCGGCTTTCCAACCCAGGCGGCAGGGAAGAGGGCAGCGCACTCCACACCAGGATCTGGTGTTCGTGGTGGTTTGTAGCCGCGGGATAGGTCAACACCTCGCCACTCGGATTGCGTGCCACCATCACCGAGATCTCGGATTGCAGATCGAATGCTTGCTCTGCCACGCAAGGCTGCTCTCCCAGAGCCCGCCAGGCGGCGCCGGCGTCCGATGCCTTTCCTTCGAGTTTCACCTGGCCCCGGCCGTCATAGCCGCCCTGGGCGCGTTTGAGATAAATCCGCCCGCCCAGCTCTGCCATCGCATCGACCAGGCCGGCTTCCGAGTAGATTTCCCGGTAAGGCCCGACCGGAAAACCCTGGTCCCGCAGCCAATTTTTCTGCCGGATCCTGTCCTGCACCATCGCCAGGATGTCCTTACCCGGCCGCACCGGTGCGTGGCGCGCCGCAGCCTCCAGCGAAGCAATCGAAATCTGCTCAATTTCCAAAGTGATCACATCACAACCACGAGCCAGATCGGCGGCCGCCCTGGCGTCATCCCAAGAGCCGACAAAACACGCGTCCACCACAAAACGGGCGGGGCAGGAAGGATCGGGATCCATCACCTGTACCCGGTAGCCCATGGAACGCGCAGCCATGGCGGTCATGCGCCCCAGTTGACCGCCTCCCAGAATGCCTATGGTCGATCCCTGAACGATCGCGGTCAATCGGGCAACTCCGTCTCCAGCACTTCCTGGCTGCGCGCCTGCCTCCAGGAACGGAGCCGGTTGCCCAGCTCCGGATCGTGACCGGCCAGGATGGCGACCGCCAGCAACGCCGCATTGGCGGCGCCCGGCTTCCCAATCGCCAGAGTCGCAACCGGAACTCCCTTCGGCATCTGCACGATGGAAAGCAGAGAATCGATACCCTGCAGGCAAGTCGAAGGAACGGGGACTGCCAGCACCGGAAGAATCGTCTTGGCGGCAAGCATCCCCGGCAAATGTGCCGCCCCACCGGCACCCGCGATGATGATCTTCAATCCCCGCGGCTCGGCCTGCTCGGCATAGCGAAAAAGCCAGTCGGGGGTGCGATGGGCAGAGACGATCCGCGCTTCGTGGGGGATGGCGAACTCCCGTAACAGAGCAATGCAGGGCAAAAGCACCTCGTAATCGCTCTTGCTGCCCATGACCACGCCAACCATTGGAGAGCCGTTCATGTTGCCGATTATCCCACCTCGCCCCTGCTTGTGCGGATCGCACCCAGGCGTGGAAGGGCTAGCGGTTTAACAATTGGTGTAGACCGAACCCGGATTTCCTGTAGAGGTTGGTGGAACCACCGAACCGCATGCGACTTTCTTCGAAGAAAGTCGCACATAGTGGTCCCCGGCCAGTGCTGCGCTGCAGGAAATCAGGGAAGCAAAGGACCTTTTCGTGGTTTTCTCCCACGGAAAACCACTCCTTGCGGCCTTTTGTCGCGCCTCAGTTAATTGTTAAACCGCTCTAGACGCGAAGCTCCCTGCGAGCTGTCTCCGCGATGCGCGGCAGATCAGATGAGGTCAGTACGCGGATGGTGTGTTCTTCCATGATTTCCACTCCAAACCGGTATTGCGCGATCCGGTCTTCGCTCGGCTCGTCTCCCTCCACCTGGCGAATGGGCTCTACGATTGCGGTCAGTTCCAGATCCGCCTTGTCCAATCGTTTCACCCCGGCGACCAGGCTGAACGCGCTGAACGCCAGCAACTTGGCATCGTCGGCGTCGTTTTCCAGCGAGATCGCCTGGAACATGCGCACCACCCCGTTGGGCCGATAGCCGCAATCGATGCGCAGCGGATCACCCGGCTTGGTGTAGGTAGCGGCCGCGATCTGCTTCCGCATCAGGGTCCACACCCCTGCTTCTTCAAAGTGCGTGCGCATGGCCGCATGCAGCGCTGAGCGGCCGCTCCGCCACTGGCGTCGTTCCCGCCGCGGAGTATCGACATAGCGGCGCATCAGGTCTTCAAGACCAGCCAGAAAACTCTCTGCCAGGTAAGCCTTGCTCTCGGTGATCTGTAGCCCGTTGGAAAGCGACGACTCGAGCAGCGCAACAATGGGTTTTGGGTGGCTGCCTGGTTGGGCCCGCAACCGATGCCCTACCTCGATTTCCAGTGCTTCGAGCATCTGCGTGTCCGCATCCGGATCCAGACACCGGACCCGTCCCCAATCCCGGGTAAACCGCAGTATGCTTTGCTCTCCCTCGGCGCGAACCAGCACGCCGATATTGACAAATTCGTTCCTCACCGGGTCCGGCACATAGCGGATGAGTTGGAACTCGCACTGTTTGCGTTCCATCATCCTTTATCCGACCCCCTGGCCCTGCCCACTATCTTGCACCCAGTTCTCTCCAGCCAATCTTCGCGCCACTTCCTTTTCTCCTCCTTCTCCCCAATTCGGAAATGGCCGCCTCGCCGATTCCCCAAATCCCACGATCAACTCCCGGACGCGCGCGCGGCGCGTCAGCAACCGTTCGATTAAGGCTTCGAGCGCGCTCAGATCACCCCCGTACCACTCCGGGGGAATGATCTCCGCAATCGCCCAAACAGTATCCGGGGACAGGCTCTCGATGCGGCTAAGCCAGGGTTCGAAGCTCGCCCAACCCGTGACCCCGCGATACACCGTATTTTCCGCGAACACCCCGCCCAGGCTGGCGTCGACAAACTTCCAGTCCCCGGCATGAAAGCAGTACCCCTGGTCGATAAAGGTTGCGGTGTAGCGGCGCTCCCGCCGGCCTTTCTGGAAAACAGCCTGCCGTCCGTTGATGTTGCAGGTCCACTTGTCCAGCGCCAGGATACCGGCGAACTCGGCCAGGTTGCGCACCTCCAGCAGCTGTTCCTCGGGCAGGTAGTCGACGGTCTGTCCCGGCATCAGCCCTCCTACCCAGCGCGACGCGAAGTGCAGGCCGGCCTGGCATCTCTGCGCTCCCCCGCGCTGCTCAATGGTCAGCTCCGGTGTGTTTTGAATCAGCCACTCGCTTACCTCGATGACCTCCGCCGGCGGAACGGCCAGTCCGATCGCGGCCGCCAGCCGGGTGGCCAGCAGCTCGTTGGCCAGTACCCGAACATGTTGCGGGTTGTTGCGGAATTTGACCACGTACAGATTCCTGTCGGACGCGAGCATGAGATGGCTCTGCGCTCCGCCCCGCATGCGACGAATCTGTTGGATCGCGGTCACCGCCACCGAAGTCACCTTTGCGCCCGTCCGGCCGCTGCAAGTAGCAGCATACGCGAACCCCGGCACCGAACCCCGGCGTCGTACCCCGGCAGATGGCGGCCGCAAGCGTTGCGGCGCCGGCTTCTGGTAGCATCGCCACGGAGGAAGTACATGGAACAGGCTGTCACAACCCCGAATGGCTCGCGCCGCAATGAAGATATCGCGTTGGATTTATTGAAATTTGTGACTGCGTCGACGGGGATCATCAAAGCAACTTCGGCCGCCGCCGGCTTTGTCGCCGCCTCCGGCGCCAAGCCCGAGGAACAGGTGAATCAGTTACTCGCCCTCTACAGCAAATGTCTCGGTGTGATTCAGGGCAAATAATCCAATCGCCATGGCAGACAGTAAAGACGGTCAACCGCTTGGCGTCTGGTTTATCCAGGGGAGGTACATCCTGAACAACCGCTGTCGGCGCGGCTTCTGCGCAGGAAAAGCCGCGTTTTGCCACGTTCGCCTGTGCCCATGAGCAGCGAAAAGACCCTGAGCGTCGCTGTTTTCGGGGCCGGCACTTTTGGCCGAAATCATCTCCGCATCTACCGTCAACTGGAACAGTCCGGGGCCGGAGTTCGTCTGGCCGCGATTGTGGACACCGATCCCGGCACCGCCCGGAAGCTGCGCGAAGAGGAAGGTTTCACTGTCTTTTCGTCAGCGGAAGCATGCCTGCAGGCGCGCCGCGAGGGCATTCTGCATCTGGATGCGGTTTCCATCTGCGTGCCCACCTCGGCGCACTATTCCGCGGCTTCCCAGGCCTTAGCCCACGGACTCGATGTCCTGTTGGAAAAGCCCATTGCCGTGACTCTGGCCGAGGCCGATGCCCTGGTGGCACAAGCCGCAGCCAGCCGGCAGATCCTGCAGGTAGGCCTGCTGGAACGCTTCAACCCTGCGGTCACGGCCGCCCAGTCCCTGGTCAACGGGCCGATGTTTTTCGAGGCCCACCGTCTCAGCGTCTTCCATCGCCGAGCTCTGGACGTCGACGTGGTTCTGGACCTGATGATCCACGATCTGGACATCGTTCTCAGCCTGGTGCGCTCCCCGGTGGAGCAGCTTCACGCCGTCGGGCTGAGGATTTTATCTTCCCAGGTGGACATTGCCAACGTTCGCCTGGAGTTTGCTTCCGGCTGTGTGGCCAACTTTACCGCCAGCCGGGTCAGCACCGAGACGGTGCGCAAGCTGCGCTTCTTCCAGCCTCACCAGTATCTCTCCATCGACTATGCCCGCCAGGATCTGCTCATCATCAACGTGGCACCAGGTGACAACGGAAACGCCGCTCTGGCTGTCCATAAGCCGGCCGTGCAGGGCGGAGAGCCTCTGTCGCTGGAGATCAACGCATTCCTAGATGCGGTCAGGACTCGCACCCTGCCCCGGGTAACCGCACAGCAGGCCCGGGATGCGCTGGCCCTGGCCCTCGATATCAACCAGGCGATTCAGGCCCACGCGACCCGGGCCGGCCTGATCTAGAAGACAGAAAGCTTCTCCGCCGCAACTTTTTGCGCAACCTCTTTCGTCGGGCCGTTGGAGAGACCAACCAAGATCTGGGCTTTAGCCCCTGCACAAACCCAGATCTGTCCAAATTAGTTTTCGGGGGGGCAGCACATGAAGCTTTCGCTGACTCTATGAGCCCTGGGGAAGACCCTGTCGAACGAAGGGCACGGCTTGAGAGGCTGCGGAAAAACTCGGGTTTTGGTAGGAAAGCCGTACCTCAGGGGCTAAAGCCCGACGTATTTCCAATCACTTACGGCACGACTAAAGTCGTGCCCTGATACAAAACATGAGTTTTTCCGCAACCTGTTGAGCCGTGCCGTAAAGGATTTGCGCGCTTGACGGCTAGCCGCCGAGGTACGCTTTTCGAGACCTATAAGGCAAAGTCATGTCTTTTCGCCTTTGCGTTCTCCATAGAAGATTGGAAAGACGTACCTCAGGGACCTCAGGGGCTAAAGCCCTCATCAGCACAAGTGCTGTGGCACGGCTCAAGAGGCTGCGGAAAAACTCGCCGTTGGGTAGGAAAGCCGTACCTCAGGGGCTAAAGCCCAGCGTATTTTCAATCGCTTACGGCACGACTAAAGTCGTGCCCTGATACAAAACATGAGTTTTTCCGCAGCCTGTCAAGCCGTGCCCTTCGTTCATCAACGCAACTCGAAAACTGGTTGCCAGTTACACAGCCCCGATAAACAGCAGGAACCTGATTTTGTTCGCCCAAGCTCTCGTCAAAGCAATCAACAAGTTACATCGTCAGAAAACAACTTCATCCGCTAATTTGGACAGCCCCTGCACAAACCCGTCCCTTGCATGCCGGCCAGGATGAAGTTCTGCCGACCCTCAGGGCATCTTCTGCAGTTTGTAGCCCGTGGGCACCTTCTCCTCAAACTGGTCATCCGGCAACGATAAGTTGAAGGTGACCTTCTCGACCGTAAGCGTAATGCGATATTCATCCAGAGGCCGATTGATGGTGATGGTGGTCGGAAACTGGATTCCGTTGAAGTTCTGGTAAGGCCCGTAAAGCACCTGTGTTTCCCGGGTGCCCTCGCTGTTATAGATATCCTGCTCCGTGGGCATCAGGTCGACTCGGCTGAAGTGGATAACCCGCAGCGGCTTGTCCACCTGAGGTAGCCCGGGTGAGGAGCCCGTGCGGCCGGGGTTCAAGACCGTTAGCTCGTACTGCGGCGTCTCGATCAGCTGCTTGGTCTTCACATCCTGCGTAATGGAGCTGGAATTGGTCAGGGAGACAATCCGATCGGACGCGATGTGTTCGATCACGATGGAATCCAGAAAGATGCCGGGGCGCAAATTCTCCAGCGGATTCGCCGCCGGCCTGGTGACGGCGGTGCTCCCTTGAATTGCCCGGCTCCTGGGAGGTATCAGCAAGGTAAAAGTTTGCCCATTGCTGGCCAGGTCAAATGCATGGGTGCGCAAAACCGGCACCAAACCCAGGACGCGCAACATCTGCGGCTTGCGGAAGAGAATAAACCCATGGACAGAGGTGTAGTCCGTCTCCTGGCCTCTATGGGCGCCCCCCACTGAGGCTGCAAAATCCACGGTCGCGGTTAAGGAGTTTACTTGGTCGTACCGGTGGTTGACGGCCTCCACCAACTGGACTGCGTCGGCGTTCAATGCCACCCCGGCCAACTTGGGCTGCTGAAGCTTGCGGGTGTGGCTCAGGCATCCGGTCAAAACCGGAACCGCCAGCGCCAAAAGCTTCAACCAATCTCTCCGCATCCAATTCAACTCAGGAACTGCGAGTATAGAGCAACCGCGCCGTTGCGGCCCTCAATGGGCGCCCTGCGTATCTTTAAGGCCCTGCCGGTACGCGGTCACGTTCCGTTCATGCTCTTCGAGGGTGGCCGCGAAGCGCGAATGGCCGGCGGCTCTCGGATCGGCGACAAAATAGAGAAAATGGCTGTCTGCGGGGTGCATGGCCGCCTGCAGAGAAGCGGTCCCCGGACTACAGATCGGCCCCGGCGGCAGGCCGGCATGACGATAGGTGTTGTAGGCCGAGTCCCGCTTCAGATCCGACTGGTAAATCGTTCCCCGGTATTGGTTCTCCAGCATGGCGGCGTAAATCACCGTGGGGTCGGTCATCAGGGGCATATCTTTGGCCAGACGGTTCTCCAGCACGCTCGCAACCAGGGGCCGGTCTTGTGCCACCGGGGTTTCTTTTTCCACCAGTGAGGCCAGCGTCACCACCCGGTGGTAGTCGCCGTCTAAACCGATCGCAGTGCCGTTCTGCCGAAAGCGCCTTACCATCGCGGCCAGGATTTGGCTCGCGGGCAACCGCCGCTGAAAACGGTAGGTATCCGGGAAGAGATAGCCCTCGAGGCTTTTTGCTCCCGGGTCGAGGTCCGCAATCAAAGTCACATTATTGATGGCGGCCGCCAGAAAGCCTTCTTTCGAGCCTAGCTGGGCGTCCTGGACCGCCTGCGCAATGTCGAACAGGTTGAAACCTTCAGGAATCGTCACGGTGCGGGTATACACATCGCCCCGTACGATGCGGTTGTAGACCGCAGGCAGCGTCGCCGGCTGTACGAATTGATATTCTCCCGCCTTCAGCGTGCCCCCGCGCGCCACGTGCCAAAGATCGAAGACGTACCGGCTGCGGATAATGCCGTGCTCCGCCAGCAAGGCCCCAATGGCCCGTGTGCGCATGCCCGGAGTTACTTCGACAATTGTCTCCTCCGCCGGGCTGGCCGGCTGAACCAGGTTCAGATAGGCGAACGGGACAGTGAGCAGAACCAGAACCAAAAGAACTACCAGAAAACGTCGCACAAGCGGGACCTTGGTGGATTGGATTCTTTACATGGATTTTATGATGCGATTCTCTTTGCTTGCTCGGAAATGCACCACAGTCAGAGCAGTTGGTTGGGGTAAGATCCGCAAAGGGTCACCCAATCTATGAATCAATTGGACTGAATCAATTGGACAAGGCGCTGGAACGACCGCCCTCAGGCCGCATTTTGGGTCTCGATGTCGGCGATCGCCGGGTCGGCGTCGCCGTCTCCGACGAGCTTGGGCTTACCGCACAACCGGTGCTCACCCTGGTGCGCAAGAACCGGCGTCAGGATCTTGGCTCGCTGGCCCGGCTGGTGCGCAAGTATGGATGTACCCAGGTGGTGGTCGGCAACCCCCTGTATATGTCCGGCGACGTCAGTCCCCAGGCGCTCAAGGCCCAAGACTTTGGCCACGCCCTTCAGACGCTGACTGGAGTCGAGCTGACACTGTGGGACGAACGGCTCTCGACCACCGAAGCGCATCGTCATCTGGATGCCGCCGGTCGCGTGCCGGGAGATCGGCGTGCCGTGATCGATCAGGTAGCGGCCGTACTCATCCTGCAGAGTTTTCTTGACTCTCGCCGTTCACGAGTGGCTGACTGAGCGTCAACCGTCCGTCGTATAATCGTCTTTTGCGGTTAGCGATGTGCCCATCGAGCGGGGGCGGTCGCGGGTGGCGTGCCCGCGTAGCATCAAAGGCTCTGGAATCAGCGACAGGAAAGAGGGCAGCGCGGGCTGGTTGGCCGCGCGCATCCCGGATCATTGCGAAATGCCTGAACACATAAAGAAGAAGCTGGAAGAACAAATCCGCGTGCTGGAGCACGAGCTTACCCACGAGCTTCCTATCGAGATCAAAAAGGCAGCGTCGCTGGGAGATCTGAGCGAGAACGCGGAGTACCACATGGCCAAGCAGCGCCAGGTCTTCGTCAACGCCCGCCTGGGTCAACTCAAGAAGCGCATGGCGGAACTGGCGCTGGTGAACTTATCGAATATTCCCAGGGACAGGATTGCCTTTGGCTCGACCGTGGTGGTTTTCGACTCCACCAAGAACGAAGAAATCACTTACAAGCTCGTCACCAGCGAAGAATCCGACGTGAACCAGGGCCTCATCTCCACCACTTCTCCCATCGGTAGAGGATTGGTGGGCAAGCAGGTCGGCGACATTGCAGCGATCGTGACCCCGAACGGCAAACGCGAGTTGGAGATTCTCAAGCTCACTACCATCCACGACGAGACCCCATGACCTGGACTTGGACCGGCGCATTCGGCAGAGGTTGCGGTGTCGTCCTGCAAGGTATTGTGGATGGCCTTGCGCTCACCCGTATCTCGCCCAACGTGCTTACCTTCCTCGGTCTGGTCATCAACACGGTGGCCGCCATCCTCTTCGGTTGGGCCAATGAGCACAACTTTGTTCGCCTCTTTCTCTATGCCGGTCTGGTCATCATCGGCGCCGGCATCTTCGATATGGTCGACGGCCGGGTGGCGCGCCAAACGCATCAGGTGACCATCTTCGGAGCGTTCTTCGATTCGGTCATCGATCGCTACAGCGACGTGGTTTTATTTTTTGGTCTGCTGGTGTTTTATGCCCGCGGTAACCGGTTCTTCTATGTCGTGCTGGCCGCCTTTGTCATGGTTACGTCGCTCATGGTCAGCTATACCCGGGCCCGGGCCGAAGCCCTGATCGGCTCCTGCAAAGTGGGTTTCATGGAGCGGCCGGAACGGGTGGTGCTCATCATTCTGGGCGCGCTTTTCAACCGCTGGGATGTGATGGCCCCGGTGCTCTGGGTGCTGGCCGTCTTGTCCACCATCACCGTCATCCACCGCATCAGCTATACCTATCAACGCACCAAGCCACAACTTGCTGATTCCCAACCCGTGGAGAACCCATCTGCAGAGCTTCGTCCCCAGGGATCCCCGGCCACCGCGGCGCGGGCAGCAACCGCCGATCTGAGCCCCGCTCCACGCGCTTGACCCGCACCTGACAATGACGCAACGCGCCTTCCCTCGCTCCCCGATACTGCTGGTTCATGGCGGCGCATGGGACATTCCCCCCGACCAGCTGCAAGCCCATTCCTTCGGTGTGATTCGAGCGGTGGACGTGGGCTACGACCTGCTGAGCCGCGGGGCTTCCGCGCTGGACGCGGTCGAGGCCGCCGTGACCGTGCTGGAAGATGATGAAACCTTCGATGCCGGCCGGGGCAGCTTCCTTACCGCGGACGGACAGGTGCAACTCGACGCTCTGATGATGGATGGCGCAACCCTGCGCGCCGGTGCCGTAGCCTGCGTGGAGAGGTTGAAGAATCCCATTCAGGCTGCCCGCCTGGTGCTCGAATGCAGCCCCCACGTTTACCTCGTCGGTCAGGGCGCGGAGACGTTTGCGCAAAAGAATGGACTAGCCCTGATAGACAACGCCAGCCTGGTCATCGACCGCGAACGGCAGCGCCTCGAAGCAGCCAAAGCAAGAGCCAGCGCAGGCATCGCCGATGCCACATTCGGTGGTGATCCTGCTGGCTCGCATGACACCGTGGGCGCGGTTGCTCTGGACGCTGAAGGCAACCTGGCCGCCGCCACCTCCACCGGAGGGACTCTGAACAAAACCCCCGGACGGGTCGGGGATTCCTCGGTGATCGGGTGTGGCGGCTACGCCGACAACCGGAGCGCCGCCGTCTCGCTTACCGGATGGGGCGAGCCGATCATGAAGCTGGTACTGGGCAAGTGGGCCGTGGACCGGGTACCGCTGCTGGGGCCGGAGCAAGCGGCCCAGGACGCCATCGCCTATCTCTATGCCCGCCTTCAGGGTCACGGCGGTATCATCCTGCTCGGCCCCGACGGCCGCTTCGGGATCGCTCACAACACCCCGCGCATGGCTTGGGCCTTGTGCGACCAGGAGGGCGTCCGCACCGGCACCCACGTGGCCGAGGCTTAAATCATGAACTCCCCCCTCATCCTCGCTTCTGCCTCGCCGCGGCGGCGGGAGCTGCTGGCCCAGGCGGGCTATCACTTTGCGGTCGAGCCATCGTCCGTGCCAGAATCGCGCCGCCCCGGGGAAGACGCTATCCGCTTCGCCACCCGGCTAGCCCGGGAGAAAGCGGAGGATGTCTTTGCCCGCCATCCAGCGTCCTCCGCCCATGCTCCAGTCATGGTTCTGGGAGCGGACACGGTCGTGGTCTGCGATGGAGAAGTCATGGGCAAGCCGGCAGATGCCGCGGACGCCACGCGCATGCTCCTGCTGTTATCCGGGCGTACCCATCACGTCGTCACCGGGGTAGCCGTGGTCTGGGGATCGGGCGCAGCGGAAGTGGCCGCGGAGTTGACCCAGGTGACCATGCGCACGCTATCGCCCCCGGAAATTTCCGATTATGTCGCCAGCGGCGAACCCATGGACAAGGCCGGCGCCTACGCGATCCAGGGTTATGCCGGAAGATGGATCCCCCGAATCAGCGGTTGCTACTTCAACGTCGTGGGACTGCCCCTGGCCCTGGTCTCGAGCCTCCTCGAAGGAGCAGAGCTGCGCATGGCAAACCAACTCGATCCAGACCTATCCCTCCGCTGATCGGGCGCCTGACCGATAGCACGGCCTCTTACCAGACCTTGTCCCTTCCACAAATCAAGGGTGCCCCATATCTCGTGCTGTTACGAGATATGGGATACCGCGAAACTTAACGTTCTGCTTATAAAGTGCAGAGTTGCAAGGTAAGCGCAGTGGTATCCCACATCTCGTAACAGCACGAGATATGGGGCACCCTTGATTTGTGGAAGGGACAAAGCCAAGCCTTTATGAAGTTCTGAGGTACGTTTTTCGCGATGTGCGCAATTCCGTTTTGCGGAGCCGGTTCAGCTCCTTAGGGACCCTTTCCCGTCGCCCTTGGGGCGGAGCAACTGCGTAGAGCACAGAACGAAAATGGCAAGCAACGTGATATCCAAAGCAGCCGGCATAGTGTCCCCTTCTGCGGCCTATCGCAAGGAAAGACCGCCGATCATCGCCGCAAGCAGTGCTGTCCGGGGAACCAGGGCATCGAGCAAAATGGATTCATGCTGGGCATGTGCGCCCTCACCCACCGCTCCCATTCCATCCAACGTCGGGATCCCCAGGGCCGAGGTGAAATTCCCGTCCGAACCTCCGCCCGTCGCTGCTTCCTGCAGTTGAAAACCCAGCCCCGCGGCCATTGTTGCTGCGCGGCGAAATAATGTAACCGTCCCTGAAGTTCTTTCCATCGGTGGCCGATTCAGTCCACCGCTGACCTCCAGCCTGCACTGCCGGTCAACCGCCCGCAGGGTGCGGAAGCGGCGATCGATGCGCTGCGCGTCAACCGCCTTGGCAATGCGCACGTCGAATTCCGCCCAAGCCTCGGCCGGCACCACATTGGATCGCGTCCCGCCCCCAATCACCCCTGCATTCACCGTTATGCCTCTGGCCGGGTTGGTGAACGCGCTGGCCCGCTCGATCTGCCGCCCAAGTTCCAGCACTGCACTGTGTCCTTTCCCGAAGTCCACTCCACTGTGGGCGGCGACTCCATGCACCTGCAGGCGGTAATGGGCCACACCTTTCCTTGCCGTCTTGTATGCCCCGGGAACACCCTGTGCGGGTTCCAGCACAAACACCGCCCCGCATCGTTTCGCCAGCGACTCGGTCAGAGTGCGCGAATGTTCGCTGCCGGTTTCTTCGTCACTATTCAACAGCAGCATTACTGGCCGGCTTAATTGGCCTGCTTCCTGCAAGATGGAGAGTGCGCTCAGGGCCATGACCACGCCCGCTTTCATGTCCAGGACACCCGGTCCCCATGCCCGCCCCTCGCCCAGCCGGAAAGGCATTTTCTTAAGTGTGCCCAGCGGCCACACCGTGTCCAGGTGGCCGAGCAGCATCAGGGGTTTGGCGGCGCTGCGAACCGGTCCGAAGCGGCCCAGCAACAGATCCCCAGCCGCCTTTTGTTTGCTGCGCCGGCTTTTGCCCCCAGTCCCCCTGATCCATCCTTCCAGCAGGGTGACACACCGATTCACGGCCGCCGGATCTTCCGTGGGCGACTCAAGGCGAACCAATTCGCCCAGCATTTTCAGCATTTGGGCCTGGCGATTGGCCACCGCCCCGGCCAAGTCGCGGTATCTCTCCATCAATCTTTTCTCCTCCGGGAGTAAACCTAACACCCTTGTGCTACGTCTTATGGCCCGATCAGTTTGTTGCACTTTTGACACAGTGCAACTTTTTTTATCCTATGTACTCTATGGTTTTGCGACTGCAACCAGGAAATACTGATTCGTGGAACTAGCCCATTTAGAAACCACCATCGCGTCGGTGATTGAGTTCTCAGGAATCGGTCTCCACAGCGGGGCGCCGGTGAACATGCGCTTGCTGCCCGCTCCTGCCGGGTCGGGTATCGTTTTTCGCCGCACCGATCTGGACAACTACGAGATTGCGGCCACGGGCAGGAATGTCGCCAAAGTCAGCTATGCCACCAGTATCATGCGCCAGGGCGTGCTGATATCCACCACCGAGCATCTTCTTTCCGCGCTCATCGGCATGGGCGTCGACAATGTCATTATCGAGCTGGATAATCTTGAGTTGCCCATCCTCGACGGCAGCGCCCTGCCGTATGTGGAAGCATTTGCCGAGGTGGGTATTCGGATTCAGCGCCGCCGCCGGCAATATCTCCGCATCCTGAAAAGTGTAGAGGTGCGCGAGAACGGAAAGTTCATTGCCGTTTATCCCGGCGAAGGCTACAGCATCACCTACGACATCCATTTCCCCGACCCGATCGGCCGTCAGGCGTTCACCGTCGATCTCGCCGCTGGAGCCTATGGCGCCCAGATCGCCGCTGCCCGCACGTTTGGGTTTCGCGAAGATGAGAAAATGCTGCGGGATATGGGGCTGATCCGGGGGGCGTCGGAAGAAAATGCAATCATCCTCTGCGGGGGCGCGGTGCAGAATGGGCCGTTGCGCTTTGATGACGAATTCGTCCGTCATAAAGTGCTTGACCTGATTGGCGATCTTGCCTTGGTGGGACATCGGATCCTGGGCCGGGTGGTTGCTCAGCGAGCCGGGCACGCCATGCACACCGCCCTGGTCTCTCGCCTGCTCCGCGATCGATCTGCCTGGGAGCTGGTGCAACTTCCCGCTCCGCGGCGCGCCCTGGTGGGTGTGGCCGCAGCCCGTTTAGCTACCGCTTAGTATTCAGCTCTAGTATTCAGCCAAAATAGCGTTCGCTGCCACCGGCGCAATTTCCTCTTCGCGAGATGCGCGCACCATGTCGCCCAGTGCGTATTTGAGCTCGTGGATGCCCGCCCCGGTTACTGCCGAAATGGCAAAGAAGGGTAGCTTGCGCCGCTTGGCCATGGCCCGTAGCTTTTTCAGTTTCTCCGGATTGGCCACGTCCGCCTTGGAGGCCACCACCAACATCGGTTTTTCGTCGAGGCCATGGCCGAAGCTTTTCAACTCAGCCATGATCACCCGGAAGTCTTCCACCGGATCGGGGCGCCCGCTGGCATCGGAAACATCCACCAGGTGTACCAGGACCCGGGTACGCTCAATATGGCGGAGAAACTGCACTCCCAGCCCGGCCCCGAGGTGGGCGCCCTCGATCAGGCCCGGGATATCAGCCACCACGTAACTGTCCTCATGCGGCGGTTCTCCTACCGACACCACGCCCAGGTTGGGCTCCAGGGTAGTGAAGGGATAATCGGCAATCTTGGGCTTAGCGGCAGAGATCCTGGAGATCAGTGTCGACTTTCCGGCATTCGGATAACCCACCAGCCCGACATCGGCCAGCAGCTTCAACTCCAGCCGGTAAGCGCGTTCTTCGCCCTCTCTGCCGGCTTCCGATTCCCGCGGTGCCTGGTGGGTGGCGGTGGCAAAATGCTGATTGCCTCGTCCGCCCCGTCCACCTTTGGCGGCAATGATGCGTTCATCGGGATGTTTGAAATCATGCACCAGGGCGCCGGTTTCGTCGTCGTACAGAACCGTGCCGACCGGCACCTTCAAAATCGTATCCACGCCCTCACGCCCGCTGCAATTGGAGCCTTCACCATGCCGTCCCCGCTGGGCTTTGTGTTCAGGGTTGAAGCGGAAGTGAACCAGGGTATTGTGACGTTCGCTCGATTCCATGATGACGTCGCCGCCACGTCCGCCGTCTCCGCCGGAGGGGCCGCCCCGGGGGACAAACTTCTCCCTCCGGAAGGCAACACACCCATTGCCGCCGTCCCCCGCCTTCACCCGAATTCGTGCCTCATCGATGAACATGATCGTCTCAACCCAGTGTAGCCTCTTTATTTCCGCCCCTTCCACAGGTCGCGGGTCTCCCGATTTCAGTCTCTTCCACCAACTGCGGATCTCCTTCTTTCTGTCCCTTCCACCCACGACGGGTGCCCCACATCTCGCTCGTCTTTTGCGAGGTGTGGGATACCACGAACTTTTACCATTCTTTTCCAATAGCCTGGAAAGCTGGCGGGGTTGGTGCCGTGGTATCCCACATCTCGCGAAAAACGAGCGAGATGTGGGGCACCCGGCCTACGTTGCAAGGAAAAGCCTAAGAGACCACCATCCGTGGCACCCGGGAGCTAATTGCGCACAGCACTTCCCACGGTATGGTCTCGGCGAGATCCGCCAGATCCCACGCGTCGATCGTACGGGCGCCTTGACTCCCCAACAACATCACTTCATCGCCAATCGCAACCCCGGGAATCTCCGTAACATCCACCACCGTCTGGTCCATCGAAACCCGCCCGGCAATGGGCGCCTCTTGCCCGCGGACGAGCACATGCCCCCGGTTCGACAACAACCGGTTGTACCCATCCGCATAACCCACCGGCAACAGCGCAAGCCGCGTCTCGCGGGAGGCGACAAACGTATTGCCGTAACCGGCGCTTTCCCCCTGTTGTATGGTCCGTAGCGAAGTCACCTGCGTCTTCCAGGAAAGCACCGGAGCAAACCCAGGCTCGCCGGCCCACGAAAGTCCATCCAACGTGAGCCGGTCGAGGTAGCCATACAGCGCGAGGCCAGGACGCAGCATCAGCCGCGCTCCCAACCGCACAGCCATATCCAGCAAAATCTCCCGATCGGCACCCGCAACCACGCTCGACGAATTCCCCGCATGAAGCCACTGCGGCCGCAGCCCGCGATCAACCATCAGCTGCAGCGCGGTCTCCAGGCTCGCCAGCTGGGGATTGGGGCGAACAGAAGACATGGTCTCCGGCGTACTGAAGTGGGTCATCACGCCCTCTAGCCGCAGGCAGGATCCATTCTGAAAACCAGGCAATAGGGCAGGCGCGTCCACCACGCGAATCCCCTGGCGCGACATGCCAGTGTCGATCTCCAGGTGAACCGCGATCGACAACGGGGCCATGCCGCGCGCGGCCGCGGCCTCCTCCAGCAGGTCAAGCTGCCAGGGTTCCCAAACCACCGGGGTCAAACCTTGTTCGAGGACCGTATCTGCATCCCCGCGGAAGATTCCGGACATCAACAGGATGCGCGCCTGCGGACAGACCGCCCGCACCGCCGCCCCTTCCTCAGTACCGGTCACGCCTAACCACTGAGCTCCCGCCCCCGCCAGCAACGGAGCACACGCCAGCACGTCGTGACCGTATGCATTGGCCTTGACCACCGGCATCAAATCGGCCTGAGAGCCTGCCATGTGGCACAGCTTCTTATAGTTGGCGAGCAGCCGGTGGCGGGAGACTTCCGCCCAAAGCGGTCGATTCGGCATTGGCTGGCTAGAAGTCTCCGGGCGCCTGGCCAAAGGCCATGTTCTCGAAGCGCGTGCAATCCGCGATGTAGGCAAGATGCACCGAGCCGGTGGGACCATTGCGCTGTTTGGCGATAATGATCTCCGCCTTGTTCTTGGAATCGGGGTCTTCTTCCCCGTTCTCGTCCTTGTTGTAGTAGCTATCCCGGTGAATGAAGGCCACTACATCGGCATCCTGTTCGATGGAGCCGGATTCGCGCAGATCGGAGAGCATCGGCTTCTTGTCTCCGCCGCGCTGTTCGGAGGCGCGGCTGAGCTGCGAAAGCGCCACCACCGGTACCCGCAATTCTTTAGCCAGCGCCTTGAGGCCGCGGGAAATGGCGGATACTTCCTGGGTGCGGTTTTCATAGCGGCGCGCACCAACACCAAAGGAAGAGGCGCTCATCAACTGCAGGTAGTCAATCACGATCAGGTCCAGCGTGCCTTGCTGCCGCTGCAGCCGCCGCGCCTTGGCCCGCATCTCCGAAAGCGCAATCGCCGGAGTATCGTCGATAAAAATTTTCGACTCCGCCAACCGCTCCAGTGCCTCCATCAACTTGCCCCGGTCCGCTCGCGGAATAAAACCCGTCTGGATCTTTTGCATGGAAACCAACGCCTGCGAAGCCAGCATGCGGCGCAACAACGACTCCTTTGACATTTCGAGCGAGAACACCGCCACCACTTTGCCGTCTCGCACGGCCGCGTTCTCGGCAATGTTGATGGCCCAGGCGGTCTTGCCCATGCTGGGACGGGCGGCAATGATGATCAGATCCGAAGCTTGCAGACCGCTGGTCATCTTATCGAACTGGGTGTAGTGCGTCGCCAGCCCGGTGACCTCTTTCTGCTGCGCGTACAAGTTGTCGATTGTCCCGAAGGAATCGCGAACGATCTCCGGAATTCCCGCAAAGCCGCGGGTAATGCCACGCTCGGAGACTTCCAGCAGGCCCGACTCGGCCGCATCCAGCACCACCAGCGCTTCATCGCTTTGGTCGGCCGCCCGGGTGATCGCGGTGTTGCAGATACTGATCAGCTGCCGCGACAGGGATTTGTCCTTGACGATGCGGACATACTCTTCAATGCTTGGCCGCCGCGGAAGCCCCTCGGTGAGGGACGCGAGGTAGGCCACTCCACCTACGGCCTCTACCTCCTTGCGCCGCGCCAGCTCTTCCGCCAGGGTGACGATATCCACCGCCCGGCGAGCGTCGATCAACTCCGACATGCGACTGTAAATACGCCGGTGCGAGTCGAGCGAGAAGTCTTCCGCGCGCAGTTTTTCTGCCGCCTCGTTATAGGAATGGTTGTCGAGCAGGATCGCGCCCAGAATCGAACGCTCCGCCTCCACGCTTGCGGGCAGACCGCGGTCCAGCGACACATCGGAGAAAGTGGCCATGGGAAGCTCCAAGCTCAGTTTAGGGCACAACCGGCAACGGGCGGCCTGAGGGAATCAAGGTACATATCTGGACAAACGGTAGAATGAGGAAAGGATGGGTCGTCGAACAAAATCTCTCCTCATTGCCCTTTGCCTGTTGTTGCCGGGAGTGAACTCCGAGGCGCAGCAAGCGGCCAAGGCCAAGGCCCCGCCGCCCGATTTTCGCGAGATGCAACAGGTGGAGGACCGCTGGGCCGACGCTGTGACCAAGCGCGATCAATATGCGCTCGAACTCGTCCTGGCACCGCAATTTATCGGTATTTCCGCCAGCGGAGACGTGACTACCCGCAACCAGCAAATCGCCCACCTCTTCGTCAAGAACGCGGGCCCTGACTCCCTGCAGCAGAAAGTGGTAAGCGTTCGTTTCGTGGGTGACGTAGCCATTGTCAACGGCACCTACGTGATGAGTTGGAAAGGCGACAAAGGGCCAGTGCTGGAAAAGGGCATATTTTCCCACGTCTTTGAACACGTGCGCGAGACCTGGCTCTGCCTTAACTCCCAGCGAACCGTAGTGGCCGAAGAAAACAAAGGCGCAGTCCAGGAGAAGCCCAAAGCCAAGCACAGCGATGCCGAACTGCCGCTGCACGTCCCCTTTGTCTATAAGGGCCCAGACAGCACCCGGCCCACACCACCGCCAGGCAGCAACCCACCCCCGCAGTAGCCCGGAATACGGCACCGTCAGTGATCGTTACGACCTCTTTTGCGGGATGAGCTTCTGCCGCAGATTGCGGCCACATGACAGCCCGGAGAAAACCAGCGATCGATGGGACCGGCGCAGAAGTCAGGCCTCTTTCTGTCGTATCCATCGCCGGGCCGGGAGCGTGCGTACGACCCCATTTCGCGGGTGGCGTCCCCGTCCTGGCAGGTGGATTCCACCTTACCTTTTCCCGGCGAGCTCGGGCCCCCGCCGGATGGTCAATGGTGGTCAGTGGGGCTCACGCATCGTTCTCTAACTGCGTTTCTTGCCCGGGCGCTTGTTTTTGCCCTTTGGTTTTCCCTTGCGCAGCACTTTGTTTTTTGGCGGAACGTAGGGATGGGCCTTGGCTTTGGATTTGGGCCTGGTTTTCGTCTTGGCCGGACGGCTCAGGCGGACTGGAGCCACCTCTTCCAGAATGGAAAACTGTAACCGTCTCTGTACGGCGTCCACGCGGTCAAGGACCACCCGAACCCGATCCCCCATGGAGTAACGACGGCCCGCATGCTCTCCGATGATCTGACGCGTGTTCTCGCGGAAGGTATAGTAGTCGCCCTGGAGGCTCATGATGGGCACCAGGCCTTCGATGAAGAGGCTATCCAGTTCTACAAAACAGCCGTACTTAGTCACGCTGAGGATCATGGCGTTGAAGTCGTCGCCCAGGTGGTTCTGCATGAATTTGACCTTCTTCCACTCCATCAGCTCACGCTCGGCATCTTCAGCGCGACGCTCGGCCTGGCTCGACTCGTAGGCAATGCCGGCTAGGTCGGCTTCGCTGAGAGGAGCCGCCAGGTGGGGATCAGCGTGCGAACTCTGCTGCTTGCCGGATTGCCTGGCGAGCACACCCACTCCGCTTTCTCCGGAGGCCAGAATGGCCTTGGCTATGCGGTGGATGATGAGGTCCGGGTAACGGCGGATGGGGGAAGTAAAGTGGGTATAGCAAGGCGCCGCCAGGGCGAAGTGGCCCTCGTTCTTTTCGCTGTAACGCGCCTGACGCAGGGAACGGAGCATGAGGTGGGCCAGGATGCGCTCCTCCGGCTTGCCGGCTATTTTAAGCGCCAGCTGCTGATACATACGAGGAGTGACCGCGATATCTTCCGCGATCTCGTACTGGCGAGGCGGATGGCCCCGGCCGCCGGCGCGTCCTCTCTGCTCTCGGCGCTCCGACTTCATGGTCACGCGCTTCACCGGAAGCGGGCCTAGGCCAAGGGAATAACCAAAGGTAGCCGCCACGGTTTCAAAGTCGGCGACACGGCGAGGTTCCGGCTTTTCGTGAATTCGATACAGTGACGGTACGCCCAGGTTTTCGAGCCACGAAGCAACGCATTCGTTGGCAGAGAGCATGAACTCTTCGATCAGACGATTGGCCCAGCTCCGCTCGGAGCGAACAATGCTTTGCATGGCGCCCTGAGAATCAAATTCAATGACCGGCTCCGGCAGATCAAAATCGATCGACCCACGGCGCTGGCGCTTGCGGTTGAGCAAGCGGGCGAGTTCATACATCTGTTCGAGATCCGGAACCAGTGGACTAAATTGCTCGCGAGTTTTTTGGTCTCCGTCGAGCACTGCGTGGACCTGGGTGTAAGTCAGGCGGCTGGCAGAGCGGATGACACCCGGGGTGACCTCGTAGCTGCGGATTTCGCCCTCGGGATCGATCATGATGATGCAGGAGAGAACCAGGCGGTCTTCCCCGGGGCGGAGGCTGCAGATGTCGCTCGAGAGTTCCTGCGGCAGCATGGGGACGGCCCGATCGGGAAAATAGACGGAAGTGCCGCGCAGGCGCGCTTCGAGATCGAGCGCCGAACCGGGGGTGACATATTGAGCGACGTCGGCGATGTGGACCTGCAGCTCCCAGGTGCCGCCGGCGCCCCCGTACTGGCGGACGTAGACGGCGTCATCGAAGTCTTTGGCGGTCTCGCCGTCGATAGTAATGATCGGTAGCTGGCGAAAATCGCGGCGGCGGGCGACCTCTGCCCGATCCAGATGGGCAGCGGCGCGTGCCTCCTCGAGAACATTGGGAGGGAAAACATGGGGCAGGTGATGCTTGCGGATGACGATTTCTACGTCGACGCCAAAATCGTCTTCCCGGCCCAGGATCTCGATGACCCGTCCGCGCGCAGGACGGGAGGGCGTAGGCCAGTCGGTGATCTCCACGTCAACCACCAAACCCTCCAGGCTGGAGGCAATCATGAGTGGACTCGGGGAGCCGATATTCTCACTAACGACGCGATGCGGAGTTGCGGTGCCTGTTGAGGGCCCTTGCTCAAGGCCAAAGGGGATGAGGATTGGCTGGGTCAGCCGGTCGTCGAGGGGAGTTACGGTGTTCCCCCGTGCATGGTCGTGAAGCGCATAATGGAAGACGCCGACCACGGTGGGGTTGCGGCGGCTGAGGACCCGGGCGATGCGTCCGCTCTGGCGGCCGTCAGGCCGGGGAGGGGCGAGTTCCACTAATACCTGGTCGCCTTGCATGGCACCATTCATCTCGTTAGGAGGAATGAAGATGTCGTCGTCACCGCTAGCCTGGCGGGCCTCCAGCCGTACGAAGCCAAAGCCGTCGCGATGCACGTCCAAACGGCCGGCGAGCAGGTGGTTGCGGGTGACAGCCGCGGGGAGTGCCCAGTGATCGCGGTCAGACTTAACCAGCTCGCCGCGGGCGGCCATGCGGTCGAGCTGTTCCAGCAGCATGCGGCGCTCCCGACCGCCGCCCAGCCCCAGTTCCCGGACCAACTGCTTGTAACCGGCGCGCTGGCCGGCGGAACGTTCTATGCGATGGAGGAGTTCGCGGTCGGTCATTCGGCGTATAGTTGTGCGGATATGGGCGAGCCGCACCAAAGGCCATGTCTTTGTTGATACTAATGGGTCCGCTCCCCCGGAAGTCCGAAAGTTTCAGAATGGGGGATTTCAATTTTGCGCCAAGCGTGATTAAGATGCAGAGAAGAGCAAGGATTGCGCCGCTTGCTGGCATTGGCCGAGCAAGCAGATGAGTAGGAAACACAACAGCTCCGCCTGATTTGCCCTGAAATGCGGAAACCGCTCCGCAGGGTTGTTCGGGGGCCTGTATCCAGAAGTAAACGAAAGGAAGTACAAAACAGATGTGGAAACCGAACCAACCTGGAAGTCCCTCGCAGTCCCCTAGCACGGAGCCCACGCGTCCGTCTGTACCCACGGCTTCTAGCCACGAACAAACCAGCACACGTACTTCCAGCACCTCACCCGCGTCGCCGGCAGCCGCCGATCAGGCCACAATTGGCAAGAGCCTGGTGGTTAAGGGCGAAGTGACGGGTTCTGAGTCGTTGTACATCGACGGCAAGGTCGAAGGCGCGATCAACCTACCTGGCAACCGGGTTACGGTGGGCCGCAATGGCCAGGTATCAGCGAATATTTCCGCGCGTGAAGTCGTGGTTCTGGGCAAGGTGCGCGGCAACATCAATGCGAGTGACCGTGTAGACATCCGCAGTGAAGGTTCCTTGACCGGAGATGTCATTGCACAGCGCATCAGCATTGAAGATGGCGCCTTTTTCAAGGGCGGCATCGACATCCGCAAGCCCGGCCAGGGAAAAGAAGGCGTGCCGGCGGCAACGATGTCCAACGCCGATTCGCAAAAGGCCGCTGTCACCGTCCAGGCGTAGACGAGCGCGACTTTTCACGGCACGGGCAGCACCGGTCATCCGCCGGTACTGCCCGTGTTGTGCCTGTTAAATTCCCAAACTGGCTTTCACGGTATGCCCGCGTTCAGGGACGGCTGAGCTTGTTGAGCTTAGCCGAGAACGTAGTCCCACAAGCGCTAACTTGTTTGGGATGTTTTTCTTCAAAACTCCCACAAAATCGTCATCCTGCCTGCCCGGTGTGCCGTGGGAGCGAAGCGCCTCGCAGATCTATCGCATAACAGAAGGTTTATGGCGCGGAGTCGAAGGACCCCGGCGATGCTTGTTGGCAGGTGCTCTTCATAGCTTTCCGGCCACAGACTGCAAGGGAAATTAAAAAAGTCACAGCCTCTGAGCGGAGCGCTCACAGATTGGTCGGGTGGCACAGCGCTTGATGGCGCGGAGTCGAAGGACCCCGAGGGTGCTCCTCTTACCTACACCGTTCGGATCTTTCAACCACCGGAGCCCACCCCTGGCGGACCCGTCACGGTCTTTCCCTTGGGACTGCTAGCACTTGCCATGTCAAAGGCTGGCAGCGCGAAAAGAAGCTCAACCTCATTCGCACGGTCGATCCCGAGTTCAAAGACCTTGCACAGACCTGAGGAAGATGATTACAGCGCATGAAAAGATGTACCCGTGACCATCAAGTGCGTACCCCAGCAAGATTCGGTTCTCGGCCCTCGGTGGTTGAAAAGCTCCGAACGGCATGGGCAAGATGAGCATCCTCGGGGTCCTTCGACTTCGCGCCATAAACCCTCTGTTATGCGATAGATCTGCGCGGCGCTTCGCTCCCACGGCACGCCGGGGCAGGCAGGATGACGCCTTTCTGGAGGGGACTAAACAACATCTGGCCGGGTGCACTAAACACGAAAAGATCAAAAAAGTCACAGGCTCAGGATGACGATTTTGTGGGAGGTTTGAAGAAAAAACATCCCAAACAAGTTAGCGCTTATGGGACGTAGTCCTGGGTGGGCCACGCAAATCGCGATAGTCCCGCAGGCGCGGCTGAAAGATTCGGTTATGTCAGCCGTCCCTCCGGGACTGTTCGTGCTTTCAGATCGCCACCCAGGACTATGCCGGCCATCTGCTCAGAATTGGTTTTCTCCGGACTTAAATTCTCTTAAGGACCTCCGGTTAGAATTGGGTCAGGCATGATCCTCCCCTTCGTCCGCGAGGTGCTCACGGACCTGGAACACTGTGCGCCGTTTGAGCGCGTACGAAGGCATCTGGCCTTCGCTGCGGGGCGCAAACGTGTCTCCGGACTGACTGCCACTGCCCGCGCCCTCTACCTGCCACTGTTTGTCCGGGCGGCACAGTCGCCGGTGGTGGTGATCGTGGCCGACAATAAGGCCGCGGATGCACTCCTGCTCACGCTGCGTGCTGCGTGCGAGCTGACCGGGGCTATCAGGCAGGAGCAGGTACTCCGCCTGCCGGCCCACGATGTTTTGCCCTTTGAAAACCTGTCGCCCCATCCGGATGTGCAGGAGCAACGCGCCTCGGTCCTGTGGAAAATCGCAACCGGTGCGGCCTTGATCGTGATTGTTCCCGTAGAAGCCGCCAGCATGCGCGTCTTTCCAGCGGAGTACTATGCCAACCTCGGAAGGGTCCTGCGGCGCGAGGAAGAAATCGACATGGACGAGCTCACCACCCATCTGGCGAGCGTGGGCTACAGTCCCATGGATATTGTCGAAATGCCGGGGCAGTTTACCCGCCGGGGCGGAATCTTCGATGTCTACTCCCCGGAAGCGGACCGGCCGGTCCGCATGGAGTTGTTTGGCGACGAGATCGAATCGATCCGCAAATTCGAACCGGACTCGCAACGCTCGTCTACCGCCATCGACGAAGCCTTGCTTTTGCCGCTGACCGAAACACCCATATCGGAGGATCTGCTGGCTGCCGTGCACCGGCGATTGAGTGGAAGCCGTCTCGATGCGGGAGACGACCCGGAACTGCTGGACCGGGCACTTGCCGCGGGTGGTGTCAGCGTGTTTCCCGGGTGGGAGTTTTTCTGCTCGGTAGCGGGCGCGGACCGGTCGCTCTTCGAATTGTTTCCGAAGGTGCAGGTTCTGCAGGAAGAGCCGGCCATGATCCGCAACCAGCTGGACCGGTGGTGGAACAAGGTTGAGCAGCGGCATGAACGCAGTGGTATCGGGACGCTGATCACTCCTCAAGACATTTACCTTTCGCCACCCGAATTGCTGGCCAGGATTTCATCGTTACCCGGCCTGGAAATGGACCAACTGGGTGCGGTGGATGTTCTGGATGACGATGTCAACCCGATGGACGAGATCGCCTTCTCGTCCCGTCCGACGCTGCGATTCCATGGTTCTATTCCCGCATTTCTGCAGCAGATTAAATCGCTCTCGGCGCAGGAAACAAGGATGTTGCTGGTGGCGCCAAACCACGGAGAGGTGGAACGGCTAGCCGGCTTGCTGCGCGAGTACGGCCAGCCCTACCGCCTGGGAAGCCGTGCCCAGGCCCCCGGCGCCGAGCAGGCCTATGACGAATCCAGTCATCTGACGGGTGATCTTCGGACTCCGGTGATCGTGCAGAGCGCGATTGCGAGCGGGGTCAGCTTGCCGGATTGCAACCTGGTGCTCTTTGGTGCGAATGACTTCTCTGACGAAGCCGATGTGGCGGCTCGCCCGCTGCCGCGGAAGTCGAAGTCAAAGACCGCGGCCTTCGTGTCTGACTTTCGCGACCTTACGGTGGGCGATTACGTAGTCCACGTGGAACACGGCATCGCCCGCTACATGGGATTGAAGGAGATCGAGCAGGACGGCATCCGGGTGGAATTCATGGTGCTGGAATTTGCCGAGCAGGCGCGTCTTTACGTTCCGCTTACCCGGCTCGACCTGATCCAGAAATATCGCTCGACCGACGCGGGTCCGGCTCCTGTGCTTAACCGTCTGGGCAGCCAACAGTGGGCAAAAACCAAGGCCCGGGTGCGCAAGGCGATGCAGGATATGGCCGATGAGCTGCTCAAGCTCTACGCCCAGCGCAAGGCGGCCCAGGGGCATGCCTTTCCCGCCGACAATGATTTTCAGCGCGAGTTCGAAGACGCCTTTGACTACAACGAGACCGAGGATCAGGTCACGGCCATCGCCGACATCAAGCGGGATATGGAATCGCCGTTGCCGATGGACCGGCTCTTAGTGGGCGATGTAGGTTACGGCAAGACAGAAGTAGCGATGCGCGCCGCCTTCAAGGCGGTACAGGATGGCCGCCAGGTCGCGGTGTTGACCCCGACCACGGTGCTCAGCTTCCAGCATTTTGAAACGTTCAAGGACCGGTTCAAGCAGTTTCCCATCACCGTAGAAATGATTTCGCGCTTCCGCTCTCCCAAGGAACAGAAGTCTATTCTGGAGCGAGTCGAAGCGGGCAAGGTCGACATCCTGATCGGCACGCACCGCCTGCTGTCAAAAGATCTGCACTTCCAGAATCTCGGCTTATTGGTGGTGGATGAAGAACAGCGGTTTGGGGTGCGACACAAAGAGAGATTGAAGCAGATGCGGCGGGAGATTGATGTGCTGGCCATGTCGGCCACGCCGATTCCACGCACCCTGCACATGTCGCTGGTCGGACTGCGGGATATGAGCGTGATTGAAACGCCGCCCAAGGACCGTATGGCGATTCAGACGGTGGTGGCCAGGTTTGACGAGAAGTTGATACGTTCCGCCCTGGAACTCGAATTGGAGCGAGGCGGCCAGGTCTACTTTGTCCATAACCGTGTAGAGACCATTTACGAGATCAGCTCCAGGATCCAGGAGCTGGTGCCTCACGCCAGGGTCACGGTCGGCCACGGACAGATGAGCGAAGGCGAGCTGGAGCGGGTGATGCTGGCTTTCATGCACGGAGAATACGATGTGCTGGTGGCGACCACGATCATCGAGAACGGGCTGGATATTCCGCTGGCTAACACCATTCTGATCAGCCGCGCCGACCGCCACGGGCTGTCTGAGCTGTACCAGCTGCGGGGAAGGGTTGGCCGATCCAACCGTCGCGCCTACGCCTACCTGCTGATTCCACCGGAACACGAGCTGACGGAAATTGCGCGCCGGCGGCTGGCCGCGCTGAAGGAGTTTTCTGACCTGGGGGCCGGCTTCAAGATCGCCGCACTGGATCTGGAGCTGCGCGGTGCGGGCAATATGCTGGGCGGGGAACAGAGCGGTCACATTGAGGCCGTGGGTTTTGAAATGTACACCAGCATGCTGGAACACGCGGTCAACGAGTTGAAAGGCGAGGAGCATCCGTCGCGGGCAACGACACAGCTCAATCTCGGGATCAGCCTGCGCATTGATGAAAACTACATCGCGGAAGAAAATCAGCGGCTGCGCATCTACAAGAAGATCGCCGGCGCACAGGATGAGGGCATGCTGGGCGAAGTACGGGCCGAGCTGGAAGATCGCTACGGCGAGCTGCCGGTCAGCGTGCACCATCTTCTGGAAGCAGCCAGTCTTCGCCTGCAATGCGAGCGGACGGGTGTGGCGCAGGTGGATCGCAAACGGGATCAAATGCACATCCGCTTTACCGGCCAGGCCAATATCGACCCTGGCCGGCTGATGAAGCTGGTGGCACAAAATGCCAAGAAAGGCGCACAGTTCACTCCCCAGGGAGTGCTTCGTTTTCCGATTAAGGCAACAGAGCCGGGGGATGTGTTAGGGGAGATTCGGGCCCTGCTGGAAACGCTGACTGCCGGCGAAGAAGCCGAGGTGGCGGCCCCGCACCAGCGTAGATAGGGATTGCGCAATCGGTTCAGGTAAAGATTCGTGGAAATCCCGGGATTTGTCGCAGTTCAGGCTCGGGAATAATCCATCGGCCTTTCAACCAAGCAGTTTCGGAGACACCTTCGCTTGTTGCATTGGAAACGGATCGCGATTGTACTGGTTGGGCTTGCGGCGGCCGGCGGGTGCTCGAGCAAGACGCCGGCACCTGCAGCGCAGGCGCGAGGCGGCGCTGCCGACGCACTGCGCAGGCTGGCCGATGAATACTTCGACCAGGTCTACTTTCACTATGCCCCGTCGAGCGGCACCCTGGACGGTTTCCACCAATACGATGCGCAGCTTGAGGATTTCTCACGTGCTGCGGTCGATCGGGAGACGGCTGACCAGAAAAGGTTTGAAGACAGATTTGCCGCCATTCCTGCGGACCAGCTCGATTTGAACAGCCAGGGCGACCTGGAGTTATTGCTGGGGAATATCCACAGCAGGCTGCTGTCGCTCAACACTATTCGCTTGTGGGAGAAGGACCCCGACCAATACTCGAGCGGGATTTCCAATAGTGCTTTCGTGTTGATGGAACGGAAATTCGCCTCGCCTGACGACCGCTTGCGCTCGCTGGTGGCCCGGGAGAAGTTGATGCCGGCAGCACTGGACGCGGCGCGGAAGAACCTTAAGAACCCGCCGCGGATTTATACCGAAATCGCTCTGGAACAACTGCCGGATATCATTAGTTTTTTCCAATCGGACGTTCCCGCGGCGTTTAAAGAAGCGGCGAACGAGGAACTCAAAGCCGAATTTTCGCAGTCGAACAACGCCGTCATCGCGGCGTTGAAGAGCTACCAAAGCTGGCTCAGGAAGGATGTCCTTCCTCGTTCCCATGGCGACTTCCGGTTTGGCGCGGAAACCTACTCCAAGCTCCTGCTCTACGACGAGATGGTGGACACGCCGCTACCCAGGTTGTTACAGATCGGTTATGCGGACCTGCATCAAAACCAGTCGGAGTTCAACCGCATCGCCCGGGAGGTAGACCCCCACCGGACGGCGCGCGAAGTGCTGGCGGAACTGGGCCGCGATCACCCCGCTCCCGACCATCTGCTGCAGAGTTTTCGCGAGACGTTCCAGGGTTTGATTCAGTTCATCCAGGAAAAGCATATCGTCGACATTCCTTCGCCGGTGCGGCCCACGCTGGAAAACACACCCCCATTCATGCGGGCGACGACGACCGCATCCATGGATACGCCGGGCCCCTTTGAGAAGGTCTCGACGGATGCTTATTTCAATGTGACCGTGCCTGATCCACATGCGACTGCACAGCAGACGGAACAGCTCATGGCGCAGTTCAACCGGGGAACTATTATCAGCACGGCGATTCACGAGGCCTATCCGGGCCACTACGTGCAGTTTCTATGGGTGCCGCAGGCGCCCAGCAAGGTACGCAAGCTGCTGGGAGCTTCTACCAACGACGAAGGCTGGGCCCACTATTGCGAGCAGATGATGCTCGACCAAGGCTATGGTCAACCAGGGACGGGCGCGCGCGATGCCAGGGATGCAAAGATGATTCGCCTGGGACAACTGCAGGATGCGCTGCTGCGCGACGCCCGATTTATCGTTGGCATCCAGATGCATACGGGCGGGATGACGTTCGATCAGGCGGTAAAATTCTTTGTGGACGAAGGCTATGAGACACACGCCGGCGGCTTAGTCGAGACCAAGCGTGGAACAACCGATGCGACGTATCTTTACTACACGTTGGGCAAGCTGCAGATACTCAAGTTGCGAGCCGATCTGGAAAAGAAAGAGGGCGCGCAGTTTTCGTTACGACAATTCCACGACGATTTTCTCAAACAGGGATTTCCCCCCATCAAAATCGTCCGCCGCGCACTTCTGGGAGACACTTCACCAACACTCTAGGTTTTCCTGCATCCTAACGTACGCGGAACGGGATGTCGCTTTCACCATAAGACTGGACTGGAGCTTTAAGAGATGAAAGACAGAGTGCGCAAAGCAGTTTTTCCGGCGGCCGGTCTCGGCACACGTTTTTTGCCGGCAACCAAGGCGCTGCCCAAAGAGATGTTGGCGCTGGTAGACAAGCCGCTTATCCAATACGGAGTGGAAGAAGCCATTGCGGCGGGCTGCGAACAAATCATCATTGTTACGGGCAGAAACAAGGCAGAAATCGAAGACCATTTCGATATCAGCTTTGAGCTGGAGCAACTGCTGGAGAAGCGGGGCAAGACGGAGTTGCTCGCCATGACCCGGCAGATATCGCACATGGCGCGGATTGCGTACGTGCGGCAGAAAGAGGCGATGGGGCTGGGACACGCGGTGCTCATGGCGCGCGACCTGGTGGGCGACGAACCGTTTGCGGTCATTTTGCCCGATGACATCATTGAAGCCAAGGTGCCGTGCCTGCAGCAAATGATGGAGGTGTTCGAACAGACACAGTCTTCCATTCTGGCCACACAGGTAGTGGAGGGTCCATCGATCTCTTCTTACGGGGTGCTCGACTGCGACCCCGTCGAAGGCAAGGAGCGTATCTTCGACGTCAAAGGCCTGGTAGAGAAGCCGAAGCCGGAGGAGGCGCCCTCACGACATGCGATTATCGGGCGCTACATTCTCACCTCCAGGATTTTCGACGTGCTGGAGAAGACGCCGCTCGGCGCCGGCGGGGAGCTGCAATTAACGGACGGTATCAAGGGCCTGCTGCAGAACGAAAAAGTCTACGGGTATAGTTTCGACGGGCTGCGGTTTGACGCCGGCGACAAGCTGGGCATGCTGAAAGCGACGGTAGAGTTCGCCTTGAACCACAATGAGCTGGGAACGGCTTTTCGTGAGTATCTGAAGTCGTTGCCGATTTAACGGCTACTAAGGTAAAGGAGAACCGCAGATCTCTCCACTCCGCTACGCTCCGGTCGAGATGACAATTCTGTTTGAGGGCTAATTGTTGTTTTTCCAGGAAAAGTGCCAAGCGTTCCTTGCAACAGAACTGTCATCTCGACCGGAGCGTAGCGGAGTGGAGAGATCTGCGGTTTTACCCAGCGAGTGGACAAAACGTGGAATATCCTGAGACCCGTAAAGATGAGCAGGTGGATGACTATCACGGGATCAAGGTCGAAGATCCCTACCGCTGGCTTGAGGATGACAACTCCGCTGAAACCATGGCGTGGGTCAGCGCGCAAAATCGGGTAACGTTCGACTATCTGGAGCAGATCCCCTACCGTTCGCGCCTTAAGGAGCGCCTGCAAGAGCTCTATAACTATCCCAAATACGGCATCCCAAGCCGTAGCGGCGCCTATTACATTTGGTCGAAAAATGACGGCCTGCAAAATCAGAGCGTGCTGTATGTGCAAGAGGGGTTAGAGGGAACACCCCGGGTTTTGATTGATCCCAACCAACTCTCTCCGGACGGCACCGTGCGCCTGATGGCCGGCGAAGCCTCACGGGATGGGCGCTACTTTGCCTACTACCTTTCCAGTAGCGGGTCGGATTGGTTGGAGGGCCACATTCTGGAGATTGAAACGGGAACGGTTCTCAATGACCACCTGATGTGGCTCAAAGTGACTGGCCTCGCCTGGTTCCGCGATGGTTTCTTTTACAGCCGGTATGACGCGCCTGGGGATGGGCATGATCTTTCTTCCCGCAATGACGGCCACCAGGTTTACTACCACCGACTGGGCACAACGCAGGCAGATGACCGGTTGGTCTACGAGGATAAGGCGCATCCACAACGCTTCCACACCGTAGAGACGACAGAGGACGAACGGTTCGCGATTTTGACGGTCTCAGAGCGGGGACAGGGCAAGGACGGCAACGCCCTGTTCTTCAACGACCTCTCCCGGCAAGAGGCAGCCTTCACTCCGATGGTGGCCGACGTGACCAACGACCGTTTTCAGGTGATCGAGAATGTCGACGAAACATTTCTCATCTTCACCAACCAGGACGCTCCCAACGGGCGAGTGGTGCTCTACGATCCGGAAACCGGTTGGAAAGATGTGGTGGCAGAAACCGCGGATAGCTTGAGCAGTGTTTCTACCCAGGGGGGCAAACTCTTTGTGACCTACGCGCGGGATGTCACGTCGCATCCCTACGTTTATTCGCTGGAGGGCAAGATGGAGCGCGCGATTCCCTTGCCCGGGCCGGGAACCGCAGGTGGATTCGGAGGCCGGCGTGACGATACTTCTGCCTTCTATGCGTACTCCTCGTTCAATTACCCAAGCACGATTTTTCGCTACGACATTGCCAACGGGCAGTCGAGCGAGTTCCGCGAGTCGGCCATCCAGGGCTTCACGGCGGCGGACTACGAGACAGTGCAGGTGTTCTACAGCAGTAAAGACGGCACCAGGGTGCCGATGTTCCTGGTTTTCAAGCGCGGGCTGAAGCTCGACGGAAACAACCCGGCACTGCTTTACGGGTATGGCGGCTTCAACATAACCGTTGCTCCGGAATTCAACCCGCTGCGCCTGGCCCTTTTGGAACAGGGGTTCGTGTACGCATCGGCCAATCTGCGGGGCGGCGGCGAGTATGGAGAGACATGGCACCAGGCGGGGATGAAGCAGCAGAAGCAAAATGTCTTCGATGACTTTATCGCCGCGGCCGAGTGGTTGATTGCCAACGGCTACACTTCACCGGCGAGGCTGGCAATCACGGGAGGCTCGAACGGTGGCCTTTTGGTGGGCGCGGTGATCAACCAGCGGCCGGATTTGTTTCGCGCCGAGGTTCCCCAGGTTGCGGTAATGGATATGCTTCGTTTTCAGAAGTTCACCATCGGTTGGAACTGGATCGCGGACTACGGCACAAGCGAGAATCCAGAAGAGTTCGAGGTACTTTATCGATACTCTCCGGTTCACAATATTCGCGCCGGCGTGACCTATCCCGCGACACTCATCACCACCGCAGACCATGACGATCGAGTGGTCCCGGCGCATTCCTTCAAGTACGCGGCAACGTTGCAGGCGAAAGCGAGCCACGCTCATCCGGTGCTGATCCGGATCGATACCCAGTCGGGTCATGGAGCCAGCAATACCAGCAAAGCACTCGATGCCGCGGCTGATATTTATTCGTTCCTGATGTACAACCTTGGAGTCGAAGTCTGCTTACCGTGACAATCCGGATACGTCGCGGGCAAAATACAGGTTTTTAACCCTTGGCCAATCGTTACCTGGGGCTCCCCGTCTATTAATAGAGATGCCGCAGTACTGTTCGCCATTTGGTATCTTACTCATGAAAATGGCATCTCACGACTGGGCGGGCGAATCTATTAAAGGGGTCGGGTGGGGATGAAAACCAAGGTCCAGGGTAAGAGCGCGGTTCTCCTCAAGATGCAGTCTCTGGGCACGCTTGTGGGTGAATCTGCGTTTCGACCGATGACCGGAGAGTCGAAGAAGCCGCTTCTGGTGTCGCCGCGGGAACTGGGGATCACCTTCATCGGCCACTCGTCATTCCTGATCCAGATCGGCGGACGCAAGCTGCTTATGGATCCGGTTTTCGCGGAACGGCTGATTGCGTTGAGACGTTTGCGCCGGCCAGGCGTGAAGATCAAGGACCTGCCCGCCATTGACCTGGTATTTCTCTCCCATGCCCACATGGATCACCTAAACCGGCCATCGTTGCGCCGCATAGTCGCCCACAATACTAAAGTGGCGGGCCGGGCGCCGATAGCGGTCGTGCCCTGGGGCGTAGAGGACCTGGTGAGCGACCTGGGTTTTGCGCGGGTGGTGACGCTGGAGTGGTGGCAGACCAAGTCGATTAGCGGCCTCGAGATAACCATGACCCCGTGCAAGCATTGGGGTGCGCGGTTCTTCAAAGACACACATCGGGGCTTCGGCGGCTACGTGATCCGGGGGGGCGGCCACGCACTCTATCACTCAGGCGATACGGCGTATTTCGATGGTTTTGCCAAGATTGGCAAACGGCTTAAGCCGGAAGTCGCACTGCTGCCCATTGGGGCTTACCGGCCTGACAGCTATCGCGGGGTGCACACCTGCCCTGAGGAAGCGCTGCAGGCTTTTCTCGATCTGGGTGCGCGGCGGATGATCCCTATGCACTATGGCACCTTCCGGCTCTCCCAGGAGCCGATGGAAGAGCCGGTTGAACGCCTGATGGCGGCCGCCAGGCAGGCTGGGGTTGCAGGATCCGTTTGCGTGCTCCCCGAAGGGGAAACAGATGTGATCCAACCGGTAACCGAACCGGCAATGACCCGACGCGCCGCCCAGGGGTTTTAGGCAGGGCTACGTTGCCGGGGCCGGCCGGAGTCTTTCCCAGAGATCGCGCAGCGCCTTTACTACCCAACGCACCATCAAGACGGAGGCCAGGAGCAGGGCAATGGTGATGCTGGCCGCAGCCCAGGGGTGCTGGGTAGCCAGCCAGGTGATGCCCACCGCGGCCACGTCTTCACTACTGCTAAGAGCGATGTTCGACACGGGTTCGGGGCTGGGGGTCACCAGCGCCCGCGCCGCCGTCTTGGACCCGTGTGCAGCCAAGGCAATGGTCGCCCCTACCGCGGTGGCCAACACCTGCATACCTGGACTGAGCTGGGTCGTAGCACGGTAAGCCAGGAGCGCCGCAACCGGGACGCGTATAAACGTATGCAGCGCGTTCCAGAGCAGATCGAAACCGGGAATTTTATCGGCGATGAACTCTACCGCGAAGAGGGTTCCGCTCACGCCAATGATCCACCAGTTGGCCAGTGCTTCCAGACCGGGCGGCAATTCGACCCAATGCGCATGCGCCAGCAGGCCCAGGGTCAGGACAGTCGCATAGACATTCAGCCCGGCGGCGAAACTCGCGGCGATGACCAGTGCGGCTATAGTGCTCGGGGTAAAAGGCATGTGCTGGGAATTCTACAGCCAGCCAAACCTCTTGAGCATCCATAACACCATTCCGGTGGAGGCGACCATCGCCCCGACCACAATCTCGGTACCGTGACCTGACTCCAGGAAGGGCAGGCCCTTGAGGTTCATTCCATAGATGCCGGAGATGACCAGCGCCGGCAAGGCGATAGTACTCAGTACCGTAAGCACCTTCATCACCTGGTTGGTGCGATTGGCGACGCTCGACAGGTATACGTCAAAAGTGTTGTTGAGCAGATCGCGCAAGGTTTCGACCATATCGAGCAGACGAAGTGCGTGATCGTAGACGTCACGAAAGAAGGGATAGAGCTCGGGTTGAAGGATGGACCCGGATTCCCGCTGGAGCGACATGCAGGCATCGCGGAGATTCACCAACACCCGGCGCAGCTCGATCAGCTTCCGCTTCTGGTCGAAGAGGCTTTCCAGAATCGCCGGCGACGGATTGTCGAGAACGCTGTCTTGCAGGTCATCGATGCGGTCGTCGCTGTGGTCGATAGAGACAAAGTAAGAGTCGACAATGCTGTCGATGATCAGATAAAGAAGCTTGGAAGGTCTCTCTTCAGGACCCGCCTTCGAGGCGCGCTGCAAAATCTCATTGCTTACGCAAGTGGGGTCGCGGACGCTGATGAGAAAGTCGCGGCCGACGAACAGGTAAATACTGGCAAAACCGATGTCGCCATCCTGCACCGATTGAATGTATTTGAGGATGAGAAAGAGATAATTGTCCGTTCCCTCGGCCTTGAGGCGTTCATTGTTGCTGCGGCAATCCTCAATGTGGAGGGGGTGGAGCTGAAACTGGCTGGCCAGCTCATCCAATTGCGGATCATTAGGATTGTCTAGGGCGTACCAGGACACGATACCCTCCTGCCAACGAGGAGAACATGGTTACGCAACGTTTTGGTTAATAAAAGCTCCGCGGTGGGCGGATTTCCTAATCCAGCCTACGATAGCCAAATGGAAGCAGCGGAAGATCTAAGTTTTGGATGGCAGGCGGTGGTTTTTATTGCGGCCCTGATGGCGATCTTCAGCCGTCTTCCAGGCGCATTTCTGCACCCGCAATTCTTTGCCGAAGATGGTTGGGTCTGGTATCAACAGGCTTACAACCTGCACTGGCTGCGGTCGCTGGGTATTGCTCAGGCCGGCTATTTACAGACGCTTCCCCGGCTGGTAGCCGGCTTGACGCTGCTTTTACCGATGCACTGGGCTCCGCTGATCATGAATGTGGCTGGGGCTGTCATCCAGGCTCTCCCAGTGACGGCACTGCTTTCACGACGCTGCACGACATGGGGTCCTCTGCCGGTCCGTATGCTCATGGCAGTCCTCTATATTGCGATCCCAGACGCGCCCGAGATCCACATTGTATTGACCAATGCCATGTGGCACCTCGCGGTATTGCAGGCTCTGCTTGCCTTTTCTGTTCCGCCTTTGAGCCGGCGTGGACGGGTGCTGGACATGGTCTTGTTCGGCATCGGGGCGATCAGCGGACCGTTTTGTATCCTCTTGCTGCCTTGCGTCGGGATCTACTGGTGGCTTCGCCGGCAGCGCTGGACATTGGCTGTTCTGAGCATCATGTTTATCGGGGTCATGCTCCAGTTGGTGACCATTCTTCGCTCAGTGAGGAGCCCCGGAGCACCTCTGGGCGCAACCCCATTCCGCCTTTTACGGATAATCGCCGGCAGCATCTTTATCGACAGCATGACCGGCGGCGGCGGCCCTTACCTGCGAGCTTCGCTGCTGGCGATCGCGGCGATCGGCGGCCTGGCGATTATGGTTTGGGGCTGGCGCAGCGCGCCGCTTGCCGGACGCCTGTTCATCGTTTTCGCGACCCTGGTTCTGATGGCTTCGCTGAGAGATCCACTCCTGCTGCCAGGCGCAACCCCTCGTTGGGAATCGCTGGCGAATGCCACGGGAATCCGCTACTGGTTCCTCCCCTCGCTGATGTTTCTCTGGGCAGCAGTATGGTGTGCCTGGAAAGGGGAAATCCGGTTGGCTCGTTTTGCGGGGCTGGCGGTTCTGCTTCTTACCCTGGTCGGGGTTTATGAAAAGTGGCGCTATCCACCGTGGCCGCAGAGTCACTGGAGCGCAGACGTCGCGCGTTTTGAGAGCCTCCAGCCGGGCGACCACATGGTTTTCCAGGTCTACGATCCTGGCGGACGAAGCATGGAGCTAATCAAGAGGTGACTTGGCCTTGAGGCCAAGGGAATGAGGCCGCCCTGAGTGCCTAAACGATGAGCTTCAGAGAATCTTTTTTCCGAAGGCGGAACAGATTAACTCCACCGCCAGCTCGGCGGTTCGGTTATGCTCGTCGATCACCGGGTTTACCTCGACAATTTCAAAGCTCAGTAATCGTCCGTGGTCGGCGAGGATCTCCATTGCCAGGTGGGCCTCGCGATAGGTAGCGCCTCCCCGCACCGGCGTACCGACCCCGGGCGCGTCTTCGGGATCGACCCAGTCCATGTCCAGCGAGACGTGATAGCCGGCCGTACCCCGCCCGGCCGCACGCAAAGCTTCTTCCATCACCGAGCGCATGCTGCGCTCGTCGATGTCACGCATGGTGTAAACCTCGGCAATGCCGGCGCGCCGGATGTTCTCCTTTTCCGTTTTATCGATGTCGCGTACGCCAATCAACACCGTGTTTTCCGGTGCGATCTTCGGCCGCCAATCATAGATATCTGAAAGCATTGCCGGCCCCAGGCCAAGCAGCGCGGCTAGCGGCATGCCGTGCACATTGCCGCTCGGAGAGGTCTCAGGAGTGTTGATGTCGGAGTGAGCGTCGATCCACAGCAGCCCGATCTTCTGGTTACGGCGCCGGTAGAATTCGGCTACCCCGGAGACCGAGCCGACGGCAACGGAGTGGTCACCGCCAAGAATCATCGGGGTGATGCCTTCTTCGAGCGTCTGCAACACAATGCCGGCGACTCGTTCGCAGGTCTCGCTGATCTCCCTGAGGTATTTTGCGTTTGCCTCGCCGGCGTTTCGGGTCTCAGCAAGGGCAACCGGCACATTGCCGCCATCGACTATCAGATGACCGAGAGATGTGAGCCTGGCCTCGAGCCCGGCTACCCTGACCGCGGATGGACCCATGTCAACGCCGCGACGCGACTGACCCAGATCGAGGGGCACACCGATGATTCGGATCTGCCGCGGGGGAAGGGACTGTACCCCGCCGTGTAAGAGTTTGGCCGCCCCCTGCCTGTCGATCGGGCCCGGATTTCTGCCTGTTGCCATACCGTCCTGTTCCTCGGAGACTTCCGCGCTCCGCTGCCATGCATGCGCGCGAAGGGGTCGTCTCCCGGACGTGTTGCAGGCCGTGACATCGTGACAAAGATACCAGAGAAGCTTATAGATCCACCGCCGGGCCCGAATAGAATCGGAGGTCGAGTCCGTTTATTTCGCTAGCGCGCCATGACGGATTGGACTCTCGTATGCGCGCGTGGGGACGATCAAAGTTTTGCCCGACACCAGTACTGACAAGGCAATTCGCTTCAAACCGGTTCTCTCGTTGAGAGCCCTGATTCTCTTTGGGCTCGCGTTCGTTGGCCCCACCGCTCCCTATACGTTTTTTGGCGTGGGGGCGGTGCAGTCCCGTGGCCACTTCGCCCTGGTGTACCTGATCGCGCTGATCGCGGTCAGCTTCACGGCGGCGAGTTATGGAAAAATGTCCGGGGCTTATCCCGAAGCAGGCTCAACCTATGCCTATGCCTCGAAGGCGATTCATCCCATCGCCGGTTACCTTTCCGGCTGGGTCATGATTCTCGACTACATCCTGATGCCTATGCTTTGCGTCATTGTCGTAGGAGCCACTGCGCACAAATTATTGCCGGCCATTCCCTACAGCGCCTGGATTATTTTTACCGCGCTGGTGGTCACAGGAATCAACCTGCGAGGCATTGAGATGACCTCGCGGGCGGCCACGATTTTCAATATCGTATTGGCGTTTTCTGTGCTGTGGTTTCTGGGTGCGGCAGTATGGGCCCTAACGCACGGAGTTGGACGAGGAACGCTGTTCTCTCTTGAACCTTTCTATGCGCCTCAAAGTTTTTCGCTGAAGCTGGTGATGGCGGCAACTCCGGTAGCGGTCCTTTCCTTTCTCGGATTCGATGGGATCTCGACCCTGGCTGAAGACGCCAAGAATCCCAGGAAAGATATCGGGCGGGCAACGATCCTGGTCTGTTTCATTGCCGGCGGCCTGTTTATTCTGCAGACGTACCTGGGACAACTGATCTGGCCGGATTACCGCACTTTTAATCCAGTGGAGACTGCGTTCAGTGACATCGGCCGCCGCATTGGCGGTCCCGCACTCGCCTATCTGATTGCCTTGCTGGTGATCGCTCAAGCCTGGGCCAGCGCCCTTACCAGCCAGGCAAGCGCTTCCCGCCTACTGTTTGCCATGTCACGAGACGGAAGGTTGCCGCACCCCATCTTTGGGTATATGCATCCCAAACTGCGGACACCGACTCACAGCATGCTGCTGATGGGCGGTATCGCCCTGGTAGCGGGATTATTCCTGGACCTCGACAAGGCTGCAGAGCTGGTTAATTTCGGCGCATGCGCCGGCTTTATGGCAGTGAATCTGTCTGTGATCGGTTGTTATTTTGTTCAGCGGCGCGAGCGAAACCTCGCGGGTTTTTGGAAATACCTGGCGTCGCCGTTGATTGGCTTCCTGGTGTGCTTTTGGATCTGGCTAAGTGTCTCGCCTCTGGCGCTCCGGGTGGGCATGTTGTGGAGCTTCGTCGGCGTGCTCTACCTGCTCTTGTTGATTCGTCGCCGCGGTGTGAACCTGGCCGGCTATTGAATCCTGCAAAGGTCGATCCTCCTGGCTGAGGTGCCGAACGATGCCGAAGTCGTGCCCTGATACAAAGCAAATTTCTTGAAATTGGCTCGAAACAGACTGACCTGGACAATAGTTTTGCAGTTACCAACAAGGCGGTTTAACAATTTGGTGTAGACCGAAGCAAAGGACCTTTCGTGGTTTTCTTCCAAGGAAAACCACTCCTCGCGGCCTTTTGTCGGGCCACAGTAATTGTTAAACCGCTCTTATCACTACTTTGCGGTGTATCCGCCGTCGACCATCAAGCAGGTGCCGGTGATGAAAGAGGCTTCCTCCGAAGCCAGGAACAAGATTGCGTTGGCCACCTCGTCGGCTGTACCGAAACGATTCAGGAGGTGGAGGGGGCCCTCGATCGCCAGATCTTCTTCGTAGGTCAATCCCGCACGTGCTATGTCGGCGCGCAGCTGCGGTGTGTCGATACATCCGGGAGCTACTGCATTGACGCGGATTTTGTGGGGCGCGAGATCCATCGCCAGGCATCGATTGAGCCCCAACAGGGCGGCCTTACTGGTGTTGTAAGGGATACTCTCCTCCTGGGCTGCAAAGCCACTGATCGAACTGACGTTCACGATGGATCCGCCGCCGGCGCTGATCATGGGCTCGACGGCATATTTTGCGCAAAAGGCGGCGCCCATCACGTTCACCGAAAGCACCTTCTCCCAGTCTGCCTCGGCCGCTTGATAGGAGCCAAAAACGAAAGCCGCCGCGTTGTTGACCAGGATATCGATGCGATGAAATTCCTCCGTGGCGCGCAGCACTGCCGCGCGCACGTTCGCTTCGACAGAAACATCTACGGGTAAGAAGATAGCGTTTCCCTGGGTTGCGCGGAGCTCCTGCAGGACTGCTTCACCGCGAAGGACGTCGCGATCGAACATGACCACAGACGCACCCTCGCGGCTAAAGCGAATGGCGGTCGCGCGCCCGATCCCCGAGGCAGCGCCAGTAACAATCGCGACTTTTCCTGCGAGGCGCATGCACCATGCTCAATCAGCAGAGGTTGAAATGGCAATCAGGTCAGGACTGGCCCGGAGCGCCCAGGCCGAGAGCGGAATCATCTAATAGCAAGACCCAATCGCCCTCCCCAGGAGGTGCAAACTTGTGCTTGCCAAGGGTTGGAACCGTCCCGATGGAAAGGGATTTGCCGGTACGGGGATTGAACCACCATGCCTTTGCTTCCTTTCCGGCAACCTTGGTCATATCGACGGTTATCTCACGACTGGTGGGCATGTAGGCGATGACGGTTGCCCCATCCGTGGTCCGCGCGGCTGCCAGGTAATCTAATCCTCTAAACTCGCCAAGTCCATCGACAACGACCTCATGCTTGTCGTCCGGAACCAGTTGGTACCAGGGCCGCGAAGTGAACAGCTCTTTGAGTCGCGTCATGTCCTGAGAGCCGGCATAATTGAGTGCTGCTTCCCACCCCGGATCAAAGAGCCAAATAGGGCGATTGCCCATGAATTGTCCGGTCGCGCCACAGAGTATCGCCCAGTAGGCCTGGCGGCGGATTTGTACCGCCGAGGCGTTGTGCTCTCCTTCATAAGTGGACTCTATGAGCACGAATGGCGTCGCCGGCGTGCGCTGGTAATCCCTTAGCAGCATGGCGTGCACAATGTTGTAGGTGTAGGTGGTATTGAGATCTACCCACCCTTCCTGGGCGTACTGGTCGAGCGCGGAATTTTCCGGATGACAATGAGCGCTGAAGATATGCCGCTTATCAAACTCCTTGATGCCCTGCACAATGGCATCGACACCCTCGCGAGCGGTGTCGGGATTTCTATCTCCCCCGATCAGCCAGACGATGTTGTTGAAGCTCGCGTAGCGCTTGCCGACATAGCGTCCCCAATCCCGGCTCTTCTCAGGACCGTTGGCTAATACCTCCTTCACCCAGCCTTCGTTGGTGCCGATATAGCCGAGGTAAACGGGTGCCAGAAAAACCTGGATACCCTTCTCCGCGGCTTTGCGGATTACCCAATCCGCGTGGGCAAAGTATTTTTCATTGGGGGTGGAGAAGTCTCCCGGAACGGTGAAGGGGTTTTGTCCATAACGATCGACCGGCCCACGGAATTGATGCTCGATGAGATTTACGATCACCGAATTGAATCCCTTGCTGCGACGATCTTCCAGGTACTTTTCTGCTTCTTCGCTGGTCAGGCCTGAAATGAGAGACCAAGCGGCATCCCCCTGCACTAAGAAGGGCGCGCCGGTTTGGTCCACCAGATGCCTGTGATCAGGACCTACGGTTACGGGATAAAGCTCGGCTGCTCCGGCAAATTGCGAGCAACACAGCAGGGCGAAGAGGAATAAGCGAAGGATTCTAGGCATGGTGCACGCTCTAGTAATAGAGGGGGGAGCGAAGACGGTCTATACCTTTTCTACAGCGATTTGTCACAAAAGTATCTGGCGAAGGCGAGGATGAGAATCCGGCCGCTGCTCATGGTGAGCGTGCTTACGATAGAGAATAGTGATTTCTTGATAGAAATGGGTAGTTGATCGCGCTACAAAAAGAGGCGTCGTCTGCAAGTAAGAGATCAGGAGAAGATCGATGGACTACGAGGCAAACGCGCGGGAATATGTTCTGCATGCTCTGAGGCGTGATCGATCGGTGATTTTCGCGCGCGCCGAGGGCTCCCGGTTGTGGGACATTCACGGCAAGGTTTACCTCGACACCATGTCCGGTTCGGCGGGACCGGCCATGGTGGGCCACGCGAACCCGCGGGTGGCGGCGGCGGTCGCGAAGCAAATGGCGACGCTTCCTTCGGTAAACATTGTTCATGACAGTGTGCCCGTGATTGAGTTCTGTACCCGGCTTGCCGGGCTTGCGCCAGCGGGATTGTCGAAGACGTTTCTGTGCGTTGGTGGCGGCGAGGCAGTAGAGGCTGCCATTAAATTCGCCATGCGCATCAGCGGTCGAACGGATGTGCTGTCTCTGACCGGCGCGTACCATGGACAATCGTTTGCAACGATGGGCCTGGGGGGGATGAGCACCAGTAGGGCGTGGATGCCGGGGGCTCCTCGCTGGCCGAACTTTCGCCAAATCCCATCGGCGGATACGTATCGTCCACCACTGGGCGAAGATCCGAACAGCTGGCGGGCAGCCGTGCACGCACTGGAGGCGGAACTCACGGGGAACGCGGGCCAGGTTGCGGCTTTGATTATGGAGGTAGTGCAGGGACCAAACGGCCACACCGTTTATTCGCCGCAATACTATCAAGAGGTGCAGCGAGTCTGCCGCGAACATAACGTTCTGTTGATTGTTGATGAGATACAGACTGGCCTATGCCGATGCGGCACCACCTGGGCCTGTGATCTTTACAACGTGCAGCCGGACATTCTGGTGGTTGGGAAGGCGCTGGGCGGAGGAGTTCCGATCGGAGCATTCATCACCCGGAAGGATCTGATACCTGAGGGCCTGGAGTCAGAGGCCTGGCACATGCTTACGTTCATGAATCAGCCGCTTGCGGCCGCAGCCGGCCTGGCTGTTCTGGATATTGTGGAAGAAGAAAAGCTGGCTGAGCGCGCGCAAACTTTGGGCGCGCTGGCGACAGAGCGATTTCGCGATCTGGCGCGCCGCTACGACGTGATCGGCGATGTGCGCGGCCCGGGCTTGTTTATCGGGGTAGATTTTGTGGAGAATCGGGAAACCAAGACGCCGGCCACTGCTGCTTGCCGCAAGGCCTGGGACTTCGCTACCGAGCGCGGACTGGTCATACAGTTTGGCGCAGCTACCGGCAACGTCTATAAATTCAAACCTCCGCTGACGACCCCGCAAGCCGATTTCGATCGCATGCTGGAGATTTCAGAAGAGATTGTGGCCTTCATTCAGCGCGAAGTGGACGAGATGCGGAGAATACCGTCCGTCACGGTTCCGGCTGCTATCTGCCAATGAACAACTGACCCCGTTAATGGGTGGGGGAACCCGGTTCCGTGCTGAGCCGCGATTCCTCCACGCCGCACATTGGTTGAGGACAACATGAGTGCCGCGCCTCCGGCGCTCCCACGACACCAATTCCAACCCAGCCCTTCCGGGCTGGGCTGACGTTTAGCGGGCGGCCCTCCGGGCCTTGATGGGATTTGAGGGGCTAAAAGAGGTGTGCGAGGACTGAAGAAAACAAACCGCAGATCTCTAGGATGGGAGAGAAACCGGGTTGGTAAAGGAATCGAACTGGCGTCTCGGCTTTCGGGGTTCCGCTTCGGTGTTTTCCAGACGGAATGCGAGCGGAGTTTCTCCCACGATCTGCCGGAATACCACGGTGAAATAGCTCTGATTGCAGAAGCCGACTTCCAGACTGATTTCCGCAATGGACTTGTTGGTGTTGACTAACAGATCCTGCGCTTTTTTTACGCGAAATGCGTTGAGATACGCGACAAAGGACTGACCGGTCACCTGCTTAAAAAGATTCATGAAGGAACAAGGGCTGGCAGCACACATGCGGGCCGCATCCTTGATGCGGATCGGTTCGTCCGCGTGCTCCTTGATGTAGGCGAAGATCGGCGCCAGGCGCGCAGAGGATTCCTGCTGCAAGGCAAACGCACGGCGCAAGGATACGATCTCGGAGCAGTGGTCCAGCAACCTCAGCAGGATCATCTTCAGATAAGTCCGGATCGCTAATTGCGAGAACTCAGTTGAGGCGGGAACCTCTACCCGGATTCTTTCAATCAACTCACGGATTTCGCGAGAAAGAGCGGGATTGGCGCGAATTACATTCGGGACTGAGGGGCTTTGCAGATTGAAGGGCATCAAGTATTGCAGATCATCACCGAAGGGGATGCCGGAATGCACGGTTCGTGGAAGGAAAGAGAGAACCGTGGAGTACGCCGGCGGCCGCGAAGAAGCTACCGGAAGACATCTATGGGAGAGGCGATTACCCACGATGATGATGTCGCCCTTGGTCAGGGTACAGGTATTGTCGCCGATTTCGTACAGCTGCTCTCCCGATTCAAAGACCACGACCTCGAGATGATCGGGACGATGCAGCGGGATGGAACTTCGTCGATCGAGGACGAGGAACCGCACGTCAATCGCAAACGAGTCCGCGAACGGCCACACGTGACAATTTTCTGGATTAATCCGCTTGTCGACAAATAAGTCGGCGGGTTCCCACACGCGGCAGGCTTCTGTTCGCATCAGCACGAAACCCCATAATGATTTGCACGAGCGCTGGCCTGAGTGTGGACAACTGTACCATAACTTAAATTTTCGAAAAAAGTTTTTGTTCCCCCTGTTGTCAGAAAGAGAATTTCGCTCCTAACTGTAGGATTCTTGCCGGAAAAGCCGAGTTGACCTCACCCAGGACGTTCCCGGTACACGGAGCCCCAGGGGCTGTCTGATCGCTGCAGCCGGTGTTTACCCCTTGCCACTGAGGATGGTTAAAGGTATTAAACGTCTCGAACCGAAGCTGCAGAATACTGTTCTCAGCACTGAACCAGGGCAGGGTAAAGTTCTTCATCAGGGCGATATCCCAGTTGTTGCGACCTGGCCCCTGAAGACTGTTCTTGCCCATGGTGCCGAACATGCCGGCCTGGTTGTTGGCGGCGAGCTGGGGGAGAGTTACCTGGCCAATGATGCTCGGGTCGAACCACCCAGGGGTGGGACCGAGGGTGGGGTCGACCAAGCTCCCTTTCTTGATCTTTAGCGCGCCCAATGCATCGCACGCGGCTCCGCCCCCGATTCCAGTCGATAGTCCGGAAATTCCGCAGGTGAAGTTGAGAGGCGGGCCAGTCATGAAGCTCGCAATCCCGGTCAACTGCCAGCCACCCAAAGTGGTTCGAGCGACTGCGGATGAGGCGCCGGCAAAGAAGGGCAGCTGGTAAACCCAGTTGATGACCAGGGTGTGTTTTTGGTTCAGGGTCGAGGTTCCGTACCAGCGGCGCACGTTGTTATCGTCGATACCAGGAGTAGCAATAATGTCATCCAAGGTATGCGCATAGGTATAGGACAGTTCATAGGTGAGGCCGTACCCGGTGGGATGACGCACGCTCACTTGCAAGGAGTTGAAATTGGAGACACCTGAGGGATCGCGCAAAGAAATGGTGTTGTAGCCGCGGTAGGGCGCGAAGAACAAGGACGGCTGGTAATTGTTAATCAAGACTGTCTGCACATCGCAATTCCCCGCGCCGTCGCAACCGGGGGTGCCGGCAAGCTCGGGAACATTCTCGGTGCCCAAACCCAGTGGAACCTGGTTTTGGTTTCTGGTTTGCTGCAGATGCCGTCCAAGGGTGCCGACGTAGCTTACGCTGACCAGATTGTTCCCCACGAATTGATGCTGTACACCCAAGCTGTATTGATCTATCTCAGGCCATTTTCTGTTGGTGGGCATATTGGAAAACGACGCCGTTCCCAGAGGCCCCGGGCCGATATTCTCGAAGCCCAGGATATTCGAGGTGCTGAGGTTCGCAGCGGTGGGCGCATTCCCATTGAATCCGCCCCCCGCGAACAATGGATTGTTGGAGTCCCACGCCAGTGCATAGCCGCCGCGAATTGCGGTGGTGCCTTTGCCAAACGGGTCCCAGGAAAAACCGAAGCGAGGAGATACAGTGCCCTTGTACGCCTTGGTGCACCCTTTGATGATGGGCCCGACACCACACTCCAGCAATCCATTCCCATAGTTCAGGAAGGTCGCCCCGGTACCGGGTATAACGTTGCCGCCGCTATCGAGTTGCGCCTGGTTTGCGGCGGAGTAATAGCTGGGTACAAAGATGGAATCGCTGGTTGGGGTCGAGGCGTCCCAGAATGGGGACAGGTCGTAGTAGCGGATGCCGAGGTTAAGAGTCAAGTTCGGCCGGATACGCCAGTCGTCCTGGAAATACGGTTCAAAGTCCCATTGCCGCCAGTGGCCGTTGCCGCGGCCACCGACCAGCACACCATTGACCACTTTCCCATACTCCTGATAACTCGCAATGCGACCCAGAAACATGTCGGCCAACGAGTTGGTGGTGGTGATGCTGGAAGAGTCACTGAAGGTGAAGTTGCCCTGGGTGGAAAGGCCGATGTTGGTGCTGGTGTTGATGTGGTTGTCGAGCAGGAAGAATCCCATCTTCAGCGTGTGCTTACCCTTCGACCACACCAGGTTGTCTTTGAATGCTGTTTGCGGATCCCAGAAATAAAACTCGAATCCCGTCGACTCACCCAGGCCCTGGAATGGAACACCGCCGCCGAACGAGATACCAGGCAGAACCGGTTGGTTCTGATTGCCGGGAAATATGGTTTGCACCGTGAAGCCCGTGGGCTTGTCGATGGACTTCGCCGGGCTGTCGAATCCGGTCTTGTTGCTGACGGTATTTACATCCGCCGACATGTTGAAAATGAATTCGTTTACGAGGGAGGGCGTGATGGTCTGGGTTAAATGCAGGACGACGGACTTGGCCGGACTGGTCCAGGTTGACTTAACGGTGCCGTAGTTTGCGGAGGACCATAGCGTCGGGATGAAATCCTGCACATAGGCATCCTGCGTGTAGCGAAGAAAGACGCGGATCTTATCGCCTATGTTCTGGTCGATCTTGAACATGTCTTCGCGAAACTCGGTGGGCAAGCTGGGCGAAGACACGTAGAGATTCTTACCCGTATTGGGCAAGGGGATGAGTCCGTTCAGTAGTGCCGCCGCTTGCGAGTCAACCGGGACTACGTCGTTGGGATAGAAGTTTCCGGTATCCGGGTCGATGGGCACAGCACACCCTGCCGCCACATCCGCGCTAAAGTTTGGCGAAGCTGGATCGCACTCACTAAAGTCGCCGCCTCTTTGCTTGAGCGAAGGGACCGGATTACGAATGATGGTTCCCTGGCGGTTGGAGCGCCATTCTTCTGAGACGAAGAAGAATGTTTTATTTTTTTCCGTGTTGTAGTGCTTTGGAATGTAAACGGGGCCGCCCAGGGTGAAGCCCCAATTGTTTCTCTTAAGCGGGTTCCTTGGCTGCCCTGCCTGGTTCAGGAACCAGTCGTTGGCGTCGAACGCATCGTTGCGCACATATTCGAACAGGTCGCCGTGGAAATCGCGCGTGCCTGACTTGGTCACTACTTCGACATTGGCGCCGCCGGACTTGCCATACTCCGCGCTGTAATTGGAGGTTGATATCCGAAACTCTTCAATAGAGTCGATGCTGGGGTAGATCATGAGCGAATTGCTGCCCGAACCCTGGTCGACGTTGTTGGTGCCGTCGATTTCCCAGTTATTGAAGTTACCCGGAACGCCATTAAATGAAATGGTGGCGTTGGCCAGAACCCCGACGGAGGAAGGATCGAAGCCGGTGCCCAGGGTTGCCGCGCCGGGGATGAGCGTGGCCAGGTTAGCGAAGTTTCTGGCTTGCAGATTCAGTTGACTCACCTGAGAGCTGGTGACGACATGCGAGATGGCCCCGGTTTCCGTTTCTACTGAAATGGGATTACCGGAGACCACCATCTTCTCCGTGGTTGAGCCGACCTGGAGCTGAAAGTCCAGGCGCAGGGTCTGGCCGGCAACGAGCGTAATACCATTGCGCAGTAAATTTGCAAATCCAGCCTTCTCGACGGTGAAGGTGTAACTCCCAATGGGGACGCGGGACACGGCGTACGCGCCGATGGAGTCGGTAGTGACGACACGGGTAAAGCCCTGATCAGCGTTGGACACGGTCACTTGGACCCCGGGAACGGCACCGCCCGAAGCGTCCGTGATGGTTCCCAGGATGGAAGCGAGATCCTGCGCCCGGGAAGGGAGAGGGGCCATGAACATACATGTCATCGCGAGCAAAACAAAGGCCTTCATCGCAATACTCCCCCTTACGGTGCGGACTCCAGGGCAATTCAGCAGAAAAGGATGACTGCCGGGAAAACGGTTGAAGCTTGCTTTCAAGAAAGCGCGGCACCACGGTTTAAAGAATCACAAAAGAAAGCGACGCGAACCGGCACTGTAGGGCCCTGGGAAATTAGTCCGAGGTTAGAGCCGGGGTCAAAAAACATCTATCGGTATTGACGGTTTTTTTGTTGTGAAATAAATGACGATGCGACCGGAAGCGGCCAAATTGTGCCGTGTTATGATCCGGTCTCGCCATGTTGCAGAAGCCGCATGGAAGATGGCTAACTTTTGATCCTCCCCTCGTTTCCAGGTTGCGGGATTAACGTTGTATCCGCTCGTTACAAGGGCTGTGAAGGTGCGGGCGAAGGGCGTGGTTTCGAGGCCGAGACGGAATGCGCCGACGGCGCATCCTAATCGATAACGATACCTGTAGGGGGGTGGGGACGTGCAGAATCCGAATCAGTTGGAGCGGCTGGTCTGGAGTGGGGATCAGACCGGCAATGGGCGCGATTATCAATTCGTCTCAGCGCCGCGCCCGCTCGGCGTGAATCCGATAGAGATTACGGTGGATGGCAAGCCGGTGCCGGCCGAGGGCGGCGAATGGCTCATTGATTCGATTCTGCGCGTCGAGGAATTGCCGCATGTCTGCTACCACCCACAGATGGGCCCGATACAGACCTGCGATACCTGCATGGTGGAGGTGGACGGCGCGCTGGTGCGCGCATGCGGTACAAAAGCCGCCGCGGGACAGACCGTGGTGACACGGAGCGCGCGAGCGCAGGCGTCGCAGAAGGAAGGCTTCGACCGGTTGTTGGGCAATCACCTGCTCTACTGCACGGTGTGCGACAACAACAATGGCAACTGCGAGGTGCACAATACCACGGCGCTGCTCAAGGTCGAGCACCAAACGCATCCGTATAAACCGAAACCATACGGATGCGATTTTACGAATCCGTTTTACCGTTATGACCCGGATCAGTGCATTCTGTGCGGGCGCTGTGTCGAAGCGTGTCAAACCGTGCAGGTGAACGAGACGCTCTCGATCGATTGGGAATCAGCTCATCCGCGGGTGTTGTGGGACGGCGGGCATCAGATCGGCGGATCGAGCTGCGTAAGCTGCGGCCACTGCATTACCGTGTGCCCATGCAATGCGTTGATGGAGCGCTCCATGCTGGGCGAAGCCGGCTACATGACAAAGTGGCCCAAGCAGGCGCTCGACAAGATGATCGACATCGTGAAGGATGTCGAACCGGAAATCGGCTACGGACCGATCATGGCGGTCTCGGAGACCGAGGCCGCGATGCGCCTCGCCGACCGCATCAAGAAAACGAAGACCGTCTGCACCTATTGCGGTGTCGGTTGCACATTCGAGATATGGACGAAAGAACGGCACATCCTGAAGGTGGAACCGACGCATGGGCCGGCGAACGGCATCTCCACCTGCGTGAAGGGTAAGTTCGGCTGGGACTATGTAAACCATCCTGACCGGCTGAAGAAGCCGCTGATTCGCGACGGCGAAGATTTTCGCGAGGCGAGTTGGGACGAAGCCTTGAGCCTGGTGGCGCGGCGGCTGAGCGAGATCAAGGCCGCGAACGGGCCGGACTCGATCGGCGTGATTGCATCGTCAAAGTGCACCAATGAGGACGGCTTCCTCATGCAGAAATTCGCCCGGACCGTCGTCGGCACGAACAATACCGATAATTGCTCGCGCTATTGCCAGTCACCGGCGACCGCGGGACTGTGGCGCACGGTGGGCTATGGCGGCGACTCCGGCTCGATTGCCGATATCGAGAAGGCCGAACTGGTTATCATCATCGGGAGCAATACTGCGGAATCACACCCGGTGCTGGCGACGCGGGTGAAACGCGCTCACAAGCTGCGCGGCCAGAAGCTGATCGTGAGCGATCTGCGCGAAAACGAGATGGCTCGGCGCGCGGATATATATATACGTCCGGCGCCGAGCTCGGACCTGGTCTGGCTATCTGCGATCAGCCGTTATCTGCTGGACAACGGGCTGGAACAGACCGAGTTTCTCAACACCTGGGTCAACGATCTCGACAAATATCGCGCGAGTCTCGAGCCTTTCACGATGGAGTTTGCGGCGGAGCGAACCGGGATTCCCATGGAGACGCTGAAGACGATCGCGCATGAGATTGCCAGGTCGAAGTCCACCTGCATTCTGTGGGCTATGGGCATTACGCAGCATTGCAATGGATCGGATAACTCGACGGCTATTTCGAACCTGCTGCTGGTAAGCGGCAACTACATGCGGCCGGGAACGGGTGCGTATCCGCTGCGCGGCCATAACAACGTCCAGGGCACCAGCGATATGGGGGCGATGCCGCCCTATCTCGCGGGCTACGACAAGGTGAACGATGACCCGACGCGTGAACGCTATGAAAAGGCCTGGGGGGTCAAGTTATCCACGACCAAAGGCCTCGACAACCACGAGATGGTGGATGCGGTCTACGACGGCAAGCTCAAGGCGATGTATGTGGCCGGCGAAGACATGGTGAGCGCGGATGCCGATGCGAATCGTGTCGCCGGCGCATTCGAACGGCTCGAGTTCTTTGTCGTGCAGGACATCTTCTTCTCCGAGACCTGCCGTTATGCCGATGTCGTTTTTCCGGCGGCGCCGGCGCTGGAAAAGGATGGCACCTTCAACAGCACGGAGCGCCGGGTGCAGCGCCTCTATAAAGTCTTCGAGCCGCTGGGCGAAAGCAAGGCGGACTGGCAGATCACAATGGAGCTTGCGAACCGCATGGGCGCTCACTGGACCTACACACATCCCGCGGACATCATGGCCGAGGTGGCGTCGCTCTCAGAGATGTTTGCAGGTGTCACCTATGACCGGCTTGCCGGCTTCCAGTCGCTGCAATGGCCGGTGGCGGCCGATGGAACAGATCAACCGCTGCTCTACACCAAGAGCTTCCATTTCCCTGATGGCAAGGCGCGCTTGTATCCGTTGGAGTGGAACGAGCCCTGCGAGAAACAGGACGATGAGTATGACATCCACCTGAACAACGGGCGCCTGATGGAGCATTTCCACGAAGGCAACATGACCTATCGGGTAAAGGGCATAAAGGAGGAAACGCCGGAGCGCTTCCTGGAAGTCTCGCCAGAACTGGCAAAGGAGCGCGGCATCCAGAGCGGGACCTGGGTCGATGTCACATCACGAACGGGCACGATTCGTGTGAAGGCGCTGGTGACCGATCGTGTGAAAGGGAAGCAGGTGTACCTGCCGCTGACCTCATCCGAAGGGCCGGTGAATGTACTGACCGGCAGCATGGTCGATAAGGACGTGCACACGCCGGCCTACAAGGAAACGGCGGTGAAGCTGAAGGTGCTGGATTTCAAGCCGATTGTGAATCCACTGCGTCCGCTGAACTTCCGCTACTCCGGCAAACCAACACCGCAGCTTGGGGTGGAGGTGGAGCGCAAGTGGAAGCGCGCTGACTATCACATGCCAGGCGAAGGTCCTGCGCTGGTGCAAATCAGCACCAATGGCAGCCATTTACGCGAAGGCGACGGCGCACACGCCGAAAACGGCAACAGCAATCACACCCGATAGGAGAAAAAGCACATGGCCAAGCCGGTCGCATATCGAGTCTTCACCCCGCCCGATACCCGCGAGGAGCTGAAGCGCAGGATCGATGCAGCGCCTGCGGAACATGCCGATGCCATATTGAGCGCCTATCGGCTGCTGGAAGAGGCGCATGAGAGTGGAACGCTGGAACTGCTGCGGGGCGCGCTGGCAGCACAGGATTCAATCATCAACCACGTGATAGGGATAGTGAGCCAGCCGGAAATGGTCAATGGGCTGCGCAACCTGATTGTTCTCGGCAAGGTGCTGGGCAACATCAATCAGACGTTCGAGACTGTAAGCCCCGGCGATGACAAGGTGAAGAGAAGGCGCGCGCCACCGTCGCTCTTCGCGCTGGTCGGCCGGATGAACACCCCGGACGCGCGACGCGGCATCGAGGTGGCGGCGGGCTTGTTGGCGGCGCTGGGGGCGGCGGCTCGTCCGCTGAAGAAGTAACCTGAGTCAGGCGATACTGACTTCGGTATAGGTGCCCATGACCATCAGGGGTAGATTCGGTTCAGCGTGCGCGCGAAAGGAATCGTCTCCCGCACATGATCCAGGCTGCATATCCAGGCCACGGCGCGTTCGATGCCCATACCGAATCCGGCGTGGGGAACGGAGCCGTAGCGGCGGAGGTCGAGGTACCAGGAAAAGGCGTCGAGGGGCAGGTGGTGCTCCACGATCCGTTTCTTCAGCAGCTCATAGGAAGCAATACGCTGGGAACCACCGATGATTTCCCCATAGCCTTCCGGCGCCAGGACGTCGACGCATAGCGCAAGATTGGGGTTCTGGGGATCGGGCTCCATGTAGAACGCCTTCACCGCGGCAGGGTAGCGATGGACCATGACCGGACGATCGAATTGGGAGGAAAGGTAGGTCTCGTCGGGTGAACCAAAGTCGTTTCCGTACTCAAATTTCTGTTCGAGCAAGCCGCGCGAAAAAGCATCGTTCAGCATACTGACGGCCTGGTCGTAGGTGATCCGGGGGAAGGGTGGCTTCACTGCCTCCAGCCTGGCTGTGTCGCGAGCGAGCACTTTCAAGTCCAAGGCTCTCCGGGTAAGCACGCGCTGCACCAGGAAGCTCAGAAACTCTTCCGCCAACACCATCAGATCGTCGATAGTGGCGTAGGCCAACTCAGGCTCGACCATCCAGAACTCGGTCAGGTGGCGACGGGTCTTGGACTTCTCGGCACGGAAGGTGGGACCGAAAGAATAGACCTTACCCAGCGCCATCGCCGTGCTTTCGATATATAGCTGGCCACTCTGGGTGAGAAAGGCTTCATCGCCGAAGTACTCGACTGGAAACAGGGTGCTGGTGCCTTCGCAGGCAGCCGGCGTAAGGATGGGCGGGTCGGTCAGGACAAAACCGTTGTCATCGAGATAGTCGCGCGCTGCCTTGATGATTTCGGCGCGGATGCGCAGAATTGCCGACTGCCGCGGAGTACGGATCCACAGGTGCCGGTGCTCCATAAGAAATTCGACACCGTGCTCCTTCAGCGTAATGGGAAAGGGCTCTTCCTCGCTCACACGCTGCAGTACTTCGACGTTATCGACATCCAGCTCATAGCCGCCGGGGGCGCGCTTATCGGCTCTGACCCTGCCGGTCACGATTACGCTTGATTCCTGAGTCAGGCCACGAACCCGTTCAAAAACCTCCGGCGCCACAGCGGCCTTGGGAACAATGCCCTGCACCGTGCCTGTCCCATCGCGAAAAATGGGGAAGAGCAGCTTACCGCTTTCGCGCAGGTTGTAGAGCCAACCTCTGAGGGTTACCGGTTTTCCTTCGTGCTGGTTCAGGGTCGCGATGGTGGCCAGCGGAGCGGCCACAGCTTCGTTCTTAGTCTCTTCTGCCATTTCCACCTACAGCTCGAGCAACTTGAATGTTTCCGCAGCCCGGCTGGCGACGTGTTCGGGCGAATCCTCGGGCAGGTAATTGATCTCCAGGACGGCGGCGGACAAATCCGGTGCGGTACGCAACTCCTGCATCGTCTCTGCCCAGGGAATGGTGCCGTCTCCAGGCCAGAGATGTTCGTCCTTTTGCCCGTGATTGTCATGGATATGAGTGGATCGGATGAGGGGCTTCAATTCGGCGATGGCTGCAGCAACGCCATCGCCCAGGTGCGCGTGACCCACATCGAGGCACACACCCACGTCTTTGAAGTGGCCAATGCGCACGATCTCCAGCAGGTTGACTGATTCGGTCACTTCGTTCTGAATGTTTTCCAGCAGAATTTTTACCCCTAAGGGCCGAGCAAAGGCCTGCAGGTGCTCGATGGCGGTCATGGCATGCTCCAGGGTCCGCGGGCTCCACCGGTCTTCGCGCTCTCCGAGGTGCAGAATCAAGTGGCGCAGAGGCATTTCTTCAGCGGTTTCAAGCGCTCGTTTCACCTCGTCCATAGCGTCGATCCGCCGCGACTTCTCGGGATGAACGACATTGACCGCCGGCGCGCCGCTACGTCCCATCTCTGCATCCCCAAACATCGGCATGTGCATCGAAAACGGCTCTACGGGGTTGGCCGCGAACCAAACCGCGATTTCCTTCACGTGGGTTTTGGAGGTGTAGTCGAAATGCTGCCGCGCGGCAAAGATCTCAATTCCCTGCGCGCCGCCTTTCATTAGAGTCTCCAGCAGGCCCGGATGCAGCCGCTGGCGCAGGAATATGTGGGTCGAAATGGTTCTCAGCATTGCGCCGTTTCCACGGAACTCCTCGGCTCCGTTTGTTCTGTACCTATCTTCTCACCGCACACGCGCATGTGATGGGCCTATGAATCAGGAGAAACACTCTCGGGAAATGCTATCAAGTACTCGATTTGCCGGCGGTTGAGAGATTCTCCGGGTTTCGGCCGCGCCGGAGAGGCCTGGTTTTGTATCCGGGCACGGCTCTGCACGGACAAGGTCGCCCTTCAGCGGCTGGATTCATTCCGGACACGCTAAAGGCGGCCGACGGAAATGGTGCGTGATATGCGTGGTATGCGTGGTAAGGTGCTTCGCGTTGGAGAAAATAGGTGCGTGATATGCGTGGTATGCGTGGTAAGTCAGCCTGCGGGTAGGATAGGTTTGGTTCGGGGGAACCTTCCGCGCGTGACCCTCAAATTGCTGCGAGTAGCGATGACAAGGGGCGAGGTCCTTCCTGCAGGTGGAATAGTTGTGCATGATTCTTCTTAGGAAGATCCCATGGGCGGCTTTGACGCGCAAGGACCTGGGACAAGAAACATGTGGATGCAGGGGTATTTAACTAAAGGTAACCCCCCGGGGGCTGAGGAGAGATTCCCCTGCAGGTCTAGCCAGGCACGTCAGCAGCTCATAATGAACAAAGGAAGAGTGTGGTGACGCACCTCCGGCGCTCGACCGCCTGGCTTGTGGACCCAGCCCTTCCGGGCTGGGCTGACGTTTGGTGCCGGCCCTCCGGGCCTGGATTGCAAACACCGCTTTCCCGGATTCATTCCATCCCTTAAGTTGCCCTAGCTAAGAGGATGGTCAAGAGTGAGTGCCGCGCCTACGGCGCCCGGCGTCTCGCGGAAGGAACCTGAGCGGCCCGACTAGAGTGGCTGCGGAAAAATGCGGATTGGGCAGGAACGCATGCCCCTGGGGCTAAAGAGTTTGCGTGAGAACCGGGACTTATGATCTCACACACCCTCTCCTGGGGGCCGACGGGAGTTCCGGTAGAGTCTCTGCCTTCCCTCACTAAGGACGGGTGCCCCATATCTCGCTCGTTTTTCGCGAGATGTGGGATACCACTGTTGTTGACCGTACAGGCATCGGATGAATCGAGAGTCAGGGGGAAAAGCCGTGGTGTCCCATATCTCGCGAAAAACGAGCGAGATATGGGGTACCCGTCCTTAGCGATGGAACCAGACAATCGCCTGTGGGGCTGAGTTCGTCAATGGAGTTAGCTCATTTAAGCCCGTACCCTTCAGACGGATCAGCTTTTCCGCAAATTACCAGGGTCTACTAGCGGGAAGGATGGTCGCGGAAGAGGGAGATGGGAGTCATCTCGTCCTGCAGAGAATAGTAGGGAACCGACTGCCATCGCAGCAGGCAATCAAGCACGGCCGCGGAGTCATAAGCGATATCGGCGACGACCAACTGCTTTCCTCCGACTCCGTGGATCACGACCCCGCGATCGCAGCGGATACGGTAGGCCCGGACATGCTTGAGCTCTCCCCAGCTGATACGGCTGGAGGCACTGCGGCCCTCGAGCAAACCTTGCCCGTCCAAAATCAGGGGTTCCGGCCAATCAGCCAGGGCCAGCGGAACCAGGAAAAAACCGAAACCGAAGCCTACCCACGCTAGCCAGTTGTAGGCGCCAGAGGCAAGAAGGTATTTTGCGCTGAACCCGACCGAAGCCATTCCGCCACCCAGAGCCAGGTAGTAAAGCAGAAGACAAGTTGGTTTTACGGGAAAGCGCCAGCCATCGACAGTGGGTTTTGGTTTCAAGCCGAAGTTGGGGGCGATTAGAATCAGCAGGCCAATTACACTTACCAAGCCTACTAAGACGAAGCCGAATTCGATCAGTCGTTGGGGGAAGGAGTGCATCGAGAAAGAGTTTCTTCTTTCGGACCAGTAATTGGCAATAGCGAATTGATATATGTTTTGCCAGAAAGTAATGTTGGTGGGCGCTGCAGACTAAAATTGGTGGAATGCCCACCCGCGTTCGATCGCATACCAAGGTCAATTTGGGCCTGGCTATTGGACCACTGCGTCCGGATGGGTTCCACCAACTCACCACCGTGTACCAAACCCTGGCGCTGCACGAGTGGGTGACGGTGACGGCCCAGCCGGCCGCCACGACCCGCCTGTCACTCAGCAGCAGTCATCCAGGCGTGCCCACCGATGCCGGCAATACGGCGTGGCGCATGGTGGAACGCTGCCTGGAGTTGGTCGATCTGAGGGCCGAGGTCCACATCCACATTGACAAGCGATTGCCGGTGCAGGGCGGCCTGGGCGCCGGATCAGCCAACGCCGTGGCTGCGCTCATAGGGTTAGAGCATGAGCTCGATCGACGGCTCCCGCCAGCGGAACGTCTGCGCATCGCCGCACAGATCGGTTCCGATGTGCCGCTATTTGTTTTGGGAGGGGCAGTGATTGGGTTAGGACGGGGGGAGGAAGTCTATCCTTTGCCCGACATTCCTTCGCTTCCCTGCGTGCTCGCGTTACCCGCCACTGGGGTTTCCACGCCACAAGCCTACCGCGACTGGGACAGCTTGCATTCTGCGGCCGCGTTGACCATGAGACCCCCCTCAGCTACAATCACAGAGTTGAGTCGGTCGATCGCTGCTGCATTTGGCGAACCGCACTCCTCCGGTGTCTTCTCCAAGAGGGAAGACCGGGCCGAGGATCCACTTCTCGCGCTTGTCCGAACCGGGATCGAAAACGACTTCGAACAGGTCGTCTTTCCTCAGCATCCCTTTCTCGGTGAAATCAAGCGCATTCTTGTGGGTGGCGGCTCCAGGACGGAGGACGCGGCAGTTTATGCAGGCCTCTCCGGGTCCGGATCAGCCCTTTTCGGGCTTTACCGTACCTCGGGCGCGGCACAGGCGGCACTGGGTCGGCTGGAACGGCACGGTGTAACTGGCTTGGTCACCAGCACGTTGCCTCGCAGCGATTACTGGCGCACTATGATGGTGGCAGACGGGGCTTAAAAGCCCTCCTGGCCGCACCCAGTTGGGCGATCGACTAATGGTAGGTCAAGTGCCTTTGGAGCACTTTGTCTAGGTTCGACTCCTAGTCGCCCAGCCAAGCTTTCGATTCAGGAAATGTGGTTCCTGTCACGGCGGAGGACTCCGTGGCGCGACAATCAGGCGGAACAACCAAAGCAAACCAGCTTGGGAGGTTCGTGTGAAGGGAGAATCCACTGTTTTGACGGTTCCCACCTCGCAACAAGAGGTGGAGAGCGTAACCCAGGAGTTGGTAACCCCCGGTAAGGTGAAACCAGAGCGCAAGCGCGCTGGGCGTTTGAGCGAAGACAAGCGGTTCAAGATCTTCGCCGGTTCTGCCAACCGCAAACTGGCCGAGGGCATTTGCGCGCACGTTGGAGTACAGCTGGGCGAAAGCAAGCTACAGCGTTTCGCCGATGGAGAGATTTACTTTCAGCTGCTGGAGAACGTCCGGGGTGTGGATGTTTTTATCGTGCAGCCGACATGTTTTCCGGTGGATCAGCACCTGGTCGAACTGCTGATCATGATTGATGCGCTGAAGCGGGCTTCGGCGGGACGGATCACGGTGGTAGTGCCGTACTACGGGTACGCGCGGCAGGACCGTAAGGATCGTCCGCGGGTGGCGATCTCGTCCAAGCTGATAGCGGATCTGTTGACCACCGCGGGAGCCAACCGCGCATTGTTCATGGATCTGCATGCAGCGCAGATTCAGGGATTCTTTAATATCCCGGTCGATCACATGTTCGCCAGCCCGGTGATGGTGAGCTACTTCCGGGAGTTGAACCTGCCCGATCTTACGGTGGTTTCGCCGGACGCGGGCGGAGTGGAACGGGCGCGGTTTTTCGCGACCAAGATGCAGGCTCCGTTGGCCATTGTGGACAAGCGGCGCACGGATCTGAACGTGACTGAGGTGATGAACGTGATCGGCGATGTGGAGGGAAGAACGTGCCTGATCATCGACGACATCATCGATACCGCGGGTACGCTGGTCAAGACGGCGCAAGCTCTGCTCGATGCGGGGGCAGTCAAAGTGTATGCGGCAGCTTCGCATGCAGTGTTGTCGGGTCCGGCCATCGAGCGGATCAGCAGCTCACGGCTGGAGGAAGTGATTGTCACGGACTCGATCCCGTTGCGCGAAGAGGCGCAGAGGCTGGAGCGGTTGGGAAAGATCAAAGTGCTCTCGGTCGCCGGCCTGTTGGGCGCCACGATTGAGAGTATTCACATGGAGACCAGCGTCAGCTCGTTGTTTAGTTAGTCGTTAAACCGGGCGGCGCAGAGGAGTTAGAGGAGAGAAGTATGGCTGAGCAGGAAGTGGTCGCAGCAAAGGCCCGGGAGGGCAACTTCAACAAGAACGCGGCACGCCGGGTGCGCGCCGCGGGCATGATTCCGGGCGTGCTTTACGGGGCCAAGGAACCAGCCATCGCGGTGGAACTCGATCCCAAGCAGATTACCCGTATCCTTCATTCGGATTCCGGTCACAACACGATTTTTGATTTGGAGATCGGTACCGGCAAGACCAAGGCCATGATCGTCGATTGGCAGTACGAGCCGATCAAGGGCAAGCTCATGCACATCGACCTCAAACGTATCGCCATGGATAAAGCGATGCGGGTGAAGGTTCCGATATTGCTGGAGGGAATCCCGGTTGGGGTCAAAATACAAGGCGGCATTCTAGACCAGGTGTTGCGCGAAGTTGAGATTGAGTGCCTGCCGGGTGATATCCCCAGCCATATCGACCTGAATGTCACGAGTTTGGGACTGAATAATTCCATCCGTGTGGCTGATTTGCCGCACGATGGCAAGCTTAAGTTCATTACTGATGAGAGCGCCACCATCGCCCACGTGGTGGCGATTAAGGAAGAGGTTGCGCCGGTGGTCGATGCGGTGGTTGCAGCGTCTCCGGCAGAGCCGGAAGTGGCCAAGAAGGGCAAGGTCGAGACTCCGGATCCGGCTGCGGAAAAGGGCGGGAAGAAGTGACCTGGCTCTGAGCTTGGCTGCCGAGGTGGATGGGGAGAGAAAGGGTCCGGCCGTGGTGGTCGGCCTGGGAAACCCGGGCATCGAGTATCAGTTCACGCCTCACAATGCCGGCTTTCTGGCGATCGACCGGCTGGCGGAGCAAGGCGGGGTGGCCGTAACCAACCGCCGCTGCCGGGCATTGACAGCGACGACCCGAATCGCCGGCAGAGATGTGGTTTTGGCTAAGCCGGAAACGTACATGAACTTGAGCGGCATCTCAGTTCAGGCGCTGGTAAAAGAGTTCGATGCCGATGCGACGCGCGATCTGATTGTGATCTATGACGAAGTTGCGCTTAGCCTGGGTTCGCTGCGCATACGGGAACGGGGCAGTGCAGGCGGTCACAACGGGGTCAGGTCAGTCTCCGGGGCGCTGGGCAGCGAAGAGTGGTTGAGGATACGTATCGGGGTCGCTCCCCCCGGTGAAGAGGCGGCTGAGCGTGCACGGAGGGGGCGCAAGGATTATGTGCTCACCCCCATGCGCAAGGCTCAACTGGCGATCCTCGATGAGGTGCTGGATCGCACGGCGAAGGCGGTAGAAATGGTGCTGGCCAAGGGAGCCGGGCCGGCAATGAATGAGTTCAATCGCCGCGAGAATGGCGGCGAACAGGAATGAATTGGAGAATAACCATGCAACGCACGTACGAAATCATGTTTATTGTTCGTCCGGATATTCTGGACGAGGATCTCGACAAGCTGATCGCCGGCCTGGAGGCGAACATCACCCACGGTGGCGGCAGTATCAAATCGATGGAGAAGCTTGGCCGGCGCAAGTTGGCCTATATGGTCAAGAAGTTCAACGACGGCAACTATGTGCTGCTGACGATCAACGCCGACGGATCGCTGGTGGGCGAGATCGAGCGCCGTTTGCGCGTCTCCGAGCCGGTGATCAAGTTCATCTCCGTCCGCATGGATGAAGAGGAGAAGCGAGTGGCCAAGATCAAGGCCATCCGCGCCACGCGCAAGAAGCTCAGCGCTCAGCCGGCAGCGGCTGCCCCGGCTCCCGTGGAGCCTACCGCGGCGCCGGCACAGGCTGCAGAAGCGGCCAGCGCCTAAGCAATTTTTGAAAGGAACAGGAAAATTATGGCTGACGAAACCAGCACGCCAAGCGCACCAAGCACATCCCGGCCCGAGGGTTCCGGACCCGGGTCTTCCGGTCCTGGCGGACGCCCGCCGGGCGGACGCCCCAGCGGCCCGGGCGGCGGTGGACGCAAGTTCTTTCGCCGCAAGAAGGTCTGCAAATTCTGCGTCGAGAAGATCGATGCCATCCACTATCGCGATGTACGCCTGCTGCAGCAGTTTGTCGCCGAGCGGGGCAAGATTGTGCCCCGGCGCCTCACCGGCGTCTGCACCACCCATCAGCGTGGGTTGGCGCGTGCTATCAAGCAGGCCCGCAATATCGCTTTGCTGCCCTTTGCAGCCCGCTACTAGGTAGGAGATTGGTCATGGAAGTCATTCTGAAGGAAGATGTCAACAAGCTCGGCCAACGCGGCGATGTGGTGAAGGTCGCCGATGGTTACGGGCGCAACTTTCTGCTGCCTAAAAAGCTCGCAATGGAAGCAACGGCCGCTAATAAAGTGGTGATCGATCAGATGAAGCAAGCCGCGGTACGGCGTTCCGCAAAGGAAAAGTCCGAGGCGGAATTACTGGTCACACAGCTCAACCAGGTGGAGCTGGCCTTCGAGCGCAAAGTGGGCGAGAACGATCATCTGTTTGGATCCGTCACGGCCGCTGAGATCGCGCATCAACTGGAGCAGAAGGGCTTCACTATCGATCGCCGCAAGCTGCAACTGGAAGAGCCGCTACGCCAGCTGGGCGAGTTCCATGTGCCGATCAAGCTGCATCGTGAAGTGACGGCGCACATCAAGGTCACGGTCAAGGCTGAGGAGGCCGAAGGTTAGTCTTCTGGGCCCGGTTAAGACAGAAACAGCGGGTCCCTCCGTTACGCTTCCGCGGCGGGCCGGGACAGTTCGGCTGCGCTCTCAATGAATAGGCGGAGAGTGTGGTGCCGCACCTCCGGCGCTCAATCGGTCTATGGACCCAGCCCTTCCGGGCTGGGCTGATTTTTGGTGCCGGCTGGGCCTGGATTGCAAACACCGCTTTCCAGGAGAGGTCCGCGGAACTGCAGATCCCTCCGCTACGCTTCCACGGCACACCTGGACAGGTCGCTTCGGTCGGAGGCTGTGACTTTTTAATTCCCTTTGTGGTCTGTGGCCGGAAAGCTCCGAACAGCATCTGCCAACAAGCATCGCCGGGGTCCTTCGACTCCGCGCCATAAATCCTCTGTTATGCAATAGATCTGCGAGGCGCTTCGCTCAGGATGACGCCTTTCTGCAGGGGACTAAACAACATCTGGCCGGGTGCAAAAAACACGAAAAGATCGAAAAAGTCACAGGCTCTCAGGGATGACAAAGGGGAGAGCGCCGCTTCCATGGAGAGCGGTTGCCGGAGTGAAGGCGTTTTTCGTCACCTTGGGCGGGCCGCAGGCCCATGACTACTCTGTCGAAAAACCTTTCCACGAAAGCGTGGGAACAGCAGCTGTTTCTGTCTCGGTACCAGCTTCAGCGGCCGAAGCCCAGGCGCATTGCCAGCTGGTCGGGGAGTCCGGCGCGCAGGATACGCATTTGCGCGAGCCGGAAGTCATAAGGCGCGCGGCGGAATTCGACCACCATCCGCTCGTCGTCGTAGAGCGCGAACGCCGCTCGACGATCATTATCCCTGGGCTGCCCGACAGAACCGGGATTGATCAGATAACGCGCCCCAGGAATCAAAACCAGCTCCGACATATCGGGATCATCATCAGTGGAGTAAACCGGATCCAACTTGAACCAGTCCTCACCATGAGCGGCAAAGCCACCCTGCAGATGGGTATGGCCGAAGAAATTAATGCGGGTTTCTGCCTGCTTCAATGGCAGCCTTGCGTCGCGCACGGAGAGCAGATATTCATCCTCATCCAGATAGGATCCGTGCATGCAGCTCACCTGGGGACCATCCGGGGTGACCGGTCCGCGAACCATATGTTGCAGCCAGTCGATGTGCTCCGGCGTGAGCACCTGGCGCGTCCAACGAGCGGCGCGGCTGGCGACGGGGTTAAAGTCTTCCAGCGAAAGCTGCCCGCTGCAAGCGCGGTCGTGATTGCCCCGGACAAAGGTATTGCCCAGACCACGCACCCGCTCGATGACTTCGTTGGGCGCCGCCCCGTAGCCCACCACGTCACCCAGATTCCAGACAACATCGTGTTCCGGGGCAGCCTCAAGGACGGCTTCGAGGGCATCGATATTGGCGTGAATGTCGGAGATGAGTAAAGCGCGCATAGTGCCGGGGCCTGCTGACGGCGCACTTTCAAGGGCATTGCGCCAACCGAAAACAGCCGCAACAGCCAGAATATCAGACGGGCTGGTTTGAGCGTACCCAGTGGCCAGGAGCTTGCTCGACAAGGGTTCCTGCCGTGCTGCCGCCGGCGGCCAGCGTAGCCAAAGGCTGATTGCGGTCAGTGGTAAGGGTGGGCACCGCCCCCAGCAGGCTTTTTGTATAGGCATGCCCAGGCTGAAGAAAGACCTGGTCGCGCGTACCGGTCTCCAGGAGCATGCCCTGGCGCATCACGGCAACGCGATCTGCGATCTGAGCCACCACAGCCAGGTCATGGGAGATGAACAGCATGCCCAAGCCGTTCCGTTGTTGCAAGGCTTTCAGCAGAAGGAGAATCTGCGCCTGCACGGTGACGTCCAGGGCGGTGGTCGGCTCATCCGCAATCAGCAGCGAAGGCCGGTTCACCAGGGCCATCGCGATCAAGAGGCGTTGCCGCTGACCGCCGGAAAACTGGTGAGGATAGTCGCGCAGGCGGCGCTCCGGCTCGTCAATTGCGACAGCGGCCATGGCCTCAACAACGGCGTCGCGCACCTGCCTACGGCCGAGTTGCGGTTGGTGGGTTTCGATGGCTTCTGCGATCTGCCGGCCCACCGGCATGACGGGATTGAGAGCCGTCATGGGCTCCTGGAAGATCATGGCAATCTTACGCCCACGATAGTGGCGCATCTGGTCCGGCTTCAAGGTCAACAGATCCCGGCCCTCGAACCGGATCGCGCCTTCGACCCGCGCCGCGGCGTCAAGCAGCCGCAAGATGGAGAGCGAGGTCAGCGACTTTCCCGATCCTGATTCGCCAACCAAGCCCAGCACCTCGCCCTCGCCAACGGAGAAAGTCAGATCCCGGACCACTGCCTGATCACGAAAATAGATGGAAAGATGGTCAACTTCCAGCAGGGTAGCCACGGGCCAAGATTACAACATGATGGAAGGGAGAGAGCGGCGACCGCAGGTTGATTGCGGCCTCGGCCGTAAGGGAAACAGCGGGTCTCCCCACTTCGCCAGGCTCCGGTCGAAAAAACATTTCCAAGAAAGGTCCGCGGAACTGCGGATCCCTCCGCTACGCTACGCTTCGGTCGGGATGACAAAGGGGAGGGCGAAGTTTCCCCGGAAAGCATTTTGGCATGTAGCGGTGATAGTTGCATAAACAACCAACCCCTGGCTGAAGCCAGGGGTTGGTGAACGTTCTGGATCGCAATTACTTGCCGGTGTTGTCCATGGTAATGCCACCTGGCGTCTGCTGATTCTTTTTCGCCTCGTTCGCTTTGCGGGTCGCCATGGTCTTGTCGCGCCATTGATCGAACATAGCCAGGTCTGCCTTGTGTCCGGCTTCATCGCCACAATCAAGATCGGCCTTGCGCCGGTAGAGCAAGCTCAGATAGGACATGGCGTCATCGTACCCAGGGCGCAGGTTGATAGCCTGCTGCAATTCCTTGATGCCCTCGTCGACAAAGGGCGTGTTCTGTTCAGCCAGCTTCTGGCATGCGGCCTTGTCCTTAATCATGTCGCCGTTGTCCTGCATTCCCAGGCTATTTCGAACCTGGATGGCGTTCTTGTAGGCAACACGCCAATCGATGACCCCAATGGTGTAATGCGCGACCGGGTCATTGGGATCGACGGTTGTGACCTTTCTCTGCCACTGCTTGGCTTCATCCGTCTTGCCGGTATTCAGGTAGACCGCGGCAATTCCCCTTAGGGCGGTCAGGTCGTTCGGGTCCTTCGCCAGTACCTTCTGGTACGCATCCACCGCCAGCTGGGCATTCTTCGTATTCTCAGGGGTGTTTGCGTCCGGAACTACCTGTTGCGCGTACGCGGTGGCGAGATACAGAGGAGCATTTTGCAGGGTCGGGTCAAGCCGTTCCGCGTTCTGGAAGTGGTCAATTGCCTCTTCAAATTTGGCGTTCTTATACGCCTGCACACCCTTAATCAATTGATCGCGAGCCTGCAGCTTGCTGCACCCGGTTACCATGGTCAGCAGCGACAGGGTGGCGACCGCCAGCACCGGAATATATGCGCTTCGCTTCATTCTGGTTTAAATCTCCTTATGATCGCCAGGCTATGCCTAATCACTTACCAGCTTACCCGGCCCGCAACTCGAAGGGAAAAATCTCCGCGCAGTGATTGTAATTGGTTTGCGCCTGCTGGCAAGTCCTACCCAAAAAACAGAACCCGCGGCTGCTCAAGAAGCAACCGCGGACCTTTTTGCAAAGCGCGTTATACCATCGAACTGGTGCTTGTTTATCGTTGCTCATGCAGCAGGTCAGGCAACCTTTCCTTCAATTCCAGTGCGGCAATCAGCAGCTTTCTGGATACCGGGGCCCAACCTGCAAAAACATTATCGCTTTACTGCCCAGCAGCTACTTTCGGCGTGATGAGGCCAATGTGATCCACGCCCGCCTCATGACCGATGTCGAGCACGTCTGCCACTGCGGAGAAATCCAACTCCGGATCCCCCTTGACAAACATGACCTTCTCGGCTCGGGTGGCGAAAATTCCTTCCAGCTTATTCAATAGATCCGCGTGGGAAATGTCCAGTTCATTGATTTTGTACCCCGGAACACCTCCACCGGCCCGATGCGCGATCTGGACCACGATGGTGCGGTCGTTATCCTGCTGCTTTTGCGGCTCCTTGGGAGGCTGCGGCACCAGGGCATCGAGTCCCTTCGGAGTCACCGGTGTGATGACCATGAATACGATCAACAGTACCAGCAGCACATCGATCAGCGGAGTCACATTGATGTCGTGGGAAAGACCCCCCTGTCCACTTGGTCCCATTGCCATGTTCGTTCCCTCGTTTCCTGAATTCTGTACTACGTTAAGTTACAGTCCGGGCTCACTGCCCGGTGGGTGGGGTAGGAGGTGGCGGCGTGGTCTGGTCCTGACGACGATCGGTCAGCAAGCCTACCTGATCTACGCCGGCGGTGCGCACGTCATCAATAGCATCCATGACCGTGCCATACTGCGCCCGGGCGTCCGCACGCATAAAGATCTGCTTCTCGGTCTTGTTCTGCAGCAGATCGGCAACCTTGGCGCCGAGATCCGCCATCGATACCTGGTTCTGTCCAAGGTAGACCTTGTTATCCCGGGTGATCGCCACTACCACGGCGTCTTCTTTGTCAGCATCGGGCATGGAGGTCGGGTCGGTGACCTTGGCCAGCTCGATGTTCACCTTGTTCTGAAGCATGGGGGTAATGACCATGAAAACGATGAGCAGCACCAGCATCACGTCCACCATGGGAGTGACGTTGATGTTCGAATTTACCTTGGCGCCTTCGTTTCTAACTACGATTGCCATTGTTTTGCTCCGTGGGTTGAGCGGCTATAGCGTTTTCAGAGTGGGTGCAAGTTTATTTTGACCGGCCGGCCTGCATCAACTATGAAAACGCTCCAGGCTTGCCCACCTTCAAGATGACTTTCTGTGAGTCCGGTGAAAACCACCAGGTTGGAACGGGTTTTTTGATCCGTTCCAACCGGTGCAGGATTCCCGCTGTTGAGTGCTTGAGGCCCACGCGCCGTTTAGCGGCGGTGGCTCTGCTTGATAAAGTAATCGATCAATTCGCTAGAGGAATTGTCCATCTCCACGTCAAAGGCTTCCACCTTGCCGGTGAAGTAGTTGAAGGTCATAACAGCCGGGATAGCCACCAGGAGGCCGAAAGCCGTGGTGACCAGGGCCTCGGAGATACCGCCGGCGACTGCGCCGATACCGGAGGTCTTCTGGGTTGCGATCTGTTGGAAGGCGTTCAAGATACCGACCACGGTTCCGAACAGCCCGATGAAAGGTGCCGTGGAACCGATGGTTGCCAGACCGCCCAAGCCCCTCTTCAATTTGGCGTGGACAATGGCTTCAGAGCGCTCCAAAGCGCGCCGGCTGGACTCGATCTGCTCGTCGGTGACCGCGCCGCCACTGCCGTAATTGCGGAACTCCTGCAGCCCGGCGGTGACCACTTCGGCCAGATGAGACTTCTTATTGCGGTCAGCAACTTTCACTGCTTCGTCCAGTTTGCCTTCCTTGAGGGCGCCGGCAACACGTGGCGCAAACTCGCGGGATTGCTTACGAGCCGCACTGAAGTAGAGGGCGCGATCAATGATCACAGCCAGGGACCAGATGGACATGACAAAAAGCACGGCGACGACGGCCTTAGCCGCGTTGCCCATGTTGTGCCAAAGGTCCATGGGGGAGAAGCCGACGGTTTGTCCGTTGTCCTGGAAGAGGTACATACCGAGAGCTGCCTGATGGGCGAGGTGAGCGAGAATCACTGAATCTTTCCTCCTACGGAATGACTTTGGTTATAGCTCTGAAACATCCAGATGCTAGCACTGGGCCGCTTCGTTCCGAAATGACCCGAAGTGGCCACAAGGGGATGGCCGGCCGCCACCTTTTTGACAAGGTGGCGCCGGCGCACATAGGGTTAACCGCCGAGATTGAAGACCACGTTGACAGTAGTCTCCACTTCGACAGGCTCTCCGTTAAGCAGGTAGGGCTTGTAGCGCCAGGAGCGGACGGCATCCAGGGCCGCTTGCTGCAGCATCGGAGGACCGCTGACAACTCTGAGGTTCTGGATCGAACCGCTCTTGGAAATAGTGGCTTGCAAAACCACGGTTCCCTGAATCCGGGCCGCTTTCGCGATTGCAGGATATTGGGGCGTGACCTTATCCAGCAGGTTGCCGGCCATGACACCGGACGAAATGCTCAGCTTCTTGGGGGGCGCCGCTTTGACGACCGGGCCCGCTCCGATGCCGCCGAGGATACCTCCCATGACGCCACCAGGGGTGCCGCCGCCCATGCCTTCCATGCCGGCAACACCAGCCATGGTCGGGGGGGCTGCCGACTCCTTAATTTGCTTAATATCTTTCGGGATCTTGCTGGGCGCCTGCAATTGATTGTTAAGCATCTCAGACTTGATTTTGACCTGTACGGGAGCCTGAGGTGGTGGTGGCGGGGGAGGCGGTGGTGGCGGTGGCGGGGCAACCAGCAGCGTGGCCATCATCTGCGTGGGCAGCGCTTCAGGGTGCAACAGCGGCCAAATAATTAGTCCAGCGAGGATAAGCCCGTTAATGCACAGAGTAAGGATTGACCAATACTTACTCTTGGTTTTGAGCTTGCCACCAGACTCCATTAGAGAATCTTCAAACATCGCCTTACCTCGGATATTCGAACTTGTACCTGTTTAGACACCGGCACTCGTTTTTTTGATCCCAAAGGGCTATTGGCATGCCATAACACTCTGTGCGACAGCCGGTGGACCGCAGGAGGCAGCCGGCGGCCCGGCTTTCTCCTGTCTTGCTCAGAATGCGAATGAAGGGTATTGAGTTGGCTGCGTATTTTTTCCCGGAAGGGCAACTCAGACCCTGGCTTTCTTGCTCGCAGGCAGAACCGCCTTCTTGCCCCGTTTAGCCCGCCAATCCTGGTAGGCCACCAGCATGGGTGCGGCGACGGCAATCGAGGAATAGGTGCCAATGAGGATGCCGATCACCAGGGCGAAGGAGAAGCCGTGCAGGACTTCGCCGCCAAAGACGTAAAGAGACAGGACGGTCAGGAACGTCAGGCCCGAAGTCAGAACCGTCCGGCTCAGCGTCTGGTTGATACTACGATTTACCACGCTGGTCAGGTTTTCGCGGCGAGAGATGCGCAAATTCTCGCGGATGCGATCGAAGACCACGATGGTGTCGTTCATGGAGTAGCCGATCAGGGTAAGGATGGCGGCAATGACCGTCAGGGTGATTTCCTGGTTGGATAAGCTGAAGGCGCCCACCGTGATCAGGGTGTCGTGGAAGACCGCCACGACCGCGGCCACGCCGTATATCAACTCGAACCGGAACCAAAGATAGATCAGCATCCCGGCGAGCGAGTAGAGGGTAGCCAGCAGGGCCTGCTTGCGCAAGGCGGCGCCTACCTGAGGCCCGATAATATCGGCCGCGAATACATGGAAGCCGGAAAGATAGGCGCCCTGCTTCAACTGGTTCACTACCGCCGGATCCGCCACCCCGTTCAACTGGTCGATGCTGGTAAAGAGACCGTTAAGGTCCTTGTCGCGGTGGTTCAGAATAACCTCGGCCTGCTGCGCATATTTCTCCGACGCACCTCCTGTGCTCGCCAGGTGCTCAGGGTCGTTCTGTTGCAGAAACTGGGCCAGGGTTCCCTGGCTGGCATTGTCCAGATCGAGCTTGCCCTGATTCGCCGGCCCATTGGTGGAGTAGTTAGCATTCAAGGCCGCCACGATGGTCTCCCGCCCCACATCGAGCGCCGACTCCTTGGTTTCATTTTGTGCCAACGAAATGGCTACCTGTCGCTGCGACGAGGTTCCATAGGTCTGGATGCGCGCGTCATGGATACCGACATGGTCGATCGCCTGACGAATTCGATCGGTGTTGGGCTGCTGCTCGAATTGGACGTAGACCAGGGTGCCGCCGCGAAAGTCGATGCCCAGCTTGATGCCGTGCCAGAAAAGCATCGACAGAACTCCCGCTACGCTGAAGACCAGCGAAAAGGCGAGGAAGTACCACTTCTTCCCCAGCCAATCAACGTCAATGCCACGAAACAGTTCCACTTGAAATTCCCGCCTTACTTGTACGCGGCCACTAGCCGATCGAAAGTGCCTCTCCGCGCTGCTTGCGCCGGAGAATCGAATCGAAAATGTGGCGTGAGACAAAAACCGCAGTGAATAGGTTTGCGAACAAACCAAAGCTTAGCGTCACCGCAAAACCCTTGACCGGTCCGGTTCCGAAGAGGAACAGGATGGCAGCCGAAACGATCGTGGTCACGTGGGTATCGACGATGGTCACCCAGGCGTGGGCAAATCCCTGGTCAACAGCCGCAGCTGGAGCCTTGCCGGCACGCAATTCTTCCCGGATGCGCTCGAAGATGAGGACGTTCGAATCGACGCCCATGCCGATGGTCAGGATCACACCGGCAATTCCGGGCAAGGTCAACGTGGCCTTGGAGAAGCCCATAAAGCCCAGCAAGATCACCAGGTTCAGCATCAGGGCCAGGTCCGCATTGATGCCCGCACCATGATAGTAGACGAGCATGAAGATCATGACTGCCAGCATGCCGACGATCGAAGCAAGCACGCCCTTGCGAATAGAATCGGCGCCGAGCGACGGCCCGACCACGCTTTCCTGCAGGTAGTGAATGGAGGCCGGCAGGGCGCCGGTGCGCAACATCAGGGAGAGATTCTGCGCTTTTTCCTTGCCCAGGCCGGTGATACGGCCCTGGTCGCGGATGGCCTGCTGGATATTGGCTGCTTCCTGGACCCGGTTGTCGAGCACCACGGCCAGCGACTTGCCGATATTGGTACTGGTGAACTGGTAAAAGCGGTCACCGGCGTTGCGGGTGAGAATGAAGGTCGCATCGGGCCGGCCATTTTCATCCACCGAGGGCTGAGCATCGCGAAAGTCGTCGCCGGCCACGATGGGAACTCGCTGCAAAACGTAGTACTGACCCAATAATTCCGGCTCCGTACCGCCATAAGCCAGAACCACATCTTCCGGTGGTACGGTTCCCCCGACGCTCTGCGCCGCGGCCTGCTCGGTGGGGAATGGCCCACCTACGACCAGGTGGATCTCCAGCCGGGCCGTCGACTGGATAATGTCGCGCACCTGGCCGAGGTCGTCCACGCCGGGCAGCTCGACCAGGATCTGGTTAGTGCCCAGGTTGTATTCCTGGATGGTGGGTTCTCTGACTCCCAGGGCATTGATCCGGGTGCCGATGGTATCGATCGACTGCTGCATCGCATGCTGCTCGATCGTCTGCACCTCGGTCCCCTTCATGGTGAGGGTCCAGCTATTGTTGGGCTCGGACGCGATAAGGTACTGGCCCCCGTAGCGAGAGTCGAGCAGGTTACGCACATCGCCGATACGGTCCGGGGGCGTTCCTTGAACTTGGATGAGCTCCGGCTTCTTGGGATCCGGCTTGAACACGTGGGCGGAAAGGCCGGCCTGCTGCAAATCGGCTTGCACCCGGGCCACCGCATTATCCGTTTCCGCGCCGACCGCTTCATTCACCATCACCTGCAACACCAGGTGGATGCCACCCTTGAGATCAAGACCAAGGTGGATGCGGTCAGTCAGCGCCGTCTTCCAGGCAGACGGGCCAATGCCCTTCGGAATGCCGAAGATGCCAAAGACGAAGACGAGAAGAACTGCAACGATCAGGAGGGTTTTACGCATGGGGGTCGCAATCGGGTTTTTCGCCAGGCTTATTGTCTGCCCGCGAAATACGGTTTATTTAGCTTCCTCTTGGTTAGTCGTCACGGAAGCGATGGCGCTCTTGATGACCTCCAATTTGATGCCGTCGGGGGGAACGCGCAGCTGCACCGCATCCTCCCTAAGGGAAATGATAGTTCCGCGCATGCCGCCCGTGGTAGTGATGCGATCGCCGGGTTTCAGGCTTGACAGCATCTCTTGCCACTGTTTCTGCTTCTTCTGGTTGGGCCGAACCAGCATCAGATAGAAAACCGCAATGATCAGCAGGAACGGGAGAAAGGTTACCAGGCCAGGCGGAATAACAGGAGCCAGCAACAAGGGGGTGAAGGTCAACGTACCATCCTCTTAATTTCTTATCCAACCTTCTACTACAGCCTATCTGGCCCGGTTTGTCTACTGGAGTGGGTGATGGCTGGAAAGATGCCGCGACGAGGCCTTCATCCCGCACCGACGCGATCCGCTTGCGCGCGTACGCGGGCCAGCAGGACGGGAAGAGTATCCGTCGCAATAGCATTTCGTACTGATCGCATCGTGTCAAGGTAGTAGGCCAGATTGTGCAGGGTGTTGAGAACCCCAGCGAGCGGTTCCTGGGCCGCCATCAGGTGGCGCAGGTACGCCCGGCTGTAGCGGCCGCACACCATGCAGCCGCAGTGGGGATCGGGTGGCTCCGGGTCTTCGGCAAAGCGGCGATTTCGGATGTTGAGCCTGCCCCCAGAGGTAAAAAGCAGGCCGTGCCGGGCGGCGCGAGTGGGAATGGTGCAATCCATCATGTCCACCCCCATCGCGGCGTACTCCACAATCTCATCGGGGTAGCCCACACCCATGACATATCTCGGTTTGCCTGGGGGCAGGAGCGGCAGGGTGCTGGCGATGATCTCCCGGGTCAACTCGCGCGGCTCGCCCACGCTTAGCCCCCCAATGGCATAGCCTGGGAAGTCCATGGCGACTAGTTGCTCGGCCGACTCACGGCGCAGATCGGGATACATGCCACCCTGCACGATGCCAAACAAAGACTGGCCCCCGTTGGCATTGGCGTTGAAGTGCTGTTGGCTGCGCGTGGCCCAGCGCAGGGTTAGTTCGAGGGATTGCAGGGCTCGTACCCTGTCAGCCGGGTACTCCGTACACTCGTCAAATGCCATGACGATATCGGCGCCCAACGCCATTTGCACGTCCATGGAGTGCTCAGGGGAGAAGAAATGGGAGGATCCGTCCAGGTGCGAGCGAAACTTGACGCCTTCTTCGCTTATTTTGCGCAACTGGTTCAGGCTGAAGACCTGAAATCCGCCTGAGTCAGTAAGCATGGGCCGGGGCCAGGCGATGAAGCGGTGTAGTCCCCCGAACCGGCGAATGAGCTCGTGTCCGGGCCGGAGGTAGAGGTGGTAGGTATTGGAGAGAATGATCTGCGCGTCCAGCTCTTCGAGCAGATGCTGGGGAATGGCCTTGACTGAACCGGCGGTGCCCACCGGCATGAACGCCGGAGTCTGGACTAACCCATGAGGCAGGGTCATGGTGGCCCGCCGTGCCTGCCCACTGGTAGCTTCTATCTGAAAAGTGAGAGACACGTAGCTGATTCTAGCCTGCGCCGATGGCAAGAGCTCCGTCGACACCTTGGGTATCGATAACCCTGCAAAGCCAGCGGTTGAAGTTCATGGTCGAAGACTTACCATTGCTGATCGAGCCGGCGCACTACGGAAACGCGATTTTCGCCCTCGTCGGGCAGAAGGGCTAGTAGCTCCGCCATGGTCTGGTTGCGCTGGGGGTGCCGAAGGTGCGGTGCGATCTCAGCCAAGGGCGCCAGCGCAAACCTCCGTTGGGCCAGAGCCGGGTGCGGCAGTGTCAGCTCATCCCGGGTGACAATGGAATTTCCCATTAGCAATAGATCGAGATCGATGGTGCGAGGGCCGTTAAGCACAGCAAGGCTACGATCACGCCCCAACTCCTGCTCGATGGCCAGCAAAGCATGCAGCAGGGGTACCGGCTCCAATTTTGTTTCCAGAGCAACGACAGCATTCAAGAAGACCGGCTGATCGCGATATCCGACGGGTTCTGTTTCATAAAGGGAGGAGCGCGCCGCAACGCGACCGAGTCTGCCCAAGCGTTGGGTCGCGGCGGTTAACATTTGCGCGCGGCCGCCGTGCTTCGAGTCGAGATTGGACCCGAGCGCAATGTAGGCAGTAGGCATCGAAGTGGCCCTAGGATACAGCCGGCGCGATACGATGCCCTATGCGCATCGCCTTCTTCGGGGGCACTTTTGATCCACCACATTGTGGTCACCTCGCGATCGCTCGCGCGGCGGTTACACGTCTGGCGCTCGACCAGGTGCTGATGGCGCCCGTAGGGACGCAGCCGCTCAAGGGCGGCTCTGCCCAATCCAGCTTTGAGGACCGGCTGGCGATGGTTCGGCTGGCGGTGGAAGGAATACCGGGGCTCACGGCGAGCAGCATCGATGCGCCGCTGCCCGACGGGCAGCCCAACTATACCTTCGATACCCTGCAGCGTCTGCGCCGCCAGCTTCAGCCTGCGGATACGCTTTTCTGTCTGCTGGGTGCTGATTCCTTCCTCACCATGAGATCGTGGCATCGATGCAGCGAGCTCCTGGTCTTTTGCGACTTTATCGTGGCCGGCAGGCCCGGATTCTCGCTTGAACAGATCAACGGAGCACTGCCCAAAGGAGTGGTGAACATGGGTAAGCATCGCGAAGGCGGGATCACTCGCTTCGCGCTGGCCGGCCCTTCAGGGCAAAGCGCGGAGCTTTTCGTGCTGCCCGATCTGGCCCAGGACATCTCCGCGACGGAGATTCGCGCCGCGCTGGCCGAAGGGTCGGAGCCACAAACCGTGCTGCCCCCCGCAGTTGCGGAGTACATTCGCTCTCACGGACTCTATCGCCCGGTAGAGATACCATAGAAACCAGGAGATACGACCCGACCGAATGCCAACTACGGAAACGCGCCGCATGGTTTTGGCCGCTGCGCAGGCCTGCGAAGACAAAAAAGCCGAGGATACTCGTATCCTGGAGCTGGATGCGGTGGACGCCGGCTTCACGGATTTTTTTCTCATTTCGAGTGGATCGAACGAACGCCAGACGCAAGCAATCGCGGACGAGATTGAGATTCGGCTGAAAAGGGAGTTTCAAACCTATCCCAACTCTGTTGAAGGCCGGCGGCAGGGCGAATGGATATTGATGGACTATGTGGATTTTGTCGTCCACATTTTTCTCACCGAAAAGCGGGCGTACTACGACATTGAACGGCTAAGAAAATCGGCGCGCACTGTGGACCTGAAGCAATTGAAGGCCATGCTGGTGGAAAAGACCGTGGTTGCCCGCGCCAAGCCGGGGAAAAAAGCCGCAAAAAAGACTGTGGGGGGAAAGAAGACCGCTTCCAAGTCCGCGCCAAAGGCGGCCGTCGTCCGCCGCAAGCCCGTGACTCGTAAGACAGATTAAAGTTGAAGTCCATTCCTATTTCTATCGAACCGAAGACCGCCGGTTGAACGCGGTGGCGCGTCCTTCGTTCCCGACTGTTTTCGTAGCAGGATTCAGGTTCTCAGATGCGCATCGGCATGATCACGTAGCGATACTTAAAGTCATCGGCAGCATCTTCCGGACGCATCTGCCCGGCGGACTGCGCGTCTTTGAATTCGAGCCGTACTTCGCCGCTCGACCCGACAGCCCTAAGAAAATCTATGAGATAGGTGGAATTAAAACCGACCACTATGGGATCGAAGCTATAGGGAGACTCGATCGTGTCTTCCGACTCGCCCGATTCGGTCGAGGAGGAGGAGATCTTCATCTCATTCTGCTCCAGCCGGATCTTGATGGCCCCGGAACGTTCGTCGGCAAATTGCGCAACGCGCTGAATTGAGCCCATCAGTTCTTCGCTGCGGACCACCACAAATTTATTGTTATCCCGCGGCAAGACCGCTTCGTAATTGGGAAATTGACCGGTGAGTTTGCGGGTTGTGAGCACACGATGGCCGAGACGGAAGAACAGAGTGTGCTCGTCGTCGTAAAAGTCAAGCGACTCCTCGGTGGTATCGGAAAGGAGCGATTGCAGCTCAGCTAACGCCTTGCGCGGGATTAAGGTTTTCTTCTCCCCACTGATGTTCTTGAGCGATTCGCCCGTTTTTTCAATGTGCGCCAGTCGGTGACCATCGGTGGCAACCATGGAGAGGGACTCGGCCTTCAAGATGAGCAAAGCGCCGTTAAGCGTGTACCGCGACTCCTCATTGGAGATAGCGAAAATGGTCTTCGAGATCATGCCCTTGATCGAGGCGGCGGCCAGCTGGGTCAGGCCGCTTTCGGGAAACTCCGGCACCTGGGGAAAATTGGCACGCGCCATGCCCACCATCTTGGTGTTAGAGCGGCCGGAACGAATCTGCACCCAGTGGTTCTCCATGAGCTTGATGGAGATGTCACCATCCGGGAGCAACTTGACGTAATCAAAAAGTTTGCGTGCAGGGATGGTGCATGCCCCTGGTTTTTTCACTTTGGCGGCGCAGGATGTGCGAATGCTCTGGTCCAGGTCAGTGGCCGTGATCGTGAGGCGATCGGTCGCGTCCCCTTCTCCCTGGCCTGCTTCGAGGAGAAAATTAGAGAGGATAGGGATTGTGGTCTTCCGCTCGACGACGCTCTGCGTCGCACTCAGCTCCCGCAGCAAGTCCTGACGGCTCACGCTGATTTCCATGGTTGCGGCTCCCTGTACGACTGGTCTCTCCTGCTCAACCCCCGCGCTAAGCATGGTGTGTTTGCCCCCTTGTCGGTTTGACTCACTCTACACCACGGCGAAGGGGCGTGAGAATCTCAACTGCGTTTCTGCCTGTGGATTCCCGGGGCCAAAATAGGCCGGCCGGAGCAAGGGAATGACCAGAAAATTTCTACTACTACGAAAAGAAAAAATAATCCATTCCCTCTTAGTAGCAGTAGCCGTTGATGACGGAAAAGTGGAAAGAGAGCTGGAAACCAAGCGGACGGCGGGGATGACAGGTCTCCCCGTTTTAGAAAACGAGGCTCGCACAAAATGAAAAGGAGGAAGAGCCGCGGATAACGTCAAGTTGGGTCCCGCGTTCCCCACGGTCTGCACAGAGCGCTGAAAAGAGGCTGTGGAAAGCGGCTGCGTCGAGTGCAAAGCGCGTTCCCACGCAGTGTTGATGCGGTTCTGCGAAAGGCATGCTTTGCACAAGGCAGTGAAACGCATCTAAGGTGTTTTTTCCGGCGCCTTTTCCCACAATTCCTGGTGGCGGTCGTCAGAGAACAGCAGTCCGGTGACACGGCCATCGGGAGCCTTCTCGAACGTGAGACGGGTGCTGCTGCCGCTGGGATAGAAAAATCGATTAGGCTGCTCGGGGAGCAACTCGGTCTGATCGCCGGTGCGGTTCCTGGACATCAATCGGTTGCCCAGGCGGAAAACGGTTACCTGGGTCACGCCGGCGTCGACGTACTCTCCTTGATAAGCGTTGTAAATATTGGGATCGACGCGAATGGGCGGAGGATGTATGGGAATGACGCGCTTTTCTGCGTAGGGTTTGGTGGTAGCGATATCGGAAAGGCGATGGGCCAGAAACCACTCCGGCAATTGCGGATCGACGTATGCCCTGTCCCAGGCATTGTGATGATAGTTGGCATACTCCCAGAAGCGCACGTTGCCGCCCGCGGCACTAAGGGCGGCGTACATTATCTGCGATTGAGCGGGAGAAACCACGGGGTCGTCCGCACCATGGAAAATCCAGACGGGGGTACGGCCGATGGCTTTGACATACTCCTGGACCAACTCTGGCTCATGCCAGCGTCCGGGGGCATAGGACCAATAAATGCCTCCGCACACGGGGGCGATGGCGGCAAAATGTCCGGGATAATCTTTGGCAATCTCCCACACGCCGTAGCCGCCAAGAGACATGCCAGTGAGATAGAGGCGCTGGGGATCGCCGTGGAATTCTTTTACCTCGGCATTCAAAGCAGCCATAGCCATGGCCATAATGTCCGGGTCAGTCCAGTGATGGTGATTGTAAGGGACCTGAGGCATGACTACCACAAATGGCCAGCGCTCATAGTGGGAACGGAGCGCGTTGGGTAGGCCTACCTGGGTTTCATCGAGTCCATCCGAGCCGCGTTCTCCGGATCCGTGCAGAAAGAGGATGACGGGCCATTTTTGCCTGGGGGACCAATCCATCGGGAGATAAACGACATAGTGATAAAGGGTTCCATCGAGGGTGATGCTGCGGTTGAGAAATCCAGTGTCCTGCTGGCGGGCGTGAGCGCGCGGCCCCGTGACGGGGATTACACCGAGGAGCAAACCGGTGATCAAGTAGCCAGCCAAGGAACCCAGGCGGCACCGCGACCCGAAACGAAACATAGACAACTTGAGCATACCGGGAGCGGCGCGACCGTGGAAAGACTCGGAGTTCCGGGGCGGACGCGTAAAGCCCTCTGACGCAGCTCAGCCGTTGAGGGTCTCGAGGAGCTTATTGATGGTGCGGTTGAGATCTTTGTCGGCACGGCGCTGTTCATCGATTTTGGCAATGGAATGCATCACGGTGGTGTGATGCTTGCCGCCGAATTGCCGACCGATCTCGGGCAGGGAGGCTTCCGTCATCTGCTTGGCCAGATACATGGCGATCTGGCGGGGGACGACCACGGAGCGGGAATTATTTTTTTGCTTCAGCTCGGCTATGCGCATGCCGAACTGCTCAGAGACAGCACGCTGAATCGCTTCGATGGTGATCTTGCGCACCTGGGTATCGATGAACTGCTTCAGGCAAAGCTGGGTGGTAGCCAGGGTAAGCTCCGCACCATTCAGGCGGCACCAAGCTAATAGCCGTACCATTGCGCCCTCAAGTTCGCGCACATTGGTGCGGACATTCGACGCAATGAAGAGCGCGATATCGGTGGGCAGCAGAACATGCTCGCTCTCGGCCTTCTTCTGCAGGATAGCGACCTTGGTCTCCAGGTCAGGGGGCTGAATATCGGCGATCAGTCCCCATTCGAACCGGCTGCGCAGACGGTCCTCGATCTCCGGCAGTTCCTTGGGTGGACGATCGGAGGCGATGACAATTTGCCGCATGCTCTCGTGGAGCGCGTTGAACGTGTGGAAGAACTCTTCCTGAGTACGCTCCTTTTGCGCGAGGAACTGGATGTCGTCTATGAGAAGCAGATCGACGGAGCGAAACTTATCGCGAAAGCTGGTCATTTTGTCATAGCGCAGCGAGTTGATCATTTCGTTGGTAAATTTCTCGCTGGAGACATAGCAGACGGAGCATTGCGGCTGGCGCTTTTTCACCTCGTGGCCAATGGCATGCATCAAGTGGGTCTTGCCCATGCCGACACCGCCGTAGATAAAGAGCGGGTTGTAGGCTTTGGAGGGGCGCTCGGCAACTGCTTCAGAGGCTGCGCGGGCGAACTGGTTGCCGTTGCCGATGACGAAGGCGTCGAAGGTGTAGCGGGGGTTGAGCTGCGCGGCAGTGGCCCAGTCGAACTTGGCCTGCTGCGGCGCCTGCGGTATGCCGATACCGCGGTTGGCAGCGCGTTGAGCGCCGGCGGAGTGAGAAGGGACCGGTGCGAACCCCCCATCCTCGCGCACGCGGACAGTGGCGGGGTCTTCCTGCGGGATGACGAAGGATACGTCATCGAATTCCAGATGGAACGCATCAATGGCTTCCTGAATCAGGTCGCCGTAGCGGTCGCCGATGTGTTGAAACTCGGGCGTGGGAACCCGCACAAAAAGCATCCGGCCAGTGATGTGGCTGAACCGCGTGGGTTTCAGCCAGGTGTCAAAAGATTGCCGGTTGACTTTCTTCTCGAGAGCTCCCAGTATCCGGGCCCAGGGGTTGGGCACGGTGGGGGCGGTGGCGACAAAAGACATACGCTTCCTTCGTTCAACGCCGACTCCCTGATACCTTCTGCAAAGTGCAAAGGAGCAAGCCGCATCGGCATTTACCGTGCGTGCCATTGTAGCTCCTGTGCTTAGGAACTGCTTTGGGGGAACAAGCCCCTTCGCGAAAGTATCCAGATCGAAAGATCAGGTAGTGTGGACGTGCAGAAAATCAATCTTGATCGGAGCCGATACTAGCACAGTTACAAGGCGGTGCAACGGCTCATTCCGGCAAAAAAATCTTTCTTTCCCGAGTTGCACCATGCGCAGTGAAAGCATGGGCTTCGGCAGCCCGAGACTGCCGCCTCCTTGGACCTTTCGGCTGAATCCGCTATACTTAAAGCTTGCCTTCAGGCACAAATTTTAAGTGAGATCAGGAGCGCAGCGTTATGCCCAAGCGCACATTTCAACCGAACCGCCGCCATCGCGCGAAGACACACGGCTTCTTGACCCGGATGAAGACCAAGGCCGGCGCAGCAGTGCTTTCCCGCCGCCGCGCCAAGGGGCGCAAACGCGTATCCGTGAGTGCCGGCTACCGCGACTAGATCCATACGCAATGCAGGGAATCTCCGTTGAGGCTTCTGACCCAAAGCGATGCTCGGCTACGGAAACATGCTGACTATCAACGTGTTTATCAAAGAAGCCGCAAACACTTCTCGCCTTCGATGACATATTTCTTTGCCGAGCGGCCTGCAGGTACGAGTCCCGTTTCGGGCGCTAACCGGATCGTTGGTCCGCGAGTGGGCCTGACGGCGGGGCGTGTCCTCGGCAAAGCGGTGGAGCGCAATCGCATCAAGCGGCGCATGCGCGAAGCCGTACGTCTCAATCTGGAGTTGCTGACGCGAGACGTCGATGTGGTGCTCCACCCTCGGCGAACCGTACTGACCGCGGAATTTGCTCGATTGCAGGGGGAAGTATGCAAAATTTTTGCGGTCATTGAAAAGACTTCGGAAAAGACTTCGCATGCCTGAGCTCTATCGGCGCTGGATTTCCCCGTTGCTGCATTCCATCAGCGGGGTATCTGGTGCATGCCGCTTTCAGCCCACATGTTCTGAATACGCAATGGTCGCCATCGCACGCCATGGAGCGTTTTACGGCACCGCGCTCGCGTTGTGGCGATTGCTACGCTGCAATCCCTTTGGCCGGGGAGGCTTCGATCCGGTTCCGGGCACTTATCCGGCGTCCCTCCCGCCATCGTTTCCGCACAGATGACCCCCGCCATTTACCATAAGATCGTACGATCGACAGGAAATCTCTTTGGCCGAACTACGCAATCCTAATCAGCCGGGTGGCGGTGGGCAAGACTCACGCACGCTTCTCATCTTCTCCATCGTCTTTGTTCTCATCTTCCTCGGCCTGCAGTACTTTGCGCCGAAGAAAAAGACGCCACCGGAGACTCCGGCCGAGGTGGCTTCGAGTTCGCCGTCAAAGGCGGCTCTGGCTCCTTCCCCTTCTCGTTCCCCCTCCCCCTCCCCCACCCCTGCTGTGACGGCAGGCCCCGGTTCCGCCAAGGCAGCCACCCAAGCGGTAGTAGCTGCTGCTGAGGCGACCACGGTGGTCGAGAACGAGCTTTACCGGATTACGTTTTCCAATCGCGGTGGACAGGTCACCTCCTGGATTCTGAAGAAGTACAAAGACGACGCCGGCAAGCCGCTGGACCTGGTCAATGCGAAGGCGGCGGCGAAGGTTGGGTACCCGCTTTCGCTCTGGACCTATGACGCGAACCTGCGAAACCAGCTGGCGAAGGCGCTGTATGTGCCATCGGCCTCGGGGACGTTGAATGCTCCTGCCACGCTCGCGTTTACCTACTCGGAAAACGGGCTAGAGGTAAAGAAGGTTTTCAGCTTCGATTCCACCTACGTTCTCCACGTAGACGTGACGGCCACCGATCATGGGAGCCCGGTAACGGTGCTAGTCGCGTGGCCGGGGGGATTTGGCGACCAGGATACGCTGCCGGATTATGCGCAGTCGCAGTTCGACACCATGCAGGGGGGCAAGAACGAGAACCAGGCGGCAAAAAAGATAGCCGGGGGAGGCACGATCCCTGGGCCGTTTGAATGGGCCGGAGTGAGCGACTTGTCCTTTGCAGCGATTTTTCTTCCCGACGAGCCGCCCCAAACGCTGTTGGTAGGCCTGCACGATTCGATCGACCTGCCCCGCCACGGCAAACCGGACCAGACGGACCAGGCATCTGTGCTCGGGGCGGCGATGGGCGCCACTTCGGGGCATACCAGCATGCGGCTATTCGCTGGACCTAAGGTGCTGGACGTTCTCGCGTCGGTGCGCGCAACGTCGAATGGAGGCCAGACGGGCCCGAGTCTGGAACCAGTGGTGGACTTCGGTTACTCGGGCATTATTGCCAAGCCATTGTTCCTGGCCTTGCGCTGGGTGCACGAGCATATCGTTTCCAACTGGGGATGGGCCATTCTGGTACTGACCCTGGTGATCAACCTGGCGATGCTGCCGACGCGCATCCAGATGATGAAGTCCGCGCTAAAAATGCAACGCATTCAGCCGGAGATGACCGCAATCAAGGAGAAATTCAAGAAGTACAAGGCCACAGATCCCCGCCGCGCGGAAATGAACAAGGAGATGTTCGATCTGCAGAAACGCGAGGGCGTAAACATGTTCGGCGGTTGCCTGCCGATGCTGATTCAGTGGCCGTTGCTTTTCGCGTTTTACCGCATGCTGCTGCACACCATCGAACTGCGCCAGGCACCCTGGCTGTGGATCCATAATCTGGCGGCTCCCGATCCGCTGCACATTCTGCCCGTCTTTTTCATTGTGACCATGTTCCTGGTACAGTACCTGACCCCGTCGCCGGGCATGGACCCGGCGCAGCAGAAAATGATGGCCTTCACGATGCCGGTCTTTTTTGGTTTCATGACATGGAACCTGAGCTCCGGTCTGGCCCTTTACTGGGCTTTCGGCAACGTGATCAACGTGATCCAGCAGGCGGTGATGAACCGCACGGGCATGGGTAAGCAGATGCGGGAGGTCGCGGCGAAACGGGCGGCGAAGAAAAGCGGCGGCAATAGCCGGCAAGCGAATCGCAAACCCGGACTGGAGCCGCGCAGACGACCGGAAACGGGCGGTTAGGCGGAGTCGTGCGAGTTCTGCTGGTATCGGTTCTTCGCACTTATGACTTCCCTCCAGCGGGCTAGCTAGCGTCGAGAATTTGCAAGACAGGGTGCTTGACCGGCCGGTTACCAGACGTAGGAATTGGTTTCCTTGCTGGCTGACTTCCCTGCACACAAAGTGCGATACTAAACCGATGCCGATAGTCGATCACGCGGCTGCAGCCCAGAAGATTGCAGCATTCCTCAAGATTCTTACTACTACTGGCGGCCTGCGATTGAAGTATCGGATCATCGCGGGCGCCGGAGCCCGTGATCCTGACGGCCTCGAGGCCCGTGAGATTTATGTCGAGATGGCGGGTCCGGATGCTGTGCTTCTGACCCAGCGCGGGGGCGAATTACTGCGAGCTTTGGAACACATCGCAGCCAAGATTGTGCGCCTCGAAGCGGAAGAGCACGACACTATCTCTTTCGACGCCAACAACTTTAAAGCCCTCCGTGCACGGGAATTAAAGCTGGCCGCTGAGACGGCGGCCGAGCGAGTCCGGGGCACCTCCCAGCCCTATAGCTTTGCTCCCATGAGTTCGCGCGAGCGCCGTATGCTGCACCTGGCCTTCCGGGATTATGCGGATCTGGAAACGGAGAGCAGTGGAGAGGGTTTGCGCCGCTTCGTAGTCGTCTACCCCAAAGGCGCGGCGCGAATTCGGCCACGGGCTTCTGAAGTCAGCAGTGCACGCCCCTCGCGGCGCAACTCTCCCTACTAAGTATCGGGAGGCTTCATGCAGCCCGATCCCCACGTGGTTTATCAAAACGAGACCATCGTTGCCATCGCGACGCCACCCGGGCGCGGTGGCATTGGGATCGTGCGCCTTTCAGGGCCTGAGGCGACCCGGATTGTCGAACCGATGCTGCGCCTGCGCAACCCGCTGGCTCATGCGCAAGCCCGCTTTGCGGATTTGCTGGACTTCGATACTCAGGAGAAACTGGACGAAGCAGTCGTCACGTTCTTCGCCGCGCCCCACTCCTATACCGGCGAAGACGTGGTGGAAGTGGCCGCTCATGGTTCACCGGTAATTCTGGAGACGCTGGTGCGGCAGGCGCTGGAAGGCGGAGCGCATTTGGCAGCCCCGGGCGAGTTTACCCAGCGGGCGTTTCTCTCCGGCCGCATCGATCTGACCCAGGCCGAAGCGGTGCACGACCTGATTGAAGCGCAAACGATCTACCAGGCACGGATTGCGGCGCAGCAACTGCATGGCGCGCTTTCCCGCCGCATCAAGCCCATGAAAGAAGGCCTGGTCGCGCTGATTGCTTTGCTCGAAGCGGGCATCGATTTTGCGGAAGACGATGTCGACGTGCTGCCTGCGGGCGAGATCGTGGGGCGGATCGATGAGATTCACGCCCTGCTGCAGCCGGTAGCGAACAGCTTCGCCCGCGGACGCATTGTGCATGCGGGATTGATGTTGGCGATTGTTGGGCGGCCGAACGCGGGCAAATCTTCTCTCTTCAATCGAATTGTGCAACGGGAACGCGCGATTGTTACCGCGGCGCCGGGGACAACCCGTGACCTGGTGACGGAGCGTGTTTCGCTGGGCGGAATTCCCGTGGAGCTGGTGGATACGGCGGGCATGCGTGAGGCCAGTGACGAGGCAGAGCAAATTGGCATTCGAAAATCGCGCGAGGCGCTGGCGGATGCAGACATGGTGCTGATGGTGCTGGACGCCACTGCGGTCCCGGATCAGGAAGAGCTTGAGCTTTTGGCCACGCTGGCGCAGCGCAGGGCGCTGGTGGTAGTGAACAAAAGTGACTTGGGCCGCCCACCGGCCGCCATGGAGGACGCCTTGAACGGGCTGGGCCTGCCGGTGCTACATACCTCCGCACTCAACGGAGAGGGCGTGGGTGCGCTGAAGGAGAAGATGCTGACGATGGTGGGCGACCGCACGGCAGAGACGGAAGGTGGCATGCTGACCAGCCTGCGCCAATACCAGGCGGTAACAGCAACGCTGGAAGGCGTTGCCGCCGCAAGTTCGGCGGCGGGGCAAAACATTCCCCACGAGATGGTGCTGCTGGACTTATACGGAGCCCTTCGTCATCTCGATTCGCTCACGGGCGAGACCACCAGCGACGACATCCTGAATTTGATTTTCTCTACTTTCTGCATCGGGAAGTGACGGAGATGGGCGGGGCCTCATCGAGGACTCTCGCGATGCAAACTATGTTTAGAGGTGAAAGGATGCAACGCGAAACATCTGTCTACGTGCAACGAACCCTCGAACCCATGGCGCCTCGCCGGTTGCGGTTTACACTCCCACGGTTGACTGGCTTTTGCCGGGTGGCCGTATCAGGACAAACACACAGATGGTGGCGACAAGCGGCATAAGGCCCGCAACCAGGAACGCGGGCGTGTAGGAAAATCGATCCACCAGGATGCCCACGGCGAAGGTAAAGGCGGCGCTTACCAGGCCGGCGGCTAGTCCACTCATGCCAGTTACAGTAGCCACCACATCTTGGGGAAGCAGATCCGAAGGCAGCGTCAAGCCCATGGTGGACCAACTGGCATACCCCCACAAGGCGATACAAATGAGCGCCAGCGCGAGCGAAGCACTGTCGACACGCGCTGCGGGAATGCCGGCCAGGATCGGCAGGCAACTGACGGCGCAGACCCAGGTGCGCGCACGCAACACCGAAATGCCGCGGCGAACCAGGTAGCCCGAGATAAAGCCACCAGTAAAGTTACCAATATCAGCGGCGATGAAAGGCATCCAGGCAAATAATGCGATACGTTTCAAGCTGAAGCCGCGCGCATCGCTCAGGTATTGCGGCAGCCAGAAAACGTAAAACCACCAGATAGGATCCGTCAGCGCCCGGCCCAGGACGATGCCCCATACATTGCGGTTCCTGGCCAGGTCGAGGTAGCGCCGCAGGCCGCGCGTCGTCGAGGTGCGAGGCACATCCTGCCCGGCGCGGATCAGCGCCACTTCTTCCACCGTCACGCGCGGATGATGATCCGGAGGATGGTAGACACGCAGCCACATGGCCAACCAGATGAAGCCGAGCAATCCGGAAAAAACAAAGGACCACCGCCAGCCAAACCTTAAGGCAATCAACGGAATGACGATTGCTGCCAAAGCGCCACCCACGCTCGAGCCGCTGTCGAAGATGGCAACAGCAACGCTCCGTTCCTGGCCAGGAAACCACTCGGCTACCGTCTTACTGGCTGCCGGCCAGTTAAACCCTTCGCCAATACCCAACAAAAAACGGAAGGATGCAAAGCTAAAGACAGAGCCGGCAAACCCCGTGAGGAGATTGACCACAGACCAGAAGATGACGGCCAGCGCCAGGCCCAGCCGCGTTCCAACAGCATCCAGGAATATGCCGCCAAGCAGCCAGGTGACCGCATAGGAAATCTGGAAAGCACCGAGAATCTTGGCCAGATCGGTATGGCTCAGATGGTATTGCGCGGAGATCATCGGGGACAGAACAGAGAATGTCTGGCGGCTGATGTAATTCGTAACCGTAGAAAAAAACAGCGTCCAGACAATCCACCATCGCACCCCCCCGACCTTGCGAGGTTGCGCAGTCAGGCCGGTCGTTTGTGGTTCCACGGGCGCCGTGGACCTGGGTCGATTCATCGCGCCTCAATTCTTGCCCGCATCGTCTCCAACCTTAATCGATATCCTGAATTTTTGATAATTCTGCGATAGCTGAAAGCTTTGCCCCAACGGTCGCTCCATGGTCAGGTTTCGAGCCGCAGTTGCCCTGCAGGGTTTGCTAAACCAGATCGAAAAGGTGTGCACGGTTCCTTTTAATAAACCTCAAGTATCTTTGTTTGTGGTTTGTGCGCGACTTATTGCCCGGGCTCGGCATCTTGAGAATGCAGTCCTGAGCTTTGTGACTGCGGCTTTAAGCCGATGCGCATCTTGAGGAGCAAAAAACCATGCCGCTGCCTACCGACGAAAAGATTCTTGCCCTAAGCAACGCGATATTGCAGAAGTTTGAAGCCCTGTTCGGGGCGCACCCAGGCTTTCGACCGGCGCACGCCAAAGGCATCATGCTGAATGGATCGTTCACGCCGACGGCGGAAGCGGCAAAGCTCAGCAGGGCTCCCCACTTGAACCGGCCGTCCACGCCGGCGACGGTGCGTTTCTCCAATTCCACAGGCATTCCCGTCATACCAGACAATGATCCGAATGCCGATCCGCGCGGCTGTGCGGTCCGGTTCCATCTAGCCGATCGCGTGCACACCGATATCGTGGCTCATTCGACGAATGCTTTTCCTTCGCGAACGGGCGAGGACTTCCTGGAATTCCTGAGCGCCATTACTGCGACTGACCTGTCCCACATCCCCGGGTCACCGCTGGAAAAATATCTGGGAACGCACCCGGCAGCGCTGGCATTTGTGCAGGCGCCGAAGCCCCCGGCGTCAAGCTTTGCACGGGAAACATATTTTGGTCTGACCGCCGTGCGCTTTATCAACAGGGAAGGTGCCGGCCGTTATGGGCGCTTCCGCCTTCTCCCGGAGGCGGGAAACGATCATTTGGAGGCGGCGGCTGCGGCAGCGAAGGGGCCCAATTATCTCTTTGATGAAATCGAGCAGCGGATTGCAAATGAGCCAGTCAGGTTTCGGGTGGTGGCTCAATTGGCCGAGGACGGGGATAAGGTGGATGACGTGACCGTTCAGTGGCCCGATAGCCGGAAGCTGTTGGAGTTGGGCAAGCTCTCTTTCACCGAGCCGGTGCTTGATGAAGTCCACGAACAGAAGCAGATCATCTTCGATCCGATTCCGCGCGTGGATGGCATTGACGCATCCGATGACCCTCTGCTGGAGTTGCGGGCCGCAGTGTACCTGCTAAGCGGTCGCCGCCGCACGGTCAGCCCCCGAATAGAGTAATTGCAGACCTTGGTGTTTTCTTGCCGTAACCCCCTAACAGAAACCGGGGGGACGTGGTTACAGCCGATAATTTTTTGCCTCTTCTCAAGTCTGCTGGAACTGCCAGCCGGGATCCTTCGTATCTATGCTTTGCGAGGGGGTACGGATGCAGATTGCAGCAGATGTCCGTTACGCGTTACGTCAATTTGCCAAGGCTCCGGGATTTACAACTACAGCGATTCTGACCCTGGCCCTTGGTATCGGCGCCACCACGGCAATTTTCACGCTGGTGTATGCGGTGCTCTTGAAGTCACTGCCGGTGGTCAATCCTGAAGATCTGTGGCGCGTCGGCAACGAAGAGAACTGCTGCGTAAACGGCGGCATGCAGGATAACTGGACCCTCTTTTCGTACGAACAATACAAGCAATTTCGCGACCAGGCCACAGGCTTCGCGGAGCTGGCGGCCTTTCAAGCCGGGCGGAACGATGATCGGCGTTCGCCGGGATGGCAGCAATAAGGCATCCGAGCCATACAAGAGCGAGTTCGTCTCCGGCAATTACTTCTCAACTTTCGGCATCCCTCCCTATTTCGGACGTACGATTACGCCGAATGACGACAGAAAAGGGGCACCAGCGGTGGCCATGATGAGCTTCAGGACATGGCAGGAGAAGTTTGGTAAGGACAGCTCGGTCGTCGGAGCGGGCTTTGTGATCAATGGTCAGCCGTTCACCGTGGTCGGCATCACTCCGCCGGGTTTCTTCGGCGACCGCGTACAGAGTACACCGCCTGCCTTTTTCATTCCCCTCAACGACGAACCACTGATTAGCCCAACCGGCACGATATTGGAGGAGGCCTCACTCGATTGGCTGGATCTGATCGGGCGCGCTCAACCGGGGGCAAACATTCAGGCCATGGAAGCGCATATGCAGCTGCAACTGCGACAATTCCTGCTCAGCCCGTTGAGCAAAGTAGAGGAACGCGATAAGCCATTGGTGGCCAAGCAGACCCTGCATTTTTCTCATGGGGGCAATGGCGTGCAGATGATGAGGGATGAATACAAGGACGGGCTACACCTGCTGATGTGGGTCTCAGGGTTCGTTCTGTTGATTGCCTGCGCCAACCTTGCCAACCTGATGCTGGTGCGGTCGGCCAACCGGCAACAGCAAACTTCGGTGCGGGCAGCGTTAGGGGCACCTCGTAGCACGCTGGTTCGCCAAACCCTGACCGAAAGCATCGTGCTGGCCGTGATGGGTGGGATGGCAGGAATCGCGGTGGCGTTTGCCGGGACCAGGGTGATTCTGTTTCTTGCTTTCCAGAAGGAACCGGTGCCTATTCCGGCGAGTCCTTCGCTGCCAGTGCTTGGGTTTGCCCTTGGGGTCTCGTTGTTGACGGGGATTCTCTTTGGGGTTGGCCCGGCATGGTTGACGTCCAAGGCAAATCCGGTGGAGGCGCTACGCGGCGCCAACCGTTCGACGGCGAACCACGGCGGATGGGGACAGAAATCGCTAGTGGTGGTGCAGGCGGCTCTCTCCATGGTCCTGCTTTGCGCGGCAGGATTGCTGGCGCGAAGCCTGAGTAACATGCAGCACCAGGACTTCGGGTTTGTCACCACGAATCGCTACATACTGCACATTGACCCGCAGATGGCGGGCTACCATCCGAACCAGCTGGAAGCGCTTTACCGGCAGCTGCACGTCAACCTGGCGGCGATTCCGGGTGTAAAGCAAGTGAGCTTTTCAATGTACAGCCCGATGGAGGGCGATAACTGGGGCGAGGGTGTCTTCATCGAAGGGGAGCCGCCGCCGGCTGCGGGAACTCGCGATCATGGAGCCTCGTGGGTGCGCGCGAGCCCTCATTATTTCGACACTATCGGCACGAAAATCGTAGAAGGCCGCGCCATGAATGAGGAGGACACGCCCACGACGCGCAATGTGGCGGTGGTCAACCGGTTTTTTGAGAAGAAGTATTTCAAAGACGGCCATGCGATCGGTAAGCACTTCAGCGACGATGTGAAGCATCCCGGATATTTTGAAATCGTCGGGGTAACGGAAGACACGCACTATTGGGGCCCCTCGGAGAAGATGCGCCCGATGTATTTTCTCGCGCAAGGGCAGAGCGTTCACAGCGGCGATCCGCGATACCAGCAGTTCGAGGACCGGTCTCAATATCTGAATGCAATTGAGATTGAAACCGGCGGCAATGTGACTGGGCTCGAGGCGCAGGTACGGCGCGCCATTGCGCAGGTCAATCCTGATCTCGCGGTGATCAACTTCCAAAGCTTTGCCGAACAGGTCAAGGCAAACTTTACCCAACAGGCCATGATCGCCAAGTTGACGTCGTTCTTTGGTGCGCTGGCGCTGGTGCTGGCCTCGATCGGACTTTATGGTGTGACTGCGTACTCGGTGGAACGCCGGACGAGTGAGATTGGCATCCGCATGGCGCTGGGGGCCGATCGTATGAGTGTGCTGCGTATGGTCTTGCGCGGTGCATTTCTGCAGGTGGGCATTGGTTTGGCAATCGGGATTCCGGTGGCGATCCTCGGCGGTCATGCCATGGCGAGCCAGTTGTTCGGTGTAAAACCGTACGATCCGCTTATTTTGTCGGTCACGCTGCTGGTGCTTTGCGCTGCGGCATTTTTTGCCGCGCTCCTGCCGGCGCGTTCAGCCGCCGGAGCTGGAACCCATGCGGGCATTGAGAACGGAGTAGTCGCCGCTACTCGATGCCCGAGGGTTCGAAACCGGCCACGATGGTCGTAATTTGCCCGTAGGGAACGAAGAAGGCGAGGGCCGCCGACGAGGGTTTCTTTTGTAGTCTCCCAATGACTTTGTCGACCGCTTCCTGGCTCTCGATCCAGATCCCGGCCTCTTCCACGGCCAGCAACTTCACACTCTGCAGCTTTTCGTTGTCGACAAAGGTTGGCCCCATGACGACCACCTGATGACCGATCAGCCGGCGCAACGCGATTTCCATGGCTACCTAGACGCTTTCCGACGCAACCGGGTTGCAAACGATTAAGAGTGACCGTGTCGTGCGGGCTTAAGGCCATGAACGGTGTTTCGAGGAATCAGCTTGATGAGGTGGCATGCGTCGTATCGCGCCGCAGGAACGTGTGATCATGCCTGTGCCTATGAATCAATCAAATCCATAAGAGTCGAGGGTGCGTATCATTTGCTTCGTTTTCGCCTTAGGGATCTCGGGGAAGAAATCGTGAAACTCGACGCAAATCTGCCTAATCGGGATGCGTTCGGCGAGGCAATTTTCCAGTACTTCGTACTCGAAGCCCTCAATATCAATTTTCAACAAATCGATGGAATCGTGCCCATTTGCCTCCATCTCACGGGTAAGGGTAGTGCAAGGTAAGCTCTCGCTTCCGCCAGCCTTTAGCCATGTGGTGGAGGAGGTCCCGCCGCCAATTGAGAATTTTCCGGCAGTGGATGCTGCCAAACCGACAGGCCTGAAGAGGAGGCGGTCAGTATTCGCCAGGGCGATCGTACGAGTAGCAACCGGAGAGGGATCGAATATATGGATCTTGACTCCAAACCTTCGAATCAGCTCCTGCTCGAAAGTGATGTCTTCACCGATACCGCCGCTGTAGATGACGGCATCTGGGTGCAAGCCACGTGTGACGATGGTCCACTGCGACAAGACACCTATCGTTTCTTTGTCCGGTAAAGGTCTCGAATAGAGAGAGTCAAGAGAATGCCTCAGCCGGTAGCGAAAACGCTCAGGGAGCAGCCGGGAAATGATTCTCATTCACCAACACCATACGCGAGACGAAAGTGTTTGCAGACCACCGTCAGTAGCATAAACTATGTGGTTTTGTCTCAGTCTCTTGTTCACCCCGGGGTCTCTGTCCAGGTCTCTGTCCCTGGCGCTGAACCTAACACCTCCCGAGGCAGATTTCCCAGAGTTTGCTCCTGTATCGGGGTTCGAATGCCAAGGGTGCTATATGATCCGGGCTTTGCAGTCTCACGGGCGTTCAATTCGCACGCGGTCTCACGATTCAAGAGCCCACCGAGGCGTTGAACTCACGCCCGGCTAGGATGCGTTTGATATTCTTGAGAGGTCTGTCCATGTAAACTCGGCTTTGAGAGGGTCTTCAGAGCTGGTTTTGCGATACTGGCAGGGTGAACCCATGAGTCCCGTGATTGTCAGACCGCTCGGAAGCGCGTCGACGCACCCTTTTGTGGGATTCCAGACAAGCCTTCTTTAGCGACGCGCGCCTCTTCGTTCTCGGAGCCGCAGGCGCGTACAGCGTAAACATCATGGGGTCGCTCCCCGGGGACGAAGTTCTCCTTTTTCTGTACCTCCCCCTACTGTTGCTCTCTCGCGGGAAGCGCGCGTTCGATCGTCAATACTTGTTGTTTTATGTCCTGACGCTAGGTTGGCTTTTGGGCACGATCATAGCAGATGAGTACAACGGAATTGCGCTTTCAACCGAGCAAAGGGGACCGCAAGGGTAGTCTTTTATTGTTTGGATTTCATGGCTATAGCCATCTTGATAAATAATGAAACCCGGAAATTCATTGTCTTTGCCCTGAGTATCGTTGCCGTGATGCTGTCCATCGCGTGGCATTTTCAAGGGGAAACTCTGACGGCATTTAAGTTTGGTGGCTCCTCCACCATAATTATCATCTCGCTTTTGGCATCCTCGTATTTCTACGCGAAACGAAGGTATCGGATCTGCATCGGAATATCTCTTGCTCTTGCGGTTTTGAACCTTGGCTTTGCCTTCCGTTCCCAAGTCGCTATTGTTCTCGTATCTTCGGTTCTCACCCTTCCAATCTTTGTTGGTCGCGGGGGCGGCGAGTACTCTAGTTCGAAAAACGTCTTGAGGGTTGTCGCTCTACTTGTCTTCGCAGGCGGATCAGCTTATCTCGCGAATGAGGTTGTCAAGTACGCTGCGACCAAGGGCTTCTTTGATGAGAGCACCCAAGATAAATTCACCCAACAATCTAGCGGGAAGCTGGGTGTGCTCTTCGGCGGAAGGCCGGAAACGCTTGTAGCGATTCAGGCGATTCGCGATAATCCCATCATCGGGCACGGCTCCTTCGCGGCTGATGTGCACTACCTCGAATTGAAGCAGCAGCTTCAATATGAGTATGGATACAGCGATTCGGATATTCCGGAAGAGGTTGAATACCCTGTAATACCGACTCACTCTCACCTCACAATGGCCTGGGTGGAGTCAGGGATATTGGGTGGTCTGCTTTGGGTTTACATCCTGGTGCTGGTAATTCGCGCGATCTTCCGACTAGCTTTGACTCGGCCAAACCTGGCGCCACTTTATAGCTATCTTCTCGTGAACTTTGTATGGGATATCCTCTACTCTCCCTTTGGGAGCGTCAATCGGATGTGGGGGGCGTACCTTGTTCTTCTCAGCTACCATTTGCTGAGAACCCCTGTGCCGGGAACACAACCAGCCGACGCGCGCAAACCGGCTATCCTTCATCCCAGGCGTATTGCTTACAAGCGCCGTGTTATCCCCGGATTCGCGAATGGCCTACGGCGGTAGGCAGCATACACAGACCACATTTAGTTGATTCTGGCGTTACTGGGGCGGTAAGCCTGATGCTGTGGTTCCATCATCATGAATTTCGGCAGCGAATATAAACGTATATAAAAGTTCTACAGGACGCGCGATACACTGAGTCTAGGCTCATTCGAGATTTGACTCCCGCGCCGAACGAACTTTCGGGGGATCTTTGGAAACCGTTGCTCGTCAGCAGATCGAGAACAATGACAAAAAATCACCGGAATTGAATCCTGCATTCAGCAGATCGTTGTATCTTGCTGGCATTTGCGCCGTTCTTCTGGTGCTCTTAATGAACCTCGTAATCATCGAGCGCCAGGAACCCTGGGAAGATGAGATCTTTGCAGTGTCTACAGGTTGGTCGCTCGCGCGGTCTCAGGGCACCACGCTGAGTGTTTTGGCGGACTACCCCCAGACCGGTTCTCCGGTTCACTTCTACGGTCCCGTTTCTTTTGAGGTAGAGGCGTGGCTGATTCGCGCCTTCGGACTGTCACTACTCGCGTGGAGATTAGCCTGTTTCCTTGGCGTTCTATTATGCGTACTTGTGTCTACGCGGTTGGTTAAACTAGCCGGCGGCGACAAATGGGCTCAACTAATTACAGCTCTGATAATCGCCCTAAGCGGATCTGTCAGCATTACGCTTCCAGGTAGATGGGACGCTGTAACCTCTGGGTTATTCCTTAGCGGCCTGTTACTGTTCCTCCGTGGCGTCGAGACCGCCGGAAAAGTTGATATGAGGCGGTGCGCTTGGGCAGGCGTCCCTATCGGCCTCGCGCTAGCTTCGACGCCGCGGGCATTAACTCTGAGCTTGGCTGCATTGATTGCGACGGTGGGAACCGGGCTTTGCTTCGCGAGGGTCCGGAGGTTTTTTCTTCTCGGGTCATTTGGCATGTTCCTCACGGCCTTTTCGGTGCAAACTCTCTTGCTCCTGCCTTGGGGCCAAACATCTATTTCCTGGTACTCGTACTTAAAGCGTGCCACGAGAGGAGACAGCATCAATGCGACACCGCTCACCGGACAAGGCGCTTGGAGTCTAGATCTGCACCACCACAAAATCGTCACATTTCTGCTCTTTGCACTCCTGATTAATTGCTTGTTTAACGTGACCGCGCGAAAGTTTCGCGCCGATCCTGGTAAGAGGCCGGCCAAGCTATTCTTGACAACCTTTGCGTCGATGAACTTCATGTTAATACTGCTGGTGCTGACCAACGCTCTTGGTCAAGCAACATTTTGGTTACCGCCGGTGGTTTGCGGCGCCATGTGCTGGATCGAATGGGAGCCTCACCGAAAGAGGAGGGTCAAGGCGTTCGCGTTGTTTCTTACGGCCCTTTGTCTTCTATTGCTCTCCTTGGAGGAGGTCGAGCAGGCGGCTGTAGTCGCGCTCACGTGGAACCAAAGAAGTACCGTTGCGCTCACGGACTTTGTGCGCCGAACGATACCACCGGGGGCCGTTGTCTATGGCCCGGTTGGGGGCTACTTCTACCCCGTTGAGCTTTCCGGTGGCGAGTATCTGTACCCATATGAACGAACTACTCCGGGCCTATATTCAAAGACCGATGAATCGATCGGGGACAAGCTCGATGAAAGGATTTGCTCGCACAGCAGCTATGCGATTTGGCCGAAGCCGGGTCCGGCGCAGCACCCCGAAGCGCAATGGATGCCTGACGCTCTTCGAGAACGTCTAAGAGGGCCGGTTGCAGAGTTTGATCAGCCGGCCCTGGCAGGATGGAAAAACTTGTTGCTGAAGAAGGTCGGAGAGGTTGGCGGCAAGTATGGTTTTCCCGACGTGGTCATTTACTCATTGGGAAGCAAGCGTTGTGGAACGGATTGAAGAGGGTTTCCAAGCAGCTTATCTTGAGCCGTGTACCGATGAAAGGTTAAGCCATCACTCACATGGGTGGAGGTGAATTGTCCTGAATCAAAAAGCCGGGCGTGCCAAATGTTGGCTGCCAGTAAGGCCTGATTTTGTTCTATGACATTGGCACTGATTCCATTCACTCCATCCGTGTTGTAGATAGACATTGATTGACGGGACCGTATTATTCCGAACCATCAGACCTGAAACCAGACAGCCAGGAAAATCCTGAATCCCGAAACCCCAAATATAGAGGTTCACATCCTGGAACAATGAAGTTGCCCTCTCCCACTGAGATCGTATTGCGAAGGACATCGGTGTTTATCACGGGACCAAATGCTGCTGGACCCCCATAAGGTCCAAAGGCGGAAATGAGAATGCCTGCGCCGGAGTTAGTCAGCAATTGTCTTCGATGACACCTTCGAGAGCATCGCCTAAGACAATGGATGCCCCGAGAGTGTTTGTAATCGTGTTGTGCGCAATGGTCATATTCAATTCATACTGAAAGATCCCCACAACCGATGTTGTCATCGGGCAGGACGTGCAATGGAGTCGATAGGTTTATCGTTCGACCGCTGTAGCTCTTGAGAAAGGAGTACTGACCTACGCCTGTGCCAAAAACGATTGCCATGACTGCTGCTTGCGGGTTTGTCGTGCCCATCCAGTTCCATCTGGATCGTCGGCTAACGTGACTGTGTTTGCGGTGCTGGAGGTGATCGGGCCGAAGTAGGATCCACCATCGCCATCGTTGGTGATTACTTGCTGATCATTCGAGCCCATGTTCTCAAAAGTGTTGTAGCCGACATAGATATCTCTGGAAAGTGCGGATTGCCCGTACTGACTGTTACCTCGGCTTATGCTCAGGCCAGAACCGCCTGAGTGCCCGCCGTTTCCCTGCCCAGGTGAGTTTTGGGAGTCAGTTAGATTGCCCTCGAAAATTACGTTTTGCGTATCGCTGATGCCCATCGCCGGTCCAATTATTCAGAACTATGTGATTGCCCGAGACTATGCCTCCATCACCGAAGAGAATGTCGAAAACCTGATTGGAGTTGGAAAGAAAATAAGAGTTGTAGACCTGAATGTCGGGGCCGGCGAGGAGGAACATCATCTCCGCTCCATTCGAAGCGTCCGTGGTTGACTCGAAATCGATATTGTTGAAAAACAAATGGCCAGAGGTCAGTGGATTGCCTGTCGTGGTGCCTGAGCTCAGGAGCAAGTTGGGGTTTGCAGGCGCTTCGAGCGCCAAATCGGTCATGCCGAAATATTGAGGCACGGTGAACCACGCGGTAGGCGGCGAGCTCTTGGGCCGCCCCACAAACTTGGTCGACGTAGGGGACGAGCCGACCAGCACCTCATAGGGACGTGCTGTCACCCCTCCCGTAAGTACGAACGTACCCGCCGGAATGGTTAAATACGCTACTTCTCTCGATCCGACCGGTGCGTTCAGGTCGAGGCAGGTTTGAAGAGACTTGGTATTGTCGGTGACTCCATCCCCTACCATATGAGGACAGGTGACCTGGCGCACGGCCAGCGACAATGGCGCGTGTACCGTGATCTGGGCCGCGGGGCTTGAGACCGCACTCCATGGGGAAGTTCCGACCCAGACGCTGTAGGTTCCCGTAGCAACGTTGCCCGGAATAGGAACGGTAACAGAGTTAGTGTCTAATTTGGAGGCCGGCAACACAATGGGAACCCCGGCAGATGACTGCAAAACAACCTGATTCGTCGGTACGAAATTTTTGCCGAAAAGTCTTAGAATCCCACCCTGCTCGACTCCGCAGTCGTAAACCTGGTGTTGCAGAGCGCTCTCTGAGTCTGTCGTCGAAGGAACGCCAATAGCCCAGTTTAGCGAAGGCACGTTGGCTAATCCGAGAATCGGCGGTGCCGAGGGATCGTCTATTTCAAATCCATAAACACCCGCCGGGAAACTCGCAGGAACAATGAAGGAAAGTCCAGTTGTGCTCTGTTGCGTCGTGGGAATGATAGTGGTGCTTGCACGAACCACCGTCTGCCAGTCAATGGTTCCGGATGGAATGAGGGCGAGGCGCGCAGTTTTCGTTGCGTCGGTGAAAGCGCCTGTCAATAAAATCGATTGCCCCGGTGCATTTTCTCGAGAGGTCCAAAAGATCGTATTTGATTGATAGATGGGCATCCCTACAACGGGTGCGGTGTTGTCGACGACCGTGTAAACGGGGTTGGTCGCAACACCCCAATCGCCGCTGGAGACGCCCGTGTTGGGATTCGCGCAACCGGTGAGCGGCTGAGACACGGCGGGGGAAGGAATGGGTTGCCCTCCGGTTCCTATTGGGTCACCGGCACCTCCTGTATCCCCCGATCCGCCCGCGTTTGGACTTGTGGCGTTTGGGTTCAAGGAAAACCCACAGCCCAGGAGGAGTGAAAAGATCGTGAGCGCTACCGCTCGCGCCGTGATGGTCAGAATATTGTTGGCTAAAGTTGGCTGCTTCTGAACTTCATCTACAAGTGAATCCTGGTTCTCTTCTAACTGCATCGCAATGGCACCGATGGGTTCGGGATGGTGACATTACGGTTTATCGACTCCGATCGAAAAGAAGAGAGATTCTAGTGCGGCTCTGAGGACTTAGTCCGAAGAGTGCGGACCGGGAAGGGAATGCCGTTCCCAATAAGAATTCGGAAGCTCACCGGACGCATTGATCGGTGAAATCGTCCGCAGTGCATAATCAAATTCAGGGGGCGCAATGGAATACGTGAATCTTGGCTCAACTGGCCTGAAAGTTTCCCGAATCTGTCTTGGGACTATGACCTATGGCTCGAAGAAGTGGCGCGAGTGGGTGTTGGAGGATGCGGAGGCCCGCCCGTTCTACCGCCGTGCGATTGAGGCCGGAATCAATTTTTTTGACACGGCAGATATTTATTCGCTCGGGGTAAGCGAGGAGATTACCGGGCGGGCACTCAAGGAATTTGGCCCATCGCGAGACAAGCTGGTGATTGCCACCAAGGTCTTCAATGCCATGGGAGATGATCCCAACCAGAAAGGTCTTTCCCGCAAGCACATCATGCACGCCATCGACGATAGCCTGCGCCGTTTGCAGACCGACTACGTCGATCTTTACCAGATACACCGATTCGATCCTCATACTCCCATCGAAGAGACGCTCGAGGCGCTGGACCAGGTGGTGCGCTCCGGCAAGGCACTCTATATCGGTGCTTCCTCCATGTATGCATGGCAGTTCCTCAAGATGCTCCAAACCTCCGACGTGATGGGTCTGGCGCGGTTCGTGACGATGCAGAATCACTACAACCTGGTCTACCGCGAAGAAGAGCGGGAGATGATACCGCTTTGCCTGGAGGAAGGCGTGGGGCTCATCCCCTGGAGCCCGTTGGCCCGGGGTTTTCTTGCCGGCAACCGGAATGCGGAAAACCGCGGGGAAACAGTGCGCGCAAAAACTGACGATTTCGCGCAACGGCTTTACTACCGGCAGTCAGACTTTACAGTGGTCGACCGGCTGACCGAGATCGCGAAAAAGCGAGGGGTGCAGAATGCGCAAGTCGCTTTGGCCTGGATCCTGTCCAAGCCCGGAGTCAGCTCCCCCATCATCGGCGCCAGCAAGATGCCGCACCTGGACCAGGCGATTGACGCGCTCGAGATCCACCTGGATGACTCGGAAATCAAGGCCCTGGAAGAGCCTTACGAGCCGCACCCGGTGTTAGGGTTTTGAGCGCTCGGGGTGCAGGGAATCGGCAAAAGGTGAGTGCGCTATTCCTCCAGCATCTGGAGATCGAATGGCGGAGCCTGCATGCAATCCAGTTGTGCAATTTTCTTCAAGGCTGCTTTCAACGCTGAACTCGGGCAGGGCTCGACCGTGACCACAAAGGGCAGACGGTCCTTTGGATAGCCGGGCTTTTGCAGCAGGGCATTTATATTGATGCGCTCCTCAGCAAGGTGGCCCGCGATGGCGGCCACGATGCCGGGACTGTCATCGACCACAAACCTTATATAGTGCGGCACGACGAAGTCTCCATCCACCCGGGCCCGGGCGCTGGTGATGGACACCGGACAGCCGCCATGCGCAATTGCCAGCAGGTCGGAAATGACCGCCACCGCCGTGGGATTACCCCCCGCCCCGTGGCCGGAAAATACAGTCTCGCCTCCGTAGTGGCCGCCGGAGATAACCATGTTTTCCGTACCCCGCGACCAGGACAACGGAGAGCTGCGCGGGACCAGCATCGGCCCAACCGTGGCCAGCAGCTCGTGGTCCCTGACCTCGGCGCGTGAAATCTGCCGAATGGTGCAGTGCAGGTCCTTGGCATAGGCGAAGTCGATGGCGGATACGTCGCGGATGGTGCGGCAGGCAACCTCCTCCGGCAAGACCTCCATGTGCAACCCGATGCGGGAAAGGATAACCAGTTTGGCTCGGGCATCGAAGCCATCGACATCTTCGGTGGGATTGGCCTCGGCGTATCCACGCTCCTGCGCCTGGCGCAGCGTAGGTTCAAATTCAGCCCCGTCTTCCATATTGCTCAGAATAAAGTTGCAGGTGCCATTCAGAATGCCGTGGAAGCGGTAGATGCGGTCGCCGGCCAAGCCCTGCTGCACCGCGGGAATCACGGGCACGCCCCCGGCAACGGCAGCGCCAAAGAGTAATTTGGCGCCATGCCGCCGGGCCAGTTCCTCTAGTGCCAGGCCCTGCTCGGCGATCAGTTTCTTGTTGGCCGTAACCACAGACCTGCCAGCAGCAAGGGAGCTTCGCACCCATTCACCCGCAGGCTGCAGGCCGCCTGCCAGTTCAACCACGATGTCAGGCTTGGACGCGAGAACCTGGTCGAAGTTTTCGGTCCACAGAACAGAGGAGGGGATCCAGGCGACCCGCTTACGGTCGATGCCTCGATTGAAGATGCAGCCCAGCTCCAAACCCTGCGGCGGGTGCTCACATAGAATGCGGGCAACCGAATTGCCCACCGTGCCAAAACCCAAAATAGCAACCTTCATCTGTCTGTCCATGTCGTCTGACACAACCTTCTCACAGACGGGACAGACAAGAAAGCAGACTATGGTTCGACCGCTTCGATCAGAAGTAACTCATTAGAAGTGACGAAATTGCTCTTCGGGCATCGTCTCGCCTCCGGGACGGGCTGCCTCACGTTCGAGCGAGCGGCTTACCAGGTCACGCGAGCCAAGTCCTACGGCCAGCGCCAGCGCGAGAACGATACCGCCGAACAGAATGCCAAAGGCCAAATCGACGATTGCTGCCCCAATCGAAAGATGGTCGAGGACCATCGCCGCCGTGAGCACCAGCACCAGCCACTTGATGCCCAGGCTCAACAAGCGCGCGTAATGCAGGTTCATGTTCACCGCGCCAATCAATACACTGCGGGAAAGAAAGCGGGCGATAACATTGCCCAGCAGGAGCAACACCACCGCGCCGACTACGTTGGGAAGGTAGCCAAGCAGGCGCGCGGAGAGAAGATTGTCGGAGGATGCACCAAAGGCTTCCAGGCCCACCAGAAAACCGACCAGCACGACGCACCAAAAAACCACACGCGTGATGAGCGTCGTGGGCGTGTAGGTGGGTGACCACTCTGCGATAGCGTTGGTTCCGCGCGCCAACCGTTCGTCGATACGAATCGCGTTCAGAAAAGTGCGGACCAACCAGGCGAGCAGCCACGCGATCGCGGCGAAAAACACCACAGCTAGAATAAACGCGAGTAACCCCGGAAGCAGGGTAGCGATGCGGCTGATGACCCGAGCCATCGATTCGTGCAGTGACTGTGACACTTGAGTCCACATATGATCTCCTCTCGGGCCTAAGGGTTGAAGCGGTCTGGCCAACGCCACCGCGATAGTAGATAGGGCTTGCCTTCTTCATAGGCGCGAGCCAGCTTCTCCAGCCTCTGCTCTGCCTCTGCCGCGCTGGCGCTGCCGACCTCCAGTGCGTACGAGGCTACCCATCCCAGGTAAAGCGGGGTGAGCGCCCCCAACAGATGGGTGCGGCTGATAGTACGGAGACGATAGGCCAAAGCGAAGTCGTACACGATGCGAACCCAGAGCTCGTCAGGCAGATGGAAGCGCCCGGTGCTCGGCCGAGCCAGACGCTTCAGCTCCAGAAGCGTGACCGGAGGCAAAACCAGAGCCCAGACCTCCTGCAAATTACGGAAGCCGAGCTGAAATGTTTCCAGCATAGGAGTTGTGTCTGCAGTGGCCCCGTCGGCTGGGGGGACCGCCGCCACACCCGAGGTCTCGACCGCCTGGGAACCCCGAACCCGTTGCCAGAGGGGCGCATTGGTCGCCATCTCCGCAAAGAGAGGGCCGACCGTCTGGGCCAGAACGGTGCTTAGATCTACACCGTCGGATGGGGGAAGATGCCGGGTATCCACGTGCACCTGGCACATTCCGCAATCGCGGATCGCAGCTTCGGTTGCCGGCCAAAAGACAGATTGTCCCTGGGCGGCGGTACGTTGCAAGGCCACTTCCAGTTCTGGAATCATCTTGCCCGAAAAGCAGAAGTCCGGCGCCAGGGGAAAGCGTATCCGCCGGCCATAGAGCGCCCTGGTGAGCGGGGCAAGGATGCTCGAGTTCAGCAGGCCGTCGAACTTTCCCAGTGCATAGAGGGGCATGGCAAGTTCGCAGCGCTTTTCGATCACGGGCGCCATCATCGGGGCCAGGAAATTTGTTTGCAGCGCCGCGAGATCGAGGCCGATCACCGCGCATGCGCTCACTCCCAGCTCTCGAGCCATGGCGAAGAGCGCCTGATAGGTGCTGGCAGCGGGAATCCAGGGAATTCTCGAGGGACTGCTGGCGGGCAGCGCATAAGGCACGAAGCGCAACCCGCTGTCTGTCTCCTCGGGCTCGAGGTCCGTCTTAGTCTGAACCGCGGCCTCCACACCGCTGTTGCCAGGAAACGCCACCACGGTGCGTAGGCCAGTGAGCGCAGGTTTGCCCGCGCTGAGAATTGCTTGCGTAGCCGCAGACCGCAGTTGCTCGGCATCCACCGGCACAGCGACCGCGATCAGGAGGTCGGCTTCTCGTACTTCTTCCATTCCTGCTTTCGTTTCTTCCGAAAGCTCTAGCTTCGCCATGCGTCTACCTTCGGTCGCTACATCGGATCTTAATTGCTGGTGCCCTCAGGGATTGAACAGAGTCCGGAAAAGCTCAATTCCTGGAATACGGGTTGGGAGGTACGGGTCCTTCACGCTATATCGGCAGACCCAGGATCCCAGTCAGGGGAATCAGTACCCAGCTGGGCCGGTTATTCAACTCGTAGACAAGCTCGTAAAACGCTTTGTCAATCACATAGGCCTCGAGTAATTGCTGGAAGATACGCGGTTCCGATGGAACCACCGCCACCCCTCGGGCAAATTCACAATAGGCGCGGAGGAAGGCCGATGCAACTGATTGCTCCCATAGATGCGCCCATGGCTCCAGCCGGTGAAAGTCTTCAGGACGCCGCGAAGTGTACTTCATCAGGGCCGAAAAGGCGGCATAACTGAACGATCGAAGCATGCCCGCAACGTCTTTAAGAGGCGACTGCTTGGTCCTGCGCTCTGCCAGCGAGCGCGCAGGCTCACCCTCGAAGTCCAAGATAACGAAGTCCCCTTTGGAACGCAGCACCTGACCCAAATGATAGTCCCCGTGGATACGAGTGCGCAGCGCATGGATTTCCGGGGCCGATAATTGGCGGAAGCGGTCGAGCACCAGGGTTCTGCGACTGAGCACCAACCCGGCCCGCTCCAGAACGCCATCGGGTAATCGGGCTACATTTTCCTTGAGCGCATCGAAGGCGTTGCCGGCGTGCACAATCAGCTCTTCGCGCAATAGATCGATGTCCATCGAATTTAGTGGTTCGGGCATGAATGCCGGATCATGGGTCGGTAAGGCGAGAGCCAGGTGCATCTCCGCTGTTCGTTTGCCCAGCAATGCAGCGGCATCAAGATAGCTGGCGACGTGTTCGCGCGCGAACGCGGTCTCCTCGGCCGCGCTCAACTGCAAGAGGTTCGCTGGCCCATCCGGAATGGCGCCCTGGGCAAAATTCTGTGCGGCACTTGCCTCGTAATAGCGGTCCAACTCCTCGAGCGTCCATTGCCAGCCGTCGCCTTCGTTACTGACCAGGCCTTGAAGCATGGCGAGCGTCGACGGTTCCTGCCCCTTTCGGCTGTATTCAATAGACCCCCCGAAGGGGGCGATATGGCTGAAATGTGTCGATTCGGTGATGTAACGGCCGATCTCGGTGTCCGGGTTCGGACCAGGTTGCTGTCTCCGGAACAGCTTCATGATCAGCTTGTCGCCGAAGAGAATCGAGGTGTTGCTTTGCTCCGCGGAGCCGCGCCGCGGGGCGATGCGCTCCTCAGAATCTCCCTTCAACTGAGCTAACGCGCTACTGGGTAATCCGGCGATAGCTCCTTCCCGCGATGTAATTTGGCCTCCCTCGGTAATCAGGGCCAGCAGGGCTTCGTTGGCGGTGTCGTTGAAGACCGCTTCGTGCAGCACTCCGTCGCTCTCAATGGAGGTAATTCGAGCCAGCACGGCATTCGGCGACTCTTCCCGCAACCCACCGGCGGCCTTACCAAAAAGCAATCCAAGGGTGACGAGATAGGTGTCGCACGGCCCCTCAGTATATTGGACCTCGACCCATACCAGGGCGCTGATCCCCTGGTTGAAGACAGCCCAGTCCTCGATCCTGGTGCCAGCGATCGCCCGCGATTTGGCGCCAAACCAACGTTGACGAGTCAGGTAACCCCTCAGGATCGACTCCTCCAGCTCCCGGCGGCCATTGCCTTCGAGAACGCTCATCCAGTCAGTCGGTCCGCTGATCTCGAGCTCCGGCTCGCCTTCTTCTGCCAAAGCCGGCACCGGCTCGAGCGAGGGTTGCAGCTCCAGCCACAAAAACCCGTAGGGACCCACAGTCAAGGGATAGGCTGTGCTCCGGATCTTGGGAAACTCCACGTAACCGAGCATTTCCACCGGAACCATGCCGGCGTAGGGCGCCAGGTCGAGCTCGACCGGCTGGGCAAAGCGTGAGAGATTGGCCACGCACAGGACTTTCTCGTTTTGATATTCGCGGATGTAGGCGAGAATTTTTCGGTTGGCGGGATTAAGGAAGGCCAGTGTGCCACGGCCGAATACCTGGAAGAGCTTGCGCAAAGCGATCATGTTGCGCATCCAGCTCAGCAGCGACGAGGGATCGCTCTGCTGCGCCTCGACATTTAGCCCCTCGTAGCCCCATACCGGGTCCATGATGACCGGGCTGTACAGCTTTGCGGGCACGGCGCGGGAGAAGCCGGCGTTTCTGTCCCCGTTCCACTGCATGGGGGTGCGCACACCGTTGCGGTCGCCCAGGTAAATGTTGTCGCCCATGCCAATCTCATCCCCGTAATAAACGATCGGAGTGCCGGGAAAGGAGAACAGCAGGCTGTTCAGCAGCTCGATGCGGCGGCGGCTGTTATCGACCAGTGGCGCCAGCCGCCGCCGGATGCCGATGTTAATGCGCATGCGCGGGTCTGCGCTATAAGCCAGGTACATGTAATCGCGCTCATCGTCGCTGACCATCTCGAGAGTCAGCTCGTCATGATTGCGCAGAAACAGCCCCCATTGGCAGTTATGGGGAATGTCTGGCGTTTGCGCCATGATGTCGGTGATGGGCAGGCGATCTTCCTGGCGCAATGCCATATACATCCTGGGCATGAGCGGAAAATGAAATGCCATGTGGCATTCATCCCCGTCGCCGTAATAAATGCGCACGTCGTCGGGCCATTGGTTGGCCTCCGCCAGGATGGTCCTCGCCGCATACTCCCTATCGATTTCGTAGCGAATGCGCTTCATCACCGCATGGGTTTCAGCCAGGTTTTCGCAATTGGTTCCTTCCCGCTCCACCAGGTAAGGAATGGCATCGACACGGAGCCCATCGACGCCCATGTCGAGCCAGTAGCGCATGATCTTTACCACTTCTTCGATCACCACCGGATTGTCGTAGTTCAAGTCCGGCTGATGGGAGAAGAAGCGATGCCAGTAGTACTGCTGGGCTTCAGGATCCCAGGTCCAGTTGGATTTCTCGGTGTCGGTGAAAATGATGCGAGCGTCGAGATATTTCTGGTCAGTGTCGCTCCATACGTAAAAATCGCGCTCGGGGGAGCCCTTGGGGGCATGACGCGCTCGCTGGAACCAGGGATGCTGATCGGAGGTGTGATTGATGACCAACTCGATCATGACCTGCAGGCCGCGTGCATGCGCCTGGCTCAGGAACTCACGAAAGTCCTCCATGGTGCCGTAGTTCGGATGCACGCTCAGGTAGTCGGAAATATCGTAGCCGTCGTCGCGCAGAGGAGAAGGGAAGAACGGCAATAGCCAGAGACAGGTGACACCCAGATCCTGCACGTAATCGAGCTTGCTGAGTAATCCTTGGAAGTCGCCGATGCCGTCGTTGTTGCCGTCCATGAATGCCTTGACGTGCAACTCGTAAATGATGGCGTCTTTGTACCAGAGCGGGTCCGCCGCGCTTCCCGATTGCTTCAATCTTGCCTCCCGGCTTGTTTCCTGGTTCATTCCTAACCAGTTATCTTTGCGGCGGCGCGGCATCCGCTGGCGTCACGCGGAAGACATGCGCCGGCATTTCCGCCGGCCGCAACGCAACATAATTTCTCGACCCTCGCCAGCGGTACGAGTGATCCGCAAGCAGATCGTAAACTTCAAATGTATCGCTCGGACCGAGGCCCAGGACGTCCAAATCAAGGTCAACCCAGCCCGTCTGTACCAAGAAAGGATCCAGATTGACAACGGCAAGGATCAGGTTGCTGCCATTCGCTGTGCGTTTGGAATAGCAAATGAGCGAGGGATTGTCTGTGGGGTGGAAGTGCAGCCGTTCGTTGCTCTGGAGCGCCGGGTTTTGCCGCCGGATTTGATTCAGCCGGGTAATCAGTGGTTTGAGGCTCGCGGGATTCTGCAAATCCCAGCGTTTGATCTCATATTTTTCCGAATTCAGGTATTCCTCGCTCCCCGGCTTTGCGGGGGTGTTTTCTCCCAACTCAAAGGCCGGTCCGTAAATCCCATAATTCGCTGTAAGGGTCGTAGCCAGCACCAGCCGGAAGCGAAAGGCAGCGAGACCACCGGTCTGCAGGTGCCCGGGGAGAATGTCGGGGGTGTTGGGCCAGAAGTTAGGGCGGAAGTATTCGCGTACCGGGGTCGTGGTGAGTTCCAGCAGGTAGCGCGTGAGTTCATCCTTGGTGTCGCGCCAGGTGAAGTAGGTGTAGGACTGCGAAAAACCGAGTTTTGCCAGCCGCTCCATGACGCGGGGCCGGGTAAAGGCCTCAGCCAGGAACAATACATCGGGGCCCTGCGCCTTCAGTTCTGGAATCACCCATTGCCAGAAAGGGAAGGCTTTGGTGTGCGGATTGTCCACACGAAAGATGCGCACACCCTGCTCCATCCAGAAGCTGAAGACGCCCTTGAGCGCATCCCACAGGCCCTGCCAATTGGAAGACTCGAAATCCAGCGGATAAATGTCTTGATATTTCTTCGGTGGGTTCTCCGCATACTGAATCGATCCATCGGGGCGCATCTTGAAAAATTCAGGATGCTCGGTCACCCAGGGGTGATCCGGAGCGCACTGGAACGCGATGTCGAGGGCAATTTCCATGTTCAGTTGTTTGGCTCGCGTCACCAGTTCCGCGAAATCCTTCAGAGTACCCAACGCCGGAAGGATCGCTGTGTGGCCCCCCTCGGCGGAGCCGATTGCCCATGGACTGCCCACATCTCCCGGAGCTGCTTCGACCGAGTTGTTTTTGCCCTTACGAAAACTTTTTCCGATGGGTGAGATCGGCGGCAGGTAAAGGACGTCGAAGCCCATTTCCGCCACATAGCCCATCCGGCTGGTTACGTCGCGTAGCGTTCCATGACGGCCCGGGGTGGGTGACCAGGAACGTGGGAAGAGCTCATACCATGCGGAAAAGCGCGCCCTTTCCCGGTCGACGACGACCTCCAGGTCTCGTTCGTACCAGGTCTCGAACACGGGATCGGGATAGCGATGGACCATCGCCAGAAGGTCATCCTGCAACGCGAATGCGACTGCTGCCGGATCCGGCTTCGCGGTTCTTAGCTTCTTGGCCCACGCCTCCAGCTTTGCGCTGTCTGCTTTGCTTGCCCGCGGCTGCACCTGTTCCAGCAGGAGAGCACCGGTTGCGAAGGGCACAGCGAGATCCTGCTGCGCCTCAACGCGTTTTTTGAGGTCACTTTGCCAGGTTTCGAAATGATCGATCTCACCCACGAGGGTGTAACGGTATCGGCCTGCCTTAGTGACGGGAAATTCGCCCCGCCAACGGTCGTTGCCCAATGACAGCATCTCAACTGCCTGCCAGTCGCTATCCCCATCCTGCTTCCACAAAAGCCGCGCGCGCACGTGGTCATGCCCGTCGCCGAAGACATCCGCCTCCACGGAAACCAGGTCGTCCACAATTCGCTTGATGGGAAAGAGGCCACAGTTTATCTGCGGCTCTACATTTTCAATGACTACCCGTTTCCGGCCTTCGTTCGGCTTCTCCATTAACCCCCCGTCTGAACAGACATAACAACTCATTGTAGGCAGATGCAATTTTCTGGCGTCGCGAAGGGAGTTTGCTTCTGGAGTCGAGAGATCTGAATCTGTTCGTCCGTTAGGTGCCTATCCATTCGAACTTTCCAGCCGCGGGCTGGGCAGCTAGCCAGTCGCACAATTTTTACCCATTTCTTCTCCCGCCGATGGACAATTGACGGATGCGCCTGATCACCTACCGTCGCGATGCAACTACTGGCCCGGCACTTCTCAAGGACGGCCACGTCTTCCCTCTCAATCCGCTCGGATACCAGGACACCCAGTCTTTCATTGCCGCAGGCCCCAAGAGATGGTCTGGGGTCAATCTTCAGCTGGAAGAGACTGGTCTCAACCTGCTCGCGCCGCTCTCATCCGTTGCCCTGGAAGCCCCCTTGCTGCGGCCCTCCAAAATTCTTTGCATTGGTCTCAATTACCGCGATCACGCCGCTGAATCGAAAATGGAACCGCCTAAGGTTCCTACGGTGTTTACCAAATACCCTCACGCCCTCATCGGGAGCGGGCAGCCAATTCTCCTGCCGCGCGCCAGCAAGCAACCGGATTATGAAGCCGAGTTCGCGGTCGTGATCGGCCAAGGAGGCCGCAATATACCCGAAGAGGAGTGGGAGAACCACGTCTTCGGCTACACCATCATGAATGATGTCAGTGCTCGTGATGTGCAACTGGCTACTTCGCAATGGACGTTGGGAAAGAACTTCCCCACTTTTGCGCCGATGGGTCCGTGGATCATATCCAAAGACGAAGTCCCCGATCCTCACCAGCTGGATATTTCGCTGGCGATCAACGGCGAAACCCTGCAGAGTTCTAACACCAGGGAACTTATTTTCAAGTTGCCAAAGCTGATTTCCTATATTTCGACCATGATGCCATTGGCCCCCGGGGATGTTATCAGTACCGGCACTCCGGCGGGGGTCGGGATGGGCCGCTCTCCGCAACGATGGCTCCGCCCAGGGGACGAGGTAGTGATCGAGATTTCCGGCATCGGCAGTTTACGAAACCCCGTCCTCGCCGAACCCTAAACGGAACCAGTGGGTTGGGTGGCCGGACTCTGGATTATTCAGTCCGCCGGTGCTAGCATCACGCCATCGGAGGGTCCGGCACGTTTTGGCGGGAGACATTCTCCATGGTCAGAGTAATTACCATTGAACGGGAATACGGTAGCCAGGGAGCGGAATTCGCCCACCGCCTGGCCGGCCGGCTGAACTGGAAGCTTATCGACAAGTGCCTGATCGATGAGATCGCCCACAAGGCCGGGGTACCAAAAAGCATGGCGGAGCAGTGTGACGAACGCCTTGACCCGTGGTACTACCGGATGGGCAAATCCTTTTGGCATGGCAGCGTTGACCGCATGCCGGCGCCGCCCAAAGACCAGGTTTTTGACAGCGAAAGAATGGTCGACTTTGTGCGCAATTATCTGAAGCAGTGCCTGGCCGATGGCAACTGCGTGATTGTCGGCCGCGGCGCCGCTTGTGCATTGGCATCCCTTCCGGGGGTCTTCAATATTTTTGTATACGCGTCGCTGTCGAGGAAGGTTCGTTGGTTTGAAGAGCATTTTCCGGAACACGCCGGCCGAGCTCGCGCAGAGCTCGAGGCCACGGACAACCGCCGGGAAGAGTACGTCCGCCGCTACTACGACCGGGATTGGACCGACCGTCGCCTGTATCACATGATGATCAACTCATGCATGGGTTGTGACGCCATGATCGAAGCAGTGCTTGACGGGTCGGGGTTGGCGTCGGCTCGGGAACACGCAGGCGCTGGCCGAAGCGGCGGGCAAGCTGTTTCGAGCACTTGAGGGCCTGTTCCGCCTTAGCCCGTTGAAGCCTGTACCCGTCAGGCTAAAACCTCGACTTCCGGGAACGTAGCGGAGACATGCCATACCCAGTCTGAACCTCACACTCGCCTTCGTCGCTCAGCGTAACCGGAGCGACCTGCTCGGCCCCGCAACAACGATGTACCTCGATCGCATTGCACCCTATGCCAACATGGAATCGGCTGCTTTCCGTGATGAGGAGGCACTGTTCACTTTTGTAGCCCGGCATCGGGCGCGTACTCCGGGATGGCTGGTGCTGCTCGACAGCCGGGGCGAATCTCTATCCTCGGAGGAATTGGCCACCTGGCTAGGGGCGCGCCGGGACTCGGGCCAGCAGTTGATTGTCTTTGCCATCGGGCCGGCTAGCGGCTGGTCGGATCGGGCTCCCCGGCTGGCGCAAACGGTGTTGTCCCTGGGGCGGATGACACTCCCTCACGAACTTGCTCGCCTGGTGCTGGCGGAACAGCTCTACCGGGCATTTACAATACTCGCAGGGCATCCGTACCACACCGGGCACTGATGCAAGCATTGTTTAAGCAGCTTCCCGACCGGGGAAAGACTGCACAGAATCTGAGGCAGACCGAACGTAGTCGCAGTATGCTCCAGAGTCGGAGCATAAGCACGCAACGGGCACAGCAGTGTGACACCACAGGGGGCGCGTGGCGGAAGGGAATACATGTCCTGGTTTAAGCGGCAGGAAAACGAGATTGAACCGAACACCGCAGAAAAGAGCGTTCGCACCGAGGGGTTATGGCAGAAGTGCGAGGGCTGCGGGCAATACGTCTTTAAGGCCGAGTTCGAAGCCAACCTGCAAGTCTGCCCAAAGTGTGGGCACCATCTTCGTCTGGACGCGCGCACCCGCATTGCCAGCCTGCTGGAGCCGGGCTATCAACTGGTTGACCTCGAACTTGTCTCTACCGACCCGCTGGAGTTTGTCGACATAAAGCCATATCGTGACCGGCTGGAAAAGGCCCGGCGCGAGACGGGCTTGAACGACGCGGTGATGAATGCGGTGGGGAACCTTGGTCCCCACGCCGTGGTCCTGAGTGTTATGGAATTCGCCTTCATCGGGGGAAGCATGGGGTGCGTGGTCGGCGAGACCATTGCTCGAGCGATCGATCGCTCACTGGCTGCGCGGCGCCCGCTCATCATTGTTGCCGCCTCCGGCGGAGCCCGGATGATGGAAGGGGTGGCAAGCCTGATGCAACTGGCCAAGGTCTCGGCGGGTCTGGCACAGCTGGACGATGCGGGTGTGCCGTATATTTCGGTGCTTACCAATCCGACCACGGGTGGCGTGACCGCCAGCTTTGGCATGCTGGGCGATCTCAATATCGCCGAACCTGGCGCCTTGATCGGGTTTGCCGGACCAAGGGTCATTGAGCAGACGATCCGGCAGAAGCTTCCCGAAGGATTCCAGCGATCAGAGTTCTTGCTGGAGCACGGTATGTTGGACGCGATCGTCCCTCGCCGCGAGCTGAAGAACTACCTGATCCGCGCGCTGGACTTCATGTGGCCTGCGGCCGTTCGCGGGTAGACGCAGGGAATTCACTCTAGAATAAGAACATGTCCTACGCTTCGGCCCTTGACCGCCTGCACGCGCTCGGTCAGGAATTGTACACAGCGCCCGGCACACCTCGCCGGAAATTTGAGCTGGCGCATATGCGCACTCTCATGAAAGGGCTGGGCAACGCCGAGCGAAACTTTCGCTCGATCCTGGTAGCCGGCACCAACGGCAAAGGGTCAACGGCTTCGACTCTGGCCAGTATTCTCACCCGAGCCGGCTACCGCACCGGCCTCTACACGTCTCCTCATCTGAGCCGTGTCAACGAGCGCATTCAGCTCGACGGCTCCATGATCGGTGACGAGGATTTTGCCGCCCTCTTTTTTCGGGTTGAGGAGGTGGCTTCGACCTTGGTACGAGATGGCCGGCTGCCGGCGTTGCCGAGTTTCTTCGAGACCATCACCGCCATGGGGTTTTTGTATTTTGCCTCACGACAGGTGCATACGGCAGTGATCGAAGTGGGCATGGGCGGCCGGCTCGATGCGACCAATATTGTCGAGCCCGTGGTGTCGGTTATTACTGATATTTCGCTCGACCACACCGAGTGGCTGGGCTCAACCGTGGATCTGATCGCGCGTGAGAAGGCCGGAATCTTGCGGCGCGAAGGGGTGATGGTGACGTTGCCACAGCATCCTGAGGCTAACCAGGCACTGGGAGAAGTGGCAGTCGCGCTCGATGTGCGCGGTGTCAACGCTGCCAGCTATGTGCCGGTGCACAATCATCCCGAACAGTACACGCGCAATCGCTATCCGTTGTCGGTCATGGGCGAGCTGATCGGGATCGACTCCCCGTTGGCAGGGGCCCATCAACAACGCAACCTGGCGCTGGCCATTGCGGCTGCGGTGGAGTTAAGAAACAATCATGGTTACAATATAACCCCGATTGATATTCAAGCCGGTGTTCGGGACACGGTTTGGCCTGCGCGGTTGGAGTATATTGCCGGCAATGGCGAGCGGGCCGATGTACTGCTGGACGTAGGCCACAATCCTGCTGGAGCGTGGGCTCTTCGCGCGGCGGTATCGCAACTGGACCACGGCCAGCCTCTGACATTGGTTTTCGGCTGCCTGAAAGACAAACCGGCTGTAGAACTCGCCCAGATTCTTTTTCCCTTGTTCGGAAAAGTGGTGGTGACACCAGTCGACTCTCCGCGTAGCGCGTCGGTCGAGGATCTGTTGGCTGCTGCACGGATTACAGGTAGTGAGGCAGAGGCGGCTAGGGGCGCTGCTAGCGCGCTTGAGCGTGCGCTGGCGCTGACCCTGGTGGACGGCCTTGTTGTAGTTACCGGCTCAGTTTACCTGGTTGGGCAAGTGCGGGCCTTGTTGGTGAGTGAGCAGACCGCATCTTCGGAGCCGCTCAAGGTATGAGCGCCGCGCCTAAGAGCTACAGCCCCGGCACGCAACCAGCTCTGCCCTTAACAAGCCGCCTGGCTTCCAACCTGGGCCGAGTGCCCTTGTTCTTTTTTTGTACCGGTGTCTTCGGATGCATGTCGCTGGCAGCATCTTGCCTGGAAAGGGACGGCCGATGGCAACACAATATCGCCCGGCGATGGGCGCGGATTTCTTTGCGGATAGCCGGCGCGCCAGTAACCGTTATCGGACGTGAGAATTTAGTGCCGGTCGCCGTCTACGCATCCAATCACACTTCGTTCATGGATACGCCACTCGTCTTTAGCAGCCTGCCTTTCCAGTTTCGAATCCTGGCCAAACAGAGTTTGTGGAAGTGGCCGTTTATCGGATGGCATCTGCAGCGGTCTGGGCAGATACCGGTGGATGAGGAGACTGGCAGCGGCTCCATCGCCGGGTTAAACCGGGCCATTCGTGTGCTTAAGTCTGGTATGCCTCTCTTCATCTTTCCTGAAGGCGGCCGAACCCAGGATGGCCAGGTTCAGCCTTTCATGCGCGGCCCAGCTTATATAGCAATCCGTGCCCGAGTGCCGCTGGTTCCAATCGCACTGATCGGTAGCTACGAGCTGTTGCCGATTCACACTCATCACTTTCGTCCTGGGCCTGTCAAATTGGTGATCGGCAAACCGATCGACCCATCCGGATATACCATCCGTCAGGCAGATGAGCTTACGGCGAAACTTCGCGGCGAAATTCTAAACCTTTATGAGGATCATTTTGCACCTGGCGATCTTTCACCGCGTTTGGCCGTGCCACAAGTAGTGGAGTTGGTGGAAAATCGTTCGGAGGTTGCAAGGGAGGATCCATGATCTCATCAGTTCCCCGCATAGCCATCCCCGAACCTACCTCTACGGATGAGGCTTATAACCAGCGCAGTTTGCCGCAGTACATCCGCGCGGTGGAAGCTGCGGGAGGTATTGCGGTTCCCATTCCACTGCGCGGAAGCCGTACTGAACAGGCAAGCCTGCTTGCCTCGTGCTCCGGCATCTTGCTGCCGGGCAGCCCGGCAGACGTAGACCCTGCGCGCTACGGACAACACGCGGTGAAAGAATGCGCACCCAGGGATGAGGCGCGGGAAGGCGTTGACGAGCTTCTTTTAGAGAATGGTTTCGCTGAGGCGAAACCGATCCTGGGAATTTGCTATGGATTGCAATCTTTAAATGTGTGGCGGCGGGGAACGCTCATACAAGACTTACCGCACGCAGAAGTTGTGAATGGACCCACGGTTAACCATCAACCCGGACGGGAGGTGCAGAGGGCCCATCCTGTGCAGCTCACGGCGGGTTCTCGTCTCTCTCATGTCATCACGCAAGTTGTGGAGGATGGTGAGCCGGGACTCTTCGTCAACTCAAGCCACCACCAGGCCGTTGACCGGCCGGGAGAGGCCCTGATCGTGGCCGCCAGAAGTGCCGCCGATGGCGTCATCGAAGCCCTGGAGGGCTTGAACGCTTCCCAATTTTTGATCGCCGTGCAATGGCATCCGGAGCGCAGTTACGAGAGTAGCGCGGCATCGCGCGCCTTATTTAAGGCTTTTCTGGAAGCAGCGCGCCAGTGGTCCGGGCAAAGCCAACTTTCGACAGCGTCGGGGCCGTGCACACATTGAATGGCAGCGCGGAGCAGATCGCAGAGGCATTCAGGGAGGCTGGCATTGCCGGCTTGCCGGGCAAGGCCTTGGGTCAATTCCACGACTATCTGCAATTGCTGCTGCGTTGGAATTCGCGCGTGAGCCTGACTGCCATTCGGGAGCCTTTGCAAATCATCCGGCGCCATTTTGTGGAGTCCTCGCTGGTGGCCCAACACATTCCCCTCGATGTGAAGAGTCTGTTGGATTACGGGTCAGGTGGGGGTCTTCCAGGGATACCAATCGCGATCTGTCGTCCTGAAATCCGGGTCACACTAGCCGAGGCGCAGGGAAAAAAGGCTGCTTTTTTGCGCGAAGCAGTGCGAGTTCTCGGGATTGATAGCGATGTTCTTGATGGCCGCGTGGAGGCAATGCCGCAGGTTGCGCGATTTGATGCCGTGGTGATGCGAGCGGTAGAGAAGATGGATCTAGCGGTCCCTGTCGCTGTCCAGCGGACGGGACGATATCTGGCATTGCTGACGACCAGGGAATCTGCGTCGGCTTACGTGAAGCTTGCGCCGGAATTGGGGTGGATGGAATTTGTTTCGCTGCCAAACACCAGGCAAATGATTCTGGCGATCGGACGCCGTACGTAGGTTAGGATGGTTCCACGTGGAACAGCCCGAGGTCTCGCCCCGATCCGCCCGTGCGGTTTGTTCCACGTGGAACAAAGAACATTCCGGATTCCGAACTCTCGCCCATAGGACCGTTCCACGGGAACAGGAAAATTTAACCCCCATCGTTCCACGTGGAACGAACCGGATTTCCACCGGCCTTCCTGGAAGCTACCCCCGGCTGCCACCATGGCTGCGAACGCCTATCTCCTTCATAATGTGATGGTTCGCCCACGGCTTGATCCGCGGCTTCCGCGGTTCTCCACAATTTGAGCCCAGTTCTGCACACAGCCTTTCTTGCTCTCCTCGCCTTCCCTCGATACTCTTCCATTACGCATGGGTAAAGTAATCGCCGTCGTTAATCAGAAGGGCGGGGTCGGAAAGACCACCACCGCAATCAATCTCTCCGCGGCGCTGGCTCTTGAAGGATTGACCTGCCTGCTGGTTGACTGCGATCCACAGGCAAATTCCTCAGGTGGACTCGGAGTGCCGCGGGACGAGAATCGTAATTCCACGTATGACATCCTGATGGGCAACGCGACCATCGCCGAGTCAACCCTCCCGACAGAAATCGACGGCCTGAAAGTGGTTCCCGGTAGCAACCATCTGATCGGCGCCACCGTCGAGTTGATCCAGGCGGAGCGTCGGGAATATCGCCTCCGCCAAGCTCTCGAACCAGTGCGCAATCTCTACAACTTCATTCTCCTCGACTGTCCACCAGCGCTTGATTTGCTTACCTTGAACGCCCTGGTCGCAGCAGATCGCCTGTTGGTCCCCATGCAAGCCGAATACTTCGCCCTGGAAGGAATCTCGGAGCTGCTCACCACCCTCGGACGCATTCAAGCCGCATTCAACCCAACGCTCGATATCGAAGGCGTCATTCTTACCATGTATGACGAACGGACGAACCTTGCCCAACAGGTTACGGAAAACTTGCGGCGCTTTTTCGGGGCTAAGCTGCTGAAGACCGCAATCCCGCGCAATGTACGTTTGGCAGAGGCACCCAGCTACGGAAAGCCCGTAGTGCTGTACGATCCACGATCCCGTGGAGCGGAGAGTTATCGGGAGCTGGCCGAAGAAATCCTTCAGCGCAACAACATCGATAGCCCACGCGCTTTGGAGCGCAAAGCCGCCTCGCAGGCACGCACGCAGACGCGACAGGAGAATAAGGTGCGCTTCTGGCCATATGCTTAACCGCCTCCCACGTGGGAAAGGGCTTCATTCCGGCCAGTTGTGGGATAAGGGCCGCAAACCGATTCGCAGTTCTCAACTCCGGCTTTCAGGATCAACACTATGACCGCTTCCGTCGAATTACCCAAACGCCGCGCCCTCGGCAAAGGTCTCGAATCTCTCCTCCCCGGTCGATCCGGTTTTACTCCAGCTCCTACCGGCGCCATTGCTCCTCCTGTGCCCGATGAGGGGAAGCCCAGAGAGATACCGGTTGACCAGATCGAACGCAATCCCTTCCAGACGCGGGCGACTGTGGATGAGAATGCTCTCCGGGATCTTTCCGCTTCGATTGCGGCGACGGGCGTTTTGCAGCCTGTGTTGGTCCGACCCCTGGCGGACAATCGGTTTCAACTGATCGCCGGCGAGCGCAGATGGCTTGCCTCCAAAATGGCCGGCAAGGCCACAGTGCCCGCCATACTCCGCCATGTGTCCGACGAGCAGGCGATGGAAATAACCATCGTCGAAAATCTACAACGCACCGACCTTAACCCGATGGAACAGGCCCGTGCGTACGACCGGCTTAGCCATCACTTCAAAATGACGCAGGAACAAATGGCTCAGCGGACGGGGAAGGACCGAACCTCCGTAGCCAATTTTCTGCGGCTTCTTCGCTTGCCGCTCGAAGTGCAGCAGAAGGTGGAAACCGGCAGCCTCAGCTTTGGCCACGCGCGCACCCTGCTCAGCCTGGAGTCGCCAGAGGCGATTTTGAAGGCTGCGCAAAAAGTGACAGCGCTCTCCATGTCAGTACGCCAGACGGAAAGCTACGTGCAGGGCTTATTGAACCCGGAGAAGAAGCCAAAGGGTGAGGAAAAAGAGAAGGCTACGCTCGATCCAAATGTCCGCGAAGCGCGTGATCTGCTGCAGCGAGCCCTTGGCCTGAAAGTATCGATCGAGGACAAGAACGGCCGCGGGCGCGTGATCATCGAATACTCCCGCCTGGAAGACTTCGATGCCCTGCTGGAAAGCTTGACCGGCAAATAGTACCTCGGGTCATCTCCCTAAATATGCCACTATTGCAGTTACAATTTACATTGCCGCCTGGGAACGGGCGGTGGGCCGGCAGATCATGAACGCGGCCGGACTGTTGTTTCGCTTCCGTTTCTTCATCTTCGTGCTGCTTTACTTGCTCGGCTTTCTCGCTCCCTGGGAATTTCGTGATGGCAGTCACGGCACACTTTGGCTCGCGGCATCGACATGGCTCGCCCGCACTGGCTGGATCGGTCTGGCGGGTGCGACCCTGGCGGTTACGCTCCTGAGCCTCAGCTGCCTGGTGGTGGGCGCCGTTCTGCGGGTTTGGGGCACCGCGTACCTTGGCTCGGGCGTTATGCGTGGCTCTGCAATGCAGGCAGAGCAATTTGTCGCCGCGGGGCCTTATCGCTATGTGCGCAATCCGCTTTACCTGGGGTCATGGCTACTGGCGATTGGCGTTTCTATCTTGATGCCGCCAAGCGGAGCTGCTTTCTTTTTACCGGCCTTCAGCGTTTTCGTACTCATTCTCATCACTGCGGAAGAGCGCTTCCTCGCTGCGAAGCAGGGGGACGTTTACGAGCAGTACCGGCGCCGTGTTCGCCGGCTGTTGCCTCGTATGGCGGCCGGTAAAATTGCCCAGTCCCCTCGCCCGCAGTGGCGGCAGGCGTTTTTAGCCGAGATCTATGCGATCGCGGTAACGTTTTGCTTCTTCGTCTTCGCGTGGCGCTATAACGCCCGGATCCTTCTCCAATGCGTGCTTATCTGTTTCGGGCTTTCCCTTGTGGTCCGCGCAGGGACAAAGAGGCCGGCCGCAAACGTGACTGTGGATTCGGTATAGGGGTCCCGAAAGCCGGCGACGCTTTCGGTCCAGAGCCATGGATCACAGCGTCTCGCGAAACGAGAGCGAGACCGTGGTTCCGTTCCAGGTGGGCAGCTACGAGGCATGGTTGAAAAGGGCAAGAACAACCAGAGGTACAGAGGGCGCGGCAAGTCGCCTGCCCTCCTCGGTGTTACAGCCATCCGGAAATATTGCTACTTCCTTGGCGGCGCGATGGTGTCTTTCGCAGCCTTGGCCACGCGGAACTTGACCACGGTCTTGGCTTTGATCTTGATGGTTTCGCCAGTTTGGGGATTGCGACCCATACGGGCTTTGCGCTCAGCCTTTACCAACCGGCCAAGCCCAGGGATGACGAACACACCATTCTTCTTTGTTTCCTTCACTGCGGTCTCTGCCAGCAGGTCGAGAAATGCTGCGGATTGCTTGTTCGTCAACTCAAGTTTTTCTGCCATTGTCCGGACCAGTGCTGTCTTGGTCATGCCTGTTGCCATATTTGTCCTTCTTTCGTGTGTTATTTCATGGGCTCACGGTCTCGGTGTTCCGCAACCTTGAGGATCCATGTCTTGACCGGTTTTCTCAAATCGGATGCTCGCGGGAAACGCGCATCGATCATCAGAAACCCCAGTGTTTATGCGGGTAAAAACGAACCCACCGCCGTTTACGATGCGGCTTTGTCTGACGTTTGTCAATCGAAAAACCGAGATTTGTTCTGTTTTTGGCTTGTTTTTCCAAGATTTTCCCTAATTTCACAGGTTTTCCGCAGAATTCACCGCTCTTTTCCTAGAGGCCGCAATCCGAACAGTGGCCGTCGCTTTTTCTGGATGCTCATCAGCAGCGGTGCGTTGAGAGCACTCACCAGCGGGGTCGCGAGGCGAAATCGATGGATCACCTGGTCTGCAAAATCCTTTTTGAGTGCCGCCAAAGGGGCCATCTTTCCCTCTACGCCCCACTGCCGGCACAAAAGCAAATCCATCGCCGGATGTTCTTTCGGAAAACCTTTCGGCGGCCGGGTAAGCGGCGTGCCGGTAAACGAGTTCATGACTCGTTTGAGCTTGCGGTCCATGAGCATCTGTCGCACTTCCGCGTGGTGTAACAGCAGATACTGCCTGATCGCCAGCAACTGCTCGCGCTCCGGCATATACACGCCTGCGGCAACGAGGACTTCATCGGGGGAGATGTGCATGTAGTACCCGCCCCCGGAAGTCTTTTCTAAACCTTCACGCGACCACCATGCGGAGACATGGCTTTTGTAAGGCCTCTTGTCTGAAGAAAATCGTATGTCGCGATAAATGCGCATCATACATTTTTGAGGGGGACGGATATGGGCGGGAGCGAAACCTTCCATAGCCGCGTTGATGGTTTCGATGAGCGCCAGCATCGGCTGTTTCAGCTCGCGCTCAAACTCCGGTTTGCGGGCTTCGAACCACTCCCGGCGGTTATTCCGCCTCAAACCGCGCAAGAATGTCAGGCCAGCTTCACGAAAGTACGGATCGCCGGCGGCGTGCGCAAAGGAAGAGATCATGGTGGCAACGTGTATCCAAAAACCATCTGACGCTGGTTGAGCCTAAGTATTTCGCGGGGTTGGAGCAATATCAGAGCTCAGAGTGCGAGCTAGTAACATCGCGGCATATACTTGAAAACCGACTTTAAAGTACAAAAGTAATGGACTTGCTAGCCCACAGCAAAGCGTGTTTCGATGGTTGTGCAATAGACTTTGCTTGCCTCCCTCAATCTGACAAGGCTGTCCGGCTGCTCACCTACATGAGACAACTTGCCTTTTTTGTCTTTTTTCTAGCCACCTCTACCCTGTGCGCGCGTGCGCGTGTGCATGAGATGGAGTTCGACCAGGCTCGCCAGGTCGTGCTCATCGTCGCCAAACACGACAACATCACGGTGGATGATCGCACGATCGTGATGAACTCGATGGATACCCGGACCGATGCCGGTTTCATTCCTGGCTACTATAGCTTTTCCATCATTCGTGAAAGCGACTCGCCCGCGCGCCCGGATGAAACCATTCGCATGTATGTGGTGTCGAAGAAGACTGCCGATACGTGGGAGCTCAATCTTTGCACGCACTACTCATTCCCTGAACTGCAGAAGTTTCAGCAAGACGTTATGCACAAAACCGGGGCAAATTCCGGAGATGATGCCGACATGCGCAAGGCCATCGGCTGTGTCGATCAGGCACAGATGAAGCCTGCTTCCGAATAACGATTCATTGACGCAAAAAGAAGATGCCCACACCTCCCTGGCATGGGCATCTTCTCCGCGGCATCACTGGAGTGAGCCGCAAACTCAGGTAACCGTGAAAACGAGGCGGTTACTTTCTTTACATCCGACGTTACACTTCACACACTGCATGTGCCATGCCAAACGGGAGAGGCCTGGATCCCCGTTATTTCAATAGTTTACGTGGCTGTGGATTTTTTCCGGGCGGGCGCAGGGCTCATTCTACTCATTAATAGGAAAAATCTACCCTGTTTGGTGCACTGATTTAAGTACGCATTCCGGCCAGAGCGGCGCGGAAAAGTGCCTCAAAATTGTCCGCTACTGTCTTGTCTTTGGCGACTGCGGCAGCGATCGCCTTTTGCGCCAGTGGACGCTGATATCCCAGGTTCACCAGTGCTGACAGCACGTCGTCGGTGGAGGGCCCGGTCTCGACCGTGCGCGGCGCGGCAGCCATATCTTCGAGCTTGTCTTTGAGATCGACCACTAACCGCTCCGCCAGGCGTTTGCCGATGCCAGGGATCTGGGAAAGAGTGGCATGATCCTGGCCGCGGATGGCGCCTACTAACCGCTCCGTGCTCAGACCGCTCTGGATGGTGACCGCGAGCTTAGGGCCGACGCCGCTGACCGTGATCAACCGTTCGAAGACACGCTTTTCTTCCCGGTCGAGAAAGCCGTAGAGCGCCAGAGTGTCTTCGCGCACGTGGGTATGGATGAAGAGGGCTACTTCGGTTCCCTCCAGCGGCAGCGCACTAAATGTGGGCACGCTAATCACCACGTCGTAGCCCACCCCGCCCGCCTCGATAATGGCCTGCTGCGGATGTTTCGCGAGGAGCCGGCCGCGGAGGTGCGCAATCATGCGCTGATTGTACTGGTTAGCGGTTTCACCTTGGATGGAAACCGAAACGAGAACGCTTTAGAACTTGTGGCGATAAGAGATTTGAAAATCGTAGCCGGCATTGGGGGGAAAGAGCCCGGCCACGTGGCGGAGGCGCTCGGCCAATGCGGGCGCGGCCAGCAGCGGATATTCCCGCTCCCGCAAATCGGTGTAGTTGAAGTCGAGCGTGAGCGAGAGCATATAAATGGCCAGGGCATCGGAAAAAGCGGATTCAAAAAAGCTGCTCTTCGCCCTCTCGTCGATGCGGCCCTTCTCGACGATCCGGTCCGCAGCGGGCTGCTCCATACGAGAGAAACTTCGCTCTGCCATGCGAGCGCCGGGACCTTCATTGCGCCCACGGTCAAGTGCTCTGCGCCGGCTTTCGTAGCTGTCCTGACTGGTTTCGCCGCGCACATCGGCAAGTGCCTGCGACCATGCCAGGTCACAGAAACTCTGCGGCACGCCGACTGCTTCCACAAAGTGATGGCTCACGTTGATAAAGAACTCGAAGGCTAACGCAAACCGGTCCTGCATCAACCGGGTAGAGATGAAGATGCAATCGGAGCCATCAAACTGCACATTGCGGTGACACATGGCGCGATCGCCCAGGTCAATGGTGTAGCCGGGCGCCACCATCGTCTCCTCGGTTTCACCGATAGTGAGAGGCACAAAATAATAGGCATGCCGAGTGAGCGCGGCAGCGACGGCGTTGGGCACAGCCTGCACGATCGGTTGAAGTTCCTGCTCGGTGATGTGGGTATCGGCAAAGATTGCGTAACACAGCCGGTTTTCGGATTGACGCACGGGCGTCTGCTGCGCCACGAGCGAGGCCGGTAACAACTCCATTTGGGCGGCTTCAGCCATAACCTAGTATTCTAGCTGAGTGGAGGGTGTGCATATCCCCTTTCGAGGCCAATTATGAATGCGCAGCAGAACCTGCAGCAGGTTCGGCCTCCCCAGGCACGGGGGAAGGTCTTCGGCATCCCACTGGGCGATCTTGGTTTCTTTACCAGTGTTCTGATGGCTGTTGCGCTGGGATTCCTGAGTTTCTTCCTGTTTACCTTTCTGGCCATTGTGGGCCTCATGATTTACAACGGCATGGGCCACCATGTGGACTATGCGGCGAGCTACAAGTACTTTTCCTTTCCCGCCGGCTGCGTTGTGCTGCTCATTAGCCTCGTATTTTTCGGCACGCTTTGGCTGCGGCGCAAGCTTTCCGGAAACTAGGAGGTCTGCTCCGTGGCTCTTATCCCCATCGATACGATCGATCTTGAGCCGGTGCAACCGAACGGGCCGACAGCCATGGAGGCCCGGGCGCGAGCGTGGTGCCAACGCCTGGAAGCAGGCGACATTCTCTACTTTCCCCAAACCCCCATTCGCCTCCGGCCCGAGGACTTGTCGTTTCTGTTGGGCCAGCAGCAGACGGGCAGCACGCTGCACAAGAACATTGCCTACAAGCCGAACCTGGATCGCGTGAGCGGCCTTGACGCGGGCACCGCCGGCGCAGCGGAACTGAAGCAGTTGCAGGCCGTGATGCGCCAGTACTCACACGATGTGACCCGTTTTCTGACCGGCTTTTTGTCGCCCTACGAGGGACGCTGGCAGCTGGATTACGCCAGCTTCCGGCCGCAGGAGGAGGAGGGCCGGGACCTGCCGCTGCGCCGGCGCAATGACCTGCTGCACACCGATGCTTTCCCGACGAGGCCTACGCGGGGCGCGCGCATACTGCGCTTCTTTAACAACATTCATCCCACCCGCTCCCGCGACTGGGTGGTGAGCGATCCCTTTCCAGTGCTTGCGCCGCAGTATGCGCCGCAAGAGATTCCCCTTCCCGTGCCCGGCAACTCCGCCGGCCGCGCGCTGCGCTCGCTGGCCAATATCGCGGGTCTCGGTTATGCGATCCCCAGCTTGAAGCGATCGCCCTACGACGACTTCATGATGCGCTTCCACAATTTTCTTAAAGAGAACCCATCGTTTCAGGCGGGCTGCCGCAAGGAATATGTGCAGTTTCCTCCCGGCTCCAGCTGGATGGTCTACACCGATATGGTTCCGCATGCGGTTCTCTCCGGCCAGTACGCACTGGAGCAAACCTTCCTGGTGGACCACCAGGCGATGGTTTCTCCGGAATCGTCGCCTCTTTCGGTACTCGAGTCCATGACCCATTCCGCGCTGGTTTAGGGATTTTGGGATCCATCCCTTCCAATGAACCATGGGCTTCATTGGGGATGAAAGTCCCTGGCAGAGGTTATCCTTGAGTTTTGAGGAAAATGACAGCGAACGCAGACCCAATCAAAGTCCATCTTCCCGACGGCTCCGTCAAGGAATTTCCCGCCGGATCCACGCCTCTCGACGTGGCCCAGAGTATCTCACCGCGGCTGGCTGCCGCAGCGGTGGTTGCCCGTGTGCGCCCGGCGAACGCAAACGGCGCGGCAAAACCCGGCGATCCGCCGCCGGAGACGGCCGAGGACGCGCCCGCCGAAGCCGGTATGTATGCGGCTGAGGAAGCGGACGCCGAGCGCCTGGTGGATTTGAGCACTCCGCTGCACCAGGACATGTGGTTGCAGCTGCTCACCGAGAAGGATGCCGATGCTCTGAAGGTGGTGCGCCACTCGGCCGCGCACGTGATGGCGACGGCGGTGCTCGAGCTGTATCCCGAGACCAAGCTGGGCCACGGCCCGGCGACGGATGCCGGTTTCTTTTACGACTTCTACCGGCCCACGCCATTTACCCCTGAAGACCTGAAAGCGATCGAAGCCAGGATGGCGGAAGTGGTCGCGCGCAACGAGCCTTTCGTGCGCGAATGGGAGCCGCGCGAGCAGAGCCTGGATCGCTTCAAAGCGGGCAACGATTTTATGAAGGCCCACTTCGTGGAACGGTTCACCAAGCCGGGTGAGGAGATTTCGTTCTACCGCAACGGCGCCTTCGAAGATTTTTGCCGCGGACCGCACGTGCCTTCCACGGGCCGAGTGAAGGCCTACAAGGTGACCAACCTCGCCGGAGCTTACTGGCTGGGGGACGAAAAGAATCCGCAACTGCAGCGTATTTACGGCACGGCATTTTTTTCGAATAAAGATTTGGAGCAGCATTTTGCCCGCCTGGAAGAAGCGCAGCGCCGCGACCATCGTGTCCTGGGCAAGCAGCTGGATCTTTTCTCCATCCAGGAAGTTGCCGGGCCTGGCCTGATCTTCTGGCATCCCAAAGGCGCCATGGTGCGCAGGATCATGGAAGACTGGATGCGGGACGAGTGTCTCAGGCACGGTTACGAGCTGGTCTACACGCCGCACGTGGCGCGGGTGCATCTTTGGCAGATCAGTGGTCATGAAGGCTTCTACTCTCAGAACATGTTTACCCCGATGGAGCTGGACGACGCAGACTACCGGATGAAGCCGATGAACTGCCCGTTCCACATTCTCATCTACAAGAATTCCCCCAAAAGCTATCGTGATCTGCCGGTGCGTTATGCGGAGCTGGGCAATGTGTATCGCTATGAGCGCTCCGGCACCATGCATGGCCTGCTACGAGTGCGTGGGTTCACCCAGGACGATGCGCACATCTTCTGTTCTCCGGAGCAGATTGAAGATGAAGTTGTGGGCTGCATTGAGTTCGCCCAGCTGGTGCTGACCACCTTTGGCTTTGCGGAATTCAAAGTGGAGCTTTCCACCTGGGATCCCAAAGACCGCAAGAGTTATACCGGCTCGGATGAAAACTGGGCGCTGGCCATCCACTCGCTCGAGAACGCCCTGGCACGCAAGGGCATTCCCTACAAAACCATCCGTGGGGAAGCGGCATTTTACGGTCCCAAGATCGACATCAAGCTGGTGGATGTGTTGGGCCGCCTATGGCAACTGTCGACGGTGCAATTCGACTTCAACATGCCGGCACGCTTTGAGATGGAGTACGTGGGCGAGGACGGAGAGCGCCACCAGCCGGTGATGGTCCACCGGGCGCTGTTCGGGTCAGTGGAGCGATTTTTTGGCGTGCTGGTGGAGCACTATGCCGGTGCGTTCCCTCTCTGGCTGGCGCCGGTGCAGGTCGGGATTGTGCCCATCAGTGAGCGCCATCTGGCTTACGCGGAAAAGATACAAACAACCTTACAGAACGCCGGCTTGCGGGTGGAGGTCGATCACCGCAACGAGAAGATGGGCGCCAAGATCCGCGATTTCACGCTGCAGAAACTGCCCTACCTCCTTGTCGTCGGCGACAAAGAGGCGGAGACGGGCGCGGTCAGCCTGCGTGTCCGCGGCCAGGGCGACCAGGGCGGCATGCCGCTGGAGGAGTTCGTCAGCCGGGCGAGATCGCTGGTCGAGAGCAAGTCAACTAGCTTGTAAACCCGGAGCCACGGCTAAGTCCTTTGTTTCCTGAGGCGCTCAAAAATTCGCGTGTGTTTCCACCTCCAGGGTGCCGGCAAGTGGCTGACGAAAACAGTGAGTGATATGAGTGGTAAGCGTGGTAAGTCCGGATCCGAGGCCCCGGGCGCCGGCGAGTGGTTGACGAAAATGGTGCGTGATATGAGTGGTAAGCGTGGTAAGTCCGAACCCGAGGCCCCGGGCGCCGGCGAGTGGTTGACGAAAATGGTGCGTGATATGCGTGGTAAGCGTGGTAAGTCCGAACCTGAGGCCCCGGGTGCCGGCAAGTGGCTGACGAAAACAGTGAGTGATATGCGTGGTAAGCGTGGTAAGTCCGAACCCGAGGGTCCGGGCGCCGGCAAGTGGTTGACGAAAACAGTGAGTGATATGAGTGGTAAGCGTGGTAAGTCCGAACCTGAGGGTCCGGGTGCCGGTGAGTGGTTGACGAAAACAGTGAGTGATATGAGTGGTAAGCGTGGTAAGTCCGAACCTGAGGGTCCGGGCGCCGGCGAGTGGCCGACGAAAATGGTGCGTGATATGCGTGGTAAGCGTGGTAAGTCCGAGCCCGAGGGTCCACTGCGCCGCAACCCTGGGGATAATCCGCGCACGCCGGCCGGTGAATGGGTTGTCATGGCACGAAGTTAATTGGTACATACCTGTATATATGCGGATTCGGGTGAGTTTGTTCCTACCTGGTGGTACTCGTCCGGCGCTCAAGGCTTCCATCGAGAAAGGTTGCCGCGCCGGCTTCTCGGCGGGCCCTAGAGTCTGCGGAAAAGCCGGATCGGGCAGGAAAGCATGCCCCAGGGGCTAAAGCCCTCCTTGGCTGCGGCTATGTGCGGCACGGCTTAAGAGGCTGCGGAAAAACTCGCCGTTGGGTAGGAAAGCCGTACCTCAGGGGCTAAAGCCCAGCGTATTTTCAATCACTTACGGCACGACTAAAGTCGTGCCCTGATACAAAACATGAGTTTTTCCGCAGCCTCTTAAGCCGTGCCCTTCGTACAGAGCCATTCAGACCTCCCGGGAGAGTTCTCACGCACACACTAAAGCCCACATTAACCCCGCTATTTACGGTACGGCGAAGCCGGCCCTTCGTTCGAAGTTCTTTCGTAGCGGGCGGAGCGTACTGGATGGATCTGGGGCTTGGTCCGGTTCTCGCGCAGACTCTAAAGCCCAGGTCTTTTGTTGAGTCTGAGCGGCCCGACGAAAGAGGTTGCGGAAAAAGGTCGAACAGGGAGCGAAACCGGTCCCCTCAGGGCGCCGTCTATCAAAAGCCGAACAGATTTGCAATCACTTACGGGCGGCGTGAAGGCCGTCCCCTTCAAAGAATTCGGTTTTTCCGCAGCCTCTAGCTAGCTAAAGTCGTGCCCTGATACAAAGCGTCAGAGCGTTGACCCCAGAAACGCATTCCATAGATTTGGATATCCGCCCTGTCTGAAATGTAGAAACTACAGGGTATGGGTATCATCCCGTACCCTTCGAGGAACCAGGCAGGATGGGCTTTATGGCCGCTATTTCACCTCTACCATTGCACTCCCGGATACAAGCTCGGCATACGGAATGCGCGGTAGAGATTGGCCCCGAGTGCTTGCAGAGTCCAAACCGTCTGCGGTGTGCTCTGGTTCGTCACTTCATAGACATAAGAGCCGGCCCAATTGGCCCAACACCGCAAAGGTCATACTCCACGTTACCGTTCGCCAGCGGATCCGGTGTTGCCCCGAAATTGCTATAGAGGTTGGCAGGTAGTATTTGATGGAAGATGAGGGTTGCCGTTTTCGCATTCTCGTCGATCTGAAAGATCAGGGATGGTCGTGTACAGGCAGGGCGGGGCCCCGGCTGGCCCCGCAAGTGACGCCTACCGGAAAAATGCGGTCATCGCCATTATCCATCAATCCAAGGGAGAACACGCCGGTCGTGTTCGTGCTGAAGAAGTTGGGCATGTGTTGCGCGTATTGCCAATCCGTTGGATCCGTTCCACCCTTCAGCGTGAAGTCGCCGCCCTCGCCCAAACGCCACAGGATGGCGCCTGAGCCCTTGCCGTCCTGGTAGTCAACTTTCACGACCCAATTCTGGTGGCGGATGGAAACCAAAATGTTCCCATCATCGGGTGAATACAGCACCGCATTGCGTATGGGTCCAATCGGGAAACATGTAGGGATGCCGGTTGGGATCCAGGTGGTTGAACTCATTCCAGACCCACACCGGCTGCAGGTTTCATCCAGGTCTACGATCACGTCGCCCAAGCACGTGGTCGGGGCAGTATTGGTCAGAGCAGGCGTAGTGGTGCTGGAAAGGTTCATGGTGGTGTTGGCAAGCACCAGCCAGTGACCGTTCGGCAGCGGCTCCACGTCATGATGGAAGGTATGCAGAGTCACGTTGCATTCCGCGCAAGTGGCAGTTCGCGAGCGCAGCATTCAAATCGGTGATCGTGATCTCCCGCACGGTGTCACCCGCCAGGTTCACCTCCCGAATTTCATTGATGGTTCCGAGGCGGAGATTCCGGTGAGTGGAGCGCCTGGACGAGTTGGCTCCAATGGCCATCAGGAAGTCACCGTTGGGCAGCAACTTGACCCCTTGAGTGAAATTGCTCGATGCCGCCGGGAGCTCGCGTAGGTCCAGAGAACGTTCCCGGCCAGATCGGTCACCGCTACTCCAGACGGCTTGCCATCCAAGCATATTCAAGCAACTCGACTCCGGGTTGTGGCGTCATTCCCGGCGCAGTGGTGGCGGTGAGGTTGGCTGCATGTTGGCGGGCACCGCCTGCGTGGTAAAGGAGTGGTCGACGTCATTCGCGCTGATGCCGTTGGTAAGCTGCACCGCGGCTTGCATATGGTAAGTGGTGCTGCCCTGCATTCCAGCGACAAAGATGCTTACCTGGCCGCCGCTTTCCGGTCGTCGACTGCGCCCATGTCTTCAACCCGTAAGTTGTGTCTTTGCCGAAATTCACGGTCATGCTTCCGGGAAAGGGCAGCGTCATGGTGTAGAGCGCCACCTGAGGGATTGTCTCGTGGCGGTCACTTGTCCTGCCGGCAATGCGGCGGACGTACCGGACAGGGCGACGGTCTGCGGAGTTCCGGCAGGGACGTCACCGAAGCCAAGGTTCAAGACGGCGTTCTGGGTGGCGGGAGCGGAAGCGACGGTGGGTGTGTAGCTGACCATGACTGCGCAACTGGCCGCAGGCGCCAGTTGTGCGCCGCAAGATCCAGTACTCACCAGCGCGTAGCTTGCATCGCCGCTAAGAGCAGGATTGAGGGTTAAGGGGACCGCGCCGGTATTGGTAACCGTAGCCACCGACTGGGTGACTGCATTGTTGACCAGGTTGTTGCCGAAATTGAATGAGGTGGCACTCAAGGCCGCACTCGTCAAGCGCGTTCACGGCGACGTAGCCGCGCTGATGCTATGGGTGAGCGAGCCCGAGGTCGCCTGGAGCGTGATGTTGGTGTTTCCCGCAGCCGCCGTTGGGCCGGCGGTCACAGTAAGTTGCTGCAGGGAACCGGGAGCTACTGAGAGGGTCATCGGCGAGACAGTGATGCCGCTGGGCAAGGAACCGACGGCTCACGTTCACATTCCCGGTAAAGCCGTTCACGGAGGAAGCGGTAACGTCGATGGTCTGCGGAGGACCGCCCGTGGTAATCGTAACCGTCAGAGGGAGCAATCGCCACAGTAAAGTCGGCGGCAGGTCGGAGCTGCTCGCTGCCGCCACCACCGCACCCGGTCAAAGCTATAGCCAGGGAAACGACACATAGAAAAGCATACGCGATTGCATGAGATCAGCTCCTACTGTATCTGTCATGTATTTCAATCGGGCTAACAAGTCTCGCCGCAACATGCGTGATCTACCGTTACGGATTCTGTGCGATTCATACTGCGATCAAACATTTGCGGCGTACTACAGCTTGCCGGAAAGACGGGGACAAGCGAAACCCCTCGGTCGAGGAATCTCGCGACCGAGGTGCACGAATGATTATTAATTGCCTACGTCCGGCGAGGCGAGTGTTGAACGAGGTTCGGCGTGGTAAATCACGCCGTGAGGAGGGGCTTTCAGACAAGCAATTCGCCGGGTCAGGCGGGTTCGTCTTTGCACCGGCAACTGGTCCCAACTGAGGCATCCGAGAGAAGGCAGCGATGGGATCCGCATGGCAAGCTCGCGAACGCAAAGGTGAAAATGCTAGCCTATAGTTTTAGAAGACGGATCCTGAACGTTGACAGGAGCGGAGGACTTGATGACCCACCAGAGGTAGATCAGCAGGAAATATCACATTGTCCCAACTTGTCAGTCGCGGGATAAGATTTGAAGCGCGAGTTTTGGCTGGTGCTCGCGGCTCTGACGGCTCTGTATCTTATCGTCGTTGCGATTGGGAATCGCCGCTATGTATGGTTCGATGAACTCTTTACCTTCGATATAGCGAGATCCGGATCGCTCAAAGAACTCTGGTACCGGGTTGTTCATTTCGATTGCAACCCGCCCACGGTCTACGTTCTCAGTCGCATCTCGATGTCCCTCTTCGGGGCGACTCCCTTGGGCTTCGTTTTCCGTCGATGGTTGAGTTTTATTTCGGGAGCATGGCGATTCTGGTTTACGTCAGACGAAAGGTTGGCTTGGCGTTTGCTGCGGTCGCCGTACTCATGTTGTGGGCGGTGGGCCCTACTCTGTATTACGCGGTCGAGGCCAGGGCTTACGCCTTGCTCTTCTTGTCGTTCGCGTGTCTTTTATTGTCATGGGACACAGCGATTCATCCGAAGCCTCGCGGATTGGCCTTATTCGGGATATCGCTTTCCACACTGGCACTCGCCGGAGCGCATGTTTTTGCACCCTTTACCCTTTTCGCATTTATCGTCGCTGAAGCCGTGCGGTTTCGCCGCCTAAGAAAGCCAGACTACCCGCTGTGGGCGGCCTTATTTCTGCCAATGCTGGGTATGCTCCTCTATATACCGTTAATCCGGCTCTACGGAGGCATCGTTTTCCACGCCCCGGCTTCCTATAACACGATCATCGTATTCTTTGAGGATACCTTCGGCGCTTCCATCATGGGATTTGTCCTTTTGGCGGCGCTGCTCATCCCGTTCCGTGACAAAACTGAACGAGCCCTTCCCCGCTTCTCGGCAGAAGAAATGGCTCTATTCGGATGCATGTTTCTGAGCCCGGTCCTGTTAAATCTGGTTCTGATGCATCGTCATGGGATGTTTTATAACCGGTACGGCGTTACATCGCAGGTAGCGATTCTGGTGGCGCTCGCTATCTTCTCGCTTATCGGTTGCGGCTCAATCGTTTTGCGGCTTACGCTGCAGCGACCGTATTAGTACTGGCGATTCTCAAGCTGCAGGTCTGGCATCCGCTGCTCTATCCTGTCCCGCTGAAAACCGGCGCCCTGGCGTCCGTTCGGCCGAATCTCCCGATCGTGGTTGGCGAGGGGCAGGTATTCATGGAGATGAATCAACGAGAAAACCAGTCGTTTCTTGACAGGCTTTACTTCCTCAAGGATCAGCAAGCCTCCATGCAGTACGCGCAGACCAACTACTTTCAAGATTTTGAGGCTCCGGATGTTCTGAAAAAAGCAGGTTTTCCGTTTACGGCCAATGTCGCGCCGTATACCGGCTTTGTCCGTGAGCATAGGCGATTCTTGCTGCTCGGCAACCCGACGGAATGGGTTTTTCTCAAACTTCGCGCTAGCGGAGCTTCTATTGCATTCGCCGGCGACTATAGCAACGCCATGCCCTATATCGATAGGACTCTGTATTTGGTAACGATGCCATCCCCGAAATCGCCGAAAGAATGAGGATCAGATCCATCAATGGCTATGACCATGCGAGGTCTTCGCTGGTTTCGGCAGACTCTCGGGGGATTGCGCTTGCCATCTCTCGTCCTAATTTTGCACTCTCGGCGATGCTTCTATCCTCGGGATAGTAGAAGCAGGTATCTGCGATCTGAAGGCCGTCGATGGGGGTTTGGATCGGCGGGAGCTTTGCGGCAAAACCCGGTTCACAGATCGGCTGGGCATAACGGAGTCGTGAAACTCTCGCATCGAGCAGATCCTCTTTGGTCAAGGCCGGGTTTAGGGTCATGAGACATTGCAACGCATCATCGATCAGTTGCTGGTCAGACCACGACCATTTTAGATTTGTCGGCGGCATATAGTAGGGCGCGTAAATGATCGTCGTTCCCACTGGCCGGAGGTTGGAGAACTCGATTACGCCCGGTATTTCGAAGTTCAACCCGGACATGTTCACCCAGAAATGTGGACTGACCGACCGCTTGAGCTTCAGAATCACGCAACAGATCCCGATATTCCGAATGGCCTCATAGCGCTCCATCGAAGCAGCAGGCATATCCGGAACCAGACTGGAGATTAAAGGGATGGGTAAAGTACACAGAACGTAATCGGCGGGGAAAAACCCCTTTGGAGTTTCAGCGCCAGATACCCGGCCGTCGAGCGTTTTAATGCGAAGGGCGCCGGCCTGTAGATGCAACCTGCCGCCGGCGGCCTGAATAGCATTTACCAGAGCATCCACTAAAGTCTTCGAACCACCCTCAATGTAACCGAGTTCCTCCTGCATCATGTTCTTGCGGGAGCGACCAACGCGCCTCATCCTGGTCCACATCCAGGCGGCGGAGATGTTGTCCGCGAACTCATAGAATTTGAAGTCGAAGAGGGGGCGCCAGAGCCGCTCGTAGGTCTCCCGGCCGCACCATTTTATTATCCAATTTTTAGCCGAGACATTTTCCAGGGCGGGCCAGGTTTCACGCTTGGTGCAGATATAAGCAAAGAAGGCGTATCTCAATTTCGCCCAAAGGCCCATGCCGCTCAAACGGAAAAGCGCGACCGGGTTTCCCCAGTCACGCAGTCGTCCGCGATAGAAGAAACCCATGGATGTCGGAATCCAATGGAGCTTGTCCGCTAAACCCAATTCGGAAAGAAGATCGATTGTCGGCTGATCGCTCCGGCAGACGAAATGATAGAAGCGCTCGAGCGAAATACCCCCGAAGTCGAAATGCCCGGCCATCCCACCTGGTTCAGGAGCAGCTTCCAGCAAATCTACCTGGTGCCCTTCTTTGACCGCCTGGTACGCCGCAGCCAAACCCATCGGCCCGGCGCCGATAACAACCACTCGAGACATTAGGCTTTCATCCTCTGCATAGACCATGTTTTAACGAACTTTTTGGAAGACAGCATAAATCTCCCCGAGCCACACCGGAATTGACCACTCAGAGATTTTCAAACCATTGAGCGTCCTACTCAACAAAGCGCTTCCAGGAATATTATGCTGTGCGGCGCGGAAAAAGATGTATCCAAGTGAGAACGCGGACGGCCGCTGTCCCGTATGAATCAACCTCAACCCAGCAGATTTGCCACAAAGCCGAAGGCTCGGAAGAGTGAAATAGTTGAGATGCTCCGCAAGCAGGAGTGGCCATCGGGAGCCCAAGGCCCTGGCTATGACACCATCGACTCGCGGCACGTTCAAGGCGAGATACCCAAAGGTCTTCAGGTGGGATGAAGCCAGTTGGAGAAATGCCGCTGGCTCGGTGACATGCTCGAGCACATCCCATAACGTCACCAGATCGTAGTCGCGCGAGAGCGATGCATCTTGCAGTGTGCACTGCTGAATGCTTGAAGATTCACCCAGCAGTTTGCTTGCACGTGAGAATTGCGATTCGGATGGCTCGACGCCTTCCCCGTCCCATCCAGCGTCACGCATCACCCGCAAAAACGCGCCCGAGGCGCACCCCACATCGAGCAGAGAACCCGGCTCCCGAACATACGCATCGATGATCTGCTTATGCCTTTTGGCCGTCCTCCAGCGGTTGGGCATCTCTGCTTCGTATCTACTGTCGTCCGCAGCACGGTAGAGGCGACCGAGTTGTTCACTGTGGGGACGGAATGACCGGTAAGCCAATCCGCAAGATTTGCAACGCAAAATTCGGCCGTGAGAAAGGAGGGTTCGTGACGAGCCGACAGATTCCAGGCTAATCTCCTTGTCATCGCCATCGATATACAAAGCAACTTCCCGGCGGTTGCACACCGGACATGGAGAATCCATGAGTAGATCGGCCTCTCCTGAACAAACGCCTGAAAGCCCTTCCCCCTTTCTCTCCTCTGCAACTGCGTTCTCACGACTGTATGAGCCACGAGATCGGAGCTATTTCAATTTCTCCCGACGTGCGGAAGAGCCCCCTTGTTACAAAAAGGCAGCGGCCCTTTCCGATGCACGGCTATCAGTTTCCTCGTCACTTCAGGTCCCATCGAAAGAGGCGATGACCTTCCATTCGAATTGGGGCTGCGTCCTGATATTCAAGTCGAACCAGTTTGGCTTTCGCATGTCGGGCGATCTGTCATGGCCATCCAGCGTGTTTGCGTTCGGGGCGTCCAGCACGAAGAAATCGGCGTGGGAACAGAGAAATCACGGCCATCCTGAATGTTGTTTGCGTAATAACCGTTGTTGCGATAAGCCTGCATCAGGTGGTAGTCGAGCACAAATGCTCTCGGTCCCACCAAAGCCGCGGGCCAGTCCAGCAGGAAATAGTAGTGAGATTCGGATTTTGCGAGAAGCGCATAAATTCGACAAAATCTTGCTGCCAACCCGCGACAACCGCACATTCGGAGGGACGGACTGTTCCAGGCGCTGAACGTCCAGATAGGCCCAACTCAGATCGATCGGTCCCAGAGCCAGCACGGTGAGCACTGGAGAGACCATAGGAACAATACGATCGCTACCCACATCGCCCGGGCTGCCAGCGTGAAGGCGCAGCGCTGTCGGCGCCGAGCGCGTCCGCAGAAGCTGCCAGGACAATCGCAGGCCGATGCCGCTGGGCAGCAAATATCGCGAAACAAGACCGGTGTGATGAGATGGGAAAGCACAAACAACACCACCGGCACAGATAACAGCATGTAAGCCAGAAGCAGCAGCGCACCTTTTGGATCGGAGATGGTTCGCCATCCCGACTTAAGATTCTTGAGTCCGAGCAGAAAAACTATGGCCAGCGGCACATAAATGATAAATTCCGCCGCGCGGCTCACAATCTGAAAGCGAAATTCCAGGGAGTGACGCTTAAACAGCCTGAGCCACGGCAGGGAATCTCCGAAAAGATAGGCAGTGCGCAGGTCTGTAAGGGTGGGCATCGCGATCCAGCCGTGCGGTTTGCCCGCTGCCATGGATGCTCGGATCGCCGGGATCCAAACCAGCAGGGCGAGCCAGCCGGCCGCGTAAACAAGATAGAGCTTCCATCGAAGGCGACCTTTGGCGGCGTCGAACAAGATCAATGCCAGCAGGATCAAACCGCTATAAATCAGGCCCAAAACATGGGTCAATACCAAAGCCGCTTGCGACAAAAAGGCTAGCACCAAAAGAGCGCGTGTTGGCACCGAACGAGCCACCAAGCGCGTATAAAGGTCAACCGTAACCGCGACGACAAGCATGTAGAGCCCGTAGAAGCGTGCTTCCACATTCTGATCGAGCAGCATGCCGGACGTACCCCAGAATGCGAGAACTCCAAATGCTGTGGCCCACACTCCGTAGAAGCGGCGTATGGTTTTCCAGGTGACCAGCAGCGCCCCGCACATGGCGATGCAGGAATACAGGCGAAGCGTCAGAACGCCGGTGCCGAAGGCTCTCGCCCAGAGCCATGCTGTCGTATAAAAAAGCGGCTGGCCGCCATCGGCGCCATGTTGAATGGCGTAATACAAGTGCCAAAGTGAGGGGTCGCTCACCTCTTTCCAGGTGAAAATCTCGTCCATCCACGCTTGTTTATGCGGCGACCAGAGGATGCAAGAAGCTAGAAGAGATAGTAAAGAGCAGCAGAGCAAGAGAACTCGCCTACCGCGATCCTCTGCTGCCCGGGATAGTCGATCTTGCTGAGTGTCTCGCTCGCCGGAGAACTCACGTGGGCCGAAGTTCTTCTCTTGCCCCGCGACTCCTGGACTTTGGCTGAAAAGCCATGAAATACCATTTCAGATAGTGCGGTAGCCACTTCCAGAGTTTGAAGCGGGAGGTGCCTGCGGTCCGGTCGCGCCAGGTGGAGGGTATTTCGGTGATGGTGTAGCCGGCAAGAAAGGCCTTTACCGTAATCTCCAGGCTCAATTCAAATCCGCCTTTGCTCTCAATGCGGATGTTACCCAGCATGGCGCGATCGTAAATCTTGAACGCGTTGGTTGCGTCATGCGTCGGTATTCCTCGGAACCAGCACAAGGTCAGACCCGAAAGGCGGGAAAGAAGCTGCTTGAACCATGGGCCTCCGATGAGCCGGCCGCCCTTCATATAGCGGCTGCCGACCACAATGTGGCTGCCCTGCCGATAATGTTCGAGCATTTTGCGAACCTGCCCCAGATCATCCGAAAGGTCGGCCATGAGCACCAGCACCGGTCCCGGGGGCGCCGCATCGAACCCGGTTCGGATGGCGCCCACCACTCCGCGGCCGTAGGTATTCTTGATCAACTTCAGGCGAGTCTCGCCCTGGTCAATGATGTGCTGGGCCACCGGAAGGGTGTTGTCTCCATCAAAGTCGTAGGAGACAAACGCGGTAAAGGGAAAGTCGAGGTGCGTCGTCATCTCTTCCCAGAGCGCGGGAAAATTTGCCCCTTCGTTGTAGACCGGAATCACAATGGTTAACGGTCTTTCCATTCCATCTCCTGTCGAAACTGGCGCGGTGACAAGTTGGTTCACATCTGGCCTATTTCCACCTGCTCCGCGATCCATGGAATGACCTCATCCAGGATGTCTGAGAGGGGGGTGGCCGCCTCGAATCCGAGTAAGTCCCGCGCCTTGCCAACCGCCGGCGCTCTCTCCTGAACATCGTACTCGTAAGCGGGGTCGCTTACGTAGCGGAACGGCTTGCCGGAACCGTGAATCTTTCTCCAGATCAACTCTGCCAGTTCCAGCACGGTGGTGCGTACCGGGGTGGAAAGGTTGAAATCCTGGTTCAGGGCGGCCGGATGCTCCACACAAACACGGATTCCGCGGGCTAAATCGCCACCGTAGGTGTAATGGCGAACCTGCTTTCCGTCACCCAGGATGTGCAGCGGATCCTGCCCCTTCACCAGTTTCTGTACCAGGTCCGGAACCACGTGAGACATGGCTAAGCGTACGTTGCCACTCATGATGTCGCGGTCAGACAAGGCGCGTTTTTCTCCGATGCCGACACAATTAAAGGGGCGAACGATGGTGTAAGGGAGCTTGTACTGTTCGAACGCGCCCTGGACGAAATATTCGACGGCAAGCTTTTGGAAGCCATACGTGGAGCGAGGCGGCGGGCTGCGCCGTTCCGCACCTTCCGGCGTGGGGTACTCGGTGGTGCTCTCGAAAACCATGCTGGAAGAGAGCACTACGATCTTTTTGAGCTTCCGCCGCTTGTGGGCCCAGATGGCGGCATCGAAGGAAGAGGCGATGATGCGCTCGTTTTCCGCCAGCAGGTCATAGGCAAACTCGTGGAAGTAAGAGATGCCTCCAATCATGGCGGCTGCGGCGATAAAGTGGTCGCAGTCGGCGAGCAGCTCCTTCATCAACGCGACGTCTTTTGCGTCTCCTTCAACCAGCTTGTAGTGGGGGTGAGAATCGTACGATTTTTGCAGCCGCCCGTACTTGCTGAAGTTGTCGAGACCGACTACCTCGTATCCGTTATCCAGCAACTCCTGGATGAGATATCCACAGATGAAGCCGGAAGCGCCAGTAACCAGTACTTTCACGATGCGAGATGTCCCCCTGTTGCAGTTTGACGGCGGTTTGGCCAGAAACCCCAGACGTCTATCAATACTTTATCGTCAGAGAGCGGAAGGTCGCGGTAGGCGGCGTGAGGGGCTCCCAGAATGATGACGTCGGCACGACGAATGGCATCATCGACGGAATCAGTTTAGGGTCGACGACGTAAGGGTCGGTGCAGAGCACCTCTTTGGCCGCCACCATGAGCAGCTTGCGTAGTTTATAGGAGAGACTTTCCCGCTTGTCGTCCGACTCGGATTTGAAAGCCATGCCGAGGATGGCTACGACCTTATCGCGCAGTTCATGCTGCTGGCGCAATTGATTCACGATGAAATTGGGCAAGCCTTCGTTGATCAGCATGGCGGAATGGCCGAGAAAGAAATTGTTTCCGGAAAATGCCGAGAGCTGCAACGTGTCTTTCAGCAGGCAGGGTCCGGCGGCAAACCCGGCTTTGGCGAAACTTTTCATGCGTGGGTAGCGATGGGTGACCGCACCGTAGATGCGCTGGAAATCGAGCCCGTAGGTCTCGGCGAGCACATAAAACTGGTTGGATATGGCGAAATTCATATAGCGCCAGCTATTGGTAAACAGCTTGGCCAACTCTGCCTCAAGCGGGGAGAGCTCGATCAGGTCGTCATTGATGATGGAAAACAGCTCGCGCACGCGGGCCAGGGAAGCCGGGTCGAACGCAGAGATAATCTGCGGCAGAGTGCGGATCTCTTCCATGGCTTTGCCCTCCGCAATCCTTTCCGGGCAAAAGGACAGGAGGATTTTGCGCCCCGAGGCCTGCAGGCGCTCGTAGACCAGCTTGGTGACCCCTGGGTAGACGGTGCTGCGCAGGACCAGGAGAGCATTCTCCGGCATGCGGGCGATGACCTCGTCGATGCTGTGGTACAGGTCGGTGACGGTCGGGTTGAGGTGCTCATCGACGGGGGTTCCAAGAACCGCGATCGCTGCATCCGAATCCTGCAAACAGGAAGCATCCGAGGTGGCGATCAACTTCTTGCCGACGACGCGCCCCAACTGTTCCAGGGCATTGGTTTCCATAAACGGCATTTGGCCGGCATTGACCGTGTCTATCTTGGCTTGGTCGCGATCGAGAAGAACCACATCCAGTCCGCAATTGGCGAAAACGATGCCCAGGGGAAGACCCACATGGCCGCATCCGCCGATAATGACAATCTTTTTCAGTTTCTGCATGAACTCCTGATCGCCTCATCTTGGATGAAGCGCTGATGGTCGAATTGTAAACTGCGACTGCCTCTTAGGACTTCACGCCGTTCCTCTTCTGACAATGTCGATTCGAGCCAGCCGCCCGCGGCGATTACAGCTGTCTAACTATCCGGTTGATAAAATGTGATCCTTTGAATTGGGCCCGGCCTCAGCGTGCTGACCAGGATTGGGGGGAGCCCCGCATCCATAGCGGCGGTTGCCAAGCGCAATAAGGACGAGATAGAACGTAGCCTACATGGAACTTGGTATCATTGGCGTGTTTCCAGCAGGAAATGGTCGGGGAAACCTGAGATGAAGAAAATTCTGGTAACCGGTTCTTCTGGCCTTATCGGATCCGAGGTGTGCCTTTATTTTTCCGCAGAAGGCTGGCAGATTCACGGCGTCGACAACAATCAGCGCGCGGTATTCTTCGGTCCCAAGGGCGATACGCGTTGGAATCAGCATCGACTGCAAGCTCTGATCAAGCCCTTCGTGCATCATGAGTTGGACATTCGCGACCGCGCAGGGAATCCTCGACCTCCTGAAAAGGATTAAGCCCGACGCTATTGTGCACACGGCGGCCCAGCCGAGCCACGACCTTGCGGCCTCCATTCCATTCGCCGACTTCGACACCAACGCCGTAGGCACACTGAATCTGCTTGAGGCCGCGCGGCAGAGTGTGCCCGAATCACCGTTGGTGTCCATGTCGACCAATAAGGTCTACGGCGACGCACCGAACGAATTGCCGCTCAAGGAACTTGAGACGCGCTGGGAATACGCGGACCCAGCCTATTGGAACGGGATCCCGGAGACTTTCCGGATCGACCAGTCAAAGCACTCGATCTTTGGCGCCTCAAAAGTCGCCTCTGATGTCATGGTCCAGGAATACGGACGCTATTTCAACATGCCCACCTGCTGCGCTGCGCGGCGGCTGCCTCACAGGTCCAAGCCACTCCGGGGTCGAGCTTCACGGGTTCCTGAGCTATCTAATCAAGTGCAACTCGACAGGCGTCAAGTACAAAGTATATGGATACAAGGGCAAGCAGGTGCGGGATAACATTCACTCGCTAGATGTGGCACGCTTTATTGCAGCTTTCGTTAACGGTCCGCGCTCCGGGGAGGTATATAACATCGGCGGCGGGCGCGCGAACAGTTGCTCAATTCTCGAAGCCTTCGCGAAGGCTGCTTCGATCTCTGGCAAGCCGATGGCCTACGACTACGTAGAACAGAACCGGTCAGGGGACCACATCTGCTACATTAGCGACCTGCAGAAGATGAAAGCCCACTACCCCGGATGGGACATCTCGAAATCGCTGGATGATATTTTCCAGGAGATTTACGCATCGTGGGCAAATCGCGAACAGCTTACCCGTTTAACGCTGCAGCAGATTGGTACTCGCGCCACTTTTAGCGAATTGAAGGGGCCGCTCTGATGGAGACAGTGGAGGTGACTTCGCTCGACGGCTTCGCCGCCTCAAACAAGATGGATCAAATCGACTCCCTTAAAGATCGACGTCGAAGGTGCAGAGTATTGCATGCTCGAAGGTTCTCAACAGCTTCTCGCGCGTTCCCTGAACGTTATCGTGATGGTCGAAGTCGAAGAAGACTGGTCTCTGCGGAACGGTTTCAAAACACAAGACTCGTTCGAGTTATTAAAAAGTCTCGGATTCGGTCTGTATTCGTGGTCAAAGCGCCAAGGACGGTGGACCATCGACAAAGGCGAACTCAGCAAGAGCCGCACCGTATGGGCAGCCCGAGACCCCAACTCTTTGGCGATAACTCTCTGGTAGACTGCCTTTTCGTTACTAAACTTTCGAAGGACCATTGACATTGGAGAGTTCATGAGATCCATCAAGGAGTGCATAGTCTGTTCTGGAACGAGCTTTAAGACATTGGTAGAAAGCACGTTTTCAGGTACTCCGTTAGAAGCAGCTCCGTTTTTTATTTACAAATGGCCGTGGCGTTGTCCACGGGCAAATTCAACGCTGCCGGACTTGCGGGTTTACCTTTACCAACCCGCAATTCTCGGCCGACGACTACAACGAGATATATAAGAACGTTCCAAAGTCCAGCGATTCGGAAGCCTCCTTGCGCGAAGCCGATACCCAGCGATTTCGACGCCTTGCGAAGATTGTGCGCGACGACGTGGGCAAGTTTGATCGTTTTCTTGATTTTGGTTGCGGCAAGGGCGGATTCTTACTTGCAATGGACGATCCAGCCGGAGTTGGTTTCGAGCTTGGCGAAGCTGGCGCCTTATCGATAGGCCCCTCCCAGGTCAAAACTGGTCACTTCCTTGAACTCTTCGGAACCGAGGGGTTCGAGAAGGGAAGCTTTGATCTAATCACTTCTTTTTATGTCTTCGAGCACCTACCCGATCTCGATAAGTACGTTGAAGCACTAAGCTTTCTGCTCAAACCGAGAGGGCACCTGGTCATCGGGGTGCCCAATGCTGCGAGTTGGAATGCGAGACTGTCAGGCGGCCATTGGAACAACTATCTACTCGAGCATCTTTGGTATTTCGACCGAAAGACCCTCCGGGGATTGATGCAGCGGGCCGGCTTCCACGAAACACGACACCAGTCTGTTTGCTATGACGCGCCTTTGGCTCATATCGTGCGTCGAGTCACTCAAACGTATGGGCTTCCGGTTCCTAAGCTCGGGCCGAACCTTTCCGGCATTATCTTTCCCGTACCAATCGGCCTGATGTATGGCGCCTTCCAATTCGAAGGCTGACGAAGTCATCCCCGCCGACGCACGTGGTGCTGCGGTTCCTGGCGGCGCAATCATCGTTCTGCCTTGGCCATCGATAATTACATCGAGACGAAGGCGGCGCAAGAGGCGCCAATCGCCGCGTCCGGGATCAAGCAGATTATGTGCGCGACTATATTCACGTTTCGGATCTGGCTGACGCGCATTTGCGGGCGCTCGATTACTTGACGGAAGGCGGGCGTGAATCCCGCTAAACCTGGGAACTGCGGAAGGCCCTACCGCGCGTCGGCGGGCCGGTATGGTAAGTCAGGCTCTCAAGGCCGCTCGCGTTGCCAGATCCCCACGATCGATTTGCCGACTGAGTCAAACAGGCACCAGTCGAGGACCCGCAAGATGGTGATCACATACTTGCTCAAATAAGGAGCTGTGCCTTGGTTGGCATCGACTGGCGAAGAAGGGACAAGTATCGTTAAATGCAGGGCGCGAATTAAGATCGATATAAAGGCGTTTGCGGGCCCTGAGGGTGAGACGCTGTTCCTGAACGTAAAGAGGAAGGCTCCAAAATTTTTGAATATTTCGAGCGTTGCGCCACGAGTGGTGGCAGTCGTCTGAATGCAGAGTAGAAGGAGCGTGACGTCTGTGTCTCTTGAAGGAAACCTGCAAGCGATGGAACGCGCCCGCGAAGGCTACTGGCTGCGATTTCCGGGTACTTCTGCCTGTAAAACTGCGCTGGCGGGCGCTCGCAGTGCGACACTCTTTTCATGTGCTCCCCGGTGAACAGATTCTGGAACTCGGGGCCGGAAGCGGTCTGTGGGCGGAGCACCTGACGGGGGTGCTCCGTGGCCAGAACCCGATTACGGCGGCTGTGTTCAATGAGGAATTTCTTCATTCGGTAAAGCAGCTTCCCAATGTAAAGTTCGTCCATGTGAAGGATCTTCGAGGGGACTTGCCGGCTGAAAGCTTCGACTATATTGTGGGCACGGCAATCCTTTGCCACGATTTGTACGCGCAAAACTTACAGGCGCTTCACCGATTGTTGAAGCCAGGAGGCCAGATTCTGTTCTTCGAGGCAAATTACTGGAACCCGCAGGTAGCCGCAAAGAACTTCATCAGGCCGCTGGGGCGTTGGGCGGGAATCGCCGAATGTGAATTGGGACTTCGAAAATACGTTCTGATGAAAGTTGCGTCGCATCAAGGGTTCGTCGATATCGACATTATTCCCTACGACATTGTGCATCCCCGAACTCCGCGGTTCCTGTTGAGAGGTTTGAAGTCTCTGGCATTTTTGCTGGAACACACTCCAGGAATCAGGGATTTGTGCGGAACGCTTTACATTTGGGCAAAGAAACCTGGTGACGAAGAGGCCAGACGGCCCCGCGTGAATCTTGCCGAGCACGACTCGCTCTACGGGTCGACATCCTTTGTTGTTCCGTGCCATAACGAGGAGATGAACGTCGGTCCACTGGTGGAGTCTGTCCTGCGCTATTACGGACCTTACGTTCATGAAATCGTGATTGTGAACGATGGCAGCCGCGATAGAACGGCGGAAGTGACGCTGGAGATTGCGAGACGAGAACCTCGAGTGGGGCTGGTAAATCGAACGCCGCCAAACGGAGTGGGGCGCGCGCTGCGGGATGGGTATGCTGCGGCAACCGGGCGATATATTCTTACGATGGATTGCGACTTTGTGCAGATTTTGCCCGAATTCCGTGACCTTTTCGATGCGGTTGCTGCCGGACACGATGGTGCGATCGGTAGCCGTTTCTCCCCGGAATCGCTTCTGATCAACTACCCCTCCATCAAGATTATTTGCAATCGTGCCTTTCACCTTCTTGCCAACATTCTGCTTCCCGCGCACATGCGGGATATTTCAAACAACCTCAAGCTTTACCGTGCAGAGATTTTCAAGGGTCTCGAGATTGAGCAGCCCGGCTTCGCCGCCAACGCAGAAACCGGGCTGAAGCCGCTTCTCAGCGGTTACGACATCTGCGAAGTTCCCATCTCGTGGATCAATCGCACCATTGAAATGGGGGTCTCGTCATTTCACATTCGCAAAGCGGCTCCAGGCTACATAGGAGTACTTGCCAAGCTTGTGTTCGATGCATGGCGCGGCCGGCAGAAGCTGGTGCGGGCCAGGGGAGGCCAGTTCATGACGCAGTGACTAGTGTCGTGCCTCAAATGTCGTGACCTATTTAGCTTGCCAACGCGCAAGCGACGCGATGCAGTCTTGATCCGTCCACGCAATTCGACTTGGTAGACCGTTCGGTCCATTTTGCAGCAAAGGTTGGCCAATTGGTGCTCGTTAGAGCGGGTACGTCTGAGCGCATTAGTGGGAGGGGGAAGCTTGGCATGGGCTCTGTTCTGAAAGATTTAGTGGCAAATCCAATGCGGCGATTCATTGTCGGGGTGGCTAGGTTCAGCAACCTGCAGCGCCTCAAAGTTAAGAGCAGGAAGCGCCACAAGGTGGAGATGCTGATGGCGGGGCGGCATTCGCGCTCGCAATTGGGACAGGACCTGTTTGCCCTAACGGAAGTGGGTTTCAAGACAAACGGCTATTTTGTCGAGTTCGGCGCGACTAATGGGGTGGACGGGAGTAATTCGTGGCTGTTGGAGAAGCAGTTCGCCTGGAGCGGGGTTGTTGCCGAGCCCGCCAGGTGCTGGCATCGGCAACTGCAGATGAATCGCAGTTGCATCATCGAAACCGACTGTGTGTGGCACGAGTCGAATTCGGTTCTCACATTCAACGAAGCGGATCTCGGGGAGTACTCGACCATCGACACTTATACTGCATCAGATCTTCACAGCCAGAACAGAGTCGCCGGCAAGAGATACGACGTCAAGACGATCTCCCTGGAGGACTTGCTGGAAAAGCACGGCGCGCCACGGGAGATCGACTATCTTTCCATCGATACGGAAGGAAGCGAGTACGATATTCTAAGTTGTTTTAATTTTGATAAGTACCAATTCCGAGTCATCACCTGCGAACACAACTTCACGCCCGCAAGGGACAAGATACACGACCTTCTAACTCGCAACGGCTATCGCCGCAAACATCAGATATGGGTCGATTTTTGACGGTTGGTATGTAAAGGCCTAGAGACGTTTACTCATGCGAGAATGTTGGGCAATCATAAGACAGGCGATGGCGAGAAAGTCGAGCGATTCCGGGGGCGACAGGCTAGTGCTGAGCGGGCGGGGGTTTCACGGTATTGACAATGTATATGGGGATGGTGCCGGCCACGAGCCAGTTGCGGTAGGTGGCCGGGGCGAAATTCGAGAGACCGCCGCAGGCCGCGGGGTCGAAGGACAGGGTATAGCTGGGTACGACGGCGGGAGTGAACCGGTCCCACTGGGGTTGGCAACCGTTTTCAGAGGATGACGAGTCGGCGAAGTAGGCCGTGAAAGGGGGTGCCAGCGGGGGGGTCGTTGATGTAGCCGAAGCGTTCGATCTGAGTCAGACCGTTGTGTTCGAACCCGGCATCGATCGCAGTGTCGGGGATGCCGACGGCGCGGAGCTCGTTGGTGGCATCCTGCTGGGCGCGGTACATGCTGAAGACGTCGTGAGTCCCGGCGGTGGCGAAGGCAGCGAAGAGCAGAACCATCGCGCTGCAGGCAAGGGGCAAGTTCGGCCGGACGCGATCCTGATAGAGCCGGAGAAGGAAGATCAACGCGATAGGAAAAAGGAGCAGGAGATAACGATCGAATAAGTCCATGCGGAGTGCGCGCGGGAGAAGCAACGCAATATAAGCGAGAGCGAAGGGCAAGAGCAGGACGACCAGACTGCGCCATGAAAGCAATTTAGAGCCACAGGTTTTCTCATGCGCTAGCGGAGAACGGTGCCGGCGGGAGAAAAGCGAGCGGAGAAGCAGCAGAGAGCGAATAGAACGACGACGGTGATGAGGAGTCGGAAGCCCCTGGAGAGAACAAGCGGGCGCTCACCTTTGATTCCGAAGGTATGGACAAGCCCGTAGGGGGTCAAATAACTCGCCGCCACGCCTTGCCGGAAGAGCCTGAAGGCCCAAGGGGTGATAGCGGGCGAGGAAGAAGCCGGCAGCCATGCAGAACAGTGCGGCAAAGGTTAGCCGTGTGAGGGCTCGACGGTTCTTACGGGAACAGTCGGGATGAAGCCGATGAGGACAGGTAAAAGTAGCAGGGCGAATGTGAAGAAGAGGATCAGTAATTCAGAGACGAGGTGTTTGATGCTATGAAGGGTGGGATAGCCCGCTCGATGAGCGGCTCAGGTAAGGAGTGGGGCTGCTGGTGGAACCAATGGAGGGTGCCGAAAACAATGACGATGGAGATGGCATAGAGCAGGAGGCCGGAAACCAGAACGTAGGGGCGGCGGCGCAGGAGCCAGACGGTGCACGGAAACATGATCAGGACGCCGAGCCACGCAATCTGACGGACGGTTCCACCGACGGCGTTGGAGAGCGCGGCAAAGACGAGCCAAGCGAGCATGGAACGATCGGTGTTGGCCTGCAGTGCGCGCAGGCAGGCGTAGATGCAGAGGACCACGCAGAAGAGGCCACCCATTTCGGACATGTAACTGAGCGCGAGAGGGAGGAAGAGCGGGCTGAGGACGAGGGTGAGCGTGCCGATGGTCGCGTTGCGGGAGTTGATGCCAGCGCGAACAAGGGTACGCTGCGTTAGAAAGGCCGTGAAGAGTGCGATGAGCAGCGTGGAGGCGCGGATGGAAGTGAACGACGGGCCGAAGAGCTTGGCGAACAAGGCGCCCAGATAGAGCTGCCAGCCCAGCATCGCCGTGGCCCAGCCGTTGTAGACGATGCGGCCGGTCTGGGCAAGAACCCGCGCGGACTGTGCGTAGGACCAGTCGTCGTTTATACCGATTTCAGCGACGGGGAACGTGGCGAGCGCACAGATCAGCAGGACCAGGGCACAAAGAAATGCAGGCAGGCGTGACTTCTGAGTTGTCTTCAATCAGGATCCTTTGAAAGCTTCTTCGATTCGGCCGGTGAAACATGGTTGAGCACCAGAAGGCGGCTTATTGCATATGACGGACGGCGGCTTCCTACTCGCCAGACATCTGACAGGCGTGCTAGACTAGTGCGCACTCAGAGTCCCAGGCTCTAGGCAGTATCGACAAACTGAAAGCTAACCGGTCTGCTTCTCGATTAACACATCATTATCGCCCAAGACCCCATCGAACTCCCTCGCTGTCGCTACAACAACCGCGGTCACCGACGCTGCTTCAGACAACCCGGCGAAAAATCCTCACCGGCACTCATCCTCTCCCAGCCCCTGCGAGCTACCGTGACGATAAAACTTGCCATCGCACTTAACGTCGAGTCGAGAACTTTGCTAGCGGAATTTCATGGTTCAGATTCATCGCTAAGCTTGCACTCATGCTCCAACAGAGAATGGCGGGAGACCAGCACAAAATCGTCACGAGCCCGCCTGACGCACGTGGCACAAATTCCAGCACTTTGACGCCATCAAATACTCCCAGTTCCCGCACAGTGTGCGTTTCCGCAGCCTTATTCCGAAGCCAGTCGAGAGTGGGATACGACTCTACGAAGGCAAGGGCAAGAAATCGGTGCCGCGCTTCCTGTTGCAAAAACGCCGAACCTGCCCGGACCGCCTCCTCGTTGAGCGCCCGCGGCAGCGGCACCACCGGCACGCTGACCTTGTAGTAACTGAGCGGGGGCAAGATGCCGCTGCTCTCGATCGCGGCGCCCTCGGGCATCCGCATGTGATCGGCTTCCGGGATATCGCTGCAGATCAGCATCGGAGCGTTGTCGGCAGAAGCATTCTTTTCCGCAAACGCCAGCGCATACTTCCAGCTGTACATGTGACGGTGGAACGATGGTGCCGTAAAGTAAACGCAAGCGGCAACCACCACCAAAGCCGCGCAGAACAGCAACCGCAGGCGACGCCCATCGATCCAGCTGACGACCAGGGCCCAGCAGAGCGCGATCCCCGGCACGGCAACCAGCCGGTAGCGGGGAACAAACACATGGATCGAGGTTCCCACGCTTAGCCCATAGAGAAGCAGAAGCGGAACCAGCGCCAGGGAGGCGCAGAGCAAGACAGTCCATCGATCAGAATGGCCTCGTATATCCAGGCACCGCCGAACCGCGGCCACCGATAAAAAAACGAGCAGGACGATCACCAGCCCTCGCACCGTGATGGTCGAAACGAGCTGGAGCAGCCGGGGAGCCTCGGAGAATACATGCGTGCCGCTGGTGTGCATCATGTACTGCAACCGGGGAATGACCGGCAGGAACGCCACCATAAACACAGCCAGCGCGATGCCGAGCTGCCGCCACAGGGTTTTGCGGTCGTCGACCTTACTGGCAATAAAACAATAGGCAAGGGCGGGCAGGATGACCGCGAAGAGCAGCTGAAATTCCACGATACCTGCTGCGAGCAATCCGAATAGAGCGGCCAACCAGTTTGAGCCGTTATGCCTCAAGTGCACCAGGGCAAGAATGGCCGCGTTGATCACCAGGGCCGCGAAGGCGTAAGGACGAACGTCAATCGCCGCGAAAATAATAATCGGATGAAGGCAAAAGACAATGGCAGCAATGAACGCAACGTCCCGGTCGAACAATTCCCTTGCCGCACGGTAAAGCAGATAGACCGCGCCCAGCATGGGAAGAACCGACGAGATCCGGAGCATGAGCTCGCCGGTGCCCATCGCCCTGGTCCAGAGCCAGAGGAGACAGGAGTAAACCGGGGAGTCCGGCCAGACCTGGCGATGCATGATCCCAGCCCAGCCCCCCTTGATCAGGAACATCGAGACGGTTTCATCCAGCCAAAGGGGCGCGCGGATGACGATGAACCAGGTGGAAATGGATACAGCAAGAGCCAGGGCGTAGATGCTGTACTGCAAGCCTTCCGGGAGGCTTCCAGGCTGTCGTCCCTGGGCTGCTTCCATTTGAGTCCCTGAAATCGTCTTAGAAGCCTGCACGAAGGTGCTCCTGGCGTTGGGCCTGTAAGCCCCTGTTATGGCAGTACCCATGCCGCTACACTTACCTGGCAAAGAAAAAACGCACGGGCTAAAGCCCGCCTCAACGGCCCGAGTAAAGAGGCTGCGGAAAAACTCGCCGTTGGGTAGGAAAGCCGTACCTCAGGGGCTAAAGCCCAGCGTATTTTCAATCACTTACGGCACGACTAAAGTCGTGCCCTGATACAAAACATGAGTTTTTCCGCAGCCTCTGAAGTCGTGCCCTGATACAAAGCAAAAGTGCGGTGACTCTGGAATTGGGTTCTCACGCACACGCTGCAGGGTCGCTCAGCCGGCGCTACTTGAAATCGACTGCGTATGGGGCGTCGACCCTTCGGGCGCCAGCCGTTCATCGGGCACATCCGCCAGGAATGCGGGCTTGGCGAGGCCCCATCGCTGCAAGCGTAAATCGAGCGCGGTGCCAAGCACTCCAAACCCGTAGGTGACGCTGCGCTGGAAGTTGATGGAAGACGCTTCTTTGAAGTACTTGGTGGGGCACGAGATCTCGCCGACGCGAAAGCCAAAATAGATGGCCTGTACGATCATCTGGTTGTCAAAGACGAAATCGTCGGAGCAGCTCAGCAGCGGCAGGCGCTGCAGCAACTCGCGGCTCCATGCACGGTAACCGCTGTGGTACTCCGACATTTTGTGGCCAATCAGTATGTTTTCAATGAACGTAAGCCCCCGGTTGGCAATGTATTTGTACAGGGGCATACCCCCCTGCAGGGCACCCCGGCCGAGAATGCGGGAGGCCAGGACGGCGTCGTATTCCCCGTAAGCAATCATTGAGGCCATGGCGGAAACCAGCTTGGGGGTGTACTGGTAGTCGGGGTGCAGCATGACAACAATGTCGGCGCCCCGCGCGAGCGCGGCGGTGTAGCAGGTCTTTTGGTTCCCGCCATAGCCCCGGTTGTGATCGTGCCGAATCGTGATGAGCCCAAGTTCCAGGGCCAGCACCGAGGTATTGTCGCGGCTGGCATCGTCGGTCAGGATTACCTCATCCACGATCTCCCGAGGGATCTCCTCGACGGTGCGACGCAAAGTCCTGGCCGCGTTGTAGGCTGGCAAAACCACGACGACTTTTTTGTTGTTCAGCATCGGTCGCTCCCCGGCCTGGAGCCACTTTGATTATAAGGATTTGGGGGTGAGCGGATAGCTCAGAGGGCCACGGTTGCCGCGAATGCCAATGCCGGCTACGGGATTGGCTACTTGCCCGCTCAAGCCAAAGCAAGGTTTGCATGGGCCACCCAGCCATAACAAAAACCGCTGACCTTCTTGCTGCTCTACGGCCGCGGATTGGTTAGGGGGACATGCGTGCCGCGCCTACGGCGCTCCGATCATGATGGGGATTCCAACCCAGCCCTTCCGGGCTGGGCTGACGTTTAGCGGACGGCCCTCCGGGCCTCGATGAAGTCTTCTCCTAGAGACAACCGTTCCCATTCTCAAAAAGCTACTTTGGACAAGTCTGAAGTTCAGCCGTCCCCGTTCGACAAGCTCAGGGCAGGCTCTGCGGGACTTATTTTGCATCCGTTAGGGCCTCGCGCAGGGGCTTAAAAAGCCCAGGATGATTTCGTTACGTTTGCGCCGGGATAAAATCCTGGCAGCACGACTGAAAGTCGTGCCCTGATACAAAGCACCAGCGCGGTTGGGACTCCCGAAAAATTCGCGCAATCCGCACATTTCGATGGGGCTAAAGCCCAGAGCTTTTTCGGCCTACCCTAAAACCGAGTTTTTCCGCAGCCTGAGGTACGTCTTTTTCCTGCCGTTTCCAAGCGACTGAGCGCGCGAGAAATGACAAGAAAGCGTTCCCCAGGGGCTAAAGCCCTCATCAATTCGATTCTTGTACGGCACGACTGAAGCCGTGCCCTTCGTACAAAGCATCTTTCCGCAGCCTGTTAAAGCCGTCAAGCGCGCAAACCCTTTACGGCACGACTGAAGCCGTGCCCTTCGTACAAAGCATCTTTCCGCAGCCTGTTAAAGCCGTCAAGCGCGCAAACCCTTTACGGCACGACTGAAGCCGTGCCCTTCGTGCAAAGCATCTTTCCGCAGCCTGTTAAAGCCGTCAAGCGCGCAAACCCTTTACGGCACGACTGAAGCCGTGCCCTTCGTACAAAGCATCTTTCCGCAGCCTGTTAAAGCCGTCAAGCGCGCAAACCATTTATGGCACGGCTGAAGCCATGCCCTTCGTACAAAGCATCTTTCCGCAGCCTGTTAAAGCCGTCAAGCGCGCAAACCCTTTATGGCACGACTGAAGAGGCTGCGGAAAAACTCGCCATTGGGTAGGAAAGCCGTACCTCAGGGGCTAAAGCCCGACGTATTTCCAATCACTTACGGCACGACTAAAGTCGTGCCCTGATACAAAACATGAGTTTTTCCGCAACCTGTGAAGCCAGGCCCTTCGTTCGACAGGGTCTTCCCCAGCGAAAGCTTCATGGGCTGTCCCAATTGGTCCGCTGACAAAACTAATTTGGACAGATCTGGGATGACACGAATCCGGCGGTTTGTCCCTCAGAGGTGAACGCTGTCGGCGGGCGCCTCTCGTTGTGGCTTAGTTGGGTTCCGGAGGTGATCGTGGCTTGAGACGGTCTTCTTCTCGTGTAAGGATTCTGGAGGATGAAGTCGAGGAACATTCCTTCGCTCGATGGCCTGCGAGCCGTCTCTGTTTTGATGGTGATCGGCGCGCATATGAACGGATCATTGACCCGTTTGATCCCGTTTGTTCCGTTCTGGCTATTCCTGGTTTGGGGAGCTCTTGGGGTCCAGATGTTTTTTGTGATCAGCGGATTTTTGATTACCCAGATCCTGTTGAAGGAGTTGAACTCGACCGGGACCGTCAGCCTGAAGCGCTTCTATTTTCGACGGGCCATGCGCATCTTTCCTCCGTTTTATGTGTACATGGCGGTTGCCCTGGCCCTCACGCTGGCGGGGTTGTTCGCCGGCGAGCTGCGGGCCTTTGTCGTCGCCGCCACCTATACGTGGAACTACCTGGGAGGGGGCAGCGAGCTGCTGGAGCACACGTGGTCGCTTAGCCTGGAGGAACAGTTCTACCTGCTGTGGCCGGCAGCGCTGGTTTTTCTGGGTACGAGGAAAAGCATCAGGCTGGCGGTTTGGGTAATTCTGCTCTCGCCCCTGTCGCGCATTGTTACCTATTACGCTGCACCCCATCACCGCGCGCTGCTCAACGCCATGCTGCATACGGGCCTCGACAGCATTATGTTCGGCTGCCTGCTGGCTATCCTTTGGAATCACCTGCGCTTCAACGAGTTGATTCGCCCATTGGTGCGCGGCTGGGTCGCAGCCCTGGCGGCTGCGTTTGTTTTCGTTCTCGGTCCCGTTCTTCTGGGGGCCCGGTTCCGCGGCTCCTACACGCTGGTTTTTGGTTTTACCCTGAACGCCCTGTGTCTTTCGCTCATCCTGCTGTACGTTGTGCGGGTTCCTGGCTCTCGCGTGGGCCGGTTGCTGAATACTCCAGTGCTGCGCCACCTGGGCGTGATCTCTTACAGCCTTTACCTGTGGCAGGAGATGTTTACCGGGGTGAACAGCGTCCGGTTCTTTCCCTGGAGCCTGGCCGCGATTCTTGCCTGTGCGGAATTATCGTATTGGCTGGTGGAACGGCCGTCGCTGCGGCTGCGGGACCGGCTGGAATACGCCTTCCGGTGGAAAGAGAAGGTCGCCGCGCCGGTGCCATCCTAACCTCGTGGTTGAATCGCATACTCAGTAACAACAGGGGTTACCAGAGGGGCTGCGGGGCGGAAATCCGCTTGCTCTTTCAAACGGAGCTGAAATACTTGGACGGTCCCCATGGTCTATGCTCCTGTCCGGGCGGAAGCGCCCCTCCGTGCCATCGAGAGTGAGCTGAGCAGGATTCTGCACACCCGGGTCATCAGCGGGTTAGATGCCCTGAGGGCCCTGGCAATTACCCTGGTCCTGGTCGACCACTACCAGGTTACGGATCATCTGTTCGGGACGCATCCCGAGCTAGGCTCCCTGGGCGTCATGATTTTCTTTGTGCTCAGCGGCTTCCTGATCACTTCGATCCTGCTGCGCGAGCACCAGGCCACGGGAGGCATTTCTCTTGGCAACTTTTACCGCCGGCGCGCCTTCAGGATTTTCCCGGCTTTCTACTGTTGCTGGATCCTGGCAACGGTGGTCGATGTGGTCTTTCACGAATTTTATTGGAAGGGCGCGCTGGCCTCGTTCTTCTACCTGATGGATTATGGGCGGGCACTCCATTTCGGTGATCCGGCTTACTCGCAAATGTGGATTAGCTGGTCGTTGGCCATCGAAGAGAAGTTCTACCTGCTGTGGCCGCTGCTGCTGCTCTTTTTGCTTGGGAAGAAGCGCACCACTATGCTGCGCACGATGGTTCTTATCATCGCCGGATTGTGGACCTATCGCGCTTTGCTTTACCTGGTGGCTGGTGTCCGCTGGGGGTATCTGTATTGTGCGTTTGAGATGCGGGCGGATGCGCTTCTGGCAGGTTGCCTGGCGGCCATCCTGGTGGCCCACAGTGGGAGCCGCCGGCTGTGCTGCGTGGTGCTCCGCCGGCAGTGGTTGAGTGCGCTGCCCCCGCTGGTTTTGGCCTGGGCGGTTTTGTTTCCCCCAGCCAACCGCGCGCTTTTTTTGCTGGTTTGGTCATTGCAACCGTTGATGATCGCGGTGATGCTACTGCAGACCGCATACTGGGGAGCCCGCTCCTGGAAGTTGTGCCGCGCGACCGCCGTGCGCGTGGTCGCGCTGCTCTCTTATTCCCTCTACCTTTACCATCCGCTAGGCAGCAAGCTCATTTATGTTTTACACATCCCCCATAACGGGCTCGCTTCTGCCCTGCTTGTTCCTGTGATGGCGGTTGCTTCCTATCGATACATCGAGCGGCCCTTCATGCGTATGCGCGACCACTCCAGCCCGCACCGCCAGACGTCCCTCTCGCCTGATGTAGCTGACGTTAGGCCCAATGCTTAAAGGAATTGACCGCAAATACGGTTGGCAAGCGCTAGCGGCCTCGGGTGTGGTGGTTTTGTGCCTGGCGGCGATCTTTTACATCTACTCTCGCCCGTCGAGAAACGGCTACGGCGCCGAGCACGATTTCGTGACGGTCATTGCGGGTGTGCATTGTGCAGTCGATCGATGCGATCCGTACGACTCGCCTACCCTGGAGCGAGAATTTCCTAAAATGGGCGGATATATTCCGACCTCGCATTTCAAGCCTGAATGGCCGGTATATCCGCCCAGCACTTTCGTGCTTCTTTTCCCTTTCTCGCTTTTACCGTGGTCCGTGCTTTCCGTGGTGTGGATGCTTCTTTGCTACGGATTTTTTTGCGCTGCGTTCCTTGCGCTTCTTCTGCGATTTAAAGCCTACCGCGATCTGCTGTCGATTTTTCCGTTTGCGATCCTGCTTACGGATGGGTCCATCGGCTGGGCTGTCGAATTGGGGCAGCCGGCGCTCATTGCCGCTTCTACGCTGACGCTGGCCATCCTCGCTCTGGAGTCGGGCTCGATGGCTATCACCGGAGGGGTACTCCTGGCGATCAGTTTGTGTCTCAAGCCTCAGGGCGCGTATCTCTGTGCCATTTATTTTCTGCTCAGAACGCGGACGCGCATCCCGGCCATAGCAGCGTGCGTTTTCACCGCGGCTGCGGGTGTAGCGGGCGTCCTTCTGTTTTATTTCCGCCTTTCTTCCTTCGCTTACCTGAGGCATCTGTCTGCGAATCTGAAGCTGGCCGTAGCGCCCGGAAGGGATGCGGACTTTTCGCGGTTGAACGGGAACTCGTCCAGTTTTCTTAACCTGCAGGCGTTCCTGGCGCGCTTCATTGATAATCCGCGCGTCTGCAACGGGCTTACGTATGCGACTTTCTTCGTTGTCGCCGGACTGCTTGTTTACGTCTGTTGGCGAAAGAGAAATCTGGCCACGCGGCCCTATACCATCCTGGCGGTTCTGGTGATGCTCGAGCTGCTGCTGAGCTACCATCGCCTTTACGACCATGCCTTTATGCTGGCGGCAATTCCTGGGCTGTATGAAATCAAGCAAAGAGGCAGATCCGCATATCTGGTTTTCGTTTTTGCCTTGTTGGTTTACCACTTCAGCCAGTTTCACGGCTTAACAATCCATGGCCTGGGACCGTTTCCTTCCGGCGCTCCAGTGGAACTGTTGATCGCTGCAATTTGTTTGCAGAGTCTGTGGAAGGATCGATCCACCGTTAGTTCGGTGTAGGGCTGGGCGCAGAACACACCAGGTACCAGGCGTGGCTGGTGCATGCGTAATTTGCGGCGCTCTCCGCGCCGATCAAGGGCGTCAATCCCTGCTGCAGTGCCGCCGGAGTCGCGACAAAGACGATCACCCGGGTGTTCGACAGCAGCTTGGAACGCATGGGAGCAGGAAGCGTGGGCAGGTCGACGTTGCCGTTAATGATGTGCTCCGCCTGATCGGGGGAACCCATCTGGTCGATCAGGAGATCGCCCCCAGCAGCCGGCATGAGGGGCGTAATTTTCTGATCCATGAAGGGGCTGTTGAGCATGACGTCGTCTGCATGCAGCAACGGAAGAGCACCGCTCCACAGGTAAGGGTTGAAGCCCAACTGGTGTTGCACGCGCACAGCTTTGAGCATGGCAGGATCGAGGATGGCAAGTGCCTCAGCGTGTTGCGGCAGCGGCTGGTGCTCGAGAGCAGACAACTGATGGGCGACGGGGCGAAAGAACAGCTCCGCGGGCAGGAGGGTGGTGACGGCCAGAAAAATAGCGAAAGGGGTCACGACGTGTGCCAAGCGGCGCGTCGTCGCGCTAGCGGCGGCAATCGCGCCCAGCCAGGGGAAAATCATGAGCCGTTGGGAGAAGTAGTCGGAGCCATTCATGGATGCAGGAAGTATCGGGATGGCGAACAGAATGGCGACGGTCATGATCAGCATGCTGTCGCCCGGCCTGAGTTGATGCGTGCGCCAACGATGGAGAAAGCCCTCCGCAGCCAGCACCAGGCAACCAAGCAGGAGTGCGTACAAACCCAGGCGGTAAGCGTTGATGAACAGGTTCTTCGAGCGCGTATCAAAAGGGGATATACCGAAGAGGGCGATGCTGCTGATCAGCGCATCTTTGTGCAGGCCAAAGCCGAGCAGGTTGGAAGCGGAACGTGAGCGGTCGACGCTGGCGAGGGGGTAGAGAAAGCTGAGGCAGGTGACTGCCAATGCAAAGAACTGCCAGCGGTAATCTTTCGGTGCGAAGTGGTGGAACAAACGAATGAATAGATCCAACGAGCAGAAGACGATCAGGAGCAGCAGGGGTACAGGATGAGTGAGCGCGAGCAGAAAGGTGGTCAGCACAAAGAAAAGCCAGAGGCGGGGTTGTCCCGATGCCCGGCACCAGAATCCAGCGGCCAGGAAAAAGAGGCCGATGGCGAGCGAATAGTTCAGGAAGCCCATCACCAGGGACCAATGAAGCACCAGGGGAACCATGCAAAGCGAAAGCAGGTCTCCGGTTGGACCCAGCGCTCGGGCGCAGTAACGAAATCCGTAGGCGGTGCAAATGAAAACGACGCAAATGAGGATTTTCTCGGCGACGTCGAAGGAGAGAAACCTGGTCAAACCAAGCAAGATTACATAGTGCGTTGCGTAGGGCGGAAATGGGTGCCGGATTGCGTAGGCACTGTAGGAATGGGAACCTGAGAGGATGGACGCGATGGCGTGCACATAGTACTTGTGCATGGGACCGTCCTGGCTAGGGAAGAGCGGCAGCGAAAGTACCCAAAGGCAAAAGATGCAGACGAGACTGGTGAAGAGAAAGGGCGTGAGCTTCGCCGCGGTGTCTGCTTGAGATTCTGGACTGTTGGGAATGCTCATTATTCGGAAGTGATCCTGTCGTGCCCAGGGCGCCGTCGTCCTTCGTTTCAATGTAACCCTGGACACTCAACAGAATGCGAGCTCAAACAGTGGAGGTCAAACCGGGGACTGCTTTGAGTAAAGAGCCGGAGTAAGAATTACGTTAAAAATGGTGCCGGGCTCAGCCCATCCGGGGCCGGGAGAGGTTATTTCAGTTTCAACCCGCATGGGCGCTGGCTAGCTTTACCTGCGCTTCATGGATGACTTCGTTGGCCTGCGCATACTTCTCGGCATCCTCGCCGGCTTCGTTCCACAGCTTCTGGCCGCTTTCGAGTTGCCGCTGCGCTTCAGCGGCATCGATCTCTTCCGGCTTGATGGCGGTCTGCGCCAGGATCGTCACCCGGTCCGGCAATACTTCCACAAAGCCCCACACTACGAAGTACGTCTGGTCGCCGCCACCACCGCCGTGCAGCCGCACCTCGCCCACGCCGAGTTCGGCCAGCAAAGGAGCATGCCCGTAAAGCACCTCCATATAGCCGGACTTCGAGGGAAGCTCGACCGCATCCGCGTCCTGGTCGATCAGAATCTTGTCCGGCGTTACCAGGCGGACTTGTAGTTGATTGCCTGCTTCTGCCATAAAGGTTATTTATCCTTCATGCTCTTGGCCGCTTCGAGCACTTCCTCGATGGTGCCCTTCATGTAAAAGGCCTGCTCCGGAATATCGTCGTGCTTGCCCTCGATGATCTCCTTGAAGCTGCGCACCGTGTCCTCCACCTTGACGTACTTTCCGGGCGCTCCGGTAAATACCTCGGCCACATGGAAGGGCTGGGAAAGGAAACGCTGCACTTTGCGGGCGCGATTCACGGTGAGCTTGTCATCTTCAGAGAGCTCGTCAATGCCCAGGATGGCGATAATATCCTGCAGATCTTTAAACCGCTGCAGAATGCGCTTAACGCCCTGGGCCACCGCGTAATGTTCTTCGCCCACCACGCGCGGGGTGAGAATGCGCGAAGTGGAGGCCAGCGGATCGACCGCCGGGTAGATCCCGATCTCCGTCAAGCGCGCGGGAAAGCACCGTGGTCGCATCCAGGTGAGCAAAGGTCGTCGCCGGCGCAGGATCGGTGAAGTCATCGGCGGGCACATAAATCGCCTGCACCGAGGTTACGGAGCCCGTTTTGGTGGAGGTGATTCTCTCCTGCAGTTCCCCCATCTCCGTCGCCAGGTTGGGCTGATAGCCCACGGCTGAGGGCATGCGGCCGAGCAAGGTCGAGACTTCGGAGCCCGCCTGGGTGAAACGAAAGATGTTGTCGATGAACAGGAGCGTATCGCCGCCTTGCTCATCGCGGAAATATTCGGCGATGGTGAGCGCGGTGAGGGCTACGCGCAGGCGTGCTCCTGGCGGCTCCGTCATCTGGCCGTAAACCAACGCCGCTTTTGACTTCTCGCGATCCTTGGAGTTGATAACGCCGGATTCTTCAAACTCATTCCATAGGTCGGTTCCTTCACGGGTGCGTTCGCCGACCCCGGCAAAAACGGAAACGCCGCCGTGCTTGCTGGCCACATTGTTGATCAGTTCCTGGATGATGACCGTCTTGCCCACGCCGGCGCCGCCGAACAAACCGATCTTGCCGCCCTTCAAGAAGGGCTGGATCAGGTCGATGACCTTGACCCCGGTCTCAAACATCTCTTCGCCCGGTTGCCTGGTCTTCGAAAGACGGCGCGGCGCGATGGATGGGCCATCTTTCCTTCGCGTTTACCGGTCCCAACTCGTCTACCGGCTCCCCGATTACGTTGAGGATGCGGCCGAGCGTTGCGACCCCCACCGGGACCGAAATCTGCGAGCCCAGGTCGAGGCACTTCATGCCCCGCACCATACCCTCGGTCGACTCCATCGCCACGCACCGAACCCGGCCTTCTCCAATGTGCTGCTCCACTTCCAGCACCACGTTGATGGGTAGCGGAACATCGAAACCTTCGCTGGTCACCCGCAGTGCCTGGTAGATCGGGGGCATGGTCGCTTCTTCGAATTGCACGTCGACCGCCGGCCCGGAAATCTGAATTACCTTGCCTATGTTTTCTGCCATAACTTTTTCTTTCCTATTGCGGCTGATCTAAAGCGCGGCCGCACCGCTGACAATCTCGATAATCTCTTTGGTGATCGCGGCCTGGCGCACCCGGTTCATGGTGAGCGTAAGCGAGTCGATCATCTCGGAGGCGTTACTGGTAGCCGCGTCCATGGCGGTCATGCGCGCGGCCTGCTCGGCGGCGCTGGACTCAATCAAGGCGTGATAGATCTGCGACGCGACGTACTGGCGTAGAAGACCATCCAGAAGCTCCCGCGGCGGCTGGTCATAGATGTAGTCCACTTCCGCCGTGCCAAACTTCTTCGCCTCCTGCTCGGCCTCGCTACTGTCGGCTTCCCTGACGCTTATGCCTGAGTGAGCGGCCGCGATCGCCATCTCTTCGCGCTCCTCATGGCTCAACTCTTCGGCCTGCTTGATATCCCGCTGGCCCGGTTCAATGATGGGTAGAATGCGCTCTACCACTACCCGCTGAGACATCACCGACTTGAACTCGTTGTAAACCAGGTAGACCGCGTCGAGCTCTTCTTCGATGTAGCGGTGAACCACTTCACGCGCCAATAACGCCACCTGGTCGAAGCTGGGTTTATCCAGCATGCCGGGGTAATCCCCTGCCACCTCAATCTGGTTTTTGCGCTCGCCCCGGCTCTTCTCTTCCGGCGGCGGCGCGGGCGCGCCGGGATCTCGATCGCCTGTGTCCGCGGCCGGGTCGTTGGCTTTGTCCTGGCTGCCCTGCTTCTCGACAAATGTTGCGATACCATAGCGGCGGCGAAAAAGCTCACGGGCCTTGCGTCCGATGGCAGCAATGTCGATCTCCTCGTCGCCGTGCTCACTGATGTAACGAAAAGCTGCCTTGGCAATGTTTCCATTGAAGCCGCCGGCAAATCCCTTATCTCCGGAAACAACGATGAGCAGGGCCTGCTTTTCCTCTCGCGCCAGCAGCAAGGGGTGACGCACGTCCCCAGTCTGGGGATCGTAGAGGTCAATATGGCGCATCAGCGAACCGATCACGCTGGCCAGCATGCTGGCATAGGGCCGCCCGGAGACGGCGCGCTCCTGCGCCCGCCGCAGCTTGGCGGCGGCGATCATCTTCATCGCCTTCGTGATCTGGCGCGTGCTTTTTACGCTGCGAATGCGCCGCCGTAGATCGAGAACATTTGCCATGCGCGGGTCAGGCCTTCTTGGTTTCTTCCTGCTTCTTCTCTTCTTCGGAAAGCGGCTTCACCGACGATTCCTTGAGGGCTGCATCACGATGCTCAGAGAGGAAGTTCTGTTTGTATTCCGTCAGCGCAGCTTTGATGCGATTTCTCAGATCATCGTCCAGCGCTTTCTTGCTGACAATGTCATTCAGCAATCCAGATTGTGCCGAATCAAGGTAGGGATAGAGCCCGGCCTCAAAAGCGTGGATCTCCTCCACTTTGAGATCGTCGAGAAATCCGTTGGTGCCGGCAAAGATCACAATGATCTGCTTCTCAGTCGAGAGGGGTGAGAACTGCGGCTGTTTCAGAATCTCGGTGAGCCGCTGGCCGCGGTTCAGCTGGTTCAGGGTCACCTTGTCCAGGTCGCTGCCAAATTGGGCGAAAGCCGCGAGCTCGCGGTACTGCGCCAGGTCAAGCTTCAAGGTACCCGCCACCTGGCGCATGGCCTTGATCTGCGCACTGCCTCCGACGCGGCTTACGGAAAGGCCGACGTTTACCGCCGGTCGAACACCGGAATTGAACAAATCGGTTTCCAGGTAAATCTGCCCGTCGGTGATGGAGATGACGTTGGTCGGAATGTAAGCGGAGACGTCTCCGGCCTGGGTCTCGATGATGGGCAACGCGGTCAGCGAGCCGCCGCCCTTGGCATCGCTCAGCTTGGCAGAGCGCTCCAGCAGGCGCGAGTGAAGGTAGAACACATCGCCGGGATAGGCTTCGCGGCCGGGCGGACGGCGCAGCAACAACGAAATCTCACGATACGCAACCGCGTGCTTGGAAAGGTCGTCATAGATGATGAGCGCGTGGCGGCCGCTATCGCGGAAATATTCACCCATGGCGGTAGCGGCATACGGGGCCAGGTACTGCATCGGCGCCGGCTCCGACGCAGTGGCCGCAACCACGATGGTGTAGTCCATCGCGCCGTACTCGTTCAGCGTCTGCACCACCTGGGCGACGGAGGATCGCTTCTGTCCGATGGCGCAATAAATGCAGACCAGGTTGTTCTTGGCGCTATTGATGATGGTGTCGAGCGCTATGGCTGTCTTACCCGTCTGGCGATCGCCAATAATCAGTTCGCGCTGTCCGCGGCCAATCGGGATCATGCTGTCGATCGCCTTGAGACCGGTCGACATGGGCTCGCGTACACCCTGCCGGTCGACTACACCCGGAGCGATACGCTCGATGGGCGCGAGCTCAGTTCCTTCGATGGGGCCGCGGTTATCGATCGGCTGACCGATCGCGTTGACCACGCGGCCGATCATCCCGTTACCCACCGGCACGCTCATGATCTCGCCGCTGCGCCTGACTTCATCTCCCTCGCGCAGTTCGGTGTAATCGCCGAGGATGACGCAGCCGACCTGATCCTCGTCGAGGTTCATGGCGAGGCCTTCCACCCCGTGGGGAAACTTCAGCATCTCTCCGGCCATGGCCTTGTCCAGGCCGTGGATGCGGGCGATGCCGTCACCGAGCGAAATGATGGTCCCGGTCTCATCGACGCGAATCTCCGCATCGTAGTTTTGAATCTGCTCCCTAAGGAGCTGCGTAATCTCGTCTGCGTTGATCTGAGCCATACGTTCTTCCGTCAATTCTCTTGTTGTTGGTTGTTTTGCGGATCTGCCTAGCTGGCCGCCAGCCGCTCTCTCAAGCGATCTAGACGGCCGCGCACAGAGCCGTCGTAGATGGTGCTGCCAATGCGCACAATCACTCCGCCGATCAGCGACTTGTCCTGGCGGAACGTTGCATTAACCCTGGTGCCGGCCAGCTCCGCAACTTCGCCTTCCAATGTTGTCCGCTCCTGGTCCTGGAGTGGGCGCGCCGTCACCACTTCAGCGTCGGAGATCGACAAACGCCGATTCATCTCCAACCGGTACTCCTCGATAATCTCGCTCAGAGCGGCCAGCCGTTCGTGGCTGATCAAAACCGCCAGGAAGTTTCTCACCTTGGGCCCACAGCCAACTCGACGGTTGACCGTGTCAAGAATGGACACCTTCCTGGCCACCGGGATGGAAGGATTCAAAAGGACCTCTCTCAGGTCCTTACTCCCTGCGAAGGTGGCAGCAAAGTCCTTCAGTTGCTGCTCCACTTCTGTAGGGTTCAACTTCGCGTCTAACACCACGTCGGCGAAGGCGCGGGCATATCGGGCGGCAAAAGCAGACATTAGTTTTTGCCTCCGTTGCGGGCCTGGAGGTTAAGGCTGCTGGCGAACTCCCGCACCAGCGCGCGGTCATCGTCCTCGGTCAACGCTATCCTTTGGGCTGCGCGATCCACCGCTAACCCTGCAGCAAAACGCTTCAGATCCCGCTGGGCCGCACTCGATGCAGCAGCAATATCCCTGCTTACTGCCTCGACGATTCGTTGCCGCTCGGTCTCGATAGAGGCCTTAATGCGGGCCTCATCCTCGACGCTCTCCTTCTCGGCCTGCCTGGCGATCGCCGCGATTTCCTCATCCAGCCGCGAAAGTCGTTGCTCGATCGCAGCCAGGCGTTCATTGGCTTGCTCGGTGGCGGTCCGCGCGTCTACCAGACGATTCTGGATGTCTGCCCGGTTAGCCCGGAACGTCTTGGGCAGGTACTTGAACATGGCGAACAGGATGGCCCCAGCGAGAATGGCAAAGTTCAGGTATTCGAACAGCCGCGCCGAGGATTCCTGATCCAGATGCAACCAACGTCCAAGCAGCCTCACTGAGGTCGAATGGCGAAAAATATCGTCGCCGGATTCCTCTTCCGGATTGTCGAGGGAGGTTTGCGTGCTATTGGCAGTGGGAGCGGGCTGGGTGGGCGCCACCTGCAGGGCCCGCGCCGGCAGACCGAGTGGGCCACCCAGGCACAACAGAAGCAGTAAGAAAAAAGAAAAGCGTGAGAAGGTCAACGGACTCTCTCCAGCGTTGCGCCGCTTTTGGGAAGGATGGCGCGGAGAATTTCACCGGCAAGCTCGTCGATAGACCCCTCGAGGGTACGATGGGCGGCAGTGGCTTGCGTCTTTAACGCTGATTTTGCCTCTTCGACCTGCCGCTGAGCGGCTTCATGAGCTTCCGCGATAGCAGCGTCGCGTTCACGACCCCAGTGTTCCAGCTTTTGCTGCCGTGCCTGGAAGATTTTGGAGCGCGCAGCCCGCAATTGCGCCTCGTACTCCTGGGTTTTTGCCGCCGCGGCAGCAGTCGCCGCGTTGGCTTGCTCAATTGCCCCTTCGGTCCGCTCTCGCCGCTCGCTCAGCACCCGCGTTAGGGGGCCATAAACCAGAAATCGGTACAGGATTACCAGGAAAAGAAACAAAAAAATGGTCGGGATGGAGCCGAGCAGTAGTCCGCCGAGTTGATGTAAGGTCTCGTTCATGCCAAATATTCAGTATATGGGTAGATTGTGGGCGGAGAGTCGTGGTGACAGCCGGGACCTTTGTTTTTAACAGAGGCGAAATTTGGCTGTCAAACTCCTGGAGCCCAATGTGTCATGAACATGGGCACGAGCCAAGCCTGGGGTCGTGCTGCCAAAGGGTCAGCGTCTTCCGGTAAAAAGGTTATCCGTTGTGGATCGGTCGACTCAAGCGTATACTTTGAATACTTCCTAGACCCAGATCAGGGTCAGACGGGGCCGGTCTCGTGGGAAGTCGCTCCGCTCCCACCCCCCCGGCCCGTCCTTACTTTCAGTCCATTTTTTGCGCCCCTGTACTGGCTATATCGCGCCAGCAATGAGGCTGGCCCAGCGACCGCCAGTTCCACCAAATCGCCTGAAAACTCACGCTTCAAAATCAATGCTCCGGCATCCAGGGCGGCCAAAACCGCGCCTTCCCGCTGCGGGACTATGAACTTCTCCTCAACGATGGGGTCTGCAGTAAGAGCCTGATCCATAAGCTCGAGCAAGTGGGCGATACCTTCGCCCGTTCGCGCCGAAATGGCCGCCGACGTGGGGTCGGCCGCGTACACCAATCGCTCCGCGGGTGGCAGCAAGTCAATTTTGTTCAAAACAGAGAGAATTGGCTTGTCCAACGCACCAAGTTCGCCAAGCACCTTCTCCACTTGCTCTTTTTGTTCTTCCCGATGCGGGCTCGAGCAGTCCTGTACCTGCAGAAGCACCTCTGCCTTTTCCACTTCTTCCAGCGTGGCTCTGAAGGAAGTGATCAGGGTGTGCGGCAGGTTACTAATGAAGCCGACAGTGTCCGATAAAAGGACTTTCCTCCGCGATGGGAGCACCAGCGCGCGCAGCTTGGGGTCGAGTGTGGAAAACATGCGCGACGAAGCCAGGACGCCGGCGTCGGTAAGCCGATTGAACAGCGTGCTCTTGCCCGCGTTCGTGTAACCGACCAGCGCGATCGTAGGCACCGGAACTGCCGCACGGCGGTGCCGCTGCTGCGTCCGCACCCGGCGAACCTCTTCAAGTTCGCGCTTGAGTTGGAGCAGCTTGCGCTGGATCTTGCGCCGGTCAGTCTCCAATTGGGTTTCGCCGGGTCCGCGGGTCCCGATCCCGCCGCCCAGCTGAGACATCGCGGCGCCTCGCCCGGCTAGCCTGGGGAGCATGTATTCCAGCTGTGCCAGCTCAACCTGGAGCTGGCCCTCGCGGCTGCGGGCGTGGCGCGCAAAAATGTCGAGAATAAGCTGAGTACGATCCACAACCCGGACCGGCAACGCCCGTTCCAGGTTTCTCAGTTGGGTAGGGGTGAGGTCGTGATCAACGAGAATTAACGTGGCCTGTGCCGATTTGGCGACCGCCGCGATCTCGTCTACCTTGCCTTTGCCCACCAGGGTAGCGGGATCCGGCCTGGGTCTTCGCTGCAGCACTTCTGCGACAATTTCTGCCCCAGCGCCGGTGACCAACTCGCGAAATTCTGCAAAGGCTGCACCGTTTTCTGGAACGGCGGGACGAAGTTCTTCCCCCGCCGCACTGGGTCCGGATCTGGCGATCGCGGAGAGTTTTGCTGCTTCCCGAGCCAATGCCGCAGAACGCGGCAACGCCTGCGGCCGCGAGACGAACTCGACACCGACAAGCAGTGCCCTGTCCGCTTGAATGCCAGTGATTTTCAGCAGACCCTCATCGAAGCCGCTGCGGATTGCTCGCTAGCCTTCTGCCACCGCGCTGTCAGGACGCGCCCCACCAAGGCCTGGAGCACTGGCGGGCGGATGGCCAACCCCGGTGCTCGGACGATGATCAGTGTGCAGCACAGAGCGCGTGCTCACCACCGTTGAGATGGCATGCTTGAAAATCAACTGCTCTTGACTGTTGTTTTCAAGCAACACAGAATACTTGTCAAAAGAGCGTATTTTGCCTGTGAGTTTAACTCCGCTGACCAGGTATATCGTGATCGGAGTCTTATCTTTTCGGACCGTATTAAGAAACGTGTCCTGAATGTTCTGTGCCGGCTTATTGTCCATGTGCCGATCTCCCATTTCTACGATGGTCTAAATGCGTTATGGAAAATGCTCAAGCTCTTGCAGCTACTGCAAAGTTGGGCTGTGAGCCGGAACGCGCTCAAGTCCTGCTATTGAAAGTTTACACGCCTTCCTGGGTTGCGTCGGACCTCGCGCAGGCAGGTGGCGCAAAAACCGTGCAAAGACGCCATATGGCACACATCCACCCAACTTGGATGCATTCTCGTCGCCGGCAGTCTACCTGGATTTTACGGTGCTACCATTACCAACGTGGCAGACAGGAAGGAAAGTTCGGCCGGTTCCCGGCTAAGGGTGCCGAGCCTGGACCTTTCGCGCGAATACCGTGCCATCGGGCCTGAGCTCCTCAAGGCCGTGGAAAGCGTTTTTTCCTCACAATCCTTCATTATGGGTCCCCACGTGGCGGAGTTTGAGCGCGCCGCCGCGGAAAAATGCGGGGTAGGCCAAGCCATCGCCTGCTCTTCTGGCACCGACGCTCTCTGGCTGGCGCTCGAAGGGGCGGGGATCGGTCGCGGGGATGCGGTGATCACCACCGCCTTCAGTTTCTTCGCGACGGTGAGCGCCATTCTCCGCACCGGAGCTCAGCCCTTGCTTGCGGATATCGATCCGGAAACCTTCAACCTGGATCCCGTAGCGGTCAGAGCCTGTCTGCGAGCTGCACCTGCGGCTCGAGCGATCCTACCCGTTCACCTTTATGGACAAACTGTTGACTGGGAATGCTTCGAGCTACTGCAGCAGGAGTACCGCGTGGTGTTGATCGAAGACGCAGCCCAGGCGTTCGGGGCCTGCTGGGATGGGCGTCCGGCGGGCTCTCTGGGAGACGCTGCTGCCTTCAGCTTCTACCCCACCAAGAACCTCAGCGCCGCCGGCGACGCGGGTATGGTCACGACTGGGACAGAGAAGATCGCTGAGCGCGTCCGCCTCTCGCGAGTACATGGAATGCGCCGTCGCTACCACCACGACGAGGCCGGATGGAATTGCCGCATGGACACATTGCAGGCAGCAGTTTTGCTGGTGAAACTCCACTACATCGATGACTGGAATGCTGAGCGCCGGCTCCTGGCCGAACACTATCGGATCCTTTTTGAGCAGGCGGGGCTGGTTGACACCGGGCCTTATCCGCAGAACGGAGTGGTCCTGCCAAAGACGAAGTCCAGGGCTACGCACGTTTTCCACCAGTACGTCATCCGGGCTCGCCGCCGAGATCAAATGAAAGCCTTTCTTCTGGAACGGGGGATCGGATCAGAGATTTACTATCCCCTGGCACTCCATCAGCAACCGGCTTTGCAGAGCCTGGGATATCCCACCGGCGCCTTTCCCGAGAGTGAGCGTGCCGCCGCAGAGGTATTGGCCCTTCCTATCTACCCCCAACTCACGTTTCAGGAGCAAGAGATTGTGGTGGCGGCGATCGCAGATTTTCTGAGCTGACTCCTGATAGTGACAAGTGCGCTTGCGGGGTGACGGGATCCGGTTTCTAGCCGCCGGCTGCTTTGCCCTTGCCGCGATGATGATGGGAATGAGCCACCGCCGGTTTGGCCTTGTCAGATGCCGGCGTCGGACTTTGTGCCCCTGGCTGGGCAACGCGCTTGACCATGCCGGACTCAAGCTGGTACTTCAGCACTTCGGTTTCAGCAGGGCGCGCCACTCCCGTGAGCGGATCAACCTTGACCGCCTCACTCGTGGCTACGGTGATCGAGAACTCGGGCACCGGCTGGCCCTGAAGATTCTTGCTCATACTTACCGAGACCGGCAGTAAGCCCTCGAGGTTTCGTTGCCGATAAGCTGTTTCGTAACGATGCTTCTTCGTATTCCAGGTAAAAACGCGAACCTGGTTGAAGTCGTAAGGAAGCCCGTCCTTATAGGCATTGGTGACGGAGACATATTCGGGTACCAGCTTGCCGGGCAGCGAAGATTCCGAATCATAGACCTTGGTCAAGACATAAGCACCCACGATTTTCTGCCCTTCGGAATAACCTGCGATCTCATCTGGAACATCCACATCCAGCCGGCGTGAAAGCATCCAACCGACCTGTCCCTTACTGTCTCGTACCAGCCACCAGTCTTCCATCGGGACGGTTGGCTCCCCCACCATGGCTGATTTCTTCGCCTTCGCGTTGTTCACAGCAGGATGCGGCGCTGGAAGAAAACCCTGAGGCGGCGTCGGCTTAGGCACCGAAGCACGTATCAATAACTGAAGCTTTTCGTTTTCCGGAAGCAAGTAGAATCGGTCCGTCTCGCGGCCGGGTTTCACGTGCAAGTAGAGGTCGTCGCGCAGCACGCCCGTAGCGACCACCGGGTCGTGGGCATGCTGCTGACTGAGGGCCGCGAATTGATCATAGGTGGCCTGATCGATGACCATATGTTCTTCGATCCAGCCCACCTCACCCTTTGCGGTCTTAGTCTTCAGGAATCGGCGGCCGTGTTCGACTACTTCCAGCGGTTCTCCATTGCTCACCAGGGCGACTCGATTTGATACAGCGGCCACGCGATCTCGCAGGTAGGTTTGCTTGGCCACAACGTATACCATCTCGGGCTTGAGATGCTCGCGCAAACGGGTGCACCCACTCATCGCGGCCGTTAGTGCAACGCACAGTGCGGCGCAAAGCAGACGGCGCGGGCCAGTTCGGCGAAACAGTGACCAGGCAGCAAACATACGAGGGGCGAGTCTCCCTGTCAGCATTAGACCATCGAGCTCAGAGAAAAATCCAAGACACGGTGCTTCTTTATGGTCCCCACGCAACGAGCTTCAGTGAAATGGCGCATGGGTTGTATCAGGGCTTAATTGTTTCGCCTCTGACAACAGCAACCAAAACCTTGCAACTTTTGTTGTACCCGTCATGCTTTCCAGGCAATTCGATACCGGCCGCAATCCGAAACAAGAACTGGCTCGTTATGCAAGACGCGTGATGCAACGATGAGCAAAGCTTAATCTTTCACGCTGGAGAGGTAACCCGTGGACAAGTGACAGAAATCTTCGACAAAGCTTTCACTCGTCGAAGCTTCATGGCTCGCTCCAACGGCTGCGGTAGCCCACGGCTCCGGACTAATGCGAGGCTGCTATGGACACAGGATTCGTAGGATCAGTGCCTGTGGTGGCGGTCGAAACAGGGTTGAGTTTTCCGTCCGTTGTGGCGTCGAAGCTGAAAACCTGCATGTCGCTGTTGCCCGTGGTGCCGTTGGGCCCCGAGTTGATTACCGCCACGAATTTCTTGGTATTGTCATTAATCAACGCGATCGGCAACTGTCCTCCCGAGGCAAACGGGGATCCTGCAATTGCCGTCAGTTTGCCCGAGGCCGCGGTGAGCGTGAAAGCGCTGATGTTGTTGCTTCCTTTATTCGCGACGTAGACATAGCTGCCCGTCGTATCCAGGATCACCCCTGTTGGTCCTGTTCCTACGGCGTAAGGCGAACCAGAAACTTCTTTGAGTGACCCGCCGGTGCCAATGCTCAGAACGCGAAGCCCGGTATTAATCTCGGCTACAAATAAGAATGCGGAAAGAGGATCACTCGCCAGCCCGGCGTCCGAGGGGCTTCTCGAAGTACTGATGGGGGGCAGGATAGTGGCAGCAGTACCCGCACTGAGAGCGCCTCCCGTACCCAGGGTCAGGACTTGCACGCCCAGCGAAGCGAGGGAAACATACACAATCGCGTTGTTGGGAGTGATGAGCATTCCGGTAGGCGTGAGCACGACTGGTGTGTTGCCGTTACCGGTATAGAGGGCAAGAGGAGAACCCGTGACTGCGGTCAGCAAGCCTGTCGTGGCGTTGATTGTGTAAATGCCGATGGCCTGTGCCCCAATCGACGTACCCACGCCCGATGCCAGCAGATAGCCTCCGGTGCTATCGACCTGCATCTGGGTGGCAACCATGTCCTGAGCGACGGCGTTGCCACCGTTCTGGACGGTGATCGAACCGTCGCTATTAATTAAGTATTCGTAGATGCCGTTGGTTGTTCCCGCGTACAGGAAGGTATTGGCAGGTGTCACTGCCAGCGATTGCGCGGCCACTCCATTGTTGTAGGGCGAGTTGCTGAGAACCGAAAGTCCTCCGCTGCTGTTGACACCGAAACCGGCTATGAAGGTATTGTGTCCATTTCCGACATAGATGTAGTCGCCGGTGTTGCTGCCGCCCCCGCTGTTGGTTTGAGGAACAAAAAAATCACAACCGGTCACACCAAGGAGCAACACACAACACAAACCCTGAATTCGGCGCATCGATGGTCCCTTACCAGTAAATCTGTTTTTTTCGTTGGGGCAGTCTCAAAGCACCAGACGATGAGGCGCCGGTATCCGCTCGGTGAAAGTACTCGGAAGATCTCCATTATACTTTCCCGATGCGTTTGCTAACCAAGGCAGTTCTATGTGCGATGTCGCTGGGCGTGACTGCCTGCTATAGCCAGATGATGAAATCGGAGCGGGCAGCCGTCTGCGCCCCTTGCGTCCGTGGCGATATGAGCTTTCTTGCTTCCGATGAGCTGCAAGGACGGGGCAGCGGCACCCGCGACGAGCATCTGGCCGCACTCTACGCCGCCTCGCTGTTCGCCGGGTTTGGCCTCGAGCCGGGGGGCGCTCACGGGAGTTTCCTGCAAAAGGCCCCACTCCCCGCGACCCTGCCGCCACCCATCGCCCGCCGCCTGGCGGGGTTTGCCCAGGTGCCCAGAAAAGAGACGTGGAACGTCGTAGGCATCCTGCGGGGCTCCGATTCGGGAAAAGGTGCGATCCTGCTGACTGCCCATCTGGATCACCTGGGAATTGGCCCGGAGAAGAATGGCGATCGGATTTATAACGGCGCCGATGACGATGCTTCCGGAACCACTGCAGTCATCGAACTGGCGCGGGTCTTTGCCGGTAGGGCCCGGCCTGCCCGCACCTTGCTCTTCGTCCTCTTTGGTTCAGAAGAAATCGGCGGTTATGGAAATCGATATTTTCTTGATCATTCTCCGGTACCGCTGGATCAGATCGTGGCCAACCTGGAGTTTGAAATGATCGGCCGCCGTGATCCCGCTTTGCCCCGAGACGGCCTGTGGCTCACCGGCTTCGAACGCACTGACCTGGGCCCGGAACTTGTGCGTCACGGCGCCGCCCTGGTCGCCGACCCTCACCCGGCACAAAATTTCTTTAAGCGGTCAGATAACTACAGTCTTGCCCGGCGGGGAATCATTGCCCAAACCGTTTCCAGTTTTGGGCTTCACGCCGATTACCACCAGCCAAGCGACGAAATCACCGGCATCGACTTCCGCCATATGACGAAAGCGATCGGGTCGATGGTAGAACCGATCGCGTGGCTCGCCCAGACCGCGTGGAAGCCGCAATGGCTTCCCAATGGAAAGCCAACTTAGGGATTTGCCTGGCAGGCGCTGAAGCGGGTGTGCGAAGACCGCATTTCCTGACTTCGATCTGTCCTGATCGATGCCTTATCCTTACAAATTCGGAGTTTGCTTCGTCCTTGAAGGCGAACGGTCGAAGACTCGTGGAATCCCACATCTCGCGGAAAACGAGCGAGATGTGGGGCACCCGGCGTCCGCTGGCAATTGGACTTCTTTAAGCGAGCTTTTTTCACAACCTTGGACAGAACGGCAGAAACAACCACCCGCAAACACTCAACACGAGATTTTCACTTGCGCATTTTGCTCAGGCGGTACAGCACGCCCACGGATATAGCAAATTCGTTCTGCGATACTCCGCCAAAGCGGGTAAGCAGGTAATCCGGGGAAATGCGCAGGGAAAACTTTGGCGAGCGGTTCAGATCGAGGGATCCACCGAGCGCCGTAGCCAGAGCCAGGCCGTTATTGAAAAGCCCCAGATTCGGTCCCGAGACTCCCTGGTCAACAGCCGAGTTAAATACTCCGTAAGAGCCGCCCACAAGAGCGTGGAAGGTCAACGCGGCGTGTTCGTTCTTCGGGCCGCGGATTGACGGCCCACCCATGAACAGGTGCTCATAAACGAAGGGGCCGTGGATGTTGTAAGGGTTGGGAACCACCCCCGTGGTCCCGTAGTAGCCGCGCACATTGGCAGTTGCGCCCAGTCGCATTTTTAACCAGAGCGTGCCCTGGATGTCGAAACCACCCAGGTTGGCGCCCGGAATCAAGGCCGGGCCGGCGTTAAAGTGTGACGAAGCAAAACCACCATAAATATCGTACTTATTTCGATAATCCAGAGGTTTCAGCGACTCGTTCTGGAGTGTGGGTGTTTCCGGCACAGTCTGCGCGGGGGGAACCACCTGCGCTTCCGCCATGCTGCCCAGCATCAAACCAGTACTCAACAGACCCATACCCAGGAGGACAGCCCCCCACTTCCGTGCAGCAACACCAATTGCCTTCAACCAAACCTCCGCAAACCATACGCCCAGTAATCCTTAAGATACATTGCACTTCGCTTCCTGTCAGACGGCAGAAGCGTTAGGCTGGGCCTATGAGGGTCAAAGCGATTTCACTACCGGTGTTTACGGAGGAACGAAAGCCGGCGCGGCTTTTCCTCAAGAAAAGACGCACTTCGCTAAACGGGCCCGTGCAGAGCCGGAGTGAAATTGCATAAAGGGAAGCTGGCCGAAAGCAACTTTGCATCCCTCTCCGACATGATGGCTGCGTACGCGGAGGAAGCCGTGCGGGTCGCCTGGGCTGACCATCGGCGGCGGCTTGATCTGAGTGAGTCTTCGGTCGAGGTGCTGGAGCAGATCCTCGATGGCCAGTCCGCCGAAGAGCTGGAATTTCAGACGCGTTTATGGGGCAGCTACTTCGGCGAGGTGATCCGCGGGCGCTATGCGGGGGAATGGGAGCTTGCGGCCGAATCCCGGAGGCGGGGTTGCTGTTGTGCCTACCCTCGTGGTGCGCGGTGCGCGGCTATACCCACTCATCAAGGTCTATCGTCGCCTGACTCTGGGCCGGGGAGAAAACCTTCCCGCCTTTTACAGAATGGTCTCGAACCGCCTCGACAATCCATCCAAATAGCGCCTCCAGGGCGTACTATGATTGGGCACGCTCGCGCGGTCACAGGCACGTGCTTACTGTGCGACAATAGAGAAAGCGGAGAAATTCCATGGGCGAACTACTCACACCTACTCACCTTATTGTCGTTCTGGTGGTCGCACTCTTAATCTTCGGCCCGCGCAAGCTTCCTGAGCTCGGTAAGGGTCTGGGCGAGGGAATGCGCGGCTTCAAAGACGCCATCAAGGGCACACCAGATCCGGTCAAGCAGGATGCGCCCCCACCGAAATCTGAAGTGACCAACGAGGTCAAGTAGATTTCCCTTAGAGGGAAACGAGCACGACGGCGCCTAATGCCAGTGCCATTCCCCATGCCTGACTTGACGTAGTCCGCTCCTTCAGAAACCAGGCAGCCAGAATAATCGTGACTACCGGGTAGAGTGACGCGAGTACTGCCGCCACATCCAGCCGTCCCTGCGTCGCCGATTGCATATAAAGCAGGCTTCCCGTAGCTTCCAACACCCCGGCAGATCCAGCAATCCAAAAGAAGCGATGTTCCGCGAGCCTGCCTGCGCCAGGTCGCCGCGTCCTTGTGGGGGCGAACCAGCGCCCAGATCGCGATCGCACTCGCGAGCGCGGCGCTGGCCATACGGGAGAAAATGAGCTGCCACAGCAGGCCATGAGTGCTGCCCACCTTCAACACCACCAGGAACACACCGAAACCAAGGCCCGCTAATGTCGCCAGGCCAAGGGCGAGGGGACGAGGCGTGCCTGCGGGCGCATAGGCAATGAGCGCGATAGCGGCGGCTGCGATCACGAATCCCGCGAGCTGGCTCGACTTGGGAGAGCCCTCGGTAAGAAATGAATAGACCACCGGGACGATTGCCGTCAGCAAGCCGGTAAGGGCAGTGGTGAGCCCCATCTCCCCCAGGGATAAGGCTTGGTAATAGAGCATGAGCGCCACACCTCCAAACGCTCCTGCACAAAGACCCATAAGAGCGAAGCGTTCAGGCGGAGGCGCGGAATGGGTCGCGAATGCGATCAGCAGCAGCATTCCCAGGCTGAGCCCGTGGGCCACGGCGACCACCAGAACCACATGCGCTTTGTCGGGTGGCAAGGCCGCCGAGAAAATCACTCGTGCCCCAGAAGGCCGAAGCCGCCAGCCCCAGGCCGATAAACGTCAAGCCCGGATGCCCGCCGGCCGCGGTCATCGCGACTGGTTGGTTGCCGTTGGGTAGTACCCCCTCTTGGCGACGACATCGAGATTCGGCCGCAGGACGCGAACATCGAGGACTCGATATTTTTCGTCCATCACCGGGAGGTGACTGTAGTAGCCAAGGGTATATTGCGTCCGCGCCAGGACGGCAAGCTCTGCGAAGCTGCGCTGAATTCCGTTGGCAGAGAACTCAGAGTACAGGTGCCCGCCAGTGGCAACCGTGTACCGGGGCAGAATATTGTCCGGGGAAAGTGGCAGCAGCGGCAGCTTGAACCGGTCCAGGTAGCCCAGTCCCCAGGTGGCCGAATCGCCGACCAGGGTGCCGTAGACCGCGATCTGGTTGGTTTCAAGATACTTCACCACCTCGCGGAAGTTCGCCTTGCTGCGTGATTCCTTTCCATCGCTGATCACGTAAACAATCCGGCGGCTCCCCTGGGGCCGGGTAGAAAGAGATTTGCCCGCGGCCAGGATGGCGTCGTTCAGGGTATGGATTTCCTTGGGAATGACGCCAACGCCGGAGTTTCCTCGCTGCGGATCCAGGTTGGGGTCCACCGATTGACCGTTGATTCTGGGTCCGCCGTAAAGCGGCCCACTGTTGATCGGGATGCCCAGGTAGTCTCCAGGCTTTTTGGACTGCTCTAACACGGCGGGAATCCGTGCACTCAACGCCGCGGTGAAGTCTGTCGGGTTGTTCACCCCATCGGCGTAAGTGAACACAGCAATCTCATCGTAGGGAGTAAAGCCTCCCTGGATCGCAGCCAGGCTATCGTTCACTTTCCTCATGGTGTCCCGGGGCAGGCTCTGGTCGATGACCAGGGCAACCGAGAGCGGCACCAGGTCGGCGCTGAAGAGGCGAATATCCTGGCGCTTGTTGTTCTCGTAGATTTGAAAATCGCGCCAGGTCAACCCCGCCACCTGGTTATGTTTCTTGTCCAGCACTGTTACCGGCACAACGACGTAATTGACCGTGGTACGAAAGGTCGCCAGATCTTTTTGTAACTCTCCCGGGGCGGCAACTACCGGAGGTGCTTTTTGAACCTGGTCGGCGCCCGCCGGCTGGTTGCCGGAGGCGGGGGGGACCTGGGTAGTGTTCGTGCCCTGGTCTGGAGGAGCCTCTTGAGCACCCTTTCCCGGTGCCATACCGGAGGTGATATTGCCCAGGCTGTCATGCCCTTGCGGGGTCGGAGCATCCGGCACGCTCTGATCCTGCGTTTTCTGCTGCTGCCCCATCACGCCCGATGGAAGCACAACCGGCAGCAACAACACCATTGCCAAGACACCCTGCCTCACCAGAAGATCCCCCAGGCGGACGACTCGGTTCATGGCCATCCTCAAATCCCGCGCACTTGTTGTGACTTACTATATAAGTCATAAGATTACCAGACGCGCTGCCGGCGTTGTAAGGCTCCCGAGGTATCGTTCTGCCATGTCACACCGTCTAATCTCCATGAAATTTCGTCTCCCGCGTTCGCCCTTGGCGTTCTTGCTGTGCGCCATGCTGTGTTGTGCTGTCGTAAATGCCAGAGCGCAGGTTGCGCCTTCTCCTGATGCTCCGCCCCAGGGGCCGGCCGGTGACCCCAATCAGGACGACCAGCAGCAGCCGGTGGCGACCCTTAAAGTCAACGTCAACCTGGTGAGCCTTTACTTCACCGTGCACGACAAGCACGGCGCGTTGATTCCCCATCTCACCAAGGATGACTTCAACGTCCTGGAAGACAAGACGCCCCAGAAGATCAAGAACTTCACCGCGGAAAACGATCAACCCCTCACCCTGGGGATCCTGCTCGACACCAGTGGCAGCCAGGAGAATGTGCTCCCCTTGGAGCAGCAGGCCGGCGCTGCTTTCCTGAGCCACGTTCTGCGTTCGAAAGATGAAGCTTTTCTCATCTCCTTCGATGTGAATGTCGAACTTCTTTCCGACTACACCAGCAATGCTCACGCGCTGTCGCGCGCCATGGACAAAGCGCAAATCAATGTTGGCACGGGAGGAATGGGTGGCATGCCCTCGGGCACGCCCAGAGGCACGCTCCTCTATGACGCCGTGTACCTGGCCACCCATGACAAGCTGCAGCAGGAAACAGGCCGCAAAGCCATCATCATCCTCACCGACGGCGAAGATCAGGGCAGCATGGAGAAGCCCCAGGGCGCCATCGAAGCCGCGCAAAAGGCGAATTGCATTGTCTATGTGCTGCTGATCGCCGATCGAGGCTTTTACGGGCGGGGCGTTTATACCATGGGTTATAGCGGTGACATGCAAATGAGGAAAATGGCGGAAGAGACCGGCGGGCGCGTCATCGATGTGGGCAACAACGGCAAAAAGATGGAGGCTGCCTTCGCCCAGATCGAGGAAGAACTGCGAACCCAGTACGTCGCCAGCTATACCCCAACCAACGATAAGTTGGACGGGAGCTATCGCAAGATCGACGTCGAGTGTAAGGGAGACGGCTTGAAGGTGCAGTCGCGCAAGGGGTATTACGCCATTCCACCCGCAGAGTGATTGCACTAAGATGTCGGGATGACATCTGACGATTCTCTTCGCTACCCCATCGGAGGTCCCAGGAAAGCGGAGTCATTTACTCCCCAGGAACGAAGCGCGGCCGTTGCCGGTATACGGGAGTTGCCGCAGAGCCTGCGAGCCGCAGTAGCTCCCCTCACCGACAAGCAACTCGAAACGCCCTACCGGCCCGGCGGATGGACCGTACGCCAATTGGTCCATCATGTCGCTGACAGCCACATGAACGCTTATACCCGCGTGCGCCTCGCCTTGACCGAAGACTCGCCGACAATTTTTGCTTATCAGGAAAACCGTTGGGCTGAGCTGGAAGACGCCCGCGCAGAGCCCGTCTCGACCTCGCTCGATTTGTTAACGGCGCTTCATGTTCGCTGGGTGCGGCTCTTTTCATCGCTCGATGAGCAGGACTGGAAGCGCAGCTACATGCATCCTGCGAACGGCCCGCAATCGGTCGAGCAGGCGGCCATTCTCTACGATTGGCACGGTCGTCACCACATCGCTCACGTGACCCAGCTGTCTGCGCGTATGGGTTGGTAGAAACTCCTTTGGAGATCCGGGAGAAGGCTGAGTTTTCCCCAACGGAACTCGCCCGTTTATTGGAGCAATTTTTCTCGGACTATCCTCGTGCTGCCCTGCTGGAAGATGGCCGAGTGCTGTTTGAGATGGCGGCAAGCCACTACTCGATCTCGGCTGAGCATGGCCGTTGCGTTCTGCACCTGTGGTCTGAGGAACGAAACATAGTCCGCACCGTCGTAGGCCTCGAAGCGCGCAAAGAGACGTTGCGTATCCGCGTGCGCCGCCTGGGTACGCAGCGGCCGCAATCGCTGGAGGTAGTACGAGAGCGCGACCTGCGGACGCCCGCCACCCGCGCCCTATCGAGGTCCAGGTACCTGCAGCTATTGGAGCGCCTGCTTAGTCGTCACTTCAACGAGTACAAATTAGAAGGCCTGCGCTCCGCCATGGACCTGGAGCATAGCTTTGGGCCTGCATATGCGCGAGGTTTGCTGGTGCGCGGTCAGCAATGCTGGGCGCTTATTGGAGTCAACGCCGAGGAGAGCCCGGCGATCATGGATGGCGTGCTCACCCTGGGAATTCTCTGGCTGGCGTATTGCCGGGACCACCACGGTGGCAAAAGAGTATGCCAGGGGCTCAAAGTATTTTTGCCTGCCGGATGCGGAAGCACCACGCGGGCACGCATGGCCTGGCTCAACCGGGAGCTTGCGCAGTGGGAACTGTACGAAGTGAATGCGGTCAGCGAGGACTTGCTGGGCATCGACACCGCGGACCAGGGCAACTTGAAAATGCGGCTGGTGCATGCCTTCAATCCCCAGGCAGCGATGGAGCGAGCCCAGGACGGAGTGACTCGTGTCCTGCGGTTACTACCCCCGGGTATGCAAAGCCGGGTGACCGTCGCCGCACGCAGCGCCAACGAGGTCGTGCTCTCCCTCTATGGCTTGGAATTCGCGCGCGTTCGCCAGGGATTTGTGGCCGACTCCTTTGAGCGCCAGGTCAACGTGACGTTCGGAGCCGGGGCCAACGAAACACCGTTGCTGGAAGAAACGGAACCAGGCTTCACCGACCTGATGCAAAGGCTCTTCGAGAGCCGCTCTCCTGAGGGTACGGTGCGCAATCCGCTCTTTCGCCTGCAGCCAGAATCGTGGCTGCAGTCGACCCTGGCCGGCGATCTTAGCCAGTTAGACGACTGCCTTGGTGGGCGCACGATTTACCACCAGGTGCCCGCCTTCGCTGGGGCCGACCGGGCAATGCTCGACCTGCTTACGGTTACACGCGGTGGACGGTTAGCCATCCTGGAACTGAAAGCCGGCGAAGACCTCCACTTCCCGCTCCAGGGATTGGACTATTGGATTCGCGTGCACTGGTTGCAGCAGCAGCGCAGCGCCACCGGAGCAGGGGAACTGGAAGCGAACGGATACTTCCCGGGGATCCCGTTAAGCATGGACTCGCCGCTGATGTATTACATCGTCCCCGCGCTGCGCGTGCATCCCTCGATGGATACCGTGCTGCAGCACTTGTCTCCGGCTATTTCCTGGACCCTGATTGCGTTAAACGAAGCCTGGCGCACCGAGCCAAAGGTCATCTTTCGCAAGCGCGGCGGATCTGCCTAAAAGCGTCTCTGTACCTGCCGAGGAACCTTGGGTGCCCCACATCCCCGATTCCCTGTGAAGCTTCGTGGGTTCCGCGATCTTCATGCGCCTTTCCTTAAAGAAAGGCGCACACGCGGTCCTGTCCATCGCAGCGTGCAGGAAACTCGGGGTATCTCGCTCGTTTTTCGCGAGATGTGGGATACCACGGCTTTATACCGGCCAGTCTTTCACTCTATGAGCAATGAACATCGAGGTTCGTGGTATCCCACATCTCGCGAAAAACGAGCGAGATGTGGGGCACCCGAGATTTGTGGACAGAGTAGATTCCCAGGTTCAGGCCCCAGCGGCAACCAGCTCGGGCTGGGCGGCAAAGAATGCATCGACAGCGGCGAGCACCGCGTCGCTGCTCTTCGCCTCATAGATGCTCTTGCGCAAAATCGCTCCGCCCGGCACACCATGCGTAAACCAGGACGCAAATTGCTTCATCCTGCCGCTGATTGCGGCCGTCTCGTCTGTTTCTTCCACCAGCATGACAAAGTAATCCCGGATCATCCGGTAGCGGTCCATCGGGGTCGGCTGTTCGTAGCTGCCGAAGGCCGTGTACTGCGCAATCTGGCGAAAGATCCAGGGATTAGCGGGAGCGGCGCGGCCGATCATGACCGCGTCGCATCCGGTTTCCGCAACCATGGTGCAGGCATCTTCGGGGGAGCGGATATCGCCGTTGCCGATCACCGGGATACGAATCGCATCTTTCACCGCGGCAATATATTCCCAGCGAGCCTGGCCGGAATAGCCCTGCTCCCGGGTGCGTGCATGCAACGCCACCGCATTCAAGCCGCTCTCCTGAGCAAGCCGGGCCAAGGGAACGCAAACAATGTGCTGGTCACTCCAACCCATGCGGAATTTGACGGTGAAGGGAATCTGCACTGCCGCCCTAACACGCTCAAAGATGGTTGCGATATGGGGCAGATCGCGCAACAGGCCACTGCCGCCGTTACAACTGACCACGCGCTTCGCCGGACACCCGAGATTGAGGTCCACCATGTCAAAACCGGCGCCTTCGACAATTCTTGCCGCCTCTGACAGGGTCGCGGGATCAGAACCAAAGAGTTGGGCAGAGATGGGGTGCTCGTCCTCGTCGTAGGAGAGATAGCGCTTACGCTTGGATTCCCGCATGCGCGACAGGCCGTCCGCGGAAGTGAATTCGGTCATGATCAGGCCGCAGCCGGATTGCTGATTGCTAATCGGCGCTTCCACCAGCTGACGGGCAGTCGAGGACGACGGCTCAATTCCGCTAAAAACGCTGGCGTTACGGATAAAGCGCCGGAACACGGTATCCGTTACGCCCGCCATAGGCGCCAATACTGTGGCTGGAGCCACACACACCCCGCCGATCTCGACCAGGGCCGGCACTCGAGCCGCCGGCGGCATGCTGTTCTCGCGCGGGTTGTCCCAGTTCTTCTTCATGGAAACTTTTTTCATGAGCCGCCCAGACAACAAAGGCCTCCGTCGCCGGAGGCCTTTGTTCGAGACCAGGCGTGTTTACTTGGACGCGGCAGCCTTGGCGCCTTCCGCCTTGCCGGTATCCGACTTGGCATATTTGCGGCGGAAACGCTCGACGCGGCCTGCCGTGTCGACCAGCTTTTGCTTGCCGGTGAAAAACGGATGGCAGGCAGAACAAATTTCCACGTGGATATCGCCCTTGTGGGTCGAGCGCGTTTCAAACCCGGTGCCGCATGCGCATTGCACCCGGATTTGTTTGTAATTTGGATGGATTCCCTCTTTTGGCATCTGAAAAACCTTTCCTGCAAGCCCGGAACGCAAGGCTCGAAACTCTATTTTAGGGCATTTATTGCTTTCTTTCCACTCTTCCACCTTTCGCTATCCTGGCGAGCGGCCCTCGCTTCAGGTAAGTTGGCCATAGTCCCATGAGTGAATTCTGCCCCATCTGTAAAGACTCCGGCCTGCGTCTGATGATCCAACCCGATGGTGAACGCTACGCCCAGCCGTGTGAATGCCGCTTGCAAGTGCAAGCAGCCAGGCTCTTGAATCGGGCGTCGATCCCAAAACGATATGAGCATTGCACCCTGGAAACGTTCGAGGCCGGCTACCCTGGGGCAGACAGGTCACTGTCGGCTGCTCACATGATGGCGCGTAATTTCGTAGCTGGATATCCGGTGACTACGGAAGGCAAAGGTCTGCTGCTGACTGGAGACGTAGGCGTCGGAAAGACCCACCTCGCCGTAGGCATCGCCCAGGCCTTGATTTTCGAAAAAGGGGTGCGCTCTCTCTTCTGCGACTACCGGGAATTGCTCAAGCGCATCCAGGAGTCTTACAACCCTGCAGTTGCAACCACAGAACTGCAAATCCTCGGCCCCGTGTTTGAGGCGGAAGTGCTGATCCTGGATGAATTGGGTGCACAAAAGCCCACCGACTGGGTTTGGGACACGGTGGCTCTTGTCCTCAACACGCGCTACAACGACAAGCGGACAACCCTGATCACCACCAATTACCCGAATGCGCCGGCAGCCTTGGCACGCAATGCCGATAAGACGATGCGCGAAGAGACGCTGGGGGACCGGATCGGAGAGCGCATGCGTTCTCGTTTATCGGAAATGTGTGTGGAGGTCGAGATGCGCGGCAGTGATCTCCGTCAATCGGTCAAGAAGGCCCGTTTCGGCTGAGACGGTTCCGAGCATAGTGCTCTTTGAAGGGCCTTGCCCGCGGATCCTATCCGGGGCAGGTACAATTTCGTTGATGGCGGCCCAGGATCCCAATAACGGAACTGACCTCAAGCCTGGGGGAGACGCGGGCTTCCTCACTTCACACCAAAACCGCGAACCGACCTCGTGGCTCCCGTGGATCATTGCTGCCGCGGCTGTCATCCTCGGTCTTGGGATCCTGGTCGTGGTTGGCGGCCGCACTAACCCGGAGTCTTCCTCCACAGGAACGGGTATGGCCCCTGCCGACCCCTACGCCCCCAAGCTTTCCATCAGCGGTATCCAAATGAGCGAAGCGACCAGCTTTTCCGGGGCCAAGGTCACCTACATTGATGGCCAGATCGCTAATACCGGCGATCGAACTCTCACGGCGATTACCGTCCAGGTTGGTTTCCATAGCGATGTGGGCCAGTTTGCCCAAAGGCTGTCTCTCCCGCTGAACTTGATCCGCACGCGCCAACCCTATGTGGACACCGAACCCGTCTCCGCCGCGCCGATCGAGCCCAGGCAGAGCCGCGATTTTCGGTTGATTTTCGACACCGTTCCCCCGGATTGGAATATGCAAGTCCCTGAGATCCGGGTGATTAGTGTGCGTAGCCGCTAGGTTTCCGGCTTCGCTTTTAGTACCCCGGTAATTGGTCTGCGCGAGGGTCGAGCATTTTTTGCCCACCCCCTAGAGAAAAGTGCACGTTTTCCACTGCTATTGGTTGCTGAAAAAATATCCACATTTGGGAATTAAGCCGGGTCTAACTATTTTAAAATGAAACAGATAAATAAATTATCGTTCCAAAACGGCGGTTTGGCCAACTGCTTGCAATAGAGTCTGGCAAGTGCGGAAGCGACGGGTGTGCGCATCTTCTTCCCCACCAGTTTCGGGCCGACAAAAGGGACCATCGTGAACAAAGGCACTCTAACCCCGGGATCCATCGCAGCGATTTTGCTGGCCGCCAGCTTAGGCGTGCCGGCAATGGCGCAGAATGCCCCGGCGACAGACGGCGCTCCGCAGACCAGCGCCACTACTCCAGCACCGGCGAGCTCGACCCCCGCGAGCACCTCCGGCGCAGCGACAGACAGTTCTACGTATGCAACTGGACAGCCGCTGCCGGCCAAGTCGACAGAAGGTTTCTGGGGTAAAATGAACCCACTGGCTCGTAAGAAGTGGGTGAATCGTCAAGTAGCACCGGTGAAGGATCGGTTGAACGAACTCGATCAACTGACAGCCAAGAACGCGAACGACATCAAGGATGTGGATAGCCGGGCTCAGGCTGGGATCCACCAAGCGCAAACCACAGCGGATTCTGCAAATCAGCAGGCGCAACATGGCGAGCACCCAGGCCGGTCAAGCCCAGCAGTTGGCGCAGCAGGCCAATGCGCAAACCACGCAGCTGAATACGACGGTCACTAACCTCGATCAGTACCAGCAAGTAAACGATACTGAGCTTCACTTCCGCTCTACGCAGACCGTATTGAATACCAAAGCTAAAGAGGCTTTGGACCAGGTTGCGACGCAGTTAGAAGGCCAAAAGGGTTACATCGTCGAAGTGCAGGGCTACTCCCGTGCACGCGGACAAGTCGGAATTCAGAGATCTCAGGATATGGCAGATGCAGTCGTACGCTACTTAGTCGTCGACCATCATGTGCCGGTTTACAGAATTTATCGCCTGGCGATGGGCAATGCCCCTCGCGAGGAGACCACGGAATCGGGCACCAGCGGTACGGTGGTACACGTAACGTTGATGCACAACAGTCTTGCGGCTTTGAACTCGCCAACAAGTGGCAGTTCACCAATAGGCGCGACGCAGCAGTCGAACCCGCAGCCCTCCCCCCGGAATGCTGCGTCGCAGCCCCAAAACTAAAGCCGCATAAAAGCTCTCACACAACGAGAGAACCAAGGCAGATTGGCCCCTCACCCGAGGGGCCCTTTTTTTGGTACCGCAAAATACCGCAATTTAAATCCAAGCTGTTCGGCAGTGTAAGCTCATCGAAGTTACCTTCGTTACGGCCATATTGCGCCATAAATTTATCTAAAAGACAATCTGAAAGCTAGAGGCTTTTTCGAGCTACCCTGTGGATTTCTATCAGGCTTTCCAAAAGCGGCCTAAGATGCTCCAAATTAAGAGCATTTGCGCCATCTGACTTGGCGTTAGCCGGGTCATTATGTACTTCGAGAAAGACGCCCTCCACTCCCGCGGCGACAGCCGCCCTGGCCAACACCGGGATAAACTCCGGTTGCCCGCCTGACTGGCCGCCTGCTGAAGACGGAGTTTGCACCGAATGTGTCCCGTCGAACACCACCGGAGCGATCTTGCGCATGATGGCCAGAGAGCGCATATCCACCACCAGGTTGTTGTATCCAAAACTGAAGCCGCGCTCCGTAAGGAAGACCCGCGGATTCCCCGCACCTGTGACTTTGCCGGCCGCAAATCTCATGTCCCACGGGGCGACGAATTGCCCTTTTTTGATATTCACGGCGCGACCGGTTTTGGCCGCAGCCACGAGCAGGTCCGTCTGCCGGCAGAGAAACGCCGGGATCTGCAGAACGTCGACCGCCTCCGCCACGCGATCGCAATCGCCGGCCTGGTGCACATCGGTGAGCACTGGCAGACCGGTCGCTTCTGCGATCCGGCGCAGGATGCCCACACCCTTGCTCCAATCCCGGCCCGCGAAAGCCTGTAGCCGAGGTGCGATTGGCTTTATCGTAGGAGGCCTTGAAAATGTAAGGCAGCTTCAGATCGCTGGTAATCCGCTGGATGGCGTCCGCCATGAAACGGGCGTGTGTTTCGCTCTCGATGACGCAGGGGCCAGCGATCAGGAAGAGCGACGGCGTCCCCACGCGCACAGTCCCGATTTCAAAGTCGTTCATGGCAACGATTGGGTGAGACTCTTGTCCTGACTTGCCGCCCCGGATTGCGACCGCAGGCGGTTCTGGTAGGAAGCCGCAATGAACGAGCGGAACAATGGATGCGGCTCCAGCGGCTTGGACTTGAATTCAGGATGAAACTGGCAGCCCAGGAAGAAGGGATGCCCGGGGATCTCCACAATCTCCACGTAGGTTGAATCCGGTGTGGTGCCGGTAATCTGCAGGCCTCCTCCAGTCAGCAGCGCCTCATATTCCCGGTTGAACTCGTAACGATGCCGGTGCCGTTCACTGATCTGAGTGGCAGCGTAGGATCGCGCGGCGATCGAATCTTCGGCCAGCACGCACGGCCATGCGCCCAGGCGCATTGTTCCGCCCATCTCCTCAACCCCGGTCAGTTCACGCAGCTTGAAGATCACGCGGTGTGGAGTGGAGGGATCAAATTCGCTGGAGCTGGCTCCCGCCAGGCCGCAAACATTCCGGGCAAACTCAATGCACGCCGTCTGCATGCCCAGGCAGATGCCGAAGTAGGGAACGCCATTCTCACGCGCATAACGGATGGCATTGAGCATGCCTTCGATACCCCGCTTGCCAAATCCGCCGGGCACCAGGATGCCATCGAAGCCGGCCAACTGCTCCTCGTACTGCCGATCCCCGGCATGCTTGCTTTCCAGCCCCTCGGCTTCAATCCAGGTCACATGCAGCTTCAGGTCGTACGCCAGGGCGCCATGCACCAGCGCCTCCTTGAGCGATTTGTAACTGTCTTCGTACTCGACGTACTTGCCCACGATCCCGATCGAAACCTCGTCGCGGGGGTTGTAGCAACGTTCCACGAGCCGTTTCCAACGCGCCAGGTCAGGTTCCTTCGCTTCAATGTGGAGATACTTCAACGCCAGCTTGTCTACCCCCTCCTGGGCGAAGGTGAGAGGCACCTCATAAATCGACGCCACATCTTTGGCGGCAATCACCGCCCGCTCCTCGAGATTGCAGAAGAGCGCGATCTTGCTCTTGATCTCATGGGCCAGGAAGCGATCGGTGCGGCATAGCAAGATATCCGGCTGGATTCCGATAGAAAGCAGTTCTTTGACCGAGTGCTGCGTAGGCTTGGTCTTCAGCTCCTGGGCGGCGCCGATCCAGGGGACCAGCGTCACGTGCACGAAGACGGTGTTTTCGCGGCCAAACTCCTGCCGCATCTGGCGGATAGCCTCCAGAAAGGGCAGGGACTCAATGTCACCGACCGTGCCTCCGATCTCGACAATGGTCACATCCGCGTCGGTGGCCACTTTACGCATCGCATTCTTGATTTCGTTGGTCACGTGGGGAATGACCTGCACGGTCTTGCCGAGGTAGTCGCCGCGGCGTTCCTTGGTGATGATCTGCTCGTAAATCCGGCCCGTGGTCAGATTGTTGTCGCGGCTCAGCCGGGCGTGGGTGAAGCGCTCGTAGTGCCCCAGATCGAGGTCGGTTTCCGCACCGTCGTCGGTCACGAAAACCTCACCGTGCTGGAAAGGGGAGAGCGTGCCTGGATCCACATTGAGGTAGGGATCGAATTTCATCAGGTTAACGCGTAAACCGCGGCTCTCCAGCAGGCATCCAATCGACGCTGCGGCCAGGCCCTTGCCGAGACTGGACACAACTCCGCCGGTCACAAAGATGTACTTTGCTGACATTGCTTCTTCACCTTTTTATTGTGGATGGAATTGGCGCACCGGGTGGGCACGTTCAAGTATCGCAGGAAGTGAAAACGAAGGGAAGATAGAAGTGAGAGAACTGTACCAACGTCGGCCACGCGAATTCGTCTAAAGTAAACACAAGGCTATGTCGTCCTCGCGCATTCTGCTTTTTCTCGTGCTGTTCTTGTCGAGTGTAGCCGCCGGCCTTCCGGCCCTGGCGCAGGCTCCGAACCAGCGTCTGATTCTCAAGGACGGCACCTACCAGGTTGTGACCAAGTACCAAAAAGTAGGGGACCGGGTGCGCTACTTCAGTGCCGAACGCGGTCAGTGGGAAGAGCTGCCGGCAGAGCTGGTGGATTGGGCGGCGACCGAGACCTATGCCAAGGAACATAAACCGGGCGCGGAGCCCGTCTCACCTGCTGTGCCCGAAGCTGCCGAAATTGATCAAGAGGAGCAGCACGCGCGGGCCCGGACACCGGATGTTTCCCCGGGTTTAAGGCTCCCCGACCAGGATGGGATATGGGCGCTTGATACCTTTCATGACCAGCCTGAGTTAGTGGCGCTAGCCCAGAATTCAGCCAGTGTGAATCGCGAAACCAGCCACAACGTACTCCGGGCTACCCTCAACCCGCTCGGCGGCATTCAACAGAGCGTACAGATTCAGGGCGCGGAATCCAGGGTCAAGCTGCACGTAAACGACCCTGCGTTTTACGTCAGCATCGTCGGGGTCGATGACAACGAGGCTGTTTCCTCTGCGGTAACGGTGGATACCCACGGCGGGGGATCGGTTAAGAACGGGTTCAATTCATCGAACAGCCAATACGCCATCGTGCGGGTCCGCAGCAATTTCAAGAAGGATTATCGCGCGGTGAGCGGGATCAAGATTAGCGTAGCCGGCAAAGTGACGCAGACGGACGACGTAATTCCGACTGTGGCCCAGACTCTGCCGGGAAATCGCTGGATCAGGCTGACGGCGCAACAACCCCTGACGATTGGCGACTATGCGCTGATGGAGGTGCTGGGTCCGGGGGAAGTGAACCTTTCGGTATGGGACTTCCGCATCGACCCGCAGGGCCCCGACAACAAGAACGCCATCATGCCCTTGCAGCGGTCCAGCGACAACGACCGGTAGTGCTTGACACCGTCTGGTTACCGTCTCTACCTTGGATTATATGGAAATCCACATTACCCCAGAGCAGGAGGCGCAGCTGTCGCAGATTGCGGCGCATCTGCAGAAGGACCCTCACCAACTGGTTATGGATGCGGCGCTGCGAATTATCGATGAAGATGATCACTTCCGTACCAGCGTTCGCAAAGGGATCGAAGAGGCAAATCGGGGAGAGTTTATCGACGAAGCGGAGATGGATGCCCGCCTTGAACGGATGCTCCGGCGCTGAATGCGCGTTCGTTGGACCCTGGCAGCCGCCAACGATCTCGAAAATATCTCCAATTATCTTCATGATCAGCATTCCCAGATCACACAGCCTACCGTACGCCGCCTTTACGCGGAAATTCGTGACCTCAGCGGCTTCCCGTCGCGAGGCCGTCCAGGGCGTGAGCCCGGTACCCGCGAATTAATCCTCTCCGGCCTGCCTTATGTAATCGTCTTTCGCACTCTAGATCAGGGGGTCGAAATTTTGCGGATATACCACGGTTCACAGAATTGGAAATGATGGCCCAGGGCAACGGAAGTCCACCTAAGGTGAAGGGACGGCACCCCACCTCGGATAGTGACCTTGCGCGTCGCTTATGTTATTCTTAATCTGCGCTAAATTGTTTGGTTATCAGCCTTTCTGGCCTTCATGAGCCAGATCGCCTGCACTAGACCTCTTTCCCTTTTTGCCTAGCGGCGACAAGAAAGCCGGTCGGATACCGCCCAAGCCCTTCAGCGTAGTCGCCCCGATATCCGAGGCGACGGTAGGAAGCACGCGCTTCCCTGGCATGGTGCGGTTTACGGGCGATGCTTGGCTATCACGCCAAAAGCCCCTCCCGCAGCGCAAAGAAACTGCACACAATGTGATGCAGTCTACAATGCCAGATTCAATATCAGCAGCCTAACGGCCGAAACCGACGGTGATCTTCGTGTCGGCACGCGGAGGACCGCGACAAGGCAATCGGGCTTTTCATTGGATCGCCGGACGGACGAAGCCGTGCGGAGATGAACAGCACTCCAGGTCTCAACGAGAGGCCGGAAGCAAGGGATTTTTATTTTGAATGATATTTTGAACGAATTTTCAGCATTACCCATTTCGGCGGCGCTCAAGCAGCGCCTTGCCAAAGCAAACTTTATTACGCTCACCCCAGTACAGGTGGGAGCAATTCCTCCGGCGCTTGAGGGCCGGGACGTATTGGCCACTGCACAAACCGGTACCGGCAAGACGCTCAGCTTCCTCATTCCCATCATTGAGAAGCTACAAAAAACACAAGCTAAGGTCGCGAGCGCACTGATCCTGCTGCCCACGCGCGAACTTGCGATGCAGGTGCAACAGGCATGCGCGCAGCTGATCAGCTTTCCCACCGCGCTGGTCGTCGGTGGCATGGCCGAGGGTCCGCAGCTGGATGCAATCCGTCGCGGTGCGCGCCTCATCGTGGCCACCCCCGGCCGTCTGGAAGATTTCCTCGGACGCAGGCTGGTCAAGCTGAACCAGGTTGAAATCCTGGTGCTGGACGAAGTCGATCGCATGCTCGACATGGGCTTCAAGCCGGCCATTCGGCGCATCGTGGCGGCCATCCCGCCGGTGCACCAGACGCTCTGCTACTCGGCCACCCTGGAAGGTGCAGTGCGGGAAGTGGCGGGCGACTATCTTAAGAATCCGGTCAGGATTGAAATCGGCTCCGTGCTCAAACCGGCAGAGAACGTAAAGCTGCAAACCTTTGAAGTGAGCGCCGATCGCAAATTGCATTTACTGGAACACCTGCTCCGCTCGGAGGATGGAAGCTTTCTCGTTTTCGTGCGCACCAAGCACGGCGCGGAACGCGTGGCCAAGAAACTCGCCCATGCCGGTTGGAAGGCTACCAGCATTCATGGCGATCGCAGCCAGTCGCAGCGAAACGCCGCGTTACGCAGCTTTGCCCAGGGCGGACATCGCGTCCTGGTGGCTACCGACGTGGCCGCCCGCGGTATCGACGTCGACCACGTGGCCCACGTGGTGAACTACGATATGCCCAAAGTCGCGGAGGATTTTGTCCACCGCGTCGGCCGCACTGGCCGCGCTTCCCGCAGCGGCGTCGCTTCCACATTCGCCTCTCCTGAAGAGAAGGGCGATCTGCGGAAGATCGAGCGTGCATTGCGGATTAACATGCAGCGTTTCCGGGTAAAGGACGCTTTGCCGCTGGCTGTCTAGCCATCAGTGAAGCCCAATAGAAAAGGGAAGCCCCGCGGGCTTCCCTTTTCTATTTTCTGTGCCGATCTACTTCTTGGGCTGCGTGGCGATGATCAAGCTTCGGATCTTGGTATAGGTCGCTTGCGGAATAATCTTCTTCGAAACCAACTCTGTCTTCGTCTTGTAAGGCCTGCCGTCGATGATCTTCTGGGAATATACGTCGCCGATTCCGGGCAGCGCACTCAGATCGGCTTTACTGGCTGAATTGATGTCCACCAGGGTGGAGGCAGCGGGAGGCGTGGTCTGCGCCATCATTGTATGAACGCTCGATGGCCTGGCTCCCAACTGGGCCGCGGCTGCGCCACCCAAAAGACCCAACGTCAGCAAGATAGTCAAACTCTTCTGTGACAGTCCCCTCAATTTCGTGGTCAGCATCATCGTTCTCCTTCTCCTCGTTGCAAATCTTGTTGCAGCGAAATGCTACACCAGCCGCAGGCGGTTACGTCAATGAGCGATCAACTCCCAGGCCCATGCTCACATGATTTGCGTTGACTCTCCCGAGGGAGAGACAGAGCGTGGCGGAGAGATCGCTCTCCGCCGGTCGAGTTCCCCGCGCACCATATTCAGCCCATAAATGCAGGCTTCAAAGGATCCGGAAAGGCGGGCGAAAAACGGTGCTTCCTGGGCGTACTCAAAAAGGTCGAATTGGGAAACGATGTAGTAGCTCTCTTTGCCCGCTTGCACCATCTGGAAAAAATTATCGCGCTGTAGCTGCCCCCAACGATGCGTCGACTCCGGATACATGCCGGTAAAGAAGAGGGTGTAGTCACCGATATGCTTCCGGCGCTCCCGTTCTTCTCCGAACGACGATGCCGTGCCATGGACAGGATCGGCTGCCAGTAGCATCTCGCCCACTTCGCGCACGGGATTACCCGCGGCATCGCGGATGCGGTAGATGTTTTCTGCGCGGCAAAATTCAGTAAGCAGATCAGCGACGTAGCTGGAGATCTCCGCATCGCGCAGACCCAAACGTGAGTCGTAGCATTCGGAGACAACTTCGTGGAAGAGCTGGCGTAAGGAATGCTCTAGCGGGATCATGTCCACCTCCAGGGAAGGCTGGGGTCTGTTCCTTGCCAGGCTGCGGAGCTTGCTCGCTCGCCCCGAAGCCGCGTCTATTGCTTACGTATGACACGAAGACTAAGCGATTTGTTGCAGATTACAAATAGATGAATTTGCTGTCATAGAAAATTTTTGGCACTCTCGATTATCAACTGCGAAATTGAACCTCTTCTGGTAACACCCGTTGGTGTTATCTCGCAGCCTCGAAAGGCTCACAGGTACCTATATCCCTCCAAAAGAGGCAGGTGGATGCTGGAGGCAGCCGACCCATTGGCAGCCGTATGGCAGCCGTAGATTTGTCTGGATTTGTAACGGAGTTGGTACCAGAAAACACAATGCGGCCGGACGAGGAATGGCCGGCCGCACTGGTCTTGATTGAGATTTATCGAGCGGCGACTGCTTCCTGTTTACCGGCGCCCATTTTCGCCAGGCGATCGGCCAAAAGTTTCTCCAGCTTCTCGAGCGCGGCGCTGAAGCCTTCGATTCCTTCCTTCAGCTTGTCGTGGGCCATCCGATCTTCAGCATGCATCTTTTCGAATGTTGCCTGGTCCATCGGGATCTTCTCGATTTTCTGGCTCTCTGCGTTCTTCGGATCCAGCTTGCGAGGCAGATCGGCTTGCGTAGTCTGGAGCTCTTCCAGAAGCTTCGGAGCGATGGTCAGCAGGTCGCATCCGGCCAGCTCGCGAATCTCTCCGATGTTGCGGAAGCTTGCGCCCATCACCACCGTCTTGTATCCGAATTTCTTGAAGTAGTTGTAAATCCTGGTCACCGATTGCACGCCCGGATCATCGGCACCCTGATAGTCCTTGCCGGTGTCCTTCTTGTACCAATCGAGAATGCGGCCGACGAAGGGTGAGATCAGAGTCACCTTCGCTTCGGCGCAGGCAACGGCCTGATGCATTCCGAACAAGAGCGTCAGGTTGCAATGAATGCCTTCCTTCTCCAGTTGCTCCGCGGCTTTTATGCCGGGCCATGTGGAAGCGATCTTGATCAGCACGCGTTCCCGCGAGATCCCCGCCGCATCGTATTGCTGGATAATTTCACGCGCTTGCTTCATCGTCGCTTCGGTGTCGTAGGACAACCGCGCGTCGACCTCAGTAGAAACGCGCCCGGGAACGATGGCCAGAATTTTCTTTCCAAAAGCCACTGCCAGGTGACGGAAGGCGAGATTGGCCACGTCGCTATCTTTGGCCTGCGGCCCAAGCTGCTTTTTGGCTTCGAGCAGCACGCCATCCACAATAGGCTGATAGTGTGGCATCTCGGCGGCCGTGGTGAGAAGTGAGGGATTGGTGGTTGTGTCCTGAGGCTTGAATTGTTCGATCGATTCAATATCCCCGGTATCGGCGACGACCACCGTCATTGCGCGCAGCTGTTCGAGCAGTGTCTTGGCCATGTGAGATCTCCTTGCGTACATCTTCTAGTGTAAAGCTTCACATGGTTGAGATTCTTAAAATCGCGATAAGGGCTCATCCGACGATGGGATTGGTGAGTGTTCCAATTCCCTCCACCGTAATCGACACCTGGTCACCGGGTTGCATGGGAGCCACGCCAGCCGGAGTGCCGGTGAGGATCAAATCCCCTGGAAAGAGCGTCATGGCAGCGGTGATGTAGCGCAGCAGATGGTCGATGGAAAAGATAAAGTCGCGCGTGTTGCCATCTTGTCGTAGTTCCCCATTGAGATGGGTAGTGATGCCAATACCAGCCGCGGGATCCATTTCGTCAGTAACCAATGGCCCTACAGGACAAAACGTGTCGAAGCCCTTGGCCCGAGACCATTGGCCATCTTTTTTCTGCAGGTCTCTGGCGGTTACGTCGTTGGCAATGGTGTAGCCGCGAATATAGTCGCGCGGATCCTCATCGGTACCAATTTTGCTGCATCGGTCGCCAATGACGATCGCAATCTCACCTTCAAAATCGACGCGCTTTGAAAGCTCAGGTATGCGGATCGCCTGACCCGGCGAGATGAGCGCGGATGGGGCTTTGAGGAAGAGCAGCGGTTCGGCAGGGACCTCATTGCCCAACTCGGCGGCATGCTCGCGATAGTTACGTCCAACGCAAACAATTTTTGAGGGAGCGACGGGCGCCAGCGTTCTGGCCTCATCGAGCGGGAGGGGATGGAAGGGGGCGCCTCCGGGGTCGACGAAATCGCTTGCGGGGCCTTCCTCAAAAGGCGGAATAAGGCGCTCGATCCACAACCGGCCGCCGCGGTCGACGACCTCAGCGTATTGCGCTCCATGTGTAGTTTGCAGGCGGCAGTATTTCATTCACGGCACTCCTGTTTGGGTTAGCGGCGGGGTAAAGTTTCTTCAACCTCAGGGGATGGTTTGCTTTCGTTACCGCTTTGGTCGATGGCCGACACGGAATAAGCATACGTATGTTCCTGCTTTACTTCGGTATCCCGGAATGAAGTCTCAACGTTCACGGAGGCGACGCGATGGGCGGGCGAGCCTTCCTGCAGATCCCGGCGGTAGATATGGTAGGCAGCCAGGTCGGCATCGGTGTCGGGCGACCAGGAGAGATCGATGGCGCCGGCAGCGGTATCGGCGACGGCGACCAGCCCCTGGGGAACCGCTGGGGCAAAGGTGTCATTGGTAGAGACCTCGATGGCCTCGCTGGGCGTACCCTTCACCTCTACCGATTTCGCGGAGAGCTCGAGCGTGACAACTCGTTCCATCACGTAGCGGTACCGCTGGTTGAAAAGGACGGAGGTATCAATCGCATGACCCGGATCTTCGCCGTCCCGCGGATGGACCACGAGCGTCTGCATGACAGGAGGTGCGGAAGGGGCGAGCGGAGACCGGCGAACCTCTTCCGTCGGCGGCGCGGTCAGTTGCAGGCGCTCGATGCGGAAGGCTACGGTTCGTCCCGGCTCAGCAACCGGCTTCCAGCTGAGCGCGACACCGTCCCGCCCCATCTGGCCAGCGAAGCCGGTGAGCTCGGCCGGAATGGCTCCGGCAGCACTGTATGCCGGATTCGATGGGCCGGCCGACTTTCCGGCATGATTGCGTATCGCTACCTCATAACGCAGCAGGCGGTCCGGACTGTGGACCAGATCGGGTGTCAACGAGTCCGTGTAGGTGCCGGCCGCTCCGGGCGCCAGGGCAAGACTAGTAATGTTCGCGCATAAGCCGCCGTCGATCGCGCGGCAAATCTGAACGGTGACCGGGTGCCGCAGGGGGACACGGTCCGTCGTCCGCGTCGGCATGGTCCAGGCGAGGCGAATGGAGTCCCCGACGCGCACTGCGGATAGATTTAGAACCGGCGCCGGCAGATTGAGGCTGGGGGGTTCCGGTGCGGCGGGTGTTCCGCAGCCAATCAGGGTGCGCGCCAGCGAAAGCGCGAGAGCCGAAACCAGGAACTTGCGATTCATGCTCTCCCAACGTAAATCATTCCTTTGACGGGTACAGAGCCTCGCGCAAAGCAGCGCCCAAGTCAGGATATTCGAAGTGGAAGCCGGCGGCATTCAGGCGAGCCGGTAGCGCTCGCTCGCTTTGGAGGATAGTTGCCTCCGCCATTTCCCCGAAAGCCAGTCGCAAGGCGAACGCGGGGACCGGAAAGACCGCCGGGCGGTGGAGGGCGAGGGCGAGTGCACGGGTGAACTCCAGATCGGTTGAGGGGTTTGGGGCAACGACATTGACCGGCCCGGTAATTCCCTTGGTCGCCAGCGCAAACTCGATGATCCGAGTGGCGTCCGGCAGCGCGACCCAGCTGATCCACTGCCGGCCGCTGCCTAAACGGCCACCCAGACCGGCGCGGAAGATGGGTAGCATCTGCGCCAGGGCGCCCCCCTGGGACGAGAGCACTACTCCAAACCGGAGATGAACCACCCGGATTCCAGCATCCGTGGCCGGCTGGGTTGCCTTTTCCCAGGCACGGCACAGGTCAGGAATAAATCCGCTTCCGGGCAGAGAGGCTTCGGTCAACACTTCATCGTCACGGTCGCCGTAGATACCAGTTGCCGACGCGCAGACCAGCACTTCGGGTTTCGATCCTAGCCCGGCCAGCAGGGTGGCGAGCGCGTGGGTCGGAGTTACCCTGCTTTCGACGATTTCGCGTTTATAAGACGAGGTCCATCGCCGTCCAGCGAGGTTGGCGCCCGAGAGATGGACCGCCGCGGTGATGCCTTCAAGCGCTTCCGGATGGTTGAGAGGTGCTGGCGCATAAGGATCCCACAACAACTCCTCGGCACCGGTGCCCTGAAATGGATGGCGGCGCACGGTAACCATTGCAATCCGATTGCGTCTCAAACTACGTACTAACGAAGTACCGATAAGTCCCGATGAGCCAGTCAACAGTATTCGGTCCACGCCCATCTCACTCATCCTCCGTCCTATATTGGCGGTGCGATGCCGGCTTTGCCGCATTGCGTTGCAGTAAAGTTCATGGAAAACAAAACTATTTCATTGCTAGCAACATTTAAGATGCGAGTCTCATCAGATTACAGACAACCCAACCATGCAGGAGCCGCGCCGTGGATAACAAAGAAATCGCGACAAGTTCTGAGATTGACCCCGCCAGTGCAGAGTCCTTTATCGCCGAGAAACGTATCGGCGAGCGCATCAAACGCCTGCGGCTGAAGAAGTCCATGGGATTAGTCGAGCTTGGCCGGCATACAGGCCTGTCGGCTAGCTTCCTGTCCCAGCTGGAGACCGGACGTGTGGTGCCTACCTTGCGCAACCTGGCCCGTGTGGCCATGGTTTTCAGTAAAGATCTGTCCTACTTCTTTGAAAGCGAGCCGCACACCCTCTTTCGCATCCATCGGAAAAAGGAGCGCGTCCGCCTTCCCCAGACCGGAGTAGACGATCCTACCTACTATTTCGAGAGTCTGGGATACATGGTTCCCGATCGCCAGCTGGATCCCTACTATGCGGAATTTGTACCTCTCAAGAAGAACATGGAGATCCGCCCTCACGTGCATCCCGGATATGAATTTCTCTATATCCTAGAGGGTGAATTGGAGATCCGCCACGCCGACAAGACCCATGTTCTGACTCCGGGTGATGGGGTCTATTTTGACGCCAGCACACCCCACGGGTATCGCTGCGCCGGGAAGTCGGTGGCCCAAGCCATCATTGTGACCATGCACCAGCTTCAAGCGCCACAACCGGCCATGAATCTGCGGCCTTTGGGGGCAGCGATGACGGCGAAGGGCGCTCCCGCGAACGCTCCTCTCAGGAAGCCATCAACCACTCTTCCGACGCCCACCCGCGTCAAGGATGGTGCTCCTGCCCAACAATAGGGCGTTGGAAGGAAGCCAGGAGATTCTCTTCGCACTGTGGCCTGTGAGGGCTCTAGAAGGGACGGCTGAGCTTCAGAGCTGTCCCAAATTAGCGGATGAACCATGTTTAGAGTGGAGTTAATTCGCTGATTGCCATCAGGTTGGCTACTTGCCCACGCAAGCCAAAACAAGGTTTGCATGGGCCACCCAGCCATAACAGAATGGCAAGACAACAACCGCTGACTTTCTTGGCCGCTCTACGGCCGCGGATCGGTTAGGGGGACATGAGTGCCGCGCCTACGGCGCTCGGTTCGTGACGGGATTTTCCACCCAGCCCTTCCGGGCTGGGCTGACGTTTAGCGGACGGCCCTCCGGGCCTCGATGAAGTCTGCTCCCAGAGAGAACCGTTCCATTCTCAAAAAGCTAATTTGGACAAGTCTGGTTGGATTTAGCCCACGTACGCTAGTCCTGGGTACATCACGAAACATGATTGAGCCTGCCCCGGCCTGCCGTGGGTCCCGCAGGGACAGCTAAAGGAGGATTTTGTCGCGGCCCTTTTTCAACCGTCCCTGCGGGACTAGATTTCTAAATCCCGGCTCTCACAGATGCCCTTCAGCCCGTACATACCGGAAACAAAACGATGGCTCTCAGCCCCTGAAGGTGGCGCCTTTTCCTGCCCTAAGCCCGGCCCACGGGCAGAAAGAAATCTTCGATCTCCCGCCAGCCGGAAACACGACGAAATCCGGTTGCCCTGGCGTTATGAGGAGCGGAAAAAAGGATCCCCTGGCCTCGGAACCGTTCGAAGTGCCGGTAGGTGTCGTCAATCAGGTAGTCGGCAAGCAAAATACTCTTATCCCCGCAAAAAACGAAATTGGTTGGCGGAATAAAGGGGAAGTGGCGGCGCAACCACCGATATTTGGGCCCGAAGGAGTTGGGGAACTCCATGGCCGCTGTAGCGATAAAGATCTCGTAGTGTTTGATGAGCTTGGCAAGAACCTCCTGACTGTCTTCGAGAACGGGCAGATCCTCGAAAAAGTCTTCACTGCGGAGGTAGCCTTCCAGTCGCTCGTGGCGATCGGCGGAAACCAGATCCCACAACCACTTACCGTGCAACTGGCCCTTGGTGATCGCTTCGCCGTGGTCACGGTTGTAGCGAGCGAGGTGTTCGCCCAGGGCGTCTGCCAGCACCTCATCCATGTCAACAGCAATTCGCTTCATTCCCAAATGGTAAGGCCTGGCTCCATTTTCCTGGGCCTGGCGCTACGCCCCGGCAGACGGAGAAGACGTAACGTTGACCTGGCTGGGATCGAAATAAAGCAACCGCCCACAACTCTCGCAATTCAATAGCGTGCCTTCGCGCACCTGGTTCCAAAATTGCGGCCGTAAGGCCATCTGGCAAGAAAGGCAGCGTTGCCCAGCGGCGCGCGCCAGCGCAGTCTTGCGCGATGAGGAGGCGATGCGGTCGTATTGCGCAAGCAAGGGCTCGTCCACAGCTTTACGGATCTTGGCGCGCTCCTGCTGCAGAACGTCGAGTTCGTCCTGATATCCCTGGGAGGCAATGCGAGCCCGCTCTTTTTCCTCCTCCACAAGCTTGGTCTGCAGGGCAGAGGCCTTACGTGCTTCAGCTCGCTGGCCCTCGAGCGACTCACTTTTAATCATGCTGTTGAGTTCCTCATCTTCGATGCGGGCAATCTCCGCTTCCACGAATCCAATCTCATGCTGCAGTGCATGGAATTGCTCGTTGGTTTTTACGCTATTCGACTGCTCGCGGTATTTGATGAGCTTTTGTTGCTGATCTTTGCGATCGCTTTCCAGTCGCCTGCGTCGCGCCTCTTCGACCGGCACGGCCTTGTCTGCCTGTTCCAGAACCAGTTTATGCTGCTGAAGAGTTTCTTCGATGGTTCGCAGATGCCGGGGCAATGCAGAGATAGTTTCCAGCAGTTGGGCGATCTTGATATCGACCTGCTGCAAACGAATCAACAGCTCCAGTTGAACATCCATGCGTGGTTTGCAGTCTAGCACGCCGACCCCAGCCTAGTCGCTTTATGCGGTCAATAGTGTCCCGTTATACCCGGCCGGACGTACGATACACTGCAGGCTCCAAGCCGTCCCGCTGGAGTCATCCTTGAGACTGATTCGATTCGCTCTGGTGCTTATTTTCTGGTGTCCCTTCTTGTGCTCGGCGGCCGATCCGTCAAAGCCAGTGACCGTGGAACAGATCTACCTCCAGGAACAGGCAACCCGTCCGCCAGACGGAATCGTGTGGAGTCCGGACGGCACCCGCGTCAGCTACATCAACGACAACGGCGATCTGCTCGCGGTGGAAGGTGGAACAGGGACCTCGCAAGTGCTGGTCGACCACGACAAGATGAAAGCCCTTAGCCCCCCGGTCACTTCGGAGCATGACCTTAACAACCGAACCCGTTACAAAGAGGCTAGCTACATCTGGGTCCCGGACTCGAAACACCTGCTCTTTGATTCCAACGGACAACTGTGGTTTTTTGACCTGGCCACCAAGACCGGCGTGCAACTCGCGTCCACCGGCGCCGGTAGCGGAGATGATCCCAAGTTTTCTCCCGATGGGGCCTACCTTTCTTACGTTCGCGATCACAATATCTACGTCAACAAGCTGAAAGACAACAATGGACCATCGCGTCTGACCGACTCGCAAACAGACACAACCCTGGATGGCGAAGTTGACTGGGTTTACGAAGAAGAGCTCGATGTCCGCAGCAACTACTTCTGGTCGCCCGATTCGCGCCGGATCGCGTATCTGCAGATGAACGAGAGTCCAGTGCCTGATTACCCAATCGAAGATTGGATCCCCACCCATGCGACAGTCAGCCGGCAACGTTATCCGCAGCCCGGGGATCCGAACCCCGTGGTGCGGGTAGGAGTCGTGGGCGCGAATGGCGGACGGACCAAGTGGATCAACGTGCCCATCGACAATGGAAGCGATTACATCCCGCGCTTTGGATGGCTTAATCCCAAAACTTTGTGGATTGAGACCTTGAAGCGCGATCACAAGACGATGACCCTCTATTTCGCGGATGTTTCGACCGATGAGTTGAAACCGGTGCTGACCACTAAGGATGAAAAATTCCTGGACGACTCCTATGATCTGACCTTCTTCGGCTCAAACTTCCTGCTTACCAGTTGGCGGGATGGGCACAACCACATCTATCTATACGGATTTGATGGAGGAAATCCGTTGAGTGGCGGAGCCAGCCTGGTAAGACAGTTAACCAGCGGCAATTGGGAGGTGGCCGACATTTTGGGTGTAAACCAGGTCGCGCACAGTGTCTATTACCTTTCCAACGAAGGGGATCCGCGCCAGCAGCAGATCTGGGTGGTCGGTTTGAACGGAGACGGTAAGCGCCAGGTGAGCCGCTCTGGAGAATGGCATGAGCCTGTGTTCTCTGCCAACACGAACTTCTTTGCCGACGTCGTATCTTCTACCACCACGCCTCCAGTGGTGGATCTGTGCCGCCACCAGAGCGATTGCCAGACTATCTGGAAGGCGCCGCCGCTGGACGCGGTGCTGCAAACTCCGCTGGCTTTTGAAGGTAAGGCCGCCGACGGCGTCACTACCCTCTATGCTCAGCTGGTATTGCCGCCGGGAAAGACGGCGGCTGCCAGCGTGCCCTTGATAGTGAATCCCTATGGCGGTCCGCACGCACAAATGGTAACCGGAAAATGGGAGGCCCGCGCACGTCTCTTCGATCAGATACTGGTGCAGGCTGGTTTTGCTGTGCTCCATGTGGACAACCGCGGCATGGGGGGCAGGGGCCGCGAATTTGCCCAGGCCGCCTACCATAACTTCGGCCCGGTGCAATTGGGCGACCAGATTGCAGTACTCGACCAAACGCTGCATGCGTATCCGCAGCTTGACCCCAGGCGCCTCGGTTGGTGGGGGTGGAGCTGGGGTGGCACCTTCACCCTCTATGCCTTGACCCATAGCGACCGTTTTCGTTCCGGCGTTGCTGTAGCTCCGGTCACCAACTGGCAGAACTATGACTCCATCTATACTGAGCGCTATCTTGGAACACCGGCATTGAACGACGATATCTATCGCGACGACTCGGTGGAGGACAGTGCCGCCAATCTGAAGGGGCATCTGCTACTGATTCAGGGCACGGGCGACGACAATGTGCACCTTGAAAATTCAATCCAGTTTATTCAGAAACTCATCGATGCCGATCTGCCGTACGATTTGCAACTCTATCCGCGCAAGACCCACGGCATCGATGGTGCCGAAGCCACCACTCACCTGTTCACCCGCATCCTGGCGCATTTTCAGCAATATCTCATGCCGCCCATTGCAGATAGCGTGACTGGCGAGCAATGACCGGGGATCTGGTGCGTGGCCACACCACGCTGGGCGACTTTGAGCTGACCATTCTGACCGATGGTCCTTATCTTTTGGATGGCGGCGCCATGTTCGGGGTAGTCCCCAAGACCCTGTGGGAAAAGCGGATGCCGGCCAACGAACGAAACCAGATTCTGCTCGGAACAAACACTGTCGTTGTCCGCACCGGCAAACACACCGTGGTGATCGAGACTGGAATCGGCAACAAATTGCCGGAAAAGCTGAGGAGCATTTTCGACGCCCGCCAGCTTTTGCCGCAGAGCTTTCACGCGGCGGGGATACGGCCCGAAGAGATCGACGTGGTGATCAACAGTCACTTGCACTTCGACCACTGCGGATGGAATACGACCCGCAGAGACGATGGCACCATCGTGCCGACGTTTCCGAATGCTCGCTATTTCGTGCATCGCGGTGAAGTGGAGCACGGCCATCTGCAGCTGGAACGCGATGCCGTCAGCTATATCAGCGAGAACTACGATCCGCTCATCGCAAGCGGGCAGATGACCCTGATGGATCCGCCGCAAGGCGGCTCTGCAGAGATTGTTCCCGGCGTTTCCGTCGAAGTTTTTCCAGGACATACCGCGCAGATGATGGCGGTGATGGTCGATTCGGGCGGCCGGCGCGCGTGCTACATTTCCGACCTGATCCCTACCAGCGCCCACCTGGACGCGACCTGGGTGATGGGCTACGACCTCTACCCGCTCACCTGCATTGAGCAGCGTAAACGCTTTTTATCGCGCGCAATCCCGGAAGAATGGCTGGTCCTGTTTACCCATGACCACCATCATCCAATGGGCTACATGGAATGGGGCCAAAGGGCAAGCCGCAACTGAATTTATCGAGCGGGCTTCACCCCATAAATAAATAGGGCCTTTAGGCGCTGAGGTACGCATTCCATCATTTTAAAGACAATAAAAGAGGGGCCGAACCGGGGATGCAGGGCGGGTCGAGAAATCGATGGTCCTTAGAACACCTGGCGGTGAAAGACTTCGTCCTTTTCTTCACACGGCGAGCACGTTGCGCCGATACCGCAAGCGATCAGCAAGGCTGCGCCGATCGTGACCAGGATTGCTGGGCCGTACGACTCAAACTGGAAGAACCAGTGTGCGAGGTTGTGAAAATGAAGCGAATGCATCTTGATACTCCAAGCTTTATGAAACCCGAAACCCGGGGGTTGGTTTTCCAGGATACAAAATATTTATTCGGCGTGGCTTCCCTTTTGGGACAACCTGCGTCCACTTTCCCGAAAACCACCGATGGCACAAAGCTTAGCATCGCATTAGAAAATCCGATATGGGCAAAACTGTGAGATGTGACCGACGCGACTAACAGTACGTTCCGAATGGGGGATCCCCGGCTGCAATGGCTGTTCCTGGATCTCAATTCCTACTTTGCGTCGGTGGAGCAGGAGCTGCGGCCGGAGCTACGCGACCGCCCTATGGCCGTCGTACCGCTAGTCGCGGATACAACCTGCTGTATCGCGGCCAGTTACGAGGCCAAGCGATATGGAGTCCGCACCGGAACCCAGGTCGGCGAAGCCAAGCGGCTCTGCCCCGGCATCGTGCTGGTGGAAGCCCGGCATGAGTTGTACGTGGACTACCACCATCGGGTAGTGGAAGCGGTCGAGTCTTGCCTGCCGGTTACTTCGGTAATGTCCATCGACGAGATGGCTTGCCGGCTCTTAGGCCGGGAACAGCCTCTGCTGGCGGCGCTGGAATTGGCCCGCGACGTCAAAGCCGCGGTTCGCCGCAAGGTCGGGTCGACGCTTCGCTGCTCGGTTGGTTTGGCGACCAACCGGTACCTGTCCAAAGTAGCCTCCGATATGGAAAAGCCAGATGGCCTGGTAGCCCTCACGCCTGACCTGCTGCATGACGCCCTGGCCGCGCTTGACGCCCCGTGATCTGCCGGGCGTGGGTGCGCGCATGGAGAAGCGGCTGCAGCAGGCGGGAATCCACACCATGGCAGCAATTGCTGGCGCTCGACCGGGAGCAGTTGCACGCTGCTTGGGGTGGTATCGGCGGCGAAAAACTGTGGCACTGGTTGCGCGGCGAGGATTTTGGCGACCCCGAGCTGGAGCACGCAGAAATCGATTGGCCACTCCCACGTCCTGTCGCCGGAACTGCGCACTCCGGAAGGTGCCTATGCCGTGGCCAACAAGCTGCTGCACAAAGCTGCGATGCGGCTGCGCAAGGCGCGGCTCTGGGCCTCGCATATGACCCTGACCATACGTTTCTCGGTGGCCAGCGCGGCCGCCGCCTCCAGGCATTCTTCCGGCATTCATCAGCAGCCATGGACGCAAAGCTGCCCCCTGCTCGAATGCCAGGACAACCAGACCTTGTTGGAGGGACTGCAGCGCCTGTGGAGTCAAAGCCCTGCAGGCAAAGGACAGAAGAAGCCGTTCTTCGTGGGCGTTTCCCTGGGCAACCTGGTTCCCGACCACCTGCACACCCTCAGCCTGTTCTCCGGCCTGGAAGAAGAGGCCAAACGGACCCGCCTCTCCACCACCATGGACCAGGTGAACTACAAATACGGGACCAACACGCTTTGCTTTGCCAGCATGCTGCTGGCGGGCGCGGCCGCTCCCACGCGCATCGCATTTTCCAGCATTCCGGACCTGTTTTGAGCACCGCTTGACCACCGTCCCCTATCGCGGCCGGCTGGCTCCGTCTCCTACCGGATATCTGCACCTCGGTCATGCCCGCACCTTCTGGATCGCGCAACAGCGCGCGCTGGCCGCCGGAGGGACGCTGATCCTGCGCAACGAGGATCTCGATCCCGATCGCTCGCAGCCGCACTTTTATCACGCCATGATCGAAGATCTGCGTTGGCTCGGCCTGGAGTGGCAGGAGGGACCGGACGTGGGTGGCCGCTTCGGACCGTACACCCAAAGCGAGCGCCAAGGCCTCTACCGCGACGCCTGGCGCCGTCTGCTGGAAGGGGGCTGGCTCTACCCCTGCCGCTGCTCCCGCAAAGACCTTGCGCTGGCCATGCAGGCCCCGCACGATGACGAAGGAATCTATCCCGGAACCTGCCGCCCTGCCGCCGCGCAGCCCATCGCTGGCGCAGTCAGCCATCCGGCGCAAACTGGCGTTTTCGCGTTCCCGAAGGCCAGGTGATCGAGTTCGAGGATGGGCACTTCGGTCCCCAGCGGTTTGTTGCTGGCCAGGACTTTGGCGATTTCCTGGTCTGGCGCCGGGATGATCTTCCCTCCTATCAGCTCGCGGTCGTGGTGGACGATGCGGCCATGCAGATCACCGAGGTGGTCCGCGGCGCCGACCTGCTCAAGTCGACTGCGCGGCAGATTCTGCTGGCACGGGCGCTTGGGCTTTCCTCGCCCGCCTGGTATCACTGCGATTTGTTGCGCGATGAGCAGGGGCAGCGGTTGGCCAAACGGCATGATGCGCTGAGCCTGCGCGCACTGCGAGAACAGGGCAAGCAGCCGGAGCAGCTGGCTCGGCGTTCCAGCACAAACGGACGTGATTTTCCTAGACCTCCCGATATCACGATGTACGACAATGAGGAAGGAAGCAATCCTGTGGCATCAGACTTCGCTCAACTCGTAAAGCAGCAGGCGGACATCGTCCGCATCATCGGCGAATACATCACGCTGAAGAAGTCCGGAGGGCAGAACTACGCCGGATTGTGTCCGTTTCACGGGGAAAAGACCGCGTCCTTCTCCGTGCATGCGGTGCGCCAGTTCTACCATTGCTTCGGCTGCAACGAGTCGGGCGATGTTTTCTCCTTCGTGCAGAAGATCGAGAATGTCGGCTTTACCGAAGCGGTCAAGATCGTGGCCCAAAAGAGCGGCATTCCGCTGCCCAAGCGGGAATTTGCCACCCCGGAAGAGGCGCAGGAGAACCGCCAGCGCGGCAAACTGCTCGAACTGCATGAGCTGGCGACAACCTGGTTTGAAGAGCAGCTACGTTCGCCGGAGGGCGCACGGGCGCGCGAATACCTTACCGGGCGCGGCCTAACCGCGGAAGCCATCGCGAAGTTCCGCATAGGCTATGCCCCCGATTCGTTCAATGCGCTGCGCGACCGCCTGCAGGGGGTCGCCGCACCCGATCTGTTGCGCCTCTCCGGCCTTCTTTCTTCCAAAGAGCAGCCGGATGGCTCTGCCGGACCGCTGTATGCGCGCTTTCGCAAGCGCATCACCTTTCCCATCCACAACGAATCAGGACGGGTGATCGCCTTTACGGCGCGCGCCCTCGATAGCGAGGAGAAATCCGGGCCGAAATATATGAACTCGCCCGAGACCCCCCTCTACTCCAAGGGCCAGGTGCTGTTCAATCTCGACAAGGCCCGGCAGGCGATCCGGGAGCACAACTTTGCCCTGCTGGTGGAAGGGCAGATGGACTGCATCACGGCATACATGGCCGGATTCCAGAATGTGCTGGCCACCAGCGGAACAGCCTTTACCGAGATGCAGGTCCGGTTGCTCAGCCGCTACACCAAAAAGCTGTTCATCAATTTCGACCCGGATACCGCCGGCGCAAACGCCGCGGAAAAGTCGATTGCCCTGCTCACCGAAGAGGATTTTGAGGTCAGGGTGGTCACCCTCGAGGCCGGCCTCGATCCCGACCGCTTTATACGCGAGCGCGGCATAAAGGCCTATGTAGAGCGCCGTCGAAGGCGCCAGGCGCCACTCCGACTACCTGATCGACCGCGCCATGCAGCTGTTCCCTCCCCGGACGGCCGAGGGTAAAAGCAAGGCCCTCAATTACTTGCTGCCGCACATCCGGCGCATGCCCGATCGCATCATGCGCGACGAATTCGCTTCCGACGCAGCACAAAAGCTGGGCATCGACTCAGCCCTGGTCAGGGAAGAACTGCGGCAGGCGGCGCGCAAACGCCGGGATGAGGTCCAGCCCTCCGGCGTGGACGGCCTGAATGAGGCCGAGCGGGTGCTGTTGCGGGCGGCGGCTTCCCCTCCCGGAAGCCGCATTTGCCTCCGTGTATTCCAGGCCATGCATGACCAGCCCCAGTCGTTCGAAGGGCTTACCGTGGCCCCTATCCTCACCGTCTTGCGCGATCGCGGGACGCTTGAGCCCCTCGCGGTCATCTCAGAGCCCAGCCAACGAGCCCTGTTAGCCCAGGCGTTGCTCCGCGAGTCCGGGGAGCTGGAGATGCGGGAGGTGGAAGCCGCCCTGGAATCGCTGAAATATCGCCATTTGGAAGCCCTGCAGCGCCGGGTACGGGCGGATATCGCCGAGGCAGAGCGCCGTGGCGATCTAGCCCAGCTGGCCATTTTCATGGCCGAGAAACTAAAAGTCGACCGCCAAATGCGCGAAGCCGACGGCTAGCCTTGGCCTTTAGAGCGAAGTGGAGGGACCTGCTGTGTCTCTTCTGGTTCTTACGCCCTCTAAAGCCCCTGAGGTACGCTTGTCGAGGCTCCCGGGGGAGTTGGCCGGTGAACCGGAATCCACATTTCCACATCTAATTCAATAGGTTTCAACTCAGAGAGCGGCCACAAAGAAGAAGGGGTGTCATTCTGGGACCCGCACGGGAGCACACTCCATTCCATGATATTCTATAACTCTTTGAAGGACGTGCGTCTACTTGCCCAAACGGTTCATCAACCGTCCGGAATATGCCCTTAGCGGCTCGCATAGCACCCTGTCCTTTCTGAGCACGGACCGATCCGAAAAATAAGGCACGGGATAGGATTTGCTTGGCTATCGAAGACAAGTACGAAGAAGATATTCAGAAACTGATTGATGCAGGTAAGGAAAAAGGTTACTTGACCTATAACGAGGTCAACGACCTTATTCCTGGTGATCTGCATTCACCGGACGATCTCGACGATCTGCTGACCACGATCGGGACCCAGGGCATTGATGTGCTCGAAGGCGGTCCTAAGTTTGGCGGGGATAAGTTCGAGAGCGAGGGTGAGGAGGGCGAGGACGTTGAACTCGACCTTACACCGGGCACACTCGAAAAAACTAACGACCCCGTTCGCATGTACCTGCGCGAAATGGGTACTGTTCCACTACTGACCAGAGAAGGCGAAGTAGAGATTGCCAAGCGCATCGAGCGCGGGCAGTTGCGGGTACTCAAGGCCATTTCCCGTTCGCCCATCGTCATTCGCGAGATCGTCGCCCTGGGCGAGGACCTCAAGCGTGGCGTGCGCAACATCAAGGAAGTGGTGATCTTCGATGAGGAAGAGATCACCGAAGAGATTCTGCAGGCGCGCATCCGGGTCACCATCGGCCGCGTCGACACTCTCCTCAAGCACCAGAAGAAGGCCGCACTTCTCTTTGAAAAGCTAGAGACGATCAACATCAAGGCGAAGGCCAGGGAACATCGCAAGACGCGATGGATGATGAATCGCGAGCGGGTGGAGGTCTCGCGCATTGTCCGGGAACTGAAATACACCAACGCGGAACGTAAGCGGCTGCTGGACAAGGTCAACAAGACCGTCGACGCCATGCGCATGCTCGAGCGGCAGGTTAAGTCGCTGGAACAGAAGCATGACCAGTCGAAAAGCGAAGAGCTGCGCAAGGAGTACCGCCGCCAGCAGAAGAACTGCAAAACCGACCTGGAAAAGCTGGAGCAGGAGGCCGGTGTTTCGATTGCCGAGCTGAAACGTACCCAGCGCGAGATGATCCAGGGCGATATGGACGCGGAGCAGGCCAAGCGTGAGCTGATCGAGGCTAACCTGCGCCTGGTGGTTTCGATCGCCAAGAAGTACACCAACCGCGGCTTGCAATTCCTCGATCTGATCCAGGAAGGCAACATCGGCTTGATGAAGGCGGTCGATAAGTTCGAATATCGCCGTGGTTACAAGTTCTCCACCTATGCCACCTGGTGGATTCGCCAGGCGATTACGCGCGCCATTGCCGATCAGGCCCGGACCATTCGTATTCCGGTGCACATGATCGAGACCATCAACAAGCTGATTCGCACCTCGCGCCAGTTGGTGCAGGAGTTGGGCCGCGAGCCCACGTCGGAAGAGATCGCCCGCCGGATGGACATCCCGGTGGCCAAGGTTCGCAAAGTGCTCAAGATCGCACAAGAACCGATCTCGCTCGAAACTCCGATCGGTGAAGAAGAAGATTCGCACCTCGGCGACTTTATTGAAGATCGTCAGGCCGTTTCGCCTTCCGAAGCAGTGATCAGCGTCAACCTGAAGGAGTACACCTCGCAGGTGCTGCGTACCTTGACACCGCGGGAAGAGCGTGTGATCAAGATGCGCTTTGGCCTGGAGGATGGCTCCGAGCACACGCTGGAGGAAGTGGGTCAGAGCTTCCAGGTAACGCGCGAGCGCATCCGGCAGATCGAAGCCAAGGCGTTGCGGAAGTTGCGTCATCCTTCTCGCTCGCGCAAACTGAAGGCCTTCGTCGAAGGCGTCCGCGAATAACGCGGATGGAATAGCCCCAGTCGAAGATTTCGCCTGCTCTCCATGGAGAGCAGGCGATTTTTCTTTGTATCGTTGTTCTTCTCCATCATCTAACTATTGAATTCAGACCTGTTCAGGAGTGATCCCGTGCCCCCGACATCATCCCCGGAAGTCATCGAGAAGTTAAAGCATGCACCCCCTGTAGCCGGCGTTCACGATTTGATCCACCGTCGCTGGAGTCCGCGTGCCTATGCCGACAAGGATGTACCCAGCGGCGGAGCTCAAGAGGCTGTTTGAAGCGGCTCGGTGGGCCGCCTCCTCCTCTAATGAGCAACCCTGGCGGTTCCTGGTGGGCCGGCGAGGCGACGAAACCTACCAGAAGATCTTCAACGCCCTGGTTGAGTTCAACCAAACGTGGGCCAGGAGCGCTCCGGTGCTGGTGCTCTCTGTCGCAAAGAAGACCTTCACTGCAAAAGGGCTCACCCAATCGCCATAACCTGCACGACACGGGCGCGGCCATGGCGTATCTGGCTCTGCAGGCGACCGCCGACGGGCTGCACACCCATTCGATGGCAGGCTTCGACAACGAGCAGATGCGGGCTTCGTTTGCGATACCCTCTGACTATGAGCATGGGCGCGGTCACAGCCATCGGATACTTTGGCGACCCTTCCAGCCTGCCTGAGCACCTGCACAAGCAGGAGGTTTCACCAAGGCAGCGGAAGCCTCTGGAAGAATTCGTGTTCTCCGACTGGGAGAAGCCGGCGCACTTCTGATCCACCCCAGCAGCGAGCTGCCGGGGGCCCCGGCTGAAGCGCCATGAGAAAGATCCTGCTCTTCGTCAACCCGGTGCTCCAGCACACAGCAGCGAGGCGCAGGGATATCGCTCGTGTTGTCGATGCATTTCGCGGGCAGGGCGCCTCGGTCGAGGTGATGGAGACGGGCGAGAACCGCGCTGCGGGGCCCAAGGCGAAGCGGGCTGTAGCCGAAGGCTACGAGGCCATCGTTGTCTGCGGTGGTGATGGAACGATCTTTGATGTGATCCAGGGGCTCGCCGGCTCCGCTGTACCGCTGGGAATCATTCCCTTCGGCACCGGCAACGTGATGGCCCAGAATCTGAAGGTTCCCAAAGATGCGGTGGCTGCCGTGCATTGGATTTTGCGCAGTCGTCCCCGCGCGGTGGGCCTGGGAAAAATCGCCTGCTGCTCTCCGCAGGGGCGGCAAAGCTGGCTGTTCGCCATGGCTGCCGGGATGGGCATGCATGCCTCTCTGATGTCCGAGGCGCGACGTTCGGGAAAGAGCAGAGTAGGACGTGCCGCCTATTTCGCCGCCGGCGGGCGATTGCTGTTAAACCATCCCGTAAGACCCTTCGAAGTTGCGATCACCACCACCAGCGGGTCTGTCATCCGCGAGCAAGTATGCGAGGCGCTCGCCGTGCGCGTAGCAGAGCTGAACCGATGGCGTCCCGGCGGCGGACTGCACTTTCCCTTTCTCCGGCTGGCCACGGTAGCCGGCGACTCGCGGTCGCGCCTGGCGCTGGCATCCTTCGAAGCCCTGTTTCGTTCGGGCGGTGCGCGCGATCGCGAACCGGCGCAGAATGCAGCAGCAATTTACCGCGACGTGGTGCGAGTGGTCTGCAGCCCCATTCCCGATCGGACGTACGCTCCACCGTTGGCCGTCCAGGCCGACGGAGAGGTACTCGGCGAATCCTGCGCGACCATCGAAATGGCCGGGCTCGACGTGTTCCTGCTATCCGCAGAGTGAATGACGGATATTTAGTTCTTTTCTAACCACGAAAGACGGGTGGCCCACAGATCTCAATCCGAACCGTTCTGAGCCCAATATGCAGGGAAAGTTTAGGTCTGTGGTATCCCACATCTCGCGAAAAACGAGCGAGATGTGGGGCACCCGTCGTCTGTGGGTGATCGGAGATTTCTTGGTCTAGCTAGAAGTTGAACAGCGCCTGGAAATTAAAGTCCCGCACCGCGGAACCGTGGGAGAAGAATCCAGTCGCCAGCTGATTCGACTTGCCAAAAAACGGCGAGTCGGTGGTCCCGTCCGGAGGACCGCCCAGTGTCCCATTCGGCGGCGCAAGATTAACCACGTTGAATAAATTGTGGGCAAACGCGCTCAAAGTAATGCTGTAGCGGCGATCGACGCGCGTACTTTGGCCGTGACCACCGTCGCCGCTTCCCCCTAAGCCCATACCGGGCATGTGGCCACCGTGGCCGCCTCCATGCCCACCGTCCCCGCCCGCAACCGCCCCTTTGCCTTCTTCTACCCGCGGGCCGACGCCGAAGCTCTTGGACACACGCATATTCATCGCAAACTGAACCGGACCGTTCCCATAATTGATGGGTATCAACTTCGCTCCGGCCGGGGGCGCGGCGCTGATATCAAAGTTCCCGTACTTGGTGGTATCCACATTGGCGGGATTGGAGAGTGAGGAAGCGAAGGTCGGCCGGTCGTTGAAGAACGAGTCGCCGTTGATGTCCTGGCTTAGCTGCAAGTTAAACGGTGCACCCGACGATGCGCTGAGAAACGGACTGATCCTGAACCCAAACGGAGCCGAGTAGTTCGCAAACGCAAACACCCGATTCCGGACATCGAAGTACTGGCGTCCATAATCCTGCATGATGTCGTATTGGTTGGAAGGATGATAACCAGGCCCCCCCGTATCACTATTTGCTTTGCTGTAAATGTAGAAGCCGGTAAACGTAAGCTTGCGGCCGTAAGCCACATTCAAGTTAAGAAAAATCTGGTTCTCCTTGAACACCGCCAGCGAATCGTACTCGTAGATGTTGCAAGGCGTTCCCGGCGCGGCGCCGACCGGATTGCTGGGACACAAGCCGAGCGCGGGGCGGGTGCCGTCGGGCAGCGGGGCATCGATATTGCGCGAAAGCAACTGGTGTATGCCCCGCGAATAGAGATACGTCGCCGAGACACTTACACTCTTATTTACCTGGTGCTCAATGCCCGTTCCGGTTTCTATGATGGTCGGCGCGTTCAGCCCCGGCTGGGTGCGATAGAAGGTTGGCAGCGCGGGAGACTTTTCTGTTGTGCTGTCCGGCGGCGTTCCATTCGGATTCGACTGGATACTCTGTATCTGGCCCTCTTGGTCGAGATTGTAGCGGTTTGTATTGAGCAGCAGATCATAGGTAAAGCGGTTGTAGAAAATTCCGTAGCCGGCACGCAGAACGGTCTTGGGCTGCTTTCCACCCGCCCCAATGCCGTACGAAAGCGCAACCCGGGGAGCAAAGTTTACTTTGTTGGCAAGCTGGTTTTGCGTTTCAAAACGTAATCCATAACTAACGGTGAAGTTCGGCCGGGCCTTCCAATCGTCTTCCGCGTAAAGACCCAGGTCGGTAACGCTGGCCTTCTGCGTGGGCGTTCCCGTGGTGATCGAGAACTGGCTTGGCTTGGCGGCAAGATAGCCATTCAGGTTCGAGTAGGTGTACGTTCCCTCAAAGTTCGCGTTGGAATAATTTGTGTCGTGGTTGTTCCGCAGCCGCGCACCAAAACGGATGTAATGCTTGGCCAGAGCCAGGGAGGCGTAATTCTGCAACTCGTACTCGGTCTGGATATCCCGGACCGTACCCAGGGGGCTGCCGCCGCCTTGAAAATTCTGCAGCACATTGATGGCCGGAGCCACCGTCTGCGGAGTCTGGTTGTTTGAGTCGTGAATGTACTGGAAACGCGTATTGTTGACGAACTTCGCGCCGTAAACCTGGCTGTCGCTGATCTGGATTCTGTTTTCCACTTCGTTGGTGTCGTAGGCCTGGCTGGGCAGCACGAACGGGTTTCCGCCCAGTCCGCTATTGTTCCGTGTGTCCTGGTAGTAGCTGTAGCGAGCGGTCAAAGTTTGGGTGGGCGTCAATTGATAATCAATGCGCGGGCTGATGTCAGTGCGCGTCTGCGGATAGGGCACGGCCACATTGCAGAGCGTGCCGCGTGGTCTCCACCACCACGCCGTTTTCCGGCCCGCAGGTAGCAGGGTCGGGCACGTAAGGCACATTGGCGTTGACGATGCTGTTGTTCTGAATGTTCCGCCGGTCGAAGTTGATGAAGAACGAAGCCCTTTTGCCCAACGGTCCGCTTACGTTGCCGTTGTATTGCAGCGTATGGTACGGCGGTTGATTCGCGGCAAACGGATTCGACGTGTTAAAGAGCGAAGCGCTCGAATTCACGAACACCTGGCCGTGCAGTTTGTCCGTGCCCGGCTTGGTCAGGATCTCGACCCGGCCATAACCCGGCTTGTCATACTGGGCAGAGAAGGGATTCTGGTTGATGATGATGGCGCGAATCGCGGACTTGGGTGGCAACTGACCACCGGTAAACCCATCAATGTAAATCTGTCCCCCGCTGGGGCCTGCCGCAGGACCGGCCAGCGCCGTCAGTTCATTCGACAACTCGTCAGGATCATCCGAAAGCGCATCCAGGTCCTTGCCGGTCATCACCACTGCGCTCACATTGCTGTCTGGATCCACGCTCACGCCCGGAGTATTTCCGGTGACCTGCACCTGCTGTTGCTCCATTTGAATGGAGAGCGAAACATTCAACTGCCGCGTTTGTCCGGCTGCGATGCGTACCGGAGGAGATGTGAACGTGGAGAAGCCAGTGGCCTGGACCGTGACCGTGTATTGGCCGGGCGCCAGGCCGGTGACCGCGTATTGCCCGCTGGCATCGGACGTGCCCGTACGGCTTACGCCCGTCGCCGATGTCACCGTCAGGGAAGCCTGAGGTATGACGGCTCCGCTCGGATCCGCTACCTGGCCGCGCAGACTTCCCGGAGCTGCAGCCACCGTTGAGACCCTGGGCGTTTGCGCCAAGGCTTGCGAAAAGGGGGAACCCCCCACAGACGAGGGACAAACTCGTAAGGCAGAGAGCGAGCAATCGATTCAAAGGTTCTCCTCAAATGCGTTCAGTATTCCGGTTTGTCAGGACTGCTGATGAAGGATCGGTCCTACTGCGGTGTTTCTCCACCGCCGCCGCCCTCTCCCCTCCACCCAGATTCCAGGCGGAAGAAAGCATGGCCTGGCTTCCGCTGGTCGAGGCTTGAAGCATCGGTTCCACACCCGCGACGACGTGACAGCGGTTGCGGAATGGGGTGATTGGCCTTCGGTGGCGACGACAATGATCATGTTGCCTTTCTGGAGATCTTTAAGGGTGACGGACGGCGCGCGCGCCAACAACTGCTGGAGATCAGGTCCTCCGGCGCCCGGTCCCCGGCCCGGAGAGCCTGCCTGCCTCTCCGCTCCCGAGGGCCCTGACCCCGGCCCCGCGGCCCCCTGTGTGCTCCCCGCTCCGGCGCCAGCGGCCGGAGACCCATTGGGCCGCCTTGCACCGCCGCCGCTCAGGCGGGCGGCTATCCGCTGCGCTACGGCAGGGTCGAGCTTTTTCAATTCGACTGTCAGGCGTAACCGAAACCACCACTGGTTTCTTGGTAGCGATATCCGTCAGCGTGATCGTAGATGCATCCGCGTTTACGGCTTGGATCGGGCCGGCGAGATTCAGGAAGCTTCCGCTGACAATTTCTTCCGCCTCAAGGGTTGCCCCATCCGCGCTTTTGGAACCGCGGGCACGAAGCTGATCACCCGGCTTGATTTGGTCGAGGGTACTTTTGATTGCCTGGTCAAACTTGACCGAACCCGGAGCATAACGGCGCACGATCGTAGTCGGCGAGGCGTGGATCACCTGTGTTCGTGTGCCCCCCGGTCCGCTGGGGATGGTTACGGTGCCGGCCGCCGGATCGACTGACTTGACCAGACCCCCCGTGCCGCGTTTCTGCCAGTCTTCCCGCTCCTGCTCCTGCTTTTGCGCGATGTCCGCGCCCTTGATCGCAACCAGCATGGCGGCAGCCAGTGCTTTGCCATCCGCGCCTGTGGAGCCGCGGGCCATGACCCGATCCCCCGCCTGCAAATCGGCCAGGTTGAAGGGGCTCGCACCGGCCAGAGTCTTCTGTCCTGGTTCTATCCGCAGCAGGCGGGCATTCTCCTCCACCGTCACCTGCATGGTGGCGCCGGCGTCGTTCTTCACCGTGATCGTGTTGCCGCTGATCGTCTGCACTGTCCCCAGGAAGGTAACGGGCTTAGCCGCGGGAGCGCCCGCATCCTGTGCCTTCGCGGCGGACGGCAATAGACCCACTGCCACTCCAAGGATCAGGCGCAAAACCCTGGTTCGTACTCTGTTGGATAGCATCTTCCCTCTTACTGGGCGGCAGTCACGCCGCCGATTGGAATGCGCGCAGGCCACTGCAACGTGGTATTCGGCTGGGTGGTTTTTACTCGTATATTCTGGAGCCCTGGCTTCGCCGTGGAGGCGAACGTCAACTCGTATTGATTCTGTAGCTTACGCTGAATGTCGGAGAGAAAGGGCGCGAACGATACGGGATTCCCAAAGCCCTCCAGGTAGACCTTGCCCCCGGTATCGCCAGAAACCTGGGTAAGGTAGTTCTGCCCGCCATCCGTTACCTGCAAACTCCGGTCCAGGCGTCCGGCACCGCGATAGTAAATGGAGTAGACGATGACTCCGGCTTTCTGCGCGTCACTGGTGGCCGCGCGCACATAAGGATTTTCCGGGTCAAAGCGCGCACCGGAATAACGGTCGACGCCATCGGTCACCATAATGACCTCCCGGCGAACATTGTCTGTCGCCGCCCGGCCAATGCTTCACCAGGTCCGAGAGGCAGAAATAAGGGCTACCGTTACTGCCACCGATCCCGGCAGGCAAACGCAGGGCCTTTGCCGCCTGCGCGTGGTCACTGGTGAAGTTCTGCACCAGGTTCGGCGTGCCGTTGCGCATATACCCGATCGCCACCTGCGTGGTGGGAGGCAGACCGGTCAAAAAACTCTTGATATCGTTCAACTGCAGACCCAGGTTGCCGCGGGAAGAGTCATCCAGCAACACCACCAACTGCAGACCAGATCGCTCGCCGCGCAGCGGAACCCAACCAGTCAACATCCTGAGGTTTGCGATTCTCGAAAACACTCATGGTCTGCCTGGGAACTGTGGTTACATCTTCTGCAGCTTTGCTGTTAACCGTGACCACGGCCCGGCCGGTAGATGTCTCCTGCCCAATCAACGGGCGAACGACGCCCGGCATGGCAAGGCAAATTGCCATGACCAACCCGATAAAATGCCTTTGATCGATTTTCTTGCCTGTTCCGCAACCATTTGTATTCATAATTCGTTAGATGACCCTGGTCCCCTGGTTGCACGAAGGACTCGTATTTATATGACGGGAGCCGGCGATGAAAGGTTCGACCCGGGCGAAGAATACTTGGTCCGCAGGATGGGCCCGGACCTGGCTCTGCTATCCTCAAGATGAACTGTAATGGTTACTTGGGCTATGCCTGTTGCTCACGTATCTTGTTGATAGATCTGGATCATGGATTCTGATCGAACGTCCGCAGGCGCGCTCGGCTCAGCCACGGGAAGCGCAGGTTTTCCAGGCCTTTCGCCGCGGTCTCCTCTTTGATTCGACACGGCAACGGGAGAACTGCTCTCAATGACCGAACTTAAGGTTATGCAGCCTCCAGTGGAGGTCCAGGCAGAGCGTCCGCTCTGTGTCGACCTGGACGGCACCCTGGTCAAGTCTGATACTTTCGTTGATTCGTTGATGGTCCTCGCCCGCCGCCATCCCCTGGCTCTTTTGCGAATGCCATCGTGGGCGCTCAAGGGCAAAGCCTATGTGAAGTCGCAGGTGGCTTCTATGGTCACACTCGATGCCGCCTACCTGCCGTACAACCGTCCCCTGCTGAACTACCTGAGAGACGAGCATGCCGCTGGCCGGAAACTCTATCTCGCCACGGGGGCCGACCGTGTCCTGGCGCTAAATATTGCCGCCCACCTGGGCATCTTTGCCGACGTGATCGCCAGTGACGGCAGGGTGAACCTAACCGGAAGGAACAAGCTGCGGCATCTGGAGCAGAGATTTGCCGCCGATGGCTTCGACTATATCGGCAACGCGCTGCCTGATTTGCCGCTCCTGCAAGAGGCTCAGCAGGCCATGGTCGCCAATCCTGCCCTCAGCTTGAACAGTGCTCTGAAGCGCCGGAATGTGCTCGTGAACCGGAAGTTCCTCGACCGCGCGCGCCTGCCTTTGGCCTTAATGACAGCGCTCCGGGTACATCAGTGGGCAAAAAATCTGCTCGTATTTCTGCCCCTGCTGCTGGCGCACTCTTTGCGGGCAGCACCGGTGATGGCGGCATCGGCCGCGTTCTTCTGCTTTTGTTTTATGGCGTCCGCAACTTATATTTTCAACGACCTGCTCGATCTGGAGCTGGACCGGGTACACCTGCACAAGCGCAAGCGAGCTTTTGCGGCAGGGGATCTCTCGGTGACTACCGGGCTGGGCATTTCGTTTTCGCTGCTGGCAATCGCTCTGCTTACAGCCGCCTACTTGCCACGAACGTTCCTGATTTACCTGCTGCTCTATCTTGTAACCACGCTGGCCTATTCTCTTTCCCTGAAACGGATCGTGCTGGTCGATGTGGTCATCCTGTCGAGCCTGTACACCATCCGCATGATGGCCGGTTCTGCGGCCACGCACGATCCCGTCTCTCCCTGGCTTGCTGCCTTCTCCATCTTTCTTTTTCTCAGCCTCGCCATGGTCAAGCGGTTCAGCGAATTGCAGAATCTACATGCGCGCGGCGTGAACCCTACCAACGGAAGGGGCTACCTCTTAAGCGACATCGAGCAGTTACGCAGCTTTGGCACCTCCAGCGCTTACGCCTCCATCGTGATCTTTGCTCTGTATATCAATGGGCGCGATGTGGTGGCGCTCTACCATCACCCGAACCGCATGTGGTTGATTACCCCGCTGCTGATCCTGTGGGTCAGCCGTGTTTGGCTGCTCGCCTCGCGCGGCTTGCTGGACGAAGATCCTGTCGTCTTTGCGCTTTCGGACCGCATGAGCCTGCTGCTTGGTCTGGGGGTTGCGATCATTGCCTACTCCGCGCTTTAGAAGGAAAGATACCTGACCTATGTCCCCTAGCCAGGACCGGCCTCAATTTGAATCGTGGGGCCGCTATCCAAAACTCTTCGCTGAGGTCCGCCCTCTTTTTTGGAAAGAGGACTTTCCTCTCCCCCTCGCCCCAGACTCAAAAATGCTGGCGGTCGGTATGGGGCGCAGCTACGGCGACGTATGCCTGCTGCAGCACGGAACCCTGCTGACGACGCCCAACCTCGATCGCCTGATCTCGTTCGATTCACAGACAGGCCTGTTGCGTTGTGAAGCTGGGGTGACCCTGGCGGAGATCCTTGATTTCGCTGTGCCCCGCGGATGGTTTTTACCGGTAAGCCCGGGCACCAAATACGTAACCGTAGGTGGAGCGATTGCCAACGATATTCACGGTAAGAACCACCACGTCGCAGGCACCTTCGGCCTGCACACACCGCGCTTCGAGCTGGTGCGCTCAGACGGCACGCGGGTGATATGCAGCGCGACCGAGAATCAGGAGTGGTATGCCGCAACCATAGGCGGCATGGGACTGACCGGCCTGATCAGTTGGGCCGAGCTGCAGATGCGGCCGATCGTCTCCCGCCGCATTCGGTATCGATCCACGAAATTCCACGGGCTGGAGGAGTTTGTCGCGCTCTCTCAAGAGAGTGCGCACAAGGAATATTCCGTGGCTTGGATTGATTGCGTTGCCCGAGGGCAGAACTTTGCCCGGGGCATCTTCATGCAAGGTGAGCACGACGAAAATGCTGGTCCACTTACCCCTTTAGCCAAGGCGAAGCTTGCGCTGCCGTTCAACCTCCCGGCCTTCGCGCTCAGCCGCAGCTCCGTTGGCGCCTTCAACACGCTCTACTATCACAAGCAGATGACCAGACAACGCACCGGGCTGAGCGACTATGAACCGTTCTTCTATCCTCTGGACCGCATCCTGCAATGGAATCGGCTGTATGGCAAGCAAGGCCTCCTCCAGTTCCAATGCGTTCTACCCTGGGCTAGCGACACCATGGGCATGACCCAGTTGTTAAAGGCCATTACGGCTTCAGGACAGGCTTCTTTTCTTGCGGTCATCAAGGTTTTCGGGGATGCGGTCTCTCCTGGAATCATGTCATTTCCCGTGCCGGGTATCACCCTGGCTCTGGATTTTCCTATCCGGCGAGAGATAAGCTTTGGCCTCTTGGATCGGTTGGCCGGCATCACCGCCGATTTCGGCGGGCGTATGTATCCGGCGAAAGATGCGTGCATGAGCTCGGCGCATTTCCAGCAGTTCTATCCCCAGTGGGAGCAATGGGCGGCGTACATTGATCCCGGGTTCAGCTCCAGCTTCTGGCAAAGGGTAACCGGCCGTGCCTGAACGCGATCCTCTCTTTCCCTCGCGGGTGTTGGTTTTGGGAGCAACCTCGAGCATTGCCATCGCCACCATGAGGCAGCTTGCGGCGCCCGATATGCATTTCATGCTGGTAGCGAGGAACAGGGACCGGCTCACAGCCATAGCCCAGGACTTACTGACGCGCGGCGCGCTCGCCGTCGATACCTGGGTCATGGACCTGGACAACACCACGGCCCATCCGGAAATGCTCGCCACTGCGGTGGAGCGGCTGGGCCGGATCGACCTGGCCCTGATCGCACAGGGAGTCCTGGGGGACCAGCGTGCCGCCGAAGTGGATTTCGAAGCGGCCGCGGCGATTCTGCATACCAACTTTATCGCCACCGTCTCTCTGCTGACCTGGCTGGGAAATTACTTTCAGGCCCAGGGTGGGGGCACGCTGGCGGTTGTTTCTTCCGTGGCCGGTGACCGCGGCCGCAAGAGCAATTATGTCTACGGTGCCTCTAAAGGGGCGCTCAACGTCTTCCTGGAAGGACTGCGCAACCGGATCGATCGCGATGGGGTGCACGTGCTGACCATCAAGCCCGGTTTCGTGGCCACGCCGATGACCGCCCACGTGCCGCACAACGCGCTCTTTGCCTCGCCCGGCCAGATTGCCCGCGGCATATGGAAGGCCATTGAGCGCCGGCGCGATGTGGTCTACCTGCCCTGGTTCTGGTTCTGGATCATGTTGGTGGTGCGGGCCATCCCGAGTCGCTTCTTCAAAAAGATGAATATGTAGGTTTTCCCGTTATTTCGATAGAACCATCCGCTTTTCCGCAGCAGCTCACACGATAGCCTTGAACACCATGGATGCGGAATTAATGCAATAGCGCAGACCCGTTGGCGGCGGCCCATCGTTAAAAACGTGACCCTGGTGCGCGTCACATCGAGCGCATGCGACAGCTGTCCGCTCACCGAAACTCCTGTCCTCCGTCTCCACAATATTTTCCCGCGCAATCGGCTGCCAGAAACTTGGCCAGCCTGTGCCCGAATCGAACTTGGTTAGGGAGGAGAAAAGCGCCGTACCGCAGCAGATGCAGCGATAGATTCCTCGCTGGTGCAAATTCCAGTAGGAGCCTGTGTAAGCCATCTCTGTATCGGCGCGGCGAGCAATGTCGAAGGCGTTGGCGGAAAGTTGCCGTCTCCACTCCGCGTCGCTCTTGACGATTTTCTGCACCCGGATGATCCCGGTGGCCACGCCGGCACCAGAAAATTCGGCAATCTCAACCTGGGGAGCGGGTCCGCTGGGCAACGACGTTGATAGGGGTGGAGGCGCGGAGCGGAGAGACCAGACAGCAATCGCGGCCGCTGCCATGCCCCCGCTTAATAGAAAAGCGCGGCGCGTTATTCTTTGCCGCGCAGCATCCTCGCTCAGGTCAGACTCAAACATAGGCACACCCAGCTATTGGACTCGCCGCAGGCTGAGGAGTTACAGCCGCTGTCACCGAAGGAGCAGAGAAACCACTTGGAACTGGCCGAAAAAGATGGGCGAAGCCCCCCAAAGGCTTTGCTTAATCGAAAAAAGAATCCCGAGGCCGACAAGAGAAACAACGCCTATTTCGCTAGCCCGCTAGTTTTATCTTCTGTCCCTACCACAAACCGACGGGTGCCCCACATGCCCGATTTCCTGTGAAGCTCAGTGGATTCCGCGAACTTCATGCGCCTTTCCTTGAAGAAAGGCGCACACGCGGTCCTGTCCAGTGCGGCGTGCAGGAAATTCGGGGCATCTCGCTCGTTTTTCGCGAGATGTGGGATACCACTGGGCTATTCGTGCGACTCATAACCCTAGCTTCTGAGCTAGGCTCCGTGTTTCGTCTATGCCGAAGTCATCCCTTTTCGCAAGCTTGCTGAGCAGCCTTTCCTAAGCATCGAGATGCTTGGTCACCAACTCATTCAGCAACGCCGGATTCGCCTGCCCCTTCGACAAGCGCATCACCTGCCCCACGAAAAATGCAGCGACCGTCTTCTTCCCCGCGCGATACTGTTCCAGCTGCTTGGGATTGGCCGCCATCGTTTCCTGAATCAGCTTCTCCAGCGCGGCGGGATCGCTGATCTGCCGTGGCTTCTCGCGTTCATACACAGGACCAAAATCTTCGCCATTTTCAAACGCCGTGTCGAAAAGCCCCTTGAGCTGCTTGCTCGAAAGCTCTCCAGACTCCGCGAGATCCGCTGCCTGCACCAACCCCTGCAAGGTGACCGGAGAGTCCTCCAGATCCAGACTCTTTGCCTTGAGACGCCCCATCAGTTCGCTCTGGATCAGGTTAGCCACCCGGCGCGGGCTGCGGGCCTGCCGGGCCGCCGTTTCGAACTGGTCAGCATACTCGCGGGTGGCCGTCAGTGTTTGGGCATCCTGCATCGTGATCTGGTACTCAGCAATCATGCGCTTGCGGCGTGCCTCGGGTAACTCAGGCATGCGCTCGGCAAGGATCGCCTTCCACGCCCCGGAGACCAACAGAGGCGGCAGGTCCGGCTCGGGAAAATAGCGGTAATCATGGGCCTGCTCCTTGGAGCGCATGGAGTAAGTGCGGCCCTCGTTCGCGTTCCACAGCCGCGTCTCCTGGGCCACGCGGCCGCCGCTCTCAATTAACTCCACCTGGCGTTCAATCTCATACTCCAGCGCAGAACGGATAAAGCGGAAGCTGTTCACATTCTTCACCTCGGCTTTGGTTCCAAATTTCGTCTGTCCGCGCGGTCGTACGCTTACATTGGCATCGCAGCGTAACGACCCCTCCTCCATGTTGCAATCGCTTACCCCGGTGTACAGGAGTATCTCTTTGAGGCGCGTGAGATACTCGTATGCTTCATCTGGCGTTCGCAGGTCGGGCTCACTCACGATCTCGATCAGCGGCGTTCCGCATCGGTTCAGATCCACATAGGTCTTGGTCGCGGAGTCAGGAAAACCGTCATGGAGACTCTTGCCCGCATCCTCTTCCATGTGCAGCCGCGTAATCCCAATGCGCTTAGTCACACTGTGGCCCGAGCCATCGCGCGTGGGAACATCAATCCAGCCATGCTCCGCCAGTGGCTTGTCGAACTGCGAAATCTGGTAGCCCTTGGTCAAGTCGGGATAAAAGTAGTTCTTGCGCGCGAACACCGAATGCTCGCGAACTTCACAGTTGATGGCCGTCGCGGCCAGCACCGCGTATTCCACCGCGCGCTTGTTCAATACTGGTAATGCGCCCGGCAAGCCAAGACAGGTGGGGCAAATATGAGTATTCGGTTCGCCGCCGAATCGATTTGCGCACCCGCAAAAGGCCTTGGTATTTGTGAGCAGTTGTACGTGGACCTCGAGCCCGATCACTGGCTCATACCGGTCCAGCACTTCAGGCGAAAGGCTTGCAGTGACCGTCATTACTTTCGATTCTAGCAACGCTCCGGGTTCAAACGGCAACGTTTTGCTCAACGATTTTTTGTCCGCCGTCCAGCCCCTGGACTGCTGAGTACTGGAAAGGGTAGTAAGATTCTGAGGCAAGCCGTGACCCCTGGAGAAAACTGAGTGATCGACATCCGTCAGGAAATAACAGCGGTCATTGAGGCCACCGTGTTGGTCGTGGCCGCCCTCTTCCCAATCGTCAATCCTTTGGGGAGCGCCGCGATTTTCGTCAATTTGGTCGGGCCGGTCGCATCCTCGACCCAACGCTTACTTTCGCAGAAAATAGCCATCTATAGCTTTTTTCTGCTCCTATGCTCCTTATTGTGGGGAGTGCATGTCCTTGCATTTTTCGGGATCGCTATTTATGCGGTACAGATTGCGGGCGGCCTGGTTGTTGCCGCTACCGGATGGACTCTGCTCAACCAGGACACCGGACGAGTAAAGACCGAGCCAACTGCCGACGACCAGATTCTTGAAAACGCCTTCTATCCATTTACTCTACCCATCACCGTGGGTCCAGGTTCTATCTCGGTTGCCATTACACTCGGGGCGCATCTGCCTCCTGAGCTACAGGAGCATTCTTTATTTTCGCCCCGGGTCCTGATCGCTGCCATCAGCGGCATCACGTTGATCTGCGTCATCATCTACGTCTGCTATCTCTACGCTAGAAAGGCCGAGCAACTACTGGGCCGATCAGGAACGTCGATGGTGATGCGTTTATCCTCATTCATCCTACTCTGCATCGGCGTACAGATTATCTCCACGGGCTTCAAGGCATATCTTCAAGCACTAGGTAAAATCTAGGTGGGTTTGTGTACAAATTACGGGCGAGCAAAAAATCATCAGAGACTGAGAAAAAGTGATCATCGTTGGGCGCGCTTGGCTCTACGCTGCCGCTTTCAGCGGCAGGGCCAACGTCTCAGCGACGTTACTATCGTTTCTCAAGAGTTAATGTTTGCTTGACGTGCCACATTTGTCGGCGACGAAGTAATTCTTCCAGGATTCAAGCGAGAGAAAACTACGAAAGCGCTTCCATTACGCCTTGCTGCGGGCACAATCAATCCCTGCGAACTCTAGCAGCTCATATGAAAGCAACAACCAGACCGGAGAGGCCTTTTCTTGATCAGGAGATTCACAGCGCTGTTCTTCCTCTTCGCGTTGCCTCTCCTCTGCCAAAGCAATCGTGGTGAACTGCGTTTACGTGTGACCGACCCATCTGGCCGTGGCGTTAAAACAGCCATACATCTGCAGAGTGCTGCGAATCAATATCAGACCACTTTGCAAACCGACGAACAGGGCAGCCTGGACGTTCAGCACCTGCCCTATGGCAAATATCAGCTCAATCTGGATCCGCCCGGCTTTGCTCCGGTAAGCGAATCGCTCGTGATTGGCTCCTCGCTGCCACTCAAATACGCGATTGAATTGAAGCTGCCAACCGTCAATCAATCCGTGACCGTGAATGCTGCCGATACCCTGATCGACGCCGAACAGCCCGGCTCTGTCAGCCAGATAGGCTCTGACTTTCTTCAGCATCGGCTCGCCTCGATACCAGGGCGCTCCCTGCAGGATCTGGTCAACTCCCAACCTGGATGGCTCTATGAAGGAAATGCTGTTCTGCATCCCCGCGGATCGGAGTATCAAACGCAATTTGTGATGGATGGAATTCCCCTCACTGATAATCGCTCGCCCAGTTTCGGACCCGAGATTGAGGCCGACGACCTGCAATCGATGACCATCTATACCGCGGGAATCCCCGCGGAATATGGGCGAAAGATGGGAGGAGTGGTTGAAGTAAATACGCTGCAGGACGCACAGCCCGGGCTGCATGGCGAATTGGTTTTGTCCGGCGGCAGCTTCGACACCGCAGGCGCGTTCGCGAAAGCACAATACGGCTGGGGCAAGAACACGCTCGGCGGCAGCGCCAGCGGCAACATGACGGATCACTATCTCAATCCCGTGGTTCCGCAAAATTTCTCAAATACAGGAACCCTGGGGGACTTCTCGGGCCGCTATCATCGCGAGCTAACGGAAAACGACCGCCTGAGTTTGAGCGTCCGCCATGCGCTCTCGCGCTACGACCTCCCTAACGAACAGGTGCAACAAGCCGCAGGTCAACGCCAAACAGCAGACAACATCGAGACCATGGGAATCGCTTCGTACGAGCACATTTTTTCGCCCCATGCTCTGGCCGATATTCGAGGCATGGTTCGTGACAATGCAAAAGATTTCACCTCCAATGCGCTGTCGACTCCGATCGAAGTATTTCAGAACAACCGGTTTCGTGAGGGATATTTCAAGGCAAACATAACCGCAAATCGCGGCCGCCAGGAGTGGAAGTTCGGGGTCGAATCGGACAACGCTTTCCTGCACGAAAACTTCAGCTACATCATTACCGATCCAAGTCAATTTGACCCCAGCACACCGGGCACCTTCAGCTTCGCCGCCACCCGTCCAGATCTGGAGCAAGCCGTCTTCGTGCAGGATCTGATCCGCCAGGGATATTGGACCATCAGTGCAGGACTGCGCTGGGACCACTACCAACTCCTCCTGAATAAGCAGGCTGTTGAACCACGCCTTTCCATTTCACGCTATTTCCCTTCCGCAGAGCTGGTCACGCATTTCTCCTACGACCGGGTTTTTCAGACTCCCTCGTCGGAGAACATCCTCCTTTCCAGTTCAAATGCAATTGAGTCTCTGGATCCAACGAACTTTCTCCGGTTGCCGGTGCAACCTTCCCAGGGCGACTACTATGAGGCCGGCATTACCAAGGCATTCTTCGGACAGCTCAGGCTCGACGTCAACTACTTCCGCAGGCTCGTAGGCAATTATGCGGATGACGATCAAATTGACAACACAACCATCAGCTTTCCCATCGCGTTTCGCAAATCCATCATCTACGGTGCGGAAGGCAAACTCGAGCTTCCCGACTGGCGTCGTTTCTCAGGTTTCCTAAGCTACTCCTATATTGTGGGCAATGCCTGGTTTCCTGTGACCGGCGGCTTGTTTTTGGGAGATGAAGCTGGAAACGCGGAATCCCAGCTCAGCGGGCACTTTCCGGATTCGCAGGATCAACGCAACACGGTGCGCGGTCGAGTCCGCTATCAGATACAACCACGGTTCTGGGTCGCAAGCGGCATTCAATATGACAGTGGCCTTCCCTTCGAGTTTGATGGCGATCCTGACACCGTGCTCGCGGAGTATGGACAACAGGTATTGAATCGCATTAATTTTGCCCGCGGCCGGATCTACCCTTCCTTCCTGGTAAGTGCTTCAGCAGGAGCGGATGTTTACAAATCGGATCACATGAATATGCGTCTTCAGGTAGACGGACAGAACCTTACCAACATTCTTAACGTCATTGATTTCGGTGGTCTTTTCTCCGGAAACGCCATCGGTCCATCGCGAAGTATTGCTCTCCGCCTCACAACCAACTTCTAGATTTGCGGCCTAAACCACGCGAGCTATCTTTACGGGCGAAGTTAAGACGAATTGATCGAAAGTAAACAAAACCTACTCCTTACTATGCCCGAGCTGCTAACTCCTCACCGGTTGCGCAGGCCTTTACAGTTCATAAGGCCCACTTAACAAGAAGGTGGTCAGTCAGAGCCATGGATGGCTCCGGTAACCCTGCCGTCGTCACACCTGTGATGAACGAACATTTTCTTGCATAAATAATTGTCTAATGTCTAGAATGACGGCGCACTCACCAGAGCCTGGGTGCGTGCGGAAGAATCCCCTGCGCAAAAGCCAGGGGAAGAGCAGTCATGGTTCAACGAACTGCGGTAGTTGGCTTTATGCTGCTTGGTTTTTCGCTCACCCTGACCTTGATAGGTTGTGGTTACAGTAGTTCTATTCCTGGCTCTGCTGAAACGAACGTTTCGTCTACGGCTGACATCCAGCACATCGTGGTGATCTTTCAGGAGAATGTCTCCTTCGATCACTACTTCGGCACTTATCCGAACGCGCTTAACTTGCCCGGTGAGGCTCCGTTCGTCGCCCTCCCGGGAACCGCCGCTGTTGACGGCCTCTCCCAAAGTCTTCTGCTGCACAACCCCAACTTCACGAATGCCAGAAACGGTCGTGGGGCGAGCAACCCATTCCGGCTGTCGCCGATTAGCGCCGCTACGGCTGATCAGGACCACAGCTACAACCAGGAACAATTAGCCTTCGATGGCGGCGCCATGGATCTGTTCCCTCGTTCAGTGGGAGCGGCCGACAGCCTGAGCCTGGGACACGGTATCGCAGCAACTACCGGGCTCACGATGGCCTATTACGACGGCAATACGGTGACTGCAATCTGGAATTATGCCCAGCACTATGCGATGAGCGATCGCTTCTTTGGTACTACGTTTGGCCCCTCGACACTTGGCGCCATTAATCTTATCTCCGGCCAGACCAACGGCGTCGTGAACGATGGCAATGCCGGGGGCAACATGGTTTCAGATGGGAACGGTGGCTATACCCTCATTAGAAACGCTTCCCCTGTCAATGACATTTGCTCGGCTACAAGTGGTGCTTTAATCCATATGACGGGCAGGAATATTGGAGATTTGCTGAATGCTGCAGGCGTGACCTGGGGCTTCTTTCACGAAGGTTTCGATACATCAGTAATCAACAGCAATGGCACCACGGGATGCCGCAGAAGCAACAAATCCGAAGTCACCCGGCAAACACCATTGGATTATTCCCCACTCGTGAATCCATTTCAGTTTTATGCTTCGACCGCAAATCCTCTCCATGTGCGCCCCATCTCTGCGCAGACAATTGGATACTCAATTGATGAGGCGGCCAACCATCTGTACGACATGCACGACTTTTTCGAAGCGTTGAAGGTCGGTAACTTTCCCACGGTCAGCTTCCTCAAGTCTGCAGAGTACCGTGACGGCCACGCCGGCTATTCCGATCCTCTTGACGAGCAGGTGTTTCTCGTACACGTAATGAACACCATTGAACAGACACCTCAGTGGAAGAATACGATCGTCATCCTTACCTATGATGACTCCGATGGTTGGTATGACCACGTGAGCAACGTTGTCAATGGCAGCGAAACCACGAAGGATGGTTTCTCGGGTCGGGGGAAGTGCGCCGACGGCACAACCGCGCTTCCCGGTGTGGACTCCGGCACCTCGCATGCACAGGGCAGGTGCGGCTATGGTCCACGTCTGCCGCTGTTGGTCATTTCGCCGTGGGCCAAACCGAACTACGTTTCTCACACTGTCACTGACCAGACGTCTATCCTGCGCTTTATTGAAGATACTTTTTTGAACCAGCAGCGAATCGGTCAGGGTTCGTTTGATGAAATCGCCGGCTCCATCGGCGATATGCTTGACTTCAGCCAGGCGGCACCCCAGAATGGGGCCGTGATCTTGCTGGATGCCACGACTGGACAAATCAAGAGACCCTAAGCAGTGCTGACCCGCCGGGATCTTATCAGGCAGGCGGCGCTCTCCACTTTGATTTCGCGCGTCGGGCTTGGTCGACCGATCAACCTGCACGCCACCCCTTCCAGATTGTCCCGTGCCATCAACGCGCTACAGCTGCAGCCCTTCGTCGATCCATTGCCTCTTCCCCCGCTTTCCCCGCAGCACGGCGGGCGTTGCCATATCACCATGCGCGAGATTCGCGTCAAGATGCACCGTGACCTTCCGCCGACGAGGCTTTGGAGTTACGGACCAGAGGCCATTGGTCCCTCGCTCGAGGCCCACAGTCACGAGGGTCTGGCGGTCGAGTGGCACAATCATCTGCCGCCGCGGCATTTCCTTTCCATCGACTACAGTCTCCACGGCTCTGGGCGGGAGCTGCCCGAGTCGCGCGCCGTCGTCCATCTGCATGGTGGCCGTACCCCAGCGGCAGACGACGGCTATCCGGAGCATTGGTACCCTCGCGGGGAATCGCGCGTCTGCCATTACCCCAACCGGCAGGATGCCGCCATGCTCTGGTACCACGATCATGCCATGGGCACCAGCCGGCTGAACCTGTACGCCGGACTGATGGGCGTGTATTTGCTTCGCGATGAACAGGAAGCACGCCTCAAACTGCCGGCCGGGCGTTTCGAGCTGCCACTGGTGCTGTACGACCGGATCTTCGATCACGAAGGCCAGTTGTTCTATCCCGTTTCTCCCGATCCCGAGCATCCCTGGACGGACGAGGTAGCCGGCGACGCGATGGTGGTGAATGGCCGGGTCCAGCCTTTTTGCGAAGTGGAACCGCGCCGCTACCGTCTGCGGGTTCTGAACGCGGCCAACGCGCGCTTTTTTCGCCTGGGATTATCCGATGGCTTCCGGTTCCTGCAAATCGGCGCAGACCAGGGGCTGCTTCCAGCCCCGGTCCAATTGAACAATCTTCTGCTTGCCCCCGGGGAACGGGCCGATCTGATCGTCGATTTCGCGGCCATGCGCGGAGAGCGCATCCAACTGACCAATGGAGCGTTCCAGATGATGCAGTTTCGCGTTGGGTCCAGCCCCGTGCCCGGACAGCAGCCAGGTCCCCGATATGCTGCGGCCGATTGTCAGCCTGCCCGAGACAGCCGCGGCGCGAACGCGTGAGATGACTCTGAACGAGTTCAAGGAGCCCGCCGGCAACCCCAATGGTCATGCTGCTCAACCGGACGCCATGGCACATGCCGGTGACCGAGACCGCAAAGCTCGGCTCGTCCGAGATCTGGTCCCTGGTCAATCTCACCGACGATACCCATCCCATTCATCTCCATCACGTTCGCTTCCAGGTAATGGATCGCCGGCCGTTCGATCGCGACGTCTACCTGCTGCAGAACGCTACCTTGCGCTTTACCGGGGATGTTCTCGGGCCAAGTCCCAATGAGACTGGGTGGAAGGACGTAGTGCAATGTCCGCCCAACATGGTCACGCGCATCCACATTTCTTTTGCTGGATATGCCGGCCGGTATCTTTGGCATTGTCACGTGCAGGAACATGAGGCCAACGACATGATGCGCCCTTACGACATCGTGGGTTAACGGCGAAGCTATAATAATGTGGAGCTTGAAAGTACCGAGTCGACAAATCGTTCTTATTGCCGGGTTCCTGGTCCTTGGTGTTAGCGTCGGATGTAGAACTCCTGGTCACGACAAGCCAATCGGTGAGGTTGTTGCTATCAAAGCTCCGCTCGGGTTGCCCCCCGTCCCCATTCCCGCGGACAACCCTCCCACCCTGGCAACGATCGCCCTGGGACGGAAGCTCTTCTACGACCCGAGGTTGTCAAAAAACAACACGATTTCCTGTGCTTCGTGCCATAACCCAAACATCGCCTTTACCGATGATCGAGCGATTGCCGAGGGCGTCGGTGGCCTGCTCGGCAAACGCAATGCTCCCACCCTCTTGAATGCGGCGTACTCTCCGCTCCAGTTCTGGGATGGCCGGGCTCCCACCCTCGAGGCGCAGTCGGGCTTCCCGATTGCTAACCCGGTGGAGATGAATCAGGCCCACGATGTTTTTGTGGCCAAGATTCGTCATGATCCAACGTATAAGGCTGAGTTTGCCCAGGCGTTTGGCCCTGGAACCATCACCCTCGATATCATCGAGAAGTCGTTGGGGAGCTTCGAACGCACTCTGCTCAGCGGCAACTCGCCGTTTGATCAATACCAATATGGCGGCAACAAGCAGGCGCTCACGCCTGCGGCCATTCGCGGCCTGGCTATTTTTAAAGACCCCAACAGGGGCAATTGTGCTGTCTGCCATACCATCAACGACCACTACGCCCTGTTTACCGACGGAGAGTTTCACAACACCGGCGCGGGGGTGAATGGAGAGGGTGTGTTCACCGACCTGGGCCGCTTCGGCCAAACGAATTTACAAGCCGATAAGGGAAAGTTCAAGACGCCTACCCTGCGCAACGTTGCCCTGACTGCTCCGTATATGCATGACGGCAGCCTGAAAACCCTCCATGACGTGGTTGATTTTTACGCTGGAGGCGGCAACTCCAATCCATATCTCGACAAGGATATGAAGCCGCTCCACCTTTCCGCACAGGACCGTGCAGATCTGGTGGCGTTCCTCGAGGCTCTTACTGGCGAAATGCCCCAGAATGCGGGACCACCCGGGAAAGAACAGGTGAAAACAGAACGATGAGACATATTCCTATTCTCAGTCTTTGTTGTGCGGCCGCTCTCCTTGCCGGTTGTTCAGCAAAGGTCAAGACCGAGCAACCGAGCGTCGCCAAACCCGAGCCCTCGCCCGTGTACTTCAAAGTGGATCCGGAAACCGCCGGTACGGTGACCGGTCAGATCCTTTTCAAAGGCAAGAGGCCGGCTCCCAAAGTGATTGACATGAGTGAGGAACCAGCCTGTGTCGAGGCGCATCACGGAAAGGCTTACGACGAATCGTTGGTCGTGAACAGGAAAGGTGCGATGGCAAATGCTTTCGTCTACATAAAAAGCGGTTTGGAAGGAAAGACCTTTGAAATTCCTGCCAACCCGGTCATCATCGATCAGAAGGGATGCTGGTTTCATCCCCGGGTGGTGGGGATTCAGGTGGGGCAGGTATTGAAGGTGGTCAACTCAGATCCGGTGACGCACAATATCCACCCGATGGCGCAGGTCAACCGCGAATGGAACCATAGCCAGGGAGCCGGCGATCCTCCCATCGCGCGTAAATTCATCAGGCCCGAAATCATGATCCCGGTGAAATGTAACATCCATAGTTGGATGCACGCCTTCATCGGAGTCCTGGATTACCCTTATTTTGCGGTTTCGAATGACGACGGAACGTTTGAAATCAAGAATCTGCCGCCAGGCACATATACCCTCGCAGTCTGGACGGAAACACTGGGGACCCAAGAGCGCCAGTTAACCATTGATCCCCATGGCAAAGCTGAGGCGAACTTCACCTTCAAGGAAAAATAAACATGCGCAGGATAGGATACGTTCTCTTTGCCGTTGGTCTCTCCATGATTGCGGCAGGCTGCAATTCCACCAAAGCTCCCAACTCGGCTTCCGAGCAGCCCGCGCCGACTCCGCCCGCTGAGACCTCGGCACCGCGCATTTACGTCACCAATGAGGTCGGGGGAGATCTAAGCATCATCGACTCCGGCAACTACAACGTCCTTGCCACCGTCCCGTTGGGCAAGCGTCCGAGAGGGATCCATGCCAGCCCCGATCACAAGACGATCTACGTCGCGCTCAGTGGCTCGCCTATCGCCGGGCCTGATGTCGATGAGAGCACTCTTCCCCCGCCCGACAAGACCGCTGATGGGATCGGCGTCTTTGACGTTGCCCAGAATAAGGTCGTCCGCACCATTCACGGCGGCTCTGATCCGGAAAACTTCGACATCAGCCAGGATGGCACCCAGCTCTACACATCGAACGAAGACCAGGCAGCCGTCAGTATTATCGACATCGCGTCTGGCAACGTAGCCAAGACGATTAAGGTTGGCGCACAACCTGAAGGCGTCAAGGTTACGCCGGATGGGAAGCACGTCTGGATCACTTCCGAGGAGACTGGAACCATTTCCGTCCTGGATCCTGTGGCCGGCAAGATCATCAAGACGTTCAAAGTAGGCCACCGTCCGCGCAACATCGCATTTTTCCCCGATGGCTCGCGTGCCTATGTCAACGCCGAAAACGACGGAACGGTCGTACTGGTGGATGCCAAAAAGTATCGGATGATCAAAACCATTCCCCTTGGCAAGCCGGGCATCATTAAGCCGATGAACGTCCTGCTCTCCCCGGATGCGACAAGACTTTACGTAAGCACCGGCCGAGGCCACCAGGTCTTCACCGTCGACACCGCCACCAACAAGGTTTTGGGGTCGGTCGAAGTAGGAGCGCGCCCCTGGGGCATAGCGCTCTCGTTAGACGCCAAGACGTTGTATACGGCCAATGGACCATCGAACGACGTCTCAGTCGTCGATCTCGCCACAAACACTGTGACCAAAAAAATCAAAGCCGGCAAAGGCCCCTGGGGCCTGGTCGTCTTAGCACGCTAACCCGCCATCCCGACCCGGATTTCCCGCCAGGCCGCACTGGACAAGGCCGCGTGTGCGCCTCAGCGGCTAAGAGTCCGCGTGAGAACAAAAGAGAGATCTGCGGTCCCTTTGTTCTCACACGCTAACAAAGCGCGCCTATCGCACCGCTACTAGCTAGCCGCTAACTGCCGCAACACATACTGCAGGATCCCGCCATTCTCGTAGTAGAGAATCTCCTGCGGAGTATCAATGCGCACGGTAGCGTTGAAATCCTTCTTAACCCCCGCACTATCCATGGTCTTAACCTTCAACGTGCGGCCGTGGGCAAACTTGTGCTCCAGCATCCGCCGAATTCCCTCCAGATCAAACACTTCCTCACCCGTGAGCCCAAGCGACTCGACACTCTGACCGTCTTCAAACTGCAACGGTAAAATCCCCATCCCCACAAGGTTGGACCGATGAATACGCTCATAGCTCTGCGCGATGACCGCCCGCACACCCAGCAAGCGTGGTCCCTTAGCCGCCCAATCACGGGAAGATCCAGACCCATATTCCTTGCCCGCAAGAATCACCAGCGGAATACCGCGTTCGGCGTACTTCACCGAGGCATCGAAGATGCTCATCCCCTCACCCTCAGGAAGCAGGCGAGTGACCCCGCCCTCCGTTCCTGGAGCCAGCTTGTTCCGCAGCCGCACATTGGCAAACGTGCCGCGCACCATTACCTCGTGATTGCCGCGTCGGGATCCGTACGAATTGAAGTCAGTGTGTTTCACCCCATGCTCAACCAGGTATTTGCCCGCGGGTCCGTTTAGTTTAATGGAGCCGGCTGGTGAAATGTGGTCAGTGGTGACACTGTCCCCCAGAACCGCCAGCACCCGCGCGCCTTTGATATCTCCAACCGGCGCCGGCTTGGCAGGCATGCCGTCGAAGTAAGGCGCCTTGCGGATGTAGGTCGAATCGGGTTCCCACTGATAAGTATCCCCGGTAGGGAACTTGAGGTTCTGCCAGTTCTGATCACCATCCGTGACAGTGGCATATTCCTTGCTGAAGATCTCAGCATCAATGGCCGACGCGATGGTGCTGTTTACTTCTTCCTGCGTGGGCCAAATATCCTTCAGGTAGACCGGCTTCCCGTTTGTATCCTTGCCCATCGGTTCGGCTTCGAAATTATGTCCAATGTTTCCCACCAGCGCGTAAGCCACCACCAGCGGCGGCGACATGAGATAGTTCGCCCGCACTTCCGAATTGATACGGCCCTCGAAGTTACGGTTTCCGCTCAACACCGACACCGCGACCAGCCCGTGGTCATCAATGGACTTGGAGACGTCTGTAGGCAAAGGGCCGGAGTTGCCGATGCAAGTAGTGCAGCCATAGCCAACCACGTGGAAGCGCAGCTTATCCAGCGCGTCGAGCAGTCCTGCCTTCCGGTAGTAATCCGTCACCACGCGCGAGCCGGGCGCCAGCGAAGTCTTGACCCAGGGCGGCACCCTCAAGCCTTTTTCTGATGCCTTTTTGGCCAGCAACCCGGCGGCAATCATGACCGACGGATTGGAGGTGTTGGTGCAACTGGTGATCGCTGCGATCACGATGGATCCATGGTTCAGGTAGGGATCGACATCCACTCCGAAGCGCTCCTTGACCGTGGTCGCAGGTCCTTTCTCGAGTGTCGCCTTCTCACCGCCATTGGGCCAGGTATGGCCGCCCTCGCCCTCCCAGCGCATGGTCTGCCGTTCCTTCCGGTCCGCTGCGCTCGGCCCCAGTAGCTCGGGCAGCTGCTGCTGAAAGCTGCGGCCAGTCTGAGAAAGCGGTACCCGATCCTGCGGTCGCCGCGGTCCGGCAACGCTGGGCTCGACCGTCGAAAGGTCAAGATGGGTGGTTTGCGTATACTCCGGCTCCGCTGAATGAGAAGTGTGAAACCATCCCTGTTCTTTGGCATACGCCTCCACCAGCTTGATCTGCTCCACGCTGCGTCCGGTCAGTCGCAAATAACGCAGGGTCTCCGCATCGATAGGAAAGATTCCGCACGTTGCGCCATACTCGGGCGCCATGTTGCCGATCGTGGCCCGGTCCGCGAGGCTCAATTCGCTCACCCCTGAGCCGTAAAACTCGACGAACTTGCCCACTACGCCCAGCTTGCGCAGCATCTCGGTCACGGTCAGCACCAGGTCGGTGGCCGTAGCTCCCTCACGCAGCTTGCCCGTCAGCTTGAGGCCAACTACCTGCGGCACCAGCATGGAAACCGGCTGGCCTAACATGGCGGCTTCAGCTTCGATGCCCCCAACGCCCCATCCCAGCACCCCCAATCCATTGATCATGGTGGTATGAGAGTCGGTGCCTACCAGTGTGTCGGGATACGCTCGAAGCACACCGCCCTTCGTAGTCGTGGTAAACACCACCCGGGCCAGGTACTCCAGGTTGACCTGGTGGCAGATGCCCATACCCGGCGGCACGGTCGAGAAGTTGCGAAACGCAGTCTGGCCCCACTTGAGAAAGGCATAACGCTCCCGGTTGCGCTGGAACTCGAGCGCGGCGTTGATGGAATACGCATTCACAGTGCCGAATTCGTCCACCTGCACCGAGTGGTCAATCACCAGCTCCGCCGGCTGCAGCGGATTGATTTTCTCCGGATCGCCGCCCAGCTGTTTCATGGCATCGCGCATGGCTGCCAGGTCGACAATGGCGGGTACTCCGGTAAAGTCCTGCATCAGCACCCGCGCCGGCATGAACGCGATCTCGCGCGCCGGTTCGGCCTTGGCTTGCCACTTGGCTAAAAATTCAATGTCATCCGCAGTTACGCTCTTGCCGTCTTCCTGCCGGAGCAGGTTTTCCAGCAGTACCCGGAGGCTGTAAGGAAGACGGCCGAGAGAGAGGCCTTTGGCCTCAAGCGCATTAAGACGGAAGATTTCGTAACTCTTGTTCCCAACCTTCAGGACGGATTGGCTGCCGAAGCTGTTCATGGTTATTTCCTCTCTGATGTGGCGCAAAATTGCGCAGGCGCACGAGCCTGATCAAAAGCTGGTTGCCAGGGTCTGGCTGACGAGGAGTTAGAAGGAAAGGCTCCGTCCACGGTCAGGCTTGCCGTGACGGAAACGCTTGTGCAGGAAGTCGCGAAGTCTGCTTCGGGCGTTCATGTTCCGCTATTCAGTTTAAACCTTTTTTCTGCGTCCTAGACGTGTTTCGCAATGGGCGTAGACCGGAGCGATAGGCCTTTACCTGGTTTTCTCCAAGGAAAACCACTCCTCGCGATCCCTATGAGACCACGTTAATTGCGAAACCGTCCTAGACGCTCAATCCCAGCAGGACCACGTTCAGAGCCAGAATCAACCCGACCGTCAGCCACCCCAGAAAGTTGATGATCGGGCCATTGGTGAATCCATCCATCAATTTCCGGCGGCTGCAAAGGATGAGCAGTGGGATCAGGGCAAACGGGAGCGTAAAGCTGAGCACCACCTGGGATAGAACCAGGATGCGCAGCGGATCCAGGCCCAGGCCGATGACAATCATCGCCGGCAGCAAAGTCAGAAGCCGTCGCAGAAAAATGCTGAACCGTACCTTCAGGAACCCCTCGAGGATCATCTGACCGGCCAGGGTGCCCACGGTGGAGGAGGAAAGGCCAGAACACAAGAGCGCGATTGCGAAGATCGTAGCCGATGCCGGGCCCAAAAGCGGCCCCAGTGTCTGGTGAGCCTCCTCGATCGACATATCGCTACGGCCGGTGCCGGCGAAGGCCGCGGCAGCCACAATCACCATCGCGGAATTTACCAGCCATGCCCCGTTCATCGCTGTAAAAACATCGAGGGCCTCCAGGCGGAGGTGGCGCAGCCGTGAGAAGTACCGGTCATCGGATGGCACCAGATGCCGTTCTTGCTCTTTTAGCCGCGGCTGCACCAGGCCGGAATGCAGGTAGACCACGTGGGGCATCACCGTTGCCCCCAGCATGCTGACCGCCACGTAGATGCTGCGCCGATCGAGCCACGGAACCGCGGTATGGTAGGCGATCTGCCGCCAGTCGGGATGTACCAGGAAAATCTCTATCAGGTAGCAGAGCCCGATCACCAAAACAAACACCATAATGCCAATTTCCAGGCTCCTGAAACCCCGCAACTCGAGCGCCAGGATAGCGAAGACGCAGACTGCGGAGACGACCGCGGCGATAAACATCACCGTTGTTTTCGCCAGGCCCAGGTGGAGAAAGTAGCCGCCGAACAGCAGATAAAAGCCGAGTGCGGCGCCAAGAAATTCGGCCAGGTCGGTGGCCAATGCCGACAATTCGGCAGCTACCCATAGGCCAATCGCCGTACGGCGGGAGAAATGCTCACGGCAGTTTTGCGGCAGGGTGGCTCCGGTCGCGATGCCCAACTTGGCAGAGAGATATTGGATGAGGATGGCCATCAGGTTCGACCACAACAACACCCACAGCAGCTTGTAGCCGAACCCCGTCCCGGCGAGTAAATTTGTTCCGAAATTCCCCGGATCGATATAGGCGATACTGGCCACAAACGCCGGCCCGAACCACGACAGAACCTGGCGGCTCTTTAGTGTGGAAAGCAGCGCGGCGGGTGCCGACGATGAGACTGGAAGCGAGGGCGGAGATGCGGGTGCCATGGGCGATCCTCGGTTTCAGTAGCTGCTCCCACAGTATAGCCTGCATTTCCATTTTTTGGTTAACTATAGTTAACCCCCTCTTCGCAGTCCGGCCTGGCTGCGGTAGTCTTGCCAGGAGGCCGGCGGAAAGCGAATGAAAGTGTTGGTGATTGGTGCAGGAGGCCGGGAACACGCGCTAGCGTGGTCCATCAGCCGATCAGACCGCGTTTCCGAGCTGGTTTGTGCTCCAGGCAATGCAGGCATCGCCCAAGTGGCGCGCTGTATTCCCGCCAGTCAGAGGGAGATCGACGACCTGTTACGGGTCACGGCTGCGGAAAGTCCGGACCTGGTGGTGGTCGGCCCTGAGCTTCCCTTGTCACTGGGGCTGGTGGATGAGTTGCAACGCCGCAGCATCCCCGTCTTTGGCCCCACCCGTGAGGCCGCCCAATTGGAAAGCAGCAAAGCATTCGCCAAGCGCTTTATGCAAAGGCACCATATTCCAACCGCCGCCTACGCTATCGCCACCAGCGAGCACCAGGCTATGGAGTCGATCGACCTCTTCCACCTCCCGGTCGTAATCAAAGCGGATGGTCTGGCTTCAGGCAAGGGCGTGGTCATGTGCGAGACGCGGCGCGAAGCAACCGAGGCCATCTCCGGCCTGCTGGGTGGAAAGCTGCTGGGGGGTGGCCATTCCTCCATTGTGATCGAGGAGTTTCTCACTGGCGAAGAAGTCTCGTTTCTGACCCTTACCGATGGAAAGCATGTAGTTCCATTGGTGCCGGCCCAGGACCACAAGCGCATTGGGGAGGGCGATAAGGGACCGAACACCGGAGGTATGGGCGCCTATTCCAGCGATGGCATGGTGGACGATCAGATGCGCGACTGGATCCTGCACCACATTGCCGTGCCGGCGGTGAACGGCATGGCGGCCGAGGAAGCTCCCTTCGTGGGGGTGCTGTACATCGGCTTGATGATGACCGCGAGGGGCCCGATGGTATTGGAGTTCAATGCGCGTTTTGGCGATCCGGAGACCCAGGCCATCCTGACCCGGCTGGACAGCGATCTTCTGGACGCGCTCGAGGCCTGCGTCGAGGGCCGTCTCAGCGGCACCGAACTGCGATGGAAACCGGGAGCCTCGGCTTGTGTGATCGCGGCCTCGTCCGGCTATCCGGGGAGCTATGTCACCGGCCGCCGGATCGACGGTCTTGCAGACGCAGCCAGTGTGCCTGGAGTGGAGATTTTTCACTCCGGTACCGGCCTGGTAGATGGCCATTACGTCACTGAAGGTGGCAGAGTCCTGGGCGTGACGGCGGCCGCCGCCACCCTGGAGCAATCTTTATCGCGGGTCTACCAGGCACTGGGCCGAATACAATTCGAGGGCATGTACTACCGCCGAGACATCGGTGGACGATCCCTGAAGAGCGCTTAAGCTGCAACATTGTTCCGCGCAAAGACTGTCCTCGCAGACGGGCCCTGGGTGCCCCACATCTCGCTCGTTTTTCGCGAGATGTGAGATACCACAAAATCTTGACGACCGTGGCCAAATGAGCCACTGAAAGCCGGTGGTCGGCTGCGGAACCCACCTCACTCAAAAAAGTGGGATGAGGGCCGCTAGCATGGGTGGGTGAATCTTCCGAACTGTTCAGTGCTCTAAACAGGAGGCAGGTGAGCGCATGGCAGAGGTTGAGCTGGCAGAGATCGATCCGGTATGCGGCATGAAAGTTCTGCCGGGAAAAGCCGCAGCCTCCGTTCACCACGCAGACCGCACCTGGTACTTCTGTTCCAAGGGTTGCGGGACAAAGTTCGAATTGGAACCAGGGAAATACGATGGCTCGCAAGCTGCTCCCTTGGTGTCCATCGGTCCTGCCCCCACGACCCCGCCATCTGCGCAATACACCTGCCCCATGCATCCTGAGGTGCTCTCTGCAAAGCCAGGGGCTTGCCCGAAATGCGGTATGGCGCTTGAGCCAATCGAGCCCTCCTCCGCAACGGAGCACATCGGATACACCTGCCCCATGCATCCGCAAATCGTGCGCGGCGCGCCGGGCACGTGCCCTATTTGCGGCATGGCACTTGAGCCCCGCACGGTAACCACCAACGCGGCCAATCCAGAATTGGCCGGCATGACGCGTCGCCTGTGGGTCGGGTCGGTGTTGACGCTCCCGCTGCTCGCCGTCATGGTCTCCGATGTTTTGCCCGGCCATCCTCTGCAACACCTTATGACAGGCGGGTTGTTGGGGTGGATGGAACTAGCCTTGGCAACGCCTGTGGTGCTCTGGGGCGGATGGCCATTCTTTGAGCGTGGCTGGGCTTCCATTGTTCATCGCAGCCTGAATATGTTCACGCTCATTGCGATTGGCAGCGGCGCCGCCTATCTCTACAGCGTCGCCGCCGTGGTCGCGCCCGGCCTCTTTCCATCGACGTTTCGCGATGCCTCCGGAAACCTTGGCCTTTACTTTGAGGCGGCCGCGGTCATTACAGTTCTGGTCCTGCTGGGTCAGGTGTTGGAGTTGCGAGCCCGCAGCCAAACCAGTGGCGCGATCCAGGCGCTACTCGGCCTCGCCCCTAAAACAGCGCGCCGCATTTCCTCCGACGGGAGCGAGGCCGATGTCGCGGTCAGCCAGGTTGCCAAAGGTGACCTTCTGCGTATCCGCCCGGGCGAAAAAGTGCCCGTTGATGGGCTGGTGCTGGATGGGCGTAGCTCGGTCGACGAATCGATGGTTAGCGGCGAACCCATCCCGGTAGAAAAGACCGCGGGAGACAAAGTGGTGGGCGGAACGATCAACGGCACCGGCAGCCTGGTGATGAAAGCCGAGCGCGTTGGGGCTGCTACCCTGCTGGCGCAGATTGTGAAAATGGTCAGCGAAGCACAAAGGACACGCGCCCCCATTCAACACCTCGCCGATAAGGTGGCTTCTTACTTCGTCCCCGCGGTGCTGGCTGCGGCCGCGATCACCTTTGTGGTCTGGGCTGCGTTTGGTCCATCGCCACGCTACGCCCATGCCCTGGTAAACGCCGTGGCAGTGCTCATCATTGCGTGCCCTTGTGCCCTGGGCTTGGCCACGCCAATGTCCATCATGGTGGGCACAGGCCGCGGCGCTGGAGAGGGGATCCTGGTCCGCAATGCAGAAGCCCTCGAGATGATGGAAAAAGTGAATACGCTGATCGTGGATAAAACGGGCACCCTTACCGAAGGTAAGCCGAAGGTCAGCACCATCATCGCCGCCCAGGGTATCGACCAGGCGCGGCTTCTACAAACGCTCGCCAGCCTGGAAAAAGAGAGTGAACACCCTCTGGCCGCAGCTATCCTCGCGGCCGCGCACGAGAAAAACATCCAATTGTTGCCGGTAAACCAGTTTGACTCAATCACCGGCAAGGGCGTTTCGGGAACCATACAGGGCGTGCACGTTGCCGCCGGAAACGTTGCGCTGATGCGCGACCTTGGAGCCTCGTCGCAGTCTATGGAGCAACAAGCTGAGGACTTGCGCCAGGCCGGGCAAACGGTGATGTTCATCGCCTGGGAAGGCCGTTTGGCTGGCTTGGTCGGAGTCGCCGACCCCATCAGGGAATCGACCCCGCAGGCGATCGGAGAGCTAACGCGGGAAGGCATCAAGGTGGTGATGGTCACCGGCGATAACCGCACTACCGCTGCGGCCCTGGCCAGAAAGCTGGGGATAGAGTTCGAGGCAGAAGTGCTGCCGGCGGCAAAAGCCGAGGTAGTCAAGAAACTGCAATCCCAGGGAGCGGTGGTGGCCATGGCTGGGGACGGGGTCAACGACGCTCCCGCACTGGCACAGGCGCAAGTGGGCATCGCCATGGGCACCGGAACGGACGTGGCGATGGAGTCCGGCGGCATCGTCCTGGTGAAGGGTGACCTCCGCGGCATCCTCAAGGCGCGCCGCTTGAGCCAGCGGACCATGGGCAACATTCGCCAGAATCTTTTCTTCGCCTTTTTCTACAATACTTTGGGCGTGCCGCTCGCAGCCGGCGTGCTTTTTCCAGTCTTCGGACTGCTGCTTAATCCTATGATCGCCGCCGCAGCCATGAGCTTCAGCTCCGTCTCCGTGATCACCAACGCCCTGCGTCTCCGCACCGCCCGACTCTAGCAAACTCCGCGGGAAATCGGACGGGAATCCGACAGGATCTTTTGAGGAAATCGGACGGGTGTCCCTTCGCCCCACCTGCCCCGGCCTGCCGTGGGGCGTACGTGGGCCGAAAAAGATGGGCGCAGCCCTTCGATCGCTCTTACCGAACCGGCATGCAAACCTTTTACCTGTCCTTCATCTCTATTTGCGCGCGCCGGAAAGCATAGTCACTCACGTGCACTGAGCCTTGGAAAGGCCGATTGATATCGGCAATGGCGACCAATACCAACGAAATGAGCGAGGCAAACGCGCCCACCTGAATCACGTGCAATGCGCCATTGGACGCGCCGAACATGCAGGTAGACGCAACTGTGACCGCCCCTCCAACCAGCAGGACAAACCACAGCACGGCGGGAAGACGGGACACGCTCTGGACCAGGCGAATACGACGATATCCCCCCAGGGCGCTGAGCTCATAGAGGGCATGGTCTTCCGCGGTGATCTCTGTGGGCGAGGCCCCTTTGGTGGCCATCAGCGTCACCCACATTTGCCGTCCAATCTCCTGGCTTTGCTCCGGCATGGTGTTGACCTCCATCTCTCGCCATTCATGATCGACCACCGCGTCACCATACGCCCGCGCCAAAGCTTTGAGCTTTTCACCCTGCTGTGCCGGAAGGCCGTCGCACAGCCGGTAGACATTCACCAGCGAATTGGCCTCCGCATCCGAATTCAGGTCAGCCGCTCCGAAGTTGATCCAAACTGTGTAGAGCATGAATCCGACGATGACCGCATACGTCGTGCCCAGAACCGAGAGCTGCCAGCCAATCAGATCGTTGTGGGCCCGTCTTTGCTCGGCAGGCCAGTAGTAGTTCACTGCCTCCATGAAGCCCAGGGAGCTGGCCAAAGCAACCACGATGATAAGAAAATTTTGTAGTGTATCCAGCATCGCCCCTCTGCCTAAAGAAAATTTTCCCCTAAGTGTATCCCCTAAACCTCGCCCGGCCAGCGCGCGCTTCCATGTAACGTTAAAGTGAAAAAGCACAGTCGCCGTCCAATGTATCGTTACGACTCTGCCTGTTCATCGATCCAGGAAGCGAGCACACTATGGACTATCGCATCAAGGGAAAATACGCGTTCGTCAATGCCGGCGCGCACGGAATCGGGGAAGCCACCGCGGATTTGCTCACCCAGGAAGGCGCAAGCGTGATTGTGGCCGATCGGGACGGAGCCACGTTACAGCAAAAGTCTCATCGCTGGACTGGAGTGGTGGCTGCAGATCTGGCGACTGCGGATGGAGTCGAACACGCTACCTCGCACGTACTTGCCACATTTGGCCGGGCCCCGGATATTCTGGTCAACAATCTCGGCGTGGGTAACTCCGGATCTTTTGAAGAACTGTCCGATGAGCGTTGGGCGCAAAGCTTCGAGGTCAACCTGATGGGGTGTATCCGAACCTGTCGCAAGCTTCTACCCAGGATGGCGGAGCTGGGCGACGCTTCGGTGGTAAACACCGGGTCGGATTTGGCCAAGCAGCCGGAGCCTACCCTGATGGACTACGGCACCTGTAAAGCGGGGTTACTCTATTTCACCAAGGCGCTTGCGGTGCAATACGCGCCGCGCGTCCGCGTGAACGCAGTTTTGCCGGGACCTATCTGGACGCAGATGTGGACCCGTCCCGGGGGAATCGTCGATCAACTCGTGGAAAGCTACGGTGTGGACAAAGACGCCGCCCTGAAGCGTTTTCTGGAGGACCGGTACATGCCTCTCGGCATCGGACAACCCGAGGACGTTGCCCAAGCCATCGCCTTTCTCGCTTCGCCGCTGGCCAAGTACATCACTGGCGCGACGCTGGACATCGGCGGAACCCTGCGCGGCTTGATCTGATCAGGAGCGACAAACGTGCGTGTAGTCATCATCGGTGGAACCGGCCATATCGGCAGCTATCTAACACCGCGACTGTTTGAGGCTGGATACAAAGTCATCTGCATTACCCGCGGCTTGAAAGCTCCCTATCGCGAGCACTCGGCATGGCAAGCCATCGAGCGGGTGGAACTGGATCGCGTGGCGGAAGAGGCTGCAGACAGCTTTGGTGAGCGCATTGCGAAGCTGGATGCGGAGGTGGTGATTGATCTCACCTGCTACCGGCTGGAGAGCGCGCAACAGCTCGTCGAATCGTTGCGCGGGCGGGTTGGGCACTTTCTTCATTGCGGCACGATTTGGGTGCACGGACCAAGCGTAGAGGTCCCCACCACGGAAGCAGCTCCACGGACCGCCTTCGGCGACTATGGCCTGAGAAAAGCCGCGATCGAAACCTATCTTCTACACCAGGCGAAAGACTTTCCCGTGACCATTCTGCATCCCGGCCATCTTGTCGGCCCTGGCTGGGCTCCCGTCAATCCTGCCGGCAACTTCAATCCGGTGATCTTTTCGCGGTTGCGGCAGGGCAGGCAGATCGAGCTTCCCAACATTGGGATGGAAACGGTACATCACGTGCATGCCGGCGACGTGGCACAATGCTTCGTCAAAGCGATCGAGCGGCGCAGCGCTGCACTGGGTGAGGCCTTCCACGTGGTGTCTCCCGCGGCGCTCACGTTGCGAGGATATGCCGAACGCGTAAGTGAGTGGTTCGGGCATCCGGCCCAACTGCAGTTCCTACCTTGGGAAGAGTGGCGGCAGGGAGTTACCGAGAGGGAAGCTGCAGTCACCTGGGATCACATAGCGCACTCGCCCAACTGCAGCATCGCCAAAGCGCGCAGCTTGCTGGGATACGAACCACGCTACAGTTCGCTGGAAGCGGTGCGCGAGTCGGTTGACTGGCTCATCGAGCACGGAGTTGTAAGCCCCTGAGGAATTATCGGGCATCGTGCCAATGGACCATCGGCAGTCCCGGCGCGGGTGCGCGGAAGGAGGGAATTCTTTTCCCCTTCAGAGAGCCAATATAAATCGTCTGTAGATCCGGGCCGCCAAAAGTCACGCTCGCCATCCATGGCGCGATGCCCTGGCCAGTGGCGAACAGGACTTCCTCATTCACGGTGTTCTCGAAGAAGGCCTTCTCCAGGGCGTCAACTTTTTTCGGGTCACCCTCGTCCAGCAGCAGGCGAAAATCACCCTGGGGAGTGAGCACAAAGAGCTTGTCGGAATACACCATCGTGCCCCACAAATTTCCCAGGCTGTCGAAGGCGATCCCGTCGGGCCATGCGCCTTTACCTAAGCTCGTTGGTCCGAAAATCTCGCGGTTGCTCAAGCTCCCGTCTTTGCCAACCCGCAATCGGCTTACACACCCACCGGTGGTTTCGACCACATACAGAAACTCTTCCCGCGCATCCATCCGGATTTCGTTGGTGAAGTGAAAACCGTCGGCGACGATGCGAAATTTGCCGTCGATGTACCGCGCGATGTAGCCATCCGGCAGATCGGTTCGCAGAGCGTGCATCCAGTTTTTGATACGCGTGGAAACCGTGATCCAGATGCGATCCTGGGAGTCGCGTAAGACAAAATTCACTTTACCGATCGGCTCGCCGTCAATGCTGTCGGCAAGAACCTTGGTCGCGCCATCCCGGGTCATCAACTCCAGGCAGTCGGTGCCAAAATTCGAAATCAGAATGTCGCCATTGCGGGCAAAGGCCAGTCCATTGGGCAGCGTGCCCTCCAGATACCTGCTTGCCTCGCTGCTCACACCTTGAAAGTGACCTGACCTCTGTTGGGTAATGATCTGCTGCTTACCGTCGGGCGAAATCCTGACCACGCCGCCACGTGCATCCGCGGACCACAGAGTGCCATCCGGCTCCGCCAAAATACACTCCGGGCGCTGCAGATCGCTGCCAATGTATCGAATTGCCGACTTCTCCAGAGCAAAATGCAGGATCGGGTTATCTGTCATGCAAACTCAGCTACTGTTTTGTCCGATTCTGCATCGGCATTCTGGTCTGCGTTGCTGAGCAGAAGACCGATTGCCTGCGCTACCTTGCATACCTGCTGCGCTGAGACGCGAAAGCGCTCCTTGGAAAAACGGGCCAGGGGAGCGGAAACACCAATCGATCCAACGATGACATCGTTATCGACCCGAATCGGAGCGGCGACACAGCGCAGATCTTCCGCGTATTCCGCCTCGTCCGTGGCAAAACCTCTCTTCTTGATCAGGGCGCAATCTTTGCTCAGCTCCTGAATCGAGGTCATGCTGTTCTTGGTGTATCTGCGCATTGGGCCCGAACCGAACAGAGCCCGCAACTCGCGTTCATCCGCATCCGCCAATAAGGCTTTGCCATGCGCGGTGCAATAGAGAGGCACTAACTCGCCCACTTGCCCCGCCACCGCGATTACGTTGCTGGCTGCCGCGTGGTCGATAAACAGGGCGTACTTGCCCTCGCGGATAGCAAGATGTGCAGTTTCGTTGATCTGCGCGGCCAGCAGCTTTAACTGCTTATTTGCCACCCGGATCAGCATATTGCCCCAGTCGTAGCGGTGAGAGAGACGCCACATGGAAGAGCCGAGGATGTAATCTTTCCGGCCCGCGGGGCAGGCAAGAAACCCGCGGCGCCGAAGCGTGTTCGCCAGCCGGAATGCGCTGCTGCGGTCGATGCCCAGCAACTCGGTCAACTCCCCGAGCGAGACAGGTTGTTTGGAGAGCGCGACCGCTTGCAGAATGGTGAGGCCGCGATCAAGACTTTGTATGAAGGGAATCTGGCGAACTTTTTCCTCGGGCATAGAGAAGGGTCCGGTTCTAGGCTCGAAACGTTATTCCCTGCGTTTCAAGGTATAACTTGCTGGTTTTAACCAGTTCCACAGGGGCAGTGGGTGACGGGTTTTTGGGGTCGTTGTCGAGTTCACCCATAACCATACCATGAATTTTTCGCCCCGCCATCAAGTCCAAAATGCCGGGAATGTTCACCTTGCCGGTATGATCTACCTCGAGATGCCGTTTTGTTTTTGCGAGTGCGGGCAGTGCGGCGGCAGCCGCGCCCAGGGCAGCCAATTTCATCAAGCCGCGACGACTGATGGATTGTTTTAACAAGCTGCTAAACCCGATAAGAGACTACTGTGGCGGGTCGCAATTGTCCAGTAGTTTTGCATAATACGCACAGCCAATCTCTCCGCCTGCCTCACGAAGGAGCGTTGGCATGGTTTATTATTTTGATAGCTGGATGAATACCGGAGGCACTAGAGAAATGGTTATAGGCCGTAGGCTTTTGGCAGTCTGCATCCTGGCTTCTGCCGGTGCGATGGGTATCACCAATGTGATCGGTCTTGCCGACACGGCGAAACCGGTCATGAATGCCAAGGCCAAACGCGGAGCCGCAATCTTCCAACAAAATTGCGTGAGTTGCCATAACAAGCAGCCCACTGACAACACCCCTTTCGGCCCGCCCAACCTGCACGGCATCTTCAGCAGCAAGCCAATGGTGACCCCTCCGGTTACACCCGCGCAGGCGACCGACACCATCAAAAACGGCAAGGCTCCCATGCCCGCCTTTGGCTCAATTCTGACCGAAGCACAAATCAACGACCTGATCGCCTACTTGAAGGTGCAGTAAGCCTGAGTTTTGGTCTGTCCCGCAAACGGATCCTGGGTGCCCCATATCGCTCGTTCTTCGCGAGATATGGGATACCACGAACGTCGACCACTAGCCTCTGGAGAATGAATCAAAAGTTTAAGGGCGTCTAGACGGCCAAAAGTCACGGAGCTGGGCCTGTGGTATCTCATATCTCGCGAGAAACGAGCGAGATATGGGGCACCCAGGATCCTTTTGCGGGGACAGAGTGCGGAACCGCGAGCTCAGCGTAGCTACGACTCCGGAAACTCCACATCATCGAAGAACTTATAGTTATCAAGGCTGGTCGCGGGCGCAAAGAAACAAACAACCTTCATCTCCTCGATTCCCGTATTCCGCAGCATATGTATTTTCCCCTGCGGAAATAAAACCGAGCTCCCCGCTTTCACCGGTTCTACCACGCCCTCGATCATCACCTTGCCCGATCCCCGCACGATGTAAATGATCTCCTCCCCGTTGGGGTGCGAATGCGCGGGTCTGACAGTCTCTCCCGGAGCCACCTGGATCATGCACATCGAGCAATGCCGCGCGTCGACATTTTCCTGCGTCATCAACCAGCGAAGCTGGCGACCGGGAAGATCGAGCGCCGGGATCGAATTTTCATCCACAATAGGTAGCTTCATGGTTTCTCCTTGGCGAGCCCTTCGATGCTGCGCGCAATCGCGTCAGGGGTCAAATGAAAGGCCGCGATCAACTCCTCATAAGTCCCGGAATGAATGAACTGCGGCTGGCCGTCGCTCTTGAGCGTGTTGATGGTGATGATCCTTTCCCAGCCGTCCGCTTTCACTTTGTCTCGATTCCGATAGAGGACCTTGAGCAAATTCTGCCAGATGTATCCATTGTTCTGCTCTGCCAGAACCAGCCACTGGCCGGAATTGTATAGCTCCAGCAACAGTTCCTCGTCGATCGAAGGCATATCCACCACGCCGACTGGAATGCCCGCGGCCGCGCACTTATCAGCAGCAGCCATCGCCTCGTGCACACCGCGGCCGCTGCTGATAATGGTCGCCCGGTCCGCCGGGCTGCTGCGCAGACGATGGCCAGTCGCAAAAGCAAATACGTAGTCGCTGCCGTAAAGCACGGCGGAGCTCGTGCGCATGACGCGCACGTAAACCAGGCCGCGGTTCCCCTCCATGATCCATCGCATGATGGCCAGCATTTGCTGCGGGCAGGAAACATCGATGATTCTCAACTGGCCGACCGCATCGAAGGTCGTGCTGTCATCGTTGCCCATGTGCGTGGCGCCGTTGGTGCGGGTTTCGAAATTTGCAGCCGTGGCCAGGAAGGTGAGATCGAGCCCATGGCCTTCACTCAGCCAGCCGTCGGGCGCTTCGATGGCTTCCTGCCGTTCCTGGGCGCCGACGGCAATGCGGCGCAATACCTTCCAATCGAAGAATGGGCAGAAGGTGCTGACCCAGGTGTTGCAACCCAGGGCCGCAAACGCCTCGCCGATCAACATCATGTTTGCCTCGGCGACGCCCACGTTTAACGCCCGTTTCTGATCCACAGCGGCGACGCCGGCTTCGAGGCCGCTGGTGGAGGCAAGATCCGCATCGATCGAAACCACGGACGCGTCTTTGGCGAACACTTTCATCGCAGCGGTCACGATGTCAGAGGCCGCATATTCTTTTTTGCGATCAATCTGGGGCAATAACCCGGCGTCGTAAGCGACACGCTTATTGCGAGGAGGAACGCGCCGGGTAAGTACCGGCCCAACGATGGTGGTTACCGTGCTTGCGCTCGAGTCGATTTCGAGATGCATGCGATGCGCCGCTTCCAGCAGGTTGTCGCGGGTCGCTTCTCCTTCGCTGCTGCCCGCCAGCCGCTCGCAGTAGAGAGCAAATTCATCAATCCGTGCCTGCCGCTGATCCGACTGCAAAGCGTACTCCTGCGCAATCAAGGCTGTCCGGGATGGTGACTTTATGTTTGTTCAGGAAATCCGAGAAGGAACCAAAGCCTTTTCTGCTGTTGCAGATGATGGCCGTGGGCATTCCATTGCGAGGGCCAAAGCGGAACTTCTCGAGCGCCGAAACCACGCCGTCGTATTGCGTTGCGTCCACGGTGTAGGCCAGCCACCCAAAGGAGCGAAACACGGTCTCCAAATCAGGCATGGGAAAAATCAAGCGGGCGTGAAGGTCAAGCTGCCCGTTGTTGCGATCGACCAGCACACACAGATTGTCGAGATGGTTTTGCCCGGCATACATCACTGCTTCCCAGATCGGGCCTTCCTGCAGCTCCCCGTCGCCGGTCATGCAATAAGAATCGAATCGCGGGCTGCTGTGGCCGGCGATGGCAAACCCCTGGGCCACGCCAAATCCCTGACCCATCGGTCCCGTGGCGATGTGTACTCCAGGTAAAATCGGCCCCGGGTGCCCATTCAGGATGCTGGCAAACGAACGCGAGTTCTTGAGCGTCTTGCGATCGAAGTAGCCCAGTTCGGCATAGATCGAGGCCAGGGCTGCGACTGCATGCCCTTTGCTCAAAGTAAAAATATCCTGTCCCCGGCGCGTTGGATCTTCAATGTCCAGGTGAAGGAAGCCACCATAGAAGAGCGCAACCAGTGGGATGATGGATGAAAAAGCGCCCCCCGCGTGCAGACCCTTGTCGACGGCATCTCGGCATTGCTCCAGGGTAAGCAGGCGAATGTCGGAATCCTTGATGGCCAGCAGTTTCAGGATGCCCTGGCGCAAGGCGTAATCTTCATCGCCGAAGAATTCCCGGCTCAATCGTTCACGCCGGGCGGTGGTGTATGCAGGAGTTTTCATCCGATCCTTATTCGGGCTATTTGATTCGGGCTACTTGCCGACCCAGCCGCCATCCACATACAGCGATTGGCCGGTTACGTACTTCGCCTCGTCTGAGGCAAAAAACGCAGCCACGGTTCCAATCTCCTGTGGTTTGCCCGTGCGGCCCAACGAGATCTGCGCCACCACCCCGGCCAGGATGCCTGGGTCGGGATGCTTCAGAACCCAATCGACCATCGGGGTCTCGATCAATCCCGGGTGAATACAATTCACCCGGATTCCCAACGCTCCCATTTCCGCGGATACATTGCGTGTGAGCGCCTCGATCGCCAGCTTGGCCGGCGCGTAGTGAGTGCGTCCAGGCAACACCTTGCCCGCCTGGATGGAACCAATATTGACGATGGAACCCGGGCGTCCTGCTGCTACGGCCTGGCGGCAGAAAACCTGGGAGCAGAGCCACTCTCCCCACAAATTAGTGTTGACCAGATCGCCCCACTGCTGATCAGTCAGTTCCAGAAAAGGAACAATGGTTTCGATCCCCGCGTTGTTCACCAACACGTCCACCCGCCCCAGTTCACTCTCCGCTCGCTCGAACATGGCCTCGACCTGCGAGCGCTCCCGGACGTCTGCCTCAACCACCAGTGCTCGCCGGCCTTTACTCCTGACCCATTCCGCGACCGCGCACGCCTTGTCGCACGACCCGATGTGATTGATGACGAGGTCAGCGCCCTCCTCGGCGAACACCTCGGCGATGCCTTTGCCGATCCCCTGGCTGGCTCCGGTAATGAGCGCTACTTTATTGCGGAGCTTCATGGTCACCTCTTACCTCACTGGATCGTCCAGCCTCCATCGACCATGAGCACGTGTCCGACGACCATATCGGAAAGCGGGCTGGAGAGAAACAATACCGCCCCGACCAGGTCCTCGGGCTGATTCCATCGTCCGCGTGGAAGCATTTCCTTGGTAGCCCATTCTTTGTAGCCGGGGCGTTCCAGGATATTCTTTCGTGACTCGGTCTCCGTGATGCAAGGCGCAACTACATTGACCAGCACTCCGTCTCTGGCCCATTCGAGCGAAAGGGCGCGGGACAAGTGGTGAACCCCCGCCTTGGCTGCTGCGTAGACCGATCGCCCCTTGAAGGCAATCTCCCCGAAGTTGGAGCCGATATTGATGATTCGCCCCCCGCCCTGAGAAATCATCACCCGGGCGGCGGCTTGAGAGGCAAAAAAAACGCTCTTCAAAGAGGCTGCCATGGTGCGGTCGTACTCCTCTTCGCTCACATCGAGGGCTGGCGTGGTCCCCGTCCAACCGGCATTGTTGACCAGAATGTCGATGCGTCCGAAAGTCGAATGAGCCTGCTCCATCAATGCTCGAACCTGATCGACCTGGGCAACATCGGTCTGCACGATCAGGGCTTTGCGCCCCAATGCCTCAATCTCGGCCTTGACCGCCTTGATCTCATCCTGGCGCTTATCTGGATATTTCGCCAACACGACATGAGCGCCGGCTTGCGCCAGTCCAAGGGCGATCGCACGACCGATCCCTTGAGAGGCTCCGGTGACGATGGCTACCTTGTCCCGCAGCCCGAAACTTGAATAATCCATTGATCTAAACCTTTACCTTGTATATTAAGCGACAATGTGTGCAGAATATACAACGTAGCGTATCAGCTAACTTATCAATGGTCAATCACGCGGCTAGAAATCATAAGTCGGAGACCGGAAAGTGAGCGATCCCACGTTTAGCGGCGATCGTCACTTTTTCCGCGGCACGTTTAGCCGTTCCCTTTTGGCAGAATCTTCTTCGCGGGTCAACCCCTAAATCAAGCGTAGACCTGCAAAGGCCTGGGCTCCTGAGAGAGGCCTCTTGCTTTCCTCCCTCAGGGAGCCCAGGCAGCAACTAGAACCTGGCGCCGTTGTTGGGTTCAGCTTAAACAGAAAAAGAAATGCCGTATCGTTCCGAGATGGCCAGAAGTTTCGCCATATCCGCAAGCATGGACAGGGTCGAAATCTCCTCCAGATATTTCTCCATTCCAGCAGGAGTCACGAACACCAGCATCTTGCCCGGAGTGAAACCTGAGTTGCGGAACGTGTGCACCGAGCCACGCATCGCCTGGATCGCGCGGGCGGGTTCGGCTTTTACCCAATGGCCATCCTTAAGAAACTCGTACTCGCCTTCGAGCACAAAAAAGGTTTCATCCTCCTTCGTGTGGGAGTGCGGCGGTGGTCCTCCGCCGGGCGGCGAAACCTGGGTTAGGGTGGTGGAGAGGCCGCCTGTCATTTCGCCTGAGACAAGTACTTCAACCGGTTCGCCGAAGACCCTGAAGGTTTTACTGAACTCACTGATTCCCGCCATTATTCATGGAGTCGATTCCGGACCTCCGACATAGTAGCAAACATCTCGTCCCTACTTACCCTGGTATTCATACCACTTGAGAGAGTTCGAACCCCGGGTATCGATGCATATGACGTCGTTGTTTCGCCGGTCGCCCTTTAGATCTGCGGTCACGCAACTCTGAGCAGACATGTCGTTATCCATCAGCATTCTCCGCCACTTCTGCCCAGTGGCGTCGCTGGCCCGATAGAAGAACAAGCCGGCTCTGGTCCCACTGCCTGAAGCAACAATCTCGGGAATGCCATCACCGTCCACGTCGACCAAGGTAAGAGTGTGACCGTTCACCAGGCTGTCATCGATCACATTGCGCTGGTAGTGGCCGCGAGCGTCCTGCGTGTACACGACAACCATGTGGCCGTGGAATGGTTCAATGGTAACGAAGAACTGTTTGCCCTTCATTTTTCCAACAGCAATCTCGCCCGCGCCGCCGTTGGGCCATTCGGCCGGATTGCCGGCAGCAATCTCCAGGTGTTTCCATTGCCCATCTTTGCCGAAGCTCTGTACATACACGCCGCTATAACCGGCCGTCAAAATGTCCTGCCGTCCGTCGCCAAACCAATCGAACGCCAGCAATCCGTGAACGACTCCCTTGTTGTCCTGCGGAATGAGTCCGCGTTTCCAATCTCCCGGGCGGTACATCAGCAGTGGAGTGGGCAAGTGATCCGGATCCGCGAACCCCTTTGCTGCGGCATTCAGAACCGGAGCGACGACCAGCACCTTGCGGCCCTTCCCGGTAATATCTGCGAAGCGAACCCGATGCGCCGCGGGCATCCGGTCGATTTCTTTGAGCGTCCATGGCCCCCTGGGGTCTCCATTGCTATGCAGGATGGCGATGTTGCCCGTGCTCCTGGCTGGGTTAGAGTTGAATCCATAGAGCAGGGCGATCTCGGGAATACCATCATTGTCCAGGTCGGCCGCGGCTGCGTTGATCATATGCGCGGCGGAAACCAGGATATGGGGTGTCCATGAGGGGTTCTCATACCACATCAGCGAATCGGCTCCGCTGCCGAGCCCGATCAAGTCCACCTTGCCGTCATGGTTGATGTCGGCGGCCACAACCTGGTAGCCGCCGCGAATGCCGGTTGCGATCGTATGTGCTCGAAAAGGTGCAGTAATCGCAGGTGGCGGAACCGCTGGGCCGGCGGATGGAACCGCAGACTGTCCCGCCTGGGTTGCCGCTCCCGCAACCGCGCCGATGAATCCAAGGGCCAAAGAAAAAAGCCCCCTCAGTATGTATTGAGCCGCCCATCTCATAATGGCCAGATGCTAGAGCATTTCTCTTGGACTGTCTCTACCGGAAGCGTATCAATCTAGTCTCGCAGGTGACCTCTGAGCCCAGCCCAGGGCGTGAATCCTGGGAACGATTTGATAGCATGATCCAGCATGTCCCGGCCTGCCGTTGGTCCCGCAGAGACGTCTGAAATCATCCAGGGGAAGTCAGCCCTCAATACCCATCGTGCCGCGTACGACACCGCTCAGCCGTGGCCTTCACGCAAAACTGACAGGGAGGATGGTATGCCCAACAAGGTCGAGCTTTATGACGGCGAGTACGGTAACTATGATTCCGACATTTACCGGCAAGTACGAATCGAAACCTACGGCGTAGATTTCGGCCAGACGAGCTGGGTCACAAATGAAGAGTCAGAGCAGATCCCTAGCCTGCTGAAACTCACCCAAAACTCATCGGTGTTGGAGATCGGCAGTGGCTCCGGAGTGTATGCCTTGCACGTCGCCCAAACCATCGGTTGCAGCGTTACAGGTCTCGACATAAATGCTCTGGGTATTCGCAACGCGAATCAATTGGCCTTGAACAGCGGCCTGGCGCAACAGGTACGGTTTGCAGTATGCGATGTTTCCCAACCCCTGCCATTTGCCGATGAAACCTTCGACGCAGTTTTCTCAAACGATGTGCTGTGTCACATTCCGGGAAGACCCTCTGTGCTTACCGAGATGTACCGCGTTCTAAAGCCGGGCGGCCCGATGTTATTCAGCGACGCCCTGATCATCGGAGGCCTGATTTCGCAGGAGGAGATCGCCACCCGCAGCTCGATCGGGTTTTATTTGTTTAGTCCTCCGGGAGAAAACGAGCGATTGATACTGCAGGCCGGATTCACTGCTCTCAACGTATCGGATACGACGGATCAGGCTGCAGGCATTGCAGGCAGGTGGCACCAGGCGCGGCAGAAATACAAAGACCGGCTCCTCGCCGTCGAAGGTGAACAGACCTGGGCCGGGCTGCAGCGATTCCTTTCCTCCGTGCAGGCACTGACCCGGGAAAGACGTCTGCTCAGGCTTCTCTACCAGGCACAGAAAGCGTGAGGGTTCGATTAATGCTCGAAAAGCAGCATCACATAGGCAAGGAAGAGCAAGCAGTGCACGGCGCCCATCAGCACGTTGGTTCGAATGCTGGTAAACGTAAGGCCTGATACCGCCAGGGTGAGCACCAGCAGTACAGAATTCGCCGGGTCGAGTCCCAGGACTACTGTCTTGCCCGTTATCAGACCAATCGTCAAGACCGCGGGAATCGTCAAACCGATCGACGCCAGCACAGAACCCAACAGGATGTTGATCGAGCGCTGTAGATCGTTGGCCAGCGCCGCGCGGGTTGCGCTGAGCGATTCGGGAGACAGGATAAGCGCCGCCACCAGGAAGCCTCCCAGGGCGGCCGGCGCGTGGAGCACGTCGATCCCGTGGTCGATGGGAACCGCGATTTCCTCCGCCAGCACCACGATGGGCAACAGGTACATCACCAGCAATATCCCATGGTAGGTCAGCGAATTGGTTTCGCCATGGGTTATCGCCTCAGCCCCGGTGATGGCCTCGCCCGCCGCCGGCCTGACGAAATAGTCGCGATGCCTCCAGTTCTGGATGATGAGAAAGAGAACATAGATGGCAATGGACATCACTACCAGGAAGACGGACTGAAAAGCAGAGAACGTGGGCCCTGGAGAGGCTTCGGTAAAGTTCGGGAGCACCAAGCCGAGCACGGTCAACGACACAATGAGAGACAGAAAAGAATTAGCTCCCCTTAGGTTGTATTCCTGTTCGCGGTGGCGAAGGCCGCCCAGAAGTAACGCGACCCCGATCATGCCATTGAGCACAATCATCACCACGCCGAACATGGCGTCACGTGCCAGGGCGGGTTTGCCCTCCCCCGTCACCATGACCGCCGAGATCATCATCACTTCGATGCCGATGACGGAAAGCGTAAGCACCAATGTGCCCAAAGGCTCGCCAAGCCGTGTGGCCAGGCTCTCAGCGTGATGCACCACTGCGAAGGCTGCACCCATGATTACGGCGAAGAGCCAAACCAGCATCAAGGTGAACCAGAGCGGATTCGACAGATCGGCGAGCCACCCTTTGCCAAACAGCAGAAACAAAGCCGTCGTGACGAAGGCCACCGCCAGCAGCCATTCCCGCCGCAGATTCGAAAACCAGACAGAACTCATGCAGTAGTCCTAACAGAAAAGAGAAGTCTTTGGTGGGCATTCCCGGGCAACGAACCTTTAGCAGAATCTTCCTCTTTAACACGGCGTTAACCCGTTGCTAATCTCTGCAGGCATCAAGGTGAGAAGCGACTCCTTCGAGTTGGGAGGTGGAAGGATGACTGGCTTAACAATCGCGAACAAAACCGACTTCTCGGAAATGGATAACGCAGGGATCTCGAAAGAACACTGGAAGATCATGTTCATATCCGGGATGGGCTTCTTCACCGACGCTTACGATTTGTTCGTCATCGGCGTCGTCAGGGCGTTGCTAAAGCCTATCTGGCATGCGGGCAAAGGTTCGAACGACGGGACATGGCATCGCTGCGACACCGGTCGAAAAAGCAGCTGCTTAGAATGCAGACACACACCACCGGCTCGCTGACGGGTGCAGCGCTCGCGAACGCCGGGGCTTCACTCGCAGATCAGGAGATGCCGGCGATGATCTTCCGATATTCGTCCTCGGTAAAGGCGCGGAGCGTTTCCGTGTGAACGCTTCCTTTTGACGCCAGAGCGAGGCTCATGCGGGCGAAGGTCGCGTCATCGGGAGCTTCGGCCACAATCGCCATATCGTATTGACCCATCAGCGCGAAGAAACTGATGATCTTGCACCCGGCAGCCTCAAAGGCTTTCTTCCCGGCATCCAGGCGGGCAGGGCTGTCCTTGATCTTTTCCACGCCTTCTTTTGTCCAACGCAATAAGGAAAGATATGTTGCCATGGTTGAAACCTCGGCGCGAATTATAGCCCCCGAGCTACGCTCCTGACCCGGAGAAGTAAACTGTGGCGAATGGTACTCACATGACCTGGTTGATCTGGGCCGTCCTCTCTGCTCTGTTCGCTGCCGCAACCGCCTTGCTTGCCAAGGTCGGTGTCGCCCATGTGGATCCGAACCTGGCCACGGCCATTCGAACCTCGGTGGTCGTGGTCTTTGCCTGGACCATCGCTCTCAGTCTGGGTTCGCACGCTGGTTTCCTTCACGTGGGCCGTCGCAGTTGGCTGTTTCTCATCGCCTCGGGTCTGGCAACCGGCTTATCGTGGATTTGTTATTTTCATGCGCTCTCCATCGGGGAGGCATCGAAGGTAGCACCCATCGACAAGTTGAGCGTGGTCTTTGTTGTGCTCTTAGCATGGCCCCTGCTGGGCGAAACCATTTCGTTGGCTAAGGCGGTTGGGGTGCTATTGATCGCTGCCGGCGCCATCGTCCTTGCCTGGGCCTGAGCAGGTTCGGGAGGTCGACGGAGACGAAATGAAAAGCGCATTTCAGGGTCCAAATGCCGTGGGACCGAAGCGAAGCGGAATGGAGGGAACCTGCTGTTTCTCTTCCGAGTTCTTACATACCCACTTTAGAAGCCCCTGGGGTATGTCTTTCGTTCCCTGAAGGGTACGGGCTTCCGCCCGTACATCAACAAACCAAGGACGATGGGCTTTTAGCCCTGAGGGCAGCCCTTTCCCCGCAACATCGCGGAGCGGAGTCTGTCTACGCTTTCTTTCCCGTTCTCACGAACGCTCTTTAACTCCTGAGGTACGGCTTTTTTCCGGTGCCTCTCACCCGGCCGACGGTCGTGTGCTCTCCGCGATCTGCTTGAACCGCTCGACAATGGGCCGCGAGTCTCCCGCGAGCCAGGCGAGTTCAATGTGGCTCACCGCTTTTGCGCCGCGAAGCGGAAGGCAAACGACCTCCGCCGACGCGATACGGCGAACACATGCAGGCGCGATTGAAACTCCCTGCCCGGCGGCAATCAACTGCAGGATAGTGAGCCAGTGAGAGGCTTCCTGAACAATCTGCGGACGAAATCCGTGGTCCTCACACAGCGTCAACGGTTTCTCATAAGCCCGCGCGCCCGCGCTACGGGGGTAGTAAACGAACGGATCATCGCGCAGCGAGGCAACCGAGATCGTCTTCTGCTTTGCGCACGGATGGCTTGCCGGCAGAACAGCGACGAACGGTTCGGAGAGAATCGTGGTTACCTGCAAGCCCTCGAATGGATCCCCGTCGCGCAAAATCCCCGCGTCGAGAGTTCCGTTCTCCAATCCCTCGGTAACCAAAGCCGTAAAGGATTCATGCAAATGCAGCCGCACTCGCGGATACGCCTCCCGGTAGGAGCGGAAGATGCCCGGTAGCGTAGTCAGCATGGCGGATCCGATGAAGCCGATATGCAGCGAGCCAACGTCGCCCCGCCCAATGCTGCGCGTCTCGTCGATATCACGCTGTACATTGCGCAGCGTGCGCTGCGCGCGCTGAAGTAGGGCATCGCCGGCAGTGGTTAGGCTGACAGAACGGGAGGTGCGGATGAAGAGTGGATATCCCAGCAACTCTTCCAGCTTGCGTATTTGTTGTGAGAGAGGCGGTTGCGCAAGATGGAGCCGTTCCGCCGCGCGCCCAAAGTGCAACTCCTCAGCAACCGCGACAAAGTAACGCAGATGTCTCAGCTCAATATCTCTATCCATATACAAAAGATCTTAATCCTGCAAAACAAGATATTGGACGTAATCAATGCGCCGATGCAGACTGCTGTTAGGAGAGAGCAAATGCATAACGACGGGACTCAAGTGATGAGCGATGAGCATGCGGTCAATCCTCCGCAAATTGAAATTCGACCGCTTCGATTGGGAGAGGATGCGACTGCCTTCAGGACCCTGAACGAAGAGTGGATCACCCGCTACTTCACCCTGGAGAAAATGGATCGCGAAACTCTGGGCGACCCGGAGGGCAAGATCCTCAAGAAGGGCGGCTGTATTCTCATGGCCTATCTCGGCCAGCAAGCCATTGGCTGTGTCGCTTTGATTCCCATGGGCAACGGTGTGTACGAACTGTCGAAGATGGCGGTTTCTCCGCAGATGCGTGGCCTCGGAATCGGCCGCAGGTTGCTGGAGCACGCCATTGCGCAGGCGAAGCGTATGGGGGCCAGGTCATTGTTCCTGGGCAGCAATTCCAGGCTGGAAAATGCGGTACATCTCTATGAGTCGATCGGTTTTCGGCATGTGCCTCCGGAACGTCTTCCCGAAATGCCCTATGCGCGCGCGAACGTCTTTATGGAGATGTCACTCTGAAAAACCAACGGCCATGCCTTGGGTTCCTCACCTCGACGGGGCGCGCACAATCATAGTAACCGCGCCTGTCAGGCATTCCAGAGTCGCTCTCAACCCCGAATCGGGGACAATAGAGATGACCTATGCGAAAACCTCTGCTTGCGCTGGCCGTTTCCGCCTTTGGCATCGGTACATCGGAATTCATCATCATGGGGTTGCTGCCGGATCTTGCTCACAGCTTCCGCGTCAGTATTCCAAAGACCGGGATCCTGGTCTCCGGCTATGCGCTCAGCGTCACTCTGGGCTCACCACTGGTGGCCCTAGCCTTGTCGCGCATGGATCGTAAACGCGCTCTCCTGATTTTGATGGGCATGTTTCTCGTCGGCAATGCGCTGTGCGCCCTGGCGCCGACCTTTCTGCTTCTTCTCCTGGCGCGCATTCTCACTGCGCTTTGCCACGGAGCTTTCTTTGGCATCGGCAGTATCGTGGCGTCGCATCTGGTCCCGCGCTCCGAACGCGCGCAGGCAATCGCACTCATGTTCAGCGGCCTGACGCTGGCGAATGTGCTTGGTGTTCCTGCCGGGACTGCTTTAGGACAGGCGTTCGGATGGCGTTTCGCCTTTTGGGCCTTGGTTCCCATCGGCCTGATCGCCGGTCTCGGACTGCTTCGCCTGGTGCCGCATCAGCCCGCAGAGAGGATCCACCTCAAGCACGAATTCCACGCTGTGATGCGGCCCCAGGTGCAATTGGTGCTTGCCCTCAGCACGCTCTCCTCGGTTTCCCTGTTCTGCGTATTTACCTACATCGCGCCGATTCTCGAGCAGGTAACGCATTTATCGCCGGCCGCGGTGACCAGGGTTCTGGTGGTCTTCGGCGTGGGCATTACCGTGGGCAATCTGCTCGGTGGCAGACTGGCAGATTGGAAGCAAATGCCCGTTCTGTTGGTCGGGATCATGCTGTTGATCCTCATGTTCCTGGCCATGCCCTTCCTGGAACTCACCGTGGTGCCGGCGGTGCTCATGGTCCTGGTGTGGGGTTGCATCCACTTTGCCGCCGGAGCTCCATTGCAGTCGCGGATCGTGGACCAGGCGAAAGGAGCTCCGAATCTGGCCTCGACCCTGAATCAGGGCGCCTTCAATCTGGGCAACGCGCTGGGCGCAAGCCTGGGCGGTATCATGCTGACCGCGGGAATCGGCTATCGCTATCTGTCTTTGGGAAGCGCGGCGGTCGCCAGCGTGGCGCTGGTGGTCGCCCTCGTCGCCTTGCGGGTCGAGCAAAAGGAGAATGGGCCCGCGGAAAAAAATGAGATGGTGTCGGTCTAAAAACCTTTACGGGCCGTAGGCGACCAAAGTCAGTCCCGAAGGGGACGGCTGAATGCCGAGGACGCAGTCACCCGTCCCTTCGGGACATTTCCAGACTTGGTTAAAAGCTTCCCACACCACGACGCGCGCACCAGAAGCGGCAACCTATCTTCACCGCCACCACCCATAAAATCAAAAGGGCATGAAGAAACTTAGGGTTGGCGTACTCTTTGGCGGTCGAAGCGGCGAGCATGAAGTCTCGCTGCTGTCGGCGGCCTCTGTCCTCAAGGCAATCGATCGCTCTCGTTATGAGGTGGTGCCGATCGGCATTACCAAGCAGGGTCGTTGGCTCGTTTCCGGGGATGCTGAGCGACTGTTATCCGGAGATTTTCCCGATACAGGGACGCTGCGTGCGGGCGATCCGCAACACACCGCCCCTGCCGCGCTGCTCGCCAAGGGACAAGGCGTCATCGTGCCCCCAATGCCGGCTGCGGAAGGTGGCCGCGGCGGCGCCCTCGTACCCTTCGAGCGTGAGGCGTCGTCTATCTCCCCGGCGCACGACGTGTTGCAGTTGGATGTCGTCTTTCCTGTGCTCCACGGTACATTTGGCGAAGACGGCACCATGCAGGGCCTGTTCGAGCTCGCCGGGCTAGCCTACGTGGGGTCTGGTGTGCTGGGCTCGGCAACCGGGATGGACAAAGAAGTCATGAAGCGCCTCTTCCTTGCCGCCGGCTTGCCCATCACCAAACACATAACTTTCCTCCGCCACGAATGGCAGCGAGGTCCGAAAAAGGTCATCGCTAAACTGGAGGCCGCGCTCAAATATCCCCTCTTCGTAAAACCCGCAAACCTCGGCTCCTCAGTTGGCATCAGCAAAGCGCACGACCGTAAAGAGCTTGGCCCGGCCATCGACCTGGCCGCAGGTTTCGATCGCAAGATCGTGGTGGAGCAGGCCGTGGGCGCCCGCGGCAACCGAAGCAAAATGGGCAAGGCACGCGAGCTGGAAGTCGCGGTCTTGGGCAATGACGAACCCAAGGCATCGGTGGTCGGCGAGATCGTCCCCGGAAAAGAGTTCTACGACTACGAAGCCAAGTATCTCAGTGAAGGCTCACAGGCCATCATTCCCGCCAAACTGACCAAAAAGCAAAGCCAGCAAGTCCAGGCCATGGCGCTCGACGCCTTTCGCGCCTGTGACTGCGCCGGTCTGGCGCGCGTGGACTTCCTGCTCGAAGCCGGCGACTCCGGACGGCTCTACCTGAACGAGATCAACACCATGCCGGGATTTACCTCCATCAGCATGTATCCCAAGCTATGGGAGGCCTCAGGCATGAAATATCGAGACTTGATTTCGCGGTTGATTGAGCTGGCGCTGGAACGGAAAGCCGAACAGGAACAAATCTCCTACTCGCGGTGATATCGTCAGGAGTGCTCATGGGCCTGCGGCCCACCCAAGGTGATGAAACACGCCTTTGTCCAGCAAACCGCTCTTTATGAAAGCTTCGCCCTCCCCTTTGTCATCCCGTCATCCCGCCATCCCCGGCCTGCCGTGGGGCGTGCCGCGGAGGGATCTGCAGTTCCCGGACCTTTCCTGGAAATGTTTTTCTTCGGAGCGGTAAACTTGCTGTAAGCAAGGAGTGCCCATGACCCTGCTCGATGCACCTACCTACGATCCTGCCAAGGCGCGCACGCGCAAAAATCTATTGATTGCCGGCTTGGTTGCCTGCCTGCTGCTCGCAGGCTTCCTGTGGTACTTCTGGGATTGGCCGCAGGAGCATCGCGTCAATCAATTCTTCGCGGCCATCGAAGCCAAAGACTTACCCAAGGCTTTCAGCATTTGGAACCACGACCCGGATTGGCAACAGCACCTGCAACAATATGCTTCCTACCCCTACGGCCGCTTTGAGGTAGATTGGGGCCACAACAGCGACTGGGGCGACATCAAAACCCACAAGATCACAATGTCGAAAACAGTAGGCTCCGGAGTGGTGGTGGGCGTCGAAGTGAACGGGCAAAAGAAGCCCGTCTTTCTCTGGGTGCAGCGCAGCAACAAGACGCTGGGCTTCTCGCCCGTTCAGCTTTCCACGGACTAGCTAGAGACTCAGAATGGCGAGCAGCTTTTCCAGGGTCGCGGGATCCTCGACCTGCGCGCACTTCTGACTGCGATCAATTTGTCGCAACAGCCCGCTGAGCACCTTACCCGGCCCGACCTCTACAAAGGTCGTGACTCCCTCCGCGATCAGCAATTGCATCGATTCCGTCCAGCGAACCGCGCCCGTGACCTGCCGGACGAGCGCATCGCACAACGCTGCACCGTCTGTAACCAGGGTGGCATCCACGTTGACCACCACCGGTACCTTTGCTGAAGCGAATGGTATTTCCTGAAGGATGGGGGCCAGCGCATCCTGGGCCGGTCGCATGAGACCGCAATGAAAGGGCGCGGAGACCTGCAGCAAGACGGCTCGCCTGGCGCCGCGCTCTTTGGCCAGCGCGATGGCCCGTTCGACTGCCGCGGTTGCACCAGAAATGACGATTTGTTCTGGACTGTTAAGGTTAGCCGGTTCGACTGGCATCCCCGCCTCCTTCGAGGCATCCAGGCAGAGGGTGGCCACTGCCTCTGCTTGCATGCCAAGAATGGCAGCCATGGATCCCTGACCTGCGGGCACGGCTTCCTGCATCAACTGTCCGCGCCGGCGAACCGTGCGCGCTGCTGCTGCGAACTCGATCGCTCCTGAGGCGACGTCGGCGGAGTACTCGCCCAGTGAGTGCCCGGCTAAATAATCCGCGGTCACTCCGGCCTCAGCCAGAACCCGCAGTGCCGCCACGGATACAGTAAAGATCGCCGGCTGGGTGAACTCGGTCAGCCGAAGCTGCTCTTCAGGTCCATGAAAACAGAGCTCGGCAAGGTCGAAGCCGAGTGCGTCGTTTGCTTCCTCGAACGTCTGCCGCGCGGCCGGAAAGGCTGAGGCAAGGTCGCGGCCCATGCCGACGATTTGCGAACCTTGCCCAGGAAATAGAAAAGCTGTCTTACTCATGTCGTTTTTGGGGATTGAGAACAAGAAAAACCGCAGGTCCCTTCGCTACTTTCGTAAAGCGGCCTTAGTAAAGAGGTTGGATGGGCTCGCTAACGCCCGGCTCAGACGGCACATCCGCCGTCCGGCGGCAGGCAAACTCCTTCTCCAACTGTTGGTTGACACCAGTCTGGGCGAACTCAGCCGTCACCCGGATACCGTTATAGATGGCGCGGTCATTGGAAGAGCCGTGGTTCACGATGCAAACCCCGCGGATTCCCAACAGGGGCGCACCCCCATACTCGGAATAGTCCAGCCGTTTTTTGAAATCGTTGAATGCCTTGCGCGAAAGCAGCGCACCCACCTGCGCAGTGACCGTGGAATTCAGCGACTGGCGCAGCAGATCACGAACCAGGCGGGCCAGTCCCTCGGACGTTTTCAGGGCGACATTGCCGACAAACCCATCGCACACCACAACATCGGCGCGGCCGTTGTAAATGTCGCGGCCTTCCACGTTGCCGATGAAGTTGAAGGAAAGCTGCTTAAGCAGCGAAAAAGACTCGCGGGTAAGATCATTGCCCTTGCCTTCCTCTTCGCCGATCGATAGCAGCCCAACGCGAGGACGAGGAATCTTAAGCACGCTCCGCGCGTACATTTCGCCCATCACCGCGAACTGCTCCAGGTTGTGCGGCTTGCAGTCGACATTGGCGCCCACATCGAGCAGTACACAGCGCGAACCCGTCGAGGTGGGCAACAATGCGCTCAGTGAGGGACGGTCTACTCCGGGCAACGGTCCCAGCACCATCTTGGCCAACGCCATCGCCGCCCCGGTATTGCCCGCAGTCAGGAAGCCCGCTACCTTTTTGTCTTTGACCAAACGAAGGCCGACACGCATGGTGCTGCCGGGCTTCTTGCGGATGGCGGTCGCGGCCTTCTCGTCCATCGTGATCCATTCCGTCGCGGGAACGATCACGATAGGCAATTCGTCGCCACCGGATGCATCCCGCAACCCGGCGCGCAGGCGGTCCTCCGGACCCACCAGGTGGACCCGCACCGGAAGCTGACGGCAGGCTTGGATTGCGCCCTTGATCTCCGGGTCAGGAGCTTTGTCCGACCCCATGGCATCGAGAGCAATATCCGTGAGCGTGGGCACGGAGCGGACTAGGCTTCCTTGGCTTCGAGTACTTCGCGACCCTTGTATGTGCCGCATTTGGGGCAAGCCCTGTGTGGTAGTTTGCGCTCGTGGCAGTTAGGACATTCCGAGGTGGTAATGCCTGTCAGCGCGTCGTGCGAACGGCGCTTGGAGGTGCGGGCCTTGGAGTGGCGCCGCTTTGGATTCGGCATTGCAGATTCCTTTCAGGCGTTCTCCCCGGCTGTGCGGCGCAGCCTGAGATCGCTCTCAACTTTACGTTTTCAACCTGCTGCGGAGATCGGCCAGCGCTGTCCACCGCGCATCGACCTGGCTTGTATCGCAAGCGCAGACTTCGTGATTGCGATTCCGTCCACAGCGGGGGCAGAGTCCCTTGCATTCCTGCTGGCAGAGCGCTCTCGCCGGCAGGGAGAGCAACACCTGCTCGCGCAATACGTCCTCCACCGCAAGACGGCCTCCTTCATAGTACCCGATTTCCGTGTCAGAGGTCGAGATAGCGTGCTCCGAGGCGTCCGCGTCGACACCGGCGGGACGAAAAAGCAAGTCAAACTGTTCCACAAGCCGTTGTGCTACAGGATCGAGGCAGCGGGCACAGGGCATTTCGAAATTACCGTCATAGCCGGCGCGCAAACGGATGTCCTGGATCTGATTGTGGGCGCCCCGATGCTCGGTAATGAGATCGGCACGGCCACTCACTGGCATGCCGTTCATTTGACGAATTCCAGAGCCATAATCAATGGCGCCGGCCGGGATCGTCTCACTGAATTCAAACGGCTCCCGTTCAAGGTCGAGCACCGTAATCAGTATGGCCATAGCATCCTCCGGCTCAAAAGCGGTAATAGACACCAAGGTTTGGTTCCAGGGTAGTTCGCAGCGTCTTGGTGTCGATCGAGAACTGGTGAAAATCAGGCGTCTTGTACTTCAAGCCACGAAGTCCGCCCCGTACCCCAAATCTCTTGAACAAAGGATAGTTGAGGCCCAGGCTGTAGCTGAACTCGGGCAACAGCTGAGACGTCAGAGTACCCGTCGCCGGCCCGTTCAGGTTGGTGATTGTCCCCGCAATGGGAGAAAAGACGATGATCCCGCCGCCCAGGCTCAGGTAGGCCTGGACCCCATAATACGCAGGCGATTGAAACAGGTAGGAGAAGCTGAAGTCGGTAACGTTGCTTTCCACCTTGACCGTGTTCTTGTTGTAAGACTCATAGAATTTGGTGTAGCCAACGTTCGCTTCATACCCCAGCCACGGCCGCCAGGGCTGGCGAAAGCTGATCAGGGCTCCACCCGACTCAGTCGTATCGTCGCGAATAAAGTTGCCATTGGCGGCATTGGTGACCTGGTAAAAGCCGCCCACGCCGACATCGAATCTCTCTTTGCTGACCGGCACCGTCTGCGTGGTTTGCGTGTTCTGCGCATGACAGGGAACAGCCCAGGGGAGCACGCTCACCGCCACCAGTAGTGCGCTTAAGTATGGAAACCGCCGGCTCCGGGCCGATCGAGGAAGGGTTGGGGACTTTTTCAAACTGACACTCTGCATGGTTGAGTCTTAATCCCACTATATATGGTTCCCCAGGCTCGGTTGGCCGTTCAGGAGCCTGCGCCAATCCTCTCCCGCGAAGAGCCGGATGGCGGCAATTCCGGCGGCGCCCACCGCAACGCAATCCACTGCATTGTCTGCTGTCACGCCGCCCAGGGCGAACACCGGTTTGCCTCGCGCCACCGCGCAAGCACGGCGGAGTCCTTCAAGACCCTGCACTTGCGCCGAAAGATCCGCCTCCGACCCCTTTCCCCCTGACAGCTTTTGAAAAACCGGCGAGAAGAGCATCAGATCCACTTCCTCTTGAACGGCCACATCGATATCTTCCAGGCTGTGGCAAGGCACACTAATGATCGGGCTGCCAGTAATCGGGATTTTGGACCGGAAGGTCTGCCGCACCCTGTCCATCAAACCAGGCCGAGGCTTGCCGGCAAGATGAACTCCGTCCACGCCGGCTGCCACCGCCCGTGCGGCTGACTGGAGGGTCGAGACATTTACCAGCAGCTTGGAACGGCTGCGGTCGATCTTCCCCATAATTTCCCGGGCGAGAGATTCCAGGGCGTCCGCACTTAAATCTTTCTCCCGCAATTGGATGAAATGTACCCCTCCGGCTGACCAGCCTTCCACCAACCGGACAAGGGGTTGGGTAGTCGCTCTGCGGTCGGTAATGGCACAGAGTTGCATAAAGGCGAGTCTAATCCGGGGCAAGACCCGGGCACCGCGAAAAAGCAGTTCTTGGGTGTCGAGATCGAACAGGCTCTGGTTCGCTGCGTCGCCGGCAAACGAGCGGGCGTATGCTAAAAACAAGTCGTGCTGTTCCGGATTTCCTGCCGGGATTGGCGGAAGCAAAGAACGTTACGCGGCTTTCCTGGGGGGAAATCCGCACCCCCGGACCTGAACCAGGTGCGCGTAACAGGAGATTCGGGTTTCATTTCGGGTTTTGTCCAGCTTTCAGATATGGGAAATTAACCTCTTCTATTCGTTCTTCCGGTACCCTTCCAACAAGGCATGATTACTTACGATCTACTCATCATTGGATCCGGCCCCGCGGGCCAGCGCGCCGCTATCTATGCAAATAAGCTGGGCAAGCGCGCCGCCGTGGTCGAGCGTATGCGAACCATCGGTGGGGTTTCCGTAAATACCGGCACCATCCCCAGCAAAACCATGCGCGAAGCCGTGCTGCATCTCTCCGGCTATAACTATCGCTCCATCTATGGCATGAATTACAAGGTCAAGGAAAAGATCACCATGGCGGATCTTGCCTTCCGCGTCCAGCATGTGATCAAGACCGAGATCGATGTGACCGAAGCACAGCTTTCGCGCAATGGAATCGATGTGCTTCCCGGAGTCGCAAGCTTTGAAGACACCACCCATGTGAAGGTGACCAATGAGGGTGGCACCCAGACCTACGAGGCGAAGAGCATTATCATCGCCACCGGCACCAAGCCGGCGGACTCCCCCCGGGTACCCATCAACGGCCGCTCGATCGTCAACAGTGATCAGATTCTCGACCTGCCCAACCTTCCCAAGTCGCTGATCGTGGTGGGTGGCGGCGTCATCGGTGTGGAGTACACCTGCATGTTCGCCGCCCTCGGCGTGCGCGTCACCCTGATCGAAAAGCGGCCCAAGCTGCTCGAGTTTGCTGACCAGGAAATCGTAGAGGCACTCAGCTATCACCTGCGCGACAGTCGCGTGACCATGCGCCTGCACGAGGAAGTGGAAAGCGTGGAGGAGCTGCCCGATTGCAGTGTGGTCGCCAACCTGGAAAGCAAAAAGAGAATTTCTGGCGGCGCTTTACTGTATGCGGTCGGCCGCTCCGGCAATGTCGACCAACTCAATTTGGGAGCGGTTGGCATCGAGCCGGATTCTCGTGGCCGCATCCCCGTGGATAAGGATTTCCGCACCAAGGTGCCGAACATCTTCGCCGTAGGTGACGTGATTGGTTTTCCCAGCCTGGCCTCGGTGTCGATGGAGCAGGGCCGTATCGCGGTAGCCCGAGCCTTCGGCAATGACACCCTGGAGTCCAACCCAAGCTACTACCCCTATGGGATTTATACGATCCCGGAGATTTCGTTTATCGGCAAGACGGAAGAGCAGCTCACCGATGAAGATGTGCCCTACGAAGTAGGCGTCGCTTATTATCGCGAGATCGCCCGGGGGCAGATTCGCGGCGACACCACCGGACGCCTGAAGATCGTTTTCCATCGCGAGACACGACACTTGCTGGGTGTGCACATCATAGGCGAGGGCGCTAGCGAACTGCTGCACATCGGGCAGGCTGTTATGTCTCTCGGCGGTACACTGGACTACTTTATTGATACGGTGTTCAATTACCCCACCCTTGCCGAGTGCTACAAGGCTGCCGCTTTCAACGGCATCAACCGGCTTGCCCGGGCGGCGGACTAGAGAGAGAGAGGGCGCATGGGCAGGACCATTGGCGTTGTCGTGTCCTCGAGGATTGTCGCGGGGCTCATTGAAGATCACAAACTGGTTGGATCGCTGCGCGCTTTTCCGGAGAATCCGGACGATCACGAAGCCTTGCTGGAACATCCCTTCGAAAGCCTTTGTCATTTAATTAGCGATCAGGTCCTGGCACTTCATCCGGAGGGCAAGTTCGATGCCATTGGTGTCGCCATTCCCGGAATCATCCGCAACGGGATTTGTGAGGACTCTCCGAACCTGGCTCAATTAAAGGGCGCTAACGTTGCCGAATCGTTGGCTGCCATCTTCCAATCGAAGGGAATTGCTGCGCCACTGAAGACGATGAATGATGCCGATGCCGTCGCGGCTGGGTTGGCCGTTACCCAGCACCGCACCGATCGCCTGGTCCGGGTCTGGACCATTGGTAACGGTATCGGATTCGGCCGATATCCCTACGCCGAAGGCGTGTGGGAAGGTGGTCACATGGTGGTGACCCTCGACCCCAAAGAGACCTATTGCGGCTGCGGCGGTAGGGGACATCTGGAAGGAATCATGGGTTACCGCGCGATGCGGCTGCGCTTCCTCGACATGGAGCCGGAGGAAGTTTTTGCCGCTGCCAAAAAAGGTGACGCTCGTTGCATGGACTTCGTGCGTCTCTGGCACCGCGGTCTGGGTGCTGCGACGGCCACCTCCATCCATTTAGGTGGCCCGGGCCGTTTCTACTACACCGGCTTAAACGTGCGCTTTCTCGATCTCAATCTGCTCAAGGAGTACCTGTGGCAAATGGTCAAAATGAGCCCGCTGCAAAGCTACTCATTGGAAGTCGTGCCCGATAGTCCAGACGTTGCCGTCATCGGTGCGGCAGCCTCCGCGCTATTGGCTCCCACCCCTTAAAGCCAAAAACCCAACAGTACATCCCTAACCAGAATCACAGGAAAAACGCGAAGTGTGCCCCAGCCTGTCCCGGCGTGCCGTGGAGTCTCGCTTTTGAGACCTGGGATCCTCGCGACCAATGCTTCATGGACACCCGTGACGTAAACCCACGGTAGCGTATCCCGCTCCCATCTGAGGACATGTCATACATGGGCTACTCTCAGCACGTCCCTGCGGGACTAAATTTCTAAATCTCGGTTCCCACACACCATAGCCCCTGAGGTACGGCTTTTCCGTCGGGGGTACTGAAAAGCATCCCTTAGAGGTTGAAGTCCAAGTAGTTATGGTGGGGGTACACGCAGGCTGAAAGCCCGTAGCCTTCAGCCCATTTTCAACGCCCTAAGAATAGCTTCGCTGGTAAATCCGCGATAGCCGGTCATGCCATGTCAGGCGATCCGGGTCGAACCACGCCCAGGCGAAGCCCAGGCCTAGCGGAGCGGCCGAAAGCAGCACAAACAAAACTCGCTTGCACATCGCCTTGCGGGTCGGATTCTCATCCTCGAATGTGCACAACGCAATCTTCGCGTAGCGCATTCCCGGAGTGCCGTCGGCGTACTTGAAGAACAAGTATTGATACAGCAGGCAGAACCCTCCCAACACTAATCCGGCGCCCAGTAGCGCAGGTTTACCCGAGGGCGGATGCGCCGTACAAGCGACGAACACCAGGGAGAAAATTGCAAACGCGGCTACGATCAGCGCAAGATCAAAAATACCGGCCATCATCCGGTCTTCCAACGGCGCGGTCTTGAGAGGAATTTGCTGCGAGACAGACACCCCACTCTCCACGGCGGCATTCGAATGATTATCCAGCCGAATGGGAGACCAATCCGCCGGGGCTGGTCCGATACTCACCGTCTTTGAGATGCTTTCCGGTGCAACTTCGAAAATCTTGAGCTGATCCTTCTCCTCCTTCGAGGTGTCGCGTAGCGGACCTTCCGCCAGGCGAGGCCGGACCTTGCGTGCTGCGACTAGCTCCCGCGGAAAGTCGACCAGATTCACCGCTAAGGGCTCTACTTCTGCAAACGCCGGTTCTTCCTCGAGCACCTCGGGGTAGCTTAACTCTTCCACTTCCTCAGTACGTTGGCAAAGATCCCGACTTTCGGATATGGGTTGCGGTGAGGGACTGGTGTTTTCGCTCGCGAGTGGCGCCACTGGTACCGCCTCTGCCCGGGCGCGAGTCTCGGCCGCCAACAACTCGCTATAAGAGGGAGCATTTGCATATCGCCGAGCTACCTTGGCGGCGAGCAGGGCTGCGCGCGAGTCAACTTTGCGTTCGATGTGTTCAAGGCCCGGAAGAGCAATTTGCTCCTCCTTGTTGCGCAGCCGGCGCGTGCGCGTCGCGGCCAACCGCTCGTTCAGTTCCGTCTTCCACGCCGGCACAAGTTCCGTGTCTGCATGGGAAAGGTGTTCTCCGACATTCGGCGAAGAAGGACTCAATTCTATTCTCCTCTTAGGTGTTGCATGTTTCGTGGCCCCGTAAAACAAGTGGAGATGAACACACGCAGGCGTGTATCCTTATTTACCGATATGGGAGCGGAGGCGACAGAAACACGCTTCTTTCTTCATTGGCAAGCGCAATGAAGGCGAGAGAACGAGCCTGAATTTACCAGAGCGGCGGCGCAATCAGGTACTTTGGGTGTGGGCCATTTGCTATCCTAGCCTCGCCCCCGGTAATGAGAACCCGCACCTTTTTGTTTATCACAGCGTTAATGCTGTGTCATCCGCAGCTTTGGCCGCAGGCGTTGACCAAGCAGTTTCCCTCGGCTTCTGGGCCATCGTCGCTTCCCGACGCGCCCAATTATCCGATTGCTGAAGTGGTTACCGCGCCGGCCGCGGGTGTCCCTGTGCGCTTCGAATCCAGACAGCAGGAGAAACATGGGGAGGTCTATTCCCTCATCGGTGACGTCAAAATCGAATACAAGGACTACGTTCTCACCGCAGACAAAGTTTCCTACGATCGGGACACCGGCGACGCCGAGGCTGATGGTCATGTACGGCTGCAAGGCGGGCGCAACAACGAACTCATCCTGGCGGATCATGGCAAGCTCAACTTTGAACTGGAGACCGGCCGTTTCGAAAATGTGACCGGAAGTATCGGCCGCCAGCCCTCGGCCAGCAAAAAGAAGTTGGTCTACACGACGGCCAATCCGTTCCTCTTTACCGGGCGCGTGCTCATCAAGGAAGGACCGGAGCGCTACCAGGTGATACAGGGCACGATGACGTCCTGCCTCCTGCCCGACCCGGACTGGCAGATTCATTCCGCCTTGATCCGGTTGAACTATGGCCAGGCGCGGGCAAAGAACAGCTATTTTACCTTGCTTGGCGTGCCTATCCTTTATCTGCCCTACGTCACTCATCCGGTCGACACCGGCACCCGGCAAAGTGGTCTGCTGCTCCCCGTCGTCGGCACGTCTTCCACCAAGGGGACCATCATCGGCGACTCAATCTACCTGGTCATCAACCGCAGCATGGATGCCACGTTTGGTACTCAATACTTCTCCAAACGAGGCTGGTCACCCAGCGGCGATTTTCGTTATCGCGGCCGCGGAGAAGATTTTATCAATGCCCGGTTCACCGCACTGTTCGACCGGGGATTGGCGCCTGATTATCTCGATCAGGGCGGACAGGACATCTTCTTCAGCGGCCGCCGCGACTTTGACCTGGATGAGCACACCCGCGCCGTGGCCACCGGCGAATATCTCAGCTCGTTCGTCTATCGCGAGGCGTTTGCCGAATCCTTCTCGCTCGCCGTAGCCTCTCAGGTCACATCTTCGGCGTTCGTTACCCATAATGACGCAGGACGGTCAGCAAGTATTCGCTTCGACCGTTATCAGAATTTTGAAGGCATCACCCAGGTGGGCAACATCTATAACACACCGCAGATTCGCATCCTGCACGTGCCCGGCCTTGATTTCGACACCGTTGACCGCTCCCTTCAAGGGACCCCGGCACGTTGGAGCGTGGATGGTTCTGCTGCCGGACTAAGCCGCAGTGAGCCGGGCTACAAAACAGGAGAAGTGGGGCGTTTCGATCTCTATCCTCATCTGGCGCTGCCGCTCCACCTGGATGGTTGGACGCTGCGGCCCGAAATCGGCGCTCGCGAGACCTTCTATACCCAGAGCCAGATTCCCAGCAACACGACGCCGACTCCGGGCAACGCCAGCGTCAATCGCTCCGATCTCGAAGCCAGCTTCGAGCTGCGGCCGCCGGCGTTGGTGCGGGATTTCAAAACACCCGCACTGGAACGGCTCTTTGGCGGCGATCTGCGCCACACCATCGAGCCTGACATTCAGTATCGCTACGTTGCCGGGGTCAACAACTTCTCCTCCATTCCCCGCTTCGACACGACCGATGTCGAGAGCGATACCAATGAAGTGGAATACTCCCTCACCCAGAAGCTCTTCTTCAAGCATTTGCATCCCAGGGCCTGCAGCAGCGGCGACTTGCCTCCGCCCACGAATGGAATTATCAACGTGCCCCCAACCTATACCGAATGCGGCGGTGATACCGATGCGTGGATTACGTGGAAACTGGCTGCAAAATACTTCTTTGATCCGTACTTCGGGGGTGCCGCATCTCCCTTCCGGCGCAATGTGTTGACGTCCACGCTCGACCTCACCGGGGTGGCCTTCCTCAACGGGCCGCGCAACACTTCTCCGCTCATATCGCGCTTCAAGGTCCGCACCAGCGAAAACATGGACCTGGAATGGGACGCGGACTACGACTTCAAGACCGGCCGGATGGACGCCAGCAATGTGTTTGCCGACTACCGGCGAGACAACATCTTCGGCAGTTTGGGGTATTCCAGTCTTCAGGCGCTGGATGCATCCTTCACCTCCAATCTTGCCAGCCAGGTAACCAAGTACAACTTGCTGCGTTTACTGCTGGGATATGGGAACCCGACCAAGCGCGGGATGAGCGCTGCCGTCAACGCCGGCTATGACTTTATCCAGAACGCCCTGCAGTACGGTGGCATCCAGTCCTCCTACAACTGGGACTGTTGTGGGCTGAGTGTCGAATATCGCCGCCTGGCCCTGGGGTCGGTGCGCAATGAGAATCAATACAGCTTCAACTTCACCCTTGCCGGCGTGGGCGCTGCCGGGAACCTGAAACACTCCGAGAGAATCTTTTAGCCTGCCTACGCCGCCGCCGCTGGACACGTGAGTGGCAAAACCGTTCTAATGAAAAGATGGTATGGAAAGGTGGTTGTCTTGTCTGTACGCCGTACCCTGGTTTGGTGCCTGCTCATCTCTCTTGCTGCAGGCTGCAAGGCGCAGAGCCCTCCCAGTACTGCAGCAACTAACACGTCTCCTGTTCCCACCCCTCAGCTCAACCGGAGAATCGAAGTGCTGGTGCGCTCACAATTTGAGGTGCCTCCCAATGTCGACGTCGCCATTGGCCCAACCAGCAAGAGTGAATTCCCAGGGTTTGAGAACCTCCCCATTACTTTTTCCAGCAATGGCAAGCAGACGGTCGTGAATTTTCTTCTCTCCAGCGACGGCAACACGGTTGCCCGCCTGGAAAGGTTTGACATCAGTCATAGCCCGGCGGACATGATTACGCTTCAGAACCGTCCCGTACGTGGAACCCCTGAGGCCAAAGTGACGATCGTGAATTTCGACGACCTAGAGTGCCCCTACTGTGCGCGGATGCACGAACAGCTCTTCCCGGCCACGCTCGACCGCTACAAAGGGCTGGTCAAATTCTTCTACAAGGACTACCCGCTCATCGAAATCCATCCCTGGGCCATGCATGCGGCGGTGAATGCGAACTGCCTCGCGGACCAAAGTCCGGAAGCCTACTGGAAGTTTGTGGATTATGTGCATTCGCACGGGTCAGACATCACCGGACCTTCCAAAGATGTTCATGAGGCAGAGAAGACGTTGGATAAGCTTGCGCGGGATGAAGGCCAACGTGCCACGCTGGATCAGGCCAGGCTCGACGCGTGCATCGTCAAACAGGACGAGTCTGTGGTGCGCGCTTCCATGAAGCAGGGAGACAGTCTGGGTGTGAACGGAACGCCGACCTTGTTTATCAACGGCGAGCGCATCTCCGGCGCATTACCGCAGCCCGAGCTTTGGACCGCCATCGACCGGGCCCTGCGGGAGGCCGGTGTGCAACCGCCGCCGCGGGTAGCGGAAGCGGTAAAACCGCCAACTCCGCAGCCCCCCAAATAAAAACCATGCGATCGTCAGGAGAAAGACCGTTGGAACCATTGTTAGAGCGCGCACTCCCCCGCAACTCCGCTGCGCCGCGACGAGCGCCTCGTGGGCGTGCAGCCGGGGCGTGCGCCTCGATAAGCATTGTCCTGTTGAGCGGCGTTCTCGGATGCAAACCAAGTTATGGGCCAGACGTGGTAGCCACGGTGAACGGCCAACCCATCCAGCGCGCCGAGGTCGAAAAGCTTTACCACGATAACCTTGGCAACAACAAGGATGAGCCCACCAAGGAACAAGCCGAGGCCACAAAGCTGCAAATCCTGAAGCAATTGATCGACGAGGAAATCCTGCAACAGGCCGCCAAGAAGATGAACCTGGTGGCTAGCGATGAAGAGGTGGATGCCAAGCAGGCTGAGATGAAGGCGCCCTATACCCAGGAGGAATGGGACAAGCGCCTGCAGGCCGCCGGCCTGTCATTGGCCGACCTCCGGGTGCAGATCCGCAAAAATCTCACCGCCGAAAAACTGATGAACAAGGAAGTGAACTCGCGCATCAACATTACCGATGCGGACGTCACCAATTTCTATAACGCGAACAAGGCCAATTTCAACTTTATCGAACCGAAATACAACATCGCTGACATTGTCGTGACTTCTCAACCCACACGGATGCAGCAAGGGGCCAATTTAGAGAACAGCAAAGCCGGCAACGATATCGAGGCGCGCCGAAAAATCGATTTGATCCACAACCGCCTGGAAAGCGGCGAAGACTTTGCTACCCTGGCGGCCAAATTATCTGAGAACACCAATGACGCCAGCAACGGCGGCAATATGGGCTTTGTCCCGGAGTCGAGCCTGCGCAGTCAACCCCCGCCTATCTTCGCTGCGATCTCCAAGTTGCAGCCGGGGCAAATAACGGACGTCATCCCATTGCTGGCGCCGGGCGCAAAAGCTCCTCTCGGCTATGCGATCTACAAGCTCATCGAAAAGGAACCCGCCGGCCAGCGTGAGCTGAATGACCCCCGCGTACAGCAGGACATCCGTCAGCAACTCCGCGACAACCGTTCCCAACTGCTGCGCGCCGCCTACATTGAAATGATGCGTAATCAAGCGCACGTAGAAAACCATCTGGCGGAACAGATCTTCAAAAACGGAGCACAGTAGGGACGAAGGGCATGGCTTCAGGTGCCGCATCCTGTCTGGGCTGATGAGGGCCCCTGCCCAGATCCATCGAGGCCCGTAGGGCCGCCCGCAGCTCACCTCAGAAAAGGTGCGTCTGCCGGCCAGGCAAAGGGCGCCCGAAATGTTCATAGGCGAGCCGTGTGGCCACGCGGCCTCGCGGGGTGCGATCCAGAAAGCCGATCTGGATCAGGAAGGGCTCGTAGACCTCCTCCAGGGCATCCTCTTCTTCCGCCAGGCTGGCGGCCAGGGTATTCAGTCCGACCGGGCCTCCGTCGTATTTCTCAATAATCGTAAGCAGCAGCCGTCGATCCAGATCGTCGAAGCCGTGTGCGTCGACCCCGTGCAGCTTTAAGGCTGCCTCAGCTGTTGCCCGGTCGATGCTTCCCGTACCCCGCACCTGGGCGTAGTCACGCACCCGGCGCAGCAGCCGGTTGGCAATGCGAGGCGTTCCCCGCGAGCGCAATGCGATCTCCGCGGCGCCGTCCCCATCAATCGGCACATGCAACACTTCCGCTGACCGCTCGACGATGAACCGCAGTTCATCTTCTGTGTAAAACTCAAGCCGAAGCAAAATACCAAAGCGCGATCGCAAAGGCGAGGAGAGCAGCCCCGGCCGCGTGGTGGCCGCGATAAAGGTAAACGGCTTGATTTCCATCACGTGGGTCCGGGCCGCCGGTCCCTGCCCGATGATGATGTCCAGCTTGTAGTCTTCGAGGGCGGTATAGAGCTTTTCTTCGAGCACCGGCTGAAGACGGTGGATCTCGTCCAAAAACAGCACCTGGCGATCCCGCAGATTGGTCAGGATTGCGGTCAAATCTCCCTGGATCTGAAGCGCCGGGCCCGAGGTTTGCTGGAAACCGACGTCCAGTTCGTTGGCAATGATCGTCGCCAGCGTCGTCTTGCCCAGGCCTGGCGGCCCGAAGAGCAGCACATGATCCAGCGCTTCGCCGCGCGACTTCGCCGCAGTGAGGGCGATGCGCAGCTGTTCTTTGGCCTTCTCCTGGCCAATGAACTCGCCGAGCCACTTGGGACGGAGCTTCAGTTCAAACGAATTATCATCTTCGGCGCGGTCGGCGGAGACCAGCCGCTCAGACTCACTTCTACCAGCGGACATTGGCATCAGATTAGCAGCATGGTGTGGTAAAAAACCGGACCTGAGAATTTCTCCCCCGAAGCTTTCAACCGGCAGACTCGCTAGAATCATCATCTATGATTTCAACAGCGCTGCTTCGGCAGCCAACTAAGATCCTGCGCATTTCCAGCATCTTGCTGGCGACAGCAATCGCCTGCATTTCCGTCCTCTACTTTTCCATTCCCATGAACGACACTCAGCAGACTCAATTCGATGTGATTCTGGTGCTGGGCAATCCGGCTGCGGACAATGGCTCCATCGCCCCGCTCGCCCAATCGCGGGTGCTGGAGGCTATACGGCAGTATCGCGCGGGGGTCGCGCCGCGAATCATGATGACCGGGGGCGCCGTCCGCAACAAGTTCATCGAGTCCCAGGTCATGCGTCGCTTTGCGCTGTCGCAAGGCGTTCCCGAATCCGCACTCTATGCGGAATATGAATCGCACAACACCATTCAGAATGCCTACTACTCATACCGGATTATGCAGGCGATGGGGTGGACCTCTGCGCTGGTTGTTACTTCACCCACCCACGTGCGCCGCGCCAGCCTCATCTTTCAACGCTATCCTCTTGCCTGGCGAATGGACGTAGCGCCGTGGCCCCCTGATTACCCGCTTTGGAAGAAGCTCTGGTTCTGGTTCAGCGAGACCGGGTACACCGCCTACGGACGGGTCTTCGGCTTTCCCAACGCCCACCAGTACCTGCCGCATACTCATTTCAGTTTCCCCCGGCTCTAAAAGAAAATCGCTCATGCGTTTTTACTATCGACGTAAACGGGGAGACGGCTACGAACGCGGCCATTCCGTCAAAGAATGGCCGCACAGACTCAATATGTCCGACACGCAGCAATAACAAAAACGCAAAACTCATGCCCAAGGTCTCAGGCTTCCAGTTCAACCGCCCGCAACAGCTCGCAGCCCTGCTGCTGTTGCTGCTGATAGCACAGTGCTTGTGGGTATTTCACCGCCAAACGCTCACCTCGCGAGACTATGACTTCGCCCGTTGTGGCCGTGAGATGTGGGAAAAGCCGGACCCGCTGGCCGGATACTTCACCACCTGTGGCAACATCGCCGACGGCACGCTTGGCTACCGTGTCGCCGGACTCCCACTGACCTTGCAGCGTATTCTTGCCGGGCAGGATGCCGGCACCTCCACCTGGGAGATGCGTCACGAACTCGGTTATGTTCTGCTGTTGTTACACAGCGGTTTCCTGCTCACTGGAATTTTCCTCGGGGGAGCCCTGTGGTGGGTTACCCGGCGCCTGTATGGCAACCCCGGCGGCTTTATCGCGCTCGCCCTGTATTGCTTCTCTCCTCCAGTCATCCACGCCTGTACCTATCCCAATAATGAAATTCTGACCGCATTTGGCCTGTTTGCCTCTCTTTACACCGCCATGGGAGTAGCCCATGCCATGCAAGGCCCGCCTCGTAAGTGGCGCTCGCGCATTGTGTTGCTCACCCTGACTCTCGCCTTTACCGCGGCGTCGCATGTGGCCGCCTTTCTGCTCGCGATCCTTTTGTCGATCGGCTTCATGGCCTACCTGGCTGTCGGCCGCCGCGCCTATATCATCCCCATCATGATGGCGGCCGCCGTAGGAACCCTGCTGCTGGTGTTTGCTTCCTATGACTTCAGCCCGGACGCATTCAGCTACTTTTTTCGCAGCGGTGCTGGGAGGATCTGGTTTTCACTCGCGCCAGCGCGTCAGTGGTTTCTTAGTCTTCCTAATTCAGCCGTAACCGTTGCTGCTGCCACCGCCCTCCTGCTTTATCTGCCCACCCGACGGTCACGGTATTTTGGCAATACCGTGCCCCTGTTTCTGGCGCTGCTCTTCTTTTTGCTCATCACTCCCGGAATTTCCAGCGAGCCCACCCTGTGGGCGCTCCCTTTTCTGTTCACATTCATTGCCGGAGTGTTTGCCGATTTTCTCGAAACCGCCTATCGGCGCATCTTCCTGGCCATGGCCGGCTGCCTGCTTGTTCTCCAGGCTGCTCTGAGCCTTCTCTCCCTGCCTTAGTTCCAGACAAATGATTCAAAAAAAAAGACTTAGAGTGGCTCCATCGCCTTGCTGGGCGGGCTCAAAACACGTATCATCTAAATAGCCCTTCGACCGCAGATTTATTCCCGTCCAAGGCCCACCTTTCTTATGGCAGATGACTCAAATCCCCTCCTTCCTCTAGGTCCAAACGGCAGCGACGGCAACCCGCCTGAGGGACCAGGAACCCGCCTCATTCCCATCAACATTGAAGATGAGATGAAGCGTTCCTATCTTGACTACTCGATGTCGGTCATCATCGGGCGCGCTCTTCCCGATATTCGAGATGGCTTCAAGCCGGTGCATCGCAGAATTCTCTACACCCTGCATGAGATGGGTTTGGAGTACAACAAGAAATACGCCAAGTGTGCCAAAGTGGTCGGTCAGGCGATGGGTGTGTATCATCCCCACGGCGATTCGGCGATTTACGACACCATGGTGCGGCTCGCGCAGCCTTTTAGCATGCGCTATCCCATGGTGGACGGCCAAGGCAACTTCGGCTCCGTAGACGGCGACCCACCCGCGGCCATGCGCTACACCGAATGCCGCATGACCCGCATTGCCGGCCAGATGCTGGCCGACATCGACCAGGACACGGTCGACTTTGTTCCCAACTACGACGAAAGCACCCTCGAACCCACGGTGCTGCCAACGCGCGTTCCCAACCTGATCGTGAACGGCTCCAATGGAATCGCGGTAGGCATGGCCACCAATATTCCGCCGCACAACCTGAACGAGGTGATCAGCGCCACCATTGAACTGGTGAAAAATCCGCAGGCTGGCCTGGCCGAGGTGCTGCAGCATGTGCAGGGGCCGGACTTTCCAACCGGCGGCTTCATCTACGGCCGTGGAGGGATTGCCCAGGCGTACAAGACCGGCCGTGGACGCTTCCTGATGCGCGCCAAGGCGGCCATTGAGCAGTTAAAGGGCGGCCGGCAGGCGATCATCGTCACTGAGATTCCCTACCAGGTAAACAAGTCCAAACTGATCGAGCGCATTGCCGAGCTGGTCAACGAAAAGGTCATCACCGACATTTCGGAAGACGACTTCCGCGATGAAAGTGACCGCGATGGAATGCGCATCGTCATTGGACTCAAACGTGGCGCAGAGGCACAGATCGTTCTGAATCAGCTCTACAAGCACACCCAGATGCAAGAGAGCTTTTCCATGATCTTTCTTGCTGTGGTGAATGGCCAGCCGCGTGAGCTCGCTTTGCATGACGCGATCCGCCACTTCATCAACCACCGCGTAGACGTGGTTCGTAGGCGTACTGCATTCCTGCTCAAGAAGGCCCGCGAACGCGAACACATTCTCGAGGGCTACAAGATTGCCCTGGACAATATCGACCAGGTCATCCGCATCATTCGCGGTTCGGGATCGCGCGCGGAAGCAAGAGAAAACCTGCGTCGCTTTTCGCTGTCCAAAGATATTGTTCTCAAACTCGACACCGGCATCGTCACCGGGCCGGAGCGGGAACCTGGCCTCAGCTACCGGCAGATCGACGCCATCCTCGAACTGCAGCTCTATCGTCTTACCCAGCTTTCCACCGATGAAATCCTCAAAGAATTGATCGAGGTGCGTGAGCGCATTGCCGAGTACGAGGCCATTCTGGCCTCTGAGCCAAAGCTGCGGGCGTTGATCGTCAAGGAGCTTGAGGCTGCGCGCAAAGAGTTTGGCGACGAGCGCCGGACCCAGATTCTCGACGAGACCGCCGAGTTGCAGCTGGAAGACCTGATTGCCGACGAACAGGTCGCCGTCACTGTTTCTCATTCCGGTTATCTCAAGCGCACCCCGATTTCCATCTACCGCCAGCAACGGCGCGGTGGCACCGGCCGCCTGGGTATGAAGACGCGGGAAGAAGACTTTGTCTCCCAGCTCATCGTCGACTCCACCCATGCGTACTTGCTTTGCTTCACCAACACCGGCCGTGTCTATTGGCTCAAGGTGTATGAGATTCCCGATATCGGTGCGGCCGGCAAAGGCAAGTCCATGGCCAGCCTGCTCAACCTGCAGCCGGGAGAAAACGTGCGCACCATCCTGCCCGTGCGCAATCTGGAAGAGGAGGGCAAGTTTATCTTCTTCGCCACCCGCAAGGGCACGGTCAAGAAGACTCCGCTCAAGGACTTTTCCAACGTCATGGCGCGCGGCATTATCGCCATCGGCATCGACGACGATGACGAGCTGATTGGCGCTTGCCGTACCGACGGCAATCAGATCATTTTCCTGGCAACGCATTTGGGTATGGCGATTCGCTTTGGCGAGAACGACGTGCGCTCCATGGGCCGGCCCGCTTATGGTGTCCGCGGCATCGATCTGATGAAGGGCGACTACCTGGTCGGCCTTGCCGCCACCCCGCTTGAACGGAAAAAGAATGGCAATGGGGGACACTCTCCCTCGCTGATTCTCTCCATCACCGAACAAGGCTATGGCAAACGCACGGATGTTGACGAATACCGTCTGCAGACCCGGGGCGGCAGGGGCGTAATCAATGTGAAGACGACTGCCCGCAATGGCAAGGTGAGCGCAATCCTGCTGGTCGACGACAGCTCTGAGCTCATGGTCATCAGCCAGTACGGCAAGATTATTCGGATTGATACCAAAACCATCCGCGCCGCTGGCCGGTCAACGCAGGGTGTCCGGCTGTTGCATCTTGAGGATGAAGACAAGGTTGCGGCCGCGGTCGTGATTCCGCCGGAAGAAGCCAAGAGTGAACCGGAAAACGGAACGCTTCTGCAGTAAGAGGAGAAGGGGTACCGCGAGTGCGGTACCCCCCCGTTCAAGGCAGATTGGGACAGTCCAACAAGCTTAGAAACCCCTGGTGGTGGTCTGCCTCGGCTGCTTGGTCGATGCAGAGTCGTTGGTCGTGGCGTGCGAATTGCCGCAGTTGTCGACCTGGTTGCGTCCGTACTGGGGCTGCACGTAAAGGACATACTGCTGGCCCACATACATGGCGAAGAAGCGAGGGCTGTTTTCGCTGAAAACCGTGACCTCGGTGTTGGGGCGCGCCTTGCCGTGAATCTTTGAATCAACGCGAACCGTATAGTTCACGCCGTCCAGAAAATCCCACGTTTCCGGTACTGGTTGTGCGGCCGTCACCGTTCCCACGAACACGGACGATGCCATATGCATCTCCTTGCGGGCGCTGACACGATCTGTCTTGCACTGGGCAAAACCACTAACGGTACTCAGGCAGAGAACTAAGGCTATGGCAAAGTTTTTCACAAACCCTCCTAGGGTTACGAATCAGTATTTGCGGTACCACGTAAGTTGTATGTGTACTGCTTAAGTGGTAGATTGCCGTGTCCAACGGGGGATGGCAATTGTATTGTTTTGGAACGCCCTTACTTCGGAGGAGAGGAAGCAGACCGATGGTAATGGAAGGACCAATAAGGCCCCTGTTTGCACCATCTGCCACCAGGAACGTGGCAGATACAAACCTTTGACTGTGGCATAGAAGGGTAGAGCAGGCAGGTACCTGCGTGTACACAAGGGTACTTGAAGGCCTTTTAGGAAACCGTCACAGTGTCATTGGTCGAGCGCGGGAAAGAGAAACAGCAGGTCCCTCCACTACGCTATAGCGTGGTGGAGGGACCTGCTGTTCTTTCCACCCGCGGAGTTTCTGAAGAGTACGGCGATTCTCCCTCGGCCTGTAGCAGAAAGAACAGGCTAGCCATCAGTCGTTCCCGGCCACGTGCACCATCTGCCGGATCACCTTGCTCGCCTCATCCATGGGCCCTGAGTTCCCGCACGTATTCACCATCCAGTGGGCATTATTGTTGGTCAGAAACAACAGGTACTGCCTGCCGGACTCCAGGACGACGGCGTCGTCCCGGTGCTCGCTGAAGATGGTGATTTCGCCCGATTGCTTGCCTTTGACCTTCTGATCAATGTGAATGACATACTCGGTGCCATCCAGCGTATCCCAGGATTGCGGCACCTGGCGCGAAGACATGACGGTGCCGATGATCACAACCTGCGATTCCTTCATCTCCCTCGAGACCGGAATAGTGTTTGTGCAGGCTGCAAATGAAGCCGCCGCGAAAAAAAGGCAAACTAATCCTGTAGCGATTCGCTTCAATTGGCCTCGCTTCCTGCAAGCGTTCAATCAGATAATGATCCCACGATTGAAGCAGCATTCCTCGTCTTAAACCGCTCCCGAACCAAGAGATTCATCCCGTATTACACAAAAGTGTCATCGCCCGGCTGCACCGTTGTGGCAGCCGCGTAACACAGATGTAGCAGTTCAAGAGGGTGGTTTGCGGCTATTCCGGCCAGCGACGGAAGATAAGCGCCCCATTGGTGCCGCCGAACCCAAAGGAGTTGGACAACGCAACCTCCAGCTTCGCGGCTTGTGGCGCATTGGCAATGTAGTTCAGGTCGCAGGCTGGATCGGGATCGTCGAGATTGGTGGTGGGAGGAACAATCTGGCGTTGCAGGGCCATGATAGTGATGCCTGCCTCCAACCCGCCTGCGCCGCCCAGCAGATGACCCGTCATCGACTTGGTCGAGCTAACCAGGAGTTTGCCGCTGGTCGCGTGTTCGTTGAAAAGAGACTTGATCGCCGCTGTCTCCAGCGCGTCGCCCAACGGAGTAGAGGTGGCGTGGGCGTTTACATAGTCCACGTCGGTGGGCTCCAGCTTCGCGCTGCGCAGGGCATTTTTCATGGCCCGCAGGCATCCCTCACCATGGGGCGCCATGCTGGTGATGTGGTAGGCATCCGCGCTCATTCCGTAACCGATGATCTCCGCCAGGATCTTGGCCTCGCGGGCGCGGGCGTGTTCCAGTTCTTCGAGGATGAGGATACCGGCCCCTTCGCCGACTACAAAACCATCCCGGTCTTTGTCGAACGGCCGGCAAGCATGTTCAGGGTCGGCATTGCGGGTAGAGAGCGCTCGCATGGCGGCGAACCCGCCCACGCCCATGGGTGTAATGGCTGCCTCAGCACCGCCCGCTATGATCACGTCCGCATCGTCTCGCTCAATGGTACGGAAGGCGTTGCCTACCGAATGCGCACTCGTGGTGCAGGCCGTCGATGTTGCCTCATTCGGGCCCAGCGCGCCATAGCGGATGCTCACCTGGCCGGCTGCCAGGTTGGCAATGGTGCCGGGAATAAAAAATGGTGAAATCTTGCGCGGGCCGCCGTGGAGCATGGCGCTATGCTCCCGCTCGATCACGTCGAATCCGCCTATCCCCGACCCGATGTGTACGCCCACGCGCTCAGCGTTCGAGGGTCCGATCTTCAGGCCCGAATGTATGAGGGCTTCGTGAGCGGCGGCAAGCGCGAAATGGATGAAGCGCCCCATCTTGCGCGCTTCCTTCTTCTCCATAAAATCCAGTGGATCAAACCCTTTCACCTCGGCTGCGAAGGTAACGGGGAAGCCCGTTGTATCGAAGCTGGCGATAGGAGCCATTCCGCTCTTGCCGGCAAGCAGGTTGGTCCAGACTTCGGGCGCGGTTCTACCTATTCCGCACAACAGCCCGATGCCTGTAACGACCACCCTTCGTGCCATCTTGCCAACTCACTTATTACCTTTCGCGTTCTTCTCGATGTATTCGGTTGCGTCCTTCACTGTCTTTATCTTTTCCGCATCTTCGTCCGGAATTTCCAGGTCAAAGGCTTCCTCGAACTGCATTACCAGCTCGACTACGTCGAGAGAATCTGCTCCCAGATCTTCCTGGAACGACGCGCTGGGGGTCACTTCAGCTTCATCGACCTGAAGCTGCTCGACGATTATCTGTTTTACCTTCTCTTCCACTGCTGCTGCTGCCATGCCGTTCTCCTGTCTATGAAAACAACTCGTTATAGCGTTTTCACGATGGCTCTATCCGGTGAAGATGACGTCTCCCAAGGCTTTACCTAAAAGTCTCTACCTCGGTGAGGCCGGATTGGGCACAGTAAATCGTGAAACCGCTCTACAGGGTCAAAACCCTGCAAGGTTGGGCGAACGGTCCGGGAAGGCGGTGCGGCGGTCGTTCCGGTTTTCCTCCAGGCGCCACCTGCCACAAGAATGGATCTGGCTTTGCAAATGGTCCCTTGGGGACCCTCTGCGCCGGAAGCCAATGCCTGGCAGGAGACAGCAACAGGAAAAACGGCCTAGCCCGCAACCCGCGCAGTTCACGGCCCCAAAGTTCTCAGTCTACTGAGCGCTCTATGTGGTGTAAAGCGGAGCACCCCGAACCCCCTGCTGCGCTTTACACAGCATCTTTGCTGTCGCAGGCGAGTAAAGTCAAAAAAGCAGATGGCAATGTTTCCCGGTATGAGCACCCTACTTCTTGCGGCCGTCGCCGCCTTCGTCGCCGGCATCGTGGCCGCCACCTATTTTGAACGTAACCGCACCGCCGCCGAGCGTGCCGGCTTCGAGAAATCTTCGAAGACTTTGCTCGACCAGCTGGCTGACACCCGGGCCCGTCTTGACCAGGCGCGGGACGACGACGCTGTCCACCAGGCAACCATCGCCCGGCTCGAGGAACGCCACGCGGCAACGGAACGGGTGGTGGAGCAGATGCGGGTCAACCTGCCCGAAACCTTCAAATCTCTCGCCAACGAAGTTCTGGAGGAGAAATCCAGGCGCTTTGTGGAGCAGAACCAGACCAGTCTAGGCCAGGTTCTCGAGCCACTCCGGACCCGGCTGGAGGATTTCCAGGCAAAAATTGAAGCCGCGCGCATGGAACAGGTCAGGGGCGGCGAAAAGCTGAGCGCGCATATCGATAAGCTGTTCGAATCAAACACCAGGATCAGCGACCAGGCGAATAATCTCACCATCGCGCTGCGCGGGTCGAGCAAGGCCCAGGGAGCTTGGGGAGAGTTGATCCTGGAGCGGACTTTAGAGGCCGCCGGCCTGCGTCCGGGACATGAATACGACGCCCAGGAAAGCTATGCTGCTGAAAATGGCACCCGGGCGCAGCCGGATGTGGTCGTCCATCTTCCTGGCGACCGGCACCTGATCATCGACTCCAAGGTTTCCCTGGTTCACCATGGGGCCTACAACACCGCGGAAAACGACGCGGCTCGAGCACTGGCGGCCGACAGTCATTGCAGTTCGGTACGCACCCACATTCGTGGCCTGGCGGAGAAGAACTACCAGACCCTGTACGGGCTGAATTCCATTGACTTCGTGATCATGTTCCTTCCCTTCGAGTCGGCCTTCATGCTGGCTATTTCCCGGGATGACAAGCTGTGGGAGCAGGCGTGGCAGCGGAACGTTTTGCTGGTTAGCCCCAGTACGCTGCTTTTTGTCTTGCGGACCGTCGCCTCCCTTTGGCGGCAGGAGCAGCAGAAGCACAACGTGGAAGAGATTGCCCGGCGGGGAGCGGAACTTTATAACAAGCTGGCCGGCTTTGTGGCCGATTTTACCGATATGGGGAAGCGCCTGGAGCAGGCGCAGGCCAGCTATACCGGTGCCCTGGGCAAACTGCACACCGGCCCGGGAAATGTGATCCGCCAGGCCGAATTGTTGAAAGCGCTCGGAGTAAAGCCGACAAAACAGATCCCACAGGGCTTAATCGAGTTAGCGCAACAGGAAACCCTCGAGCTGGGAGACCAGCCCGACCTCCCGTAGGGTCCTTTCTTTACACCGTCCCAGGCGGGGCCGGCTCCGGCATCGGCGCCTCAACCCCTGCAAACGCCGCCCACAATCGTTCCCACGAACCATCCAGCGTCTCCGGAAGCACTCGCGTCTCCCCGATCACGGTCATGAAGTTTGAATCGCCCAGCCACCGCGGCAGGGCATGCATGTGCAGGTGCGCGGCAATCCCGGCACCCGCGGCTTGGCCAAGGTTCAATCCCATGTTGATCCCCTGGGGTGCATACACCTGGCGTAGAACCGTGTCGGTTCTTTGCGCCAGCTTCATCATTTCGAGCGCGGCCGCCTGATCCAGCGAAGCCAGCGTCTCCTGGTGGGCATAAGGCACGATCATGACGTGACCGGAAGTGTAAGGGAAGGCATTCAGGCAAATAAAGCAATGCTTTGCCCGAAGCACAATATGAGCCGCCCGCTCCGCATCCTTCGCGGGCATGCCATGTTCGATCGCGAACCGCGTGGCGCCGATCAGGTTACAAAAGACGCAGTCACAGTCACTTGGCCACGCAGCCAACGCCTGGGGCACGCCTTTGCGCCCACCCTTCGGAGAGCTTGGGTCGGCATCGACCAGGTAAGCGTAGCGCCAAGGCGTCCACAAGTAGTCCATGCGGTTCAAGTATACGGAGTGTCTGGCAGGCTTTCACGGCCACTGCATAACCAGGCGAGCCTGTCTTCACCACCGGATTACAAGCCAGTAAAAATAGGTATTTCCTGCAATTTTGATACGCTTTTTCGAGCTTGGAATCACCCACGAGTTCGTTGACATGTTTTCCCGGCGATTGCTATAGTTGTGTATGAAGGGTCTACGTAGGGGATTCGGCGTAGACATCCATCGCCGCTCTTGCTTTACCCCCTCCCGGATGCTCCTACCGGAGATTGATTTAAGTGCCAAGCCATTCAGTGCGGCTACACTAACAGTCTCCCTCCGAACGTTTGCTGGTGGAGAGTAAACTTACGGTGCCCTACTTCGCCGGCCAAGTCTGCAATGAGTCCGCGAAGCAAACTGCGGGATAGAGTCACATAAGCCTTGGATCAATGTTGTGAGACCTGGGCGCGCGTGATTCATCGAATACCTGTAGTGATGGACGGATCGAGAGTGACTGATCGAGAATCCGGAGCTGGCATTCATGGCAGACGTCCTAAATCCTGAACGAACCGAGAGCGCACACCTGAACACCGAATTGCAAACCCCAACGCTTGATGCACCGGCGGATCATTTTGACCCGTCTGAGAACCACACCGCCAACCCGCACGCTGATGCCCCCACCGTGCCGCACCGCGTCGTCGACCCCAAGCCTGTCGCGACCCATTCCGGTTCAGAAGAAACAGAACTGACCGGCATGGAGGATTTCGCCGCCGCGCTGGAATCTTTCGATCGCGAACAAGCTGCTGAAGCTGCCGCCCAGGCCTACGACGACAACGTCGTAACCGGCACCGTCATAAAGCTGACGGACAAGCATGTAGTGGTCGATGTGGGGCTAAAATCCGAAGGCCTCATTCCCCTGGAGCAGGTGCTGGATCACAACGGTCAGCCCAGGCTGAAGGCGGGTGACACAGTTGAGGTGGTGGTAGAGCGCGAAGAAGCCGAAGGTGGCTTCCTGCTGAGCTATGACAAAGCCCAGCGGCATCGGGTGTGGGATGCAATCGAACACGCAGCCAACGAGAAGACTCCGGTCATTGGGACGGTTTTGGGGCGCGTCAAAGGTGGTCTCACCGTCGATATCGGCATCAAGGCTTTCCTGCCCGGCTCCCAACTGGAAATCCGGCCAGTTCGCAATCTTGACGGCTACATTGGCCAGCAGATCGAAGTCCGTGTCATCAAGCTGAACAAGAAACGGGGCAATGTCGTGGTCTCGCGCAAGGAGCTGCTGGAAGAAGAGCAGACCAACAAGCGCAGCCTGACGCTCGAACACCTCGAAGAGGGCGCGATCCTCACCGGCACGGTCAAGAACCTGACCGACTACGGCGCTTTTGTCGATTTGGGCGGCATCGACGGCCTGTTACATATAACGGACATGTCCTGGGGCCGGCTTACCCATCCTCGCGATCTGGTGAACGTCGGCGACGAGATCCAGGTCAAGGTGCTTAAGTTTGATCGTGAGAAGCAGCGTGTTTCCCTCGGCTTCAAGCAGCTCACACCCGATCCCTGGCTCGATGCAGTCGAGCGCTATCCGATCGGCGCCCGGGTACGTGGACGGGTCCTCAGCGTGACCGACTACGGCTCCTTTGTCGAGCTGGAGCAGGGAATCGAGGGACTGGTGCACGTCTCCGAGATGACCTGGTCCAAGCGAATGAAGCACCCCTCGAAACTGGTGAAGCCCGGCGACGAGGTAGAAACGGTAGTCCTCAGCGTCAACCCCAACGATCGCCGCATCTCGCTGGGCATGAAGCAATTGCTTGAGAACCCCTGGGAACACCTTTCTGAACGTTATCCCGCGGGCACCATCGTGGAAGGCCGGGTGCGTAATCTCACCGACTTTGGCGCCTTCATTGAAATCGAAGACGGCATCGACGGTCTGGTCCACGTGAGCAATTTGAGCTGGACCAAACGAGTCAAGCATCCTTCTGAGATTCTCAAAAAGGGCGAGAAAGTTCGCGCCGTGGTACTGGGCGTGGAAGCGGAGAATCGTCGCCTGTCGCTCGGCATCAAGCAGCTTCAGCCCGATGTTTGGGAAACGTTCTTTGCTCAGCATCGCGTCGGTGACGTGTTGAAAGGCAAAGTGCTGCGCACCGCACAATTCGGAGCGTTTATTGAAATCGCCGAAGGCGTGGAAGGCCTCTGCCATGTTTCTGAGGCTGCCGATGCCATGGGCACGCCGATCAAGCTCGAAGCAGGCCAGGAACACGACTTCAAGATCATCAAGATGAATCAGGATGAGAAGAAGGTAGGCCTTAGCTTGCGAGCCGTGGGCGAAGAAGCCAGCCGCGCAGATGTGGAAGCCTACAAACAGCCGGTTTCAAGCTCCACTACTACGCTGGGAGATCTGGTCAACTGGAAGCGCCTGGAACACGAGTAAAGCTCACGAGTGAGTTGTTCCAGGGCGCTTTCGCCTACTTCTCGATCTTCAAATCAAAGTTGAACTGCTTCTTGCTGTCGAAGGAGCTGATGGCTCTGGTCTTTGATTTACGACCTTTGAACTCTGCCCAGAGTTGATAATCCACTTCTGAGCTGAGCTGCCCAAAGCGGTAGTGTCCGTCCGCCTCGGTGATAAAGGTTCTGACCTCCAGGCTCTTCTGATCCTGCAGGTAGACCACGGCGTTCGCTTGTGCCTGCCCATCGGAATTCTGTGCCATACCTTGCACCACTCGCACCGATTGCGCCAGGCTTTGCGCGAAGCTCAGCGGCTGGATTGCTGCGCACGCCAGCAGCAGCAAGAGAATCCACGGCAGCCTCATTCTTCTTCCTCGTCGGCTACTTCCTCGTCCTCATCCTCGTAGCCTTCCTCGTCCACCTGAGAGAGTTCGAGGGGTTCGGTTGCGACCACTTCGAACTCGGTGCCGCACTCATCGCAGACCACGATATCGCCTTCTTCAACTTCGTCGGGATCGAAATCGAGAACACTCTCGCATTCCTGACAAACTGGCATACAGCGCTCCTTTCTCGGAGTATTAAAATGTTGACGGTGACCGCAACGCAGAGGCGGCTTGGCTAGTTTCCGGGAGAACACGCCGGACGTCAAGGAACTCCTGCCAGACACCAAGATCCTACCGCGAACCGAGACCAAACGTTAAAGCGTTTTCATGCAAGGGGATCCCAGCAACCATGAAAACGCGTTAGTCTTACAAAAGAAGTCATGGCACGCTTTCCCCGCACCGGTCTCTCCGCCCTTTCGTTCCCGAGCTTCAGCGGGGTTACCAGCCAACTGGTGCTGGCCAACGTGGTCGTGTACTTTGTGTTGCTGCTCATGCAATACGCAGCGCCTCACGTCGCGCTGATCATTGTTACCTATTTCTCGCTCACGCCGGCGCTGCTGCTCCACGGCTTTCTGTGGCAACTGGCAACTTACAGCTTCCTGAATGCCGGTGTGCTTCATGTGGCCCTCAACATGCTTACCCTCTGGTTCATAGGCTCATTTCTTGAGACGTCCAAAGGAAGCCGTTGGCTGCTCGAAGTCTACTTGCTCTGTGCGATTGGCGGCGGTCTGATCGGCAGCGTCCTGAGCTTTACCCGGATTTTTCATTCCAGTCCCGTTTCCACTACCAGCAGCTCCGACGCGGCGTTGTTCGGCCTGTTGGCGGCCTTCGCCGTGCTCTTTGGTGACCTGGAACTGTACATGTTCCCTCTGCCGGTGGCGATCAAAGCCAAATATCTGGTGATCGTTTACATGCTGGTTGAGGTGGCGCTGCTGCTCTCCGGCGGCCCGCCGCTTGCCTATTTCGTAATCCTCAGTGGTGCTTTGGTGGGCTTTCTATTCGCCCGGCGCGCTCCGCGGCGGGGTATGAGTATGGCCTTCAGCGAAGGCTTCTTCAACTTACGCAACAACTACTATCGCTGGAAGCGCCGGCGGGTTGCGCGCAAGTTCGAGGTCTATATGCGCAAGCAGAACCGCGACGTCCGTTTCGACAGCGAGGGCCGCTACATCGACCCCGACGAAAAACGCGATCCCAACGACCGCAAGTGGATGAACTAACCCTCTTTTCAGGACGGTTCCGGAAAACAGCAGGTCCCTCCACTTCGCTGCGCTCCGGTCGGGATGACAATTCCGTTTGCGATGGGACAAATGGTGAAGGCGTGGGAGCCACCCCTTCCCTGGCGCTTGTTCCCAAACCGAGTTGTCATCCCGACCGGAGCGCAGCGAAGTGGAGGGACCTGCTGTTCCCACCTGCTCACCCGGTAGTGCGAATGTGCAGCTCCCTCAGTTGTTGGGCACTCACCGGGGTGGGCGCATCGACCATCAGGTCGATCGCCTTAGCCGTTTTGGGAAAAGCAATCACTTCCCGTAAGCTCTGCGCCCCAGCCAGAATCATGGCAATGCGGTCCAGCCCCAACGCGATGCCCCCATGGGGCGGGGTGCCGTACGTAAGCGCTTCCAGGAAAAACCCGAACCGCGACCGCGCCTCCTCTTCACTCATCCCTAATGCCCGAAATATCTCCTGCTGCACATCCTGACGGTGGATACGGATGGAACCAGAACCGAGTTCCAGGCCATTCATCGCCAGATCGTAGTACCGCGCCCGTACCGATGCAGGATCTGAGACCAGCCTCTCCATGTCTTCTTCATGCGGTGAAGTGAAAGGGTGGTGGGCGGGTAGCCAGCGCTTCGACTCCTTATCGAATTCGAACATGGGAAAATCGGTCACCCAAATGGGCCGGAAAGCCGTATCCCCGGCTACCTGCTGGCCCAAATAGCGCTCCGGTGATTCGACTACCTGGTCGGTAACAGCAGATACCCCGTGCCGGTCTGCGTAACGCCGGGCCAGCTCCACACGAAGATTGCCCGCCGCCGAGTAGACGCAGATTTCGCGCTCGGAAAGGTGCCCCTGGGTCTTGGTATCACTCGCTTTTACGTGGGAGGCTGCATCCCCGGCCACCAACACCAGCAGATCTTCCGCGTCGCCCTCTGCCCTCGCCGGAACCAGTTCGCGTATCTTCCTGACCGCCTCCGGGAAGCTCTTTTCCAGCCGCTTCCAGTCATCGATCAACTTCGCGCCCTTGGTGGCGTCGAAGAATGGACGGTTGTCGTCGCGCTCCTTGCGCGAGAGCTCTCCTACTTTGGGGATACACACCACCACCACCGGCTGGCTCGGATCGATGGCCAGCGCCTGCAAATCCTCATCCCGGAAAGCGGAGCGAACGTCCGTCAGCCCGGGCATGCGCAGGTCCGGCTTGTCGATTCCATAACGGCGCATGGCCTCGTCGTAGGTGATGCGGGGAAAGGGGATGGTCAGCTCCACGCCCACCGCCCCGAAGGCCTCCTGCAAGAAGGTCTCGACTACCTGGAAGACGTCTTCCTGACGCACGAACGACATCTCGAGATCGACCTGCGTGAACTCCGGCTGCCGGTCGGCGCGCAAGTCCTCATCCCGGAAGCAGCGGACGATTTGGAAATAGCGATCGAAGCCCGAAATCATGAGTATCTGCTTGAATAATTGGGGCGATTGCGGCAGAGCATAAAAGTGGCCGCCATGCACCCGGCTGGGGACCAGGTAGTCGCGCGCGCCTTCCGGGGTCGATCGAGTCATGAACGGGGTCTCGATTTCAAGAAAACCCTGGTTCGACAGGCTCTCCCGAATCGCCAGGGCAATCTTATGGCGGAGTTCGAAATTCCGTTGCATTTGTTGCCGGCGCAAATCTATGTAGCGATACTTCAGGCGCAACTCTTCGTTGGCGATGGCCTCTTCCGCCGGAGAAAACGGGGGCACCCTGGAGTCGTTCAGTACCAGCAGCTGCTCGGCGGCGACTTCGATTTCTCCCGTTGCCATTTTGGGGTTGATTACATCGCGGCCACGCAGGCGGACCTTGCCCACCACCGCCACCACGTATTCCGGCCGCACCTGTTCGGCCTTGGCGTGGCCTTCCGGGGTGAGATCTTTGTCCAGCACAATCTGGGTGATTCCTGTGCGGTCACGCAGGTCCAGGAAGATCAGGTTGCCGTGGTCGCGGCGCCGGTTCACCCATCCCATGAGGGTGACCTGTTCGCCAGCGTGCTGCGCGCGAAGCTGTCCACAAGAGTGCGTGCGCTGAAGAGTGCCAAGAAAGTCGAGCAATGCGGATGTCCTAATTTGAAGTTGCAGTGGGAGTGGGGGCGAGAAGAGCAGTGAGCTTCTGGCCGAGTTGGCCTCGGGGAACCTTGAACTGCTCACCCGAGGCGAAGTGCTTTACCGTCAAGATACCGGAGGCAACTTCGTCTTCGCCGAGAATTACGATGGCATTCGCGACTTTGTTTGCCGCCTCGAACGATTTCTTCAGTCGAAACGATCCATCGCCCAGCTCAACCCGCAGGCCGCCGGCCCGCAAGTCTCGCGCCATCACCAGCGCAGCCGGGTTCATCCGGTCACCCAGGGGTGCGATATAGGCGGCCGCCAACTGTGCCGTGTGTCTCGCCTGCGCCTGCAGGCTGAGCACCAGGCGGTCTTCACCCATGGCAAACCCGATGCCCGGAGCCTTGGGGCCACCGATAGCCTCAGATAGCCCATCGTAGCGGCCCCCGCCAAGCAGGGCATTCTGCGCCCCCAGGTCATCGGAGACGAACTCAAAGGTTGTCCGCGTGTAGTAATCGAGCCCGCGGACCAGGCGATGGTCGTGCTCATAGGCCACGCCACAGGCGTCGAGCGCGGTGCAAACTGCGGCGAAGTGTTCCTTGGAGCCTTCATCGAGCGAATCCCAGATGCGAGGCAGCGCGGCGATGATGGCCTGGTCTTCGGGATGCTTGCAATCAAGTACGCGCAGTGGGTTGGTGACCGCACGCCGTTGGCAATCCTGGCACATGCGCGCAACGACGGGTTCAAGCGCCCCACGCAGAGTTTGCACGTATCGTGGCCGGTCGGTTGCCGAGCCAACCGAGTTTAGCAGGAGCTTCCAGCGGGCAATACCTAGTTCACTTAGCAGGGTGGCCAGCATTTCCAGCACTTCGGCATCGCGCAGAGGCGACTCACTGCCCGCGCTGGGTGGTCCAATCACCTCCGCGCCGATCTGAAAAAATTGACGATAGCGGCCCTTTTGCGGCCGTTCCCGGCGGAACTGCGGACCAATGTAATAGAGCTTCTGCAACTGGCCAGTCTCACCCAGTTGATGTTCGATGTAGGCCCGGACCACGCCGGCAGTATTTTCCGGCCGCAGGGTAAGCGATTGGCCGGATTCGGCGTCCGGAGTAAAGGTATACATCTCCTTGGAAACGATATCCGTGTCTTCTCCGACACTCCGGGAGAAGAGCTGGGTTTCCTCAAGAACAGGCGTGCGGATTTCTCCGAATGAGTAGCGCTCGAATACGCGCCGTGCCGTAGCGTCGATGTGATTCCAGAGTGCGGTTTCCGGCGGCAGCAGATCCCGGGTACCGCGAACAGCTTGCAAAATGCTCATAAGTGCTGAAGTATCCAACTATTTATCAGGATACAGGCGCACCGGGATCAGTTCCACTGCGCTGTCTTCGCAACCCTCCGATCGCGATTCCGCGGAAAGGGACGGCCCGTCAGGGTTTGCGTGAGAGCCGAAACAAACGCAAATTTCATCCGTGCGTTTTTTTGCGCAAAACTCCGGACGACCCACTGTTTTGTAAAGTTCGATAAAATTCGATGGTTTTCGCTGTTTTCGGATATAGGAACGGGCTAGACACAGGGGCCAGCACAGGACAACCCCGTGTGAGCGGCGAGGAGTCATCGGAGGCTGTGTTTGTAAAGTTCGATAAAATTCGATGGTTTTGGGTGTTTTGGGAGACATGAACCGCCCAATGCGCCGGTTTTTTTGTCTTTCCAACGAGATGTGGTTTGGTTGATTTGTGACGAGAATCGAGTAAGACACCGGACAGCGGTAAAACTGTCCTTCGCTCGCGCTTAGGCCGGAACTATCGGCAACTGCCCGGCTTGGAGTGGGCACGCGAGAACCCGCTTCCTGCCGAAAATTCACTTAGCGTGTGGATTCTACAGGATGGGACGCTCTCGGGCAATGGTGGCGGCGTCAAAATTTTCGAATCGCGGCTTGAGGCCCTCATCGATCCGATTCTTGCCGAAGAATTTTTCGCAGCCCGCAAAGCCCTTGCCAGCGAGGCCGGCAACTACCAGTTTTCCCGTTCCTTCAGATACGTCGCCGTGTAATCCACGTAATTCCGCGCATATTGCAGAATCGTCTCGCGATCCTTGGGATCCAAACGGCGCCGCTCCTTGGCCGGGACACCCGCCCAAAGCGTATTCGCCGGTATCACCGTGTTCTCCGGGACAACCGCTCCAGCCGCGATAATGGAGCCTTCGCCCACTCTCGCGTTGTTGAGGATGGTCGCTCCCATGCCAACCAGGCAGGCGTCTTCAATCACGCAACCGTGAACCGTAGCATTGTGCCCGATCGTCACCCAATCGCCAACTTCGACCGGGTGTTTGTAGCGCATGCCGTGCAACACGGCGCAATCCTGAACGTTGCTGTTCGCGCCCAGGCGAATGAAGTGCACATCGCCCCGCAAAACGGCATTCATCCAGACGCTGGAGTGTTCGCCCAACTCCACTTGCCCCAAAATTTGTGCAGAAACGTCAACGTAACAGGTGCCGGGAATGATCGGGCTATGGCCAAGGTAAGAGCGGATCATGAGGAAATTCCTTCAGGAGGACGATGATTAAGCTTGACTCCATACCTCAAAGGTAACGTAATCTTATAGAACCCAATTGGGATGTTTGGAGGTGTGGTTCATTTGGCAGAGGTTCGCGTGCAGGAAGGCGAGCCGCTTGAAAATGCATTGCGCCGGTTTAAGCGCAAGGTTCAGCAGGAAGACATTATTAAGGAAGTGAAGCGTCACTCCTTCTACCTGAAACCTGGCGAGCGCCGTCGCGTAAAAGAAGCACTGGCGCGCAAGCGGAATCGCAAGAAAGCAAGAAAAGAGCAGGACTAACCCTGCAATGCCGGTCTAGCGTGTTGCGTAGTCTACGATAGGCCGGCAATTCCGCACACTCTTCAAGAATTTTTGAAAACGAGGTTTGGCACCATTTACCCTCTCATTCCCGGGTTTTGGCGAATGCGAGGAACGATGTTGAATTGCAAGACCAGGCAGCCGGCTGGTGAGACGATGCCAAACCGGCACTTGGTCGACGAAACACTGAAACTTTCCAAGGCATGCTCGGGGGGACGCGTAATGGACTTCATCGACAAGATACTGAAATGTTCTGATTGCGGTAACGACTTTGTCTTTACCGCCGGCGAACAACTGTTCTTTCACGATAAGCAGTTCAAGAACGATCCAAAGCGTTGCAAACAGTGCAAGATCAAACGTGTGGCCGGAACCGGCAATGGCGTGCGCACAGAAACCCGGACAGTTTGTTCGGAGTGCGCCACCGAAACCACCGTTCCTTTTAAGCCCACACAAGGTCGTCCAGTGCTCTGCAGGTCATGCTTCCAGCAGCGGCGACCCCCGGCTCCATCCACAGTGGTAGCCAGCGCAGCTTCCTGAGTCGAAGAAATGCGCCCAAGGTAGGAGCTCTCCAGTGAACTTGCGTTTGCTGGAGAGCTGATTGGCGTCTCTAGTTTGCAGCGGCGGGCTTCCGCGATGCGGTCCGCCCCGTCACCTTTGCGGGTGTGCTTGCCGGCGCGCTCATTTTCTGCGCCAGCGCCTTCTGCTTCTTGTCTTCGTGGGTGACAAGCAACGCCTCGATCTGGCGCAACAGATTCATGATGTTCATCGGCTTGACCAGCATCTCGTCCATGCCCTCGTCTCGCCACTCGGAGCCCGGAACAGGGAATGCCGTCAGCATGGCAACTGCCGGTTGATAAGAGACTTGCTTCGCCGCCCGAACTACCTCGAGCCCGGCCGACTCGTTCTCCATCCGCATGTCGGTAATCACCATGTGAAAGGTGCTGGCCCTCAGTTTGGAACGGGCCTCGCGTGCTGAAGAGGCGGTTTCCACCTCGAAGTCATTCATTTCCAACACTGCTTTGAGGGTCAGTAAAATCGCGAGTTCGTCATCTACCAAAAGAATGCGACGTTTCATGGGGAAAAACTCCAGACTGCAGTAGCTATCGTTCTACGGGGAGAACTTGTCGCCTGATCGGATCCTACCTGAAAATATCGTTGCTTTGAGCGGTATCTGTTCATTGATTAGACTGGCAACGTGGCAGAATACCACGTTGAGAACTTCGGATGTCGTGCCAGCCGGGCGGACGGCGAAATCATCAGCGCCCAGTTGCGCCAGCGCGGCCTGACCCCGGCTTTAAACGCCGGCCGGGCCGATGTGGTCGTCGCCAACACCTGCAGCGTGACCGCCCAGGCCGATCGCACCGCCCGCGCCTTCCTGCGCAGAGTGCACCGGGAAAATCCCGCGGCGCGCATCCTGGTCACCGGGTGTTACGCGCAGCGAGCGCCGCAGGAGGTAGCCGCGCTGCCCGGTGTCCACGCCGTGATCGGCAACAGCCACAAGGCTTTGGTGCCGGAGATAGCTCAGCAGGCCGCAGGCTTTGTTTCCCTCGCGGCGCTAGCCCCACAAGTGGATGACGCGTTTGCTCATTCCGAGCTGTCGATGCCCCAAGGTGGTTGGGGGCTGGAGGGTGGCGTGCAGACGCGGCCCAATCTCAAAGTCCAGGATGGTTGTGGGAACCGGTGCTCCTTCTGCATCATCCCTGCGACTCGAGGTCACAGCCGTTCTTTGCCGCTGGAGGCTTGCCTGGAAAACGTTCGCGCTTTCGCGGACGCCGGCGGCACCGAGCTGGTCCTCTCCGGCATAAATCTGGGGCGTTGGGGAAGGGATCTCAGGCCGGAGCGGACCTTGGAAGAGCTGGTCACCGAAATCCTGCACCGAACCTCCCTGCCGCGGCTCCGTCTCAGCTCCATCGAGCCTATGGACTGGACGCCGCAGTTGCTGGCGCTGTTCCCCGACCAATCCGGGAGCCGCCTCGCGCGCCACGCTCATTTGCCGCTGCAATCGGGATCAGATGCCATTCTGCGCGCCATGCATCGCCGCTATCGCCCCTGGCACTATGCGGAGAAACTACGCCTGATTCGCGAAAACATGCCGGACGCCGCGATCGGAGCAGACGTGATGGTGGGCTTTCCGGGAGAGAGCGAAGCTTTGTTTGAGGAGAGTTTCGCGTTCATCGCCGCCCAGCCTTTCACGTATCTGCATCTGTTTCCTTTTTCTGCTCGTCCCGGAACCCGGGCGTGGCAGCTGGCGCAACAATATCCGGTCTCGCCGCGGGCGGTGACGGAGCGCAGTGAACGCCTGCGACACCTCATTGCCGCCAGGAATCTTGTTTTCCGGCAAAGTTTTCTGGGCCGCGAGTTGCCGGCGGTTACTTTGCACACTCCGCCAGGGGACATGACCAAAGCGCTGACCGACAATTTTCTTGAGGTGCGGCTTAATGCCCGTTTACCCGCCAACCAAAATGTTCGCCTGCTGATCGGTGGGCTCGAGCACGGCAGTTTGACCGGTTGCGTGGCGGCGTGACCGAAGGTTGAGAGAGTTCTTCCGGTCGCTGTCATGAAATGCTATGCTTTATTTGAGGGGCCTTGCGTCTCTCAATTCCGGAGGAGAACCATCGATAAGCGTTCGGCCAAGTCTTTTATCCGCATTAACGACAGAATTCGCGCGCGTGAAATCCGCGTCATCGACGAAAACGGTGAACAGCTCGGAATTCTGCCTCCCTTCGAAGCTCTCAAAATAGCCCGCGAACGTGGCCTTGACCTAGTGGAAGTTTCGCCCACCGCGCAACCACCGGTCTGCCGTATTCAGGATTACGGCAAGTTCCTCTATGAAAAGGATAAGAGCGATCGCGCGGCACGCAAGAAGCAGAAGGTTATCGTGGTCAAGGAAGTCAAGTTTTCCGTGACCGTCGATGAGCACGATTACCAGACCAAGAAGAACCAGGCCGTTCGCTTTCTGGGTGAAGGCGACAAGGTGAAGGCCTCGTTGCGTTTCAAAGGGCGCCAGATGGCGCACCGCGAGCTGGGTTACGCCATCATCAACCGCCTTATTCAGGATATGGGGGATGCCGGCATCGTCGAGTTCATGCCCCGTATGGAAGGCACCACGCTGCACGCCATCCTTGCTCCAGGCAAGAAAGCCGAACCACCCAAGAAGCCAGCCGCGCCAAAACCGCCGGCACAAGGCCTGGTAGGCCAGCAACACCCCCAATCCGCCCAATCATAAGCGGAGTGGAGGGACCTGCTGTTCCATTTCCCACACCAACGTCCCCCCGAGTGGCGCCCCCGCCCGCACTCCCGTATAATCACGAGAGTTATCTACACGCGAAGCAAGCAGGAAAACCATGCCCAAATTAAAGACCCACAAGGGCGCGGCCAAGCGCTTTAAAAAGACCGGTACGGGGAAAATCCTCCGCGGTCAAACCAAGAAGCGCCACATTCTGACCTCCAAGAGCAAGAAGGTTAAGAAGAAGTTGAGTGGCCTCGTTCTGGTTTCTGATGGTGACAAGCGCAAGGTAGCGCGAATGATTCCCTACGCCTGATCGGCCCTCACGGGTTTGGGCCATTGGCCCCTGTCTACCAAGACAAGACGATCGGCTTTAATCAGCGAGTGAAGAGGTACTTCCTACCTCCAGCCGCACAACGCAGGACCTAAAGGAGAACCACCCATGCCCCGCGTAAAACGTGGCACTAAACGCAATGACCGCCGCAAGAAGATTCTCAAACGAGCCAGCGGTTACTTCCTCACCAAATCCAAGCTCTACCAGGCAGCGCAAGAAGCCGTGGAGCGCGGTCTCAAGTTCGCTTACATCGGCCGTAAGCAGAAAAAGCGCCAGTTTCGCTCGCTGTGGATTGTCCGCATCGGCGCAGCTGCCAAGCTGAATGGAATCAGCTACTCGCAGCTGATCCACGGCCTAAAGCTGGCCGGCATTGAACTCGACCGCAAAATGCTGGCCGAACTCGCCATCCACGACGCGGCTGGCTTTACCGCCTTAACCGATCAGGCCAAGAGCGCACTCAACAAAACCGCCGCCGCGTAATCCTTGCCGTAAGCAGCGTTCCGCTCGAGCCCGGTCGCACTTGATCGGGCTGCTGTGCCTATGTTCAGAATCGATCTTGCACATGCCGCCCATGGAAATCCCCGAACTAAAGGATTATTCGCCCGGAGCGCTCGATAGTTTCTTCGGGGCGATTCTGGCGCAATTCGATCAGGATGCTGCTGCCGCCACTTCGGTCGCGGCGGTAGAGCAATTGCGCATCCGCTGGATCGGCCGCAAGCAGGGGTTGTTGGTGCGCATCGGCGAAGTGCTGAAGGGCGCTCCGGCTGAGGCACGCAGGGAAGCCGGCAAACGATTCAACGCCCTCAAATCCGCCATCGAACCACGCTGCGATCCGGAACAGCTGAGGGCAACGGCTCCTGTCACTGACGCGATCGATATTACCCTCCCCGGCACGCGCCGCGCTCTCGGCGCTGAGCACCCGCTCATCCGCACCATGAACGAGATCGTCACCGTCTTTGCCGCCATGGGGTATTCCGTTGGTCTGGGACCCGAGGTGGAAACCGACTACTACAATTTCGAGTCTTTGAACTTTCCTCCCGGCCACCCCGCGCGCGACACTCAGGACACGCTGGTGATTGCCGGCCAGGAGCGCAAACCTTTGCGCGAGCGCCTGTTGATGCGCACCCATACTTCGCCGGTCCAGATACACACTATGGAACAGCAACCGCCGCCGTTGCGTATCGTGATCCCCGGCAAGGTGCACCGTAATGATGCCCTCGACGCCACCCATTCCCCGATCTTCCACCAGGTCGAGGGGCTCTGTGTCGATACCAACATCACCTTCTCCGACCTCAAAGGCACGCTCGATCACGCTATGAAGGCGTTTTTCGGGGCCAGCGTCAAGACCCGGTTCTTTCCCTCGTTCTTTCCCTTTACCGAGCCCTCTGCCGACGTGCAAATCAGTTGCATCTTCTGTGGAGGCCGGGGGTGCCGCAAGTGTAAGCAGTCCGGCTGGATCGAGCTTCTCGGTTGCGGCATGGTCGATCCCGCGGTGTTTGCGTTTGCCGCCCGCCAGCAGCCCGCTTACGACGCAAAGAAGATCAGCGGCTTTGCCTTCGGCATGGGCGTGGAGCGCATTGCCATGATGAAGTACGGTATCGGCGAAATAGGCCAGCTCTACTCCGGCGATATGCGATTTCTGGAGCAATTCAGATAAGTGAACATTCTCTCCCAATGGATTCGTTCGTACGTGCCCGGTCTCACCTTGCCCGACCGCGACCTCGCCGAGGCGCTGACCCTGCGCGGCATTGCCGTCGAGGGTATCTACGAGCTTGGTCCCGACAGTGGTTCGCTGTTTGAGATGGACATCACCACCAACCGCGTCGATGCCATGAACCACTACGGCATCGCGCGCGAAGCGGCCGCCATCGGTGGCCATCCCCTGGCGCCTCTCAATCACGCATTGCCGCCATCACAGTCAGCAACGGTTCCAGTTAAAGTTTCAATCGAGGCTCCTGAGTTCTGTGGGCGTTTCACCGCGCGAGCTCTCCGCCAGGTGCGTATTCAACCCTCGACTGGCGCAGTCGCGGCGCGCTTCGCTCTGCTGCAGCAAAAACTCATCTTCAATGCGGTGGATGCAACCAATTACGTCACCCTCGCCATGGGCCATCCCACCCACGCTTTCGACCGCGACAAGCTGGAAGGCGGCATCATTGTGCGCCGGGCGCGGAGCGGAGAAAAACTAAAAACATTAGATGGGATCGAACGTGTTCTCGAGTCTGAAGACCTGGTAATCGCCGATGAAAAGAAGGCCATCGGGCTGGCCGGCGTCATGGGCGGTTGGGATACGATGATCACCGCCGAGACCAAAAATATTTTGGTGGAAGCAGCCTGGTTTGACCCGGCGACAGTACGCCGCAGCAGCAAGCGGCACGGCCTGCACACCGATGCCTCGCATCGCTTCGAGCGCGGTGCGGATTTTAACGCGCCGCCGGTAGCCTCAGCCTTGGTCTGCCAGCTCATTCTCGAGGCCGGCGGCCACGTTGACGGGGGACTGGTCGACGTAGCCATTCCCGCGGCTGCCGCGCGCACCGCACAGCGTCCGGCGATCGAGCTCAGCCATCGCGAGGTGCGGCGCATTCTCGGTGCAACCGAAGACGGCCGCGGTGTGGAGCAGGATACGACAGAAACAGTACTGCAGGCCCTGGGCTGCAACTTGCACAAGGTCGCAGAAGGCGGCTACCAGGTGACGTTGCCGAGCTGGCGCCTCGATCTCGAACGCGAGATCGACTTGATCGAAGAGATCGCACGCGTTTATGGCTACAACCGCTTCGCTAACACGCTTCCCGGTTTCTCCGGAATGGTGGTCGAACAACCCGACGCCCGCAAAGAGACGGCGGTTCGCCAAAGGCTCCTCGCTCTGGGCTGGAACGAAGCCCTATCCAGCACGTTCTGTTCTGCTACGGAATCGGTTACATTTTCGCCGCAGCCGGGCGTTGCCGTAGCCGTCGGCAATCCGCTGAACGAAGAAGCCGGTATGTTACGTCCGTCACTATTACCCGGCATGCTCACCATGCTGGCCCACAATCTCAACCGAAACGTCAGCGATGTCCAGCTCTTCGAAAACGGCACTGTTTTCGGCGGTAGCCCGGAGCGAGTCGACGAGCGTCCCGCTCTCTCCCTCGGCGCCTCCGGCTGGGTATGGAGCGGGCCTGAGCTCCCCGCCCACGCAATTGACTTTTATGACCTCAAGGGAGCGATTGAAGAAATAGTAGAAAGATTTGCTACCCGCTCTTTCTATTTCGACACCTTCGACGCCGGCGCAGGAATAATCCCGGCGTGGCTCCATCCAGGACGGTCGGCACGTGCTGTAGCCGACGGCTTGACCGTTGCCTGGTTCGGTCAACTCAGTCCTGCCGAGGCGCAACTGCGTAAGCTCCGTCAGAGCGTCTTTATTGGAGAAATCTATCTCGACCGTCTGTACCGCTTACCACCCCGTCAGCCGATTGCGCCCGAGCTCTCGCGCTTCCAGCCGGTTGAGCGCGACTTCTCTTTCGTCTTCGCGGATGCAGTGCGCTGGCAGTCGATCGCAGACGCGTTGCACAATTTACGCATCGCCGAGCTCACTCGCTTCGCGCCGCGAGAAATCTTTCGCGCCAATCAAAGCTTGCCCGCAAGTCACTACTCCATTCTTATCCGCGTCACCTTTCAGGCTCTGGAACGGACTCTCCGCGAGGAAGAACTGCAAAGTTATTCACAGGCGGTAACAGATGCATTGGTGTCGCTGGGCGGGCGGCAACGCGCGTAACTATTTTCTTTCCTGCGAGCAGCGCCATCTCCTGTGTAGCTTTTAATAACGGGAGGAACAATCTAAGGTAACGCACCCGCTTCTTTCCTATTGAGCTCGAGAGTTTGCGGTCTATACTTTCCTCAGAACGCAATCCCGCTTTTGTGTAATGAGGTCTTGATGTCCACACTCGCAGAACACCCACCCGAGATGACCATGGCTGCAGATGATTTTCAGGCGCTCGAAGAACGCGTACTGCGCACTGTAGAATTGCTTAAAGGCGAACGTGAGCTCCGATTTTCCGTGGAGCAGCATGCTTCGCGTCTCACGCATCGCATCGAAGAGCAGGCCGCGCACGTCGCTCAATTAGAAGAGCAGCTCTCCGGCCTGCAAAAGGAGCGGGACGCGGTGCGGCAACGCATCGAGCGCCTGCTCAAACAAATTGACGAACTGGGCGAGTGATCGGAGACACATGGCAGAAAGTCTTGAAGTTCGGCATGCCACCACTTCCGTCAGCGTAGAAATCTACGACCAAACCTATAACCTGCGTGCCTCCGATCCGGAGTACATTCAAAAGCTCGCAGCTATGGTCGACGGTAAGATGCGTGCTGTCTCTGCCAACGGAAGCACGGTCGACTCGTTACGGGTTGCCGTGCTTGCTGCGCTGAACATCGCCGATGAGCTTCTGCGCCTGCAGGAGCACAACCGCATGCTTCGAGGCAGCGTGAGCGAAGGCCAGACCACGCTCCGTTCTCGCGCCATCAGTCTCACCGGTCTGCTCGATTCTGTACTCGACCCCGAAAACCGCTATCACAATTCGGTTCCCGTTGGAGCGGGCGTCAATACCGGGTCGTCACTTGCCAATCAGCTTCGCTGACGTTAGCATCCATTCAGAGACCGGCCTGCAAAGCAGGTGCGGCAGTTAACGCTGGTTGAACCAACATTCATCGAACCGGGACTCGACTCGAACAATCGGCTCCGTGTGCAGTGTCCGCCAGTCCGGAATGCCTAAAGAGCTGCGGAGAGTCCCAACGTCTTAGGACGGGTTCACCGGCGCACTGCTGCACGGCCCAGTGGGTCGGTTTCGGCATCTCCAAGTCACTCAGTGCACCCGCATCTATTCCAGTTCGGCCGCCTCATCTTGCCGACCTATGGATTCCTGGTTGCCTTGGGCACGATCGTTTCCCTTCTGGTCTCTGTTCGCACCGCCCGCCTGCTCTCTCTCGATACTGACAAAATATGGAGCGTGGCTCTACTGGCGATTGTTACCGCTCTGGCGGGCAGGATTCTCCTGACCTTATTGCATTGGCCGCGAGATCTCAGCGTCGGGTTCGGCGGGGTGGTGCTCGCAGCTGTGGCCGCAATGGTTTATGCCCGGCGTCTCGGCCTTCCTATCCGGCGAACCGCGGACGCCTTTGCCCCCAGCCTTGCCCTGGGGAGTGCGGTGATCGCCATTGGCTGCCTGGAAGCTGGATGTGACTATGGAACGCCGACTCACCTTCCCTGGGCCGTTGTCTTCCATAGTCCGTATGTCGTGCCCGGGACCCCGCTGGGTGTAGCCCTCCATCCCACGCAGCTTTACGCGAGCCTGGTTCAGTGGGTTCTTTTCGTCTTATTGCTGTGGCTGCTGCATCGGCCTCATCGGGATGGAGAGATCCTGGGTGCGTGGCTTTTCCTCGGTGGTCTCTTTGGTTTTCTCCTGACGCTTTTGCGCGGCGACAGCATCATCGCCACCCAGCTCGCCAGTGTTGCGATGGTATGCGCGGGCGGCCTGCTGTGGCTGCGTCCCCCCCAGGTTTCTCATGGCGGATGACGAACCGCGCCTACGCCGGCTGAGTGTTCCCGAAGCGGCCAATGGCCAGCGTTTGGATCTGTTCCTGGCCCATCAATTAAATGAGGTCAGCCGCTCGCGGGTGCAATTGCTTTTGCAGCAGGGCAGCGTGTTGATCGAAGGGAAGCTGGCCAAGGCATCGCACAAGGTGCGCAGCGGCGAGAGTATTTCCATCCTCGGCGATCCGCAACCGCCTCCCTTGCGCGCCATGGCAGAAGCTATTCCGTTGGAGATTGTCTATGAAGACACCGATCTCGCAGTTGTGAACAAGCCTGCCGGTATGATGGTCCACGCCGGTTCCGGCGCTACGGACGATGCACGCAACCGGGGAACGTTGGTGAATGCCCTGTTACACCATTTGCAGCGAGCTTTCCTCTAGCAGCGGCCCGCTCCGTCCCGGCATCGTGCACCGTCTCGACAAGCAGACCAGCGGCCTCATCGTGGTGGCGAAGAATGACGCGACTCACGCCAGGCTGTCGTCGATGTTCTCCCGCCGCCAGGTACGCAAACTCTACCTCGCCTTATTACAAGGGGAGCTCGCGCAGGATAGGGGCACGGTGAATGCAGCCATCAGCCGCGACGCCATCCGCCGGACGCGGATGACCACACGTCGCGAAGGGGGCCGTGCCGCCGTCTCTCACTGGCAGGTGCTCCGGCGTATTCGCGGTCCCTATGGCAGCTTCACCCTGGTCTCGGTTCGGATTGAGACCGGGCGAACCCACCAGATTCGGGTCCATATGGCTTCATTGGGCCATCCCGTGGTTGGTGACACGCTTTACGGGGCCTCTTCCGCCGTCGTCCCGCTGGCGGCAGGGACAAGCAGGCTCCCGAAGCTCGTCTTACCACGCAACTTCCTCCATGCCGCCGAATTGGAGTTCGCCCATCCCGGCAGCGGTGAGCGCCTCAGCCTGGTCTCCAATCTGCCCCCCGATCTGAAGCAATTCATGGTCCAACTGTCGCCGACTCAGGAGATTTGAGAGGAATGCTCTAAAATAAAAAGGGTTCCTATGATCTCAATGAATGGTTGTCTGCGCCTGGCTGGCTCGCTGCTCGCGAACACGTTACTCTCCCTCGTGCTGCTGTCGCCTTTTGCCGCCGTCGCGCAAACTCCGGCTACGGCGCCGCCTCCCGCGACTTCAGCCCCAGCCACGCCTACCGCCTCACCCGCGACCCCCACCCCACCCGGCGCGCTCGGCTCCGTACCCCAAGCCACGAATAGCGGTCAGACCACCAGCGGGCAGAACGATGGTAGTTTCACCATTCGCACCAACGTCAACGAGGTGAACCTGATCTTCACCGTCACCGACAAACATGGCCGGTTCATCCCCAATCTGCAACAAAGAGACTTTGCATTGCTGGACAACCAGAAAGCTCCGGCCCAGGTTTTCACTTTCACCCAGCAGACCAATCTGCCCTTGCGCGTAGGCATCATGATCGATGCCAGTACCTCGATCCGGCAACGCTTCGAGTTCGAGCAAAACGCGGCAATCCAGTTTTTGCAGCAGGTGGTTCAGCCTCAGACCGATCTTGCCTTCGTCATGGGGTTTGACGTCACGCCCTACGTCACCCAGAACTACACCAACGATCAGGATAAGCTCGAGGCCGGCATCACCAAGCTACGGCCCGGCGGCGGCACCGCTCTGTTCGACGCTGTCTACACGGCCTGTCGCGATCAGCTGATAAAGGTGCCGCCCTCAAAACAGGGTTCTGTCCGCAAGGCGCTGATCGTGATCTCCGACGGAGACGATAACCAGAGCCGCGCCTACCCGGACGACGCCATTAAAATGTGCCAGCGCGCTTCAACCATCGTCTACACCATCAGCACCAATGTCAGCCCCAGCCGCGACCGGGGCGATGACGTTCTGAAAAAAATAGCCGAGGCGACGGGTGGCTACCCTTTCTTCCCCAAGCGCATTGAAGACATGGCCAGCAGTTTTCACGACATCGAAGAAGAACTGCGCAGCCAATACTCGCTCGCTTACCGGCCCGCGGATTTCAAACTCGACGGCGCCTTCCGCTCTATCTACCTGGTGGCTCTAAACCCCCGCTTCGTCGTGCGTGCGAAGAAGGGTTACTTCGCCCCAAAGTCCTAATCCACCCACTCGACCGAGAACAGAATTGTCATCCCGACCGAAGTAGTCATGGGCCTTCGGCCCATCCAAGGTAATGAAAAACGCCTCGGTCCGGCAACCACTCTCTATGGAGCCGTCACCTTCCTTTGTCATCCCGAGCCCGTGACCGTTTCGATCTTTTCGTGTTTTTTGCACCCCGATCAGAGGTTGTTTAGTCCCCTCCCGAAAGGCGTCATCCTGAGAGGCTGCGACTTTTTTAATTTCCCTTGTAGTCTGTGGCCGGAAAGCTCCGAGGAGCAGCTGCGAACAAGCATCGCCGGGGTCCTTCGACTTCGCGCCATAAACCCTCTGTTATGCGATAAATCTGCGAGGCGCTTCGCTCAGGATGACGCCTTTGTGGAGAGGACTAAACAACATGGTCGGGTGCAAAAAACACGAGAAGATCGAAAAAGTCACAGGCTCTGAGCGCGACCTGTCCCGCCTGCCCCGGCATCTGCAGTTCCCTCAACCCCAAATTAACGCCATGGCCATCCAAGCCAATTCCTACCTACTTACTTCCCCCCGCAGCAGGTTTGGTCCCATACTTACGCACCGCCCGGTCCACGATTGCATACAGTAACTGATCGTGATCGGTTTTCGCCTGCATCTTGATGTATTCACCAAACTCATGGCCAACCGTCTCCTTATCCGGCAGAACGAGGCCTCGCTTTTGCGCGGAAAGCTCCGCCAGGGCTTTCACGATGGCGAAAAATCCCGGCTCGGTCTTTCCGCCCAGTTCCCATGCGTCGTGGACGGAGCAGGTCACCGCCTGTTCGATGGTCCAGGTTGGCGCGGGTTCAGCCGCCGAAGACGCCTGTTGGCCACTCGCCGGACGGCAATCGAGGGCAGAAGGGTGGCGATCAACAAAACCGCAGCGTATGTGTTCTTCATAGAGATTTCTCCTAGTGGCGGTAGTAGTTGTTGCGGTCTCGATTGTTCTGCGCAGATTGGCCGATGATGGCGCCGATACCTGCGCCCGCAGCGCCGGTAATCAAAGAACCTTTGACCCCACCGCCGAATACTGCACCCAGCGCGGCCCCGGCTGCTCCCCCGATCAGTGCACCTTTACCCGGGCCAATGCCGCCCTGGTTCCGATTATCGTAACGATCATCGTAGTGATGGTTGCCTCCGTGATAGTTGCCCTGGCCATAATTTCCTCCCTGGGCTCCGCGTCTTGCTCCATCGTAAAAATGGTTGTTGTCGTAATGCCGATTCTGAGCGAGGGCAGACAACCCACTGCACAGAATTGAGCAGGAAAGAAGCGCCGTTGCCGGCAAGGAACCAAATCGCATCGTTTTCTCCGTCGCGCAATTATATGCGCCAGATTTTCGCTCTCTCATCCGAGCATTTCCAGAAGTTGTGCCTGTTCAATCACCGGCACTTTCAATTCTTTAGCTTTGTCGAGCTTCGATCCCGCGTCTTCTCCAGCCACCAGATAGCTCGTTTTCTTGCTGACCGAACCGGACACTCTTCCCCCAGCGGCTTCAATCCGGGACTTCGCCTCTTCCCGCGTCAGATCCGCCATCGTGCCCGTAAGCACAAACGTCAGGCCTTCCAGTTGTGACGACTTTCGCTTCTTCTCTCCCGTGAAGGTCAAGCCGGCCTTTCGCAATTTTTCTACCAGCTGGCGGTTCTTCTCTTCAGCAAAAAATTCCTGAATTGCCTGGGCCACCCGCGGCCCCACTTCGTCTACGGCTTCCAGTTCTTCGATGCTTGCCGCCACCAAAGCGTCCATGGACCCGAATGCCTCGGCCAGCAACTGGGCAGTGCGTTCGCCGACGAAGCGAATGCCCAAACCAAAGAGCACCCGGTTTAGCGGAAGTTTCTTCGAGTTCTCGATCTCCGCCAATAGAGACTGCGCGGATTTTTTCCCGATACGTTCCAGCTCCAGCAGCTGCGCTTCGCTTAGAGAATAAATTCCCGCGACGCTGGTGAGTAATTGTCGCTCCAGCAGTTGCATAACCAACGCGTCACCCAGTCCCTCGATATTCATCACCTTGCGCGAAGCGAAGTGCAGCACGCTTTCCTTCAGCCGCGCAGGGCAATCCACATTGATGCATCGGTAGTCCGCTTCGCCTTCATCCCGCACCACCTCACTGCCGCACACCGGGCAGGCCGCCGGGAAAACGAATGTTTTATCCCCGCGTGGGTGCTGCGCATCGTCAACCACCGCCACAATCTTCGGAATCACATCTCCGCCGCGCTCCACCGTGACGTAGTCGCCGATCTTCACCCCCAGCCTCTCGATCTCGTCGGCGTTGTGGAGCGTCGCGCGGCTTACGGTCGTGCCGCCAATGAATACCGGATGCAGTACGGCTACCGGCGTCAACTTGCCCGTGCGCCCCACTTGTACGCTAATGTCTTCAATCTGTGTGACGCCGGAGCGGGCCGCGAATTTGTAAGCCACCGCCCAGCGCGGCGCCCGCCCTGTGTATCCGAGACGCCGCTGCAGCGCCGTCTCATTGACCTTGATCACGACGCCGTCGATCTCGTAACCCAAAGTGTGGCGCTGCCCTTCCGCCCAGGTGACAAAGGCCAGGAGTTCCTCCATCGTCCGCATAGGTTTCCGATGCCGGTTGACACGAAATCCCGCGTTGCTGAGTGCTTCCAGGGCGGCCCACTGTTCGGTAAAAGCGCTCTCTCCCTTTTCCAGCGCAAAATAGGCGTAGAAGGCCAACCTTCGCTGGGCCACGATGTTGGGTTCGAGCGTACGAATTGTTCCCGCAGCGGCATTTCGCGGGTTGACTGCGGGTGCGAGCCCTTGCGCTTCACGTTCCTGGTTCAACTTCAAAAAGGCTTCGTCCGGAAGGATCACTTCTCCCCGCACTTCAAAGTTCTGCGGCAGCCGCGCGCGATGCAATTGCTCCGTTGAAACCGAGAGTGGCACCGATCGTATGGTGCGCACATTGCTGGTGACGTCCTCGCCCGTCACTCCATCGCCGCGCGTCAAGGCAGTCTGCAATAGGGCAGTACCTGCAGGGCCGGCCTCATATTGCAGCGCCAGCGAAACCCCATCCATCTTCAATTCACACACGAAGCTTACGTCGGCCGTGCCCACGATCGATCGCACGCGCCGTTCCCAGTCCCCCAGCTCCTGCTCGCTGTTCACGTTGTCGAGCGAAAGCATCGGCCGCGAATGCTCTACCTTGGCAAAGCCCTCTTTTGGCTTGCCCCCCACGCGCTGGCTGGGTGAGTCCGGAGTGATGAGCTCTGGATGACGGCCTTCGACCGCGCGCAGCTCCCGCATTTTTGCGTCGTACTCTGCGTCAGAAATCTCCGGCGAATCGAGCACATGATATTGATATTCGTGGTGGCGGAGCTCGTCACGGAGCTCGTCGATTCTCTTTGCGGCTTGTTCCAGAGAGCTGGCCGCAGTGTTGGATCGGGTTTCGGACATAACGTGCATTATAGAAACTCAACTTGTATCGATAGGATGTCCAATTTATGGAACCCGTCACGCATTTCCTTACCGGCGCATGCCTCGGCCGCACCGGCTTCAATCGCAGGACGGCCTACGCCACGCTGGCCATGACCCTCGCCGCGGAGGCGCCGGATATCGATATCTTTTGGGGCTTTCGCGGGCCGGTAGCGGGCTTTGAGCATCACCGCGGCATAACCCACACTTTTCTGGGTGCGCCCGTGGTTGCGCTGGTCGTTACGATCCTGGTTTGGCTCTGGCATCGCAGCCGGAAACGCCCGCCCACCGTTGCGCCGCGCTGGGCTTTGATATGGCTCCTATCACTGCTGGCAGTCTTCAGTCACATATTCCTCGACTGGACCAACAACTATGGCGTTCGCCCATTTTTCCCCTTTAACCCCCGCTGGTACGCGCTGGATATCGCCTTCATTCTCGAGCCCGTGATCTTTGCCGCTTTGCTGCTCGGCCTGATCCTGCCCGCGATTCTAGGACTGGCAGACCGTGAGATAGGCGCACGTAAGCCGTTGTTTCGAGGCCGCGGTTGGGCTATCGCCGCGATGGTGCTGGTCGGGATCGACTTGGGCGTGCGCGCAGTTGAGCACCATCGGGCACTGCACTTGATAAGCAACACGCGATTCGGCGACCAGTCCATGCTGCGCGCTGGAGCCGAGCCGTATCCTGTGAACCCATTTCACTGGTTCGCGGTGGTCGAGACCGCCAACTACTACCAGACGGGGTCGGTCAACACTCGAACAGAAACGGTCGATACCAGCGAGCAGGACGACACCATCTATAAGCCGCCGGTCACCCCCGCGATTGCGGCCGCAAAGCGCTCCTGGCTAGGCCGGGTATATCTGGATTGGGCAAGGTTTCCGTTGGTGACCGATCGGGGGCGCGCCAACCTCGTCGCTTCCGACGAACTCGCCCCCCAACCGCAGGACACCGCGGTGGAGTTCCGAGACCTGAGATTTGCCTACTCTTTCCTGTCCCGCGGGAACGGCCGGGCCGCCGCGACACTTACCGCCTGGGTCTACGTCAACCCTGACGGGGCGATCGACGCCATGGTCATGAACGGCCGCCCGCAAAAGTAAAAACCGAAAAGAGACCGCAGAGGTCTGCGGTTTCTTTTTAGTTCGCACACACCCTCTAAAAAGGGACCTGCTGTTCTCTGCAGGAACCCCGTGTTCCTCAACCAGACTGTGGCGTAAGAGGAGACGGGCACGTCAGCCTTTGTCTGGGATTCTGCGATGAGACAGACCCTCTTCAGCCCCCGTGCGTCCGACCTACTTTCGAACAAACCCGAAACACACTGCTGCGGGAAACTCATCTTTCCCCGCACGTCACTTAGGAATGCTCGCCAACTCCGTATCCAGACCGGTTCCGTCCTTCTTGCCCCGCTTTTTCCAAACCGTCCGCCAGATCCAATAACCCAACAGGCCCAGCAATGCGATCACGCCAACTGACAGGGCAACCCGGTGCCGGGTAGCCAATCGGGCGGCGATGTTCACAATTTCCGGGCCGTACTCTATGGTCAGGATCGCCGTGATCATGTAGCGGATCACCCGACCAGCGAAGACCGACAGCATAAAAATGGTGATCTTCATCTCAAACACCCCGGCCGCCATGACGAAGAGCTTCCAGGGGGTAGGCGGGGGCAGGATCGAAGGGACCATCATGGCCAGAAATTCCTGTTTTTCAAAGCGGTCCCGCAGTTGCTCGTAGCGAGGCGCGGTCGATTCGTTTCATCAGGAACAGCTCGCCGCCTGCCCGTCCCAGCAGGAAAAAAACCAGCCCGCCCAGTGCTGAGCCAATCGCGGCGACCACGACATACAAGTAGAAATGCTTCTTGTCTGCCCACACATATGTCGCAATGATCAGGTCCATCGGAACCGGGATGGCCGCCGCGTCCAGAAAAGAGATACCGCCAGCGCCCCAGAAGCCGAGCGGCTTCAGGATCCCCAGCAGCCAGATCTTGTACTTAAGAAAGAGATGGAGGATTTTCTTCAAGATCTGACCCGCCGGTTAGGTGTTCGTCATGTTGGGTGGCTATTCCCTCGAGCAGGGTTAAAGCGTGCGGAATGAGTGGCAGCACAGCTTCGAGTGAGCTCTTGGCGCCGCGAGGGCTGCCCGGCAGGTTCACAATCAGAGAACGGCCCAGCGTGCCCGAAAGCGAGCGGCTCAAAGGGGCAAACTGCGTCTGCTTTCTGCCTTCGGCGCGCATCAGTTCCGCAAATCCATCCAGTAACCGGTGGCAGACCGCCCTGGTGGCTTCGGGGGTTACGTCTCGGGGCGCGATCCCGGTGCCCCCGGTCGTGATAACCAGGTTAGCTGCCTCGCATTGCTGCCGCAGGGCATCCTCAATTTCCGCCTGCTCGTCGGGCACCACTAGTTGACTGATTACCTGGAAGGCATTAGCCCGCAGCAGGTCGGCAACGACCGGGCCGGATACATCCACCCGTTGCCCCCGGAAGCAGGAGTCGCTCACGGTGATGACGGCGGCACGCATCCAACGATTGTAAGGGTTCTTTGTGAAAGGCTGTTTTCGGGAGGATTCGAAACAATGAGAGAATGACAGGATGTGCGGAGTCTAGCGCCGGTTGTTCGTTCCGGCGAGGATTGCACCCTTAGCTGCCGGCCAATGCCCTCAACCGAAGTTCCAACCAGTCCCCCCGGTCGACCACCGGAGTCATTCTCCAGACGTAAGCGCGTGCGCTACGAGGAGCTGGACCCTGATGAACTCTTACACCTGATTGACAGGCTCGAAGATGAGCGTTCTCGTGCCTTGCGCCGTGAAGGAATATGGATCTCCTTTATCGCTCACATGATCCTCTTCTGGTTCCTGTTTTATGGGCCGAAGTTTCGCAGTCATCAACCCCACGTGGTCAACCCCAACGACAACATCAAACAGAAGGACCTGACCTTCCTGAATCTGCCGCCAGACGCGCAGCGGGTCAAGCCCCCGAAGCAAGCCCCCCCTTCTGACAAGAACCGCCTCGCCCAATCGCCTCACCCCACGCTCGACAAAAAAACGTTGCAGCAACTGGAGGCTATGCGCAAGGCCGGACCACCCGTTCCCACTGCCCCGCCGGCGGCAGCACAGCGGCCGGCTCCTGCCCCACAACAGCAACAGGCACAGGCGGCCCCAGCAACGCCGCCACCGCCGCCACCGTCCCAGCAGTCACTGCTTAACGAGCCCAAGCCGGCCCCCGTTACGCCCAACCGCCCCAGCTTTGACACCGGCCCCCAGAACGCCGGAGACGCGATTCGCCAGGCAGAACGGAATGCAGCCCAGAACCCCAGTTTGCCCTCAGGCGATTACGGGCAGAACGCGCCCTCCCAGCACCCGGCCATGGGGGTCGGTCCCGAAATTCTTAGCGACACCATGGGGGTCGATTTTGGTCCTTATTTGCGCCGGTTGATCGCCGACACCTATCGCAGCTGGATACCCCTGATTCCCGAGTCCGCACGGCCGCCCCTCGACAAAACGGGTCGCGTGGGAATTCGTTTCAAAATCGCTCCGGACGGCAGCGTAAAGGAGATGATCCTTGAGTCCCCCTCCGGCGATGTATCCCTGGACAAGGCCGCCTGGGGTGGCATCAAGTTCGCTTCCTACCCGCCGCTGCCCAAGGACTTCAAAGGGTCTTACCTGGAGTTACGCTTCGGTTTCTTCTACAACACCGACCCGGATAAGATTCACTGAGTGTGTTATCGCTTTTGCTGATGGAAAGACCCGCCCCATGCCTATCGATCCTGAGTTTCGCAGACGCCAGATTTACGGCCTGTTGGTGGTCGCGGTCCTTCTTTTGCTCGCGGGGCTCGGCCGTTCCTCGATGCACGATCTTTTTCCACCTGGATGGTGGCGAGTTTGGTAGCTCCGATAACCCCGCTGCCGTTGCTCGTGGTTATCCTGGGTCCCACCGGTAGCGGTAAAACCTCGCTCTCCGTCGCTCTGGGGCAGCAGTTCGACGGCGAGATTGTCAGTTGCGACTCAGTGGCGGTCTACCGCGGTCTGGAGATCGGTTCCGCTAAACCTTCCGCACGTCAACGTGAGCAGGTACCGCATCACCTGCTCGACGTCATCACTCCGGAAGCCTTTTACACTGCGGGAGATTACGGACGGCATGCACGCGCTGCCATCACCGACATCGCCGGCCGGGGCAAGCTACCCATCATTACCGGGGGTACCGGCCTGTACCTTCGCGCCTTACTAAACGGCTTGTTTCCCGGCCCTCAACGCTCTGCCGCCCTGCGTGACCGCCTGCAGCGTAAGGCAGAAACCCGGGGTCCGGCCAGATTGCATCGCATCCTCAAGCGCCTGGATCCGGCATCGGCCGCACGCATCCATGTCAACGACTTGGCCAAGGTCATCCGAGCCATTGAGGTTACGCTGGCCGCTGCCCGGCCCATGTCTGAAGCATGGAAAGAAACGGGGGAAGCCCTGACCGGTTATCGCGTATTGCGGCTTGGTCTCGACCCCCAACGCCAGCAACTTTACCAGCGCATTAATGCCCGGGCTCGCGCCATGTTCGCCCAAGGCCTGGTTGAAGAGACGCGAGAGCTGCTTGCCCGCTACGGCCAAACCTCTGCTCTCGTGACTTTGGGCTATCGCCAGGCCGCCCAATATCTCGCCGGCAACCTCACCCTTGAGCAGGCGATCGCCGACACCAGCCAGGGACACCGCAACTATGCCAAGCGTCAACTCACCTGGTTTCGTCGCGAGCCCGATGTTTGCTGGCTCAGCGGCTTCGGTGACGATCTCTCGGTATACGCAGAGGCGGAGCGCCTGGTCGCCCAGGCAAAATCGTAACGCGATGTGCTCTCCCCGGATACAATGGGTTTTAAAGTCAGAGATCTGAAGGACTCCGAAGGATGTGCGGTTGAGCGTGGGCAGGGTGTGGAACGTAGGACAAGGGATGCGCACCATCGGTTGGTGCATGTTGTTTTTGAGCATGGTAGCCGGGGCGGCAGCAGAAAATGCGGCATGGACCCAGACCACGCTGACCGTTGTTACTGATAACTCAGGTCCCCGCACCCGGGCGACTCTAACCGCTCATGTGAGTGGCGATCTAACCGGCCCGACCTCAGGAGTAGTAAATTTTCGCTCTGGGAATACAGACCTCGGATCAGCTCTTTTGGATGGCGAGGGAAATGCCACCCTGGAGACGGACCTTCTCCCAGAAGGTAGCCACCAGGTCACCGCCATCTACACCGGCCAGGCCACATATCTGAACTCGATCTCCAGACCTGAGCTGGTACAGGCAAACGTATCGACCGCGGCAGGATTCACGGTTGCCGCCACTCCCACGTCGTTATCCACGGCGGTGGGGGGTTTTGTAAGTAGCAATGTGACCGTGACGCCGGTCAACGGCTTCAGTGCGTATGTCAGCCTTTCTTGTACCGGGCTGCCCATCAACACAACTTGCACCTTTACGCCCGTGAATGTGCTGGCCGCTTGTACGACCAGCGCGAGCGGAGCTCAGAGCTGCGTTCCCGGGACCAGTGTGATGCAGATCCAGACCCAGACGCCATCACCCCTTCCAAATGCACGAAACAGTGATGAGGGGATGGGGCGATATGCTTTCGCCTTGCCGGTGTTATTCGGTCTGGCAGGGCTGGGCGCCTGCAAGCGCCGTAAGTGGCGTAATTTGGTCATGGGGATATTGGCGCTAGCTGGGGCTTTGGGCATGACGGCCTGCTCGGAACGGTATAACTATCTCCATCACGGGCCGCCCAATAACCAGGGAACGCCGATCGGCAGCTACACCGTCACCGTCCAGGCGTCTTCCTCGGCCGGTTCCGAGACCACCACCCCGCCGACGCAACCACAGATAACCCTCGTCGTTACTGCTGCCAAGAACTAGATCCACCCATCCCGGTACAACCCCGGCAGGATGGACTAACATGGAGTTGCAGGTGTGCCGGGCGGTCGCTGCCGGAGCGTCTCGCGTGTTTTGGCACGCTTGTGGCTTCGGGAGAGGAAAGTCCGAACTCCGCAGGGCAGTGTGCCGGATAACGTCCGGGATTTGAGCGTCAAGGCTCAGAGACGGCTAGTGCCACAGAGAATATACCGCCGTGGGCTTCATCGCCCGGGGTAAGGGTGAAAAGGTGCGGTAAGAGCGCACCGCGCCGTCTGTAAAGGCGGTGGCAGGGTAAACCCCACACGGAGCAAGACCAAATAGGGAGGGAATCCGACGGCCAGACCCGGGCCGCGGATGCGTGCCGGCCCGGCGCGCTCACCCGGGTCCCGATCCCGGTTCGCCGGGACGGCGGGAAACCTCCGGGTAGGTCGCTTGAGCGGCGTAGCAATACGCCGCCTAGAGGAATGATCGTCCTCGACAGAATTCGGCTTACAGGCTCACTTGCAAACGCGGCCCCGCAGCTCTGACCCAGATGCGGGGCCTCCGCTTTTCCCAACTTTGGAGTCTTTCCTGATCGCAAGCCCTGGGGTTGGGCGGATACAAACTTCGCCGCCTTCACAGGCTGGGAGGAAAAAACCGCGCTTGCCTTATCGCCGCCTCGAGGCCCGGAGGGCGCCGGCAGCCCAAACGTCAGCCCAGCCCGGAAGGGCTGGGTATTTTGGTCCGCGACGACGCCGAGCGCTGTAGGCGCGACACTCACTCCCCCCGCGCACCCGCCACCCATTCTCCCCTTCATACCGCTTCTCGGGCACTCTTAAGGCGCATAGGGCGCTTAAGGCGCGCACTTTCACCCGCGGCCGCTCCACGCTCCGCCTCTGCTTTATGACCGGATTGGGAACCGGGAAAGCGTCTAAACTCGTATCACTATCTGATTCTGCATGGAATTCACCGAAGCCATCAAAATCGCGCTGCAGTCGCTGTGGGCGAACAAGCTACGCTCGATCCTTACCCTGATGGGAGTGATGATCGGCGTGGCTGCCGTGATCATGGTGATTACCCTGGTCAATGGCGCCAACAAATTTGTCGCCACCAAGGTCTACGGTTACGGTGCGGATGTCTTTACTGCGTCCAAGCAGCCTTCTGTCATCTTCAGCGACGCAGAGTTCAACAAGTATCAAAAACGCAAAGATCTCAAGATTGAAGACTATCGCGAGGTCGCCGCGAAGTGCAGGGATTGCGCCAGTACCGGAGCCATGGCCAGCACCACGGGCAAGGTGGTGTACAACAGCCATTCCAGCACCGACACCAGTATCCGCGGCTGGACCTGGACCATGCCTCCCATCTACAACATGAACATCGATCGCGGCCGCGGCTTTGTGCCCGTCGATGAGGAGCACAACAGCAGGGTCGCCATCATCGGTCCTGACATCGTTGACAATCAGATGGGCTCGATCGACCCCATCGGCAAAGAAATCCGGGTCGACGGCGGCCAGTACACGGTGATCGGCGTGGGCGAGCGCAAGGGAAAGACGCTGGGGCAGAGCCAGGACAACTGGGTGGCTATTCCCCTGACTACCTTCCTCAACGCCTATGGATCGAATCGCAGCCTGACTATCTATGCGCGCGCCCGTGGCGTCGGCGACCCGCTGGAACTGGCGGTGGGCGAGGTGCGCACGATCCTGCGTTCCCATCGCCACGATCTGCCCGGAGCGGAAGACAGCTTCTCGACCGATACCAACAGTACCTTCGTGGGTATCTGGCAGAGTATCAGCTCCAGTTTCTTCGCGGTTTTTGTGTCCCTCGCCGCCATTTCGCTGGTAGTGGGCGGCATCGTGATCATGAACATCATGCTGGTGAGCGTGACCGAGCGGACGCGGGAAATTGGAGTGCGCAAGGCATTGGGCGCGCGCCGCGGCGATGTGATGCTGCAATTCCTGATCGAGTCCGCAACCATGTCGCTGGTCGGCGGACTTATCGGCGTCCTCGCCGGGGTGATCTTTGCCAAAGCCATCACCCTGGTCATTGGCTTCCCTTCCGATATTGAGCTCTGGTCGGTAGCCCTGGGCCTCTTTGTCGCCACGGCGGTTGGCATTTTTTTCGGAGTCTACCCGGCGCGCAAAGCTGCTCTGCTCGATCCCATCGTGGCCTTGCGCTCGGAGCTGTAGAAGGATTATGCAATGAGGCTCACTGACACCAATGAAGCCATCAGGATGGCCATGGACACGCTGCGCACTAACAAGCTGCGCTCTGGCTTGACCATGCTCGGCATCATGATCGGCGTTACCACCGTCATCCTCATCTCATCGGTCATCAACGGTCTGACCGGCAACGTCAATGTCCTGATCCAGTCGCTCGGGACCAACGTGTACTGGGTCTTTCGCTTTCCCGTCTTCGGCTCCCGGCCCACTTCGGAGATGTTGGCCAGAAAGCAGTTGACCTATGACGACGCCGAGGCCATGAAAGTGCTGCCCCACGTGGTTGCCGTCGATGCATCACAGCAATACTTCACGCCTCAAGGCTCACGGGGCAGCTTCTCGGTCAAGTACGGCAGCCGCAAGGTCCAGAACACTATTCTGGCAGGTCATTCGGAGGATGAACCGAATGTCTACGACCTCCCTATTTCCCAGGGGCGCTACTTTACTCCTCAGGAGGCCCAGCGCGGGGCCAACGTGGTGGTTCTGGGCTCGGATACGGCCGAGGAACTCTTCGGCAATGACCCGGCGGTGGGCAAGGAAGTGCAAATCGACGGTGACGTGTTCACCGTGGTGGGCGTCTTCGCACCCCAGAAACAGGTCTTCGGCGGAGGCAAGAACCCTAACGACAACTCCGCCCATTTTCCGACCTTCACTTTTCACAAGATTCATCCCGAAATTCTCGACCACTGGATCAGCGTGAAGTACGACGATGTCAAGAACAAGATCGCCGTCGAAGACGAAATTCGCGAGCTTCTTCGACGCCGACGTAAGGTTCGTTCTGACCAACCGGACAACTTCGCGATCTTTAGCTCCGACGCCCTCCTGCAGTTGTGGAACCAACTCACCGGGGGACTGTTCATCTTTCTGGTGGGGGTTGCCAGCGTGGGGTTAATGGTCGGCGGTGTCGGGGTGATGAACATCATGCTGGTGAGCGTGACCGAGCGAACGCGGGAGATAGGCGTCCGTAAGGCGCTGGGCGCGACTCGAAAAAACATCATGGTTCAATTCACGCTCGAAGCGGTGGCCTTGTGCGCTCTGGGCGGCGTGATCGGCATTCTTGTTGGGGGTTTGCTCACGCTCCTGCTCAAGCTGACGCTAGGCAAGGTGCTGCCGGCGGAGATGTCGGTGGCCTGGTCCACCACCGCGTTTGTTGTTTCCTGTGGCATCGGACTTCTCTTTGGCATCTATCCGGCCTGGAAAGCAGCATCGCTGGACCCCATCGTTGCTCTGCGGTACGAATAGGTTGGCAGTCGCGGTCTCACCTCAGGAATGGACGACGTCCCGGCTTGCCTGGACACACCTTGCGATCCCCAAAGGCCACGGAATTGTGAAACCGCTTAAACTAAGAGTCGTTCACAATGTTGCCGATCGTTGTCGCTACCGTCACCACCATCCTCAGCCTTGCAGGCTTGGGTTACTACCTGCTTGCGCTGTGGAGTGCGCGCGCCTTTCAGCATCAATTGCGCAAGTCACCCCCTGATTTCCAGCCGGGGGTAAGCATCCTCAAGCCGGTCAAGGGTCTTGACCCGGAAATGTATGCCAGCTTTGCCAGCCATTGTTTGCAGCAATATCAGGGACCCTACGAGATTCTGTTTGGGGTCAGCAGCATGACCGACCCAGCGGTGGCCGCCATTGAAAGGCTCCAGGCGGAATTCCCCCAACGGACGATTCGGCTGGTGTTATGCCCGCAATTACTTGGCGCCAATGGCAAGGTGAGTAACCTGGTGCAGATGCTGAGCAGCGCGCAGTACGACTACATTTTGATCAACGACAGCGACATTAAGGTTTCTCCCCATTATCTGCGGCGCATCATGGGCTGTTTCCTTCTCCCTAAGCGGCGTGGCGGCCGCGTAGGGCTGGTGACGGCGCTCTACCGGGGCCACGCGCACAGCAGCATCGGCTCGCGCATGGAGGCGCTGGGGATTGCCACCGACTTTATCGCTGGAGTACTCACCGCACGCCAGATCGAAGACGGCATTCGCTTTGGCCTGGGCTCGACCCTGGCGGTCTCTCGCCAGGCATTGGAAGCCATCGGCGGACTGGAGCCACTGGTCGACTACCTGGCGGACGATTACGAGCTCGGGGCCCGGGTTTGGCGAATGGGTTTCGAAGTGGTGCTAAGCGGCGAAGTGGTCGAGACTTTCTTGCCGGAGTATCGCTTCAGTCAGTTTCTGGCCCACCAGATTCGCTGGAGCCGCAGCACTCGCTATTCAAGAAAACTAGGCTATACCGGCATGGTCTTTACCTACGGATTGCCGTGGGCGCTATGTAACCTGATTGCCTCGGGTGCCAGCCTCACCAGTATTGCCTTGCTCAGCCTGACCTTGTTGGCACGGGTGGCACTGGCCTTGGCGGTCGGCGTGGGCGTGTTGGGCGATCGCCAGGTGCTGCGTGATCTATGGCTGCTGCCGGCGCGCGACGTAGTGGCGCTGGGTATCTGGATCTGGAGCTTCGCTGGAAATACAGTAGCCTGGCGAGGCCAGCATTTCTCCCTGAAAGACGGCAAAATGAGCCGCGTCACCGCGGTCTAAGGCTGATTGCTGAGGATTTCCTTACCGCCGCTCGTAGCGATGGTGTACGACGGCCCCGGAAGCGGCGGAACCTGATCCAACGGAGTCCATAGAAAAATTCGACGCGGACCGCTCCACGATTGCCAGAACGATGCCTGGTCATCGAAGAGGCGTGGAGCATCATTGAAGAACGAACCATACCAAAGATCGGAAGAGCGGCCATTCAGGATGCGCACCTGGCGTCTCAGATAGAAGCCAAGGGTCGAGCCGGCTTCATATTCCCCGTTGATTTCCACCACATCGCCGGCCTGCAGATGGGGACGAATCGCATCCGCCAGCGCTTTCGAAGAGAGCACAGGCGAGAAGGTGACGAGCGCCATGTGGGCGGCAATGAGAAAGATCACCATCATGGTGACAAGTGCGTAGTTTCCAATTCGGATCATATTGATGGAGCGCAGGATCATGTTGGCCAACGTTCCTGCGGCTAAGGCGATTGCAACCAAAATCAGCGGCAAGCGGAAAGCGCCCATGGCCCGCGTGCTGAGGTCCAGAAAGTGCCCCAGCGAGAGTGCGTAATCTCCTGGATTCTGCGTAAGCAAGGTAGAAATATCCGTGCCCGGGGCAGGAGGGCGGCCGCCGATAGCCAGGTATATGGCCACCGCGGAGCCCACCGATCCGAGCAGGAACAGAACGATAGCGATGCGCCGCCCCGCGATGCGGCGCGGGTCGCGGGCGTGGCATTTCTCTTCTCGATTCAGCCAGCCGCCGATCATCAGGGCAAGGGGTGGCAACGCCGGCAGCGAATAATATTCCTGGCGGGTCGAGAAGCTGAAGAAGACCATCACAAATGCGGCCCATATGCCGAGCAGGTTCCAGGCCTGATCATGGCCGGGCAGCCGGACCCGGCGGAGCGACGACCGCACACGGACCGGCACGATCGCCTTGAACACGAAGGCAATCCACGGTATCAGCCAGACCCCCAGCAAGCCCCAGAAGAGCAGAAATGGGACAGTATCGTAGTCCCGCGGAACTCTGCGGTTGAGATAACGGAGTACCTGCTCATTGATGAAGTAAAACCAGAGGAATCCGCGCACCGGGCCCTGCGATGGATTGGCAATCCCTGCTGCGATATGCCAGGGCACCGCAATGACCAGGAAGACCAGCAGGCTCGAGAACGGATGCCAGCGCCGCAGATGGCCCATATTCCGATTGAGCAACAGAAAGACGAAGACAATACCCAGCGGGAAGACGATTCCAATGAGGCCCTTGGTGAGCACATTCAGGGCACAAGCTGCGGCAAAGCCCCAGGCAGTTGCGCGGGAAGGCCGGGGCTGATGAAGAGAGATCCAGAACATCAGCATGGAAAAGCTAAGCCACAAGCAGACGATCACATCAGGAAGAAGGATGTGGCTGTAAATGAAAATCCCGAAGGAGGTCACGAGTATCAGGGCGGCGTAGAAGCCGGCCATATCGGAGGCGAACAAGCGGCGTCCGGTGAAGTACACAGTCAGAAAAAGAGCAAGCGCATAGATCGCCAGAGGCAGCCGCGCGGCCCAATCCTCGGGCCCAAAGACGGTGAAGCTGGTTGCCATGCTCCAGTAGAGGAGCGGAGCCTTTTCTAGGTAGCGAATACCGTTGGCGTAGAGGGTAATCCAGTCATGCCGCACGACCATTTCCCGCGCGACTTCGGCATGCACCGAGTCGGCATCGTCCAGCAAAGGTGGACGAAAAAGCGTAAAGCTTGCATAGAGCAGCAGCCAGAGACCTGCAAGGGTGAGGATGATTTTCCTCGAACGCTGCGTCACATTTACTACGATAGCGGACTCCAAAAAGGAATGATGGCGGGAGACCTCCGGAGATCTTCTCTATGCGATCGCTCCCACCTTTTGCTGTGGCGCTATAGTAAATGCAGGGTTTCCTGGATCGCGAGCGATGGCACCTGACACAGCAGCGGGAAGAGGACCGGCGGTTGTTCCGGCGAGCGATTTGCTGGGACCAGACACCTCCCTCATCTACAACGACTGGTACCCGGCCATGCGTAGCGGCACTCTTAGGGGAAAGAAGATGGCGACCGCCATGCTCCTGGGAATCCCGCTGGTGCTTGGGCGAAAAGAGGACGGCAGCATCTTTGCCATGCGCGATAGTTGTCCCCACCGTGGCATTCCACTGTCTTGCGGCTGGTTCGATGGCAGTGCTGTCACCTGCAAGTATCACGGATGGGTCTTCGAGCCGGAATCTGGCCAATGCATGGAGATACCTTCACTGACCAGCCAGGATTCCTACCCTCGACGCATCTACGCGACTGCATTTCCTTGCTTCGAACGGGACGGATATGCCTGGGTCTACGTGCCCAAACCGGGCAGCGGCCGGATACGGATGGAAAACAGGGACGCTCTCCCATCCGTCCCGGAATTGCCCAGGTTCAGCAAGCGGCATCGGAGCGCGCATCTGACGGCTGAGCTGCCCTGCAATGTCGACCACGGCATCATTGGATTGATGGATCCAGCCCATGGACCGTTTGTGCATCAGGCATGGTGGTGGCGGTCACGGCACAGTATCCACGAAAAAGAAAAACACTTCGAGCCCATCCCGCAGGGCTTTCGCATGTCGGCCCACACGCCCTCAGCCAACAGCGCGCCCTACAAGTTGCTTGGCGTCTATGGGAAGCCGATCGAGACCACGATCGATTTTGTGCTCCCCAACCGGCGCTTTGAGACGCTGCGATGCGGGAATAAGTGGTTCGCCAGCCTGACTACGGTAACCCCAACCACTCCCGGCAATTCCCGCATCGATGTGTTTGCCGCCTGGAATGTTTTCTACGGAGTGCCCTTTGTGACCGCAGTCGCCAAATTTTTCGGGAAGCGATTTGTGCGCCAGGACCAGATCACTATGGTGCAGCAGGCCGAGGGTCTCAAGTTCAATCCCGGCCTGATGTTGATCGACGATGCCGATCGTCCGGCGAAATGGTATTTCGCCCTGAAGCGGGCGCGGCTCGAGGCGGAGGAGACCGGGCGCGCAATGCAGCATCCGATGGACGGCCCCATCACCCTCCGATGGAGGAGTTAAACTTTTTCCTCGCCACCGACCATGGACATCACTGCTCTAACTAAACCCAGAGCATTCGGGCCTCCACGGACAACGTTAGGTCGGCATGCCCTGCCGTTCGCTGACGGAGTTAAAGAGTAAAGATGGTGTGTGAGAACTCCGAAATCCCGGTTCTCCCACGCAGTTAAGGGGACATGGCCTTAACCGCGAGCGGGGCAGGTTCCAGCGAAGCACTCATCCCGCGTCCGACCAGCGAACCTTCCTCGACCACTAATTGTTCGACTGCAATCGACAACTGGCGCCCCAGTTCGAGAAAGTTCTCCCTCCAACGCTCCGCGGCTTTGGCTTCGATTCCCATAAGGAAGCGGTTGGATTTAATCAGGATGTCATACCAGATGTTTTGCGCCTGCCATAGGTTGAGCTCGAACGGAAGTTCGCGCAGAGTACGAGCCAGCGTGAGCGCGTGATCGAGGCTGTCCGTTTCCAGCGGCTTACCCTGAAGATGAACCATGGATCGCTTCATGTGTTGATCGGTCAGGTAGCGGAGTGCGTGGCTCTCCAGCACCACCCCGTCCGACTTCGCCAGAGAAATCAGGGAACGGACCCGGGGGAGATTAATGGGCTCTTCTTCCAGGGCTCGCCGCAAGCCCGCATTGATCGCGAATCCGGCTGCCATGGTGAGCGCCGGCGGTTTGGGAAGACCGGACGCGTTCAAAAAGTGCAGGAGCGAGGCATGCTCCTCGTAGATTTTGACCAGGCTGTCTTCAACCTCGCTAAGCGTGGCATTCAAGATGAAACGCAGAATACGCCGCTGATCGTCCTTGAAAAGGGATGCCAGAGAGTAAGGACTGCCGCCAAAGAAGCTGTCGATAAGGCGCACCACTTCGGGCAGGTTCGCCTGGGTGACAGCGGCGCCGCATTTCTGCTTGAGGTCGTCGAAGGCAGTAAGGTCCTGCGGAGTGGAGCGTTCGACTGCGGCGGTTACATTGTGATCGCCGAAATGAAGTGCGGCGAAGGACACCTCCTCCGCCTCTTCGGTGAGATTAGAGCTGATGCGGCAACGGCCAATAGCGAGGCGTGCCCGTCCGGAGGTGACGTTCTCGGAGTCGAGCCGCCGGATGGTGTAGCAAAATAGGATCGTTTCCTCAGGATAGCTGCCAAAAACAGAGGAGATGGCGTAATGCGCGGCCACCTGCTCCAGGTTAACCTCCATTGGCTTAACCAGGCGCCTGTAAATGTCGCCGCCGTCTTTCCATTGCGGGCTGTTGCATTTGGCCTGGCGAAGGCGCTCCACAAATTGCCATTCGAGTAGAGCGCAATTGAGGCCGAAGATGTCCGCGGCCAGGCGCAGCGCACGGGCGGCATAAGCCATCACCTGAACCGTCTCGATGCCGGAGATATCGTCAAAAAACCAGCCGCAACTGGTGTACATCAGTTGGGTGTGGCGTTGCATCTCCATGAGCTTGAGGATCAGTGTTCGTTCGTCCGGCGAGAGTTCGCGCTCCGCCTGGGCGGCGAAGAACTGGTTGATCGCCTCTTCCGCTCCGCTTGTCCCAGCGGCGAGAATGACTGAGATGTACGCGTCGCGTGCGGCCCAGACATCCTTGAGCATGCCGCTGGCCATGCGTTCGCTCAGTGGGGCGACGGTATCGCGGAGCCAGTCGAGGGCGGCACGAAGCGGTGCGCGCCAGCGCTGGTTCCAGCCCTGGTGGCCACCGTTGCATCCACAGTCCGAACGCCAGCGCTCGATCCCGTGCGCGCAGCTCCACGAGGTATCCTCTACAATCTCCGCCTCCCAGGTGGGCGGAAATTGAGCCAGAAATTGGCCGTAATTGATCAGACGTCCAAGCTTCTTATCCTCGATGAAGCGCAACGCATAAGAGAGAGCCATCTCGCCATGCCGATGGTGATGGCCGTAACTCTCGCCATCGGTGGCCACATGCGAAATCTGCGGAGTGGGATCACTGGGGTCAAAGCCGCGAGCCAGCCGCCACGCGAAGTTTTCGCCGTTATAGAGAAGGCCTTCGAACGCGATGGCGCGCGATTGGGGTCCGTTGTAAAAGAACACCGCAATGCTGCGGCCCTCCTTCAGTCGAACCAGGTAGGGATGGTTAGGATTTACTGAGGCATTGGGAGTCTCGGTCCACCGGGCAACGGCCCCATCCAATCGGTCGAGAACGGGCTGGATGGTGGTTTCCGCGCGTTCACGAACACGGGCGCATTGGTGAGGCGCAAGAATGGTGAAGAGTATGCCATTTTGCGCCAGCAAGTCCAGGGTTTCGTTATCCACTGCGGTTTCCGAAAGCCACATGCCCTCCGGCTCGCGCCCGAAGCGGTGCCGGAAGTCGGCGATGCCCCAGCGAATCTGGGTTACCCGGTCACGGGTGATGGCCAGGGGCATGATGACGTGGTTGTACACCTGGGCCATTGCCGACCCATGCCCTTCATAGCGCAGCGTGCTTTGGCGGTCGGCATCGCGGATCATGCGATAGGTGCGGGGCGCGTTCTCTTCCAGCCACGAGAGCAGGGTTGGGCCGAAATTGAAGCTGATCCGCGAATAGTTGTTCATGATGCGGATGATCTGGTTTTCGCCATTGACGATGCGCGAGGCGCCGTTGGGCGCATAACATTCCGCGGTGATGCGTTCGTTCCAGTCGTGGTAGGGAGCGGCCGAATCCTCGGTCTCAACCGTTTCGAGCCAGGGGTTTTCTCGCGGCGGCTGATAAAAATGGCCGTGAATGCAGATGTAGTGTTCCGCGGGGGTCGACTGATCGGACATAAAAATAATGATAGCTGCTGAAGGCCCTGAACCGGCCGGCCGAACCCAACGGAACATCACATCGGGAAGCCGCTCGAGCGACTTCCCATCGATTCAATCAGATTTTTCCCAGTGCCCCAGGCGGTAGTTCACAAGCTCGCCACAAATACCAGCTCGCTACCGAGCGCCACGGTTTCCAGCGCGCCGCCCGCCGTTGCATCTGCTCCGGCTTGGGCAGCATATCGACGGTGATCGGCTTGCCCGCCTTGACTCTGCCGAACGTCAGCAGATATCCCTTGCGGATTCCGTAGTCCGTGCCGGGAAAGACATCTGGCCTTCCCAGGCGAAAGATAAGCAACATCTCCGCGGTCCAGGTGCCGATGCCGCGGACCCGGCTCAGCCGCTCGATGATCTCCTGGTCACTCAAGCGGCGAATTACACCCAGCGAGGGCACGGTGCCGTCCAGCGTCTTGGCGGCGAGATCGCGCAGAGAGAGAAGTTTGCCCTGCGACAGGCCGGCGGCACGAAGCATCTCATCGGGCATGGCAAGCAGTTGCTCCGGCTGCGGATGCAAATCGCCGAATAAAGCCAGCAAACGTCCCAGGATGGCCCTGGCAGCGTTGGCGTGCAGTTGCTGGTACAGAATAGCTTCGAGCAGCGCCTCAAAGGGCGAGTGGGTACTTTTCACCCGTAAAGCAAAGGGACCAACACGTTCGATCAACGCGCCCAGCTTGGCGTCCGCCGTGGCTAATTGCTGGCGTGCGAGCGCAACTTCGTAGCGCACCGGGCGGAGGCCGTCGTCCATCAAAACATTTTAACTTCAGCCCGCGTACCGGAGATGCAAACAGGCCGATCATCGCGAGTCTCGCCACTTGCCCACGGCTTCTTTTCCAAAATGGCTCTTCTGCTGCGGTCACAGATTGCGCTTCGAGCGCTCCGGGAGTTGCCTACCCCCTCCGGTTTGCTGGTATATTCAACTTTCCGACCTGATACGGAGAGGTGGCTCCGGATCACGCGTCCGGGATCAATTCGCAAAGAATCGTAGCCGAGCCTTTCTTTTTACACCACGGAATCTGAGGAAGCAGGGACTCATCCAATGGCGCAGATTTTTGACCGGAGTGCTAACGCGCTAGCCCGCGCGAGCCTGGTCCTGACGGGGTTGATTGTCATAGCCCTGGGAGTCACCTTAGATCAAATTCAGTACTCGCCTTGGGTGACCAGGCAGGGGCAGCGCGCCGAACAGCCGGTGCCGTTCAGCCATAAGCATCACGTCATGGGGCTGGGACTCCAGTGCCAGTACTGCCACACTTCGGTCGAGAAGTCGAGCTATGCTGGCATTCCCCCAACCAGGACTTGCATGAATTGCCATGCGCAGATCTGGACCAACGCCGGCCTCCTGCAGCCGGTCAGGACCAGTTGGGCTACGGGCGACTCGATACCGTGGATCAAAATCCACGATCTGCCTGACTTCGTTTATTTCAATCACGAAATCCATGTGAACAAAGGCATCGGTTGCTCCTCTTGTCATGGGCGTGTGGATCTTATGCCGTTGATGTACCAGCAGAACTCGTTGCAGATGGAGTGGTGCCTGAATTGCCATCGCAACCCGGCTAAGAACCTTCGCCCCACCAGCGAGATTTACAACATGGCGTGGGAAGGACCCACGAGTCAGAAGCCGGTGTGGTGCGGGACCACGGGCCTGAAGGATGGCGTTCCTACGGCGCAGACGGTAAGCTGCACCACGATCGACCCCAGCGAGGGGGGCGCCCAGGTGGCCTCACTGAACATGTTGCCGCCCGGATTGCACGGTCAGGCAACCAGTGACGCGCCGGGGGTGACGATTCCGCCGACCTTGCACTACGTCAAGCTCACCGACCAGGAATCGCTGGGCCAATACTTAACCCAGCAGTATCACATCCGCACGCCCCAGGAATTGAGCAGTTGCGAGACATGCCACCGATGACCGAGATGAAGCGTACTAAACAGGAATTAACCCTGGAAGCCGCCAGGGCGAAGCTGGCCGGCCAGACGGGGAAGAAATACTGGCGCAGCGTTGACGAGTTGGCCGACACACCCGAGTTTCGCGAGATGGTGCAGCGTGAATTTCCCACCCAGGCTGCCGAGTGGACCGACCCCGTATCGCGTCGCGGTTTTCTCAAAGTGATGAGCGCTTCGCTGGCGCTGGCTGGGCTTTCCGGCTGCACCAAGCAACCGGATGAGCCGATCTACCCCTACGTGAAGGAACCGGAAGACCTGGTTCTGGGGCGTCCGGTGTATTTTGCCACCGCAATGCCATTCAACACGGGAGCGGTGCCTCTGCTGGTCAAGAGCGACGCCTATCGGCCGATCAAGCTGGACGGTAATCCTGATCACCCGGTCAACCGTGGCTCTTCGGATCCATTGACCCAGGGTTCGCTGCTTGATCTTTACGATCCTGACCGCTCCCAAAGAGTGGTCTGTCGGGGTGAAGTTCGCCAGTTTGCCGCTTTCCTTGCTGTTTTCCGAGCCATGCTCGCGGACGAGAAGGCCGATGGGGGCAAGGGGCTCTACATCCTGAGCGACACCGTGACCTCTCCTACGCTGGCAGCACAGTGGAAAGCAGCCCAACAGAATTATCCCAATGCCAAGTGGATGCAGTGGGACCCGATCAACCGCGATTCGGCCTACTCCGCCTCGAAGACTGCTTTCGGCGACTACTACGACGCCCAGTATCGCCTGAAGGACGCCGACGTAATCGTCTCTCTCGACGCAGACTTTCTCTCCGGCATTACCCATCCCGGTTTTCTTCGCCTGGCCGCCGACTACGCCAGTCGACGCAAGCTGGCGCAAGCAAGCGACCCCATGAACCGGCTGTACGCGGTCGAGAGCTCACCCAGCACGACCGGTTTCAAGGCCGAACATCGCCTGGCGCTCAGGGCCGGGGAGGTAGCGGCTTTTGCGGCGGCGTTGGCTGCTGCTGTGGGCGCGGGTGGGTCCAGTGCGCAGGCGCCCTCCGGCCCCGCGGGAAAGTTTCTCTCCGCCGTGGCAGCTGATCTGAAGGCAAACGCAGGCAAGTGCGTAGTCATCCCCGGCGAGCAGCAGTCACCCCAGGTACATCTGGCTGCCATTGCCATCAACCAGGCGCTGGGCAATGTGGGCAAGACGGTCGTTTACACCGAGACAGTGAATCCCATGCCGTCAATCCAGGGACAGGATATGGTCACCCTGGTAAATGACATGAACGCGGGTAAGGTCGACTGGCTGCTGATCCTGAACGCCAACCCGGTATACACCGCGCCAGTGGACCTGCATTTTGAACAGGCACTGAACAAGGTGAAAATGACGGTGCACCTGGGTTCGCATTTTAACGAAACCGCGGTGGTTACGGAATGGCATATCAACGGGACGCACTTTCTGGAGAACTGGTCGGACACGCGCGCATATGACGGCACGGCAACTGTGATCCAGCCCATGATCGACCCGCTGTACGGCGGCAAGTCGGCACATGAAGTCGTTCAGTCCATGCTTGATAATCCCGACTTGTCTGCCTACGAGGCGGTGCGGAAAACGTGGCAGGCAAGCCTGGGAACCGATGCGGAACACGCCTGGCGCAAGGTGCTCCACGACGGGATGGTTGGGGGAACGGCTTACCAGCCGAAGACGGTTTCCGCCAAAATTGGCGATCTGCCGGTTGCCGCTGCAAGCAGCCCGGATGGAACGGTCGAGGTTATCTTCCGCGCTGACCCGAACGTCTACGACGGGCGTTATGCAAATGTCGGCTGGCTGCAGGAAGTACCCAAGCCGGTCACCAGCATTTCATGGGACAACGTAGCGATGATGAGCTACCGTACGCTGGCGAAATTTGGACTGGCAGAGCAGGACGTGGTGGCGATTGAATCCAACGGCAACACGCTGACGGCCCCGGTCTTTGCAGTGCCCGGCCACCCCGATGGCTCGGTCACGCTGACCCTGGGTTATGGCCGTCGCAACGGTGGACGGGTCGCTGGAGGGTTGGGCTTCAACGCGTACGCGATCCGCAGTTCCAGCGCATTGTTGTTTGCCTCCGGTGCGGCCATGAAGAAAACCGGACAGACCTATGAGTTTGCAGTGACCAAGAGCCACTACACCGATCACCGCTCAGTCATGGCCGGTGGAGATGGTTCAGGCGACCACTCGCTCGAAGGCAACGAGGCGATGACGCGCGGCATCATCCGCTACGCCTCGCTGGACGAGTTCAAGCAAGACCCCAACTTCGCCCACGACGAGGAACAGCTTTCGGACGATCCAGAAGCGGACGAAACCATGTTCAGCAACTGGCGCTACGACAAGAACGCCTGGGGTATGGCCATCGATATGAACTCTTGTGTCGGGTGTAACGCCTGCATTGTGAGTTGTTATGCGGAGAACAACATCGCAGTCGTGGGCAAGCACAATACCCAGACCGGCCGCATCATGCAGTGGTTGCGTATTGATACCTACTTCGAGGGCGATCTGGACGCGCCCAGGGCGCATTTCCAGCCCATGGCCTGCCAGCACTGCGAGAATGCACCCTGCGAGCAGGTCTGCCCGGTGGGGGCCACAGTGCACTCCCCCGAGGGTCTCAACGTGATGATTTACAACCGGTGCGTTGGCGTTCGCTATTGCTCCAACAACTGCCCCTACAAGGTGCGCCGGTTCAATTTCCTGCTCTTTTCCAATTTCGAGACGGAGAGTCTCAAGCTGATGCGCAACCCCGACGTAAGCGTGCGCAGCCGCGGCGTAATGGAGAAGTGCACCTATTGTTTGCAGAGGATCAGCGCCGCCAAAATTGCGGCGGACAAGGAGAATCGCGATATACGCGATGGTGAAGTGGTAACCGCCTGCCAGCAGGCTTGCCCCACCGGGGCCATCGTTTTCGGGAACATCAACGATCGGGCCAGCAAGGTGGCCAAACTGAAGGCGCAGCAACGCAGTTACGGCGTGCTGGCGGACCTGAACGTTCGTCCCCGCACCACGTATATTGCGGAGGTCTTCAACCTCAATCCGGATTTGGCCGAGGCGCGCATCGAGCACGCGCCCGAAAAAAGTTGAAAGGTTAGCGCAGCATGGCGACCAAACCAGAATTACCGGTAAACGACCCGCAGCTGGATCCGAAGACAGGTGAATTCCGGGTCATTGCGCCCGGGTACACTTTCAAATCGGTTACCAGTGTCATTTCGCGCATCGTGCTCACCCCCCACACGCCCTGGTTTTGGTTCTTAGGGTTTACGTTGGCCGGGAGCATCTGCGTCATGCTGTTTACGGCAGTGACCTGGCTGTTTCTCAAGGGCGTCGGTATCTGGGGTCTCGACATCCCGGTAGGCTGGGGATTCGCCATCATCAATTTCGTCTGGTGGATCGGTATCGGCCACGCGGGCACGCTTATTTCAGCAATCCTGCTGCTCTTCAAGCAGCAATGGCGCAACTCCATCAGCCGCTTCGCGGAGGCAATGACCATCTTTGCCGTGGTCTGCGCCGGAATGTTCCCTCTGATCCACGTCGGGCGGCCCTGGCTGGGTTACTGGCTGTTTCCTTACCCCAATTCCATGAACGTGTGGCCGCAGTTCCGTTCCCCACTGTTATGGGATGTCTTCGCGGTTTCCACGTACGCTACCATCTCCGTAGTCTTCTGGTACATAGGAATGGTCCCCGATTTGGGGACAATGCGCGACAACGCCAAGACAAAGTTGGCCCAGTATTTTTTTGGCATTATTTCTCTCGGCTGGCGCGGCTCGGTGAGGCACTGGATGCGCTATGAGACCGCCTCCCTGCTTCTGGCCGGTCTGGCGACTCCTCTCGTTTTGTCCGTGCATACCGTCATCAGCTTCGATTTCGCGGTCGCAATTCTGCCCGGTTGGCACACGACCATCTTCCCGCCCTATTTCGTCGCCGGCGCCATCTACTCCGGTTTCGCCATGGTGATCACCCTCGCCATTCCGATCCGATCGCTCTATCACCTCGAAGGTCTCATCACTATCCGCCACATCGACAACATGGGCAAGGTGATGCTGGCCACCGGCTGGATCGTCGCTTACGGCTATGGCACAGAAGTCTTCATGGCGTGGTACTCCGCCAGCCACTGGGAATTCTTCATGATGTGGAACCGCATGTTTGGACCCATGGGTTGGGCCTATTGGGTGCTCATCACCTGTAACATCGCCCTTCCTCAATTGTTGTGGCTGCGCAGCGTTCGCCTGAGTCCGGGCAAGATGTTCGTTATGTCTCTCATCGTCAATTCGGGCATGTGGTTCGAGCGTTTTGTCATTATCGTCACCAGTCTCTATCGGGACTTCCTGCCCTCTTCCTGGGGAACCTACAAGGCGACGCGGTGGGACTATGCCACCTTCATCGGCACCCTGGGCCTGTTCTCGGCGCTCTTCTTTCTCTTTATCCGGTTCCTCCCCATGATTCCAATGTCGGAGATACGGATGCTGCTGCCTCAAGCCAAAGTAAGGCCGGAACCAGAACCGCTGGAGGCGGGTGACTAATGCCTGTGCGCGAAGGAATCTACGGACTGCTGGCGGAGTTTGACACCGCCGGCGAACTGGTGACGGCTGCCAAGACTGCTTATGACTCCGGATGGCGGCGGCTGGACTGTTACACTCCCTACCCTCTGGAAGAGGCAGCCGAAGCCATCGGCTTCCATCGCAACTATGTACCCCTTATTTGTCTCGTTGGCGGCTTGATGGGGCTGGCAGCTATGTTCCTGATGGAGACCTGGGTCGCGGTCTTAGCTTATCCCTTGAACATCGCGGGCAGGCCCTTGTTCTCCTGGCCCGCCTTCATCATCCCGGCTTATGAGTGGACCATTCTCTGGGCGGGCCTTTCGGCGGCTTTCGGCATGCTGGCCATGTGTGGTTTGCCCGCGCCCTATCACCCGCTTTTCAATGCTCCAAATTTCCGCAGCGGGGCAACCACCGACAAATTTTTTCTTTGTTTGGAGGCGAACGATCCTAAGTTCGAGCCGGTGGAATCACGCAGCTTCCTGGAAAGTTTCGAGCCGGTTTCGGTCGTGGAGGTGGAGTATTAATCCAATGAAGCGAATCCGTTATGCTATCGCTTCGCGGCCGCTTGCCGTGGCTGTCGTCGCCCTCGCGTGCGCCGGCTGCCGCCAGGATATGCAGAACCAGCCGAAATTCGTGCCTCAGCGCAGCACCACTTTCTTCGCCGATGGCCGCTCGGTCCGGCCGCAGGTTGCCCACACCGTCGCTCGTGGACAGCTGGATGAGGACACCTTCTTCTACACCGGCTTGATTGACGGCAAGGAAGCCGATTTGATGCCGTTCCCGGTTTCCATGCAGGTGATGGAGAGGGGCCAGGAGCGCTTTAACATCTATTGCACGCCCTGCCATTCCCGGGTGGGCAATGGGGCGGGAATGATCGTGCAGCGCGGCTTTAAGCCTGCAGGCAACTTCCACTCCGCACGCATACTGGCCGAGCCGTTGGGCCACTACTTCTATGTGATGACCAACGGGTATGGGGCCATGCCGGACTACTCGGCCCAACTCACCCCTGCTGATCGCTGGTCAGTCGCAGCTTATATCCGGGCCCTGCAGATCAGCCAAAACGCCAGGGAATCGGAAGTTCCTGCGGGCGTCCAGGTACAAAATCTGAAGGATATTGCCGAGCGGGAGGGATTACCCGACTCCTTTGCTGAACCATGGTCCCTGCCCGCAACCGCGGTCTCCGCCCAACCACCCGACGCGAGCCAGGGGACGCCGGGGATGGCGCCGGCCACGGGAGACAGTCCGGTGCCTGCGTTGAGTCAGCCCAACGGCGGTGCGGCCGCCGGTGGCAAGGTAGTGGCGCCGAAGGGCGCGAAATAGGTATTTAGGAAAAACACATGGCTCACGAACACCACGCAAGGGCGCTACCCTCCGAGCTGAACGCTCCGCTGCTGCTGAATCAGTGGCGGCGCCGGGCGATGGTGGTCAGCGCGATATTTGCTGTTCTGTCGATCGTGCTGGCAGTGCTGGCCGCAACCGTCGATCACGACGGAATCAACCACCTGCTGCGCTCCTATTTGCTTGGCTACATTATTTCCTGGGGCTTCACGGTTGGCGGCCTGGCATTGCTCATGGTGCAGTACCTGAGCGGTGGCAAGTGGGGCTTATTGATTCGCCGCCCGCTGGAGGCGATGTCGCGCTGCCTCCCCCTGGTCATCGTAATGTTTCTCCCCATCGGATTCTTCATGAAGAAGTTGTACCTTTGGGCGCAGTACAGCAACCCCGCGGAGGCTTTCCGCCAGCATCTGATCAGCCACGAGCAGGCGCACGCCATCGCTTACAAGCATCCCATGCTCAATGTTCCCGCCGTGTGGATTCAGTCCGCGGTCTTGTTTGCGATTTGGTTTGTCTTCATGCATTTCCTTAACAAGTGGGGGCTCCAGCGCGATGCCGACCCACATCCAAACGTCCGCTTTTGGCAGGTCAGGCTGGAGAACCTTAGCGGCTTCGGGGTCGTGGTCTATTCCATCACCATGTCGTTGGGTGCGCTCTATTGGGTCATGTCACTCGACCCAACCTGGTACTCGTCGGTCTACGGGCTCATGTTCCTGGTTGGCCAGGGCTACGGCGTTCTGGCCCTCTCCATCATCACGGTGGTTCGGCTTTCGCAAGCGGAGCCGATAAAAACAGTGTTGCGCAAAACTGAGCAACACGACCTGGGCAAGCTGGCCTTTGCCTTCGTCATGCTGAATATCTATCTCGCGTTTTCACAGTTCCTCATCATCTGGTCGGGAAATCTGCCCGAGGAGATACCCTGGTATCTGGATCGCATTCGCGGCGGCTGGGGCTGGATTGGTTCGCTTGATTTTGTGTTTCACTGGTTCATCCCTTTCACTCTGCTGCTCTCTCGCGACCTTAAGCGCGACAAAGAGCGGCTCATCCTGGTTTGCAAGATCATGATCTTTGCCCGCTGCTGGGATATGTTCTGGCTGATTGAACCGAACTTTGCCGATGCCCGGCGCAACCTGCATTTCAGCTTCGGGATTCTGGAATACATGACCGTGCCGGTGGTTGTTATCAGCGTGTGGATGTGGTTCTATTTTGGGCAACTGGAGAAGCGGCCGTTGATCCAGACTAACGATCCGCACCTGGAAGAGATCTTGGAGGCCGAGCATGCCCACGCATGATCCGATTGATCCCCACAAACCCGAGGGTGATTCTCCGGGCTATGAGGTCACCGATGTTAACGTCAATGGCATCGTAGTTTTTCTGGCATCGCTGATCGGGTTTGTCGGTGTCTTCTTCGTCTTGTGTTTCGGCATGGGCAAGGTCATTAACACCGCCATTCTGAAGCGTGATGGGCCGCCAAACAAATGGAACTTGATCGGCTCTCAGCCGAATGGCAAACGTCAGGATCTGACGTCGAACGCTGTCATGGAACAGCAGCAGTTGAGCCAGATGGTGCAGCGCTTTCCAACCCCTCGCCTGCAGATCGACGACGGCGACCAGGATATTGCGGAATTGCATGCGCGGGAAGATCTCTTGCTCGACCACTACAGCTGGATTGACCGGTCGAGCGGCAAAGTGCGGATTCCCATCGCCCGCGCGATGCAGTTGATTGCTGAAAACGGACTGCCGGTCGCTCCCGCGGAGCAAACGGAACCATTGATGGCAGGCGATAGGGTTCGTACGGTGACCGTGCCGCTCACCGATGGCTTCGCTCGTACAGGCTACGAGCAGCAATACCTGGAGACCTTAGAGCAACAGCGGATGCGAGGGGAAAAGCCGGGCGAACGGGCAGCCCTGGGGGCTGCTCGATAGGGCCGCGAACCTCGGGTAGCCCACGCAAGCTTTGTTTGGCTTGAGCAGGCGTCCCCGGGGTAGCGATACCATGAAGGTAGAAGCATGCAGATGAAGGGCGCAATCCGGGTCTTGTTGGCGGCGGCGATGCTATTGCCTGCCGCAGGATCGATGCTGGCCCAGGTGGCGCCCTACGGCGAAAAGACCATGGGCGACCCTGCCCAGGACCACCTGCCCGATATTCTGACCACGGTCAAGATCGACCAGCGGTTGGGTCAGCAGCTACCCCTCGATGCATCGTTTCGCGACGAGACAGGCAAAGCGGTCAAGCTGGGAGACTACTTCGGCAAGAAACCGGTGATCCTGTCCCTGGTTTATTACCAATGCCAGATCTTGTGCATGGAAGATCTGAATGGGCTGGTGAGTGCGCTCGAGATGGTCAACCTGATACCGGGCAAAGACTTCCAGATCGTCATCGCGAGTATCGATCCAGCCGAAACTCCCGCAATGGCGGCAGCCAAAAAGGCCCTCTACGTGAAGCGCTATGGCCGGATGGACACCGCAGCCGGCTGGCACTTCCTGACTGGCGAACAGCCCGCAATCAAGGCTCTGGCGCAGGCGGTCGGTTTCGGTTATGTACGCCTCCCAAGTCCTGCCGGCAAACCTCCGCTGTTCGCACATGCCAGCTCGATCGAAGTGGTTACGCCGGAAGGCCGCATGGCGCAGTACTACCTGGGAGTCGAATATTCGCCCAAGGATCTGCAGCTGGGACTGGTGGAAGCCTCACACAACACGATCGGCACCCCGGTCGATAACATTCTGACCTACTGCTATCGGTATGATCCGAAGCTAAACCGGCACAGCCTGGTCATCGCACGGATCGTGCAAGCAGGCTGCCTGCTGACTGTTTTGGGCCTGGGCAGCTTCATGCTGGTAAATTTCCGGCGCGATTTCAAGAGTAAAGGGTAACGATGCATATAAGTCCAGTGCTGTGGCAGTTTCTCGTACATTGGCTGACGAACTCTGCCCTCTTTCCGCCGGAGGCTTCGGCGATTTCGCCCGACATGGACGCTTTCTACTTCTTTCTGATAGCGATCTCGGCCGTGGGCATGATCGCGGTCATCATCCTGGTTTTCGGCTTCTCCATCCTCTATCGCAAGGAGAAGAATCCCGTCGCCACACAGATCGAAGGATCGACCCTGCTCGAGGCTACCTGGACAATTATTCCGTTGGCCTTGTTCATGATCTGTTTTGTCTGGGGAGCGCTGCTCTATTTCCGCATCTACAACCCACCCACTAACGCAATGAACATTTACATCGTGGGCAAGCAGTGGATGTGGAAGGCCGAACATCCAGGCGGGCAACACGAGATCGATTCCCTGCATATCCCTATCAACCGGCAAGTGCAGTTGACGATGATCTCGCAGGACGTATTCCATAGCTTTTCGATTCCCGCCTTTCGGATTAAGCGCGAAGTCATTCCCGGCAGATATTCCACCGTGTGGTTTGAAGCCACGGCTACGGGAACCTATCATCTGTTTTGTACCCAATACTGCGGTACCAATCATTCCGCGATGATTGGAGAAGTCGTCGCCATGACCCCCGACGATTACCAGAAATGGGCTTCGGGCAGCACCAGCGGAGCATCGCTGGCGCAAAACGGAGAACGTCTCTTCGCCAGCCTGGGCTGCAATTCCTGTCACTCGGGCGCGGCGACTGCACGTGGCCCCAACCTGGCCCAGGTTTATGGTTCCAGGCTGCAGATGGCGGATGGATCGTATGTCACGGCCAATGATGCTTTTCTTCGCGAGGCGATTCTCAACCCCTCTACCCGCGTAACCTTGGGTTATGCACCCATCATGCCTACCTATCAGGGCCAGGTCAGCGAAGAAGGTCTCATCGACCTGGTGGAATACATCAAGAACCTGAATTCGAACTATCGTATCCAGCAGACGTTGACCGCGAGTCAACTCTCTCCTGGGCAAGCAGGCGCGACCAGTTCCGGCCCCAGCTCGCCCGCAATGAACCCGCCCGCAAAGGCGGGTAGGACGGCACCCAGGGTGCCTCGGACGGTGACCCAATGAGTAGTACTATTGTCAGGCTTCCAAACCAGGAGGAGGCACAGCTGCCGAAGCTGAGCTATCTCAACAGCGAGTATGGGCTTAAGAGCTGGCTGCTTACCGGCGATCACAAGCGCATCGCCATGCTGTACCTCATTTCAATCACTATCTTCTTCTTCATCGGAGGAGCCTTTGCTGGGCTGATTCGTCTGGAACTGCTGACTCCACTGCCTGACCTGGTTTCCTCCGATACCTACAACAAGCTCTTTACCATGCACGGCGTGATCATGGTCTTCCTCTTCCTTGTGCCGTCGGTTCCGGCAACCGTTGGGAATTTTGTCATTCCCATCATGGTTGGCGCCAAGGATCTGGCTTTTCCCAAGATCAACCTGCTGAGCTGGTATCTGTATGTGGCCGGCGCCTGCTTTTTGCTCTATGCATTGTTTAACGGCGGCGTCGATACCGGCTGGACCTTTACCACGCCGCTTAGCACGCACTATCTCAATACCCACGTGATCACCGCCGCGATGGGCGTCTTTATCGCCGGGTTCAGCTCCATCTTCACCGGCCTGAACTTCATTGTGACCATCCATCGCATGCGCTGCCCGGGCATGACCTGGTTCCGGCTGCCGCTGTTCTGCTGGTCGCATTACGCGGCCTCGCTGTTGATGGTTCTGGGAACGCCGGTGCTCGCCATCACCCTGGTTCTGGTCATGCTTGAGCGGGCCGTCGGCATCGGCGTCTTCGATCCCACCAAGGGTGGTGATCCGCTGCTCTTCCAGCACCTCTTCTGGTTTTATTCTCATCCCGCCGTGTACATCATGATTCTGCCCGGCATGGGAGTGATCTCCGAGGTGATCAGCACCTTCTCCCGCAAACGGGTATTCGGCTATACCGCCGTGGCCTTCTCCTCGGTCGCGATCGCCGTCTTTGGCTTCTTTGTCTGGGCCCATCACATGTTCATCATGGGCGTCTCAAATTACTCGGCGCTGGTCTTTTCGTTGCTTACCATGCTGGTTGCCGTGCCTTCCGCGATCAAGATCTTCAACTGGGCCGCGACTCTCTATAAGGGATCCATCACGTTTGAGACGCCGATGCTGTATGCCTTCGGCTTCATGGGCCTGTTCACCATTGGCGGCCTCACCGGTGTGTTTCTGGGTTCGCTGGGCATGGACATCCACCTCACCGAAACCTACTTCATCGTCGCCCACTTCCACTTTGTGATGGTAGGCGGCATGTTGATGGCTTACCTATCCGGGGTCCACTTCTGGTGGCCAAAGATGACCGGCAGAATGTATCCCGAATCCATGTCGCAGCTGGCTGCGGTAACGACCTTTATCGGGTTCATCCTGACCTTCTTCCCCCAATTTGTCGTCGGCTACCTGGGTATGCCACGCCGGTACCATGCTTATCCGCCGGAGTTCCAGGTATTGAATGTTCTTTCGACGGCGGGTGCCTCAGTTCTGGGCATAGGCTACTTGCTCCCCATGCTCTATATGCCCTGGTCGCTCAAGTACGGTAAGATCGCGGGCAGCAACCCGTGGCAGGCGACAGGCCTGGAGTGGCAGATCCAATCTCCGCCCGTGACGGAGAACTTTATCGAAATACCGGTCATGGATCACGAAGCCTACGACTATGACTGGTTGGCTTACAAGACCGAACACGAGGTAACGACTGTTGGATAGCCAAGCGATCGTCGGCGGGCACGCGGAACCGCACGAACTGCATGATGAAGAGCACCCTGCTTACCTGCGCCACCATTTCGTCACGGTGGGTCAGCAGCGGGAGACGGCGAGCTTCGGCATGTGGCTCTTTCTGCTAACTGAAATCATGTTCTTTGGGGGCCTGTTCATGGCCTACCTGCTGTATCGGAATTGGTATTACGAGGCCTTTGTGGCCGGCAGCAACACGCTCAGCATCGGCCTCGGAACCACCAATACGGCGGTTCTGATTCTGTCCAGCTTCACCATGGCGATGGGCGTGTATTCGGCGGAGACGCGCAATCGTAAGGGGTTGATCACTTCGCTGAGCTGTACGATTTTCTTGGGCCTGGTCTTTCTTGGCATCAAGAGCGTCGAGTATCACGACAAATACGTCGAGCACCATATTCCGGGGGCAAGCTTCAGTGTGGAAGACTTTGTTCATCCATCCGACAAGCGGGACGTTCCGCTAGCGCCGGATATGGCGCAACACGCCCAGCTCTTCTTTTTCCTGTACTTTGCCATGACCGGAATGCACGCCCTGCACATGGTCATCGGTGTTAGCATCCTGTTCATTTTGCTTTACCAGGCTTACCACGGCGCCTATACCAACGGACATAGCTCAACCATCGATAATTTCGGACTGTATTGGCACTTTGTCGATATTGTCTGGATCTTTCTTTTCCCGCTGCTGTATCTCATCAGCCGCCATCCTTTGAAATAGAAGGAGAGAACTCATGTCCACTCCTACGCAACACGAACATCACGTCGTCGGGCCCAAGACCTACTTAACCATCCTGCTCGCGTTGCTGGTCCTCACCGCCACTACCACTGGCGCTGCTTTTATCAACATGGGCATCTTCAGCCCCATCGTGGCGCTCGGGATCGCCTGCCTCAAGGCTGTGCTGGTCATTCTTTTTTTCATGCATATCCGTTACAGCTCCAGGGTGATGATGCTCACTGTCGGTGCGGGCTTTTTCACTTTCCTGGTGTTGATCACGATGACCCTCTCCGATTACATCAGCCGCAACTGGGGACTCTGGTAAACCCTGTCTTTGCCACGAAGGTTGGGATCCATCCCAACCAGTGAACCCTTGGGTGCCCCATATCTCGCTCGTTTTTCGCGAGATGTGGGATGCCACCAATCTTGATGTCATTGTTTATGGGGTTGAAAACTTCAGGGATAGCTGCGAGATGTTGGGCATCTGTCGCTGTACGATAAAAAGTCAACAGAACGAATTCTTCTCCCGGATGACCTCCAAACCAACAAACCACGATGAAATCCCCGAGGCGCTTCGCAAAATCGCCGCCAATCCCCGGGTTTTGGTCCGTCGCGGCGGGGATCCAGTGCCGGATGGAAAGTGTGTCGTCTACTGGATGCAGCGAGCACAACGGGCGCTCGACAATCCTGCCCTCGACGTTGCGGTAGAAATTGCCAACGCCCTGGATCTACCGGTATTGGTCTACTTCTCCGCCATCGCCAACTTCCCCCATGCCAACCTGCGGCACTATGTATTCCTCAATCAGGGGCTGGCGGATATCGAAGAGGATCTGCAACAGCGGCAGATCGGATTCATCGTACGCCGGCCGCCCAACAACTCCCTGCAGACCCTGCTGGCGGAAGTGAACGCGGCCATGGTTGTGGGCGACGAGAATCCCTGCCGGGAGCCTGAGCGCTGGCGGAAGGTATTGGCCGGCCGTCTGCGCATTCCCTACTGGACGGTCGACGCGGATGTAGTGGTGCCCTCCGGCTTGTTCCAAAAGAGCATGTACGCCCTGCATATCTTTCGGCCAAAGCTTTACGCGGAGCTACCGAAATTTCTGGTTGAGCAGCCCGTAATGAAGCCCCATCGGGAATGGAAACCGCCGCATTCGCTCGAGTCATTTCCCGTGCGGGACGATCTTACCCAGGGGTGGAAGACGCTGGACCGTTCCATCGGACCCGTTGCAAGCTTTACCGGGGGGACGCACGCGGCGGTCAAGCGCTTGCAGGATTTTGTCAGTAAGGATCTTGCCACCTACGACCAGAAGCGAAACCATCCCGAGATGGACGGCACCAGCCGTCTCTCCCCTTACCTGCACTTCGGACACATCGGCCCCATTACCATCGCCCTGGCCGTCGAGAAAGCGTTCAAGCAAGGCAAAGTCCCTCAGGCAGCCCGCGATTCGTATATCAGTGAATTGATCGGCTGGCGGGAGCTGGCAGTGAACTTTGTCAAGTTCACCGAGAACTACGATTCCTTCGATTGTGCCGAACCCTGGGCCCGCAAAACCCTGATGGAACATGCGCGTGACCGGCGGGAGCACCTCTACTCGATGGAGCAGCTGGAACGTTCGGAGACCCGGGACGAGCTGTGGAATGCGGCGCAAAACCAAATGGTCAAATTCGGGTGGATGCACAACTACATGCGCATGTACTGGGCGAAAAAGATCCTGGAATGGTCTCCCGATCCCGCCAAGGCATTCGATACCTGCGTCACGCTCAATGACCGCTACTTTCTCGATGGCAGAGACCCGAACGGGTACGCCGGAATTGCATGGTCGATTGTGGGCAAGTTCGATCGCCCGTGGTTTGACCGCCCCATCTTTGGCACCATCCGCTACATGTCGGGCGCTTCCACAGGCAAGAAGTTCAATTCCAAAAAATACATACAGAAAATGTCAGAAGATTTCGCCCAGTCAGGCTTCTGGGCCGGGGAATAGTGGCTTAGCTGATCGTTGTGCTATTTTCAAGGTTGGCCTCTGACCGTCGATGGCGAAATACCTGATCACTGGAATTGCGGGATTCATAGGATCGTCCCTGGCGAGAGCCCTGGTGGAACGCGGGGAAGATGTTCGTGGTGTAGATAATTACCTGACCGGCAAAGCAGCAAACCTGGCCGGATATTACGACCAGATCGACTTTCGCGAAGTCGACCTGCGCGATGCCGCTGAGATACGCACCGCCTGCGAAGGAATTGACTACATCCTGCACATAGGAGCGTTGCCTTCCGTTCCCCTTTCGGTCGCCCATCCAGAGCCCAGCCACCAATGCAATGTGGAGGGCACATTTAACGTGCTCGAAGGTGCTCGGGCCGCGGGAGTGAAAAGAATCATTTATGCCGCCTCATCTTCCGCATATGGGAATCAACCAATCCTGCCCAGCAAGGAATCCATGCGCCCCATGCCGATTTCTCCGTATGCAGTGCAAAAACTCGTGGGCGAATATTACATGAGCAGCTACTGGCAGGTGTATGGATTGGAGACGGTGAGCTTGCGCTACTTTAACGTCTTTGGGCCGCGCCAGGGCGCAGATTCGCCGTATAGCGGCGTGCTGGCGAAATTTATCCAGCAAATGTTGGAGGGGACACGGCCGACCATCTTCGGCACCGGCGAGCAAGGCCGGGACTTTACCTATATCGACAACATTATCTCCGCCAACCTGCTGGCCTGCGCCGCGCCGGCGGAGAAAGTTGCCGGTAGAGTTTTCAATACCGCCTGCGGTGGCCAACACACGCTCAAACAGATCTACCGGTTGCTGGCTGAAATGATCGGGTTTGAGCTGCCGCCTCTTTATGCAAAGTCGCGGACGGGAGACATACTGAATTCGCAGGCCGACATTTCCGCAGCCGCCGAAGCCTTCGGTTATCGCCCACTGATCGGCGTGGAAGAAGGTTTGCAGCGGACGGTGGAGTGGTATCGCGAGATGCTCAAGCTGCCGGTTGCGAAAAGTCGATGAATCAGCTAGTCGACGAACCAGATTTGTCACCGTGGTTGTCTCTGGTCGAAAAGCGCCAGCTGCGGGTTGGGATTATAGGGCTTGGCTACGTAGGGCTCCCGCTGGTTCTGCTCTTTAGCCAGGAGGGATTTCGCGTTACCGGCTTCGATATCGATGCAGCCAAAGTAAATCGGCTCAACGCGGGTGAATCATACATTCATCGCATCAACCCCCAGCAGATAAAGGGCGCCCAGGATAAGGGTTTCCGCGCGACCGCCAATTTTTCCCAGATTGGGGAAGTCGATGCGATTTTAATTTGCGTGCCGACTCCGCTCAGCGACCACCATACGCCGGACATGAGTTACATCGCAGCGACCATGGACTCAATCGTGAACCATCTACGGCCCGGCCAGCTGGTGGTCCTCGAAAGCACGACGTACCCCGGCACGACAGAGGAATTGATTGCACCGGCAATTGAGCGCGCGGGCCGGGTCAAGGTGATTCGCCAGGCTATGGTTCCGGACGGTGTGCTGGTTGCGTATTCGCCTGAACGCGAAGACCCGGGCAACACGAGCATCGACCGCCGTGAAATTCCTAAGGTAGTCGGGGGGCTGGGGAACTTCGCGGCTGAGGCCGCCGAAGCGCTCTATAGCGTGGCATTCCGCCGCGTGATCCGGGTATCCAGCCCGGCTGCAGCGGAGATGACCAAGCTGCTCGAGAATATTTACCGCTGCGTGAACATCGCGCTGGTCAACGAACTGAAACTGCTCTGCCTCCGCATGGGTATCGACATTTGGGAGGTGATTGCGGCGGCTGCGACCAAGCCGTTCGGCTTCCAACCCTTTTATCCCGGCCCCGGGCTTGGTGGCCACTGCATCCCGATAGATCCCTTTTATCTGAGTTGGAAGGCGAAGGAATTCGACTTCAGCACCCGGTTCATAGAGCTGGCGGGCGAAGTAAATGAAGCTATGCCGTATCACGTGGTGGCGGCGGTCTCCTCTGCGCTGAATCAGCGCGGCAAGCCGCTGAAGGGTTCGCGGATTCTGGTACTGGGCCTGGCGTATAAGAAGGACGTGGATGATCTTCGCGAATCCCCTTCGCTGTCGATTATTGAGATGTTGCAGCAGGAGGGAGCGGCGGTCAGTTACAACGATCCATTCTTTCCCACGGTGGGGAGGGGCCGAAAATACAACCTGAATATGAAATCCCAGCCGCTTGATCACCTTGACGGTTACGATTGCGTTCTGATTGTCACCGATCATACTTCCTACGACTATGCCCGCATCGTAGAGGAAGCTCGGCTGGTGGTGGATTCGAGGAATGCTACCCGAGGCCTGAACTCAGAAAAGATCGTCCGCTGCTGAGGCGGGGAAACGAACCGCAGGGATCTGCGGTTCCACGTCCTCTGCCCAGCAACCGCTCCCCATGGAAGCTTCACCCCTCCCTTTGTCATCCGACCGAAGCGAAGCGTAGCGGAGGGATCTGCAGTTCTGCGGACCTTTCCTGGAAATGTTTTTCGAAAGAGGGTACCCGAATTTCCTGCCGTGCAGCCATTTCCGCTAGTGTTGGCCGAAGAAAAATGAGCCGTCGCTCGTGGAGGGCGTTCCCGGCGCCCCGTTGTTGCAGTAGGAATTTTTTTGGTAGATCGCGTTTTTTGAAATCCAGGTCCGGGTTGCTCCAACCATGTTGACAAAGCAGTTTCTTGGGCCGATCGAAGCGACCAATTCGCTGTTGCCTTCGATCATCGCACTGTCGGCATTCTCAATTTCAATGTTGTAAGGTGTTCTGTTTGCGGTCGTAAAGTAGTTGTCGCGTATCACCGGTCCATAGGCCCGGTATCCGCTTCCCGCATTGCGGATGCCAAGCACCACCTCCCGGGGCGATTGTTCGAAATAATTTGCTTCGATGACGGTACCTCGGGATCGAGTCAGATAGACAGCGCCGCCGTTCAGTTCAAAATCGTTTCCCATGTAGAGATTGTTGAGCGCCTCGGAAAGGCCATGGCCGATGATCGGGGTGTCCTCGAAAATTGCCCATTGAGAATTACTCGTGATCTGGTTGTAAGTGACGTGTATGGCGTTGGCCGCGTAGGGAGATCCATTTACCGACGCTCCACACTGAAGAGGCTGCCCGCCGCATAATGTAGGAATCAGGCGTATCCCGTTCTTATTGCTGGATATGAGGTTGTCATAAATGTTCGAGCTGTTCGTGCCCTCGACCAGGATTCCGTCGCCCGCGGTAAATCCGGTGATGACCATGTTGCGAATGGTGATGCGGTTGGTTGGCATGGTGTGAATTCCGGCAGCGGCATGTGGATTCCCTCGCAGCTGAAAACCTTCGACCAGCAGTTGTGATGATCCGGCCAGGTTGTTGACTGGTGTGGCAATCGCGTCCCCGCTGCCGGTGTAGGTGACGACCGCACCCGGATCGCCGCTGAGCTTGTATTTGCCAAACGGATTCAGCTCCAGGTGGATTGTGGTGGCAAAGGAGTAGTTTCCGGCCGGTATGTAGACCGTGCACTGCAGAGCGCAGTTTTTGAGGGTGTGGTTAACGCGGTCGCCGATATCGATGCCGGCCGCACTGGTCGCGGCCACGGGCGCAGGGGGTCCAGACGGCGCTGGTGTCTGCGAACTGCTCGGGTACACACTCGCTAACAGGAGTAATGCCATCAGTCGAATGCGAGCGCTCGCCATCTAAGGTGCCTCCTGTCCTCGCTGGTCCAACCATACCACCGGGCATTAGGATGATACGGAGCGCCTCTCCGTTCTCGCATCCCGAGCAAGATCTTGGCGGTTCCGCCGGTTTTCAAAGCCGAATCAGGTTTGTTCCCTGCGTTTCCAGGGAAAAGAATTTGCACTTCCCCCCCGAGGCCCTAAACTAAAGGAGGCATTGGATCGTCCCGGATGGGGCTGCACCGATGCAATGGTAAAGGAGTAAAGCTTGGCGGGAGACACCGGCTGCGTGCCGGGTCTTCGGCTTTTACAAATTATGGGTAAGCGTTCAGGTCTTTTCCTCGCGGTCTTGCTGGCCGCGGGCGTGGTGCAGGTAACACTGCCAATTGCTGCTGCTCAGTCCTCTTCTGGTGCCGATACGTTCGACTGCCCGTCAGGCGTAATTTCCTCAGTCGATGGAAGTTGTGTGAGTGAGGAGGAGATGCCGACCCAGGGCCTGGGCCAGCTCGGTCCCGGTCAACTTGGTTCCTCTACGAATGGCCCCTATGGCGCGAACGGTGGAGCGGGCGCCTTGTCCAGTCAATATCCAGGACTGCAGTCCTCGGGAATCAATGGCAGGGTACAGAGCATTCTCGACCAGGGCGGCCTGGGCAGTGGGCAATCGCAATTGGCGGCTCTTGAGGAGTCCCGGCTGCTTGCCATCAGAGCCCCTTCCGCACCTACAGACTTTCAGCTATTAGTCCGCGGCTCCCTGGGCACTCTCCTTCCTGTCTACGGGGACAGCCTCTTTCGCCAGGTGCCTTCATCCTTTGCACCGCTGCGGGAGGTGAATGTTACTCCGGACTACGTCCTCGGACCGGGTGACCAGCTGGTGATTCGCATTTGGGGGCAGGTCAATTTCAATGCCCAGCTCACCGTGGACCGTTCCGGCTCGGTGTACCTGCCCCAGGTAGGCGAAATCCATGTTGCCGGCCTGCCCTTCGCCCAGGTCAAGGAACATATTCACGATGCTGTCGGCCATATCTACAGGAGCTTCGATCTCGATGTGGAGATGGGACAGCTGCGCTCGATCCAGGTATTTGTCGTAGGTCAGGCGCGCCGCCCTGGAACCTACACGCTGAGCTCGCTCAGCACGCTGGTCACCGCGTTGTTCGCCACCGGTGGCCCTTCCGTGCAAGGGTCTCTCCGTGACATTCAGCTGCGGCGCAATGGGCAAACCATCAGTCACTTCGATCTGTACGATTTGCTGATACTTGGCGATATGTCCAAGGACTCGCCACTGCTTCCCGGCGACGTGATTTACATTCCCCCGGTGGGGGCACAAGTGGCCGTTGCCGGCGACGTCCACATTCCCGCCATCTACGAGCTCAAAGGCGACACGACGGTGGAGCAGGCTATTCGCTTTGCGGGGGGACTTTCCGCCACCGCATCACTGCTGCGAGCATCGCTGGAGCGAGTGAGTGCGGAAAAGAACCGCACCGTACTGGACATCCCACTTCAGGGCACAGGTTTGGCGACTCCACTTCAGGAAGCCGACATCCTTCGTGTGCTTCCCATCTCTCCGCAGTTTAAAAACACCGTTACCTTGCGTGGCAATGTTGCGGAAGCAGGGCGGTTTTCCTGGCATCCGGGCATGAGGTTAAGCGACATCATCCCCGACAGCCAATCGCTCATTACCAGGGATTATTGGGAACGCAGGAACCAACTGGGCGTACCGGGTCCGGAGTTCAAGCCGGAATATGCCAACAATCCCGACTATTACAACCGTGATCTCAATGGCTACCAAACCGGCACTGCGCAATACGATGCCAACGGCGTTCCTATCTACAACGGACAGCCCGCACCCAATCTCAGCCAGGGCCAACAAGCGAATGGTTCTCGGACGAATGGCGCGAACATCACCCAAAGCAACAACCAGAATGCGCCGGTTTCGGGACAAAACAACGATCCGAACTGTATCCCTGACGCCAGCAGTATTTCGCAGCAAAATCAGTACGGCCAGACCCCTGGATCCACTACCCAGGGAACCAACTCCCAGAACGGGCAGCCGTGCACAACTACCGGCAGCCGATCGCTGGCCGATGAGACCCAGGCCTCCTCGGGAAATCTTCCCCGGCCGGCTCTTACGGTCGCTCTTCCCGTGCCCGAGATCGATTGGTCCTACGCAGTGATCGAGCGGATGGACCCGCAAACGCTCACCACGTCGCTGGTGCCATTTAACCCTGGGCAGCTTGTCCTGAACCACGACGCTGCACAAAATCTGGCTCTCCAACCAGGGGATGTAATCACCATCTTCTCCCAGGCCGATATCAAAGTCCCTCAGGCCCAGCGCACCAAATTCGTCCGTCTCGAGGGCGAGTTCAAACAGGCCGGAATCTACAGCGTCCTTCCAGGTGAAACACTGCCCCAGCTTGTAGCTCGTGCCGGAGGTTTCACGCCGGACGCTTACCTGTTTGGATCAAACTTTACTCGTGAGTCGACACGGATCCTGCAGCAATTACGTTTGAATGATTACCTGCAAGACCTGGAATTGGAGATCGACCGATCCACCATCGCAGCCTCCGCCAGCGTCGGCAACGTAGATCCGGCGGCGACGGCCGCCTCGCGGAGTTTAGTTGCCAGATTCCGCACCATTCGAGCTACTGGTCGCGTGGTCCTGGATATTTCCCAGAACGCATCGGGAATCGCCGCCCTCCCCAACATTCAGCTCGAGGATGGCGACCGCTTTGTGGTTCCTTCCAAACCCAGCACGGTAAATGTGGTCGGCGCCGTCTATGACCAGAACTCGTTCCTCTACCGTAACAGCCAGGCCGTGGGCAGCTACCTGCGGTTGGCGGGGGGACCAACGAAGAGTGCCGACGGTAGGGATTCCTTCATCATCCGGGCTGATGGTTCGGTGGTGAGCCGGCATTCCCGGAATGGCGTCTTCGGGAATACCTTTGCCAGCATGCATCTAAACGCGGGCGATACGGTCGTAATTCCCGAAAAAGTGCCCAGACCTTCGGGGCTGAGGAACTTTATCAGCTATACCCAGATTTTCTCTCAACTAGCGTTGGGTGCGGCGGCGATCGCCGTGTTGCAGTAGGATTAAGGGGAGTAACGGGAACCTTCGCCCATGGCCATAATGCCGCCCACCAGAGAATACAGTCCGCCGCTCGCGGCCCAGTCCGGGATCGAATTTGATCTCCTCGATCTCTTGCTGGTGATGGCGGAACGGAAGACCACGATCATTCTGTCGACAGTCATCGGTATGTTTCTGTTCACCGGGCTGGTGCTTCTGATGCATCCTACCTTTACCGCGAAGGCGGTCATCCTGCCTCCGCAGCAGGGGCAGTCGAGCGCAGCCTTGGTGAGCCAGCTGGGCAGCCTGGCAGCCCTGACGGGGCTGGGCAGCTCGGGCGCGGTGAAGGATCCAAATGATCTGTACCTGGGAGTTCTGCAAAGCAACACGGTTGAAGATGGGCTGATCAAGCGCCTCAACCTCATGGCTGCTTATAAAGTCAAGAAGTTGAGCGACGCGCGTCGGATGCTCGCCGGCAGTTCTAAGTTCGTCAGCGAAAAGGGCGGCATGATCAGCATCACGGTTAAGGATGGCGATCCACATCGAGCCGCCCAGATCGCCAATGCTTACGTCGACGAGCTCCATAACATTAATAGCCGTCTCATCATTGGTGAGGCGTCTTTGAGAAGGAATTTCTTTTCCCAGCAACTGGCACTCGAGAAAGACCGGCTGACCGATGCCGAAATTGCCCTTCAGGAGACGGAGGAGTCGACCGGCGCGATTTCCCCTGCCGGCCAGACCGGGGTGGTCATTGGACAGGTAGCGGCACTGAGGTCACAAATCATCGCTCGCGAAGTACAGCTTGATGCACTGCGTACGTCGTCCACCGATCAAAATCCGGAAGTGATTCGTATCAACAGCGAGATACAAAGTCTGCGCAACCAGTTGAGCGCGTTGGAGAGCGTGCAAAAAGGGCGGAAGCCCGGGGATATTTCGCTTACCAGCAGGGCACTTCCTAAGGATCAAGTCGCCATCCTTCGCAGGCAAAGAGATGTGCAATATCACACCCTTATCTTCGACCTGATCGCCCGCCAGTTTGAGGCGGCAAGATTGGACGAGGCGAAGGCATCTCCGCTCATCCAGGTACTCGACCCGGCCGAGCCGCCGGATCGAAAATCGGGACCGTTCCGGGCCTTGTGGACGTTAGCCGGCTGCGTTCTGGGTTTCCTTTTCGGGTGTTCGCGCGTGGTTGCATACTACGTTCACTCTCGCCTTATGGCTGACGAGGGAAGTGCTCAGCGGCTGGCTCAATTTCGTCGTGCCCTCCGGTTTCGCTCCAGCTAACAGGAGCGGCGATGCGGATCCTCATTGTCGTCGTACTCTACAAGCGATTACCGCAAGACTCGCAGACGATCCAGAGCCTGATTCAGGCGTTCGAGCGTAATCCGAGGCTGCATGCCGTGGCTCGCGTTCTCCTGTGGGATAACAGCCCCACGCCGGCGACGCATGTTTCCCTCCCTCTTCCGTTCGATCTGAGCCATGCGGGGCGCAACCTCGGCACGTCTGGGGCATACAACCATGCGTTGAGCCTGGCCGAATCTCTCGGATGTCCATGGCTGCTGTTGTTAGATCAGGACACCACCGTTTCGGAAGAGTTCCTGGGCGCGATGGTCGAATATAGCGAACGGTTTGCGGATAGGGAAGACATTGCGACCGTTGTGCCGTTTATCTTTTCTCATGGTGCCTTGGTCTCTCCCCGGCGCCTGCTCAGCTTCAACCGCGTGCAACAGATCCCGGTTACCTTCAACGGACTCTGCAAAGACAAGGCTTATGCTGTGAATAGCGCTACGTTGATGCGCGTAACCGCGTTGCGTGACGTTGGCGGATATAGTGAAGAGTTCTGGCTCGACCTCTCCGATGTATACGTTTTTCAAGAGCTCTACCGCAAAGGCAAATTCATGTACGTCGCGGGCGAGCTTCACGTGGATCACTCCATCGCGAGTATGGATTTCGATAAGGAAATGAGCCCCGAGCGCTACCGGAACTTTATGGCAGCTGAGAGCGCATATATCGACTTGTTTTTGCCGCCTTTGGAACGATCTGCCCAGCTTTTTCGTCTTTTTATGCGCACGCTAAGGCAATATCGCCGTTACGAAAATAAGATTTTTTCCCGAATCGCGTGGGAGTATTTTTTGCAGAGGCTGTTCCTGAGCAGAAAGGGCCGGTTGGAGCGCTGGCGGTCACAACTCAGAAAACGAGATATTCCAGCCATTTCTGACGGCCACACAGTTGGCTAAGCTGCATGCCCGGGGATGAGAGCCACCGCTAAGGGACTACAACTCAGTCAGACGGGACTTCCTCAAGCCATTGCCGTTGCAGAAGGGTTTAGTGCGTCCTGTTCGGGATCGTCTTTCATGGCCAATTCCAGGCAAAGCAAGACATACACAAAGTAGTTATAGCGCGGCTGAACGAACGGTGTCACCGCGGTCATAATAATGTAAATAATCATCAATAAAGCCAAGGGGCGTTGAGGGTTCAGCTTGCCCCGGCGGTACGCAATCACAAGCAGGATGATCAGCGCGATGGAGAACAGCGGGATGATGATCATGGAATGTATGTCACCCCACCCCAGATAGCCAAACTCAGCCAGGAATGTCCACGGCCGTAACAGTTCGCCCATTAAATCCATGATCACTTTAGGGATCAGAACGAGCGGAAAGCCAAAATTGGCCTGGATGGCATTGAGCTTGACGATGGTGTTGGCGCCTTTGGTGTATTGCGTGAATGCCCCGATACCGGAGCCCGGCAACCTGGCAATCAGTGTGTAAGCCACCGTGAGAAAGGCGATGACGCTGGCAATAGCTGCCTTGGGATGACGCCCGAAGAAGGAACCCTTTCTGCTCAGAAAAAGAAACAGCAGGATCACACCGATTTGCTCCCATCGGGCAAAAAGTGAGACCAGAAGCACCACACCGAGGAGCAACCACGAACGCTTCTTCGAGTAGATATATTTAGCAAACAGGACGGTAGAGAGTAATACCAGGATCTCTTTGTTCAGTGTGACGAGAGCGGGGGCGGTTTCCGCACAAACAGCCAGGAGAAAGACCAAAAAGTACCGGTCTATTCCAGGAATTGTGCAGGCTATCTCGATTGCGATGAAGAAAAGAAAAATATTGAAGAAGGCGACCGCAAGCCCGCTCTGTAATACCTTGCCGATCATTACCGGGCCCAGCAAATTTCCGGTGAACGAGATGAGACTCTCATTTTCCGCGTGTTCGCTCCGGTAATTCACTGCCTCCCAGTAGGTTGGTGAATCCGCACCGAACCGTATATACGTTTCTTTGTTGAGCCGGGGCTGCTCAAACTCGAAAAAGCACCCCATGCAGAAAGCAAGATAAAGGCACAGAGCCCAAATGAGGAGCCACTTCTTCAGCGGCCGCGGTTGCAGCAGCATGGAAAGAAAGGGGACTCGGATCTTCGGAGAATGATCGAATAAAGTAACGGACGGTGCTCGTGGAAGCTGCACCGACGGAATGGTGAGGGTAAACTTCATCGCCAAAAGACCATTATAGGGGGTTCATAAAGCGAAGCCCGGGAGGCAGGCAGGTTGCGCAGACGGCCCTGCCTCGACTGATTCCTCATTCTGACTCGTTGTTCGAACAAAAAAAGATCGAGGCCTTACAGTGTGTGAGAACTTGGGATTTGCGAATGGAACGGTTGTCTCTGGGAGCAGACTTCATCGAGGCCCGGAGGGCCGTCCGCTAAACCGTCAGCCCAGCCCGGAAGGGCTGGGTTGGATCCCATCACGCCCGCCTGCCCCGGCCTGCCGTGGGAGCGCCATAGGGCGCGGCACTCATGTCCCGCTAGCCAATCCGCGGCCGTAGAGCAGCGGAGAAAGTCAGCGGTTTTTGTCTTGCCATTCTGTTATGGCTGGGTGGCCCATTCAAGCCTTGTCTTGGTTTGAGTCGGCAAGTAGCCAGCTTCTACACTTAAAACGCTTATCGCTCGTATGGCGCCCTTTTCGCTTTTCATCAAGTGCCAGGTGCACTCATAGTCTTCGCCCCCATGCAGCAGCATTGGCATCGAGATAGCATGTACGAGGGGTTTGGAAGCTCAAAGAATTCATGCGCATCCTCTACGACCATCAGGTCTTTTCCCTGCAGGATGCCGGGGGCGCCTCTCGCTACCATTTTGAGCTGGTCCGTAATCTGCAGCAGTTGGATGAGGTCGCGATTGAAGTCCTCATGGGGCTGAACGGCTCGGTGATGCCTTTTGCTACCCTCCAGCGGCCGCGCACCAGGGTATTCGGCCATCGGACGGCGCTGAAGCCGGGACGGGCCCGCTACGCAACCAATGAAGTTTTGTCCGCCATCATCGCACCGCTACGTGGACGCGTCGACATCTACCACCCCACTCTTTACCGGGCCATTCCCTGGGTGCGCCGGCGGCGCGTGGTCGTCACTCACCACGACTGCATACACGAGCGGTTTCCCCATCTATTCAAGAACGCCCCTGCCATCATAGAAAGTAAGCGCAAACTATTTGCCCAAGCCGATGCCATTGTATGTGTTTCCAACTGCAGCCGAAGTGATCTGCATCGTTTTTATGATCTTTCCGAGAAGAAGACACATGTCGTCTATCACGGTTTCTCTCCCTTGCTCTGTGCGCCGGGTGACGGGGCAGGCAAGATTGAACCCTACCTGCTCTACGTGGGCTCGCGCGCCGGCTACAAGAATTTCGGGCTCCTGCTCGAGGCCTTCTTCCGCAGCGGCCTGGCTGGAAGCTACCGCCTGCTGGCGATTGGCGGCGGGGAGTTCACCCCCGCGGAACGGGAACGGATCGCGCAGCTCCGTCTCACTGCTTTGGTCAGCGTCGTTCCCAGGGCAGAAGATGCGACCCTCGCGCGCGCCTACCGGGGGGCTGCCCTGTTTATCTATCCCAGTCTCTATGAGGGGTTCGGGTTCCCTCCCTTGGAAGCGATGAGCCTGGGTTGTCCGGTTCTCGTCAACCGAACGTCATCCTTGCCCGAGATCTGTGGAGATGCGTCGTTTTACTTCGAGTCCTGCGATGCGGACGTGCTCTCCCAAAGCCTCACCACGACCCTCGCGGACGAACAAGGGTTGGCATTGAAGCGCAGGCTGGGTCAGCAGCAGGTGGCGCTCTATGATTGGAACCGAAGCGCACTCAGTACTTTGGATGTGTATCGCAGCGTATTAAACGATTCACCTCGGCAGCATTAATCTCAAACTAACCGGATAGATGCCGGTGTATTGATAGCAAACAGGTTAAGATCAAAGGATGGCCCAAAAGGTCCTGATTACCGGGGGGCTCGGGTTCATCGGGTTGGCCCTCGCCCGGACATTGGTCAGGCGCGGCATGAAAGTGCGCCTGATGGACAATCTGAACCCGCAAGTCCATGGCGTCGATCCGCAGCCCGAGTTGGGTGCGCTGCTTGAGAAGCACGACGTCGAGATAATGCGGGGCGACGTTTGCCAGCGCCGGGACTGGGTTCAGGCCTTGCGGGATATCACTTCGGTTGTCCATCTGGCAGCGGAAACCGGGACCGGCCAATCCATGTATAGGATTGGCGACTACACCAGCACGAATGTGCTGGGAACCGCGCTGCTCCTCGACGTGCTGGCTAATGACCGCCACGATGTCGCGAAATTAATACTGGCCTCTTCCCGCTCGGTTTATGGTGAAGGCGCCTACCGATGTACTCGGTGCGGCCCGGTCTATCCGTTGATGCGCACCCTGGACAGTCTGCAGGCGGGTCAATGGGAACCGCCCTGCCCTCGCTGCCACGGCGTTATTTACCCGGTAGCCACCCCTGAGACCGCGCGGACCAGCCCGGGATCCGTTTATGCAGCCACCAAGCTGGCCCAGGAAGATCTGGTACGGATCGCAGCCAACGCACTCGGAATTCCTTTCCTGATCTTCCGGCTGCAGAACGTTTATGGAGAAGGCCAGTCACTGAACAACCCCTACACCGGCATCCTATCCATCTTTTCCAATCGAATCCGGCAGGGCAAAGAGATCCTCTTGTTCGAGGATGGCCAGGAAAGCCGGGATTTCGTTCATGTGTCCGACGTTGCCGAGGCGATGGCGCTGGGTTTGTCCTCTGCCGGGGGAGATGGCCTGACCCTGAACGTTGGATCGGGCGCACAGATGAGCGTGCAAACAATCGCTCAGAGCCTCAAGCGGGAATTCCATGATGCCGATGTACCGGTTATCGTATCCGGTCAATATCGCTTGGGCGATATACGGCACAACTACGCGGACATGTCAGCGATCGGGCAGCTGTTAGCCTTTTCGCCGAAAGTGCCGCTTGAGGAAGGTGTGGCACGTTTCGTTCGCTGGGTGAAAACGCAACCCATTACTCAAAACGGCGCAGAAGATGGTTTGGATCGCGCCAATCGGGAGTTGATCGAACGCGGCCTGATGAAGGCCTGAAACAATGCTTAAGTCGCTGCTCTATGCAGATTTGGAGCGCCAGCTGGAGCTGAGTGGCCAGCCCGATCGCAAAGCTTCCTTGCTCCGGCTTTTGTGCAGACTGCTCCATCCCAGGTTTTTGCCCATTGTCCTTTACCGCTTCAGCCGGGCGGCGCTGCTAGGCGGCGTACCCGCACTCCCCCATCTATTGTCTTATTTGAATCAAATTCTGTTTGGCATAGAGATCTCACCCAGATGCCCCATAGGTCCCGGTATATTCTTTCCCCATACTTCAGGAACCGTGATTGGCGCATCAAAAATAGGTTGTGGTGTGACCATTTTCCAGGGTGTCACGCTGGGAGCACGGCAGGTCGATATGAGCTATGACTTGTCTCTCAGGCCGGAACTTGGTGACCATGTGGTGGTTGGAGCCGGTGCAAAGGTGCTCGGAGGGGTATGCTTAGGCGATAATGTGAAGGTGGGCGCGAATTCTGTCTTGTTGAAGTCCGTGCCCGCGAATGCAACCGTTGCCGGGGTTCCCGCACGCGAAGTTCACCCATCAGAATAGAAGTGCCTGAGGTTTCGAAAGATTGATGAATTCGTTGCTCGACCTGACCATCATCATTCCCAACTACAACACCAACGCATTGTTGCGCCAGTGCCTAGCTTCCATTTACCGCTATACCGCCGGCATCCGGTTCGAGGTGATCTGCATCGACGATGGGTCATCGGATGGAAGCCCGGAGATGGTCGAGTTGGCCTTTCCCGAAGTCAACTTGGTGCGCAACAAAAAGCCCCTGCTTTATTCCAGAAACAATAACCTCGGCATGCAAATGTCGCGTGCCCGGTACGCCTGTTTGCTAAACAGTGACACCAAACTTCTGGGCAATGCTTTCAAGGTGCTGGTGGCGTTTATGGACGCCCATCCGGAGGCTGCGGCCTGCGGTCCGCGGCTGCTGAATCCCGATGGAACCACACAATCGTGCGTACGCAGCTTTGCCGGCCTTGGGACCATGATTCTCCAGGGTCTGAACTGGCACAAGTTTTTTCCCCATGGCCAGGTTTCCAGGGAGTACTATGCATGCTCTTTCGACTATGCGGGAGAACAGCAGGTTGAGAGCCTGGGCACGACCGCCTACGTACTGCGGCGGGAGACCTGGGAGACCTACGGCATGCTCGATGAACGCCTGCCTCATTTCCAGGTCGATCTGGCCTACAACCTGATGCTGAAGCGAAACGGTTGCAAGATTTATTACACCCCAAGTGCCGAAGTGATTCACTACGGCAGCCAAAGCATTAACCAGATGCCCAGAAAGAAGATCATCGAACAGCACAAGGCAATGGTGGACTTTAACGAGCATTATGACTATTTCGGGAAAAGCCGCTTGTTAAAGTTTCTGGTGCGGGGAGCAGTCGTGGCCCGCTGCCTGCTCAAAATCGCCGAATTTTACCTCAGTCGCGATAAGCGGGTCATCAAAGGGCCCGGAGCGCCCCGGCTCAACGCCATTGACCGGACGATCATGCAGCAAGAGGACGTACGAACCGGGGCCGATTAGGTGTCAACCCTGCCCTGAAATAACACATCTTTTATTAAGAACGAAATTAAGTATTTTCGTCTCGTCTAAACCTTAGAATATGCTGGTATTGGTTTCCTCCGCCGGGAACCTCGACCGTCATGAGTGGCGGGGTACCGCCGGAGCGCAAATACTGTTATTTTGGTTAAAGGGCTGAATCGAGAAAAGTTCGGCCCGCACGCAACATCCTTTTTGCCCACGGGTTCATCCGTGTACATAGCTGGCGTCGGGAGTTTGCCCTCGCCACCAGGTCGCTTTTGAACGGTGATCTGGACCCAGTTGTTCCGCAGTTGGCTAGGTATTCGCCACCTCGGTCAGAGAAGCAAGTGTCTAAGATAAAGAATTGCAGCAGGCCGTAAGGCATCGGTTAGCAACAAAACTTGATCAACAAGACCCTGAACGAGAATTCGGCAAGCGCTCCAAAATTTTAGAACAGGTCTTAAAAAACGCATGGACACTAGCTTTGCTCCCCCGCAGCCCAGTGCGGCTCTGCTTTGGAACGATGTGGTCCCTGAGGGAAATAGTCATTCGACGACTTTATTTCCTCCGTTTTGTGCCGTTCCGCAAGATCCCACAGCTTATTACGCTGAGCCCAGCGCGTGGAGCGTATCGGCAATCAAGCGATGCATCGATCTTTTTTTCGCTGTGGTGGCGCTCCTGCTCTTCTGGCCTCTACTCCTGCTGGCTGCCGTGCTGGTCCGTTATAAGTCTCCGGGTCCGGTGATCTTCCGCCAGAAGCGAGTTGGACGGGATGGGGTCCTCTTTACCGTGTTCAAGTTCAGGACCATGGCGATCGATGCCCAGGAAGACGGTCCGTCTCTCACCAAGCGAGGCGATCCGCGGGTGACGCGATTCGGGGGGTTCCTGCGCAAGTACAAACTGGATGAGCTTCCCCAGCTGATCAACGTCTTGCGTGGAGACATGAGCCTGGTTGGCCCACGCCCCAAGCTGCCTCACCTGGAAGTGATGCATATGCCGTTTCGGCCAGGCCTCACCGGGGCGGCAACGCTCGCATTCCGTTGTGAAGAAGAGATGCTGCAGGAAATTCCCGACGATGAGCTTGAGGCCTACTACTGCCGCTTGATAAAGCCGCTGAAAGCCAAAATCGACTGGGACTACATGCGTGAGGCAACCTTGGTGAGTGATTTCTCACTGCTTTACGAGACCGCCTTCTGCTGTTTCTCCAGCCGCGGCAATTCCTGGGCAATTGATTTTTCCAAGTCTGCGTAGTTATGAGTGTTTCCGAGCAGGATGTCGACCGTGTCGCCGAACTCGCGAATCTGGAACTAACGCCTGGCGAGAAGTCGCGGATGGTGCGAGATCTCAATTCCGTTCTCGACTATTTCGCCGAGCTCAACGAGCTGGACACATCCTCTGTGCCGCCCATGGCGCAGGTTGCGGACCAGATAACGGAGGGCACAGCGCCGGAGACTGCGACGCTTCACTTGCGGCCTGATGAAATTGCACCATCTCTGGGGCGGGAGCAGGTGATGGCTTGTGCTCCGGATACCGACGGGGTCTTCTTCAAAGTACCTAAGGTGATCGAGCGATGAATCGTTTGTCACGCTGTGGTTCACGACCTAATGTTTCCGCAGGGGCTTGCTCCAGGAAGGTGCTTCAGGCTCGACCAAGGTCCTCGCTTTAGGTGATCAGCCCTTAAATGTTGTACCGCAGGATGCACCAAACTGCGCGAACTCCGTCTCTCCACGTAATCTTCTTTCCTTCACTGTATGTTCGTCCGCTGTAGCTGATGCCTACCTCGTAAATGCGAGGCCTTACGGGCAACCGCGCTATTTTTGCAGTGATTTCGACCTCGAAGCCGAAACGGTCTTCCTGGATAGTGACCGCCTGAATAATTTCGCGACGAAAGACCTTGTAGCAAGTCTCCATGTCAGTAAGATTCAGGTTGGTCATCATGTTGGACATCAGCGTCAAAAGACTGTTGCCGACGTTGTGCCAAAAGAAAAGCACGCGCATCTCAGAGCCGCTGCGAAATCGGGAGCCGTAGACTACGTCGGCACGATCATCGAGGATGGGTGCAAGTAACCGCGGATAGTCGCTGGGACTGTATTCGAGATCGGCATCCTGGACAAGGACTATCTCTCCGCCGGCGGCTTGAAATCCCGTCCGGAGGGCGGCACCTTTGCCCCGGTTTACCCTATGTTCGAGAACGCGTACGTTCGGGTGTCGTTCCGCAAGAGCCTTTGCGATGTTTACCGAGTCGTCTTGAGACCCGTCGTCAACAATTATGATCTCTCGTTCCAACCCGGAGACATCGGCGACGAGCACCCTTTCAATAATTGTCTCCAGGGTTTTCGATTCGTTATAGCAAGGCACAACGATCGAAATAACACGGCTTTTCATCCTTCGATTTCCATCAGACGGTAGAGGCTAGACTTAGCTTATCGGATTGTGCCACTTGATCTTAGCAGCTTGTAGCGTGGCGATCGCACGAACATCCTGCGAAACCCGAACCGGGTTTACTTCTCTCGCGTGACGCCCGTCTCGTCTCTTCTGTCGCGTGCGATCCGGAGGAGTTGCCAAAACAGCCCCACCACGCCCGTCAGGCACGCTATCCATCCAATTTCCATGTGAGGAGGCGTGAAGTTGTAGTGGACCTTGCTGACCCCAGCCAGCAGAGTTGTCGCCTGGAAGATGCCATCCTGCTGGACCGCTTCGATGGCTGCGCGATTGTTCCTCACATTCCATCCGGGCATATAGAGTTCCCTGCGCCGCAATTTGGCAGGAGACGAGCACACGGCTGTGACGTCCTCCCGCTGCTCCGTCGTAAGGGTACAAGGACCACCCTGCATCACTTCGTAGTAAGGCGCGGGATCAGGCACCTCCCAGATGTCCATCACGGAATCCCCGTAGACTTTATGGAAGCCGTGCATCAGCATGGAATCCTTGAAAGTGACATGCAGTCGTCGATCGGGGAGCGCCCCGCCTGGTCCCTGGAGTTGCTGGTTCGCTCCAGCCGAAACTGCCAGAGCCATCGGCCTGGATCCGCCCTGGTGGGTGAAGGTCAAATGCAGCGGGGTTCCTGGGGGCGCGGCAAGCGGCTCATCGAGATGCATTTCAAAGAACGGACTGAACGGGCTGTTGCCAGATTTGGAAAGGGATTCCAGGTTCGACCGGCACACTTGCTCGGCGCAAATCCTGACCTCAAGCTCACCATCTGCGGGTACATCATTATTCGCGATAAGCACTCCGACTCCATCGATCGCAGATTGAGCCAGGGCCGCCGGCATGGGAATGACAGTCTCCGCAGCCTGGCCGGGCCAGAGAACTAGATTATTCGACTGAAGCGCTGCCGAGCTCTCATCCTGGCTTGCGGGGAGTCGATTCTTTCCATTTGTAACCATTGGTTGATCCTTCACAACAGGCACCACTCGCCCGAGTGAATGGGAAACGGCTCTGAAAACAAAACGCTCGGCTGCCGGTTTTGCCGGATTGTCGGCCACTGATTGGAGCCACGCAAGAACTTTCGGTTCCCGAGCTTGCGTTTTCTTTTCACCCTCAAGTGGCAGGTTCGAATCGGCCGCGTCGAGGTAGATCGTTGGAAGTGCGCTCTGGCCAGGCTTGGTTAAGACATACCTGACTCCGACGTCGCGAAAGTTCGCCAGATTGCTGCTGAATGTCCGCGCCCCGGCGTCGCTGGTGTCCCCCCAGGCCGGCCAGAAAAAAGTGACCCCGGTGTCCCGCTGAAAGCCGGGCAGCAGATGTCGATCGACATATTGCGCCCATAACTTCGGAACCGGAAGAATATTGTGATTAATACTGGCCACCTGAAAATAGGCGCTGTAATTGGGCGCAAGCGGGCCCAGTGTGTAATTGCGAGCCAGTCCTTGATGATCGTGCAGGAATCGCATCGCTTGCACGTCCACCTGGTTATTCCGCCTGGCGCTGACCTGCGCCGCCATGAACATAACGGCAGCATCGAAAATGATCAGGCCTGCGATGGTTGTCCGGCGCGTCTCCGGATGGCCAATCCTCCATGCCAGCCCGAGTGCGGTCAGTCCAGCGAATGCCCAGAAAAGCGCGGCGCCCAGGAACAAGAACATGACCATCGCTTTGCCGTGAGACCATCCCCAGAAAGCCCTCTGCGGCCAAGCCAGGGCAACGCAAACCAGGAGCAGGATCATGACAATCGCAAAGCCGTTGCGGCGTCGTGGCGTGGTGTGCAGAAACTCATCGAGACCGTAGGCCGCGAGAATGGTCAACGCCAGTATCCAGGACGCACCCACATATCGGAAGAAGATGGCCCGATTCAGTAACGGCAGGTGATCGATGATTACTGTGATCGGTTGCACACCAAAGTTTCGAGCCCAGCACAACAGAACCCATATAAGCAGCAGAAGCCTGAGTCCACGATCCGCTGACTTGCGCGTCACCCCAACCAGCGCCATGACAAGGACGAGAGCTCCTGTGTACCCTCCGAAACTTCCCCATGTGTCAACGAGCACATTCAAAGGTCCGTAGATGTAGGGAATCACGGTCTCCGGGAGTGATGCCCATGGCATTGACAGCCCAACCTTTTTGTGGACGTCAAAGGAGTCTGATTGCAGCAGGTAATCTACAAAAGCGATCAGTAGCGGTGCGGTAACCAGCAAACCGAGTGCGAAGCCACCCAGCGCACGTCTTACAAAAACCCAGCGCGCTGGTGCGGAAGTCAGGCGGTAGATTCCCCAGGCGAGGGCGAGTAATCCGCTGATATAGGCCGGCTCAGGAAAGCCGGCAAGAATCGACCATGCAATCGCCAGCCCGATGGCGAGGATACTCTGAGCGCCTTGCCCCGGCTTTCGCGCGCGTTCAATGCCCCATAACAGGCACGGAAGAAAAGGCGACGAGCAGTACACAGCCGCCGGCCCGGGTGTCCAGGCGATTACACCGTTCACCGCAAAGAGGGCGCCACCCAGAAATGCTGCAAGCCGGCTGAGTCCGAGCTCACGCAGGAGCGCATAGGTCGCAAGTCCCGCAATGATCTGCATGGCGATGCGTTGCCAGAACAGACCCTCCTTGAGCAGGAGCAATAAATTGAACGGCAGAAAGAATGCGCCTGGCTGCAACTCTCCCGCCAGGGGTACCCCAATACCGGTGTAGGGATTCCACCAGGGGATCACTCCGTGTAGCCAGTCCCACGCTGCTAGATGGCCCAGAGCCTCCGACGTAAATCCGGGATTTGGATCAAGAAAAGGTGAACCTGGGACAACATGTGTGCCCGTAACAATGCTCGAATAGAACCAGATGGGATCGGTGCTCAGCCTCAGCAGCCAAAACGGCGCCTGCACTGCAAATGGAAATAGAATCAGCAGAACGATCGGCAGCGCGGGATGACGGTCAAAAAACTCTGTTGGAGATTCCGCACGCAATCTGGATTCAGATACAGCTGAGTGCGGCATGCAAATCAATTCCTCCAGGAGTCAGCCTTGGCAACGAGAATGTGCAGTATCGCCAAATTATATAAGGCCAAACGCGCGCCAATCGTCGATCTGGTGATGGACAGAATCTTCCCCGGGGAGAAGGCCCCTGAACTGGTTATATTGAACGGAGCAAGCCAAAAAAAAGGAAAAAGACCACACTCACACTTTGCCGGCCAGGCACGAAGTTCACGAGCTCGAAATCAGGCGCGAAGGTCAGCGGCTAAGCAAAACTGGTTTCCGCAACCTTCCCCAGGAACGATAATGGAATCATGAATTGGAAGCAGACTTGTATTGCCGAGGTTCAGACAGCGGTGCGCGATGCAAACCCGAGCGCAACCGAGTTGGCGGAGCTTTGTTTTGCGGAGATTGAAGCGCAAAATGCGGTCATTAATGCTTATCTTGCGGTGAGCCGCGAGCGTGCGCTCCACGCCGCCGCGGCCGTCGACCAACTCGCTGCTCAGGGGAATCCGCTTCCCCCGCTGGCCGGCGTTCCCATTGGTATCAAAGACGTGTTGGTGATGAAGGGCTCCCCGGCTACCGCGGGCTCTCGCATCCTCGAAGGGTATCAGCCACCCTATGACGCTACCGTGGTCAAACGTCTCGAGACTGCCGGGGCGGTGTTAGTAGGAAAGCTGAATTGCGATGAGTTCGCTATGGGGTCGTCAACGGAAAATTCCGGGTATGGACCAGTGCGCAATCCGGTCGCATTGGATCGTGTACCGGGTGGCTCAAGCGGTGGGTCGGCGGCAGCGGTGGCCGCAGGCATGGCGGTGGCCGCCCTCGGTACCGACACCGGCGGATCTGTTCGTCAGCCGGCATCCTTTTGTGGTGTCGTTGGCGTGCTTCCTACGTACGGACGTGTATCCCGTTATGGCTTGATTGCCTTTGCTTCCTCTCTCGACCGGGTGGGTCCGGTTACCCGCACCGTTCAGGATGCCGCCATAGCGCTCGGTGTGATTGCGGGGCATGATCCGCTGGACGCTACTTCCGCGGACGTGCCGGTGCCCGATTACCGAGAGGCTCTCGAACGGCCGGTCAAGGGTTTGCGCGTGGGTGTTCCGGCCGAATATTTTGCCGATGGCCTGGATGTCGAAGTGCGTACCGCAGTGGATTCCGCGATCGAACGTTTGCGTGAAGCCGGATGTTCGATTCATCCCGTCTCGCTGCCGCACACCAGGTATGCGGTCCCGACCTATTACTTGATCGCCACCGCCGAGGCGAGCGCAAACCTGGCAAGATTCGATGGAGTGCGCTATGGCTTCCGAGCCAAGGATGCGAATACGCTGTCTGCGATGTATCGCAAGTCGCGCGACATTGGCTTTGGAGCAGAAGTGAAGCGGCGCATCCTGCTGGGGACCTACGCCCTAAGCGCGGGCTATTATGACGCCTACTACAAGAAAGCGCAGCAGGTGCGCACTCTGCTCACGCGGGATTTTCTTGCCGCATTTCAGCAGGTGGACGTATTGGTGACACCGACTGCGCCGACCCCGGCATTCAAGCTGGGCGAGAAGACAGACGACCCGCTCTCCATGTACCTTGCCGACATCTACACCGTGACCGCCAGTCTCGCGGGAATTTGCGGCATCTCTGTGCCCTGCGGGAAGTCGTCGCAGGGCTTGCCCATCGGCGCGCAGATTTTGGGAAAGCACTTCGATGAAGCGACTGTCCTGCGCGCCGCGCTTGCAGTCGAGCAAGCCACAAACCACCCCTAGAGGGGCTGGTAGTATCGCTGCTCCGGCGCGGCGCAGGAGAGGCAGAGGGTTTGTCCATCCCGCACCAGGAAGCGGTCATAGTTGATGCCTTCTCCACATTGAGCACAAGCCACGCGTTCTCCCTTGTATCCGGGAAATTCCCTGGCGTCGAGGGTTACCCGCACCCACTGTTCGTCGAAGAGATCGCGGTCGCTCATTTCCCGGTACGCGGCCATTTGCTGCAGGTTTTTGTTCTCTATCTCCGGGTGCAACTCCCGAGCCAGAGCCTTGGACGATTCTTTGGCGGCGATGCGAATCGCGCGCTGGGTTTCGAGATCGACAAAGGTTGCTGCCATCTTCCCCCAGTCGCGAAATTTCAGTGCGCGTTTGCCTAGCCGGCAACCGGTGACCACGCCGATGGCGTCCGTGGCGCAGCGGTCGATTTCAACGAAGGTAACCAGCCGCTTGCGGTCTCGCCCGCGCGGGTCCTCGATGCCCAGGCGGGCACATCCCAGCATCGCCAGGCGAACTCCCAGGACTTGACCCGCGCAGAGATGTCCGTGAGCGACTTTGGCCTCTTCGAGAAGATCTTCGAGATTTGGCATGGTTTCGGGCATGATCCTCTCCTACTCTACCGCTTTGTGTGCGTCCACAGACTCGGGAGTCCCGGAAGAGCTATTGTTTGCGCCCGACGATGAAATCCTGGTAACCCCCGTACGAGCTTTCCCGGCCGCACCATCCGCCGTAGTTTACCTCTTCAATCTTCATCGGCCCTGCCTGGTAAAGGCTACGAATTACGCTTTCGTCAAACGCGAGTCCAGCCTCCGGATTATCCGGATAGGCAGTCCAGCAACCCTTTAATGCATGGCTGAAGTTCAGCCTGCTGCGGCCGTCCTTGATCAGCGCGATGGAGTCTGGGTTCATCAGAAGGTACGTGATGAAGCTTCGGCCGCCTTTGCGCAGAACCCGGGTGATCTCGGAAAAATAATTACTGAGGGCATCGGGGAAGAGATGAGTAAAAACAGAGGTGAGAAATATGAAATCGAAAGAATCGTCCTGATAAGGAAAGCGAAAGTTTTCCGGACTGTATTTCCCCTTCGGGTTGTAAAACTCATTGTGCAGGTCAGCGACTTCAAAGTGAAAGTTGGGATAACGGCTCGTTATGTGCTCGGTACACCACGCAACGCCGTCAGCGGTAGGGTCAAAGCCGTAGTATTCACCCTGGGATGACAAAAAGCGGGTAAGCGGCAACGCCATTCTTCCCACACCGCACCCAACATCAAGCACCTTTTCGTCGGGACGCAGCTTTCCGTATTCCACGAAATAGCGGAGATGCTGCTCTCCGGTGGAGGTAAAATCCCCGTCACCCACAAAGCCCCGGAGTCGATGCGGCGGAAGATCGAGACCGCGGGCGGAATCGATAAGGTCCAGAATTGCCCCTTGAGAATTTCTCAGGACTTTGCGTACTGGCAGTGGCACCAGGCGCTTCAGCGTTGTCTGCATTGCAGAATTATAGCGTTACCAAACGCTGCCTTTGCGGAGCGACGCTCGCAGGCTAATTGGCTGGTCCCGAAGAAGGTTCATCGTTCCCATCGCCTTCTTCCACCAGGACCGCGGAGAGGCCGACCAGGCTGTAGCTCACCGCAGCCGCGTCCGTCGGCTGGAAGGTGACGCGGAGCGGATCCCGCTGCCACACCGCAGCGGCACAAGCCGGGGGATGGCTTTCTCCCGGCGACCAGGTTGAAAGCTTCTTCGCCATCACCGGCTTGCGTGCGGCGATTTGCGCAACGACAGCATACAGTTGCTTACCGCTGGCAGTCAGGCCGCAGTAGGCAGCATAATCGCGGAACCAGACGAGACTCGAGACAGCAGGGTCATAATCCGGTAAGTGCAGGGCGGTCACGCTGCCTTTGATGCGATCAATCATGATCCAGGGTCCACGTTGCCAGATCCAGTGTTCGGTCTTGTCGCCTGGAAGCGAGTCATTGAGCCGTAGGGCGCGACGAATAACGAAGGTGCGATCCGTGATAGCGTGCGCTTCGCCGTTCGTCCATTCTTTCACCTTGCCGTCCACCAGTAATGGGCGAACACGAAGTTGCTTTTCATTTGGCAGTGCACCTGCCGGGTCGCCAACAATGGAGTAGGAAACAACCTTTCCTGATCCTAGAAACACCGTATGCGGTTTAGGTACCGCGGCAAGCGGAGAAGCTCCCACAAGCAGCCAAAGCAGCAAGACAGGTGCGACGCCCGTTGCCGACCTGGGCAAGGGGCACGCACCGGACAGCAAGTTCTTCAATCGAGTCCCTATGCGCATGGCCCACAGCTTAGGAGCGCAAACCAGGAAATTCAAGTTAACAAACGCTTATATTTCGCCTCCGATGGGCTACGGAGGGGTAGCTAGCGAGACGGAAGGCTGGGCCCGGGCTCTTTGGGAACCCGCAATAAAAAGGCTTGGAGTACCGTTTCTTTCCACATTCTGGGATCTTTGCACCCCTGTCGAAGATTTCTGCTGTTCCGCAAGAGCCAGATCCGGTAGAGCAGCCGGTCTAAAAAATTCCCACTGTGTTTGACATGGAGCGTCTGCGCCATCAGGACGTTGTGCAGGCGCCAAACCGGCACGCTGCCGATATCGGAGTGGGATGCATCATGTACCAGTACAGCAAGCATTACGTACAGCCGATAGCCCTTCACATGGAGCGCGTGAAAGACAGCGTGATCGAGGAAATCCAGCCAGAACTCTTGAGGGAAGCCGCCGATCGAGCGCAGCGCCGATACTCTGAGCGTGGATCCCGAGTTATAAGCGCTCAGAGATTGTTGCTGAATGCCGACAACATCCTGCCCTATGGGTTCTTTGGCCGCCTGGAATTGATGGCGCATCTGATCGATGAACTGTGTGGCCGGAGAGTGAATGACGCCATTCACCATGAGCTTGGGAACGATCGCTGCCACCTCGGGTGTGGCTCGCAAGGCGGTAGCAGTATTCAACAATTCGAACAGAAATTCACGCGTCGGTGAAGTGTCCTGGTCAAGCAGCAGCAGCCATTCGCGCTTCTCTGCCTCGGCGCGTGCCAAAGCGAAGTTGTAGGCGGTCGCTAACCCTCCATTGGAGGGATCGTGGACATAATGGGTGGGGAAAATCGACGGTATGGCGAGATCTTGCGGTTCCGGCGAATTGTCATAGAGGACCACCGAGAAGTACTTCGCCAACTCTGGGTTTTCATTCAGGATCTGGAACAGGGAGGAAACTGATTGGCTTTGGGAAAACTCGCATTTGTACACAACCGCGACTGCCAGTATCGATGAGAGTGGATGAGAAGTTTGAGTCGCTGGCATTTCAAAGCGGACGGCAGAGGAACGGAGTGAACTAGCTTTGTCTAAGTATACCAGCCGGATAAAATGCTCTTGGCTTTCCGCCGCTCCTCGGCCGCCGGGACCCTTTACGCGGGCAGTTGACGAGAAGCAGGTGGCCAAATGGCCGGCGCTGGCAGGCATTGCGGTTACCCCGGAACCCCGCTGGGTTATTCTTGATTGTCGGCCGGAATTCAGTTGCAATTGAGGCTTGCGTGAAACAAGGGCCGCGATCGACAAATGAAACCAAATGGTCGAAAGTCGCCGGCGCGAGAATCGAAAGCGAGAATCTTTGACGACGAAGAACGCAAGCCTGCAAGACAGCAACGACTCTGTCGATTGGCGAGGCAGAACTTTACCGGCGAGTTACACTGAGTTCGCGGTCGTTTTTTTGGCCACATGTCTCCTTCTGTTTTTCGGGATGTCTCGGCGCTCGAATGTTTATGATGAAGGCCTCGCGCTGACGGGAGCAATGCGCGTTGCGGCGGGACAGATGCCGCATCGGGATTTTTACGCCAACTACGGCCCGGCACAGTTCTACGTTCTTGCGGGCCTGTTCAAAATATTCGGAGAGTCCCTTCTGGTGGAGCGGCTCTTCGACCTCTTCGTCAAAGCGGCTCTCGTCACGTGGATCTACGCGCTCACGTCGGCTTATTGCCGCCGAACTGTTGCTCTCTGGACAGCCATTGTCACCGTGCTGTGGTTCTTCGGGCTGCCCAACCTGTCTGGCACTGCGAATGTGCCGGCGTCACTGTTGAATCTAGTGAGCTCTACCTTAATCCTTCCTGTCTTTCTCAGCAGGGTCTCAGCGCGGCGGATGTTTGTCGCCGGCGTCCTCGTCGGAATCGCAACGCTATTTCGTTATGACACTGGGCTCGCGCTCATTGGGATCCATGCTTGCGTTGTTATCATGGCCATCTACCTCAAAAGCACATCCGGCAGATTGCAGACCATTGTGTCCGCTCTTTGGCCCTACTTGCTTGGAGCTGCGCTGACTATAGGACTGCCGGCGCTTTACTATCTGTCGGTCGCGCCTTTTCATGACTTCGCCTTCGACATGCTTATCTATCCATCCAGGTACTACCATAGCGGGCGCAATCTCCCATTCCCGGGTATCGACCTGAAAGGACTCGAAAATCTGGAAGTTTATCTGCCCATAGTGGCCATCGCCATTTCGTTTTATGTCCCATTGGCTCGCCGTTTCGGAGCACCCGGCAAAGATAGGGCCGGCTTACAAAGCACGTCAGAGGAGCGAAGGTGGCACGGTTTCCTGCTTATGTTTGCTCTTCTCGCTCTAGTGATGTACGCAAAGGCTTTTGTGCGAGTGAGCGTTTACCAGCTTAATCTTTGCATCATTCCATCCTTGCTTTTGATTGCCGTGCTTTTTCAGCACCGGCTATCGTTTTCCCGTCCGCTCCGATTTTCCGTTCTAGGCCTGGTATGGCTTTCTGTTGTAGCAGCCACATGGTCTGCACTTCACGAGGTAAGACTCCTCCAAATACGCCATTCCTCTGTGCCGGAAGCCTTGTATTCGTCCGCCAGAGGGACCATTCAAGAAACTGAGATCACCTGGTGCAAGCAAAAGAATCCTCTCACCGATGGCTTTTGCTTTGTTCCTGAGGTCGATCGCATTCGAACCATCGAGTTTATTGATAGCCACACTACACCCGATCAAAAGCTCTATGTCGGGTCGACGAGACACGACAGAATATTTGCGAACGACAACCTGATCTATTTCGGGAGTCAGCGTTTGCCGGCTACCAAATGGTCCCACTTCGATCCTGGCTTGCAAAATACCTACGAAATCCAGACCGACATGGTGCACGAGCTTGCGGCGAATCCTCCACCCTATATTGTGCTCAACTCGGAGTTTGACCAGGTCCGTGAAGCGAATGACAGCTCCAGGAGCACCGGAGTGACGCTTCTGGATGAATACATTCGCAGCAAATATCGACCTGTTCAAACCTTTGGAATGATGTCCATTTGGCAACGCATATCTTGATAGCCCGCGAAAGCGCGGAGAGAACAGCGCTCCGCCATACGTTAACCTTCAGTACCGGATGGTATGTATCGTACGGGCTTCAACCCGCACATAAACAAGCAGCATGGTCCGGCCTTTAGAGTCTGCGTGAGAGCCAGGATTTTCGGGCAAAATCAATACGATTGTGTGTTGATAAGTACCCAAAATCAATACGAATATTGCTTGATTTTCGAGTTCTCACGCAGACTCTTTAGGCCATGTGTGATAACCGATGATTTAGGAATTTAGTCCCGAAGGGCCCGAAGGGACGTTGAACTTAGTCCATGTATGGACGCTAGTCCATAAGCGCTAACGTGTTTGGAATGTTTTTCTTCAACCTCCCACAAAATCGTCATCCTGAGCGCCTGTGACTTTTTCGATCTTTTCGTGTTTTTTGCACCCGACCAGATGTTGTTTAGTCCCCTGCAGAAAGGCGTCATCCCGAGCGAAGCGCCTCGCAGATCTATGGCATAACAGAGGGTTTATGGCGCGGAGTCGAAGGACCCCGGCGATGCTATCTTGCCTATGCCGTTCGGAGCTTTTCAACCACCGAAGCCCGCATTTGGCGCACCCGCCACGGTCTTTCCCCGGGCCGAGAACAAAAACTGCCAGCTAGCATCTTGCCATGTTCGGCAAAGGCTTTCGGCGCGAAAAGAAGCTCAACCTCATTCGCACTATCAAACCCGAGTTCAAAGACCTTGCACAGACCTGGGGATGGAAGATCATTACAGCGCATGAAAAGATGTACCCGTGACCATGAGGTGGGTACCGCAGCAAGATCCTGTACGCGGGCTTCGGTGGTTGAAAAGCTCCGAACGGCATAGGCAAGATAAGCATCCTCGGGGTCCTTAGACTCCGCGCCATCCAGCGCGGTGTCACGCGATAAATCTGTGAAGCGCTCCGCTCCCACGGCACGCCGGGGCAGGCGGGATGACGATTTTGTGGGAGTTTTGAGGAAAAACATTCCAAACAAGTTAGCGCTCATGGGACGCTAGTCCTGGGTTGGATTTGAAAGGACGACCAGGCCTGCCGCGGCCTGCCGTGGGTCCCGCTGGGACGGCTGAAAATGGGCCGCGACACAATCCTCCTTCAGCCGTCCCTTCGGGACTGAATTTCAAAGGCGACGGCCGCCGCTAAAGATGAAGTTTGGGTCGCAAGCATTTCATCGGATGAATGCAGCTTGATCAATGGTGAGCTAGGTCCGCTCCGTTCGCCAGTTGAAGGCCCTAAGCAACGTAGCTCCCAGTTCTCGTCGATCGTCTTGGGTCAATACAACCCACCATGCCATAGCCGCGGTCACCACAATCCAAATCGCGAGTACAGCAGGCTCAGCCGGAAGCATATTCAGCCTTCTCCAGAAGGGATAGAAAAGAAGCGAAGGCGCGATGATCAGGAGAGGACGCAGCATTCCCTGCATCAGGAAGCGCGAGCGTCGCAGGCGGATGGTGGACTGGGTGAGCGGCATGCTTACCAGAAGATGCAGGCCGACGCTGACGAAGGCGCCCACCAGGGTGCCGATCGCGACACCGACGGCACCAATTTTTTGCACCAGCCAGATACTCAGCACAATATTCACGCATGCCTCAGCGATCGCGGCTACCGTGGCCAGATGTTGCTTGCCGGTCGCGACCACAATAAGGATGTAGGGCAAAACAAGCTGGCGAACGACATTGCCCAAAACCAGCACTTCGAGATAGAGAGCACTCTGCGTAGCATATTTTTTCCCTACCCATAAACTCAGCAAAGGGTAGGCTCCGAATACCAGTGGCAGACCGAGAAGGCAAAGAAGCAACGTACAATAGCGGGCAATCTTGGTGCAGAGATCGCCAATCCGGCCTGGCGTTGTGCCGGATTGCATCGAAGATACGGCCGGGACCAGTGGGCCAAATATGCTGGCAACCACCGTCAGCATGAAATTTGCAGCTCCGCTGGCGATCGCATAAAAGCCGGTATCTTTGTACTGGTAATGGCCGACGATAACGGTATCCAGACCGCTGACAAAGAACATGGCCAACGACCAGATGGATATGACGCTGCCGTACTTTGCCAGTTGGGTTGCGGATCGGCGGTGGAACACGAGAAATGAAAAATTGACGCGCCCCCTGAGAAACCTTCGCCAGCCAAAAAATTGCGTTGCCGCCGTGGCCAGATTGGACCCCGCCATCACCAGCGCCAATTGGACCAGGCTGCAATGCAGAAGCAGAAGCACGATGAGCAGGGCGGCGGATCCGACGCGGCTGATGGTGGCTATGATCGTGGGAAAAAAATATTCCTGTAAACCGGTGAAGGTGGCGTTAAAGGTGCCGAACGGCAATGCGATAGCTGTGGACAGGCCGACGGCGAGAAGGGCGATACGTACTTCAGGCACAAGCGTCGCCGGCATCTGGTGAAAGAGCCGGGGCACACCCCACACCATCGCGCTGATGGCTATACAGGCGATGCCCGCAGCTAATGCGAGAATCGTAAACGATGTGCTTACGAGATGATGGCTGGCTTCACGTTCACCGCTTGCGTCGTATTCCGCAACGTATTTGCCAATTGCTGCCTGCAGACCGAAATCCAGCAAACCAACGTAGGCACTCAGTTGCAGAATCAGTACCCACGCGCTGTACTCGGCCGGCGGCATGCGGTGCACCAGGAAAGGCGGCAGCACCATGGAAACCAGCATCGAGAGCAGCACCCGCACCAGGTTGGAAGCGGAGCCCTGCAGTACCTTGCGCTTATGCGACATTTGCCACCTTCAACAGGCGGGTCTCCCACCCTGCCTTTGCAACGCTATTTGGTGAAGTTCAGGTACCGGGCGAGTGTACCTTTTAAAGCGAGGAGGCTATTGCCGCAGAACTACTACGAACCCGATCTCCTTGACAATTCTGAAACCAATTTGTTCGAGCTTCGACATCATAAGACGACACTTGTCCTCTCCGATAAACCGGGCATGCGTCTCCAGGATGATCGTGTCCGCATTCTTCAGGACGTCCATCTCACGGCAAATCATGTCGTACTCCAGACCCTCGATGTCGCATATGAGATTGAATCGGGCGAAGCCGCGATCACCTACAATCTCTCTCAGCCGAGTCGTTTGCACGGTGACCGGCGATTGGTCCCCCGCCGCAGTGATGGAACTTACACATACATTCGAAGAGGGACGAAACGTAACAGACTCCATTTCATAAGCAACGGCTCGATTCACGATTTCGAATTGGCAGCGATTCAAAGCCCGGTTGACTTCCAGCTGCGGAATCACCAGAGGATTCGCCTCAACCACCACGTGAGCCGTCGGATTCTTCAGGAGTCTGTTGGTCACGCATGCCACCACTCCCATGGAACCGCCCAATTCGACCACGGGCAAGTCCTGCCGGACATATCGACCGACCGCACGCCGTTCCGGCGCCTCATATTTGTTCATGATGAGCTCGACCTTGGTGGGAAAGTCGGTAATCCGGTCCAGGTTGAATCTGCATCGATCGAGACGTACTTCGGGTTTATGCGCCTTTGTCTTGATTTGCCATATGAGCCACGAGTGATCGTATAAGTTCTTCACTCCTCCATCGCGGAGAAGCCTATAAGCGGTCACTACCTTTTTCCGAAGCATAGAAAGGTGAACAGGAACTCCTGACAACATAGGGATGAAACGTCGGCCGAATTCCGGCGGAAATACCTCGTGGGATCGATTGAGCATGCGATATCAAGTTTGAGACTGCGCGAACTCGAGCCGCCTGACAAACGGCCGCCCGGGAATCATGCGATGTTCTCCCATAGGCTACCAGCAGAAGGGCATTCGCGGCCGGCTAGCGCTCGTCAGCCTTCATTTTCCATAAATGAAGAGCCATGGACAGATTGAGCCTCAGTCCCGGGTAATAGAAGCCGTAACGGATGAAAGTGACGAGTCGGATGAAGCGGTTTCTGCTTGTTTGGCAGCACAGAAAGGCCTTGAGCAGGTCACGCTTCGGGGCCGTTAACTCCGACCCATGTTCTGTTAGAAAAGCCCTTGCATCTTGCTGACTGATATTCCACAGGCTAACCTGCGCCGCTGCCATATCAGGCCCCCGCATACGCTCCAGCAAAGATCTGGATCGCTGCGTGACCGCCGTTCCAGCGACGTTGCGGCCTGTACCCAGGACGTTGTGTGCATGTTGACGGTAGAGGACAGTCTGGGTCCTCACTATGCCGGACCTTCCCATGAAAGATGCCAGCAAACCAACCCACCGGTCATGCATGAAGGCTTCTTCCGGCATACGCACTGCGAGGTCAAGCATCGCCCGATTCAGCATTGCGGTGCATCCTGTCACCACACTCTGGACCATCAGCTCAGGGATCCGGTGGATTCGATCTGGGTCAATCTTCATGTGCGTCCAGAAAGACTCGTAAAGCACCTTGAGCCGCTCGTCCACCAGATGCAGATCAGAAAAAACAAGCAGCGGACCCCTCCTTCCCCACTCGGATTCGAGCTGATCCATTGCCTGTTTTGTTCGGCTCACCTTATGCGGTAGCCACACGTCGTCCTGATCTGCAAAACAGATGTAATCTGCGCTAGACGCTTTCATGAGGAGCAGAAAATTTCGCTTCGCGCTCCCGGTTGCGAGGCTCGTGGACATCAGTTGAAAACGGTCTGGAAACCGTTCTGCATACTGGTGCAGGACTTCGACCGTTCCATCGCTCGATCCGTCGTCCCTGGCAAGTACGCGGATATTTTCATAGTCCTGCGCAAGAAGGGAGTCAATCTGTTCTCTCAGGAAGCGCTCCCCGTTGTAGGTGGCGAGCAAAATTTCAACTTCAGGCAGACTCATCCTCGCACCTTAATGCAATCATAGAATCTGCTTTGGAAACTCGCGATCTTTATAGCAGTTGCGGTCTGGGAGAGAGCACGGCGCTTTGCGATAAAATCGTCTCACCGATGAGCGAAACTGGTTAGCGGATGTCCCCCACCAGGCAACACCGGATTTCGGTCGCACTCTGCACCTACAACGGCGAGCAATTTCTTCCCCAACAATTAGCCAGTATGGCGAAACAAACCAGGTTGCCGGACGAAGTTGTCGTCTGCGATGACCACTCAACGGACCGGACCATGGCCATCGTTCAGGAGTTCGCGGCCGCAGCTTCCTATCCCGTCCGAATTTTCGAAAATGAACGCAATCTGGGCGTTGCTGCCAATTTCGAACGCGCAATTCGCCTTTGCGATGGAGACCTGATTGCGCTCAGCGACCAGGACGATATTTGGTATCCCCATCGTCTTGAGAGATCCGAGCAGGAGTTCATCGCTCATCCGCATGCTGGGCTTGTCTTCTCGGACGCCGATCTCGTAGATGACCACGATCAGCTAACCGGTCACACCCTATGGCAGCGGCTGGGGTTTGCCGGTAGGTGTAAGCGCGATTTATTGTCTGGCCAGTATGTCGTTTTGGCGAAGCATCGATTTGTGACTGGCGCTACGGTCATGTTTCGCGCAACCTTGCGCGATCGCTGTTTACCCATAGGGGCGGGCTGGATTCATGATGAATGGATCGCTATGATCGCCGCCGCTTTTGCCGACCTGAGACCGATCGACCAGCCGTTGATCCGTTATCGCATTCATGGCTCCCAGCAGGTCGGGTTCGTGAACAAACTTGAACAGCGGGTCCAGGGAAAGACTCGTGGGGAGAGGCATTGGCAGCGGGTGGCAGAGTCAGCCAGGGAACTCGGAGAAATATGTGACGCCTTATCGGCGATGCATCCGGATCAAAGGCGGGGCGTGCTGCCGGCCTATCGCCGGCATCTCCAATTTCTCCGCTTCCGGTCTAACCTGCCGGCGAGCAGGATGGCTCGCCTCGGCCCGGCTCTTACCCGCTATGTGCAGTACCGGGTCCATGCTTCGGGCCTGGCCAGCGTATTGAAGGACCTGACGCTGAAGCGGTCAAAATAGCCGCGCGAAAAAAGCAGCAGTGAATGCTACACTGACGCCTGAATTCCACTACAGGCTTTGCCCATGGAAACAGCCAGGAACTGCGCCTGCTGCGCCCGCAGGGCAAGATTCAGCAAGCCATGGCTCGAATGGAAGTATTGCGGGGAACCGCGCTCGCGATCGGACTAGGACTCGGCTTGGCCGGTTGTGGCGTCAGCTTTGCCCCTTTGCCGGCCGGCTCGGTTGCGGGTAGAGCAGAGACCTATGATTATTCTCCGTCAGTCATCCAAACCGGGAATTTGCAGCAGATTTGGTGGTGTGGCTCCGGCTACAATCCGACTGACACGACGCAATACTCAGACAGTATCCAGTATGAGTCTATTGACCTGTCAACGCAGGCTCGTCAGGGGCCGGTGCCGGTATTAGCCGAAACCCAGGGTGGGTGGGATTCCGTATATACCTGCAACCCTAAGGTCATTCGGGGCTCTTTCGCCAATCCGCTGGGCAATGGCAGGAGCTTTACCTATGCCATGTACTACGTCGGAACGGGCTCCCTCACAGGATTCGATAACTCTATAGGTGTAGCTTTTTCCAACAACGGCCTCTCCTGGACAAAATATCCTCATGCGATCATCTCGCCGGAAACGCAAGAGGGTTACGGCTTGGGCCAGCCGGCGGTCTTTAACAACGACCACCGTTCAGCCATCCGGATGTTCTATGAGGACGATAGCGTTTACCCTCGCCACATAGAGGCGATCTCCACCGATGGAGTGCACTTCGTTACCCAGGGCACGCTAACCACCAACGGGCTCGATCCGATTGGTCTGAGCTGGGGTGACATGGCCTATGACCCGGACAACGGATATTGGTACGCCGGCTTCAATACCGCTGTTCGCGATCCATCGACCACTGGGGGTGTGGTGGAGCGGGGTCAGTACGGCATCGAGCTATACCGAATCCCTGACACATCGCTTTTAACCGGGACGACGCCCTGGGAGCTGCTCACAACAGTTGACACCAACCTGACTGGATACGAATCAAATTTTCTCCCCGGATTTGCGCGCGATATGTATGGCAATCTGATTTCCGGTCCGGCAATACAGATGTTCACGTCGATATCGGATCCACCCCCGCCGTGGAGTGCATCTCCCGCCGATGCCGGCATGTCGGGGAGCATCGCAAAGTGGAAGATATCTTCCTTTGCGTGGACACGTAACCAGCCGCCGGTCACGCTGAATCGATATTTCAACCAAACCGTACACCAGGTCACGACGGGCTGGATCGATCCTAAGGGTGGCTTTTCTCTGCAATCTACTTTGGGACATGTCTACCAAAGCCCGCAACAGGGCGCGAGTGTCGCGTTCTATGGCTGCAAGAGGGGGGACATGGACTATTTTGTCTCTCTCGATAGTGCCTGTGAGGGTGCTCGCATCCTGGGCATGAATGGTTACGGCTACTCTGGGCCGGTTGCGGGTCTTAACCTGGTTGCTCTGTACCGCTGCAGCACCGCCCGCGATCATTTCGTAAGCACGGATCCCAAATGCGAAGGCCAGTCGAACCAGGGGCTTCTTGGCTATATCCTTCCCTAGAATCCGGCCGGAATCCCGGCTTTGCGAATCATCGGGGGAAGTTTCTTAGATCACAGCAATCCTGGCCTGCTTGCCTACGCGGACCGCGAGACGTGCCGGCCGCTTCTCCAGGCGGATCAATTTTTCTGTCGAGGTCACGCCGTCGATATTCACTCCAGCAGTCACCTGTCTCTCGGCTTCCGTGCGGGAACTCTTCAGCCCCAGGGCTACAAGCAGCTTGGCTACATCAATGTCGACGGGCAGATTCTGGTCGCTGCAGGGCAGTCTCCAGCGGATGCGGCACACCGCCACCTGCTTTAAATCCACCGCGACTTCTTCTGCCACCCCTTCCACGTTTCGCTGCTGAAACTGCAGGGCCCAGTCTTCATCGGCTTTGCGCGCAGCGGCCTCCGAATGGAACCCGGCGACGATGGTGCGCGCCAGCCTCTTCTTCGCTTCCATCGGGTGCAGTGTGCCGTTCGAAACATCCCGCTGCATCTGGTCGATCTCGCTCTGCCGCAGGTCAGTCAGGAGAATCCAATACCGCCACATGAGCTCATCGGAAATGGACATCAGCTTGCCATACATCTCCTGGGCCGGCTCGTGAATGCCAATCGCGTTGTTCAGCGACTTGGACATCTTCTGGACTCCATCCAAACCCTCGATGATCGGCGTCATCAGCACGATTTGGGAGGGTTGGTCGTAGTGCCGTTGTAATTCCCGTCCGCGGAGCAGGTTGAATTTCTGGTCGGTGCCTCCAAGTTCCACATCCGCGCGCAGCGCCACGGAGTCATAGCCCTGCGCCAAGGGATAGAGCATCTCGTGCAGAGAGATCGGCTGCTCGTCATTGAACCGGCGATGGAATTCCTCGCGCTCGAGCATCTGTGAGACGGTAAAGTGCGCGGCCAGGCGAATAATCCCTTCAAAACCGAGGGTAGACAGCCATTCCGAGTTGAACCGAACTTCGGTTTTTTCCCGGTCAAGAATCTTGAAGACCTGGTCGGTATAGGTTTTTGCATTCTGGTTGACTTCTTCGCGGGTGAGCGGCTTACGAGTCACCGAGCGCCCGCTAGGATCACCGATCAGCGAGGTGAAATCTCCGATGAGAAAGATGACCTGGTGGCCCAGGTCCTGAAAGTGCTTGAGCTTGCGCATCAGTACCGTGTGGCCCAGGTGTAAATCGGGCGCGGTGGGGTCAAACCCCGCCTTGACGCGCATCGGCCGGCCGGTTTCCCGGGAAAGTTTCAGGCGCTCTTGCAGGTCAGCGACGCGGATGATTTCCGCCGCCCCCTTCTGCAAGTAGTCCAACTGCTCATCAACTGGCAAAAAGTCCATGTCTTCAGCAGTATAAGGTTTCATAGGGAGAGATCATGGCAGAGGATTGGGACCTCGATCGGCTGCGGGCAGAGACGGCGGGGTGTGAGCAGTCGGCCTTCTTCAATAATGCCGGCGCGAGCCTGCAGCCGCGACCCGTAGTCGCGCGCGTGATCGAGCACCTCCGGCTGGAGGAGCAGGTAGGCGGCTATGAGGCCGCCGACCGCGTCGCTAATGAGCTCAAGGGCGTATATGGCAGCGTGGCGCGTCTGCTGCACTGCGCTCCAGAGGAAGTCGCTCTGTTCGAGAATTCCACCCGGGCTTGGGAAATGGCTTTCTATTCCCTCCGCTTTGCCTCCGGCGATCGCATCGTGACCGCCGCCAACGAATACGCCAGCAACTACATTGCATTTCTGCAGGTGGCGCAGCGTACCGGGGCCGAAATTTGCGTTGTGGAGAGCGACCCGGCTGGAGAGGTGGACCTGGAGGCTCTCCGGAAATTGCTCGACGATCGCGTCAAGTTGATCGCCCTCACCCACGTGCCCACCAATGGAGGCTTGGTACAGCCCGCCGCCCGGGTGGGCGAGCTAGCCCGGGAAGCGGGCATCCCCTTCCTGCTCGATGCGTGCCAGTCGACCGGGCAGATGCACCTGGATGTCAATGCGCTGGGCTGCGATATGCTCTGCGCAACCGGCCGCAAATATCTCAGGGGTCCGCGCGGCACCGGCTTCCTCTATGTGCGAAGCGCGATGCTGCCGAACATGGAACCGCCATCATTGGATCTCCACGCAGCGACTTGGGTCTCACAAGGCAAGTTTGAGGTTCGCTCCGATGCCAAAAAATTCGAAACCTGGGAATCGGCTGCAGCTACCCGGCTGGGCTTTGGCGTGGCCGTCGAATACGCATTGGCCCTGGGTCTCAAAAAGATTGAGCGCCGGGTTCAGGATCTGGCCGCACGGCTACGGGAGCGGCTAGCCGAAGTGGAGGGCGTGACCGTACGCGACCTGGGCCGGGTTCGCTGCGGCATCGTGACCTTTACCTGTGACGGTCATTCGCCGGGAGAGGTGATGGAACGGCTACGGGCAAAGGGCATCGCGGTGCGAACCGTAGAACGGTCGTCAACCCGCATCGACATGGAACGGCGGGGTCTCGATGAGCTGGTGAGAGCATCGGTGCATTACTACAACACCGAGGCGGAGATCGAACGTCTGTGCGAAGCGCTGCGCTCTATCAGCATTAAGGTGTAGATGATGGATGCAGAACGCCTACGGGAATACCTGCTGCGCTTGCCCCATGTCGTCGAAACCATGCAATGGGGTGCAAACCTCGTCTTCTGGGTGGGGGATAAGGCGATTGGCGGAAAGATGTTTGCCGTGCTGAACCTTGACGACGACCATAAGGCGGTACTTTCCTTCGCGGCCGGACCGGAACGGTATGCCGAGTTGCTGGAAACGGAAGGTGCTTTTCCCGCTCCCTATCTGGCGCGAGCCCATTGGATAGCGATAAGAGATTGGGCCGTCTTTCCCAGCAGCGAGCTCAAAGACCTGCTCGAACACGGGCACCGTCTGGTCTACGACAAGCTCCCAAAAAGGACGAAGGATGTGCTGGCAATGCCGCCATCAGCGCAGCGAAAGCTCGTGAAGGATCGAAAAAAATTGCTGGCAGCCCGGGCAGCTTCCCTTTAAATTCAGTCCCGCAGGGACGGCTGAGCTTAGCCCGTGACCTGCGTCCCATAAGCGTTAACCTATTTGGGGTGTTTTTCTTCAAACCTCCCACAAAATCGCAATCCTGAGAGCCTGTGACTTTTTTGATCTTTTCGTGTTTTTTGCACCCGACCAGGTGTTATTTAGTCCCGTCCAGAAAGGCGTCATCCTGAGCGAAGCGCCTGGCAGATCTATCGCATAACAGAGGGTTTATGGCGCGAAGTCGAAGGACCCCGGCGATGCTTGTTGGCAGGTGCTCTTCGGAGCTTTCCGGCCACAGACTACAAGGGAAATTAAAAAAGTCACAGGCTCTTCGACTCCGCGCCATCAAGCGCTGTGTCACCCAGAAATCGATGAGGACATCCAATGGAGTTACTGTTGTTGAAATACCATACGCTTGGTCCCTGAAAACGTAGAAACTACAGGCCCAGGGTTAGTCCTGGGTACATCTTCCGGCCCGGCAGGGCGCATACGTCGTCGCGAATTGCAGTACCCCGTTCCCAAGCAAAGACGGTTTGTACAATTGCCCTAGGAGAAAGTAAATGAAACGTGGGGCGCGGAGACATGGTTTGCGGATTGCCTGCCTGCTGATCATTCTGACTTTGCTGCACCCAGCCGGAGCCCAGGACCAGGACGCTGTGGCAAACCAGAAGAAGGCTCGGGAAACCCTGGATGCCATGGTCACCGCTCTGGGCGGCCAGCGGTGGCTCACCCTCACCAGCACCATGCAGCAGGGTCGAACTTCGGGCTTCTATCAGGGCAAACCTACCGGGGCAACCTCAGACTTCTACGAAATTCAAAAATTTCCCGATCAGACGCGCATCGAACTGGGGAAGAAGCGAGATGTAGTGGAGATTATTAACGGAAACCAGGTCTGGGAAGTGACGTACAGGGGCAAAAGGGAGCTGCCCAAAGACCAGGTCGACGAGCTGCTTCGCCGTCGAAACCATTCCATCCAGACGGCTATGCGCGTTTGGCTCAAAGACCCCAGGACCGTCCTCATTTATGGCGGCCAAGCCCTGGTGGAACGCCATCTGGCCGATCAAACGACGCTCATCAATGCAGAAAATGACAGCATCACGATCCAGACCGATGCCGAGACCCACTTGCCCCTGCGGCGGAGCTATCAGTGGCGGGATCCGCTTTACAAAGACAAAAATACCGACGCGGAAGAATATGACGACTACCACATGGTCGAAGGCTTGCCAACGGCCTATACCCTCACGCGCTATCATAACGGCGACATGACCAATCAGCGGTTCCTCTTTCGCGCCGCCTACGATATTCCGTTGACGCCAGACATGTTCAATCCTGATCAGGCCGCGGCCAAAATCAAGAAATAGCCAGGTGGATGCTCTACAATATGCCCTGCGACCATGGAAGACGAGAATCCCAGTCCGGAGGCGTCACGCGGGTTGGACATACGCCAGATTATGTCCGTTCTGCCCCACCGCTATCCCTTTCTCCTCATCGACCGCATACTGGAAAGCACCCGCAAGAAACGTATCGTGGCCATCAAGAACGTGACCATCAACGAGCCGTTCTTCCAGGGGCATTTTCCTGACTACGCCATCATGCCGGGGGTGCTGATGGTCGAGGCAATCGCCCAGGCAGGCGGGGTTCTGCTGCTTCCCGAGGTTCCGGACCATGAAAATAAGCTGCTGGTCTTCTCCGGTATCGACCGGGCTCGCTTTCGGCGGCCGGTGGTGCCCGGCGATCAGCTGCGCATTGAAGTAGATGTGTTGAACTGGAGACCCTTGGCCGCGCGGCTGGAGGGCAAAGTCTACGTAGAACGCAAGCTGGTGTGTGAGGCCACCATCATGTGTGCGGTGGTGCCCCGGCCCTCCCGCTCTGCCAATGAAGCACCCGTCAGTCACGCGAACCCCGCTCCAGCAGGAGCCGGCCCTGCGGTTGAACCAGTCAGCGAGCCCTCCCTGGAGCCGGTGAGTCACGAGTGAGCATTCACCCAACAGCCATCGTGGCTGCTACGGCTTCCATTCCTGAGTCCTGTAACGTAGGCCCCTATTGCACCATAGGTCCTGATGTCGAGCTGGGCGAAGACTGTGCACTGGTTTCCCATGTGGTTCTCGACGGCAAGACCCGCCTGGGAGCCCGCAATCGTGTCTACTCTTTCGCTTGTCTGGGCGTGGCCCCCCAGGACCTCAAATACCGCGGTGAAGCGACTGCCCTTGAGATCGGCGACGATAACACCATCCGCGAATCCGTGACCATCTCCCGGGGAACCCATGGCGGTGGCGGCACTACCCGGGTAGGCGACCACTGCCTGATCATGGCCTATACCCACATCGGCCACGACAGCACCATCGGAAACCACTGCATTCTGGCTAACGGCGCCACCCTTGCCGGTCACGTCACTGTGGAGGATCATGCCAGTGTCGGTGCGCTCTGCCCCGTCCACCAGTTTTGCTGTATCGGGAAACACGCCTACGTTGGCGGCGGCACCACCATCACCCAGGATGTTCTGCCGTTCTCGTTGACTTCCGCTAAACGCGAGACCCATGCCTACAGCCTGAATCGAATCGGCCTGGAGCGATCCGGCTTCAGTGCCCCGCAGTTGAAGGCCTTGCAGCATGCGTACCGCATCTTGCTGGCAGCCCGCCTGAATACCACTCAGGCGTTGGAACGCTTGCGTGGCGAGGGCGAGCTGGAGGCCTGCGTGGCTTATCTGGTCTCCTTCATCGAACGTTCCCAGCGAGGTGTGATCAAGTAGGAGCAGAGTGAAACCTGAACCGATCACCAGGCTGGGTCTGATCGCCGGCAACGGCCGATTTCCATTTCTGCTGCTGGAAGCGGCCCGCGCTCATGGCGTGGAAGTGGTCGTGGCCGCCATTAAAGAAGAAACCGAACCCGAAATGGATGCCCGGGCCTTGGGCGACCCCGGTGTACGCGTTCATTGGCTTTCGCTGGGGGAGCTGTCACGGTTGATCGAGACTTTCCACCAGGAAGGCGTGACCCAGGCAGTGATGGCCGGCCAGGTCAAGCATAAGCAAATCTTCTCCAGTATTCGCCCGGACTGGCGGCTGGCCAAGCTTCTGTTGAATCTGCGCACCCGGAATACCGACATGCTGCTGGGCGCGGTGGCCAAGGTTCTGGGCGATGAGGGGATTGAGCTGATTTCGTCCACCGCCTACCTGGAGCCGCTTTTGGCGCGCCCTGGGGTATTGACGGCGCGCGCGCCCACCAACGAAGAGCAGCAGGATCTGGCCTATGGCCGCGAAGTGGCGGCCGCCCTGGCAGGCTTCGACATTGGCCAGACCGTGGTGGTCGCTGGGCAGGCCTGTGTCGCGGTTGAGGCTATGGAGGGTACCGACGCCACCATCGAACGCGCTGGAGCCATCCTGCGCTCTTTGCAGGCCGATGGAGAAGCTGGATCGCTGGCATCCACCCTGGAGCGGCGGTTGAGTGTCGTCAAGGTCGCCAAGCCGGCTCAGGATATGCGCTTCGACGTGCCGGTGATCGGGCCCAACACCATCGAGACCATGCGCCTGGCCGGAGCCACCTGCCTTTCGATCGAAGCCGGCCGCACCCTGATCTTTGACCTGGACAAGGTTCGGCAGCTGGCGGCAGCCCATGGAATCGCGATCATCGCGGTGTGAACGCGCTGGACAGAGGGCGGCGAAGACATCGATCCCCATGGCAAAATCGTCCAGGTCTGAACCGCCGTCAATCCACAGCAACACAGCGAACAGGTCCTGGCCGCGCTGAACGGCTTCGAAAAGAAGAACTAACTAGTCGCAGGGCGCCCTTGAGGTCTTAAAGCCCCGGTGCACGTCTTCTTTCTCTGAAGAGTACGGGCTTTAGAGTTTGCGTAAGAACCTCGAATTTGCACTCTCTCCCCGCAAACTGACCCTGGGTGCCCCATATCTCGCTCGTTTTTCGCGAGATGTGGGATACCACGAACGTCGACCACTGGCTTCTGACAGTTTGTTAAACCGAAAGAGAGGAACCACCCGGAAAATAAACCTGCAGACGCAAAAACGCCCGGCTGGCAGCCGGGCTCTTTTGCTTGCCTGTTTTGTTGAGTACTACTTCCTGGCAGACTTCTTCTTTGCTGTCTTCTTCGCCGGCGCCTTTTTCTTGGCTGACGACTTCTTTGCTGCCTTCTTTGCCGGAGCCTTCTTTGCTGCCGACTTCTTGGTTGCTGCTTTCTTCACTGCCAAAGGTATACCTCGTTTATTGGTAGATTTTTTGGTGCTGGCGCTCTTCTTGTTGCCGACCGCTTTCGCGGCCTTTCTGCCGCCTTTCGCGCCTTTGGTGCTCTTCTTCGCGGCAGATTTTGTGGCGGCCTTCTTGGCCGCAGCTTTTGCCGGGGCCTTCGCCGCAGCCTTCTTCACTGCTTTTTTCACGGCTGAAGGCGGGGCAACGGTCTTTTTTGCGGCAGCTTTTTTGGCTGGCGCCTTCGCTGGTGGTTGTGCGGGCGGCGGCACGCTCACGGGCGGCGTAAGCAACTCCGCGCTTATCGGTGTGGAGGAGACGATGACGCTTACTTCTTCTTCCTCTTCATCGTCATCGAACCCGTCTTCGAGCTCATCCGGGAACTCGTCCGCCTCGGCTTCAAACTCATTTTCAGCGTGTGCGTACAGTTTAAGTTCGTCCTGCATTCTTATGCCTCCAAGGCTTTGGTTGCTACCGATTCGGATCGCAGAGAACCACTTTCTATCATACTTGCCTGCGGCGCGGATTATAGCAACAGCATGCAACGGGATGCCAATGAACGCAAGTGAGAATTAAGTTTCTTTTCCATTCTTCACGCTGGTATGCGTTCCCGACGACGCCCGCGATGGAGATTTACGCTTGGCCGCCGCACTTGCCCGATGCCTGCTGCTGGTTCGGCTCACGCGGGTCACACGGGCCGGCTCTGCGACATAGAGGCGACGGCCCGGTACCAGGCGAGCTGCACTTATGTGATTCCAGCGGCGAAGCTGTTGCACCGTTACGTTGAAGCGATCTGCCACGGTCACCAGCGTATCGCCGTGCTCCACCTTGTAAAGCGTGAGCCGGGATTTGCTGGATGAGGTGGGGGGCACCGGAATTATCAGCGAATCGGTCGCGGAAAGATCTTCGCCCGCTTCCAGCTGGTTCACAAAGACGATCTCGGAGGGCGTCACATGGTAATCGTGGGCCACGGTTGCCAGCGTTTCTCCAGCCACCACTTTGTGAAACCGCCATTGATTTCGCTTGTCCACGGGGATTTCGGCAATGCGCTTCTGGTAGAGGTCCTTACTCCCGGCAGGCAGATGAAGCTCGAAGGGAGCGTCGGTAGGGGTGCTCATCCGCAACAGGCTGGGATTGAGGTCGGAGATCTCCTGGACCGGCGCTTCCACCAGGTCGGAAACCAGGCGGAGGTCAACACTGTAGTCCGTGGTGACGGTGTCGGTTACCAGCGGTGGATCCGGCGTCAGCGATTGCAGTCCATACTGCGCCGGATTCTTGGCCATGATGGCGGCCGCAATGATAATGGGAACGTAATTCTTAGTTTCCTGGGGTAGCGCATTGCGGCGATAGAGCTCCCAGAAGTCGGCGTAGCCCGTGCGCTCCACGGCCTTTTGCACGTTGCCGGGACCCCAGTCATACGCGGCCATGGCCAGGTACCAATCGCCCAACTGGGAATACAGCAGCTTCATGTAGCGCGCGTAGGCGTGGGTTGATTTTTCCGGATCGAAGCGCTCATCGTACCAGCCATTGCGGCTGAGGCCGTAGACCCCATAGGGCATAAACTGCCACATGCCGCCGGCGCCAGAACGGCCATTCACCGCCTGGGGCTGAAAGCCGGATTCGGCCACCGCCTGGTAAATAAGATCCTGGGGAACTTGCTCCTCGGCCAGCACCGCCGTGATCATGGCGTGGTAGCGGCCGGCGCGCTCCAGCGAACGCATCAACGTGCCCCGCCCCCGGGAAGAGAAATAACTGATGTACCCAGCCACCGGATCGTTGATTACCAGCGGCAGATCGGACTGGGTCGTCTTGAGTTCTGCGATTGCCTGGGCCTTGACCGTGGGGTCTACCGGGAACGTGACGTCGTTGGCAATATCAACCGGAGCGGGTTCAAGCTTGGGAGCAAATCCATTTCCCTGCTTGAGGGCCTCCATCTCCAGGGTATTGACGGCGTCGATCACGCGGTCGAACTCAGCCCGCAATTGGCCTTCGGTCCGCAGGTCGGAACTGCTGGTCAGCATCAGGTCTACCGCGTGGTCGAAATCGGTCTTGGCAGCCTGTAGTTTGCCCGCGTGGTAGTTCGCCACACCGCTCTGATAAGCCACTTCGACTGCGTCGATCAATGCCTGTACTTCGGGAGGGGCGGGGGGGGCGGCGGGGTTTGCGACTGCATGCTCCGCCGCGGCGGGCTGAGAAGGCTTAAGGGCGGGAGCCGTAGCCTGGGGCGATTTCGCCGAACCCTTGGATACGGTGTCCTCCGGCACACACCCGGTCAGCAGCAGCGGGGCCGCGGCAAGCATCAACAGAAGCACTCTGGAAGCGATATTCAACCCTCCACTATTCAATCCTTTCGCTAAGTCCTATCCAACAACGCCCACACCATTTCGCTTCGGATGTTCACCGGGCAGCGGATCCCGGCGCGGCATGTCCTCAAGGAAAGCGGCACTCAGTCACAGGCACCTGTGCAGAATAGGCGCGAGCATACCCTGGGACCTTTCGCCCTTGCTGCACAAAGGCCGGTTTGTTCAAAGCCTGCTGACACATATCGTTCCCATGATTGTATTGCCCGGACCCCCGCGGTGTGAATGATAAGATCGGGGGAGAGACCTTCCTCTCGTTCACCAATTGAGTCGTACCCGCCGATCGGCACCCCTTCATGGATAGCAAGCACATCCGCAACTTCGCCATCATTGCCCATATTGACCACGGCAAATCCACGCTTTCCGACCGGCTGCTCGAACTGACCGGTTCCTTGACGGCGCGCGAAATGCAGGCCCAGGTACTGGATGCAATGGATCTGGAACGCGAGCGCGGCATTACCATCAAGGCCCATGCCGTGCGTATGAACTACCTCGCCCGCGACGGGGAAATGTATCAGTTAAACCTGCTGGATACGCCCGGTCACGTCGATTTCTCCTACGAGGTTTCGCGTTCGCTGGCCTGTTGTGAGGGCGCTCTCCTGGTGGTCGACGCTTCCCAGGGGGTGGAGGCCCAAACCCTGGCCAATGCCTATTTGGCCATCAATAACGGGTTAGACATGATTCCGGTCATCAACAAGATTGATCTGCCCAGCGCGGACGTCTTGCGCACCCAGGAGATGATCGAGTCCACTGTGGGACTCGACGCGACCGATGCGCTCCCGGTGAGTGCCAAAACGGGCCTCGGGGTGCCCGAAGTGCTGGAAGCCATCGTGAAGCGCTTGCCCCCGCCAACCGGAGACGCGGAAGCACCCCTGCAGGCTCTGATCTTCGATTGCCATTTTGATCCTTATCGTGGCGTGATCGTCTTGGCCCGCGTGATCAATGGCATTCTGCGCAAGGGCGCACGAATCCGTCTCATGTCCAACGGCCGCATTTTCGAGGTGGAAGCTGTTGGAGTGCTTACGCCGAAGCCGGTCGAGATTGAACAGCTGTCGGCCGGAGAGGTAGGTTTTTTTTCCGCCACCATCAAGAATGTCGCCGACACCAAGATCGGTGACACTGTCACCGAGGATGGGCGTCCAGCTGCGGCGCCGCTGCCCGGTTTCAAAGATATTCAGTCGATGGTTTTTGCCGGGCTCTATACCGTGGATTCGCACGAGCACACGCTGCTGCGGGACGCGCTCGAGAAGCTGCGGCTAAATGACTCCTCGTTTTTCTTCGAGCCCGAAAGCTCGGTCGCGCTGGGATTTGGGTTTCGTTGCGGATTCCTCGGCCTGCTTCACATGGAGATTATTCAGGAACGGCTCGAGCGCGAATTCAATCTCGATCTCATCACCACGGCTCCTGGCGTGCGCTACAGAATTACCCTCACCGACGGAGTGGTCATCGAAGTCGAGAACCCTTCCCGGTGGCCCGACCCAAGCGACATCGCGAAGATTGAAGAGCCGGTAATCATCGCTACCATCCTGACCAGCGAAGAGTACGTGGGCGGCATTCTCAAGCTGGTTGAGGAGAAACGCGGCCGGCAAAAAAACTTCGAATATGTGACCCCCACTCGCGTGATGTTGACCTATGAGCTACCGCTCAACGAAATCGTATTGGACTTTTACGACCGTCTAAAATCGGTTTCCCGCGGGTATGCGTCTCTCGATTACCAGTTGGCGGGTATGTGGGAATCGCCCATGGTCAAGCTCGATATTCTGGTTTCGGGCGAACCGGTTGATGCGCTCTCCATCATCGTGCACCGGGACTTCGCCTACGAGCGGGGACGAGCGCTGGTTTCAAAGATGCGCGAGCTCATCCCGCGGCAGATGTTTGAGGTTGCCATTCAAGCGGCCATTGGAGCCAAAATCGTCTCCCGCGAAACTGTCGCCCCTTTGCGCAAAAACGTGCTCGCCAAGTGCTACGGCGGAGACATCAGCCGTAAACGCAAGCTTCTGGAGAAGCAAAAAGAAGGTAAGAAACGCATGAAGCGCATCGGTAAAGTTGACATTCCGCAGGAGGCGTTTCTCGCCGTTCTCAAGGTGGGCGAAGATTCAAGCAAATAGCGGCAATCCAAGGTTACGTTAGTCACGGTTTCAGGCGGTTTTGTGGAAACCTGTGAATTGGAGTGGCGGCAGATTGCCGTGGCGTCAAATGACACGTCGCCTCATTACCCTACCATAAACCATTGAACCAAAATGACTTAATGTGCAATGGCCGGGCCGCGTCTTATGCCTCGCGAGCGCACTGGACTGCACAAAAAAACTGCCTCCCCGGCTTTCCACAGTTTTTTCCACAGCGCAAACGGCACCTGCTATCGATGATTTTTTGCTCTGATTCGGGGCCGCAATGGGAGTTTTTTACAGCCTTACATTGGGTTGGACAAGCCTTTTCAGGTGGGTCCGGATCGCCCCGGGCAGCGAAATCATGCCCGGGGTGACGTCTTGCAGGACTGCTCTACTGCGGCGGCTTGGCCGTGCTGGGCCGCGGAGTGGTGCTGTGGCTGGGAGTAGTGCCGGTGTGGGGAGTGGGTGCGCTCGGGCGCGGAGCTGCGGCGCCGGCTGCGGGCTGCGGAGGAACGCCGGACTTGGCGTTGTAGGCTTCCACCACCGCTTTGGTAATGTCAGAACCCTGGTTAGCCCACAGCACGGGCGTCTGTTGTGCGCTGGTATCGAGCACAATCGTGAATTTATTCTGGTTGGAATAAGCGTCCAATACCGCATATACCTTCTGTGCCAGTTGCTGATACATGTCGTTCATCGCGCCGCTGGCTTCGTTTTGAGCGTCTTCTGCAGACCGCTGAAGAGACTTTGTTTTCTCGTCGATCGTCCGTAGGCGGCTCTCGCGCTCCGGTTCACTCAGGTTGGCCCCGGCGTCCTGCAACTGCTTCTTCAGTGAATCGATCTCATCGCTTTGGGCTTTGAGTGCGGCCTGCTTGGGCTCGAACTTGGTCCGCAGCTGAGCGAAGTTACGTTGACCCTCATTGGTTGCTGCGACCGCCTGCTGGAAAGCGATGATCGCAATCTTGGGGTTGGCAGGAAATTCCGGAACGGCGGCAAGGCCGGCGGACTGGGCGGGGGCTGGCGCGGAAGGCGCCTGGGCTAACGCGCTGCTGGGCGAGGAGAGGATGCCCACGCCGGTGGCGGACGCAAGCAGGCAAACAAGGGTGAACGAACGCTTCATCGGAATACAGAACTCCTTTTGATCTTTGAAATCCAGATCGCCCGCGTCTTTCAGCGGAAAGCGGGCCTTCGCTTGCGGGTCTCCCGCATGCGCATTTGCAGTGCAGTCACCTGGCCAGCGCATCTGGCAGCAAATGCGAAGAAGAGACACGGACCGAGATAATCACAGGGCCAGCAGTGATTATAGGTGCGGGCCGGGGGAGCGTCAACGCAGAGAGAGGTTCCCTCCATTAGCATTTGATCGGGAACCGAACCACTAATTCTTAGAAAGTGGTGCTCACGCTGAGGCGAAAGGTCTTTTTCGGCTCGCGGAAATGCAACAGCGAATCATAGGCCGAAATGGCCTCATTGTAGGTGTAGTCGCCTGCTCCGCCGGCAGGAAACATGCTGCGTGTGATCAGGCTCTCACCCTGAACATTCTCAAAAAGGCGGAGAACGTTATACGCGTAGTAGATCCGCATAGGTGCATTCACGATCGGCAACATCGCTGAGACCTCCCCGCCGATCGACATGCGCGGCACAACGTTGGTCCCCGAGATCGGCCGGATCAGGTTGATGAACTTAATCGACTGGCCACCCTGGCAGGCCCCGTTGAAGTAAGATGTGCAGCCATAAAGAGGGGAATTGAGCTGGTCGGCGCCCTCGACGCTTTGCCGTAACTGGGATTGGCGAATCACAGAAGTGATATCGAAGTCATCGAACACTTCGAACTGGACCGGGCCGGCTATCGGAATTCGGTATTCGACTGTGGACGTGCCCTTGATGTCGCCGCCCACAGAAACGGGACGGTAAATGGGGATGGGAATGGTGATGTTGCCCAACGTGTAGTTTCCGGGTTGAATCGGAACCGGCGTGCCGTCAGGGTTGGTGAGGGTGATGTTTTGCCGCACGGGAATGAATGCGTAGGGTGTCGCTGCACGCACGTCAAAGCCGCGCAGTTCGTTGTCGCCGCCGGAATAGAAGCGGGCGAAGGGCGGAGCAACATCTCCGCTGAACCCCTGGATGTAAGAAACCTGAACTCGATAGCCCAGGACATTGCGCCCTTCCGGGTTAGGATGAAGACCCTTCATGGCGATGAAGTGTTTGTACTGCACCACCGGCGTGAAATAGCGAACATTGCCGAACAACCCCGCGATCTGGAGGGCAGCGGAAATATCCGTTCCAAAACGAGGCCTGAACACAGATGGACCGACCTTGTTATAGCTGTAGCTTAACGAAACCGAACTGGTGTAAATCCCTTCCAGTGCGTTGGGACCCTGGATCTGGCCGCTTCGGAAGGCAAGGGTCTGGAAGAGGTTAGCGGAAGCCTGGCTGAAGGTCGTGATGGTCGACTTATCCCAACTGTAGGTTAAGCCCACCCGGGTGAAGGCGCGGCGGCGGAGAGGATATTGCGCCGAGAAATTCAATCCGGTCGAAGACTGGTTGTAATTCTGGGTGAGCGATTGCTGGGCGGCCGACAGATTGGCGGATTGCCCGGTCACCGTGGCGTAGTTCCGTGCCGAATTGTAGTCCGACTTCCTGGAGAAAAGCTGGAACCCCACGCTGATTGGTCTGTTCCGCAGGTAGGGCTCATTGAATGCGAAGACCACATTGCGCGATAGGTTGCCGATATTGCCCTGAACGCTCAAGGTCTCGCCCAGGCCGAGAAAATTATTGGTGGAGTAGTTCAGGCCGAGGAAAGTGCCGGAAAGACCGCTCACGCCGCCGTTCAAGCCAATCGAATTCTTGCCCTTTTCGTGAACTTTCAGCAGCAGTGAGACGGTGCCGTTCTCGTTATCCGGATGCGTCTCCGTGTCCGTATCGACTTTCAGTGGGTCGAAGTAATCCAGCTGGTTCAGACGAAGGATGCTCGTCTCCCACAGGTTGCTGTTGTAGGGCGCGCCTTCTTCGATCAGCAATTCCCGGCGGATCACGCGATCGCGAGTGATGGTGTTGCCCTGGAACTCGATGCGCGACACGGTAAAAGGCTTGCCTTCATCGATGTCAATGTCCAGAAAGACTTCATGCTTGGCATCATCGATGCGCGGAGTCGGCACCGCGGTGAAGTTGATATAGCCCAGAGAACCATAGGCCTTGCGCAGGTTATCCAGGCCCTTGCCTACCGCCGTGGCATTGAACCAATCCCCATCCTTGGTGGGGAACTGAGACCGCAGCGCTTTCACATTCGGTACATGGGCGTTGCCGGTGAAGGTGACGCCGCCCAACCGGTAGCGCTGCCCTTCCTCAACCGGGATACGAATATCGATGCGCTTGCCCTGGCGAGGCCGGAATGTGAAGAAGGACAGGCCGCCTTCATTCCGAATATGGGTAATGGGATCGGCAACCCCGGCCCTGAAATAGCCTCGATCCTGCAGCGCGCGCCGAACCCGCTCGGTATCCTCCTCCAATTTGCTGGCATCATAGGTGCGGGCGAAGATATTCTCCAGGAAGATCGAATGAGGAATCCCAATCGGCCGCAAATTCCTCATGGCCGCGCGTAGCTGGCGCGAAGACACCGCGCGGTTGCCCGTAAACCTGATATTGCCCACCTTTACCGTCGGGCCTTCCTTAATGTTGAAGTTGATGGCGACCGAGGAGGGCGGGATGGTCTTGATGTCGGGCTTTACCGATGCAAACTGGTGCCCGTGTTCAGCCAGCAGGGCGCGGATTACATCGATCGCCTTGGCGAGCTTGGTCGGATCATAGGGGCTCTCCACCGAAAGGCTGACGTGCTCTTTTTTGAAGCGGTCGAGAACATCCGAGGTCGAGACTGAGTTCAGGCCCTTGTAGTTGATTTCGCGAATCGTCGGCTTTTCTTTAACAATTACATCCAGAACGATGCCCTTGGGCGTATCCTCCCGGGCGATCTGCAGATTCTCGAAGTATCCGGTGTTCCAGAGCGAATTGAAGTCGCGCTCGATGGTCGCTGGATCGTAGGTATCTCCAGGATGCGTAAATAGCCGTGCCAGTACCGTCTCTCGCGGGATGCGGCGATTGCCGATCACCCGGATCTGCGTGACCACGTTTTGCGGGGAGGCGGCGGCGGGGGCGACGTCCTGCTGAGCCCAGGCAATCAGACTGGAACCGCAAAATAGAAGCAAGCCCATAATCCTGCACATCCGGAAAAAAAACCGCGCAGGTTGGTTCTGATGAAACCGGGAGCGGAAGCTCCCTGACACGACGCGAAGAATAGGCACACCCTCACTGCTAAAAATCGGATCCTGCTGGAGGAAAAGGCGATTATATGTGACGGAAGGGGTACTCCCCAACTCCGAGGGTTGGTTTCTCACGCCGCCTACCATCCCGGAGATCCACTCAGCTGTGACACCACAACGCCATTAACTCTCCAGTTCGCTACATGCAAAGTACTCCCCCAGTGAGGAATCCCAGGACACGGAGAGAAGATTGGGCTTGCAACAGACCTGGCAGTCTTCCACGTAACGCTGCCGTCCACCGGCAGATTCGTCCACCACAATCTCATTCCACTCTCCACAGCCCGCGCACTGGAAACCCGCTGGAAACGGCATCGTCAATCCCACGCTTGAGCAGGTGTTCTTAGTCTATCGGAGGGAACAGGTTTTGCGCTTCGTCGGGGCTGAGCTTTCGAACTTCCACCAGGGTCGAATAAAACGTTGCCCCACGGCCCAGGTCGGTCAGCCGTTCTGAAGTGAGGGCGTTCACGTTGCTCCCCCCAGTCGACAGCTTGCTCCAGTTGAGGCTGGCAGCTACCACGCCGGCCGGCACGCTTCCATCGACGCGCGCGCGCAGGCGGATTTTGCCCCGTGCATTGTATATCTCAACCCAGTCTCCGTCGCCAATTTGCCGTGCACTGGCGTCCGCGGCATGCATCATTGCCAGGCCCGGTGATTCCATTTTCTGGTGGCCGGGAAGGTTCGCGAAGGTCGAGTTCATAAAGTTGTCAGCCTTACGCGGTAGGAATTCCAAGGGAAAGGTATGCGCGTCCACGCCTCGACGCGACTCGTCCGCAGGGTGAAAGGTGGGAAGCGCATCCAGCCCCTGGGCTGCCAGAGCACTTGAATAAAACTCCGCCTTACCGCTCGGCGTGGCAAACACGCCGTCGGCGAAGGGCAGAGATGCTACGCGTATGCGCTTTTTCGCTTCCAACTCCTGGAGCGTGATTCCGTCCTCCCCGCGCCCGGCAAGCGCCTGCTCAATCAGATCGTCGACGCTGTCGCGAAAACACGGTTCGGTGAACCCCATGCGTTGTGCCAATTGGCCGAACAGCCAGACGTTCGAACGCGCTTCGCCCAGCGGTGCAATGGCTTGCTCCGACAACTGCAGGAAGTAGTGGCCGTACGCCCCCTGAAAGTCTTTATGCTCCAGGAAGGTGGTTGCCGGCAGCACGATATCGGCGTAGTCGGTAGTGTCGGTGAAGAATTGCTCGTGCACCACCGTGAACAGGTCACTGCGCATGAGGCCTCGTTCCACGGCGTTCTGATTGGGAGCAACTGCTGCCGGGTTCGAGTTGTAGACGAAGAGTGCTTTCACCGCCGGTGACGCCAGCTCGGTGAGCGCGTGGCCAAGACGCGACATATTCACGATGCGGGCAGGGCGCCCCAGTGGGCTCGCCAGCATCAGATCAGGCCGTTCGAGAGCCGCGGTGTTGAATACGAAAGCCCCGCCCGTAGAGAGCTGCAGCCCGCCGCCCAGATCCTTCCAGGCGCCGATTAAGGCGGGCAGCATAGATACCGCACGAACCGCCGCCCCGCCGTTCTGCGACCGCTGTATACCGTAATTCAAACGGATAACCGCCGGCGCACTGCTCGCGTACTCGCGCGCCAGCCGCTCGATATCCGCCGCGGGGATGCCCGTCAAGCCCGACACATGGTCCGGTGTGTACGCCAGAACATGTGCTCTCAAAGCTTCAAATCCGTGCGTGTGTTGGGCGACATAATCCTGATCGTAGAGGCTTTCCTCGATGATGACCCGCATGAGGCCAAGTGCCAAAGCCGTGTCCGTGCCCGGCTGGATAGGAATGTGCCAGTCAGCGGTCTGGGCAGTGCGGGTTCGATATGGGTCGATAACCACCAGTCGCGCCCCATTGCGGCGTGCTTCTTGGACGAAGGGCCAAAGGTGAACGTTATTGCCGTGGATATTCGCGGCCCAGGCGATGATGTACCGGGCATGGCGGAAGTGTTCCGGGTCAGTGCCCAGCTTTTTCCCGTAGACCGATATCAGCGCATCCGCGCCGGCGGTAGCGCAGATCGTGCGATCGAGCCGCGATGCGCCCAGCCGGTGAAAGAATCGGCGATCCATGGATCCATATCCGAGCACACCCATATTTCCCGCATACGAGTAGGGCAGGATCGATTCAGGACCGTGCTCACCTGCAACCGAACTCAATCGTTCCGCGATCTCGTCCAGTGCTTCATCCCAGCCGATGGGCTCGAAGGCTTCAGTCTCGCGGCCGTACGCTCTTTTCCCTTTCGGTGCACCGGGCCGGCGGCGCAGGGGGTAAAGCAGCCGCGATGGAGAATAAACCCGGTCGAGATATTTGCTGACCTTGGCGCAGAGAAAACCACGCGTGACCGGATGTTCCGGGTCACCTTGCATCCTGGTCGCTTTACCCGACTCATCGATGGTTATGAGAACAGCGCACGAGTCCGGGCAGTCGTGTGAACAGACGGCGGAGACAGTTCTCGCTGGAGACATAGCTCATTGTAGTAGCAATGGCGAGACCAACAAATCAAAGCGTGAAACCGATCCCAAATGGAAACCTCCGGTCCTGGGATCCCTGCGACCGATGCCAAATGAAAACACTACTGTTCCTTTGTCATCGCGGGCAGCTGACTCGCCTGGGGCAAGTTAAGGAAGGAATGAACATGGGAAGCGGTGTTTGCAATCCAGGCCCAGAGGGCCGGCACCAAACGTCAGCCCAGCCCGGAAGGGCTGGGTCTGTACCAGGCAGGCGGTCGAGCGCCGGAGGTGCGGCACCACACTCTTCGTTTCTTCATGAGGGCGCAGCCGACGGATCTGCATTTTCCCTCCACTGGCAACCAAAGCCCAGGGAACATCGACTCTTAAACACCAAACAAGAAGTGTCATCCCGACCGAAGCGTACCCAGATTTCCTACCTTGCGCACTCGCAGCGGCCACGTATGCGGCTTTCCGTAGAGAAAGACGCATGAACTTTGTCAGCGCCACCAAGTTCCACAGGAAATCTGGGGGAGCGTAGCGGAGGGACCTGCTGTTCTCTCAATCACCAACCGGTGCCAGATGAAAACGCCCCTGTCCCCCTTGTCATCCCGACCCGTCACCCCGCGAAGCGGAGGAACCTGCAGTTTCTTTTCTCTCCCGCAGGACTTATCGTGGATCAACCGGAAAAATCCATGACTTGTGTTCATTTCTCGTTGTTTCTAGCCGTAGCGCTCTCCACTCCATCCTGGGCACAAACATCCCCAGAGGCTGCCATTCGCCATTTGATGGATCAACAGGCAACCGATTGGAACCGGGGCGATGTGGACGCATTCATGAAAGCCTATGAAGACGCCCCAACCACGACATTCGTGGGAAAGACAGTCGAGTACGGCTATTCCACCATTCGCGATCGCTACAAAAGGATCTATCCAACCCCCGCGGGGATGGGTCAGCTAACCTTTTCCAATCTTGCGATCAGAGCACTGAACTCCAGCTACGCCATCGCCACTGGGAATTTTCATTTGGAGCGAACCGGAGCCGGCGGAGGCAACGCCGACGGAATTTTCTCCCTGGTATTGAAGAAAGACTCGCCGGGCTGGAAAATTATTTTGGACCACAGCAACCGGACCAACTGACCGCAATCAAATCTGCAGAACTTCCCTTTCCTTGTTGCGGCACATCTCTTCCATGCGCCGGATCTCATCGTCGGTGAGTTTCTGTATCTCCTCGAGCGATCTCTTCTCTTCATCCTCTGAGATCTTCTTGTCCTTTGCCGACTTCTTGATCAGGTCATTGCCATCGCGACGGATATTGCGCACCGCGGTGCGATGGTCCTCGAGCGTCTTGTTCAGGTGCTTGACCACTTCCTTGCGGCGCTCTTCCGTCATCGGAGGGACGGGAATCCGGATGACCTTGCCATCATTCTGCGGGTTGAAACCAAGATCGGATGTACGCAGCGCCTTTTCAATATCCACAATAATGCCCGGATCCCACGGCTGGACCAGAATCAGGTTGGCATCCGGCGCGGTCACCTGAGACACCTGGTTGAGCGGTGTATCGGTGCCGTAGTACGGAACCTTGATCTGGTCGAGCATATGGACAGAGGCGCGGCCGGTGCGGGTGGATGCGAGATTGGTGCGGAAGTCGTCGACCGCCTTTTCCATTCGCGTCTTGAGCTGTTGCTGGATGTCTTTGAGAGCGGGAATACCGCCCATTACTGAGACTGCCATTTTCTTCTTCCCCCGAATTTAGATCGACATCGCCTGCTCGCGCGCATGGTAGGACGAGCGCACCAGCGGTCCCGACTCCACGTGGCGGAAGCCCATGCCTAGAGCCTCTTCGCGCATGTAGGCGAACTCCTCCGGCGTGTAATAGCGCGCCATCGGCAGGTGATCTTTGGATGGACGCAGGTACTGCCCAATGGTCAACACGTCCGTGCCCACAGCGGCCAGGTCGCGGTACACCTGCAGCAGCTCGTGCATTTCTTCTCCCAGGCCGACCATGACCCCAGATTTAGTGATCATGCGCGGGTCGACGATCTTGGCATACTCCAGCAGCCGCAGCGTACGCTCATAACGAGCACCCGACCGCACCACGCGATAGAGGCGCGGCACCGATTCGGTGTTGTGATTCAACATCTCCGGCTTGGCTTCGACCACAATGCGAATCGCTTCTTCCTGACCCTGGAAGTCAGGCACCAGGACTTCTACCCGGCAGCCAGGGGCCTGCCGACGAATTTCCTCGATCACCATGGCAAAAGCCCGTGCGCCCCCGGAAATATCGTCGTCGCGATTCACGCTGGTAATCACGGCATGCTTCAGCCCTAATGTTGCGACCGCTTCCGCGACCCGGCGAGGTTCGTCGAAGTCGATAGGCTCCGGGCGGCCCTTTGGCACAGCGCAGAAACCACAGCGGCGGGTACACGTATTGCCCAGCATCATGAATGTCGCGGTGCGTTGGTTCCAGCACTCGCCGATATTCGGGCAGTGGGCGGACTCGCATACAGTATGCAGGTTGAGCGACCGGGCAAGACTCTTCAGTTCGTGGTAATTCTCTCCCACCGGCGCACGCGCCTTGAGCCAGGCGGGCTTGGGAGCGGGACGGCGTGGGCTCGGGTCGATCTGAACAAGGTCAAGCACGCTGGTCCTATTGTATCGTGGCTAACGAAGACGCCCGATTACCTCCGATCGCACCAGGTAGAGAAAGAAGACCAGGTTGATCAAGACCATAACCACCCATTGGCCCTGGTGAAAACGGAAAAGGTTATAGCACCCGAAACACACGCAGCAGAAGACAGCGCCCAGGCTAAGCGCCCATCCCCATCGACGCAAGCGCATCAGTCCCAGGCCGGCGAGGGCAAAGACAGTACACAGAATCAGGATGCCAATCCTGGCCTTGGACGGATAGTGGCCGGTCAGCACTCCCACCACACCCAGCACCGCCAGTGCCAGCATCCACAGTGAGATGGCTGCCATGCCCGGCAGCGGTAGTTTGGCGTTGGTCATAGAGTATGCAAGTAGGCCATCAGATCTTCCATCTGTTGATCAGACAGTGTATTGCCCAGGGCCGGCATCATGTTTCTTCCTCGCAGAATCACTGCCCTCACACGTTCGTCCTTCGCCGCGCCGCCGCTGGGTAGATAAGGCTTACGGAACAGACCCTCCAACCCGGGACCGTTCAGCCCCTTCTCCGTGTTGGCGTAGTGGCAGCTGGAGCATCGGCTCACAAAAACCTGGTGTCCCGCCGCCTCTTGCGGCGTGAGCTCGCTCAGCGGCTTTGAGGGCGTCAGATGGTGGCACCCAAGCGCTGCTAACCAAACAGAAAGAAGAAGCTTCTTCAATGCGACTCCATGATTTTCAATTGACCGCTGCAATCGCTGCCACAATCTTGTCCATGGCCGTGCGGTCTGCCGGCAAGGAAGGATTGTGATCGGTGCACATGATCGAAAAGGCAACTGTCCGGCCACTGGCAGCCACCAGGTAACCGCTCAAAGCGCGTGCTTCGCCCAGCGTTCCCGTCTTGGCAAAGACCTTGCCATCAAGCAGCGGCTGCTTGAAGCGAGTGAAGAGCGAACCATCCACTCCGCCCACCGGAAATGAAGACCGGTACGCTTCTCCCCAGCTCTGCCGTGCCGCATACGTAAGCAAGGTTGTGAATGCTCGGGGCGTGACCAGGTCCTGAACGGAGAGCCCGCTGCCGTCATAAAGGACGAAGTCGGTGGGAACGATCCCGGCGGAGATCAGGAACTGGCGCACCACCCGCGTGCCTTCCAGCAAGGATCCATCCGAACCTTCGAGCTTCCCCAGCGTTCTGAGGATAATTTCGGCGTGAAGGTTCTGGCTGACCTTGTTGGTCACCACCAGATCATCGCCCAGCGGCGGGGAGACATGCGATGCCAGCAGATTTTGCCCTGCACCTGGCGACTCGATGTTGTCCAAAGTAATGGGATGAAGCGCGATCGGCTGTTGCTGCGCGGGCAGAAAATCGCTGGTGTCGGTCGATAGGCGATGTTGCGCCCGAGCTTTGCCCCTGACCTGCACCCCGCGCGAGAGCAGCATGGAGCGCAGCGATCGCGCCGCGTACTCCGCCGGATCTTCGATAGCCAGGGCAGTATGCAGGCCCGGTTGACCGAGGGGTGTCCGGCCAAAAATCCGCACCGTCATGGAGCCCGGCGCGCGTTCAACGCCGGGCTTGCCCGGGTCGCCGCGGGGGCTGGTCGTGAGCGAGTTTTCAACCGAGTAATAAGGCGTCGCCGGAAGCCAGGAAATCAAGGCATTGTCTCCCGCCTGCGCCGCCGGGGTGGCACTGAGGTAGACCTCATTGTCGTTCACCGTCAGCGCGGAAATCGGCGCCCCATACCCCCACTGCAGGTCGTCCCAGCTCCACCCGGCGCCGTAGCGTTCGAAGAGAAACCAGGTGTCGTCGCCTACGATATCGCCGGTCACGGAGTGGACTCCGTGCTTCACGATCTGGTCGGCCATATCTTCGAGTGCGGCCAATGGCGGCCCGGTGCGCTCGGTCTTCAGGCCAAAGGGCACGGTGCGGCCAGATATGTTGGCATCACCCACCCCAAATATGGTGATATCCCCCTGAACCTCTCCCCCGCTGCCAACCGGAGCACTGCTCGAGACCAGCGTTGTAAAGGTAAGACCGCTAGGCAACAGGGCATAGGCGGCTGCGGTGGTCAACAGCTTGGCGTTAGAGGCTGGGTTGAAGTACACACCGTCATTGAGCTTGTAAATGGGGCTCCCATTGAGCGCCACCACTGAGATTCCCCAGTGCGCCTGGTTCACTTGAGGATCGGCAAGAATTCGCGCCACGGCCTGAGGCAGCGGCACCTTGCGCGCGGGCCTGGGCTTGGCCGGGGGAAAGAAAAGCGCGCCGAGAAGCAACAGGCTGAGATAGGGAGAGCGCGGTTGCATGTGTCTTCGCGGAGTGTACCTCACTAGAATGGCAAAGATGCCCTTTGCCTTGCGTGCTCGCTGCGATTGGAAGCTGCGTACCCGCTCCCTGCCGCTGGGCGAGCGCACCGTGGTCATGGGGGTCCTGAACACTACACCCGACTCTTTTTCCGATGGCGGCGCGTTTGACAGCCCTGCGGCAGCCATCGAGCACGGGCTGGCCATGCTTGAAGACGGGGCCGACATCGTCGACATCGGCGGCGAATCCACCCGCCCGGGAAAGCGTAAGCCATTGGGCGTCCGCGAAGAGCTCGACCGCGTCGTTCCGGTGTTGAAGGGCATCCTGCGCCATCGCCCGGATGCAATTCTCTCCATCGATACCTATAAGTCCCAGACCGCCGCGGCTGCATTGCAGCTCGGAGTCGAGATTGTGAACGATGTCAGCGGTTTCTTGTGGGATGAGGCGATGGCCCAGGTCTGTGCTGCGGCCCGCTGCGGGGTCGTCTTGATGCATACCCGGGGCCGCCCTGAGGAATGGCGCGCCCTGCCGCCCCTGGATTCGAAGCTAGTCGTACCTCTCGTCCGGCAAGGGCTGCGGCAGCGGCTCCTCGGTGCCTTGGCAGCCGGGGTCGAAAGGGATCGAATCGTGCTCGACCCCGGATTCGGGTTCGGCATCATCTCCGACCAGAACTACGCCTTGCTCGCGGGCCTTGACGAGCTGGGTGGTTTGGGACAGCCGTTGCTCGCGGGTGTCTCCCGCAAGGGATTCCTGGGAAGAACCCTGTCTCCGCTCTATAAGGGAGCCGACATACCGGTGGATCGGCGAGGCAATGCCTCTCTGGCAGCGGTCACCGCTGCCATTTTGCAGGGCGCGCACCTGGTAAGGGTGCACGACGTGCGTCCAAGCCGGGAAGCCGCAGCCATAGCAGACGCCATCCTGACCGCGGCACCTGGTTGACCGAAAACGACTGAAACAGCTCGCAAGGCGGCCTTGAATATACCCTGCGTTTTGCCTACCCAACAGATGTTTTCACCCCCGCGCCCCCCCGCTCCACAATATCGTCATCCTGAGTGGCTGACTTGCCTGTGGCAAGTTAAGGATGGAATGAACATGGGAAAGCGGTGTTTGCAATCCAGGCCCAGAGGGCCGTCCGCCAAACGTCAGCCCAGCCCGGAAGGGCTGGGTATACAAAGGCAGCCGGTCGAGCGCCGGAGGTGCGGCACCACACTCTTCGTTTGTTCATTAAGAGACCCTGTGACTTTTTCGATTTTTTCGTGTTTTTTGCATCCGACCAGATGTTGTTTAGTCCCCTCCACAAAGGCGTCATCCTGCCTGCCCCGGCGTGCCGTGGGAGCGAAGCGCCTCGCAGATCTATTGCATATCAGAGGGTTTATGGCGCGGAGTCGAAGGACCCGGCGATGCTTGTTGGCAGGTGCTCTTCCAAACTTTCCGGCCACGAACTACAGGGAAATCAAAAATGTCACAAGCTCCGACCGGAGGAAAGCGAAGCGGACCTGTCACGGTGTGCCATGGAGGGATCTCGGTTTCGTCTTCTAGATCTCACAACCTGCTCTGCCCGAACATAAAACCCAGCAAAGTCGGCTGGCCTTTAGGCCCTGGGATGGGCTGGGCGGCCCCTGCCCCTTGCCTTAGTGCTTGGCTTCCTCATTCCCACCGGAGATTCGGCTCGCCTCAAAACTCACGATTCTCCACTGACCATCCCGGTTACTGTAAACGCGGGTATAGCGAAACCGCCCGCTGATATCGCGGTCGCCCCTTTTACCCACCACGTCAGCCTTCGATGTAACCACCGCCGTATCCCCGTAAATCCGTACCTTGATATCGCTTAGGTCCAGTTGGCTAATGTGCAGAGATCCGCTGCGGCGGCTGGTGAGTTCATCCGCCTTGGTTTCCAGGGTGCCGTTGGCGCTGATGCCGAGATAATCGTCGGCAAGCAGGCGATCGACTTCGGAAATATTGTTGGTAAGCTGGGCTTGACGCCAGTCCAGTTCCAACCCCTCAATCTCTTTGTGGGCACTATCACGGTGAGGAAAAACAGCGTGCGCCTGACTCGTATACCCACACGCCAATATAAGGACGAGGGACAGTCTGCCGACCGTGGGAAACAGCCAACGATGCTCGGAATGAGCGCGCATAAGCGTATCGGATGTTAGTCCGCGTCCGAATGTGAGTCAAAAATGAAACTTCAGAGTGACAGTTTTCGGGGTTGAACGCAATGCCCCGGGGATTGGACTGCATTCCTCTATATCACTGCTGTAAGATTCTCGACTTCTCGCTCCCGCATCAATTGAAAAAGCCCGCCGACCGCGAACTTCTTGAAGTGAGGAGTGGTGCGGTGGAACTCGCTTGCCGCACGGTCACGGTATTGCTCGTAGATCACCACCATGCTTGGGTCGTCCTCGGCAGTATGGGGAACGTAACTTACACAGCCAGGCTCCTGGCGCGAGGCGAGGGCCAGCTGGCGCAGAATATCGCTTACATTTTCACGGTCTTCTGCGGCAAATCGCATGCGTACGATAAAGCTGACCATTGTGCCTCTAACTCTACCCGATCAGCTGGAGTGCATCCAGTCCAGGGCGGCGGAGAACCCGGGAAGAATCATAGTCTGCTCCCGGTCCGGGCCGGTGGACACCATGCCAATGCGCGCGCCGGACTCGGCTTCCAAAAAACGAAGATACTTCTGCGCCGCCTGGGGAAGTTGATCGAACTCGGTGATGCCCTCGGTGGAAGTTTGCCAGCCCTCCAATTTGGTGTAAACCGGCTCAATCTTCTCAAATCCGCTGACATCCGCCGGGATAGTGTCGCAGTTTCGGCCGTCCACCTGGTACCCGGTGCATATCGGGATCTCCGCAAAGCAGTCCAGCACATCCATCTTGGTAACCACCAACCATTCGGTGCCATTAATCTCGCTGGAGTAGCGCAACAGGGGTAGGTCGAGCCAGCCGCAACGGCGAGGCCGTCCGGTCACCGCCCCGTATTCCTGTCCGCGGGCACGCAGCAGATCGCTGGGCTCACCGTGGATTTCGGTCGGGAATGGACCCTCGCCTACCCGGGTGACATAGGCCTTGGTGACGCCGACCACGGTGCCGATCATGGTCGGTCCCACCCCGGTCCCGATCACCGCGCCCCCGGCAGTGGCGGACGATGAGGTCACGAACGGGTAGGTACCATGATCGATGTCCAGCATGGTGCCCTGGGCTCCTTCAAACATCACGCTCTGGCCCCGGTGTATGGCATCGTTCAACAGCTTTGCCGTGTCGGTGACGAATGGCCGAACGCGCTCTGCCGCCTCTGCGTATTCGTCGTACATCTTGATCGGGTCGAGCGGGTCCGTTCCGAAAAGCGCGTGGGCAACGGCATTCTTCTCGTTGCAGGCGTTTTCGATGTGGGTCTTGAGCAGGCTGCGGTTCAGCAGGTCAATCACCCGCAAGCCGCTGCGGTGCATCTTGTCTTCGTACGCGGGACCGATACCCCGGCTGGTGGTGCCAATTTTTTGCCGTCCAGGAGCATTTTCCGACGCCAGTTCGATCATGCGATGGTAGGGCAGGATCACTTGGGCGCGATTCGATACAAAAAGCTGCTCGTCGACGTTGACACCCAGGTCGCGCAGCTTGCCGATTTCCTTAAGGAAGGCCAGCGGGTCAAGCACCACCCCGTTGCCGATGACAGCGCGGCAGTCCGGCCGCAACACACCGCACGGAACCAGCTGCAGAACGAATTTCTGTCCCCGGATGATGACGGTATGCCCGGCGTTGTGGCCACCGGCATAGCGCGCCACCACCGCAAACCTATCGGAAAGAACGTCCACGATCTTTCCTTTTCCCTCGTCGCCCCATTGGGCACCCACTACGATCGCAGTCTTGGCTCGCATGAACTCCAATCAATTTCGTGTGACGCACTCTTCCCCTGCCGGCTCGGCCTTTTTGATCGAACGCCCTTGAACCTGTGCAGGTTATGAGTGGAAATATTGCTGATTAATCTGGCCCGGCGGCGCAGCTTGTGTGCGACTCTTGGTGCCCGACTCTTGATGATATAACGCCGCCGGGTGGCGGCCAAGCACCTGCGACAATGATAGAAGATGAGCCATGCCTGAACTGCCTGAGGTTGAAACCATAGCACGCGGCGTCGATGCACGGGTTCGCGGAGACCGCATCGAAACCACCTGGTTCAGCGAAAAGCGTGAGCCCTTCAAATCTTCTCCGCAGCTCATGGCAAAAGAGTTGCCCGGCCGCCGCATCGAACGCGTCTATCGCGTCGGCAAACATATAGTCTTGGATCTCGCCGGAGGCCCGGACCCCGGCTTGCAGTGGATCGTGCACCTGGGCATGACTGGCCGGCTGCTGGTCGCCGATCCGGAAACTCCGGTCCCGCCGCATACACATGGCATCCTGAGCCTGCTTTCCGGGAAGGAACTTCGTTTTGTGGACCCCAGGCGGTTCGGGCGCATGGAACTGCACGGCCGCCCCACCAAAAAGACAACCCCATTTGAGGGCACGGGCCAGGAACCTTTCAACATCTCACCCGACGGCTTCGCCGCGCTCTTCCGGCCGCGCCGCACGTCAATCAAAGCAGCCCTGTTAAACCAAAAGCTGCTGCACGGGGTAGGCAACATCTATGCCGACGAGAGCCTGTTCCGCGCCGGCATCCGGCCGCGCAGAATGGCCCGGCACCTGAAGCGGGCAGAACTTGACCGCCTGCACGCCGCCCTGCAGGCCGTTCTCAGGGAGGCAATTGCGCTCGGCGGGTCGTCAGTTTCGGATTATGTGGACGCCGCCGGGGTAAAAGGCTTCTTCCAGCTCGAGCATCGGGTTTATCTCCGCACCGGCCAGCCGTGCCTGGTGTGCGGGACGCCGATCCGGCGCATCGTGGTGGGCGGCCGTGGAACCCACTATTGCCCCCATTGTCAGCGCTAGCTTTCTATGAATTCCAGAATGCTTGCCCCGATCAGGCTTCCATAAATCGGAAGCTGCCGGCCGTGGCCAGGAGCTAACTATCTGATAACAGGTAACATCATAAACGGCCCAACAACTGCAACATGTTTGGTAGCCAGCGACGCACGTGGCTCGCGATGAAGTAGCGAGTCTGGCGCCTCAGATCCGGCGAGCAGAGCCCAGGTTCTACCGGGACCAGCCGCGAACCGGAGCTTCACATCCCGCAGATGCGTTCTGACGACGCGTTCTGACGGGGGACTCTCTTGGGAGGCCAGTGATTGGCCATTACTCAGAAAAGCCACTCATCTGTGGCTTTTCGATTTTAGGCACCGCGGACTTCACCCCGTATCACCCACCCGTAACACTTTTATTCTTACTACTGGAGCATAGCTCTTCGAATAGCACTTGCTATCGGGCAGGCTATCTGTGTATTATCGGTTTTGCCTATCGAGCGGCTGAAGCCAGATCTCAGATTTGAATCAGGCTCGCTGCTATTCTCGAGAGTCAATAGGGTTTTTCTGCCGCGTCGCACCTGCTGGCCCAAATAGTGATGTTTCGTCGCTGGGTCGATCAAGAGCGGTACAGACAACGCCAGTAGTTTGTTTGAGAGATCAAACCATAGGTTCCACCCCCAAACCGTAATCTTTTGGAAAAGTTCCTTTTGAGTGCGTGGACGTGGCCGCTGGCCATCAACCAAGTGGAAACATGAGTTGCAGCCGATCTCCGCCTTCCCCTGTCCGGGAGGGTCGCACATGAAAAAGCTGCAAGAATTGCCAACGCACCGGGATGTGCATGCATGACAGAGCAAAATCAACCCCAAGCGCAGCCGAATCAGGCCCAGCCTGCGGGACAAAGTGAAGGGCAAGGGCATCGTCGCCGGCGCCGCAGACGTAAGGGATACTCCAACAATCAGGCAAAGGGTCACGCCAATGCCGAGCCTGCATCAGGGTCCGGCCAGACCCACCCGCCTAAGAAGGCGGCCAAGCCCAAGTCCTCCGGTCAAAACCGTTTCACCGCCAAGAATGGCAACGGCAGTGCTCACGGGGCCGCGAATAACGGCGGCAACGGTGGCGGACGGCGCAAAGGCAAGCAGCGCCGGCAGCAAACTTTTGTCGGCCCCATGGACCATAGCTACCGCGTGGTCAATGGCAATACGGCGGACATGCCCTATTCCGCAACCGAATTCCGTGGCAACGGCCAAAATGGGCACTTCCAAAATGGGCACTTCGCAGAGAGTGCGCCCAAGGAACCCGTCGCCGTCCCCATTCGTGAGGATGCCCCGGTTCGCATTTACTGCTTCATCGAAGACTTGTTCTTCCTGGCCAAGATTCAGGAGACGGCTCGAAAGATTGGCGTCAAGGTAGCCTTCGTCAAGGCAGACAAGGACATCGTGTCGCGGCTGGCGGATGTGCCCGAGGGTAGCCGTCCTTCGTTGATCGTCTTCGACCTGAACAACGTCAGCGCCAAACCGCTTACCCTGATTCCGCGGCTCAAGAGCAAGATGAAGCGCGGCACCTCAGTGATTGGTTTCCTCTCTCACCTCCAGGGCGACCTGAAGGCGAAGGCCATGGAAGCCGGCTGTGACATGGTGATGCCACGCTCCGCTTTCTCTCAAAACCTGCCCAATCTCTTGCGCCGTCACGGACAAGACGCAGAGTTGGAAGCCGTCGAGGCATAAGCGAAACTCAGCTCCCCGCCGGGCTGGATGAGCTACCAGACCCCTGCGTAAACGAATAAGCGAATCGCTGCCGGTAGTGAGGTCTCAATGCGTAATGGGTGACGGGTGCCCCATATCTGCCCGGTTTTGGCAGATGTGGGATTCAACGGTTGTCCACCGATCACTCTCTACCAGCAACAGATCCTGTCCACGGCCATCTAGACCCTGCATCTTCAGGGGTTGAGGTTTGCGGAATCCCACATCTGCCAAAACCGGGCAGATGTGGGATTCCGGGCTTGGTCGCAGACCGGGCTGTGAGAAATCCAGGTTAGTTAAAGGTTAGTTAGTCGTGCCACAAAGTCCTGGCAAAGATCAGGGCTTTAGAGTCTGCGTGAGAATTCGAAAATCACGCAATATATTCGTATTGATTTTGGGTACTTATCAACACACAATCGTATTGATTTTGCCCGAAAATCCTGGCTCTCACACACCCTCTAAAGTGAAATGGTCCGTCGAGAACGGTTGCTCAGGGACGGGACGGATCGAGGCCCGGAGGGCCGCCCGCTAAACGTCGGCCCAGCCCGGAAGGGCTTGGGTTGGTCCCCATCATGATCCGAGCGCCATCGGCGCGGCACCCATCTCCCCCTCAACAACAAACCCGCCTTGTCGTGGGATTCTGCTATGACATTCCGATGGACATGCTCTTTTTCCGCAGCCTGTTCAGCCGTGGCCCAGCCCCCCACCGATTTCAAACCGCAGTCAATCCTCCATCACACGTATACAGCCCGCCGGTGCAATAAGACGAATCCTCCGACGCCAAAAAAACCGCGATACCCTCGATATCGCAAGGCCGCCCCAGCCGGCCCATGGGCACCGCTTCCCGATATTGCTCACGCGAAGCTTCGTCACCCAACACGGACTCGTTCATCGGCGTGTCCATGGTCCCAGGGATCAGCGAATTCACCCGAATACCGTCCCGGGCATACGCTGCGGCCATTACCCTGGTCAGGCCGAAAATCCCCGCCTTGCTCGTACTGTAAGCCGTAAGATTGGGCGCGCAACCAGTCAATCCCGTCGGCGAGCCAAGGTTAATAATCGAACCCCCGCCCTGCTTAAGCATGAACGGAATCACGTGCTTGCAGCACAGAAACGTTCCCTGCAAATTGACCCGCATCACCTTGTCCCAGATCTCCAGGCTGAGTTCGTGGGCTCGCGCATCCTGGTCGTGGAAAAGCACGGCAGCGTTGTTGTAAAGCACGTCGATCCTTCCAAACTCAGCCACTGCCGTTTCCAGAAGGGTAATAACGTCGCGTTCTTCCGATACATCGGCGGGGACGAAGATCGCCTGTCCCGCATCTTTACGAATCTGTTCGACTGCGGATTTTCCCGCGATAGCGTTGGTGTCCGCTGCCACCACCAGCGCCCCTTCCCGTGCAAAGCGGCCGGCCACGGCTCGTCCTAAGCCGACAGCTGATCCAGTCACGACCGCTACTTTTCCTGAGAGTCTCATGAGTCTGTCTGCCAGTACGCCCGAATCAGACTATGCGAGATGCATTCTCCACGTCTCTGATAATCGAGCGAACTTTTTGTTGCAGCAGCACGATTGCCGCCACCGCTTCAGGCCGGACCGGGGTTTTACAAGATTCATTCATAGCATTCTTATAGCCATGCCCGTAACTTCATAGGACTATGGATGCACTCCGAATCCAGGCTGGAGGATTCCTACGAAACTGAAGGATCGAGTTGCGCTGGTGACGGGTGCGGCATCGGGCATCGCTCGTGCGACTGCGCAGCGTTTCGCCCGTGAAGGCGCAATCGTCATCGTGGCCGATGGGAATGTGGCGGGCGGCCTGGAAACGGTCGCGCTAATCCAGGCTGAAGGCGGGGCCGAGGGCGGTCGCGCGAGCTTCATCCAGGTCGACGTCACCCAAGCGGAACAGATAAACAGTATGGTCCAGACCGTGCTCAAGCAACATGGACAGCTTGATGTTCTTTTCAATGGCGCCGCCATCCTCTTCTACGGCACCGTTCTCGATACTGAAGAACAGGCTTGGAACAGGATGCTTTCGATCAATCTCACCGGCACCTTTCTGTGTTGCCGGGCGGTCCTCCCGCAGATGGTTCTACAAGGCCGGGGCTCGATTATCAACATAGCGTCGACCGTCGGCGCTCATGATGCCTGCGCTCGCGCCGTGGCCTATGTAACCTCAAAGGGAGGCGTCAACATGCTGAGCCGGGCCATGGCCATCGATCACGCCAAACAAGGCATTCGCGTGAATGTGATTTGTCCCGGCCCCACCGATACGCCAATGTTGCGCAATGCCATGACCCCTGAAGAACTGGATGCCTTCGCCAAGACCTTTCCTATGGGACGCCTTGCGCAACCCGGCGAGATTGCGAGTGCCGCACTATTCCTGGCCTCCGATGATGCCTCATTTGTCACCGGCTCGGTCTTGTTTGTCGACGGCGGCCAGACGGCAGAGATTTGAGGTGAGCGTGCCCGCAGCGGAACCCGTCACCGGCGCAGGAGTTCCCCGCCTGCGTCGCGTCCTCACGCTGTGGGATTTGATCTTTTATGGGATCGTCGCCGTCACTCCGAGCGCCCCGGCGACCGTCTATGGTCTGGCCGAACTCAAATCCGGTGGATACGTGGTGGTTACGATTCTCGCCGCCATGGTCGCCATGGTGCTGACCGCCATCAGCTATGGCCGGATGGCGGCACTCTATCCCTCCGCGGGCTCCGCCTACGCCTACGTCAGTCGTGGGATCCATCCCTACCTCGGGTTTGTTGCCGGATGGGCCATGCTGCTCGACTATATGCTGATACCGCTCTTTTGTACCCTCTACGGCACCCTCTCCCTGCAGCGGGCACTCCCTGTATTGCCCTTCCCGGTGGGCGCCCTGTTTTTTGCCGGCGGCATCACACTGCTGAACCTGCGGGGCATTCGCTCCACCGCCCGGGCCAACCAGGTGCTGCTGGTTTTTATGGGTATCGTTCTCTTCAGCTTTATCGGGCTGGCGATCAAATACATTACTGTTCGCTACGGGTTTAGTGGTTTGTTCTCAACCCAACCCTTCTATCGTCCGGGAACATTCCACGTGCGCGCGATCGCTTCGGCAACCTCTTTCGCGGCCTTGACCTACCTGGGATTCGATGCTGTGACGACCATGGCCGAGGACGTAAAAAATCCCCGCAAGAACGTCTTGCTTGCCGCAGTTTCGGTATGCATCTTTACCGGGCTGTTCGGCGGGCTGCTGGTGTACCTCGGGCACCTGGTGTGGCCAAACTACACCACCTTCACCAACATCGATACCGCGTTCATCGACGTCACTGGCCGTGTCGGCGGGGTGACCCTGCTGAAGGCGACGGCCCTCCTGTTAGTAGTCGCCAATGTGGGCGCGGGCCTCACGTCGCAGGTAGGAGCAGCACGGCTGTTGTTCGGCATGGGACGGGAGAATGTGATTCCTGCCCGCTTTTTTGCCCGGCTTCATCCCACCCGCAACACACCCGACATTAATATCATTCTGCTCGGCGTCATCGCCTTCATCGGGGCACAGATTATGAGTTACGAGTTGGCCGCGGAACTATTGAATTTCGGTGCCTTTCTCGGCTTCATGGGAGTAAACGCCGCGGTGGTCTGGAGATTCTGGGTCCACAGGGCGGAAGCGGAAGGCAGGAATTTCTTGTTCGATGTCATTCTCCCTATCCTGGGCTTCACCTTCTGCTCCGTGATCTGGCTCGGGCTGGGGAACCCGGCAAAGATCGCCGGCTGCCTGTGGCTGGTAGTGGGCTTCTTTGTCCTCGCCACCCAAACGGGTTGGTTCAAGCGTCCGATCGTGATGTCGGATCCGTCGTTGTACGAATGAAAAGGCCAAAATCATGCGCATGAAAAAGTTCATCAACGATCCGCAAAACCTGGTCGCAGAGCTCCTGGATGGAATGGTGCTCGCTTTTCCGGATAAAGTTCGCTTGAGCGCTCGCAATATTGTGGCCCGCGCGGTAAACAAAGCGCCTGGCAAAGTGCGGCTGGTCACTTTGGGGGGAAGCGGGCACGAGCCCGGCCTGAGCGGATTTGTGGGCAGGGGAATGCTCGACTACAGCGTCGCCGGCGATATTTTCGCGGCCCCCGGCGCACCCCGTTGCATGGAAGCCATTCGCAGTGCTTGTGCCAACGGCGAGAGCGCGCTGTTGATCGTGTTAAACCACGCAGGCGATGTGCTGTCCGCCAATATCGCCATGGAGATGGCTCTCCGCGAAGGCTTGAAAATCAAGATGGTTCTCACCCACGAGGATATCGCAGGCGGCCCAAACCCTGACGATCGCAGGGGCCTGGTTGGTTTCTTTCCCGTTTACAAGGTTGCCGGAGCCGCCGCAGAAAGTGGCGCCGGGCTTGAGGAATGCCTCGAGATTGCAAACCGCATGGAACGAAACATGCGCTCGCTGGCGGTCGCGGTAAGCACCGCGACTCATCCCTCCACGGGGCAGCCCATCTTCCACCTGGAAGACGACGAGATGGAGATAGGCATGGGCCAGCATGGCGAAGCGGGAACTGGCCGAATGCAACTCAAGTCGGCAGACCAGACGGCCGAGATCATGCTCAACATGCTGCTGGAAGATCTCGCGGTGAAGAGTGGTGAAGAGCTCCTGGTTCTGGTGAATGGCGCGGGAGCGACCACACTCATGGAATTGCTTATCGTCTTCCGCCGGGTAGCGCAGGTTTTGGCGGAGAAAAAAATCAAGCTGGTTCGCAGCGCCGTCGGAGAGTTCATCACCACCCAGGAACAGGCTGGATTCCAATTACTCATTGCACGCATGGACCAGGAATTGATCGATCTCTGGGATGGGCCGGCGGACGCTCCATTTTTTGTGATGCAATGAGCGTCTCGATTGGAAGAACGGAGTTGGAGAAGATGTTCATCCGGGCCGCTGCCTGCGTTCGGGGTGAGCACCGGCGCCTGACGGAATTAGACTCCATCGGCGGCGACGGAGATCACGGAACCACCATGCTTCGCGCCGCTGAGCAAATGGAACTTTGGGATGAATCGAGCACCGAAACCATGACGGGTTTGCTCAAGGCCGCCGGTTGGAGAGTTCTGAGCGTCGATGGAGGCGCCTCGAGCAGTCTTTTGGGTACCTTCTTCAGCGGCATGGGAGATGTGGAACTTGCCCGGGATTCGATGAATTGTCATGACCTTGCGCAGTCACTCGAGGCGGGTCTGCGTGCTGTCTCCAGGCATACCAAGGCGCGGCCCGGAGACAAGACGATGATGGATGCATTGACCCCCGCCGTCGCCGCTGCGAGTACAGCCGCCCAGGCAGGCAAAACCATACCAGAGGCTCTCGAAGATGCGGCTTTGGCTGCGCGTTTGGGAGCCGAGTCGACCACGGATTTAGTCGCCCGCTACGGCCGGGCCAGGTCTTTAGGAGAAAGGACACGAGGCCATCCCGATGCGGGTGCCACTTCGATTGCCCTCATCTTCAAAGGATTCAGAGAAGGAGTGAGCAATGGCGGATCTTGATAACGTGCAGGACGGCAAAAACTACTACCTCGATGTTCCCCAGCGGGGCACCCCCAGCAGAATCAAAGGGAGCAATGCACTCGATTGGGGAATGAAAAACCGGCTCGCGCGCATCTTCGATCCTGACGATTCGAGAACAGTGATGCTGGCGATCGATCACGGTTACTTTCAGGGTCCAACCACCGGCCTGGAGCGGATCGACATCACCATCGTTCCCTTGATCGCCTACGCCGACGCTCTGATGGTGACCCGCGGAGCCTTGCGCAGCACCATACCTGCGGAGATTTCGAGGCCGGTTGTGTTGCGCTCGAGCGGTGGCCAAAGCATTCTCAAGGAGCTGTCGAACGAATTGGTTGCCGTCGATATCGATGACGCCCTTCGCTTGAATGCATCGGCTATGGCGGTTCAGGTGTACATAGGGGGTGTGCACGAACATGAGTCGATCGGCAATCTATGCAAAGTTGTCGACGCGGGCAATCGCTATGGCGTCCCCACGATGGCCGTCACCGGCGTAGGCAAAGACCTGGTGCGCGATGCCAAGTACCTTGGGCTTGCTACTCGGATCTGTGCCGAGATGGGAGCCCACTTCGTAAAAACCTACTACTGTGAAACGGGCTTTTCGCGCGTAGCTGCCGGTTGTCCCGTTCCTTTGGTGATCGCCGGAGGAAAGAAACTGCCCGAGTTGGATGCCCTGAAGATGGCTTACCAGGCCGTTAACGAAGGAGCAGCCGGCGTCGATATGGGCCGCAACATTTTTCAGTGTGATGCTCCCCATGCAATGATTCAGGCGGTGCGCGCGGTCGTCCATGGGGACGAGACGCCAGGCAAGGCCTTCGATCTATATCTCAGCCATAAATCCGTACCGGCAGGCAGGTGACTATGACCAAAAAAAACACAGTGCAGGTAGTCTGCGTCGCAGAGTTTCGCGCGCTCGAAGGCAAGACCGACGCTCTCATTGCGGCTCTTCATTCATTAATCAAAGCCACCACCGCAGAACCGGGTTGCATTCGCTACGAGTTGAACCAGCGTGTCGACGATGACCGGTGGGTGACCTTTGTGGAGAAATGGAAAAATCAGAAAGTCTTCGATGAGCACTGCCAGATGCCCTACATCAAGCATTTCTTTGACGATGTGCGGCCGCAGTTAGTGGAGGACTTTGCTGTCAAGCTATACCAGGAGTTTTTGCCCTAGGTGAAGGTAGAAGAAATCAATACGCCGGCTCTGCTGGTCGACCTCGATGCGATGGAGTTCAATCTGCACCGTATGGCGGGGGTCTTTGCCGAAACACCGGCTAAGCTGCGCCCTCATTTCAAGAACCACAAGAGCCCCATGTTGGCCCGTAAGCAAATCCGCGCCGGCGCCATTGGAATGACCTGCGCTACGCTCCGGGAAGCGGAAATCCTCGTCTACCACGGGGTCGAGAGCATCCTCATCGCGAATGAAATTGCCGGCGATGCCAAGGCCCGGCAAATTGCCGAGCTATCCCGATATTCCTCTGTGATCGTGGCCGTCGACAGCGTGAGTGGCGTGAACGACCTTGCTCGCGCCCAGCGAAACCATGGCGTGCAGATGGAAGTGGTCGTAGACGTCGACCTGGGATTGGACCGGTGCGGTGTTCCACCGGGTGAGGCAGCCGTGGAGTTAGCCAGGTCTGTGGTCGAGCAAGGGCTAGCCTTTCGCGGGCTTATGGGATACGACGGTCATCTGCAGGCCCTGCCGGCAAATGAACAACAAGAGCAACTGGCGCGGGCGGGCAGCAGAGCACTGGTTTCGACTGCGGAGCGCATTCGTTCTCTGGGAATTCCGGTGACGATTATTTCTACGGGAGGAACGGGAACGTATGGTATATCAGGTGTATATCCCGGTATTACTGAAATTCAAGCGGGTTCCTATCTTTTGATGGACGATCTTTATGTCGATCGAGGATCCCGGTTTCAACCGTCCCTTACCGTTCTGACCACGGTCATCAGCAAACGCGGATCTCACAAAGCGGTCATCGACTGCGGCGTGAAAGCGATCAGTGGGGAACGTGGTTTGTCGCAAGTGAAAGCTATCGACGGTATCCATCTCCGGGCCCTGCACGCCGAGCATGGCTTGCTTGAAACCGATGAGAAGCTGTCGCGCCCCCTCGAAATAGGCCAAAAACTCGAACTATGGGTCAGATATAGTGACGCCACTATGAACTTACACACCTTCTTGCATGGAGTCCGCCATGGCGAAGTTGAAGAGACCTTCCGCATCGAACACTGAGATTGAAAAGTACGAGCCGGTTTCGCGTGGGCAACTGAGAGCAGGGCGTGTTCATGTGCCCAAGCGCTCTTGCAAAGATCACTTCAGCGTTATTGAGCCGCAAATCAATGCCGAGGGGGTGCACGTCTGGCCCTTCGATGTGTCGTGCCCGGTAGACGTCTTGTTTCTCACCGAGGATGGCCGCCACAGTGTCAGAATGAATCGCCACGGCTACTTCGAGATCTTGTATCTGTGTTCGGGCGCGGCCAACTGCCACATTCAGGATCGGCTGCTTCCTTTCCGCGAGGGGGACCTCGCCATCGTAGGCAGCACGCTTTATCACCGCGTAGAGTGTCAGTCTTCAACTCCCTTGACGATTGCTGCGCTCTTCTTTGAGCCCGACCTCATTCGCTGTGAGGGTGGAAGCGACAGCGCGGAATACCTCACGCCCTTCCTCCTGCAAGACTCCGAATTCCCCCACATCGTTCCGGCGGAGACCGGAATTCCCAACCAGGTATTGGAGCTGATGTTGCGCATCCGAACCGAGCTGCCGCCGCTGTCGCCCCGGGGCAGGTTGGCGGTCAAAACCTATCTCAAGATGATCCTGATGCTGTTAGTGAACCGTTATGCCTCCTACGCCGGCACGGTAGACACTTTCCAACGGCAACAACGCGACCTCGACCGTCTTTTGCCCCTCTTCCGGTTTCTGGGTGACAACTGTGGAAGTGCCATACAGGTAAAAGAAGCCTCGCGGATTTGTGGCATGAGTGAATCGCACTTCATGAGCTTTTTCAAGCGGGTCACCGGCCTGTCGTTCATGAAGTATCTCAATCACTACCGCGTGGAGCGTTCCCAGGTAATGCTGGTAAACACCGACGAGCCGATGGCCACCATCAGCCAGGAAATGGGCTTCTGTGATCAGAGCTATTTTGGTACTGTGTTCCGCAGGTTAGTCGGTATGACGCCCGCGGCCTATCGCAGGCGCTTCCGAAATAAAAATGGTTCCGGCCGGGCGCACATCAACTCCACGCCGCCCGTCTGGCCGGCCAAGACCTCTTTAGCCGGAGCGCCCCGGCCAAGCACGGCCGAAATCAACCGCCAACTTGCCGCCCTCCACGACAAGCCGGCCATAACCCAAACCTACTTCTACTAGCTTTTTTCGCAGGGTGTCTTTCCCGGGGGGCTACACAAGAGCTTGGCCGAACAAAATCAGGTTCCTTCTGTTGATCGGGTGCTGTCTAGCTGGCAACCAGTTTCGACTTGCGCTGATGAACGAAGGGCACGGCTTTCAGCCGTGCCAAAATACTCGCGCTGGTGAGGGCTTTAGCCCCTGAGGTACGTCTTTCCAATCCTCTACGGAGAACTCAAAAGCGGAAAGAGATAATTTTGCCCGGTAGGTCTCGAAAAGCGTACCTCGGCGGCTAAAACAGGTTGCGGAAAAACTCATGTTTTGTATCAGGGCACGACTTTAGTCGTGCCGTAAGTGATTGGAAATACGTCGGGCTTTAGCCCCTGAGGTACGGCTTTCCTACCCAATGGCGAGTTTTTCCGCAGCCTCTAAAAGCCGTCAAGCGCGCAAACCCTTTACGGCACGGCTCAAGCCGTGCCCTTCGTTCGAGAGTGTCCTCCCCAGGGCTCTCAGGGTCAGCGAAAGCTTCGTGTGCTCCAAATTGGCCCGCTGAAAAAACTAATGTGGACAGGTCCGCAATAGCTCAGGACGCCAACTAGCTCCTGGGTGGGATGTCAAAGATGACCCAGCCCGCCCCGGCTTGCCGTGGGTCCCGCAGGGATGGCTGAAGGGTACCCAGGACACAGTCCATAGGCAGGCGGTCGAGCGCCGTAGCCGCGGCACTAAAACCGAATCGTCCGCTCTCCCTTTGTCATCCCGTCAAGCCGGATTTCCTGCTTCACTGCTCTCACCAGCGACCACTTATGTGGTTCTCCCTAAAGAGAACCACATGCAGTTGATCGAAGCCGCAACTCTCGACAGGAAACCCGGGGAAGCCGAGGGATCTGCAGTTCCGCGGACCACTACTGGAAACGCGGAACACGATGCTCAAATAGAATTGTCATCCCGACCGAAGCGTAGCGAAGTGGAGGGACCTGCTGTTCCTCGTCCGGTTCGCACACCCGGCTTAAGTCCTGCCGAAATGGGCCGGGTCGCCGAGAGCATCACGGGCTTTCAGCCTTTGCCCAGATTCATCGAGTCCCAGCTGGCCCGCCCGCCAAACGTCAGCCCAACCCGGAAGGGGTTGGGGTTGGAATCCCCATCAACGCTTGGGCGTTACTCCTCCGAGCCAGGCAATAGGGTTGCAAGAAAGAATCGTGGAAATTCACTATACCCACCCCGCACTCCGGCTCAACATTAACAGCAACCCATAGTCTGGTTGAGCACCGGAGCCCGACGTTATTTCCCGCAAATCTCGTGCTCGAACAGCCCTGTCTGCGGCGTTATCGCCGCAACAGAAAGACCAGGCAAGAGGCTTAAGCACCTTCATTTTTGCTTTATTCAAAACTGAACGTGCTTAACAACAACAGAGTTGTGACCATGTGCCCAGACCCTGTGGGCACTGCCGGGACCGTACGGCCAAATTCAGGAGGTGACACTGTGACACAGAAATCAGGCTTTTCGCGGATGCGTTGTCTAAGTTTGACCACCGGTCTACTTCTACCTGTCCTAATGGTTTCCGTTGCCGTGCTCTTCTCAGGCACCACGTTGAATGCCCAGGTACAAACTGGCATCGCCGGCACCGTTGCCGATCCGAGCGCAGCTGTCATTCAGGGCGCCCAGATTACCGTAGCCAATGCACAAACCGGCGTGTCCGTTAAGGCCGTAGCCTCTTCGGTTGGCGCATTTACCGTGGTCGGCCTGATCCCCGGCGAGTACTCCGTCACCGTCGAGGCGCCGGGATTCAAAACCTACAAGACAGAACTTACCGTCGAAGTAGCCAAGGTATCGAGCGTCAGCGTGGTGATGACACCCGGAGCGACGTCGGAAACTGTTTCTGTGAAAGAAGCCGACATCTCCCTGAACACCACCTCGCCCGGGATCGGCACCACCGTGGAGCCCGAGTTGGTCAAGAACGCTCCCATTGAAATCAACGGCCTGGCACGGCAGATCGACTCTTTCATGTACCTCGCGCCCGGGGTGCAGGGAAACGCTAACTCGCATGTCATCGACGGCGGGGTCAGTTATGAAAATGATGTTCAATTCAATGGTGTGCCAGTCGCGTTCGTCCAGTTCGAGGGGAATCAAACCTACATTAATCCGCCCTATGAAGCAGTAAGCGAGTTCCGCGTCGATAGCTCGACTTTTGACCCGCAGTTTGGAATAGGACAAGGCGCCGTCACTTTCAATATGGCATCCGGCACCAACAATCTTCATGGGGATGCATTCGAGATCCTGCGCAATCAATTATTCGATTCCGCCGGCTTCTTCCCCGTACGCTTCGGCCCCAACGGAACACCGGAGGCACCGATCAATCAGCAGAACAACTATGGATTTACACTTGGTGGTCCCGTAATAGTGCCAAAAATCTACAACGGCAAGAATCGTACCTTTTTCCATTTGAGCTTCGACTGGTTCCGGCAGAATCAGGCACAAAACGCCATCGGAACCGTTCCAACGCAGGCCATGAAGGGCGGGGACTTTAGTAATTTTGTGGATGCCTCAGGCAATTTGATACCGATCTACGATCCCCAAACCGGCCAGCCATTCCCCGGAAACATGATTCCCCAGGCGCGGTTCAGTCCGCTCGCCGTTTCCCTGTTACCAAGCATTCCTAATCCGGACCGCACCGGCCTGGTTTCTGGCCTGCAAAGCAATAAGTCTCCATCCATTTCTTCTATCCCTATCAGGCAATACTTGTGGGCCTACACCATCGACGAAAGTCTGACCTCGTCGCAGAGTATCCATTGGAGCCAATGGCGCGATACATTTAGTTCGCCTACCTTTACATCGCCTACGATCGTACCAGCCAGCAATCCTCTGCAAAGCCAGATCAACAACACGCAACTTGGCTCAGGCTTCTTGCTGAACTATGTTAAGACCATCAATCCGAATCTCGTGGTCACGGCCGGAGCGGACTGGATCGGCAATGTCATCGGTCAACACAATGCGAATTCAAGCGTCAGTTTTGGGGCCGTAGCGGGCGGCACCACATTTCCGCTGGTCACATTCGATGGTCAAAACGCGCCTACCACCTGGGGAGTTAACGGGGGGGCCTATCTTGAATGCTGTTCTGGCGGACTAACCGTAATCAACAACCGCCTGCTGGGGATTGTGTTGGCCAACAACTGGCTGTGGAATAAGGGACGCCATACCTTCAATTTTGGCGCACAGTTCCGCCGCACCTACCAGGACACTGTCGATTGCGATTTCTGTTCCGGCACGTTCAACTTTAGCCAGCGAACTACTTCCACTCCAGACACCAACGATCCAAATTTTGGGTCGTACGGCAGTTCCTTCGCGAGTTTCCTTCTCGGGCAGGCCGACGCCAGCGAACGCATTTCCTCCTCTGAACTGAATCTGCGAAACAAAGCGGTTGCTTTTTATGCCCAGGATAACTTCAAGCTGAATACGCGGTTGACCCTCAATGCCGGCCTGCGTTATGACATCCTGGTTCCATTCACAGAATCCCACAACGATATCATTTTCGTGAATCGTACAGAACCCAACTCAGGTGCTGGCGGCTTGCCGGGCGCCGCCACAAAATTCGGTAATTGCACCGGATGCTCAGGAATCACTCGCGCAGACATCCACTGGAAGAACTTCCAGCCGAGAATCGGCTTGTCCTACCAGCTCAACAGTAAAACCGTAATCCAGTCCGGCTTCTACATGACCGCTCTGAATGGCGGCGCCTATGAATACGGGACCGCTTTCTCTGCTTCCTTCATGGGATCGTTGCTGAACGGATCGTTTCTGCGTTCCTCAACAGGCAGCAGTGTTCCGGGTTATGGAAATTGGGATGGCCAAACACTGCCCTTTCCGCAGCAAACTCCTTTTAGCCCGACCATCGCGAACGCGGGTGTCATTTTTGATTTCAACTATAACAAGCGAAACATACACCCCGACCTCCCCAGCTCACCGTCGGTTGGCACCTCTCCCTACGATCAAGCGTGGAGTGTCCGGGTACAAAGGGAGCTTCCCTGGGATATGTTCCTGACGGTCGCCTATGTGGGCAACCGCGCGATTCATTTGCCGACTACCCTGGAGCTTTCCAACCAGCCGAACCCGTCGATCCTGCAATACGGCAGCCTTCTGGGAGAAAATATCCTTTCTCCGGATGTCGTCGCCGCCGGTTTCACACCTCCCTATCCGGAGTTTGTGCAGCAGTTCGGCGGTTCAGCCATCCTGGAACAGGCGCTGACTCCGTACCCGCAATTCGGCGGCTACTTTCCTGTCAATGAGATGGATGGAACAGCATTTTACAATGCGTTGCAGGTGCAGTCGGAGAAGCGCTTCGCGGGTGGTCTAGCCTATCTCGCCAGCCTTACGTTAGCGAGAAACGACTCGAATCAACAGGTTGGATCGGGGCCGTTTGCATGGAACGGGATGAACGCTTATGCGCCGCAGCTGGAATGGGGACCTTCCTGGCGCCTCGACCAGTTATATATGGTTAAGTTAGTGGGCACTTATGAGCTGCCGTTTGGTCCCGGAAAGAAGTTTATGGGTTCCAGCGGAACTCTCATGTCGGAGCTGGTGGGTGGATGGCATATCGGCGCAATCTTGAATTATCAGGGCGGCACCCCGTTGCAGATTACCAATAGTTACAACCCATTGCTCGTGAATAGCTTTGATCGTCCGAATCTAGTCAAGGGGGTCCCGCTAAAAACGTTCAGCTATGGCAATTCGAAGTCCTACTTTACCGGCAAAACGGCAACCGCCCCAATACAATTCACGACCGATGCCTACCAAAACACGGGACCTTGGCAGGTTGGCAACTCACAGCGCTCCTACGCAGGCGTGCGAGCACCGCCTTTGAGAATCGAGAGCTTCGATGCAATCAAAACCTTCCGTATTGGAGAGCGTGTACAAGCCAGTTTGCGAGTTGACTATTTCAACGCGTTTAATCGCACGCAATTTCAAGAACCGGACACGAATTCCCTCGATTCCACATTTGGGCAGATCACTAACTTGAGCTCTCAGATCAGTAACCGTCAGGGACAAGCAACGTTCCGCGTGGAATTCTAACCCGTCTGACATACGAATTGTCTGGCGATCGATTGCGAGGTTCCCGAAGACAGGGGGACTCGCAATCGAGCGAAGGATCAAAGTGACGAAAGCAGAATGAAAACCAATACATTTCACAATCCAAGCCTGAAACTTTGCGCCATGCTCATGGCGCTTTCCGTACTGATCTCCTGTCAGACGCCGAAGACCCAGGAACCCGCTGCATCACCGGAACCGGCGAAAACTCCCGCCGCCTACTCGCCCGTCTATCCGCTCAAGGTCAGCGCCAATCATCGCTATCTTGTCGATCAGAACAACACCCCGTTTCTTATCGTCGGCGACACCCCGCAAGGTTTGATCTACAGGCTCAGCGAGAAAGAAGCGGACGGCTATTTTGCCGACCGCCAGGCTCACGGGTTTAACACTATGGGATGGATCGACGTCGCTTGCGCTGGACGAGACTATCCCAGCAACACACACGCCGAAACTCCGGACGGTCTCCGCCCCTTCGCTATGCTTCCGGGCGGAACTGATTACACCCACTCCGACCTCTCCAAGCCTAACGAAGCCTACTTCACTCGCCTCGACCACATCGTTGAATCCGCTGCCAGGCACGGCATATTTGTCTTCATCGATCCCGTCGAGACCGCCGGATGGTTACCGCCCTTGCGCAACAACGGCCTGAAGGCCGCTTACGGCTACGGCGAATACCTCGGAAACCGCTACAAGAAGTTCTCCAACGTGGCTTGGCTCAACGGCAACGATTTCATGGGTTGGCAAAAAGCCAGCGACGATGCCTTGGTCCAGGCCGTCGCCAAGGGCATCAAGTCCGTCGATCCGGATCAGATACAAACCGTCGAGTTTAACCCGCCGCCCTTCGGCTCCTCCCTCGATGACCCGGCATGGGCGGCAATCATCGCCATTAACGGCGCCTACGTATATGGGCCCACCTACATTCAAGTCCTCCGCAACTACAATCAGACTCCCGTCATGCCGGTCTTCCTCATGGAAGCTCACTATGAACTGGAGGATGTCGGAACGCCGCCTGACTTCGGCACGCCTAACGTCCTCCGCCGTGAAGAGTATTGGGCCATGCTGTCCGGGGCCAAGGGCCAGTTCTACGGCAACATGTATACCTGGTCTTTCAAGCCTGGATGGCAGAACAACATCGATACACCCGGCGTCGCCCAGGTGACGATCTGGAAAGACTTCTTTACTGGGCTACCTTGGCAGGATCTCGTCCCGGATCAGGACCATTCTGTCCTCACAGCGGGCTTTGGAACCTTCGGTGACCTCAAGCAAACCAGGGTCAGCAAGAGCGATTACGCCACCGCCTCCAAGACGCCCGATGGCGGATTTGTGGTTGTCTACATGCCAACTACCCGCACCATCACCGTGAACATGGCCAGCCTGAAGGGCAGCGCAAATGCCAGGTGGTTTGATCCCACCAACGGAGCCTACACCTCAATCCTGGACAGCCATTTGCGAACAAAGGAACACAGCAATTTACGCCGCCCGGAAACAATCACGCCGGTGATGGTGACTGGGTGCTCGTGCTCGACGCTTCAAAATGAGACTTGGTTCCTTCCTTAGTGAGGGAACTAGAGACCGTTATGTGTGTATTTCGCCTCCAGGTGTGAAAAATCCGACGGAAATGCTGCGTGATATGCGTGGTATGCGTGGTAAGTCGACGGAAATGCTGCGTGATATGCGTGGTATGCGTGGTAAGTCCGAATCCAGGCAAGAGGTTGTCCGGGATAATTTGCCCACGGAGCCGTTCTGGCGGGCCGCGTTTTATACAACATCCGCGCACGTGGCCGGCAAATGATTTCGAACAGCCCAAAGTTATTGGTGGACATACCTATATATATGCGGATTCGGGTCCGATTTGCAGCAGGAGAAAGGGCTTTTTTCGTATCCAAATTCCCCAGACGATTGGAGAATCCCCCCAGGGCTCTCCAGGGCTCCCGAAATCCATAGCCCCTGAGCCGTCGTTATCCGGGAGGCCAGTGCATCGAGCGCCCGCCAAGCAAATGCACGTGAAGGTGATCAACTGTCTGGCCGCCATCGGGCCCGGTGTTGATCACCGTGCGGAAACCATTCGACAGTCCCTCGCTGTTTGCAATCCGCCCTGCGACCAGGTGGAGATAACCCAGCATTTCCTTGTCTTTGGCGCCCGCCTCCGCCAGCGATGCAATGTGTTTGCGGGGCGCGATCAGGATATGCGTGGGCGCCTGAGGATTGATGTCTCGGAACGCGTAGGCTAGATCGTCCTCAAAGACCTTATTCGAAGGAATCTCGCCGGCAACGATTTTGCAGAATAGACAGGGCATGAAGTGGTAGCTCCCTCTGTAACATCCTACCTGCTGAAGTATTGCGGGTGGCCGCCCGGTTTCCATGGGTCGTAGTTTGCGGCAAACGCTTCCCGGGCGGCGATCGGGGGATGGGTATAAGTCCAAAAGACTACAAAACACGATGGGTAAGGGTACTCCAGCGATTCCTGACCGAGGCGCTGAAACGATTGGGCGTTCACTTTCTGTGGGTCGGCAACAATGCCATGGACTACCTCGATTCCGAACACGTCCGCCTGGTGTTCCTGCGCCCGGCTAATGCTGTTCCCGATGGGCTCCGCGAAGAAAGACAGGATAGACAAGACCAGCATGAGCGCGGCCGTCGCTGCCCAATCTTCCAGCGAATCGATATGCCAGCGCTGCCCGTAGCGGCGGATCAGAAAACCCACCAGGTGAGAACCGATCCACAAGAAGAAAAGAGACAACACGGCTCCCATAGCCAGCCCGCGCTCTATATGGTGCAGGACATAGTGCCCAAGCTCGTGGCCGAAGACCAGCAAAATCTCATCCGGAGGGGAACTCTTGAGTGTGTTATCCCAAACCACAACTCGCCGCGAAGAGCCAAACCCGGTGACGTAGGCGTTCGAGCTGGTGTACTTTTCGCTGGCCTTCATAAGAAACATGCGTGACGGTGGTATGGAAACCCCGGTCCTGCCCACCACTCGTTCCAGTTGCTGCACCAGCGCCGGATTCGTTTGCGCCAGAGGCTCAAAGTGATTGAACATGGGGTCCACCACCAGCGGCAGCACGAAGACAACCAGAAGCTGCACCGGCAGAGACAAAACCCAAAACCAGAGCCACCAGCGGGACGATTTTCGAATCAGGGCGAAGAGCGCAGACAGAACTACGGTGCCGGAAATCAGGTCAAGCAAAAGTGCCTTGGTCCAATCGATAAACCAACTGCCCCAACCCTGGATGGATTGACCATAGCTGAGCGAGATGTGGTGGCCCAGCATGGCAAGGGGAAGGTGGCACAGCGAAAGCAGCAGCAAAATTACGGGAGCGAAGCAAAATCCCTGTAGCCAGCGCCGGTTCGTGATCGACGCAGCCCACGTGTCCAAGGCGGCCGCCCAGCGAAAATTCAGAAAAGCCAGCAGCGCGAGAATGCTCCAGACCGCGGAGCCGAAATCCAGCGCGGTCCGCCAATGGTAGAGCGAACGGGCCCGCTCCAACACATCCGGAGTAAGCGTATAGACCAGCCTCGGAGCTGCAGCGATCATGGCAGTGTAGAGCGATTGCAAAACCATCATCAGCGGCTCTCCGCAGAATACAAAGAACACACCGTAGATCTCTCCACTCCGCTGCGCTCCGGTCGAGATGACAAATTTGTTGCAACGAAACTACCAATTATCCAGTAAATGCACGCCCGTCCATGGCTCAACAAATTTGTCATCTCGACCGGAGCGCAGCGGAGTGGAGAGATCTGCGGTTTCCTTTCGCTCGGGGTAGCGAAGTGGACCCGCCCCGGCGTGCCGTGGGGCCCGCCGTGAGCCATAGGCGCGGTACCCATTTTCTCCTCAACCAATCTGCGGCGTGGAGAAACCGCATCAATCAAGGCGAACCAAATACGCCTCACCTTCGCTGGGCTGCAGCTGATGGGCAATTTCAACCGCGCGTCCCTTGTCATCGCCCAGCGGCCGGATGCGCACCCAATGGCCGGTCGGCCCAGTGAACTCGATGACGTTCGCGGTACTGTATTTGCGTGTGAGCTGGTCGCGCAGCTTATAAGCCCCCTTCTCACTCTTGAAGGCGCCAATCTGCACGCACCAGCGGCCGCCGCGATCCAACGGAGACGGCGCTGCGAATACCTCTACCCGCACCCGGGCCACGCCAGGCCTCCACACACCAATCGCTTTGGCCGATGCCAGGGAAAGATCGAGCATGCGATTGGCAACGAAAGGTCCGCGATCGGTGACGCGCAAGATAACCGATTGTCCGCTCGCCAGGTTCGTGACCCTGATCAGGGAATTCATGGGCAGCGTTCGATGAGCCGCGGTCAGCGCATCCTTGTCGAAGATTTCGCCGTTGGCGCCGCGGCGTTTGTCGTAGGGAGGCCCGTACCAACTAGCCAGTCCCTCCTCGCTATAGATCACCGGGTGCGAGCTGACGAAATCCGCATCTGCCTGGTTGTCGGCAACAGAACCTGATGAGGCGGCGGGCGCACTGGGAGCAGGAACCGGAGCAGAAACCGGCGGAGGCGACTCAGGCGTGCTGCGCGTGCTTGTCGGGGTGAGCGGCGGCGGCGGAGCTACAGCCACAGCAGGAGGCTTATGTCTGCATCCGCTGCCCAGGGCAATCCCGACGCTGAACAGTATCAATTGCACCGGCGCGCGCAGCCGGCGCACCTTCTTTGCCGGCGACACCCTAGCGTGCCCCGCTACCCGGGCGGTCGTCGAGCTGTTCGGCCAATTTGTGCAACCGGTCGGCGGCCGCACGCAGTGCCTGCGAAGAGTTCTCCCTCAGGTGCGGAACCACTTGATCGTTCAGGTACACGATCACTTTTTTTACCTCTTCTTCGACCCGCGGCAATGCCTGGTTAAAGCGCTCATCCACCTTCTTGCCGAAATTTTCAAAGCGACTGCTGCCCTTGCTCTCGAACGGCTGGTTAGCCATAGGCCCTCACTCGTGCATCGTTCACAGGGTACCGCAACGGAACCCGGCATGCCTCGACTTCGCCCCCTCCTTCCCTGATTCGCATAGACTGGATACGGGAACTTCAAAAGCTGAAGGGGTGCCTTGCCGAAATCCTTACGACCGTGCGGCTACATTCTATTCATCTCTCTGATAGTGGTCGCGTCGGGTACGGCGCAGACCTCTGCGGGAGTCTCCGGGTCAATGCTGGGCTCGGTGTTGCCCGATGCGCCCCGGCAGCAGGCGGCCCATCCATTCGCGCCGGAAACTCAAGAAACGCCAACCGCGCTCTTACCTGCAGAGCGAAAATATGCGGAGACGATTGAGCCCGGACGGCAGGCACAGGTATTTACAGCCCCCGAAAAACTGGTCTTCTCGTTCACTGAGGTCGCCCGCCCCATTAGCCTGCTTCCAGCTCTCTACTCCGCTAGCTATGAACAGCTTTTCAATACCGACCCTAAATACGGTCATGACGCCGGAGCTTTTGGAGAGAAGTTCGGCGCGGCCATGCTGCGCTCTGCCAGCGTGCGCGTTTTCTCTGACGGAATCCTGGCCGCCGCCTTTCATCAGGACCCGCGCTACTATCGGATCGCCGAAGGTAATATCATCCACCGTGGCCTGCTTTCCGCCCGGCAGGCGATCATGCGCCGGAGCGATGACGGAACCGATCAGTTCAACTATTCCGGGATTGCTGGGCGTGCGGCCGCTGCGGCTTTGGTCGTGACCTATTATCCTGAACCCAGCGTCACCGCCAAAGTTGTTGGCCTTACCTTTGCGTCATCGATTGCCACCGACGCGGGCGGTAATTTGGTCCTGGAATTCCTGCCCAACATTATGCGCAAGGTCCCGATTCTGCAGAAGCTTCGCCTCGAATAGTCGAGCGTCGGGTTCTCTGCATCGCAACATGCTGAGCTATGACCAGTAGCGTTCTTAACGGGGCTTTCCTGTTGGCGGCCATTCTATTCGGACGCCCACCGCTCCTCGGGCAGCAGCAAACCCCGCCTGAGAAGCTGCCCGATGCCCCGCAGCCGTCTGTCTCTGTCCCCCTCGATGAGCCTTCTACACGGCCCAGTAGCCGGTCGGTCGAGGGCGTCATAGGGCAAGGGCAAAGGACGAACGGCCGCCCCGGATTTCCGCCCGTCAGTCCACCTGCTCCGGGCATAATGCCCGTGCCGCCCGCCGCTCGTCCCAATTTGTTCGGCGTTCGCTCGCAATGCCTTCCGGATTCCTCGAGCCCAGCGGAGACACGCATGAGCTGCCAGCCGGACATCCCCACCTTTGCCCGCTTCCTTGATTCCGCCACTCCCCTCCCGCTCACCCCCAGGCAGAAGTTCATCCTCGCTGCCAGGAATGTGAGCGACCCCTTCAATCTGCTCACTGTCGGAGGCACATCTGCGATCAGCGTCGCCAGCGACTCCCATGCCGCAGACGGCCCTGGCTTCAAAGGTTTCGCCAAAAATGCCGGCGTGTCGCTCAGCCAGGATATGACGGGTGAGTTCTTCGGGACGTTCCTATTTCCGTCCTTAGCCCACCAGGACCCCCACTACCATCGCATGCCCAATCTCTCCATCCGCCAGCGAATCATCCACGTCCTGGATGCCGTGGTCATCGGCCAGGGCGATAACGGAGTGCCCATGTTCAACTACGCCACCGTATTTGGCACCATTTGCACCAACTCCATGGGCAATCTCTATGTGCCCGGTCGCAAGAATAGTTTTGGAGCCAGTATCGCCCGCATTTCCACCTCGCTGGCCACCGACCCGATCGGCAATGCCATCACAGAATTCGTGCCCGACCTGGCGCGGCACGTGAACATCCAGGTGGTCATTGTCCAAAGAGTGATCAACCGGGTAGCAATCGCGGAAGGCGGCGCGTCCCAGGAATAACCCGAATGTAGACAGGTATCCAGATCGACACCGTCGCCGCATGCCCCCAAGCCGTTCAAATCAATCATTTGCCGTCCGGCTTCGGTTTCTCGCAGTTCAGCGTGACTCGTTTCGGATTGGGAAGCGATGCTCGTAACCTATAACTGGGTTGAACCGGCCTCACCGGTTCCAACTATCAGATTTTGCATATCCTTCGGCCCCAGCACTTCAGCATCAATGTAATCAGGAGACTTCATGTCGAGAGCCGTCAAATATTCAGAGAGAGCGGTAACGATCCTTGCGCAAGGCGCGTGGTCGGTTTTTGAGAGGGTAAACCGCATCAGCCCTAACGCTTCTTTCACCCCCAAATGGTCTGAAAAACCACTCCTGAAGTCCTACCAGAAAGAAAAGCCCCCGCTGGGCTGGCCCCGCAGCACCGATTCGCTGTGCCCCAAGTGCGTGCCTGAGATTCGCCAGCAGATTATCGATGGCAAGCTGCCCCACGAAGTGCTCCTGAACGAAAAGGTGGGCGAGATCAAGGCCCAGATCATCGAGCGCGATGGCAAGATTCTGATGGTGAAGGACTGCCCCACCCATGGCCACTTTGAAGATGTCATGGCCATCGATACCGCCTTCTTCCGCCATCTGGAAGAAGTTTTTCCCGGGCGCGATATCAAGGCGCACAACGACGACAAGCTGCACAACCACGGCACCTCCACTGTGACCCATGGCCGCGGCTCGGTCTTGACCATCGATCTGACCAACCGCTGCAACATGATGTGCGACCCCTGCTTCATGGACGCCAACCAGGTTGGCTTTGTCCATGAGCTCACCTGGGACGAGATCAAGACCATGCTCGACAACGCGATCTCCATCAAGCCCCGCCGCCAGATGTCGGTGCAGTTCTCGGGCGGTGAGCCGACGTTGTCACCCTACTTCCTCGATGCCATCGCTTACTCCCGCAAGGTTGGTTACAACTCGGTCCAGGCTGCCACCAACGGCATCGAATTTGCCAAGAGCAAGGAACTTTGCCGCGCTGCGGCGGAAGCAGGCCTTCGCTATGCCTATCTCCAGTTCGACGGCATCGGCAACGCGGCCAACTCGCATCGCAAGGTCGGCAACCTGTTTGACGTAAAGCTGCAGGCCATCCACAACCTCCACGAGGCCGGCGTAGACATCGTTCCCGTTACCACCATCATCAATGGCATCAATAACGAGCAAGTGGGCCGCATCATCCAGTTCGCTCTCGATAATCCCAAGAAAATCAACTTTGTCAGCTTCCAGCCGGTTTCCTTTACCGGCCGCGATGAGGATGTAAGCGATGAACGCCGCGTGGCCCAGCGCTACACCCTGAGCCATATGGCCCACGACGTGAAGGATCAGACCGGCCTTGGCGAACCCACCCGCGACTGGTTCCCTATCAGCTTTATGAGCACCTTCTCCGATTGGGCCGATCTGGTGCACGGGCCCAACGCCGATTGGGGTCAGCTCTCCTGCGGCTGCCATCCTAACTGCGGCATCGGCATGGCGCTGATGATCGACAAAGAAACCAAGGAAGCCGTTCCGGTCACCGCCTTTCTGAACGCCGACCGGCTGGCCAAGGATGTAGCCAAGATCAACGATGCGGCCCGGGGCAAATTCCTCTCGGTTGTCGGCGTAACCCTGGCTCTCCTGCGCAACTACGATCCCACCAAGTCGCCCACCCATTTCAAGATCCTTGACTTGCTGCAGAAGTTCGATAAGTGCTTCGGCGCCACTGGCCGCAACTACGGCAAGGTCACCGGCGACCGCACCATGGCGGACATCGAACAGCGACGCGCAGACCGCTGGAATTTCCTCTTCATTGCCGGCATGTGGTTCCAGGATCTCTTTAACTACGACTTCCGCCGCACCGAGCAGTGCATTATCCCCTACGCCACCCAGGAAGGTGAAATCTCCTTCTGCGCTTACAACACCGGCGTGGGCTGGCGCAACATTATCGAAAAGATGCACATGACCGCGACTCTGACCAAGTGGTACGAGGAGCACGGACGGCACGAGATCTTTGCCGGCGGCAAGAAAGTGGGCATGGGCAATGCCAGCCACAACCTGGTCCTCAATCAGGACCACGTCACGGCGTCTGCGAACGACACCCTCGACAAGCTGGGCATTGCCAAGAACGCCCGTGAGGAGAAGCTGAAGGCCCGCGACACGAAAATCAAGGCAGACGCCGAAAACGCCAAGATGGCTCGGCTCTACCGCGAGCATGTCCTGGGAGAGAAGCCGAAAGAGGGCTTCATTCCGCTGGACTCGTTGATTGCTCCGGCGCCCAAGGCGGCTCCCCAGCCAGCCAGCGAAGAACCAGTCATGGGCGACTAACAGTAAGCCGCAACAAGAGTGCAGAAAGGCTGCCAACCGGCAGCCTTTTCTGTGCTCCAATGAAGATCGATGCGCACTATCTGGATGACAAGTCTGCTTGCGGCCAGCCTGGTTGTTAGTCTTACCGGCTGCACCTTCTACGGCGAAAAGAAACCGCCCACCCTCAAGAGCACAACCAGCGCCGAGCAGTACGAACGCATCTTTTGGTCCACGGTGAAAGCAAAGAACTGGCAGCAACTCCCCGGGCTGCTCGCCGCCAATGTCATGTACAACGTAGGCGGCAAGATACTCAGCAAAGGTCAGGTCATTCCCTATCTGCAAGGGCTAAACCTCGCCGACTTCACGATCACCGGAATGGTCGTCAAGCCAAACGGCCCGGACATGACCCTCAACTACACCCTCCAGCTCTCGTCGACCGGCGGCCCGGTACAGACCTACACCGCAATCAGCGTCTGGCAACAAGTAGCCGACGGCAACTGGATCCTCACCGTGCACACCGAGCAACCCCAAACGCCCGCAGGGACGGCTGAACTTCGCTGAACTTAGCCCGGGACGCTAGTCCCACAAGCGGTAACCTAATTGGGGTGTTTTTCTTCAAACCTCCCACAAAACCGTCATCCTGAGAGCCTGTGACTTTTTCGATCTTTTCGTGTTTTTTGCACCCGACCCCAACCTCCAAGTCCAAGCACATCCCCTCTGATACATTCAAATTGTGGTTACCCCTCCGGCAATCATCCGGAAATTCCAGCATGAGCTGTTGACCTGGTTCGACTCCAACGCCCGCGATCTTCCGTGGCGGCAAAGCTCCGACCCCTATCGGATTTGGGTTTCCGAAATCATGCTGCAGCAGACCAGGGTCACCGCCGTCCTCGACTACTACGCCCGGTTTCTGGCCCTGTTCCCTTCCGTTCAGGCACTCGCCCGCGCGAAGGAACCCGCAGTCCTCGCCGCCTGGAGCGGCCTGGGCTACTACCGGCGCGCAAAAATGATGCACCAGGCCGCACAGGTGTTAGTCCGCGAACACCAGGGAGTCTTTCCCCGGACCGCGGAAGACCTGCGCAAGTTGCCCGGAATCGGCGAGTACACTTCCTCGGCCATCGCCAGCATCGCCTTTCGTGAGCCGGTCGCAGTCATTGACGGCAATGTTGAGCGGGTGCTCCTGCGTGTCTTTCCCCAGGACGGCACGTCCGTGATCCAGGCAAAATGGCTTCGTGATCGCGCCGCAAGCCTGCTCGATCACCAACGTCCGGGAGATTTCAACCAATCGATGATGGAACTGGGAGCCACGATCTGCCTGCCCCAACGCCCTCTATGCCTGCACTGCCCGGTCCAGCCATTTTGTAAGACCCGGGGCGAGCACCAGGCGGCCCCACCCAAAAAAATGCGCAGCCGGCAAATCGCCTACGCCTTACTGCGTCGGGATCGTCCGGGAACCACGCAGGTGCTCCTGGAGCAGCGTCCTCCGTCGGCCTCCCTCATGCCAGGCATGTGGGAATTGCCCGAGGTGGAAATGAGGGAGAGTGACCATCCGCGCGTAGAGATCACTCTGCGCCACGCCATCACGGTGACCAACTATCAGGTGCGCGTACTCCGCTTTTCTGAGCAGGAAGCCAGGCTTCGCTGGCCCGACCGGAAAACCACCCGGCAATGGACGAAGAGTTCAGAACTGAGCGCCTTGCCCCTGACCGGGCTGGCGCGCAAGGTTCTGCAGCGGTTGCAAATTATGCCCAAACTCTTGAAAGAGGTGAGATGAAGAAATTTCTTTGCCCTGCGCTTTTGCTCACGGCATCGCTGGGACACGCCTCGAGTATGCCCGAGGTGCCTGCGCTGGACACGGTTCCCCCCGCCGCCCGTCAGGCGGCAGCGGGCATCGATCCGGAAAAAATCCGCGCCCATGTCCGCTTTCTATCCAGCGATCTGCTCGAAGGCCGCGGCCCGGGCAAGCGAGGGGGTCAGCTCGCAGCCGAATACATGGCGACCCAGTTCGCTCTGACCGGGGCCAAGCCTGCAGGCGAGAATGGCACCTATTTCCAGGCAGTCCCCCTGATGGCCGTCCACACCGACGCCGAAAAGACCACGTTTACCTTTGTCCCCGCCAACGGTGCTCCCATCCAGTTGAAGTACGGAGAAGACTACGTCACCAAGGACCAAACCGGAGCGCCGATCACGGACCTCGATGCGCCCATCGTCTTCGTTGGTTATGGAATCAACGCGCCTGAATACCAATGGAATGATTTCGCAGGGGTCGACGTCAAAGGAAAAATTCTGCTGGCCATCGTGAATGAGCCGCCGTCCACCGATCCCCATTTTTTTCAGGGCCAGGCCCTCACCTACTATGGCCGATGGACGTACAAGTTCGAAGAAGCGGCGCGCAGGGGTGCGGCGGGCGTGATGGTAATTCACCGGACCGACCTCGCCAGCTATGGCTGGGAAGTGGTGCGTAATTCCGAATCGACCGAGACCTCATACCTGCGCAATGACCCCCTTTCCATCCTCCGGGCGGCTGGTTGGATACAACTCGACGTTGCCCAAAAGCTCTTTGCTGCCGCGGGCATGAACGCAGATCGAATGATCGCAGCTGCCGGCAAGCGCGGATTCAAGGCGGTCGAGCTTCCTGTGCGTCTCAAGGCGCACATCGTCAGCCAGGTGCGAAAGTACGATTCGGCGAACGTCATCGCTATGGTCGCGGGAGCAGACCCAGCCCCAGGCAGCAACGTCCTCTACACCGCCCATTACGATCACCTTGGCATCGATCCCACCGGCTCGGGCGACAAGATCTACAATGGCGCCGTGGATAACGGCACCGGCTGCGGCATATTGCTCGAGATGGTCCGCGCCTATGCTACTGCCAAAATTCCTCCGCCCCGGAATGTCTATTTCGCCTCCGTCACTGCGGAAGAGCAGGGCCTGCTGGGATCGAAATATTTGGGTATGCATCCTCCGGAACCCATTCGCGACCTCACCCTGGACCTCAACTACGATGAGCTGTTACCCATCGGCATACCAACCTCCGTTCAGGTTACAGGCGCGGAGCGCACCAGTTTTTATCCAGTGGTGGAGAAGACAGCGGCAGCCTTCGATCTTCAGATCCAGCCGGACAATGCCCCCATGGCGGGGATCTACTATCGTTCCGACCACTTCAGCCTCGCGCGCGTCGGGGTGCCGGCCTTTTCCATCGACGAAGGCGATCTCTTCGCCGGCCACCCGGAGGGCTGGGGAAAGCAGCAGAAAGCGGAGTATGATGCCCATCGATACCATCGCCCCAGCGACGAATATCAGCCAAATATGGATTTTCGCGCCGATGCCAGGTTGGCTCAGTTCGGGTTCTTACTAGGGTGGCAGGCTCTGTCGTCAGCGCCCGTGACCTGGAAGCCGGGGGACGAATTTGAGGCTGCCCGAAAGAAGAGCATGGGCCAATCGGCCCCTTAGAGAGTTAACGTGCAATTCTCACGTTGGAACGTCATAGCGCTGCTCGCCCTGGTTCTTGCTCCATGCGCGCCGCCGCTGCTGTGGGGGCAAACCAACAAGGCGCCTGAACCAGTCCTGCATCGACGCGGCTATGACCAGGTCGATGAGCTGGATATCGGGACCCGGTCTACCGGCCGGACCATGCTTCCGCCGGAGGCCTCAGGCGAATACACCCTGGGCTCTGGAGAAATGATTGAGGTAGAGCTGCAGCCCGACCGGTTGAGCGGCTACATCACCCGGTTTGGCGACCGCGAGAGCGACGAGGGGACTCCGCTCACGTTCTTCTTCGCCACCAGCCGCCTCGCTGGCCAGCGATTATCGTTCACCACCAGGCAAGTCCACGGTGTGTGGTTCTCTTTTGATGGAACCATCGTGCGGGGAAACGCCCGGACCCGGGACCAGCAGGGATACTATCTGCTGCAGGGCCAGCTGATCTTGCATGATGTTGCCACCCAGACGCAGCAGGCGCGAATGGTTTCATTGCCCATGGCCAGGCAAGGTCCTAACGGGTAAGCCCCTCCTCGTATACCTGGAACTTTCAGCAGCAGGTTTCTTCACAGTCGTACGCTACTGGCATCAATACAATGAGACGGGATATTTCCAATTCCCCTCAAGAGGAGTTTGTATGGATCGCACAGCAAGCGCAGTGTGGCACGGCGGCCTGAAAGATGGCAAAGGCAAGATTTCGACCCAGAGCGGCGTGTTAAAAGACAGCCAGTACTCTTTCGGTACACGGTTCGAGAATGGTATCGGCACCAACCCTGAAGAACTGATTGCAGCCGCGCACGCGGGTTGCTTCACCATGGCGTTGAGCGCCCAGCTCAGCACTGCAAATCTGCCGCCGGAGTCAATCGAGACCAAGGCCACAGTCACCTTTGACAAGACCGATGCCGGCCCAACCATTACCAAAATTCTTTTGGCAACCACGGCCAAGGTGCCAGGCGCGGACAAAGCAGCGTTCGACAAGGCGGCCCAGGAAGCTAAAAACAACTGCCCGATTTCCCGCCTGTTCAAAAACAACACCGAAATTACCCTGGACGCCAAGCTCGCATAGAAGCCCAGGGCCACTCGCTAAACTGTCAGCCCAGCCCGGAAGGGCTGGGCTGAAATCTTTTTCCGCAACCTGCGCCGGCCCCGGCAGGATCGCAAAACAACCGCCTAATGCATTTTCACTTCTGGTGTATACAAAGCAACCACTCCCGACGCGGCTTTTCCTCAAGAAAAGACGCACATCGCTGCACCCCCCTGCGCAGAGTAGAAGTGAAAATGCTCTAGCTATTGGCAACGATATAGTCGCGAAGATTACGGTTGATGCCGGCGGCCTGAACCACTCCATTATCGAGCAGCTGAATCCATTGCTTCGCTGACTCGTCGTGCGACATGGCGCCCAGCAGGTAGTTGGCCTGCACAATAATTTCGAGTGCGTTGCTTAAATCGTGCGACAATCGGCGGATTTCTTTGGCCTGTTCCGCAGGGATGATGGGGGGATTTGGCGTCATTCAGACCTCGACCGGGAATCAATCGCAGTCCCGGAGTCATGCTGGCGTTTACGGACGGTTTGCTCGGGGCACAAAATCGTCCCGTTGCGACAGAGTGACTATCGAATCTTCGGTAACCTCCTCCCGGTAAGTTGAGAAGAGGCGTCCACAGACGTTATTGTAATGAAATGAACCCATATGCACGACAGCTAGGCAGTCGCGACCCACTCAAGGTGGTGGCGACCACTGCTAGACATCTCGAACAACTATCCGTTGCCCTTGGTCCGGCTCGGATAGAAGAATCGCCTGCGCCCGGAAAGTGGAGCCCGCACGAAATTCTTTGCCACCTGGCCGATTGCGAACTGGTTTTTAGCTACCGCATACGCCAGACCCTGGCCCAGGACCATCACGTCATCCAGCCCTTCGATCAGGAGACCTGGGCAGCCAACTATGCCGGGTACGATCCCCAGGCTGCCATGATGACCTTCTCTTGCGTGCGCCAATGGAATCTGATGCTGCTGCGGTCAATACCTGCTGAGACCATGTCCAAACCCGTTCTCCATCCGGAGCGCGGGCAAATGACATTGCGCACGATCATTGAAACCATGGCCGGTCACGATTTGAATCATCTGGCGCAGCTGGAAGCAATTGCAGTGCAGGTGCCCGTAAGCCGTTAAACGCGGGCTTAGGTGATCAACCCCTGACTGATGCAGGGTGTAGATGGCCATGGATTTCAAGATCTGTTGCTGGTAGAGAGTGATCGGTGGACAGCCGTTGAATCCCACATCTGCCAAAACCGGGCAGATATGGGGCACCCGTCACTCGTTACGCATGGAGATCTCACTACCGGCAGCGATTCGTTTATTCGTTTACCCAGGGGTCTGGGACGGAACGACTCCGTCCAAGCAGAGGCTTTTCCTCAGCAAGTGAAGCCCCTGAGGGCGTGGCACCGTGTTTGTACATCAGGGCCGGCTTTTGTACACTAAACGTTGCTGCCTATCCAGCCGATTGCGCTGGATCTATCGTGCCGGAGTGGCGGAATTGGCAGACGCGCATGGTTCAGGTCCATGTACTCGCAAGGGTGTGGGGGTTCGAGTCCCTTCTTCGGCACCAATGAGTTCAAGAGCCCTGAGTAGCCTCATTGGCTGCTCAGGGTTCTTTGCTTTATCACCCAACGGGTAATTCTCTCCAGCACCCACAGCACCTCTCTTGTTTGCGACTCCCGCGGCGAGCGGCACACCCGCAGGACCGGGGAGACAAGGTTTACACTGCCATCTGGCTGGAAACATAGACATCTCAAAACGCTCTTTAAAGAAAGAAACCCCCTCAGTGAATCGACCGCGCATCACTTCCATTCTGATTTTTATCGTTTTTGTCATGGTGACGAACGTCTTCGCGCAGACTGCTCCGCAGCGCGTAATTATCGACACCGATCCGGGCATCGACGACGCCATGGCCATCCTGTTGGCCTTGAACTCGCCAGAACTTAAGGTCGAAGCGCTAACCGTGGTGCCGGGTAATGTTGAGGCGGCACAAGGTCTGGAAAACGCCCTGAAGCTTGTGTCCCTGGCAGGCCGATGTGATGTGCCTGTGGCGGGTGGAGCTCAGCACCCGTTGAATCAAAAACTGATCACGGCGCAGTACTGGCACGGCAGGAATGGTCTTGCCGGGGTCGAATTGCCCGCCCCGACATGCAAGCCCGATGCCCGCTTTGGCCCCGACTTGATCATCCAGATGGTCCATAAGTATCCGCATCAAATCACGCTCATTCCCGTCGGGCCGCTAACGAATATAGCCCTGGCCCTTTCCAAGGATCCGGCGATCGCATCTCTGGTCAAAGACATTGTCATCATGGGGGGCTCCATCACCGGGGGGAACGTGAACGGAGCGGCAGAAGCAAATATCTATAACGATCCGGAGGCTGCACAAATCGTTTTCAATGCTGGCTGGGTCGTCACCATGGTCGGCTCCGATGTCGGGGAACGCACGTTGATGACGCGCAAGTATCTGAGCCAATTGCAGGCGAACCACAGGCCGGAAAGCGATTTCGTCGCCAAGCTTGCCGATTTCTACCTCACCCGTTCAGAGAAAAGCGGGTACCAGGGAGCTGCGATGTATGACCCCCTGGCCGTGGCCGTGGTGGTTGACCCCACGCTGGTCACGCTCCAGAGCATGCATGTGGACGTAGAGACCAAAGGTGAGTTCACTCGCGGGGAAACCGTCGCCAATCGCCATGGATCCGATGAAAAGAATGTTCTGCACGGCGATCACTATGAGATCGAGGGCGTCGTTGAACTAAAGCCGAATGCTCGCGTTTGCGTGGCCTCAGACAGTGATCGCTTCCTGCGGCTGTTTGTCGACCGGATCACAGGGAGCAAATAAGCTGGTAAATTTCGCCGTAGACGGCGCCGCATTGCTTTCTCTTATATCGCTTTGAAGACCTGTTCCAAATTCCGCCTATCCAAGGTGCACTTTGCATGGCCCAGACCCATCGAGGCCCGGAGGGCCGTCCGCCAAACGTCAGCCCAGCCCGGAAGGGCTGGGTTGGAGTCGGCCATCAAGATCCGGAGCGCCGTAGGTGCGGCACCCATGTTCGGATAGAGCGGACTCTCCCGTAAAATCAGCGAAAGGTTGCACCTGGTGCTACAAAAGCGTACGCTGGCCTGACAACTCTTCAACTAAACCAGCTGCTTCGGGATAAAGATTGGATGGAGATTTGCAATGGCGGCCAAACGTAAATTCAAGAGCGATGCCTTTGAGGCCATCCACTCTTCAGCTTCCGCGATGTACAGGGTCGGAGCGATTGACAAAACGACCATGCGGAAATTCGACGACTCCTGTCTCACATCGCCGCCGGTATTGAAGCCGGCACAGATCAAGAAATTGCGGCAGCGTCTTCGCGTCAGCCAGCCAGTATTCGCCCGTTATCTCAATACCAGCGAATCGACCATTGAGAAGTGGGAGACGGGGGCGAAACAGCCAAGCGGCATGGCATTGAAACTGCTATCGGTAGTCGAGAAGCACGGCGCGCAAAGGACGATACGGCACTGACACGAAAGCAAAAGCATTGAAGTAAAGCAAATAGCTGCCTGTGCATTGGGGCCATTTCCGTCTCCCCCTTTTTGCTCCAGGTTTTCGATTCCCCGAAAACTAACGACGACTCTCCTCGTTCTGTTTCATCGAGTCCCTCCCCCCGAAGGGAATCAACGAAAATTGTGAGAAGAGAGTCGCCGTTAGGGATTGAACCCAGTCAAGGCTCCGCAGGTTCTCGTCGGCCGTTGGGTTCAACGCCGTCTCAGAACATCAAGAGAGTGACGGCGATTTCATAAAATTCTCCTGGGGCTCCTTGTAGTGGGAGCCAAACTGAATTTGCCTCTGAAGCTTTCAGCACCCTCACTGGAAGAATGCTGTCACATGGGCCTATTGCATGCGCGTGGCCAAACGCAGGCCCCAGTTCACTGCGGCACGATTTCCTGAATTCGCAATAACTTAGCTTTCTCAGCCATCCTCGCCGGGCGGCGAAATGGTAGCCGAAAGGCTACCATGAGGAGCCTGTAAGTTCCCCGCGCTGGATCGGTGCTGACTATACGAGGGCGTCTACAGCACTTTCGGCTGAAAGACGGAACACTGCGTCGCCTTGGGTCACAAAGCGATCCCTGCGTTGGATTGGTGATTGCGCCGGCTGTTCCCGCGAGTGTCCCCCGAGTTTCGGGAGACAAGGTAAGCGAAAATGGGACACGCAGCCGTCATCATGGGCGCAGCAATCATCAGCGTATCGGTCGTTCGGGATGAGCACGTCACTCGACTCTGAGAGCCTCCACGGGATCGACCGCAGCCGCACGGCGAGCCGGCAGGTAGCTGGCGAGCAGCGCGGACGCCGCTAAAATGATCAGCACCGAGACGTAGGTAAGGGGGTCCATCGGACTGACGCCAAACAACAACGAGCTCATGAGGCGTGTCAATCCGGCTGCCGCGGTCAGGCCGATTGCCATGCCTATTCCGGTCAGCACCAACGCGGAGCGAACGAACATCCACCTTAGCCGGCTTTTCTCTGCCCCAAGCGCCAGGCGAATTCCGATTTCGCGCGTGCGTTGCGACACCGCATAAGAAATCACGCCGTAGATGCCGATGATCCCGAGCACCAGCGCCATTGCACCGGCAATGCCTATCATGACCAGCGTGAACGAAGTTCGTGCCAGCGACTGGCTGTAAATTTCCTGCATCGTCCGCATCGACGCCAGCGGCAGGCTAGAATTCACTGACCAAACGGCTTGCTGGACCTCGCCTAGAAATCCCTGAGTTCCAGCCCGATCACTTCGGATAACGAATGTCACCGAGCGTTCGGCATCAAAAGAGTGGGGCCCGTAGATGCCCTCCGTCATCGACGGCCAATACACGATCGCGGGCGCCTTCTCCTGAACGCCGTTCTCACGAACGTCCTGTACTACGCCAACCACTTCGTGCCACGCCGTGCCATACGCATCCAATCGCTTGCCAATCGCTGCAGTTGGAGTGCCCCACAATTCGCGGGCAAGATTCTCGGAAATGATCGCGACCGGTCTTAAACCGTAGAGTTCTGTCCAGGTAAACTCGCGTCCGGCAACGAGCCGAGTCCCCGCCGCCCGGAAAAACCCTGGGGAGACGTATTTGAACAACCGGAGAGGCGTGACGTCACTCATGCTCTGCCCCTCTTTAAAGATTGAGTCCCAGTTGGCCTCGATCCCTTCCATCGGCATCGCGTTCCCGAACCCTACGGAAGTTACGCCCGGGACAGCCGCCAACCGGTCGGCAATGCTATTTTGCATGCGCGTGACCATTTGCGGATCCGCAACCAGAGAAGCCGGAATAGAAATGCGCATCGTCTGCAGATGCTCCGGTTGTGTGAACCCCGGTTCGACACTTCGCAGTGCCTGGAGTGTACGGATCATCAGCATGGCGCTCACCAGGAGCACTAAAGCCATTGCCACCTGGGCCACGACCAGCAGATCGCGAGAGTGTTGGCGATCCCGGCTGACGCTCGCAGTGCGCCCAGCGCCCCCAAGAGCAGATGGCATGCGCAGCCCCGCATATCGCAACGCCGGAATAGATCCAAATAACAAGCCGGAGAGCAGCGAAAGGGCCAGCGTGAACCCGAGCGATTGGGCATCAAGGGAGATTTCACCCAAGCGCGGCAGATTGGCCGGACCGATGGCCACCAGAAGCCGCAGACCTTCGTAAGCGATCCCGACTCCCACCACACCACCGATGAGTCCGAGTAACAGGCTTTCGAGCAGCAGCTCCCACGCAATTCGCGCGCGTCCTGCGCCGAGTGCGGAGCGAATCGCAAGCTCCTGCCGGCGGGCATCCGCTCTCACCAGCAACAAATTTGCGACGTTGGTGCAGGCAATCAGCATAACCACGCCGATGGTACCCATCACCAACCACAGCACGTTGCCAACATTGCCAATTACTTCCTGTTTAAGCGGACGCAGGGCGGGCGTGATTCTCCAGGCCACGTAAAATTGATGCGAATCGATGCCTGGGCCGTTTGACCAGGAGTCCATCCAGATCGGCAACATTCGCGCTATGTCGGCATCGGCTTGCGCAATCGGGATTGTCGGCTTGAGCCGTGCGATACCTTGAAAACCGAAACCAGCCAGCTTCTGGTTGTTGCGGTCCAAGGCAAGCGGCGCCATCATATCGAAGTCCGCATTTACCAACTTGAACCCTTGCGGCATCACGCCGACGATTTCCCGGAGCTGCGAATCGATTTGGATGCTGCGTCCAATGGCAGACCGGTCTCCGCCGAAGCGGCGCTGCCAGTAACCGTAGCTGAGCACTAGGGTCTTCTGACCATGCGGATTCTGGTCGGCAGGCAGAAGCCAACGGCCCAGGAGAGGCGGCACGCTGAGCGTTTGCAGCACACCGTCGGTGATCGAGGCAATGTGGACTTCGTGTGGCTGGCCGAGGCCGGTGACATTTGCTGTACCCCCGATCCACACGCCAAACGATTGAAACGTCCGGTTCTGCTCAGAGAAGGTGAAATACATGGAGGGCGAGAGACGGAGGCCACTGGAGAAGTCTGCCAGTCCTGCTGCCCCCGGAGCGATCAGCCGCACGGCTACCAGTTGATTCGGTTTCGGATAGGGCAGAGGCTTGAATAGCACGCTGTTGAGCACACTGAAGACCGCCGTGTTGGCGCCGATGCCGATCGCCAGGGTCAGAATGACCGTGGCGGCGAATCCTGGTGATTTTCTCAGGCGCCGGAATACCAGTTTCAAGTCTGTACCGATTGATTCCAACCACGGCAATTGCCACACTTCACGGCTGCGCTCTTCAAGCAGCGCGGCATTTCCGAAGGAGCGGCGAGCCGCTTGTTCCGCCTCGTTCCGGCTCATGCCTTCGCGGATAAACTGCTCTGTCCGTTCTTCGAGATGAAGCCGCATTTCTTCGGCGAGATCGTCGTAGACTTTACCGCGACGGAAAATGCCAGGTAGCCAGTTCATGGGGGTTTCCTCCCTAGCTCAAGTCGCGCCGCGTAGGCTTACTCATCACAGGCGTGGTTGCTACAGGCATAGACTAAACAGGTGTGAATCTTTCGTCAAGGGACGAGGGGAGCCAGCGGGCCGGACGCAACCAACGCGGGTGGCCAATACCAGTCCTCCGGTTCCATTGCCCTTGCTCTGACCGCCCGTGCCGCGGGGAAACGGTGGCGCATAGGGAGACTCATTACCCCATTCGCGGATGTTACGAAATAAAGAAGGTTACATTCACGGCTGCGGTAACCTTGGTTGCCGATCATGCAAGCTTAGGCTGCGAGTGACGTTAGGGAGAGGGGCAGGGCAAGAATCCCCTTGTAAAATACCCCCGGTTCGTCGTACAAAAAGGCAGCGAAACTTTATCCCCCGCTCCAGCAGCTAATTCACTGCTGCACTTACGGTCTTTTTGAGCCGGAGGAAATTTCCTGTGTCAATTGCCTTGCGCCGTTTCCTGCCTGCGGTCATAACTTCGATCATGGCCCTCACCAGTGCACATGCCTTTGCGGATGCCTGGATCAATCCCACCCCCGAAGAGCTACAGATGACAGCGGAGCCGGCTGCCCCCGGTGCGGCGGCGATTTACCTGTTGCGTGACGAACGCGCAGATGACAAGCTGCACGTTCACATAACCTATGTTCGTCTCAAGGTTCTCACCGAGAAGGGTAAAGAGTACGCTGACCAGGAGATCTCATACGAGGGAGGGCAATTTAAGGTCTTTGGGGTCGAGGGCCGCACCATTCACAGCGATGGCACCGTAATTCCATTTACCGGAAAACCATACCAGAAGGTGCTCGAAAAAAGCGGGAAAGAGAAGTATAAAGCCACCGTCTTCACCTTGCCCGACGTTCAAGTGGGCAGCATTCTCGAGTACCGCTACGTTCTGAGCTACGAAAGCAACGTAGTCGTTTCGCCGCGCTGGTATCTACAGGGTCCGCTCTATGTACGCAAAGCGCACTTTCAATTCATACCCAGCGACCGGACTCTGGAGGATGGCCACGGCGGTGTAATGCAGGGCCGCGTAGCATATACGGCTTATCTGCCCGCCGGCGGCTCGATCGTCTACTCGCCCGCCGGGAAATACTACACCCTCGACGTGGAGAAGATCCCGGCGTCTCCAGATGAAGAGTTCATGCCTCCGATGCACAACTACAGCTATCGCGCGCTCTTCTACTACACCATTGCCCGGTCGGCAGACGAATACTGGAGTAACGAAGGCAAATACTGGTCAAAAAGTGTGGACAAGTTTATCGACGCCGGTAAGCTGTCCGCCATAGCGAGCCAGATAGCCGGCCCGGCAGATACCCCCGCACAAAAGCTGCAGAAGATTTATGCGGCGGTCATGAGGCTCGAAAATACCAGCTTTACCCGCGAGCACACAGAAGCGGAGGACAAGGCACAAGGCATCAAAGTTAAGACCGCAGCGGATGTCTGGGAACAGAAGCGAGGCAATCGGGATGAGCTCACCCGGCTCTTCGTCGGTCTTGCTCGCGCTGCAGGATTCAAAGCGTACGTGGGGGTCGTGACCAACCGCGATCGTAATCTTTTCCTCGCCGATTATCTTGACTTGAGTCAATTGGATGACGATATCGCCATCGTGCAGGTCGATGGCAAGGAACAGTTCTTCGATCCCGGCGAACGCTATGCGGAGTATGGGGAGCTGCATTGGAAGCACACGGCGACGCAGGGAATTCGCCAGACCGATAAAGGTGCAGTAGTCTTCGCGACGCCGATTCCCGGTTACCAGTCGACCAGCCAGCTCCGGAATGCGTATCTCGAGATCCATCCCGATGGCAAGGTAAACGGCACCATTCGCATCAGTCTCACTGGCAGCCGGGCCCTGCGCTGGCGCGAGTTTGCTCTGCGCAACGATGAAGACGCACTCAAAGAGCAATTTGAACAAACGGTGCAACAGGAGATGCCGCCGGGCATCCAGGTGAAGATCGATCATTTTCTCGGGCTGACCGATTGGGACAAGACTTTGCTGTGCATCCTCAATGTCAGCGGGTCAATGGGCACGACGACCGCAAAGCGCGTCTTCCTGCCGGCTACTTTCTTTGAGGCAACCAGCCATCCGCTCTTCGCCCTGGATAAGAGGACCATGCCGGTCGATCTTGACTATCCCATGGCCATGAAGGACATAGTGTCGATCAAGCTGCCCCCGGCGTTCGATATAGAGAGCCTTCCTAAGGATACAGAAGTCACCTATCCGCAAAACGCTTACTATCAGGCCAAATTTACTCGCGAGCCCGGCATTGTGAAAAGCGAGCGCATATTCGCGATGGGCAATGTCATATACAAGGCAGAGGAGTACCCGGCGCTGAAGGACTTCTACCAAAAGATAAATGCCAAGGATAAGGAGCCGGCTGTGCTGGGGTTCGTCCAGGCGGCCCCCGTAGCGGGAGGTGCTGCAGCGGGAAACGCCCAATGAAGCTTCGCCCTGGCTTTTCGCCGTTTGCACTGCTCCTTCTTTGCCTCGCCGCCGCGGCGCCACACGCGGCTCTTGCGGCCAACGCTTTTCCTGACTGGATAATTCAGGCCGCCGCGTCTAAGCTTCAGCCCTACCCGTCCAATACCGGGGCGGTGGTCCTGCTCGATGACCGGCTGGTCACCGTGGGAGCCGATGGCCGGGCCACAGAGCGGGAACGGCGGGTGCTTAAGATCCTGCGCCCGCGGGGCCGCGAATATGCAGAGATTGTCGCCGGCTACTCCAAGGACGACAAGCTTGATTTCTTCCATGCCTGGAGCATTGGTCCCGACGGTCACCAATACACCGTCAAGGATCAGGAGGTACACGACGAGGCACTGGGGCAATGGGGAATCCTCTACGATGATCTTCGCGCCAAGACGGTTACACCGCCGGGAACCGATCCGGGCGGGGTCGTCGCCTACGAAGTCGAGCGTCACGTAGCAACCTACGGCGCCGAAGAGCAAACCTGGGATTTTCAACGGGACATTCCCGGAGTGCGCTCGATTCTCGAGGTCGATCTGCCCCCGACCTGGAACCAGTATTCAGCCTGGCTGCATCATGCGCCGGTCTCCGCCAGCGAGGTAGCGCCTAACCACTGGCGCTGGGAATTGAACGACATTCCCGCCATCGACCTGACCGACGTGCCCATGGCTCCTTCACCCTATGCGCTTGCTGCCCGCATGGTTGTCCACTACTCTGCCACCGCTCTACCCACAGGCGACCAGCGCTGGACGGAGATCGGCAATTGGTACGACACGCTCGCCTCCAGCCGCACCGAAGCTCCGCAAGAGATTGCTGCCAAGTCGCGAGAAGTGGGCAGCGCAGCAGATTTCAAGACTAAGATCCAGGGTGTTGCCGGCTTCATGCAGCGGGAGATTCGCTACGTCGGCATCGAGATCGGCATCGGGGGGTTGCAGCCGCATCCGGCTGCCGAGGTCTTCAAGTACCGCTATGGTGACTGCAAAGACAAAGCAACGCTACTGATCGCCATGCTGAACGCGGTTGGCGTTCGTGCGACGTGGGTGCTGGTTGATACCCATCGCGGCTTCATCGATCCGGCGCTTCCTTCGATTGAGGGCAATCACGCGATTGCCGCTATTGAGATGCCCGCTGGCTATAGCGATCCGGAACTGCGCTCAGTGGTCACTGCCCGTACGGGCAAACATTATCTGATTTTCGATCCCACCGACACCTATACGCCCATTGGCCTTTTGGGGTTCCATTTGCAAGGCAGTTACGGGATTCTGGTTGCGGGTAACGACAGCCAGGTGATTCAGTTGCCCACGCTCGCTCCCGACGCCGATACCCTGGATCGCACCGCCTCATTCGCGCTGAATGCAGACGGCACGCTTAAAGGAACAGTCACGGAGACGCGCTCCGGCGAAGCGGCTCGCCGTTATCGCCGGCTCTACAACGAAGAGGGTGAGAAGCAGCAGCATGAAGAAATTGAGAGACGCCTGCAGAGAGACTTCTCCAGCTTCACTGTCGAGGCGAACGACGCGAAGAATGCTCGTGAGATGAGCAAGAGCGTGGTGCTGCAATACTCGCTTACCGCAAATGGATATGGCCAGCCGACCGGAGACCTGCTCCTGATTCGTCCCCGGGTTCTGGGCCGCAACGCACAACCCTACAATGACAAGCCGCGCATTTATCCCATCGATCTGGGAGAGACTGGGACCTGGCGCGACAGCATCGACGTCGCATTGCCCGCAGGCTACATGGTCGATGATATGCCCGCGCCGGTAGACCTCGATGTGGGCTTCGCCAGTTACAAGAGCGACGTAAAGGCCAATGGAAACGTTCTGCACTACTCCCGTGAGTACGTTGTTCGGCAACTCGATCTCGCTCCGGAAAAATCAGCAGATGTGAGCAAGCTCATGGGCGTCATCAACGCCGACGAAAATAGCAGCGCTGTGCTCAAGAAGAAATAGGCTTATCCCAGTTTTCACAGCCACGGTCTGCGACCAAGCCCGGGTGCCCCACATCTGCCCGGTTTTGGCAGATGTGGGATTCCACAGACCTCAACCCCTGACTGTGCAGGGTGTAGATGGCCATGGACATCAAGATCTGTTGCTGGTAGAGAGTGATCGGTGGACAGCCATTGAATCCCACATCTGCCAAAACCGGGCAGATATGGGGCACCCGTCACTCGTTACGCATTGCGATCTCACTACTGGCAGCGATTCGTCTATTCGTTTACCCAGGGATGGCTGTGGTATCGAAGACCAGCGTTCCGAAGTCACTCAAACTTGACACACCTAATCATCTATGTGTACAGTCAGTCCTGGTCCCAAGTTGTTTAGGGGTTAATCTGCATCTTGAAAAACGATTCGCAGGGAGCTCTCGCCCTGCTGGTTCTCAACACGCTGCCGGAAACAGGTCTTTGCACGGCTACGGAATTGTCCTGCACATGCTGCGGGCGTGCGATGAACATCTGGTGAGGGGTGTCCGCGCTATTTTGCGCTTGCGCGTGAGGTTGGAATTCTATGTCGCTCATTCGTCGAATCTCGAATCTCTTCTCCCGGGCGAAAGTCGATCTGGAGATTGAAGCGGAACTCGAGGCGCACGTTGGGATGCGAATTGAGGACAACATTTCTGCGGGAATGTCGCCCGAGGACGCTCGACGGGATGCGTTGCTGCGCTTCGGAAATCCAACCGTTACAAAAGAACGAGTAACCGGCGCGGATGCCGCACTCATGCTCGATACCATCTGGCACGACATCCGGTATGCCTGCCGCCAGTTATCGAAGAATCCAGGATTCGCCTGCACAGCCATCCTGATACTGGCTCTGGGCATCGGCGCCAGTGTTGCCATCTTCGCCTTTGTAGACGCAGCGCTGATCAAGCCGTTGCCTTATCACAGCCCGTCGCGCCTGGTGGCGTTGTTTGAGAGCACACCGTTGGGCCCAAAGTTCCATCTCTCGTATCTTGACTATCTCGATTGGAGGAAACTGAATAACGTTTTCGTCTCGGTAGAGGCATATGACAGCAACAATTTTGCGCTCAGTACTGCTACCGGAGTTCAACAAACGGACGGCGCCACCGTGAGTGGCGGATTCTTCCGCATGCTGGGAATAATTCCTGTGCTGGGTCGCGATTTTCGCGCCGGCGAAGATTCGGCGAGCGCCACCCGTACAGTAATTCTGAGCTACAGCTCGTGGAAGAATCGATATGGAGGACGACCGGATGTCCTGGGGCGGACGATCACCCTGGATGGCGCCTCCAACATCATCATCGGCGTGTTGCCGCAGGGATTTCATTTTGCTCCCGCAGGCCCGGCGGAGTTCTGGACGGCTTTGCATGCCTCCTCCAATCCCGAAGGCCGTGGGGAACATGGACTTTTGGCGATTGCCCGGCTAAAGGAAGGAGTCTCGCTTGCGACCGCATCCTTGGACATGAATTCGATCGCACGGCGGCTGGCAAAACAGTATCCCGACGCAGATGAAGGACGGGGCGCGACCGTGATGGCACTGCCCGAGCTAATTGTCGGAGATATTCGTCCAATTCTGCTTCTACTGTTGGGTGGGGCCGCACTGCTGCTCTTGACTGCATGTGTCAATGTGTCAAGTCTGATGCTCGTGCGCACAGAGAGTCGGACGCGAGAGATTGCCGTTCGCGGGGCCTTGGGTGCATCACGCGCGAGACTGGTCCGGCAGTTTGTTACAGAAGGCCTGGTGCTGGTAGCGGCCGGAAGCATCATCGGCGTGACTGCAGCGTATGAAGTGACGCTTTTGTTGACGGGGCTTATTCCAGCCAACATGCTGGTCAATATGCCCTATCTGCACGGCCTCCGGCTAGATGCACACGTCATGATTTTCACCGGCGCCATTGCTTGCCTGTCATGGCTGCTGTTTTCCCTGACCCCAATCCTGCGCTCGTCGTTGTCTAATCTGCGGGATGGGTTGACAGAAGGTGGCCATGGCGCCGCCGGGACCCTGTGGCGACGGCTGGGCGCGAACCTTGTGGTGCTTGAGTTGGGCGCGGCGATGGTGCTGCTGGTGGGGGCAGGGCTGCTGGCAAAGAGTTGCTATCGCCTGCTCCACACCGATATCGGATTACAGCCGGACAATCTGGCGATGGTACGGTTGACGGCGACGCGATCAGGCTACCCAAAGGAGCAACAGGTGGTTGCGTTGGCACAGCACGTGATGCATGAGGTTGCACGGCTGCCTGGAGTGCAGTCAGTCGCGGTTTCGCACCAATTGCCTGTAGGCAGCGACGGGGGTAACAGCACCACCTTCCAAATCCTGGGCAGACCGGGCCACGGGGAGGGCAATGAGGCAAACGACGGGCAAGTGAGCGCTGGTTATTTTGCCTCCGTGCAGGCGCGGTTATTGCGCGGGCGGTTTTTCAGTGAGAGCGAAGATGCGTCGAAGCCTCGTGTGACGATCGTCAATCAGGCCTTCGCGCGAAAGTATTTTGCCGGTGAAGATCCTATCGGCAAGCAGATACGTTATGACGAGTCGGAGCCAGTGATCCAGATTGTCGGCGTGGTGGACGACATCAAGGAGGGCCCGTTGGATGCGCCTACCGATCCTATGCTGTACACTCCGTTCAATCAGGAGCCGCACTATACCTTTTTTGTCGTTGTGCGCACGTTGCAAAAACCGCAAACGCTTTTGGCCACGCTGGTGGGGACCATTCATCAGATTGACAGGGGAATTATGACCTCTGGTGAGGAGACCATGGTGGTGAGGATCAATCATTCCCAGTCCAGCTATCTACGCCGTTCTTCGGCATGGCTGGTGAGCGTATTTGCGGCGATGGCCTGGCTGCTGGGCGTGGTTGGGTTGTATGGGGTAGTGGCTTACTCGGTGAGCCAGCGAACCCGCGAGATTGGCGTGCGCATAGCACTTGGCGCGCAACGCAATTCCATCTATGCGCTCATCATGAACGAGGCTGGATGGTTGACAGCTGTTGGCATTGCTACTGGATTGGTTTGTTCGGCGATAGCGGCTACGTTGATGCGCAAGCTGCTTTTCGGCACCCAACCGTGGGACGTGCCTACGTTGGCTACTGTTGCCGTGGTGCTGGCCGTCTCCTCCCTGTCAGCCAGTTATTTCCCGGCGCGTCGTGCCGCCTTGGTCAATCCGGTTGAAGCTCTCCGTGCGGATTAGGAACATCACCATGGGGGCATGCACTCCTCCTTCGGCTCCCGTCTCCGTCTCTGTCTCTTCTTCCCCATACCACCCTGATGCTACTGCGTGACCGGACTGCGCGGTGTGATCTGATCCGGGAGAGGTGGCCGCGGCCGGAATTCCGTCCAGTGATTGGCCATCTGAGGATTGCTTGACGGCTGCGAGGCGTTCCACATATCCATCGAGAGGCCGTTCAGGTCATAGACTACTTTTCCAGCACGGATCGTCAGCTCATCATCAATACGAGTGTCAGCCGTGAGCTTGGTGTTGTCCATATCCAGATAGCCGAACTTGCCGTGCTCCTCGCTCAGCACCGCCACATCGGCCGGCGCGCCGACCGACAGGTTGCCAAGTTCCGGCCGCTGGATTTCTCTCGCCGGATGCCACGTCGAATCCGCTACAACCTCCTGCAGCGTCATGCCCATTGCCATGAATTTGCTCATCACGTTCAGCATGTCCTTGGTGCTGGAGTTCATGCTGTCGGCATGCAGGTCAGTGGAAAGCGAATCCGGCAGAAAGCCGGCTTTGATCAGGGGCACGGCCACGCGGAAGCGGAAGCTGCCGCCGCCCGTCCCAGCGTCGAAGTAGATGCCCCGCTTGCGCCCCTCGATCAGAGCCTTCGACGGTCCCAGTGTCGTCAAGTCCTGCTCGCCGCGCAGGCCGGAGTAGGTATGGGTGTAGATATCGCCCGGACGCAGATATTTGGTCAGCAAATCGTAGAGAGGCCGCTCTTTGCGATTAGATCCGTAGTCGATCATCACCGGAATGTGGGCAAGATTGCCGGCCCCAACCGCCTGCACGTAAGGTGTCCACTCCGGGCCGGTGAAGTGCGCGCTCTTGATGCCGATGATGGTCTCCGGATAGCGCTCCGCCATGAACGCCGTCGGCACCATCTGCATGTCATCGATATTGTCTTCGAACCGCGTGCCGCGCATGCCCGCGCCCACTATGTTGATAAAGGCCAGCACCCGGGTCTGTTCGCGGTCGATGATGTGCTCCTTGAAGTCTTCGAAATTCCGCCATCCTGAGCTGCCGGCATCGCAAATCGTGGTGACTCCGTTGCGAAAGGTGAAGCCATCCGGCCAGATGCCGTAGTCTCCGGCGTAGGAGCGGGCTTCGCCGGTCGACGCGTAGTCATGGGTGTGGATGTCAACCAACCCGGGCGTTACGTAGTAGCCGCTCACGTCAATCGTCTTGGCTGCATCCGTGGCGTTCAGATGTTCGCCCACCGCGGCAATCTTGCCATCCTTGATCCCCACGTCCATCGAACGGTCGATATTATTCTTGGCGTCGATCACGTGCCCGTTCTGCAGCAACAGATCATAGGGAAGAGGATTGGGTAGGCTTGGCGGGGGTCCTACGCGGCCTGGGGCTTGGCTGGATCCGCCCTGCTGGGGGACTGCCTGCGGCAGCCCCGCCTCCTGGTTGGGGCCCTGTCGTGCCGGAGCCACCGGAAGGCAGCCACGGCAATCCGTCGGTCCCGGCGGCCCTTGCCTCTGATACGCATTGGCGCTCACAGGGACTGACGTCTCCGGAACGCTCGTAGCCGCGGCCGGTCCCGGTTGCCCGGTAACCTGCGCTTGCCCCGCCATAGGGGCGAACAACATTACACCCAAAAGTGTGTGCCCGACAAAGGATCTCTGGGTTGTCATCGACTGAAACACTCCTCCTCGTAATTTCGTTTTTGAACTGCGGCTGAGCGAGTCTCGGCGTCATCGCCGTCAACCCGCACGGTCCAGAGTGCAGGATCGCGTCTGTATGATGCATACGCAGCACAGCGGAGATGTTGCCAGCGAACAAGGGATACGGCAACACCAGACTTGCCCAAAATTGGCCAACTAACCAATATAATCTGGACGAGTCTGATCTGGGTACGACAATCAACTCTATCTTTTAGGTGAAAATGTAGCCGCGATCATCTGTTCGATGACTTTGTAACTCACCGGCTTGGAAATAAAATCATCCATGCCGGCCGCCAAACAGCGGTCCCGTTCTTCGCTCATCGCAGATGCGGTCATGGCAACAATGGGTATGTGAGCGCCTGCAGCCTCTTCCTGGCGTATTTGCATGGTGGCCTGCAGACCGGTCATCTCAGGCATCTGAACATCCATGAGAACCAAATCGAAATCATTTTGTCTCCATTGCTCCAGAGCTTCCCGGCCATTCGTTGCCAACGTGATCCGATGTCCCATCTTGCCCAGCATAGTCATGGCGACCCTTTGATTGACCAGGTTGTCTTCGGCCAGCAGGATCTTTAGCGACAGTGGCGAAGCGGAAATCACCGCGTCTGGAACAGTGACCGTGGTTGCCCGCATATGCACTCCGAGCGCAAGACGAATGGATCCGAGCAGGTCGGCGGCGCTGATGGGCTTGATCAGGTAAGTCTCCACCCCCATCTGCCGGCAACGTGCTGCGCTCGTGACCTGGTCGTACGAGGTCAACATCATGATCACCACACTTTTGAGCCCCGGGTTTCTCCGGATGCGGTCGAGGACCTCCATTCCATCCATCCCGGGCATCTGTTCGTCGAGCAGAAGCAAGCGATAGGGATTGCCCTCGGAGGCGGCTCTGGAAAGTTCTGCAAGCCCCGATTCCCCGGAACCGCACATGTGCGGCTTCATCTTCCATTGACGAGTCAATTCGCAGAGAATCCTTCGATTCGTAGCATTGTCATCAATGATCAGGGTGTGCATCCCCTGCAACTCTTCTTCTCCCGGGATGGGAGGGGCTGGCTGAGATTCAGATGACACGTCAAAGTAGACATGAAAGGTGATGGTTGTGCCCTCTCCGGGTATGCTCTTGAGACCGATCGTGCCCCCCATCAAAGTCACAATGCTTTTAGAAACAGCCAGTCCCAGTCCGGTACCACCGTATAAGCGATTGCCGGAAGTTTGCGCCTGCTGAAATTCCCTGAAAAGTCCCTCCTGCTGGTCTGGCGCGATGCCGATCCCGGTGTCGCGAACGGAGAACTGCAGGCAAACGCGGTTGTTCGTAGCCGCCTGCGCTGATACCTCTACGCAAACTTCTCCGTGCTCCGTAAATTTAATCGCATTCCCCACGAGATTAATCAGGACCTGGCCAAGACGGACCGGGTCCCCCTTGAGGTCAGCGGGCACATCCGGCGCGATGTGCCCGATAAGTTCCAGACCCTTTTGGTGGGCGAGAAAGGCGAGACTCTTCAATACATCCCCAACCACGCTGGGTAAATGGAAGGCAGAAGAATCCAGGATGGTTTTACCTGCTTCCAGCTTTGAGTAATCGAGGATTTCATTAATGATGGTCAGCAGGCGATCTGCCGAGGACTTCACCGTCAGCAGAAAATCACGCTGCTCTTCACTCAGACTTGTGCTGAGAGCAAGTTCGGTCATGCCGAGAATGCCATTCATCGGCGTCCGTATTTCATGGCTCATGTTGGCCAGGAACTGGCTCTTGGCACGGTTCGCCTGTTCGGCCGCAATCATCGCCTTGGTCAATTCCTCTTGCGACTTGGCGTACCTCAACTGCAATATTGCTGCTCGTACTCCGTAGATTGCAACCGCCGCCGAAATGCAGAGAAATCCCAACCATGGGTGGTCCGCCGCAATCTCGACTCCCATCAGTGTGATAGCCAGCGTGAATAATAGCGGGCTGAGATTGTCAATCAGCAGTCCCGCGGTCCGCTGGCTGCTGCTCCGTGCGCTCTTGCCCATAGCGGTCTTGTGTCGCAACGCGATAGAGCCCATGAGAGCGAGGTAAGGGATTCCCCACGCGGCGTCTTGCACTCCGCTATGCCAGCCGTGTTTCAGTTCGACGTAGCCCACGATAAGGGCCACTAACCCATTGACCCACAGATAGCAGGCGAGGATCCGGTAGAAGCGTCTTCTTGCCGGGCTCGGGTTGGAAAAGAAGCGCAAGGTCACAGCTCCGACCAGGATCAAATTCTCCGCATTGTTCAAATACATGAGGTTAGTCGCGGAGATCGCCTCGCGGCGGCCATGCGGGGGCAATACGGAGAAGAGCTGCAGGTATGCGAGCATCGCTGCGATGAGCGCTTGCGCCCCATCGAGCCATGCGAAGCTCTTCAGGCCGGCGTCTGTACTTCGGGAGCAGATAGCCAGCATGACGGGAATTGCGTACGCAAAGAAGAAGAAGTCGGAGTTGAGGGCCTCGGTCTGGGTGTGTATATGTGTCCCGAAGTCGTTGTACGTCAAACCAAGCTCACCAACCGCTGCGACCAGCAAACCGCACCCGAATAAGAGCCACAATGACTTGGCCTCTGCGGATTCGCTGTAAGCGCCAAGCAGGCACGCCGTAACCCCCAGAAGGGGATACGTAAGAAGGAACAGGTTAGACGGGAACAACGCGCGCGGATCAAAGACGAGCAGGGTCGCGTGCGCCGCCACCAGCATCGTGGCCGCCACCAAAAGACCGCGAGCCACCCCGGACCCCGCCCTCAGCACTCAATACCCCACAGAAATCCGTCCATCAGGAACCCTCGGCCACTTTTGTGTCGCACAGAGTTGTGGCAAAACGAGACATTCTGTGGATGGATCGATCATTGTTCCCCTGAACGGGTCGTCGTTCGTTCTGGCCTCGGACCTTCCAGTGCTTTTTGTCTCGACGCCTACCGCCAGGGTGGAGATCCCAAGGCTGTCACCCACTCGGGCCAGAGACGTCTGCGTCCTTATGTCGGACTTATCGGCGCATCGGGTGAAACACGCCAGTCAAGCAAGGCACGTGCGCCCACGAAAATCGAAGGGTGAAATAGCGGATGGAAGCCCGCTATCGGGCACAAAGACGGCCAGATAGGCCGCCTCGCCGGGGATTTGTCATGGGTCTTGTCTTGAGTATCAGACTTTATATGCGGTCCAGGCCGCCAGGCGGCCTGATCATCGATGAAATCGTGATAGGCCGCTGATCGCCCGCATCAGCTTTCTTCGGGCGAAGCAATTTTGATCGACTGCCCATTCCTCAGGCACGTCGAGGCTCCCGCGATTCGCGGGAACTGCAGATAAGCCACAACCACAGCGATTAAGGAATTCCTTGGCCTCAGCTACTTCGCAAGCGCGTCGCGGTTTTCTTTCGCCCAGGCGCTATCGTGCGGCACTCCCTTCAGGGGTGGCCCGCCTTGAGTCCCACAGGCACAAGGCCCTTCCGTCTTGGCTTCCGTCATGCAAGAGCAGGACTTTGTTTTCAGGCAGGCACAAACGTAAACGAGATTGTCCTTGCCTCCCATCTGCTCGTGCATCCCGGTTGCCGGTGGTTGATTAGGCCGGCTCTGAGTGCCGCCGGGCAAAGGAAGAAAGGCCGACAACAACAACAAAACAAAAACCGCTGCGGTGGATCTCGGTTGATTTCTCATGGCTTATCCTTGTGGCGCCGCTATTGCTATACGAGGTTAGTACTGAAACCGGTCTGGCGACAATATCCACGCGATCGGGATTTTATATAGCCACTCGGAGATCAATCGGCCATATCGGCATTTGAGGCTAGTTCGCGGCGCAGTCCTTCCGCGTTGTGGCAGCCAGCGCGGCGATCTGCCATTTGCCGCTCGTCCGGGTGAGAGTAAACAGATCCCTGCCGCAGTGATCGAGTTTGCCGTCTCTAAAGAAGTTAAAGGGTGCCCAGACGATGGCCAGGTCGTGATCGATGCGGATGTGCGGATCGTGGATGTGTTCTTCGATGTGCGTGGTGCCGGAAGTCGCTATGCGATTGGCTACGTTCTCAATCGTGATCTGGCTGAGGACGCCCTCCTGCACCAGGACGAGAACTCCGCCGGGCAACCAGGGAGCCTTAATGGCGGCCGCATCACGATGGGCCATCCCGTCGAACATGGCCCGTATCGGAGCAAGGACAGCCATTTTGTCTTGTTTCCGTGAGCAACCGCCGAGTAGACCAAGAGCGAGGCACACTATCACGGCATCCAGGCGATATCGCATAGGAACGGCTCCCGAGAGAGAAGTGTAGCTGAAAGCCACCCCCCGATTCATCGAAGCGCGCGTTTGCGACAGCAGGTCCTGCTGCTGGCTGGAGGAAAAGAGGGAGTGCCTCAGTTTGAATTTCCGTTCCCGGTGGAAAGCTGAAGTCCGCTGCGCTCTCGCGTCCGCTTGTTCCGGCGAGAATGTTGTGATGCAATTGAGCAATGCCAGCCGCGTTATTCGCCTCGCCCTTCGCCGGCACGGCACCGTATTATGATCGTTTCCGCGCACCATACGCGCAGGCGGCAATCGATTTCATTGTCGAGCGCTACAGTCTCACCAAGGGGGTGCGCGCCCTGGATTTGGGATGCGGTCCAGGCACGATTGCAATTCCGCTTTCCAACATCGTCGGCGAGGTTGTCGCCGTCGATCCAGACGCAGACATGATCGCCGAGGGCCGACGTTTGGCCGCATCACGGGGCCGACAAAACATCCAGTGGCTGCGGTCTAAAGCCGAGGACATCGCGCTCGGGGCGGAGCTGTTTCGGGTCACCACAATTGGGCACGCGTTTCACTGGATGGACCGTGACGAGGTGCTCCGGAAGCTCGCGATCTTCATCGCAGACGGAGGGGGAGTGGCGCTCGTGAACGCAGGCAAGCGACGTCCACAAGAGAGCTGGGAACCGGTTGCCGATCAGATCGTCGCAAAATTCCTTGGGCCGCGAACCCGGCATCCGAAATCCAATCCGCAAGAACTTGAACACGAACCGGCGCTGGTCCGGTCAGAATACTTCTCCAATTTCACGGCTCATGAGTTTCCGAGCACGATCACGCGGGACGTAAATTCGATCATCGGATGCGTCTATTCAATATCAAGCTCCGCCAAACCATTATTCGGCCACAATACTAAGGCGTTTGAGGCGGAACTAACAAAAGCGCTGCTCCGCCTGCACCCTGCGGGGGTTTTCCACGAGCAGGTCGAGACCGAAGTCGTTATCGCGCCCAAGAGAGCCCGGTAGGTGGTTGGGCGCATGCTGGACCAACGGAGGGAAACAGATGGCAGCGGCGCTCGTTACAGCGATCTTCCCGGGACGTGCCCTCTTGACGCTTTCTACAACCACAAACTTGGATTCAGACAATTCTGACCTGGTGACCTTGGATAGTTGGATAAGTTTGTCAACGCTCCGGATGGAAACTTCCTCTGAACGGGATTTTGGGTAAGTTGCTCGTGCCTGCCACCTCCGGCTCGCGAATTTACCGAAAGCCAGACTTTCACGGGCACCTGTCCGCAATGCCGTTTTTCGTCCACTTGCCGAAGACATAGGTCCATCTGGATGGCTCGATGAGCGCATTGGCCTGATTGCATCAGCCATTTCTGGGAGTCGTACCATTGTGATACTCTTCTGGCGATTCCGAAACGAGGACTGACCCAATGAACGCTGCCCCTACACAAAACCGGCTCGCAAGTGTAGATCTTGAATACCTTTTTTCCTACTGGGCAACGCTTGCTCCACCAGAAGTGATCGGACCTGTTGCGGAGGGAATTCGCGTAAATCTCTACGTCACAGCTGGCGAGGTCTCCGGGCCGAAAATGCGAGGTCGGCTTAGGACCGTAGGTGGCGACTGGCTACTGCTTCGTCCCGACGGCGTCGGCTTGCTTGACGTTCGCGCAACTATGGAGTTGGACGACGGGGCTCTGATTTTTACGACGTATGGCGGTGTCGTGGATTTGGGACCAGAGGGCTACAACCTCTTTTTGAAGGGAATCCTGCCGCCGCGCCCGGACCTGCGAATCGTTCCAAGGTATTACACGGGCCATCCGGAATATCTGTGGCTCAACCGCTTGCAATGTGTCGGTGTTGGCTTGTTTGATGTCGCGCAGTCGAGGGTGAGCTACGACATCTATGCCATGCGATAGAGCATGCGGGCAAAAATGACAGTTGCATCTCGTCTTCCCATGTTTTTGATTTCTTAGGTCTGGCGTAACATCGCCGAGTAACTCGTCAACAACAGAGAGCAAACCATTTGCCCGTGCGGTCGTTAGCCTTGTGGGACAGGTGGCCGTTCAACGTTGACGCCGAATTCCCCGTACGAGATTTTTAGGAACTTCATCTGTTTACCAGGCAATCTTTACAGGCACTCCCGCGCAAGGTCTCGTGGCGAACTCCGGGACCGCTGTCCAAGCTTTCTGCCGCAGGAATCCGGTGGGTATTTTCGGTACGGAGGCAAACCCTACGGCTGCCGGGTTGGTAGGGGCGTATTGCACTCGCCCGGCCGGGGCGGATGTCTGGCTCGCGCCTGCCGCCGCACCCACGCGCTGGTGTCCTGATGCGCCGTTGCAGCATACTTCCAATCCAGAAATCGGTTACCAGGTCGTCCTCCCGGAATGCGATGCTGCTGGTTTCGCGTTGTTAACGGCCGGCTGAGAGGACTTTTTCAGCAACAACAACTGAACGTAGCTGTGAAACGCCGATACAGAAAAATACCAGAACGGTTGCCAAAGTGTGTTGTTTCTAAATTGCCATCGCCCGTGCATGCTGCCAAAGCGGCAAAGAGCCGGGGTAGCACATTCGGGTGATGTACAGCGACCAGGTATGTACAAGAGTGTCAGGACGGACGGGTTGGGAGCTTCGGGGCCCGGGTTTCTTGTTGTCCTTATCCGCGAAAACGCATTTCCACTCTGCTTTGCGGCTACGGAGCAATTTAAGGCAGAGGTTCGAAGGAGGCTTGACGCAGCCTTTGCCGGGACGTTGGGGACCCGAGCACAAATCTTTTGCTGCTGTAGCTCCGCGAAAACGGAGCAATTCAGGAGAATCCTTTTATGTTTGCCTTTCAGAAATTTCGGATATCAGGAAGCCACCTAAGATCCTTTATCTGCCCAGCTCTCGCTCTTCCAGCCATGCTCCTGATCACAACCGCGCCCCGGCTGGCGGTCGCGCAAGATCCATATCGCCATGCCGACCAGCTCGCCTACGTGGCTGACGAAGATTCCGGCAGAGTGTCGGGGTATATCGTTAATAGCGCAACCGGCAAGCTGACTCCCATAGAGGGATCGCCGTTCACCACCGGTAAGTCGGGCCCTACTTCGGTGGCGGTTGATCCGGCAGGCAGATTCCTTTATGCGACCAACCAATATTCGGGGGACAACGATGTAGCCGGGTTTGTTATCGATTGCGGTACCGGCAAATTGACGCCTATCCCCGGATCACCCTTTGAAGCGGGTTCGGGACCGTCCGCAGTCACGATCGACCCTTCCGGCAGGTTCGTGTACGTGGCAAACCTCGGATCGGACAACATTTCGGCATACACCATCGACGAGAAGAGCGGCCGTTTAGTACCGGTGCCCGGTTCTCCCTTTCCGACAGGAACTCTCCCATCCGCGGTTGCCGTAGACGCGCTGGGTAAGTTCGTTTACGTAACCAACGAATCATCCAATAGCGTCTCGGGCTACACAATTGACAGCACTACCGGCGCGCTCACACCGATCTCCAGCTCGCCTTTCGCCACCGGGGACTCGCCGCTGTCAGTGGCGGTGGATCCGAACGATCGGTTCGTTTATGTGGCCAATCAAGGTTCTGACGAAATCACCGGATATTTCCTGGATCCAACCAGCGGCGCGCTCAGTCCGCTTTCTACGTCACCTTTTGCAGCGGGTGGCGGAGAGGTGTACTCGGTGAGCGTGGACGCCACTGGCAAGATGGTTTTCCTCGCGGGATACGGTGGTGTTTTCGTATACACCGTGAATCAGACCGGACCTCTCTTGGGGGGGCAGCTGACGCCGGTTTCAGGCTCGCCATTTGGCGGTGGAGAGCCAAATTTTGTGGCAGTGGACTACACCGGCACGTTTCTCTACCTGGCGGATAAGTCTTCCAACGGTATTTCAGGCTATAAGATCGGTGGCGCCTCGACGCTGACGCCCATTTCGGGTTCTCCTTTTACTGCCGAGTCGGCGCCGGTCTCCATCGCCCTGGTACGGCCGCACACGCACCCAATCTACTCGGCTACCGAGATTCCAGAATCGGGGCAGCTTGGAACGGTCTCAAACATCACTGCATCGGGAATCAATAACAAGGGAGAGGTTAGCGGCACGGTGACCTATTACCCCACTCCTGATCTCTTCCAACAGGCTTTCATCTATGCCGGGGAAATGAACAAGGGCATCTCGTTCAACCGGGGGAGCGCCGGTAATGCCATCAACAACAACGGCCAGGTAGCCGGCACCACGAATGAGTTTTTCCTAACCGGATTGCCGCCCGGGCACGCCTTCCTATACAGCTACAGCGACAATACAGAGGTTGACCTCGAACCTGGTCCATCAGGGATGCAAAGCGACGGATTGGCCATCAACAGCGCGGGAGACATCACGGGGTTCCTTTCCACTGGGCGGTGCAATTCAGGTTCTAACCCCGCCTGCCTTGCACCGTTTCACGCCTTTGTTTACCAGGGGTCGGGCCTGGTGGATATCGGCACCCTGGGCGGGACCTACAGTGAGGGCACGGGCATCAACGATCTGAACGAGATTGCCGGCGTCAGTTCGGTAAAGGGCAGCCGTCTCAATCACCTCTTTCTTTATGCCAGGGGCCACATGCGCGATATGGGCACGGTGGCCGGCGAGTCATTTGTCACCGCGCTGATCAACAATCGCGGCGAGATTGTCGGGTCCGCGACCAATTCGAAAGGCGTGGAAACCAGTTTCATCTACGGTGGACACTCCTTCGACAAGATTCCCTTGCTTGCGGACAGCCTCAACAACAGCGGAGTGATTGCCGGCAGCTATAGGGCGGCCAACGGCAGTAGCCACGCTTCTTTGTACAGGCAATGCAAGTTGATCGATCTTAACGATCTGGTCGATCCCTCGCTTACCTTCCTTACCAATGCTAGCGGTATAAGTGACAACGGAAAAATTGTTGCCAGCGGACTCAACGGGCATCTTTACGTGCTCACACCCAAATAACCACAGGCAACGGCCCGCGATCCCCGCGGGCTGCGAAGCATTGGGCGCCGACTTTCCGGCCGATATCGCAGAAATGTGGGATTCTGGAATTCGTTATTTAAGCAGCTCTGACTAAAGATCGAGCGTTATCCATGTTGGCGCATGGTCGCTCGAGTTTTCCTTCCCACGCGCCCATCGGTCAACACCACCGTCCACGAGCCGGTCCGCCACCTTCGGCGAGAGCAGAAAGTGATCGAGCCGCATGCCTTTGTCCCTCGGCCACCGTTCAAATTTGTAATCCCAGAAGGTCCAGAGGGGCCCATCCGGATGTAGCCTTCGCAACGCGTCGGTCCAGCCTTGCGCCAGCAAACGTGCAAAGGCTTGCCGGCTTTCCGGTTGGATCAACGCGTTGTTATCCAACGATCGAGTCGGATAGATGTCCTGCGGTGTTGGCACAACGTTGTAGTCACCGGCCAACACTACGGGGACGCCGCTCGCCATGAGTTCGGCGGCATGGGCAATGAGGCGCTCAAACCAGGCCAACTTGTAGCTGAATTTCGGCCCGGGCTGCGGATTGCCATTGGGGAGGTAGATGGAGGTGATCAGAACTCCCTGAACAGCCGCTTCGATGTAGCGCGCTTGATGATCTCTAGGATCTCCCGGCAAGCTTGCGCGGGTCAAAACGGGAGCGCGGTTTCGAGCCAGAATGGCAACACCGTTCCAGGACCGCTCCCCTTGCCAGACTGCTTCGTACCCAAGAGCTCGAAGGGCATTCACGGGAAAGGCTCCCTGCTCCGCCTTGAGCTCCTGGAGACTAACCACATCCGGCTCGGCTTTGGCTAACCAGGCCAGGAGGTTGTCAAGCCGCTTATTGATGTTGTTAATGTTGAATGTCGCGACTCTCATGAGTGCCTCTCTGTCCCTGTACTTCTGGGTGCGCTTCCAAAAGGGGCAACCGAGTTCGTTGTAGCAACTGCCATCATGTTAAGGGTGGCCTATTCGACGCTCGAAGCGGCCAAAACTTGCCAAAAAGCTCATTCCAAGGGGAAGCAGTTGAGCGAGAGCGTGCGGTACCAAACGTTCATCGTACATAAACCGCGCGCTATCTGTTGTTTCCATTAGCAACAGCGGGAGTCGATTACGCCGGAACGATCACGGTCAAAACACCATTAGCGCATCCGAACTGCTTGGACGCGGAATCGCACAAGGTATATCCACTACCTACTATCCCCAGCAGGACCTTGCAAGCAAGTACGCCTATGCACTCCTCCGTGACGCCTATTTGCAGAATCCTCTACTGGTTTGTATGGTCAGGATGCGTGGACGTATTCAATACGTGGAGATGTATCCAAGTGACTGGGGTGTCAGGTCAATTGGATCTGACGAGCTCTGCCGCCATGGATAGAATCTTACAGAACGGGAGCAGGTAGATGCGCCTGAAAAGCAAAGTGGCTATTGTGACCGGAGGTGGGGCCGGTATCGGAGAGGCGATTGCGATGCGCTTCGCGCAGGAAGGTGCCCGGGTCGTGGTGGCAGAGATTTCTCCCAGCCGGGGGAAAGCTACCGTAGAGGCAATCCAAAAGCTTGGGGCCGAGGCTATCTTTGTCCAGACGGATGTTTCTTCAGAGCCCCACGTGAAGGCGTTGGTCGAAACCACGCTGAGTCGCCTTGGGCGTATCGATGTACTTGTCAACAATGCAGCTATTCTTCTTTCTCATGGAGAAATCAGAGCCCACGAACTTTCGAACGAAGAGTGGGATGCCACTATCAACGTCAACCTGCGAGGCTATTGGTTGTGCTCAAAGTATGTGATCCCATCCATGATGGCGCAAGGAGCGGGCAACATTTTATTTATCGGCTCGCGTACAGGAATACGCGGGTTTGCAGGCCTGTCGGCCTACAGCGCGAGCAAAGGGGGTGTGCTGGCGCTGATGCGGTCGATGGCCGCTGACTACGCCCCAGACGGGATCCGCATCAATGCGATCATCCCCGGCACCATGGACACGCCGATGAACATGGATGAGTTTTCCAAGCCGGGAGCGCGCAAAAAATATATACCTAAGATTCCAGCCGGCCGGCTTGGGGTCGCTATCGATATAGCAGGCATGGCCACGTTCCTGGCGACAGACGAGGCCAGCTTCTGCATCGGAGGCCTCTACTTCGTGGATGGTGGTGCGGATCTGGGATAGCCGGGCACATGGGCTGTGCTTTTGTGGGCGTATATAATTCGATGACAACTTTTTGTAACAGGACTATCACGCGGTGCAGAGCGCGCGAGGCTTGCAGTTGAGAGCGCATTCAGAAACAGGAGGGTGGATTGCTGAATGTATGCGCCGGCCCCTGGACCTTAGTCTGATTCCTTCACATGTACAATCCGATCGCTGGGTAGATTCTTGAGTTTTTGAACGATTCCAGACGGCCATCGAATTTCAATCTCATCGGCCATCCTGGCTGGCCCCAGACCGAAGTGCACCGGGCCGGCGCTGGAAGAGGCGTAACCTGAAGCCGTGGTTACGTGATTGTATTGCGTCCGACCGCCGGCGACGACGCGGATACGCGCGCCTATTGCATCGCGGTTGCTCCTGGTGCCTTCAAGATCCAATTCGAGCCAATGATTGCTGCCGGCACTATCGTTGATCCAGAGTTCTGCGGGAGCGGCCAGGGCAGTCACGACGATATCCAGTTTGCCGTCGTGATTGAAGTCGCCGATTGCCGCGCCACGATGCCGCCTTGGCGGCTGTGCATTGAAGCCCGCCTCCGCCGTCAGAGCAGACCACCGGGCTCCCGCAAGATTACGAAAAACAGTGTTATTTTGATCCACCGCACGGAGCTCTGCCATGGCGGGAGACTGCACGTCACCGCGGCTCACAAATAGATCCTTCCAACCGTCGTTGTCGAAGTCTGCTACATTCGCGCTGTACCCTGACATCTTATCGCTCAGTAAAGCCATGCCGCTTTTCGCCGTGGTTTCGATAAACCCTCCCTCCCGGTTGTTTTGGTAGATGGGAAAAGTCTCGTTCTGCAGAGCGACCAGCGCAATATCGGGGAACCCGTCGTTATTCAGATCACGGAAGTCGACCCCCATACCCGATATGGGATTCCCCTGCTCGGGCAGGACCACCCCGGCCTCAAACGCCACCTCTTCAAAGCGCGCATTTCCTTTGTTATGGAAAAGAGAATTGAAGATCTTATCGTTGGGGACAAAGATGTCTGGCAGCCCGTCGCCGTCGTAGTCGGCAATACCCACCGCCATGCCCTTTCCCGGGTGCGACCGAATGCCCGCACGGGAAGAAATGTCTGAAAAGGTACCATCCCCATTGTTCAGAAATAGCTGGTTAGGAAGCGCTTTATAGAACTTGGGATGACAGTATTCGGGTTTGCCTTTGAACTTGCAGTCAGGTTCGTGGTGAAAGTCCCAGCTCATGTAGTTCACGACGAACAGGTCCAGTAGTCCGTCGTTGTTCACATCCACCCATGCGGCACCCACCGACCAGAGCGGACCATACTCCTTGTCCGGTTTGGCGAGTCCCGCTTTCTCGGTCACATCGCTGAAGGTGCCATCGCCATTGTTGTGGTAGAGCGTGTTGCGATGCACTCCCGAGAGGAAGATGTCTTCGTGGCCGTCATTGTCATAATCGCCCACAGCTACGCCAACGTCGTAGCCGGTCCCGGCGAGTCCCGCTTTCTCGGTCACATCGGTGAAGGTTCCGTCGCCATTGTTTCGAAACAGCCGATTGGAATATCGCGGCGAGTTTTTCTTCAGGTCAGCGATGTCCGCACCATTAGTAAAAAAAATGTCGAGGTTGCCATCATGGTCGTAATCGAACACCGCCACGCCTCCCGCCATGGTTTCAGGAGCGTGTCTTTGTGGTGTTTCGGAACTATCCAGTGCAAACGGGATCGGACGGAAAGAGAAGTGAATCCCCGGCTCAGCCGATTGTGCAACCCCTGTCGACCGCCGGCCCATCGATGCGAGGCCAGCAAAGAGCAGAAAAAGTATCGCCCACGCCCGGAACTTTTGCCGCAGAGAGGCAACGTGGTGGCGATTAGAGCACGTTAGCAGCGTTCGGAGAGCAATGGCGCACGCCTTAAAAATTAATCTCGAGCGCACAACAGGCGTTGGAGTCGTGTAATCTGGGCCGCATGTTGCAGGCACCGCCACCTCCCGATACTGCCACTGCGTCCGCTCCAGTCCACGGGGCGAGTGGCAGCAAAGAGCAGCAATCCGGATGGAAAGTCTTCGCCGGCTTGGGCCGGCCGCACGCAGGCAAGCTTCTTACCGGGCTCATGTGCGCCCTGGTGTTGTGCCCGGGTCTGCTTTGTCAGACTCCGCCTTCTCACTCGCCGGTACCCGCAGACTTGCTTTCCCAGCAAGTCTCTCACACCGATCCGAAAGCCATCGCTCAAGACGGCCAGCGGGCGCTGGCAGAGCGCCGTTACGGAGATGCGGAACGAGATTTCAAGCAGCTCTTAAAGCTCGATAAGCGTTCGGCCTCGATATATTCCAACCTCGGCGTCGTCTATCTCCGAACCGGCAGGCCGGATCTCGCCATCGACGTATTTCTTAAAGCTCAAGCTCTTGCGCCGGGTGTCTCTGGTATCAGCCTCAATCTTGGCCTTGCCTACTTTCGCAAGCATGAGTTCAAACTGGCCGCCGCATATTTTGCCAAGGTCCTGGCGTCCGACCCGTCCAACCTTCAGGCGCGGTACCTGGATGGCATGTGCAGCTTCATGGTGGATGACTTCCCTGCCGCCATAGCCGCCTTCGAGCCCCTCCTGGCCAAGGAACAGAACGACCTGGAATATCTGTTCATGCTGGGTACGAGCTACGGCATGGTGAAACGTACTGACGATTCGCTGCGCATTTTTGGGCGGCTGGTCGAAGCGGGAGGTGATACTCCCCACCTGCATTTATTGCTGGGCAAAGCCTATCTGGCGTTGGGCCAGCAGGACAAGGCGGCAGTGGAACTTAAGCGCGCCACCGAAAACCAGCAGCTCCCTTTCGCTCACTACTATCTCGGCGTATTGAATCGGCAACTGGGGCGGCTCGATCTGGCTTCGGTGGAGTTTGAAAAAGAAATAGAGATTGCCCCCGGCAATACCTCGGCGTACAAGGATCTGGCTGATATTCGGCTGGAGCAAGCCGACGCGCAAGGCGCAGTTACCGTTCTTGAAAAGGGCGTCGCGAGAAATCCCGACACGCCTGAACTGCTCGCAACCCTGGGCAGAGCTTACCTGCAGGTTCCCAATGTGGCGCGGGCGATCATCGTCCTGCAGCGAGCGACTACCCTCGAACCCAGGAGCGGTACCTATCACTACCAACTGGGCCGTGCTTACCTCAAAGCCGGACGGCATGCCGAGGCCAGTGCGGAGATGGCGCGCGCGCGCGTCCTCAGCACGGAGGCCCCGGAAGGGAAGATGGGAGCACTCACTAAAGACCAAACCCCTGAGGCAGACACGAATGCGCCGCACTAGCCTTGCACTAGCCTGGCACTAGCCTGCATTTCTCACAGACCCTGGGTAAACGAATAAACGAATCGCTGCCGGTAGTGAGATCTCCATGCGTAACGAGTGACGGGTGCCCCATATCTGCCCGGTTTTGGCAGATGTGGGATTCCACGGCTGTCCACCGATCATTCTCTACCAGCAACAGATCCTGTCCACGGCCATCTGCACCCTGCATAGTCAGGGGTTGAGGTTTGTGGAATCCCACATCTGCCAAAACCGGGCAGATATGGGGCACCCGGGCTTGGTCGCAGACCGGGCTGTGAGAAATCCAGGCTAGGAAAACTCTGTCTTCCAACTTCGAACAGTTACTCGGTTACTCGTGCCTTGTGACCTGCAGATGGAAGGCCTGCGATGCGTTGGGGATGTTCTCTCATGGTGTTTTGAGAGGTATCTGCCGGCTCCAGGGTGCCACACTTTCCTCATACTCCATGGGATCGCCGAAACCTTCGGTCTGGACCCCGAGTTGGCGTAGAACGTCCAGGGCCATCAACCGGCGATGCGCGTTGAAGGTCATGATATGGGTGAAAACGCCACCGAAAGTGAAGCTCTCAGCCGGTTCGCACAGAGCGTCGACAAACGTATCATCCCAGGCGGAGCGGTTTCGGATGTCACTGAAAATACGATGTAGTTCAGCATCGGTCTTTTCGAGCCTCTGCAACATCGCCTGTGGGGACCGCTGCGATTTGGGAGGGCCGTTCATATTCATATCGACTCCCGACAGCGCCGCCGTCCAGACTTCCTTAGTGAAGATAATGTTTTCTAAGAGCTGTCTTAGAGTCTTATTCGACTCCCGCCAGGGCAGCAACTCTACAACCGTTGACAGCGGCCGGTCCAATTGCTCCTCGGTCAACGTACCTGCATATTCCAACAAACGCCGCGTGTGCCATGAGTCGTTGCCTGCAAAACGATCAAATAAATCCATTTCTCTTCCTCCTTTGGTTGAGGAACCAGGGGCTAAAAAGTGAATTTTGTTGGACGCCGGCAAGTGAAAGTGCGGCTCACGCATGCGCCGGTAGAGGCTGGGCGAGATCCGAAAAGCTTTACGGAAAGCGCGAGTGAACGCCTCCAATGACCCGTAGTTGGCGTCCAGAGCGACGTCCGTGACTGACATTCCGGTATCAGCCAGTTGAAATGCTGCCCTTTCCAACAACAACCGTCGTCGCATGGCTCCCGGAGTTTCTTCGACTACTGTTCTGAACAACCTGTGGAATTGCGTGCGGCTTTGATACGCTTGGCGCGCCAGATCTTGCGTTTTCGCCTGTATGTCAAGCGAGTTCACCACAATTGCAGACAGGCGGTCCGCCGCGTTCTGCCCATCCGCTTTATTCATGTCCGGTTCCTCACCTTCAACGGATCATAGACAAAAGATGACCGCTCCCGCCTGATCGTATGTACCAATCTTCCTTCTCCCTTAACGGCCACACCAACGCGCATGTATTTCGCCCTGCATGTTGGGCGGCCCTTGGAACTGTGTCCCCATGCCTCGACGAGCGATTCAAGCTACTTCTTTCGTTTCTGTGCGTCTCCCTCCGCCGGGTCTCGGCGAGGCCGGCGAACAGCTCTGACCTTGCCGCTCGGTCCTCCTCCGCAGAAGAACGTATCGCCGCCATCCGACTCCAGGCCCGAAACGTAGATTCCGTCCGGCATCTCGATCTTCTCGAGAGTATCTCCGGTGTGAGGATCGAGTCGCCTCAGATCGCTCTCCTCGCCTTCCCAGGTGGCGTGCCAGAGTTCTCCATTTACCCAGCTGACGCCGGTGACAAAGCGGTTGGACTCGATGGTGCGAAGAATTGCCCCCGTCTCGGGATCGATTTGATGTATTTTGCGGTTTCGATACTGCCCCACCCACAACGTTCCTTCGGCCCACGCAAGGCCGGAGTCACCGCCGCCACCGGGCGCCGGAATGGTGGCGAGCACTTCGCCGCTTTTAGGATCGATCTTCTGGATAGTGTCCTCGGCGATCTGAAAGAAATGCCGGCCGTCAAAGGCCGTTCCTGCGTGGGCGGAAACATCGATCGTACGCACCGCCTTCCCGCTCTCGGGATCAAAGGCGTTGAGCTTGTCTCCGGAGGCAAACCAGACGTGCTGACCATCATAGGTAACTCCGTTCACTCTTGCGGCGCCCGGATAGGGGCCATATTCCTGGAGGACTTCGGCGATAGATCGTTTCATGCGTCCACCTTAATCAATTGGCAGCGGGGCGGGAAGTAACAAAGTAGTCGTGAATCCTGGTACCGGCGGGGTGATCCAACGGCGAGCGCGCGCCCGGCCAAACGACTGTACCTTGCTCGCCTCGGCGAGTGTGTCGAGCGCGCGTTGCACTGAACGCTGGCTCGTGCCGAGCGCAAGCGCGAGAGCCGAACTCGACCACGCCTCACCGTCGGCGAGGAACGCGAGCACAGCCCCATGCTCGTCCTCGACTGGCCTGGCCAGAACGACCACCCGGTTTGAACAGCGCGGTGCCAGCGCAAACCCGCGCGACGTCGCATGCACGCCCGCCAGCTTCCCCAGCAGCTTACGAAGCCGCCCCATCTCCACGCGCAATCGTGCGCGATGCGATTCATCGACGAATCTCGATCCGAATCCCCGGGCAACCAGCTCGTCCCTCGGCACGTCACCGGGCCACGCTTCCCCCAGCGCTCGAGCCAGCGCGAACAAGACCGGGCGCGTCGCGAGCGAAACGATCGCGCATGGGTCACGCACCGCATAACGGCATGCGTCCACGACCAATGCCTGCGATGCCAGCAATGCTTCCACCTGTTCCAGCAGAATCGCCTGTTCCTCCCCACCCGCAATCAGGCGCGCTGCGGGCGTGTTTAGAACGCGCGCTGCGCTCTCAACCTCCGCCGCGAGCGCTGGGACGCCCGCGAGTCGCGCCGCGGTCTCGGCCCGCGAAAGCGCAGCGCGCGCCGCCTTCGTCTGCAAGCGCCGCATCGCGATTCCCGCAACCACGAGTGCGTGAACCGCTCTCAACGCGGGTGGGAAGGGGGTTGGGTCGAAGCCGGCGGCCATCCGCTCCGCCTCATCGAGATGCCCGATCAGCAAAAGACGGCGCGCCCCGAGGCAGCGCGCATGCGCGGCATTGACGAAGTCGCCGTGTTCTTCGAGCGTCGCCCGCGCCGTGTCGAGCGCCTTCGCGGGCCAGCCCAGGTCGCGCGAGGCGAGTGCGACTTCAGCCTCGGCGACAATGCACCGCGCGCGCGCCACCGCTTCTTTCGGACTGAAGGCGCGCGTAGCGCTTCGCAGCAGCTCTTTCGCGCGAGCCAGATCGCCAAGCTGTGCCATCGCAATGCCTCGAAGCGCGAGCGCAGGCGGGTCGTCGCGCAGCGCCACGCGCTTCAACGCGCCGAGAGGATCACCCGCGGCCAACGCGCGTGCTGCTGCTGTGATCAGCGAATCCATCGGAATCCCGCCACACTTGTCACTCCCACCCCTTCCAAATCCCGCGCTAAGTTTATCTTGTGACCGGCCACCACGGAGTCACACGAGAACGGAACCAGCAAACAGGGACACAGATGAAGGGAGGTAAGGATGAAAGCGATTCAGATCATTGCCGCAATTGCCGGTCTGCTCCTGTTCCTGACCTAGGTACACAGCTGGTCCTAATTGCGCTGGCTGTCACCGACTGGCAAGCTGGGAGCGTGCCGGCCGGACGTGAGATCCCATGAACCATCACCTGAAGGAGAAAAGCGATGACCACAGCAACGACCACGCACACGATCGGAACCCGGAAAGAATGGCTCGCAGCACGGCTCGATCTGCTCAAAGCAGAAAAGGAATTCACGCGGCGCAGCGATGAGCTGGCGAAGCAGAGGCAGCAACTGCCGTGGGTTCGCATAGATAAGGAATATCGATTCGATACCGGCGAGGGCAACGCCTCGCTGGCAGACCTCTTCCGCGGGCGTTCGCAGCTTCTCGTCTACCATTTCATGTTCGGGCCCGACTACAAGGCCGGTTGCCCTTCCTGCTCGTCGATCGCAGACGGCTTCAACGGAATCTGGGTGCATCTTGCGAATCACGACGCGATGCCGTGGGCTGTGTCGCGAGCGCCGCTCGCCAGGCTCGAGGAGTACAAGCGGCGACTGGGCTGGACGTTTCCATGGGCGTCGTCGCAGAACGCTGCTTTCAATTACGATTTCTGCGCCTCGTACACAGAAAAGCAACTGCGCGAGGGTATCGAGTACAACTTCACCCGCGAGCCGGAGCTGCAGTGGCGGCCTGGCCAAACGGGTGGCGGTGAGGGGGCGGGGGTTCAGTGCGCATCGACGTGCGGAGTCGATGTGCCCACCTTCCTCAGCGAGAGGCCTGGCATGAGCGCCTTCGCACTCGAGGGTGGCATTGTCTATCACACCTATTCGACCTATGCCCGCGGCGTGGACGCCATCTGGGGCATGTACCCGTGGCTTGACCGCGCCCCTAAAGGCCGCAATGAAACAGGCGTCTGGTGGCGGCGCCACGACGAGTATGGCCAGTGACGAGCACCTCGCTGTGCCGGAACAGGAGCTCACGACCCATGGCTTTCGAGCGAACTTCAGAGCAAACCTTCTTCAATATCTCGGTGCTGCTCTTCGCCCTCAGCGCCGCGCTGACAACCATCTGCTGCAAGTCCATGTCTAACATGGGAGCGATGCCCATGCCGGGTGGCTGGAAGATGTCGATGGCGTGGATGCGGATGCCCGGACAGTCCTGGGCCGAAGCTGCTGCGTCGTTCCTCCTCATGTGGATCGTGATGATGGTCGCGATGATGATGCCATCCCTCGTGCCGGCACTGTGGCGTTATCGCGAGGGCGTGGGCAGAACGGGTGAGACGCGCCTGGCCCGGCTGACCATACTGGCGGGTTTAGGGTACTTCTTCGTATGGACCCTAATAGGAGCGGCCGTTTTTGTACTGGGTGTTGCGCTCGCTCGCATTGAGATGGAAGTGCCTGCACTGGCGCGCACTGTTCCGGTTGTAGCTGGTGTGGTGGTCCTCATCGCCGGCATGCTCCAGTTCACGACGTGGAAGACGCATCATCTTGTCTGCTGGCGCAAGACAGTCCGGCATGACTATACCCTGCCTCCAGACGCCGCTACAGCTTGGCGATATGGCCTGATGCTCGGTTTTCGCTGCAGCTACGGTTGTGCTGACCTGACGGCGGTCCTCCTCGCGATTGGCGTCATGGACCTGAAGGCCATGGTCGCCGTGACAGTGGCGATTTCAGCCGAGCGCCTCGCACCGGCCGGCGAGCGCGTGGCGCGAGCAACCGGAGCCGTCGTGGTTGGAACCGGGTTGCTTCTGATCGCGCGAGCAGCAGGAGTGACATAACTTCACGTTTTTATCCGGTCGAAATGCAAAGTCTCAAAAAGCAAAGGAGAAATAAGATGGCAGCAAGCAAAGAGAGAATCAACGAACCCGGCAAGGCGCATCTGCCGATGAACAAACCCCCGATCGTGTCGCGGCAGGAGTGGGAGAAAGCTCACCAGCAACTCCTCGTGAAAGAGAAGGCCTTCACCCGCTCCCGCGACGCGCTGGCCGCCGAGCGCCGGCGGATGCCGTGGCTGGCTGTGGACAAGAAGTACGAGTTCGACGGACCCAAGGGCAAGGTAAGCCTGCTCGATTTGTTCGAGGGCCGCCGTCAGTTGATCGTCTATCGCGCCTTCTTCGAGCCCGGTGTGTTCGGCTGGCCCGAGCACGCCTGTCGCGGCTGCTCCCTGGGCGCCGATCAGGTCGCCCACCTGGCCCATCTGAACGCCCGCGACACCACCCTCGCCTACGCCTCACGCGCACCGCAGGCGGATATCGCGCGCCTCAAGACGCGCATGGGCTGGGAGATGCCCTGGTACACCATCACAGACAGCTTCGACACCGACTTCGGCGTCAACGAATGGCACGGCCACAACGTGTTCTTCCGCGATGGCGAGCGGGTCTTTCGCACCTACTTCATCAACGGCCGCGGCGACGAGGCGATGGGGACCACCTGGAATTACCTCGACACCACGCCGCTCGGCCGCCAGGAAATTTGGGAGGACTCGCCAGAGGGCTACCCCCAGACCCCGCCGTACAAATGGTGGAACTGGCACGACAACTACGACGCCGAGGCCTCGCCCGTCGCGAAGTGGGTCGAAGTGTCCGACGCTGGAGAAGCCGCCTTCCGAAAGCGCGGCGCCGCGGCGGAAGCGAGCTAAAGGAGGGCGGCCACTGCGCCGCCTTCGCAGCCCAAGGTGATGAAAACGCTCTCCGTCCAACAACCGCCACGGAGGCTTCGCCCTCCCCATTGTCATCCCGCTTTGCCCCGCCTGCCCCGGCCTGCCGTGGGGCCTGCCGTGGGGCGTGCCGCGGGAGCAGCTGACTTGCCTGGGGCAAGTTAAGGAAGGAATAAACATGGGAAAGCGGTGTTTGCAATCCAGGCCCAGAGGGCCGTTCGCCAAACGTCAGCCCAGCCCGGAAGGGCTGGGTATGCAGGCAGGCGGTCGAGCGCCGGAGGTGCGGCACCACACTTTTCGTTTGTTCATTAAGAGCGAGCAGCTGATTTGCGGGTGCCCCACATCCCCGATTTCCTGTGAGGCTCAGTGGCTTCGATGAACTTCATGCGCCTTTCTTTAATGAAAGGCGCACACGCGATCTTGTCCAGGGCTGCGTGCAGGAAATTCGCAGCCGCTGAACCGCGCACTACTCACCGGAACGTTTTTCACGCGTTCCGAGCCATCGCAAGGTCCACGATCTCCCCGATCATTTGGGTATAGGAGAGGCCCGATTTCTTCGCGGCCATGAAAAACTCCTGCGCGCTCGAGAGCCATGGGTTCGGATTCGCTTCGATGACATACACCTCGCCCTTGCTCGATATGCGCATGTCAATGCGCCCATAATCGCGAAGCCTGACGGCGCGATAGGCCTTAATCGCGATCTCGGTGAGCTTGGTTACCGTTTCTTCATCGAGGTCTTCGGCGATCGCCGATTTTGTCAGCTTATAGGCTTCCGAGTCTTTCTCGAATTTCACATCCGAGCTGGCGATCCTGGGCACGCCCTTGGGAAGCTTCGAAAGATCAAGTTCCACCAGCGGAAGGGGATAGGGGTTTTCGTGATTGCCGAGGATGGCGGCATAGATCTCGCGTCCTTCGATGTACTCCTCGATCAACGCCGGAGAATCGAATTCCGTCTGTATATAGGAGAGACGTTCCATCAACTCCTTCACGCTGGTTACTACCGCAGCGGCGTCGATGCCGATGGATCCATCTTCGGACGTGGGCTTCACGATGAGTGGGAACGCGATGTCATGTGCGTGGTCAATGGTGCCGCGATAGGCTGTCGCGAAGTAGGGCGACTGGATCCCGTGAAAAGCGAACATCTTCTTGGCGATCGATTTGTCCTGCGCAAGAACGTTCGCGTGCGGCCCCGCGCCGGTGTAAGGAATGTCGAGCATATCCAGGAATGCAGTCACCTGCATCTCCTTGGTGTTATCGCCCGCATAGGATTCCGTAAGGTTGAAAATAAGGTCGGCGCCGCATTTGGCGAGTCCAACCAGTGCTTGCGAGCGGCCGTTGAGAACATAATACGACGGCTCATGACCGAGCTTCTCCAGGGCGTCGAAGATCTCCTCGCGGTCGTGCTTTACCGGTTTCTTCTTGCGCGCCTTTTGCCCCTTGCGCTTGCGCGGTGGAGGAGCTTCTTCCTCCACTGCAGCAGGTTCTTCTTCCCACAAGTCGTACAGCACGGTGACCTTTAACTTCGTTCCAGTCATGTGACCTCCAATCGGGGTGACGGCAGCTGCGGGGTCCCCGAATTTCCTGCCACGCAGCACAGGATACAAGCACGTGTGCAGCTTTCATTAAGGAAAGCCGCATGAAGTTCCTCGGCGCCACCAATCTCAACAGGAAATCCGGGACCCCGAATTTCCTGCCACGCAGCACAGGATACAAGCACGCGTGCGGCTTTCATTAAGGAAAGCCGCATGAAGTTCCTCGGCGCCACCAATCTCAACAGGAAATCCGGACGCGCACGCCTCAGGAATGAATGAACTTCCCACGGATCAGGTAGTTCATTGAAAGTGCGGTGGTGTATACCGTGAACTCTGTGAGGTACTCCGACTCGCGTCGAACGTCCACGCGCAGACCTAGTTCCTCAACGCGCTTGCACATGGCTTCCACTAGTTCCTTGACGATCGGACGTTGCACGCCGCTCCAGTACGCTACCTTGTCGACAATCGGCTTGCGATGCTGGCGCAACATTTCCTGCGCGGGCCGCACACCCTTGCGTCGCTTGGGCGAGATATTGAAGATGTCCGCCAGGTCGGTATCCAGTGCGAGTTCCTGCACCGGAAGCTCCTCCGGCAGGCTCAGACGATAAAACTCGCCGACCGTCGATTCCATCTCATCGACGGTGATATCGGTGTGGCCGCGACGCCGCGTGGGTTCGACATCTCCGACTTTCCGCGCTATGCGATCGACGTATTGGAGCTTCTCGAGCGCGCCCCAACCTTCGTAGCGTTTTCGCCATTGCGAGCGAGGCGTGAGCCAGACCGCAAACGTTTCTGCAAAATCCTCGTCCGGATGCTTCTGCGCGTACCACCCGGCCATGTGGCGGACAAACTTCCGCGAGAACGGTATGGGCCGGTAATTATCGCGATATGCGCGACGAAACGGACCGAAGAGATTGCGCCACTCAGCCGACTTGTACAGTTGGTAGGCGTAATTGAATGCGTGTCCCGCCTCATGACGCATATACATCATGATCTCGCGAGCGTCTTCCAGGTCGTTCATATCGCGCTCAAGCTGCGCCAGGTCCGGGTTGGCCAGATAAAACGGAATGCCGATGACTGGTTCGCCGGAGGGGCATCCCCATTCATCGGTCAGATAACAAAGTGGACGAAACTTGTGGATGCCCTTGGTGTCCAGTTCGCGATAAAGCTGCTGAACGAATCGTTCGAGCGGAGAACCCTCGAGCTTGAGTCCCAGTTCGCGAATGGGCTTGGCGAGGATCTCCTGGAATTCCGTTCGGGTTTTCTCGAAATTACGCACGGGCTATTCAGAGTTCTATACCACCGAGCCAGATTTGGCACGGCAAGGCGTATCGCTTATGCACATAGCATTATGGGCACGCCTGATTCTGGAACACTGCTGAGCTTACCCAGGACGTTAGCCCTGGCTACCTCAAGGGACCTGTACGGCCGGGGCAGGGTCGTCCTTTCAAATCCAACCCAGGGCGCTAGTCTAGTTCCACAAGCGTTAACCTATATGGGGTTTTTTTCTTCAACCTCCCACAATATCGTCATCCTGAGTGGCTGACTTGCCTGTGGCAAGTTAAGGATGGAATGAACATGGGAAAGGGGTGTTTGCAATCCAGGCCCAGAGGGCCGTCCGCCAAACGTCAGCCCAGCCCGGAAGGGCTGGGTATACAAAGGCAGCCGGGCGAGCGCCGGAGGTGCGGCACCACACTCTTCGGTTGTTCATTAGGAGAGCCTGTGACTTTTTCGATCTTCTCGTGTCTTTTGCACCCGTCCAGTGTGTCGCTTACTTTTCACTGCGCGTACAGATGTTTTTCAATCCCCTCCGGAAAGGCGTCATCCTGCCTGCCCCGGCGTGCCGTGGGAGCGAAGCGCCTCGCAGATCTATCGCATCACATAGGGTCTATGGCGCGGAGTCGAAGGACCCCGGCGATGCTTGTTCGCAGCTGCTCCTCGGAGCTTTCCGGCCACAGACCACAGGGGGAATTAAAAAAGTCACAGCCTCTGAGCGTAGCCGAAGGAACCCCGAAGGTGCTTATCTTGTCAATGCTGTTTGGAGCTTTCGACCACCCAAGCCCGAGAACTGAATTCTTCCTGCGGTACGCACTGATCAACAAGTTATATCGTCAAAAAAGGCACCTGATCCGCTGATTTGGACTGCTCTCGGAAAACTAATCCCTAATCGCTGTTACGCCACATGAGCCTCATCGCTCAGGGCACCTCTACTCATACCGGATAGCCTTGACAGGATCGAGGGCTGCAGCTCGGCGCGCTGGAATCCAGCAGGCAAGCAGTCCGATGATCGCCAGCAATGAAGCGACAATCACCAGGACGACAGGGTCAGACCGAGAGACGCCGATTGGCAGGCTGGCCATAAGACGCGCCCCAGGTAAGGCTGCAGCGAGACCAAGGCCAAGACCTGCAACAATCTGCCACAGACCGCGCTTCATCACCAGCGTCACGATGTTGCGCGCGTTAGCTCCGAGCGCCATGCGCACGCCAATCTCCTGCGTGCGGTTGGTTGTCGCCTGCGTAAGAACGGCGTAAATACCCACTGCCGCCATCAGCAACGCAATCAGTGCGAAGCCGGAGAAAACCTTGCTGAAGAGGTGCAAATACCACTGCTGATGTTGAATCGCTTGTGGCAGCGTGTACACATCGCGCAGCGGCAAGTCCTGATCGAGGTTCTGCACCGCGGCGCGTACCGCGGAGATTGGATTACCGCTGGATCGCACCAGCAGGGCCATGCCGTTCCACCCTTCCTGCTGGTAGGGAACGAACATCAGCGGCTTTGGAGATTTCTCATTGAGCTCCTGAACGATGTTTGCCGAAACACCAACGACGGTGATCCATTCGCTGGGTTTGTGCTTCTCATCGTAGAGACGGAATCGTTTTCCGATTGCGGATTGGCCCGGCCAGAAGTGCTCCGCGCATGCTCGGGTCAGGATGGCGGCCTTGTGGTTTGCTGTTCCGTCGGTCTTGTTGAAGTCGCGGCCAAGCAGGATCGGCAGGTTGATTGCATCAAAGTAGCCGGGGGCCTGAACAACAAAAGAAACCGAAGGCCGGTGCGCTGGGTCGGTGAGTGTCGAGTGTTCGATCTCGATATCGCGTGAAGCGGCTCCCAGACCTGGCAGGTTCGATGTAAGGGCCACCTGGGTCACGCCAGGAAGCGCCTTGAGGCGCGGCAGAAGCTGATCATAGAATCGCTGGCGTGCATCACCGTCTTTGTAATGCTCCTCGGGAAAGTCGATCCTCGCGGTCGTGATCTGCTCCGCCGGCACGGTTTGATTTGCCGAGAGACCATCCAGCAGGCTGCGCACAAAAACTCCAGCGCCGGTAAGGAGCAGCAGCGTAAGTGCGAACTGGAAGACAACCAGAATTGTCGAGAGCCGGCCGCCGCGATGTGTGCCTGCGCTGCGTGCGCCGTCCTTCAAGACCTCGTTCACGTCAACCCGTGAGGAGCGCAGCGCCGGCGCGATCCCGAAAAGCAGGCCGCTGAAGATACAGAGAGCGGCAAAGTAGCCGAACACCGCGTAGTTCATCGTAAATTCGATCCAATAAGGCTTTCCGACATCCTGCGTGGAAAGATCGAACCAGTGAACCCCCGCCGCCGCCAGCCCCAGTCCCAACGCGCCGCCAAACGTGCTGAGCAGCACGCTTTCCACCAGCAGTTGGCGAATGACGCGCCACCGCGAGGCCCCCAGTGCCGACCGGATCGACATTTCGCGCTGGCGCGATAGGGCACGGCTCAACATCATATTTGCGACATTCGCGCAGGCAATCAGCAGCACGAATCCTACGGCCGCCATCATGAGCAAAAAAATCAGCCGGATACCTCCGCCATTGTAATGCTCGTGGAACGTCTCGACTGATATGCCGATGTCTTTGTCATCTGGATACTGTGCCGCAAGACGGCGGGCGATTCCGTTCATATCCACGTTTGCCTGGAGGATGCCCACTTCCGGTTTGAGCATTCCAAACAGCGCCAGCTGCCGGTTCGTGCGCTTCTCCAGCTCCGCGGTGGGCACCAGGGGAGTCCACATATCTATATTCGTTGGGAATTTGAAGCCCTTCGGCATGACCCCGACAATGGTGGCCGGCTTTTCATTGACGCGCACCTGGCGGCCCAGCACGTGGGGCGAACTGTTATAACGCTCCTTCCAGATGCCGTAACCGAGAACAACGATGGGCGGTGCGCCCGCGTTGTCATCTCCCGGAAGAAATCCGCGTCCCAGCACCGGTTGGATGTGCATCATCCCGAAAATCCCCGAAGAAACCTGCTCCATCCGATAGGCCTGCGGAGGAATACCGGTTTCGCTCAATATGCCTTCTTCGTCGCTGGCTGCTTCCAGGGCCGCCAGGGAAGAGGTCTGAGCACGGTACTCGCGGAAGTCCGGGTACGACACCCGCATCGTGTTGTCGCCTGTGAGCTTGAGGTCGCGGTTTTGTAAAGCGACTAGTTGCGCGCCGCCCGGCACCGGCACCGGCTTGAATAACACTGCGTTGATCAGCGTGAAGACCATCGTGTTAAGGCCGATGCCCAGCGCCAGAGTCGCCACCACGGCGGCAGAAAACAGGCGATGCGAACAGATCATGCGCAATGCAAACCGCAGGTCGTTTGCCATGCAGGCAAATACGGAGAAAAGCAGGGAACGGTTCCGTTTCTCTTAGAGCTTTCGATCAACAGGCATAGAGAGAGAATCGAACTGCCTGTCGCGTGGTACTTCTCCCCGAGAAGTCTGGATGCGCGCTCCCCGCCCTTGGCCGGGGATAGGCCGGGATTTATCCCCGGCGTGGGCACGACTTTCAGTCGTGCCGATGAGGTCCGAAAAAGCTCTGGGCTTTAGAGTCTGCGTGAGAACTCGAAAATCACGCAATATTCGTATTGATTTCGGGTACTTATCAACACACAATCGTATTGATTTTGCCCGAAAATCCTGGCTCTCACGCAGACTCTTTAGCCCCATCGAAATGTGCGGATTGCGCGAATTTTTCGGGAGTCCCAACCGCGCTGGTGCTTTGTATCAGGGCACGACTTTCAGTCGTGCCGTACAGATCGCAAATGACGAGGGCTTTAGCCCCTGCGTTTTTTCTTTGCCAGTAATTGCAGCGGCATGGGTACTGCCATAACATCTATCCATCCTCTTTGAAATGTAGAAACTCCAGGGCCGGGGATTTATCCCCGGCGCAAACGCGATGAAATCGTCTTGGGCTTGAGAGTGTGCGTGAGAACCCAATTCCAGAGTCACCGCACTCATGCTTTGTATCAGGGCACGACTTTAGTCGGGCCGTTGAGGCGGGAACAAATGAGGGCTTTTAGCCCCTGGGGTATGCGTCCTTGCCCAAATCCGCAGCCTGTTTAGCCCCCGCGGCGATCTTCATGGGAATGGCCGCAATCCAGAATGGTACGGAAGACGTACCGCCCAAGGCCATGCAATTGACAAAGGCGGGATTTTCCTATCGTCTAAAAGAGTAATTTGGATACGAAAAAAGTCATTTCTCCCGCTGCAAAACTGACCCGAATCCGCATATATATAAGTGTGTCCACCAATAACTTTGTGCTGTTGCAAATCATTTGGCGGCCACGTGCGCGGATGATGCATAAAACGCGGCCTGCCAGAACGGCTCCGTGGGCACATTATCCGGACAACTCTTGCCTGGATTCGGACCTTACCACGCATACCACGCATATCACGCACCCTTTTCGTCGGACACTTTTCACCACCCTGGAGGCAAAATACACGCATAACTTTAAGCGTCGCTTGAAACAAAGGACTTAGCCGCGCGTCGGTTCCAACCAGCAGGGTGATTGTCTCTGGTTCCCTTAGTGAAGGAACCAGAGACAGATGCCTGTGGGGCTGAGTCGTGCGCTGATACAAAGCAACTGCAGAAACTCCAGGCACGGGCTTTAAAGCCCCTGCGTGAGGCCCTAACGGATGCAAAATAAGGCCCGCAGGGACAGCTAGACTTGTCCAAATTAGATTTGAAAAACGCCTCGGTTCAGCAACCACTTTTTATGGAACCGTTGCCCTTACCTTTGTCATCCCGAGCGAAGCCGAGGGATCTGCAGTTCCGCGGACCACTACTGGAAACGCGGAACACGATGCTCAAACAGAATTGTCATCTCGACCGGAGCGTAGCGCAGTGGAGAGATCTGCGGTTTCTTTTAGTTCTCAGTAGACTCTAAAGCCCTCATGAGTCCGTGGTCGGCTGCGCAAGCCTGCCCTACGTTCATCAAACTGACCCCAAAAGTCGCTGCCATTTCGTCAGCAGCCGGTCAACAGAACAACCTGATTTTCTTCCGTCCCATTCTCCTCAAAGTAATCAACAAGTTAAATCGTCAAAAAGCCAGTTGACCGGCTAATTTGGACAGCTCTGAAGTTCAGCCGTCCCTGCGGGACTCCATTTCATCAGGCCAGTTCTCACGCAGACTCTTTAAGCCCCTACATATAAGAAACGAAACGATGGGGCCATAACCTCTACCGGGATCCATCGAGGTCCGGAGGGCAGCCTGCTGAACGTCAGACGAGCCCGGAAGGGCTGGGTTGGTTCCCCAGCATAGGGATACACCAGTGAGGCTGCACACCTACAACTACAATCTTTCCTTTTGCTACCCAAGGCGCATGGCGGATTTCAACAGAAACGATATGCTCTTTTCAAGCGGCGATTCTGCAAACTACTTCAGCGATCCTTTCAGGGGATGGGCTCGATGAGGGAACAAGGAGGGTCGCCGTAATACTAGAAGTAGCCGTACTTTGTGGTTCGCAGCAAATGAATAAATTACATCTGCCAAATTTCTCTCGTTTACTTTTTTTCCGATCTTGTCACTGGTACTGAATCACTCGAACGATGCATTACCCTCGCCCTATCAGGTCACCCTGGTGGGGCTTTATTTTTCCTGCCCCGCGTCAACGAGGGATGCTGCCGAAGTTGCAGGTAACCGGGTTATGGGAAACTTGCCTGCCACATGCAAGATCCTCGATCTGCGCCTTCAATCATCGAGCATTCCCATTCTCTGTACACGTCGTGATCTCATGCACAGAGCCCATCAATCCTGAGACGGAATCGACGCCTCTGCCGCCGCAGTTTTTTTGAGTGCCTGGAAAAAACGATCCCGCCAGACAAGGATGTCCGCTTCCCGAATCTGATGGCGCAAGCGAAGCATGCGCCGCCGCCGTTCTTCCGGCTTCATCTCCAGTGCTTGTTTGAGCGCCGCCGCAACCCCCACTTCATCGTTAGGATTAACCAGGATTGCCCCCACCCGCAGTTCCGGAGCCGCGCCGGCGAATTCACTCAACACCAGCACCCCATTCACTTCAGTCTTGGCCGCACAGTATTCCTTCGCCACCAGATTCATGCCGTCCTTCAGACAAGTAATCAGAGCCACATCCGCCGCCCGGTAGATCGCGACCAGTTCGTCTCGCGGCACAGACCGATAGATGTAGTTGATCGGAACCCAGCCCGGCTCGCTGAACTCACCGTTCACCTGGGTTACCAGCTGCTCCACTTCCCGCTTGAGCTGATCGTAGCGAGGGATGCTTTCACGGCTGGGCACGACGATCTGGATCAGCTCCACCTTGCGATGGAATTGCGGATAGTTGCGTAAAAAATAACCAAACGCTTTGAGCCGCTCTGGTATTCCCTTGGTGTAATCGAGCCGATCGATCCCCACCGCAATTTGAATGTCGTGGGTCTTGGTTTTTATCTGCTGCACCCGCTCCAACACCGGCGCGGACTCGGATTGTTCCGAGAAGGCACGAAAGTCGATGCTGATAGGGAAAGATTCAACGTGTGTATGCCCGTGCGCACTCACGACCGTGCGGCTTTCTCCACGGCCGGAAATTTTGACCGATGGAACGAAGCAGCGCAGGCAGGCGATCAGGTTCCGCTGGTCGCGCCCCGTCTGCACCCCGACCAGGTCGTGCGCCAGCAGGTCCTGCAGGATTTGTTGCCGCCACGGTAGCTTGGCAAAAATGTCGGGCGACGGGAACGGAATGTGGAGAAAAAACGCGAGCCGCGCATGGGGGCGCCGGCAGCGCAGAATTTTGCCCACCTGCATTAACTGGTAATCGTGAATCCAGACCAGGTCGCCGTCGTTCGAAGCTTTCTCGGCAGCATCGGCGAACTTGCGATTCACCCGCTCGTAGAAATCCCAATACCGCGGATCGAAGTTGCATCGCGATTGCAGATCGTGAAAGAGCGGCCACACAATCTCATTGGAAAAGCCTTCATAAAAATTGCTCTGCTCCTCCTCCGTCAGGAAGAGTGGAGCGTACTGGTAAGGATTGGTGCCGCTCGATTTTTCCAGGATCTTGCGGATCTGTGGAGAGTCTTCCGTGCCCCCCGAGCCTACCCAGATGCCTCCATGGTCCTTGAGCAGCGGCTCCAGCGCACTGACCAGGCCGCCGCTGCTGGGCTGCCCCTTCAGCTTCCCATTCTCTATCCCGATCGTGACCGGGATGCGATTCGAAACCAGTACCAGTTTCGCCACGCTCATCGGGAAGCCTCCGCAGTCACCGCCCGGGAATGGCTTTGCGAGTTTGCGATCCACGTGTCCAGAAATTCCACCAGCTCTTCTGGTGGTCGTAGCCAGAACCGGGCGAACGATTCCCGAACCTCAGTTCGTACCAGGACGGAATAACCTCGGCTTCCCAGCGCGGCAAAAGCGTCTTCGTCGGTGAGATCGTCGCCCAGGTAGGCCACTGGGACTTGAATCGCTTCCTCGGATAGAATCTGCCCCACCGCGGTGCCCTTGGTGCGGTCGCTCGAGCGCAACTCTAAACCCCCATCGAAGGGCAGCAAGTGCATCCCGTCGGGTTCCGCAATGCGGCCAAAGACAGAGTGAACCGAGGAGCGAATCTGCTCTTGCGTGGCCGGCTCGAAGCTACGCCAGTGGATCGCCAGAGACGCTGGCTTTACCTCCAGCGTTTTGGCAAAGCCAAGAGTCGACATTTCCAGCCCCAGCTGCTCCAGCGCAGCCTGCTGCTTTGGATTGAGCGCGAACAATTCATAAGAGCCATCACTCTTTAACTGCTCCCGGCCGTGGCTGCCCCAGATTTCGACCCGGATGTCAGGACGCAGCACATCGCGCAGCTCCTGGGCGGAACGGCCGGAGACCAGTACCAGGCGAACCGGTGACAATGCGGATAAGATCGCAAGCCGGTCTTCCACTCCCGGATAGGTGGTCGCTTCAAAACGGTTGACGTGGAAAGGAGCGAGCGTGCCGTCGTAGTCGAGCATCAGCACCGACCGCGGCGCGGTGCGAAGGCGCTCCCAAAGCCCCGCCGCCTCTAACGACTTCACCCAAAGTTTCGGGAACTGGTTCATAACCAAATAGTTGGATGCCCACGCTGCCCAAGTGGAGTCTACGCCAGAACGCTATCGGCCGCCGCCGGCGGCATATACTGATCCTAAGCGAGATGGACAGTCAACTTACAAAGATCCTGGCCTCCACCCGGCGCGAATTGCAGCAGCGAAAAGCCGCCGCGTCTACCCCGGCTCTCGAACAGGCGGCCGCCGCCCACCAGCCACGGGGCTTCGCCCGCGCGCTGCGGCAGAAGGCGGCCAGTGGACCCGCAGTGATTGCGGAGCTGAAAAAGGCGTCCCCCTCGCGGGGCTTGATTCGTGTTGATTTTGATCCCGCCGTCCTGGCCGCGGCGGTCGCGCGCGGGGGAGCCACCGCGCTTTCCGTGCTCACAGATGAGCGCTTCTTTCAGGGCAGTTTGCACAACCTTGAGCTGGCTTCCCAGTCCTGTGATCTACCCTGCCTGCGAAAAGACTTTATCGTCGATGAGTTCCAGCTTCTGGAAGCGCGCGCCCACAGAGCCGATGCCATCCTCCTGATCGCCGCGGCTTTGAGCGATCTGGAACTCCGCCAGTTGGCAGCCCGGGCACACGCCCTCGAACTCGACGTACTTTGCGAAGTCCATACCGCCGAAGAGCTCGACCGGGTCCTTGACCTGGACCTGGATTGCGACGCTGTCGGGGTAAATAATCGCGACCTCAAGACATTTTCTGTACGGCTCGAGGTCTCGCTCGATCTCGCCGCCCGGCTGCCGGCCGCCGCGATCCGGGTGAGCGAAAGCGGCATCGAGACCGGCGAAGATATGAACCGCCTGCGGGCCGTAGGGTTCCATGCGTTTCTTATCGGCGAGTCGCTGATGCGGCAGCCCGACCCCGAAAGGGCGCTCCAGAGCATGCTTTTGGCTGCGGCAGAGCGCGCCCCCGTGGGCAGGTGAACACCGCCATGTGGATCAAGATTTGCGGTAACACTACCCTCGAAGATGCACGCTTTGCCGCCGAGTCTGGCGCTGACGCAGTCGGTTTTGTTTTTGCTCCAAGTCCACGGCAGGTGAACGCTGCCGCGGTTCGGAGAATCACCGAAAACCTGCCTCCGCAGCTGGGAAAATACGGCGTTTTCGTTGACGCAGGCTTTGACGAAATCATATCTACCGTTGCCGCCAGTGGCTTGACCGGGGTGCAGATCCATCGCTCGTCAGACGTACTTCTGCCCTTCCGCCTGCGCCAACATTTTTCCCAGTTTCCCGGGCGAGTCAGTATCTTGCGTGTCTTGTCTTATAAGGGCGCGGAATTTGAGCAGCAATTGAATGAATTGAGCCAGAACAATTCTGCGGATGGGGTGCTGGTGGACTCATCAACGGCACGAGCGATCGGGGGTACCGGCACCAGCTTCAACTGGTCTGAAGCCCGGGGCGCTTTCGTCCGGGCGGCACCGCATCTACGATTGATTGCCGCCGGCGGCCTTGACCCCGCAAACGTGAAGCAGGCCATTCAGATACTTCGCCCGTGGGGCGTGGACGTGGTGAGCGGAGTTGAAAGTGCCCCGGGCAAGAAAGACCCGGCGCGCGTACTGGCTTTCATCCGCTCAGCACAGGAAGCGGCCGAAGAGATTTTAGCCAGCTAGGGAACATTTGAGGATAGCCGAATCATGAGTACAGTCACCGAGACCGTTGCTGGCCGCTTTGGCGCTTATGGGGGGCGTTATGTGCCCGAAACCCTGATGGCCGCTCTGCAGGAATTGGAACACGCCTATGCGGAAGCCCAGGCGGATCCACACTTTCACGCCGAGCTCGATTCGCTGTTGGCAGACTTTGCCGGGCGACCGACACCACTGTTCCTGGCTGCCCGTCTGACCAGCCAGCTGGGCGGAGCGAAGATCTACCTCAAACGTGAGGACCTGCTCCATACCGGCGCACACAAAATTAACAACTGTCTTGGCCAGGGATTGTTGGCGCGCCGCATGGGCAAGCGTCGTGTCATTGCCGAGACCGGCGCCGGCCAGCACGGCGTGGCCACGGCCACTGTGTGCGCCCTGTTCGGCATGGAATGCGTAGTCTACATGGGCGAGGAAGACATGCGGCGGCAGGAGCTCAATGTATACCGCATGCGCCTGCTCGGAGCGGAAGTCCGCGGCGTCGGTTCCGGCTCCCGCACCTTGAAAGACGCGATTAACGAAGCCATGCGCGATTGGGTCACCAACGTCCGCACCACCCATTACTTGCTGGGCAGTGTCCTGGGAGCGCATCCCTACCCGACCATGGTGCGCGACTTCCACCGCGTGATCGGTCAGGAGATAAAGCAGCAGATTTTGGAGAAGGAAACCCGGCTGCCCACCGCCGTGCTCGCCTGCGTGGGCGGCGGTTCGAACGCCATTGGCGCCTTCTACGATTTTATTGAAGAGCCCAGTGTCCGCCTGATCGGCGTCGAAGCCGGCGGCCGCGGCTCGGCGCTGGGCAGCCACGCAGCACGGTTCAGTGGTGGCAGCCCCGGCGTCCTCCAGGGTACCTATTCCTACGTCTTGCAGGACGACGCTGGCCAGGTTTCCTTGACCCACTCCGTTTCCGCCGGTCTGGACTATGCGTCGGTAGGACCTGAGCATGCCGCCTTGCACGACTCGGGCCGGGCCGAATATGTTTCCGCCACCGATGAAGAAGCCCTGAGGGCTGCTGAGCGGCTGGCCCGGACGGAAGGTATCGTGCCCGCGCTCGAGAGCGCCCATGCCGTCGCGGAGTGTATCCGCTTGGCCCCCACGCTGGCCCCGGATGACATACTGGTAGTGAATCTATCCGGCCGCGGCGACAAGGATATGGGCATCATGGCGCGCGAATTGCACTTGGCCCCGGAAGCAAAAACGAATGCCGATTGAATTTAGCAAAAAGCCCGGCCTGGTCATCTATCTCACCGCCGGAGATCCGGATCTGGCGACCACCCGCGAGGTGGCCCTGGCGGCCATCGATGCCGGTGCGGAAGTCCTCGAGTTGGGCGTGCCCTTCAGCGATCCCTTAGCCGATGGTCCGGTCATCCAGCGTGCCAGCGAACGGGCCGTGGCCAACGGTACGCGCCTGCAGGACGTGCTCGCCCTGGCGGCTGAACTGCGTGCGCTGAGACCCTCGGCCGGCCTGGTGATCTTTTCCTATTTCAACCCGGTTCTGCGCTTTGGGCTGGAGCGTTTTTGTGTTGAGGCCTCGAATTGCGGCGTGGACGGTGTATTGATCACAGACCTGATCGTGGAAGAGGCGGCAGAGTATCTCACCCACCTTCACCACCACGGGCTCATGCCGATTTTTCTCGCTGCGCCTACCAGCAGCGATCACCGCCTCAAGATGATTGCAAATGTTTCCCAGGGATTCGTCTATGCCATCTCGCGCGTAGGCATTACCGGGGCGCAGCAAAACCTGGCCTCCGATGCGCGCCGCCTGGTGGAGCGCCTGCGCCGTTTCACCCGGTTGCCCATCGCCGTCGGTTTCGGCATCTCCACCGCGGAGCACGTAGCCGCCGTCGGCGAGTTCGCCGATGCGGCGGTCATTGGCAGTGCCATTGTTGCCCTGATCGAAAAGGCCGGCCCCGGCAAGGCTCCAGCCGCAATTTCAGCCTTCCTTCAGGGACTTCGCCAGGTTGCTGTCCAGCATTAAATCGGGGGCCGGGGCCGTATCATACAAAACAAGGGAAGTGCATGGATATTGTTGACTGGCGAAAGAAGATTGATGAACTCGATCGTCAAATCGTGGCGCTGATCAGCGCGCGGGCCCACGCAGCTCAGGAGATCGGCAAGCTAAAGCGTTCCACCTCCATGCCGGTATATGAGCCCAACCGTGAGCGGGTCATCTTCGAGAATGTGCGCGCCGCCAATAAAGGACCGCTTCCCGATATCGAATTGACCCACATTTACGAGCGCATCATCGATGTGATGCGGGCGCTGCAGAAAGATGAGCTGGCGTCCAGAACAAGAGAGACAGGAAAGTAACCATGATTGTTGCCATGCAGGAAAGAGCGACCGAGGAAGACATCCAGGGGGTGATCGAACGCCTCGTTGAGGTCGGTTTCAATGTTCACCGCACCACCGGAGCCATCCAGACGGTATTGGCGGGCGTAGGCACACCCTCGCATTTTGATCACAAAGACTTTGAATTGCTGCCCGGTGTTGCCGAGGTGGTGCGCATCTCGTCCCCCTACAAGCTGGCCGGCCGGGGTTTCAGGCCGGAGGGAACCATTGTTCGTTTTCCCAATGGTGTCGCCGTTGGCGGCGATGAGATTGTGGTCATGGCCGGTCCCTGCTCCGTGGAATCGCGCGAGCAGATCTTTACCGCGGCTGACCAGGTCAAGTCGGCCGGGGCTTCCTTTCTCCGTGGAGGGGCGTTCAAGCCACGCAGCTCCCCCTATTCCTTCCAGGGCCTCGGACTCGAGGGCCTCAAGTTGCTGAGGGAAGTGGGCGACCGGACCGGCCTGCTGATTATCAGCGAGGTGATGGAAATTTCCCAGATCGACCTCATGCTCCCCTACGTCGACGTCCTCCAGGTGGGCGCCCGCAACATGCAGAACTTCAATCTGCTGCGCGAGATCGGGCTGGTCCGCAAGCCGGTGCTGCTCAAGCGCGGCATTGCCGCAACCCTCGAGGAGCTGCTGCTGTCGGCGGAGTATATCCTGGCCGGCGGCAACTATGAAGTAATGCTCTGTGAGCGCGGCATTCGTACATTCGAGACCTACACCCGCAATACCATGGACATTTCGGCCATCCCGGTGATCAAGAAGCTCTCCCATCTGCCCATGCTCGCCGATCCCTCGCACGGCGTCGGCCGCCGGGACAAGGTGGCGCCCATGGCCCGCGCTGCGGTCGCAGCCGGCTGCGACGGGCTGCTGATCGAAGTGCATCCCAACCCCGATAAGGCGCTTTCTGACGGTGCGCAGTCCCTGTTTCCCGAGCAATTTGACCAGCTCATGGACCAGCTGCGCATTATCGCCTCCGCCGTAGACCGGAACATCCGAGCTGAAATCCCTGTAGTTTGAAAGGTTTAGCTCTGGTCCGCCAACCTTATAGCGCTTTTAGCTCTTTTAGCGCTCTTTTTTTAGCCGCGCCGCGGCCAACTCGAATTCATGGGGCATCCGGGCATATCGGCACATCGAGATTCTTGGGCGTCAACGGCCTGTGAGATGACGATCCAGCGCATAACTATAGTCGGCACTGGCCTCATTGGTGCTTCCATAGGGCTGGCCCTGCGCGCCGCTCAGTTTCCCGGTGAGATTGTCGGTTGGGACCGCCATCCGTCCCAGTCGCAGCTTGCGTTGGAGCGCGGCGCGGTCGATGCCATCGCCGGCGATGCTGTCAGCGCAGCAGTGAGCAGCGATTTGGTGCTTCTCGGCGGGCCGGTCTCCGCCATTCAGGACTGGATGGAGAAACTCGCTCCGCATCTCAAGCCGCATCAACTGGTCACCGACGTGGGCAGCATCAAAATGGCGATCGCGATCCGCGCGCTCCCGCTCTTTGGCGGTGCCGGCCAAGCCGGTTTTCTCCCCGGGCATCCCATGGCGGGGAAGGAAGTAAGCGGAGCCGCCAACGCCGACGCGCAGCTCTTCAATCAAGCTGTATGGCTGTTTACCGAATTTGCCAGTCATCCTTTGGCCGCAGAGTGGCGGGCCTGGGTGGAACGCTTCGGCTGTCGTACCATGGACATCCTGGCCGCCAGGCATGACGAGATCTGTGCCTGGGTCAGCCATCTGCCGCAATTTCTGTCCACCGCTTTGAGCGCCTTGCTCGAAGATCGTTTTGCCGACGCGCCCGACGTGCGATCGATCGGCGGACGCGCCCTGCGCGAAATGACGCGGCTGGGATCCAGTCCCTATTCCATGTGGCGTGACATCGCCCACGCCAACGGACCAGAGATCGCGGATGCACTTTTGTCCATGGAGCAAAGGCTGGCCCATCTGCGCGAAAACCTCAAGACCCCCGAACTGCGCGAAGAGTTCGAACGAGCCAATCATTTTCGCGCCAATCCTCCGGCCGTCCCTTAGGCGCCGTTATCATCTTGTTGTATTGGATATTCCCTGGATTGCCGTAACTTCTACTGCATCAAACAGTCAGATCAGTTCCGGCGCGCCCCGGAGCATGGCTCGGGTTATGATGCGGTTGGGCTCAACAATCACCGGCGCCACAGAGACGAAGTTCGAGAGAACCGGACTCAAACGATGGCAATAGAGAATTTGGGAGAAAAATTTCCTGGCCCCCTTCGGTAGTGACCAGGAAAGTCTTTTCGAACGATGTTCATGGTTCTACGCATTCTGTCGTGAGCATCTGTTCCGCGATCACACTACCGCCATCTCTCAAGCACTTTGGCCCGGCGCCCGGCCCGGCCCCGACACCCGCCTTCTTGAAATAGCCTGTGGCCCCGGCTTCTACGCCTGCAGCCTGGCGCAACGCTACCCTGATATTCAGATCACCGGTGTCGATCTTTCTGATCGCTTGCTTTCCCGTGCCAAAGGACCGCGCCGACATCCGCCGCCTGAAGAACTGTCAGTTCGTCAAGGCCAACGTGCTCGCCCTCTCCCAATCCATGGAGCCAGTCGACGCCATCATTGCCAGCCGGTTGCTGATGGTGGTGGGGGATCGCCCCCAGGCGCTGCGAGAGATATTCTCCGCCCTGCGTCCGGGCGGCCGTTGCTTTATTGCCGAGCCCACATCGGCCTTGCGCGCCATGCTTCCCCTCTCTTGCATGTGGCTGTTCGCCCGCATGATGGGGGATTGGAGTACCCGATTCCACGAACCCGGTCGTGCAGCGGTGCTGAACCAGAACGAATTCCAGTCTCTGATCGCCACCCAGCCCTGGAGCACGGTCAGCCTGTGGCAGCGACAACTGGTACCAGTACGCGGTGTGCGATCGGAGCTGCTGACGCTTGCCATACAAGGTGCTGCAACCCGGAGAAGACGCACGTGCCGGTGGGGGCCGCTGCGCACTGGCCGTGATGGCCAAGGCTCCTCGCCCGGGCAAGGTTAAGACTCGGCTTTCTCCACCGCTGACCTCCGACCAGGCCTCGGCCCTCAACATCTGCTTTATCCGGGACACCACGGAAAACATCCGCCAGATAACAGAAGCAGGCAACAGCGCCGGGGTCGTAGCATACACTCCGATTGGGGATGAGGCCGCCTTCGATGGTCTACTGCCCTCCCCTTTCCAGCTTCTCCCGCAGCGGGGCGAGGGTTTCGGGGAACGCCTGCTCCATGCCTCCGAAGATCTCTTCGCCTGCGGCTTCAGCGCCGTCTGCCTGATTGATTCCGACAGCCCCACCATGCCTCAGGGTGCTTTGTTCCAGGCCGTCGAAAGTCTCTCGCGCGCAGGCGATCGAATGGTGCTCGGCGGTTCCGATGACGGCGGCTACTACCTGCTCGGCATCAAACGCCTGCACCATCGCCTCTTCGAGCAAATCGACTGGAGCACCGAGCGGGTGTTTTCTCAGACGTTGGAGCGAGCGAAGGAAATCGGTTTGCAGGCCGATCTGCTTCCCACGTGGTACGACGTCGACGACGCAGCCACCCTCGAAAGGCTTCGCCTGGAACTCGCTGCACCCGCGGGCGCCGGATACAACGCCAGGCACACCCGTGGGTATCTCGAGAGCCTCCAGCCTAGCTTGCACCACGAGTAGTTCAAGGTGACGCAACCCTGGGTTACCAACAGCGCTCTTGCCTTGCTCGGACTCTTTCTGCTGGCGCTCTGTCGTCAGGGAGTGGACGAGATTCATCATTTCGTCATCGGCTTTGGTCTGGTCGCGATGTATCAGGCGCTCGGCTACCTGGTGGCCGTCTGGGTAATCCTGAACCGGCCTGTGAATCGCTGGACCTTGGTGATCGTGATCGCCGGTGCCGTCGCCTGCAGGCTGGTCTGTCTCTTTTCCCCACCCTTTCTGTCTACCGACATCTTTCGCTACGTATGGGACGGAAAAGTGCAGGCTGCCGGCATCAATCCCTATCGCTACATCCCCGCTGACCCTCATCTGGCATTCCTGCGCGATCTCAATATCTACCCCTACATCAATCGGCGCGACTACGCGCACACCATCTATCCCCCGGGAGCACAGATGCTTTTCCTGCTCATCACCAGAATCGGCGCATCGGTGCGATGGATGAAGGCGGGTATGGTGGGCCTCGAGTCGCTCACCATCTGGATCCTGGTCAAGCTGCTGCGCGCCGTCGGCTTACGCCGCGAACAAGTGCTGATCTATGCCTGGCATCCAATGGCTTTTTGGGAGGTCGCGAGCAGTGGGCACGTAGATGGTGTGGCGCTTCCCTTAATCGCGCTCGCTCTGCTCTTCTACGTCCGCCATAAGCCGGTGGCCACCGGCATCGCCCTGGCGGCCGCAACCCTCGATTAAGCTCTACCCCATCGCGATCTTTCCCGCGCTCTACCGGCGTAGTGAGTGGCGCGATTGGAGGATGCCGGCCGTTGTGGCTGGCGCGGTCGCCGCCGGATACGCCTGTTATGCGAGCGTCGGCCGGCACGTGCTTGGCTTTTTGCCGGAGTACGCAAAGGAGGAGGGGCTGGAATCCGGGAGCCGCTACTTTCTGCTTACCCTGGCCCGCCATGGCTTGCACCGGGAGTCTCTCCCCACCAGCGCGTTTTATGTCTTTGCTGCGTTGCTGTTGTTGGGGTTAGCGCTCTGGGCCTGGTCGACGAGTGAGGCCGGCGCAGGGACCGCGATTCGCTGTGCTTTTGTCCTCGTCACCGCGCTCATGCTGCTGTTCTCCTCCCACTATCCCTGGTACTACCTGTGGTTGCTGCCATTCGTGTGTCTGATCCCTTACGTGCCGATGCTTTATTTCACCACCGCGTGTTTTTACCTCTACACCACCTCACTTGCCAATCCAGGCCCAGCCATGTACTACATGTTTGAATGGCTATATGCCACCACGGCGCTGCTGGCGCTGTGGTGCATGGGCGCCGGTCTGCTGGAAGCAAGATCGTTTCGCGGGCGATCCGGCCCCCACAAAACGTTTGCCATCTATGCGAGGAACTCATGAGCGAGAGTCTTTCTGTACTACCGCAGCAGGACATGCGGCGTTACTTTGAGAAGCCGGAAGACCAGCTCTCGGTAATCATGGAAGCCGATCCGGTTTGCCTTTATCTGGAGACCACCAACCGCTGCAACCTGTTGTGCACCACCTGCCCCCGTACCTTCGAAGAGCTCGAGCCCGAGAAAGATATGTCATGGGAGCTGTTTACCAGCATCATCGACCAGTACCCAAAAATTGCCCGCGTGGTGCTGCACGGGGTGGGCGAGCCCATGCTGGTAAAGGAGCTGCCCCGCATGATCCGTTATTTAAAGGAGCGCGGGGTTTATGTGCTCTTTAATACCAACGGTACATTGCTGACGAAAACCAACGGGCAGGCCCTGATCGACGCCGGCCTCGATGAACTGCGGGTTTCGCTCGATGCCGCTGAGTCGTCCGTCTTCCAGATGGTTCGCGGCAAAGATATGTTCGACCGCATCGTGACCAACGTGGGCAACTTCGTTGCCATGCAGCGAAGTGCCAACACGCAATTGCCGCGTGTCTCCCTCTGGCTTACCGGTTTGCGTGAGACCCTGGCCCAATTGGAAGCCTTCATTCGCCTCGCGCATCGCCTGGGTGTGATGGAAGTCTACCTGCAGAGATTGGTCTATCTTCCCGAGGGGCAGGGCTTGGCACGGCCCGAGTCGGCATTGTTCGAACACACCACCCGGCAGGAGGAAGAGGTGATTCAACGAGCCGAAGCGGTGGCGCAGGAGCTAGGCGTCATGTTCAGCGCCTCGGGTGCGACTGAGCCTCAGGTGAGCATCAAGAAGCGCAAAGACGACAGTCCCTGGTCGCTCTGCCGTCGCCCCTGGAGCCTGATGTACATCACCGCCAACGGGCAGGCGCTTCCCTGTTGCATTGCTCCATTTTCGATGCGCGGCTATGACAGCTTCACCTTGGGCAACGCCACCCAGCAGACCATGCGCGAAATCTGGAATGGAGAAAAATACCAGGAGTTCCGCCGCGCCTTGCTAAGCCCCGAGCCCCCTCCAGCCTGCGCGAATTGCGGCTTGCGTTGGAGCCTCTGATTTGGACCATAGGGTTTCGGTTGTCATTCCCGCCCTGAACGAGGCCGAGAACATCGCAGCAGTGGTCCGCGAAATGCCCTGGAACCTGATCCGCGAGTGCATTGTGGTGGACAACGGCAGCACCGATGCGACCGCATCCGAGGCGAAGGCGGCAGGGGCACGGGTGGTTAGCCAGCCACAACGAGGCTATGGCCGCGCCTGCGCTGCCGGGGCAGCAGCTGCTGACCCTGAGTCCGACATTCTTGTCTTCATGGACGGCGACGGCAGCGACGTGCCCATCGAAATGGGGCAACTGCTACAACCAATCCTGGCCGGGGACTGTGACTTCGTGATCGGCTCCCGCACGCGCGGCAAGCGCGAGCCGGGCAGTATGCTCATGTCGCAAATTTTCGCCGGCTGGCTTGCAGGCTTTCTTCTCCGCCTGCTCTACCGAGTCTCCTATACCGACATGGGGCCCTTTCGAGCGATTACGCGAGAAGCCCTCAGCAGTCTGCAAATGCGCGAACAAACCTACGGCTGGAATCTGGAAATGCAGATGCGAGCCGCCCAATGCAATCTGCGCATCCGCGAGATCCCGGTAACCTGCAGGAAACGTGCCGGAGGCGTCAGCAAAGTAGCTGGTTCCCTAAGCGGCTCAATCCGCGCCGCCATCCGCATAGCCCAAACCCTACTCCGCGTAGCCACTACGTCAAAATCTAACTAACTCCTCACCCTTTTCCCGCAACCCCCTCAACCGCCGCCCATTCCTCAGGCGAAAGCTGCAACTTGGCAGCAGCCATATTCTCTTCCAAATGCTTCACCGACGACGTTCCCGGAATAGGAACCAGCACCGGAGAGTGATGAAGCAACCAGGCCAACGAAAGCTGAGCCACCGTCGCACTATGTTCCTTAGCGATCTGATCCAGCCGGCCACCGGGTTGCGCAAGTTTCCCAGCCGCTACCGGGAACCAGGGAATGAACGCCAACTTCTGCTGTTCGCAATACTGCAACACCTTCTCATGTTGCCGATCGCTCAAGTTGTACTGATTCTGCACACTCACGATCTTGACCGTCTTGCTCGCCCGATCGATCTCCGCGGGTGAAACCTCTGACAAACCAATATGCAGAATCTTGCCCGCCTTCTGCAGATCTTTTAGTGCACCAAGGCTCTCTTCTACCGGGACCTTGGGGTCAATGCGATGCAATTGATAAAGATCGATACGCTCCAACTTAAGACGGCGAAGGCTCATTTCCACGCACTGCCTCAGGTATTCCGGCCGCCCAACCACCTCCCATTTGTTCGGGCCGGAACGCGCGAAGCCGCCCTTGGTCGCGATCACCAGCCCCGCGGGATACGGGTAAAGAGCTTCCCCGATAAGGTTCTCGCTCACCTCAGGGCCGTACGAGTCTGCAGTGTCAATGAAGTTGACGCCCAGCTCCACCGCGCGTCTTAGAACTCTGAGCGCTTCACCACGGTCCTTCGGCTCGCCCCAAATGCCGGGGCCGGTGATACGCATGGCGCCATATCCAAGCCGGTGAATGGTGAGATTTCCACCCAGCACAAAAGTTCCGGTCGTTTCTGTCTGCAAGGTTGTCATATTGCTTCAGATTCTCCACTCTTAGGAGAGGTTTCTTATTGTGCCCGGAATTGTCACCGTTGTCGGATCGGGTCCCAATGGCTTGGCTGCCGCCATTGTCATGGCACGTGCCGGTTTTGCGGTGCAGGTGCGGGAGGCGGCGTCCGTCGCCGGCGGAGCCGCGCGCTCCGCCGAACTCACGCTGCCCGGCTTCATCCATGATTTGGGTTCGGCGGTGCATCCACTCGCCGTTGCTTCACCCTTCTTCTCTACGCTTCCGCTGGCCGAGTCCGGGTTGCGCTGGATTTGGCCTTCCGCCGAATTGGCCCACCCGCTGGACGATGGAACCGCCGTCATGCTGGAACGGGACATCGCGGACACGGCCAGCCAATTAGGGGCGGATGCGGCCGCTTACCGTCGCCTCTATCGCCCCCTGCTGGCGAGCTGGGATGGTCTTCGCCATGACGTGCTCAAGCCCATCGGATGGCCCCGGCATCCGATCGCCATGGCTCGTTTCGGCTTGCTGGGTTTGCGCTCCGCTCGCGCGCTTACCGATAGCCACTTCCACGGAGTGCGCGCTCGCGCGCTCTTCGCCGGGCTCGCAGCGCATTCATTTCTACCTTTGGAATCCCCCGTTTCCGCCTCCTTTGGATTGGTTATGGGGATAACTGGCCATACCGTGGGATGGCCCATCCCGCAAGGCGGAGCACAATCCATCGCCGATGCACTCGTGGCCTGCCTGCAAAAAGCCGGTGGCCAGATCGCCACCAATTCAACAGTACTTTCGCTGCGGGACTTGGGGGATCTGGCTCTCCTGGACGTGACCCCCAGGCAGCTGCTGACCCTGGGTGGCGAAGATATTTCCCCGTCGTTCCGGCGGCAATTGGAGCGTTACCGCTACGGTCCAGGCGTGTTCAAGGTGGACTGGGCGCTCAGCCAGCCAATTCCTTGGCGTGCCAAGGAGTGCCTGCGCGCGGGCACCGTTCACCTGGGTGGGACCTTCGACGAAATCGCGGCCTCAGAACGCGCCCCGCGGCGCGGAACCATGACCGATCGTCCTTTTGTCCTGCTGTCCCAGCCAACGCTGTTTGACCCCAGCCGGGCGCCTGCAGGCAAGCACATAGCTTGGGCCTATTGCCACGTGCCCAATGGCTGGTCCGGGTCGGCCTTGGAAGCCATGGAAGATCAAGTGGAGCGCTTCGCGCCCGGCTTCCGCGAGTGCATTCTAGGTCGTGCAGTTTTCGACACCCAGGCGATGCACGCCTGGAATGCAAACCTGGTGGGCGGCGACATCAACGGTGGATCTTTTTCGGGTTTGCAATTTTTCCTGCGGCCCACCTGGCGCCAGTACGCCACCCCACTTCCCGGCGTGTACCTCTGCTCTTCGTCCACCCCCCCGGGCGGCGGGGTCCACGGTATGTGCGGATATTGGGCAGCCCAGTGGGCGCTCAGGCGCTATAAAGAACCTCGAGCATAGTGAAATCATCATTAGGCGGCGCGCCGGTCATGAAGGTTTCGACTTTGCTCAGCACCTCCTCGATGGTGGAACCTGCGAGGGAGGCTTCCAGCCGGTCCTCGCCAAAAAAATCGCCACTCAGGCTTTCCGCCTCGGTAACCCCGTCCGTCGCCAGCACAATCCGGTCTCCGGGCTTGAGCTGCAACCGATCGGAAGTAAAGGTAGCCTCTTCGATCAGGCCCACGACCATGTTGGCATTTTCCAGCCGCTTGACCCCCGCGCTGTTGGCCAGCATTGGCTGCACATGCCCGCAATTGACATACTCGAAGGTGCCGTCCGGCCCCAGCTTGACCAGAATCATGGTCGCGTATTTCTGCACATTTTTCTCACAGATGTAACGATTGGCCACGTCCGCGATCTGCGCCAACGGCTGGCCGGCCAGCAGCAGGCCGTAAAGGAGGCCTTGCAGCGTGGAGGCAAGAATGGCCGCCGACACTCCTTTGCCGGAGATGTCGGCAATCACTACGTAGAGACCGCTCGGAGTGGCAATTACGTCATAAAAATCCCCCCCCACCTCTTTGCAGGCGACGCTGCGAGCGTGCACCCGGGCGTAGGGAAGGTTAGGGATGGCAAACTCCATCAGTCCCTGCTGGATGGCGGCCGCGATATTCAGTTCTTCACGGTAGCGTCGTGCCGATTCTTCCGATTGCGCAAGAAAGGCATTCTCCACCAACGCCGCGGCTTCGGTCGAGATCGTCTCCAGCAGATCATTGTCCACCTGGCTCAGCTTGCCGGGTTGCAGCCGGCTATCCAGGTAAAGAACCCCGAGGATATCTTTCTCATGCATATCGGAGCCGGCCGCCCGCTTGCGCAACGGAATGCAATACACCATGCGGATGCTCTGCTGCACCATGCTTTCTGTGCGGGAATTGGCCTCAGCCGACAAAGTGTCGGTGACGATGAACTTCGAGGCCTTGAGGGCCTGGGCGATGGCGCTGTGGGAGATAGTCGAATCGTCCTCCAGACGATCCCCTTTCAGGCTGCGGCCCGCGGCGAGGGTCAACTTGCCTTTCTCGTCCCTCAGGAATACGTATCCTCGCTCCACCTGGGTCAACTCCAGGGTCGCTTCTACCAACGTCGCCAGGATCTCGTTGACCGCACCCAGGGTGTTCAATCTTTGCGCCGCGCTCAGGAACCAGCTCAGTTTCTCCAGGTCGGAAGTAGGCGTCGAAATCGCATGCAACTCGTCCAACAATTTGTGGATCGTCGAAGTGCTTTCTCGGGCGGGCCCGAAGCGCAGCGAAGGGCCGTTCAGCGAGCCCAGGCGGATCTCATCTCCCGGCTTGAGTGCTTGCCGGTCGACCAGGGGCTGGGCATTGAGAAAGGTACCGTGGCGGCTGCCACAATCGACCACGTGAAACTGACCCTTCTCATAGAGAATGGCGGCATGATCGCGGGAAATGAAGGCGTGTGCCAGGACCAGGTCGCGGTCCTGCAGCCGTCCGATGGTGAATGGCGTGTGCGTGACGCTGATCTCTTCCTGGCGGGATTCATCGATGAGCAACAAAGCAGTGGTGGGAATTGGCTCGGCCATAAGGTGATTGCTCCGGAGATTAGTTGGGCAAGCTTGCCGGGATCACCGGGCTGATGTTAAGAAAATTACCACATGGATGGATGCGGAAAAGCAATGTCTGAGGGAACCGACCGGACCCAGAAATACCCGCCCTTGACAGCAACGATAGTCTTTCTCAGGCATCCAAGCGTGCAGAAACTCGGGCGCAAACATGGCCCATGTACATTCAAGGCAGAGGAGAAGAGAAATCGTGCGAATGTCCTTTACAACGCCCCCCCACAACGAAGGCTATGCCAGCTACCTCGCCGCCATGCAACTCGAACCGGTTATCGCTTTGTGGGACGAAGCGGACCGGCTGCCGGCGCTTGAGCTTCTAAAATCTCTGGACGATCTCGACGAGGAAGAAGACGAGGACGACGACGAAGACGACGAAGATATCGATGAGCTCGACGATGAGGAAGACGAAGACGACCTGGATGAAGATTACGAAGACGATGAGGATGAAGACGAAGACGACGATGAGGACGAGGACGAGGAAGATGACGAAGATGGAGGAGTCAGACCGCTAAAGATGGCTTAACCCCTTTCCCTGCACGGGGAAGATTGCCGTGATAGTAATTGCCTGAAAGTGGAAGCTCTTATTGGCGCTGTTTGGGATACCTTGTACTGGCCCCACCTACCCGGAGAGTGACTGTGAAAAGGCGCGTTCTGGTTGTGGACGATGATGACACTGCAAGACAAGCCGCAGTGCACAGCCTGCGCACCATGGCAGACTGGGATGTAGTCGAGGCTTATTGCGGCGCGCAGGCTATTGAAAGCGCTACCCAACATCAGCCGGATGCGATCCTGCTCGACGTGATGATGCCGGCGATGGACGGACCAGCCATGCTTGCCAAGCTCAGAGCAGCGCGCGCCACCAGCCACATCCCTATTGTGTTGCTGACCGCTAAGGTCCAAGCCGTTCACGATGGGTCTCTCTCCCACCTGCCTGTCGCCGCCATTCTGCCCAAGCCGTTCGATCCGCGGCGCCTTGCCAGCCAGGTTGCCGAAGCGTTGGGATGGGAAAAGGAATGACTGATCTGCGCTTCAGGCCGGCGGAGCTGTGAAACGCTACAGCAGCGGCCGCCCGGCGCGGAAGGATTGCAATGTGTGACCGTCTGGCGACAGGGCCACCAAATTCGCCTCCCGCCCTTCTTCAAGACGGCCCCAGTCCCGGTCAAGCCCCATCAGCCGGGCCGGATTGCGCGCGGCCAGTTGAGCGCCGACGGCGATGTGGGCGCCGGTAAACACGGAAAAGTTGCGCACTGCCTGGTCCATGGTTAAAACGCTGCCCGCCAGGACACCGGGCGATCCCGCGGTAGTGCAACGCCCATGCGCAACTTCGACGTCCAGATCGCCAAGCTTGTATTTCCCGTCGGGCATGCCGGTGGCGCTCATGCCATCGGTGATCAAAACGGATTTTTCCAGTCCCTTGGCTTTGAAGAACAGGCGGACCATTGCGGGATCTACGTGAATGCCGTCGCAGATGATTTCGGCAAAAAGGGCGTCATCATCCAAAACGTAAGCTGCTATGCCGGGGTCACGATGATCAAGACTGCGCATGGCGTTGAAGGTATGGGTTGCGCTGCGCGCTCCAGCGCGGGCGCCGGCCTCGGCCTGAATCAGGGTAGCGTCACTGTGACCTAGACTGCACACCACGCCCAGGCGACTGGCGTGCTCGATTAGCTCGAGCGCCGAGGATAGTTCGGGGGCGATCGTCAGAATGCGTATATGACCGCGAGCAGCTTGCCAGAAACGGTCAAACAGCGCGATCGACGGCTGCACCAGCAGAGCTGCTGTGTGGGCGCCACGCTTGGCCGGGGAAAGAAATGGTCCCTCAAGATGAATACCCAATGGGACCGCAGCATTGGCTGACGGCTCTCGCTCGATCACCCCGGCGATCATGTCCAACGCGCGCAGTGTTTCCTCGGTGGACGAGGTGACAGTCGTGGGGTAGTACGCTCCCACCCCGTGCCCAGCGAGCGCGGCTCCCACCGCCTGCAGCGCCTGGGGAGTGCCTTCCATCACATCGTGGCCCACAGCGCCGTGGACATGAATGTTGACATAAGCGGGAACCAGCGTGGCTTCGGGGTAGGAATCGCCCGCATTGCCGGTCTCCCGGCTAAGGATGGAAGTAATGCGCCCGTCGTCGACCGTGATGCATGGATACTCTACGATCTCATTGCCGCGCAACAGCCGTCGTGCCGTAATTTTGCTGGTCATCCTGTTGTCCCGTTGTCGTCCACGGGAAAGAATATAGCAACAGGTGAGATGTCCTGAAACGAGTCTCGCCGCCAGGGCTATCCCTCGGCGGCGAGATCTAATCGAGAACCGTGGCAACTAAAGCAAAACGGACAGGTGGAACTAGATGAAAAAGCCGATTTGCTCCAGTACCTCATCGCTCATTTCGATATCGCTGAGCTTGGCGGCGCGGGTGAACTTCAATTCTTCCCGAAACCGGTCCAGCACCGCGGCGTTCAGATCCGTGCGCTTGTCCAGCAGATGCAGCAGTTCCGCGGCCGTGGTTGCGTGCTGATAGTTGGCCTTGAGGCCGCGTGAATTCTCTATGGTGACGGCCAAGGGAAGAGTGCGAAAGTCGCTGGCGTGCTGGTGGGGCGAACGGGCTCGAATGTTGACTCGCATATTGGAGACGATATTGTCATGCGAATATGAGGTCGAAAATACTACCTTAAGGGCGAACGCATACCTGGAAGGGTGATCCGCTAGGGGGCAAAGGGCCAGTACCGTTGCTTCCGGGCCAAAACCAGGAAGAGGCTGACGCCGCTGACGAAAACCGCCAGAACGTAGAGCATGTATCGCCAGCCCTGGGGCTCAAAGGCTTGCACCAGGAATATATAGAGCCAGCAGCCCATGGCAAACAAGGCGGGCAACGGATACAACCACATACGAAAAGGACGGGGCGCCTCCGGGTGTCGCTTTCTGAGCACCAGCAGGCCGATGATCTGGCTGACAAACATGATCAAAATCCGAGCCAGGACCAGGGCGGTGATGATCTGCACCAGATCGAACAAACTGGCGATCGCCGACAGAATGCCAACCAGGAGCAGCGACCGGTGAGGGAAGTCTTTAGTAGGGTGAGTCTTGCCGAAGTAGCGGAAGAAGGTGCCGTCGAGCGCCGCCGCGAAAGGAATGCGCGAATAGCCCAGCATCATGGAGTAGACCGAAGCGAAGGCCGTAAGCAATATCATGATCGTTAACCACTGCCCGGCCCAGAAGCCGGCCACCCGTTCCATGAAGACCGAACCGACGGCGTCATAAATCACGGTACCGGGCTGGATCATCTCCCGCCACGGTATAACACCCGTGAACGCGACGGAAATTGCCAGATCGAGAAGCAGGACAAGAACAATCGATCCTATGATCGCCTGGGGGATGACCCGCTCGGGTTCCCGCACCTCGTCTCCCAGGTTGCAAATGTTGTAGTAGCCGAGAAAGTTGAACATCACCAGCATGGTTCCATTGCCAAGGCCCAGCATGAATGCCAGGTTCAGGTGAAAAGCCCCCGGCGGGAAATCGAAAAGCAGCCGCGTCTGCATATGCATCAGGCCTTCCGCGGCAACCCAGATGCTGGTCAAGAGGAGGCCGCTCCAAAGCACGAGCATGATGCGGGCAATGTCGCGTATCTTGCGATAAAGCAGGATCATGGCTGCCAGGGCAAAGCCCGCGGCGAGCAGTCGGAGGGCCCAAGGCCGCCCAACCAGTCCCTTGAACACATAACCGGTGTAGAGCGCCATGCCCACCGTGCCGGTCGCAATCTCCAGGGTTGCGCTGAAGAGGAACTGCCAGACGAAGAGCCACGCCATCAGGCGTCCCAGGCCTTCTCGCCCGAAACACTCGCGTAGGTAGGTATAGGAGCCCCCGGAACTAGGGAAGGTGGTGCCTAGTTCAGCGAACACCAGGCCATCCGCTATAGCGATCAGGGCGCCCACGAACCAGCAAATCAGGGCTTGTGGTCCCCCCATGGTGGCGAGAATGGCCGGGACGGTGATGAACGGTCCAGTGCCCACCATGTTGGACATGTTGATAGAGATTGCATTCAGCAGGCCGAATTTCTTGGGCAGGTGGACAGTGGGCATGAAGTAGGGGTCGCGAGTTCAATCTAAACCATTTCCGGCGGCAGCAGGAGAATACCTAAGCCCTTATGAAGCATTCCGAAAGAAAGTTGACGCGACTATAGCGTAAAAGCCAAGACTCCTTATAGTATCTCCTAAGCGGTTAGTCGGGGTGTCGCAGAGCAGGAGCACCAAATGGAACTGGAGAGCGTAGTACGGGCGCGCAACCTGCCCCCAGATCAGGGCGGCGAACTGGTCGGTTTCACCCGCGAGCAAGCCGGTTGGGACTGGATGAGTTTCGTGGTAACGCGCCTGTTGCCGGCACAGGGGTTGGAGCTGCGCACCGGGGACGAAGAGATGGTTCTGGTGGTATTGGGTGGACGCTGCATCGCCAACTGGGGCGCAGGTGCTCGATCGATAGGGGCGCGAAAGGATGTGTTCGACGGGCTTCCTTATACCCTCTACCTGCCCCGTGATAGCCGGGTCACATTGAAGGCGGAAACGGTTTGTGAAATTGCCGAGTGCCGCGTGCCCTCGGAAGCCAGTCTTGAGCCGCGGCTAGTGACGCCAGACGACGTAGAGAGCGCCCTGCGTGGAGGCGAGAATGCTTCTCGCCAGATTGTCGAAGTGATAGCCCCCGCGTTTCCGGCCGACAAGCTGGTGGTCTTTGAGGTCTATACTCCGGGTGGTAACTGGTCAAGCTATCCTCCCCACAAGCATGATGTTCATCAACCCCCGGTTGAAGTTGATCTGGACGAGATTTACTACTATCGAATGAGGGATCCGCGGGGCTTTGCGCTGCAGAACCTTTATCGTTCCGATCGGTCGCGGGAGTCGCTGGTAAAAGTGCATGACGGCGATGTGGTATTGGTCCGGGAGGGCTATCACCCGGTAGTCGCCGGTCCCGGGTACGACACGTATTACCTCAACTTTCTGGCCGGAAGTTCGCGCTCCATGACGGTGACAGAAGACCCCGAGCACGTCTGGCTTCGATCGACCTGGAAGCAGACCGACCCGCGCTTGCCACTAGTGGGCCTCTGACGCCTCTCTGGGCCTGAACCGCGACTCTCTCTGCCGCATTCGAACGGCACTGCTTTCAGCCGGGCCCTGAGTTTTATATTTCATAGAGGGTGGACAAAACCAAACGGAGGTGAAATAAATCGAGGCCCGGAGGGCCGCCGCTAAACGTCAGCCCAGCCCGGGAGGGCTCCCATGATGATCCCGCCCGCCCCCGCCTGCCGTGGGAGCGCCATAGGCGCGGCACTCATGTTTTCCTCTACAATCGGCCGCGGCAGAAGGCGTGCCCTTCCTGGGTAGGGGTTTTCCCTTTCAAGCCTCGTCAGTGCGACTTGCGGCGGGCCCGGCTCACCAACGCGGGAAGTCCGGGCGCGGCATTCACGCTGGTCGAACCGTTTCGCAACGCAAAACCACACGATTCCCGCACACAGAGATGGGGGGCAATCTTGTGGGTCACGGCTGGTACGCTCTTGCCCTCGATCCGGTCGAGAAGAAGTTCGGTCGCCAGGCAGCCAACCTCATATTTCGGCAATTCCATGGCCGTGAGCGGCGGATCGAATAAGCGGAGCCAGGGATAGTCATCCAGGGTGACGAGCCCGAAATCCTCCGGACACCGCATGCCCATCTCCTGGGCCGCCTGCAAAAAGCCAACGGTCATCAGGAAATTTGCCACAAAGACTGCATCCGGACGATGCGGTAACAGCGATAGACCGGCGCGGTGGCCGGAGTCAATACGGTAGTCTCCCTCGTACACAAGCTTTGGATTAAAGCTCAGGCCGTTGGCCTTGAGCGCTTTCTTGAACCCCTGTAGCCGGGCGCGGCCATTGCTAACGTTCAGTGGACCGCCCACCATGGCGATGGTCTTGTGGCCGATCCGCGCCAGATGCGAAACGGCTTCAAAACTGCCCTGGAGATCGTCGGTAATCACAGCGTCGCCCGTCAAGCTGGGATAGGTGCGCATCATGAGCACAGTGGGAACATTCATGCCCGACATCAGGCTGATGGTCTGTGGACTGAGCTCACCCGGCGATTTGGTGAGCAAAATGCCATCTACCCGCTTCGCCAACAGCAAGTCGAGGTAAAGCTCTTCTTTCTCGAGAAGTCCGTCGCTGTTACAAAGAAGAATGCTATACCCGCGCTTTTGTGCCGTATCCTCGGCGCCGCGCACCAGCATGGGGAAAAACGGGTTAGAAATATCCGGCACAATTACGCCCAGCGTGCGTGTGCGTTCGTTGGCCAGGCTTTGGGCGAGAGAATTAGGCCGGTAATTCAGCTTGAGGATGGCGGCATCCACGCGCTTTTTGAGCGGCGCGCCGACATGGCTTTTGTTGTTGATGACAGCAGACACCGTGAAGACGGAAACACGCGCTTCGCGCGCTACATCGTAAATCGTTGGTGTCTTACGTCTCGACGCCCGTGAACCGCGTGGTGAATCGACCATTGCTTCTTTTTTCCCCAATCCAGCCGGCGGAAGGATCAAGACTTCTGGAATTCTAGCATCCCGTCTAATCGGTTCGCCGCGGCTGCAGAATCGTCGTCAGCAGGTCCGGTTTTCCCGGAATTCGGGCGAGGTGTGGCGAGCGCAAACCCTGGTGGTAATCCACGGGAAATTCGCCATAGTAACCATCTGTGAGGGTCAGCAAATCGATGGCTTGTGGTGTCGTTTCCGCATTCACAATGGCTTGGCGGAGTAAATCCGCCGAATAGACGCGATGGTTAACGCCCATCAATTTCATTGCGGGAGCCAGCCCGGCCCGCCCCGCGGCCGAGTCAGGAGCGACGTCGACTACGGTTCCATCCTGATCGATGACCATTCCGATCGAAGTCGATAGATCGGCCTGTTGAGAGACATTTTCTGCATCGACAGCAGCCTGGTTTGGCTCGTCCGTGTAGATCAAGGTCCAGCCGGCCGCTTCGAGACCGGGTGAAACGGGCGTGGGACGCGTGGCGAGCAGATCGGCCTGGAACAGCTGGTTCCAGTCATAGGCAGCGACGTGGTTCAACGCGGCGACCAGGTCCTGGTAGATGTATGGCTTTACCGTCATCGCTCCGTCGGGGGGGCCAAAGAATTCGGCGGCGAAAGTATCCAGGCTGCGCGCTCCTTTGCTTTTTTTCCTCAGAATGCTATCGACTTGCAGCCAGAGCAAAGGGCCTTCTTTGTAAAAATCTGTCGAACGGCGAAGGATGCTCCACGGCTGCCCGGCGGAGTAGAGGAACTCGGCCGATCTCGAGACGTCCTGCAGGTTTCGCCAACCGCGGCCGGTTCGTGTGTCCATCTCCGCCTGGTAAAGCGCGAGGCGGTCCTTTATCTGGTCTCCTGCTTCCAGTCCCGAGCGGGCGCCCAGCACCTCTGCCCAGTAGCTGGTGAGGCCCTCATACACCCATAGCATGTCCCCAACCATCGTTTGCTGGTAATCGGCTGTCGCCAAGCCGGCGGGCCGTCGGAATTTTCCATTCCAGGAGTGAATCATCTCGTGAGCCAGCAAATTGCCCGCTTCTGCGGAGAAAGAAGGGCTAACCATCCCCAGCTCCGGCATCTGCTCATCGCTCGATTGCTGGTGCTCCAGTCCGTCGCTCGCTTCACCTTGTGCTTCCACCAGGAAGTGGTAATTGGCATAGTGACGCGACCGGAACAAAGCACCCGTTTCAGACACCAGGTTGCGGAAAGCCGCAATTCGCTCCGGCGGCAGATTGAGACCTTCCGGCGATTTCTCAAAGAGATCGAGCAGATGGCGCTGCGAAACACCTTTGGGCGTAATGTCGAACTCGCGCATGATGGACCCGCACATCAGAGGTGAATCGATCAGCATGGTCAGTGAGACAGGATCGAAGTGAATGGCGCCGCCCTGCTGCGACGGATGAGGCAACGCGGTGGCGAAAGACCAGTGGTCGGGAAGCCTGATCGAAGCCGACACAGTTACCTGATCGGCGATGGTGTCTGCAGGATAGAGGACGAGCTGATCCCAGTTCACATCTCCTTGCACCGGGGTTGAGGTATTGCCTATACCAAAATCGTTGCCCGCCGCATAAGCTCCAACCAGGGTGAAGTCCGCTACCAGGAGATTGGTTCCTTCAGGAACGGGGATATGAAAGCGGAACATGTCCACCGGATCGCGAACCCAGGCTAGACTCTTGCCGCCGGCGGTAAATTTCAGGTTCACCAGGTCAGCGATGGGCCCCGTAGGCGCATGGTTACCAGGGATCCATTTGGGATATACGAGATCCACGGTATGCGCAGACGGCGAAGCCACGGGAAAAGACTCACGTACAGCCAGGATTTTTCTCGAGATCGTGGTTGCGTCCACGTCCAGGCTGATGGTGGATGGCTTTTCCTGCGGCTGGGCGACAACCGCTGACAAAACAAGTACAAGCCACCACAAGCCGGAGCAAAGGGGAACCCGGCAGACTCGTTGCAAACAAAGAAAGGGCAATTCGCTCTTCACTCCTGCTGACTTTCCATATCTTCGACTGCCCTATCTTAGCTAAGAGGTATCCTGAGCCTTGGGGCGGCCGCAAAAAAACTTTGTGAAGCATAGTCTGTTTGAACTGTTCAAGATTGGGATCGGGCCATCAAGCTCACACACCATGGGGCCGATGAGGGCCGCGCTTCGTTTTGTCAGGGAACTGCACTCGGCCGGGCTAGCCTTTCAGACGGCATCAATCCAGATCGATCTCTTTGGCTCACTCGCGCTCACGGGCCATGGCCATGGCACCGACCGCGCTATCCTTCTGGGGCTTTCCGGCCAGACGCCGGAAGGTGTAGATCCCACGGGAATCGAAACCATCCTCTCCGCTATTCGTGGCGCCAAAAAGCTGGAATTGCCGGGTCGCCACTTGATCGCATTCGAAGAGGCGAAGCATTTGATTTTTCATCGCGATCAGATGTATCCGATGGCCAATATTGTTTCTCATCCCAACGGCATGCGCTTTTCCGCATTCGACCACAATGGAAGTTTGCTTGCGGAACGAATCTTCTTTTCGATCGGTGGTGGTTTCATTGTCTCTGAGGAGGAGCGTCTTGCCGCGCAAGCCAACCGGAATCAAGGGAACGACGGAACAAGAGTGGTGCCGTATCCCTTTCACAGTGCCGAGGAACTACTCGAGAAGGCCGCCGCTGCTAACATCACCATCCCGCAATTGATGTGGGCCAACGAATGTGCGCTGGCAGATGAGCAAGAAGTCCGTCGCGGCATTCTACATATCTGGCAAACCATGCGCGGGTGCACGCAGCACGGCATCGAAGCGGAAGGCATCCTTCCCGGTGGACTCAAAGTCCGGCGCCGCGCTTGCAAGCTGGCGGCACGGTTGCGTGCCGGGGGTTCGACAGATCCCCTCTCTCAGCTGGACTGGATTACTGTTTACGCTATGGCTGTCAACGAAGAAAACGCGGCGGGCGGCCGGGTTGTGACCGCACCTACCAACGGCGCCGCCGGCGTGGTGCCCGCCGTTGCCCACTACTACCTGGAGTTTGTTGACGGAGCCAACGAAGAAGGCATTCTTCGCTATTTCCTCACCGCAGCGGCCATCGGCGTTCTCTACAAGGAAAACGCCTCCATCTCTGGAGCAGAAGTCGGCTGCCAGGGAGAGGTGGGTGTGGCGTGCTCCATGGCCGCAGCCGGACTGGTTGCGGCGATCCATGGGCCGGAGACAACGTCGCTCACTGCGGCAGAGATCAATGAGCGCGTCGAGCATGCCGCGGAAATAGGAATGGAGCACCACCTTGGCATGACCTGTGATCCTATCGGTGGCCTGGTGCAGGTGCCTTGCATCGAGCGCAACGCAGTGGGAGCAATCAAGGCTGTCAACGCCAGCCGCATGGCTATGAACGAGTCCGAAGGCCATAAAGTTTCACTCGACCAGGTGATCAAGACCATGTACCAAACGGGCCTGGATATGCAGGCTCGTTATAAAGAGACTTCGCTGGCTGGTCTGGCTTTGAACGTAATCGAGTGTTGAGCCTGGTATGGTTTGCAGAGTGCATCCAGGTCCGTGGCAGAGCGCACAACCGAGCACTCCCCCCGCCCAAGTTGACGCTGAGTGCAGACGGTTATGCCTCCCTTGGGACACAAATTCAGACAAGACACCTCAATGACGTACAACCTGGGCGCATCCTCATCGTGCTTTGCACGTTTCTTGAGTGCCTTTTTCAACTTCGATAGCTCATTCTTCCTGCCGCTATGTTTTAGTTTCTTCTGACATTTCCGGCAAGCCAGTAGAAGCTGCCCTTTCCACGGAGCCCGAAAACTTCGTATCATTTCCCCGCTTCGCGTTCTTCCGCGGCTTGAGTTTCCCACGATTTCATTGGACATAAGTGGTTGGATGCATGCAAGCGCGATCCCAGAGGCCGAGGGTCCGCTACCGGTTGGCGTCCCGGTCCCGACCTCATCGTTCATAGTCGAACAGCGACATGAAACCGTAGTCCATGTGCAGTTGCTGGTGGCAGTGGAAAAGGGTCAGCCCCGGGTTGTCGGCCGTGAAGTCGATTTCTGTTTCCTGATAGCCGCCCACCATGACCACGTCTTTCAAAACGCCGGAGGTCGGCTGCCCTGCGATCCGGGTGAGTTCAAAGGTGTGGCGATGCAGATGGATCGGGTGGATGTCATCGCTGGCATTGCGCATCCGCAGGCGATACCGCTTGCCTTGAACCAGATGAAACGACGGCGCAGTCATCATTTGGTTCAGCGGATAGGACACGCCGTTGATCGTCCAGCGATTGAAGCCGGCGAGCGCGGCATTGTCTTTCGCGAAGGTCATGTCAATCACCTGGTCCGGCGTCTGCGATTGAGCTTCGGTGCGGCCGAAGTGGGCGTAGTTCCAGCGAAAGGGAGCGGGCGTTATCCATTGTGGCTTGCCGGCACGTGCCGCATACTCGATCACGATTCCCATTCCGTGGCGACGGTCGTCGTTGCTCATGTCGCCCATCACCCATACGCCGGGATGATTCATCTCGACAATGGCAGAAATCCGTTCCGCAGTTCCGATCCACAGGCCGGGGACCCGAACTGGTTTGGGAAGCGGATTGCCATCCATCGCCGTCACCAGGAATGTGTGCCCCGGCAACGCCAGGCTGCGGATCTCCCCCGCACTGCCGTTGAGCACATGGAAGAGGACACGTTCGCCCTGTTTCACACGGATCGGATCGCCATGACCGAGCATGCGGCCGTTGATGGTGAATGCGTCATACCCAACCTCGTATCCCTTCGGCATTTTTTTAGCAAGAGATGCCTTCATGGCGGCCTCGCCGGCATCTTTCAGCTCTTTCACGGTTGCCGATGGGGAAAGAAAGTCCATGTCCATGTCGCCGCCCTGGCTAAAAGTGGGCTGAAATTCTTTAAGGGTGAGAAAGACTTCGCGGTCATATCTGCCGGGGTTGTGGTTCGGCTCGATGTAGACCGGACCTACCAGGCCGCTGTACTGCCCGCGGCTAAGATCGGCTCCAGCCCGCACGTGCGTGTGGTAGAAACGAAACCCCGAGGGTCGGGGGACGAAGGAAATCCGCTTGCTGCCGTGGGGCGGGATGAAGGGTGTTCCCTCCTCGGCGGCTCCATCCACATCCGAAGGGATGGACTGTCCGTGCCAATGAAGCTGCTCCGGCACGTCGGTGTCGTTGCGAACGTCCACCGTGACCCGCACCCCCTCTTTGAAGCGCAGAAGCGGCCCCGGGAACTGGCCGTTGTAGGTGGTTACGGAAACGATGCGATTGGGAGCCAGTTCGATCGGCTGGGTGGCAATGGTGAGCGCGTAATCGGCCTTGGTCTCTGGCTCCTGATAGCCGTCCGCCCTCCATGCGAACCCGGCGCGACCACTCAGCGAGGGCGCCGCCCACGAGCGCCGGGGCAGTCGACAGGAACTTTCTGCGAGAGTGATCAATGGCATTCATGGAATCAATTATGTAGCACTCCGTTGGAGTCTATAAGCTGTTGCTATGCAAGTGCACCTGATCGACGGCACGTACGAATTGTTTCGACACTATTATGCGCTCCCGAAAGTACGCGACAATACCGGGCGGGAAGTCGCTGCCGTCCGCGGCGTACTTGCCTCGCTCATGGGCATGCTGGGCAGCGGTGTTACGCACATAGGCGTGGCCACCGATCACGTGATCGAATCATTCAGAAATGACCTCTGGCCGGGCTATAAGACGGGCGAAGGCGTTGAGCCGGATCTACTGGCCCAGTTCCCACTCCTGGAGGAGGCACTCGCGGCGCTTGGGATGGTGGTCTGGCCGATGGTTGAGTTCGAGGCCGACGATGCATTGGCCGCGGCCGCAACAGCCGCTGCGAATGACCCGCGCGTAGAGCGCGTGATTATCTGCACCCCCGATAAGGATCTCGCCCAGTGTGTACGAGGAACCCGGATTGTGCAACTGGATCGGCGCAAAAACCTTACTCGGGACGAATTAGGGGTGGTCGCCAAATTTGGAGTGGAGCCGGCGTCGATCCCTGACTATCTTGCCCTGGTGGGCGATTCGGCAGACGGCTTCCCCGGACTGCCTGGCTGGGGCGCCAAATCGGCTGCCGCCGTGCTCGCAAGATTCAATCATCTCGAGTCCATTCCGTCAGATTGGAGAGAGTGGGGCGTCAGTGTCGCCAGCCCCAAGGCGTTGTCGAGCACGCTCGCCGCCAACCGTGATCAGGCGTTGCTCTTTCGAGTTTTGGCGACACTGCGCACAGACGTTCCGGTGTTCGATTCCGTCGACCAGTTGGAATGGAAAGGGGCGACAGCGGACTTTGCGGCACTAGCGGCCCGGCTGGACTCCTCTGTAGCAAAAAGTAAGATCTCTGAGCCGAAACAGTAGATTTGCCAGCGATACCGGAAGTGCTTTCGGCAACCGCCGCAGTAACAATCACACAAGCCGCAAGCCTTTAGAACGTGTTTGCGATCGATGTATAGGAGTGGACAGTATTTTATCCGGCCACAGTGGAACGGCGAACGATCAGTCTTGGTTCGAGAAGAGTGGTCTGGGGCGCGTCGCCGGGTACAGTTGACAGCGTGAGCACTCGCCGTGCCGCGGCCTCGCCCATACGCTCGATGGACTGGTCTACCGACGTGAGCGGCACTTTAAAGTAGTCGGCGTAGCGCAGGTTGCCGCAGCCGGCGAATGCGATGTCGCCAGGGATGCCGAGTCCGGCCTGCATCGCTGCGTGCATCGCACCGACAGCCGACAAATCGTTGTAGCAGAAAACGGCATCCGGCCGATGCTTCTGCGCCAGCATCTCCTGCATCGCGCGATAACCGGCAGAGTCGCCGGCCTCATCAAATCGTTCGCGGGTTACGACGTAGCTTTTCGGCAGCTTGATTCCCGCGACGCCGAGAGCATTGCGAAATCCTTTGAATCGATCCTCGGAAGGACTTGTTCCGTGGCTGCCGATGTGGGCAATCTTCTTGCGCCCCAGGCCGATCAAATGCCGCGTCGCCAGCTCGCCCACCATCACATCGTTCGACCCCACGAAGTCAGTTTTTAGTTTCGGGATGTTGCGATCGATCAGGAGTAGCGGGGTATTCCCATTGGTGAAGAACTCTGCTTCTTCCATGTTCTGGCATGAGGCGACCAGGAGAACGTCGACCCCTCGGTTCACGAGAGTGCGGATCTCCTGGCGCTCGATCTCCGGATCCTCCTCTGAAGAAGCGAGCACCAGCGCCAGCCCGCTGGCCCGTAACGCTCCGGCAAGAGACTTGGCAAACTCGCCGAAGAAGGGATGAACAAGATCCGGCACTACCAGTCCCACCGCAAATGAGCGGCCGCTGGCCAACCCGCGCGCCTGCATATTGGGCTGGTAGTTCAGCTCGGCCATCCGCTTCAGGACCCGGGCCCGGGTTCGCTCGCTGATGTCCAGACCGCCACGCAACACTTTCGACACGGTCACCGTGGACACGCCGAGATCCGCAGCAATATCTTTTAACCGCACCGCCATGTTGCTCTTAGATGAAACGGTCATCTGAAGCCCGTCTGCCGCCAAAGCGCCCAACCAGCGCCACCAAGGGCAACCAATAGGGCCAACGTCAGCACTGCGATCCAACCCAGGTTCATTGCCAGGGGAGGCACCACCGCATTCACGCCCAACCAGAGGAAAAGGCAGCTCGCCGCCACCACGATCGCGACATCCCACCATCGGCGCCGTTCGCCACGGCCGGTGAGTTCGTCGCCGCTTTGCGCCAGCAATACCTCGCCATATTCCAGGCCGTAGCGATCGCACTCTCGTGCCAGCGCCTCGTTACGCGACTTGTTCTCGCGCGATGAGGCCACCGCGGTGCTGATCGCAAGCGCTCCCAGAATCATCAGCACCGACCCTCCGAGAACCAGGGCGAGATGAGCGCGGTTCGCCGCGGCCAGCTCTCCAAAGACCAGCGCACCCCAGGCCAGACCCCAAAACTGGTTCGTATTCGAGAGCGGAATGCCGCGTCCGATCCCCAGGTACTTGGTCGCGAACTGCTGAAAGAGGTCCCCGACCACCCAAACGAAGCCTCCCAAAAACAGCCAAAAAAGTAGTTGCCTGCTCTCGATCAGCCGGAACACAGATGACTTCATGCCACCGTCGAGTGTCCAGGTGAGGAGAAACATCGTCCCCAGTTCGCCCACCGTAAACACGGTGACGAACGAGAGCGGGTTCATGCCGCTCAGGTAGGCTTTCCGATAGGGCACATACATGGTGCCCCACATCAGGCTTGCGCCGGCCGCAGCCAGCAAACCCATGACCGCATGCGGCGGAACTCCACCAGCACCATGAATCGTGCTGAAGCCCAGCATGATTGCCGCAACTACGATGCAGACTGTGCCGCAAACTACCTTGGCAATATTTTTTGCCGTGGCCCCCTGTAGCTCGCGGAACAGCAACCTGCCCCAGAGCAACCCGATCAGCGAGTTGGTGTTCCATAGCGGGAAAGCCGTGGCCAGGCCCACATCGCGAATAGCGAAGACCGTGAGCGTGTTCGCCACTGCCCAGAGCGCCCCGGCGAGGATCGCCCAGACAATCAGATGCTTCTTCGCAAATAAATCGGCGAAGACATAACTGGTTCCCTTGAGTACGGTGGGGAAAGTCCAGCGCGCGGTAAAAACACCGGCGACCATACACAGCGAGACCGCAAACGGTGAGAAGCCGGCATTGACCAACTTCGTGGGAGCCTCAGCCGCTCCCAGCCAAACGCCCGCGGCGAGACCGCAGATCACCCCTAACCCGTGAAGAGAGCGGTCAGCCGCAGTGGCATGCGCTCTCGTTGTTACCAGATTGTCTGCTCCCATGGGCTTCCCAGTTTCCCTATCGCTCGCGCGGCCGCCGGCCTGATTTTTGGCGGAGCCGTTAACTACTTGCCGTGAATGAAGACCAGCAGACCCACTCCTACCGCGAGCACCACCGTGGGAATCCAGAACTGAACGTCCGTCAAAATGGCCCGTAATAATTTCGGTGAGTCCCTGCGATCGTCAGGCATATGGATCCTAGATTGGTCGATTAAGATTGGTTGATTAACGTAACCGATAACGAAAAATTACGTTATCGGCTGCGTTGTCCCGTTGTCAAGCGCAATTGTCCCAACTTTAGGGCGTTCGCCTGAGACTGCCTCATACTCACAGTGTGGGATTGCCTGGCGCCGGAAATTGGTGTACGTTAGCGGTAACGTAGATGGCCTTCCAGGCTGTCCGGGCCAATTGACTTAAGGAGATCTACCCATGAGCCGATCCGCAGTTCCCAACCAACCCCTGCAGGATCTCGACCAGTGGGATGACTTTCTCGAGGGCCGCTATAAGGAAGGCAAGAGCGAAGAGGAGTTTCGCCAGTACGACGCAACCGCCACTCCCGGCGTCGCCGAGTTCTATCGTCTGAACCACGAGAACATGACAGTCGACTACGTGTTAGCGAAAGAAGAGCAGTACTTCAGCCTGCGTAAAGGGCAAAAGACCATCTGGCAGGCCGCCGAATTTCTCAACACCCTGGTGGACGACAGCGACCCGGATACTGACCTGACCCAGATTGAGCATCTATTGCAGACCTCGGAAGCGATGCGCCGGGACGGCCAGCCCCGGTGGATGATTCTGACCGGCTTCATCCACGACCTCGGCAAGTGTCTCTGCCTATATGGCGAGCCACAATGGGGAGTGGTGGGCGATACCTTTCCCGTTGGCTGCGCATGGTCGAAAGACATCGTCTTCCCCGAGTATTTTGCTAATAATCCCGATCGCAACGTCGCCGGGTACCAGACGAAGTACGGCATCTACGAGCCCAATTGCGGGCTCGATAACCTGCACATGTCTTTCGGCCACGATGGCTACATCGCCAAGGTGATGGAGCCCTACCTCCGCGACGAATCGCTCTACATGCTCCGTTACCACTCCTTTTATCCCTGGCACAAGCACGGAGCCTATGACCACCTGTGCAACGAGAAGGACCGCTCGATGCTGGAGTGGGTGCTCAAATTCAATCAATACGATCTGTATTCTAAGGGCCACACCAAGCCCAATCTCGCGCAGCTGAAACCTTATTACGACGAACTCTTTGCCGAGTTCCTGCCCGCCACGATGGCTTGGTAGACATAAACTTGCAGTCGCCTGGAACTCTTGCTGCGCTTTCGGCTGGCACGGCTTTCACCCTTAGACGCCTGGTTGCGATTTCTTAGGCGTGGCTGCTATGGAATCTTTCCACGGATGGATCTATTCCTGCGCGGCAAATCAGTCTGCAAAGTGACCGGCCAAAGAGCCGTTTGTTCAACCAGCCGTCCTCGAACAAATGAAAAATAGCTGCCCAGCTAGCTGAATCATGCCCGGAATTGATTCGGCTTTCCTGAAGACCAATTTCCAGATCGCAGCATCGAAGACATGCCGGCGATAGGAGCCTGGTCACCGGCCACCCGGCGTCTGCCTGAGCTTGGCGTCGCAGTTACGCCATCGGTTGAACGTTAAGAGAGGAAGATTACATGTTTGTGTTACGGGATATTTTGCAACAAGCGCAGAACGACGGGAGAGCGGTCGGCCATTTCAACATCGCCGATTTCGTCATGTTGAAGGCTGTGTTCGCATCCGCGGAGGATTTAAAGGTGCCGGTCATCGTTGGGGCTTCCGAGGGTGAGCGCAAATTTCTAGGCGTTCGTCAGATCGCGAACCTGGTGCGTGGACTGCGAGAAGAATTCGATTTCCCGATCTTCCTCAATGCCGATCATACGCACAGCCTCGCCGGCGCGGTGGAAGCAGCCAAGGCCGGGTTCGATTCCGTGGTCTTCGATCTATCGGCACTGCCTTTCGAACAAAATATCCGCCAAACCAAAGAGGCGATCGGCGTACTCAAAGGCATCAATCCTGCCATCCTCATCGAAGGCGAGATCGGTGACATTGGAACCGGTTCTGAAATCCACGACGTAGCTCCCGACCTTTCCAAAGGACTCACCTCCCCCGAGGAGGCGAAACGGTATGTAGATGCGACGGGGGTCGACATACTGGCTCCGGCTGTCGGTAATATGCACGGCATGGTGGCTAGCATGATCGAAGGAAAGACCAGGAAGCATTTGGATATCGCGAGGATCGCTCAGATCAAAAGCTCCACTGGCTCTCTGATGACTCTGCACGGCGCCTCGGGAACGGACGACGAAGATCTGCGAAAGGCAATCGCAGCTGGAATCAATGTGGTTCACATAAACACAGAAGTACGAGTTGCCTGGAGGCATGGTCTGGAGGAAGGCCTGACCAAACAGCCCAATGAGGTCGTTCCTTACAAGATCCTTCCATTTGCGGTCGAGGCAATCAAGCAGGTCGTCACCACGCGGCTTAAGCTTTTCAACCGCATGAAATAAGGCCGGTTGACTCGCTGAGATGGCGATACCGGTATCATTTTGACCGAAGGAGTAACCTTCGGATGAGACGCAGGGATTTTGGTAAATGGCTTGCCGGTGGTCTTCTTAGCCCCGGTATAGCGAGGGCCGCCACTGCATTGGCCGCGGTTAGCCAAGCGCAGAAAACCGGGATTGCCTCCAGGAAAAACACGATGATGCACGTCGGCGCCGACTACCATGTCGCCGAGGGCGGCGGCGTCATGTCGCGGGAGAACCTCGAATACAATCTGCGTTTCGGCGTCAGTCATATCAGCCCAGATCCGGAAATGATTCTTGAAGGCGAGGCGGGCGTCCGCCGGCCGCTGGCTTCTCCCGACACTCGCGGCGGCGCTTTCATTTCTGCGGAAGGCCCTTCGGGGGGCGCCTTTGATCTCGATAAGTTGAAGCGGATGAGGGACGCCTGCGATGCCGTGGGAATGAAGATTGAAGGTTTCCGTATGGATTCCGGTTACATCGTGATGAAGCCGGGTGCGGAGCGCGATCGAAAGATCGACCAGATCCTCGAAAATATCCGCAAGACGCACCTCGTGGGAGTTGGCCTTATCAGCCAGCATTGGACGATGATCCCCATTCGTCGAAACGGAAAAGAAGCGGGCAGAGGAGGATCGACCTATGAAACATTCAAGCTGGAAGAGAATTGGAAAGACTTGCCGCCGGGAATTGCCGGAGACGTGAGCTCGGAAGAGTACTGGGAACGAATCACTCATTTTCTTCAGAAAGTGATTCCTGTCTGCAAGGAGTACGACGTCAAGATGGCCAACCATCCCTACGATCCTCCCGGGCTGCCATTTGGCTATGAGCACGTGGAGAACTTCGACTCCCCGTCAATTTTCACAGCGTACAAACAGTACGAGAGGATTGTCGACAGCCCCTACAACGGCTTCCAACTGGATCTGGGAGTACTCGCCGAAGGGTCCACAGACGCGAACAAGCAGATCCCTCCTCTCGTGCGCTATCTTGGCGAACGCGGCAAGATCCATCAGATTCACATGCGCGCGATCAAAGGCGGACTCAATCACTTTGCGGAAGTCTACCCGGATGAGGGGGTTCTCGACCTGTTCAAGATCATGCGGATACTGAGGGACACCGGATACGAGGGCGGCATCTTACCGGACCACATGCCTTCCCATCCGGGCGATCCGGGAAAATTGCAGGCCTATGCGTTTGGATATGGCTATATCCACGCTCTCATCAACGGAGTGAATTCGGAAGTGTCATAGCCGGGGACATCGCCAGAGGGCTTGTTCATACTGAGGCTGATTCTGGGAAGAGACATTGGCTGGCGTATAGTTGTCCTGCCGGCATTAGGCGGTGCGGTTGTCACTGCACGGAAGTGGCTGAATGCTCGTGAGGGATTGCCCCCGGCCAGCCTGGCGAATCGCTGGATATTCAGTTGATCGACGCCTTCCTCGATTAGGTAGAACTTGTCGGCTTCTACATTGCGGAATGTTTGCTGCCGGCCGCTGGGCCACTTGACCTCGACCGTTTCCGCACGAGCGGTTTTTCCCAAGCCGAAATTGGCGCGCAGATCGCTCTGAGAAAGATAGCTCCCGCCGCCTTCAATTTCGCGAATTTGCGAAATGCCGCCGGCGAGAATCCGTATCCGAGCCCCCATGGCGTCACGATTGCTCTTAGTGCCCACGAGCTTGAAATTCAGGAAGTGATTCCCGTTGCCGCCGCTGTTGTGCAGTAACAGAGGCGCATCTCCATTGTTAGCGACCACAACATCGACGAATCCGTCATTGTCAAAGTCCGCAAACGCAACCCCGCGACCCACGTAAGGGGTCTGGAACCCATTACCCGCCGACTTGCTGACATCTACAAACTTGCCGTTGTGTTCGTTGTGAAATAGGGAGTTCAATTGCTTGTAGTGAATTCCCTGGGTGGTTTGCTCAACTTCGGGATAAACGTGTCCATTCGCTACAAAGATATCGAGCCAGCCGTCGTTGTCGTAGTCGAAAAAACCTCCGCCAAAGCTCAGGACGTCATGCGTGGCGCGCGTAATTCCCGACTGGTTACTGATTTCGTCGAAGAAGCCTTTGCCGTCATTCTGCCAAAGGTGGTCGGAGGATAGCTGAAAATCAGAGATGTACAGGTCAAGCCAACCGTCGTTGTTAAAGTCTCCCAGCGAGATACACATCGCGGCCATGACGGCGCCGTTTCCGCTGAAGGCCATGCCGCTGGGTGCACCAATCTCCTCAAAAGTGCCATCATGCAGGTTGTGGTAAAGATAAGCGCTGAGCCCATCGTTGGCGACGAAGAGGTCGGGCCAGCCATCGTTATCATAATCGGCGGCGCCTACCGAGAGATTCTTTCCCTTGGGCTGATAGATCCTGGCTTTGGCGGTAACGTTGGTAAAGGTCCCATCGCCATTATTATGGTACAGGGCGTCGGGACTGCCACGATAAACACTGGGCGCGCAACTGCTTTGCACTCCGCCCAGATCGCAATAACGCTTGTCACCCAGTTCGACGTAACTGCCGACGTAGAGATCGAGTCGGCCGTCGCGGTCGTAGTCAAAAAATGTCGCTCCCGAATGAAATGTACCGGACTCTGTGCCAGCAACTCCCGCCTTGTCAGTTACCTCGGTGAACGTACCATTTCCGTTGTTGCGATAGAGAGCGTTGCGGCCGTACTGGGTAACAAACAGATCGGGAAATCCATCGTTATCGTAGTCGCCCCAGACACATCCCAACCCGTAACCAGTGCCAGGCACGCCAGCCTTTTCGGTGACATCGGTGAATGTGCCATCGCCATTGTTGCGATAAAGGGCGTTACGAACAGAGATGCCGCGGTTGTACAGATCGCGTCCATTTACAAAGTAGATGTCCGGCCGACCGTCGCCGTCAAAATCGGCCACGCAGACTCCGGGTCCAAACTCCTCCCGGTTGATAGAGGTGCCGTTGTTGCCCTTGAAGTGTTTAAACTTGATGCCTGCCGCTGCAGTAAAGTTCGTAAACTCGATGGGATTCGGCTGCTGGGCCTCAGCATGGCTTGCAACCCGAGACGACGCAGAAAGCAGACACACGAGGAGGAACATCCCCAGCTTGACCCACACGCTCCGGCATATCGAACAAAACGCGGCTATCACCGTGGGAGCCTTCCAGACTACGTCTTCCACCAGACAATCTACTTGGTGTTGGTGCTCCTCCGGAACAACATTCGGTCCCGGAAGCGAAGTCAACGGATCGAAATCAGCAGATGTGATTGATGCGATTCGTGTTACGGTCGTTTTGGGTTATGGGGGCAGGTTTGGACTATTTTCGATCGTACGGTGGGCGTGTATTGCATCGTGACGAACAAACCCCACTACGTTCCGATGAACGTACGACCGGCCTGGTCTTGACGACATTGTGGAGAATATGGCGCGGCTGAACTATGTTTTGCCGCAGTGCAAAGACACCGTTAACCTATATGGTGGCGCGCTGGCGTTCCTGAGCTTCTGAGCGGTTACGATTTTATTGGCCATGAATTTCGCCCAGTTCCAAACAACTGATCCTGGATCTGCCATGCGGGGCATTCAACGAGCTCCAGAGCAATTGACTGTCTTGGTAAGGTCCGTTGCCCGGAACGCAACCCATCAAAGGAGATTCGGCTGCTGGCTCTGCTCCTGGCTCCTATTTCTCTGTGTTCCCCTTTACGGGATCGATCGTGATCGTACGCTCGACCAGCTTTACCATACCGGCTGGACCTATATCGAAGGAGCGCCGGGCGAGGTAAATGCGCTCGCTCAAACCACGGATGGCTATTTGTGGCTAGGGACTACAACCGGATTATTTCGTTTCGATGGGATTCGATTTCAGGCCTACAAATCGCCATCCGGGCAGGCCTTTCCGCAACGGCATGTGGTCTCTCTGTTCGCAGTACCGGATGGGGGCCTATGGGTGGGCTATTGGTACGGAGGGGTCAGCTTCATTAAGAATGGGACGGTGACCGACTACGGCAAGCCGGAAGGGCTTCCTTCTCGTGCGGTGTTGGCATTCGCACGTGACCGGCAGGGTGTGATTTGGATAGCAGCAGGGAAGGATGGACTGGCTCGACTAGAAGGCTCACGCTGGAAAAACGTCGGAACTGATTGGGGGTTCACAGGCCCAGCCTATACCGTTTTCGTGGATCACGCGGGCACAATTTGGGTGGGTACGCCGACCACTGTTGCATATCTCGTGGAGGGAAAGCACCAGTTTCAGATAGCTGCACAGCATCTTCGGCCTATCGTGCAAAATTTTGCCGAATCTCCCGACGGCACATTGTGGATGGCAGAAGGGGGCTACGGGGTGCGACCTGTTCCGTTGCCAGGGAAAGACAACGGAAGGCCGGGGCCCGCGGTCCTTGTAGGATCTTTGGGAATCGCATTTGACAATCAAGGAAGTCTTTGGGTTACCAGCACTGGCGATGGAATCCGTCGAGTTCCGTATCCGGAGCTTCTCCATCCACCGAAGATTAAAGGCCCGTCTGCATGGAAGTTCCACAATTCCGAGGTGGAGGCGTTCACACAACAAAATGGTCTGACAAGCGATTACGTATATTGCGTGCTGCGGGACCGCGAGGGCAATGTATGGATCGGCACGAGCGGCGGACTCGATCGATTCCGACAGAGTCCTGTGGTCTCCGTCCCACTTCAGCCAATTTCTTATCGCGGTGGTCTGCCGATCCCATCGTTGCACTCTTTTACAACCATCGCATTGGCGGTGGGTGACCAAGGGGCGCTTTGGGCTTCGGGTATCGGGCCCCAGGTTCTGCAGAAAATTCAGAATGACAAAATCGTAACTCAGCTGCGTGACCTTCCCGTTGATTGCGCCTATCGGGATCCGAGTGGCGTTTTCTGGCTCGCGACTCCGTTTTCTGTGTACCGCCTTGCCCACGAACGTTTGGATGCGATTGGTTCGAAGCCAGGAACGATCATTTACCACTACCATGGGGCGGTGCCTGCAGGGCAGGGACTGATACTGCGCCAACTCGACCTGCCAAAACCGGATGGGATTGCTCTGAGTATTCATTCGCGCGTGAAAGCTATCACCCAGGACCGTTTGGGCAGATTGTGGATATCTACGGGGTCAGGAACTTTTCGACTAGAAAAGTCCGGTTGGACCAGCCTTGCGAGCCTGGGTGGTCCGGAGGGCACCGCAACCGCGGAATTTACTGATTCAGAGGGACGTATATGGTTCGGATTTTCGAATACGGTCGCGATGCTGGATGGAGACAGAGCCAGGACGTTTTCGGGCAAGGACGGCGTTCAGGCAGGGGCCGTCACGTCTATCCAGGGTAAAGGGACGAAGATCTGGATTGGCGGCGAGTTTGGTCTGGAATTTTTTGATGGCAGCCGTTTTCAGCCGGTAAATCCATCGGATGGCAGTGTCTTCGGCGGGGTTTCCGGAATCGTCGCCGATCCTGAAGATGGGCTATGGTTTTCCGACAATCGGGGGATTGTTCACATTCGCGAAGCTCAGCTTCAACAGGTGGGCTCCGGCAAAGTGGAATTCGAGAGCTTCGGTTTGCTGGATGGGTTGACGGCAGAACTTAGGGGACCCCTCGCCTCACCGTCGGCCGTGCAAACAACAGACGGCCGCATCTGGTTCGCCACGACAAACGGGCTAGCCTGGATCAATCCCAAACGAATTGTACGGAACACGGTGCCACCGCCGGTATCGATTGAGTCGGTTATTGCTAACGGCAGAAAGTACAACAACTCGACATCTATAAAGTTGCCGCCCCGAATTGCAAATCTGCAAATCGCCTATACGGCTACAAGTCTCACCATTCCCGAACGGGTTCGCTTTCGTTATAGGCTTGAAGGACAAGACAAGGAGTGGCAGGATGCAGGAACGCGCCGGGAGGCGTTCTACACAAACCTTGATCCGGGATCGTACCAGTTCCGTGTGATCGCGTGTAACAACGATGGCGTCTGGAATGAAGCGGGAACGGTGCTGTATTTTGTTGTGCAGCCGGCGTTCGATCAAACACTCACCTTCAAAATTCTTTGTGGCCTCGCCCTATTGGCGGCTTTGTGGTCGCTCTACCTGTTGCGGCTCAAACAGGCAACGGCACGAATTCGACAGCGCCTCGGAGCGCGGCTGGAAGAGCGAGAACGCATTGCGCGCGAACTGCATGACACCCTGCTCCAGAGCTTTCAGGGATTATTGCTCCGCTTTCAAGCAGCGTCTAACCTGTTGCCAGGCCGTCCTGATGAAGCAAAAAAGAAGCTTGACCACGCAATCAAGCAAACAAGTCAGGCCATTGTCGAGGGGCGAGACGCCGTTCAGGGTTTGCGTTCGTCAACAGCCATCTCCAACGATCTCGCCGAAGCGGTCAGGACTCTTGGGGATGAGCTCTCCGTGTCTTTGGCCGGCACCAAGGCTCCCAATTTTGATGTGATTGTCGAAGGCGCGCCGAGAACCCTTCATCCCGTCGTTCGGGATGAGGTCTACCGAATTGCGGCGGAGGGTTTGCACAACGCATTCCACCATGCTGAATCTAATCGGATCGAAGTCGAGATTCGTTACGATGCAATCCGCTTGCGGCTGAGAATCCGCGACGACGGCAGAGGCATTGACCCGCGCTTTCTAGATGACGGAGGACGTGCTGGCCACTGGGGCTTGCGGGACATGCGGGAACGAGCGGGGCTCATGGGCGGCAACTTTGAGATTTGGAGTCATGTTGGGTCGGGGACAGAAGTCGAGCTGACGCTGCCTGCCTCCGTTGCTTACGACGAACGTGCTTCCCGGCGCTCCCCGGATTTCCAGGAAAGGCATCCATAGTGATGGGCGGCGGCAACATTCCAATCCGAGTTCTTGCAGTCGATGATCATTCGGTGTTTCGCCAGGGAATAGCCAGCCTTCTTGAGGACCAACCGGATATGACCTTGGTCGCTGAGGCGTCTAACGGGCGTGAGGCCATCCAGCAATTTCGGGCGCACCGCCCCGACGTCACTCTCATGGATCTACAAATGCAGGAAATGAATGGACTCGATGCCACGATCGCTATTCGTAATGAGTTTCCGAATGCGCGTATTGTTGTCCTGACAACCTACAGTGGCGATGTCCAGGTGCTGCGAGCTCTTAAAGCCGGCGCCCAAGGCTACTTGCTGAAGAGTCTGCTGCATGAGGAGTTGTTGGAGACCATACGAGCGGTGCATGCGGGCAAGAAAGCTCTTTCGCCAGAAGCATCGCACGAAATAGCTCAACATGCGACTGATGACGCCCTGACGCCGGGAGAGATCGCGGTGCTGTGTCTGATCGCCGCCGGCAACGCCAACAAGCAGATTGCATCCAACCTTTCAATCAGTGAGGAGACGGTCAAGAGCAGAGTCAAGAATATTTTGTCGAAGCTGGGAGCCAACGATCGGACGCACGCCGCGATGATCGGTCTGAAGCGCGGAATTATCGAGTTGTAGTCACCCAAAAGAGTGAACGAATCGTCTCAATGGAGGGTTTCATCCCAATAAATTTACTTCTAGTCTGGATTTTCCAGGTTGCTTTGACTCATATGCCTGGTGGACGGCCACACCATTGCGTAGATTATTTTCAACGTTCGCTCGTGGTTGGCCGGGCGTCGGCCTGCTTCTGCTGCGCCTGATAGCTGCCATTGCACTCATTAACCAGGGAGCGTCCAGGTTTCAGGCTGGGGCTCCAGACAGATCAATTATCTTGGCCGTTCTTACGCTCGCGACAGCGATATTGTTACTTGCAGGACTATGGACCCCCATCACCGGCGTTCTAGCGCTGACAGTTGAACTGTGGGCCGCTTTTTCGGAACCAGGAGATCACTGGATTCAAATTCTGCTCGGAAGCCTGGGCGCAGGGCTGGCTCTGCTTGGACCCGGGGTCTTTTCCGTGGATGCTCGCCTCTTCGGATGGAAGCGCATTGGTTCTCGACCGCGAAAGAGTGAACTTTAAATACCCAAATGAGGGTTCCACGCCGCACTCCATGTAGTGAATGACCGCCCCTTGAAGTGGGGTTGCGATCGACGCAACGGCGGTCGCAAAATGGCCGTGTCTCTGGAGGTTGACCAGGTGTGGCTTCTTCAATGCTTCCCCATTTCCATTGCGCCGGATCGTCACAATTCCCCGTTCACCAAGCCTTCAATTCCCCAACCATAACGGTGTTTGCCAGAGTGTCGCCGGACAGATCCAGCCCAGCGAGGCGAGGCTTTGAACAAATCATCGGCAACAGCCAAGCACTCGGATCCGTGCTTTCCGACGTGGAACGAGTCGCATCGACTGACTCCACTGTCCTTGTCCTCGGAGAGACGGGTACAGGGAAAGAGTTGGTTGCACGAGCGATCCACAATCTCAGTCGACGTGTTGGGCGTCCATTTATAAAACTGAATTGCTCTGCCATACCGTTTGACCTGCTGGAAAGCGAACTCTTCGGACATGAGAAGGGCGCTTTCACGGGAGCGATCGCTCAGAAGATTGGCCGCTTCGAACTGGCGGATACCGGCACGATCTTCCTGGACGAAATCGGGGATCTTCCGCTTGCCCTGCAACCCAAGCTCCTACGTGTATTGCAGGAGCAGGAATTTGAACGTCTCGGCAGTGGCCGCACACATCGCATCAACGTCCGTCTTGTGGCCGCCACTCACCGCGACCTGGCCCAGATGGTCACACGCAACGAATTCCGCAGCGATCTTTACTATCGGCTGAACGTATTTCCTGTGCTCATACCGCCCCTGCGAGAGCGCGGGGACGACATACGTCAGCTGGTCCTGCATTTCGTAGAAGTATTTTCCAGGCGCATGGGGAAGAGGATTGAGCAGATTCCACAAACAACAATCAATGCCTTCTCTGCATACGATTGGCCCGGCAATGTGCGGGAACTCCAGAACCTGGTTGAACGCGCCGTGATCCGATCGGACAACGGAGTGCTGCCGAATCCCCTTTCGCCATCACAGTCCTTTAGGGGCTCTGTTCACAAACTCGCCGGCGATCTCCTGCCGATTGAGGAATTCGGCAGGAGAATAGAACTGGGAGCTATCGCCGGAGCCGGAATCTACGGATTCACTCGAGGAAATACAACGCAAACATATTCTGCGAGTGCTCGAGAGAACCGGTTGGGTGATCAGCGGGCCCACCGGAGCGGGAGCAATCCTCAACGTCCATCCCAACACACTTCGCAGCTTGATGGACAGGCTAGGGATTCGGCACCAGGCAGTGCCACGCACTCGACGTGTACATGAGTTTGCCCAGCCGGCGCATGGCGCGTGTCCGGGATAAGACTATCCTCAAGTTTGGCGAGCCTGTGGCGAACCGCTGTGGCCGCGGTCCGGAGATATCGAGACGCCATTTCAAGGGACGGATCATCGAACAGAAAACCGACGTGGTGCACATCCGGCCTGGCGTGCCGACGCCTCTCGTTCATCGCGAAGGCCGGCCGCTATTGTCAAAGTTTGCACGGGTTTCGCGGCCCACGATATCTCGTGAGTTAGAAGGTGCACGATGCGGGTGGATGACGATATGTCGGGAGTTACTGTGACTCGTTCTAACATTGTTTCGCGCTAAGGCTCTTTGTTCTACAAAAATTAGCGATCAACAGCGATTCGTATTCTTTTGGCACGGCATGTGCATTCCGTAAAGGCAGTTGCGGAAATATCAACCCGCAGCGAATTAGACAGGAGAAGCTAGCTATGAAGAAGATTCTGCTCATATTGTTCCTGGTATGCAGCCCGCTGATTGCACAGGATGCAAAGGTCGCTTCACTGATGGTGAAGCCGTTGCCGGATTTTCCAGGAAAAGACGTCGAGGTCCTTACGGTTGAATATCCTCCAGGTGGTCGTGATCCGATTCACCGGCACAACGCACATGGGTTTATCTATGTGCTGGACGGCAGTATCGTCATGGCGGTGAACGGCGGACAGCCCGTAACTCTTACGGCCGGACAGACGTTTTACGAAGGCCCTAACGATATTCACACTATTGGCCGCAACGCAAGCAAGACGACTCCAGCGAGGTTCCTGGTGTTCCTGCTCAAAGACAAAGATGCGCCTGTTCTGATTCCAGTGAAATAGGTTCGACGGATGAATCGTAACCACAACTTGAGAAGTAAATCACTCATCTCCGAGAAGCTCTCGGATTCAACATGCTCGATTGCGAGCATCACGAAAGGACAATCATGAAAATCGTAGTAATCGGCGGTAGTGGACTCATCGGATCAAAGCTCGTCAACAAGCTTCGTGAGCGCGGGCATGAAGTAGTAGCGGCATCACCCAAATCGGGCGTCGATACGCTCACCGGCGAGGGACTGGCTGAAGCGCTTAAGGGTGCGTCGGCGGTCGTTGACGTATCAAACGCTCCCTCCTGGGAGGACGCGGCGGTGATGAAGTTCTTCGAGACATCTACCCGCAATCAGCTCGTACACGAAGCGGCAGCAGGCGTAGGCCATCACGTTGCGTTGTCAGTCGTAGGATCTGAGCGTATGGTCGAAAGCGGCTACTTCCGGGCGAAGATCGCTCAGGAAAACTTGATCAAGGCTTCCGCAATCCCCCACTCAATTGTGCGCGCGACGCAGTTCTATGAATTCGTCAATGGCATCGCCGATTTTTCCACTGATGGCGACAAAGTACGCGTGCCACCTGTGCTCATCCAGCCCATGGCTGCGGACGATGTCGCCAGTGCGTTAGGCAGGACCGCCCTTGGCGCACCGCAGAATGGCCATGGCACCGTTGAAATAGGGGGTCCGGAAAAGTTTCACCTCGATGAACTTATCCGGCGGGGTCTAGCCTCACGCAAGGACCCACGTGAGGTCGTTGCTGACCCACACGCTCGCTACTACGGCATCGAGGTGAAGGAGCGAACACTCGTTCCCGAAAACGACGCGGAGTTGGGAAGGATCCGGTTCGAAGACTGGCTTGCTCAAGGTAATTTGAAGTAGTAAGTCATCTGCGTATGCGGGGCCGGCACGCGGAGCAAAGGGGTAGCTTCCGTGCCGGACTTTGACTGCCGTGCGATTTCCTCGATGAGCCGCAGTTCAGTATCCCCTGACCAGCTGCGCGCTGGGCCTGCCTCCCGATCGACGGCGAACAAGTCTAGGGCGTCGTCGATGGCGGACTCGGGCTTACCTATGCAAGGGGTCATAAGATGGCCTCCGCGCACTGGGCCTCATTGCCCCACCCCCGACTCAAATGCCCGGGAGATAAATATGCTGGAGATAGAACAGAGCGTCGGAGTCAGGGATGCCATCATCACGGCCCTTTTGGATGTCTTCTGTCGAGACGGCACTCGAAAAGCTGAAATCTCAGAGGTACTGGCAATAGCCGGAGTGTCAGAGTCTGCCTTCTATGAACAATTTCAATCAAAAGAAAAACTCGTCTCGGCATTTCTGAAAGATCGCCATGCGATCTGGATGCGCTGGTTGGAGAGTGAGATCGAGGCAAGATACGAAGCCACCGGAGGCGGTCTGGAAATCATTGCTGACGTTTTACAGAAGGGGTTTGAAGATCCGAAATGCTCTGGCTTTGCCTTTATCAATATCGTTAACGAGGGCAGCGGCTTCGACCATGAACCTTTCGCAATCGCCCGAGAGCAGAAGGAACATTTGGGACGGTTTATTGAGCAGCTGGCCGTAAAAATGGGCCTCCAACATCCAGATATAGCCGCATCTGCGGCTGTTCTTGTAGTCGAACGAACAATCGTGTGCACTCTGACGACCGGAAGCCTGAAGGAGGCTCAGACTGCGCGACTGCTCTTTCAGTGTCTTCAGCACGCTTGACGAGGTCGGACACAGTTCGGGTGGGACGCAGCGATTGCCGCAGAGCATGGGAACATGGACCGTGCCTTGAGCCATAATGTGCTCCGTAAAACAGCGCGCGGGCGAGTCAATTTCAAGAATGAGATCACTACAGATGTTGCTTCAACTCACAGCTGGGCGCATGGCCGCATTCTCTGACGTTGTGACTGCCGTCATCATCACCGTTATCGTTATTGGGTCAATCATCACTACATGGTTGATGATTCACGGTCAAGCTGGAAGCAATTGGAGACACTCAACGAGCATCGTGGCGGTGCGGGACTCGCCCATTTCGGTATTAAACATTGCGTGGTATAGGTGGGGTTCCGGCCATTTCAGGCCGAGATACTGCCGGACGAACGCAGCTCGCGCTTTGTCTGTTGTGTCGATGAGTTCGATTGCCTTGTCCTGAGTTTCGCCTCCGGAAATCAATCTGCGGATCTTATAATCGCGCGATGCATAGAGAAACACATGGAAGACATCTTTACGATCGCGGAGAAAAAACTGCGACCCTCGGCCGACAATCACCGACGGGCCGCTGGAAAGCGCTGTCTTGACAGCCGTTTCGGAAACAGCGGCGATCCGGCGCGCATCGAGCAAATGCAGCCGGTTGGTGGGCGGCAAACCTCCTTCAAACCCACCCCGAAGAAAGTCCTGGAAAACCCTGTACACGACAGGATCGCTTCGCCATTCTCTCCGCTCGACTGCCTCTGGCGTGCTCTCGGTCAGTCGCGCAATTTCCTGCGTCAACCGCTCGTCCCACAGATGCCATCCAAGACGGCCGGCGACCAAACTGGCAATCTCGGATGCTCCGCAGCCGAACTCGCGTTCGATTGTTATCGTGTTCACCATTGCGTTTACCCTCAACCCACCGCGACATCTCCGCCCGCTCCTGGATCATTTTTCTTCAGGAAGAACGCAAGAACAAACATGATGGAGCAGAGCGCGCCCAAGACCCAAAAGATGTCCATATAGGACAGTGCGCCGCCTTGTTGATGCACTAATTGGTAGAATCGCGCAATCGCCTGGCCGTCGGCGTCCGCGGCCCGAAGCCCGGAGTGGGCGATCTTTGAGCTCAGGGCATGGAGTGCCGAACGATAAGCGGGAGAATCGGGAGTGATGTGGCCGATGAGGATTTGCTGGTGATATTGAGCCCGCCGGGCAATCATCGTGGTCACGACGGAGGTTCCGATACTGCCGCCGATGTTGCGCATGAAATTGATCATGCCGGAGACGCTATTGCCTTTCTCTGGAGGAACTCCGATGTAACCCGCTGCCGTGATAGGGACAAATAGAAATCCGATTCCTACCACTTGGGCAACACGCAGCCACATCGCAAAGCGAAAGCTGATGAACAAATCAACCTGGTGCGCGCAATAGAACAGTCCAATCGCGAGGCACAGCCATCCCGTCGCGATCAGCCATCTGGCTTGAATCTTCGATGTAAGCCGCCCGACGATGGGCATCATCACCAGCAAGACGACTCCGCCGCCAGACAGGACGAGACCCGCAAGCTCTGCCGTGTAACCCATGAGTGTCTGCAGAAATTCTGGAATCAAGACCAGGGTGCTGAAGAGCATGAAGCCCATCATGAACATCATCAAGTTCGCTGTCGCGAAGTTGAAGCTCCTGAACATGCGGACATCGATGATCGGCTCTTTGCGGAACCATTCCCAGATGACCAGCGAGATAAGGCACACCGTCGCGGTGATCGCCAGGGTTGTGATGAAATGCGAGCCGAACCAATCCTCCTCCTGCCCCTTGTCCAGAACCACCTGCAGCGAACCCACTCCCAGGGTCAACATCGATATTCCAATGTAGTCCACCCGGATACCGCCGCTCTTTAAGCGGCGGAGGAACGGCGGATCTTCGACCAGCGTGTGCGTCAAATAAAGAGCCAGAAGGACCACGGGCAGCGTGATGAAAAATATCCATCGCCAGGAATAGTTGTCAGTAATCCAGCCTCCCAGCATCGGCCCGACGGTAGGGGCGAGAACTGCAGTGATCCCGTAGACAGCAAATGCCGAACCGCGCTGCTCCGGAGGAAATGTGTCGTTGAGAATGGCCTGCGCCATTGGTTGCAGTCCGCCGCCACCGATGCCTTGCGCAGCTCGAAACAACAGCAATAGCGGCAGGCTGGGCGCTAACCCGCAAAGCAGTGAACTCACCGTGAAAATGGCCAGCGACATCATGAAGTATCGCTTGCGGCCTATCAACTCCGCGAGCCATCCGCTGATGGGTAAGACGATGGCGTTGGCTGCAAGATACGAGGTAAGAACCCAGGTGCTGTCGTCGTAGCTGGCTCCCAGGCCTCCAGCGATGTAAGGCAAGGCAACGTTGGCAACGCTCGTGTCAAGGACTTCGATAAACGCGGCCATCGACACCGTGGCGGCGATCGCCCACGGATTTACCTTGGGGCGCCAGACGGCCTGCTCCGACGGCAGAGCCAGCGCTGTGGCGCTCATCGCAAATACACTTTCGCTTCGACATTCATGCCCGGCCGAAGCTGGTGGTCCTGGTTTTCGCCCGGCTCCAGAACGATCTTTACCGGTACCCGCTGAACGATTTTCACGTAGTTGCCGGTTGCGTTTTCGGGTGGCAGCAAGCTGAAAGTCGGCCCCGTTGCTCCGGCAATGCTATCGACATGACCGCGGTACGTGCGGCCGTTCGAGTCGAGGTCAATCTTTGCTTTCTGGCCCACGCGCATGCGTTTGAGTTGGGTCTCTTTGAAATTCGCGGTGATCCACACCTGGTCCAGGGGAACCACAGTCAGCAGCTGCTCCCCAGGCTCGACGTTCAAGCCAACGACCACCTTTTTCGTGACCTCCCCGGTGACAGGTGCAAATATGCTGGTGTATCGCAGATTCAACTGCGCTTGTTCGACCGCAGCTCTTTTCTGGTGTACATCCGCCATCGCCGAAAGGGCTTTGGCGCGCGTCGCGGCCACGCGTTGGAGCGGCCCGGCTTGCGCATCTTCGTAGTGTGCCTCAGCCTCAATGAGACGGCTGTGCGCTTCTTGAACCGCTTGCTGAGCGGCGGCCTCATCGGCTTCTGCCGCGGCTACGGCGGCGATATCGGTCGCTGCGGCGGCGTAAGCATGGTCGTAGACCTGCTTCGGAACCTCCTCCTTCGCGAGTAGCAAGCGATAGCGTGTTACGTCATCCTGCGTCTTTACGTTTTCCGCTTGCGCTTCCAAAACGTGAGCGTGAGCGGCCGCGGCTTGCTTTTCTGCTGCCTCGATCGCTGCTTCCGCACTTTTGATGTCCGAGGACGTGAACTTCAATTGGCTTGAAGTATCGACGGAAGATATGGGCACATCGATATTCGAACTTTTCGCGACAGCCTCTGAAGTATCGAGCGTGGCCTGGGCTTTTGCCAATGCGACTTCATAGTCCTTTGGGTCGATTCTTACGAGTGTCGAACCCGCCTGGACCCATTGGTTGTCCTCAACGTTGACGTCCTGGATATATCCGGAAATACGAGCGCTGACGGGGTAAAGATGGACGTCCACCTGCGCATCGTCGGTCGATTCAAAGCCGGAAAGATAGTGCCAGAGGAAAGCACCGGCAACGGCCAGAACAACCAACGAGGCGAGAATTATCCAACGCTTGTAGGAGCGCTTCGTCCGATAGGCTGAAATCGGCGGGTCAACTGCGCCCGCGGCTGGTAAATTTGGCTCTTGCGGTGGATTCGTTGCTTGATTTTGCTCAGCCATACTCATTTTCCCTCCACGTATTCAGCAAAACCTGATGCCGCGACGCCGATTGCTCTTGCCAGAGATATTTTTGCCAGGTTGTAGCTGTAAAGACTGGCAATGTAGCTGTCAGTAGCGATTGCCAGCACATCTTGTGCTTGAACGACTTCAATGTTGTCCGTAACTCCCGAAATGAATCGATCGCGAGATTGTTCCAGGGTTTGAGTCGCGAGCGTTACCGCGCTTTTCTCTACCGAAACTTCCTGTGCAGCCGCTTCCAGATCGAGATATGCGTCGCGGACTTCCTGATCGATCCCGGCCCGCATGTCTTCCAACCGCTGTCTTTCTCTGGTGAGCGAAGCGTCGGCCCGGAGAACATCCCCGTGCACTCTGCCACCTTGAAAAATAGGAATGCGGAGCGTGGCGGCCGCATCAACGGTGCCGTGCGACGATCCTGGGTTAACCCCCGAGAGACCATAGTCGGTTTCCACGCCTAGCGACGGATACCGTTCGGCAGAAGCAGCCCTTCTCGCGAGCTCAGCGGACCGGACCTGATTGACCTGGCTCTGAAAATCAGCGCGAGCCTTGTAGGCGCTTTGGATCGCCTCATCGAGACTCGACGGTGTCAGCTCCCGGTAAGGGACGTGGGTGGTAATCTCGAACTTTTGGCCCAGAGGGAGACCGATAGCTCGCGCCAAAACCAATTTCTGCTCGGCTAAATTATTTTGCGCGACAATCAGTTTCTGTTCGCGTGATTGTAGTTGCACCTGTGACCGTAGAACATCCACGGCCGAGGCTAGGCCTGCGGTCTTCTGATCGGATGTCTGTTGAAACAGTGCCTTGGCGGTGTTCCATTGCGATGTGGCTGACTCAACTTCCGATTGGTCGGCAATGGCCAGCAAATAGTTGGAGACAATCAAAAGCACGACAATCTCGCGCGCATCTTTGGAGCTGAAGTCCGCCGACTCCACCTGCGCCTTTGAAGATCGCGCCCGCTCGATGGATGCCCAATCAAAAGCAGACTGCGTGAGATAGGCTCGCGAGTCGAAATAGCCAAATGGGCCAATGATCTGAGGCTCCCCACGAATGGTAAGACCGAAGGCCGCTTTTACATTGACCTGATGAACTCCGAAACCCGTATCGGTGGCTACATTGGGAAGCAGCTCGCTCAACGCCTGCCGGCGCTGCCCCCGTGTGTCGGTAACGACATCCGTGGCCAAAACTCCGCCAAGATTTTGCTTCAGTCCACGGGCGACGGCGTCTTCAAGGGAAAGCGCCACTGGTGTTACGCTGAGTCTTCCCGCAGGGACCCCTCCGAGGTATGAATTCTGCGACAGGATTTGATAGTTATTCTGCCCCGCCTGGACGGCCGCCCTTGGCGCTCCCGTTATTTCGGCCAGAGCAATCGGGTTGTAAGGGGCGGGCGTGGCTGGTGGGTTATATTGTGCGAAGGCTACTGTTCCGCCGAGAAGGATGCAAGTAACCAGGAGTAGCTCATTCCGGGGTCTTCGGCGCATGTTGTATCCCTTAGCTAGAGAAATTTCGGTTCTTCCGTAATTCCGGCGTGGCCTGCACTCATCGGCGTTTCGCTATGCCATTGAGACGTTTTCCCGCTAAGAATCAATTCAGAAAATTCGGCGGATCAAGTGTTCGGAAGTTATCCTCAAAGGTGTTTGAGAATGCGTATGTTAAAACAGTGCAGCCAAGGTGAGGGGTCACCTTGGCCGGCGTAGTGGATGACGATGAGCCGATTCGCTCGCCAGGCGGCAGACCCCTAAGCGGCTTTCCGGGCGAGCAGATTGATGAGATTCTGGGCTGCCACCGTTGAGGACGCGGGATTCTGGCCTGTAATGAGACGGCCATCAACGACTGAAAACGGCTGCCAGTCGGCAACCTTCTCATAGATCGCCCCCAGCCGTAGCAGTTCGTCCTCTACTAGAAACGGCACAACATGTGTCAGTTGAACCTCTTCTTCTTCTCCGTTCGTGAAGCTGGTGACGTGCTTACCTTTCACAAGCGGCGCTCCCTTATATGTGACATGACGAAGCACACCAGGGGAGTGGCACACCAGGGCAATCGGCTTTCCCGAATTGTAGAAGGCCTCTAACAGGGCGATTGAAACGGAGCTCTCCGCCAGGTCCCACATCGGACCGTGTCCTCCAACATAGAACACTGTGTCAAAGTCCGCTGCTTTCATATCCTCAAGCTTGACCGTGTCGGCAAGTGCCGCCTTTGCGATTTCATCCTGCTTGAATCGGGACATTGCTGAAGTTTGATTTTCCCGCAGATCACTCTTGGGATCGACGGGCGGTTGACCCCCTTTAGGTGAGGCGAGGGTGAGCTGAACACCGGCGTCCCGGAAAACAAAGTAGGGGGCGGCAAATTCTTCAAGCCAGAAGCCTGTCTTGCGGCCCGTGTTGCCCAATTGATCGTGGGACGTTAACACCATCAGTATTTTCATGTTCACTCTCCTTTTCCTGGTTGTGCATTTCCCGATCGAATCGGGTCGCAATAAGGCAATCACAACAGAGGGGCAAGCGATTAACAATTGGACTAAGGTATCGACAATACTTTGGTATAGGTCGAGCTTCGTCTCGACCTTCAATTCCGGGCTCGCAGACACTATGTCAATCTTGTGGACATATCTTATGGACAGTTATGTGGCTCCCGGCGGACAGTGCCGCCCGAATCAGACGTGGGTCCACTCGCCAAGAGGGCTTTTCGAAGGCCCAAAGGGACTGGAGCAAATATTCGCCTAGTCTATCCAGATCGATTGGGTGGATTGGGAGGATCGGATCTCGGTGGCGCTAAGTTCCTGGTCTTGGTTTGCCCCTGACCCGAGCGTGATTCGCAGCTACCCGAGAGCCTGGACGGAAGGTTGGCAATTATCGATTTTCGCTTCAAATTCGATGCACAGGTCTGGATTGGCCAGGGCGGAGGCCATGAAGCAACTGGACGATGGTATTGGCAATACCTTAGTATCAGTGTGCAGAAACAGCGCATTCCCCCGAGCAGGCTCTGCCCCAGGATAGGTAAAGTCGTCTTTGGCTGACAAAGCTTGTCCTGATTGCTGACTCGATTTTGCTTGGGCCGGCCCCGCGAGAATGGAGGGCGAGCGTCCTGGGGTTTTCAGAGTACATACTCGAACCGCTTCGGAAAGATGAGGAAATCATCTTGTATCGAGGCAGCCCGTGAACCCTGCGCAGGTGACACGGTCTCCATTCTTGTAATGGCACCGCGGTTGTCTCACCCCTCACCCTCAAACCCCAGACAGATCCAACACGAGTTCAACCGAACGTATGTTGGCTGCTCGTCGCCGGCTTAGCCGCGTTGCACAATATCGGAGGAAAGGACCATGAAGATGGGCTCAGCACCCATTTCCCTTGCCGGCTCCCAGTTGGGCGAAATGCGTCACGTCTGCGCGTTTTTCAACAACGACGAGGAAGAATATCGCATTCTGCTTCCGTTCATCGAGGACGGGTTGAAATCAGGTGACAAAGCCGTTCACGTCCTAAACCCGGAGCAACGGCAGGACCATCTGCAGCGCCTGACTGCCGCGGGCATCAACCCGGCGGTCGCGCAGCAGAGCGGGCAGCTCGAGCTTTGGACCAACACCGAAGTCTTCGTGCCGCCGGAGGAGTTCCTGCGAGAATTTCGCCAACGAAGAGCTAGCGGGAGTGATTTGCCTGGGGCGGCCTGAGATATGGATGTACAGCCCAGCGATCTTGCACAGGAAATCACCCGCCTTCAGCGCTGCGTTAATGATCTGGTCAGCGCCCTCGCTCTTCCGGCTATGTGGAGCGGTGGTGAGCCATCCCAGATTGTTCATACTTTGCTCGACGCGCTGCTTCGTATGCTCCAACTGGATCTCGTGTATGTACGGTTGAAGGAAACCCGCGGTCAGGCGCCAATCGAGATGGTTCGGTTCGCTCAATCGCAAAAAACCAAAGCCCCGCCGCACGAGATCGGCAACGTAGTTAAACAGTGGATAGGGACCGCCCTTCAGGAATGGCCTCGGCTCATACGGAGCCCTTTGGCAGACCGAGACATTTCAATTGTGCCCTTGGGGCTAGGGCTGCAGGGCGAAATTGGCGTGCTCGTAGCAGGGTCAGAGCGAGGGGATTTTCCACGGCAAACCGAAGAACTTATTCTGAGCGTAGCAGCGAATCAGGCATCCATCGGGTTGCAGGAGGCACGACTTCGGAGCGAACAGAAGCGGGTAGCAAGCGAGCTCGATCTAAGCGTCACCCAACGAACTGCAGAACTTGCCGCGGCCAACGAAGAGCTGCGAAAGGAAATTGCCGATCGCAAGCACGCCGAGGAAGATCTGAGAAGTAGCGAAGAAAAGCATCGCGTGATTGTTGAAGCAGCCAACGACGTTGTGGTCAGCATGGACGAAAGGGGCACTATCCTTCTGGCGAACCCCGCCACGAGGCGCATCTTTGGCTATGACCCGGTCGAGATCGTCGGTAGGCCTATGACGATGCTCATGCCGGAAATGATGCGGAAACTGCATGAAAACGGGTTCAAGCGATATTTGGCTACTGGAAAGCGGCATCTCAGCTGGCGAGGCGTCGAGGTTACCGCTCAACGCAAGGATGGCCAGGAGTTTCCGGTGGAGGTTTCGTTTGGGGAGCTGACGAGCACTGGGCATAAGGTGTTTACCGGCTTTATCCGCGATATCAGTGAAAGAAAGCAGGCGGAGGAAATGCGGGCAGCGCACGCCCGCCAGGTCGCTGTCCGCGCGGACGTGAGTATGGCTTTCGGTAAGGAAGAAAGTTTGAAAACGATCCTGGGTGATTGCAGTGAAGCCGTTGTGCGCCATCTCGATGCAGCATTTGCGAGGATTTGGACCCTGAGTGACGATGGAAAGATGTTGGAGCTCCAGGCCAGTGCAGGCCTGTACACACATCTTGGCGGACCTCACAGCCACATTCCGATGGGACAATTCAAAATTGGGATGATCGCACAAGAACGAAAACCGCATCTGACCAACGATGTTCTCAATGATCCCCGAATCAGTGACAGAGCATGGGCAGAGAAAGAAGGGATGGCCAGTTTCGCTGGCTACCCATTGAGCGTCGGAGACCGCACGATAGGCGTCCTGGCCATGTTCTCTCGAAAGCCGGTCACGCCAGAAACAACCGAGACACTGGCGTCTGGTGCGGAGTTGATCGCTCAGGGAATTGAACGAAAACATGCGGAGGACAAGCTGCGTGATAGTGAGCGCAGCCTGCGCCAGTTAACTGAGACCATTCCGCAGATGCTTTGGAGCGCCGACGTGGACGGCGCGGTTGATTATTGTAATCGGCGCGTGCTTGACTATACGGGATTACCTGCGGAACGGGTCCATCGGGCCGGCTGGATGAACGCCGTTCATCCAGATGATAGTGAGAAAATGGCCCAGGCCTGGACACGTGCAGTCTCAACCGGTGAACCATTTCAGTCAGAATTTCGCTGCCTTCGGTCAGCAGATCAGAGGTATCGCTGGTGCGTTTCCAACGCCCTGCCGTTGCGGGACCGTGAAGGTCGGATCATAAAATGGTTCGGGAGCGTTGTGGATTTGCACGATTGGAAAGAAGCACAACATGCTTTGCAGATGACACAAATAGAGCTTGCCCGCGTTTCCAGGCTGACAACCATGGGAGAACTGGCAGCGTCTATCGCCCATGAAGTCAATCAACCCTTGACCGCGGTCATCAATAATGGCAGCGGGTGCCTGAGACTCCTCGCCAAGAATAATCTTGAACCCGAGGTTCTGCGTCGGGCTCTCGAAGGAATCATTGCCGATGGTACTCGGGCGAGCGCCGTTTTAGCTCGAATCCGCGCATTCATAAAGAAGGAATCTGCTGAAAAGAGCGCATTGGATATAAACGAAGTGATTCAGGAGGTGATGGTCCTGGCTGGCCGTGAACTTCATGAGAATCAAGTCTTGGTTGAGCAGCAATTGACAACAGGGCTCCCGTTTGTGCTGGCTGATCGCGTTCAGTTGCAGCAGGTCCTGCTGAACTTGATTATGAATGGCATCGAAGCCTTAATCGCGGTGACCGATCGGCCTCGTTTACTCCGGGTGCAATCCCGGATCGACGAATCCAGTGACGTACTCGTTGCGGTAAGCGATTCCGGCACCGGGTTTGGCTTAGAGTTGGATCGCGTCTTCAATCCCTTCTTCACAACGAAAGCAAACGGTATGGGAATGGGTTTGTCGATCAGCCGCACACTTGTTGAAAGTCATGCTGGTCGGCTTTGGGCTACGCCCAATTCTCCCCACGGCGCGGTATTTTCCTTCACCCTGCCGGCAACCGGCGAAAGTCCCTCATGACGGGTGCTCCGGTTGTTTTCGTCGTCGATGATGATCCGTCCGTCCGTTCTTCACTGAAGTTCCTCTTAAGTACCGTGGGTCTGCAGGTTGAAAGTTTTGCCTCGGCCGATACGTTCCTGCATAAGAATCCGCCAGATGTGCCCAGCTGCCTTGTGCTGGACGTCAGGCTACCGGGACTGAGTGGGCTCGATTTTCAACGCGAGCTGGTAGCCAGGAAAATTTATATTCCGATAGTCTTTCTCACCGGCCACGGCGACATCCCAATGAGTGTTCGCGCCATGAAGGCTGGAGCCGTCGAATTCTTGACCAAACCATTCCGCGATCAAGACCTGCTGGACGCTGTTGGCATCGCACTGGAGCGAGATCGTGCCAGACGTGAACAGGATAAAGATGTAACGGTCCTTCAACGGCGCTTCGACTCATTGACTTCGCGCGAGGAGGAGGTGATCTCTATGGTCGTCTCGGGCATGCTCAATAAACAGATTGCGGACCAGCTTGGAACTGCCGAGAGTACCGTGAAGGTTCAGCGGAGCCGGGCAATGGAGAAGATGCACGCAGAGTCTCTTGTCGACCTCATAAGAATGATCGAGAAGCTCAAAGGCCCCTCGGCAAAAACCCGATAAGCGAAAGTTTATTCGCATACTCCTTTTTGATACACCAGGTATCCCAACATCCAATTGATTCCTTTTCTCCCCGGGAATAGCTTGGGGTCAGTGGGGAGTGCAAATGACGAGGCGTCCGATCTCGGTGATTGACGACGATGAGTCCATCCGCAGGACCACCACATTTCTCATCGAGTCCTTCGGCTTTCGAGCGGCCGCTTTTGAATCTGCCGAAAAGTTCCTGAAGTCTGGCCAACTGCACGATACCTCATGTCTCATCGTCGACGTTCAGATGCCGGGCATGAATGGACTCGAGCTCCAAAGCGAGTTGGCTGCCGCTGGTTACGACATTCCCATCATTTTCATCACCGCTTACGACAACAAAGCATGGCGTCAGCAAGCGATGCAAGCCGGTGCTGTTGCATTCTTAGGCAAGCCTTTTGGCGACGAGGAGCTACTCCAGACCATTCGTTCAGCCCTGGGTCACGATAACAGAGGCACGAAACCCGTGTGACTACGGAGACATGGAGATGAACATAACCAGTATTTCACCCTGCATCGTGCCCCGTCTCGTGGCTCAAAGGCAGGCCTGTCAAAAGCACAACGTCGAGACGATCATTTAGTAAACGATGTCTGGATTACGCAAAACATTCGCTCAAGCAAAACCTGGCCTCAGGGGAACAGTTTCGTCGCTGGCTGACTTTACTTCTCCTGATCCCAGACTCGACTTTCCAGGTACGACCTACGCAGGGTGGAGGGCAATCGTCGTGGACCTTTCGGAGTACATACTTGAACCGCTTCCCGCACAGCCGATCGTGTTCGTTGTCCACAACGACACCTCTGTACGTGAATCCCTGGAATCTCTGATTCGCTGCGAAGGCTGGCAGTCCGAGACATTCGCACTCGCTCGAGAATTCCTTGCCCGGCCCCGACCATTGGTTCCAAACTGCCTGGTGCTTGACGTCTCTATCCGGGACCTCAATGGACTTGATCTACAAAGAAGGGTCGCCGTCGAACGCCCCGACACGCCGGTTATATTTGCCACCGGCCACGGCGATGTGCCCACATCTGTTCAAGCCATGAAGGCGGGGGCTATTGAATTCTTGATGAACCCGTTCAGTGATGAGGTTCTCTTAAGTGCCATCCGGGTAGGACTCAAACGTAGCTCCATTGCCCTTAACCGCGAGGCAGGAATGCGGTCGCTCCGCGATCGCTATGCGTCACTTAGCCTCCGTGAACAGCAGGTCATGGCTTTGGTAGTGTCTGGACTTTTGAATAAAGAGGTCGGTGCGGAGCTAGCCATCAGCGAGATCACGGTGAAGGCACACCGGGGCCACGTGATGCGAAAGATGAAAGCTGAGTCTTTCGCGGACTTGGTAAGAATGGCCGCGCGGCTTCGCTCCGAGCTCGCCCTCCTCGCACCAGGTTCTAGCTCAAAAAAAACTTGCGGCCTTATTTCCATAGACTGCCGCCAGGGAGGGATCGCCAAACAGGAAATCTACAAGGGTCAAGGCGACCGGAGCAAGGTGAATAGGCGCGTCATTTCGATCTAGTTATCTGACCTCGTGGGCCAGTGGTCTCTATGCTTCCCGGTTGGGTTGTCTAAGCTGGCCCGATATCTTATCGGGAAAACCCCTGTGCGCAAAGTTGGGCGAAACAGGGATTTTCGGTCGTATTGTCGAGACCGAAGCTTACCCACCAGGTGAAGGTAGTGGGCATTCTCATCGTAGGCGAACGGCCTGGCGTGCCAGGAGGATGACAGGACCCGATTGTGGGCACGAACCCTGATAAGAATGCTAGTTAGCAGTCGTTCCGCAGCATGAGGAGAGAAGAGACCATCTTCTGACAGATATCAGTGATAGCCTGCGAGTTCGGGGAGCTGTGCTCCTCGAAGGTCTGCTGTAATCGCTGGATGGAATCATCGGTGATGCGCGCGGGCGCGTCCTCTTCGTGTGCGATCCATGCGGCAATGTGCATAAGTTTATCGCTATATTCGTTTAGAAAATGGTCCAGCGCCTGATTCTGGTGCTGGGTCAAATCCGAGTCGATCTCTCGTCGTCCGCGATGTGAGAGAAGACTGAGTTCCAGCAGGTAGATCGAGCGCAACTCTGGCTGAGCTTTCTGAATCCGCTCGCACTCGGCAACGTCTTGCTCGCGCCGATGGCGAAACTCAAACTCAAACCGCGCGGCATCGGTCTGCGATTCCAGACTGGCGAAGTTGTCATTGATCTGACTGCGGAGACGGCGGATCTGTGAAACGGCAAGGGGTCTGTCATGTACCACCGGACAGACTCCGAGCTGTGCCAGCATCCGTACGTTCCGCACCAGCAGCTTCTGCAGCTGTTCCGTATCGCTCTTCGTCCCGAAACGGTCGAAGATAAAGCCCATGGCGAGAATGCCCAATAACGCGCCCATCGCCTTATCGCGCGCGATCGTGAGGTCGGTCTCGATGCGGAAATCCTGCAGGTTGATGAAGTAAAAGGCGAGCGCCATCTGCACGCCAAAAAAGGAAAGGCGCGGGCTGGAGGTGGCGAACCACGCGGCGATCGCCGTTCCCGCCGCAAAGAAGAGAGCAAACCCGAAGACGCTGTCGATAGCGGGTAGGATCAGAATCTGCGCCGAAATCCCCAGGATCAGCCCTCCGGCAACAAATCCGGCAAGGCGGAGAAACTGCGCCTGGAACGAAGTGCCGATGGTGCTCAGCGCGGTAACGATACAAGTAAGAACGGACGGGAAGATGCCGGGCCAGTCGAGCGCGTTGTAGAGTAGATAACAAACAGTAGCAGCTAGGCATCCGGCAAAGGCAAAGCGTAGATATTCCGGGTTCTGGAATGCATCGGGCAGGAATAGAGCGCGCCACCAGTCCTGTCCGGGCGCGTTCTGGGAACCATCTACGATCTCATCGCGTTGAAATACCTCGGTGATGAGTGCGACGGTTCGTTCCATCTCTTGAAGCACGGGGAAGGTAGAGGGCGGCTGGCCCTCGAGCACAGGAGGAGACGCGGAAATAACCCCTGACTCGCGGAGCTCCCTTCGGATTGCTTGGAGCCTCTGAGAAAGTGCGCGCAGGCGGGTCGCGTCGTCATCGCCAGGCTGGGGGAGAGTGCGCTCGAGATCCGCGGCAAGGCCAATGAGCCGGCCCGCCAGCGAAATCAGGGCGCCGCGCTGCGCTCGCCGGGTCGGGTCCAGACCTTGGCGCTGCAACGTCGTTCTAAGCCGGCCAGTGCCGATCATCTCGTACTGAAGCACTCTGGTGAGCACCGGCTTCGGTGGGGCTTGGTGAGCGGCAGAGCTTTCCGCTACCTGCTGCACCGCGAGCAAAAGATCGTCGACGAATGTGATGAGTGGATCGGAGCGATCGAAGATGCGGTATAGCGCTTCGGTTGCCACAGTCGCGCCGGCACCTACGGCAATTATCACGATAGGCCAGAGAGTGCCCTCTACCTGGATTTCGCTCGGCACAGATCGATCCCATATCGGCAGGGCAACGCCGATCGGAATGGCGAAAGCCACTGCGGCTGCGTAATTAGTCGTCGTACGCATAACGAAGAAGACCAGATAAAGGCTTCCGATTACCCAGAAGAAATGAGTAATGGGGTAACCGCGGAACAGCATCATACCGAGCAGAGTGTAGAGGCTCGCGAGGACGAATCCGAGGACGATCAATTGCCCTCCGCGCCAGGTAGCGGCAAGATTTTCGCGAGCGAGGAGAATTGAAAATAAGCCGGCCAAGGCCGCATTAGGAATGCGGAAGGTCACGACGATGATCATGACCAGCGTAGCCGCGATCGTCATGCGGATGACCGTGCTCATGCGTCCCGGATAGGGAGCTATCTCCCAGCGGATGAATTCGCGAAACCAAAGCCAAGAGACGGTTCGCCGCGCTGGCTGGTAGCGGAGCTTAGTGGCTGGGGTCGCCATATCAAGGCTTCCGCTTGTATCCGCGGATAACTACTACTGCAGATTCCCCCAGACGAAGAGCATCAGAGGGTGGGGACTGAATCCGGATGCGCACGGGGTAGCGGCTGGCCAGATGTACCCAGCTCAGAGTGCGTTGTACGTCGGGCAGGCCGGACGTAATTCGGCCCTGGAGCGAAGGATCCGGAATAACACCGTACCCGGTGCTCTCGACGACGCCCGTAAGCCGCAAGCCCGAGTCAGACATAACGTAAACATCCGCAGTCATACCCGGTTGGATATACCTCAGCTGCGTCTCGCGGAAATTCGCAACCACCCACCACACGCGAGTATCGATCAGCGTAAAAATCTGCTGTCCTATGTGAGCATAGGCACCCTCGGAAATGACGAGGCTGGTCACACGTGCGTCGAATGGAGAGTAGACGCGGCATTCGTTGTAGTTGTATTGGGCGTTCGCGATGGCGGCGGCCCGTCCCTGCCGTTGCGCCACGAGGGGATCGAGGGTAAGTACGCTGGACTGCGACTGATGAAACTGTGCCGTACTCTGCTCCGCCGAGGCCCTGGCCTCCGTCAGGGCAGCCAGCACGGAGTTGAGGTGGGCTCGATTAAGAGCCAATTGTGATTCGGCTTCATGCACGGACTGCGCGCTGGCCCGCTCTGTCGTGCGTGCCTGGTCCACCTGGTCTACGGTAACGTACTTCTTGGCGAGCAGAGGCTCGACACGGTGCAGGTTATTTTCGGCATATGACGACTCGGCCTTGGCCCGATCCAGCGCAGCCTCAGAGTGGGCGACATCGGCCTCCGCCTCACGAATCGAGGCCTGCGCCCGGTCGACGTTGGCGCTGGCGCTGCGGGTTGCCGCTCCGGACGCGGTGACGGCGTGCCCTTCGGCCTGAATGCGCCGTTGTTCGTCGACGATCTGGCCTTCGAGGGCGGCCTGGTCCGACAAGGCGCGGTCAAGGGCATACTTATAGGGCCGATCGTCGATTTCGAAAAGTAGATCGCCCTTTTTAACCCGCTGATTGTCGGCGACGTTCAGGTGTAGTATCGGCCCGTCGACAACGGGGGCAATTCCAATATAGTTGGCAAAGATTTCAGCGTCATCGGTCTGGGGATGCCGGGTTGCCACCGAGTAGACAGCAATCAAGCCAACCATCGCCAGCAGAACCATGGCTGCGGTAAAGACGCGACCGTACCACTGAAGTTTTGCCAGGCGATTGGCTTGCTCGGATTGCACCGTCTCTTGGGTCGACATCGCGTTTTACCTAGCTGTAGAACAGGAGCCACAATACGCACGCGAAGAAGGTCGCCATGCCGAGATAGAAAAGTACAGGTGCAGCCAGGTGTTCAGCAATAACATTGCGAGCGATCAGGGCGCGCGCGCCCGCCACCAATACCAGACCACCGACGGAGCAGAAGATCCACACGGGGAAAAAAGAGCCGAAGATGCTGTATTCGGGCGCGTGTGAGCAACCAGCCAACACCAGCGGCGCTCCCAAACATGAACCGGCGAGCACACGAAGTGAGCTCATTCGGCCTCGATCGCGCCCCGTCAATTCAATGTTCATTCTCAGTAGACCTCATAAATTTCAAAAATCGGTCTATCTAGCTCCACTACCCGCCGATAAGGCCGGCGAGGACCAGCTTTCCCACGGTTAAGCCCAACCCGGGGATCATTTCTCGGTCGATGGGGAAGGGCAACGAAGCCACTTCCAGCCATGCGCCTCCCGGGCATCGCGCTCCTCAGTCTTACGTTTGCATTAAGCCACAGGATCAAGGAACGAATCTATTGGACGAAAGTATCGATCAATACCTTCGTATCGGTTGATCTCGTTGGCGTCCGCGGTGTGGGAATATGGCGACTACCAATTCTTTGGTATCGATCGATACGTTCGTCTAATAGATTCGGCTCTCGACTTCTGCCTTAATAGTCAGGAACGCAAAAGAATCGTTTTCCAGTTTGGCCTAGGTGACAAGATGCGCATGGCGGAACGTGAGTTGGGTGCATTTTGTCACGCAGTGAGGAGGGTTGCTCGGCCCAGGGTCAAACGCATCCGACGAATCGGCAAGAACTGGGCGAGGTACAGGTAATTCTTGCGACGGCGCCCACACGGGAGGGACGTGGAATTGTGAAGCCGCTGTAGCGATTGCCGGCTGTTGCGGGGAATGAACCGGAAGAGGTTTCGATTGAACGAATACAGCCCACCATTGAATGTTCTCTTCTTGTCTCTGCTTCTCGCCTTCTCCGCCGGGCGAGCTTTGGGGCAATGTGCGGGCAAAGTGTCATCGCCAGCAGTTGTCGCCGACTGCGCCGCTCGCGAAACCCCTCGCGAGGGAAAAGCGATTCTCGATCCAGTTCACCCCTACACTTTGGCCGAGCTGATCGACGTTGCCGAGCATCACAATCCCAGCACGCGCGCGATCTGGGAGCGGGCAAAACAGAAGGCACGCGAACTCGGTTTGGCAAAGGCCGCTTACTATCCCGAGTTAGACGGCTTAGCTGTCTTCGGTGATGAGAGACTGATAAATCCATTCCCGAAACCGCTGGCTCCTCGTGGCTACGTCATGGTCGAGGTACCCATCATCCGGCCTGAAGTCGCGCTCCAATATCTGATCTTTGACTTTGGCAAACGCGAAGCCAGCGTGGACGCCGCGAAAGAGGAGAAGCTTGCCGCGGGTGCAGACATCATTCAGGTAAATCAAGCGTTGGCGTTTCGCGTCGCCAGTGCGTATTACCAGCTGGTGACCGCACAGGAAAGATTGCAGGCCGCGCAGGACACGTTGCGAACTGCACAAACCACGCAGGATGCGGCTGAAAACAGGATGAACAACGGACTCGCAACTCTTCCTGATGTTCTCAACGCACGGGCCGAAACGTCACAGGCAGTGTTTGACGAGGAATCTGCGGATGGTGACGAAAAGATTGCGCGCGTGACGCTGACTGAAGCGGTGGGAGCCGATCCATCTCCCGACATAGTGATTGACGGCCAGAGAAGTGCGCCCTTGCCGGAGAGACTCACAATTTCTATCGAGGCGCTGATCGATAGGGCCATGAAGAATCGTCCCGAACTCATGGCGCAAACTCTGCGAATCCGCTCCGCCGAGGCTCGCATCCGGGCAGCCAGGGCAGAGTACAAACCGCAGATCGTTCTCTCGGGAACGGCTGCGCAGACCTCCCTGTGGCCCACGGCAGATTACGGCCAGCTCGGTTCCGCAAGCGAGCCTACCTGGTCCGCCGAGCTCGGCATCCATTGGCGCATCTTTGACGGAGGTGCACGCAAGAACGAACTGTTGATCGCCGAGTCGAAACGCCGCGAGGCAGCGGACGAACTTACGACGAGATCTGATGAGACGACGCGCGAGGTCTGGACCGCGTACATAGCATTCCGGACGGCGTTGCGAAAGCATGACGCCGCAGTGGCGCTTCTCGAATCCGCCGAAGCCTCTTACTCTGCATCGCTGGATGCATACAAATATGGAGTCAAGAATCTGGTCGATGTTGTTACCGCGGAGAAACAATTGGCCCTGGCTCGACTATCCAGTGTCTCCGCAAGATCAGAATTATTTCTAGAGGCAGTCAACCTTGAATTCGCGACCGGAAATCTGCTGAGGAATCAACCGCCCGCGACAAGACTTCAATCTCAGGACGGACATCCATGATGTCGTCCTGACCGCAATTGTGGCTGTGCCGGTTTGCAGAGTTACCTACTTGCTCTTGCGGGTGATACCAAGGTGTCGCCGATACCATCGTCTAATAGATTTGCCTTCATGGTTCTGGCGTAATGGCAGGGATGCAAGGAGCTTCCCCTCTGAATTCCGGGAACATCCGAAGAGACTAACCACGCGAGAGGTCAATATGAGTCTACCGATGCCAACGGTAAATAGTGTTGATATTGAATACAGCACGACGGAGATGAGCGATGAGATGCTGGTGTCCAGAGCTAAATCTGGAGACACGGGCGCGTTTGTCGAACTCAGTAAACGGCATGCGAACAGGGTCTTTCAAGCCACTTATCGAATTACCAGAAATCGCCAGGATGCTGAGGATGCAGTCCAGGACGCCTTCCTGAACGCCTTCACTCACATAAAGAATTTCGAGGGGAGATCCAGTTTCTCCACCTGGCTTACGCGGATTGCGATCAACTCGGCGCTCATGGTCTTGCGCAAGAAGCGCAATTGCTATGAGACTTCGATCGACGGTGGCGACGGTCGTGTGGGAATCCTTGCGATCTGGGAGCCGCGGTCCCCTATGGACGACCCTGAGGGCCTCTACGTCCGATCAGAGAGACATAGATTGTTACGGAAAGCCATCCACCAGCTGCCACCGGTCTATCGCGAGGTAATCCAACTCCGGCAGGCAAAAGAACGCTCGGTGCGTGAGATAGCGCAATCTCTTGGCATCACGGTTTCGGCGGTCAAGTCAAGACTGGCGCGTGCCAAGAGCGCGCTGCGCACGTCTATGATTCAAACAGATTGGCGATTTTCTTCCTGCTCACTTTCTCGCAAGGGTTAGATCGGTAATGGTTACGCACACAAATCCTGGGCTCTGGCGGCGCGGCAACATCGGTCGGAAGATGCGATAGCCCTATGCGATGCGGCATTCGGTCGCTTCACAGAGATGGTTGCTCTGCACAGGTCGGACCGTGTGTGTGCGGTCGAGCTAGTTGCCGGGCTTAGACGGGTCTGCCCATGGAAGCCATACCTGAAAGCGGGTGTCGCCCGGTTTTGAAGTGACTTGAATATTGCCGCCAAGCTTTCTGACAATTACTTGCACCGTGTTCAGCCCCAGGCCCGTTCCTTCACCAACGCCTTTCGTCGTGAAAAAAGGATCAAAGATATAGGGTCTTATCTCGGAAGGAATTCCCGGGCCGCTATCGCGAATTTCAACCACCACATAGTGGTCCTCGCGGAAGGTGCGGACGCGTAGTTCGCCTTTGCCCTGTACGGCGTCTATGGCGTTTTCGATGATGTTGGTCCAGACTTGATTCAACTCCGTGCCTACCGTGTTAACCAGGAGCGGGACCGGTTCATACGCACGCTGTACCGTGATTCCCGCCTGCAGACTGTGGCCCAACGTGTCCAGCGTGGTTTCGAGGCTTCGCGCGACATCGACATTCTGCAACGGCCCTTGGTCCATGTTGGTATATTCCTTAATTGTCCGAACCAGCTTCGATATCCGGGATGCACTGCTCTCAATTGTCCTGAGAAGCGTCGACAACTCCGCGGAAGCTGCGATTCGCGCGAGCGCAGCACGAGCCGTGCGAGGATCCAGCTGACTCAGTAGGGAAGTGAGCGCGTCCGGAGGCATATTGAACTTTGCCAGGGCGGCCGCCAACTCCCATGGATCAGCGTAGCCGTAACTCCGCATTATCGACTCCAGTGTTTCTTCCAGGTCGCTGAGAGCGAGTCCTTCTGATGGGATCATTTCGGATTGCAGCAGCGAGGCTTCAACTTCTTCAATTTTCTCTGTGTTCGAGTCATCGGGCGGATACCGCAACAATTCGGAGTTTGCACTGCGCAATCTTGCCAACGTACGGCGCATTTGATCGCTCGCCCGCTTGGCAGCGGATGCAGGATTGTTCAATTCGTGAGCAAGCCCAGCTGATAATTTACCCAACGAGACTAAACGATCACGTTGCTGCTCTATTCGGGTTCCTTCACGAATTCTGTCGGACATCATGGCGACTAGTCTTGTCGTCAGTTCTGGCATTCTCTGTATAAGTTCCGGAAAAAGAGCGGACGGAAATTTGCCGAGACGACCATCCGTAACGGCTCGGCCGCCCACGGTGAACCGTTTCATTCTGGAGAAAGGAAACACCCCACTGACGTCACCCGCTTGCGCTGGAAGTGAAACAGTATCGCCACCAAATTCCCCTCTCCACTGAAAAAATCCCTCAAGGAAAATGAACATCCAGTCTGCTGGATCGCCTTGTCGAACGAAGGTTTCGCCCGCATGGAGAGAGACCTCATGCAAATGGCTCAGGAACCACTCAATCTGACCCTCCGGCAAGTCCGAAAATGCCGTGACACTTCGCAATTCGACTGAACTGATCAATCAATAAGCCTTTCTCTGCCTGCGCACGCTCGGATGGTTTGGTTGAAGCGTTTCCAGGTCTTCGATTGCGTTTTTTGGCTACACCCTTTCATCCGCTTTCCTGTTCCATACGTAATACTGGGTTTTCCGGAATACCTGCGTTGTCGGATGTGGGCAATTGCCCTCTGAGAACATCCGCAGGTACAGAGCCTCGACTGAAGGCAAGCAGCCCGGGGGTTGCGAATATGCTCGTCGACGATTTTCTGCGGGCCGCCGCAGCGAAGGCTGGAATTCTTTCATCGCATCGAGATGGCTGCGGGCGACTAGTGGAGTACGGCCCGCGCCGGTTGGGATCACAACCTTTGCCACAATCTCGCATCGTTAGTTCGCATTAGAACCGATGCAAGGACGGTGCAAACTCTGCTTCGACACAGCGGTGTCAAATTGACGCTCAAGTTTAACAGCCGGGCTTGCCTGGCCGCGGCGGGGGAAATGTTAATTGCGATCTCAGCCTGCGCGGCAAAGGCGGACCGCGAGCAGAGGAAAAGGTGACTGGCACTGTGCCCTTGATCAATGGATACAGTAACGGCTGTTGGCGGCGCTTTCGGATGCGGACTGAGAGCGGGACCGTGACGGGACGTGGCTAACTCTTTTGGAATGTGGTGGCCAGAGACGGGATCGAACCGCCGACGCCGGCCGTTTCAGGGCCCCCTACCAATGGACCTAAGTCGTCTGGACTCAGCGGACCCTATTGAAACGAAAGCTGTTAGTGCATTGGCGATTTAGGATTCTTTGGGATCAGTTGGGATGGTTTCCTCCCCAGGTTGTTCCCGTATTGTTCCCGCCCAACGAATCAACCGATTCCGACATATGCGACGACGATCTCACTTACCCCGCGAGCCTTATGTTGCCACAAATCTAATCTACGGGCGAACGGTAGTTTACAGCGGTGTCCGAAGCGATAAGGAGTGACCTCTAAATGCAGCCCATCCCAAAAAGCCCGACGCCTGTTCTCAACAATTAAACGAGACGGTCAGTTGTCCCGAAAGGCGACTACACGGCCATGTGAAAAGCGCGCCGTCAATGAGTGACTTGGCGATTTAGCGACAAGTGATCGGCCCGAAAGAACCCCACTTTCCGAGTCGCCGACAATACGCTAATAGCGATGTACTGCTCGGATTGATGTTACGATATCGTCTCTGAAAGAGGCTGTGCAGCGGAGGAGTTAATGAACCCCGAGCAAATCCGATCTGGAAAGCAAGCGATCATTGCACGGTACGGACCGTGGACCGCACACTCGATCCGTCTGGCCGATGGCGTCGACACCTTCGAACAACCCCACTGGGACACCCGACTATACCGGTTCGTTCAAATCGCCTCCGACCTATCTAGAAAGCCGCTCAAAGACCTTCGCGTCCTCGACCTCGCCTGCCTTGAAGGTCAGTTCGCCATCGAGTTCGCCCTTCAAGGCGCCCGTGTGGTGGCCACCGAAGGGCGCCCGGCGAACCTTGAGAAGGCACGATTTGCTAAGGAGGCTCTCGGGCTTGACAACCTTGAATTGGTCCTCGATGACGTGCGCAACCTCAGCGTCGACGGGTACGGTACCTTTAACGTGGTGTTGTGCCTGGGAATCCTCTACCATCTCGACGCCCCGGACGTTATGGACTTCGTCCGGCGAATCGCAAGCGTCTGCGAGGGCCTGGTGATCATTGATACGCATATCGCGCACCGCGACGATTCGACTTTTCAATGGGAGGGCAACACCTATTGGGGTACTTACACCGAGGAACACAGCGTGAACGCGACCGCCGAGGAGAAGGGGGCAGCAAAGTGGAGTTCGCTCGACAACCCGCGCTCGTTCTGTCTGACGAAGGCGTCGCTCGTCAACCTACTCCGCCATACTGGTTTTACCTCGGTCTACGAGTGTTTCAATCCGTACGAGTTCCACAGTGTGGACTGGCCCAGAAACCCCGAGGGGCACGAGTACGCAGTCTGGGGGAACCGCACCACGTTGGTGGCGGTCAAGGGAAAACGGTGTACACTGGTCTCCTCCCCGTCGACCAACCAGCTCACCGAGGTCGACCGCCCGGAACACCCTAACATTCTCACGTACGGGCCTCTACCCCTACGATCGAGGCTCGCCGAGCTGCTCCCGCGCCCCCTTAGGCGATTGGTGAGAACAGAGCTCAGACGCGGCTCAACGAATAACGTGCCTCTCAAGTGACCCGACTAAGCACTCTTCATCAAATGACGACGAACAATGATCCGTTCTGCCCGAGTGACCGTCTATCCGGAAGTTGACTTTGAACCTCCCGGCACACATTTTCGGCAACTTCGTGGCCTACGTCCCCGGTGACACGCCCATCACACCCCGCTTCTGGAAGTGTTTCCACCATATCGCCAGATATCCCACCCGGTTCACGGGCGCCCACGCATTGGTTAGGCAGCATATCGATAGTGTAGAGCGCCTAGGGTATCTGCAACCCTTGCGGACTCGGGCATCCCGGACATCGAGTCACTTCACAGGTCTCTGCGGAAACACCACTGAGCGAGGACAATCGAATCAGAGCACGAGTACACTGCCCTGAACGAGGAGACAATGGATACAGTAACGGCTGTTGGCAGCCCTTTCGGATGCGGACTGAGAGCGGGACCATGACGGGACGTGGCTAACTCTTTTGGAATGTGGTGGCCAGAGACGGGATCGAACCGCCGACGCCGGCCTTTTCAGGGCCGCGCTCTACCACTGAGCTATCTGGCCTCGGGAAACCCAAGGACGCTGCTTCCGCTTAAGTAGTGTCTGAGTCTGCAGCTTCAGGCGGAGGGCCCGGCCAGGTCAGCAACTGCGCACAAGCAACAAACGTCAGTATAGCAATCGCCTCGCGGTGCGCAAAACACCGCCTCCCGCAAATCCATGAAGTACACTGGACCCTCGCAGTTCACAACTGAAAGACGCCCGTTCCCTTCCCAGCCAATGTCCACTTGCCGCGCCTCAATTCGTCTGGCCGTTCCCGCACTCCTGGTCTGCCTGATGCCGGGAGTCCTGGCGCAGCGGCCGGCCGCCACGCAAAATGGGGAAGCCCGCGCGGCTCGTGCCCTGGAGCACGCTCGCCAACAGGGGCCGCTCGCCCTTTACGCCTTCTTTCACGACATGCCCAAAGGCGCCGATCTCCACACCCATTTGGCGGGTGCCGTATATGCGGAAAGCTTCATCCGCGAAGCGGCGGAAGACAATCTGTGCATCAACTCCAAAACGCTGGTGCTTTATAAGACGATGGCCATGACGCGCAGTATGCCTCCCCAGCCGGTCTGCGGGGAAGATGGGGAGCGCGCAGCCAGTGCTCTTACCAGCCAAAAGCTCTACGACCAGCTGATCGACATCTTTTCCATGCGCACGTTTGTTCCCACCACCGAGGAATCGGGGCACGATCATTTTTTCGCATCGTTCGATCACTTTCAGGCGGTGGAGGACCCCAGGCATGTGGGCGAGTGGGTCAACGAGTTGGCTAGCCGCGCCGCTGACCAAAACGAGCAGTACCTGGAAATCATGCACACCCCCAACTTCCGGCCGTCCCTGGCCCTGGCCGAGAATCTTGGACCCATCGACACCCATACGGATTTCACCCAACTTCGCCAGCAGTTGCTCGACGCAGGATTGCAAAAATATCTCCCGGCAATGCGCGTGGAGTTTGACCAAGGCGAACACCAGCGTCGCGAGCTGGAGCATTGCGGTGCAAGCGGATCAACCCCGGCATGCAATCTGCAGGTGCGCTATCTCTACCAGGTGTTGCGCGCGTTGCCCTCAGCAGCGGTCTTTGTCCAACTGCTTTGCGGTTTTGAGTTGGCCTCCACTGACCCGCTGGTAGTAGGCATCAACATGGTGCAGCCGGAAGATTGGCGGGTCGTCCTGGCCAACTACCGGCTGCAAATGCAGATGGTCGAGGCGCTGCACCGCCTTTACCCCAAAGTGCATATCACCCTGCACGCCGGTGAACTGGGTCCCGGGATGGTGCCTCCCGATGATTTGCACTTTCATATCCGCTCCGCGGTGGAAGTGGCGCATGCCGAGCGTATTGGCCACGGCGTCGACGTGATGCAGGAGAATCGCCCTTACGACCTGCTGAAGGAGATGGCCACCAGGCGTGTGATGGCGGAGATCAACCTCACCAGCAACGACGTGATTCTTAATGTCAAGGGCGCGGACCATCCCCTGCCCATATATCGCCTGTACCACGTGCCGGTCGCTCTCTCGACCGATGATGAAGGCGTCTCCCGCATCAACCTCACCCACGAATATGTCCGCGCCGCCATGGCCTACCCGCTCACCTACAGCGACTTCAAGCAAATGGTGCGCACTGGTCTCGAGCACAGTTTCCTGCCCGGCAACAGTCTCTGGGAACAGGCTGGCCCATGGGAAAGCTACTCGCGCCCGCGTGCAGCATGCGGGCCGCAGCTCGGCCGCGAGCAGGCCTCGGGAGCGTGCGCCCCGCTCCTCGCTGCTAGCGAAAAGGCTCGCGAGCAGTTTGAGCTGGAACGGCGCTTCGAGGTTTTCGAAAAAGGTTTTTAGGCGCCTTTAAAATCTGCGAGAACTCGGGATTTAGAATTGAGTCCCGCAGGGACGGCTGAAAATAACCCAGGACGCTAGTCCTGGGTACACATCGAGAAACATGATTGAGCCTGCCACGGCCTGCCGTGGGAGCAGCTAACTTGCCTGACGCAAGTTAAGGATGGAATGAACATTGGAAAGCGGTGTTTGCAATTCCAGGCCCAGAGGGCCGGCACCAAAAATCAGCCCAGCCCGGAAGGGCTGGGTCCAAGGCAGGCGGTCGAGCGCCGGATGTGCGGCACCACACTCTTCGTTTGTTTATTGGGAGCGAAGCCGGCCTGTCCCGCTGTGCCCCGGCGCGCCGCGGGGCAACGCCGCTGAATCTTCTCATAACCACCGCATCTGGAAGATAAGCCGCAAAAGACCTTGACGAGAGCAAGCCGTCACCAGCATGATTAAATTATAAGCGCTTAGCGATTCCCGCTGCCCCCCTCGCATGGCCTCCATCGCATGTACTCCGGGCCGCTGGGAGCGTTAAATTCCGCAGACAGAGGTCATCAATGGCGACGCAAGCCGCACGTTTTAACTTTGCTTCCGCCCCTGACAGCTGGGGCGTTTTAGACTACCCAGGGCCTTCCTGGGAGCAGAGCTATCAGAAGATGCTCGACGAAATGGTGATAGCGGGCTACAGCGGCACTGAACTCGGTCCGTACGGCTTCCTCCCTACTGATCCCAAGACGCTGGAAGGTGAACTCACTCCGCGGAAGTTGAAGCTGTTGGGATCGTTTGTTCCCGCAGTTCTAAGCGACCCCGCTTCCACCAAGCTTGTGGTCGAGCACATTCGTAAAGTGGGTGGACTGCTTGCTGCTCTGGGCGCGCCTTTCCTGGTGCTTGCCGACGCGCAGTCCGAAGAGCGCGACAGAATTGCAGGGCGAGTTCCTCCTGACGGTAGCAAGGGCTGGAACGCGGAACAATGGAAACAGGTGGCAAAGGTAGTTGCGGAAGCTGCCAGGGTGACGGAAGACTTTGGTCTGGATCTGGTTTTTCATCCTCACATATCCACCTACGTGGAAACCATGAAAGAGACTGAACAATTCTTCGACGTTACGTCCAGCTCAGGCATCGGACTCTGCCTGGACACCGGTCACTGTGCGTATGCGGGAGGCGATTCCGCCGAAGAGGCAGAAAAATATCGCGACATCCTCAGGTTCGTACATATAAAGGATGTCAATGAGTCGGTCCTGGCGGAAGTGCGCCGAAAAGAATTGAATTTTGAGCAGGCCATCGAGCTCAATGCCTTCACCATCATCGGACAAGGCTCGATCGACTTTAAGGAATTCTTCCGGGTTCTGGAAAAGAACAACTATTCCGGCTGGATGGTCGTTGAGCAAGACGTAAAATTTGGCGCGACCAAAGTACCGCCCGTAGAAAGCGTCGCCGCCAGTCTCCGCTACCTGGAACAAGTCGTGGGCGAATTGGCGGTGGTCAGGTAGGAACCTGGTTCACAGTTTCGCTAATTCCTGTGGAGTTGATTCTCTTCGAATTTCATGCGCCCTTGAAGAAAGGCGCATGAGATCCGCCACCGTCACACGATCAAAATCTTCACCCCGGCTCGGTGAAAACCTGCCAACACCTCTTCGGAAGCACCATCGTCTGTGATCAGAACGTTTATTTCTTTGGGTGGGCAGATGACGGCCGGGCTGACCATACCAATCTTGCTGGAATCGGCAATCACCACCACCTGCTTTGACTGAGCAGCCATTGCGCGAAAGACCGCCGCCTCATCCGGCTCGATGGTGGTCGCGCCGCGCTCCGCATCCACTCCACACACACCGATAAAGACGCGGTCCATGACAAACATTTTGAGCGGCTCGACTGCAGCAGGCCCAATGAGCGAGAATGCGCCCGCCCAGCGCATGCTGCCGCCTGTCAGGTTTACCGTCAAACCTGCGCTTGCGCTCAACTCCATCGCGATATTGACTGCGTTGGTGACGACGCGAATATTACTTCGGGTCCGCAGTTGCCGGGCAACTTGAGTGGTTGTCGTCCCCGCGGTCAGCCCTATCGTCTCACCCTCTTCGATCAAGCCGGCCGCAGCCACACCAATCCGCTGCTTCTCCTGGGCAAACCGATCTTCGCGGATCTGGAAAGACGCGTCGAAACGAAAGGGCTCATAAACGGCCTGTTCGGCAAGCATGGCGCCTCCGTGTGTCCGGTGGACCAGTCCCCGCTCCTCTAGACGCACCAGGTCCCGGCGCACGCTGGCCGGGGAGGTCCCGATCACCGAAGTAAGCTCTTCGATCGAAGTCTTGCCTTGCCGGAGAAGCAAGCGCAAAATTTCCTTAGCCCGACGGTCGGTCTTAGAGGACATGAGGCAGGCGTTTCATAGTCGAGGGGGCGACGTTTTTGCAAGAGCACCATCTTGCAACGTTTCCAGCGCGTCGCGCAAGGCACGCACATCCTCGGCTGCCACCGCATACAGGGCGAACTCATCCACTCCCGGCTCGCTGAGAGACAACGCACGATTACTGTAGGTAACCGCGCTCCTGGAGGCTTTTCGCAAAGAGGCGTGGAACTCCGAGGCATTGGTCCTTCTGGCGATCTCGCCTATGTTTTCCTTCCGGACCGTGCCGCATACCATCACCCCAATACGCCCGTCGGCTCTGGCCACGATGTGGGCGAGGCGGTCGATACCTTCCATGGCGGTCTGCAAACCGCCAGAAGTGAGGATACGGTCAGCCCCGGTCTCAATCACCTGCTCCAGAGCCTCTTCCATCTGGGGCGCCCAATCGATCGCACGGTGAAAGGTCACTTCCATCGGACGCGCCAATTTCACCAATTCACGCGTTCGCGCGACATCCACCCGCCCATCCTGCAAAAGCACGCCGAGGGCGACTCCGTTCGCACCCTGGCTCCGGGCTGCGGCCACGTCTCTCTTGATGACCGCGAATTCTTCGGCGGAATAGTAAAAATCACCGCCCCGCGGCCGGACGATCGCGACCACCGGAATCGAGAGAGCCTCCCGGACGGCGCCGATCAAGCCCGAACTGGGTGTGATACCCCCCTCTAACAGAGAGGAGCACAATTCGATGCGTTGTGCGCCACCACTTTGAGCTGCTCTCGCGGACTCCAGCGAGTCCACACAAATTTCAAGAACCATTCAATCCTTGCATCCGGTATAGGTCAGCCGGGACCCTTGAACCTTCGGGCTATGCCCTAGAAGTGTATCGCGCCGAAACCTGCTGAGAACCCTCGACCCCTCGCACCAGGCCGGTCGTCAACCCCAGTACACTTCGAGCGATTGTGTAGACCAACAATAAAGCCAAAATGACCCATAGTTACATAAAAATGACGAACTAATGCGTAATTTAATTGAAAATCGATGATATATGAAGAATTATTCACTTCGCTTCCTCGCTGGTCCTGATCAGGGAATTGCGCTTTTCTTAACCGAAACCGGCTTAGGGCGCACCATTCCCCCCAAGCCAGGGTGCTGTGGCAGGCGGAGACCGTGGCCCCGGAGACCGTATCAAAGACGCGCCCATGCGGAAACCTTCATCGGACCGTTACTATGAAATTGGTTACATGACAGCAATCCGCTCCGCCAGCCGCAGATCTTTCGAACGCACACTTGCCAGCGCCAAGCGAACCATGGTGCTGAGCGAGATTGTCAGCCTGGCCATCGACAGCTTTCGCACCAACAAAGTGCGCGTGATGCTCACCTCCCTCGGCATGGTCATCGGCTCGGCCTCGCTTATTCTGGTCTTTACCATTGGCCTGACCGGCAAACAGTACATCCTCCGTTTGATCCAGGCCATTGGGACCAACATGGTGGAAGTGGAGTATTCCGGCGGCGGTCCCGGATCGAGTGCGCAGCACGACCTCCGTACCGACTACCTGACCCGTGAAGATGAGACGGCGGTCCTGGAACAAGTGCCGTCGGTTGCCTACTCGTCGCCCATGCTGCAGATGCACGATCGCATCGGCTTCGGCAACGGCGTAGTGAAAGACATTCTGGTGCTTGGCGTCTCCCCGCAGTACCGGCCGGTACGCAACCTGATCCTGATCGCAGGGCGCTTCTTCGATGAGGAGGACGATGCCAGTCACGCCAAGGTGGCAGTTGTGACCGAGCCGTTTGCGCGGCAAAAGTTCGGCAGCGTTAATGCGGTCGATCAAACCTTTGAGATTAAAGGTATTCCCTTCACCGTCATCGGTACGTTCAAAGAGGCCGTGGATACCCTGGGGCAAACGGAAGTTGCCGATCAGACCATCCTCATCCCCTACTCCGTCGCGCGCTACTTTACCGGGACCAATGATATTAAGAAGATCTTCTTTTCCATTCGTGACACCGGTGATGTCGAGCTGGCGAGCAAAGAGATCCTGAAGGTCATCCGCTCGCGGCACCAGCCGAGCTCGGTCTACGATGCGCAGACTCTGACCGAGTTGCTGAGTACGGCGGCGGAGATCGCCAATGCACTGACCCTGGTCTTGCTGCTGGTTTCGTCGGTAACGCTCGCCGTGGGCGGCATCGGCATTATGAACATCATGCTGGCGAATGTACGATCACGGATCCGGGAGATCGGCATTCGCAAGGCGTTGGGAGCAACCTACCGGGAAATCAAGCTACAGTTCCTGATCGAGGCAGTCTTCATTTCGCTGAGCGGCGGCATCATCGGGACGATACTGGGTTTGGCTGTCCCTTACTCCGTCAGGCTCTTTACCTCCTACCGCATACCGATCTCAGGATTATCGGCGATCATCGCGCTCGCGGCGGCGACCATCGTGGGAGTGGTCTTTGGCACGCTTCCTGCTACCCGCGCGGCACAGTTGGATCCGGTTGAGTCCCTCAAATATGAGTAGCACGCTCCGCCTATAACCATGCGCTAAGCAAACGACCGGCGGTGCCGCGAATGGCGAGTTGATCGCTGCGTCCACGAAAGTACCGTGCGTTGATCTCGGCGCCGCCCAGGTCCTCCAGGCTGTGGAAGTGCGAAAACTCCGCCGCGATCTCAGCCGGAGTAAAGAAAAGCCGAAAGGGCTCGCCCACTTTTTCTACGCGCGACGCCAGTGAATCGTGCGCCAACCGCTCAAGCGGCGGAAGAGCGGAGCGTGGTTGCCCGTAATCCAGGGTCAGTCCGCTTCCCGGCGCCTGCGCGCTGACGAAGCTGAGTGTGCTGCGGAAGGCGTCCAGGGTGAGGTAGGGAACCACCCCCAGCCAGGCAAAAAACGCCGTCGCCTGGAAATTGAACCCAGCGGCGCGAAGCTGCTCTGGTAGCGACTGGTGTTCAAAATCGACCGGCGTGTAGCCGATGCTGTCTGGAATGGCGATGCTGTTGCGTTGCAGCAGCTCACGCTTCCACTGCTGGGTAGCGGGATGGTCCACCTCGAAGACGCGAAGCCCGTTAAAGGGATTTCGATAAGCGAATGTGTCGAGTCCAGCGCCAAGCAGAACGTATTGGCGGACACCACTCTCGACTGCCCGTCGTAAATTGTCTTCGGCATAACGGCTGCGGGCCACCAGAAACGCACGCAACGCGACCGAAAAGGGCCGGTCTGGCCGCAACGGGGTTCGCCGCAACTCCTCCGCATAATCCGGGCCGAGAATACTGACCGCCATTGGATCCTGGAAGACTACGGGGGAATCGTAGAGCTGGTGAGCCGCTCGGCGCAAAGCCACGCTGAGAGCGGTTCTCGATGCAATTGCTTTCTCCATCAGACAAATCTACATTGCCCCGGCAGACAGATCAGCCGCTAAGCTTTTTCTCTGGCAAACCTAACTTGGATCTGTCCTGGTCGCGGGCCTTGGGTGCCCCACATCTCGCTCGTTTTTCGCGAGATGTGGGATACCACAGCCCTACTGTCGTAACCTTTAGTCCTCTCCACGTCCTAAGCCTTCGATCCATTCTCTAGAGGCGAGTGATCTACGTTCGTGGTGCCCCACATCTCGCGAAAAACGAGCGAGATGTGGGGCACCCAGAATCTGTTTGCGGGGAGAGAGTGCAATATTCGCGGTTCTCGCGCAGGCTCTCTGGACAACCACTTTGCCCGCCGCCACATTCCAGCTGCGAATGGCAACAGTCACAGCTCCGTTTCTGGCGTCGCAGGATAGATGCCTACCCCGATAAGTTGCCGGGGAGTACGCGGGCAAAACCCGCTTTCCGTCGTTCGTCCGCAACAAGTTGCGCATTCTCATTTCGACATTCCATAACGAAACAAGCCTGCTCCAGAGGAAGCAGGCTTGTTGTTGGTAAATTGATGATCCAAATTACACTTGTCGAACCCGGCCGCGCGTAACGAGACGGAGCAGCAGCGTGAGAATCACCGCTCCGATGACAGCGACGATGATGGTATAAATCAGGCCGCCAGACCCTGCAAAACCAAGGTGCGACATAATGAAACCACCCGCCAATGCCCCCAGGATGCCGACAATGATGTCCATGAGGGGCCCATAGCCTCCGCCGCTCATGATCTTGCCTGTGAGCCAACCTGCAATGAGACCGACGATAATCCACCAAATCAAACCGAACATAGTTTCCTTCCTTTATCCTGCTACTGGAATGTTGTTCCCCGGGGTAGGAGCAAGGACGCACAAACCAGTGCCCATCCTAGACCTATGAGAGGCACTCTGCACAGCGTTAGTTGTAATTGCTTAGGACTTATTTCTCGGTCCTGCTTTTCTCTCAGGAGCTATAGCTATGAAGCTTGGGTTCTTTACTCTAGTGATATGTCTGCTAAGTACACCTTTACAGGCTGAGCTGCGGCTGGCCAGCGTCATCACCGACCACGCAGTCCTGCAGCGCGACGCGCCCATCCACCTGTGGGGCGAGGCTTCGCCGGCGGAGAAGATCGCCGTCAGCTTTCACGGCCAGTCCATCGCCACCACCGCAAACAGTCTGGGTCTTTGGGACGTGTGGCTCAAGCCGGAGCCGGCCGGAGGTCCCTTCACTCTCACCATCCACGGCAGCACCGAGCTCACCCGTTCTGATTTGCTGGTAGGCGACGTATGGTTTGCTTCCGGGCAATCGAACATGGAAATGCCCCTTTCCGGGTTTCCTCCGTCGGCCCATGTAACCAACGCGGACCAGGAGATCGCCCAAGCCGGCCTGGCCCAGGTACGACTCCTGCGGGTAGAGCACCAGTCCTCTGATTCGCCGCTCGCCGGGTTCGCCGGCGTCTGGCAACCGTGCACTCCCGCGACCGCTAAGGATTTCTCCGCCGTCGCCTACTTTTTTGCGCGCGAGATCAACCGGCGCGAGCACATCCCCATTGGGGTGATCGACTCTTCATGGGGAGGCACGCCAATCGATTCCTGGATCAGCCTGGATGCGCTATCTTCCGACGCCTCCCTGATGCCTGCCTTCGCCGCGCGCGCTCACTTTGCCGACGAGCAGACGCACCTTAGCCTGATCGAAGCCGCTGAAAAGAGCGCCGATGCCGAGGCCGCCGCCCATCACCTTCCCCCGCCGCAACACCCCTGGCATCCGGACCCAACATCGTGGATCCCCGCCGGCCTGTACAACGGTATGGTCGCGCCCTTGACCCCCTACGCCATCAAGGGTTTTCTCTGGTACCAGGGGGAAACCGACAGCGCATCTGACCGCGCCGGCCTCTATGCAAAGCTCCTGCCCTCGCTTATCGCCGATTGGCGACGGCAATGGGGCCAGGGCAGCCTTCCTTTCCTCTTTGTCCAGATCTCGAGCTTCGACTCGCCGGCAGAGAATTGGGGCCTCATTCGCGACAGTCAGCGGCAGACGCTCCATGTGGCCAATACGGGGATGGCGGTCACGCTCGACATTGGACAACGCGACAACGTGCACCCGCCAGACAAGCAAACGGTGGGCGCACGCCTTGCGCTGGCTGGCCGGGCGCTCGCCTACGGAGAGGCAGGCCTCGAATTCAGTGGGCCGCTTTACCGCCAGAACACGCGCGAAGGGAGAGCCGTCGAAATCTGGTTCGACCACGCGGAGGGTCTGCACAGCAGCGGGAGCGAGGTCAAAGGGTTTGAGGTGGCGGGCGCGGATGGCCACTTTGTCGCGGCTACCGCCAGGGTGCAGGGGACCTCGGTGGTCGTCTCGTCGCCTGAGGTTACGGAGCCGGTTCAGGTCCGCTACGCCTGGCAGAGCTTCACCGACGCCAATCTCTACAATGGCGTTCCCCTGCCGGCATCCACGTTTATTGCGGAGGTCCCTTAATTTCCAGGCACAAACAACTCAGCGGTATCCCCTATCTCGCTTATGGTTCGCGAAGTAAGGGATACCGCTGAAAACAAAGCCCAACAATTCATGCGCCATCGGAAGTCAAATCGACATCAATACTAGCGTCTTCCGCCGCCGCCAGCTCCACCGCCGTGAGATCCACCGCCGCCGCCAACTCCTGACTGCATCGAAGAGTGAGACGCGGCTGCTCCGGCCGAACTTTGCATGTTGCCGCCGGAATAGGAACGGTTCGATTGTGACTGCGCGGATGCGGCGGAAATCCCTGACTCGAGGTTGCTCGATCCCGCCGACCCACCCCGTGGGCCGCCGCCGTAATAGACGTTCGTTGTGGCCATGCCATGTTGAGCTGTCTGACCGGAGAAGCTGTTGAGTTTGCCCAGACTGCCGCGCGGAACCCCCATCCCGGCTGAATTATTGCGAAACACAAAGGTGTCTTTCGGGCCCAGACTGGAAGCGGGAACGGCCTTCAGGTTCACCGGAACCAACGTCGATTGACGGGCCGCCGGTGGACGGACTGGCGGACGAGGACGATTGGTGGCAAAGGAGTTCGAGCCGGCTGACGGGGAAACGAACGAATTATTTGCCAGTCCCATCCAGGCCCCGCCTGGCCGCCAACCCCAGCCGATACCCTGACAGAAGGCCCAGCTGCCGTAGTGGTAAGGCGTCCAGCCCCAGGGATAAGGAGATACCCACGAATAGCCTGCGCTGGGATAATATGCCCACGCCCCGCTGCCGAATGGATCCCAGCTGGCGCTGGTGAAATACGGCCGCCACATCGAACCGCCGCACCCTGAGGCATTCACGAAGCTTCCGTAGTAATTCATATCGTTGATGCCATAGGAATAGGGTGAGTTACCAAACGAGCTCGCGTTGGCATAGCTCTTGTGGTACTGAACTGCCTCGCTGTCCCATTTGTCGAGTGGTTGCTCCACGACACTCTTGGCAATTACGGGCGGGTTTTGCCCGGCCAGATTGAACGTCATGGTTTTGTTCTTGCCGACCGTTGTATTGCCTGAGGGTTGCTCGACAATGGCATCGCCATGCATCACCGCGAGGTTCGCTTCATTCGGAGCCAGCTGCAGGCGGACGTGGCTATCAGGAGGCAGGTTGATGGTTTGCTGCCCAAATTTGACGGCGAATTCGTTGCCTTTGGTGTTGATCAGGCTCACGTAAACCGTGCCGTGGAGCACATTCACAGAAGATGCCTTGGCGCCGGATGGAAGCAATTCGAGCCGGGGAAATTCGACTTCGGAGTTCTGTGCCAGACGAACTGTGCTGTTGTCTTCGAATTCGACCTCAGCGACACCATTGCCCGTTTTCAGCTTGCTTCCCTCGATGACAGGCAGGTTGGGCATTGCGCTTTCATACCCCTTGCCAGTTTGACGGTCCACCTGTACCTCGCCCTTAACCTCGCTCAGGCGGACGATGCGGACCTTGGAGTTAGAGGACGCGGGAGCAGCAGGTTGCGGACTAGCCGCGGCGTTGTCGCTGGCCGGCGCAGCTGCGGGAGGTGTGGCCTCTTGCGGAGTGGCGGCCTCCTGCGGAGTGGCGGTCTCTTGCGGAGTCGAAGCCTCTTGCGGAGTCGAAGCCTCTTGCGAAGCTGCCGCCTGCTGCTGACTTGCAGTCTCTTGCGAAGTATTGGCCTCTTGCGCCCTGGACGATAATCCAACGAGCATCAGTGCTGAGAGAGCCGCCATGCTGATTGCTGAAGTGGTCTTCATGTCCGCCTCCTTTTTTAATGCCGGCAGGGGACTTTTCTTGCGTCTGGATGATTTCGGAAAAGGGGGGAGCCTTCCCGCCCGGCTTCCTGCGCACCGGGGTAACGGATCGGATGGTAGCACTTTTACCTAGCGGAATGCGAGGATCTTGTTCACCCTACAAAACTGCGCTTCCCATCTTGGTTAGCGGGTGCAAGCGTGATGTCCATTTGGTAAAAGCGGAAGAGATTCTCCTCCCCGGGCGCATCGGCGGCTACCTGCCGGTAGCGGTCAAGCACATCGGCGATGAAGGCGAGACGCTCCGATTCCGGCAGATGCTGGGTCCACTCGACGAAAGTGACTCCTGCAAAGCTCAGAAATGCGGGCCGGGACTGAAAGTCCCAGGCTTTGGCCTCGACCTGGATGCGGCGGACCTCAAAGCCGTTCCGCTGGGCTAATGTACCGTATTGCTCCGGCGTAAGGTGGAGATAGGGCTTGCGGAACCCCTGAAAGTAGCCGTGCCAGGGTGAGGAGAGACGGGTTTCTTCGATCACGTCTTCCAGGCTCTTCCGCTGTCCTTTTGACACCAGGCGCAACTGGGCGAGGCCGTCCTGTTTTACTACGGAATGTATGGAATCAAGCGCCTGCTCCTGTTCCGGAATCCAGTGCAGCGCGTTGAACGAAACTACGAGATCAAACTGGTGCTGATACGGCAAATGCCGGGCATCGGCAACCGCAAATTTAAGATTTGAATGAAGAGCGCCGTGGGCCGCCGCGAAGGCAATCATGTCTGCGGAAGCATCTACGCCGACGACCGCGCCCTGAGGAACACGGGCGGCTATCTCAGCGGTGGTCTTTCCGTTCCCGCAGCCGACATCCAGAACCTGTTCCGTGACCTTGAGCTCCAGTAACGAAAGGACCTCATCGGCCATGGCCGCCTGCAGGGTGGAGATCCGAGCGTACTCAGATGCGTTCCATTCCGTCATACCCCTGCATTCTTATCATGCGCGAAGGGAAACGCAACCCTGTGGTCCTTTAAACGCAGATCGCGGATACATTGGAGGAAAGGATGAGCCACTCGGGATCGCTGGCGATGCGCTTCAGGCGGACGATTTCATCGCCGACCAGCAGGTCGTAGTCACCCAAGCCAATGTCTTGGCCGGCTTCAGCATCAATGGAGTGAACCACTGCTTTCTTTCTCAGGAAAGAGCCATTGGCATCCCTTGTTTCCACTAGCTGCTGACTGATTTTGTAGCTCACATAAATGGCGGGCCCACGCTTCCCGGTGGGCACCAGTCTTCCTTTTCCGTATCCTACGTCCATAGTTTGTTCAGCCTCATCTCGCCGCGAAGGTATACCAAGCTATAGACATTTTTTTGGGCGTGCGTCATCCCCCGAAAGGGGAACAGGGCAATGCCGGCCGCGGTTCTCACCGTGCAGCGCGTCACGATATACGCTGCCGGCCTCCAAACGACGTCCCGGTTAGTTCCTCGCTTGCGCCCACTTCCTTGGTGGCCGCACCGGCGCCGGCCGGCATGGGCACCCACCCCGCCGAGAGAGGTGGACGCACACTCATGGCCGATAGCGCAAAGGGATTCAACCCGGCTCGCCAAAGTATGACGGCGAAGGCAAGCAGGGTGTAAGTCTGGACGATGACTGCCGACCATGCGATTCCTATAGCGCCGAACCCAGGAGCCAGCAATAATGCAGCCCCTATGCCGATCAGGGCAGCGGTGAAATTCGCGATGTTGAATTGATTGTCGAGCTCGTTGGGCAAGAGCAACTGGAACGTGATCACGGTACACAGCGCGACCAGCGGAATCCACAAGGAGAAGACACGCAGCACCGGCACCGAATCCTGGAAGGCAGGTCCCAGCACCAGGTGTACAAGCAGCGGCGCGCCGAGGAAAATAGCCACGCCGAAAACCAGACCCAGGCCGCCCAGAAAAAATAAGCTGAGCCTCACCGTCTTCATGGCGCGTCCGGGATGGTTCTGCGCCTGCTGCGTCAGCTTGGGATAAAGCGCCTGGTTCACCGGCCACATCCCCTGCTGAAACACCCGCGTGATCCGTTCGGCGCCGGCGTATTCACCCAGCACGGCCACGGGGGCAACCGAACCAAGCACCAGCCGGTTGACTGATCCGGAAAGGCCTTGCACTGCCCGGAACAGGAACATCGATCCCCCCAGGTGAAGCGCTTTCCATATCGACGATGGAGTGGGCCATTGAAAACCTACTTCGCGATAAGCCAACACCACCGTCACTCCATGGGCCACCACACATCCAACACACTGGGCCGCCATCACCTTCCAACCATCATCAGGCTTATGCACCAATACGAAAATGCTCAGGGTGGCAAGGACCTTGCCGCCGATTTCAAGTGCGCTGGCCAGCCGCATCCGCTCCAGGCCCTGGAAAAACCAAAGCATGTTGATGCCCTGGCAGACACCCCAGATGGTACTGGCCCAAAACAGCGCCAGGGAGGGAGCAACGTGGTGGGTAAATCGCCGCGAGAACAGTGCCCCCGCAATGCACACCATAGCCAACAGAGACTTGGCGCCTAAAACCCCCGAGATGAGGGCGGAGAGCTGTTGGGGTTCATTGCGCTGCCGCGATGTCTCTCGCGATGCAGAGATATCGAAGCCATACTCAACCACACAAGCGATTACAACCCCGATCGCCTGCGCAAACACCACCACTCCCCACCCAGACGGACCCAACACATGGGCAAGGTAAGGAAACGTCAGCAGAGGCAGGGCATAGGTGCACACCTGGACTCCGTAGAGCGCAATGACATTGTGCATGAAGCTATTGCTGATCAGCCTCCTGAGGCTGAATTTCGACGGCGAATCGTCCGGGTTCGAGGTTCGAGCGCGGTGTTCGTGGAAATGCCGGTGCAGCTTCATCGCTGTTCCCTCGCCAAGTCGGAGCACTGCCAACGAATCCAGGCTGGGACGCTTGTGCAGACATGGGCAGGGCGCCAAAGAAAACCCTTGCACTTTGCCAGCCCAGGTCGCTCTATGCAAAGTTGCGGGTGGATCATTCCGGCACAACTGTGCCGCGCTGGTACGAGGAATATCGGCGATGCCTGGGAGGACTTTAGAGAGGGACTGGGTGTCAGCGCCGGTCTTGCGTAATCACTTGCGGCGGGGCGGGGGCAGGGATGACGATCGCCACCGGCCGAGCAACCCGGGCTTCGGCAACCGCCAGCTTTTCTCGTAAGCGAAGCTTCATTTGCTGGCTCCCACCGGTTGAGGCCAGCGAGGGTACCAACTGCGCAGAACGGCGGCGGCGAACCGCTGCAGGAGTAGGCGGAGCAAAGGGATTCAACCCGGCTCGCCAAACTATGACCGAGAAAGCAAGCAAGGTATAAGTCTGGGCGCCGACCGCTGACCATGCGATTCCAACAGCGCCGAGTCTGGGCGCAAGCAACAATGCAAGCCCTATGCCGACCAGGCCGGTGGTTACGTTTACAAAGTTAAATTGATTGTCCAGATGATGAGGCAACAGTAACTGGAAGATGATCACGGTGCACAGCGCAATCAGGGGAATCCACAAGGAGAAGACACGCAGCACCGGCACCGAATCCTGGAAGGCGGGTCCCAGCACCAGGTGTACAAGCAGCGGCGCGCCGAGGAAAATAGCCAGGCCGAAAACCAGACCCAGGCCGCCCAGAAAAAACAGGCTGAGCCTCACCGTCTTCATGGCGTGCCCGGGATTGTTCTGTGCCTGCTGCGTCAGCTTGGGATAAAGCGCCTGGTTCACCGGCCACATCCCCTGCTGAAACATTCGTGTGATGCGTTCGGCGCCGGCGTACTCACCCAGCACGGCCACGGGCGCAACCGAACCAAGCACCAGCCGGTTGACTGATCCGGAAAGGCCTTGGACTGCCCGGAACAGGAACATCGATCCCCCCAGGTGAAGCGCTTTCCATACCGACGATGGAGTGGGCCATTGAAAACCTACTTCACGATAGGCCAACACCACCGTCACTCCATGGGCCACCACACATCCAACACACTGGGCCGCCATCACCTTCCAACCATCGTCCGGCTTATGCACCAATACGAAAATGCTCAGGGTGGCAAGGACCTTGCCGCCGATTTCAAGTGCGCTGGCCAGCCGCATCCGCTCCAGGCCCTGGAAAAACCAAAGCATGTTGATGCCCTGGCAGACGCCCCAGATGGTACTGGCCCAAAACAGCGCCAGGGAGGGAGCAACGTGGTGGGTAAATCGCCGCGAAAACAGTGCCCCCGCAATGCACACCATAGCCAACAGAGACTTGGCGCCTAAAACCCCCGAGATGAGTGCGGAGAGCTGCTGGGGTTCATTGCGCTGCCGCGATGTCTCTCGCGATGCGGAGATATCGAAGCCGTACTCGACCACACAAGCGATCACATCCCCGATCGCCTGCGCAAACACCACCACTCCCCACCCAGACGGACCCAACACATGGGCAAGGTAAGGAAACGTCAGCAGAGGCAGGGCGTAAGTACATGCCTGGACCCCGTAGAGCGCAATCACATTGTGTACGAAACCGCTACGGCGCGCCTTTTTGAGATGCGCGGTGGGGCCCTGTTCGATGGTGTTTCCGAGGTGGGGCCGACGGGAACGTCGCAGTAATCTCAGCGCCATTCCTCGCATGGTGGGGCCCGGGTCTCCGCGTCCAGATACATAGCTAGCTATAGACGCTTTGTCCCGTAAAAGGGATCCCCAGAACGGGGAGTTACCGATGCCCGGACCGGGCTTACTTTGGATTTTGCACAGAAACCAGGAACACGCCGCGACGCGGAGCTCGAGATTTTACGGTGTGCTCGCCGGTGGAGTCAGGAACTTATCAACGTTGCTCTTATCCACCAGAGACACGCCGGTATCAACGAAGGCTGGGATGGGCGAGGAGGCATCCGATCCGTAGTCTCGAACCAGGGGCTTGAGCGGATAGTGATGGAGGTCATCGAGCGCCTTTAGACCGAGGAAAGCCATGGTAAAGGGTTTCTGCGAAATGGTGGCCTGGATAGTGCCGTCCTTGACCAGCTCAAGAGTCGCCTGGTCGACATCCATGGCCATCAAGATGACACCCTCGGTTTTGGAGCGTTTGAAGGCTTCGGCAACATCTTTGCCGGAGGAAGACTCCAGAGATACCAGGGCATTGATTTTTGCCGCGCCCGTCCGTGCCAGGTATTCCTTCGCTTTGTCCATGGCGGCGGTGGACTCGCCCTTCATGTCGAAGACATCGACAATCTTGATGCCTGGAAAATTCGCAAAGGCATCCTTGTATCCCTTGAGCCGCTCTTCGAGGTTGGGCTGGCCGGGCATAGTGAAGAAAACCACGTTACCCTTGCCATTTAATTGGGCAGCCACGCGTTGACCGCCCAGCCGTCCCGCCTCCAGATTGTTGGTGCCGATGAAGTAAAGACGCTGGCTGTCGGGAGCATCGGAGTCCATGGTGATGACAGGTATCCCGGCCGCCATTGCCTTGTTGATCTCCGGCCCCATCAAGGTGGGATCGGATACGGATACGAGTATTCCCGCGGGCTTTCTGGCAACTGCGGCGCGAAACTCATCCACCTCGATCGCAGGAGTGAACGCATCCGGGCCCCGCATGTCTTCAGTGACGCCATACTCTACCGCGGCCTTCGCGAAGCCCGCGTGTGCCGATTGCCAGTAAGGCAGACCGATGTTGGTGGCGATCAGAAAATACGTCTCGGATTTGCTGTGGCGCTCACATCCCCCCAGGAACATAGGCAGGGTTATGGCTAATGTCGCCAGAAGGATCTGCTTTTGCGGCATTTTCATCATCAACCTCCAGAGACCGGAGAGGCCCAGGGAACCGGGCATCCCGGTGAGGCGCCGAATTCTACTCCTAAATCTTCGAACCTGAAAAGAGGCTCCCTGCAGCGCGTCGATTTATCATGAATGGAGCGGCTTTGCCGCCTTCCTTATTTCGATCAAGCGAACGAAACGGCACCAACATGAAGGTATTGGTCACCGGAAGCTCCGGGCATCTGGGCGAGGCCCTGGTTCGCACCCTGCGGGATTTGCAATACGAGGTGATCAGCCTCGACATTCTTGAATCGCCGTTTACTACCCATGTGGGCTCGATTACCGACCGTTCCTGGGTGCATCGCTGCATGAAAGGTGTCGAGGCCGTTTTTCATGCGGCAACGTTGCACAAACCTCACGTTGCTACCCATTCCCGGCAGGATTTTATCGATACCAACATCACCGGCACGCTGAACCTGCTGGAGGAGGCCTCCGCAGCGAACGCCGGATCCTTTGTCTACACCAGCACAACCAGCGTGTTCGGCGATGCGCTGGTGCCGCCTGGAAAGGCTCCTGCAGCGTGGATCACGGAAGACGTGAGGCCTGTTCCCAGGAACATTTATGGCGTGACCAAGGCTGCAGCCGAAGATCTCTGCGAGTTATTCTTTCGCAATCAGGGCCTGGCATGTATGGTGCTGAGAACATCACGCTTCTTCCCCGAAGACGATGACAACAGGAAGGTGCGGGCAGAATACTCGGACGCAAACGCGAAGGCCAATGAATACCTGTACCGGAGAGTCGACATCGAAGACGTTGTGAGCGCACATCTTCTAGCCGCGGAACGGGCCGCCGCGATCGGTTTTCGCAAATACATCATCAGCGCGACCACTCCATTTCGCCCTGACGATCTCGCGGAACTGCGGGTGAACGCGCCCCGGGTGGTGCAACGATGCGTACCAGACTACGCGGCCGTATATGACCGGAGGCAATGGGAGCTGTTTCCGAGCATCGATCGGGTATATGTGAATGAGCGGGCTCGCAACGAACTAAGTTGGCGGCCGCAATATGATTTCCGGTCCAACCTCGATCGACTGCGAGCAGGCGATGACCTGCGGAGTCCTCTCGCGCGCTTGGTTGGATCGAAGGGCTATCACGCCCAGGTATTTTCCGATGGACCTTACCCGGTGGAATAGCTGGCACAGCAGGAACGACAGCTCACGGGATGAACACAATCCTCCGTCCATCTTGCTTCCGGGTCCAGGCTTCTTCGACCTCAGCCAATGGCACCTTGTCGATGTCAATCGCGAAATGCACTTCGGTCACGGCTGCGAACATCCTGGTGAGCGACTGCAGGATTTGCCGTGACGAAAGGCTGCCCAGACCGCTGCCCAGAAGCTCGACGCCCGAGCTGCGGAGCAGCTGGGCAGGCAGGGTGATCGCGTTTCCGCTGATTGACCCAATCTGCACGAAACGGATGCGCGGCTCGCCTTCGGGCGAGCCGTGGCCGGCCGCCGCCTTTAAGATCAGTTCCGCGGATGGGCCCCACAAGTAGTCAAGAATAACCTGCACGCCGGACAACGCGGACTTGAAACGCCGCAGCAGATTGTCTTCCGGTTGACGCAGAGAAATGGTCTCGCTTGCACCGAGCGCACCCAATTGTGCGAGGACTTCTTCATCGCGGCCAGTAGCGATGATTTTCGATGCGCCGAGATATTTGGCCACCTGAATAGCCTGCTTGCCTGCGATCCCCGTAGCGCCATTGATCATGACTCCCTCACCAGGCTCCAGCTTTGCCCTGCCCAGGAGTGAACCCCAGGTCGCAAGCCCCGGATTTCCCAACGCCGCCGCAACCGCGTCATCGATCTCTGGCCCCAGCGGAATCGTCATGGACCGCGACACCACGGTGTATTCCGCCATGGAGCCGAAGGGTGGACGCGGAGCGATGAAGTAGACTCGCGAACCGTCGGCGTCGACTCCAACGCCATCGTTCCCGGGAGTGAACGGAAGTGTCGTGGCGCTGCTGTAGTGCGAGCCGTTCGCCTGGCTCCGTACCAGATTGCTCAGCGCGGCCGCACGAACCTGGAGCACGGCTTCCCCTTGATTGGCCAACGGAGCAGCGGTTTCCCGATAACGAGGTGGAAAGGCAAAATCCTCCACCATGGCTGCGCGCATGTTATTTCCCCGACACCCTGTGAAGAATTATAGGGCTGCCGTACTTACGCTCGCGGTGCACGCGAATTTACAACAGGTGTATGAGCACCTCTCGAATCATGACTGGAGGATGGGTCGACCGTAAGAGCATGCCGCGGGGAGAGAATGGGCGCGGTTTGTGCCGCTGGTGCACGCTGGAAGTGCCGGCCCGGCGCTTCACCTTCTGTTCGGAATATTGCGTTCACGAGTGGAAGCTACGCTCTCAGCCTGGGTATTTGCGCGAACACATACTGAAGCGGGACGGAGGAGTGTGCGCTCACTGTGGCGTGGACACGATCAGAGAGCACGGCAAGCTCAAACGCTCCAGAGGGTCTGCCCGCGAAACTTTGATGCGTCACTGGGGACTCAAGACGAGGATACGTAAGAGTCTATGGGATGCCGACCATATTCTGCCGGTCACGGAAGGCGGCGGCGAGTGTGACCTCAATAACATTCGGACACTGTGTCTTCGTTGCCATAGTTCGGTCACTACGCAGCTCCGCGAGCGAATTCGCCGCGCCAAGGTAGCTGCCATGCTCGCCGCTGAAGCAAAGCAAGCCGGAAACTAGAGCCGGTCAACAATCGCCGGGCGCCCCCCCGAGCGCCCAGCTGGAGCGGTGACTTACTCCGTCCGTTTTGTAGGATGCAATCCTTCCGCGAACGTTGTGTTGTGATCACGTAATTGCATCGACAAATTCGGATGAGAGTTTGAGGATATGAAAGCCCCCCTCTTCAGCGGAAAAAGTACTGTCACAGATACTTGCGCGAACACCTCCGATTTGCTACAGCCTGACGAGTTCTCCGCCATTAGGCTTGCTTGACTTCCTCCAGAACTCTCCTCACCGAGGCCGAGATACGATCGAGCATTCCGCTTGCATCACGGACCAGCAGTTGAGTGTCGTCGGATAAAGCTGGGTGCGTATTCAACAGATGGAGGGTAAACGTCATGGCGGCTAACGGATTATTCAACTCATGGGCCAGCTGGTTGATCAGGAGATATCTGGCTTGCCAAGCCCTTACTTCCTCTTCGGCAGCCTGTAATTTTCGCTGCTCCGTCATCTCAACGACGTAGGAGGACCATTGCAAGGGTTCGGCGCTGAGCCGCACGGCTCCGATGAGAAACGGGACGGACGAGCCATCGGGCAGAAGGTATTCCTTTTCATAGGGAACGCAGGTACCAAATTCGCGCAGCTGCTCCATCGCGCTCTCATCGAGTGCATGAAACTTTTGAGGGGTTATTTTGCGCCAGTCGATTCGTTTTACCGTCAGCTGTTCTCGAGTGTGTCCGATCATCCTGAGGAATGCATCGTTCCCGTCGATGATCCGGTTCTCATCGGCAATCGCCACGCCCAGGTAGGGTGATCGGTACAACAGCGAAAACGACGTTTGCAGAGAACGTGGAATTTGCGATTGGTAAACACGAATCGATATTTCGACTTCTGCCTGAAGGCTCTCTCCGATATCGAGAATATCGTCGATCAGCGTGCTCAAATCGACGCCGAAGAGATTCTCGTGAATGGTTGAGCTGAGAACGTGCTGCAGCACACGAGCCTCAAACAAGATTTGCGGAATGGTGTAACCCTGCTGATAGCGCAGTTTGCCGTGCTTTCGCGCCGCCTCTGTTGCAATTGGGCTCAGTTCCTCTAAAGGCCCCTCCAAACGGCGGACCAGTTCCTCGATCATGTCGGGGATGTGATCGCTTCTTTCCTCTTCAGTCAGTGGAATCGCCGCCACGTCGGGATCTCGCATCACCTGTTGCAGCCAGCGATCGCATATGACCGGGGCAAGCTCCTGGAGGATTTGCGAAACTTTCCGCGAAGGCAACAGCTTGCCGGGAGGCCGCCTGCCACTTCGCAGGGTGGAGATAGCCCCAAGCAGTTGTTCAATGCGCAGAGGCTTGGAAAAGTAATCATCCACTTGACCGCGAATGGCCTGGATCGCGGTTTCGAGGTCAGGATAGCCAGTCAAAATAAATGTGCACGCGTCCGGCTGTACACGGCGCATTGCACTGACCACCGTGAATCCATCGCCGGGTTCACCGATGTTCAAATCCGAGAGCAGAACGTCAAACTTCTGCGTACTGATCAGTTCCAGCGCTTCGGGAACGCTGCTTACCGCGGTAAGCAAGAAGCCGTGGTGGGTCAACACGGCCCCAAGCGCCTTTCGCAATGCGTCGTCGTCATCCACGAACAATAGCTTGATTTCAGCCATCGGCGTTTGGATGCTCAATCGTAAGAGCTCGATGTATACCCGCAGGGAAAAGCATGCGCTCGTCCTGCGGGCGCTGACGATGATTTGATGAAGGCGAGCAGGTTGGGGTTGATCGTGTCCGCATGGATGATCGGCGGATTCAGTTGCCGTTTTAGGGAACATCGCCTCTTGCTCCGCAGGTTTAAACACCCCCCTGCGTGCTCGTGATACGTTTTTCAACAGCAGTCGACGCATGGTGTGCAATGCAATTTCGCGTAGCAGGAGATCTCGATGCCGGTACTGGATGAAATAGAGCCAAATCACGAAGAGATGGTCAGCTGGCGCAGGGATCTGCATGCGCATCCCGAGCTTGGGTTCGCCGAGACGCGCACCAGCACATTCATCCAGGAGCGGCTGCGGTCTTTCGGCGTAGACGCGGTGCACAGCTTCAACGACACCGGAGTGGTCGCGGTCATTCATGGGCGTGATGGCGACCAGGCAATCGGCCTGCGTGCGGATATCGATGCCCTGCCCATCGCTGAGCAAAGCCGTCTGCCCTATGCATCGACCAATCCGGGGGTGATGCACGCATGTGGGCACGACGGACATACCACCATGCTCTTGGGTGCGGCACGATACCTGGCAAAGAGCCGGAAGTTCCGCGGCACAGCCTATCTGATATTCCAGCCGGCCGAAGAGATTGGCGGGGCGAAGAAAGTGGTAGATGGCGGGCTATTCGATCGGTTTCCCATGCGCCTGGTTTTCGGCATGCATAACTTTCCGACGATGCCGCAGGGCGAATTCTATTGGCGCAACGGGCCGATCATGGCGGCAGCCAATTTCTTCGAGATCACGATCGTTGGCCGCGGAGCGCACGCCGCGCAGCCTCACTTTGGCATCGATCCCATTATCGCCGGCAGCGCATTGGTGAATGCATTGCAGACGATCGTTTCCCGAACGCTCGATCCCTTTCGTTCCGGGGTGGTGACCATCGGCTCTTTCCAGTCCGGCGTCGCGGCAAATGCCATTCCCCGTGAAGCAGTGTTGAAAGGAACTGCGCGTTGGTTCGATGCAGCGACCGGAGAGACGATCGAACGGAGAATCCGTCAGCTGGCGGATTCGATCGGGCAGGCCTACGGAGCGACCGTCGATGTGGAGATGCACCTGGTTGCTCCTGCCACCATTAACGACGATGCGGCCATGACGCTGGCCCGCAAGGCCGCGGCGAGTGTGGCGGGCGCAAAGCATGTAGTTGAGATGGCGGAGCCGGTTATGGGTGCGGAGGATTTTGCCTACATGCTGGAAGCCAAACAGGGAGCTTACATCCTGTTAGGAACACGACGCTCGGGCGAAGACAACCCGATGCTGCATCATCCGGCTTTCGACTTCAATGATGCAGTGCTCTCGACAGGTGCGGCGTACTGGGCGACGCTGGTCGAACAGGAGCTTGCGCTTGCCTAGGGGAGGACTGCGGATGCCCCGAGCGCACGGGCCTTCGCTTGACACAGACCGAGCCAACAGCCTGGGTCTTCTCGCCTAAGAAGCAGTGACATAAGCTAAGTGGCTGATTTGACTGGTCGGGGCGGAGGGATTCGAACCCCCGACCCTCTGCTCCCAAAGCAGATGCGCTACCAGGCTACGCTACGCCCCGATTCCCGGATTGTATCGCAATCAGCGTCCTCAGGCGTGATGGCCGAGTCACTCCTGAAACCACAGAACGAGGCAAACTTGACCTCAGGGCAACAGCTAGCCTGGGGCTAGCTGTCGCAGCGACATACGACGCAGCCGCGCCGATGTGCCTGCATGATGTAGGCAGCTCTCGCTTGACCAAGCCGGAACCACGTGCCAAACATTTTGCGCCTCTCAAAGGTTCGCGGGATTGACGCGAGGCGGCGCTCGGAATATCTGCTAAAACTTGCTTCGAGTTCTCTCATCTCCGTACAAGGCATAAAGCACTCCAGGACTACAAAGCGTTCATAGTGTCTAGACTACGGGATGCGCCCCCGTTCCGGATTGATTCCCATGGTGCTGACCTGCAAACCGGGGTAACACGATGGTGTAACTGAAGTTGTGGACGTTCGCATCCACTCTCGGGCCGTCCGGGTGGTGGCACGATAAATTTTGCGCCGCACCTCGGCCCACAAATCCATTCGCAAATGTTTTTTAAATGTGGTGGCCGAGCCAGTCCAGGAACCAAAGAATGAGGAAGATCGGGGCCAGAAAGATGGCAGCCAGGGTCACGGCGATGAAGGTCAGGAAGACCCAGTCTCGCCATGTTTGTCGCCGCGATTGCTCCAGATGGCGAACGATCAGGGCGTAGTTGCGACGGTTCGCTTTCCACGCGATGTCAAAAGCGTCCCCCAGCAGAGGAACCGTTCCCAGCAGGACCTCGATCCCGATGTTGACGACCATTCTGGCTAGGGTGACGTAGGGAACACCCCGCACCCAGGCCGCGACCACGATGACCGTAGAGGCGAGACCACCGATAATGTCTCCCAAACCGGGAACGAGGCCGATGATGCCGTCCAACCCGAAGCGAATCGAGGTGCCGGGAACGCGAAACCAGTCATCGAGCACGTGCGACAAAAAATCCAGATTTTCGTCGGCGAACAGGCCGTTCCCTTTCTTAAAACGAGATTTTTGGGGAGGCAGGATCTCGGGTTGTCGGTTGCTGGGCATAGGCACAATGACGACTGCGGAAGGCTCGGGAGGCGCTCCCGAAGCCGCTTCAGGCGGGAACCTGAATGCTACAATCTAAGTCTATATGGCGGCTATAGTTCAGTGGCAGAACGCCGGACTGTGGCTCCGGATGTCGTGGGTTCGACCCCCACTAGCCGCCCCAATGCTGTAGTTCGCCTGCCACACGTTGGCGTGAGTTCAAGGTCGATTGCGCTCTCTGCAGATTTCTGAAGGCAATATCCAAAGGAAGACATGAGTACGCGGTTATGAACCGTACCCCAGGGCTAAAAGCCCTCATCAACCAAGCCATTTACGGCTCGGCTGCTCAAGCCGTGCCCTTCGTTCAGGGTTTCTCCTCAGCCTGTAAAGCCCGGAACCCGGGGACTGAACCAGGTTTTCCAACGGGCTTAGGCTAGCGTCCTGATGGGCTAAGTTCAGCCAGACTTGTCCAAATTAGCCTTTTGAGGATGGACCGGCGGGCATGGCAACCCGGGTCCAGTACGAGGCCTAACGCCCGGCATTCATACGCACCTCCGGGGTATTCAGGAACAATCGCGGATGCTAATTCTCGAGGTGAATCCGGCAAAAGATCCGTGTTCCCAGAGGTTGTTCACCCAGGGAAAGACTGGTGGCATGCGCTATCGCGCTATATTCTGGGCGGCTATCTGTCTGGCGCTTATCAACGGCTCCAGCGCGGTTCATGCCCAGCAGACACCGACGGCGAGCGCCGTGGCCAAGACGCGCAGCCCCCATTGCCAACATCCAGCCGACCCCCGCAGACGCCACTCCGCATGCATCGACGAAGACTTTGACCTGGACGAGACTCTGGTCGGTGAGTGGAGTGGCCTCCGCACGGGGATGATGGAAATCGGTGTCACACCAACTCTTTCCTACGCCGGAGTATTGCAAACGAATGTAGCCGGCGGGCCTCATCCAATTTGGTCTTATGCCGGACAGAGGACAGGTGCTTTTACGGTAGACATGGAGAGGGATTTCGGTTTCCGTGGCATGTCTTCCTACATCGGCATGTCTTGGGGCACGGGCAGTAACCTGGGGGGCTCACTCGATATTTCCTTGCCTCTTAACACTCTCTATCGGAGAGTTGACTATATGACGGTTATGCCCCTGTTTGAGTACGTGTGGAAGAAGGGCAGCTCAAACCTCGCCGGCACCGCAGTCGCAGGCATTCAACTGGCAGTCACGCTTTGACCGGCGACTGGATTTTTGATCGTCGGCGGCTCTTGCCAACGGCCCTCGCGAACCGGTCCAGACGCCGAACTGATATGCAGAATGGAGATTGTCGCAGGTTTATAATCAGCAACGACAACGAGGTTGCCGCCTAAGGCTCGACTCGCAGGCCTAGCAGATTCCCGGTAAGACCGGGGCACCGCGGCGATGCTGGTGGTTTAAAAACCTAAGTCCGAAATTGTGACCCCACTAGCCCGCGTAATCGAAAAGTATTCTAACCTTCAACAGGCGGAATTAGGTCTCAGGTGGAAGACGCCGAAGTGACTACCCAATCATCCTCTTCCAGTCTGGGCTCCGTTGCACCTCAGGCGGCTTCTGACGCCATCGCCAGCCGCTTCTGGATTGGCTGCTCCGGCTGGGCTTATCCCACGTGGAAACCGGAGTTCTACCCGCCCAAAACGTCGCCTAAGAAGATGTTGCAGCACTACGCCAGCCGACTTAACTCGGTCGAGGTGAACTACACTTTCCGCCATCTGCCCTCGGCGGCCACCGTCGATGGATGGTTGGCGCAAACCGGACCGGACTTCCGCTTCTCCTTCAAAGCGCCGCAGCGAATTACCCATATCAAGCGGCTTAAGGAATGCAGCGACGCGCTCTCTGCCTTTTACTCAGCCCTGTTGCCGGTGATCCGTGCCGGGCGCCTGGGTGTGGTTTTATTTCAGTTGCCGCCTAATCTCAAAGCGGAACCAGCCAGGCTTGCCACATTCCTGAAAGATGCCGCGCCGGAGAACACCGGCTCGCTACGGGTCGCCTTTGAATTCCGCCATGCATCGTGGTTCGTAAGCGAGATCTTCGAGCTGCTCCGGCAGCATCAGGCCGCGCTCTGCGTGGCCGAAAGCGACGAACTGCAAACACCGGATGTGGTCACCGCTCCGTTTTGCTGCTACCGGCTGCGAAAGAGCGAGTACGAGGACGCAGATTTGCGTCAGATCGAGGAGCAGTTGACCGCAAAGGCCACGCAGGGAGATGTGTTTGCCTATATAAAGCACGAGGACTCGCCCAAAGGGGCGTTGCAGGCCGCTGCCCTGCTTACCCGCTTGAGGGCGCAGTGAGCGAAACAAGCGACCTTCTGGGAGAGACGATTAGCAGCCTAACGCAAGTGGAAGAATTTTCTCCACGGCGTTTTTTGCGCAATGGCCACCTGCAAACCCTGGTGGGCAACTTCAAGCCCCGGCAATATGTCCTCCCGGAAGCTGAGACGCACATTATTGAAGTTGATGCAGGTGACGGCTGCCCCGCGGAAGACCTTGCCGGCTCAGCGACCCTTGAGCGACTGACGCTAGCGCAGGCCAACGTCCGTGCGCGGGGTGCAAGTTATGTGCTTTGCCACTGCCATTGGCAGGTAGACCCCAGCCAGCGTCTCACTCTGCTGCTGGTGCATGGCCTCGAGGGATCCTCTCGTTCGCAATATGTGCTGGGCAACTCAGCGCGGGCATGGGCCGCGGGGTGCAATGTCATCCGCATGAACATGCGTAACTGCGGAGGCACGGAAGATCTGTCGCCGACGCTGTATCACTCTGGGCTTTCCGCCGATGTCGCCGCGGTTATGCAAAAGCTCGCTGCAGAAAAATGCCTCCACTCCTTTGCCCTGATCGGCTATTCCATGGGCGGCAACCTGGTTTTGAAGCTCGCCGGTGAGTTGGCAGCGGACGTTCCGGATTGCCTGAAAGCCGTGGTCGGCATTTCACCGGCGATGGACCTCGGCATCTCTGCCGATGCGTTGCACAGCATCTCGAACCGGATCTACGAATGGAAGTTTCTGATCGGCATGCGAAGGCGCTTTCGACGAAAGGCGGAACTGTTTCCTCAAATCTATTCGACGGTTGGCCTGGACAGGATTTCCACGCTGCGCCAGTTTGACGACAAAATCACAGCTCGCTACTCCGGTTTTACCGGTGCGGATGATTATTACTACCGTGCATCGAGTACTCGGGTAGCACCGCAAATCGCGGTTCCCACGCTGATTCTGCATGCCCTCGACGATCCTTTCGTCAGGATGTCGCCGTCAACGCGCGCCGCTTTGCTGGCAAATGACCATGTCAGGTTGGTTGAGACTGCTCATGGGGGCCATTGCGCTTTTCTGGCGCCGGCAGCGGGATACGACGGCTATTGGGCAGAGAAACTCCTGTTGGACTTTATGCTCTCGGTCACAAAACGCTGATGGAAGCGGATTGGGCCGTTGCGCTGGCGGCCGGCGACCCGGAGATCACTGTTCCCTGGGGCACGTCGAAAGACGACCTCCGTAAATGCAGGTTCATCGATTTGCGCGTGGATGGCGTGGATGGGCGCCGGGTAGACGAAATAGAAGAAGCCCGATCGAAACCCGCCTTGCGATCCGCGCTGCTCGTACTGAACGCCGCCACGTCACCGTTATGGACAGCGAAGTGCGATGCCTGGACCAGCAGCGTGGAGGATGGTGCCGAGGCCTTCGATCCCTACGAAATGGCTGCCGAGCCCAGCGAAACCGCCTTTGGGGCCGGTTCATACGTTGATCTGCTACCGCGCCAGATCTCTTTCCTGTCCAGCTTCGAACGTCAGGAGCGATGGATTCGATCGGTAACGGAGACGCTACGCGCCATCCCGGCAAGCGCGGCCCGAGTCGAACTTGTACTCCGGAGAGCTGAGGTCGAGGCGGCCACCGGATTTGGAGTGACCTGGTTCGTCGAAGGCTGCGGAGCAAGTGCTCAGCGTGCCGGCCAGAATTGGGGTACGGCGCTCGATCTCGCCCTGGCAGTGATTATGGATGCCCGCCTGATGTAGCCTGGGCGTCGTCAGTTGACGATACAATGGCAGAAACGGGCGAGTAGCTCAATTGGATAGAGCACCGGCCTTCTAAGCCGGGGGTTGTGGGTTCAAGCCCCGCCTCGCCCACCACTCACGTCCTGTTTCCTGTTTGTTCCAGAAAAACTTGATTAAGAATTGCAGGAAATCCGCTGCCCAAGCGCAAGAGCGACGCAAAGAACTGGATGCCCGTTCAGAAAGCAAATATTTCTGGCACAAGTGTTTTTGTTTGGCTTTGAAGGCTCCGGAGGAGCAGACTTTAGTGGCCGGACCATTGCGGGAGTAGCCATGCTTTTGTTTCTGTTCCATTCGATGACACGCATCCTCGATGTAATCTTTTTCGCGGGACTGTTTGGCTGCATCTTGGTCATATTGTTGAGCTGGATTTCAATCTTCCTGGAAGCCTTCACATCCGATTGAGCGCCGATAGTTCAGCGGAACGAGCCGGCAAAGCTAGCTTCCCGACTCCTATTGACCCTTGGGAGGGACCAAAGTAGCCTTCTGACCCATCTCGATCCGGGTATTCCCCGCCATCGCTTGCAAACGATCGACGTCGAAATACTTGTATAGATCGAGACAGAACAAATCCGGTGTGGAACGAAAAACAAGTGGCCCCTTCAGCAAATCCCCCAGGCTCTCCAGCACCTCATTGCTCACCAGATTGTTGTAGAGCTCCGGCTCGAGAGCGGCCGCGATGAGGCCCACCATCTGACTGCGGATGCCCTCCGTCTCCAGGCGAATCGTGTGCTGGCCGGTCGACTTCTGGAGCCATTTCGACGTGGCCAGCAGTTGAGCAACTTCGAGCCCCAGCGGTCGATCACCATCCGTGACCAACATCATTGGCCACACGGCTCCATCCGATTGCCGCGGCATGGTGGCGCCATTCAGTACGGTGTCAAGGGCCAATACCTGCTCTCCGCGATTAACCCGGGCAGTAACCAGGTTCTCGGATGCCTTGTAACCTTTGTCGTTGAGCACAATCGTGACCGGGGCGTCCGATTGGGATGAGATGGCTTCCAGCCAGACACCAGTGGCGCTCAGCTCATTGTCGAAATCGAAACGGTAGGCAAGGGTGTGCAATCCCAGGTGCTTGGTGTTTGCCGTTCGCCAGGCATTTTCTACCGCTACCGGCTTGTAACGGACGACAGATGCCAACTGCTCTCTTTGCCGCTGAGCCCAGGAAGCACGATCACTTTGATTCACCGGCACCGCAGGCCGCACGATCTGATTACCGAGTTGCTTTGCCAGGGCCGCGACGGTCAGGTTATTGGCCGGCAGGCCGACCGCGAGTTGTTGCGAGGTTCTGATTTCCGCATCGCTGTCGATCTCCTCCGGGGTCACGGGCAAATGGAAATGCCTGGTGAAGAATGCATAGGCCTGCTGCCGATTGTCGAGCTGATAGTTATGGGTGCCAGGATCGCGGTTTTCGTGCCAGGCGAGCGCCGATTCTTCACCGTAAAGTCTGAAGAATGGTTGAATCTGTTCGTAGATGTAGGGCTTAACCAGGTCAGCCCGAAAGCAGCAGTCGTCTTCTGCGTTGTGAATCAACAGCGTCGGCCGCGGGGCTCGCAAAGCAACGAGAAACGGGTAATCCTCGTTTACCGTGAAGTCGGTTGGGCTTTCCTCTACCTCGTCAGTATCTTCCGGGCGATTAAGGTTGGATTGCTGCGACCCAATGCCTGCTACCTCCACCGCAACCGCGACCCGTTCATCGAGAGAACTCAGAAGCACCGTTTGCCAGCCGCCTCCTGAAAGGCCGGTCATGCCGAGCCGGGCCGGGTCGGCTTGCGGCAACGACGCCAGGAAATCTAATCCCCGCCGCATGGAAAGATAAAAGAAGCCCACCGCGCTGGTGCCCACCAGGTCGAGTTCCGCGGTGTAATCGTGGGCATTCTCCGGCTGGGCCAGTTCGCCAAACCCGATCCAGCTCAGGCTAAGCGCCAGAATTCCCCGCTTGGCAAAATTGATACAACGCTTCTGCTCATATTCCACCGCATTGCCATTGGGCTCGTGACCAATCACATTCAGGATGGCTGGGACCCGCCCCTGCATCGATTGCGGCTCGTACAGGATGGCAGTGGAGCTAAAGCCGGGGACGATTTCATAGCGAAATTTCCGCAGCCGGTAGCCCTTGCCGGTTTCAATCACCTCGGTTTGCTCGAAATGAGGCGGCGCTGCTACCCAGTCCTGTGGCCAGCCGTGGTAAACGATGTCTTCGAGAACGTGCTTGCGCAGTTTCTGGCCGGCAGTATTCCATTCCTCTGGCCGGCCGGGAGCATGCGGAGTAGAGATTCGCTTCATCAGGTATCTCTGCAGCTGAAAGTATGTCACTTCCGGTGCTTGAACCTGTGCCTGCAGCGCGCGGGCTACCGGTGTTGCATCCTGAGCGAAAGCCGAAATAGCGGCGATGAACAGACTGCCGGTCCAGAGAGCAAACTGCTTAGCCGTTCGAATCATCAAGAAAACTCCTCGCGGAACTTTGCCGCAAACTGGCATAACCTCGTGTGTACTCTCGTTTACCAGAAAGACAAGAATGAAACTACATAAGACGCGACTAAGATGCCGCCACAACATCGTGGTTTAACGGCCGGGAGCTTTCGTCTCCGGTGAAAGAACACTCAATGAGCGGTGTATCACCAGCCGCTCGGTCGTGAAAAAAGACCCCGCTGCTAACCTCTTTGTCGCCGAGGACCGCCCTGGTAATGCTGCAAAAGATGCTGCCAAATAATAATCTAAAAAAATACTTGACGGGACGAAAGCATGTAGGCATCATTACCGAAATAATCGCTTAGAAGTGTCTGGGCCATTTTTGGAGGTTCTCGTATGGTGCGGAAACTCACAGGCCCCAGTCGGCGGCGCCGTTCTTTCTTCCCGTTCACTAACCCCTTTTCACAACTTAGATTGCAAGTATGGGGCAACCTCGGGAGCTTGCTGGCGACGGCTGGTCTATTCGTCATTGTCTGCACTTTGGGAAACGGCACCGCAATGGCGCAGGCGGTGTACGGCAGTATCGCCGGCACTGTCTTTGACGGTTCCGGCGCCCCCATTGCGAATGCCAATGTCACTGTGACCAACGTGGAGAGGAACACCACAACCCAGGTCACAACCAATGAATCGGGAAACTACGCCCAGACCCATCTGATCATCGGCCACTACATTGTCCGGGTCGAAGCACCCGGCTTCAACGTCGAGGTTCAGGAAGGCGTCGAATTGGCAATCGATACCGTCAGCACGGTGGATTTCCACCTTAAGCCCGGCAAGGTCCAGGAGACGGTTCAGGTGCTGGGCGAAGCCCCCTTGCTCAAGACCGAGCGCACCGACGTAGCCACTACGCTGAGTGAGAAGCAAGTGCAGGATCTGCCCACGTTCGGACGTAACTTTTCCGAATTGTTGCTGCAGACCCCAGGAGCGGTTCAGTTCAACTGGAACGACACTTCGACTGAAAATCCGCAGGGCGGTATCGCGGTCAATGTGAACGGCCAGATGTTTGTCGGGGTCGGTGGTCAAATCGACGGCACTGACAACCGGGACATGATGTACGGCAACATGATCATCGTTCCGAACCTGGATTCAGTCGTGGAAGCCAAGATAACCAGTTCGAATTACGACGCGGAATTTGGGTCGGCAAGCGCAGCCGTGGTTACCACCTCCACCAAATCAGGTACCAACCAGTTTCATGGCAGCGCCTTTCTTTATCGGCGGAACGACATTTTCCAGGCGAGGGACCCGTTTACTCAGTCGACTCCCGACCCGGTCACCGGGCGGCTCCTGCCCCACAGCCTCTGGGATCAATTTGGAGGGTCCATCGGTGGTCCTTTCGTCAAGAACAAGATCTTCTTCTTTGGCGATTATCAGGGTACCCGCGCGAAAGACGGCGGATCCGCGACCAGCGTAGTTCCGACCGCCGCCGAGCGCACCGGGGATTTCAGCGCCTGGCTCCAGGGTTCAAATCCGCAGATTATCTATAACCCCTACGATGCCAGCGGGAATATCGTTGACCCTTCCCTGCGTCAGCCCTTTCCCGGCAATGTGATTCCGCAGCAATACCTTTCAGCGCCCGCCACGGCCTTGCTTAAGTATGTGCCTCTCCCGAACATCAGCAATGTGGCTCCCGGAATCAATAATTACGCCGGCGGCGGACATGATGTGTTTCACGGGGATGCGACGAACATTCGTGTCGATTACTTCGCCACCCCCAAGTTGACTATGTTCGAGCGCTACACCTTTACCCAATTTCTGAAGTCGGCTCCGGGGCTCTTTGGAGCGCTCGCGGGCGGCCCTCAGCTAAACGGGATTGGCTACACTGGCGCAGGCTCGACCCGGCCGCAAAGCAATGCACTCGGCTTTAACTATGCGCTCAAGCCGTCGATTCTGACGGACTTTCGATTTGGCTGGTACCGGCAGCGTATCTTCGTCAGCTCGCTGGTGGATGGGTCCTTTGCCTCCGATGCGGGGGCGCCGGGCCTCAACATACCGGGCGATGAGACCACGCAAAACCTGCCCAACTTCAATATTAGCGGCACGAGTGGCCAGGGTAGTGGCGCGGGCGGCCAGGGTGGCTTCCAGTTTGGGTCTTCGCTCTACAACAACTGCAATTGCCCGTTGATTGAAAAAATGCAGCAGTACCAGTTCATCAATAACTGGTCATTTATAAAAGGAAACCATACCGTCAAGGTAGGCGGCGATATTCGCCGGTTGCAGAATCTGCGCGTACCCAGCGATCAGCATCGTGCCGGCCAGCTCACCTTCACCAGCGACATTACCCTGGGACCCGACTCAGGAGGATTGCCGCTAGCCTCTTACCTGCTGGGAGAGGTGAATTCGTTCAGCCGCTATGTTTCCAGCTCTTTGCATGCCGGGGAGCGGCAAACGCGCACCTTCACTTACGCGCAAGACACTTGGCGTATGTCACCCCGGCTTACCGTCAACTATGGCTTGCGGTGGGAAATCTACAATCCTCAAACCGTGACCAGCGCCCGAAATGGCGGATGGCTGCAGCTCGATACCGGGGAGATCAAAGTTGCCGGGGTAAACGGCGTGCCCCTCAATGGCGGGGTACGGAACTCCTATACAAATCTCGCTCCCAGGCTTGGGTTTGCCTACCAGATGGGCTCCAAGACCGTAGTCAGGGTTGGTTATGGCCGTACCTTCGATGTTGGAACCTTTGGTTCTATCTTTGGCCACAGCGTCACCCAAAACCTGCCGGTGCTGGGAGTGCAAAGCATCAATCCCTCCAATTCATGGCAGAGCGTCTTCAACCTGGCGGTCGGGCCCCCGCTTCTGGACCCCGCCACCGTTCTTGATAGCCAGCCTACGGGGCCCGATGGGAACCACCTGTACCCCAACGGGGTGCGAGCATGGGTGTATCCGCAGAAAATGCGTCTGCCCACGGTCGACGCCTGGAACGCGACGATACAGCGTCAAGTCACACGCACCATTTCTGTTGAGACCGGCTACGTCGGCAATAAGGGCACCCACGTCACGTTGGATGGCAGTCCGGCTAACGATGAGAATGCGCCCTCCATCGTCGGCTTTGCCGACGGAGTCTCCACCGACGACCGCAGGCCTTACTTTCATAAGTTCGGATGGAACTCGCCACTCAACTACTTCGGCAACAATACCGATAACCACTACAACTCAATTCAAACCAAGGTAGAGAAGCGCTTTAGCGGCGGTTATCAATTATTGGCGAACTATACCTATTCCCATGCCAAGAGCCACGACTCTCCGTATTTCGATATCGATCGGAACCTCTGGTATGGGCGTCCGGACTGGCAGAGAAATAATGTGCTGATCGTGTCGGGTATCGCGGAGCTTCCGTTTGGGACAGGAAAGCGCTTCCTGGGTAACAGCCCAAGAGTGGTGGACGTTTTTGTGGGTGGTTGGCGTATCAGTGCCAACACCAGTTGGATGAGCCCTCAGGGCTTCAATACCAGTTACGCTGAATGCGGCGCAGACAACGACGTTGGCAGCTGTCATCCCGACCGTATAGGAAGCACATCGGTGTCGAATCGCAGCCGGGCGAACTGGTACGTAGTTGCCTCACCTTTGCTCGACAATGGGCAAACGAGTGGGCCTTGGCGTCGTCCACAGATTGGGACCTTCGGTAACGATGTTCGGAACTCGCTAACGGGACCTCGCTGGACGCAAACAGATGCGTCGTTTATGAAGGTGTTTTCGGTCGTTCCGGAAAGGCTGAACGCGCAGTTCCGGGTAGACGCCTTTAATTTGTTTAACCACGTCAATGCCGGAAATCCAGGAGGATGCGTCGATTGCAGCAATGCGGGTGTCATCCAGAACCAGGCGCCCAATGGTGCAATGCGCGACCTTGAGTTTGGGGTCAGGTTCGAATTTTAGGGGGTAGGACCTTCACAGGCCGCGGCCGGGGATAGAGGGCGTGTGAGAACCCGATCTCCGGGACTGGAGTTCGAGACCAGGTTCTTTACGCACCCTCTTTAGAAGACCCTGAGCTACGTTCTTCAAACTTGCAGACGCATCTCTACGAAGGGCATGGCTTCAGCCGTGCCGTAAAAAGTCAGGGCTCTTGAGGCCTTTAGGCCCTGGGGTACGTTCTTCGTTTCGTTTCTATTCAACCCTTGTTCCGCGGCCAGTCGTGGCTATTGCTCGTCCTGGCTTCGCTAGGTTAGAAAGTAAGCATGTCAGCGAGCTATCGGCAGACGTTCCTCTGTGCGCTGCTGCGCTCAGTCGTTATCTGGTCAAGTCTGGTTAGTCCGATGCGAAGCTAGCCCTTGGACAGACGCCAGCTCCAGCTGAGTCCACCGCCGCAACCATTGATCGCGCAGACAAAATGATCCGGCAAGGCAAGACGACAGAGGCCATTGCCGTACTCGAACCGCTGGCGCAAAAGAAACCCGCGATTCCTGGCGTAGAAACCCTGCTGGGAAAAGCTTTCTTCACCAATAAGACCTACCAGCAGGCCATTGTTCATCTGCAACTCGCCACCGGGCAGGCGCCGGAAGATTGGGAGTCCATCCAGCTGCTGGCTCTGAGCTACTATGCCGTGGGAAAGTGCCAGGAAACCGTGCCCCTTCTGGAAAAAGTGAGCCCTCATCTACCCCAGGGGCAGGCGGACGCCCCCTATATTCTGGGTGTTTGCTACGCCCGGCTTCAGCAATGGGAAAATGCCCGCAAAGCCTTCGCCGGTATGTTCGGTGTTTCCCCTGAGAGTCCCATGGCTCACCTGATGCTGGCCAAGATGCTGGTGCGTCTGCAACTCGAAGATCAGGCGCCCCCCGAGATCGAAAAGGCACTCGCGCTCGATCCCCGCCTCCCTATGGCTCATTTCCTTTTAGGCGAGATCTGGCTTTTCAAGATGGATGCTCAGCGGGCGCTTCCGGAATTCCAGAAAGAACTGGCAATTAACCCTTCCGTTTGGCTTGTCTATTGGCGGCTGGGCGACACCTATATGCGGCTTAAGCAGTATGACGAAGCCGAGAAGGCCCTCAAGCAGGCCCTATGGCTGAATGAATCGTTCACCGGCTCTTACCTGATGCTGGGACAAATCGAGTTACAAAAGGATGACCCGGAGCTGGCACGTGGTTTTCTGGAACGTGCCGTCAAGCTGGATCCGCAAAATTACTACGCGCACTATGCCCTCGGCCGCTCCTATCAAAAGCTGGGGCGTACCGACGACGCTAATCGCGAATTCGCGCTGCAGCGTTCTCTTCGCGCCGAAAAGCACAGCGCGGAAGAAGACACGATGGAGCAGATGACCCGCTAGCTCTTTCATGGAACCCATGCCGCCCACCAACATATCCAGACGCGATCACCTGAAGACGATCCTCGCAGCCGCTGTCCTTGCTGGCGCAGGCCGGGCCGGAACAGACGGGGCGCACGCCTTGAACACGTCCGCGAGCTCCCCTGCTTCCACTCCACCTGGCCATGAGCAAAGAATCCGGTGGTGGAGAGAAGCGAAGTACGGCATGTTCGTCCACTGGGGGCTCTACAGCCTGCTGTGCCGCGATGCCTGGGCGATGGGCGATGAGGATATCCCGTTAGACGAATACGCGTTGCTGGCCAAACAGTTTCAGCCCAAGCCGAACGCCGCACGCGAGTGGGCCACGCTGGCTCGGAAAAACGGCATGAAGTACATGGTGATGACTGCCAAGCACCATGAGGGATTTTGCCTATTCGATTCTCAACTCACCGGCTACTGTGCCCCGAAACAAGGCCCGGGCCGTGACCTGGTCAGGGAGTATGTCGAGGCGGCCCGTGCAGAAGGCTTGCGTGTGGGTTTGTACTATTCGCTCATGGACTGGCACCATCCTGACTGGCTGCACGTAAAAGAGGATGAGGCGGCACGAAAGCGATTTATCCAGTACACCCATGGCCAGATTCGCGAGCTCATGTCGAACTACGGCAAGATTGATATTCTCTGGTACGACATGGCCGTGCCTCTGGATGCCGAGGGCTGGGAATCGGAAAAGATGAATAAAATGGTGTTAGATCTTCAGCCCGAAATTATTGTGAATAACAGGAATCTGCTGCCCGGAGACTTTTCCACGCCTGAGCAGAGCACGCAGGCAACCAGGGGTGACTGGGAATCCTGCATGACGATGAATGACAGCTGGGGTTACGTTACGAATGATAACAACTGGAAATCGCCACATCATCTGATACAAAATCTGGTGGAGTGTGCAAGAGATGGTGGCAACTATTTGCTCAATATCGGTCCCAAAGCAGACGGTTCCGTGCCCGAGCCCAGCGTTCGTATTCTGAATGAAGTGGGGCAGTGGTTGGCACGCAATGGGGCCGCGATCTACGCTACTGACAAGTGCCTGTTCCTGCACGGTGATATCTGTGGGTTCACGCGCAAAAAGAATACGTTATTTACGCATGTCTATTTTTGGCCCGGAGAAACCGTCACCATAGGCGGGGTCACCACCAGGGTGCGATCCGCGAAGCTGTTAGCTAACAACGCAGATGTCACCTTTACCCAAAAGGGACGCCAGCTGATTTTCTCCCAATTGCCGGCCCAGTCGCCGGATAGTCCAGTGACAGTAATCATGGCTGAGTGCGAGTCAGAGCCCATCCAACACGCGCTCTCTTCTCGAGTCGATATCGCGTAAAAGTCAGCAGATATGGACAGGCGGAAATTTCTCAAGACGAGCGCGGGCAGCGCCTTGATCAACCCCATTCACTGGTTTTGGTGATACGACTTCTCCCGCTCCGGCGGCTGCGGCTAGGGATAAATTTCCCCCATCGGCATTCACAAGGAATACCGCGCGTTCTCACCTACCCTGAAGAGGACGAGAGATTCGGCAACTGCTAAGCTATACATACCGGTCATGCGGAGGGATGTGTGAGCGGTTGAAACAGGCGGTCTTGAAAACCGCTTTACCCGAAAGGGTAACGGGGGTTCGAATCCCTCTCCCTCCGCCACTGATTTTCTGCTGTAACCTTTTTAGATTCAAAACTTAAGGCTCGAGGGGTGGAAAACGTGTGTACTGGTTACGTTCTTGAGTCGCTTTTTTTATGACTGCATTTCGTCGAAAGCTATGATTTGAGGAGTTCAGGGTTTTCGTAAATGTTGCCGATGATCTCGCACCCCTCTGCAATACTGCCAAGGAAATCTGCAAGGTTGCTTGGCTGTCCAACACAGAAACGGCCGTCCACCCAGTAAACTGGATCACCATCTGGCCATCCTGTAGTTCTCACAATATCTCCCTCGTAAATCTCCTTTCCGTTCTTGTCCGTCAGGCCGGTGAACTGCATGAGGACGTAAGAGGAAAAGTTCCTGTCGGTGTATCGTGTATCGGGATGGTTCTTGACGCAAAATTCTAATGGCGTATCCATTTTGGCAGTCGTCCAAAGTGGCAGATTTAGAACTTGATACATTCCCCGCGGAATGAGGAAACGACCTTCATAATCCTTCTCTCTCCATGCTCTGAATTTGATTTGTCTCATTGGTCTAATTAGAGCATGCTGGCTGACATTCGCAAGTAGACCTGTACATGGGCGAGCCCGATGAAAATCAAACTATGGCAATGGGAATACGACTTCGACAAGGAAGATGCGAAGATCGTTGCTCCGTTGGCCCTCCTTGCGTTTGACCTGGCCCGGACCACTCCAATGCGCCTCTTGGCCCCTGAGGTACGGCTTTCATAACCGGGTACTCATGGGGCTGTCCGCCTCCGCCTATTGCCACGTAGCTCGTTGGTGCTAGCATTTCGGCATGGAGAAGTCTTATGCCCTTTATCGACACAAGCACCCTTACTGTTATTGAGCGCTTGCCAGGCTGGCATGGACGTTATTTCCACTCGCCGAGCATGACATTCGCGCACTACGACTTCGTGCGCGGTTCGTCCATTCACGAGCACTCCCACCCTCAGGAAGAGGTCTACGAGGTGATCGAGGGCGAGCTCGAGATGACCATCGACGGCGTCGCACAGGTCGCCCGAGCGGGTTTAGTCGCGATCGTACCAGCGAACGTCCGCCATTCGGTCAAAGCCCTCACCGATGGCCGGGCCATCATTGTCGACTATCCGCTGCGGCGCGATTTCAACTAGACGGGCTGCGTGGCTGCAGTGCAGGGGATTCCTGGCGAATGTGCCGCCGTAGTTTCTCGAAAACGGGGCTAGGTAACTTGCATTCCTGGCTGCTCCGGGCTGAGGGAAGATACTGAAAACCAGACTTTTCAGGGACATGCATTTTGACCATCCGCCAGTTCGGTGTAGATTCTAGCGGTGAGAGATGCACTGATTCGAACGGTTCTCGTGATGATAGCTAGTGTGTCACTTGTGACCGGATGTAAAGAACAACTCGAATCACACTACCCCACTGTCAACGCCGCGGCACAAGCAGGAGCATTCAAACGCGGTTGGTTGCCTGGTGTACTCCAACCGGACGCCACTGACATGCGAGAATGGCACGATTTAGATTCCAACGAAGTGCGTGGGCGGTTCGCGCTAAATGATTCGGTTCTGCATCGCCTGCAATCCGATTGCAGAGAGTCGCAAGAGAAACCACCCACTGGGACTGGTCCAAGCTGGTGGCCGCATACCGTCGACGGTGCGACGGCGGCGAGCCGTCATGTAGTTCGTTGTGACAACTTCTTTGTTTCGACCTATCAGGCGAGTGGAGTTGGATACTTTTGGGCAAACGGTCGATGACGCACTGCGAGCGCACATCGTAATCTTGCGCTTTCCCGATTAGAGGAAGCCTCCGCAATATTTGAATGGTTCGGAGCCGTGATGAAAACGAACCCCATACTCGACAGTCTGCAATACGCCGCACACGCAGGGATATGGACGACAGCGGTGTTTGACATCCTGCTAATAAGCGGGATCGTGATTGCAGTTTTGGTATGGCGCCGCCGCCCCGAGCAACGGACTGGTTACCACTTCTGGGTGTTGATCGCTCGCATAATCGTCGGGGCGATGTGGTGGCAGCAGACGATATGGAAAACCCCGCCGGCTTACGGCGGACTGCGCTTCTGGATGGAGCAGATGGTTAAGTACGCCTCATCTGGCCTACAAAGCCATTTCGTGTCCGATGTGGTGTTGCCGCATTACGCATTTTTTGCGCTCCAGGTCTATATGTCGGAAGTGCTCATCAGTGCATGCCTGCTGCTCGGAGTGTGGAGCAGGCTAGGTGCACTAGTCGGCTCGGCCATGGCCCTCAACCTGATGTTCGGCCTCTACCGCTCGCCGTCTGAGTGGGTGTGGACCTATGTATTCCTGGTTATCCTTATGGTTCAGTTCGCAGTCCAGCCTCCGGGCCGGAGCCTCGGCTTGGATGCGCTGTTGAGAAGCACTGCCGGCCACGATCTGAGTTGGCGAGGCCGGCTGTTACGGTTGGTGCGGTAAAGGCAGGAAGCTTACCCTCCGTAAAACTGACTTCCAATAGTCAAGAGCCTGCTATAAATAGGTCGATGAAGGAGCAGCTCTCGTTATTTCGCCATTCGCTTTCCTCCCCGAGTGCATTCACGCCAGAAGCGTTGGTGAACGCGGTCCGCAATGGGCGAGCCATCGAAGAAATCTCTGTTCCCCCCATATGTGTCCTCGATTTTGACGGTGACCTTACAGACTGGCTTTTGAAGTCAGGGTTAACCCGGCCGCATCCGGGCTGGGCTTGCTTCCACACCACGATGCATACATTTCAGATTGACGGAATGGAATGTGGTCTTATTGCACGAACGATCGGCGGCCCATATGCAGTTTTAGTAGCCGAACAGCTCTGTGTCTCCGGCGCTCAGATCATCTTGGGGCTTACGTCGGCAGGCCGCGTCAGCCCTTCTTTACCTCTTCCCAGCCTGGTAGTTGCAACCAGCGCCATCAGAGATGAGGGCACGTCTTACCACTACCTCCCTGCCGCGGATGTTGTTACCGCTCCCGTAGACCTTGCGGAAAAACTCTATCGAGGTCTGCAAGGATTGAGCCTTCCGGTTTCACGTGGTCTTGTCTGGACAACCGATGCTCCCTATCGCGAAACCGCTGAGCAGCTGAAAGAGAATTCCGCCCTGGGAGCACTGGCCGTTGAGATGCAGGCCGCATCGTTGTTTGCGTTTGCAAGTGCTCGCCATGCAAATGTTGCGGTTGTTGCCCACGTGACCAATGCAATTGGCCAAACAGAAGACCCGTTTGACAAAGGTTCCGATGAGCACGGTTGGGATACGGTTCAAGCCATGTGCAGAGCGAGCATAGGATCTCTGAAAACGCCGTTCGATGCCCTCAGGTAGACCCAAATCTATCCGCGGGCCGGCAGAAATGTCGACAGTCCACTGCGATGAGTGTTTTTAATTTGCTTCAGCGAAAAGGCGACAGCTGTGAACACGGCTTACCGCAGGCGTATTCTGTTCTCAGCCATGAGAGTTTTGATCTCCGGGGCAGGCATCGCGGGCCCCACGCTCGCCTTCTGGTTGCTGCAGTGCGGATTCAAACCCACCCTCGTTGAAACCGCGCCCCGCCTCCGTACGGGCGGCTACATCATTGACTTCTGGGGCGCTGGCTACGAGATCGCGGATCGCATGGGCTTGTTGCCGGAGATCACCCGCAAAGGATACATCGTCCGCGAGGTAAGAGTGGTCCGCCGAACCGGGCAGCGTGTAGCCGGATTTCCGGCGGATGCTTTTTCCCGCATGACCCATGGCCGGTTTGTCAGCCTTCCCCGGGGCGACCTCGCCGCCGCGATATTCGGCAAAATCGAAGGGAACGTCGAAACCATCTTCGGGGACCGCATCCATCGCATCAGCCAGACCGCGAAAGCGGTGGATGTCACCTTCGAGTGCGGCGGAACGCGCGAGTTCGATCTCGTGGTCGGCGCAGATGGCCTTCATTCACGGGTGCGCCAGCTCGTCTGGGGAGAGGAAAGCCAATTTGAGCGCTATCTCGGTTACAAGGCAGCAGCGTTCGAGGTCGAGGGATACTGGCCAAGAGATGAGCTGGTCTACGTAATGTACACCCAGGTCGGGCAGCAGGTGGCCCGCTTTGCCATGCGCGATGACCGCACCATGTTCTTCTTCATCTTTGCGGACGAACACGTAATCGGAACAGATACGATGGAAACCCAAAAGGCAGCTTTGCGCGTTCGCTTCGCAGCCGGTGGGTGGGAGTGTCCGCAGATTCTTCAGGCGCTGGATAGCTGCAACGACCTCTATTTCGATCGCGTGAGCCAGATACAAATGGGCCCGCAACCAGACCTGTGGACGAAGGGGAGGGTAACGTTAGTAGGCGACGCGGCCTCCTGCGTCTCCCTGCTGGCCGGCCAGGGTTCCGCTTTAGCCATGGTGGCGGCCTACATTCTCGCTGGCGAACTGCACCGCGCCAACGGGGATCATGCCGCAGCGTTTCAACGATACCAGGCGCTCTTCGGGCCATTCGTTCGCAACAAGCAGAAAGCGGCGCTTCGCTTTGCCGGCACGTTTGCGCCCAGGTCGGCATTCGCGCTGTTTCTGCGCAATCAAATCTTCAAGCTGATAGCCATCCCCTGGATTGCCAATATTGCCGTTGGCCGCGATTTCGCCGATTCGATCGCCCTCCCGGATTACAAGTAGACCCGTAACTCGCAGGCGGCTCAAGCAACGACAGCTCGCCAACTAAGCACCCTCTTCGTGAGTCAACTTCCCCTTAGCCGAAAATCCAGAAGTAATAGCCTTTTCCGCCCCATCCGGATTCTTGCTTGCCAAAGTACCCGTTGGTAGAGTCTGCTGTTGCCATCCATCGGGATGCTGGATTTTACGGTCGCATTTGGAGATAATGCGACCATTCAGCAGGGTTTCCCGCCACGTGTGCCAGGAGGGATGGAAACTTGAAGCTGCGGCTGTTATTCGTTTTGCTCACCTCTGCCTCGCTAGCCGGGATTCTCGGAGCGACGCAAGCCGCACCCGCGGCCGAGGCGCCCACGAAACCTGTGGACTTCAACCGGGAGATCCGTCCCATCCTCTCCGACAACTGCTTCAAGTGTCATGGCCCAGACGCAAAGATGCGCATGGCCAACATGCGCCTCGACGAAACAGAGGGTTTGTTCGTCGACCGCGGCGGCTACAAGATCATCGTCCCCGGCAACTCGGCACAAAGCAAGATCTACCAGAAAATCAGCTCCAAGGACGTGGCGTTCCGCATGCCGCCGGTCTATTCCGGCAAGACGCTTACGACCGGGCAGATTGAGCTCATCAAGCAGTGGATCGACCAGGGAGCTAAATGGGAAACCCAATGGTCGTTCGTCGCCCCCAGGCGTCCCCCTGTGCCCGAGGTGAAAGACACGGCGTGGGTGCGGAATCCCATTGACAGTTTTGTCCTGGCACGGCTTGAAGCGGAAGGCTTGAAGCCGAGCGAGGAGGCAGACAAAGCCACATTGCTGCGCCGGGTCAGCTTCGACTTAACCGGCCTGCCGCCTACCCCTGCCGAGGTGGACTCCTTTGTGGCGGACAAGGCGCCCGACGCCTACGAGAAGCGTGTGGACAAGCTGCTGGCTTCGCCGCACTATGGCGAGCGCATGGCCATGGAGTGGCTCGACCTCGCCCGCTACTCTGACACGCACGGCTACCACATCGACAGCCTGCGGCAGATGTGGCCGTGGCGCGACTGGGTCATCAAGGCCTACAACCGGAACATGCCATACGACCAGTTCACGGTTGAGCAGCTGGCAGGCGATCTGCTGCCCAACGCAACTGTGGACGACAAGATCGCCACTGGCTTCAACCGCAACAACATGATCAATTTCGAAGGCGGCGCCGTTCCCCAGGAGTACCACGCGGAGTACATCATTGACCGGGCGAGCACCATGGGCACCGTATGGCTGGGTCTTACCGTGGGCTGCGCACGCTGCCACGACCACAAGTTCGATCCCATCCGGCAAAAGGATTTCTACCAGCTCGTCGCCTACTTCAATAGCGTTCCGGAGAGAGGCTTGGACGGTTTCCTGGGCAATGCGGATCCGGTGCTCCCGCTGCCTACCAAGGCACAGCAACAGCAGCTCGATGAGGTGAATAGCCGGGTAACCAGCACGCTCGCCGCCCTGCCGGAGAAAGAGATCGTGGCGCAGCGGAACGAGTGGCAAAAGACGGCACTGGCCGGGATCCCTGAACCGTCGCAAGAGGGTTTAGTCGCGTACTACCCGCTGGAGGGCAGTTTGGCTGATACCTCCGGCCAGCACCACGACGGCAAGGCGGTGCGCGGCGACCTGGTGTACGACGATGGCAAGGTGGGCAAGGCCGCAGATTTCAGCGGCGAAACCCAGGTGAATTTTGGCAATGCCGGGGATTTTGGCCGCGGCGACCGCTTTGCCCTGGCAATGTGGGTCCGCACGTCACCCGCGCACGCAATTGAGCTCGTTCAAAAACGGGACAGCGCTGAACACTGGCAAGGTTATGAGATCGCAATGGACGATCCCACGTATGACAGGCCCCAGGACCGCCTTTCCCACTTCATCGTCCGGATGGCCGCCAAGTGGCCTGACGACGCTATCGAGGTGCGCACCAAGGAGCGCTTCGCGACGGCCTCGCTAACTCACCTGGTGATGAGCTACGACGGCTCGGGCAAAGCGTCGGGGGTCAAGTTTTACGTCAACGGCAAGCCGGCGATGACGGAAGTGGTGAAGGACAATTTAAGCGGCACGTTTCGCACCGCTGCCGCACTCGAGATAGGCAATAAGGCGAACGGAAAGCCCTTCGAAGGGCGGCTCGACGACCTGCGCATCTATAACCGCCCGGTAACTGCCGAGGAAGCTGAAACCCTCGGCATCCGCATGCCGGTGCGCTCGGTGCTGGCGGAACTGGCGGGAAAACCTGCCCAGGAGATTGAAACTCTGCAGCCGGAAAAGGCGCCCCCGGAAGCAGAGATCGGAGAGGAAGCGAAAGCCGAGACTCCGGAGGCCAAGGCAGCGCGCCTGGAGAAGGAACACCAGGCCGCGCTGAGCGAGTACTACCTGAAATATGCGGCGCCGGAAAAGGATCGCCAGCTTTACGCGCAACTGATCGAGTTGCGGGAACAGAAAAAGAATCTTGAGAATTCGATCACCAGCGTGATGGTGATGACGCAGATGAAGAAGCCGCGCGACACCTTCATCCTGGGGCGCGGCCAGTACGACAATCCTGGGGAGAAGGTGACTCCAAACGTTCCCGCCTTTCTGCCGCCGCTGCCGCCCGGGGCTCCGCCGAATCGCCTTTCGTTGGCGAAATGGTTGGTGGACCCGAAGAATCCGCTGACGGCGCGGGTGGCGGTGAACCGCTATTGGCAGGATTGCTTTGGCGTCGGGATTGTGAAGACGGCGGAGGATTTTGGCTCGCAAGGAGAGCAGCCCAGCCATCCCCAATTGCTCGACTGGATGGCTACGGAGTTCGTCAGCCAACGGCTGGGACATCAAGGCGATGATGCGGCTGATTGTGACCTCATCCACCTACCGGCAGTCGTCGCGCGAGACAAAGGAGATGGCCGAACGCGATCCCGAGAACCGGCTGCTGGCGAGGGGGCCGCGTTTCCGTCTGCCTGCCGAGATGGTGCGTGATAACGCGCTCGATATAGCCGGCCTGCTCGACACCCGCATCGGCGGCCCCAGCGTTTACCCCTATCAACCGAAGGGTCTGTGGGAAGAAATGGCGTTCGGCGGGGGTTTCTCCGGGCAGACCTATACCCAATCCACCGGCGAAGACCTCTACCGGCGCAGCATGTACACGGTGTGGAAGCGGACAGTGCCGCCGCCCTCGCTGACGACGTTCGACGCGCCCGACCGCGAGAAGTGTACGGCGCGGCGCACCATCACCAATACTCCGTTGCAGGCCCTGGTCCTGCTCAACGATCCCACTTATGTAGAGGCCAGCCGCGTACTCGCGGAGAAGACGATTACTCAGGCGGGCCGCGATCCGGAGAGGCGGGTTGACTTTGCCTTCCGGCTGGCAACGGACCGCAGGCCGCAGCCCCAGGAACGCGCGGTGCTGCTCACGCTGGCGCGGCAAGAACTGGCGGAGTACCGGCGCGACAAGACGTCGGCAATGAAACTGATCGGGGTGGGTGAGGCGAAGCGCAATCCGAAGCTCGATCCGGCGGAGCTGGCCGCCTGGACCACGGTTACCAGCACCATCCTCAATATGGATGAGACCATCACGAAAGAGTGACTCCTATGGACGAAGTGAGACGCGAGATCTTGCTGGAGATGACCCGGCGGCAGTTTTTCGGCCGCACCGCGAAGGGGATAGGCGTGGCGGCGCTCGCCTCGCTGCTCGGCCCGAGCCTGATGGCGGAGGGGCCGGCGGTGGATCCCAAGACCGGTGGTCTGGTGGGCATGCCGAATTTCGCGCCCAAGGCCAAGCGCGTGATCTTCCTCCACCAGTCGGGCGCGCCTTCGCAGATTGAGTTGTTTGACTACAAGCCCAAGCTCAAGGATTTGCAGGGCACGGAGCTGCCGGACTCGATCCGCAAGGGCCAACGCATTACCGGCATGACCTCGGGCCAGGCGTCCTTTCCGGTGGCCGCACCCATCTTCAAGTTTCAACAGGCCGGCAAGTCGGGCGCCTGGATCAGCGAACTGCTGCCGCACACCGCCAAAATTGTCGACGACATCGCCATCATCAAGACGGTGAACACCGACGCCATCAACCACGACCCGGCAATCACGTTTATCCAGACCGGGTTCCAACAGCCCGGCCGCCCCAGCATGGGCGCGTGGGTCACCTATGGCCTCGGCAGTGAGAATCAGAACCTGCCTGCGTTCGTCGTACTGATTTCGCAAGCCAACGCGCTGAACCCGGACCAGCCTTTGTTTTCGCGGCTCTGGGGCAATGGCTTTCTGTCTTCCAAGTACCAGGGCGTCAGGTTCCGAGCGGGCGCCGAGCCGGTGCTGTACCTGGATGACCCGCCGGGTATCAGCAGCGAGTCGCGCCGCCGCATGCTCGACTCGCTCGCCCAGCTTAACAAGATGTGGTTCGACGCTTACGGCGATCCGGAAATCGAAACCCGCATTACGCAATATGAGATGGCCTACCGCATGCAAACTTCGGTGCCCGATCTCATGGATCTTTCCAAGGAACCCGAATCGGTTTTCGAGATGTACGGGCCAGACTCGCGCAAGCCCGGTACGTATGCAGCCAATTGCCTGCTTGCCCGGCGCCTGGCCGAGCGCAACGTGCGTTTTATTCAGCTTTACCACCGCGGCTGGGACCAGCACAACGATCTACCCCGGGACATCGCCCTGCAGGCGAAGGGCACCGATCAACCCTCTGCGGCACTGGTTCAGGACCTTGAAGCAGCGCGGGCTGCTCGACGACACGCTGGTGGTTTGGGGCGGCGAATTCGGCCGTACTGTCTATTGCCAGGGCAAGCTGAGCGAGACCAATTACGGGCGCGACCATCACCCGAAATGCTTCGCGATGTGGATGGCGGGCGGCGGCATCAAACCAGGCATCTCGATCGGACAGACAGACGACTACTGTTACAACGTGGTGGAAGATTCGGTGCCGATCCACGACCTGCAGGCGACCATCCTCAACTGCTTAGGTGTGGACCATACGAAGCTCACCTTCAAGTTCCAGGGCCGCGACTTCCGCCTCACGGACGTAGCGGGCAAGGTGGTCCCGAAGGTGCTGGCCTAGCGCCACCTTCCGAGATAACCCTGCCTTAAAGAGTCTGCGTGAGAACTGGCCTGATGAAATGGATCCCCAGGGGGACGGCTGAATTTAACCTGAACTTAGCCCAACACGCAGTCCTTGGTTTGCATGCACCATTGACAAAATCCCGAAGATCCGGCCCCTGAGCTTGTCGAACGGGGATGGCTGAACTTACCCCCGCACGCAGTCCTGGGCCAAGTTCAGCCAGACTTGTCCAAATTCGCTTTGAAAAACGCCTCGGTTCAGCAACCATTTTTTTATGGAACCGTTGCCCTTTCCTTTGTCATCCCGAGCCGATGACCTCGCCTGCGGCTGACTTGGTGCTCACCCTCACCGTCAAACTGAATTGTCATCCCGCCTGTCCCGGCGTGCCGTGGAACCGAAGCGACCTGTCCCGGCGTGCCGTGGAAGCGAAGTGGAGGGACCTGCTGTGCTCTCAACTCCACAACCCAATCCCAAAGGGAAACTCCGCCCTTTCCTTTGTCATCCCGAGCGGCTGACTTGCCTGTAGCAAGTTAAGGATGGAATGAACATGGGGAAGCGGTGTTTGCAATCCAGGCCCGGAGGGCCGTCCGCTAAACGTCAGCCCAGCCCGGAAGGGCTGGGTCGATAAGCCAGGCGGTCGAGCGCCGGAGGCGCGGCACCACACTCTTCTTTTGTTCATTAAGAGCGCAGTGGACCTGTCCCGGCGTGCCGTGAAGAGATCTGCGGTTTCTTTTAGTTCTCACATAGACTCTAAAGCCCTCATAGGTCCGCGCACTTGTGGTCGGCTGCGGACGCCTGCCCTACGTTCATCGACCACGGACATGTACCTGTTGCTGCAATCTCCTGCGGATAGGTATCCTTCCCCCTGATCTCTCCCAGAAATTTTCGTCATCCAGAAATGTGAGGAGAAATATGGAACTCCGCATGCGGCGTCCGGTTGTTCTCGGGGTCATCATCGCGTTGTGCCTCACGGCCGAGACCTTGAAAAGTGTCGCCGCAGTCGATGGAACATGTTGCGGACCGATAACCACTGCGGGCCAGGGCTTGGCAGCGTTGTTAGACAGCATGAACGTGGAATCACACTGGATCGCCCACGAACATGTCAACTGGGAGTCGGGAGAACCAGACAGAGGCGGAGAAAACGAAGGCCCGGGACACACACACTGCAGCGCTTTCGCGGCTGCCGTTGCCAAGAAATTAGACATCTATCTGCTGCGCCCGCCTCAGCATGGGCAAAGGCTTCTCGCGAACGCCCAGGTGCAATGGCTCGAGAGCCCGGAGGGGCACACGCACGGATGGTCATTGGTAAGCAATAGCCGGGAAGCACAGACGCTTGCCAACCAGGGCAACTTGGTTCTGGCGGTCTTCGCAAATCCCGATGCGGAATGGCCTGGACATGTGGCTATCGTGCGCCCCTCAGAAAAGAGTACGCGCGCCTTCATGCGAGACGGGCCTCAGATTATTCAGGCGGGAACGCACAATCACAACAGCACCGTCGTGAGGATCGGATTCGAGAACCACTCCGGTGCCTTCCCGGATGGGGTCCGATTTTATGCTCATGCGATTCGGAATAATGACTGATCCTGGTGGGAACTGCGACGGTACACAGTTGCCCGGTTGACTGAGCAGTCGTAAAGTGGACCCTTATGAAGGAGAACCTAAGACCGCTCGAACCCGGGATCGTGACCGATTTCGCGCATCGGCTCAACTACGCCGGGTATCTGTGCCTGCCGGAATTGTTGGCTCAACAGCGCCCCTTGTCTTCACCCCCTCATCACGATGAGATGCTGTTTATCATCCAGCACCAGGTCGCCGAGCTATGGCTCAAGCAGTTGATCCATGAGCTAACCGCCGCAATCCGCTTCGTGCAGCACGATGCGCTTGACCCGTGCTTCAAGATCCTGGCCCGGGCGAAGCTCATTCAGATGCAACTGTTCGACCAGTGGGTGGTGCTCGAAACGCTCACACCGTCAGAATATCTGGAGTTCCGCGGCGTACTTGGCAATGCATCTGGCTTTCAGTCCTTCCAGTACCGGAAGCTTGAGTTTTTACTCGGGAACAAGAATCGCGATGCGATGCGGGTGTTTGAGCATGACCCAGTCGTACACGACGCGCTGAAGACCGCCCTGGAAGCCCCCAGCCTCTATGACGAGTTCTTGCTGCACCTCTCAAGGCGAGGGTTTCCCATTCCACGGGAATGTACGGAACGTGATTGGAGCGAGCCGCACCTTAAGAGCGAAGGACTGGTGCAGGTCATTCGTGGAATTTACGAACATCCTCACGAACACTGGAATACCTACGAAATGTGCGAGAAGCTTGTGGACGTCGAGGAGTATTTCCAGCTCTGGCGCTTTCGCCATATGAAGACGGTAGAAAGGATCATCGGTTTTCGACCGGGAACCGGGGGCTCATCCGGGGTGGGCTTTCTGAAGCAAGCACTTGAACTAACCTTCTTCCCTGAGTTACTGGCAGCGCGAACAGGGCTATTGCAGCGATGAATGCAAGGGTTCAGCAGGCTGTCTCGGGAGTGGGCGGCGGCTCGTTACAACCAGACTCTATTCAGCAGCTCATTGCTCCGCTCTTTTCCCGAGTCTTGTCGAGCGAGTCCGTTTATCTGGCGAACCACTCCATGGGCCGGCCCCTGGACGCGATGGCGGATGATATAGCCGAAGCGACCGCCGTCTGGTACAGCAAACTCGGAGATGCATGGGATGCCTGGCTTGAAGAGCGGGAGGCTTTTCGTAGGCGTATTGCAACGTTGATCGGCGCCACCCATATCGATTGCGTCGTGCCCAAGACTTCAGCCGGGCAAGGTCTGCGTGCCGTCCTGAACGCCTTGCCAGGAAAGCCGCGCGTGATCAGCACACGAGGAGAGTTCGACTCCATCGACGTGATCTTGAAGCAGTATGCCGCGCTCGATCGCATAGACCTCCAGTGGGTTGAGCCCGAAGCGGACGGTGACTTCACCATAGAACCGCTCATTGATGCGGTGAGGGATCGAGATGGCGCGGGACTGGTGGTTGTATCGCAAGTCATGTTCATGACCGGCCAGATCGTCAGGAGCCTTGACGCGCTTGCGAAGGCTTGTCGTCGGCACGGAACGAGGTTGCTCGTAGACTCCTACCATGCTGTTGGTGTCATCCCTGTCGATGTGGTCCAGCTTGGAGCCGACTTTGTGATCGGTGGAAGTTACAAATATCTTCGCGGCGGCCCAGGCGCCTGCTTTCTATACATTGCACCTGAGGTACTTGAGGCTGGTTTGCGCCCGCTGGACTCCGGGTGGTTTGCCAATTCCGATCCCTTCGCATATAACCGGCCTGAGTTGCCTGTGCTCAGCTACGGCGGCAATGCATTCCTCGAGTCCACTCCGCCCGTGCTTACGTGGTACCAGGCCCGCAGCGGCCTGGAATTCACGCTGGCTATGGGCGTTGAGAGACTTCGCGCATACGGCCTCAAGCAGCTCGACACCCTGCGTGGATACATCACAGATGCCGGCGTAAACACGGTAAAGGGCGGGGATGAGGATCACGGAGCATTCCTCGCCATCCGCCTGGCAAAGGCGATGGATTTAGCAGCCGGACTCCAGCGCGAGGGAATCATTTGCGATGCGCGCGGCCAGTGGCTCCGTCTCTGTCCCGATTGCTTGACCCGGGATGAAGAATTGCGATGCGCAGCCGCAGCATTGGGCAAATTGTTACGCGTCAAAATTCACCAAAGAGATTGAAGGTCACCACTTCACAACTGGCTTAAAATGCAAGGTGCGATGATGGCGGAGAATTCTGAGCCCGGGATGGATGCTTACAAGTTCATCCTGGAGAACATGGACAGTGTTCCGCATCTGGAAGCCCTCATGTTGCTGTGGAACAGCCGGCCGGTCGGATGGACCTGCCAGGAACTCGCGTCTCGTCTGTATATCTCTCCCGAGAAGGTGAATGATCTGGTCAGGGACCTCGTTGGACTGCGACTGGTCACGGAGTCCCACGGCTCCGGTCCGAAATACTCCTACTTTCCGCGATCTGAGGATCAGGACAACGTGATGCTGCTCGTCGACGCGGCCCACCGGCGCGACCTGATTCGAATTTCGACCTTGATACATTCGAAAACACCCTCCGCCGTACGCGAATTTGCCCGCGCATTCCGCTTTAAAAAGGAACGGGATTAAATGGCACCTGCCCTGTACATCGTTACCTGCTTGACTACGCTGTTTTGCGCCATCCTGCTGCTACGGGCTTATGGCAAAGTGCGAAAGAGATTACTGCTCTGGAGCGGGCTGTGTTTCGTCGGACTTACAATTTCCAACCTTCTTTTGATCGCTGATCTCGTCCTGTTCCCGCAGGTGGACCTTTTTAGCTATCGTCTCGTCTGGTCCGCAATCAGCATGGCACTTTTGCTCTACGGGTTGATCTGGGAGAGCCAATGAGCCCAATTGCACATCCCTTGTTGGATTTTTTCCTGCTCGGCTTCATTGCCGCCTGTTCGCTTGTTGCCGGATTGTTTTTCCTCCGGTTCTGGAGATCCACTCAGGATTTGTTGTTCATCGCTTTTGCACTCTTCTTCGTAATCCAGGGAGGCTGCAACATTGCTATTGTGCGTCTCCCCCATCCAAACGAGGGTAGTCTTTGGGTGTTTCTGTTGCGTTTATTGTCAGTTCTCGGAGTGCTCGCAGCCATCATCTGGAAAAACTCCGGCGATCACTGAGCCAATTTATTTACCGGCTTCCTGATGAATACAGGACACTGAAGACTAAATTGCGAAACCATCGGCGCGAAGATGGCGATGGACCGTCCCTTTACGGACGAGCCTGTGACCTTTAAATCCTTCGTGCTTGCCGCATATCCAACTAGCTGTGTTGCAAGCTCCCGAACAAAGTCGTCATCCTGAGAGCCTGTGACTTTTTTGATCTTTTCGTGTTTTTTGCACCCGTCCAGAGGTTGTTTAGTCCCCTCCAGAAGGGCGTCATCCTGCCTGCCCGGGCGTGCCGTGGGAGCGAAGCGCCTCGCAGATCTATCGCATAACAGAGGGTTGATGGCGCGAAGTCGAAGAGCCTGTCCTGAGCGTAGCCGAAGGAACCCCGGCAACGCTTCCTGGCAGGTGCTCTTCGGAGCTTTCCGGCCGCGAACCACAACGGAAGTTAAAAAGGTCACAAACTCGAAGGATGACACGGCCACCACCGCCCCGTAGTGAGAAACCTGGTGCCAGGAGGATGTGAAGAAATTGATTTCCTTGATTTTTCGCGATTTTATTTTTAATCCCAAATGCTTGCCGACAGCCCAGCGGTCGCTTATACGGCATCCTCGCGCGATTTTCTTAGCGCCGAGCTCACTGCAAATTTTAAAATCGATTTTTTCACATCTTCCAGACAGGACGTTTCGGTCTCCACGAGCGCATGCTAGAAAAACGTGCTGTCTGTCAACGGGTTTAGCTGTGTTGCAAGCTCCCCAACGAAGTCGTCATCCTGCCTGCCCCGGCGTGCCGTGGGAGCGAAGCGCTTCGCAGATCTCTCGCATAACAAAGGGCTTTATGGCGCGGAGTCGAAGGACCCCGGCAACGCTTCCTGGCAGATGCTCTTGGGAGCTTTCCGGCCGCGAACCACAACGAAAGTTAAAAAGGTCACAAACTCGAAGGATGACACGGCCACCACCCGCCCCGTAGTGAGAAACCTGGTGACGACAAACCTAACCACAAACCTGGTGCCAGACAGGACGTTTCGGTCTCCACGAGCGCATGCTAGGAAAACGTTCTGTCGGCGATCTACCACTCGTCGAGAAGGTCGTAGCGAGTCAATTGGCACAAATCACTTGTCCGATGAGCCGGTTTTCGCTTCAAATGGATCCAGCCGCATTCGTAAGCAGAAGCCGACTGATCCGGACTGATCTTTCCAACCCAGACTCCGCGCAGTAAACGAACTGCCATCCCTCGACACCGAATTATTTCGATAACGGCCGACGACGGTGGGACAGCATCCGCTTCGTCATAACCGAGCGCATCTGTAGAGTCAATGGATCTCTTTGCCGCAGTGCGCTGCTGGAATAAGCGAAATCATGAGTTGTGGAACCCTCTCTTCTAACCACTTCGTCGCAATCCGGAATCAGGATGGCCGTATGCAAGTCGCCGTTTGGGAGAAAACCACGCGCGACGATCCATCCGCGATTCGTGATGTAATCCGCCTCCGTCAGGTTGATGTCAGCGTCATTCGAGACAAGAGTATTGAGGTCAAGCATGGGGCCGCCGTCGTCTGACACGAATGCGTGAGAGGCCGTGAGCTCGTTTCCGTCAAAGAACCAGCTTTGCCCAACGATTTCGCCACGGAGATTGATGCCAAAAGCGTTGCTGGAATTGTCACCATCTATGGTTCCAAGATCCTCCAGCTTGCCGTGCTTCCAAAGAAAGGCATGCAGTCCCTGATCGCCGGATGTTTGGCTGTATCCGATCACTTCTCCCTTATCATTCAGCCACTCTGCCGTTGCATTGGTTCCCCCCAATGTTCCCAGGTCGATCATCTTGCCGTGTTCCCACAAGAATGGATGGCCAGCCAGATCGCCAGCCAGATTCGATTGACCAACTACCTGACTGTGACTATTGATGGCATTCGCTCCGCCAAACGTTCCACCTAAACTTCCAAGATTTCTCATTCTGCCCTTCTCCCACAAAAAGGGGGAGAAAGGAGGTACTCCCGACGGTCCCGGAACCATGGTCGTGGACGAAGTGCCCACAACCTGTGCCAAATTGTTCATGTCATTGGGAAAGGCTCCGCTGCCACCCAGAGTCCCAAGATCGAATATTTTGCCGCCGTTCCAACCAAACGCACGGATCTCCGACACCCCATCAAACCCGGTAACCGCGGCAAAGCCGGTTGTATCGGCCACGCCATCTTCCGCTGCGCCCATAACAAAATCTTGATCCGTCACCGCGATCGCTATGCTGTTTGCTCCACCCAACGTTCCCAGAGACTTGATCTTGCCCTGCTCCCACACGGTGGCGACAAAGAGAGACGGTGATCCAGTAAGCCGATCGATCCGGGCGTCCTGCGATTGGCCGACGATCAATCCTCTCGCATTGATCGCGTTGGTATAACTGCTGTAACCCTTTGTAAGAACTCCCAAATCAGTTAACGTGCCTTTCCTCCATCGCCAGGCGTGTAGCACAAAGCACGTGTCTCCATCGAAGCAGGCGGCCGGGTTGCGATCGTCGGCGTTCGTGTTGGCGGCGCCTACCACCGTGCCCTCATTTGTGGCGATTCTGGTGAGAACGCGAACCATTGAATATGAGACCGAAAATCGAGTAGGGATCGGGAACCGCGTTCAGAGCGAAGCCTGCTACCTGCCCGCTACGATTGATCGAGCCTGCACCGCTCTCGTTGCCACCAAAGGTGCCGAGATCACCGATGATGCCGTCCTTCCAGACCACCGCACGCAGTTCACGCAGGCCCAGTTGTGGGTCGACCACCGTCGTCGATGACTGCCCCGCGATCTCGCCGCGATCGTTGACGGCCAGGGCGTCGCTGCAATTCTCCGCACGGGGGCTCAGCGCGCCGAGGTCAACCGTTTTGTGACCTTGCCACAGGAACGCATGACTCACGTTCGGTCCCGGATAACAGAGGAAAGGATTGCTATCCCCCGGCAGAGCAACCCTCGTTTGCGTCTGGCCAACCGCTTCTCCTTTACCGTTATCGCTCCCCGGCAGGCCGCAGGAATTGGCAGTCGCCGATTGGCTGCCGGATGGAAATCGCTTTATCGTCAACGCCCGCCCTGCCGTGTTCGATGCTGACTGGAGTTCTATCGGGACCGATATCTGGCTCATCTCCACAAAGGGCGCGACGCCTCGCCTGCTTCGCCGCAACGCCCTAGGATGGAGCGTCTCGCCGGATGGCGCTTCCATCGCATTCACAACCGAAAAGAAGGATCTGGGCGACCGTGAGATCTGGTTGATGGATGTTGATAACGGCGTTGCACGCAGGATTTTTGAGGCAGAGAAAAACGAAGGTTTCGGTGGTGTCCTTTGGCTCGCAGATGGCAAACGGCTTTTATATCTCAGCATCGGCCCGGCGGGGAATCGCCTGCTCAGTCGAGACCTGCAGGGTGGCCCCGCATCGGTCGTCCTCTCTGCCTCCGAAGTCCGCGGGGTGAACGATCTGGCCATGTTGCCCGGGAGCCGCCTCATCTATGCAAGAGCTGAACCCGGAGCTATCACCACGACCGCGAATTATTGGATTATGCCGCTCGACCGCTACAGCGGAACACCGCAGGGACCGGCAAAGCGGCTGACCGACTGGAGTGGCTTCGGCATCGCGGGAACGACGGCGGCAGACGATGGCAGGCGGCTTGCCTTTCGACGATGGACTGCCCTCGCTACCATTAATATGGCAGACCTGGTCGCAGGAGGAAACCTGCGCAACAGCCAGCGCCACTTTACCTTGACTGAGAGTTTTGATTGGCCACTCGCTTGGGCCCGCGATAGCCAGTCGCTCATCATTGTTTCCAACCGAACTGGCATGAACGAAATCTATCGGCAATTGCTCGACCAGAACGATCCTCAATTGCTGGTGAGCGGTCAACCAGGCGTGACCGATGCCGAGGTGAGTCCAGATGGCAAGTGGGTTCTTTTTCTTCGCAGCGACGATCCGGCAGACGACTCCTCACCAGCGCACCTGATGCGTGTTCCCCTGGCAGGTGGTCCGCCAGAGGAACTCTCCACCGCCAGCGGCGGCGCTTCCCTATCCTGTGCGGCCTCTCCGTCAACCTTGTGCATTCTTGGCCAGCTATCAAGAGACCGCCGGCAACTCATCATTTTCAGCCTCGACCTGCAGCGAGGCGTGGGTGGCGAACTGCTTCGTTTCGATCACGATCCAAAGGAAGCCGATTGGTGTGTTGACTTGTCTCCGGACGGCACACGTCTCGCGATTCTTGAGCAGCCAGAAGCTCCAATCGGAATCGTATCTATTGCCGATGGCTCAAGAAAGAGCCTGAAAAATATTGCCTGGACCAACCTCTCGGCGTTGCACTGGTCGTCCGACGGCAGGAGCCTGTTTGCATCCAGTGCCACCACGACTGGCTCGGTGCTATTGCAGATCAGCTTGCAAGGACCGGCAAAGATAGTTGCCGACAACCCGGGTGGAAAATGGATCCCGGCTGTACCCTCACCCGACGGGCACCACCTTGCGTTCGCTCGCTCTTTAAATAACTCAAATATGTGGATGATGGAACTCTTTTGAATTTTGCTCAGCGCTGTCGCCTACTCGGACAGAACCTCTTTTTCGGGGTGATTACTTCCGGATAGGCGTGAATAAGCCATTTTCCGGCGAAAGGGTCAGCTCCGTCCGGACGAAATAATCACCATTGCATCAGGAAGAAATAAATTGCCAAATTCCAAGTGATGCCTGCTATGCGATCCCTCTTGACTCTCGCATCAAAATTAGGCTGTTAACTACTAGTTTAATACCCCTTTATCCTCATCTTTATTTGCAAACACCATGGACGCCACCAGTACGCGGTTATACCTTCCTAATTAAGAGTCCCCTACGGGTAGATCCTTCAACGCCCCACTTACCGGGCGCATGAAGGCGTGCGGAAAAAAATGAGAAAGCGCCCTTCAACAATCGAGTCTGCAAACCACGTGACAGACAGGACGTACCCCATACCGGCACAACTACAGCTACAACCGTTGAGGAAACAGCCAACGAGGAGTCAATGCAGGAGCAGACTTAGTTCGCTTACTTCGCTTTCTTCGCACATTTCTACAGGGAAACTCAAACCACGTAAAAACCACGTGACAGACAGGACGTACCCCATACCGGCACAACTACAGCTACAACCGTTGAGGAAACAGCCGACAAGGAGTCAATCCAGGAGCAGACTTAGTTCGCTTACTTCGCTTTCTTCGCACATTTCTACAGGGAAACTCAAACCACGTACAAACCACGTGACAGACAGGACGTACCCCCATACCGGCACAACTACAGCTACAACCGTCGAGGAAACAGCCGAAGAGGAATCAATCCAGGAGCAGACTTAGTTCGCTTACTTCGCTTTCTTCGCACATTTCTACAGGGAAACTGGACGTAAACGTCCCGCTGAGGGAACAACCATCGGAGGACACCGATGCCATCAACCACGACCCGGCAATCACGTTTATCCAGACCGGGGTTCAACACGGGGCGGTGCGCATCGCAAGCGTGAGTCATGCGGTCTTTGCGTCGGTGCCAGGTCGCCTTGCAGGCCCTCCCGGCAATGGACTCATGGTGTCATCTTTGAGCTCTCCTCGCGGCAGAGTTGCCCGTCTATACTCGCTGAAGGCGTCAGCAAACGGGAGAACAGGGCATGCCAAGTGAGCTACCGGCGAAATTGGTTCTTCTCGCGGCAGTCTCAATGCCGCTGTTCGCGCAGTTTGCCGGCGAACCCCAGAAGCACCTGCCTGCACCTGCCGTTAACTTTACCCAGGAGCAGGACCAAAAAAATATGCTGGACCAGCTTGGCATCAAAGCCTTGCGCCCGGGGCCCAGCGGCTACGAGGCCGATCCCAACCACGCCAACTATGACGAGGCGAAAGCCAATCCCTGGCCCGACTATCCTGATCCGCTTACGTTAAAAAACGGCCAGAACGTAGCTACAGCAGACATGTGGTGGAATCAACGCCGGCCCCAGATCGTGGCGGATTTTGAAAACGAGGTATATGGGCGGGTTCCCAGGGACGTGCCCAAAGTGACCTGGACAGTCAAGACCGTAGATAACGAAACCATTGGCTTCAGTCCCGTCATCGCAAAGGATCTGGTTGGGCATGTCGACAATGCTTCCTATCCGCTCATCGACGTGAACATCCATATGACCCTGGTCACACCCCTCAGGGCAAAGGGACCAGTCCCGGTTCTGATCATGTTTACCCACGCGGGCTTTCCCAGTCCGAAGGAGCCCTCGGAAGACGAGTTCGAGCGGATCAATCAGGCCTGGAAGGCGATCCTCATTCAACAGGATCCTTCGCTCAAAGACGTCTTCGCCCAACACCCGGCCTGGCAGCCTGTGAAAGCAACTCCCTTTCAATTTCCTCAGCTCAACGAAGACGGTGGCCTGCCCTCGACCTGGCAGCTGATCGCAGCGGGATGGGGGTTCGCGTTACTCGATCCGGCCAGCGTGCAGGCAGACAACGGTGCCGGGCTTACCCGCGGCGTCATCGGGCTGGTGAATCAAGGCAAGCCGCGGCATCCGGATGACTGGGGTGCGTTGCGTGCCTGGGCCTGGGGAGCGAGCCGCGGCCTGGACTATCTACAGACCGACTCAGCGGTCGATGCCAAACATGTAGGCATTGAGGGTGTTTCGCGTTACGGCAAAGCCGCCCTGGTGACCGAAGCGTTCGACCAGCGGTTTTCCATGGGACTGATTGGATCTTCGGGCGAAGGCGGCGTCAAGCCAAGCCGCCGCAACTGGGGCGAGGAGCTCGAAAACCTCACCGGCGGCGGCTACTACTGGATGGCAGGCAACTTCATGAAGTATGGGGCGAAAGAAGCAAGCTTCGGATCGAAGAACGCGGGCGATCTGCCGGTCGATTCACCCGAGTTGATAGCGTTGTGTGCGCCGCGGTTGGTCTTTGTGAGTTATGGCGTCCCTGAGAAAGGCGATGCCAAATGGCTCGACCACCAGGGAAGTTACATGGCTGTCGTCGACGCCAGCCGGGTTTATCAGCTACTGGGCGCGCACGGGCTCGAAGCGCAGGGAGACTACCACACGGCGAAGATGCCTCCGGTAAACCAGGGATTGTTAGAGGGCCAGCTTGCCTGGCGCCAGCATGACGGCGGCCATACCGACGCACCGAACATGAAGTTCTTTATCCAGTGGGCCGACAAATTTATCGGCCACAACAAATGAAACCATGATTGTTGCAATAAGCAGTCCTGTCTCGGTCGAGGCACCTGAGGAGCGATGTGCCCAGGGCCGTCGAACCACTGAGCCGCTTGACCCCAAGGAGGAGAGGGTGTTTGAATCTCACGAGTTCCATACCCAAGCCACGCATCCACAGGATTCCGCATGCTGACATCAATTAAAGGGCGCTCGGTTATCGTGACCGGCGCAAGTAAGGGGATCGGGAAAGGGATAGCTCGCGTCTTTGCCACGCAGGGAGCTCGCGTGCTCATTGCCGCGAGGGATTTGTCCCAGGCCGAAGCAGCAGCCGCCGAAATCCGAAACGCCGGGGGAGTTGCGAGCGCCGTCGCCGCGGACGTTTCCAAGCTCGAAGACAATCGCCGCATGGCTCAGACAGCGGTCGAACGCCATGGCGGGATCGACATCCTCTGTTGCAACGCCGGGATTTTTCCGGCAGCGAAACTCTTCGAGATGAGTGAGGCCGATTGGGACCAGGTCCTGGATGTCAATCTCAAGGGAACCTTCCTTTCGGTCCAGGCGTGTCTTCCCCAGCTTAAGGCTCGGGGGAAGGGGCGCATCGTGGTTACCTCTTCCATCACCGGCCCGATCACTGGCTACCCTGGTTGGAGCCACTACGGAGCCAGCAAAGCCGGACAGCTTGGGTTCATCCGCACTGCGGCCATTGAGCTCGCCCCCCATAACATCACGGTCAATGCCGTGCTGCCCGGCAATATTCAGACCGAAGGTGTAGAGGCGTTGGGACCTGACTACGTAGCGAAGATGACGTCGGCGATCCCTGCCCGCAGGCTCGGATCGGTGGAAGATGTAGCTTATGCGGCCCTTTTTCTGGCCAGCGACGAGGCGGCCTTCATCTCCGGGCAGACCATCGTGGTCGATGGCGGGCAAGTGTTGCCTGAATCCCATATGGCACTCGAGGACCTCAGCTAGCCTTCAGCTAGCCTGGCTTTCTCAGGAGCCCGGTCTGCGACCAAGCCCGGGTGCCCCATATCTGCCCGGTTTTGGCAGATGTGGGATTCCACCAACCTCAACCCCTGACTGTGCAGGGTGTAGATGGCCATGGACTTCAAGATCTGTTGCTGGTAGAGAGCGATCGGTGGACAGCCGTTGAATCCCACATCTGCCAAAACCGGGCAGATATGGGGCACCCGTCACTCGTTACGCATTGAGATCTCACTACCGGCAGCGATGGGGCTAGCGCCACTTCGCTATGAGAGGCCTCATCGATCGGTGTATAGGTGGAAAGCCATCATTTTGGCGCGATAAGCGTTCAACGAAGCCTCTCAAACTTGCCACTGCGACCCTTAGGGCGCATAGGGCGCATAAGGCGCACACTTTCACCCGCGCTTTAGCCCGCCCCGGGGCGACCCAAATCGCGGGGAATTACGTTTATAGCTGGGCGTATTCCTTCTTTGCCTCGGCGATAACAGGAAGGTCAGTGTCGGCGTTCTTCCACTCGGTAAAGAAAGCGTCGTAAGCCTTTTTGGCGTTCGCCTTGTCACCGGCCATGACGTAGGAGCGGCCAAGCCCGAGAAGGGATAAGGCATACGGGCTGCCGGTGTTATAAGCGGCGCCCTTCAGACGGATCGCATCCTGGAAGGAGGCGATTGCATTTCGAGCGTCCTTGAGCTGAAGGTAAGCGAGACCACGCAGATAGGGGGCAAAGGAAGCTCCGTCGTGGGCCCGAACCCGCTCCAACTGAGCCAGAGCCTGCTGTGCATCACCGGCCTTAAGCGCAAGCCAGGCGCGGGCCTGGGGAACACTCAGCTCGCGAACAAGCGTGTCTTCCGGATAACGCTTTTCGAGATCTGTAAGCATCTGGGTAGCGTGCTTCTGCTCATTGCAGAGAGCTAATGTCGTGGCTGCAGCGATGATGGTGACTTTCCCCTTATCTAATTGCAGGGCGTGTTTGGCGGTCTGGTCAGGATCGAAGCATCGATCGACCATCCAGCCGGCTCCGGCGGCATTCAGCAGGGCGCTCGCCTGCGCGTCCTTCGCCTGTACGGTTGCCGCCTGGTCAGCCGCACGCAGCAAAGTAGTCTTCGCTAGTTGAATCTGGCCTAGTTGAGGGAGTATCGAGCCCCAATAGGCGTTGACGGAAAATTGGTCGGGACGTCCGGCGGTCTGTGCCAGGATTTTCTGCACGTTGTTCCAGTCGGACTCGGCGGCGTAAAACACTGCTTCGATAGCCAGCAGAGACGTGCCGTTCAAGCCGAGACGGTTCGCTTCCGCAATATACTTTTTCCCCTCCGCTGTTTGACCTAATTGGGTTGCAGCCGCGATGCCGTTTTCAAGCGCGATGGCATTCTCTGGCTGAAGGTCGAGGGCTTTGCGGTTGACGGCCGCGCTTTTCTCAAGATCGCCGTTGCCCAGATAAAGGACACCGATGTTGATGTAGTTGTCGATCTGTAGCGGATATTCCTGGATGGCGACCTGGAGCGTCTCGATGCTCTTGTTCACATCGCCCAGGACAGTGGAATAATAGTGGCCGGCAATGTAGAGCTTCTCTCGCTCGCTGACATTGTCACTGAGCTGGTAGGCGCGGGTAAAGTATTCCGCTGCCTCGCTCACCGCTCCAGTATTCAGTTTAAGAACGCCAAGCCGGGCCCAGGCCATCGCCAGCTTGGGGTCCAGCTCCAGAGCCCGTTTGTAGTGGTCTTGGGCTTCGGGGATGTCGTTGCCTTTTTGATGGGCTTCATCGCCCAAAGCGTAGGCGCGGAAAGCTTCGAGCGACGGAGTGGTGGCCTGGCCGAAAGGAGCGTTGAGTCGCTGGATACTGGAGAGGCTTTCCCCCAGTTTGGCGCGCATCGCGGTCGAGACCTGGTTCAGCGCTTCGAGCACATGCTCCTTGTCCGGAGCGGTCGCCTGTTCGCTGGCGATATCGTCACCGCTGGCGGTGTTTTGGGCGTTAAGGGTAATGATGTAGGCCTTGCCGAGAGGGGCAATGCTGCCGGTCAGAATGGCCTTTACGCCTTCCCGTTCACCGATCTCACGAGCAATCTGTGGCGTAATGGACTCGTCCTGCTTGCGGCCCAGGTACTGCAGGCTCTGGCGAAGGTGCTGCTGGCTGATAATGTCGAGCACCGGAGACTGGCCCAGTTGCACCCGTAGGGCCTGGTTCAGGGTGGTATCGAACACCGAGTCGCCGGTCTTGTTGATGAAGTCGGCGACGATGATGCTGTCTTTTAAGGTTGCGGGTTTGGCCGCCGTTGGTGGTGGCACTGCCGCGCCGGTTGAAGCGCCTGGCTTGGCGCCGAGGCGATCGCGGAACAGGAACGTTCCGCCTGCGCAAGCCACCAGGAGCAGGGCGCCGATCACAATCAGCCGGTTGCGCGGACGCCGCCGGTCTGCTTCCGGCAGGGGCTTCGAGGGCGGTGGAATTGGGGCAGCGGCGGCCGGGCGTGCGGCTGAGCCCGCGCCCGAAATGGCTTCAAGATCGGCCTGGAGTTCCTCGGCGCTTCGGTAACGCTGATCGCGGTCCTTAGCCAGCAGCTTGGCGACTACCGGATCGAGAGCCTTGGGCATATCCGGATTCAGGCTGCTAACCAGTGGTGGATCTTTCATCAGCAGGGCGGCAAAAACCTCGGCCGTGCTGCGGCCGGCAAAGGGAGCCTGCCCGGTCGCCATCTCGTACAGCACACTGCCCAGGCTGAAGAGGTCGGTGCGGGCGTCGAGCGGGTCACCCTTGGCTTGCTCCGGAGACATGTAGGCAGCAGTGCCTACGGTAGACCCGGGGGTGGTGAGGTCGAGCGTGCCGGTGGCGCCGGCAGTAAAGCTTTTCGTATCGAAATAGCGCGAGTCGGGCGAGGCTTCAGCGCCCTGCTTCTTAGCCAGCCCAAAATCGAGAATCTTGAGCTGCTTGCGGTCGCGCCCACTATCCACCACGAACAGGTTCGCGGGCTTGATATCACGGTGCACGATGCCCTTGGCGTGCGCTGCGGCCAGGGCACTCGCCGCCTGCTGGCCCAGGGTGAGTACCTCGGCCGGGGAAAGACTGTGGTGGGTGAGATACAGCTTCAGCGTCTCTCCCCGCAGCAACTCCATGACCAGGTAGGGTTGGCCGTCCTGTTCGCCCACGTCGTGGATGGCGCAGATATTGGGGTGGTTCAGGGTAGCCGCCGCCCGGGCCTCGCGCAGGAAGCGCTCATGGGAAAGGTGGGCCCGGGAGTGCGGAGTACCGGCGGGCGATGGGCTGCCGGTGCCCGGATCCGAAACCAGGAAGCTATCAGAGATTAGTTTGAGAGCGACTTCTCGCTCCAGCCGCGTGTCCAGGGCGCGATAGACGTCACCCATGCCACCGGCCCCGATTTTTTCAACGACTCTGTAAGGCCCGAAGACGGTTCCAGTAGCGATCATCGTGGTCCGAAGCGTTTGAATTCACGTCCCTCTTGGGGCGCCTGCGTGTCAAGCGGGGGGGTGATGTCTGAGTGTACATGTGCGTTGGCTATAGGTACCACGGGATGTTGACGACCACGATGCGCTGATTACCTTTTACCAGGAGCAATATCTTCAGCAGCTGAACCCGCTGATTGTGCAGCAGATTCTCCCACCAGTGGCGCACCACCAGTTCGGGCAATAGAACTGCGACTTTCCTCCCCGGATTTTCCGACTCCAGATTCAGGATGTAATCCATCAGCGGCGAGAGGATGAAGCGAAAGGTCGAAGGGATGGTCACCAGCTCGGGGTCGGGTAAGCCTGCCTCGCGGATAGGAGAGATGATTTTTTCATCCCAATCCTCGTCGATCCCGTGTGCTTCATCCGCGGAGTGAACATGGACAACCTTGATTTCCTTTGAAAGCAGCAGACCGAACCTTAAGGCCTTTTCGGAAATACGGTTCCAAGCCGCCATTGGGATAACAACCAGGGGTTGCTCCAGGTTGGTAACCTTCAGCCGTTCCGTATCTTTAGTCTCACCCTTTACGCGTGTGTAGTGCTGCTTCACGGAATACATCAACAGAATCAAGGTTGGAATCAGTAGCGCGGTCACCCATGCGCCGGCTCTGAATTTCGAGGCTAACACGACCATGGTCGTGACTCCCGTTGCCACCGCCCCGGTGCCATTTACCAGCATGTGCCATGCCCGGCCATGGTGCTCGCCTTGCTGACGTTTCCAGTGCATGACCATACCCGCTTGGGAGAGAGTGAAGGCCAGAAACGCTCCGATTGCATAGAGTGGAATCAGCCGGTCGGTTACGCCCTTGAACAGGATCAAAATTACCGCCGTCAAGCCGGTCAGGGCGTAGATGCCATGCGAGAACAGCAGGCGCCTTCCTCTGATGAGGAATACATGGGGCAGGTAGTCGTGCAATGCGATGGACCGGGTCAAACGGGGGAAATCCGCAAACGCAGTGTTTGCACTCAGAGCCAGCGCCAGTAGCACGCTTCCCATGGTCAAAAAGTAAAACCACCCTCGCCCAAAAACAGCGGTCACCAATAGGCTCAGAAGACTTTGAAAGCCCACCGCGTCAGGGTCCATGGCCATAATCTGGTAGTGCTTGGTCAGCCACGCAGTGCCGTACAGCAGCACGATCAGAATGCCGATGATGATCGTGAGCGAATATTGTGCGTTTCGGGCACGGGGTTCGCGGAAGGCCATGACGCCGTTGGAAACAGCCTCGACGCCAGTCATGGCGGCACACCCGCTGGAGAACGCCTTCATCAACATCCATAGGCCGAGAAACTGTACTGTTTGTGGTAACGGTTGTGGCATTGGGTCGACTGGAAGCGGATGGCCGCCGGCCGCAAATGTCTTGTAAACTCCCACCGCTATGGTCGCCAGTAAGGTCCCGATGAAGAGGAATGTGGGCACGATGAATGCGGTTCCGGTGTCTTTTACTCCGCGCAGATTCACCACCGCCAGAATGGCCAGGATCACCAGGCAGATAGCGAGCGTGTGTGGCTGAAATTTGGGCAGTGCCGAGGTCATTGCGGTCACGCCGGCCGAAATCCCAACCGCTGCGGTCAGTATGTAGTCGATCATGAGTGCCGCAGCAGCAAGCAGGCCCGCTTTCTCACCCAGGTTCTCAGTGGCTACCGTGTAACTGCCGCCGCCAGTGGGGTAGGCCGCAATGGTCTGCCGATAGCTGAAATAAACGATCACCAGCAGGATCAAAATTGCGGTGATGATCGGCAGCAGGTACTGCGTCCCGGCCATGCCTAACGGGATTAACAGCGCTAGCGCGGCCTCCGGACCATACGCTGCACTGGTCAGAGCATCGAGACCAAAGATGGGGATTCCGGCGCCTACGCCAATTTGTTCCGCGCGTTCTTCACTTGTCGCCAGAGGCTTACCGAAAATTCTGTCCTGAATCGCCATTCCGATGTAGATACTACACCTGTCAAGTGTTCTTCTTGATTGGTTGCGTATTCGGACCAGTAACAAATCGGGAGGTATCGTGCGGCGTCGTGAATTCCTGGAGATAGCGGCAGCAGCTATGGCGGGCGGAGGCCGAGGTCAGGCTCTCGCCAATGAGCAGGTGGTCATCGAGCGACCCAACCCGCAACAGTCTCATGGCGGGAAAGTCCTGGCTCTCATCACACCTCATCTCGATGATGGTCCGATCTTCGCCGGCGGCACGCTGGCAAAGCTGATGAGCGAGGGCTACACGGGCTACTTCATTCGAACCAGCAACGACGAAAAGGATTCGTACCACTTGACGCTGGGCGAGACAGTGCTTGCCAATGAGCGCGATACAGCGCGGCTGGTCAAGACTCTCGGCTTCAAGAAAGCTTACGACCTGGCCTATCGCAATCATCGCCTCGACGATGTATCGAGAACGGAGCTGCGCGGCCGGTTGATCTTCCTCTTTCGCCTGCTCAAGGTGGACACAGTTTTCAGTTACGATCCGTGGGGTCACTACGAGGAAAATCCCGACCACTATGTGACTGCGCAAGCCGTGGAGGCGGCGTGCTGGATGTCGAGCGGTCTGCTGGATTTTCCCGAGCAGTTCGACGCCGGCTTGAAACCGCACGCCGTTTCCGAGAAATACTACTTTGCGCGCGGACCGCAACTGGTCAACCGGGTAGTAGATATCGGACCGTGGGTTCCGCGGAAAATTGCGGCGATCGAGTCGTGCGAGACAATGATCACGCACATGGTTAAAGATCTCAACGACAGTCTCGCGGAACGAGGTCTGCGCGTTCCGGCGTTGCGTGGGAATACGGCGTCGCAGGAGTACATCCAGGCCGCGTTCGTCGCCCGCGATCGCAACACTGGAGGAAAGTATGGGCTGCCATCTGCCGAGGAGTTTCACTACATCGGTCCGGATCCATCGTTGGACGATTACATTGCACGAAATGCACAACGCGTCTGATCGGCGGCCACGAGCGATTCACTGGCCATAGACTACGGTGGCGTTTCCATAGGAAATTTCCGGGGGCATTTCCGCTGTTGGTATAACAAGCGAAACCGCATGGCATTCGATCGCTACATCGGCATAGATTACTCCGGCGCTGAGACGCCAACGTCAGGCCTGCCAGGCTTGCGGATGTATATTGCGGATCGAATCTCGCTGCCCTGTGAAGCTCCGCCGCCTGCCAGGTTCAAAAGATATTGGACCCGTCGTGGAATCGCGGAGCGGTTAGCGGAACTGCTTTCTGAGGACACACCAACGCTGGTTGGTATCGACCACGGCTTCTCTTTTCCTCTGCGCTATTTCGAAGAGAACAATCTGCCGCTCAATTGGACCGCTTTTCTCGAAGATTTCCAACGGCACTGGCCTACTGATGATCCGCACACCTACGTAGATTTTGTCCGTGAAGGTGTTTGCGGAAATGGAGCAGCGCGCACGGGCAAGTCGACCTGGCGGCGAATTACCGAGATTCGTGCCCGGCGCGCTAAATCGGTCTTTCACTTTGATGTGCACGGCTCGGTCGCAAAGTCGACTCATAGCGGGCTGCCCTGGCTACGTTACATCCGGATGCACACCGCTGCTCACTTTTGGCCCTTCGATGGCTGGCAAATTCCCGCGGGGCGGTCTGCAGTGGCGGAAGTGTATCCGGCCTTGTGGAGCAGAACATTCCCGCAGCAGGACCGCGATGGACATCAGCACGACGCGTACTCGATTGCTGCATGGATGCGCCGCGCGGATCTGAACGGCTCTCTCCCTTTCTTTGTCAATGTTGATTTAGAAGATCAGGAGCGTACGATCGCGGAAATTGAAGGTTGGATTCTTGGCGTCCTTTAATCCTTGTTGCTCGCGGGGCTGGGAGGCTGCGTCATTTCCATGGCCCAAACCCCTGCCGGGCGCATGTACATGCCGGCTCGAAAGTTTCCTGTAATGTCCCAGGCTTCGGGGGTTCGGAACCAATAACCCTTAGTCTCATAAATGACATGGTAGAGCCCCCAGGCCGACTTATAAGCTTCGTCCTTCATCCCTTCGCTCAACAACAAGGCAGCAAAACCTAGTGTCGTGCCCGCCCATACTTCTTTTGCCTGTACATTGTCGATAGCGGAACCGTCGGCGGTCATGCCGTTTGCGGCGCCCATTTGACCCCCGGCAAACTTCATGACGTTGACTTCAAATATTTTCCTGGCCGCGGACACTTGCATTTCGTGCGGTACCAGGTCTCCCAAACCAAGCATGTTGGCATACCACTGGCCGGCAAGCTGGTCGGCCTGGATAGCATCCTGATTTTCGCTCTCTGTGTCGTAGCGGAAATATTCCCCATTCCAGAGCTTGCTGATGTAGGTTTGCTGCGCTTTATGGAACAGTTGGTGGTACTCTTCTTCCGTGGTCTTGTCTCCGAGTGTGCGTGCCGTCTCTTCGCCGGCCCGCAGGGCTGCCAGCCACAACCCGCCTGAGTAGGCGCTCACTCCGCGCACGACCCACGAGTCGTAGGTCTGGTCAGGATAGCCGCCGTTTTCAGGAATTCCTCCTCCATGGTCGAACTGGCGCAGATAAGCGATCGCCTCTTTGACGGCAGGCCAAGTCTCGCGCAAAAACGCGGTGTCTTTCCGCCCGGTGAACACATAATCGCGGTAGACCATCAGTACGAATTTCGAGTTGAGGTCTTTCCAGTCGTTAGTATCCTGCCAGCCCGGCTGGTTGACGGCAATGAAAGGATCGCCTTCGGGCACGCCAAGATCGTGAGGCACGGCCCCCTTCTTTTTCCGCTTGTGCAGAACGGGCTCGCCGGTTTGCTGCGTTTTCCAAACCCACAAGCCCTTCTCCGGCCACTCGCGCGGTACAGTATCCGCGAATTCCCGCAGAACGTGTTTATCGATATCCGGCCAGAACTTTAGCAGCGGCAGCGAGGCATAAAAGCGAACATCCAGGGTTGCGTAATAGGCATAGTCGAAACATTCCAGCAACGCAAACGAAGCCGGGAGTTTTTTGTCCGTGCCCACCTGCCTGCCCCAGAAGGTGCCGCCGTCTGCCAGGACGTAAAGTTCGTTGAAGAGCATGCCACGGTACCAAAGCGGTTTGCTGTCATCCTGAATGTAGGGCGCCTGCCACTTGTCGATTGCACTACTCCAGGCTGCTGCCTGCAGCAGCCCATCGTGGGCGATCTTCCAGGCGTTGTTGCCCGTGGTGCCATAGAAGTCTGTGTAGCGCCGGTTCCACTTGCGCCCCTGGCCGAATTGCACCACGGGAAGATCCCACGAGATCACCATGGGAATGATCTTTTTTTCTCCCGGTTGCAGCGTAAAGCGCACGGCTATCGCGCCGGCCAGTTTTTCGCTGTCGCTCACCCAGGATGTATCGCTGTTCGCAAGCCGCCCGTCCTTCGCAAAGGGCACCCAGACCGCCTTTCCGTCTCCCTGGGCGAGAAAAGTCGTCTGGTAGGTGACCTCGACGCCCGGGCTTTGGAGCGCGGCAATGGCAAACTGGCCGTCCCACTCGTTCAGCGCTCCTCCATCCCGGCCGCGATCGAAAACGATGCCTTTCATGATGCCGGCGGGTCCAGCCGCTTCACTGACAAACTGGTTGTAGTTGCCCTGGTTGGGCGTGCCGTTGAAGTCGTGGGTAAACGTCCGAAACCAGCCGCCCATATTGGCCCAGGAGAGAAGCACCGAGACCGTGACCGCATGGTTGGTCGGATTCTCCGCATGCCAGCGGTAAACCGCTACCGGGTAACTGGATTCGCGGTAGTTGTTCGGGAGTACGGGCGAGTATTGTTCCAGCACCACGTGAGCAGGAAATTTATCCCACTTGTAGTCGTACCACGACTTCGGATACAGGGCCGAGTATTCCCCTGCTCCCACGGGATAGTCCCAAGCCCAGCTAGCCAACTCGCCGTTTTTAGGATGGTCGGTCATCAGGACCCGCGCGGTTCCCGCGGAATCACCCTCCGGCTTCTGGAACATCGCGAATTCATTCACATAGACAGTTTCGTATTTGTGAACGCCGGCTTTGATATGCCAGCGGGAAAAATCTCCGCGATAGGAGCGGGAGAAGGTGCCGGCTCCCATACCGCCAACCGGGGCTCCTTGCCAATAGCCATCGTCGATTAAGGAAGGATCTTTCGTCACGCCCGGGTTCTCGAGCGGGAGCCCGATGGGACGGGTCCAGGCGGCTTTTGGTATATCGCTTGCAGCCAGGGCCACAGACGCCCCTGAGGCTGCGAGAAAACACACTACCGCGTGCGCTAACGCTCGCTTCTTCAAGACTCCCCCTGTGATGCTCTAAGATGTTTGACAGCCCGAGCGCCCGTATGGTCCACTCAAGAACGCAACTTATAAAACAAACATTAGAAACTATAAAAGGCAGAATGAACAGTGTCTAGTCGTCGCATTGGCATCATCATGCATGGCATCACGGGCAGAATGGGCTACAACCAGCACCTGGTCCGTTCCATTGTGGCTATCCGGGAGCAGGGCGGGGTAGCGTTAGCCAATGGCGATCGGGTAATGCCGGACCCCATCCTGGTGGGCCGCAACCTGGAGAAGGTATCCTCTCTGGCGGAGCGCCATGGCATTCAGCGAGTCGCGAAAGATATGGAGTCCGCGCTTGCCGAACCCGAGGACACGATCTTCTTCGACGCGGGCTCGACACAGATGCGTGTTCCTCTGCTGAAGCGCGCCATCGAGGCGGGGAAGCACGTTTACTGCGAAAAGCCGCTCTCAGAAACACTGGAGGAATCGCTCTCGCTGGCGCGTTTGGCGAGCGCTCGTGGGGTGAAGAGCGGCGTGGTGCAAGACAAGCTCTATCTGCCGGGGCTGCGCAAGCTGCGCATGCTCAAGGATGCCGGATTTTTCGGCCGTATGCTGGCAGTGCGGGGTGAGTTCGGCTACTGGGTGTTTGAGGGTGATCTGCAGCCGACGCAGCGGCCCTCGTGGAATTACCGCAAAGCAGACGGCGGAGGCATCATTCTCGACATGCTGCCCCATTGGCGCTATGTGCTCGACAACCTGTTCGGCGAGGTGAAGGCGGTCAGTTGCATCGCCGCCACCCATATTCCCGAGCGCGTCGATGAGAGTGGCGCCGTCTACAAAGCGGACGCAGATGACGCGGCCTATGCGACTTTTCAGTTGGAGGGTGGGGTGATCGCCCATATCAATTCGTCCTGGGCGGTGCGAGTACGGCGGGATGACCTGGTGACTTTCCAGGTGGACGGAACGCATGGTTCAGCGGTTGCCGGTTTGACACGCTGCTACACCCAGCATCGGGTGAATACCCCCCGGCCGGTTTGGAATCCTGACGTGCCCCAGACCATGCAGTTCATGGACCAATGGGAAGAGGTGCCTGACACCCAAACCTACGAGAACGGCTTCAAATTGCAATGGGAAGATTTCATTCGTCACGTGGTAGAGAACAAACCCTGCAGCTTCGACCTGCTTGAAGGAGCGAAGGGAGTGCAACTGGCCGAACTGGGAATGAAAAGTTGGGCCGAACGCCGTTGGGTGGATGTACCCGCGTTGTCTTTGAAGGGATAAAAACGCCATGTCATTCGAGTCAAAGAATCCTGCTACCGGTGAGCTTCTTCAAGTCTATCCAGAGCACAGTGCTGACGACGTACAGCTTCGCCTGCAGAGGGTGTGGGACGGATGGAAGAAGTGGTCCGTTACTCCGCTTTCTGAACGGACCGCGTTTCTCCTTCGCCTGGCGGATCTGCTGGAAAAGCGCGCGGAAGAGTACGCGCGGTTGATCACCCTGGAAATGGGCAAGCCAATTGGAGAGGCGCTGGGCGAAGTGAAGAAGGCTGCCTTCGGCGCGCGTCATTTTGCCGGGGAGGGCGCGGCGTATATCCAGCCCGAGGCCATTCCGGGAACGCCGGGCCGCGTGGTCTATGAATCGCTGGGTCCAGTGCTGGCGATCATGCCCTGGAATCTTCCGTTCTGGCAGGTGCTGCGCTTCTTCATCCCAGCTGCGCTGGTGGGGAATACCGTGGTGGTGAAGCATGCGGAAACGGTGCAGGGCTCCGCATTGGCGCTGGAAACCCTGGTTCGAGATGCAGGTGGTCCCGAAGGGCTCTACGTCAATCTTTCGGTTCAAACCGGTGCGGTGCCGGCGATCATTGCGGATCCTCGCATCCGTGCGGTGACGGTTACAGGTAGCGTGAAGGCGGGCCGGGCAGTGGCTCAACAGGCAGGCCTGTACGGCAAGAAAGTGGTGCTCGAACTTGGCGGCTCCGATCCGTTCGTCGTGCTTGAGGACGCTGACATTGCCAAAGCCGTGCAGTTAGGGGTGACGTCACGCTTCTCGAATAACGCGCAAAGCTGTATCGCGGCCAAGCGCTTTTTAATCGCTGAGCCGATCGCGGATGCGTTCATCAAAGCATTTGTCCAACAAGCGTCCGCGTTGAAGGTGGGAGATCCGCTTTTGGCTGACACGAGACTAGGTCCCCAGGCCCGCGAAGACTTGCGGGCCACGACCGAGCGCCAGGTGGCCGATGCAATTGCGGCGGGCGGCCGCGTGCTCACCGGCGGTAAGTCAATGCAGGGGCCGGGTTACTTCTATCCACCGACAGTGTTGGTCGATGTGCCCCACGACGCCGCGGTTGTACGGGAAGAATTCTTCGGTCCGGTTGCTCTTTTCTTCACCTTCAAAACTGAGGAAGAGGCGATACGGTTAGCCAACGATACCGAATTTGGCCTGGGTGCAGCCGTATGGAGTAAGAACCCAGCACGCGCCAATGCGGTCGCTGCGCGGATCGAGGCCGGTGCAATCTTCATCAATGACTTTGTCCGGTCGGATCCGCGTGCGCCCTTTGGCGGCGTGAAGGGTTCCGGTGTCGGGCGCGAATTAGGTGCGCTGGGCGCCCGGGAGCTGACCAATGCAAAGCTTGTCTGGGAAACGGCTTAAGCTTCCAATACCCAGATTGAGAAGGCGGCTTGCGTACGGCTTTGCGGACTATTTCTAAGATCTGTCCGGCAGAGCAAAACGTCACAGACAATGATTGCTGTCGAGCGAGGCGAAAAGCGCATCTCGGGGGCTTACAGAGTGGTATGTGAGAAACCAATTTTCAAACTCCAGTCCCGCCACGGCAAGCCGGGGCAGGACTGGTTCGAGCTTTCATATTCCTACCCAGGACTAACGTCCCACAAGCGTTAACCTATGTGGGGTGTTTTTTTTCGAACCTCCCACAAAATCGTCATCCTGAGCGAAGCGCTCACAGATCTATCGCGTGATACAGCGCTTAGGCGCGGAGTCGAAGGACCCCGAGGGTGCTTATCTTGTCAATGCTGTTCGGAGCTTTCGACTACCCAAGCCCGAGAACTGAATTCTTCCTGCGGTACGCACTTGCGGTGGGTCGCCAGGTGCGGGCTTCGGTGGTTGAAAGGCTGCCAACGGCATGGGTAGGATAAGCGCCCCTCGAGGTTCCTTCGACTACGCTCAGGACAGGGCTCTTCGACTCCGCGCCTAAGCGCTGTATCACGCAGAAATCTGTGAGGCGCTTCGCTCAGAGGCTGTGACTTTTTTTAATTTCCCTTGTAGTCTGTGGCCGGAAAGCTCCGAAGAGCACCTGCCAACAAGCATCGCCGGGGTCCTTCGACTCCGCGCCATAAACCCTCTGTTATGCGATAAATCTGCGAGGCGCTTCGCTCCCACGGCACGCCGGGGCAGGCAGGATGACGCCTTTGCGGAGGGGACTAAACAACATCTGGACGGGTGCAAAAAACACGAGAAGATCGAAAAAGTCACAGGCTCTCAGGATGACGATTTTGTGGGAGGTTCGAAAAAAACACCCCATATAGGTTAGTGCTTATGGGACGTCAGTCCTGGCTAAGCTCAGCCGTACCTGCGGGACCCACGGCAAGCCGGGGCGGGACTGGAGTTTGGAAATCAGGCTCTCACCACACTTTCAAGCCCTCAATCGCGGGCTAGTGCGGAAGGGCTCAAGCCGCGACCGTCGTCGCGGAATTCTTGGGTGGGCAACAAGGAGGCTTCTCCTAGCCGGCCATCCTGTACCTAAGGGGACTTATAAAAATAGGTTGCAAAAGTATCTCCCATGTGATGGGGTGAAGTCAGCATCTGTCATTTCCTTGTGGCTTGTAAGGACTTTGCCATGCCGCGCGAACGAGAATGTAGCAGCTATTTACGGCAGCGGCTGTTACGCCGGATGTTGCTCCTTGCGCTGGCCTTGAGCTGCTGCATACCTGCTGTGTCGGCGACCGTGCGCCTATCCGAATACCAAAAGCAGGAATGGCAGGTCGAAGACGGCTTGCCGCAGAGCGAGTCGCGCGCAATCACCCAGGTGCCCGGCGGCCGGTTGTTGATCGCGACCTATGGCGGAGTTGCGTCCTTCGATGGTCTGCGTTTTAGCCCGATCCGCGTGGATGCAAAGGATCCGGCTGCCAGCGAGCCTGTGAACTCACTCTTGGTAAGTCGCAGCGGAGACCTATGGATCGGTACGGACGATCGGGGAATCATCCGCCAGACCGCGGGCCGCGCAATCAACGTGAGTGAACAGGCAGGGTTTTACCAGGAGCGTATTCGCGGTCTGTTCGAGGACGGATCGGGCACGATCTGGGCGGCTACCCACGATGGCATAGAGCGAATCACGGTGCACGGGGGAAGCCAGTCGATCGAGCTGCTCGACAAACTCGGCCCGGTCTCGGGGGATATCACTACGCCGTTTGCCGAAGATGGGCATGGCGGGATATTTGTGCTCACCTCGGACGGAGTTTTTCACCTCACCTCGCAGGGTATGCATACTCATGTTCTGGAACATCATGAGCTGCACCATAAGACGACAGGCGATGCGGTCGGGATTTACTACGACCGCCAGGGTGTGCTGTGGATCGGCCTGCGTGACGGGATGGTGCGGCTGATTCCCTCCACTGGCAAGAGAAAGCGCAAGGCCGGGGAAGAATATACCCAGGAGGCTGTGCCAGGATTTCACTACGAGGTCACGGCGTTGGTGGGCGATTATCAGGGCAATATGTGGGTTGGTACCCGCAACAACGGGCTTTGTCGAATTGTCTCGGGCTCGAGTTTTTCCTGCTGGTCGAGCAAGGACGGTCTGGCTGACGACTTTGTGCGCTCGCTGTACGAAGACGATGAGCACAATCTATGGGTCGGCCTCTCCAGCGGCGGCCTGGCCCGATGGCGCATCGCTACCCTGATCCCCCTGCGCGATGAGCCCCGGGACTTACGCGAAGCGCAGCCCGCTGCGATCCTCGAGGACCACAATGGTGATTTATGGATTGGCACCTGGGGCAGCGGATTATTCCGGCTTAAGCAGGGAAGATTTCTACGCGAGGTTCCGCCAGGAAACTCCATCGCGATCCGAACGCTGGCGGAAGATGCTGCCGGGAATGTGTGGATAGGTACCTGGTTCAATGGACTATACCGCTACAACGGGGCCGGTTTTCAGCAGATCCTGCTAGGGCATGAAACGCTCACCGATGCCGTGAGTGCCCTGCTAAGTGACAAACAAGGTGGCTTCTGGGTGGGTACATACACCGGACTGCTGCACTACGCAGACGGGGTTCCGGCGAAGAACAAAGGCATACTCCTGCTGAAAGACAAACTGATCACCTGCCTGGCGCAGAACGATGACGGGTCCATTCTGGTGGGCACGTCAGCCGGACTCTATCGCGTGCTGGGCGACAAGGTTCGCATGGTGGAAGGTCTTTCTCATCCCTACGTGCTCTCCATCTCTATCGACAATGCTAGAAATGTGTGGGTGGGCACGAAGGGTGGAGGACTCGACTGGCTCAACGGCGACCATCCTTTTCATCTGGATATGATGAACGGGTTGGTGGACTACACCATTTTTTCGGTACTCGATAACGGACAGGGATTTCTGTGGATGGCCACTTCCCACGGTATCGTCCGGGTGCAACGACAGCAGCTTGAAGAACTGGCGCAACAGAAGCGAAAGACGTTGGATTACGTCTTACTGGGCAAGGCTGACGGCATGCCCAGCAGCGAGTGCCTTGGAGTAGCTCAACCACACTCCATCCGAGCAAAGGATGGCAGCCTATGGTTCGCCACTGCGAAAGGTCTGGTTCATACCGATCCCGAAGGGATGGTTCCTCCGGCTGCTCATCCGGCGCAGTTGACGGGGGTCTTATTGGACGACGCCAGCGTGGATGTAAGCAGCCGTTTGGAGCTATCTCCGGGCCTGGAAGACCTGGTCTTTCAGTTCAATTCGCAAAACCTGGCGAATCCGGCGCAAATGGAGTTCCGCTACAAGCTCGATGGGTACGACCGCGATTGGAGGGTGACGCGCTTCAGGGCCGCACATTATCGAAAACTCCCTCCCGGTCATTATCAATTTCTCGTGGACGCGCGCAATGCAGGTTCGGCATGGAACGATAACGTTGCCAGCATTGACGTTTATCAGCAGCCGTATTTTTACCAGGCCTGGTGGTTTTACGCGCTGCTATGCGTCATGGCCGCTGTGGCTGCTGTGCGCCTGTTCCGTTGGCGGTTGGCTCGTGCCAAGGGAGAGCTGGGGGTAGTTCTCGAGGAGCGCAATCGAATCGCGCGAGAATGGCACGACACGTTGATGGCCGGTTTCGCCGCCATCGCGTGGCAGATGGAGACGACGGCGCGTCTACTCGGCAGCGAGACGAGTGCGGCAGCGAAGGCCTGTGAACTGGCTAGAAACATGGTTCGGCACTGCCAGGCCGAGGCCCGCCGCATCCTTTGGGATTTACGAGAAAATGAAGAAGCAACGGGACCGCTCTCCAGTGCGTTGTCGAACGCGTTGACCGCATTGAGTGCCAAGGAGGGAGTCGATATGCGGCTCCAGGTGGAGGGACAGGAAGTGCCCCTGGCTCCCGGTTCCGTTCATCATCTTGTCTGCATCGGGCAGGAGGCGGTGACCAATGCACTCCGCCATGCCTTGCCGAACATGATCTCTGTTCATCTGCAATACCACGCTGACTGGCTAAGTCTATCCGTCAAGGATGATGGATGCGGCTTTCGAGCCTCAGACAAGCTCGCTGCGCTATATGGCCACTTTGGAATTCCTGTTATGGAGGAACGTGCCCGCAAGCTAGGTGGAAGCCTGCGGGTAGAGACATCGACTGGAAATGGCACCGAGATACTGGTCCATGTACCTTTTCGCATGCAAGTGCAGGGAGGATGACGCAATTGGGCATCCGGGTAATCTTGATTGAAGATCACTACCTCGCGCGGATGGCTTTACGCTCTGTCTTGAGCGGGCGCGATGACATCGTGATTGTGGGTGAGGCAAGCGACGGAGCGAGCGGCGTCGAACTGTACCGCCAGTGCTCGCCTGACGTTACGGTCATGGATCTTCGTTTGCCGGGCGTCAACGGATTCGATGCCATTGCAGCCATTCGCAAGCTATGCAAGACGGCCAAGATCGCAGTTCTCAGCAACTATGAGGGCAGCGAGGATATTTATCGCGCCATCCGTAACGGGGCCATGGCCTACCTGAACAAGAATGCGAGCGGAGAAGAATTGGTGGAAGCCATTGTTACTGTGCACAAGGGCCTGCGCTATCTTCCACCGGTCGCACGCGACCGCCTGGCAGAGCGGACATCGCTGGTGGAGCTGACTCCTCGCGAGCATGAAGTGCTTACCTGTATCACCCGCGGGCAAAGCAACCGTGATATCGCTCAGCAACTGCGTATTGCGGAGAAAACGGTGCGTATCCATGTGAGCAGCGTGTTGGATAAAATGGGCGTTCGCGACCGGACCCAGGCCGCTATCTGCGCCATCCAGCGCGGGCTGGTGCACTGGGAATAGGACCTCACGGAAACGGTTCTGCATATAGGGCAAATGTCCTATATGCAGGCATGGCAACAGCCTGATGACAGACTGTTGGTCCTGTAGTGCAATGCTCTTAACCTTTGCACCGCGAACCTCCACGCTGTAGGGACCTGGACCCGGGTTAAGACTCGCCGCTTTCTCGGACAGATGTGGTTCACGTGTCGCCTGCCACGTTTTTTGCAGCGCAGGTCTTTCCCTCCTCTAAGTCGCGGGAGGGAGGGTGCAGGAAGCACGATCATTCGTTTTGTTTTAGGTAGGCCAGTTGTTTTCGACATACTTGCAGAGCGAAAGCGCTGCATACATATAAGTTTCCCACCGGCCGCAGATTCGCTTGCGGCCCAAACTGAAGGGAGCTCAAAGAAATGAAACGTCTGCTTCTCCATCCATTGATATTGGTAATAGGTATGGTGGCTTTTGCTCCTTTGCTACAGGCTCAGGTGGCAAATAATACCGCCCTGGTGGGAACTGTGCTGGATTCATCCGGCAGCGCAGTCGCCGGGGCCAAGGTGACGGCCGTGGAAGAATCCACGGGTGTGGTTTATCCGGGCACGACCAATGAGCAAGGCTACTATTCGATCAAATTCATTCCTCCCGGTACCTTCGATATTACCGTCGAGCAGCCGAGCTTCAGCAAGCTGACGAAGACGGGCATCATCGTGCCGATCGATCAGGCTGTGCGCACAGACTACTCCCTCAAAGCAGGATCTGAGACTCAGACGGTTACCGTTTCAGCATCTACCCCGCCGATTCAAACAGACGACGCCACGCTGGGTGAAACCTTCGATACCAAGGCGGTACAGGATTTGCCGCTGATGGGACACAACGCTCTGGAGATTGCTGCGACCGCGTCCAACGTCACCATCGGACCTTCGTCAGGCTATAACGGCGTGCCGCCGGGAGAGGATTTCATCGGCGCCGGCCAACGTGAAATCCAGAGCAGCATGACGCTCGACGGTGTTTCGATCATGAATAACCTGATCACTACGGCGCCGGCACGGCCAAGCTCAGACATGATCTCTGAAGTACAGATGCAGACCGGGAATTACCCAGCGCAGTATGGGTCCTATCTGGGACTGCATGTAAACCTGGTCAGCAAGTCAGGAACCAATGATTTGCACGGTGCGGTCTACGACTATATTCAGAACACTGCCCTGAATGCGCATGATTTCTTCGATCAACCAGGCGCTCCCAAGCCGATTAACCACTACAACCAATATGGATTCGATCTAGGCGGACCAGTCTATTTCCCGAAACTGTACAACGGCAGGAACAAAACATTCTTCTTTGGTTCCTGGGAGAAGCTCAACCAAATATCGGAGTCTACCGGCATTGCATCGACCCTTACGTCGGCAGAGAGGGCTGGAGACTTCTCCGAGATCGGAGTGTCGATCACCGACCCGTTCACCGGCCTTCCCTATCCCAACAATCAGATTCCGGCTTCTGAGTTAGGTAGCCCGTCGGCCATGGTCTCGCAAAAGTTGGAGGCATATCTGCCATCGCCCAATCTCAGCGGAGTGCAAAACAATTTTCAAAACAGCTTCCCCAACAACCTGGTGATTACCCAGACACTGGACCGCGTTGACGAAAACATAGGCGATAAGGATCGGCTGTATTTCCGTTATCACTGGCAGAACATTACGATCACCAACGGTTCTAACTTTGCCACTAACGGATCGTATGGACCGACGCACTCGCGAAACTACGCGATTGGTTATACGCACATCTTCAGGCCAAACCTGGTGAACGATTTCCGCGTCGGCCTGAACACCGTTCTCTCCAACAATCTTGATTATTTTGCTGTGAATGGGCCCAAGGATGCCGGCACGGCGCTTGGGATCCCAGGCTTCAATTCGGATACGTTGTATGGCAACCCCGGGATACCCTCCATTTATATCGACGTTCTCGGGGGCAGCCCGACGTTGGGAAACACAGGCGCGAACTGGTATCAGGACGATCGAACGATCGACGGTTACGATGAGGTTAGTTATACCATCGGCCGCCACAATATCATGGCCGGCCTAGAGCTGCGCAAACTCACCATCGGCCGGGAGGCGGCGAACGATGCGCGCGGCCTGTTCAACTTCAATGGAACCCCCGGCAGCGCGGATGCGGGCTATACAAGTACAGGGTATGGCGCGGCCGATTTTGTTTTGGGCCTGGCCCAGTCGTCCACGACGCCCGTGTTTCCCACCAAGGGATCGATCGGTGAATGGCGGGATGGGTTCTTTGTGCTGGACAACTGGCAGGTGATACCAAAGCTCACGGTGAATTATGGCCTGCGCTATGAACTACCGACTGTGCCCTATAGCTTGAACGGCTATACCCGAATTTTGAATGCGGACGATACCGCTTTGATCCCGGCGTCTAGTGCGGCCACGCCTGGCACGTTCAAGCCGACGCCAGGCTTCAAGTTCATCGATCCCACGCACAACAATTGGGCGCCGCGGCTTGGCTTCGCGTATCGGGCAACGGAAAAGACGGTACTTCGAGGCGGCTTTGGCATCTACTGGAACGCCAACCAGCTGAACACCTATACCCTCACAACGCAGAACTATCCGCTTTCTGCGTCTGTCGCCTACAGCGGTCAGGCAAACAGTCTTTTGACTTTCGCCAATCCCACTCCGGGCGCCGGCGCGGGTTCTCCGATGGCTGGTATTCCCGGAACCTATGTGAGTGCGGTCACCATGGGTCCGCACTTGCCGGTCCAGGAGCTGTACCAGTGGAACTTGTCATGGGGACAAGAGTTGTGGAACGGAGCCGGCGCAGAGTTGCAATACATCGGTTCCCACGCGATCCATCTTGACCGCGACTTCTATAACAACTCGCCCCAGCCCGGCGGTCCCGTAGGAGATATCAATGATCGCCGCCCGAACCAGCTCTTCGGCAGGATCCGCACCATTCAGAATGACGAATATTCTCACTACAACGGTTTTACCGCGATCCTTCGTCAGCGCACGACACATGGGTTGTCTGGACAGGCCAGTTACACCTGGTCGCATGATCTGGACCTCTCGGATAACTCGAACAACGGCGGCACGACCATGGATCAGTTCAACATCAACCTGGATTATGCGAGCTCGAACTGGGATATCCGTAATCGTTTTGTCGCCATTGCTACGTACGACCTGCCCAAATTCGTAGGCTCCAGCTATCTCATGAAAAACACCTTGGGTGGCTGGCAGGTAAACGCGATCGTGACCCTGCAGACGGGCCTTCCCTACAACGTCTACCTGGATAACGATCAGGCCAACGTCAGCCAGCCGAACGGAAATGTGCAACGGCCGGACTGGGTGCATCTGCCCTCGGCCAAATGCACCACCAAGTTCTACATCAATAATCCGAGTGGCTCCTGTATCGATGGTTCGGCATTTGCTTATCCGGCGCAGTTTACATACGGAAATGGCAGACGAAATCCACTCTACGGTCCCGGCTTTGAAAATGTAAATGCATCGCTGTTCAAGGACTTCGGGATTTGGGAGAGGCTACGCTTTCAATTCCGCGCCGAGGCTCAGAACGTCTTCAATCATCCCAATCTGTCCAACCCGAGTTCCGACATGCAAGGCGGTTGGGACCCGGCTGATTCCACGACGTGGGGCGATTTTGGCACTACCACGAGCACCCAAAAGAACAGTTCCGGCAGCAGCGGCCGCGTGCTTCAGCTTGCAGGGAAGATCGTGTTTTAGCACCCCATGGCCAATCGTGCCCCACACAGCCGCTGGATCTACAGCGGCTGTGCTTTTTGTGGACCCGATGACTGCTGAGTACGCCGAGAAGAGCTGTGACATCGTTAAAGGGGATACCGTATCGTGGATTTCTGCCATGCTGTTCGAGAACGAAGGGGCCTTGTTGGGTCATCACGTTTATTCAGGATTACGTTGTTGCTTGCTTTTTTGCCGTGCTCCTCGCTTCATGCTCAACCATCGTATGACCTTGTGCTCAAAGGTGGCCACGTCATTGATCCTAAGAACGGGATCGACGCAGTCCGTGACGTCGCGATTAAAGACCATAAGATTGCTGAGGTCGCGGAACATATCCAAACGGACCCAGGAGCGAAAGTGGTTGATGTTACCGGCTTCTACGTCACCCCTGGCCTGGTGGACATCCACGTACATGTATATGCGGGCACGGGCGAACGCCGCTCCTACGCAGGAGATCACGGTGTATACCCCGATGGATTTACCCTGCGCAGTGGGGTGACGACAGCTGTCGATGCGGGGAGTTCGGGCTGGAAAAATTTCCCCGATTTCAAGGATCGGGTGATCGATCGCTCCATCACGCGCATCCTCGCCTTTATCAATATTGTTGGCAGCGGCATGCGCCCGAAGTACGAACAGAACCTGAACGAGATGGATGCCCAGGCAGCCGCCGCGGAAGCACTCAAGTATCCGCAGGTGATCGTAGGCATAAAGACGGCCCATTACGATGGACCGGAATGGACTCCGGTCGAGCGCGCGGTGCAAGCGGGGACCATCGCCAACATCCCGGTCATGGTCGACTTCGGAACCTTTCGTCCGGAGCGCCCTTATGAAGAGTTAGTGTCGAACAAACTGCGTCCTGGCGATATATCCACACATATGTACCTGGACGATGTCCCCATGCTCGATGGGCAGGGAAAAGTACGGTCCTATCTCTTCGAGGCGAGGAAGCGCGGGGTCATCTTTGATGTTGGTCACGGTGGCGGTAGCTTTATTTTTCGGCAGGCGGCGCCCGCCATTCAGCAAGGGTTTGTGCCTGATTCCATCTCAACCGACCTCCACAACGACAGCATGAATGCGGGCATGAAAGACATGCTGAATGTGATGTCGAAGCTTCTCAACCTGGGCGTTCCGCTTAATGATGTGATCCGGATGTCTACCTCGAATCCGGCACATGAGATTAAGCACGACGAGCTGGGGAATCTTACGCCAGGAGCAGACGCTGATGTTGCCGTGCTCCATCTGGAAAAAGGTCATTTTGGATTTGTGGATAGCTACGGCGCACGCATGTCAGGCGACGAGAAGCTGATTTGCGAGCTGACGGTACGTGACGGGCAGGTGGTATGGGATTTGAACGGCATCACGCGCGAAGACTGGACCCGGTTGGGTCACTATCACACGCAGGGGTCGAAGGTGTGGGATCACACTATCATCGATCCGTAAGGTAGATGTGGGTTTGTGTTGGTGACTGAGGGGAAAGACCCCGCTAAAGCGCGTGCGTGAGAGCCGAAAAGTAACCGCAGATCTCTCCACTACGCTGCGCTCTGTTGAAAAACATTTCCAGGAAGGGTCCGCGGAACTGCAGATCCCTCCGCTTCGCTTCGGTCGGGATGACAAAGGAGAGAGCGACGCTTCCATGGAGAGCGGTTGCCGGGCAGATCCTTCCACGGCACGCCGGAATGAACAAACGAAGAGTGTGGTGCCGCACCTCCGGCGCTCGACCGCCTGGCTTGTGGACCCAGCCCTTCCGGGCTGGGCTGACGTTTGGCGGACGGCCCTCTGGGCCTGGATTGCAAACACCGCTTTCCCATGTTCATTCCATCCTTGACTTGCCCCAGGCAAGTCAGCTGCTCGGGATGACAAAGGGGAGAGCGATGCTTCCATGGAGAGCGGTTGCTGGAGTCTGAAGAGTCATTTAATTTTTCGGCGGGAGTCGATTGGCCTCTACCAGGAGGACCCCAGGTCTCAAACGCAAGACCCCGCGGTAAGCCGGGGCACCCTTCGCGTGTGCAGTTTGCATAGGCCTAGCTAGGCTTTGGTTGCGGTGAAGGTTGCGGCGCCGTATTCGCCGAGCTTCACATCTCCGGAGAAATTGTTGCCGGTAACAACGCCGGTAAAAGTGAAGGACACCTCGTATCCGTTTGCGGGCATCACGCTGGTCAGCACCACGTGATCCGCATCGACCTTGCCTTTGAAGGTCGCGTTGAAGATTTCGCCTTTCTGCTCTCCTGAAATAGTGCTTCCGTCTTGCTGCAGGATGAACTGCTGCTCGCCGACACCGCGGACGTATTGGATGCTGACATTCCAGGTGCCGGCAAGATTGGCCGTGGTTCCCGTGTAGACCGGTGGATTTTCGTAGTGGCCCGGGTTGCGCATGTATTTCGAAATGTTCTCGGCAACAATTTTGTAGTCGCCGGGCTCCATCATGTAGGGCATGATGCCGAGCGAGGAGGCCATCTTATCCGGGCGGCTGCCATGGCCGCCGGCCACCAGGATGCGCGGAGTGCCCTTGTCGAGCTTTTCCACCAACTCTGTGCCAGTGATGCCGACCTTGCTTGCGTCCCAATGAATACTCAGGGTTGGGGCGCGGTTGGAAAGATCCTCGTCGGGCATCTTAACCTGCGTGGTTACAGACGGAATGTCTTTCACCGCCGCGGCGATGTAGTTATCCCACTCGAGCCACTGTTTCTGCTCCGCATCGTGGTCGCGCTTGTACCACTGTTGTACTGCCGCAAGCATGCCCATCGCCTCTTCCTTGCCGACCTTGAGAGCGCGGCCCCAGTTATGATGAGGGGCAGAATTCCAAAAGGCGGCATAGCAAAGGTCCTTGGGCCCGAGCAACACACCTGCGGCCTGCGGACCGCGCATACACTTGCCCCCCGAGTAGCCAACGAACGTAGCGCCTGCAGCAAGATGGATATTGGGGACGATGGGCTCCTCTGCCGCCGCGTCGACAAAAACTGGAATATTCTTTTCCTTCGCGATCGCGCACACACTTTTGATCGAGAGCGGCTCCTGGAAGGCGCGCGGCCCGGAAAGCAGGTAGATCATGGCCACGTGCTCCGTGAGTTTGGAGCGGAACTCTTCTTCCGTCTCCACTTCGACGATCTCCGGTCCCGACATGCGGACGCCGAAGTCGTAGGGATTGCGGGAATATTTAGGAATGATGACCTGGTTGCGTGCCTTGGTGTAAGGCATCGCCTGCGAGCGTTCAGGATCTGTGCCGCAAATGCAGGCAACCGTCGCCGCGGCAATCGCTGCTTCGCACCCGGTGGTAACGATCGCGCTGGGGGCACCCATGTGGTGAGCAATTTCCGCTCCCACCGCAGCCATCATCTCATCCATTTGTACGTAATAGTGGGAGGCCTCAAACATGGCCTGCTTCACCTCGGGTAGCGATTGCGAGCCGGAGATGATGGTGTATGTACCCCGGGCGTTCAAAATGGGCCTGACACCGATCCGCGTATAGAGATTGTCCGTAGGAGTGCCGGAATTGGCTGGATGCATTGGCGTTGGAGGCTCCATGAAGGTGGCTGCGGAGAGCGACAAAGGAGCAGCCGTGGCTGCCGCGGCGGAAAGCATGCCGGTTGATTTCAAAAGGTCTCGGCGGGTCACGCGCGTGTGTGGGGTTTCATTTTCCACGGTCAATTACCTCTTTACTGAGATGGCTAAGCTTTCTTCGTGAGCGCTTCGCGGATGCGACGGCCGACAACCACATCTTCTCCCGGTTGCAGCATCCAGACGCCGACAACCAGCGTGTTCGCGTTCGATGGAATGCCCTGGTTCGGCGGCTTGCCGGTGTTGGGATTCAATTCAATCGATGGCTTGCCCTCGCGCAGTTTGGTCACGATCTCCGTGGTGGTGACGCCCGTTACGGAAGGATCGAACCGTATCAACAAGTGGGGAACGTGGTTGGCGATTCTGGGGACGACCGTTTCGGTGGTGACGGAGGGGATGCCCTTCACCGCAGCGGCAATCAGGTCGGCGCGTTTTTGGTAATCGCCCTGCATGGATTCTTCAGTATGTGAGAGCACCCAGTCTACAGCGGCCACCATGCCGACGATCTGCTCCTTGGCCACTTTCATGCCGCGACCTACGCCTTCTTCAGGGTTGTTGTTTTGCTGCGCGAGATCGGTGAGGTGCTTCTTGCCCAACAACAGGCCTGCGTTTTGCGGACCGCGCATGCCTTTGCCTCCGGAAAAGGCAACCAGGTCAAAGCCCATCCCTGTGTACTTCCATAGATTCGAGATGGGAGGCATATCGGCTGCAGCGTCAATGTGGCAGGGGATATTGTGTTCGTGAGCAATGCGGAGCCATTCCTCGCGGCCGATCTGCGCGGTACCAGCTATGCCGTCCTCTTCTTCGGCTGCGTTGAAGAAGTTGGTCATGATGGCATTGCCGGCGGCGCAGGCGCGCTTGTAGTCGTCGACCGTGACCACCTCAGTAATCCGCGCGCCACACAAAAATATGGCGTGATCGTAACCGTATCGGTGTGCGCGCTGCACGATCACCTGGTTCTTCATGCCATCGATTGCCTGGGGCATGGAGAGCGGGTCGTTGTTGTTGGCGTTCTGCAGGCAGGCAGCCGTGGCCAGAGTGATGGCTCCCGCAGCGCCGGAGGTGACGACGGCGCCCTCGCACTGGAGCCGCCTGGCAATGTATTCACCCGACTTTTCCTGAAGTTCGCGCAAGCGCACAGGATGGAGGGCCGCCTTCTGCACCGCGGCCAACACCACGGGAGGCATGCACGCAGCAGTCAAAGTAGTGTAGGTGCCGGCTGCATTGATGATGGTCGGAACGCCCAGCTTCTCGTAGTAGTCTTCGCCGGCAACTTCGCTTTCAGAGAAAGCGAGGGACCTTGCGGATGAGAATAGCGGCATTGCGCCAAGGCTGGCGGCTAACCCAGTGCTCCAGCGGAAGAAGCGCCGGCGGGAAAAACCGTTATTCGTGAAGCAGTTTGCTTGTGACATAGCAGATACTCCGTTTCCTTCCACCAAAGCGTTGCGATTGCCCTGGAACTAGCGAAGCCGGTCAGGGCTACTTACCGAAACAGTGGCTAAGCGCGCAGCCTCTTCTCGCGTGCCTGCCTGAGAGTTGCCTATCTGGCGGCACGAATCTCTTTTCATCAGCTCCGTTGGCACGGTGATGCACTGCGGCTTTTGGCCCGGCTTGGCGATGCGATTGAGAAGTACTTCGACCATCTGCTTCCCTATTTGCTCGGGGAATTCTCGTATTGTCGTAAGCGCCGGATGCAACCATGCTCCAATTGTATCGTCGCACGAGACGACACTTATATCTCCGGGCACGCTCAAGCCGCTGTCTGCCAGCCCCTTGTAAACGCCGTGCGCGGTGGAATCACTACCGGCAAAAATTGCGGTGACCGGTTCCCCGCCGCCCAAGAGCGACTTTGTTCCAAGATATCCGATTTCCGCGGCATCTTCAGAACCAATACTGCTTTCCCTTGGGGTAAAGCCGGCCTCTTCCATGGCGTGCCGATAGCCTTCGCAGGCGCGGGCAAACCATGGCAGCCGGGTGTTGCCTACGAACCAGATGTCACGGTGACCCAGCCGGATGAGATATCGTGTGACGTCTTTGCCACCCTGAACGTCATCAGAGAAAACTGCGTCCTGGTTCAGGCTTTTCCCTTCGACAATGAGGTTGTTGCCAAAAACCACAAACTTGATCCCTTTGTGATCCAGTAACTCAAGCAGATTGGTGGAGGTAGTGCCGGCTAAGATCACTCCCTGGACCACATCGTGGCGCTGCACCACCTTCGGCAGGTGCAACTCCTTCCACGGAACTTTCGGCGAATAGTTGAAAGAGAGGAAGACGATGTCCCAGCCGTGTTCAGCACAGCACGCCTCCGCGCCGACGAGAATTCTTGAGTGGTAGGGATGCAGCATGGCGCGATTGCTGAGAATGAAGGCGAGGGCCTTGGTACGGTTGCGCTGCGAGGGATCGAAATTGAGCCTGGCGGCCGCCTGCAAAACGGTTTCGCAGACGCCAGGGGTGACACGGCTATGTCCGTTCAGAACGCGGGAAACGGTGGCGGGGCTGACGCCGGCAGCGGATGCAATGTCCCGCAAAATCAACTTTTTCTTCGGAACACGTGTGTTTTTCATGCATGTGCACCAGGCCTGGTTTCCGCCTGGCGCCGGTCCTTGTCTTCTTACACCAGAGCCCAGAACAATATAGGGAAACATTTCCCGATTGGCAAGAAATCTGCTCAGCCTCAAATACCTTCGGGGCGAAAGGTACCTCCGAGGCGCTTCTCCTGCGGATTTGCACATTCTCGGACTTCCCAAAGAGCGCGAAGCTTAGGACATCCCGGCAATCGTTGGACTGCGATTTCTTTAGGAATGTTTCCACAAAAACGTGAAATTTTTCAGTTGACGGCCAATTCATTGCGGCTTAATGTTGAACCACATGCAGATGGCGTTGGACGCCCAGTCGCTTCCTACCTCTCGTCTTCTGCTTCTTAGTTTTCGGGGCCACAAACATAGAACTGTCGCGGCGTGAAGGCTGCCGCGCGGCAGACTCAAAGCTAACGCTCTCCATGAAGAGACCCGTTCGCGCTAGAACTATGCGTTGCTTGACCCCAAACCATGAGGAGATGCTTTGTGCGCAGATTTCATTACGTTCAGTTACTATCTCTTTTTCTGATGATGGCTCTGGCCTGTATTCCCTCCCCCGCACAGACCGTTGATACCTCGATTGGAGGAACGGTGACTGACAGCAGCGGAGCGGTAGTTCCAGGCGCCACCGTCACCGTGTCTTCGGCCCGCACTGGAACCAGCAAGCAGGCCGTCAGCGCGCCCTCCGGGGACTGGAACGTGACCTATCTCACACCTGGAACCTATGACGTCACCGTCACTGCGCCCGGTTTCGGTTCCTCTGCGCAGAAGGGCATCGTACTCGAGATCAATCAGCAGGCGAAGGTCAACATCGTCATGCGGGTGGCCAGCCAACAGCAAACGGTCGAGGTGCAGAGTGCACAGCCACTGCTACAGACCGAGGATGCCTCGCTCGGGGTGGTGGTGGGAGCGGAGAGCGCAGCCAACCTTCCCCTCAACGGCCGCAAGTTCAATGACCTCGCCATCCTCACACCCGGGGTCACTGTCTACAATCCGGATAACCACTCCTCCAGCACGGACGGCTCGGCCGTGAGCGCCTATGGAGGCCAGGTGACCTGGGCACAGGTGAACGTCGACGGCGTCACGATGGTGAACAACCGCCACGCCTACGTGAATGTGTACCCCTCCATCGACGCGATCCAGGAGTTCAAGGTACTCACCGGCAACGCCGAAGCAGAGTACGGCGGAGGACCAGGCTCGGTCACCAATATCCAGCTCAAGACTGGCGGCAATGCATTTCACGGCGACGTGTTCGAGTTTTTCCGCAACACGGCCATGGATGCACGTAATTTTTTTCTGGTCGCTCCGGTGCCCAAGCAGGTGTTGAAGCAGAACCAGTTTGGCGGGACGCTGGGCGGCCCAATCGTCAAGGACCGGACCTTCTTCTTCTTCAGCTACGAGGGTCTGCGATCGGTTGAGCAGAGTGCAAGCATTACCAACGTTCTAACCCCGGCTGAAGAAAACGGCGACTTCTCAGCATTGTTGCCCAGTACACAGCTGGTCAGCCCCTACACCGGGTTGCCGTATCCCAACAATCAGATCCCGGTCGATGCAGTGGCGCAAAGTATTGCCAGGAAGTACATGCCGCTGCCGAATACCAGCCAGAACGGCCTGAACTACGCCGGCGTCACGTCAGGCAACGAAACAGTGAACCAGTACCTCGCGCGTGTGGATCACAAGATCAACGACAGTAATCAGGTGGCCATCCACTTTTTGTATTCGAAGCGAGATTTCCCGTCGTCGGACCTCAATCCCAACTTCAGGTATGTGGGAACTTACCCGATCTATAACGCAGGCCTGCAGTACATTCATGTCTTCAATCCAAGGATGGTCAACGAACTCAGGCTGGGTACCGACCTTGAGCACGTGAAGCAGTTGAGCACGCTGGCCAATACCGATTTCACTCCGGCCTCGATCGGGATCAACGGATTTGTACAGCCCAACGGGTCGCCTTTCCCGCCGCCAGATCAAGGGTTTCCTGTGATTTCCAGCTCAGACTTGATCGACGTGGGCAGCGGCACGGCCGCATCGAATCTCGACGACAGCCGTACTTACCAGGCGGTCGATAACTTCACCTGGACCAAGGGCAGGCATACGCTGATTTTCGGCGCGGATATCCGCCACGTTCAGGACAACGCCACGACGGACAACACCCCCTATGGCCAGCTCAGCTTCAATGGCGCCCTAACTGGATATGATGGCGCTGACTTTATCCTGGGCGTGCCCTCGAGCATCATCACCCCGGAGGGCGTGCCTCTAACCGAGGCGCGGCAATGGCGCGACGCGGTCTATTTCCAGGACAACTGGAAGGCGACTCCCAATCTGACTCTGAACCTCGGCTTGCGCTACGATTTGTGGGTTCCGCCGCACGACAACCTCAACACCTCACGCACCCTCGATTTCAGCACGTCGCCGCCGACTGTTGTGAATCTGCCCAACCCCATCTGGAAGGTTACCCACAAGGACTTCGCTCCCCGGATCGGACTCGCCTATAACTTGCAGCATCACTTTGTGGTGCGCGCCGGCTATGGCATTACCTACTTCGGCGGTCAGTTCGACAACATCAACATCCTGCAGCTGAATCCACCGGCAGATCCCAGTTTCACCCTCACGAACGGGACCAATCCGAGTAATCCGCCGACAGCTACCATCGAGAACCCGGTTTCACCGGACCTTGCGGCGGCTAATGCCAATGTGGCTTCGCTTCCCATCGATGACCGGCATCCCGACCTTTATGTCCAGACCTATAACCTCACAGTGTCAAAGCAATTTTGGTCGAACGTGATTGATGTGTCCTATGTCGGCGTTAAGGGAACTCACCAGGACACGTCAGATGAAAACTTCAACACGGGGCCGCCGCAGGGGCCTAGCGGAAACGTGAACGCGAACCGGCCGTTCCCTACCTTTGGGACCATCCGGCTTATCGATTTCAGCGGCGGCGCCTCAAGCTACAACGGGTTGAACGTCCACTTTGAGCACCGGATGTCGCACAACCTGGAATTCATTGGGTCGTATAGCTGGTCGCATCTGCTCGACAATCAAGGCACCGATATCAACAATGGCAGCAGTGAGACGCAGGTTCCCGCCTCCAAGGAATGGGCCAGCGGTCTTACCGATCAGCGCAACTACGGTACGATCGCGTTCGTTTGGGAACTGCCGAAGCTCTCGAGCGGGGACCGCGCGGTGCGCGCTGTGGTGAATGGCTGGGGGATCAACGCCATTGCTCAGTACGTCAGCGGCAGTCCGCTCTGGATTACCCAGTCTGCAGATGGCGAGAATAATGGCAACCAGAATCAGCGTCCCGATCTCGTTCCAGGGCAGCCTCTTCACCTTGCGCATCGCACCAATGCGGAGTGGTTCAATACGGCGGCGTTCGCCGAGGCTGACGGCCACTACGGCAGCTCGCCTAGGACCCCGGTCACAGGCGTGAAGAACGATCCGGTTACGTTGGCGGTCAAGAGGGTGTTCCCCATGCCCTTCGAGGGGCAGCAGTTGGAGTTTCGTATGGAGGCTTTCAATGCTCTTAACCACCCACAGTTCGGGCCTCCTGGAGCAGTTCAGGGATCCGGCAATTTCGGGGTGGTTACTTCGACGCGTACCGACAACAGGGATCTGCAGCTGGCTCTAAAATATTTCTTCTAGAGTATCTCGGTAAAACCGTCGAGCTTAGCCTGGATTTCTCACAGGCTGGTCTGCGACCAAGCCGTCACTCGTTACGCATTGAGATCTGACTACCGGCGGCGATTCGTTTATTCGTTTACCCAGGGGTCTGTGAGAAATGCGGGCCAGCTAGGGTGAAATTATTTATAGGCGTGGATCAACTCAACACTGACGCCGCCAATGGAATCGGTATCCATGTAGTCGTATTGGCCTGAATCCTTCTTGCCCACGTCACCCCAGGCTCCGGATTGCCATACGTGGTAACCGAGCTTCTCGTAATCGGCCACAGCCTTATTTAAGTCGTCGACCGGCATGCCCAGATGTTGAATGCCTTCTTTGTGCGCCTTGAGGAAGTCGGCATAGATATTGGGAGGAGTGGCCGGGGGAATAATCCATTCGTAGCTGAACTGGTCGTAGTTCTGGTAGCCAACTTCGAACGCAAACCATAGCGGTTTACCGCGGTAGGTCGAGTCCTGGCGCGGAGTTGCGTGCTCCATGCGAAATGCCGGGAAGCCCAGCTTCTGCCAGTAGGCTGAGACTGGCGCAGATTCGCGAATCACGGGTGCGAGGTGAGAAACCTTTCCTGCGGGGCCTGGAGGTGGGGCGCCCCCAGGCCAGTAGACAAGGCCGAGAACGAACTTGCCCTGGGGTTCGGTGTCGAAGTAGGTGTAGGTAACACGCTTGCCATCCCGGTCGAGACTCAACTGCTGCAGTACGCCGACACCGAGCGAGCGCATGCGGTTGATTTCCCTGGTCATCTCCGCCTGGGATTTGACCTCATGCACGATGGAGAAAATTCCGTCCCCATGTTTGCCCAGGAAATCGTTCCAGGCGTTCAGCTGTCCTTCGGCCGGCTGAATCATTTCCACGGTCAGGTTTCCCAGGTGGCCGGTAATCTCCCATGCCCACATCTTCACCGGCTTGCCGTGGTCTTGCCCCGTCAATACGACGTCGGGATATTCGTGGATGTCAGACAAACCGAGCGGAATCCAACCTTGTTTCGCCAGGTCGACGTTCTGCACCAGCCACACCACCCGGTTTACCGACTTGTAGTAGCTGGGCATTTCAGCACGCCCAGTCCCCGCCAGCGCACATACGAGAGCGAGATAGCTTAGGATCTTCATTCGAGTTTTCCTGGCTGTTAAAAAAAGATTGCCTGACCGGTGGAGCGGGTAGATACTTGATGGCGACATACTAATGAAACGTTCCTAATTAATCAATTCAGGTTGATTGGCATGAAGCGGACACTGGCAATAAGCGCGCTGCAACTGTGCACGGCGGCATGCGTGTTGGGGCAAATGGCCGGGATGGCAAGCCCTGACCCAGGAGCAATTCCGGTCACCAAAGCTTCGAACGTGACCTTCACCAAAGACGTTGCACCGATCGTGCAGCAGCACTGCCAGGGCTGCCACCGCCCGGGAGAGGGCACGCCGTTCTCGATGCTGAGTTACGAGGAAGCGCGGCCGTGGGCGATAGCGATGAAGCGGATGGTTGTCACCCGGGCGATGCCGCCCTGGTTTGAAGATGGGCACACAGAAAAGTTCGAGAACAATCGTTCGCTGACCCAGGCGCAGATCGATACTATCGCTGCCTGGGTGGATGCCGGTGCGCCCAAGGGCGACCCGAAGGATATGCCGCCGGCTCCCGAATTCGTCAAGGGCTGGACCATTCCCAAGCCTGACAAGATTTACCAGTTGCCGCGAGCGTTCTCCGTTCCTGCGACGGGAATCCTCGACTACCAGTACGTGATTCTGCCCACCGGCTTTACGAAAGATACGTGGGTGCAGGATGTAGAGGCCGCACCGACGGACCGTTCGGTCGTACATCATATCGTTGCCTATGTTCGTACGCCTGGATCGAACTACTTCAAGGATCAGCCTAAAGGAGAGTTCTTCGTGGCTCCGCCGGCCAAGACCGGCGAGAAGGCGGCGAAGGATGATGTGCCCAGCGACTGGCTGGTGGGCTATGCGCCCGGGCAGCCACCAGATATGTTTGTGCCCGGCCAGGCGAAGCTGATTCCCGCGGGCTCAGACATTGTGCTCGAGGTGCACTACATGCCGGAAGGGAAGGCCACGACCGATCAGTCCAACCTGGGTTTGGTGCTGGCCAAAGAAGCTCCGACAGAACGTGTGATGACTCTGCAGGCAGGCAATGAGAAGTTCAAGATTCCGCCGGGCGATCCAAATTATCGCGTGGATGCCTCCTATACCTTCCGCCGTGAAGTGACGCTTCTGGGCCTGCATCCTCATATGCACATGCGCGGCAAAGATATGTCTTACCGGCTGGTATTTCCTAACGGAGAAACCCGATCCATCCTGAATGTGCCGCACTATAACTGGCACTGGCAGCTTTGGTACAACCTGGCAAAGCCAATTACGCTGCCTGCCGGCACCAGGGTCGAGTGCACGGCACATTACGACAACTCCGCGAACAATCCGGAAAACCCGGATCCCACCAAGACAGTCACCTGGGGACAGCAAAGCTATGACGAAATGATGGTCTGCTTTTTTAATGTTGCCTTTCCCGCGGACACGCCGTCGAAGGATCTGCTGCCGCTACCGAAGACGGAGACAGAAACCACTGCGCGCACACAATAAGATGATTAGCCGAAACATCCTCATGCGGGCACGTGGCGATGAGCCATATCGGATTGAATAACTATTGATTGCAAAAATGACCTTCGCCTCGACTTTTTGCCGCACAGGAATAGCACTCCTCGCCGCAATGATTGCGCCGCTCTTTGCGACGGCACAAAAGGTCATCGCGACTGTGGATGTTGGCACCACCCCGATCGCGGTGGCAGCGAACCCGCTAACCCACAAAGTCTACGTGGTGAACCACGGCAGCAACTCAGTGACGATTATCGACGGGGCCACGCGTGCAACCTCCACCGTGAACGTGGAGGATCGTCCAGAAGCAGTGGCAGTCAACCCGGAAACGAACAAAGTCTATATCACCAACTCGGGAGCAGATTCTGTAACCGTGATCGATGGTGGAACCAATGCCATCAGCACAACTGTGCACGTGGGGAGCTATCCCCAGGCGCTGGTGGTGGATACGGCCAGGAACAAGATTTATGTGGCAAACAACTTCGGCCACAGCGTGACGGTTATCGATGGTGCGACCAACGCGACCGCCACCATCCAGGTGGGGCAGGGGCCGCGCGGCATCGCCCTGAATGGCGTAACCAACAAGATTTATACGGTTAACTATGGAAGCCAAAATGTAACGGTCATCGACGGAGCGACCGGGGCGACTACCTCTGTTGCGACCGGCAAGCACGCTTGGGCGATCGCTGTCGACTCCAAGGCGGATCAAATCTATGCCGTGAATGAAGACAGTGACAGCGTGACGATCATAAATGGGTCGACCAATGCCACAACTACCGTGAATGTGGGCCCAATTCCGTTTGCGGTGGAAGTGAATCCCGTGACGAATAAAGCTTACGTTCTGAGCTACGGTAACGACACTATGGCGGTGATCGACGGTGCAACCGGCGAAGTAAGCAAGACGGTCAGTTTGGGAACACATCCGCAGGCAATCGCCGTCGACCAGCAGAATGATCGAATCTATGTGGCCAGTCAACGTACAGCGGAGGTGACCGTGTTCGATGGCAAGACCAATCTTCCAGTCACAAAGGTGAGTACCGGAACAATTCCTTATGCCATTGGAATCGATATATCGGCGCACTTGGTTTACGTCGCCAACTACAGCAGCAACAACGTGACGGTAGTGGGTAGGTAAAGATGATCATCCTGAAGAAATCGTTATTTTTGGTAGTTCTGCTGATCGCGTCTGCCGGTGCGCATGCACTCGATAGCTCCGCCAAACCAGTGAAGTTTCGGGTGGTGGCCATCGCGGAAGAGGGGAAAGGACCGCACAATGATTTCGTTCTGGCGGCTAAGGTTTGGTTGGCGCAGTTGGCTAAGGAGAATAACTTTTCCGTCGACTACATTACGAATACCGATCCGATCAACGATGCCTTTCTGGCCAAGTATCAGTTATTCATCCAGTTGAACTATCCACCGTATCGCTGGACACCGGTGGCCAAGAAGGCCTTCGAGCGGTATATCGAGCGCGGAACCGGTGGCTGGATCGGTTTTCACCACGCCATGCTGCTGGGTGAATTCGACGGGTACCCGATGTGGACCTGGTGGTCACACTTTATGGGAGACATCCGCTACACCAGCTATATTGCTCAGTTCGCCACGGCCACGGTGAAGGTGGATGATCCCAACCATCCGGCAACCAGGGGTCTACCGTCCTCTTTCGTGATACAGCAGGAAGAGTGGTACACGTGGAGCCGGTCGAATCGCTCCAATGTTCATGTTCTCGCCAGTGTCGACGAGTCGACCTATGATCCCAGGAGCATGATTACGATGGGAGACCATCCCGTGGTTTGGACCAACGAACATTTCAAGGCCAGAAATATTTACATATTCATGGGTCACCACGCGGCGCTCTTTCAGGACAAGAACTTCACTCAACTTTTCAGGAACGCCATTTTTTGGGGAGCGGGGCAGTGAAAAGATCTCTCGCCGCGCTGGCCTTGATCGTTGGAATGATTTCGTCGTGCGCCGGGGCCCAGGATGGGAGTGCTAAGCCATCGCGTCCACGGGTACTGATCCTGTATTCGTTGAATGTAGAGACAGATCACACGCTCTTCGCGCTGGACGCATTGCGATTTTTTGCAGCACTGGCCGAGAAAGATAACCTGGCGCTCGATGCAACGACGAATTGGGAAGATCTCAACGACACCAACGTGAAGAAGTACCAACTGGTGGTGTGGCTCAACGAGTTTCCCCATAACCAGGCGGAGCGGGACGCCTTTGAGAAATATATGACCGGCGGGGGAGCCTGGCTTGGCTTCCATGTATCTGGCTACAACGACAAACACACCAAGTGGCCGTGGTTTATGACTTTTATCGGTGGAGGCGTGTTTGATGCTAACAGCTGGCCTCCTATACCGGCGAAGCTGATCGTGGACGACAAGACTAGCCCGGTCACGCGGAATCTGCCGGCAACGTTTGTCTCGCCGACCAACGAGTGGTATCGCTGGAAGCCCAGCCCTCGGGCCGATAGCCATATTCATGTGCTGCTGACGCTCGATCCGGCAAACTATCCGCTGGGGATCAAGGGTCTGCTGACGTACGGAGATATTCCGGTGGTTTGGACGAATACGCAGTACAGGATGGTCTATATGAATATGGGCCATGGAGACAAGATATTCACCAGTCCGGTGCAGAACACTCTGATTGAGAATGCGGCGGAATGGCTGCTGTCGTCACCTGGGCAAGTTAAGTGAGAACCGCGGATCTCTCCACTACGCACCCCCAGATTTCCAGTGGAACTTGGTGGCGTTGGCAAGCTTTGTGCGCCTTTCTGTACGGAAAGCCGCTTGCGTGGCAGTCGTGAGTGTCGCGAGGTAGGAGATTTGGGTACGCCTCGGTCGGGATGACAATTCTGCTTTAGGTGGAGGGTGGACGTTCCTTCGGCTTTGGTTGCTGGTGGAGTGAGGCTGCAGATCCCTCGGCTTCGCTCGGGATGACAAAGGAGAGGGTGGTGTTTCCATTTGGGATTGGATAGCGGAGTTGAGAGCGCAGCAGGTCCCTCCACTTCGCTTCGGTCCCACGGCACGCCGGGGCAGGCGGGATGACAATTCAGTTTGACAGTGAGGGTGAGCACCAAAAAAAACCACAGGCTCTCGGGATGACAAAGGAGAGGGTGGTGTTTCCACCTGACGTTTCGATAGTGTTGTAAGAGTTTAGGGTGGTGCGGCGTGAAGACATCTGTGGCTCTTATTCAAGGATTTTGATGGCGAACGGAATCTTTGCTGCGTCGGTCGTATTCCTCGGCCTTTCGGCGGGAGCGCTCGCGGTTCTGCATGCACAGGGATGCAAGAGCGGTCCGCTCCCTCGCCGCACTGATTGGCCCGTGTATGGCGGGCAGGTTGAGGGTGACCATTATTCTGCGCTATCGCAAATCAATCGCGGCAACGTACAGAGGCTTAAAGAGGCATGGAAGTTCGATGCTGCCGAAGAGGGCGGATTGGAAACAAACCCGATCGTAGTAGGGCGGACTCTGTTTGCCTACACCGCGTCGCAAAAGGTGATTGCGCTCGACGCCGCCAACGGTAAGCTGCTGTGGAAATTTGACTCCGGGATACACAGCACCCAGCCGGCGCGTGGGCTTACCTATTGGAGCGACGGGCAGCATGGCCGCGTTCTGGCTGGAGTAATGAACTATCTCTATGCTCTGGATGCGACGACCGGAAAAGTGATTCCCTCTTTTGGCGAGCAGGGAAGAATCGATTTGCGGAAGGGCTTGCGGGGAGACTACCTTCTTCAATCCGTCGCCCTCACCACACCAGGCATCGTTTACCAGGATTTGATTATTGTTGGTGGCCGCAATCCGGAGACGTATCCGTCTCCTCCTGGCGACATTCGCGCTTTCGAGATTCGCACCGGTAGCCTTCGCTGGACTTTTCACACCATCCCTCATCCGGGCGAATTCGGCTACGCCACCTGGCCTGCCAACGCATGGAAAACCGCGGGCGCGGCCAACAACTGGGCGGGGATGGCGCTGGACGAACAACGCGGCATCGTCTATGTGCCGACCGGGTCTGCGGTGTTCGACTTTTACGGAGCAGACCGGGTAGGCGACGATCTTTTCGCAGATACTCTGCTTGCGCTCGATGCCAGAACAGGGAAGCGCCTTTGGCACTTTCAGGGGGTCCATCATGATATTTGGGATCGTGATTTTCCCTCTCCCCCGGCATTGGTCTCGGTAAAACACAACGGCAGTTGCGTGGACGCAGTCGCGCAAATAACCAAGCAGGGCTACGTGTATTTATTCGACCGCAGTAGCGGCAAGCCACTCTTTCCCATCGTGGAACGCCCTTACGCTCCGAGTGATGTTCCGGGGGAGGTTGCTTCGAAGACCCAGCCCGCACCAACCGTGCCGGCGCCGTTTACGCGGCAGATACTCACCGAGGATCTGCTGACCACGCGTACGCCGGAAGCGCATGAAAAAGCGGTGAAGGAGTTCGCCACGTTTCGTAGCGGGGGCCAGTTTCTGCCCATCGGACTCAATCAGGAAACGGTGGTCTTTCCCTGCTTTCTGGGTGGAGCCGAATGGGGAGGTCCAGCTGTGGATCGGACGCGCGGCGTGATCTACGTGAACGCAAATGAGGCGGCGTGCGTTCTTGGCCTCACCGAGAACCGGCCGACCGCGAGTACCGGTGAAAGGATCTACCACAATCAATGCAGCCTGTGTCATGGCAAGGATCTCGCTGGTTCGCCTCCGCTGTATCCTTCCCTGGTCGACGTGGGAAAGCATCTATCGCCCGAGCAGATCGCAGCCAAAATCGCACAGGGTGGCGGACGTATGCCATCTTTTCCGAACCTTCGCGATGCCCACCTGCAAGCACTCATCCAGTTTCTGACCAAACAGAAGGAGACAAGTGCGAAAGACCCTGACGAGGGAGGGATCTACTCCGCCGCAGCAGACGGCACCACGATGAAGTACGAGGTGACGGGCTCGCGGGATTTTTTGGATGCTGAGGGTTACCCGGCAATCACTCCACCGTGGGGAACGCTGAATGCAATCGACCTGAACACGGGCCGCTATTTGTGGAAGATTCCGTTCGGCGAATATCCGGAACTTGTTTCCAAGGGGATGGCGAATACCGGATCAGAAAATTATGGAGGGCCGATCGTCACCGCGGGAAATCTCTTGTTTATCGGTGCGACCGCTTACGACAAGAAATTCAGAGCTTTCGACATCAGGACTGGAAAGGTGCTTTGGGAAACGGTCCTTCCCTTTGCGGGCACCGCAACTCCCGCGACTTACATGGTCGAAGGCAAGCAGTACGTGGTGATTGCCAGCGGCGGGACCCAATTCACAAAGGGCCCCACCGGCAGCGCTTACATCGCGTTTTCTTTACAGTGAAATTGCCTAAAGCTGCATGCGCAGTTTGTAGCGGGTCAGGACCGCGGATATTCCCAAGATCACAAGGGTAAATATCAAGGACTGCAACACCCCTTGCCAGCCATGTCCCCATGGGTTTAACCCCGCCAGGCTGCCAAGCGTCACGAAGAAGAGGTCGGGAAGCAGGTAGGTGAGAAGGGTATTGGATCCTGCGGGTTTGACAATCGCGGCCCAACGGACATGCTTGTGCACATCGCAGATCCAATACAAGGCAAGGAAGGCAAGAGTCGCGGCGCCTGCAGAGTAAAGGCCCCAGGTGGGAGTGGCGCGTATTTTGGAGATTCCCAGCGGGGTTAGCAGCCAGCCGGCCAGGAAGAGAGCAGCGGAAAAAACAGTCGCCCACAGGGCTTTCTGCTTTGGCGTGGCGGCCAAAGTATCGCTGAGGACGATGGTGGATGTAACGACGCCGGCCATGGTGAGCAGGCAAAAACAACCTGTGTTCCAGGGCCAGAAGTAGTAGGGCAGCTTGGCACTGAAAGTAATCCAGTGTGCCAGCGACACAGCGTTCAACGCGACCAGGCAAACCAACCAAGCGAGCGGAGACCAACGCCATCGCCGCGTAGGAATGTAGAGGATAGAGACAGCCAGGTAGGTCCAGCCGATAAGTCCGAGAATCTCCCAGTAACCGAAATCGAGCCAGGCGGCGTGACCGTCTTTGCCCACCCGGCGAAAGATGGCAAACATGGCCACCATCAACACCAATCCTGCCAACTTCATGGCTTTGAAGAGAGTTTTGTGTTTCTCAGACCGGGGATAGATATTCCAAAAGAGGATTGCTCCGAGGAGGGTAAGAAGCAGCCAGATGTTGCCACTCACACCCGTGAGATGAGCGTCCGTTTTTTCCCCATTTGCCAGCGCTATGCCCAGGACGACGAGGGCAAAGGAGCGGGCGAGGATGTGTCCCCACAGGCGAGCCATACTACGGGTTTTGGATAGCCGATGGCGGACGGAGAGCGGAAGAGATATGCCGACAATAAAGAGGAAGAATGGAAAGACCATGTCGACGTACGTCATCCCATTTACGTTTGCGGGAAGATGATAAGTCCACCAGGGGAGGTCTTTGACTCCGGCGACATCGTTCACGAAGATCATGACCAGGATGGTCAGGCCGCGAAAAATGTCAACCGAGGCCACCCTGGGTTGAATGGCCGTAGAGGGCGCGACCATCTCGCTCTGAGCTGCGTGGGGCGAAATATCGGCGTTCGCGATGGCCATGGGTCAGTGCCTTCCCGTAGCGTTGGCGGTCTGACTACGGGGCGACGGCGCCAGACCCCGATTGATGGTGTCGAGGAGCGCATGGTCTGCGGTATCGCTGGAATAGTCCCAGAACATGATGCCACCCAGATGATGTGTAAGGACATACTGACATTTTGCGGCGATGGATTCGGGGTCTTCATAGGAGACGAATGTGCGGGTGGTGGAGTTATACAGGTAGGGAGCCGATGCGACATTATCCCAGTAGCGGACGTAACCGTTGCCGAGGAACTTTTGGGCGATGTCGTGATACGTTGCCCAAACGGTGGCGTTTTTACCCGGCTGATACAGCCCATGATTGGTATCCCCGACGTCTGCCCATGCTCGGCCGTAAAAAGGTACCCCCAGGATGAGCTTGTGGGCCGGAACGCCGGCCTGCTCAAACAGCTTGACGGAAGCGTCGGCGGAGACATGCTTCGGATCCGCAGGATTGGTATAAAGCGGCGCATGGTGGCCGGTGACGGCGTCTGATGACGACTCGTAGTAGTCGTAGCTCATCAGGTTGACCGAGTCCAAATAACGCTGGACCTGGCTCATCTCCGTATGGGAGATGAACTCGGCTGAAGCGCCCGCGGCGATCGACGTGACCAGGTGGCGGCCCAGCAGTTTTTCTTCGGTATCGAATCGGTTGCGAAGCTCTTTCAGGAAGAGAGTGAAGTTGCGCTTATCTTCCGGGCGGAAAACATTGCCATTCCCGACAGATCCTGGGTACTCCCAATCGACATCGAGGCCATCCAGTTGGTGATCGCGGACAAACTGCACGGCGCTATCGATAAAAACCTTCCGGCTGGCCGCGGTCAGCACCATGTCGGAGAAAGCTCCGGACCACGTCCACCCTCCAACGGAGACCACGACTTCCAGCGCAGGGTTCTGCTGCTTCAGGTTGTGAAGGATCTGGAAATTCTCGCGGTCGTGGGCGAAGCCTTCGACCATCTTTCCGTTCTCGATATTGGCGAAAGCATAGTTGACCCGGGTGAGTGAGCTGGCGATGACCTCGTTCGGGGCAAGGACCGCGTCCTTTGCAAATACATAAGCAACGATGGCTCTCCTGGTGGTGGGAGTGCGGGCAAAAGAAAATGGCGCAAAGGCCAGGTAAAGAAGGAGAGCGGCAGCGAAGATGCGGAAAGCGTTGGTCATGGATCTGCGCCTTCTCTTAACAACAGAAGCCGGGCCGTTAGGTACGCGGCTTGTCACTCAACCTAAGGGCTGGGGAGCAAGACCGAGGGGATCATCTCGAGTGCAATCGCGATCGCTCCCCAAAGTACAGAGGTTTTCCCGAGTTTGCCGGGGCCTATTTTCGTCACGGCAAACTCGCTCTCCTGAAGCTGCTTCTGCACTGCACTGATGAGCGTGGGATGGCTACCCACTTCCCCCTCCAGCAAAATCAGGCCAGGATTCAGGATGAGCGACAGGTTGACAATGATATCTGCAACAATGCCAGCTCGATGCTGGACGATCTTTTCCGCGCGGTCATCGCCCGCCTGCGCCAGGTTCAACACTCCCAATGCATCGATCTTGCCTTGCTCGCCGTTGGCATCGTGACGGGTCTTCTTTGTCGGCGAGCGCCAGCTCTCGAGAATGCTGGCGCTGGTCAGGACGGTTTCGAGCTCGCCAAACTCGTGCAGGGTGGGGCGGCGGCGTGAAGTATTGGGTAAGCGAAGGTATCCTATTTCGCCTGCGGACCACTGCGAACCATGGTAGATCTGGCCTCCCAGCACGATGCCCGCGCCTACATTGGGGCCGATATGAATCAGGATGAATGTTTCCTCCGCCTGCGCGGCACCGCAATAGCGCTCGCCCTGAGCGGCGAGGTTGGTATCGTTCTCAATGATGACCAGGCAATCTACAATCTTGCTCAGCTTGGCGCGCAAGGGGACGGAGCGCCAGTTTTCCAGTGTGCTGATGGACAGCACGATACCCTCATCCACATTCGTAATGGCAGGTACGCCCACCACCACAGCGAGCAACTGATCCCGCTTCTTTCTGTGCTTACGCAGCAGGCGGCGCACTTCCTCGCCGATGGAAATACAAATGGCGTCAGGGGTCGTCTTCTGGCCGGCTAGCGAGATCTCATGGGTGTCCAGTTCGCGGCCGTTCAGGTCTGAAAGCAGGAACGAAATGCTGTCAGCGGTAATCTTCACCGCGAGTAAGCATCCGCGCTCCGCCTTGAACGCGATCATATCGGGAGGCCGGCCCCCGTTGGACTCTCCCTCGCCCAGGGGTTTGATCAGGCCGGCTGACAACAGGTCGCCCACCACGTTGGTGATGGTGGGAGCACTTAGACCTGAGGCCCGCACCAGGTCCGCTTTTGAACACGAACCGCTTTCGCGCAGGAGTTTGAGTACCCGGAGCGCGTTGGTATGACGCAGAAGTGAGGGTCTGCCGACCGAAATAGATTCGTTCTTCAATGAAAACCGACTTAGAATCCTGGACGAAAGTCAACGCGCCATTCCTGAGTGCCGGGCGTACCTTTATACCATCTATGAAAATCAGAGACAGCAGAACTGGCGGAGCGATGCACGGATCATTGTAACTAAAGTTTATGAAGTGTGCTACGATTCACAAACCGCGTTAGCGCCGGCGAGGAATTGACAACTAATGAGAGCCTTCCTGTTTGGTCTGATTGCATTCTCCACTCTTAGCGCTTCGCTCTGTGGCCAAAACAGAGCACCACAACATCCGCTCGATGCTCTCACCACGGAAGAATACTGGACGGTCCACGATGTTCTTGAGCAGAGCGGCCATTTGACGGATAAAACGCTGTTTTCGAGCTTGCTTTTGCACGAGCCGGCTAAGGAAACGGTACTTGCCTGGAAGCCCGGCGATACCATCCCTCGCGAAGCCGACGTGATCCTGGAGGATGGGGGCAAGACCATTGAGGCCCGGGTCGACGTGGTGGGCCGGAAGCTCGAGTTCTGGAAAGAGGTTGCCGGTGTGCAGGCGCCCATTACCGAATCCGAGCTCGACACCATGAATGACGTGGTCAAGAAAGACCCGCGAGTGATTGCCGCACTCAAGCGCCATGGGGTCACTGATTTATCCGGGGTGCGCTGCGAGCCTATCCCGATCACCTGGATGATCTTTCCGGAACAGGAGAAGGGCCGGATCGGTTTTGGCGATTGCACCGATTCGCATGGTGTGTATCATCCCTGGGGCCGCGCCATTGAAGGGGTCTATATCCTTGCAGATCTCACCAGTGAGAAGGTCTTGAAGGTGATCGACAACGAGCCTGTCCCGATGTCTCAATCCGACATCAACTACGAGATCGGAGACGCTACCCCAAGACCGGGCACGAAGCCATTGCTTGTGACCCAACCTTTAGGTCCCAGCTACAGCATCGCTAAGGGCGAGGTGGTTTGGCAGAACTGGCACTTCCGCTTTCGACTTGATCCCCGTGTCGGAGCCGTCATCAACCTGGTGCACTATCAGGATGGGGACCGGCTTCGGTCGGTGATGTATGAGGGCTCGCTCTCGGAAATGTATGTACCTTACATGGATAGCGACGAAGGCTGGGACACGCGCGCCTTTGTGGATGCGGGAGAGTTCTTGCTTGGCGGCCTGATTAAGCCCGTGGGTCGCGACGATTGCCCACCCAACGCGCAATATTTTACCGGCCTGGTGCCTTCCGACGCGGGTGCCCCGGTGCTCAAGCCGCAGCTGGCATGCCTATTCGAACGCAGTGGCGACGGTCCGGCGTGGAGGCACCTCGAAGGTGAGGTAATCAGCGGGCGGCCCAGCCGTCAACTGGTGCTACGCACGGCCGCAGTTGCAGGCAACTATGACTACCTGCTCGATTGGGTATTCCAACAGGATGGGACCATTCGGGTTGCAGTGGGCGCGACGGGTATTGTTGAGACCAAAGGGGTGAAGGAGCAGACGATTGCCATGAGTGACGGCCCGGGTAAACTGGAGCACGGCACACTGGTCGCTCCCAACCTGCTGGCTGTCAATCACGATCACTATTTTTCTTACCGCCTGGATCTTGATGTGGATGGCACGGCTAACAGCTTCATGGTTGACCGCCTGGTGCAGGAGCCTCTTTCCGGGCATTCGCGCAAGACCATTTGGGCGGCGCAGTCATCGATCGCACATAAAGAGAAGGATGCCATCCTCGATCTTGATCTGCGTAATCCGTCGATGTGGCATTTCATTAATCCCACGCAGCACGATGCTCGCGGTTACCCAACCGGATGGGAGATCATGCCCGGGGCGACGGCGGTCTCCAGTATCTCCAATGATGATCCGGCGCAGCGGGTGGGGGCTTTTTCCGGGCATCAGCTGTGGGTTACGCCCTATAGCCCGGATGAGCGCTATGCTGCCGGCACTTATGTCACTAACAACGACGGCCTTCGCGGGCTGCCCGAATGGACCAAGGCAAATCGCTCCATCGAGAACACGGATATTGTTGGTTGGTACACGCTGGGCTTCCACCATGTTGTCCGGCTGGAAGACTGGCCGGTGATGCCAACGCTGTGGCATGACTTTCTGATCCGGCCGGTTAACTTTTTTGATCAGAACCCGGCGCTTACGTTGCCTCATGAACCATAGGACTGGGGACCTGCTGTTTCTACACTCCGTGGCACTACTGTTCCATGACGCCGTATTGAAAGCGCGGAGGTAGCCGGCATCCTGTGCGCTCGACCATGGCGAGGGTCAGCGCCTGCGGGACCAGCAGAGAGGTGATGCCCTCCCAGGGCTCCGGGACGGCTTCGATCCGGACTGGGAACAATTTTTCTGTGGCGCTGTGCTCCTGGCTCGAAACCAGAACGACCTTGCCTCCGCGACGGTTACATTCCTGGGCAAGCCTGACGCCAAGTTCGGCGGTGTGGCCCAAGGCAAAGATGATGGCCACGTGGGTTGCGTCTACATCGAGATTGGGGCCGTGTTTGAAGCCGGCACCGGTGTGCGCCGCGGCGCGAGTCCCGCTCATTTCGCGGATGCAGAGTGCGCTCATGAAGGCTCCGCCATAGGCCGCGCCTCGGCCGACGACTTCAATATTTGCTGCACCGCGGCAGAACATTTCGAGATCACTGCGTATGGCAAAGATAGGATCCAGATGAGCAGAGAAAACGGCCGCCGCGTGCTCAGCGTCCTGCTTCCACGGGCGCCCGACCATCTCAGAAGCAGCAATGATGGCGGCGGCGGTTGCGTTGGTGTAGGTCTTGGTGGCGTTGCCGTATTCCGGTCCAGCCAGGATGGGGAGCTTGTTTTTAGCCAGACGCCAACAGGTGCTCGCAGCGTTGTTACAAAGCAGCCCAAGTGCCCGGTCTCCCCCTCTTTTGAAGAGCTCGACCAGTTCCGCACTCTCCCCGGAAGTGGTGAGCAAGATAGACAGCGCCGCATCGTCCCATACCGAGGTCGCGTAATGCAGCCATTCTCCGGCATCCACACTGAATGCAGGCCGACCGTGCGACTGCAGCAGAATCGACCCGCTTATGGAAGAGCAATAGGATGCTCCCATTCCGATAAACAGGATGGGCCCTCTTTTCGCGGCCAAGTCACAGAACTTCTTCAACTCCGCCTGGATAGAGGAATCACCGGCGTATGCCTGAAGCAACTCGCGGAGCCGCTCCGGTTGCTGCCGGCACTCGATTTCCAGGATTTGGGTTCCTGTCGCGGTGAGCAGTTCCCTGGCCGGCTCGACGCCACCGACCCAGCGCGGCGTTTCTTTCTTGTTATCTTCCATGTCACCTTCCCGGTTACTCGAAATGTCGACTTTGTTAGAAAAGATTCGTTAAAAAGAGGCTCAAAATTAGGTAGAAAGTCTTCCAGATAAAGGTATCATTCGATAGGTGAAATGTAAGTGAACGAGCCAGCCGCGGTCTCGCCGCACGTGAATCAGGCGTTCATCCGAAGAGTCTCTTTCATCGCTGGATTGGGAGGCATTCTTTACGGCTTTGACATGGGTGTCATCGCCGCCGCCTTGATCTATGTGCGCGACTCGTTCCACCTTTCGACAGTGATGCAAGAGGTCCTGGTGATCGCGGTGCTGATCGGAGTGTTGATCGGCGCTCTTGTGGGGGGCGCGATCGCCGACCGAATCGGCAGGCGCAAAACACTGGTATGGGGAGCGATCCTTTTCATTCTCGGGTCGATACTTGCGCCGTTATCCCCGAATGTTTATGTGTTGTTCGTTGCCCGCACCCTGCTTGGCATTGCTGTCGGCTTCACTTCGGTGACCGCTCCGGTATATGTCTCCGAGCTCGCTCCCCCGCAATCGCGCGGGATGCTCATCGGTTTGTACCAATTCGCTTTGACCTCGGGTATTGCCCTGGCGGACCTGGTGGGTTATTGGTTTGCTGCATCGCAGGGATGGCGGTGGATGTTTGCTTTCGGGCTCGTCCCCGCGGTCCTCTTTCTCTTCATGGTGCTTACGGTACCCGAGAGTCCCCGATGGCTGTTCGCGCAGAACAGGTTGGCTGAAGCGGAATCGGTGCTCAGTTCATATACAGATGAGGCGGGGGCGAGGTTGCTGTTGGAGGACATTCGCGTCAGCCTGTTGACTAAAATGGAGCGTCGCTGGAGCGCGCTCTGGAGTCCGGCAGTCCGCGGCTCGCTGTTGATCGCCGCGGGCTTTATGGTCCTGATCCCGGCTACGGGTATCAATGCCATCCTCTATTACGGCCCGCAGATATTTTCGCTCGCCGGGATCGGTTCGAATAAGAGCGCCATTTTCGCCACGCTTCTGGTGGCCATTACCAATGTGCTGGCAACTGTGATTGCTCTCGTCCTGGTGGATCGCCTAGGCCGTAAGCCTCTTCTTTACGCGGGTCTCAGCGGCATGACGGTCGCGCTGTTTGTGCTTTCGTTTTGCTTTCACCAGCAGGCGCAGCTTGGCCCGTCGCTGGGTAAAATCGCCACTGCTTGCCTGATGTTTTTCATCACCTGCTATGCCTTCAGTATTGGGCCGATCGCCTGGATAATCGTTTCTGAAGTTTTCCCCTTGCGGGTACGGGGGCGAGGGGTTGCCGCCGCGACACTGAGTTTTGGCACCTCAAATTTTCTGGTTTCGCTTACCTTTCTGTCTCTCCTCAAAGCCGCAGGCACTTCGCTCACCCTTATCATGTACGGAGCATTTTGCATCCTGACACTGTTCTTTGTGCGCTTTGTGATTCCAGAGACTAAAGGCCGTGAGTTGGAAAGCATTAGCGCGAGACAGGCGGTAGCGCCGTAACGCATAGAACCAGTAGGGCCGGCAGTGCATCCATTTGTATCTGAGGTTAGTGAGTCGATGTTGCAACAGAGACCCTTTCGCGCCATTGGGAATTCGCAGGAGATTGAACCGGGCTATGTCGTAGGGGCCGACATAGGGGGCACCAGCCTGCGCCTTGCTCTCGCCGGTATGGATGGCAAGGTTCTGGCAAAGTGGAAGGTTTCGACTGCAGGCATTCGTGATCCGGACGTCGTCGTCGGACTGATTCACGAAGGCGTAGAAGATCTGCTGCGGGAAAACGGTATTACGCGCGATTCGCTTCGTGCGATTGCCGCCGGCGCACCCGGCGTAACGGATGTAGAGGAAGGAGTCGTGATTGCCACTTCCTATCTCATGGGGTGGCGCGACGTTCCCTTGCGCGCATTGCTGGAGGCCAGGCTGGGTGTTCCGGCAGCGGTTGAGAACGATGTGAATACCGCGGCCATTGCGGAGCACCAGATCGGTGCCGGCCAGGGAATACGCGACTTCGTCTTTATCGCAGTCGGCACAGGAATTGGCGCCGGCATTGTACTCAACGGAAAACTTTTTCACGGAATGAACTGGTCTGCGGGAGAGATCGGTTACATGCTGGTCCCCGGCGTTTCGGTCAAACCAGTGGAGCGGGGTGAACCGGGAGCGCTCGAGAGTATTGTCGGCGGTGAAGGTATCAGGGCGCAGTGGGAAAAGCTCTGGCGAGCAGATCTTACCCCGCTTTCGAGGGAGCTCGTTGCCACCGAGATATTTGACCACGCGGCCGATGGCGATTCTCTGGCACAAACGGTTCTTAACAAGTCAGCGCAGACCCTGGGTTACGCGATCTATAACCTTGCGGTCGCGCTCAATTGCCCGCTGTTTGTATTGGGGGGCAGCGTAGGGATGCACCCGGCGTTATGGAATGCGACGCAGAAGGTCCTTGCAGAAAGAGATAAGCGAGTGCAACCGAAGGTGGTACGTAGTACGCTCGGGCCTGACGCGCAGGTAAATGGCGCTATCTGGCTGGCGATTGAGGCCGCGAATTCGCGGGTACTTTCCAGTTAATGCAGCAGCCTGCGATCTGCGGCTAAGGATCATTTGGCCGTCAACCTAGAGTACAACCGCGGTCTCTCCATTACGCTTTGTCGAAAACATTTCCAGGAAGGGTCCGCGGAACTGCAGATCCCTCCACGGCAGGCCGGGACAGGTCGGCTTCGCTCTTAATGAACAAACGAAGAGTGTGGTGCCGCACCTCCGGCGCTCGACCGCCTGCCTATGGACCCAGCCCTTCCGGGCTGGGCTGAAGTTTGGCGGGCGGCCCTCCGGGCCTGGATTGCAAACACCGCTTTCCCATGTTCATTCCATCCTTAACTTGCAGCAGGCAAGTCAGCTGCTTGACGGGATGACAAAGGTGACGGTGGTGCTCCCATTTGGGATTGGATTGCGGAATTGAGAGCAAAGCAGGTCCCTCCACTCGCTTCCACGGCACGCCGGGACAGGTCGCTCCGGTCGGGATGACAATTCCGTTTGACAGTGAGAGTGAGCGCGAAAAAAGTCAAAGGCGCTTGGGATGACAAGGGGAAGGGCGGGCTTCCATAAAGATTTTTTTCGACGGAGCGCAATGGAGAGATCTGCCGTGCTATTTCGCGGATCGCTCGCCTAGCTTAGTTGTTCTTCCAGTATTGATTGAAGCCTTTATAGTCTGATGGCAGGTTGGCCAGGATGATGCGTTTGAGCTCCAGCATGTCTGCTGAGCCTAGCTGCTTGTAGAGCACCTTGCCATCTGCCGATAGCAGGATGGTGTAAGGCACGGCGGAGTCCCATTTAGGATCAAACGCGGTTTGCAACGACGCAGTATCTTGCGAGTCAAAGAGATAATTGCGGCTGGTTGCATGCTGTTTTTGCAAAAAGCGTAGGACCCCTGCTTTCTCATCGGGCATATTCGCGGAAATTGTCACCAGGGAGTAATCGCGGGCGCCATACATACGCAACGTGTTCTGCAAATCGGCAAACTCTACAATGCAGGAGCCGCACCAGGTGGCCCAGAAGTCGACCAACATCATCTGATGACCGGGGTTGGTGCGCAGCTTGGTCAGCTCAGCCTTGGAAATCATCTCCACGTTGACAGGTTGTTGGTTGATCTTCTCCAGTGCCGCCTCCCTGTCCGCTGATTTCTCCTGCCACTTGGTGGAGCAGCCAAAGACGCCGGTGTGTTTTACCGCTACTTCTTTGTGGGCGAGCAGCGCGTCGATCGCGTTGCGTGCGTCCTGCGTTTTCACCAGCTCGATTCGATAGCTGTTGTCCATGCGGCCCTCATAACGAAGATGCCTCTGTTGATCGAAGATGAAGACGTGGGGCGTGGCCTGGGGACCGTATGCGCGAGCTACCTGTTGCGTATCGCCGTCGTACAAATATGGATACGTAAGGTGCTTGTACTGCACCCGGATCTTCATCTCGGGCAAGGTGTCGCTCATGTCGGAGGAATCCAGCTCGTCGATACGGATGGCCTTGGGATCGTTGGGCTGAATGGCGACTACGGCGACACCTTTGTTCCTGTAGTCGTCCGCCAATTGCTGGATCCGGCGCTCGTACATTTGCGCTATGGGGCAGTGATTACAGGTAAAAACCACCACCAGGATCGGACTGGAGGCGTAATCGCTCAGCTTGTGGATCTGGCCGTCGACACCAGGAAGAGAGAAGTCAGGAGCAGGTGAACCGAGAGCCAGGATCGGATGAACTTCCGCTGCCGAAGCAGCTCCCAGCGCCACAAATAAAACAGCGAGCAATTTCCACATGGACGAATACCCCTTTTGTTACCAGATTACATCGCTATTACTTGCAGGTCACGGCAGGCGCAGGCCTCGGAGTAATGTCCGCAGACTCCAATCCCATGGCCCACTTGATGGCCTCGGTGTACATCTTCTGAATGCGTGGATCATCCCAGTTCTCTTTGGGGTGACCGAGGGTCGAGTAATACACGCGCCCTTTGCCGTACGTCTTTACCCAGGTGACTGCGAAATCATGATCCTGACGATGCACCTTGGGGTTCGCCAGATCGAGCTTGCAAGGATCAAGGCGCATCAGCACGCGCACCTTGTCCCGGGAGAAGTCCTTCATCTGATAGATCTCGTCGTTCATATTGAACTCATGGGGAAATTGCTGCATGCCTGGAAAGGACGGGTCTTCGACAATGATGGGTGCGTTAAATGTCTTCCATGGGTGCTCATCAAAATCCCCGCCCATCAGGTCAACAAACTCAGGCCAATGGACCCAGGTGATGGCAGCGGCGTGGACGCCAATCAGTCCTTTTCCGTCGTCATGGATGAAGGAGAGGAAGTCGGCCTTCTGTTGCGCATCCATTTCCGGGTCTCCGCCGGTAAACATAAAGATTGCGTCGAAATCGTTCAGATTCTTGGCGTTGAATTCAAGTTTCTTCTTGGTCAGGGGTTCGGTGTCGGTGCGGATGGTCGTATCCCATAGGCCAGTTTGCTCGCCCAGGCGCTCGATCACTGCCATGGCATGGGAGACGGACTCGTGCCGGTATCCCTTCTCCTCTCCCAGTACAAGCAGATGCTTTTTGGGGGTAGCAGGCGCTTGCGCGAAGGCCAGGTTAACAGTCAGGGCAGCAAAGGCAAAACAGGTGAGACGGGCCATCTTCATGAGAAATATTCTTTCATCAAAACGACGGGCGGCCTCCGGTTTGTTTCGGAGGCCGCCCGTCGCACGGTTGAGGTTAGAAGATGAACTTACCGCTGACCTGACCAACACGAGCGGGTGCCGTGTTGGTGACCTGGCCGAACTGGCCGCTGTTCGCATTGCCCACCGTAGCGCTGGTGAGGAAGTTGGCGTGGTTGAAGACGTTGAAAAACTCGATGCGCAGGTTGAGTTGCGTTCTCTCGGTGAGCTTTGTGTCTTTCTCCACACCCGCGTCGGTGTTGATCGTTCCCGGCCCGTGAAAGAGGAACTGCTTGGCGCTCCCGGTCACGCCACAGACTTCGTAGCCGCAACTAAGATCGCTGGCAAAGGACGAGGTATCGAAGAAAGTATGTGCCGGAGCATGCGGATTGAGCTTCTTGATCGGAGCTATCTGGTTGGGATAGTCAAGGCCGATGTTGGTCAGAGCAAAGTCGCCGCTGCTCGCCATGCCCACTGGCGTGCCAGTGTTGAAGCGGCTGATACCCGTAATTTGCCATCCCTGGCTATACCGGTGGGGGCCCATAAAGCGGTCAAACGGGAGATTCCAGTTGTAGCTGGCAACGAAGTTATGCCGCATGTCGAACGACGATTGACCATAGTTACTGCCCGGGGTACGCGGGTCATAGATGGCAGAGTAGGTATCGAGCGACTTGGCGTAGGTATACGAGAGCAGGTAGGTGATGTCGCGAGAGCGCCGTTCAGCCGAGACCTGCAATGAGTTGTAGTTAGAGTTTCCCGAGTTCTGGTCGTAGTTTGCCTCAGCGAAGGCAACAACCGGACCTCCGGCGGAGTTTTTGAAGTTCGGACTGATGGTTTGGTTGTCAATCGCACCGACAAGGGTACCGTAGGTGGTTTGGCCATTTTGTTGGTAGACGCCAGGTTCGCCGCCCGGCCCGCAACCTGCAAGCGACTGGCAGAGCCCAGCATCTCCATAGATGATGTTCACGCCATGCTCGACGTGGTGGGCCAGGGTTCCTACATACGCCACCGTCAGGACGGTCGACTTGTCGAGTTGCCGCTGGAGGGAGAGGTTAAAGTGCTGGGCTCCCATGGTCTTGTTCTTGTTGTAATAGCCCGGCAAATAAAGAGGCATGAGGTTCCCGAACTGGAAGTTCGGAAAAGGCCCAGGGCCGGAAGGGAAGACAAAGGGGAAGTGCTGTCCCTGGGTCACTCCGTTTGCGCGGGTGATGTAGGGACTGCCGAACTCCGGCGGTTGCGATGATTGCCAGTAGAGGCCCCAGGGGGCATCCCCCAGGATCCCGAAATTACCGTTATCCGCGACGCCCAGGTAGTAAATACCGTAAGCCGCACGAATGCTTGTTTTGCCGGCCGCGCCCCATAAGCCGCCGGAGGGCGCATAGGCGATACCAAAACGAGGTCCAAAGTTTCTATAACGGGTTGGGGAGATGGTGCTGGGAACCGTCGGATCCCCCGGAACGAGGTTGCCCAGGGGGGCGGCGGGAAACTTGACGGATGCCACACCTGGAACGGGTGTGGTCAAACGGCCATAGACATCGCTCCACGGCCTGGCGATGTCCCAACGGAGGCCGTAGTTAATGGTCAAGCTAGGAGCTGCCTTCCAGGAGTCCTGGGCAAAAAAACCTGCGTATCGAGCCCGGTTATCCAGGAGTTGGATGGAGCATTGGACGAATTGGCCGGGAGCGCCGATAAAGTAATCAGAAACGTCCGAACCCGTTTCTTGCCCGGTAAAGTTGAAATATCCATTAGGTCCGCAGGTGTTGCGAGCATTCAGCTGGTAGTAGCGGAATTCCGCACCAAAGGTGATCGCGTGATTGCCAACCGTCCTGCTCACCGTGTCACCTGCGGTGTAGGTGGTATCAGGTTGGTAGAGATTCAACCAATTGTTGCCAATGGTAAAGCTGTTGAAGAACAGGCTCGGCGCCGCCGATGGGTATCCTGGCGGCCCGGTATTGACAATACCGCCGGTGGCTGGATCGGTATTGTATCCGTATTGAGCGTAGGAAGAGATCGTCGAGCTTGATGACGGCTGCGCGGTGTGCACGGCTGTTCGGAAAAACGAGATGCGCGCAACATTGACCGTGGTCGTACCGATGGTTTTGGTGTTGCTGGCCATGAAGAGCTGGTTGCGCGAGGGCACGCTGACGGGAAAACCCGGGAGATTTTCCTGGCCGAAGTATTGCTGGTTATAGATCGCGTTCATCGCGGTCGCATCGTCGTAGTGATAGTAGAAGGCCCAATCCCCAGTCCTGTGATTGACGAAGTCGATGCGCTCGGCCATGTTGGTGTCGACGATGGATCCCTTGTGGCTTGAGTCATCGTAGTTGAAGCCGTTGGCCCCGTTTGCTTCGGGAATGAGTGGCAAGGTCAACTTAGCAACTGGGTCGATATAGGCCGAGATGTTGTGGCCAGGGACTGGGTTGCCGTTGCTGTCGGTAGTCATTACCGCCGTCCCGAGTTGGTTATACAGGGTGGGAGTGCAAGTCGGAGGTTGGCACACCCCTCCCGCACCGTTGATGACCCCGCCACCACGGCTCATTAACGTTGCGGCCCAGGCATCTCCCTGTACTGGAGTGTCCAGGATGCTATCCGAGAAGATGCCGTTGCGTTCATCGTTGCTTAGAACCTGCACCACACCCGTGCTTTGACCCGCCACCTGGCGGGTTTGCTGAAAGTCGGTGAAAGTGAACAGCTTGTCCTTAAAGATTGGACCACCCAGAACGCCACCGTACTGATGACGCTTCAACTCAGCCCTGGTGCTGTCGAAGTAGTTGATCGCATCCAGCTTCTGGTTGCGGTAGAACTCGAAGAGCGTTCCGTGGAAGCTGTTGGTTCCGGACTTGGTCACGGTATTCATGACCGAGCCGGTAAACTTGCCGTACTCTGCGCTGAAGCTGTTGGTGATGAGGCGAAACTCTGCCACCGAGTCAGCGTCTGGAATCAGGCCGGCGCCCATGTTCTTGGTTTCGCTCACATCCGCGCCGTTCACCAGGAAGGCGTTGGCATACTCAGGCATACCGTCGGTGGAGACATTGCCTGCTCCGCTGTACAGGCCGGAAGCGGGCGAGCGATCATTGTAGCCACTGTTCGTATTCGCGGGCGCAACGCCTGGCTGAAGCGAGAGCAGATCGAGGTACGAACGGCCGTTGAGGGGCATTGCCAAAATCTGCGCAGAGGTGATCGTGGTGCCCATCGACGTACTGGCCGTCTCAACCTGGAGACTGCTTGCTTCGACCGAGACGGTCTGGGTCACGTTGCCGACTTGAAGAACGAAATCAAAGTGCAGCGCGTCGTTGACGTTGAGATCGATGTTGTCAATGACTCCCTTCTGGAAACCCGCGTCCTCGGCGGTCAATTTGTACTTTCCGGGAGGCAAAGCAAGAATGCTGTACTGGCCCGACGGGTCCGACGTCGCCGTGCGCGTATACCCGGTGGAAGTCTGGGTGATCGTTAGGGTCGCGTTCGGAAGCACTGCGCCGGATTTATCACGGACGTAGCCGATAATGGAGCCGGTAACGTCGGCTCGCAGTTGCACTGCACTTAACAACACGATCAAACAGAGACAAAAGGCCTTCAAGTTCCGAATCGATTGCATTGCCTAACCTCACAGAGTCGAATGAGTCTGGGGCCGAGACGCGCTCGGGAGGCGCGTCATAATACTTTGTAAAGTTCCATAAGGATGTAGGAAGAACGCACCGAATGCAACTACTTTTTCACCGGGTTTTCAAAATAGACACGGGCTTGGATGGGTTTGAACAGGCTGCGGAGAAATGAACGGTTCCTGCGGAAACAAGATAAAGGACGTACCCCAGGGCCTAAAGGCCAGAAAATTTAGCTGGGTTTATGTACGAGCTCGAGCCCGTACTCTTCCTCCCGTCGTTTCAGCATTGAGTTTTCCGCAGCTTGTCGAGCCCTCCGCCGGCCGCAGCCACGCCAGGAGATGGCGGCTGGAAAAAAGCAGTCCCCTGGTAGCAGTAGCATCCCGTCCGCAGAGCAGTTCTTCGCAAAAAATGCCCGCATCTCTTTGATGATTAAGACTTTATCGTCTTAAGGCAGGCTTCTTTAGGAAGCCTTAGTAAGTGACAAGTCTGCGCGGCCGATCTTATGTTCGCCTCCCGGAACTGCCGTCGTGCACCAGGACATTGTCCTAAAAGGGGAAACCTCGTCCCCAGCCGCTCCGGAGTAAACTGAAGTCTCTATGGCGGCCACGACCCATATTCCCGTTGAAGTCTACCTTCGCTCTTCCTACGAGCCCGATGCGGAGTATGTGGATGGAGCAATCGAGGAACGGCCTGTGGGAGAGAACGATCATTCTGCCTGGCAGGATGCCATCTGTTTCTGGTTCCGGCAACACGCACAAGAGTGGAACGTGCGCGTCAGACCGGAGTTGCGGGTACAGGTGGCTGCGACACGTTTTCGTGTTCCCGATGTGACGGTGCTGGACCGCGATCAACCCATCGAGCAGATAGTCACCCGACCGCCGTTGGCCGTTTTTGAAATTCTTTCGCCCGAAGACAGCGTGCAGCGTCTCAAGCGTAAGCTCGAAGACTACAGGGGGATGGGTATACCGGAAATCTGGGTGATCGATCCACAGGATGCTACCTACTACCGATATGAGGAGAGGCAGCTGCTTCGGAGAGGGTCTTTCTCCTACGCCGATCGGGGGATCACCTTTGATATGAATCGCATCAAGGATCAGCTCGACTAGCTCACCGAACCGACAGGCCGGCAACCCGGGCGGCCTCGTCCGCAACACTGGTTGCGGAGTTCGCAGAGATCAACAGGGCGCGGCGTTCTTTCGTCACTTCCATCCCAATCTCGAGAATCGCGCGAACGGAATTGAATGATTCCTCAGACAGCCTATCGGCGTCCAGGTCATTAACGGCCTCGGTGAGGATCTTCAGCAGTTCGCGCCAACTTTGGTCCAGGGACGACAGGGAATTTGCCTCTTGCACTCCACTTATCAACGCCACGACCCGGTTGCTGTATTGGTCCGCCTTATTCTTCTGCTGCCTTTGCATCCAACGCTTCAATTCCCAGATCCAGGAGCCGGCCATCAGGCCAACCGTTAAGATCAAGCCGACATAATCCGCATGGGCCAGCAGGAAAGACGGTTTGTCTTTGTCATAAAAGCTGAGCGCTCCAGGATGCAAAGCGGGACCGAGCCCAAGTTGGGGTTCCGGGCGGCGGGTCTGCACCAGGAGCAGACGTATTTCCGTCATGCTCGCTGGAATCTCCTGCATGATTTCCTGGCGCCGTTCGATGAGGACTCCGGTGACAGCACGAATCGCAGCAGCATTCGCGTCATCCCGAGCCAGCAGCGTGCGTTGTACCGCCACGGTGGGAAAATCCTGCGCGGGAACGGATGGGTTTCCCGAATATGCCCCAACCGGGATCAGGGCAGCCTGGAACGCGGGATACTTGATCTTCATCGCCGCGGCGTGCTCAATGGGAAGAAACCGCACCTTACCGGACTGCACCAGCTGCTGGATGGAAGGATCACCGATGGCGCGGACCCGAAAGATGGCGTCTGCGCGTCCATCCAGAAATGCATCTTCCGCAGCCTCGTCCGTGGCGCCCACAAACTGAAAATCCGCCTGGTGAAGGCCAAAATGATCCGCCACATGGAGAAACGACTGAAATTGTCCGCCAGTCTGGGCCAATGCAATGCGCCGGCCTTGCAAATCGACCAGGCTCTGTACCGGCGAGTTCTTCGGTATCAGGAGCTGAAAAGTGTCGTTGTACAACACAGCCACAGCTCGAGCCCTGGCCCCTGATGGGATATCGGACTGCGCAGTGGCCAGTTGGGCGCGGCCGTCCTCGAGCATTTTCAGGTTCTCGACTGTACCACCGGTCTGGAGAAGAGTAATGCGAACCCTGGGGTAGTGCCGCTCCACCACCGTCTTTAGCCCATTCCCCAGGATGTAACTTTCCCCACTCGATGCCCCGGCTGCCATGGTCAGATGGATCGTCCTTGATTGCTGCCACGAGGCAACCACCAGGCCACCCATCAACGCCAAGGTGAGGGCAGCCAGAGTGTTGCGCAGAACCCGGTTGAAGTCGAGTTTGGGCATAGCTCAGAATGCAGCTGGCACGGTTAATAGATCGTGAAGTTCAAGGGCTTGGTTGAAAGGTATGAAAGGACGCCGGGTATCCTGCTTGGGTGGGGCAGTCTCCAGGATTCGTCTCGAACCCATCGCACTCTCCAAGCATCAGAAAAAAGAACGTTTCGCGGAAAGTTGGACAAGAATGAGCCCTTCAGTCAAGGAAAAGCCGCTGCAGAATGCCATTGCGGCGGCCGTCGACGATGACCGGACCGGGATGCAGGTCGAAACCCTGAAGCAGGCGATCCTGGAAAATCTCCGCTACGTGATGGGCAAAGATCCGGAATTCGCCACGGAAATGGACTACTTCATGGCCGTCGCCTATACCGTGCGGGATCGAATTCTGGCTCGCTGGCTGGCCACCAGGAGAAGATACACAGAACACAATGTGCGCCTGGTTTGTTATCTTTCCGCCGAGTTTCTGATGGGTCCACACCTGGCGAACAATCTGCTCAACCTGGGCGCGGAGGACTCCATCCGCCAGGCCACAAAGGAGCTTGGTCTCGATCTGGACCGGATCATCGGGGAAGAAACCGAGCCAGGACTTGGAAACGGAGGGCTCGGGCGGCTCGCGGCGTGCTATCTGGACTCTTTGGCTACCTTGGGTGTTCCTGCCATCGGTCACGGTATTCGTTACCAATTTGGCATGTTCCAACAGGAGATTCGTGACGGATGGCAAGTGGAGCTTACCGACCACTGGCTTCGTTTCGGAAACCCATGGGAAATCAGGCGCCCTCATGCGGCCGTCGATGTGATGTATGGAGGGCACACGGAGTATTCGAACGACCCCCAGGGAAATTTAAAGGTAAGTTGGATCCCCGCTTCTGTGGTCAAAGGTATTCCTTACGACACACCGATACTCGGATATGGCTCGGGCATAGCCAACGACCTTAGATTATGGAGGTCAGAGGCCGGGGAATCTTTCTATTTCGACAGATTTAACAGCGGCGACTACCAAGGTGCCGTAGCTTCGAAGAATTTCGCCGAGAATATCACCAAGGTTCTCTATCCCAACGACGAGGAGATCCAGGGGAAAGAACTGCGTTTGCAGCAGCAATACTTTTTCGTCTGTTGCGCCTTGCAGGATATGATCCGCATCCATCTGCGCGGCGGACACGCACTCGACAAGTTTCACGAAAAATGGGCCATCCAGCTTAATGACACCCATCCCTCGATTGGTGTTGCCGAGTTGATGCGTTTGCTCATGGATGAACACGAGTTCGGGTGGGACCAGGCCTGGGCCATCACTTCGCAAACCTTCAATTACACCAACCACACACTTCTGCCGGAAGCGCTGGAGCGTTGGCCGCTCCCGTTATTCGCCGGGTTGCTCCCCCGCCACCTCGAGATCATCTACGAGATCAATAGCCGGTTCCTGAAGACGGTGCGTGAACAATTCCCGGGCGATGAGGCAAGAGTGGTTCGCATGTCCCTCATTGATGAGACTGGGAGCAAGTTTGTTCGTATGGCGAACCTCGCTTGCGTGGGAAGCAAGCACATTAATGGTGTTGCTGAATTGCACACGCAACTGTTGAAGACCGAATTGCTGCGCGATTTTTACGATATGTGGCCCGGAAAATTCATTAACGTGACCAATGGCGTTACGCCGCGTCGCTGGCTGGCGGTGAGCAATCCCGAGCAATCGACATTGATGACGAGCAAAATTGGAAATAAATGGATCAGCAATCTTGATCAGCTTAGGCAGCTGGAAACCTGCGCGGAAGACCCCGCTTTCCGCGGCGAGTGGCGGAAGGTCCAGTACGACGTCAAGGCGAGACTTGCGCAGTACATCCTCGAGGATACCGGCCACTCAGTCGATCCCAGCTCGATGTTCGACGTGCAGGTGAAACGCATTCACGAGTACAAGCGCCAACATCTGAATGTGCTTTATATCCTGACCCTTTATCTTCGCCTCAAGAAAAACCCCGAGCTGGAGATGACACACCGGACCTTTCTCTTTGGCGGTAAGGCCGCTGCTGGTTACATGATGGCCAAGCTGATCATCAAACTCGTAAATTCCGTCGGCGAGGTGATCAACCAGGATCCAGAGGTGAGGCACCGCATGAAGGTGTTGTTTCTGCCTGACTACAACGTCACCTTTGGCCAGAAGGTCTATCCTGCGGCGGACCTCAGCGAGCAGATTTCGACCGCAGGCAAAGAGGCTTCGGGAACGGGCAATATGAAATTCGCCATGAATGGGGCGCTTACCATCGGGACCCTGGACGGCGCAAATATCGAAATCAGAGATGCCGTAGGGCACGAGAATTTCTTTTTGTTCGGCCTTACCGCCGCGCAGGTGCTCGCGACGAAGAATGCGGGCTATAACCCCCGGGCCATCTACGAGTCCAATCCCATGCTCCGCGAAGTGATTGATAGTATTGCCAGCGGCCAATTCTCCCGTGGGGACCGCAACCTGTTCCGTCCCCTGGTGGACGGACTGCTCAACGGCGACCCCTACCTTTTGTTTGCCGACTATCAGTCCTACGTCGACTGCCAGGATCAAGTCTCATTCACATTTGTCGATCAGGATAAGTGGTCGAGGATGTCAATCTACAATGCGGCGCGGATGGGAAGATTCTCGTCCGATCGGGCGATTCGGGAGTATTGCAAGAACATCTGGGACGTGAATGGTCTTGAGACGGTGCCGGGAACCAGGTAGAGCTCCCGCATTATCGCGAGGACGGCTGTTCCCGCCCCCGGATAAATGTCTCCGGTGTGCCGTCGGCCGGGTTCACAAAGATGATGTCCTTAGGGTCCCGTCTCGGTGTGTCGATCGCGAGAAAGACCACGGGCGTTTCCAGGATGCTGGGCAGGGCATGAACGATACGGCGTTTGAAGAAGAGTAAATCGCCGGGGGCAAACTCTGCTCCGTTTGAGGGATCTCCCATCCAGAATGTGCCTCTTCCCGATAACACATACAGATATTCGTCGGATCCCTCGTGATAATGGGGAGGCGTCTCCCGATAGACCCTGAAAACACGCGAGCTGGCGGCCATTTCGTCAGTCAGGTAGGTGTCCAGCAACATAGTCTCGGCAGTGTCTGGAAAGGATTTTGCGACCTGGTTCAGATTGAAACGCTGGAAGCTGTTTTTTTCTGCCATAAGGATTCTCCGGCTCTCAAGGCCATGATACTGCCGGCTGCATGCGTCTGGTTCACTGCAGATTTGTTCAATCAGCTTTTTCGATCGGCTGACTTGGACAGCACTTGCTGGCGAGAAATCATTCAAGAAGTTGGAGCGTGGGGCATTTTCACCAGGGCTAAAAGCCCGGTAGTTGCAAGACAAAGCGTTCTCGCGGGTTTGACCCTGGACTGAAATCCAGGGCTTGTCCCCGGACTGAAGAGGCTGCGGAAAAACCCGAATTCTTTGAAGGGGACGGCCTTAAAGCCGTCCATCACTGCTTTGCAGTGAATACGGCTTTCTAGGCTGAGGAAAAAGTCGGTCTCGACGAAGGGCACGGCTTTTAAGCCGTGCCGTATTGCGTTTAACAGCGGCGGACTTTAGCCCCTGAGGTACCGTTCTTTAATGCGTTTCAACGGAGTCCTAGAGAAAAAGCGTACCTCAGTGCCTAAAGGCCATCTAGTTTTGCTCTCTCGCGCCACGGCTTAAAAGCCGTGCCCTATCGTTAAGAGTGACTGTGGCTCGAAGAGCATGACTTGACGCAGTGAGTTTTTCCGCAGCGGCCGCTGAGGGAGCAATTTTTCGTCAATCGAGACTTTTTCCGAAGCCCCCGACGAAGTCCGGGGCCGGCACAGATGATCCTAAGCTGGTCGCGCCCTCTGCTACCTCGGCGGGGCTGCGGGAGCTGCGGCAGCCGGCCTGGCGGGTGAGTTCGCGGGGTTGGCCACTGCGTTGGCGTTGCCCGGGCCCCCAACCTGCTGCACGACGGGCAGCCTTTGGTCGACCGGCGGTAAAGGAGGAAAGGGTGCGTGTGGCTCCGTCTGGTACCAGTACGCCACCGAGTAAAAATTATCTGAGCGATGGTTGGCGTTTCCGTGCTCGATGGTGGCCTTGAAAGATCTTCTGAAAGGTATGGGAGCGTCCAGATGAAAACGGTAGACGCTCGACCGGCTGCCCGCTAATTCCGGGCCCACGACGGGCGCGCCATAGAGCTGATAGGAGAAGGGCTTGCCTCCGAAATCCCACGCACCCAGGAAATAATCTTCCGACCCGGTGCCCGAAATTGCAGGGGTCGCGTCATCATCGACGAAGAACATGTCATCCCCTTCGCCCCACCAGCCATCCTGGTTCTGCAATACGGACATCGTGACGCCTACAAACTGCCCGCTTCCCTTCGCTTCCATCCAAACGTAATTGTCCTGGCCGTTCAGGTTTCGCTTGTCATCGACCAATGGATCGCCATTGGTTGTCCAGTTGTTTGTCCACCCATGATTGGGCTGGGCCTGGCGATACTGGGCATGGAAATACAACGTTCCGGCGGGCAGCGGATGGGAGTCGGTCTGGTAGTCGATGTTGTAGTAAAGACTGCCGATAGGCTGCTTGCCCTCATTGCTTACCGTAATCCGGGCATGCCGCTGGAAGGGCATGGGGAAAAAGCTGTTGAGACTATTTTCGCTACCGACAGACAACAGTTCGGACTGCCAGGAGTAGTAATCTCCCAGTCCTAGCCCAAAGAAGTCGCCAATCGGCGCTTCCACACTGGGGGTGGCCTCACCATCCCAATAGATGCGCAGCACAATCCGTTTGAGATGGTAGGGCTCGTCGCTCGAGATAGTGAACCACATATGTGAAATGTTGCCCGGGCCGTCGGTATCCAACAAGGTGAGCGACGCACCCGGCTCGACCCTGCGGGCATCCGCATTCGCCCCGGTTGGGTCGGAACTCGAAGCGCGGTGCGAAGTGTAGGTTTGCAGGTGAGTAAGATCCGGTTGCCACCCGGCGTTCTGATCTTGAGCAGCGAGCGAAACACTCGCCGCCAGGAATACCAACCCGAAAAATCGCCTCACAATAGACCCCTCATCCCGAAGACAGATTATAACGGGCCGCCAACGCTCAGCTTCCCAAGGCAATAATGTGTTGCAGGATCACTTCTCGCGTACGCGCGTCGGCGCTGTTGGTGCGAAAAGCTCTTGTATTCTTCTCAAAACGCAGATTTCTTACCTCTTCGATCTTTCTCAGGATGGTCAGCTTCCCGTCGCGCTCGAGAGCTGCATCAACTGCGCCCGGTTTGCCTGCAAACAGGCTGTAGGCAGGGGTTCCGATGATAGCGGCTTCGCGGGCCATGGTGCCCCCTCCGCTCAATACTGCGTCGGAATGGGCCATCAGGCTGAGCGCGTCAACGGCTTTGTCGGAAACCCGGAAAGGCGCCGACCGCATGCCATAGAAGCTCTTCAGCTCTTCGCCTTGTTTATGGGTGCGAGGGAGCACGATGACCTGGGAGTCCTGATCTCCGCGCAGACGCTCAACCAGCGCCCGGAAGAGAACCTCGGAAAATGGGTCCTGATAGTGAGCCCAGGTAGCAGGAGGGCGGACAGTGATAATCAGCCGGCCGGGATCCAGTTTCAGCTCCTCCATCACGCCCGGCGAGTTGTGCCAGCCGCTCAGATACACATTTTCCTTGAACCCCGGATAACGAATCACCTTATCCATGTTTACGTGCTGACGCTCGAGCGTCAGGGAGGGAATCGTCTCCGGCAAAAGCAGTTTCGTCGCCATTTTCGAGAAGAGTTCGGAGTGGACGAACTCATAGTCGTAAATGGTCATGACCGGAATGCCCAATAGCCATGCGGCGAGCACCTGGGCGCGGGAACCATGGTTGACCGCGATGGCGGGACGGCTCTTGTGGCCGTACCAGGCAAGCCGCAACGCTCGGATGACCGTTGCCAGGGCCCGAGTGAGAAAGAAGTGGGGTGTGCGGTGCTGGCCGATGACCGCGCAGTCCAGGCCGTGGGAGCGGGTAATCTCTTCTACCTGGCCGAAACGCCTGGCGGTGAGCTCCACGGCATAGCCGGCTTCTTCGAGTCTCCTGATGATAGGAGGGAAGAAGTGAGCGTGGGGCGAGTTATCCAGGTCGATCCAGATGCGCATATTGCGTCCCGCGAGCATCATAATCCAACCGGGATGACAAAGCTCCTGCTAGCTAACAGCAAACGGGCAAGGGCCCGCAGCATCCAGGCCTGCCCCCAGCGCATGTAGGGCGTGCGGTTCATCCATAGGCGATGGCGCTGATAATAAAAGGAGCCGTCGGGCGCGGCCATGTTTCTCATTGTCCAATGGAAGGTTTTCCAGGCAGATTCGAGGGCACTCGGATCGATGGAAGAAAACGCGACAAAATGCAGGATTGCCTGGGAACAGGCATGAATATCGATGGGGAAACGCCGGTTGTGAAAGTATTTGGGCGCTCCGTCATCGTTAAAGAACGTGCTTTGGTAGTAACGATGCCCCAAAAGCATAGCCTCTTCAAAAACCGAGTCCCCGGTGATGTGCTGATAATCCAGTAGCGCGCAGACGTTGTACGAGGTATGAAAATTGTCGATCCAACGTTGCCGCCGCAGTTGCCCGTAATGCCATCCGCCGTTTTCGAGCTGGCCTCGTTGCAGGAAAGCCATGGCCTTGCGGGCCAGGGAAAGGTAGGCGCCGTTGCCGCACAGCCTGCCTATCCGCGCTAGAAAAACACCAGTCAAGGCACTGCTGTTGTAAATCAACGTTTTGTCGTTCGGCGTGTAGCTGAAGCAAACTTCATCTGCGGACTCGAACGAGCGATGTAAACGGGCAGCCATGAAGTGGGCGACCGATTCGCCGATCTGCCGTGCCTCAGCGTCGCCGAAGACTTCGCTCATTGCGAGCATGGCGGTCGCGCAGAAATAGGACGCGATGCAGTTCGGGGAGAAGGCCGGGAGCCGGGAACCGCGCAGGGAGAGGTAATCCCAGTCGTATCCCCAGCAGTAGTCGGCTTCATGCGGCGACCGCAGCCGGATCAGCTCGTTTTTAAGCCAAATTGCCTTAGCCGAGACATCCCAACCCGACCGCGCCAGGTCGCAATACGCGGAAAGACAAAGGCCCAGGGCCTTAGGATTACGGCTTGGAGGAACCTTGAGGAACTGGCGAAGCCGCAGACCGGCAAAACGCTTGCCCGCCTGGACAAGAAGGATTCCCGGCAAAGCTTTCCGCGCCCACGAGCCCCTCAGGTAGGGCGAGTTGAGCAGGTCGAACGGCTCGAATCCTTTGCATTGCCTGCTCTCGATCCAGGTAAGCACGGCTTGGATTGCCGCCTGGACCGGTTCCTCTATCACAGAGGCACGCGCTCCGCGGCACATGCCGGATCTCGCTGCCAAACCTCCTTGAGAATACCCACGATTCGCGGCGCCGTCCGCCCATCCCATAACGGGGGGCGGAGAGGAGTAGATCTACCTTGGCGGTGCGGCGCGCTTTCGAGCACTTCCAACACCTCGAGGGCGTTAAGCAGCAAGTGTTGAGGGTCGCAGCCGACCACTCTGTTGGTACCCATGGAGATGGTGATTGGCCGTTCCGTGTTATCGCGATACGTGAGGCATGGTACCCCGAGGAAGGTGGTCTCTTCCTGCACGCCGCCTGAATCCGTAATGACCATAACCGCATGCTGCATAAGGTCCAGAAAATCAAGATAAGAAGCCGGGGGCATCATGCAAAGACCGGGACCGTGGATTGCGCCGCCCTGCCAGGTCCTCATTGCTTTGAGGTCGAAAGCGTCTATATTCCTTGCTGTTCTTGGATGCGCGGGAAAGACCACCGGAATCCGCTGCGCAAGCTCAGAGATGGCATCGAGCGTGCGCCTCAACTCATCTTTGTTATCCACATTGGACGGGCGATGGAGGGTGAGCACTGCGTAAGGTTTCTCACCCAGCCCCAACTCCGAACGCAGCGAAAAGGGCCGGGCAATTTTGAGCGCCCTCACCAAAGAATCGATCATCAGGTTGCCGACGAAGAAGACCTTGCCCGGCGCGATTCCTTCGTTGGCGAGATTCCGGTTGGCGCTTTCCTCGGTGGTAAAAAGCAGGTCTGCCAGGGCGTCGGTCAGAATGCGGTTAATCTCTTCGGGCATGCTCCGGTCGAAGCTGCGCAATCCCGCTTCGACGTGGGCAACGGGAATCCTTTCCTTTGCGGCAACCAGCGCACAGGCGATGGTTGAATTCACATCGCCCGCAACCAAAACCATGTCTGGACGGTCTTGCTGTACGAGATCGCCAAATTTCCTGATAATCTCTGCCGTTTGCGCGTAATGCGTGCCTGAACCGACGTCGAGGTTGTAGTCGGGAGGGGGCACCCGCAGTTGATCGAAAAAAACCTGAGACATGGAGTAGTCGTAATGCTGGCCGGTATGGACCAGAATCGGCTCAATCTCCGGGTGCTGGCGCAACTCCGCCAACAGGGGGGCCACCTTCATCATGTTCGGCCGGGCGCCGACGATGCTCATGATTTTCAAGCGGTTGTTCCCATTTGATCGCATCAGTTTGCCCAGGGTTAAGTCTCGGCGTCCCAGAGGAGAAGACGCGTTGCATTGACAAGCGAACCGGCTGTCAAAAGCACCTTTATGTCTTGCGCGGGGTTAAGTGTACCCAAAGATGCCAGCCTAGAACCCGCGCAAGCGGCTTCAGCCAGGACACAGGCAGAGGTGGAGCGTGCATGTAATCCTGATAGCTCCTGTCAAGCCGAAAAGCAGGAAAATCCTTGTCTATTGTCGCTAGATCATAGACTTTACTATACGGATTGAATGGTCCGTCTGTGTTGGCGTGAATAAAGTTAGGCATCCTCAGGTATTCCCGCAATCCCATTCTTTTGGCATTCGCGATGTGTCCGCCAACCAGCCCATTGCCCTGCGCGCGAACCAGAAAAAGAGCAGCGATACCCAGACGGCGCACAATGGAAATCGCCACTAGGTAGTTCAGGGAGCGGCGGGCATAAAGCATTGCGATAAGGTGACCGCCCGGCTTCAGTACGCGGGCAATTTCCTTTTGTGCTGTGATCACGTCAGGGACATGGTGGAGTACTCCGTGGGAGAAGACAAGATCGAAACTGTTGTCAGGGAAAGGCAGCGACAGAGCACTCCCACACTCAAGCCTCTGATATGGAAGTCGACGAAGGCGTAGCCTCGTCGAAACGCGGCTTATGGATTCCGACGACACGTCGAGGCCAGACCATATTGCCCCTCGCCGGATAACCTGCTCGGAGTCAGCACCCTGCCCCAAACCGATCTCCAGAACCTGCTTGTCCTTGAAATCGATCTCGTCCAGGCGCCGTAAAATGTGCCCTTCCAGGTGGTATCGAAATGCATCATACCGGCGGAAGAAGGCCTCGTAATCCGCGCCGAGGCTCTCGACTAGCTTCTCACCGCAAGGATGAGCGTCCCAAAATTCGCGGATCGCATGCTCGGTCATTTCTTCCATAACAGATCCTGGTGTTAGGGTATAGGTTCGGGTGCCTATAAATGTGCGGAATCTCCGGCGTACTGGCATTCAAAAACAGCAACTTCCAGGTGACGGCGGAGTATCTCGTCAGTATGCGGGAGACGTTGGTGCATCGCGGCCCGGATGGCGCCGGCCTGTGGATTTCGCCGGATGGACGGGTTGGTCTAGCGCATCGACGGCTTTCGATCATCGATCTTTCCGATGCCGCTGCGCAGCCCATGAGCAATGAGGATGGGTCGCTGCAGATCGTCTTTAATGGTGAGATTTATAACCATGCGGAGATCAGGCGCGAGCTTGAAGAACGGGGGCGGCGCCGTTGGAAGACGGATCACTCTGACACCGAGGTCATCCTGCATGCCTTTGAAGAATGGGGCATCGATTGTTTGCAGAAATTTCGCGGCATGTTCGCCATTGCCTTGTGGGAAACAAAGGCGCGGCGTCTGTGGCTTATTCGCGATCGAGTCGGTATCAAGCCGCTCTATTACAGCATTCATCATGGACGAATCACATTCGCATCGGAAATCAAGGCACTCCTTCAAGATCCTGACCAGGTTCGTGCGGTCAACGAAGAAGCTCTCTTCCATTATTTGTCGTTCATATCCACCCCGGCCCCGGACACACTGTTTGCCGGGATCCATAAACTATCGCCTGGCTCATTCCTGACCGTTGACGTAGAAGGCCGGCGCCGTGAAGAGCGGTACTGGGATGTTCTTGACCACACCACACCGCTGACCAGCATTTCAGAAGAAGAGATTGCTGAGCGCCTGCTTGCCGAATTGCGCACCAGCGTCGCACTGCGCACCGTCAGCGACGTCCCCGTTGGAGTTTTTCTATCCGGCGGAATCGACTCCAGCACCAATGCCGCGCTTTTTTCGGAGTCTGCGTCGGAAAAGGTAAAAACGTTTTCTGTCGGATATGACAAAGACTATCGCGGCTGCAAAAGCGAGTTGCCGCAAGCCAGTCGCTTCGCGGCCTACATTGGAGCTATCCACCATGAACGGGTTCTTACGCAGCAGGACTTTCTCGACTTCCTGCCGCGCATGATTTTTCTGCAGGACGAACCCATCGCTGACCCAGTCTGCATGCCCGTTTATTTCCTCTCCAAACTGGCGCGCGAACATGGTGTTGTTGTTGCTCAGGCGGGCGAGGGAGCGGATGAGCTCTTTTGGGGTTATGAGCGCTGGAAACAAATCCTCAACCTGACCCGCTGGAATGGGTATCCGGTTCCGCGAGCAGTCAAGAGGCTTGGCCTACTGGGACTAAATGCGCTCGGAAAGTCGCATGGCCCGGCGTACGAACTACTTTGGCGGGCGAGCGCCGGATTCCCTGTGTTCTGGGGTGGAGTGCACGCCTTCTCCGAACGCGCCAAGACTGGATGTGCTTTCACCTCGCCTGCGACGCCGCTTTCGCGGCGAGAGTTCCTGGCAGGCGATAGAGCCCATTCATGAACGCTTCGTGAGGAATGCCTGGGAAAAAACTCCGGTCAAGTGGATGACCTACCTTGATCTCAATCTGCGCCTGCCGGAGCTGCTTCTGATGCGGCTCGACAAAATGGGGATGGGGGCAAGCCTCGAAACCCGCGTTCCCTTTCTCGACCACAAGTTTGTGGAGCTCGCGATGAGCATTCCGGAAGCACGTGATTACGCGGGGAAACGAATCAAAGCACATCCTGAAGAAGGCGGTCAGGGGGCTCATTCCCGACGAAATTATCGACCGGCGCAAGCAGGGCTTTGGCGTGCCGATTCAGGAATGGTTCCTTGGCCAATCCGGAGATTTCGCCCGGCGGGAACTGTCGGATTTCTGTGACAAGACTGACTTCCTCGATCGCTCTGCGGTGATGAACCTGATCCAGTCAGGCCGGGGACGCGATGCCTGGTTCCTGCTGAACTTCGCTCTCTGGTGGAAGGAATTTATCGAGGGAGAGAGTCCTGGGTCCGCGGATCGCATGGAATCGATGGCCGCCGCACGATAGGTTCTCAACGGGGTATGGTGTAAGTGATGCCTGACGCTGCAGAGCTAGCCCAATCTCACTGGAACGAGACACCTCTCTTTCTGACCGAGGAGGAGCGCTACTCTACCTATCCCTGGCTTTACGAGGTTGCGGAGTTTCGCCAGCATCGAGGGGAAAAAGTCCTCGAAGTCGGATGCGGAACAGGAAGCGATCTATTGCAATTCGCAAAGCACGGTGCCCTGGCTACCGGTGTAGATTTAACGGCCAAACATGTAGAGCTGGCGCGCAAACGGGTTGGCGATCTCGCAGTTGTCTATGAAGCGGACGCGCGGCATCTTCCTTTTGAGGATGCAAGCTTTGACTATATTTATTCGCACGGGGTTCTCCATCACTCCGATGAGCCGGAGAAGATCGTTCGCGAGATGTTCCGCGTTCTTCGCCCAGGCGGCAGGATCAACGTCCATGTCTATGCCTTGTGGTCCTACATCACATTGCGGGGCGTTCTCAGGTATGGCGCGAAATGGAAACGACACGTCGAGAATAGTGAGGCGCCAGTGCATATCGATCTCTATACCGGACGGAACTCTAAAGCGGCTCTTCGGTCCCCATATCTCCATTGAAAAATACGAGTGCCGACCGCTCAAGTTTCTGGCCCCGTGGTTTGGTTGGTTCCTGGTAGTCAAGGGCCAAAAGACTTAGTTCATGATCACGACAGAGAAACCTGCCTACGGCATCTGCGCTCGGCACAAGAGACGCGTTGCTGCTGCTTTTATTGTTGCTGACCATATGCCTGGCAACACTCACACTTTGGATCTCCGCCTACTGGCCTGTCGCTCTCTTCGAGATCTCCGTTTTTCTCATCGCGGGAATAGCCATGCTCCTTGGAAGGGTGCCTGCGCGTGGGACATGCTTTCCCTTGTTCCCATTGAGCTTCATCGTGTTGTGGGGATGCTTTCAACTCATCGCCGGCTCTACTGTTGACCGTTTTGCGACCGAGCGCGCAACGGCTGCAGTGGATGACCTGGGCTGCGGTCTACTACATCGGTGTATCTGCCCTGAAGGATGAGAGCCTGGGCAGGCTATTGCGAACGGGTATCGTATGGTTTGGTTTTGCGGTTTCGGTGGAAGCGATTCTTCAGGCATTTCTCTCTCCGGGAAAGGTGTATCGGCTTATTTCCCAGCGGCTACCATGATTTCGTGATGGGGCCGATTGTGTATCACACTCACTTCGCGGTCTTCGTCGAGACAATTCTCCCCATGGCTCTCGTTCTCGCACTCGGCGAAGCCAGGGAATCGTATACCTTCCTGGGAGTTTCGGCGGTATTGCTTACCGCCGTAGTCGTCAGCGCTTCGCGTGCAGGACTTTTGATCGGCTTCGCGGAAGTCCTTGGCGTTTTGCTTCTGTTGTATTTGCAGCCAGGCAAGGTTGGCCGAAGAGTCCGGTTTGCCGCCCTAGCGTTGGCAGGCGCCACTGTGGTTTTGACGTTGATTGTGGGATTTGAAACAGCGTCGGCGCGGTTTTCTTCGGAGGCCCTGGCCGCAGGGCGCATTCAGTTCGCCGTCTCTACGGTGCACATGATCGCGGCACATCCCTGGGTCGGCTGGGGGCTCGGCTGTTGGCCTGCAGTGTATCCCGCCTTTGCCACATTCGACCCTGGAGTCATCGTCAACCAGGCCCATTCCGATTGGTTGCAGTGGACAGCGGAAGGCGGTTTGCCGGTTGGGCTCGCCATGCTTTCCCTCGCGCTTTGGGGCATACGGCCTGCGATTCGATCGATCTGGGGAATCGGCTTCTTAGCGGTCCTCATTCACGGGCTGTTCGACTACCCGTTTTCGCGTCCGGCGGTTGGGGCCTGGCCTATTCTGATTCTTTCTATGGCCGCGGTGAACCAGCGCAACGAAGAAATTTCCCCGCGACTTAGCCTAGGTCGCTTATCAATTGTGCGATTTATTCGGGGCTGACGGTCGACGATTTACCGCCGCCCAAGCCCAGGGCTACCCCGACAACGGCTCCGGCGGCGATACCCACGATGACCAGGATCTTGGCGGTATCGCTGTGCTGAGGCAGGGGAGGAGGCTGCGCGGGGGTTGTCGGCTCCGGCGGGGCAGTGGCTTCTGGAGTGGCGCCGACCTCCGGCCCCGCTCCATTCGAGGGAGGGATCTCGCCGGATGGAGTGGGTGGGGCTGCTGCGGGAGTGCTTGCTCCTGGAGTGCCTGGCGACGGCGTTGTAGGAGTCTCTCCGCGTATTTCGCTTAGCGGCATCTGGTGAATGTCAGAGACTGACATCACTTTGGAGGCCCCCGGCGCGGCCGGCTGTGTCGTAAGTGCTACCCGTGACCTCAACGGACGCACCGACCAGATCATCGAGCCCTGACCCCTGGAGTTCATAGGTTACGTTCGTCGCCATGTCGGTGAGCAGAAAGTGCCCATATCGCCCCGGATGGTCCTTGCGCAGAATGCCATGCAGTGTAAATTGCGCGCCTGCTGGGGGTGGGGCTTGCCCCCCAGCCGTGGGGGTTGAATTTTGTTGGGGCGGGGTTGGGGCTGAGTCTTGCTGCGAAACCTGCACAGCAAAGCTCAGTGCTTTCCCGGGCTCTAACCGAGCGACCAGGAGCCCGGCCGGATTACGAACCTCGGCGGCTCCGCCCTGCGCCGCCACCTTGAGATGAGACTTGTCTTGCACATCTACAAAGACTGCACCTTGCGGAGACAAGGATGATATTTGCAGCCCGTCCGCAACCAGTGCATGGTGGCCTCGCTGCACTGCTGCCCCATGTTCAAGAACGCCATAATCGCGGAATACCGTGGCCGTTGATCCCGGCTGCAGGAGTAAATTCGAACCTCCCCGAAACATCAGATCGGAAGTCGCGTCGCCGGCCTGTACGACGTTTCCCTGAAATAGCGTCGAGTTGCCGCGGACGGAGGCTCCATCGACTTGTACCTGGCCGCTGGTCACAACAAACCCTATGCTTGAGGGCGACGCAGCCACACTCACCAGGCAGCCGCAGGTGAACAATGAGATCGCGGACTGTAGTTTAAGGAGCATATGCGCCTCTGGGGAGCGTCTGACCGGCCAATTTTATCCTTTGGGTGGCAGAACCGCAACGAATTATCCTGCCCGGGCTCAGGACATAAACGGATACGCGCAGCTCACGCAGCTCGAGGAACGCTGATATAAGAGATGTACATTCGGGCCAGGCATCGGACCTGGCCTAGACGAATGGTGGCAAAGGTAAGCTGAGCCGTTAGGTGCTCTATGTCAGAAAGGGATGCGCGAGCCCCCTACCTCCCGGAAAATCTATGGGGGTACGGAAAGCGCCTGAGGTTCGTGGACACCGCCATTCAGAAAGCATTTCCCGGGCGGCGCCGCCACCAGCTAAAAGTATTAGATGTTGGATGCGGAAACGGATCACAACTTGCAATTCCGATGGCAGACGCTGGGTATCAGGTGACAGCGGTCGATCCACACCAACCGTCAATCGAACGTGGCCGAAGAAAAGCTCCCGGCGTTAAGTTCTTTTGGGGTTCGGTCGATGAGCTCTCACCGATCCAGTTTGATTGCGTCATCATCTCTGAAGTCCTCGAGCATCTCGATGCACCTGACGCACTTCTTCGTGCGGCGCTACCTTATCTGGCCGAATCTGGAATACTCATTGTCACTGTTCCGAATGGCTACGGAGAATTCGAGCTAGATCGACGATTCTACTGCGCGCTGCAGCTCGAAAAGTTGGTTGGTTGGCTTCGCTCAGTTTTTGGGAAGGGCGATTCCATAGAATGCCTGGCAGGGTCCGATGACCATGGTCCGCACGTGCAGCGATTTACGCTTGCAAGGCTGCGCCAAATGTTCGAACGCAACGGCTTGGTACTGGTCGAGTCTCGCGGAACGTCTATGGCGTCCGGACCAGTCATGGCTCATCTTTTCGGGAAATTCAAGACCTTTATCAATCTGAATGCAGCTATTGCGGACCACGTTCCTTTGGCGGTCGCAGCCGGATGGATGTTCGCCCTGAGGCGTGCTCGCTAATGTGTGTGGCCGCCGCCGTCTTCGTTTCCACAATTTTCCCTTCACCACAACAATTGTCGGGAAGCTATCGAAGTTTCCTACGAACTACAGAGATTCATCGATGGAGCTTGGTCATTGTCAGCACAATTCTGTGTGTGAAGCATTCTTGCAGGACGGGTATATGGCGCAGCGGCGCGAGGAGGGGCGCGTAATATTTCATATGCCAGGAAGCCCATTTGCGATTCCTTGAGGAAAATAGAGGCGCAAATTGGATCGAGAAGTCTGCGTCCAAGCCGCTAATAATCTGTCGCAGCTTTCTGATTGTGATGCCGTTGAGTCCCCAAAGCCGATCCGTGGGACGCAAAGGGTCCGGGCGATAATTGTCCGCACGCCGGGAGATGATGTCTGTTCCTGCTTTCACCAACGTTTGGCACGGGAACAAGACATTCGGCCAGGGCATTTTCGATAGCCAGCTTTCAAAATGAGAGCCAGTTGGATGGTGGAATGGCGGGAATATCGCGTAGAGACGCCCGCCTACGCGAAGCACTCGAAGACATTCCTCCAGAGTTTTCGCCACGTCGCACACGTGCTCGAGAACATCGTAGGAAAGAACGCAATCGAAGCAATTTTCGGCTAGCGGCAACGACTCTGCGAAGCCGGTCACGAATGTTGCAGTGATTCTCCGGCTGGCGGCAAATTCGCGCGCCTCGGCGCACTGGCGCTCCGCCGGTTCTATCCCGAGTAATGATCGAGCGCCGAGTTCAGCATACCTGATGGTTCTGCCACCGTAGCCGCAGCCGAGATCAAGGACATCTTTGTCGGTAAGTGAGAGCGAGGGAAACCAGTTCAGGAAACCGCCGGAAAGTTCATCCTCGTATTCCATTCGCGCCCGTTCGAGCGGATTTGCCTCACGCCAATAGCTTGGCGCGAAGGATGGGGCGACCGAAAGATACCAGCTGGCCAGGGTGTCAATCATAATTCCTTCGGAGCTTAGGCTTAATAATCATTCGCAAACGATCCCAAATGCTCCAGTACCAAGGTATTTGGTGCTGCTCAATGAAAGTTACATCAGGTCGCCGGATCCATTACAGTCATGCAACTTGCAGCGGCGTATTTCGGCCAGGAGAAGTTCCGAGTGAAAATGCTTGTTCATCCGTCATTCGGACCTGCTGCTGATAGATCGCGCTGAGAATAAGAATGTAAAACAGATTGATGTCAGAAAAAGAAACTGTGGCGAAGTCCAGACCCGTCAACACGTAAACTAGAACACAATAAAGATAGGCCAGCCAGCCTGCTGGATTGGCCTTACGTATCTTCCACATCGCACGAATAAAAAAGAATTGTGCGGAAACATAAAGAAGTAAACCGACGACGCCTTCTTCCGACAGTACAGTCATTAAAACATTGTGAGGAAAGTTCATCGATTCAATGCCTTTCCATTTCACCATAAATTGTGGATTCTGGGTGGCGACATCGTGGTACAGACCGAATCCCACTCCGAGCAGAGGGTACTCTCTCACCACCCGCAACGTTTCCTGATGCTGTGCCACTCGTTGATAGACATTGTTCGGGCCGGAAACGCGGTCGTCGTAAAGGCGGGGATCGAGAATTCTTGCTGCAATGGCGGCGAGCAGGATCATGCCAAAAAACGCTGCCCACACCCGGCGCGAGAGCAGGCGATGTTTTGAAAACGAGTCAATGATCGCGATCGGTGCCAATGCAAATACAAGACCACGGTTTAGCGGGAGTAGCGCCGCTCCAAATGCAGCCAATGCTCCGGCCTTATGTAAAAGTGCCCGCCAGGGGCTAATTCTCATTGGCATGAGTCGCCGTAAATAAACTACGAAGAAGAACGCAAGCATGGCCACCATGGTTAAAACGATTTGTTGCTCGAAAGGCCCATCAGCTCGTCGAATATGGGTATCGGTAAACATCGGTACCGATCCGACCCAGGGAAACAAATCTATGCCGGTAACCAATTCAAAAAGCCCGGTGATAAAGAGCCCAATACCTAGGATGCAAGCACATGCGTGCAGCTTTTTGAGGTCTTCAACCAGAGGGAAGTAGCGCATTGTGTAAAGGCCAATTACAGCAGGCATCAGCATTCCATCCACTAAAGATCGGTAAGACGGAAGAACGTCAGCAGGCGCGTGACCGGCGAGCGAGAGAAAGCAGACCAGCAGGTAAAGTCCCCAAAGATACGCGCTGATACGCACATCGTGCGTTAGCGGAGCTGCCGCGGCCTCTTGCCGCGAGACCACGAGCATTTCGATCATCAGCAGCACGATAAATGCACGATCGAGGGTGAAGATCGACCGTTCCGTGGGAAACGAGAAGAAATAGTAACAGTATGGGTATACAGCCACCCATAGAGGAATCACGTAATGAAAGCGGCCGCGTGCAATGCTGATCGCAATCCAAAGCAGAGCGATCCAGCCAACGATCACGGCGATGCCGATTTTCAGAGGCGCCATGGGGAGCACGATGCACAGTGGCACCAAAGAAAGTAAGACGAGCAACCAGGAGAGCCTCTGCGTCGTGGCTGAGGTTCCAAATGCAGGCGCCTCGGAGCTAGTGCGAAAGAATTCCATAGGGTTGCATCAATGCGAGTGTGGGGTCATCTCTCCGCGATCTTCATGCGTGGGCTGGAATGGGCGCAGGACCCGGTCCCTGTTAAATCGCGCATCCTTCGCCCATAGTCACAACATTGAACCTGGTTCATGAGTTTAATGCTTCTCCACGGGGAAGGACGATTCGTTCTTGCCACTAACTTCATCTATATAAACCGTCCTTCGCGTCCTGATCGCCTCCTCGATGGCGAAGGTGGCCTCTGTTACTTCTATCAGCTCGGCGAATGGAATAGGAGCCTCTTTTCTCTCCTTCATAGCCGCGGCGGTCAATTCGACCTCCCGGCGATGGCCTTTGTCGCGCCCCCCCTTCAACGTTTCCGTTTTGCCGTTGCGGGATAGGGAGAGAGTCTTGAAATCGTCGATGCGCGCGATGCTGCTTCCGCAGAATACCTCGAAATATTCCTTGGCAACCGCTCGGTCTCCATTGGCGACGTACACCAGGTTCGCCACCGAGCCGTCCTCGAAGCGGATGGTGACCGTCACGTTGTCCTGGTTGTAGCGTCCAGCATCTGGCAGGGCCGCGGCGTTGAGCGTTTGCATCGGGCAACCGACGACGGCTCGCGCCCAGTCGACGAAGTGACACAGTTCACCGACGATCCGGCCTCCGTTTTCCGGATCCTGCACCCAGCTACTGCGGGGGATAAACCCGGCGTTGCAGCGGATATGGATGAGCATGGCTTCGGTGCGTTGACCGAAGAAATCCCTGAGCTTTTCCGTAAGCGGCGAGAAACGCCGATTGAACCCCACCATGAGAAAGGGAGATCGGCCTTCCGCCATAGCTTTTGCGTACGCCGTTCGTACCATCTCCAGTTGCTCGCGATCGATCGCCAAGGGCTTTTCGACGAAGACGGGCTTGCCTCGATCGATCGCGCCTTTCACATAGTCGGCATGACTATTGTGTCGGGTAAGGATAAAGACTGCGTCCAGGTTGGGGTTGTCGAGCAGCTCAGTAGGCGATTGCGCAATGGTGAAACCAAAACCAGCGCGCGCCGAGACGGCAGCTGCGCCCGTGCCGCTGGCGACCGACTCCATCTGCAGCCCGGCAGCGGTGCGTAGATGGGGAAAGATGATCCCGCGCGCAAATCCTCCCGCGCCGATGCAGCCTACTCGTAACTTGTCGCTCAATCGTGGTTGCGGGGCATGCGGCGGCAAAGGTGACTTCGCGATGGGCTCTGCATTGGCGGGCGCGTGGTAATCGATGATTCCGGTGTAGGCGCCGTCTTCCACAGCGGCGTAGGCCTTTCCCCCGTCTTCGACCGGAAACTGATGCGCAAGCAGCGGCTCAACCGAAAGAGCACCAGTGGACACAAGATCCAAGAAAGCTTCCATATTTCGCTTCTCCGTCCAACGGACAAAGCCAATTGGATAGTCCTGGCCGCCCTCCTCATACAGCGGATCATAGCGGCCTGGGCCGTAGGAGCGAGACATTGCCAGGGTGATCTCTTTTCTGTACATGTTCGCGCGAGATACTCCCATGCCGACATCTCCGATAACGGAAATGCGGCCGCGGTCTCTCAAGAGCTTTGCTGCCAACTCCAGTGGATCGGCGGATCGCGTGGCGGCGGTGATCAGCGCCGCATCCACTCCGTAACGTGAGAAGGAAGCGACGGCACTTTCTATGTTCGGATCGCTGGTCGCCAGCCCAAGGTGCGCGCCAAAAGAAACTGCCTGCACCGCGCGGTCGCTCGAAAGATCGATCGCAATCACCCGGCAGCCGGCTGCACGCAAGACCTGAATCGCCAGAACGCCGACTAGCCCCACGCCGATCACCGCTACTGTTTCCCCAAAAGTGACGTTCGCCTGCCGTACACCCTGGACGGCGATTGCGCCGATGGTTGTCAATGACGCAGCCTGGAGGCTCACGTTGGCGGGAATGCGGACGGCGAGATTGGCGGGCACAAAGTTGATCTCGCAGTGGCTGGCATAGCCGGCGCCTGCGCAAGCGACCCGATCGCCCGGTTGAAACCCGGTTACGCCGGCACCTGCTTCCAGCACAAATCCAGAACAGGAGTAGCCCAGCGCGGACAATGTCTCCAGGCGCGCTTGCACTTTCTGACGAGCCGCCCCGATGCCATTCGATTGCGCATACGCGAGCACCTGCTTCACCAGGTCAGGGCGAGACATCGCTTTCCCGAGCAGAGATTTTCGGCCGGCCTCGACTGCTGCCTTCTCCGTACCCGAGCTGATTGCCGAAAAAGCCGTACGCACGAGAATGCCTCCCACCTGAAGCTCGGGAGCAGGCACATCGTAAGCTGCTACTTTCCCGGATTTCATATCCTCGAGCAAAGCGCGCATTCAATGCCCCTCGGTGAGCGGATGAAGCTCTGGGGAGAAATGGGAATAACGTTGGCCGCGTAAAAGGGAGTTGATAAGCGCCGCCAGTTGGCTCGCTCTCTTATCCCAGGTGCCGTCTTTCACCGCTGCCTGGCGTTGCGCCGCCAGCGCTGGTGTGTCCATTGCCATCGCCTCTTCGACTTGCGCGATAAATTCCTCTGTACCGCGATAGAAACGCAAGCCCGGCGTCTGCAGGTATTCATACAGCGGAGCCATGACCACTGGCTTTCCCGTAGCTAGATATTCGCGTACTTTGATCGCGCTTCCATAGCTGGTAAAGGTATTTGTATCCCGCCAGGGCAAAACGCACACGTCAAACTGCCGGATGTAGTGCGGCAGGTCGGCATAAGGCTTTGAGCCCAGAAAATGAATATTCGGCGCCGGAACCCGCACCAGGTTCGATTTTAGGCCGAGCAGAATCCAGTGCCAGCTGGGCCGCAGCCGGGCAACCTCCCCCATCAACTCGGTGTCCATCACATAATCCATGGTGCCGAAGTAGCCCAGGATCGGATGCGGGATCCCGTCAAGTTCCCGAGCCGGCTCGCCTGGCAGATGAGAAAAATGTTCAAAGTCGACGGCCTGCTCCAGAAAGAACCGATTGGGCTCTGTCGCTTCGCTGAATAGCTTGCGCCCAGAGTACATCACCACGTCGGCGGTATCTTTCAGCTGACGATCGTAACTGCGGATGACATGTGCGGAGAGCGCGCTATCTTCGTTGGCGTCGTACTTGTCGGATACCTGGTACAGCAGCAGCTTTTCGCCCAGACGTCCTGCCATCTCAGCTGCGGTGGGGATGGCGACCCACAGAATCGGGCGCGAGATACGCAGCAGCAGCATGGCCACGCGCAGCTGCACCGTGAGCAGAATGCGGTTGAGCCACCGGCCAATCCTCGAGCCATAAAACGGCAGGTTTAGCGGCGTCATCACCCACAGGCCCTCAGGAGCTTTGCGCAGCCAGCGGGTGTAACTCCGGAGTTTGCGCCGGATCTTGAGGAAAAAATCCGGGTTCGCCATGGAAGGCAGCCCCATGCTGATGGAATTGACGAAGAGGACCTTGTTGCGCCGAGCATAGCGCTTGAGCAAATGGTTTTTGGAATGAGGGTGGTGGTACCACCAGTCCTCTCCCGCAAAGCACACGATACTCTCGCCCTCGAGTACATTTTCCGGTTCGGCTTTTGCTGTCAGTCCCATCGCACCCTGGTCTGCAATCTTGCAGGCAAGCATGCTGTCGTTTGGATCCGGATACAACTTACAGGTATGGCCGCACCGTACTCCCGCGACACCTCCGCAGGTATGACGCTCAGCGACAGCGGGCTCTCCGCGTCGCATTGAAGGGTCAAACGCTGCGGCCCCATCATCACGCAACTCACGGTCTCCCCAACCGTCATCTCAGAAGAGGCTCGCCACGCGGGTCCCAGAACATACCGCAGATCAAGCAGGTGCTCGTCCGTCCCGCCTACCTCGTCCGTGACTAGCAGGGACCACTCAGCCAACTCGACCGTCCTCTGGTGCTCGACGCCAATCCTGGAATAGCCCTGATGCGAGGCGCGCACTAACCTCTTGCTGCTTTCCAATACATTGCTGTTTCCCAATACCTGAATCGGCGAAACAGCCGCTTCATTGCCGCACCGAAACAGCAAGCGGGGATCGGTGTTCAGCATGTTCTGGTCCGCGCCATCAACCATGAGTGTATTGTGTGCCCTGGTGGAGCGATCCAGGTTTCGTAACTCTGCCGAACGCGTGTAGCATCGGCTGCCGCTATCGCAAAAAACCTCGTCAGTACCGAGCCGAAAAACAATCGACAACTTGTCGCAATGGGTATGACTCCCCTTCCCGTGAAGCCCATTCGGCATCGCACAAAACACGACCGACGCCCAGCCTGCGCTGAGCACGGCAAGGCCAGAGTCTCTCATCAGCGAGACAGGCTTCTGCTCGCGGCTCCCGGCGGTGCTATCCGTCGTATGCCCAAGCCATACCGCGTCCTGCCCATGGCCAACTGAGCCCGGTTGGAGCAGATGAGAGGCCAGCCCACAGAGAGACCCGACGCGCAGCGAGTGCCGTTCTGCTGCCGGTAGCGTCGATTGGGCAATGTCATCGAAAAGCAATTCGACTCTGCCGTTATCGCAGTCACCCAGGTGCGGTAGGTTTCCTGCGCCATCGGCCAGAGCACCTATCCATTCAAACATTAACCGCAAGCGGGCTTCGAACTCCGCTGCGACCGCGCAACCCGTTCGTTGCTGCACCACCAACGAATGCAGAAACATCTGTGCCACAAGAACGTGATAACCGGTGGAGGCCTCGCAATCGCCTCCGTCTGCATACGTCTGAAGCAGAATCTCTCGTTGCACCGCGCGTGCGTTTCTTACCAGTCGCCGCCTCATTCCAGGACCATGCAGATAGGCGGATAAGGTCGTCAATCCGACGATGTTGCTCAAGTAATGATTGCTGCGCACCAAAAGAGAAAATTCGTTATGCGCCTCTATGAAACGGAGATGCTGCCAAAGGGCGGCGGTCATCTGATCGAGCCAGGGTTTCTCTTCACTCGTGAACGGCCATAGCAGGTCCATAGTAAGACACAGGCTGATCCCTCGCAGCGCAGCTTCCATCGCAACCGTCCAATTCACTCCCTTTCCGATGGGATTGGCAACGATCCAGTCTGTAAGCAACAGCCGTAGCGCCTCGCGATACTTTCTGTCCCCGGTAAGCACATAGGCCTTGGCCACGACGGGACTCCACTGCAAGCGTGAGAGCTCCCAAGGGGCCTTTACATCCGATCCGTCGTGGCGAACAATGCGTATTTTTCCCGAGCTTTTGAGTGGCCAGGTTTTGCCGGAGACCCAATCGCACTGCCAGTCGGGGTGGATCCCCAGAAGGGGGCTCCCATATCCCATGAGCGGATACTCGCCGCCGAGGATTGCGTCCGCATAAGTAAGGATGGACTGCCGTCCGGTCTCAGAAACCAACTGCCCTTGCAAGCGATAGTAGCCAATAGGCTGGAAACGAACCGGGCAAGCGCCGTCCAGCCTGGCGCGTTGGAAGCGCGATCTGCGAATGGACCGCAGGCCGCGCCAGGCGGCTTCTCCTAGTAGGGCCGGCAGAGGCTCCTTCTGCAAAGCGCTCGCGAGGGAAATCAGCTTCACTCCAGCTCCCCTGAGGTGCGTGTTAGCGCAATGGAAGCGCGTGCGTCTTCCCTGTGAGAAAGCCCCTTACGGGGCCATAAGCGGCACCGCGAAATGGAAATCCGGCTCATGATGTCAGAGTGGATCCGTCGGCCGTACTCATGACCACGCGGCTATCGCGGGTCGTCATCGGCATGTCGCTCAAAGCCCAGGACACATTCCGGGCCCAGCTGTGGCGCTCGACCGCGGCACGCCGCGCGGCAGCGCCTAGCGCTTCACGCTTTGCTGGATCCAGGGCAAGATACCGAATCGCCTCTGCCAGTTCTTCGACGTCGCCCGGAGTTACCAGCCACCCAGTCCGGTCATGCTCTAGAACTTCCGCCAACTGCTCCAGGCGGCTGGCCACAATACCCTTGCCCATCGCCATGTATTCAAAGAGCTTTGTAGGTGAGCCAAAAAATCGGCTGCCGTCCGGCATGGGGATGTGGGGTGAAACCAGAATGTCAGACGCGTCAAGGTAATCGGCGACCTTATCGCTCGGCAATGACCCGGTAAATATCACCTGTCTCGTCTTCTCGTGAGCCGCCAGGGCCGACCGCATCTCGCCATGGAGCAGACCGTTGCCCATCAGAACAAAGCGCAAGCGGTGGGTTGAAGGCTGGCCTAGCAGTCTGACGATCGTCTGCTCGAGAATCTCTATGCCGTGCCACAGGCTGAATGATCCGGCAAACCCGACCAGTATCTCGTCAGGTTCGACCCCAAGCTCCCTGCGTCCTGCTTCTTTCGCTCGTCCAGGGTAGAAATGGTCTGGATCCACCGCATTCGGGTTCACCCGTATGCGATCTGCCGGGATACCTCGGTCAGCCAGTTCCTCCCTGAGGACCTCGGAAACCACAATAATCCTGGCCGCGCAGCGCAGAGTCAATTCTTCGCACAATGCCACCAGGCTTCGGAAAAAGGTAGGATCCCAGTGATCCGCGATCCACCCTTGCGGACCGTTGTACTCCAGAATCAGCGGGACCTTCAACCGTATCGAGAGCAGCGCTCCAGCGATCGCAAAACGGCAATGCCGCTGATAGAGAGCTCCTGGAGCGCTCGATGCGAGACTTCTTTGCACCTCTCGGGCAAATCTGAAGTTATAGGAAAGCATTGCCGCTTCCCAAAAGAAGTAAGGCCGCGTGCCGGGATCGACAATCTCCGTTTCGAAGGCATCCTGTGCCAGAGAGGTGCCGCTGAAAACGCGGCAGATTCTTCCCGTACCTTTGAGGCCGTATAGAAAACCGCGGATGTGGCTGATCGCTCCTCCGCTCGATCCCATGCTCGCGAGACTGGGTATCAAATATGCGATCCCCGGGTCCGCACTGCCTTTATGGGCGGTTACGGGCGCAGCACGTAAGAGACGCAACCGAAGATAACACCACCAAAAGATGAGCGTCTTCAGGTCCAATAGGATGCTCAACAAAACTTCGGGAGCCGAACGCAGGATATGAGAAGTGCGAATAGGTTCCCATAGACCGCCGCTATCGCAGAGAGCGGTTTGACGGCATCGATGCAACAAATGGATGCACTCGATGATCTGCCGGTAGCGGAACTCGTGCAGAGATTCAAAGTAAAAAACAACGGCCCGTCCGCGAAAACCGCGAAGCAAACGAATCCGATCAAAAAACGTGCTTTCTCGCAGCCTGCGATGTGGGAATTCCCTGATCTCGACGCCGGGATAGCGGCTGCCCACCATGTCGCGTGCATGGTTCGCGTCTCCTGACCAGACGTACAGATAGATGACATCACTTTTGGCTGTCGATATCACTTTGCATCCTGCACTGTGCTGGTGACTGAAAGATCCGCTTCTAGCGATCGCGATTCGCATAGTGACTGTAGTAGCGAGGGCTGTAGTAGTAGTATTGCGAGCTCATGTCTGCCCGGACGCCATTGAGCACGATGCCGATAATATTGGCGCGTACCCGCTTGAGTTGTTCCACCACGCTGGCCACCGCACTCCGATTGGTGCGCCCGGCGCGGGCAACAATAATCACGCTGTCTGCAAGGGCCGCAATTTCCAGCGGCTCCGCAAAGCCCAGCAGCGGAGGCGAATCAATCACCACCAGGTCGTACTCCCTCTCCGCCTCATCAAGAATCGACCTGAGCACATTCCCAATCCGGTCAGCGACCCTGCGTGACGATGGGCCGGCCGAGAGAACATCGAGGTCCGGGTACGCGTAGGGAGTCTGGACCGCTTCTTTCCAGTGCATCGTGCCATTTACAACATCCGATAAACCACGGTCGTTGGAAACTCCCAGCTTGATGACCGGCCGGCGCATGTCTCCGTCAATCAACAGCGTCCTCCGTTGCTGCTGGCTGTGCGCTGCGGCCAGGTAAAGCGCTATGGTCGACTTTCCTTCGCCAGGCGAAGCGGAGGTCACCAGGATGCTCCGAGGGTGATGCTCCAGGCCGGCGGAGAGCAAAATAGAGCTTCTCAAGGTGCGAATAGCCTCATCGAAGGCCGCATTCGGCGCCGCCAGCGTCTCCTTTGCAGAGACTCCGCTGAACCTTGCGTCAGGGTCCGCAGGCAGCTCCTGCAGAGGCAAGATTCCCATCGTAAATTTACCCACAGGAAGGGAGGGAAGCAGGGGAACGCGTAGTTCACGCTGCAGGTGCTCGCTGTCCACCACCGTCGTATCCAGGGCATCCATCAGGAAGATGATGCTCAGGCCGATGATGGTGGAGCCCAGCAATGCGAGCAGGGCATTCAGCATGGTCTTGGGAAACGAGGGATACAGCGCAGGACGCGCAACGTCTGCCAGCCGGATCGAACTGCTTTCAAAACTGGCGTTAATCCCGGCCTCACGAATCTTGCGGATGAGCTCCTCATAAAGCGCCTTGTCGGTATCCGCTTCCTGCTTCAGAGCCTTATATTCGAAAGACCGCCCATTCATCTGGTCGAATTCAGTCTTGGCCTGGGCCATGTCCTGGCGCAAAAGGCTTTCCCGATTCACTGCCTGCTGGTAATCGATGCCCACCCGTTGCACGATGCGGCGACGCAGAACATCGATCTCCCACTGCAATTCCGTTACCTGGCTGGCGGCTTTTTTATATATAGGATGCGTTGAACCAAACTGGGTCTGTATCTCAGCGAACTTCTCGGTCGCATCGTTCAGCTTAGCCTCCAGGGCGCGCAGCTGCTCACCTTGATCGGATGCCTCCGCCGCCGGCAGGGAGCCACCTTTTACCGCGTTGAATGCGGCTTCTTTACCTGCCCGATCCACCTCGGCCGCGGTGAGGTCGTTGTCCAGGTGCAGCAGCCGGGCGGCAAATACGTTGGTCTTTTCCTCCGGATTGATCACATCGAGATCTTTCTCCAGGTTCGCCAATGCGCCCGCCGATCGCTCCATCTTGGCTTTCAACTCTTCCAGCTGCTTCTCCATATAGCCCGTCATCTGGGAAGCTGCCTGGTAGCGAATGTCATAGGTATGACGGATGTAGCTTCTGGCGATCTCATTGACCACATCCGCGGAAAGCTGCGGATCCGGAGACCGGTAGCTGATCAGGAGCAGAAAGGTATGCAGAGGGCGAGTGATCTTCAGACCCGTTAGCTCAATGGGTGCGTCCTTGAGCCGGGAGGAGAGGATCGGGTCTTTCGCCAGTTTGCGCAGAGCCGGGGTCATCAGATGGAACTTCTCGACTACCGGACGCAGAACGGCATCCGATTGGACGATTTGCTCCTGCGTGGTGAGATAGTTCTCCACATCCGCCGAGTTGACAGCGGCAGTACTCTCGTTGCCCAGAACCGCGGCTGGCGTTTGACGGTCGATATCAATGACCGCCGTGGACTCATACAGAGGGGTCAGCCGCTTGGAAACAATCACCGTGGCAAATCACGGAAAAAATTACAAAGGCGACCAGCTTCCAGCGGTGACGCTTGGCTACCCACAGATATTGGGAAAGAGAAGGACCATTGAGCGCCGCCGCATTATCGAGCGCAGGAAGAACAATACGAGGCGAGATCGGCCTGGGCTCGAAACCATTTGCGCTGTCATCTGCTCTCTCATTCGGGATCGCGATCTCTTCTTTGCGCATGGGCCAGTCTCAGTGCCAGATGATGTAGTCGGTAGCGGTTGCGTCCCAAACCCGCGAGCCGGTCAATGGTTTGTGCCGTAAGACGTTCGCCCTTGTTATCCGGAATATAGAGGATGTCATTGGCGTGCAGAGGCACGTCCGGCGATTTGCGCTTCATGATTTTCGCCAACTCGATGGGAACCTCGGTCTTGGTGCCCCCAGGCGCGCGGCGATACACATAGGCCACCTTGGCGGAATAGGGAGCCAGACCCTCCGAGAGCGCCAGCAGCTGCAAAATTGTGGTCTCTTCGTCATTTCGTATCGGATACGCTCCTGGCCTCCTGACATTCCCAACCACGTAGATCTTGAGCGCCTCCGGTACCAGAACTTCCTCGCCCCCATGCAGCAAAACGTTCACGCTGGGATCGGCATTGTCGATCAGTTTTCGCACCGGTATCGTTTGCGTAATCCTGACCGGCTTGCCGTCTCGCATGATTTGCCGGCTGACGACAATATCGGAGCCGGCGTCTTCTCTCATGCCGCCTGCGCGCGCGATCGCATCCAGCAGCGGGATGGGTCGCGTAGCCTGAAAAACCAACGGATTCTTAACCGCCCCAACCACGTTGACCGGCCGGCTCTGGTATTCGACGATGGTTACCGTTACGATCGGATCGACCAGGACGTTACCCTTGGTCAGGCACTTGGCAATCGTGGATTCCACCTGGGACGGAACCATGCCCCGCACCGGGATCGGGTCTTTGAGCATCGGCAGGCGTATATTCCCGTCGGCATCTACCCGTACTGTGCGGGTCAACTCCGGAGAATCGTAGACGGATAAGGCCAGTAAATCGTCTGGCCCAACCGGCTGGGTGGGCAAATTCGAATAGGTGTAATCGAGATTCGAGACCGCAGAGATGGCCCGGTCAGGCTGTTGGGCATAAACGCAGCCAGCCAGCAACAGCCAGCACCAACCTGCGCGCACGGCAAAAAGAGTCCTCTTGCCTGGAGAAAAGCCGCGAATCATAGACTGGATTGTTCTGATGTACGTCATGACGGATGCGCAAGGAAGTCTAATCCGGCCTTTGGCAGGCCGCTGGCAAGCTGCCGGTACCGGTTGGCGCATTTATACGCTTCACCGTTTCGCATGTCACCCCTCGATCCTTCCGCCAGGTAGACGATCGATTACCCTCCTGTCGCTGGTTTCTTGAGTGTAGTCTCAGAACGCCGGAGAATCAGCCCTGGAAGTGGAGATTTTCTCATCCGCACAATCCCCGGCTGCAGCGGGGGAGAGCTTCACTCCCTTCAGGGAAAGCTTACCCTCCACCCGCACTGTTCCTGGCTTACGCTGGTAAAGCAGAGCTAGATTGACGAATGCGGCTCCCTCAGGGGTTGTGAAGCAAGCTTTCGCTATTCCCCCTGCCTCCGCGGAAAGGCTCGCAGTCCTCGCCAGCACGGCGCCCGTCTGCTCGTCGGTCACCAGCCAGTCGATCCCCCTATCCGGAGCGATGCCCGAAGTTCCGTAATCGACCGCCAAGGCATACTCTTTTTGTGCCTGGACAGGAGCGGTCTGGTTCATGAGCGTAAAACTGTCCGGTTCCTCGCCAGAAAACTCGAAGCCTAGTGTATTCGGGTTAACGTTCAGGAAAGAACTCACGCCGTCTACCGTCGTCAGGTGCCAGTCGAAGCCGCGGGAGGTGGGCGGTCTGGCAAATGTGGCATTGGTGACGGGGGAATCCAACCCAAGCGAAGGGTACGATATCCGTTTCGCGAGGCCGTTCCAGAGCGGTAAGGCCAGGTCGGGACGCTTGCGCGCGATAAGCCAGTCGCATGCCCCCAGCAGGGTATCGATGCTGTCTTTACTGCCCGTCTGCAGCAGATGCGATGCCGCCTCCGTCACCGCTGTCGGGTCGCCTTGGGTGATCAAAAAATTCACGAATTGGCCTTCGATGACCGGCCTTTTCATTTGCAACTGGTTTTCAATCTCTTGCGCGTCTGGGCTGAGATACCAGGCCAGGCGGAATAAGGGGGTTGCATCGTCTGGGACCATTTGGGCGGCTCTCCGCGCCCAGTACCAGAAGCGGGCAACGTTCTCTTGGCGAAAATAGAAGTTTGCCAGCGACCAGCTGGGAAGAAAGGTGGAGTCCACGCTGGCAGCCTGCAGCAGGGCCCCTTCCGCCTGGGGTATCTCGTTTCCCGACTCGAATAGGAGTCCCAGTTGGATCCAGCTCGATGCGTTATAGCGGTTAAGTCTGACCGCCCTCTGCAGCAACGATTTCGCCGCTGCCGGATCGCTGGCATAGACCTGATCGGCAAGTTGCGCCGGATAGGCTGCGTTCGCGGGCACCAGGCGCATGGCCAGGTGAGTACCGTCTGTCTGATTCCGGCGGGCGGAAAGGTCCGCAATCGCGAAGAGCAGGTTCCAGACGATACCCAGCAAGAGCGCCGCCAGGCAGACAGCCGTCAGTGCGAACCCGGAAATTTGTTTGCTATTCCACACGCCGCGAGGCCTGTTTCATTTGCCTAACTTATCGATCTGCCGGTCAAGTTCCGAGATGGCATCGAACGGCTTCGCAAACAGGTTTTCCCAGACGACATGTTGCGCTCCGCCCCCGGGGTCCAGATTGATGATGCTGGCCGCGATGAGTTCTTTGTTGATCGGCAGGTAAACTGCCGCCAGGCATTTCGTATACTTTGGCGAATAAAAAACAGAATATACCCGCGTTTCTTTAACCACGGCCGTAAATGTCCGGGCGACTCTTGCTGTCTGAGCATCGCAATCCGTCTGCGCCTTACGCGCCAGAGTTTTTTGAGCCGCTTTCTGCTGCACGCTCTGGCCGTTTGCGCAGACACTGAGGATAAGGAATGCCGCCGTGATCAAGGGTGTCCGCATCGAGTGCAACCTTTCCTGAAAAGCATCCCCATATCATACTGATCCTCCTCACCACCCGGAACGGAGGCGGGGGCGAGGGCAAAATCGCTGATTTCCGTGTTCTGCCGAGGTTTCCTCACCGAGCCCGCCCGATACGTAAACTTCATCCGCGTTTCCTCGCGAAAAGGCATAATCGCGGTCACCGGTGGCGCGACCATAGGAGGTTCTGGGAAGCGAGAGTCTTCCGGTTGTGGGTGGGCTAGGTAGCGGCAACTTGATGCTCGAGGCAAGGTTTGCCTTCCCAGCGAATCAACAAGCCGAGAATAATCCAGTTGGCGGCGGCGAGACCACCGTCGGTGAGCAGGCTTGCCCAGGCCGCTCCGCGCCAGGAATAGGCCGGTATTAGCCAGAGGTTAAGGCTGAAGTTCAACGCGGCAGCTCCGAGCTGCGCGGCGGTGCGGTAGCGCTGGTAGCCCGCCCCGGTAAGCGTGTCTCCAGCGCCCAGGTGAAGGCTGCGAAATACCGGCAACAGGCAGAGCCACCGCACCGCAGGTACGCTGTTGGCGAAGCCCCGGCCGACGATGTGAGGAAGCAGAGGCGCAGCCAGAAACATTGCCCCAGCTGCCAGCAGCCCCAGGGGCAAAGTCTTGCTCAGCAGTTTGCCGGTGAAAACGATGGCGTCTCGAGCGCCCTTCCGGCCGGCTTGACAGAAACGCGGGAACGCCGCGGATTGAAGCGCGCGGATCGGAGTGCAGCTCATGTCGATGACTCGATAGGCCATGCTGTAAACCCCATTTGCGGCCAGCATGCCATAGCGGCTGAGCATGGCCTTGTCGATGTCGTTGTAAACCGAGGTGGTGCTGGCCGCGATGGAGAAACCGATGCCTTCCAGAACTCGTTCTCGCAGCAGGCGAAAGTTAAAACTGGGCCAGCCCAAACGTGTGGTCACCAGCGCCAGCGCCACGACGGCGGAAAGGCAAGAGACGCACAGCGAAGCGATGACCCATTGGCGCACAGTCGCATGGCGCAGAATGAGCACCATGCCTGCGGCGGCCAGCAGCCGCGCGACGCTGGTGAGCGAGGTGAGTAGTGCGGTGAGTTTGAGCTGCTCAAAAGCCTGAAAGGCCTGGCCGCCAACCTCGGCGATACGCGTGCAGGTGCACTCACCCACCGCGACAAGCACAATAACCGATGCGCTGGCCGGTCCCACCATCCAATTCCCGAGCCGCGCGAGGATCACTACAACCAGCAAACCGATGCTGAGTGTAGTGACCAGCACATTGCCCCAATACTGCGGGAACTCGCTGTTATGGCGGCTCACCTGGCGTACTAAAACCAGGCCCGAGCCGAGCGTGCTGTACTGGCTAAGTAACGAGACGGCAGCCGCGGCGCCCACAAAGATCCCATATTGGTCGGCGCCAAGCAATCGGGCCAGCAGGATAAAGTATGCTGCCTGCACGGCGAAGCTCACTCCCTGGCCAAGGAACATCCAGCCGGCGTTCTTGGCCAGCCGGCTTCGCAGCTGATCGCGCATCAACCTGTTCTCAGAAACCCCAATGTATTCTCCATCGGCCGAAATCTCTCTCGCGCCAATTAGTTCTTCCAGTCACGAGAACTCGTCCTTCTGAAGAAAAAAGTGACTTGAGCACTTACCGTCTTCCATTCTCTGTGTAGTTCGCTATCTTGATAAGGCAGCATGTGTAACTAACATGCCCGAAAATAGAACAACCGTCCGCTCCAAAACGGCACAGCATCAGTGTGCATATCTGAGTTCCATCAAACTAACGTTGATTTCCACCGGAAAGTCTGTCACCGTTTGGCTCTAGATCAATTGCAAGCATCGCCTTCTGATGCCGCAAATCGAGATACTAATCTAACATCCATTACGACCGATCATAGTGTAGGTAGAGAAGATATTGATAACGACGGAAAACGTGCTCGAACATAGGGAATAACTGCTCTTGCGTTGGTGGTTAATTTGCGCTGGATTAGCTCTCCAGCCTTGGTTCTACGTACTGGCTATGGTCCTACGCAGCTCAAGGCAGCGAACTCACGTATACGCAGTAGTCGATCGAATTTTACTGAAACCACAGGTGGTAGTGAATGGCGACCGATTTTCCTTTACCGGCAGCGGAACGGGTGGGATTCCGTTCTCCCTCAGCTCTAACTCGGCCCCTTGTCATGCTAAGGAGCGCGATCGGTGTTGCCATTCCCGCGTTGCTCGATTTCGGTTGCATTGCTCTTGCATGTACCGCCGCCATCCTGCTCTACGAGTTACATCGGCCGTTGGATGGTCGCGTGGCCTGGCTGCTGTGGGCAGAGATTTCCCTGAAATATGGCGCTGCTTACGTTATTCTCGCCCAGGCCCATCATCTCTACACCCAACGCGCTACGCTGCTCCAGGTGGCCGACACAGCCCGGATCCTCAAGGTTTCAACCTATGGTTTGACTCTGCTTTCGGTTGGTAATTACTTCACCAAGGCGGAAATGCCGCGCCTGCTACTAAGCTATTTCTGGGTGTTTGCGACCCTTCTGTTGGTGCTGCAGAAATACTCAACCAGCAGGCTCATTCGCGATTGGAAATCGCCAACGGCTCGCCAGCGCAAAGTGCTGCTCTGCGGCACAACCCGCGAGACCCGGCGCCTCTTCTCTTATCTGCTGCACTCTCCCCACCTCGGCCAGATTCCAATTGGATTCCTCGATGAAACCGGTTTTGATAACCGCCGAGTCATCTATAGCCACGATTACAGCCTTAAGCACCATGTGCCTGTCATTTCCGAACCACTGTCGGAATCGCTTCTGCGGTCTCTCGACGTCCAGGAGATCTTCATCCCTCCCACGGTTTCGCAGCCGCGCATGACTGAACTACTGGCTCTCGCTGCCGCGGTTGGCGTCAGGGTCTCGCTTGTGGGTGCGGGTCACCCTCACTTTGCAGAGCATTGCACTTCGGTGCAGATGATCGACGGTCTCATGGTCACCACCTTCGATGCCGACGGCGAGCAACCTCTCCCCTATATCGCCTTCAAACGCTGTACCGATCTGCTCCTCGCCTCTCTACTGATGTTGCTAACGCTTCCCATGTGGCTGGTTGCCGCCGCCATGGTCAAACTGACTTCCCGCGGCCCCATTTTCTTTCGCCAGCTGCGGACAGGCCAGTCCGGCAACCCTTTTCTTATGCTCAAATTCCGCAGCATGTACGCAGATGTTCCAAAGTACGAGCGCTCGCCTGAAACTACGAAAGACAAGCGCATTACCCCCGCAGGGCGGTTCCTCAGAAAGACAAGTCTCGACGAGCTTCCTCAGCTGCTCAACGTTCTCACCGGAGACATGTCTCTGGTCGGGCCTCGGCCGGAGATGCCCTATATAACAGAAACCTACACCTCGCTGGAACGCCGCCGGCTGTCCGTCCCCCAGGGTTTGACCGGGCTCTGGCAGCTTAGCGGTGATCGCAGGTTCGTCATCCATGACGCCATTGAGTACGACCTCTACTACATTGAGAATCGCGGCGTCTTTCTCGATTTCGCGATTCTCCTTCATACCTTGTTTTTTGCTATGAAGGGACTTTAGAGTCCACCTGGAAATCACGTGATGCAGATGAGCGTCGCGCTGAGGGCCGGAACGTAGCAAGTCGTTTGACTGGTCGACGTCGTCAGCGTGACCGGGCTCGCCGGAGCGAAGCTGCCGTCTTTGCTCACCGTGGCGCCCTGAATGGTAACTCCGGAGGTAGCAGATAGGCCCGGTCCGGTCATGGTTTGCGCGGTTGCTGTCTCAATGCGCTGGTTCGTCTGTATGGTAAGGGTCAGGCTTTGCACCGTGTCTTTATTGACCAGCATCAGGTTCAGACCGCCGCTCGCGGTCCTCAGTGCATAGGCTGTGACATCGACATTGCCGGCCGAGAGCTGGGTTCCCAGCAATTCACCAGGACCAGCTAATGTAAAGAGGAGCAGGCCATAGTACTCCGGTCGGGCTTCGATCACGGCACCCGAATCGTCCGCAATCGGAGTGTAGCCAGGGCTGTTACCACCGCCATGCATGTTAACCCCGGTCGCTCCGCCGAGAGCCGCGTTAAACAGAAAGTCAATGACCCATAAGGAAGAAGCGTAGCTGTTGCTCACGCCCGCTGCCCCCCCGTTGCTAAAAGAATTGCATTCACTTATACGGTAAGGAATTCCCAATTGCTGTGCCCCCGCGCTCAAGGTCGCGAGATCGGTTGTAAGTTGGGAATCGGGACTGATTAAGAAGGGAGCGGTAGAAACGGAACTCGCACCGCTGGCCCGATAGTAATGCTGGGTCAGCAGCGTAAGCTCACTCGGAGTCACTGACTGGCCAAAAGGCAAAGTCCAGGTGGAAATATGGTTGCCCCCGCCCGTGGCCGGGCCAGTGATGGGGACATCGGGCGAAGCCTGAAGAATCGCCGAACGAAAAAGATCCCAGCGGCTGAGAAAGTCCTGGAAAGTCCAGTTTCCCGCAAAGTAGTTACCCGCTACGCCATATTCGTCCGGCTCGTTCCCGATTTCGATACCCAGGAGGTTGGAACCCAGAACGGAGGCGGCAAAGCTGCACTCTTCCGCTGCTAAAGTGGGCGTGGAAGTAGCGAGGTTGATGGCGTAGAGGCACTGCCAGCCCGATGCCTGAAGGAAGCCGGCGAGATCTTTTACGTTGGTAGATGAGATCTCGGCGTGAGTGCCCGTGCTGCTTGAAGTCCACAGCAGGCGATCGACGGCGCCGCCTCCAATGCGCAGAACGCCGGCACCGAGGCGGCGAAATAGCGCAATGAGGTTGTGGTTTGAGACATGGAAATAGCCATAACTCATAGCCAGCTTCTCATAGCTCAAGCCTACGAAACGCGCAGGAACAGCCCCGATTCCCGTCCCTGTCACTGAGAGCGAGCCCTGGACAACAGGTCCGGCAGGTAAAGGAAGAGGATTGCCGGAAGGCGCATGATTCATGTAGTTCGAAGAATAACCGCAGCCCGGAATCGACGAAAGCGCTGCCAGAGATGCCGCTCCCTGGAGGAAACGCCGGCGGCTTAGCAAACTCGCGGTATACACCTAAGCGGAGAGCGCTTTCTCAATGCGTTCCACGTGCGCACGCGCTTTTGACCATGTAAAGCTTTCCAGAAAAGCGGCATAACCTTGCTGGCCGAGACGCGTCCGTAATTCCGGGTTCTCTGCCAGCTGGCGCAATGCGGCTGCCAGTTGGATCGCGGACCCGCGTTCCACCAGGATGCCCCCGCCATGAGCGAATATCTCGTCGGAGCCACCTCCATACGTGCTTACGACGGGAAGACCTGTGGCGAATGCTTCAATGTTGACCAGACCAAATGGCTCATCCCAAAGTGAAGGTGAACAAAACATGTCTGCTCCACGGAACAGGTCGCCCAGGCCCATCCCGCTACGATACGGAAGGAACTCAACCGTCGCTGGAGAGGCTGCTTTTAAGCGCCGCGTGTAGTCGGTTTCTTTACCTATTCCGAAGTTGGAAGACCCGACGATGTGTGCCTGCAGCCGAACCCCCTGTCCCTCGAGCAGTCTCATCGCATCGAGCAGAATGTGCACCCCTTTATCTTCGACTAGCCGGCCGGCGAAAAGCACAGTCGCTGTCTCCTTGTGCTTTTGTCGATTCACGGCTGGATAGAAGATCGCTGGATCTGCGCCGTTATGTAGAACACAAGAAGTACCCAGGCAGGGAAATCGTCTCTGTGCTTCTTTCAGCAAGAATTCGCTTACGAAGACTAGCCTGTCCACGCGGACCTGCCTCATCAGTCGCTCAGGCCCCTTCACCAGATGCGAGTTGTGTAAATGGAGAACAACACGCGCGCCTGCCCGATGAATCAGTGGGGTTATAGCAACAGCGAACTCGGGCCGATTGTGGATCCACACGATATCACCGGATCGCACACGGCTGAGAAAGGGCCGGAAGATGTCGCGTATGACTCGGCAATGAAAGACCCAGGGCAGACGTTGAAGGTGCCGTCGCAAGTGCTTATAACCAGCCATCGCAGGCAGCACGCGGATAGAATCCTGGGCAAAGTTCCAGGTGGCATCCGCGCCGGGACACACAACTTCAAAGTGAGATGCGCTGCGGAGGACGTTTCCAGCCCAGCGTGAGATCGCGCCCCCGGAGAATTCAGAGAATGGTTCAGCTTCGGTAAGCAGGTGATAGGTAGTCCTCGACATCCACACTCCGAGACGTTGTTTCGCCCGAGACAAACAGCGGCAATTATAGGAATTAGACGTACTGTCTTAAATGATGAATGGCTGCATCAGCCGCTGATAAGTTACCATGCGGCTTCAACCGTCCCCTCTCCTGAAAGAAGATATTTGCGATAAGCCTCTATCGCGAGTTCCAAAAAGATGCTCGCGGCCGTACCCGGCGGTAATTGAGCAGCTTCATAATGGAACACCGGTGTTCCAACTTAGGACTTGGTTCATCCGCGGTATACGCATTCACAAAAACCGAGGTTGCTTTACACTCGGCGTTCTGTCACCTTTGCCTTAACAGTAACAAGCGTAATAACTCGACCACAGCATTGCTTATCGAAGCGTCTCCTGCATTGGCTCATGAACGTTTCTAGTGTTGGGCGTAACAGTTGAACCTGTGCAAATTTAATATGGAGAATCCCCCGCATGAAGGCTGTAAGTCTTAACTCCGCAAATAGCACTGGTACGGTTTCGTTTCTCGGATTGACGCTGCAACCCAGGTCAATACCGGAAATGAACAAGCTGGTGGAGCAGGGAATTCGCGAACAGCAGAAATGGATCATCGCGAACCACAACCTGCATAGTGTGTACCTGCTTCACAGGCACGCAAAACTGCGCGAATTCTATTCGCACGTACATTGGACCTACCTGGATGGTATGCCGCTGGTGGCCCTCGGGCGCCTCTATGGGTATCCATTGCAGCGCGAACAACGGGTGACGAACGTGGACTGGATGGGACCATTGATGGAGTTGGCCGCGGATAGTGGCTGGCGCGTCTTTAATCTCGGGTCTTCCCGGCAGGTTGCGGAAGAAGGCGCTGCGAAGCTGCGCAAGCTCTACCCGGGATTGCAAATAGAAGTGAGCGATGGATTCTTCAATGCGAGCCGGGGTAGCGCCGACAATGAGGCACTGCTGGAGCGCATAAATGCCTACCGGCCCGATCTATTGATGGTGGGGATGGGCATGCCGCGGCAGGAGTTTTGGACTCAGGAAAACTTTGCTCGACTGGATGCCCGCGTAATTTTGTCGTCAACGGGTGCGGCGTTGGAATATGTTGCCGGCGCAACGCCAACGCCTCCCCGCTGGGCGGGCCGCATTGGACTGGAATGGATCTTCCGGCTAGCCCATGAGCCCCGTCGCCTGTTTAGCCGTTATCTCATAGAGCCTTGGTACATATTGCTCCTGCTGCTGATGGACTATCCCCGCAGTCTGCTCGGTATGATGCTGCGCGGGCGCGCACAAGCAACTTACGCCGGCTCGAACGAGCAATCAAGTCCCCTCCAAATGCGCGGCGATTGATATATGGAACACAAGCCGGAAATCGATCGCCGCGACTTCATCAAGAAGCTTGGCGCGCTGGGGGCGATGCGGTGGACTCGGCATAGAGCCGCATTGGAGGCGGGTACGGCTTCCTTGAAGCAGATGGCTGCGGAAAAGGGCCTGCTGTTTGGTTCGTGCCTGGCGTTGAAATACTGCGTTCAATCCGCAGCCTATCAGCAGCTATTCCTGTCGCAATGCGACATCGCCACACCGGAACTGCATATGAAGTGGAATTCGCTAAGCAGCCAGCCTGGAGTGTACGACTTCCAGAATGCCGACAAGTTTGTCACCTTCTGTATCACCAACCGTATCAAGGTACGCGGGCATACGCTGGTCTGGCACGACGCTCTGCCGGCGTGGGTGGGCCCACAGCTTACAACGGAAAATGGGCCCGCGATGATGACTGGCCATATCCGCAAGGTAGCGGGGCACTTCGCTGGCAAGTTGTACTCATGGGACGTGGTAAATGAAGTGCTCGATCCGGGTAGTCATCGGCCCGACGGCCTCCGCGATACACCATGGTTGCAGAAATGCGGAACAAACTACATAGAGTTGGCCTTCAGGGAAACCGCTGCCGCCGATCCAAACGCTTTGCTGGTGTGGAACGAGAATTATCTCGAGGTATCAAACGGTTTCGGCCGCGCGAAGCGTACCGCGATGCTTGCCTTACTCGACCGGATGCTGGCTCGCGGCGTTCCCATTCATGGAATCGGACTTGAAGCACATCTTCGGGGCGATCAGGCCGCCGTGTTAGGCGATGAGAGTTACGAGGCTTTTTTGGTTGAGTTGGCCAGACGTGGTATGAAGATCTTCATCACCGAGCTCGACGTTCAGGATGTAACCCTGCCTGCGGATGCCGGAACCCGCGATCGAGCCGTAGCCGAAATATATAGCAGATTTCTCGTTGCCAGCCTGCGCCAACCGGCGGTGAAAGGGATCGTTACCTGGGGTCTCGCGGATTGCTTCACCTGGATCGCCGGATATCGTCCGCGCCCGGATGGCCTGCCGGTGCGGCCGCTTCCATTCGACGCCAACTGCCGGCCCAAAGCCGCCTATTTTGCTATTGCCCAAACGCTTCAGTCAGCGCCCCTTCGAGAACATGAACGAAGTTGAGGAATCCAACCATGGTTATTGTTTCTGCCGTGATACCAACTCGTGGAAGACCGGAGCTCTTGCAGCGGGCAGTACGAAGTGCGCTGACCCAGACGCTGCGCGAGATTGAAGTAGTGGTAGTCATCGATGGGGAGGATCCTCTCACCAGGCTGGCCATGGAACAGATGGCGCACCAGGACGGTCGTTTGCGGGTGATTGCATTGCCGTCCAGCGTCGGCGGATCGGACGCGCGTAACCGCGGCGTCGACGCGGCTTCGGGAGAATGGATCGCATTTTTGGATGACGATGACGAGTGGCTTCCGGATAAGCTGCGTGCGCAGATCCAAGCGGTGGGGGCATCGACCGCGCCAGTCCTGATCGGGACCTGCAAAATGATCGCGCGTACGCCAGGCAGAGACTACGTGTGGCCGCGGCGCATGCCGGCCAGCAACGAACAGATTGGTGAATACATCCTGGCGCGCCGCACGCTCACCCGCGGAGAAGGATACATCCAGACTTCGACCCTCTTTGTGCGTCGTGCGCTCATGCTGGCTCAACCCTTCAAGAGCGGTCAGTTGAAGCACCAGGATACAGAATGGGTTTTGCGATTGGGCCGCCTGCCCGGAGTGCAGGTGGTCTTTGCCGACGATGTGCTGGCAATTCACAACATAGAAGAGGATCGCACCACAGTGAGCAGCAAGGCCAACTGGCGGTACTCGCTCGAATGGTTGCGGCGTGACCGGCACCTGTTTACACCGCGCGCTTTATCCGCCTTCGTCCTGTATCAAATTGCTGCTGAGGCTTCCGATCAGGGAGAGTGGCGCGCATTCTTTCTACTCCTGCTGGAAGCTTCGCATTATGGCAAGAGCACCCCTCGTGACTACGCGATATTTCTGGCCATCTGGTTGTTGCCCCGCCGGCGCCGCCGCCGCTTACGCGATTGGATGGCGAGACGCCCGGCCTTTGGTTCCCTGGTCCATTCGCTATGAGGATCCTTCAGCTCACGCGGCAGTTTCTACCTGCCCAGGGAGGCATGGAGAGCGTCGTCGAAGGGCTGAGCGTTGCCCTGCAGCGCAACGGACACATAGTGCAGGTGGCGACGCTTCGAATGCTCTTTGCCACCGGTGCCATCGCCCCCGTGGAATCCGTGGAAGCGGGCCTCAAGGTGCGCCGCCTGCGGCACTGGGGTCCTCGCCGCTACCCTGTGGCTCTATCCGTGTTGACGGCGATCCGCGGTTACGACCTGGTGCACATCCATGCCATCGATTTCTTTGTTGATTATCTAAGCTGGCTGCGTTTGTTGCATCGCATCCCCCTGGTGGTAAGCACCCATGGAGGTTTCTTTCATACCCAGCGGGCAAAGGCCTTCAAAGAGATATATTTCAAGACCGTCACCCGCCACTCGCTGGGCGGAGTAGGCGCCGTGGTTTGCGTAAGCCAGCACGATCGCCAGGTGTTCGCGAAGATCGTGCCCCCGCAACGTATTCGGGTGATCGAGAACGGAGCCAGCATTGATGATCTGTCGAGCCTGAAAAAAAATGTAGAGCCTGGTCTGGTGTTGGGTGTCTCGCGGCTGGCAGAAAACAAACGGGTGCACAAAGTTCTGGAGGCGATGGCCTTGCTGAAGGATCGCTATCCGCGGTTACGCCTGGAGTGGGTAGGAGCGGATTTCGCCGGACTGCGCACCTCGCTCGAGCGGCGTGTGATCGACCTTGGCCTGAGCGGCCGGGTGCGCTTCCATGGCGCTGCCAGCCGCGATGAGTTGCATCAATTGCTGGAGCGAGCGCACTTGTTCGTATCCGCTTCGGCCTACGAGGGCTTCGGGCTGTCAACCATTGAGGCCATGAGCGCCGCAACGGTGGTGGTGGTAACCGCCGTAGGAGCGCATTCCGACGTAGTTCAGGACGGGGTGAGCGGCTTCCTCATGGACAAAGACGCGACCGGACTCTCGGTGCATATGGACCGCGCTCTTTCGTTGTCGGGAGAGAAACTGGCCGAGATTGGCGAGGCGGCGCGTGCCGCCACCAGGCGGTTTTCCTGGAGCCGGATCGCACCCCAGTATGAGCAACTTTACCGCGAGGTCCTAGACGTGGAAGCCCGCCCAGGGGCGCATCTGCCATGACTGGAATGGTGACCCCGGTCACAAATCAAGTCAGAAACCGGGGAACGAACCGAGGGACGATCGTGGTCTTCCGCATCCAGCTGTTGCCGCCTTCGGAAACTTTTATCGTCGCGCAGGCAGTCGCCATGCAACGGTTTACACCCTTCTTCGTGGGTTGGCGAAAGATGGCCGGGATCGATTTGCCCGAAAACAAGAGCTGGACGGTCGGCGATGGCGGTTTGCGGGGAAAATTACGGGAGCTTCGCTTTCGCTATCTGGGTCCTACGCGCGAGCAGGTTGCGCAGCTGCGGGCCCGCGCTCCCCGCCTCGTTTATGCGCACTTCGCGCCAGATGGTTACGCGGCGATGCAACTCGCAGAAGAACTCGGCGTGCCACTGGTCACGGCATTGCACGGGTATGACGTGACGATGAGTGACCAGGCAATGGGCGCGACCCGGCTGGGCCGTGAATATCTACAGGGACGATCCGCCCTGCAGAGAATGGGTGCGCTCTTCTTAACCTGTTCGGCATATGTGCGCGAGCGTGGACTCGAGATGGGATACCCGGCAGACCGCACCATTGTGCACTCCATTGGCGTAGATGTGGAGCGCTTTAAACCCCCATCCGTGCTTAGGCAACGAGATAAGTCTGTCTTGTTTGTCGGGCGCCTGGTGGAGAAAAAAGGTTGCGGCAACCTGATCGAAGCCATGGTCAAGGTGCAGCGCTCGTGTCCAACGGCTGAGTTGGTCGTGATCGGCGGTGGCCCTTTGCGCAGGCACTACGAGACGCGAGCCGCTTCGCTGGGCGTGCATTGTCGCTTCTTGGGTATCCAGCCAACCGCCGTGGTGTGCGAGTGGATGGCTCGTTCCACCGTCTTCTGTGTGCCCAGCGTGGTGGCGGCTTCCGGCGACGCGGAGGGTTTCGGCATGGTATTCATCGAAGCCCAGGCCATGGGGCTACCAGTGGTGAGTACCCTCAGCGGTGGCATTCCGGAGGCGGTCATACACGGGGAAACAGGTCTGCTCGTGACTGAGCGCGACCCGCAGGCACTGGCTGAGGCAATCCTGCAATTGATGGAGGATGAGGAACTTTGGCGGCGCTACAGCCTTGCGGGCAGAAAAAACGTCGTGAGCCACTTCAATCTGGCACAGCAAACCGGGCGGCTCGAAAGTGTTTTCGAGCGGCTTCTGGCTGATCAATACCAAGCAGGAGCGGGCACGCGATGGGGCAATTGACAGGGGTTTTAGATGTGGTCCCGATGGAGGCGGCTCGTACCCAGCGCCGCTTTTACCAGCCGGAACTTGACGGATTGAGATTCTACGCCTTCCTGGGCGTATTTATTTGTCACACTCTGCCCTTCGAGGGGGCTTTGTATCGCAGATTCCATCTGCCCATGCCGTGGTTGTGGGGAGCGATTGCCAAGTCAGGCGCGGCGGGGGTTGATTTGTTTTTTGCCCTGAGCGCATTCCTGATCACCTCCATCCTGCTGCGAGAGCGAGAGGAGACAGGTAGAATTTCGCTCCGGCGGTTCTACCTCAGACGCATCCTGCGCATCTGGCCATTGTACTTTGTGCTGATTGCTTTAGGCGTGGTGCTGGCACATACCATGCCCAAACAAAGTCTCCCCTGGTACTACGTTGCCGGCTATCTTCTGTTCCTGGGCAACTGGGTGCACGCTGTCTTCGGACGGCCCGAGTCAATCTGCTCTCCTTTATGGACGGTCTCAATCGAAGAGCAGTTTTATCTGATATGGCCGCTGCTCATGAAGATGCTCGGACGCCGCGGCATGATCGTAGCCGCCATAGTTACCTTCCTGATGGCCAGCGTAAGTCGCATCGGCTTCATGCTTGCCGGCTCCAGCGGGGGGTTTATCTATTACGGCAGTATATCGCGCTGTGATTCGTTAGCGCTGGGCATCCTTCTGGCCCTGTTCGTGGATCGCCTGCCCAGGCTTACGCGCGGTGCGCGTGTGCTGTTGCTGGCAACTGGACTTATGGGGTGGGTCGTCTCTTCGGCCTGGCTGAACGAACAGCCGGGACCGGTGGATCTGCGTATGGTGCTGGGCCGGCTGATTGTATCGCTTGCCGCGGGCGCGATTTTGTATGCCTGTTTGCACAGTCACAGCCAGCTGGTTAGGGGCGGCTGGGTGGTGCGCCTGGGCAAGATCAGTTACGGGCTTTATATGCTCCACCTCACCGGAATCCTCATCATGCTGAGCTTGTTCCGCCCGGCCTGGGGATGGCAGCTCCTGGCAACTAAAGGTCTGGGACTTGTCATGACCGTCATTCTTGCCCTGGGATCGTATCGCTGGGTTGAGTCGCCCTTCCTCAGGCTGAAAGACAAGTTCGCCACAGTGCTTAGCAGGCCGGTCTGATGAGAGCGACTCGCCACATAAGTGGAGGTCTAACCTGGATAAGATAACGTTACAACCCTCGCATGTGGTCATTACGTCAAGCTCACCGGCGCCCGAGCTCACGCTTCGCGAGGTAGGTAGGATGCTCGCGCGCCGTCGCGGAATAATATATAGCAGTTTGTCAATCTTCTTTTTGCTCGCGATTCTGGCCCTCATATTTTCTACCCGGCGTTACAAGTCCATGGGCGAGATTGAACTCCAGAAAGATTCGACCAGTTCGCTGGTCATTCAAACGGGTTCAGCAGACACCCCATCCGACGCGCTCGAAGTCAACATGATTATCCAAACCCAGGCGAAGATCCTGCAGTCGGACTCGCTCGCCCTCAGTGTGATCGAGGATCTTCACCTTGAGCAAACGGAGGATTACAAGCAGAAATGGTCTCCGGTCGATTGGGTTCTCGGACTCTTTGCCCCAGCCGGCAAATCCGATCCCAAGGGAGCATCGCTCGGAAACTCACCTCACCGGCGGATGCGGGTGCTGAAGATCTTTCATCGCAAGCTGACCGTCCGACCGGTGGCCGGAACGCGCCTGATTGACGTGGAGTATCTCAGCCCTGATCCTCAGCTCGCCGCAGCGGTCGTCAATCACCTGCTGCAGGGCCTGATTGAAAAGGGTTTTCAGGCGCGCTACGACGCGACCATGCAAGCGTCGTCGTGGTTGAGCTCACAGCTTGCAGATCTGCGCACTAAAACCCATGAGCTACAGGCGAAGGTGGTGAAGCTGCAACAAGAGGCTGGTGTCTTCGCTGTAGGCCAGGTCGATAAAGATGGTAAAGATCAGGTCTACAACCCAATCCTCGACAGGCTTCAGATGGCAACGCAAGCCGAAGCGCAAGCGCAGTCGAACCGCATCCTCAAGGGCGCGATTAACGAGGTGGTCAAAAGCGGCAACGCGGAGCTGATCTCGGGGCTGGGTGGAAACGCCGTCACAGGGGGCTCTTCCTCTACCAGCATCGGCACTTCGCTCAATTTGATTCAGAACCTTCGTTTGCAAGAGGCGAGCCTGCAGGGGCAGCTGCAGGAGCTCTCGGCGAAGTTTGGTCCAGCTTATCCGAAGATAGCCGAAGTTCGGGGCAACCTGAACGCTGTGCAGGGTGCGATCCGGGCGGAGGTAGGCAGGGTTGCGGGGCGGGCGCACAACGACTTCATGGTGGCCGAGCAAACAGAGGAACAGACGCGCAGGGACTTCAATGTTGACAAGAGCGAAGCAGAGGCACTCAACAACAAGACTATTGAATATCAAATGGTGAGACAGGAGGCCGACCAAACCCGGTCGCTCTATGACGATATGTCGCGGCACCTCAAAGAATCTGGCTTACTAGCCGGCCTGCGCTCAACCAACATCTCTATCGTCGACTGGGCAAAACCCAGCGATAAACCGGCTAAACCAGTAATGCTGCTCTACCTCTTGGGATCGATCACATTGGGATTGGTAGTCGGCGTCCTCGCCGCGTTGTTGCGTGATGTGACCGACGCCAAAATCCAGGATTTACGGGAGATCTCGCGTGAGCTGGGTCCGACGCCGATCTGCGTGCTGCCGTACCAAAAGGAACAAGCGGCCCTCGCCGGCGGAACGAGTTGGGGGGCGAAATCGTCGCTGCCCGCGTTGGACAGCCCGCGCTCTCTGTTGGTCGAGTCGCTTCGCTCTCTGCGGACTTCTCTGATGTTGTCGCGGAGCGGAGCGCCCCCGCGATCCGTGCTCGTGACCAGCCCTCTGGTGGGCGAAGGGAAAAGTTTCCTGAGCTGGAACCTGGCCATCCTTTTTGCCAAGCAAGGCAAGCGGGTCCTGTTGTGCGATGCAAACCTGCGCCACCCTTGGCTGCATCGCAATCTGGAAGTAATCCCGCAGGTTGGGTTAAGCACCGTGTTAGCCGGCCTCTCGCCCGACCACGGCGCCTCGGCCGTGATTCCAGTGCAAGAGGTCCCCGGATTGTTTCTCATACCCGCCGGGCCACTGCCTCCATATCCTGCAGAGCTCTTGGCGTCCCACCAAATGGCGGATTTGGTGAAGATGTGGGAGGTGCAATACGACCTGGTAATTCTCGATGCCCCACCCGTGCTGCAATTCACTGACTCCGTTGTTCTCAGCTCCATGGTCAACTCGGTTCTGCTTATGGCCCGGCATCAAAAGACTCCCTTGCCGGCCCTTGAGAAAAGTTACCGGATGCTCGAGGAGGTCCACTCGAGCAATGACCGCAAGATCAATATCGTGATCAACGGCGTGAAAGACCAAAACGATGAAAGGTACCTCTCTTTCCGCGAACGGGAGGCTGCGAGGATCCAATGAAAAATCTGCAGCGGTTCTGTCCCCTGTTGCTCGTTCTCCTGAGCATTCCACTGCGTTTGCCGGCTCAGAACGAGAGCTTGCTGATTGGACCTGGCGATCTGCTACACCTTCAGGTCTATGACACACCAGAGATGGAACAGCATGCCCGGGTAACTGACGCCGGAACCATTCCGTTCAGCTTTCTGGGAAGTGTCAAGGTGTCTGGCTCGACGCCTGAACAGGCAGCCGAGCTGATCGCACATCGACTTGTGGCGGCCGGCGTCATGCTGCACCCACAGGTGACAGTGCGGGTCGAAGCCTATGCAACGCAGAACGCTTCCGTGATGGGGCAGGTGCAAAAGCCCGGTATCTACGAGATTGATACTGGGCGCAAAGTGGTCGAAGTACTTGCGATGGCCGGAGGGCTAACGGACATTGCGGATCGCCATATCACGATTCAACGCTTCGGCCCTGCCAAACAAAAAGTCGAATACTACTATTCGAATGCAGCCCTCGCGGCATTGTCTGACGATCCTATGGTCTATCCAGGAGACACAGTAATTGTGCCAAAAGCCGCGGTGGTCTATGTGCTGGGTGATGTATCGAAACCGGGTGGCTACCCGATAAGTACCAACAATTCCAGAATGACCGTGCTGCAGGCGATCGCCCTGGCAGGCTATGCCAATCACACCGCCGCCCTGGGTAAATCGAGGTTGGTGCGCGAGACCGCCACGGGGGTTGAGGAGATAGATCTGGAAGTGAGTGCGATCCAGAAAGGCAAGAAGCCCGACGTTACGTTGCTGCCCGACGATGTCGTCTACATCCCCTTCAGTTTCATGCGCAATGTCGGAATTAATGGCCAGGGTATCCTGGCCTCCGTTGCGTCCGCTGCAATCTACATCCATTGATGTCGGCCCTATCTGCAAATCCGGAGTCTGCCCAAAGATTCGTTCAATCGGCGGGCAGACTCAGCAATGGGGAGAGCCTGGCCCGGCAGCGGGGAGAAGGTTCAGGAAATATCTGGGGGCATGCTGCGACCTGGGCTCTGTTGGTGCTGCTCATCTACTTTGCCCTCGACGGAGTTTCACCGTTTGTGAACGAGCCCACGGCCACCCGAGCCGTGGCTACGAGTTCTGCTGGTGGAGTTCTTGCCGATCGCCTGGGCAAGCTATTGATGTTTGCGGCCTGCATGATCTTTGCCGTCCAGGCCCATCAGTCCGTCCGCCGGCTGAGCATGCAGATGAAGCTGATGACCAGCTTCCCTATCCTCGCGCTTCTGCTCTCGCCTCTATCGCAGCTGCCGATGAGGACTGCCAGCTCGGGAGGATTGCTGCTGGGGGGCATCCTGCTTCTGTACTACATCATGTCGCGATATACGCTCGATCAGGTACTTGAATTGCTACTTGTTCTCGGTACCACCACAATGGTGGCGAGTATCGTCTTTGCGCTTGCCCTGCCGCAGTACGGCCTCGATCACATGGGTGGGCACGCCTCTGCCTGGAAGGGTGTCTTCAGTGCCAAGAATTATCTCGGAAACCTGGCGTTATTTTTCCTTACCGTGGCCGTGTCTTATCGCGCCCGCACACGTTCTCTGCGCTCCATTCGAGTCTTACAGATCCTCTTCTGCCTCACTGCGATTGCCTTTTCGCGGGCAGCTACGGCGTACATGCTCACAGCCATTTATCTTGCCTACCTTGTCCTCGTAAGAAGCCTGCATCGCTTCCGCAAGAAGGACTACTTTGTCGTCAGCGTCCTCCTGCTGGTGGCGTTTTGCGCTGCTGCGGCTGTGATGGTGGTGTGGCCGGACTTCTTGTTTACCCTGCTGGGGAAAGACGTGACTCTGACTGGGCGCACCGGGATTTGGAGTGCAGTACTTGATTCGATATCCAAGCGGCCTTTGCTTGGCTACGGGTACCAGGCGTTCTGGCTGGGCCTCGAGGGCGAATCCTATCGAGTGATTCTCGCGGTTTCCTGGGTCCTGGCCCAGGCGCAAAACGGCTTTCTTGACGTCATGCTCGAGATGGGGATCGCGGGGCTGACGATCGTACTGTTGGTCTTCGGCTTCGCCTTCCGTGATGGTGTGGTTTGCCTGCTCCGATCACATGACGATACGAACCTTCGGGCAGTGGAGTGGTATCTCGCCATCGTAGTCCTTACGCTTCTCTATAACCTTGACGAGAGTTTCCTCTTCGACCCGAAGCACCTCGGCTCGATGATTTTCCTGCTCGCCTGCATAGGCCTCAAGATCGAGTGGCTGCGTTTACGAGTCTCGGGATAGACGCATTGAAATTCGTCACCCAACCCATGACTTCAACCTCCTTTTTCCGCGGCAGGCCCCTATTTCTTATTGTCGAGAGCAGACTCGATAGCCGCCGTAACCTGGGGCGAGTCGGGAGTGACGGCTGGTTCGAACCGTTCCACCGGCTTACCATTCCGATCGAACAAGAACTTGGTGAAATTCCATTTGATTTCGCCGCCAATCTGCGGATTGGCCGATTTGTCTGTCAGGAAAACGTAGAGTGGCGTCTTATCTTCGCCCACCACGGAAACCTTAGCCATCATCGGAAAAGACACGTTGTAGCGGTTATGGCAGAATTTCTTGATTTCGTCATTGGTCCCGGGCTCTTGCTGAGCGAAATTGTTGGCCGGAATGCCGACAATCACCAGGCCGCGATCCTTATACTTCTCATAAAGGGATTCCAGGCCGGCATACTGCGGAGTGTAGCCGCATTTGCTGGCAACATTTACCAGAAGAAGAACCTTTCCCCGGTAACTCTTCAAGCTGATCGGTTGGCCATCGATAGACTTCAAGGTATAGCTGTAAACGCTATTCGCGGGCATGGCCATGCAGACTGCGGCAACGCAAAAGGTGAGAGCCAAAACTAACTTGCGCATGAATCCTCCAACTATCTTATACATCGCACAGGTCAACCGCCTGTAAAAGCGAAGCCTTTGGATCGCCGGTCGGCACAAATTCATGGGCGACATATCCCTTGTACCCAGAGTCCACAATCCCGCGCATCACGCCGTCCCATTGCACCTCTTGCGTGTTATTCAGCTCGTGGCGTCCAGGCACACCGCCAGTATGGAAGTGGCCAAGCCATTGAATATTCTCTTTGATGGTGGCGATCAAATCTCCCTCCATAATCTGCATGTGGTAGATGTCGTAAAGCAGCTTTACATGGGGGGAATTCACTTCCTTCATCACTGCAACGCCCCAGGCGGTGTGGTCGGCCATATAGTCTTTATGGTTAACCTTGCTGTTCAACAGCTCCAGATTGAGAATGACGTTATTGTCTTCCGCAATTTTCTTCACCCGGTTCAAGCCCAGGATCACATTTTTCGCGCCCTCCTCGTCGGACATTCCATGGCGGTTGCCGGAAAAAGTGATGACATTCGGAACCCCCGCCTTGGCCGCTAAGGGAACATTGAGACGCAGTGCCGCCTCAATTTTGTCGTGGTTCGCGACCACGTTGAGTGCATCGGGGATTGTACCGGCTCCCACGTAGCCCATGGTGCAGATCAAGCCATACTTTTTAGGTGTTTCATAATCTTGCGGCTCCAGCAGGTCGACTCCCTTCAGTCCGATTTGCGCTGAATAGGCGCACAATTCGTCCAGGGTCATTTTGGGATAGCACCAGCGGCTGACAGACTGTCGAATGCGCCCCTTCCTCTGGGTCAGACTTTCCGTCGAAACCGCAGCCTTTTCCTGGCCCCAGGCCAGGGACGACGCCATGGGACCACTGGAGGCGAGTGCGGTACCGGCGATGGTACTTTTGAGCATTCTGCGACGAGAGATGAAAGACATCTTGATATACCTTTCGGACCGGTGTGAGATCACGGAGGTATTTAATCATCTTTTCCATCCTCCGACCGGATATACAATTTGACCGCGGAACCCACAAATGAATAGTCACGCGCTCATTCGAGCCGCTTTCTTCCTCTTGCTTTTGTCTCCCCCACTCGTGGCTCAGGTAGTTGTGTTTTGGCAGCCGGGCTTTCCGGCCATCGCCAGCCAGCCCGTGGATCACGCTACCCTCTCCGCGGTACTCCATCCTGCCTTTCTCGACCTGAACGCTCTAAAAATCCCCGGCGCACTGGAGAAGACGGAGCTGTTGGTGCTTCCTTACGGCTCTGCCGTGCCCACTGATGCGTGGAAGGCAATCGAAGCTTATCTGCAGCACGGCGGGAACCTTCTCGTCCTCGGCGGCCAGCCTTTACGCGTACCAGTTACCCAGTCGGGTGCAACTTTTGTCCCCGGCCGGCCGCAGGATACCTATTCGCGGGCGCTGGATTTACGTCACACCTACGAAGTCCCTGTGGGGCGAGATGCCCATTTTGCGTGGAGGCCGGGCTATGCGTTTGAGACCACGCCGACACTCCAGGCAGAAAAATTCTTCACCGTGGAGGGTCATCTCAACGGACTCGGCTACATGGTCGACCCGACGGGCCTGTTGGTTGCAGCGCCGGTCATCGTGATCGATCGAGCACCCGGCGGCCGCATCGTCTGTATCGACTTTCAACCAACCTCTGGGTACTGGGAGAGTCAGGCTGGCATGGCGCTCATTCGCCAATCTGCCGGCTATGCACGCCAGGGTTCGACCAATCTTTCCGTTGAGACACTTTTTTCTGTCCTTAGACCAAATGAACCGCCTCAGATCACGGTGCATCTGCGGCAAGCGAAACCGGCACCGGGCGATGTACGCGTGGAACTCTTATCCTCAGATAAGGTGCTTGAAGAAGCTACGCTGCCGATTGAGGCCAGGGAAATCTCCGATCTCTCGGCGCCATTCCAGAGGCCGCTACCAATCGGCTTCTATAAGGTTCGTGCCACCTATCGCCAACGAGGAAGGTTTCGTGAGTTCTACGAGAATGGGTTCTGGGTAGCGGAGCGCAGTTCGCTCGACGGTGGTGAGGCGCTCGGAGTCAAGGGCGATTTCCTTACCCGCGGGGGGAAGCCCTTTTTCCCAGTTGGGACCAACTACTTCACAACCGAAGAAAATGGTTGGGATTTCTCCGGTCCGCGCAACGCGTCGGTGTGGGAAAAAGATTTTGTTGAGATGGCCGCGCACGGCGTAACCTTCGTCCGCACCGGCGTCTGGATGAAGAACACCAAATTCATAGAGCCCGCAACGGGAGAACCGGACGAGCGATTTCTACGCAATCTTGAGGCCTTCCTCCTCTGCGCCCATCAACACGGCATCTCTGTCAACTTTACCTTTTTCGCCTTCTCTCCCGCTTCTGGTGCCGCCACGCAGAAAAACCCATATATCGACGAAGATGCTTTGCACGCGCAGCAAGCCTACGTGCGCGCCGTTGTAAGGCGCTTCGCCAATGTGCCTTGGCTCTGCTGGGACCTTATCAACGAGCCAAGCTTTTCAAACCCCAACCTGATATTTAAAGGAAACATCCCCAACGGGGATGCGGCCGAATCAAGCGCATGGCATCAGTGGCTCCGTGACCGATACAGAAACCTCAGCACGCTCGCGGATGCATGGGCTGAGATACCGGAACAACTCGGCAGCTTTGACAATATCCCGTTGCCCAGCGTAGCCGACTTGACCTATGAGCGTCATGGGAATCCGCATCAGGTGCGCGCCGTCGACTACAACCTGTTCGCGCAGGACATGTTCACCCGCTGGGTGCGATCCATGGTTGCTGTGATCCGCCAGGCCGGCAGCAATCAGCTCGTCGATGTAGGACAGGATGAGGGCGGCGTCACCAACCGCGTGCTAAACCACTTCTATGGTTTGGCGGGTGTTGGGTTCACCACCAACCACACCTACTGGGAGGACGATGCTTTGTTATGGGACTCGATCGCAGCCAAGGTTCCCGGCATACCGAACATCACCGGCGAAACCGGCTATCAGCCTGTCTGGGCTCCCGACGGAACATGGCGCTATGACGAATTCACTGGGTTGCCGCTGACCGAACGTAAGTGGGCGTTAGGCTTTGCCGCCGGCAATTCGGGAGCGATGCAGTGGGACTGGGCCCGGGAAGTCGACTTCGGCATGCAACGCAGCGACGGCTCGGCCAAGGTGTGGGAGCCCATGCTGCACAGAGTCGGAGACTTTGCCGAACGTGCCGCACCCTATGCGACAGACTTAGTCAGGCCAGACATTGCAATCGTCCTGCCTCAGTCCCTGCAACTCTCCGTTTTCAATTTTCTGGCCATCGAGGCTCAACAGAATGCCGTGCGCGCCCTTTATTACTATGCCCGGGGGGAAGCTTATGCTGTTGGCGAATACCAGATTGCATCTCTCGGATCGCCCAGGCTTATTATTCTGCCCTCGCCGTTTGCCCTGACTGAGGATGCCTGGCAGGCCATCCTAGCCAGGGTGCAAGCCGGAGCCGTATTGCTCGTGACCGGGCCTTTCGGCGGCGATGCTCACTTTCATCCAACCGGGAGGCAGGATCAGGTCGGCCTTGCCTATGTAAACGCGCCGCTCACTTTACGCAGCAACGCATTTAAATGGGCTGAGGGCCAGGCGGAACTGACTTTCGGCGGCAACAAGACGACGATCCTAGGCCGCGCGCAAATGCCAGGTGATCAGGACTGGGCGGAAAAGCCTCTCGGCAAGGGAAAAATCCTGTTTGCGGCTCTCCCTCTCGAACTCAACCAAAACCTGCAGGCTGTGGCAGATGTTTATCGCTACGCGATGAAGCAGGCAAATATATCGCCAACTTACACCACATCGTTGACCGATCCTGGCATGCTCATCTGCCCAACCCGCCTGCCCAAAGCCACCCTTTATGTGCTGACGTCTGAATCAAACCAGAAGGCAGTCGAGTTTCGAGACATACGCAGCGGCAAAAATTTCTCTGGTCAACTTCAAAACGGCCGTGCAGCTCTGCTCCTCATCAGCGATGAAGGCAACCTGATTACCAGTTACAACTGGCCTGAACCCTAACAGCCTGATTCCCAACAAATGCTGGGTGCCCCACATCTCGCTCGTTTTTGGCGAGATGTGGGATACCACCGCACTAAACCGAGGAGTTTTTGGGCTCCAAAACGGACGAACGTTAAGGTTCGTGGTATCCCACATCTCGCCAAAAACGAGCGAGATATGGGGCACCCAGCATTTGTTGACCATCGAGCCTTTGCACTCTTATTTTATTGCCGTAGGGTACAGGTCCGGCAGAGGTTTGTTTCGTTCTTCCTCCCGTTCGGGGTGGGGCAATGGCTTGCGCGGAATCATCTGCTCCCGCATCGCCGCGTTGTAGACAAAGATCGCTTCTACCACCGCAATCTGCTTCAGGTCCGCGGCCTGCAGACGCTCGCCCGTGTCCATATTGGAGTGGTGGGTTCGTGTCCCGTAATCCATGGGATCCTGGATGAACTGGAAGCCGGGAATGCCGACCTCATCAAACGACAGATGGTCGGTGCCCCCGGTGTTCCGGTTGGTTATGGTGGTTACGCCGAGATCCTTCAATGGCGCCATCCATTGCTCGAAGATGTGATCCACGGCGGCGTTTCCCTGGGTATAGATACCGCGAATTTTGCCCGTTCCATTGTCGACATTGAAATACGCAGAAACAAGTTTCTGCTCAGGTTTCAGGGTGAGAGGACCCGCCGCCTTCCTCAGAAATTCCGGCAGTTCCATCTGATCCGGAGCGGTGGAGAGCGGGAAGCCGCCAAAATGCTGAGCGGCGTATCCCTTGCTGCCGAACAACCCTTGCTCTTCACCCGACCATAGAGCAATGCGGATGGTCCGCCGTGGCTTCACCTCAAGCGCGTTGAGGATGCGCATCACCTCCATGGCAACCACTGAGCCGGCGCCGTTATCCGTAGCGCCAGTACCCGCCATCCAGCTATCGAGGTGACCGCCAACCATGACCACCTCGTCCTTTAGCCGGGGGTCGGTTCCCGGGATTTCGGCAATCGTGTCGAAGCCATGCTCATGGTCTCCCGTGAACTTGGTTTCCACGTTCATCTCAATCGAGACCGGTACGTGGTTTTCAAGTAACCGGAATACCCTGCCGTAGCTTTCGATCTGCGTGACCACAACGGGAAATGGAACAGCCGTGTCCTTGCGGTAAGGAGTACGGCCGAGCGCGGCGCCGTTGTCGTCGAAAATAATTCCCGTCCCGCCGCCGTTCCCGCCATCACGGCTGGGCACAATAACGCCTGCGATCTTCTCCTCGGCCAGAAACGGAATGATCGCGCTGGCTAACTTAGCGCGTTTGACGTAGCGCTCTATGCGCGCCTCCATATCCGGGTCACGGCCGTTGATCGGGAGCGACTCCAGCTCCTTAAGATCCTTGTCGGTATAGCGCTCAAAGAAAGGCTTGTCCGGCACCGGCACATCCCGCATGGCGCCGAGAAGCACAATCTTGCCGGAGAGTTTCCCCTTGTATTTGGCGATGTCTTTCTCGTCGTTAATCACGACCGAGACAGCCTGCCCGGTCACGGGCCCATTCGTAGAAGGCGACCACGGCGTGGCCTGGGCGAGGAAGACAGACGTATCCGGTTCTGTCATCCGAACCCAGGTGTTGAGCTGCTGCCAGCCCATGCCGAACTCGCCCCAATCTTCCAGATGGGCGTTGACGCAGCCCATTTTCGTGAGCTGGTCCCGCGTCCATGCGTTGGCCTTCGCCATATTGGGCGAACCAGTCAACCGAGGCCCGATTCCGTCGATCAAGCCCCCGGCGTAATCCATCACATGCGAGTGTCGCAGACCCTCTTCGCGAATCGCGTTATACGCATTCAGGTCGATCGACTCGGTTGTGGGCTGCTGCATCTGGGCATCGTTCCAGCCTTGTTGTTGCGGCTCAGGTGCCTTGCTTTGCTTCTTGTCTGCCGCGTTTGAGCCCGCAGCGCCGGCCGCCAGGATAACGGCGGCGGCGAACACCAGGGTGCGCTTTAGAGCCATGAACATTGCCTCCCAAAAAGTTGGAATGATGAAATTGAAATATACCCAGCGGCGAAGCAGCGGCGAACGCAACCGGCGCAACTAATACCCAGGAGGGGCAGCCGGCATGAAGCGAAGATCCATCGAAGGTCGGGAATATGCATCTCGTAGCCTCCATCGTAAGTGCTCGGCAGCTGTGCGAACGATACAAACCTCGGCCCGAGAACGTTATCATGAAGCAGAAGGGCAATTGGAGAACGGCATGATGAGCAAGAAGAAACGAGACACTTCGGCGGGTAACTTTAGCCGCCGCTCCTTCCTTTCCTCGCTGGGCGCAGCCGGCGTCGTCGTAACCGCCGGGCCCAGGGTAGCTGCGGCGCCAGCGGCTCCCGCGGTCGAGTCGCCAGCTGAAACCATCGCAGGGGCTCTTCCTGTCAGTCTGCGGGTTAACGGAAAGCAGCTCGATCTTCACGTCGATCCGCGCACTTCGCTGCTCGACTGCCTGCGCGAGACCATCAGTCTGACCGGCACCAAGAAAGGCTGCGACCACGGCCAATGCGGAGCCTGCACAGTTCACGTGAACGGCCGCCGCATCAACTCCTGCCTGACGCTGGCTGTTATGCATGAAGGTGACGAGATCACCACCATCGAAGGTCTCGGCCAGCCCGGAAATCTGCACCCCATGCAGGCATCGTTCGTGAAACACGACGGCTACCAGTGCGGTTACTGCACCTCGGGCCAGATCATGTCCGCCGTCGCCCTTCTCAATGAGAAGTGCGGCCCCAGCGACGCCGACGTGAAGGAGCTGATGAGCGGCAACATCTGCCGCTGCGGAGCCTACCCCAACATCGTCGCGGCCATTCAGGAAGTCCGCCGGCAGGCATAGGAGCCTCACATGGAGACCTTCACCTTTACCAGGGCCACCGGCGTGCAACAGGCAATCCAGGCCGCTGGAAAGCCGCAACCGGGCGCACAGACGAAATTCATCGCCGGCGGAACCACCCTGCTTGACCTGATGAAGCTGAATGTTGAGCGGCCCAGCCAGCTCGTCGACATCAATCGACTGCCCCTCGACCAGGTGGAAAAACTTCCCGACGGACGCCTGCGCATCGGCGCCCTGGTCCGCAACTCCGATCTGGCTCATCATCCCACCGTGGTGAGCGACTACTCTGTCCTCTCCCAGGCTTTACTTTCCGGGGCTTCCGCGCAACTGCGCAACATGGCTACCACCGGCGGCAATCTGCTGCAACGCACCCGCTGCATGTACTTCCGCAACGATGCGATGGCCTGCAATAAACGGACGCCGGGGTCCGGCTGCTCCGCGATTGAAGGCGACAACCGCTCGCTCGCCATCCTGGGCACCAGCAAAGACTGCATTGCAACCAATCCGTCCGACATGAATGTAGCTCTCACCGCCCTTGAGGCCACCATTCACATCCAGGGCTCGAGGGGCGAGCGTGACATTGCTATCGGAGACTTCTTTCTGCTTCCCGGGAGCACGCCGCAGCGGGAAACCGTTCTGGAGCCGGGCGAGCTCATCACCTTTGTCACCCTGCCGGCCCCGAAGGCCGGAAGCAAGCAGATCTATCTCAAGCTGCGTGATCGCGCCTCCTATGAATTTGCCCTTTCTTCGGCGGCCATCGTCGCGGTGGTCAACAGCGGCAAGCTGGACTTCGTCCGCGTTGCCCTGGGAGGCATAGGTACTAAACCTTGGCGATCGCTGGAAGCAGAGAGAGTTCTGCACGGCAAAACGGCCGACGAAAAGGTGTTCCGTCAGGCCGCTGAAGCGGCTCTCCATGGAGCACAACCGCAGAGCGAAAACGGCTTCAAGGTGCAATTGGCCAAGCGCTGCATAACCCACGCTCTCACCCTCGCTACCGCCTAAACACGTCCAAGGAGACACACCCATGGCGTCAATCCTCAACCTGCCCCCGAAGACGAATGCCGGGTTACCTCGTGTGGATGGTCCGCTCAAAGTTACCGGCACTGCAATGTACACGTCGGACCACAATCTGCCCGGTATGCTGTACGCGGTGCCGGTATGCGCCACCATTGCCAACGGTACCATCGCCTCGCTTGATACCAGCCGCGCGTTAGGGATGCCGGGGGTCAAGGCCGTTTATACCCGCCAGAACATTGGCAAACTGTTTCGAACCGCGCCTGCCCAGGACTTCACCGGGATTCTCGATGAGCGCCGTCCTCCTTTCGAGGACGACACTATACGCTACTACGGGCAATACGTCGCTGCCGTGGTGGCGCTTACGTTCGAGCAGGCAATGGCCGCGGCCAATGAGGTTAAGGTTACCTACCGCACCGGCAAACCGGACGTTCGCAAGCATCTGGAATCCGATGAAAAGCCGAAGGTCGACAGCCAGCGCGGCGATCCGGAAGCGGCCTTTCACGCTGCTCCCGTCAAGGTTGACGACGTCTACGTCACGCCCACTGAGACGCACAATCCGATCGAACTGCACTCGAGCGTTGCCGTATGGGACGGACAAAACTTCACCCTCTACGAGACCTCTCAGGCGGTGTGCAACCACCAGGACGTAATGGCGCAAATGCTTGGGGTTCCCCTGGAAAACGTGCGCGTGATCTCGCGTTTTCTGGGCTCGGGCTTTGGCGGGAAGCTTTGGCCTTGGACACATTGCATGATTGCCGCCTCTGCAGCGCGCAACCTCAACCAGCCTGTCAAACTGGTGTTGACTCGCGACATGATGTTCCAGAGCGTGGGCCATCGCCCGCGCACCCAGCAGCGCGTCCGCGTCGGCGCCAACTCTGACGGCAAGCTGGTCTCGCTCATGCATGACTCGCTCAATCACACCTCCATCCTCGACGACTACTCTGAGGGTTGCAGCGAGGCGACTCCCTATAGCTACAGCACCCCTAACCTGCGCGCTACCTCTGGTCTCGTACGCCGCAACGTCGGCACCCCAACCTCCATGCGTGGCCCGGGGGCCGTTCCTGGTCTCTTCGCGCTTGAATCCGCGATGGACGAGCTGGCCATCAAGCTCAACATGGATCCAGTCAAGCTACGCCTTCTGAATGAGCCCGAGAAAGACGAAGGTCTCAATCTGCCCTTCTCTTCCCGTCACATGGTGGAGTGTCTCAACGTAGGCGCGGAGAAATTCGGCTGGTCGCGGCGTACTCCACAAGTCGGATCGATGAAGAAAGACGGCCTCATCCTGGGGTGGGGTGTCGCTGGCTGCTCCTGGATCGCCGAGCGCATGGGCAGCGAAGCCAGCGTCGAGCTTCGCGACGATGGCTCTGCCCGGGTCTCCTGCGCTACCCAGGATATTGGTACCGGCACGTACACTGTCCTTTCACAAATCGTCAACGACAAGACGGGCATTCCCCACGACAAAATCGAGGTGGTGCTCGGTGACACCAATCTCCCGGCAGGCCCCATTTCCGGTGGCTCCTGGGCTACCGCGTCGGTAACACCTCCGGTGATCGAAGCCATTGAGAAGGCGCAGCAGACTCTGTTCACGATTGCCAGCCAAAGCAAGGATCCTGCGTTTGCGGGGAAGAAGCCCGAGGAAATGGCTTTTACCGACGGCTGCGTCCATCTGAAAGACAAGTCGCCCGACACGGGAGTGCGCTTCGAACAGATCCTCACCGCGGGCAATCTCCGTGCCGTCTCCGGCACTGGAAAATCCGAGGGCACCTTTGGTGCTCCCAAGCGCAAGTTCTCCACCCATTCCTTTGGGGCGCAGTTTGCCGAAGTAACCTGGCAGCCAGAGACTGCTCGTCTCCGTGTCTCCCGCGTAGTCACAGTGATTGATGCCGGCCACATTCTGAATCCGAAGCCTGCCCGCAACCAGATTGAGGGCGCGGTGGTCATGGGAGTAGGCATGGCCCTCTTCGAAGAGACAGTGTACGACCCACGTTTTGGCGCGCCGATTAACAACAACCTCGCCGACTACATCGTGGCCACCAATGCCGATGCTCCGGAGATCGACGTCACTTTCCTCGACTATCCCGACAAGGTGCTGAACCCTCTCGGCGCGCGCGGCGTAGGGGAGATAGGCCTCGCCGGAATCGCGGCAGCCATCACTTCCGCGGTCTACCACGCCACCGGCGTCCGCGTCCGCCAACTTCCCGTGCGCATCGAAGATCTGCTAGCCGAGGAAAGGGTCTAAGGCCCGTTCGGGAAGCATGCCTCATAGCAAACGTCGGAGGCACTGGCCGAAAAAGATGGGCGCAGCCCAACGATCGCTTTTGCAACATTTGACTGGCAACCCCTGTCAGATGGGAAGGCAGCGGTTCGCCCTATACGGTAACTTCTCCCCTTCGCAACCGCGTCCATAGGAAGGCCGCCAAGCCGATCGCTTATTGCGCCATGCCCCTCGCGGCTGCGATCATGGCTGCGGTTCGAAAGGGTCCTGTTCATGCGCAAGTTCCCGCTAATCTTCGCCGCCCTGCTGGTGGCTTCCACTTCTCTAGCACAAACACCTGCCTGGCCGCCCAGCCCCGATCACTTGACCATGCCGCTCTGGCCCAATGGAGCCCCTGGAGCCCAACCCGCCCCCGGCCCCGAAGGCGATATGACCACAGCCAAAGACGGGCGTCCCGGCGGCAGGGCGGTGATCCGCATCGGCAATGTTTCCAATCCCACCCTCACGGTCTACTCGCCTAAAGCAAACAACACGGGTGCCGCGGTAGTCGTATTTCCCGGAGGCGGTTACCGTATCCTCGCCATCGACCTCGAAGGCACAGAAGTCTGCGACTGGTTAAACTCAGTCGGCATCACCTGCGTTCTGGTGAAATATCGCGTGCCCGAGCCCGGTCCTTACCCCAAGTCGTCCGCCCCGCTTCAGGATGCACAGCGCGCCTTCGGCATGGTGCGCGCCCACGCCGACGAGTGGCACATCGATCCAAACCGCATCGGAGTCCTGGGTTTCTCCGCTGGGGCACACCTGGCAGCGGCTCTCAGCACGCACTTCGACCAGAGGCTCTACGATCCGATCGACGCGTCTGACAAGCTGAGTTGCCGGCCGGACTTCGCCGTTATCGTTTACCCGGGTTATCTCGCACTCGCAGACCAGAACTATGCCCCGAATCCAGAAATACATCCCACCGCACAAACACCGCCAACGTTCATCGTGCAGGCTGAAGACGACCCGGTTCACGTTGAAAACGCGGTGGTCTATTTCATGGCGCTTAAAAATGCCAAGGTACCGGCCGAGCTGCACATCTATGCCCAGGGCGGACACGGTTACGGCTTGCGCCGGACCGATCTTCCAGTGACCACCTGGCCCAGGAGCGTGGAGATATGGCTACACACAATTCATGTGTTGCCCGCCTCTGATTAACCATCGCATTCTATTTGATCAAACCCGCGATCCTAAGCTGACGGTAGACTATTACCAGACGTTTGCCCAGCAGATCTACGGCAACTTTGGTCGCGGCTTCAACCGATCCAATGAGGGCACTACGTTCCGAGTAACCATGCGAAGCATCATCCTCCTCACCATGGCCGTTTGCTCTATCTTTACGCTGCAGGCGCAACAACCTTCTGTAGACCCTCCCGCCGGAACCTCACTGCTGCTCACAGCAGCAGGCGATGGTTCGCAAATTTACGCCTGTATCAATGAACACTGGACCCTCAAGGCTCCTGACGCGAGGTTGCGCGACGAACGCGGGCAGGTAATCGGCACCCATTTTGCCGGACCAACCTGGCGGCTCACCGATGGGAGCGAAATAAAGGGCAAGATGATTGCGAGCAAACCTTCGCCCGATGCCGGCTCTGTTCCGTGGCTGCTGTTACAAGCGGTCCCCAACAGCGGCAGCGGCCAGCTGGCGAATGTGCGTTATATTGCGCGCACTGAGACGCATGGCGGTGCTGCCGGTGACCAGGCGTGTACAACCGGCGAAAAGCAAATTTCCTATACAGCAAAATACATCTTCTACACGGGCAAGCCATGACCAGTATTCACCATCTTGCGGCGGAAGGATTTTCAGCGGGCGCGGCTAGTTATGTTGCGGGCCGCCCCGACTATCCTCCTGAGCTAGAAGAATGGCTGACTCAGGATCTCGGGCTCAGTGAGGGCAAAGCGGCGTTGGACCTCGCCGCCGGCACAGGCAAGTTTTCCCCTCGCCTGTTAGCTACCGGAGCCACTGTGGTCGCGGTCGAGCCGGTGCAGGAAATGTTGGACCAGCTGATCCGCCAGTTTCCAGAGATCGACGCCCGCACCGGCTCCGCCCAACACATACCGCTCGACGATGACACCATGGACGCAGTTCTCTGTGCGCAATCCTTTCACTGGTTTGCAACCTCTGAAGCGCTCCAGGAAATTCATCGAGTTTTAAAACCGGGTGGCTCTCTTGGATTGGTCTGGAACGTCCGCGACGAAAGTGTTCCCTGGGTCGCCGCCTTGACCAGGATCATGAAACCCTTTGAAGGCGATGCTCCCCGGTACCACTCCCAGAAATGGCGAAATGCTTTTCCCGCCCAGGGGTTTGGCCCTCTGCGCGAGAAACGCTTTTCGCATCGTCATACCGGTCCGCCCGAGAAAGTGATTATCGAACGGATTTTGTCGGTGAGTTTCATGGCCGCTCTCCCGCCTGACCAGCGCGATCGCGTTACGTCGCAGTTAGGGCATGTCATCGCGGCTTATCCAGAGCTGGCCGGAAAGTCCGAAGTGACCTTCCCCTATGAAACCCTGGCCTGTGTCTGCAACAAGCTGCCCTATACATCCGCCGCAGAAATGCTCTAAGCTTCTCCCCACATCGGAGGGGCACCTATGTCTGAAGTGAACAAACTTCTCCTGAAACGCTGGTTCGAGCAGGTGTGGAACCAGAAGAGCGAAGCAGCGATCGACGAAATGTTTAACAAACAAGGAAAGTCTCACGGCTTTCCCAATGCTGATTCGGTTCTGGTCGGGCCGGAAGCCTTCAAGACGGTCCATCGCACTTTCTGTGGCGCCTTTCCTGACCTTCACGTCGATATACAAGAGATAGTCGCAGAGGGTGACCGTGTTGCCGTTCGTTGGCAGGTCTCCATGACCCATCTTGGCGATCACCTTGGCTTTCCTGCATCGGGCAAGAAGGAGACATTAGACGGGTCGTCCTTTCTGGTCGTCAAGAATAACCAGGTCATGGAAGGCTGGAACCAGATGGATCTTGGGGCGCTCATGCAGAGGCTGCAGGCAAATTAACTTTCTACATCTGCCATGAAAGGGGTGCCCTCATCTCGCGAAACCGGCGAGATCTGGGCGCCCACCTTCGGGAGCGCATGAAATTTCGGGTGCAAAATTTATTTTCACCAGTTGTCGATTTCGCGATAGCCGAACGTCGTACTGGCAGGAGGAAGTAGAGAATGCAATATCTAGCCCTGATCTACGAAGACGAATCGCGTTTTGCCAATGGGTTCCCCGAATCCGAGTTTGCCGAATACGGCGCTTTCGGCAAGAAGAACGCGAGTGTTATTAAAGGCGGAAACGCTTTGCAGCCCACCGGAACTGCCAGAACCGTTCGGGTGCGCGACGCCAAGGTGCTCACCACCGATGGTCCTTTCGCCGAGACCAAGGAACAGCTTGGTGGCTACTATCTGATCGAAGCGCCGACCATCGAGCAGGCAGCTTCGGTCGCATCGGGCATCCCCGCTGCCCGTTATGGCAGCATTGAAGTTCGGCCCATCATGGTCTTCTCCTAGCTCTTGGGTGGCGCCGGATTCCCTCCGGCGTCATCAGATTCAACTCCGGAACCGGTCCCAAGGAGGCACCGTGAATAATACTTCGTCCGCAATCGTTTCAGACACTGGATTGACGACGACAGAGATCACCAGGGCATCGCGCCATCTCTCGATCACCCGCGGTTTTCTGCTCGAGTCAGTGAGCGGCCTTTCCCCGGAACAGTGGGATTTCAAACCCGCCCATGACATCTGGTCGATCGCTGAAAACATGGAGCATGTCGTGCTCGTGGAAAACAGCATCCACGCGATCCTTGAGGGCATGGGCGACGCCCCCGAGGCAGTAGAGGGCAATCGCACGGAAATGGATGAATTTATCCTGCACGAAATCCCCAGGCGGTCCAGAAAGGCCAAGTGCCCTCCGCACACCAGCCCCACGGGCCGCTGGACCGGACCCGAAGCCTTACAGCAATTCGTCCAATGCCGTGAACAAAGCATCCGATTGTTGGTCACCCGCCGCCTTCGTCAGCATGCTGTGGACCACCCTCTCTTCGGTCCATGGGACGGCTACCAGTGGCTGTTGGCGGCGGCGTCTCATGGCGCCAGGCATACCGAGCAACTCCGCGAAGTGAAAGCCGACCGGAATTTTCCTCAAACCAAACACTGAGGCCGTCATGCGTTACATGATGTTGATTTACTCGCAGGAAAATGAGGCGGCGCCCCTTGAAGACATGCGCGCCGTAGCCGCGGCTCACAAATCCGTCATGGAGGAGGCGCGCGCTCGCGGCATCTTCCGTGCTGCCGATCCTCTCGAAGCCAGCTCGGCCGCTACCACGCTTCGCTTGCAGGATGGCACGGCGATCGTCACCGACGGTCCGTTCGCCGAAACCAAGGAGCAGTTAGCTGGATACTACATACTCGATTGTCAGGATCTCGATGAAGCGCTTGCCTGGGCTGCCAAAATTCCCACGGCATGCGCCGGGGCGGCAGGATGCATTGAAATCCGCCCCATCCGCGAGTTTCCTCAGCGCATACCCATGAATGAATGACCATCGAGCCACCGTCGAAGCTGTTTTCCGAAGCGAGTCAGGCCGCATTATTGCCGGCCTCATTCGCGTCTCGCACTCCTTTGACTTGGCCGAGGAAGCAATGCAGGACGCATTTGCCGCGGCCGTCGTAAGCTGGCAAGCCGAAGGGGTGCCTGACAACCCCGGTGCCTGGATCACGGCCACAGCTCGTCGCAAGCTCATCGACTATGCCCGCCGGGAACAGACCCGCCGCAACAACGAAAACCAATTGCTCTATGAGTACGAATCACGCGCCAGCTCGATCGAAGACCAGATGAATCAGCCTTTTGAAGACGACCGCCTCAGTCTCATCTTCACTTGCTGCCACCCCGCCATCAACATGGAAGCGCGGGTTGCGCTCACCCTTCGCACCCTTGGCGGGCTTACCACCACTGAAATCGCCCGTGCCTTTCTGATTCCCGAACCGACGCTGGCCCAACGGCTGGTGCGCGCCCAGCGCAAGATTCAGCAGGCGCGCATTCCGTATCAAGTACCCGCTCCCGGCTCCTTGCCCGAACGCCTTTCAGCGGTGCAAGCCGTTCTTTATCTCATCTTCAACGAAGGCTACTCGGCCAGTTCCGGCGACAGTCTCGTGCGCCGCGAACTCTGTGCCGAAGCCATTCGCCTGACGCGTACGCTGAGCGAGCTCATGCCCAACAACCCTGAAAACATGGCGCTCCTGGCTCTCATGCTCCTGCATGATTCCCGCCGCGACGCTCGCTCCACCAAAGACGGGCAACTAGTAACCCTGGAAGAGCAGGATCGTTCACTTTGGCATCGCGATCAGATTGAGGAAGGTATCCGCCTGGTGGAGCGGGCGTTGGGCCGTCGCAATGTCGGTCCGTATCAACTGCAGGCAGCGATCGCTGCTGTTCACGCTGAAGCCAGGACTGCCGCGGAAACCGACTGGAAACAGATTGCCGCGCTCTATGCCCTCCTCAGCGCAAGCCACGTCTCGCCCATCGTCTCCCTCAACCACGCGGTCGCCATTGCTATGAGTGGAAGTCTGCAGCAGGGTCTGGCGCTGATCGATGGGCTAGGCTCTTGCGGCGAACTCGACGCCTATCATCTTTATCATTCGGCCCGCGCGGACCTGCTCCGTCGCATGGGACGCAACCGCGAAGCACTTGAGAGTTACCACCGCGGCCTTGCGCTCACCACCAATGCCGTGGAAGCTCGCTACCTCCGCCGCCGCATATCCGAACTCGACCAGCCCGCGCAGCCTGGAGTAACAGGCCACGGAAACCCAAATTAGAGGCAAAGGGAACTGGACGGGTGGGCCATGTTCGCCTCACCCGCCCCGGCTTGCCGTGGGGCGTACATGGGCCGAAAACGATGGGCGCAGCCCCACGATGGCTTTCGCCAAATCGACTAGAAAATCCCAGGTAGCTCTAGCCGAGCGCGTGACATACACAACGCAAGCAGCATCGCATGATTATGTCGCAGCACGGATCGGTCAGCGTCAGCGTTACTGTAGATAACATCATTGAATTTGCCACGGATTCATTCCTCAAATCTGCCGCCGATTCGTTTCGTCGAGGCCCGGAGGGCCGGCTCCAAACATCAGCCCAGCCGGGCTGGGATGGCAATCACGATGATTCCGAGCGCCGTGGGCGCGGCACTCTTGCTTCGATGCAAGGGCGCCAGTGATGGGGTAGCAAAGCTAACGATGGCTAAATTTCTCCCAAAGGGAACCACCGTCCCCGCTCCACCGTAGTAAGCCATGAGGCCAATCCGCGCCAAAAAGGAGGCAACGCAATGGCGGCACTGCGGCAAAATATCATCTACAGCTTCCGGCGTCTTTCCCGGTCGCCCGGACTTGTCTGTGCCGTGGTCCTCTCCGTAGGACTGGGCATCGCCGCAAACTCCACTATCTTCTCCATGGTCAGCCGCTTCGTACTCCGGCCGGCGCCGGTCGGCGATCCCGGCACACTGATGGCTCTCCACACCACGTACGATGGTGATCGATGCTGCAACAGCTTTCCCTTTCCTGTTTACACTGACGTTCGCGATCAGACCCGCTCGTTCTCCGGCGTCGCTGCTTTTTACGAGCTTTTACCAGCGTCGATTGGTGGTAAAGGTGAGCCGGAGCGCGTCTGGGGCCAATCCGCCACCGCCAACTACTTCGATGTCTCCCAGATCCGCATGTACCTCGGCCGCGGCTTCCTGGCCAGCGAAGAACGGCTTCCCGTCATCGTTCTCAGCCATCGTCTCTGGCAGCGGCGCTTCGCGTCCGACCCCGCCATCCTGGGCAAAGCCGTCCCGCTTTCCGGTCACATGTTTACAGTCGTCGGAGTCGCGCCCCCAGGCTTTCGAGGTCTCGACCTGATACTCGATCCTGAATTCTGGATACCACTCGGCAACGTAGAGCAGCTCGCCCCCAATGTCCCCAACCGAAACGCGCGTGACTACAACTGGCTCGCAGTTGTTGGGCGCCTCAAACCGGGCGTAACCCGGTCCCAGGCGGCCGCGGAACTCGCCACCCTCGCTCAACGCTTCGCCAAAGCATATCCCGCCACCGACAAAGGCCGAGGCTTCTTCATGGACCAGGCCGGTGGGCTTCCTCCTAGAGATAAGTCGGCTGTGTTGCTCTTTATCGCGGCGTTGTCCGTCGTCGTGTTGCTTGTCCTTGGCATTGCCTGCGCCAATGTCGCCAATCTCCTCTTCAGTCAATCAGCCAGTCGTCAGCGTGAAATGGCGGTGCGCATTGCACTGGGGGCGACGCGGCGTCAGTTATTGGAGCAGATGTTGACAGAGAGCCTGCTGCTCGCTCTTGCGGGTGGACTCCTCGGCACACTCCTGAGTCTCTGGGCCACCTCAGCGCTTTCCGCATTCCGTATTCCCGCGCCGGTCCCGTTGGACACGACCGTCAGTATCGATTGGCGCGTTCTGCTGTACACTTTCGCCCTCAGCGTCGGAACTGGTCTGCTGTTTGGGTTCGGGCCTGCCTGGATCGCTTCCCGTCCTGTTTTGGCCAGCGCTCTCAAAGGCGAGGATGGACTCGCCCGGCCCGGTCGTCGCCTGAACCTGCGCAACATTCTCGTGGTGGCGCAAATTGTCATGTCGCTCGTTCTGCTCTGTGCCACTGGGCTCTTCTTGCGCAGCCTCGAACAGGCCGTTGGTATCGACGTTGGCTTCCGCTCCCACGATCTTCTGATGCTCTCTGTCGATCCGCGGGTCCACGGGTACACGCCGGAGCGCACCACCCAATTCCTCGAACAATTACGCGAGCGGGTAGCCGCGATTCCAGGCGTCCTTTCGGTTGCCGCGACTGACAGCGCCCCGTTGTCCGGCGGAAATCGCAGCGATGGTTTCCATACGGAAAATTCGAAGCCCAACGACCCCTATCCAACCGTAGAGTTGTATATGGCAACCCCGGGTTATTTCGAAACCATGGGGATCCCACGCCTGGCGGGTCGCGACTTCAATCACGATGCAGCCAATACCACCAGGGTGGGCATCGTCAACCGCGCCTTTGCTGAACATTTCTTTGCCCACCAGAATCCCATCGGTCAGCGCGTGACTGGCGGTGGCGTTACCTACGAAATTATCGGCGTGGTCGAAAACATCAAGTCACGAACCCTCGGTGAGGACACACGCTATGTTCTTTTCCGTTCACTTGCACAGAGCACAGGCACCGATCCGTCCTTCCTGGGATATCAACTCCTGGTCCACTTTCAAGGCAATGCGGCAACCATAGCCGGTGCCGTACGCGGTCAAATCCACGATCTCGATCCGGCCATGGCTATATACAACGCCGAAACCATGCAGGAACATCTGCGCCAGGCGCTCTTTCTGCCTCGCCTGGCGGGCACGCTCTTCGGGATCTTCGGCTTCATAGGATTGGCGCTCGCGGCTATCGGCCTTTATGGCGTCATCAGCTATTCCGTGAGCCGTCGCACGCGCGAAATTGGTATCCGTATCGCTCTCGGAGCTCAGCTTAGCGCGGTTCGCCGGCTCATCCTTCGCCAGGGGATGATACTCACTCTCATCGCGATGGCGGTCGGCCTACCGGTCGCCTTCATGCTGGCGGGAGTTCTAAGCGGCTTTCTCTACGGCATTCGTCCCCACGATACGATGACCTTTACCCTGGTGCCGCTATTTCTGGCCGCTGTAGCGCTCGTTGCCTGCTGGATTCCAGCTCTTCGCGCAACCAGAATCAATCCCCAGAATGCATTGCGATACGAGTAGTTTTCGGAATCGCGCCGGTGTTGGATTAAGAACTCCCTCTTGACGCTTTGTATCAGGGCACGACTTTAAGTCGGGCGGCCCAGCATTGAGGATACGATGGGCTTTCAGACTTATCCAAATTAGATTTGAAAAACGCCTCGGTTCAGCAGCCACTTTTTATGGAACCGTTGCCCTTTCCTTTGTCATTAGGAGCAGCTGACTTGCCTGTGGCAAGTTAAGGATGGAATGAACATGGGAAAGCGGTGTTTGCAATCCAGGCCCAGAGGGCCGTCCGCCAAACGTCAGCCCAGCCCGGAAGGGCTGAGTATACAAAGGGCACCACACTCTTCGTTTGTTCATTAGGAGCGAAGCCGACCTGTCCCGGCGTGCCGAGGATGGATCTGCAGTTCCGCGGACCACTGCTGGAAACGCGGAACACGATGCTCAAACAGAATTGTCATCTCGCCTGTCCCGGCCCGCCGTGGAACCGGAGCGTAGCGCTGTGGAGAGATCTGCGGTGCGGAGGAACCGGATCTCAGCGGTTTTGTCGTGGGTCCGCACTGACCTGCTGTTTCTCTTGCGGTACTCAACACCCTCTTCATCCCTTTCCCGAACCCTGTAAAACAATTTGGGCGCTGGCAAAAAAATTAACCAGCGCCCGAAGGCTAGCCTTGTTCAATGACGGCAGAATGTCTGCTTACTTACGGCCAATTGTTCACCAGGTTAGTTACGTTCACACTGCCGAGGCCGGTAGCGAAGTCCCAGCCTTTAGTCGCGGGATACGCTTCGATCGCATACAGATTCGACGTAGCCAGTATTCCGTACCCACTAGGCGAAGGATCGTAACAGTTAACGGTACCGCGGCACGGAACAACATTATTTCCAACAGTGACATCATGGAAAATGCAGCTCGACGACACGCTGTTTCCTCGAGATGCATTGCAGTCGTACAAATTATTCTTGTTGGGGTCGGAAGAGCCTCCGTATTCGGTCTTCGCCAGCTTGTAAAAGATCGGATCGGGATTACCCTGCGGTTCTCCCGCCTTCTGATTGATCAAGGCCTGGATACTGGCAAATTGCGGAGCCGTAAAGGAAGTACCGCCAGCGCTGTTAAATAAGGTGTCTGTGCCGTTTGTGTAATCGCAAGGAGCTCCACCCTGGGCCGCGTCCGACATGCAGAACAGAATCAAATGTTGCCAGAACCCGTTTGAGGCAAACAAGGAAACGTCTGGCAAATCACGTTTGCCATCGCTCGGAACGCCTAAGATTCCAGTCTGCCACGAAGGCTTGGAGTATAAGGAGCTGGGAGCGCCGCTGCCGCCGACGATGTTGAGAAAGTTCGCGCCGATGGTGCTGTTACAGAATGCCACGCTGCGCTTGTACCCGTAAAAGCTGAACAGTATGCTGCTGCCGCAGGAATCATTCCAGGGCATCTCTGGAATGTAGAACTTCGCGGACTTTCCTATCGGGTTGTTGGTTGAGGCCCAGTAGGTGCTATTGGTGTTCTCGAAGGTATCCAGAAAATCCGTGCCGCCGGTAGCGACATCGTAGGGAGTGGAGGCAAGTCCATTGGCCGCAATTCCCTGGGTGGCGAAGGTTGCAGTATTGAAGTCATCGCAACCTGCCGCGGCGCCGTCTCCGGACGCAACGAACACTGAAACTCCCTCGCCTGCTGCCTGCTGCCACAGAGCATTGATGTAGCCGTTGTGTTGTGGTGCCAGTCCCGGTCCGTTGTCTGCCTCACACCCTATGTAACTCAGGCTCATGATGCGTGGGGGATTCTTAAGGTCCAGCAAGTTTTGCGCAGCGATAAACGCGCCGAAGTTGGTTGCGGTATCCGCGCAGGCGGCAAGCTCTACCGCTGCATCCGGCGCGACTGCCCCGGCCCACTCGGCGTCGAGAGCCGCTTCTCCTTCATCCGGAGTCTTTCCCGGGTCAGTGCATCCAGCCCCAGGATGAATCTGCCTGAACGTGCCGGAATACGAGGCCAGCCCAAATGCCTTGCGAAACGTGGTTACGTCCGCTGACTTGACGTCTGTGCGCTCCAGCACCACCACGGTTTGGCCCTTGCCGGTGATAGGTTTCTTCGCCCGGTAGAGCGGCGTAACGTTATAAATTGTAGCCAGGTCCGCCGGTGCTTCGTCATAGAACGTGACGCCGTTGAACCCATCGGGACATCCGTTACAAGGGGAAGTAAAGCTCTTGATCGGTTTGATCAATGCCGGTTTGGGCATAAAATCATGTAAAGCGACAAAACCTGCCACGACCGGGGCCACTGCAGCAGGGATCTGGGGATCGCTGGCGTTGGCGATGTGCTGCCTGCCATTCACCACGTATTTATGGATTTCGGTGTGAAATGTTTCGCGCACCTGGCCCGCTGTGCCCGAGACATCGACCGTCAAACCATTCTTGTGAACCGTATTGACCTGAAGTCCGTGCGAGCTTAGCCATGCGACGACCGTGTCAATATCCTGCTGTGCCGGGCCAAAGCCCCTGCCCATTTCTTCGGCTGTGAGCCAGTGATGATAATTGCTGGATCGCGGATCCTGAAGTTCTTCGATCGTGCGCTGCAACGCTTCTTCCTGCTCCGGGCTCCGCCGTAATTGCAGAAACATGTGCTCCATGGGCATGCCGTCTTCTACCGCCCCCCGATCATATTTCGGAACAGCGAGTGGGTGGGTGTGACCGGCAAGTGTGACTAACTTGGCCTCATCAACTGCGTCTACGATTCGCGGACTGGCGGTAGATGATCCCGCCTGGTTGGCGGCTAAGGCAGAGCCTGAGAAACCACTGAGGGCCAGGATCATTAGCAGCCCAGGAAATGCCACTAGCAGGAAAGAGCGGCGTGCAGCCATGGACGACTCCTTTAGAATTTGAATTGCACCGGGGATTTCCAATCTGGCCCTAAGCGAGTGGAATAATACAAGAGTTTCGGGCGAGAGAGCCAGACCGGGGTCTATTGAGGCAGGTTTATTTCATCCCATCAATCTCAGCAGGCAAATCGCTATGCAATGCTGTTCCACATACAGCGGGAAAGAAAGGGGAGCCTGGCTGCACACAACGCCTATCGCTTCGGGCGCATCCTTCTCCTTCGCCAACTCCGTCAAGCATGGCCGCCGCCCTCCGGAGGTTTCAGCTGGTGAGGCCGGCATATGCTGAAAGAACCACTTGGACACTTTGTTTCGCCAGGAGTTTCGAATCGATGCCCTTTGATCGTCCGTTGATGGCGGTTGCAGTTTTCTTGCTCAGTTTGATTTCATGGTCGCAAACGCTGGCTGCAACGCCTGCGGCGCCGGCGCCCTATGACCCCCGTCTCACGTTCGCGCCGCTCACCTTGCCCGATCCGGTCAACGCCTATCGCTCGAGTAATGGATCGCCGGGGCCTGCCTACTGGCAGAACGAAGCGGACTACGAGATGCATGCGGCCCTCGACACCACGGCGAAGGTGTTGAAGAACGACGAGATCATTACCTATACCAACAATAGTCCGGACTCGTTGACCAGCCTGTGGATCCACCTGGAGCAAAACATCTATCGGCCAGACTCGCGCGCGCGCCTGGTAAACGGAGGATTGCGGCGCAAGACTACGGTGCCGGACACCGAGGACAATCCCAATGGGCGCACCACCGAAGGATTTGTGCTGGAGTCGGTCGAGATCGAGCGCGGGAAGGAGATCCTGAAAGCAGACTACCTGGTGGAGGACACGCGCATGCAGATCCGCCTTCCTCAGCCGATGGCGCCCAAAGGCAGCGTACTAAAGATACATATCAAGTATCACTACCAGGTTCCGGGTGTGTGGGGCGGCCGCACCTCGTGGGGAACGTCGAAGCAGGGTGACATCTACGACATCGCGCAGTGGTATCCACGCATGTGCGTCTATGACGATCTTCGCGGCTGGGACACTCTGCCGTATCTTGGCAGCGAATTTTACCTCGAGTATGGCCACTTTGATTATTACGTGACCGTGCCCAGCGAGATGATCGTGGCCGGGTCGGGTGAGCTGATCAATCCGAAAGATGTGCTGACTAAAACACAGATGTCGCGGCTGGAGCAGGCACGGGCAAGCGACAAGACGGTAATGATAAGGACTGCGGACGAAGTGAACGACCCGGCCAGCCGGCCGAAGGTGGGCGGCACGTTGACCTGGCACTTTCGCATGGACCACACCCGGGATGTGTCGTGGAGCGCGAGCCCGGTTTTTGTCTGGGACGCAGCCCGGATCAACCTGCCCGGCGGCCAGAAGAGTCTCGCGGAAAGTGTCTACCCGCCGGAGAGCGGGGGCGATGGAGCGTGGGGGCGATCCACCGAGTACGTGAAGGACACCGTGGAGCGATTCTCCACAGATTGGTTCCCCTATCCGTACCCGGCAGCCATCAACGTGGCCGGCTTTTCAACCGGTATGGAGTATCCGGGCATCATCTTCGACGGCATCGATGACAAGGGCAAGACGCTGTTCTGGATTTCCGCCCACGAGATCGGGCATACCTGGTTCCCCATGATCGTGGGATCGAATGAGCGGCGAAACGCTTTCATGGATGAGGGATTTAACACCTTCATTGATATCGACGAATCGGCCAGGTTTCAGGGCGGTGTCTACGGGCCCAAGCGCGACTCGGAATACTCCGCGGGTGGCGAGCCGCCCGACACCATCCTTAAGGTGTTGGACGACCCGGCTGCTCCTGTCCTGCTGATGCCGGCGGATGCGTATACCTGGCCGATCACGCACCCGGTGAGCTACTTCAAAGGGGCTTACGGAATGGTGCTGCTGCGGGAGCAGATCCTGGGTAAGGAACGTTTCGACTGGGCCTTTCGCAAATACATACGAGACTGGGCATTCAAGCATCCATCGCCTTCGGACTTTTTCCGCGCGATCAGCAGCGAAGGCGGCGAAGATCTGGATTGGTTCTGGCGCGGCTGGTACATGCACAACTGGCGCTTTAATCTGGCGGTCACCAAAATCGAAGGCGACCGCGTCACGTTTGTAAATAAGGGGCAGCTGGTCCTGCCGGCTACCGTGGAGGTGAAGTACACCGACGGTACAACGACCCGCTTCCGCCTGCCGGTCGAGACCTGGGAAGCAAAAGCCGAGATCGTTTGGCAGGGCGATAAACCGATAGCCGCAGTAAAAGTAGATCCCGATCACGCCCTGCCGGACGATGACCGCACCGATAATTCCATGGATGCGAAGTAGCTCGAAGCCTTCACTCCGGCAACCGCTCTCCACGGAAGCGTCGCTCTCCCCTTGTCATCCCGTCGAGAGGCTGTGACTTTTTCGATCTACTCCTGTTTTCGTACCCGACCGGATGTTTTTCAATCCCCTCCGAAAAGGCGTCATCCTGCCTGCCCCGGCGTGCCGTGGGAGCGAAGCGCCTCGCAGACCTATCGCATACCAGAGGGTTTTTATGGCGCGGAGTCGAAGGACCCCGGCGATGCTTGTTGGCAGATGCTCTTCGGAGCTCTCCGGCCACCAACTACAGGGAAGTCGAAAAAGTCACAGATACCGACCGAAGCGACCTGTCCCGGCGTGCCGTGGAAGCGTAGTGGAGGGATCTGCAGCTCCGCGGACCCTTCTTGGAAATGTTTTTCGACAGAGCGAAGCGCAGTCGAGAGATCTGCGGTTTCTCCCACCACCATCAATCGATCGAAGCGTAAGCAATCGACGTAAGAAATTCCGGGAGCTCCTTCGCCGCTGTCATCTGGTCGAACAATTTCCCGGCCGCCGTAAACTTGCTGTCAGCAAAACGTTCTTCCCCGAGTTCCCTTTTGATCCGGTCCAGCACGACCGGAATCGTAGCCTGCACCGTTGGAACATCCAGCGTAATCCCATCCGACATACGACCCGCATGATGTGCCCACTGCCACAGCTGTGCCCGCGAAATCTCCGCGGTAGCTGCGTCTTCCATCAGGTCGTAGATGGGAACGCATCCCAACCCATCGAGCCACGCCGCCAGGTAGCGCAAACCGATATCTATGTTCATCTCCAAACCCTTGCGCGTGATCTCACCCTCGGGCACAGCGAGCAGGTCGGCCGCCTTCACCTGGATGCCCGGGTTGCGGCGCGCAATCTGGTTAGCTCCAGGCATATGCTCGTCAAAGACCGCTTTGGCCACGGGCACCAATCCAGGATGCGCCACCCACGTTCCGTCATGTCCGGCCTTTACCTCGCGCAGCTTGTCCTGGCGCACTCGTTCCATGGCAACGTCATTAGCAACGGGATCGCGTTTGATCGGAATCTGCGCCGCCATGCCCCCCATCGCGTGGATGCCGCGCCGGTGACAGGTCTCGATCAGCAGCTCGACATAGGACTTCAGAAAGTGCCTGTCCATCGTAATGGTCGAACGATCAGGAAGCGCCAGATCGTCACGGTGACTGAATTTCTTGATAAAGCTGAAGATGTAATCCCATCGCCCGCAGTTCAAGCCGGCAGAGTGGTCCTTCAGCTCGAACAGAATCTCATCCATCTCAAAGGCGGCGGGCAGCGTCTCGATGAGCACTGTTGCGCGAATTGTGCCCCAGGGAATGCCCAACGTTTCCTGGGCGAAGTTGAACACGCTATTCCACAAGCGTGCTTCGCGATGGCTCTCCATCTTAGGCAGGTAGAAGTAAGGGCCCGTTCCGCGTGCCTTGAGGGCTGCCGCGTTGTGAAAGAAGTACAGGCCAAAATCGAACAGCGACCCGGAAATGGGCTGGCCCTGGATCACAACATGTTTCTCCGACAAGTGCCACCCGCGCGGACGCACAAAAAGCACCGCCGTCTTCTGATTGAGCTGGTACTGTTTGCCTTCAGGACTCGCGAAGCTGATCTCGCGGCGCACTGCGTCCCGCAGGTTCACCTGGCCATCGATTACGTTGCGCCAGGTGGGTGAGGTCGAGTCCTCAAAATCAGCCATAAAGACGTTCGCACCAGAATTGAGTGCGTTAATCACCATCTTGCGATCCACCGGGCCTGTGATCTCTGCCCGGCGATCCTGCAGATCGGCCGGGATAGGAGCAACCCGCCACTCGCTCTGGCGGACGGACGCCGTTTCCGGCAGAAAATCGTAAAGCTGCCCCTGGCGCAGCGCTTCTCCCCTGGTCACGCGCGCCGCCAGCAACTTCTGGCGCTCTGCTTCGAAGTTAATCGACAAAGCTGCAAGAAACTCAAGCGCTTGCGGGGTAAGGATCTCCGCTTCCGCTGCTCCCTGGGGTCCTTCAATCTTCACTGAAGGGACTGTTACCGTCGAGTTCGCCATGACACCTCCGCACACCTTAATTCTACTGTTTCCCCGGCATGCCTACGAGGGGAGCATTGCGGATGGATGCATCCAGCAGTTCCACCATGTGGAACGTGGGCATCGCATCCAGGCCGCGGCGCCGCAGTCCACTCATCAATTGCAACAGGCAGCCGGGATTGGCGGAGATGACCGCCTCCGCCTTGGTCGCAAGCAGATTTTCAACCTTGCGGTCACCCAGCTGATTGGCAGGCTCAGGATTGAGCAGGTTGTAGACGCCGGCAGACCCGCAGCAGAGTGTGGCCTCATCAATCTCCGCAACTTCCAGGCCTGGAATGCCGGCCAGCAAACGCCGCGGCTCTGCGTGGATGGCCTGCGCATGCCGCAAGTGGCACGCATCATGGTACGCCACACGCATGGGCAGAGCGTGCCGTGGCGCCCGTGCCGGCAGTTCGCACAAAATTTCTGAGATATCTTTGCACTTTGCGCTGAAGGCAGCCGCGCGAGCCGCCCAGGCTGGATCGTCGCGCAACAGATGACCATACTCCTTCATCGTCGATCCGCACCCTGCGGCGTTGATCACGATGGTGTCCACGTTGGCCGTCTCGAAGGCCGCGATCATTTTTCGCGCCAGTCCAGCGGCCTGTTCATCAAGACCGGAGTGCAGCATAAGTGCTCCGCAACACTGCTGCGCCTGCGGAATGATCACTTCGCAGCCTTCCGCGGCGAGCACTCGGGCCGTGGCCTGGTTTACGTGCTGGAAAAAGACCTGTTGTACGCAGCCGGAGAGCATGCCAACCCGCCGCCGCGACTCGGAAACAGGTGAGACGTACGCAGGCAAACCCTGCATGAAGTTTGTGGGCACCCGCGGCAACAGGGACTCCATCTGTGCCAGCCGTTTCGGCAATAGCCGCAGCAGGCCGGTGGCGCGCAGTAGTCTCTGTAATCCGGAGCGTTGGTAGATCAGCATAGGCAGAGCCATAAGGCGCAGCCGCTTCACATAAGGAAAGGTGGCGAAGAGCAGCTTGCGAAAAAAGCTATCGCTGGTGCTGCGCGGGATATTGCGTTCCACCTGGGCACGTGTATCTTCGATGAGCTTGTTGTACTGCACGCCAGAGGGACAGGCGGTCATGCAGGCCATACAGCCCAGGCAGTTGTCCATATGCAGCCGAAAGCGCTGGTCAAGCGGAGCGTCGCCCTGCGCCGACTTCTTCATCATATAAATGCGGCCGCGGGGCGAATCCATCTCCTCGCCCCAAAGCACATACGTGGGGCAAGCCGGAAGGCAGAAACCGCAGTGCACGCAATCATCAATCAGCGCGATTTCCGGCGGCTTGTGGGCATCGAAGTTCGAAGGCTTTGCTGGTTCGAGCTGCGTAAGTTGAGCCATGTCTACGTTTCAGTAGACTACATCCAAATAAAATGCAGCAGATTCCTTAGCTAAAGGACTCTGTCCTGACCACGATCGACGGGTTACCCGGCTAAGATCCGCTCCCATGGCACGCCGGGGCAGGTGGGATGACAATCCCCTCCACAAAGGCGTCGTCCTGAGAGCCTGTGACTTTTTCGATCTTCTCGTGTTTTTTGCACCCGACCAGATGTTGTTTAGTCCCCTCCAGAAAGGCGTCATCCTGAGTGGCTGACTTGCCTGTGGCAAGTTAAGGAGGGAATGAACATGGGAAAGCGGTGTTTGCAATCCAGGCCCAGAGGGCCGTCCGCCAAACGTCAGCCCAGCCCGGAAGGGCTGGGTATACATAGGCACGCGGGTCGAGCGCCGGAGGTGCGGCACCACACTCTTCGTTTGTTCATTAGCAGCGAAGCCGAAGGATCTGCAGTGCGCCCTTCACCCTCTCAAATCCCTCCCAGAAACCGCCCAGGATTGAGAATCCCTTCCGGATCGAAGCGGCGCTTGATCTCGCGCATCAGCGGAAGGCTATCCGGCAAAGTACCCCAGCAATCCACCTTCATCTCTCCTGGTTGTTTAAGAACCATCAGCGACCCGCTGGCCCCTTCCAGATCCCGCCGCAATTGCACCAGCCCCTCCGCAGCTGCAACTGGGAAACTTGCGATCATAATGCCGGTGGCTTGCGTTACCGACTCCCCACCCAGACCACGAACACGCTCGGCAAAACGCGCGATCTCTGAAGGAAGCATCGTGCCTTTACAAACAAAATCCCGGTCCGCCTGCTCTTGTCGGGCAGTCCATACCTCATCCCCAACGGCTCCTGAACCAAGACCTTCACTTTGCGCCATTGCCTCCACCGCAGCGGCCTGCTTGTGCAGCACCTCGGCGAGGGATGCGAGTTGAACGTCGAGAGCAAAACCCGCCGCCGTGCCCCGCAACTGGATGGCCACGGTACTCACCTGTGCGTGAAGCAACTTAAGCATCAACCTGCCCAGCGGTTCGGCGGACGGCGCAGCCACAGTAAAACTCTGCGTGCACTGCGGCATCGAGTGCAATCGGAAGTTGACAGAAGTAATCACGCCCAGAGTCCCGAAGGCCCCGATCATTAGCTTGTGCAAGTCATACCCGGCGACGTTCTTCACTACCTTGCCACCGGTACGGGCTATCGTCCCATCGGCCAGCACGATCGTCATCCCGATGATCAGATCGCGCAGCGCTCCATAGCGCAGCCTCAGGACGCCCGAGTCGTTCGTGGCGACAATCCCCCCAACCGTAGCGCGCTCGGGCCAAAGCGGATCGAGCGCGACATATTGTCCATGTTGCGCCAGGCCCGACTGCATAGCAGCCCAGGTGCAGCCGGCATCGACCGTACAAGTCATATCCTGCCAGGTGTGTTCCCGAAGCACATTCAGGCGGTGCATCTCCAGCAACAGAGCCGGTTGCACCGCGTAGCCCCAGCCCTGCTTGCTGCCGCCGCCACGCGGGACCACAGTGAGCCGGTTTTCCTGCGCGAAGCGGAGAATCGCCGCAATCTCTTCGCTGTTGGCAGGAGCGACAGCAACCGTGTCGCCCAGGCTCCGTAGATGCTCAGCTCCGGCGATGGCGGCAAGTGGAGCGGTCATGTCGTGCGTATTGATCAAAAGAACTCAGCCACCCCCGCTGTCTCCAGTGGGTGAGGGGTATACTTCCCCGTTTTTTCCCCGCAAAGCCGGGGGCGGGGGAAAAGCTTATCAGGATTTGAGATATTTTCCGGGTCGAAGCTGCAGCGCACCCGTTGCATGGTATCCAGGTCGGGCTCGGAATACATGTACCCCAGTGCCTGCTGTTTTTCTCTGCCCACTCCGTGTTCCCCGGTAATCGACCCGCCGTGGTCGACGCACAGGTAGAGGATGCGCATGGAAAGATCGACGGCAATCTCCTCCTGGCCCGGGATCGAACGATCATAAAGTACCAGCGGGTGCAGGTTGCCGTCGCCCGCGTGAAACACATTGCAAACCCGCAGCCCGGTCGATGCCGCCATTTCCGCAACCTGTTCCAGCACGACGGGCAGCTTGGTGCGCGGTATCACTCCATCCTGCACGATGTAGTCGGGAGATAGGCGGCCCGCAGCCGCAAACGCTGCCTTGCGGCCCTTCCATACCAGGAGCCGCTCCTGCTCACTCTCGGCCAGCCGGTCCTCCCAGGCGCCATTTGCTTTACACAGCTCCCGAATCTGTTTCATGTGCAGATCGACTTCGGCGAAAGGACCATCCACTTCCACCAGCAGCAGAGCCTCGCATTCGGGGTAGTGCGGGTGGACAGCGGCCTCCGCGGCCTGGATGGCGAGACGGTCCATGATCTCCATGGCGGCAGGCAGTATGGACGCGGCAATAATATCCGAAACGGTCTGTCCCGCGGCCGAGATAGAGTCGAAGGCGGCCAGCAAAACCTGCACCGTCTCGGGCCGCCGAACAATCCGCATCGTCACGGAACTGGCCACTCCCAGCGTGCCTTCAGAACCAACGAAAACGCCCGCCAAATCGTAACCGGGAGCGTCGAGTGTGGGTGATCCCAGGTGGACCAGCTCGCCCGTGGGCAGCACCACTTCAAGCGCCAGCACGTGGTTGGTGGTAAAGCCGTACTTGAGGCAGTGCGCTCCGCCGGAATTCTCCGCGACATTGCCTCCGATCGTGCACACGCTCTGCGACGACGGATCCGGCGCATAAAAATGACCCGCCGGTGTCACCCGCTGGGTAACGTGCGCATTGATCACGCCCGCTTCCACCGTGACACGCTGGTTGGGAATGTCAGTGGCCAGGATGCGGGTCATGCGGCCAAAGCTGATCACGATACCCCGGTCATCCGGCAACGCTCCGCCAGAGAGACCAGTGCCCGCGCCGCGGCCTACGAACGGGACGTGATGCCGCGCACAGATCCGTATGATCGCGTGCACCTGGGCCGTGGAACGAGGCAGAACTACCGCGGCCGGCAGACTGCGGAGCACTGCCAGACCATCGCACTCGTAAGTTTGTAGCTGGTTGCGCTCGATGATCAGGCCGTCGGCCCCAACGGCATCTCGTAGCTCAGCGAGGATAGCGGCAGAGAGCATGCTGCTAATATCCTAATCCACGCGGAATATACTGGCTTTTCGCGCGGTAAAGTTCGTATTGCCGAATCCAAGAGAGAGCCGCCCCAAATGAGCCCAGTTTGGTCCCAAAGCTACACCCTCTTCGGGCGTGGCCTCGCCTTTACCTCGGTTATTGCCTGTTTACCGATCGTCACCTTGCTCTTCTTGCTCGGTGTCCGGCGCAAGCCGGCCTGGATAGCCTCTCTGTCCGCTTTGCTGGTAGCCCTCGTGGTTGCACTTTTTGCCTACAGGTTCCCCCCCACCCTCACTTTCAGCGCGGCCGCCTATGGTGCCGGCTTTGGACTATTTCCCATCTGCTGGATCGTGTTTTGGGCCATCGCCCTGTATCAGGTTACGGTGGAAATGGGCGAGTTCGAAATTATCAAGTCGTCGATGGGGAACTTGACCGGCGATGCCCGTCTGCAGGCCCTCTTGATCGCCTTCGCCTTCGGCGCATTCATTGAAGGCGCTGCCGGCTTTGGAACCCCGGTCGCGGTTGCGGCGGCCATGCTGGTGGGCCTCGGCTTCTCCCCTTTTTACGCCTCGGCGCTTTGCCTCGTGGCCAATACGGCCCCGGTAGCCTTTGGGTCGATCGGTATTCCTGTGGTCACCCTCGCCGGGATCACCGGCTTGCCCCTGGATAAACTGAGCGGCGCGGTCGGCCGGCTCTGTGCTCCGCTATCCCTGTTTGTTCCCTGCTACCTGGTCTGCATCATGGTTGGCTGGCGCGGCATGCTGGAGGTATGGCCCGCGGTCGTGGTGGTCGGCAGCGTATTCGCCTCGCTCCAGTTCCTTATGTCAAATTTCGTCGGTCCGCAGCTCACCGACATCGTGGGTTCCCTCTGCGCCATGGGCGCGCTCCTGGTGTTGTTGCGCTTTTGGCGTCCGGCCAAGATGTGGGATAGGGAATTGGAGCCGGTGGCCCCGGCCGGGACCGAGAGAAAGTTCTCTACCTTAGCCTCGGGATCGAACGATCGGAAGCATACGGCGCGACAGATGTTTGGCGCCTGGATGCCGTATGGCCTGCTTGTAATCCTGGTGCTGCTGTGGGGTTACAAGCCTTTCCAGGCTGTGCTGAATTCCGTCACCATCAGTGCCGGCTGGCCTCTCTTGCACAATCACGTTCTAATGATGCCGCCAGTGGTCGCCAGGCCCACGCTCTACAAGGCGATGTATCAGATGAATTTCCTCTCCGCCGCCGGCACTGCTTGCATGTTCGCGACCCTCCTCGCAGCCCTCTTCCTGCGCATGTCTCCAATGGCTTTCGGACGCCTGCTGATTTCCGTGTTCCGCCAGCTCTTTTTGCCAATCCTGACCGTCGCCGCCGTTCTCGCCATGGCCTTCGTAATGAATTATTGCGGCGCCACTGCTACCCTGGGACTGGCGTTTGCTGCATCCGGCAGGCTCTTTCCTTTCTTCAGCCCATTGCTCGGTTGGCTGGGCGTCTTCCTGACCGGCTCAGACACTTCGGCAAACGCGCTCTTCGGCAATCTGCAGGTAGTCACCGCCGGCCATTTGGGGTTTGAGCCAACGCTCATGGCGGCCGCCAACTCCGCCGGCGGTGTGGTGGGCAAGATGATCAGCGTTCAGAACATCGCGGTGGCGGCCGCTGCCACCGCAATGACCGTCGCTGATCAGGCCAGGCTCTTTCGCTTTACTCTGCGGCACAGCATCGTGATGGCGACCGCCATCGGCTTCGAGGTCATGATGTATGCCTATCTCTTCCATGTTCGTTAGAAACCTCACTAGGAGTGATATCTCGTGGCAAAGTTAGGATTCTTAGGTCTCGGCATCATGGGCGGTCCCATGGCCCGCCATTTAGTCATGGGCGGTCACAACGTGGCCGTGTGGTCGCACAACCAAAAGAAGGCAAAGGAACTCGCCGACTCCGCGGGCGCACTTTTCTGTGCCACCCCGGCGGAAGTTGCGCAGAACAGTGAATGTGCCTTTCTCTGCGTGGGAGATACTGCCATGTCCCGGGAGGTGATCCTGGGCGAAAAGGGCCTGGTGAAAGGCGCAAAGAAAGGGTTCGTCATTGCCGACTGCAGCACCGTCTCACCTTCGGAGAGCAGCCGCATCGCGCAGGAACTCGAGGCGCTCGGCATCGAATTTCTGGATGCTCCCTGTACCGGCTCCAAAGCCGGTGCGGAAGGAGGCACGCTGACCTTCATGATCGGCGGTAAGCAGGAAGTCTTTACTCGCACCAAGCCCTTTTTCGAAGCCATGGGCAAGGTTCTCTATTATTGTGGCAAATCTGGCATGGGCTTGCGCGCCAAGCTTACCCAGAATCTGATTTTGGGCAACCTGCTGCAGGCCTTCAACGAAGGCCTTGTGTTGAGCACCAAAGCCGGCGTCGATCCCGAGCTCATGCTCGACATCCTCAACAACAGCGCCGCGCGCTCAGGCTTGATTTCTGCCAAAGCTCCCATGGTTTTCAAACGCGACTTCTCTACCAACTTTTCAGTCAAATGGCTGGAGAAGGATATCGGTCTCGCCCTGGACCTGGGTTCCGAGATAGGCGTTCCTCTGCTTCTCACCGGCCTGACCCAGCAGCTTTTTCAAACCGCGATGGCCAGGGGATTTGGCGAAGAAGATATCTGCGGCTCGATCCGAGTGCTGGAAGATCTAGCAGGCTGTGAAGTGAAAGCTTAATTGCCTCGCAGCCTGGGAAAAATTTGAATTGCCGAGGGCACTGGTAGGGATAGGGTTCAGCCAGTACATACACCCAGCGAATCATCAGGCCTTTAGAGGGTATGTGAGAACTGGAAAGGAAACCGCAGATCCCTCCACTACGCTACGCTCCGGTCCCACGGCACGCCGGGGCAGGCGGGATGACAAGGTGGCTACGAAGGTTGGCGACGATTCTCCATAGGAAATGGGTTATTTCCGAGCAACCAGCTTGTCATCCCGCCTGCCCCGGCGTGCCGTGGGAGCAGCTGCCTTTCTTGGGGCAAGTTAAGGGAGGAATGAACATGGGAAAGCGGTGTTTGCAATATAGGCCAAGAGGGCCGGCACCAAAAATAGCCCAGCCCGGAAGGGCTGGGTCCACAAGGCAGACGGTCGAGCGCCGGAGGTGCGGCACGACACTCTTCGTTTGTTCATTAAGAGCGGCTGACTTGCCCCCTTGCGGGGGCAAGTTAAGGGAGCAATGAACGGGGCGGCGAGCAGCGGGATAATCTGTAGGAGACTGAGTCGGAGGAAGTAGGCCGAGGCCTTATTGGTGCGTAAGAGCCCGATTAGGAGCGTGGTTCCAGGCTGCGTGGTGGAGCGATTGGTGAGGTTGTCTGAAAAGGCGGCTATCCCGTTTAAGAGAATACAGCTATTAGCTGCCTGGCCTGTGACTCAGTCTGAGGAGAGAGGATGGGGTCAAGCAAGGTGCAAGGGGGAAGTTTGAGTTTGCAGTGCATAGAGCCGAATGCAGCAGGGATCGATATAGGGGCGACAGAGATTTATGTCGCCGTGCCTGCAGACCGGGACGCCCAGCCTGTGCGCTGCTTTGCCACGTTTACGCAGGACCTTCAGGCGATGGCGGCATGGTTGCTGCAATGCGGAATCGTGACGGTCGCTATGGAGTCGACCGGAGTGTACTGGATTCCGGTGTACGAGGCGCTGGAGGATGCAGGATTGCGTGTGTGTCTGGTCAACTCACGGCATGTCAAGCATGTGCCGGGTCGCAAGTCCGACATCAGCGATTGTCAATGGTTGCAATATCTGCATTCGGTGGGACTACTGAATGGCTCTTTTCGTCCTGAGAGCGCCATTTGTGGTCTGCGCGCGCTCAGCCGCCATCGCGCCGGTCTGGTCGAGATAGCATCGGTACACGTGCAGCACATGCAAAAGGCTCTGACCCAGATGAATCTGCAGATTCATCATGTACTCAGCGACATCACGGGTAAGAGCGGGCTGGCGATTCTAGATGCCATTCTCGGCGGCCAGCGGGATGCGGTACGGCTGGCCGGTTTGGCCGATGGACGTATTCATGCCGACCGTGAAACGGTGGTCAAGTCGCTGGTGGGCCATTACCGCTCCGAGCATTTGTTTACCCTACGTCAGTCGCTTCAGGCCTATCGGCAGTATCAAAAGATGCTGGCCGACTGTGACCGGGAAATAGAACAGCACATGGGGCAACTGCCCGACCAGCGCCACGGCGATCCGCAGCCACCGTTGGTCAACCAGGGTGGGAAGGGCAAGCGGCGTAAGAAGAACCAATTTCATTTCGATATGGGCAAGGAACTTTACCGGGTTTTGGGAACGGACTTAACGGTAGTTCCTGGTCTGAATGCCCTGACCGTGCACGCCCTGGTGAGTGAGATAGGAACGGATGTGTCCCGTTTTCCCAATGTAGGGGCATTTACCAGCTGGCTAACGCTGTGTCCAAGCAATAAAAAGAGTGGCGGAAAGGTGCTCTCCTCCAAAACCCGAAAATCCAGTAGCCGTGCCGGCAAAGCCCTGCGTCTGGCAGCGCAAACGCTGCATAAGAGTCAATCTTACCTGGGGGCTTATTTTCGCCGTATGCGGGCTCGCTTAGGTAGCCCGCAAGCCATCACCGCTGCGGCCCACAAACTGGCCCGCATCGTGTATCACCTAATCTCCACCCGCACTGCTTATGACGAGAGCGTCTTTGCCAAGGAGGAACAAAAATACAACCTCCGTCATCAACATCGCTTGCACAAACAAGCCTTAGCTCTTGGCTTCCAGCTCGTCCCATTGCAGAATCAGGAGTTTGTTCATTAAGAGAGCCTGTGACTTTTTCGATCTTTTCGTGTTTTTGCACCCGATCGGATGTTGTTTAGTCCCCTGCAGAAAGGCGTCATCCTGAGCGAAGCGCCTCGCAGATCTATCGCATCACAGAGGGTTTATGGCGCGGAGTCGAAGGACCCCGGCGATGCTTGTTGGCAGATGCTCTTCGGAGCTTTCCGGCCACAGACTACAAGGGAAATTAAAAAAGTCACAGGCTCTGAGCGAAGCGCCTCGCAGATCTATCGCATAACAGAGGGTTTATGGCGGAGTCGAAGAGCCTGTCCCGAGCATAGCCGAGGGAACCCCGGCGATGCTTGCTGGCAGGTGCTCTTCGGAGCTTTCCGGCCACAGACTACAAGGGAAATTACAAAAGTCACAGCCTCCGACCGGAGCGAAGCGTAGTGGAGGTCGCAACCTCTTAGGCAGTCGCAACTCTATCGAAGTCTTCCGCCGTATTCGCTACCGAACGGTGAGCGCTTCGTTCCACCTTCTCGGCTTCCTCCTGGAGGTGGTCGATCACCTCCTTGGAGTAGAGGACGAAGTGATGTGCGGAGAGCAACATGGTGAAGCCCAGCCAGATCTTTGCCGGCGACCGCCAGTACGAAGAAGTCATCCTATAAAGGAATTTCCAGTAGCTGCGGCGGTAGCTCGAGCGCATACCCTGGCACCATATAGAAGAAAAAAGTACACGCAGGTTGTACGCCATCCCCAGGTTCGGCGGCTTCTGCGACGGTTTAGGGTTCCACACTTTCAAGGAGTTATACGAGCGCTCAAAAAAGGCATCTGGCTTGTACAAGCCTTCGAGCAAAGTGCATAGGCCGCGCAGCAGGATGGGCAACGGCAAAACAGTGCGGAAATTCGGGAGGCCAAACTGGGTCGTGGATTTGCTGTCCTCAATCAGGCGCCCTTCCCGTTTCATGCGATCGTAGAGAGCGGTCGTGGGCGGAGCCATGAGGATGCCGGCCATAGCCCAGGGTATCGCTGTCAGTTCGATAAACGCCAGCTGCCGCTCAAAGATTGTCTCGTCATCGGAGTCAAAACCAACAATGAATCCCGCCAGCACCCACAGGCCTTTTTCCTGGATGATGCGCACCTGCTCGACATTGTTCTTGCGCAGGTTTTGAAATTTGCGCGACTCCTTCAATGCTTCAGCAGAGGGTGTCTCGATGCCAATGAACACGTACATGAAATTTGCTTCGACCATTGCGTCCATAAGTTCCGGACGGGACGCGAGATCGATCGAGGCCTCGGTATAGAACGAAAACGGTTGCTGATGCAGCTTCTGCCATTCGATCAGTTCGCGCGCAAGTTGCAACGCCTGGGCATGGTTGCCGATGAAATTGTCGTCGACGATGAATACTTCGTTACGCCAGCCCAATTTGCGCAGTACATCGAGCTCACGAATCACCTGGGTTGGGGTCTTCGCTCGAGGCCGGCGGCCGTAAATGGTAATGATGTCGCAGAATTCGCACTGAAAGGGGCACCCGCGAGAGAACTGGATCGGCATCGAAGTGTATTTGTCGCGATGCAGCAGGTCGAAGCGCGGCACCGGGCTCCGCGTCATGTCGGGCTTGTCCACAATGCGGTACAGCGCCTGTGCCGTCCCGTTTTCGAGTGCCGCGGCAATTCCAGGAAAGGCCTCTTCCGCCTCCCCGACCATGACGTGATCAGCTGCCAGGAGCACCGCCTCGGGATCTGTGCTTGCCCATGGCCCGCCCACGAAGGTACGCCGGTTGAGATTCCGGGCGCGAGCGAGGACGGTCAATGCGTCAGCCCGCTGGGCGTGCATTGCGCTCACCATTACCAGGTCGGCCCACTTTAGATCCTCATCCCGCAACTCCTCGAATGCGTGATCGATCAGTCGGATCTGCCACGTGGCCGGGCAAAGTGCCGCGACGGTAATCAGGCCCAGCGGCGGCGTCATCGCACGCTCGGGGATCATCTGCAACACACCCTCAAAACCCCAAAAGGACGGAGGAAAACTCGGCCATACCATCAAGACTTTGATATTCGAACCCAGCGCCGGCAGGGAAGTGTGGGGCAGAGAGGCGGCTTCAGGTGCGGGGACAATGACGGGAAGAGAGGATATCGATGATGGCGCGGTGGGCAGGACGTTCAGTCGCGGATCTGGCAGTGAGGGCATGGCGCCCCTTTCTCTTGAATAGAGGGCCCTTGGCACAACTGGACCCATCACTAACCAGAAGATTAGCCGTGATCCCCCCGCATCGACAAGACTGCTGGTAAACCACGGCGAGCCACTTAGTTTCGGGCGCAGTGGGATTGAGTCTATCCCAAAGCCCGGGGACTGTCATCTGAGGCTTGAATGAGCAAAGCTTAAGGGCGGAGCCTCTTTTCCGGCAACGAATTTCGGTCTGAGTAGACCACTGGAGGCACCGGGCGAGGAGACCACGGGCAAAGTAGGGGGAGAGGTGACCATTCCTGACGGAACGGCCACCCATTTTCGATTAACGAACCGCTGCGTTGTGTTTGTCGCGATAAATTCGGCGGGATTCCTGATTCTGCTGCGCGTGGATGGTCCTGCGATCCTGTTTCGTCAGGTGTCCGTTATCCTGTGTACGCATCGCGCGTTCTTCCCGGTTGATTCCGGCTTCCTGGTGTTCCAACCGCGACGTCTCGCGGGCGGTCAGCTGGCCGCTTTTGACCCCATTGCCAATCCGATCCTGCTGATCGACTTTGCGCTGGTTGATGTTATAGTCGTGTGCGCCAGGCGTAGGGGTTTGGGCAAACATCGCCGCGGGCGCAAGGAACAGAGCCGATGCAAGAACAGCCGTGAAAACTTTCATGCGATTCTCCTTTTTCTGGCGGCTGGCCTTAGGATCATGTCCTTGCCGCTCGCTTCACATAGACACCAGGAAGCAAAGGCAGTTGCCGCATCTTTGGTAACTTGATTTGTGACAAAGCCGCCGCAACTTTTTCTATCGCCCAAGATGATTTTGCAAGATGATCCCAAAACGCTACAAAGGAAACTGTCACCTGTGCTGAAATCCTGTTCGCCTCTCAACCGCCGCAGCGTCTGCTTGCTTCTGCTCCTCGTCGTCTCTCTCAGCTGCGTCTCCGCGCAGGATGCCGGCAAAGACAACCCACCTAAAGACGCCGCCAAAGAGGATGCGAAAACTCCGACGCCCATCATTCCGAAAGACTCCACCACCCAGGGCTCAGTAAGCGTCGCAGGCCACACCATCAACTATCAGGCTGTCGCCGGAACCATCCTGGTGGCGGCAACCAACGATGCCGACGCCGCATTGGGCACGACTGCGCAACCGCCGAAAGAAACCCCGGATGCCCCGCCCACTGCGCGCATGTTCTATGTCGCCTACTTCAAGAAAGACGTTCCAGCGGATTCACGTCCGGTGACCTTCATCTACAACGGCGGGCCCGGCAGCTCCACCATTTGGCTGCACATGGGTGCATTCGGCCCCCGGCGCATCATTACGGCTGATGACCAGCACACCAGTCCCGCGCCCTACGAGCTCGTCGATAACGCCTACAGCCTGCTCGATGCCAGCGACCTGGTTTTCATTGACGCACCCGGAACAGGCTTCAGTCGAATCTACGGTAAAGATAAGGAAAAAGCATTCTGGGCCGTCGATCCGGATGCTCACGCCTTTGCCCGCTTTATCGCCCGCTTTCTCTCCAACTACCAACGCTGGAACTCACCCAAATATCTTTTCGGAGAAAGCTACGGCACCACCCGCTCGGCCGTGGTTGCGGGCATTTTGGAGACCGAAAGCCATATCGATCTCAACGGTGTCATTCTGCTATCGCAAATCCTGAACTTCGACGACAGTGCCGATGATCCCCAATGGAACCCGGGCATTGATGTGCCCTATATTCTGGCGTTACCCACCTTTGCTGCCACTGCGTACTACCACAAGCGCCTGCCGGCGCAACCGGCTGCCCTCGAGCCTTTCCTCGCCGAAGTAGAGCAATTTGCCATGTCAGATTACGCATCGGCCCTGGCCCAGGGCTCGCTGCTTCCCGAGGCTTCTCGCCAGGCGATTGCAGAAAAGCTTCACCAGTACACGGGCTTGCCGGTGGCCTATGTTCTTAAGGCCGACCTCCGCATCAATGTCGGTCAATTCAACCATAATCTGCAGGGCAATGAAGACCTTACCACTGGACGGCTTGACAGCCGTTTCTCCGGACCGACCATCGACCCGCTCGCTGAGGAGGCTGCCTACGATCCCCAGGCAACCGCGATCGCCTCCGCCTATATTGCTGCATTCAATGACTACGTCCGCCGCCAGCTCAAGTTTGGCGAAGGCCTCACCTATTTGCCCGAAAACGGTGCGATAGGCGGAGCCTGGGAGCTCAAACACAAAGCGCCAGGCGCACCCGAGGACTCGTATGGCACCAACGTCATGCCTGACCTGGCAACCGCGATGAAGTACAACCCACGCTTGAAGGTCATGCTCAACGGCGGCTATTTCGATCTCGCCACACCATACTTCGCCGCGAGGTATGAGATGTCTCACCTCCCCATCCAGGCGAACCTGAGGCAGAACATTCAATACTCCTGGTACAAGTCCGGCCACATGGTCTACGCTCACGAAGAGTCGCTCAAGCAGCTGCACGACAACGTTGCCGCCTTCATCGCCAGCACCTACAAGCCCGTCAAGTAGTGCGTGCAGCCGCTACGTTCTCTCCCTTACGAAACAACTCTGAACGAAGGGGCACGGCTTCAGCCGTAAAGCACGGGGTTGATGAGGGCTTTCGCCCCTGGGTAGCTGATCGTCGATCTACTTTGAGGCAAAGCAATTTCGCGACTGCCTTCGGGCCAAGGAAGTGGGACAATCCGCCCCTTCTTCACATAGTTCAGGAAAACACGGATCCTTCGAGCTTGAGACGGCATCTAGTTTTGAAGCCGAATTCATACGCGGCTCCTACAATCAAAAGCTCGAGAGGATTTATGCCGAAGATGCGCGCAGTGCAAGTTGTTCGTGCCGGGGGGCCTTTTGAAATTGTGGAACGCGAAATTCCCGAGCCTGAGTCCGGTATCGTGCGAATCAAGGTCCAGGCCTGCGGAGTCTGTCACAGCGACCAGGTGACCAAAGACGGTCTGTTCCCCGGCATACAATACCCGCGCGTTCCCGGCCATGAAGTGATTGGGCTGATTGACGCCATCGGTGCCAACGTTCCGCCGCGCTGGACGGTTGGCGAGCGAGTGGGCGTCGGTTGGAACGGAGGCTACTGCGGCTACTGCGACAGTTGTCGCCGGGGAAACTTCTTTGCCTGCGAAACCAGCACCCAGGTCACCGGGGTCACCCGCGACGGAGGCTATGCCGAATACATGGTCGCGCCATTTTCGGCTCTTGCCACGGTGCCGCAAGAGTTGCCCTCCGAGGACGCGGCTCCACTCATGTGTGCCGGCGTTACCACTTTTAATTGCCTGCGCAACAGTGGCGCCCGTCCGGGAGATCTCGTTGCCGTGATCGGCCTTGGCGGGCTGGGTCATCTCGGTGTCCAGTTTGGGGCCAGAAGTGGATTCAACACCGTCGCCATCGGACGCGGAAATGACAAGGAAGCCCTCGCCCGGAAACTGGGCGCATCGAACTATATCGACACTGCGGCCCAGGACCCGGCTGCGGAACTGCAAAAACTTGGCGGAGCTAAGGTCATCCTGGCAACCGTGACCAGCGCGGATGCGATGAAGTCAGTGATCGGTGGACTAGCGCCCACCGGCACGCTCATGATCGTCGGCGCCGTACCTTCCTTGGAAGTCCCCGCGCTCCAACTCCTTCTGAAGTCTCAGCAGGTCAAAGGCTGGTATTCCGGAACGTCTCTCGACTCGCAGGAGACCCTCGCCTTCAGCGTGCTCTCCGGTGTGCGTTCGATGAACGAGAGCTTTCCGCTGGACCGGGTGAATGAGGCTTACGAGCGGATGCAGAATGGCAAAGCAAGATTCCGGGTGGTGCTCAGCATAGCAAACTAGAGTCTCTGTAGACTGATACTGTGACAGTGCCAGTATGGGATGACAACCAATGAGACTTGTCATCGCGGCACGACTTTAAGTCGGGCCATAAAGGATCCAACAAAGATGAGGGCTTCAGAGGGTGTGTGAGAACTCGGGATGTAGAAATTTAGTCCCGAAGGGACGGCTGAAAGAGGATTGCATCGCGGCCGACTTTCAGTCGCCCCTGCAGAACCCACGGCAGGTCGGGGCAGGCTGGGTGGTCCTTTCAACTCCAACCCCAGGACTAGCGTCCCATGAGCGTTAACCTATTTGGGGTGTTTTCTTCAAACCTCCCACAAAATCGTCATCCTCAGAGCCTGTGACTTTTTCGATCTTTTCGTGTTTTTGCACCCGACCAGATATCGTTTAGTCCCCTCCAGAAAGGCGTCATCCTGAGCGAAGCGCCCCGCAGATCTATCGCATAACAGAGGGTCTATGGCGCGGAGTCGAAGGACCCCGGCGATGCTTGTTGGCAGGTGCTCTTCGGAGCTTTCCGGCCACAGACCACAAGGAAAATTAAAAAAAGTCACAGGCTCTTCGACTCCGCGCCACCCAGCGCTGTACCACACGATAAATCTGTGAGGCGCTTCGCTCAGGATGACGATTTTGTGGAGGTTTGAAGAAAAACACTCCATATAGGTTAACGCTTGTGGGACTAGCGTCCTGGGCTAAGCTCAGACGTCCCTGCGGGACTTAGGTTTCGGAACTAGGTTCTCACGCACCATCTAAACCCCCTGAGGTGCGCTTCCTGAGACATCAACTGGGCTCTCACGCGTACCCACCATCTCGATACATATTCACCACCGCAGTTTCAGTGTTGATCTTCCAATCTTCCAGCTGTGGCCCCTTGATTTTTGCCGCTCGCTCACGGATCAAGTCGAGTTTCGCCTCATCGAGTGGCTTGAATTCCTGTGCAATGCGGACATCGTCTTCCACCTGTCCGATCGTGGTACAGCCGAGCGCCACACAGTGAACCGGAAGGCTAAGCACATAAGAAAGGCAATCCTTCAACGCAATCGCCTGCAGCAGCTTTGCATTGGCGGTGCTCTTCATCCCCTGGATGCCCATTCCCCGGGCGACGGCAATCGGTAGCACGTTCTTCTCGAAGCTCAGATACCCGGGATCGGCCGCGTGCAGTGGCATCAGGATGGTGTCGTACTTGTCGTATTTTTTCAGCATCGCCAGGTGGACCTGCGGATCATGGTGTCCCGTAAATCCGATAAACCGGCACTTACCCGCTTTCTTGGCGGCCTCGAAAGCCTCGATGGCGCCCCCGGGTGCGAAAATCTGCTCCACCTCGTCCATGGTGCTCACCTGGTGTATCTGCCACAGATCCACGTGATCCGTCTTGAGGGTCCGAAGCGACGTCTCCAGATCCGCTTCGGCTCCCTTGCGGCTGCGTTCGGGAGATTTCGTGGTCAGGAAAATGTTCTTACGAAAAGGCGGCAAAACAGCCCCATACACCTCTTCCGATTTGCCGTCCCAGTAAATGCGCGCGGTATCAAAATAGTTGATGCCCAATTCATAGGCGCGCAGGGTAACCGCCTTTGCTTCTTCGAAGGTACACAAAGGAAACCGCCCGCCGGCTTGGCCGACAATCGTCAGCCGCTCACCCGTTTTCCCGAAAGTACGCTTCGGTATGTCCCCAGGCTTGGCCTGCAGGGTCCTGGTGCCCAGGGAAAAAGCACCCAACCCGGCAACTGCGGAAGTGGCGAGAAAGGTCCTGCGTCGCATAGTCGTTCCTCGTGCACAAGTATGCTACCGCTGCCGGTGGCCTACAAGATGCATCCCCGAATTCGTCGTTCACCAGCGAGCGGAACAGGCTCTATGCTCAGGGGGTGAGAATCATTTCCTGGGTTGCTTTCGTCCTGCTCCTCGTGGGTCTCCCGCCGGGAAACGCACAGCAAACTGCCGGCTTTAAGCTCATAAGCTGGTCTCCGCTACGCCTGGAAAGCGGCTCCCCCGTCTTCTTCAAGGTTGAGCTCGAACACCCAGCCAGCGCATTGCATGGCACTTGGCTCAATCACGAAATCGTGTTCACCAGGGCCGCTGAGGGAAATACTTGGTACGCGCTTGCCGGGATCGATGTAGAGCAGGCGCCGGGTAACTATGTTCTGGAACTAACCGCCAATGCTATCGATGGCCGCTCACTGCAAGCCAAACAGGAAGTGACTGTATTGCCGGGCCACTACAAAACCACGGCGCTGCATGTGCAGGAGAAGTACGTGCAGCCCGATGCCGCAACCCTGCAGCGCATCGCCGCGGACAAGGTAGTGAAAGACGCGGCCTTCGCTCACCAGGTCAGTCAGCCGTTGTGGAGTGGTAGCTTTCGCTCCCCTGTGCCCTTCACCGCCACTGATTCCTTCGGTACCCGGCGCATGTTCAATGGCCAGCTGGCGAGCATCCATCGTGGAACCGACTTTCACGCCCCTTCGGGAACGCCGGTGTTGGCCGCAAACGATGGAGAAGTGATTGTCGCCCAGGGCATGTTCTATGAAGGCAACCTCGTCGTGATCGACCACGGGCAGCAGTTCACTACCCTTTACATGCACCTCTCTAAAATTAAGGTGCATGTAGGAGAACGGGTTACCAAGGGACAACGCCTCGGCCTCAGCGGCGCAACCGGCCGCGTGACCGGCCCTCACCTTCACCTGAGCGCGCGCTGGCAGGGTGCATGGGTTGACCCCGTCGTCCTTTTACGGTTGAAGCTCCCCACGCGCTAGCGAAAGCTCTACTTGTTAGTGTCCTCAAACGCAAATCTTCCCAGTTCAAATGGACGGGAGACAGGCAGCTTGTTCTGTAGTCCGTTGGAAGGGTAGGACTGTGGAGCATTGGTCGGGAAACCCCAGATTTTCCCCGTCCGCATGTCCACAACCACCTTTCCAAAAACCTGGCTAGTTCCATCAGGCTGCCGCAGCATTTCCGAACCGGGTTCGATGTAGAACGGATAGACCGAGGATTGTGCCTCCGCGGCATGTGGCGCGAAGATCGGTTGCACCGCAATGGCAACCAATGCAATCGCGATGATCGACAGCAAGACGATAGTCAGGTCTTCTCTTCGCATGATTCTCCTCCCGGGCTGCTTTCAGGCCGTCCCTTACTGAGGCTGACTCGCAGGGTCAGCTGATCCAGGCGCCGGCGTCTTAGGCTGAATGGAAAGCAACTCCACCTCGAAAATAAGCGTGGCGTTGGGTCCGCCGGGCCCCTGGGGCCGCTCCCCATAGGCAAGATCCGCCGGAACAAATAATTGCCATTTCGATCCCACAGGCATCAGTTGCAAAGCTTCCGTCCAACCCTTGATGACGCCGCTAACAGGGAAAGTTGCGGGCTGCCCGCGCTTGTAGGAGCTATCGAATTCCGTGTTATCCAGCAGCGTGCCGCGGTAGTTGCAAACTACCGAGTCGGTGGCCAAAGGTTTGGGCCCCGTCCCTGCCGTCAGGATCTTGTATTGCAGCCCGCTCGGTAGACTGACGACACCCTCTTTGGTGGCGTTGGCAGCCAGGAAAGCTGCGCCGTCCTTCTTGTTTGACTCTGCCAGGGCGGCCCGCTTCTCTTCCTGCTTTTGCCGCACTTGATTCTGCAGGTCGGTCATCACCGTCTTAATCTGATCATCGGTCAAGAGCAGCTTGCCGTCGGCCATGGCATCTTGTATGCCCTGCAGCACAATCTTCGGATCGACATCGATGTCATCCCGATGCAGGCTCTTCCCTACGTTTAAGCCGATGGCATAGCTTTGCTTGTCTCTGTCCGTCTCCAGCACGAGAGGCTTAGGTGTGGTCGCTGCCGCGGTGCTGCGGCGAGTCGTAGGCGCTGTGCTCTGCCGGGGTTTTGCCGGTGGGGTCGAATTCGTCGCCGGTGTCTGCTGGGCCCCGGCAGTCCCCAGGAGAACAATGCCGGCAGCCAACACGGTTGCCGCGTTTCGTAAAGGTCTTTGCATGATGCCATTTTCGCATTGTCTAGGGGTGAGCGGCAGGCAATGACGCCTCTTCGGACGATCGCGCGCCTGACAACTCAACATCGATCAACGATGCAGCCTTCGCCCACACACGCGGATCATTCTCGATTTCGATATGCGGTTTGGTAAAGACCCGGGAGTACCACGGAAAAGCCTTGCAATTGATGGGATGATCCTTGTAGGACATCTCGAAGTTGCCAATGATATTCGTACGCGCCGGATCCTTGGCCAGAATTTCTGCCCGTCCATGAAGCAGCCCACTGGACTGATAAAAATTGACCGCGTTGGCGACATTCGCAGGAATAGTGAAATTTTCCTGCCCCGGCTTCGCGATGCTATCGATCTGGATGGTGAGCAGTACCGGAATACCCTTCCGCTCCAACTCGCGGGCTAATGTGACCGTCTCGGTTCCACCCCAGCTATGGCCGAAGATAATGATTTTGGACTGCGCCCCGTCCGCCCCCGTTAGGCCCAGCACGTAACGAAGAGCCGGGTTTCCGGAATGATTGCCGAACACCTCTACATGAATGGCGGAACGATAACGCGCCCGCAGACGCGCCGCAAATTGCACTTCGGCGTGCCGGCTATCGTCGTGCCGGACGAAGCCTCCAACAAACCCGACCACAATCACCTTGGGGATGGTATCGACGACTCCCTCGCCTCGCGCGGATAGCGGCGCCACGCAGCTGGCGGCCAGCACAAGCAGCAGCACTTTTCTCATGCCAGCAGCATGGGCGTGCTTCCCGAGCTATGTCAAGCGGTGCCCTGCTGAAATAATGGAGAGAATGCAGCAAGCGCAAGACCATGTCCCGGCAATCGGCATTGACTTCGGCACCACCAATAGTACGGTGGCCCGCGCCACCGGTCAGTCGCAAGTCGAACTTGTCTCCTTCCCCACCCTCACGGGGGAGACGTTTTCCTTTCGCTCAGTCCTCTATCTGCAGCAGGCTAAACAAGCCGGCAAGGCACGAATCCATGCCTGGACGGGTCCGTCGGCCATCGAACACTACCTCGCGGCTGAGAACAAGGGTCGGCTGATCCAGTCGCTCAAGTCCTATCTGTCGGATCGCACCCTGACGGGAACAGCCGTATTCGGCCGCCATTACACCCTCGAAGATCTGGTTTCCCGCATTCTCGCCGATCTGCGCGGCCACGCTGAGCGGCAATTTCACACTCCTGTCGGCTACGCCATGGTGGGCCGTCCGGTCCGTTTCGTTGGTGCGGAGACTGACGACGACGAGACGTTTGCGCTTTCTCGCCTGCGCCAGGCCTTCGCGGAAGCCGGCTTTGATCGAGTTGAATTTGAATTGGAACCAGTGGCAGCAGCGTACGCGTATGAATCCACTCTCGATCACGACGAGCTCATCCTCATCGGTGACTTTGGTGGTGGCACCAGCGACTTCTCTTTGCTTCACGTAGGCCCTGGCGTGCGCAAGCGAGGCCGCACACCGCAGGATCTCCTCGGCAACAGCGGGGTCGGTCTGGCGGGTGACGCTTTCGACGCCAGGATCGTCCGCAAGCTCGTCTCTCCCGCGCTCGGTTCGGAGTCGTTCGCCCGCTCTCTCAACAAGCTTCTGCCCGCAGTGCCTGCCTGGATCTATGCCAACCTCGAACGCTGGCATTACCTGTCGTTTTTACGAACGGCAAACGTGATGGAAATCTTGAAGACCGCACGGCTCCGCGCCTTGGAGCCGGAAAAGATCGAAGCCCTGATCACGTTGATCGACGAAGACCTCGGCTATCATCTTCACCAGGCCATTCAACGAGTGAAATTCGAGCTGTCTCATGCGGAGGTGGCCGGCTTTCATTTTCGCGACGGCAGCATGGACATAAGTATTACCGTGCCCCGCGATGCCTTTGAAAGTTGGATTGCCGAAGAACTGCGTTCCATCGAGCACTGCGTCGATTCGCTCCTCAAAACCTCAGGAATAAGCCGCCGCCAGGTCGACCGCGTGTTCCTCACCGGAGGCAGCTCCCTCGTGCCCGCCGTCCGTCGCATCTTCGAGGTGCGCTTTGGCGAGCAGCGCATACGAACCGGCAACGAATTCATCTCCGTAGCCCGCGGACTAGCCCTCCGCGCACAAGAAGTCCTGACCTCTTCCTGAGATTTTGCAAAAAGACAAGGCGACGAATCACCCATCCGACCAACCGATAACAAGGTGCGTAACCACCCTCCCCTTTGTCATCCCGACCGAAGCGAAGCGTAGCGGAGGGATCTGCAGTTCTGCGGACCCTTCATGGAAATGTTTTTCGACGGAGCGCACCTAATCCGGCGTGCCGTGGAGGAATCTGCAGTCTCACCCAGCCCCTCACCCCGCCGAATGATGACAGCAACTAGCCGCATTCTTCATACGAGGCAAATCAATCACCGGATTCTGATCAAAAAACCCTGAAGGTGCCAGCGTAAATCCACAAACCACGCAAGACTGCACCGGATGATCCTCCGGCCGCGGCAAATGGTGCACTCCAAAACTATGCCAAAGCACGACATCCGTATTCTCAATCGGCCGGTCCTTCGCCGTCCAGGCCGGCAGACCATCATCCCCGATCGATTGATTCACAAATTCGCCGGCAGGGTACCGCTCATCCGCATCATAGGGCGTCACCCACAATTGATGTTGCAGGAACCGTCCCCGCTTACCCGAAGGGCTATCCGGATGCGTAAACGGCTGCACCGCTGACTTGGCCTCGAGCTTATACGCGGTGGGTGTGCCCACCCAGTTAGTAGTACTAGGGTTGGTTACTCTCCAGTACCGCATCTTTGAAAAATCAAAGTCGCGTTGTGCCTGAAGCTCCGTCTTCAGCGGCCTCTCCTGCACATAATATGCATTCCCATAAGGGTTTTCCGGCCCCATCGGCAGCGCAATCGTATCGCACTCCGTGACTGTGTTATTAGGCCCGTCCACCTCCATATCCAGCCGCGCAGAAAAAACATGCTGGTGAATATGGCCAACAATCCCCGGAGCCACTTCGGTGCCGAATTTGCCCGGCTCGCCCGGACGGCAACCCGCAGTATTGATAATCCCGGTCGCCTTCATCTCATATTCAATCCGCCCATCCTGGTGCAGGTACCAATACGACGCGTATTCATAGTTGCCGATGGTCGAGATAGACGAAATCACCAGCTTCCTCGCCCGTCGCACTTCGGTGCGGTCGGTACGCATGTCGAAATGTTTCCACGACATGCCCGCATCTTCCTCGTGCAGGCAGATGCACCGCTCAATGGTGTACGGTTGGCCGAAAAGATCCGCGACCACAGCATCGAAGTAATGAATAACGCCCAGGCAATCGCAACCCAGAGTCAATGAGTTCGCCATCCGCCCAAAGCCCAGCTCACCGCTGTCGAAAACGTTCTTGCGATAGTGGTTTCGCTCCGGGGTTCCATAGGGAACCACCATCTCAGCGATCGAAGCCCGATAAACGATCGGCCGCCGTTTGCCGTTTTGCGTATAGCCGATGGTGTAGAGCACCAGCCCTTCGCGGCCATTGAAGCCCACGCGAAAGTCCCAATTTTCCCAGTTCACTTGGTTGCCTGCGACCACAAAACCGGCGCCATCCGGTTGCACGATATCCAGCCGCGACGATGGCTGGCGAAAGGCACGCAGAACGTCTGCATCGTAATTCAGCGGCGTGCGTGGAACCGGAATGTAATCGCCGCTGGCCTCGAAATGATCATGGATCTCCACCACCTCCAGCGTGCTCACATCCACGATCGCGTGCACGCCCTCGACCGGGTGGGCGTAAAAGTTATCCAGCGGAAACAACCTCATCCATACGAAGCAATGCACCACCCGCCGCCCCTGCTCAATGGGCACGTTAAAGTTGCCCACGGTCCACGGATCGATGCACATATTGTCCAGTTCGCCGAGCAGGCCCCGCCGCCGCAGCGCTTCCTGAAAGCGAGCATCTGCCTTGACTGTCTCTTCAATTAACAGGATTTCCTTCACCGCAATCATCGGCCGCGCATTTTCCTTGAAAACCACCGAGACCACCTTGCCGCTGCTCAGATCCACCAGGCCGTCCCACACCCCCAGCACTCCACGGCGATACACATGAAAGCGCGCGGTCCGCGCCGGCGCCGCTTCGGGAACATAGTGGCGCACGATCTCTTTGCCCGGCTCGTGGATATCGATAGTCTCCACGCGCAGATCAGCGCCCCACTGGAAGTGGCCCTGAAGGATGCGCGTAACCTCGCTTATTTCACCAGCCGTCAGCGGATCGAGCGGATGGCGGACTGCGACACCGGCCCCGTTTAAGGAAACATCCTCAGTCTTCAAAGCCATGTTCACATTCCTCTCTCGAAGGTGTGGATTTTCTAAACCATACCTTACATGCCGGACCGGCAAAGATCCGACCATTTTTCGCAAGTCCACCAACCGCTCCTCATGAAAGCTTCGCCCTCCCCTTTGTCATCCCGAGAGCCTGTGACTTTTTCGATCTTTTCGTGTTTTTTGCACCCGACCAGATGTTGTTTAGTCCTCTCCACAAAGGCGTCATCCTGAGCGAAGCGCCTCGCAGATTTATCGGATAACAGAGGGTTTATGGCGCGAAGTCGAAGGACCCCGGCGATGCTTGTTGGCAGCTGCTCTTCGGAGCTTTCCGGCCACAGACTACAAGGGAAATTAAAAAAGTCACAGCTCCGAGCTCGTGACTTTTTGGTGCTCACCCTCACTGTCAAACTGAATTGTCATCCCGACCGAAGCGACCTGTCCCGGCGTGCCGTGGAAGCGAAGTGGAGGGACCTGCTGTGCTCTCAACTCCGCAATCCAATCCCAAATGGAAACCCCGCCCTTTCCTTTGTCATCCCGACCGAAGCGAAGCGCAGCCGAGGGATCTGCAGTTCCTTCCACCAGCCACCAATGCTGCAGCTCGAAGAATGAATTGTCATCCCGCCTCCCGGCTTCTCGCGGGACCGCGAAGCGCAGCGGAGTCGAGAAATGGAATTCCAGCAGAGGTGAAGGGCTCGAGACATCTGCGTGGGATCCGGGAGCCGCGCCCATCCGTGAGCGCTCATCCGTTGGAGGATAGAACAATTACGTCAAGCACCAGACCCACCGAGGCCCGGAGGGCCGACCGCCAAACGTCAGCCCAGCCCGGAAGGGCTGGGTTGGCATCTCCATCTGATCTGAGCGCCGTAGGCGCGGCACCCATGTTTTCCCCTTAGGCGGAGAGGATCGGAGCCCGAATGCTCCGAACCAGAAACCCACGGAAAACCTAGGCCAGCGCCCGGGGAACCGCCTCTTCCCACCTACCCTGCGCCGTCAGGATAAGCTCCACGATCTCTCGTCCTGTACCCTCTCCGCCCCGGGCATTAGTTACGTAATGGCAGACCGCCTTTAACTCAGGAGCCGCGTTGGCAACGGCAACTGCCAGCCCGGCGCGCTTGGCTACCGGGATATCCGGAAGATCGTCTCCCATGTAAGCCACTTCCTCTTCCCGCACGCCCGCTTGCTGCAGGCACTCCTCAAACGCGGCCGTCTTCGTTTCCTGCCCCAGGTAAACGAACTCCACGCTTAATTCCTGGGCCCGCTGCGACACCGCAGGAGACTTGCGTCCCGTAATGAATCCGGTGCGTATCCCCATCAAGTGCGCCAGCTTCAGCCCTGCGCCATCCTGTGAGTTGAATGCCTTCATCTCCGCCACGCCGCCATTGTCAGGCAGCGAAATGAGGTTGACGCTGCCATCGGTGATCGTGCCATCCACATCCATCAAAAACAACTTGATCTTCCTGGCGCGGGCAAGAATCTCAGGGGCGACCGGTGTAGTCAGAGACATGCAAACCATCATACTGGCGATGCCCACACCCGCACCCAACACAGCTCATATCCAGGGCGCATGTAATCTATAAGGACTCCGCCCTATGGCAATTCACATTGCGCTGAATCACAAGACGCATTATCGTTACGACCGTCCGGTGATGCTTGGGCCGCAGACCATCCGCCTGCGCCCAGCCCCCCATTGCCGGACTCCTATCCTCGCTTACTCGCTGAAAGTCCTGCCCAAAAATCACTTCATCAATTGGCAGCAGGATCCGCAGGCCAACTATCTAGCCCGCCTGGTATTTCCGGAAAAAACTACCGAGTTCTCAGTCGAAGTCGACCTGGTTGCCGAAATGGCAATCTTCAATCCCTTCGACTTCTTCCTGGAACCGTACGCGGAGCAAATTCCATTCACCTATGAGACCGCCTTGGCCCGGGAACTGCGCCCCTTTCTGGAAGCCGAGGTGCCCGGGCCCAGGCTGACCGGTTTTCTAGCTCAGGTACCCCGGGGCAGCACGGCCACGCTCAATTTTTTAGTCAGCCTCAATCAACGGGTGCAGCGCGAGATCGGCTATGTCATCCGCCTGGAGCACGGCGTACAAGCCTGCGAGCAGACCATCGCCCTGGGCACCGGTTCCTGCCGCGACTCGGCGTGGCTGCTGGTGCAGATCCTGCGCAACTTGGGCCTGGCGGCCCGCTTCGTCTCTGGCTATCTGATCCAACTCGCCCCCGATGTGAAACCGCTCGAAGGCCCGGCCGGGGCCTCTATGGACTTTACCGACCTGCACGCCTGGACTGAAGTCTTTCTCCCCGGGGCCGGTTGGGTTGGCTTCGATCCCACCTCAGGATTACTGGCGGGAGAGGGACATATCCCCCTCGCCTGCACACCCGATGTGGGCAGCGCCGCTCCTATCTCCGGCCCACTCGAATTCTGCAAGACCGACTTCAGCTATGTGATGACGGTGCAGCGGATCTATGAATCCCCTCGCGTTACCATGCCTTACTCGGACCAGCAATGGGAACAAATCCAGGCTCTTGGCCATCAGGTGGATGTGGATCTGCAGGTAGGGGACGTGCGCCTCACCATGGGCGGCGAGCCCACCTTCATCTCCCTCGACGACCGCAATGGCAGTGAATGGTCGACCACCGCCATGAGCCCGGCCAAGCGGCGCCTCGCGGTGGAGTTGCTGCTCAGAATGCGCGACCGTTTCTCCACCGGCGCACTGCTCCACTTCGGGCAGGGCAAGTGGTATCCCGGCGAGGAGCTTCCTCGTTGGGCGCTGGGCTGCTACTGGCGTAAAGATGGCGTACCCATTTGGGAGAACCAAAGCCTCTTTGCCGAGGACGGCAAAGACTATGGCTACGCCGCCTCCGATGCGCGCAGCTTTCTTGAAGCCCTCACCCGCCGCCTGCAAGTGAGCTTTTCCTTCACCATTACCGCCTACGAAGACATTTTCTTTCACTTGTGGAAGGAACGGCGGTTGCCCGAAATCATTGATCCGCTCGACCCTAAGCTGCATGAGTTTGGGGAACGCGCCCGGCTCGCCCACATGTTTGAGCAGGCTGCGGATCAGCCCATCGGCTTTGTCCTCCCCTTGCGTCGCATCCCCACCCGGTCCGGTACGCCGCGATGGACCAGTCAACCCTGGTTCCCGCTGACCAAACGCATGTTTCTCACCCCCGGCGACTCGCCCATGGGGTACCGCCTGCCTCTCGAAACCATGCCCTGGACCAAGCCGGAAGATGTCACCTACTCCTTCGATACCGATCCTTTCCGGCGGCGAGACAAGTTGCCCCCGCGGCCGGAAAGGCGAATGAGCTTGTTTACAGCGCCCCCGGCGGAGGATGAGCCGCTGGCCGCCGCGGACAAGGCCAAACCCAAACCCGAAGACGCGCAAGCGCTAACGCTCACCCGGCCTGCGCTCTGCGTGCAGGCACGCGGCGGCAAGCTCTGTATCTTCATGCCCCCGGTCGACTACCTGGCGGACTATCTCGATCTGGTAGCCGCCATCGAAGACACGGCAGCGCATCTCTCCATGCCGGTGTTGATCGAAGGCTACACCCCGCAAAACGACACCCGGATTGCCGTCTTCAAAGTCACTCCCGATCCAGGAGTGATTGAAGTCAACATCCAGCCCGCCGCCAGCTGGGATGCATTGGTTGAAAACACAACCGCGGTTTACGAACTGGCTCGCCAGACCCGCCTGGGCACGGAGAAGTTTCTGCTCGATGGGCAGCATACCGGAACCGGCGGCGGCAACCACCTGGTGATTGGCGGTCCCACTGCGGACGACAGCGCGTTTCTGCGCCGGCCCGACTTGTTGCGCAGCATGGTCAATTACTGGCAGAACCATCCTTCGCTTTCCTATTTGTTGTCCGGCCTGTTCATCGGCCCCACCAGCCAGCATCCGCGGGTCGACGAAGGGCGGGTCGAATCGCTCTATGAGCTGGAGATTGCTTTCGACCAGATCCCCGAAAGAGGTGCGACTCCCGTGTCCTCCCGCATGGCCGATCGCCTCTTCCGTCATCTTCTTACCGACGTCACCGGCAGCACCCATCGCGCTGAATTCTGCATCGACAAGCTTGATCCACCAGAGGGCGCTGGATCGCGCCTGGGCCTCCTCGAGCTGCGCGCATTTGAAATGCCGCCCCATGCGCGCATGAGCTTGACCCAGCAACTCCTGGTTCGGGCGCTGATCGCCCACTTTTGGCGCAAGCCTTACCGGCAAAAACTGATTGCCTGGGGGACCAGCCTCCACGACCGCTTCATGCTGCCTCACTTCGTGCAATCCGATTGGGAGGATGTGGTCAACGACCTGGCCCGCGCCGGATACGGCTTCCGCAGCGAGTGGTTTGCTCCCCACTACGAGTTTCGTTTTCCTCCCATCGGATCCGTGACCGCGCGTGGTATCCAATTAGAGCTGCGGCATGCGTTGGAGCCCTGGAACGTTTTGGGCGAAGAAGCCTCCAGCGGTGGCACCGCCCGCAGTGTCGATTCCTCCGTCGAGCGATTGCAGGTCAAGGTGACGGGCATGGTCGCCCCTCGCTTCGCAGTACTCTGCAATGGCCGGCCGGTGCCGCTTCATCCCACCGGGAAAGCTGGCGAATTTGTCGCCGGTGTCCGTTATCGGGCCTGGCAGCCCACCTCGTGCCTGCATCCCGACATTCCCATTCACAGCCCCCTGGTGTTCGACATCGTCGACACCTGGTCAAGCCACGCAATTGGAGGTTGCACCTATCACGTGGTGCATCCGGGCGGACGAGCCAACGAGCAATTCCCGATAAATGCTTATGAAGCCGAGAGCAGGCGTTTGGCCAGGTTCAGCAGTTTTGGCCACACCCCCGGTCCCGTGACCGTTCCCGCCGAAAGGCCCAACGCAGAGTTTCCTTTAACGTTAGATTTACGCCGCGCCCCGTAAAGAACTGAATCAAACTGCTGCATGACTATGGCCGAGATACTGGATGATCCGTTACTGACCGCCGAATACCGCCAGGCCCCTGGCGTTTACGACGAGATGTGCACGGAGCCCGGCGTTCTTCGTCTTCACTGGGACCGCTACATTGCTGCTCTTACTTCGCTTGGCGGCAAGGAGCTCGCCCACCGCTGGCAAACTGCCCGCCAGCGCATCCGCGAAAACGGCGTCAGCTACAACGTCTACGGCGATCCGTTGGGAACCGATCGCCCCTGGAGCCTGGATGCCATTCCGCTGCTCATCCCGCCCAACGAGTGGAGCTACCTGGAAGCGGGCCTGATCCAGCGCGCCCGGTTGCTCAACACCATCCTGGCCGATCTATACGGTCCGCAGAAGCTGCTCCTCAACGGCAATCTTCCCTCCGCCCTGGTATTCGCTAACCCCGCGTTCTGGCGCGCCTGCCATGACGTGCCGGTGCCCCGGTCAAACTACCTGCACTTGCTTGCCGTCGACCTGGCGCGTTCACCCGATGGGCAATGGTGGGTCATTTCCGATCGAACCCAGGCTCCTTCCGGTGCTGGCTATGCCCTCGAAAACCGCATCGTCATGGCGGAAACTTTCCCCGACCTCTTTCGCGAATCCCAGGTGCATCGGCTGGCTGGTTTCTTCCGCGACTTTCGCGAGACCCTGCTGCACCTTTCTCCTTCTGCCCGCACCCACCCACGAGTCGTACTGCTCACTCCTGGGCCTCTGAACGAAACTTACTTTGAGCACTCCTACCTGGCCCGCTATCTCGGTTTCACCCTGGTCCAGGGAGGAGATCTGACCGTGCGCGAGAACCGCGTCTTTCTCAAGTCGCTCGAAGGACTCAGGCCGGTGGATGTCATCCTGCGCCGCATGGATGATGGCTTCTGCGATCCTCTTGAGCTGCGCTCCGATTCCTATCTGGGGATTCCCGGCTTAGTCGAGGCCGTGCGCAGCGGAAACGTCGCGGTAGCCAACGCTTTGGGCAGCGGGCTGCTCGAGACCTCGGCATTCATTCCCTTTCTCCCCGGTCTCAGCCGCAGCCTGCTGGGTGAGCGCCTGGCGCTTCCTTCAGTTGCTACCTGGTGGTGCGGTCAGCCGTCTGCCCTTCGCTATGTGCGCCAGAACCTGGATTTCCTGATCATCAAACCGGCATTTCCCGCGAAAGGGATGGAGCCCGTGTTCGGCGGCCGGCTCGGCCCCGTCGAACGTTCCCGTTTGCTGGGCCAGTTGGAAGCCCGGCCCAACGATTTCGTCGGGCAAGAGCTGCTCAATCTCTCCAGCGTCCCGGTGTGGTCGGAAAACGGCCTGCTGCCCCGGCGGGTCGTATTGCGCGTCTACATCGCGGCGAAAGGCGATAGCTGGATCGTCATGCCGGGAGGATTGACTCGCGTCTCACCATCCGCTGACACCCCAGTCGTTTCCATGCAACATGGCGGCGGCAGCAAAGATACCTGGGTTCTCTCTCCAGAACCGGTGGACAATTTCACCCTGCGGCGTCCCCGTGATTTGCCCGTGGAGCTAAATCGCGGGGTCAGCAGCGATCTGCCCAGCCGTGCCGCCGAACATCTTTTCTGGTTAGGCCGCTATGCAGAGCGGTGTGAGCATCTGGCTCGCGTGCTGCGCTGCATCCTTTCTCACATGACCGGCGAATCCTGGGGGCCGGAAACCATGGGCTGGCAATCCCTCATGAAGCTGTACGAGTGCCTTGAGTCCCCTTATTCACGCCTGGCAAAGGATGATCCGCAGGGGAAACTCGATCAGCAGGGAGACCTGGAAAAAGAGATCCTGTCGCTGATTTTTGAAGAGCAACGCAGTGACAGCCTCAATGCCAATCTCAGCCGGGCCACTCGTGCCGCAGCGCAGGTGCGCGATCGCCTCTCCACCGATCTGCTGCGTATTGTCAGCCAGATGGGCAGTATTGCGCGTGCCTCGGACCGCGTCGCCTGGGGCTACGTGTCGCCGGCAGACGCGTTGGCGGTACTCAACAGCTGTATTCTCACCCTTGCTGCCCTGCGCGGTATTGAAGCTGGAAACATAACCCGCGGCCCAGGCTGGCACTTTCTCAACATCGGTCGGCGGATAGAGCGTTCCGTACAAATCGTCGACCTCCTGCGTTCGATCGTGGTGCCCATAGACCCCGACCACTGGCCTTCGCTCGAAATGCTGCTTGAGGTAGCCGACAGCTCCATCACCTATCGTTCGCGCTATTTCACCATCCTCCAGGCCGCGCCGGTGGTCGATCTGCTCATGAATGACGAAGCCAACCCACGCTCTCTGGCCTTCCAGCTCAAGGATCTGGCTCGGCACTGCGGCGGGCTCTCCGGCATGCCCTCCGGATCGGATTGGCCGGTTTTGAAGCAAAGGCAAATGGAGGCCGCCGCAGCCAGGCTCCTCCACGCCGACGTTGAATCTCTCTGCGAGACACGAACCGGCAGCAACCGCGTCCGCCTCGATAACCTCCTCGGGGACCTGGGTGCAGCCCTGCCTGCATTCGCACAAGCCATCTCCAACACCTATTTCAGCCACGCCCAAATGGAGCGAGCGACCTAGAATGTCTCCCTGGGGCCAAAATCGAAGGAAGCAATCGGAATGTTGTTTAAGTCCCCTCCAGAAAGGCGTCATCCTGCCTGCCCCGGCGTGCCGTGGGAGCGAAGCGCCTCGCAGATCTATGGCATAACAGAGGGTTTATGGCGCGCAGTCGAAGGACCCCGGCGATGCTTGTTGGCGGATGCTCTTCGGAGCTTTCCGGCCACAGACTACAGGGGAAATTAAAAAAGTCACAGACTCCGAAGCGAAGCCGACCTATCCCGCCTGCCCCGGCGTGCCGTGGAGGGATCACACCGGCCACTTTTCTGTCACACTAGCGTCCAAAGAAAGGCGAGAAAGATGCTCTATAGGGTACGGCACCAAACCATCTATGACTACGTAGAGCCAGTCTCGGTCTCCCATCACATCGTCCGCCTGACCCCACGCGATCTTCGCGGGCAGAAACGCTGCTCCATGGAGCTATCCGTTTGGCCTCACCCGCCTTTTCACCCCGCCACCCACGTCGACTACTTCGGCAACACCGTCACCTCCTTCACCTTGCCCGAGTCGCACAGCCGGATGAGTGTGGAAGCCAGCAGCGAACTGGAGGTACAAACCATAGCCCACCCGGTATTCTCCGAGTCTCCTGCTTGGGAAACCGTGCGTGACGGGGTCCCGTCCGACCAGAGCCAGGATGGGTTAGAAGCTTACCAGTTCGTCTTTGATTCCATCCGTGTGTCCGCCAAGCCGGAGCTGGCTGAGTACGCCCGCGAGTCTTTTCCCCAACAGCGCCCGCTGCTCGAAGCGGTTTTCGATCTCACCGCCCGCATCCATCAGGATTTCCGCTTTGACCCCAAGGCGACCGAGGTGACCACACCCGTCGACACTTTCTTTGAGAAACGCCGCGGAGTCTGTCAGGACTTCTCCCATCTGCAAATCGCCTGTATGCGATCGTTGGGGCTGCCGGCAAGGTATGTCAGCGGATATCTCCGTACCATCCCCCCTGCCGGCCGCCCTCGCCTGGTGGGAGCCGACGCCTCCCACGCCTGGTGTTCGGCTTGGTGCCCCGGCTTCGGCTGGGTGGACTTCGACCCTACTAACAACTGTGTGCCTTCTGACGGCCACATCACCCTGGCGTGGGGCCGGGATTACAGCGACGTCAGCCCCATTCGCGGGGTTTTGCTCGGCGGCGCCAAACACAGCCTGAAGGTCGGAGTCGATGTAATGCCGCTGGAGTGAAGCTTCCGGTAGTCGCGCGTAGCCAAGCCATGAAAGACTGGATCCACCTGCGAGAATTCTCGCCTTGGAGAGAACGAAGTGAAGTTTAAAGCCCTGTTGTCCTTGCTTGTCCTGTTTTCCGCCAGTGCATCCCGTTTACATGCCGCGGACCCCAGCAACGTGACCCGCGCCACCCTGTCCAACGGCTTGCAGATCGTCATCGTACGCAATGCGCTTGCGCCAGTGGTTACGGTCGAGCTGAACTTCAAGGTTGGCGGAGATGAGACGCCTCCCGGCTTCCCCGGATCGGCCCATGCCGAGGAACACATGGCGTTTCGCGGTTGCACCGGCATGACTGCGGATCAAACCGCCGCCATCTATGCCCAACTGGGTGGACGGGACAATGCCGACACCCAGCAAAACATCACTCAATATTTCACCACCGTTCCCGCTGCCGACCTCGACGTGGCGCTCCAGGCCCAGGCGGCCTGCCTGCGCGGCGTCGATGATTCCGAGGAAGAGTGGGCCCACGAGCGAGGCGCGATCGAACAGGAAGTCTCCCGCGACCTCTCCAATCCCACTTACAAATTTATCGATCGCCTGAACGGCGATCTGTTTGCGGGCACGCCGTACGCCCACGATCCCCTGGGCACCAGACCCTCCTTCGATGCCACCACCGGCGCCATGCTGAAGGATTTCTATAAGAAGTGGTACACCCCCGGCAACGCCATCCTGGTGATTGTGGGCGATGTGGATCCGGCCGCGACCATAGCCAAGGTCAAGCAGCTGTATGGTGACATAGCGAACCATCCCTTGCCCGAGCACCCCGCCATTAATCTTTCCCCGGTCAAGCCGGAGACCTTCACACTCGACAGCAATCTCCCCTACGTTCTGGGCTTCATCGCCTATCGCATGCCGGGCACCGATTCGCCCGATTATGCGGCGTCGCAAATCCTTGCCGACATCCTGGCGAGTCAGCGTGCGGATGTCTACGGCATGGTTCCCGCAGGCAAAGCCCTCTACGCCACCTTCGGCATTGCCGAGAGTTATCCCAAGGCCAGCGTTGGCTACGGCGAGATCGCGCTACCCGCCGGTGCTGATGCCGCCGGGCCCATCAATGAAATGCGCCAGATCGTCGAGACCTATGCGCAAAAGGGTTTGCCCCAGGATCTTTTTGACGCTGCCAAACGCAGCGAGATTGCCTCCGCAGAATTTCAGCGCAACTCCATCCCCGGCTTGGCTTCGGTATGGTCGGAAGCCCTTGCTGCCGAAGGGCGCAACTCTCCGGATGAAGACGTCGAGGCCATCAGGCGAGTAACCCTCGCGGACGTAAACCGGGTGGCCAAGCAGTACCTGGTTAACTCGAACTCCATCACTGCCACTCTGAAGCCTTCGCCCTCAGGCGAAGCCGTCGCTGCCAAAGGCTTTGGCGGGGGAGAGAAAATGACCTCCGCCCCCACCAAGCCGGTGTTGTTGCCCGCCTGGGCCTCAGCTTCGCTCTCGCAGCTGAAAGTCCCTGCAGATTACGTCGTCGCCTCAGACACCACCCTACCCAACGGTCTGCGCTTAATCGTAAAGACCGACCACACCAGCCCCACCGTAACTGTCGTAGGCACAGTTAAGAACAATGCGGATCTGCAGACACCCAAGGGACAGGAAGGTGTCTCCGATGTGCTCGACGGTCTCTACTCCTACGGCACCCAAACCCTCGATCGTCTGGCTTTTCAGAAGGCTCTGGATGACATTGCCGCAAACGAGAGCGCGGGCTTCGACTTTTCCGTGCAGGTATTGAAGGAGCATTTCTCTCGTGGAGTGGAATTGTTGGCCGACAACGAACTCCATCCCGCGCTGCCGGCCGAAGCCTTTTCCGTGGTCAAGGACCAGACCACGCAATTTGTTGCCGGCAATTTGAAGAGTCCGGGCTACCGCACCTCGCGCGCGCTTGATATGGCCTTACTGCCGCCCCACGATCCCGTTCTGCGGGAGGCGACTCCGGCAACATTGGCTACAGTCACGCTGGCAGATGTAAAGCAATATCACGCCGCCACCATGCGTCCCGATCTGACCACGATTGTGGTCATCGGGGATACCACGCCGGAAGAAGCAAAGGCGGTAATCACCAAGTGGTTTGGTGACTGGAAGTCCGATGGTTCCAAGCCGGAAACCACCTTGCCCGCGATTCCCGTAAACAAGGCATCGGCGGAGAACGTACCCGATCCGCAGGCCGTGCAAGACTCCGTGATTCTCGCGCAGCAGTTGAACCTCAACCGTTTCGATCCCGACTACTATCCCCTGCAACTGGGCAATCACGTACTCGGCGGCGGCTTCTATGCCACCCGGCTCTACCACGATCTCCGTCAGGTTGCCGGATACGTATACAACGTCGATGTCAGCATGGAGGCCTCCAAGACGCGCGCCAGCTACACCGTCACCTACGGTTGTGATCCGCAGAACGTCTCCAAGGCCAGGGCTCTGGTCCAGCGCGACCTTGACCAGATGCGTACCCAGGATGTCTCCGCGGACGAACTGCACTTAGCCAAGGCCATGCTTCTGCGGTCGATTCCTTTAGGCGAGTCGAGCGAAGAAGGGGTGGCCCAGGGTCTGCTCCACCGGGCCGTGATAGGCCTCCCGCTGGACGAGCCCATCGTGGCGGCAAAGAAGTACTTCGAACTCGACGCCGGTCAAATAAAGGCCGCCTTCGCCCGCCATCTCCGCCTGGACGACTTCGTCCAGGTAGTCCGGGGCCCCGCCCCCCAGTAGAATCCATCCCAACCAGCCCCGGGTGATCTGTCCCAACCACAGACGACGAGGTGACCTGTCCTAAGAAGGACGACGGGTGTCCCACATCTCGCTCGTTTTTCGCGAGATGTGGGATACCACCGCGCTAACCTCCTGACTCTTCACCCCAAACCGAGATGAAGGGTATCGGACGGGTGCCCCACGTTCGCATGAGCGTACGTGGGCCGAAAAAGATGGGCGAAGCCCAACGATCGCTCTTTTATGAATACCCGCGCGATCCATCGGACCCATGACAAGGCCCGTCAAACCCAGGCTGGTAGACTATAGGCAAGGCATTGCTCGGTTGTCCTGCCTGTAATTTCCAGCCAGCACGTCAACGCAAGGCTATCCATCTCAACGCAATGTCTCTCCGCGACCCGGAAGAATAGGAATTCCTCGCCCGTGAGCACGCCCATTCGAAATATCGCCATCATCGCCCACGTCGACCATGGCAAGACAACTCTCGTGGATGCCATGTTGCGCCAGGCCGGCACCTTCCGTGCCAACGAAGCCCTTACCGAACGAGTTATGGATTCAAACGAACTGGAAAAGGAACGCGGCATTACCATCCTGGCCAAGAACACCGCCGTCCAGTTCGAAGACACCAAGATCAACATCGTCGATACCCCGGGCCACGCCGACTTCGGCGGCGAGGTCGAGCGCGCCCTCAAGATGGTGGACGGGGTCATGCTCCTGGTGGATGCCTCGGAAGGCCCCTTGCCCCAAACCCGCTACGTGCTCTCCAAGGCTTTGGAAGCCAAGCTTCTCCCTATCCTGGTCATCAACAAGATCGATCGTCCCGACGCCCGCCCCAAAGAAGTGCTGGACGAGGTATACGACCTCTTTATCGATCTCGACGCCGCCGAAGACCAGCTGGATTTTCCCGTGCTCTATACCAACGCCAAGTTGGGCACCGCCAGCACCTCCCTGGACACGCCCGGAGAAAGTCTGCAACCGCTCTTCGAAACCATCATCTCCACCATTCCGCCGGCCAGTGGGGATCCTGACGGGCCGCTCCAGATCCTGGTCACCAACCTCGATTACTCCGACTACCTGGGGCGCCTCGCCATCGCGCGCGTCTTTAACGGGACCCTGCGCAATGGAGACGAGGTGAACATTTCCAGGCGCGACGGATCACTGCACAAGACCAAGATCACCAAGCTTTTTACGTTCAACGGATTGAAGCGTACCGATACCGAGATGACCCAGGTCGGCGACATCGTGGCCGTCGCGGGCGTTACCGGCATCACAATTGGAGAGACCATCACCGGGCTTGAGAATCCTGCTCCGCTGCCGCTGATTGTGATCGACGAGCCGACCATCGCCATGCAGTTTTCGGTGAACAATTCGCCCATGGCGGGAAAGGAAGGACAGTACGTAACCTCTCGCAACTTGCGCGAGCGTCTGGATAAGGAATTGCTCACCAATGTCTCCATTCGAGTCGAAGAGACCGGAAGCCCCGACAGCTTTAAGGTTCTCGGCCGCGGAGAGTTGCAACTCGCCATCCTCATCGAGATGATGCGTCGCGAAGGCTTTGAGTTGATGGTGGGCCGGCCCGAGATTGTCACCAAAACCGTCGATGGCCAAGTGATGGAACCGGTCGAACACCTCACCATCGACGTTCCCGACAACTTTGTTGGCACGGTCATTGAACGTCTTGGGCCCAGACGTGGGGAGATGGTGAAGATGCATAATCACGGCTATGGCCGCGTCCGCCTGGAGTTCCGCGTTCCCAGCCGCGGTCTCATCGGTTTGCGCAGCGAGATGCTCACCGAGACCCGCGGCACCATCGTCATGAATTCGCTCTTTGACGGGTACATGCCCTATCAGGGCGAGATCCCGCAGCGGCCCAGCGGAGCGCTCATTTCCGACCGCAATGGCGCCACCACGGCCTACGCCCTCAATGGACTGCAGGATCGAGGAGTGCTCTTTATTACAGCCGGCGTGGAAGTCTACGAGGGCATGGTGATCGGCGAGCATTCCCGGGACAACGACCTGGATGTCAATGTGGTGCGCGAGAAGAAGCTCACCAACATGCGTGCCTCAAGCGCCGACGACGCCATCCGCCTGGTGCCTTTCAAGCCCATGAACCTGGAGCAGGCCATCGAATTTATCGCCGAAGACGAACTGGTGGAGGTCACGCCGAAATCATTGCGTCTGCGCAAGAAAATTCTGCAGGCCAATCGCCGGCCCCGCCGCAACCCGACGCCAGCGTGAAACGTTCCCACGTAATGCTCGCCAGTGCCACGGGGCTAATCATCCTCGTGGCCTGCTTTGCCTGGTACGCCAGAGTCAAACATCGTCAATCCGCACCGCAAACTGCAACCGGAAATAAAAGCCAACCCGCGCAAATATCCGACCCAACCAACGACCCATCCCCGACTCGCATTTATGCTCACAATCTCATGCTGCGCAAGGGACCCGATTTCCGCATCTATGTGCGCTGGCTGGTGGGGGAAATGAAGCGCACGAAACAAAACATTAATCCGTCTTTTGACGATCCGGAGTCGTTTGTTCTTGAGGTGCAAAGAGGCATCATCAACGCGAATATCGGCGACATCAGCCACTACCTCAACACCGGCGCGGTTGCCGGCTCTCCGCTTACCAACATTTCGATCACTGGGAACGGAAGCCAGATATCCATCCATGGCACCATTCACAAACTGCACATTCCCCTTCCTATCGGAATCGAAGGAACGATTTCCTCCACACCCGATGGCCGGATTCAACTGCATGTAGATCACCTGTCAGTCTTAAAGCTTCCTGTAAAAGGTCTGCTGGGTGACTTTCATGTCAACATTGCGGACCTGATGGGAAAAACCGCCGTGGCCGGCGTCGAAGTTGCGCAGAATGACATTTACTTCGATACCCAAAAACTGCTGCCAGCTCCCCATATCCATGGACAACTTACCCTGGTGCGCATTGTGAACCCGGACGTCCGCGTCATGTACGGCGATGCCCAGAACGATGTGCACCGCACCGAGCAATGGCACAACTTTCTGGCTCTGAAAGGCGGTTCGCTCGATTTTGGCAAGCTGACCATGCACAATGTCGATCTCATCATGATCGACGCTTCAAAAGATGCCTGGTTTGATCTCGACCTGGTGAACTACCAGGCCCAGCTTGTCAACGGCTACACCCGTATGACCCCGCAAGCCGGACTGGAAATCTTCATGCCCGACCTCGACGAACTTCCGCCGCAACACGCCGCGAAAAGCATCAGCAAAGAGTGGCTCAAAAACCGCAATCTACCGCCCCCGCCCGACGTCCCCATCAAGTAAGCAAAAAAAAGCACAAGCGAAATGTACGCCCTGCAGCTCTCGCAGCCACTAGCGGATGCCAGCTGAAAGCGCCACCCCAACCCTCGTCATTACGAGAGCCTGCGACTTTTCGATCTTTCGTGTTTTTTGCACCCGACCAGAAAGGCGTCATCTTGCCTGCCCGGCGTGCCGTGGGAGCGAAGCGCCTCGCAGATATATCGCATCACAGAGAGTTCATGGCGCGGAGTCGAAGGACCCCGGCGATGATTGTTGGCAGCTGCTCTTCGGAGCTTTCCGGCCACAGACTACAAGGGAAATTAAAAAGTCACAGCCTCCGAGCAAAGCCGACCTGTCCCGCCTGCCGTGGGGCGAGCCGTGGAGGGATCTGCAGTTTCACTCCACCCCAAAACCAACGCGCAGTCCAAAACGTCAGCCGTGCCGATGGGGCTTTGGAGCCCTGAAGTAGGTCAGAATATTTTTTTCCGCCTCTAAAGGGGTGGCCCTCGCCAGGAATCCTTTCCTGCAACCACTGGCGCAGCCGACGAACCCTAAACCTTTTCCGCAATCGACTTAGCCTGCGTAAACAGCAACAAATAATCCGGGCCGCCGGCCTTGGAATCAGTCCCCGACATATTGAACCCGCCAAACGGATGCGCCCCCACCATGGCTCCCGTGCACTTGCGATTCAGGTACAAATTGCCCACATGGAATGCCCGCCGCGCGTGCTCCAACTTCTCATGCGAACCGGAATACACCGCGCCAGTCAGCCCATACTCCGTATTGTTTGCAATTGCCAGCGCATGATCGAAGTCTTTCGCCCGGATCACCGCCAGCACCGGCCCGAAAATCTCTTCCTGGGCGATCCGTGCCGTGGGTGCGACATCCGCAATCACCGTCGGCTCCAAATAAAATCCGCCCTCCGGTGTCGCAACCGCATTACCGCCAGTAAGTAGCCGCCCTTCTCCCTTACCGATCTCGATGTAGGAGAGAATCGTATCCATGGCGGAGCGGTTTACCACCGGCCCCATATTTGGGTTCGCAGCCGGGTCGCCTACCCGCAGCGTTTCGACCCGCTGCCGCACCCGCTCCAGAAAGACGTCATACACCGGCTCTTCGACGATCGCGCGGGAGCATGCGGAACATTTCTGTCCGCTGAACCCAAAGGCCGCCGCCACCACGCCCTCAACTGCTGCGTCAAGATCGCAGTCCGTGCTCACGACGATCGAGTCCTTGCCCCCCATTTCGAGAATGGTGCGCTTGATCCAGATCTGTCCCGGTTTGGTCTGGGCTGCGCGTGCATGAATATCCAGCCCCACCCCCTTGGACCCGGTAAAAGCGATCAGGCGCGTCTTAGGATGTTCCACGATCGCGTTGCCGAAGGTACTGCCTGAGCCCGGGCAGAAATTCACCACGCCCGGCGGCATACCCGCCTCTTCCAGCACATCGAGGAATCGTGCCGCAATGGTGGGAGAATCGCTCGAAGGCTTCAGGATCACCGTATTGCCCGTAACAATGGCCGCGGCGGTCATGCCGGCCATAATGGCAAAAGGAAAATTCCACGGCGGAATCACCGCGCAAACGCCCACCGGGAGATACACCAGCTGATTGCGTTCCCCCGGATACTGGATGGGTGTCGTCGCCCCCGCCAGCCGCAGCGCCTCCCGCGCGTAGAACTCGAGGAAGTCGATGGTCTCGGCCACATCCGCATCGGCCTCGACCCAATTCTTGCCCACCTCATAGGTCAGCCACGCGCAGAACTCAAACTTGCGTTTGCGAATCAGCTCTGCCGTCTGCAACAGCAGCGCCGTGCGTTCTTCGACGGTTACATATTGCCACGTCGCAAATGCTTCCAGTGCGGCGCGCATCGCCCGCTCGGCGTGTTCCAGTCCCGCCTTCTGGTGCACCCCGACAACCTGCGCCGGCCGTGCCGGGTTGAACGACTTGATCTTATGTGTGGTGCGCGACCGTTCCCCGCCGATCACCAGTTCATACTCGTGGCCGAGCATGTCTCCGACCCGGGTGAGCGCAGCTTGCATCGCATGTACATTTTCCGAATCGCGGAAATCGACGAAAGGCTCGTTATGAAAAGCCCCGCGGGGCGCGACAGGCTGAATGACGGTGCTGATCTGGGCTGTTGGCATAACACCCCCAATTTTACTCTCTATCGCGTGGCGGTGAGCCGCTCCGTCTGTGCCGACATCTTGGCGGTACGTTCCAGCTTGTCCCAGTTGAAAGGCCGTCCATCAATGGCCCGCTTCACGGTCTTGAAGAGCACCAGCGAAAACAGCTGGCGATATGCAAAACGCTGCAGCCAGATATGGAACAACAGCCAGCCGTCGCCCTTGTTAGCGGGATGCCGCCGCTCCAGGCTGAAGGCCAGCGCCGAAGTGACGAAGTCGATAATCAGGAAGGCGAGAAAAAAGGTCAGCAGCTTCTCGAAGTTCGCCGCGTTGGCCGTTTCTGGATGGAAATGGCGGTCAATCAGGTAGTGCACCACGCCCGCAACAAATATCAGATCGATGAACGGAGACACCAGCGGCAGCAGGATCTGGAAGACCAGGATGTTGGGCAGGGCAAACAACCCCATCGCCTTGTTCCGCAGAAACGCGGCCTGGTGCTTGTAGACTGCTTGCAGCGTGCCGAAGGACCAGCGAAAACGCTGCCGCATCAGGCCACGAGCCGTGGCCGGCGCCTCGGTGAACGCGAGTGCACGGTCTTCGTAGATGACTTTGTAGCCCTGTTCCAGCAGGTTCATCGTCAGGTCGGCATCCTCGGCTACCGTATTCACCGGGTAGCATCCGCCTTGCCGCACGGCCTCCGTCCGCCAGGCGCCGATCGCGCCGGGAACAACCGTGACTACATCAAACAGGTCTAACGCCCGGCGCTCGAAATTCTGGCTGGTGATGTACTCGAGCGCCTGCCAACGGGTCCACAGGTTCACGCGGTTGCCCACCTTGGCGTTCCCCGCCACGGCGCCAATTTTCGGGTCGGCGAAATGGCCCACCAGCTTGGACACCGCATCCGCCGCGATCACCGTATCGGCATCGATGCCCACATAAAACTCTTCTTCCAGATCGGTAACCGCAAAGTTAAGCGCCTCTGCTTTGCCTCCATTCGCCATGCGTAGCACGGTGAGCATGCCCGCCGCGATCTCTTCCGGATAGGCTTCTCGCGCCACCTCAGACGTCCGATCCGCCGATCCATCGTCGATCACGATGACCCGCAGATGCGGATAGTCCGAGTTCAGCACCGAGCGGATCGTGCGCACGATGACTTTCTCTTCGTTATAGGCGGGAATTAAGACCGCGACCCGGGGCAGGAATCCGCCCGCTACCGCCGGAGTATGGCGGGCCCGCAGCCGGTCGATCAGGGCAAAGATGCCCACCAGGATGAGGCGAGCGCTCATCAGAACATCGCCCAGAAAAAAGAGGCTGACCACAAAATGGTTAAAGAACGCCCAGGCAAAGAAGGCAACGGAATCGACCCGCGCCTGCCACCGTTCTTTGGCGTTCAAGGGTGGCATAACTTCTGCCCGCGTCTTCCCCATCAGGTCGGAGACCTGCTTGAAGACATACCCATGCGCGCGCAGCCCTGCGATCAGGACCGGTAACGCCGCGACCGTCACACTGCGGTCGCCGCCCCCATCGTGCATCAGGATGATGCTGCCGCGAAACTGCGGCTTGGTCTTCATCAGATCCAACTGCACCAGCACGTCGTTGAGGATGCCTTCCGGGGTCTTCCGCTGCCGTTCGTCCCAATCGCCGGTGTCGATCTTGTTGCCGACGATGGTGTAACCCATCTTCTGGACCAGATAGGTGGGTGCCGTTTGGTCATTGGTATCCGGCTCCTCGTCAATATCGTAGGGAGGCCGGAAAAAGAGCGGCTTAACCCCCAGCTTGCTGCCAAACAGCCGTTCCGTAAGGTTCAGCTCCAATTCCATCTGGCGAGGAGAGATTTCGCTGATGTCGGGATGGGTCCAGGTGTGATTCCCGATCTCGTGCCCCTCGGCCATCACGCGCTTCATCAGGCTCACGTTGTCTTGTGCCTGTTCGCCGATCATCATGAACGTGGCTTTGACGTTTTCCTTCTTGAGAATGTCCAGGATTTTGGGCGTCCATTTCGGGTCGGGGCCATCATCGAAGCTCAGCGCCACCACTCCCGGCTGGTACCCGTAATACTCGATGGTGTACGGCGAGGGATACGTCAACATGTGCTCGTCGGTCACGGTCCAGTTGTAGGAGTCCATGTCGATGGTGCGTGAGCCCGGATGCGGTTCTCCGGTGATGCGTACGATGTCACCATCACCGTCGGACACCACGTCATCGCCGGGCGGTATCTGCTTGAGCGACTGCGGCGCCTTCACATCGCTGGGATGGTCCCAGACCGACCAAAGGGAAGCGTCCTCGCGGCCCAGCCGCCACAAAGCAATCGTCTGCACCCCCATCTGTCGCGCGGCGCGCAGCTCATTCAAGGCCGTCACTGCGTCCAGCATCCAGACCTGGTGGCGTACGTGGTTGTCTTCATCATCGTAGGCAAAATGGGGATTAAGCTCGTCGCCGGCGAGGCGCACGTCGGCATTCGCATCCGACGCCGCCTGCCATCCATCCTGTACTGAGATATCGTCCGTATTCAGCACCTTGGCTGTTGCGTGTCTCCCTTTGGGCAGAGACATCGTCCAGTCGTAGCCATAATTGCCAATGGAGCAGATCAGCTTCTCTTTGGGCACTACTTTCAGCACGCGCTTCAGGTTGTCTTCAAACCAGTCCTGCGCCGCAATCGGCCCGGGGCCGCCCGTTTCCTCGTGCTGGTCGTAGTTCATCAAAATGATGTAGTCGGTTTGCTGGGCCAGTTCGGCGAATTCGCTATCGTCTGCGCCCACGCTCTCATTCACGAAGAGCCGCAGATTTTTGGGTTGCATCAGTGCGTGCAATTCGCCAATCAGCGAGTGGTATCCGGCTTGCGCGTCATCGGGCAGATCCTCCAGGTCAAGGCTCAGCCCGCGATAGCTGGGGTTAGCCGCCAGAAACGTCATCACCTGCCGCTCCAGGTTGAACCGCGCCGCGGGATTGTTCACCATGGCAGTCGCGTGCTGATCCCATTCCTGGGTCAGCACGTTGTAGTTCTTGAGCTCGGGGAAGATTTCCAGGTCTTCATGGGTGGCCGCAATCAGGTCATGAACTTTGTTCTGCGGGTCGACGCTGTGCACCCCGTGCGCATCCAGCACCGGAAAGGCGCGCAGTGGGGCCTCCGCTGTGTAGGCGCCCTCGAGCGTGCCGTCGGCCCTGGTCACATACAGCCAATCGGGAAACAGCATATCGAGCTGGTGGATGTGGCTTTTTAACGACGCGAAGCTGCCCGCGTCATCGTCGACGTAATATGCGGCCCGCAGGCTCTCGCCGGAATTGAAAGGAATTTCTGAAGGCTTGCGGCTGGTCTTGCGCCGCGCCCCCTTGAAGTACTTGGCCTTGATCGCCGCGGCGGCTTGTTCCTGAATGGCCCGGTAATTCCGTTTCGGCGTGGGCAGCAGCAGCTCCGGCAGCTGCTGATTCTTCACCACGTTGAGAAAGAACAGCACCAGAATCACGGTGGAGAACACCGCCACCGTATCCAGAATGCGTCGCAACCGTTTCCAGCGTTTCCGCTGTGGATCGAAGAAAATCTGGCGATTCATGCCTTCAGAAAGCTTACAGGATCTCTACCAGCCCCATCGGGAGGGCACAATCTGGGTGGGCCCCCTGCTTTGTATCCGGGCCGGGCCTTCCATCGGGCCAGCCCAGGACGTAAGTCCTGGGTTAAGCGAAAGTGCTGGAGCAGTCCCGCCGGGGACGGCTGAAGCCTCGTCCCCTGTGTTCAGCCGTCCCTCACGGGACCCACGGCGGACCGGGGCAGGCTGGTCGAATTGCTGATATCTACCCAGGACTGTCGTCCTGGGCTAAGTTCAGACGTCCCTTCGGGACTAAAGCAGTTCTCACACCCTCTTTACCCCCTGGGAACCGACGCGCGGTTAAGTCCTTTGTTTCAAGCGACGCTCAAAGTTATGCGTGTATTTCGCCTCCAAGGTGGTGCAAAAGTGGTCGACAAAAAGGGTGCGTGATATGCGTGGTATGCGTGGTAAGGTCCGACGAAAAGGGTGCGTGATATGCGTGGTATGCGTGGTAAGGTCCGACAAAAAGGGTGCGTGATATGCGTGGTATGCGTGGTAAGGTCCGACGAAAAGGGTGCGTGATATGCGTGGTATGCGTGGTAAGGTCCGACGAAAAGGGTGCGTGATATGCGTGGTATGCGTGGTAAGGTCCGACAAAAAGGGTGCGTGATATGCGTGGTATGCGTGGTAAGGTCCGACGAAAGGGTGCGTGATATGCGTGGTATGCGTGGTAAGGTCCGACGAAAAGGGTGCGTGATATGCGTGGTATGCGTGGTAAGGTCCGACGAAAAGGGTGCGTGATATGCGTGGTATGCGTGGTAAGGTCCGACGAAAAGGGTGCGTGATATGCGTGGTATGCGTGGTAAGGTCCGAATCCAGGCGAGAGGTTGTCCGGGATAATTTGCCCAGTGAGCCGTTCTGGGGGCCGGCGTTTCATGCATCATCCGTGCACGTGGCCGGCCAATAGCTTGCGACAGGACAAAGTTATTGGTGTCCACACCTATATATATGCGGATTCGGGTCAGTTTTGCAGCAGGAGAAAGGTTTTTTTTCGCAGCTTCTAAAGTCGTGCCCTGCTGCAAAGCACCAGGGCGTGACTCCAGAAAACCGCGCATTCCGTAGATTTGGACCTATCCGCCCTCTCTGAAATGTAGAAACTCCAGACCCAGGACTTACGTCCTGGGCTAGATTCAACCAAACCTGTCCAAATTAGTTTTTTCAGCGTGCGAATTTGGACAGCGCATGAAGCTTTCGCTGACCCTAAGAGCCCCGGGGAAGACACCTGCCGAACGAAGGGCACGGCTTGAGAGGCTGCGGAAAAACTCGCCATTGGGTAGGAAAGCCGTACCTCAGGGGCTAAAGCCCGACGTATTTCCAATCACTTACGGCACGACTAAAGTCGTGCCCTGATACAAAACATGAGTTTTTCCGCAACCTGTTGAGCCGTGCCGTAAAGGATTTGCGCGCTTGACGGCTTCAGAGGCTGCGGAAAAACTCGCCGTTGGGTAGGAAAGCCGTACCTCAGGGGCTAAAGCCCAGCGTATTTTCAATCGCTTACGGCACGACTAAAGTCGTGCCCTGATACAAAACATGAGTTTTTCCGCAACCTGTTGAGCCGTGCCGTAAAGGATTTGCGCGCTTGACGGCTTCAGCCGCCGAGGTACGCTTTTCGAGACCTACAGGGCAAAATTATCTCTTTCCGCTTTTGAGTTCTCCATAGAAGATTTTAAAGACGTACCTCAGGGGCTAAAAGCCCTCATCGGCGCGAGTGCTGTGGCACGGCTGAAGCCATGCCCTTCGTTCATCAACGCAACTCGAAACTGGTTGCCAGTTAGACAGCACCCGATCAACAAGGAACCTGATTTTGTTCGGCCAAGCTCTCGTCAAAGCAATCAACAGGTTACATCGTCAGAAAACAACTTCATCCGCTAATTTGGACAGCCCTGAGATTCAACCGTCCCTACGGGACTGAGTTTGAAGATTGAAGTTTTCACACACGCTATAAAGCCCCGTCGTTGCATAGCCGGTCCGGGGCCTGAAGAACATGTGTGCTAACGAGCGCTTTTGCGACAGATTCACTGAGGCCCGGAGGGCCGGCCGCCGAACGTCAGCCCAGTCCGGAAGGACTGGGTATCCATCTTGTGGGATGCTGTTGCATGCCCTCGCTGTTCACCCTGATCGTGCTCGCAGCTGGAGCCGCTCTGCGTTTGTGGTTTATTCACCTCCACCCGCAAGTTCAGGGTGATTCGCTCCTCTACGGCGACATTGCCGCCAACTGGCTTACCCATGGCATCTATGGCCACTCCGTGGGCCACGCGTCGGGCCTGACAACCATCGAGCCCACCCTGGTGCGTCTGCCCGGGTACCCCGCTTTTCTGGCGCTCTGTTTCGCCGCTTTCGGCGTGGCCAACTATCGCGCCGTGGTCTATCTGCAGGCGCTCGTAGACCTGGGCACCTGTCTGCTCGTTGCCGGCCTGGCGGCGAAGGTCTGTGGGCAGCGCGCAGGCCGCATCGCACTGGTGTTGGCAGCCCTCTGTCCCTTCACCGCAAATTACGTCGCTTTCCCGCTCACGGAAACGCTCTCGATCTTCTGCGTCGCGCTGGGCTTTCGCGCGTTGGCCGAAGTCCTTGAAGGACCACACACCCTCTGGACCGCTTCGCTCATCTTTTCCTGGACCTTTGCCGCTCTGCTTCGCCCAGACGGAGCTTTACTCGCGGTGGTGCTATGGACGGCTCTCCTTATCTACGGCCGGAATTCGTTAGGATTGAGCTCGGCTCTCCGCGTGGCCCTCATCGCCGGGTTCGTCTCGCTGCTCCCGTTTGCGGCTTGGACGCTGCGCAATGGGCACACCTTCCATGTCTTTCAACCGCTCGCGCCGCGCTACGCCAACGATCCCGGAGAATTCGCCGCTCCCGGGTTTGTGCATTGGGTCAGAACCCTGGCCGCCGACTTCACCGCCACCAGCGAAATCTATTGGAACGGTAACAGCGACCGTATCGATCCCGCCAACCTGCCCACGCGCGCAATCGACAATCCTGCGCAGCACCAGGAAACCGAATGCCTCCTGCGCGACTACAACGCCATCACCACCCTGACCCCTGAAATCGATGCCCGCTTCGACCAGCTTGCCCGGGAGCGCATCCAGCTTCATCCTTTTCGGTATTACCTCACCCTGCCCCTGCTGCGCCTGGCCGACATGTGGCTTCGCCCGCGGGTAGAGACGATGGACGTCCATCTGCGCTGGTGGGAATATGCCCAGCACCCCGCAGAGACCAGGATCGCTGTCTTCTACGGGGCCCTCAACCTCGCCTATCTGGTGGCAGCTGTGCTGGGTGCCCTTCGCCGGCCTCGGATGGCAGGTGCGATGGTCGCGTTGATAGTCCTGCGCAGCCTGTTGCTGGCTACCCTCGAGGCGCCGGAATCGCGTTATACCCTGGAATGCTTTCCCCTGGTGGTAGTGCTGGCCGCTTGTTACCTCACCACCCGGGTGGTTCCGGGCGCCGGCTTGATCTCAAAGACATTGGCCGCTATTGGCGTGTTGTAGCGAATGTTCTTGTAGGTAGCCGTGCGCAGGTCGCCGGAAGGTTGATAGAAGACCTGCTTATGGCTCACGCCGCGAGCAGGATCGACCCAGATGGTCACGTGCGTGAACATGTCCAGAACCTTCTGTTCCTTCGGTACCAGGTCTAGCTTGTCAACCTGGACTCCATCCATATTTTCGCTGCCAAGCAGGCTCACTTTCCAATTCGCTTCCAGATCGTCGCCGCTGCCGCCAAAGCCCAGGGTTAGAAAACTTTCCCACTGGCCTCGGTTAGCTCCTGCTCGCATGACCGTCAATTGTTTGATGGCCGGTTCGTAAAGGTTGACCTCACCGTTGTCGTAGACCACTGTCTTGGGCGCGTCTTTCCCGTTGTCCTGCTTGAGGTCGGCGGCCATCCGCGTGGCGCCCTTCTTGCGCTCAAAATAAATCGTGCCTGTCTGTATCTCGCTCTCCTGCACGACGACAAGGAACTGGTCCCAGGAGAAGTCAGCCTGCGCGCTGGTAAATTTCGTCGCGGCGGTATTTAGTTCGCTGATCACTTTCTGCAAATCTGCGCTGCTGGCCGGGGACGCGCTCTGCGCCCTCGCCGACCCGGCAAGCGAAATCATCATTCCCAGGCAAAACACAGCAATTGTCTTTCCTGCATGAACCCTTGCATGAACCATGGATCTCCTTATCGGCTGTTGGACGAGACGAGGCCCGTTCCGGGTTTTCCTTTTGAAGTACTTTGCGGCTTGTCCTGGTTGTCCTAACGGTGTGCCCAAACCTGGTACTGGGTCACCCGGCCGCTCGCATCCTTCCGCTCCCGATAACGGTCGATCGCCACATTGCCCGAAATGGCTTGGATGCGCTGCAACAACTCCGCCTTGAGTTTGTCCTCGTTGCTGGTATCGGCGAGCTGGTCGGCGCCGATCTGGTAGGTCCACGAATTCGGCCCGTTCGCCCGCACCAGGATGTCTTTGGTCGAGGTCAGGGTTTCCTGCGGCCGATCGCGATAGTTGATCAACTTCGGCGAAACAAAAAGAAACAGCAGAATGACGGTCACCATTACGTCGTAATGGAAGCTGCCACGAGGATAGGTCCAGAACAAATAGCTCTTTAAGATGCGCTGCATTCTTACCGCCTGCGATTCTACTGCCGTTCAATCACTTCTGCGCCGCCCATATAGGGCTGCAACGCCTTGGGGATCCGAACCGATCCATCGGCTTGTTGATAATTCTCCAGGATTGCCAGCCAGGTGCGCCCGATCGCCAGGCCGCTGCCATTGAGGGTATGCACCAGTTCCGTCTTGTTCTTGCCCTGCGGCTTGTAGCGGATGTTTGCCCGCCGCGCCTGGTAGGCCTCGAAGTTCGAGCAGGAAGAAATCTCCCGGTACAGGCCCTGCCCGGGCAGCCAGACTTCGAGGTCGTAGGTCTTGGACGAGGCCGCGCCGGTGTCTCCCGCGCAGAGCAGCACTTTGCGATAGGGCAGCTCCAGCCGCTGCAGGATCGCCTCGGCGTGTCCAGTAAGCCTCTCGTGCTCTTCGTTGGACAGGTCGGGCCGCGCAAACTTGACCAGCTCGACCTTCTGGAACTGGTGCTGGCGGATGATTCCCCGCACATCCTTGCCATAAGAACCTGCCTCGGACCGGAAGCAAGGGGTGTAAGCCACCAGGCTCAAAGGCAATTGCGCTTCTTCCAGCACTTCGTCGCGATACAGGTTCGTAACCGGCACCTCGGCGGTAGGGATCAGCCAATGGTCGCTGCCTTCCGTCTTGAAAAGGTCCTCGGCGAACTTGGGCAGCTGTCCCGTGCCAAACAATGAGTCGCGATTTACCAGGAAAGGAGGCAGCACTTCCAGATAGCCGTGCTCCCGGGTATGGACATCCAGCATGAAGCCGGCCAACGCCCTCTCCAGGCGAGCACCCTGGCCCCAGTAGACCGCAAAGCGCGCACCCGAGATCTTGGTCGCCCGCTGGAGGTCCAGAATCCCCAGGCTCTCGCCCAGTTCCCAATGCGGCTTGGGTGCAAAGTCAAACCTGGGCTGCTGCCCCCAGCGCAGCACCTCCACGTTATCCGCTTCGCTCTTGCCCGGAGGCACGCTGTCCTGGGTCAGGTTGGGGATAGCCGCCAAAAGGGCACGCATAGCCTCCTCCGCCTGGGCCGCGCTTCGCTCCAGCTCTTCCGTCTCCTGCTTCAACTCCCGCGTCTGATCCATGACCGCGGCGACCGAAGATGCGTCCGCGCCCGCCTTGCGGCTGCGTGCCACCTCCTGGCTGAGTTTGTTGCGCTGTGCCTGAAGGGTTTCGGCCTGGGTAATGCGGGAGCGGCGCTCCACATCCAGCTCGCGAAAGTTGCCCAGCAGGGCCTCCGGGTCCATGCCCCGGGCGCGCAGCTTCGCTTCCACCAGCTCCAGGTTGGCCCGCACAAAATTCAAATCGAGCATACATCTCTAGTTTACTGGAATTAGTACTTCCAGCTCATGTCGGCATCGGGCGGAGCGGTCTTCTGGATCCGCTCCATGATCTTGGGCAGGTACATGGTGTTGTAGTGCAGGCGAGACAGGGCATTCGGCAGGTTGGGATCGCCATTCCAGCAGTGCTCCGCGCGCTCGCCGTATTTCACCTCGCCTTCGTAAGGCACTCCGTGGCCGGGAGTGCCTGTCTGGTCGAGAAAATCCTGCATCAGGTAGACAGCATCGTTCAGAAAGTAAGTGTCGGCCGACCCGACATAGATGTGCAGCTTACCCTGCAGCAGCGGACCCAGCTGGTCCCAGTTCTTCTTGAGAATGGCATCCAGGTCAAAGTGATCCTGCCAATATGCGGCAACCTGGTGATCGATGGCGCCGGTTTCTTTGTCGAAGATTTGTGCTGGGTAACCGTCGGGGCCCACCGGACTGTAAACGGCCTGCCAGATGTCGAACTGCTCTCCCGACCGTCCGTGATCGCCCAAGGCAGCCTCATAGGCTACGTTATCCCGCATCGAAATCAGGGTCTGGCCCAGGTAGTTGCGCATCGCAGGCTGTTCCACCTGCTTGTGCGCACCCGGGAGATAGAAAAGATTGGCCTGCTTATATAGGTCGGCGGTCATGTAGGCATGAAAGTCAACCGGATCAGGACAAGCGACAAAGGCGCCGTTGTAATCCCTGGGATAGAACATTTGCACTGCGAGCGACTCCCAGCCGCCGGTCGAGCCGCCATAGAGAAAATGAGCCCAGCCACCCGTCAGCCCGCGAAACTGCTTCTCGATCGCGGGTAGCAGCTCGGTCTCGATGGCATCGCCGTAGGGGCCAAGGTTGGCCGAATTTACGGCATAGGAGTCGTCGTAAAACGGGTTCGCATGCTGGATTTTGACCACCAGGATGCGGGGAAAACCGGGACTGATCCACTGCTGGTACTGCTTGTAAGCCTCCTGTTGTTGAATGCGGTTGTAGCCGGCCAGGTGGAAGCGTTCCGAGTAGTCAGGCTTGAGATCAGGATCGGGCGGAGTGGTGCGAAAGTCATCCATACCAGTGACAAAGTGGTCGTGAAAAATGGCGATGGGGAAGTGCGCATTGGGGTGCTCGTCAAAGCCCTCCGGCACCAGGACAATGGCGGAAAGATACATTGGCGTGCCCCAGAACTTTGTCAGTAACTCGCTTTGTATATGGATGTGGCGGATGTACTTCGTATCCGGCTGAGGTGGGATCGGCGGGATGGTTTCCGTGAGCACGACCGCAAGCTTGGTGTGACCATCGATGTGCACCTTGGCGGGCTTGGAGTAGAGATTGCCCGGGGCCAGATTCCAGTGCTGGCCTTCTCCGCGGTCTGGCGCCAGCTTCACTGTCGTGCCGTTGGCTCGATGGAAAGTCTGGTAAATGTTCAGCACCGCCTGCACGAAGTAATCGCCCGGCGGAACGGCGTTGAGCGAGCGGATCGGGTAACCCGCCGCCGCCCCGGTAATGACGACCGATTGGCCAGGAGCCAGTCCATCCACCGTGGTGCCGAAGACCATCTGCGAGCGTGGGCTGTCGTCGATCTGCATACGCGGCTCGGCAGAAGGATCGGTTGAAAGCAGCAGCAGTACCCTGCCGTCGAGAGGCTTGGGCGAAACACTGGCCGGGAAGCTAACCGAAATCTGTGCCCCGGCAGGAGCGGTTACGGCCAGCAATGCGACCAGGAGGAAGGAAAGGTTCCGCAGCATAACCTCAGGGTACATGAGCTGTTACAAACCTAAGCCGGGGGGCGACCATTCGTCTCCTTTCTTTGAACAGGGAATGGGTCCCGGTCGTAAATGCAGGTTGAGGAGATGCCTTTCGGGCCGTCCCTGCGGGACTATCGCGATTTGCGTAAGCCAACCCAAGACTACGTCTCGGGCTATGCTCGAGGAATCTTTCGCTGGGGAAGACACTATCGAACGAAGGGCACGGCTTCAGAGGCTGCGGAAAAACTCGCCATTGGGTAGGAAAGCCGTACCTCAGGGGCTAAAGCCCGACGTATTTCCAATCACTTACGGCACGACTAAAGTCGTGCCCTGATACAAAACATGAGTTTTTCCGCAACCTGTTCAGCTGTGCCGTAAAGGCTTTGCGCGCTTGACGGCTTTAGAGGTTGAGGTACGCTTTTCTAGACTTATAGGGCGAACCAATTCTTGCCGCCCTTTCCGCGTCTGAGTTCGCCACAGACGGTTGGAAGGATGGACCTCAGGGGCTAAAGCCCTCATGAAAGGGAATGCGAAGGGCACGGCTGAACCCGTGCCCTTCGTTCATCACCGCAACTCGAGAACACATTGTCATTGAGACGGCAGCCGATCAACAGAGGCAACCTTTCGCTCCCGATTCGACATTTTTCCGCAACCTCTTTAGCCGCTGGGTACGCTTTTCAAGACCTATAAGGCAAAGTCATGTCTTTTTCGACGTTGAGTTCTCCACGGAGGAGTGGAAAGACGCACCTCAGGGTTTGAGTGAACGGCTATCGCCCGCCGCAGGAACGGCCGAAACTGTCCCCAGCCAGACCGTATAAGAACCACGTGAGTTGGCAACGAGGTTCTAGCCCGGGCCACTTTCGGTCCTGAGGCGAATGTTTTGCGATACTAGTCGGAGCCACATGTTGACCCCCAAGCGTTGTGTCTGCAAGTTGCTCGTCGCTTTACTGGTTGTTCCATGGTCGCCATTGGCTTGGGGCAGCGCCTACGATAGCCATCCCAGGTTGGTGATCATCCTGGTGGTCGACCAGTTTCGCGCTGACTTCCTCGACCGCTATCGCGCCGATTTCAAAGGCCGCGGCTTTCGCCTCTTTCTCGACAAGGGCGCTTACTTCGAGGATTGCTACTACGACTACGCCAACACCAAAACCGCCCCCGGCCACGCTACCCTGGGAACCGGGGCCTATACCGACGGTCACGGTATTTCCTCCAATGCATGGTGGGATCTCAGCCGCAATAAAACTCGTCGTATCACCTCGGTCGAGGACGATCGCTACCGGATCCTGGGTACGGTCCATCCAGATAAAGAGCCTGGAGCCTCCCCACTCAATCTTCGTGCCTCCACCGTTGGCGACTCCCTGCGGCTGGCGACGCAAGGCCAAGCCAAGGTCTTCGGCATCTCGCTCAAGGATCGTGCCGCCATTTTGCCCGCCGGCTACTCGGCCAACGGCGCCTACTGGATCGAACCAGCCTCCGGCGCCTTCATCACTTCCAGCTATTACATGGACGCCCTTCCAGATTGGGTGACCGCGTTTAATGCAGGGGATCGTGCCGGGCAGGCGGAGGAGGAAGCCGGCAACCCGGGTACCCGGGACTTCTATGAAGTTGTGGGCTCGACTCCGGCAGGCAACAGCTACGAACTCGATTTCGCGCGCGCGCTCATTACCGGGGAGCAACTCGGCAGCCATCCGGTCACCGACATGCTGGTCCTCAGTCTTTCCGCCAATGACGTGGTCGGTCACCGTTTCGGACCGGATTCACCCCAGACGCGGCAGATGGTGGATAGCCTCGACACGCAGCTGGATAGCTTCTTCTCCTGGCTGGATAAGAACGTGCCCGGCGGCCTGGCAAATATCTGGATTACCCTCTCAGCCGACCACGGGGTCGCCCCTGTTCCCGCCTCCGCGCTCACGCTCGGCATGCCCGCGGCCACCATCGACATGACCAAACTCCTGGGAAGCCTGAATGATTCGATGAACGCCAAATTCTCACCCGGCGAGAAAGTCGAATACCTTCTACCCGACCAGGAACTGCCCTACCTGTCCCTCAATCGTCCATCCTTTGAAGTCGCAGGCATTAACGAGCAGGAGGCGGAACAGGCGATCCAGCAGGCCGTTCCCGCGGCGGTGGCGGCGCTGACGCCCACGCCGCCACCCCCGGTGAGTCCAGAGGCCGCTCCCACCCAACAACCCGCGCCCCCCCCGATGCCCAGCCCCCCTCCGCTGGCTCGAACGCTCCCACCACTGGGTTCCAGGCAGCGCTCTAAACTTCGCTCCAGCGCCGCTCCGCCCAAACCAGTCATCAACCCACCGGCGCCGCCGCCGGTCCGCCAGCCTGCGATTCCCGTAGTCGTCCACACCTACACCCGCCAGGAATTGGCAGCGGGCCAGCTGCCGCCATCCGAGTGGGGACTTTTGTTGGCGCACAGTTACAGCCCCAATGGCGGGTGGTATGTCATGGTGATTCCAGAGGCGTACCAAATGCAGACCTTGGCCGATGGCGGCACCACCCATTTCAGCCCCTGGTCCTATGACCGCCACGTGCCCTTGGCGTTTTTTGGCGCGCCTTTTACCCCCGGCATCTACCGCGGCCGGGTGCAGCCCGTGGACCTGGCCGCCACCCTGGCCTCCGTTCTCGGGGTGAACCAGCCGTCTGCGTCCGTCGGAAATGTGCTGACCCAGGCAATTCACCCGCTACCACCTCTCCCCGCCCCACGCACCGGTCGTCGCCGCCCGGCCGCCGCGGACGACACCGCGCCCAAGGGGGGCACGCCCAGCCCGTGAAGCCGGATATGAGCGTTCGCGTTGCCGGTCTTCTGCTGCGCAATCCGGTCATTGCCGCCAGTGGGACTTTTGGCTATGGGGTGGAGTTTGAGGACGTTGTCTCTATTGATCGGATTGGCGGTTTTATCACCAAGGGTCTATCCCTCGAGCCAATGGCCGGCAACCAGGCGCCGCGGCTGATCGAGACTCCCGGGGGCATGATCAATGCCATCGGCTTGCAGAACATCGGCGTCCGGGCCTTCATCGAGAAGAAGCTTCCCAAACTCCGGCCTCACTCCGGCACCGCCTGCATCGCTAATGTCTTCGGCTACGAGATACGCGATTACGTAGGGGTGATTGAAGCGCTCAATCACGCACCCGGCATTGCCGCCTATGAGTTGAACGCCTCTTGCCCCAACACCCAGCATGGGGGAATGGTCTTTGGCACCGATACCGGGATCCTCGATCAACTTGTCACCCGGGCCAAGGCGGTTTCGCGGCGTCCCCTGATCGTGAAGCTTTCGCCTAATGTCACCTCCATCGCGCAAATGGCGCGCTGTGCTGAAAACGCCGGTGCAGACGCGCTATCCCTGGTCAACACATTCTTGTCTCTCTCGATTGACGTGGAGACCCGCCACCCCCGCATCGTGAACAATACCGGTGGGCTTTCCGGGCCGGCGATCAAGCCGATTGCCGTGCGCATGGTCTACGAGGCCGCTCGCGCGGTCTCCATTCCCATCTTTGGTCTGGGCGGCATCACCACGGCCGAAGATGCGGTTGAATTTCTACTGGCAGGAGCGACCGCCGTTCAGATCGGCACCGCCAGCTACGCCGATCCGCGCGCAGTGCAACGGATCGCAGAATCGCTGGAGCGCTGGTGCGCTCGCCATCACATCGTGCGAGTGAAAGATCTGATCGGCGCCGTGCAAGTGAATGGATAATAAAAGCCAGACCGTCTCCGTTCCCTGCGTCGAGTCATGGTGGAGATGAGTGCCGCGCCTCTGGCGCTCCCACGCTACCAATCCAAACCCAGCCCTTCCGGGCTGGGCTGACGTTTAGCGGGCGGCCCTCCGGGCCTTGATGCGTCTCGACCCGAAGGAGTCTTTGTCATAGCCGCCTCGGAGGGAATCGACGGGTGCCCCACGTTCGCCTAAGTGTACGTGGGCCGAAAGTGGTGGGCGCAGCCCATCGGCCGGTTTCGCTGTATCGACCTAGTCCCGGGCACTTGTTCGAACCTGAACCGGCCATTTGACTTTAGAGCAGCTGATTTACCTTTCGGCAAGTTAAGAGTGAAATGAACGCTGGAAATCGATATTGATTTTGTTTGGCTTTTTTGTTCATTAAGAGCACGCCGACTTGCCTGCGGCAAGTGGGAGAGGAAATGACACTGCAGAAATCGCCATTGATGCGAGGCCCGGAGGGCTGGCCGCCAAACGTGAGCCCAGCCCGGAAGGGCTGGGGACCAGTTCCGAAGATGATTTGAGCGCCGTGGGCGCGGCACTCATTCAGGCCCCGCTCGCACCTGAGTGGGTAGGAGCGTAAGAATCTGCAGTTTCAGCACAAGAAAAAAGCCCCTGTTTTCAGGGGCTTTTTTCTAACTTGAAACTGCTCTTCAGGCCACGTTTCTCATCAATCGTTCCCGCAATTCCTCAGGGATGCGATCCTGCAACACCCGGGCCTGAGCCATCGCGACTTCGGCCAGATAAATCGGCGCCGGGGTGGCGACGGCTACCAGAACCCAGGTCACCAACGAAATCAGCAGACCCGCAATGGCCGCCGCCTGCAGGCTCAACACAATCGACATCTGCCATAGGTGCAGATTCACCAGCGCCCAATGCTGCAAAGGCTGTACGTGGTGGATGACCGCCAGGCCCAACAGGAAAGCCGCAATCGATACCGTGCTCAATCCAATCAGACCTACATCGATGGTGCGATGCAGCCGCTGCCGCGAGCGGCAATGCGCACATTCCACAAGATGCTGTTCGTAATCCCGGCGCATCTCGGGAGTAATCCCTGAGATGTCATATCTCCAGCTGGAAAGTATGTCACCTACCACTCGATCTGTGCATGCTGTCGTTTGCATTGTTATATTTAGCCGCTTAACACCATCGTAACAAGTTCGCCACCGGCTGGCCATCAAATTCGGGTACCAGAAATCGGGCGGCCAATAGAACTTATTCGATTATAAGCAAATGGGCTCGAGAGGTGCATCCTGTTGCGCCAAAATCAGCTTATTGGCCAACAGGCTCATGCGGTCTCGCAATGCCCTTTCCGCCGTAACTCGTGCCAGCTCCGGCAAATTGTTACATTCAGATAGATGCGCCAGAACGACATAGGACGCGTTTCCATCGTAATTCTTCTCCAGAAAGTCGGAGGCGGCCTCATTGGATAAGTGGCCTACGCGGGACATAACCCGCTGCTTGACCGACCAGGGATAGGGTCCATCACGCAGCATTTCCAGGTCGTGATTACTTTCGATCATAAGAATGTCGCAATTTCGGATTGCCATCTTGACATTAGGCGGCATGTATCCAAGATCGGTTGCGATGGCCATCCGAACTCCGTCGGCTTCAAAGACAAAACCAACCGGGTCAGCCGCATCGTGGGGAATGGTAAACGGGGTGACGGCGATGTCGCCTATCGAGAACCCCGTCCCGGCGGCAAAATACTCCACCCCGGGAAGGCTGCATGGATCCTCCGGTTTGCTCGCAGGCGTTTGGTCGGCGCACTCGGCTTCTTCCGCTACCAGAATCGCCGCCGCGGGCGCTGCTTCCGCTGCCCGCCGTTGGGCCAGGTCTTGTTGCCGCAGGGCCAGCCAGGCCGCATAGGTCATCCGCTTGTGAGGCATCATCCAGCGCATCCACGCCCGGTGGGTGGCCTGGGTAAAGTACACCGGCACCCCCAGTTTGCGGGCTAGCACCGCCACACCCTGCACATGGTCCTGGTGTTCGTGAGTAATCAGCAGGGCATCGATGGCCGCCGGATCTTCATTGGCCATCTGCATGCGTTTCAGCAGTTCCCGGCAGGAGAGCCCCGCATCCACCAGGATGCGCGTCCGGCTGCTGGACACAAGCGTGCTGTTCCCCTTGGAGCCTGAGGCCAGCACCGTCATCCGCATCATTCGAAAAGCATACGCTGTCTTTTGGTTGATAAAGGGACGACCGCGCCAGAGGTGCCACTCCGGATACTCCCGGGTCCCGTTTTCGTCCAGCATTGGTTTTGGGTTCAATATTGGTAAAAGCCGCGGCCCGACTTGCGTCCCAGCCAGCCCGCATCCACCATGCGAATGAGCAACGGGCAGGGCCGGTATTTGGGATCGCCCAGACCCTCCACCATGACCCGCATGATGTCCAGACAGACGTCCAGACCGATAAAGTCGGCCAGTTTCAACGGTCCCATGGGATGGGCCATACCCAGCTGGAACACCTGGTCTATAGCGGCCGGGGTGGCTACCCCCTCCATGACGGCATACATTGCCTCGTTCAGCAGCGGCATCAGCACCCGGTTGGAAACGAAGCCCGGCGCATCATTGACCTCGACCGGCGACTTGCCCAGCGCTTCGGCCAGCTCTTTCACCTGGGCAAAGGTGTCATCGCTGGTTTCGAGCCCTCGGATTACCTCCACCAGCTTCATCACCGGTACCGGGTTGAAGAAGTGCATCCCTATGACTTGACTGGGTCTTTGCGTCTGGGCCGCCAGCCGGGTAATGGAAATGGAAGAGGTGTTGGACGCCAGGATGACCTCCGGCTTCAGCACCGAATCCAGCTCGGTGAAGAGTTCCTGCTTGAGTGCAAAACGCTCCGGTGCGGCTTCGATGACAAAATCGCAAACTGCCAGGTCGCTTCCTTGCAGGGTGCCGCGGATCAATCCCAGGGCGGCTTGCGCATCCTCCGCGGTGCCTTTCCCCTTGGCTGCCTCACGCTCCAGATTTTTGCGAATCGCCTCCAATCCGCGATCGAGAAAGCGCTGTTCGACCTCGCATAGCATCACCTGGTATCCACCCCGGGCAAAAACATGCGCGATCCCATTGCCCATGGTTCCGGCGCCGACCACACCTACTACTTTGATTTTGTTCATAAGGAAAATCGGAAACAGCAGAAGTGCTTATCGTGCCCGTACCAGCACGCAGGTAATGTTATCCCGGCCTCCAGCCTGGTTGGCGGCCTCAATCAGCTGGGCACAAGTCTGTTCCAGCTCTCCGGAAGCCCGCAGAATTCCTGCAATGCGCTCGTCATCCACCTCGCGCATCAGGCCATCGGAGGCCAGAAGGTACAAGTCTCCCGCTGAGACTGCGAACTCAATCACGTCGGCGTCCACCTCGTTCTGGGTACCCACCGCCCGGGTGATGACATTCCGCATAGGAGAGGTTTCTGCCTGCGCCGGGGTCAGCTGGCCAAGCCGCACCTGCTCATCCACCAGCGAATGGTCATGGGTCAGACGCTCCAGACCACTGTCCCGGAAGCGGTAACAGCGGCTGTCTCCCACGTGCGCCACCCACGCACAGCCGCCCCGCGTTGCCATGGCCACCAATGTGGTGCCCATGCCTGCACGGGCTGGGTCCTGCTCCGCGCTGCGATGCACACTCTGGTTGGCCGCCGCCACCGCTTCCTGGAATGTGTCCCGGGTCAACACCGGTTGTTCCATGGCGTGGAGCATGGCCTCGACCGCCATGCGGCTGGCGACTTCGCCCGCGGCTGCGCCCCCCATGCCATCGCAAACCACAAAATTGCAGGCGCCCTCGTCATTGCGAAGGACCAGCCCGTACGCGTCTTCATTGCTTTTCCGGGTTCGCCCCTGATCGGACGCACCGGCTGCCTCGTATTCCAGCACTCTCTGCTGTTTGTCTGGCATCTGCTCTTCCTGTGAGGCCACCGCAGGTAATTGTGCCACCATAATCTGTCCTGAACGCGGCGTAAAGCAGCTTTTCGGATTTCCTATGGCTCTCACACGAGAAACAGGGCGGCTAGAGCATTTTCACTTCTACTCTGCGCAGGAAGGTGCAGCGATGTGCGTCTTTTCTTGAGGAAAAGCCGCGTCGGGAGTGGTTGCTTTGTGTACACCAGAAGTGAAAATGCATTAGCTGGCTAGCCCCAGGTCTTCTAACTGATGAAGAGAAAAGACTTGCCGATGGCCGGTGGCGCGGTCGATCAGAAAAGCGGTCAATCCCGCATGCAGGGTGCGGTACATTGCTTTCAGATGAAACGGGGTGCTGCTGGCCACCGCGGACAGTCGGTGCGACAAAGGCTCCCAATGTTCGAAGTGCGCCCGGCGTGGTTCGCCCGGGCCCTCAGGCAAGGCAATCAATTCGACCTTCTGTCCGGAAGGGTCCCCCGAAGCGCTTCTGACCAGCCGCAACTGCAAGGAATAAAACGTAGCTTCGTGGTTCTCCATGGAGCCCTCTGCGGGGAAGAATGTGGTTTTTTTCAACTGATTTAGCTAAACACGGTCCGATGTCGGAAGCAAAGCATGAGTTGTAGGGAGATGACTCTTAAGTGGTACAGCCGGTGTTTTCGGTTACCAGCGATTTCGCCCGCCGGTAACGAAAACCCCCTCTGGGATTCAGGAAATGCTGACTTCCTGGTAGGTACCCAGGACCGCTCGCATGGCGTCGCAGATTTCTCCCAGCGTGGCATAGGCGCGCACACAATCCAACACGTAAGGCATGGTGTTTGCGGTTGAGAGGCGGCCACTGCCGGCGACCGGCTCCAGGTTCTGGCCCATGTCGAGGGCACGGCGAAGCGCATCCAGGCTCTGGGTGACGGCTTGGCCGGAGCGCCGGCTGCGCAGCTTCTGCAGCTTGTCCGTCTGCCATTCGCGCACCGACTCTCCAATGCGCAGAATTTCCGGGGGGTCCTCCTCAACCACGTATTCATTCACCCCGACGATGATCTTCTCCCCCTTCTCGACCGCCCGTTGATAGGCGTAGCTGGCGTCGGCTATCTCTTTCTGGGGAAAGCCGCGTTCGATCGCCCGCACCATGCCGCCCATCGCATCCAGCTTGCCGAAATAATCGAACGCGCCCTGCTCCATATCGAGGGTCAGCCGTTCCACAAAATAGGAGCCGCCCAGAGGGTCGACGGTATTGGCTACGCCGGATTCGTAGGCCAGGATTTGTTGGGTACGCAAGGCGATGCGGGCCGCATCTTCCGTCGGTAAGGCGAGTGCTTCGTCAAACCCGTCAGTGTGCAGGCTTTGCGTACCCCCCAAGACTGCCGCCAGGGCTTGGATCGCTACCCGCGCGATATTGTTCTTGGGCTGCTGCGCGGTGAGCGAGACGCCCGCCGTCTGGGTATGAAACCGCAATCGGTGTGAGCGCACGTCCTGGGCGCCAAACCGCTCCGTCATCAGCCGGTACCACACCTTGCGCGCAGCTCGAAACTTGCCGATCTCTTCAAAAAAATCGTTATGAGCATTAAAGAAGAAGCTCAACCGCGGAGCGAATTCATCGATGTGCAAGCCCCGGCGGAGCGCCCATTCCACGTACTCCACCCCATCGTAGAGGGTGAAGGCCAGTTCCTGCAGCGCGGTCGAACCAGCCTCGCGAATGTGATATCCGCTGATCGAGATAGGGTTGAAGCGCGGGGTGAAGAGCGATCCGAATTCGATCGTGTCCACTACCAGCCGCATCGATGGCGCCGGAGGAAAAATGAATTCCTTTTGCGCAATGTATTCCTTCAGAATGTCGTTCTGCAGCGTGCCCGCAATTTTTGTCCAATCCCCGCCCTGCTTCTCGATCGTCACCAGGTACATGGCCCAAAGCACATTGGCGGGCGAATTGATGGTCATCGAAACGCTGGTCTTCTCCAGGTCGATTCCGGAGAAGAGCGTTTCCATGTCTTCCAGGGAGTCGATGGCCACCCCGCACTTGCCCACCTCCCCTTCGCTCTCCGCAGCATCCGAGTCATAACCCATCAGGGTGGGCAGGTCGAAGGCGACGGAAAGACCGCCCCCGCCATTGGCCAGCAGGTATCGGTAGCGTGCGTTGGTCTCCTCCGGTGTGGCAAAACCGGAGAACTGGCGCATAGTCCAGAGTTTGCCCCGGTAGCCAGTGCTATGGATCCCCCGCGTGTAAGGGGGCTCCCCTGGACGTTCCGGCGTCCAATCTTGCGGCAGATCCGCCTGGGTGTAGAGCCGGCGCACCGGAACACCGGAGATCGAGGTGAACCGCGCCTCATCGTTGGTCATGGCTACACCTCGACTGATCAGCATAGCAAGAGGTCGGCTGTCCGTCCTGGCCACCCAAGCATGGGTGCCCCACACCCCCGATTTCCTGTGAAGTTGAGTGGGTTGCACAAGCTTCATGCGCCTTTCCTTAATGAAAGGCGCACACGTGGTCTTGTCCCGTTGCCGCGTACAGGAAATTAGGGGCATCTCGCTTGTATTTCGCGAGATGTGGGATACCGCAGCGCTTCACCATCGAGTTTTTCCGCTTGACTGGCGAAAGAAGGTCGAGGTTCGTGGTATCCCACATCTCGCGAAACACAAGCGAGATGTGGGGCACCCGTCGATTTGTGGCGGGGATAAAGACAAAAAGACCCGTCTCACAATCCGGCGCCAGGACAAATTCTGAGGTTGGTCCCCCGTTATCGGCTACGCCCCTGCTCCCAGGCCTTGGCATACTTCCAGCTCACGTAAACCGAGTGGTACAAGTGAAGCAGCAACCCTTCCCGCCCATCCAGAAATCCCAACCGAAAAAAATAGTTGTAAACAAACGTGCCAACAGGGTTCAGCACAACATTGACCCCGAACATCCAAGGATTTAGTCTGCTCCCGCCCTCCCTCACCACCTGCTCCGCTCCCAGTCCACTGTAGCGGTCCATGTGCGCAATATAGGCTTCCAGGCTGGGGTAGGCGTAGTGCACCATATCGCCCTTCAGGCGCCCCGCCTTTCCCGGGAAGTGCAGCGTTTCATGGACCGGGCGCGCTTCGAACTCTGCCGCGCCCCGGCGAAACAATCTGAGTTTGGGGTCAGGATAAAACCCGCCAAAGCGCATCCAGCGCCCCAGGAAAAGATTCCGCCGCGGCAGAGCGTACCCATCGAACGGTGGATCGCGCTCCAGCAGTTCCCATATCTCCTTGGCCAGCTCGTCGCTTAAGGCCTCATCCGCATCGAGCGACAGTATCCAGTCACAAGTGCATTTCTCCAGTGCGGAGTTCTTCTGCGCCGCGAACCCCTGCCACTCTTCCACGAAGAAGCGCGAGCGATAGCTGCGCGCAATCTCCTCGGTGCGATCGTTTGAGCCGCAATCTACCACCACGATCTCATCCGCCCAGGCCACGCTCCCCAGGGTGCGATCGAGGTTGGCCTCTTCATTGCGCGTGATGATGGCGACGGAGAGCGTTTTGCGCATTCCTGTTTTTACTGCAAATGCTCTTGGATCACCCGGTCGATGACTTCGGGCAGCGTTTCGCCGGTCTTGGGAAGAACAAAGTTTTTCGCCGCATCCGACCAGTCCAGTTTGAAGCTGGTGGATAGGGCGGAAATCCACACCTGGCGAGGAGGTGTATTCGGGGTGATCACAAACTTGGCGGGCGGGTCCTCGAACAGGATATTGAGCACGCCGTTTTGTTCTTCCACTTCAAATCCGCCCTCTTCCTCGCGCTCGATCAGGCGCTTCTTGAGCGCCTCCATTGCCCCATCACAGTGGCGGCGGAATGTAGTCTCGTCTAGCATGAATTGAGTGTAACAAGGCACATTGATGAGATCGATCCTCCCCCTGGCTGGGGCCTTGCTATTGTGTGCCGTGTCTACCGTGCGGGCGCAAAGCCCTACGGAATCCGCGCATGATCTGGTGAAAGACGTCGTCTACAACGAACTGCAGGAACGCCGCCAGGTCAGCTTGTGGCAATACCGGGTAGACAAACGGGTGGGTTCCCTGAACACCGTTGAGCAGGAGGTGGAGACAGTCTCCGGACCGGTGAACCGCGTGCTTGCCCGCCAGGGTAAGCCACTCGACCAGGCAGGACAGAAGAAGGAAACCGAGCGCCTCAACAACCTGGTGCGGAATACCGCAGAGCAGGCCCGCATGAAGCAGGAGCATCAGGCTGAAGAACAGCATTTGGAGCGGCTCATTGCCGCTATGCCCGACGCCTTCACCTACGCCTACGACGGGATGGCGGACGGCAATCTACGGCTTTCGTTCCGGCCCAATCCGGCTTTCAACCCATCCACCTACGAGACCCGCGTCTATCACGCCCTGTCGGGAGAGATATGGATTCAGCCCGAGCAGAAACGGCTGGCGAAACTGGACGGCCATATCGTCAACGAGATCGATTTCGGCTATGGGCTGTTGGGTCGAATCGAGAAGGGGGGCAGCTTCCAGATTCGGCGAGACCAGGTGGCCGAGAAACGATGGAAGACGACCTTGGTGGACGTTCACATCTCGGGCCGTATTGTCTTCTTCAAATCCATCAACCGCGACCAGCATGTGGTGCGCTCGGCTTTCAAGCCAGTGCCCTCGACCACCAGCGTAAAGGATGCGGTCGCCATGCTGAACGAATCCGCTTCCGCCCCGTCGCCTGCCCCTTAACCTCCTACGCCCTTGCCAATTTGATCGGATTCAGGTGCGGCGGCGCCGCAGCCGGACTCTTCCTCACTTCGATCCCTTGTTAAGATGAGGTTTGGTTACGCGGCGACAAATGCTCAAGCTTTCCGGCATGGCCATCACCTCAACGGCGCTGGCCGGCCTTGCCCAGCAAGCCGCTCCGGCGGACTATACGATCGACATCGCCGCTTACGATCTTGAGGTCGCTCCCCGCCGAACTGTCAAGACCATCGCCTACAACCGGCAGGTGCCGGGTCCGCTTTTGCGCCTCCAGGAAGGCCGATCGGTCACTATCGATGTTACCAACCAGACCGCCAACAGCGAGGTGGTGCATTGGCATGGCCTCTTTCTGCCCTCGCCGGTCGACGGTTCGATGGAAGAAGGCACTCCGCTCATTCCCAGCGGTGGCCACGCGCGCTATACGTTTACCCCGCGCCCTGCCGGTTTCCGCTGGTATCACACCCATACCTTCGCCGGCAAAGATCTGCACAAGGGCCAGTACACCGGTGAGCATGGATTTCTGCTGGTTGAACCCCGCGACAATCCGGCGCGCTATGACCAGGAAATCTTCCTCGCGCTGCACGATTGGGATGGTGACCTGGTAGCCAGCGGTGATGGTGCGATGGATCCGATCTATGGTGTATCCACCGTCAACGGCCGTGTGCTGGGTTTCGGCGAGCCTCTGCGCGTCAAGACAGGCGAGCGCATTCTGCTCCACATTCTTAATTCCAGCCCCAGCGAAGTCCACTGGATGGCTTTTGCCGGGCACCAATTCAACGTCATCGCGCTGGATGGCAACCAGGTTCCCCAACCGCAGACCGTATCCATGCTCCGCCTGGCTCCCGCCGAGCGGGTCAGCGCCATCGTAGAGATGAATCATCCCGGCAACTGGGTGATGGGCGAAGTGCGCAAGCACATTATGGCCGCCGGCATGGGCATGGTTGTGGAGTACGCCGGGAGCAGTGGTAAGCCGCGATGGGATCAACCCGAAAACCTTCTCTGGGACTATCTGCCCTTTGCTGCTGCGGGTCCCGCGCCCCCACAGCAGGCGAGCACGGCCATTCCATTGGTCTTCGAATCAAAATTTGCAGGACACGGCGCAATGGATCATTGGACCATCAACGGCAAGTCTTACCCGGATACCGCCAGTCCCATCCTCACCGCTGGCCAACGCTATCGCCTGGTCTTTATCAATCGCAGCACCAACGACCATCCTGTCCACCTGCATCGCCACATCTTTGAACTTCGCCGGTTGCCCGGCCGTCCTGAGGTTCACGGCATCATGAAAGACACCATCCTCCTCGATGCGAATACCCAGGTTGAGGTGGAGTTCACCGCCAACGATCCCGGGCCGACGCTCTTTCACTGTCATCAGCAGAACCACATGGATGCCGGCTTCATGATGCTGTTTCAATATGCGTAATTGGCTGTGCATGCTCGCTGTGCTTGGTGCGCTCTTGAGTGCGCAGCCGCTTCGCGCTCAAGGCAACTATGAAATTCAGGTCTACGGGGCCGCCACGGTCGAGCCAAAGAGCACCATGGTTGAGCTCCATTCCAACTACACACCAGACGGGCAGAAGTACCAGATCGATGGCGTGTATCCTACCAATCACCAGTTGCACGAGACGCTCGAAATTACCCAGGGTTTGACCAGTTGGTCTGAGGTGGGTTTCTACGTTTTTACCAGTGAACAGAACGGCCATGGTGTGCAGTGGGTGGGCGATCACATCCGGCCGCGGGTGCGGGTTCCGGATTCCTGGCATTGGCCGGTGGGCGTCAGTCTCTCGACGGAGGTTGGCTATCAGCGCGCGGTGTATTCACCAGACACCTGGACCTGGGAGATACGGCCGATCGTCGACAAATACATGGGCCGTTGGTATTGGGCGATCAATCCTGCGCTGGAACGCACCTGGCACGGTCCCGACGTCAAACAGGGCCTGGGTTTTGCGCCCGCGGCCAAGCTCAGCTACGACTTCAACAAGCAAATCAGTGGCGGCATCGAATACTACGCCGACTACGGCCGGCTGGGCGCATTTGATTCGCTGCACTACCAGCAACAGCAGATTTTTGTAGTCACTGACCTGAATGTCTCTCCCAACTGGGAGATCAACATCGGCGTGGGTGTAGGCCCCACAGCCGGCACCGATCACTGGATCATCAAAGGAATCCTCGGCCGCCACTTCAACTGGAAGAAGCCCTCCCTGATCGACTGACTCTCTACTCAAACTCGAGAGTCGTAAGGGCAGGACAGTGGTATCCCACATCTTGCGAAAAACCAGCGAGATGTGGGGCACCCGTCATTTTTGGCCCGGACGGAGAGCCAATACGTTAAAGCGGTGTTTGCAATCCAGGCCCAAAGCGCTGGAGGTGCGGCGCCACATTCTTCGTTTGTTCAATCCGTTCGTGCGCTGAATTTGTCGAAAACCAGTTTTGCCGCTGCAATATCCTCAACTGCAATCCCGACGGATTTGAACACCACCGGCCGCTCCCCCCGATCAAACGGAGCGCCGTTCAACAGCTCGCCAATCTCCGCCGTCACCTGTGCCTGGGCAAGAACAATATCACCCGCTTCTTTCAAGGCCGCCTCGCGCGACTCGACCACCACTGCGCCGCGCATGGTCTCTTCATCCAGTTCGCGGCGATCCGGAGTGGCTGCGCCGATGGCGCACACCATGGCCTGCGGGCTCAACCATTTACCCTTGAGGATCGGCTGCGGTGAACTGGTCAACGCCAGCACTACATCGGCGCCGGAGACAGCCTGCTCCGCCGTAGTGACCCGTGCTCCGATCTCGCTTGCAAATTGTTGCGCATGGTCCGGCGATCGGCTCCAGACCCTGACGTCGGTAAAGGAGCGGATCCCCGCCAGAGCCCGGATGTGCGAGCGAGCCTGTACCCCACTGCCCAGAATCGCCAGTACCCTGGCCGCGGGAGAAGCAAGCTGGTCGATGGCCACCGCGGATACGGCTGCGGTGCGCATCTCGGTAATCAATCGCCCATCCATCGTAGCCAGGGGCTCTCCCGTATCGGCGCGAAACAGTTGGATCATCGCCATATGCGTATGCTTCTGCAGATCCGCATTGCCGGGATAGAAAGAGACCAGTTTGGCCCCCATTACCGTGTCATACACCGCAGGCATGACGCCAAACCAGCCGCCATGGGCCGGCACCGGAATGATGGAGCGCAAAGGCTGGTGCACGCGGCCCGCGGAAAAGTCCATCAGAGCCTTTCGGATCGCCGGTATCAGTTCCTCGTAGGTGAGCACTGCCCGTACTTGTTCTTCAGTCAACATAGAACCTCATTATCGCGGACGTGAATGCGGCGGAAAGCGAGCACCGGCAGTTTGCGTGTGCTGGCCGGCGGCGGCTATCGAAGGCTACCATCGAGAGATGAATGTTGAGCACAATCTGGAGTCCGTGGATCCACTGGAATTATTCCGTCAATGGCTCAACGAGGCAGAGGCAAGTGAGCCCAACGATGCCAACGCCGCTGCGTTGGCTACCTCAACCTCGAATGGCCATCCCAGCGTGCGCACGGTCCTGGTCAAGCGGGCGGATGAGCGCGGTTTTTGTTTCTTTACCAACGCGGAAAGCAAGAAGGGAATAGAGCTGCAAGCGAATCCCAGGGCAGCGCTTTGTTTCCACTGGAAGTCGCTGCGCCGGCAGGTGCGGGTGGAGGGCCGGGTAACGGAGATGGCCGCGGTCGACGTCGACGAGTATTTCCACAGCCGTGCAAGAAACAGCCAGATCGGCGCCGCCATTTCGCAGCAGAGCCGGCCAATGGCCAGCCGCGAGGAGTTGGAAATCCAATTCCGCAAATTTGCCCAGGACCATCCGGGAGAGGTACCTCGGCCGCCCTACTGGCGCGGCTACTGCGTGCATGCGGACCAGATCGAGTTCTGGATATCCGGCGAAAACCGCCTTCACAACCGATACCTGTTTACCCGCGACGCCGGTGCATGGAAGAGAACCCTGCTGTATCCATGATCAGTTAACCCACATGATTTTCGACGGACGCGGTTGACAGAGCCGCGGAGCCAGTCTTCTAATCTTTACCAGAGGAATCATGGGCCTGAGGCCCACCAAAAAACGCCTCGGCCAGCAACCAATCTTTATGGAACCGTAGCCCTTTCCTTTGTCATCCCGAGTAAGCCGACTTGTCCCGGCCTGCCGTGGAGGGATCTGCAGTTCCGCGGACCTTTCCTGGAAATGTTTGTCGACAGAGCGTATTTAAAACAGGTAGGAGGCCTTCCGCCGCCATGACAACCTCAGCCGTACTCGATGACCTGATTGATGCCCTCGAAATGCAATCTGACTCGATATTTTCCTACCTCGATCGCGAGACAGGGGAAGTCTTTTCGATTTCGGAGGAATCTCTCTCGCTTAGTGAAGCCGAACCGGAGCGCATCGGCATGCTGCCCGATTGGCAAAAGCAAGAAGCCGAACTGGCTGTCCGTATTCAAACCACCGACCGCTATCTCGAGCTTCCCAATCGGTTCGACGTGAACGAGTGGAACATCATGAACGAGTTTTCCCAGCAGGTAAAGAAGGATCCTATACGAAACAACCTTCTCCGTGCGATCCACGGCAATCATCCGTTTCGCCGTTTTAAGGATGAAATAGCGAAGCACGATCTATGGGAAGAATGGAATCGATTTCGCCGCCGCGCGTTCGGGGAAATCCTGGGTGACTGGAGCGAAGAGAATAACATCATCCTCACCGTCCGCCAGGAGCAACCGGCTCCCTAAGTGAGACGGGAAAATAGTTCCTACCATTCATTTGTCTTCTTCCGACCTTCACTATAGCTTTGCACCATGCCCCTTCCCCCGCGTGAGAAGACCGGTCGCAACGAGCCATGCCCCTGCGGCAGCGGCAAGAAGTACAAGCAGTGCTGCATGAAAAATGCAGGCACCGTGGAGGAAAGTCCGTGGAGTCTACAGCGCGACGCATCGGGCTGGCTCGTACAACAGATGCTGAACTTCGCCAGGCAGAAGTTCGCGAAGGACCTTCTCGCCGCATGGTCGGATTTTAATCAGGATGATTCTCCCGTCCCCATCGAAGAAGACCCCGCGGAAGGACAGATTTTTGTTCCCTATCTGCTGTTCGACTGGGACCCGGAACCTCGCTCGCGCCGGCAGCCACCCGTCGCAGGCCTCATCGCACAATCCTATCTGTTGAAAATGGGCGGGCGCATACCGGAACTGGAACGGCTGATCCTGGAGCAGGCCATGACCCAGCCGGTCAGTTTTTATGAGGTGGTCCGCTGCAATCCGGGGGAAGGCATGGTGCTGCGCGACGTCCTGATCGGCGGGGAGGTGGAGGTCCTCGAGCGCACCGCCTCCCGCATGTTGCGGCCAGGCGATCTTGGATACGGGCAAATATGCGAGCTGCCCGAGGTGACGACCCTCGGCAGGTTGGCTCCGCTTTGCATCACTCCCAGCTATAAGGCGTCACTGGTCGCACTCCGCGAAAAGTTGCGGAAAAAGATCGCCAGGCAAAATCGGGGGTTGACGGCGGTCGACCTGATCCGTTATCGGGAGGATATTCGTACCGTATATCTGGATGTACGCGACGCTATGCGCACACCGCCGCGATTGACCAACACCGACGGTGATCCCCTCGTCTTGCACACACTGACCTTTCGCGCCGGGTCGGCGCATGCCGCCTTCGAGGCGTTGGCTCCGCTGGCCCGGGGGTGTTCCAAAAAGGAGCTGCTGCAAGCAGCGAAGTTCGAGCCAGACGGTACGCTTCTCAGTGTGGAGATTCCCTGGCAAAAGAAGGGAAACAAAATCCATAAGGACTGGGAGAACACTCTCCTCGGCCATATAAGGATTTCCGGCCGATCCCTGGTCGTAGACGTAAATTCGGAGAGGCGGGCGGCAAGAGTTCGCCAAGAAATCGAGCGGCGTCTGGGGATATTGGTGGTTCACCAGAAGACGGTGACGCAAACTCCGAATGCCTCGCCGAAGAAATCGAAGCCAGGAACGGCCGCCGGCACGTCAGCGAACACGGGGCCCGAGAAGCGCTCCCCCGAGCCCGCATTCAGCGAGCAGATGCACAAAGAATTTCAACAGCAGGTGGAGAATTGGATCTACCAGAAAGTCCCGGCGCTCCGCGGACGCACGCCCCTGGAAGCCGTTAAAGATCCGGACGGCAAGGAAATTGTCGAGTCCCTGCTCTTAGGGTGGGAGCGTCAAAACGAAACAATAGCGGATCCGCAAGTTTTCCGCCCTGATATCAACGCCATCCGCCGGTTGCTCAACCTGGCGCCTTTCGCGAACAGTGCTAACGCAGGGGAAATGGGATAGCCCTTGCTCGTCCGGCAGTAGTTCTCTGCTCCCGAGCAGCTGACTTGCCTGTGGTCCATCGGCAGGCCGTCGAGCGCCGGAGCTGCTTGATCTTCACGCCGTCCAGTCCCCCTCCACCCCAACCTCTCAACCCTGTCCAGAAACGCGCTTAGAATGTGAGGGGAAAGCATCTCCGCCTGGTCGCGGACTGTCGAGGTTGCCGTTATTGCGAATGGCGATGAGCTGAAACTCTTTCTATCGGCACGCGATCTTCTGTTACGCCATCGTGAGGATTATGGAGCCGCATATCGCGAGTTCCGCTGGCCAAATCTCACGCATTTCAACTGGGCACTTGATTATTTCGACGACTATGCACGCGGAAATTCAAAGACTGCCCTGTGGATTGCATACGAGAACGGACCGGAAACTAAACTGACCTTCGAGCAGATGGCTCAGCGCTCGAGCCAGGTGGCCAATTTCCTCCGCCGGCACGGCGTATCCCGTGGCGACCGCATCATCGTGATGCTTCCCAATGTGGAGGCCATCTGGGACATCATGCTGGCAGCCCTCAAGTTGGGGGCAGTAGTGATTCCAGCTTCGACCTTGCTTATTCCAGACGACTTATCCGACAGGCTGCAGCGCGGGCAAGCCAAGCATGTGATCACCGATGCAAAATCGGCGGAGAAGTTTTCTCTTTTACCGGGAGACTACACAAGGATTGTTACCGGAGATCCCATTCCTGGTTGGATCTCTTACCAACTGGCTTTCAACGAATCAATAAACTTCCAGCCCGATAGGCCCACATGGGCGGATGATCCATTTCTCCTGTACTTTACATCCGGTACGACAGCCGTTCCCAAGTTGGTGCTGCATACTCACCAGAGCTATCCCGTAGGACATCTGGCGACCATGTATTGGATCGGCATTCGACCAGATGACATTCACTACAACATAAGTTCTCCAGGTTGGGCCAAACATGCATGGAGCTGTTTCTTTGCGCCGTGGAATGCGGGCGCCACTGTGTTTGCTTACAATTACTCGCGGTTTGACGCCAAGCAAACGCTGAATACGATCACGCGCTGCGGCGTGACTACACTCTGCGCACCGCCGACGGTGTGGCGCCTCTTGGTTCTGGAGGATCTGCGGGCTTATCCGGTGCGGCTTAAAGAAGTGGTAGCAGCCGGAGAACCATTGAACCCGGAGATAATCCAGAAGGTCCGTTCCGCGTGGGACCTCACGATTCGAGATGGATTTGGACAAACTGAGAATGTTTTGCTGCTGGGAAACTTCCCCGGACAGAACGTCAAACTCGGGGCCGTAGGCCGGGCGTCACCCGGGCACGAAATCGTACTGCTCGACCTCGATGGCCGTGAGAGCGAGGACGGTGAAATTTCAATCCGATTGAATCCACGCCCGTTGAGCCTGATGGCTGGTTATATGGATGACCCTGAACGCAGCCGGAAAAGCATGGCCGGCGGCTACTATCGAACCGGAGATGTTGCCCAACGGGACGCAGATGGATACTTCACCTATGTAGGTCGAACTGACGATGTATTCAAGAGCTCGGATTATCGCCTGGGGCCGTTCGAACTGGAGAGTGTACTCATCGAGCACAGAGCTGTTGCGGAAGCAGCAGTCGTACCCAGCCCGGACGCAATTCGCTGGACTGTCCCCAAGGCATTCGTCATGCTGGCTCCGCCTCTCGAGCCTTCGGCGGAAATCGCGCGGGAACTGTTTCAATTCATCCGTGAGCGGCTTGGTCCTCATAAGCGCATTCGCAGAATAGAGTTTTGTGAATTACCGAAGACTATTTCCGGTAAGATCCGCCGGGTGCAATTGCGCAAGCTGGAAGAGGAGGCAAGAGCACCGGGAATCCGCAGAGCCGCCGAATTCTGGGAGGAAGATTTCCCTGATCTTCGAACGCAGCGGTAGAACTCAGCATGGTTCTGGAGAATGTTTGCAGCCCGCGCCACTCGCAGTGCCAACTCGATTCGAATAGAGTCTGTAAGAGAATTGAAAGGATGCCTTGCTATGCCTAATCGCGTCTGCTGTTGGCTTGCGATCACAGCCTTATCGCTGGTTGCCTGCCTGCCCCGCCTCGCCGCCCAGGAATTTTCTCAACATGGTTGGTATGCGCCACTGACCAACGGCGACGGCCTGCGCTATCCGCTGGAAATCGCGCCACCCACGTGGCACGTGGTCGGGAGCGGCATTTATCCCGCGAAAGGCTCGGACGGATTGATCCATCTTGCGTACGCGCTGCAGGTCACTAACTCCTGGAACGTAACCGCGACCATCAAGTCCGTCGAGGTGGTGGATCCGGCGCGCGGCAATCAGGCAAGCGGCAAGAACCGCGTGCTCGACATCCGGAACGAAGATGTGACCGGCCAGGTGAAGCTCTTCACGTTGCCGGGAACTATGAACAAAGAGAGTTACACCAACCAGATTCCGAGCGGACAGACGGGTGTGATGTTCTTCGATGTCACCTATGAAAACATGAGCCAGGTACCGGCGGCGATCGCACACCGGATCACGGTAACGACTCCTCCGACCCCGGTCGGGACGGAGCACACGGCCGTTGGCCACTCCATCCCGATCGGCCGCGAGGCGATGGTGATCAGTCCCCCCTTAAAGGGCAGCGGCTGGGTCAATGGCAACGGATGTTGCCTGGAGATCGGCCCGCATCGGTTTGTCACTAACGCAATGAATGGCACGCTTGATCCCAGCGAGACCTTCGCCATCGACTGGGTGCAGGTTGACGCTCATGGCCTTGCATACCGGACTGACGGGAAGAAGCCGGAGGATTGGATCGGTTACGGTGCTGAAATTACGGCGGTCGCGCCGGGCACAGTGGTGGAAGTGATGCGCGATCTGCCGAACGTGACGCCGGGGAAGAATCCCGACGGTCTGACAATCGCGCAGATCGCCGGCAATCGCGTGATCATCGACATGGGCTCAGGGCACTATGCGATGTATGCGCATCTTGCCCCGGGCAGCATTCAACTGCACGTCGGCGACTACGTGCGGCAGGGGCAGAAGGTCGGCCTGCTGGGGAACACGGGCAACTCCAGCGCGCCGCATCTTCATTTTCAGGTGATGGACCGGCCATCGAGCCTGGACGACACGTCACTCCCGTTCGTATTCGACCACATGAATCTCGAGGGGCGTGTGTCGCTGCACTTGACAGCTCTGGACGAAAACACCGACAAGAAAATCGCGATACCCATGGACAAGAACGAGGCAAAGCCGATCACCCGCGCGATGCCGCTCTCGCGCGATGTTGTGGAGTTTCAGTGAAGTTAGAGCACCCCAACCGTCCGATGCTTTCAAACCCGCAATTCTGACCAAAACGACTATAATTTTGGTTGAAGCAAAGATTGAGGTGCATATGGCGGTTTGGCAAGTTCAAGAGGCGAAGACACGTCTGAGCGAGGTTATTGAGGAAGCTATCAGCAAAGGCCCGCAATTCATTACCCGACACGGGTCGGAAAGAGCTGTCATTCTTTCAGTCAAGGACTACCGGGCCCTGACCGCTCACAAGCCAGATCTCAGGGAGTATTTGCTAGGTGGCCCCAAGGTCGACCGATTTGAAGTCCCACGCAGTCGCGATAACGGACGAAAGCTCACAATGTGAGCGGGCGGCTGCAATATCTGCTGGACACCAACATTCTATCCGAGACCCGCAAGAAACAGGCCGATGAACGAGTCATGTCCTTTCTTTCCGCTGCCGAACCGTCCGCACTCTTCATCAGTGTGCTTTCGCTCGGCGAGTTGAGAAAAGGCGTGGCTCTCAAAATTCGATCGGACGCAGATGGCGCGAAACGGATCGGAGCTTGGGTAGATGGGCTGGAGTTCAGCTTTGGCGAACGCATTCTCGGTGTTGATACGGCGATTGCGAGGCAATGGGGAGAGTTGTCTGCCCAACGCTCAAGACCGGTCATCGATACGCTCCTCGCTGCAACTGCACTTGTGCACAAATTAACGCTGGTCACGCGGAATATCAGCGACGTGCACGATCTCGGAGTGAAGCTACTCGATCCCTGGAGGAAGTAGCGAGAACGTATTCTTTCACCGTCTGTTCTCTCGCTCCCGTTCCGTTCGTCTTTCCTTAGCCAGCTCCTCTTCAAGCGGGAAATCCCCAAGACTCCCCTGGAGCGCATAGATCGCTGCGTAATTGTCGGGCTCAAGCACCAGCCGGCCATGTTCTTCGTGAAACACTATCGTCGTGCCTTCCTTTAATCCGTAGCGTTTTCTCAGGTTCGCGGGAATCACTATCTGGCCTTTGGAACTGATGATGGAAGAAGTCCGCATTTCCCGCCTCCTCGCACAATTCGTCTTACCAAATAGTAAGACAAGGTAATCCAAGGCTGCGAACCAGGCCTTTCGTGGAGAGAGGGCACGCAGGCACGGTTGGCGCACGCGCACTGCTTAGCAGCTTGCCGGCCGAACCCGCCTGCGCAGTCTTCAGAATTCATCCCTTGTTTGACGCTTATCCGCCGGCCAGTCCACCGGGCGCCGTCGACGGCCTGGTCAGAAGGGAATATCGTCGTCGGTGATTTCGGTTCCGGCGAACTCCTCATGGTGCACCGGTGCCCGCTGGTCGAACGAAGACGTACTTGAGCGCGGTGCGCCGCCACCACTTTCTCCTTCACCCCGTCCCGACAACAACACAACATCGTTGACGATAATTTCGGTGCGATACTTCTTCTGCCCCGACGCCTGATCGTCCCATGACCGGGTTTGAATGCGGCCTTCGACGTAGAGCTTGGCGCCCTTCTTCACGTAGTCGCGAATGATTTCCGCCACCCTTTGGTAGGCGGTCAAGTTGTGCCACTCGGTGCGGTCCTGCCATTCGCCGGCTTTGTCCTTGAACCGATCGGAGGTGGCCAGGGTGAGATTAGCGACCGGTAAACCGCTGGGTAAAAATTTGACTTCGGGGTCTTTGCCGACGTTCCCCAGGAGGATGACTTTGTTGACGCTCTTTGGCATGATGTTCCTTCTATTTTGAGTAAGGCAGAAGCATAGCAGAACTCACTCGGTTTGTTGTTTTCACTTGCAACCAAGGCCGGGTGCCCCATATCTCGCTGGTTGTTTGCGAGATGTGGGATACCACGAACGCTAACCTGGATTGCTCCCAGGAATCGATGATCGGCGTGTAAGCGCTGTCGTCTGCAACCGCACGAGATGTGGAGCACCCAGCTTTGGTTAAGTTTTCTTCATGCGCGCCAGCCGCCGATTGCGCAGCCACTTGGCGGCTCCCAGCAGGGTGAGCATGCTCCCGAACGGCAGGCACATCATCGCCAGCAACAGCGCCAGCCATCCGGAGTTTGTATGCGGCCCGTGTATGCCAATGCCGCCGAAAACGGTTTCGGTCAGCAGCGCGGCCAGCCCGCCAACCACCAAGATCCAGATGCCGGCGCGCAGCAGTTGTGCCGTGCCGTCGTCCGGCATCGGCTTGACCAGCCGCGGTCCCGCCTCTTGCGTCACGACAGTGGCTGCGTTCAACGCCACGCAGCCAGCATGGCATGTACCACCACCCCGGTGACGGAGACGTAGAGCCAGATGGGTAGCGTGAAGCGCGCGAGTTTGCGATGCTGCCGGAAGCGGCCGCTCAACGACAAGAAGAACGTGGTCAGCACCATCGGCAGTGCTATCACCGACAACACAATGTGACTGGCCAGAATGCTCAGGTATACCGTCCTCACCGTGCCAAAACCAGGGAAATGCGTCTCTCCATGCAGCGCATGGTTGGTGATGTAGCTGACCAGGAAGAGAGACGAGAAAACAAACGCGATCACCATCGACACCCGATGGGCGGGAATATTCCGCCGGCGAATGAAATAAAACCCGGCCAGCAGGGCGGCAGTGCACAGGCCGTTAAGCACTGCGTCGAGTGTGGGGAGAAAGCGGAACCGCGAAACAGAAGCATCCAGCGGATGATGCAGGTAAAGCAGCCACAGCAGAAAGCAAACCGCAGCCGCACTCACAGCAGCAATCAGCGCCACGGGGAGCGCCACCGAAGGACGCTGGTTGGTTTCAGCGACTAACATGTTTCTCCGTCCTTTCCGGCTACGCGGCCGGCCGGTGGGTGCGCCGGTTCACAATCGCCCAGGATGCAGCAAAGGTCACCACGCAAACACCGGCGGTGACCGCCAGGTTGACGGGCAAAGAAAATACTTTGGACGCATCGGGAAACAAGGCGCCACGCAATGCCTCCACTCCATAGGTCAGGGGATTCAGCATCATGCAAAAGCGCATCCAACCCGCCGCCTTGCTGAGCGGAAACAGAGAGCCTGAAAGCAGCCACAGCGGAATCAGGAGCATATTCACGATAGCGTGGAAAGCCTGCGTTGAATCCATGGGCCAGGCAATGGCAAAGCCCAGCGCCGTCAGCTCGAAGCTGATCATCAACACGGCGAGAATGCTCAAGCCAATCGCTGACGGCGTTAGGTGCACCCCTACCAGCGGCGCAAAGACGAGAAAAATGATTCCCTGAATCGCAGCCAGGGTCGCCCCGCCCAGCACCTTGCCCAGAACCACCGACGACCGGCTCACCGGGGCCGCCAGCACCGACAATAGGAAGCCCTCATTTCGATCCTGGATCAGCGACATCATGCTGAAGATCGCGGTAAAGAGCACAATCATGGCTACCGATCCGGGGAAGAAGTAGGCCAGGTAGTGAGAAGAGCTTCCTTCTCCGGCGCTAAAACTATGCGCGAAGCCTGCGCCCAGCACCACCCAGAAGATCAGCGGCGAAGCAATCACCCCCGCCACCCGGGCCTTCTGGCGATAGAAACGGACGATCTCGCGCTGCCACAAGCTATAAGCCGGCAGCCAGATGCCCGGCGATACGGCCTGCCGCGTGCGCGGCGCGGTTGCGGCCAGGGTTGCCATTATGTCTCCTTCTCCTCGGCATCGGTCCAAAAGCGATGCCCGGTGCGTTGAATAAACACGTCCTCAAGCGAGGGACGAGCCACTGAGATGCCATCCACTTCGCCCGGAAAGGCCTCGACCACCGCCGTGACCATGCGATGACCCTCGGGGCGCTCCAAACGGACAGTGCTGCCCAGCACGCCTGGTTGTACGCCAAAGCGCGCGCCGATACGTTCCGCCAGCGAGCGTGCGGCCTCCGGGGTAGCGGTCTCGAAAAGCACCACGTCACCCCCGATGGCCGACTTCAACTGCGCCGGTGACCCTAGCGCCACCAGGTTGCCCTGGTTCAAAATGGCCAGCCGATCGCAATGCTCGGCTTCCTCCATCAGGTGGGTGGTCACCAGGATGGACACACCCTCCTGGTCGCGCAGTGTTTGCAGATATTGCCACATGTCCCGGCGCGCACCCGGATCCAGGCCGGTCGATGGTTCGTCCAGCAGCAACACCGCCGGCGAATGGATCAGGCCTTTGGCCAGTTCCACCCGCCGCTGCATTCCGCCGGACAGCGTCTCTACATATTCCTTTGCCCGGTCGCTCAGGCCGACCCGGCGGAGCACTTCTTCGCTGCGGGTCTTCAACTCCTGGCCGCGCAGTCCGTACAGGTGGCCCTGGTGCTTCAGGTTCTCGGCCACGGTCAACTTCAGGTCCAGGCTCCGCGCCTGAAAGACGATACCCGTCTGCTGGCGCGCCCGGTTTGGTTCCCGGGCTACATCGAAGCCCTGGACACGCGCCATGCCGCCACTGGGCACCATCAGGGTCGAAAGAATGCGGAACAGCGTTGTCTTGCCGCTGCCATTGGGACCCAGCAGGCCAAAAATCTCTGCCCGCTGAACGGCAAAACTCAGGTTGTCCAGCGCCAGCCGATCGCCGTAGTTATGAGAGAGGCGGTCGAGCTCAATTGGCATCCCTTCCGGGGCGCCGCCGGCCCGGATGTTCGCGGCCGGATGTTCGCTCAGGGTCGCCATGCGCTTATCTCCTTCCGGTTGCGTTCAGCATCATCACCGTGAGCAGCAACGGCAGGTGGATCACACTGGCCCGCAGCAGATCACGCGCGTACCCCCGCGACTCAGCCGTGCTGAGCGCCCGGGTGATGCGTGCAAAGCGAATGGTGTAGGCCAGGTAGACCAAACCCAGCAGCACCGCCGTGACCAGGTAGATCGGCCCGGCCAGGTGCAGATAAAACGGGACCGCGCTCACCGGAATCATCAACACCGCATAAACCAGCGCTTCGCACACCGTCGACCAGCCATCCGGCTGCACCACCGGCAGCATCCGAATCCCGGCCTTGGCATAGTCTTCGCGGTAGAGCCAGGCGATGGCCATGAAGTGGGGAAACTGCCACACGAAGAGAATGGCGAACAGGGCCACGGCCGGCCACTCAATCATCCCCCGCGCGGCGGTCCAGCCCAAAAGAGGAGGCATCGCGCCGGGAAAGGCGCCGATAAATGTCGCCAGCGTGGTGTAGCGCTTGAGCGGCGTGTACACCGCGACGTAGCTGAATCCCGTCAAGAGGGTCAGCATCACCGTCACCGGGTTGGTAAACCATGCCAGCACCAGAGCGCCGGCGGCGAAACAAGCCAGGCCCAGCGTGAGGCCATACAACAGTCCGATTCGGCCGGCGGCCAGCGGGCGCTGCGCCGTCCGGGTCATTCTGGCGTCGGTCCTGCGCTCAATAACCTGGTTCAGAGCACTGGCCCCGCAGGAGACGAGCGTAATTCCGAAAAGCGCTTCGACCAGACCCCAGTGCACGCTGGTGATACCGGAGCGCATCGATCCCAGGTAAAAGCCGGCCCAAGCCGTCAGCACCACCATCGAGGTTACGCGGACCTTGAAGAGCTCCTGGTAATCCGCCAAACGGGAATGCTGCTTTTGTGCCGCAGAAGTCGCGAGGACAGGGACGGCCAAGTCTCCAGCCGGAACTTGATCGACGGCGTGTGCGGCTGGGGTCACGAGAGCGGGGTCCTGGTTTGAGGCTGGCTATGGTTCATCAATGCGGCTGCTTTCATGATAGCAAGCAAGCGGCGTCCAGGCAGGTCCGTCGTTTGCCGTCATCAAGGTAGCCCGGGCCTAGGGCGCAGCTTTCACCGCCACCACTTCCGGGAGTGGAACGTGCTCATCATGTTGGACCAGGTACTCCTGGATCAGCACCGAGACCAGCACCGCTGTCGGCACCGCGATCATGGCCCCGATCACGCCCGCCAGCTTAGAGCCCATCAGCAGTGCGACCAGGACGCCCAACGCGGAAAGGTCAACACTGCTCTTCATGATGCGCGGCGTCAGGTAAGAGGTTTCAACCTGGGCGTAAATAGCGTAGAAAATCGCCACCCCTAACACTTTTTCCCAGGAGTCAGTTGCCGCCGCCAGCAAGACCAGAGCCATCGAGACCATGGCGCCGACGATGGGGATGATGTTGAGAGCCCCCATTAATACCGCAAGCGCGTAGGCATATCGAATCTTGAGCAGCACAAAAACGATCAGGCTGCACAGCCCGAGGATGAGCATGAGGCCGCCTTGCCCCAGCAGCCACTTGCCCATGCGCACATCGGCGCGTAATAGAGTGTCGTTCAGCCGCACTCTGGCGGACCTGGGGAAAAAGGACAGGATCCAGTGATAGGCCTCGTCGCCTTCCAGCATGAAATAGACCGTCAAAAAGATGACCGCGCCGATATCAGCGAGCTTGCCGGCCCAGCCGCTGATGGAAAGAAATAAATATTCCGCAAAATTGGACGCGAATCCTTGCAGCCTGAGGTTCAAACCCGACAGATTCAGATGAGAAATGAACGGGACTCGATGCAGCTGATCGAGCAACTGGGGTCCGCGCCTTGGCAGCTCGGTGATCAACGACTGCACATCTTTCAGCACCGGGGGCAGAGCGAAGGCAAAAAACAAGGTGGCCGCGGCCGCCAGGCTCAGCAACAGGAGAAAGATGGCCAACCCGCGGCCGGGGTGCCAGCGCCCGATATGGATTTGCGTGATACCGCGGATCACGGGTGATAGGACAACTGCAAATAGAGCGCTTACATAAAGCAGCAAAAGAATTTGCCGCATCAGGTACGCGGTCGCCAGCACCAGTGCGATGACAAAGGCGAAAACAATATACCCGCGCACCGAGCGCGATCGCACCCTCTTTATGCGTTCTACGCCCGCTTCGGGACTTGCCATGAATCACTACCTCGTTTTTCTTGGGATCCGCCACTCAAGGGTGAGGTGTGCCAGCACTCGATCGGCCACTTCCCGCGGTGCCAGGCCGGTGGTGGTGAGCGTGACGTGTGCCGCCCGATAGTGCGGCAGGCGCCGGGTGTGACGGGCCTCCAGGGCATCCGGCGCGGCCAGCAAAGGACGGACGTTGCCCTCGACCATGCAGCGCGCCAGCAGATCGGGCAGTTCAGCGTGCAGAAAAACCAGGCAGTTTCCGGGTGAATGGATCAACAGCGATCGGGTGGAGTCGTCTTCGATCGTGCCCCCGCCGAGGGCCAGCACGATTTCCTCTTCGCTGATTAACTGCTGGACCGCTTGCCGCTCTCGCCGGCGAAAATCCGCTTCGCCGTAATCGCGGAAAATCTCCGCCACCGTGCTTTTGCTGCCGGCTTCGATGACCCGGTCCAGATCCATGAACCTCCAGCCCAGATCTCGTGCCAGAATCGCCCCGACGGTGGACTTGCCGGCGCCCATGAAACCGGTCAGGATCAACCGGGAAACCAGTTGCCTCTCTTGCTGCGCCCGCTCGCTCATGCCATTTGCGGATTATAGAGCCGGGACGCGACTACTTGGCTCGAAGAGTGTGCCAAAGGCTCAGGAGTGCCACTCCTTCAAGTACCGTACCTGCTCGTCGATTGCGGGGGGCCAGCATGCAGTGCGGGTTGAAGAGGGTGGGTGAGAACCCGATCTCCAAATCCAGTCCCGCAGGGCCCTCCTGGGCTTAGCTCAGACAGAGCTGTCCAAACTAGCGGATCAACTGCCTTTTTGGCGATGTAATTTGAGGATTGGTTTTGACTCAGCCCGACAGGCATCTGTCTCTGGTTCTCTCCTTAGTGGACCCGATGCCAGGGCTACTTGGCGCGGGAAGGCTCTTTCTTGAGCGCGGTCTGGATGTTTTCCCACACTTCGGGGCTCGGATCGTGAATAGGCAGCAAAAGCTTGGCTTGTTCCGCAATATATTCAAGATCTCGCACCAGGGCGCTGCAGTTCTCGCAGGTCTTCAGGTGTTCCTGGGCGTTCAGATCTTCGCCTGACTCGAACAAGCTCGGCAGCTGGTCCTGAAAGGCGGCGCAATCGGTGGTCGTCCCGTTCGCTCCTTTCCAATTGGTCATAAAACTGCCTCTTTCTTTTGGCCCGACTTCAAAAGGTCACGCAGCTTCATACGTGCCTTGTGCAATTGTGACTTGCTGTTGCCAATGGAGCATTCCAGCATTCCGGCAATCTCATTGTGTTCATATCCTTCCACATCGTGCAATACGAATACGAGTCGATAACCGGGGGGCAGATTTTCAATGGCCCTTTCTAGGGTGACCCGGTCGACCGAGCCGGAGAGCGTCAGGTCGCGCGCGCCTATGTCTTTGCGCGGACCATCTTCCTGGGATGGTTCCAGGGTTTCTTCGAGTGAGACTTGCGGCAAGCCCTTCTTCCGCAAGTGCATGAGCACAACGTTCACCGCCAGCCGATGCAGCCAGGTGGAAAACGCTGAATCGCCGCGGAACGTGCCAATTTTGCGATACAGCTGGAGAAAGGCCTCCTGCGTCAGATCCTCGGCTTCGGCCACGTTGCCCAGCATGCGCAGGCAAAGAGAATAGACCCGCCGCTTGTGCAACGCGTACAGCATTTCGAAAGAGGCCGCATCGCCGGCCTGGGCTTTCTGAATGGCCTCGGCTTCGCCGGCTATGGGCGGATTACGGCGCAGATGCTGGTTTGGCGCCTTGGCCGGCGATGTTGGCCCGGGAGTGGTCGCCAAGTCCTTGCTGGGAATAGACATTGCTACCTCTAAGAGAGAAGTTATCCCACCGTTATCTCTGCTCTGTCGGCGGATGTTCGCTTGCAGCATTGGAATCACGCAATTTGGAAAGGAAACCTTGCTGTGTGAAGCAGAATGAGGGGCAGAAGTTGCTTGCCCGATCCGGAACCCCCACCTTTAGGTGCCAATAAAGCGTGCATAAAGACTGCGGGCAACGGTCACATCGGTGGTGCCCTGGACCAGCGCGCGCCCGTCCGCGAAGAGCGTGACTGTGTACCCGCCTCGCTCGAAACGCAGCAGAAGCCGGTTGAAGGTTACCTTTCCGTGCGGTTCCAGGCGGTGTTGCATCTCGGCAAAGTCAACCGGGCGATGATGTTCATGGATCTGCACCGAATTCCGGCCGCACAGCGTGATCTGGGGACGGTCTTCTCCCCGCAGATAAGCAAAGTCCCGCTGCTGGCAAACTGGGCATTGCGCCCGGGGAGCGGCGGCGCTGATTTCGGCCTGATCATTGGTCCACAGGTCGCGGCCCAGGAGGGTTCGGCGCATCTTGTCCTTTGCGCCGACCAGAAACTTGAGCGCCTCGGTCACCTCGACCGAAGCGGCGAAATTGACCGCCGTATTCAATATGCCGCTGGTGTCGCAGGTTTCCACCATCCCCGCCGGCGGCCGGGGGAAAAGGCATGCCAGGCAGGCGGTCTCTTCCGGAAGAATATTCATGGTAGCGGCATAGGCACCCACGGCCGCCGCGTAAATCCACGGCCGGCCCCGCTCGATGGAGTAATCGTTCAGCAGGTAGCGAGTTTCAAAGTTGTCTGTGGCGTCCAGCACGATGGCGGTCTCGCCCAGCAGGGCGTGAATATTGGAGGGCACCAGATCGGCCACATGCGCGTGCACCCGCGTCTGGCTATTGAACTGAGCGATCTTGCGCCGGGCGGCTTCCGCCTTGGGCAATGCTTCGCGGGCATCGGCCTCGTCGAAAAGAACCTGCCGCTGCAGATTGCTCTCCTCTACAAAGTCGCGATCGACCAGGGTCAAAGTTCCCACCCCGGCCCGCGCCAGCAGAGCCGCGGCTGCAGCCCCGGTGGCCCCGCAGCCCACCACCGCCACATGGCCCTCGGCCAACCGGCTCTGGCCGCGCGCACCAATCCCGGGATAAAGCACCTGGCGCGAGTACCGCTCCTCTATCCGTTCCACCGCGCGAATCTGCTCAATCCGTTCCACTGCGCGCTCCCGTAACATGCTGATTGGCGATCACGTCTTAGTATAGAGACTCAGATAGAGAGAGAGCCGTGGCGACGACCGTGTTCGGCGATCGTGGTCGGCATACCTGGATGCCCACCTGAGAGGGTCCTTTTGGTTTTGACACGATTGCTTCCATCGGCGCGCCGACACCAGAAACCGGACACCTTTACACCACGCCGCTTCCTCTCGAAAGCTTTTTTTTTGAGAAAAAGGTCAGGGGGCTTCCTTCCTGTTCTGGCCATCTACGGTTCGCTGATGTTGACGATTGCCTGCTTGCCAATCGCAGGTGCTCAGACCGCGTCCACTCCCGCTCCCCTTGCGCCCGACGAGACCCGGCCGGGTTCCCTGCTCGAATGGGCGGGCCTTGATGTGGTGAGCATAACCTTCGAAGGTGTCCGCGAAGATTTGCTGAAACCACTGCCCGGTCAACTGGCCCAACAGGTGGGTGTTCCCCTGGACCCGGATAAGGTTCGTGCCAGCCTGCGCAGCCTTTACGCCACCGGCCTCTACCAAACGATCGAAGTGGCCGGGGTGCGCGCCGGGAACAATGTATCCATCATCTTCTCCGGGGTTCCGCGCCTTTTTGTGGGCCGGGTCAATGTGGAGGGGGTGAAAGATGAGCGCCTCGACGCGGTGCTGGACAGCGCCACCCAACTGCAAGCGGGAACAGCCTACTCAGACAGCAAGGCGGCGCTGGCAGAACCTGCCATCAAGGCTACTTTGGAGAACAATGGCTACTACCGTGGACAGATCGCCACCACCAAAGTTATCGACCATGAAAACTCGTTAGTCGGCATTAATTTCGAGGTCACCACAGGCGACCAGGCAAGGGTCGGCGACGTAGAGTTGACTGGCGAAAGCGGGCTGACCGAAGCACAATTTCGCAAGCAGGCAAAACTCAAGTCCAACTCCAAGGTCAACCGCAACACGGTCAGCCGTGCGCTGAGCAAACTGCGCAAGCACTACAACAAGCGGGAGCGGCTGGCGGCAACGGTCAGTCTCACCTCCAAGGAATATGTGCCTCCCACGAATCGCCTGAACTATACCTTCCTTGCTCACCAGGGGCCCGTGGTTCAGGTTCAGGTCGCAGGCGCAAAGATCAGCCGCGCCCAGTTGCAAAAACTGGTGCCCGTGTATGAAGAGGGTACGATTGACCAGGACTTGCTGAACGAAGGCGCGCAGAACCTGCGCAACTACTTTGAGGGCCGCGGCTATTTCGATGTGAAGGTATCGCACCAGCCGGTGCATACCGATCCCCAACATGTCACTGCCCTCTACACCATTGAGCTGGGTAAGCGCCACGTGGTCGACACGGTTACGGTCACCGGCAACAAATATTTCAATACACCCCTCATCACCCAGCGGTTAAGCGTGCGGCCAAACAGTTTACTGGACCGCTACGGTGCCTTTAGCCAGCAGTTGGTTGCCCAGGATGTCGCTAGCATCAAGACTCTTTACATGAGCAACGGCTTCAACGCTGTTAAGGTCACGCCGAAATTTACGGATAGCGATACCGCTGCGGGAAAGTCCGGCAAGATCTCCCACTTCAAGATCAACTACGTCATCGAAGAAGGGGCGCAGAGCCGTATCGGCAAATATGACATCGAGGGAGCCACGCCCGAGCAACTCACTGATTTTCGTCCTTTTCTGAACACCCAGGTAGGGCAGCCCTACTCGGCCATCAACATCAACCAGGACCGCGATCTGGTGCAAACCTATTACTTCAGCAAGGGCTATGACAACGCCCAGGTCAGCCTGTTCCAACAAACCGAGCCGGATCACCCGGACGCAGTGGACTTCACCATGAAGATCGTGGCTGGTAAGCAGTTCTTCGTCCGCAAGGTGGTTGTCTCCGGTGTCGAACGAACCAAGCCATCGGTGGTTCAGGAGCGCATCACGCTCAAGCCGGGCGACCCGCTCAATCAAACCGCCCTGCTGCAGATGCAGCGCAAGCTTTATGACCTCGCCCTGTTCAATGAGGTGAATACGGCGATTCAAAATCCAAACGGCGACGAGAGTTACAAGAATATCCTGTTGAATCTGACTGAAGCCAAACGCTGGGATATCAGCTATGGTTTCGGCTTCGAGGTGCAGACGGGTGCGCCCGTTGAGGGCTGTCTCTCCCCGGCGGAGCAGGCAACTTTGGGCATCACCAACAGCTACGAGTGCAATCCCAACGGCCATACCGGGGCCAGTCCGCGGATTCTTTTCAATGTAAGCCGTACCAATCTGCGCGGCACCGACCAGTCGATTACCCTGCGCACTAATTACGGAACACTGGAGCAGATCGCGTTGCTCAGCTACCAGGATCCGCACTTCCGCAACAAGCCATCGCTCAACCTGACTTTTTCCGGCGGCTACAACAACAGTGCCGTGATCAGCACCTACAAGGCCGCGATTCTTTCCGGCGCCATGCGATTGTCGCAGCGCGTCACCAAACCGACTACGTTGATCTACTCTTTCTCGTACCGCCGGGTTTCGGTCAACTCCGCTACCTTGCAGGTGAGCCTGTCGGAGATCCCGCTACTGGCGCAACCGGTGCGGGTGGGGGGGCCGGGAATTACGTTCATTCGCGATACCCGCGACGTCGCGCTTGATGCCCATCACGGCAGCTTCAATACCGGGGAAGTATTTCTGTCGGATGGCAAATTCGGCTCCCAAGCCAACTTCGCCCGCGTCGATCTGAGCAATGCCACTTATTACGACCTGGGCCGGACTCACTGGGTGTTTGCGCGCCAGACTCGCTACGGGCAGGAGCGCTCCTTCGGCGACGGCGATGCGCAACTGATCCCCCTGCCGGAGCGGCTCTACGCCGGTGGCGCCACCTCCCTTCGCGGATTTCCGATTAATTCTGCCGGGCCGCGCGATCCTCAAACCGGCTATCCGGTTGGCGGGTACGCCGTGTTTGTCAACACCCTGGAGCTCCGCCCGCCGCCGCCCACCTTGCGTTGGGTAGGCACCGATCTTAGTTTTGTTTTGTTTCATGACATGGGCAATGCCTTTCAAAAGTCCTCTCAGGTATGGCCCAGCGCCCTGCGCACCAAACAGCCACACAGCTATACCTGCCGCAATGTCACTACGCCCTACACCACCTACAACACGCCGGATACCTGCGATTTCAATAACTTCTCTCATGACGTGGGGCTGGGTTTGCGTTACCACACACCCATTGGGCCGATACGTGGAGACTTCAGCTATAACCTCAATCCGCCGATCTATCCCGTCATCTACGACTACACAACCTCTGCTACGGCTCCGAATCCGCATGTTGGCCAGGCGGGGCACTTCAACTTTTTCTTCAGCATTGGACAGAGCTTTTGATGTGGAGCATCTATGCTCGTGCGTAAAAGCAGAGTTCGGAATTTGATATTGATTGTGACCACGGCTGCGAGCGCGTGGGCACAGCAAACTGCGGCGCCCGTACCACCGGAGGCCGTAGTTCTCGATCACGTCGTCGCGGTTATCAATGGCAGCGTTATCCTCGAGAGCGATGTGCAGGAAGAGATGCGTTACGCCGTGTTGCAAACCCTCAGCCTTAATAGCGCGCGCAACACCCCGCAGCGTGCCCTACAGCGCCTGATCGACCGCGATCTCATTCTGCAACAAATGCAGACAGCGGAGACGGTGAGCCCGCCCACGCCGTCGGAGGTACAGCAGCGCATTCTCCAGCTGCGCGAGGTGATACCCGAGTGCAGGCAATACCACTGCGACACCGAAGCCGGCTGGCAAGCCTTCCTTAAGGCGAACGGCCTTACGGAAAACGAAGTCGAGAAACACTGGGCGCAACGCATACAGATCCTCTCCTTCATCCAGTCGCGCTTTGGCGCCGGGGTTCGCATTACGCCGGCCGAGATTCAGGACTACTACAACAAGAAATTGGTTCCCCAGCTCGAGGGGCAGAAGCCCCCGCCCCTGGCTTCCGTCTCCAGCCGGATTCAGGAGATCCTGCTGCAGCAGCGGGTGAGCTCCCTGCTGCTCGAATGGTTACAGAGCTTGAAGAGTGAAGGCAGTGTGAGCATTCTCGATCCGGCTTACGGCAAGGTGGGCACGACCGGTTCCGGCGACGAATCCGATTCCGGAGGGCAGTCGTGAGCGCCTGGGGTTGGATTTGGCGAGTCGGCGGGGTCCTCGTGCTTCTTTTGATCCTGGTGGTCGCAGGACTGCTGTTTTATGCCTCGACACCACACTTTGCCAACATCGTCCGGCAAAAGGTCGTCACGGTCCTCGAAGATGCCACCGGCGGCCGGGTGGAGATCCAGTCCATGCGCTGGAACCTGCGCCATCTCGCGGTGGAGGCGGATAACCTGACCATTCATGGCCTCGAGAGCCGGAGTGAATTGCCCTATGCCCATATCGACCGGCTTTACGCGCGGGCCAGGATCCTTTCCTTTGTCGATGCCCGGCTGGGCCTCGATTTCCTGGAGGTCGACCGGCCGGCAATTCACATCATTGTTTACCCTGACGGCCGCACCAACCAGCCCATACCGAAGGCCACGCAAATCCCCAACGGGTCGGCGACCAAGACGATCTTCGATCTCCAGGCCCGCAGGGTAGAAGTTCACAACGGCATGGCGCTGATCAATGAACGATCGATACCGTTCCAGCTGGCCGCCAATGACCTGGGAGTGGTGATCACGTACGCGCCGCTGCGCGGTCACTATCTGGGCGAAATCTCCTGCTCCGATATCGCTGCTCAGAAAGGGAAGTCCGGGGTCGTCCATAGCCGGCTGGATTTGAGCGTGGAAGCTGCCCCCGATGCTGTCGACCTCAAGACGCTGCACTTTACCAGCCAAAAAACCAGCCTCCAGGCCTCTGGGAGTCTCACCCACTTCGCCCGGCCACAGTGGAACCTCTCCACCAACGGCACGGTGGATCTGGCGGAAGTGACGGCGCTGGGCGCAGTGGACGGCTTCAAGCGTGGAAGCGTGGACCTTGCGCTCACGGGCCAGGGCAGCGGAACGGATCAATATGTCCTGGACGGCCAGGCAAAGGTGGTCAATGCCAGCTACGCCATTGAATACTTCTGGGCTGACGGCGTGAACGCCACCACTCACCTGCACGTAACCCCGGACGAGATCACCCTGCCTGATTTGGTGGGGCGCCCGCGTCAGGGCGGGACCGTCAACGCTGCACTTCGCTTTCTCCATTGGCAGGCCCCCGATCGTCCGGCAAAAGCACCAGGGGCCCAGGTGATGAGCATTCGCGCCCGGGTGAGCGGCGTCCGCCTGAGCACGGTCCTTGCCAGCGTGGTTCCACCCCACTATCGGGATTTGGGTTTCGATACGGCGGGCGAGGGGAACGTGAGTGTCGATTGGACAGGCTCTCCGGATGACCTTACGGTCGCAGCCGTCCTGGCGATGAGCGCTCCCGATACTCCCACTCCCGGCCTGCTCCCCCTCAGCGGTTCGGTCGACGCCAAGTACTTCCAGCGCGGGGGCAGAGTCGACATCAACCGGCTGGAAGCGCATAGTCCCGCAACCACCCTCAACGTCTCCGGCCCGCTCGGGGTGTATCCGGTAGAGAGACCGTCCAATCTTTCGGTTCACCTGGTGACCCACAATCTAGGCGAGTTTGATCACGTGCTGAAGGCACTGGATTTGGGCATCAACGGCAAGCCTGGAATCGGAGGCCTTCCCGTCTCTCTCCAGGGAGACGCAACCTTCGACGGCTCGGGAACCGGTTCCCTGGTAGATCCCGCATTCCAGGGTCACCTGACGGCGAGCCGGTTCTCTACTCTAGTTGTGCTTCCAGCCAGCACCTCGCCCAAGCCGGCAGAACCTTCTGTCGGGCCGGTAGCTTTGCCCGCCGCCAATTCGTCCACTCCGACCGGCGCTCCCGCGGCCGGCAACCCTACGACCATCCACTGGGACAGCCTGGACACTACCGCCAGCTACTCCTCCAGCCTCATCTCCGTCGATCAGGCAACGCTCATGCGCGGCAAAACCGTGATCCACGCCTCAGGTAGATTGGAGGCGCATCACATCAACCGCCGGAAAGTGGCGTTCGATGACCAAGCCACGATCAACGCCACTGCCCAGATGCAGGACGCTTCGCTCACCGATCTTTTGGCCCTGGCAGGGCAAGATCTTCCAGTTACCGGCACTCTGAACATGCAGGCTCATGCCGGGGGGATGCTGGGTAATCTAAATGGGGGCAGCAACCTTACTCTTCAGGGCGGAGCAATCGAAGGGCAGCCCTATCACAGCCTGACAGCAGCTCTTACCTTCGCCGGGCAGGACATCAACTTGACGAAACTTACCCTCCTCCAGGATGGCGGCACAGTGGAGGGCAACGGGACGTACAACCTGAAGTCGCGAAGCTTCCTGGGCAATCTGGACGGGACCAACTTTGAACTTGCTCATTTTCCCCAACCCAAAGATCCCCGGCTCTCCATAGCAGGTGCATTGAAGTTTGACGCACATGCCTCAGGCACGATCGACTCCGTGTCAGTTCTGGCTGGGATCCATTTGCGGAACCTGATACTGGGCGGGCAGCCGGCCGGCGGCCTGGAAGCGGTCGTGCACACCCAGGGCAGCACTGCATATTTCACCGCCCGGAATAGTCTGGCGACCGCGCAGCTTCAGGCTAAGGGCGAGACCCAGCTGCATGACAATTTTCAGACCAAGGCCAACGTGGTGTTGACCAACCTCAATATCGCGCCCTTTCTGCGCGCGATGCATGTGCAGAGCGTCAGCGGCAACTCATCCATTGGGGGCACGGTCAACGTCGCCGGCCCGTTGCGCGAACCGAAGCAGTTCAGCGGAGATGCTGAGATCAACCAGTTTGCGGTTACTCTGCAGGGAATCGCGCTTCAGGCCGAGGGACCGCTGCGAGCCTCGCTGCAGGACGGGGTGCTTCATCTAACCCAGGCGCATATCACCGGGCCGGATACGAATTTGTCGGTCACCGGCACCGCAGCTTTGATGGATGACCAGGCACTGGCGGTTACCGGCGACGGCACCGTCAATATGAAGCTGGCGCAGACGTTCGATCCCGACATTACCTCCTCCGGACACGTGGACTTCAACGTCGAAGCCAACGGGACTCTCACCCAGCCGTCGTTCTCGGGCCGGATGCACCTGACCAATGTGGCTCTCGCGCTGAATGACCTGCCCAACGGCATCAGCAAATTGAACGGAAATCTGATCTTCGATCAAAATCGTCTCCAGGTGCAGGACCTGGTCGGCACAACCGGCGGCGGCCAGCTTAAATTTTCGGGTTTCCTGGCCTACCAGCAGGGCTTGTACGGAGACTTCTCGGCAACCGGGAAAGATATCCGGGTTCGCTACTCCGGCATTAGCGCGACCGCTGACACCACCCTGCATTTGCAGGGCTCGCAGGCCAACATGCTGCTGAGCGGCAGTGTTCAGATCACCCGCTTCATCATCGGCCCGAATGTGGACTTCGCCAGCTTCGCCCCAAGTCCGGCAGCCAACGTTCCGCCGAATCCCAACGCTCCTTCCAGCCACGTGCGCCTGGATGTCCACATTTTTTCCGCACCGCAGCTCGACTTCCAGAACTCTTACGCGCAGTTGGCCGGCAGTGTCGACCTGCGGATCCGGGGAACGGTCGCCCAGCCGGCAATCCTCGGCCGCATCAACATCACCGACGGAACCGCCAACTTTGCCGGTACCACGTACCGTCTGCAACATGGCCAAATTTTCTTTACCAACCCGGTCATGATTCAGCCCATTATCGATATCGACGCCACCACCCGGGTGGAGGAGTACGACGTGACCATCGGCCTGCACGGCAACCTCAGCCAGCTCACGCCAACCTTCCGTTCCGAGCCCCCCTTGCCGCAGGCGGACGTCATATCCCTGTTAGCCCTGGGCCGCACCCAGGAGGAGCAGGCGCTTTATTCGCAACAGGAGCAGTCCATCGGCTCCGATTCGACCACGAACGCGCTCCTGGGCGGCGCTCTCAATGCTGCCGTCGGCAGCCGGGTGCAAAAGCTTTTCGGTGGAGGCAGCGTCAAGATCGACCCAACCTATGTCGGCACGGTCGGCAGTTCGAGTGCCCGGATTACCGTTTCGCAGAACATCTCCCGCAATGTTCAGGTTACGTACGCGACCAACGTAAATGCCACGGCGCAACAGTTGATTCAGGCGCAGGTGGATGTCACGCAGAGCGTTTCTCTGCTGGCGGTGCGCGACGAATCAGGGGTCTTCAGCCTGGTGCTGAAGGTCCATAAACGCTATCGTTGACGGCACCGTACGGTCGTAGTAAACAAGGAGGGCAACCCAGGGCCCCGTTTTGGGTCTAAATAGCTAGACTTCGTCGCGAAATCGTAAGCACGCGAGAAAAAACAGGAGATAGAAATGAAAAGGGCAACACATGTTCTAACTTTGGCACTGGCGGCTGTTCTGGTTTTGGGTTCTCAGGTCATGATTCCCCACGCATCGTATGCCATGGGGCAGAACGCGCAGACCGATAACAATATTCAGGCTCAACTTCAGAACGATTTGAAGAAATACAAGAATGTACAGATAACTGTGAAGAACGGGATCGTCGATCTGGAAGGCACGGTAAACGACTACGCAACTAAGGAAACGATCGATAAGAAAGCGCATCGAGTCAAGAATGTTGTCGCGGTTCGGAACAAGCTCCAGATTGCCGGCGCGGGGGAGATGACAGACGCGCAGCTCCAGCAGAAGATCGTGCAAAAGCTGCAATATGATCGCGTGGGCTATGGCAACGCGTTTAACGCCATCAGCGTCAACGTGCAGAACGGCGTCGTCACTTTGGCCGGCAATGCACTGGGGCCGGTTGCGGCCGACTCCGCGGTGTCGTTAGTGAGCCATTTTCCCGGCGTGCAGGACGTGATCGACAACATACAGGTAGACCCCTTGTCGCCCATGGATAATCGCTCCCGCCAGCAGGTCTATCGGGCTATTTACGGTTATCCCAGCCTGCAAAAGTACTCCCTTGACCCGGCACAGCCCATCCGCATTACGGTCGTGAATGGCAATGTCACTCTGAACGGGGTGGTAAACAGCCAAGCCGACAAAAATGTAGCCGGCATTCGCGCCAACAGCGTCCCGGGAATCTTCAAGGTGACCAACAATCTCCAGGTAGCTAGTTCGTCGAACGAGAAATAGCTCCGGGACAAAAACCAGTGGCCCGCCCTTCTTGCTTAACGGGCGGGCCATTTTCGTTTGCATCCGCGGTTCCCACCCACCACGACGGGTGCTCCCAGTACACTTAACCTCATGGCACTGTTGCGCAACGTAGGCACCACGCTGGAAATGATCAAGTGGGAGCACTCGATTTTTGCTCTGCCCTTTGCCCTTTCCGGCGCGATGCTGGCGGCGTCCGGTTGGCCGGCCTGGTCCAAAGTTTTCTGGATTGTGATTTGCATGGTCACCGCGCGATCCGCTGCGATGGCGTTCAATCGCTGGGCCGATGCCCGCCTGGACGCCGCTAATCCCAGAACTGCGGGCCGTGCGATTCCGGCCGGTTTGTTGAGCGGCCGCTTCGTCGCCGGCTTTACTGTGTTCATGTCGCTGATCTTTGTCCTGGCTGCGGCGCAATTGAACCGGGAGACACTCCTGCTTTCTCCGGTGGTCCTCGCGGTGCTCCTGCTTTACTCGTATACCAAGAGGTTCACCCGCTGGTCTCACCTGGTGCTCGGCCTGGCGTTGGGGATTGCACCCGCAGCTGCATGGATCGCAATCCGTGGCAATCTGGATCCGCGCATCGTGGTGCTTACGGCCGCAGTCCTTTTCTGGGTGGGAGGATTTGACGTCCTCTATGCATGCCAGGATATGGCGCACGACCGGGAGAACGGACTGAACAGCATCCCGCAAACCTGGGGCATTCAGGCGGCCTTCTGGATTGCGCGCGTCATGCACCTGGTCATGATTGGTTTGTTGTGTTGGCTGCTGAAGCTATTTGCGCTCAATGCCATCGCTTGGGTGGGGGTGGCGGCGGTTGGCATCCTGCTCGTCTACGAACATCTCATCATCTCTCCGACCGATCTGCGCCGCCTCAACGCCGCATTCTTCACCATGAATGGGATTATTTCTATGGTCTTCTTCTTCTTTGTCGCGGCCGCACTCCTGCTCCCACACTCCATGCACTGACCCTTCGAGGCTGCGGAAAATGAAGGGTTTCTACGTAAAAGATAAAAGCGTACCCAAGGGAATAAAGCGTAGCGGAGTGGTGGGACCTGCTGTTTCTCGGTCCTCACACACCCTCTTTGGGTTGCCGGTGATCTTGGCTAAAGGTAGGTACGGGCCCTGAAAGCCCGTACCTACTTTCCCGTACCTACGCCTCGGTTTTTCCGCGGCCTGTTTCACTCTGAAAAGACGAACGCACCCGATGCCAACGGGTGCGTTCAGTCTTAATCGATCAATGCAAGGAACAAGAGACTAGCTAGGCCGTTTTGGTTTTGTTACGTTCCTCTGCTTTGTGGGCGTCGATTTTATCGTTTATATTCGCGCGTACTTCATCAACCTTTTCGCGAATTCCGGAGCGTGCGTCATCTGCGTTGCGTTCCGCTTCCTTGTGGCGACGATCCGCGCTCACCTGGGCGGCATCTTTCACGTTGCCCCAAGTCTCCTTGGCCGCACCTTTTACCTGGTCAGCGACTCCCTCGTTGGCTAATTTCTGGTTGTTGATAGTCTCGCCCACCCCCTGTTTCACGCGTCCTGCTGCTTGCTCTACCTTGCCGGTCACTTGATCCTTGTTCATGTCTATCTCCTTGTGCCTGCAATTTCCGGACACATGCAAATAAGATGCTTCCCTGTTCTTCACCGCGTGCCCTCTCGGAAAGAAAAGATCCGAAAAGAGCTAAGCGCTTTAGTTGCAACACAGGGAGGCTTCGTTAGATTGCTCGTCGCCCGCCGACCAACTGAATGACCAGAACTATTAATGCAACAATGAGCAGCAGGTGGATGTACCACGCAACCACGTGGAATCCGATAAAGCCAACCAGCCAAAGTACCAGCAGAACCAGGAAAATTGTCCAAAGCATCGTGTATTTCTCCTCACCATTAAGTCTTGCTACGCTGTACTTTGGTGCGTTTGTAACCAAGTGGGTTGCCGTATCATCCAAATTAAGTCTGCGGGGCAGGAATGCGGATCGCGATCCAGGGAGAGCAAGGCTCTTTCAGCCACCAAGCCGCATTACAGATGGAGCCGCAGGCAACCATTGTTCCCTGTGCTTATTCTGCCGAGGTTTTTAAGCTGGTCGAGAGCGGTGCGGTCTGTGCCGCAGTCATCCCCATTGAAAATTCGCTGGCCGGTTCTGTGGTGGAGCACTTCGACCTTCTCTTCCAATCCGATGTTCAAATCGAGCGCGAATCGCTGCTGCGCATTCGCCACAATCTCATCGGTATCCCTGGCAGCCGTATAGAGGGCGTCCGCCAGGTTCTCTCTCACCCGGTCGCGTTGGCTCAGTGCCGGCGTTTTTTCGCCGAACATCCGGCGATGACACCCACCGCCTTTTACGACACTGCCGGCAGCGTAAAGCATGTAATCGCTCTGGGCGACAAAGAGAGCGGCGCGATCGCGAGCGAGCAGGCAGCTCTTGCCTACGGCGGGGTGGTGCTGGCAGCCGGAATCGAAGACAATGCAGCCAACTACACTCGTTTTTTTCTGATTCGCAGCACTGCGAAGGTCCGGCCAGTTCCAGATCCAGATAAAGTCAGCATCGCCTTTACGGTCGAAAACCGCCCCGGAAGCCTGGTGTCAGCGCTGCAGGCGTTTGCCGACCACAACACGAATCTGTGCAAGGTTGAGTCTCGCCCGGTGCACGGCCATCCCTGGCAATATGTCTTTTATGTCGACTACCAGGTCACCGATCCGGCCGAAACCGGCGCGGCGCTCGACCAACTTCGGCGGCAGTGCATGGCGGTTAAAGTTCTGGGGCACTACCCGGCGGCCTGGTTGCCGTCCTGAGAGCTCTCCTGAGGAGGGTGGGCTTCGTCGATAGAAGCAGGAGAGGCCTTTTGCGACTTTTTGAGATCTGCGGCATCCTATAGTCGATAATCTGATAGAAGGATACTCATGGCTAGCGATTTCTTAAGCATCATCAATCCAACCGATCCCAGCCGGCGTGAGCAGGGCAGCTCTGAGGGAAGGGTCATACCGATCCTGCCTGTCCGCAGCACGGTGCTGTTTCCGCATGCCGTGCTGCCCCTGACCGTCGGCCGCGAGAGCTCTATTCAACTTATTCAATCCCTGGGAGATGTGAAGACCATCGTGGTGGTCGCGCAGCGCGACGAACGGATGGACAGTCCGCAGCCCAGCGACTTGTATTCCGTAGGCACCCTGGCGACAGTGCACAAAGTCGTCAAAATGCCTAACCAGAGCCTGTTTGTGTTTACCGAGGGAACGGAGCGGGTCAAGCTGGGAGAATTCGCCCAGATTGAGCCGTTCATGATGGCTTCGGTCGAGCACTTGCAGGAGGTCGATCCAGGCAAGAGTGCCGAGCTGGAAGCCTTGCAGAGGAATGTGATTGCGCAATTCCAGCAAATTGTCACCACTTCTCCTACGCTTTCCGACGAGCTGCAGACCATTGCGCTCAATATCGAAGATCCAGGGCGGCTGGTCGATTTCATCGCGTCCTCTTTGCCGTTTCTCGCTACCACCGACAAGCAGGAACTGCTGGAAACGCCCGATGTGATGCTGCGCATGGAACGAATCAACAAGCATCTGGCCAAGGAAGCCGAAGTTCAGCAGCTGCGCAACAAGATCCAGACCGAAGTCCAGGACCAGGTGCAGCAATCGCAGCGCGACTACTACCTGCGGGAGCAGCTCAAAGCCATCCAAAAAGAGATTGGCGAACTGGACGAGGGTCAAAAGGACATAGAAGAGCTGCGGCAGAAAATTGAAGCCGCAGGCATGCCTGATGAGGTGAAGAAGGAGGCGACAAAGGAGCTGAACCGGTTGTCCCGGATGTCTCCGATGGCTGCCGACTATTCGCTCACCCGCAACTATGTGGAGTGGCTGGCAGTGTTGCCGTGGGCCAAGTCCACTGGCGGCGAAGTGGACATCACCAAGGCAAAGGAGATCCTAGACCTCGATCACTACGACCTGAAGCGGGTAAAGGACCGCATTCTCGACTACCTGAGTGTGCGTCGTCTCAAGCCCGATATGAAGGGGCCGATCCTTTGCTTTGTCGGACCTCCGGGAGTGGGCAAAACCTCGCTCGGCCGCAGCATCGCTCGCGCTCTGGGCCGTAAATTCCAGCGTATCTCGCTCGGCGGCATGCACGACGAAGCCGAGATTCGCGGTCACAGGCGGACCTACATCGGAGCCCTTCCGGGCCAGATCATGCAGGCGCTGCGCCGCGCGGATGCCAACGATCCGGTCTTCATGCTGGACGAGATCGACAAACTGGGCCGCGACTTCCGTGGCGACCCGGCGTCGGCGCTGCTGGAAACCCTGGATCCGGAGCAGAACAACACGTTCCGGGACAACTACCTGGATGTTCCGTTTGATTTGTCCAAGGTGCTCTTCATCTGCACCGCGAACATGCTTGATCCGATTCCGGAGCCTTTGCGGGACCGCATGGAGATCATCGACCTGTCAGGCTACACCGAGGATGAGAAGACTCATATCGCGTTCCGCTATCTCATCCCGCGGCAGATCAAGGAGAACGGTATCGAGACCAGGGAAGGCGGCGAACCCCAGATCGAATTTCCAGAAGAAGGTGTTCGCTACATCGTGCGTCATTACACGCGCGAGGCGGGCGTTCGCAAGCTGGAGCAATTGATCGGCACTGTCTGCCGCAAGCAGGCGCGGCGCATTGCTGAAGGGAAGACCGGCACACTGGTCGTCGACCGGGCGATTATTCAGGAGTTTCTCGGCGGCATCAAGGTCCGCGTGGATACCGAGCTGGCTGAGCGCACCCGGCGTTCTGGTGTGGCAGTTGGCCTGGCCTGGACACCGGCTGGTGGAGATGTGCTGTTCATCGAAGCCAACCGGATGAAGGGCAAGGGTGGCTTCAAAATGACCGGTCAAATCGGTGAGGTCATGCAGGAATCCATGCAGGCCGCGCTCACCTGGGTGCGTTCTAACGCCGCTTCGCTGGGGCTGGAGGAGGACTTTACCAAGGACCTGGATATTCACATCCATGTTCCCGCTGGAGCGATCCCCAAGGACGGACCTTCGGCCGGTGTCACCATGGCAACCACCCTGGTTTCATTAATGACTGACCGGGCGGTTCGTCCGCTCACCGCGATGACGGGTGAGATCACCCTTAGCGGCAACGTCCTGCCGGTGGGCGGCATCAAGGAGAAGTTCCTCGCCGCCAAGCGTGCCGGTGTGAAGGATGTCATTCTCCCGGCGGAGAATCGCCAGAACGTCGAGGAGGATCTCACTGCGGACCAGATCGATGGTGTAGACATCCACTACGCCAGCCGTATCGAAGACGTCCTGGCGGTGGCGCTGCCCAAGTCAGTCAGCGAGGAGAAGAAGGACGAGGCAGTCCGGGAAGGCATCATCGAACACGCGGAGGTCTGATCCTCTTTCAGCGGCCACCATACCAACGAAGGCCCGCCAACCAGCGGGCCTTTTGTTTTGCGCAAAGCGCACGCGTCCTCCGGAATCGTCGTGCTATCCGCTACCATCTAACTGAACTGCCCTATCAAGGACATCGATGATCATTGACTTTGCGGAACGGGCGCACAACCACAACTGGGACCTGGACCCGGTGGTGCGATCCCTGCTGGATACGGATTTTTACAAGCTGCTGATGCTGCAGTTCATCTGGAAGCATTTTCCGGCGACGCAGGTGTCGTTCTCGGTGACCAATCGATCGTCGTCGCTGCGGCTCGCCGACGTGATTGCCCGCGAAGAAGTATTGCAACAGCTGGAACATGTGCGCAGCCTGCGCTTTCTCAAATCAGAACTGATCTGGTTGGCGGGCAATACCTTCTTTGGCCGCCGCGGCATCTTCGAGCCGGACTTCTTAGACTGGCTGGACCACGGTTTTCGTCTCTGCAGCTACCGGTTGACTGTGCGAGACGGAGAATTCCACCTGGAGTTCGATGGGCTTTGGACAGAAGCGACGATGTGGGAAATTTATGCGCTTTCCATCCTCAACGAGCTGAAGTCGCGCGCCGCCTTCAAGGGCATGAGCGAATTCGAACTGGACATTCTTTACGCGCAGGCCAAAGCCAAACTCTGGGGCAAGATTGAGCGGCTGACCGGTGTTTCCGAGCTAAGGGTGGCGGACTTCGGCACCCGCCGCAGGCACAGTTTCCTGTGGCAGGAATATGTCGTGATGGCCATGAACACAGCGCTGGGCGAGCATTTTTCCGGTACTTCCAACACCTACCTGGCTTACAAACACAATCTCGAAGCGGTAGGGACCAATGCCCACGAACTGCCCATGGCACTGGCGGCCATGGCCACCAGCGACGCGGAATTGAAAAGTTCGCAGTACCGGATCCTTGAGCTGTGGCAAAGCACTTACGGCCAAGACATCCGGATTATGCTGCCCGATACGTACGGTACAACGCAGTTCCTGGCCGACGCTCCGGATTGGACAGCGGACTGGACCGGGCAGCGCATCGACAGCAAGGATCCCTACATTGCGGGCGACGAATACATCGCCTGGTTGAAGCAGCGGGGCCGGGATCCGAAGCAGAAACTGATCATCGCTTCCGACGCCATGGACGTGGAAGACATATTGGGTCTTCATGCCTATTTCATGGGCGACATTGCTCCGGGCCTGACAGCGGAGGATTTTCGCAGCGCGGCCGATCTCAATGACCCGGCAAAATGGACCCCGGGCCGGCGCATCCGGTTCAGCGCCGGTTGGGGCACGCTGCTGACCAATGATTTTCGCGGCTGCCACCCCAAGGGCAGGAATGGTTTCCATCCCGGCAGCCTGATCTGCAAAATGACCGAGGCTGATGGGCGGCCGGCGGTGAAACTCTCGGACAATTTCTCCAAGGCTACCGGGCTGCGAGCGGAAATTGCCCGCTACCGCAGAGTCTTTGGCACTGCTGGCGTCGCAAATATTCCCGTCCTGGTCTGACGGACGCCATTTTGTGCCTGGCCGCGTCTAACTTCTTGTCAGACCCGGATGAGGTTCGTCAACGCTGCCAATACCAACAGGAAATCGGGGGACCCGGATTTCCTGCCACGCTGCGCCGGAAACGATTGTGTGTGCGCCTTTCGGTTAAGGAAAGGCGCATGAGGTTCGTCAACGCTGCCAATACCAACAGGAAATCGGGGGATGGCCTTCGGATATTCTCTTTCCATGCGCGTGACCGTCCTGTTCTTTGGAGTGCTGAAAGAGATGCTCTCGAGCGAGAGCCAGGCGCTTGAGCTTCCTGAGGGCTCGACCGTAGATGCCGTCCTTGGTCACTACCGCGAACTGTTTCCACAGCAACCAAAACTATGGTCGACGCTGGCAATTGCCGTGAACCAGAGCTACGCGCCCAGCGGCTGCCTGTTGCGCGACGGAGATGAAGTGGCGCTCCTTCCTCCCGTGAGCGGTGGCTGTGACCCAGTGGTTGCGCTGGTGAGCGAGCCCATCGATTCGGCATCGCTGGTGGCCGGTATCAAACAGGGCGAAGACGGCGCGGTGGTGGTTTTTGACGGCATTGTCCGCAACAACACTCGGGGAAGGCGCACACTTTGCCTGGTCTACGAGGCCTACGAGGAGATGGCTCTGCGCCAGATGCAGGCGCTGGCCGAGGAAGCGATCACCATGCATGGTGTTCGCCAGGTTGCGATGGTGCATCGCCTGGGCCGGCTGGCGGTAGGGGAAACCAGCGTGCTCATTGCCGTATCTTCCGCGCATAGGGCCCAGGCATTCGAAGCCTGCCGTTGGCTTATCGATACGCTCAAGAAAACCGTTCCCATCTGGAAGAAAGAATTTTTTGAAGATGGAGCGGTCTGGGCCGATGGCGAACCGTTTCCCTCCAGCCTGGTGCAGAAGTGAAGCCACTTTGCGCGGCAATTTGCTGCGCGCTTTCCCTCTTCGGCCTGGCGGTTTACGCCCAGCGTACAGAGCCCCCGACCATCAGCGTCAATGTCCGGTTGGTAAATGTCTTTGTCAATGTGACCGATGACAAAGGATCGCCGATCCCCGGCCTGACCCGGGACGATTTTCTGCTTTCGGAAGATGACCATCCGCAGAAGATCGCTGTGTTCGAGCGTCAGTCTGAGCTGCCGCTGGAAATCGTTCTTGCCGTCGACACCAGCGGCAGCGTGCATAAAGACCTCCTTCTGGAGCAGGAGGCGGCAAAACACTTTGTGCATTCACTGCTGCGTCCGGTCGATCACCTCGACCTCATGGAATTTGCCGACAATGTGCGCGAGGTCATCTTCTTCACCAATAATCCTGGCCGCATCGATCGCGGGCTGAACGACATGGTGCGAGGCGCGGCAACCGCGCTTTACAGCGGTGTGTATCTCGCGTCGCAAAGTCTGGCGACGCGTTCCGGCCGCAAAGTGCTGGTGATCATCTCCGATGGCGGGAATACCGTGAAAGGCACCACTTACGATGAGGCGCTCGAACAAGCGTTGCGGGGCGAAGTGATGGTCTATCCCATCATTGATGTTCCCATCTCTGCCAGTGCCGGCCGCGACCTGGCCGGGGAACACGCCTTGATCACCCTGGCCCAACAGACCGGGGGCAAGTACTACTATGCCGATTCCTCTTCGTTGGACAGGGCCTTTGCCCAATTGTCGGAAGACCTGCGGACACAATACCTGCTGGCATATTATCCTTCGAACCGCACAGGCGTCGGCTTTCGCAGCATTTCCGTCAGGCTGCGTGGTCCGGGCGAAGGCTACGTTGTCCGTAACCGGCCCGGGTATTATCCATCGCCGGGACAGTAGGCAGATCCTGGCGAAAACGGCGAGTGACGTCTCTGTTCCGAGAATAGTCGTGGGTGAGTGTCGCGCCTACGGCGCTCGTCATCGTCATGGATTTGTGCCCAGCCCTTCCGGGCTGGGCCGTACACACACCTTTATCGTGCGGCCCTCCGGCTTGAGCTTTGCCAGGACGTTATGGGACGTTAGTCCTGGGTCGGGCACGACTTTTAGTCGTGCCGTAAAAGACGGAAAGAAAATTGGGCTTTAGTTAGTCCCTCCAGCCATCTCATGCTCTCCCAAAATGTAGAACTCCGGGGCCCAGGACGTTAGGCCTGGGTAGGATTTGCAAGAGCGAACCAGTCCCTACGGGGACGGCGAGACCCTGACGGAGCAAGATCAGGTTGTGTCTTTTGATCGGCGTCAGAGTTTTCGAAGAAATTCAATGCCTAGTGACATTTGTTAAGGTCCTGTCAATTAATCTCTTGCGAGGGCCCTCATTCCTTCGCGGAGATTTGATGCGTCTTTGGCTTTTGTTTCTTGCCATATCCCTGTGCCTGTCAGTTCCTTCTCTGTTGGCACAGGTGAGCCCGCTGCCCGATGGTCCACTGGCTCAGCCCTCCAGCCCACAACTTCCCCCGCCAACGCCACACCCGGTTAATCGGGAATCGCTGCCCCAGATCAACCAACGAGAGGCGGATCAGTCCGACGATCAGCTGAATCCAGCAGTCTTTTCGCACCATCTGATCGCCGACCGCATCTGGATCTCGGGCCAGGCTAACTTCATTTTCCAGGCCCACGAACCGTTCCACTCGCCCTACTCGGGGACCAACAGCTTCCAGAGCCGGGTGGAAACAACTGCGCTCTCCCGCGTGCTTACCCTTTACACGGGAATCAAGCTCACCCGCTGGTTTGAGTTCATCTTCGATGCGGAGGAGGCCGGCGGGAAGGGCTTGAGCGAGGCTCTGGGGATTGCCGCCTTCACCAATCTTGACGTGGTGCGCAATCCATCCCTGGGACAGGGCGTTTATGCCGCGCGTTATTTTGTCCACTACACCCTTCCCCTGACTGCAGACCGGGTGGAAGAACAGCCCAACCCTTTCTATCTGCAGAAATCGATCCCCAGGCAGCGCATCGAATTCACCATGGGCAAAATGGGCCTGGTCGACTTCTTTGACAATAACGCCGTAGGCAGCGACAGCCATCTGCAGTTCACCAATTGGGCCATCGATAACAATGGCGCTTACGATTACGCTGCCAATACGCGCGGATACACCGTCGCCGCCATCCTGAGTTATGCCGGCCCAAAATTCGAAGCGCGCTTTGGAGAAGCGCTGATGCCAACGGTGGCTAACGGCACCGATCTCGACGCCGATCTGCGCCGAGCCCGCGCGGAAAACCTGGAACTGGACTGGAAGCCACAATGGTTTCAGGGCCTGGAGACGCACATTCGTCCCCTGGCCTATCTGAATCACGCCAACATGGGCGACTATGGGCAGGCCATCGTTGGGTATGAGAACCATGTCGACAAGGTTCCTGACATTACCCTTTACCGGCGCCAGGGAACATTGAAGCAGGGCTTCGGTTTGAACCTTGAACAGGATTTGCCGGCCAACTTCCGCGTTTTTCTGCGCACCGGGTGGAATGAAGGGCACCACGAATCGTTCGCCTATACGGAGATGAACAGCACCCTGGCGTTCGGCTTCGAACTTCCTGGAGACGCGTGGGGCAGAAAAGAAGACCAGATCGGGAGTGCATTTGAAACCGGAGGCATCAGCACTAAACACCAACAGTACCTGGCCCTCGGCGGTTTGGGATTCATCCTCGGCGATGGACGTCTGAACTACGGCCGCGAAGAGGTCAGCGAGACTTATTACAACGCGCACCTGGTCAGCGGCCTTTATATGGCGGTGCAGCTCTCGTTTGTCAACAATCCCGGATACAATCGGGACCGGGGTCCGGTCATTGTCCCAGGGGTGAGGGCGCATGTGGATTTTTAGGTGCATCCACCAGGGCGGATTCCGGCATCTGTCTGTGCAGCTATCATTCACAACGTGGCCAGCTTGAATCCATCCCGTCGGGGTAAGAAGGAGCCTCCTCTTGGCGAAACCGGCCAGGAGACGCTCTATTTGCGATTTTTAAGCGAAAAACAGGTGCGCGTGAACGTCAAACTGCGGGACGGTGAGAACGTTTCCGGATGGATTGAGTATTTCGATGACACCATGATTCGGCTCACCCGCGAAGGGTTGCCCAATCTGTTTATCTACAAGCATCAGATTCGTACCATCAGCGAACGCGGCCGCCGGGTGAACGGTTTAGAGAGAACTGCGCCTTGAAGGACTTTCCCACGCAGCTGGATCTTGGTTTTGTGGCCGGCGCCGCGGATATTGCCCTGGAAGCCGGACAGCTCCTACGTGATTACTTCGAGCGCGGCGTGGCCACGGAATACAAAGGCGACGTGGATCTGGTAACGGAAGCCGACCGGGAGTCGGAAAAACTCATCGTAAGCCGCCTGAATGCGCAGTTTCTGGACCACGGCATTTTCGGTGAAGAGGGAACCCGCTCCGGCCTCGAGCGCCCCTACCGTTGGTATGTTGACCCGCTGGACGGCACGACCAATTTTTCTCACGGCTTCCCGTTCTTCAATGTTTCGCTGGGTCTCGAGCATCGCCCACCCGGACTGGCGCAGGATCAGGATGGAGAAATTGTGGCGGGCGTGGTCTACGATCCGGTCCACAACGAACTGTTCGCCGCGGAAAAGGGGCGGGGTGCGTGGCTGCTCAGGTCCGCAGGCCCCGCACGCCGCCTGCATGTTTCCCGTGTCCAGTATTTGCAGGAGAGCCTGCTGTCGACCGGATTTCCCAGCCATAAGCGGCACATGAACCCCAATATTCACTTTTATCAACAATTGACGCTTCGTTCTCACGGTGTCCGCCGGGCCGGCGCCGCAGCGCTCGATCTGGCCTATTGCGCGGCCGGACGCGTAGATGGCTTTTGGGAATTCAATCTGAATCCATGGGACACCGCGGCGGGCGCGCTGCTGGTGGTGGAGGCGGGCGGCGCCATGCTGCGCTTCGACCGCAGTCCCTTTCGTCTCGACAGCCAGGAGGTTCTGGCCACCAATGGTCTGCTCACAGACGAGATCCTGGGCTTCTTTGGAGACATGTTTGCGGGTCGTGGGATCGAGCCCGTACCTACGCCGGCAGAATTCGCCGCACGGCGTTCAGCGCGCTAAAATTTGCGACCTCTGTTCCTGCTGTACAATTTGTTTTCAATTATTCGTCTTCGGGAGATCGGCACCTATGACATACGTGATCGCAGAACCCTGCATCGGAACTAAAGACACAGCTTGCGTTGACGCTTGCCCGGTAGATTGCATTCATCCCAAGAAGGATGAAGCTGGGTATGCCTCGGCAGAGCAACTCTTCATCGATCCAGTGGAGTGCATCGACTGCGGCGCCTGTGTTCCGGTCTGCCCGGTGTCGGCCATTTTCGCTGGGGATGACCTGCCCGAAAAGTGGTCGAGCTTTGCTGACAAGAACTCGACTCACTTCGGCCGCTAGACCGCGGAGCGCGCTCGGCCGCCCATGACCGTTCACCAGGTGGAGGCGGTTGTCCTGCGTACCTGGCCGGTTCATGAAGCCGACCAGATCGTTTCGCTCTTCACTCGGGACTTCGGAAAGATCAAGGGTGTAGCCAAGTCAGCGGCCAGGTCGCGACGCCGTTTCGGTGGCGCGCTTGAGCCGATGACCCACGTTCGTGCCCACTACGTTGAAAAGCCCAGCCAGGAGTTGGTGCGCCTCGACTCCTTTGACATTCTCCACTCGCCGTTGGCCGAACCGGTCGACTATGCGCGGGCTGCTGCCCTCGCGTTTTTCGCCGAGGTGCTGGAGCAGACACTGCCCGACCACGATCCGCACGACGTGGTCTTTCGCTTGCTGCTGTCGGTGCTGGAGCAGACCCGCGTCGACCACATCTGGATGCCGATCACCTATTTCGCCCTTTGGACCACACGTCTCATGGGCTGGCTCCCGGATTTGAGCCGCTGCCTGCGATGCGGCGCTTCGCTGGCCGGCCAACCGGCCTACTTCCACATTTTTTCGGATGGCCTGGTCTGCGTTGAGCACAGGCAGGTGGGTGAGAACGGCTCCCATGGCGTTACGCTGACCCCGGATTCACAGATTCTGGCGGTTCGCATCTTCCGTTCGCCGGCGTCTGCCCTTGCGGCGGAGTCATGGCCCCGCGGCCGGGGTGCCGACCTTCGCCGCTTCGCCATTCAAAGTCTGGAGCGTCACCTGGAGCGAAAGCTCACCACCGTCGCGGCGTTGTCACGGTTGGGTGGTTGGTAAGCGGTGTCCTTGGACTTTTGTCCTCCTAAATAGAACCCGGGTGCCCCACATCTCGCAAAATACGAGCGAGATGTGGGGCACCCGGCAGCCGAGTTTCGGACAAAGTGTCGAACCTTACCCGTTATTGAGCAGCGATCCCACGATCCCACCCACCACGCCGCCCTCAGTGCGCTCCCTGGTTGCTGAAGGCATGTATTGCATCAACTGGTGAGCTAATTTCGCGATCGGGAGCGTCTGCAGCCATACCCGGCCGGGGCCGGTCAGGGCGGCGAGAAAGATACCGTCTCCGCCGAAGATCATGTTCTTAATTCCTGCAATCCTGGTGATCTGAAAGGACACGCTGGATTGAAAGGCGCCTACGTGTCCGGGATGGACGCGCAAGGTCTCGCCCGCCGCCAGATCTTTCACTACTAACTCGCCCGATAACTCGATCCAGCAAGCTCCCTGCCCGGTTACCTTCTGCAGCAAAAAGCCGTCTCCGCCGAAAACCCCTGCACCCAACGATTGCTGGAAGCCCACACCGAGCTGAACCTGGGAGGTGGCACAGAGAAAGCCGTGGCGGTGAATCAGGTACTCCATACCAGGCCCGACCTGGACCGGCTGGATGTGTCCGGGAACCCGGGTGGCAAAGGCGATCTCTCCCCGGCCGCCCATGGCGCGATACTCAGTCATGAACAGACTTCCTCCGCCGGCGACTCTTTTCAGCGCGCCCAGGAATCCGCCTCCCCCGCCGAACTGGGTGTGCGTTTGCATCTGGATGGCGCTGCTCATCCAGGAAAGTTCACCGGCTTCGGAAATCACAGACTCGTTGGGTTCCAGCGTGAACTCGAGAACCGGTAGGGTGGTGCCGACAATACGGCTTTGCATGGCAGACTCCTCCTTGATTCGATGGGCAACCAGTTTATAGCGATTTCACGATTACGTGGCCCACTTTAAGATAGCGAGGCGCGGTTTTCCATGAGAGAAAACCACGAGAGACAACACGCTCAGGCCAACGGCTATCGCGAAATCGCTGAGCTGAACGATTGGTTTAGAATCCAACCGTGGCACTGCAAGTAACCAGCACCCTAACCTTTCAGGAACTCCTCTTTCGTCTGCAAACCTTCTGGGCCGAGCGTGGTTGCGTATTGCAACAGCCTTATGATGTGGAGGTGGGCGCCGGGACCATGTCGCCGGAGACCTTTCTGCGCGTTCTTGACCCGCGGCCGTTCTCCGTGGCCTACGCGCAGCCGTCCCGCCGTCCCGCCGACGGCCGTTACGGGGAGAATCCCAACCGGCTTTTCAAACACACGCAGTTTCAAGTGGTGTTGAAGCCCCCGCCGGTCAATGTGCAGGAAATTTACCTGGAATCCCTGGCTGCCATTGGCATCGACCTGCGCCAGCACGACCTCAAGTTTGAAGAAGACAACTGGGAGGCGCCCACCCTGGGCGCCTGGGGGATCGGCTGGCAGGTGATGCTCGATGGCCTGGAAATCACTCAATTCACCTACTTCCAGCAGTGCGGCGGCCTCGATCTCGATCCAATCTCCGCCGAAATCACGTACGGTCTGGAGCGCATCGCTGCTTTTCTGCAAGACGTCGACTCTCTCTACGATGTGGTCTGGTCACGTACCCCGCGTGTTGTCACCTATGGCGAGGTCCGGCACCTCGAGGAAGTGCAGTTCTCTGTTTACAACTTCGAGCAGGCCGACGTGGAGAAGTTGTGGGAGCACCTGCGCCTCTACGAGTCAGAGTGCCAGGAGTTGCTGAGCCGCGCCGGCCAGCAGCCTGAGGATCTTAGCCTGGCGGAGCGGCGTCGCTTTCCAGTGCTGGCGGCATACGACCTCTGCCTCAAATGCTCGCACCTGTTCAATCTGCTCGATGCCCGGGGAGCGATTTCTGTTACCGAGCGGGTGGGCATCATCGCCCGCATCCGGGTTCTTGCCGTCGGCATTGCCAAGGCATATTCGCGAACCATCGAGCGGGAGTCGCATGCCTGAGCTGTTGTTGGAAATAGGGCTGGAGGAGATCCCCGCGCGCATGATCGCCGCCGCGGAAAGTGAGCTGGCACGGCGCGCACAGGCGCTACTTACCCGGCAGCGTTTGCTCCAAGCCGGCCCGGTCATTACCAGTTATTCCACGCCGCGCCGCCTGGCGGTAAGGGTCCAGGGCGTGCTCGCCCAACAACTTGACCTGCAGGAACAGCTTACCGGCCCTTCGTGGAAAGCGGCCTTCCCTGACGGAAACCCAGGACCGGCAGCTCAGGCCTTCGCCAAAAAAGCCGGAGTCGGAATTGGGGCACTGGAAAAGATCACCACCCCCAAAGGCGAGTACGCTGCCGCCACGGTTCAGCGGCCGGGCCAGAAGGCAGACAAGGTGCTCAGCGAGGAGCTGGGGCGGGAAATAGGCGGGCTTTCCTGGCCCAAGACGATGTACTGGCGGCCGAACAAGCCGGAGCGCTTCGTGCGCCCCCTCCGCTGGCTGCTTTGTTTGCTGGACGAAACGGTGGTTCCGCTGGAGTTGGCCGGCATTCGCGCCGCCCACGTCACCTTCGGCCACCGCGTGCTTTACGGAGACCAGCCGGTTGCGGTTGCCCGCCCAGCGGACTACCTGGCGACGCTGGAGGCAGCTTTTGTGGTGGCCGATGTTGCCGTCCGCCGCCATCGCATCCGCAAGGCCCTCGACGCCGCAACCCGCACCCTTCCCGAGACTCGTTGGCGTGAAGATGAAGCCCTGGTCGAACAGGTTACTCATCTTACGGAGTGGCCAACCGTGCTGCTAGGCAGCTTTCAGGCTGAATACCTGTCGCTGCCGGAAGAAGTTCTGGTCACGGTCATGCGTGATCACCAGAAATACTTTGCCGTCGAAGATAAGCACCATGGGCTAGCGCCTCATTTTCTGACGGTGCTGAATACTGAAGTAGATGCGCAAGGCATGGCCATCATCCGCCACGGCAACGAGCGAGTCCTGCGCGCCCGCTTTAACGACGCCCGATTCTTTTGGGATTATGACCAGAAGGTTCCTCTTGAGCAGAGGCTCGAAAAACTCAAGACCGTGACATTCCAGAAAGATCTGGGTAGCTACTTCAGCAAAACCGAAAACAACCTGATCATGGCGAGAGCCGTGGCAACCGCGGTCGGCGCCCAGGGAATTCCGCTGGACCACGCGGCATTGGAACAGGCTGTTCTTTTGGCCAAGACCGATCTCACCACCGAGCTGGTGAAGGAGTTTACCGAACTGCAGGGCATTGTCGGCGGCCTTTACGCTCGAGCGCAGGGGCTAGGCGAGGCAGTGGCGCAAGCCATTTACACCCAATACATGCCGGCTGGGGTCGATGATCCGATTCCGGCGACCGTGGAAGGCCGGATCCTGGGCTTGGCGGACCGCGTGGCCACGATTGCAGAAATGTTTGCCATCGGACTCGAGCCGAGCGGATCCAAAGACCCTTTTGCGCTGCGACGCGCCGCCAATGGGGTGGTGAAGATTCTCGCCGAGTCCGGCTTGCCCCTCACCTTCCCAGAATTAGACGCCATGGCTTCGGAAAGCTTGCCTCGTGCCGGATCTGTGGGGTCGTTTCTCAAGGAACGGCTAGACTTCTATCTCCGCGAAGTGCGCGGCTACGCTTACGATGTGGTGAACGCTGTGCTCTCAACCGGGCTCACTACGGTGCCGGACGCGATCGCGCGCGCACAGGCTCTCACCCAGGTTCGTGGGTCCGAGGACATGCTGGCCATCTCCACTGCCTTCAAGCGGATTAAAAACATACTCCGCCAGGCGGAAGAGAAACAGGACAAATACGGAGATACCATCGAGACCCATCTTACCGAGGCAGATCTGATCGAGGCGGCCGAACAACACTTATACGCTGAAACCGTCAAAGTGGCGCCCCAGGTGGAAGCTCTCCGTGCCCGGCAGGAGTATCTGCAAGCACTTGAGCGTATCGCCACCCTGCGGCCGGCCATCGACAGCTTCTTTGATCAGGTCATGGTGATGGCGCCTGAGGCGCATCTTCGTAGGAACCGCCTGGCGCTGATTGCTGCTGTGCTCAGCGATTTTTCGCGCATCGCAGACTTTTCCGAGATCGTCGCGAACTAGGGTAGCTTCTTTCCTTCTCAGCACGTGCGGCCCGTTTTGGGATGCCGGCGATTTTCATCGCATACCACCTACGTGTAATTCGGTTCAGAAACCTAAAACAGATATGTTAATAGAGTGTTAAAGAGGATATATTATTTCAGCGGAACTTAAGGTTGTGTCTTTAAATGGCGCAAGCTTGCGATCCGACCCCTCCTCTATTTCGCTCGTCTTTAGCGGCAGAACGATGACCCGGCACGCGGCAAAAGGGAGAATTCTTTCAAGGAGGCTTTACCGATGACACGGATCTCTTTTCATCAGAAACTCGAGAATCTTCGCGAGCGCCTTCTTCAGATGGCCGGGGTGGCGGAACAGACGCTGAGGCTCGCGCTGGACGCGCATTGCCGTGGAGAGCTTTCTGCCTGCTCGAATGTGCGCTTGAACGAGGCAATTATCAATCGTTCGGAGCGGGAAATCGACCAGCTGGCACTCGATATTCTTGCCATGGAGCAACCCATGGCAGTGGATCTCCGGTTCGTGCTCGCAGCGATCAAGATCAATTCCGACCTGGAGCGGGTGGGAGACCAGTCGATGACCATTGCTTTGCTGGCTGAGGAGCTCGCGGGTAGCCAGCCATGCGATTTTCCAATCGACATTCCGCGCATGGCTGAGCTGTCAATGAGTATGGTGAGAAAGGCCCTCCAGGCGCTCACCAATTGCGACGCCGAACTGGCCGCCAGCGTATTGGCGATGGATGATGCAGTCGATGAGATGAACCACAGGGCCAAGGCTGTACTGCTTGATTGCATAGCGCAGGATTCGACTGCCGCCCGATCCGCCGTCAATCTATTGTTCATTTCCCGAAGCCTCGAGCGCATCGCCGATCACGCCACGAACATGGCGGAAGACGTCATCTTCTGGGTACGGGGAGCGGATGTGCGCCACGGCAACATGCTGCACACTCAATAGAGTTTGAGCGCGGAAAGGGGAACTAATTCACCCGCTGCAGGCGGGCGATCAGTTTTTGAGCCAGGTTCTCTCCGGAGTCGGACCATAACAGACGGCTGCTGATTCCGCAGTTTTCCTGGATTGCATTGGTCACTTCCACCAGCTTCTGCACATTGCGTTTTATGTGCTCGGCGCCCACCGTATCCAGCTCAACCTCTTCCAGCAGAAAGGGCGTGTCCAGGCCGAAATCGACCCGAACCTGCCCATTCTGCTCGTAGGCTCCCTCATCGAACTCCGGCCCGAATCCGACCACCCGTACGACTACCGGTTCCTGCTTCCAGGTGGGATCAAGCCCACCCACGGTTTCCGATGCCCACAGCTCCCACTTGAGCTCAAATTCGTAAGCAAAGTCGTCATGCAAAATCTGTGTGGCCTCGGCCACGGCTTGCTCAGGAGTGGATTCCTGTACCTCATCTTCTTCATAGACCCTCTGGTAGAAGGGCGCCTCGTTCCACGAGATCGGATAAGCGGCCGCAGCATGCACTCGCGGCGCATGACCTGCTCCACCAAACTGCTTCAACACCGAGACGATTGCCGGGGCGAGCGCCGGCAGGCGAAAATTTGGGAACCACAGACTCAAATACAACCGGTCAGCCATCCCTTCATCTTAAAGCTTTCGATCGCCGCCCTCCGGCCGTTGATCGGGAGTGAGAAGATGAAAGTTATGGGTGTTCCGGATTTCTTCTGGAACTGGACGGCATCGCGAACTCCACGCGCCATTTCTTACCGGAAGGCGTGCCCGCTGTCCTCGCGAGTGGATTGCGCCCGGAGATCCGAGTGACGGCGGCCAAGCTACGCACCTGGATCCTGGTTCTCGGTGGGGCCCTGATTGCCGCTATTGCGGTTTTTCTGGTCTATGGCCACCGGCAGGGACGGAGGCTGGGCCGTGACCTGCCGAATGGCTTGGGATCAACTATCCAGCAGTCCACCGAGGGCTTCACTCATTCCGAATCCCGGGGCGGGCACACCATCTACACGCTGCACGCCTCCAAGGCAGTGCAGTTCAAGAGTGACGGCCACGCCGAACTGCACGACGTAAGCATCACCCTGTACAGTGCGCAGGGAGCACCTTCCAACCGTATCTATGGCAGCAACTTCGACTGGGATCCGGTCCACGGCATCGCCCGGGCGATGGGCGAAGTCCAGATCGATCTTCAGGGATCCGCCAATCCGGGCCCACAGGCCGGCAAAGCTCCTGTGGAGGAAGGCGAAAGCAGGAATACGGTACACGTCAAGACATCGGGCCTGGTGTTCAATAAGCAGACGGGGCTCGCGAGCACTACGGAAAAGCTGGAATTTCGGCTAGCCGACGCCGCGGGCAGCGCGACCGGCGCGAGCTTTGACTCGCAAACGGGAATCATGATCCTGACCTCCGACGTGGCTTTCAATTCCAGTGTAGGGGGCAGTCCGCTGACGGTTCGTGCCCACCATGCTCAGTTCGATCGCGCCAGCCGGTTGCTCTATCTTCTTCAGGACGTTACCGACTACGCCGACAGCCAGGCGTCTTCGGATCAGGCGACAGTCTCCTTCCGCGCGGATGGATCCGCGTACCAGGTGCAGGCGGAGGGCCATGTGATCCTCACCGGCGGTGACGGGCAGAGGATCAACACCCGTATCGCGCACATTGATCTGGGCCCGAAGAGCGAGCCGGAAAGGGCGACCCTGGAAGGCGGCCTGCTTTACGTGGCGAATAATGCAGCCCGCTTGCTTCACGGGTCGGCCTCATCGGGCACGTTGTTGTTGGGTCCTCAGCCGACGATCCGGCACGCGCAGCTCCACGACGCAGTTTCCGTGGTCGATGAAGAAAAATTGCCGCCCGTCGATGCCGGTAAGAGCAAGGCAAATTCGCCGCAATCGACCACCCGCCAGGTGCAAGCCGCACAAGTCGACATTGACTTTACGCCCGGACCTGATCGTCGTCCGCAAGCCGACCACATTCTTGCCGCGGGTGGCGCGCGGCTGAACGTACACACGATCTATGCCAAAACGCCGCCGGAGGACACCACCGTACAGGGCGATCAATTGTCGGCAACCCTGGTGGACGGGGAGGTTCTTTCCAGCCTGCGAGGGACGGGCCACACCAGCCTGGTCACGGTGAGCCCCACCGGCGTAACGCAGAGCAGCAAGGGCGACAACCTCCTGCTCACTTTTGCTCCGCCTCGCCCAGTTCCGAAGGCCAGGGAGAAGGCGGGCGTGGGAGAGTCCGATACCCCCACCCCGCAGCCGGCAGCGCAGTTGCAGTCTGCTGTCCAGTTGGGAAACGTGACCCTGGTTCAGCAGAACGCGGCGAGCCCCTCAGGTCAAACTCCGGCGGCTACGACGGCCACGGCGCAGCGTGCATCGTATGACGCCGCCAGCCAGGTGATGCAGTTATCCGGCAGCCCGCGCATCCAGGAAGCCAACGGAGAGTTGAGTGCGGCATCGATTGAAGTTGCGCGCACCACCGGAAATGCCGATGCGACCGGCGGTGTCAAGGCGACTTATCGCCAGGGAAATGGCCAACAGAATACAGTCTTTGCCGGACCGGGCCCGGTACATGTAGTTGCGGATCACGCACATCTCGACCACGCCGCAAATCTGACCACTTTTTTCGGAAAGTCCAAGGAACCGGCTCGCCTGTGGCAGGGAAGCGATTCCGTTTCTGCGCCCGTGCTGGAACTCTCCCGAGCGCATGCGACGCTTTCGGGGCATGGTTTGGGTGGCGAGGCTGCGGCGGTGAACGCCGTCTTTACTGGTTCTCCGAGCCGTTCCCAAACACCCGGCAACTCCACCACCAATCTGCCCCGCGCCAACCCGCCTGCGAAAGCGGCCCAGCCATCGGTTGTCCGTTTGCAAAGCCGTACTCTCTTTTACGCCGAAAGCGAGCACAAAGCTGTTTTCGGCGGCGCGGTCATCGCGCAGACGTCGGCCGGAGTTCTCCATGCGAATTTTATGGATGTCTATTTCAGCCCCGAGGCAGGGTCGCAGTCGCCCGGCAAAACTTCCCAAGGCAGCCAGGTCTCCAGAATCGTTGCCCGGGGCGCCGTGGAACTGCAACAGCCGGACCGCAAGGGGACGGGGGAGGAGCTCGCATACACCGCGGCGGATGGCAAGTTCATGCTCACGGGAAGCCGCGCCGCGCCGCCCCGCCTGACCGACCAGGTGCGCGGAACAGTAACTGGGAACGCGTTGATTTTCAATGACCGCGATGATAGCGTCGAAGTTAGCGGCGGTGCTTCCAAGGTAGTGACCCAGACTCGTGTTGCGAAATGAATGCAAAAGCTTAGTACAGACGAAATTGGCAAGTCTTATAAGGGTCGTCAGGTAGTTCGGGGTGTCAACCTTGAGGTTTGCCAGGGCGAAGTGGTTGGGTTGCTGGGTCCCAATGGCGCCGGCAAGACCACGAGCTTTTACATCATTGTTGGTCTGATCGCTCCCGATTCGGGACAGGTTTTTGTTGACGAAGTCGATATCACGCGGGTGCCCATGTACCTGCGGGCGCGACATTATGGGATCAGCTATCTGCCCCAGGAACCAAGCGTTTTTCGCAAGTTGACGGTGGAGGAGAACATTCTTGCCGTGCTTGAGGTGCAGTCTCTTTCCCTTGAGGTGAGACGCGCCCGAACGGAAAAACTGCTGGATCAGTTGAATTTGGGACACATTCGCAAGACCCGCGGCTACGCGCTTTCCGGTGGCGAGCGGCGCCGGGTGGAAATAGCCCGCTGTCTCTGCATCCAGCCTTCGTTCATCCTGCTGGATGAGCCATTTTCGGGCATCGACCCGATCGCGGTGCTCGATTTGCAGGAGATCATCTTCGACTTGAAAGCCAGCGGGATCGGGGTGCTGATCACGGACCATAACGTCCGCGAAACGCTCTCCGTAACCGACCGCGCTTATATCATCAACGAAGGGCGTATTTTCCGAACCGGAACTCCAGAGCAGTTAGGCAAAGATCCTGAAGTCCGCCGGGTCTATCTGGGCGAGGGATTTTCGCTGAACTAACCGCTCTTTCCAGGGAGCGCCTGCGTGTGACCATGGTCACAGCGTTGGTGACGCGGAAAAAGCCTTCAACGGGAAAGGCTCAGAAAAGGTAAACTAAGGCCGCTAGCTGTTGATGCGGTGAAATGCCATGGCTCTACTACAACCGAAGCTAAGCTTGAAGGTAGCGCAGCGTCAGATACTGACGCCTGGCCTGATGCAGATGGTCAGTGTGCTGGCGCTGAACAAGCTGGAGCTGAAAGAGCTCATCAACACCGAAATTGTCGAGAATCCGGTACTGGAAGAGTTGGAAGAGAATGTTCCCCTGATCGACGATGTCGCGCTCAAGGAGGCGGAACGCGATCGAAGCGTGGAAGAAATAGCGGCCCAGGCGGAGCGCGACAAGCGGGACCCGTTCGATGAGATAGATTTCGGTTCCTACTTTCAAGACTACCTCGATCCGGGCTTCCGCACGCCCAACGGTTTCGAGCAAACAGATAAGCCATCCTTCGAGAATTTCCTTTCCCAGCCCAGCACCCTCACCGATCACCTCTTCTGGCAACTGGGCTCGCTGAACCTTAGCAGCGATTTGCGCGCAGCCGCCGAATACGTAGTCGGTAACCTGGACGAGGACGGCTATCTGTTGGCCGGAGACGAGGAATTGTTAGAGGGATTTGTGCGTGAGTATGATCCCGCTTCGGCAGCTCCGCCCGGCGCCGCGTCCGAGCTCCTGGCGGAAGCAGTCCAGCTGGTGCAAAACCTAGATCCCGTGGGCGTGGCGACGCGCAGCTTGCGCGAATGTCTGCTGGTGCAGATTGAGGCGCAACGGCGTGAGTTTCATCTCCAGCTGGGACGTAATCGGGCGGCATCGGCCACGCAGCAGGCTGACTCCAATGGGGCCGAGGGTGAGGCCGCCCAAGCATTGGGTCTCCAGGAAGTCCGGTTGCAGGTGTTTTCGCTCGCCGCCCGCATTGTTGATCAGCACCTGTTGTTGTTGCAAAAGCGAGACTTGCGCGAGATGGCCAAGGTGTTGGGCGCGCAGCCGGATGCCATCCAGCACGCCATCGACTTCATTCGCAGCCTCGACCCCCGCCCCGGCCAGCGATTCAACCGCTCCGATGCCCGGCTGATTGAACCCGACGTGGCCTTCGTCAAGCGGGGTGGCGAGTTTGTCGTGGTGATGAATGAGGAAGACCTGCCCACCTTGCGCCTCAACCATGGCTATCGCAAACTGTTGTCGCAGGAAGGCACGGAGAGAGACGTAAAGGAATACGTCAAAGAGCGATACCGCTCCGCGTTGCAACTGATGCGCAACATCGAGCAGCGCAAGAATACAATCTTACGAACCTGTGAGGCGATTGTGCGCCGCCAGGGCGACTTCCTGGAGCGCGGTGTCGACGCACTGAAGCCAATGATGATTAAGGACGTTGCGGAGGAAATAGGGGTTCATCCTTCGACCGTCAGCCGAGCCGTCTCGAGCAAGTATGTGCACACATCGCAGGGCGTTTTTGAGCTTCGCTTCTTTTTTTCTGAAGGCGTCCACGGGCCGGAAGGAGGCAGCACCCCGCTGATGCTGCTGAAGCGGAAAGTCAAGAAGCTAATCGATGAAGAGGATCCCCGAAAGCCTCTGACCGATGATCTGATTGCCAGCATGCTGGAGGCACAGGGCATTGACGTAACCCGCCGCACGGTGGCCAAATATCGCGAAGACTTGCGCATTCCCAGCACCCACCAACGGCGTGTACGGGATTAAGGCAGGCAATTCTACTCCGGGTCAAAATGAGCAACCTGAACCGAGCGCGGCCAATGAATATTTTCCGTGCCCCATTTTGTGACCAGCGTCACTTCGTACACCTTTTCTTGATGGAAATGCTGCGTGAACATGCCTGTTCGGTCTAACCTACAGATAGGAAACTGTTCGCTAACGAAGGGCCGCATCTCGCCAATAACCCCAACTCACAGCGATGGTCAAAATGCTATAGAATCGGGCATCTCAGGAGCTTCAGCATGCTGGTTGAATGCACGGGCAGGCAGGTGGCGGTTACCAAGCCACTGCGTACACTAGCGGAAGAGGGAATCGAACGCATTGCCAGGATTCTAGGCAAGATCACCAGCGCCCACGTGGTTCTAACTGCAGAAAAACACCGGCAGATCGCCGAAGTTACGATCAAGACTCGCAACTGCACGCTGGTCGCGCTGTGCGAGTCCAGCGGCAGCATGGAGTCCGCGCTGCGCGACGCACTGGTGAAAGCCGAGAACCAGGCGACCAGGTATAAAGACAAACAGCGCACGCGCAAGCGTCAGCCCAAACAGGAAAAGCGGCTGGAGGAGACGGGCGTCGCGCGCACCGGTCGAGGCGGTGCTGCTGAGGGCAAAGCTGCCAACGGCAACGGCAACGGAACAGCCAACGGCAAGAGCCATGCGCAGCCGACCATTCCTGTCACCGTGCATTCCTTCCCCGCACGTGTGCCGATCGCCGAGCCGCACATCGTTCGTTCTCTTGACTCAGTAGCTCTGCGGCCCATGACGCTGGAAGAGGCGGTCAAGGAGGCGGAGTTTCGCGACCGGGACGTTTTTGTCTTTCGGGATAACGAAGGTAATGTGAAAGTTTTGCACCGCAAGCGCGATGGCAAGATGGAGTTGATCGAAGCCCCTTGACAATTTGGGCTTGGGCCCGGCCATTCGACCTGCCGAGGTGAGCGGCTTTACAGGCTGGTCAAGAATTTGGCTATACGTGGGGAAACCATCCCTCAGCGGCTGGACTGGTTTCGCTGAGCTTTTGTGCGGTCTAAACAAGCTGCGGAAAACTCGATGCTGAAGGTACGGGAGGGCAGGTACGGGCTTCAGCCCGTACATAAAACCCCGCAAAATCATCTGGCCTTTAGGCCCTGGGGTACGTTGGTTATCTCGTTTCAGCAGAAACTGTTCATTTTCCCGCAGCCTGTTAAGGCCGTACCCTCAAAAAAAGAGTTTTTACACAGCCTGTTTGCAGCTGCAAAGCGTCTTCTCATTTGTCGCAAAAGCAGTGATCAATTATTCAGTGTCTCTTCACAAATCGACAGGCCGGCGCGTCAGAATCAGTGGTATCAGAGGCTTGCGGGTTTTCAAGACCTAAGTAACTGCGACCTCAGAGTTTGCCGGTACTTCTTTCAGGGGATATTCCTGCTTGGAAAGCGACCTTGATACTCAACCCTGTGGGGGCTCTTGCCGCTGCTCGATTCACTATGAATTCTGAAGCTGATGTTTCCGTACTGACGGCCCAGCAAAGGTCTCTCCTTGAAGCCTTGCCGTGCTACGTCTTTGTGCAGCGAGGCGGCAATGTCGTCTACGCTAATCGCGGCGCGCGTGAGATTCTCCACCTGGAGGAAGGCGCATCCCTGCCCGTCGACGATCTTTTCAGCGGGCAATTCCCGGGCTTTGTCTACGCTCATCCAGGAACATCGTCGCGCAGGCCTGCGAATGTCTATGGTTCGGGCGGCCAGGCCTATTCCTCCGATTTCAACTGCCAGATGCGCACCCCGCTGGACTCTTCTGTGCCGGTCCGCGGAAGCTTCCGCATGCTCCGGGTAGAGCCTGAGCCAGAGTTGCTGATCGTCGCGTTGCAATCAAAACGTGAGACGGAAGGCAACGTACGGCGGGACCTGGGAAACAGTGGGGAACACGGCTCGCCATCGAACTTCCTGGAGCATTTATTAAATGCAGCTCCAGAAGCGATCATGATCACGCGGGGACCGAAGATTCTGCATGTCAACCGCGAGTTCGAAGCTCTCTTTGGCTATAACGCCGATGAAGCAATGGGGCAAAACACCTACGACATTCTCATTCCTGAAACGCGCCGCCATGAGTTCGACATCCTGGAGCACACCATGCAACTTCATGGCCGGGCTTCCATGGAAACGGTGCGTCTGCACAAGTCAGGCGAGCTCATCGATGTTTCTATCCTGGTGGCTCCGATCCACATGTCGGGAATCGAAATTGGCAACTTCGTCAGCTACCGCGATATCCGCGAGAAGAAGCAGTCCGACGCCCGCCTGCAGCATGATGCATTGCGCGATCCGCTGACCGGTCTGGCCAACCGGGCGTTGTTTCTCGATCGCCTGCAGCTCACCATGGCCCGGCAGCAGCGGCATTCAGAGCTGAATTTTGCTGTCATGTTTCTCGATCTGGACCGCTTCAAGGCGGTGAACGATAACCTGGGCCATGCCTGTGGCGACGATTTGCTGGTGCGCATGGCTGCCCGATTGCGCGCCTGCTTTCGGCCGGAAGATACAGTGGCGCGCTTTGCCGGCGACGAATTTGCCATCCTGCTCGAAGATGTTACGAATATCTCCGATGTGACCAAGATCGCCGAGCGGGCACAGCGCGACATTCGCTTGCCGATCGAGCTGAATGGCCACGAGATTTTCATCTCCGCCAGTATCGGGATCGCCTTCGGAACTCTCGACCACACCAGCCCGGAACAGATCCTGCGCGATGCGGATTTTGCCATGTATCAGGCCAAGTCCAACGGTCACGCGCGTCATGAGGTCTTTGACGGTTCCATGCACGTGCACGTGGCGGCACAGATGAGGAAGGAACAGGACCTCAAGACGGCCCTCGAAAACAAAGAGTTTGAAGTTTGGTATCAGCCGATCTATCGGCTGGCCACGGGCGAGATTGAAGGCTTTGAGGCACTGCTCCGTTGGCGCCGTGCCGACGGAGAGTGGGTGCCGGCAACGGATTTTCTGCCGACGGCGGAAGAAACGGGACTCATTGTTCCCATCGGCCTGTTTGCGCTGGAAGAGGCCTGCCGGCAACTAAGCCACTGGGCGGAGACCGTACCCGGCGCATTGCCGAGTATCGATGTGAATTTGTCGTCGCGGCAGTTTCGGGATCCGACGCTATTGACGTCTCTTGCGCAATTGCTGGCCAAGTGGAAGATCGCCCCGGGACAACTACGCCTCGAAGTCTCGGAGGCCGCCGTGAATCAGGATCCGGAGAGCGCCCTGGTGGTTTTTCAGGGGCTGGCTGATCTAAAAGTGAGCGTTGCTCTGGATAATTTCGGCGCTGGTCTGGCTTCCATGAACCACTTCATCCGCTTGCCCATTGACCTGGTAAAAGTGGATCGCCGCCTGATCGCTTACCTGCCGATTCCGGGGAAGCAAGCGGCGGTCCTGCAAACCATTTTCGATCTTGGACGCATGCTCGATGTGCGCATGCTGGCCGAGGGCATCGAGCGCAGGGAACAGCTGGATGCACTGCTCAAATTCGGTTGCGATCTGGGCCAGGGGCATTTATTTTCAGCTGCGGTTTCGCAGGAAAAGGCAAAGGCGCTGCTCGAGAACGGCCGTTGGCGCATTTAACCCAGGCTTGAATGCTACGATGGCCCCATGTCACGCAGACGCGCGCCCAAATCCCCTCCACCTAAAACCGCCAAGAAGGCGGCTGCAGTGGTGCCCGCGGTGGCTTCTGAACTGGTGATCCTGACTGGCCTTTCCGGATCCGGCAAGGCTTCCGCGCTCAAGGCCTTTGAGGACTTAGGGTTTTACGCGGTCGACAACATGCCGCTGGAATTGATCCCTGCATTTGCCGACCTGGTGCGGCAATCGGCGGAGATTAACCGTGCCGCCCTGGTCGTCGACGTGCGCGAAGGGCAGCATCTCGATCGCTTTCCGGCCATCCTTCGCCAGGTTAGAAAGGTGCTATCGACAACGGTGGTCTTTCTCGACGCGTCCGACCCTTCCCTGGTGCGTCGATTTTCCGAAACCCGGCGTCCCCACCCTCTGGGTCGAACGGAAACCGTGGTGCGCGCCATCCACGCGGAGAGAAAACTGCTCGATCCCATCCGCAATCTGGCCGACATGTGTGTCGATACGTCCAGGTACAACGTGCATGAATTGCGCGCCTATATCCTGCAGAAGTTTGAGCGCGGAGATACGGACAAGAACCTGCTGGTCTCGTCCATCAGTTTCGGCTACAAAAACGGCATCCCCCTCGAGGCCGACCTGGTCTTTGACGTCAGGTTCCTGCCCAATCCGCATTTCGTCCCCGAGTTCCGGGACCTGACCGGGCGCCATCCCAAGGTAGCGAAATACATCCGCGAATTTCCCCAGACGGGTGAGTTCCTGGACCGGATCACGCAGCTGCTGCTCTTTCTGTTGCCCTACTACATCGAGGAGGGAAAAAGCTATCTCACGGTGGCCTTTGGCTGCACCGGCGGCCAGCATCGCTCGGTCATGATTGCCGAGGAAGTGCGCAAGCGGCTGGCCAGGGAAGGCTACCGGGTCAAGGCCGTCCACCGGGATATGCCCCATTGATGCAGGCTGTCGCCGACTTGTCCTAACCACTTGTCGCTCTGTGGCGGGGACATGATTACAATAGCAAGATGCGTTCTGTGCAGCGCCGCGTCTCTGGGGTTTTCGCTTGAAGAGGCTGCTGCGCCTGTTACGCTACGTCCAGCCGTATTGGCTGCAGGCGTTTTCGTCGGTCATCCTTATGGCCGGCGTGGGCCTTCTGGATGCTTTCCGCCTCTTGCTGGTCGGTCCCATTTTCGACCGCGTGCTCAATCCCAATGCACCTGACCGCACCATCCCCCTGCTCGGCCCCCGCTTCGGATTTAGCCTGCAACAAATTGTTCCCACGCATTTCCACAACGCGTGGGACATTGTCGCCTTCGCCCTGGTGGCTTCCACGCTCCTGAAGGGGATTTTCGATTATTGCGGAACCTACCTGGTGAACTATGCCGGGTTCGGCATGATCACGGATCTACGCGATGACCTTTACGACGCCATTCTGCGGCGCTCGGTATCGTTTTTCCAGCAGAATGCTACCGGCACCATTGTTTCGACGCTGATCAACGATATCGAGCGGGTGCAGTTCGCAATGTCTTCGGTGCTGGCGGAATTTTTGCAGCAGTTCTTCACCTTGATCTTTACCGCCTGCGTGGTGGTTGCGCTGGGCGGCAAACTGGCCTGGGTTCTGTTGCTCTTTGTTCCGGTGGTTCTGGCCTCAGCCCGCAGGATCGGCCGCCAGGTGCGGCAAACCACGCGCAAGGGACAGGACAAGCTGGCCGAGATCCAGAATATTCTGCACGAGACCATCACCGGCAACCGCATCGTCAAAGCTTTCAATATGGAGTTTTGGGAGATGATGCGGTTCAAGCAGGCGGCCCGCCGCCTGCTTGACGCCAATCTTCGTTCAGTGCGCGCCCAGGCCATCAGTTCGCCGCTTATGGATACGATTGGCGCGGTGGCCATCGCCTTACTACTTTGGATTGGCCGTAACAGCATCCGCACCCACGCACTCACCGCCGGGACCTTCTTCGCTTTCATCATCGCGGTTTTCAAACTGTACGAGCCGGTGCGCAAATTCGCTCTGTTCTATAACAACTTTCAACAGGCGCTGGGCGCATCCTCGGAGATTTTTCGGTTCATGGATACGCAGGATGAGGTGCAGGAGAGGGTTGGCGCCCTCGCTATCAAGGAATTTCGCCGGGAGATCCAATTCGAAAATGTCTGCTTCGATTATCGCAATGAGGAAGGCGAACGGCAGGTGTTGCGAGAGATCAACCTGGTCGTCCCGCGGGGTGAAGTGGTGGCGCTGGTCGGTCCCAGCGGCGCCGGCAAGTCTACCCTGGTAAACCTGATCCCTCGCTTCTTTGATGTCACGGGAGGCTGCATCCGGATTGATGGACATGACCTGCGCGACGTGAGTCTGGCTTCGCTGCGTGCCCAGATCGGCAACGTGACCCAGGAGACGATTCTCTTCAACGACACGGTTCGCAATAACATCGCCTACGGCGAGGCCGGGATCCCCATGAGCCGCGTGATCGCCTCTGCCCAGGCGGCACTGGCCCACGATTTCATCGAGCGCCTTCCCGAAAAGTACAATACGGTGATCGGAGAAAAGGGTTTTCGCCTCTCGGGCGGCGAGCGGCAGCGCATCGCCATAGCCCGGGCGTTGCTCAAGGACGCGCCTATTCTCATTCTTGATGAAGCCACCTCAGCACTCGACTCGGAGAGCGAATCGCTGGTGCAGATCGCCCTTTCCAATCTCATTGCCGGGCGCACAGTGTTTGTCATCGCCCATCGTTTATCTACGGTGCGCCGCTCCTCGCGCATCGCCGTCATCGAAGATGGCCGTATCACCGCCATCGGCCCCCACGACGAATTGCTCCGCGTTTCTGCTACCTACCAGCGCCTCTACCAGCTGCAGTTTATGGATCCCGCGGAATTCCCCGGTAATGTTCTCCCCAAAGAAGTACTGGAACCGGCATTGAGCGCAGAGGTAGAGCCTTGATTCCTCCTGTTCATTCCGCCCCTGTCCATTCGATGACCGGCTTCGCCCGGGCCAGCGGCCGAATCAACGATCTTCTTACCTGGAATCTCTCTCTCAAGAGCGTGAACCACCGCTTTCTCGATTTGCACATGCGCCTGCCGGCCGGGGCCGAGCCGCTGGAAATGCGCCTACGCCGGCTGCTCAAGGAAAAGGTTTTGCGCGGTCACCTGGAAGTCACCTTAACGGTCGATCGTGGGCTTCGGCCCAGCGCTCAGTTCGATCCCCAGCTGCTGCAGGGCTATATCTCCGCCTTCCGCGCGGCCGCGACAGAAAGTGGCCTCGATCAACAGCCAGATTTGAATGTCATCTTCCGCCTGCCCGGGGTGTTGACCGGGGAAATGCGTTTCAGCGAAGACGAGGTGCGGGCTCTGGAGGAAGATGTGGCCACGCAAATCGGACCGCTGGTCGATGCGTTGAATCGCATGCGAGCCCAGGAGGGTAAAGCGCTGGCCCTGGATCTGGCCGCCACAATGGACCGCCTCGATCACTCTGTATCCCAGGTCGCGCAAATGCGGCATGAGGTGCAGAAGGCCTACTTTGAACGGATTAGCCAGCGAATCACCACCCTGCTCAACGGCAATGGGGCCATCGACCGTGATCGGGTGCTGCAGGAAGCAGCCATGCTCGCGGAGCGCAGCGACGTGGAGGAAGAGGTCACCCGGCTGCGCACTCATATCCAGCATTTTCATTCGCTTCTTCAGGCGGGAGGCGAGATGGGCAAGAAGCTTGATTTCCTGTTGCAGGAGATGAACCGGGAGGCGAACACGCTGTTGTCGAAGACCGGCGGAGTGAGCGGAAACGGACAGCGAATTACTGATTTGGGCCTGGGAATGAAATCGGAGATCGAAAAAGCCCGCGAACAGGTGCAGAATCTTGAATAACACTTGTGCGGGACTGCGCTCGTAGCGGACCGCTGTATCATCAGGACATCACATTGGCAGGAATTCTGTTCATCATCTCGGCTCCCTCCGGCTCGGGCAAATCGACTCTGGTGAACCGGCTGCGTTTGCTGGTGACCGATCTGGACTTTTCTGTCTCCTATACCACCCGCGCCCCGCGTCCTTCTGAACAGCAAGACCGCGAATACCACTACATCTCCCGGGCGAAGTTTCGACAGATGGTAGACCAGGGCGAATTTCTGGAGTGGGCTGAGGTCTTCGGTAACTACTACGGCACCGCCCGCCGCTCACTCACCGACGCTCGGGCGGCGGGCAAGGACTTACTGCTCGATATCGATGTTCAGGGAGCAGCCCAGGTGCGGGACGAGATGCCGGAGGCGGTGAGCATTTTTCTTCTTGCGCCCAACCCGGAAATCCTGGCTGCCCGTCTGCGCGAACGCAGCCGTAAGGAAGGAAGCCTGCTGGAGGAAGAAATCGCCCGCAGATTGGCCAAGGCCAGAGCTGAGATCGAGAATTACCGTCAGTATGACTATATTTTGGTTAACGATATTCTTGATGATGCGGTCAGAGACTTGACCGCGATTGTGATCACGGAAAGGGCGAGGCGTGATGGAACGCCACTAGACCCTGAGACTGCGCGCATGATGCAGCTCGCCGAAAAGTGCCGCCAGGTGAACGCCGGAAATCGTTTGTACCCGGTGCTTTCCTCATTCGGCCTGCTCGATATGCACGCCACTCGCGCCTGAAAGCCCGGCGACGAATTTCGGATTGGAGGCAAAATGACGCCAGAAAATGGACTTGACAGCAATTTTCGCTACGTGGTCATGGCAGCCCGTCGCGCCCGGCAACTCCAGAACGGCTCCCAGCCGTTGATCGATTCCCGTTCCAACAAGGCCTGCCGCGTAGCCCAAGAAGAAATTGCCGCCGGCAAAGTCAAAGCGGCGGCTCAGCCCCGGGTAGAGGTTGTAGATGAGGTCATTCTGGACCCCGAGACTCCGGAAGACAGAGAGCCTTAACATCGTACAATCATCGGTATGAAAGTCACGGTCGGTGTCTCAGGAGGCATTGCTGCGTACAAGGCGGCAGAGTTGGTGCGAGCCTTACAGCGCCAGGCACTGGATGTTCATGTGGTGATGACGGAAGCGGCGCAAAGGTTTATCACCCCGCTGACCTTTGCCTCACTCACCGGCCATAAGGTCATTACCGGATTGTGGCCCTCCTCGCCCGGGGAGGGCGATCTCGACTCCTCCATCGAGCACATTGGTGAAGCGCAGACTACGGAAGCTTTAGTAGTTGCGCCGGCGACCGCAAATGTTTTGGCAAAGTTTGCCCATGGCTTGGCCGATGACTTTCTCACTACGCTGTTTCTCGCCACCCAAGCCCCGGTCATCGTGGCTCCGGCAATGAACGTCAACATGTGGGAGCATCCCGCCACACGGGCAAACATCGAGCTTCTGGAAAGCCGCGGAGTCAGGATTGTGCCCCCTGACAAAGGCCCGCTGGCCTGTGGCATGATCGGCAGCGGCCGGCTGGCCGAGCCGGCAGCCATTGTGGAGGCAGTGCTGGCCCAGCTCCATGGCCGCAACGATCTGGCCGGGGAGACGGTTCTGGTGACCGCTGCGGGGACGCGCGAAGCCATCGATCCGGTTCGTTTTTTGGGCAATCGCTCCAGCGGAAAAATGGGCTATGCCGTGGCCGAGGAAGCGCAGCGCCGGGGGGCGCGTGTGGTGTTGGTGAGCGGCCCTAGCGCTCTCCGTCCGCCTGCCAATTGCGAGCTGGTTTCTGTGGTCAGTGCGGAAGATATGCGCCGCGCCGTCCTTGGCCGCCTCGATCAGGCCACGATTGTCATCAAGGCCGCCGCGGTCGCTGACTATCGCCCCCGAGTCTTGGCCGGACAGAAGATGAAGCGGAGTGGTCCCATCACCATAGAGTTTGAGCCGACAGAAGACATTCTGCGTGAAGTGGTGGTCTCCAAACGGCCGGGTACGTTGGTGATCGGCTTTGCCGCCGAAACAGAAAACCTGATCGAGCACGGCCGCGACAAGCTCTTGCGTAAAGGAGCCGACGCAATCGTGTTGAATGACGTCTCCCGCCCTGGGATCGGCTTTGATTCCGATCGCAACGCAGCCACTTTTCTTACCCCGAAGACCGCCATTGAACTGCCGGAGATGACCAAGCATGAGTTGGCGGGCCGCATCCTTGACGAAGTGATCGCACTACGCCGCCCGGCCTCGGTGGTTGCCGAAACCGGTTTGGTCTCAAGCAACTCCAAGCTGCAGGATTAGAGCAAGCTCACTGTTTAGCTAGACGACGGGTCGAAAAGAAACCGCAGACCTCTCCACTGCGCTACCCCGGGTTTCCTGTTGAGGTTGGTGGCGTTGGTGAACTTAATGCGGCTTTCCTTAATGAAAGCCGCACACGCGGCTTTGTCCAGCCCTGCGTGGCAGGAAATCCGGGTACGCTCCGGTCGAAAACATTTCCAGGAAAGGTCCGTAGAACTGCAGATCCCTCCGCTACGCTTCGCTTCGGTCGGGATGACAAAGGGGAGGGCAACGGTTTCATCAAGGCGTGGTTGCCGGACCGAGGCGTTTTTCATCACCTTGGGTGGGTCACAGGCCGGCCACAGGCCCATGATTCTTCCGGTCGAGATGACAATTCATTTGCAAGAAAACTCTTATAGTTTCCCCTGGAAACTCTGAACCCGACCCTCAAAATGAATTGTCATCTCGACCGGAGCGTAGCGCAGTGGAGAGATCTGCGGTTTCCTTTCGCCCTGCTGTTTCCCTTCCCCCCATGTAAGCTATAGGAAATCCGGTTCAGCAAATGTCGTTCGATCCCCAAATGCAACAAGCCATCGCCGCGCACATGCAGTATTTACGTGACCTGGGTATCTACGACTTCTATCGGCGCGACACGGATATCGCCATCGAGCCCATCGCACAGGAGCCTGACATTCCCCTACGTAAGCCCGCCCCAATGCAGCCGCCTGTGGGCTCATTTGTCTCCCCGCCAAGCCGTGCCGAAGCGCTGCGCGCGATCCAGTTTGAAATCGGCGACTGCACTCGTTGCGCGCTAAGCCGCGGCCGGAACAAGATCGTCTTTGGTGACGGCGATCCCAACGCGCGTCTCATGTTTGTGGGCGAGGGACCCGGTGCGGACGAGGATGCGCAGGGCCTGCCATTCGTCGGCCGTGCCGGCCAGCTGCTCAACAACATGATCGCCGCCACCGGACTCAAGCGAGAGCAGGTCTACATCGCCAATATCGTAAAGTGCAGACCGCCCCAAAACCGGGTGCCGGAGCCGGAGGAGGCCAATACCTGCTCCCCGTTTCTTTTCCAGCAGATTGACGTGGTGCGGCCGGAGGTCGTCGTGGCCCTGGGTTCAACCGCCGCGACCTACTTGCTCGGCGTCAAGTCTTCGCTCAGCGGCCTGCGCGGACGCGTGCACAACTGCCGGAATACCAAGTTGATTGTTACCTATCACCCGGCGTATTTGCTGCGTGATCCGCGACAGAAAAAAGAAGCATGGCAGGACTTGAAGCTAGCCATGGCCGAGTTGGGATTGTCCGTTCCCTCCCGCTGATGGCAACGTTTTGTGATGTCGTGTTGCCGGTACCGCTCGACCGGGCATTTACCTACAAGATCAAGGACGAGAGTGACCCACCGGTCGGCGGACGGGTCGTGGTGCCTTTCCGCAATGAGAAGTTGATTGGGGTCGTTACCCGCTTGCACGATGAAGCTCCTCCGGTCGAAGCCCGGCTGATCGAAGCAGTGCTTGATCAGGAGCCCATCCTCAGTGCCGAGTTGATGGAGCTCGCAGCATGGATTGCGCAATACTACCTTGCGCCGTTGGGCGAAGTGTTGCGCAGCATGCTTCCGCTCATGGCCGAAGTGCGCCGCTCGACCAGTTATCGCATCAGTGAAACCGGCCAGGCCATCCTGTTTGATGGCGCCCAGCAGGGCTCTTCGCGCCGCTCCCGCCGTACGCCGGACGAACAGAACATCGAGTACACAGTGTTGGACTATCTTTCCGACGGGCAGCCGGCAAAGAGCGCAACTTTGCGCCATGCCACCGGCGCGACGGCAGAATTGCTGACCAATATGCTGCGCAAGAAGTGGCTGCTGCGCGAAACTGAAGCCGCGCCGCGCGATGCCCGCCGCCTGTTGCGTTATGCAGTGCTGGTGGCCGATGCACGTCCACCGAAACTGAATGAAAATCAGCTGGCAATTCTTGCCGAACTTGCGGGTGCGGGCGGGGCTTTGCCGGTCCCTGCCTTGCGCCGGCTCGACCTTCCCTCGACCACATTGCAAACCCTGGTAAAGCGGGGCTTGGTCACTATCGAAGAGCGGCCGGCCGCGTTTCATCTTTCCGCCGCAAGCGGGCCGGCGATACCGCATGTTCTGAACCATGCCCAGCGAGTTGCACTGGCGCACGTGGTGGCCACGCTCGATGGGGAACGTTTTGGCGCCTGCCTGTTGCACGGCGTAACCGGCTCAGGCAAGACGGCAGTGTACTTGGCCGCTATGGAGCACGCGCGGCTCGCTGGCCGCTCGGCCATTCTCCTGGTCCCGGAGATCGGCCTCACCCCCGCCATGGCCGGCCAGCTCCATTCCTCCTTTGGCGCCAGCGTGGCCCTGCTGCATTCTGCGCTCACCCCGGACGAACGTGCCGAGCAGTGGTATCGGATCCGGCGCGGAGAAGCGCGGATCGTGGTCGGCACCCGGTCGGCCATCTTTGCGCCCGCGGTGAACCTCGGTCTGATTATCGTCGACGAAGAGCATGACTCGTCTTACAAGCAGGAAGAGATTCCGCGCTATCACGCCCGCGATGTCGCCGTGATGCGGGCCAAGATCAGCGGGGTTACGGTCGTTCTCGGCTCAGCCACCCCATCGCTCGAGTCCTGGCGCAATGCGGAGACGGGAAAATATGCGTTGATCGAGATGACGGAACGGGTCAACCAGCGCCCACTGCCGGTGGTAGACCTGGTGGATATGCGCCTCGAGTTCCAGGAAACCGGGAAGGAGAGCATCTTTTCCCGCGTGCTGTTGGAGCGGGCAAAGGCCGCCATCGATCGTGGCGAACAGGCCATTATCCTGCTCAACCGGCGCGGATATTCCTTTGCCGTGCTCTGCCGCGCCTGCGGCGAAAAACTGCAATGCGAGAATTGCGCCATCGCCCTCACTCATCACAAGCCCATCACCCCCGGTGAGCCCGTCGCGAGCCCGTCGGGCCAGCGGCTCAAGTGTCACTATTGCGGATACGTTAAGACGGTGCCCAAGCGATGCCCAAAATGCGAGAGCGAACACTTGTTTTACCTGGGCGCCGGATCGCAGCAAGGCGAAGAGCGTTTGCAGGAACTATTTCCCCACGCCCGCATCGGCCGCATGGACCGCGATACTATCCGCAACCGGTTTGATATGGAGCACCTGCTCACCCGGCTGCACAGCGGCGAGATCAACCTGCTTGTGGGCACGCAGATGATCGCCAAGGGCCACGATATTCACGGCGTCACCTTTGTCGGGGTTGTGGGCGCCGACCATGCTCTCGGCCTGCCGGACTTCCGCGCCGCCGAACGCGTCTTCCAACTGCTCACCCAGGTTTCTGGCCGCGCGGGGCGCGGAGATCTACCCGGCAACGTCCTGGTGCAAAGCTATTACCCGGAACATTACGCCATCCAATGCGCCGCCGAGCATGACTTCCGGGCCTTTGTAAAAAAGGAGATGCAATACCGCAAGTGGATGCATTATCCGCCTCACGCGACCTTGGCCAACATCATCATCCAGAGCCAGCGGTTGGAGGAGGCCGCCGCTTGGGCCACGAATTTGGGCAAGTGTTTCGCCGCCATGCCGCTCGAGCATGTCCGCGTGCTCGGGCCTGCGAGCGCGCCCATCGTGCGCATCAAGCGTATCTATCGCTTTCACCTTCTGCTTAAGTCAGAAAAGCGGCAGGCCCTGGCCCGAACGCTGCGAGCCGGCCTGGCGCAGGCGGAGGCGCTGGGTATTCCGCGCCGCAATCTAATTGTCGACGTAGACGCCGTGAACCTCATGTAACCACCTTCTCCTAAGGTCGTCTGCGATGAATTCCCAATCTACGCACATCCTCGGCTTTGTTGCCGTTGGCCACCTTCAGGACTCGATCGATCCGCAGCCTTTTCCATGCCAAGACGCCACACGGCTCGGCCAGAACAAGAACGGGAGAAAGAGGTAGATGTCCGCTTTCCTTTTCTCCCACATTCTGCTCTCAGTGATTGTCGCCGGCAGCATCCTGCTGATGCTGATTCGACCGCGCAACATTCCAGAGGTCTATTGGGTCGGCGGCGGCGCAATCCTGCTGATCGTTCTCCGTCTCATTCCGCTTAAGCTGGCAGGAAAGGCGGCCGCGGAAGGGTCCGATGTCTACCTCTTTCTCATCGGGATGATGCTGCTGTCGGAGTTGGCTCGCGAGCACGGTGTCTTCGACTGGCTTTCTTCCGCGGCTCTTAAAGGAGCGCACGGTTCTTGCGCTCGTCTTTTCACCCTGGTCTACGGAGTTGGCACGCTGGTCACAATTTTTATGTCCAACGACGCAACCGCCGTGGTTCTCACTCCTGCGATTCTTGCCGCGATACGCAAAGCCAAAGTTGCGCCGTTACCCTATCTATTCGCCTGCGCGATGATCGCCAATGCCGCCTCCTTCGTCTTGCCGATTTCCAATCCGGCAAACCTGGTCGTCTTTCATGCGAATATGCCGCCGCTTGGGCGGTGGCTTAGCTCATTCGGCGTGCCATCCATTCTCTCCATCGCCGCAACGTATCTGGTCTTGCGGGTTATCTTCCGCAGTGAACTTTTCGGTGGCACAGAAGATGGCGATCGCGCGAAGCCGCTTTCAGCAAACGGCAAGATTGTGCTGGGGGGCATCGTTTCCATGGTGGCTGTCCTATTGACCGCTTCTGCTCTCGACCGGGATCTAGGACTGCCCACCTGCCTGGCGGCACTCGCGATCACCGCGGTCGTCTGCATCAAAGCACGTAGCAATCCCTGGAGCCTGCTGAAGGAGATCAGTTGGGCAACCATTGCCCTGGTCGCCGGCTTGTTCATCCTGGTCGATGCCGTGCAAAGCATCGGAGCCCTCAAGCTCACCCAGGCAGCCCTCCAGGGTGTACAGCGACTGGGTCCAACTCTCGCCGCACTGATCACCGGCTTTTTTGTCGGCCTCGCCAACAACCTGGTGAACAATCTGCCGCTGGGATTGATCGCTGGCGGAACGTTGCAGGCGGAGCATGCCAGGGGACTGATTGCGAATGCGGTATTGATTGGTGTCGACCTGGGCCCGAATCTCTCCGTAACCGGCTCTCTGGCGACCATTCTGTGGCTCATCGCACTGCGCAAAGAGAAGCTGGACGTGAGCGGATGGGACTTCTTCAAGGTAGGCGCCATCGCCATGCCCGTGGCCCTGCTGGCTGCCATCGGCGGCGCCATTCTGATTCAGATGCTGGTCGCAAACTTCTAGGGTGGCTTTCTCACAGCCCGGTCTGCGACCAAGCCCGGGTGCCCCATATCTGCCCGGTTTTGGCAGATGTGAGATTCCACAAACCTCAACCCCTGAACGTGCAGGGCGTAGATGGCCATGGACAGGATCTGTTGCTGGTAGAGAGTGATCGGTGGACAGCGGTTGAATCCCGAAATGCTATGAACGCCAGTTTGGATCTCGCGCTTCTAGCGAAACAGGTCGATCACGCTGGTGCCTACAAATGGAGCCGGCAGGAACGTAAGCACCAGGATGGCGAGAGCCACCCAGATGAGCCAGCGATGGTTGTAGGGCATCAGCGGAAAAAACGGAACGTGGGGATGGCGCATTGCAGGTAGAAGCAGGATCAGTCCCCACAGCACCCATCCGGTCCACAGCGTGACTCCCATCAGCAGCAGGACCACGGGTACGACAAACGTCAATCGTCGATGCCACCGCGGCGAAATCGAATAGAGAATATGACCGCCATCCAATTGCCCCGCAGGGATGAGGTTGAGCGAGGTGACAAACAAGCCGACCCAGCCGGCTATGAGTATCGGGTGGGGCAGCAGGTTCTCCATTGTGGGTACCCAGGGCAACCACGCCCCGAGGGCCCGGTCGAGTAGGGTGATGGTCAATGGCCAGTGAAATTGGACCAGCGCCGGAGTCGATCCGGGGCCGGCTTGCCGGGAGAGAAGGATGCCGAGAATGGTGGTGGGAACCGCAACCACGTATCCGGCAATCGGCCCGGCGATGCCAACCTCGATCAGTGCCCGGCGCGAGGGAATGCGAGAACGAATCCGGATCACAGCTCCGGCGGTCCCACTCAAGGTGGGGGCCGGTAAGACGTACGGCCAGGATGCGAGGATTCCGTGGCGGCGGCAAAAGAAATAGTGTCCCGCCTCGTGGGCCAGAAGAATACCCAGCAAAGCGAGGGAGAAGGACCAGCCGCTGGCCAGCGCCCAGGGATGCTTCCAGATCCAGTGCAGGGGGAAAAGATCCCCCTCGTTAACCAATGGCGGTTGGCCGAGACGAAAATTCTGCATCAGCAGCGCACCCGTGCTCGCCGTGGTGAAAACGCTCACCACCAGCAGGCAGAGCGGCACCCAGGCAATGGTGCGCGGCGCCCTTGGAAAAAGATCAGACTGGGCCGCAGGGCCTGGGAGGAGCGGACGATCCGCGGTCGGCATTTCTACTTCTGTCAAGGGAGCAGCTAAGAATCCAGCAGGTGAAGTTCCTTGCCCGGCTTGAAGCGAACAGCCTTGCCTGGAGTGATGGTGACTTCCGCCCCGGTCCGCGGATTGCGTCCAATCCCAGTCTTGCGCGGGCGGACGTTGAATACACCAAAGCCGCGCAGCTCAATCCGGTCGCCCGAAGCCAGCGCCTTCTTCAAACTTTCAAAAACCGTATCGACAGCCGCTTCCGCTTTATTCCGCGGTAGTCCGGTCTTGGCGATGACTTGATGGATGATGTCCTGTTTAATCAATGCCTTTACCCCGAGGGATGAATAGGTAACAGCAATGGCCGGAGCTACGTCCTCATCGTATAGCGTGTTTTGAGTATGGTCCAGCGGCTTCGGTGAATGAAGATTGTCAACAAACCCGGGCTACCGTAAGATGCAGTTTCCAGCAGAAGGTTTTGTTTACCTCGCATTACCGTGCCTGGTGCCGCCGGGCCGGTTTTCCCCAAGGAGTTGCATGTCTATTCAGTCCGACCGGTGGATTCGCGAGCAATCGCTAAAAGGGATGATTGTTCCTTTTAGCGAAAAGCAGGTACGGGAAGGGGTCATTTCCTACGGCCTCTCCTCTTACGGCTACGATCTTCGCGTTTCCGATGAGTTCAAGATCTTTACCAACGTTAACAGCGCCGTCATCGACCCCAAGGACTTCGACGAGCGGTCTTTCGTCACAGTCACTGCCGCCTCGGTCCTCATTCCTCCGAATTCCTTTGCACTAGCCCGCTCGGTTGAATATTTTAAAATTCCCCGCGACGTGCTTACCATCTGTGTAGGTAAATCGACCTACGCCCGATGCGGCATCATCGTCAACGTCACTCCCTTTGAACCGGAATGGGAAGGTTACGTGACTCTCGAGATATCCAATACAACGCCTCTCCCTGCCCGCGTTTATGCCAACGAAGGCCTCTGCCAGATCCTCTTCTTCCGCTCCGACGAGCCATGCGAAATCAGCTATGCGGACCGCAAGGGTAAGTACCAAAAACAACAGGGTATTGTGCTTCCGAAACTGTGATGGCGGACCTGACGAAGTCCCCTTCCCGCTTACGGGTGGCCCTGCTCGAGCCCGAGCCCATCCGCGTGGAGGGTTTTGTCACTCTCTTTCAGGACCACCCCCGCATAGAATTCGTGGTTTTTGAGCTCGCGGCGTTCCTGGCCGACCAGGAGTTCAAGCTGGCCCTGATTGGCCTTCACGGAGACAAGCTTCCACTGCCGCTGGTGGGAACGATTCACGGCTTACGGCCCGATGTCCGCCTCATCGTGATGGGCCCGAACGCCGATGACGAGGTGATACTGCAGGCAATCTCCTCTGGGGCCAAGGCATATCTCGAAGCCAACGCTACCCCTCAACAAGTCGAACAGGCGATCGTGATTGTGAGCCAGGGGTCTATTTGGGCGCCGCGAAGGGTGTTGTCGATTTTCGTGGATCGCGCGACCAAGCCGTCACGATCAGCAGTTCCGGCCGTCGCCCACTTCACTGCTCGCGAAACCGAGGTCCTCAAACTCCTGGTTGCCGCCCGGTCCAATCGCGAGATCGCCCGGACCCTGGGTATCGAAGAAAGAACTGTAAAAGCGCACGTGGCCAAGCTCATGCGCAAGGTGGGCGTAGAGAACCGGATCGCCCTTTCCATCTATGCGGTGACCAACTCGATTGTCACTCCAAATCCCGGTTAACCCCCACGGATGGCGTATACCATTTAGTTTGAATGAAATACGGGAGGGTACTTTAGTACATAGTACCTTGGTGACATTGCCCGGTTACCTCTCTTGATCGAAAGTTACTTTAGAAACAACGCAGATCTGGGGACGGGGCTTCTGATGGCGTAGTTTGCAATCACCAGCCCCCATTTTTTGCCTTCAGCTGCACCCCTCCGGGCACTCACCTCCTTTATTTTCCCAACTGATCGCAAAATTGCTGCATCCTAGCAACTGCGCCTGCCGTTAAAAAGTGGGTTCTCAGCGGCTTTTTGGAAAGCTGCGCCAACATCAGCGAATTTCGGTACTGTGCGGACAAAGGTCCCCACCTGGAGACTTGAAAGAACATGAAACAGTTTTTTGCCATACTTTGTGCTGTTGGAATTTCCCTCACTACATTGTCTGCCTATGCAGCGGACGATAAAGCAACGATTGGTGCACGCATCGAGAGCGCGAAAGATGTTCTGGACGCGATTATGGCGACTCCAGACAAAGCAATTCCCAACCAGATCATGTCCCAGGCTACTTGCGTGGGTGTGGTTCCCAGCGTGAAGAAAGGCGCCTTCCTGGTTGGTGCGGAGTACGGTCAGGGTGTTGTTACTTGCCGCACCGGGCATGGCTGGAGCGCCCCTGCATTCATCAGGATCGCGGGCGGCAGCTTCGGTTTTCAGATTGGCGGCCAGGCCACCGACCTGGTGTTGGTGGCGGTCAACGACAAGGGGTTTCAGGATCTGCTGAAGAGCAAGTTCAAGATCGGCGGCGATGCCTCGGCCGCAGCGGGTCCAGTAGGCCGCGATTCCCAGGCTGCGACGGATTGGAAGCTTAACGCTGAGCTGCTTACCTATTCGCGCGCCAAGGGGTTATTTGCCGGCGTCGACCTCACGGGAGCTGTGGTGGATGAGAACGTGGACGCCACGCGCACCTTTTACGGTGTCGCACATCCCAGCGCACAGATCCTGAAGGGAGAAGTTGCCACCCCGCCGGACGCGCGGCCATTCGTACGCACCGTAGCAAAATACTTCTCCGACGTGCAAAAGTAGTCCGAGCGGATTTCCCCGCTCCTTCTCCCGCGATATCAGAACTGCCCGGCGATCCTCTGCCGGGCAGTTTTTTGTGCAAAACGATTTAGACTGAGGATGCTAAACCCACCTAAAACCGGGGCAAGAGCTGTGGAAGCAGATGCGGAGACGACTGGAGTTCGTGCTGGTGTGGACCGCGGTGAAGCTTTTGAGCTTGCCACCGAGGAAGGTCGCGAGGGGCATTGGTGTGCTGATCGGCCGTATGGCCTTGGTGCTCACCCCGCGCCTGACCCGCGTCGGCGATCTTAATCTTCGTCTGGCCCTTCCCCAGAAAAGCCCAGCCGAACGGCGACAGATTCTGCGAAAAGTCTACCGTAATCTAGGCTGGCTGCTGGCCGAGTTCTGCCAGATGCCGCGTTATACCCCGGAGATGACGCGGAGCTTTATCCGTTATGAAGGGCTCGACAATTACCTGGCGGCTCGCGATGAGGGCAAAGGAGTCCTCATCCTCACCGGTCATCTGGGTGCCTGGGAGTTGTCCAGTTTCTATCACTCGCTCATGGGTTACCCCATGAGCATCGTGATCCGCCGCCTGGATAACCCGTTGGTCGACAACCTGGTCAATCACATTCGCTGCCTGCATGGCAATCAAGTGCTGCACAAGGACGACTTCGCCCGCGGTCTGCTGGCCTCCATGCGACGGGGTGAGACGGTGGGCATTTTGATGGACACAAACATGACCCCTCCCCAGGGGTCGTTCGTCGATTTCTTTGGCCGCTCTGCTTGTACCGGATCTGGTCTGGCGCGCGTTGCTATGAAGACCGGCGCCCGGGTGCTGCCCGGTTTTTTGCTGTGGGACGAAACATCCGGTCAATACATCCTTCGCTTCGGCGCTCCCCTTCCGTTGGCAACCAGCGGGGATGTCGAGGCGGATGCCCTTGCCAACACCGCCTTGTTCACCAGGGTGATCGAGGATTACATCCGGCAATATCCCGATCAGTGGCTTTGGGTGCATCGCCGCTGGAAGACCCGCCCACAGGGCGAACCTGCCATCTACACTTGACCCATGCCCATCACTCTCAGTCAATTGGCTGAACGGCTCGGTGCGGAAGTCGATGGTGTCCAGATCGACTCCATGGTCACCGGAGTATCCAGCATCGCGGGCGCACGTCCAGGATGCCTGGTGTTCGCCGAGGAAGAGGCCTCTTTCGCAGCTGCGCTCGCGTCCGGTGCGGTCGCGGTCCTGGTCGGACCACAAATAACTGCCGCCGGCGCCCGTAAGCCGATCCTGCGGACTCTGCAACCCCGCCTGGCGTTTGCCCGCGCCGCCGTCTTGCTGCGTAGTCCACAGCCCCCGCCGTCCATTCACCCAACCGCCTCGCTTGCGGCTGGGGTGCAAATCGACCCCAGGGTCTCGATCGGCGCCCACGTGTCGGTCGACGAGGGAGCCAGCATCGGCCCAGGAACCATCATCGGCAGCGGAGCCGTCGTGGGCGCCGGGGTCAGCATCGGCAGCGACTGCCATATCTACCCTCGAGTGGTGATCTATCCAGGCGTCACGCTTGGAGATCGGGTGGTCGTCCACGCCGGAGCCGTGTTGGGAGCAGACGGCTTCGGCTACGTCCGCGATCGAACCAACGGAGAGTACATCCAGTTTCCCCAGCAGGGAACGTTGGTGATTGAGGATGATGTTGAGATCGGAGCCAACACCACCATTGACCGCGGGGCTCTTGAGGAAACCCGCATCGCCCGTGGAACGAAGCTCGACAATCTCATTCATATTGGCCACAACTGCAGCATTGGACGCAATGTCGTCATTGCCGCACAGACTGGCATCTCAGGTTCGAGTGCGGTTGGTGACGGTGCGATCCTGGGCGGTCAGGTTGGTATGGGTGATCACGCCATGGTGGGTCCGGGGGTCATCCTCGGCGGCCAGGCTGGAATTCTACCCAGGAAAAAACTGCTGGGACCGGGAATTGTCTTTTGGGGAACACCGGCCAAGCCAGTGAGGCAATATCTCAAGGAACTGGCAATGCTGGCGCGGCTGAAGAAGGAACAATAAATGGCCATTGTGGTGGTGGGTGGGCACTCCCGGAGCGTCGGCAAGACGTCCGTGGTCGCTGGCCTGATCGCGCGGCTTCCGGAGCGAAACTGGACGGCCTGTAAAATCACCCAGTTCGGCCACGGATTCTGTAGTGCCAACGGCGAGCCTTGCGACTGTCAGACGGACGAGCACACGATTGCCGTCAGTACGGAACGGGATCCTACGACCGGGACCGACAGCGCCCGTTTCCTGGCCGCGGGAGCCAGGCGATCATTGTGGGTGCGCACCCGCATCGGCAGTTTGGCTGATGCAATGCCGCGCATTCGCAAGGAGATTGAAGCGGCGGAGAACATCATTTTCGAGTCCAACAGCCTGCTGCAGTTTCTCCGTCCCGACCTGTATCTGACCGTTCTGGATCATGCAACGGCTGATTTTAAAGACTCCGCACGGCTCTATCTGGATCGCGCCGACGCTGTGCTTCTACGTGCTTCGGGCCAACAGCTCACACCGCAATGGAACCAGGTTTCGCACCGCCTGATCGCCGGTAAGCCACGCTTCCTGATCACACCACCCGACCTGATTGGGGAGGACTTGGTCACCTTCGTGAAGCAGAAGCTCGCTCCGAAGCCTTTATCTCGAAACTAAATGCCGGGTGGGCGGCCTGAAAATAGCCCAGGACGCAGTCACATAAGCGCTAACTCGTTCGGGATGTTTCTCTTCAAAACCCCCACAAAATCGTCATCCTGAGAGGCTGTGACTTTTTCGATCTCCTCATGTTTTTTGCACCCGATCGGATGTTTTTTAATTCCCTCCGCAAAGGCGTCATCCTGCCTGCCGCGGCGTGCCGTGGGAGCGAAGCGCCTCGCAGATCTATCGCATAAGAGAGAGTTTATGGCGCGGAGTCGAAGGACCCCGGCGATGCTTGTTGGCAGGTGCTCTTCGGAGCTTTCCGGCCACAGACTACAAGGGAAACTAAAAAAGTCACAGCCTCTCAGGATGATGATTTTGTTGGGGTTTTGAACTGGGCTATTTTCAGGCGGTCCCCTTTGCGGGACTGGATTCTTTGGGTTCCGCGGCGCTACACCGATTGGTTTTCGCCAGAACCGGCAGGAAACATCGGGGTTCGCGGTATCCCACATCTCGCGAAACACGAGCGAGATGTGGGGTACCCGGCACACGTTGCACGCCGCAGATTCGCTACTTCAACGGAAAAGGCTCAGGCTTCATCGAGCCGTCGCGCTGCTTGAGCAAAATTTGTACCTTGCTTTCGGCGCTATCCAACTCTTGTTTGCATTGCGCCGAGAGGCGCATGCCTTCTTCGAACATTTTGATCGAGTCTTCCAGCGGCAAATCACCGCGCTCAAGCTGGGCGACAATGCCTTCCAGCTGTTTTAACGATTCCTCAAACGTTGCCAACGCCGGTCCTCTCCTGGGGTAGTACAACCTCAAGAATCTCTACTGCGCATGAGTAACGCCCAAAGGGTGCGCTGACCTGCACTCCCTGGATCATCGGACGTGCTGCCTCCAGCATTTCTCGCGCAATTTGAATTCCTTCCGCACGGGCTCGATCGGGAGTGTCCGCCTTTTGCATGCGCAATATGATCTCGTCGGGCATGGAGACGCGCAGATCGTTCTTCATGAATTCTGCATTGCGCAGGCTGGTCAATGGCCAGATGCCCGCAATGACGGGAATGCGAAACTCCTCGATACGCTTAAGGAAAGCCTCCAGCAGCTTCAAGTCAAAAACCGGTTGGGTAATCGCGTACTCGGCCCCCGCCTCTACCTTGTATGCGAAACGGCGAATCTCCGTGTCCATGTCCGGCAAGCCCGGATTGGCGGCCACCCCAATGGTCACGCCGCTCGAGACACCGACGGGATTGCTGCCCAGATCCAATCCGTGATTCAAGCGCCGCACGATATTTACCAACCCAATTGCATCGACATCGAAGACCGCCGTGGCATCGGGATAGTTCCCCAACTTGGGCGGATCTCCGGTCAGGCAGAGAATATTCTTCAAGCCGATGGAAGATGCTCCCAGCAGGTCGGACTGGATGCTCAACAAGTTGCGGTCGCGACAGGTGTAGTGCAGCAGCGTTTCCATGCCCGTCTGCTGAATCTGGATACACAGACTCTGCGCGCTCATGCGCGGCGCCGCTCGCGACAGGTCCGGGACATTGATAATATGGACCCCGTTTTGCAACAGCATACGGGCCCCCTCGAGCTCACGCTCGCAGGCGATGCCCTTGGGCGGGACCATCTCCACCATGGTGACAAAGGTGTCGCTGGCGATCAGCGAACCGAGGCGCGAACGCTCGCCCAGCGGCGCCGGCTCGATTTCCGAAACTACCGGACTTGGCTTTACATGGGTGTGGGCTACTTCCTGCGCGCCCATCGCCCGCAGAGAAGACTTCATCGACCGGATATGACTCGGAGTGGTGCCGCAGCAACCGCCGACAAATTGCACCCCCGCTTTGACCAGCTTGCGGGCAAAGCTCGCCATGTACTCGGGCGAACAGAGATAAATGTTCCGGCCATCCACGGCACGCGGCATACCGGCATTGGGCATGGCGATCAAGGGAAGATTGGTGGCTCCGGCCATGCATTCAATGGCGGTAAGCACCGTCGCCGGTCCTACACTGCAGTTGCAGCCGATAGCATCCGCACCCCACTCGGTCAATCGCGCCGCCGCCGTTTCGGGGGAAGAGCCGTCCAGGCAGTTTGCGTCCTCATCGACGGTCACCATCACCAGTACCGGGAGCGTAGGGGCTACGGACCTGGCTGCAAGGATGGCCTGTTCCGCTTCGTTTAAAGCAGAAACAGTTTCGATCAGCAGCATATCGACGCCGCCGGCGACCAGGCCGCGGATCTGCTCGGCAAAGGCTGCGCGCGCCTCATCCAGACCGATCTTCCCCAATGGTTCCAGACGTGCACCCAGGGGCCCGATGGCGCCCGCAACCCAGGCTTTTCCGCTTTGCTTGTCAGCCCGCTGGTTCACTGCCTTGCGCGCCACTTCTGCCCCGGCTCGATTAATCTCAAACACCCGGTCGGCAAAGCCATAGCGCTGCAAACGCAGGGCATTGGCGCCAAAAGTGTTGGTCTCGATGATCTCCGCGCCCGCCTGCAGGTATTCCTCGTGGATGTTGCGGACCAGCTCCGGCTGGGAAAGATTTAGCTCGTCGTAGCAGCGGTTGATAAAAATGCCGCGGGCGTACAGGCTGGTGCCCATGGCGCCGTCGCAGAGCACATTCCGCGTCCCGAAGATCTCCGTGAGCCGATTCGTCATAGGGTAAGTCTAATTATGCTAAGCCACCCGGGGCGCGAATGCCAGCCGCCGCTTTGTTATACTTGGCCTTTCCCGCATGTCCGCCGCGTGGTGATTCTGGTGAGGTCTTAGTTGAAGAAAAGAAGTCTCCGGTCCTTGTGTGCCCTTTCTGCGCTAGCCTGCTTCGTTTTCATTGTTCTGGCCGGATGCGGCAAGAGCTATTATTTTGGCGGCCGGGCTTTGCCCCCCAGCGGGATCCTCAACCGCGTTCTCATTGCCGTCCAGAATCCAGGCGCTCTGACCAAGGGTTCGCTGCAGATCGTCGATGCTTTTTACGACATCCGCCACAGCTTTAACAACAAAGTTGCTGCCTTCAGCCTGGCCGGATATTCGGGGGCTGATCCGATCACGATCCAGAATATGCCGGAAGAGCAGGCCGGTGCAGTGTATGGCGCGGGCGACGGGAGCTACGCTCTTTTGAATTACGGCAGCGAGAAGCAGACCACCACCGTCAGTTTGCCCGGTGCGTCCTCCAGTGTCTTCGTATCCCGCGACCAGAGGTACATTTTCGCCGCCAACCAGACAGCGCACACCCTTACCATTCAGGACCGTGGCAGCGCCACCCCAGGCAGCTATTCCTTGAACGTGCCCAACATCTACCGCGTCTCCACCAATCCTAGTGGGTCCGCCGCTTTGGCCTTCGTGCAGGATAGCAACCTGGTCTATAGCGTTTACAAACTGCAAACGAATCAAAAGGTTCCTTCAAATGCGGTCGATTGTGAGCCGCAAAACCTGCCCGTGTATTGCGTGCTGCCGGTGCCGGGCACCTTTGACCGGCCCACCAAGGCAGTCTTCTCTGCGGATGGCACCACGGCCTTTGTGCTCAATTGTGGTCCGGAGTGCGGGGGTAAACAAGCCAGCGTCAGCTTCCTGCCGGTGGCCGGAATCATCATCCAGAGTGGCGCCCCTGTGCCGCCGGGCGCCCCGTCCGCAGTGACCGCTACGGTGCCCGTTCCTGGCGGGACTACCGACGCCCTGCAAAACGCAAATCTCCTGTACCTTGCCGGGCAGCAACTGCAACCCGACGGCTACTTCGCCGGCTTTCTCTCCATCATGGATATTGGCGCCCAGAAGATAACCGGCGATTACTCCATCAGCGATGGGACTCATCTGAAGATGAACTTCGCGGATGACAATACGCTTTGGATCGGGTCCCAGCTGTGTACCCAGGGCGAGCGCTATCATCTGGGCGCCACCACCAACCTTGGTTGCCTCACCTTGTTCAACACCCAAAACAACACGGTGGCCATGATTGATTCCTACAAGGGCGACGCGACCGGCATCGCCGCAGTGACCGGTCTGCACAAGGTTTACACCGCCGAGGGCGGGCAGGTGTACATCTACAACACGGTCGACGGTTCGTCGCTCGACAACTCGCAGGTAACGGTGATTGGTACGGCTTACGATGTGGCCTACATGGACGCGCCCAGCGATGCCAACAACACCACCTATTGATGTTCTCGCGATTGCCGCCCATCGGGATGATGTGGAGCAAACCTGCGGTGGCACGCTGTTGCGCATGCGATCGCTCCAGCTGCGCACGGCGATTCTCGACCTGACCCAGGGGGAATCCGGGACCCGCGGTTCAGCGGAGGAGAGGGCCGCCGAAGCGGAAGAAGCCGCGGGCATTTTGGGTGTCGCATGGCGGGGAGCACTCGACATCCCTGACGGCCGGGTGGAAAACACCTGGGAGAACCGCATCAAGATCGTTCGCAAGCTGCGCCAGTTGCGGCCCCGTGTGGTGATTCTGCCTTATTGGCAGGGGCGCCATCCGGACCACTACAACAGCGCCACACTTGGCTATGAAGCCTGCTTCCTTTCCGGCTTGGCCAAGATCGAGACGGGCGAGCCGCCTTTCCGGCCCTTCAAGATCATCTATGCCAGCCTGTATGCAGACGCGCGCCCGAGCTTCGTTGTCGACATCACACCTTTCATCGAAGAACGCTTTCGCGCCTTGCTTGCCTACCGCTCGCAATATGCCGATCAGCCCTCCGGCGGATCTCTCTTTGTGCCCCACGATGAGATTCGCGAACGGACCTTTTCCCTCGCCCGGCACTACGGCCTGTTGGGCGGTGTCCGCTATGCGGAGCCCTTCGTGCAAAAGGAAGTCGGCCTGGTGGATGATCTGACCCTGCTGCCGGTTAACTCGATTTAACTGCAATCCAAGTTCTGTCCTGGCCAACGACGATGGGTGCCCCACATCTCGCTCGTTTTTCGCGAGATGTGGGATACCACTGCAGTTGACCTATAACACTTCGAGGTATACAGACCTTCAGATTGAGAGTCGTCGTATCCCACATCTCGCGAAAAACAAGCGAGATATGGGGCCCACCCAGGGCCCGTGGCCCGTGCGATTTAGGATAGAACTCATGCAGCAGACTTGGGACCCATCCCTCTACGCCGGCAATGGCCGATTCGTCGCCCTGCTCGCCGAATCGGTGGTTGAGGCGCTGCAGCCCCAACCGGGCGAACGCATCCTCGACCTCGGGTGCGGTGACGGGTTCCTGACCCGGCGGATTGCCGAATCAGGAGCGACGCTGGTCGGAGTCGACAACTCACCGCAGATGATTGCCGCAGCCAGAGAACGGGGAGTAGATGCCCGCCATGTGAGCGCGGAAGCACTTTCCTTCGATCGGGAATTCGACGCCGTCTTTTCCAACGCTGCGCTGCACTGGATGAACGATCACGATGCCGTCCTTCGAGGTGCGCATCGGGCGCTGAAGCCTGGCGGCCGCTTCGTGGCCGAATGCGGCGGCCAGGGAAACATTGCCGCGATTCGCGTGGCCCTGCTGGCGGTCTTGACCCCCCTCGGAATTCCTGCGGAGCGCATCGAAAACAACCGCTTTTTCAGCTGTGCGGAGTATCGCGCGCGGTTGGAGGCCCAGGGTTTCCTGGTGGATGAAATTACCCTGACGCCGCGCCCCACGCCGCTGGCTTCAGGGATGACCGCATGGCTCGAAACTTTCCGCAGCAGCGTGCTTGAACTATTGCCTGGCGAAGCGCGGCCGGCCGCCATCGGCCAGATTGTTACCCTGCTTAAACCAGTCCTATGCGACCGCGAGGGTCATTGGACCGCCGACTATATGCGTCTCCGTTTTCGGGCGCGGCGTCGGCAGACTGATTGATGCTCGCGGTTCGTGGCGCTGTCACCGAGGCCGGCCCGAGCGCGGGAAGATAGACGCGCGCGGCCGCTCCGGGAAACGCAGGATCGGTGCTGTTGGTCAGCTCTATTTTTCCCCCATGCTTCTCCACGATCCCCCGGCTGACCCAGAGGCCGAGGCCGGTGCCCAGTTCCCCTTTTGTGGTGAAGAAGGGTTTAAATAGTTTGGCCTGTTGACTCTCTGGAACGCCCGGGCCGCTGTCGGCAATCGTGACCATAGCTCCGGATCGGCCATCAGCAGGGGAAGAGTCCTCCAGCAGTACCTGCACCCGGCCGCCTGGCCCCGCCGCTTCGGCGGCATTGGTAATCAGGTTGGTGAATACCTGCCGCAATTCACCGGGAAACCCCTGAATGGAGACGCCTTCCTCCAGCTTCCGGTCCACGGCGACGCATTGATCCTTCAACTGCCGATCGAGCAACAGCAGCACGCTTTGCAATAGCTCGCGCAGGTCCACTTCGACCGGAGCTTTCGGCTCGCGATAAAGACCGAGCATGGCGCGGCTGATCTGCAGGGTGCGATTCAGTTCCTGCTGCGCCATGGCAAGATAGCGCTGCTGCAGAGGAGGATCGGACTCCTTTTCCATCAGGTAGTGCAGGTTGGCGACCGAATCCAGCGGGTTATGAATCTCATGTGCAATGCTGGCAGAAAGACGCCCGGCAACCGCCAGTTTCTCGTGGGCCATCAGGGCCGCTTCTCTTTTCCGCGAATCGGTCACGTCGCGGAAGACTACTACTACGCCGGCTACTTCACCCTTTGCATCTCGAATCGGGGCAGCGCTTTGATCAATCAAGTACTCTGCACCATCCTTGGCCAGTAAGAGGGCGTGATTCTTCGCGGTAGGATCGTCCTTCTCCTCCCCTGGATTCACCGGTTCCCGCGTCTCCTCATCGACGGTGCAGAAGACGGTTTCAAGGCGCCTGCCTTTGGCCTCTTCGAGGGTCCAGCCAGTAAGCCGCTGCGCCACCGGATTCATCAGTTCCACCCGGTGCTGCTGGTTGCATGCTATTAAGGCATCGCCCACCGATTCGAGCGTAGTCTGTAGCCACTGGCGGCTTTCAATCAGCTCATCCGCGCGCTGATGCGCTTCCTCCAGCGAAGTTCGGAACGCCGCCGAGACTTGCCGCATATTCCTCTGGGTGAAAATACCCAAAACAATCCCCACCCCAATTGAGGAAGCGAGCAGAAATATCATCAGCGTGCGAACCTGCGAGTTTGTAGACTGCACCTCCTGATCGCGCCGTTTTACCTCAACCTGGGTCATAGCGCCGATCTGGGTCCGCAACGCCGCCATCAATTGGGCCCCGTTCAGATCGAGGCCCGTGTCCCCGAATATTTTTCCCGCGCGCAAATTGTCCAGCGCCTTGCCGGCGAATCCCATCCAGAGCTGATGGCTGTCGCGTACCTGACGCAGCCGCCTTAGCTGGTCAGGGTCCTCCCTGACCAGGAGCAATAAGCGGTCTAGAGTGCCGTGCAGCGCCCCCTCTGCATTCTGGTAGGGCTCAAGGGTGGTCGGATCGTGGGTGAGCTGATAGCCCCTGAGGCCGGTCTCCTGATCCACCACCAGCCGTTCCAACTCATTGAGCTGGGCGGTGATGCGATCGGTGTGGTCGATGCGGCGCTGCTCCCGCAGCGTACGCTGGATCTGCCAGGCCATTACCAGGGCCAGGAGCAACAGCAGGATCAGCGGAAGCAAGACCGTGATGACTAAAATCTGCCGGAACTGATGAAGATTCATTCCCTGGCTCCTCGGCCATCGGGAGCATTCGCCTGCAACAGCCCTTTCAGTTTGTCGACCAGGGTGAACGCACCATCCCCTTTGGTAGCCGACACACTCACTACCCTCATGACCTCTTCCGGAAGCGCCACGTAGGCTGAGAGCATCAGGATCGGAATATCCGGCCGGTGCTGGCGCAGGACAGCGGCTACCTGGCCTCCGTCCATGCCTGGCATGGCGTAGTCCAGCACCACCGCATCGACCTGCTCGGAATCGAAGACGGATATGCCGGTGAGACCGTCGCGCGCGGTCAGCACGGTGAATCCCTCGCGTTCCAGGACCATCTTTCGGATCTCGAGGCCGAGATCCTCATCGTCGATGCACAGTATGACTGGACGTGACACAGGTACCGTCCTTGAACGCGGCCCCGAGACTACTGCGGAGCAAAGCTCTACTCTACAACTGCCATAAGGTAGCTGGTGAGTGCTATCTTCGGAACTTGCTCTTCCGGGGGATGCCGGGGTTCCGGCAAAAAGCCAAGGATTCACCGTAGTTTTGCAATCCGTTTGCCCTCAGTAGGGTACGCTAAACGCATCCGCGCAGTGCCCGCCGGCCTCCCCACTGAGCGTGGCCGTCTCACGAGCGGCCCGAAGGTGAGGAGAACCAGTTGAGTCAGACCATATGCGTCCTCGAAGATGATCCGGACATATCTCGCTTGGTACAACATCATCTGGAAGCGGCCGGTTTCGGGGTTCGCGTCTATGGCACCCCCACCAATCTGGTGCCGGACGCTGAGCGCCAGGCGCCGGTCCTTTTTCTACTCGACATCATGGTTCCCGGAGGAGACGGCCTCGACGTGTGCCGTCGCCTGCGCAGCAATCCCGCTCTGAGCACCATACCGATCATCTTTCTCACCGCCCGGGCGGGGGAGAATGACCGCGTTTTGGGCCTCGAGCTGGGTGCGGACGACTACATCACCAAACCCTTTGCTACCCGCGAGTTGGTAGCCAGGGTGAAGGCCGTGTTGCGGCGCTTTGAGCGCCCTACCGCGCCGTCGATCATCTCCTTCGAAGAGGTGGTTATCGACGCCAGCGCCATGCAATTGAAGGTCCGCGGGGAGCTGACCACCACCACCGCCACTGAATTTCGCCTGCTGGACTATCTCGCCCGGCATCCAGGCCGGGTTTTCAGCCGCGATCACCTGCTCGACGCCGTGTGGGGAGATGCCCGCTTCGTAACCCCGCGCTCGGTCGACGTCTACGTGCGGCGCATCCGGGAGAAAATTGAGACCGACCCCGAGAGCCCCCGGTATCTCAAGACTGTCCGTGGTGCGGGCTACCGTTTCGAGGTACCCCGCGTGGTGGAGGAACCACGAAAAACCGCCTCATAGGCTCCCATGAGAGAGAATAGCCTCGTGACGGGCAGAGTCTTCACCAAGCTATTCTTTTCGTTTGTCGTGGTCCTGTTCCTGGGAATGGTGGTGCTTGACTTCTCCCTGCGCCAGGTGATGGAGCAGTCCCTCCGCGCTCAGGTAGATGAATCCCTCACCAGCGAAGCCAGGTTGCTGGCGACGCATATCACTGACAATGCTTCCCCCGCTGCGCTGCAAGAGATAGCCCGTCAGGACGCTAACGCTGCCGAGGTGGAAGTCTCCATCTTCAATGCCCAGGGCCAGCAAGTGGCCCATTCGGGAAATGTGGCTGGATCGAACGCCGTACCACCTGAAGTGGCCGCCGTGCTGTTTCAGCATCAGGCCTCGGGCCGCGACAGGCGGGGGGGCACGGTTTATGTTGCCGTACCCGCCGGCCCCTTGGTTGTGCGCCTGGCCGCCTATTCCCCGGCCGATATGCCTACCCCGGTGCATGTATTGCGTCGCGGTATTGTGTTCGCATCTTTGTTCTCGTTGGTGGTGGCGACATTGCTGGCGGCCTTATTGGCCCAACGGGTCGCGAAGCGGCTGGGCCGCATTGTGGTGTTCGCCAACCGCATTGCTTCCGGCGATCTCACAGCCCGGGTGGAAGAAGGCAATCTGGATGAGATTTCTGCTGTCGCACATGCCCTCGACGTGACCGCGAGCCGGCTGGAACACAGCTTTCACGCGCTCGAGAGCAGTCGCAGCGAGCTGACCGCGCTGCTTGACAGCATGCAGGAGGCCGTCATTGCCATCAACCCGCAAGGGCAGGTGAGCTGGTGCAATGCCGTGATGCAGCGCATTGCACTCAGCCCGGTGCAGGAAGGCCGAGCCCTGGTCCATTCCATTCGCGACCCTGAGGTCCTATCCTCAGTCGCCGCGGCGCTGACCCAGCGCCAGGCCAGCCGCGCCCGCGCCATCTCGGTGTCTCCGGGGAAAATCTTTGAGGTCAATGCCGCACCCATGCCCGGCGGAGGCGCGGTTGCGGTGTTGCATGACGTTTCTGAAAAAGAGCGCTCCGACACCACTCGCCGGGACTTCGTCGCGAACGTATCCCACGAACTGCGGACCCCGCTCACCTGCATTACGGGATATGTCGAAACGCTGCTCGATGATCGGACCCTCAGTAGCCAGGCGCGCGAGTTTCTGATGATCATTCTCAAGAACGCCTCGCGGATGAACCGATTGACGGAAGATCTATTGGCTCTGGCGAGCGTGGAATCCGGCGATTACAAGCTGCGTCTGCACAAGATTCAGGCCTCTACGCTGATCGAGGAGGCTGTCGGATCGCTAACGGGACTGGTGCGGGATTCAGACCTGGCTCTGGAAATGGGCGAGACCACGGATGAATCAGTCATGGCCGACCTCGACGCGCTTAGCCAGGTGTTCGGAAACCTGGTAGAGAACGCAATGAAGTACGGCAAGGCAGGAGGCCGGGTACGGGTAGGCGCTCGCGAGCGGGAGGCAATGATCGAATTTTACGTGCAGGACTTCGGCCCCGGCATTGCCTACGAGCACCTGCCTCGGATCTTTGAGCGCTTTTACCGGGTCGATAAAGCCCGCTCACGAGAATCGGGAGGAACCGGCCTGGGGTTGGCAATCGCCAAACACATCGTCCAGGCTCATGGCGGCGATATTCGCTGTGAGAGCGAACTTGGGTTCGGTGCTACCTTCCTCTTTCGTCTCCCACTCGCTGTCCCTGTCCCTGCCTCAGCGCCACTTCTTGGCACGGTTCCGTCAGCCTCGACGCAAGCTATTGAAAAATAAAAGGCTTGTGGCCTCCGGTGGAACGCTTTTCTCGTCATATTCATGACCCTGTAAAGATCCATTCACGGACTAACCCGAGAATCAGGATAATTTTTCTGAGGTGGAACGTGAGAAAGACGATCTGGTTGTTAGCCGCTGCTATCAGTGCAACGGTATGCGTAGGACACGCGCAAAAGCTGAATGGAGCGGGAGCTACCTTTCCGTATCCCATTTATTCCAAGTGGTTTAGTGAGTACAGCGCCTCCCACCCCGGGGTCCAGATCAACTACCAGTCGATCGGCAGCGGCGGCGGTATCCGCCAGGTTACTGCGGGAACGGTTGATTTCGGTGCCAGCGACGTTACCATGACCGACGAGCAGCTGGCTGCATCCAAAGTGAAAATTCAGGCCATCCCTACGGTTTTGGGCGCCGTTGTCCCGATTTTCAACATACAGGGCGTCAGCGACCTACGTATCGGACCCGATGTCCTGGCAGACATCTACCTGGGCAAAATCTCCAAGTGGGACGACGCTCGCATCGCCAAAGACAATCCGGGAGTCAAGCTGCCCTCCGTGGATATCTTTGTTGTGCACCGTTCCGAGGGCAGCGGGACCACTTTCATCTTCACCGATTATCTATCCAAGGTCAGCAAAGACTGGGCTTCTGGCCCAGGGAGGGGCGCGGCGCCCGCCTGGCCAAGAGGCATTGGCGCTAAGGGCAACGAGGCCGTGGCCGGTTTCGTTCGCCAAACGCCCGGAGCGATCGGTTACGTGGAACTCATCTATGCCTTGCAGAACAAAATCCCGTTCGCCTACGTGAAAACCGCTGGAGGAAGCTGGGTCAAGGCATCCATCGAAGGAGTGTCCGAAGCAGCCGCCAGTGTGAAGAGCATGCCGGCGGATTATCGTGTCTCCGTCACCAATGCTCCCGGAAATGCGTATCCAATCTCCAGCTTCACCTGGCTTCTCATCCCCAATCCGGCAAAAGATCCCACCAACGGAAAGGTCCTGATCGATTTTCTCAAATGGATGCTGGAGCACGAGAACGAGGCCAGCTCGCTTTACTACGCTCCGCTGCCAGCTTCGGTGGCTCAGAAGGTCAGTGCTACCATCAACACCCTGAAGTAGGCCTTGGATAACACCAGGCACTCCCGCCGGCCGTGCGTGCCTGATGTTATTCTGACCCGGCAAAGGTTTCCTCGAATAAGATCCGCGAGCCATAACCTTTCTCATTTCAAAAGGTTTGTGCCCCTATCCCGTTTAACCTGAAATTCACTCAAACCCGCTACGGTATGACTGGTGAAATCAGATACTCAGGTGCCGCGAGTGGCTGGTCAGGCTGACGTGACCAAGCGAACAGAAAGCAGTTCGTCTCCGGGCGCCGATTCGCCGCTCTCTCCAGTCCGTGCGTATCTTCTCGGGTGCGGGAACTCTTCGCTCGCCGATCGTGCATTCAGCGCCCTCATGCTGATTTGTGCGTTGAGCATTTTCGCTATTGTTCTGTTGATCCTGGTTGAGCTCATTTCGGGATCGAAGCTCTCCATTCAAAAATTCGGTGTGTCGTTCTTCTTCGGGTCTGCCTGGGATCCGGTTAACGGCAATTTTGGTGCGCTGCCCTTTATCTACGGCACCGTGGTGTCTTCGGTCCTGTCGCTGATCATCGCTGTCCCCCTGGCGGTCGGCGTCGCCATCTTCCTCACCGAGATGTGCCCCGCCTGGCTACGTGGGTTCCTCGCCTTCTTTACCGAATTGCTGGCCGCCATTCCCAGCGTCGTGTACGGTCTGTGGGCAATCTTTGTTCTGACTCCCCTGCTGCGCCAATATGTAGATCCGTTCCTCATCAAGACCCTGGGCTGGTCAGGAATTTTCGCCCCCCCCGACTACGGCCTTTCGATGTTTGCCGCCGGCGTGATTCTCGCCATCATGATTCTGCCCATCGTTTCTTCGCTTACCCGCGAGGTCATGTCGGCGGTTCCCCACGCGCAGAGGGAAGCAGTGCTGGCTCTGGGGGCCACGCGCTGGGAGATGATCCGCATGGGCGTGCTGCGCAACGCGCGCATTGGCATCGTCGGAGCTGTGATTCTTGGTCTGGGCCGCGCCTTAGGCGAAACCATGGCGGTCACTATGGTCATCGGCAACCGGCCCGAGATTGCACGTTCTTTGCTGGCTCCGGCTTACAGCATGGCGAGCGTGATCGCCAACGAATTCACCGAAGCCTCCGACCAGCTTTACCTGAGCGCCCTGATTGAAATCGGACTGGCGCTCTTTATCGTCACCATCATTGTAAACGCGCTGGCACGGGTGCTGGTTTGGGCGGTGACCCGCGGCGCACCGGTCAGAGGGACCTAGCGAATGGCTTCCAACACCACTGCCATGCCGCCTCCCCTGCGCGCACGCGCATCGAATCGATTCCTGCGCGTGGTAGTGAACCACCTGGCGACTGCGGGCGCTGTGGGCAGCACCATCCTGGTCATGGCGCCGCTGATCGCTATCTTCGTTTACCTCCTCTTCAAGGGAGCCAGTTCGCTCAACCTGGCTTTCTTTACCCAGGTGCCGAAACCAGTCGGTGAGGTTGGCGGGGGCATGGCCAATTCCATCCTTGGCTCGGGCATCCTGCTGGCGATTGCCAGCCTGATGGGCGTGCCCATCGGCATAGCCGGCGGCATCTACATCGCGGAGTTTGGCCGCAACAAGCGCCTGGCCAACATGGTCCGTTTCACGGCTGATGTACTCAACGGTGTGCCGTCGATCGTCATGGGGATCGCCACTTACACCCTGATCGTGGTGCCGCAAAAGCACTTCTCCGCGCTTGCCGGTGGCGTAGCGCTGGGCATCATGATGATTCCGACCATCACCCGCACCACCGAGGAGATGTTGCTGATGGTGCCTCTCAATGTGCGCGAGGCCGCACTTGGATTGGGTGTCCCGAACTGGCGTTCCGTCCTTTCCATTACCTTGCGGACCGCATCCCCCGGCGTCATCACCGGCTGCATGCTGGCGTTTGCCCGGGTTGCGGGAGAAACTGCGCCGCTCCTGTTTACCGCATTTGGGAACCAGTTCTGGAGTACCAGCGTGAATCAGCCGATCGCGGCTCTTCCGCTGCAGATTTTCGTGTACGCGCTTTCCCCCTATGACGAATGGCATCGTCTTGCCTGGGCCGGGGCACTGGTGCTCATCGTCCTCATTGTCGTATCCGTCGCGCTCGTCAGGTACGTAGCGGGCCGTGGAGTTTTGAAAGGGGCGAGCTAGTGGGTGTAGAAATCGAAGTATCTGATCTGAACGCCTGGTATGGCACCAACCACACCCTGCAGAGCATCAGCCTCAGAATTCCTGCGAACCACGCCACCGCCCTGATCGGGCCCTCCGGGTGTGGTAAGTCCACCTTCGTTCGTTGCTTGAATCGCATGCACGAGACCAACCCGATCGGCCGGGTTACCGGCACCGTGCGCGTCGGCCCTACGGACATTTACGCTCAAGCCTCGCCGGTTGAGATTCGTCGGCGCATCGGTATGGTCTTTCAGCGGCCGAACCCGTTTCCTACTATGTCCATCTACGACAATGTGGCCTCTGGGTTGCGCCTGAACGGATTTCGCAATCGTAAGGTCCTCGATGAAGTCGTAGAGCGATCCCTGCAGCAAGCTGCCCTGTGGGATGAAGTGAAGAACGATCTCAAAAAGAAGTCTGGCGCCAGCCTTTCCGGAGGTCAGCAGCAGCGGCTCTGCATTGCCCGCGCCCTGGCTGTGGATCCGGAAGTGATGCTGATGGATGAGCCGGCCTCAGCGCTCGATCCTGTCTCTACTGCGAAAATTGAAGATCTTATCTTTCAGCTTAAGTCGCAGTACACGATTGTGATCGTGACGCATAATATGCAGCAAGCGGCGCGAGTTGCGGAAAATACAGGCTTCTTTCTGAATGGGAAGCTGGTGGAGTTCGACGCCACACATAAGATTTTCACCAACCCGACCGATAAGCGAACAGAGGATTACATCACAGGCAGGTTCGGATGACACGGATTCGGTTTCATCGGAAACTCGACGATTTGAAAGAGCGCCTTCTGGTCATGGCCGGCATGGCCGAGCAGGCGATCCAGCGAGCCGTTGAGGCCTATCGTGTACGCGATATCTCGCTCTGCGACCTGGTGGTCCGCAGCGAAATGTCCATCAACAGCTTTGAACGCGAGATTGACCAGATGGCGCTCGACCTGCTGGCGATGGAGCAGCCGATGGCGATCGACCTGCGCTTCATTCTGGCGGTGATCAAGATCAATGCTGATCTGGAACGCGTGGGTGACCAGGCCGTGAGCATTGCCGACCGCGTTCGAGATCTGCAAGCATTTCCGGTGGTCGATCTGCCGGTGGACATTCCGCGCATGGCCTCCCTCGCCTCAGCCATGGTCCGCAAAGCGCTGCAAGGGTTTATTGAAGCCGACGCGGAGATGGCCACCTCTGTGCTGACCATGGACGACAACGTGGACAAGCTAAACGACGCTGCGTTTTTTGCTCTCTCTAATCTGATCAAAGAAAAGCCGCACTATACCCCCCAGGCGCTGCATGCGCTGATGATTGCCCGCAACCTGGAGCGGGTCGGCGACCACGCGACCAACATTGCGGAAGATGTAATCTTCTGGGTGCGCGGCGCCGACGTTCGCCACCACATCACCACCTAAGATTCACCAATCCGCCTGCTGCCAACTCTCGAGTGGTAACAATAAAGCCCTACCAGTGCGAGTTGTGCGGTACGGCTGAAGCCATGCCCTTCGTTCATCGCGCAACTCGAAGCCAGTTTTGCCAGCTAGACAGGAACCTGATTTTGTTCGGCCAAGCTCTCGTCAAAGCAATCAACAAGTTACATCGTCTGAAATTCAACCGCTCCTGCGGGATTGAGTTTGAAATTGAAGTTTTCACAGACGCTCTTTAGCCCTTGGGGTACGTTCGTTATCTTGAATCGCAGGAACGCAGCCCCAAGATGCCGTCTCCGTAGATTTAATTTGATCATCTTAGTCAGACAAAGGACTTATTTGGCACCTCACCCCGCTGCGCCGCCAAATCGCGCAAAAGGACCCAAAAATATCAAATTTTACAAATGGTTGAACAGGCTGCCCCCAGACGATAGGGCGACCTGATCCCTGCGTCTCTTCAAAAGTGACCCACCGCACCCCAGGACTTAGTTCGCTTACTTCGCTTAGTTCGCACATTTCTACAGGAACAAAAGACGCGGGGGTCTCGGAACAGGGAGTTCAGGACAAGGAAGTTTCATGCATTTCTTCCAGTGTTCCTCCTCAAAATCCTCTCCACCATTTCAATCCATACCCCGCATGCCACTTCCGGAGGGCACCAGAAAACTTTTGCCATAGATGCCGTCAAAGGTAACTAACTTTCTATTTGTCTTTTCTCCGATCCGTGACTGTGCCTTCGCAATATCACCGGCTCCGAGTGTAAGGGCGTGCTGCTGTGGGAGTGGAAGCGTTGCGGTTACAAAAGGCGTCGCACGCTGCCATGCTTGCCGGCGCTCCGATTGACCTGATGGGCTCGCTGCTCTTCAGTGTGCTGGGTATGGGCCTCACTTTTCTGGCAGGACTCCTAGCGCTCAAATGGCTGAGCAGTTGGCTTGAAAGTGGTCGCTGGTATTTGTTTGGGATCTACTGCTTGCTCGCTTCGGGAGTTGTCTTCTACCTGCACGCAAGAGGTTTCTAGCCCGCGAACAGCTGCCGGTAGTGAGATCTCAATGGGTAACGAGTGACGGGTGCCCCATATCTGCCCGGTTTTGGCAGATGTGGGATTCAACGGCTGTCCACCGATCACTCTCTACCAGCAACAGATCCTGTCCACGGCCATCTACACCCTGCATATTCAGGGGTTAAGGTTTGCGGAATCCCACATCTGCCAAAACCGGGCAGATATGGGGCACCCGGGCTTTGTCGCAGACCGGGCTCCTGAGAAATCCAGGTTAGAGGAAGGTTAGAGGATGCCTGAGAGCTCGCATTTGAAGAGAGACTCCACCGCACCCCAGGACTTAGTTCGCTTACTTCGCTTTCTTCGCACATTTCTACAGGAACAAAAGACGCCGGGTTTTTAACACCCTGCACGTTTGTTCTATTCCGTTGCGATGAAGATGTCAGCCGGAAGCTTGAACCGGGCACTCAGCCTCCGTACCTGATCAAGAGTGAGCTTGAATCAGGTCACGTTGTACGAGGCCCTGGTGTTCAAGGAGGAACCGTACGACAGGAACCGCGTCCGCAGCAGGGACAGAGTAACGTCTCTGCTCGTAGTTGTTTACCAGAAGCGTCAGCAGTTCGATAGCCTCCGCTTCCGAGCGGGAAGGTTTGTCCAGGGCGGTTAACTCGAACAGAGCCTCCGTATAAGCTGCAAGTTCCTGATCATTGTGTATGAGGCGGGGAGCGCCGTGGGCGATCATTTCCGCCGGGTTTGCAAGGGCTTTTCTCATTTCGTCCCGAACCTCTTATCCCAATTCTTGGGGTTGTCATACTCTTTGTGCGTCATTTGTGAAGTTACAATAAAAGGCCATCTAGGCCACAGTCAGAGGCGGAGGTGTGTATCCGAATTCCGCCTCAACCGCGGCGGCGATACCGAGCACTCGTTCATCTTCGAACGGACGACCGACAACCTGTACGCCAATCGGTAAACCTTCAGGCGACCAACCCACCGGCACAACCGCCGCCGGTGCGCCCAGCAGGTTAAACCACTGCGTGTACCGCATCGCGTCCAAATACTCGAGTCGCTGCCCGTCCACATCCCAGGCCCGTTCTCCGTGACGAAAGGCGGGAATCGCGCACACCGGGCAAAGCAGGATAGGAAAGTTTTCCATTTCAGCCAGCAGCCTGCGGCGTACATAATCGCAATCCATCCAGGCCGAGAGCAGTTCCTCCGCGGAGAGCGGGGGCTCTCGATGTGCGATCGAGAGAAAGTCAACAAACGTCGGGCTTAGCTCCGCATGCCGTTCCTTCACCAGCGGATCGAGAAGCATGGCGCCGCTGCGGACAAAAAACTTCCACCATAGTTTCCGCGCTTCTTCAAGCGTGCCCGGTTTGAATGGACGCACGTTGAATCCTTGACCTTCGAGCGTCCGCGCTGCATCACGTACCGCCTGGCGGGTCTCCGGAGTGACCGGGCCGTCGTCTTCAAAGAAAGCAATGGGGACTCGCTTCAAATCTTCCAGAGACTCATTCCTCAGCCCCACCGGCGGGCTCACGGGGTCTAGTGCGTCCTGTCCGGAGAGGGTGATGAAGAGCATGGTGAGATCACGAATGGTTCGAGCCATGGGCCCGATAGCGCCCAGGATCGCAAACGGCCCATCGCACGCGGGCAGATGTCCGCGGCCCGGAATACGGCCTGGCGTGGGCTTGAGCGAGCAGATGCCGGTAAAGTGGGCCGGTTCGCGCACCGAGCCACCGCTGTCGCTGCCCAATCCGGCGGCCGAAAGACCGGCAGCAATTGCCGCCGACTCACCGCCGCTGGACCCTCCCGCGGTTCGTTCCTTGTCCCATGGATTCGCCGTGCGTCCATAGAGTCGGTTGTCGGTCTCGTAGGCCATCAAAAACTCCGGACAGTTCGTGGTTCCCAGGATCAGCGCGCCTGCTTGCTTTACACGCTCTACCACGGTTGCATTTTCATGAGGGATGTTTCCCCGATGCAGCAGGCTGCCGATCTCGCACCGGTATCCGGCGGTTGCGATCGAAGACTTGATGGTCATCGGCAAACCAAAAAGCGGACCGCGGGCGCCAGTGGAGTTCTCCAACGCTCGGGCCTGCTCCCTCACCCGCTGCGCATCGAAATCAACCAGCGCGCGCAGGCCGGGATTCAAGCGCTCGATCTGCTGAATGTGCTCGTTTGCCAGTTCCAACGGCGAGATTTGCTTTCGCCGCAGCATGGCCAGAAGCTCAACCGCGGGCAGAACCGTGAGACCATTCACTGCGCGGTCTTGGGCAGGTAGTGAAATCCATAGTGCTGCGCACCCCGGCCCGAATCGAACCGGTCATTCCACTCCAGCTCATATTGCATTCGCTGGTTATCTTGCGGATAATGCTCACTTGCCGGGTATGGGTATGTACTCATCCCGTGGAACGGCATCTGGGCAACGGTGAAGGGGCTAGCTTCATAGAAGTCCATATCCTTGACAAAGCCATTGGCATAGAAAAAGTAGTCGCGCTTCCAGCCCGGCTTCAAAGGAGGAAGGGACGCAGTGCCGAACTCCACGTCGATATCTTCACCACTGCCGAAGATCACGAAGGATTCGTCGATGGACTTCAGCAGGGGGGTGACCTCTCCATACCGGGTATAGCTGCCCCGTGAGCGTATGAAGGGCCCTGTCTGGCTGATGTGTTCGTAGTTATAGGTCAGATCGCCAGGGGTCTTGCCGTCTATCTGCTCCGGGTAGCCACGAAACGCCAGGTGTGCGGAGGCCAGCGGCAACTCGGTTTGGCGCATGAGCTGTGGCGCCGCGGGACCATTGTCGATCAAGGCTTGATCCCAGTAGATCTGCAGATTAGTGACCAGTCGAATCCGTCGCGTGCCCGGGGGGAGTTTGCCCGTAAGGTCCACTACGATGGTGCGCGGCAGCCCTGCGGGAAAGCCCATGTCGTCCATGACTCGCTTCCAGCTGCCGTCCGGCAACTGCGCTTCCACGTATGGCGGCATGGGCGAAAGGCCCGATTGCCAGGCGGCATACATGGAGCTGGCGGAAAAATATTCAATGAAGCCGTGCAGCAGCAACCGTAGAGGATTGGCGGCCGTCCACGGCCCCAGATCGAGGGTAAGCGCATGCTGGTTGGCGAAACCGGCGAAGGACAAATTGGTAAAGTCGCGCACGTAGTTGTGATCGCGGGTACGCAGCAGTTCGCTCACGTCGCGGCCTTTATCGTCCCATGCACCGGCTACGGGGTGTGCGTCCGCGCTGAGGATGGCACGCCCTGAAGCAAAAGGAGGTTCATTCAGAAAACGCTCGTCGGGGTTCACCTCGGTGGCTGCGGGATGGTCGATCGCCACCAGTCGAACCTGGTCGATGAAGTTGACCTCTTCCATCGGCTCACCGAAGCGCAGGCTGAGATATCCTCCGCGAGGTCTGAGCTGCGAACCTTCCACCTTGATCCATTCATCCGGGTCGGCGTTGTTTTTTGAAGTCGGCGAAATCCAGTGGCCAATCACCGCGGCGCCGATTACGTCGGAGATGAATTCGTATCTCTTTCCGTTCCAGGCAAACAGCGTGGGACAAGAGCTGCCCCGGCGGTCCAGCTCGGTTATGTTCAGAGAATTTTTCGTGCCCAGTTCCGTTTCATCCTGAGGAACACCGGTTGGCCATAGTACCCGCACCAGGTCGGCATGCTCGGCAGTGCCCAGGCCGGCAAGCAGTTGCTGCGCTCCCTGGCTGAGATACCCGGAGGCTCCGGCGATCTCGAATTTCTGCCACACGCCATCGGCAAAGACTTCCACCTTGGCGCCGATAGCTGATTTGTTGTCGGCAACCCCCTTCATCGCGATCAGCAAGGAGTGATTCCGATTGCCCCCCTCATTGCGCAGGAGCAGAGGGTTTCCATCCGGTTGGGTGACGATCAGGTCAGCAGCGCCATCGCCATCCACATCGGCGGCAATGAGGGCGCGCGGCTCCGTCAGCTTTACCTGGTCGAGCTTCACGCGTGCCGTCACATCCTCAAAGCCGGCGGGCCCCAGGTTGCGAAGCGCGCGCAACTCCGGCCCCTGCTTTGTTTGCACCGCCGCTACCAGGTCGAGCCAGCCATCGTTGTCGAGGTCGATGGCGGTTAGCCCCCAGCCGGCGATTGCGTTCTCGACCGGCAAAGGAACGCGTTCAAAACTCTTGCCCTTTACATTGCGCCACAGCGTGATGCCCGGACTGCCGGCGTGCGTGAGGGCCACATCCATCCATCCATCTTTGTTGAAATCGAGCACCACGGCTCCCACTGTGGGTGGCAGGCCGGCAGCGGCAAAGAGAGGAGAAGACTTGAACAGTCCCTCACGTGGGTTGGCAAAGAATGTGGGCGCCTGGCCGGAACCGGTAACCAGCAGATCGACGGCTCGATCGTTGTTGAGGTCAGACAGGGTCGCCGCCACGGTCGTGCCTTCGCCTCCCAGGCCCGCTTGCTCCGTCCAGTTGGTGAAGGTGCCATTGCCGTTGTTGCGCCACAGAACATTGGGCTTCGATCCTGCAGCAGATCCCTGGCCAGTCACAAAGAGGTCCAGGTCGCCATCGTGGTCGTAATCGACGAAGGTGATACCAGCCGGACGGTTAGCCGGCTGCACGCCGCTGGCTGCCGTCACATCGGTAAATTTGCCACCGCCATGGTTTTTGAACAAAAGCACGCGGTCGCTCAAGGCTACCGCAACATCAGGTAGGCCGTCATTATCGAAGTCGCCTACCGTGCAAGCCACGCCGGCGCCGCTGGCGGCCAGGCCCGTCTGGGCGCTGGGTACGAGCGCGAAGCTACCGCTGCCCGACTGCGCGTAAGTGCGGATCGCCTCTTCGCCCGAGGCCATCACCAGGAGATAGGCATGTTCGCCCGCTGGCGCAACCAGGCATGCTCCTCCGCGGGGCTGGTCGCTCGGCTTTGCCGCCGAAGGCGCCAGGTGATCAAGGGGCTGTGACGTGAAGGTGACCGGAATCATCGGCCCCACTTTTGGGTTCAGCGTCCGTGCATCCTGTACCAGCGAATAGTGGCCTTCGTCTCCGTAAGTATGGGCGAGGGGGGAACCGATTTTTTCCTGGTTCAGGGTTTCGAAGCGGCGAAAAGCCGTTGCCGCTTCTTCTCGCCTGCCCAGCCGCTGCAAAACCTTGGCCAAGCCAAACTGAGCCGACGCATGAATGGGGTTTAGCCGCAAAGCCGTTTGGAACTCGGTCAGAGCCTGGTCCGGTTGATGCAGCTCAAGCAGTACGGAGCCCAGAAAGTAGTGTGTGTCCGCGTCATCTGGATCGAGCGCGGCTACCTTCTGAAAACTTTCCAGGGCCTGGGGATATTGCGCTTCGATGCGGTACAAAATTCCCAGCGCGTACCAGATGTGAGGATCCTTTGGATCCAGGGTGGCAGCGTGTTCGAGCGCCTGCTCAGCCTCCGGCATTTTCTGCAAATAAACCAGCGCGATGCCGCGGTTCACCTCAGCACGGACGAGCGACGGATCCAACTGAAACGCATCCCCAAATTTTGCGGCCGCTTTTTCCAGCAATTGCTGGTTCATGAGCGCCGTGCCCAGGTTGTTCGCCTTGGCGGCTTCCGCCTGTGTGACCGGAGAAATATCCGCATGCCCGGCGCTGGCGCTGAAAAGAAGTGGGGTGACGAACAAAAGGCTCGAGAGAGCGCTACGACACGAAAAAAGCCGGGCTTGGAGACGCATTCTGCTCCGCTTGCGATCACAGGATCGTTGAACAATCCATCCTCGACTATAGAACATGGCGTAAGGGTTGCAAATGGCGCATTCAATTCGATTTAGCAGAGTCGCAAACCGGCTCAAACATCTCGACGCGGTAACCGCAAGCGGCCCAGCATTTTGCAAACGATGCAGCGCTGATATGCGAGGCAGGCGGAGACCACCAAAGGCTGAGGCCACCAGCGCCCACTAGGCAGCATCTCTATTACAGCAGCATGCGAACAGGTTCGCATGATGGACAGAATTGAGCGGGGAGGGGAGCAGGTTTTCGCGATTTCCTCTGCTTGCCGTCGGCCAAGGAGAATCGCAGCAACCGACGGACCCTTTCCGCTTCAATTCGCAAATGCGCGACGTTGACTCCTCGAATTACGGAGGGGTGGGGAAAATCAAGGCCGGCCGGAGCCGGCCTTTTCCTTTCCAACGCAGTGGATTCATCAGCATCATAAAGAGCGAGAAATAGTTTGCACCGTTGCAAATCGAACGGCTTGCGGGATGTTTCCATGTCTAAAGTAAGAGCGCTCGAATTACCGCAGAATCGAACCGCCAAAAATCAGACCGTAGAGACCGATGTCTTCTATTCACTTGGAACGCTGGTCGGGGGCGTAGGAGCGCCGCTCCTCTTTGGTTTTCTTATCGCCAGCGGCTCCCGAACCCACTTGGGCATGGGCTATCTGTTAGGTGGCCTGCTGATGCTGGCAGGCGCGGTGTGCGAGTATTTCATTGGAATCGAAGCGGCCGGCAAGTCGCTGGAAACGATCTCTTCGCGCTGCAAAGCGCAAAGTAATAGCGAACGTTAGCCGCTCCAGACGGCTGGGACCCAAATATTGCCACGGCGAACACATCAGAACCAGCAAGCTGAGTTTCGTATCCCGATACATAGGGTGACTGAATGAATGTGCTGGTGATGAATCCGGGCGGTAACTCCCTGAAGGTCGAGGTCATCTCCTGCTCGCCCACGCAGCAATTTGCGTCTGATGGCAAAAAACTGGTAAGCCTGATTCTGGAAGGTATCGGGAAAACGCCATCCCTGTCGGTTAGGCAAGGGAGGAAGGTTACCCGCACCGAACCATTACAAGCAAAGGATTATGGTGAGGCGGCGTCGAGCCTTTTCTCCTGGCTCGAACAACAAGCGCATATCACGACGAAGGACATTCAGTGTGTGGGGGTGAGAGTTGTCCACGGCGGAAGATCGTTTGCCGAGGCAACCAGAGTTACCGCCGATGTAGAACGCAAAATACACGACTTTGAGCGGCTCGCGCCGCTGCATAACAAAAGTTCGCTGGAGCTTTTCGGACCGATACGCCGCAGGTTAGGCGAGGTTCCAATCTATGCCGTCTTCGATACCGCATTTCACCGCACCATTCCAGACGTCGCTTCGCTCTATGCCATTCCAATCGATCTGGCGGAAAAGCACGGCATTCGCCGCTTCGGCTTCCACGGGACTTCGCACCGCTACATGTTGGAACGGGCCGCTGTCCTGTTGGGCAAGCAGCCTCAGGAAGTAAATCTCGTCACCATGCATCTGGAGAGTGGTTGCTCCGTGACCGCCATCGCCAGGGGGCAGTCCGTCGACAACACCATGGGATTCACGCCTCTCGAAGGCCTGATGATGGGAAGTCGCTCCGGAGACGTCGACCCCTCCCTTATTCCTTTCCTGGTTCGTGAGGAGCAAATGGAAATGGACCAGGTGATGACTTTGCTGAACAAAAAATCGGGGCTTCTCGGGATATCAAAGAAATCACTGGATACCCGCTTTCTGATGAAAGAGTACGCCAAAGATCCACACGTGACCCTGGCCATGGATATGTTTTCGTATCGGCTGGTAAAGGCTGTTGGCGCTTATCTGAGTGCCCTGGGCGGTGCAGACGCAATCGTGTTTGGGGGTGGAATCGGCGAAAACACTCCCCTGGTCCGTGAGCGCGTGTGCGCGTCATTGCGCTGGTGTGGACTGGACATGCACCCTGAAGCAAACCGAACCGTCATAGACGTTGAGGGCAAACTCACGGCCGGCAGTTCGGCTCTCCAGGCCGTCGTCGTTCTCGCCGAAGAGGGACTGCAAATCGCGCACGAATGCAGCCGGGCCTCGTAACGTGGCGTCATTTGGCGCTTTTGCCTCGTGGTTGCCCTCCAGTAGGCTCGCCTTGTAGGCATCGATCTTCAAAGGCAACAGCGCCTTCAAATACCCTGTCGATCGTCCATTCCTACCTTCAGCGGTTTGGCCAATTCGGAACCGCGGGCTGCAATCAGGAGGACCGATCATGCTGCCAGGAAGACTAATTCCGTTCACGGATTCAGGCGATCGCCACTGGCAGGGAGCGCAGCGGCCTCAAATGGTCATTCAAATCGGCCGGGATCGAGAACTCTTGCGTCTCCGGGCTAAGGTCATTAGTACTGCCGGGTACACCGTCCACTCCATGACCCCGGAGGAAACCACGGCAGAAATCCGCAAGGCACGCGGGCGGCAGGTCTGGGTTTTTTGCCACACACTCGAGTTTTATGAGCTTGCGCTTCTAGCCGTTGCCATTCGCAGCAGTTGGCCGGACGATAAGCTGCTGCGGCTGAGTGGTCTCAATGACGTTGGCGTGGCGCCGGGGCTCTTTGATGAATTGCTTGAGCCGGTCAAGGGTGTGGATGATCTGCTCCGGGCGGTGGCCGAGCTGGCCGCCCAATCATCCATTCGCAAGCCGGAACACCGCTCCAATCTATGACATAGACCGGGGACATGGACCCGGGCCTGCGTTTTTAGCGGCGGTCAATTGGCTGCGTACGAAGAGTTGCGCTCTCCAAAGGCCTCATTTTCCGTCGAGTCCTTCAATGGCAGCACTACAGAGAACGTTGTGCCTCGGGCTCGACCTTCCGTGCAGCTGCGCCAGCGAACTTGACCACCATGCTTTTCTACGATGGTCTTGCAAATCCACAGTCCCAGCCCGTTGCCGGCATCCGCTTTATCGCTCTGAAAAGCCTCGAAAAGCCGAGCCTTTATGGGCGGGGGGATGCCTCGCCCGTTGTCCGCCACGGTCAGGCGTGCATTCCCGCCAGAGGCGCGTAGCCGAACCGACAGCGTTCCACCTGCCGGGAGTGCCTCCGCGGCGTTGCGCACCAGGTTCGATACCAACATAAGAAACTCGCCAGGAAATACCGAGCCGATCAGAATATCCGGCAGGTCCTTTCGCAATTGGATATGCTTTTCTGCCAGGAGGGCGGAGTGGTAACGCAGAGCAGTTTCCACCAGGGGGACAAGATCCTTCGTCTGGGTGTGTGGGGTATCTCTAAAAAACGAAAGCGTTTGCCTGGCGATGTACTGAATGCGTATAAGTTGTTCCTCAATCTGCACCGCGCGGGCCCGCACTCGATCCGGGTAATCCGCCTCTTTGGCGATGAGGTACACCAAATCCGCAATGGCTTGCGAAGGATTATTGATTTCATGCATGACTGAGGCAGCAAGCCGGCCGGCCATGGCCAGCTTCTCCGACCGGCGCAGCGCTGTTTCGAGCCGAAGCGTCCGCTCGTCTCCGCGCGGATCACGAGGTGGAGAGCCCGGACCTGTTTCCTTCATCATGGTTTGCCCTTTTTGCGGCACGATAGTGTGAGTTGTCCTTCGACCCTCCGGGTTGCCGCTTGGAACAAAATAGGCTTCAAGTCGCAGTAAAGGCATGCCTATCGGCAGGCTATAGTTCACAGGGCGATGCCTGGCTCCGCCCGGTGGCCGTTTACTTGCGCGGTGATCGTCCGACCGCCTTGCTGGGACTTTTACCCTTGCGCGCCGCCACTTTTACCGCACCCATTCCGTCCGGGCTGGGGGTATTGCCGGCGAAGCTACTTACCTCATTCATTACGCTGAGAACGACGCCGTCGATCCGGTTATCCATGGTGCGGTAGGGGACAATTCGCAGAATGCACCACTTTCCATCGTTGTCCTGCACGTGCAGTTGTTGCGACTGCACCTGCTGGATGACGTCAAGCATGTTTTGCTCCAGACTGCCCATGTCGAGTTTCAACCTGAGCCTTGGCATGGGGCGGCCGATATCGCTTGAAGTCAGACCGAGCACTGCGGCTGCCTGCGGCGTGAAGCGTCGAACGCTCAAGTCGGGCCCTACCATGACGATCGGCAGGCTTACGCTGTAGAGAAGGTTGGTAAGGTCGTTGTTCAGCTGGGTGAGGAGCTCGTTGCGATGCTGCATCTCCTCGTTGACCGTATGCAGTTCTTCGTTGGCCGATTCCAGCTCCTCCTTTGAGGTCTGCAACTCTTCGTTAGTACTCTGCAGTTCTTCGTTGCCGGACTGAATCTCCTCGTTGGCTGACTGCAATTCCTCGTTGGTGCCTTCTTGTGATTCGATGATCGACTGCAAGTACTCCCGGGTGGCCGCCAACTCCTGTCGTAATTGCGCGATCTGTTTTCCCAGAGAAGACTGGCCTTCTTCATGAGCCGAGTCAACGACCAACGAAGCCCCCGGTGGCCGCGAAAACGCAGTTGCCGGTAACCCGTCCCCGCCTGGTAACTCATTCTCGAAAACAATCAGGAAGCTATGCTGCGTGTGGGTTGGGATCTTAAAGGGAACTACGCGAATGGTAACCGTTTTTGTCTTCTCATCATCTTCCACTCGCACCTGCTGCCTTATGGCTTCGAAGCCCTGCTTGCGTGCTTCATCGATCGCGCCCTGCAGTTCGAACAGCAAGCCCGGGCGAGCCATCTTCAGCAGGTTAAGGCTGGCCTTGCCAGATGGAAGCTCGAGAAAGGAAGCAGTGCGGCCCCTGGTCTGCAGAATCTCTAAATGTTCATTGATGAGCACGGCGGGAGGCACGTACCTGGCCAGCAACAGACGGTCTGCCTCCCGTTGTAACTCCATAGGAATTTTGAGCGTTTCCTGAGATTTTGAAGGCGCTGTCGCCGTTTGTACTTCACTTGTTTCGTGCTCCGCCTTGCCCACGGAAAACCCGAAGGCAACAGGCGCCGATACCAAACGTTTGCGGAAAATCTTCTGTTTTTTGTCGACCATTTCGAACAGCTCCGAACCCGCACCCAGAAGGCCCTCAGTACTCCCAAGCATCAGGAATCCGGTCGGGTTCAACGCGTAGTGGAAGATCGGTATCACCCTCTTCTGCAGTGATTGACTCAAATAAATCATCACATTGCGACAACTTACCAGATCCATGCGCGAAAAGGGCGGATCGTTGAATACGTTTTGCGTAGAGAAAATGCAGAGATCGCGAATGCTCTTCTTTATCTGGTAGCCACCGTCAGCCTTGTAAAAATATCGCCTCAGCCGCTCCGGCGTTACGTCTACCTCAATGTTCTCCTTGTAAACGCCCACCCGGGCGCGCTGGATGGCACTCTCGCTTAGGTCGGTGCCAAACACCTGGATGGGAACGTCTGCTCGTCCTTCTCCTAAAAACTCTACAATTGAAATAGCATGCGAATAAGCTTCTTCGCCCGTGGAGCATCCTGGAACCCAGATACGGATCGGACCCGAACCGGAGGTTCGCGCCTCCAGCACGGGCGGATAGACAACCTGCTTGAGGGCTGCAAATGCCTCCGGATTACGAAAGAAGCTGGTTACATTGATCAGCAGATCCTGGTAGAGAGCTTCTAGTTCGCCCCCATCGCGATGCAGGAAGTTACCGTAATCCTTCAGGTTCTCAATCTTCTGCAGGGCCATGCGGCGTTGAATGCGCCGGGCGATAGTGGGCGATTTGTAGCCTGAAAAATCCACTTTCGTGAACCGTTGCAGCAGACGGAAGATCGGTTCCATATCGCTGTGGTCGCCGACCGGCTCCCCTTCCGGGTTGAAGCGATCAGCAATATAAGGGTGGTGGCGAATCCGGGCGATCTCCTTAGCGATGCCGGCGGGGGGCAGGATGAAGTCGACACAGCCAGAGGCGATCGCGCTCGCCGGCATGCCGTCGTATTTGGCGGAACTCGGTTCCTGGGCAAAAGTAATGCCCGCTTCACCCTTGACTGCGGCCAGGCCCAGCGTGCCGTCGGAACCCGTGCCCGAAAGGATAACCCCGATGGCGTCGCTTCCGTGGGCGACGGCCAACGACCTCAGGAACATATCGATGGTCGTGTTCGCAGACCTATGCTCTTCCCGGTCCCGCAGGTGAAGCACCCAATGGTCTATGCTCATCTGGCAGTTTGGGGGAATCACGTAGATATGATCCGGCTCTACCATCGTGCCGTCCTTCGCCTGCAGCACCGGGATTGGGGTCGTGCGGGCCAGGATTTCGCTTAGTTTGCTCTCCCGCGCGGGGTCCAGATGGAGCACCAGCACATAGGCCATGCCCAGATGCGACCCTAGCTCCTTGAAAAAGCCGGTCGCCGCTTCCAGGCCGCCGGCGGATGCTCCAATCCCCACGACCGGAAAGCGATGAGAGGCCTTCGGAGCGACGATCGTCGGCTCGAGAGCTTTCTTGGTCTTTGAGGAGGTTTTTGTGGCCGCCATGTCGCTCCTCTGCGGTAAAACTCTTAAGGAATCAGGAGCTTCGCCACACAAGTCCGGGGTCCGCTGCTCATGGTTGAGAGAATACTCCACTTCCGGGAAGTGGCCATACATGCCCAGCTAGGATGGGCCGCGAGTTCAGGTTCTACTCAGCTGTGGACCAAGTCGGGTCCAGAAGGGCAATCAGGCGATACGCTCAGAACTTACCGTGCTCGAGGCGACCCCCTGGGTTGGCAGCAAATCCGCGACTGCGACCGACTCCACAGTCCACCAGGGCTCCTGCAGACGTTGGGTGCTCAGAAGGTCGCATCGCTCTGTGAGCAGACGGATGGACTCGGTAATCTGCTCCGTGAGCCTATGATTCGCGGTTCTCAATTCGCGCGCCGTTCGAATGCCTTCCGTAAGAGCCGACCGAGCTACACGGGAAGACTTGTCGGCTTGGGCCTCGCTCTTCTCGAGTCCTCGAGCCGAGAAACGCGTCGCCAGCCAGGCATCCACATCTTCCCGGTAAAGCAGGACTGCACTTTTCTGTGTGGCTCCGATGGGACGGCGGACGGGAAGCCCAAGGTGACGCTCCCAACGCTGTACTGTGCGAACACCCTTTCCCAGATACCTGGCGATATCTTTCCAGGACGACAGTACGGTGGATTCCTCTGAGATATTCATCTCATTCTCTCCAGCAAAGCCATTATAAGCCAGCAAGTTGTTTCGGCTACTTTTGAGTTGGGGACTGGCCGCTGACCAACCTGCCCAAACAACTAGACACCCCTCCCGCACAGAAAGTCTCGCTGCACAGCCCTCTGTTTCCGCCAAAGCCACATCCAACAGGGAAATGGAGCCCGCGCCGGTGGAGCATCGCGACATTGTCGTAATCGGAGCCTCGGCCGGAGGTTTGGAGGCTATCCGCCAGATTCTCGCGGCCATGCCTCACGATTTGGAGGCGGTGATCCTGATCGTTCTGCACACTGCGGATCACTCGGCAAGCCTGTTACCCCAAATTCTCAAACGCGCGAGCAAACGCCTGTTTCCCACCCTGAGGATGGAGAAGCGATTCAACGGGGGCATGTATACATCGCTCCCCCGGGTTTTCACATGATTGTCGAGGACGGCCGGCTGCGGGTGCTGCAGGGGCCACGTGAGAACTGCATCGCCCGGCCATTGATCCGCTTTTCCGATCGGCTGCGGCGTTCCACGGTCCGCGGGTCATCGGAGTTATTTTGACCGGGATGTTGGACGATGGAACCGCGGGTTTGATGGTGGTAACTGCGAGCGGCGGGAAGGCCATCGTGCAGGACCCGGCCACCGCTCTGTACCCGGGGATGCCCAGGAGTGCACTCGATCACGTCCCCGACGCCCGGGTAGCGCCGCTGCCGGAGATTGCGCCACTGCTGCTGCAACTGATTCGCAGCCAACTGCCCGTTGGAACGAGCGGCCCCAGGAACGCCCCCCTGGGCGCAGCGAAAGAAACCCGGATTGCGGAGCTCGACATGAATGAGATTTCAAACGAGGACCGCTTGGGGAAGCCTTCCCCTTTCGCTTGTCCCGATTGTGGCGGAGTGCTGTGGGAAATTGAGCAGAACGGGTTTCTTCGTTTTCGCTGCCGTGTGGGCCACGCTCTTACCGCCAAATATCTCGGTACAGAACAAAGGCACGCCCTGGAAACGGCGCTCTGGGAGGCGCTGCGTGCGCTCGAGGAAAACGCCTCGTTATACCGGCGAATGGCGGGCCGCGCCACGCATTCCCCCCACCCACTACCAGCAGGGCGGTTCGAAGAGCATGCTTCGAACGCTGAGGCGAATGCCAGAACGCTGCGCGACTTCCTGCTACGGGTAAACAAGACCGAAAGTGACGACAACGAAGATTCGACCCCCTGGGTCGAAGAGCCGTCCGAGGCTACGAACTAAACAGAATTCGATAATTCGAAGTTTGACGCGCTGGTCACCCGGCAAGGGAATCGATCAGCGGCCTTATACCGCTGGTGACTGGCCTCCTTTGAGGACAGAGGGTCACCGTACCATCAGGCTTGAACTCAAAATCAAATCTGCCGTAGCACCTGCCGCACAACCAGTAGTGTTCGACCGATTTGGCTGACGTAGTCGTTCGGATTGTCCGAACAACTCTGCCGTTACGCAGGTAGTCGAGCTTCTCGTGGCATGTGGGGTTGAAGCACTCGGTCAACATGATCCTGCCTCCTGCTCAACGGTTTTCAGCACAACCCTGTTTCGATGTAGGAGAACCGAACGGCGTTGTTCGAGACTTCATCAGATTCGCTTGCGGATGGGAATACTTGCACACAGCAACCCGCGCCGGGAGGCTGCATCCCACTCTTTAGTGCGGCAAGGCGTGCACGAGACTCAGCAATAAATCCACAGACAACCGTTGTTATTTAAAGGAGTAGGGCAATGAAGGTATTTTCAGCGAACATTCAGGATCTACGCACACTGTACTTCAGCAACTTGAAAAAGGCGCTCGATATGGAGCAGAAGATCACCAAGGCTCTTCCCAATCTTATCCAGAAAGCTTCCGATCCGGAATTGGTCAAGGCTTTCGAAACTCACCTGCAGGAGACCAATGGACACGTCACCAAGGTTGAGGCCCTGGTGCGGCGCAACCTCGGCGAAAGCAAAACCGAGACCTGCAAAGTCATCAACGGGCTCACCACCGAGGCCTCCGATACGATCAAGGACGTCACCGACGCGTCGATACGAGACATCGCTTTGATCGGGGCAGCTCAACAAGTTGAGCACCACGAAATTGCGATCTACGGCACGCTGCGCCGCTGGGCCGAGATACTCGGTCTGGCCGAAGATGAAGTAGTCCTGGAATCGATTGAGGCAGAGGAAGCCCACGCCGACGAATTACTCAGCGAAATCGCTCAGCGCGTTAATTATCAGGCTGCCGCTTAACCAATGATCAGAATGGGGGCCTACGCTTTAAAAGCGTAGGCCGCCAGCAAGTCCGAGGCTAACCATGGCAAAGTACGGTAAAGCAGCCAAAAAGAGCGTAAAGAGTGCGATGCATCGCAAAAAAGCGGGCACTCTGAAGTCAGGCAAGGGCGGGAAGGGTGGCACCGTCAAGAGCAAGAAACAGGCAATCGCCATCGGATTATCCGAGGCCCGCAAGAAGGGCGCCAAGGTTCCCAAAAAGAAGAAGAGTAGCTGAGACCAACCCGTGGTTTGCCATGCGGCTGATTTGAACTCCAGCGGAAACGGAATAGGCCTCATCAGGGCCCGGTCCGCCCCGCCGAATTGTCATTTCCCGACCGGAGCGACCTGTCCCGGCGTGCCGTGGAAGCGTAGTGGAGGGACCTGCTGTTCTCTGCAGGAAATACACGACTCTATTAGTGACGCACTACATTAGTTGGCAGAGAAAAAAGCACAGGGGCTAAAAGCCCAGATCTTTTTGGCCTTTTGAGCAGCCCGACTAAAGTCGTGCCCAGATACAAAGCATCAGAGCGGTGACCCCAGAAAACTCGCGTGTTCCGTAGATTCTGCGGATCCCCTGTTTGCCCCAGCCTGCCGGTGGGCGCGTCGATACACTTTCTTGTCGGGCCATCTTTACATCGACGGGAACAACTGCATCATAGATCTGCAAATGAACTTGTTTGATCCCAGCCCGAAGTCGGCCCTGGAATTCCTTCCCGCACGGCACGATCTCGCCAGCCTTAAGGAGGCGGCAAAACAATGCCGGGGTTGCGATTTGTATCGCGAAGCGACCCAGGTTGTTTTTGGGGAAGGGCGCATGCACGCCGCCATTCTTATGGTGGGCGAACAACCTGGAGACCGCGAGGATCAGCAAGGAAAGCCCTTTGTTGGGCCTGCTGGTCAGCTGCTTGATAAGTGCCTCGAAACTGCCGGTATCGATCGCACTGAGGTCTATGTCACCAACGCGGTTAAGCACTTCAAATGGGAACCGCGAGGAAAAATTCGACTGCACAAGAAGCCAAACTCTCTCGAGATTGCGGCCTGCCGCCCATGGCTCGAATCCGAGATCGCCGCTGTCCGTCCCCAACTGATTGTGTGCCTGGGCGCAACCGCGGCGCAGAGTTTGCTCGGGCCGCAGTTCCGCCTGACCAAACATCGCGGGGAAGTGTTTCCAACCAGGTACGGGCCGGTGACAGCCACCATCCACCCCTCTGCGATTCTTCGCATGCCGGAGCCTGATAGAAAAGAAGCCGAGATTGCGAGCTTTGTGGACGACCTAAGAGTTGCAGCAGAATACGCGGCACCCCGGAAGCCCTGATGAAAGCAGCGAAAGTTACCATGAAAGTGACCAAAGAACCGGTCGATACAAACGCCGGCGCCACCACAACCGCGGTTGTTACTCGTTCCGACCGTTTCGGCAGGTTTGCAGCACGATGCTCGCATTACCTCGGTTCCCGCTGGGCCTTTATCGCGGCGATCGGGGTGATCGTGGTGTGGGCTGTTACCGGGCCACTCTTCCATTACTCCGATACCTGGCAGCTGGTCATTAATACTGGCACAACGATTGTCACCTTTCTGATGGTATTCCTTATTCAGAACACCCAGAACCGGGATGCCAGGGCCATTCATTTGAAACTGAACGAACTGATCCACGCAGTAGACAAGGCAAAAAATAGAATGATCGATGTTGAAAATCTGTCCGATCTCGAGCTCGACGAGCTTGGCCGGACCTACGAAAAGATCCGCACCAGTGCTGAGGAACGCCACCAGGCAAAGCGCGACGCTTCGCCCCGTTAGCCGCGAATGACGCCCAATGCGGTATCTCATGGCAAGATCCACATCGGGATCTCGGGTTGGAGATACAAGGGCTGGCGTGGCATCTTTTACCCCGAAAAGCTTCCTCACCGGCGAGAGCTGGAGTTTGCGTCGCGAAGGTTTGACACCATTGAGTTGAATGGATCGTTTTACTCCCTGCAGAGACCGGCAAGCTTCTCCCAATGGCATGCTGAGACGCCGCCGGACTTCACCTTTGCCATCAAGGGCTCGCGCTATATCACCCACATGCTTCGACTACGCAATGTCGAAGGGCCGCTGGCAAACTTCTTTGCCCAGGGACTTCTCCGCTTTGGCGCCAAGCTTGGACCCATTCTGTGGCAGCTTCCCCCCAACTTCAGCTTCGAGCCGGAGCGATTTGAATCGTTCTTCGCCTTGTTGCCTCAGACAAGAAGACAGGCCGCCGAGTTGGCTCGCAAACACGATGACCGCCTCAAAGACCGTTCCTGGTTCCTGGTGCAAGAGGATTCAGCCCTGCGCCACGCCATTGAGATTCGCCATGAAAGTTTTGTCACGGAAAAATTCATCAGGCTTCTCCGGCGCTATGGTGTGGGATTGGTCGTGGCCGATACCGTGGAATGGCCGCTCCTGATGGATGTGACCGCGGGCTTTGTCTATTGCCGTCTTCATGGCAGCATCGAGTTGTACGCGAGCGGTTACGAAGCGGATGAGCTCGATCTATGGGCCCGCCGGGTCGTTGCCTGGGCGCGGGGAGAGGAAGTGAGTGATGGCAGAAAGGCCAGTTCTCGCGACGCGGTGAAGCGCAAGCGTCGTGACGTATTCGTCTATTTTGACAACGACATGAAAGTCCGCGCCCCTTTCGACGCGGAGCAGCTTCGTCATCGTGTTACCCTGCTGCTCGCGGATAGGGCGCCTGAAGCTGTCCCTACGGCCAAATAGGTACAATCCCTCCATGGATAAGCCTGCGGAAGAAGATCCGAGAGTTTACTTTGCGGCAGAGCGAACCTTTCTCGCCTGGATTCGCACTGGTTTGGGCTTGATGGGCGTTGGCTTTGCCGTCAGCCGCTTTGGGCTTTTCCTGCGCGAACTGAGTGCCGGCGCTTCTCACCTTCCTGCCCCAACCACCGGCCTGTCGCTTTGGTCCGGCGTGATGTTGGTTGCCATGGGCGTCGTGGTTACACTATCCGCCGTCATGCGCCATTTTCAACTGGTGCGGGAACTGCGTTCCGGAACATGGAGACCGGGGCGAGTGTCCACCGATGCCGTGATCCTCGGCTTAGTGCTCGCCGCTCTCGGGATCGCCATGGCTCTTTATCTAACCCTTGTTCGTTGAGGTATTCATGATGGACGCAAATGATTTTCGACGGCTGGCATTGCTTCAGGAAGGTGCTGAAGAAGGGTCGCACATGGGAGCGGCTGATTTTCGTGTCGGAGGCAGAATCTTTGCCACCCTTGCCTCCCAGGCGCAGGGGTACGGCAACCTGATGCTTGCGCCCCACCAGCAAGCTGCCTTCGTAGAAGAGCAGCCGGGTGTATTTCTGCCCGTCGCCGGCGGATGGGGCAGAATGGGCGCGACCCATATCCGCCTTGCAGCCGCAACCGAGGACGTGCTCGCTGGTGCTCTGCACACTGCATGGAAGTTGCGCGTAGAGAAGAACAGCAAGGGCGGCAAGGGTAAGCGGGCTCCCACTCCGAAGGCTAAGAAGAAGCCACGTAAGCAGTCATGAAGACTACGAAAAGCGGGTTGTTTACTTAGGTGAGCAACGACCGCGCCTGGTCTCGTGCGCGACGCAGCGTTTCCACGATGTCGCCGTTGGGATAGAACTCCATGGCGATCGTACCCCGATAGTTCAACTCCGCGAGCTTACGGTAGATGTTGAGGTAGTTGATTTCGCCGGTACCGGGCTCGTGGCGGCCGGGAACATCGGCGATGTGAATCAGGCCAACCTGCTCAATGTTCTTTTCGAACTTCTCGATCAGGTTCCCGAACTCGCGCTGCTCGTGGTAAACGTCATAGAGCACTCTGACGTTCGGGCTGCCCACCGCGTTGGCGATTTCGAATGCCTCGGTCACGCCGTCGAGATAAATGGTCGGATTCTCAATCCGGTCGATCGGTTCGATGACTGCCACCAGGTTCGCGGCACTCAGTACATCCGCGGCGCGTTTCAACGCCTCAATGGACGCCTTATGCTGGCTCCCCAGAGAGGCGCCGTCGATTTTCTTACCCGAGAGCAGGATGATTTGCCTGCACTCCAATCGCTTCGCCGCTGGGATCAGGTCCTTCAGCGCGGAGAGAAACGCATCCGCTCCGGAGGGATCGGCGAAACCGGGGCTCACCCCTGAGGTTGCGTCCACCGAGATCTTTAACGTGTCCATGCGCGCCATGATGCGGCGATAGTCCTCCTCGGACCATTTCTTGAACTCACCCACCAGTTCCACATGGTGGTAACCCGCTTGCGCCACCCGGTCCAGATTTTCTTCAAATGTCCCCAGCTTGTTTAGAGTCCACATCATGATTGAAAATTGTGCGGTCGACTGGGTGGGAAGGGCCGGCGCCTGTGCGGCGGTTTGCTGGGCTGCGAGGGCGCGCGCAGCGAGCGAGGCCGCGGTCATGCTGACGAAGGTTCTGCGAGTGAGCATGCGCTGCATGGTAGCAGAGTACTGGCTACTTCGGCAGGGCGAAGGCCACCAGGCTGCCGCCTGACGGTGCCGGAGACTTTCCTCCGCCGGCAGCAATCACGACATATTGCCGGCCATTCACTTCATAGGTAGAGGGAGTGGCGTTTCCGGCGGCGGGGAGCGTCGTTTGCCACAGAACCTTGCCGGTGGTCTTATCCAAAGCGCGAAACACTTTGTCATAGCTGGTAGCCCCAATGAACAGCAGGCCTCCGGCGGTTACCACCGGGCCGCCATAATTTTCGCTGCCGGTTCCGGTGAGTCCCTGGGCCGCAAGCTCGGGGTATTCACCCAGAGGAATCTTCCAAACAGTCTTGCCGCTATTCAGGTCGATCGCAGTCAAGGTCCCCCACGGCGGCTGGATGGCGGGATAGCCGTCTTTGTCGATAAATTTATTGTATCCGTCACTGATGTATTTCGCATCGAGCGGCGACGGTCCATTGTCTTTCACCGTCTTTTCCTTACCGTAATAGACATATTCGAATACCGCTTCCACCTGGTCCTGGCCGAGGCTGGCAAAGCCCGGCATACGGCCTTGCCCTTGCGCGATGAGTTGTTTCACGCTTGTTTCTTCGTAGCGATCAGACAATCCAATCAGCGAGGGGAACTCGGGAGGCGCTCCTGTCCTGTCCGCGCGATGGCAGGCGGAACAGTTGCGCAGGAAGATATCTCGCCCGTTCGCTTCGAACGTTCGCGGCTTCTGCGGCACCAGGCGCAGCACCCACGCCATCTCATTCGCGTTCACATAAAGCAACCCGGTGGTCGGGTCGAAGGCGCCTCCGCCCCACTCGGCTCCCCCATCGAAACCGGGAAAGATGATGGTCCCCTGGGTGCTCGCGGGGATGAACTGTCCATTGCTCCGCAGCTTTGTGAAGCGCTCGAGGGCCTCCTGGTGCGCCTCCGGCGTGCGGGTGGTGATCATATCCGCAGTTAGTTTCTGCCGGGCAAACGGGGCGGGCAGCAGGGGCAGCGACTGCTCCTTGGCCGTGACTTCACCTTCAACATCCGAGGGCGGATATTTGCGGCTCTTGATCGGGAAAAGCGGCTTTCCCGTATCGCGGTCGAAGAGAAAGACGTATCCCTGCTTGGTGGTCTGCACCACTGCATCCACGTCGTGGCCGTTGCGCTTTACCGTAACCAGCGTGGGAGCCGACGGCGGGTCGCGGTCCCAGATATCGTGGTGCACGAATTGGAAATGCCAGATGCGTTTGCCGGTCTCGGCATTGAGCGCGATCAGGCAGTTGGCGAACAGATCGTCTCCGATTCGATTGGCGCCATAGAAGTCTGAAGCTGCCGATCCGGTGGGGGCGAAGATAATACCGCGCTTACGATCGAGCGTCATTCCCGCCCAATTGTTGGCTGCGCCACTATAAGTCCACGCCGTCTTGGGCCAGGTCTCATAGCCGAATTCACCCGGGTGGGGGATGGTATGAAACGACCATCGCAACTGTCCACTGTGCACATCGTAGGCGCGGATATCTCCCGGCGAGGCGGGCAGCGTTTCAGTCATCGCAGCGCCTACCACGACCAGGTCTTTGTAGACCAACGCAGGGCTGGTCATCGTCATCCAATTTAGCGGCTCACGGCCCAGACCTTCACGCAGATCGACGCGCCCCGCTTTCCCGAACGCGGTGATCGGCTTTCCGGTTTGGGCGTCGAGCGAGAACAAGTACTGCCGTACACCAACAAAAATGCGTCGATCCGTTCCGTCAGACCAATAGGTCACACCCCGGTTGCGCACCTTGCCAATATTCCTGAGACCCTCATTGGCATCAAACCTCCAGTGCAGGGTGCCCGTCGCCGCATCCAAAGCAACCACGTCCCCGTTCGGCGTAGTCGCGTACAAAACCCCATCCACCACAATGGGATTGCACTCCATCTCCGATTTCGGATGTTGGTCCCCACTATCGAATGTCCATGCGACCTGCAGCGAATGAACGTTCTCGCGATTGATCTGGTCGAGGCTGGAGTAATGAATGTTTTCCGGGCTGCCGCCATAGATAGCCCAGCCGCGCCATGGGTCGGACGTAGCCTGGGCGGAAGAGGAAATCGGGATGTTCAACAAGAATGCCGACAGAACGATACAGAGACTTTGGACGCGCATGGAGTGTTAGTTTATAGCCGCCACCATTCCGACCGTAACTCAATTCCTCGGGCTACCTCCGTGGGCATTCCTGGCTCGGGACTCCAGAGCTTCAAACCATCCACGGCAAACAGGCGCTCAATCGGCTGCCGCCACCCATGCAACGCCAGGTTAAACAGCCCCCAGTGGATGGGCATCATGAGTCCGGTGGCGCCCATGGCCCGGAAGGTTCGCACCGCTCCATCAGGTCCCATATGAATATCGGCCCATAAAGGATCGAAGGCGCCAATCTCCAGCATGGTCAGGTCAAACGGTCCATATGCCTGCCCAATCTCCTTGAAGCCTTCCCATTCCCCGGAATCTGCCCCGTAGAAGACGCGGTGTTTCGGCCCGGCGATAAGGAATGAGGTCCATAGCGTCTCAAATCGAGTCGCCAGACTCCTCCCTGAGAAGTGGCGGGTGGGCAGGGCCGTGAACTCCAGTTGCCCCGCGCGCAGGCTCTCTGTCCAATCCAATTCGGCGGCATGCTTAACACCCCATTTCTTGAGGATCTTCCCCACACCAAGCGTGGTTACCCACTGCGCTCCGGACGTCGCCTCGAGCTGCGTCAGCCGTTGCACGGTGCGTGCTCCGAGATGATCGTAGTGGTCATGGGACAGAAGCACCACGTCGATCCGCGGCAGCTCCTCCAAGGGCAGCGGAGGGGCAAAGAATCGCTTCGGCCCTGCCCATTCGACCGGTGCTGTCCGCTGCTCCCACACTGGATCCACCAGCACCCGTACGCCATCGATCTCCAGCAGCGAGGACGAGTGGCCCATCCAGGTCACCCGAAGTCCACTCGCCGGCGGGTTCTCGTACACCCGGGCATCGGTGCGGAAAGGCCCCAGGGCGCGCTTTGGAATGCGCTCTTCCCGGTTGGTCAGGTAACGCAAAAACACTTTAAGAAAGGTGGACCACGTCCCCACCGAAGTGGGCGCCGGATTGATATACTTCTTGCCATTCCGGCGCGCTCTCTCAATCATCGCCATCCCTATCAGACTCACGGACGGCCGCATTGAGTGCAAACCTTTCGTTGCCATGACTGACCCATTCCACCTGCAACGGTTTGTCGATGCCCAGGCCTCTTGCTTCGCCCAGGTGCGGTCCGAGCTTGCCGCTGGAAAAAAGCGCTCTCACTGGATGTGGTTCGTGTTCCCGCAGCTGAGCGGTCTCGGCTCAAGTCCTATGGCTCAGCGCTTTGCCATTTCCGGCATCGACGAGGCGAGAGCCTATCTTGCTCACCCGGTGCTTGGCGACCGTCTCCGCGACTGTACAGCCCTGGTGAATGCTGCGGCCGGCCGAACCGTCGAAGACATCTTCGGCTACCCCGATGACTTGAAGTTTCACTCCTCCATCACCCTCTTCGCATCGGCAGCCGCGCACCATCCCGCCAACAAGGTTTTCCGTGAGGCACTACTGAAGTATTTCGACGGAGTACCAGACAAAGCCACCATCGATCGGTTGGCAGCACGATCGTAATCTTTATCAGCACCCAGCCTTCGTGGGGAAAGACAGATATTGGAAATCTAGCCCCCGCCCTGCTGGCGTTTCAGCTCCGCCTCAAAAGCCTGTTGTCGATCCGCCACCGCTGCCTTATATCCTTCGGGATCAATCCAAACACTCTCACCGGCTCCCGCCTTTGCTCGCTCGAGCTTTTGCAGCATTTCAAAATAAGAGCCATGTGCCCCCAGAAACACATCGCAAGGCAGGCTCTTCAACACCACAAACGTTCGTTGATAATCGGCCACAATGCCCGGATAAGAAGCGGGCTTGCCGGGCCGGTCAACCAGGCGAAATCCGGTGTTCACATTCCAGCTGCCCACAATCACAACATCGCGCGGTTTGCCCCCGATCGACGCGCGCATTGTCCAGGTAGTGCAACCACGCGTGTGTCCGGCAGTCTTATGCGCGACCAGCACCACCCCACCCAGCCGGACCTCATCGCCATCGTGCAGCACGCGATCCACCTTGGTCACGGGATAGAGGTCCTTAGGATAGGCGAAGTCCTTGGCCCCACCACTCTCCACCACCGCCACATCGCCATCCATCACCATGTATTTCGCGCCCGTCAATCGCTTCACTTCAGCGCTGCCCGCATCATGGTCGGCATGTGCATGGCTGATCAATAGGATCTTGATATCGTTGAAATGGAACCCCAGCTGTTCCACGCTCTTTCGGATAAGTGGCGGTGAACTCTCCAGGCTGGAATTAATGAGGATGTCGCCCTTCGGAGTAACCACCAGGTAAGACGTCAGATCCTTGCTTCCCACGTAATACAGGTTATCCGCAATGCGGAACGGCGCGATCGGCGTTGTCCATTCGGGGTTTGGCGCTGCGCACACCACGCTCGCCGGCAAAAGCAACAGGATCCAGGCCCACGTTTTCAACCTGACCATCTATTCCTCCAATCGCTACCAAAGCGCGATATTGAGTGCCACGAAAACAGAAGCGATCACACCTCCCCAGAATATTGGTTCCTGATACCATCGGCCGGGTTCCCCTCTTGGGATTTTTGAAACGCCCATAACCAGTCCTTCCAACTCAGAGGCGGGCCGCGGCTTCGTTGCCAGGCTGACCAGAATCGTGACCCCAACGCAAACCATCCACGCCCACAATGCGCGGTACATGTTTTCTGCCATCTCTTTCGCGTCCGGGGAAAGCGCAACATAGCGTAGCGCTGAGGGGTCCTTTACCACCCAAACCCATAGGCCGATCGAAGTGAGGGTGCCTGCCACCAGCCCCCAGAAGCCCCCCTTGTTGGTCGCGCGCTGCCACAGCATGCCCACGATTACAGTGCCGAATAGCGGTGCGACAAAAAAGCTGAATAGCTGCACCGCGTAGTCCATGATGCTGGCTGAATGCTGTACCAGGTAAGCCGTACCCACCGATACCAGCACACCAACGAGCGTGCACCACCGGCCCATCGCCACGTAGTGCCGGTCTGAGGCTTTCTTATGCAGGAAGGCGCCATAAATGTCGTAAGTCCACACCGTCGAAAATGCGCTCACGTTGCCCGCCATGCCCGACATGAAACCGGCGATCAGCGCAGTGACCCCGAGCCCGATCAAACCGGGCCCGCAATAGCGCACCAGCATCAGCGGCAATACCTCGTTGTAGCTGTGACCGTTGGTGGCCACAGCCACGCCTTCGGGCAGCAAGCGAAACGGCAAAACGGCCAACGCCAAAAGTCCGGGAAGGATGACGATCAGCGGCACCAGCATCTTGAAGGCCGCGCCAATGATTGGCGCGAGGCGTGCAGAACGAAGGCTATTGGCTGCCAGCACACGCTGTACCACCAGAAAATCCGTAGTCCAGTACCCAAACGACAGCACGATGCCCCAACCCAAAACAATGCCCGTCCAATGCACACCCATCGGGTTGTCCTTGAAATGGCCCAGCGTGCTCCATAGGTGGGTGTAGTCCGATCGCCCGAGATTGTGTTCGATCTGGCGAGTAAGGTTTCTCCACCCACCCACTTCAATCAAGCCGAGAATGGGAATCAGCAGCGCCCCCGCCCAGATCAACACGAACTGCAGAATCTCATTGAAGATTGCGGATCGCAGGCCGCCCAGGGCTACGTAGATCGCGACCACCAGGGAAGAGACCCAGATGCTGAAATTCAGGTCCCAGCCGAGAACCACCTTCATGACCAACGCCATCGAGTACATGTTGATGCCGCTCATCAGAATGGTCATGAAGGCAAAGCTGACAGCAGAGAAGGCCCTTGCGGGATTGCCGAAGCGCAGATGGAGATATCCGGGAACCGAGTACGTCTTCGAAATGTAGTAGAACGGCATCATGACCAGGCCCAGAAACAATATTGCCGGGATCGCCCCAATCCAATAAGCGTGCAGGGCGAGGATGCCATACTGATAGGTGGAACCGGCCCAGCCCATCATCTCGAGTGAGCCCAGGTTCGCGGATATGAAGCTCAGCCCCGCGATCCACGCGGTCATTTCCCTCCCCGCCATGAAGAACTCTTTGCTGGTTTTGGCAGAGCCCCTCACATAGAAGCCGATGAACAGCACCATGCCGAAATAAACAGCAATGATCAGCACGTCCACTGCCGACAAATGGATGAGGTGGGTCGGGGCGGGAAGAACCGTAGTCAATAACACTCTTCAGCGTTTCTCCTCAATGGACGCCGAAGAAAAGTATCTTCGCTCCGGGCTTGTCGAACGTCGCTTCGATCCTGGCGCGGCCTGCCGCATCTTGTGACAACGTGACGCCCTCGCTGAGCCAATGCTCGCCGGCCACTTTATGGCTCGTGATGTAGTGGTAGGTGCCGCGTTCCGTTGCAAAAATAACCACCGCGCCCCGGCCCGTCGTGGCCGAAATCTTTTCATGAATTTCAGGACTCGCAGAAACAATACCAGTGACCACGGGATCGCTCTCCGTCATATCGTCGCGGACCTGCTTGTATCGTGCCAACGTGCTACCGATGAAAGCTACTCCAGAATCCGAAACATTCAGCAGGTCTCCCCAAATCCCGTTCTGCCCCAGAATCAGCGACGCCACATCCACTTGCTGCCACTGCTGGGGGTCATCGGGAAAATAGTGGGTAAGAAACAAAGTCGAGGGGATCCATTTATCGAAGGTCAGGGGAGAGCGGGCAATCCATGTGCGCGCCGGTCCCTGGTAAAAAAACAAGTTTGAGTTCGTTCGCTCCAGATCGATGGGAATGTCATAGTTCTGATAGTAAGGTCCATTGTTGATCAGGAAGTATTTCCCCGAAGCAAGGAACGCCAGGCCCATGGCTCGCCCGCCTTCCGTAACATCGAAGTCCACAATCGCCCCAGGCACCGCGCCGGCTACCTTATCCGCCACCCGGCTCATGTATTGGACCAGTTGGAATGCATACGAGTCCGCGCGCTCCTGGGCAGTGTTGTTTTCTCCACCATGATCATGGTGCGGGTCGTTGCATCCATACTGGGCAATCGCGTCCCACTTGAAGTAAGTAACACCAACCTCCCTGGCAAGCCGAATCAATTCGTCAGCGAAGGCATCGGCGTACCCGCTCACCATACACATCTTGTAGCTCTTCTCCGTCTCCCATACTTCCTCGGGCTCGCCCACTTTACCATCCCACGACCTCCGCCATTCAGGATGTTCGCGCGCCACCCGGCTCGACACCGCCGCCGTTGTTGGGCCAAACCATAGCCCGAGTTGCATGCCGTAGCCGTCCAGCTTCTGTTTCACCGCCTTCAGATCATCCGGAAAGCGCTTGGTGCTGACGGTCCAGTCCCCCGTCTTCTCGTACCAACCCGTATCCAGTACGAAAACATCCACACCCATCCGATGCGCCACATCGATCTCCTTCAGGATGCGGTCTTCGTTCATCGATGCCAGGTACGGTTTTCCATTCCACCACTTGTTACGCTCCTGAAAGTTCCAGGTGTTATAGAAAATGTATGGTTTCCGCGTCGCCGGATTCTGCGTCATGTACTTCAGAACGAACCGGCGGTAGTGGGAGGCAAGTTGATCGATGCCGCCCTCCGCCGTTGCGGTTTGCATCCAAAGCGATTGGTAGGAATGATGCGCATCGATCATCTGGCCGGAGACATAGTTGCCTTTCACAGCAGTCAGGCGGACGGCTCGCCCGGGGCTTAGCCGATACCGCAGAAATGTGTCGGGAACCTGCGCGCCATGTTCATACGCTAATAGGAGGCTGTGGTGGCCGTCGGTAGCAGCGAGGATAGGCCCGGTAAAATCGCCGCTGTCCTGGAAGTATCTGTCCGCGATCTTCTGTTCGGAAAGCGTGTAACTATGCGTTAGCTGAACGAAGTTGGAAAGTGTGACCTCTTCTGCATCCGGCAGATCCCGAAGGGAAGTCTCAAGATAGGTGAGGCTGTTCACTCCGCCCGGTGCAGTGAGCGTTCGCAATTGGTCACCGGTAAGTGTGTAGCGAAAGCGAATCACCGGAGTTTCCTCGTTTACCTGGAACTGAACCCGTAACCGAAGATGAGGATCCTGCACCAGGGCGCCTTCGAAGGAATACTCGGTGGCGCCGTTGTTGAGAGGAATTGAAACTTCCACAGGAGCAAAATGAACAACCGCGGCGGAGATCTGTTTCCCATCGATGGAAAACGTCGGTGGAGCAAATCGGTGTGCGGAATCCCGCTGGCCTGCACCATACTCCCAAAGGCAAGTCTGCCCGCAGGAGACGCGTACCCACACCTGACCGTTGCGGATATCGGCCTTTGTTTGTGCTGCGGAGTACAGGGAAGTGGCGCAGAACGCCGCGGCGCAGACAGCAATCTTCCATATCATTTATGTCTCCACCATGATTACGATTTGCGTAAGTCCTTTGGATTGATGTGAGTCCGGTCCTGGCCATTTGTCAAGGGGATACCGCACCAGCAGTTTTCGGCTCCCGCACCGCCAGGACTGAGGTAGCCTGAACGTATGGATATCATGGGCCGTCCCGCACTCGAGGACTTGATCAGGTACGACATGGAGAGCAGCGCCTACCGTTCCGCAGATGAGAATGTCGAGCACGCACTATCACTCCTGCAAGCGAACGAAACATGGTTTGCCGAGGACCGCGCGGAGAGCCTGGAAATATAACCGCATCTAAATACCCGGCAAATTCCTTCACTCCAAATTAGTTTTTTCCGCGGGTCAATTTGGACAGCACATGAAGTTTTCGTTGACCCTGAGAGCCCTGGGGAAGACACTGTCGAACGAAGGGCACGGCTTCAGCCGTGCCGTAAGGGTTTGCGCGCTTGACGGCTTTACAGGCTGCGGAAAAACTCATGTTTTGTATCAGGGCACGACTTTAGTCGTGCCGTAAGCGATTGAAAATACGCTGGGCTTTAGCCCCTGAGGTACGGCTTTCCTACCCAACGGCGAGTTTTTCCGCAGCCTCTTTAGCCGCCGAGGTACGCTTTTCGAGACCTACAGGGCAAAATTATCTCTTTACGCTTTTGAGTTCTCCATAGAAGGTTGGAAAGACGTACCTCAGGGGCTTTAAAGCCCTCACCAGCGCGAGTATTGTGGCACGGCTGAAGCCGTGCCCTATCGTTCATCAACGCTACTCGAAACTGGTTGCCAGTTAGACCGCACCCGATCAACAGAAGGAACCTGATTTTGTTCGGCTAAGCTCTCGTCAAAGCAATCAATAGGTTACATCGTCAGAAAACAGCTTCATGCGCTAATTTGGACAGCCTTGAAGTTCAGCCGCCCCTACGGGACTCAATTCGTAAATCCCGAGTTCTCACACGCCCCTCTTCAGCCCCTGGGGCTTACTTTCCCGCCCGATGCGGTTTCTTTTCGGTTTCCTCGCACGCACTGAAGGTAGCCCGGAACGTGAGTCCGGGGAAGGCTTTGAAAGCCTGATCCAGTCCCGAGGAACCCAGCCGCTTTTCGTTCTATCCTCTAACTGGCGATGGCGAAAATTCAAATCACAAAAACGGAGCTGGTCTGGCCCGGCAAGTACCGTGAGGATGGAATACTCGCCGAAACCCCGCGAGCTAACTTGCCGTTGCAATCAATGGAAGTCTTCGGACCCGAGGCGGCATGGCGCAACAAACTTATATGGGGCGACAACCTGCTCGTAATGGACTCGCTGCTCAAAGATTTCGCTGGAAAAGTCGACCTGATTTATATCGACCCGCCGTTTGCCACCGGAGCAGATTTCGCCTTCCCCGCCGCGAACGGGCAACAGGAAATGGCTTACCGGGATACCTGGAATGTCAGCACTGGGTCCTACCTGGCCATGATGGCAGAACGTTTGCGATTGATCAGGGATCTGCTTTCACCCACCGGCAGCTTGTTTCTGCATTGCGACTGGCATGTGAGTCACCTGCTTCGAGCCATTGGCGATGAAGTATTCGGGGCCGGCAACTTTCTCAACGAAATCGTGTGGTACTACTACAACAAATTTCAGGGCAACGTGAAGCGCTTTGCGTCCAATCACGACGTTGTCCTCTGGTACCGCAAGAGTGCCTCCTACCAGTTCAATCAGCAAATTGAAAAGCGGGCTGAAGGCAAAGTGAAGCAACTCGTCCGCATGTGGAATAAAGAGAAGGCGGCCATTGTCAACGCCAAGGGTTTGGATGGGAAGGTCATGTATCGCGAGACCGATCAGCGAACGGTAGACGATGTATGGCGCATCTCCATGTTGCAACCTGCGGATCGCACGGAAAATTGCGGTTTTCCCACGCAAAAACCCGAGGCTCTGTTGCAGCGGATCCTGGAAGCCGCCTCCTCTCCCGGCGACCTCGTAGCCGATTTTTTCTGTGGCTCCGGCACCATGCTTTCGGTGGCCGAAAAACTCAATCGCCGCTGGATTGGCTGCGACCTCGGCCGCTGGGGTATTCACACTACTCGCAAGCGTTTGCTTGGCATCAAGCCCCGCAGGCCTTTTGCCTTGTTGACCCTGGGCAAGTACGAACGCCAATACTGGCAGGGCGTAAACTTCACCCTCCCATGCGCGTACGTAGCGTTCATACTGAATCTCTACGGTGCGGAACCGGCTGCCGGCCTCGCCCACGTTGACGGTAAGAAGAGCAACGCACTGGTGCGTGTTGGAGCGGTGGATCTGCCAATCACCACCGCAGAGGTCGAGGCCGCGGTGGGCCAGTGCGTAAAGTCGAAGCAGCGAGAATTGCATATTCTCGGTTGGGATTGGGACACTGCGCGGTGCGACCTGCTGACCGAGACGGCAGGAAACAAAGGGGTCAGGTTGCTGCTCTTGCAAATTCCGCGAGAGGTGATGGAATCGCAGGCTACCCAAAAAGCGGACGTGCGTTTTTTCCCACTGGCCTACCTGGAAGCGGAGGTCGGGCAACCGGGCGACCTTACCGTGCACGTAACCCTCAAGAACTTCGTAATTCTTAATACAGCCGGAGATGTGCGCACTGACTGGTCAGACTACATTGACTACTGGGCCGTCGACTGGGATTCTCGAAGCGATACCTTCGTCCAAGGTTGGGCAGCATACCGCACCCGCAAAGAGAGAAAGCTGCCGCTCGTCTCCGGGTCCTACACGTACGAAGAGGCCGGCAGGCGCCGCATCCTCGTACGCGTGATTGATATTTTCGGCAACGAAACCAGGCAGGCGTTCGAGGTGGAAGTCAGCTAACTTCAAAGACAGAAATCAGCAACCGTAATCCCGCCCCTCTTCCTGTCGCAATTCCCACGGGTAGGGATTCGTAAAGGCGGAACTAAAATCCATAGTTCTTCTTCCGGAGCGCATTCTTGTATTGGTCGCGGGCCTTTTTTGCCGTAGCTTCGGCGTCATGAACGGTAAAACCGGCCGCATCCCACTTCTCCATCTCAACCATGGAGTGATCGTCATTTGCCAAAGCCTCTTCGGCTTTAATTGCGGTTACCCAGCCGTCTATGGCCTGCCGGTAATTGCTCAGAAGTTTGTCGAAATCTAAATCTTGCATAGTGCAGTGAATGTATGGCAGCGCCCAACCGGCGTCAATGGAGCAAGCCTTCGATTCATGAAAGATTGACACGCCAAATCTTCTACAAAGAATCAGGCCTATTCCGAAGTGAACGTGCCTGCCGGCAGCCCGGCGCGATTGTAGAGAAAAGTCGTAACCACGCCGGACCAGTCATAACGAACGAAGCGAGGAAAGGCGACCTTGGGAGACGACACCAGGACCGTATCGCGCTCCCCGATCTTTTCGATCTTTGCCGTTGCCGGCACGAAGTTGTGGTCGTCTCCAGCTAACTCAAATCCGCCAACTTCCTGGCCTCGCGTAGTGAGTCCTTCGTCGTGTGTAAACCACACCCGCATTCCGTTCGGCTCGCTGGTCGCTTGAAGAAACTCCGGTGAACCGTATTCGACGGCTTCACCGTAAACTTCGGCGCGGGCGATCAACGCAAGCCGGCTGGCGACGGTTTGCTTGTCAGGTGGATGCACGTTTTCTGGTGTCCCCACATCCAGCGTGACTGCCATGCCGGTGTGGCGCAAAGACAGGGTGCGTCGCTGGGCATCTCGGACCAACGGCCAGCCGGTAGCGGTGGAATTGAAACTGGAGATCTGAACAAATAAGAACGGAAACTCGCCTTCGCCCCATTGCCGTCTCCAGTCGGAGATCAAGGCGGGAAAAACTCGAGCATAATAGGGTGCACGCTTGGGGTCGCTATCGGTCTCCCCCTGGTACCAGAGCACACCCTTGATGGTGAATCGCGTATACGGGGCGATCATGGCGTTGAAGAGAGTTCCGGGTGTCCACGCTCCCCCATGGTCGGCAGGTATGCGCGGGTGGGAGGCAGGTGGCTTGCCTTCTGCCTGCAGGGCGGCGTCCTCGCGAGCATAGTAGTCCCGGATTTGGTCCGCTCGCCCCTGGTCCCGGGCGATGGTCCCCGCGTCCTCGAAGACTGAGGTCAGATTGGACGCCGCCAACCCCTCAGGACTGATCCAGGAGTGGGCTGGCGTGCCCCCCCAGGTGCTGTCGATGAGTCCCACCGGGACATGTTCGTGCTCAGAGATCTCCCGGCCGAAGAAATAAGCCACAGCCGAGAAGTGGCGAGCCGTCTCCGGGGTACATTCCGTCCACTCGTCCGAAACTTCAGTAAGGGGAACGGTGGAGGTTGCCCGTTTCTGTATGAGCAGGCGAAGCCTTGGGTGGTTGGCTGCGGCGATCTCCTTCTCGCCATCCTTCAGGGGGGCAGGGTTCGCCCCCGTAAAACCGGCAAGGGGAAATTCCATGTTCGATTGCCCTGAAGCCAACCACACGTCGCCGACCAGAATATCCTTTCGCTCGATGGGCGTTACAGTCGAGTCGCCGCTTACGGCCAGTGTGTAGGGTCCTCCGGCTGGCTCGGGATTTAACCACGCCTCCCAATTGCCGAAGGGATCAGTTTGCGTCGTGACCGTTTGACCGTGAAAGCGGACGGTCACGTTTTCTCCTCCCCGGGCCCAACCAAATATGCGCACCGGGCGGTCGCGTTGCAACACAGCGTGATCGGAAAAGAGATTTGGCAGTTGTACCGCTGCGACCGCCGTCGGTGACAGAGCAGCAGCCGCGAGCAGCAGAGAAATGTTACAAACCGTATACATCAGGGTGAAGCGGAGAACCCGCATAACAAACACTCCGGTAACGACCCTGCCACCATACCGGCCATTCCGGCCGCCCGGCAAATCGGCTGTCCTAAGAAGAGTTTGAGAAAGAAGAATTGTTTGCAGGGTAGTCAACAATCCGGCGATCGTCGCAACGCCGTCCATCGCCCCCTACCCGCGCTCCAAACTGAGCTGCGAACAAAAGTTTTCAGGGAAGCGGCGCCCTACCCTTTGTCATCCCGCCTGCCCCGCCCCGCCCCGGCGTGCCGTGGGGCGCGCCGTGGGCGCAGCTGACTTGCCCGGGGCAAGTTAAAGATGGAATGAACATGGGAAAGCGGTGTTTGCAATCCAGGCCCAGAGGGCCGGCACCAAAAATAGCCCAGCCCGGAAGGGCTGGGTATACAAAGGCAGCCGGTCGAGCGCCGGAGGTGCGGCACCACACTCTTCGTTTGTTCATTAGGAGCGGAGCCGACCTGTCCCGCCTGCCCCGGCCCGCCGTGGGGCCTGCCGTGGAGGGATCTGCAGTTCCGCGGACCTTTCCTGGAAATGTTTTTCGACGATCGTAGCGGAGAGAGAAATCACCGGCGAGAATCTCGCTCGCCGGTGATTGGTTTACCCCTTGGTAACCATAACTCGCCAACCCAATGCACCGCCGAGAATGCAATTCCAATTCGGAGATTCGGGAGGTCAACACTTTTGATGAGCCGGAAGAGATATTCACCCTTTGGGGTATCAGGTGGTGTATCTTTTCTCACACGAAAGCAGTGGACCAGAGGGACGTCGCAGACCAAGGTACGACCTGACCGGCAAGTGTGACCAATCTCGGGGTTCTAAGTGCGCGCGGGCCAATTTATCGATGTAATGTTGCACTCAAAATTCGTAGTTGCCGCAGGTCTCGAAGTTTCTTGAAGAGGCGTCCCGCTGTGAAGCCTGTTATTTGTTTGTCCGCTCTTCTTGCCGTCGGCTTATCCTGCCAGTGCTCAGTTAGCTGGGCCCAGGCAGATAGCACGGTTCGCCCAACCCCTTCCCGGCCGGTGGCGCCGCCCGGAAAGTCTTCCCACTCCGTAACCCACGTCTCTGCCCCAGACAACACCGTGATCATTCCCGGGCCGCTCCGCTCTTTCCTGCGCATGGCAGGCATTAGCCAGCAAATATCTGCGTACGACGTATTGCCCCTGGTGGCCCGCAATGCCTACTCGACCGGATATCTGAACGGCGTGCCAACGGAATATTTGCGCTTACTCGACCGTTATCTTCATCAAGCCAGGGAACTGCAGATGCTCGCCGGGTCGAGCGGCACCATTCGCGTTGCCAACTGTGAGGATGCGGGGCCGTTATTGAGCATTCTCGGTTACCACGCCCGCCCGGCCTGCGGGCAAAAGGGTTCCACCCTTGTGACCGCCGACGCAGAACGAGCCTTCCTCACCACAGATTCTGGTTTCCCGCTGACTGCCCTGGAAGAGGCCCTCGAGAAAGGGGAAACCTTTACCTACGCTTTTCCCGAGTCCCGCGTTCCCGTGCTGTTCAACGAAAACGATTGGAAGTCCCTCAGTAATTCAAAAATCAGAGGCCCGCAGACGCTGGTCGATATCCTGCTGCACGAGCCTGCCGTCGACCGCCTGTATTGGGCTCTATCCAACACCGATGCCGAAACCAGGGCCGCGCTGGAACGCTCTCCCGGCCTGGGGAAACTTCTGCCCTTTGGCCCGGTTCTTGATTTTTATGGAACGCAAATCTACATTCGCGATGGCCGGGTCGTCGTTCCTGGGGGAAGTGCCGCCGAACCTGGCTGGAGGGACCTCGTCGGCGCCAGCCCAAAGTCCCCTGGAGACTTCGTCCTTCGTTTGGTTGACACAGATAACGGTTGGTTGGCGGTCTATTTCGACACCATATCGCGGGTGAACGCAACCCAGCAGGCGTACCTAACCACATCTCCACGTCTGCGCCGTCTTTACGAGGCTTTTCGCGAGCCCGACCCCAAGGCGTTTCCCGCCCGGGCGGTTTTTCGCAAGGCTCCTGCATTATTGATGCTGTTTACCCGCTTGCAGTGGGGACCGGATGGCGAACCGCGTATCCCTGGCAGCCTGGACGTCTGGAAACAGGTTCTGGTGGAGAAATCTGAACCAAAACTCTCTCACGATTTGGGCCGGCGCGCCCGAGGGTGGAAACGGCCCGAGCAGTTGCTGGAGGCCATGGCCGCGTTATCTCGCATCGATACCGATATGGGTCCGCTGCAAATCTACCTCATGCTCAGTGAGGTCGATAGCCGGCGTCCCTCAGACAAGCGCCTCACTCCCGAAACCGTCCTCTTGCTGGCCAGCAAGTTCTCCCAGTTCAGTAACTGGTACCTTGTGTTCTCAGAATTTCCTGACCTCGACGATACCTCGATCGCGCGTTTTGTGAAGGTGGCCGACGCAGTCGACGGAATCTCCAACCACAGCCTGCGCGGGAATGCCATGGGCATGTTCCAGGCCAACCTGGGGATCTGGCAAATTCTTGCTCGCCAGGGAGAGATCCGCAACCCCGATTTGAACCAGTCTTTTCAGCAGGCGATTGCGCCCTTCGCTGCTGTCGATTCGCTTCCCCACCTATTCGACGCAGGCCAGGCCTCTCTGAAAACGGTAGTGCTGGCGGCCAGCGGTAAACCAGATCTCTCTCAGGGTGAGTTAATTGAACTGTTGGCAGGGCCTCCTCAAGAGTCCGCCGAGGGCCGGCGGATGCGCCAGGAGATTGCCGCCCGAATGCGGGCGGTGCTCGAGGACCAACGCCTGGTTTCCCTCGATACTTTGTTTTCCCTTGGCGACGGCCTCAACAAGATGGCGGGAGGAGCACCGGCCCCCGGCAACATGCTTCCACTGGCCAGCGAACTTCGGGAATTTGAACTGCCCCGGCCCATCTTTACCGAGAGCGAGAAGACTGAATGGGCGCCCGGAGTTTACGCCAACCGTCACGCGGAATTGCAAGTGCATGTGGATATCACCAAAGTGATCAAGACACCCGGCTCGCGGCCTCAATTGGAAGCGGCCCGGGGGCAGCTCACCCCGTTTCTCAGGGACGCGCTGGTCGGGCTGAATTACGCCTACTATGAGCCGCCCGGGGCCCAGCTTCTGCACAACAATCCACTGTTTGTGCGCTCCCACGACTTCTCGGGAGAAACCATCATGGGCGTAACCCAACTCTGGCAGGCTCCTGAATTGTTCAACCAGGGGTCCCCGGCCGGTGGCGGCGCCTACCTGGTTGGCTCGCTGGCGGAGTTGCCCTACGTGCTTGCGAGTACTGAGGAAGATTTCATCGCTCCGAAAAACGTCCAGGCTTTGATCTGGAAGGAAGTCACGGCCGACCTGCTGGTCAGTGCAACCCTGCCCAGATGGTGGAATGTGACCAAAAATGAACTCCACGCCGCAGCGCTCTATCAGCGCGCCGGCGAAGATCTTGTAACCGCCGCTGTGGCAAACCAGGAACTGCGCGGCCGGGTGCTCATTATTCTTTCCGAACGCCTTAACCCGCAGCGGCTGGGACAAGTAGAGGAAGCCTTGCAATCCGGCGACGTGGCCGGCAGCCTCTCGCCTTTGACCCCGGCAGACACCTTTCATCTGTCAGCCGATTTTCGCCATAAATATCCCCAGGAAACCGCATCCTGGGGAACGGCCGGCGGGGAATTGGATGCGCTCATCCGTCAATCTCCGGCCGAGGTTAATTTGCAACGCCTCTCACGGGACTTCGGCACCCCTCATCCCGTGCTCGCGCAGAACTACAGGTGCGAGCTCTTGAACGTGCAACCGTTCCCGGCCTTCGGCGGAAATTCCAGCCGCTTGCTGGGTGAGTCGTGGGACTCAACCAACCTCTATTGGGCGCGGCTGGCGGATGAGAAAGGGTACTCGCCGGTTATGCTCAATCACCTGGTTCCCGAGTTGACCCGGCACATGGTCGCGAATATTTTCGCCACCGACATCGAGGATTGGCCGGCGCTCACGCGTGCCATGCGAGAAACCGGAGAAGAGTTCAGGCAGGGCAAGATTGCCCAGCCACCAGTGACGGAAGCCTCCTCCTCCACCCCGGAAAATGGTGTGCAGGTGGAACAGTCTCAATACGCTCTGCACCGGCCGGTCAAAAATAACGGGATACAGGACAAATGATGATGGCAAAGCGACACCTTCTTATCCTTCCAGCTTTAGTGACTCTCTTTTTCGTGGGCGACCGCTTTACCGGGGCCCAGGACGATTCGACGAACATTCGCGTGAACGTCGATCTGGTGCAGCTAAACGTCGCCGTGACTGATAGCAAAGGTAACTATATTTCTGGCCTCGGCCCGGAGAACTTCGTCATTTCCGAGGACAAGATCCCCGAGAGGCTCGCGACCTTTGAGGAAGGGAACGAGGGGGCTCGACAGGTGCTTCAGCCGGGGCCGAACGCTGCTTCCGGCAAACCGGCCGCGCCCGGCTCGCCATCGGTCGCGAAAACAAATGCGCCGGTAGTGGCGGCGAAAGCTGTTGTCAAGGCCAATGGAACGGTTGGGGAAGACGTTGCCACCCTTCCGTCGCAGGTCAATGGTGCCAACGTGTTTGTCCTCTTCGATACCAGCAACTATATGTATCGGGGCTTTGTATTTGCGCAGGACGCGATCACGGATTTTGTTCGTTCCCTCGAGGGTGCGAACAAGGTGGCCTTTTATTCCTACAGTCGTGACCTTTCGCGCAATTCGGCCCTTACCTCCGATCGATCCCAGGTGCTCCGCGGGGTGCGCAGCACCGTCGCCGGAGACGATGCCGCGCTCTACAACTGCTTGTTGCTGACAGTAGAGGACGCTGCGAGATACACCGGACGCAAAGTGGTGGTGGTTTTCTCCAACGGCCCGGACAACGCCAGCCTGGTGCCGCCCGAAGATGTGGCGGAACTGGCCCAATCCACGGGCACGATCATCTACATGATCAGCACGCGTGAGGCTCAGTTGGAACCGATCTCGACCGCGGTCTTTGAGCGCATGAGTAAGGCGACCGGGGGGAAGGCCTATTTCGCCCGCAGCTGGAACGACGAAAAAAAGGCTTTCGCGTTTATCCAGGAGGACCTGGCCCATCTCTACTCGCTTAGCTACTACCCCCAGCCCAATCCCAGCACAGGCTGGCGCACGATCACCGTCAAACTCGTAGGAAAGGATCTGCAAAAATACCACGTGCGTACCCGCGCCGGATACCGCGTGCAGCAGGCCCATGCGGCGGCCAGTAACTCCGCCGAATTGGAGCCGGCCTCCGTTCCCAAGTAGCCCGAAAGGATCGGGACCAGTCCCGCTTGCGGGAACGACTGACGAAGCCCGGCATACAGTGCTGGGCGTACGCGGGAATGCTTTTGAGGATAGAACATCTGCTTCGGGACCAGACCCATCGAGGCCCGGAGGGGCGCCGGCTAAACGTCAGCCCAGCCCGGAAGGGCTGGGTTTGATATCCCGATCACGATGAGCGCCGTAGGCGCGTCACCCATGTTCTCCTCAACCAACCCCGCGATCGAGCGCTGGACGTCCCCGGTTTTTGTCAGTTGTGTGACCCGCACTCCGCAGGGACGGCTGAAAACCAGACTTGTCCAAATTAGATTTTCCAGTTGGCAAATTTGGATCGCACATGAAGCCTTTACTGACCCTTGAGGGAAGACCTTTCGAACGAAGGGCACGGCTTTAGAGGCTGCGGAAAAACTCATGCTTTGTATCAGGGCACGACTTTAGTCGTGCCGTAAGTGATTGAAAATACGCTGGGCTTTAGCCCCTGAGGTACGGCTTTCCTACCCAACGGCGAGTTTTTCCGCAGCCTCTTTAGCCGTGCCGTAAATGACCTGCGCGCTTGACGGCTTTTAGCCGCTGAGGTACGCTTTTCGAGACTTATAGGGCGAACCAACTCTTTCCGCGTCTGAGTTCGCGACAGACGGTTGGCAAGGTGGACCTCAGGGGCTTAAAAACCCTACTGCTTAAAACCTTTGCCGCCCTTTTCGGCACAGGAAGGCTGCGCTTCAGCTACCAGCCCGCTGTTAGCCGACTCACTGCAGGCGAATAACTTCGGCTGATTCATGACGGACGTGGCCGCCTGATCGAGCGTGATCTCTGCCGGCTCGGGCTGATACCTGGATCGTTTGTCGTCTTGCTGGAGAGAAACACTCTTGAAGAGAAGGGCGTTCCCTTCCAGGTGGACGTGGATCTGTGTCAACTCCCAAACCGATGGGCCAACCTGTTGTTGTTCCAGCGCAAATGAGCTGCGTTCTTTCAATCTTCCCAGCAGTCCGCCGCCGAACGTGACGTCGTGCATGAGGTGGCCCTTTACCCGGCAAATGCGATGTTGCTGGTTATCGACCACCAGGTCGCCGGTCATGCTGCTGAACACCCGCGCCTCACGCGTCGGCGGATGGAAATTCGGTGCCGGTTCAAAGTGCAGGGAAGTGGTAGTTGCCGTTGCTCCCGTCTGTGTCCAGACGAAGGCAACGGGTAGAAGTTTCAGCAGGTCAACGATCTGCTGATTGTCGTGGTTTGCCTCTGCAACCTGTTTGTTCTGGGCTCGAGTATCGTGCAGGTATTTTTGAATGAGGTCGCGCTGCCGGGACTCCGCGAACTGCAGCTCATCTTTCTCAAGAACCCGTTCGACATTGCCATGTTGTGTGGCCGCGACCCACTGCAGAATATGTTCTTTCGGCTTGTTACTTTCTTCCAGGTACACCCAATTGGAGTGGTCGTTCTGGTCCGCGATGCGCTCGCTGTCAACAGCCTGTTGAATGATCTGTTGCGGTGTCTGGGCATGTACCGTAGAGAACGATAGCGCGAGAATCCCCACCCAGAAAAGTCGGGCCTTTTCCTTGGCCATTGGACCTGCCCCTATGCGATCAAAAAGTTACGGCTTTTTGATGCACGAGCTTCGCTGAACGGTTCGCCAGATCTGGGAGATTGCGCGCTCAGGTACACTGACCGGCGGGTTAGGAAATAAAACGCGAATTCATCCGTTACGCTCTCTGCCCCTTACGAAACAACTCTGAACGTGCCGTAAATGGCGGGATTGGTGAGGGCTTCCATACCCCTTGCGGCGCTATAGGGGCAACATAGGCCTCCGGTTTACCTCAAGGGAAGTGCTTTAAAGATGGTGATACAAGGTTCGCCGTCGAGTCTTCCTCCACGGCGTCTTCCGGCCTCTGTCCAACGAAAACCGGAAGGGTAAATGAGAACACGCTGCCGGCCCCTTGTGCACTCGTTGCCCAAATTGCGCCGCTTTGCCTCGTTACCAACTCTCTGGCGATGTGCAACCCGAGTCCCAGGCCTTTGCGTCCAGCCTCGCTGGACTCCGTGACTTGATAAAGGTGCTCGAAAATCCGCTCCAGCTGGTCCGGTTGTATCCCTCGGCCAGTGTCGGAAACCTCCAGCAGCAGGTAGCCCGGTACTTTCTCGAAAGGCCGGGCCTTCACCATCACCGACCCGCCGGTAGGCGTGAATTTGATCGCGTTATCGCACAAGATAATTAACACCTGGAGCAGCCGTACAGGATCCGCATAAGCCGAAGCCAAATCCGGGGGGATGGTGCACGAAAGCCTGATCCCCTTGGCCGTGGCATTTGCCTCGCACGTATGGACGGCATCCAGAATCGCCTCGGAGACCACTGTCTCCTGGAGATGAATGCTCAGTTTACCCGTCTTGCTGGCAGTAACCGCCAGCAGATCTTCAATCATCGATTGAAGCTGCTTTACATTCTTTTGGATGATTCGAAGATACTCATCCTGCTCATGACTGGTGGCGCCCGCCAACCCGTCCGCAATAATCGAGCTGAATGAATAGATCGATGTAAGCGGTGAACGGAGCTCGTGCGAAACGTGGGACAGAAAGTTGTCCCGCAGTTGCAACGCCTCTTCGCTGATTCTGGCGATTTCCGCCGCACGCTCCTCTTCCTTTGCCAGCTGTGCGGCATGTTCTTCGGCGGTGAGTCGCGTCAATTTCTCCTGCGCACGCCTAAGTTCAATCTGGTGAGTCACCCGCGTGCGGACAGCCACTGGATTGATGGGCTTCGTTACATAATCGCAAGCTCCCATCGTCAGCCCTTTTGTTTCTTCCGCCACACTCCCCAGGCCGGTGAGGAAAATAACTGGAATGTTGCTGGTCACCGGGTCTGCCTTCAGACGGCTGAAAACTTCATAACCGTCGATGCCGTCCATCATCACATCCAGCAAAATGAGATCAGGCACTCTGGCTGCTGCAAACTTCAATGCGGCCACGCCATCGCTTGCATACAAGACCTCATTGCGGCTACCAAAGGCATCTTTGAGCAGATCGAGATAGCCGGCCTGATCATCGACCAGCAGGATACACATGTCCGGTTTGCCTGAGGAAGTTGTGGACGTCGGCGGAGGGGGCGCAATCCTCCTGTCGAGAGAACCTGCCGCGGCCACAGCCGGATCAAGCGTGGCCGCCATGGTCCCAATCAGCCCCTCCAGGCTTTCCATCACGCCTTCGCGGATAGCCTGCTCGATGTTTGCCGCCGCAGTGGCCAATTCCTTCGCTTCCAGCGTCGCTGCGACTCCCTTCAACGAGTGGGCCAGGCGGCCGGCATCTTCCGTCTTACCTTCCGCGATCTGTTGCCGCAGCTCGGACGCAGCACCCTTGAATTGTTCACGGAAGCTCAGCAACATCTTGCGCAGAAGCTTGGGCTTGCCATTGGCGCGCGCCAGGGCAGCAGGAATATCAAAGGGAGGAAGCTGTTCCGGGATGTCGTCACCGGAGGAAGCAGCAGGCATTTTTCCTGTGTCGCTCGTCGGTTGTGGGATCGATCTTGCCGGCATCCATTTAACCAGCATCTCCTTCAGGGCCTGGGGATTGACCGGTTTGTTGAGATGGTCATTCAACCCCGCCTCGACGCTTCGCTCGCGATCGCCGCTCATGGCGTGGGCGGTCATGGCAATTATGGGCAGGCTGTGGAATCGACGGTCCGCGCGGAGCAGCTTCGTTGCCGTCAGCCCATCCATCACCGGCATCTGAATATCCATCAACACCAGGTCGAAAGGCTCGGCCTTAACCCGGTCCACGCACTCCCGGCCATTGAATGCGATCGAGACCTGGATACCCAGGTCGGTGAGCAGTTCCGTAGCGAGAAATCGGTTGACCTCGTTATCCTCAACCAGCAGCACCCGCCTTCCAGCCAACTCTGATCCATTAGTGGTTGGTGGGGAGGCAGGTCCGGGCCGCTCGGCGCTCGACCGCAGAGCGGTGGTAATGGCGTCCACCAGGTTCTTCTTGCTGACGGGCTTGTTCAAGAAGCCGTCAAATATAACATCGGAGTGCCCCGCCAACACTTCTTCGCGTTCGAATGCCGAAACCATAAGAATTTCTGGTATCTGCGAAAAGGTCGGATTTCGCTTAATGCGGCGAGAGGCCTCGATGCCGTTGATGCCGGGCAGTCGCCAGTCCATCAGGACGAGATCGATCGGCTGTCCGGTTTGCGAAGCCCGTGCCAGCGCTGATAGAGCCTCCTCGCCGGAAGAGACCGCCCTGGCTTGGAAGCCGCTCGCGTCCAGCATTGCCATCAGCATATGCCGGGTATTTTCACTGTCGTCCACAATAAGGATGGATTTTTGCTGCAGAGGGTTGGAACCGGCGGAAGGCGATAACTCCATGTCTTTCCCAATACCGAACCGGGCAGTAACGCGAAACGTACTTCCTTTGCCGGGTTCGCTTTCGACCGTGATCTCACCCTTCATCAACTCGCAGAGTTGCTTGCAAATGGCAAGCCCCAAACCCGTGCCGCCGTATTTGCGCGTAAATGAGGCATCTCCCTGATGAAATGACTGGAAGAGGTTGGCGACCTGGTCCGGGCCCATACCAATTCCGGTATCGGAAACCGACATGTTTAGGCGCAGATCAGTAGCGGTGATGTCTTCCGCTTCCACACGAATCGTGATCTCGCCAAAGTCGGTGAATTTGATTGCATTGTTGACCAGGTTGATCAGAATCTGCCCCAGCCTCAATGGATCCCCAACCAAATACGCTGGAGCATTTTCTGACACCGATGAGACCAGGGCAACGCCCTTGTCCTGCGCCTTCTGCCCGGTCACGTCAAGAAGACTGCGCAGAACGTCCTCGAGCGAGAAGGAGATAACCTCCAACTCCAGCTTGCCGGCTTCGATCTTTGAGAAGTCGAGAATGTCGTTCATGATGCTCAGCAGCGAATCCGCGGCATTTCCGATCTTGGTTAAATAGTCGAGCAGCTTTGGGTTTGGGTCCGCCCGCCGGGCAAGGTACGTCATGCCCAGAATGGCATTCATGGGCGTGCGGATCTCATGGCTCATATTGGCCAGGAAGTCCGACTTGGTCTGGTTGGACTCTTTGGCGATCTCCAGTGCCCGCCGCGATTTTTCGTTCGCCTCGACCAGTTCGGTAACATCCCAGTCGGTGCCCACCATTCGTAGCGGGTGGCCCTTCTCGTCGCGCTTAATCTGGCCCGCACTGCGTATGTGGTGTACGCTCTTGTCGTCCCAAACCACGCGGAACATTGTGTCAAACGGCTTGATGCCCTCGATGCAATCGCGCAGGGCTTGCTCCACGGCCCGGCGATCGTCGGGATGAATGCGGCTTACCGGGGCATCCTGGCCAACCAGCCGGTCATTCCCCGCTGTCATCCCGTAGTGCCGGTACATCCAGGAGTTCCAGGTCGTCAGGTTGGTCCGGAGATCCCAACTCCAGATCCCAATGCCGCTATATTCCGCTGCCAGCGCGGCTCGTTCGTTGGCCTCCTGCAGTGCTGCCCGCTCGGCGACACTGGCGGTTACGTCTTGCGTGGCTCCTACCATTCGGATCGGCTTGCCATCTTCACACTCAACGGAGCCCGTCACTCGCACCCAGATCTGGCGTCCGTCGGCCGCCATCATCGGCAGATCCAGCGCGAAGCCACTGCGTTCGGCGATTGCCTTCTCGATGGCGCCGCGGATGACCGGACGGGTCTCGGGTGAGAAGAGGAGGTTGATGCCGTCTTCGAGCGTTGGCCGAAGGTCGGACGGCAAGCCGACCACACGTAAGGCTTCTTCCGACCAGATCAGTTCGCCGGCGACCAGGTCGATCTCCCAACCGCCGACACATGCGATCCTCCCCGTCCGGTCCAACATTTCCTGGGTTCTACGAAGGGCCTGCTCGTGCCTCTTACGCTCTGTGATGTCCCGGATTAGGCCGACGAACATGGGTTCGCCGCGGAAGGAAGAGCCCGTGACCGTCAATTCCATCGGAAACACGTGGCCGCTGCTTTTCAGGCCCTCCAACTCCCGACCGACACCGATTATCCTGGTCGATGCCCCCGGTCGATAGGCCGCAAGATGGCCATCGTGGCGGCTCCGGTCGGGTTCCGGCATCAGCATCTTGACATTGCGGCCGACCACATCTTCGACTTCGTAACCGAAGATTCGTACCGCCGCCAGATTGACCGTAGCGATGATTCCGGCGCTATCGGTGGTGATGATTCCATCCAGGACGTTGTCGAGAATGGCTTGGAGCCTGGCTTCGGCGTCTTTGAGATCGTTCCGGTCGCGCACTCTGTCGGTCACGTTCGAAGCGAACTTGACCACCTTGGTGGGTACTCCGTCCGGCCCCAGGATAGGGTTGTAACTTGCTTCTATCCAGATTGTGCTGCCCTGCTTATCAACGCGAGAGAATTGCCCGGCTTGATAATGGCCGGCCCTCAATTCTTCCCAAAATTCCTGGTACTCGATGCTTTGCTTGTATTCCTCGGTGACGAATACACTGTGGTGCTTACCGGCTAATTCATCGTCCTCGTAACCGAACGCACGCAGATAGTGACCGTTGGCCTTGATGATCGTTCCATCCATCCGAAATTCGATCATCATCTGCGACCGATTGATCGCTTCGATCTGTTCCCGGTAGTTGAATGCTTCGTTGTTGGTCTCCCGCTGTGCGCTCGCCAGGGAGTCGAGGAGGTGCAGAATGTTGCCTGCAAGCTCAGGTGTCGCCCAGGCGAACAGGACAGCGGTCGAAACCGATACTGCTGCGCACGCTACCTTGAGTGCAGCGGCCAGCGGATAGACCGGCCACCAGATGGTCACGATCTCCATTCCGTGCGTAATGCCGCATGCCAGGATGAACGAACCGAATCCGACAAAGATCCAAAGATACGGATGGAATACTGCGATATGCCGCGCTTTCGCGGCCAACCAGAAGAGGCACCCGAATAATAGGGCGTAAGAGACGGCAATAAGGCCATCCGCCACTGCGTTCGTCCAGACCAGGCCCGGCTTTGCGAGGTAACAATAGCGGTGCGGCAGGTAGTTCGCCGAGAACAATGGCGACAGTGCAGCCGGCCGCGCCAGGGCGAGAATCCCGAGGGCGCCAGCGACTCCGAAGCCGATCCATTTCCGCAATGCGTAACCGTCTGTGGGGAAAGACACTCGTTCTGTTTAGCGGCAGCCAGATCGGCACAAACATTAGCCTCCTGAGGGATTGACAAATCGAAAATCGCGGCAATGAAGATTTATCTACGAAGCTTTTCGTTGACAACTACGAAGTACTTCGTATATGGTTCGTTCATGAAGATGAGCAAGAGTCATTTACCCAAGCCGACCGAGGGGGAGCTCGAACTCCTTCGTGTCTTGTGGGTCAAAGGTTCGGCCACTGTTCGCGAGCTCCACGAAGCGGTAAGCCAGGAACGTCCGCTCGGGTATACCACCGTGTTGAAATTGCTCCAGATCATGACCGAGAAGGGGCTGGTGCAGCGCGCGGAGCTTGGCAGGGCCCATGTCTACCGCACCACCGCAAGCCAGGAAGAGACGCAGAGCCAGCTCTTGAGAGATTTGAGCGTGCGGCTGTTTTCCGGCTCCGCTACGCAGCTTGCCATGCACGCGTTGACTATGGAGCCGGCAAGCAGCGACGAGTTAAAGGAAATTCGCAAGCTAATCGACCGCAAACAGGAGAAACGATGAGTCATCATTTGCAATCTCTGGGCTGGACCCTGGTGAATTTCTGTTGGCTGGCGGCGGCGATCGCATTCGTCTACTGGCTTGCCGATGCTGCGCTCTCTAAGGCGCGCAGCCAAACACGCTATGTGCTGGCGCTGGCCGCCCTGCTCCTGATGCTTTTGGGCGCACTGGCAACCTTCGCCTATGAGGAGACGCGGACCCACTCCGGGTTAGCTTCACCAGCCATCTCTGCGTCCCCTGTGAACGCGGTCATTGGATCGAGCATCTCTATCGATCTTGCGCCGTTAGCACGACTGAATACAGCCGGCGTTACAAGGCAGTCGGTACTGCATCTGTCTCGATTTCTGCCATGGCTCGATGTCGTTTGGTTGCTGGGTGTGGCATGTCTTTCGACCCGAACCATCGGCGGCTGGTGGCTCATTGAGCGGTTGCGCCGCAGCGCCCTGGTCGAGGCTCCTGAAGTGGTGCGCGCGAACTTTGCCCGCCTGTGCAAACGGCTTGGCCTTACACGGCATGTCAGTCTTCGCATCTCTGAGCACATTCAGGGCCCGCTCGCGGTCGGAATTGTTCGGTCGTTGATCATACTGCCCGCCTCCGCGTTGATGGCTCTGAGCCCTGAGCAGTTGGAAGCGGTGCTTGCCCATGAATTGGCGCACGTGCGGCGCGCCGACTATCTCTGGAACCTCATCCAGACGACCGTGGAAACCCTGTTCTTCTTTCATCCGGCGGTGTGGTGGCTCGGTCGCAGGCTCCGCCAGCAACGCGAGCTTTGCTGCGACGACGTGGCTGTTCAGTCATGCCCCGATCCCTTGATTTATGCCACCGCGTTGTTGCGTCTGGAAGAGCGCCGCAGACATCCCCTGAGTCTGGCCATGGCACTGGATGGACACGGGCCATCGTCGGGTCTTCGCCTGCGCATTGCGCGCGTCCTCGGTGAAGCCAGCGGCGAGAATGGCCCGCGGGAAACAGCGCCCTTACCCGTTGCTGCGATCTTAACCGTGCTCCTGCTGGCCCTCCTGACTGTACCGCAGCTCTTCGCAGGATTGCGAAAGACCGTCGAGACCAAATCCGCTACCCCGGCGGTCTCTTCGTCATCATCACCCTCTGTTCCTGCCGCAACCACGATGAGACTTCCTGCCCCTGCCCCATCGCCGGTGGCAAACGGAAAGTCTGCTTCGCCACGGATTGCCTCAGCCGCCTTGGTCATGCCCATCTCCGCGACTGGAAACGACCGCGCCGCCGAAAGACCGTCTGCGGATGGTCACGGTGCAGGTGTGGGCACTGGAGAAGGTGTGGGCCATGGCGCTGCTGGGTATGGCTCAGGAAGCTCAGATGCGGAACAAAAATCGGAGGACGCATCCCCAAACAAGACGGACTACATCGATGGCATGCGCGCCGCCGGCTATGACGTGGATGTGGACAAGTATGTCGCTATGAAAGTGCAGGGCATTACTCCCGAATACGCTAAAGCTATGGCCAACGTCGGCTTCGGGAAACCTTCTGCGGACGAGCTGATTGCGATGAAGATCCAGGGCGTCACCCCGGAGTATGTATCCGGGTTGCGTGCCGCGGGTCTGCAGCCAGGCAGCAGCGGCGATCTGGTGTCTTATCGCATTTTCCATGTCACACCGGAATTTCTATCCGGGATGAAGGCTGCCGGCTTCGACTCAATCTCACCTAAGCAGTTGATTGAACTGCGGGTTCAGGGAGTGACCCCCAGCTACGCCAAGACCGTCAAACAGCAATATCCGGCCGCTACCATCGATGAATTGGTGCAGCTTCGCATTTTCCACATTGACGATGCATTTCTCGCCTCTGCCAAGCGTCATGGATTCACTTCTCTCTCCATCCAGAAACTCGTGCAGCTGCGCATCTCCGGTGTGCTGGGCGACGACACGGAGGCAAAATGACCAGGACCAGTGGTGTTCTTCTCATCGCACTCATCACCGCATCGACTGCTTTGTTCCTTCAGGCACAGGAGCATCTTCGAAGCCTCACCGGCTCGTGCAGCCTTGCTGCTACCGCGCATGAAGCTGAAGTCGATCTTCGACTGGAGCGGGGCCAGTGCGCCGGCGATGACCACTGCGGTTCTACACAGACTCAGGAACCCGTGAGTGCATTCCTGGGTTTCACGCTTGCGGATCTGCATCGCGAAGGTGCGCACGTGGACGCGATCCTTCGCGCCGAGGCTGGCACCCTCACCTGCTCTGGTGCGGTCCACGACGGCAGGATGAGCGGCGACTTCAGATTCGTGCCCGATCCGGTATTTGTCGAACGCATGTTGCAACTGGGATTTCGCAATCTGGATGAGGAAAAACTACAGGCTTACACCATGTTTCGCATGGGGATTGCCTGGATCCATTCTTTGCAAACGGCGGGTGTGAGCGGTCTTGATTCGGGGAATCTGATCGCGCTGCGCATTTTCCATGCAGACACCGACTATATCCACAGTCTGAATGCGCTCGGCTACCCAACTCCGGATGCAGGCAAGCTGATTGCGCTGCGTGTGCACCGTGTCGATCCGGAAGAAGTAAAACAGGTTCGCGCCCTGGGCTACCAGCCCACGCTCGACGAGTTGATCCAGATGCGCATTTTCAAAATCACGCCGGATTTCATCCACCGTATGCAAGGCAGGGGTCTCAACAATCTGACCATTAGCAAGCTGGTTCAGATTCGAATCTTCAACTTGGCAGAGTAAGGTGGACCCGCAGGACTTGGCCGCCAACTTGCGCCACCAAGGCACCGCTGGGCACTGGAGTTTTTACATAGGGACCGGCGTGGGGCATTTCAACAACAGTGCCTCTGTTGGATGCCGAGGTTTGGCTTTGTCTCAGGGCACGACTTTACAGGCTGCGGAAAAACCCGAATGTTTGAAGCGGACGGCCTTCAGGCCGTCCGTAAGTGATTGCAAATCTGTTCGGTTTTAGAAGCCGCTGAGGGAGCGGCTTTCGCTCCCATTCGACATTTTCCGCATCCTCTTTTAGTCGGGCGACTCAGGCCTAGGAAAGAGAATTGGTCTTCAGCCCCTGCAACGGCACATCCAGCACCAAATGCATCGCGCATGGATGATTCAGAACCGTGTTTCTAACTGCATGAGCTAGTCGAAATAATGAGTGAATAGATGGTAGGCACGAGGAGACTCGAACTCCTGACCTCTACCGTGTCAAGGTAGCGCTCTAACCAACTGAGCTACGCGCCTATGCGTTGCATTCGTGACCAACCTCTGACCTTCCCGGCAACGCCGGGACGCTCTAACCAACTGAGCTACGCGCCTATGCGTTGCATTCGTGACCAACCTCTGACCTTCCCGGCAACGCCGGGAGCTCTAACCAACTGAGCTACGCGCCTATGCGTTGCATTCGTGACCAACCTCTGACCTTCCCGGCAACGCCGGGAGCTCTAACCAACTGAGCTACGCGCCTATGCGTTGCATTCGTGACCAACCTCTGACCTTCCCGGCAACGCCGGGACGCTCTAACCAACTGAGCTACGCGCCTATGCGTTGCATTCGTGACCAACCTCTGACCTTCCCGGCAACGCCGGGACGCTCTAACCAACTGAGCTACGCGCCTGCGCCGTGCGTCTCGCTATCATACCAAAAGCTCATGTACCATCAAGATTCTTGGCTGCCGCCACGAGGATCGGAACACCTTGCTGAAAGAATTGCGCGCAGCTCCGAACCTGCTGACGTTCCTGCGTCTCTGCCTCATCCCCTTTCTCGTCATTGCGGTCTTGGAGTCTCACTACAAAACGGCGCTTTGCCTTTTCGTCATCGCCGGACTCAGCGATGGCCTCGATGGCTTGGCCGCCAGACTGCTCAAACAGCAAACCCAGATCGGCCAGTACCTGGATCCGGTGACCGATAAACTCCTGCTCAGCACCCTTTTTCTGGTGCTCATGCACCAGGGGCTCGTGCCCCGCCGGGTTACGGTCCTGGTTTTCAGCCGCGACCTGGGCATCCTCATCGTCGCCTCGCTGCTCTACATCAGCCTCGGCATGCGAGATTTCCGCCCCAGCATTTACGGCAAGACAAGTACCTGCGCCCAGATTCTGGCGTTACTGGCTGTGTTGCTCTGCCAAATCTATTCCCCCATGCCGCTGATTATGCTGCGCAAGTTGGCGCTCTATGCCACCGCCCTGCTAACCATTATCTCCGCCCTGCATTACGCATGGCGCACTGCCCGGCGCCTCGCCGTCGCCGAAGTTCACTAAACTTTTGAAAAATTCGCTTTCAATGACAAACTATTGCCAGCACTTGGCTCGCGGTTTAACTTTACTGAAACAGTTCACCACCCGGTCCAAACGCGAGCGCCCGGGCAGAACTGTGGTTTCTACGAAGGCCCCCAATGTCTGAGACGATCCAAGCACGAGTTCTTCGAGTGATTGCTACCACCCAGAGAATTCCCCTCGAGAAGGTCAAGCCCGACAGCACCTTCGAAGAGTTGGGCATCGATTCGATGGATAGTATCAATATCCTCTTCGACCTCGAAAGCGAGTTCGATATCGAGATCAAAGACGAAGACGCTAAGAAGATCCAGACCATCCGCGAAATGATCGACGGCGTCACCTACCTGGTGGATTCCAAACAAAACCCATCTGCCCAAACCGCAACCGAATGAACCGTACTGTATCGGGAGGAAGCCGGAGTTTGTTACCCTCGGTCCAGCTACAGTCCTCTATGAAAATGGTGTAGATGCGAGTTGTCATATCAGGAATGGGCGTCATCAGCGCTCTGGGCCTTGACCAGCAAGGGTTCTGGCAGGCACTTGTCAGTGGTAAATCTGGAATCGGACCGATACCGGACGCCGTCGGACCCGTTGCCGAGATGGGCATGACTCAAGTCCGTTTCAAGAACGGGGCCGCGGTAACCGGCTACGACGCCGAAACCTACTTTCCCCGCAAAACACTCAGCTTCATGGATCGCTTCGCGCAGTTTTCCGTCATCGCTGCGCGCGAGGCGGTGACAATGGCCGGAATCGAATGGACCGAGGAGCTGCGCGATAGTGCGGCCGTCATCACCGGTTCCTGCATGGGCGGCAGATTTACCGACGAAATCGGTTATTGGGAGCTCTTCCACCACGGCAGGCATCGCGTCCATCCGCTGACCATTCCCCTCGGAATGAGCAACGCGGGTGCGAGCCACATTTCGATGGAATACGGCATACACGGTCCCGCGTACACCTTCTCGACCGCCTGTTCGTCGTCGGCTCACGCCATCGGTAATGCACTTTGGATGGTGCGTTCCGGAGCAGCTCCCCTGGCCATTGCCGGGGGCAGTGAAGCGCCGCTTTTCCTGGGTGGATTGAAGGCCTGGGAAGCGATGCGCGTGGTCAGCCCCGATACCTGCCGCCCCTTTTCTGCCAACCGCTCCGGAATGATCCTGGGGGAAGGCGCGGCCATGTTGGTTCTGGAGCCCCTCGAGCGCGCCCTGGCTCGCGGAGCGAAGCCACTGGCGGAGATAGTGGGCTTCGGCATGTCGGCCGATGCATGCCACGTCACCCAACCTTCCGCCGAAGGGGCCGCCCGTGCTATCCGATCCGCGCTGCGAGATGGCGGTTTGGCCCCTGAGCAGGTTGGTTACATCAACGCTCACGGAACCGCAACCGAGGCCAATGACCGCATGGAGGCGGCTGCCATCCATAACGTTTTCGGTTGCCGCGCCTCTGCTCTGCCCGTAAGTTCGACCAAATCAATGCACGGGCACACGTTGGGAGCGGCCGGAGCGATCGAAGCCGCTGCCACGGTGTTGGCCCTGCGCAACGGGATGTTGCCCCCGACGGCGAATTTCACTCAGCCGGATCCGGAATGTGAGCTGGATGTGATTCCCAACCAAGCCCGGGAGGCAAAGGTAGAAGTTGCCCTTTCCCAATCCTTCGCCTTTGGTGGGTTGAACGCCGTGCTCGCGTTCCGTGCAATGCCGTGATTGGCTGATCCAGGCTTTCAGGTCGAGGGCAGACTCTGGACGAAGGGCACGGCTTCAGAGGCTGCGGAAAAACTCATGTTTTGTATCAGGGCACGACTTTAGTCGTGCCGTAAGTGATTGAAAATACGCTGGGCTTTAGCCCCTGAGGTACGGCTTTCCTACCCAACGGCGAGTTTTTCCGCAGCCTCTTCAGTCGTGCCGCATTGCGCTTGGGCTGTTGAGGGCTTTAGCCCCTGAGGTACGGCTCTTCCAATTCCTCATGGCGCTTAAGGCGCATACTTCCACCCAAAGGGCGCATAAGGCGCTTAAGGCGCATACTTCCACCCAAAGGGCGCATAAGGCGCTTAAGGCGCACACTTCCACCCAAAGGGCGCATAAGGCGCTTAAGGCGCACACTTCCACCCAAAGGGCGCATAGGGCGCTTAAGGCGCACACTTCCACCCAAAGGGCGCATAGGGCGCTTAAGGCGCACACTTCCACCCAAAGGGCGCATAGGGCGCTTAAGGCGCACACTTCCACCCAAAGGGCGCATAGGGCGCTTAAGGCGCACACTTTCACCCGCCCTTTCCGGAGCAGGATCGTGTGGTTTGCTTGTCCAGGGAACTCCGCAGCGACCGAAACTAGTTGCGAGCCATCTTCTCGAAGACATCGAGCGCGTATTCCAGGTCAGCTTGGGTGTGCGCGGCGGTTACGCAAAGCCGGAGTCGCGCTGAATCCTGGGGAACGGCTGGAAAGAGCACAGGCGTGGCCAGAATCCCGTGGTCGCGAAGCCGCCGGGCGAACAAACCAGTGGTTGTTTCATCATTCAGGATGACCGGAATGACCGCTGTCTCCGACAAGCCCGTGTCATAGCCCAGCGAGCACAGGCCACTACGCAGGAAATCCGCGTTGTGCTTGATTTTGGCTACGCGTTCCGGCTCGTCCTTCAAAATCGCCAACCCCTCACGGATAGCAGCCACCGCTGCCGGGCTCAGAGCCGCGGAAAAAATAAACGGCGATGCCCCATGTTGAAGATAGATCGCAAGTTCCTGCGAAACTGCCGCAAAACCACCAGTCGAGGGGATGGACTTGGCCAGCGAACCCGTCCAGATGTCCACCTCGTCGGTCGGTATCCCAAAATGTTCATCCGTGCCCCGGCCGCAAGCTCCAAGGACCCCGGAAGCATGCGATTCGTCCACCAGCAGGAAGAATCCGAATTCCTTCTTGACCTCAAGGATCTCGGGCAGATGGCAAACGTCTCCGTCCATGGAAAAAACGCCGTCCGAGATGACCAAAGTGCGGTTGGCCTGGGACCCGTTCTGTAGCTCCTGACGCAAAGAGGAGGCGTCATTATGACGGAACCGCTGCAACTGCACGCCGGCGAACCGGCAGGCATCGGTAAGGCTTCGGTGGCACAGCGAATCCATGATCACGCGATCCGCCGGACCCAGCAGTGCACCCAGCACCGCCACATTCGCTAAGTAGCCCGAGCTGAAAGTGATCGCTGCTTCTGTCCCTTTGTAGGCCGCGAGGTCCTTCTCCATCAGGACGTGTTGGTCGGTGGTGCCGGTCAGCAGGCGCGCTCCCCCGGTGCCGGTGCCGTATTTCCGGATGGCTTCAATGGCTGCAGCGTCGATCCGCGGGTCGCCGATCAGTCCCAGGTAGTCATAGGACGACAGCATCAGCATGGAGTGACCGTCCGCCTTCACCTGGGGGCCGGTTCGTCCCTCCAAAGGAATCTGAAAAGGATAGGCATCGTGGTGGCAGGCCAATGCCGTGGTCTCAAAGAGCCGCCGGGCGCGTGCGTCGATAAGGTCGTTTTTGCGGAAATTCCAGCGCTTGTCCCCGCTGAAGAAACCGTTAAAAGACTTACCGGAGGAAGAAGGAAATCCTGCTGTTCCGTGGTGAACTTGTGATTTCGTCTCGGTCGGAGTATCCATTGATTTAACTGACTATAGTGCAGGATTGGGGCATTGGGAAGTCTGGAGTTGCTGTCCCGGCACGGTTTAGAGCATTTTCTTCCCCCGCTGGACCCGGCTCTGACTGGTCGACCGCCGGCCCGGGTTGAACGGCAAAGACACAAAAATGCTCTAATTGTCATAAGGATACGGAGTCTGCTACGGCCCAACCTTGCAGCAAAGGTCGAAACAGATTGGCTCGCGCATCCAATGGTTGAAGTACAGTTGGAGCTACTTCCACATGTCGCCAGTTGATTTGGACAATCCGGCAGTTGCATTCAGCCCGGCGATGGACGGCGGCCCCAACCCGCTGCCCGCCTTTCAATTAAAAGACAAGTTCGGGCGTACGATCACCGATCTCCGCGTCTCCATCACCGACCGTTGCAATTACAAATGCGTGTACTGTCGCACCGGCTCTGAGGGCGCGCAATTTGCCGAGTTGGAGCTGGCCGATTACCTGCGGATGATCCGGGTTTTCGTCAGTCTTGGCATTCAGAAGATACGCCTGACCGGTGGCGAGCCGCTCCTGCGTAAGGACATTGTTTCCCTGGTGGCCCAGCTTGCTGAGTTGCGAACAAACTCCGCTGCCGCCCCGCTGGATCTCGCCGTTACCACCAACGGACATCTCCTGGCCCGGATGGCCGCTCCCCTTGCGCGTGCCGGGCTCAGCCGGATCACGGTCAGCATGGACGCCGTCGACCCGGCAATTTTTGCCCGCATTACCCGGATCCCGGGAAGCTTCGAAAAAGTACTGGCCGGCGTGCGTGCAGCCCAGCGTGCCGGGCTGGGCCCGGTCAAGGTCAACTGCGTCTTATTGCGTGGCTTCAATGACGACCAGATCATCCCCTTTGCCCGCTTCTCCAGAGATGAGGGCGTGATCGTTCGCTTTATCGAGTTCATGCCGCTCGAAGAGGACCGTTTGTGGACGCCTGATGTGGTGGTTCCGTTGCAGGAGGTGGTCGACAAGCTCACCAGCTTTCGCCCCTTGGTGCCCCTGCCGGCTAACAACCCGGGGGAAACTGCGCGCCGCTATACCTTCGATGATGGCGTCGGAGAAATTGGCATCATCGCTCCCGTATCCCAGGCCTTTTGCGGAGCATGCAGCCGCATCCGCCTTACCTCCGATGGCAAAATCCGCACCTGCCTCTTCTCCCACTTCGATCATGATCTCTACGCCGTGGCGGCCCGCGGCGGTTCCGATGAAGATCTCGCAGCCTTCATTCAGAAGACGGTCGAAGCCAAGGAAGCGCGCCACCATATCGGCGAACCCGGCTTTCTGAAACCGTCACGCAGCATGGTGCATATCGGAGGCTAAGCATTTTCCCTTCTGGAGCGTACAAAGGAACCATTGCCGCTGCGGCTCTTCCCCTGGTAAAGACATAGATAACTACACTCGCCGGTGCAGAGTAGAAGGGAAAATGCGTTCGAAGCAGCCAGAAGTGCGGCTCTATCTATGGTCGACCGATCCTTCCCAGAGCGTCCGCCATTGCCCCAAGACCTTAGAGTCTTTCATGACGTGGCGCGTGCCCTGACCTCTTCGCTCGACTTGGATTCCATCCTCGGCGCAATCATGCAGCAGATGGAGCAGTTTTTTGAACCCGAATCCTGGTCCCTGCTGATCGTCGACGAAGAAGAACAAAATCTGTACTACGCAGTCGCGGCCGGCAAATCATCCGGAGACCGCAACCTTCGTGTCGACCTGGGAGAGGGGATCGCTGGCTGGGTAGCGCAACATGGCGAGCCGGTAATCGTCTCCGACCCTGGCAATGACCCGCGTTTCCCTTTGCTCTCCGGTTCTACCCACAGCTCGCCGGTTCGATGCGCCATCTGCATTCCCCTGCGTTGGAGAGATCGCACCTTGGGCGTGATCGAGCTGCTGAACTATCGCGCCTCCACCCTGACCGACGAAACCATGGCCTTTCTCCGCGTGCTGTGCGATTACGCCGCGATCGCCATTCAGAACGTGCGCGCCGTGGAGCGCATCCAGGAATTGACCATCACCGACGATTGCACCGGACTGTTCAATTCCCGGCACTTGTTTTCCGTCACCGAGAGCGAGCTCGAACGCTCACGCCGCTTCAATCTTCCCTTCAGCCTGATCTTCATCGACCTGGACCACTTCAAGCGGGTCAACGACCTGCACGGTCACCTCACCGGCAGCCGCTTGTTGGCCGAGATCGCCAGGACCATCAAGCATAATGTCCGGGGTATTGACTCGGCTTTTCGCTATGGCGGCGACGAGTTTATTGTTCTATTGCCGCAGACAGGGAAGGACGCGGCGCTCGAAGTGACCCAGCGTCTCTTGCACTCCTTGCGAGAAACGCGATATCTGTTATCGGAAGGACTGGAGCTGCACATGATGGCCAGTTTCGGAATCGCCAGCTATCCGGAGGACGGCAGCTCGATCCAGGAGATCATCGGCGCGGCGGACGAGATGATGTACCTCGTAAAAAATTCGTCGCGGGGCAACATTGCCGTAGCTCAGCGCGGTTTCATTCAAGCATGACGCTCCGCTCGTGAAAGCCAAAATGCTTTAGCATGGACCCCGGCGGTTGAAACAATGCACGCTTCGCAGGTGATAGAGTCCCGAAGAGCCTGCCCTGAGCTTGTCGAACGGGGACGCCTGAACTTAACAGGACGACAGTCCTGGGTAGACGGCGGAGTCCTGGGGTCTGTGGTTTCTATATATCAGGGACCAAGCGTATGGTATTTCAACGGGAGTGGCAGTTTTGAATGCTAAGTTTTGGCTTTGTATCAGGGCACGACTTTAGTCGTGCCGTAAGGGAGGTAAAGAGAATTGGGCTTCAGCCCCTGCAATGGCAATCCTGCACGAAATGCATTGCGGATCTATCGTTCAGAACCCCGTCGAAAGCAGGACTGGTACACCTACTTGCAGAGGAAAAAGCGCAGGGGCTAAAGCCCAGATCTTTTTGGCCCCTGTTGAACGGCACGACTAAAGTCGTGCCCTGATACAAAGCATCAGAGCGGTGACCCCAGAAAACTCGCGCATTCCGTAGTGTTGGATATCCCCGCTGTCTGAAATGTAGAAACTACAGGCCCAGGAGGACACTCCTGGGTAGAGGTAGCAAGACGAAAAAGTCCCGCAAGGGACGGCTGAAATGTCCGAGGACGTGAGTCCGAAGCAAATCCAGAGGGCAAAATAAGGATGGAGCAGCAAGGTAGACGTCTTCGTATGGGCATGGTGGGTGGTGGCGCGGGATCCTTTATTGGTCCCGTACACCGCATGGCGGCAGAATTGGATGGGGCGATTGAACTGGTGGCTGGAGCGTTTAGCCAGGATGCCGAACGATCGCGGCAAGCCGGTGTCACCTATCGCATAAGCCCCGACCGCGCTTACGCAAATTACACAGAAATGATGGAGCAGGAGAGCAAGCGGAAAGACCCGATCGACTTTGTCTGCATCGTCACCCCCAATCATCTCCATCTCCCGGTCGCCGTTGCCGCCCTGGAACATGGTTTCCATGTGATGAGCGACAAGCCGGCAACGGCCACGCTTAAGGAGGCGCAGACCCTTGAGGCGGTGGTCAGGCGGACCGGACTGCTCTATGGGTTGACCTTTACCTACACCGGCTATCCCTTGGTACGCGAGGCACGCCGCATGGCTCGGGCCGGGGAACTGGGCAAGATTCGCAAGGGCGTGGTGCAATACTCGCAAGGCTGGCTAAGCAGTACGCTCGAGACCACCGGTCACAAGCAGGCCGTGTGGCGTTCGGACCCGGCGCAGTCAGGCTTGGGCGGGGCCATTGGCGACATCGGCGTCCACGCCTTCAACCTGCTCGAGTACGTGAGCGGCCGCGAGGTAGTCGAGATTTGCTCTGACCTTTCCTCGGTAGTCGCCGGGCGGAAGCTGGACGATGACTGCAACGTCCTGCTTAAGCTCGACAACGGGGCGCCGGGAGTGTTGTTTGTCTCCCAGATTGCCGCCGGCGATCGCAACGATCTGCAGCTTCATCTCTACGGTGAACAGGGCGGACTCCACTGGTGGCAGGAGAATCCCAATTACCTGCATCTGAACTGGACAGGGAAGCCGAGTCAAACCCTGCATGCAGCCGGGGACTACCTGGCGCCCTCGACGCGCGCCGACTTCCGGCTGCCCATGGGCCACCCTGAGGGTTTGATAGAGGCATTTGCTAATATCTATCGCGATTTCGCGAACGCGGTTCGCGCGCGGTTCAGCGATCCGTCTGCGCCATTGAGCGACCTCGTGCCTGGCATTCGCGAGGGAGTCCGCAGCATGTCTTTCATCGACCGAGCCGTGACCAAAAGCCGCGCCGGCTGGGTCAGCCTCCCCCAATGAGTCCCAATGAAATGAGTGAGTGTCCACTATGAAAACTGTTAAGGGGCCGGCAATCTTCCTGGCCCAGTTTGCTGCTGACCAGAAACCCTTCAATAGATTGGAAGACATCGCCAGGTGGGCCGCGGGATTGGGCTTCAAGGGCATACAGATCCCCTCCTGGGATCAGCGGCTCTTCGATCTCAAACAGGCTGCCGAGAGTCAGGCCTATTGCGACCAGATACTCGGCATGCTGAACAGTCAGGGTTTGCAGTTGACCGAGCTCTCCACTCATCTGCAGGGGCAGCTGGTCGCGGTGCATCCCGCCTACGATCTCCAATTCGACGCCTTTGCCCCAGCGGAGATGGCGGGCAACCCGAAAGCACGGCAGGAGTGGGCAACCAATCAATTGCTCATGGGAGCAAAGGCCAGCCGGAATCTCAAGCTCACGGCGCATGCTACTTTTTCCGGAGCGCTGGCGTGGCCGTACATGTATCCCTGGCCACAGCGCCCTGCGGGTTTGATCGACGAAGCCTTCGGAGAATTGGCGCGCCGGTGGAAGCCGATCCTCAATGCCTTCGAAGAATCAGGCGTGGACCTGTGCTTTGAAATCCATCCTGGAGAAGACCTGCACGACGGAGTCACCTTCGAGCGCTTCCTGGCGGCCGTCGGGGACCACAAGCGGGCAAACATTTTGTTCGATCCCAGCCATTTCGTGCTTCAGCAACTCGACTACCTCGCCTTCATCGACATCTACCATGAGCGCATTCGAGCCTTCCACGTGAAGGACGCGGAATTCAATCCCACTGGCAGATCAGGTGTCTATGGCGGTTATCAGAATTGGATCGACCGTCCGGGACGTTTTCGCTCCCTGGGCGACGGACAGGTCGACTTCGGCGGCATCTTCAGCAAGCTGGCCCAGTATGACTTTCCCGGTTGGGCGGTCATGGAGTGGGAATGTGCTCTGAAGCATCCGGAGGATGGAGCGCGTGAGGGAGCACCTTTCATCCGGGACCATATTATCCGGGTCACCGAGCACGCCTTCGACGACTTCGCCGGCGCGCAGGCTGATCGTGAAACCAATCGGCGGCTGCTGGGCCTCTGAGGTTATTATGCCTATCCAGGCGCGCAAGAAGTCACAGCCGCTCGATGAGGCAGCTCTCTACCAGTACGCCGTCGCGGCGCTAGCCCGGCAGATGCGCACCGTGGCTGAACTCAAACGCCTGATGCGGCGCCGCGTCGAGCCGGGCGAGGCAGGAGAGAGCAAGGTGGCGGCCGTAGTTACTCGCCTTCTGGACCACCGTTATCTCGACGATCCCGCCTTCGCTTCCACCTACACCCGCCTGCGCCAGGAAAACCAGAGCTTTGGCAAACGCCGGGTGCAACAGGAGCTTACCCGCAAGGGTGTTCAGGCCGAACTCGTCTCCAGCACCATTGAGAACGCCTATGCCCAGGTAAGCGAGGAAGAACTAGCCAGGCGCTACATCGCCCGCAAGCGTATCGCAAAGCCGGAAGACGAAAAGCAAACCGCGCGGCTGATTCGCCGGTTGATCGGAGCGGGCTTTTCCTTCACCATCATCTCGAAATTGCTTAAGACCTGGAACATCGACTGCACCGAAGCCGACCTGGCGCTGCCCGAAGATGAAACCGAGTGAGATGACCATTTACCGCGGCCAGGTCGTTTACCAAACCCAGTGATGCTCTAAACTCAAAGCATGCAGTACCGCTCTGGCTCTGAGATCCGGGAAACTTTCCTGCGCTTTTTTGCGTCGAAGGGACACCGCCGTGTCCACTCCTCCTCGCTGGTTCCGGCGAACGACCCCACCTTGCTGTTCACCAACGCCGGGATGAACCAGTTCAAAGATGTATTTCTCGGGGTGGAGCGCCGCGACTACAACCGCGCCGCCACTTCTCAGAAGTGCGTTCGCGCCGGCGGCAAGCACAACGATCTGGAGAACGTCGGCTTCACCCGGCGCCACCATACCTTCTTCGAGATGCTGGGCAATTTCAGCTTTGGCGATTACTTCAAACGCGATGCGATCGCCTATGCCTGGGAGCTGATCACCTCCCCGGAGTGGTTCGCCATTCCCAAGGAGAAACTCTACGTCACCATCTTCAAGGGGGAGGAGGGCGTCCCTCGGGATGAAGAGGCTTATGAGCTTTGGCGTGGCCAGGACGTTCCTGCGGAACGCATTCACGAGCTGGGAATGAGGGACAACTTCTGGGCCATGGGCGATACCGGGCCCTGCGGGCCGTGCTCGGAGATTTTCTACGACATGGGTCTGGCTGCGTCGGAGACCGGAGAAGACAAGCCTTTTGGCCAGGACGAATCGCGCTACGTGGAAATCTGGAACCTGGTTTTCATGCAGTTCGATCGCGATCAGCAAGGTGAACTTCACTTGCTGCCAAAGCCCTCGATTGACACCGGACTCGGTCTGGATCGCATGGCAGCGGTGCTGCAAGCGAAAATCTCGAACTTCGAGACCGATTTGTTCACCCCGCTCATCGCGAGAGCCGAAGAGCTTACACACACTCGCTATCAGGATGGGACGGTCCCTTCCGACGCCTCCCTGCGCATCATTGCCGATCATGCGCGCGCAGCAACATTTCTTATCTCCGATGGCGTCCTCCCCGCCAATGAAGGCCGGGGTTATGTCCTACGAAAGATCCTGCGCCGGGGCATCCGTCATGGACGGATGTTGGGCCAGGAAGATTCGTTCATGTACCGGATGGTCGATGCCGTGCGTGACGAGATGCGAGGTGCTTACCCGGAATTGGTAGAGAGCGCCGGGCGTGTCGCCAGGGTTGTCCGCGCAGAAGAAGAGCGCTTCGGAAGAACTCTTGCCCTGGGATCGAAGCAGCTGGATGCCGCTATTGAGAGGGTTCGCAAAGAGGCAGGGAACAACACCCCCGTGTTGCCCGGTGCAACCGCCTTTCATCTCTATGAAACTTACGGCTTGCCCCTTGACTTCATACTCGATGCGGCTCGTGACCAGAGTATCGATTTCGATCTGACCGGCTTCGAGCTGGCCCGTAGCGAGGAGCAGGTGCGTGCCCGCGCCTCCTGGAAGGGCGGCGCCAAAGCCTCTGCCAGCCCGGCCTTCCGCTCCCTGCCCAAGACCGTCTTCGAAGGCTATCGCCAACTCTCCTCGCAGCATTGCGAAGTGCTTGCCATCGTGAAGGACGGCATTGGCGTACCCCAGGCAAATGCCGGCGAGAGCGTCGAGATCGTGCTCGATCACACCTCGTTTTATGCCGACTCCGGCGGCCAGGTGGGCGATACCGGCTGGCTTTACTCTGACGACCACAACGTCGTGGTTGCCGATGTTTTGGGTTGCGTGCAACCGGTGCAGGGGGTTCGCGCCCACAAGGTCTATGTGCGCCAGCCGATCGAGCTGGGCAGCTATGTCGATACCGTGGTGGATACAGAAACCCGCTCCGCGATTCGCCGCAATCATACCGGCACTCACCTCTTGCATGCCGCCCTGCGCGAGGTTCTGGGCAAGCACGTGAAGCAGGCCGGCTCGCGCGTAGACCCCGAACATCTGCGCTTCGATTTTTCTCATTTCACCGGCGTTGCGGAAGAAGAACTGGCCGATGTGGAAGAGATGATCAACCGCCAGGTTCTTGCCGATACCAAGGTGGAGACCCTGGAAGACGTTCCCATCGACGTCGCGGTGAACGAATATCACGCCATGGCCCTATTCGGCGAGAAGTATGGCGAGAAAGTCCGGGTGGTGAAAATCGGCGACTTCTCGACTGAGCTCTGCGGCGGCACCCACACCGGGGCCAGCGGCGAAATCGGCGTGGTCAAGCTGCTCAGTGAGGGCGGAGTCTCTTCGGGTGTTCGTCGCGTGGAAGCAGTCACTGGCCTCGGCGCCCTGGGCGAGTTCCGTCGGGGCCAACAAGTAGTGCAGCTCGCTGGGCAGTTTGCCGGAGAAAATCTGTCTCCTGCGGAAGCGCTGCGTACCAAGCTCTCGGCCCAGGAAGAAGAAATCAAGAAGCTGCGCCGCGAGCTTGATCAGGTGCGGATGAAGTCCGCATCCAGCTCGGTCGCATCGGCTGCCAGCCAGGCGGTCACAGTAGATGGTATTCAGGTATTGGCGCAGCGCGTCGACTCGCTGGACCGCGGGCAGTTACGCACCCTGGTCGACAATCTCCGTAACAAGCTCGGCTCGGGGGTAGTGGTACTGGGGTCGGCGCAGGAAGATGGGAAAGTCGCCCTGATCGCGGGAGTTACGCGGGATCTGACCGGTCGTCTCTCTGCCGGGAAAATCATCGGGCCGCTGGCGCAGAAAGTCGGCGGCTCCGGCGGTGGCCGGCCCGACATGGCGGAGGCCGGCGGCAAAGACGTCTCTGCCTTGAACGCCACGCTGGCAAGTGCGCCTGAAGTGGTCCGAGAACTGCTTGGAAAGAATGGCTTTAATGCCTGAACCTTGGAAGGAAAACCGCAGATTTCTCCACTCCGCTCCGCTCCGGTCGAGATGACAATTCTGTTGTTTGGTGTGGGTAATGTGTTTCCAGTGTGATGGGAAACCCAAAATCGACCAAACAACAGAATTGTCATCTCGACCGGAGCGGAGCGGAGTGGAGAGATCTGCGGTTTTCTTTCCACCGCAATAGGGGGCATCTTTTGGAACGGCCATGCCCCAACGGTGTACTTCGGCAGACACTTCATTGCCGCTCGCAACTTGCCAACCTATAATCGGGTTAGCTTTGGCGTGCGGGTTTTTGGTCCGCTTCGCAATTATGTTCCTTGCCGCGCGTTTGCTCCGTGCGTTCTGCTCTCGAAGCCGCATGACGCCGGCTTGGCGGCTCCGCGCCATCGGTAGCCTCCTGTTTCTGAGCGCAGTTTCTCTTCCCGCCCAACAACCGTTGCGCATGCCCCCCTATGAGCGCGCCCAGCAGCTGCGCGCAGCCCTGGAGGCTCGACCCGAGACGCAGCGTACGCGGGCGGCATACGTGCGAGTGATCGATGCTTACCGCGCCGTCTATTACTACGACCCCACATCACCCAGATCCGATGCCAGCGTGCTGTCGATTGCCCAGTTGCTGACCGAAGAAGGCCGCATCTTCTTGGACGAGAAACTGCTGCAGGATGCCATCGGCCGATATGAATCCCTGCACCTGCAGCATCCCGAGCGGCCGTTACCGTTATGTTGGCCAGATTGTCGAAGGGGAGAGGCAGGCTCGCGTCGCGCTGAACGAACTCCACCTCCGCGCCGAACTACGGGCGCCTTCTTCGGCGCACACACAACACAATGCTGCTTCCGCCGCTTCCATCGAGTCTCAGCAATCCGGCACGGCCAGTGTCAGGACACCTCCGGCCATCCAGCCCAGCCCATCGGTGGCGCCGTCGCGACCCCCGCCCGCGACAACCCAACCGGCCATGCAATCGAGTCCGCCGGCACAACTTTCGTCGCCATCGCCAGAGGGCCCAACCGGCGTACTGACTGCGCTTCATCCCGGCCAGGTCTCCCTGGTGAGCGGAATTCGCCATTGGTCCACTCCTGTGTACACGCGCATTGCCATCGATCTCGAAGATCAGGTTGCCTATCAGGCAGCCCGGGTGCCCGGTCCGGACCGCATCTACTTTGATCTTTACGGCGCGCGCCTGGGCCCAGGCTTGAATGGAAGATCCGTCGAAGTGGTCGACGATGGGTTCCTCAAACGCATCCGCGCGGCGCAATTTTCCAATAACGTCACCCGGATCGTGCTCGACGTCAGTTCTGTGTCCGACTACTCGGCCTTTCTGCTCCCTAACCCCTGGCGCCTGATCATCGACATCCATGGCCTTAAGCCCGGTTCGTCCCAGACCACCAACCTGGCGAGCGCTCCGGCCTCTGGCCAGCCGGCCGGCCGAACGCCTGTTCCTCCCGCCGTCGCCAACCCTCCAACTGCCAGCCCGCCGGTGGCCAACTCGCCGCAGCCCACGACAGTAGCCAGCGTGCCGGCTGGAACCCGCTCCGGCACACAGGAGATCGCAGCGCTCGGCCAACAGCCGAATCGTGTTCAGGCCACCGACCATCCCACGACTCGCCCCATCGCAGCCTCGGTTGCCGGAACTGTTCCTGCATCGCAGCCAGACGACGGGTCGTTAGCTTCGCCCACGGCAGAGTCCACCGCGTCTCCATCAGTTGCCGGCCGCAACCGCAAGAAGCCGAGTCCCCTCCATCCCGCTCCGCCGGACACTTCGGAGAACGACGATAGCGTCTCGACGTCCACGCACGAAGCGGATCCGACCGCGGCCGGCGAACGCTCCCTGGTGCGCACACTCGGTCTCAAAATCGGCCGCATCGTCATCGATGCCGGCCATGGTGGACATGACACCGGCACGATAGGACCGGGAGGGATTACAGAAAAGCAGGTGGTGCTCGATGTGGCTCTGCGGCTGGGCAAGCTGCTGAAGCAACGCCTGGGCGCAGACGTTATCTTTACCCGCGATAACGACACTTTCATTCCCCTGGAAACACGAACGGCTATCGCCAACAAGGCGCAGGCCGATCTCTTCCTCTCCATACACGCTAATTCCAGTCCGGACTCGTCTGCACGCGGGGTTGAGACCTACTACCTCAACTTCACTACCTCGCCCGATGCCCTGGAGGTAGCTGCCCGTGAAAATGCTGTCTCCAACGAATCCATTCACGAGCTCTCCGATCTGGTAAAGAAAATTACGCTCAAGGACAAGATCGACGAATCGCGCGAATTTGCCGCCGACGTGCAGAAGTCACTCTACAGCGATCTCGAAGACGGGAACCCTGGACTGCGTGATCGCGGGGTCAAGAAGGCTCCGTTCGTGGTCCTGATCGGCGCCAACATGCCGTCTATCCTGGCTGAGATTTCGTTCCTGACCAATTCCGATGACGCGCGCGAGCTGCAGCAGCCGGCCTATCGCCAGCGAATCGCGGAGTCGCTCTATCGCGGTGTCTCCCGATACATCAGCGGCCTGAGCGGTGTTCGCCTGGCGCAGAGTAGTGTCCGGCCCACTGGAAACTGAAGTAGCCAATTCGACACCCACACGAGAAATGCTCTAGTCTCTGAATAGGTGCGTATGCTTCGTGCCCTGCGCAGTTCGTTTTTCTCTTCCGTCCTTCGCGTGCTTCCGGCCTCGGTTCTTTTAATGCCTCTGCTGGTTTCGCCGGCGCTGGCCAAGCCAGCCACTGCGGCGGATACTCCTCCGCCTTTGTTACCCACCGACTTCGCCGGTTGGAGCCTGAGCGCAACCGTTGAGAACAGCGCTGCGCCTGAAGCTGCCGACGCCGCGAATGCCGCCGTGCTGAAGGAGTACGGATTCCAGCAATTCGAGGCCGCTCACTACGCAAATGGGGATAACAAGCTCAGCATCCGCGCCATTCGTTTTCAGGATGCGAGTGGCGCTTACGGCGCCTTCACGTTTTTCCGGCGTCCCGGCAGCATCGCGGAGCAGATCGGCCGCAGCGCAGCCTGGGACGGCAGCCACGTCTTATTCTGGAATGGCGCCACCCTGGTCGATGCCACTCTTGACCACGTCACCCCCATGACTCCGGCGGAGCTGCGCGAGCTGGCCAAGGATTTGCCTCAACCTCCGGGCTCCGCAAATATCGCTCCGCCCCTGCCCGGTTATCTTCCCCGTCAGGACCTCGACCTTGGCCTCACTCACTATTCGCTCGGGCCGGAGGCGTATGCCCGCAGCGGAGGCGTGCTTCCAGCGGCGCTGATCGACTTTCCGTTAAGTGCCGAGGCGGTCACGGCCAACTATTCGAGCCGCGGTGGCGACGGACAGGTGACACTCCTGATTTACCCCACTCCGCAAATGGCAGCGGCACGCCTGAAGGATATTGATGCTTTCCTCAAGGCGGGCAACACCAAGTCTGCCTGGCCGCAAGCCCTGGCGGACAGCCGGCCCGACTCCCTTCTCACGCGGCGCAGCGGCCCCATCGTAGCCGTCGTTAGCGGATCGCTACCCGCTGCCACCGCGCACAAGCTCCTCAACCAGATTAACTACCAGGCTGACGTGGTCTGGAACAACCCTCAGGGCTACATCAGTGATGGCTCCAAGGTCGCGCGTCTCCTGTTGGGTATCTTTGCCCTGACGGGCGTCCTAGGGGGCGCAGCGATCCTCCTGGGCCTCTTTCTCGGTGGTGGGCGCGCTTTGTATCGGGTCCTTCGCGGCAAGCCTGCCTCCGCCTTCCAGGAGGAGACAGAGTTCATTCGCCTTAACCTGGAGGACTAGACACGGTACGTCAGAACACGCTTTTTGAAGGGTACGGGCTTTCAGCCCGGGCTTTAGCCCCTTAGGGCATCTCTTGTGCTCGATTAAGCAGCCCTCAGCGGCTTGTGAAGCCGGTTCATCTTGACTGCTAAACGTACGGTCTAAAGGCCGTACCCTTCAGGTACGAGCGGGGGAAAATCTGGGTGATCCGGCTTAGGGGGTTACCCCTTTGCGGCAGACAGCCGGTCGAAAAGATTTGAACCAGCTGAGGTGCACCCAAGCTCCTAAGTGCTCAGATTGCAGTGGCTTGAGGCTATTTTCCACGCCGCCCCGGTGGCGCACCGATTACCGTAGATTTAAACATCCCTCCCGGCAACTTACTCAAAATAATGACCTTATCAGCATCTTGATTTTGCCTTGACACCCTCGGGAGGCAACCATAAGATTTCGCCAGAAAGTTCTGATGGCTTTGCCTCCGTTGGAACTATTCTCCCTAGAGAAGAGGCCGCCCTGTTGCCGGGTGGCCTTTTCGTTTCCCTCGGCAGGTCGCCGGACCTGTCTTTACGCACGGCTGGAGCGTAGATACAATCCGACAAGGTACGTGCAAATGAGGCGCGCGCCGACGTAGCTCAGTTGGTAGAGCAGCTGATTCGTAATCAGCAGGTCATCGGTTCAAGTCCGATCGTCGGCTCCACATCCGGCTGCGCGATAAGCATACTCCGGCATTTCCTTTCCTTGTTCCTGCACCGAGTTTGGTACCACCTTATCCACTGTTTTTTTCCTCCGATGCTTGCGGTTAACGTCCGCCCATCCGCATAATCGCCTCAGAAGTTGAGGTGTGAGGGTGACGGCCTCCAACGAGCACATCACTGTTACCCAATACAGCCGGGAAGATGTACTCCGCATTTTGCGCATCCGGCTCAAGCAGCTTTGTTCCTGGGAGCGATCCGGGCTCATCAACCAGAGCGAGGCATATTCGTTTCAAGATCTGGTTCAACTGCGCAAACTGCGTGACCTGCGTGCCACGCGTCTCTCTGTCGCTAATATTCGAGCCTCGATTCTTGCCATGAGGCAAGTTTCGGGCGTGGCCAATCCGCTGCTCGAAGCGGGGGCTGTCCGCAGCGGCACACGGCTTGCCTTTCGCCTCAGCGGCGCGATGATGGAGCCGATCGCGCGCCAGTTCGTTTTCGATTTCGATTCTCAGCGGCACAGCCAGCTCGCCGAAGTGAGTTCTGCCGCGAGTCATCAGGCTGCCCGGGAGTCTCGTGTGCAAGGGCTCTTTTTCGAAGCTGTGCGCATGGAAGAGCAGGGCAAAACGCAGGAGGCCGTCGCTCACTACCAGAGCATTCTTGCGCTCGATAGTTTTCACGCTCCCGCGTGCATCAACCTGGGTACGATCCAATACAACCAGCGACTGTTCATCGAGGCGGAGAGCCTCTACCGCCGGGCCACGGTGGCAGACCCGAAGTACGCCCTGGCCTTCTTCGACCTGGGCAATGTTCTCGATGAGCTGCAGCGACTGCCCGAGGCCATCGCAGCCTATGGCACCGCTATTCGCCTGGTGCCGCACTACGGCGACGCGCATTACAACGTAGCTCTCGCCTACGAACGGGTGGGTGACCGCCGCGCGGCCCTGCGCCACTGGACCGCCTATATCAAACTCGATCCCATTGGTCCCTGGTCGAACCACGCACGGATTCAGGCACGCAAGATCCTCGAGCGGGAAAAATTAGCCATCGTCCATCGCGGCTCGGCCGTTCGTCACGATTCCCATTTGCGGCGTACCCGAACTGTGCCCAGGTTGCTCTCCGTTCCCAAGCCAATGCTACCCCTCTAGGCTCGCTGGACAGCCGGCCATCGCAACGGATAGGTTAATCCCGTGGCTGATTCCGTTCTCGCTTCGCAACCCGCCCCCCCGCTCACCCTGCTTTCGGAAGACGAACAGCTCTTTCGCGCAACCGTCCGCCAGTTTGCCCAGGAAAACATCGCACCCCTGGTTCGTACCATGGATGAGCAGCAACACTTTCAACCCGAGTTGATTCCACAGCTCTTCAACCTCGGTCTCATGGGCATTGAGATCCCGATCGAATACGGTGGCTCCGGGGGAACTTTTTTTGAGGCCATTCTTGCCGTGGAAGAGATCTCCGCAGTCGACCCATCGGTCGGAGTTCTGATCGACGTGCAGAATACGCTTTGCATCAATGCCATATTGCGTTGGGGTACGCCGGAGCAAAAGAAGGTGTATCTGAGCCGTCTTGCGACGGATACTGTGGGTGCGTACGCCTTGAGCGAAGCCGCCTCCGGTTCTGATGCCTTCGCGCTGCAGATGCGAGCAGAGAAACGAGGCGATTACTATCTGCTGAACGGGCAAAAGCTCTGGATCACGAACGCCCGCGAGGCCGGCCTCTTCATCGTCTTCGCTACGCTGGATCCGAACGCTGGCTACAAGGGGATTACCGCCTTTCTGGTGGACAAGCGCGCCCCCGGCTTTTCCCTGGGCAAGAAGGAAGACAAACTCGGCATCCGCGCTTCCTCGACCTGCGAAATTATCCTCGAGGACTGCAAGATACCCGCGGCTAATGTGCTCGGCGAGCCGGGCAAAGGTTACAAAATCGCCATTGAGACCCTGAATGAGGGTCGCATCGGTATCGGTGCGCAGATGCTCGGCCTGGCCCAGGGAGCCTGGTCTCATGCCGCGCGTTATGCGTTTGAGCGAAAGCAGTTCGGTAAGGCGATTGGAGAATTCCAGGCGGTCCAGTTCGCTCTGGCGGAAATGGCCACCGAGATCGAAGCCACCCGCTTGATGGTCTACAACTGTGCCCGCCTCAAGGACAACGGACTTGCCTTCTTGAAAGAAGCAGCCATGTGCAAGTATTTTGCTTCCCAGGTAGCCGAGCGCGTTGCCAGCCATGCTGTAGAGGTCTATGGCGGTTACGGATTTGTGAAAGACTACCCGGTTGAGAAGTATTACCGCGACGCGAAGATCGGGAAGATCTACGAAGGCACCTCGAATATGCAACTGGCGACCATCGCGAAGCTGATGTTGGGGAATCGATAAGGCCACAGGCGCACGGCGGGCTGGTAAAAAATGTGGTTGCGTCGCGGCCCAAGTTCAGCCGCCCTTCGGGACTAAATTTCACTGAATCTCGGTTCTCACACGTGCCTCTTTAGAAGCCCCTGAAGTACGCTCTTTAGATTTTCCCCATTTCGTCAGCCAGTATTGCGCAAGCCGGCGGAGATGCCGTTGATGGTTGCGGAGAGAGCCCGATTGATGGCATCCGAATCGTCCCCGGCGCGCTTGCGCCGTAGCAAATCGACCTGGATCAGGCTAATCGGATCCACGTAGGGATTGCGCAGGCGAATGGAGCGGGCAAGCACCTGGTTGTTCTCCAGAAGTTCGGATTGTCCGGTGATCGTCAGGATGCTTCGCCGGGTGCGATGAAACTCAGCTTCGAGCTTGTTAAAGACTCGATCGCGGACCACGCGATCAGTGACCAGCGAGGCGTACAGCTGAGCAATTCCGAAATCCGACTTGGCCAGGGCCATTTCTACATTGCGGATCAAGTCGATGAAGAGAGGGAACTCGCGCGCCATGATTGCGAGCACGGCGCTGCCGCCGGGTTTCTGCCCGTAGGCTTCAAGAGCGTGCCCAACAGCGAACCAAGCCGGAACCAGCTGCCGGCTTTGGGTCCAGCCAAACACCCAGGGAATGGCGCGAAGATCACCCAGGCTGCGCCGGCCGCCCCGGCGCGACGGCCGAGAGCCGATTTTGGCATGCTCCAGCTCTGCTACCGGTGTGGCTTCTTCGAAATATTGCAGCACCTCCGGATCGTCCAGAATGTGTTCGCGGTAGAAGGAGAAAGACACGCTCGACAATTCTGAAAAGGCAGCTTCCCACTCCGGCGCGAGGACGCCGGTGAAATGTCCCTCGGGATTGCGAGCATTGGGCCGCGCCAGGGCATCGAGCGAGGCCGCAATCATCAATTCCAGATTGCGCTCGGCGAGGATGACGTCGGAATATTTCCAGTTCAGCACTTCGCCTTGCTCGGTTATGCGAATCTGGCCGGTAAAGGCGCCTGCGGGCTGGGCATAAATGGCGCGGTGGGTAGGCCCGCCACCGCGGCCGACTGTGCCACCTCGCCCGTGAAACAGCCGCAAGCGCACCCCGCACTCGCTTGCTACCTGGTGCAAGGCGCGATGGGCGCGGAAGATCTCCCAGGTGCTGGTAAGCATGCCGCCGTCTTTGTTGGAGTCGGAATAACCCAGCATGATCTCCTGCGAGTTCCCCCACGACTGCAATAGCTGACGATAGCTGGGGGATTGCCACAGCTCGCGGCAAATGGCCGGCGCATTGCGCAAATCTTCAATGGATTCGAACAAGGGAACCGGCATCAAACCAGGATCGTCAGCATGGCCCTCCACACGAACGCCGCCCAGCCGGGCGAGCCAGATCACATTGAGCACATCCTCTGTGCTTGCGGCGCCACTGATGACGTAGTGACGAATGGCTTCAGGAGTGGAGGATGCTTTGAGCTCGGCGATCGCGCGGAAAGTATCGATCACGTCAGCGGAGGCTGCACTCAGTTGCGCCGGCACCGAAGAGGCGCGCGCGGGGTCAGACTTCCAGGCCGAGGCTTCTTCCAGCGCTGCGGTGTGCAACCGGGCATGCTGGCGGATATCGAGCGTTTGCAGATGGAGCCCGTAGGTGCGCACTTCGAGGATTAACGGGTCAATCAGGGCGTGGGCCAGCCGCGGCCCACGGTTTTCAAGCAGGCTGGCGTGCAGAATCTCCAGGTCCGCGAGGAACTCCTGTGCCGAAACGTATGCCGGTAAGCCAGCCAGTGCTGCATCCAGAGCTGGATTTGCTGAGGCCTCGCCGGCGCCGGCGAGGCGTACCCGGATGCAGCTGAGGAATCGCCGGTACGATTCAAACTCATAGCGTTCTCCGAACGCCTGCAGGCCAGTGGTGTTGAGCGCTTGCAGATAGCCTTCCAGCCGCTGTTCCAGCGCGCCGCTGATCGGCGCCTGCTGCGCCGAACTGGTGAGCAGATCGAGGATAAGGCCCAGTTGCCGCTGATAGTGCGTCAACACATGTTCACGAGACATCTGCAACGCTTCGCGCGTGACTTGGGGCGTGACGTAAGGGTTGCCGTCACGGTCGCCGCCGATCCACGACCCGAAGGAGAGCAGTACCGGCATCTCGGCCAGGCTGAGGCAAACGCCGTACTCCGCCTCGAAAGCCGCAGCGACCTCTGCGTAAAGGCCGGGCAACGTCGCGTAGATGGAGGAGTCATAGTAATCCAGGCCCATCTTCACCTCGTCGCGAACCGTGGGGCGGCGGGTTCGGACCTCGTCCGTCTCCCACAGCGCGGTGATTTCGGCAGTGAGGCTTTCTTCGAAGAATTCCAACTGCTCGTCCGAGAGCGGGATGCGGTCAAGCTGTTCCAGCAGATCTGCGATGCGGTGCCGTTTGAACATCACCACCCGACGCGCCACTTCGGTGGGGTGTGCCGTGAACACAGGAATAATGGAAATCGAACGAAGCCAATCCAGCGCTTCTTCGCTCGAGATGCCTGCAGCACGCATCGCTCGCAGCGTTCCCCGCAGGGAACCGCGTTGTGCCTCCCCGGAGAGCTGGAGCGAGAGCCGGCGCCGCTTGCGATGATTGGTCTCGGCCAGGTTGATGAGCTCGAAGTAGAAGGCAAAGGCGCGCGCCAGCCGATAGGCTTGCACCAGGTCCAGCGAGTGGACGCTGCCCAGGGCTGCGGCGAACGGCTGCGCGGCTTCGCTTCGTGGGTCCGCACCATCCTGGGCCTCGCGGCGGCGGATCGCGATCTGGCGCAGTTCTTCTACTTCGGAGAAGAGCGCATCCCCCGCCTGCTCGCGCAAAACCTGACCGAGCAGCATGCCCAGTGAGCGGACGTCGCGCCGCAAGGGCGCCTCTTTGATGTCGCCTGTACGAGCTTCCAATTCAGCAAGGCGAAGAGACCAATTCTCCGGTTTCCAGAGCAGAGTCATTGTCTTTGATTATGCAGGAAGCGCTCCTTGACACAAATTTGCCGATGCAACCTCCAATAGCCAAAAATCTGCAACTCTCCTTTCGTTTTCGATCATCTGAAACTTTGAAGATGAAAGCGATGCAGGTAAACAACTCGACCCAGGGACCGGCTCTGGTTTCAGGCGAGCTCCCTCAACCGCGGCCAGGCGAAGGTGAGGTGCTGATTCGCGTCCGCGCCGCCGGCGTAACACCCACCGAGTTGGGCTGGTCTCCGACAATGCAGACGAAAGACGGAGCCCCGCGCAAAGGTGCAGTGCCCGGGCATGAGTTCTCCGGCGTAATCGCCGTTATGGGGAAAAACAGCAACGGCTTTGAAGTTGGCCAGGAGATCTACGGTCTGAATGACTGGTTTGCCGATGGCGCAACCGCAGAGTTTTGTGTAACCAAGCCGGACAGCATAGCAAGTAAGCCGGTTACGTTGACCCATGAGGCTGCCGCCACCGTACCGATCGGGGCCTTGACCGCATGGCAGGGGCTTTTAGAACGCGCCAAGATAAAGCCGGATGAACGGGTGCTGGTGCACGGCGCCTCGGGCGCGGTCGGCATATTTGCCGTTCAACTCGCTCATCTGCACGGCGCGCACGTGATTGGCACAGCTTCGTCAAACCATCTGGAATTGGTCGCAGAGCTCGGCGCAAACGAAGTAATCGACTACCGTGCATCTCGCTTTGAAGATCAGACGGGGAAGGTCGATGTAGTATTCGATGGGGTCGGAGGGGAGACGCTCGATAGATCCTGGAGCATGCTCAAGCCTGGCGGCAGGATGGTGACAATCGTCGACCAGCGTCATCCGGATGCATTCTTCATCGTCGAGCCAAATCAGAAACAATTGATCGAGGTTGCGCAGTTGCTGGATGCCGGGAAACTCAAGACTTATGTTGGGGCGGTCGTTCCCCTGGCAGACGCATCGATCGCCTACGACGGGGTCGTCCCCAACAAGCGGGAAAACGGGAAAGTGGTCATTGCTATCTCTTAGGCGGTCACCGGCGAGGTTGACTTCAGCTCGATTGTCTGGGCGATTCGGGCTACCCGTTCATACGATTGCAAACGATCCGCATGCTCGAATGTATCCGTCACCACGATCAGCTCGTCTGCGCCCGTTTCCTCCGCCAGCTTCTGCATCCCCGCCCTCACCGTTGCGTCTGATCCGACGATGGCAGCACCAAGTTTGCTTTCCACTGCGAAGCGCTCAAAATCCTGCCAAAGCGGCTCCATGGAATCCACCGGAGGGAGCAACTCCACCGGCCGGTTGCGGATCAACTGCAGAAAACGCTGCTGTGGGGTGGTGAAAAGCCGTCGCGCCGCGGCATCGGTTTCCGCCGCAATCACTTGTACGCCCACCATAAGGTGCGGATGGCGCAGAACCGCACTGGGCTGAAACCGGTCGCGATACATTTGCGCAGCCGTGTAGAGATACTCAGGAGCAAAGTGCGCAGCAAAGGCAAACGGCAAGCCGAGCATCGCTGCCAGTTGCGCGCTGAAGCCGCTCGATCCGAGCAGGGTGATGGGCACATTGCTCCCTTGCCCGGGAATCGCCCGCACGGCTTGGCCCGGTTTCTCTGGACCAAGATAGGTCCGCAACTCCTCCAACAGCGCGGGAAAATCATCTCCGCTCTGGTGCAAGTCCCGTCGTAACGCCCGCATGGTGGAAAAGTCGCCGCCCGGTGCCCGTCCCAGCCCCAGATCGATGCGCCCCGGATAGAGAGCCTCGAGCGTGCCAAACTGTTCCGCCACCACCAGCGGCGCATGGTTCGGCAGCATCACTCCGCCGCTGCCCACCCGAATCGTCGCGGTTGCCCCCGCCACGTGGCCGATCAGAACCGGCGTGGCGGAGCAGGCAAGCCCGGCGATGGAGTGGTGTTCGGCCAGCCAATAGCGCTGGTAGCCCAACCGCTCTACGTGTCGTGCCAGATCGACTGACCGGGCGATGGCGCTGCCTGCGGGTTCGCCCGGCCGCATGCCCACGAGATCCAAAACCGAGATGGCTAGTCTTTTACCCATGCCAAGTTAGATGAAGAAGCCCAAAAAGCGACTCAAACCTCAGCACAGCCAATCTTGAGTATGGTAAGAAAAGCGATGATTTCGATTCGAAAAATTGAGCTGCCCGTCCCCGGCATCGAGCGTCTACGGTCGGAGGCACTGGATGGGGGCTACGACTTTATTGAGACCCTGGTGGAGGAGTGGGCAAGCGCCAGCAATCGCTTTGACGCTCCTGGTGAGGCCCTATGCGGCCATCTGGATCAAGGAGTTCTGGTCGCAGTGGGCGGCCTTAACTGTGACCCCTTTGCCGGTCGTCCGGATACGGGCCGTATCCGGCGCGTCTATGTGAGGGCTGGGTGGCGAAACCGGGGCATTGGCAGGGCGCTGATGACGGCCCTTGTGGATGAGGCGCGGAACCACTTCACCTGCGTACGCCTGCGCGCAGAGAACGAGGGAGCGGCGCGCCTCTACGAGAGCATGGGCTTTGTTCGCATTGCCAGCCCCGACGCGACCCATATCCTGTTGTTCGACCAAACAATTGTTCCCACCTAGGCCGGTTTTTCCATTCTCGGAGGTCTGGGCAGAAGCGGGCCGCCACAATTCGGGCATATGTGCGCATGCACCTCCTCTGCACATTTTGCGCAGAACGTACATTCATACGAGCAGATCGTTGCCTCCCGGCTCGAGAGTGGAAGGGCCGTGTCGCAGGTTTCGCATTTCGCTTTCATCAGCAACATGCAAAGAGAATATCTGGAATGTAAGGGAGAGATCACGATCATGCGCCATTTCCAATGGCAACGTTTAGGTTGCGTGTCCGATCATGTCTGCGCTAAGATGCGAGAATAATATGCAACTCGGAGGTTGCGTTAATGGAAAATCAGATTGAGAAGCGGATAGAGCTTGCGGCACCGGTTTCGCGGGTTTGGCAGGCGTTGACAGATTCTCGCCAGTTTGGCGAATGGTTCCGGGTGAAAATGGATGGGCCGTTTGTGGCGGGGCAGCCGGTGAGCGGCCAGATTACATATCCTGGATACGAGCATCTGCGCATGGAGATCGTAGTGAAAGCGATCGAGCCGGAGAAGTTTTTCTCCTACACGTGGCACCCCTATGCACTCGACCCAAAGGTGGATTATACGAAGGAGGAGCCTACCCTGGTGGAATTTCGGCTGCAGCCGACTGCGGGCGGCACTTTGCTCACGGTGACGGAGTCTGGCTTTGACAAGATTCCGAGCGCACGGCGGGCAGAGGCGTTGAAGAGTAACGACGGCGGATGGGCACAGCAGATGAAGAATATCGAGGCCTATGTCAGCAAAACGCCATAGCGGCACGCGGGCAAAGGCGGCGGTCTTTGCCGCGTTGGGAGACGAGACCCGGTTATCGCTGCTCGCCAGATTGTGTGACGGGCAGCGGTATTCGATTGCTGAACTCACGGAGGGGACTAAGCTGACCCGGCAGGCGGTAACCAAGCACTTGCGCGTGCTGGAGCGAGTGCGGATGGTGCATGGAACGCGTAAAGGCCGGGAGAGCCTGTTTACCTTCGATCCACAGCCGGTAATCGAGATGAGAGAGTACCTGGAGCTCGTCTCGAAGCAATGGGATGTGGCGCTGGCGAGATTGAAGACGTTTGTTGAAAGCGATCAACCTTGAGAAAGGAGCACCATGGCCAACAGCTTTGGCACAGATATTTTGATTCAATCGCAAGACCCAAAGAGTGCAGCACGATTCTACGTCGACAATCTTGGATTCGAGGTAACCGAGGAAATACCACGCATGATCAGTCTGTGTGGCAAACACATCAACCTGTTTATCGAGAGGGGACCAGCGTTGGGCCCCGTCCTTGAAGTCACGGTTGACAGCGTCGAAGCGGCCAAGCTTCGATTGATGAAACAAGGTTGCAAAATCGTCAAGGACGAGCCGGACTTCCCGCGATGCTATGTCCAGGATCCATACGGACTGATTTACAACCTGACTAGCTAACCTGGATGCATGAAGAAGTTTTTGAAGGGAGCACGGCTTGGGGAAAAGACTGCCCTCAGGGGCTTTAGAGTCTGCGTGAGAACCGCGAACTTGCACGCAGTCCCACAGGGACGGTTGAGCTTAGCCCCCGGGACTACGTCCCATAAGCGCTGTGTCACCCGATCAATCTGTGAGCGCTCCGCTCAGAGGCTGTGACTTTTTAATGTCCCTTGTAGTCTGTGGCCGGAAAGCTCCGAGGAGCAGCTGCCAACAAGCATCGCCGGGGTCCTTCGACTTCGCGCCATAAACCCTCTGTGATGCGATCGATCTGCGAGGCGCTTCGCTCAGGATGACGCCTTTCTGGAGGGGATTAAACAACATCTGGTCGGGTGCAAAAAACACGAGAAGATCGAAAAAGTCACAGGCTCTCAGGATGACGATTTTGTGGGAGTTTGAAGAAAAACATCCCAAACAAGTTAGCGCTTATGGGAATACGTCCTGGCTAGTATTTGCCGATTGGTTCCCAATGACCCTCGATGACCGTCCCGGTTTCGCACGCCCTCGTGGATCCGTCCGGGGCGGAGCGTCTACTTAGACGCCGCCAGCAGCTTAAGCCGATGGTTAAGCTGTTCGAGATCTTTGCTGGAAAGATAGTGCCCGTCCGCCACCACGCCCGCAATCTTGCGCGTGTTGGCGATGTCGTCTAATGGATTCGCCCGGAGCAGGACGAGATCGGCGATCCGCCCGATCTGGATCGTGCCGTAGTCGCTCCGCCGGTTGAAGAAATCTGCGGGGTTAAGAGTAGCGGTCTGCAATGCCTCAAGCGGAGTAAAGCCCGCCGCAACGAAGCGTTGCAGTTCGAGGTGGAGACTGATGCCCGGAATGACATCGACACCCGCGGGCGTGTCCGTTCCGGCCAGAAATGGCACGTTCGCGGCATGGAGCTTGCGCACGATGTCGAGCTCGTGCTCGACGAATCGCTCCCGTATGGGAAGCGGGTCAGTGTCCAGTGACTTCAAGATAGAGGCCTGCGATGCAGGCCATTGCCTGGTCACCCAGGTATGAGCCGCATATGCCAGATCCGGGTCCTTGGTATAGTCGATCGCGTCCACCAGCCACTGGCCTCGTTCCCAGTAGAGAGTCGGGCACTGCCAGATGTGGTTCTTCGCCAGCAGCTGAATCATGCCGGCCTCTCGCACAGGGTCGTAGGTCTCGAGGAACATACCCACCGTTTTCTTGCCAGTGAGGTACTTGTCCTCATCGGGAGAGCTGGCCTCGAAAATACCGATGAGGTGTTCAAAGGTGACCTGGCCCGAGGCTACGGCTTCCGAAGCGCGGACCGCATCCGGGACGTGGCCTTCGAAGGGGATGCCAACCTTCCTGGCTTCTTCCGCGATGGCGAAGTAGGCTTCCCTGGGGACACCCGATTGCACCTTGACGAAGTCGGCTCCCCGGTTCTTGAGCATGTCGACCGCTTTGCGACCGTCTTCAGGCGTGGCGATGGGAATGACCGCCTTGTAGGTTGACTTCGGACCATCGAGCATCGGTCCGGAGACCACCATGCGAGGGCCCATAAGGATGTGCGCGGAGATCCGGTCACGAGCCTCAAGCACATCATCAAGTTTGCTGCCCATATCGCGCACTCCGGTGATTCCATTGGCCAGGAAGAGGGGCAGAACGAGATCAGTTCCATCGGCGGCGGTGCTATCGAAATAGACGTGTGTGTGCATATCCCACAGGCCCGGAATGAGGAACTCGCCCGTGCCGTCGACTATTTGACCAGCCTTCGCAACGATGCTGGTGGAGGGCGCGATAGCAGTGATTCGGTTTCCGTGAACCATCACCGTGGTGTTGGGCTGGGTCTTGCCTGTGACCGTATCGATAATGGTCACGTGGGTGATGGTGAGCGTCTGCTGTGCTTGTGCGCCGAACGTCAGGAGGGGCAAGGCAAGACGAAGGATTTTGAGGATTCGCACTTAGAGATGGTAATACGAGGATCCGCAGTGAGCACTGACCGGGAGAGGACAACCATCTCTAGCGCAACTCCACGATGATCGGCGTGTGATCGGATGGTCTAGGCTGGGCCCGCGGCCCCCGGTCAATTTCGCAGCTTACCAGGCGGTTGGCCAGGGCCGGCGACAGCAGGAAATGATCGATACGAATACCGCGATTGTGCTCGAACGCTTGTCGAAAATAATCCCAGAACGTAAATTGCCCGCTCTCCTCTGGATGCAACGACCGGAACGCATCGGTATAGCCGAGATTGAGCAGCGCGCGATACCGTGCTCGCGGCTCCGGTTGGAACAATGCATCCTTAATCCACGATGATGGCTTATGACAATCTATATCTTCTGGAATGACATTGAAGTCGCCCCCAATCAATGCCGGCAAACCTTCCTCCCGCCATGCGCTCATTTTTTTGATTAGCCTGTCCATCCAGGCTAGCTTGTAGGCAAATTTTTCGGTTCCCACCGGGTTGCCGTTGGGAAGATAGATATTGACCACGCGAATGCCCTGGATCGTCATCTCGAGATAACGCGCATGGCTATCCGCCTCATCACCGGCAAGCGTCGTGTCGATGGTCTCCATTGGATAGCGCGATAAAACTGCCACCCCGTTATAGGCCTTCTGGGTCACAGCCACGCTTTCATAGCCCAGCGCATTGAATACCAGGGCAGGAAACTCTGGCGCCTTCAGTTCCTGCAACAGGAGCACATCCGGCTGCTGAAGCGTGAGCCACGCCGAGACGTGATCAATCCGCGCGCGAATCGAATTAACATTCCAGCTAGCGATCTTCATAGTTACCCCGCTCTGGTGAGAAAAGCTCCACCATCATATTGGTGATGAGACCGGCGCCCCCTCCTCCCGGATCGAGGGTGGGGTCATAGATGGTGATTTCCATGCCAATGCAGTGTTTTGATTTCACCGCAGCCTTCAGCAGGGCCGATAACTCGTGCGGCGTCATCCCGCCAGGGTCCGGCGAGTCCACTGCGGGCATCCATTCCGGAGTAAGAACATCCATGTCCACATGAACCCAGAATCCCTTGGTCGGTGCAGATTCGAGATGTGCGACCGCCATCCGAGCAGAGGATGCACCCCCCTGCTGTTCGATCAATGACAGTGGGAAAGAGCCCATCGGCGGCTTCGGAGATCTTGACGATTTGTCGTCGGGCGCAGGCAAGCGATAACCAAACACAATCGTGTCCTCCGCTCGAAAATAGGGCCTTCTGCCCTCGATGTCGGTTAGCAAGTCTGGACCGGCTCCCGTGGCCAGAGCCAGATCCATTCCAGCGGCGCCCCCGGATTGGGAGTTGGCTGGAGTTAACAAATCCGCATGGCCGTCAACAAAGAGCAACCCGTACCTTCCTCTTTTACGAAGAGCCAATGCGCTTCCCAAAAGAATGCTGCAATCTCCTCCCAGGACCAGTGGAAATTTATCCTGGCCGAGGAGTTCCCCAATCCGGTGCGCAAGCAGAAGACTGTAGCCGCGAATTTCCCTGGCATTCCTCACCTTGAGGGCAGGATCGAGGTCGCCGGCATAGACCGGCGGAACAACGGCGCCGGCATCTTCGGCCCGCAATCGTTGAACGATGCCATGCGCCCGGAGCGCGGCAGGCATATTCTTCACCCCGGGCTCTGTTCCTGGTGAAGGCGGCTTGAGTCCCAGGTTGGAAGGCGCATCCAGAACAGTCAAGTGGCGATGTGGTGCATCTCTCATTGCGAATCCGGGGTGCTCAGAAAAGCATAAGGTTGCCGCGATGGCTCTTAACAATGTGCGGCGAGACAGCTCCGCAGTCATCGATCTTCCCATCGTTTGAGAATCTCACAAATTTCGAGACCGTAAGACCGTCCTCGCACCTTCTACTCGCAGCTATGATGAGGAAAGGGAGGCGCGGGCTGATATGTTTGTTTCCCGTCCGATCGGATTTGTAAGTAGTCCGTATAACGATACAAAGGAGATTCCGAAGGGTCTGCACGCGAAACACGAAGCAGACGGTGTGCTCAGGGTGCTGCCGGAATTCGAGGTTGGGCTCACCGACATTGAGGGCTTCTCGCATCTGTTCGTTATTTGGGAGTTCGACCGCTCCAGAGATTTTGAGTTGATTGGCCGACCACCGTTCGATGATCGACCGCATGGAGTGTTCGCCACTCGCTCGCCTCGCCGTCCCAATCCAATTGGTCTCACGGTTGTTGCTTTGCTTCGTCGTGAGAACGGGCTACTGCATGTTCGCGGTGTTGACATGCTTGATGGAACGCCCATCCTCGACATCAAGCCATATCTTTCGAGCGTCCCCCCGGATACGTTGCGTCGAGGATGGCTGGCGGAAGCCGAGTCGCGTCAAAAATGATACGAAAATAAATGCGGAAAGTAGGGGGCAGCGTATTGGATGCTGAGGTGGACAATCTCCAACACCAGCACCACCACCAGGATGCGGAATATCCAGTACTTCGCCCGCTCATGCATGGTGAGCCGGGCTCCGATGTATCCGCCGGCAACACTGCCCGCCGACATTATCAATCCTTCTGGCCAGCGGATACTGCCGTGGCCGGCGAACATCAGGATCGGCACCAGAGTGGTGGGGACGGCGAGCAGCATTTTCAGCGCATTTGCGCGTACCAGATCGTAGTGGAACATCAGGATGAGTACCAGCAGTAGATAAGTGGCGCCGTCGAGGACAATAAAGCCGAGCCAGAAACCAACGACTACCAAGGTGACCATGCCCGCTGTGGTGATGCCGGCAGCACCTGGCTTCGGGTGCTCCAGTACCTTTTTCATCCTGGTAACCAGCAGGAGAAAAGCTGCCATGACGGCCATGGTGATTACCAGGGCCATACTGCGCCCAGGAATCCTCTCCGCAGCAAGCACGCCGCCAACGCTGCCCAATGTGGCAGGGATTGCCATCTTCAGACCGGCCCGCCATTCCACGGCTTTCTTGGCCTGAAACGTGCGCAACGCCATCAGCGAACCGAACAGCACCGTTAATCGGTTGGTCGCGTTCGCATCCAGGGGAGACAGCCCGAACATGAGCAGCACGGGTAACGAGATCGCAGACCCGGAAGAGGCAAGGGTGTTGACCAGCCCACAGCCCAGCCCGGCAACCAACAGAAGGAGCCCGTAGAGAAGGTGCATGAGCGAGGCATTCATGGGAATCTTTCTGTCATTGCTCTACGCAGGCCGGACCCCAAACACAGGGATAGCAGGTCAAATGGATAGCCCGGGAAAGATGTTCTGGGGGAAACTCCGCTATCCTAGCTTTGCGTCGTAACCAAGTCAATTTTTCTGCGCGGATGAGGATACTATGGCTGCCTACGGAAGCGAGCTGTCACGGCTGGTTGACGAGCTAAACCGTTCGACCACTGCAACCAGAACCGGTGAGGCTACCTCGATCGATCGATTGCTTGCTGTTGCCGTCCAACGCGGCGCTTCCGATGTTATTTTGGTGGCCGGGTCGGCCATCGCATTACGTGTCAAAGGTTCCCTGACGGCTGCTGCGGGCAAACCGCTGTCGCCTGAAGATCTTCGCGGCTTGTTGCTGCCGATATTGACGACGCGTCAGTCAGAGGAATTAGAGGCAAACAAGTCGCTGGACTTTTGTTTCGATCGCGGTCCGATCGGCCGGTTCCGGGCCAACTTCCACCACCAGCGGGGTACTCTGGCGGCCAGCATTCGTTTGCTGCCCGCGCAGATTCCGTCGCTCGAGTCGCTGCATTTACCCGCGGCGCTCTCCCAATTGACCGAACGGCGACAGGGGCTCGTGCTGCTTACCGGCCCCACTGGGTGTGGCAAGACGTCGACCCTCGCCGCTTTGCTTGACCTGATCAACGCCCGCCGCCGCGATCACATCATCACCATCGAGGACCCGGTCGAATATCAGCATGCAAATCGCAGCTCCATTGTGGAGCAGATCGAAGTCGGCCATGACACGCCTTCGTTCGCGCAAGCAGTACGCGCAGTGTTGCGTCAGGATCCCGACGTAATCCTAGTGGGAGAAATGCGTGACAGCGAAACCATGTCTGCAGCGCTCACGGCAGCCGAGACCGGCCACCTGGTGTTGTCTTCAATCCACACCAACGATACTTCCCAGACCATTTCACGCATCCTGGATATCTTTCCCGCAGGGCATCAGTCTCAGATTCGGCAACAACTATCCCTGGCTCTGCTGGCCATAGTCACCCAGCAACTCGTGCCCGCTGCGGATACCATGAACCGCTATCCAGCCGTCGAAATCCTGATGGCCACCAGCGCCATCCGCAATCTGATCCGGACTGCCCAGGATCATCAGATCCGCTCCCACATTTCTACCGGGCGTACGGAGGGCATGATGACCATGGAGCAATCCCTGGCCGAGCTGGTTGCAGCGGGCCGCATCTCGCGCGATACGGCCTTCTCTCACTGCTACAACCCGCACGAACTACGGCAATACTTAAGTGACTCGCCCACTCAATCCTGAAGGTGCCGCGTTAGAACTTCGTTTCCGAACTCAGTCCCGCAGGGACTGCTGAGTTTCAGAGCTGTCACACATTCGAATTCAAGCCGGGTGATCTGCGCACGAAGGGCACGGCTTAAGAGGCTGCGGAAAAACTCGCCGTTGGGTAGGAAAGCCGTACCTCAGGGGCTAAAGCCCAGCGTATTTTCAATCACTTACGGCACGACTAAAGTCGTGCCCTGATACAAAGCATGAGTTTTTCCGCAGCCTCTCAAGCCGTGCCCTTCGTACAGAGCCATTCAGACCTCCCCGGGGAAATGGAGTTCTCACGCACACACTAAAGGCTCATCAGACGTTACCTGGAAGCTGTTTCCGGAGCGGCCGGCTTTTGGTTCACCACCGCGCTGTTTACCCATGCAGTCTTGCCTCGCAGCCATTGGGGATCCTTAAACTCCCAGCCCACGCGTGGTTGCGCCTGGTCTCCATGCACGGTGCCGCTGGCAAGGCGCGTCTTTTTCCCCGCTATCACTTCGAACTTCGACGGTGCTCCGGTGGCATTCGCACCAGGAGCAAACGAGATCGTCAATCCCTGGTTGGCGGTTTCCCCTACGCCAGCGTAGTGCAACTTCTCGATGGACCAAGCCGGTGGGTTCCAGACGGCCTCGATCGTGACTGTTCTGCCAGGAAGATGGTCGTCGCTCTCGAGTATAGTCGCGTGGTCGCCGGCGAGTGCCTGTACGTGCAAGGTGCACCCGAGGCCATCCTGCGCTTTCAGCTTCCATTCAGCACCGACGGTCAGGGCTGTTGGCGCACTGGTAGTCGTCCATTGTTGCCCGGCCCCGGCGAAGACGGCGATATCGACGTTCTCTGACATCGCGCCGTGATAAGCGACGAAGTATGGCGGCTGGCTGATCTCCGTCCAAACGTCGGCAACGCTGACTTTGTCCCCGATTTTGATTGCCGAGCCTTCACCGGCGACCGCTGAGCGCTCGCGGTACATCAGCACCGGGGGCTCAACCCCGGCAGGCGAGCTTCCTCCGCCGCGCTCACTGATGTCAGAACCCTGGATCCACTGCCACGACACAGGCTCGCCCGCATGATCGACGAAACGCAGCAAGTAGGTAGCGCCCTTTCCCGCGTTTTCCGGACGATCGAGCTGCATCGTCGTCAGATACGCTTCCGCGCCCGATCGCTTATCGATGTCCACCATTTGCTGTTGGTTCGCGTAATGTACCCGCTTGCCCGTCGCGCGCTCCGTGAGTACCGCGTCATACATTGGTGTCGTCCCGCTGCCCGGGTCGACATAAAGTTCAATCATCGTATACGGCAGCTCCGGGCCAATCCACTGAACGAATTGCTCCGGCCAATGGCGGTAGACAATCTGTTCGGGCGCGATCGGGGCTGGAAGCAGAGACTCTGCGCTCTGCGCGAACATCGACACTGCGGTGCAAAGAAGAAGAAAAGCGGTCACAGCTCTGGACATGGCGTCTCCTTAAATTCCGGGTTAGAAGGTGTAGCGGATACCAAACTCCACGCGCCGAGCAGCTTCCGCGGCAAGCGGCTGCGTGAATGCAGGTGAACCGACCACGCTGCCCACGGTAGTCACATTGGTGTGGTTGAGAAGGTTGGCGGACCGGGCATTCAGCGTGATGCTCTGGTGCCGGTCAGCAGCGAGCGAGTGGGAATGAAGCTCGAATGTCCGGCTCAGGTTGGTATCGAGGTGAATGAGCGCGGGCATGGTTCCTGCGTTTCGATCCAGCGATCCATTGAGGCCGGTGGTGTTGAGGAGCCCGAAGGGTGTTTGGTAAGTGCCCGTGCCCTGCTGTGCGGTGAGTGAGGGCCGGTCGTTAAAGACTCCGTCGCCATTGTTATCCATCCCGGTGACGACGTTATAGGGGTCTCCCGAAGAAGCATCGAACTGGCTGGTGAGCGAAAGCTTTTGGGGAAGGCTTAGCTGCCCGATGGCGAACAGCCGGTGAGTTGATTCCCAGGAGGCGCGAGCTGTTTCCCCGCGATCGGAATAACTGGATTGCGGAAACAGCGTGGCCGAGTCGGCGTCCGTCTTCAGGTTGAAGTATAAGTAACCGAGAAAGATGCCGAATCGCTTGTAGCTATGCTGGTCCACGCCCAGGAAGACCACCTGGCCATGAAGGTGGCCGGATTGTTCAAACTGGAAAATATTCTTGCCCGGGATGAACGGCCGGGGAGCGAGCAAGGGGTTTGTCGTGCTGTCAGTGACCAGGGGCGCGTTGATGTTGCGGGAACGGAGCGTGCTCCAGGCCTGGGCGTCGAAAAGATTTGCTTGAGCATGCCAGTGTTGAGGCAAGTCGTGCTCTACGCCAAGCTGAGACTGGAAAGACCAGGTCTGCCCCAGGTTCGCAGCGAATTGACGAGTCGTCGCGACGGCGATGGTGGAAGGCGTGGGTATGAGTGGTTCGGTGAATGACGGCGAGTACAGAAGTGTTTGTGTCTGACGCACACCGTTTAAACGATAGGCTTCGGTAGTTACATCCGGCATGACCGGGCTCGAAAATAGTCCGCCGCGTACATGGACGACCCATCGCTGTTTACGGTCGGGAGACCAGGCTATGCCGATCCTCGGTACCAGGTTTCCAAAGCTGGTGGGCGAGGTTTGCAGGGCATAGCGTAAGCCCAGCGCCAGCGATAGATTTGGCTTGAGGCTCCATTGATCCTGTGCATATAACGCCACCCGCCACTGCGCGAATGGCACCAGGGGCTCACCCTGGGTGATGTTGTAGCTGGTCGGAACTCCCCCGGGCAGCGTGAGCAGAGTTCGCCGGTATTGTTCCAGTGCAGAGATCGCGGTCTGTTGCCCGCTGTTGTTGAGAGCCGGAGCGAGTCCGCCGCCGAAGACGAAGGCTCCATTGAAGGTATCTGGATCGTAGTCGTGGACCAGAATGCCGAGGGAAGAAACTCCGATCTTCAGCGAGTGCTTGTGATGGGTCCACAACACGTCGTCATCGACTTCAAGATCACGCTCGCGATTTTGCAGATGGCCGGCCGTCGCGCCTCCCCCGGTAAAAGCGCCTGCGACCTGCATGCTGGGGTCGCTCGAGAGTGGTACATCGGTGGTGTTTTTCCAGGTAAAGCCAATGTGCGTTTCGTGGAGGAGTGACGGGCTGAGAGTGAAGATATCGGTCAGCCGCAGGTTCTGCTCGCTGGTCGTGCTGTTGTAGCCTGCCTCGGGCAGAACAAGGCCCCCACTGCCGACGTTGTCGGAGTCGTTGACGTTGGCGGAATAGGTGGCGGCCAGCATATTTTTAGGGCTCAACTGCCAGTCGGTGCGCACGCTGCCGATCCATAGCCGCTGCGGCGCCGAGACGTTCTCGCTCAGTGGGGTCTCCTCGTTCTGATCATTGAGTACGACGGCGTTGACAACGTTGAATTCGTGAATGTCGCGCCGCTCGAGGGCGAGAAAGAAATCGCTCTTCTGCTTGCGAACAGGACCGCCAAATTCAAACCCATAACGCCGCTTGCCCGCCGGGGTTGCACTTAATGCGAATGGGTCAGTCGCGTTGAGCGAAGAGTCGCTGTCGGTGAAAAAGAGCGCTCCGTGCAGTGAGTCCCGGCCCGGCTTGGTGAAGATCTCGACTCGGCCTCCCTGGTAGGGGGGGCGGTCGTATTCCGCCGAAAACATGTCAGGGTTTACGCGGATGGATGCGATCGACGATTTGGGCGGCAGGGTGCTGCTGTTTTGAAATCCATCGACGGTAATGATCGCCTGGCCCGGAGCACCGCCACTGCTGGCGGCCAACACTTGTAGCTGGCGTTTGAAGTCATCCGGATCATCGGCCATGCCTTTCAGGTCCTCTGCGGTCAGGGTGTGTGTACCGGCGCCGTGATCGGCATCTACCGAGACCCCGCTGTTTTCTCCGACCTCAATATTGGTGTGAACATCAGCGATGCGCAGATGAACCGTGATGTTTGCAGGACCCTTGCCGTTCGACTGACTTTCGGCAAAGCCTTCGGCGCGGACGGTCACACGGTAAGGTACGTTACCAGCGCAAGGGAATGAGAAAGAACCGTGTTGATTGGTTGAGGTGTGTTCTGTTGCAGCCGCCTGCAATTGGACGTCTGCGCCAACGATGGCAGCCCCGGTCGGGTCGAGCACCGTGCCGCTAACTGTGCAAGTTTGCGCGAGCAATTTTCCGCCTGTGCTCAGCGCTATACAAAGAAATATGCAAGCCCATAGATTCATAACTCAGCCTCGACTTACAAGCTGAGAATCGCAGTTGCTGTAATAAGGAAACAGTGTGGGTTGTCACAGAAAGCAGATGACAAGTGTCATGAGACACTAACTGCTACTGTATTGTTCTGAGGTCTGTCCTGACCAATGATCGACGGGTGCCCCACATCTCGCTCGTTTTTCGCGAGATGTGGGATACCACGAACCCTTACCGTGAATGCCTATTTGCTCTCGAAAGCTGGCGGGTTTAGCGCTGTGGTATCCCATATCTCGCGAAAAACGAGCGAGATATGGGGCACCCGTCGTCTGCTGACAGTTGGAACTTCCGATTGAGATTAGTGACTACTTCGTAGCGAAGCCGAGGGATCTGCAGTTTCTTTCCAGGTCTACAACCACCCTTTACTGCGAGCCAGCCGAGCAGCCTCAATTCGATTCGCGGCGCCGAGTTTATTTATCGCCTCGGATAAATAATTACGCACCGTGCCCTCTGACAAATGAAGGTCCACTGCAATCTCGGCGCCTGACTTTCCCTCGCCAGCCCGCCATAGAATCTGGCGTTCCCGTTCGCTCAACGGGTCAGGCTCCTGCGTCCACGCCTCCGCCGCAAGCTCTGGGTCGACCACCCGCAGCCCGCGATTTACGCGGCGCACGCAATCCGCCAGCTCCGCCGCGGGGCGGTCCTTCAGCATATAGCCCTGAGCGCCCGCATCCATCGCGCGGCGCAAATAGCCGGCACGGGCGAAGGTAGTGAGAATCACGATGTGCACGCGCGGATACCGGGTATGCACTTCCGCCGCCAGCGTCAGCCCACTCATCTCCGGCATCTCAATATCGGTCACCAGGACATCGGGTCCGTGCTGCGCCACCAGCGTGATGGCCTCTCGCCCATTGCCCGCTCTTGCCACCACGGCAATGTCTTTTTCGATCTCCAGCAAAGCGGCGAGCGCGCCCAGCACCATCGCCTGGTCTTCGGCGAGAACGACGCGAATCTGTTTGCTCACGGCTTCAAAACCTCTAAGGGAACCCCGTTGTTCTCGACCGATTGGGGTAGTTCAATTTGCAGCCGGGTGCCGCGACTCGATTCCAACGATAGACTGCCGCCCAGTTCCTGCACCCGCTCACGCATACCGCGTAATCCATTGCCTTCCTGACGAATGTCACCTCGGCCGTCATCGGCGATCACCAGTTGGGTGCGGTCTTGTGCCGTGGAGACTTCAATCGAACACTCTCTGGCGCCCGCATGGCGCACGATATTGGTGACCGCTTCGCGCAGCACCAGCGAAAGTGTGGCCTCGTGCCGCGGTGTGAGGTAGGGCGCCTTCGCCGGCTTGTTTAGTCGCACACCCGCTGTCTCCAATATCTGGGCTGCACGGATTAGCTCGGAGGCAAATCCTTCGGAACGGTAGCCGGTAATTGTCTTGCGCACTTCAGCCAGAGCGTGCCTTGCGGCGGTCTCGATCTCTGCGATTTCGAGGGCAGCCCGCGCAGGTTGGCTGGAGAGCAAGCGCCCCGCCAACTCGCTTTTAAGCACAATCAACGACAGAGAGTGACCAAGGATGTCGTGCATATCTCGCGCAATACGCTCCCGTTCGGCGGTCTTGGCCAGTTGCTCGATCTCCTCGTGAGCCATACGCAGCTTGGCGTCGGCGCGATGTTTCTGTTCCATTCTGAGCCGGTTCATGCCGAACAGCAGTGTGAAGGCGATGCCCATGCTCCAGGTCCAGGCAGAGAGATGGAAGAACCAGCTTTGCGCGACAAGCGCTCCGCACAGCAACACCAGAAGGCTGATCACCGTGTTGGTTGACTCAGAAATCTCCGGGAGCGAAGCAGCTATGTAGATGTAGATGCCCCAGGCGCTCTGGTTGATTGGCACGTAGACCAGGGCCAGAGCAAACATGGCGGCCACCCAGAACGGGCGAGTTCTGGGCGCCCCAAAATGTGCCAGCAGATAAAAGCAAAGGAAGAGAGCGAGTGCAAGGAACAACAAAAGCCAATAACGGAGAGGCTGGTGGTCTAGGTAGGGTTGGAGAACCCAGAACCCTAAAAAGATCAACCAAATGGTGTGATCATAGTCAAGCCAACGCCGCCAGCCGCGTAGGGGAGGATCGTTGGATGCGTCTCGCCACCCCTCCCGGCAATCTCTGCGGACCCAATCGCGCAGCCACTCGCCAAAACTCCAATGCTGATGCGATTGTGGCGTCATACTCAGGCCTGTGCCTCCTGCCTGCGGAAGATAAACGCAGCGGCTAGCAAAAATAGTACCGTATAGATCGCCAGCACCGCCCAAGCCAAGACAGCCGAACTGTCGCTGTAGCCTAAAGTTCGCAACGCAAGACGGGAAAACCAGAACGAGGGCAAACCATGCGCTGTTACCTGCAACCAATGCGGCAACGTCTCGATCGGCATCCACAAACCGCCGCAAAACGATAGTGGCAGATAGACCAGGTTGATAACTCCCGGTGCCGCGTTTGATGGCATCAGCAGACCAATCACCAATCCCAGGCTGGCAAAGGGCAAGACACCGGCGGCAATCACCGACAGCAGCCGCAGCCCTTCGACGAATGTGATGTGGACGCCGGCCATGGCGGTCCCCAGCGTCATCAGCAGAATCGTAATGCCAACCGCGAAGATGATGGCGACGCATAGTTTCGCCAGCAGGTAGGCAGCTGCCGGCATGGGGCTGGCGCGCTTCATCTCCAGCCATCCGTGGCCGTGCTCGAATGCCAGCCCGGCGCCGATGCCGAACAGGGAAGAACCCATGGCACCAAAGCAGGAATACCCGGCCAGAAGGTAACGGGCAATGGTATGGCCGTGAAAGACAGAATCCTTATTGGTGACCCCGAATAAGAGGTAGAACACGACCGGAAAGCCGATCATGGAGAAAAGATAACTGCGATTACGCGAGAGCTTAAGCAACTCAAAGCGCGCTTCGCTGAAGTAGATTCGCGGCAGCGACGGCTGCGTCTGATTCAGGGCGATTGCAGTAGCCATGGTGCCTCCTATTCAGTTCTCTGTGGAAGTCTGGTTTGTCAGCGCAAGAAAGGCGTCTTCGAGAGCTGCGGCTCGCACTTCCAGCGCGCTCAGTGCTACGTCCTGCGCCAGCATGGTGCGCAGAACGGCCTCAGGGGTGCGCGTTCGCACCAGCATCGTATCGCCATCCTGCTCCACGCTCGTAACCCCCGGTATGGCGGAAACCAACGACGGCAGGAGTGAGGTGGTGCACCGGATAGCCCGCGAACCATCCGCGGTCTTGAGTTCCTGCGGTGTCCCTTCGGCAATCACCTTGCCGTTTTGAATCACGACAATTCTGCTGGCCAAGGCATCTGCTTCTTCCAGGTAATGGGTGGTCAGCAGAATGGTCTTTCCTTTGGCCGCCAGCGTGCGCACCTGTTCCCACATCGCCCGGCGCGCCTCCACATCCATGCCGAGTGTGGGTTCATCGAGACAGATGAGATCGGGATTGCCGCACAGGGCGAGGGCAAAGAGCATGCGCTGTTTTTGCCCGCCAGAGAGCGTGCCAAACAATCTCTCTTCCAGACCCTCCAGACCGGCCACCGCCAGCAACTCATCAAGAGGACGCGGCTGCGGGTAATAACTGCGGAAGAGTTGCAGATGCTCGCGCACCCGCAGGGTCTCCGGCATGCGCCCTACCTGCAGCATGGCGCCCAGGCGCAAGCGGCTCGCCCGATCTCTCGGGTTGCCGCCGAAGATCTCCACCTCGCCCGAAGTCGCCTGGCTCAATCCCAGCAGCAAGCGTACGGCGGTGGTTTTCCCGGCTCCATTCGGGCCTAGCAGAGCGACCACTTCTCCGGGGCGAAGCTCGAGCGAAAAACAATCGAGCGCAGTCTGCCGGCCGAATTTCTTGGTAACGCGGCGCAGCGACGCGACGGCAGAACTTTCGTTGGTGGCGATGCTGTAAGGCTCGACCATGATGCTCGCGGCCATAACCCCTCCCTGTGCCTACTTGAGACATCATCCGGCGGCGGAACCTCCCGCACTAGTGTCTTTTGTCAAAAGAATCGCTGACATTTGTCATGTGGGTGTGCGAGACAAATTACTCTAGAGAATCACGGGGAGTGGATCGAATGCGGAGTCTGCCTGGGGTGTGGAAAGCGGCCATGTTGATCGGCCTAATGGAGTTTTTGCCGGCAGCAGCCGTTCACGGGCAAGGGCCTCCTCTGCCCCCTTTGCCTCCGGGCTCACCCCAGGCCGCTGGGCAGCAGATCTTCGCCTCCCGGTGTGCATCGTGCCACGGCACCAACGGGGGTGGTGGTGAGTTTGCGCCGTCAATTTTGGAACGGGTGCCTCTGCGTTCGGATGACGAATTAGTGAGGCTCCTGCACAATGGCATTCCGTCGTCCGGCATGCCACCCTTTCCCGATATTGTCGACAAGGATCGTACGAACTTGATCAGCTTTCTGCGCACCCTGAAGCCTTTTGGGGGTATGGCCGCCGAGCACGCCTCGGTGATGCTCGAGGGCGGAAAAATGCTTCAAGGCACAGCCTTGAACCGCTCAGCAAAAGATATGCAGATGCTGGGCGACGACCATCAACTATATCTTCTGCGCAAAACGGAGTCGGACGAGTACCGGGTGGTCACGTCGCAGGCCGACTGGCCGAGCTACAACGGGCAGACGGTCGGCAGTCGTTACAGTGAACTGGCGCAGATCACCACCACGAATGTTTCACGATTGCAGCCGAGGTGGATCTTTACCCTGAACAGCACCAGGGAAGTGCAGGCGACCCCCGTTGTTGCCGCGGGCGTCATGTACGTCACCTACGCGAATGAATGCTTCGCGCTCGATGCGGGCAGTGGACGGCAGATATGGCACTATCAGCGCTCCCGCACCCAGGGTCTGGTTGGAAATGCAGTTTCCGGAGCCAACCGCGGTGTTGCGGTCGCCGGCGACAAGGTGTTTATGGTCACGGACAATGCGCATCTGATTGCGCTCAACCGAATGACCGGTGCGCTCGCATGGGAGACGCCGTTGGCCGACTGGCACAAGAACTACAACGCCACCGGTGCGCCCCTGGTGGTCGGGAGCATGGTGATCTCTGGAACCTCGGGCGGCGACGAAGGTGCGCGTGGCTTCGTGGCTGCCTTTGATCAGGCCTCGGGCAAAGAATTGTGGCGCTTCTGGACCGTGCCTAAACGCGGCGAGCCGGGCTCCGAAAGCTGGCAGGGAAGCGGGATTGATCATCCCGGCGGCGGCACCTGGATGACCGGGACTTACGACAAGGATCTGGACACGGTTTACTGGCCAGTCGGGAACCCCGGCGACGATCTCATCGGAGACGATCGCAAGGGAGACAATCTTTATACCGATTCGGTAGTCGCTCTTGACGCAAAAACCGGCAAGCTGAAGTGGTATTTCCAGTTCACCCCGCACGATGTGCATGACTATGACGCCATGGCTCCCCCGTCGCTGGTCGATGCCGAGTGGGAAGGGAAGCCACGCAAGTTGATGGTGCAGGCAAACCGCAACGGGTTTCTCTATGTGTTGGACCGGACCAACGGCAAGTTTTTGCTGGGCCGGCAATATACGAGAAAGCTGACCTGGGCAACCGGCCTTACCCCGGAAGGCCGGCCCATCGTCGCACCCGGACAGGAGCCAACGCATGAAGGCACGAGGGTGTGTCCCTGGCTGAATGGAGCGACCAACTGGTATTCGGCCTCCTGGAATCCTCTGACCTCGCTGTACTACGTGCAGACCAATGACAAGTGCGGCATCTTCACCCGCACTGACATGCCGTTTCAACTGGGCCACGGATACATGGGCGGCTCCAACAGCCCCGATCCAGCCGACCCGGGAAGAAGGGTTCTGCGCGCATTCGACATCCAGACCGGCAAGCCGGTGTGGGAGCTTCCGCAGACTGGTCCCGGAGATACCTTTGGCGGAGTGCTCAGCACTGCGGGGGGTGTGGTCTTTTATGGCGCAGACGACGGAGCCTTCGCTGCCGCGGATGCGAAGACCGGCAAACCACTCTGGAGTTTCCAGACCAACGAGACGCCGCATGCCTCGCCCATGACCTATATGTTCGACAACAAGCAATATGTAGCGGTCGCCATGGGACCAAACGTCATCTCCTTCGGCCTGCCGGACCAGGTTGCAAATCCCAGCCGAGGCCCTTAACCTTCTCCTTCTGGATTTACCTGGAAAAAGGGGTGTCATTTTGAAGCAATCACGGAGAGATTTCGTCAAAGCCGGCTCAGCGGCTCTTATCTACAGCTCAACGTATGGCAGGTTGACCGCACAGACGTTGAAGGTGCCGTTAGGTCTGCAGTTGTACTCGGTGCGAGAGCTTCTCCCTAAGGATTATGACGGCACGCTGAAACAGCTTGGTGCCATTGGCTTTCGCGAGGTCGAATCGGCTGGTTACTACAATCACAGTGCCGCCCAAGTGAAGCAAGCCATGAGCGATGCCGGGCTGCACCTGGTCAGCGCGCATTACAGCTCAGACGATTTGCATCAGAAACTCGATGAGGTCGTTGCCTTCAACAAAGAGTTGGGTGTCAGTTACATTATTTGTTCCTTCCCCGGTTTTAAAGATCCCGCGCGAGTCAAAGGCCTTTCTCCGAAAGAAAGATCCTCTGCCTTCACGCTGCAAGACTGGCGATGGAATGCGGAGCAGTTCAACACCATCGGTACAAAAATAAGCGCAGCCGGTCTGAAATTCGGCTATCACAACCACACTATGGAGTTTCATAAGACGGATGGCGTGGTCCCTTACGATGAGTTGCTGCGTCTGACCGATCCGGCCCACGTCACCATGGAGATGGATTGCGGCTGGGTCACGGTCGGGGGTGCGAATCCGGTTGACTATTTGCGAAAATATCCCACCCGCATCACCATGCTGCACGTAAAAGATTTCAAGGGGATCACTCCCGACTCATCGATCGAAAATGTGCCCACGATTGTGGAGTTAGGGCAGGGCACGATCGACTATCGTCCGATCTTCGCGCAGGCTGCCAAGTCCGGAGCGGTGAAGCATTGCTTCGTGGAGCAGGAAGGTTATAACGTGCCGCCCATGGAAGGCCTGAAGATCGATGCCGACTACATGCACAAACTAGGCATTGGCTAGCGAGGTTTGTCCTGACCACAGATTCAAGTTCAAGGACTCATCGCTGTTTCAAAGCCTTACGGTTAAGCGCGGTGGTATCCCATATCTCGCGAAAAACGAGCGAGATATGGGGCACCCGGCTTTTGCTGCACGGCCGGTGATCCGGGCTAAGCTCGTCTGCCAAGCAAACGAGTCAGACTACCCGGGGCAGCGACACCAAGCAGCCTGGTGCAGCCAGAGATATCCAAACCCAAAGATCGAAAGCACAACCAACCCAACCAGCTCCGGTCGGTGGAAGGGCAGCACCAGCTTGACCCCGAAGGCACACGCAGAAGCGATCAGAGCGCCCACCCACAACCGGGCGACGCGGGAAACCGAAGCGACCACCGTTCCAATGCGTGCCTGCAGCGCGCGACGCAGCAACGCAAACTCCACCCACCCCGCCAGTCCTGCAGAAAGCGTAAGCCCGGCAACCCCCCAACGTTGATTAATGCCCAGCAGCCGCGGAAGAGGCAAAGCGAACAGATAGCCCAACCCCACGGTCAACACCACCCGAATGATCGCGAAGTTCAACGGCGTACGCGTATCCCGCAGCGCATAGAACGCGGAAGAGTAGAGCCTACCCGATGTCGACGCCAGAAGGCCCACGCCCGAGCCCGCGAGAACTCCCCACACGAACGTCACATCCTGCCCGGTAAAGTGTCCTCCCCGGTATATGGTGGCGACGACCACGTCGCCAAGAACGACAAAGGCCACTGCCGAAGGGACGACAAAAAAAGAAATATTCTTGAGGCCATTCTCCAGCCGCTTGCGTAGCACCAGGCTGATCTCATCATGGGTTCCCAACGCACTTGACATGGCCGGCAACTCAGCAGCCGATATTGCCATGCCGAACAGACTTACGGGCAGTGAATTCAGGGTCTGTGCGTAGGCGAGGGCAGACACCGCCGAGGTGGGCAAAAAGCTCGCCAGAAACGAATCGATGTACGCGCTTATCTGCACCACGCCTCGGCTGGTAAACACGGGGAAGAAGTTCCGCACTACCGTTTGCACTTGCTCCGTTCCCAGCGTGAGCCGTAGATGGAGTGGACGCAAGAAGCGCATCACCGTCGGCAGCTGCACCGCAAATTGCAGGCCGCTCCCGATAACGGAGGCAATGGAAATTACGACTGCCAGCCTGGACTCTCCGACATGTCCACCCTTCCATAGCAATGCTGTGATGATGGCCACATTCCAGATCACGGGTGCGGAATAAGAGAGGAAAAACTTGCGGTGACTGTTGAGGATGCCGAGGCACCATGCCGAAAGGACAAGCAATGCCGCTCCGGGGAAAAGGATCTGCACCAAGCGGATGGTGAGGAGCCGCGTTTCACCATGGAAGCCGGGGACGATCAGGTCGATGAGCCAGGGGGCAGCAAAGACTCCAGCCAGGGTCAGAAGCGACGCGATCAGAAAAAGGATGGCAAAGATCGCTTCGGCCAGTTGCGCAGCCTCTTCGTGCCGCTCTTCGGCTCTCAGCCGAGCATATACGGGGATAAATGAGGCGGAGAGAACACCCTCGCCGAAGAGCGTTTGCAGGAAGTTGGGAATGCGGAAGGCGCCGCGAAACGCATCCGCCGCGTAGGAGTTGCCGAAGAAGTGCGCAAACACACGTTCACGCAGCAGCCCGATGATTTTGCTCAGTAGAATGCCCGCGCTGACAGTAAATGCGGAGGAGCGTGAAGCGATGCCTTTACGCTGGGTTGAGGTAGTCAAGGGGCCTATGGTTGAGCTGGACGCTGCTTTTACTCTAATCCATGGGGCAGGGAATTCCTGCCAATTCCATCGCGGCAGGAACCAGCTTGTTACGCCTGCTGCTCCAGTTGCAACATCAGCTCTTCCCATTCGGCGCTGAGCGAGGCATGCTGCTGGCGAAGGCTTTCGAGCATTTCAGTCAGCCGCTGGGTTTCCTCCGCGCTCTCATACACCCCCAGCGACGCTTCCGCATCGGCAATGGAGGTCTCCAGTCGTGGAATCTCTTGCTCCACAAAGCTGCAGCGTTCCTGCATTTGGCGCAGCTTGATGGGATTCAGGCGCCTCCCCTTAGCGGCTACAACCTCGGGAGACGCCTTTTCCGGCTCCTGGACTGCGGCCGCTCCGTTCGACCGGTTTCCCTGCGTCTCAGCCGCCTGCTTGCGATACATGTAGTCCTCGTAGTTACCGGGATAGACGTGCACATGCCCGCCCTCGATTTCGAAAATACGGGTGGCGAGCCGATCGATAAAGTAACGATCATGCGAGACCATGACTACGGTTCCATTGAAGCGGGCTATGGCTTCGAGCAGAACATCCTTGGCCCTGAGGTCGAGGTGATTCGTAGGCTCGTCCAGGAGTAGAAAGTTTGACGGGCTCACCAGAATGCGGGCCAGGGCATAGCGGTTGCGCTCTCCTCCTGAAAGCACACCCAACGGTTTGAAGACGTCGTCGCCGGAGAAGAGGAAGCAGCCCAGCAGACTGCGCAAATCAGTCGTGGATACTCGCGGTGCGGTGTTGCTGATGTCGTCCAGCATGCGTGCATTGCCGTCGAGCACCTTGTACTGGTCCTGGGCGAAATACTCGGCGGTGACATTGTGACCCAGGCGCAGATGGCCGCTTGAGGGCGGCTCCATGCCTGACAGCATGCGGACCAGGGTTGATTTCCCCGCTCCGTTCACGCCCACCAGGGCAATGCGGTCGCCGCGGTCGATGGTAAAGCTGACGTCCTCGAGCACCTGCTTCGGCCCATAGCTCTTGGCCAGGTCTGAGACTTCAACCACCGTACGGCCGGAAGGCTGAGGCTGCGGAAAACTGAAGTGGATCGCCTGCTCTTCAACAGGAATCTCGATGCGCTCGATCTTCTCCAACTCCTTGATGCGGCTCTGCACCTGTTTGGCCTTGGTAGCCTGGTACCGGAACCGGCTGATAAAGGCTTCAAGATGCTCTATATGCTCGCGCTGGTTCTTGTAGGCAGCGGCCAGCTGGGCTCGCCGCTCTTCTTTCTGCGTGAGGTACTTCTCATAGTTGCCGTGGTAAAAGTGCAGTGCCTTATTCCATATCTCGATGGTCTTCTCCACCGTGACATCGAGAAAGTAGCGATCGTGGGAGATCAGGATGTAGCCGTTGGGGTAGTTGCGGAGATAGCCTTCCAGCCAGTTGCGGGTTTCCAGGTCAAGATGGTTGGTGGGCTCATCGAGCAGGAGCAGGCTGGGCTTTTGCAGCAGCAGTTTGGCCAGGGCGATGCGCATCTGCCACCCGCCGGAGAACTCCTCGGTCTGCCGGGACCAGTCATGCTTGCTGAAGCCCAGGCCGCCCAGGACCGTCCCCACCTGCGCGTCGAGCGCATAGCCGTTGTGGGCGCGAAAGTGGGAGTCGAGAAAAGAAAAACGGTCGGCCGCCGCCGCGTACTCGGGCGTTGCCGGGTCGAACTCGGCTAATCGCGTGGAAAGGGTCTCCAATTCCTGCTCCATGCTGCGCAGCTCGGCAAAGACCGACAGGCACTCGGCAAAAACGCTCCGCCCGCACAGGGCAAGCCCTTCCTGGGGCAAATAACCGATGGTCATGCCGCGGGTGCGCTGCAGGCTGCCATAGTCAAGGGATTCGGCCCCGGCGAGCACTTTGAGCAGGGTCGATTTCCCGGTACCGTTGGCGCCCACCAGGGCTGTGCGCTCATTGGGCGTAATGAGCCAGTCGGCATTCTCGAACAAGACACGTGGGCCGAACCGTTTGCCGGCAGCAGAAAGTTGGAGCATAAGAAAAGCAGCGCCAGGGCGCTGCTCTCATTGTCGCATTGCAAGTGCCCCAACCGAGCATTTCGGAATCTATCCCAGCAACGAACCGTGGGTGCCCCACATCTCGCTTGTTTTTCGCGAGATGTGGAATGCCACAGATACTTACCGGCATTGCCTGTCTGGAGCCGAAAGCGGCTGGTTGAGAACAGTGGTATCCCACATCTCGCGAAAAACAAGCGAGATGTGGGGCACCCGTCCTTCGTTGTTGGGGCGAGAACTTATGACTTGGGCGCGGCTTCCTTGACCACGGTCTTCTGTTTGGGCGTGCGCCGCCTGGGAGCGACCTTCACCGGCACGGTTTTCTTGTGTGCGGTGGGCGGCGCGAACCGCGAATGCAGAAATGTCTTGTAATCAAGCTCAGTCTGGTCAGCATAGTCCACCGCAAAGGACGAGACAGCTTCTACAAAACGGTCCGAGGTGCCAATGTACCCATCGAGCGCAATGGCATCGCCCGACCGCGCGTGGCCCCGCGCCAGCAGCTCCCCGCATATCTCAGCGTATTGCATCAGCCCTTCGCCCTTCAGGTCTTCCATTTCAATCGACGCCTTATGGTCATTCAACTGCCGGACCAGATATTGGCGATTGTGAATCGTGGTCCAGCCCAAAAGCATGTCTGACAGAAATTGCATCGCTCGCTGTCCCTGCACCACACGGTGCCCCTGGTGTTGCGGTGCCCCCATCTCGCCCAGGTATGGGGCATACGCGGATCCCGGCTCTTCCTTGATCTGCAAAAAAAGAGGGTCGTCGCTGCCGTTGCCCTCCAGGTAGACGATGTAGTCGCGCAGCCCGACACTGCCGGTGCCTACCACCCGGAAGGCGACATCCAGCGGACGGTACAAATCAAAAAAGTGCTGGCGCTCCGGTAACAGAGATTCGCGGTACATGCTCAGTGAGTCGAGAATCATCGCCGCTTTCGCAGGCGAAAGACGATATTGCAAGGGTTTGTGTTCCACGAAGACGCGGTGCGGAGCGGGAGTGCCCTGGGCTGTCTTGCCGGGCGTTTTTGGCTGTTCCAGGAGCCGTGCGGCATTGTACTGTGGCGTGGCTTGCTCGGCCTTGCGCAGAACTTGCGAGACCGGCGCAATGCGTTGCAGGCGGTGTACTTGAAAGTGGGCCACGTCCATGACCGTCATGCGCGCAAAGGCGTGGATGGACCGGCGATAACTCCTCAGAAACAGGGCTGCCGCGGCGCCACAGGCGGCACCCTTGCTACCCGATTCCCTGCCGGCCAGGATGATGCTGGTGGCAAGACGCTTCACGTCCCACTCAAAGGGTCCCCGGATCGTTTCGTCGAAATCATTGATGTCGAAGACCAGCCGTCCATCGGGCGCGGCGTATGCGCCCAGGTTCCGAACATGAGCGTCTCCGCATAGCTGGGTAAAGATACCGGCATGCGGCAGCACGGCCAGGTCGGCGGCCATGATCGGAACTGCACCGCGGAAAAAACCAAAAGGCGATAGCGCCATCCGCTGCCACTTGATCGCCAACAGGGCCGGCACCCTGCCCACGGCGGAGACGGCCAGGGCGTCAATGGGATCGGTTTGCCGATCCTCAGAGCGCCATCGATTCTGCTCCTGGCGGCGTACCTGCTTGCGCCGCGATTGTCCGAAGGCGCGGCGTTCCGGCGGGGGCAGCACGTGCTTAATGGGCATTTCGTTGTTTTCCAGGCGAGGTGATTTTCAGCAAGTGCTCCATCTCCACGTAAACCGCGTTCGTCCAGCCGAAACCCACGACGTTTTGATAGCCGGCGATCAGCTGCACGTTCGACGACCCGGTTTCGACGTTGTACTTCTCATGGATGGTCCCTTCCTTCTCAAAACTGGCGCGGACAGTATGGGTGAATTGTTGGGCAACCCGGCGTGCATCGTCGGTGTACCCATTCGTCCACAAGCCGTGAACCGCCAACCAGTTGAGGGGGGCCCAGCCAAAGGGCAAATCCCACTGCAAGCCGCTCACGTAGGTGCTGCTGGCGAGGCCGCCGGGCCGGTCAAGCAGGGCGAGATTTTTGTCCACTGCTGCTGCCTGTTCCACCGTAGCCAGGCCTGCCCAAAGAGGATAGAAGGTCGTCGCGTAAACGTAGCTGGACTGTTGCCCGCTGGTGAAGTCGTAATCGAAAAACATCCCTTTGCTGGGATTCCACAGGTACTTGTTGATCGCCTGGCGGCGAGCATCGGCCATTTGCATCCAACGCGTCCGGTCTGCACCCTGGTCGACCATTTCGGCAAATTCGGCCAGGTCCTGTTCGTAGTGGTAGAGCAGGCTGTTCAGGCCGACAGCGGCGTAATGGTGGGTGGAACCGCTGAAGGGACCAAAGCGGAAAGAAATATCGAAACCAGATTCCCGTACAGAGCGGTCACCCTTATAGAAGTCGCGACTAAGCCGAAAGCCATGCGCCCATGCCAGGCTGCAAACGACGGAATGGGTCGCATCGCAACTGGTTTTCGCAAGCTTGGCTTGCTCTGCCCGGGAGGGGGATTGCGGGGCAGCGATCAGGTAGTTGGTGTGGACATCGGGATGAGCCACCAGCCAGTTGATTACGTCGATGTAGTAGCTGCTGTGGTCGGCAATATCCGGAACCGGACCTTCGCCTATATCGAAATAACGCGCCAACCCGGTTTGCCCGGCGCGGTGAATGCTACTCAGCCAGAAATCGTGATCGCGGCGCGCATAAGGATAAGCCCGGGCCAGCCACTGCTTTTGCCGGGCAAGATTGGCCGCCGACCGGTCGCGGGCGCATGCCGCTTCGAAGACGGCCCGAATCATTGCGCTTAAAAATGGCGGCTGGGAGCGGGTGAGGAAGTAGGTGCGATTGGCGTTAAGCACCGCCCCATAATTCTCAATTTCGTAGAAGAAGTTCTCAACCATGCCGCGAGCCAGATCTATCCGGCCGTCGCGCAGCAGGCCTAAGATAATAAAGTAGCTATCCCAGCCGAACATCTCGTTGAATCGGCCGCCAGGCACCACGTACCGGTTGGGCAGGTAGAGCAGCCCCGGCCGTGGAATCTCCGACTCCTTTACATCTCCCAGGTGCTGGATGCGATGAGGAAGGTGGGCGATCTGGATTTTGCATTGAGCCGACAACCGCAACAGTTCCGGCGGGGTGGGCGCGCCAAAAGGGAGATAAAGCAGCGGCGTCGCAGTGACCTTGGGATCGACCAGCGATTTGCACTCGGACATGGAACGGGAGAGGCTGTCCCATCCCTGGTGAATGTAGGCATCGATGGTGAGTGAAGGCGAGGGGAGTGCCTGGGCCCAAATCTGCTGGCCCGCGAACTGGAGCATCAAGAAGGCAAGAATCCGAATCGTCACCACAAGCTTCCCTCCTCGGTGCGATGTTACATGCCGGAACGCGTCGTTGTAGCATCGGGCAGCGGCATTTTCATACCCGGTATAGACAAACAACCGATGCCGGCGCGGTTTTTTTTCCTGGGAGAAACACCCTCGAGGCAACGCGCAGAGTAGAAGTGAAAATGTTGAAGCAGAAGGGCGAGGGCGTGGCGGGTCGAGGAAATAGGACGCTGCTTTGGGTGGGGATGAGCGTCCTGGTGATTGCTCTGGCGGCGGCTGCTATCTTCGAAATCCTTCTTTCCCGGGCCGAGCCAATCCTAAGGGCGCGATTGCTGCAAAGTCTTTCCGCCCGATACCACAGCCGGGTAGAGTTGGCTGCGTTTGACGTCTCCCTCCTGCGCGGGTTCCAGGTCTCAGGAAAAGACCTGGCCATCTACCCATACAACGTCGAGTCCAGCGTGCCGACGTTTTCTGTGCGTAGTTTCGCCTTCCGCACCGGCTATGGCAGCCTTCTGCATTCCCCGATGCACATCGGTCACGTTGAGGTCGAGGGGCTGCGCATCAATCTGCCGGCCAGGAGCCAACGCAAAGAGCTGCCAGGGTCGAACAGCGATCATCGTCGGCCCGCCAAGGTAAGCATTTCTGTCGACGAGATGGAGTGCAACGACACCGTGCTCATCCTGGGTACGGACAAGCCGGGCAAGGTTCCACTACGATTCGTCATCCAGAGCCTTTCCCTACGCTCGATTGGCGCCGGCAAGCCGATGGACTTTACCGCCGTGCTGACCAATCCCAAACCAGTGGGCCAGATCGAGAGCCGCGGCTATTTTGGCCCCTGGAATGCCGACCATCTGGGCGCGACCCCAGTGGGCGGTACCTACGCCTTTCGCGATGCCGATCTCGGCACCATCAAAGGGCATAGGTGGGATCCTTTCCTCGCAAGGGCGATATCAGGGCACGCTGGACAAGATTGTGGTGGATGGGGAGACCGATACGCCTGACTTCCAGGTGAAGATCAGCGGGCACAAAGTGCCGTTGCATACAGAATTCCACGCGATTGTAGATGGCACCGATGGGGACACTTACTTGCAGCCGGTTAAGGCGCAGTTTCTGCATTCCTTCCTGGTCGCGCGAGGGTATGTGGTGCGCGTGCAGGGGGAACCGGGGCGCCATGTTTATCTCGATGTAGCCCTCGATCAAGCCAGGATCGAAGATCTGCTGCGGCTGGCGGTGCGCACGGATCCGCCGGTGATGGAGGGCAAGGCCAAGCTGCATACCATGCTGGATCTCCCGCCGGGGCCTCAGGACGTTGCCCACCGATTGCGGTTGCAAGGTAACTTTGCCATCGTCAATGGACGCTTCAGCAGCGAAAAAATTCAAAACCGCATCGACGAGCTCAGTCTCAGAAGCCAGGGCCAGGTGGAACTGGCCACTCAAGACGCGCGGTACGGGAAGATGGAGGTAGTGCGTTCCCAGATGCAGGGGTGATTTCAACCTGGCGGATGCCGGCCTGAATCTATCGAATCTGCACTACGACATTCCCGGGGCAAGCATTCAACTCGCCGGCATCTACAGCCTGGACGGCGCTAAATTCAACTTCGCCGGAACTGCGGATATGCAGGCCACTGTGTCGCGCATGGTGGGGGGCTGGCAGGGCGTGCTACTCATGCCGTTCGATCGCGTGTTTCAAAAGAACGGCGCCGGCACCGAGATCCCCTTCAAAATCGACGGCACTCGATCCGACCCTCACTTCGGGTTAGACTTTGGTCGCCGGAAAACGAAATGAGGCGTAAATTTGCCTATGCGCAAAACAGCAATACGCTTGGTGGCTTTAGCCGGGCTGCTTCCTGAGCCTCGCCGTCGCCTCGGCACAAGCACCAGTAAAAAGCGATCCCTGGTGGAAGCATGCGCTGATTTACGAAATCTATCCCCGCAGCTTCCAGGACTCAAACGGCGACGGTGTCGGCGACCTTAACGGAATCACCCAGCGCCTCGATTACCTGAAGGGCCTTGGCGTCGATGCTATCTGGCTTTCCCCCATCTATCCCTCGCCCCAGGTCGACTTCGGGTACGACGTTTCCAACTATGAAGCGATCGATCCCCAGTACGGGACGATGGCCGATTTCGACCGGTTGTTGGCCGAGGCCAAAAAACGGAATATACGCATCATCATGGATATGGTGATGAACCATACTTCCGACAAGCATCCCTGGTTCATCGAGTCTGAGAGCTCCCGGACCAATCCTAAGCGCGACTGGTATATATGGCGCGATGGCAAAGGTCCCGGGGAGCCGCCCAATAATTGGCAGTCGGTCTTCGGCCACTCGGCGTGGAAGTTTGATCCCAAAACGTCACAGTGGTACTACCACAAGTTCTACGCGGAGCAGCCCGACCTTAATTGGAGAAACCCCGCGGTCGAACGTGCTGTATTCGGAACCTTTCGCTTCTGGTTGAACAAGGGAGTGGCTGGTTTTCGTCTGGATGCCGTGCCGACATTGTTTGAAGACCAGCAACTGCGCGACGAGAAGGTGTTGCCCGGCACGAATGCGTATGGCGATCCGAATCTTGATGACTCCCTAACCAGCAATTTGCCGGAAGTGCACCAGGTCATGCGGGACCTGCGCAAGGTAACCAACGGTTTTCCCGGAAACCGTGTTTTGATCGGCGAAACGTATCTTCCCGATATCGCGGAGCTGCGCAAGTGGTACGGCGCGGACCATGACGAACTGCAACTACCGATGGACATGCAGGTGGGTTTCCTCAACAAGCTGGATGCCGGCCTCTTCCGCACCCGCATTGATCAGGCCGAGCACGATATCGATGATGACCAGCCGCTTTTTGTCTTTGACAATCACGACAACGTGCGCAGTTGGAATCGTTATGGCGACGGAAAGCACAACCTGGAGATTGCCCGCGTGATCGCCACCCTGCTGCTCGGCACCCGGGCCACCGCCATGATGTACTACGGCGAAGAGTTGGGCATGACGACGACGCCGCCGACCCGCGTGGAAGACGTAAAGGACCCTATCGGCAAAATCGGTTGGCCGAAGGAAAAGGGCCGCGATGGTGAGCGTACTCCCATGCAGTGGGACGGGTCGCCCAACGCGGGCTTTACCGCAGCGTCGGCCACGCCTTGGCTGCCGGTGCCCTCGTCCTACAAGACAGTGAATGTCGCCATCGAATCGCGTGAGGACGATTCCTTATATAGCTGGTATCAGCAGCTGATACAGTTGCGCCGCGAAAATCCGGCATTGCACGATGGCACCTTAACCATGCTGAACGTCAACGACAACAACGTTCTCTCCTGGCTGCGTAAAACACCCAGCGGGCAAGTTGTCCTGATCGCGTGCAATTTCACCGCGCAGCCGCAAACCGCAGCGTTCGATTTGTCACCGCAAGGAGTGACCGGCACGCAGCTCAAGGCCCTACTGCAGAGCCCCGGCATGGAGGATTCTCAATCGCTGGCAGCCATCAAGCTGCCGCCCTATGGCGTCTATATCGGGCAGGTGCAGTGAAGGGAAACCGCAGATCTCTCCACTGCGCTGCGCTCCGGTCGAGATGACAAATTTGTTTGAGGACGAACCGCTGCGTTTCCAGGAGAAAATCGGAGCTTACCTCCGACTGACCTGTCATCTCGACCGGAGTGGTCATGGGCCTGCGGCCCACCAAAGGTGATGAAAAACGCCCTCTGTCCAGCAACCACTCTCCCCTGGAGGCGTCGCCCTCCCCTTTGTCATCTCGACCGAAGCGAAGCGGAGCGGAGAGATCTCTGTTTTGACGACCTCTCCTGGAAATGTTTTTCGACCGAAGCTCTATCACCCGATTCTACAAATCCAAAGCCATATTTACCGGCCGTGGCTCGCGAGGACCTCATCATACGTGCTGTAGACGCCCTCAAAAACCGAATCCCAGGAGGCCGATAGTGCATACAGTCGCGCCGCAACGCCCATCCGCGCATGCAACTCCGGGTCGAGAATAATCCTCGCGATCGCATCCGAAAAACCATCGTCCGTCGCAATAAAACCAGTCTCTCCATCCTTCACAATGTAGCGCGGGCCGCCATCGGGCGTGACGATCGCAGGTACGCCGGAAGCCAGAGCCTCCAGCACGACATTGCCGAATGTATCCGTGTGCGAAGGAAACACAAACAGATCCATATTCGCGTAAGCGCGGGCGAGATCCTGGCCTCGAAGCACGCCGGTGAACTCGGCATTCGGCAGGTGTTGCCGCAGCCAGCCTTCCTCTTTGCCGTGGCCTACGATGAGAAACCGGAAATTCGTGAGGCCACGCTCGATCAGCTCGGTCCGGATGCGCGCCAACAGGAATACATTCTTCTCAATGGAAAGCCGGCCACAAAACCCGAGCACAAATGGCTGCGTCGGTCCCGCTGCGGTCCCGATATTCCGGCGAGAAAGAGATGGTATCCACTCCGCGAGGCATCAGCGCGCAATGGCGGCCGGTAAACTTCTCCAGCAGCTGGCATAAATCGATATTGGGCGCGAACAGAACCTCCGCCAGCCGGTAAAAGCGAGCACATGCTAACAGCGCAGTGTCTTCGATTTTCTGTTCCGCCCCCGGCCGTTGGCTCGAAGGCAGCATGCGCAGGAACCACCCCGAACGCTGAGCAGCATATTCGTGCAGATTGGTATGCCAGGAGGCAACCAGCGGAACCTTGAGATTCTTCGCCAGCCACGCACCCAGAATGCCCGGCTCGCTGGGCCCGGTAATGTGGACAATGTCGGGACGGAACGCGCGCAAACGTTCTTCAAGGAATTTCTTGTGGCGCAGGAAAGCGGCATCGAAGGTGAGATCTTTTTCCAGGCGAAACGAAATCATGCTGCCGCGTGGAATTTCCAGTGTGGTCAGCTCGCCCTGCTGTTGTTCCTGGATTGCGCTGTCTTTTTTCGCCGGATGGAGACAGAAAAAGGGGATGCCCCTTCGTTGCGCAAACGCTTCAAAGTGCCGGCTGGTGTGGGCCACCCCGTTGATCTCGTAAAAGGTATCCGGGAAGTACGCCACCCTGGGCGTCGCCGAGCGCATAGGCAAAGTGTATCCGCGCTGGGGCGAACCGAGAAGGGTCAAACCGTCTTAGAACGCTTCCTGCTCGCCCAGCGCGAATTGCAGTTCGTGCGATTCATTCCACGCAAAGCGCAGACTGTTGCTGACCGGGTTGCTGCCCAGCATCCTCACAAACTGGATAATCATGCGCATATAGCCTGGCGCCTGGCCATTAGGCCAAAGCTGGCTGAGAGGACGATCGACCCCGTTCCCGTCCGGGTGATACACGCGCTCATCCCATCGGCGCGATCCTTCGGGAAAATCGGGGTAGTCGCGAATGGCATCCAACGTGGATTTCATGATGCGATGTTTCCAGGGTTCCGCGTATTGCGGCATGAACAGTACATGACTACGATTCTCGCGCCGGATTTCATCCACGAACTCGTTGAAGCTGGTCGCCTGCGTCAGGTTAACGTTGGCATTGGGCTCCAGGCCGTGCCGGTCGCCGCCGGAAATCAGCAGCTTATTCCATCGCGCCGCGAGTCGTTTCACCAGCCGGTTCTCTTCCCAGTTGCGCAGTCCGTTTAGCTCCACCGCGTGAATCATGCGGCTGTTCTGGGTAAGAAACTCTTCCACCCGCTGCTGGTGCACGTCCTGGCCGATTTTGTACAGATCCCAGAGCGGGTGATTGAAGACGATGAGCACGTTGGGGAGGTCGTGCAGGGCAGACAGCATCTCCGTCAGGCGCGAATTACTGGGATTGGCGGTGAACGATGCAAACTGGCGCATCCACTCCGCGCCCGACGCGCTCGGCAGGTTATGGATGCCAAGGTGAAAGGCCTGATCCTTGCCGAACGGCGTTGTCCATTCCACGGAAACCGGGATGTGGCGGGCGCTGGTTACGGTGCGCAGCAGCATGGGCGCCTGGATATCATCATGATCGGTAATCGAGACCAGGGGCTGCACCTGCAGCGCCTCCGCGATCTGGCGGCTTTCCAGGTCGAATGCCAGCCGGGGGGTGAGCGGGGGCGTCCAATAGCTCGCGGAGTAGTCGATCTGCAAGCGATGGTTCCGGCGGCAGCGCTGCTCCTCCCGGGCCATGATTCCCGAGAAGCAGCGATATTCGTGAGCCAGCTTTACGATGAAGTCGAGAGTTTCTTTCGACCGGTTGGTATGGCTGTGCAGCGAGACACCGGAAGCGAAGTCCTTGGCGGCGCGCTCATTGTTCCAGAGATACGAGATACGGGAACCTGTCATCTCTTCCTCCTGATGGAGCAATCGCACCGGGCCCTTGCTGCCACACAGTCACTGTGTGATCGCTCTTGTGTGCCCAGTATCTAGTGCAAGTCGTGAATGCACAGTTACTGGCGCACGAATTGATGTCTAAATTCGCTTGGAACCAGCTTGGATAACGCTTCTGACTAGGGAGTAACTGACCTTTCGTACCTATCGTGTGCCGGAAATGTCCGGATTGAGGAGGGGTTCCTCTTCCACGTTCGGATGCGCCTGTCGCCGGGCTTCCGGTTCAAGGTGATAGTGGGTCAGGTCGTTCTTCAGGATTAGAAAGGCCTCCTGGGGTGTATCCGCCATATGAAAAAGCGCGCGATCCTGGGGCGAAATTGTCCCCTTGTCGACCAGTACATCAAGATTGAGGATGCTATTCCAGTACGCGGAACCATAAACCACGATGCAAATTTTCTTGGCCAGCTTTTCCGTCTGCACCAGCGTCAGCACTTCGAACATCTCGTCGAGGGTGCCGAACCCGCCAGGGAAAACAACCAGCGCCTTGGCCAGGTACGCAAACCAATACTTGCGCATGAAAAAGTAGTGGAACTCGAAGTTCAGAGAAGGCGTGATGTAGGGGTTAGGCGCCTGTTCGAAGGGCAACCGGATGTTGAGACCGACCGACTTGCCTCCGGCCTCGTAGGCCCCCCGGTTGGCCGCTTCCATGATGCCTGGGCCCCCTCCCGAGGTCACCACGAAACGGTGCCGGCGCCCCTTCAGAGTCTGGGACCATTTCGTCACCAGGAAGGCAAGTTCACGGGCGTCTTCGTAATAGCGGGCCATCTCCACGCCCGCCTCAGCGCGGCGCCGTTGAAGCAACGTAGCTGTTCCCTGGGCAATCTCCTCATGGGTTGCCGGTTGCTCTTCCTCTGGCGCCGGATTGGCGGATCCTGTTTTATCCAGCAATTCGAGTTCACGGCTGGCGTCGTCGTGTTCCCGGAACCGCGCCGACCCAAAAAACACGATCGTGTCCTGAATCCGTTCCCGGCGGAAGCGGGCCAGCGGCTCCGAATATTCCGAAATGATGCGCACCAGCCTGCCGTCGGGACTATTGATGAACGCAGGATTCTGGTACGACAGAGGAGCACGATGGAGATCGGGGGGTTTACCGGTTTTACGCATCATGCTTTCAAGAGTGAGATCTGCGGAAGTGTACCGCTTCGACGACTGCGATCCACAGATTCAGAAGCCCGAGGCCGGAGACCATCCCGCGGACCGCTCCGTACATAAGAAACGTGGCCAGCCGCGGGAAGTGGTTCAGAAGCTGGTTGTCCGCCCATAGTGGTGCGTACCAGGGAAGCACGAGCACAATGACGCCGATGTAGATGCGGATGATGACGTAGAGGTATAGCTCAACGCGGCGAAGCCACAGAGGTAGGCGGGACGGGCGCTGGGCCGCAGCTTCCCGATCTTGCACGGTCGAGCCGCTTGGAGGACTGGACGAAAACAGGTTCGACTGTTGCGGCATTTTCCTTTTGCCAGGGCCAGACGCGGGAGCACCCCAGGGTGTTCTATCGCAACAGTAACACAGCAGCCCACCGCCGCATTTTGATGAAACCCAAGCGGCTTTAGGCTGTGCGCATCTGGACTGAGTTGCCCGCCTCGGCCGCGGCTGCGGCCAGAATCCGATGGTGGATGGTAAAGAGTGCAAGCTCGAGGCGATCGGAAACGCCTGTCTTGTCATAAACACTGCGCAGGTAGTTCTTGATGACCTGTTCGGTGGTGCCCAGCCGCAGGGCAATCTCTTTATTCTTGCACCCTTGCACGATCAGGGCGACGATCTTCATCTCTTTCGGTGTAAGGCGGTCGCGAACCCGCGCGCCTACGGAATCTTCTTCCTCCGAACCGATCGCCTCGGCCGGACGCTGAATGGACGAGAAGCCCTTAATCACTCGATGCACGCACTCCACTAGCGCCTGGCCAGTGGTATTCCGGTACACCACGCCACGGATGTCGTGAGCCGTAAAAATCTGGGCCGGCTCCCCGTTTTCCGCAATTACCACCGCACGGCTTCCTGCCGCTTTCACATGCGACATCAAATCCTGATACTCCGGCCGTAAGGCCGACGCAAACAGAACAATCGATGAGCGATACGCATCGACGGAGAGCAGGAGACGTTCGAGGTCCGCACACTGGGCGGCTACGCGGAAGTCCTCTTCGCTCGCCAGGACCTTTGCAATGCCGGCGCGAAAGATTGCTTGGTTGTCAGCCAGGATAATTTTATTCATCGTGCTGCCTTGTGCCTCGTATCGCTTTATTCGCAATCTTTGCCGGCTCGACATAATCTCGCTATCGACCACCGGCCGTCAGTCGTTCTAAACTGTCCTGTTTTGCGTCACCTCGGGTACGTTTCTCTCCGCTACTTCGTGCGAAGCGTATGAGGTGCTGGTGATCTCAAGCCTAGCGGCTTGGGCAGGAAATGAAACCCCACGAAAGTGGCAGGGGCGCGCCCTCAAGTTGCTGTCGCCACTGGATTTGGGTGTAGCGAAAGTGGTGCGTCCGAGACGAACTGGCGCCCAGGCAATACACTAAAGAAGCATGGGCAAGCCAGTTATCCTCGCGGTAGACGACGATGTGAGTGTCCTGGAGATGGTGGTCCAGGATCTGCGTCGCCAATATGGTGCGAACTATCGCATCCAGCGCGCGGCGTCGGGTCAGGCTGCGCTCGACACTTGTGATCAATTGAAGAAGCGGGGTGACGTCGTCGCCCTGTTTGTCTCCGACCAGCGCATGCCCGGGATGTCCGGAGTCGAATTCCTGGGCAAGGCAATGGAACTCTATCCGGATGCCAAGCGCGCCTTGCTGACGGCTTACGCCGATACCGAAGCCGCCATCCAGGCCATCAACACGGCCAAGATCAACTACTACCTGACCAAACCCTGGGACCCACCGGAGGAGCGTCTCTATCCGGTCCTGAACGACCTGCTGGAAACCTGGAAGGAGGGGTACAAAGCCCCCTTTGAGGGCTTGCGCGTGGTGGGACCCCGCTACACGCTGCGCGACCACCAGGTGCGCGACTTCCTTTCCCGTAATCGGGTTCCCTATGTCTGGCTTGACCCGGAGCAGAGCACCGAGGGAGTGGATCTGCTTACCCGTTTCAAGTTAGATGACCACAAGCTGCCGGTGGTGCTTTTTGGGGATGGCTCCTACCTGGTGCAGCCGGGCCAAATGGAACTCGCCGGCAAGATCGGTTTACGCACCCAGGCGGAAAAGGAATTCTATGACCTGGTGATCATCGGCGCCGGCTTGGCCGGCCTGGCGGCGGCGGTTTATGGCGCATCGGAAGGCCTACGAACGCTGGTGATCGAGGATGAAGCACCAGGAGGACAGGCGGGTTCAAGCTCCAGGATCGAAAATTACCTTGGCTTTCCCAGAAGGATTGAGCGGCCAGCAGTTGGCGGAGCGTGCCCTAATCCAGGCCACGCGATTTGGGGCGGAAATGCTGACCCAAAAGGCGACAGGGATCCGCACCGAGAACAACTACAACATCGTCCAATTGGCCGATGGGCGGGAGGTTTCCTGTCACGCTTGCCTGATTGCCGTCGGGGTGTACTACCGGCGTTTGAACACACCGGGCGTGGAGCGGCTGACCGGGGCAGGGGTCTATTATGGGGCGGCAATGACCGAAGCCAGGGCCTGCGTAGATGAGAATGTTTTCATCGTCGGGGGGGCGAACTCGGCCGGCCAGGCAGCCATGTACTTCTCCAAATACGCCAAAAAGGTAACCATGCTGGTCAGAGCCGAGTCCCTGCAGAACAGCATGTCGAAATATTTAATCGATCAGATTGCCGGAACATCGAATATAGAGGTTAGGACGCAATGCCAGGTGGTCGAAGCGCAAGGGGAGACCCGCCTGTCTTGCTTGAAACTGTGTAATGGATCTGGAGGTGAGGAGATCGTGCCGGCAAGTGGGTTGTTCATTTTCATTGGGGCGGCGCCTAATACCGATTGGCTGCCGGACACCATCATGCGCGACCCAAACGGCTTTTTGCTCTCCGGTCCTGACTTGAAGGTGGACGGAAAGCTGGTAAAGAGCTGGAACCAGGACAGAGAGCCCTATCTGCTGGAGACCAGCGTACCGGGAATATTTGTTGCCGGAGATGTGCGACACGGTTCTATCAAGCGGGTGGCATCCGCGGTAGGTGAGGGGTCGATTTCAGTGCAATTTATCCATCAATACCTGGCGCGGTTCTAAAACCATGACTGATGTTCAACTAAGTTCGAGAGTGGAGCAGGTCGAGGCGGCAAGTCTTGCCGCTCAATTGCAAAAGGTGCCGGTCTTCTCCGGCGTTGCTGTAGAGGACCTTCAATGCCTCGGTTCTGTGGAGCTCATCCACGCCGAGGCTGGCGCCGATCTCTACGATATCAATCAAGCCCGCCGGGGATTCTGGATCCTGCTCGAAGGCGAGCTGCGGCTGCAAAAGCGGCAAAAAGACGGAGAACTCACCTTGTTCGGCACCCACGGTCGCCGGCGAGACTTTCGGTGAAGTTCCCTTGCTGGCAGGCAAGGATTCGGAAATCGTCGTTACTGTTCTCAAGGCGGCCTCCGTGGTCTATCTGCGGGAAGAGCTTTTCTGGAAGCTCATGTTTGCTTGCCCGCACGTGCGCATGGGCGTTCTGGGAAACATGGCTCGCAGGCTGCAGGTGTACCAGTCACAGGAGCTGCATCGGGAAAAGCTGATTTCGTTGGGTACCATGGCGGCCGGCCTGATGCACGAATTGAACAATCCTGGCGCTGCCGCGCGGCGGGCTGCTTCGCAGATGCGAGAAAACCTAAGCAATATGCAACAAATCAGCTTGCGGCTTTGCAGTCAGGACGTCATGACGGCAGGCCAGGCGGAGTGCCTGCGCCTCCTGCAGGAGCAAGCCTTGCAACCCCGCAAGCAAAGTGCGATGAGCTCTCTCGACCAGGCCGACGCTGAAGACGAACTGGCCTCCTGGCTGGAAGAACACGGTATAGAAAATGCCTGGAAGCTGGCGCCCACCCTTGCCGGGATAGGTTTTAACGAGCAGACGCTGGAGTGTGCGCAGCACGAGTTTCCCGGCAACACCTTGTCCGATCCGCTGAACTGGATGGCGGCCCTTATCTCCAGCGTGCAACTTGTCGGCACCATCGAAGAAAGCGTTTCCCGGGTCACCGACTTAGTCGGAGCGGTGAAGAAGTACGCATACGAAGACAAGCCACAGCGGCATCAACTCGACGTTCACGACAGCATTCAAAGCACCCTGGTCATCCTGGGCCACAAGTTTCGCCAAAAAGAGTTGGTTGTCGAAAAGCTCTTTGCTCCTGGTTTGCCACCGCTCTCTACCTGTGGCGTTGGCCTGAGCCAGGTGTGGACCAATCTACTTGACAACGCCATCGATGCATCTCCGCAAAAGGGCGTTGTGACCGTACGGACCTGGGTGAATGGTGACAGCGTGTGCGTTGCCATTGGTGATGCCGGCCCTGGCATTCCAGAGGAGAACAGGAAGCTGATTTTTGAGCCCTTCTTTACTACGAAACCTACCGGACAGGGCACCGGTCTAGGCCTCGACATTGTCCGCCATATCGTAGTGGACAAGTTTGGCGGAGAAATTAGATTGGATTCCGTACCCGGTAAAACCGAATTCACCATTCAAGCTTCCCGTGGTTTCTTAGGCCCCCAACCCCAAACTGATCGAAAAGACGCTGGCAACCTTAAAGGCGGAGTCGCGTTTTGTCTACCAGGGGGTGCGGGATGCACATCCAGAAGAATATGTGTAAGGCGTTTGCGTTTCTGCTGCTGGGCGGGAGCGCCGCCATGGCGTCCGCTCAGTATGGGTCCGGTTACGGCTCTTCTTACCAACAACAGCAGTACCAGTCACCTGATGTCGCTCATTGGGGCTACCAGGATGGTTTCAACGACGGCAGCCATGACCGGGTGACCGGCCACAGCTTTCGTCCCACGCACGATAGCAATTACAAACATGCTCCGGAGTACGGTCATCCGCCGATCCGGCGGGACGAGTACAAGAATATTTATCGCGAAGCCTACGTCCGCGGATACGAGAAGGGCTATGGGCGCTAGGTTTCGCTCTCGTGGTCGCTCTTGAGGCGACCGCTACTCGCCCACAACTGCAACGCGATAAACGCGATCACAGCTCCAGCAATGATTACTGTAACTTCAAGCATAGTTTCTCCATTTTAAACGCTTTTGTTCTTACGCTGCTCGAAAAGCTTGGCGTCGATCAGGAAGCGGAACCAGAATGTCTGCAAGGTCCAGAAGATGAACCCTTCCCGGCCATCGAGAAAGCCCAGGCGAAGAAAGTAGCGGTAGAAAAAAAGAGCGTAGGGTCGAATGAAGAGCGGTGCGTTGTTGTAGAGGCCGCGAAGAAAGCGCTTGCGCTCCAGTGGATTACCCCAAAAGCGAGGCTGGATACGAACCGCATCCATCGCCGCGGTTTGTTCCAGCACCTCGGCGTCGGACCATCGGTTATGCCTGGCGGTCCATTCCGAAAGCGACATGCGGATCTCATCGACCATGTAGCCCTCGAGCTGGCCGGCTAAGCCGTGAGACAGGTAGAAATGCTGGTCGTACTTTCGTTCCTCGCAGCGTCCGGCGCCGTTGCGGAAGAGCCTCAGGTGCCAGGTTGGCGACATGCCACCATGGCGCATCTTCCGGCCCAAAAACTGCACCAGCCTGGCGATTAAAAAACCGGTTTCCGCGGTGTCTTCCGGCAGGGACTGTATGGAAGCGATCAGTTCCGGCGTAAGGCGCTCGTCCGCGTCCAGATGCAGTTGCCATGGGTAACGGGGGGCCAGGTTATCGATGGCCCAGTTCCTCTGTGCACCATAGTTTTCGAAGGCATGCTGTACGACCTGGGCGCCATACTGCCGGCTAAGCGCCACCGTGTCATCTGTGCTGAAGGAGTCTACGACATGGAGGTCGTCGGAAATTTCCTGTGCCTGAGCCAGCGTTGCCCCGAGGGTATCGACGGAGTTGAACGCAAGAATGATGACGGAGGGCTTCAAGAAATCCACTATAACCGACTGCTACAGCCAGGCCGCGTTTCGTAAGGCCTTGGCCCCACATATGGATGAAACTTTGCTAAAGAGCACCGCAGATCTCTCCACTGCGCTGCGCTCTGTCGAAAAACATTTCCACGAAAGGTCCGCGGAACTGCAGATCCCTCGGCTTCGCTCGGGATGACAAGGGAAAGGGCGACGGTGCCATAGAGAGTGGTTGCTGGACCGAGTTTTTCATCTCCTTGGGTGGGCCGAAGGCCCATGGCAACTCCGGTCGAGATGACAAATTTGTTGAGCCACGGACGGGCGTGCATAAGCTGGATAATTGGCAATTTCGGTACAACAAATTTGTCATCTCGACCGAAGCGCAGTGAAGAGTTCCGCAGTTTCTTCTTTCCGCCTTCCGACAGTATCACTCGCGGCCCCAGCATCGCGCTGGTGATGCGATGCACCCCGGCTTCACCGAAGATGGCGTCGGTAGCGGCGATCGAATCGCCCAGGCCGATAGCCTTACAGGCATCCTCTACCACATACGTCTCAAACCCCGCCCGCATGCTGTCGATAGCCGAGTGACGCACGCAGTAGTCATAGGCCAGCCCGGCGAGGAAGATGCGTCCCAGTCCGCGTTCGCGCAGATAACCAGTCAGGCCGGTACGCGTAATGCGATCGTTCTCGTTAAAGGCGGAGTACGAGTCGACATCGCTGCGAAAGCCCTTGCGCAGAATCATCTCGACGTTGTCCAAAAGCAGATGGGGATGGAACGCAGCGCCGATGCTCCCTTGCACGCAATGGTCGGGCCACAGCTCCTGCTTGCCGTGTCTCGTCTCGATGATTTCAAACGGCTCGTGTCCCGGATGATTCGAAGCAAAAGAGTGGTGGTCGCGTGGGTGCCACTCCTGGGTCAAGATCACATGGCGGAAAGCGCCGGCGATGCGATGGATCACCGGCACCACTTCCTGGCCCCCTGGTACAGCAAGGGCTCCTCCATCGCAAAAATCATTTTGCACGTCGACAACCAGCAGAACGTCCCGGTCAACCAGTTCTATGCTCATGACTCCCTTTCAGTTCCTGCCCCGGCAGCACGCCAGGGTGTGTTTTCGACGAATGAAAAACTATAGCGCAGGCGAAAATGGTGATGCCTGGTGGGTAAGTATTAGCGCCATAGATGCCGAACTCGCTACTCGACTTAGACCACATCTTTACGCCTGGCAGCGGCCACCTGGTCGTTCGAGTAGCCGAGACTCTGAAGAATTTCCGGGGTGTGTTCCCCCAGCAATGGCGGCGGGAGCCGGTACAAAACCGGGGTGGAAGAAAGTCGAACGGGATTGGCGATGCTCCGCACGACGTCGAGAGTCGGGTGCTTGATCTCCACGATTAGTCCGCGCGCCAACACTTGCGGATCATTCACCGCCTCTCCAACGGTCTGGATAGCAGAGGCGGGTATATCCTCCGCAGTCAGCCGGAGCAGCCACTCGCTGGCGGGCGCCTTATCGAAGATGTCGCACAGAGCAGGAATAAGCGCCAGACGATGTTCCGTGCGCAAGGCATTGGATCGAAAACGCGGGTCAGCCCCCAAGGTATCCGTCGCATCAATCACACGGAGAAATCGCTGCCACAGCGCATCGGTGCCCACGCCTGCGACAAAATGGCGGGCGTCTCCGCCGCGGAACACTTGATAAGGCACGATGCTGGGGTGTGCGTTCCCCCAGCGCTCGGGGGCCTCGCCCGCATTCAGGTAGTTGCTGCCCGCATTGATGAGCAATGTCATCTGTGAATCCAGCAGCGCCATGTCGATCGCTTGCCCCTTGCCCGTTCTCTCCCGCGCTAGCAGGGCGGCAAGAATGCCTATTGCGGAATAGAGTCCACAGGTCATATCCGCGATCGCGATGGGGTAGCGAACCGGCTCCCCCTCTGGCTCACCGGTAAAGCTCATGATCCCCGCCTGGGCCTGCGCGATGATGTCGTAACCCGCTAACCCTGACTTGGGGCCTGAGTGTCCGTAACCCGAGATAGCGCAGTAAATGAGCCGGGGATAGCGCGCGCAAATGGTTTCCGCATCGAACCCGCGACGCTCCAAGGAGGCCGGGTTCCGTTGATTGGTGAGGAACACATCGGCGGTCGCGAGCAGGCGGTGCAGAATTTCCGAGCCCAGCGGCAGGCTGTAGTCGAGTGAGAGCGAACGCTTGTTGCGGTTGGTGGCTAGAAAGTAGGCAGATTCACTCCCCACAAACGGAGGGCCCCAGCTGCGCGACTGGTCCCCGGTCTTACGGCGCTCGACCTTGATGACATCAGCGCCAAAGTCTCCCAGAAGCATGGCGCAGTATGGACCGGCCAGCGCCTCAGTAAGTTCAACCACGCGGATGGAGTCAAGAACCGGCACTGGCGGATTCACCCCTCAAAACCCCGGTGGCCGCTGGTCAGCAACCCCAAAGCTGCGTTCCAGGGCTAAGCCGGCGCTACCCAGTCTGCCTTCGTCGAAGAGCCGGCCAATCAGCGTGATGCCGTGGGGAACCCGCCGCGGCGGTGAGAATTTGGCTGGAGGGTTCGCCGGGTCGGGCGCCCAGTCGCTGCGTGCCTCCGAAACTTCGATGAAGCCCGCACGCAAGGTGAGCGAGGGATGGCCCGTGGAGTTGGTGATGGTAAGCATCTCGTCACGCAAGGAGGGAACCAGAAGCATGTCCACCTGGGAAAACAGCCGGCCCATTTCGTTTGCGACTTTGCGCCGGAATCGATCGGTCTGCACAAAGTCCACCGCGGAAAGAAAGCGCGCCTGGCGAAATGAATTCGGCCACGCGTCAGGCACCTGCATTTTCAATTGGTCGACGCCGTGCGTGAGCGTCAACTCCTCGAAGGCCGCAGCCGCTTCAGCGAAGAGAATAAGCTGCAGCGAATCATAGGGCCAGTCAGGAATGGCCACTTCGACCGGCACCATGCCCAGCTTCTTCACCGTCTCCAGAGCGGCGCGATCAACGTCGGTGGCCGGCGCCTCCTTCATCCACTTGGGGAAATAGCCGACTCGCAGACCGCCAACTTTCGTCGCGGCGTCGAAGTCCAGCTTGCTGGGTACGCTCGATACATCGCCTGCGTCCGGACCAGTGATGGCCTCGAGCACCAGCAAGGAATCTTCGACACTGCGCGTCATCGGGCCGAGCTTGTCCAGCGACCAGCACAGCGTCATCGCACCGGTGCGCGGAACCCGGCCATAGGTCGGACGCAGCCCGGTAATGCCGCAGCGCATCGTCGGGCTCACGATGCTGCCGCCGGTTTCACTGCCGATGGAAAACCCCACCAGCCCGGCGGCGGTGGCGGAGCCAGGCCCTGCGCTGGAGCCTGACGAACCTTCCTGGAGCAGCCAGGGATTTTTTGTCTGGCCGCCAAACCACACATCATTGAGGGCCAGTGCGCCCATGCTCAACTTGGCGACCAACACTGCGCCGGCCTGGTGCAGCCGCTTCACCACAGCTGCATCCTCTGTGGGCACGCGGTTCCTGAAAGGCTCAGCGCCATAGGTGGTGGGAATGCCGGCAGTGTCCAGCAGGTCCTTGCCGCCCCAGGGAATACCGTGCAGTGGCCCGCGGTAGTGGCCGGCGGCGATTTCCTGGTCAGCTTGTTTCGCCTGGGCAATGGCCAGCTCGCGCGTTGGCGTGATTACGCAAAGCAGCGTGGGATTGAAACGTTCGATGCGCTGCAGATAGATGTTGGTAAGCCGCTCGGAGGTAAGCTTGCGGCTTTCGATCCAGCGTGACAACCGGGTCACCGGGGCGAAGGCGATGTCTGCGTCATTCGTGGGCAGCGGACCCGGATCGGTCTTGCTGCGCAAAAACAGGTTGCGTTCGGGACCCGCCGTCTGGCCAGGCAAAGCCGCTTCGCAGTGAGACCAAGGTGCTAACGCCGTCTCCAGCGCGACCTTGCGCGGGCCGACACGTCTCTCGTAGAGCGGAGCCATTGCGCTGCGCCAGCTGGCCACTGCCTCCTTGCGCTCGCTGTCACTTAATTCCACTTGCACCAGCTTCTCCGCTTCCGCAAATGTAAGCGGGGATACGTCAGGTCCGACCGGAGGCGCCGTCGCGAAGGCGGGAGGTGCTCCGGGAGGCAATTCGGCCGGCTTTTGTTCGTGTTTGCATGAAGTGACAGCGATCCCCAGAAGACCCAGAGAGCTATTAGTCAGGAACTGCCTGCGTGATTTCGACATGGCACCTCTGTTGCGCATTCTAGACGACCAACAAATGTCGGGTGCCCCACATCTCGCTCGTTTTTCGCGAGATGTGGGATACCACGGAGCTTAATGACAAGTCTTCGGCCCCCAATGAGTAATTCACGGAAAGCTTTGTGGTATCCCATATCTCGCAAAAAACGAGCGAGATATGGGGCACCCGGCAGCCGTTGCATAGAGAAACTTTTAGTCAGAGCTCATCTCGTTCTTGATGATGACTCCTTCAAATGGGCGAAGTGAGAGCCTGGACTGGACCACCTCCCCGACGCGATCCATGTGCGTCGAAGCAACGATATGGCCCGCAGCGGAAACCGCTCCTTCTGTGCCCTCACTCAAGTTGAGCATGATCGCAAACCGTTGGTCTCCATCGACCCTCTCATAGCGAAGAACCTTGCCATTGCTGGCGACACCCTCCACTCGGCCAATGTTTAAAGCTGGATTGGCATTGCGTAGCCCAATGAGCATGCGATACAAGCTCAGCATCGAACCCCCTTGCGTTGAAAGCGTAGCAACATTCACTGCCGCATAGTCGGCCGCTACGCGCAGCCAGGGCGTGCCTGCGGTAAAACCCGCGTATCTCGAGCTATCCCACTGCATGGGCGTGCGCTCGGGGTCGCGCCCCTGGCCCTTGCCGGGCTCGTTTTTTTCTGCCGGATCCTGTACTTCCGCGGGAGGGATGGCCACATCCGTCATCCCGATTTCTTCACCGTAATACATCATCGGCGTCCCCCGCAGGGTAAGCAGTAACATCGCCGCGGTCCTCGCCTGGGCGCAGCCAATGCGCGTGGCGATGCGTGGTTGGTCGTGGTTACCAATCACCCAGTTCGGCCACGCACCCGCAGGCAACGCAGCTTCGTACTCCTTGATAACCGCCGCAATCGCATCCGCGTTCCACGGGGACTGCATGAGATGAAAGTTGAAAGGCAGTTGCGCGCCTTTGAGATCCCGGCCGTAGTACGTCGCCAGCTGATCGAAGGGGAGATAGGTCTCTCCGATGAGTAAGCGATCGCCATAGGAGTCCAAAACAGCGCGCATCTCAGCAACGATCGCGTGTACCTCAGGGCGGTTGGTGTTGTAGACGGGGAGCAGCCGGACCGATGCAGGAGCGTCTGGAGCACTCGCAGGATTGACCGGATTGTCGCGATACTGATCGTCCTTGATCATCATCCACATCACATCGACGCGAAATCCATCGACGCCGCGGTCCAGCCAGAATCGGAGCACGTTCAACATCGCGTCACGCAGGCCCGGATTCCGCCAGTTCACATCCGGCTGTTGCTTCAAAAACGAATGGTAGTAATATTGGCTGCCGTCCCTGGTCCACGCGGCCCCGCCGAAGTTGCTCAGCCAGTTGTTAGGCGGACCGCCATCCGGAGCCGGATCGTGCCACAAATACCAGTCGCGTTTCGGATTGGTGAGGGAGGAACGGCTCTCCAGAAACCAGGGATGCTGATCGGAGGTGTGGTTGGGCACAAAATCAACGATCAGCTTGAGACCGCGTTCATGGATTGCCTGTAGCAATTGGTCGAAGTCAGCCAGGGCGCCAAAGATGGGATCGACGTTGCAGTAGTCGGTGATATCGTACCCGAAGTCGGCCATGGGCGAGGGGTAGAAAGGCGCGATCCACAGCCCCTTGATTCCCAGGTCAGCCAGGTAGTCGAGCCGCCGCAGGATGCCCCGCAGATCGCCAATACCATCGCCGTTCGCGTCCTGGAATGATCGCGGGTAAACCTCATAAAGAATTCCGTACTGCCACCATACTGCCGAAGGCATATTCAAGCCGCTCCCACTCTCGAAAAACAGACGATACACTGGACGTTATGAGCAAACCGACCAAAATGTTGAACAAATACAGCTCTCAGATTACACAGCCCAAAGCACAAGGGGCCTCCCAGGCAATGCTCTACGCGACCGGCCTTCGCGAGCAGGATATGGCGAAGCCTCAGGTGGGAATCGCCAGTGTTTGGTATGAGGGCAATTCCTGCAATATGCACCTCCTGGGGCTCGCTGAGAAGGTGAAGGAAGGCGTGATCGCTGCCGGCATGGTGGGTCTGCGCTTCAACACTATCGGGGTGAGCGACGGCATCTCCATGGGCACGGACGGCATGAGCTATTCTCTGCAATCGCGCGACCTGATCGCCGACTCTATCGAGACGGTGATGGGCGCCCAGTGGTATGACGCCAATGTCTCCATCCCTGGTTGCGACAAGAACATGCCCGGATGCCTCATTGCCATGGGCAGACTAAACCGGCCCAGCTTAATGGTGTATGGCGGAACCATTCGCGCCGGCCATCACAATGGCCAGAAGCTGGACATCATCTCCGCCTTCCAGAGTTACGGTCAATTCATCACCCACGCCATCACCGATGAGCAGCGTCAGGCAATCGTGCGCCACTCCTGTCCGGGAGCCGGCGCTTGCGGTGGTATGTATACCGCAAACACCATGGCCGCCGCCATTGAGACCTTGGGCATGAGCCTGCCCTACAGCTCATCCACCCCGGCAGAAGATCCATTGAAGCTCGATGAATGCTTTCGCGCCGGTACCGCCATCCTCAACCTGCTTGAACTTGACCTGAAGCCGCGCGACATCATGACCCGCGGATGCGTTCCGAAACGCCATGGTCGTGGTTGCCGCTCTGGGCGGTTCAACCAACGCGGTTCTACATCTGATTGCCATGGCGCGGTCAGTCAATGTTCCTCTGACCATCGATGACTTTCAGAAGATCAGCGACAAAACTCCGCTGCTTGCCGACTTCAAGCCCAGCGGCTCTTACGTCATGGAGGACCTGCAATCCGTAGGGGGCCTGCCCGCTGTTATCAAAATGCTGCTTGAAGAGGGGCTGCTCCACGGCGATTGCGTCACCGTCACCGGAAAGACGGTTGCGGAGAACGTGAAGGATCTCCCCGGCCTGCGAGCCGGGCAGCAGATCGTGCGTCCCGTTTCGAACCCTCTTAAGGCGACCAGCCACCTGCAGATTCTCAAAGGCAACCTCGCGCCGGAAGGCGCAGTGGCCAAGATCACAGGCAAGGAGGGGCTCCGGTTTTCCGGCCCGGCAAATGTCTTCGATTCTGAGGAGCTGATGTTGAAGGCCCTGGAGGAAGGCAAGATCGCCAAGGGTCAGGTGCTCGTCATTCGCTACGAAGGACCAAAGGGCGGCCCGGGCATGCCCGAGATGTTAACTCCCACCTCAGCCATCATGGGAGCCGGCTTAGGAAAAGACGTAGCCCTGATCACCGACGGCCGCTTTTCCGGCGGCTCGCACGGATTTATCGTAGGCCACGTCACCCCGGAAGCCCAGGAAGGTGGTCCCATCGCCCTGGTGCGCACCGGGGAAGTGATCACCATCGATGCCAGCAAGAACGAGCTCTCGGTAGCCCTGTCCGACGACGAGCTGGCCGCCCGCCGCAAGGCCTGGCGCATGCCGCCCTACAAAGCCGAGCGAGGCACCCTGGCCAAGTACATCCGCTGCGTCAAGAGCGCCGCCCTCGGTTGCGTCACCGACGAATAGTTCCAGCAACTGTTTTCCTTAAAATCTATCCTGACAGCGGACCGACGGGTGCCCCACATCTCGCTCGTTTTTCGCGAGATGTGGGATACCACAGCCCTATCCCCCAGGCATCATAGTCGCCGAGACGCACCCAAAAAAAGCGCGATACCTGACCCAGGTATCGCGCTCTCGTACTTCCCCTACCTCTAGCTGAAAATCGCGTCGTCGATCGACTGCACATCGTCCCACATCGTCGTCGGCTCGAAGTACCCTGTACCAGGCTTCAGGTGTTTCTTGCACTCATCGTCGTTCAGCGTGACCCCGAGACCTGGAGTTTCCGGAACCTTGATGAAGCCCTGGTTGATCATCGGCTTCTCCACCCCATTGACCAGATCCTGCCACCACGGCACATCGAGGGAATGGTTCTCCAGCGCCAGGAAGTTGCGGGTAGCGGCCGCGCAGTGCACGTTCGCCATGCAACTGACCGGTGTGCCAGCAAAGTGCATGGCCATCGGCACACCATAACCAAACGCCATGTCACCAATCTTGTGAGTTCGCAGAATGCCGCCTGACGTCGCAAGATCCGGATGAATCTTATCCACCGCGTGCACGCTGCAGAGCTTTTCGAAGTCCGCGATTTCGTAGATATCCTCGCCGGTGATCGTCGGCGTGGGGCTGGCATCGGTGATCTCTTTCAGCAGATCGGTGTAGAACCACGGAATCACGTCTTCCATCCATTCCAGGTTGAACTTCTCATACGCCTTGCCCAGCTTGATCACCGATTTCACGCCAATATGGCCCAGGTGATCCATGGACAACGGCATGTCATAACCGATGTTGTCCCGCACCGCCGCAACGTATTCGCAAAGCCGGTCGATGCCTTTATCGGTCACCTCTGTCGCCATAAAAGGATGAGGTTGATTGCGCAGTTCCCACTTGCTCTGACCTGCCGGCTCCATCACCATGCCCGGCATCCCCTCGAGCACGTTGATGCCCAAGTCCATCTTCATCCAGGTAAGCCCCATCGCTTTGCGCTCCTTGGCTCGCCGTCCATACTCTTTAGGGTCATCCGACTCGGTGGTATCCGCATAGATGCGGATCTTGTCCCGCCACTGCCCACCCAGCATCTGGTAGACGGGACAGTTGTAGACTTTGCCCGCGATATCCCACAGCGCCATCTCAATAGCGCAAACCCCGCCCGCCTGGCGGGAGATGCCGCCGAACTGCTGGATCTTCTGAAACAGAAAGTCAATCTTCAGTGGGTTTTCCCCCATAATGCGATTCTTCAACACCATCGCGTATTGATAGCCGCCCACGTCACGCACTTCGCCCAACCCGTAGACTCCCTGGTTGGTGTCGATGCGGATGATGGGGCACGGGCTGGGGCCCGGCTTGACGATGATCGCGTAGCGCATGTCGGTGATCTTAAGCGTCGACGGGCTGGAGTTCAGGTTGACGTTCTTCACCGCCGGCTCTTGCTCGGCCGCGGCCTTTTCCAGGCTGTAACGGCTCAAAAGGCCGCCCCCCAGGACGGCCATAGAAGACTTGAGAACACCACGGCGATTAAATTTCCATCCATTGGAATCTGACATTGTTACCTAATCCCCCTTGTTGTTGATCCTTGCAGAAATTCTTACTCTCCTGGCGCACGGATGTATCGAGACGACGATAGGGCTCGGCAAGAAGGCAGCCGTCCGCTGCTCCGGCGGCAAGATGCTTCAGAAATCCTCTGCGGTTGCTACGCACATCACCCGGCTTGTCTACGCGCGTGCGAAAGAGAAGGATAACGCATTGTCAGACAGGTTGCATGGGGCCGCCGTGTCCGGTAGCCCCATCCTTGGGTTTAGAAGTAGAACGTCGCCGATGCCTGCAGATCGCGGTTATCGTTTACCGTACCCGTAATCTGGCCGGCTTGCGCGGAACCAATCGCCGTATTGGGGGTTGAGAAGTTAGGTGTGTTGAAGGCGTTGAAGGCGTCGAACTTCAGGTTCAGGCTCTTGTCCTCGTACAGCTTGATCCGCCGCTGCAAACCAATGTCCCAATCCTTCGTTGTCGGGCCATATAGTACCGAACGCGCTACGTTGCCATACGTATTCGCGGCCGGCGTCTGAAACCCGCAGACTGCGCCGCTCGGCAGCGTAGCCTCCCCAGCAGGACACAGCGTCGCGTTGAAGAAACGTAGCGGTGTGCCATGGTCGATCTTGCCTCGTCCGCCGATGCGGTTTGGCCAGCTCGGTGAGCCGCTATTGACACCGCTGTTCAAACTCACTGAAAACGGAGGACCCGAATTGTAAGTTGTGATCGCGTCAATCTCGAAGCCACCCAGGATCTTCGAACCGAAACCACTGTTGAGGAACCGTTTGCCGTTTCCAAACGGGAGTTCGTAGGTAACGCTGCTGACCAAGCGATGTTTCTGGTCAAAGCCAGACGCACCATATCCCGCCTTCAGGTTGGTTACTGTCTGCGGGTTGCCGGCCGAACCGCCGCCCGAAGCGGCAGAACCGCCGTAGTCCAGCGACTTGCTGTAGGTGTAGCTGATCAGCGCCGTCAACCCGTGCGTGTAGCGCTTGGTGTAGTTGGCCTGCAGGCTGTTGTAGTTCGACGCGTTGATCATGTCTTCCTGCACCCACGTCGAAATATTATTGATCGGTTGATAGAGCCGGCGCAGTGTCTGGGAGGTGGGGCCACCGGGCTGAATCAGCCCTACTTCGTTGGGGCTATAGGCATAGGTCAAATGGACACTATGACTGCCCGCATATGCCAGTCCCACCACACCACCAAGACTTTGGTGCTCCACACCCAAGGTAAAGATCTGCATGTTCGGGGTCTGGTTTTGCCTGGAGTGGCCGATGAGTGCCGGATGAGCCGCATTGAGCGCCGTCGTGCTGGTCAGAGAAGAAAGCGGCAGAGCGACGGCACCCTGGGGAAAGGGATTACTAAGGATCGGTTGGCAGCTCGCACTCTGATTGGCGGCGGTGCACTGGTTAGCCGGTGCGAACGCACTCGGGAGAGGAAAAGTTGCCGGGCTCGAAAAGGTCTGCGAAATAGTGAACGGCGGATTTTGTCCCAGCTCATCGGAGGCCGAGAACGGATCAGGGAAGTAGGAGATGCCGAAGCCGGCGCGGATTACTGTCGATCCCTTACCGTTGAGGTCGTACGCCAGGCCGATGCGCGGCCCCACGTTACCGTAACGGGTCTGAATCCCCGCAGTCCGGCTTACGCCGTTCTGGCCTGCAAAATCAAAGACCAACGTGTTTTCGTTAAAGTTCGCAAGCTTATTGTCCTTCTCCACATCGGGAGTGAAGACGTCGTAGCGCAAGCCGAGGTTGAGCGTCAGCCGTGGGGAAACTTTCCAGTCATCTTGCGCGAAGCCGGAATATTGAACGTTCGTGATGTAGTACGGCACCGACAGGAAATTGCGGCTGCCGGAATTAGGAAAGCCGAGCAGGATGCCCGCCAGGCCGGACGCCACCCGCAGCAGCCGTGCCGCTGTTCGTGAAGTTGTCACTGAAGGTCAGGCCGCCGCGCGTGGTGGTATTGGTAAACGGCGAAGCCAGTACACGAACGTAGCGGAAGCCAAATTTCAAGGAATGATTCTGCCTTGTCCACGATAACGTGTCTTCTACCTGAATGTCGGTTTGGACCGGGTGTGCCGGCAGGAAAGCCGTGCCGCCCTGAAGGCAGGTGAACTCGTTACCGCAGGAGCTGCCAATCGTGACATTGGGCAGGCCGGTTGTGTACTGGGAAATATTCAGTCCCTGTATACCCAGTGAAGTGGACGAGTTGTGACCAAAATCCGACTGCGTGGTAAAGGGATTCGTACGCGAGTAGCCGGCGCGAAACTCATTGAACAATGACGGGCTGAAAACGTGAGTCTCATTCAGCGCCAGGCCTTGCGCGATCAGCGTAGTGAGCTGAATACCGGCCACATATGGGCCGAGGTCGAACTGCTTGGCTGCAGACGCAGGCGTGGGGAGGCAGCAGGTGCCTTGGCCGCCGGTCAGCGGATTGGGAGCATTTTGCACGAACTTCTCGTAGCTGAAGCGTCCAAACATTGAATCCTTGTCGCTCAGGTGATAATCCACGCGTGCGTTCCCGCCGTTGTCGTCGATAACCTGATCGGCGGTTGAGACATAGTTGTTGAAACTGCCGGGGCCTGTGGGCAGAGGATAAATACTGGCCAGGTTAAGACCTACCTGGTCAAGACGGGAAGGGCAAATCACGTTGGGCTGATTGCCGTTGCAACCCATGAACTGGGTCCTTGTATATTTTGTAGTCCCGTTGGTCGTCGTTGCGACCGTCGTGAGCGGATCGTAGATCGGGATCAGCGTGCCGCTGGTGTTGGTGTAGGCGCTGAAGTCGCCTATGCGTTCGGCTGCTGTCGGAACATTGTTCTGGTTGACGATGCCTTTCAGCGAACGCTGCCCATAGTAATCGGCAAAGTAAAACAGCTTGTCCTTGATGATTGCTCCGCCAACCGCACCACCAAATTGGCCGCGGCGATAAGCGGGCTTCTGCACCGAACTTCCGACGCGGGCGAAGTAGTTACGTGCATCGGCGACGCTGTTGCGCAAGTAGAGAAAAACCTCGCCATGCAGGGCGTTCGCGCCCGACCGTGTGGACACCGACACCACTCCGGCGCCCACGCCGTAGGCGGCCGAATACGATCCCGTCAGCACTTTGAACTCGGCGATCGACTCAACGGAAGGCTGCACCATGACCGTGTTGAAGGTATATTCGTTATCGACGATGCCGTCGACCATCCACGCGTTCGTATTGGCCTGGCTGCCCAGAGCGTTAAAGTCCGATGCGGCGCGCGGATTAAAAGAGCTGGAGCCGGAGAGATTCTCACCCGCCTGGCCTGTTGTGACGCCAGGCACCAGATAAACCAGCTGCGCAAAATTCCGGCCGTTCAGCGGCAGGTTCTGTACTTCGCGCTTGCCTACCACTTCGCCCAATTCCGAACTGTCCAGACGAATCAGCGGCGGCGCACTGGTTACTTCTACGGTCTCGCTGGCTCCTCCGGTCTCGAGCGTAAAGTCAAGGTCCGCCTTCTGATCGATATCCAGAACGACGTTGTTGGCAAGGCTGCGTTTAAAGCCCTTCATCTCAACTGTGATGTTGTAAGTGCCGGGGAGCAGATTGGGAACGGCATAGTTGCCTTCTGTATCCGTCTGCTTGGTAGAAGTCGTACCTTTACCCGTATCGGTGACGGTTACCGTCGCCCCGGGAATCACAGCTCCGGAAGCATCGCGAACTGTTCCCAGAATGCTGCCGGTTGTCACCTGCGCAAAGCTCACCGCGCAGAAACTAAACAGCACGACAAATACAGCTGCGAGAGCTGATGGCTTTTTACTCATTGGTCCCGTGACCTCCCAAAATTGGTAAAACCCCTTTGCTGACAACGCTGCGGCCGCTCTAAACAGAAGCCTGCGCAGTTTCCCCGTCTTTCTTTACATGTAATGGGGGCGGGTAACTTTATAGATAACTTAGTACACAGATGTCAAAGGAAATGTGGCATACCGTAATGTGGTATCTAACGTTTGCTTCCACTTCGCGGAGATAAACTAACCATTGAAAGTCAGGAGAAAAGGCCATCTTCAAGGCAAGCGCTCAAAAATTTCTTTTTGCATTGCTCGTAACTCCCGCGGTTACAGCAAGCTGCTTCGCGGCATCGACCTATCCCACGCGCCTGGAAGACCCGGCGGCGGTGTATCTCACCGCGGAGGAATTCCACGCCCATGGCGACGGCAAAGAGGACGATAGCGACGCCGTGCAGGCGGCGATCGACAAGCTGCAGGCCAGCAAAGGGGAGGGCATCGTGTTCATCCCGCCGGGCCGCTACCGCATCACCCGAACCATATATCTCTGGCCTGGCGTGCGTGTCATCGGCTATGGTGCCCAACGTCCCGTCTTTGTATTAGGCGACAACACCCCGGGGTATCAGGATGGTATCGCCTACATGTTCTTTTTCGCCGGCGCGCGGCCTCGGCCTCAGGGTGCCGCAGGCTCGCCTAGATTCAATTATCATCCTCCACCCACGCCGCGGGGTGTTTTTCCGCGCCCCAGCCGCGACGTTCCCGACGCCAATCCCGGCACCTTCTATTCCGCGATCAGCAATGTCGATTTCGAGATTGGCCCGGGCAACGCGGGTGCCGTCGCCATTCGCTTCCATGCCGCACAACACTCGTTTCTCAGCCACATCGACTTTTCGATAGGTTCCGGATTCGCCGGCGTGCATGAAGTTGCGAACGAAGCCGAGGACCTCCATTTCCACGGTGGCCAGTTCGGTATCATGGCCCGCAAACCCTCACCCGCGTGGCAGTTCACGCTCATCGATTCCACGTTCGACGGCCAGCGGGAAGCCGCCATCCGCGAAAACGAAGCCGGGCTCACCCTGGTTCACGATCAATTTCGTAACGTGCCCACTGCGGTTTCCATTGATCCCCACTATTCCGATCAACTTTGGATCAAAGACAGCCGCTTCGAGAACATCACCGGTCCCGCGGTCGTCATCGGCAACGAGACCAGCCGCATGACCGAAATCAATTTAGAGAACATCGTTTGCAGCCACGTGCCCATCTTCGCCAGGCTGCGCGAGAGCGGCCGCGAATTTCGCCAGGTTGCTGATACGTATCGCGTCAGCGTCTTCTCGCACGGTCTCAGCCTGGCCTATCCTGGCGCAGCGGGGAGCGTTCCAGACTCGCTATGAGCCCTCGCCCCTCGCCGCCCTGCCGCCACCCACACCGCCCGCCATTGCTCCGCTACCTGACCCCGGCACGTGGGTCAACGTTCACTCGCTCGGCGTCAAAGGGGACGGCGAGACCGATGACACGGTTGCCTTACAGAAGGCGATTGATGATCACGCCGCGCTCTATTTTCCCAGCGGGCGCTACCTTCTTCATGACACGCTCACTCTTCGTCCCGATACTGTTCTCATCGGTCTACATCCCAGCACTGCACAATTCGATCTGCCTGATGGCACCCCCGCTTTTGCAGGCCCGGATAGCCCCAGGCCGTTGCTGCTTGCCCCCGCCGGCGGCGCCAACATCATCACCGGCCTCGGCATCTTCACCGGCGGATTCAATCCTCGCGCTGTCGGTCTTCTCTGGCATTCCGGCAAGGGCTCGCTGGTAGATGATGTCCGATTCCTGGGCGGTCACGGCACCAACAATCCTGACGGCACCCGAATGAATCCCTACAACGCCACCCACAGTGCCGATCCCAATCCACATCGCCCATGGGACTCGCAGTACCCCAGCCTCTGGGTCGATGGGGGCGGGGGCACCTTCGCCAATATCTGGACCCCCGACACATTCGCCCAGGCCGGCATCCTGGTGTCGAACACAACCATACCGGGCTTTGTGTATGAGCTCTCGAGCGAGCACCATGTGCGCGCGGAGATCAAGCTGAAGAATATTTCGAATTGGCAACTGTATGCGTTGCAGACAGAGGAAGAGAGCGGCGAAAGCCAGGATGCATCTTCGCTCGAGATCGACCACTCCAGCGATCTGACCATCGCCAACTATCACGGCTATCGAGTCACCCACATGGAAAAGCCTTTCCCGTATGCGGTGCGGGTGGCAGATTCCAACAACATCCACTTTCGAAATGTACATGTGGATGCCAACAGCTCCATCGGTCTGTGCGATGCCAACGGCGCGTGTCGTCAGGCAGTGCGTTCCAACAAGGTACCGTTCGAGAACGCCATCGTCGACCAAACGCTCCACGCCGAGGTGCGTGATCGCGAGTTTGCCTGGCTCGATCTGTCCGACAACAAGCCGATACCTGTTTCCCATGCGGCCTCCAATCTCATCGAAAAAGGCGTGCAGGTCGAGCGCCTGGCCACCGGCTTCTACAACATCTCTGGCGCCGCTGTCGATGCGGCCGGCCAGCTTTATTTCGTCGACGCGCACTTCCACCGTATCTACCGCTGGTCGCCGGAATCGCAATACGCAGCGGTCGTGAGTGATGCCCCACTCGATCCGGTTAATCTCGTCTTCGACAAAGCCGGCGACCTCATCGTCTTGTCCTCCGGAGGCAAGGACCTGACCGCGTATGCCCTGCGCCCCAACGCGACAAACCCCGAAGCGCAGCTTACAGTCCTACATCTGAAGTCCGCCGCAGAGCGTCCCGGGCTTATCCCCGCGCTGCCTGTCGACTACTGGTTCAATGGAGACTTTGCAGAAACTCTTTCTGCGACCCAGCCCTATACGTATGCGTCACTGCAACAAATGTTCGAGAAGGGACTGGGTACCCGGACCACCTTCCAGTTCGTCTCGCCCGACAACAGCCTCTTTATCCCGGCCAACGCGCCCATCGTGCAGGGCGAACCCTATTTCGGCACCAAGTGGGCGCCCGTGCTCGAAGCCTACGGATTGGTGAAAGGAACGGAAGGCAAGCCCTTCTACGCCACCAACGAAGCCGAGCAACGCACTTACCGCGGCTTGCTCAATCCAGACGGTTCCTTGTCGCAGATCACCACGTTCGTCGAGCAGGGAGGAGAAAGCCTGGCCCAGGACGCCGACGGGAATGTCTATCTAGCCGCCGGCCAAGTCTATGTCTACTCGCCGGAAGCCAAGTTCTTGGGCAGCATCGACGTACCCGAGCGTCCGCACGACATTCTCTTTGGGGGCAAAGATCGCCGCACCCTCTACCTGCTAAGCGACCACTCGCTCTACGCCGTGCGCCTGCGCCAATCCGGCCAAAAATGAGACGTTCGAACCAAGATGGAGCAGAAGGAAATCGGACGGGTGCCCCTTCGCAACAGCGTACGTGGGCCGAAAACGACGGGCGAAGCCCCCCAAAGTTCTTACAATCGTTGCAACCAATGACGGGTGCCCCACATCCCCGATTTCCTGTGGAGTTTAGTGGGTTCCGTGAATTTCATGCGCCTTTCCTTAAAGAAAGGCGCACACGCAGTCCTGTCCAGTGCAGCGTGCAGGAAATTCGGGGTATCTCGCTCGTTTTTCGCGAGATGTGGAATACCACGAACCTAAACCCGTATCCCCACCCCGTCAAAAAATCATCAGGAAAGCAAACCTGTAAATTCTCCGCTACTACTGAGAGATCGCTGTCGGTTCCCGCTTACGAACACCCTCGCCCACTATCCCCACATGTCCCAGCGTCTGATTGAGCCACTCAGTCATCTGCACCTCCCAATCAGGCACGCCCGGCAACTTATACCACCCGCCAGTCCCATGCATCCCTCCAGGAATACGAATGATCTCACTCCGCACCCCAACCTTCTTCAGCGCCGCATCCAAATTCGTCGCTTCGCTAAACGGAATGTACTCATCCTTATCCCCAAGAATCTGCAAGAACGGAGGATCCCCCTTGGAAACATAACTAATCGGAGACGCTTCCTTCAGCGCCTCCCCCTCACCCTTTTCCTTAATCAGAGGATCAAGCAGCGCGTGGACATCCGCATTCAGCGGAACCGTAGCAAAACTACTCTGGGCAAACAGCGTCACCACCGCCTGCACCTGGGCGCTCTCGCGATCCACCGGATCAGCCGCCGACGCATCGCCGGGCGCATTCAGCAAACCCACCATGTTGCTGAGAAACCCGCCCGCCGAACCACCCACCAGCGCAATACGATTCGGCTGCCCACCCCAACGGCTCGCGTTATGCCGGATAAAACGGATTGCGCGTTGTACGTCGTAGACCATGTAGGGGTAGGGATACTTCGGTGCTAACCGGTAGTTGATGGAAAATACCGCATACCCCGCAGGAGCAAGAAAATCCGCGCAATAAGCTTCGCTGCCACTCTTGCTGTTACCCCGTTGGTAGCCGCCGCCATGGATGATAATCGCGATCGGATGCGGCCCCGCGCCCTTGGGGGCGTAGTAATCCATCGTCAACGATTGTCCATCAGCCACCCCATACACAATCCCGTCTTGTGTTGGAGTCCGCACCTCTGCCGCGAATCCGGAAACCGCCAACCCCAACAACACAACCAAGAAAATAATCTTCATGCCGATCCTCAAGCGCTGAGCGGACGCTCAGGGTGCACAGTCATCCACAGCAAAGCCCCAACCGCGGCCAACGCAGCGGCAATCGCGAACGACGTAGTCCAGCCAAAGCGCTGGGCGACCCAGGGGGTGAGCGAGGCAGTCACCGCGCCCCCGACCTGCGCTCCCATGTTGACCATGCTGGAGAAGACACCCGAACTGCGGCCCGCGATATCGGCGGACACTGACCAGAATGAGCTCTGCGAAACGTACAGTGCGCCGGCACCGCCGGCGAGGATGACGCCTGCAAGCTGTGGGCTTTGCACCCTCGAGCCGAGCACCAGGAAGATAGCCGTAAAAACGTACGCCACCGAAGCCAGACCACATCGGCCTGCGCGAAGCCCGTAGGCGCGGGTAAGCCGGTCACTGACGGCTCCGCCGGCCAGGCAGCCGATCGTCATGGAGAGGAACGGGAGCATGGAAAACAGAGCGCTGGCCTTGAGATTGAAACCACGCACCTGAGCCATGTAGATGAAGAACCAGCTGAAGAATATCCAGGCGGTGTAACCGAAGCCGAAGTAGCAAATGATCAGCGCCGGCAAATCGCGGCGGCTCAGGATGGCGGCCCAGGGGATGACCACACGTCCGGAGTTCGGTTCACCAGGCTTAAGCGCCGCATCCTCAGGGAGGCCCTGGCGAATGATATTCAATTCGGAGCGCGAGACCTTCGGGTCTTCCTCCGGTGTATCCCGGGCGAACCACCACCACACCGCTCCGCCGATCACACCGATGACAGCGCTGAACCAGAAGGCAGAGCGCCAGCCGTGGTGGAGAATGAACCAGGCCAGCAGTGGCGGGGTAAGGCCGCTGCCCGCGCCTACTCCGGCGAAGATAAGCCCATTGATGAACCCGCGTTCCTGCTCCGGCACCCAGCGGGCGACGAACTGGTTAGCTGCCGGATAAATAACGGCCTCGCCGGCGCCCAGCGCAAACCGAATACCGATCAGCAGCAACACCGCCTGGGAAATGCCAGGGGGGATCACGGTGGTGAGCGCAGTCGCCACGCCCCACCACACCACTCCCAGCGTGATCACCAGCCGCGGCCCGAAACGGGAGGCGAGCCATCCCGCGGGTACCTGAAAACCGGCATAGCCGATCAGAAACGCGCTGAAAATCCACCCCAGGCGTTGGTTTCCCAGCCCGTACTCAGAGCTGATCTGAATTCCCGCAATCGAAATATTCGTGCGGTCGAGGAAAGAGATGGCGCTGAGAACGAAAAGCCAGAATGCGAGAAGAAGTCTCTTTCGGGTGTGGCGCTCTGCAAACATCGGTGATTGCTCCTGGGGACGCGGGCCGAAACAAATGATACCCCAGAGACGAAGAGTGGCCGGGAGACAGGCTCACGTATGATTCGTTTGTGCCCGAGCGGAGGGTCCCGTGTGCTTTTCAGCAAGCGCCAACTTTGTCGGCAGCGCCGTCCTTGGCGCCATCGGTGTGGCCACACTGACCGAGGTGAAGCACAGGCGAGAGTTGCTGTTCGCGGCTATGCCGTGTCTTTTCGCACTGCACCAGTTTACCGAGGGGTTTGTCTGGCTGGCGCTCGATCACAAGCTGCCGCCAATTGTTGCCCACGATGCGGGCGCATTCTTTGTTTTGTATGCCCAGGGCTTGTTGCCGTTTCTTTTGCCGTTGAGTGTCTTACTTATTGAGCCGACGCGTCATCGGCGCCTCAGAATGCTTGGTTTCACCATCCTGGGTGGAGGTCTTGCCGTGTACCTTCTGTGGGGGCTTATCGCTTATCCCCTGCAGGTTTCCTCTGGGAATAACGGCATCGTTTACCTGAACCACATAAGCACGACCACGTTAGTCGCGGTGCTTTATGTGATCGCGACCTGCGGAGCTCTGTTCTTCTCTGGTTATCGTCTTCTCGTCGTGCTGGCGTGGCTCAATTTGGTAGGTCTGCTGATCGTGATGGTCGTACGGCGGCTTGAGTTTACCTCCCTTTGGTGTGCTTATGCCGCCGTCGTGAGCGTCGTCATCTACTTCTTCTTTCGTCGCAGCCGTCATAGGCGGCCGGCAAAATATTTTCTGGAAGCAGCCGCATGAATTCCGAGTTTGTTCTTCAAGACCTGAGAATGCTTTGGTGGGCTTTTGCCGTCAGGGGCGGCCTGGCGGTGGTCTTTGCCGTGGTCCTGTTTCTTGCCAGCAGTTTTCTGGGAATTTTCTTCTTCGATCCGGTCACCCTCGTCTACCTAAGCCTTCTGCTCGGCTCGTTTGTGTTGGGGAATGGACTGCTCCAGGCAGTAGCGTCTGGTTTTGCGTTCGAGCACCACCTGCACCTCCGGTGGCTGACGCTTTGCGAAAGCTGCTTCGAATTGCTGCTCGGTGTTTACATCGGCATTTCCATGCTGATGACCCCGCAATCTCTCGCTTTTCTGGCCGGGATCCACGCCTTGGGCAATGGATGTTTTCAAATCGCCACGGCGGTCAGGATGCGGAAGGAAATAGGTTGTTTAATCCTTACCGCCTTAGCAGGTGTTGTGTCCCTCTCTGTGGGGATCTTTTTTTTGACCCATTTCAACCAGCCCGCTCGACCCACAACGCAAGCCCTATCCGGCTTCGAACTATTTAGCGGGATCGTATGGATGATATTCGCGTTCCGGCTTCGCCGATGACAGGTCCCTGTTCAGGGACCGAATGACAGGCTGGAGGTCGACATTGAAGATCGTCATACTCGGCGCGGGTGTCCAAGGCACGGTTTTCGCGGTGAGGCTGGCGGCACACGATCACCAGGTAACTTTGGTCTCTCGAGCAGGCCGGGCAACAGAACTTAACCAGCAGGGCGCCTCGATCCGGGACACAGAGACGATGCGGATCACCACCCGGTTTCTGCCCGTTCTGGACAGATTGCCGGCGGATTTTGCCGCAGACATGTGCCTTGTGACCGTGCGCCGCGAACAGATCGAAAGTGTTCTACCGGACCTCGCGCGAGCGACTGCAATTCCGCGGATGGTATTCCTCGGAAACTACGCCAACGTCTCCGGCAGACTGCTGACCCTTATCGGACGACCGCGGACAGTGCTTGCGTTTCCTGGCGTTGCCGGATACCGCGATGGCGGCATCATTCAATATTGCCAGATTCCGCAGCAACGCACGGCCGTCGAGGAGAGCGCACAAGACGTCGCTGCTTGTTTCAAGCAAGCCGGCTTTCGAGTGGATCGCGTGCGAGACATGAACGCCTGGCTACAGCGTCACACCGTCTTCATTACCGCAATCGCCGGGGCTCTTTACGAAAACGGGTGTGACGCAAGCCGCCTGGCCCGCAATCACGAAACCCTGCGCCGCTTTATCAAGGCTGTGCGGGAAGGCTGGGCGGCATTGGACTGCAGGGCGGTGGGAGCCGCCCCCCTCGGACTGCGAACCATTATGTGCTGGGTTCCTTTGCCCCTTTCGGTAAGGTATTGGAGCCGGCTTCTCATCGCGCGTGGCGATCTCTACTTCGCCCGTCATATGCGCCATGCACCGGCGGAGATGGCGTCGCTCGCCGAGGATGTGCGAAGCTTCCTCGGTGACCGGAAAGCGCCGGCGCTGCGCCTACTGCTGGGGTCGATTGATGCCTCGATTTCGGGCATCACCGAGGGAAGCGAATCCCGTTAGCGGGCGCGAAACACCATCGCACGCAAACTGCCACACTGAAGCAGCACCAGCGCGGCCCATCGTATACTCGTTCTATGTCCATTGTGCGCAACATAGCGGGAGTGGCGAAAGGGATGAGCATCACGTTTCGCGAGATGCTGCAGCCAACCGAAGTAGAAAACTACCCGGATGGACCGGGTCCCAACCGCGGCGCTCACTTTCAGGATCGGTTCCGCGGCGCTCACGTGCTGCAGCGGGATGAAAATGGTCTGGAGAAGTGTGTTGCCTGCTTCCTGTGCGCGGCAGCCTGCCCGGCCAACTGCATTTATATCGAGGCGGCCGAAAACACAGAAGAGCGGCGAATCTCCAGTGCCGAACGCTATGCCAAGGTCTATAACATCGACTACAACCGCTGCATCTTTTGCGGTTATTGCGTGGAAGCCTGTCCCACCGATGCCATCACCCATGGCCACGGGTTCGAGCTTGCCTCGCTCAACGCGACGACCCTGATCCATCGCAAGGAAGACATGTTGGTCCCGTCGGTTGGGCTGCCATATACCGTCGCAACCAAAGCCGGTGCAGTGAAGTAGATAAATGCGGCGCGGGGCTGTTAGCATCTGCTGATGCAAGGCAAAGCTACAGATAGCAGTGGGCAGAAGCGGATCTTCCACGTGAGCAGCCGCCTGAACATCATGGGGCTGCGCGACGAAATACTGCGCATGCATGGTTTTGAGGTGGATTCGGCGGTCTATTCGAAGCAGGCAGCGGGCGAAGTGGCCCACAAGAACTATGACCTGGTGTTAATCGATGTGGAAGCGGACGTCAGGGTACAGAGCGCCCAGGAACTGTGCGACGAGATCAAGAAGGTCCAACCGAACCAGCATGTTGCTTTTGTCTGCAATTACCGCGTAGCCATCGACAGCGACTGTCCCGACGAAATTATCCGCGCGGAATTCAATCCCGAGGCGCTGGTACGCGGAGTGAAAGATGCCCTGGGAAAGAACGAAGAAAGCGATAAGGACCGCGCTCTCTAATCGGCGCTGGACGAGGACTGACTGCGCAAGAGGCTCTTGACGCTTTGTATCAGGCCATGAATTTAAGTCGGGCCATAGAGTCCTAACGAATACTGGGCTTTACAGGCTGCACCTCCCATTACGCCTGTCCTGGGGCCCTAGCCCTGCCCTAGCCCCTGTCTAGCCTTTGTCTAGCCCGCATTTCCCACAGACCACGCTGCCAGTAGTGAGATCTCTATGCGTAACAAGTGACGGGTGCCCCATATCTCGCTCGTTTTTCGCGAGATGTGGGATTCAACGGCAGTCCACCGGTCACTCTCCACCAGAAACAGATCTTGTCCATGGCCATCTACGCCCTGCACAGTTAGGGGTTGAGGTTTGTGGAATCCCACATCTGCCAAAACCGGGCAGATATGGGGCACCCAGGCGTTGTCGCAGAGCGGGCAGTGAGAAATCCAGGCTAGCTGTAGGCTAGCTGGCCTTCTTCCGCGGCTGTGCTGCCTGGAACTCGGCCTTGAGTGCCGCTTCATGCATCGGCTTCTCGTGTAGCAATAATTGCGTCGCCTCAAGATGAGCGTTGGCATGGAACCAATCCTGCACAATGTTGTCGTAGAGCAAATTGAGCACGGCCAGCAGGGACATTCCCTGGTGGTGAGCCATCCACTCCAGGACCAGCTTGGGCGTCTTGGTCGATTCCTGGTAGTCCGCCGCCTCGTAAAAACCGTAAGCGCCCGTCCAGCCCATCTTCGCCATGCGCTTAAGATTCTTCAGCGCCTCCACCGGCTCGACGCCCAACGCCAGGCAAGTGGAATAGGGCGAAACCACCGGCCCAGCCACGGCGTCCCACTTCAGCGCAATGGGGGGAATGCCGAAGGCCTGGTAGTGGTAGTGACCGTGGTCGTCTTTGCCTGCCCAGCCGGATTCTGATATGCCCCAGGGTATCCCGTGCTCTTTTCCAAACGCGCGCTGGATCGCCACCACGCCACTCAGCGTGCGCGAGACCAGCGTGTCAGGATAACTGCGCATCCAGATATTTGGCATCATGTATTCGAACATGGTGCCGGTCCAGGAGATGAGCACGGGGTGCCCGTAGGCCATAGTGTGAATGCGGCCCAGTTTAAACCAGCTTTGCTGCGGTGCTTCTCCCTTGGCCACGGTAATGAACGCCGCAATGCGGGCTTCGCTGCACAACAGGTCATAGCAGGCCTGGTGTAGATGCTGACGCTCGATCTCATAACCGATTGACAGCAGCAGGCGCGACTTATCCATCAGGAATCCGAAATCCATTTCGGTAGCAAAACGCATCGCTTCAGCGGAAAGGGCTTTTAGCCCGCTGGCGAGGGCCTTCAGGCCCTCCCGCGCGGGTGCTAGCGCGATCCGCAGCTCTTCCGCCAGCACGACCAGGGGCGAATCGGATGCCAGGCTGGTGGAGGCGCGGGCGATGCGTGAATCCAGATCGGCAGCCAGCGCGCTGGCAAGCCCCGTCTGAACTGTGGCGGCAGTCTCCGCAATGCCATGCAACTGCGACAGATCCAGCAGTGGTGCGAACCGGGGCAACAGCCACGGCATGTAATCCTGAACGATACCGGCCACGGCGCTGATGCGCCGGTGGGTTTCCGCCAGCCACCAGGAAGTGTCTTCCCCTGCCGGACCTACAAACTCAGCTGCTTCGACCGTGGTAAGGGCCCAGGCGATCCACGCCTCGACCTTCGCGTCCACCGCGGGTAGAGCCAGCGCCTTCAGACCGGCAGGCGCATCTGGCAAACTCGTCAGCACCTGCCAATGATCGCGGATACCAGAGAACAACCCCGGATCGAGTAGGGGCTCGCGCAGAAGAGCTCGGCAACCAGTGCGCAAGGTATAGAACGAAGCCGCCAGGTTACCGCTATCGACCGAAGAAATGGTAATCGGGCGGATGGGTGCCAGGCTCCGTGTGTCATACCAGTTGTAGATATGGCCGCGAAATTTCTCCAGCTTGTCGTAGGTCTGCAAGCTCCGCTCGGTTAGCTCAACGAATTCAGGAATGCTCAAATAGCCGAAGGTCACGGCCGCCTGCCGGGCATTGAGCAACAGTCCGAAATTCGTCGGCGAGACGCGCGCGGCCTCAAAAAGCCCCTCCTCCTCGACGTTATCCGGGATCAGGTAGTTGTGACTCTCGCCCCCAAACTGGTTGAAGTACCGCCAGGTCTTCAGCGCCAACTGGCGCAGGAAGGAATTTTCTTCCTCGGTGAGCTTCGGCCTGGTCTGCTGAGGCGGGTTGTTGAGCCAGGCGGTGATACCTCCGGCAAAGGCCCATAGGAGAAGGATCGGGAGGGCCACCAGCACCGACTGCGGGTGACGCAGAAAGACCAGCACGCCCACCACCAATGCGACCAGGGGCGTCAGGGCGAGGTAGCGATCGACAGGCGTGCGCCCTTTCGCCGATGCTTCAGCCTCCGCAGCAGTTTCCCACTCGAGCAGACGCTGCCCGGTAATAAAGCTGCGCACCAGGGAGCGAATGATCGCGTCCAGCGCCAGCAGCGTCTGGTGGGGCAGGTAGACCAGGGTGAGCAGGGCGATAAACGTGCCTTGCCCAAAGCCGCTGAAGGCGTCGCGCATAGCGCCCGGCAGCTTGGTGACGTAGGCTCGCCCCACGCTGAAGACGAGTTGGACCATGGTGGGCACAAACATGAGGAACAGCGTGACCACTGTCCAGTAGAGCGCGCCACCGGGCAATCCAAGCCATCCCGCCAGCAGCAGGGCAAAGGTAAATACTTCCACCAGCGACCGGCGCAGATTGTCGAATATCTTCCATCGCGAGATGGTGGCGATGGGATTGCGGACATAGCGGCCGGATTCATCCGGGACCTTTCCGAAAAGCCATTGCGCAATCTGCCAGTCGCCTCGGAGCCAGCGGTGTTTGCGGCGGGTGTAGGCACTGTAGTGCGAGGGATAGTCGTCGATAACCTCGATGTCCGTGGTTAGCCCAACCCGGGCATACGAGCCCTCGATCAGGTCGTGGCTCAGTAGGGAATTGCGCGGGAAGCGGCGATCCAGAACCGCATGCAGCGCGTTGATCTCGTAAATGCCCTTGCCGGTAAAGATGCCCTCGCCATAGAGATCCTGATAAGCGTCGGAGATAGCTCGCGTGTATATGTCGAAGCCCGTCTGCCCGGAGTAGATGGAGGCCAGCCGCGACCGCGATGCCGATTGCACGCTAACGCCAACCCGCGGCTGCAGAATGCCATAGCCCTCGGTGACGATCCGCAGTTCGGGATCAATGATGGCCCGATTGAGCGGATGCGCCATGGCGCCGATCATGCTTTGGGCCGTTCCCCGTGGAAGCTGCGTATCGGAATCAAGAGTGATTACGTACTGCGCGTGCGTGAGCGCGCTGAGATTGCCGGCCTTCACCGGGAAGGGGTCGAACTGTCCCTTGAGCAGCTTGTTCAGGTCCAGCAGCTTGCCTCGCTTGCGTTCCCAGCCCATCCACACACCCTGGCGGGCATTGAAGATGCGATGGCGGTGGAGCAGGAAGAACGATCCGGCTCCCGCTGTGGCGTAGCGCTCGTTCAGTTCGTTGGTCAACTGAATAGCAAGGTCGACAAGGGGATCGGTGTCGTTTTGCCGTGGGCGGGTGACCGAATCGGGAAGATCGGTGAGCAGGCCAAAGTGTATGTTGCGGTCCTGGTTGGCCAGGTAGCGGACCTCGAGGTCATCGAACAGTTCGCGTACCTGCTTCTCCTTCATCAGCAGGGCAGGCACCACCACCAAGGTGGTGAACGCCTGCGGCACCCCTTTGGAGAAGTCGAGCTTGGGCAAGGCGTAGGCCTTGAAAATTGCGGTGACTGTGTTGTTTACCAGATCGACCGCACCCTGCGTGACGGGGAGTAATAACAGCAGGAAGGCAATGGTAAGGCCGCCGAAGATCGGGTAGGTAGGCACCAGCGGAGCCAGAATCAGCCCGATGAGCACCACCGTGATGATCTGAATGCCGCCTATATAAAAGTCATCCGCGTTATTCCAGATCGTTTGCCGCAGGCGGTCAATGAAGCGAGGCCGGTAGCCGACCCGGGAGGCGAGCTGGGGAAAGCCGCGATCGATGATGTAGTAGCCCACGTGCGCGCGCCGGGCGCGCAACCGAGGATCTTCGACCCGCTGTCTTTCCTTCGATTCGAGGGCCAGGGTGAGGGCTGCCTTGGCCACTTCCAACTCCGAGCAGTCGGAGTAGCGGGCAATCTCCGCCACCCGCTTGCGGTAGGCCTCCCGGCTCTCGAAGTCCATAAACTTGTAAGCATTGGCAGGATCTTGCTGCAGAACGGGGTCATACACTACCAGCGGCTCGATCAGCGAGAACCAGTCAGCGTAACCGACGTCACGCAGGCTTCTCATCCGCGTCTTAAGTAGTTCGGCGCCGGCCTCTGTGTGCGATGCCTCATCTTTGAGGATCCCGTTCGCCTGCATGATGACCTCTTCCACCAGCAGGAATTTCAGCACCGGAGCCAGAGCCCACAGTTCCCGCAGCTCGAGTGCGTCGTATTCCTGCACCCGGCTGATAAAAGTCTTGATCGCATCGGGCTGATATTCCGAGCCGGTAGCCTGCAGGTAGGCGTCGGCCACAGTCACGATGCGCGGCTCGTCGTTCTCGCGGTCGCGGATGGTGCGCGGCGCACGGCCCAATTTCTTGCGTACGGTGGAGATCTCAGTAAGCACTGAGCGCAGCAGCCGCGGGTTTTGCCGCAATTCGAGCAACGGATCCAGCGGCTCTCCCGGAAGGTAAGTTGGCACCGGCCGGGCATCGAGAATCACAAACAGCTGGTCGAGCGACTGGGCGGTGGCGTCGATGCGGCGCCCAAAACTGCCGGCGCCTTCCGGCTTGTGCGCAACATGCCAACCTGGGGCAACCCGATCGGCGTAACTCCGCACGGACTCAAGGGAGTAGGAGCGCTGCGACCATGGGTCGATACTAGCGGCTTGGCCGGAGCCGGATACAGTGTCGGTCATAAGTATTCTCTCTTCGTAATCAGCGGTAGCTCGCCGCCTGCATTTCAAACATACTTGCGTAGCGTCCGCCCAGCGCCATTAGTTGCGGATGGGTTCCTTCTTCCACCAGTCTTCCACCTTCGAGCACTACGATGCGGTCCGCCATGCGCACGGTAGAAAAACGGTGCGAGATCAGCAGCGCCATCTTTCCCGTGGTAAGTTCGGCGAATCGCTCGAAAACCTCCAGCTCGCTGCGCGCGTCCAATGCGGCCGTAGGTTCATCCAGCACCAGCAACTGCGCATCCCGTAAATAGGCTCGGGCCAAGGCCACGCGCTGCCATTCCCCACCGGAAAGCTCAACCCCGCTCTCGAAGCGGCGGCCCAGCATCTGGTCGTAGCCACCGGGCAGCTTCTCGATCACGCTTTCCGCCAGGCTCTTGTGCGCAGCCGATTCTATCTCCGCCTGCGAGTGTTCACTCTCCACCCGTCCCACGCTGATGTTCTCCCGGGCGGTCATTTCATAACGCATGAAGTCCTGAAAGATGACTCCAATTTCGTGGTGAAGATCTTCCAATTTGTACTCGCGAAGGTCAATTCCATCGAGCAGAATCTGGCCTTCGGTGGGATCGTATAGCCGGGTAATCAGTTTGACCACGGTCGTTTTCCCCTGGCCATTTTCTCCAATCAACGCGATCCGCTCGCCTACCCCAAGAGTGAAGTTGAAGTTGCTCAATACCCGCCGCGTAGTCCCGGGATAAGCAAAGCTGACGTTCCGAAACTCAAAGCCACGCCGGATCGGTCGCGGGATCAACGGCCCATCGGGGTTTGAAACCACCGTGGGTTTCATCTCGAAGAAAGCCAGCAGATCGGTAAGGAAGAGAGCCTGGTCTGCTATGCCCGACGCGGTAGAAAACACTTGCTGTAGATTGCTGGAGGCCTGAATGATGGCGTTGGTCAGGTAGTAGAACGTGCCGATGCTGTTGTAACTCCCGGTGACCGCGCGCCAGATCACGAAGGCATAGGCGCCATAGTAGCCCAGCGTAGCGATAACGCCGAGCAGTCCACCGGCCAGCAGCTTCTTGCGCGAGAGAGCAACATTCTCCTCGTAGATGCCCTGCGAGAGACGGGTAAAGCGATCGGTCAGATAGCCGCTCAAATTGAAGAGCTTGAGCTCTTTGGCGCCTTCCCGGCTGCCCGCTACCTGGCGCAGGTAGTCCATCTGCCGTTTGGCCGGCGTCTGGCGGAAATTCTTGGCATAGCCGAGGAATGCAAAATGGGTTTCTCCCAAAAACGTAGGCAGTACGCCAAGTGCGAGCAGAAGCACCAGCCACGGGGAGTACCAGAGCAGGATCGAGGTCCAGATCAGCGTGGTCAAGGTCTGTTGGAACAGCCGGCCCATCTGCTGAATCATTGCCAGGCGATCCGTGGCCTGGACACGGGCGCGTTCCAGCCGGTCGTAGAAGACCGGATCTTCATAGGTGGTCAGGTCCAGCGCGGCCGCCTGGCGCATGACACGTACGCTGACGAAGTGGGTGTAACGGTCAGCCAGCAGGCTGTCGCTGTAATCGACCCCCCGCACCAGCAGCCCGTTCAGCACGTTAAGGCCTGCTTCCAACCCCACCAACCACCAAAAGTGAGGAAATAGGCCTTTGTACGTGAAGTAGTGCTGCACACCGTCGATGATTTTTGACGCAACGTAGGCAATCGCTGTGGGCAGCGCCGCTACGAAAACGCGCAGAATGATGCCCCAGGTAACGACAGCCGGGCCGGATTCCCACAAGATGCCCAGCACCGGTGGAACGTTCTTGAGTGCTTGCAGGCGTTCGCGCCAGGCGTTACCGGAGGATTGTGGACTGGCTTCCGTCATGAAGTTCCAATTCTTTGGGCGGACCAGACCCTCCGCAGGCTCGGCAATTGATAGCTATCTAATGTTACCAATCAGATGCACTTCCGGCTTGACTTGTTGGCCCAAAGACTCCACTTGCGGTCCGTAGTGGACTGTGCTAAAAATCGAGTATTCAAGTTTGCTCCTTGTGAGCGAGCCTGAATTTCATGAAGAGTGGCTGAGGGACGGGCCCTGTGACGCCACGACAACCTGCCTGGGCAAACCAGGAGTATGGTGTCAACTCTCTCCTAGGTTCTGAAAAGAATTGGGGAACATGAGATTCGGGGTGCATAGTTGTTGCGCATCTCGCTAATTCCATGCAGTACCGTAGTTTAGAGTTCGTCACGTAGTGCCCGTGCATCTGTCGCTCTCAAATTGAGGGCATGATGGCATCATTCTACGAATTGCGCTGTAGGGAATGTGGCAAGCGGTTCCCAAACCACCCGCTTTCCAGCTGCGATGAATGCTTTTCCTCGCTCGAAGTAACCTACGACATGGCTGCGGCCAAGCAGGCATTTACCCGTGAGGCAATTGCCCGGGGACCGCAAAGTATGTGGCGCTACCAGGCACTGCTCCCGGTGCCTGACGATTATGTACCCACCACCCATTCTGGCATGACTCCCTTGATGGCGGCCCCGCGCCTGGCCCAGCGCATCGGCGCGACCAATCTCTACCTCAAAAATGATGCTGTTTGCTTGCCGACGCTGAGCTTTAAGGATCGCGTGGTCTCAGTGGCGCTGGCCGCTGCCAAGAACTTCGGTTTTGATACTGTGGGTTGCTCCTCCACCGGTAATCTGGCCAATGCGGTGGCGGCCCACGCCGCACGCCTGGGATTGAAGACCTACATCCTGGTGCCGACGGATCTGGAGCCGGCCAAAATCCTGAACACCCAGGTCTACGGCGCGAACCTGGTGCGGGTCGACGGCAACTACGACCAGGTAAACCGCCTGAGCACACAGATCGCAGAGCGCTACAACTGGGGGTTTGTGAACGTCAACCTCCGTCCCTATTACGCCGAGGGCTCGAAGACAGTGGGCTTCGAGATCGCCGAGCAACTCGGCTGGCGGCTGCCCGATAACGTGGTGGTTCCAATGGCCGGCGGAGCGTTGATTTCCAAGATCCGAAAGGCATTCGGAGAGTTGATTGAACTCGGCCTGGTGGAAGACAAGCCAGTGCGCTTTTTTGGCGCGCAAGCCACCGGCTGCTCACCCATTGCGCACGCAGTGAAGAACGGTTTGGCGCATCACGAGCCGCAGCGGCCCAACACCATCGCTCGCTCGCTTGCCATTGGCAATCCCGCCGACGGACCCTACGCCATCCGTGCCATCAACGAGAGCGGCGGCTGGGCGGAGGACGTCTCCGACGTGGAGATCGTTTCGGCGATCCAGGAACTGGCCGAAACAGAAGGTGTCTTTACCGAAACCGCCGGGGGTGTCACCACCGCTGTCACCGCCCGTCTGTATGCCCATGGCCGCATCGCTCCTGACGATCTTACGGTGGTCGCCATTACCGGCAACGGGCTGAAGACCCTGGACGTGCTCCAGGGCAAGTACGAACAACAGCAGGCGATTCGCCCGCGCCTGGCTGACTTTGAAGCCGTGGTTGAGCAGGATAGAGAGGAAGCGTATGTCCGTTAGAGTGGTCTTGCCGAATGCCTTTCAGAAACACACCAACGGTACGCGGGAGATCCAATCCGCGGCCCAGAATCTGCCCCAATTGATCACTGAGATCGAGACCAGCTTTCCCGCGCTCAAACCCCACCTGCGCGACAACGATGGCAAGGTGCGGCGCTTCATCAATTTCTATGTCAACGAAGAAGACATCCGCTTTCTCGGCAACGACGAATACGCCTTCAAAGATGGCGATGAAGTCTTGGTCATCCCCTCCATCGCCGGCGGCTGCTGAAACGCCCTGTCCCTCCCCCAAACCTGAACAAGCGAAGGGTGCCCCTGGTCTCGCTTCTGAGACCGGGGATCCCAGCGGCCACTCCTCAATGGAAAGGCCACCTTCCCCTCGTCATCCCGCTTTGCCCCCCCCTGCCCCGGCCTGCCGTGGGGCTTGCCGTGGGAGCAGCCGGCTTGCCTGCGGCAAGTCAAGGATGGAATAGGCATGGGAAAGCGGTGTTTGCAATCCAGGCCCAGAGGGCCGGCACCAAAAATAGCCCAGCCCGGAAGGGCTGGGTCATAGCCCGGCGGTCGAGCGCCGGAGGTGCGGCACCACACTCTTCGTTTGTTTCATCCCGAGCAGCTGACTTGCTTGGTGCAAGTTAAGGGAGGAATGAACATGGGAAAGCAATCCAGGCCCAGAGGGCCGGCGCCAAAAATAGCCCAGCCCGGAAGGGCTGGGTCCGTAGGCAGGCGGTCGAGCGCCGGAGGTGCGGCACCACACTCTTCGTTTGTTCATAAGTTGGTCATCCTAAATCCGGGTACCCACCCGACCCTCGACCCGAGGCACGAACCCATCCGACCCCCAAATCAGCGATCGCGTAACCCCAGAACCACGAAACCGCCCAATAACCCGAGCAGAGTGGTAGCATCTCTACCAAATGTTTCCGAACCGCTTAGAGATCGCAAGAATGATCTCCCTTCTGCCCGTTCTCAGAGGGATCGCGGGACCCGCCTTAGAACAATTCGTCGAGCAACTTTCCCTCACCAGCCTGCAAAATGAGTCACTGGTTCTCGAGCAATCGACCGAACCCGCGATCCTCATTGTCTTATCGGGACAAGTCTCTCTCTCCGGCAGTGAGGGAGAAACCGTGCGAGATCTGGAACCGCAGGCGACCGTATTCCTGAACCGGGATCCCGCATCCCAGGCACATCCCGTCCGCCTGACAAGCCCTGGAGATGCCCTTGTAGGCATCATCACCAGGAAAGCGCTCGGCGAAATCGCAAATCAATATCCCGATTCGCACCTTACCTTTGCCGGCCTGATCCACGCGACTTTAGAGCGTGAGACGCTGCACGTTTCTCTGAACGACGGAGACCTGCTGGGCCCGCTCAGTGCTCCATTTCGTCAGGCGTTGGAAGCAGAACTTGAGCCCCTGACGCTCTACAGTGGGGAGTTTCTGATGCGGAAGGGCGATGCCAGCGACTCCCTGTACATCGTTCTCAGCGGACGGGTGCGGGTGTTGCCGGACGATCCCGCACGCGAAACGCTGCCGGTCGAACTCGGGCGCGGTGAAACAATTGGTGAGCTCGGGCTGATTACCGGCGAGCCACGATCGAGATCCATCTGCGCTGTACGCGACACCTACCTGGCACGGTTGTCCTCTTCCGCCTACGACCACCTTTTGACCACATATCCCCAGGACGTCATGCGCATTTTTGGCTCCCGGGTGGCTCGAAGGGTGCACCAGGTCACCTCAGGCACGCCCAGGGCCTCGTCCCGCATTAATAATATTGCGCTGGTCCCCGCCTCCCCGGGTGCGGCCTTCAAAACCTTCTGCGACCAGTTCTGTGAAGCTCTCGCAGCGTACGGCTCGGTCGCGCGGGTCTCCAGTGCCCGCGTGGATGCTGCCTTTGGCGTCGATGGGTTCGCCCAAACTTCAGACTGGGACGGCAACCGAATTCTCTTCATCGATTGGCTAAGCGGTTTGGAGAACCACCACAATTACGTTGTATACGAAGCTGACGATAGCCTTACTCCCTGGACCGAGCGATGCGTCCGGCAGGCTGACCGGGGAGTCATCGTCGGAAATGCCAGCCAGAACCCCGAGCCGAGTGAAACTGAGACGGAACTGATTGCCCGGCTGCCCGCCGACGCAACCCAATCGAAGACCCTGGTGTTGATTCAGGAAAACGGCAATCCATCCGGTACTCAGCGATGGCTGGCTCCGCGCAATGTGGACCGCCACCACCATGTGCGGCTCGGTAATCGGGGAGACTTCGCCCGGGTGGTACGATTTTTGACCGGCCGCGCCGTCGGGCTCACCTTGGGCGGCGGTTTTGCCCGTGGCCTGGCGCACATAGGCGTCTTTCGGGCACTCGCGGAATGCAACATTCCTCTCGATGCGGTGGGAGGAGCCAGCATGGGTGGATTGATTGGAGCCCTATGGGCCAGCGGGTGGTCGAACGAGCGCATCGTAAAAGAGATCAGCACCGGATGCCGCGATTCGTTCAACGACATGACGCTGCCTTTCATTGCCTTCAAAAGCGGCCGGAAATTCAGCGACCTCGTAGCCCGTTTCTTCGGGGAAGCCCGTATCGAAGACCTGTGGCATCCGTTCTTCTGCGTCTCCGCCAATTTGAACCGCGCCGAGCTGACCTTGCATAAAAGCGGCGGCCTGACCAAGGCAACTTTGGCCAGTAGCCGGGCCCCAGGAATTTTCCCCCCGATCGTTTACGGAGGGGAACTGCACGTCGACGGCGGATCCATCAACAACGTGCCCGTCGATCTGATGCGCGTTTTCTGCGGCAATGGAATTACCATCGGCGTGGATGTTTCCCCTCCCCACGAACTGGAAGACGTAGAAGATTACGGTTATACCGTCAGCGGTCTTCAGGCGCTGCGCAGCCGCTTCGGATTGTGGGGAGCCAAGAAGTCTTTTGTGCCCAGCATCCCCCTGATCCTGATGCGCACCCTCGAGTTCGGTGGAATTTCTTACCGCATGACTCGCGAGGGCTCGGCTGATTTAATGTTGCAGCCGGAAATGCTCGGGTTCAAGCGGACCGACTGGCACCTGGCAGACGAAATTGTCGCCCAAAGCTATCGCCATACCATGGAGAAAATTGAAGGTCTGAACGGAACCCTGGGCGAAAGGATTCGCGAAATCAGGGCAGCACAGTCGTGAGGTCCATCCATGAAGATTCATCTCGATGAGTTGGATTTGGCCAGAGAGTACACCCGAAGGCACGCCTTCGAAGATCTCAGCAGCGAACAGACGCGGCTGATCCTGGACCGCGGTCGCGAATTGTATAAGTGGTTCAAAGCCCATTCCCGTACGCACGCGCTGATCAATGCACTGGTGATCGCCTTCATTCTCGGTATGGATTGGGTCGTCTTGTTGCGGATGCCGCCTTGGATTCTGCGGTTGAACGCGCACCAGGGAACGGGATTGCTTGTGGCCACGGCAGTATTAGCCGGTGTTCTCCACAGCTGGCTACTCTACTCGCTGGCCATCTTTACCTTGCATGAGGGCGCCGCACACAAGCTTATCTTCCCTGGGAATGGAAGGTTGAGCCGGGCCGCACAGTTCCTGGCCGTGAACCTGTGCCGTCTTTCGGCTGCCGAACCCAATTACTATGCGGCGTGCCACATGGCGCATCATGCCAGGTTCGGCACTGAGCAGGATTCGGAGTTTCTTAACTTTGTCCAGCCTCGCCGCTTCTGGCGCATGCTGTTGCCCCTGGGCAGCTTTCTCAACTACAGCGACTTCGTCATCCATCGCCCGCTCGGCTTCACCCGTGGCCGCGTGATCTCCGCGCTAATTGCCGGGCTCTATAACGGAATCTACGCCTACTTGCTCTTCCGCCGTTTTGGAGGGTTGTTTGTGCTCGTCGTGCTCCTGCTGCTGCCGCACGTAGGCTTCTACTTTGACCGCATGCGGCAGTTCACTGAGCACAACCTGATGCCGCTCGAAAACAGGAGCGGCGCGCGAAGTTTCGGCGCCGGTTTCTCCGGGCTGTTGGTAGGAGGCGGCCCTTGGGGGCAGCCCTGCCATATGGTTCACCATCTGGTCGCCAGCATCCCCTGGTATCAGCAGATCGCTCTGCACCGCTTCATGGTGGGGCTGCTTTCTGAAAAACAAAGGCAGCAGTTTCTGCTGCCACCGGGCCTCGGGTTTCCGCAGTTGCTCTGGCGTGTCGTGCGGGATGCCAACGCATTCTCCAGAGCCGCCGGAAGAACAACATAGCGAGGGATACACCATGCTGGGCAAAAGTCGGGACGAATGGATCAGGCAATATTCGACCAGCCATCAGAATTCGATCAATCGTGCATGCCACACCGTAGGCATCCCCATGATCGCCGTTTCCATGCTCATGATTCCTCTGGCCATCTGGCGCCCGCATGTTTGGTGGTGGGTGGGTGGCTTATTCGTGGTCGGATGGGTCTTCCAGTTTATCGGTCACGCCTTCGAGGGCAAACCGCCGGAGTTCCTCAAAGACTGGCGCTTTCTGTTTGTCGGCCTGAGTTGGTGGTTCGCCAAGCTGGCGGGTAAGGCATAACGGGAGAGACGCCGATGCACATTCATCCGGAAGAAATCCGCTGGGCGCAGGTGAACGAAAAGCAGCTGCCGTTTGAGCCCCTCAACCGCGACCAGGTCCACTCCATCATGGAGCGGGGCCGAGAGCTGCATCGCTGGTATAAGGCTCATTACGTACTTCACTGTCTGATCAGCCTGTTGGTGTTGGTTGTCCTGCTGGGTGGTGACTACCTGGCGCTGTTAAGGCTTCCTGGCCTATGGCTGGCACCGAGAAGCCATAATTCGGCGGGTGCTATCGTGACTGCTGGAGTGATCTGTGGCCTGCTCCACTGCTGGTTGATGTATTCGATCGGCGTGTTCACCATGCATGAGGGTGCAGCTCACAAAATCATTTTTCCACCCCGCGGCCCGCTTAGCCGTTTCGGCAACTTCGCCACTTACCACCTTGCTCGCATCACCGGCGGAGTTCCTGACTTCTACTCCGAAAAACACATGATTCATCACTCCAGGTTCGGCACTGAAGAAGATGCGGAGTTCCTCAACTTCGTGACTCCCCGCCGCTACTGGATGACTTTTCTACCCTTTGCCGCGGTAATCAACTTCTCCGACTTCGTGCTCCACCGTCCTGCTACTTACACCAGGAGCCGCTGGGTCACCTTGAGCGTGGCGCTTCTCTACCACGTGCCCTACATGTATCTGGCTTACAAGTTATGGGGAGGGTGGTTCATCATCCTGGCTATTCTGCTGTTCACGCAGGTTGGGTTCTATCTCGACCGCTTGCGGCAGTTCACCGAGCATAATCTGATGCCGCTGGATAACTTGAATGGGTCGCGGAGCTTCGGTTTCGGGTTCTGGGGAATGCTCATTGGTGGAGGTCCCTGGGGAACACCCTGTCACTGGGAGCACCACCTGGTGGCCAGCATCCCCTGGTATCAGCAACTCCTGTTACATCGTCATGTCGTTAGCCTCCTGACGCCTCGCCAGCGCAAGCAATTCCTCATCACTCCGTTCATCGGCTTCCCCATGCTTTGGTGGAGAGTTTTGCGCGAATCGTATTCCCTGATGCGCGCAGCTCCAAACGGGATTGAGCCAGCGCCCTCGCAGTAAAAGCTCCGGCGTCGGAACTTCCCCGGTTCGTTTCGCTTGCCAAGGACGTGTTGATGTCAACCATGACTCCAGACTTTGAAGTTCTCATCATCGGCAGCGGCTTTGGCGGCCTGTGTGTCGCCATTCGCCTGGAGCAGGCCGGATTGGGCTCATACGTCGTACTGGAAAGTGGCCCTGACGTCGGCGGCACCTGGCGCGTGAATACCTATCCCGGGTGCGCGTGCGACATTCCCTCCCACCTCTACTCTTATTCCTTCGAACTCAACCCCGACTGGTCGCGCATGTACCCGACTCAGCCGGAGATCTGGAAATATCTGCAGCACTGCGCAAAGAAGTACCACGTCCTTCCAAAGATTCGCTTCAACTCAGAAGTCCGCGAGGCCTGCTATGACGAGGAGGGACAGTGCTGGCAGGTCCGCACGCAAACTGGAGAAGTCATATACGGCGCGCATCGTCGTCTCCGCGATGGGCGGCCTCAGCCGCGTCAGTTACCCGAAGATCAAGGGTTTGGAGCGATTCCGCGGCCGTGTGTTTCATTCGGCGGAATGGGACCACGAAGCAGAGTTGAAGGGTAGACGGGTCGCCTTGATCGGCACCGGCGCCAGTTCCATCCAGATCGTCCCCAAAATTGCGCCGGAGGTGGCTCGGCTCCACGTTTTCCAGAGAACTCCTCCCTGGATCGTCCCCAAACTGGACCGGAATATTAAGGGGTGGGAACGCTTTTTGTTTCGCAGGCTTCCGGGGTACATGCGTCTCTTCCGCAGCCGGCTCTATCTGCGGCAGGAGGCAGTCGGCCTCGGTTATACCGTGAATCCAAAATACATGCGGCTGCTCGAGCGATATGCCCGGCGGCACTTGCGCAAGAGCGTAAGTGACCCTGAGTTGCGGAAGAAGCTTACTCCGAACTACCAGATCGGCTGTAAGCGTGTTCTGCTTTCCAACGACTATCTGACAGCGCTCAGCCGGCCTAACGTGGAAGTCGTTTCCGAGGGGATCGCCGAAGTGCGCGAGGGAAGCGTGCTGACGGTGGATGGGCAGGAAAGGGAAGTGGATGCCTTGATCTTTTGTACCGGCTTCCGCACCACCGATCTTCTGTCCCCAGTGCTCTTCCGGGGACGGAACGGGGTTTCGCTCAACCAGGCCTGGCAATCCGGTGCGGAGGCGTTTCGCGGCGTTACCGTAGCCGGATTCCCCAACCTGTTTCTGCTCATCGGGCCTAACAGCCGCGTAGGTTACAACTCCATCGTCTTCATGATCGAAGCGCAGACTCGCTACATCCTGCAGTGCCTGAAGTGGATGCGGCGGAATCGTGCCCACTCCATCGAGGCTCGTCCCGAAGAACAGGAGCGCTTCAATGTGCGGCTGCAGAAGCGCATGAGCCCGCACCGTCTACGCCTCCGGCTGCAAGAGCTGGTACCTCGACGAAAGCGGCAAGGGAACCATCCTCTGGCCAGGGCTCTCCTCACAATATTGGAAAGACACACGGCGCTTGCTGCCGTCGGAGTATATTCTCGGCAGCCCATCATGAGATTGAGTCCCGAAGGGACGACCGAACTTACCGAACTTCGCTCAGGACGCAGTCCCATGAGTGCTGAGAAGTTTGGGATATTTTTCTTCAAACTCTCACAAAAACGTCATCCTGAGTGGCTGACTTGCCTGTGGCAAGTTAAGGATGGAATGAACATGGGAAAGCGGTGTTTGCAATCCAGGCCCAGAGGGCCGTCCGCCAAACGTCAGCCCAGCCCGGAAGGGCTGGGTATACAAAGGCAGCCGGTCGAGCGCCGGAGGTGCGGCACCACACTTTTCGTTTGTTCATTAGGAGAGCAGCTGACATGCCTGTTGCAGGTCAGAAGATTTAGAAGATTTGTGGTCATCAAACAGACGGGACTGGAGCTTTGCGCGGAGCGGTAAACCGGCCGCCATCCTTGTTAAGCTTCAGCCTCACCGGCGGATCATGAAGGCAGGATCTGGAGAAGATGACGCAGCGCCGGATAGCGCTCCAGAAGCGAGGACCACGCGAAAAGATCGTCACAGATCGAAGGCAAGGCGAGCTTTCCTTCGACCCGTAGCAGATTCTTTTTTCTTAGGTACCACTCCCGTCTCTGACCACCAATCTACGAATCTTTTGTTGCAGCAACTACCGGGTTCTCCCCAGCCAGGGATTGCCTACGAATCTGTCCACATCCGGACATTGAAACACGCGAATGGACGCCCGACTTCGTGGGCCTTGAACCATTTCGCTTGAAACGACAATGTTTAGCGCTCCCTGGTTTCGGCGTGTCAATTGCTCGCGAAGAAGATATGTTCGCGCTTCTCCGTGATTTTCAATTTGCAGTTCGCCGTCTGCGCCAGACGCCAACCTTCAGTCTGACGGTCATTCTCACGCTTGCTCTTGGCCTTGGGGCCACGACTGCGATCTTCTCGCTGGTAGAGGGCATTCTACTGCGACCCTTGCCGTTCAAGGATGCAGACCGGCTTGTGCTGTTGGGAGATCACCTGGGAAATAGCACGAGCATCCGCGTCACCGCAGTTGAGATTGCAACCTACGCCAAAGCGACAAGCGCCTTTTCCTCCATGGGGGCCACCGCGCCGGCCCATTTTGAACTTTCCGGCGACACTCCGTTTGGTGGAGATCCGGCGGAAATCCCTGCCGGACGGTTGGGCGCAAGCGTGTTTCCGACGCTCGGCGTTCAACCAATTTTGGGGCGAGTGTTTAACCAGCAGGAAGAGGATGCGGATAAACCCCTTGCGGTCATCAGCTACGCCTTGTGGCTTAACCGCTACCATCGCGATCCACAGGTGTTGGGCAGCACAATCGTACTTAATCGCAAACCGTATTCGATCATTGGTGTGATGCCGCGCACCTTCGAGTATCCGCTGCAGACCGGTTACCTCGACCAGTCGCAGCTCTGGGTGCCGCTGAGCCTCACAGCCCAGGAGCTAGACCCCGAATCAGGCTTGTGGGGTTACAGCATCGTGGCCCGCCTTAAGCCTGGCGTGAGCCTGCCCCAGGCGGCGCAGGACGCCGACCGGGTAGCACGGCAGATCATGCGCAATTTTCCTGCGAGTAAGTCGGCGCTCCGCATACGTGGTGACGTCAAGCTGGTGCGCGAGGAAGCGGTTTCCGAGGTCCGCCCATTGCTGCGGACATTGTTTGTGGCAGTGATCGTGGTACTGCTGATTGCCTGCATCAATGTCGCGGGCCTGCTGTTGGTGCGGGCCATTCGCGTGCGGCGCAATTTTGCGGTTCGCCTGGCGTTGGGTGCTCGTTCCAGTGCAATCCTGCGCGAGTCCGTCCTGGAAGGCCTGCTGCTCAGTTTGATCGGCGGCGTGCTCGGTCTGGCGTTTGCTGCGATCGCCGTCCGGACGGCTCTTCATTTGCTGCCTGACTCTATGCCACGGCTGAACTCAATCGCCATGGACGGAGGCGTGATTGCCTTTGGTCTTCTGCTTTCGCTGCTTACGGGCACGCTGTGCAGCCTGGCCCCTGCATTTGCGGCCTTGCAGACGAACCTGACAGACAGCTTAAAGGAAGGAGCCCGGACGGAGATGGGAGCGGCCAGCCACGTTATGCTGCGGTCCGCGCTGGTCGTTTCGGAGATTGCCATCGCCCTGGTTCTCCTTACGGTTTCCGGGGCTTTTCTGCGCAGCTTCCAGAAGATGCGCGCGGTCGATCCCGGCTTCCGTTCGGCTCCCGTGCTGGTCGCCGGGTACGAGCTGCCGAAGAAGCAGTACCCGACGAATGATGCGGTCGATGCCTTTAACAAAAACGTGGTAGACCGTCTCTCCGCCAAGCCGGGCGTTGTGGCGGCCAGCATAACCACTACGCTGCCGACGGAATTCTACGGAGCATCCTCGTACACGATTGAAGGTGAGCCTGCTTCCACGTGGAAGCTCAAGTTTGCTTTGTTCACTTCGACTTATGGCGATTACTTTCGAACCATGGACATCCCCTTGCTGGAGGGGCGGACCTTCACGATGAACGACCGTGACGACACACCCGCGGTGGTGATCGTGAATGAGTCGATGGCGAAACAGAACTGGCCTGGCCAGAGTGCAATCGGCAAACGCATGCATGCAGGCAATCCTCACAAACCCATGCCGTGGGCGACGGTTGTGGGTGTGGTGGCAGACACCAAGGTCGGTGGTCGTGATGAGCCCGATAAAGAACAGTGGTACATCCCAGCGCTGCAGTCGGCAACGCTCAACGGTTCCGATACGGGTGGACAGCTGACCAGGGCGACACGGGGATATGTCACTCTCCGTTCAACGCTCCCGCCTGAACAGATGGCGCAAATGCTGCGGTCGACCGTGGCCGGGATTGATCGGCTGCTCGCGTTGAAGCAGGTACAGCCACTGAGCGACGTGCTCGCAGATACGGAGGCGCCGCGGCGTTTCAACACCGGCCTTATCACCAGCTTTGCCCTGGGTGCGCTCCTGTTAGCGTTCACAGGCATCTACGCAGTGGTTGCGTTCTCTGTTTCTCTGCGCACTCAGGAGATTGCGATTCGCATCGCGCTCGGCGCGCAACGCACGAGCATTGCGCGCCTCGTCTTAATTTCCGGAGCGAAACTGGCTGTCATTGGGTGCGTACTCGGCGTGCTGGGTTCCTTCGCCATCTCACGGCTGGTGAATGCATTCCTGTTTGATGTAAGCGCGACCGATCCGCTTGTCTACTCGGCAGCAGCCCTGACCATGTTGCTGTTGGCGCTCCTGGCCTCCGCGCTCCCGGCGGCGCGCGCCGCCGCTGCTGATCCTGTCAACGCACTTCGCGCTCATTAAGTCATTACTTTGAACGAAACATTTCAGGCAATGTCCGGAACGGGGAAGAAGGAGGGGGGACGAGAAGATTTGTGGACGGGACTGGAGCTTTGCGCGGAGCGGTAAACCGGCCGCCATCCTTGTTAAGCTTCAGCCTCACCGGCGGATCATGAAGGCAGGATCTGGAGAAGATGACGCAGCGCCGGATAGCGCTCCAGAAGCGAGGACCACGCGAAAAGATCGTCACAGATCGAAGGCAAGGCGAGCTTTCCTTCGACCCGTAGCAGACTCTTTTTTCTTAAGTACCACTCCCGTCTGGACCACGAATCTCTCATCGAGGCTCGTCCCGAAGAACAGGAGCGCTTCAATGTGCGGCTGCAAAAGCGTATGAGCCGCACCGTCTACGCCTCTGGCTGCAAGAGCTGGTACCTCGACGAAAGCGGCAAGGGGACCATCCTATGGCCAGGGCTCTCCTCACAATACTGGAAAGACACACGGCGCCTGCTGCCGTCGGAGTATATCCTCGGCAGGCCTGTCGAAATCTAGCGAACTGAGTCCCGCAGGGACGGCTGAAAATGGCTCAGGGCGCAGTCCTGGGTTAAAGTGCGCCCTTCAAAGGTCTCGCAAGGACGACTGAAAAGTTATCGGATCAACGAATCGACTTGTTCTTTGACCATCTGACATGTTGAGCCAATCTATGGAACGCCAGTTTTTCCGGCGTCACGGCTCTAACTAATGCTTTGTATCAGGGCACGACTTAGAGGCTGCGGAAAAACCCGAATTCTTTGCAGGGGACGGCCTTCAGAGTCTGCGTGAGAGCCAGGATTTTCGGGCAAAATCAATACGATTGTGTGTTGATAAGTACCCAAAATCAATACGAATATTGCGTGATTTTCGAGTTCTCACGCAGACTCTTCAGCCCGTCGATAACTTCTTTGTAGTGAGTGCGGCTTTACAGGTTGCGGAAAAACTCATGTTTTGTATCAGGGCACGACTTTAGTCGTGCCGAAAAGGGCCAGTAGGACGAGGGCTTTTAGCCCCTGCGGCGCTACTTCCCTCTCAGTTCGGCTTCGGGCAGAGTTCGGCAGCTCAACCTGCGAGGCGGACATTACCTTTGCAGCATTCAATAGCCCCTGGGGTCTTCTTTTCCTCAAAGGGTACGGGCTTTAACCCCTGAGCTTTGGACTAGAACCGTAAAACCGGCTTTCCAGAGACCGTGAAACCGCAGCACCTCACTCTCCGTCAAGTTGCCGGATAACCGACGGCCAAGTGGCGGCTCGCACTCCACTATCAGTGAGTGAGTTGGCGAAGATCGTGCGCTCGTTGACCCGACGGGATAGCGGAGGTGAAGCCCGTTTCTCAATACCTTCCGAACAATTCTGCGTACCAGCGAGCGCCGCGAAACTTCACCGCAACAGAAGCCGCTCGAGAGTATTTTCGAGCCAGGCCTCATAGCGGGCGGCGGACCACTTGCGGTCCACAACAAAAAGCCGATAGTGGTCTGCTCCCGTCATGGCCCACAGGATATCCAGCGCCTCCTTCGCGGTGTGGCTCTTGCGAAGTACTCCAGCGCGGTCCCACGCGTCTGTCAGAGGCCTTTGGCCGCGGAGTCGCCGCTCCTCTCCTTCCTGCCACAAGGCCAGAAGGTCTTCGTTCGTACAGCCAGCGCCTCGTGCGATCTCGACAATGTCTCCCGCCTGCCCGTAGAAGCGGCACGTAAAGGAAACCAGCCGGCGCAGTTGCTTGCGTGGGTCTCCCGCAGTAGCGTGCAGGTCCCTCAGCAGACCGGAGACGTCGGCCTGCGCATCCGCCTGGTCGAGCAACGCAAACAGCATGGCTCGCTTGGATCGATACATCGCGTAGACCGTCGGCACCGCGACCCCCGCCTCGCCTGCGATCCGTTCAATCGAAGTAGCACCGTAGCCATAATGGCCGAAAAGATTGCGCGCGGTCTGCAGAATTCGTCCACGCCGCTCGTCGGAGGAGGCCCGGCGCCGGCTCGCGTCATACCCACGCTTTGTTTTTTTTGCTTGCATGCTTTGCTCCAATTAAATATAGTGCAACTTTATCGAATATGAGGAGGCAAATCGTGCGGTCTATTGCTTCGCTTACGCTGTGGCTCTTCGTGATTGGAACTTCATTGATCCTCGGCGCCGGTCTTTATGAAACGCTTGTGGTGGTGCCGTTCTGGTCGGTAGGAGCCCCGGCCTCGCTGGCGGAAGGGAATCCGCTGTTGCAAGTTCACGTACGCGCAGGGCATGTCTTCTGGCAGTACTTCACGCCGGTTCTCGGCCTCATCACGATGCTCGCGATGCTCACCAGCTTTGGAGCTCCGCCGCGCCATCTGGCGTGGCGTCTCGCAGCCACCGGCCTGATGGTCCTGGTTTCGATCGCGACGCTGGTCTATTTTCGTCCGGTCCTCATCGGAATGCTTATTAACCACGGTGCAGGGCTCACACCGGAAGCGCTGGCAGCAGAAGTACGCCGCTGGGTGGCGCTCGACTGGGTGCGGGACATCGCCGTTGCAGCTTCGCTGGCGATGGGAATCCGAGCGCTGCTTCTGCCCCTCCGGTAGCGGCGAAGGGCGATTCGAAGCATGGGGATCATATAAATTCGCTGCACTTATCGAATTTGGATCGGTAATGCTAGGTCGCCTAGATCCATCGAATTGCCTAATGCCGAAATCTCAACTGTTGCGAACAGGGCGAGTCACTCATTGAGGCTTTTCCTGATGATCGGTCAACACTAGCGCGTCCCGGTACTGATCTGGATCGAGCATCCCTCAGCGGACTACTACGTATGTGAGCAGGACAGCTGCGGTGGCGAGAGCGGCTATGCGCACTCGATGTCTCCGATCCCAAATCCGATGTATCCGCTGCCAATCAGCAGCACCGTCCGCGACGCGACGAGCGAGTGGAACCAGGACAAAGATCGATGCCACCGAAATCAGAACCCAGATCGCATCCGCTGTAAGCAGGATTGCGCGCCCAGGCGTGTGCCAACACAGCCAGGTCTGGACACCGAGAAACAGGGTACAGACCGAGTACCAGACCGGCATCACCTTTCCAAGCACGAGAGCAGAACGGCTTAGCATCTTCAATTGCGCTTCGGGTTCGAGCCGCGACGCGGCAGGGTTCACGAATGCAGATACAGAAAACTCGACGCCCGCCAGAGTAAGAACGAGGAAGAGGGTCGCCATGTTGAACAAGTGCATAAGGGGCTCCTATTGACTCTTCGCTAAAGACGCTTTCGAATGGAGCACTGATGCAAAAAGCAGCACTGACAAAATTGTCAGTTGGAGTAATCTATGGGCGTCTCAAAGAAAGAGATCTCACCATGCCCCATCGATGTGACGCTAAGCGTCATCGACGGGCGATGGAAGGGCACAATCCTCTGGCGACTGTTGGACGGGCCGATGCGGCCGAACGAATTGCGGAAGAGTATTCCTGAAATTACCGAGAGGATGCTTCTCCGTCATCTGCGGGATATGACAGGGGCTGGGATTCTGGAACGTCATCAGGAGCAAGGCTTGCCCCTGCGAGTGCGGTACTCGCTAACGCCCTACGGACGGACGTTGGTCCCGGTATTGGATGTCCTCTGTTCGTGGGGCAGAGAGCATTTGAAACGAGATCCCTCTACCTGATCCTTGCTGAGAGTTATTCACTCTTCCTGCGGCAAACGACATGCTGCAGCTGTCGCCCTGTTCGCAGGCAAGTGCCGAAAAGGTCGGCCAGTGTCCGCCGATCTGCCTGCGCATAAGGATCTTCGGACGACACCCACAGGCTGAGGGACTCGTCGCGACTGGTTCAACCTTTTCAACCTTAAATTGCAGTCCCGGGAGGATTGTCGCCAATCCGGAAGTTACGTCGTTTCGGATGAGCCGCTGAGCCCTGAGGAGTCTTCAGTTCTGTCGCCCGTATGGTCGACGGATCTCATTCCCGTTGACGGATGTTGCTCCAAACGACCTGACACACTCCGACAATCAGCATGATTGCGCCGTAGAACACCCAATGTTGATCGCCTTGCATGAAGCTGCGACTAAGAGAGCCCCAAGCAAGATTCAGCCCCTGCACAATCCAGATCCCTCCCATCAGAACCATCAAGACACCGATGAGGCTGCTGATCACTCGCATCACCGCGTTGAATACACAACTCATCGCGCACCTCGAGACAAAAAGGTCTGTGTCCACCTGCTGCGGGAGCACATCGAAAAGCTCCTGAATAGTGGGCTCCTGAGCATGATAATGCGTCTAGCTAGCGTACATCTCGGTAGGGTGGGCGGTTTATCCGGAAATTACTCCTTAGACAATAGCCCGCCTAGACCGTGAAACCGACCGGGCGCTGATTGAAGCGGGGTTCCCGTGAACGGGATTTCGGAAACTGCCGGTTGCTTCACCTCTCACCGCTGGGAAGTTACCGATAACTGGACTTTTCAGGTTTATCTCTTTTCAAGCGACGAACCAATGCTCTAGGTCATATTTTGGATGCCTTCGCTAATCTACGGATGGCGGTTCGATATGATCGACGACAAGAACCTGCACTGGCCCCTCGGTCGATCTTAGCTTTAGTCCAAGCTGCTCTTGAATTGCTGCGAAGATCGAAGTGCCGATAAAATCTGGCGGCATTGGGCCGCTTTGGCTGCCGTCACCCGCAGACGGGATGGCTCGTCCCTCGTCCGGCGTCCAATCCAGCGTGATATCGTAGTTTCCGGTTAGTCCGGTCGTGTCCACCACAGGCCGCCCAACATGCTGCGACAATACCGTCGATAGGCAGAGTATGGAGCAGTCTTCCAGTGTTAGGTGGCCTCGCCTAGGGCTGTCCATCGGATGGTCGTTTCCACGATTTGACTGCTTGAGTTTCGAACCGCTGGCAGCGATCACCAGCGCAAAGACTGAACCTTTCCGGGTTTCGAGATGGGCCTGAAGCTTGAATCGATCTGCTAACAGAGCTTGAAGCATGAGCCTGCGCTGATCGATGTTCAGCCCGCGCACTCTTGGCGGCATCAGGGCCGACGACTTTCCCCTGAACGTCGAACAGCCGGGTCTTTGCCCACTTGGGCGTTCCCACTATCAGACCGTCGATGTTTTGGAGGTGGTACGCGACCCGAAGTAAGTCTTCTGGGGAGCTGTTCACTGCCTGCAATCCATCCGGCAAGAAATTGATTTCTCCAGGACCGTCCTGTTTGGCCGGTTTGACCAAGGTGACATCGAAGGTAGGCGTTCTGCCACTCGTACTTTCTGACTGCGCTCCGGAATGAGTGGATACGGTGTCCCGCTGACCACGCGCAAGCGGTACACAGAGAGCCAATGGTCCAATGACAAGCAGTACGAGTTCTCGACAAACGGACATTTTAGGACAAATCATAACGATAGGAGACTAGCAGTAAATTAGCCTCTTGAAGCGGAGTTCCTGAAACGTTAGGTAACTTGCCCACGCCGTGGCCCCTCTCGGGGAATTTACCGCAAACCGGACTTGCGGGAACGTCAACTCGACCGGTCAGCCAGGGCTCAGGCGCTAGTCAACGGAAGTGCGTTTCTCGAGGCTGATTCGGATCAGCCGATGTGCTCAGCCAAGCACACGAGGTTTTACTGGCGCACTTGGCCTCGATGCCGGAATAATGCTATCTAACTGAACCAAAATGTTCAGCAGCAATAGGCCAGGCGGGCATGACTTCTCAGAATCGTCATTTCAGGACAGCAAACGAAGCATATCTCGCGAGCCTTATGCCACGACGCAGAGCGCACGCCGTCGCTTTCCTGCTCGTCTTGATATTTCTTGGCGAGCTGATATTTTCCGTGCACCGCCAGTCCCTGAGCTGGGACGAGGGCGATCACATCTACGCCGGTTACGAGAGCTGGGCTACCGGGGATTTTGGCATCAATCCTGAGCATCCACCCTTACTCAAAGAAATTGCCACCCTTCCGTTGCTCACCATGCACCTCAGCGCTCCTCCACGGAAGAGCCCTACGTTTTCAAAAACCGAAGCATACTTCAACGGTCGCAGCCTGATCTATGACAACGGTGGTCTCGAAACCGCAAGCAAGATTATCTTCCGCTCGCGAATGATGGCGGCGATCTTTTCGCTTGCGCTGGCCACTGTGGTCTACTTCGCGGGTCTTGAGATCTTCGGCCCCGTTGCGGCCCTCTTCGGCCTTGTACTTGTCGTCTTCGAGCCCAACCTCATTGCCCACGGTGCCTATGTAACCACGGACATGGCCGTGACCTTCGGGATCTTCGCCACCGTTTACGCACTCTATCGTTTTCGCGTGCGGCCCTCCATCGGCAGGCTCGCGGTGGTGGGGGCAGCAACCGGCGTAGCCCTGGCGCTTAAGCACTCGGCTGTTCTGCTGCTCCCGATCACACTCGTCCTATTGGCTTTCGAGCTCGTGCGCCCGACTGCGGAGGAGAAACGGGCTCAGGTCCTCCGCCTCTATGCGGCGGCCTTTGCCGCGGCCATTGTCGTGGGTTTGCCCATTCTGTGGGCTACCTACCATTTCCGCTTTCTCGCGCACCCGGATGGAGGCATGCATCCCAGCCTCAGCGCGTACATGAACTCGCTGCCCGGCGTCGAGCCCAAGGTGTACGGACTGCTTGCCCGATGGCATATCCTTCCCGAGTCGTACCTGTACGGCATGGTCGACATCCGCATGCAGTCTGTAGCCGGGCAGTCGTTCTCAACCTATATTTTCGGACAGGTTCACGCACATGGTGTCCCGTACTACTTCCCGGCCGCTTTCGTTATCAAATCTACGCTTGGCTTCATGCTGCTCCTGGTGCTTGCCATCTACGCGGTTTTTTCCAAGCACCTCGCAGGCTGGCAGCGGCTGAGCTTTCTCGCCGTGCCGCCCCTGGTCTATCTCCTGGTTGCGATCGATACGGGTCTCAATATAGGTGCGCGCCATATCCTGCCCATGTATCCATTTCTTGCCGTACTTATAGGTGGCGCGGTCGTTTCCATCTGGCGGGAGAAGCGGCTCTGGATTTACGCCACACTCCTGCTACTCGGATGGCACGTTTTGTCAGCAACGCGGAGTGCGCCGAATTATCTGGCGTACTCCAACGAATTGTTCGGCGGCCCGGCGAACACGCACCGATACCTCACCGACTCCAACACGGACTGGGGACAGCAGCTCGTCTCGGTCAAGAAGTACCTCGACCGGCACAACATCCACGACTGCTGGTTTGGCTACTTTGTTCAACCCTCGATCGACTATCACTCGTATGGAATCCCCTGTCGTCAACTGCCGACCGCAAACAGCATGTGGAGCGAACAGCAGGTCGATGTTCCGGCCAAGATCTCCGGAACGATCCTGGTGAGCGCCGGTACGCTGACAGGGTACGAGTTCGGCTCCGTCATCCTTAGTCCGTTTCAGCCCTTCATGAACGTGCGACCGGTGGACACGATTGACGACGGCGTCTTTGTGTATCGCGGCACCTTCGATACTTCGCTGTCCTCTGCGTTTGGGTACTTCACGCGTGCTACCAAGGCACTCCGCGACCAACAGCTCGACGCGGCTCTTTACGCAGCCGAGCAGGCCACTGCGATCAATCCCGATCTCATGCAAGGGCAGATCGTCCTGGGAGACACTCTCGCTGCGCTTCACCGCGACCACGAAAGCGCAGCCGCATACAACAAAGCTCTCTCCATTGCACTGCGTATGGAACCCAGCGCCAAAGCTGACTGGATTGCAACGCTGCACACGAAGCTGGCCGCTCTGCACCCCTGATCTCGATTCGCCCCAATCCTGGTGACACAATCCTAGTCACAATCCTAGTGACACACAATCCTAGTGACAGACGGAACAATTACCGTGTGGGAAAAGCAATACTAAGATGAGTAATTGTAACGGTTACGTCCCGTCTGTCACTGGGTTTCCAATGCTGTTGCCGGCGGGAATTCTGCTGCTGTGTCTGGTCGCTGCGATTGCCTGCCTTTTGCCGGCGTTACGGGCCGCACATGTCGATCCCATGGCAGCAGTGCGCTGTGAGTAAACTGTGGCTCACCACCCTGCCTGCCGAGAAGCGCTTCGTTCAGCTCGAAGCATCGGAGGGGATGTGCAGCACGAAATTTTATCCGCTCACCGCGACCAGCTCTGCCATAAATGTCCGGCGACAAATTCGGCGACAGGATAAATATCAAGCCTGTCCAAATTAGATTTAAAAAAATGCCCTTCGTCCAGCAACCACTCTCCATGAGACGGTTACCCTTTTCCTTGTCATCCCGAGCCGATGACCTCGCCTGCGGCGAGGTCATGAAACCAATGAACATGGGCAAGCGGTGTTTTTGCAATATAGGCCCAGAGGGCCGGCACCAAAAATAGCCCAGCCCGGAAGGGCTGGGTCCACATAGCCAGGCGGTCAAGCGCCGGAGGTGCGGCACCACACTCTTCTTTTGTTCATTGGGAGCGCACCCGGATTTCCTGCCTTGTTGCGCCGGACACAACCACGTGTGCGGCTCAGTGCTTGAATATTTGTGGTCAGACGTGGTCAGACGGGACTGGAGCTTTGCGCGGAGCGGTAAACCGGCCGCCATCCTTGTTAAGTTTCAGCCTCACCGGCGGATCATGAAGGCATTTTCACCTTGTAGAGCCGCAGTATGCCCGACTAATTCCTGATATCTTTTCCTGGCATGGGACGATTCAATCGTGTGGTTGCCATTGACATACCGCACCATGTGACGCAGCGCGGGAACGGGAGGCGCTTCGTCCTGGAAGCGGATGCTGATCGCACCATCTACCTGAAATTGCTGCGCGAGAACATCAGCCTCTATGGCGTCGCCCTCGTCGGATATTGCCTCATGTCAAACCATATCCACTTGATCGCGGTTCCTCACAAAGCAGACGGACTAGCACAAGCCCTGAAGCAGACCCACGGACGTTACGCTTCCTACTGGAACGCGATTCACCAATCGAACGGCCACGTGTGGCAGGGAAGATACTACTCCTGCCCGCTGGACCAGTCGCATCTCTGGGAGGCCTTGCGCTACACCGAACTCAATCCGGTGAGAGCCGGTTTGGTATTGGAGGCAGAGTTGTGGCCCTGGTCCAGCGCAGCCTGTCACTGCACCGCTAAAGAACCCGACGACTCTCTGACGCTGGAGACGTGGCGCAAGCAACGGACTCGTACAACTTGGCGGGAATACCTCAGAGCAGGGGAGACAGAAGCGAGGTTGGCTGTCATCCGCCAACGCACGCATACCGGCAGGCCGCTGGGCACTCAGGAATTTATTCAGGATCTGGAGAAGATGACGCAGCGCCGGATAGCGCTCCAGAAGCGAGGACCACGCGAAAAGATCGTCACAGATCGAAGCCAAGGCGAGCTTTCCTTCGACCCGTAGCAGACTCTTTTTTCTTAAGTACCACTCCCGACTGACCACGAATCTTTTGTTCATGGCTCATAGGTGATCGTCCTGTCTGTCACCTCTTTTCGTTGTCACCTCTTTTCGTTCCAGACATCCTGCCTTCCGGGGAGAAACTCGGGGACGGGAAGTTTACCTTGGAATACGGCGATAGGCTATCCACGCGGGGCCCGGTGAACTTCTCGTCCGTCCCCGAGTTCTTTCCGCGCGATCTCCATCTCAGAAGTTATCTTATGAGAAGGGTCCGCAAATGATTGGCATCAAGGACATCGGAACTCGGCAACTGGAGAAGCGGGATCTGGGCGACTCCCTGCAATTTGTGCTCAAGCGAAATCCCCGATGCGGACACGTGGTTGCCGGACTGATTGTGATTGGCGGGGTCAGTTTCGTTGCGTGGTGGCGGCATAGTGTCATGCTTCTCGTCTTCGCGGTGGTTGGAATCATTGGACTCGTCTCCAACCGACTGCGCAGCGGCGAAACAACGTTGCTCGTCAACCGGGCCGAGGTCGTCGCGCAGGGAGATCTTCAGAGCTCGCCCGCCGAGGAGATGACCATTCCCCTGAATGAGATCACCTCGATGGGGTGGAGCGCCGGCGGCCAGGACGACAGCGGCGGCCTTTACGTCGCGAACGGATTCAATCGGTCGTATATCGTACCCGGCGCCTCCGATGCGCAGGCTCGCGAGATTCTCGCCGCGATCACAGGAAAATTTCCGGGATTTCCCATTGACGACAAAACCTGGGCTTCGTTGATCTGGGGCGATGAAAGCGTGCTCATGGATCTCGGCCTCGATGAGAGTAGCCAAGGCGAAGACTCTCACAGCAAGTCATAGAGTTGCTGATGCGCGGCTCCACATCGATCAAAACACTCGTAGAAGCTGCTTTCTTGGTAGAATGCGCGAGAGCGCCGTCCCCCAGGCAATCTCCCCATCTCGTATCGAAACGCTGAAAGTGCGCAAGCTGGTCTCCTCGGCATCCCGTCGCCGAATGAACGGTCTCGAGAGACCCGGAAAGAAAGGTCCAGCCAGTATGGCGCAGCAGGCTATAGATCTCGCGCAGCAGACCAACGCGTCCTCTATCAGTCGTTGGCTGTCGGGTGCAGGCAAATCCCTTCTCCCCGCCGGATGCTGCCTGCTGGTCGGGCTCTTCTATCTCTCCGCCTTCTTTCCCAAGCACCACGCGTGGGAGGCCGCAACTTTCATCTTTGTGGGCTTGGGTGTTCTCGCCGGACTGCACCATTCCACCTCCGTTCCGGCCGCCGTTCCGTTCTTCTTGGACGATGTTGTCCACGTGGTGCTGGGAGCCCTGTCGGTCCAGCTTGCCATCCGAAGCGGCGGGATGACGGCTGTCCAGGGGGCGGCCATGGTGGGCGGGCTGGCATGGCTCAGCGCACGAATAGGCCTGCTTGATCAGCGAGTGCTCCCGGCATCCCTCTACTGCGGAGCCTTTGTTGGGATGACCTCGTCGCATGTCCTGCCGGGTACGTCTTGGGTCTTCTTAGCCGGGACCATCGCCGGCATCATCTACTCGTTGGCCCGGCATTTCTGGGTCGGCATCGGCGGCAAACTCGGGACCATCGCATTTGCGGGTACCGCGCTCACCGTGATGGCGGCTCGGCTGGCGGGATGGAATCATGCGGATCCTGCCGCTTCTCCCATCGATGGCCTCTGGCTGTGGGCGGTTTTCGGTGTAGCCATCGTGGCCGCCATCGTCACTTTCTGGTTATCGGAGCCCTGCAAGTTCGGGGCGGTGTGTGCCTCGGCAGTACCCTCTGCCATCCTGGCGCTGGGCATCAATCTGTTGAGTCCGGCGTGGCAGGTCAAGATGCTTCCGCTCGCGGCTGCGTGGTTCGGCGCCAGCTTTGCCGGCATGACGTCGATGGAGCGCCTCGCCGGCCGGTATTGGATGCTGCCATTGTTGGGCTTGATTTTCGGAGTCCTGTTCGCTGGTGCCGGCCCTCGCGTGCACGGTTTCGGAGGACTCCTTGGAATCACTGCTCTGGTGTCGGTAATGGCAGCATTGGGACTTGCCCGGTGGGGGCCAACAAATGCGATCAGCTCGCCAAAGGATGTCTAGCTGCCACCCTGCTTAGAGATAGCGAGGTACCGCGGATTCTGGACAACCCCGGTGCTCTCAAATTCCAAGGTTCTCACAGTCGTCCCCCTCGCTGGTGAACAGAAACAAACGCGCCCCTCGGACCTCCCAAATCCCAAGGTTCCCAAAGTCGCCCCCTCCGATGCAGTACAAAACAAGACGTGCAAATAAAACAGTCACAGTATCAATGAACCACCGGCCCCACGAAGCGAACCTTTCGGGTCATTCCACCGCCCCACCCGCTCCTTTATAGTTGAACTCCCTATTCAAAACAAAACCCCCGCGGAGCTGAAGATGAACAGCCGTATTCCGGCCTGCCTGTATCTTTCCAAAGGCGGGACAGACGGGACGTTTACTTGCTTGTTACGAGGGAGATGACGAGGGAGATGCGGGACAGACGAAATAACCCCCAAATGGATGTCGAGGGATCCAGCGCGAAGCCAGACTAAATGTAGTTTAACAATTCCGTGTGGCGAGCATTCATCCATTCGGCTCATGATCGTCTTCGAGGGCTGCTGTATCGGGGAGAGCGCTTAGAGGGCTTGCCAAAGCTGCGACTTCGATACCACCGTGATCGGTACTGCACAGGTCGTGCATCAGTGCGATTCGCTCGTGTTGTCGCTTTAGACGTTGCTCACCACATAACGCAGCGCGGGAATGCACGGCGCTTCATCCTGGAGACTGATGCGGAGCGCGGGGTTTACCTTGATTTGCTCCAACAAGGCATTCAGCGACATGGCGTCGAACTGATCGGCTACTGCTTGATGTCTAATCACGTTCATCTCGTTGCTGTGCCCCAAAGCAAGGACGCCTTAGCCCGCAGTTTGAAGCAAACACATGGCCGATTCGCCTCTTACTGGAACGCGGTAAACCGCTCCGGCGGCCACGTGTGGCAGGGGCGCTACTACTCCTGCCCGCTTGACACACCCATCTCTGGGAAGCCCTGCGCTACACCGAGCTCAATCCGGTACGCGCTTCTCTGGTGACATCTGCTAAGGATTGGCCTTGGTCTTCTGCGGCTGCGCACTGCGGTACCGGACCGATAGGCCCGTGGTTGAGCTTCGATGCTTGGCAGCGCCGATGGTCATGCGACGACTGGCGAGCCTACCTGCAGGCCACCCAGCCAGAGTCCAGTCGAAAAGCCATCCCGATAGCACCTTCAGTGGGCGGCCACTTGGCTCAGCAGAATTTACTCGCGCGCTGGAAAGGCAAGAACATCGCCCACTGATCAGGCAGAAGCCCGGACCCAAGAAGCGCTCCGATCCCGCTCAGGAACAAGCCATCTTCTCCTTCGACCCCTTTTGATCGCTTCTTTTAGCCTTTTCACACACAGGTCGAAGATCCGCCGTTCAACCGTTCAGCAAGTGATTCGCGCCGTAGTTCCAATTCATTTAGGGGTTATTTCGTCTGTCCCGCATCCGCCCGCATCCTCCAAGTACTCGTCGGCGTTAAGCTGACACTAGCGCGTATGCTGGGTGTGCGATGGCAAACGAACCCGAAGAAGACGACTTAGACGCCACCTTAGAGCAAGCGACCGAGACAGCCGTGAACCGCATGGTCGAATTCACCTTCGCTCTGCAAGCGATGAAAGTTCCGGAGAAGCTCGGCTGGTTTAGGACTATGCTGGTCGGCATCCTCACCGCTACGCACAGTAATTACAGCGCCGCTCAAGCGGTTGTGCCCGCGATGCATGCCTTTTCCTGCTGGGGTGCGCGAAACCTGCTGGAGCTTCGCGTTATCACGGCCTATGTTTTGGAATCACCGGAGAACGCGACAGACTTCATGGACGACCTGGGAGCGGACGTGCGCCAATTTTGGGAAGCTATGAAGAAGGCGCAGGAATTTACGTTCAAAGAAAACATCGCTGACAAGCGCGCACTGGCCGCTGAGCAGCCGGAACCGCTTCGGGCGACTCTTATGGCGAAGGTTGACGAAGAGGAAAAGGCTGGTCCAGACACATCAGGGCCTGACGCAGAGCTTGAGGAGGTCCGTAAGGTGACCATCGCTTTAGGGGGAGACATGAAGAGAAACCCTAAGATGGCGTCGAAAATTGCGGAACTGGCTGAGGAGAGTGCGCGCTACGCGCCCCGGTACAAGTTTCTTTCGAAGGTCGTCCATCCGACAGCTCTATTAATCGCCCAAGGCGTCTCTCCCGGCGGCATCGATCCGGTCATGCCATCTGTGCGCAACCAGGCGACAACCGACATGCTGACGATTTCCAACTCAATCCAAAATCACGTCAAGGCGCACGGCATCGGCTGGCCGAAAGAACTCTAGGTAACGTATCCTACACTGATTTCAGTTGCTACAATCCCCAACCGAGAGGTGTGTTCAGGGTACTTTACATCTTTAGGGTCGAAGAGGGTGTCAGCAACAAGCAACTGGACGAAGAGGGTCGAAAGGCTCTGGTGCACGAGCTAAAGGATGGACGGCTGCGCCAGGGCTGGGGAATAAACGGTAGCCCTACTGAACAAGCGTGGAAGCGCTTATACCTTGGAAAAATGGACCGAGAACTTCCGGAAGGCCGCAAGCGATTGGGGATCTGAAGAGCGCGCCGCAAAGAAAGTGAAGATGCACTACGATCTGCTTGCCCACATGCTCGCCGTGCGGGAAGGAGATCGGCTGGTTGTTCCCAACGTCGCTGAACAGGGACGGAAAGGCTTCGTCATCGCCACAGCGGTTCGAAATCCCGAACGGCCGCCCAATGAGCCAGGCGAATGCTACGGGTTTAGCTCATCGCTTCCTCGTGCTTTGAACGGTGACCGCCGGCATTACGTATCCGTCGATCCGGTGATGTCGGAATTTATCTCCTACGATTCCAACGCCGAAGCCGCGGCTTTGCCGATGCTTCTCAAAAACGGCGGCTTTCTTGTGCGCATGCGCCCAGTGGAAGCCGGGAAACATCCTAAGCTGGTTCGATCGATAGAGCGGCTCTCGGGACGGACCGATGAGTCAGCGCCCGCACGTACCCTGAAAAACGTGAGGGTCGGCACCGCGCCGGGACCGGACCAGAAGAAGCGCGGTCTCGAAGGGGAAAAGGAGATCATGCGAAGACTTGCGGAGGAGGACTTGGGCCTCAAACTCGTTAAAGACCGGACGAAAGACGGGTGCGGGTATGACTTTCTGTGCACGGATGGAAAGAGAAATATCGAGCTTGAAGTCAAATCCTACGAAGCACTCACCGGGCAGATATTCTTTACCCCCAAGGAACTTGAGCAAGCCTTAAAGAGCAAGGATCGGTATCGCTTGTGGCGCTTTTGGACAACGGCGGTGATCCAAAGACCTGGGAACTGCGGACACTCCAAGCACCACACGGCGAACTGAAGCGAGTCGGGCAAGAACAGGTTCACATCGTTCTCAGGATTCGGCCGCAGGAAGTTCGCTGGGAGAGTACCACTGGATCGCCCGCAAAGGGGCGTGATAAGCAACCACATAAGTAGGCGAAGGTACATGGCCTGACGGGTAGGCCGAGCTACCGTGCCAAGGTTCTTCTTATTATCTGCCCTGTAGCCAGATCCCACGTCACCACGGACCCGTCTATGTTTTTCACTATTAGCTCTCGTCCGCTGGGATCGAACTCTAGACTGCGAATAAATTGGTGATTCTCAAATTTACGTATCTGCTGACTGCTTGCGGCATCCCATAGCAACACATCGTTTATCGAAGAAGTAACGAACAATTTTCCATCAGGGCTGAAGACCGCCCCGCCTATTGCGCTGTGCCGAGCTTCTTGCCATATTTCCCTATCGGCCCCCTTCGTGGCCCCTTCAATGCGGTTTAACAGAGGCGCCGAAATCTCAGGCGGGCGGAACGTGAACCCCTATTCAAACGTCCCGCGATCAACCGGATCACACTGGACGTATCGAAACCTACGGTAGTGCTGCTGATTTCTCTCGGCCTCGGGGATCTCCTGTATCGACCAGTGCGGCAGAAACCGCGCCTCAAGTAACACCGGGATCACATCCGCCATGGTCCGCCAGCAATGCTCAAAGAGCATCTCTGCCGTTTTCGGCTCGTAGTACTTCTCGAATGCCTCTCTGTCTTTCTTGCGGTGCTCTAGAAAGTCGTTGCGGTATTCTGCCAAGCCATTTTGCCAATTTGCTCGCTGGCGCCTGAAAACTTCTGGAATGTTCATGACCAGGGAGGGCGACTTCGCCTGAAACTCCGCCACGCTCTTCTCGAAATCCTTATCGTTCCTGAAGGCAAAGCTGTCGATCTTAAAGCCGAGAAGCTCGCAGGCCTTCGGGAAAAGATCCTTGTAGGCATGCCAGAGTCTCTTTGCGAAATCCTCATGAAGCTTCCTGCGGTCGAGCTCTGGCATATGGGTAATGACCGACCCGCGAATTCTACGGAGATCCACGAATGCTGGCATCAGCCCATCCACCAGAATATCCATGATGGCGTCCTTGACTGCCTCTTCTTTCTCCGCGTGTATATTCGAAGCTCCCAGAAGCTCAAGAAATTCACCTGAGAAGCAATCTATAAACGGCTCTCCGCTGCCCATGTCAGCGAACAGTTTCACCTCCCAGGTGTTCGGTTCGCCGCCGTTGGCCTTCGTCCTCAAGGTTCGGCCTTCACCCTGAAGATGGAACTCCCCTCTGTGTGCGAAGCCGCCGGTTGTTGGGTCGTCCGCCATTCCTCAATTAGCCCCGGACGGTGTGATGTTTGGATGCGCAGTGAGCTCAAATCTTTCCGGATGTAAAGCCATTTGCCAGACTTCAATGCCTTGTTTGGCGCAGATCGCGGCTATCCCTGTCGCATGAGCTGCATCCATCTTCGATCCCAGAAACACGCGGCTGGGCTTGGGTATCGCAGAGCTGCAGTCCGGCGTCGCCCCGGCTGTGAAAATCACGGCTCGCCACTCTCGCTCGTACTGCCAACCGTCGAATTTGTGTAACACGCTGAGCAACGGGCCTGAAGGATTGAAGGCACGCCGATCTGGATGCACTAGGCCATGGATGAAAGCTGTAAGGTCATACAGGTGTGGAGAGTAGATGACCGGGTAGAGGTCTCTGCGGAGCGTATGTTCCAGGGGAAGTGGTTCGAGGTCATATTCGATGCAAAACCCCGTGTGGTCCTTGGCATAGTGACCCCACATCAGTATCGAGTCATTCCGCTCGCTGAAGGAGCAGAGCTTCATCGCTTTTCGAAAGTGGCGGATGCCTGCCACAGTATCCCGGATCATGCGGGGGAAGACGTGCTCCGAGTTGAAGTGGGCCATCTTGGCGGGATTGCTGCCAGGAGTTTCGCCCTTCAACACCGCGATGGCTTCGCCCAAGGCAATCATAGGGTCGCCCTCGCTGTTGATGGCGTTTTCGATCGCAGCATCAGCCACTTCGCCCGAAAGCGCGTAGTGGGCGGCGAACTGAGCCATCGCGCTGCGTTTGAGGGATTCGACGAGGTCGGCTTCCGCTACCCTGAATGAGCAATCGTAAGGATCGTTGTAGGCATCCGGCGACGCCAGCCAGATGGTATTTGTGCTCAGGTTCGCGCGAGAAAAATCACTATCCGCACGGTATTTGTAGATCCTCTTCGGGAGGTGTGGCTGCTTGATGGCGATAGCATCTTCAAGCCTGTTGTCGGCGAGGGTCCGCTATTCAGGGTGTTGACCATTGTCTGTATCCAGTCGCCTGCTTCGGCCATCATCTGCGGTCCTCTCCGTGAGGCATTCTAACGGAACCGGGCCCCAATCGTCCGTTTATAGAAATGAGATGAGCTACGCATGAAGTTACTTCGCAACGCGGCTACGATGATAGTTCTGACCGACGGCGAGGAGAGGCTCTCGTTTCCGGTAGGTTCCCTGCGGATGGGTCGCCGCCCGGGCTAATTACCGGGAACCCCATTTTCACGGAATTCCGCTGGAAGGTGTCCCAGCCTTCAATTGACCTGGTGACTCGCCATCCCGGACCGCTAGAATGGCTTCATGTCCAACCGAGAAAGCTTTTTGCAGGCGATCGAGTGCTTCTCTGATCCGCAGAAGCGAGTCGATTATTTCCGGCTTTATTCGGACGAGATCATTCTGCATGGATATCAAGGGATCGAGCCGGGATTAGAAAGTGTAAAGCAGTTTTATCACTCCTTTTGGAAACTCTTCCCGGATGCGAAGGTGGTTATTCAAGACCTAATTGGTGAGGGTGACACACTGGTGGCTCGATACACGATCACGGGGACGCTGAGTGAGGCATTTATGGGTGTACCTGCGAAGGGGCAACAAATCGAACTACCAGGAATTAGCATTTTGCATTTCAGACACGGCCGATGTTTCGAGCGTTGGGCGTGTTCAGATAATTTGGTGCTATTGCGTCAGATCGGGGCAGGTTACCCTGGTGCCGCTTGACCGTTTTCCTCTTTGACCCCGAAAAGTCTCACTGGCGGTAAGTTCCTCACGCGCCGGGCGTCTGCCCTCGCAACTACAACCAGGTTTCGCTCTAATACTCCGTACGTCGACCCATTGACGAAATTTGGGGAGGGACGGGAAGTTCACCTCAAGATTTGACCACGAATCTTTTGACCACGAATCTTTGACCCGCCGAAAAGCGCTGTTCTCAGCAGTACAATTTAGATTATGCATACGTTCGTAGTTCAAAACCTTCTTTGTCCCATCTGCCAGCAGGACCTGAGAGCAGCCACCACTGGTTTGTCATGCAAGTCAGACCACTCGTTTGATTTTGCACGGCAAGGCTATGTGAACTTGATCCATAACAAGCCTTCTGTTCGTATTCGGTGACTCTGTCGAAATGGTTGGTGCCCGCGCTGAATTTCTGGGCACTGGTCATTACCTTTCACTTGCAAACGTACTTGTAGAACTTTCGAAAGATCATGCTGTCGGAGCACGCCTCATTATTGAGGCAGGTGCTGGCACTGGCTATTACATAGCGAGTGTCCTTGACGTCTTACCAAAAAGCGTAGGGCTGGCAATTGACCTGTCGAAATATGCAGCTCGGCGTGCTGCTAAAGCACATGGTCGCTTGGATGCGGCTGTTGCCGATATTTGGGAGGGGTTGCCCATCAAAGACGACTCCATCGATCTCGCGCTAAATGTCTTTGCGCCACGCCCAGCCCACGAACTTTTCCGCACGTTACACCATAACGGAAAGCTGATCATCGCTATTCCGACATATCAACACATGGCCGAATTGCATGATTCACTGGGACTGTTGGAAGTGGATCGTAACAAGGAACTGAGGGTTGCTCGCGCACTCGATCCATTTTTCACACAGTTGGAGCGTCGCTTCTGTCGTTGGAATATGGAATTGAATCATCAGCAGATAGCGTATTTGGTGAGGATGGGGCCTTCCTCCCGGCACATCGATCCAGCTACGTTAGCTGGCAGAATTGAAATGCTATCGCCTACTGTGTCGGTCACAGGTGCGGTGGAGGTTCGTGTATACGTGCGTCGTCAAGCAATTTGAGCCGGGCGAAGCCACATCTCAATCTGTTATTAGGATTAGTTGTACGAGCGTGGCTGGCCGAGAAATCTTAGTCTCCCGCAATTCCGGTCGGGTCACCGGTTATCCGGAAGTAATCCCCCAAAAATGCGGTTCTGTCCTGATCGGCGACCATCCTTCCGGAACTCAGAGAGCAGACGATACAGACTCGGTGAGCGCATGGGCCTGAAGCAACTCGCTCATAGGGCGCACGCGCTCTGGTCAAGTGGTCAACTGGGACAAGCTTTATTCATAACGGAGAGCTTCGGCGGGTGGGACGGCGATGGCGTGGCGGGCGGGCAACAGACAAGCTAGAAGTGCGCTCAGAGCGAGGAGAGCGGCGGCTGCGAACAGACTGCCTGCGGCGTAGGAGCTTTGCATCCAGTGGGCGAGGATGGCGCCGAGGAAACTGTCAAAGGCAAGACCTATGACAATGCCCGCGGCCGCGCTGACGAGTGAAATGCGCGCGGCGACCCACAGGACGTGCGCGCGCGGCGCGCCGAGCGCCAGGCGGACGCCAAACTCCGTAGTGCGTTGCGCAACACTGTAAGCGACGACGCTGAAGATGCCGACCAGCGCGAGCGCGAGCGCCATGGTAGAGAAGATTCCAAACAATATGGAGAAGAGCCGCTGGCGGGTGTACTGTGCGTCGCGCTCGAGGGCTTCCTTGAGAGTGAAAGTGCCGTGAAGAGTGCTGTTGGAGATCTGCTGGTCAGAAGAGACGGATGCAATCGCGGCTTGAATGGAGTGTAGGTAGGTGCGCGGGTCGCCCTGGGTGCGGACGAGGAACTCCACGTAAGGGAACATCACCGTGGTATACGGGAGGTAGATGGCGGGGACGACTGGTCGATCGACGCCATCGTTGCGCGCGTCGCCAACGACGCCGATGATCTCACGCCAGGCGGTGCTTTGCGCAGAGGTGACGATGTAGCGATTCTTGGGCGTTAGGTCGGGAATGCGTAGCTGCCGGCCCATGGTGTTGGAAGGGGAGAGATAGCGCGCGGCGAAAGCTCGATTGACAACCGCCACGAAGTCTCCGCGATTATTTTCATCCGTACTCCAGAGGCGACCCTGGAGCAGAGGGATGCGGAGGGCAGCGAAATATCGCTGGTCGACAAACATCAGTCGGGCCTGCGACTGCACCCGATCGCGATTTCCATCGATCTCGAAGGAGCTCTCATTGCCAGTATGCGGCGGCATTGCATTGCCGCCCACAGCGGCCGCGGAGACACCGGGGACGGACGCGATCTTCTCCCGGATCTGCTCGATGTACCCAGTGCGTGCTTCGCGCGACTGAATACGGCTCCACTCGTCCCGGTCATGCATGTGCATCATGATCCCGAGCTTCATGACATTTGCGGGAGCATAGCCAAGCGGTGCTCGCGCGAGCTGAAGAAAGCTGCGGATGGCGGTGCCCGCAGTAGCCAAGAGAAGAAGCGTGAGCGCGATCTGCGCGGCGATGAGAACGCTCCAGCGATGGTTTGCGGGAGCCGCGACCAGACCAACCCTTCTGCCCGGCAACATACCTGCAGAGTTGTGACGCGAGAGACGCAATGCGGGGACAAGCCCGAATAGGATGCCGCAGAGCAGCGCGAGCGCGACGGAAAACGCAAGGATGGGACCATTGATGCGGATGACGGATTCGGCAGGAAAGGAATCCGGAGAGAGCATCAAGGGAAGCTTGGCGAGCCAGTACGATGCAGCGACGCCAAGCATGGCGCCGGTCGAGGAGATAACGATGGCTTCGACAAGCAACTGCCGGACGATGCGCCAGCGGCTGGCGCCGATCGTAGTGCGGATGGCGAGCTCATGCCGGCGCGCACTGCCGCGGGCCAGCAGAAGGATGGAGCAGTTGGCGCAGCCGACGAGGAGCAGGAGCACAACGCCTGCGAGAAGAAGCGACAGGGTGCGGCCGGTACCCTGCTGATAAGGCACGATGATAGGCTCGAGCGCAAGATGCCAGTGATCGGGAAAGCGCTCGGGATGCAGTTTGGCAAACTGGCGCACGATGGGCTCGAGCGCGGCGTCGGCGGCGACAAGGGTGACCTGCGGCCGGAGCTTGATCCAAGGTATATAGGCGACCTCGGGAAGGTTGGCAACACCTCGCATGAGACTGCCCGGCAGGTAGACATCACCAACGCCCAGAGTGTCGTTGAATGCAAAGCTACGAGGCATGACTCCGATGATGGTGTAGGGGGCGTGATCGATTTCCAGCGTTTGCCCGATCACATTCGGATCGCCGCCGAAGCGGCGCTGCCAGAAGCGATAGTTGAGAACAACGACGGAGTGGCCGCCGTTCTCTCCATCAGATGGCTCGATGTTACGGCCGAGAAGCGGACGCACACCAAAAAAAGGTCCGGCATTCTCTGTGAGGTAGATGCCCGAGACGTCTTCCGGCAGTCCGCCGTCGGTGATCTCCATGTGCGCGTTGTTGAAGCCAAGCGCCGACTCCACCGGCGCTGCAACCAGTAAGTTGTTAAACTGTACCTCGCTCAGGTCAAACCACAGCCAGACATCTGGATGCTGCTCGTCGACGACGACTGAATTCATGATGCGGTCGGCGCCGTCGTAGGGAAACGGGTGCAGCAGGACGGCGTAGATGAGCGAGAACATCGCCGTGGTGGCGCCGATGCCGAGCGCGAGTGAGAGCACGGCGACGGTGGCGAAGCCGGGGTTGCGGCGCAGGGCGCGGAGGCCGTAGCGGATATCTCCGCCTATCTCATCGAAGAGGCGGAGGCCGATGGCGTCGCGGTAAGTTTCCTTTTGGGCAGAGGGCTGGCCGAGATCGATGCGGGCTTTGCGGTGGGCTTCTTCTTCCGGAAGGCCTTGGCGGATTAAATCTTCCTGGTAGGCGTCGAGAGTAGAACGAAATTCTTCTTCGACGTCACTGTGAGGGCGTGGCGCGATGGAGTGCCAGAGCTTGCGAATTGCGGCGAGGAGACTCATATCTCGTGCGCCTTTGTGTTGAGAATGCCGGCGACGACTGCTGCCATGTCGGTCCACTTAGCAGTCTCAGCCTTGAGCTGACGCTTACCAGCGGCGGTGAGCGAGTAAAAGCGGGCGCGACGATTGTTCCCCGATTCACCCCACTCGCCTTTGATCCAGCCCTGGCGCTCAAGACGATAGATCGCGGTATAGAAGGAACCCTGCAGGATTTCCAGGCGTTCGCCGGAGATCTGCTGGATGCGCAGCAGGATGCCGTAGCCATGTAGCGGACCCAGAGAGCCCGCCTTGAGGATAAGCATCTCCAGTGTGCCCTGCGGGAGTTCAACCGGATTCGTCAAAGGCTCTCTCCTTTCTGAGAAAGGAGAGTACGCTCTCTCTCCTTTCCCGTCAAGGAGACAGGTATCCGGGCGACTGCGTCTCCGACAGGTTCAGCTGATCGCTTGTGAGGGTTGCGATTCCTTCATGTCAAGTGTTGATAAATATCGAGACGCGGATCTACCGTCCGAAGCCCAATTTCGGGGTCCGGGCGTGTAACCGCCCACCCGGAAGTTACCCCAAAACGGGTGTAATGTTCGGGTTGGCCACACACTCAGAACTGCGGCAAGCGCTTCATCCCGCTCGCCGGACGCGAGATGCTCCAAGTATCCAGGTGGCAAATAGCAGTGGCTCCCTGCGGCCGATTAACTTCTCCTGTTTCTGGCGAACAGATTGCACATGAGTTTGCGGTACTAAGACGCGAGTCTTGCAGGGTTTTCCGCTTCGGAATCGATAAACCACATTGAAAGATTTGTGGTCAAAGATTTGTGGTCAGGACGGGACTGGAGCTTTGCGCGGAGCGGTGAACCGGCCGCCATCCTTGTTAAGGTTCAGCCTCACCGGCGGATCATGAAGACATTTTCACCTTGTAGAGCCGCAGTATGCCCGACTAATTCCTGATATCTTTTCCTGGCATGGGACGATTCAATCGTGTGGTTGCCATTGACATACCGCACCATGTGACGCAGCGCGGGAACGGGAGGCGCTTCGTCCTGGAAGCGGATGCTGATCGCACCATCTACCTGAAATTGCTGCGCGAGAACATCAGCCTTTATGGCGTCGCCCTCGTCGGATATTGCCTCATGTCAAACCATATCCACTTGATCGCGGTTCCTCACAAAGCAGACGGACTAGCACAAGCCCTGAAGCAGACCCACGGACGTTACGCTTCCTACTGGAACGCGATTCACCAATCGAACGGCCACGTGTGGCAGGGAAGATACTACTCCTGCCCGCTGGACCAGTCGCATCTCTGGGAGGCCTTGCGCTACACCGAACTCAATCCGGTGAGAGCCGGTTTGGTATTGGAGGCAGAGTTGTGGCCCTGGTCCAGCGCAGCCTGTCACTGCGCCGCTAAAGAACACGACGATTCTCTGACGCTGGAGACGTGGCGCAAGCAATGGACTCGTACAACTTGGCGGGAATACCTCAGAGCAGGGGAGACAGAAGCGAGGTTGGCTGTCATCCGCCAACGCACGGATATCGGCAGGCCGCTGGGCACTCAGGAATTTATTCAGGATCTGGAGAAGATGACGCAGCGCCGGATAGCGCTCCAGAAGCGAGGACCACGCGAAAAGATCGTCACAGATCGAAGGCAAGGCGAGCTTACCTTCGACCCCGTAGCAGACTCTTTTTTCTTAAGTACCACTCCCGTCTGACCACGAATCTTGTCCCCAATGTGCGCACTCGCTACGAGATGCTCATCGGTACCGATCGCTTGTCAATGTCCATTGCGATTTGGCACTCGTCCAGACGCATGGCCCCGAGACGTGCGTTAGATTTGCTCGCCAAGAATCAGGGGCACATAGCTTCGGGCATCTTCCAGCAATTCCTCGCGAGTGATACCAACCTTGGCGCGAAGCTGCAAACCCTGCAGCAAGTCAACGAGCAAACGGCCTCGCACCTTGGCAGAGGGTGTGCGAGTCAGGCGCCCCGCCTTTATCTCCTGCTCGAAACGTTTCGCGAAAATATCAGCGGATGCCGTGAAACCCTTCGCGAGCCAGGAACGAATCTCTGTCACCCGCTCCGAATGTCCCAGCGCAGCGGCGGCCAACATGCAGCCGCTGCGAGCGTCGCCGGTAGCGGTGTTGACGGTAGCCTCGCAAAAGGCGGTCACGGCCTTGTGGATGTCCGGCTCCGCTTGAAACGCTGCCATTTTGGGAGCTCCATAGATCAGCGCATAGCGCTCGACGGCCCTTAGCAGCAGGGTGGACTTGTCTCCGAAGGCTCGGTATAGCGCGGGTTTGGTGACGTTCACGGCGCGCGCGATCCGATCCACGTCGACTCCTTCATACCCATGCTCCCAAAACATCTCAACGGCACGGTCGAGTGCTTCGTCGGGAATAAAGCCTTTTGGACGTCCTGGGGGGCGCTTCGCAATATTAGTTACCATCGCGTACGAAACTCCTTGCATTGCATCTGTTGGTATCGTACTCTCGCGTATGTAACGCTGCAAGACAGTAAATACAGGAGACGCCCATGGAACATTCGATCGCACTCATCACCGGCACCACCTCCGGGCTCGGTTATGCGGCAGCCCGCATGCTTGCCGGACAGGGCTGGCGCGAGATCATCGTCACCGGACGCAGCCTGGCGCGGGTGCGCGAAACGGCCACTCAGCTCGCGGCTGAGACCAAGAAACAGGTCTTTACGCCGCTGGAACTGGATCTGGACGCGCCGTCCAGCGTTCAGTCCGCCCTCGCCGAGCTAGTTAAGCGAGGTCGGCCGATCGATTTCCTACTGCTCAATGCAGGGATGGTCCCAGGTAAGAAGCGCGTGCTCACTGCGGCGGGCATCGAGGCGGCTCAGGCCCCGCTCATCGGCCATCATCAACTGACTGTCGGGTTGCTCCGCGCCAACCTGCTGAGCCCTGGCGCGCGGATTGTTATCGCCGGCGCAGAACCTGCCCGTGGGGGCGTGCCGATGTTCAGCTACACCGATGTGCCAGCCTTCGCCGCCAAATACTTCCGGGGAGACCGGACCGCCGCTATCGAAGCCCTGATTCGCAACGGGCCAAACGTGAAGTACGTGCCCAACAATACGTATGCCGACGCGAAGCTCATTATCGCTTGGTGGGTCGCGGCGCTGGCGCGCCGGCTACCCTCCGGCATGGCCGTGTACGCTGTCTCGCCCGGTGGGGCGACCGCCACCAAGGTGGTGCGAAACGCTGGCCCGGCGTTGAAGTATCTGTTTATCCCAATCGTGAACCTCATTCCCGGCATGAATCAGACGCCGGAGACCGCGGCCCGTCGGTACCTCCAGGCGTCGGAGTTCGGAACCGACGTCTCAGGGCAATTCTTCGCCTCGGCTCAAGGGAAGTTCTCAGGCCCAATTGAGGTGCAGCGCCAGCCACACCTCTACGATCGCGCCAGCCAGGAAGCCGCGTGGCAGGCCGTCGTCAAGGTCTCTGGCGTCGACTTGTCTCACCCAGCATCCCTAACCGCCGTGTCCTGAGGAGCGCTGATCGGCGCGCAACTGGATGCCAAACAACATCGCCACCTCCCTAACTTGAATCACGGCGACAGAACGAAGAACAACCATTCACAAGGAGAAGACACATGAAACGGTACGAAGATAAAAAGGTGGTAATCATCGGCGGCACGAGCGGCATGGGGCTCGCTACGGCGAAGATGCTCCTTGATGGAGGCGCGCGCGTTCTGGTGACGGGTCGCTCGAAGGAAGGCCTGGAATCGGCGCAGAAAGAGCTTGGCAATGAGGCCATCGTGGTTTCGAGCGACGCGCGGTCGTTGACGGACCTCGACGCACTCGCCTCTCGAGTGAAGGCCGAGTTCGACACCGTCGACCTGCTGTTCGTCAACGCCGGGTTCAGCACCCGAGCGCCTCTGGAGAGCATCACCGAGGCCATCTACGACGAGATGTTCAACCTGAACGCCAAGGGACCGCTTTTCGCGGTGCAGAAGTTCGCGCCGCTAATAAACCGGGGAGGCTCTGTCGTCCTCACGACCTCGATCGCCAACGTCAAGGGAATGGCCGGCAACGCCACATACGGAGCCGCCAAGGCCGCGCTGCGATCATTCGCTCGGACGCTCGCTGCTGAGTTGGTTCCTCGCGAGATTCGCGTCAACGCGGTGACGCCCGGTCCCATCGACACGCCGATCATCGGCAAAGCGTTTCCCGCTGACGCAGCCGCTCAGATTAGGGAAAAGATGATTGGTATGGTCCCGATGAAGCGCTGGGGGACGTCGGAGGAAATCGCAAAGGCCGTCCTCTTCCTTGCGTTCGACGCGACCT
>CAVVQX010000006.1:0-46230 GCA_963750415.1 uncultured Acidobacteriaceae bacterium
ACTATCAGATGGACGGGAACGTCAGCCGAACGCCACTGCAACCTACCTTGACAACTTGACTCTCACCTATTATTGACCATCCAGGTTCGCTGATCATCTGCCAAGCGGACTGTAGAGCCGAGGATCGGTGTGTACCTTTGGCTGTGGCGATTGGAAACGTGTAATTACCGCCAGTACTGTAAAGTATTTTTTTCCCCACCTGGGCACAATTTCCACGAACGGCGGAAAAACTTCCCGGATTAAGCAATTGCCCGAGCGCAATTACCTGCGGCAAAGAATTATGTATGATTCGTCTAGAAAGTTAATTGAATTTTTGCCCAAAAGCTTTGAGGCGGATCGAACAATTACTTGCGTCAAAGAATTATGTATGATCCGTCCTAAAAAATCTTAATTGAATTGTCTGCCCCAAACGGTTTGAGATCGAGGCGAACCCAGTAGTGTAGTGCGTTCCGCTCTATCGCTCATAGCCGGTATCGGTCTGTGGTCAATTGGCAGCGGACCATGCAATAGAGAGGTTGTTGAGTTCCCATCAGGTGCGCCGCGCCTCGTTGCTCAGATCAGCCCAAACAAACAAGCGAGTCGAGTCGGCTTCACCACTGACTGTGTGCAGTGGACGGAGTCTTACGCAAACCCGAAAGCATACGCGGGCCAGGATTTCTTTTGGCCGAGGAAGATTTGATGAAGCTATTCTCCAGTGTTTTTTTGATCCTCTTGCTCTCTACAGCATCAGGATTCGCAACAGTAATTGTAACCAGACCCAGTAGTGGTACTGAGGTCACATCCCCGTTTAGCCTTTCGGCTAATGCCTCAACCTGCTCCTCTCAGCCGGTTGTTTCCATGGGGTATTCTCTCGATAACAGCACCGACACCACCGTCGTGAGCGGCACTGATCTGAATGCCGAGGCCTCAGCCGGAAACGGTCCCCACACGCTGCACGTAAAGGCATGGGGTAATCAGGGTGCCGGGTGTGTTTCGGATGTCGCCATCACCGTCAGTGGAGCAGCGACTGCTTCTGTTGTTCCCTCGGATGCCGTCAGCATCAGCAATATTGAGAGCCTGAGTAACTGGATCGCGGCCAACGACAGCGCCACCGGGGGCACTGCAAAAGGCAGCATGAGCATCGTCAGTTCGCCTTCGCAAAGCGGACACGCGCGCGAGTTTGTGACCAACTTTGGAAACTCAGGCGGTGAACGATACAGCGTCTCATTCGGAGACGACGAATCATCCACGAACTTCCTTTATGACACGTGGGTGTACCTTACCAATACTTCCAGTAAGATAGCCAATCTGGAAATGGACCTTAATCAAACCATGGCGAATGGCCAGACAGTGATCTTTGGATTCCAGTGCGACGGTTACTCCAGCACCTGGGATTACACCAAGAACGCGGGCAGTCCTACGTCGCCGAATGATCAGTGGGTACACTCCTCTGCATATTGCAATCCGCGCGCCTGGAGCATCAATACCTGGCATCACGTGCAGATTTCCTATTCCCGCGACGAGTCCGGTAATATCACTTATCACTCGGTGTGGCTCGACGGCGCCCAGTCGAATATCAACGCTACCGTGAACTCGGCATTCGCGCTCGGATGGGCCCCGACGCTGCTGGCTAACTTCCAGGTGGACGGGCTAGGCTCAGGGGGCACACCCATCGTATATCTGGATAACATGACCATAACTCGCTGGTAACACCTTCCAGTGGATTACAGCGCGGCTGGAAAAGCATTCTGCTGTTCCGACCGCGCTGGGATACCAGGATCTCCGCCAGGAACGAGTGTTTCCGCCGGTTCCCTTTTCATTTCGGCTGGAGATAGAAGCTTCACCAGGTGTTTCCATATCTGCCGTTGTACATCGTGCACCGGCATGGGAGCGATAACTGTCATCGCTCCTATGGCATCGTTGAGAGCCAGATAAGATGCTCGATTGGCATGCAAGAACTCGACCGGGTATTCAGGCTTGCGTGCACGGGCCTGAACCGGATCCGCATCCAGCAAATAGCTGATGTCCGGCTTTGGAGCGAGCTTCATGATCAGCCGGACATAGAATCTTGCGACTGGATGGCGCAACGATAGATTGGCTAATTCATCGTAGATATATCGATCGAAGATCACGAAATCGGTGTGGAGCTTAGATACTTTCACAGCTACAAATCGAAGCGAAAGAGTATCTGCGAAATAGAGAAAAAGCCTGACCGGGGTCATGATTCCTGACTGAACATTCTTGTCTCGCCGGTTGATTGGCCTGGCTGGAGATCCAACCCCTTGATCGCCTTGGAAGAGAGTGTGTCCGGCCGCCTCCCGGATGCGGGTCAGCCGCGCAATATCGTTCCAGAAGGTGACCAGCTCCACGCGCAGGCCAGCTTCTTTGAGCTGGGCGCAAAGACTTTCGATTTGGGTGCTCTTGCCAGCCCCATCGATGCCAGAGAAACTGACAAACCTGGGTCGCCGGTTCTCGAGTCTTGTGGGCATCCTCTTGCTCTCAATTGCAGTCTGAGCGCGCTCTCTGTTCAGTGGGGCTTGCTGGAGCTGGCAGTCGAGAGTGCTACCACAGTTCCAATGGCAACGCCGGCCGCCACAATAAGTCCCACCTTAATCAGCATCGAGCGCGTCCGCTTTTGCTTTGCCGGCGCAATGGCTGCTCCCGCCGGCCTGGAGGCTGGTACACCGGTAACTTTCTCATACGGCGCGGCCGCGGTGCCAACCGGTTCGTGGGGGACAACCGGCGGTTGCGGCGGAGCAGCCTGCGGGCTATCGGATGGTGTTTGGGAAGGAGCAGAGTTTGCGTCCGGTCCCTGCGTGCCACTATCGGGAGCCCGCGGTTGTGACTGTCCTGGGGGTACGCTTTCCACTTGCTGTGCCCGTGCTGCGCCATGTTTCCGCGCAAGCCACCAGCGAAGAGATCACAAGGCAACCGGCGATCTGTCGCAATAGCCTGGACGAGAGTCTCATCGAGTTCCTTTCCTTACCTGCGGAGGCTCGCAGTTCCGAGAGGATTCTTAGGCTGCACTTTCTGACCCCTGCTCCGAGTACCCAGGCAACTGTGAGGGCGCAACCTGTGTTCCCCGGTATTTGCGGAAACTAATGACTGCGTCAACCACCGTATCAAAGATCTCAAACAGATGGCTCACTCCCATCTGCTTCAGGCTTTCTCTCATCTCCCGAGACATGGCGGCAAGCTTGATATCGCCATTGCGCTTCATGGCTTCTTCGAGGCAAGTGAGCAGCAACTGTATTACAGGCTTGTCGAGTTGGCGGATCTCAGAACAGTCGAGCACCACACGAGGACGATCGACATGAAGGAAACTCTCCATCTCACGGAGAAAGACTCGCTTTTGTTCTTTGCTCAAGGTTCCCGGTAACTGCCCTACTGTCACAGCACGCATTCGCATTGTCATATGTCCGGTTTGGGTCAGGTTCGTTTATCGATCAAGTCCTATCTTGCGTTAACATTTCACCCTGTGGTTTGCAAAAAGCGCTCCAGCTCCGCTTCTGGATTGCGTACCAGGTATCTCAATACATGCCTCCCGTATCGGAGGAGCGTGACCACGTTGGTGTTGTACCAGCAGCACTCCGACATTCTTGGGGAGAGGCCGCATAAAAATCTGAGCTTCTGCACCGTGCTCGGCGATGCCAGCATGGCCGCGACAAGCCGATGATTCCCATCAAGGACTGTGAGCGCTTCGTTCTCGTTGATACCGATCAGTAGCACGGCGCCCACAACATTCTCCTGCACCAGCCAATCGCGGATGGCGGTGATTTTTTCCGCGAATTGACCTTCAATGGCGTTTCGACGAGTGCGTATGCGTTCAGCAATCCCGTTGATCGAGAAGTCCCCATGTGCCAGATTACGCCACTGAGCCCGGGGGAATACCCTGATCCGGCTCAAGTCCTCCGCACTGATTTCCACCTCATACCATTCGGTCTGTTCAGGGAGCTCTTTCCATAAAGCAAAGTGTCGAACGAAAAACAGAGCCCGGCGCGTGGCGTTCTGGTTCGTATCATCCAGATTAGGCTTGAGGACAATATCGTGTAGAGACTGGTGATTATTCTGGAAAAACGGATTGAGGAAATCACTCCTCAGAAACTCCGCGATCACCTCGTCTTCCGAAGCGCGCCGAATCACACGAATCGGGCGAGAGGCTGCACCGTATCCCGGCTTCCCTGCGTTGGTGAGCGAGTCGATCAGGAACGGTATCGCCACCATCAACAGCAGGACAGCCATCAACACCAATTGGACCAGGACGACCTGCCGTAGGGAGTCATGGAAGCGGTAAATGCCCGCAATGAGGACCCCGCTGAACGCCAGCTGTATCCAGCTCGTATTCGTAATCTTGTATGACATCTCGTAGGTGATGATCACCACGCTGAGCGAATACACCACGGTGGTGATGGCGTATAGCGCTAAGAGATATGGAAGTCCGTATTCTCCCGATATGTTGAAGCCGGCCCCAAAGCAAGCTGTCCAAATCCCAGCCGGTACGAGGCGCAGGCCGAGGGCCAATACAGAACCGATGCCCAGCACCAGCAGCAGCGAAGTTGCGATGACCCTCAGGTCCTTTCGCTCTTCATGGCGGGTACCAGCGACCAGCGGAAACATGCTATTCACCACCGCCGAGGAAAAGGCAAAGATCACTCGACCCACCATCGCTACGGCAGCATAGAGTCCTGCCGCGGTCGGCAGAAAAAAGTGCTTCACCATCACAATGTCACAGTTGTTGATCAGCACCTGGCCGGAAAAGAAAACCAGGGCTTGCAATGTTTCCCGAAGAGCATAGCCCAGGGCAAGTGGGTTACGAATTGCGGCAGCGGCCTTCGGCGCTATGGCAAGATAGGCAACCGCAATGGCCGCGGCATTGGCAGCGATCACTCCCTTGACGCCGAGACCAAGCAGGATCAAAAGGAAAGATCCACCCAGCCGCACCGAGCCTTCGAGAACAAGATTTTTGGCCAAGCGGCTGAAGCCGTGAGCTCCCTGGGTAAATCCTCGCCGGCTTCCCAGCGGAACATAAAATGCTGCTCCGATGGCGAGTATGGCAACAAGGACGGGGCTTGGCAGATTCAGGTAATTTGTAATCGCCGTCTGATACAGCAACAATCCGGTTCCAATCAATATGCCGCAGATCCAGCCTCCGGCATGGAAGCCGCGGTAGACGGCAAATTTTGCCTCCGGCGAACTCGCTTGCGCCACGAACTTCGCGCAGATGATTTGCAGGGAGAGCGTTACCGCAGAGATCAAAGTAAGGATGGTGTAAACCGCGGTAGCATGCCCGAAGCCTTTTGGGCCGAGAAATCGAGCGACCGCAATGTTGTAGGCGAGGTTGATCGCAGTCGTAAGTCCAGAGCCCGAGAGCAGGATTACGCTTCCCGCGACGATGCGGGCTTGCAGCGTTTTCGGCTTCTGCATCTGACCAGCCATCACGTCTGAAACTCCAACTGACAAGCGGATCGCTTTGATCGATACTCTGATCTCAAAAGAATCAGCACGGTCCGGGCCCTGAGACTCAAGAACAGTGCGATACTCATCCGATGCTCGGATCTCGGAATCCGGCTGCTCTCAACCTGTAAATGATGAGGTCTAGTAGTTCAAAGCTGACAACCCAAAACAGTCAAAAGTACTTCTAATTGTCTCTTATGCTATTTCGCGCACGCGCTGCTTTTCTTTTTTTTCTTTTGCTGCCGCACGGATGCTCCTCTCCGGGAGTTCACCAACCGCTACGGTTGAAGTATCGCGCCACAAGTTCCTCGCCAGAAATTCTGGCTCTCTATGAACCCTGGTTTGGACACCCCAGGCACATCTCCATTGGTTATTCATCTCACGATCCCGCTGTGATAATCAACCAAATTCACCAGGCTGCAGCGATGGGCATTTCCGCCTTCGTGGTGGATTGGTACGGGAACCGTGAGCCCTTTAACGATGCCAGCTTTGCCCTGATGCAGACCATAGCCGCCAGGCAGAACTTCCATGTCGCCATCATCTATGACGAGACCAACCAGGAAGACGGAGCGACGGACGAGACAATCGCGGATTTCAACATGTACCACGACACGTATCTCTCCCCCAAGGCGCCGGGCAGTCAGGCTACCCTGATGTACGCCGGCCGGCCCGTGATTTTTATTTTCCCCAAGGGAGGACACACCAACTGGGACAAAGTGCGGGCGGTGGTAAACAAGTGGGACACTCCGCCCTGGCTCATTTACGAGAACGATCCCGGCCAATATGCCAACGCGTTCGACGGCTTTTACGCCTGGATAAATCCTGGGGCAAAAGGGTGGGCCGCGGATGGAAACAACTGGGGAGAGCAATACTTGGGCGACTTTTATCAAACCATGCGGTCGAAATATCCAGACAAGATTATCGTCGGAGGGGTATGGCCCGGTTTCGATGACAGCAAGGCTTCCTGGGGTCTGAACCGCCACATATCTGCGCGCTGCGGGCAAACCTTCAATGACACATTCAACTTCTGGAAGAAGTATTATCCAGCGGATGATCCCATCCCTTTCCTGTTGGTCGAGACCTGGAACGACTACGAAGAGGGCTCGGCCATCGAAAGGGGCATTCCCGGCTGTGGTTCGGGTCCACAACAGAACGTTCTGCCCAATCTGGGCGCGGGCAGCGCCGCTGCGCAACCAGCGAAGCCTTGAAGGAAATAACCTTCATTGGGGATCTGCCTGCAGAACGCGCACTCTCCATCGCACTTCGGAGGGGGTGAGGACGGCGATGTAGTGAGCCCGGACTTGCCCGGTGCCCTCCACCTTGTCATGGTCGAGGATCTGAACGTCATACTCCACGTTGTCTACCAGCTGAATCGACAACCCATCCGGCGAGTAGAACGTTATCTTGATATCGTGCGCACGATCCTGATAACGGGTGCGCACACCCAATCTGGCTTGCTCCTGGATGGCGCCGGCAAGCTTATCCTTGGCCGTCCCCACAAAGTCTGCATCCAGCAGATCCGGGCGATTTTGCTCGAGCGCCCCCCGCATGGCCTCCCAGGCTTGCAGATAGTCGCGGATGGCTGCTGTTTCCGTCTGCTTTTCGAGCGGCCGCGGCCCATGCAGGTTACTGGGCTCCACGTGGATCGCGCTTTGATCAGCCGCCAAAGCCGACAGCGCGAAAGAGCAGGCACAGGCCATCAGGAGTGATTTTTTCATAGTCATTTTTGCCAGCGAATCTCATTTCCCATGACAACACCGCTGGCCACGGAGATCTTTGCTCCGTTGTGAGCTGGCATTTGTACCTGCGCAACCCCGTGTTTGAGCGGTACGTCTACGGTCGCCTGGCCGCCCGGGTACGTTTCAGTGAAGGTGACGATGGTCCCATCGGGCACCGGGTTGCCGCTACAGTCGCGCACCAGATCGGTCGCCAGTTCGATTCTCTGGCCCGACGGCCGGGCATTTATTCTCAGCCCGCAGGGGTCGCCCGGAACCTCCTGGATCACGCGCGTGCTGGAAACTCCGCCCACGCGAACCACAAATTTAGCCGCGCCTTCCCTGGTGGACGAATCCATTTCTGTCCACGCAGCGCCATCGCGGGTGACCACTGTGCGTGCCTGGGTCGCGCCGGCTTGGTTTGAAAGCTCAAAAGAAACCGGCAGTGGAGATGTTACAAGATTCTGGTAGGCATCGAAGACATAGGCTGCGCCGCTGATGCCTTTATGCCGGCCAACCGGAAGACGGGAAGGCTTGGCGAGGAAGCTAATCGCCGCGGGCTGCTCTGCCGGCACCACGTCGAACGATCCGCTCTCTTTGGAGGATTCTCCAACGACAAGAACCAGGTAATGACCGGCGTTGTATAGAGTTCCGGCAGGAAAGGACTCCGTCTCTCCCAGCTGCACATCGCGCTTGAGCACTTGCCCGATTCCTACCACGTACAAGACTGCCTTGCCGCTTCCCGTACTCTGCATCGAGAAGGCCTGGCCCAGCTGTGACGGTTTTGGGCAAGCGCAGCTCTTGCGCCAGAGCAGGCTGCATCATGCAGAGGGCAAAGCCACCGACCAGGCCCACTAGCCTCAGCCTCATCAAAGCCCTCCGGAACTGTAGGACGCGGTCACCGCGCGCTCGCTGGTGATCTGACGGGCAAGGTCCTGGGGAATATGGATATTAAAAGGAACCGGAGTCTGAGGCAGCAGTGCGCGGTCAATGTATTGATCGGCCACCCAGACCGGCTGGCCGCCTTTGCCGTAAAAGGTCGCCAGCACATGTGCAATATTCACTACCTGGCCACTTTGGTTGACCAGCTGACCTGACAAGGACGCATCGGGCGCAGGGTTCAACTTCTGGTCCTCGATCTCAATGACCGGATCCGCCGAGGCCGAGACGAGGGTTGAAACAGGATCCATGCGAACGCTGGCGACATCGGATAACGACGCATCGGGGAACTTAATGAGAAACGGAGTGACCTGCTTCGGCAACAGAAGGTGCGAGATCTTATCGAAGCTTTCTTCTGTCGCGATGGCTGAGCCATTCTTCTTGAGTAGCGTGGCCTTGACCGATACGTACGCGGGCACCACATCCTCATTGAGCAGTTCGCCCAGGATGACCACCCCATCGCTGCGCTCGGCCGGGTGCATGTCCACGATCCGCACGTGGGGCGCTTCCACGTCTTGCGTTCCCCAGTCATCTCCGGCCCCGCGGTAGATCACATCCCAGCGCAGGTAATTCACCGCGATCACCTGCGGCGGCACTTTCGCCTCCTTGACCAAGGGCCACTCGGGTTCCCAGCGATCGCCTATCTTGACTACGCGTACGCTGCGTGCCTCTGTAAATGTGCCAACCACGGTAGACCAATGCAAACGCAGCTGGAACTCTGCCTCATTTGCGGTGGCGTGCAGCGGCCGCAGTTCGTAGTTTTGCAGAGTCGCATAAGTACGCAGGCTCGGGTAATATCCGGTCAAGTCGTGCGCAAACTGCTGCTCAGTCAATTCAGCCTTGTTGCTGAGGCTGGAGTAGGCTCTCCCCCAATCCTGGTGGCCAATGCTCTGCGCCAGGTTCTCGGCTGCCGCTTCGGGCGTGGAAGGACTATGTAGCACGTTATCCCCACCGGCGAAGGCCAACGCGGATGGATTCGGGCCACAGAGTGCCTGCCACAATCAAAGCGACAGTTATGCCGGCAACCAGAACCGCGAGTACCCTTCCGGTTTTCACGACACCAGTCTCCCCGGCAGCAAATTCTCATCGGTGGCGTAGGGATAGACCTCGCCATGCCGGTCTCGCCGTTTTTCCGGGATGAGAACGACCAGAATGGCCAGCAGGCTGCTGCCGAAGGGGAGGGTTCCCCACAAAATGCCCTGCCAGGCAGGCGGTATCTGCGGTGCGTTGACCGGCGTAGCGGGTGGCACCCCGTCCTTCCCCCACACGATGATGGTTTTGTCTTCCAAGTCATCCACGCGGCGCCATCCTGCAAAAGAGAGCAGGGGATCGTAATATGGATCCCTCACGAAAACCCACCTCAGGCCATAACGGTCGGTATGCTGCAGCATCGCCCGCAACGCATCCAGCCCTGGTGTGCCGTAGTATTTCGAGCTGGTAAGCGGGCCCGCACCATAACGGGTCAGCTCCGGAAGCATGCGCCCGGAATTCCATTCGCCATCGACGCTGCTCGCATCGGTCATCATCGCTAACCGGGCAATCTTGTTGCCAAATCCCAAAGTCAGGTATCGGTAATTGTCATGGCCATCGCGATTCAGCCACGCGGCGACCGAATCCACTTTAAAATCTGAGGCATCCGCCGGCCGGTAGGTTGACCATGCAACCGCTACTGCGCAGCCGAAAGCCGCAGCCACCATCAAACCGACCGCCGCCCGCAAACGATACCGGTCAACCAATTCCGCGGCCAGAAGTCCTACGAACGGAAGGGCCAGCAAGGTTGCCCAATAGCTGAAGCGCTCCATCGTCAGCACCTCGTAAGCTCGGCCCAGTAACAGATGTCCGACGGGTGTGGTTCCGCCGAGACCCACCAGAAACGCCACCCAGAAGCCCAGCAGCAAGGGACGAAGCCTTGCCACCGCGGAGCCCCGCAACACGATGAACGGCAACGCCAGTATCAAAGCTCCGTAGGGAACCACGAAGTAGTTCAGGCCCCACTCCGGACTAAGTATGTAGTTTGCCCGGCTGGCATGCGGAATGGGAGTTTGGGTTACGGGATAGTGAATCAGCGCAATCCAGAACGGCAAAAGAACGAGGGCGATTGCGGCACCCACCACCACCGAAATGATGACGGTACGAAGCACAAAACCCATTATCGAAACACGCGGACCGTCTTCCCGATCCAGGACCACCAAGGCCAGCACCGGTAGCGCAAAAAACATGGACCCGAAAAGCAGGGTGGCGTGGTGAGCGGCGGCAGCAGCCGTGAACAGCACGCTGCCCTTGATAAAGGATCGCCACTTGCCATGCCGGCTCCACTGGTAGAGATAGGGCAGGGCGTTCAGATATATGGGGGCTGCAGACGTGGTAGCTAACTGCCCCGCGGAATAGACCAGGAAGCTTTCCGATCCGAGAAAGACACTGGCGAGGGCGGCAAACGATGCTGCTCGTGCGTTCACCCAAAGTAGAGAAAACCGATAAACACCGACGGCCAGCAACAATATGGCAGCCAGCTGTACCGCCATATATGCCATATCCAGGCCTGTGATGCGTGATATCAAGGCCACCCATTGCTGGGGGAGAGGAGTATAGGTCGCCTGGGAAAACCCCGCATACCATTTAGGGTTCCAGGGGTTGAACCAATGGTGGACATAATGAGAAGCGAAGAAGATATGGAAGTTCGTGTCATACGACTTCAACGGCAATCCCATGAGCAGAAGAGGCAGGTGAACCACCAGGGCCGCCATAAGCATGAAGCTCATGGGTATCGGACGAGCTGAAGCGGCAACTTCATTTCTCTGCACGGCGCCCCCCCCCGCGAAGACTTAGATTAAAAATGTTCCGGTAACGGTTGCTTTTTATACTTACCACGGCACAGTGACAATCTCTGCTTTTCATCGCTAGACATATTCAGCTGGTGCTAGATGTTTCGCGTTTATATTGCTTTTTTCGCCTTGCTTATTACGCTTTTCTGCAGCGAACTACCCTATGCCCCGTTTCTACCTTACCCCGCCTGATCCGGGCCAGATTAGGGATCCGTGCACGGGCGACTGCGCATCACCTCTGGCGCTGGCAAGTTGATCGAATCGTGCTTAATCTTTTCTCCAACTTAATCCAATCTGTTTCAATCGCTAGGGTTTCTCCTGCTTGCTTCGCAAGCTTCCATACGCTAGCCTCTTCCTCCTGGAGATCTATGAGTGATCGCCAAAATATCACGCAAACAAACGGTGTCTCTTCAAGGTTGGAGTCGACCCTGGCTAGCCAATGTGGTTCGTCGTATTCGACGGGGATCGAGAGCAGTCATCATCGTGAGTGTCCTTAATTTTGTGCTCGACGCCCCGAAGGAGCTGTCATGGCCAAGGTTCGAGTAGTGCTCGCTGATGATCATCACCCGATGCTTTGAGTAGTACGCCAGATACTCGCCGATGAATTTGATGTCGTCGTCGCAGTGGAGGATGGCGAGCAAGCTGTCGATGCCATTCTTAAGTTGATCCCGACCACTCGTCATCGATATTTCGATGCCCATCCTAAACGGACTCCAACCCGCCAAACAGCTCCAAGGCGGCTAATTGCCGATCCAAGATCATATTTATAACCGTTCATGAGGGCCTCGAATTTGTTGACGCGGCCTTTTCTGCGCCGGGGCCTATGGCTACGTTACCAAGAGTCGTGGATGCATAATTCTCTAACTAACCTTTTCCCCGGCTGTCTGCTCACGAGTCATCCGAGCAGCGAGATCGTCCTTGGAGATCTGAAGCCAATCGGCGGACTGCGTACGCGCAAACAGATCGAGGGTACGGGCAATGATTCTGGTCCATCCCGTTTGGTGGCTGGCACCGAGTCCCGCTCCATTGTCCCCGTGGAAATATTCGTAGAACAAAATGTAGTCTTTCCAATGCGGATCTTCCTGAAACTTTTTCGTTCCCCCATAGACGGGCCGCTTACCGTCGGCATCGCGCAGGAAGATACTCGACAGTCTGCGAGCAAGCTCTTTTGCGACCTCAAACAAGGTCATGTATTTTCCTGAACCCGTGGGACATTCGACCTTGAATTCATCGCCGTAGAACTGATACAGGTTCAGCAAACCCCGGATCAATAGAGTATTCACCGGCATCCACACCGGGCCACGCCAGTTGGAATTGCCGCCGAACATCCCCGTGTTCGACTCCGCGGGCAGATATTGCACTTTGAATTCCTGCCCGTTGAGATTGAACACAAAGGGATGCTCCAAATGGTAGCGGGAGATGGACCGTATGCCATAGGGACCGAAGAATTCTTTTTCATCGAGCATATAAGCCAAGATCCGCTGGATCTTGTTCTTGTTGCAGATCGACAACAGCCGACGCTCTTCGTAGCCGATGAACGTGCTATCTGCCGGAGCAATTTGTTTCAGTAACTCGGGATGGCGCTTCTTGAATAGCTCGAATAATTCAACCATCCGGGGATGCTGGACTCGTATGCTGGCCTCGAACACCGTTGAAGCACAAAGCGGCAACAACCCTACCAAGGACCGCACTTTCAGCCGCATGGCGTCCCCATTCGGGAGATGGAGCAGGTCGTAGAAGAACCCGTTCTCAGAGTCCCACATCTCGTCGTGGTGCTCCCCGACCCGATCCATTGCGTACGTAATCCAGAGGAAGTGTTCCATAAACCGGTAGGCAATCTCCTCATACATCGCATCGTGCGCAGCTAAGATGAGAGCGATCTCGAGCATGTTCTGGCAGTAGAACGCCATCCACGCCGTGCCGTCCGCTTGGTCGAGATGACCACCCGTCGGAAGGGGAGCACTGCGATCAAAAACGCCAATGTTATCCAGTCCGAGAAAACCACCTGCAAAAACATTTTTTCCCTGAGGATCCTTCCGGTTCACCCACCAGTTGAAGTTCTGGGTCAAGCCTTGAAATGACCGCTCCAGGAAGCGTATATCCGATCGGCCTAGATCTTTTTCAATGTTGTAGAGAAATAATGTCGCCCAGGCGTGCACGGGAGGATTCACGTCACTGAAGTTCCACTCATAGGCCGGAATCTGCCCATTCGGGTGAGCATACAGGCTCCGCAGCATGAGCAGAAGCTGGTCCTTGGCAAAATCGAAGTCGACCAGCGCCAGGGCAATGGTGTGAAAAGCCAGGTCCCATGCGGCATACCAGGGATACTCCCACTTATCGGGCATGGAAATAATCTCGCTGTTCAGCATGTGAAACCACTCGGTGTTCCGCATGTTGCGATGACCAGCGCCAATCAGCGGATGAGCTCCATGCTCTTGCAGCCATCTGTCTAGATCGAAGTAATAATACTGCTTGGTCCACAGCATTCCGGCTAGCGCCTGGCGGTGCACGCGACGTTCATCCTCGTTCAACGAACGCGGAGTGATCCGATCATAGAACTCGTTCGCATCCTTCCGGCGGGCGGCAAATGTCTCGCCGAAAGTAGCGAACGAATCGGCCCAAGGCTTCGCACTTAGGCGCAATCGAACCACCTCGTTGTCACCTGGGGCTACTTTCAGGCGATAATGCGCTGCGGCTTTTGTGCCCGTCTGGTTAGGGTTCACAACCTCCCGATTGCCTGAGATTACATAGTTATGAAATGCATCTTTCACGTATGGCGATGTGTTTGACTGCCCCCACAGCCGGCTGGCATTCGACTCATTTTCCGTAAACAGCAGCTCTGGACTTCCATCACAGTCAAGTGTCCGGTCACCCAGTTCGGCATGCGATGCCAGGACTGATCCTTTTTCAACCTGACGTATCGTCGGTTTGGTCGAACCCTTGTCCCACGACCAGGTATTGCGAAACCAGAGTGTGGGAAGCAGGTGAATCTCCGCCGTCTCCGGACCCCGGTTGTGTACTGAGATTAGGATCAGAATGTCTTCAGGATCTGCCTTGGCATATTCGACGAACACATCAAAATACCGGTCATTATCAAACACCCCAGTATCGAGTAGTTCATACTCGAATTCTTCACGAGACCGGCACCTGTTCGTTTCCACCAGGTTGCGGTATCGGAATTCCTGCTGCGGATACTTGTACAAGTACTTCATGAAGGAGTGCGTCGGAGTGCTGTCGAGGTAGAAGTAGTATTCCTTCACATCTTCGCCGTGATTGCCCTCGCTGTTGGTCAAACCAAACAAGCGCTCTTTCAGAATCGGGTCCCGACCGTTCCACAGGGCGATCGCGAAACATAGTTGTTGTTTGTCATCGGAGATACCCGCCAGACCGTCTTCTCCCCAGCGGTAGGCACGCGAATGGCTCTGGTCATGACTGAAGTAGTCCCACGCATTTCCATCCTGGCTGTAGTCTTCGCGAACCGTGCCCCACTGCCTCTCGCTGAGGTAGGGTCCCCACTTCTTCCAGGGAATTCCCTTCTCGCGGGCCTCATTCAGCCTGTGCTGCTCGTTGCTTTCAAGGTAGGCAATGTGAGGTTTCGGGCTCGATTTTGTGTTCATCGGTCTATCCTTAATCTTGAATCTTGTGTAGATCGATCCCAGTTCTTGCTAGCCCGCCTCATCGTGATGCCCCCCAGCACCACGATGAGGGTGTCGATGCCCTGAGAGGGCGACCGGCATATTCGAGCTCCAGACCGCTGATCGTCTTTATAAGCTCGCGATTCTTTTTTACGATTCTCGACAGCTGGGCGCTACTAGGAAAATCCCTAGTCGGATGTGACGATCATCACAGCCAGCTGAGACTCTTCTGCACATTGCTTGCGGCCCAGTAAGTACTTTCGTCTCCTTCGCATTCACTAAATACAGTTCGAACCCAGCCTCCTTCGAAAATGTCGTAGACCGCCTTGACATTAAATCCTCGAAGGACAGTGCTCTTCGCGCCTAGGGATTCCCCTAGTGGCAAGAAGCTGCGCCTCGCCCTATCAATGAAATGGCAGCAAGTCCGTACGCTCAGGAGAATTTGGTGATGCACAGGCTCTGCATCGGATTTCAGATCGACTCAGATAAATGCGAACGGATCGTCTTATCGAACAGGAACTATGGAAACGAAGATCTCTTTCAGTTGAACGATCGTTTGTGATTATCCCTGACGTCTTTTCACCACGGGGCGACTAGAGTGAAGACCTTAATAACATCGATAACGACCGGGGAATTATTCACATTCTGACGGGATGAGGGGTATTAGGAGGGCTTTAAGACTTCTATGGAAGCAAACTTTAATCTACACCAGCACGAGCCTTCGAAGAATCCTGATATGGCGGAACCGACCGCGCCGATTGTACAGCCGCAACATCTGCGGGAGGGAGCCCTCGACGGGATCATTAGGTTTGTGATAATTTTCGGGTACCTTTGGGTAGTCTTTGCATTCCCGTCTGTCCACAAAAGCATCGAGCTTTCAGAGTACCACTTGAATTTCCCCGAGTACTTATTTGCAATCGTCAACTTATTAGTTTTTGCCAAGGTCCTGCTTAGTTGTGAGGTTTTTCATCTGCGGACGCGGGTTTCACGACAGGCCCCTTCACAAATCCGATCCTCTCCGTCCGAGGAAGACAGTTTTGCAGCGTTCACGCGAGGCGAGTTGAAGGAGGACGTCACGACACGATCACTGTCTTATCCGGATGAAAGCCGGGGGCATCTTCCTTCACATCCTCGCCGTGGTTGCCCTCGCCGTTCGTCAGACCGAACAAACGTTCTTTTAGGATTGGGCCCGACCGTTCCACAGAGCGATCGGAAAAGATAGTTACTGTCTGTCATCGGAGATCCCATCAAATCCGTTGACGAAAGACCGGGACCCATTTGCATCGCTAGACAATCCTCGGCTGGTGCTGCATGTTTCGCGTTTATATTACTTTTCTCGCCTTGCTTATTACACCTGTCTGCCCCACCCCAGCGCAGGTGTTCAGCGTCGCGCCTGACGCACCCAGCAGTTCGCAGTCCCAAAATGGCCAGGCGCCGTCTGCCGGCCAACAGTTAGGGTGGGGATCGAATATCCAAAACGCACGTCTGGCTCGCGCCGCGGAGCTCGCACTCGAGCACGGCGACCGTGCGCTCGCGGTGGACTATGCGCAGCGCGCCGCCCAGGCAGCGCCCGGGGATCCCCAGCTATGGTTCCTGCTTGGTTACACCGCCCGGATCGATGCGAGGTTCGAGCTTTCTGCGGAAGCATACAGACGAGGTCTTCGCCTGAATCCGGCGTCGCATGAGGGACTCTCCGGTCTGGCACAGACCTACAGTGTGATGGGCAGAAGCGGCGAGGCCGAGCCGATCCTGAAACAGTTGCTGGCCCACAACCCGCGGGACAGAGAAGATGCGGTGTTGCTCGGCGAGCTCTACATGAGGTCAGGAGACTACACCAACGCGCTCGAGTGGTTGGGCAGAGCAGAGCACCAAGCACCCGGCTCGCGATCAGAGTTGCTGATGGCGCTCACGTATCAACGCCTGAAGCAGATGGATCTTGCTCGCCGTTATCTCGACCTGGCCAAACGCCATGCTCCAGACGATCCCGATGTGCAGAGATCGCTGGCCGGGTACTATCGCGAAGTTGGAGATTATGCGCAAGCTATTGCGGCCCTTACCTCCATCGCCGACCCCAACCCCGACGTCAAGGGTGAACTCGCGTACACCTACCAGCTCGACGGCAAGTTGAATGATTCTGCCCGGATGTACGTGGAAGCCGCCGCCGCGCTCCCCCGGGACCTGGGGCTGCAGCTTTCCGCCGCACAGGCTCAGGTTGCGATCGGTTCCATCGAACGCGCGACCGAATTTGTCCAGCGCGCTACCGCGATCAACTCCGGTTATTACCGGCTACACGTCATTCGCGGGGAGATTGCACGGCTCGAGGAGCGCGACCGCGATGCCGTGCGGGAATATAGTGCCGCTCTGGCCAGCTTGCCCGAAAGCCCGATCGAGGGCCCCCTGTATGGCATTCAGCTGCATATGGATCTGATGCAGCTCTATGAAAATCTCAAGAACCCAGACGCAGCCCGCAACCAGCTTGAAACAGCGCAGGCGGCCATCGGCGTTCTCGACGAACAGGGCCCCAACCGGGCGCCGTTTCTGCGCCTGCGAGCGCTCATCAAAATGAATGCCGGCCAGCTGGATAGCGCACTGGGCGATATGACCGAAGCTCTCTCTCTCAATGCTCGCGATTCCAGCAGCCTGCAGCTGGATGGAGACTTGCTGATGAGACTTGGGCGCACCGCCGAGGCGATTGCGACCTACAAGCGAATCCTCGTCATCGATCCGGTCAACCGGTTCGCGTTGACCTCCCTGGGTTATGCCTCCCGGCTTGCGGGAGATGACCGGGAAGCGGAAAAGTATTTCCAAAGGCTGGCGCGAGCGGACCCTTCTTTGTACGTGCCCTATTTGGCCCTGGGCGATTTGTACACCGCCCGCGGCGATCTGACCAAGGCGCAAACTGCTTATTCCAGGGCATATGCCGTGGCTCCCCGCAAGCCACTCATCGTCGCTGGAGGAATGAACGCCGCCATCGAAGCGCATAAGCTCGCTCTGGCCGAAACGTGGCTAAGTCGCGCCACGGAGGAGATGCAACAGGAACCCCAAGTCCTTCTTGAGAAAGAGCGGTATCTGAGTTTCAAGGGAGAGTATCAGCAGTCGGCTGACGTCGGCCGTGAGGTCATCAAGCTGCTCCCTGACGACAGAGATGGGGTGGTCTATCTCGGTTACGATCTCCTCAACCTTCATGATTACAATCAGTTGCTAACCCTCACCTCGAAATACAACGACCTCTTACCGAAAGAGCCGGACATTCCGCTCCTGGCCGGCTATGTACACAAACACGAAGGCCAGCTTGTTCTGGCGCGGATGGATTTTACCGAGGTCCTCAAACGAAATCCTGAAGTGGTGACGGCATACGTAAACCTCGGGTACGTGTTAAACGACTTGCACCAGCCCCAGCCTGCTGCCGCCGCCTTCGAGGCCGCCCTCAAGCGAGAACCGAAAAACGGCGAAGCACACCTGGGCCTTGCATTCTCTGATCTCGACCTGAAAGAGCCCCAGGCGGCCCTGCGGCATGCTCAGTTTGCAGAAGCGGCAATGGGCGACTCCGAGCCCATACACCTGATCCGGGCAACTGCTTATGGGCGAGAGGGCTTGCTGCAGAAGGCCACCACTGAATATCGGGCTGCCCTAAGATTCTCTCCCAGCGATGGATCGCTTTACCTGGGGCTGGGGAATGCGCTTTTCGCCGAGCGCCGGTACCACGACGCCATCAATCAGCTGCTCATCGCGGAGAAGCTTTCTCCCCGCGATCCCCTGGTGTACGCGATCCTTGCGCGCGCCTTCGCAAACCTGCAAGACCGGGAGCAAAGCCTGCGCTATGTGCAGTTAGCTGAGCTGCATGCCGAACAAACACCTGCCGTCTCGAGCTACGACAATCTAGTCCGAAGCGGCGTCTATGTATCCACGGGGGAGGCCCTGAGCACGCTCGGAGACCAGAATGCAGCCATGGAGCGTTTTCGCAAAGCGCTCATCATTCCAGACGGCGATCGCGTCAGTGTGCGTCTGGCGATTGCTACCCTCATGGCACAGCAGAACCGTGAGGATGACGCCAGCAGGCAAATAGCCCTTGCTTTGATGGAAGCGCAGGCAGGGGAGACGACACCGGTCACCGGTGACCAATTTGTTGAGGCTGCGGATGTATTTCGCGGCATGCATGAGTACCAGCTGTCCCAGACGTACCTGCAGCGTGCCAAGGCCGCGGGCGCGACCGATATGTCCGTGCGCGTTGGCTTGGCCAACAACTACCTTGCCCTCGGGGATACTGCCAGGGCGCGGGGCGAGCTGGCCGCGGTCAAGAGATCAGCGGACAACGAACTGGATTACCAGTACCTGTTGGCGGAGGCCAACGTATTTCGCCAGGAACATCGCGGTGCGCAGGCGCTGACCGCGTTTGCTCAGGCCACGGACGCTTCGGGGGAAGATCAGAGCGCCGAGCAGAGCCTGCTCGCAGCCGGCGCAGATGAGGGGTTGAGGGTCGTCCCCTCGGCGAGCTTTCTTTCTAATGTATCCCTCGACCCGATCTTCGAGGACACGACAGTCTACGTTCTTGATTCCAAGCTGGATGCAACCTTCCCGGTGCCGCCCTCGCAACCCTCCCTTCTGCCTCCGCCGCGCTCCTCGCTGCAGACCCAGGGGACCGTCGCCTATCATCTGCACCTTGGCGATATGCCCACGGCCAGCGGCTTCTTCCAGGTGCGCAATGCGCAGGGACAGATATCAGTGCCCAGCACAAATTCGATTGTGAATCGCAACACTACCGATTACAGTCTGAGCTTCGGGCTGAATCCGACGGTTCATCTTGGTACCAATGTGCTGACCTTTAACAGTGGCGTGCAGGGCACCATTCGCCGCGATTCAGAGTCTCCGGTGCAGATGAACCAAAACCTCTTTCGCGTCTTCACCTACGTGTCGACCAGCTCCTTTTTTAACCTGCTTGCCGCCAGCGCGTACGTGATACGGGAAGCCGGCCCATTTACCGAGAGCAATCTTTCCTCTCGTACGCTCACCGGCGCAGTCGACTTTCGCGTCGGAGAACCCTGGGGAAAAACGGCCCTGGTCACCGGATGGGGTGACACTGACCAGACGTTCTCGCCAGACGGCTATAAGAACCACTACACCTCTTCTTATGTCGGCCTCGAACGGCGGTTTTCTGACCGGCTGAATGTGAGAGCGGTCGCAGAATACCTGCGGGCATGGCGGATAGTAGAACCAAACTCTGGAATCGCCCAGAACCTGCGCCCCGCGGGCAGCGTGGACTTCGCCCTGACCCGCAACTGGGATTTACAGGCATCCACCGCTTACTCCAGCAACCGGGGTTTCCACGTCTACGACGCGACGCAAAATGGTGTTTCCATCTCCTATGCAAGACCCTTCCACCGCAAGTTCAACGACGAAAGTGGAGAAGTCACGTTGCAGTATCCAATTCGCATCTCGGGCGGACTGCAGGAAGAGACTTTCTTCAATTTCCCGGGCGGGCACAACCAACAGCTCAGACCCTATGTAAGCCTCACCCTGTTTTGAAGGCGATACCGATGAAGATCTGCCTAGTTGCGACGTTTCCCCCCAGCGGGCGGCAGTTGAACGAATATGCCTTCCATATTGCCCAGGAACTTCAGCGCAATCCCAGCGTCAGCCTGACCATTCTTGCCGACGAGCTGACTGCTTATGATTTTGCGACCGATGGCAAAGGCAACCCGCTAGACGGCCAGCAACAGCAGGAGTTGCCTGGGTTTAGCGTCATCCGCTGCTGGAAGTTTGGCAGCATGGCAACTCCCATGTGCCTCTTGAAGACGGTTCGCAAGTTGAAGCCCGATGTAGTGTGGTTCAATCTTGTCTTCTCCAGCTTTGCTACGCCGGAAAAACCATTCGCAGCATTTTTGGGTCTGTCTGCGCCTGCTCTCTTGCGAGCCTCTGGCTTTTACACCCATGTCACGCTGCACCACATCACTGAACACGTCGATTTTGCCGGCGCCGGAGTGCAGGGATCGCGAGAAAAACTGTTTCGTATAGGTAGCGAGATGGTCACCCGGATGTTGCTGAAAGCTCATTCCGTTTCTGTTTTGTTGCCCGGCTATCGCCGCACTCTCATTACCAAGTACTCGGTCCGCAACGTTCTCTTATCCACCCACGGGACCTTCGCCCACACTCCAACTCCACCGGATTTCAGCAAAAGAGGCAATCCCGAACTGCGTATCCTTGCCATCGGGCACTGGGGTACTTACAAACGCCTGGAGACATTGATGGAGGCGTTTCCAACCGTCTTGAAGAAGGTTCCGAATGCCAGGTTAATTGTAGCCGGCGCCAATCATCACACCAAGGCCGGTTATTGGGAGTCGATACGCGAGGCGCAACCCCCAGATCTCCCAATCGACTTCAGGGGCTACGTTCCCGAAGAAGACATCCCCGAGCTTTTCAAGACCACCTCGGTTCTGGTGATGCCCTACGACTCTTCTACTGGGTCGAGTGGCCCGGCGCATCAGGCGTGCGAGTATGGAGTGCCGGTCGTATCCGCCGGCATTGGTGAGTTTAGTGAGATGGCCCACGACGAAGACATGGCCATGAAGTTCTACAGAATAGGCGACGCCGGCGACCTTGCGGATCAGCTGGTTACCATCCTGCAATCTCCGGAACTGCAACGCAGCATGTCCGAGCAGAACTTCGCGGCAGGCCTGCAGATGACCATGGCAACCGTCGTTCGCAATTATCTCCGCTGGTTCGAGCTCAACAGATATAGGCAGGCCTTTGAAGGGCGCAGGCGAGAGTGGCTGCCTGCTCCCTCTTCGCGCGATCGCAGGGAAGCTGAGGCCGGCGAGGAGAGCCGGCCTCATTTGGAACCGGTAAAAACCGACGCTCCATCGTTCGATATCGCGCAAATATAAGTGACCGCATGATGAACAAGGTGAGCATTCTCCGGTCTCTCTCGCAGACGTTGCTTCCAGCGTCACTGATCGCCATGCTTGTGCTGATTGCCGGGTGCGGTGCAAGTTTCAACAACAATGAATCCAACGGCTCCAGTAGTCCGGCTGCGGCGCCAACGGTCAGTATCATTGCTAATCCCACTTCCATCAACGCGGGTGGTTCCTCCACCCTGACTGTGAATGCGACGAATGCGACCCAGGTGACGGTTAAGGGCACCGACGGCAGCGCGTATACCCTTTCGGCGGCGGGGGGTACGCAGACGGTCAGCCCAACTGCGACTACAACCTACACCGCGGCGCGCGACTGGGACTGGGGGCAGCGCCTCAGCGATGGCGACGGTGACGATGACTCCGGCTCCGACGCCGACGATCACCATGGTTGCCAACCCCGCTTCGATCAGCACCGGCAACTCGTCCACCTTGACGGTGACTGCGACCAACGCCACTCAGGTGACCATCACCGGAAGCGACGGCAGCACCTACAGCCTTCAGGCCAGCGGTGGTACGCAGACGGTCACCCCGAAAACGACGACAACCTACACAGCCACCGCGACCGGAGCCGGAGGGAAGACTTCCGCCAGTGCCACGGTGACGGTGGTGCCGCCTGCGGCTCCAACCGTCACCATCACTGCGAAACCCACTTCCATCGCATCCGGAAGCTCATCCACCTTGATCGTGAGTGCGACCAATGCGACCCAGGTGACGATCACGGGCACAGACGGCAATGGATATAGTCTCCCGGCCGGCGGGGGCACACTGACGGTGAGCCCGGCCGCCACCACCACTTACACCGCAGTGGCTACCGGAGCAGGAGGGAAGACGTCGTCCACGACCACGGTGACGGTGGTGCCGCCGGCGGCAGCGACTGTGGCCATCGTTGCCAACCCGGCGGCGATTATCTCAGGAAACTCCAGCACCCTGACGGTGACCGCGACCAATGCGACCCAGGTGAAGGTGACCGGGACAGATGGCAGCGCCTACACCCTGCAGCCCGAGGGCGGCACGCAAACCGTCAGCCCCACTGCCACCACCACTTACACCGCGGTTGCAACCGGGGCCCGGGGGAACGCCTCGGCCACTGCGACCATAACGGTAAGTGCGCCGGGAAGTATTCAATCCATTGACCATGTCATCTTCATGCTGCAGGAAAATCATACCTTCGACAACTACTTCGGCATGCTGAATCCCTACCGCAAAACCAACGGCCTGAACATTGGTGATGACGGCAAAGACTATGAGGTGGATGGGATTGACGACAAACTGAGCACCATCAGCAATCAAGACGATGAAGGGGATACCTATTCCATTTTCAAATTCACCAGCACCTGCATCGACGATGAGACCTCAGATTGGCTGGCAAGCTACGGGCAGGTGAATCGCTACGACTTTCTTACTACGCGCCCGATTTTGATGGACGGTTTTGTCAGCAACGCAGAAGGATACGCGAAGAGCTGCGCAGTTCCTGGGAGCGGTTGTTCCGGCAATTTCACCGATCTCACCGGCAAGCGCTCTATGGGGTACTACGACCAGGGCTTTCTCAACTATTACTACTACATGGCATCTCAGTTCGCGCTCTCGGATCGATGGTTCTCGCCGCTTTCGAGTAAGAGCATCGGTAATCGCATTGCCACCTTCACTGGAGGAACGACCCAGGGACTGGTCAAGGATCCGAACAAAGACGATGGTCTTACAGGTCAGCTGAATATCCCGAACATATTCCAGGAGCTCGACCAGGCCAACGTGTCCTGGAAAATCTACTACACGGTCACGGATGGCCTCTGCCTGGATGGAGATGACTGCTCCTCCTCACCGAATGCCAACTACCCGGCAACCAATTTTTCTTCTCTGGCTTACTCGTATCAGTATCTCTATCAAAACCCAACCGGCGCTCCATGCACGGGTACAACACAGCCCTCCAGTGTGGTTGGCGATGCGTCGAATTCTTTCTGCATCGATCCTAATCACATCGCCCCCCTCCCTTTCTTCTTCAGCGATCTGGCCAATAGCACGCTTCCCAGTTTTGCTTTCATTGAAGCCGGCTACGGAAACAACGACGAACATCCCGGGTCGGGCCAATCGATTCTGACCGGTCAGGCGCAGGTGGCAAATATCCTGAATACTTTTATGAATAGTCCTCAATGGAAAGATTCTGTGTTCTTTCTCAGCTATGACGAGGGTGGTGGCCCCTACGATCACGTTCCACCGGTGCCCGGCCATTCGAATGACAACACCGATCCCTCATTGGGAACGATTCCGGATATCTCACAAATTGCTGTGAATCCCGATGCTTATGGCCCTTGCTTGCCAAGCGGCGGGACGCCTACACTGCATTGCGACCTGGCCTCCAATGACCCTGGTGCGAATCCCGGCGATGCCGCAGCCGTACAAGGCTTTGCTGCACAACTCGGATTCCGCCTGCCGAACATGATCATCTCGCCGTTTACGCGGCGGCACTATGTGTCCCACACACCTATGGATCACACCGCAGTGATCAAGTTTGTCGAGAACCGTTTTATCGGGAGCACCGCCCACCTGACTGCCCGGGATGCCGCGCAGCCCAACTTGCTGGAGTTCTTCGATTTCAACAACGTACCGTGGGCGAAGCCCCCCACTCCGCCGGCTCCCGTGACACCCGCCTCGTTGGGCTACGATCCGTGCACTCCCACAAATATGGCCGGCCGTGAACGTGGGTACTCGTCAGCTCCGGCACAGCTGTCGGAGTGCTCAGGAAACCACCTCATAGGGCCGCATCATGTCGTTATCTTCATGTTCCAGCATGTGGCAGTGAAAAACATACCGGCCCGTGTAGCCCTCGAACCGAACCAGAATAGTGAGCACATCTCGCGGGTTGACGACCGCTGTATCCTTCCACCCGGCTTCGTTCGCCGCAGGTGGGCGCGGTGTTCCCACGAATCTGAGAGCTCCCTTGCTCATAGCCGTGGGATCGAATCCCTGGCGCTCGAGAATCCGGAACTGCACCAGGTGCAGGTGCATCGGATGAGCGTCATCTGTGGTGTTGATAAACCGCCATTTCTCAACCGAACCGAGTTTCACAAACTCCGTGACTGGGTCGTCGTAACCCTTTCCGTTGATGCGCACTCCCAAGGATCGTCCCCCGCTATCCAATTTCTAAAAGGATGAAATCTCTGCTGGTGGTGATGGATGCGGTCGCCTCCAGTCCGGCTAGAGGTCTCGGTGGTGGCATGCTGAACGACTTGCCTTTGCTCGAAAGCGGGAGAGTCACTCGAAATTCCATCAACTCACTCAATGGCGCATGAGGGGTCACCTGCATCTCCCAACCGGGAAACGGAGAGTGTGCGTCATTCGAAAGGGTTACAGTTTTCCCTTCGAGCCCGGAAAAGTCAACGATCAGGTCGGCGCGCTCTGCCGGCCCCATCAGCAGCTTGCTCAACGGGGCAGGGCTGGGAAGAAAACCGCCGTCAGTCCCGATCTGGTGAAAGGGAACCAGCGCAGGTATTTCGGTTGCATGCTTTGCCAGGTTGAGGTAAAGGCTGAAGAAGCGGGAATTTGCCCCATTGAGCACGCGCAGCCGATACCAGCAGGGTTCGACCTCTAAATAAGGGTAGATACAGCCATTCACGGCCGGAAGCTGGCCAAAAAACTCCGGCCCCCACTCACCCGGAGGAAGGTCGTGGCCATCCTCATAGGTCGGGCAATAGACGAGCTGGCCCTGATCGTTCAGAGTACGGTCCTGGAGGATAAGCGGAATTTCGTAATCGCCCGAAGGCAGCTGCATGTTCTGCTCTTCGGCATCACGCAGAAGAAAGAATCCTGATAAACCCGCGTATACATTCAGGCGCGTAATCCCTACGGCATGATCGTGGTACCAAAGCGTCGCTGCTTCCTGCTCATTGGGATATTGGTAGCGTTCTGAAGATCCTGGCGGGAACCACTTCTCAGGAAGGCCATCGCTCTCCGACCGGGTGCGGGAGCCGTGAAGATGGGGTACGGTCCTGACCGAAGGCGCAGGAGGCATTGCGCCATGGATGCGAGGATCAACGGCGAAGATATGATCGGAAGGCAGGTGGTTCTCCCATAGGATTTCGATGGGCTTACCTCGTTGTGCCTCGATGATGGGACCCGGATACTGCCCTTCATACCCCCATAATTTGGTCGGCGGAAGCTGCGAGTGCATTTGCTGCTTGAACTCAAACATGCGGACCCGGTATAGAGCCCTGTCCACGCGTGTTCCGTAGGGCAGTAGTCTTCTTGGAATTCGAAGTACGTCTACGTATCGATCCAGCGAGCCAGGTTTGCGATATGCCGGCTGCGCGATCCTATCCGCAGCATCGACGTCATGCGCGAAGATGAGAGTCGAGGCGGCAGACAGCTTAAGGAAATCACGCCTGTTTCTTGAACCCATCTCACCTCAATCGCCGTTACTTGACCGTGATCACACGGGCTACATACCGCGCGCCGTCAAAGTCCGCAGTCACGGTTACGTGGGAACCTTCGTGAAGATCGCGGCTCGCCGGGAGACGGGCGGGATCAAAGGATACCTGGTAGTTCTGATCGTCACGTGGATCGATCAGGACTAGCCGGCCTGAGTGCAGATCGACAAAGCTCACGTTTCCCGTGAACACAAATGCAGATCCTGGCGTGGCCAGAATCTCGATTTGGCTGGTTACACCACGGCCTTCGTCGCCGGGCTTGAATTTGATAGCGACCAGAGTTCCTGAGTGGAGATCGGACGGGCCAGCGGCGGCCTGACCCATCACGAACTACCGGAGTTCCTGTGGGCACCTGCAATTCGACGGGCTCTCGAAACACCGGGTCGCTCACCGTCAATACACCCGTGGCAGGGTTGTAATTGAGCACCTGCCCGCGGACCTCCCCTTCGGGCGATTGCGACAATATACGAATACTGACGGCAAAGACGTTGGTTCCATCAAGAAGCGTCTCGACGGAAGCATGATCGTACGCGCGCAGGTCGCGCAGGGGGATTTTCATCCCGTCACGATAAAGTTGTGTGCGCTCGTCGTAGAGTATCTTCATGGACCGGGCGCCGAAAATCTTAAGCGTAAACTGGTCACGTACAGGGTCTACGTCGCGAATCGCGCCTCCGATGACTGTACTCTTTCCAGGAGGAGTGGAGGGTAGGCCAGCCGGCGTGTCGGCGGTCTGTCCTGACCGTGCATAAGACAGCTGCGCAAGGACAAGGCTGCTTAATACCAGAATTGCGAGAAAGCGACCCATTTTGCACCTCCTTACCCTTGAACAATTGCTGGCGCTTGCTTGATGATGAGAACTGAAAGCCGGTGGCGACTTCAAAGCCCATAGGTGAGACACCATATGTCAGGTACACGACCAGTGCCGCTCACATGCATGGCCTTCATCGCAGCGTTAGCTTTGCCAAAATGCGTGGCCACAAAACCTTAGAATCACTCTTCCCAAGTATAGCGAGCTGACACCGGTTCAGCGCCTCAATCGCGAAGGCGTTAGCGCCATACAGGACCACCAGTACGAGAAGGCTGAGGGAATTTTCTACAAGGCATATCTGTATGATCCTGCCGACCCTTTCACCTTGAACAACCTCGGCTACATCTCCGAACTGCAGGGAAAACTGGATCGCGCCCTCAAGTTCTATGCACTGGCCTCAGAACAGGGCACCGGCGCACTCATCGACCGCAGCAACGACTCGCAGCTGGAAGGTAAGCCGATGAAATTTGCCCTCAGTGGTTTGATGAACGTTCCTCTGCAAGTGAATCGGATGAACGTGCAGGCGATGGAACTCTTGTCCCAGGGGCTGAATTTCGAGGCCGACCTTCTTTTGCGGCAAGCTTTGGCTCTCGATCCGCGAAATCCATTTACCCAGAATAACCTGGGAGTTGCCGCGGAAGGTACGGGAGATTACGAGAGCGCGTTGAAGTATTACACGGCTGCGGCTGCTTCCGGCTCTGCGGAGCCAGTCATTGTCACACTGAAGGACTCATGGAGAGGAAGGCCGGTGGTTGAGCTGGCGGCAGAGAGTGCAAGGCGCTTGAAGAAGCGCATCGACGAAACCGATCCCGCACAGTTGCAGGCTGAGGTGCTCACGCTGCGCGGAGTATCGGCGACGAACCGCAACGACTGGCAAACCGCCAAACAAGACTTCCTGCAGGCATACTCGATTGACCCAAATAGTGCGTTCTCGCTCAACAACCTGGGTTACGTTGCGGAGAAGGACGGCGACCTTGAAACAGCGCAGCTTCTATACGCGAAAGCCCGAAAGGCCGGCCGTGCGGACGCGCGGATTGGCCTGGCAACCGATCGTTCAGCCGAAGGGAAACACCTCGCGACTGTCGCAACCGACAGCGACCAGAAAGTGGATAGCGAAATCGATCAGAACGCTCATGCTTTACACCGGGAAACGGGTCCGGTCCAACTAATACGCCGGGACAATACTCCCGTCGCGCCGCCTGTCAAATAGCGTCTATACGATATGGTTAGTCCGACTGCTCTGCCTTTGTCGACGTCTCTGGCCATCCTCTCCCGCCTGCTCTTTCGGGAGCGCAACGCAGATTCAGGAATTACACAGATCAGCCGGGACGAACGCGAAGATTTGTTGATTTTGGCGAACACCAACCACGTCCTGGTACGCGGCCTGGAAGTCGCGGTCAACATCCTGCCTGACGCGGAGTGGGCGCTGAGCGCGCTCAAAGCAGAGCGAGGACGCATCACCAACGCGATCTCGTTCCTGCATGAGATTTGCGGTGCGTTCCAAGAGGCCGGCTACGAGATCCTGGTTATCAAATCGCTGGATCACTGGCCCGATCTGGGCAGCGACCTTGATCTGTATACCAACGCGGATGCGCAGGAAGTTTTGCAGCTGATGAGGAGGCGCTTTCATGCGCAATTAGCGCCCCGTAGCTGGGGAGATCGCCTGGCGCACAAATGGAACTTCCTGATACCAGGGCTACCCGAGGCGGTGGAGATTCATGTAGGCCGCCTGGGTCAAACGGGAGAGCAGGTCACTCTCGCCTCTCGCCTCGTCGGGCGCGGCCGCTCAGTCCGCATCGCGGATTATGCATTTCCCGTGCCCGCGGCCTCCGATCGCCTGATGATCTCCACCTTGCAGCGCATGTACCGCCATTTCTACTTCCGGCTGTGTGACATCCTGGATACGGCCACGCTCGCTGAGGCGGGCGCAATCGACTACCAGGACCTGCGATCCTCGGCGAAAGACGCGGGTATCTGGGAAGGGGTGGCAACCTATCTGGCAATTGTTTCGGACTATCTGAAGCAATGGCGAGGCAGCTGGTCTCGATCTTCCTGATTTCGTAATAGCTTCCGCGCGATTCGGCGGCGCTGAAGTTTACTTCAGCCGAGGTTTCCTGCGGGTCCCGATCGTGCCCCAATCCGCTCGCCTGTATGGAACTCAACTGACAGGCTTACTCTGCAAACGCGAGTTGCACAGCAGTGCCCGGCTCGGCTTGCTGCCATGGCTGGCCACCGCGGCCGCGGTTGGACAGAAAATCACTGGAAGCGACAAAGGAATCTGGTGAGCCTCAACTGAAGATCACGGCGTCTTTTCTGCCGTCTGTACTGGTCGCTGCGACTGATCGGGATAGTACCCGGTGCGCGTCCTGACCACCAGCCTGCGGTGTTTCGACGTTTTCGCCTCTACCCGCACGGTTCGATAGGCCCCCAGGCTGGCTGGCTTGGTCGAACGATAGCCGATCGTATACTGGTTCCGGATATCGCGCGCCACCTCCTCCGCGATCTGGTTCACCTCCTGCAGGGAGCGTGGGAAGTAAGCGATACCTCCAGTATCCGCCGACAGCTTCTCCAGCGCTTGTCTTGCTCGATCGGACTTATCCTTATTTACGATCATCGAAGAGTAATCCGACGGTGTACACCACCGGACCGCCAAGGCGCTGCACTCTGTGGATCGCTTGCTCCAGAGTCAACCTCGATGCGTTGTCCTCTCCGTCCGTAATGATCAGCACCACCTGCTTGGGTTGTTTGGCGTGCTGAGCTAATTCATCCGCCGAAGCTACCACGGCGTCGTAGAGTGCCGTGCTTCCCTTGGAATCGACCCGTAAGAGCCCACGCTCCAGCTCACGAATGTTTGAGGTGAGGTCCTGATCCAGGTAGGCGCGGTCGGAAAAATTCACAATGAAGGCAGCATCCTCCGCGTTCGAGGTCCTTACGAGCTCTAACGCAGCCGCGTTCACCGAAGCACGCTTGTCCCGCATGGAACCCGAGTTATCGACCAGAATGCCGATCGAGACAGGAAGGTCCTCGTGCCGCAAGGATGCGATGGTCTGGGGAACATTGTCTTCCCAGACGCGGAAGTCGCCGCGATCCAGATCTTTGACCAAGCGGCCTTCTTCATCCACCACGGTGCAGTTCAACTGCACTTCATCCACATCTTCGCGCAAGGTGTAGACACCGCTCTTCTGCTTCTGGATAGCGCCCGGTTGAAGTGTGTAGCCGGTAATATCCGGGCTCGGCGCTGAGTCTTCCGGATCAGGGGAGAGAACCGGATCCCGGTCGACAGACAGGGGCGGTTGAACCTCCGGCTGCGTAGGATCAAACATAACCTCGCTTGTGACCGTTTGTTTCTGCCCTGCGGGCGGCGTCTGCGCGAACAATGACGGTCCGCTGCAGGAAACTAAAACCAGAACGGAAAACGCCTGCAGGTCGCGCCATCTCATGCGGAGCATATGACTGGTCCTCGGCAGCTCGTCACCCGGTGCGAGACAAAATTCCATCGGGCGCAAGATGTGAAAACTGTGGTTGCGGTCTCAACCCTTCGGCGCTGGCGTTACTTTCCAGCATCTCTCTGACCACAAACAACGGCCGTTGTTTGATCTCCGTGTAGATGCGGCCAATATATTCCCCGAGAATGCCGAAACCGAACATCTGCACTCCGCCCATAAGTAGAATCGCCAGGATGAGCGTTGCCCAGCCGGGCACCCAATGCGGTGTGAAGATGCGTATGATCAGTGAATAGAGGATACCCGCCGCTGCCAGCACCGCGGTGCATGCGCCGAGTGTGGTTACAAAACGCAAAGGCACGGTGGAGAAGGAGAAAATCCCGTCCAGCGCCAGGTTGATCATCTTCCCCAGGGGATACTTAGTCTCCCCGGCAAAGCGGGCATCGCGGGCGTACTTTAATCCGAACTGGCGAAAGCCGATCCAGCTGGACATGCCGCGCAGCAAACGGTGCCGTTCCGGCATCGCCAGCATCGCATCCACTGCTCGTCTGTCAAGCAGACGAAAGTCTCCGGTATCCAGCGGAATCTCCACATCAGATAGCTTGTTGATCAATCGATAGAAGAGTTGAGCACTTTTCAATTTGAAGCTGCTCTCACCCGCCCGCATCTCACGAACGCCATAAATGACTTCGTATCCCTCATGCCATCGACTGACCATGTGAGGGATAACTTCCGGCGGATCTTGCAGGTCGGCATCCATAATGACGACACACTGACCCCTGGCGGCAGTGAGACCCGCGGTTACCGCCGCCTGGTGGCCGAAATTCCGCGAGAGCATAATGACACGCGTCTGAGGAGAATCCCGGTGAAAGGAGCGAAGAATCTCTACGCTGTGATCCGTAGAACCGTCGTCGATGTAGAGGATCTCGAATTCGTTACCGTAATTGTTTTCAAGGACCCGCGTCAGCCTTGAGTGGCAATGGCGCAAGACCGCCTCCTCGTTGTAGCAAGGGACGATAACGCTCATGAATGGATCCTGTGGCATTGCGACCTCAATGCTGTCTGCCCCAGCCTCTTTCCGCAAGGACATTCAGTCTCCTGTTGAGAGGGAGACCATCCGTCTGACAGGGGTTGCGGGCAACGCCAGAACGCCCCGAAATCGCACCAGGATGCCCGTGACACGTCGATGGAGTTTCGGGAACGAACGGGAGGCGAAGTTTCCTATAACCCGTTTTACTCTCATTCGCATCGTCTGTCCCACCGTTTTACAAACCTCGGCTACGCGCTGGCGCGGACAACGGAGGACGGTCACACCGCCGCAACGCTGCTCACAATTGCAGCTTCAGGGCTCAGCTTCGCCGCAGAGGGGTCCGATTGGACGGGCAGGCAGAGGACGGGGCAACGGACTTTGGAGATTACCTGAAGGACCGTGCTCGAGTGAAAGTCTTCTTCTGCGAGTTCCCTAGTGGGGGAACCGAGCACCAGTAAATCTACCGCAAATTTTTCGGCATACTGGTAAATGAGATCAGCGGCGTTGCCAACCTCAACAATGTGTTCCACAGGGACGGTGCGGGATTCGTTCAGCGGTGCGAGAAAGGGCAGCCACTCCCGGCAATGCGCGGATTCCGCCACGCGTTCGCCTTCTGGAACATGCAGAAGTATTAGTTGCCTCAGAGCCACCTGGTGCGCGCATTGCAGGGCGCGGATGGAAGCAAGCGAGAAATCGGTCGCCGCGAGAACGCGCCCCCAGCAACAAGCCCAGGGCAGAGATTTGGCAGCGTCCGGCGAAATGATCAGGATGGGGCACCGTGACCTGGCCAGAAGTTGCCGCGCAACGGTACCCAATGCAACCCGTCCCGTTTCGCTTTTCGCGCGTGTTCCTAATATCAGCAAATCCGCGTTGTAGTCCTTCACTGCCCGCCAGATGCGATCGCAGACGACTCCCCTTTCTATTACTGAATGAACCGGAATGCCGAGCGCACTCGTTTCCTCTTCTATCTTCTTGAGCTCCGCAGCCGCAGCCTGGTTTGCCGCCAAGCGCAACGGATCAATGACATGCACAACCACGAGTCTCGACGGATACATCCGGGCCATCGTCTGGGCATAACGGAGCGCCGCAGAAGCCGGGTCGCTCAGGTCAGTTGCTACGGCAATCGTTCCGAATCTTAGAATGTCGTGGTTCATCGCGACTTACTCCTTGATTCCAGCATGCGGCGGCGACCGGCATCATTCCTCATTTGTATGAGGGCGGCATAAGACCGACAACTAGGGAAATCCCTAGAGGCACGAATCTCGCGCCCAAGGGTTCAACGTAGCGCTCAACGGCGGCATCAATCTTGTTCGCGAGGGACGCAACGATCGGAACGGCAGCGAACCCATCCTGGACGGAGTAGTGAAGCAAGCCCAGGGTTCAGGGTCCGGATTTTGTCTGACTGGCGGTCGGCAATCATTTACTTTCAAGCACCGTGCGGCCGTTCAGGGGCTGAGTTGGCCGCTCATCGTATGGATAGATCTCGGCAAACGTCGCCACTTGTTTGTTCGAAATCGTTACAGGCGTCTTGAGGACGAACCAACTGACGCCTTCGGCGCACGGCGGAGTCGTCAACGAACCAGCGAAAGTGAAATAGCTACGGTTAGTAGGCAACAAGTCCGCGACATTGATTTGCAGGTTATCGTCGGTCTTCTCCGGACCCGCCGTCTTCGGCGCAAGACCCCACAGCATTTCAACGAGCGGATTTGCAGAACCCTCTTCCAACAGCACGGATAGCACGGCCAAATTCCCGTCGGCATCTGAGTGCACCAGATGGACCTCCATGGGAAACCGCTTGCCCTTGATTGTCTCCTCGCTGGGATGGTGGAAATGGAATTGATTTAGTTCGTAACGCTTGTCTCCGATTCTGATAGAACTGCCGGAAGCGTAGTTGATTTGAATCGTGTGGCCATTATTGATGATGTGGAGCGCGCTGGGTTTGTATTCGAACTGAATTGCAGGCAGGTCAGCACTTTGAGCACCTACAATATTGACCGGGGACTGGCGATGGCCGGTCTTGCACGCGGCAAATTCGGGTTTTAGTTCGCCCCAGTGCGCGGGGCCTTCACTTCCGCTGTAACCCCATTCATGCGCAGGGTGTTCCTGTGCCGTGGCCGCATAGGGAACGGATCTGCTGCAAAATACGAGTAGCGCCGCGACGGCCGGCAGCCATCGTCCGATCATGAAGACCCTCGGAAGTGAATTCACTTTGCGTCCTTCCGCCGTGTGCAATCCTTGAGCCACATCAGCATTCACTGCGCCACTTCAGCCATCGTCTGGATTCCGTGGGTGGCTTCTCAGCAAGCAATCGGAGGCCCCGGTAAGGACCGCCCGAGCAAACAGAGTGTGCACGGCTGCACCCTTATTCGAGCCTCCAAGTCATGCCGGCATTTTCGGCCCAGTCTGGCCGTCTATCCCGAAGAACATGTAGCTGTCGGCGAAGGGAGGGATCTCGAATTGGATGGCCATTTCGGACCTTATTAACCCGTCTTGGACTTCGCCCAACGAGCCCTTTGCGCGGCTGCTATTCTCGCTCGCCCTTCAGCGCTCATTCTCGTCCGTCTTGGCTCGGCAGCAACATTACTACCCACACCGAAGGAGGTAGCATCGGTCTTTCTGTCGGATGCTCGCCCACGTTTCATCCGTGCGGTATGACCGGTCAAGAGGGCTCTTACTTGCTGAAGTCTAGTTATCTCTGCGTCTATTGCCTGAAGGATCGTTGTCGTGTCCATGCGCGAAATTATAGCAACGCTACCTGTTTCCAACCGCTAGGGTTTTTCCTAGTTGCTTCGCAAGTCTTCCCACGCTAGCTTGCTCCTCGTGGGGGGATCTGCTGATGATCAGGTCGCTTTTGTATGTTTCGTATTTTCCGCTGGGACTGTGTCTGCAGCGGCACGATCTCGACTACCTGCCGCGCGGATGCAGCAGTGTGCATTGCAAACTCATTTGCCATTTTGGGGAGTCCTGTCCAAATGGGCGGATCGCATTGGAATACAGCGCGATGTTCCAGTCCACTGCATTTTTAGCAATTTCCACAGTTCTGCCTACGCCACCTCCCAAAGGGATCAGCCAGCGGTCCCCGCTCGATTGAGTCCAGTCAGCGCTGAACGTTGGGCGCCGTCAGGAGATACCAACCATGCGGCAAGTTATAGGAGAGGGAGGTCTCGATTTGTAACTGGTCCACCGACGCTCGCTGCGAACTCCCGGGAAGAGACCAGACATTTTGCACCGCCGTGGTAATTGATCCCCAGTTTGGCTGTACTACAAAGGCGAGCGAAGGACCCAAGCCCCATTTGCCCGCGCCGGTAGTTGTGTCAGTCGCGGTGGGGATCAGCAAAGACGGCCCCAGACCCCAGACCACCGTCCCGGTATGAGCGGGTGTAAGAAAGAACGTCGCAACCGTGTCCCCTAGGGCAGTAGTGCCGCCGTTGGCCTGAGAAACCTCTGGCTCGTAAGCCTCAATGGTCCCTATGATGCGGGCTATCAGCAGCCAGTCCTCGCCCATCCGAAGCGGAATGGTTGGCTGAAACTGAAGAGAATTTGAAGTACGACCGTAAGGCCCGGCGTCAAAGTTGATGTCCTCCTCGAGGGGAATCTTGACTGCGTCACCCACTGGGTTCCTCGCCATTTTCTCGAGACTTTCGGGGGTTTGTTGCGCATGCAGAGCGGCGCCCGCCAAGAGTAAAACACCCCAAAGCCCATAGAGAGTCCATGTCACCACGATCTCTGTTGCTTTCAGACCTGGCGACAGCCAAATGACTCGAGGTCTCGTCATCTCCTGAGACCCTCTCGCTCAATGGTGGAAAGAACTCTGTGAATCGATCGATATTGCAAGGTCATTTTGCTTCTAAACGCATTGTTGTTTCATTACAACTGGGGATATCCCCAACTTGGGCGAACAAGTTTGGATCCGTACAATGCCCTCGGGCAAGACTTGCATTCGTGCTGCCCATCGAAGATGCGATTTTTCTTTGAGTTCGCGTTATCAATTGCCCTGGCAGTAAATGCATCCTGAAGAAGGGCCCCTGACCGACTCACACGACTGGGGGATTTCCCCAGTTGTGAAGCCCGGCTGGGTCCTTAGGATCGGGCTGGTAATACGAATTCGGCCGCATCTGAGGAGGACGAACTCATAAAGGCCTGACACACGGCGCGACAGGAGACACTTTCTGACGTTATTGTCCAAAGGGTGGAATAGGCCACCGGTGGAGACTGAGCACCTTCAATCGCCGGAAAGGCGAGCAGGAACAGTTCGTGCCGGGTCGGACGTGCTCGGCGGGACAGGAGCTGCGTGGTGAGATCTGGGTTCTCTGCGAACTTTGTACAGCTGCGGCATCGAGGAATATGTCTATGACTATGAAAGCTCAACAACTGTTTAGGATTTGGAACGAATTGCTTCTATTGTCTTGTTTCGTTCTACTTAGCTGCGCGGCCGCGCAGGCGCAAAAGAAGAGCAAGTACATATGTGATCAAGAGCAACCCGAAAGCATGTGCAATGTGGCCAACACCTGCGGTTCGTCTTCGTCTCCGTGCAAGGTTGACGTCACCAGGTCAGCCGACTACGCTAACGTAAAACCTGTTATTCGCGACGCGAAGAACAATAAATTGTTCTGCATCAAGGCTGGTACGGCAGTGATATGGATGAGTTCAAACAAGAACAATGGCTTCATGGTCTCATTCGGCACCGACTCGCCGTTTGAACCCGACGGCCCCATAATCGGAGGCGGCAAGAAGTCGGTGAGGACAACAGCAAGTACTCCGGGATGCTACAAGTACGATGCGGGCGCGTTCCGTTCTGGGACAGTTTATGGAATGAGCGGCGGCAGCAAGCCGGAATTAGTCATTCTGCCCTGACGCAATAAGAAGCGCCGGCGACTGCTGGAATGCTGCAGGATGGGAAGGAAAGCAGGCGGTGAAGATTGACCTAACCGAACTCTCGTGCTCCAGGATCCGGTTCGAACGTTCCACGGCGAGTAAGGTGACCGCGGCCAGACGAGTACTCGCTCCGTGAATCAAAAAGCGAGCACTTGGAGAGATCACGTTCTGCTAATCTAAAACTCAAGCCTGAGTGCCAACTGTGCAACGCGCGCGTTCACACGTCGATAATGGAGGACGCCGCAGGCGCACGCTTCATTGACACTAACCATTCGTTTCCCATTGTGGTCTGCGCCGCCAATGCGCCTGTCTTTGTCTTGGAAGATGTTGATTTTGGTGGCGGAGCAGTAGGAGGCGATGTGCTGAGCTGGGCTGCCAAGGGCCGATCGCGGCCAGCATGGCTTTGAAAATTCTCAATGGGGAAAGGCCGGAGAGCATCTCAATCGTGAAGAGCGCCAACGTGTACAAGTTCGATTGGCGAGCGATGCGGCGCTGGAGATTCACAACGGCTTTATGGCTGCACGGTACCTAAACCAGTTGCCCGGCGTGCAGACGGCCAGAGACCACTTGGGACGCCCGATCACGGTGATGCCTTGCCAGCCGCTCCTTGGAGAGGCATTTTGAGCGCAACGGCTAACAAGTTACGGGATGTAGCTGCAAGCGTTGTCGAAACCGCAGCCCTGGTATATATCGTGGAGGTTGTCCCGAATGATGTGCGCCAAGCCGTTGGCATTGCGCGTGTCAATGGACAGATCTCTCGTGAGCGTTTTGATCTCAAATTTAAATCCGTCCGGCAGCTTTAACTTGCTGGCAAGGTTCTTCGAGAGAGAGGTCTGTGTCCACTTCGGTCGTGTTCGACACCATGACCCAAGTCTTTGCGTCCGGTGAATGCAACAGGAAGACCCTCCTTCTTTTCGTGTACAGATACTTGTTTTCACGATGGCCTTCTGCGGGCACAAAGTCGCTCTTGAGCATTCCGTCCAAAAGCTCTGGCGGCATCGAGGCCATCCAAGTGGCCCGAATGCCATGAAAATCCACAGTCTCGCCAACCCAAAGACCCAAATTTGGTCCATAACCCAATATCGTCGCGCCGTTTGTGGTGTCGGGTTCATGTACACAAACTCCGCTCCAAGCTCCGCCGCGAGCTTCTTCGGGTCAATGGCAGCCATCAGTCGGTTCTTCCCATAGGTCCGTAGCGAAGACTAGATGCCGTTGACATAGTTGGTCCTGATAAATTAAAAATCGAGCCTGAGTGCCAACTGTGCAACGCGTGCGTTTACAGCGGTGTTACCGATAACGCCGAACGTCGGAGACGCGAAGTTATTGTCGGGATTCTCAAATTGCGGATGATTCAAAGCGTTGTAAAACTCCGCACGAAATTGAACATTACTTTTTCCATGATCCCGGTTAAGCGCCACACTTTTCGAAAATGCGACATCCAGGTTGGCTTGCCCGGGACCATCCACAATCCCTGTCGAGCTGTTCCCAAATGCCGTTCCAATGCCGTCCGCACCGACTACCGGCTGACTAGTAAAACAGGGTGCATTGAAATAGCCGTTTAGTTTTGACTTAACCGGCCCGGTTTTCATTAATTGGTTTTTTGAAGGGGGGTCATTCTGCCCTGACGCACCAAGAAGCGCTGGGACCGCTGGAATGCTGCAGGTTGGAAAGGAAAGCAGGCGGCGAAGATTGACCTAACCAAACTTTCGTGCTCCAGGATTTGGTTCGAACGTTCCACGGCGACGTAAGGTGACCGCGGCCAGACGAACTACCTCGCTCCCGTGAATCAGAAAGCGAGCACTTGGAGAGATCACGTGCTGCTAATCTAAAACTCGAGCCTCAGTGCCAACTGTGCAACGCGCGCGTTTACAGCGGTGTGGCCGATAACGCCGAACGTCGGAGACGCGAAGTTGTTGTCGGGATTCTCAAATTGCGGATGATTCAAAGCGTTGTAAAACTCCGCACGAAATTGAACATTACTTTTTCCATGATCCCGGTTAAGCGCCACACTTTTCGAGAATCGCGACATCCAGGTTCGCTTGTCCGGGACCATCCACAATCCCTGTCGCGCTGTTCCCAAACGCCGTTCCAATGCCATCCGCGCCGACTACCGGCTGACTCGTAAAACAGGACGCATTGAAATAGCCGCTTAGTTTCGACTCAACCGGCCCTGCCTTCACCAATTGGTTCTTCGAGCACATGCCGGTTAGTTGCGCTCTATCCTCACTGATTCCGAAAACGTTTGTAGGATTTGTTTCGGCGACTGTAAGCGCGCTGCCGGACTGGACAGTTGCTATTGCAGCCAAGGACCAGTCACCGAGGAACGCTGCGTAGCATTCCGTGAAACTGGCCTGGAAGGATCCAGATAGTACTGAAAACGAATCGATGAGTGCGGTCGAAACTGGCACGTCCCCATCGTTGTGCAGGGTCGTTTTGATTTCCCAGTGTCAGTGCATTTCCTGAGGATGTCGAGTTAATATCGGCGCCATCGGTGTCCAAAGTCTTGGAAAAAGTGTAGGAGCCTAATAATTGAAAGCCGCGGCTGAGCCGCTTTGTCAGGCTCATCTCAAGCCCGTTGTACCAGGAGCTGCCCTCGGATTCCATTTCCACAAGTGAGTCTGGTGGTACTCCGAGAATGGGAACTCGCGATGAAACATTTGCGAGGGTATTCTCGGTCGTCCCCCTTACAGGTTGATTCGGCGACGCTGAAAGCGCTTGGTTCAGTGAACGTTGGCGTACCAGATGAGTACCGCGAGTACCCACGTACGCAACTTCCAACAAATAATCCTCATGCAACTCCGCTTGAACATTCAGTGAATACTGTTGAACCACGGCAGGCCGAAAGCCGGGCGCCACTGAATAGATGGTGGTCGCGGTCGTGGGAGAGTAGGCGGGAAACAATGGAAACGTTTCTGGCGTTGGAAACGGCTGCAGGAACGGCTTTTGAAATGTGGCCTGAGCGTTTGCTGGTCCAGCGCTCAATCTAAATTCAGAGAAAGGAGCACCGAGCACGTTTTGGTAGAAGGCCTGGCCAGTGGGTCGGGAATAGTAACTGCCATACCCTCCTCTGAGCACCATACGGCTAACTGTGGGGAAGATCTGCCAGGCGAACCCGATTCGCGGTGCGATCGTGTTTTGCCCCGCACCATCGTTGCCGAATGTGTTGCTCGCACGCGATACGCCTGCCGGCGAGAAGAGCCGGGAAATTGGAAGCCACAACGTAGCCTGCTACGCTCCCATCCGGCGGAGGGTTGGCATCAGCCTGGTCGACGTCAAAGCTTGAGTTCCTGCCCAGCCTATCGGCAAATTGGCCGAGCCGCTCGTAGCGCAAGCCGATGTTTAGCATAAGCGATTTTTGAACTCTATAGTCGTCCTGGGCGAATCCTGCACCTTCCCACACCCTATATTCGCGTTGCGTCAGGCCGAAGTCATCGTATGACGCGAAGACATTGCTGAATTGGCTGCCGTTGCTGATGGCATCACGGCCCAGCAAGAAATCCGGCCAACTTAGGAACTGCACGAAAGAACCCAGTCCCACCAGGTTGATATTGTCCTGCACGCGTGTGACCGCCCCTCCTAGGCGGATTGTGTGGCGTCCGCGAACAAGGCTGAGGGTATCACTGAAGACAAAACTGTTTTGCGTGATCGTTCTTGGAAATCCCGATGCAATGCTGACGGAACCAAGGATTTCCAAGCTGGGGAGTTCATTGTTGTTGCTCATTTCTCCTTCCTCAACGCCGACATCCGACCACTTAAACGGAGATATAGCCTCCGTGCTGGTTCGAGTGCGGACGTAACCAACCCGTGCATCGTTGAGCCAAGCGTTACGGAAACTGTAAGTATGGGCAATCGAGAAGACTCTGAAACCCGGATCGCTTGTAGATGGAAACCCGCTGATGTTACCTGAAGGGTTGAGGCCGTTTCCGGGAAAAGTTACGTCCTGAGCATCATCTGCCACGAACAAGCGCACGTCGATCCTGCTGGCCGGTGATGCGAGGTAATCAACATTGGTTACGAACTGGTCTTCAGTGAAGTGGCAAGGATTAGTGAAAACCGAGAAGCCCTGCTGGGAAAGTGGCTTCGTTGGGTCCACAGTTTGTGGCGTTGGAATCAGGAAAGAGCCGTCTGCTAACTTGAGATTCAACAGCGCCAACGCAGCAGGATTGATATTGGATCCGTCGGACGTGACCGCCGTTCCCCCCTCTGCCCCGGGCATGCCGCCAAACAACTTTCCGAGAGCAGCGGCTGTACGATCATTCGTCAGAGGCGGCTCATTCAAGCTAGCGGTGCAAGCCGTCCGGGACTGTCCCGCGGCGAGGCCGTTAACTTGACGCGTCCCCTGATACGAACCAAAAAAAAACAGCTTCTCCTTTTTTATGGGTCCACCGAAGGCGAATCCGAACTGGTTTTGCTTGAGAACGGGCCGCCGCTGGTCAGTCTGGTTCAAAAAGAAATCGTTGGCATTAAGAATTTCATTGCGGAAGAACTCAAAAACTGTCCCGTGGAAAGCATTGCTGCCTGCTTTTGTAATCAGGCTGACATTGGCGCCGGCATAACGTCCATAAGCCGCGTCGTAAAGTCCGGTTTGGACCTTAAACTCCTGAATGCTGTCAGGGTTTGGAATCGGAATCCCGCCGCTGCCCGCTGCACTGCCTTGCACGTCGCTGACGCTGATTCCGTCAAGCTGAAAGTTGTTGTCGTAAGAGCGGGCTCCGTGCACGAAAATCCCATCATTAGACTGGGCTATTTGCGACAGTGCGGTTCCACCTAGTCCGAGTTCTCCTGCGTTGAGGACTCCCACTATGACTCCTGGCGAGAGACTGGCGATTTGAGCGAAGTTCCTCGTCACGAGCGGCAAACCACTCACCGCAGCTTCATTCACCACGCTCCCAAGTGAAGAGCTGTCTGACTGGAACATGGTCGTTTCGGTCGATACGCTCTGGATCACGGTTGCGAGCCGGAGATGCAGATCCAAGTGAGCTGTTTCGGTGACTCTGACATTTGCTGTCGCACTGGCGATGAGAGGAACAGGGCCTGTCTTGCTTGCTTTTACTTCGTAGTCCCCAGGCAGCAGAAGAAGGAAACTGAAATCCCCCTCTCCGTTGGAAGCGGCAGAATCAGTTGCGCCAGTTTCCTGGCTGGTAAGAGCGACGACGGCTCCAGGCAAAGCAGCCCCGGACGGGTCAAGCACCAACCCGGTCAAAGCACCGGTGGAAGCCGTCTGGCTGCGGACTTGGCTGGAAAATAACACAAAAAACACTATTGTCAGCAGGAATGCCGAGCTTCGGCGATGCTGTGGACCGTCCGCATGCGAAGCGTTGCCCATCTGTCCTCTCCGCCAAGAGGGCAACGCGCTTCCCGTAGGGAGAACTAAACCGCAGCAATGGGATGCTGAGCCGGCCACGGATGTACCGGGGCGGCCGAAGATGATGCTGGCTAGATGAGTGCCATGCCGTAGGGCAGGTCCCCCCCGGCAATTATTTTCCAGGTAACCCGGGTGAAGTTGAAAGGCCGCAACCCGATGGATGTCAATATCTGTGGCTAGATCCGCCCAAGTCGAGAACTCAATAGCGCTAGAGATGCGTTTATCGGTCACAATTATTGACCCCCGGGAATTACCGGTCACATCAAGGTACGCCACAAGCAATCGCTGCGGCGTCGCCATATATTTTCCCTCAGACTACAAAGCTCGAGGTGTTTCTTCTATCTGTCTCCACGACTCGAGAGTAGTTGCCCGGGAAGGCAGCTGGCCTAACGGTGAGGGCACTGACGATTTAGGCGGTAGCAAGAGCCAAGAGGCAAAGCACACACAACCGGGTGCGCTTACTCCAACTGCTTCACTAATCAATCGGCAACAGACAAACGCTTGCTCGAAAGACTCACAGGGCGAAACGAGTCTCCAGCACGCAGCGCTAACGTGTCAAGCAATATTTCTTGTGCTGTAGAATCCTTTGAGCCGGCAGTCTGTCGTGTACCAAGAAGTAAATGTCATTGAATCCCTCGGAAACGCCTGCAAACAGATCTATAGCGGGATTGACAATACGATGGCTGCAATCGAAAGGCATTCTTCATCTCGTCTAGCAGGCGTCTGTAGTGCCGCTTGCTAAAAGATGGACATATTAGAATAGTGTTGCGCGCCGTCATTTCGTTTCACCACAGAGCGTATTTTTCTGAACTTAACCCCGAACAGACCAACCGGGCGCCGCTCCATACGCAACGCTCACAATCATAGATTTATAGATGGTGTTGCTCATGCGTGACCACCGAGCGTTAATTGCATCATTCTAAGGGATTTATAAGAACGATTAAGCTAGCATTGAATTTGCCGTGGGCGCTTTGTATACGCAACAGGGTGGGATATTCGCTCCCGCCGCGACAGGATGATGGCCTAGACACAAGAAAATGGGCCTGGAATCCCAGGGAGAGATTCCGATTCCCCGGCTGAAGCGGAAATCACGTGACTGATGCAAGCATGCTGCCGGCCACAGACTTATGGAGGTCGTCGCAATTCAACGGCAGACCAGAAGCTTAGATCGGACTGGCCGAGTCCACCCCCAAAAAGACTGAGTGACTTATGCAAGGCTGTATTTGTCATTCAACGGATTCAGCCTAAGCACGAACACCACCGCGAAGCTGTCGACGATCCAAGCAAAGCGGAGGTAGCGAGGACTGTTGAACTGATCCACAATCATCTTGAAGCATCCGGAGGGCGCCACGGTCAACGAGCTCCGAGCGCTCTCATCGCGACGAGATCACGAGCGACATTGCTTGGCTACATTTGGATCGACTACTCCTTAACACAAAAAATGCCGAGCTTCGCCGATGCTGTGGGCCGTCCGCATGCAGAGCGGTGCCCATCTCTCGTCTCCGACCCGACGGCGACGCGTCCCAAAGCTGAAAATTATGTCGTGTCCGCGGATGGATTGCGGCTTATGATATGCCATAGCTACTGAGCTGAAAGCCACAGAGCTGAAAATCAATGGCTATGGCTTATTACATGCCATAGTTACTGAGCTGAAAATCAGTAGCTAAGTCCCTTGCCGTTAGGTCGTTTTTGACGTGAAGGGCCCCTGGAGATCTCTTGTGTCGGCTGCGATTGAGCAAGGTATTTTGCGCCAGTCTCCGTGCCTTGGAAGGCCTAGGCGGGAACAAGACCGTCGAACGCCACACTGGCTAACCGCAACGTCTGCCCTTGGCATTGTTACAGCTTGTTTAATCCTTCTTCTACGGTCAACGGTAGCGGCAGCAGATGTAAAGGAGGTCCGGCGTGTCCTCGTTTTCAATGACCTCGGGTCGATCTCATCACCCGGATTTGGTTTGATCGACCAAGCCATCTTTGCTGGTCTGGAAAAATCGCCATACCGGATCGAATTCTATAGCGAGAATCTAGAGACAACCTTATTTTCAGATAAGGATTCCCAGCGCCGGTTCCAGGAGTGGTACGTTCGTAAGTATCGAGACCGCAAACCAGACGTCATCATTGCCGCCGGCCGGGGTTCTCTCAAATTCATGATCGACTGGCACCAGGCGGGCTTCCCCAACACCCCAGTCGTCTTCTGTGGAACTGAAGAGTCGATGATTGACGAACTCAAGCCCGATTCCCACTTTACTGGTGTTTGGGCGGTCGCGCAGCCGGAAATGACACTGAAGGCGGCATTGCAATTGCAGCCTGGCACTAAACATGTGGTGGTAGTTGGGGGTGTCGGAGAGTTTGACAGGAATGACGAGGCCATTGTCAAGAAGAGCTTGAGCAGCTACGAATCAAAGCTTGAGTTCACATATCTTACAGATTTGACCATGCCCATGCTGCTCGAGCGCCTGAAGCACCTGCCGAGCAAGACTGTCGTTATTCACACGTCGATCATGGAGGACGCCGCGGGCGCACGCTTCATTGACGCAAACCAGTCGTTACCCATGGTTGTCCGTGCCGCCAATGCCCCTGTCTTTGTCTTGGAAGATGTTGATTTCGGTAGCGGAGCAGTAGGAGGCAATGTACTGAGTTGGGCTGCCACCGGACAGATCGCTGCCGACATGGCTTTGAAGATTCTCAACGGGGAAAGGCCGGAGGGCATCTCAATCGTGAAGAGCGCCAACGTGTACATGTTCGATTGGCGAGCGCTGCGGCGCTGGGGATTCAAAGAGAGCAGCCTTCCGCCCGGCAGTGTCTTGCTCTATAGGCAGCCAAATGCCTGGGAACTGTATACCGGGTACATCATTGGCACCATCTCTCTGATCTTGGTGGAGGCGCTGCTGATTTTCGGACTGCTGCGGCAGCGAACGAGACGGAGAAAAGTAGAAGCCGAACTCGCCATTACCTACGAGCGGCTTCGTCTGGCCGTGACCGGGGGGAAGTCGGTGGGATGGGATTGGGACATCCGGAGCGGTCAGGATCGTTGGTTTGGTGACCTCCAAACTATGTTCGGAATTCCATCGAACACCTATTCCGGGCACATCGAGGAGTTTCGCCGCCGCATACATCCGGAAGACCGAAAGCTTGTCTGGAAAGCGGTTGCCAACGCCATACGGGATCATAAGCCATACATATCGGAATTCCGCGTCGTGTGTTCTGACGGTACCGTGCGGTGGATCACAGCCAACGGAAGTTTCTATTACACCGTAAACGGTCGCGCCAAGCGGATGCTTGGCATGGCGGTGGACATTACTGAACGCAAGCGAAGCGAAGAGAAGCTTCGCGAAAGCGAGGAAAGGCTCGCAGGCATTGTTTCCTCGGCGATGGACGCCATTATTGTCATCGACGAAGAGCAACGGATTGTCCTATTCAACACTGCCGCTGAGAACATATTCCGCTGCAAAGCAGACGAAGTTATCGAAACGACGGTAGATCATCTCATTCCACAGCGTTTCCGGCACGAACACACCGGGAATATCCTCCATTTCGCCGAGAGCGGCGTGACCAATCGCAAGATGGATGGTTCGTGGGCATTGCGAGCAACTGGCGAGGAATTTCCGATCGATGCCTCTATCTCTCAGATCGAAACTGTTGGAAAGAAGTTGTTTACTATCATAATCCGGGATGTCACCGAGAGTCGCCGTTCAGAAGAAGCGGTACACGAAAGCGAGGAGCGCTTCCGCTTGGTCGCTAATACTGCGCCGGTTCTAATCTGGATGTCCGGTCCGGACAAGCTCTGCAACTACTTCAATCAGCCTTGGCTGGAGTTCACCGGCCGGTCCATTGAAACAGAACTTGGCAATGGCTGGACAGAGGGCGTGCACCCTGAAGACCTGAAGATTTGCCTGGGCGCCCACTACAGTACATTTGACCGGCGTGAAGCTTTCGAGATGGAATATCGACTTCGGCGGAATGACGGAGAATACCGCTGGGTCTCCGATATCGGCGTGCCGAGATTCAATCCGGACGGCTCATTTGCTGGGTACATAGGCTCTTGCATCGATATCACCGAGCGCAAAATGGTCCAGGAGGCCTGGGCTGGTTTGAGCGGTCGCTTGATTGATGCCCAGGAGGAAGAACGCAAGCGGATCGCGCGCGAGATCCATGACGACTACGCGCAACAGCTAGCGATGGTTTTGATAGACCTGGAAGGACTAGCCGAGGAAGTTGGAGATTCCCCTGTCGGGGCGGCCCAGAGGTTCCACAAAATTTGGAATCAGATCAGCGAGCTCGGCGCAGATCTCCATTCTTTGTCACACAGGTTGCATTCTTCCACGTTAGAGAGTCTAGGTCTGGTTGCAGGGGTGAAGGCCTTCTGTGAGGAGTTTGCGGAGCAAAAGGAACTACGGGTCGACTTTATACACGGGAACGTTCCGCGTGGGATTCCGGCGGAAGTAGCGCTTTGTCTTTTTCGGATCACCCAGGAAGGACTTCGAAACATCAAACGGCACAGCGGCGTCGAAAGGGCTGAAGTCCATCTGGAAGTTTCAGGAGAGGACCTCCACCTGTCAGTTGTCGATCGAGGAAAGGGGTTTGATGTGAACAATCTCTCAGCGCAAAATGGCATCGGGCTTAGGAGCATGGAGGAACGGTTGCGATCGCTGGGAGGGCATCTTGAAGTTAACTCGCGACCAACCGAGGGAACTAGAATTGACGCTTGGCTGCCGTCAAGAGTCGTTAGTCGCGCATAGTTCTCAATAACTCCGCGGCCTCGGAGTTATTCCTGATAGATTTGCAGTTTCGAAACCTACCAATTCTGCTAGTTTCGCAGATTCCTGAAGTGTGGCA
>CAVVQX010000007.1:0-430163 GCA_963750415.1 uncultured Acidobacteriaceae bacterium
GATAGCCGGACCCCACCAAACTCGAAGAACACGACCCCGGCGCTCTATCTTCCAAATCTTGCAACTCATGCCAGACTTAAGTGCGTCATTCACGCCGACAAAGAAGAAGACTCGCATCGCACCATTCTGGCACACAGACGCCAGGATTCAAGCCGATTTTTGCGGAGGTTGAATGTGGCCGGCACAATGAGAGGTTCGCAACCATCTTCAATGGAGTCTGCTCTCCGTTTCCCAGAAGGGGATTCGAGAACGATTAAAGGCCCAAAGGCCGGGGACAGAGAAGAGTACCCCGACGTTCGGGAGTTATCTTCCGTTGCTGCAGTTTCGTCTGCTGGGATCCACTGGATTCCAAAGCCAGAGGGGTGAAGCTCGGCCGCAAGCCGGAGCTCACCCTGCATCACCGTAAACATGCACTAGCCAGGCGCGAGCACGGCAAGGAATCCATGACCGACATCGCACGGAGCTACAACGTCAGTCACAGCGCTATTTCGAGGCTTAGAGCATGACCGCTACTGTTCGTTGCTCTACCGTCTCGACGTGCAGCCTGATTTGTTCGGGCAGTGTTGCCTCGTGCGCGAATAGGGGCGCATTGGCACTCCCGGCCGGAAGTGGTCAATTCCCCTACCCTGGAGATGACGCAAGATGCGTTGTTCAAACAGCTACGCCTAATGAAGCGGTGGGCTATTTACAAAAGCAGCAAGGTGAACATGACGTATCTTAGTCGTTGAACATGGCAGAAAAGGTAGTTTCGGGGACAGGTAGCTCAACCCCCAACCGGAATGCAGTTCAAGTCCCAACTTGGATATTTCGAGCGCGTCTCATGCGTCGACGTCATACTTATTCCCCCTCGCTCTTGGAGTTTCGGGGGATAGGTATGCTGTCGACGCATCGCCTGTCGACGCATCTCCTCCCGTCTGACGACTAAACTTGTAAGCTACAGAAAACACAATGAAAAAACTCCGAAAACTCCATCTCTCCCGGCCCGGTGGTCCGATATGTGATGCTAGAATGTATCACATGAAGACAGCCTCGCTTCGAGATCTGCGGTACAGTTTCAAGAAGATCGAGCACCTCTTGCGCCAGGGTGAAGAAGTCCAGATCACCAAACGGCGGCACGTCATCGCGCGTCTCGTGCCGGAACAGCCTTCGGCTTCGCCCGAACTGCCGGATTTCATAGGACGGATGCGAGCTATCTATGGAACCAAGAAGCTTAAGGTGAGTGGCGCGGACTTAATCAGCGAGGATCGAAACCGCTATTGAACGCTTATGTGGACACCAGCTTCCTCGTCTCGTTGTATAGCGCGGATGGCAACTCTGCGGCAGCGGTGCAGGCGATGCGCGCCGCCAGAGGGGTTCTGTTACTAACGACCTTTGCCGAACTGGAAGTTGTCAATGCCCTGGAACTGCGCGTCTTCCGCAAGGAAGTATCTCCTGCGCAAGCACACTCCTCTCTGAATGACTTTGAACAGGATTTGCGCTCCGGCATCTTCCAACTCAAGCCTTTGCCAGACAATGTTTTCGGGCGCGCCCGCCAATTATCGCGGCGGACGACTCCCCGGCTCGGAACGCGCACGGCGGATTTATTGCACGTTGCGGCAGCGCTTGAACTCGGCTCAGACTGGTTCTACAGCTTCGACAGGCAACAGAGAAAGTTGGCCCAGGCCGCAAAGCTGAAGGTCAATCCATTGCCCTAAAGGAAATTGGGATCGACGCATCAGGACCGAAGGCGCTTTCGGTAAGTTCAGCTGTTCTGATCCCCCCAGATGCACCGTGGAACGGATTTCCCGTAGTGACGGCCATTCCACTGCGGGGTGGGGAGCCGCGTCGACTCTGCAGGAGTTATTGCCTGGTTAGCTGGGCATCGAGTGGAAGGTTTCTCTACGTTCCGGTAGAGGCGGCCACCCTGACAAGTCCCGGCCGAAGTCTGGCGATTCCGTTAGGCCCGGGCGAGACACTGCCTGCGCTTCCCGCAAATGGCATTCGGCCCGAGGCAAAGGCTGACGAAGTGCCGGGCGCGCTATCAGTGAACCGCGAGCAACTGGTGGGCGGCCAAGATCCGGCTCACTACGCCTATGTTAATACCACCGTGCATCGCAATCTTTATAGGGTGTCGTTACCTTGATGTATGTCGTAGCGCCAACAATGCGCGGGTCAATGGGTGAGGTTTATGCGTCAAGGTTTATGCGTCACACAGGACGGTACTTTGAGAACAGTCCAGCATCCTCACATGAACAGGAACAGGGTGAATGCGGATATTTTGCTTCTCATGTGGGTTGCACCGGGCGTCGATCGCGCGACCACCATGCTATCAGTACCCGCCGCAAGACTTTCCCCGGCGTATATGGAGATGCGGACGTGGAAGCGAGACTGTTACGAAACCCTCTGCGCGGACCCAGTTCATCGCTGGTTGAATTTCCGAGTGGCCGGCCTTCCTCTTCCAGCACGCTCCTATCCCTACCAGGAATTGCATACACTATGGGCAGCCATGCCGCGACCGAAGACCGGAGACAAGCGTGCTGCCATCCTCGGTGCAGCCACCAAGACGATTGCTGAAGATGGCATTGGCGCGTCCACTGCCAGCGTTGCAAAGGCTGCGGCGGTGGCGGAGGGATCGCTGTTCCGGTACTTTCCGGATAAGGATAAGCTGCTCAACGAGCTCTACCGCGAGCTAAAACTAGACATGCGCAGCGCTATGATCGCGGGCTTTCCCTTGACCGGCTCACTCCGGAAGCGAATGCAACATATCTGGAACGCCTACGTGACCTGGGGTATGGATTCGCCGGCGAAGCGCAGGGCGATGATGCAGCTTACGGTTTCTGAGCGCATCACTGACCAAAGCAGGCAGGAGGGGCAGGCTGGCTTCGAAGCCGCTACCGAAGCCATGCAGCAGCTTGTCGCGCAGGGCAAATTGAGCGGTCTGCCTGAAGCTTTTGCGTCAGACCTCCTGCTCGCGATGGCTGAGACGACTATGGCGTCCATGTTGGCCAATCCAGCCAAAGCGGAGCACTACCGAAGCGCAGGTTTCGAGGCCTTTTGGAGTGCGGCAGCCAAGAAGTAGCCAAGCGTCCTGTGCGCCGTATGGGTGGAAGTGTGACTGGACTACTCCGTCCCTCGTCCATCCAGCACTTGACAATCCGTTGTAAGCGGCGGCGAGTCGACGAAGGCTCTGTTTTGTAAAATTCGATAAAATTTGGCCTTTTTTCGACTTTAGCGGCGGCGGGCAAAGGGGCCTGTTCTTATGGAAAAGGGCTGCCTTAATGAGCTGGTGGTGTCCAGGTAAACATCGAAGCCGCTGTTGGTCGCTTCGGGAACCCGGTTCAACGCCGGCTGGATGAGGGGGTCGGGAAGGGTGGGCTGGTTGCGGTCAGGGTTCAGATCACGGTTCGGGGCAGGGGCGCGGCGTTCGCCGCCTCGGGGGCCGGATTGGGAGCAGGCTCAGGGTCGGGGAGGTGGGGGTCTTCGGTTTGGGCTTCTGCGTCGGCAACGGGATCGCCTGACTCCTCAGCTGCTTCTTGCTTCTGTTTGCGGAGCCACGCAGACTGGTAGATTTGTGGCTTGACGGGCGGGGCCGCGGGTTGCGTCGCGGATGGGGAGAGGCGGCGGTCCGGAATGAGGCCTTCGATGGCTGCGATCATGGCAAGCGCCTTGATCTGGCCGGCGATGCTGCCTTTCGTGGCTTCCTGGCTGAGAGCGGCGAGTTCCCAGAGCCGGTCCAGGACCTGGCCGCGGACAAGGTCCAGCTTGCGCTGCCGCTCCACGGCACGGTCCGCGGCCAGGCGGGACAGGTCAGCTTCATGATCCACGAGCTTTTCCTTCATGGCTGCGCGGAGCTCGTTCATGTAGGCGCGGACGCGGGGCTTGGCTTTGGTGTAGGCGGCGGTTCGGGGATTGAGACCGGCGGCTTCCGCGGCGGCGCGGTCATTCATGGTTCCGGACATGATCAGGCGAGCAAAGACCATTTCCTGATCGGTGATGAGGTCGCTAACAGTATTTTTGGGCATGGGTAGTCTCTTTCCTCGGTTTGCTGGAGATTGGGGACGGGGTTCCCGGCCCACACTGGTGACACAGAAAGGGCCGCGATAACCAGTCATGGATGGTGTTGGTGATTTTGTGACGAGGATAGGGTGTGGAACCGGACAGCGGTGACGCTATCCTTCGCTCGCGCTCAAGGCCGAAACTACCGGCAACTGCCGGCCAGGCGCGGTCGCGTGAGAAGCCGTCGCCTGCCGATATCCTCTACTCTGAAATATGCTTTTTCCAGGTTGCAAGTTAGTGGCGAGATGCTTTTTTTTTGCTCGGGAGTACTCGCCCGAAGTTACTTGGGCGTTGGCAAGGGGGTGGTAAACAGGAACTTCCTCCGACAGATTTGTAGGTTTCAGCTGCCATGCGGAGGCGGCGCGGGGGGTTTTGGAGCGTTTGCTTTTTGGGGTTGCTCCGTTTGGTCCCCCGTCGTGCCTTCGAGCGTGAGTGCCGCACCTACGGTGCTCGACCATGATCCTGGGCGGATACCCAGCCCTTCCGGGCTGGGCTGACGTTTGGCGGGCGGCCCTCCGGGCCTCGAGGTGGTTATCAGGGTCAGATTTCTTCCCTGGCATCAGGGGTTGAGAAAGGAGTGCCGCACCTACGGCGCTCGACCATCATCCTGGGCGGATACCCAGCCCTTCCGGGCTGGGCTGACGTTTGGCGGGCGGCCCTCCGGGCCTCGAGGTGGTTATCAGGGTCAGATTTCTTCCCTGGCATCAGGGGTTGAGAATGGAGTGCCGCACCTACGGCGCTCGACCATCATCCTGGGCGGATACCCAGCCCTTCCGGGCTGGGCTGACGTTTGGCGGGCGGCCCTCCGGGCCTCGGGGTGGTTATCAGGCTCGGATTTCTTCCCTGGCATCAGGGGTTGAGAAAGGAGTGCCGCACCTACGGCGCTCGACCATCATCCTGGGCGCATACCCCAGCCCTTCCGGGCTGGGCTGACGTTTGGCGGGCGGCCCTCCGGGCCTCGAGGTGGTTATCAGGCTCGGATTTCTTCCCTGGCATCAGGGGTTGAGAAAGGAGTGCCGCACCTACGGCGCTCGACCATCATCCTGGGCGGATACCCAGCCCTTCCGGGCTGGGCTGACGTTTGGCGGGCGGCCCTCCGGGCCTCGAGGTGGTTATCAGGGTCAGATTTCTTCCCTGGTATCATAGTAGCCCTGGCTAGAATTAATGAGTATTCACTCCGTTATGCTGCATCCAATCGGCAGAACGGAGATTTTTATGTCCAAAGTATGGTTGGTAACAGGTAGCGCAAATGGTTTGGGTCGCGATATCGCGGAGGCAGTTCTTGCTTCGGGTGATCGTCTGCTGGCGACGGCCCGCGATCCACACCGGTTGAACGATTTGGCCGAGCGATATGGCAAGCAGGTGCATACAGCGCCCCTCGATGTGGCAGATGAGGTGGCGGCAAAGGCCGCGGTCGCAAAGGCTGTTGAGGTCTTCGGACGGTTGGATGTTGTGGTCAATAATGCGGGGTACGGAGATGTTGCCCCTTTTGAGCAGCTGAGTTCAGAGAGCTTTCGCGCTTTAGTCGACACGAACTTCTTCGGCGTCGTCTATATGACACGAGCGGCGATCCCGGTCATGCGGAAGCAGAAGAGTGGTTGCATCCTTCAGATCTCTTCCGTCGGTGGCAGGTTGGGGGTTCCTGGGAACGCAGCCTATCACGCGGCAAAATGGGCGGTAGGTGGCTTTACTGAAGCCATTGCTCCAGAACTGGCGCCCTTCGGCGTTAAGGTGTGCGCGCTCGAGCCAGGCGGTATGCGGACCAACTGGGGCAAGCGGGCAAGCGCTGGCACACCGGAGCTTTTACCCGACTATGAGGCCTCCGTAGGCACGTTTATCAAGATGTTGCAGGGGCACTGGGGGCACGAGATGAGCGCTCCAGCAAAAGTCGCAAAGGTCATTCTGCAACTAGCTTCCAAAGAGCAGCTTCCTGCACACCTCTTGCTCGGCAGCGATGCCGTGCAGTTTGCCCGCTCGGCCGAGGAAAAGCGGGAATCCGACGCCAAGGCATGGCACAACATCAGCGTCTCAACCGACTCGGAGGATGTAAAAGAGTTGCCCGATTTGAAGTTCTGAAATTGGTGCCGGCGTGGCTGCGGAGATCCGTGGCACGCCGGCATTGTAGCTATAGCTGCTTCAAACGCTCTCTCCAATTCAATCCTGGCCTGCGCCGGTTCGGTGACATCCATGGTGGTCCCGATCCACTCGACGAGGGCACGCATTGTGAGCTCCTGCCCAATGGATTCGCACTCCTCGAGATTTGAAGGTTGAGATAAGCGGCCTCGGCGCATCCGCTTCGACAATGAGATCGGCTATCGCATCGGCCGAGCTGACGTGGAAAGGCGTTGACGCAGACAACTTCTCATTCAACACTGCGATAGCGACTGAGCCGGATTGCTCTAGCGAGCGTTTCATCTGCGCGTCTTCATTGTCGAAAGCCGCGATACCGGTGTCTGCGTCCAGAGCGCACAGTCCAAGAAAGAGAAGATCGGGGCGCATACCAAGAATCACGCGGAGGGCCTGCCCGTCGACCGCCGCGCCGATGAGCGGATTGACCTGCCCTCCTATGGTGATGAGCGTCAGGTCGGTCCGGCCTGCAAGGACAGAGGCGATGGCCGGGTCATGCGTAGCCACGGTTGCTCCAATGCCTTCGGGAAGGGAACGGGCAACTGCCAGGTTGGTCGAACCTGCATCGATAAACAGGAGAGAATCGATATGCAGATGGAAAGACCTGGGAAACCGGCACGCCGAGCGACGCGACTCATCTTCCTGTTATGCGGAATGGCCCAATCGGCGTGGGCGCCCCTTGTGCCGTATGCCAAGGCTCGCGTTCACGCGAACGATCAGCAATTTGGCCTGCTGCTGTTGTGCTTTGGGGCGGGCTCGATCCTCTCCATGCCAACCATGGGGGCGCTTACGGGCCGCTATGGCTGTAAACGCCTTATTCAAATAGCAGCGGGCGCCATCTTTCTAGGGCTAGTGGCTGTTTCGATGGCGCCTTTGTCAACCACTCTCGCGCTATCGCTCTTTCTGTTCGGAGCCTCGATTGGCGCGATCGACGTGGTGATGAACGTGCAGGCCTTGCTGGTCGAAAGGGGTAGTGGTGAGAACCTGATGCCGGGGTTTCACGGCCTTTACAGCGTTGGCGGCTTTGCCGGCGCGCTACTCATGAGCGGACTCCTGTGGCTGAACACGCCTCCTGCACTGTCCGCTCTCATCGTTGTGTCCTTGCTTTCCGTACTGCTCTTGCTTGCAAACCCCGCTTTGCTTTCTTATGGCGACGATCAACACGGCGGCCCAAAGGGAATTAAGAGCCTCGCGTGGCCACGTAAATACGTGCTCTTTCTCGCAATCATCGCGTTCATCATGATGCTGGCGGAGGGCTCAATGCTCGATTGGAGCGCGGTGTTCCTCGTGGACAAGGTGGGAATGATCAAGAAAGATGCCGGCATTGGATACACCGCATTCTCGATTGCGATGACGGTTAGTCGATTTGGAGGCAGCTTCATCATCGAAAGAACGGGGCGCAGATGGATCATGACAGCCGGTGCATTGGTCGCAGCAACTGGCTTCCTGCTGGCGGCCCTGCTGGCTAATCCTGCTGGCTCGCTGTTCGGTTTCATATTGATCGGACTGGGTGCAGCCAACCTGGTGCCGCTCATCTTTTCACTCGCTTCAGAATCAGGAGGTGCACTCGGAAGTAATATCTCGTTCGTGTCCACCGTCGGCTACACCGGAATTCTGACCGGTCCTGCAGTAATAGGTTTTGTTGTGCATTCGGCGGGGTTCGGGATCGCCTTCGGCGGAGTCGCTTGCCTGTTAATGCTGGTTGGTCTGTGCGCTCCGCTCGTTGCTCCCCGCAAGGGGTTCCCCCCTGCCCGTTAGTGTTTGAGCAGTGCGACGCCGCAGCAGACGAACAGCGCCGCGAGCCAGCGCCGGCGATCGACGTTCTCGTGCAGCACCCATCTCGCGGCCACGGCGTTGGCCACGAAGGTCAGGGAACCTGCTGCTGGGGCGATGAGGCTTACGTCCGCGTGGCTGAGGGAAAACAGGAGAGAGAAGAAACTGAGAGCCATGAAGACGACGCCGGTCAGAAAGCGGCCCTCGCTGATGACGGCCCAGATCGCGCCTGGTAAGCCTCGGGCCGCCTTGATCTGGTCCAGGTCGCCGACGGCGCGCATGGCGGAGGCAAGGAATACATCGCCGGCAGTGGCAGTCAGGACGATGGCGCCAACCATCACGGCGACCGCTGCGCCCGAGCTCAGGGTCATGGTGCGGGATCGATCGCGTCGCGCTGGGTGTAGGCCGGTCCCTGGGTCACGAAGCCTACTCCGGCGGTGATCAGGGCTATGCCTAACCAGCGCGCGGGCGAGATCTGCTCGTGCAGCCAGAACCTGGAGAGAACAGCAACAGCTACGTAGGCGAGGGAAGTGGCGGGCAGAACGAAGGTCAGATCGGCCCAGGAGAGCGCGGTCAGATAACAAGCCGTCCAGACCAGCAACAGCAACACGCCACTTACTACCCAGGGTGTTCGCAGCGCGGAAAGAAGGGCATTGGGATGGGTCAGGGATACCGGCCCAAGACGTTTCATGCCAATCGCCAGGAAGGTATCACCGAATGCGGAGGCGAGCGTGACTACGCCCAAAACGACATACCTCCGCAGTGTCAGGGTATGCAAGGTGCTACCCGATCATGCGCCCGCGTTGACGGCGGGGCCGGGTGTATTGGCGGCCTTGATCTTGCCGTCCGCCACTACCTTATTGCGTGCGGCACGAAGCTTGAGGAACGACCTGGCTTCGACATAGAGCCGCTTGACGTCTCGATTGACAATGGCCTTGCTCACGATGCGCCACGCGGCTTTGGGACGGAAGTAGTATTCGTCGTAGAAGCGGTGGACCATTTCGAGCACGTAGTCTTTGGGCAGCCCAGGATATTCGATATGGGCAAGCTGGTGCCCGCCTTCATCCACCATGGCGCCGTTGTTGATGATGAAGCCATTCTCGGCGGCAAAGTCATAGAATTCCGTGCCGGGATAGGCGTGGGCAATCGATACCTGGATGGTTTCGACGTCAAGGGCTTTGGCGAAGTTGATGGTGTTGCGAATCGACTCCTTGGTCTCACCGGGAAGACCGAGGATGAAGTCGCCATGAATGGTAAGGCCGAGCTCATGACAATCGCGGGCGAAGTCGCGGGCCCTCTCCACCGTGGCGCCCTTCTTGATGTTCTTGAGAATCTGCGGATCGCCCGATTCAAAACCTACAATCAACAGCCTGCATCCCGCTTCGCGCATCGCTTTCAGGGTCTCGCGGTCGGTGGTTACGCGGGAGGTGCATGACCAGGTGAGCTTCAGGGGTTTGAGCTTGGCGCACAGCTCGACGGTTCGCGCCTTCTGGATGTTGAAGGTATCGTCGTCGAAAAAGAATTCCTTGACGTCGGGAAAGAGCTCCTTGGCATGCGCCATCTCGGCCGCGACATCATCCGTGGACCGTTTGCGCCAGGCATGGCCGCTCAAGGTTTGCGGCCACAGGCAGAAGGTGCACTGCGCCGGACATCCGCGGGTGGAGTAAAGAGAAACGTAGGGATAGAGCAGGAACGGAACGTTGTACCGAGTCACGTCGATGTCGCGTTTGTAGACATCGGTGACCCAGGGCATTTGATCGAGATTGTCTACCTGGGGGCGGTCGGGATTGTGTACCACACTGGCATTCTTGAGGTAGCTGATGCCGAGGATCTCATCGAGAGGTTTGCCGTTGGCAAACTCAACCACGGAGAAATCAAACTCGCGCCGGCAGACAAAATCGATTGCCGCACATTCGTTGAGCGCGCGGTCGGGAGAGGTGGTGACTGGCGGCCCGACAAAGGCTATCTTGATTTGCGGGTTGGCGCGCTTGATCGCTTCCGCCAATTTCTGGTCGCCGGTCCAACCTGGGGTACTGGTGAACAGGACCAGAAACTCATAGCTCTTGGAAATCTCGATGGTCTCGGTGGCAGAGATATGGTGCGGTGGCGCGTCGAGCATGCGGGAGCCTTCCAGCATCCCGGCCGGGTAGGCAAGCCAGACTGGGTACCAGTAAGACTCAATTTCGCGCGTAGCAGGCCAGCGAGAACTGGCTCCGCCGTCAAAATTCTCAAACGATGGGGGATTTAAGAGTAGCGTTTTTAGCGGCATAGGCTCAACTTCCAGTCTAACAGCACCGCGGGTGCTGGGGCGAAAAGAGGATCCCTGAGAGCACCCCCAACAGGTTAGACGCCCGGGGCCCCGGGGAGGGTTCGCAAATTCAACGTTGGCAGAGGTTTAGCGCAGATGTGTACAGAGTACCGGGGGGGCTAAAGGGGTGTGAGAATGCGGGCAACCAGTCTTCGAGTTGCGTTGATGAACGAAGGGCACGGCTTCCAGAGGCTGCGGAAAAACTCGCCGTTGGGTAGGAAAGCCGTACCTCAGGGGCTAAAGCCCAGCGTATTTTCAATCACTTACGGCACGACTAAAGTCGTGCCCTGATACAAAACATGAGTTTTTCCGCAGCCTGTTCAGTCGTGCCACAGCACTCGCGCTGATGAGGGCTTTTAGCCCCTGAGGTACGTCTTCCAATCTTCTAGGGAGAACTCAAACGCGAAAAGACATGACTTTGCCCTATAGGTCTCGAAAAGCGTACCTCGGCGGCTAAAGAGGCTGCGGAAAAACTCGCCGTTGGGAAGCCGTACCTCAGGGGCTAAAGCCCAGCGTATTTTCAATCGCTTACGGCACGACTAAAGTCGTGCCCTGATACAAAACATGAGTTTTTCCGCAGCCTGTAAAGCCGTCAAGCGCGCAAATCCTTTGCGGCACGGCTCAAGCCGTGCCCTTCGTTCGACAGGGTCTTCCCCAGGGCTCCTAGGGTCAGCGAAAGCTTCATGTGCTGTCCCGCTGAAAAACTAATTTGGACAGATCTGAAGCTCAACCGTCCCTTCGGGACTAAATTCCCAAATCCTGGTTCTCAATCACAGTCTCTAGAGCGCTCATCTAACCGGGCCCCGTACGGCACGGATTAGAGCGGTGCCCTTCGTTCCCACCAAGGCGCGTTGCTGCTACGGGTGGGGAACCGGTGTCGCCTTGGCCCAGTCTTCGATTCTTCCCATGGAGCGGAGAAGCGAGAGGCGGGCTTGGGTCAACTGGAAACGGGTTTGGAGCATATCGACAAATTGACTGCGCTCACGGATGTGGGCGCCTTGTTCATCCTTGGGTAACGGCGCCGCTCCACCCGGAGTGCCGCTTCCCAGCCGAAGCTGAGTGGTGATGGCATCGAGCTGGTCCTGCGCTAATTCGTTTTGCAATTCTGCAACCTGCTCCTGGGCCGCAAGTTCGGCTATGTTCTTCTGCAACCGCAGCACCTGTTCCCCGGTCTGGTCGCGCAATTGATCGGCCTGGGCACTGGCCTGCGCTGCCTCTGCACTTGAACTTTTCGCCTTGGCCTTGCGGCTCGCATCGAACAGCGGCAGCGTAATCTGCACCCCGACATTAAAGTTGTTGTGCTGAAAGCGCAGGTAGTACTCGTTGTAGTTGTTGAATTTGGCGTAGCGGTTGTACTCCAGGCCAAAGGCGAACGTGGGACGGTTGTTCTGGCGGTCGTCGCCGAAAGCAGTGTAAAGCTTCGATTTGGCGGAGGCATACGCGGCTTTCACGCCGCTGTTGTCATCGTATCCAGCTGGGTCTGTGACGTCGGGCGCCTTCGGAACCGTTTGTGGTTCGGAGACGATGTCCCCCGGGTTGAGACCGGTCAAGTGCGCAAGCCCTACCCGCACCAGGTCGGCCTGGTCTACAAGATGGAGCCGCCGGAGCGCGACCTGGGCCCCCGTCAACCGTGCCTGTGTCAATTCCACTTTGCTGTCCAGCCCGGCATCGACACGTTCGGTTTCGATCTCCACCAACTTCTGTACGAAACCGGTTTGTTGATCGAGCGCGGTCATTTGCTGGTTCACGGTGACCAACTCTATGTAGTCGAGCGCCGTGTCCAGGATCACTTGCTGTCGCGTATCCTTCAGCTGCAGCTGCGCCGCCAACAGTGCTGCTCGAGCCGAGCGGATATAGTCTGGCTGGGAAAAAGAAAAGGCCAGCGAATTTGCGGAGACGCTGTAGATCGAAGGCTGGCCCACCGGGAAACCGTACGAGTATCCCAGACTGGAGCCCACAGAAAAACTGGGCTTGTAGGCGTCGACGCTTTCCATCACCGCGGCCTCGGCGTGCTGCACGTCGGCCGCGCTGATGCGCACCGGAGTGCTGTTACGCAGAGCGAGGTCTACGACAGTGTAAAAGGAGACCTGGGCATGCGCGCCGGTTTGCCCAAGCAGGCTGACGATACCCAGCAACGCGAACTGGCAGGCGCATCTCACCGATATCCTCAATTGATAATGCGAATGGGAGCACCCTCGGAGATCGGCGCGCCATTGGTGGTGCCCAGGGCGACGACCGTACCATCCTTCAGGCCGCTGAGGACCTGCACCATGGTGAGGTTGATGGCGCCTACCTGGACAGCCGCGCGATGCAGTGTGTCGCCCGAGACAACGTAGACATAGTCGCGGCCACCTTCGATATGCAGAGCCTCACGGGGCACGGTGAGCGCATGGCGTACCTCCTGGGTGATGACGGTGACCACGACATTGGTGTTGGGCAAAAGCACTCCATTGGAATCTTCAACACTCACCAGCACTTCGCCAACGAAGCGGGTTCCATAGGTGATGATGGTTGAAGGCAGGCGGGTGATGTGCCCGTGGAACGTCATATCCGGTTTGGCATCCCACACGATGCTGACCGGGTCGTTTAATTGCAGATCGCCGATCTCCGGTTCGTCGAAATAGGCGCGTACCTGGAGCTTGGAGAGATCCGCGGCCTGCAATATCTCTGCTCCCGGCTCGATATATCCATACTGCGTGACTGGAAGGGAATAAACCGTACACGCGAAGGGGGCGCGCACATTGGATTGCGCAATCACCCGGTTTGCGGCGTCGACCGCGGCTTGTGCTTCGGCGACAGTTGAATGGGCCCGGGTGAGATCAACGGGAGCGAAAGGCTTGGTCTTTTGTTCTTGCAGCGAATGCAAGGATGCCTGCGCGAGGGTTAAGCGGGTTTGCGCCTGGGCTACCTCGCTGGGCGCGGCCGCTCCCTTGGCCGCCAGCTTTTGGACAATATCGAGATCCCGGGCCGCCTGGTCGCAATCGATCTGGGCTTTGGCAAGATTGCTGGAAAGAGCCAGCTGTTCCTGATGGGTTCCCCCGCTCTCCACGCTTTGGTAGCCGGCCTCGGCTGCCCGCAATGACGCCGTTGCCGCAGCCAAGCGGGCCCGCGCATTGGTGTCATCCAGGGTCACCAGCAATTGTCCCTTGTGCACCCGCTCGCCCACGTGGACATAGACAGCCTTGACGGTGGTTGCTTCTGGAGCGTGCGCCTCAAAGATGGTCAGCGGTTCGACCCGGCCACTGGTGCTGCTGGGCTTGACCAGATCCTGCACGTGGGCTTCGGCCACCCGCACCGGCAACCTCTCGCGCGTAAGCCAGCGGACACCGAAAAAGATAAGCAGGAGAGCGATCGCGGCAGCAATCCATAGTGTACCGCTGCTGATTCTTTTTCTTCTTTCTTCAACCATTCATCGCGACCGGAGCCCAGTATATAAGACCCGCTGCCCGACCTCGATTTTGGGGCAGGGTGCTATGACTCTTAGAGATGCTGTTTCTTCTACGCACGGTGCAGGCGCTGGACTGGGTCATCGCATTATCATGCTGATTGCGCTTTTCCTGGCTTACCAGCAGGCGGGTAAGTATCAAGACTTTTCCGGCGGTGTGCAAGTGCTCTTATTTCCGGCGGCCACTGTTTTGTTCCTATACGCGCTGCTCCGCTACACATTGCCTGCACTCTTGCGCGGCGGCATTTCGTGGCGGGGAACCTTCTATCCGCTGGGCGGCCTCCGCAAGGGAGCGGGGAAGTGAAGGACCCGGTGCGGCCCATGGCCGAGGGCTTCGTCCTTGCCGGCGGCCGCAGTACGCGCATGGGACAAGACAAAGCATTGCTCCCATGGGCCGGCCGGGCCCTGCTCGAAGTCGCTCTGGATAAGCTTCGCGCCCTGCCTCTCGCGGCGGCGCCGCGGATAGCAGCTGCCCGTTCGGATCTGTCTTATCATGCGGACGTCATTGCTGACCTTCATCCGGGATGCGGGCCCTTGAGCGGCATCGAAGCAGCGCTGGCGGCGAGCAGCCGGCCGCTGAATGTTTTTCTGCCGGTGGATGTGCCCCTGTTGCCGGCGCAGTTCCTGCTCTGGATGCTGCAGCGGGCCGAAACGACGGGAGCCCTGGTGACGGTTCCCCGAATCAACGGCTCGCCCCAAGCCCTGTGTGCCATATACCACCGCGATCTGTTGGGTCACATCAGCGCTTCGCTCGTGGCAGCCGATTACAAAGTCATGTCTGTGGTTACGGCGGCCGCCGGCACCCTATCCCAATCCCCCCGATCCCAATCCGTTGACGTCTTCGATGTAGAACTCGTGGCCTCGGCAAATTCACAGCTACTGGCTTTTTCCCCAGTGCCTCTGTATCGCTGGTTCCATAACTGCAACACCCCTGCGGATATGGTAGCTATGGGAAATGCTTTAGTCTTGACCCAATGACTATGCCTCTCGACTCTCCTGAACCGATGATGGGTATTCCCACGGGAACTCCCATCGAGATCGTCGGCCAGTCCACTGCCCGTGGCGGCCATGGGGCGGGCGACATACCCGGCGAGGAAAAGGAAGAAGCACGGCAACAGGATCGGCCCTATATTGCGTTCGAGCACGTGTCGAAATCCTTTGGCGATGTTCACGTGCTGGACGATGTCAGCTTTTCTGTCCAGGCGGGCGAGACACTTTGCATACTCGGCCGTTCCGGGGTGGGTAAATCCGTATCGCTGCAACAGATCATGGGCTTCCTGAAACCCGATTCTGGGAAGATCATGGTGGCCGGGCAGGACATCACGGGATTTACAGAAGACCAGATGGAGATCGTGCGCAAGAAAGTCACGATGGTCTTTCAAAGCGGCGCCCTCTTCGATTCGCTGTCGGTGGGCGAAAATGTTGCCTTTCCGTTAAGAGAGCGTGGCCAACTGCTTGAAGATCAGATTCAGCAGGTGGTGAACGGATTACTGGACATGGTCGGCGTGGCGGGAATGGCGGATCTGCTTCCTTCGGATCTCTCCACCGGCATGAAGCGCTCGGTGGCCATTGCGCGCGCTCTGTCCGCGCAACCGGAAGCGATTCTTTATGACGAGCCGACCACCATGGTCGATCCGCTCATGGGCCGCCTGCTGGGCAATCTGATTCAGAAACTAAAACATCAACTTCGTCTCACCAGCATTGTGGTTACGCACGACATGCGCTTTGCGGAGCGGCTGGCGGATCATGTCCTTTTCCTGCATGAGGCCAAGGCTTATTTCTTCGGCACCATGGACGAACTTAAAAGTACAAATGACCCTTTCCTGCGGGAATTCCTCGACATGGACAGGCTGGTATTGCCCCAGGCCTGATCCTCATTCCCTCTCCGATTGTTAAACGGGCAGTAACTTCCTGGTTATAGAGTCCCCAAATAGTAACCAAACTTTAGTCGTTACTTATGCCCCATTTTGGGCACCCGATGGTATGCTCACTGGGTATGGAGCCGGGTTCAAAACCTCCCCCGTTGTTCGGCTCTTGCATTTTTAAGATGTGCCCTTGAATTTCGAACTTCCGGATGCTGACGGGAGAAGTTGAGGGTCTTCGTCAATCAGGATTAACTCTCGAAGAACAAAGGTTTAGTTGCCATGCAACCCGGACTTTTTAACTTCAATCTTGAAATCCTTAGGGGCAATTGTTGCATCTCACGTATTGCTTCGATTGCCGCGCCTGGCGCACCGCTTGCCAAGTCTCGCAGGCCTACCCAATCCAGCCACCCGTGCAGTAACACGTGGTGACGGCCCAGTACCTGACTAGTAACAGAGTAACTAAGACAATTTAGATGAGTTCGGCTCTCGCGAGGGGCAAAGTGTAAGTAGACTTCTGCACCCTCCTCGAGCGACTGGCGGGGAAATCGATGGCGACCTCTGGACTATTAAAACGCTTGGCGACCAACGGCCGCGAAGAACCGCAGCCGGGAAACATTGCGGTCCAGCGACCGAATACTCAGGGCAAAGGCACGCGCGTTCGTGTGTTGTGGATTTTGGGCGATGTACTGATCGTCCTGGCTGCCCTCATGATTGCGGTTCGCGGTTGGCTTGGAGAAGGGCTGTTCGGAGCGGATTCGCCCTACCGCACTAATGTGATGTTCCATAGCCATCCCACGATCCTGCTTGGCTGCCTGGGATGGTTCATTCTTTCTCTCATTCTTGTCAGCAAGCGGTACCACTTGTACGGCCCGATGCAGATGCGTAATACCCTGCACGAGCAGCGCCTCACCATCCAGGCGTGCCTCACCGCGGGGCTTCTGCTGTCAGGAGCTCTCTACCTGGTGCGTGGCGAGGTGATCTCTCGCGGCGTCGTGATCATTACCGTGGTGGCGACGACCGTGTTGCTCTGCGGCAGACGACTGATATGGCGGATGATGATGTACCGCCGTTTTGAGAGTGGTCTTGAGGTTCGCAACATTATTATTGTGGGCACGGGCAGGGTCGGCCAGGCGATGCGTCACCACCTCGATAGCATTCGACACCTGGGGTACAGCTTCAAGGGCTACGTGCATATACCGGGAGTCGACGCTGAAAATCCAAGTATGGCGGGCGACATTCTTGGTTCCCTGGATCAGCTGTTGCCGCTGGCGCGGCAGTTTTTCGCCGATGAGATTTTTCTTTCTGCGCCGTGCGATGCCCGCGTGGTCACGGACATTGTGACCCAGGCACGCGAAGCAGGGGTCGATATTCGGGTCGTCCCCGAGCTTTACGACGGCCTGGCGTGGAATAGTCCGATTGAATATATCGGTCAGTTTCCGACCATTCCGTTGCACCGCGGGGAAACCCCGGTGATCGGATTGTTCCTCAAGCGGATTCTCGATGTGCTGCTCTCATCGATTGCGCTCATCGTCTTGTCGCCGTTGATCGTGGCCATAGCCATTGCTGTTCGACTCGATTCTCCGGGGCCCATTTTCTATTGCTCCGATCGCATCGGGAAAAAAGGCCGCGTGTTCCGCTGCATGAAATTTCGCACCATGGTTGCGGACGCAGAGCGTCGCCGGGCGGAAGTTCTGCACATGAACGAGCGCGACGGAGTGCTCTTCAAGGTCAGCAACGATCCCCGCATCACCGGCTTCGGCCGTTTCCTGCGTAAGTACTCGCTGGACGAACTACCTCAATTCTTGAATGTGTTGCGCGGAGATATGAGCATGGTCGGACCTCGACCGCCGATCGCCAGTGAAGTGAAGCGCTATGATCTGAGTCATCTGCGACGCCTCGACGTGCTGCCGGGCATGACCGGACTGTGGCAGGTACAGGCGCGCCAGGACCCGTCCTTTGACAGCTACATTTCTCTGGATACGGCCTACATCCAGAACTGGAGCATCTGGCTCGACCTCAAGATTCTCATCCGCACCCTCTCGGTGGTCGCCGGCGGCACTGGTTCGTAGTTTCCCGCTGTTGAGACCACGCGATGTTGAAGAGCCGTATCCCAGGGGCTAAAGTCTTCAAAGGGGCGTGGCTTGAGCGGCACGGCTGAAGAGGCTGCGGAAAAACTCGCCATTGGGTAGGAAAGCCGTACCTCAGGGGCTAAAGCCCGACGTATTTTCAATCACTTACGGCACGACTAAAGTCGTGCCCTGATACAAAACATGAGTTTTTCAGCAGCCTGTTCAGCCGTGCCATAAAAGCCGGGCCTTTTGAGGGCTTTAGCCCCTGGGGTACGGCTTTTACAATCTTCCAATGTCCATCCCCGCTCGTTCAGATGGAACGGGAACTTACTTTGTGACCAGCGCGACCTTCCATCGCCGGCGTCTGTTCCAGGTAACAGCAAACGCCGAATTGTTTCTAGAGACGCTGCAACACTACCGCCGCGAGGGCCATTACAAGCTGCATGCGTTTGTCGTCATACCGGATCATGTTCATCTCTTGATAACTCCCCAACACCTTTTAATCGAGCGAGTCGTTGGATTCCTCAAAGGCGGCTTCTCGCGTCGGATGGGTTCGAAATTCCCCGTCTGGCAACGCGGATTTACTGATCACCGTATCCGGGATAGGGACGAATTCCAGGCGAGACGGGAATATATTCATCAAAATCCGGTACGAGCGCGGATGGTGGAACTCCCGGAGTGTTATCCCTACTCATCTGCTTATCGCGCCGAAGACGGAAAACCGTACCTCAGGGGCTAAAGCCCTCATGGGCTTCTATCGAGGCGGCACGGCTGAACCCGTGCCCTTCGTCGACGGGAGTTCTTCCATGAGCATATTGAGCCCGTCATCCAAGCGGCACGCCTTCAGCATGCGGAAAGACTCGTACGCGAATCACGGTTTTATGGATTAGGCAAAGACGCCACGAGAGGCACGCCTTCACAGCCAGCCGAAGATCTAAACGAAGGACAGGCGTTCAGATCTTCGGCTGCCGAAAAGGCCCGCCCTTCATTCAGGTCTTGGGCCGGCTGTGACGGCCTGCTTTTGTTCAAGTCTTCGGCCGGTTGTGACGGCCTGCTTTCGTTCCGATGTTCGGCCGGCTGTGAAGGTGTGCTGCCGTTCAGATCCTTCCGAGACACTGCGAAGCAGCGACCTGCCATTCAGATCTTTCCCGGGGATTGAAGCCGTGCCCCGTCATCCGTAGCCAGGATAGAGTCTGCAAGAAACGGCTGGTTGCTAAACTGAAGAAGTGAAGATCGCTCTTGCTCAGATCAACCCCACGGTTGGGGATTTCCTGGGGAATACACAAAAAATCATCGACTTTGCGCGTGAGGCCTCGGCGGCGCGGGCAGACATCGTTCTGTTCCCGGAGTTGGCGGTTTGCGGCTATCCTCCCGCCGATTTTCTGGACAAACCTTCGTTTGTGGCACGAGCCGGGGAGGCCGTTGCTGAGATTGCCGCCACCGCGACCACCGGCCGGCCGCTGACAGTCATCTGCGGTTACGTCACCGCCGCTCCTCCCGGATCGGGTAAACAGGTGGTGAATTCGGCTGCGCTGTTGCGCAACGGCCGGGTGGAGTTCGTCCAGTCCAAACGGCTTTTGCCTTTCTACGATGTTTTCGACGAGCAGCGCTATTTTGCTCCCGCTGAGAGTCAGAAGCTCTACTCCCTGGCGGACCAACGCCTCGCCCTCACCATCTGCGAAGATGCCTGGAACGATAAGTTGTTCTGGCCCCGCCGCCTGTATTCCGTCGACCCGGTGGAGGAGTTGATGCGCAGCGGCGGTTCGCTCATTCTCAACATCTCGGCCTCCCCGTACTACCGCGGTAAGCGAGAATTGCGCCACCGCATGTTGGCAGCGATCGCCACCCGGCACCGGGTTCCTGTGGTCATGGTTAACCAGGTCGGGGGAAACGATAGCCTGGTGTTCGACGGAGCCAGCTTTGCCTTGGGGCCCGATGGCTCGATCATCGCCCAGGCGCGCTCGTTTGCAGAGGACATGGTCTATTTTGACAGCCGCGACATTGACCGGCGATCGCCGCCCAGTCGATCCGAGCGAAGATGCGGCCGTCTACCAGGCGCTGGTCCTGGGCACGCGGGACTACGTCCGCAAATGCGGCTTCTCCAAGGTATTGGTAGCCCTGAGCGGAGGCGTCGATTCGGCCCTGGTGGCAGCCATCGCCGTAGACGCCCTGGGCAAAGAGAATGTGACTACCATCGGCATGCCCAGCCAGTATTCTTCCGCTGGTTCGATCGACGATGCGCGCAAGCTGGCGGACAACCTCGGCATTTGCTATACCACCATTGCCATCCACGACCTCTTTGATCAGTACACCAAAGCCCTCGCTCCCCTTTTCACAGGCCGGGAGCCGGACATCACCGAGGAAAACATCCAGTCCCGCATACGCGGAAATCTGCTGATGGCGCTTTCCAACAAGTTCAACGCGCTGGTGCTCACCACCGGCAACAAGTCGGAAATGTCGGTCGGCTATTGCACGCTCTACGGCGATATGGTTGGGGCGCTGGCGGTGATCGGCGACGTGGTCAAGACGGAGGTTTACCAACTTTGCCGCTACCTGAATCGGGAGCATCCGGTGATTCCCCTGGCGATCCTGGAGAAGCCGCCCTCCGCGGAGCTTCGTCCGGGCCAGAAGGATACGGACTCTTTACCACCCTACGAAGTGCTCGATCCGATTCTGCAAGCCTACGTCGAGCGCTACGAAACGCCGGAACAGATCGCTGCGGAATACCATTTTGACCTGGCGACCGTCAGTCAGGTAGTCAAGTTGGTCGAGCGCAGCGAATACAAACGGCAGCAGGCGGCGCCGGTGCTCAAGGTCACCAGCAAGTCTTTTGGCATGGGGCGCCGTTTTCCCATCGCCGTTAAAGTTCAGGTATAAGCAAGATGAGAGAGGAATTGAATGCAGCTTCGTACAACCCTATGTCTTTTTGTTCTGGCGGTCGCAAACGCAGCATATCTCCCCGCTGCGCTCGCCCAGAACCCAGTCCCGCAGGCTCCCGCTGCCCCACCGGCAGCGCCCGCTCCTTCAGGAGGCGTGGTCACCGTGCCGTCTGGTGCGCCCACTCCCACGTCTACTCCCTTTCCGCCGGTTGACCCCGCAAATTTTACCGCCACTTCGCCCACCAAGCAGACAGTGGAAGACTTTCTCACTGCGTTTTGGGGATACGATTCCACCCGCGTATGGCAGATCCAGGCGATTCTGCCCACTCCTGCGCCGGGCGTAAGCCGAGTCCTGGTTTTGGTGAAGTCAACCAATCCAGGGCCCAAGGATCAGACCGCACAGCTTTCTTTCTTCACCCTGCCGGACGGAAAATTTCTGGTCGCTGATTCACTCCTCCCCTTCGGGTCGAAACCATTCCAGAACTATCGCGAAATTCTGCAATCGGGCGCCACCGGCCCGTCTAAGGGCGGCGCGTCGAAAGCGATGGAGCTGGTCGAGTTCTCCGACTTTGAATGTCCTCACTGCAAGGACGCACAATCGATTGTTGCCAAGTTGCTGGCGGACTACCCCAGCGCTCACTTCGTTTACCAGGATTTTCCCCTCACCCAGATTCACACCGAATCCATGAAGGCATCGACTCACGGATATTGTGTCGCCAAGGCCGGCGGCAACGATGCGTTCTTCAAGTTTTCCGATGCGCTCTTTGAGGCGCAGGCGGGACTTACACCGGCCACTTCGGACCAGACTCTCAAGGATGTGGAGACCAAAGCGGGGCAGGATCCGGCTAAGATCGCTGCCTGTGCGGCGACGCCCGCGGCCAAGGACGCGATCGAGGCCTCGCGCGCCCTGGGCGACAGAGTTGGCGTGAACCAAACGCCCACCCTGTTTGTGAATGGGCGTGCTCTGCCATTAACCGGAATTCCCTATCCGATGCTGCAGAAGATCATCGAGTTCCAGGCGAAGCTGGACGGCGTGCCCCTGCCCCCAGCGCCGCCGGCTCCGGCTCCCAAACCAGCCCCATCGCTGCGTTAGCAGGATTGTTCATCTGCCGGCGAACCTGGGTCACCGGGTTCGTCGGCAAGGATGGAAAGCTTCTTTGGCACAATAAACGTGACAGATAGAATGGCGACCGAGACCGTATCGTCCGCATTGCCGCGAACGGAATATTCCCGGCGGGTGGCCGAGCTGTCAACGCGTCGCTCCGGGCTCCAGTCCCGGGAGAGGCTTGCCGGCTATTCACAACTTGCCCTGGCCGCGTTCAGTTTGATCTGGATCCTGTTCCGGCTGCGTCACTTCACTGCCGCCGACCTGCTGTTTCTCATACCAGTCGCTGCGTTTATCCTTCTTGACTTGATCCATCGGAGGTTTATTCGCCGAGTCACCGTCTGCTCGCGGGCCATCCGCTTTTATGAGCAAGGGCTGGCGCGGCTGGATGGGCATTGGGCCGGAGGTGGAGTCACCGGCGAGCGTTTCCTCGAACCATCGCACCCATATGCGCGCGACCTCGATCTGTTCGGACGAGCCTCTCTGTTTGAACTGCTGTGCACAGCACGAACCCGCGCGGGGGAAGAAACCCTCGCTCGATGGCTCCTGGCTCCGGCACCACCCGATCAGGTTCGCGCCCGCCAGGCAGCGGCTGTCGAGTTAAGCAGCCGGCTGGGGTTTCGAGAAAATCTCGCAACCGTAGGAGAAGAGGTGAGCCCGGGGGTACGGCCGGCACAATTAGCCGCCTGGGGAGAATCGAAGGCGGCTTTTTCTGCCGGGATGATACGTATCGTGCTTCCGGTGCTCGCTGTTCTCTGGATACTCAGCGTGGCCGCATGGCAATTGTGGGGTGCATCGGAATTGCTGGTACTGGCGGCCACAGTGGTCAACCTGGGAATTACGTATCGCTTTCGTAGAACCCTTAATCACGCAGAGCATGAGGCCGAGGAAGCCGGCCATGAATTGAATCTGCTCTCCCAGGTACTAAAAGTTTTTGAGCTCGAGCCGTTTACCAGCCCAATGCTGCTCGCGTTGCAGGCTCAGCTCAAGCCAGAGGGGATTCCGCCTTCAGGGGCCATCGCCAAACTCAGTCGCCGAGTCGAGTCTCTCGAATCGGCGCACAACCTCTTTGTGCGCGTTTTCGATCCTGTCATTTTTTATCGACTTCAATTTGTTCTGGCTATCGAGAGCTGGCGTCGGCGCTTCGGATCATCCCTGCGCGTCTGGATTGAAACCATAGGTGAACTGGAAGCTCTGGCAGCCCTCGGAGGCTACACCTATGAGCACCACGAAGATGTCTTCCCTGAATTTGTTGATCGCGCGCCCTGCTTTGAAGCCAAAGGCCTGGCCCATCCGCTGATCCCGCCGGACCGCGCAATCGCCAATGATCTTCAGTTGAACCACGATCTTCAACTCATGATCGTGAGCGGTCCAAACATGGCTGGGAAGAGTACCTTTCTCCGGGGCATCGGTGTCAACGCAGTCCTGGCGCAGAGTGGAGCCCCGGTGCGCGCCGTCAGTCTGCAGCTTTCGCCGTTGGCAGTGACCGCCTCCATCTGCGTTCTGGACTCGCTCGAAGGTGGCATCTCGCGCTTCTACGCCGAGATCAATCGGCTGAAACAGATCATGGATCTGACCATTGGGCCGCTACCGGTGCTTTTCCTGCTGGACGAGTTGCTCTCGGGAACAAACTCGCACGACCGCCTGATTGGAACTCGCTCGTTCGTCAGCAAGCTGATGGAGCAGGGCGCTGTGGGATTGGTCAGCACGCACGATCTGGCGCTCACCGCGATTCCCCAGGAGATCGGACCGCAGGCCATCAATTGCCATTTCGAAGACCATCTGGCAGAAGGGAAGTTGCGCTTCGATTACAAGCTTTATCCGGGTATCGTCCAGACCAGTAATGCGCTATCGCTCATGCGCTCCATTGGACTTGAGGTCTGATGGGCGATTCAACGCATCAAGGCTCGCTCCGTCAGGGTTTTGTTCTTCGGAGGCTTGCTCTTCGGGCTGGTCTTTCACCAGGCCTTCGCTGGTAATTCGAGCGGTCCAGAGGCGATGGATGCGCCGGTCGCCAATGGCCCGTACGGATAGCCTGACTTCCGCAAAGCCTGCGTTGCACAGATAGTCCTGAACTTCGGGTGTGGCGAAGTAATCCTCGACCACAGAGCTGATGCGATGGGAGTAAGTCCCTTGGTCGGGCCACACTCCTGGAAACTCCAGGGACAGGATATTTACGTGATCACCCACAAGGTCTACTCGGACCGCTTGCGCGCCGAAGGCTGCGGCCATCTGATCGGCTTTCTTAAGCCTTGCCTGCACTGCCGTCGCGCGCTGGTCCCTGGGCCGGAGGAGGATGTAGGAATAACAGTTCTCGCTGGGAGGGATCTGGTCGACCTGCTCGAGGGTACGCCGTATCTCGGAACGATCTTCCTGGGTTGAGGCCGCGTGGGTAATCGGCAACGAGAGCTGCTCCTGCTGGCACGAAGTCAACAGGAACAGAAGTGGGGTGAGTACCAGTAGTCTGCCTGCCATAATGCCTCTGAGAGAATTTCTCAGGTGTCTTCGGGGGGAACTATAGAATGCACCCTTTTTGGTAACGAATTCAAGTTGGCCTCAAGGCTGGCGCCTAAGCCCTTGGTTTACTGTTTGATCGGGTAAACAAATGATCTAACACGCGAGATTTCTCAAATGTGGTGGTCATCGAATGTGATGATCGAGGGGGATGAGGGGTCCGGTCAAGTCATTGTGCCTTCGCCGTATTATGTGCGGGGTAACGAGAACGGCCAGATTGCTTACATCGAATTCCTTGGTGGTGCTGCTGAGCGCCGAAAACCCGGGAAGCTCCGTGAGGCCGGGAGTGCCGCTCACAGCATTTGATTCCTGCCGGGTAAGGTCACCCACGACCAAGGCACTGGCTCCACTGCGAAGGTGAATGTCAGCGGTGTAGTTACGATTGGTGAGCACCGGCAATCCATTGAGACTCGACCCCTGGAGCGCCTCAATTTTGAGGTCGAGCTTAAGCACGACGTCATCGTTTCGTTCGATCCGCGGCGTGACTTTCAAAGTCAACCCGAGATCCTGGTACTGCACCTGGGGGATGGGCTGAGAGGTAGAGAGGCTGTTGGCGCTGATCCCCAAGCCACTCAAAACGCTGGAAAGACCGGCGCTGGTAATTCCCGGAATACTCACAGACGTCGACGCGATGCTCGAATAGCTGGAAGTGATGATCGGATAGCGCGTGCCGCTTTTAATGGTTCCCTCTGCGTTGTCGTCGAGGCGGAGCTGGACCTGGTCAAGGGAGCGGGTGTCCGCTGCATTCAGGCTCAGGTTTCCCGTAATGCCACCGGCGGCAAGGCCGGTTAAGGTAAGGCCGTTGCCGAAGGTGGCAAATGGCTGGGTTAAAACCGAACTGGTTACTTCACCCGAAGCAATCAAGATAGCGGCGATGGCTGCGTAGTCCCCGGCACTTGCCAATCCACTGGAAATGATCTGCTGCACCAGGCTTGAGTTTTGCGAGATCACGCTGTTCAATTCGCTGGGCACGTTGAAGACAGTCGTGGTTTGCGGCAACTGCACACCGACCAGGCGCGTCCGGGTGTTTTCCACCTGGTAAATCTTTACGTCGAGCAGTACCTCGCTCTTTCCATCCAGTAAATCGGCCAGAGTCTTATTAAGCGCCTTGAGAGTGCTGGCGGGCGCGCGCACCGTCAGAGTACCCATCTCCGGCTGCGCCGCCGCCTGTTGTATGCCGAGGACATTTTTGGCCAGGTTGCTCATGTCACTGAACTCAGCCGCTGAGAGGCCGGGCAGACGAAGAGTTTCGAGCGACAGCCGGTCGTACTTGGTGTGGTTTTCCCTGGTGTCCTTAGCCACCAGGACACGGACGGGATCGAGCGGCACCATAAAGGAATCGGTGACCAGGTTTAAGAGGTGCGCGGCCTGGGCATAGTCCACGTCATCGACATCGAAGCGAATGGTTTTGGTGGCGAGCGAGCCATCGTCGACCATGCGGAGCCCGTAGGCTTCGATCACCCGTCGCAGCACCTCTTGCTCAGTGCTGCGGAAATGAAAACTTTGTTTGCCTGGCTTGGGGGTCAGTTCGATGGCTGGGGCGAAGCTGGCGGTAACGGCATCAGGAGGCAGGCCGGCGAGGTTGGCCAGATCATCGATGTGCTGGGCCACTTCCTGGTTCTTGGGGTCCAGCGCCAATGCCTCCGCGAGTTTGGCACGGGCTTGTTCAGGATGGCCGGTGAGCCTCGCTTTATCCGCATCCTGTATGAGTTTCGTTACGCTATGCTGGCGTGCGATTTGCCAGTCAGTCGCGTACTCGGGATGGGAAGGATCCAGTTTTGCTGCCTTGGCGAAAGCCTTCTCAGCCCCGTCTACGTCTCCTTTTTCCGTGGCGCGCACGCCTTGCGCGTAGGCCTTTTCTGCCGCTCGCGTCTGCCGTGGGGATGGTGTGGGCGGTCCGGCCGGCTGTGGCGACGTCTGCTGCGCATAACCCGCGAGGGGCGTAAGGGCGCAGCAGACGGCAAGCACGCAGACTAAACGCATAAGGTTATCCTAGGGGCCAGCCGGGAGGCAGACAAGTTACCAACCAAGCCCAGGTGTCTGGAATCTATGTTCCTTAAAAGGTTGCCGGCGGAGAGCAATGGTATCCCACATCTCGCAAGAAACGAGCGAGATGCCCGGATTTCTTGTACGCACCGCCAACCAGAGGTTTCCTGTGCGGCTTTCTTTAAGGAAAGCCGCATGAAGTTTATTGGTCCCACCGATCCTCGCAGGAAATCCGGGTATTTGGCCCACCCATGGTTTGCGGCCGGGAAAGGTTGAGGCTCTGGGGGACGGATAGGTACGGATTCAGAATTCGTGGGAGGGACGGACTCCCAACAGCATCTGTAGAGTAGTGGTGCAGACTTCCGGCTGATGCTGCAATAAGGTTTCGTAGGAATAGACTCCGGTAGCCACGGCAATGGTCGGGAGCTCATTGGCTCTGGCCGCGGAAATATCCGAGGGAGTGTCGCCGACCACGCATACTTTGACCTGGCCACCGGCGAGTTGCCGCGCTCCGGCGAGTGCATGGGCGATCATGTCGGAGCGGAGAGCATGATGGTCGCTGAAGCCGCCAAAACTGAACCACTCCCGCAGCCCGGCAATCTCGATTTTCAACCATCCGATTTGTTCCAGGTTCCCAGTGGCCACGCCCAGGAGCTTGCCTCTGCTCTTGAGGTAGGCCAGCGTAGACAGGACGCCGGGCATCACGGTTACGCTCATGCCTTGCCGCTGCTCCAGCACTCGTTTCCGCATGCCATCCAGAATTTCTTCCAGGCGCGGCTGCCAGACCTCGTCCGCGATGGCTGCGTAGCGAAATGCATCACGCAGGATTCCGGTATCGGTGCTTCCATGCACTGGCACACCGGCGATCGAGAGCGGATACCCCATCACCGCTTCTACGCTCCAGGAGAAGGCGTCAGTGTGGACGCCTCCATGGGCGTGGAGGAGAGTTCCGTCGATGTCGAAGAGGTAGGCGTCGCAGTCGTCCCAGCGAAATCCGTTGCGGACGGTTACGAGGCCCTCAGCCGGCGCCGTTTGCACCCGGCCGGCGTTCTGCGTCACTAGCTGCGTACCGTCTGTTTGGGCTCAAAGACGGGACGCTCGGCCCGCGGCGGACGCTTTAGTCCATTGCGTATTTGTTCCGGATCGAGTTTCAGTTCTGCGATCGTGCGGCGGAGCGTATTGCGGTGCATGCTCAGCTCCCGCGCTGCTTTGCACTGGTTTCCCCTGTGATGCGACAACACTTCTAGGATGAAGCGCCGTTTAAACTCACGCACTGCCTCGTCGTAGTGAATGCCACCGGCGTGCATTTGCGTCACAAGACTATCCAGCTCACGTTTCACGAAAACCTCTTTCTTTTTCCTACCCGCTCGACAGCCGGGTTTGTGTTGGCGCCGTGCCGAAATGAATTTCCGAACTAGGTTTCAACCAATTCGGTTGTGCCATGCGGAGCGTTTGTAAGCCCTGACGAATTTCTTCCCCGAGAGCAAACGGTACAATCTGCGAGCCGCCGTGGGCAGCTGTCAAAAAGACCGGAGCCAGACCGGGAGTTACTGCAACCAGTCCTGCCGGGGCAAAAATGCCACGATGCCCATCAGGACCAGGGTGACTACGATACAACCTTCGACCAGCCCAAAAACTGCACCCAGCAGTCGATCTACAATACCCAACCCGACTCCGCGAAACAAGCCGCGCAATAAACGGCCTGCAATGCTCGCCACCAACATCACCAGCAGCGCAATCACCAGGAACGCAATCAAGTTCGCGACCGCGATGGTTGTGAATCACGAACAGAATCCAGGAGCGCTAGTGCGTGCGTAGTTTGCCGCCGCGACAAAGAGCCCAACGATGACACCGGCCAGGGAAAAAATTTCGACAAAAAAACCCTTCACGAACGCAGAAACTACAGATAACCACCAAGAATGATTACTATCAGCAGGTCGGCCAGATTCATGCAGACAATTCCTAAATCGCGGGGCCGGTCAGCAAATGCAAAGCCTGCTCATATTTTTCCTGAGTCTGGCGGACCACATTGGCTGGAAGCTCCGGCGCAGGCGGCTGCTTATTCCAACCCACGGCTTCCAGATAGTCGCGCACAAATTGCTTGTCGAACGATGGTTGCGGAGCCCCGGGGTGGTAACCTTCGCTGGGCCAGAAGCGAGACGAATCGGGCGTCAATACTTCGTCGGCCAGCACGATGCCTTTGGCCGTCAATCCAAATTCAAACTTGGTATCGGCAAGGATCAGACCTCGCTGCAGGGCATGATCCGCCGCCTTGGCGTAGATCGCGAGGCTCAGGCTGCGTAGCTCTTCCGCATGGCTGCCACCGAGCCGCGCCACCATCTGGTCGAAAGAAATATTTTCGTCGTGGTCGCCGCTCATGCTTTTCGTCGCCGGAGTAAAAATCGGTTCGGGCAGCCGTTCCGATTCGCGCAGACCCCGGGGAAGAGCGATGCCGCAAATCTCACCGGTCCGAGTGTAATCCTTCCAGCCAGAGCCGGAAAGATATCCCCGCACCACACACTCGGCGGGGAACATGCGGGCGCGATTCACCAGCATGGACCTTCCGCGCAACTCATCTGCGTAAGGTCTTAACTGCGCGGGATATTTTTCCACCTCCGCGGTCACCAGGTGGTTGGGAACAATGTCGCTAAGGTAGTCGAACCAGAAGAGAGAAATTTGTGTCAGTACGCGGCCCTTACCAGGAATACCGGTGGGCAGAACATGATCGAAAGCCGAGATTCGATCCGTGGCGACCAGAAGCAGCAGATCGTCCACTGCATAGAGATCGCGCACTTTGCCCCGCAAATATAATTGCAGGTCTTCGAACTCGGTTGCGATGAGCGTCGGCAAGGTTCCGCCTCGGGAGAGAAATGACTTTCCGATTGTCCGAGGTGGCGACCGCTTTGTCAACGCAGGAAAACTACCAACTGTCTCCGAGGCCGGATGTGGTTTCTTATGTTGGGAAAACGAATGTCAAAAGCGGACCCTCACGCCGTCGCCAGCCGACGCTCCTGCACCCGCTCCCGAGTGCGATGGTGGTTCGCATCCTCTCCGCCCAGACGAACCGATACCAGTTTCGACACGCCTGGCTCCTGCATGGTGACTCCATAGATCAGGTCCGCCGCGGTCATCATGCGTTTTGAGTGGGTTACCAGCAGGAACTGAGTTTCGCTGCTCATGGTCTTGATCATCTCCGCCAGCCTGCCCACGTTGGTCTCGTCGAGCGGGGCATCCACTTCGTCCAGCACGCAAAACGGGCTGGGAGAGTATTCGAAAATGCCAACCAGCAGGGCCAATGCCGTGAGCGCTTTCTCGCCGCCCGAAAGCAGCAGCACATTTTGCAGCTTCTTGCCCGGAGGTGAGGCCACGATATCGATGCCGCTTTCCGCGGTGTTCTCTTCATCGGTCAAGCGCATGAAGCCCTGACCGCCCCCGAAGAGGCTGGTAAACGTTTTGGAGAAATTCTGGTTGATGAGGGCGAACGCCTCGTCAAACTTTTGCCGGGTAATCTGATCGATTTCGCGGATGGTCGATTGAGTATTTTCAATTGCATCGATCAGGTCTTTACGCTGAGTTTCGAGGAAGCCGTGGCGATCCGCCGTCTCCTGGTATTCTTCCAGCGCCATCATGTTGACCGGCCCCATGGCTTCCAGTTTCTGCTTCAAGCCGCGGCAAGCTTCGTCTTCTTCCGCCAGGGTGTCACCTTCCAGGCGGGGCACATCCTGCTGCTGACGCAGTTCAGAAGCTTCGATTCCCAGGTCGCTTACGCAGGCCGCTTCCATGTACTCGAGTTCCACAGCCAGCTTGGCCGTCTGTGCGCTGCGGGTGCTGCGTGCCTCGCGGAACGCATCCATCTCGGACCGTAGAGCCTTGAGGTTTTGTTCCAGTTCTTTCAATTGCTCGCGCAACAGTCTGGCCTCTTCCGTCGATTGTGCGGCTTCTTCGAGTGCGCTTCTGCGCACTTCGGCCAACTGCTCGCGCTCCACGGCGAGTTGTTCGTTTTCCCGGCTCCGCTGCTGTTCTTCCGCGGTGGCGGAGGCCAGTTGCTGCTCCAGTTGATTGACTCGCCGTTCCAGATCGCCGTACATGCGATCGATACGGGTAAAAGCCGCTTCCGCTCCACGGCTGCGCTCTTCCAATCCGGCCAGCTGGGCAGAGATAGCGGCTGCCTGCTGTTGCGCCTCCTCGCGCTGGCGGCGCAACTCCTCCATATTCTGCTGCAGTTCGTTGACTTTGATTTCCGCCGTCTCGTGGTCTGCTTCGAGGCGCGCAGTTTCTTCGCGCTTTTCTTCAATCAAGGCCTGGCGGACGTTGCGCAGGTCTTTGTTGCGCTCGCTCTGCACCATCCAGTCATCCAGGCGCCGCTCCAGCCTCGCCACTTCCGCGTCCATCTGACGGAGGGCGGCACTCTGATTGGCGCTTTCCCGTTCTGCGTTGCGCCGCTCTTCGCTGATCCTTTCCGATTGAGCCGCCAGCTCGCTTAGCAGCCGGGCCAGCGAAGCAGCGGTCATTTCCGCGCGGGCCAGCTCGGCCTCGACCAGGTCAAGCCTTTTCTGGGTTTCGCGCAATTCGCCCTTCAACGCGAGCGGACCCTCCGCCCTGGGCTTACCCCCAGTCACCGTCACATTGTGAAAACACTCACCGGATGGGGCAAGGAAGAAGGCGTTGGGATTTTCCAGGGCCAGCGATTTGGCCGAGTCTGCATCGGGAGTCACGAAACCATCGCGTAGTTTGGGCAGGATCACTTCCAGTGAACGGCCGAAGCCATCGAGCACCCGGATGCAATCCTTCAACCGCTTTACGCCGACACTATTGTGCTCTGCGTCGTGGCTGTCTCCGGCAAAAGAGAACTTGGCCTGGGAGTCGTCGGGATGAACCAAAAACGTCGCCCGGCCATCGACGTCGCTCTTCAGCAGGCGCATGCCTTCATGGGCGGCATCCCAGCTTTTGACCACGATGTAGTTGAGCTCATCGCGCAGAAAAGCATCCACTACGGTTTCGTATTCGCCGCTCACTTCCAGAAAGTCCGCGAGTGTGCCTACTGGGGCCAGGCCTCCTCCCAGGGAATTCGACTTCAGCAGCTTGCGCACAGTATCGGTCGAATAGCTATGCTCGCGGATGAGCGACTGCAGGGAATTGCGCCGGCCGGTGAGCGTGGCCATCTCGGCGCGGAACTTGTCAACTTCGAGTTTGATTGCGCTCTCTTCGCTACGCCGGGTCTCGGTCTCCGTGCGCAAGGTGGCAAGCTCGGATTCGAGACGCTGCAACTGCTCGGTGACTGACTCAAACTTGAGCGAAGCCTGGCCGCGTTCGGAACCCAGCGATGCGAGCTCGCCGCTGGCGGCATGGATCTCCGAGGCCAGCCGCTCGGCATCCTGCTCCAGCGCTGACAACGACTCTTCCGCATGCATGGTCTGGTTCCGCGCATGCCCAGCCTGGGTGAGTAATTGCATGGCGTAGCGACGGGCCGCCTCCAGCCGCTGCTCCGCTCCGCTGACGGCTTCGACCGCGTCCCGCGCCTGCTCCTGGCGCAACCTTGATTCTTCACGAACGCCGGCCGCTTCGGCCGCTGCTGTCTCCAGAAAAGAGCGGTGTGACTCGCGTTCGACGATCAATCCCTGCAGGTGAAGCCTTGCCTGCTCCAGTTCGGCCGAACCAGCAGCCGCCCGCGTTTTCAATTCAGCGATGCGCTCCTGGTTGGCTATCTCCCGCGTGGTCGCGCGCTCCAGGTCCACGGAGGCCTGGTTGCCGCGCGCATTGGCGTCCTTCGCGCTCGAATCCAATTGATAGCCACGCGACATGCCGGTCGAGTACTCACCCTCGAGCGCGCTCACATGCTCGGCGCCCTGCTCGATCTGCGTTCCCAGCTCGGCAATCTCTATTGTCAGTGCTGCCTGCTCGCTATCCATCTGGGTGATGCGGCTGGCCAGTACCACGCGCAGCCGGGCGCGCATTTCGTCGCGGAGCGCGGCATAGCGTTCCGCTTTTGCGGCCTGCCGCTTGAGGGAACCCATCTGCCGGGTAACTTCTTCGAAGATGTCGTCCACCCGCGCCAGATTCTGTTTGGCCTGTTCCAGGCGAAGTTCGGATAACCGCTTCCTGGTTTTAAAGCGAGTAATGCCCGCCGCCTCTTCGATAATCGCCCGGCGGTCATGAGGTTTGGAGCTAAGCAGCTGCCCGATGCGCTCCTGCTCGATGATGGCGTAGGATTCCGGACCGAGCCCCGTGCCCATGAAGATGTCCTGAATATCGCGCAAGCGGCAAAGTTTTCCATTGAGCAGATACTCGCTCTCGCCGGTCCGGAACAAGCGCCGGGTGACAACGATCTCGCCCTGCCGCGCCGCTGTCCGCTGGAAGCGTCTGCGGCGAATTTTCAGCACCACCGGATTCTCGGCCGGCGTTTCTGCAACTACGGGGGCCGGTTGGTCGCCTTCTGCGACCGAACCTTCGCCCAGGGAACCTTCTACGAGGGAGCCGGGCTGGACCTCGGCGATGCTCTCTTCTGTCTCCGCGGCCCGCTCGGCTCGCATCTTCTCTTCATCCCAATCTGTGGTCCCGGGCTCGCCATTATCGTTTGTTTCGCCCGAATCGAGCAGCGGACCTTCCGCGTAGGCCTCGGGATCGATAAGCGAAAGAGAGACTTCCGCCATGCCCAGGGATTTGCGTTCCTTGGTTCCGGCGAAGATGACATCCTCCATTTTGGCGCCGCGCAGGCTCTTGGCGGATTGTTCGCCCAGAACCCAACTTACCGCGTCGAGAATATTTGACTTGCCGCAGCCATTAGGGCCCACGACCACCGCGATCCCCTGACCCGGGAGAGTCACCTCCGTGCGATCACAGAACGACTTGAACCCCAGCATCTGGATCTTCTTAAGCTTCAGCATGGACGTGTTCCTTTGGCCTTAAAAAAGACTCTAGCGATCGCTATCGCTGGAAGCAACATGGGGACCCCAACATGTTGTGGATAAACCGTACACAACCCTCTGAATAGGCTGTTGCCGGTTTTGGAATGTCCTAATAGTCCCGTCGGCGGGGGCCGCCCGGTCCATCAGGAAGTGCAGATTGTTCCTAAAGTGACACACTTTAGAGGCTAGACCTACCCCCCAAACGTTACAAGTAACGTTCGGGGCACGTGTTTCGCGGGCGTCGCCTCGCCGCCAGCTAAGTACTTGAAAACACGACCAAAATTCGGCTGTCCCATGGGATTGAACGCATAGCTGGGGCCGTCCCCGGAAAGAGTCATTTACGGCTTCATGGTCGGCCGTAGCAGCACTTCGCTAACGAAAGAATTTGGAGCCTGCGTCACCAGCATTGCCACCACCCGGGCTACGTCGTCAGGCTGGATCATCCGGGAGCGGTCCTTCGTGGCTTCTCGGGATCCAAAATGGGTGTTGACCGAGCCTGGGGCGATGACCGATACACGGACATTATATTGCCGCAATTCCTCAGCGACCGAATAGGTCAAACCGTTCAGCCCCCATTTGGAAGCGGAATAGGCGGCGCCCCCGGGCAGAATATTTTTCCCCGCGAGCGAAGAAATGTTGATGATATGGCCGGATTTGGCCGCGATCATCATCGGGCCAAAGGATCGGATCATGAGGTAGGGTGCGCGCAGATTGGTATGCATCATCTGGTCCCACTCGTCCACCGATAGTTCAATGAGGGATTTTCGGGGCACGCCTACGCCGGCATTGTTGACCAGAATGTCGCAGCGCCCGTGCTCCTCTTTCACCTGTTTCCCAAAAGCTGCAATGGCCTTCTCGTCGGTCAAATCGCAGGGAAGCGCGAACGCCCTTCCGCCGTGCCGCTCGATGTCGGCTCTTACCTGCGCCAACCTGGCCTGGTCTCGCGCGGTGAGCACGATGGTTGCGCCCATGCGCCCGAGCCTAAGGGCAATGGCCTCGCCGATGCCGCGCGCAGCGCCTGTAACCACGGCTACCTGATTGCTCAATGTGCCTGCCGGATCAAGCTCACTTCGTTCTTCCGTCATCGTCTAATCCTCAGCGTGACTCGATGCTTTTGTACGCTCCCCTTCGTTTACTTGTCAGAAGCGGCAACGGTTTCTATAATCCTTCCACAGCTCATCGGAAAGACTCTGGTTTTTCTCTATGAGGCCTAGACCATGGGCGAAGGATCAAAGCGTTTAGCTCAGACAAGAGTTTCTGACTTGCATCCCAATTGATTGAGAATGATCGTTAATCCCTGCTTTTCCCTGATTTCCGCATCTACTAGGAGCGTTGCATGAAGAAGTCCGTCCTTGCTTCCTTGTTGGCCTTGGCCATCATCTCTCCGGGCAGCGTTTCTATGGTCTATGGCCAAGCCGCTCCGTCCGGTCAGATCACCATCAAAGATCCCCAGGAATACAACGACTACACCAACGCCGTGGGGCAGTCTACACCGGCTGCAAAGGCGTCGGCGATCGAAACATTTTTAACCAAGTACCCCAACTCGCAAGTCAAGAACGACCTGCTTGAACAGCTCATGGCCTCCTACCAGGCGGCAGGCGACATGGCCAAGACCCTCAGCACCGCAGATCGGTTGCTTGCGGTGGACCCGGGAAATATCCGCGCCTTATTCATTGAGGTTTACCTCGAAGAATCCCAGGCTGCTACCAAGAGCTCGCCGGCCGAATCTCAGCCCATTTATGATAAGGCAGCCGCCCAGGCCCAGACCGCTCTCAGCGCTCCGAAGCCGGCAAGCATGTCCGATGCCGATTATCAAAAGCTGAAGGCGGCGACCACGCCCATCTTCGAGGGTGCGATCGCTAAAGATGATGCAAGTAAGAAGGATTTCGCGGGAGCCATCGCGGCCTTCACCAGCGAGCTGAAATCGTACGCCACTCCAGACCAAACGCAGTCCGGTCCGGGGTTGAATGACACCTATCTCCTGGGACAGGCCTATGCGCAGCAGACCCCGCCAGACCTGAAGAATGCAGCCTGGTTTTTCACCCGGGCAGCGCAGTTCGCTCCTCCGCAAGCCAAGCCGCAGATCGAAAAGGCCGCTGAGTATTTCTACAACAAGTACCACGGAAGCATGGACGGCTACCCGGCCGTTCAGGAACTTGCCAAAGCTAACCTCTTTCCGCCCGCGGCATACAACCCTACTCCGGCCCCACCGCCACCCTCGCCGGCAGATCTTGCCGCGCAGACTGTTGCCTCTACTCCGGACCTGAAGACACTTAGCCTTTCCGACCAGGAATTCATCCTGTTCAACGGTAAGCCTGAGGACGCGCAGAAGGTCTGGGATGTCATGAAGGGTCGCCGGGTCGAAGTGCCGGGTATGGTGATTGCGGCAACGCCTGAATCTGTTCAGCTTGCGGTTACAGAAGACAACAAACAGAGCAAGAAGGCGGACTTCACGGTTAACATGAAGACCCCGCTGAAGAGCGTTCCCGCCATCGGTGCGACCGTCACCTACGACGCGACGTTCGATTCCTACGTGGCTAACCCGCCGATGATTACCCTCAGCGACGGCGAACCACCGGCTAAGGCGCCCGCAGCTCGTCGCCGGGCACGTTGAAGCAGGTCCAGGGGGCAGTTCCGGATAACCGGGGCTGCCCCTATATCCCAGTGCTAGCCCCGTGCTAGCCCCGTGCTAGCCCGTGCTAGCCCGTATTTCTAAACAGCCCCCGGGGTAAGCGAATAAACGAACAGCTGCCGGTATTGAGATCTCAATGAGTAACGAGTGACGGGTGCCCCATATCTGCCCGGTTTTGGCAGATGTGGGATTCAACGGCTGTCCACCGGTCACTCTCTGCCAGCAACAGATCTTGTCCATGGCCATCTACACGCTGCACAGTCAGGGGTTGAGGTTGGTGGAATCCCACATCTGCCAAAACCGGGCAGATATGGGGCACCCGGGCTTTGTCGCAGACCGGGCTGTGAGAAATCCAGGCTAAGCAAAGGCTAAGCATCAGTTCGCTCTGGCGCAGACCCAACCAGGCCCGGAGGGCCGGCCGCTAAACGTCAGCCCAGCCCGGAAGGGCTGGGAAGGAATCCCATAATGATCGGGAGCGCCAGAGGCGCGGCACCCCATGCTCACCTCAACCAGATCGGCAATGGGAGCAGCGGAGAAGATTCACAGGTTTTTGTCGTGGGAATCGCAATGAGACACACTCTGCAAGGGCAGCAGGTGTCTCCACTGGATTGAGATTTGAAAAGGTTGTCACCCGGTGGAGGAATTTGCGTTTCTTTCTTCTCCACAATCGACGGTATCAACCTAAGCTCAGCGGCAGATAAGGGTGGGGAAGCCCCGCTGATCTGCATGGTAAAGTGAGGAGTCGATGCCGCCCCTCACCCCCATGCTTCGGCCTCTGCTGTTCGTCGGTCTCGCCCTCCAGGGCTTCGCTTTCGCACAAGCTCCGCAGGGACCGGGTCAGGATCTCTTTCCCGGAGTCACGCCGGTTCCGATCACGAAAACCCCGCTCTCTTCCTCCCCGTCCGTGATTTCGCTTGAGCACCTCGACCAATCCCAGATGAGCAACGCGGATTATCAGGTTGTCTCCAACCTGAGCGCCGAACTATCCAAGCAAGCCGCCCTGGCAAATTTCGACATCAGCAACCCTGCGTGGCATTTCCAGCAGATCGTTTGCCCGGCGTTCCCGGATTATGTCTTCCTGTCTTTCATCCACGGTCCGGACGAAAGCGGCTCTTCCCGTTTTGCGGCCCTGCTCCCCCGCAACGATGCCCAGGTGCGCATCGTCTCCACCTACGCGCACGGGCTCTTGCCGTTTGAGGCCTCCTGGAACAGACCAGGCACCTTCGAGGTTTTCAACGGCATGCTTCGCCAGGAGCGTGGCACCACTCCCATCAGCCGTGCACCTAACTGGCTGCTCATTGCCGTTTGCTATGCCGAGTTGAGCGGATATCCGGTTCAGGTGCTCACTTCCATTCCACGGCCGGACCTGACCCTGGACATGCTCCGCCTGGATGCGAACCAGCCGCAAATGGTCATAGCCGGCGATCAGAGCGCAGATGTGACCTTCAGTGACGTCTCACGGCCTACCATAACGACCAACTGGGCTCTCCATTTTGATCGGCATGGTCAAATCACCTCTGCCAGACGGAGCCTGGCGCGCCAGCCCACCGCCATCGCATTGAAACCCTGAATGGCGAGGGCGTCACTTATTCCCCTAACATCAGGCGTTGAATCGAAGACGCTCGCCCGGTTGCGCCGTCACACTCGATCAGGGCCGCGCACATCCTGGGATCGCCCTTGGCCGCTTCGAATTTTCCCGGCATCCCGGTCAGGAAGCGATTGATAATTTGCTCTTTTTCCACACCGATGACGCTGTCGTACGGCCCGCTCATTCCCACATCGGTCTGGTAGGCCGTGCCGCCGGGCAATACACGCTCGTCGGCAGTGGGTACGTGCGTGTGCGTTCCGATTACCGCGGTAACCCTTCCGTCTAGGTACCAGCCAAACGCCACTTTCTCCGAGGTCGCTTCGGCGTGAAGGTCCACCAGGATCACTTTGGCTTTTATCTTCTGTAGCAGGGAATCCGCTACCCGGAAGGGATCTTCCAGGCTGGCCATGAAGGTGCGGCCCTGCAAATCAATCACCGCGTAGGTCTGTCCCGAGGGCAGTTCGCCTTCGTAAACCCCATGTCCCGGTGTGCCGGCAACGTAGTTAGCGGGCCGCAGAAGGCGCCGTGCACGACTGTGGCTGTCCGCAGGGACGGACTGCATGTATTCGATAATCTCGCGTTTGTCCCAGACATGGTTGCCGGTGGTGAGCACGTGCGCACCCTGGTCGAATAACTCTTCGGCGATCCCTGGAGTGACCCCAAACCCCCCGGCCGCGTTCTCGGCGTTGACTACCACCAGGTCGACGCCGCGCTGCTCGATTACCTGGCCGAGGTGCTCGCCGACAATACGTCGACCGGCCTGGCCAAATACGTCACCGACAAAGAGAATGCGCAAAAAACCTCCAATTAAGGGTTATCGGCAAATGATCCTGCGACGGGTACGAAATATTCCTCGAAATGATCATGGTTACCTGTTAGTGTTTCTGCAACCTTGGAAGTGACTAACGTGCAGTCGCAGGGTCATGCCGTTTTTCGCTCGTCTATGTTAGCGTTCGTGCATGGCCGTTAACTGTAGATTTGCTACCGGGGTTCATGTGCTCGTTCTGCTTGCTTCAGAACCAGACACATTGCAAACATCAACCGACATCGCACTCAAGCTGGACACCAACCCAGTCGTCGTCCGCCGGGTGCTTGCCTCTCTTCAGCAAGCCAAGCTGATCGAAAGTCAGAAGGGGCCCACGGGTGGTTCAAGACTCTTGAAATCTCCCAAGGCGATCTCGCTGGCAGACGTTTACAAGGCGGTGGAGACTGGCTCGCTGTTCCATACTCCCAATGTCCGCGCTGCTGCGGCGTTGCGAGTAAACGCCGCGCTCGAAAAAATCTTCTCCGGCTCCATGATAGCGCTGCTGGATGAGTTTGAGAAAACCAGCCTGAGCCAGGTACTGAAGCGGGTCGGCAAGCAGACAGCCAGAAAATAGAGCCGGTCAGCTCCTGGTCGGCTGGCTGCCTGGTTGCCCACTCTCCTCATCGTGAGGAGAGCCCGCTTTGGTTTCTCTAGCGCCCCCGTCGCCTGACTGGGAACGCAAAAGCGGGAAGAAGATTACGTCGCGGATCGACTTAGCCCCGGTCAACACCATGGTTAGCCGGTCGATGCCGATGCCTTCTCCAGCCGTCGGCGGTAGTCCGTAGGCCAGGGCGCGTACATAGTCCTCGTCCATCACGTGGGCTTCCGCATCGCCCCGCTCCCGCTCCGCCAACTGTTGTTCGAAGCGCTTGCGCTGTTCTTCCGGATCATTCAATTCACTAAAAGCATTCCCCAGTTCAAAGCCACCGATATAGAACTCAAACCGCTCCACCCAGTCCGGCTCCTCCGGCTTGTTCTTCGAAAGCGGGGAGACCGCAACGGGAAAGTCGTAGATGATCGTTGGCTGAATCAGATGGTCCTCGGCGACTGCCTCGAAAATGCCGGCGATGGTTTTTCCCGCAGGTTCGCCTTGCTTGAAATCGAGAGAGATTCTGGCATCTCGGACTCGCTGCGCCATCTGTTCTACTGCGCCATCGTTTTGAAAATCTTCAAGCGCCGGCCTGGCGCCCGCGGCTTCCGGCCAAAACTCGAGAATGGCCTCCCGCATGGAGAAGCGCCGCCACTGGGACAGGTCGATTTCCTGGCCGCAGAAGTTGGTCAGCGTGGAACCGTTCACCTCGAGTGCCACCTGCTCGATGAGCTCCTGGGTCAGCTGCATCAGGTCGTGATAGTTGGCGTAGGCCTGGTAGAACTCGAGCATGGTGAACTCGGGATTGTGCTGGGTCGAAACACCTTCATTGCGAAAATTGCGATTGATTTCGTAGACACGGTCCAGACCGCCCACCACCAGCCGCTTGAGATAGAGCTCAGGCGCGATCCGGAGGTAGAGGGAAAGATCCAGCGCATTATGGTGGGTGCGAAAGGGCCTGGCGGCGGCTCCCCCGGCGATCGGCTGCATCATGGGGGTCTCTACCTCGATATATCCGCGCTGATCGAAGAAAGATCGAATGGCCTTGAGCACCTTTGCCCGTTTGACGAACACCGCGCGCACATCGGTGTTCATGAACAGGTCGACGTAGCGCTGCCGGTAGCGAAGTTCTACGTCGGCCAGCCCGTGAAATTTCTCCGGCAATGCCAGCATGGCCTTGGCCAGGAAAGTGATTCTTTCGACATGCACGGTGAGCTCACCGGTGCGGGTCCGGAAGACGTAGCCCGATAACACCGATGTGGTCGCCCAGGTCGAGCAGTTTGTAGAGCTGAAAGCCCTGCTCTCCCACCGCATCCAGTCGAACGTAGATTTGTAACCGTTCACCCTCCTGCTGCAGCTGGGCAAAACCAGCCTTGCCTTGAGCGCGAATGGCCATGATGCGCCCGGCGACCGTGACCATGGTCCGCTGTGCGTCCAACACTTCCGCCGGGATCTCTCCGAATTGTTGGCGCACTTCAGACAGGGTATGCGAAGCGACAAACTGGTTGGGGTACGTTTGCTGGCCAAGCGCGGCAATCTGGCGCAGCTTGTCCTGGCGCAGTGCAAAGAGATTGCTCTCGAATTCTGACTCAAACAATGGAACGCCTCGAAACGAAAGGTCAGTATAACGTTTGCAAAATTTACTCCCGAAGGGACTGGCTGAACTTAGCTCAGGACTAGCGTCCCGGGCATGAAGTTTCTACATTTCAGGGAAGGTAGAGAGATCCAAATCCGCGGAATGCGCGAGTTTTCTGGAGCCACCGCGCTCAGGCTTTGTATCAGGGCACGGCTTCAGAGGCTGCGGAAAAACTCGCCATTGGGTAGGAAAGCCGTACCTCAGGGGCTAAAGCCCGACGTATTTCCAATCACTTACGGCACGACTAAAGTCGTGCCCTGATACAAAACATGAGTTTTTCCGCAACCTGTTTCAGCCGTGCCGCAATACGGGAAAAAAATGAGGGCTTTAGAGTCTGCGTGAGAACTCGAAAATCACGCAATATTCGTATTGATTTTGGGTACTTATCAACACACAATCGTATTGATTTTGCCCGAAAATCCTGGCTCTAACGCAGACTCTTTAGCCCCTGCGCTTTTATACCAGCCCTGCTCTTTAACAGGGTTCTGAACCATAGATGCGAAATGCATTTCGTGCCGGATCGCCATTGCATGGGCTGAAGCCCGATTCTCTATCCTTCTTTTGAGGCCCGACTAGTCGTGCCCTGATACAAAGCCAAAACTCAGCTAGAGGACAGCTAGAGGTTACAGAAAAGGACGATTTCGCCCCATTTTTTCTCAGCCGTTAAAGCCGTGCCCGTCGTTCGTTTGTCATGGTGTATAACTGCCGAGGACAAGCACAGAGATGGTTGCCATGGGTAATTCCGATCCGCCGGATAGCCAGTCACCGCAGGCCAAGTCCTCGTCGAAAGACGGAGCCGTTCGCTCGCTGGTGCGGGTGGAAAGTCTGCTTCAGCTAGGTCTTTTGTTACCCGCTTGCGTGGTGATTGGGTGGGCCATTGGTTTGGCCCTGGATCACTGGTTGAATCGGCACTGGATCAATATTGTGGGCTTGATCGCCGGCGCGATTGCGGGCTTTGTCCAGACGGTTCGCGTGGCGATGGCGCACAACAAGGAATGAATGGAATTCACCGATCAGGACCTGCGAGTGGTGTTGAACCGGGCGCTGCGCAGCGTGGTGATCGCCATCGTGGTGGGGATTCCCATTATTTGGGTCGCCTGGGGATGGCAGTCCATGGTGATGTTCCTGGTGGGGGGCGCCATCGCAGCCACGGGAATCCTGGAGTGGCGCCAGCTCATGGCTGCGGTACTGGTGCGGCTGGATGCGGCCAGTATGGAGCCGGAAGACACACGCTCCAGCAAACATCGGCCGATGGGACCGGTTTTATTCTGGTTTTTTATCCGCCTGGTAGCCGCCGCCGGCGTGCTTTATGTTAGCCTGAGGAGTTTGGACGGCAAGGTAGCGGCTCTATTACTGGGCATAGCGCTGGCGCTCGTCGCCCTCATGATTGAGGCAATTCGACTATTCCGCGGCTGGACCGCTTGAGGCCCGATCTTCCGGTATGCATGAAAACCCCTTCACTGCTGCGTTGAACAAGTACTTTGGGAATCTGGCGACACAGGTTCTGCACGCCGTGCACGTCCAGCCCTACAATCCGCAGGCTCCCATCACTGAGACGTTTGCCATGGAGATCCTGGTGCTTGGCCTGCTGCTGGTATTTTTCCTGTTGGTACGTTTTTCGCTGAACGTCGAAAATCCCGGGTCAATCCAGCAGATCGCCGAGATGATCCACGGCTTCGTTTCCGATCAGGCCGATTCCATCATCGGGCACGGCTCCCAACGCTACGTTATGTTCACGACTTCTGTGCTGCTGTTCATCCTGACCGCGAACGTTCTGGGCCTGGTGCCGGGATTTCTCGCCCCCACCTCGATCGCGACGGTACCGCTCGGGGTAGCACTCCTGTGCTGGTTTTATTACCACTTCCATGGGCTGCGGGAGCAGGGTCCCATCGCCTACTTCAAACATTTTCTCGGACCGGTCTGGTGGATCGCTCCCATGATGCTGCCGATTGAGATCATCTCTCATTTAGCCCGCATCCTCTCCCTCACCGTTCGTCTGTTTGCCAACATGTTTGCCGGGGAAGAGGTGACACTGGTTTTCTTCTCCCTGATCCCTATCGGCATCCCGCTGGTTTTCATGGTTTTGCACCTTGGGGTGGCGGTGATCCAGGCCTACATTTTTATGCTGCTGACCATGATTTATGTTTCCCAGGCAGTAGCCCACGAAACCTAGAGTTTGTTTTTCAGCGAGTTTGTTTTCAGGCCGGAGCGCGGCTTCCACTCCGGTTCGATCGCCGCAAGCGTGAGGGGGCCAGCACGGTGAGCCTCAACCACCCACTGGCGGCAAATTCCTACGGAAGCAAGGAGAAAGAATGCGCAAACTGCAATATCTATTCATGACGCTGTCCGTCCTGTTCCTGGCGGTACCAGCCTTCGCCCAAACCGCGGGTGGGGAATCGATGGGAGCAGGACTCACCTCCATCGCAGCCGGCCTGGGCATGGGCCTTGCCGCCGGTCTTTGCGGTCTCGGCCAGGGCCGCGCAACGGCTTCGGCAACCGAGGCTGTGGCCCGCAATCCTGGAGCGCGCGCCGGCATCCTGCTGCTGCTCGTCCTCGGCCTGGCGTTTATGGAGTCACTCTCCCTGTTCACCTTCGTGATCATTTTCCTCAAGGTCAAATAGAACAGTTCGGCCCTTACATAGAAGAGATCAGGGACGGTTCCTGATCTCTTCTTCGTTTACCCTCTGGCTGACATGGCGCCTCGCCTTACGTTCTCTGCAGTCTCGAAGCAGTTCGGCAAATACACCGCGCTCCATCCGTTGACGTTGAGCCTCGAGCCAGGAGAAATCCTCGGTTTTCTGGGCCCGAACGGGGCGGGGAAGACCACGGCTATCCACCTCGCGCTGGGCTTTCTTCGCCCCTCGTCCGGAAGCGGGTCGCTGCTGGGCAAGCCCTTCGGAGATGCGGAGGCGCGGGCCCGGCTCGGCTTTGTGCCGGACGTCCCGGTATTTTTTGCGGAGAACGGGTACCGCAGCGTTGAGTTCGCTGCACGCCTGAACGGAGTGCCCCAGAACGGAGTGAACGATCCACGCCTGGCAAAGGACATTCGCGATCTACTCGGGGCCGTGGGCTTGCCCGACGACCGAAAAGATGCGCGTCAATATTCGCGGGGCATGCAGCAGCGGCTGGCTCTTGCCCAGGCATTGATCAACGATCCCGAGCTGTTGATTCTCGATGAGCCGGCCGCGGCTCTCGATCCGGCAGGAGTGCAGCAGGTGCGGGAGTTGCTGCGCAGTGCGCGCCACGCGGGCAAGAGCATCTTTTTCAGCTCCCATCAACTGACCGAAGTGGAGCATATCTGCGACCGCATCGCCTTTCTTAACCAGGGACGCCTGGTTCGCAGTGGTTCCCTGAAGGAATTTCAGAGCGAGTCGGATCGGGTGGAGATAGAGCTGCGGGGTATTTCCGTGGCCGACTTAAGCCGCATCTACCCCGCGGCCGCGAATGCTGTGGCCAACCATGATTCGATTCGCATATTCGTGCCGTTGCAGCAACAGCGCCGCGTGATCGAGGCGGTATGGAGTGCGGGAGGCGAGATCGTGAGCCTTTCGCCGCAACGGCGCCGGCTGGAGGAGCTGTTTCTGGAGTGGAGCGGTGACCCTGCGGCGAAGAGTGAGAGGCAGAGTTCATGAACGCCGCGACCATGTCGAAGATCTGGCTAATCACCCGTCGCCTGCTCTTGCAGAACCGATGGATTTATTTGTTTCTGATGCTCTGGCCCATTGGTATGGCGGCCATTCTGCTGGTGCCTGCGGCCAAGCCGGAGACCGACGACGTGCTCTCCATCCTTCACCAGGAATGCCTCTATGGATTGGGGCTGGTGGCCTTCACCGGGAGCGCCTTGCTGGGCAATGAGCAGCGCTCCCGCCGCATTGCCACGGTGCTTTCGCGGGCGGTGAGCCGGCGGCAATATTTCTTCGCGCTGGTCAGCGCAGCCTGGCTGCCGCTGGCACTTTACGTGGTGAGTTTTGTGGTGAGCGGAATCGCGCTCTTTCTTCTATCGATCGGCCGTTGGCTCTGTTATTTGCCCTGGCTCTGGCCCAACTTGTATTGGGCATGTGGACAGCGACGGCAGCTCTCTTTTTCGCCACCTGGCTTCCCATGATGTTGGCGTCCATTGCTTCCCTGGGGCTGCTTGGATTGTTGGGACTTGCGGGGTTCGTGTGGCCTGGCTTTGCTCCTGCGGGGCTATTGTTTGCCTTGACGCAGGGCGACCTGGAGGCAGCCGCGCGCATGCTGGGGCACCCCAGCGGCTTTATGCTGATCATCCTGGGAGCGGCACTGCTCTTTGCCGCGGGGACTGCCGTCTTCGAACACCGCGACCTTCGATTGAAGAGCGATTAACCCGCTTCCTTCGCAACACCAATCTCAACCTTACTCAATCGGTAACCAATGCCGGGTGCCCCACATCTCGCTGGTTTTTCGCGAGATGTGGGATACCACGAATCTCAACCTTCTTTTGTTCATACCGAAAAAGTGCAAATCGAGCGCAGTGGTATCCCACATCTCGCGAAAAACCAGCGAGATGTGGGGCACCCGGCATTGGTTGTTAGGACAAATGAGAGTTGGTTTCTATTCCGCCCTCAAGGTGATCGATGGATCCACCTGCGCCGCGCGCCACGCCGGTACCCAGCACGCGATCGCCGACACACCGGTGAGCAGCGCGATCACCAGGAGATAGGTGATCGGGTCGAACCGCGACACCCCATAGAGCAAGGAAACGATGACCCGGCTCGCAGCCAGGGCTCCTAAGAGCCCAATCATGACCCCGATCCCGGTGAGCAGCATGCCCTGGCGAAGCACGAGCATCAGTATGCTGCGGCGGGACGCGCCCAGCGCGGCCCGTACTCCAAGCTCACGCATCCGTTCGGTGACACCACCCGATAACACACCGTAAATACCGACCGCGGCGAGCACCAGGGCCACGATCCCAAACGCTTCGAACACCGTCAACGCAAAACGCCGCTGGGCTTCAGAGGACTTGAGCAGCGTTCCCATGGTCGCCACACGTACGATCGGTTGGTCTTTGTCCACCGACCAGATCGCGTTCTTGATAGCGGGAGCCAGGGTGCCTGGATCCCCATGCGTTTGCACCACCAGCGATTGCGTGGAGTCTATCCAGGGCCACTGTGTCGTCGGCGTATAGAACGCATCCGATTGGCTCACGGCCAGGGACGCCTGCTTTACGTCGCCCACCACGCCGACGATCGTGTCCCAGGGGAGCTCAGCATGACCGGCATTGGGACCAACCCGAACCCGTTGACCGATTGGATCCTGATCGGGGAATTTACTTTTAGCAAGAGATTCGCTGATGAGAACCACTCCGGGAGTGTCTGCGCGGTCGCGTTCGTTGAGCAGGCGGCCGCGGCGCAACGGAATGCGCATGGTCTCGAAGTAGCCCGGGCTCACGGCATAGCGCAGGGCACCTTCCTTGGTAGCAGTACGCGACTCAAACTCCACACCATATACGTCGAAATCGCCGCTCAACGGTAATTGGCTGGTGAACGCTGCGGAAGTAACGCCGGGAACGCGGCGCACCGCTTCCAGGGCCTGGTTAAGGAACTGGGCACGAGCGCTTTCGGTGTCGAGCTTGTGACCTGTCTGTTGCACCTGCATAGTCAGCAGATGAGAGGCATCGAAACCGGGATCGATGGCAAACAGAGTTTCGAGGCTGCGCAACACCAATCCCGCGGTCACCAGCAACACCAGGGCGAGCGCGACCTGCGAGATCGCCAGCGTGCGGCGCATGGATTGGCGCCCACCGGCCGTCGTCCGAGAGCTTTGTTGCAGCCCGCTCTGTGGGTCGCTGCGCGACGCTTGCAGGGCCGGCAGCAATCCAACGACCAGGCCGATCACCGTGGTGAGGGCCAGTCCGAACGCGAAGACTGTGCCATCGAGGTGAATCGCTCCGAGACGGGGCAGATCGGGTGGACTGAGTGCGACCAACGCCCGTACGCCAACTTCCGCAATGGCCATCCCGAAAGCGCCGCCGATTGTGGCAAGAAGGAGACTTTCAGTGAGCAGTTGCCGAATCATGCGCATTCGTCCGGCGCCAAGCGCGGCGCGCATAGCGAATTCACTGCGCCGCCGCGCGCTCAACGCGAGCAAAAGATTCGTCACGTTCACACACACGATCAGGAGCACCAGTCCCACCGCCCCGAGAATCGCCAGCAGGGCCGGCTTGACTGCGCGGGTGATGTCATCCTGAAGCCGATCGATAATCATCCCGTCAGGAGGACCACCAGAACTGTCATATCCCTTCGCGTACGTCTGCGTCAGAGGGCGAAGGATTGCATTGAGTTCATTCCTGGCTTGGTTCCCGCTAACACCCTGGTGCAGCCGTCCTACCATTCGTAAATGGTGACCCCATTCCCTGCCGTCTGCGGGAAGCGAGGGGTTGTATTGCAATGGCGCCCATAGCTCCGCTCCAGGAGCCAGTACATTTTCAAACCAGCTGGGCATCACCCCGATCACGGTGAAAAGGTTGTCGTCAAGCTTAACCTGCTGGCCAATAATGGCGCGGTCCGCGGCGAAGCGCAGCCGCCATAACCGATCGCTGAGGACAACCACGTTTGGACCCTTGAACTGGTCGTCGGACGCCTGGAAGTTTCGTCCCAGCGCGGGCGATATACCCAACGCACGGAAGTAGTCCGCGCTGACACGCTGACCTTCGAATCGTTCCGGCTGGCCGGAGCCGACCATCGCCGGTTGCCACGGCTTCATGACTGCCATCGCGTCGAAGGAGCGAGTTCGCTCCTGCAGCCCGTGAAAAGTACCGAAGGTCACTGGTTGGGGAGAGCCATCACTGCGCATCTCCCAGAGCATCATCACCTGACCGGCATGTGGATACGGGAGTGGCTCGAACAAGATCGGGTTCACGGCGCTGAAGATCGCCGTGCTGGCGCCGATTCCCAGCGCCAGGGTGAGTGTGGTCACCAGCGCAAAGCCGGGATTGTGGAGCAGTTGCCGGGCCGCATAGTGCAGGTCGCTGAGCAGCGTCTGGATTGCATGCTCCCATCCGTAAGAGCGCACCTGTTCGCGAGCGCCGCTCGGGCTGCCCAACTCCAGGCGCGCAGCCCTCCGTGCATCTTCAGCAGACAGCCCGCCGTCCATCAACGAGGCAGTTGCCTGGTCCAGGTAGTGCTCCACCTCTTCGGCAGCATCCTGATCGGCGGCTTGTCGATGGAAGAGTACGTCGAGACCGCGCGTGACGTGGCGCCACAGTGACATGTGGCTAGCCCTCGGCTTTCAGCAGCCGGGCAATTGCGGAGGCGCGACGCGTCCAGTCCGCGGTCTCGATCTCGAGCTGTTTTTTCCCCGCGCGCGTGAGGGTATAAAACTTCGCCCGGCGGGAGTTCTCCGTCTGCCGCCATTCCGCATCCAGCCATCCGGCCCGCTTGAGCCGCTCTAACGCGGTAAGAAGGGATCCCGGGTTCACTTTGAATACGCCCCGCGAGATCTGTTCCACCCGGCGGGCGATGCCGAAACCGTGCATCGGCTCGAGGCTCAGCGTCTTCAGAATGAGCATGTCGAGCGTTCCCTGGATGACGTCGGTATTTTGGATAACGCCGGTATTCTCTTGATCCATGAACGCAACGATAGTATCCGTTCATCTTGATTGTCAAGATGTGACGGTCAAACCCATGGATCAGGCCGTTGTCAGATCGCTGTTGGCAGTGGCGGCAATCTGGGCACAGACTGCTTCGGTTACCTGGGCCGTGGAAGCGGTGCCGCCAAGATCGCGGGTGTGCAGGGAGGGGTTCGCGGTGACGTGTTCGATGGCTTTCATGACCCGGGCCGCGGCATCCATTTCACCCAGATGTTCCAGCATCATCACGGCCGACCAGAAAGTGCCCACCGGGTTTGCCCAGCCTTTGCCCATGATGTCGAAGGCCGAACCATGGATCGGTTCAAACATCGATGGATAGATCCGTTCGGGGTTGATATTGGCGGTGGGTGCAATGCCCAGGCTGCCGGCCAAAGCGGCCGCGAGATCGCTCAATATGTCGGCGTGCAAATTGGTGGCAACAATTGTATCCAGAGACGCAGGGCGATTGACCATGCGCGCGGTGGCCGCATCGACCAACTCCCGATCCCAGGTGACATCAGGGAATTCCGCGGCGATTTGGGTCGCAATCTCGTCCCACATCACCATCGCGTGACGCTGCGCATTGCTCTTGGTAATCACTGTCAGCAGCTTGCGCGGACGGGATTGAGCCAACCGGAAGGCAAAGCGGTGGATACGCTCGACCCCCGTTCGCGTCATCAAAGATAAATCCGTCGCGACCTCAATGGGGTGGCCCTGATGAGCCCGGCCGCCTACACCGGAATATTCGCCCTCGGTGTTCTCGCGCACGATAACCCAATTCAGGTCTTCCGGCTTGCAGCGCTTCAGCGGTCCGTCGATCCCCGGGAGAATGCGCGTGGGGCGCACATTCGCGTACTGATCGAGGCCCTGGCAAATCTTGAGCCGCAAACCCCAAAGTGTGATGTGGTCGGGAATATGCGGGTCGCCGGCGGATCCAAACAGGATGGCGTCTTTGCCCCGCAGGCTATCGAGTCCGTTCTCCGGCATCATGACGCCGTGGCGGCGGTAGTAGTCCCCACCCCAGTCGAAATTCTCAAATTGGAAAGCAAAGGCGCCGCCGCCAAGCGCTTCCAGGACCTCCCGCCCGGCGGGCACGACTTCCTTACCAATTCCATCCCCGGGCACGGTCGCGATGCGATAAGTCTTCATATCTGGTCCTGATCAGCCGCGGTAGCTAACCGGCGGTGGAGTGACGCTTGAGAGCTCTTTGAATGCAGCCTCGGGAAGCTCCAACGCGGCCGCGGCGATGTTCTCCTCCACATGGGCAGGCGAAGAAGTCCCCGGAATGGGTAGGATAACTTTCGACCGCTTGAGCAACCAGGCCAGCCCGGTCTGCAGTGTGGTCGTGCCCAGCTCCCTGGCGATCTTTTCCAGGATTTCGAGCGCCTTCCTGTTCTGTCCCAGGGGAGCCCAGGGCAGAAACGCGATCCCATGCTGCTCGCAATAATTGACCAGGTAGTCCCACTCGCGGTCGGCAAAACTATAGCGATTTTGTACCGAGACAATGGGGACAATTTTGCGCCCGCGCTCCACGTGTTCCTGGGTTACGTTGGAGAGGCCAACGTGGCGAATCTTGCCTTGCTCGCGCAGCCTGGCCAGCGTTTCCATCGAAGCATCGTAGGAGACAGCCGGATCGGGAACATGCAGTTGGTACACCTCGATACGATCCAGGCGCAGGCGCTTAAGACTGCCTTCCACGGCTTGGGTAAGGTGTTTGGGGCTGGCATTGTGGAGCCACTGCGCAGGTCCGCAGCGTTCCCACCCGCCCTTGGTCGCGACCACCACTCCTGTTGCATAGGGGTAGAGTGCCTCGGCGATCAGTTCTTCGGAGACGTTCGGGCCGTAGGAATCGGCCGTATCGATGAAGTTGACGCCCAGTTCAACGGCGCGCCGCAGTGTGGCGAGTGCGGCGGCCTTGTCGTCGGGAGGACCCCAGATTCCTTTGCCGGTAATGCGCATGGCTCCATAGCCCAGGCGGTTGACGGTGAGGTCGCCACCCAGGGTGACGGTTCCGGCGGCTGCAGCAGAGATGGCTTGAGTCTGGCTCATGGGAATGATCCTATTCTAGTTGATGCGACCGGTGGGACCACCGATCCGGCGGCGTTTCCCTCAGATGCCGGAGTACCATGAGTGGCCGCTGACCAGTTCGAAAAACGGAGAGAGATCAAATGAAATTTGCACACCACGGCGAAGTGCTTAGAGCCATGGGCGGTGGGGGCCTTTCGTGTTTTTTGCACCCGACCAGATGTTGTTTAATCCCCTCCAGAAAGGCGTCATCCTGAGCGAAGCGCCTCGCAGATCTATCGCATCACAGAGGGTTTATGGCGCGGAGTCGAAGGACCCCGGCGATGCCTATTGGCAGGTGCTCTTGGGAGGTTTCCGGCCGCAGACTACAACGGAAGTTAAAAGATCACAAACTCTCTTAATGAACAAACGAAGAGTGTGGTGCCGCACCTCCGGCGCTCGACCGCCTGGCTGTGTGGACCCAGCCCTTCCGGGCTGGGCTATTTTTGGTGCCGGCCCTCTGGGCCTGGATTGCAAACACCGCTTTCCCATGTTCATTCCATCCTTGACTTGCCGCAGGCAAGTCAGCCCCTCAGGATGACGATTTTCTGGGGAGCTTTGAAGAAAAACATCCCAAACAAGTTAGCGCTTATGGGACGCTGCGGACGGGTTAGCATAGAAACACTCGAAATTAAGCTGGAAACCGGAGACTGGATGAGCACCACCCACCCCAGGACAGGCATGCCCGTGAATAGCCCGCGCCAGGTGCTGTTTGCCAGCCTGATCGGCACCACCATTGAGTTCTTCGATTTCTATATTTACGCCACCGCGGCAGTGCTGGTTTTTCCCCGGCTGTTTTTCCCCGGCTCTGACCCGGCCGCAGCCGTTCTTGAGTCGCTAGCTACCTTTGGCATAGCGTTCCTGGCGCGGCCGGTTGGCTCCGCGCTGTTCGGCCACTTTGGCGATCGTGTTGGCCGCAAGACCACGCTGGTCATAGCCCTGTCGACGATGGGCATATCCACCGTTGCCATTGGAGCACTGCCGACTTACCGAACCATTGGCTTTGCCGCACCGCTGCTACTGGCGCTGTGCCGCTTTGGCCAGGGTCTTGGCCTGGGAGGCGAGTGGGGTGGAGCCGTTCTTCTGGCGATCGAAAACGCACCTCCCAACAAGCGTGCCTGGTACGGCATGTTTCCGCAGCTCGGCGCTCCGGCCGGCTTCCTGCTCTCCGGTAGCACCTTTTTGCTGCTCTCCAAATGGCTTACTGACAAGCAGTTTTTCTCTTTTGGTTGGCGTCTGCCATTCCTGGCAAGTGCTGTATTGGTTTTTCTTGGTCTTTATGTGCGGCTCACGATTACCGAGACGCCGGTCTTCCGCGAAGCTTTAAGTCGAGGCGAGCCGGTCAAGCTGCCGATGCTGACTGTTTTTCGGGACTACACCAAGGCTCTCGTGGCCGGCATCCTGGTGAGCCTGGCAACCTTTGTTCTCTTCTACCTGATGACGGTATTCGCGCTCTCCTGGGGCACCAACGCGCTTGGTTACAGCCGAGCGAGATTTCTACTCATTCAGTTGTTCGGCATCTGCTTTTTTGCACTGTTCATTCCCGTCGCGGCGCTGCTGGCGGAGCGGGGGCGGCGCCGGGTAATGCTCGGGGTGACGGTAGCGATCGCTATCTTCGGCCTGGTGCTGGCCCCTATGTTCACCGCTGGAACCGCTGGGGCGGTGCTGATGATGGTAGTGGGCCTCTCGTTGATGGGCCTCACGTATGGACCCCTGGGCACAGTGATTTCCGAACTCTTCCCCACTCGGGTGCGTTACACGGGTAGCTCGCTGGCTTTCAGCATCGCCGGGATCCTCGGAGCTTCTCTGGCGCCGTATATTGCCACCTGGCTGGCGAAAACCTATGGACTGCGGTACGTGGGCTACTACCTTTCTTCGGCCGCGCTTCTGACGTTGTTGGGGTTGTTATCGATCCGCGAAACCAAAGACGACGATCTCGCAAAATCGAAAGTCTAATATCCCCCACCCTCCGTCTTTGTAAGCAGTGGGAGGACCACAAATCCTGCAACAAATGCACCCGGCACCCGGCATTGTTGCAGACAACCTGGCGTCCCACACTTCTGTGGACCACTACAATCAGGGACGGAGCAGCACAATGACAGACTTGGCCAGGACCGGCGTTTCGCTCGAAGAAGATCTCTTGAATGAATTCGATCGCTTGATTACCAAGCGTGGTTACAAAAACCGCTCCGAGGCATTCCGCGATCTCATCCGTGAGGCGCTACTGTCGGAATCGGTCGACTCCAATAAACCCGTCGTCGGCACTTTAACGCTGGTGTACGACCACCACGTTCCGAATCTCTCCGAGAAGCTGACCGCGGCGCAGCATTCAGCCGGCACGATGGTTCTTGCCGCCACCCACGTTCATCTCGATCATCACTATTGCCTGGAAGTGGTGATTATGAAAGGCAAAAGCAGGGAACTGCAGGGGATCGCGGATCGTATGCTGGCCTTGCGTGGGGTGGAGCTGGGAAAATTGGTGTTGACCAATTCCGGCAAGGATCTTAAGCACGCAAAGCACTGACAAATGATCGAGGCCTGGTGATGCCCGGGAGAAGGTTTTCCTCTGTTACCAATTGTGAAACCGTTAGCGGCCGAACTTATAGGTGACATTGACGCTGGCGTACGACGGAATCCGAACGCCGGCCACCTGCTGTATCGCCGATGGGTAAAAATTCTCGATCGTCTGGCCGGTGTAGCCGCCTGCAATCAGCATATTCACCCCGACATCCAGACGCCTGTTTAAAAAGGGACGCACCACTGCGGCGCGAAACTCCTTGACGGAGGTACCCACGCACTGGGCGTTCAGGTCGGGCGCGCAACCCGTCCCCAGCGGTTTTCTTCCCACATATTCGAATTCGCCGCGCGCTTCCAGCCGTAACGGCAACCTCTGTGCAATGCCCAACAGATCGAAGATGGTTCTCGGCGCTTCCGGTGTCGGCTGGCCGGTATCGATGTCACGCGCGTCAGCCTTGGAGAAGGTAGCCAGAATGGACCCCTGGCTGAAGGTGCGCCGCACTGCGGCGGTTAGAAACCGAAGGCGTCCCGGACCCTGGTCTTCCTGCAACCCGGTGTCGGGGTCGATCTTGCCCAGCTCCTGGCTGGTGGTGACGTGCCCAAGCGTGACTTTCAGATCCGTTTGCGCGATCGTTTTGCTGGCGACCAGTTGATAAGAGTGCGCCGTGGCGATCGGAGTGCCCGCAACCGTTCCGATGCCAATGCGCGGATCCTCAGTAAAGAACGCCTGGCCAAAGCTGGCGGAGACCAGAGGAAGAAGCCAGGAGTCCCTGGGGATGAAAGAAACAGTCGCCTTCGGTGAATTTACGCCGACCCATTTCTGAAAGGAGTTCCCGCTGTCGATCAGATCTCGATTGTTGACATCGATTTGATCGCGGCGCCAGCCGGCGTAATAGCGGAAGAAGTGCGTCAACCCTCCGGAGCCGGCCGCGTAGGGTGTCGCCGAGCTGATGGTTACGTTGTTCGAGTCCACCTTGGTGAAAGGGCCGTAGTTGAAATTGCCCGGCGTGTAGAAATTGTAATGGTCGAGATTATCCCGCCGCGGAGCGTCGCGTTCGTAGTCCAGACCCGCTAGGAGTGTGAGTGCCTCCGCAACCTTGTTTACGTAGCCTGCGCTCTGTCCCGTAACCGTGCGAAACTCGCTTTGCCGAATGAGTCCCTGGCCGAAATTAGAATACAACGCAAGATTATAGGTACGGAAAAAACCCGAGAGCTGAAGCTGCTGGCTCCCCGTGACCCGCCAAACGTCATTCACCGCGGCCAGCGCGGTGTGCGTCTGGTCTTTCTGCCTGGGATCGATGGTGTCGTCTGTGCCTGGTGCAAAAAGGGGTACCAGGCCGGGCACATAAGAGAAGCCGTAGTATCCAATTCCCAGCAAAGTAAGTTGATGATTGCCCAGGCGGAAAATCCGTTGGCCGTTGAATTTGTATTGCTGCCGGTGTTCCAGTCGCTTGAGAAATCCATTCCCATAGGAAGCTTCGATGGCCAAGAACGAGTCAGGCGCCGGGCTGAACCCGCTGACGACGTCTATATCCCTATAGTCTCCTGTTACGGTGACAAATGGATCGAGGCGTGAACGAAGTCCGTAGATCGCCGCCAGATTGACCGAGTGATTTCCCTGGCGAACGTTGTAGGCGCCCCCATCCACCTGCACATTCTCCAGAATCTCAGGGATAAAAACATTGGGGTCGGCATAGCCGTTGCCATGCGCGTTGGCCGACAGGTTGTTCGGGACCAGGTAGGTGCCCACAGCGATATATTGGGCGATGGGTTCACCATGATCTCCGGCTACCCCTGGAGCAAAGTATTGTGGCGCCTTTATCCCGCTGGAAGCGGTTTCTATGGGATAACCAGGAATGGAAACCGGCGCGCCTGGGCGGCCAGGGTTGGCGTCGAGAAGATCCTGGCGCACGAACACCTTCTCCGCCGGGTCTGGTGACAGGACATTGAATGCATTCACGTCTGCGGTGACGGTGACCGTATCGCTGCGGGTGATGAGGGGTGTGAGTTGGAGATCGAGGCTGCTCTCCGGAGCGACGAGGTTAAGTGACTTCGAAAGCGGCTGAAACGTTGGCGCGACGACAGTGAGGTCATAGCTGCCCGCAGCGTCGAGCTTGATGGCAAAAAGTCCCTGGATGTCGGTGAGTGTCTGGCGATCGTTCTTTCCCTGGGCAATGTGAACCGTTGCGCCCGCTACGGCTTTTCCTTGTGCATCGACCACGCGACCGGAAAACGAAAGTCCCGCTGCGAAGACGCGCGGCAGGCTGAAGAGAAGCATCAGGAGCCACAACCACTTAGAGCGATTCGTCATCAGAGTGGGGAGCCTTTCCGCTCAGGAGAAGGGGTCGCGGTGTTATGATTTCTTTGAAAATCGTGCTACTGAAAGTACGAGGATCCCGGCCGAATGGATGTTATACGGTCCAATTTCAAGGAGCAAATAAGGTATAACGCCATGCGACCTGTTCTGCGGACGCTATTCAACGACGCGGCCGGCAACACAAGATCGAAAGTACTCGGAATTTACAGCGTCCTGGTGGTGTTCAATGCAGCGGCCTGGCTCTGGGCAATCGTGGCCTTGCGTCATTTCCCGGTGCTGTTGGGGACGGCTTTTCTGGCCTACAGCTTTGGCCTTCGGCATGCAGTGGATGCCGACCATATTGCCGCCATCGACAATGTGACCCGCAAGCTCATGCAGGAGGGCAAACGGCCGGTCGCTGTCGGCTTCATGTTTTCCCTGGGCCACTCGACCATCGTGCTCCTGGGATCCGCCGCCATCGCCTGGACTACCCTGGCGCTGCAGCACCGAATGGATGGGGTGAGGGAAATTGGAGGAGCCGTCGGCACTCTGTTTTCCACTCTTTTTCTGTTTGGGATTGCGGCGGTGAACCTGATGGTTTTGCGTTCCATCCGCCGAACCTTCATCAGGGTGCGCGCGGGCGAACCTTATGTAGAAGAGGACTTCGATCTGCTGCTTGGGAGCCGAGGCTTGTTGGCGCGCCTCTTTCGCCCGGTGTTCCGGATGATCACCCGCAGTTGGCATATGTATCCCCTGGGGATCCTGTTTGGCCTGGGGTTCGATACTGCGACCGAGATTGGCGTCCTGGGAATCTCCGCCGCCGAAGCATCCAAGGGACTCCCGTTCTGGTCGATCCTGATATTTCCTGCGCTCTTTGCCGCGGGCATGTCATTGATTGACACCACCGATAACATCCTCATGCTGGGCGCCTACGGATGGGCCTTCGTCAAGCCGATTCGCAAGCTTTACTACAACATGACCATCACCAGCGTTTCGGTGGTGGTTGCGCTCGCGGTTGGCGGAATTGAAGCCCTGGGCCTGCTGGTCGACCGGTTCCACCTGAAGGGCACCTTTTGGGATGCAGTCACCAGGCTCAATGAAAACTTCGGCACGCTCGGCTATTTCATCGTGGGGCTGTTTGTTTTCAGCTGGGTGGCCTCGGTGGCGTTCTACAAATGGCGCCGCTTCGACGACCTCGAACTAGGCACCTGAAGATCGGTCAAAACTCTGTCTCGATCAGAAACGATGCGGTACCCAGTGCCCTGAGGAAAAGTGTCTGCACGAAGGGCACGGCTTCAGCCGTGCCACATGACTCGCGCGGATGAGGGCTTTAGCCCCTGAGGTACGTCTTTCCCATCGTCTGTGGCGAAGCCGCGAAAAGACATGAGTTCGCCCTATGTGTGTCTCGAAAAGCGTACCTCAGTGGCTAAAGCCGTCAAGCGCGCACCCATTCACGGCACGGCTGAAGAGGCTGCGGAAAAACTCGCCGTTGGGTAGGAAAGCCGTACCTCAGGGGCTAAAGCCCAGCGTATTTTCAATCACTTACGGCACGACTAAAGTCGTGCCCTGATACAAAACATGAGTTTTTCCGCAGCCTCTGAAGCCGTGCCCTTCGTTTGACAGTCTCTTCCCCAGCATTTTAGGGTCAGTGAAGGTTTCAGGTGCTGTCCAAATCGACCAACTGAAAAATCTAAGTTGGACAAGTCTGAAGTTCAGCCGTCCCTTCGGGACTAAATTCGTAAATCCCGATTTCTCCAACACCCTCTTCAGCCCCTTAGGTACGTTTTTCCCGATGGCTCATAGCAGCTCAATTCTGAGGCTGCGGCCCAAAGCCGTGCCCTTCATCGAGCGCCTTTTTCCGCAGCTTTCAACGAGGCTTATTTGCAGACTCCATGCGGGCCTTTTCAGCCGCGGCCAGCAGAACACAAATCGCCACACCCTCCGCGGCCTGAGCAACCTCGGTTAACTCAGGAAACGTAGGCGCGATGCGTATAGTGCGGTCCTCCGGATCTTTCCCGTACGGATGGGTCGCTCCCGCAGGGGTAAGCACCACTCCTGCATCTTTGGCCAGCGCGACCACCCGCTTGGCGCATCGCGGGCCCACTTCCAGGCTGATGAAGTAACCGCCCTTGGGGTGGGTCCAGCTAACTTCAGGAACCTCAGCCAGCTTCTCCGTGAAGATGTCGAGCACCTTCTGGAACTTAGGCGCAATGACCGCCTGGTGTCTGTCCATCAACCGCAGAATTGCCGCGTTGTCCTTCAGAAAACGAACATGACGCAGATGGTTGATCTTGTCCGGACCAATCGTCCGCGGTTGCATTCTGGCCAGGAGCCACTTCACGTTGTCCGGTGAGCCGGCAAACAGTGCCAATCCCGCTCCCGGTAGGGTGATCTTGGAGGTCGACGCAAAAACAAATGCCCGGTTCGGATTTGCATGGCGGGCACATAGTTCCAGGATGTTGGCAATCTCTATGTTCTCGCGGGTAAGGTGATGGACTGCGTAGGCGTTGTCCCAGAACAGCCGGAAATCCGGCGCCGCGGTCTTCATCGCCGCCAGCCGTTCCGCGGTCGCGTCGGAATAAACCGTCCCCGTCGGGTTGCTGTATTTGGGCACGCACCAAATACCCTTGATGGAGGCGTCCTGGGCTACCAGGCGCTCTACCTCATCCATGTCCGGACCATCTTCCCGCAACCCCACCGGGATCATGCGGATGCCGTAGTCCTCGCAAATTCTGAAGTGCCGGTCATAGCCGGGAACTGGGCACAGGAAGGAAATTTCGCCCTGCTTTGACCAGGGTGTGACGCTGTCGCAGGTCCCTTTGAGCAGGGCATAAACAATGGTGTCATGCATCAACGCAAGGCTGGAGTTATTGGCAGCAACGATCTGGTCCGGCGCTGCTCCCATCATCGAGGAGAAGAGTCTGCGTACTTCCACCAGCCCCTGCAGTCCGCCATAATTGCGGGTGTCCACCGCGCCTTCGGCGACATAATCGTGCACACCTGGAAGCGATAGCAACCCAGCGCTCAGGTCCAGCTGGGCCGCAGATGGCTTTCCCCGGGTGAGGTCAAGCTTGAGGCCCCGCGCCTTGAAGGCATCATAGTTCTCTTGAAGCCGTTGGCTGGCTGTGATGTCGTCCGGACGAAGCTGCGTGAGGTTTGTCATTCTGGACCGAGTATCCTTTCGTCTGCGTGTCTATATTATGGAGGATTTTTCTTTCCCACCGCGGCCTCTCCTGCACCTGTAAAATCATTGCTGTGCACTGCCGGAACTAACGCTGGGCGTTTGGGTCAACACCAATGGCCGTGTCCTGGCGGCGGAAGTAGGGACAAAATGAAACGTGGACTCCCCCTGCACGAATCGCGCTCCTCTTCAGCCACGCATGACTTAAAAGGAACGCAGACACTTAGACGTTTCATGGCACTCGGGTTAGCCGTGATGCTGTTACCGCTGGGGCAGACAGAACTTTTTGCCCAGCAGTACGGCGCGTACGGCCAGTACGCGCCTTATCCGCAACCGGGCTACGGGCAGCCACAGCCGTATGGGCAACCCGCTTACCCTCAATCACCATACCCGCAGCAAGCGTATCCACAGCAATACCCACAGCAGGCCTACCCGCAACAGTATCCACAGCAAGCGTATCCGCAGCAGGCCTACCCACAGCAGTATTCGCAACCAGCTTATCCATCGAACGGCCAGCCATACGCGCAACAAGGCTATGCACCGGACTATGCACAAAACCCGGTGCAGCCCCTCGGTGCCGGCCAACTGGAACAACTGGTAGCGCCGATCGCACTGTACCCAGACGCGTTGGTGGCCCAGGTCCTGACTGCGTCGACCTACCCGGCACAGGTGGCCGATGCGGATCGATGGCGGCAAGCGCAGGGTTATCCACCTCCGGAGCAGATCGCAGCGGGAGCCGCAGCTCAGAACTGGGACCCCAGCGTGAAGGCGTTAACCGCAGTTCCCCAGGTTCTGGCGGAGATGGACCGGAATACGCGCTGGACCACTGATCTCGGCAATGCCTACTACAACCAGCCGCAAGACGTAATGCAGGCAATCCAGGTGATGCGCCAGCGCGCGCAGTCCGCGGGGAATCTACAGGACACACCCCAGCAGACGGTGAGTTATGACCAGGGCAATATTGAGTTGGCGCCCGCGAATCCTCAGGTGGTGTACGTGCCCGCCTATAACCCCTGGTCCGTCTATGGGCAACCTGTTTCCCCTTACCCCGGCTTCTCTCTGCTGGGTGCGCTGGGGTCATTTTTCGGTTCCGACCCGGTCTCGTTCGGGTTGGGAATTGCGATGGCGGCCTTCAACAACACACCGTTTGGCTGGCTGGGGTGGGGCTTAAATTGGTTGGCCCAAGCGGTGCTCTTCAACCATTCGAATTATTTTTCGCACAGTACAACGGTGGCGGATTGGGGCTTTCCGCACGGAGGCCGGCGCGCGTTTTCGCAGTCCGGAACCATGTATGGGCGATCCAACGGCTATAGCCGGGGACCCAGTAACTATGGGCAGCCTCGCGGCGGATACAACACTAGTTATGGACAGGGGTTCGGCCATGCGCCGCAAACGTTCGCGGGCAGCCGGCCCATCGAGGGCTTCAACCGCGGATACCAAGGACCAGGAGTCGGCTACGCCCGGCCGGTACAGCAGGCTTACAACCGCATGCAGCCGGCAATCAATACGGCGCGACCCTATGCGCGCCCTGGGTATGGCTCCAGCTTTTCTGCAGGTGGCGCTTATAACAATCGCGGCGGATTCTACGGCAACGGGCCGGGGGCCTATCGTCCACCGCCGCCAGCGAGCTTTCAGAATCGTGAATTTGCGCAGCGGTCCTCTGCTCCGTTTGGGGGCGGTTCGTTTAGGGGCGCGCCCTTTGGAGGCAACGCCTTTTCCGGTTATAAGCCGCCGAAGTCCGGTGGGGGCTTCCATCTCTTTGGTGGGCATTCCCCGAAGAGCTTTGGCGGTGGCAAAAGCTTCGGCGGCGGGCACTTCGGTGGCGGGCATTCCGGCGGCGGCGGTCACTCTTTTGGCAAGCATCACCGTTAACGGGCTGCTTCGGGCTCAACCCTGGAACAGCGCACCGTAAGTGCGAACTTATCTGAAACAACGCTTTTGGGAATGATCCGCCCATTCTATGCTTGCCATAGATGATCCACAGGCCCGCCTTGCGTCTGACCGCATCTTGCTACGAGATGACAAGACGCTGCGCGCTCACGATCAGGCATAAGCTACGGGCGCGAACAGAGCTTAAATATCTTCGCTCTGCCGCACTCTGTATCTTGTTTTGCTTCCAATCTTGTCTGTTGCCTTCTCTGGCCCAGGCTCCAACCCCAGCGACGGCAATCCCGAGTGGCCAGGACGTTTCCGGCCAGATCCCCGCCGTGGGCGGTATCAGCGGCACGGTCGTGGACCAGGATGGAAACTTTCTTCTCGCCGCCCGGGTGACGCTTACCCACCCAGGGCAATCCGGCGAGCAGACCCAGGAGTCCGACGGGACCGGGCACTTTGTCTTTACGCCGGTGGCAGCTGGTCCTTTTGAACTCACCATCACCGGTGCGGGCTTCGCAACTCAGCAACGCCAGGGAGTTCTTCAGCCCGGAGAAGTGCTGGCGATGGAGCCGATCTCGTTGACCATTGCTGCCACGACCACCGAGGTGCGGGTCAGCGTCACCAACTACGAGCTGGCGGAGGAGCAGGTCAAGGTCGAAGAAACACAACGCGTCCTGGGCGTGATTCCTAATTTCTATGTCAGTTACCAGCAGGACGCTTTGCCCCTTCGCCCCAAACAGAAGTTCGAGTTAGCCTGGAAAACCAGTGTCGACCCGGTGACCTTCGCAGCGAGCGGGGCATTTGCCGGTGTGCAGCAGGCACAGAACGAGTTCAGCGGATACGGGCAAGGCGCACATGGATATGCAAAGCGTTACGGCGCCGCCTATGGCGATGCATTGATCGGCACCATGATCGGGGGCGCCATCTTGCCGTCGCTGCTCCGGCAGGATCCACGCTATTTCTACAAAGGAACCGGGAGCACGCGATCGCGCATTCTTTATGCGCTGGCAAACGCGGTCATCTGCAAAGGAGACAATGGCCACTGGCAGGCGGACTACTCGGGCATCCTGGGCGCCCTCGCCGCCGGCGGCATTTCGAACTTATACTATCCGGCGGGAAGCCGTAACGGAGCCGGGTTGACCTTCGAAAATACTTTGATTGGCCTGGGCGGCTCGGCCGTCGGCAATCTCTTCCAGGAATTTCTCGTCCGCAAGTTAACCCCCCATGCTCAGGGCAAGCCCTAATCCCTTTGGAGAAATCGCAGGATGAAGCGCAGCAAGAAACGCGACCAGGAAGAGCAACGTGTCCGGGTAGAAGAAAACCGGATCACTGGATTGTTGAACTTTGTCGTCTTTCTGGCCATTGCCGCGGTCGCTTATACCGATTGGATCGTCTCACCCAATGTTTCCCTTGGCTATCTCTATGTACTGCCCATAGCCCTCAGTGCATTGGTCAATCCGCCACCCATTACCATCGCCTTGGCTGTGGCCTGTACGGTTCTGCAGGATCTCTTCTTCGGAACCGCGCCGGAAACCCTGCAGGTGAGGATTTTCCGTAATGCGATCACGCTGATTGGTTTTCTGGTAGTGGGATTTCTGGTGACGCTGATCGCTAAGCAACGCAACCGTTTGGTAGCGGAAGTCCGCCGGCAGCGCGATGAGTATGAACACGATCTGACCCTGGCCGCCCAGGTACAGCGGCAGGTCTTGCCCAAGCCTCCTGTCTGCGCCTCCCTTGAGCTCGCGGCGGCGATGCAGACCGCGCAGCTGCTGGGCGGGGACTACTACGATTTTTTCCAGATCTCCGACGATGTGGTGGATGTGGTGATAGCCGATGTCTCCGGCCATGGCGCGGCGGCCTCTCTTCTCATGCCTTCGCTCGCGGTCGCCTTGCGCCTTCGCGCCCGTGAATTGAGCGGACCGGCCGAGATCCTCAAAGATCTCGACCAGGTTTTGCGGCAGATTACAAATACAGCGACCTTTGTGACCATGTTCTATGCCCGCTTTAACCAGGCCGGCAAGACGCTGCAGTATGCTAACGGAGGCCATAACCCGCCGCTCCTCATCCGCTCGAAAGACGGCCAATCCCTGCAATTGGAGGCGGGTGGCCCTATCATGGGTATCCTGAAGGAAGCGCAGTTCTCCAACACAGTGATTGCGCTCAATCCCGGCGACATCCTTACCCTTTTCACCGATGGCGTGACCGAGCAGGAAAATGAAGCCGGTGACGAGTTCTCGATCAACCGATTAGAGGAAGTGGTACGGCGCAACGAATTAGAGCCGGCTGCCGCCCTGGTCGCCCAGATCACCGAGGCCGTGTCCACGTTTGCCGCAGAAAAGCCACAAGCGGATGATCTGACCGTCGTCGTGGTCAAAGTTCTATAGCCAATCACGACTCGGTTGACAATCCGGCCTGCTTCTGCGTACTCTTCCCATAAGATGATTAGGGAAGAGAGTGGCGACCTCATACAAGGCACCTTGGAGATGCTGATTCTCAAGGCGCTGGCACGAGGCCCGTTGCACGGCTATGCGGTGGCCGAATGGGTGGAGCAAACTTCGCAGCAGGTGTTGAAGGTGGAAGAAGGGGCGCTTTATCCCGCACTCCACCGGCTGCAGTTGCGCGGCCTGCTAAGCGCGGAATGGGGTGCATCTGAAAACAACCGCCGGGCGAAATTTTACCAACTAACCGCCGAAGGCAGAAAGCGCCTGAACGCTGAATCACAGCGTTGGGCAAGACTTTCCGCAGCCGTGGCTTTTGTGATGCAGGCTTCGTGAGGAAACCGTGATGGTGCTTCATCCATTCTTTCTCAGAATCAAGTCGCTGTTTCAACGGCCTAAGGTAGAACGGGAGATCGTCGAAGAACTGGAGTTTCACCAGGCGCTCTTGCGGGAAAGGCTTTCGCGACAGGGGGTTCCGCCGGCCGAGTTGGAGTTGGCCACCAGGCGGAGGTTCGGCAATGAGTCGCGTTGGCGTGAGCGGCTGACAGAGCTGTGGCAATTTCGTACCCTTGAGAATCTTCGGCGCGACCTCAGCTTCGCCGCGCGGCTGCTGCGAAAATCCCCGGGCTTCACGACGGTTGCGCTTTTCACCCTGGCACTGGGCGTGGGCGCGAACACCGCGGTCTTCTCTTTGATCAATGGTTTATTGCTGCGGCCTCTGCCGGTGCCGCACGCTGAGCAGTTGGTTGTGCTGCGCATGGAGGAGGGAGGACCCGAGCCTAACTATGCGTTCTGCACCCCATTCCTCCGCAGCCTGGAGCGCAGCCACGATGTCTTCGCGGACATCTTTGCCTATAACCCGGACCTGCTGCAGGTGCGGCGCGGATCGTCCAACGAAAATATACCGGGGATGCTGGTGAGCGGGCAATTTTTCCCCGCGATGCAGACGGCGCCCCTGCTTGGACGCTATCTCACCCCGGAAGATGATCGCAGGGGAGGAAGCCCGGAGGGGCTCGCGGTGGTGATCGCTGAGCCATTCTGGGAGTCGTGGTTCGATCGCGCTCCCGATGTGGTTGGGCGCAAGCTGATCATCGCCAATGTACCGTTCACGGTGGTAGGCGTGATGCCTAAACGGTTTAGAGGAGCAGACCCCACCCGGAATCCGCAGATCTTTGCCCCGCTTTCCGCCGATCCCATCATCGACGCGCCGCGGAACCATATCGACAATGGAATTCACTCCTGGTGGCTGACCGTGGGTGCGCGGCTGCACCCGGGCATCACGCTGGCGCAGGCAAACGCATCGCTGGCCGCCATCTCCGGCCCGATTCTTCACCAGGCTTCCGATGAGGCCGACTTTATTGTGGAGGAAGAGAAAGGCCATTTTCATTTTGTTGCCGAGCCGGGCTCGCGTGGGTTCGCTTATGCCCGCCTGCTGTTTCGCAAACCGCTCTTCGCCATGTTCTCGATGTGCGCAGGAATTCTCTTGCTGGCGTGCCTCAACCTGGCCAGCCTGTTAATGGCGCGCAGCGCGGCACGGGAGCGCGAGCTGGCGACCCGGCTGGCCATTGGCGCAACCCGGAGGCGCTTGATCCAGCAACTGCTGGCGGAGAGCCTGTTGATTGCAGTCCTGGGGACAGCCGCCGGCCTCGCGGTTGCGCCCCTGGTGAGTCGCTCGTTGGCCGCACTTCTTCTGAGCGGCAACAGCGGGCAAGTGCTCGACACTTCGCTCGATGTGCGGGTGTTTGGCTTTGCGGCGTTGATCGCTGTGCTCTCGACGGTGTTGATCGGGCTGGTGCCCGCGCTCGAGGCTACCGCGGGCAACGTCAGTGATCACATTAAAGACGGCCAGCATGCGATGCGGCGCCAGGAACGGCGCAGGATTTTCCCCCGAGTCCTTTTGGTTTCGGAAGTGGGGCTGGCTCTGGTGCTGGTGGTAGGGGCCGGACTCCTGGCCATCAGCCTGGTCCGGCTCTATAAGTCGGGCCTGGGCTTCGATCCCAATGGCCTGGTGAACATTGCCTTCAGTATGGATAAGCAGCAGCTCGAGGGCGATGCGCTCATGCGGCAGTACCAGGAACTGGGGGAAGGGCTACGGCGCCAGCCCGGAGTAAGGAACGTGAGCTTCGAGTTTATAGTGCCCCTCTCGCATCGAGGGTGGAACGGACGATATGGAGCGCCGGGCGCGCCGCCGCACCTTATCTATATGAATAGTGTGGCTCCGGAGTACTTCGCGACCATGCGCATTCCGCTTTACCAGGGAAGGGAATTCGCCTGGACCGACACCAAGGCTTCAGGACTCAAGATGACCTTGAACCGATCCGCAGCGAAGCTGCTCTTTCCCGGCCAGGATGCCGTTGGTCACCAGGTGATCGACGAACGAGAGCGGACCGTCTACCAGGTGGTAGCGGTGGTGGGCGACACCAAGTATCGCGATATGCGTGAAGCTGCGACTCCAATTGGCTACGTACCGATCATGCAGGATGAGCAGAAGAAGCCTTCTTTGACTGCTGTTGTGCGGATCGATGGTCCCCAGGGGCCACTGGCTCTGGCTGCGCGCTCCCTGGCCGCACGGGTGGCACCGGCTATCCCCGCACCGATCCTTACTCCTGCGAATGACGTGTTAGACAGCTCCATGGGCGCAGAACGGATGATGGCTTTGCTCTCCGTCTTCTTCGCCGGGTGCGCGCTCCTGGTTACCGGCATCGGCCTTTATGGAACGCTGGCTTACGCAACTGCGCGACGCACCAGCGAGATCGGCATTCGCATGGCGTTAGGAGCCCAGCGTACGCGCGTGATCGCCATGGTATTCGGAGAAAACGCCCTGGTCGCGGCCTGCGGAGCGGGCGCGGGTCTGATCGCGGCGCTTTTGGCCTCTCGGGCTCTGGCCAGCTTTCTGTATGGAACGTCGCCGCGCGATCCCTGGGTGCTGGTGGGATCGGTGGCAGCCCTGACCATCGTTGCCAGCCTCGCCTCGTTCTTGCCGGCATTGCGCGCGGCGCGCATTGAGCCCATGGCTGCCATCCGATGCGACTAGTGACGTAGCATCCATTTCCCGAATTGCGGCTCGGCAAAGCTTTCGGCACGTGGCGTTTGGCATGGAAGTCTGGTGAGGAGACTCGCATGGTGTTTCATCCTTTCTTTCTCAGAATCAAGGCGCTGTTTCGCCGGCCTGCCGTGGAACATGAGATCGCCGAAGAACTGGAGTTTCACCAGGCGCTCCTGCGTGAACGGCTCGCGCGACAGGGCGTCCCGCCGGCGGAGTTGGAGATGGCCACAAAGCGGACCTTTGGCAATCAGTCGCGCTGGCATGAACGGCTCACGGAACTGTGGCAGTTTCCGGCATCCGAGAATTTTCTGCGTGACCTTGCTTTCTCCATCCGCATGCTCAAGAAGTCGCCGGCATTTACTACGGTGGCCCTGGTTACGCTGGCACTCGGAGTCGGCGCCAATACGGCTATCTTCTCCCTGATCAATGGTTTTTTGCTGCGGCCTTTGCCGGTACCGCAAAGCGAACAGCTGGCGGTGTTGCGGATTGATCAGGGACGGCCGAGCTATACCATGGGTGCTCCGTTCTTTCGCAATCTGGAGCGCCGCCACGAAGTCTTTGGAGATGTGTTTGCCTTCAGTCACGCCGCCCTACAAGTCCGCGGGCGCTCTGGAAACGAAGAGGTCGAAGGTCAGTTTGTGAGCGGACAGTTCTTCCGCGCTTTGCAGACACCGCCCTTACTGGGAAGACTGCTCACTCCGGAAGACGATCGCTCCGGAGGTGGGCCGGCGGGCATGGCAGTGGTGATCAGCGAGCGTTTTTGGAAGACGTGGTTGGGCGGAACTGCGGATGTCCTGGGGCGCAAGCTGCAGATCGATAACACGGTCTTCACGGTTGCGGGCGTCATGCCCAAGCCATTTATCGGAGCGGATCCTATGCAGCGGCCGCAGATCTATGTCCCTCTCGCGGCTGAAGCCATCTTGCAAGCGCCCGATAGCATGACTGCGGCCGGCTATCACGGCTGGTGGTTGAGCGTGATGGGGCGGCTGCAGCCCGGAGTTACGCTCGATCAGGCCAATGCCGCATTGCAGTCAGAATCGATGCCGATTCTTCGTGAGTCGGTTCCAGATGCGGATTGGATTGCGGATGCCACCAAGAACCATTTTCATTTTAGTGCGGAGCCAGGATCGCGCGGGTTTACTTATCTTCGCCTTATGTTCAGCAAGCCACTCATGGCGGTTTTCGCGATGTGCGGAGGCGTTTTGCTGCTGGCGTGTTTGAACCTGGCGAGTCTGCTTCTGGCGCGGAGTGCGTCGCGGGAAAGGGAGCTGGTGACGCGCCTGGCGCTGGGAGCTTCGCGCCGCCGGCTGTTGCAACAGCTGCTGATCGAAAGTTTGCTGATCGCCTTGATGGGAACAGCGGCCGGGTTGGCGGTGGCGCCGGCAGTGAGCCAATCGCTGGCGACGATGCTGTTAAGCGTGAGCGGTCCGCAACGCGCATACCTGGATACGTCGCTGGACTGGAGGGTGTTCGCATTCGCAGCGTTCGTCGCGGTGACCACGGCCATGCTCATCGGACTGCTGCCGGCTATGAGGGCCACATCCGGCAATGTGAGCGAGCAAATCAGGAATGGGCAGCGTGCACTCCCCGGCGGCGAGCGGCGGCGTATTTTGCCGCGCATCCTGCTGGCATCGGAGGTGGGGCTGGCGCTGATCCTGGTGGTCGGCGCCGGACTTTTGGCCGGGAGCCTGTTGCGGCTCTACAAGTCAGACGTCGGCTTCGATCCACACGGCGTGGTCAATATTGCGTTTGACATGGACAAGCAGCCTCTGACAGGAGACGCCCTGACGGAGCTCTACCATCAGATTGGCGAACGGCTCAGGCAGCAGCCAGGAGTGAAGAGTCTAAGCTTCGCACTTTTGATTCCACTAACCGGCAGTGGATTTGATCAGCCCTTTTCGGTGCCGGGCGGTACTCCCCGTGAACTCAATCTCAATGTCGTAGGTCCCGCCTATTTCGCGACCATGCGCATCCCCATGTTCAAGGGGCGCGATTTCCGTTGGAGCGATACCAGCCAGAATGGGTACAAGATTATTCTCAACCAGGCGGCCGCCGAGCTCCTCTTTCCCGGGCGAGATGCAGTGGGGCAACAAGTCGCGCGTGAAGCATTTCTACCGGCAAGAAAGAAGACCTCGTTTGAAGTAATCGGCGTGGTGGGGAACACAAAGTACTACGAGCTACGTAAACCGGCGTCGCCCGTTGGCTATTTGTTCATTGCGCAAAGTGACAATCCCATGCACTCCTACACGGCGGTGGCGCGAGTCGACGGACCTGCCGGACCGCTGGCTGCCGCTGCCCGTTCGATCGCCACGCGGTTGGCTCCGGACATCCCGGCGCCGGTGATGACCACCATGAACAGCGTGTTGGATGACTCGATCAGCGCCGAGCGAATGATGGCGCTGTTGGCCGTGTTTTTTGCCGGGTGCGCGCTCCTGGTCACGGCCATAGGTCTTTATGGAACGCTGGCTTACGCAACCGCGCGACGCACCAGCGAGATCGGCATTCGCATGGCGTTGGGCGCACAGCGCAAACGGGTGATGGCTATGGTCCTTGGGGAAAATGCCCTGGTCGCGGCCCTGGGCGCCGGAGCGGGTCTGGGTGTGGCACTCTTGGCCTCCCGGGCGCTGGCGAGCTTTTTGTACGGAACCTCACCTCGGGATCCCTGGGTGCTGGTGGGGTCGGTGGCGGCGCTGACCATCATCGCCAGCCTCGCTTCGCTCTTACCGGCGCTACGAGCAGCGCGTATCGAGCCCATGGCAGCCATCCGATGTGAATAATGACACAACATCAAATTCCCACAGAGAAGAGAATCGGCAGAAGAGTCCGGAGGACGGTAGAATGATTCTGCATGACCACACGGATTGAAATAATCGCTCAAATTGATGATGAACTAGGCCGCCTGGAGCGCGCACGAGATTTTCTCGTGGCAGCGCTTGCTGGCTCCCGAAATGATTCGAAGACCGCTTCGGCAATTGCTTCGTTGAAGCGGGCAAAAATAAAACTCCCCAGGAAGAGCCGCGAGCAACCAGCCGTGGCAGCCGCTCCTGCGGCAACTGCATTGCCGGGCCGGGCCACCGTTGCTCCCTCCCCAGTGCCGCCACCAGAACCGCAAGTACATCGTGTACCTCCCAGGCGCCGGATGGAACGGCGGCATATGCCATCCGACCGGACGGGCAAGTCCGGAGCGGCGTTGAGCGGCTCCGTACCCACTGGACCAGTCGTGGTTTCGGCGGACGAAGCACGTAAGGTGCAGGAACGGGCCGTGCTCTCTCCCCCTCCGCCGATCGTGGCTGAGCCTCGGCCGGAGATCGGCGCCGAACGCAGCCTCGGTTCTCTGATTCAGGCGTTTGAACGCAGAGCCGGCCTGAGCGGTTTAGAGACTCCGTAAGCAAAGAATCCGCCGCAGGCCAGGAGTGCCCGCGCTGCTTTCGTAAACTGAAGATGAAGAAGAGCCGCTCGCCGCTTTACGTCACCACTCTCATCGCGGGCGCCTTCTTCATGGAAATGCTGGATGGCACCATCATTGCGACTGCACTGCCGCAGATGGCGCACAGCTTCCACTCGAGCGCTGTCAGCCTCAACATCGGCATAACTGCCTACCTGCTCACCCTAGCTGTCTTCATCCCCATTAGCGGCTGGGTTGCGGACCGCTTTGGCTCGCGCTCGGTTTTCGCTGCGGCCATCGCCACGTTTACCCTCTTTTCGCTGCTCTGCGGCTTCGCGCACACGCTCACCCAGTTCACGCTCATGCGTATCCTCCAGGGTATTGGCGGAGCCATGATGGTGCCGGTTGGCCGCCTCATCGTGCTGCGCACAACCCCCAAGGAGAAGCTGGCCGAAGCTATCGCTTACATTACCTGGCCCGGCCTCACCGCCCTGGTCGTGGGCCCGCCGCTCGGCGGCTTTATCACCACCTACGCCAGCTGGCACTGGATCTTCTTCCTCAATCTCCCCATCGGCATGGTCGCGCTGATTCTGACCCTGCTGTGGGTAGAGAACGTGCGCACCGGAGAAAAGCATGCCTTCGATTGGCTCACCTTCCTGCTCGCCGGGTTTGCCTCCGCCGGCGCGGTGTATGGGATGGAGAAGCTGGGCAGCGAAGGTGTGCCGTGGCAAGTGCCTGGCCTGGTGATCGCGCTCAGCGTACTCAGCGGGATAGCCGCGATTGTCGCCGCTCACCGCAATCCAGCCACGTCGCTCATCGATCTGGAGTCGATGAAACTCAAGACGTACTCGCTCTCTGTATACGGAGCGAGCGCTTTTCGCATCGCCGTATCGGTGCTACCGTTCTTGCTCCCACTCATGTTCCAAATAGTCTTCGGGCTGAATGCCTTCCAATCGGGTCTTTACCTGCTTGCGCTTTTCATGGGAGATCTGACCATGAAGGCATTTGTGATCCAGACTCTGCGCCGCTTCGGTTTTCGCCGCCTGCTCATCGTGAACGGAATCATTACCGCGGGATCCATGGCCCTTTGCGCGTTCCTCAGCCCGGCCACCGCGACCCTGCTGGTCATTGCCATCCTGTTCTTTCACGGGGCCTCGCGATCGATGCAGTTCACCTGCATGACCACGCTGGCCTACACGGAGATTCCGTCCAGCCGAATGAGCCGGGCAAATGGATTCCTCAGCGCCGTCATGCAGCTCAGCTTTGGTATGGGGGTGGCCATCGGCGCCATCACCCTGCGGCTGATCGCTCACGCGCGCGGCCACTCCGCAGCCGCTCCGCAGCTGCGTGACTTCCACCTCGCCATCCTGGTGATGGCGGTGGTGGCCCTTGGCCCCGTTTTCGACAGCCTCGGCCTGGCGCCGGATGCCGGCGCCACCACCAGCGGCCATCCTCAGCCGCAACTGGAAGTGAATCCCGTCTGACGCCAAGCGCGTTATGGCTCGAGATGGCAGAATGATTCCATGTTTACTAGCGACGAATTAAAGACAATCAAGCTGTTTAGCGTCCTCGGAGAAAGCGAGATTCTTCGTTGCGTGGCGAACGCCGCGGACGTGCGGCTTTCGCCGGGCGAATGGTTGATTCGGGAGGGTGAGCCGCCGTGGTTTTGCATTCTTTTTGAGGGCCGGCTGCGTGTGGTGAAAGACGTTCTCGGCCGCCAGCTGGAGCTGGTTGAATACGAATATCAGATTGGTGATTTCTTTGGGGAAACCCCAATTTTGCTGGGCACCCAGGCTCTGGCCTCGCTGCGGGCGGAAACACACTGCCGCGTCGCCCGCTTCGACCGCCAGCAATTTCAGGATCTGATCAGAGACTCAAAAGAACTCAGCGCCATGATTCTGCAGACCATGAATGACCGGCTGAGGCGCGTACAGAAATTTGCAACCACGGTTCCATCGTCCCGGGTGCTGATCCTGGGCACGGAATACGACACAGATTGCCGGGACATCCGCGGCTTCCTTTCCTCCAATCGAATCCCCTATGAGTGGGTCGACCGCGAGCGCGAGCCCGAGCGGGTGCCATCGTTCCTGCCCAAGGATCTGGGTTGCCCGGCGGTGGCCATCGATGGAAAGCTTTTTGACCACGCGCCTACGCTACGGGAGGTGGCAGAGGCCTTACAGTTGCAGACAAAACCAAACAGCGATAGGTACGATCTGGTGATCGCCGGAGCTGGTCCGGCCGGCATGGCTGCGGGCGTGTATGGCGCCTCCGAGGGTCTCAAGGTACTGATGGTAGAGCGCTCGGCCGCTGGGGGACAGGCGGGCACCTCGTCGCGCATCGAAAACTATCTTGGCTTTCCCGAGGGAATTTCGGGTGAGGATCTGACCGGGCGAGCGGTGCGGCAGGCGGTGCGCTTTGGCGCTGAGATTGCCATGACGCGCTGCATTGAAAAACTGGAGCCGTGCGATGGCGGTTATTCGCTCGAACTCGATGGCGGACACCAGGTTTCGGCGCGCGCTGTGTTGCTGGCGACCGGCGTGGAATGGCGCCGGCTTGCAGCGAATGGCGCCGATCGCCTGTTGGGGCGGGGCGTGTTGTATGGAGCTTCTCGTCCGGAGGCCGTCAGTGTAAACGGGAAAAAGGTCTTCATCGTAGGCGGCGGAAACTCGGCCGGCCAGGCGGCCATGTTCTTTTCCAACTATGCTGCCGAGGTAAAAATGTTGGTGCGCGGTGAAGGACTCAAGCTGAGCATGTCGCAATATCTGATCGGCGAAATCGGCTGCAAGGAAAACATAGAGGTGGTTCCGTTTACCCATGTGGTAGCGGTTGAAGGCGAAGAACATCTGCAGCGCATCGTGACCATTGTTCGACCGCCTCAGGGGCCGGAGACCAATCGTACTTATGAAGCAGATGCCCTGTTTGTGATGATCGGCGCCGATGCCAGCACCTCCTGGTTACCCGGGCAGATTGAGCGCGACGCCCAGGGTTACATCTGCACCGGCCGCGACCTGACCACCTGGAAGCATCCGCGGGCGCCCTTTCCGCTGGAGACCAGCCTGCCCGGAGTTTTCTGTGCCGGCGACGTGCGCCACAATTCCATCAAACGTGTATCCAGCGGGGTAGGCGAGGGCAGTATGGCGATCGCTTTTGTTCACCAATACCTGGCGCTGCCGGAGGCGGAAAGGCGAACGCTGGATGCGCCGCAATAGCCCGCGATCGCCATGCCGGCCCGAGCCAACAGAACGAGTTCCTGGTCCGCCGGCAACGGGACATACTCTTCCTAGTCCATTAGTTTGCGGGTCAGGTAGATATAGTCCACTGCTTTGGTCTCTGCGGACTCCTTCAGGTTTGCTCCGGTTGCGTGACCGCCTTCGATGATTTCGTAATAGAAGAATGGTTTGTGAAACTCCTCCAGGCGGGCGGCGAACTTGCGGGCATGGACCGGCCCGACGCGATCATCTTTCGTGGTGGTGAAAATTAAAGGTTCGGGATAAGTCACATCCGGCCGGAGCTGTTGATAGGGAGAGATGGATGCCAGAAATGCGCGCTCCTCCGGAACCGAAACCGAACCGTATTCGCCGACCCAGGACGCACCGGCTGCAATCTGTTCGTAGCGCAGCATATCCAATAGCGGCACGCCGATGATCACGGCATTCCACATCTCCGGATGCTGGGTGAATTCAACTCCCATCAGTAGTCCGCCATTGGAGTCGCCCGTGATGCCAAGTCTGCGCGGCGAAGTAATTTTTCGGGTTACCAAATCCTGTCCCACAGCTGCGAAGTCATCGTAGATACGCTGGCGGTGTGTCTTCAATCCTGCTTCATGCCAGGCGGGGCCGAACTCTCCACCGCCGCGTATGTTGGCCAGGACGTACACGCCGCCGCGCTCCAGCCAGAGCTTGCCCACGACGCCGCTGTAGGACGGCGTGTTGGCGACCTGGAAACCGCCGTACGCTGTGAGTAAGGTCGGGTTGGCGCCATTGTAGGTTAGATCCTTGCGGCGTACGACAAAGTAAGGGACCATCGTCCCGTCCTTTGACTTAGCTTCGAGCTGCTCCACTACATCCTGCGAGGCATCGAATTGTGGCTGGAGCGATTTTGCGTTGCGCAGGGAATTGCTTACAGGATTGCCCAGCAACAGCGACGGCGGAGTGAGAAATCCCTGGGTCTCCAGGAAGAACTGGTCATCGTTGCCGTCTACCGGCAGAACGTCCACCGTTTGATTGTCAGGCAGGTCGAGCCTGGTTCTCGTCCATCCACTTTTCGGGTCCAGGCGATAGACATAAGCACGCCCCTGAACATTTTCGAGCGTGGTCAGCACCAGGTGGTCCCTGGTCGTCTGTACTTCCTGGGCAAACTCGACGGCGCTTGGAGTAAAGATCAGTGATGGTTTCAAGTGGGCCTGATCCTGTCTCACTGCATCCATGTCCAGCGAGATGACGGATCCCTGGGGGAGAGTCTGATCGAGTCCCACGGGCTTCCAGTCCTCGTTCAGCGTGACGATGAGCTGGTTGTTGAGCAGCCCATTGACCTCTGACTTACCCGGAATAGCGAGCTTCTTGTTGCCTGCGGGCGTCCAGAGGAAATAGGCACTCTCGAACGTGCTGACCTCAACATGCATGAACGCGGCATGGTGGCCCTGGCCGTCGTTCAGCGTTTCGGGTTGGACGCCGATGTCGTTCTCGGTTCCGCGAAAGACTTCTTTCGCCTGGTCCAGGGATTGGCCTCGCTGCCACAGCTTGACCACGAAGGGATAGCCCGATTTTGTCATCGTGCCACCTCCCCAGTCGCGCGCGGCCAGGAGGGAATCTTTGTTCAGCCAACTGACGGCTTGTTTGGAGTGCGGCAACACAAAGCCGCCGATGACGAATTTGCTGGTTTTGAGATCGAACTCGCGCAGAGTTTCTGCGTCCTCACCTCCGGCTGAAAGCGAAACGAGGCAGAGGCCATTGCCGGGGAACAGGCAATTCAAGCCGTTCGCCACCCACTCCTGTTTATCCTGTTTGGCGAGCGCATCGTAGTCAATCACGGTTTGCCAGTGCGGCTGGGCGGTCAGATAGCCGGCCACAGTGGTGCGGCGCAGGATGCCACGCACATGCTGCGCATCCTGCCATGTGTTGTAGATCATTCCTTCTCGCAGAGAAGGAATCGCCAAATGGTCGGGCGACTCGTATACGTTGAGTGCAGATTCCTGCAGGCCGGAAAAACGAGGATCGGTTTCCAGTACCTTGAGGGTGCGGGCATTCTGCGCCTTGACCCAGGACAAGGAGCGTTCGCTGGAGACGTCTTCGAGCCACTGATATTTGTCAGCCTGATCCAATGGGGAAAAGGTAGCCGGTGCAGGCGCGGAGGAACGGCACCCCGTAGCCACGGTAATCATCCCTATGAATCCGATAATCCCGAAGCTGACCGGGGCGAGACGCATTGGTTACCCTTCCAAACGCGATGCTTTACTGCAATGGGAATTTCCAAAAGGCCAGAAGAGCGATCGCGGATGGAATGGCAAAAATCAACAGGAAGATCGGCAGCTCATCCCGCAGGGAATAGCCCGCCTTGGCAACACCGAACCATAAATTGATGGCTGCCGCGACTAACCACGCGGGCAGAAAGTACAAGGCTGCTCGCGGTCCATTCCCCAGCGCCCGCCCGATCCATAAAAAGGCGCCGAGGACAACAAGACCCAGAAGCAGAATCTTGATGGTGTGCAAGGCCTTCCCTCCGGAAGAGGAATTGTAGCAGCGCCGCGAGCAGGTCGCCGCTCGCGGGTTATTTGGAAAGGAATTGCGCCAGGCGTTCTATGCCCGACTCGATTTTTTTCCAGTCGGCAGCGTAGCACCAGCGCAACCAGCCCTCTCCTTCGGGACCGAAGGCCCTGCCGGGCGCGAGCCCCAGGCCGGCTTCTTCAATCAATCGTTTTGCCAGGCTGACCGAATCGCTTTCGCCGGCGACGCGCAAAAAGAGATACATCGCGCCGTCGGCTTGGGGTACCTCCAGCCCGGGAAGTTGCTTGAGCGCATCGGACAATTTCGCCTTGGTGTCGGCCAGTTCGGCTCGCTGCTTTGATACATACGGTTCTCCCTGCTGCATGGCGGCCGCGCCGGCGCGCTGGGTAAATTCAGAGACACAGGAAGTGTTGTATTCCAGCAGGGAACTGAGATCAGGCAGCATTGCCGGCGGCGCTACCATCCAGCCCAGACGCCAGCCAGTCATGGTCCAGGTTTTGGAGAAGCTGTTGATCACGATTAGCTTCTCGTGAGGGTCGGTGAGAGTGAGAAATGACGGAGCCGAACGTATGCCATCTGAGTAGACAAGGCGTTCATAGACATCGTCGGCGATGATCCATATTCCATGACGGCGGCAATGCTCGAGGAGGGCAAGTTGCTCCGCGCGTTGAATGGTCCAGCCGGTAGGGTTGTTGGGCGAATTGAGCACCAGCATCCGCGTTGCTGGGGTGAGTGCATGGAGCAGCTTATCCAGGGGGAGAGTCCAGCGCCCGTCTTTCACTTCGAGCGATATGGACGTTACCCGGCCATGTACCACCTTTGGTATTTCGACTGCGTTTGGCCACAGCGGAGTGACGGCCACCACCCGGTCGCCCGGCGCGACCAATAATTGGCTGGCCAACATCAGCGCCGAGACCCCGGAAGAGGTCACGGCGATGCGATCGGTGGTGATGGGCAGATGGTGAAGATCGGCCAGGTAGGTGGCAATGGCTTGCCGCAAGTAAAGCCGGCCCAGATTTTCTGAGTAAAAGGTCTCGCCGTCACGCAAGGAGGCGATGGCGGCCTCGCGGATGAACGAGGGGGTGGCTTGATCGGATTCACCAAACCAGAAGGCCAGAACGTCCTGCCGGCCCATGGCGGTATTGGCCACGGCGCGGATGAGCGAGTGAGCAAACCTCGACTCAACTTCCTGTGCTTTGGGAGCGGCTGACAAAGTGGCTCGATGCAAAGGGGGATGCCTCCCTTTGCATTTTAAAGGGCAGCTGGGTTTGAGCAGGCATTTGGTCAAGGCTTCAGGAGCACTGGATGGCTCGCGGGACCGATTCGCCGACGGAAAATGTGCGTGATATGCGTGGTAAGTCATGTGGCGGGCATGTCATCAGTCTTGTCCTTTTTCAGCGGGAGAGCACATGAAGCTTTCGCTGACCCTAAGAGCCCTGGGAAGACACTGTCGAACGAAGGGCACGGCTTGAGCCGTGCCCTTCGTTCATCAACGCAACTCGAAAATTGGTTGCCAGCTAGACAGCACCCGATAAACAGCAGAAACCTAATTTTGTTCGCCCAAGCCTGGGCGGCTTGGGTCGTGCTCTTGTACTGCGATTGGTACTACAGGGTTTCCTCGTAAACTCGGTCACGGATCAGAGAGTCGAACATCCGTTTCTGTTCGAGGCATCGCATCTGCGCGTCCAGGGGCGGCTCCGGCCAATCCTCGGCGTGGTGGGCTTCCCACGCCTTCGACCACTCAAACTTGAGCCCGTGTTCCATGCAGTAGACGAGTCGTGACAGATCGGCAAACGTCTGATGGCTGGTCTGATACTTCCTCAGAAACGGCCAATACGACTTGAAGTCAGACAATGTCCACGAGCTCTGTGGCGACAGCACGCTGCCGTCGTCCTGAGTAAGATTGATGAGGCTTTGCAGGCTTGCCGGTTCCATTGGGTTTCCTCCCGCTCAGTTTCTATCGCCCGCGGATCGCCCAACACATTGTATCCGGGCCTCTGGGCCACCTCGGCCTCCCGCTTCTTCATAGCCGGGCCGTCCGCTCCTGGTCGATCCGACCGGGAATGTTGGTCATGAATCTTTTGAGTTGCAGTGCGGTGATGCGCTCGCGTTTGTATTACAGCGCGAGTAAGCGCACACTTCCACGTCCGCCTTACGCGTCTGCTCCCCAAGAAGATCCCGGTAATCTCCTGATCGCCGTCTTCAAGAAGATCGATTCTCGACGATTGACACGCTGCGTCACGTGGTGCGGGAGACCGGATGTTACCATGCGGGCCAAACGCGTCATGAGCGCAAACTTACCAAGAACCAAAACCGAGGAAACAGGTATGTGTCGACGCATTACGCCCAGGAGACTTCCGCCAGAAGGTTATTGTTCTGCCAGAATTCTGAGTCACTCGCGAACGAGCGATCGGGTACAGGCTTTCTATGCGCCCCGATCTACCGCCTGATAATGCAGGAAGAGGTAATCCGTTGCACTTTTTGCGCTGATAAGCTTCCACCAGGGAGCCGTCGCCGGAGAAAACTGAACGTTGGCAACCAGGCCTGGTCTGGGGTGCACTGCGTCTCTCCCCGCAATCTGTGGCGCGACTGTCAGGAAAAGTTCATCCATGAACCCAGCTGCGAGAAATTCACCAAAGAGCGTCGGGCCGGCTTCGTGTAGCAGCAACTCCACTCCGGCTTCCCGCCTGAGCAACGTAAGGATCGCGGAAGGAGATAGGTGCTCTTCTGCCGCAGAAAGCGTCTTCACCTCGACTGAGGTGAGCGCCTCTGATCCACTTTGCGACAACCTCCGTTTACCTGGTTCCGTAGTCAGTATGAGCACCCTGGTTCGAGGTGTATGAAACACGGCACTGGTGAGGTCCAGTTCGCCCGTTCGCGTGACAATCACTACGAGTGGATACTCCAGTTTTCGGAGCACCTCGGTTCGATACTTTTGGTATAAATCTTTTGCTGCCGGATAGACAGCTTCCGGGAGCCAGGAACCATGGGGACCAGCGGCTTGAAGCGTCCCCGAGCCTACTACAATCGCGTCTGCTGAGGCCCGCAATAGACCCATAATGAACCGGTCTTCTTCGTTCCAGTTACTGATCTGAGCTCCTTCCGATTGGCCGGGCAAATTGAAGCTCACGACACCGTCGAGTGTCGACACGAAGTTTGCGATGCAATGGGGACGTTCTTTCGGAGCAGGTGGAAAGGAAAGATTTCCGTCGTATCTGGCGCGAAGACCCTCGGGGAGGGCCGTTTCCGAAGACTCAGTGGGTTGAGTTGCGAACAGCGTGCGAATAGGCTCCATAGTACAAAGGCTACTTCAATCCGGAAGTTTCTTACGGCGCGGTTCTCCGCGAGAACTGCGGCCAAAAAACAAGAGGGGTTATTCCGTCCGGACGAAAGGTACCCCTCATGCCCTCTCTGGCGTACCTTTCGTGTCCCCTCATGCCCGTCCGGCTGTCCACGCCTTTCTCCTCATGCCATTCCAGAAGGCCCACCCCTTGGGAAAGAGCCGTGTTCCTGGTCGTAGCGGTTTTGCCTCTTTCGGGCTTTCCCCGCCGCTTGGTCAGCGATGCGATTTATTCTATTTTGCTCTGGAGTCTCCACGGTGTTGGACTGGTCCTGCTGCGGTGGGTTTGTTGTTTCAGGCTCGTTTGCCATGGGTATCGTCTCCTGTTCACTGCATATCCCGAAGCATACGCCAGATCGTCGCGTTTTGCGGTGATTTGCATCACAGACTTACGCAATGGAACCTTATTACCTTGACTTCTGGCGGTCCTGGTGGCCGGCAAATCAGGCAGCCATCCAAACCACAGCGTCATTAGCGATTGCGAACGGAAAACCCCTCTTTATAGAACGGCCGCGCGGGCAGGAAGCCACGGTTGCCCCTCAATCGCGACGAGGTTGCTCGATGTTTATGACCACTTCGTTGGATTCATAGTGGCCGAGCGCCGTGTGAATACCGGCGGCCCTAAGCGTTCTTTGCTGGTCGTCAGTCAGAAGCGGCCCACTATAAACAGCACGCGACCTGTAGCGGCCTCGCTTGATAGAGCCAGGGATCACCTTCGAGAACTCATCCTGAAGGTCGAGCCACTCTCCAGGTTGCAGAAGCGTCCACATGGCTGTGGCGGTTACGATGTCGAATTCAGCTGGGGTACCACGGAAATGCCGCAGCCGCGAGAGCCAGACTGCATCTCGTATCCAGACTGGTTAGCGGGTGGGGTAAAGGTGTAGTGGGCCGAGATCCAGCCCGGCATGTCGGCGCAGACAAAACCCCGAACAGGAATCCTCAATGCATGATCGGATCGGTTGAGCAATCGGACGCTTAATTGGGCATCGCCCTGCTCGCTCGACGCCACCGCTGCAATGAGCTGCAGATCGGGTTTCGTGGCCCGTTGCGCCAATGAAATGCAAGTCAATGAGAGAATACCCATAATTGCCAGAACACGATGAGCCATGTCTATATTCCGAAAAAAAAATATACCCCTCCCATAGTACTGGGACCGGGACTTGAAGAGACCCACGAAGAATACCCAATGGAGTTAAAGACAAGGTGTCCCCAAAAACTCCTTCCGCCGTACAAATCATCTCTCTCGTAACAGTGGGTGTACGTCCAGTCTTTCACCGGGTCTGTCTGTCACTGGGTCTGTCACCAGTCCCGAAAGGGACGGAAGAATCCAGAGCCCGGCACGGGAGTGCCGGGAAAGGAAGCAACGGAAACCAAGTCCCCTTTAGGGGACGGCACAACCAACTTCAACTAACCGTGATCCGTGTCGCCGCGATTGTTCCGCTGACCTCTGTGCCAGTGAAGACACCATTGATGTCATACGTTTTAAAGACAAAGTTGCCCTTGTAGGACATGCAATCGTGCTCCACGGTATCCGTCTCGTCGATGATGAAGGTGCCGGTGAGCACCCCTTGGTCATTGAAGAGCCATCCCGTGTGGTGGAGACGAACAGTGTGATATCCCACTGGCTTCCAAACGCCAAAGCAGATATTACCAACTGTGGGACTGTGGGCGATGTTCTCAAACTCCGTTCCGTCGCTATGCCACTGCTTGAGAGAAACGCCGAAGATTGAATCTCCAGCCGTATAGACGACGTGCCAAAGACCAACGATTGAATCCTTTGCATCCCCTCCCTGCTTTGCGTCTTCCGGATCAGAGAGAAGAGAGCCGGCGCCCGCCAGCATCGGCATCCGGATTGCATTGCCCTTTAGTCCCCCAACCTCGCCACAACTCGCGTTTGCGGCAGGCGACGTAAATGCAAGGGTCACAACGGCGAGGGCCGCGAAGGCTGTCGCCTTGATGCGGGTGTTTGCCCATGTCTTCTTTTGGCGCGACGCATTGGCCGGCCCTTCCATCTTGCTCAGGTGCATGCTTCCTCCTTGAAAATGAACTCGGTCTCCCGAATGACCCGAGTCTGGGGTCAGTTGCGTTTTACTACAATGGTTTCGCGCTGACTTATTTCTTCCCAGCCAAATGCCGTTAAATGAGACGTTTGAGAGTAGTTATTCCGCAGCGCGACATGAAGCTTACAGATGCCAGGATCGACACCACCTTCCCGGTAATGAGAACAGACTCGCAGGACGAAGGGTAGAAACCCAGGGCGGTCCTCCTGCGTTGCGGTCACCGATCGGAGAGAAGTGCCCTTTAGGGAAGACAGCGATGGCACCGTTCCTAACAGAGCCCTCTCGATCCCGGGCGGCTCGCTACGACTTACTTTCTGGGTGTCATCTTTCGTCTCATCGGAAGTGGTTTTGGTGCTTCATGGGTGCGTGACAAAACGCAGCAGGAGGAATCGAAACGAGTTACCGAAGACGGACGAGGATAGCCTACGCCATGGCTATATGTTCTACCGATGATTTATCACTCATCAAAAAGGCTGGAACCCGCTGATTCTCACCGCATGAGGCACGCCTGTAAGCCTTGAGGTAATGAAGAAGGTGAGATTCAAAAAGGCGTGGCCCTGTTGCCGCAGTTGCTGTACAGTGAACCAACACAAGGCACGACCGTGTAACAGGCCGGAGCGCGTCCATAAAGACTTTTGGAGCTTCGCGGGAAGGCTGGCATAGCATTGGCAAATAGGATCCGCTTCGGCGTTTACGAACTCGATGCAGATGCCATGGAATTGCGCAGGCATGGCCTCCCGCTTAGCTCCAGGAACAGCCTCTTAGGGTGCTGGTGTTTCTGGCCACGCGGCCAGGTGAGTTGGTTACCCGCGAAGAACTACGAGGGTGGATCTGGGGCGATACGTTTGTCGATTTCGATCAATCACTGAACAAAGCAATTAACCGGGCGCGGGAGGCTCTGCGTGACGACCCCGCGACACCGCAATACATTGAAACCGTTCCCCGTCGGGGGTACAGATTCATTGCGCCGGTTACGGTGATCCCTGCTAATGGGGTGCCCGCACCGGCGATCACTCTGCAACCCACACCGGCCCTCGAGACAGAGTCTTCTATCCCTGCGCAACCGGGCGCCAACAAGCCGGGAAAACGGGTCGCGTTGCTGGCGGCTTGCACGATAATCCTGCTGGCTTGCCTGGTTCTTATGCTGACCCGGGAGCGAAGCGGGAAAACCACTCTGCAGGAAGCCCCACATTTGACCTTATACGGCTGGCAACCCACGCTCTCGCAGGATGGAGAACTGCTGGCTTACCTGTTCGCCAAGGGGAGTGGCCCATTTCATATCTGGGTAAGGCAAACTGCTGGGGGTGAAGCGATGCCGGTGACGAGCGGACCCGACCTGGATTACGGACCATCGTTTTCTCCCGATGGCACACAAATCGTTTTCTGCTCTGGAAGAAGCGGAGGCGCCCTTGTAATCACTCCCACAATTCCTGGTGAGTCCAGGGTCTTAGTTGCGAACCCTGGGGCACTTTTTCCAAGCTTTTCACCGAATGGCGACAGCGTTTTATTTTCCCAGGACCAAAAGGCTTTCCTCGTGTCTCCTGCTGGTGGCCAGCCAAGGCCCTTGCCAATAAACAAAGAATTTCGCATCAACGGGCCAGCCCACTGGTCTCCAGACGGGAAAAAGATCCTGTTCCACGGTGGGCACATTCAAGACAAAGCCACCTCGGATAAGTGGTGGATTGCACCGTTGGGAGGGGGGGAGCCCCGGCCGGTTCGGCTGCCGGGCATCCAGGAAAACTCTTCGTCCGATTTGGACGTGAGCGCCTGGGTCCGCTCTGCCGACGATCATGATTGGATCATCTACAAAACTTCTGACGCGGATAGCTGGCATCTCTGGCGAATACAGGTCACGTCACAAGGCCAGCCGGTCGACAACAATCCGCAACTGCTGACTGAAGGCAGTGGCTTTCTAGGATTGATGGCCTCAGCATCGAGGGACGGGTCGATTGCCTACGCGGTGGGGTCTGCTCGTGAGTCGATTTTCGAAATTCCTCTGAACGATCGTAGCCGGAAGGCCGGACCGATCGAAAACGTGGTTTTGAATGAAGACAGTAGGGCGAGCTCCCCCTCTCTCTCGAGAGATGGCAGGTGGATGGCCTACCACACCGTGGTGCCAGGAAAGCCAGATAGCATTCAATTAAGAGACCTCACGACTGGGACGGATCACCTGCTGGACGATGTGGGTCGATGGTCGGCAGCGACCAACGGGACTTCCATTTCGCCAGATGGGTCAAGCATCGCTTTTACGCGGGACTGCAAACAAGCTACATCTAGCGACGGATCACCTACCTCTTGTGGGTTCGTGGTGGGTGCGCACAATGGCGAGCCAGAGCAGATCTGTGAAGGCTGCACGCCACGAGGTTTCTCGTCGGATGGATCCTTAGTCATGCTGCAGAAGTATGATGTGAAGGACCGTGATCGGGGAAACCTGGCGGCATTTGATCTGAAATTGAGAAAGGAACGTGCTCTCTTTGTGTCCCCTCCTTCCCACGAATGGCTTTACCATCCATTCCTATCCTGGGATGACCATTGGTTGGTCTTCAAGAAGATGCAATCGCAGGACCAAGATCCCTCTCAAATCCTGATTGCATCGGTGCGTGATGGATACGCCGCGGATGCATCCGCATGGATCCCAATCACGGACGGTCTGCACAATGACGATAAGCCCCAGTTCTCTGCAGATGGCGACACTGTCTTCTACACCTCCTCGCGAGACGGCTACCTTTGCATCTGGGCGCAGCCGCTGGATTCGCGCACCAAGCACCCGGTAGGCCCCCCATTTGGATTCGAGCACTTTCATGATGAAAACGGCCAGCACGGGATAATTCTCCAGCACGAATCGGATCTTATTGTTGCCCGCGATAAGGTGCTCATCGCTCTATGGGTTGGAGGGCTCGCTCATATCTGGGTGATGAAGACGCGGTGACTTAGGGTTTCTCCGCAGACTCCTCCCTGGTGACTCCTCGAGATAAGAACGTGTATCTCATTCATGGATTAGTCTTTGACGAGTCACTTCATCGCATTCTCAGGTCAGGATCAATTCCGCTTCAGGCCATTTAGATTCATTGAATCGTCGGGCAGTCTCGGCCCATGTGGACTCGAGGCATCCCCCTTTTGTTCCTTGTTCTGGCGTTGACGAGTGAGGCAGAGAATGTTTCGGCCCAGCCAGCCGCTCTCCAGGTGCAGGTATACGATTACACCGGTTTGAACGCGGCCGCTCTGAGTGAATTCGTTGCGCGCACGCAACGGATCTTAACCGTTGCTGGTGTTTCGGTGGAAGTGGACGCCTGCCCACCAGGAAGACGGACACCTTGCGAGGGGTGGCAAGGCAGTTTCAAGCAGGTGATACTCCGGGTGGTTGCGCAAGCGCCGGCAAATCAAAAGAACGGTCGCTGGCGACACCTGGGTCAATCCATTGCCAATCAGGAGGGCGGGGTCTACGCCACGCTGTATCTAGATTTGGCGGAAGAGGAAGCAGCGGAGACCAATCTTTCGACCGCGCTCGTACTTTCTTATGCCGCCGCCCACGAAGTTGGCCATCTCCTTCTCGGTACCCAGGCCCATACACCGGAAGGTTTGATGAAAGCACGTTGGGTGTCCGAGGATTTTCAGGCGATGGCCCAAAACCGGCTTCATTTTAGCGCTCAGCAGTGCCGGGAACTTCATCGCCGGTTCGGTGCCGGCCAGCGAACAGAAATCAGCGGAGACGCTGAGATTGCGGACGGGCATTGAGTTCGGGGGCTGCCGGGAAATAGTGACCAGACGGGGACGTAACCCACGATAATCGCGCGTGAATGTTCCGTCACTAATGACGCGACCGCTACGTACGAGCTGGGCTTTGTGCCGTCCCTCCGGGACTCGCCTCATAAACCTATCCGATCCGGCACTGACGTGCCGCTACAGGTTGTACCGTCCCAACGGGACTATCTCCGTTGCGGTGCCCAGTCTGTCCCCCTCATGCCTGTCCCCCTCATGCCAGAGGCTTCCACATCGAGTTCATTTCATAGATTTCAAGATGATTGACGATACTTGTCTTCTGCCCCAGACGCAACTCCAATCCTCGACCGCCAGCGGCTTGCGCAATCTCACGAACGATATACCGCACTCCTCCATCCACAAAGATTTCAGCGACGCATTTGTCGATCAACACCTCTACCCGACCCCGGCCATTCTCGAGGTCTGCAGATGGGATTGTGGCGAGAGTTTTTCCGTCATATTCAATAGCCAGCTCATCCTTGTTACTCAACGTAACTTGAAGTTTGACGTCGAGAGGCGTGAATCCGGCCACAGCCAGTTTCTGGTTGGCGTCTGCAGCAGTCAATGTGGACCAGGCACGTGCCTTCCCGCGCAACTGGGCTATCTCGTCAATAGGAGCAGCCTGCAATCTCAGGCCGTCTTTGGTGGTTTTCAGTTTGAATTCCGTGGGAAACAGCATCATCTGATTGAAAGGCATGCCCTCTGGCTGAATCCTTCCCCATGCCATTTGGACCCGTCTTCCGTCCGGCATCTCCGCGAAGGATTGCGCCGCATATAGAAGATCGGCTCCATGGACGTTTTTCCCTTCGGCATAATGCAGGTCAGGAGACTCAGGGGTGAATGTCTCGCCGTCGAAGCTGCCGATCACGTAGCTGGACGAGCCACCATGAAGGATCCACTTTTTACGACCAGTATCTCCATCGATTGGGAGTTCAAAAAGATCGGGGCATTCATGAAAGCCTTTGAGATGGCTCTTCCGTGCCCACGTTTTGAGATCTGCAGAGGTGTAGAAGGTCATGCCATCCTTCTCAAATAACACCATCACCCAGTGCCTGGCCGGTTTGTACCAGAAGACCTTGGGATCCCTGGTGTCGTTCGAGCCTGCCTCGCGATTGCTGTCCAGAACAGGATTGCCAACATAACGAGTGAACGTAGCTCCATTGTCTGTGCTGTACGCGATGCACTGCACCTGTTTATGCGAGATGCGGTCAAACGCGGTATAGACCAACACGAGCGCATCTTTACCCCAGCCTCCATCGTTGTTGTGGTCTATGAGGCTCGAGCCCGACCATGGTGAGCCAAGCTTGTCGAGCCTGAGCGCAGGCGCCAGTTCCCGCCAGTGCATCATGTCTTTGCTGACCGCGTGGCCCCAATACATGAAGCCGGTATCCCACTTTATTCCAAACGGGAAAGCCTGCCAGAAAAGATGGTACTGGCCCTGGTAAAAGATCGGACCGTTGACGTCGTTGCTCCAGCCACGCTTAACGGTGAAGTGGAACTGCGGCCGCATGCTCTCCTTGTATAAGGTGGCCGCCCCCTCAATCTGGTTCGCCTGATAAATACGATCCAAAGCGGCTTGAGCGGAAGGGCCCGAGAGATCGGATGGACCAGTCAGGGTAATGGTACTGCCCTTAAATTCGCTAACGTCCAGGAAGATCCAATAGTCGACGGCATGCTCTGCCAATTGCACAGGAAACTCACGCTTTTGAATTCCGCCGACGCTAATCTGAAATATCCGCATCTCACTTTCGCGTTCAACCGGGATATTCAGGTATCGCTGCGTGATGGGAATCGTTCTGCTTTGCGCGAGTAAAGAGATTGCCGGGAAAAAAGCGACAGCCAGGAAGCAACTGATGGATCGAAATCGCAGTTGATTCGCTGTTAGGAGCAAGCTGTTACCGTTCGAATTGGAGATCACGCGGCGAAGCATTTGCAATGATTGCACGATCAGCCTGCAGAACGAAACTCATTCGAGCGATTCCGCGGCAATCGAGGAGGATGGTCGCGTTGACCAATTTACCTATAATCCCGTGCGGGAACAGCGACCAAAACCCGACCCGAGCAAACTCTCATCATTGAGGTCAGATTCGTCATCGAATGGGTTACTTCCTCTTTGCCGACCGTTCGACAGCAGACTTTCCATTCGATTACGATTCAGGCAATGTCGAGCAACACGGTTCTCAACCTCTGGAAGAAGAACCTCGGCCAGGTGCCGTCATCGGTCTGGGAAAATGTCTCGTTAGAAGCCCTGGTTTTAGCGGACAACGGGCTTACAGAAGTGTCGGAGCGGTTGGGGCAATTGAGGGGCTTACGGATGCTTGACCTCGGCCATAACCAACTATCTACGATTCCCGAGACGATTGGCGAGATCGTTGGGTTGAGCGACTACCTATATCTGCATGACAATCGCCTTGCGAGCCTACCTTCGTCTGTCGGACAGCTTCGCAAGCTGCGATATCTGAACATCAGTGAGAACTCCTTTTCGGAGCTGCCTGAATCGGTCTGTTCGATGTCCGGCTTGATAGAGTTGCGCGCTACAGACAACCAACTCACCTATATACCGGATTGCATAGGGCGCCTGTGGCGGCTGCGCGAGCTTCACCTACGAAACAATAGGCTAACGACATTGCCCGCAGCGATTTCGCAACTCTCTGAGATGCGACAGCTCGACCTGCGAGGGAATCCAATTGAGTCCCTGCCGAAGGAACTTGCCCAGATGCCAAAACTGGAAAAGTTGGATTTGCGATGGGTCGATTCACTGCACTCTCCAGAATGGTTCGGCGCTCTTGAGGAGCGCGGCTGCTTGATCTACCGTTAGAAGTCGCCCATTCTTTGACAATGCCCGATCGCAGCATGAAACCCTACTGGGTTGAAACTGGCATCTGTCCCGACTGTAAGGACACTTGGCGATGATTTGGAGGTGGTTCCTGGCGCCGTGGGGGTTACTTTGTTCCCAATGGGTCTTAGCTAGTTCTCCGCGGGTTGCTGGGGGCATGGTCGATGAGGAGGACATCGATCGGCGCTCTTTGCCGCTCCAGTTTCAGGCCGAGCTGATCCCGCAATGCCTCCTGGAGATTTGCTGGTTTGATGGTGGCGACTTCAAAAGCAAGCTTCTTACCGGCTGCAACTTGCCAGCCAGGCATACCGCTTGATAGAGGTTGTTGCGTGGGCCCCTGGGCCTTCAGCGGCGGATTGAGCGCTCCGATGACCGGTCGTTGCATCTGGAAGAGTAGCGTCTTTGAGATCAAGAGGTGTGCCCGATACGGAGCGAGGGCGAGTGCGAGAACTCCGAGAGTGATCAGATGAGGTTGACAAGTCACAAATCAATGCTCTCTTTCCATTGCCTGCATCGCTCGCTCCTTGACATCGTAAGCGCAATGGCCCCAAATCGATCAAGCAATGGGGTCCGGAGTGACTATGCCGGTCGAATTGATTCCAAGCGGCAAGCACGGTAGGGTGTAGCGAGTGGCGCCTATTCCATTCTCGCGTCTCTTTGGCACTTCTGGCCGGCGCGCGGTCGAAATCATCGTGCCGCGCCGAACCTTCGATGATGTCATTCTGTCTCCCGTAACCCGAGGCGCTCTTGAAATTGCGCTAGCCCAGGTTACACGGCACGATCTAATCTTTGAGGGCTGGGGCCTTGGGGAACGGCATTCAACCGGCCTTGGTCTCGCCTTTAATTTCGCTGGGCCGCCAGGCACCGGCAAGACTATTTGTGCCGAGGCCATCGCGCAATCGCTCGGCCGCCAGCTTCTGGTCGTTCGATATGCCGAGCTCGAATCCATGTGGATGGGCGAAACGTCGAAGAATGTTGCCGCGATCTTCCGTACAGCGCGCGAGGAACAAGCGGTCCTGTTTTTCGACGAAGCCGACGCGATCGCAACGCGCCGATCGACCTCAGTCGAGAGTAGCTCCCAGCGCGAATCAAACAGCGTAGTCAATGTGCTGCTGCAAGAGTTGGAGAGATACACAGGTGTCGTGATCTTCGCCACCAATCTTGCCGCGAATTTCGATCCTGCATTCGAGAGACGTATCCGAACGCACGTCCTCTTCGAGCTGCCAGGGGAGACGGAACGAGTCCAAATTTGGAAGGTGCAGTTGCATCCGTCCCGGACGCCGCTTGCCGCCGACGTCGATTTCGAGGTTCTCGCGCGCCACTACGAAGTAAGCGGCGGAGACATCCAGAATGCTGTGCTGAAGGCAGCCCTGGCTGCGGCGGCTGAGCCGATTCCCGATCCCGCAAAGAAAATCCATCAGCGTCATTTCCAGGCGGGGATAGAACAAGTCCTGGCCAGCAAGCGGGTGATGCAGCAATCGATTTTTGCCGAACCTAGAGTCGTCATGCAAGAGCCGGATGTCATCACTCCAGCAACCGCGTCGCAAGCCTCGGTACTGTTGGCGTATGGCCTCTCCGGAGCGGCGCTGCTAGTCGCGCTGATCGCGCTTGGAGTAGCGCTGCTCAGATAGCTTCGGCGTTCTCACGCACCAACGCGTTCAGCACGTCATGGACGCGCGAATACACCTTCTCAAAACGTTTGCCTGGGTTGATAATTCAGCCGTGACTACACGGCCATCGGAAGATCCTGCAGGGAGCGGCCGGGAGGAAGGCGGCGCTCTCCTGCGGCCCAGACAAAAACCCGGTGACAGACAGGACGTATACCTACCGTTTTGCGTACACATCGACAGCGTTCCATCACCCGGTTCTTGAAGCAATAGAATATTTTCCGTTCTTCACGGATTCCCGTGGGCCTATCATTGCCAAATGGAGAATTGTTGAAACGCGCCGAGGCTGATGCGCACTATTGGCTTAGAGTGCTGGGCTGGTCCAACCTGATCCAACCTATACAGCTCCCTCACCAAGCTGGGATCTGCTGCAGTGCTAGAACTGGAGGTGACGGACCTTGCTTGCCGCCGATCTTCTTCAACTCAGACAAACCAACTTTGCCTTGTGGAACCCGAGCGGAGGAGCCAATCCGCCCGTGCTGGTAATCGGCGTCTTCCGGCCGGGAAATCCCAACACGCTCGCGAACGCGCGCAACATTCCGCTCCTTGCTAGCGGCAAGCCCGGGCTGTGGGCTATCGCCGCCGCAAACTGCGGCTTGGCCGACGGCATTTATCATTATTGGTTTTCCGTGGCAAATACCGCACCTAATCTCCCCGCGCAGTCGATTCTGTGCACCGATCCGTTCTCGACCACGGTCGATTGGCGACTTTTGCCGGCCAGTCTGCCGGCCGGCTTCGATCTAGAGAACGATCTTCAGCCGGCATCCGTCGTCCAGTGGCAAAACGGCCAGCTTGGGGCCGTAGATCCACTGGGCGAGACGCCGTCGTTCGCCAACGATCCAACACCCGACCATCTTCCTCCCAACAATCAACTGGTGATCTACGAGCTGCCCACCGCTTGGTCGCCTTCGTCTCGACCCGGAGAACAGTCTCGCGCCGTGGGAACCTTCAAAGACGTGCTGGCTTTGGTGGACAAAGACGCAACGGGAGCGAATTTTGCAGGCCTCCCGATTCTCGCCGCGGGCCAATCGTATTTGAGCGATCTGGGCGTGAACGCGCTGGAATTGCTGCCACCCGCCGACAGCTATTTCAAGCGAACCTGGGGCTACGATACATCGCATTTCCTCGCACCTGATTGGGAATTGGGATCTCCCGACGGGCAGATCGCGTCCACTGCGAACTCTGATCTGGCCACATTGGTCCAATCCTGTCACAATCACGGTATCAGATTTTTCATCGACGCAGTCATGGCGTTTGGCCACGACGAAGCGTATCAATGGATCGATTTCGACGATTTTTATATTGCCGATCCAAGTAAGACGCCCAACGATCCGGATGCGCTCGGATCCAGGGGAGCAGACGGCAGTCAGCCGCTTCGCTATGGCTTCGGCAGCACGCTCTTCCGCTATACGCGCCCACTCCCGAATCCGTCCTACGATCCGATGAGCGGGGCGACGAGCACGGATGCGCCCGCGCGAGCGCTCATGTACAGCTATATCACGCGCTGGATGCGCGATTTCCGTGTAGATGGCGTCCGAATGGATAGCATTCAGAACGTGGCTAATTGGGATTTCGTTGGCGATTACAAAGACCGCGCTCGGGCATTGTTCACGGAGCGGTGGGCTGCGGCGGGGCTGGGTGGCAGCGCCGATGCGCGCTTCCTCGTCGTCGGCGAAGAGCTAAGCATGCCGATGACTCTACTTACGCAAGGGCGTCTGGACGGTCTTTGGAACGACAGCTTTCGCGCCCGCGTGCGAGCCGCCATACTGGGCCAGAACAATGGCAGCGAAAATTTCGAATACACCGTCCGCAATGCCATCGATTGCCGCAACGTGGGATTCTCCGATCTCACGCAGGCTGTCAATTATGTTACTTCGCACGATGTGGAGGGTTACCGCCGGGAACGCCTCTATACCATGCTGAGCAAGGCCGGATTCAACGGCCAGGATCTGCAAAACCGCGTGCAATTGGCGTTTGTCTGCCTGTTGACCGCCAATGCCGTTCCGATGATTCTGGCCGGCGAGGAGTTCGCAGATCAAAACGAGCTGTTCGATGCCAATGGCAACGTTACTGACGCGAGCGGCAAGGAGATCGACCCTGTCCATTTCGCGCTGCTCGGAGGGGATGCGATGCGCCAGGCGCTTGTCACCTACGTTTCGCGATTAGTGCGCTTTCGAACCACGCAGCCTGCGCTCTCCGTCAATGACACTAGCTTCATTCAGGTTGATTTCAACGATAACAAGCGCGTACTCGTCTGGCAGAGGGGCATGGCGGGGCAAGACCCGGTAGTGGTGGTCGCCAATTTTTCGGATTACGCCACGCCCAACGGACTCACGGATCCCAATGCCCAGTATGTGGTTAACAATTGGCCGCCGACCCCAGCCGGCCGCTCATGGCGTGAAGTTACCCAGTCTCGCCCCGTTAGTCCCGCCCAAGTGGGCCAAGAACCGATTTTTCCCTGGGAAGCAAAGGTCTATGCGCTGGCGTGACAGCCGAGGTTATCGCGGCCTTGCGCTTGCACCCTCGAGGAGATACGTCGACATGATGCCTATTGCTATGGCTTTACAATCGGAGGCGTTTGATTTAGAGGTTGCTCCGTCTGATCGGCCGTTCAACAGGTGATTCGCGCCGTAGTTCTAATTCATTTAGGGTTATTTCGTCTGTCCCGCATCTCCTTGTCCCGCATCTCCTCCGCATCTCCTGTCCCGCATCTCCCCTTTGGCCAATGCCAGCCACTACATCTTCCAGAGCAACGAGGCCGACGTGTTGCGCGAAATAGGCTCGTTCATCGCCTCGCTGCATTGAACGTTCTTCGCACAGCGCTCTTTTGACGTCCCCCACCAAACGTCCAACAGGCTGAGCTAGCAGCACATCGCCCCAACGCCGGAGCGCTGCCTCGTAATCCGTCCAAAGGCGCTTAATTCACGGCACGGCATAATCGGGCATAACCACAGTGAGATGCTCCAAATCGGGGAACCGACGAACCATATTGACCCAATAACCGCTTTGAGAATAAAGCGCCATTTAGAGCCTCCCGACGTCTCCCCGACAGCATCTTAGAGCCCAGGACGTATTTCTGACAGCCGGGACTAAGGGAACTAATTATGATACACAGCAACCTCTCTCGACTTACAGGCTTCTTAGAGTCGAGAGGTAACTATGAAAGCAGTAAGCTTCAAGGTTCGAACGCTTCAATTACTTGCGGTCTCAACACTTGCTTCCACACTTTTGTTCCCGAATTGTGCCTTTGGACAAGATCAGAGCTCGCCAACCAATACGAGTCCGGATAACTCAGCAAAAAACAAGGCGCACATGACGACTGCGGATCAGCAGTCGGAAGCCACTTCAGACCGAATGCTCACACAAAAGATTCGGAAAGCGATCATCGCCGATAAATCACTCTCCATGTATGGACACAACGTGAAGATCATCACAAAAGATGGCGCTGTGACATTGAAGGGCCCGGTACATTCCGACGCAGAAAAGCAGAGCATCGGTGACAAGGCGGCAGAAGCGGCCGGCGGCGCGGACAAGGTCACAAATCAAATAACCGTTAAACAGTAGTGCCTGCGGCCCAGAAGGCACGCAAGAAGGAGATCGGAATTATGGCAGGTAAAAATACGGCAGCATTTGGCATTTATTCGAACGAAGCGACCGCTCAGAGCGCGGTGGATCAGTTGCTTGCGGGTGGTTTCTCAAACGACGATGTTTCCGTCCTGATGTCGGACATTCAGGGCTCGAGGGACTTTGCGGCCGAGAAAAACACAAAGGCACCAGAGGGAACTACAACCGGTGTATCGGTTGGAGGTGTAGTGGGGGGCACCCTGGGACTGCTTGCGGGCATTGGTGCGCTCGCGATCCCGGGTGTCGGACCGATCATCGCTGCCGGCCCGATCATGGGCGCTCTGGCCGGTCTTGGCGTGGGTGGCGCTGTGGGCGGGCTGGTGGGAGCCCTGGTTGGAATGGGAATTCCGGAGTATGAGGCCAAGCGCTACGAAGGCCGAGTGAAAGAAGGCGGCATTCTCGTCTCCGTCCATTGCGCTTCTTCAGAGGAGATTTCCAGAGCAAAACAGATCCTCAAGGCCACTGGTGCAGAAGATATCGCCTCTTCGGGAGAAAGCTCTCACGGAGTCGACTCTAAGGATCCGGCCTATGTAAGGGCAGAGCCTGTCGGCACGGTCGACACATACGGAACAAAGGTCGTTGACAACCCACGCCGGGTGAGCTAGCGGAGACTTCCAATATAAGTCGGTAGGTTACTTGTAAAGCTCCGGCCCCAGTGCCGGAGCTTTCTTTTGTGCGTCGCGTGAGTGGGAGTTTTTCCGATTGACGAACCCGCGGGACTTGTGTGGCGGGCACATCAACGAAATACCCTTAGAAGTGTCTCGTAATGTCTCTCGCCCTTTGCTCATCGACAAGCATCTCAAGAGCGTGAGAGGTGTCACATGGACAAGGAACACGTTAAGGGAGCAGCAAATAAGACCGCAGGCAAGATTAAAGAAGTTGCTGGGCACGTCACCGGCAACAAGAAACTTGAAACCGAAGGCAAGGCTGACCAGGGAAAAGGAGCTGCGCATACTATAGCCGGTGGCGCCAAGGACGCCGGCAACGAGCCATTGACAGCGTAAAGAACGCACCCAGCAGGCATTGAAGCCGTGGCTGCGTAAATGGTTAGCCGCTCCTCTAAATTGAAGAGCGGCTTCTCCCCCTTTTCGGACCAAGGTCGTGAGCGGCTGCCAGGCAATTATTTCGGTTCCAGCGAGAGGGCATAAATATCGCTGGTTCCTATATCGCGCAGCAGCAGCGGCGCGTCGGTGGGGTCCAGCCCAAACCACACCGAGTAGTATGCCTTGTAGTGAAGATCCTGAGCCGCGAGGGCAATCTCGTAGCTGTCGAATTCGACAAGTACCGTCCGCTGCTGAGTCCGGCTTCGTGGGTCTGAACCTGGCTCGTGGACCTGGTCAAAAAGCGGCCGCCGAATGACTCAACCGCCGGAAGCGCCAATGCCCCATAGGCCTTTACCGCCGATTCATCCGAGATCGATCGATAAGCAACTACCCAATAACCCTTCTTCATGAGGCCGCCTTTTCACGGCAAAATGCAGTGTCAGGGTACTGTTCAAACAGCCGCGCTGCTCGGCGCTGTTGTGCTGGCCCGCGGCGTGGAGGACCCACAGCTCTCGGGGGAGATTCTTAAGAGTGTTCGACAGAAAGTTAGTTAACGATTGTCCATTGGGCGGTTAACAGGCCGATGCACTCATTAACCCGGGAACCATCGGCAACCTGGTGAGTCGAAAACACCTTGCTGCTGATGAAAAATTTGGCCGAGGCGCAGAAAAACAAGAGCGGAAAACAAAAGCGTCAAGGGTTGACCCTTTTTGCAGCGAAACAGTAATACCTGCGGAAACAGTTGACGCAGCGAACCGGCTTCAATGCAAAACAACGCAGCGCATGGTCCATACGACCCAACTCGGCCCGGCTGAATTCGATCGAGCTACAGAGAGGGCAGACCCGGCAACGAAACAGCAGCCGTGGAACACGGCTGGGCCAGCTGAGTTCTAAAACGCTCATTCCGTGCACACCCTCTCTTAACACAACACCGGCATGGGAAGATTATCAAGTTCCTTCCCCTTACCAATGCTTATGGCTCTTTTGTCACGGGAATAGTTTCATTATCGCCGGGCATCGTTACGGTGCTGTCCGGGCCCGTTGCGGAATTCTGATCGACCTTCTCTGCTGGAGTATCCAGGTTGGCAGGTGTCAGGTAGTGGGGTTTCTTTAAGCCCTGGGCAAGATGTTTCTTCACATCGGACTTCTGAAAGAAGCTCATTGGAAACTCCAATCGTCCTGTTGTTTACTTTTTTGGGTGCTCGTCTGGAGCGAAGCTGGAAGGCTGGAGGCGAGGAAAGAAGTTCCTTAGCTGTGTTAAGCATACGCTCAAATGGGTCGCTATGTCACTGGCAGGTATCCCGGACCGGTGACAGGATCAGGCCACATAAGAGACTGTTCCGTCGCCTCAAGGCAACGGAAAGCATTCATTAAAGGAGACCTGGTGCGGCCTGTGAGCGTCTGGACGGTGACTAAACTGCCCGGATCTCAACCTCATATCGAGGGACATCGCGCGACCTTTGGAGGGTGTGTGAGAACCGGAAGAGAAACAGCAGGGATCACGCAAAGCATGTGCGAATCTAAAAGCCGAGCGGGGTAAGCCCGGCCAAACGGGACTGGTCAGTTCGATGATCCAGATGGGGCCGCCCCGATAAAGTGGGCCTTCATCTCTCACGAAGGCCGGAGCTATCCCGCCAATGATCCAAATCTGAATCTCCGGCGGTGCTTTGCCGATCATCGGCGCTACTATTCCAGCGAGGCCTCCGAGCTCAATCTTCAGCACGAAACGCATGGGCTTTGCGATGTGAGTCTGCCAGCGAGAACGGCTCTTCGCCGTGACGCGAGATCGCTACTTTCACCAGCCGGGGCCTGGGGCTAGCCACGACCATGGACACTTTCGTCTCCGGTGTTTCGGGCTGGATGATCAAGCAACCGGGGTATCTCAGTTCGATTGCGTGAGGTAGCTTTCCATCGCTTGACTGAGTTGTGAATCGACCTCATCTGCGATCGTCATCACTCCGATTAACAGCACACTGAAATCGATGCTTGCCAGATTGTTCTGCAGCGTCTGAAAGATGCTGACCTGCAACAACCGCGACTCCTCCACCAACATCGCAGCAGTATAGCCGTGCTTCCGCCGGGTTACGCCGTGCTGCGCGGCGGCAAGCGACAATACTTCCCTCGTGCCGAGAGGTTTTGAAGAGCGGAGACGATATACCAGGTCGCGGAAAACCTGAGGCAGATGACCGCAACGCTGTTCGTAGCTCAACGGAACCGCCATCAGCCTCTCTTGCAGCTGGACGCGCTCAAACCAATCTTCAATGCTGCCCTGCGCCGAGCGTTCGAGAATCGTAGCCACACTTTCCACCACTCGGGGATCAGGAGGTCCACTTGCGAGCCTCTGCTTGATTACGTCGACGAGTGCCGTTAGCTTCATAGGCTTCACCAGGATTTGATCGGCCTGCAGGAGGATGGCATGAGTTGCGGCGCCCATCTCCGGGTATGCAGTCAATAACAATGTGACAGCCCGGGGATTGGCGTGGCGCATCGCACTTACGACCGTGAGGCCATCTCCTGCTCCCGGCATATGTAGATCACTCAGGAGCACGTCATACGTTTCTGAGATGATAAGCTTCAAAGCCTCAGGCACGCTGGCCGCGGTTGTTATCTCGAAACCCCTGGATTCCAGTAGTTCGCCCAACCCGAAGCGCACATTTTCATCATCATCGACCAGCAGGACTTTGGCGATAGCCATAGCATCTCCTCCCCGCGGGGTTAGTTAGAGCCCCTCAGTTAAATTCACCAAGGAAGAGCGTCCCTATGAATTGCTTACCGTTCATAGGGCGATGGTACGGCGTCGATCTGATTTGCAAGTCGTTAGGCGACTTTTGAGCCTCGACATTCTTCGCAGGTTTTCCAATGCTTGAGGAGAGCCCGAGGCGCTTCGAGTGTGAGGGACCTCGCACGACACAAATCGTCGCTGATAGGAACGGGCTCAATCAGAGGCGATCAGGGGGCCGCCGCTGCCGCGAGGACGTAGTCACTTGCTTTGAGGCGGTAATACTCTTCCAGCAGCAAACATGTGTGGCAGTTGTCGCGGCCACTAACCCTCTCTCCCAAAAGAATTGTCGCGAAATCGAAGTTACGTTTGCTTGGCGCAATCTCCGATGCGATTAGTCTATAGGAAATCACCAGACGCGCGAGAGGCATGTTCTCTTCGTCGCAGCAGAGGCCGAGTATGTTGCCGAAGAACGGTCGCGTACCAGGAATATTTTACACGCATGGTCCCAAATCTACATTCCGCACGATCGGCTATTTCCTTTCTGGCATAATTCATGTTCCTTCTTATGGAACTAACTGATGTTGAGAAACAGAGTGATGCCGAAACGGTCGAGTTCGTGGGCCTCCTTTTTCGTTATCTTGCATCGGAATTTAGTAGAACTGTGGTTGTCCTTCACGCTGGCGCCATATCCCGCTTTGAGGAGCAATTAACCAGCTTCGCATCACACACACAAGCCGCCTGAGCCGCATATATGAAGGCAAATACGAAAGGGGCGAGAGAGCCGTGAGTTTCTTTTCAGCTAATCTGGATACCCTTCGCAGGCTTTACATAAATCAATTACGGATGCTTCTCTCAGCCGCGCAGCAGATCCAGGAGGTGCTGCCAAAGATGATCGAGGAGGCAACAGACACCCAACTGAAGCAGGCGTTCCAGTCTCACCTCCAGGAGATGGAAGTTCAGGTTTTGCGGCTCGAACAGATCCTCAGAGAAACTACTGGAGGGGCCAAATCGAAAGCGTGCAAGGTCGTTGCCGCGCTTATCGACGAGGGTGACGACATGATCAAGGATGCTTCCGACGAATCGGTACGAGACGCTGCCTTGATTGCCGCAGCCCAACGTGTCGAACGCTATGAGATTGCGGCCTACAGCGACGTCCGCCGCTTTGCACAGATTCTAGGAGACATGTCTCACGTCGAGCTTCTGGATGAGACCATTAGAGAGGAGGGATACATCGCCCACCTTCTCACGCGGATCGCGAATCGGGTTAATCGTTACGACGAGAAGGCAGCGTAGCGAACCGACTCCATGTGTCCCGCAAACAAGCCCTGGTATTGGGCACTTCACCCTTTCAATGCCCTCCGCGTTAAACCCTGGTGGTTCCGCAGCTGATCTGACCAGCTCGCGTGGGAGCCAGTTGTTATTAACCTGAACTTAGCATTAGCTTGGTCTTATCCTGATCGACGCGTTCCTCGTCGCAGCGCAGTGCAGACCCCTCCTCTACGCTAACGCTTCCGGTTCGACGGCAGCGCGACGTTATCAAGGCCGGTTAGAAGCTGAAGCGGGCTTGCAATTGCACCGTCCTGCTGCCCAGCGCAGCGCCTGCCACACCAAAGTCTGAGTTCACCTGGGTTACCGTTCCGTCCGGGTCCACCGAACCCAGGCTGTTGTCGATTCTTGAAGCATCGAGGTTCGTTTTGTTGAAGAGGTTGTAGGCGTCCACGCGTACTTCGAATCTGGCGCTTTCACCCAATACCGGAACCCTGGGCAAACCGAACGACTTGGTCAAGCTGCCATCCAGGTCGTTATAGCCCGGGCCGTTCAAGCTGTTCCGCTGAATGCCGGGAGCCGGCGGCGTTGTTGTTGCGGGAAAGGCCGGTCCGACACTGAAAGTCGGGGGCGTGAAGAATGCCGTTCCATCGCCGCCATAGTTGGGATTCGTTGCCTGCTCGAACGTCTTATTACTGGTATTTCTCGGCACCGGCTTAGTGATCCCCGCCGGACGAAGCTGGCCATAGCCGCTGCCGTTGTAATAAAGTCCGCCCGTCGTATTGGTGTTGTAGATTGGGTTGAAAGGAAAGCCGGAGTGGAGGTTGTAGATACCGCTGATGGACCAGCCGCCGCCCACCTTCTCTGCCCAGCCGTGCCCGCCAAAGATCACCGGCTGCCACAAACCGAAAATCTTGAAGCCGTTCCCAACGTTGTAGTCAGACCGTCCATAGGCTGCATGCGTATTGTATGGGTAGGGATCCTCGAAATACGGCCCGGAGTTTTCGTCCATTGCCTTTGCCCATGCGTATTGCGCTTCAAAGTTGAACTGGTGGGCAAAGGTGTGTTTCAGGGTGGCGATTAACGCGTTGTAGTTGCCATTGCCGGTATTCGCGTAGTAATCGATGAAATTAGCGTAAGGGCTTAGGGGCATACCGTAGGCCGAGGCAATCACGTTGTAATTCGACTGCACCAACAGGTGCCGTGATTGGCTGCCCTGGTATCCGATCGAGGCGACAAGCTGGTAGGGCAACTGATACTGGGTGTCGAGTGAATAGTGGTAGTTAGCAATGGTCTTCGGGTTAGAGGGAAAGCCGGTTACAGAAATGGCTTGTCCGTTTAAAGGCAGGTTGTTCGAGCCGAACTTGGTAATCGTCGCAGGGTTAGGAGCATATCCAAAAAGGGAGGTGACGCTGCTTGCGGTCTCGTAAAGGATGCCGGGATAATTGCTGGTTGGGGTGGAGCAGCAGAAGTTTGCTTGCACCGCGTTGGGCGGATTGCCATTGCCGTTGGCGGTAATCGCAATCTCGTTCTGGTTATAGTTGATACCGAAGCCGCCGCGGACAACCAGCCTGTTCATGGATTGCCTGGGCTGCCATGCGAAACCAAGCTGAGGACCCAGGTTATTCTTCTGCGGCGAATACAGCTTGCCCCCCACGCGGATGTTCAAATTGCTGAGCGAGTTGAGACTTTGGAGCACATCGAGGTTATTCTGCTTGGAATAGAAAGCGCCAAAGTAAGACCAGCGCAGGCCCACATTGATGGTCAGGTTGGGCCGGATCTTGTAATCATCCTGAACGAAAAAGCCCCACAGGTTAACCCGGTCATCCTGACGGTTGGCGAACGGGATCCCGGTTGCGGAATCGAATTGTCCGGTCTCGCTGAAGGGAGCATCATTGGCAAAGTCCCAAAGATTGCGGAAAGTGAATGAGGGGCGCGCCGCGTATACCGGGTTGTTCAGGTAGTAGAGTCGCGTCCAATCGCCGCCGGCCTTTATATTGTGGCGGCCCCATACCTTGGTGAGAACGTCGTTATAGTCATAGGTCCACTGGTTCAAGTTGCTGGGTCCTGGAGGGCCAAAGTAGTTCACCGATGCGCTGCCGTAAGCACAAGCGGACCCTGCGCATGAGCTGTCGTTGACGTTGCCGATATTGTCCTGGGGCAGGCCAAACGGAGCTTGCGGATTGGTGGAAACTTCATTCCAACGCCAGCCGGCCGCGTTGGCGCGCGCCTCATTGAGGAGGGTTGCGGAGAAAGTATGGTTCCATATCCCCGAAAAGGCATCGTTGACCTGGGAGTGGTGCCAGAAGTTGGCTGCACGTGTGGGACCCTCGTACGAGGTGGTGGTTACCGGCACCCAATAGATCGCAAAACTGGCGTGGTCTTTCTGGGTCACGTCGGCGTCCAGCCGTCCGTTATACTGTTTTTGTGTCGTGGTCTGCGGATTAACAGAATTGTAGAATGCCAGGTCGGGTACGCCATCTAACCCACCGCCTATGCCCGGATTACTCGCAGAGCCGCCATAGGTCGGGTCCTGCGCGCCCAGACCGAGCTTCAAGGGCGAGCCTACGTCGAGGCCACCCGAGGTGGTCGCACAGTTCACGCCTTCGTTCAGCCCGATCTGCGAGCACGTACGTTGAATCATTCCGTTTGCAGCGACACCTTCGCCCTTATAGGAAAGATACTTGGCGGCATTGCTGCCGGAGGTTGCGGCCGAGGAATCAAATTGCGGCGTTTCGTACCATCCTTGCGCGGTCGCACTCGCGGAGAAGGGGCTGGTTTCATAGTTGAAGAATGCAAACACTCTGTTCTTCCAAATTGGACCACCGAGACTACCACCATAGTTATTGAAGCGCGACTCGTCCCGGTTCAGCCCGCGTTGCGCAGCAGTACCTGGAACTTCCGATCCCAGGCCGTTCCAACGCTGATAGGCATTCAGCCCTGGCCGTGACGCCTTGAAGAAAGCGCTGCCGTGAAGGCTGTTGGTGCCGCTCTTGGAGGTGACCTGAATTTGCCCTCCACTGAAACGCCCGACCTCAGCGTCGTAGCTGTTGGAGACGATCTTTACGTCTTGCACTGAATCTTCGCTGGGGGTGATGACGGAAGTGCCGCCCCAAACGGCGCTGACCGTGCTTATGCCGTCGATGGAGATGCTGTTGGTTTCGTATTGGCCCCCGCGAGTCTGGATTTGTGGTCCGTTCTCAGTCTGGAAGATGCCGGCAGCGCCGCCGGCAGATCCTCCCGGTCCCTGGTTGCCCGGGGTTTCGTTGGTGTCTCCGCTGGAAGAATGTGCACCGTCACCGAATACCCCCGGGGCCAGTTGCGCCAGCTGGAAAACATCACGGTTATAAGAGGGCAGATGTTGAATTTCGTTGCTGCTCACGGTGCCGCTCAGCGATGCAGTCGCGGTATCGAGGGCGGGAGCCAGCTCGCCATTTACTGTTTCAGTTTGCGTTGTGTTGCCGATCTGCAGAGTAAGATTGAGGGCGTTCGGCTGCTCCGGAATCAACTGATAGTTATCGATCTTTTGTGTCTGGAAGCCGGGCTTTGCCGCCGTGATGGAGAAACGGGCGGGCGGCAGCGCGCTGAAATTGTAGATACCGTCGCCACTGGTCGTGCTTACCTGCTTTTCGTTGGTCTCCGTATTGGTCAGGGTGACGGTCGCGCCCGGCACGAGGGCTCCTTGAGGGTCTGTGACTGTGCCGCGGAGCGAACCGCGAAACTGGGCGTGGGCCGCCGGAAGGAGCAGCGAGATAGCTAAGCATAAGAAAAAAGCAGAAGGCAGCCGCTTGCGTGCATTTTCACTTCTACTCTGCACGGGGGACTGTAGCGACGTGCGGCGTTTCTTGAGCAATAGCCGCGAACAGGATTGGTCTTTTTGTGTACCGCAGCAGCTAGAATCCTGTGGCGGTGAGGGAATCTTCTCCTGGTCAAGATCGATACAGTGCATGCTGACTCTCCTTCAAGTGACAGGGTTATTCCGCCCCGGCGACCGTTTGGGCGCCAGGAGGGCGCTCTCATGCAATCTGGTCGACCGATTACGGTTTTAATCAACTTCGCGGCAGTGAACGAAGCGCTCTGCAACCGACAGCTGCATTCACCCTGCGCAATCGGTCACGCCCGCCTACGACTGTTACCAATTCGATTCTGGCGCGGTTAAGCCAAAGCCCTCCTGGAGGATGCCGGCTTCGACCGTCAGGCCTCTCTCCGTGGCGGATTCCATTCCCCCTTTACGTTCAACCGAACCGCAGAGAGAACAAGAATTTGGATGCAAACCATAATTCCAGGGTTGACTTGGTAGAGGTCGACGGAACTGTCATCACGCGAGAGTAAATGGGATCCTCATGCCGACAACACGGCCCACAATTTCTACGTCTTCCTGGTACTTCCAAGTCCGGCGGGAAGCAGGTGAAAGGGGATGAGGCACCAGGGTCAGCCATTCCCCTCGCGAATCGAGTTCGCACCAGCCACAGAAGCAGGCGTCACGAGTCATGAGGAAATAGAGAGGCCGCTCGAGTTCATGCGGCCACTCTTTGACGGGTGGTATTACACGTCTTTGGGTATCGATCTGAACGATGGAGCCTGGCCGAACCAGGGGTGCTAAAGTGTGGTCGTGCTTCCCGATGATGCCCCACCTGTAGCGCCCCCGCAAGGGACCACGACCTGGCGAAAGCAGGGTGGTCTCATCGGGAGGCGGATCGCGACCAAGCGAATCCGGATAGATGGAGCGAAACAGCTGTTCAGGCTGGAGACCGTAGATGTGGGCCAAAGCATGAAGTGTGTTGACCGTAAGTTTATGCTCTGCTCGTTCCAGGCGGTCGAGCCAACTGGCGGAGATCCGATAAGAATCGTGCCCCGTTTCGTCGGCAAAGATGTGACTTTGTTCTTCGACCTCTCGCAAGGTTAGTTTTCGTTGCTGCCGGATTGCTCGGAGCGCACCGCCGATCCTTTTCAAGAGCGAGCCTCTCTCGCGCACGCGTAGGAAAGATGGTCGATTCCAACGCACCATCTAAACAATTATCTCTCTCCTCCGCATCACACCAAAAGGACTGACGCAACATGTTGTACGCTCCTGTCAAAAACAGCAAACTGCAGCATCGGGGATTCCCTGAGTGGAGTGAACAACAGAGGGCGGCAGGCGAGCATCAAAACGTCAAGGTCCTTAAACTGCCAGGTAGAGCTGGGTCATTGGTGAGCGCATGCCAGACACGAACTACTTGGTTAAGTTCAAAGAAGCGAATCTAGCCCCTCAACTCGTAAGGGCAGCGACCGTCCAGGTTCATGGAGAGCACCTCGTGTTCCTCCTATCTACCGGCGAGCTATCCGCCATGTTCCTCTTGGAAGTTGTAAAAGATTGGGAGCAATTCGATCTGTAGCGCGAGCGGGAATCCTGGCAGCGCGCTTTCTGGGTTAATCTCGAAGTTCCTGAAAGACGGATTTTCGGTAAATCACCCGTGTCAGACCCTCCAGCCGGGCTGACTACAAGGCTCCGATCTTAGCGACGCTGCTACATTAAGAACAAGACTATGTTCCATCCCACTGATGATCTTCGTATTCGATCGACCAAAGTCGTCCTTCCTCCCGTTTTTCTTGAAGAAGAGTTGCCGCTGACCGAGCGGGCTTCCGCGACTGTGTTTCAAGCAAGGAATGAGATTGTCAACATTTTGAAAGGCAACGATGCCCGCCTGATCGTTGTGGTCGGCCCCTGCTCCATTCACGACCCCAAAGCGGCGATTGAATACGGGGGATTGCTGAAGAGCGCAATTGCCGAGTTCTCCTCAGAGCTTCGTGTGGTGATGCGAGTGTATTTTGAGAAGCCGCGCACCATGCTCGGCTGGAAGGGGCTGATCAACGATCCGCATCTGGATGAATCGTTCCGCATCAACGATGGCTTGAGGCTGGCGCGGCACCTACTGCTGGATCTTGCCGAGATGGGCGTTCCCGCCGGGACCGAGTTTCTCGATATGATCTCACCGCAATATGTCGCCTCTCTGGTGAGTTGGGGCGCGATTGGCGCGCGCACGACCGAGAGCCAGGTGCATCGACAGCTCTCTTCGGGGTTGTCGTGCCCGGTCGGCTTCAAGAACGGAACCTCGGGCAACGTGCAAATTGCGATTGAGGCGATCATCTCCGCGGCGAATCCCCATACTTTCCTCGGTCACTCGAAGACGGGGCAATCGGCGATTCTGTTTACGGCCGGTAATCCGGACTGTCACCTCATTCTTCGCGGCGGCCGGCAGACGACGAATTACGACGCGGCCGCGGTGGCGCAGACCGCAGAGCAGATGGAGAAAGCCGGCATTCCGCCGCGCATCATGATCGACTGCAGCCACGCCAACAGCAACAAGGACCACACTCGTCAGGGGTTGGTGTGCCGCGAGGTCGCCGCACAAATTGCCGCGGGCGACCGCCGCATTCTCGGGGTCATGATCGAGAGCAATCTGGTTGCGGGGGCGCAGAAATTCGTGCCCGGCAAGCCACTGGTCTATGGACAGAGCATCACCGATGCGTGCATCGACTGGAGCGAAACGCATGGACTGCTCACAGAGCTGGCCGCGGCCGTTCGCTCGGCCCGACTAACGGGGGCAATCTCGGGACGTAGTAACCGCTGATGCCAGTCTCGGCCCGGTCGACGGCCCGGCAGCTAGCTGGATCCGTTTGGCAGATCGACGGGTTTTCCGTGCGGTGTATGTCGATAGGCATCGGCCCAAGCTTCCTTGCGAGCAAGCATCTCGTTTGGATTGGAGAGTCCTTTCGCGGTCACGAGACGTTCGAGCGCAGCCAGCCAGTGTTCGTAGTAGGCGGAACCGTCGTCCGGGTGGCCGCGATCGGCCGCGGACTTGAGTTCCTCGGCGAGCACGGCCGCCCACTCTTTCCAGGTGAAATAGCCTTGCGCGGAAAGGCGCACGGCCAGCGCAAAGGCCTGAGCTTGCCAGGGCTCAGCAAAGACGGGACCGCCCTGGTCGCGAGGGAGCGAGGGCAAAGAAGCGAGCTGGTCGCGATCGGATTGCAGTTCAGGCATGATCGAGGTAACTATCCCACATATCGATATAAACAGAATCGCGGGGCGAGGCGCCGTCTCCCCACAACTCCCGCGCCGTAAAACGCACCGAATACAAATGCTGCGGTTGCTCGCCGAGAAAATGCGCGTTGGTATCCGGGAATACGAAGATGCCGTGACAGCGGACCACAGTGCCCGTTTTGCCTCTCGCGTATCGGGGCAGGCGCGTGTGGCCCACCGGATTTATATTTCGGGCGCGGACCTGCTGTCCCACTTCGAAGCGAGCGTTGGTTTCCGCCTCCGGCCGCATAAAATTGCCGCGGAGACCGGCCGCGGCGGATGCGGCGGCGGCGGTAAGCGGCGGCGTGGCCTTCTGCGATCCTGGCGCGGGCTTGCCGGTTTCCATCTCCTGCGGAGTCACCAAGCCAGACTTCACCAGCAACTCCAGGTTGCGGGTTAGCCATTTCTCGTAATAGCTCATCCGCAGATAATCAGCGGGGGGAAGAAGCTCGATACCGTGACGGCCTGCATCGATATTCCACTTGCCCCACGCACCAATTGCGCGATTCATGGCAAACACACGGCTTTCCCAAGGGTGATGAAATACGGGTTCGTTCTCTTCGTGCTGGATCGGGCCCATATCCTGCATGCCGCCCATGTCATGTATGCCGTTCATGCTCTGGCTCCTGGCGCTGCGACCTTGGCGACCCCGATCATGGCATCCCGCGTGACCAAAGCCGCAAGTTCCTCTTCAGTCATGTTTTCTGTGCCAGCCGGCCTTTCGGGCAAGACGAGGTAGCGGATCTCCGCCGTGCTGTCAGAGACCCGAACCTCTACGTCCTGGGGCAGCGCCAGGCCAAATTCGCGCAAAACGCCGCGTGGATCGATCACGGAGCGCGATCGATAGGGCGCCGATTTGTACCAGACGGGCGGCAAACCGAGGATTGGCCAGGGATAACAGGAGCACAGCGTGCACACCACCAGGTTATGCACGCTCGAGCTGTTTTCGAGCACTACCATGTGTTCGCCCTGTGATCCTCCATAGCCCAGTTCGGCGATGGCCGCTGAGGCATTATTGAGCAGCCGTTCCTTATATGCCGGATCCACCCAGGCGCGGGCCACCACGCGAGCACCGTTGCGCGGTCCAATCTTGTTTTCGTACGCGTCCACCAGGGCATCCAATGCGGCCCGATCCACCAGGCCTTTTTCCACCAGCAACGACTCCAGCGCCTTGGTTCGCAGCGCCGGATCGGAGGGAACGACCTGGTGGTCGTGATGATGGTCGTGATCATGCGCGGTCATAGATGGCGAACATCTTAACACCCCCACGTGATCACCGTTTCCTCCACGCGGTGATGTTCTTTTTTCCGGATCAAGCTGTTTGTTCAGACATCTCACCGATATCGATCACTAAGAGGGTGATGTCATCGGCTTGCGCACGGACACTCCCATTCTCGGGCCATCCAAGCACCTCATCCAACAAACGCTGGGCAAACTGTTCCGCTGGAACATCCTGGTGAGTTGTAATGAAATCACCGAGCCGGGCCTCTCCGAACGGCTCGCCGCGAGCGTTCACCGCCTCCACCACTCCATCGGTGTAGAGCAACAGGCGGTCACCCGTTTCCAGAGAGAATTCTGTTTGCGCATATTCCTCACCTGGCCGGACCCCCAGCAGGAGTCCACTCTCCTTCAGCTCGAGGAGTGTTCGGTTGGCCCGGCGCCATAGAATGAATGGTGGATGCCCGGCGGCGGAATAGCAGCCCATTCTCCTGTCTTGATCAAGAACCAGATACACAGCCGTCGCGTACTGGTCTTGGGCCTGGTGACAGAGCGTGGAGTTCAACCCCGCGATGACCTTTCCAGGCTCTGCTCCCATACCCATTTGCGCAGCAACCGCCACTTTAACCATCGAGGCTACCAGCGCAGCCGGTACGCCATGTCCAGCAACATCGGCTACCACGATTCCCAAGCAACCAGGCCGAATCACCAGAAAATCGTAAAAATCCCCGGCCACCGCCGTCATGGGCGCGTACCGGACAGCGAGTCGGAAACTCCCAATCTCAGGGTTCGTGCGGGGCAGGATCGAGCTCTGAATTCGAGTAGCCGCTCGCATCTCTTCAGCCAACGCAATGAGCAGTTTTTCATTCGCGAGAACTCGTCGCGTTGCTACGTAACCCAGGCAGCAAATCAACACGAAAAGCCCGTATGGCTCAGTGTCCTCGTGCCAGCCGAACAACCGTGCGCTTGCAATCCGATCGTGCGCAAATGTCAGAAAGAGGGCAAACAATCCCAAAAACAAGATGCCCTGGTCTTGCACTTGTGGAGGCTTATATCCCATCAGACTCCCCAGCAGGAGGATCGCGGGCAAGAGGAAGACAGTTCCGATACCAGCGGTCGGGAGCAAATCCGGGCGCCGCTGAATCACAATGCTTGCAAACCCAACGGTGGCGAATACCACATAGGCCCCTATCAACCAGCGGACGGAGGAGCGCCAACCCTTGCCATAAAAATCCTGGAACAGCAGCAAGGCGGGAACCATGGTCGCAAACTCAACCAATTTACTGACGTAAGGCCAAAAGCTTTGCGGTTCACCGAAGGCCATCCGGAACGGGACAGTGTTTGCGAGCAGCCGCAGGCCGTATGGACCAGCGAATAACCCAAACCAGAGCAAGGCTCGCTCGCCCGATCGCCACCGGGAGAGCTGGACAACAACCGCAGCCACCCCAATCGCCGCGATGATTGAGCCAAGAATCAACAGCGGAAGATCTTGACGTAGATGGGACCGCAACTGCTCTTCAGAAACCGCGACGAGGAGCGCGTTGATCACAGTGGGATCTGCCGAAATCTCATGGGTGCAGGTTACAGGGCGTGTCGCGATTTTGAATCAGCCGAATGGCTAGCTCTCAGGTTACCCGGCGAGCACCTCGACAGTATAGTAGAGAGCGCGCAGGGCAGGCTTGGCAGGGGACTCGATCGACTCATTTGGATCGAGATACACTCTGCTTTGGTACGAAAACTCTTTGCACTCCCTAAGGACTCCTTGTGACTCTTCTCTACCGTTCGTTTGCCGCTGTTTTGGGCTTTCTTTCCATGTCAGTGCCTTTCCACGCGCAGGATGTGCCCGTGGGCTCAGATATCCCGAATAAGTTCACAGCGCCGAAGACGAACTACGACTACGTAAAACGAATCGAGATGGTTCCCATGCGCGACGGGGTGAAGCTGTACACGGTGATCGTGATTCCGAAGGGGGCCCGGCACGCGCCTATCCTGCTGACGCGCACGCCTTACGATGCCGCATCGCGCGCCAAGCGGACAGAGTCGCCACACATGCTGGATGAGCTGCCCGAGGGCGACGATGTTTTCGTCAAGGCGGGTTATATTCGCGTGTTTCAGGACGTACGCGGCAAGTATGGCTCCGAGGGGAATTATCTGATAACCCCTCCTCCTCTCGGGCCGCTCAATCGCACGGGAGCGAACGATACCACAGATGGATACGACACCATCGATTGGCTGGTGAAGAATGTGCCCGAATCGAATGGCAGAGTCGGCATGCTGGGCTCCTCGTACGAAGGCTTCACCGTCGTTATGGCACTGATTCATCCCCATCCAGCACTGAAGGTGGCGGCGCCGGAGAGTCCCATGGTCGATGGCTGGATGGGGGATGACTGGTTCCACTATGGCGCGTTTCGCGAGACTGGTCTCGATTATTTTCCAGAGCAGACTACGGCTCGCGGCGCAGGCGAGAGCATTCCGCGTGAGGCCTATGACGATTACACGAACTTTCTCAAAAGTGGTTCGGCGGGCGATTTTGCGCGGGCCGGAGGCCTCGATCAATTACCCTTCTGGCGCAAGATTGAAGAGCATCCCGCGTATGATGCGTTCTGGCAAGGCCAGGCGCTGGATAAGATCATGGGGAAGCTGCCCCTGACGGTGCCGACTATGTGGCTGCAAGGATTGTGGGACCAGGAGGACATGTGGGGCGCAATCCACTGCTATGAAGCCGTGGAGCCTAAGGACGCAGGCAACGACAAAAACTATCTGGTGATGGGCCCCTGGCGGCATAGCCAGGTGAATTACACCGGCTTCTCACTCGGTCCCCTGCTTTGGGATGGGGATACCTCGCTGCAGTTCCGCCGCGATGTGCTGCTTCCATTCTTCAACCAGTATCTGCTTGACGATGCGCCTAAGGCGGAGACGCCGCCGGTGCTGATCTACAACACGGGTGAGAATCATTGGGACCGTTTCAAGTCCTGGCCTCTGAGCTGCGATAAGGATTGCCCCAATACGTCGCGGCCGCTGTATCTGATGGCAAATGGAGGCTTGTCTTTTGATGCCCCGGATAAGTCCACCGCAACCTTCGATGAATTTGTATCTGACCCAGCAAAGCCTGTGCCGTTCAGGCCGCGCCCGGTGTATGCCGGGGATGAGGACGGATGGAGGACCTGGCTGGTGATGGATCAACGTTTTGTCGATGGCCGTTCGGATGTGCTGACCTATATGAGTGATCCGCTGGCGAAGCCGGTGCGCGTGAGCGGCGCACCGGAGGTGAACCTTTACGCGTCGACCAGTGGCAGCGATGCTGACTGGGTAGTCAAACTCATCGATGTCTTTCCCGACACCGTGCCTTCGCAGCCCGCGATGGGTGGGTACGAGCTGGCAATCTCCCTGGATATTTTTCGTGGCCGCTACCGCAACAGTTTCGAACACCCGGAGGCGATCGCTCCGGAAAAACCGTTGCTCTATCGTTTCGGCCTGCCGACGGTGAACCATGTCTTTGAGCCGGGGCACCGCATTATGGTGCAGGTGCAATCGAGCCTCTACCCGCTGTACGATCGCAACCCGCAGAAGTTCGTACCGAACATATTGAATGCAAAACCGGCGGACTACCAGAAAGCGGCGGAACGTGTTTGGCACACTCCCGGCTCCCCCAGCGCTATCAGTTTGCCGGTGGTGCCTTAAAAGGTGTCTAGCCATGTCAGCCAGCCCTTAAGGTTTCGCGGAGGGCATCCGATCATCGCTGAACCAGGGGCAGGGCGATCTCTACCTGGAGTCCGTGGGGAGCAGCGTTCGTTGCCCGGATGGTTCCGTGGTGCAGACGGACGATCCTATCGGCAATCGCCAGACCAAGTCCCGCGCCTCCCGACTGCCGATCCCGGGACTCAGTTACGCGATAAAAAGGACGAAAGATGTTGACAAGTTCCGCTTCTGGAATGCCGGGGCCGTGATCGCGGACGACCAAGTGAACCAACAACGCGGGCGGTGCGCCGGAGGATTCGATCCGAACCTCGACCGAGGTGCCGGGGTGGGTGTAGTAAATAGCATTTCGGATGACGTTCTCGATGGCGCTGTGCAATAACTCGGGGTTTCCCTCGATCCAATATTCTTCTCCCGCGCTCAGGCTGATCAGGATTTCGCGCTTGCGCGACTCGAATTCGGCATCGCGAACGATTTGCGAAATCAGGTCTCCCAGGTTGATTGCGGTGAACTGAATCGGCGCAGAGGGAGCATCCAGGCGAGCAATGGTGAGCAGGCGTCCGATCATTTCGTCCAGGCATTCGAGATCCTGTTCCATGTGGTCGACTGCTAAATCGCTGCTCTTTCCTTCGCGCACCAGGTCCAGGGCCACATTGAGCCGGGCCAGCGGCGAGCGGAGTTCATGAGAAATATCACCGATGAGCTGGCGCTGCCCGATGACCAGTTGCTCGATACGACTCGCCATCCCGTTGAAATCGCCTATCAACTCGCCCAGTTCGTCGCGCCGGCGGGCCATCCCCGGCGCTGCGCGACTGCCTAGATTGCCGGCCGCCAATTGTTGCGATGCTTCGCGCAGACGCAGGATGGGAGCCGTGAGGTAGCGAGTGAGCAGATAGCAGATACATCCCGAGACCAGGAGGGCGACCCCCCACTCAATGAGAAAGAAAACGTGGTTGGCCCCGAAAGAAGCGCGTGGTCCAGCGGGAAGCTCGGTAGCAAAGATGTAGGTGCGGCCATCACTTCCCATCAGCTTCATGGCTGCCCGCAGGATGCCGAACCTCATGCGCAACATCGGAGTTCTGGCGGTCACCACATGATGGGCCATATCTTGAAAGCCGGCACAGTGTGGGCCGGCAAGCGCGACTCCCGAGCTATCGAAGAGACAGGCCTGCAGATGTCCTTCCCACTCGAGGTGCTCGAGATAGGAAGACACGGCGGGAACTCCTCCGCGGTCCATTTCTGCAATAGCAATGGTTCCGGAATAGCGCGCGGTGTCGTTCAGCATGCCATTCCAGCGCGAGGGGATGGATCCGCGCTGCAGTAGAAAGGCAAGAATGAGAGCGATGCCGGTGACGATTACCGTCATCCAGAACCAGATGAAGATCCTGAGAAAAAGGCTGCGGGCGAGGACTTTCATCGATCGGGGCTCCGCGCGGCAAACAGATAGCCATTTCCCCGCACCGCCTTGATCCACTCACCTTCCTGGGCTGCGCTCAATTTTTTACGCAAGTTGCTGACGTGGACGTCGATTGCCCGGTCGAAGGGGCCAGCCCTTCGTCCGAGCACGGTTTCGGTGAGAGAATCACGGCTCTGGATTCGTCCGGCATTGCGCAGAAACGCTTCCAGCAGCGCAAACTCGACGCTGGTCAAATCCAGCCGGGATTGGTGGAGCCATGCTTCTCGTAGCGCGGGATCGAGGCGGAGGGCGCCCACAATCACCGGGCTCGCGGGCATTTCAGGACGCGTCGATCGTCGCAGAATGGCACGAATACGGGCGATCAGTTCGCGCGGGTTGAATGGTTTGGGCAGATAATCGTCGGCGCCGATCTCAAGCCCGAGGATTCTGTCTATGTCCTCTCCTCGCGCGGTGAGGATCAGCACCGGCATTTGCGATTGGGCGCGCAGGCTGCGCAACACGTCGAGGCCACTCAACCCGGGCAACATCAGATCTAGGACCACGAGAGCATGGTCCCTGGACAGCGCCCGTTCGAGACCACTGTTACCGTCGTGGACAGCTTCCAGCGCGAAGCCATCCGCACGAAGCCGCTCGACGAGAAGCTCGCAGAGGCCTACATCATCGTCGACGATCAGGACACGTTCCATTTGCGGAAGCCCGGCTATCTCCTTAGCCAATGCTAGTTCACGGCGCATTGTGTTATCTGGCCTTTACAAAACTTTACCCAGCTAAACCAATCTTTATCGCATGCCCTTTGTGCCGGTGTTGGAATGGAAATGCAGTATCAGGTAAGGATAGCGATGAAACAGCGTTTAGTTTGGTTGGGTGCGGTTCTTGTAATCGTCGGGCTCGGGGTTGTGGTTGCTCGTGCCTATTCTCCAATGGGACATAGATGGTATCGCGGCGGCCCTCTCCGCCACGTAGCCCGTGAATTAGACCTGAGCAGAACGCAGAGGGCACAGATCAAGTCGATCTGGGAAGCGGAAAAACCGGCGGTCGCAGCGCTGGCGGGTGAGTTTGCCGGAGAAGACAAGGAAATGGACTCGCTTGCGGCGGAGGGCCCCTTCGATGAGGGAAAAGTGCAAGCTATTGCCGACCGGCAGGGAACGACGTTGGCAAAATTTCTAGTGGAGAAAGAGAAGATGAAGTCGAAAATCTACGCCACCGTGCTGACGCCCGCGCAACGGGCAAAGGTCGAGAAGCTACAGGAACGGTGGCACTCGCGTCTGGATGCACTGGCTGGACGTTTGACCCATGCGGATGGGTAGAGACCGAAGCTTGTCGCGCTCATGATTACCCGGCTGCCGGTATTTTCTGCCGGCCGGAGAGAGACGAGAAACCGATGCCTCTACGCGTACTTACTCTTCTGGAATCTTTCTACGGTCGGCGGTGTGTTTCTGGGACTCCTGCTGGGAGGTGGCGCCCGGCCGAAAATGTTGACCCATGAAGGCGGTAGGGAGGAGCAGAGATCATGATGAACTCGTCCTTGAAGATCTTATGAATGCCGCCCGCGAGCGCAGCGTTATCCGCACGCTGCATCTTCTGCTGAGTATTCCGATTCTGGGATATCTGTATGGACCGGTTGCCAGGATCCCTCCGGCGGCGTGGTTCACACGATTTATCGCCATCCCGGTTGTTATTCTCAGCGGGTTCTGGCTTTGGTGGCGGCCACGGGTGCTGCGCTGGCTGAAGAGCCGTCACGGAGCGCTCAATCTGCCGGTCCGCGGTTGACGCGAAGTCCTGAACTCGGACCTGGGTGCCCCTCGATTTCCTATGGGGTCTAATGGGTTCCGCGAACTCCAGGCGCCTTTCCTTAAAGAAAGGCGCCTGGAGTTTCTACATTTTCAGCGATCAAGCGTATGGTATTTCAACAACAGTAAGTCCATTGGATGCCGAGTTTTGGCTTTGTATCAGGGCACGACTTTAGTCGTGCCGTTAAGGAAGGAAGGAGAATTGGGCTTCAGCCCCTGAAATGGAAGATCCTGCACGAAATGCATCGGGCATCTACGGTTCAGAACTCCCTTTCAAAGCGGGACTGGTACGCCTAGTTGGCAGAGAAAAAAATGCAGGGGCTAAAGCCCAGATCTTTTTGGCCTTGGTACGGCACGACTAAAAGTCGTGCCCTGATACAAAGCACCAGAGCGGTGACTCCAGAAAACTCGCGCATTCCGTAGATTTGGATATCCGCGCTGTCTGAAATGTAGAAACTACAGGCCTTTCCTTAAAGAAAGGCGCACTCGCTATCGTGTCCAATGCAGTGTGCAGGAAATCGTTTCATCTCGGTCGTTTTTCGCGAGATGTGGGATGCCACAGCGCTAAACCGGGAACTTTTTAAAGCCCGACGGGCAAGAACGTTGAGGTCCGCCCACCCAGCATTTGCGTTCTTGTAAGCAAGACCCTACGATTTGGCCGCTCTGATTATGAATAAAAAACGATCGTAGGGCTTCGCCCATCTTTTTCGGCCCATGTACGCTTTGGCGAACAAGGGGCACCCGCCCTACACCTCATACTTCGGCTTCTCGTCGAGTTTCAGACCTTCTATCGGTATAGAGTCGTTTGACTTTAACGCTTTGATCCGTTTAAATCGACATAGTCGGCTGCGGCGTACGCAGAACGACGCAGGCACTCAGCCTGGTGCCCGACACGTCTGTTTTGATCCTGCTACGGCACGGCCCTTCAGGGGTCACGCGATCGCGATTACTCACGGCCACACTGCTTTGTTTTGGAGGCGAGATGTTGTTTACCCGTCGTCATTGTTTTGCAGTGCTGTCTCTGTTGCTTGTTTTTTCCCTCCCGGCTATGGCGCAGGTTTCTGCAGCGCTCTCCGGCCGGGTTACCGACCAGACCGGCGCTGGAGTGCCGGGAGCAACGGTAACCGCGAAAGACACGGAGTTGGGAGTCTCCCGGGTGACGGTCACCGATGATGCGGGCAGGTACGAATTGCCGTCTCTCCCGCTCGGGAAATACGAAGTGGACGCGACGAAAGAGGGATTTGCGGCAGCCATCCGCGAAGGAATTGTGCTGGTCCTGGGCCAGGATGCGGCTGCGGATCTGAGTCTGAAGGTGGGCAACGTAAGCGAGCAGGTAAGAGTGGTCGAGGATGCTCCGATTGTGAACACAACCACAAAGGACATCTCCGGCTTAGTGGGGGAGAGGGAAGTCAAGGAACTTCCGCTGAATGGACGGAGCTATGATTTGCTGCTCACCATCAATCCCGGCGTGGTCAATTTCACCTGGGAGAAGACGGGTGGCATCGGGGTCTCCAATTCCAGCACGGGCAATAATTTTGCTGTGTCGGGGAATCGTCCGCAGCAGAATTTGTTTCTGCTGAACGGAATCGAGTTTACCGGCGCTGCGGAGAACAACATGCAACCCGGCGGGGCGAGCCAAAATCTGCTGGGCGTGGAAGCGGTGCGCGAATTCAATGTGCTGCGCGATTCCTACGGCGCGGAATACGGCAAACGGCCAGGTGCGCAGGTCAATATCGTTACCCAGTCAGGCAGCAACCACTGGCATGGTTCGGTCTATGAATTCCTCCGCAATAACGTTTTGGACGCTCCGAATTACTTTGATCAAGGGTCGGCTCCGCCGTTTCGGCGTAACCAGTTTGGGGCGGCGCTCGGCGGACCTATCAAGAGAGACAAAACATTTTTCTTTGCGAACTACGAGGGATTGCGCCAGCACCTGCACCAGACCTCGGTTGCGTTTGTCCCCGATTTGGCCTCCCGCGCGGCTGCGGTACCCAGCGTCCGGCCACTCTTGAATTTGTGGCTTACTCCGTCGGCCGGCGATCCTGACTTCAGCGGAATTGCCCAGGTGTCGAGTAGTCCATTGCAAACAATACGAGAAGACTTTGGAACGGCGCGGCTGGACCACATTATTTCCGGCAAGGACACCCTTTCCGGGATCTATACCGCGGACGACGGCTCAGACTTCACACCGACGACCGCGAACCCGTATAGCACCGATATCTTGAATCTTCGCGAGCAGGTCGCGAGCGTGGAGGAGACCCACGTGGTTTCGCCGAGGCTGCTCAATACCGCGCGCTTCGGGTACTCGCGCGCAGGCTATTTCTTCACCGGCGAACCAACGCCCGGCACACCGGCGGTAGACGTACCCGGTTTTCTGACAGGCCGGCTGGTCGGTGCGGTGGTGGTGGGCGGCAGTGCGGCATCGAACCCGCAGGCGCAAATTGGCCTGGCCGGGAGCAACAACGGAAGCAACCTCAATGTGGATCGCAATCTGTATACGTATGAAGATCGTGTAGCCCTGACGCACGGTGCGCACCAACTCAGTTTCGGCGCCTGGTTTCAACAGTTCCAGTCTAACGAGACGATCAACCTGAGCCAGTTCGGTCAGGCTACGTTTACCAGCCTGCAGACATTTCTTAACGGCACTACCAGCAGCTTCCTGTACAGTCCTTCGCCGACGGAGATGAATTGGCGATCGCTATTTGGGGCTTTGTACGCGCAAGATGTCATCCGCCTGTCGCCCAGGTTCACGCTGAGCCTGGGGTTTCGGGGCGAGTTCTCGACCGGATGGAATGAAGCTCACGGCCGGGCGGCCAACTATTTATTTACCAATGGAGTGATCTCCAGTCAGCCGCGTATTTCGAGCAATCTGTTCACCAGCAACAATGCGAAGTTTCTTCCACAACCGCGGGTTGGTTTCGCGTGGAGTCCCCATTCCGAAAGAACCGTGGTGCGTGCCGGGTTTGGCATGTACTACGAATTGCAAGACGCGTTGGGATATAGAGCGGATCAGAACGCGCCGTTTAATCCTACCTATAGTGTGGCAGCGCTACCTGTATCCAAGCTTCCTTTATCTACGGAATCTGCACCGCCCTCCAATGCGCTGCTGGTCCCCGGCGGTGTGCAGCCTGATTTGAAGATGCCGACGCTGATCTCCTATTCGTTGCGCGTCGAACAGATGCTCACACCGAATACATCGTTAACCGTTGGGTATGTCGGTTCGCACGGGTACCACGAGATCGTCGGCGTCGACGGCAACACACCCGCTGCGACCATTTGTCCGGACTCGCCGTGCCCGGCGGCGTATCCGAAAACATTTCCCGCAGGGTTGGCAGGAACGCCCGTCCCTGCGGGTTCGTATTACACTCCTGCCGGGAGGCCGAAAGGCAACCCTAAGATTGCTAATACCTGGACCTGGTTCTCTCGTGGAGACAGCAGCTACAACTCACTGCAAGCGGATCTGAACCATCGCTTCAGCCATGATCTTTCGCTTCGCGGCGTGTACACCTGGTCGAAGGCACTGGACGATGGAGATTCCCTGAACGGCACCACGGCGGGCAATGCGCCGGGGCTAGTGTCAAACCCGAACGACATCAAAGCAGACTGGGGCCCGGCTACCTACGACGTGCGCAACCTGGGAGCAATCAGCGTGGTCTATGGCTTGCCCTTCGGGAATGGAAAACGGTTCGCGGCCGGCCTGGGTAAGTTCGGTAATGGAGCGGTGAGTGGCTGGTCTGTGAATAGCCTGGTGGTGTTACAAGCCGGGTTTCCATTCACTCCACAATTGAGTTACAACCCATCCAATAATGGAGATACGCGCAATCCGGTGAGGCCGTTTGCTAATCCGAACTTCCACGGGTCCGCGATTCTTGGGAAACCGAGTCAGTGGTTCAATCCCAGCGCGTTTTTGCAGCCGCCGGCGAACAGCGGTTTCTTTGGCAACCTGGGACGAGACACGTTGGTTGGCCCCGGCCTGGCGACATGGGATTTCTCAGCGGTGAAGGAAACTGCTCTTCATGAACGGCTGAATCTCCAATTTAGAGCTGAGATCTTTAACTTGCTGAACCGGGCCAATTTCAACACACCGAATCTCATCGTGTTCACGCCCACGGGTGTTTCCGGCACGGCGGGCGCGATCTCGAGCACGTCGACTACGTCTCGCCAGGTGCAATTCGGGGTCAAGCTGCTTTGGTAGCAGTCTCTGACGTTAATGGATGCGGAGTACGATCTTCCCCACGATGTGTCCGTGTTCGATGGTGCGGTGCGCCTCGGCAACGTCTTCGAGCCGAAATTCCTGGACCTTGAGCGGGATAGCCCGCGAACCTATGGCGGCATTCAAACGGTCGATCGCCTGGCGCGACATCTCACCGTCAAACGCGAGGGCGCTGTGGCCTGTGAAATGTGGTTTGGGCTCGACCCCGTTGGGATAGGCAAACGGCACGCCTGTTTTCAGGTGAGATAAGAAGGCATTCAGCGTGTCACCGGGAGCGGTAACCATAGCGGTGTCGAATCCTGTGGGCGCAACCCGCTTCAGGAAGGACTCGCGCTCAGAGGAGTTTGGATCGACGGTGTGGACCGCGCCAAGCGAACGTACGTACTCCTGCGCATCTGGCCGCGCCGAGCCGACGACGGTTGCGCCCCGCGCTTTTGCGAGCCAGACGGCGAGGGAACCAACACCTCCACTGGCGCCAAATACGAATACAGTCTGACCGCTGCTCACTTTCAGGACTTCAAGCCCGGATTGAGCTGTCAACGCGACACAGGGCATAGCACCGGCAACGTTCATTTCCAGTTGTTCCGGAACATGCCCCACCCGGTCGGCGGGCACGCTTACATACTCGGCATGAAATCCTCCGGCCGGGTTGTCATAGCTGTAGGAATAGACGCGATCGCCGATTTTGAATTTTTTGACGTCGGCGGCGACGGCGGCGATGGTTCCACTGCCATCGGCACCGAGGATGGTTCCCGGCTTTACCGATCCCCACGCACCGGATCGCTTGGAGGCGTCCCATATCCCCAGTCCGGCATATTCCAGCGCGATGATGACGTGATTGCGGGAGAGGTGGGGTACGGGTACGTTTTTGATGTGGATCGTCCTGGGTGGTCCGGCTGCATCCACGACCGCTGCTTTCATGAGTTCGGGAAGTGATGATGTGGTCATTGCGAACCCTCGGTTTACAACCAGGATGGTGCTGCGCCAGGTCTTTCGTCCGGCCATAGCAATAGATGTGTGTAGAACCGGGAAGGGTGCCGCGCCTGCGGCGCTCGGGCGTGATGGGATTTGTACGGTCGGGCGCCCCTCCGGGCCTTTAAGAACGCAGACCGCATGAGGCTGCCGCCTGCGGCCCACCGAAGGTGATGAAAAAGGGCCTCTGTCCAGCAACCACCTTCCATGGCGGCCCTTCCCTTTGTCATCCCGCCTGCCCCGGCGTGCCGTGGGAGCGGCTGACTTACCTGCGGCAAGTCAAGGATGGAATGAACATGGGAAAGCGGTGTTTGCAATCCAGGCCCAGAGGGCCGTCCGCCAAATGTCAGCCCAGCCCGGAAGGGCTGGGTATACAAAGGCAGCCGGTCGAGCGCCGGAGGTGCGGCACCACACTCTTCGTTTGTTCATTAAGAGAGCCTGTGACTTTTTCGATCTTTTCGTGTTTTTTGCACCCGACCAGATGTTGTTCAATCCCCTCCAGAAAGGCGTCATCCTGCCTGCCCCGGCGTGCCGTGGGAGCGAAGCGCCTCGCAGATCTATCGCATCACAGAGGGTTTATGGCGCGGAGTCGAAGGACCCCGGCGATGCTTGTTCGCAGGCACTCTTCGGAGCTTTCCGGCCACAGACTACAAGGGAAATTAAAAAAATCACAGCCTCCGACCGTAGCGGAGGGATCTGCAGTTCCGCGGACCGTTCCTGGAAATGTTTTGCTCACAATTTGCTGAATCCTGCTTGACTTTAGACAATCTAAGATATATCGTAAGATATATCGAAAAGGAGTAGGAAATATGTTTGAACAAGTGAAATTTGAAGACAGGCGGGGCGGACGGCATCACGGTGAAGGTTTTCATCATGGGGCAGAGCGTCACCGCGGGCGGCATGGAGGATTCGGCGGCCCGATGGGTCATGACCGAGGTTTCGGTGGTGGTGGCCGCGAGAGGCACTTCGACAACGGTGAATTGCGCTTCGTTATTCTGCAATTGATCGCAGATAAGCCAAGTTACGGTTACGAAATCATCAAGGCCATTGAAGAACGGCTTTCCGGAGCGTACGCGCCGAGTCCCGGCGTGGTATACCCTACGCTGACCATGCTCGAGGAGGAAGGTTATGCCACTGTCTCCTCTACCGAAGGCAGCAAGAAACTATACGCAGCCACGGAAAGCGGGCTCGAATACCTGAAGGAGAACAAGGTCGTTCTCAAAGCTATTTTTGGCCGTATGGAGCAGGCGGGGAAAGCGTTCGGACGGGGTCGATCTCCCCAGATCATGCGGGCGATCATGAATCTCCGCTATGCGTTAAAGATCCGGACAGAGCGGGGAAACCTGTCAACGGAGCAGATTCGCAAAGTCGCGGAGGCGATCGATGCTGCGGCACGGGTCATCGATGAGGTTTGAGGAAATCGCGGGTCCTCAGACCCGGAGCCCGGACGCCACGCGCACCAGCTTGCATGAAGTATCCGGGGTGAAGGGCGATTTGGTTGCATTGGCAGATCAATGCCAGCGGCTGCAGTTACTGGTCGGTGAGTTGTTGCTGAAAAATCAGGAGCTGCGTTGTGAGCTAGGGCGCCGGCGCGGTGTTCATGCAAATTCCAGGGAAGCCGTTTAGCCTCAATTTCTCAGGAGCCCGGTCTGCGACAAAGCCCGGGTGCCCCATATCTGCCCGGTTCTGGCAGATGTGGGATTCCACAAACCTCAACCCCTGACTGTGCAGGGCGTAGATGGCCATGGACAAGATCTGTTGCTGGTAGAGAGTGATCGGTGGACAGCCGCTGAATCCCACATCTGCCAAAACCAGGCAGATATGGGGCACCCGTCACGCCTTGAGATCTCGCTACAGGGGTCTTCCCGTCACTTCCATCGAGCCGCTGATTAATCCGAGGACCTTACGTAAAGCAGTCGCGGCTGGCCCATCCAGAAGCAGTTGCTTTTGCGTGTGAGTGCGCCTGGCTTGCGACCGCGCAGGCGAGCCTGGGCTTCGTGAAACGGGCCGACAAACCGTAACGCGCTGGGCATATGACTATAAAGACGAGGCAGCCACCGCGCGGCGCGGGATACGGCTTGTTCTTCCCTTGAGCCGAATGGCAGCGCAAAAGCGGTGCGGAGTGACGGCGGCATCCAGTATGCGGTGATCGCGTGGTACCAGTGAGGAGGGTGAAGCCACGTGCCCCCACCGGACAGCACATTGCGGCCAAGCGCGAGTGCGTTGGCGTCGACGCCCAGGTTGGGGGAATCGAACATCTCTGCGGTGTAGCGCTCAAAGGCGGCCCAATCCTTCGGAAGGGCCTCCGCCGGGATGCCGAAGAGGGCGCCCATTTGTTTGCTTTCGGCGTAGTACTGTTCCCGATCGGAAGGCGAGAGCGGGAAAACAAATTCGTAGGCCAGGATCGCACTCTCGACCAGGGTGGCATGCACCCAGCGGAGCGCCGCAACCTCGTTCGCCTCATAGTGCTCGCCTGGCGCGTAGGCACCCACCGCGTGCGGGAGTTCGCCCCGGATACTGGTGTGGCGCTGATACAGATGCTTCGCGGCCTCGAGGGCTTGCGTGCGGGTGCCGAACAACATGGTGTAAATGACGCGAAAGGTGGAATGGAAACGCCCGACCGCGTCGTGCAGCAGGTTCGAATGCTGGGCCAACGCAGCCGCGACCCAGGGATGAGCCAATTGCAGTAACGCCGCGCGCCCGGCACCCAGGAAGACGACGGACTCGCGGTTTACCCGCCAGGTCACCGATCCGGGACCGAAGAATCCGTGCTGAGGCTCACCGGGCAGCCGCTCAAGGAGTGCCAGCAACTGACAGCTGGACATGGGCGAAACATACTGCCGGGAGGTTGGATCAGGCGCCATCTCTCATTAGATGATAGACGGACCGCCTGGAGCACGGTCCCGGCGTGATCAGGGCATACATTCAACGACCGAACGCGAGGATTCCTCTTTCGAGATCGACCGCAACTTTGGTGATCCCCAGGGCGGCCGGGCTCATCAATCCGTCGAAATCCTGGTTTGCCGTCCCGCGGTTGCGGACCAGAAAAGCGGGCCTTCGGCCGAACTCTGTTTCGCCGACTCTCAAGCTGGGCAGCCAAACCTGTTTCCGCTCGAACTCGCCAATGGTGTTGGGCGATCGGTCAGCGCTGATCCTCATGGGCGAGGCCGGCCTGGGTGTAGATGGTTCGAACAGGATCAGCGAAGAGGTCCCGGTATCTACGAGCAAATGGATAGAGAGATGATTCATCTCGGCACCAACAATCGGGAGTCCCGCTTTCAGTTGCAAGGGCAGGGAATTTGCCAGAGGGGGAAACGAGCCGAAACGAATTTCGCGCGCAACGTAGTCGATTTCGAAGGCGCTCTGGCCTAGAACGTCCAGACCCACCACGGCGTCGATGTGGACCGGGAGAGCTTTTTGAAAGAAGGATAAATCTTCGATCAGAACATTCAAATTGTCGCGGCGCAGAGGGCCAAGCTGGAGGCTGGGAACGGTCGCCTGGGCGGCTCGCACGCTGCCCTCCACGACGGCGATGCTGGCGGATGTTTGTTCCAGATGAAGCTTTTGTGCCAATGGCCGGTCCAGAACGGTGGGGCTGGCGCCGGTATCCACCAGGAAGTGGAGTCCCTTGAGCGGACCGGCTGATCCCTTGGCCACGATCAAATAGTCGCGATAGAGATCGAACCTGACCGTCTGTCCATCCGTATATCCCTTTGCAGGCGGCTCACCGGCCACGCAGCAGAACCGTCAGAAGACTAATGCAGAAAAGAGAGTGGCCACGCATGCGCTTCACCTCACTCAAGAGGCATGCTCGAACGGCCCGTCAGGTACCTCAATTCACATCAGCTAACTTGTAGGTCCACAGCGAGTTAGGCAACGGGAGACAGGTTGGAGAGGTATTGGAGATCTTGATCTCCGAGTAAACTAGTTGAAACTGCAGGTCGCCTGTGGCATCAACAGGGAGCGGGGTAACGATGCTAAGCTCATCGATCAACGGGGAACCACCGCCGCGAAACGGATCCCGCACGATCCGATTTGGGGTGTTTGAGGCTGATCTCCATTCCGGAGAGGTGCGTAAATCAGGTAACCGCGTCAAGCTGCAGGACCAGCCCTTTAAGGTGCTGCAGATTTTGTTGGAGCGCCCCGGCGATCTGGTCAGCCGTGAAGAGCTGCAGACCCGGATCTGGCCCGAAGAAACGTATGGGGATTTCGACCATGCGGTAAATGTCGCGGTGGGCAAGCTGCGAACGGCCCTTGGAGACTGCGCCGACAACCCATCCTTTATAGAGACGGTGCCCCGCCGGGGCTATCGCTTTGTTGCCCGGCTCGAGGGCGCCCAGGTCGAGGCACCTCCGGCGCCTGCGCCGGAGATCGTGGTCGCCCCTCCCCCTGTTCCACCCCGGCGGCGCAAGTTGGCATGGGCGGCCTTGCTGGCCATCGTCGTTTGCGGAATTTTGCTTGGGCTGGGGGCCTGGCTGGGACGCCGCACCGCTCGCTCGCGGCCGCCGGACTTTCAACGTCTGACTGTCCGACATGGGACAGTCTTCTCCGCCAGGTTTGCGCCGGATGGGCACAATGTGGTCTATAGCGCTTCGTGGGATGGCGAACCGATCGAAATATTCTCGACCGATCTGAAAATCCCCGGGGCGCGGAGCATCGGAATTCCTGCGAGTAATCTGCTGGCGGTTTCTTCCGCCGGTGAAATGGCGGTGCTGCAGGCGGTGCACACTCCTTTTATGTTTACTTTCCGCGGGACGCTCGGCCAGGTCCCAATCACCGGCGGAACTCCGCGCCTGATGGCGGAAAATGTCGAGGCGGCTGACTGGTCGCCGGATGGGAAGACGCTGGCCATTGTCCGCGATGTGGGGGGTAAGCAGCATCTGGAATACCCCATGGGGCACGTGATCTACGAAACAGACGGCTGGATCAGCCACATGCGGGTTTCGCCTAAAGGCGGGCAAGTCGCGTTTCTCGACCACACCACCCATGATGACGACCGCGGGGTCGTTTCCGTGGTTGACCTCGCGGGGCAAAAGAAGGTCCTTTCGACGGGGTGGGAAAGTGAGGAAGGGCTGGCATGGTCACCGAGCGGCTCAGAGGTGTGGTTCTCCGCGGCGCGAGCCGGACTACAGCGCCGGATCTACGCGGTGGACCTGTCGGGTAACCTGCGGCCGGCTTTCCGCGCCCCGGGTGGGGTGACCCTGCAGGATATCTCTTCGGATGGCAGGGTTCTCATGACCCGGGACGAGCAACGGGCGGGTTTGATGGGCATGGCCAATGGTGCTGCCAGGGAGCGGGACTTGTCCTGGTTGGACTGGTCGCTGCCGGTGGATATTTCGCACGACGGCAACACCTTGCTTTTCGACGAGCAGGGAGAGGAGGGCGGACCGACCTACACCGTCGCCGAGCGTGACCTGCGAGGATCACCGCCGATCCCACTGGGCGAAGGCATGGCCGGCGATTTTTCTCCAGACGGAAAATGGGCAATCACCACGGTTTCGTATACCCAGCTGGAGCTATTGCCGACCGGAGCGGGCACCATCCGGCACCTCGACCGGGGCACCATTGAACAGTATCGGCATAGCCTCCACTGGATGCCGGACGGCAAGCAGATTCTCTTCTCGGGGAACGAGGCTGGGCACCTGGCTCGTTGTTTCCTGCAGAACATCGATGCCGGTAAGCCGCGCCCGGTAACCCCCGAGGGAGTGAGTGGGTGCCAGGTCTCTCCCGATGGGAAGTTGATTACCGGCAGCAATGTCCTGGATAAGGGAGTGCAATTGTATCCACTGGATGGCGGCCCACCGCGTCCAGTAACCGGCTTGCTGCCGGGCGAGACGATCTCGTGGACATCTGACCCACGGTTTGTATATGCGTCCATGGGGAAACAAGCGCCGGTAAAAATCTATCGCTTGAATATTGAGAATGGACAAAGGCAGTTGTTTAAGGAGATTAATCCAACAGACGAGACCGGCCTTTGCGACATGACGGGTATTCTTTTCAGCGCGAACGGTAAAGCGTACGTTTACGGGTATACCCGCTTGCTGTCGGAGCTGTATTTAGTGAATGGGTTGAAGTAGCTGAAGCCGCAAGTTCAATTGCAACCGTGGTCGTCGCGTAGCGAATCTCGTCGCAGGTGTTCTCCTGTTTGGACTGCAAAGGGAGCATTCACTCATCACTGGTCTTAAGAGGGTCCAAGTCTGTCAAACCAAGGGCACGGCTTCAGCCGTGCTCTGGAGTTTCTACATTTTGCGCTGCGATGGGAAAGATCGACCGATAGGAAAAAACCGCACACAGGCCTGCGTGAAAAGCAGTGCCACTGCTTTGGGTGGGTCGTTTCTTTAACGCTTCCAGCAAACTTCCAGTCCCGTCCGACCACAAATCTTTTCCGCAAACCAGTCCCGAAAGGGACGGAAGAATCATCTTTTCCGCAAACCAGTCCCGAAAGGGACGGAAGAATCCAGAGCCCGGCACGGGAGTGCCGGGAAAGGAAAGCAACGGAAACCAAGTCCCCTTTAGGGGACGGCACAACCAACTTGTCCGACCACAAATCCGTTCCGTAAACCAGTCCCGAAAGGGACGGAAGAATCCAGAGCCCGGCACGGGAGTGCCGGGAAAGGAAAGCAACGGAAAACAAGTCCCCTTTAGGGGACGGCACAACCAACTTGATGGTTTGCCTCAATGCCAATCTCAAATCCATGTTTTTTCGCCAACAACTTGAACTCTTTCGCGAAATCCATTCTGCAGTGATGGTCTTTTTGATTCACAACATATTGCCGGATGGTGGCCACCTGAGACCTGCTGACGCTACAGGCGAAATATCCCTCTTGCCATTCGAAACGCGCGCTACCGTGTTCCTTCATCCATCGCGATGAGTTAGCTTTCAGCACCTGGACTGCCTTTGCGATCCCGAGGATAGCCCCCAGGTCGATCAGTGCGTGAGCATGATCGGAAAAGCCCCCGATGGCCACCGCGTGGATGCCGTGGCCCTTTGCAATGCCTGCCATATACGCCCATAACTTCGGTTGAATCTCCTCCTGAATGGAATGCACGCGGTCTCTCGTCCCAAACACGATATGAACGTAATGACTCACATACGAGCAGGCCACTATGACGTACCTTCACACTATCCTGGCTTATCCGTCTAAGCCTCGGCTGAAAGGCGCGTTAAATAGAATTTATGGATATCTGTCTAGATACCGAGCCGACAAAGACAAACCAGCGAAAGATCGTTCGCCCCGCGCGGCCCCGAGACCTCCAAGGCGAGCCTTTTTCCCAGGTGGCCATCGGCCTGGCGATCGGCATTCCCGCAGCGATCGGCGCCGGCAAACTGATGACGCAGCAATTGTTCAGCGTAAGACCCTGGGATCCGGTGATGCTGGCCTCGGCCACATTGGCGTTAGGACAGGCAGCCTTGCTCGCGTCGGCGCTGCCCGCCTGGCGCACCGCAGGCGTGGAACCCATGGTGGCATTGCGCAACGAATGAGGGGATGGATGACATATTTTGGATGAACTTTCACTGCGGAATGTATGAACGAAAGCGTTTGGCCTACCTGTGTCGAATGCGATGAGGGTTGAACGGAATGCAACGAATCCAGTCCCTCAGGGACGGAACAACCTATAGCCCGGCACGTCAGTGCCGGGTAGGATTAGGTTGATGATGAGTCCCGAAGGGACGGCACAAAACTCCAACGCAGACGGCTAGAATCTCGCGAAACCGGTTTTTTCCGCAGCCACCAACACCCTGCCCTTCCCTGGAAGAACTGTTCGCAGCCTCTTTAACCCCTCGGTACGATGGTCTGTTTGAACAGGCTCCTGGGTCTTGGTGGGGTCTGCCGTGCCCAGCGGGCGTCCGGTTTATGTGCAACGACGGATTGCTGCCAGATTGGCTTGCTCCTCCCCGGCTGCGAGATAGGCGTGCCAGGTGTCCGCAGACCAGTGGTGTCGCCATGGTCCCATATCTAGAAAACCATCGCCGGCTGTCTTGCCGCAGTGCACCGCTGCGCTGGACCACGGCCAAGATCCGGCATCGGTCACCAGTGCCGCACGCACCGGGTTCAGCTCGGTGTACCGCATTGCCTCCCATAAATGCGTCTGATCCAACGGACAGGAATAAAACCGTCCTTGCCAGACGTGGCCACTGGAGCCGTGCGCGGCATTCCAATAGGAGGCATACCGGCCATGGGTGTGCTTCAGGGCCAGCGCCAATCCGTCGGCTTTGCCGGGAACCATGATCAGATGGACATGATTGGACATTAGGCAGAAGCCCAGCAAAGTCACCTTGCAGCGCTCCATATCCTCTCGCAACATTCGAGATACACCTCGCGGTCCGCGTCGCGGTCGAGTATGAACCGGCGCGCATTGCCACGCTGCGTAATATGGTGAGGGATCTGTGTGACAACCACTCGCGGCAAGCGTGCCATGCGATATACCCTGGATGTGAAAATATTTCCGCTTTCGCCCGCTCTTCCGCCGCTATATTCTCTTATCCGACTAAGTTTCCCCATGAAGGTTAGGTTAACCAATGTTCATGTCGGACGCAGACTGAGGCATCATCGGCGGGGTTCTTCCGCCGGAAGCGGGTTACTGAAGGTCGGGCCGCGGCTGGCATGTTGTTGGGGTACGTTTCGTCTGTCCCCACCAAGCCGTGGATGAACTTTCACTGCGGAATGTATGAACGAAAGCGTTTGGCCTACCTGTGTCGAATGCGATGGGGGTTGAACGGAATGCAACGAATCCAGTCCCGCAGGGACGGAACAACCTATAGCCCGGCACGTCAGTGCCGGGTAGGATTAGGTTGATGATGAGTCCCGAAGGGACGGCACAAAACTCCAACGCAGACGGCTAGAATCGCGCGAAACCGGTTTTTTCCGCAGCCACCAACACCCTGCCCTTCCCTGGAAGAACTGTTCGCAGCCTCTTTAACCCCTCGGTACGATGGTCTGTTTGAACAGGCTCCTCGGTCTTGGTGAATTCTGCCGTGCCCAGCGGGCGTCCAGTGTATGTGCAACGACGGATTGCTGCCAGATTGGCTTGCTCCTCCCCGGCTGCGAGATAGGCGTGCCAGGTGTCCGCAGACCAGTGGTGTCGCCATGGTCCCATATCTAGAAAACCATCGCGGGCTGTCTTGCCGCGTGCACCGCTGCGCTGGACCACGGCCAAGATCCGGCATCGGTCACCAGTGCCGCACGCACCGGGTTCAGCTCGGTGTACCGCATTGCCTCCCATAAATGCGTCTGATCCACGGACAGGAATAAAACCGTCCTTGCCAGACGTGGCCACTGGAGCCGTGCGCGGCATTCCAATAGGAGGCATACCGGCCATGGGTGTGCTTCAGGGCCAGCGCCAATCCGTCGGCTTTGCCGGGAACCATGATCAGATGGACATGTTTGGACATTAGGCAGAAGCCCAGCAAAGTCACCGTGCAGCGCTCCATATCCTCTCGTAACAATTCGAGATACACCTCGCGGTCCGCGTCGCGGTCGAGTATGAACCGGCGCGCTTTGCCACGCTGAGTAATATGGTGAGGGATCTGTGTGACAACCACTCGAGGCAAGCGTGCCATGCGATATACCCTGGATGTGAAAATATTTCCGCTTTCGCCCGCTCTTCCGCCGCTATATTCTCTTATCCGACTAAGTTTCCCATGAAGGTTAGGTTAACCAATGTCCATGTCCGACGCAGACTGAGGCATCATCGGCGGGGTTCTTACGCCGGAAACGGGTTACTGAAGGTCGGACCGCGGCTGGCATGTTGTTGGGGTATGTTTCGTCTGTCCCCAGCAGGTCCCGTCCCCAGCAGGTCCCGAGCGAATCCCGATTTTCGCGAGACGAGGGGGTACTTCGTCTGTCGCGCATCTCCCGGTTTCGTTCGGGGGTAACATTCGCCTGCACTGGCTTCTCTTGTAGACTGAAAGGCGCCTCTCAAGCGAAAAGGAGCCCATAGCCCGATGTTGCCCCTAAAAGAACTTCAGAAGGAATTTGAGGCACTTGAAGCCTTGGCATTGTCAAGCATCACCGACAAGAGGCTATTGGCCAAAGTTCAAGAGCTGCACGGGGGTTACGTATTCTTAGCTCCGCGGCTCCCACTTGGGACGAGAATTTATCGTACAACAAGTGTTACAGCGCGCCCTTTGACCAAATCGCGGATCAGTTATCCACCGATCGATCGGGTGACAAAGAACGGGCGATTGAACAGGGCAGGCGAAGCTATGTTTTACGGCGCATTGAATGAGTTCGCGGGCTGCTTATTAGAATGTAATTCGCAAGTAGGCGATTTTTTTTGCATTATCGGCATGGCAGACGTCAACTGAAATTAGAGTAAATCACCTGGGTTACTCAAAAGAGGAATTGGATGAGTCCGGAACAGATCGTGAGGTGCCAGACTTCGCTCAATTTGATCAAGAAACTGAGCGGAACAAACTAATACGCAAATGGCAAACCCACGCATTTACCAGACACGTCTGCCCAGGCGAAGAACATTTATATAGAACAACTATAGCGCTCAAAGAAATGTCCGTGGGGCCTGGTGTGCCCACGAATTTCGATCTGCCTAACTCATTTTCTGGAATTCGATACCCCTCCGTTGCTGCCAAACTCGCAACTGACAATGTTGCCCTTTTCCCTTGTGAGGTTGATCAAAAGCTAGAATTACTGGAGGTGGCTCTGCTCGTGATTGACCCGATGGATTCCGGGGGGTCGCTGAAGATTCCGTTGCTTCCCTTCAATGTGCGCTTTTACGATTACGCTATATCAGATTTCGGTGGCAACTTACTTTGGGGTCAAGCTAGTCGTATTACCTATCAGCCATAATGCGTATGCGGCCCTGCGTAATTCGTTCCTAAGCGAAAGGTATCCCTGCAGAGTGAACACCCCCTCATTTCTCGTAAGCCCTCTGGGGATGGTACGGACCCCCGGACCTGAGACCCTGAGAATAGGGGCACACTACAGCGAACCGGGTTCGGGATGGCAGGCAGTAAACGACTTCCGTCGGTGAAATCCTTCACTTTTGCTTGCTCGTGTTGGGTGATGCAAGGTAAGCCTGAGGCCTCAGGGAACTTTTTCGAACTTTTTCGGAACTTTTTCGGGGACGGACGGAACAATCACCAACCCATCGGGCGAGGAGCTCCGAGAGATTCGAGGTAATCGGTACTTGTAGAGGCCGGGGTCTGGCCGACACGCATTGGGGGTTAGCCCGTCCGTCCCCGAAAAGGCCGGAAAAAGCCCCGCCGCGAAAAGGCCCTAATGCTTCCCAGCAGTGTTTCCGACAAAGTTCCAGTCCCGTCTGGACAACCAAACTCAGGTCGGTGCTCCCGACTATCCGAGCCCTCGATCAGCGTATAACGACTTCCGTCGACAAGATCCTTCACCAACAACGCCGTTATTTTCGGGACGAGGAGATTCCGGCGGAGATTCCGGCGACAGGGTACCCATTCACCGTCAATGTGTTCTTTTGTTCTTCTGCGGGAATAGTATCTTGTCAGCGCATAATGTCGGATTTCGGGCAAGGCCGCGCACTCAGGCAATCTGTAGCACCGCGTTTTCAATCAGATCCTTGATGAAGGCATCGATCTGAAGCTGGTCGATGACGACCTTGTTAGGATGGGCGGCGGTATTACGGCGGCCGAGCGCGGTGTGTAGGGTCGTATGGACATTCCTGCTGATAATGCCGCCGTCGCGACAAATGGTCAGGACCTCCGATTCCTTGAGCAGATCGTTGAAATCGTCCACGACCGCGATGACCTTGGTGCCGTTCTTATGCATGCCGGGCATGGATTTCAGCCACCGCGCATTGAATTCCGCGAGGCGTTTGGCGAGGATGTGATCGCATAGATGCGCATACGCGATATTCCAGGTCATGACGACGGCCGCGCGGTGGGCACCATGGCTGTGGCAAAGCAAGGCTTCCTTGTAATAGGCGCGCTCCGTCAAATCCGGTAGCTGGGCGGTTAGGTCGCTCAGCATCCGATTGACCTTCACAGTTACATCGGCACGGCCATAGACGGCATGGAGCTTTTCACGGACCGTGTTCTCCAGCCTGTATCCGGATGTTTTTTTGAGTAGTTCCCTGCGCGCGGTCAGATTCTTGAGATAGCCTCCGAAGGACGACGGGACGGCGAGATGCAAGGCTTCATAGCAGTGGCCGATATTGCCGCCGGTGAAGGTGTCCTGGGCTTTATGGACGTGCAGCCACCAGCCAAAGATCTTGATCTTGTCGTTGTGGGACCTAAAGGCAAGATCGGGGACGGCCTGCTGGAGTTCGAGGAGGGTCATCCTATGCCTCGGTAATTGCCTCGGCTGCGCGCGGGCCGATGACGGTCAGTTTCCACCGATTCCAATTGGTGAAATCAGGTATTCCCGAACCAAATTATTGAGCTCGAAGGGACGTTGCGTCACTGACTGACTAACGCTTTGACTTCGTTTTCCCCAAGATGATTAATGGCAAATTTTCCGGCTTCGGGTGTCGTAAACCACTTCTGCTTCTTCATTTTGCGCAGTGGACTAGTAACGTCGGCGGGTAAATTCCATTTCATCATCTTAAAAACGGAATAGATCTGGCCTGCCTCGATGGTCGAGGAATGGCGGTATTCTTTTACCCAGAACGCGCACGCCAGATACTTTTTCGTATCTGCGGTTCCGGCAGTGATGCCCCGCTCGTCGCAAAACTGCTTAAAGGGCATTTCACCGCTGGTCAGGTCAACTTCTATGGGGTCCGGGGCTGATGGAGGCTTGCGGGCAACGCGCGCCTTAGCCGGCGACGCGACGAAGTCTTCGCTATCTCGATCAGGTTCTACGTCGGTCCCCCGAACGGGTTCGCTTTCCTCCCCCACGGCCGTCAGTGCGGGCTGGGCGCGCGCCTGAGGTGGCCCGGCCGCGACGCCGCTAGAGCGGGTAGAGAGTGCGGACGTCAACTGGCGGACGCTGCTTTCGACGGAGCTGTTTGCGCCCTCCAACTCAAACTCGATAACCCGTAACTTAACCTTGGCGCGGTACTCACCGCCTCCGTTGCCTTTGAGCATATGGTCCTCCAACTGTGTCTAAAATCGACTCCCGTTTCTCGCTGAGAAGGTTCCGTCTTGACGATGAAAAATCGAATTGTGGACCTCCCGATGCGACGCTGGCCGTTCGCCAAGGAAGGATTCAGGAGTAACAAAAAGTATTTGCTGATCCGCAGTATCTGAGCGCTTATGAAAGAATCACGTTCACAATAAACTGCACTCAGAGTATACCTGACTTCATTCCACGTCAAATGTGCTACACTCGGCGCTATGAAAGTTGGGTTCACGCCTCGGCAAGTCACGCATTTGACAGGGGTTCCATATTCAACGCTCAACCTTTGGGCGAAGAATGGCCTAGTGATTCCCAGTATAGGTGTGGGAGCGGGCACGGGAAGCGAGCGCGTTTACAGCTTCAGCGATTTGGTCGCGCTCAAAGTCGCATTTGAGATCAGGAGAGCGGGCGTCACGACTGCCTCTCTGAAGAAAGTCGTTCAATTCCTTCAGGAAAACCTTGGCATGGAAAATCCCTTGGCTGAAGCTCGTTTGGTAGTGAGTGGGCACGATGTCCTTGTTGTCAGAGGTGAGCGGCAGTTGATTAGTGCGCTGGCTAGACCCGGCCAGAGCTGCCTGAGTTTTGTCGTAGATCTTCCCCGCACGCTAGGTGAACTCGTGGAAGCAACCAACATGGCAGAAAGTTTCGGTATGGCGGTCCTATCAGAAGGACAAAGGCCTATAAGCGCTCGAAAGAAGCCAATCGGTGGCTATCGCAGCCACGCGCGAAAACGCGCATAGGAAAACCATGACTAGGAAAACCAGGACAGACGCGGAAATGGACCTAATGGAACAGCGTCCGCTTGGCAGTCGCCAAGGCGTTTTCCCTTAGGGTTATTTCGTCTGTCTGCTTTTGTCGTATCGTCTAGTATCGAGATTTGGCAAAGCGTAGTTTTGTGGGATGTTTAAACGACCAGGTCTATCATTGAGTTAACCGCTCTCGATGTCACTGGTTCTGGAGAAAAGCGATAAGTGGCTCCGCGTCGCAACAACCGAGCAAAGTGCGCCAAAGCGAAGGCTGCCAACAAACACGCCCACGTGCAGAATCCCTTGACCGAACTAATAAGCCGCATCGGTCAGGAAATCGCGGACGAGAATTGTGTCCTGTTCGTTGGCGGGGGGAGTTCGACAGAGAAGTGGGCAAGAGAAAACAGCTTCTACGCGGCCATCAGGGCGCAGACCAGTTTGAGCGGCGATAGTGGGCCGCATGCTTTTCCCGCGGTCATGCAGAAGTTCTGCGAGGAGAGAGATGGCGGCCACCATAACGTTCTAATTCGCAAGGCCATCCGCTACATCGAGCATTTCCTTTTGCCCGGCCCTGCGAATCAGGTGGCGACTGAATTCAGTAGGCAACTCGCAACAATCCCGCTTTTCAAAGTAGTCCTTACCACCAACTGGGACCCTCTCCTGGAGCGGGCCATGGATGTGTTGGTACCGATCACGCAGGACCGCGACTTGGGATTCTGGGACGATCGGAAGAAGCAGGTTGTCAAGATTCACGGCTGTATTACGCGGCCTCACTCGATCGTGGCGACTCAAAGTGACTACGACGCATGTGTTTCCGCTAATACACTGCTCTTCAATAAAGTGCGCGACCTTATGGCAACCAAGACGTTCCTGTTCACGGGGTACAGTTTGAAGGACGCCGATTTCCGGGAAATCTGGGATTCAATCGCGAACAGGCTCGGCCAATTCTCGAAGCTCGCCTATGCGCTTGATCCATTCGCAAGTGACGAGGACATCACCTACTGGTCGCAGCGCGGCATCAGCATTTTCCGGATGCGCGATACGCAATTTCTCGAAGGGTTGCGCAGTCACTTTGTTGAAGCCCGGCTCATACCCTCCGATGGCTTGATAAAGTTCCTGATGAGCGAACGCAGCAGAATAGTTAAGATCCACGTGAAACTCGAACAAACCTGTGACGGCGGATTCGTTTCCGCGATGTACCAGGATGGTCTGCTTCACGAACTGGACGACCTCTTAGATTCTATACGACTCGGAACGAGAATAAAACAGGAGGATTTTGAGAACGAACTCGGACTTATGCTGAAGTGCGTCAGAGATGCTGCTCAAAAGCAGAAAGATCCGGTCGAAATCGCCTATTACACCGGTCGGTACACCGTGATCAACGGCTATCTTGAAGCAGACGGGAACGAACTGCCGACGTATTTTCACCCCTATCGACTCACCCCGCTGCGGAAGCTCGTGAAGGGGACTGCCTGGAAGTTCCCTAAAAGACGCAAGGATCAGCCAGACAACGAAGGACCGCAAGAAATCGTGGAAGATTATTCGACCAGGGAACCGTTCTTCGCGGTCTGCAAACACTGCGCCGAGCTATTGCATAAACGTTGAACCCTGTTGGGGACGAACGCTGTTGGAGACCCTTTTCGGGACGGACGGAACAATCACGAACCCCATCGGGCGGGACCCTTTTCGGGGACCGGACGGAACAACCACCAGGTTTCGTGGACAAGGTTTCGTGGACAAGGTTTCGTGGACGGAAGCTGCCACTTTCGGAAGCTGCCGTCCACGAAACTCCCGTGAAAGTGGCAGCTCCGGTCTGTCCACGAAACCTTTTGCGCCTCTCGCTGGAATCGTCGGGCCGTTCACCGGTCTTTACTTCTCTACTTGGCCGCGAATCTCACCGCCTGGATGCTCCTTGGTATGTACGTTGAAATACCATTTGCCAGCCAGCAGATCCTTTGCCTGATCAGCAGTGAGAGTCGCCGTGCCGTTGATCGGACTCACAATGGGAGTCTCCTTGATCGGAACCTGCGGGCCGCCATTCTCGCCTGGCATTGCGGGACCGTGAAAGTGAGCTGCTGCGGCAGGACCCGTCAGATCTTCAAACGTTATGTGATAAGTAAGCGCATCGGTTGTGGTGTTCAGTGTGGCCCTCAGCATTCCATGACCCTTGCTATCGTTGGGAGGTACTTCGGTTGAGGATAGCAACGTGGCCTTTAGCTCGATATTTTTGGCATATGCGCCTAGCGAAACCCACGCAATCGCCGAAGCAATAACAACATTCCGAAGGAACGGGGCGGACGGTTTCATTGCATTCTCCAATTGTTAATGTCGTAAGCGGCATAACTCGTGTCCCGCTGCCTGCTTAAGCAACGCATATTTGGATGGTTTTTATGGACGGGGGGTTGGATCAGGCAGCGGCGTTGCACGGTCAGAGGAAAAGCAGCACGAAAAGCAGGACAGACCGGAAGTGACCCTAAAGCACCCTGCGCAGCGGTCGAGAATGTTACGGAGTTGCGCGAAGGCCCCAGAAGGGTTGACAGACGAGACGTTCACCCCAGCCGTTACGTCTCAGTAAAGGTATCGTCCCATCTGTTTGGGAATGCAGGACATCCACGACGACGCGGTAATCCAGGACAGGTGATCCAGGACAGGTAATCCGGGACAGGTAATCCAGGACAGGTAATCCAGGACAGGTAATCCAGGACAGGTAATCCAGGACAAGGTAATCCAGGACAGACGGAAATGACCCTAATGCAACTATGTCTGACTGTAAATGCCAAGTGGTCGGATGCTACGGCGCAAACGACAGACCGATCTGTCTTTCGTCCGTAGTCGTTTTTCTCGGTCGTCCGCGTCTTTGCGGAGCCAGATGGCGTTGTGTTTGCTGTTCGAGCACACCGATGAACTCCGCGGTCCCCAGCGGTCGGCCCGCATGCGTGTATTGACGAATGGCGCTCAGCTCGGATTCGTTTTCACCTGCACAGAGATACCCGCGCCAGCTGCAAGGGGACCAGCGAGTTTGCCATTGCTCCAGGCATTTGCGGGACGACGAAAAGTACCCCAAGTAGGACGCTTGGCAGTCTTCGAGTAGCCGCCGCTAGGCATCGAATGTGAGTTCGCCTTGTCGAGCTTCCAGAAGCCGTCGTCTCTTTCTTATGTGCCGCGGAATAAGGGTCGTTTCCGGTCTGCCCTGATTTTCTTCCTGTCCTGATTTTCCCCGGAGTGGGTGGGGACCAGACGGCACGTTATCTTCTGCACTGAAGTGGTAACAACGTCGACGATTACTTCCTGGCGCGATGATGAGCCAACAGAGCGCCCCATGGTTACCAAAATTATTTTTTTTCGCTCTGGACACAGCCCAAAAATCGGGCTACTTTGGAAGCAAGAATCCATACGTCAGCGCGGTCTTCGCGACTGCCCTGCTTGGCCTTGCATCGGTGCTTCCCTGCAACGGCCGCCAACCACTGGCAACTCGTCGGCGTGATGAGTTGGGTGTAGCAAACAGTAATGTGACAGCAGAAGTGACGGATCAAACCTGTCCGCATAGCTGCGCCCGCGCGGGCGCCCGCGGAGAGCAGGGTGCGCTCAGTGCGTCCTCTTGATTGAGCAGTTTTGACAACTTGGGAAACACCACACCACAGCGGAGCTGAAGCCTGTATATCAGGAACTCCGATGCCGGGCAGGTCCGGGCTTCCTCGCCGCAGCGAGCTTCCTCGCCGTAGCGAGCTTCAGTCCGGACCCATCCCCCAGAGCCCCCGGCCCTGCGGCACGCTTCTCTTTCCATCCCTCAGGACTTATCGCGCTTGTAGCGCTTCTCGCGCACCTGAAATTTGGCAAACTATCCCCTGCGACGCCGTCTCCGTGGAACGAGCGCCCATACGCGCCTTTGCCACCACCCGGGCAAGATGATCAATTAATTAATTTGAGTATCTTGATCATCTTCGTGAAACAAAGGACTTATTTTGCACGACCACCCCGCTGAACCGCCAAACCCCCAAAAAAGACCCAAAAATATCAAATTTTACAAATGGTTGAATACGTGGCCCCCGGACAAGATAGGGCGACCTAATCCCTGCGTCTCTTCAAAAAAGAAACCCACCCCGCCCATTGCGCTCTTTACGGTGAGAGAGACTCCACCATATCCTGGGGACTTAGTTCGCTTAGTTCGCTTAGTTCGCACATTTCTACAGGACCCGGAGCGACGCTGCTTGGTCCCGCCAACCTGCTCCGGCTGACCTTTCCCCGCATAGGTCTCACCTCGCGGCGCCACTAAATCCGCGAAAAACGTCAAATTTTATCGAGTTTTATAAACTGCCTTGCCACAAATCGAAGCGTTCCCCCGGCAGCTAAACAGGCTGCGGAAAAACCCGATTTCAGGGGTAGGCCGAGGATTTATCCCCGCCCTGGAGTTTCTATATTTCAGATAGGGCGGAGATATCCAAATCTACGGAATGCGCAAGTTTTCTGGGTTCACCGCTCTGATGCTTTGTATCAGGGCACGACTTTTAGTCGTGCCCTTGGAAGGCCTAAAAGAATTGGGCTTCAGCCCCTGATGTTGGGATGTGGCCCACCCGGGGGTTTGTTTGTGCCGGAGAGCGGCCCCCCTATTAGTCGGCGTGATGGTTCACGATCAGGGGCGATCCTCTTTGCCCGGTGACATAGGTCCAGGCCCACTGGACTAACACACTCAGGCGCAGACTCGATTCGCCCAGGAATTGCCAATGAACACCGACCCAGACTAGCCAGGCAGGGAAGCCGCTCAGCCGAACCTTGTGGCTTTCAAGAACGGCGAAGCCTTTGCCCACCACGGCCAGGTTTCCTTTGTCGAAATAGCGGAAGGGCGCGGGTGTGGATTTTCCACTGAGCCGGCGGTGAATGAGATTGCCGGCATAGCGGCCTTGCTGGATCGCCACCTGCGCTACCCCCGGCAGCGGTTTTCCGTCGTGATCCAATGAGGCAGTGTCCCCAATGACGAAAATTTCCGGGTGATCTGCGATCGAAAGATCAGGTTTGATTCGTACCCTCCCGGCATGGTCGGTTTCTGTGTTAAGCCACCTGGCTGCTGGGGAGGCCTCCACCCCTGCGGTCCAGATCACGGTTTTGCTGGCGATGCGTTCGCCGGCAACGATGACTCCTTCCTCGTCGACACGGTCCACACCCTCGCCGAGCCTGACCTCGACTCCGAGCTTTTCCAGGCGGCGTTTTGCGGCGCTGGATAGTTCGGGGGCAAACGTGGCGAGCGGACGGGTTCCCCGGTCAACTAACACGATGCGTGCAGAGGTGGGGTCAATCCGCCGGAACTCGCGCTTGAGGGTGATTTGTGTCAGTACGGCGATGGCGCTGGCCATCTCCACACCGGTGGGACCGCCCCCCACGAGCACGAACGTGAGCAGATTTTTGTGCAGAGCCGGGTCTTCTTCGGCCTCCGCTAACTCGAATGCGCGCAAGATTTTGTTTCTTAGCGAGACCGCATCCGCGAGACACTTCAGGCCCGGAGCATCCTTCTCGTACTCCGGGTGACCGAAATAACTCTGCTGCACGCCGGTAGCAAGAATCAGATAGTCGTACGACAGCGAAACGCCTTTACGATCCGCCGAGTCCGCGACGATGGTGCGCGTATCGGCATTGACCCCGGTGACTTCGCCAAGAAGGACCGTGGTGTTGCCGTTGTTTTTCAAGATGCTGCGGATCGGCGATGCAATCTGCCCGGGACCTAACACGGACGTTGCCACCTGGTACAGCAGAGGCTGAAACAAGTGATGGTTCGAGCGATCGATCAGCAATACCTGAACCGGAGCCTTCTTCAGTGCTCGAGCAGCGGCCAGGCCGCCAAAGCCTCCGCCCACGATGATGACGACTGGTTTTCGTTCCGGCATATCTTTCTCCAGGGGACTAACGCGGTAGCTCCCCGATGGTTCTTTTGAGATCGCCTTGGGCCAGTGACAAGCCCAGAGCGGCTTCGAGAGACGAGGCCTTGGCGGAGATTGCCTTGGCGTGAGCCTCAGCGCGTGCGGAAGCGAGAGCCGCAGTCTGTTCGAATCGGCGATCCGTCACCCGCGAGGCTTCTTCTCTTGCCTGCAACGCTTCTTCTGCGACTCCTGCGAGATCCTGCATCTGTTCGACTTTGTCGTAAGCGGTCTCCACCTGGACCGCAACCTCGTCCTCCACCTTGGCAAGATTAAGCTCGGCCTCGGAGAGCAAGGTTTGCGAATCCTTGATATCGGCAATTCGGCGTCCTCCATCAAAGAGATCGTAGGAGACAGCGAAGCCGAAGGTGCCAAAGTTGTGAACCAGGAAGGGAATGCCGCTTTGGTAGCTGTATCGGGCCAGACCGGTAACGTTCGGGATGTACGCATCTTTCGCGGCTGATAGTCCGGCTTTCGCTTTTAACACGCTCTGCTTTGCAGCCTGGATTTGGGGGCTGTGCTCCTGGGCGATCCGGATGCATTCCTCGCGCGAGGGGATGGTCATCGAGGCTGAAGACGTGTCGGGATCCAAAGTGAGTTGGGTGTTCAGCGGCAGCCCCAACAGGTCGTCGAGGTTAATCATCTGGTCATGGATCTGCAGGCGTTGGGTCAAAGCAGCCTGTTTGGCATCGAGATTGGATGCGCGGCTCTCCAGCACAGCCACATCCAGGGCGTTGCCTCTTAGCACGTCCTCAGTTGATTCCTCCAGCTTGACCTGGCTGGCGGCAACTTCTTCCGCAGCAGCCTGCTGCTTGAGCTGCGCGATGAGTATGCCGTAATAGAGTTGACGCACCTTGAGAGCGACCTCATTCTGCGCTTGATCCACCTGAACTCTGGCGGTGTTGAGATCGGCGGTTGCGGCGCGATTGGAGGCGCGAATCTTGAACATCTGGGTGAAGGGCTGTTCCAGACCGGTGCCGCTGGTGTATGTCGTGAGCGAGCCCTGATCGAGAAACAGATTCTGGCCGGGGATGGGCCCGGTGTCGGGATGATTGCCAAAAGCTCCCGCCGGGATGTCTACTCCAGCGAGTTCGGTGATGTGAAGGACGCTGGACTGGTTGCTGATGTGAGGGAAGTAGCCGGAGCGAGCGGCCTCCTTCTTATGCTGGCTGTCGACCACGGCAAGCTGGGCGAGTTTAAGATCGCGATTCTGCTTGAGAGCGAGGTCGATCGCCTGGGAAAGTGTGAGCTGCATGGGCGCGTTGTTTTGGCCCAGGGCGCTTTGCGCAGCAACCAGCAAGGCCAATACGCTCAGCAGCTGTATCGTTTTGCCGGTTTTGCATCGCATCATCGTAGGCCGCATTTCGAATTCCTTCCTATGCGCTCAAGCCTGCACTACCTGGCGATATTGCGTGGGGACCGGGGCCATGCAGGCGATGACGATCAGACAGCACACGACGGAAAAGGCGACCAGCATGAAACTGTCGGTAATGGCCAGGGTGAAGGCTTGTTGCCTGACCTGCAGACCGAGGATCTCGCCCGCCCTTCCGGTAGCTGCTGAGAAACCCGAAGACTGGCTTTGCACCCCGGCACCCAGGCCGAACAGCCTCTGATACGTGGATGGCCGGCCAAGCTGAACGCCCAGTCCCAAGATGTTGGAGTGGAACTGTTCCCTGACGGCGAGGAAACGGCCCAGGAACACAGCGCCGGCTTCTCCGCCAAAGAGGCGCACAGTTTGGAAATAACCGGCGAACGTAAGCACGTCGATAGGGCGTTTCAAAGCTCCGGAATTGACCACTTCGAGAATGATGGCGCCAACCATGGCATTGAATGCGAAGGCCAGTCCAACCGCCATGATCGCTTGCGAAAAGCCGAAATTAGCCCCCGACCAGGCGGAAGAGAGGTGTGCGTTGAGCAGGCAGGCGATGGCGACCAGGGTAAAGCCGAAGGTCAGGATCAGGCGGGCATCGATATACCTGAGCAGATACATGGCCAGCAGACCGCAGATGCATTGGGGCACGCCAACCCAGAGCATGACGGGCCCGGTTTGCAAGGGCAGATAACCCTTCACCGACCCCAGGTAGCTGGGTATGACCACGACGGTTGCCAACATGGCAAAGCGAAAGAAGATCAGTACAACGCCGAGCAACAGGGTGTTGCGGCTCAGTAAAAATTTGAGATTAATCAGCGGATTGGGCATGCGGACCCGGCGAACGACCGTCATCGCCACCAGGAACAAACCGGAAACTACTAAACCGACGATGACTCCGGAGTGCCACCAATTCAGTCTCTGCCCCTGATCGAGGGCCGTGTACAGCAGAGCCAAACCCACGCTGAAATGGAAGAAACCTCTCCAGCTCGGTCTAGGCTGTCCTTCTTTGGGCTGGGGCAGTGGCTGCCAGGGGATGCCGAAATAGATCAGCAGCATCATGACGGGCGTGAGCACGGCGCTGTTCCAGAAGATCCAACGCCACGACAGATGGCCGATGTACCAGGCTTCGAGCGAGGTAGCGACGTTGGTGGTGAACACGATATCCATGGCGTACATGGCGATCCCCAGCAGCACATAGCGCATAGGGAGATTCCGCAGGATAAAGGAAAGCGTCAGCGGGTAGAAGGTGCCTGCGGTCAGCCCGGCGAGCACCAGCAGGATAAGCAGCACGGGAAGGTTGGGAGCGAAGGGGAGGAACAGGCTAATGATGGTGAACGCAGTTGCGCATGCCAGAAGAACACGCCGCGCGCCGAGCAGTCCGCCGAGATAGACGGAGAAAGGACCGATAAACATCATGCTGGCGTTAAAGGCTGTACCCAGCCATGAGGCCTGGTCGAAGCCCAGGTGGAGGTAGCCTCTCAGATCAGCCAGGCCGACGCTGATAAGCCGTCCCGCGCAGGTTGCGACTGAGGCGCCAAGCAGAACACCGAAGACTCCCAGCAGTGGGTGGGTGGTAATGAGGGGGGCTGCGGAAGGGGTGGCTGATGCCGGCGGATTGGAGGGTGGAGCGCTCAAGACCGATGGCCCTCCTGCGCAGCGCGTTTGCCGGAGGTATGAACGGTGACTTCCGCGGAAAAGCCGGGACGCAGTCGGCCCTGAAGGGGATGGCCCGGATCGAGCACGATTTTTACCGGGATTCGCTGCACGACCTTGGTGAAGTTTCCGGTCGCATTGTCAGGAGGCAGAAGCGCGAATTGTGATCCGCTGGCGGGGGAAATCTCCGCCACTTTTCCGTGCAACACGATGCCTGGAAAGGTATCGATCCTGATGTCGGCAACATCCCCTTGTTGCATGTTCGTAAGTTGTGTCTCCAAATAGTTGGCCTGGATCCAGACATCGCCTCTTACCAGATCGACGATCTCCATGCCGGGAGCGACCAGTTGCCCCTCCTGCACATGACGCTCGCTGACAGCCCCTGCCGCCGGGGAGACAATGCGCGTATATCCGAGATTGACTTCGGCGACAATGATGGCGGCCTGTTTGGCCTGAATGTCTGCCCGGTAGACGGCGTCCCTGGTGTCGAGGGCGGTGCGCTGTCTCCTTTGCGCTTCCACCACCGCGCGGCTGCTGTCGAGCGCTGCCTGGGCGCGGTCCAGATCTGCCTGGTGGCTGGCTAGCATCCCTCGATAGCGATCCGCATTGGCCACCGCTCCTTCCAGCTCCTGGTGGGTGGTGGCCTTGGACGAGAGCAAAGCCTGCTGGCGCTTCAGTTCAAGTTCAGCGTGTTCGACGTCCGGCTGAACGGCGGAGACGCCGGCCTTGGCCGCGTTTACCGCGGCTTCAGCCTGCGCTACTCCGGTTTCTGCGTTTTGAACCGTGACGTCCTGAATGCGTTTGGCTGCCTGATTGTCTTCGAGCTGCGCTTGCGCACCGGCCAGGGCTGCTTTGGCTTCGGCGAGTGCAGCGGCATAGTCCTGGTCTTCGAGCTGGACCAGCAGCTGACCAGGTTGGACTGCCTGGTAATCGCCGACCTCCATCTTGCGAACGGTTCCGGAGACTGCGCGTGCTCAGCGGGGTCAGATCCGCGCGCAAGTAAGCATCATCCGTCCGCTGCTCCGCGTGCCCGCCCTCCCACGAGGTCCAGCAACCCTTTATGGTGAACAGGAGCGCGGCAGCGACTACTAACGTCACGACCGGAACGATCATCGCTCGTTTAGACATGTTTCCAATAACTCCGGCAAACCAGGATGTAATCGGGCCGGGCCAGCGGCATGTTCAATGGACTCCCAGAACACTGCACGGGGCATCCTGCGCCAGCTCGAAGACCGTGCTCCACAAGCGTGCGATGTAGAGATCACGCTGGTGAAGTCCTACCACCAGGAGGTCGGCCTTTTGTTGACGTAGAAAGTCCACGATTGCTTCAACTTCTCGGCCTTCGACTAAGTAACTCTGGAATCCGATGCTGTAGCTCTCGATTTGGGCTCGTGCGTGGTCCTGAAGTTTTGCATAAAAGTCCCGCCGGTCCTGTTCCAGGACACGCGAGATCGAGCTATCCGCAACCCCGGCAAAGGCGGTATACGCCGGTAGCTCTCCGATCGCCGTTACCGCCTGGAGTTCGGCATTCAGGCTCTTAGCGAGCTTCAAGGCCACTAAAAAGGCACGCTGTGACTCGGGAGATTCGTTGTAGGCTACGACGATTTTTCGAAACATGGTTCCCCAATTTTCTATTCGTTGCCGTTCTCGTGAGAACAGCGCTCCAGAAAACTCTGCGCGGCGCGGGTAACTGCGCGTTGTAATTCGTCTTCGGTGAACGGTTCTACAATTAGGTCGTAACCGCCCATTTCCAAAACACCGGACCACAGCTGGAAGGTTGCCGCGTGGGCATATACCAAAACCTCCGGCCGCGGGTTGAAGACAGCAATCTCTCCCCAAAGCGACCACCAACCGTTATCCGGCAACACTGCAGGCAGGAGAGCAACGTGATACCCATTTCGCCGGAGGGCCAGGTGAGATACTTCCGCGGCCTTTGTAATGAAGTCGATGGTTACCCGGAGTGACGCTAATTGACGCCGGATTTGTCCCTGCATTTCTTCCGGGGCCAGAGCAAGAATTCGCACTGGTGAATTCTTGCCAATGTCTAGATGCGCCTCAGTCACATTTGGCTCCATGTCGCCTGAAAGTGAGCATGGCAGATCATGAGGCGATACTTGAGTGAGCAACTGTTATCTAACAGTGATCTAAACATGAGAGTGCCATGGACGCGCTATCATGACTGTCGGGATCGCGCGCGGGGAACGGAAATCACGGAGTGATGAGGAAGACTTAGCGTTGCAGGTTACAGACACATCGGAAAGCCTCTCCCAGCAGGAGGTCCGGGCGGAGCTCGCGCGGCTGTTGCAAAGCACGCTTTTTTTGCAATCCGACCGTTTGGGCCGCTTCCTTCGGTTTGCGATTGAAAATGCTCTCGCCGGGAACACGGATCTTCTAAAGGAGTATGTAATCGGCGTCGAGGTTTATGATCGCAAGCCTCCGTATCATCCCAGCCAGGATTCGATTGTGCGCACAGAGGCCCGGCGGCTGAGGGCAAAGCTCAAGGAATACTACGAGTCTGAAGGGAAGCAGAATCCTGTTTTCATCTACTTCCGGCCGGGAACGTACGTGCCCTTGTTTCGGAGGAATGAAACGCTGGCTGGATTCAACTCGAATGGATCCTCGCCCGGGAGTGAACTGCTCGCCAAGGGAGTGGGAGTTCCGGTGGCCGTCTTACCGTTTGCCGATCTTTCGCATCGCCCTCTTTCTTCGATGTGCGCTCAGGGCGTAGCCGAAGAGGTCATTCATTGCCTTACCCATACCGATGGGATCCGGGTGATCTCCAGGCCCCCGTCGCCGCAACCGGTGGAAGCTCCTTATGACATTCCGTCGCTGTCGCAAAAATTCGGAGTGAGCGCGATCGTTGAAGGAACGGTGAGAGAAGACTACAACCGTTTACGCATTACCGTGAGGGTCCTGGGGGCAGACGGCTTTCAGATGAGCTCCCATCGTTTTGATACTGAGGCAAGCGCGGAAGTTCTGGCTCAGGTGCAGGAGCAGATCGCCACCGCCTTTGTCAGCCGGGCGCGTCCGGAACAGTCGCATGTGCGCCGGCGATTGGCTACGCCGAGTGCACTGACATATGCGGTGTACCCTCTTGTTCTGCATGCGGAAACGCTATTGGATGAAGGGTCCGCGTCTGACTTGCGAGCTTCGCTGAGGAAGTTTCAAGAAGCGAGGGAGTTGGCCCCCGCCTTTGCGCGATCGTATTGTGGAATTTCCCACTGCAACATAGAAATGGCCTTGCGCGGAGCGAGTCCATCTTCCACCCTGGTTTCCATCGCCAGGGAAGCTGCCCTGCGCGCGATCGAGTTGGATGTGGAGATGATTGAGTCCTACTCCTGCCTGGGAAGCGCGCAGGCTCTGGAGTGGGATTGGGAAAACGCGGAGAAGAGCTTTCTGCATGGGTCAGAACTGGGATTTCACGTTTCTGCTGCACGGCGGCATGGGCTGTTTCTAGCGGCTCTGGGAAGGAATGACGAGGCAGCGCACCACCTCGAAGCAGCGCAACGCATCGATCCCTTCTCGAATCGTCAAAAGGTAGCTCGGACCAAGTTCCTTCATATCACTCGACGGTTTGCTGAGGGGTTGCGTCTGTTGTCGGAGCCATTGATTTATGGACCGCTGCCGGTGGAAGCCCGGTATCTGATCGCGCTTATGGCCGCGCATTTGGGAAACAAAGAGGAGGCGAAGCGACTGATCGAAAGCATCCGGCCCGCTTCAGGGGCAGAACTGCCCATGATGGCTGGGCTTGCGGAAGTCCTGGCGCTGATCGGTGAGACAGAAGAGGCAAATGAGATTGCGCGTGCTTTCAAGCTGTTGTCTCTGGATGCAACCATCAGCCGGTTTCGGCAAGCGTTGTTGTCGCTTGCGTTGGGAGATAGGGAGGGTGCAGTTTCTTTGCTAGCGCTGGCGGTTGAGGAGCGAGAAGCGGAACTGGCCTGGATCGGAGTGGACCCGCGGTTCGATTCGATTCGCCAAACGGCTGGGTTTAAAGATATTGCGGGCAAAGTAGTACCGGGGTCGCGAAGTTAAAGCTCAACCCTGGCGGCGCTTGTCGCTATAATCGGGCTCATCCCATGAGCCTTACCGCCGGAACCCAGCTTGGACCCTATGAAGTAATCGAACTAATCGGCGCGGGCGGCATGGGCGAAGTTTATAAAGCCAAAGACCTTCGTTTGGGCCGCGATGTTGCTGTGAAGGTGATGCCGGCGTCATTTGCGGCCGACCCGGAAAGACTGCGACGTTTCGAGCAAGAGGCGCGTGCGGTCGCCTCGTTGAGCCATCCCAACATTCTGGCGGTTCATGATATTGGGCAGCACGCCCAACAGCCCTTTATGGTTTCGGAGTTGCTCCATGGAGAGAGCCTGCGCGAGATGCTCACCCGTGGCGCGCTTTCGCAGCGGAAGGCGATTGACTATGGAGTTCAGATTGCTCACGGTCTAGCTGCTGCGCATAGCAAAGACATCGCGCATCGCGACCTGAAACCCGACAATGTTTTTATCACCCGCGATGGCCGGGTAAAAATACTGGATTTTGGCCTGGCGAAGACAGTGCCGAGACCCGCCGCGGTGCGGGCGGCCGACGCTTCCGGGGATATGACCGCACTCGCGCCCGCTACGGAAGTTGGCGCGGTGCTGGGGACCGTGGGCTACATGTCGCCGGAACAGGTGCGTGGCGGGGCGGTCGATTGCCGGACAGATATCTTCAGTTTTGGCGCGGTGTTTTACGAGATGCTGACCGGCGTGCGTGCCTTTAAACGGGATACAGCCGCGGAAACCATGACCGCCATCCTGAACGAGGATCCGCCGGAGTTGTCGCTTAGCGGGTCCGGGATTGCTCCTGCGCTGGAAAGAACGGTGCGCCACTGCCTGGAGAAAGCGCCGGAGCAACGCTTTCAGTCTGCGCGCGATCTGGCGTTCGATCTGGAGTCGTTTTCTACGTTGACGCCGCTGCTACCACTACCCGTTGGCGCCAGGGCGGCAAAGTTCAAGATAGGGCAGCGCGGGTGGTATGCGCTGGCTGCCGCTGGATTGCTGGCATTCGGCGGATTGGTAGGGTGGCGCATTACGGTTGGCATGCGCAAGGCGACCGGCTCGCAGTTTCGCCAGGTGACTTATCGGCGCGGGACGATAGAAGATGCCCGCTTCACTCCCGACGGCCAGAACATCCTTTATACCGGCGCATGGGATGGCTCCGAACCTGAGATCTACACGGTTAGGGCGAATGCTATCGGGGGACATTCCCTCGGCATCAAAAACGCCCGCCTGTTGGCAGTGTCTTCGCGAGGCGAGTTGGCGGTGGCGCTTACCACGCAAGGGATTGCAGCGATTCTCTCGCCGGGTAACCTGGCGCGGACCTTCGCGGAAAACGGTGCTCCCAAGCCACAGATCGAAAATGTGGAGGCTGCGGACTTTACTCCGGACGGATCTGCGCTGGCGATTGTGCGCTGGGTGCCAGGCGAACGAATGTGCCAGGTGGAGTATCCGATCGGAAAGGTTCTTTACCGCGACCATGCGATCGATGACCTCCGCTTTTCGCCCAGCGGAAAGTACCTTGCCTTCATCGCGCATGACAATATTTTCGATGACCGGGGACCTATCGTCATCCTGCGGAGCACGGGGGAGAAGGTCGTTACCAGCCCGATCTTCGAGAGCGCCGAAGGCCTGGTTTGGACCCGTTCGGGAGATGAGGTGTGGTCTACCTCTCCGTTAGACTCGGGAGAGATTCATGCGTTCTCCTTATCGGGCAAGCTTCGCGTCCCTTTGGCAGTGCCGGGCCGTTTGCGGCTGCTCGACATCGCGGCCAACGGAGAGCTTCTGGTGGGGCAGGGAGTCGATCGTCGTGGCATGGTTGTGTCCACAGAAAATCGAAAAGTGGAACGCGATCTGTCCTGGCTGGACTTTAGTTTTGGGCGTGCTATCAGTGGCGACGGAAGGATGATTCTCTTCGAGGAGGAAGGGAACGACTCGCAAAACTACACAGTCTACGTTCGCAGTGTGGATGGATCGCCGGCAGTGCCGATCGGTGACGGATACGGCATGGCGCTCTCGCCCGATAAGAATTGGGCCCTGGCGGAGAAGTTGACCGAGCCTACCCATGAGGTGTGGCTGCTACCAGTGGGACCAGGCGAAGCCAGACGCATTAGTCCGCCAAATCTATCGCCTAAGGTAGCAGCCAGTTTCTTGTCCGACGGTAAACGGATTGTCTATGTTGCGCAGGACGGCGCGCGCCCGCTGCGCACCTGGCTCCAGGACTTAAACGGCGGCAAGCCGCGTCCGATTACACAAGAGGGAACGTCTGGCTGGTTTGTTTCTCCGGATGACAAGTGGCTGCTGGCCGGATTGGGACTCGGCTATCCCAGGGTGAATGATCCGGTGCTGGTGCCGGTCGGGGGCGGGAGTCCGGTAAAAATTGCGGGCTTAAAACCGGATGACAGTGTGATCGGTTGGAGCAGCGACGGCGAGCTCTATGTCGCACCTTTCGCCCATGAGGCCCGCGGCTCTCTTCCCGTGGAGAAGCTAAATCCACATACCGGCGCACGCAAAGCGTGGCGCGATCTTGGCCTGCTCACGATCAGCGGCATAAACACGGACCGTCCTATCATTACGCACGACGGTGCGAGCTATCTTTATGGCTACAGTTTGAGCCTCTACGATCTCTATACCGTGAACGGGATTCGCTAACGCTTAACGAAGCCCTCAAAAATCCGGCTCGTCAAGTCGTACCGGGATTGCGAACGTAAACTCAGCGCCGGCGGTGCTTATCGCTCGTCCGAGTTTGCGTCTGGTGGGACGGGTGTTATCAACGAATTGTCCCTCTGACGAGATAGATGACAGAACCTTCACTCGTGAGGATGTATCCAATGGACAGGTGAGGTCGACAGGGGAATGAGGATCTTTGGCAGGCTGGTGCTTGCGGGGTTGATCGTCTTCGTGGCGTTGCAGGTGTTTCGTCCGGGCATTCCGGCCAAGCCTGCCACGGCTGAGCTGCAGGCTCCCCCCTCGGTCAAACGGGTGTTCGAAAAAGATTGCTATAGCTGCCATTCGGATGAGCGGCGGCTGTCGTGGTTTGACCAGATTGTGCCCGCGTACTGGCTGGTGCGGCATGACATTCTGACCGCGCGCGGGCACCTCAATTTTTCCACCCTGGGCGCGAAGCCGGCCGCGGCGCAAAAGGCCACGCTTTATGAAGCAGTGAACATGGTTCAACTGGGCGCGATGCCCCTGCCACAGTTTCTTAGGCTGCATCCCGAGGCGAGGGTAACAGCTGAAGAGCTCGCAACCCTGAAGGCCTACCTGGCGCCGTGGACGCCGGCACTCCAGCCTTCCGCCGGTACCCAGCCCACGGGCCCAGAAACCGGCGCGCGTGTTGCGCTGACCAAGGTGCAACCGGAACTCAACGGGTTGGCTTTCGACCCGAGTTTTGAAAGCTGGATGCCGCTGAGCACTACAGACCGCGGCGACAACCATACTTTTCGCTTCATCCTGGGAAACAACGTGGCCGTGAGGGCGGCGCAAACGGGCGACATCTCTCCCTGGCCAGACGGAGCGCGCTTTGCCAAGATTGCCTGGCAGCAGGAGATGGGCGCTGACGGCCTCGTGCATCCGGGCAAGTTTGTCCAGGTTGAGCTGATGGTGAAAAACGCCAGCGACTACAAAGACACAGAAGGCTGGGGCTGGGGACGCTGGCGCGGCCTGGATTTGAAACCCTATGGCAATGACGGCCAGTTCGTGAATGAGTGCACCGGCTGCCACAAGCCGCTGCGGGGAAACGACTATGTCTACACCATTCCAATTACGACGGCGACGGTCCCGGGTGTGGAGGTGGTGAACAACGCGGCAGCAGCGGCGGTGGTGGCGGCGGACCTGCCACACCAGCCTTTGGGCTGGGGCTCTATCACCATGTATGTCGATCCCAAAACCCGCACGACGGCGACACTCTACGGCAACGATGCGGCCATGGAAGCGGTCGAGGCTCGCCGCAGTGCTCCAGCCTACGCAAGGGGCGCGGTGCTGGCGCTGGTCACCTGGGCGCAGCGGGACGATCCGCATTGGTTTGGCGCGCGCATTCCTGATCGGCCGCTTGCGGTGGAGTTCGTTGAGACCGGCGGGCAACAGCCGGTCTATCGCCGCTTTTCCGGCACGGGACTCACCGGGGACGAAGTCGCTCCGAATGTAGCCACACAGCGGACGGAGTTTATTCTCGGCCTTACGCCGGCTTCGCTCCCTTAGGCCTCTTCAGATTGCTTGTGGGGCTCTCCCACGCCTACTGCAATACCCTCTGTTTGCAGAAACTCGTCGCGGAATGGGGATGACTGGTTTATAAGAAGAGAGGGAATTGGGCATCCACAAAAGAGGAGAACGAATCAATGAAGATGCAGTATTCGACGGTGGGTATGCGAGCGCTCTTAGTGGCCGGATTGATGGCTGGCCTTGGTACAGCTGGTGCGCTTGCCCAGAACAAAGCGATCGACTTTAAGCAGGGCATGCCGTTTAGCGGCGGATTTGTTGCCGGTAATACGCTCTACGTGGCCGGCCAGCAAGGACCTGACGAACACGGAAAGGTGACGAGTCTCGATATCACCCAGCAAACCACGAACGCCATTGCCGCCGTCAAGAAGGTGGTCGACAGCGCCGGTTTCAAGATGTCGGACATCGTTTCTGTAACCGTTTATGTTGCCAGCCTCGATGACGTGCCAAAGATGAACGACGTTTACAAGGCGCTGATGCCGAATCCTAAGCCGGCCCGAGCCACGGTGCAGGTCGCGGGCTTGATCGGCGGTGCGAAGATCGAAATATCGGCGATCGCGGTAAAGCAATAGCGCCGCGACTCTGCCCACGCTGCGGAAACCCCGGGTTCTTTGAAGGAGACGGTCTTCAGGACGTGTGTGAGAATTCGGGACGTACCTCAGGGGCTGAAGAGTCTGCGTGAGAGCCAGGATTTTCGGGCAAAATCAATACGATTGTGTGTTGATAAGTACCCAAAATCAATACGAATATTGCGTGATTTTCGAGTTCTCACGCAGACTCTGAAGCCCTCACCAGCCCCAGGGTCGGGTGGCGCGGCTGAAGAGGCTGCGGAAAAACTCGCCATTGGGTAGGAAAGCCGTACCTCAGGGGCTAAAGCCCGACGTATTTCCAATCACTTACGGCACGACTAAAGTCGTGCCCTGATACAAAACATGAGTTTTTCCGCAACCCGTGAAGCCGTGCCCTTCGTTCATCAACGCAACTCGAAAGTCGTTGCTATCCAGACAGCAGCCATCAACAGAAGCAACCTTATTTTGTTCAGCCAGGCGCCCTTCAAACCAATCATCAAGCTACATGCAACACCTATCGATGGAACGACTTACGCAGAATTTTGAAGGCAATGATCGAACTATCTGCAGACGAACTGCCAAGGGCAGAATTGCCGGTTAAGCTGCCTCGCACCGGGTATTACCAAAGTTGGCACAAGCATTCCAGGAGCGAAAGTAGGCCAAAGCCGCATCTGACCGCAGGACGAAATCTTTCTATAATCAGAGAATGCGCATGTATCGGTTACTTTGGTGTCTTTTGCTGCTGTTGACGGTTCGATTGGCACACGCGGATGGGGGCCCGGCGTTTGATCTGGATGGGCCTCGCATTCAGGCGAAGGTCACCCGCGCGGGCAAGACTTTGCCCATCGGCGCCGTGGCGACCCTGGCCCCGGGCGACCGCTTGTGGATACACCCCGACCTTCCTGAAAAAACGGGCGCGCGCTACGTGCTGGTGGTCGCATTTCTCCGTGGCTCGGTCAACCCGCCTCCGGAGAATTGGTTTACCAAGGCGGAGACCTGGAATAAGAAGATTCGCGAAGAGGGGCTATACGTAACCGTTCCTGAAGGGGCGGAGCAGGTTCTGCTCTTTCTTGCGCCGGAGACCGGTGGAGACTTCCCCACGCTGCGCAATGCTGTGCGTGGCCGGCCCGGAGCGTTCGTGCGTGCCTCCCAGGACCTGCACCAGGCAAGCCTTGATCGAGCCCGATTGGACACTTACCTGGCCGCGGTGAAGACGGTGGATACGGGCGATCCGAAGGTAGTCGAAGACCAGACAAAGCTTCTGGCGCGCAGTCTCAATATAAAGGTCGATCAGCAGTGCTTCGATAAACCTACGGAACAACAGGCGCCTTGCCTGGTGCAGAATCCCGATAGCCTGGTGCTCGACAATGGGCGCAGCCAGAGCGTGGTGCAGCAGCTTACCGGGGGTTCGGCCGGTGACATGCTGGCGCAAATGTCTTACACCCAACAGGCAGGCGGCGGCTACTACAGCGTGTACGTGGGCACGGTGATGGACATGGCGAAGATACTCGATAGCTTCCACACCGCGGAGTTTCAGTATCTGCCTGCGCTCGCCATCCCGAAGGGCGACACGCTGGTGCTTAAGCTGAATAATCCGCCATCGTTTCACAAACCGCAGTCAGTGCTGGTGACCGGCTTGCCCGCAGTGAAGGCAGCCGAGATGCCGGTGCTGCATGCTGTGGATGCGAAGAGCACGCTATGCGCGCAAACCAAGCCCCTGCTGCTGCCGGTGGTGGGTGCGCCTTATGTCTTTGCTACCGGCTATGCGCACGATTTTGTTTTCCGGGTACAGAACAAGGAGGGACAAACCGTCGACATTCCTGCCACACCCGATGCTATGCGGGGTGGGTTTGTGTTGAACGCCGCAGCTCTGGAGGCTCAGAAGCTACCCCCAACCACGACGGGAACGCTGCACGGGTATTGGGGTTTCGATCCGTTTGAAGGGCCGAGCTTTCACCTGGCCAGCGCTCATGCAGAACAATGGACACTGGCTTCCGCCGATCAGCATGCGTTGATCGTAGGCCGTAAGGATACCGTGCATCTTGATGCGCCTGAGGTTTCGTGCGTGGACAAGGTGACGGTAAAGGACGCTGACGGCAAGACGCTGGACGCGACATGGAAGGCGGTTAAGCCAAATGAAATCCAGATCGACATGCCGCTCGATGGTGAGCAAGCAGGCACGGTCACCTTGTCGGTAAAGCAACTCGGATTAGAGAAGCCAGACCTGGTTCCCTTGCACACGTATTCCGAGGCGGGGCGGCTGGGTAGCTTGACGGTCTATGCGGGCGATCACCAGGGAGTGTTGAAGGGCACGCGCCTGGATGAGGTCGCTTCTATGTCGGTCAACAACGCGACCTTTTCGCCTGCTGCTCCGCTCACGCACAACGGGAGTGAAGACTCTTTGTTACTCAAAGGCCCGGATTCGACATCCTTTCATCAGAACGACAAGATTGTCGCCAAGGTGACATTGAAAGATGGACGGATTCTGGATTTGGACGCGACCGTGCAGGCATCGCGGCCGAGTGTGAAATTGATGAACAAGAGCGTCCATTTCGAAGGGCCCGCTTCGGCGGTGCAGTTGGGTAGCCAGGATGAACTTCCTGAGCATGCTACGCTGACGTTCTTTGTGCAGTCGCCGGAGTCGTTCCCGAGAGATCAGAAAATCGAAGTGGCCAGCGCCGACAATAGCTTCTCCACCACACTGCGGGTCGGGGAAGGCGGTATCGTTCTGCAGGATAGTAAGACGGCGCTGGTGACCCTCGATCCGGCAAAGGCTTTTGGAGGATCGGCGTTTGGCCCGCTGCGTTTTCGTCCTGTCAACGTTGCAGGTGTGGCGGGGGATTGGCAGCCTCTGGCTACCCTGGTGCGCGTGCCGCAACTGAAGGAACTCAAATGCGTCGAGGGCGCGCCGCAGTGCACCCTGGTGGGACAGGATTTGTTTTTGTTGCAGCAAGTGGGTACTGATGCTCAGTTAGCAAATGCAGTGACTGTTCCAGAAGGGTTCGGGGATAGTAATTTGAATGTGCCGCGCCCGAACGGGACGCTCTATCTGAAGTTGCGGGATGATCCTTCGGTGGTCAATACGGCTGTTTTGCCGGTGACCGCGGAGCCGTCACAGTCTGCTGCGGTTGTACCCCCGGCCGCTCCGGCGGCGGCTCGGCAGAGTGAACCGAAGGCAACCCCACCTGCTGCTGCACCGGCTGAGGATGCACCGCCGGCTGCTGCCCCGGCCGCGCCGGCAGCCGCTCCGCCGAATTAGTTGTAGTCGCCGAAGCAGAAACGAAGAGTGTGGTGCCGCACCTCCGGCGCTCGACTGCGTGGCTATGAACCCAGCCCTTCCGGGCTGGGCTGATTTTTGGTGCCGGCCCTCCGGGCCTGGATTGCAAACACGGCTTTCCCATGTTCATTCCTCCCTTGACGTGCCGCAGGCAAGTCAGCTGCTCCCACGGCACGCCCCACGGCAGGCCGGGACAGGCAGCGCAGGCGAGATGACAAATTTGCCATGGGTGCAAGGCGGTTCGTCCAATCGATGCACCGTCTTAAACAATTCGATCTACTCGATGTAGATGCGATGAAATTGCCGGCGGCCTCTCTTCCTAATTGGCTCCTCCCGATGTACAGTGGCACTGCTGGCGTCTAAGAAAAAGGGGAGAAGCAAATGAAGTATTTGATGATTTTGGCGAGTTTGATGGTGGCGTTGAACTGTGCGTGGGCACAAGACAGCCCACCAGAAACGGCAACAGGCAAGATCGGGAATGCGACTCTGGTTATCAAGTATTGCGCGCCGTCGGTGAGAGGGCGGCAGATCTTTGGCGAGGGCGGCCGGGTGATGAGCGATCCGACGGCGCCGATCTGGCGCGCGGGCGCCAATGAAGCCACGGCGTTTCACACCGATGCCGACATCACTGTGGGCGGCCTGGCTGTGCCCAAGGGCGACTACACGCTGTATGTGAATGTAAAAGATCCGGACGCATGGGAATTGGTGATCAACAAGGAGACGGGACAGTGGGGGACGAACTACGATGCTTCAAAGGATCTCGGCAGGGTGAAGATGGAGATGAGAAAGCCCCCTGCTCCTATCGAAATGCTGAAGTACACGATCAGCAGCACCGGCGGTAATAAGGGGACGATCCAACTTGCATGGGAGAAGCACATCGCTTCGGTGAGTGTTACGGCAAAATAGGAGATCGATATGATCGCGACTCAGACGCTCAATCCCAAAGTGGATGCATACCTGGCCAGGGCACAGCCGTTCGCGCAGCCGATCATGGAGCACCTGCGCGAACTGGTGCACAAAGCCTGCCCCGAGATCGAGGAAACCATCAAGTGGAGCCGTCCGTTTTTTGAGTATCGCGGTGCAATTCTGTGCAATATGTCGGCGTTCAAAGAGCACTGCAGCTTCGGCTTCTGGGGTGAGGAGATCGGCGCCGTGCTGCGTGAGGCCGGGGTTGCGAAGGAGGGTGGAATGGGAACGCTGGGTCGCATTACCAGCGTTGCCGATCTACCTTCCGACAAAAAAATGCTGGGCTGGATACGCCAGGCCGCTGCTTTCGTTGACAGCGGCGAGTACACGAGCCCAATCGCGGCCAGACACAAAGTGGTGAAGCCAAAAGCTTCTCTCGAGACCCCCGCGGAGTTTGCAGCAGCCATCAAACGAAACGAGAAGGCTGCGGCTGTTTTTGCCGCGTTCAGCCCCAGCTGCAAGCGCGAGTATGTGGAGTGGATTGCCGGCGCAAAACGATCGGAGACCCGGGACAAACGGATTGCGACCGCGGTGGAGTGGATCGCCGAGGGCAAGCAGCGCAACTGGAAATATCAGAACTGCTAATTTCGCCCCGCGGGCGGATCACCCGTGGGGAGGATGCCTTTGTTTTCGACCATGAGCACTATGGTCCGATGCGGCGCGCGGGTGCGATGAATCACTTGCCGGGGAACCACAAAGCCCTGCCCAGGGTCGAGCGCGACGGTACGCTCTTCGAGATCAATGAGCAACTGGCCATCCACAACGTAGAAGAACTCGTCATCAGCTTCGTGCTTGTGCCAGTGATACTCCCCTTCCAGCACGCCAAGGCGGACGACGGAGTCGTTTACCTGGCAGAGCGTCTGGTTGTACCACTTAAATTCGCAAGCATCGGCAAGAGCCTTGACGTCGATGAGTTCCAGTGGACTGTACAAAATATTCAGGCGAGTCTCGTAAGGATACTGCTTGGTTTCACTCATAGGCACCCCGTTTGACAGTAGTCCTGCCGGTAGTAAACCGTCCACGTCACTTCTGGAGCACCTGGCCGGTCGACTTATCCAGAATGTAGGGCCTTGGGTCCGGATGGGAAAAATCAAACATCGCGTTGAGGGAACCGGCGATGGCATCGAAGGAACCTCCGCCGACGCGCTCTCTGTTGAGCCAATTGTCTTCGATGAAGCGGAGAACGGAAGTCTGATCGGTCAGACTGTGATCGACATAGTTGCGCCGGGCGAATGGGGAGATCACCAACAGCGGCAGGCGCGGACCATAACCGCAACGCCCCTGGGCATGGTCGACAGCGGGGCCGGGGAGCGCAGTTGCTCCATCGCCACATTGTCCGGGGCCGGTTAAGCCGTCTGCCTTGCTGGTGGACTGATTGGTGATGGGGCCCATCTGGTGGTCATACCAACCGTCGGAATCGTCATAGGCGACAATGACCGCGGTGTTTTTCCACTCCGGCCTGCGCTCCAGGAAATTGATGACAGTCACCAACCAGGTCTGCTCATCGAGCGGATTGGAATAACCTGCATGTGCGTCCTGATATCCCGGAGCCTTGAGGAAGCTCACCGCGGGAAAATTACCCGCCTTCACCGCGGCGAAGAAATCGTCGGCGTCGTATTGGTGATTGGCCGCGTCTCCCTCTTTGCCGATGGTCTGTAAGGACGAGGGCCGGGTGTGAAGCAGGTTTGCGGTTGGGGTGTAGTACTGGAATGGCTCGTGGTGCGGAATGTAGTCCACGGGAGAAATCCGGGTAACCTTTGAATAGGTACTGCGCAGGCATCCCGTGGTTCCATTGGGGTTTGTTTTGGTTAAATCGAAACCCGCCTCAAACCACCCCCAGCTGACGCCATGCTTGCTCAACATCTGGCCGAGGTTATTCCCGGTGTAGTGCAGTTGACCCCAAGTGGTGCTGGAACATTTGTCGCCGATGGGATCGCCGTCGTCCACCTCGGTATAGGTGCCGTTGCCGCCATCGACCAGGAAAGCTGCGGCGTTGATCTGGTCGGTGACGCCGTTGGTTTGACCGGAGATCAGCTCGATCGCTCCCTGGGTCGATTGGCCAAAGGTCGAGGCGAAGGAGTTGTCGTTCAAAGCATAGCGCTGGGCGTAGTTCCATAACGCGGTCACGGTATTTCCGTCGAAGTAGCTCATCACTAATGCCTTGGTCTGGTGTACATACTCCGGCGGGGCGCCCACCATGCTCGAGGGCGGGAATTTCTGATCGGGCAGAGCAGGAAGGCCGGTGTATTGCGGAAACGAATCCATCAGGCCGGCGTGGAAAGCGTGCTGCTCGTCAGTGTAGTCGTGGCTCTGGTCCGCGGTTGCGGCTTGCGCCGGGCCGAGGCGGAAGGGGTTCACCGCGTATTCCTTATTTACTTTCACGTTCAGGAAATTTGGGTTGCGCTCAAGCAACATCGAAGTAAGGCCATTCACCGCGGGTGTTCCAGGGCGGGCTTTGAACGGCGGTTCATGGGGTGGGTTGAGCGCGTTGGGATAAGTGCCGAAGTAGTGATCGAAGGAGATGTTCTCGTCGAAGATCACCACCAGGTGTTTGACCGGTGTTGCGGTCGGTTTGGTTGCGGAGGACGCGCTTTGCGCGATTGCGTGGCCCAACAAAAGACCGGGCAGGAAAAATGCAGGGAGGCAAGCTGCCCCAGGCTTTCTCATGCATGCTCCTTTTTTCTGGTGTCCACATTAGCATGCGCGCGGGTCGAGGAAACCCCGGGTGCGGTTTGTGCGCATCGTTCTTATTCGCTGCAGGCAAAGTTGGCGGCATCGTTTGTATCCCCGGCGCCTTTGTACTTCGCGATCGCTGGGTAGGGGCACAAGGGCCGGGTCATGGTCGCCTTTTTATTGGAATCATATTTCGTTGCGATCACCTTTGTCGGGGGCACTGCTTTTTCTCTCCAATCGATGAGCGCATCGAAGACTCCGTATTTAGGTCCGCCGGTGGTGGCAATGCCGAGTTGCCCAAATGCGGAAGGGCCGGGTCCGCCGACACAATGCTCCATGCCGGGCACCATGTAGAGCCGCACAAACGACTCGGCCTGCGCGGCGCCCATCGCTTTCTGTACGTCCCCGTAATAGGCAATGCTATTCCAGGGTGAGATCGCAGGATCGTCCCAACCGTGATAGAGAATGAGTTTGCTGCCGCGGGCGTGAAAGCGGCTCAGATCCGGGTTGGTCGCATCGAGCTCAGCCGCAGTTTTCGTTCTTGCTGCGCTCCATGACGCATCCACGTCGGCCTTCAGGACATTCCAATCTGGATTGCCCGTCACCATGTAGCGGAAGTAGCTTTTTACGTATTGCGAACCAGAGCCTGATCCGGCGCTGTTACCCATGACCCAGTCTTTCCAGCCTTCCTCATCGCCCATGACATAGCCAGGAAAAATGGACTTGCCCTGATCGTCGACGCCGCCTGCGTAGAGTCTTTTCAGGGATTGGACTTGAGGCTGGGTGAGACAGTCCGGGGAGTCTGCCCCTTTGCACAACAACACGTCGGGGTTGAAGTGACATTTCGCCGGGTCGTTCAGGAAGCCGTCCTTAACTCCATCCGAGGCGTCGCAAGCGGCCAGGGCAGCGCGCTCGATCGCAGGCAGTTTGCCGCTCGGGATATATTCCTGCGGGGTGCCAAACGTACCCTGGGCAACACTTATTCCCGAGGAAAGCATGCGGGTCCAGGCATTCGCAGGCGCCCCGGCAAGGATTCCGTCGTAGTCTTCGGGAAAACGTTGCGCTTCCATCAGCGCCTCACGCCCACCGTCCGAGCATGAATCGAAATAGGACTTCTGCACCGGGTTGCCGTAGTACGCCTTGATGATGTCCTTGGCCCGCTCCGCGGTCAGGTGAACGGCGCGCCAGCCAAAATCTTTGACCTTCTCCGGGTGGTTCAACGACCAGCTGGCGTCTTCGCCGCCGCCCTTGTGGCCCGCATCGGAGCCGGCGGTCGCGAACCCACGACGGAGATTACCGGCCAGGCTCTGGTACCCGATGGAACCCGCAAACCCGCCATTGCCGACACCGAGAAAGCGCTGGTTCCAATCCTTTTCCGGCAGCCAGACCTCAAAACGAATATCAGAATCCGCGCTCGGACGGAGCACCCCGGTCACGCGGCAAAATACCGGCAATTCGTGCAATGGCTTCTCAATGCCGGGACCGCTCACTTCGCCGGACGTGACTCGCTGGGCGGTGGCAATGGTTGTGTCCGGAAGCTTGAGTTGCTGGATTGCGTCGCAGTCGGCGGCATAGAGCAAAGACGTGGACAAACCAACCAGCCCCAGAAGACAGGCGCAAATCATCTGTGTTCGTTTCATTGGAGTGATTGTAGCTTGGGCGATGGGGATATATTGGTCACCATGAAAGCTGTGACGAAACTTCTGTCCCTGACCCTACTGCTTACCGGCACTGGATTCTCACAGATGAGCCAGCCCCTGGTCAGTGAGGACACCACAAAGATTTCCGACCATGTCTGGGCGATCATGGGCTTTCCTAACATCGCCATCGTGGTCGGTAGCCGGGCCACGCTGGTGGTCGACACGGGAATGGGGCCGAAGAATGGAGCTACCGTTGCGCGCGTGGCAGCTAAACTCGCGCCCAACAATAGCAGGTTATTTCTTACCACGACGCACTTTCATCCGGAACACGCAGCCGGTGAGCCGGGTTTTCCCGCCGGCACCATCCTCATCCGGGACGCGGTGCAGCAGCAGGAAATGGAAAAACACGGGCAGGAAATGATCGATATGTTCAGCAGCCGTTCGGCGCAGAATAAAGAGCTGCTGGCAGGGGTGGTGTTACGTCCGCCCGATGTGACCTTCACCCAGGAAGCGACCGTCGACCTGGGTGGCGTTACGGCGCGGCTGCTGTGGTTCGGCGGAGCGCACACCAAGGGTGACGAGTTGACCTTCGTTGAACCGGACCGCACGCTGATCTCAGGCGACGTGGTGCAGAACAAGACTATGCCGAATATTTTTGGCGACGGTGGCACACCGGCGACCTGGCTCGCGGTGCTGGATAAGGTGGAGGCGCTGAATGCCGCTCATGTGCTGCCCGATCACAGCGCTCCAGGGGACGGTTCGCTGGTCGGAGCAGAACGAGATTTGATTTCCGGGATACGCACCCGTGCCCTCGCACTCAAACAACAGGGAGTGTCTGCCGACGCGGCGGGCAAGACGATCAGCAGTGAACTCAAGACGCAACATCCTGACTGGCCCAATACGAACGCTGCCGGGTTTGTTAAAAGCGTCTATGCCGAACCTTAGTCAAAGAGGTCTGCCTGCGCCGGCGGTTCTCCGGCTTCACGGAAGTTGCTGAGGCCGACTCCGACCAGGCGAAAGCGTTGCTGCGGGCTCATGTTTACTCGTTCCCGCAAAGAGAGCGCGATGGCCGCCAGCTCTTCACAGGAAGCAGGGGGAGTGACCGGCGTATGGCTACGGGTAAGGATGTTGAAGTCGCTGGTCTTGAGTTTGAGCACGACGGTATGCGGGATCCGCGTTTCCTTGCGCGAAGCCACCCATACCTTTTCCGCCAGGCGGAGGATGATGGGCTCGGTTTCGGCTAAGGGCACGTCGGTCTCGAAAGTATCTTCGGCGGAAATAGATTTTGTCTGCCGATCGGCAACAACTGCGCTGTCGTCGATACCGCGGGCGAGGTCGTATAGCCGTTCGCCATAGCGTCCGAAGTGGTCTTCGAGAATGTTCAGCTCCAGGTTGCGGATGTCGCCCACGGTTTTGATGCCCAGTGCGGCGAGTCTCTTTTCGGTTACCTTACCCACTCCGGGAATGCGCCCGATGGGGAGTGGCGGCAGAAAAGTGTCCAGGTCTTCGGGTTGGATCACAAAGAGTCCATCCGGTTTGCGCCAATCGGACGCGATCTTGGCCAGGAACTTGTTGGGGGCCACTCCGGCGGACGCTGTCAGGTGTAGTTCTTCGCGGATTTGCTCACGGATGCTTCGCGCGACGCGCGTCGCGGTGGCCAAGCCGGTTTTGTTTTCGGTTACATCGAGGTATGCCTCGTCGAGCGAGAGTGGTTCGATCAAGTCGGTGTGACGTTTGAATATTTCCCGTGTGCTTTGCGAGACAGCCCGGTAGCGGGTGAAGTCGGGAGGGACAAAAATCGCTTCGGGGCACAAACGTTCGGCGTGGATTGCCGCCATGGCGGAGCGTACGCCGAACCGCCGCGCTTCATAGGATGCGGCGCAGACTACGGAGCGGTTACCCTTCCACGCAACCACGACCGGCTTATCACGCAGGCGAGGGTCATCCCGCTGTTCGACAGAAGCATAAAACGCGTCCATGTCGATATGGACGATCTTGCGGACTGCCATCTCGAATCCATCTTACTTGGTGGTTGCGGGGGAAGGGCCCGGATTGGGGTCGAAGGAATCGGGGTCGTGAACGACGTGCCAATGCAGGGGCTAAAGCTGGGCTAAAGCCCAATTATCTTTCCTTCCTGAGCGGCACGACTAAAGTCGTGCCCTGATACAAAGCCACACTCAGCAGCCATAGAGCTATTCTCGTCTAAATACCATTCTCTGGGCCCCTAGAAATGCAGAATCTACAACCAGCACTGCGTGCTGGGTTATTTTTAGCCGTCCCTTCGGTACTGACCCCGAGACACCTTCACCTTTCGATTGGTCGGGTGGGAGAGGTTACTTCATAGCAATCACCGGATATGCAACCTGCTATTCACACTTCTCGAGAGGGAGGGGCCGTAGAATCTGAACGTCTGATGGAGGGAAGAGACTTATGGCTACCACAGTTTTGGCGTCCATTGGGGACCATGGCGCTCTGAACGCATCCTTACCCACCGGGCTGCAGGCGGTGTGGCTTGATCGGGATTTGAGCTGGCTGGACTTCAATGACCGAGTGCTCGCCGAGGCGCTCGATGAACGTACGCCGCTGCTGGAGAGAGCAAAGTTTCTCGCTATCTTTACTTCCAATCTCGATGAGTTTTTTATGAAGCGCGAGGCCATCCTTCGCCACGGGGCGACCGCTGCCCAACGCGCCTTGTTGCAGCAGGTACGCGAAAAGCTGATGAACTCGCTTCAACGCCAGGCCGAATGCTATCGGCAAATCATCATCCCCGGGCTTGCCGAGCACGGAGTGTTTCTGCGTTCGTGGAGCGAACTTACCCCGCGTCAACAGGAAGAAGCAAACAAGTATTTTCAATCTGACGTGTCGCCCGCGCTCACGCCCTTAGTCATTGACCCCGTCCATCCGTTTCCCTTTCTCTCCAATCTATCCACGTCGTTGGTATTCCGGCTGCACGATCCGGCCCAGTACGAATCGATGTTCGCCCGGGTAAAAGTCCCCGTGACCCTGAAGCAGTGGGTTTCTCTGGAAGCGGATCTCAAGCCGGGGCAAAAGCTGCTGGTTCCCCTATACGAGATCATTCGTGGCAATCTGCACAGCCTCTACAACGGTATGGAACTCACGAATATCACCCTGGTGCGGCTGACACGCGATGCGGAGGTAGACCTGGACGATGACCCAGCGGCAGACTTTCGCGCCATGGTCAAGGAGCAGATTCGCCAACGCCGATACGAACCAGTGGTACGCCTGGAATTTTGCGTGGGAGCCGACCCGGCGATTATCGAGATGCTGCGAACACGGTTTGAACTCAGTCCGGTCGATATTTACGAGATGCAAGAGGAGTTGGACTACACCAGCCTTTTTGAACTCCTCGGTCTTCCTCTGCCGACACTACGCGACCCCGAATGGACGCCTCTGTGGCCAGCGTCGCTTCCGGAAGGACAGGGCGCGATCTTTACCGCCATGCAGACCGCCGACATACTGGTGCACCACCCTTATGAAAGTTTTGATTCGAGCGTCGAGCACTTCATTAGTGCGGCTGCAGATGATCCGCAGACGGTATTGATCAAGATGACTGCTTACCGCATCGGAGACGATACGCCTTTCGTCAAATCGCTGGTACGCGCAGCAGAACGGGGCAAGCAAGTTGCCTGCGTCATGGAGATCAAGGCGCGCTTCGACGAGGAGCGCAATCTGCATTGGGCTGCCGAGTTGGAACGCGTCGGCGCGCACGTAACCTTTGGCGTGAGCGGGCTCAAAACCCATGCCAAGACGGCGCTGGTGGTGCGCAAGGAAGCAAGAGGGTTGCGCTGCTACGTGCATATCGGCACCGGAAACTACCATGTAAAGACGGCCCGCCTATACGCTGATGTCGGCCTGTTCACTTGCGACCATCGCATCACTAACGATGTGGTGAATTTGTTCCACTATCTTACCGGCCACGCCGATCAACCCAACTTTGATTCGATCCTGGTGGCGCCGATGACCATGCGGCCGCGGCTCCTCGACCTCATCCATCGCGAGATCAAAAATAAGCGCGCCGGCCAGCCTGCCCGCATCATCGCAAAGATGAACCAACTGGAAGACCCGGACATGATCGAAGCCTTATGCGAAGCCTCGAACGCCGGGGTACCCATCGATATGGTCATTCGCGGCTTCTGCTGTCTTCGTCCGGGCGTGCCGGGCCACACGGAAAACATCCGCATCCGTTCGATCATCGGGCGATTTCTGGAGCACTCACGCATCTTCTACTTTGCCAACGGTGCGCAGGATCCGTCGGACGGTGAGTACTACATCGGGTCGGCGGACTGGATGTTCCGCAATCTTTCCAAGCGGATCGAGGTCGTCACACCGGTACTGGCCGCCGGTCCCAAGCAGCGGCTGTGGGAGATCCTGGATATCTGCCTGCGCGACCAGCGGCAGGCGTGGGTGCTGGAGCCGGAAGGAAAGTATTTGCAATTGCGCCCGGCGCCAGGCGCGACTGGCGCGGACGCCGATGGGACGCACAAGAGTCTGATGGACCTGGCGCTGGCCCGCGCCAAAGCCTGATCATTGCAGCCGGGCGTATTCCTGCTTCGCCTGCTTGAGGACCGGGGTATCGGGATCGGCGTTCTTCCAGAGAGTAAGAAAATTTTGGTAAGCGGTCTTCGCCTTAGCCTTATCTCCCAACAGAACGAATGCGCGGCCTAGTTGCAGGCGCGCCAACGCGCCGATGGGATCGCTGACGACGATGCCGCGGTGATCGAGGATCTTCTGGAATTCCGCGGCCGCCTGGGCGCCCTGATGGGCGGCCAGAAAAGCCTGCCCGCGGAAGTAGACAGGATAGAGTGGACCGAAAATCCCGTGATAGCTGCTGCGCGGAGCCCCCAGGTCGTAGGGAGCGGCTATCTGCAGTACTTCCACAGCCTTGGACGGCTCACCATTGTTTAGCGACAAAAGGGCACGCAGCGTTGGTAGATAACTGAATTTGACCGAAGTATCCTGCCCGAAGCGTTTTTGCAAATCGTTGGCGAGTGTTTGCGTCTGAGCTGTATCGCCCGCCAGGGCAAAGGCGAGAGCCGCGCCGTACTCCACCTCCCGATCCCGGGAGAGATCGAGCGCTGCTTTCGCCTTCTTACGGGCGTTCGATGGATTGGCAAAAAATGCCTCCAGCAAAGCTGATCCGGTTCGCCAGAGAGCCGCTCTTTCTGGCTGACCTGCCTGCTGAGCCATGTCCGTCGCCCGCGTGGCCATCATCCTCGCAGTCTGCATGTGACCGGAATATGCCATTGCAAAGGCCTGGTAATACCAGCTCTGGGCTTCGGATTCGGATTTCGCCTGGGTTCGAGCTGCTTCCCGTTCCATTCCAGCCTGATCATCCTTGAGGAAGGCGATGTCATAAGGCAAGATCAGTGCGTCGCTGGCTTCCAACTTGCGTGCCGAAGCCAGTTGAAGGGTTTTCTCCGCCTGCTCCAGGCGATCAAGGAAGACATTGGCGAACGCCAGGTTGCTGTATCCAAGGGCAAAGTCCGGATCAATCTCGACCGCCTTGCCGGCTTCTTCGACTGTCTTCTCGTATTTGCCGAAGGCAGGGTAAATGACTCCGCTGAGAAAGGCGGGGGGATTCACGTCGCGTGGATAAGCTTGCGCCCAGGCAAGGCAGGTTTGTTCTGCCTTTTCCAGGTTTCCGGTCACCCGGAAATCGTAAGACGCGGTGAGAAAAAACTTCTCCCGGTCACTGGCGCGATCCTGCAATTGGTAAGCCTTGCTCATGCTCTCGGCCGAGAGGTCCGACTCTCCAATTTCGCCATACGTGTGTCCTTGAATCGCGTAGGCCATGGCGAATTTTGGATCGAGGGAAATCGCGTGTTTGAACAAGGGCAGGGCGGCAGCCGAACTTAGGGAGGAGCTCATCTTCAAGCCCGCGCTGTAAACCTTTAACGCGTCAAGCGACGGGGTCGTGGCTTCGGCGAGCGGTGTGTCGTACTTCCTGACCGTGGACAGCGATTCGCCCACCCGGGTTCTAAACTTGCTGGCGATTTGATCCAGCGCATTTAACAGGTCTTCTTTTCGGTCCGCTTGCACCTGCTCCTCAGCCAGAACATCGCCGGAGCGGCAGTCTTTTGCACGCAGACCCAAAACGTATTTGCTGCCGAGTCTGGCAATGGAGCCGTACAGTACGGCAGTGCTCGAGGTTCGCTCACAAACTTCGCGGGCGGTCTGCGGGTCAAGCCGGGCATCGGGAGGCTGGCCCATCATTCGTAGTACCTGTTGCATGCGTTCATCTGAGATCAGGCTCAGGAAAGGGGATTGCTCGAGCTGAACTGCCAGGCCTTGGCGCAGCGTTCCGTCAAACACAGGATCGCCGGTCGCATTGGTGAAGTCGGCGAGCACGACAGTATCTTTTGCGGTGAAGACTCTTTTGCCGTGGGCCAAAAACAGGAATGCGCCGGCGCCCGAAGCGATAAGGATAAGGAGGAGGGCAATCGTCCAAGCCCATCGCCTGGGACGCGCGGAGGCAGCCGGAACTGCTGTTGCTGCAGGGCTGATTTCCACTTCCCGGCGGATGGGATTTTCATTTCGCGGGGCGGGGGCGAGGAAACGGTATCCCCGCTTGGGAATGGTTTCAATGTATCGGGGATTCTCAGCGTCATCCCCCAGGGCCTCGCGCAGTTTGCGCACTGCGACGCGAAGGCTGCTGTCGAAGTCGACAAACGTGTTTCCTTCCCAGATGCGATTCTGGATCTGCTCCCGGGTGACTATCTGGCCGGCATTTTCCAGGAGAATAACCAGCAGGCGGAACGGCTGCTCCTGCAGCTTGACCCGGCGGCCTTGTTTCCAAAGTTCGCCGGACACTGCGTTCAGTTCGAAAGGGCCGAATTCGTAAGTGGTCCCCGCCGGAGGTTCCACGGTCGTCCCTCAATTGCGGCACCAGTTTACGCCACCTTCTTACTTCTCTTGTTCTCAACGAGTTGCCAGTTAACAAAGGGTTCACGGTAAGTTTCGTTGACCTCCGCGAAAGCGCGGGTTCTTCTGCGTGTCGAGCCTGGCAGTTGCGAAACTGCACGCTCAGGAGTGAGGCGACTATGAAATCCAGAAACTCGAATTTGTTCGTTGCGGTGGCGTCTTTGTGCTTGTTGTCGACCGCGTCTTGGCTGATGGCCCAGCAACAAACGCAACAGAAGCTACCGCCAGTGCACTATCACATCACCGACCTGGGCACGCTGGGCGGCCCATACAGTTCGGCTTTTTCCGTGTCCGATCCCGGCTTTGTCAGCGGCGCAGCGACCCTCGCGAATGGCACCGAGCACGCCATCCTTTGGTTCCGGGGAAAGAAGCTGGATATAGGTGCGCCCGGCCTGGGAAAAGGTGGCGCTACGGCACTGGATAGCATCGCATACACGGTCAACGGACTGGCCCAGGCGGTGGGATCTGCCGAACCATCCACGCAAGAGAAAGACAGCGAAAACTTCTGTAGTTTCGGCAGCGGCCTGAGGTGTCTGGCTTTCCGCTGGCAAGCAGGGGTCATGACTGCTCTCCCCACCTTTGGGGGCAAGAACGGCGCGGCTGTTTCTATCAACGATTTCGGCCAGGCGGCAGGGGTTGCGGAAGAGGAAACGACAGACGCTCGCTGCGTGGCACCTCAAACTCACGATTTTGACGCGGCGTTATGGGGACCGGGGAAGGGGGAGATTCAAAAGCTCCGCCCGTTTCCCGGAGACTCGGTCGGAGCCGCCGTTTGGATTAACGACAAGGGTCAAACCGTTGGCGTGTCAGGTTCGTGTGCGAACACACAACTTCCTCCTTTGGTGGGCGGACCACGCGCAGTGCTTTGGGAAAACGGTTCGGTCCTCGATCTCGGCAACCTTGGCGGACCCTGCGTAAACGGTTGTAAGAGCGCTACCCTGGGGCTGTTCGGCAATACTGCTCTGTTTATCAGCAATCGAGGCCTTGCGGTGGGCGCATCGGCGCTGGAAGGGGAACAGACTTTTCACGCGTTTTCGTGGACCAAAGAGAGAGGAAAAATGCAGGACTTGGGAACGGTCCCCGGCGACTATGCCAGCGTTGCATTGGCCGCCAATGACCAGGGGGAAATCGTTGGATTGTCTATCGATAAGACCGGCGTCCCACGCGCGTTTCTCCGGCGGAACGGAGTGATGCTCGACCTCAACACGCTCCTTCCAGCCAATTCCCCCATCTACGCCCTGGTTGCACAACTCATTAATTCGAGTGGCGAGATTGCCGGCTTCGGAGTGACGAGCAGCGGGCAAACGCACGCATTTCTAGCGACGCCCTGCCCGTAATCGGCACTATGAGGATTGGGGCTACGTCAGGAACTACGGTCCGGCCAAGAGAGCAGGGATTCTACTGCTCTCTTTGAGCTGGTCCGTCAGTGTAGCCGCCGTATCGGTACTGATTCGCTGCCGACGTACCGAACTCTATTTGGCCAGGAGTTTCCGGAACGATTGGAATTCGGCCCGTCGCTTGGCGGTGAGCGTGGGATTTTCCAGCTTGAGGTCTTCGAACGCATCCAGCAGGATGCGGGAAACGATCAGGCGGGCATTCTTCTTGTCGTCGGCAGGAACGACGTGCCAGGGTGCGTACTTGGTGCTGGTGGCGCGCAGGCAGGCCTCATACGCCGTCATGTAATCCTTCCAGTATTTCCTTTCGTGAATGTCGGAGAGGGAAAATTTCCAGTTCTTACGGGGCTCATCGAGGCGGGCGAGGAATCGCTTTCGCTGCTCTTCTTTGGAAAGGTGGAGGAAGATCTTCACGATCCTGGTTCGATTGCAATACAGGTGCCTCTCCAAATCCACGATCGAACGGTAGCGGTCATCCCAGAAGGTTCTCTGGTTGCGCAGCTCATCGGAAAGCCCTTGATTGCGGAGAAGCTCGGGGTGCACGCGAACCACCAGCACTTCCTCGTAATATGAGCGATTGAAGATGCCGATCCATCCGCGTTGAGGAAGCCGGCGCGTCGTGCGCCAAAGAAAATCGTGCTGGAGTTCTTCGACACTGGGTTGTTTGAAACTGGAGACCTCACAGCCTTGTGGATCGACTCCGGACATAACATGGGCAATGGCTCCATCCTTGCCCGCCGAATCCATTCCTTGCAGGATGAGAAGTATTGCGTACCGGCTGCAGGCGTAGTGGAGCTTCTGCAGGGCACTCAGCTCCTCCCTGTCCTTGTCTAGCAGGCTCTGATACTCCTCTTTTGTCTTGCAAAATGGTTCTACCAGGGTGGGCCATTTGGAAAGCCGTACATTCGCCCCGGGCTGCACACGGAAACGTTTTGCGTTGATCATCATGTGTCCTATTTATTGCATGGATTCTTCTGTCCCCGCCAGGGTTCTACGTCGAGTCACCGGGTTTTCGCGCCCCCCTCTTACGATGTGGCCTGCAGTTGCATCCAACACTGTGAGGTGGGAGGAAATTAGATGGAACGTTTACTTTTGACCGTCTGTTGTATCGCCCTTGGTGCGGCTCCTGTGCTAGCGCAGAAAAAGGCCGCTGCAGCGCCGATGACTGACCAGCAATTTGTCGACTTTGCTGGACAAACCGACATGGTGGAGATCAATCTCGGGAAGTTGGCGCAAACCTCGGCTTCGTCTCAAGCAGTGAAAGACTACGCGCAAATGCTGATCACTGATCACACAAAAGACTTCAACCAGCTGTACGATGTCGCCCATCAGGCCAATCTCACGCGCCCGGACGCAATCGACGCCGAACACAACAAAATGATGATCGACCCTTTCCAAAAGCTGAACGGCGCCGCGTTTGATCATCACTACATCCAGGAGATGGTAACCGGACACACCAAAGCGATCGCCGTCTTCAAGAAAGAAGCCGCGGACGCGCAGAACCCCGCGGTGAAAACGTATGCGGAGAACGACTTACCCGTCCTGCAAAAACATCTTGATGGCGCGAAAGACCTGGAAAAGTCTAAGACTCGTTGAACGGTTTTGAAACGGCCAGGCGATAAGCATCGCGGGATTTTCCCGTCTGGTCCCGGAAAGCTTAACAAAGGATCTGCACGCTGGACGGCTTTAGATGGGATGAGACGGCTGGCCGCCTAGGTACGCTTTTCGGGACCTCTAGGGCAAAGTCATGTCTTTTCGCCTTTGAGTTCTCCATAGAAGATTGGAAAGACGTACTCAGGGGCTAAAGCCCTCATCAGCACGAGTGTTGTGGCACGGCTCAAGCCGTGCCCTTCGTTCGACAGTGTCTTCCCCCAGGGGCTCTGAAAGCCCACCGTATTCTCAATGTTTTACGGCCCGACTAAAGTCGTGCCCTGATACAAAACCTAGTTTTTTCCGAAGGCTGTAAAGTCAGGCCCTGATACAAAGCACGCGTGCGACTAGAGCCATCTGTGCTGGTGAATCCGATCAGTCCACGGTGTTTCCGGGTGGTCCAGAACGCTCCGAAAGAGTCCCCCTTCCACCGCACCAATTGGGCTTACCCGGTTTACGGGCTGGATCTATTTTGTAGAAGCGCAGGACTTTTTGCGGTGTCCGGCGGGAATAAGCAAGGGCGGGCCCGGGTTACACAGTTACAGGCATGCAGGGAGGCCGATCATGACGGGAAACTCATACATTCAGCCCCAGAGCGACGAACCACAGGATTGGCAGCAGATGGCGCGGGAAAATGGTTCCTTACGCGCGATCATCGGGGAACTTCTGATCAAGAACCAGAAACTTCGTTGGGAGCTGCAGGGGCACGGATGCTGGCCGGGTCACGATCCCAAGCTCTTGATGGCTTCCGAGGGGATGCCGTTACGCAAGAAAGCCCGCACTGCAGGCATGCCGTAGCGGGCGCACAGCAGAGCGGCCATTCGTGCTGCCGCCTGATGTGCGCGCCGCGAAGCCACGGCGTTTGCGGGGTGGGCCAGGGCGGCATCCACCTCGGTCAGGGACAACTCCACCGGTTCCCACGTCTCTTTTCCCGGGGCGGCCAAAGTTTCCACCAATCCCTCACGTAACCACAATGGAGCGTTTTCTCCCGCTTGCTGCTCTACCAGTACATGGAGAAATTCATGCACCAGGAGCGTTTCGTCTGCCACCGTTTCTGCGCCGCACTGCGGCCGGCTGCAGAAACACGTTGCTGCCACGAGTGGACGCGAGCATCCAGCCCGGCTCACCGGTGGTTTGCCGGAATAGTTCGGTGCTGGGCAACTCCTGCAGCGTGGGTTCCTGGGATGGTGCGGGCCCACCAAGCAGGGAGCGCGCCCTGGCCCAGGCGGCATTGCCTTCGGCCAGCAGGCCGTCGCCCGGATCTGTGGTCAGCAACGTCCACCCTGCACCCGCGATTCTTTGCCACCCGTGATCCGCCGGCGTGACGGCGATGACAGTACCAGGGAAGTAGAAGCTGAGAATCTCGGCTTCGCTGCGGCCTTCCGCGGCCATTTCAAAAGCGCCGGCCTGGCACAAGCCCACACCGTGCCCGTAGCCTCTGCCTTTGATCTCGAGGACGCCGCCCGATACGGTCGCGGTATACCAGTCGCTGCGCATCTGGTTCCAGCCGAGCGCGCGGTCCACGGCGAAGTGAAAACTGCTGGCCGAGAGCTGGGCTGGGGCGCCCCGGCCGGTTACTTCGAGGAGCTTGGCACGTCCGGTCGCGCTCCGCTCGATCACGCGGATGTTGTCGACCGGGGATGGCGTCTTCCAAGCCTGGGATTGAAAAATTTTGTCGAGTTGCGTCAATGCGATCTGCGCGTGCCACTGGGCAGGGGACCGGCGCAAGCAGTAAGGGTCGGGACGATGGCCAGACAGGTAACTGGAGCGCTCCGCGGGCCAGACAGCATTTGCCGATTCGCTCAAGCCGCCACAGTGCTGGGTGTAATAGATGTGTGCCCTGCGCTCACCCGACCACAGGGTTTCGCCGGCTGTTTCCCGTACCGCCCGCTCCACTTCGGGCCGGACTTTGCCCAGGCGAAGCGCCTGGCAATGGGTGCTGTCGCAGAGGTCAAAACCTTCTGCGCGGTGGCGGCCGGCGTTCTCCAGGGCGAAGGTGCGCATGCTGATCGCCATTGCCTTGAGCGAAGCCATCGGTTCATCCGGCGCAGCTTCGCCGCTGAGTGCGGCCATGACGTAGGTTTCGCTGGGTAGCGTTAGCAGCACCTGCAGGCGATCTTGCTGCCAGCGGATGCTCCAGCTGCCGGCGGCGGTAACTTCCGGCGCATCCGGTGCTTGCAGGAGATAGTTTCCGGTTAGCTCTAGGTGCTTGGAGGTCTTTCCGGGAGCGGTTTGCAGTCCATCGTGCAGCCAGTCCACGTTGAGCGGCTTGCCTGTGCTGCCGATGGGGGCTGCGGTGAGATGGGTCACCGATCGGGAAGTCCAGAGCTCAATGGTGAGCGAACGCGCGCTGTCCGTTGCGGGCGCCGCGGAGGGTTTTGCGGCAAGAAAGAAATGCTGCGCCAGGCGGGCGGCGTCGGCACCGTTGCCTTGCGGCAAATAGATCACGACGACTACTTCTTGATGGTGGAGGGAGCCGATGCCGGCGAACCATCCGTGGCTGACCCCTTGAGCGGTGTCGCTGGCCGTGCCTGTCTTGCCCGCGATGTTCATGCCCGGCACGTCTGCATTGTGCGCCATGCCGTAGCGCACGGAATCTCTGAGCCCGTCGCGCACCGGATCGAGCGCAGAGGGAGTGTCGTCGAGTTCAAGGGCCAGCCTGCGATAGGCGATTGCGATTTGGGTGGGGGAGAGTGCGATGCCTGATACGCCCAGCACCAGGAGTTCCTTTTTTTCCCTGGTCTCTGGAGTGCGCGTTTGTGGCAGGCCGTAATGTTCAAGAATCTGCGTGGCCTCCGCGGGTGGAATCCGATCAGCCAGGGTGGCGAAATAGCGGTTACAGGAATAGGCGAGCGCTTCTTGTCCCGTAAAGGCCACGTTTGTTTGTGGATGGGTACACGCAAGGTTCCAGTCCCGGTTGCCGGCAGTCACGCGTAGGTCTCGGCGGCAAAAGACGGTAGTTTGCGGTTGAAGTTGGTGGTGCTGCAGGGCTGCAGCCAGGAAGAGGGGTTTGAGGATGGAGCCGGGTGCACTTCGCAGATTGGCTGCTTCGGCGGGCTTGATTGCTGCCAGCTGATGTCCGGTTTTTACATCGAGCACCACGGCTACGGCGGGGGTGTTTCGTAGTGCGGAGGATAGGGCTGATTGTGCGGTTGTCTCCGCTGCGCTAGCTAGGAGAGGGCAAAGGAGCAGGGTTGAGAGGAGCAGTGCCAGAAAATAGAGCGATCGTGGATTGCTGTCGCAAAAGCAATGGGTGGGGCTTCCCCCGGATTTCCTGTCGAACTTGATGGCGTTGACTAACTTCATGCGGCTTTCCTTAATGAAAGCCGCACACGTTGGTGGCGCCCCGTGGCAGGAAATCCGGGTCGCCCCGTCTTTTTCGGCCCACGTACGCCGGAGCGAACGTTGGTGGGCATTCCTCGGCTACTTTGGCGTTCGTTGAAGGATTGCGGGTTTGGCGCGGTGGTATCCCACATCTCGCGAAAGACGAGCGAGATGTGGGGCACCCGTCGGTTTTTGCAGATAGAGAATGCCAATCTGGCTTCACGGTTAAAACTTCAGTTCGCGACGGCCTTCCATGGCTCTTGTCATGGTGACCTCATCGGCATACTCGATGTCGCTTCCTGCCGGCACGCCGGTGGCTATGCGGGTTACGCGAACGGCTGCGGTGCGCAGCAGATCTGCCAGATAGACGGCTGTGGCCTCGCCTTCGACGGTAGGATTGGTGGCCAGAATTACTTCCTCGACGTCGCCCTGCGCTACCCGCGCCAACAGGCTGCCGGTTCGCAGGTGTTCGGGGCCCACACCGTGCAGGGGAGACAACGTACCGTGCAAGACATGGTAAACACCGTTGTAACTGCGGGTCTTTTCGATCACCGCAATGTTGCCCGGCTCTTCTACCACGCACACCACTCGCTGGCTCCGGGTGGGGCTGGCACAGTAGATGCAGGGATCCACGTCGGTGATGTTGTTACAGGTCGAGCAAAGCAATAGCCGTGCTTTCAGTTCGCGTACGGCGTCGGCCAATGCCCCGGCATCCTCAGTGCTGGCTCGGAGAATATGGAACGCGAGCCGCTGCGCGCTCTTGGCGCCGATCCCGGGCAATTTGCGCAGCTCTTCGATCAGCCGCGCCATGGGTTCCGCAAATTGAGACAAGAGAGGCTCCTGACTACAGAAGTCCAGGAGGGAGATTCAAGCCGCCCAACATCCCGGTCAGATTGGACTTCATGGCTTCATCGGCGCGCCGGCCAGCCTCGTTGAACGCGGCGGTCACCAGGTCCTCCAGCATTTCGACGTCGGCCGGACTTGAGCTCAGGCTCATCACCGCCGCAGCGTCTATCTTGAGCTGCAATACCTGCTTCTGTCCGTTCATTTTCACGGTTACGGCGCCTCCACCTGAGGACGCTTCCACCACCGTCTGGCTCAGCTTCTCCTGCATCTGGTCCTGCATGTGGCGCGCCTGTTCCAGCATTTCCTGCATCTTTAGAGGATTCACAGCTTACTCCTATTCAACTTTTGCCTTTGTCTCGCAGATCGAGCACGCTGCGAACTTCTGCATGGAACAACTCCTGAGCCTGCCGCACCAGCGGGTTACCCAGTGCGACTGCTTCGATGCTATCGTGCGACCGTATCCGCGGGGCTGCACTCGCCGGCTCCGACGAGTCGCCGGGCACCACGGTCATCTTCTGCGTTGCGCCCGCAGTGCGCAACGCTTCGCGCACGATCTTCCACGCCTCGCCATTCATGGTCAGGCCCAGCATGGTTTTCTTGACCCCGACTTCCACCTGGATGGCGCCCTCCTCGTCCAGTTTCCATCGACCTGCTGCCAGCAGCGAGGCTGCCGTGTTGTGTCCCTGTTCATCGAGCGCTTCAGCGACCGCGTCGCGTAGTTTGTCCAGGTCCGCCTCGTGAGTCTTGGCCTCCACAGGCGTGACCGGCGGAGGCTCAGGTTCGGCTGCGACTTCGACCGATGCTGCGACTGGAACTGCAACCGCGACTGCGACCGGCGCGATCACAGGTTGCCTGGTTTCCTCTTCGTCGTCTGCACTTTGCTTGCGTTGGCGGTCCAGCTCGAATGGAGAAGGCGCGATTGGCTTCGCCTTAGGTGTGTCAGTCGGAACGGACCCCGGTGGAGCGGACCGCGGCGCCTGCAGGGGCACCGCCTGCGCGGGCTTCGGGTTTGCAGCCGGCGGGCGCCCAGCAGCCGGCAAGCTGCTCAGAATCTGCTCCAGCGGCAGCAGGCGCTGCAGATGGACCAGCTTCATCAGTCCCAGTTCCAGATGCAAGCGCGGTTCCTGGCGGTAATTCAGCTCGTCGAAGGTGCGCAGGATCACCTGCAGAAAACGGGTCAGATCCTCCTCACTGAACAGAGTGGCCGAACGCACGGCGCGGGCACGCTCATCCCCGGAGATCTGCAACAGCTGGGTATTTTCTCCGCCCAGCTTAGCCATCAGGCAGTTGCGCAGGTAACGCACCAGCTGCCGTGCCATCTGCGATGGACTATTGCCTGCATTCAGCAGCCGGTTGAGCTCCTCCATCACAGCCGCGCTTTGGCCCTCGCCGATGGCTTCGAGAATGCGTTCAAAGACGGCATCCGGCACCGTCCCCATCAGCTCCCGGATTTCCCCCCCGTCGAGCCTGGCCTTGCCGTCCACCATGGGTGCACTGGCGATGGCCTGGTCCATGATGGAGAGCGCATCGCGCATGGAGCCGTCGCCGGCCTCGGCCAGAAGGGCCAGCGCCTGCGCATCGGCCAGAATGCCCTCCTTGTCGGCGATCTGCGTCAGCTCGGCAACAATGTCGTCAAACTTGACGGCGTGGAAACTGAAGTGCTGGCAGCGCGAGCGGATGGTCTGGGGAATATCTTCGGGCTGCGTCGTCGCCATCATGAAGACGACGTGCTCGGGAGGCTCCTCCAGAGTTTTCAGCAGCGCGTTAAACGCTGCGTCGGTGATCTGGTGGGCTTCGTCCAGAAGATAGATTTTGTAGCGGTCTCGCGCCGGGGCATAGCGCGCTGCGTCCCGCAATTCGCGAATCTCGTCGATCCCGCGGTTGGTGGCGGCGTCGATCTCGACCACGTCGAGGGAGTTGCCGGCGCGAATCTCCTTACAGGAGTCGCAAACCCCGCACGGTTCGGGCGAGGGCCGTTCCGGGCTGCCAATCTGGTTGCGGCAATTCAACGCCATGGCAAGGATTCTGGCGATGGTTGTTTTGCCGATGCCGCGATGTCCGCTGAAGATGTACCCGTGGGCCACCCGCTGCTGCTCGAGAGCGTGGCCCAGGGTACGAGTCACGTGCTCCTGGCCGGCGACATCGGAGAAGCGTTGGGGACGGTATTTGCGGGCTAGAACCTGGTAAGCCATAGGGAGGAATTAAGACTGCGGGCGTGCCGGCGGCACGGCCTCTGAACTTTGATTGTAGCCCGAGTGCCGATGGCAGCAGGAATCGCAAACTGGCGTCTGCATTGGGGGATCATTGCCGGCCGCATCGCTACTTGCGCCGCGCTGACACCTTCCTGTCCGCCGGCTTCCGGGCATCGGCCGCCTTTAAGGCTTTTCGTTTCGCGGCTTTCTTGCGCCGTGCCACCTCTTCCGGCGAGTACATCGTCTGGCGGCAGTTGCTGGCTCCGCAATAGCAGCGAGCGTCGTCTTCGTCGCCATCGTAGAGGTTGTAATCGTAGGTCAGCTCCTCGCCTGGAGCGATGCGGCGCAGGGACATGATCCATACTCGCCCCCGTGATTCTTCGGTCTCGCAGTTGGGATCGCAGGAGTGATTGATATACATGGCCATGCCATGACCGCTGATCACAGTGGTGCCGTCGCCGATGCCGAAGAGGTAGGTAATCCTCGAGTCTTTAAAGTCAGCGTCGGCCTCCTTTTTGCTGATCCGGGGTCCGGTGTATTCCACCACCTTGACGCCCTTGGGGATGGCCGATGTGGTGTAGCAGCCGGCAGCATGTATCGAAGAAGAGCGAATCATCAGACCCATGTTCAATTTTTAACAAGCTTTTCCGCCGCTGGAAAGCTCGAGGCCATAGGACTAAACTTAAAACAGCAACGATGCGCACCCGGCCCCTGATCGTCGCTTCGATGACCGCTCTGCTTACCCTCGCAGCCAGCGCCCCTGCGTATGCGCAATCACAGAGCAATGGCGACCAGTCAGTTCCGGATGCGCCCCAGCCGCAAAAGAAGGCGGCAGCCAAGCCGCAATCCCCGGACTCTGGTTCCCAGGCAAAGGTTAAGAGCAAATCTGAGCCGCAAGCTTCCGACTCTTCGTCACCGCCCAGCAATAAAACGGCTCCCAACCCGTCGCCGTCTACGAAGGATGACAATCCTTTTCCGGAGGCCGTTTCCAAGGAGGCCGCTGCCAAGGCGGCAGCCGAGTCATCTGACTCCGATCACGCATCCGACTCTGAGAAGGGTAAAACGACGCCCAACGCACCGCCATCTACTAAGGATGACAACCCTTTTCCTGAGGCCATTTCCAAGGATGCCGCCAAGGCGGCCGGGAACGATCCTGACCAGGCGCCCGCGGCCAAGAGCGATCTCCCTCCGGGCGTCAGCTCGAGCCAATCTTCCCCTGTGCCCGATGGCGGCGAAAACGAAGCCGGAGCCCCCAACCAGGTGGCTGACCCAGGGCGCGCCAAACGAGATGCCGAGGTGGGGGACTATTACCTGAAGTCGCGCGACTACCAGGGAGCCTTGCTTCGCTACAAGGACGCAACGACGGCCGATCCCACCAATGTTGAGGCTATTTTTGGTTTGGCTGAGTCTCAGCGGATGCTAAAGAAAAACGCGGACGCGGCGCGTAACTACCAGCTTTATCTGGAGATCGTCCCCAACGGCCCCAAGGCCAAGCAGGCTCTCAAGGCGCTCAAAACGCTGGGATCCGGTGGGTAGGCCGCGAACAAAAGTTGTAGTTACCATTGCAGGTGCATCCCGCCTTTTAGGTTTTCTCTGCACGCCCGTGTGTTTTACACTTCCGCGAGGTCAGGGAGAAATCCCGTATGCACGCGGTCCTCGAACGGGTGGTAAGGCAAATCGCGAGCGAAGTGCGTCACCTCGACGCCGACACGGCACAGCTACACCCCAAGGGTCTGGAATATAAGTGGAATGCGCAAGAGGTAATCGAGCACCTGGTGCTTGGTTGCCGTCTGACGACGAATGTGCTCGAGACCCGGCTCAGCAAAGGGCGCATTTCCCGAAGCCGAAATCGCACCTATCTGCAGGGGTCGCTGCAGCTCATGATCCTGACGTTCGGAGCTCTGCCCCGGGGAGTACCGGCGCTGGAGGAAACGATGCCCACCCCGGGACGTTTTCCGGCGATGAGTGGACGACAGCTGAGCGACCTTTTACGCCAGGAAGTGGAGGCCATGGACACAGTGCTCGATGCCTGCCGGCGCAGGTTCGGTATGGAGCGGGTGGGTACCCATCCGTGGCTTGGGCCGCTACGGATAGATCAGTGGCGCCGCTATCACGTGGTGCATGGACTCCACCACGTACCCCAACTGCGGTCGATTCTGGAGCACGTGGCTCCGGCTCCGGTCCCGCTGAAATTGACAAGAGAAAATCTAGTGGAAAAATTGCGTGTACCAGCCCAACGTCCATTGGCCTAGAAAGACGCTGTAGATTCCAGCCAGACTGAGCATGGTACCGAAGGGCACTGGCATTTGCCCGGGGGGCAACTGATCGTCCGTGGCCGCCTGGCGATGGAACAAAATGATTCCCACTCCGAACAGGGCTCCTGCGACTACGGCCAGGAACAGGACGAGGCCCGTCTGCCGCAGCCCTAGCCATGCTCCCAGCATTGCCAGGAGTTTCACATCGCCCATCCCCATACCCATCCGGCGCCGGGCCAGCCAATAGAGTCCAGCAATGAGCAGGAGTGTCGCAGCCGCAGCCGTGGCGGCCAGCACAGATAACCTCGCCGCGCGTAGTGCGGCCGCATAGGTCCAGGCCCCGTTCTCGAAACCGGGGCGCAGACTGGAAAAAACGATTCCGGCCACCAACCCGGGCAGGGTGAACCAATCGGGCAGTAGCAGCGTCTCCGCATCCATCACCGCCAGCCCCAGCAACAGGAAGCAGAGGAGGGCCCAGCAGCCCGCCAGCCAGCCCAACGAAAAGTGCAGGCAACACAGCAGGAAAAGGATGCAAACGGCTAATTCGATGAGTGGATAGCGCAGGGAGATGCGGCCACCGCACTTCCTGCACGCGCCCCCCAACAGCAGCCAGCTCAGCACGGGAATGTTGTCCCAGCTCGCAATCGGCTGGTCGCACTGGCGGCAATGCGAGCGAGGCCATATGACCGATTCGCCCGCGGGCAGCCGCACGATGCAGACGTTGAGGAAACTCCCCAGCAGCAAACCGAATAATCCGAAAAAGATGCAAGGCATCATGGGAAAAGACCACAGTAACAGTCGTGGCGGAATCCTCAAGCCCATCGTTTACATTGTTGACATGAGTTCTGAGCGACCCCCGGCCGCTGATTCGGCTGCGCTTTTCGCCGAAGCAGTGAGCATCATGGCCCGGCTGCGTGGTCCCGATGGATGCCCCTGGGATCGCGAGCAGAGCTTCGACACCATCCGGAAATATACGCTTGAGGAAAGCTATGAGGTCTTCGACGCGATTGAGCGGCGAAACTGGCCCGACCTGTGCGAGGAACTGGGCGATCTCCTGCTACAAGTGCTCTTCTACGCCCAGATGGCGAGTGAAGCGGGCTACTTCACCATGGCGAATGTGATTGCTGGCCTGAATCGGAAGCTGGTTCGCCGCCACCCGCACGTTTTCGGAGAGGAGGCTTCGATCGCCGCCGGTAACGCGGTGGAGTCGCCGCTGCAAATGGACGGCATCGACGCATCCCAGGTGTTGCGCAACTGGGATGCTATCAAGCGTTCCGAGAAGGCGCAGCCGGTCTCGTCGGCACTGGATGGTATTCCTCGGGGGCTTCCTGCGCTGCTTGAGGCCGCCAAGTTGGGGGGACGCGCGCACAAGAGCGGCTTCGACTGGCCCGATGTCGAAGGCATTTTCGCTAAGCTGGAGGAAGAAACAGAAGAGCTGCGGCAGGCAATCCGCAGCTCTTCGGCAACCGGAGACGCTGCTTCTGAGGAAATGGTTTCTGAAGTGGGGGACATGCTCTTTACCATGGTTAATCTGGCGCGCCGGCTGCAGGTGGAACCGGAATTTGCGCTCCGCCATACCAACGCGAAATTCCGCCGGCGTTTTGCCGCCATGGAAGCAGCTTCGGCCCAGCCCCTCGAAGCCCTGTCGGCTGCCCAACTGGAGTCGCTCTGGAACCAGGCCAAACTCGCAGAAACCGCAGCGGCTTCGTCGCCACGATGAATTCCAATCCTGTCCTGATCCGGCCTTGTGTGGGCTTTGAGGAGCTCAGCGCCTGCGTGCAGCTGCAGGTGGAAGTTTGGGGGTATGGGGACCGCGATGTGGTTCCACGGCGCATGTTTATCGTGGGCCAGAAGATCGGCGGCCAGGTGATTGGTGCGTTTGATACCGCGCGCGGGGGTTCGAGGCCGGAGGGCGATGCCGGCAGCCTGGTCGGGTTTGCCATGGCATTACCTGGCATCTCCCAGGGCCGGCCTTATTTGCATTCGCACATGCTCGCGGTCAACCCCGATTACCGCAACCTGGGCATCGGGCGCCGGCTCAAGCTTTTTCAGCGGGAGGAAGCATTGGCGCGTGGGATCAAGCGCATGGAATGGACCTTCGACCCGCTGGAAATCAAGAACAGCTTCCTCAACGTGGCCAAGCTGGGGGCCGTGGTTCGCCGCTACGCGGCGAATTTTTATGGTGTATCCTCATCTCGGCTGCATGGTCAGGTTCCGACCGATCGGCTCTACGCGGAATGGTGGTTGGATAGTGATTGGGTTTGCTCTGCCCTGGGTGGAAAACCGGTTGCTGTTCCCGCGGTGGAAGACGAAATCGCAGTACCGCACCAAATCGCTCACTGGAGGCACTCGCCCGCGGATCTGCAACGCGTTCTTGACATACAAACCGGGAATCGGGAGCACTTTGAGCAGGCGTTTGCACGCCGGCTTGCGGTGATTGGTTTTAGGATCGATTCGGGGGGGAACGGCATCTTTCAGCTGGGGCACTGGCAGGAGCCCGAGTTTCCTCGTATGCAGCAGTAAACAGGACCATGTGCAGTGCCGGATAGCCCCACGGCACTCCGGGGCAGAACTGGGGCGGTCCCGCTTGAAGTTGGAAAATTCCACCGGGCCTCGATTGGACGTTCGGGAGCCATCAGGCGCCCTCACACTCACTAACAACCGGTATCGAGCGAGTTTTCATGAAGATTGAATCGATTGTCCTGCGTGAGCTAAGCATGTCTTTGATCCACCCGTTCGCCACCAGCTTCGGTGAAACCAGGGAACGGCGGGTCCTGCTGGTCGAAGTCCGGGCCGAAGGACTCTCTGGCTGGGGCGAATGCACCACGGGAGAGCATCCCTATTTCAGCGAAGAGTCGACAGACACGGCCTGGTTAACCATTTTGCAGGAGCTCGTACCCCTACTGACGGCTGCGGAAGAGCAGACCGGCGGCAAGTGTCCCGGGATATTTCGCCCGGTGCGCGGGCACCGCATGGCCAAGGCGGCGCTCGAAAATGCGCTGTGGGATCTGGAAGCGCAAATACGCCACATCCCGTTGTACGAGCTGTTAGGGGGCACTCGGGAAACGATCGCATGCGGCGTTTCCATCGGTATCCAGTCTTCGTTGGATAAATTGATGGAGAAGGTGGAGCAGGCACTCTCCCAGGGCTATCAGCGAATCAAGCTCAAGTGCAAGCCTGGCCTGGATGTGGAGATGTTCGAGAAGGTTCGCCATCGCTGGCCGGACATTGTTCTCAGCTGCGATGCCAATTCCGCCTATCGACTGCGAGACGCGGACCACCTGACCACCTTCGACCAATACAACCTGCTTATGATCGAACAGCCGTTGTGGGCCGACGATTTCTACTTCCACGCCATGCTGCAACAGCGTCTGGAGACCGCCATCTGTCTCGATGAATCCATCCGCAACCGCCGCGATGCATTGGCCGCAATCGAGATGGAGTCCTGCCGCATCATAAATGTGAAGCTTGGCCGGGTAGGGGGCTTCAGCGAGGCGATCGCCATCCACAATGCGACCCAGGAACGGGGGATCCCGGTGTGGTGTGGCGGCATGTTGGAGAGCGGGATCGGACGCTCCCACAATATTGCGCTGTCGACGCTGGAGAATTTTTCACTGCCGGGAGACGTCTCCGCATCCAAACGCTACTGGGCCGAGGACATCATCGAGCCCGAGGTCACGGTATCCGCGGCCGGCGAGATCCGTGTGCCAAATACGCCCGGGCGCGGCTTTGAAGTGCGCACCGACCTGATCGAACGGCTTACCGTCCGTAAAGAGGAGATCAAGGCCATGGCGCTGGTCTCCTGATTGGAGATGAAATGACTCCCCAGGAAGAATCCATGCTGAACGACCTGATCGGTCGTGTCGAGCAAACCCAACTCACAGAAAAAGACCCGGAAGCTGAGCAGTTGTTGAACCAGAGGCTGGGGCGAAATCCTAATGCGCTCTATATCCTGTCGCAAACGGTGCTGGTACAGAAGTACGCCCTGGAGCAAGCCCAGGCGCAGCTCGGCCAGTTACGGCAACAAACCCAGGCGCTCCAGCAGCAGCCCGCCCACACCACCAGCTTCCTGGGGAACCTGTTAGGCCACCGGGATCCTGCGCCGCCCCCGCCCCCACCGCCACCGGGGTATGGGCCGCCGCCACCGGGATATGGGGCACCGCCGTATGCTCAGCCCTGGAACCAGGGAGCGGCATATGGACCGCCGCCTCCGATGCCCGGCGGTGGCTCGAGCTTTCTGCGTACCGCGGCCACGACCGCTGCCGGCGTCGCGGCGGGAGCGCTGGCCTTTCAGGGGGTCGAATCGTTACTAGGGGGCTTTGGTCATTCGGCCGGTTTCGGCGGCGGTAGCGGGCTCTTCGGTGGAGCAGAGGGCAGGCCTGAGGAGACTGTTATCAACAACTACTACGATGACCCCGGACGGGGAAATGAGCGTTTGGATAATAGCGGGTTGGGGGATACGGGCAGCGATGCCGCGGACCTGCAGCAGGCGAGTGACGACCTGCGGGACGATGGGAGCGACCAGGACGATCTGAGCCTGGACGATACGTCGTACGACGACTCATCCTTCGACGATTCCTCGAGCGGTGGCGACGACCTGGCGTAAACATTTGCCAAGCACCTCAGTACGATAAGATTCGTCACGGGGAAAAGCGGTGGTGCAGGAAGGCGGGAATGTCACGCCCGCCCTGGGTCACAGCCACTATCTCCACAGGTCGAGATGTAGCGCGATAGATGATCAAGTACGCGCCCACCGGCCAGAAAAGAACAGTGTGAGTGGTCAGGTCTGCGCGTTTATGGCCGACACCCGGAGTACCGCCAATGATGTCGAATGCATCAAAGAGCCTTCCGATCCACTCGTCGGCGGCGCTCACACTGTCTTGCGCAATGTAGTCCCAGATACGATCCAGGTCCCGATCGGCACCCTCACTCAGGAGATACGGCGTCACGACGTTGCTCGGATTTCGATTTGAGGCGGGCGCGGGCATCCGCCGGGGAAACGTGCCGGCCGCGGTCAAGCGTCTCCAGGCGGTCACCCAGCTCCTGGTTGAACCGGGTAAGTTGGGCAGACCGGGCACGGTCGTGCTCCTCAAGCAGCCTGAGTGCTTCCCTGACCACTTCACTCGCGGAGTTATAGCGGCCCGATTCGACTTTAGCGCTTACGAATTTCTCTAGCTCGGAAGTAAGGGACACATTCACCGGTTTAACTCCTACTTCGTTACCTTGGCGCCGATAACAGAAATTGTCAATCTTTGTTAATGAGGTAAATCGAGGCCATCGGGCCGGCCTCCATACTAGTGGTTGCTTACTTGGAGGCGACTTCGGCTGCTGCGGGAAGCTTCTGAAGCAGCCGGATGGCCTCCTGGTAGCCCAGTTCCTGGGGCTGAACCTGGAAGTCGCTGAAGTCTTCCGTGGTGGAGTAATCCACGCTCTTCATCATCAGCAGCTTGCCTTGCAATTGCAGCTTCATGTGTATGGTTTCCCAGTGATGCAATCCTACGTCCGCGTTCTGCACCAGGATGCTGCCGCCCTTATAAAGCCTCCCCAGTACGCCCCACCCAAAATTCACGTCGGAAATCAAGTGAGCATCGATCTTGACCAGCCGCAGCTGGGCCTGGTCTACCCAGAGCTCGCCGACCATGCCGTGGTAAACCTCGCCTTCCCGGTCCGGCGGGGTGAATGCGGGATTCGGGCGGAATTTCAGCCGGTAACAGGGCCCGTTGGGGCCCTCCACCATCCCGTCGAGGGTAAATAGGAAAGCATCCGGCAACATGCGCACCATCTCATCGCCCCGGGCGCTATCTTCCTGCTCTTTCTTGTGCCGATGTTCCTGTATTTCGGGATGGGCCAGCAGGTTGTTCAAGCGGTCGAGCTCGGCCTGGGCCTCATCCGGAGGCAGCGGCTTGCCGTTTTTTTCGATCAGGCGGGCGACGTCCCCATCTTTGGTTTCAACGATCTGTTTGACCGTGCTGCCCTTGGGGTCCACTTTGTGTTGCCGGTAGGAGAAGGACCGTCCCGGCTTGGTGGCATGTAGCTCATTCCAGCTGGCGTCACGGACGATTTTTTGCGGGTCGATTGCGGGGTTCCCGGTTGGGGACAAGGCTTGGCCGAACGAAGCCGCTCCCGCACCCAGGAAGAGGGTGGCGGTGGCCGTCCAAGCCCAAAATGCGCCCGAAAACGACTGAGGATGAGCCATCTGTCGCATAACGTTACCCAGTGAGACGTAAGGCAATACCTTACAGTTTACATCTGTGGGCCCTCGCGTCCGCCTAACCCGCTTTGCGGGTTGCGGTTGACTTCGCTCCTTGCGTATAGTTCGGGCAGAGAGCCTGCAACTGCAGGGAGGCACCAGATGAATGCAGGAGATAGCACCGCGGCCGTGATCGGCAAGTCGGTGCAGATCCGCGGCGAGGTAAAGGGAAGCGAAGACCTGATGGTCGACGGCCATGTCGAGGGGACAATTACTCTGGTCGAAAGCCGGCTAACGATTGGTCCCAATGCCCACGTGGCCGCCAACGTGTCGGCCCGCGACGTGATCCTGCTGGGGCAGCTAAGTGGCAATGTTTCTGCCACTGGGCGGGTGGAATTACGCGATGGCTGCGATTTAGTCGGGGACATCTCCGCTGCACGCTTATCGATTGAGGAGAGCGCTGTTTTTCGCGGCAATGTAGAGCCTCTACAGGGCGAAAAGGCAGCTGGCGTTGCACCGGCGAAGGGCGCCGAAATTCCGGTGGCAACCTCTCCAGCCAAACACTAACCAACGCTGGAGGGCTTGAAACATGATGAGCATATTTCCCGCAGGCAACACTGGCCTGCGGTCAAAAACCGATGACGTGATGCGCAATCTATTTGGCAAGACACAGCACGGTGCTCAAGCTTCGGGAAGTCCCACGGTCCTGACCGGTCCGCGGGTTCCGAGACACTCCAGTGCCTGGAAGGATCTGCTCAAGTTTCTGAAAGCTGAGCAGGGATTGCGCATTCTGGATATCGGCCCAACGTCACCGACCAACATCAACTTCCTCACCACGCTGGGCCACGGAGTATATATGGCGGACGTGGTGAATGAAGCCCTGCATGGCAACTGGACGAGCGCCCCGGATGAGAACGGTGCGACCCAATTCGACGTGGAGGGGTTTCTCGATAACAATCTCGATTTTGCGGGCAGGGAATTCGACGTCATTCTGCTCTGGACTACGCTGGACTATGTGCCCCAGGCGCTAGTTGGGCCTATGATCAAGCGTCTTCGCTCCACTCTGCGTCCCGGCGGCCGTGTGCTCACGTTCTTCCATACCCGGAACACCGGCGCCGATACCGGCTTCTGCCGTTATCATGTGACCGACAGCGATACCATCGAGACCCAGGAAACTACTGGCTACGCCGTGCAGCACGTGTATACCAATCGAACCATAGAGAAGCTCTTTGAGACCTACAACAACACCAAGTTTTACCTGGCCAAGGACAATCTCTACGAAGTGATCATCACTCGTTAATCTTCCACAACAGCTGGCGAAGGATGCCAATCCATTTGCGGGCGTCGGACTGGTTTAGGTTCAGGCGCCGCACCATCCGGCGCACTGCGGTGGGCTCAGCGCTTGCGGGGCGGCGGCGAGCGTATCCGATGGATGCCAGCATCTGCCCCACTAACTCGGTCACCCGTTCCAGGTCCTCTGCCTGTGCCGCGGGCTGCATTTCGCCCCGGGCCGAGTCATCTGCCCGCCGTATCAGTTCGTAGAGGCATACGGCTGCGGCCTGTCCAAGATTCATCGACGCATGACGCAGACCGGGACTAGGGTGCATGGGGATGGTCAAGAGCCAGTTGCAATGGCTTAGGGCATCGTTGCTGAGACCCGTCTTTTCCGATCCGAAAAGCAGCGCGACCCGTGAGGTTCCCAAGGCCGAGCAGATCAAGCCGCCGGCCTGGGCCAGCGTATACAGCGGATGATCTTGTTTTCGCTCCCCTACTGCGGTGGTGCCCACGACCAGGTTGCAGTCCGCTACTGCATCTGCTACGGTTACAAATTCTCGCGCCGTGGCAAGGATGCCGGATGCATCGATGGCCGACCGCGCCTTCTCCAGGGGGACGGAGTATTCATTCACCAGCCGCAAGTCAGTAAAGCCAAAACCATGCATGGCACGGGCGACGGCGCCAATATTATTAGGATTTCGCGCCCGCACCAGCACCAAGGTAACCCGCGCGCGCTGTTCTGCGGTCAGCATCGTCTTATCTTAGGGGGTCGGGTGAATCGAGTCTCTGAGGGATTCTCCCTCCCGGGGAGGCGGATAGATCTAAATCTACGGAATGATCGAGTTTTCTGGAGTCACCGCTCTGATGCTTTGTATTAGGGCACGACTTTTAGTCGGGCCGTAAAAGAGGCCAACCAAGATATGGGCTTTAGAGTCTGCCTGAGAACGCGAACTTGCATACAGTCCCGCAGGGACGGCTGAGTGTAGCCCAGGACGTAGTGGGACCTAGTCCCATAAGCGCTAACTTGTTTGGGATGTTTTTCTTCAAAACTCCCACAAAATCGTCATCCTGCCTGCCCCGGCGTGCCGTGGGTCCCGCAGGGACGGCTGAAGTACGATTCCGTCGCACCTTCGAAAGCTAGGCGTGAAAGTCATGGCCTTTTCGTTCCGGACCGAAGCCGAAGATCAGGAACAAACAAACGATCACGCAGACTTCGAAGATGGTCAGCGCCCACTGATAACCGAAATGCCGGCGCAGGGTGAATTCCACCACCACCGAGGGCGCAGCAATCAAGACGCCGAGCTGATAAACAACTCCGGGGAACAGGCTGCGTACACTGCTGGGGGAAAGCTCGTTCAGGTGAGCGGGAATGACCCCGAATGCCCCCTGCACACCGAACTGCATCGCGAACGAGCCCAGGGCAAGCAAAACGATAGTCGATCCGAAGGCCCACAGGGGGATGGAGAGAGCACAGATGGTCAGGGCGAGCATAATGGCGAAGCGGCGGCCAAGGCGATCGGAATAATGGGCGATCACCAGCGCACCAAGGATGGCGCCGATGTTGTACAGGATCGCAAGGTTGGAGACGACTGCGTTGGGAAATTTATGAACGGTTTTCAGGAAATCCGGATATAGATCCTGGGTGCCGTGGGATAAACAAGTGATGACCGTCATCATCAGGACCAGGTAGACGAAATCTTTCTTGTGATGCCCAAGGACCTTGATCACCTCAGCAAAACTGGCTAAGCGATGCTTCTGCCAGGACGCAGACTCGGGCGCAAGCAGTGTAAGCACCGCAATCACGGCAGCGAGCAGCAAGCCGCAAAGAAACATCCAGCGCCACCCAAATCGAGGTTCTATGACACGGAGTGCGATGGCGGCCAGAAGGTAGCCACCGGAATAGCCGGCTTGCATGATTCCGGAGAAGAGTCCGCGCCAGCGTTTGGGAGAGCTCTCCATGACCAGGGAGGCGCCGATGCCCCAATATCCACCCATGCCGATTCCATAGAGGCCGCGCAAGGCGACGAACACCGCGTAGTTGGGTGCAAAGGGAGTGAGGGCCGTGATGATGGAGAAATACAGAACACAGGCGACCAGCGGACGTCGGCGGCCGTAGCGGTCGGCCAGGGAGCCGAGCACCAGCGCGCCCACCGGACGCATCGCCAGGGTAATGGTAATTGTCCAGACGATTTCGCCTTTGCTGACGTGAAAGTTGTTGGCGAGAACATCCACCAGAAAGACGAGCACAAAGAAATCGAAGGCATCGAGGATCCAGCCGAGTATCCCGGAGGAGACGGCGAACCCCCATCGTGGCGCCACGGCCTCCGTGAGCGTGGAGACCCCGACCGCATCCGAGGCCGGCCGGGATTGCTTCATCCATTCCATCTATAGTCTCGCCAAAGTTAGACCGCCATCCAGAACCAGAACCGCACCGGTTGCATAGGGGAGCTCTCCCCGGGCCAACATGCTGGCCGCGGTACCAATGTCCTCCGGAGTTCCCCATCGTCTCTCCAGCAAAATGCCGCCCTCGATCAGAGCGTCGTACTTCCCCTTAACTCCCTCCGTCATGTCGGTCTCGATAATGCCGGGACGTATCTCGTAGACGCCGATGCCGTACTCCGCCAGGCGCGCCGCCCAAAGTTTGGTGGCCATGGCGATGCCTGCCTTGGAGATGCAGTAGTCGCCGCGGTTGACGCTGGCGACCGTGGCGGACACGGAACTGATATTGATAATCGAACGTTGTTGTCGCGGTTGGCGGATCATCCAGGCGGCGACGCTCTGGGTGAGGAAATAGGGGCCGCGAAGATTGGTGGCCATGAGTTCGTCGAAACTTTCCTCGCTGGCCTCGAGCACATCGGCGCGGATGCGGGGCGCGATGCCTGCGTTGTTGACCAGAACGTCCAGCCGGCCAAGCTGAGCTTCGATGGTCTGTAAGAGTTGCTTGCGATCAAGCGTCGAAGCGACATCCGCTGCGACATAGATGGAGCGTGGGCTTCGCTTTTTTAATTGCTCCAAAACCGGTTGAACTTGCTCAGCTGCACGCCTTCCGGTAATCGCAAGGGTGAAGCCGGCCTCCGCCAGCTTGAGCGCAACGCCCAGACCGATGCCGCGAGTGCCGCCGGTTACCAGCGCCACCCGATCTTTATCCTGCCCTGTCAACTCCGACATCGCTCGCTCCGAAGAAAGTGTAATAGCCCGTGTTGGCGAGCCGGGTGATGAGGAGACAGAGCTCCAGCAGATGGTAGTCGCCCCACATGCAGGCTTCGCCGCAGGGGATCTTACCGTCCGGGGGAACATAGTCCCAGCCGTTGGGGCGATGGTAGATGCTGTGCAGGAGGAGACCTTCGTGCTGGGGATCGACCGCCAGATAAGGTTCCTGCAGCAACTGCTCAGCGATGGTGAGTCCGGCCTGGGTGTAAACTTCACCGCCTGTGCCAAGTAGATGACCGAGACGAAGTAGTCCCTGAGCGGCGATGGCGCTGGCGGAAGCGTCGACCGGCTCATAGTCGTTGTATGGATCGGCGGGTTTCGCTTGCCAGTCACCCAACCGGTGCAGCTGCGGCGCTCCGGTATCCCAGTAGCAGATGCCATCGCGGGCGCTGGCCTGCCGGATGTAGAAGTCGCAACAGGCGCGGGCGGCTTTTTCCAACAGAGCCAGCGTCTCCTGCTTGCCTGCAGGGCCGTCCGCGGACTGAAGGAACTCCATCAACTCGGGGAAGCCGAGCATTGCCCAGGCGAGACCTCGAGTCCAGGTAGTAAACGGCGAGTAGCCTTGCTGCGATGACGGGCAGCGAAAGACGCCACTTGCCGGATTGAAGATGGCTTCGTGGACGGTTCGGCCGCGCAGCGCGGGCACATCGTAGTGGTCGCGTCCTTCGCCGTAATAGATGTTGAAGAGGGCGGACGTTTTGGCATGGGTGATCACCCTCTCCAGCAGATTGATGCGCTGATCCTGTTCCGCCTGGAGCGAGTGCCCCAGCTGGTGAGCCATACAACAAATGCGCAGGGTGCGAATGGTGTCGATAAACAGGGAGTGGCTGCCATTGAAGGAGTAGATGTAGCCGAGCCCATCCTTGAGGGGGGTCCAGCGCGCGGCCTGCACCGCACCACTTACCTTTAACGCGAGCTCGTAAAAGTGTAGCTCCCCGGCGTTGTTGGGGATGCGTCCTTCCAGCATCAGACGGCGGAGGGTGCCGTAGGTGGAGATGTTGTTGAAGCCGTGGTCGTGCACGCCGGTGTGGGTGAGGTGCTCTGCCATGTCGGCAACAACGTGCCGCTGGGCCATCGTGAGCAGATCCTTGTTTCCCGTCAGCTCGAAGCACAGCAGGGCATTGCCATACTGAAAACCCTGCGTCCATTGGGTCCAACTGCGCGCGGTATAGCGCCCGGCAACGGTGATGACGGGGGCGCCATCACTGGCTTTCCAACGCCGGTCGAGGCGCAGGGTTTTATCCGAGGCCAACTGCAACGCTTGCTCGACAGCCGGCGACAGATCCTTTGCTTTCAAGGTTTGATTGGATTGCAACCTGACTCCTTTGGGTTTAAATCTTCAAACGAATGCGGTGAAGCGATCGACGATTTGCTGCAGCACCTGGTCTGGATCGGTATCCCAGATAACGCGATTGAATATTTCCACTTCGATGGGCCCGTCGTAGCCGGCTTTATCAACCGCCAGCCGCAGCATGCGATTATCGATGACCCCATCGCCCATCATTCCTCTGCCCAGGAGCAGGTCCGGTAAGGGAACCAGCCAGTCGTTGACGTGAAAACCGTAGATTCTGCCTCCGCATTGGTCGATCAACGCGAGCACTTGCGGGTCCCACCAGATGTGAAATACATCGAGGACCAAACCTACTTCATGGGGCGCGAATGGGGAAGCCAGTTCGAGCGCCTGGCCGATCGTAACCAGGACCGAACGTTCGGCCGCGTACATGGGATGGAGCGGCTCGAGACCGAGCTTGACGCCGTGCTGGCGCGCGTAGGGAACCAGGGCAGAGACTCCGTCCGCGACCATCTTTCTGGCTTCGGTTAAGCCAACTTCCGCGCCACCACCCACCACCAGGACCAGGGAATCGGCCCGTAGCGCGGCTGCCTCATCGACTGCGCGGTAGTTATCTTCAAGGCTTTTTTGCCGGCCGGCTGCGGTTGGGCTGGGGAACATGCCTCCGCGGCAGACGCTTGAAACATGCAACCCCGCGTCCTTTACCAAACGAACGCACGAGGCCAGACCTGCCTCTTCAATCTTGTGCCGCCAGAGCGCGATCGACGGGATGCCGTGGCGTACGCAACCCTCGACCGCCTGGCTTACGCTCCAGTTGGAGACAGTGATTTGATTGAATGAGAGCCTGGTTATCTCTGCCATGCGTGGATGTCTATTTCAGTCCTTCCACCAGGTAGAGATCGGAAAGGGTGCGGTGATAGCCATGGATATATAAGGCGCCGTCTGGGTCATGACGATCGGCCCGGCGTTAGCCTAGGGTAGGCTGGAGAGCAAGTCAACGAAATGCTTTGCACGGAGTCGGCTTAGGAATTTGGGCCCGATCGAATAGGTGGGTGAAGCTCCTGGACCTTGCCACCGGCGTCCAGCCCCGAAGGGACGGCCTGAAAATAGCCCAGGACGTTAGCCCCAGCGTCAACTTCTTTGCGATGTTTTTCTTCAAAACTCCCCAAAACCGTCATCCTGAGCGCAGCGCCTCGCAGACCTATCGCATATCAGAGGGTTTTATGGCGCGGAGTCGAAGGACCCCGGCGAGGCTTGTTGGCAGTTGCTCTGCGGAGCTTTCCGGCCACAGATAAAGGGGAATTAAAAAAGTCACAGCCTCTCAGGATGACGATTCCGCGGGAGTTTTGAAGAAAAACATCGCAAAGAAGTTACCGCTGACGGGACGTAGTCCTGGGTAGATTCAGCACAATCGAATTGAGTCCTGAAAGGGCCGGCTGAAGGCACAAATAATCCAGCCGTCCCAGCGGGACTGAATCCCAGCCTCGACCTACCCAGCACTGCGTGCTGTGCTATTTTCAGCCGCCCCTTCGGGACTCGTTGCGAGTCTCGGTTAGGGTGTATCCAAGAAGACAGCCATTTTGCCGGAGCATTCCTGCTTGCGGTTCGGCTATTGCACCGGCCACTTCCATTCGCGGATTTCTTTCTGGTCTATACCGTTTTCGTGGGCATAGTTGACCGCCTTGATGATCTGCCCCTTCAGCCAATCCACGGTGTGCGCGCCCTTTTCGTCCAGTTGAGGCACGCGTTCGATCACATCGATAGCCAGGTTGAAGCGATCGACCTGGTTCAAAATTGCCAGCTCCAGCGGCGTGTTGATGTTGCCTTTCTCCTTGTACCCACGCACATGAAGATTGTCGTGGTTCGTCCGCCGGTAGGTCAGCTTGTGGATCAACGAGGGGTAAGCATGGAAATTGAAAATCACCGGCTTGCTCTTCGTAAACAACCCGTCGAACTCCCGATCGGTCATGCCGTGCGGGTGTTCGCTGTCCGGCATCAGGCGAAAGAGATCGACCACGTTGATGAACCGTAATTTCAATCCAGGGCAACGTTCGCGCAGAATCGCCGCGGCCGCAAGGGCCTCTGAGGTGGGTATATCGCCCGCGCAGGCAAGGACTGCGTCCGGCTCCTCACCGGCGTCGGTGCTGGCCCAATCCCAAATGCCGATGCCTTTGGTGCAGTGCTCTACGGCAGCTTCCATGGTGAGGTATTGCAGATGCAACGCTTTATCGGCGACGATCACGTTCACGTAGTTGGTGCTGCGCAGGCAATGGTCGGCCACGCTCAGCAGGCAATTCGCATCCGGGGGAAGATAAATCCGCGTCACTTCCGGGCTCTTGTTGGTGACGACATCCAGAAACCCCGGATCCTGGTGGGTGAAGCCGTTGTGGTCCTGCCGCCATACCAGCGAAGTAATCAATAAATTGATAGAGGAGATGGGAGCCCGCCACCGCGTCTCCAGTTTGCTCTTCTCCAGCCACTTGGCGTGCTGGTTGAACATGGAGTCGATGATGTGGACAAAGGCCTCGTAGGAAGAGAAGAAGCCGTGCCGCCCGGTGAGCACATAGCCCTCGAACCATCCTTCCAGGGTGTGCTCGCTCAACATCTCCATCACGCGCCCGTCGTTGGCCAGGAAACCGCCGTCTGAGTCTTCCGGCAGCGTCTCTTCCATCCAGGTCTTGCCGCTGGCCTCGTAGATGGCCTGCAGTTTGTTGGAGGCTGTTTCATCCGGGCCAAAGACGCGGAAGCTGGTCATGTTGCGCCGCATCACGTCGCGCAGGAAGTGTGACACCACCTCGGTAGACGAGACTTCGACTTGCCCGGGAGCGGTGACCTTGACGGCGTAATCGCGAAAGTCAGGCAATTCGAGCGGTTTCCGCAAGAGGCCGCCGTTTGCGTGCGGATTAGCGGTGATGCGCCGCGTACCCACTGGAGCCATCTCGCGCAGCTCCTCGATCAAGCACCCCGACTCGTCGAATAACTCTTCTGGCTTATAACTGCGCAGCCAGGCTTCCACCTGCGCCAGATGTGGCGGGTTGGTTTGGGGATCGAGAATGGGGATCTGGTGTGCCCGCCAGAACCCTTCCACCTTGTGCCCATCCACCGTCTTGGGGCCGGTCCATCCTTTTGGGGTGCGCAGAATGATCATGGGCCACTTCGGCCGCTCGACCACCTGCCCTTTGGGAGCACTGCGGGCTTTTTGCTGGATAGCACGAATTTCGAGTACGCAATTCTCCAGAACTTCGGCCATTTTGGGGTGCATCAAATTTGGGTCGTCGCCTTCGACTACATGCGGTGTCCAACCCAGGCCCCGCATGAGCATGTCCAATTCGTCCGCGGGTATGCGAGCGAGGAGGGTGGGATTCGCGATCTTGTATCCATTTAAATGCAAGACGGGAAGCACGGCGCCATCACGCACCGGGTCGAGGAATTTGTTGGAGTGCCAACTGGTGGCCAGCGGCCCGGTTTCCGCTTCTCCGTCGCCCACCGCCACGGTCACGATCAGATCAGGGTTGTCGAACGCCGCGCCGAACCCGTGGGAGATGCTGTATCCCAGCTCGCCGCCCTCATGGATGGATCCAGGAGTCTCCGGCGTGCAATGGCTGCCGATGCCTCCGGGAAAGGAGAACTGCTTCAGGAATTTGTGCAGTCCGGCCACATCCTGACCCCTGTCCGGATAAACCTCGGAATAAACCCCCTCCAGATAACAGTTGGAAAGCGTGGCAGGTGCTCCATGGCCGGGACCGGAAATATAGATCACGTCAAGGTCGTACTTCTTGATCAGCCGGTTCATATGGACCCAGATGAAGCTCTGACCTGGATCCGAGCCCCAGTGGCCAAGCAGCCGGTTCTTTATGTGCTCCGGCTTGAGAGGCTCGCGTAAAAGAGGGTTCGAGCACAAATACAGCATGCCGGCGGAAAGATAGTTGCAGGCGCGCCAGTAGGCATTCATCTTTCTGACCTCATCGGCGGTCAGAGGCTCGAAATGCCCTTGCTTGCTTGATGAGTTGGAAGTTGCCACGGAAAGCGTCTCGACGTTGCTCATAATTCCTCCTTATTTCCTTCCATCTGATCCACGTGTACTGCGATCGTCCTATCTTCCTGGGCGGTTACCACCCAGACCGCCACCTGGGAATGAGCGCTGCTCACCCGCCGCAGCGCATCACCGCTAGCTTCATTGGCAGCCGGATCGAGCACCACACCACTGGATTCGAGGCCGCGCAAAATCTCCGCCCGGGACTGCACATCGTGTTCGCCGATGCCCCCGGTGAAGACCAGGGCATCCAGCCCGCCCAACAGCCAGGCGAAGGCTCCGATGGCTTTGCGCACACTGCGGGTGAAGATCTCAAGAGCCAGCGTAGCGTCCGCACTTCCCGCTGCGGCCGCCTTGCGCACTGCGCGCATGTCGTTTGGCAGCCCGGACAGCGCCACCATCCCGGCCTGGTGATTCAGGGTGGTCTCGACCGCGTTCATGGCAGCGTCGCGATCACCCTTCGCCTGCCGCAGCAGATAGAGGACGAGTCCTGGATCGAGATCTCCCGGCCGGGTGCCCATCACTACTCCGCCGGTCGGGGTCAGCCCCATCGTATTATCGACCGAGCGTCCATCGATCAGGGCGGTCACGCTGCAACCGCTGCCCAGATGCGCAATCACCATGCGCTGTGGAAACTCCGTCTGCGTCCGCTTGCAGGCGGCTCGCAAATCGTCTACCAAGCCTTCACAGGAAAGCCCATGGAAGCCATATCGGCGGACACCCTGTTCTCTGTATTCGCGGGGTATGGGGTAGGTCGAGGCAGCGGCGGGCATAGTTTGATGGAAGATGGTGTCGAAGCAGGCATAATGTCTCGCCCGGGGAAATCGTCCCATCATGTCGCGAATCAAGAGGATGGCCTGGGGATCGTGCAGCGGCGCGAACGCCACCGCCTGTTGCAAATCCTGAATTACCTGCGCGGTGATTCTCTGATGCCGGTGCAGCAGCGCCCCGGGGTGGACAACGCGGTAGCCAACCGCGTCGATCAGCGGCATCCCCGGCTTGCAGACCGCAGCCTCCAGCAACGTCAACGGATCTTTATTAGATGCAGCGTTAGCCGTGGTGACGGCATCGGTGAGTTCGCGGCCTCCGGCATCGCGAAACGTGAACCCGAGACCCGCACCGCCCATCCCGCTGATCTCGCCGGTAAACAAAACCTGCGGCGAGGCTGACTTCGCCCCCGGAACTGAGGTCCCGGTGGAGTCGAAGATGGAAAACTTGATGGACGACGAACCGCCGTTGATAACGAGTATGTGCACCCTTACCTGCCATCTCCAACCTACACCCGTGACGTGGGAAGCAGGTTAATTCCGCCTCCTTGCTCTCTGGATAGAGTTGCCGGCCGTCACAAAAGGCTCCCCCTGACCGGGTTTTGCGGCCGAGGAGAATCGTAGTGGCGTGGCGTGTGCCTCTTTCCTACGGGTCCCAAACAAAGTGTTGACTGTCGTTTTTTCAACGTGATAGGTTTCCGCCGTAGAAACGACCGTTGCATGATGCGAAGGGAACAGGACCTCACCGGGTTCTTCTTCCGGAATTCAAAGGCAATGGAAAAAAGTTAAAAGTCAGAGCCCGCGTGACAGGACGAGTTTATTGGGAGGCAAGTCCAGATGTTAATGCGCATCGGGGTATTTCTCAGTTTTTCGTTGCTGGCGGCTTCTGCGCTGCTGGCGCAGACCAGTGGCACCATCTTAGGACATGTCGGCGACACGTCTGGCGCGGTGGTTCCCGGCGTCACTATCAACCTGATCAATACGGGCACAAACACCACCCGCACCACCGTTTCGACCAGCGACGGCGATTATACGTTCCCGGACGTTCCGCCAGGAGTCTATGACGTTGAAGCCACCCATCCGGGCTTCAAGGTCGCAGCCGCTCGGAACGTGCAATTGCAGGTGCAGCAATCGTTGACCCAGAATTTCACGCTCCAGGTCGGTGAGGTGACGCAAACGGTATCCGTTTCGGCAACAGCCGCCCTTCTGCAGACGCAGAACTCCTCCCTGGGCACCGTGGTTCCCACCGAGACCATGGCCCAGATGCCGGTGAACAATAGAAACTACCTGAACGTGACGGCGGTCTCGGCGAACGCGAACGTCGTTTCAACGAGCCAAGGTCAGGCCGGCTCGCGGGAGGGCGGCGCCCGCTCCAGCCAGTCCATCTCGGTGGGCGGCTCGCGCATCATGTTCAACCACTACACGCTCGACGGCATCAACAATTCCGACCCGGACTTCAACAGCTATGTGGTGCAGCCCTCCATCGATGCCATCCAGGAAATGAAGGTGCAAATCGGCGTCTATCCCGCCCAATACGGTTACAACGCGACCCAGATCAACGTGGTCACCAAGAGCGGCAGCAACAATTATCACGGCGCCGGGTTCTACTTCCTCCGCAACAACTACGCGGATGCACTCGGGTATAACTATTTCTATCCCACTCCTCAACCCGCCGCGCTCCCCTATAAATATAACGACTACGGATTCGTGCTCACCGGACCGATCTCGATTCCCCACGTCTTTAACGGCAAGAACCGCTTCTTCTTTATGGTCAACGACGAATGGTATTCGCGAATCAGTTTCTCGAATACCGCGAATACCCAGCCGACGGCGGCCGTCCTGGGCGGCGATTTCAGCCAATACACGCACAACCGCAACCGGATCCGTCGTTCCCATTTACGATCCCGCCACCGGGAACGCCGACGGCACGGGCAGGACACAGTTCCCGGGCAATGTCATTCCGGCGAGCCGCATCGATCCCATCTCACTGAAGTTCATCCAGTTGTTCTACGCCCCGGCTCAGAACAGCCTGTTCCGAAACAATTACACATTCCTCACCTCCTCAAGGGACAATCACGACGGTTTTAACGTGCGCGGCGATTTCTACCAGTCACCGAAGTCGCAGTTCGGCTTCCGCTTCAGCAATGGCCTGGAAACGAACCCCACTGCGGGATTCAAGACGGCGGGCGGGACAGTCGGCAGCAATATCATCACCAGCTACTACCAGTACATGGGCTCCCACACCTGGACCATCTCTCCCACCATCGTCAACGTGGCCACGTTTGGCTGGACCAACTTCTACAATTCTCTCGGCCTGTACTCGCAGGGCGTCAATAACGCCGTGGGCCAACTCGGGATTCCCGGCCTTCAACCCGGAATTCCTGCAACCTGGGGCATTCCCGCCGTAGGCTTTACGGGGGATATCTACAGCGGGCTTGGCGACAGCTCCGACGGTCCGTATGTGACCAAAGACCCCAATATCTCGATCAACGACAACATCAACTGGGTGCATGGCAAGCATTCCTTCTCCTTCGGTTTCTCGTACGAGCGGCAGACCTTTAATGAGCTGGGCAACCAGTTCTCCCGGGGCTCATTCACCACCCAGGCCAACGCCACTGCTGAGGCCAGCTCCCCAGGGAAACTGGTTAATGGAACTGGCTCCGCATTCGCCGACTTCCTGCTCGGCCAGCTTTACACATCGGCGTATGCGGTGCAGATCGCGCAGGCCAATTACAAGCGCAACGTCGAGGCCTTCTACTTCGACGATAACTATAAGTTCACGCCCAAGCTCACCGTGTCGGCCGGCCTCCGCTATGAGCTGACTCCGCCCTGGCACAACACCCTGGGCCAGGAGTTCATCGTGGATCTGCAAACCAATAACTCGCCCATAAGTCCCTTCGTTTCCGGGCCGGAGCCTCAGAGCCAGTGGCCCCTCTATAGACGCCAGGGCAACTGCAGTGACCCGTATCAGGGGGTTAACGTCCGCTGGGTCACCTCCAGTGGCAGCCCTGTGGATCCGGCGCCGCAGTGCGCCAACGGCAATTTCCCCAATTCGCTCATGCAGACCCATTACGATAACTGGGCACCTCGCCTGGGCATTGCCTACACGCCGACCAGTACCTGGGTCATCCGTACGGGCTTTGGCATGTATTACGACCATGACACCGCCAACGCCCGCTTCGATGTGGCCCGTAACCTGGCCGGGCGTGTCACGACAACCTCGGGGGGGGGACTGCCGGCGTGGCCACCATCAACTGGGACAATGCGGTGGGCAGCGGCGCCGTCGCCAACATCCCGCCGCCCTACTCCTTCTCCAATGCGTACCGGCACAAAACTACGTACAGCGAGGTCTGGCTGTTCGATGTCCAGAAGCAGTTCGGCCAGAATTGGCAGCTCCAGGCCGGATACCTGGGCTCGAAAAGCGATCACCTGTATGGCTTCCGCAATGCCAATTATTCGGTTCCGTTCGGGTTGCTCGGCGCCGATGGGTACAATGCGAATGGTTCGCCTAAGAGCATCCTGCAGCGTACGCCCTACCCGAACTATGGCGTGATTCAGTTGGTGCACGACATAGGCAACGCGAATTACAACGCCTTTACCTTCCAGGTGAACAAGCGTTTCAGCAACGGCTTCAACCTCATCAGCTCCTACACCTATGCGAAATCGCTGGACGACACCAGCGGAATCCGCACCCAGTCGTCACAGCTCTTCCCGCAGAACGACCTCTGCATCAGCTGCGAATACGGGCCTTCGGACTTCGATGTGAAGCATCGTGTGGTTGCCGGGCTCATTTACTCCCTGCCCATCGGCCCAGGCCTGCTGTACGCGCCTTCGTCGAAGATCGTGGAAGCGGTGATCGGCGGCTGGCAAATCAACGTCCTCGGCACCCTCCAGACCGGCCTGCCATTTAACATGGGGTACAACGACAACAACTGCCAGTACCAATACCATTTCCGGCGGCACATCGGCGACCCGGCCGAATTATGTCTCCGGACAGAGCTATTTCCAGTCCCACAAAACGGCCGGAAGCAGCGGCCAATGGGTGAATCTCGCGGCCTTCCCGGAGCCGGCCCCGGGTTTCCTCGGAAGCACGAGCCGCAACATGCTATACGGCCCGGGCTACCAACAATTCGATATGTCCCTCGGTAAGACTTTCAACATGCCCTACAACGAACACCACCAGTTACAATTCCGGTTTGACGCGTTCAACGCCCTCAACCACACCAATTTCGGCAACCCGGCACAAATATGTGAATTCGTCGACCGCGGGCAAAATCACGGGCTCAAATGCGCCTGCGGGAAGTGCAAATGGAGGTGGGCGGGAACTGGAGCTAGGCGCCAGGTACACGTTCTAAGGCGGTGCCGCGATTAGGGTGCCCTAATCGGCCTTTGCGAGGTGGGGCTTTTCTTGATGAAAAGCCCCGTCGGGAAGCATTTTTGCCGGTTATACCAATCGTGGAACCGTCATAGCGTCGAATCCTGGAGCTCGAATAACGATTGCGCTGTGATCCTGAGCTTTCTCTGGCGGGTCTTTTGGGCCAGAAAGGGGCTCCGGATCCGCGGTTATTTTTCACGATCTTCGCGTCAGGTCGTTCCTCTCGACCCTTCCTCACAAACTCTGCCATCGCTCGATGAAAGGGACATTCCATGAATCAGTTCACACGAAGATCAATGTTGAAGGGCGCGGCTGCGGCCTTACCTGCTGCCGGTATCTTCGCGCTTCCAACTCTGGCGCGGGCCATTGAAGATAACAGCACGCCGCAGCAAAGGCCCAAAGTCAAGATCACCGATATCCGCACCGCGCAGGTGATGGTGCACGGGCCACAAACCCATGTGCGGGTTTATACCGATTCCGGTCTCTATGGCCAGGGCGAATCGACCGACGCAGCGGTGGGCACCGCATCCTTAGTACATGGCTTTCGCCGCATGCTGATCGGACAGGATCCGCTGAACGTGGATGCGCTGTGGGAGAGGATGCGTGTTTCGGGAATCTTCGCCGGCGCCCAGGGCGGCCAATACGTGACCGCGATGACCGGAGTCGAGATTGCGCTGTGGGATCTCGCGGGCAAGATTCTGGGTCTTCCGGTTTATCAATTGTTAGGCGGGAAATTCCGCGACAAGATCCGCATGTACTGTGACTCAGACATGGAAAATCCCGTTGGCGCGGAATCGGACCGCAAGCTGCCATGGATCAAAGAGCAGGGATTTACGGCGATGAAGATCGACCTTGACGATGCTGCAGACCCGGCCCGCTTCGACAAGGTGAACTGGACAGCCAGCAACGGCGAAATCGACCGCATGGTCAGCTGGGTAAAGCACGTGCGGGAATCGATACCCAAGGAAATGGACCTGGCTTGCGACATGCACGGCCGCTATGACGCAACCACCGGCAAGCGGGTGGCGGTGGCGGTCGAACCTTACCGGCTGCTTTGGCTGGAAGAACCAGTACCGCCGGAAGACATCGACGCCATGGCGGATATCCGTCACTCCACCACCACGCCGATATGCTGCGGGGAGAATTTGTATCTGCGCTGGGGATACACCGAACTGCTGCAGAAGCGTGCGGCAGACATCATCATGCCGGATATTCAAAAAGTGGGCGGGCTCTCGGAAGCGCGCAAGATAGCCAACATGGCTCAGGCTTATTACGTTCCGTTTGCGCCGCACTGCGTGGTTTCTCCGATTGGCACCATGGCTTCGGCCCACGTGTGCGTTACGATTCCCAATTACCTGGTTTGCGAATGGCATTGGATCAATCACCTTGAGGTGTGGAAGACCTTCGTCAAAGAGGGCGAGATTATCAAACAGGGATATGTGACCCCTCCGGATAAGCCCGGTCTAGGCGTGGAGATGAATGAAGAGGTGGCAAAGACAGTACAGATTCCGGGAACAACGTGGTTTGAGCCGAACAAATAAAAGGATGGGACCGTGGAGCAAATAAACGTATTCGTTCGGCAACTGAGGCTCGCGGCGGTGGGAGTCGTTTGTTCCGCGATGATGCTGGGCGCGTTTCCCGGTGCGCGTGCGCAACAGGGATTTTTCACTCCCGAAGACGTGATCAAATACACACCGGATTGGCATGGGGAGCGATTTCCGGATGGCCGGCCGAAGGTGCCGGATGCAATCCTCGACCGGATGAAGTCGGTGACGCTGGAAGAAGCCTGGGCGGTTCTGCAAAACGCGGGCTTCATGCATGAGTACGAAGACGGCTGGCTCTCCATCCATCCGGACAAGGTGCTGGTGGGCCGGGCGCTCACGGCTACCTGGATGCCGGGGCGGCCCGATATTCAGAAGCTAATCGAGGCCCAGGGGGTGCAGGCCCACCGCCAGGGCGCAATGAATGCGTGGCCGGTGGACATGCTGCAACCCCGGGATGTTTATGTCGCCGATCATTTCGGGTTAAAAGTGGACGGTCCTTCGATCGGTGACAATGTGGGCAATGCCATTTATGCCCGGTCAGGCAACGGCATTGTGTATGACGGCGCGGTGAGGGACATCAATGGATTAGACGAGCTGCCGAATTTTGTCTCCTTTGTCCGTTATTACGATCCGTCGCATCATTACGGATCGTTGCGCTCCGGTAAGCTTCTCAACTCGACCATGGTGAGTATCAACGCGCCTACCCGCATCGGTCACGCGACCGTAATGCCGGGCGATGTGGTGTTGGGCCGGAATGGTGGAGTGATCTTTATTCCGCCGCAGCTTGCTGAGGCGGTGGTTAAGAGCTCCGAGTCGACCCACCTGCGTGATGTATTTGGACATCAAAGGCTGGAAGAAAAGAAATACACCGCCGGACAAATTGACGCTCGCTGGACGGACGCGATCGAGCAGGACTATCGCTCATGGCTGAAGCAGAATGAGGATCACCTCTCCGTTCCCAAAGAACAGATTGAGGAGATATTGAAGGAGCATCAGTAGGGGATTCGCTCTAGTTTTTGGTGGCGCCGGAGGGGTGAGACCGCAGATCCCTCCACTACGCTTCGGTCGGGATGACAATTCATCTTCGAACTGCAGCATTGGTGACTGGTGGAAAGAACTGCAGATCCCTCGGTTGCGCTCGGGATGACAAGGGAAGGCTGACGGCTCCTTTATGAAACCGTTGCCCTCCCCTTTCCATCCCGAGCCTGTGACTTTTTCGATCTTTTCCCCTGCAGAAAGGCGTCATCCTGCCTGCCCCGGCGTGCCGTGGGAGCGAAGCGCTTCGCAGATCCATGGCATAACAGAGGGTTTATGGCGCGGAGTCGAAGGACCCCGGCGATGCTCGTTGGCAGGTGCTCTTCGGAGCTTTCCGGCCACAGACCACAGGGGGAATTAAAAAAGTCACAGCCTCCGAGCGTAGCGGTTTTCCTTTTAGTGGGCATGAGGCGAAGCTTCACTGACCACATCGCCAACTTTCAACCCACGCTCCTTTAACATCGGCTTGATGCTGGGCTCCCTGCCCAGCCAGGCCTCGTACATCGCTGCAGGGTCTTCGGTGTTGCCGCGCGAAAGCACCATGTGGCGAAGGCGATCTCCGTTGGCTCGCGTCAGGCCTCCGTTGTCCAGGAACCACTGGTAGCCGTCCTGGTCGAGCATCTCCGCCCATAGATAGGCGTAATAGCCTGCCGCGTAACCACCGGCGAAAATGTGGGCGAAGAAACTGGAACGGTATCGCGGCGGCACATAGGCAATGGAAAGATTTGTACGCTTCAATGCCTCTTTTTCAAATCCATCCGGGCTTTCGATCTGCGTGCCGGTGCTCAGTGTGTGCCACTGCATATCAAGTTCCGCCGCGGCCAGGACTTCGGTGAGCGCGTAGCCCTGGTTGAAGGTTTTTGCCTGGGAAAGTTTCTCCGCCAGACCTGGCGGCATGGGTGCGTCCGTCTCATAGTGCTTCGCATAGTGGTTGAAGACCGCAGAGTAGGTAGCCCAGTGTTCATAAAACTGGGAAGGGAACTCAACGAAGTCGCGAGCCACCGAGGTGCCGGAAAGGCTCGGGTAGGCGCAGTCCGCAAATATACCGTGGAGCGCGTGACCGAACTCATGAAACATGGTGGTGACATCCGTAAAACTGATGAGCGCCGGCTGGCCTGCAGCAGGTTTGGGGGAATTGCCCACGTTGCAGACCACAGGAAGGGTGCCTAACAGCCTGGACTGACCGACCAGATTGGTCATCCAGGCTCCGCCATTTTTGTTGTCGCGTTTGAAGTAGTCGCAGTAAAACAGGGCCAGCGGTTTGCCATCCGTATCGATCACCTCGAAGACGCGCACGTCCGGGTGATAAACGGGAATGTCTTTGCGCTCCTTGAATGTGAGGCCAAAGAGCTGGTTTGCGGCGTAGAAGACTCCATTCTCCAATACCTTGTTGATTTCAAAGTAGGGCTTTACCTCGGCCTCATCGAAATCAAACTTTGCCTTGCGCACCAGCTTGGAATAGTAGGACCAGTCCCAGGGCTGCAATTGATTGCCGCCATTTTCCGCTTCCATCAGGCGACGAATATCTTCGGCTTCTCCGGCAGCATTTGCCGTGGCCGGTGGAACCAGGTCATCCATGAAGCGCTTGGCGGCTTCCGGTATCTTGGCCATCTGATCTTCCAGCTTCCAGGCAGCGAAATTCGGGTAACCCATCAGTTTCGCCTTCCGGGTGCGAAGCTGGGCCAAACGCAGAATGATTTCGCGGGTGTCGTTCGGCCCCCCGCGTTCGGCGCGGTTCCATGAGGCTTCAAAGAGTGCCTGGCGCGTCGCGCCGTCGCTCAGGTCGGCCAGGTAGGGCTGCTGGGTTGTGTTCTGCAGGGTCAAAACCCAGCCTTCCTGCTTTCTCGCCTTGGCCGCCTCCGCAGCCGAAGCGAGTTGGGCTTCGCTCAACCCCGCCAACCTGGCTTTGTCCGTAGTCGCAAAGGCAGGCTCCTGGTTGGCGGCCAGGAGTTTGATCTTGAAACCATTCTGCAGGGTCGATATTTCTTCATTGATCTTTCTGAGTTCGGTTTTGTCGGCTTCAGAGAGGTTAGCCCCGGCGTGCACGAACTCGCGATGGTAGAACTCGACCAGGCGCAGTGATTCGGCATCCAGCTCGAGCGCGTCGCGGCGTTTATAGATCTCTTCGACGCGGTGGTAAAGCCGGCTATCGAGATAAATCGCGTCGTGGTGTGCGGCGAGTTTCGGAGCTTCGATCTGCTGCACGGTTTGCAGGTCTGGATTGGTGTTGGCGCTGGTCACCGCGTCGAACACCGACATCACGCGGTCCAGCAGGCGCCCGCTTTTCTCGATCGCCGCCAGCGTGTTCGCGAACGTAGGCTGATCCGGGTTTTCCGCAATCGCCTGTATTTCCGATAACTGTTGCGCCATGCCTGCTTCAATCGCCGGTTGGTAATCACTGTCGCGGATCTTGTCGAACGGGGGCGCCTGGAATGGTAACGTGCTAGGCACATAAAACGGATTGCCGGGCCCGAAGGTCACACTGGCGCCGGCGTTAGGGAGGGCGCTCGAAGTGAGTGCCCCATCTCCCTCCGCGGTGATGAAGTGGTGCATTGCTGAGCTCATATTCTCCTTTGTGCGCGCAATTCCTCGATTGTAACGGGAGGCGCATGGCCAGTAGTCCTCACCACGGCATAAACAATTCATTGAGTTTTATGAAGGTCTGCGAACAACAATCGAGGACTTGGCAAAGATTCATCATTACGGGTCCATCCAGTTTGATCCGCGGTGCGTAACTTCAGTACCGATGGTGCAGTTCGTCCTACGATTCTCCAACCGCCTGGGCGAGTCCTGTGCCATTCGGAGACAAGTTAATACAGGGAGACACACATGCCAAGACGCCAGTCCTTAGTGGGACTTGCGATGAGCCTGTTGCTGATTACCCCACCCGGAGTATTCGCATCAAGTCACCGCGAAGCACCAATCACCGCTCTCGACCACGCAGCAGACATTACGGACTTCTACGCGTTTGTCAGCTACGACCACCCCGATCGGGTCACGTTCATCATGAATGTAGATCCTTTCCTCGAACCCAGTAACGGGCCCAATTATTTTCCTTTCGATCCCAACGTTCTTTACCAGATCAAGATCGATAACAGCCACGATGCACTTGCCCACCTGACGTTCAACATCCAGTTCCAGACCCAAATCAGGGCTCCGCAGCTCTTTACCGGCTTTGCCGGTGCCGGCGCAGGAATCAATGCTCCAAAGAACTCGCCTGCACCCGTAGCTCCAGGCACTCCTATTGTTCCTCCGGCGATCACCTCGCTCGATGGACCAGGGGCGGCCGGGCTGAGCCTGCGCCAGACCTACACCGTGACCATGTACCGCGGTTCCCAGAGGGTGCCTCTGACTCCAGTGAGCGGCTCGACTCTGTTTGCGGTTCCCACCAATGTTGGTCCCCGGACCATGCCCGACTACGAGGCATTGGCGAAGCAGGGCATTTATACCGTTGCCGGCGACCGCGGGGATATCCGCGTCTTTGCGGGCACGGTCGCTGATCCTTTCTTTATCGATTTGGGAGCGGCCTTTGACACCTTCAATTTCCGCACCGGTGCCGGAGGCGGAGTATTGACGGCGGCGCAGGATAAGGACAACTACCTGAACCTCGCGCCCAATGCGGTCTCGGGCTTCAATGTGAACACGATTGCCATCGAGGTGCCGATCAACTATCTGACCATCGATGGAAACGAGCACCCGGCCACTGATCCGAGAGCGACGATTGGAGCCTGGGCGACAACCTCCCGGGCGCAATTCACCATCCGCCATTCACCAACTCCACCGGAAAACTTCGGCAACTTCACCCAGATTCAACGTGTCGGCAATCCGCTTATCAACGAATTGATCATCGGCACCGGCTACAAGGACACCTGGAGCATGTCGCAGCCGGTGAACGATGCAAACTTCGCCAGCTTCGATTTGGATCCGACACTGGCGCGCGTCCTCAACGCAGCCTACGGAATCAACATTCCGCCTCCGCCGAGGACGGATCTGCTTCCGCTCGTGACCTATGCCCCGCCGATTGCCGCAAAAGGCACTCCGGCTGGGCCGGTCGCTGATCTGTTGCGGCTTAACACCGGTGTCAAGCCTACTCCGGAAGCTAACCGCAGCCGGCTGGGTCTGCTCGCCGGCGACGGCGCAGGTTTCCCCAACGGACGCCGCTTGACCGACGACGTGGTGGACATTGCTGCTCGCGCGGTTGCGGGCGTATTGAACCCCAAGTTCAACGTCGCTCCCAATAACCTGATCGGCGATGGCGTCGCTGCGCCCGATGTGCCCACACAGGAGACCTTCCCGTATGTGCACTTCGCGTACAGCGGCCGCGATAGCCGTCACATCGACCCCAGTGAAACGGGTTGCGGTGATCAGCCGACGGTTGCAAGTAGCAATCAATCCGACGCTCCACCGGCAAACCAGGGCGGCAGTACGACCTGCCCTGTCATGTAACTCTGCAAAACCTGCCGAAGGTTTTCGGGCGCCCACTCTGAGGGGTGCCCGGAGACCTTCGCTCTTCAGTAAAGGCGCGTGATGAAGCTCACTTCTGCAATTATTCTTATCGCCGGTGGAGTACTGCTGGGCAACGCACAAGCCCAGCCAGCTACGCCCGCTGAGCAACGAATCGCAGCCGCAAGGCAACAGATCGCTTCCGACCCGAAGAAGCCCGACGCCTACAACAATCTTGCCTTAGCTTTCATCAGCCGGGCGCACGAGACCGCGTCGCCAGACTACGATCGCCAGGCAGCAGAAGCCATTGCCACCGGCCTCGGTCTCGCCCCGCAAGATTTTCAGTTACGGAAAGCACACGTGGCCCTGCTGCTCGAGCAGCATGAATTTGCCCCAGCCTGGGACGAGGCCAAGGATCTGAATCTGCACAACCCCGACGATGCGACCGTCCATGGATACCTGGCACGCGCATACATCGGTCTCGGCAAGTACCAGGATGCGGAGGCTTCCGCACAATGGATGATGAACCTGCAACCCTTTAATGTTCCCGGTTTGCTCATCGTCGCCGAGCTGCGCGAGCACTACGGCGATGCAGAAGGGGCACTCGAGGTACTCGATCGCGCCTATGCGGAAACCTCACCCGGCGAGAATGGCGAGTTGGCCTCAATGGCTAACCAGATCGCGGCGATCGAGATCGGCGAGGGGAAGCTGGATTCGGCCAGCCAGATGCTGCAGCGTGCCGACGAACTTTTCCTGGGTTATCCGGAAACACGCAAGAACCGTGCACTGTTAGGCTCCGGTCACCCGGCAGCCGTAGCGGCTGTTGACCCCGTGCCCGCACCTTCGCCAAAGATCGAACACCAGGGGCGCCTGGAACCGGCGACAGCCGCTGCGACGTTTTCGCCGGCGGTGTTCTCTCCGGTGCCGGCCGCGTTGCTGATCCCACACGCCACCGGCACTGAGCGCATCATCAAAACTTTGCAGAGCCGTGTGCAGGGCAATCCTAAGGATCCGGCTGCTTACTCCGCTCTCGGGGCAGCCTTTTTCCAACGGGCCCGAGAGACGGGCGATGTGGAAGACTTTCAGCTGGCGGAGCAAGCCCTCAATAAATCGCTCGATCTGAACAGTGCGGATTTCTCCGCCGACGCCGCCTACTCCACCATGGCGGAAGTGTGCATGGGCGAGCATCGCTTCAGCGACGCCATTGTCTATGCCCAGAAGGCGCTGGCCCTGGGCTCCGGAGACCTCTCCTCGTTTGCCATTGTGGGTGATGCCAATGCGGATATGGGCGAATACGAACGAGCTGCGATCGCTTATTCACGGCTCGACGTTTCCGGCGAGTCCGCTGCGCAGCCTCGCAGCGTCTATGTGCGCGACAGCCGCACCTCGTATCTCAAATTCATCGCGGGTGATACGAACGGAGCGATCCGCCTGATGCAAAGCGCGGTGGCGGCCGGGACCGAAGCACGGTTACCCGCGGAGAATCTTGCCTGGCTCTACTACGAGCTGGGCGAATACGAGTTTCAGGCGGGTGATGTGGGCGCCGCCAACCAGGCTTACCTGACCGCGCTCAATATCCATCCCGGCGACTACCGTGCCCTGGCCGGTCTGGGAAAGCTGCGCGGAACGCAGGGCCGCTACGCCGAAGCCATCAAACTTTACCAGGGTGCGATCGCTGTCGTGCCCATGCCCATCTACGTGGCCGAACTGGGAGATATGTATACCAAAGCCGGCAACCCCGCGGAGGCCAGGAAGCAATACCAGCTGGTGGAATACATCGGACTGCTCGGCCACATAAACCAGGTATTGCACAATCGCGATCTGGCGCTGTTTTATGCGGATCACGACATGAAGCTGGATGAGGCGCTCGCGCTGGCGCACAAGGAATTTGAAGTGCGCCACGATATTTACACCTGGGACGCGCTGGCCTGGGCTTTATACAAGAATGGCCAATACCAGGAAGCGAGCGATGCGATGGACCATGCGTTGCGCCCTGGTACGCGGGATGCTCTTTTGTTTTTTCATGCCGGGATGATCGCAAGCCGATTGGGGCAGGCGAGCCTGGCCAAAGAAAGGCTGCAAACTGCGCTGGGCATCAATCCCCACTTTCACGTGATCTACTCGGGAGCCGCCAGGCAGCAATTGAAGGTGCTCGAAAACCCGGCTGCGCTGACGGCAAGCCAAGGACAGAATCATGTTCCCTAAGCGACTCCTTTTCCCCTTCCTCGCCCTGGTCTTGTTGCTGGGGCCGCGGTGCTTTGCCCATCCTATGGGCAACTTCAGCGTCAATCATTATTCGAAGATCTCCTTCGAGAAGAACGGCGTCAGGGTCACCTACATCATCGATTTGGCGGAGATCCCAACCTACCAGGAGCTGCAGCAGGGGAATGTCACCGCCACTGTAGCAGACCCGGCGGTTACGCACTTTGTTGAATCGCGCGGCGCGGAATTGGGACGCGGTCTTAGCCTGGTGGTGGGGGGCACGCACTTGCCCTTGCATCTCGTATCCAGCCAGGTAATTTTTCCTCCCGGCGCAGGTGGGCTTCCAACCATGAAGATGGGCTTTGTTTACCAGGCGCCTTATCCTTCCGATCACAGTTCGGCCAACTTGCAGTATTCAGACAATAATTTCCCCGGTCATGCCGGATGGAAAGAGATTATTGCCATCGCCCGGCCAGGGGCGAATTTCATCAGCAGTTCCGTGCCGCAAACAGATCGGAGTGCGGAGCTGACCAACTATCCCACCGACCTGCTCAACAGCCCGCCACAGGAGCTGTCCGCAGCGATTCAGTTCCGTTATCCGATTGCGATGGAAAGTCCGCCTGAGAGCTCGAGCAAAGCTAAAGTAGGTCCCTCCCGGCGCGCCGTGGCGGGACCTGTTGTTTTCGCTCGAGCTAAACCGGCTTCCTCTCCCATAAAGAACCGCGTCCCCGCCGATCTGATGACGACGCACAGCGCAGCCGCTCCCTCTCTGCCAACTACGGCTGCGCCGCTGCGCCTGCAAGCTAATCAGCAAACAACCCCGCGCAGCGCGTTCACTGAGCTGATCACCGCCCGCAGCCTAAGTCTGTGGTTCCTGATCACTGCCGCCTTCATTGCCTTCGGGCTGGGTGCTCTGCACGCCCTTGAACCTGGCCACGGCAAGACAATCGTAGCGGCCTACCTGGTGGGCTCGCGGGGCACCGCGCGGCATGCCTTGCTGCTTGGTCTCATCGTCACCGCCTCGCATACCGCGGGAGTATTCGCTCTTGGCGCCATCACCCTTTATGCGTCGCGCTACATCGTGCCCGAGCAGCTCTACCCGTGGCTGGGCGTATTCTCCGGCTTGACCATCGCGGGGCTCGGCGGATACATGTTTCTCCGACGCTGGAGCGGTCTTGATCTCGACCACTCCCACACCTCGGGTCAGCTCCATGGCCACTGGTTTTCTTCCCGCAAACAAGGCGTCCAATCGCCAGAGCCAATCGGGCCCGCAAAACCCGTTTCGCTCTATCAGCTCTTCGCCCTGGGCATCACTGGCGGCATCATCCCATGCCCTGCGGCGTTGGTGGTGCTGCTCAGCGCGTTCGCGTTGCACCGCATCGGCCTTGGATTTTTCCTCATCATCGCGTTCAGTCTCGGACTGGCCGCTGTTCTGATTGGCTTCGGCATGCTCATGGTCTATGGGCGCCGCTTTATCGCCGGGATGCGCGCGAATGGTCCTCTGACCACGCGCTGGTTGCCGGTAGCCTCTGCGGCATTCATGACCATACTTGGCGCGGGCATTGCGGTGCGGGCTTTCCTTACCACCGGCATCGACTTCCATAACCTGAGCAAAGAGAAACTCGGCCCGTTTCTCTTCGTCGCCGGTCTGGGGTTGCTATTGGGAATGCGCCACTCTACCGATCCCGACCACGTGGTAGCGGTTTCCACCATCGTCAGCAAACAGCGGAGCATCCGCCAGGCGGGGCTGATCGGTACCATCTGGGGACTCGGCCACACGCTGACCATCTTCGCCGTGGGAAGCATGATCATTCTGTTCGGAGTGGTGATTCCGCCTCGCCTTGGCCTCTCGATGGAATTCAGCGTCGCCCTGATGCTGATCCTGCTCGGTGTGTTGAACCTCACCGGAGTGATGCAGCGCGTGACTTCGTACCTCACTCGAAATCACAGACCGGCGACAGCCCCAACACTCAGCAGAGCCGAGACGCTGCTTGACCGCTCCGTCGGCCGCTTCGGCATTTATCAATGTGTGCGGCCGCTGGTCATCGGGATTGTGCACGGCCTGGCGGGATCGGCGGCGGTTGCGCTGTTGGTTCTATCGACGATTCATAGTCCGTTGTGGGCGACGCTCTACCTGTTGATCTTTGGGGCAGGCACCATGGTGGGCATGATGTGTATGACCGCGGTGATGGCGGTGCCTCTGGCCTATGCAGGAAGCCGCTTCACCAACGTCAGCCGCGCTTTCAGTGTTGCGTCCGGGGTGGTCAGCGTTTGCTTCGGATTCTTTCTCGTTTACCAGTTGGGCTTTCTCGGAGGTTTGTTCACCAGCCATCCACAGTGGACGCCACGCTAGGGTCCATGAACAGTCTGGAAAAAATGCGCTCAATGCCCCTACTGATCTCCACTCCCACCGGTGTCGTTCTCGCCGATTCCGTACTTCTCCACCAGAAAAGTTCGTACTTTTGGCGGCATCGCCAAAGCGAGTTCATGCCACGTCAACACGCTCATCCGGCAGCGCAATTCGGCGTTCAGGACCGCGGATATAACTTCGAAGCAATCGTCCATCAGGTCCTGACGGCGCTCATCACATAGCACGGCAAACGAGGCTCCGTGGGCGTGCGCAGCCAGTGCTCCGCGGATCAATTGGCTGGAGCAGTATTTTTCTTTCCGCATCGGGAGTCGACCCACATCGAACACGGCATCGAAGTCGCGATAGCGATGGATCAGATCGCACCGTGCGGTTTGGAAATCGCCTTCCGTCAACTTGGCTTCGATCAACAGATGGCCGAGTTTCAGGTCGACCTCGCTTCGATCCTGGGCGCCGTTCTTCAGCGGGATCCGCGGCCTGAACCCGAAGGCCGGCTGAAGGCCTGCCTCGATGCCGAGCAGGGAACAGAGAGCCGCGCGGCGCAGGATCCCTGGATAACAGAAGATATTCATCAGCAGCGCGTCGGAGCTGTTCGCGCATTCGAGCTCGCCTCGCCGGCGATCTGCTTTTCTGGGAATGAATCGCGAGCCGGTATACACCTTGGCCAGACGCGCCTTCCAGCCGGGCTGGTGCAGGATTCGCTTATAGGAGGCAGTGAGAAAATTCCCGTGTTCACCGGCTTCATTCTCCGCATAGATGATGCTGGGCACGGGCCCATAGCTCATCTCCGCCGTACACCGGCTAGCCCTCACCCGGTTGCGATGGCTGAGCTCAAAGCGCAGGGCGCTCGAGCTGGCCGGCTTGATCGCGCGTGTCACCCCTCCAGTATAGGCGAATAATAAGCGAACATCGTACTACGCTTATGGCTCATCACTATTTCTGTTTGGACCCGGACAGGCGCGATACCGGAAAGTAGGTCTATGAACAGCCGGACCATCTTTTTCGTGTGCCTTTTGCTTGCCGCCAGTGGCGTTGTCTCCCCGGCCGTTGCCTTGGCTGGTGGCATTGCGTTTGGCTTCACGATGGAGCATCCGTTCCGGCTGGAAAGTCATTCGCTGGCCAAGTTGCTGCTACAGGCTTCGGTCGTTGCCCTGGGGTTCGGCATGAACCTGAAGCAGGTGGTGCATGCGGGCCGCTCCGGGTTCTTTTACACCGCGATCAGCATTACCGGTGCCATGCTGCTGGGCCTTTTGTTTGGAGGTCTCCTCAAGGTTGCAGGAAAAGCCTCCTTCCTGATTGCCGCGGGCACCGCGATCTGTGGCGGAAGCGCGATCGCCGCCATTTCTCCGATCACCGGAGCGGACGAGGAAGAAATCAGTGTCTCCATGGGAACGGTGTTCCTGCTCAACTCCGTAGCGTTGCTCATTTTCCCCGCGATTGGCCACCTCCTGCACTTGAGCCAGAATCAGTTCGGTCTTTGGTCTGCGCTGTCCATTCACGACACCAGTTCTGTGGTGGGAGCTGCCGCAAAGTACGGAAACCAGGCCCTCGCCGTGGGGACCACGGTGAAACTGGCACGCGCCCTTTGGATCGTTCCCGTGTCGCTGCTTGCCGCGGCATACATGGCGAAGTCGGGACATTCCTACAAGCAGGCCAAGGTCAAGGTTCCCTGGTTCATCTTCTTGTTCTGTCTTGCGGCTGCGGCCGCCACCTATTTCCCCCGCTTCGCTGCTCAATATGGCACGTTGAATCATCTCGGCAAGGCCGGTCTAACCGCGACCCTGTTTCTGATCGGGACCAGCCTTTCAAAAAACACGCTGCGACAGGTCGGGGTACGGCCTTTTATCCAGGGTGTCACCCTGTGGGTGATCGTGGCCGGCATCTCGCTGGCTGCGATCTATTTCAATTACATATCTATCTAAGGGTGAGGCTAGAGAAACAGCAGGTCCCTCCACGGCACGCCGGGACAGGTCCACTACGCTGCGCTCCGGTCCCACGGCGAGCCGGGGCAGGCGGGGATGACAATTGTGCGGGAATACGGAAAAAAGTTCCTCCAATTGAAATTGTCATCCTGAGTGGCTGACTTGCCTGTGGCAAGTCAAGGATGGAATGAACATGGGAAAGCGGTGTTTGCAATCCAGGCCCAGAGGGCCGTCCGCCAAACGTCAGCCCAGCCCGGAAGGGCTGGGTATACAACGCAAGGCCGGTCGAGCGCCGGAGGTGCGGCACCACACTCTTCGTTTGTTCATCCTGAGAGCCTGTGACTTTTTCGATCTTTTCTTGTTTTTTGCACCCGACCAGATGTTGTTTAGTCCCCTCCAGAAAGGCGTCATCCTGCCTGCCCCGGCGTGCCGTGGGAGCGAAGCGCCTCACAGATCTATGCATAACAGAGGTTTTATGGCGCGGAGTCGAAGGACCCCGGCGATGCTTGTTGGCAGGTGCTCTTCGGAGCTTTCCGGCCACAGACTACAAGGGGAATTAAAAAAGTCACAGCCTCCGACCGGAGCGCAGCGTAGTGGACCTGTCCCGGCGTGCCGTGGAGGGACCTGCTGTTTCTCTAGCCTCTCGCCGCGGGCTTTCTTCCGGTCGCGCGCGGAGCCAACTGCTCCGCCCGCTCCAACACAAAACGATGGAAGGCGCCGGCAATTCCCGTAGGCTCGGGACCGGCCACCGTAGCCAGCGAAAACATTCGAGCCAGGTTCAATCCTCGCACCCTGGCCAGCTTCAGGGTTCCTAACGCTACCTGGTTGCGCACCGCCCAACGGGATACGAAGGCAATCCCTAGTCCGGCTTCCACGGCACTAAGAAGGCCTTCGGTGGAATCGAATGTCATTACCAGATGCAGCTTCTTTAGTTCCAGGCCGGCGTTTTCGAGAGCCTGTTCAACGATCCTCCGCGAACCCGAGCCCAGCTCCCGCGTCACCAGCTTCGTCTGCTGCAACTCTTTTACATCTATCTCCTCGTCGGCCCATTCATGCCCTGCGGGCACCACGCAGACCATATGATCCTGCATGAAAGGTTCTACCTGTACGTCTTTGCGCATGGCCGGCCCTTCGATCAGGCAAAGTTGCACCCGGTGTTCGACCAGCGCTTCGAGGATGGTCTGGGTGTTGCCACCCAGCACGCTGATTTCTACTTTGGGATTCTCCTGCAAGAACCCCGCGATCAGCCGGGGTAGCAAATATTGCCCAATGGTCTGGGAAGCGCCCAGTGCCAGCCGTCCTGCGCTTCCCCCGGTGGTTGCTGCGACCGCTTCCCGGGCTTCCTCGGAGAGCGCGGCCAGCCTCTCGGCAAAAGGCAGCAGCACTGTACCGGCGGGCGAAAGGGAAACCCGGCCGCCGGCCCGATCAAAGAGCGGTACATCCAACTCCGACTCCAGCGCTTTGATCTGCTGCGTCACCGCGGATTGGGTCAGCAGCAACTCCTCCGCCGCGATGCGAAAGTTGAGATGATGAGCGACAGCGCGAAAGACCCGCAGGCGGAAATTCTCCATGGTGTAAGGCTATTATTGCTGCAAAGGAGCAAGAGCATGAAAGATCTGTTACTCGTTGGCGCAACCGGTCTGGTCGGCCAATCAGTCCTGCGCCAGGCGCTTGCGGACAGCAGGGTTGCCAAGGTAGTAGCAGTTACCCGTAATCCGCTGCCGCCGCAGCCTCGCCTGGAAAATCCCCTGGTGGATTTCGATGCCTTGCCCGACGATGCGCCCTGGTGGAATGTAGATGGAGGTATTTGTACCCTGGGCACTACCATGCGCCAGGCGGGTTCGCATCCAGCCTTCCGCAAGGTCGATGTCGACTACCCGTTGACCGTGGCGAGATTACTGCGCGAGCACGGCGCGCAAAGCTTTGCCTTTAATTCCTCAATCGGCGCCAATCCGAAAGCGCGGGCATTTTATATGCGCGTTAAAGGTGAGGTGGAGCAGAGACTGATCGCAGGCGGTTTCCCCTCGCTTACCCTGGTGCGCCCATCCGGCATCCTGGGTCCGCGCAAACCCAATCGTGCCTGGGAGGCGCGCACCATCCGCATGTTCCATACGCTGCGGCCCATTCTGCCCCGTCATTACCGGGTGGTTCCCGCCGACAAGATTGCCAAAGCTTTGCTGGAGGCGGCCATCTCTGCCCCCGCCGGCGTCCACATCGTGGAGTCTGAGCGGCTATAGCAATTATCCGACATAGTTTAGGAGCATTCCGATGGACAAGCAATTATGGACCGCAGTCGACCAGTACACCATAGACCTGCTCCAACCCCCAGACCCGGCGCTCGATGCGGCTCTGGCAGCCAGCGAAGCAGCCGGGCTGCCCTCGATCAGCGTTTCCCCCAGCCAGGGGAAGCTGCTCATGCTGTTGGCCAAGCTGGCGAACGCATCGCGCATTCTGGAGATCGGTACGCTGGGCGGATACAGCAGCATCTGGCTCGCGCGGGCTCTGGGATCCGGCGGCTGCCTGATCACCCTCGAAGCCAACCCCAAACACGCGGATGTGGCGCGCAGCAACATTGCCCACGCCGGATTCGCTCCGGTCGTAGACGTACGTCTGGGCGATGCGCGCGCCGGTATCCAGGCACTCGCGGCGGAAGGCGCCGGTCCCTTCGACCTGATTTTCATCGACGCGGACAAGCCTAGTATTCCGCATTATCTGGAGTGGTCGCTGAAGCTCTCACGCCGGGGCACGTTAATCATCGTGGACAATGTGATCCGCGACGGTGCTTTGATCAATGCAAAGAGCGAAGACGCGAGCGTGCAGGGAGCGCGGCGCTTGCACGCCATGCTGGCCACCGAGCCGCGCGTGACCGCCACCACCATCCAAACCGTGGGCAGTAAGGGGTACGATGGCTTTACCGTAGCGCTGGTTACAATGGATGTCACCTAGGAGGAAGTTGTGGAGAGGCGAGATTTTGTTACTTCGGCCATAGCCATGGCAGGGGCCGCTTTGAGCGGCGGGGAGGGAAGAGCGATGGCCCAGGCTTCACAGGAGTTCTACCAGCTGCGCAAGTATGCTCTCCGCAATGGGACCCAGCTGGCCTTGACTCAAACCTATTTCGAGCATGCTCTGATTCCAGCGCTTAACCGGATGTCGATCAAGCCGGTGGGTGCGTTCAAGCTGGACATTGGTCCGGAGACGCCATCCTACTATCTGTTGATTCCGGCAACGTCAGTGGAGACTTTGGCTACGTTGGACACGCGCCTGGCCGAGGACGTCGAATTCCTCAAAGCAGGCGCGGCGTTCTGGGGAGCTCCGGCCGCCACACCCGCGTTTGAGCGGGTGGAGAGTTCGCTGCTGTCTGCCTTCGCTGGTTGGCCAAAACTGGTTGTGCCCAAAAATGAAAAGCGAATCTTTCAGCTCCGGACCTACGAAAGCACGGGCCACGCGGCGCATCTCCGCAAGGTACAAATGTTCAACCAGGCGGAGATCGGAATCTTTACCCGGACGGGACTAGCTCCAGTGTTTTTCGGAGACACCCTGGTCGGCCACCGCATGCCGAGCCTGACTTACATGTTGACGTTTGAAGATGTGGCCGACCTGAACAAGAAGTGGGCGGTGTTTGCATCCGACCCAACCTGGAAGGAACTCTCGCATCGGCCCGGGAATACAGACGCAGAGATTGTCAGTAATATTTCCAATCTGTATTTGAGCCCGTTGAGCTGCTCGCAGATCTAGCCCAGATCTAGCCCGCATTAAACGAATCGCTGCCAGTAGTGAGATCTCAATGCGTAACGAGTGACGGGTGCCCCATATCTGCCCGGTTTTGGCAGATGTGGGATTCCACGGCTGTCCACCGATCACTCGCTACCAGCAACAGATCTTGTCCATGGCCATCTACACCTGCACAGTCAGGGGTTGAGGTTGGTGGAATCCCACATCTGCCAAAACCGGGCAGATATGGGGCACCCGGGTTTGTCCCAGACCGCGCTGTGAAAAATCCAGGCTGGCTTTTCGAAAAGAGGAAAGACAAAACCGCAGATCCTCTCCACTGCGCCCAAGGATTTCCTGTCGCGTCGAACTGGGCCTGGTTGCGTGTGCGCCTTTCCAGAAGGACAGTTGGATGAAGCGCGCCATCGCCACCAGGCCCCTCAAGAAACCCAAGGTAGCGCAGTGAAGAGATCTGCGGTCTTGTTCATTTCCGCCACGGACCCCTGAGGGAGCGGCTTACTGCTCCCTCAAGGTTTCTGCGGGGTGTCTTAGCCGTTGGAGCCAGAGTCACTCTCGGGGTGAACGACGCGGAAGGTGGTCCCACCGTTTGCCCATACCCGGAGCAGCATGTCCTTACCCGCTGGCAGCGACTTGACCTCGTTGCGGAACTGCTCTGCCGACGTCACCGGTTTGCGATTGACCTCGAGGATCACATCGCCTCCCGTCAACCCGGCATCTTCCGCAGGGCTGCCCGGCTGTACCTGTGCCACTGCGACTCCTTGCAAATCGGAGTCCAGGTGCAACTGCTGGCGCACATCCGGAGTGAGATCAGAAATCGCGATGCCCAGCCTGGCGTGACCAGACTCGTCTTTGGCAGATGCCGCAACTTCCTGGTTCTTGTGGTATTCGCCAACGGTCAGGTCAACCTTCTCCGGGTGGCCATTGCGCATGACGTCCAGTTGGATCTTCGATCCCGGCGCATCTTCGCTCACGATCACCTGCAGATCGCTTCCTGTTTCTACCGGCCGCCCGTTCACCGCCGTAACCACGTCACCTTCCTTCAAGCCGGCGCGGCTCGCGGGAGAGTCAGGGGTTACCGAAGCAATCAGTGCACCGCTATTTCCAGTGAGGTTGAAGAACTTCGCGTTGTCAGGAGTTACATCGTTCAGACCAACTCCCAGGTATCCATGATGAACCACGCCATTCTTGATGAGCGACTCGACGACCGGGTGCACCGTTAGGGTCGGAATAGCAAAACCCGCTCCGGAGAAGGCGCCGGTGTTGGAGATAAGAAACGTGTTGATGCCGACCAGTTCACCATGCGCATTCACCAGCGGGCCACCGGAGTTGCCCGGGTTGATGGCTGCGTCGGTCTGAATGAAATCGCCCGGCTTGCGCGGATCGTCAGAGTAAGGGTTGGAACGATCGGTGGCGCTCACGATTCCCCGGGTGACTGAAAACTGAAACTGTCCGAAGGGGTTGCCGATGGCCAGCACGGATTGTCCAGGGACCAGCTTGGTGGAGTCGCCCCAGGCGATCGTGGGCAGGTCTTTGGCGTTGATCTTGACTACCGCCAGATCTGTAAGTTTGTCGGTTCCGATTACCTTGGCCGGGAACGTCCTGCGGTCATGCAGCGTAACCCGCACTTCCATCGCCCCATCGACCACGTGATTGTTGGTTACGATGTAGCCGTCCGGCGAGATGATCACACCACTGCCAATGCCGTGCTCAATCTGCCTTTGGCCTCGCCCCATACCAGGCATTCCGCGGCCGAACTGCTGGCCGAATCCCGGGCCAAAGAACTGGGCGAAAGGATTATCCTCCTGGCCCTGATCGTCTCCCTGCGCTTCTGCCGGCTGCTCCGGCCCGTGGGAGGTGACAGCAATGTTGACGACAGCTGGTGTTACCCGCGAAGCCACGGCTTCAGTCGCCTGGTCGAGGGCCAACAAGGGATCGATGCTTGCATTGTTGAGCGGGGTGATGGTGTTGTCAGCGGTTGCGGCATTGACGTGCCTGTGGCCGACGATGACTGCTCCGATGGAGAGAACGAGGGCAAAAGCCAACAGTGGTGCAGCGTAGGCCTTGGCTCTTGCTCTTAATAAATTAGTTTGTTCGGACATGAGTTTTCCTCTTTCAAGTGAAGTTTTCTTAAATCTGAAAAGCTATCCAGTTGTCGGGTGTGGGAATGCTTAGACGAGACACGCCGTGAGAGGCCCTCGAGCTTTGCGACCTTTGTGGGACTTCCACGGTAAAGAGAATCAAGGTAATGCCTCCGCCGTCCTGGTCTTCTGTTAACTGAACGAATTGAAGGCGATGAGAAGTGCGAACCGGCCGCGGAGCGTGAGGCTTGGCCAGAACGTTCGCTTGCTCACGTAGCTGATTTACTAAAGGATGATAGACCGCTTGCTGATACCGGGCCTGGTGTTGGTTGTGATAAGCAGGCTCAAGCTGCACAGAAGCCGCGTCGGCAACCGTATCGTTCGCGGCGAAAGTAACGATGCCGGTGAAGCGCTGCAGCATGAGCACCCCAGAGAGCGAAACCACCAGGCCGGCTGCTACCAGCCCACGAGAAAATAGCGGGCCAAGGCTGCGGCGGCGATGCAGGATGTTCTCGACCCTGCCCGCGAGTTCTGAGTGCCTCTGCCAGAGGCCGGGCGCCAGCGAAGTCACCCGCCGTACCAGCCTGTTCTCGGCAAGTTTGGTCAGGCAGGTCGCATACGCGCGTGCATTGCCGGCCGCATCCAGAACGGCATCATCGCAGGCTTGTTCCCGTTCCCGGCAAAGATGACGTTCAGCCCACAAGAGCGCTGGGTTCAGCGGCAAAAGTGCTCGTAACAGTTTCTGCAGCAAATTGGTCCAGTCATCGCCACGATCCAGGTGGGCCATTTCGTGCAGGATGATTTGCTTAAGATCGGCCGGCGCCAACTCGCTCCATAACGAGCAAGGGACAACCACTGCAGGGTGGAAGAACCCGATAACGCTCGGCGCATCGACTGCATCCGATAAACGTACCTCAACCGAACGCCTGCCATGCCGAGCTACAGCGGACTGGACCTCCTCGCCGAGTGCCTCGAAGGGAATCGGGGTAGAGTTTCGCAGCAAGCCTCTCATTTGTCCCCCGCTCACCAGCAGACGCGCGAGCGAGAGCAGGGAAGTGATCACCCAAACCGCCTCGAGGATAAAAGCCCACGCAACATTCAAGTGCAGCGAAAAGGCTTGAGGTGCGGGGGAGACGGGGGAGGGATAAGCGCCGAACAAACTGCGTCCCATGGCAAAGCAGGGCAGCAAAGCCACCACCAGGAAGACGATCAGCCACAGAGTAAAGCGAGTCGAGGCACGCAGGCCGGGAGCCAGCTTGAGCGCGGCCCAAGCCATCGCGGTCAAGAGTAATCCCTGCCAGATGCTGGCAATCAGCAGCTCTGCCGGACTGGTCGAGATTAAATGCCGCAATAAAATCGCTTCCATGGGGTTATTTCACTCCGCCTGCTCGATGGCATCTCTTAGACGCTGCAACTCTTCGGGCGTTACATCGCTGTCGCCAAGCAGAGATAACATCAGCTTTTCCCTGGAGTTACCGAAGAAACGGCTAAGCACCAGGCGCACCTCCGAGATGCCCGCCTCGGCCTCTGCTACCAGGGGTATATAGAAGAAGGCACGACCCTCCTTCCGATGCTGCACATACCCCTTTTGCTCCAAAATTCTTATGGTGGTGAGCACGGAGTTGTACGCCAGGGCGTTCTTCTTCGGTAGCGCCGCGGCGATGTCGCTGACCGTTGACTCTCCGCGCGCCCAGAGGATCTTCATTAGCCTGAGTTCCGCTTCTGTCAGCGTGGGCGATTTTTTCGGTGGCATATAGTTGTCCCGTAATTAGGCTACCGCGGGTGATTTTAAATGTCAACTAATTTATTAGTAATTGTGCGCTGGGCTTCGAAGGGTGCACCGGGTCCGGAAATCAACAATACAAGCGATGCCATGGAACTTTGGTAGAAGTGCAGCACGTTAGCGGAAGTTTTTTCACCCACATGATGTTGGATTCGCCTAAACGCCCCTTCACACACTGCGGGTAAAAACGCGTTCGACCGACGCTGGCCTCGAGGCCCGGAGGGCCGCCCGCTAAACGTCAGCCCAGCCCGGAAGGGCTGGGTACCCTGTCCTTTGAAATCCACGGAAGAAGGAATTTTCACGTAACCCTGTCAACCCTTTTCTATACGCGCACTTGAGCGTGAGACCCCGGGTAAGCTGGTCGAAGAAATCAGCGAGCGATTCGCATCAGCAACTTGCTCCGCCCATCGTCCGTATATAGAGCAGCAGACTGGCTCGAATGCCGCCAAGCAACCGAGGAAGACACTTGCTTCATCGATCATTCTTTTCCGTTGCTCTTTCGCTGTTCGCCGTCTCCGCTCTCGTCCACGCGCAATCTCCCTCCCCACAAGAGCCCGAATACACCTTACACGCCGGAACCCGCATCGTCCTCACCGACGTCGTGGTCACCGATCGCAAGGGCAATCCCGTTCACGGCCTTAAGGCCTCCGGCTTCCAGATCTTCGACAACAATAAGCCACAGGTGCTCGCCTCATTCGAAGAGCACACCACAACTCCAGTCGCGCCGATGGAGCAAACCTCTGCTTCTCCGGGGGTATACAGCAACGAATTTCTGCAGCACCTGCCTCCCGCGCTCAACATCATCGTCATCGACATCACTAATCTCGAGCTCCCCGACCAGATGTACCTCTACTACGAGCTCAACCAGTTCATCAAGAACCTGCCGGCTGGCCAACCGCTTGCCATATATTGGCAGTCCGGGGAATCCAATCTTTTGCTCCAGAGCTTCACGACCGATCGCAATCTGCTATCGGCGGCCGTGCGCAAAGCCATCCCGCGTTTCCCACCGCCCGATGGCGGTTCTGCCTACGCCGACAGCGGCTATGTCACCTTACAAACGATTGAGAACGACCTGGATACGGCGCAATATCCTGGCCGGAAAAACATTCTCTGGTTTTCCGGGGGATCCTCGCTCTTTCTGCACTCCAATCCACTGGATCCCCACCAACTCATTCCGCCAATGATCTACCCTGACCCAGCCTTGCTACGCGACATCTATGACGAACTCGAAGCCAACCGCATAGCCGTCTATCCTGTCGATGCCCGTGGTCTCCAGGCCGTCTTCGGGCGCACGGCCAGGGCAGTCGCCGCACAGCAGGGCCTCATGCGCGACATAGCCGACTCTACGGGCGGCACCGCTTTCTATAACAACAATGGACTCGATAAAATCGCCGCTCACTGGCTCGACAACGCGGGCAGCTTCTACACCCTCACTTACTCGCCGAAAGATTTTCGCTTCGACAATAAGTGGCATACGGTAAAGGTGAAGCTGTCTGCCGAGTTTAGTGGCTATACCCTCAGCTATCGACGCGGATACTTTGCGGATGCCACGACCGTCGCCCGGCAAAAGGAGCAGAAACCGAGAACCCTGTTGCGCTCAAACGGCGATACCCTCACCGAACCAGACCAGCGGAGCGTCCCTATTATTTTTCAGGTGCACGTTGCGCCGGCACCTGAGGAACCGGCGTCTTCTACAGGTGCCGCGGCAACCTCAAACATGAAAGCTCCCGAAAAGGGAACTACTCCCTATTCCATCCACTACTCGCTGCCCGCAGCCGACTTCACGCACAAGACTGTTCACGGCAAACCAGAGGTTGAAATCGGAGTTGCGGTGTACGCCTTCAATGACGCAGGATCTGCCGAAGCACGCCTCGCAGACAAGCTCACCTTCGCCATAAACGAAGACAACTTGCGTCTCCATCCCAAGGCACTCATTCCTGTCGACCAGCAGATCAACCTTAACAAGGGGCAGAAATACCTCTATCTCGCCGTCTGGGACATGACCAGTGGACGCCTCGGCACGCTCCAGATTCCTCTGAAAGTTGCTAAGTAACCCAAACAACCAAAGTCCTGATCGCCGCGCCTCGGATCAAGTGAGTTTCAGACTTGCTCGCCGATACGCGGCCTGAAGAAATTCGATGCCTGACGCTGCTGCCCTGGAGTGGTAGCGAGAGTTTTCTCACACCTACGCGCGCGCGTACTGCTCGCGAAATGCTGCGTTAGAAACCCCCGGGGACGAAAACCAGCTACATAGCAAGCCCCCAGACGGAGTCAGCCAATGTTCGATATCGAACAGTGACTCCCAAATCTATGGCGTAGGATATGGTCCGGGCTAAAAATTTTAGATCAACCGGGGGAATCCGCGTACTTGAGCAAGTTTACGAACACCCTATTGAATCATTTGGACAAGGACGTCATCGAACGCCTTGCTTTGAAGCCAGTGACATTTGAAGTGATGCACGAGATTGAGTTTCCGGGCCGCCCCATTGAGTATCTTTTCTTTGTCGAGGAAGGCATGGCTTCGATGACCGCTACTTTCAACGATGGCTCCCAGGTGGAAGTTGGCATGTTTGGGTACGCATCCGTGATTGGCGTTCCCGCTCTCATGGGAACAAAGCTCAGCCTCTACCGAATCTACACACAAATCGAAGGCCGCGGGTTCTCTTGTAGGGTCGAGACCGCCCGAACAGAGTTTCAGAGGGGCGAAGCTTTTCAAGCATTAATGCTGCGCTATGTTCAGGCTCAGCTCGTGCAAGCGGCCCAGTCTTCAGCTTGCAATGCCAAGCACAACATGGAGCAGCGGCTTGCACGATGGTTGCTGCTTTGCAGCGATCGTGCCCACACCGAGACATTGAAACTGTCGCAGGAGTTTCTCGCCGACATGCTCGGAAGTACGCGTCCCACCGTTTCGATAGCGGCCGGAGCTCTCAAGGAAGAGGGACTTATTGACTATAACCGCGGAATCATTCGCATTCTTGACGCCAAGGGCCTGGAAGAACGGGCTTGCGAGTGCTACCAGACTACCAAGAACTACCTCGACAATTACGCGGACCTCGACACTACGTTCACGGCATAGCAACCAGAGGAATTCGACGAATGAATCAACCCGATCATTCTCCTATCGTTTTCTCAGAATGGCTATCTACGGGCATTATGGTGCACTTCGAGGGGGGCGTGTCCGTCTTCTTTCCAGCACGGTTTCTCTATGCCCAACGAGAGGTTCAGCCCAACCAGATATTCCACACCGAAGATGCACCCCCTTCTGAGAGATGGAATTGATTGATTTGATTTGACTCCGTTGAAGTTAGGCAAAGGATTTCCGAAGGGGTGACTCGTTGTCAGAAGAAGGCATCTTTCACATCTTTGTTGTGGACGACGAACGGGGGATTTCAGAAACACTCGCCATTATTCTTCAGCGGAATGGCTTCGCCGTTACTTCCTTTACTAATCCCCTTGAGGCGCTCAAACAGGCTGCTACAGGATCTCCGAACTTGCTCCTTTCTGACGTCGTCATGCCAGAATTATCCGGCGTCGATCTTGCCGTTTCGATCAAAGAGAAATGCCCCGATTGCAAGATTCTATTGTTTTCCGGGCAGGCTGAGACAATTGATCTGCTTGAGGCTGCTCGGCAACAAGGGCACGATTTTTCTCTCGTCGCCAAACCCATTCACCCTGTTGACCTTCTTCGGCGGATCAGAGACCTGATCTAGGCCACCCTATATCTCAACGGTGGGGATGGGGTATGAGCCACAGATAGTCCGGCGGCTAGCCCGCAGACATTCAGGATGTTTTTCTTCGGCCCCCCCACAACCGTCCTCGACGGCTACTTGCCAAATCACCGCCGCCGTATGCAATATTAGTAGTATGCTACATACGGTAGCCATGGGAGGGGCGCAATCATGCTTGAATTGCAAAACCTTAGCAGAAATTTCCGGGGCATTCCCGCAATCGAGAGTGTCAGCTTCAAAGTGGCTCCCGGCGAGATCGTGGGCTTCTTGGGTCCGAACGGCGCAGGCAAGACAACCACCGTTAAAATAATTACCGGAATGCTGCGGCCGAACGAGGGGCGGGTCCTGTTCGAAGGCCAGGATGTTCGCAAGGACATGGTTGCCTTTCGCAGCGCATTCGGCTACGTGCCGGAAGAGGCCTATCTTTACAACTACCTCTCAGGGCTGGAATACCTCCAGCTGGTGGGCCGGCTCCGTGGCCTCGGAGAGCAGCTGATCGAAGCCAAGGCGAGGGGGCTGCTCAAACTATTGCAATTGGAGTCGTGGCAGTACTCGCCCATCTCTTCATACTCCAAAGGGATGCGCCAGCGGGTGCTGATCGCCGCCGCGCTCCTGCACGACCCCAGGCTATTGATCTTCGATGAACCGCTCTCCGGCCTGGATGTAGTCTCCGCGCGGCTCTTCAAAGATCTGCTCGAGCTCCTCGCTGCGCAAGGCAAAGCCGTTCTCTACATCTCGCACGTGCTGGAAGTGGTCGAGCAGGTCTGCAACCGGGTCATCGTGATCGCCAGGGGAAAGCTTCTGGCCGACGCTCCGCCCGAAGAGCTCACGACGTTGATGAGCCTGCCCACGCTGGAGACCGTGTTCGCGCAATTAGTGCAGCAGCAGGACACAAGGAGCATCGCTCAGGAGATCGTCTCGGTGATGCAACTCGCCCATGCCTGAATTGATGCAGCGTCTGTTCACGGTCTCTGAGCCCCAGTCATTAAACGCCCAGGCAGCGCTGGGCCTGGCGCTGCCACCTGACCGGGGCCAGTTTACGCTGCTTCTTCGTCACTTTCTGGAGCGCTTCTTCAACCACGAAACAGCCTCGCCCGACGGCGACGCCAAAGCACGAATGGTTCTGATCGCCTTCGCCACGGCGCTTCCCGCATTCGTCGTTGCGTTGTATTTGTGGCCGGTCTATCACCCGTTCATCGGGAACAGTAGTCACCCCCTCGTTCTTCCCCCAGTACCTTATTGGTTACAGGTTAATCATCACTTCTTCTTTGTTGTTTATTCCTTTGTCGTAATGGGGATCGTCACAGTATTTGAGTGGGATCTATTTTTTCCCGACTTGCTTGATATCTTTGTTCTGACCACCTTGCCGGTCCGTGATCGCAAGCTCTTCCTGGCGCGCGCTGCGGCCATCAGCTTCCTTGTGGTAGGTTTTCTGTTCGACGCGAATCTTTTCGCTACCCTGATACTTCCCATATCCCTGGAGCCGCGAAGCTTGTCACATTTCTTTGCCGCTCACCTGCTGGCCGTGGGGGCCAGCGGATTGTTCTCGGCGGCCTTCATCCTGGCTCTGCAAGGCGTGCTGCTCTCGATTCTGGGCGAACGATTGTTTCGCAGGCTGTCTTTGTTCTTGCAGAGTCTGTCCATCACCCTTCTCTTGATGCTGCTGTTGCTCTTTCCTATGCTTTCTGACGCGGTGCCCGTCTTCCTGGAAAACGCGAATGTCTACGCGCTCTGTTTTCCTCCGTTCTGGTTCCTTGGTATCTACCAGCGTCTGCTGGAGGGGCCCTCGGCGTTACCTATCTACTCCAGGCTCGCACAAACTGGGTGCGAGGCTACCCTGCTGGTGCTCGGAGTAGCGCTACTCGCCTATCCATTTGCTTATCTGCGCAGGGTGCGTCAACTGGTGGAAGGCATGGGAACCCGCGATACGCGCAACTGGCTTACTCGCCCGGCACAAAGACTCATGAACGCTACGTTGTTACGACATCCGCTGCGCCGCGCCGTGTTTCATTTCATTAGTCAAACCCTGCTGCGTGTGCCGCGGTATCGCATCTATCTGGTTCTCTACGGAGGAGTAGGGCTCTCGGTTGTCACGGCCACCATCCTTCGCATAACCATTACGAATCGCCAGGTCAGCCTGCAAATCTCGTCAGACGGGATGCGGACAGCGATTGGTATCGTGGCTTTCTGGGTAATTGCTGGACTACGCCTGGCCTTCGTGTCTTCCGGCAATCAGTGGGGAAGCTGGGTGTTTCGCGTTATCCATGGTAGGCCCCCGCACTTCCGGTCAGGGACAGAACTATTGTTGGCGGCCAAAGTCTGGGTATTCCTTTGGTCAGCGATCTTCACCTTTGGGGCTTATTTCGCACTACGTGGCCTCGCTCCACCAGAACTCCACACCTGGCCGGCAACGGCAAGCCAATTGCTGGTAGCCGCCGGCATGTGCCTGCTGCTGACAGACATATTCTTCTTGAATGTCACGATCGTTCCCTTAACCGGCGAACCGCCGCGAGAGCAATCGAATCTCGCCATCAGCCTGCTGAAATACTTTGCGTTCGTTCCCGTCGTGGCCTGGCTTCCGGTCGTTACTGAACCATGGATTGAAACCGGCGTGATTCATTTTTTTCTGGCTGCCTGTGCTATCGGCGCAGCGCACCTGGCGCTCCGGCGCAGGTATCGGGGAATCATCCAGGAACACTGCAATATGGTTGAGCTTGAAGACGGCGAAGACGAGTTCCCCATGAAGCTGGGCTTGCGCTACTGAGGCACCCAGCCACCTGATAAGTCGGCCAGTGTCGAGGAATAACCAATCGAGCAAGCCGAGCGCGAACTGGAACTCATGCGGCAGGAAGGCGAAGCCGAAGAGAAATGGCAGCCGAGTAACTCAGCTCCCTCAAAGGCCGCGAGCAATCGCGGCCTTTCTTTCTTCCGTCCCGGCAAGAAACGACGGGTGGCCCATATCTCGCTCGTTTTTCGCGAGATGTGGGATACCACGAACCTTAATCTTCTTCGGTGAATCCGCAACAGACGCGCAGGCGAACCACATAACTGGACGGGTCCCCTAAGTTCGCCAAAGCGTACTCCGGATTTCCTATCGAACTAAATGGCGTTGGCGACCTTCATGCGGCTTTCTTTAATGAAAGCCGTCGTCCTGTCCCGCATCGTCCCGATGTCTTGCGTGAGCAGCCGTGTCGATGTAGACTCCTTGAGCAACCACACCCAGTTTGCGAGTTGGAATATGCTCAAGTGGTTCGGAATGACCACCGTTGTGCTGTTCGTGGTTGGTTTCGGCTCGGCATCCTCTTCTCAGGTCAACGCACAGGCCCCCAAAACCGACCGGGGACGCGACGGTACAACGGATCTGACACGAGTACTCAGCGGGATCGAGGAAGGGTCATATCGCGCGTGGCAGTCGAAGGACACGAAGTTCTGGTATACGTTCCTCTCCGAAAAGTTCGTCAGCTGGGGCTTGTCGGGTCGAATCGACAAAGCGGCCGCCATCCGTGAATGGAGCGGCACGAATTGCAAAATTGTCAGCTACCAAATCTCCGATTCGCAGGTGAGCCGGCTCACACCCGAGGCCGCCGTCATCACGCATAAGACGACCGTGGACGGCTCCTGCGGCGGGAACCGGCTCCCAAACGCGAGCTGGACAGCGACAGCCTACGTGCTCGAAGGGGCGCGGTGGAAGGCCGTATTCCGCGCCGGATCGGCCATAGTTGACCCCGCGAAGCTGCCCAAGCAAACTGTGGACATGACCGCGGAGGGCCGGCCGCCCAGCCATGACGCCAACACCGAGGCGATGCTGAGCCGCGAGCAGGCGATTTGGGATGCGTGGAAGGACAGGGATGCGAAACGGCTCGACGCGCTGATGCCGCAGCAGGTTCAATTCATCGATATCTTCGGCACGCACATCGCTACGCGGGCCGAGACGCTCAGTGCCTGGTCCGGGCAAGGCTGCGACGTCAAGAGCTTCCACCTTGCTGATGCCCGGGCAACTATGTTCACTCCGGACTTCGGAATCCTCACTTTGTATGCCACCGTGGACGGAAGTTGTTTCGGTCAACCCGTTATCCCGGTCTGGACATCATCGTTCTACGTCAGGCGCGGAGACACCTGGGTCTGGAGCTTCGGCATCAATATTCCGGCCCACGCCAGTTCGATCTGACTCCGGATGGCGCGCGGTGGAACGCGCCAAAGCATTTTTCCCTTATTGCCGTTCGCAACGACAACAGTTGGCTCATCGCAGTCTGGCACAATCTCGCAAATGGCGGGGGGCGCGTGCTGCAACCGCACGGGAACTGCGAGTTCGATAGCGAAAGAGGGCGCGGATTGGGCGCTCCAGGAAATCCATGGCGAAATAGGGGGAGATGATGTGTGTTGCAGAGGCACGAGCTAACAGAGCGCCCCATAGTTACCAAAAATATTCTTTCTCGCTCTGGACACGGCCCCAAAAACCCGGGACGGGACGAAACCTCTACTGAGACGTGACGGACCGGGGTGAACGTCCCGCCTGTCAACCCTATTCTTATTGCTCTTCGCCGGGGCCTTGCTCTTCCTGGCCTTGCTCCCTGCTGACTCCGGAAACCGTTCCCGTAAACTGCCCGGTAGCGGCAAAGTAGACGGGATTGTGTAAGGCGTCGGCCAGCACTGGCACCGACGTCTCGGTAAACGTAAGGGTACCGGATGCATTCTTGAAACGGCCGGTTCCCCCGATGACCTTAAGAGTCAGTGTGCAGTGGCCCTCCTGAGCCGCGAGATCGATGCAATCGCCTCCTTGTGTGAGATTGACCTTCAATAGACTCCCATCTTCGAAGCGAAATACGCCCGCGCCGGCCGGATCCGCGAAGTGGAGCTGATTTGGGCCCGCGCAGGTGCTGGACGGCGTCGGAGAATTTGCGATCGCTCGTACATTACGAAAGGTGAATGAGCCCAGCGTACCGTTCCCGGCGAAATTGTCTTCGTCGTTGCTCGCGTCAGGTTCTTGGAGATTGACGCTGCTGGCCCCAGAAGTTCCCGAAAACACCATCTTTACGGGTTGTGCGTAAGCGCCTGCAACACCGAGATTGAGCATCAGCGCCATGGTTGCTATGTGTTTCATGTGTGCTTCCTGCTTTCTGAAGGGAGATCATGGTGAGACTTTGTTTCCCCCTGCACCAGTACAGGCGGCAGTGAACGCTCAAAACCGGCCACTTTTTTTGGTATATTTTTTGCACCCCCGGGGAGACGGGCTATCCATCGACCCACGCTCTGCTGAAATCACGAATCTGTTGAAAGCCTGGGGAGGCGGGGACGAAGCAGCCCTGGGCCGTCTGACCGAGCACGTCTATCCAGAACTGCGTCGCATGGCCCGCCGGTACATGAAAAACGAAGCCCAGGGCAATACTCTCCAGGTTACGGCGTTAATCCACGAGGTCTATCTCCGCCTGGTCGACGTGGCGAACGTCGAATGGCAGGCGCGTGCGCAGTTCTTTGCCATCGCGGCCCAGATGATGCGGCGCGTCCTGGTGGACGCCGCTCGCGCGCACGGTTCGCGGCAGGCGCGGCGGAATACCGCTCAAAGTGAATCTGGATGAGTCCGCGCTGTTGTCGCCCACGCCCGACCGATCTATCCTCGCTGTCGACGAGGCCCTGACAGAGTTCTCGCAGGTAGCCCCCCGCCAGGCCAAGGTGGTCGAGTTGCGTTATTTCGGTGGATTGACCGAAGAGGAAATCGTGGCCGCCCTGAAGATTTCGCCGCGCACCGTCAGACGCGATTGGGACCTCGCCAAAGCATGGCTGCTGCGTGAGTTAAGCCATACAATGGGAGAACAATCGGGACTCTGACATGACTCCGGAGCGTTTCCGGCAGATCGAAGAGCTATACCACGCGGTTCGCGAGGGCACTGCCGAAGAACGCGCGGTACTGCTGGCCCAGACAGATTCCGAATTGCGCCGCGAAGTAGAGTCGCTTCTGGCACACCGTACTGGCGGCGAGTTCCTGGAATCGCCTGCGATTCAGAACGCCCCGCAACTGCTGGACAATTCGATTGTCGACGCATTGGCTCCGGGAGCCTGCCTGGGCCCCTACCGTATCGAAAGCAAACTCGGTGAGGGCGGCATGGGCCAGGTGTTTCGGGCGGTAGACACGCGATTAGGCCGCGCCATAGCCGTCAAAATCACTCGCGAGCAGTTCAGCGCCTGGTTTGAACGCGAGGCGCGGGCGATTTCGGCCCTCAATCACCCGAATATCTGTACCCTCCACGACGTTGGCCCCAACTTCCTTGTGATGGAATTGGTGGAGGGCGAGACGCTGGCGGCCCAGCTGAAAAACGGCCCCCTCCCCATCCAAACAGCGCTCCTTTATTGCTCCCAGATCACGGCCGCACTCGTAGAGGCCCACGGCAAGGGCATTACTCATCGCGATCTCAAGCCCGGCAACATCATGCTCGGCAAATCAGGCGTCAAAGTTCTGGATTTTGGACTGGCGCGCTCGGGCCAAAATGAAACTACCACCGAGCGCCGCATGATGATCGGCACCCCGGCGTACATGGCGCCGGAGCAGCGGGAGAATAAACCGGCGGACGCCCGGACGGATATCTACGCACTCGGCTGCGTGCTCTATGAAATGTTGACGGGCACGCGAGTAGGACCGCAACTTAAGCCCATCCGGCCGCGAAAGCTGGAACAAATCGTAAAACGCTGTTTGCAAGAAGACCCGGAACGAAGGTGGCAATCTGCCGCCGAGTTGCAGCGGGAATTGGCGGCAGTCACCCTGCCGTCACCCGGAACCCGCCTGGCTGCGGGCGCCGCGGCCGTCGTCGCCGTCGTGGCATTGTGCGCCGCTGGGTACCTTTATCTGCATCGGGCGCCGAAACTCACCACCAAGGAGACGATTGTCCTGGCTGAATTCGAGAACAAGACGAGCGATCCGGTCTTTGACCAGACCCTTCGTCAGGGGTTGGCGGTGCAGTTGGAACAGTCCCCATTCCTGTCTCTCGTTTCGGACCAGCAGATCCAGCAAGTACTGCGTTTCATGAACCGGGCTCCCGAGGCGCGGCTCACTCCAGAGATCGCGCGCGAGATCTGCGAGCGAACCGGGAGCGACGCGGTTCTGGAAGGCTCGATTGCAGGCCTCGGAAGCCAGTACGTCTTGTGGCTGCGCGCCCGGAACTGCCGCACCGGAGAGGTCCTCGCGGAAGAGCAGGCGCAGCCGGCAAGCAAAGAAGAAGTTCTCAACGCGCTGAGCCGAATGGCGGTTCAATTCAGGACCAGGCTGGGCGAGTCGATGGCCACCATCCAGGAGCACTCGACGCCGCTGGAGCAGGCAACTACGTCCTCGCTGGAAGCGCTGAAGGCCTATAGTGCCGGCCGGAACGCCGCCTTCGCCCATGGGTTTGCTGCCGCGATCCCCCACCTTCAGCGCGCCATTGCCATCGACCCTCAATTCGCGATGGCCTACGGCGATCTATCGATCTACTACTGGAACATGGGCCAAACCGATCAATCCGCTGGGTACACCCGCAAAGCCTATGCCCTTCGGGATCGCGTGAGTGACCGGGAAAGGCTCTGGATCCTTTTTCTTTATGACCGCCAGGTAACGGGAAACTTGCAGAGAGAGTTGCAGACTCTCGAATCATGGGTGCAAACCTATCCACGCGATTGGCTGCCCCTTTCCGTTTTGGGAGGGTGGGGCACGATGGGCACGGGCCAATATGAAAGGGGAATTCAGGCTCTACAGGAGGACCTTCGGCTGAATCCGGACGATTCATTCGCGTACGACGGTCTCGCTCTGCACAATATCTTCCTTGACCGGTTCGGGGAGGCAGCGGACGCCTTGCGGCGAGCCGCGGAGCGCAAGCTGGAAATCCCGGATTTTTTGGTCCTCCGTTACTATCTCGCGTTTTTTAAGGGTGACCAGGCGGAAATGGAGCACGAAATTGCGCGCGCCCGCGGACAGCACGGTGTCGAGGACTGGATGTGGCATAACCAGGCCCTGGTGCTCGCGCGTTCCGGTCAAATGCGGCAGGCGCGGATCATGTGGGAGCGCGCAGCCGCATTGGCGCACCAGGCCGGAAACCGCGAAAGAGCCGCGATCTACAGAAGCGCGGAGGCCGTCTGCGAAGCGCATTTTGGGAATGCGGCTGAGGCGAAACGGAACGCTGCCGCCGCGCTCGATCTCGCAAAAGGGCGCGATGTAGAGTATTCCGCGGCGTTCGCGCTGGCCCTCTCGGGCGAGTCTTCTGCGTCTCAAAGGCTCGCCGTAGACATGGAGAAACGATTCCCGGAGGATACCCCGGTGCAATTCGAGTATCTTCCCACGCTGCGCGCGCTTTCCGCACTCACTCACGGGGCGCCGTTGGACGCCGCCGAGCATTTGGAACGGGCGCGTCCTTACGATCTCGCCTTGCCGGGCACGGCGTTCTTTGCCAAATTCGGAGGCCTCTACCCCGCGTATATCCGCGGGGAGTCGTATCTTGCAGCAGGACGCGGCCAAGAGGCCGTGGTCGAATTTCAAAAGGTGCTGAATCACCGCGGCATCGTTTTCGCGGATCCCATAGGCGCCCTGGCCCACTTGCAACTGGGCAGAGCGTACGTTGCCTCGGGCGACTCGGCCAAGGCCAAAAACGCCTATCAGGATTTTCTTACCCTCTGGAAAGATGCCGACGAGGACATCCCCGTCCTCAAACAGGCCAGGGCGGAATACGCCAGGCTGCGCTGACCGGACCCGAATAAAACTGCCTGAGTGTCCGCCAGAAAGAGCTCTAGCAGCCTTGACGACAACCACAATCTCTTCCTTGCCTACCTTAGTAAGCCCCCCTATCTTCGGGGCATATCTTTCGATAAGGCAATAACTTGTTCTTGACGCGCACTTACGTTCGGAGAATTACCTCGCTTCACGGCTTGGTAACTTATAACTCGCTCGCCGGAAGTAATGCAGCTGGTTACCTGGCTTAATGTGAAGATAGATTGAAAACTAATACCCGAGTTATAACTCTACAGACAAAGACCCCGACTTCGTGTTACATTTCGGTCGCCCGTCGCCAGGCTCTAACAGGCGGCGTGAGCAGGAAAGGACTACAACCGTGAACTTTACATTAGTTCGGAAGACGGTCGTGCCATGCATGCTTGGCCTGTTGTTTTGTGCTGCCTCGGTCTCAGCCCAGCATAGCCGGGCCTTCTATATCTCCTTCAAGGTGGAGGGTAGCCTGCAAACCTCTCCCACAGCCATCAACAATCTTTCCACAGTTACCGGAACTTATAAGGACGCCAAGGGGGTCCACGGGTTCGTACGTGAGGCGTTCGGCAAGATAACCTCCTTCGATGTTCCCGGGAGCACTGGTACGTATCCCACCGCAATCAACGACGACGGCATGATCGTGGGAACCTACACAGACTCGAGCCAGGTGACCCATGGCTTTTTGCGTCATCCGAGGGGAAACATCACCCGCATCGACGTGACCGGAAGCACCGGTACCGAGCTCAGCGGCATCAATGCATTTGGCGTGATCTCGGGATCTGCCTTTACCGCCGACGGGTCTGAATGCTTTGTGCGTTTTCCTCAAGGAACCATCACCGTGTTCGGGCCGTCCCATTGCCTGACGGCAGGTATCAACCTGTTTGGAGCGATCACTGGAATCGCGAGCCCCACGTCTGCGGGAGAGCCTCCTCCTCCCATCCTGGTCGAGGGCTTCGTGCGTTCTCCCAAGGGAGTGTTCACCTTATTTGTGGCCCCGGGGACCTCGGCCAACGGCACCTATTCTGAATTCATCGACGCGTTCGGCGGTCTCGCGGGCTCCTTCCAGAACTATCGGGATGTGGCACAGAATTTCCTTGAGCCGACGCCGGGCAACTTCATCACAATTACTCCTCCGGGCGCCTATTACACATATATAACCGGCCTTAGCGAGCTGGGCGCCGCTACCGGATACTACAATTTGTCGAATGGAGGGACGGCACACGGTTTCGTTCGCGACGTGCGCGGTAGGCTCACTTCGTTTGATTTTCCGGGGGGTTCTACTTATCCCACCGGGATTAATGTTTTCGAGGTGATCACCGGATCGAATGGCACGTCTGGCATCCTGCGCGTCCCCTACTGAGGTTCCGGATCGCACGACTTGGAAAACCTGGGGACGGGGAAACCTGCGTTCGCCGTCTCCGCTCTCTCCCTCACTAAGGACGGGTTTGTACTTTTGCTCAGGTCGAAGCTTGAGCCATCGTGCGCTTGAGGAGAGCCTCGGTAATTCCGAGTTGGGAGCGGCCCAGTTCCGTTAGATCTGTGGTACTGCTCGACATACGCCGCGATTTCATCATCCCAGCCGGTTGCCTGCTCTTTGCTGAACGTGCCACGCACCACGCAGGCTCCGCGGGCCTTGATCCTGGTGATCAACCCGGCAGACACCTTGCCGGAAGCTATCTCTGCATACTGGGCAACGGGAATCACGTCCAGTCCGGCTTCGCGCTCGGAAACAATTTCTTCCACGCGCCGTTGCATCTCCGTCTCAACCTCGCGGAAAATCTCTTTATATTCAGGCAACGCTGCCCGAAGCTGCTGTTTCGTATTCCGGATTGCCTCCGGGAGATTGTCGATGACAAATGCCATATCGTTGCTCCTTTGCGCGAACTTCCCAGAATCGAGGTCGCTGCTTTCTGCACCCGGCATCTTGATTGGAACGCATTTGCAGCCGCTACCGCAATGAACCTTTACGTCTCTTGATAACCAAACGTCCTTTATCATGCATTCTTCCGGCTAAGAAGCAACCCGCCCATAAAGCTGGCAAGGAGAAGTGAAAAACCTCTGGAACTGGATTGTTCCAAATCTCACGAGAGATAGGTATCCTTGTCGCTGTATCGGGCCTGCCCTGGGTTGTGCAGCCTCTCAATCAATAGAATAAGGAGATCCGATGAAGAATCGCATGATGTACCTTCCTTTGTTTTGCCTGCTTGCAGCCTCCTGTTTGTTCTCTGCCTCCGCCCGGGCGCAGAACGGGGGCGGTTGGCAGGTGGTGAGGGCGGATTGGGGTGCGCGCAACAAATGGATGGACGTCACGAATCAGGTCCGCAGGCTCCTGAACGGCAACGGTCCGGTCATAGTGAACAACGACAACATGGGCGGCGATCCGATTTATGGCACATACAAAACTCTGCGCATTCAGGCAACGAATGCTCGCGGCCAATCACAGCAATTCACCTACAGAGAAGGTTCTACGATTGACGCCAGCCAGTTCTCCAACAATGGCCGGCCAGGGGGTCCCGGATATCCTGGATACCCAGGGAATCCCGGAGTTCGACCACCGAATCACGGTTATCCCGGCGGCGGTAACGGCTCTCTGCAAATCACGCGCGCCTACTATGGCCTGAACAATCGGACCATGGACGTAACCCAACTTCTTCGTGGTATGGCGCGCAACGGAACACTCGCCGTGCCGGTGAACAACAACACCATGGGCGGCGATCCCGCCATCGGCGGCGTCAAAGTGCTCACCGTGTTCTATCGCGTCCAGGGACAGGAGCGAACCACCACCGTGAGAGAGGGAAATCTGCTCAGAATTCCGTGAATGGGAAGGGAACAGCAGCCTCTCCTGTTGCGAGGAAACGCGGAATACTACCCTCAAACAAAGTGTCATCCCGCCCGCCCCGGCGTGTGCCGTGGGACCGAAGCGACCTGTCCCGGCGTGCCGTGGAAGCGAAGTGGAGAGCCTGCCCTGAGCGAAGTCGAACGGGGGCCCGCAGTTTTCGTTCATCCACTCACGAAATCCTCGGTAGAAACACCGCCCTCCCCTTTGTCATCCCGACCGAAGCGTAGCGGAGTGGAGGGACCTGCAGTTTCCCGTCCATCCACTAACGAAATCCTCAATAGAAACGCCGCCCTCCCCTTTGTCATCCCGCCTGCCCCGGCGTGCCGCGGGACCGGAGCGTAGCGAAGCGGAGGGACCTGCAGTGCGCCCCTAGGGCTTCTCAAATCCTGGAGCTCTCACGCAGACGCTGAAGCCCCCTTTTCGCAATAGTAATTATTACAAATAACCCTCACCGAACCGCACGGGGACGCAGCACCAAAACCCTCTCCGCCACCGACTCCACCTTCGACCGGCTATAAAAGATCGGAAAATACTCCCCCCGGGCCCAAAGCGCATACAAGTCTCGATAGTGAGGACTATCCACATCCCCAGACTGCCCCGGGCTATTCAACCCGACCGAGTTATCCCAATCCCCAGTATCCCCGACAATCTTGAACGACCCGCCCGCAACCTGGTTATCGCCTGGCCCGGCGGTAGCCGTCACAGTAAAAGCATCCCCGCCCCGCGGAGCATGCCCCACGTCAAACTTCTCCTGGAGATCCGGACCCAACGCACCGCTCATCGGGCTGAATATACGTGCATAGTGATAATCGCCCAGCTTCCATTTCTCCATCTCCGGACCAAATCGCTTCGATAACTCCGCCACCCCTTCCTCCAAACTCTTCCTCAGAATCTCGTCCCTGCCGGCGAGAGGATCCGCCCCGAACCGCCCGTCCGGCGCATACATCAAGCTCACAATCTTCACCATAGGAGGAGTCATCGCAGGAAAAAACTCCAGCGCCGCCTTCGGGATCACCAACGCCCGCACGTTAGCAATCACCCGCCGCTGCCACATCTCATAAATCCCCGCCTCGACCGAATCCTTATCCAGCACGTAATCCCAATGCAGCATCCGCGAAGCCGCCTCTCGCGTAGCCGCATCCGGCATCGCAATCCCGCGCAAAAGCGGAACCAAACTCCGCGCTGGAATCGAAAGATCGCTGTTCTGCAACTGCACCATGTCGGCGACGGCAAACTTCCGTCCCGATCCCAGAAACTCAGCCACACGTTGCCCCCGGTAGGGATCGGCCCACACGTAATGCAGAGCATCGCGATGCGGCCACCCGAGCGGAATCTGGTAGTCGTTGGACGTGTTATAGAAACCCTTCTCCGGATTCAACACATGGGGCAGCTCCTTGATAGGCAGATACCCGTCCCATTCATAGCGGCCATCTCCAGGCACCGGCACCAGGCCGCTCCAGTTCGGGCGTCTGGGTGCGATGGCCACCGCCTGGTAACCGATGTTCCCCTCGCGATCGGCCCAGACCATGTTCTCCGCGGGAATCCGGCTATAACTGCAAGCCTCCTCAAACTCCTGCCAGGTGTGGGACTGGTCCATGCGCAGGCTTGCCAGGTAGGGTGCCCCGCCGATCTCGCGCCACGCCGCTCGCACCGCATACGCCTTGTGATGGTGGATATCTTCGAACACCACCGGCCCGTGCCGCGTATATTTCAGTTCCACCGCGCGCGGCGCTTCGCCTTTCACCGCAATCGATTCCCGGATGACCTTCATGGCCTCCCATCCACCCGCGTATTTGTACTCCAACGGGTTGGCGGGGTTGGTGTCATAGACATAGAGGTCTTCGCTGTTGGTGCCGAAAATGGTGAGTCCCCAGGCGCCCGATTCATTGTGGCCGACGGACACTCCCGGCAACACCGGCTCGCCGGCTCCAATCACGTTCCACCCGGGCGCCACCAGGTGAACCCAGTAACGCAGCGACGGCGCGCTCAAATCGCGATGCGGGTCGTTCATCATCATCGGATATCCGCTGGCCGTAAGCTTTCCGCTGACCACCCAATTGTTGCTGCCGATGCCTTGCCGGATGTCCTCGAAGAAGGGAACTTCGCGATCCAGCCGAGCCGCGGCCGCGCGGCTGCGGTATGCGGGCAACAACTCATCCGGCGTGAATCGCAGCGGGGTGCGAAACGCGCGAAAAGTAGCCAGGATCTCTTTCGAGAGCAGCGACGCATCGATGGCCGGATCCAGTTCCAGCTTGGGATCGGAAGGTTGGAAATACATCACGTCCTTCACTGCTTCGACGCCCATGGTCCGGATGGCCAGTGCGAGCATCAGTTCCTGATCGGCGCGTCCCAGCAGGCCGTTAAAGCGGGAGACGACGACGGCCGGGGTCCATCGGCCGGGCCGGATGCCCAGCATTTTGAACTCCGGGGTGAGCAGGGCGGGATGGGTCTCGGTTTCGGCGATGTAGGCGTTGATGCCATCGGTAAACGCCCGGATAATCTGCGCGCCGTGTGGGTGATACCACTGCATCTCCTGCTCCAGATCGCCGCGGAACAGGAACAGCCGATTGCCGAGGTCGCGCGCGACCTCCTGGGGTCCGAGGATCTCGGCCACCGTGCCGGTAGCCTGCCTCCTCCACATCTCGAGCTGGAACAACCGGTCGCGGGCCACGTTATACCCTTGCGCGAAAAAAAGGTCTCCTTCGCTTTGGGCATAGATATGCGAAATACCCCAGCGGTCCTTGATGATCTCAACCGGCTGGCTCAAGCCGGGGCAGACTAGGGTCTCTGAAGGGGGAGTAGAAGGAGCCGCGGCGGCGGGCAGCGTCATCGCAGCTAAATAAAATCCGATGCCCAAAAGTGCTCTGTTCGAAAGCATTCTCATGCTGCAGTCCTCAAGCGTGCGCTGTCAGACTACACCTGGCCCTTTCCGGGAGTCGTAGGGCGTCCTCTTGATTCCCATCGAGCGAAACCCGATTTTTCGCAAAGACGACGGGGGAATTTCGCTCAAGTCGGTCACGGTAGACCCAACGTGCTTCGAATCAGTTCATCTCCTCGGGTGACGGAGCGCTCCATCTGGACATTAATTTTGGTCAAACCTTGTTGAGCTTCGGGCGGTAACATAGGTAAAGCACGAGAGGAGCGAGCGGCCGATGGAACATCTTGACCGTATCACGCAGAACCCTGCAGTCATGGGAGGTAAGGCTTGCGTTCGTGGTTTGAGGGTGACGGTTGGTATGATCGTGGGCCAGCTTGCGGCCGGGCAGAGTGTCGACGTGCTGCTGATTGATTACCCCTACCTCGAACGCGAGGACATTACGCAGGCACTTCGGTATGCGGCGTGGCGCAGTGAAGAGCGTGAGGTCGTATTGACCGGCGGATGAAAGTCCTGATCGATATGAATCTTTCACCGCGCTGGTCGGAGTTTCTGACGAAAGCGGGCCTGCAAGCGGCTCACTGGTCAGAGTTCGGCGCGGGCGATGCATCGGACCTCGATATCTTGACTTTCGCCAAGGAGCACGATTATGTCGTGCTCACGCATGACCTGGATTTTGCCGCCATACTTGCCGCAACGCACGGTAAAAAGCCAAGCGTGGTGCAAATTCGCGCGGAACAGCTGACTCCAGAACTGATCGGGCCGTATATAATCTCGGCGCTCCGGCAGTTGTCGATCGAGCTGCACGATGGGGCCTTGGTTACTGTAGAGCCTAAGCGGACACGCATGCGAGTGCTACCTTTGCGCGAGCAGAGCTCTTAGGACTCGGCGGGGCGGCTGGGGACCTGTCTCGAAACCCCACAGCCCTTCCGTAAAGGAAGAGCGCATGAAGTGCAACAACGCCACCAAGTTCCTCAGGAAATCCGCGGTAGCGAAGTGGAGAGCCTGCCCTGAGCGAAGTCGAACGGGGACCTGCTGTCTCCGTCCATCCACTCACATAATCCTCAGTAAAAACGCCATCCTCCCCTTTTTCATCCCGACCGTGACTCGGCGGGGACAGACGAAACGTACCCCATCAAGAAGGGATGTTGCGTAACGTGGCACGCTTAATTCATTGGGGGTACGTTTCGTCCCCTCAGGCCGGATGTGGTTAGTTCGTTGTGTGAGACTCATCTTTCGGCAGATGTTCTAAAACCTTCTTCAGCAGTGAATCCATGACGATGGAGATGCGGGAGATGCGGGACAGGGAGATGCGGGACGACAGGGAGCTCAACGGGCCGATCATCGATCTGTGCGTGGACGGACTCTGAGAAGGATCAAAAAGGGTCGAAGGAGAAAATGGCCTGTTCCTGGGAGGACTCGGAGCGCTTCTTGGGTCCGGGCTTCTGCCTGGTCAGTGGCCGATGTTCCTGCCTTTCCAGTGCCCGAGTAAATTCTGCCGAGCCGAGTGGGCGCCCACTGAAGGTGCTATCGCGGATGGCTTTTCGACTTGACTCAGGGTGGGTGGTCTGCAGATAGGCTCGCCAGCGGGTGCATGACCATCGCCGCTCCCAAGCATCGAAGCTCAACCATGGACCTATCGGTCCCGTGCCGCAATGCGCAGCAGCAGAGGACCAAGGCCAATCCATAGCAGATGTCACCAGACAAGCCCGTGCGGGGTTGAGTTCGGTGTAGCGGAGGGCTTCCCAGAGATGGGTGTCGTCCAGCGGGCAGGAGTAATAGCGCCCCTGCCACACGTGCCCGCTCGAGCGGTTTACCGCGTTCCAGTAGGAGGCGAACCGGCCATGTATTTGCTTCAGGCTGCGGGCTAAGGCGTCCTTGCTTTGGGGCACAGCAACGAGATGAACGTGATTCGACATCAAGCAGTAGCCGATCAGTTCCACGCCATGTCGCTGAATGCCTTGTTGAAGCAAATCTATGTAGACCCCGCGTTCTGTGTCAGAATAAAGAGCCGCGCATTCCCGCGCTGCGTGATGTGGTGAGCAACGTCTAAAGCGACAACTCGAGCGAATCGCACTCGTTCACGACCTCGGCAGCACCCATTCTGTTGGTATCGCTGTAGCAGCTCAGGGAGGACCTCTAAGCGTTCTCCCCCGTGCAGCGGGTGTCGAAGTTGATCATGAGCCCAATGGATGAATGCTCGCCACACGAAATCGTTAAACCAAATTTAGTCTGGCTTCGCGCCGGACCCTCGACATCCATTAGGGGGTTATTTCGTCTGTCCCGCATCTCCTCTGCCGTGGCTCCTTCGATGAACTTGCCATCATTATTTCGGGTACCGCAACCGTGAGGCTCCGGCAGGAGAGGCAAGGAGGTATTGAAGGTCGTGGGCGTGTTGCATTAACTCCACCAGACAAACATTGTCACCAGTCGGCAGTCAGATTTAAGAATTGCGGCCAAAAGTGCCACCAGAAAAGTTTTGGATTGAGGGTGCATACTTGTGCGTATGGCAAAGCTGAAACGAGAGTCTCTCAAGGACGACGTACCCGACGGGGTGTGTTTGATGAAGGACCGATTTCTGGTTCTGATGGGAGAGGCTGTCAGTTTCTGTGATGCCGTAGGTCTTCCCAATGATCTTTTGCTGATGATTTTGAAGAGCGAGAGTGACTGGGCTTTTGCTCTCAAAGTGGATGCTCTTTTAGAGAGCGCGGCGAAGCACATTCTCAGATACGGCCTATCGATTCGGCTGGTCAAGAAACATATCCAAAACGAACTGTTGGAAGAGTTCGTCGATTCGCTCCCGATGAATGGACGTACGTCTCTCTTGAAGCTACTGGACGCGGCAGGAATGCCCGAGGACGAGCTTGGCTTCATGGGGGCGATGCGAACCGTCCGAAATGCATACGCACACAAAATTGAATATGCCGGAATGCAACTCCTCGAAGTCGTCAAGCTGAGGCAAGATAAATCCACACTCTTGAAACATCTCAGTGCGATTCGCACGTATAACGAAGCGGCCCTGATTGCCGACCTTGAGAAAGACCCGTCGTTTTTCAGGTTTCTCATCCTTGATTCGACAATGCGAGTACTGTTCTACGCCTACCATCTTGCAGTGAAGGAAAAGCACGAAAAACAGCCTTGAAGAAACTTGGGGACAAGAAAATTCGGACCAATACGGTGACAGCTTAATTGCTGGCACCGGATTACGTCCCGATCATTTCTCCTGCAGCAGAGTCGCTTCGCTGTTCTTGCGGGTCATCAGGATAGCGGCTGCGTAGCTGAGTAGGATGAGGACCACGGTAAACATGCTGTGTCGCAAATCGCCAACGATCGAGCCGAACAGAAACGCAGCGGAGACCAACAGCACCAGCAGGGTGGTCCAGGGATAGCACCACGCACGATGAGGACGGGCGAGATCCGGTTCGCGTTTGCGCAGCACCAGCAATGCCGAAAAACTGGATAGATAGATACCCACAAAGAGGATGGACGCCACGGCGATCAGAGAATCGTAGGTGCCGCTCAGAACCAGCAGTATGCCGGCCAAACAACTCAGCAAGAGAGCCATCGCCGGGGTACCTCCCTTGTTGACGCCGGAGAGACTCCTTGGCAGCAGCCCGTCGCGGCCCATCGCAAACAAGATGCGCGGCAGGAGCATCAGCACGGCATTGATGGAGCTGAGCACCGCAATCACCGAGATCAGCAGGATGAAGCGCCGGCCGTACTTACCGAAGACGAGCATCGCGGTGTCGGCGGCCGGTAGTTGCGAGCCGGTAAGATGACCCATACCCAACACATGCAGGTACGCCGCGTTTATCAACAGGTAGATGGCTGCGCAGCAGAGCACCGTGCCGAACATGGCGCGGGGCAGATTGCGCGAAGGGTCTTTATCTTCCTCGACAAAATAGATGGGTCCGTACCACCCGTCATAGGTGATGATGACGCCCTGGAGGGCCACCATGAGGCCGAGAAAAAGGCTGTGTGCAGGGGCGGGCAGGTGCGCAGTAGCGTGGGTGTTGACGCTTGGCGAAGTTACAAAGCTGGCCGTCACCAATGCCAGCAACCCGAGACTTTTGGCCACGCTGGTGATCTCCTGTGCCCGGCTCCCTGGACGCAGGCCCAGCCAATTCAGCAGGGAAAGCAGGACCAGGCCTGCAACTCCGATCAGTTGTACATGCCCCGCAAGCCTGGGGAACAGCCCTGCGCTGAACTCGCCTAGTGCGACTGATAAGTAGGCGAGCGCCACTGCCTGCGAAACGGCGTTGCAACATCCCACAATGAAGCCGATACGCGGTCCGAAGGCGCGGCTGGCGTAAGCGTAGAATCCTCCGGCGTTGGGAAGCATGGTGCCTAATTCCGTGACGGAACTGCAGCAGAGCAGAGCGTACACGCCGCCTAAGGCCCACACTCCAATCACCAGGGGCACGCTGCCCAATTGGCCGGCAATCTCACCGGGGGTGCGCAGGATGCCGGAACCTATGGTCGTGCCGACTCCTACGGCAATGCCAAACCCGGCCCCGAGCACCCGCAGCAAATGGCCGCTGCGAGGCTGCGGCGCGGTCAAACCTTCGCCCATATGACTCCACCTCGGAAGCTTAGAGCCTATCACCGCGCTCACCGAATCTCTCGATGAACAAGCGGGCTCGGACGTTTCGTGGACGTCCATGATAGGTAAAAGTCAACGGGAAACAGAGATTCCCTTGACTCGGCAGAAGCGGTTCTCCGAGCGGGTGATGCTCGAGGGTTGGAAGCAAGGCCAGCTGTCCTGGGAGAAAGGGTTGACAGGGAAAGGAAGCTGGCGGCGCTCTTCTTGTTGGATCTGGTTGAAAGATGGAACGAGATAGGGCCGCCTGCCTCCTAAGACACTGGTCAGGAGGAGGGTGGAACGTTCATGCTGTTTTGGGCTTGCCTGAATGCGTAATTGCTCACGTGCACTGAGCCCTGGAAGGGACGATTGATATCTGCGATCGCAGCCAGAGCCAGCACGATCAGGAGAGTCAACGCGCTCACTTGGAGAGCATGTAATTTCCAATTTTGGGCCCCGAACATCCAAGTCGAACCGATGGTGATAGCGGCACCCAGTATCAAAACAACCCAAACTATATCGGGGAGTCGGGATGCCATTTCTATCAAGCGGATGCGGTGACACTGTGTCAACGCGGAAAGTTCTGTTAGCGCATGATCTGCAGCCGTCTGCTCGTTAGCAGAGACCGGTGACGATGCAGTAAGCACTGACCACATCTGTCCCGTTATATCGCGGGTTTCCTTCGGAGCAATGTTGGCGTCCATCTCCGGCCATTCGGAGTCAATTACCGCATTGCAATACTTGCGGGCTAATGCTCTTAACCTGATCCCTTCCGCGGGTGGTAAACCGGCTGCCAATTGATAAAGCTTTGCCACCGCATTTGCCTCGGCTTCAACATTGAGCTCCGCCGTTCCGTAGTTAACCCAGACGGCATAGGGAAAGTTTCGGGGACACTGTCCCCGAAACTCCGGAAATGCGTGCTTCACGGGAATTGCCCCCCTAGGTGCTCAACTACAATCAGCCAATGAAGATCGCTCTTGGGCAAGATGACTCCCCTGACTTCATCGCCATAGTCGAAGGGCTTGTAAACGGATTGCTCATCGGAGATGCACCCCCAAGCCTTATGCTGATCAAAATCGATAACTGGTTCGGATCAAAATGGCTGGGATTTTCGGGCAAGATTCTCGGGGCACTCGGCGTTTCCATGGGAAAGCTCACGATCCCGCCATTTGTGCCAAACCGCGTTCTTTCCGAGAGGAAGATCATCGGGCCGCCCTATAGCGAAGCGGAGCATGACAGTTTGATCCACATCTCCGTACCGTCTTCCGTCGCCCTGACGCGGAGAGTCGATGAAGTTGCACCGGGAGCCATTCTATTTTGGTACAGCGGTGGTTCCTTAAAATCTGGACGGGGCAGTGCCATGGCTTACGTTCCTACAGGAGACGCTTACTGCAACTGGTACGCGGAATGGGCCTCCAGCGCATCTTGGCATCTCGTGAAATGGACCGGGGTCCAGCCAGAGGATCTAGCGAAGTTGATGAATGACCGGCCAACACAATAAGCTCGAAGCGAACTGCATGTAAAAACGGGATTTCCGGTAACTTGCCATCGACTTGATGATCACCATGGGGCGGTTCAGGGAGACCGCGCCCATGCCAAAGAAACCTAGAGCCAAGCGCGGCTCGCCCAAGAACGTGCTGCGCCTGCCTGATCTTGATCACTCCAAGACTTCAGTTTTGCAAAGCCTTGGCTCGGTCGCCTCGAAACGTACCTATGCCTTCGCCATAAACGACTTCATCACCTGGTACTGCTCAGAACCCAGACTGGCGTTTGGTCGCACTGTCGTTCTCCGGTACCGCTATGAACTGGAGGCTAGGCGGCTTGCCCCTGCAACCATCAACCTGAGGCTGGCGGCTGTGCGCCGACTCGCCTACGAGGCTTCCGACAATGGCTTGCTCAGTCCCGATCTCGCTGCAAGCATCAGGCGCGTGAAAGGCGTGAAGAAACTCGGTACTCGGCTTGGGAACTGGCTTACCTGCGCACAAGGCCGGAGGCTTCTTGAGGCCCCTGACAAGCAGTACACAAAAGGCAAAAGAGATCATGCCATCCTGGCGCTCCTGCTAGGCTGCGGCCTAAGGCGTGCAGAGCTGATCGGTCTGAAGCTAGCGCACCTTCAGCAGCGAGACGATCACTGGGCCATCATCGACCTGTTCGGTAAGGGTGGTCATGTGCGCACCGTCCCGGTGCCCGACTGGGTAAAGGCCGCCTTGGATGACTGGCTCAACATTGCTCGGATTGATGCGGGTCTCATATTCCGCTGCGTAACCCATAGCGGCACCGTTTGGGGTTCAGGCATTAGCGAAAAGGTTGTTTGGTGGGTCGTGCGTCAGTGCGCCAAGAAGGCCGCCATCGATAGGGTAGCTCCGCACGACCTGCGTCGGACCTGTGCCAGGCTCTGCCACTCAGCCGGTGGCGAGCTTGAGCAGATTCAGTTCCTGTTGGGACACCGATCCGTGGAGACCACTGAAAGGTATCACGGATCCAGGCAGAGGATCATGCACGCCGTCAACGACAAGATGGGCATCGAGCCGGATGCTGCACCGGGGTGAGGAAGTTACTGAAAACGAGACTTTGCAGGCACAAGTGGGCGAACTTCCAGTTTGCCCGGTCCCTGGCGAACGAGGGAAATGCTCCGTAGGATTCGACCGTCGTCCAAGAAACATCGAATCTATCACCTTGCTGCCCACGAATTTCGTCCACGAATTTCCTAAGTGCGGAGTTTACTCTTGGGTCACCTCCGCGAGCGCGAAGGTGAGGGTCAACACGGTAATGTCGTCCTTCTGTCCGAAGGATTGAGCGGCGGCCGCAATTTGCTCGGCGGATTGAGCGCTGATTTGGAGCTGTTCACTGGCGGTCTTCGGAGTAGTGGACGTGGACCAGCCGCCACTCCCCAGATTCTCTTCGGTAGACCTGTGATGAAATGCGATGTTCGGCGGTCCGCACCGAGCACGGACAATGCTGGCCCTGCGCGTAATCAATTGGTCGTTATCGAATATCTGGATGTGTTCAATGGAAGTTCTCGACGAGCATCAAATCACTGCCGACCTGGTCGGTCTGACTGTACAGAATCAGGCGCTCGTCCGGTGAAAGCGCAAGACCAAGACCCACCGCGCGAGGAATTGTAACCACCGAAGTGGTTTGGCTAGTGGCAAAACGCAAAAACGCCAGCTCTTGTCCGCTTCCCTGGCCGGTGGGCCTGATGAAATAAACCCCCTCTTTTCCTGGAGCATAAGCGGACCCGTAAGTTGCTACGGCTGGCAGTACCTGGGACTCCTCGCCCCCCGCCAATGGCAACCTCCATAACGCATATTGAGGCAGCTTGATGTAGTAGAGATACTGACCATCGACAGACTCCAACGGGCACAATCCGCCTCGCTTTGTGATCTGTATCTCAGGACCGCCGCTGGCTGGCATCTTCCAAACCTGGATGTCCCCCGTCCGGCGCGAACTGAAGTAGATCCATTTGCCGTCGTGCGACCAACTGGGTGCATCTGCGTCGCCCTCCCCAGTGCCAAGACGATGAGATGTACCGCCTTCCGCACTGACGAGGTATAGGCGAGCGGAGCCCTTCGGCCGCGAGTGAAAGACAAGGTTCTTCCCGTCCGGCGACCAACGGGGGAAGCCACTGAGCACCGCTTCCAAGTGGGTGAGTTGTCGAGCATGCGAGCCATCACGGTCACAAACCCAGATTTCATCTTTTCCAGAACTCTGGGATTGAAATGCGACCTGCTGGCCATCGGGAGAAAACTGAGGATTTTCTGCCACCGAGATGGAACTGATCCACGGCTTCGGATCGCTGCTCCGGCCAGACCTCTCTTTGGGAGGCGTTAGATGCACAGCCCACAGGTTGTAATTTGAAATCTCGCGGGTGTAAACGAGTCGGCTACCGCGTCGGGAAAGGTCCAGCACAGCACCGCTGTCGGCCGAGAGCGGCAAGGGTGCGACTTTCCGGGCACCAGGAAAATCGATTCGCCAAATACTGGGATTACCGGGTACCTCGGTTCGAGTAAACAGGATCGAACGGCCATCTGAAGCCCAGATGGGACTCGCAGTATGGCGGTTGTAGAACGTAAGCCGTTCGGGAGAGCCCTCAGGCTGCAAGTCTGCGGAAAGTTTGAGGGTATAGAGATCGCTCCAGGCGCCCCCTCCACCGGCATAACGAGCAAAAGCCAGATGCCTCATATCAGGGGAGAAGGACGGATCGACATCGTCGTACTCGTTTGGCGGAAGAGTTACTCTTCGCCTCTCGCCTGTTTCGACCGACAGGAGAAACAGGCCCATAACGCCACCGTAGGAAGGACCATCCGACACCACTAACCATTTACTATCCGGGGACCAGGCAATAAGCCTGGACCGAGGATATGACATCAGTGGGGCCGTGACTGCTGCAAGGCTCCTTGCTGGGGCCGCCGCGACGGAGGGTATTAGTAAAACTTCGGCCCTATCATTAGAGTTCAAGCGGAGGAACGCGATCGTCCGTCCGTCGGGTGACCAGGCCGGACTAACGTCCGGTTTGGGATCGCTGGTGAGCCGCAGGAGTGCTCCATCTCCTATCTGCTTCACATAGATGTCGAAGTTGTCCTGCTTCTCGCCATTCCAGGCAAAGGCAACCCTTTCTCCATCAGGAGAAAACGAAGGACAGATCTCTGACCCAACATAATTGGTGAGCGGCTCGGAGGAATAATAAGTTGGAGGTTGTGAGCGGTTCCGGAAATAGAAGACGTACGCCGCTAAGCAGATCAACGGAACAACCAACAACCAGGGAATCGCGCCTCGAAGCCTCCACCTGGGGTGCGACTTATCTTTCGCTGGAACTGTGCCGGTCGCTTCAAGGTTTCCCAAATCGTCCTCGGAAACCTCGACCTTGCACACGAACCGATATCCGACCGTGGCCACGGTGGCGATGTAGCGCGGCTCGTGGATGTCATCTCCTAGCCGGCTACGGAGCAGCCAGATGCAGCGCGTCAGAGAGCCCTCGGTAACGGCGGCATCGCCCCAAACGGTGTTGAGCAGTTCTTCCTTCGAGATCAGCCTTTGCGGATTATGCAGCAGGAACAGGAGGGTGCGAAATGCCTTCGGCTCGACCGTCAACACCTTGCCCGCCTTTATGAGCGTGAACTCCCGCTCCCGAACCTCCACGTCGTCAAAGCGGAAAACAAAGGACTTACTCGCCATCATAAATTCATAATCCGCCCTAGGAAACTCTTAATCAGCACGGAGAATTTGATGAGCAGCCCATCAAGACCAAGTAGAACCACTCGCCCAGAGTTCCTCCAGCCAACCCGGCTGAGGTGCTCTCGCCATGACAACCTTCAGGTGGTTCGCTTCCTTGGTTCTCGCCGCAACCATCGTTCCCGCGCCTGCAGCAGAAACCCATTGCCCCGGAAATGTTGCCAGTCTACCCTTCCACCTCGTCAACCGCCACCTGATCGTTTTGGCCGTATCCATCAACCACACCGGCCCCTACAACTTCCTATTGGATAGCGGCGCCCAGATCACGCTGATCGATCCCTCTCTCGCCGCCGACCTTCATCTGGACGCTCAGGGCGCGGCCGTGGTCGCAAGCCTCGGATCTCGTCAGTCTGCTTCCTTCGCGCAACTCGACCTGGTCGAGGTCGGCTCCCATGCTGTTGCCAACCAAAGGGTACTCGTTTATGACCTGCAAAGTTTCCATCCCGCCGATCTGCACTTTCAGGGTATTCTCGGCGAGGATTTCCTCGAGCACTTCGACATGCTGATCGACAATGCGCATAGCCTGCTCTGTCTCGACAACTCGGCCGCGATGCGCGCAGAGGTGAAAGGGCCGCATATCCCGCTGGTTGCTACGGTTGGGCCAGAGGACGGCGTCGCGCTGCCCAGTTTGCTCATCATCGCGGTGCGTCTATCCGACGGGCTGCGGCCCGTTCGCCTGCAGCTCGACTCCGGCACGAACACGGCCAAACTTTTCAACACCTCTCAATACATGGTGCTGCAGTTCTCACACAACGTGCCTTTACCCGGGAGCGGTCTGGATGGAGCGCAGCGGATCTTATCGGCTTTGCCACCGCAGGACGTGGAGATCGGCTCACTCGAATTGCCCGGCGTGCCCTTCTTCAGCCTCACTGGCATCCAGGAGGATGCCCGTGTAAAGGGATTCGACGGTGTCCTGCCTACCGGGCTCTTCCGGCGCGTCTTCATCGACCACGCCGATCGCTTTGCCGTCCTTGAGCCGAGATAGGCTCTTCTGACTTAGGGCATTAGCGGCGGTGCCGTTCTCATGGTTGGGAAGGCTGGTGCGTGCGGCTGGATATTTCCGAGTAGCCCGTAAGAACAAGCTACCGGCCCGGCGGCGCCTCCGATGATGCCTACCTTCTCATTGTGCCGCAGCAGCAATCCCAACTGCGGAGTGTCGTGCTTGAAAAACGTTAGGATTTTGAGTAACTTCTTCTGTTTGCCAGGAGATCATCCCGGCCGCCCCGATCGGCTCGGGAAGTTACCGAGAATGCGACTTCACGGGCACTCTGCGGACAGCCCCACACGGAGCTCCTTGCGCGCCTCCGCCAGCTCGCAGTGGCGGTGGATGTACTCGACACCTTGTTCCAGGCCAACCGCAAACAGCAGCCCCAGCACAATGGCGGCGATGTGAATGAAGAACTCTTTCCGGCTATTGGCAGCGTGGCGAGCATGGAGGCGTGCTCCTTCGGAGTCTCGACAATCTCAACGGCCTCCGCTGTTTCGGAGGGTCGGGCGTCACTCTGGATGGGATCGGTTTCGGGCATCGATTTCGGTTATGGTGCGGGGCTGGGCTGTCTCTTGATGCCTTTTCGGAAAAAGCCGATCAGGGTCTCGGTGTAGGCGAGCTTGCCTTGGACCTGGGAGATGGCGCTGATCAGTTCGTTGGTGTCCTGCGGGGACAGTCGGCCATCGGGCGAGCATGCAGCAATTGCCTTGGCGACCTCAATCGTTCCGTTCCAGTCGGCTGCCTCCTTCATGATCGCTTCTTGAACGGAAGAACTGAAGTCGTAAAACTCCAGCTCTGCACGTGGCATCAGGGTTAGAGCGCCGGAAAGCTGGTTGGCCTTCAAGGCGGCATAGCGGGTCTTGGTAAACCCCCAGGTAAAGTCGAGCTTGCCAGTCAACAGCTCGCCGGTCAATGGCTTGCCGGTGGCCCGCTGGGCCAGCAGCAGCGCCATGTCGGCGTTCAACTTCGCCTGAAGCTCGTGGATTGCCCGGGCGTTTCTGTCGGCGATGACGCTGTCCTGCTCGACCTCGACCCGCAACTCTTCGCGGGCGCTGGTCAACTCGCGGCGATGGTGAATGTACTCGACAGTTTGCTCCAGGCCGACGGCGATGAGCAGGCCGAGGACGATGGTGGCGATGTGGATAAAGAACTCGCGCCACGAAGAGGCGGCGTGGTGGGCGGGGTGTACGTCGAGCATGAGGGCGTGCGCCTCCTTGGTGGGAGCATCTGGACCGGAACGGGAATCGGAGGGTGCAGGGGCCGGCGATGGCTCCGCAATCAGCGGGGGGGAATCAACAAGCCGCAGCTCTCCCGGGTCGGGTGAATCGTCTGGCATAGGTTTTCGGGGGGCCGGATTCAGGCCAGCATATCAGCGATATGTGAGAGTGGATAGACGCTGGTGTCAAACTTGTTGCAAACCAGGGATTTTCAGTAACTTCATCTTTCTACCAGACGGCCATCAGGCAACTTACCGCGCGGGCATTTCGGGGACGGAGAGCTTAACCCCCATCCGAACTGCCGTTCGCATTACAAGCTGTCCCTCTTTTCGCTGTCTCAACGTAAGCGTCCGGTTGAGGCCGCTCGGTAGAATTCGTTCCCGCCCGCTAAATCCGAGTTTATGCGTCAGAGGTTGTCAGGGGTTTGGTTGTCGGGTGACGCGATGATCAGCCTTCGCACCATTGCCAAAGAATTGAACAAACTTTCAATCCCAACACCGCGTGGCGGGCCTGGACCAGCGTCCAGGTATCCCGCGCGCTCGCCTTTGGCTAAGCGCTGACCTGTTTAGTCATGGCGCTACACCAACTCTATGCGAAGTTCACGCCCGATAGCGTGGGCGGCACGGGTGAGCGTCTGCAGCGTGACCGAGTCATTGGCCGGGTCGAGCAGGCGGTTCAGGGCTGCGCGGCTGGTGCGCATCCGCTTTGCCATCTCCATCTTGGTGACGTTGTCTTTAAGCATGGCCTGCTCGATCTGCCACGCCACTACTTCCTTGATCGCGATGGCGGTGGCTTCCTCCAGCATGCCCTCTTCCCGGAGGAAGTCCTCGACCGAAGACCCTATGCGGGGGTTGCCTTGCTCGCTGCGGCGAGGCTGCTTGCTGCTTTGCTTGCGCTTCTTCATCCCGTAATCTCCTTCATTCTGTGCTTTGCCAACGCCAGATCGGCGGGTGGCGTTTTTTCTGTTTTCTTAATGAACCCATGCAGGACGACCAACACCCCTGCGTGAAAACAAAGGATCAGCCGTGCGATCCGCTGACTGGGCAGGGTAGACCGAATCTCCCAAAGCCCATCTTTCAGGTTGCGTACCAGTGGCATCCCTATCGGCCAACGGAATTGCACCCGCATCAGGTCGAGCCCGATGGCGCGGCGGTCGCCCACTTCAAGTCCCTGTAGCCACTCCCGTACGGGCTCGTTGCCTGCCTCGGAGCGATAGAACCGTACAGGGTTCACCGGGGCTTTACTCATAACCCTATTATGTACCAAAAGTGATACGTTGTCGAGGTTTCCCCCGCCGGCATGCATTAATAGGTGTGCTCCGGTGTGACCATTCGCAACGTTCACCAACCCGCTTTGTTATAACTATTACGTATCAAAATGGGTACATCCAAATTCATCAACAAAGGGGGCCACACAATGTACTCAGTCACTTTCCTGAACCTCGAAGGCATAGCAACACTCTCCCGCTACTTCACCACCGTCAATAACTTATGCGACAAATTTATGCGACGACAAATTTATGCGACAGACGGGACTAATTTATGCGACAGACGGGACTGGTACTTTCGAGACGCAGCTCTTCGCGGATCGAAGGTGAGTTCGCGTTGCCTTTGATCTGTGACGATCTTCTCGCGGGCCTGAAGGGGACAGAGAGCGCCGGGATAAACCGGCACATTGTAGGGGATGTAAGAGCCCTACGGAAAAGGAGAAGCGACTCCATTCTGGCCTCGAGTCTTGCCTGTGATCTCGCGAGGGGTCGCAGCGAAGCGTAGACAGAGGGCTGGCGGGCAGGATTATTGAGCTCCGAAAACATGCAACCGGGTGCCGACCCTTTTCTGTCAGTGGGAAGGCAACATCAGCGAGCCGCGTTCGATCGCGAGTGGCCGCTGGGCCCGGCGTAGTCGAAGAGTCCAGGCACGTCAGCAAACAATGTGTACGAGAACCGGGAGGCCTCCAGAGCGTCTGCGCGAGCAGACCGGTCCGGGAAGGTGAAAGATCCATGATCCGGGCATGTACGTTTTGGAGGATTCGGACTGGGCCATAGTACCTATGAAGCTGACGAACAGAGAAGGTAAGACTTCCGCGGAGCCAGCGGAGGGAAGGGCGCAGACCGAGGAGAACGACGCCCAGCCACACACGCATCCGACACAGAGCGGAGCGCGCGTGTCCCAGGGGTTAGGCGGCGTGCGCCAGACGGCGCGGGCCAGGAAGCAGGAGCGGTTTACCGCTTTGCTGCACCATCTCACGATCGACTTACTGCGGGAGAGCTACTACGCCTTACAGCGGAGCGCAGCGCCTGGAGTAGACGGAGTAAGTTGGCAGCAGTATGAACAAGACCTGGAGGCTCGGCTTGCCGAGCTCCATGGCCGAGTGCACCGTGGAGCGTATCGGGCGCAAGCCTCGCGAAGAGTATACATACCGAAAGCTGATGGCCGGCAACGGCCGTTGGGCATCGCTTCGCTGGAAGACAAGATTGTCCAGCAAGCGGTGGTGACCATCCTCAACCAGATATACGAGGTGGACTTTCGGGGCTTTTCGTATGGATTCCGTCCGGGACGCAGCCCTCATCAGGCGCTGGACGCGCTGAACGTGGGCATCGAACGGAAGCGAGTGAACTGGATACTCGATGCGGACATTCGTGGTTTCTTCGATCATTTGAGCCACGAGTGGATGATGAAGTTCGTCGAGCATCGAGTAGCCGACACACGCATTCTTCGGCTTATTCGTAAGTGGCTGAAGGCTGGTGTGTCGGAGGAAGGTAAGTGGTCAGAGACGACGGCAGGCACGCCGCAGGGAGCGGTGATTTCACCGCTTTTGGCGAACGTGTATCTACACTATGTATTCGACCTATGGGTTGAGGCATGGCGCCGGAAGGCGGCGAGCGGAGAGATGGTAGTTGTTCGCTACGCTGACGATCTGGTGGTCGGCTTTGAGCGGCGCGAAGACGCCGAGCGATTTCTGAGAGAGTTTCGGAAACGGCTGGCAAGCTTCGCGTTGGAACTCCATCCGGAGAAGACGCGACTGATCGAGTTTGGTCGGTTCGCGCAGGGTAATCGGCAACAGCGTGGGGAGGGAAAACCAGAGACCTTCACGTTTCTTGGCTTCACGCACTACTGTGCGATGACACCCAATGGCCATTTCGTTACACGGCGTAAGACCATACCTCAGCGGATGCGCTCCACGCTTCACGCCATTAAGGCGAAGCTGCGGCAGCGGATGCATGAGCCGGTCAACGCGGTGGGCGCATGGCTGAAGCGTGTAGTCAACGGCTATTACCGATATCACGCGGTACCTGAAAACCAGCGGGCGTTATATCGATTCCGCGACCGGTTGTGCGATCTGTGGCGGTCGATGCTTGGCCGTCGTAGTCAGCGCAGCCGACCGAGTTGGAAACGCATACGTCCGACCTTCGAACGATGGATACCTCGTCCTCGCATCCTGCATCCTTTTCCCAGCGTGCGTTTCGACGCCACTCATCCGAGGTAGGAGCCGTGTGCGGTAGTTCCGCTCGCACGGATCTGTACGGGGGGCAGCTAGCGATAGCTGTCCCTACCGTGACCGAAACGTACCCCATCAAGAAGGGATGGTGCGTTACGTGGCACGCTTAATTCATTTCCCCGCGCAGAGTTTTCATAGCCCGATTACCCGATTCCAATCAGAGATGTACATGTATATGCGTTGGAGCTCGCTTGAGGACGGAAAGGGGTGAAGGGGGACAGCCTGGAACTGCACGATTTTCCGTCAGGACTAAAACGAATTCGACTTTCGTGGATAGACGGACGAAACTCCCACGAAACCCCGCCGCCTTTTGCTGATACGCTGTCGAGACACAGGAGACCGCGATCCAGCCCATCAACCCTTCGAACGATGCGAACGAACGCTCAGCTATCCGTAAGGCGAGTTGGCGCATCCTCCCGCTGCTCGGCCTCGGCTACCTGGTCGCGTATGTAGATCGCGCCAACATCAGCTTCGCCGCAACCCAGATGAACCGCGACCTGCACTTCAGTGCCACGGTCTACGGTTTGGGCGCAGGGTTGTTTTTTCTCAGCTACGCGTTGTTCGAAGTGCCCTCGAATCTTCTGCTGGTCAGGTTCGGGGCGCGCCCGTGGCTCGCGCGGATCATGATCAGTTGGGGTTTGCTGGCAGCTTCCATGATGTTTGTCCGCACCCCGGCTCAATTCTGCATACTCCGCTTCCTTTTAGGTTTTGCCGAGGCTGGATTCTTCCCCGGCGTGGTTTACTACACGGCCCAATGGTTTCCCATGGCGCAGCGAGGCCGGGCCGTGAGCCGTTTCTATGCTTCCGCACCCATCAGCGTAATCATCATGGGGATGGTATCCGGCCCGCTGCTTAAGCTCGATGGGATAGGTGGCCTGCGCGGATGGCATTGGCTTTTCCTGCTCGAAGGGCTGCCTGCGGTGCTGGTTGGCTTGCTGATCCTGATGTTGCTTCCAGACATCCCAGCCTCAGCACCCTGGCTCAATGCACAGGAGAAGGACTGGTTAGCAGGCGCGCTCGCCGCGGATGAAGCCCGGCTTGGCGATCCCGGCCACCACAACGTGCGGAAGGCGCTGCGCAATCCCGTGGTCATCCAACTCGGCGTGATCGGCGCATTTGGAATCGGTTCTTTCTATGCACTGAACCTGTCGGCACCCACGCTGTTAATGGCGGGCACCGGATGGGACATAATTCGTGTCGGCTATCTGACCAGCGTCGCCGGGGTGTTGGGCGCGGTGGGCATGCTATTCACGGGTTTCCTGTCTGACAAACTTGGAAGCCGCTTTGGTGTTCTCATCGCAGGTGCACTGCTGATGGCCGCGGGATGCGCAATGGTGGCCTTCGCCGTATCGCCGGTAACCTTGATCGCCGGATACCTGCTGTTCATGCTCGCATGGACCAGCGTCACCAACAGCCAGGTTCTGCTCTGGGCGGACTTGTTGCCGCGCAAAAACCTGGCCGTAGGATGCGCGGCCATCAACGCCATGAACTTCGTCGGCGGCTTTGTTGGTCCGTATCTTTGGGGTTGGGCAAAGGATGCTACTGGCAACTACACGCTCGCGCTCACGGTGATGTGCGCGGCGATGCTGACGGCGGCTGCCATGGTGGTCGCGTTACGCGCGAGTACCAGGCGACGTCAAGCGCTCGCTCTCGCGCGGGCGAGCGCATAACCAGACTCGCCGCCTTGATGCGCAGCCAGCCGGTGAGTGCAACGCCGGGATTTATTCGTCAGACGACCAAACCCGAAACCCGAACCCGAGACTACTTAAGCTTCAGGTCCTCTTTAGCGACATTAAAGAGCTCTGTTTGAAGCTTCTGTGTTGATTCGATCATGGCGTCTGTGAGGGCTCGTTCTTGCTTTATCACTTCATTGAGGATGATCGAGCGGCCGCGTTGCGCGTCAAGCAGTGCTGTGAACGGGTCTTTCTCCGGTGGGTTCAAAGCTGCCCACTCGCTTATCATCTGTTCCCAGGCTGCGATTGCAGTTGTGTCTATGAATAACCGGCTTTTCAGGAACGCCATTCTGACTTCCATGAACAAGTCATTCAACTCGCCGCTCCGAAGACCCCTCTGCTCTTCGAACTGATCGGGCGTGAGCGGATAGATGCCGGAGCAAAGCAACTTGTTGAGGTCCCGCAAGGCCCGAATGGTCTTCTCGACCAAGACGACGATCTCCAGGTAAAATTCGCGTTTGTTCTGCCAACGATTTTGTTGTTCCCAGAGAGCACCATCGATTTTAGACTCGATCTGTTTTGTCGTATTTGTGACCGCACTCAGCTTTTCTAGGACATCGCGGATATCCTCTTTGGTAGCGGCCTCTTTGCCAAGGGCGGTCATGTACCCCTTAGACAAGGAACCCAACGTAACGGCTGACAAGGCCCCGATAAAAGTGACGAGGAGTTCGCCGGTCTGAAGGGGACAGACGAAACGTACCCCAATGAATCAAACATCCCCCCTACGGACCGTCGTCTTCTTGACGGGGTACGTTTCGTCTGTCCCCGCCCGAGTCACTATTCGAACGTCTATTCGGGGAGGAGCCAGCCTCTATCTCCCGTACTGCAACCCCTTCTCCAGTCCTGGGTCGCGGATTGGTCGGTAGGGCTCCACCGCTAGGATGTCCCCAAGAATCCTGCGCTCTTGCGGTGTGAACCGGCCCTGGAATTCGCTGGAGTTCACCATCGCCTGACGCTGTTCGGGTGGGTATTCCCGCAGATCGCGAAACGCCTTCTTGACCATCCACCGCCGATCCTCGGCCAGGCTATGGAAGTCCTGCAAGGAGGCGCGTACTTGCTGGCGCCTTTGCGCAGTGAGGTGCTCCAGAGCCTCGATGCGATCCACCGTCCGCTGGCGCTGTCTCGGGGGCATTCTTTCGATCTGTTGCAGGCGATCGAGCAGCTTTTGCCGAGTCTCCTGAGGAAGCCGGTTGAACCCTGGTTCGGTCGCAAGCGCCTTTTGCTGGTCCGCGGCAGAAAGCTTTTCATGCCGTTGCAGCCACTCACCGAGATGTGGCTGATTATTTTCAAATCGGGGACGCGTAGTCTGCGAATTAGGCCGGGCAAAGCAGATCGCTGGAGCTGCCGCGAAAAAGGAAAAGAGCAGCAGCAGCGGAAAGCCACTATAAACAAATTTCCCGCTATGGGATATTCTCTTAGTGCCCCTTGCCATGGCCGTGTCCTGGATCTTGATTTGTTCTCATTGCCTGGCCAATCTTCGCGCGATCCTAATCGATCGAGTGTCCCATCAGCCACAATGCGATGCAGATTGTTTCAGCCGCCAACGCGAGCAGCACCAGACCCGCGCTTATCAGCTCCGCGCGTGTCCACCGCACCTGCCGTACCTTTCGCTTGCTGCCTCTGTCAAAATTTGTCGGTCCCGGCACAACCGCCTCCCTTCACAAACCCGCCTTCAGTGACAGCAGAGCTTGCCGTCACCGAAAGCATGGGGAAAGACGAGTTAGTCCTGGACAGCGCTAAAAGTGGAAACCAACCTCCGCCGTCAACGCTCGCGGAGTTACATAGTGTGTTCCGCTGAACGTCGAGAGGAAGTTATAGAGTGCGTACTTGTTTGAGATATTCACGCCCGTCAGACGTAAACTCCATCTGTACCTGTCACCCTTGAAGAGGTTGTCTTCACCAATGGCGGCGTCGAAGAGATTGCGCGGCTGGATGCGGGGCGGATTCTTGTCATCATTCTCTGTCCCGGGGGCCGGGACTTTTACCAGGTTCGACGTGAGCCCTGAAGCCGGGCACGGAGTGGGTAAGGGGGTCGTCGGGGTCGCTTGGATCCCGTCGCATATGAGGCCGGCCTCAAACTCCTGATCTGCTGTCAGACCACTCAGGTCGATTCCCGGTTGCCCATTCGGCAATGTCACCGACGGTCCGCCGTTGATTGGATTGCACAAGCTGTTTGGGTCGGTGACGTTATAGCAGGGTACCGAGCCCGCAACCAACCCGCTGTCATACCGCCAATTGAAAGCTATCCATGGTTTAAAGAAATGGTCTCCGGGCACCTGGTATTGAACATGCGTGGTCTCGTTGAACCTTTCGTCATGGTCGATGCGGAAAGGGTATCCCCCTTGCCCCACCGTCGCGCCGGCGCCCGCGGACTGCGGCGGAAAGAAGCGCGCCGCCACAGAAGACATCACCACAAACGCACTGAAGTTATGAAAATTTGGCACATCCGCGCGCAACGCAAAACCGGGAATCTTCGAGTTGTGCCAGTCGATAGGAAACGTGATGGGGGTATTGCCCAATACGCTAAAGTCAAAGGCGTTGTGGGTGTACTTCCAAATGTAGTCACCACTGAATACAAAGTTCTTGCCGGCTGCCTGCTGGAAACCGGCGTGGAACTCGTTGCGGAAACCAGGCTGAAGCGTTCCAGACACTCCGGGAGTGCAAGCAAGTAGCGGAGCAAGCACTTCGTTCGAACATCCGGAGCTCGATAGCACCAGGTTCTCGTTGAACGGCGTTTCCAGAGTGCGCGCGTAGGAGACACGCAGAACCGTGTTGGTCGGCTTCACGCTGTAAGCAATACCCACACGTGGTTCCGCCTGCCTGGCAACCGTTAGACCGTTGTACAAATCGCCGCGGATACCAACATTGAAGAGCCAGTTCCCCGCCTTGATCTGATCCTCGATATACAGCGCCAACTCCTTCACATCCGTGTGGCCGAAATAACTGTAAAGACCACCTCCACGCGTCAGGTCGTACGGTGCGAGAACTGAATTGTAAGTGCCCGTAGGATTAACCGCCGGATCATTCGATACCAAACCAGCCGCAGCGCATTGCGTGGGATCGGAAAATCCCGGCTGCGGATTGCCGTCGCCGTCGACGCACGGGGAATTGTACGTGGCGTCGACCACGCCAAGACTGTCATTCTCACGCAGGAATGTCTGCTGGTAAACCGCGCCTGCCTTGATGTTGTGGATTCCCTTTTGGTAGGAGAGATCTGTGCGCAGCCCCGCATTCGTGAGGGTCCGATACTGCGCGATCGACGAGGTTTGCAGGTTCGGGGGACCTAGATCAGCCAGGGGATTGCCGCTGGGGTAATAATTGTACGCATCTCGGCGAACATAGCCCCCAAAATTGAGTACTGCATTCGTTCCCAAAACGCGGGTATAGGTAGGCGCGATATCGAAGGTTTCAATTTTGGACTTCTGGTCGGTGTTTCCGACATTGGCGAAAACGGGATCGGGGCCGGCGCCGCCGACGACAACGTTCGATACATTCAGGTTGTCGTAGGCATTCGGAGTCTGGAACCATGAGCGGCTGTAGTTCAGGTTGAGATGAATGGAATCAGCTTGCGTAAATTGATAATCCACCCGGTCAAAGACATTCTCTTCATTCCCTTTGTCATGGAACACGACGAACTCCGGTGGATCGAGGAATCTTCCGGTATTCAGTCCATCGAATTCGACGAAGTTCCCCCAGTTTTTGCCCCCATAGCCGAGGTTGAAACTCCCGGTTGCCGAGCCAAACGCTCCATACGAAGCGTTAATGTCGCCGGTTGGCTTGGTCAGTCCCTGCCCCGAACGCGTGGTCGCCACGATCACCAGGCTGGTCTTTCCGCCGAACTCCGCCGGGGGCGCGCCTGATATGACCTCAATGGACTGAATCGAGTTTGACGGAATCTGGTTAGAGAACACCTTGCTCTGCTGATCGGTGATCGGCTGACCGTCTACGGAAAACGAATTGGATGCGTGGTCACCGAGGCCATGAAACAGGCCGTTAGAGTCGGCGGCGACGCCGGGCGACGACAGGGTTACCAGAGAACTTAGAGAAGATGACTGGCTTTCAAGAGGCAATTTCTGGAAAAGCCCCCGGTCCACATCAGTGTGAAAGGTCGGGTCATCCTCTAACAGATCTTCCGAGCCTTCTACCGTCACGGTCGTGGAGGCGCCCGCCACCTTCAAGGTAATGCCCACATTTACGGGTATAACGGATCGCACGTCGGCGTCTTGAGCCACGCCGCCGAAACCGCTGGCCGCCGCCGTGAGATGGTAGGGGTTGAAGGGCAGATTGCTGAACTGAAACCGCCCGGCGCCATCCGTCTTTGCGGTGCGAAGATACCCGCTGACCGGGTTTTCAACCGTGACGGTTGCTCCTGGTACGACTGCGCCAGACGGATCGGTCACAGTGCCGCTAATCGAACCGGAGTTAGATTGCGCATGAAGCACTGGAAATACGGAAAATAGAAAAACCAGCAAGAAAAAGAGAATGTTGCGCGTAGGTATGCGCATGTGGAGCCTCCTGAAATTTATTGATTTTCGAGACAAAACTGCTTAAGAGTTGGCAGTTTGTGCAGGCGGAGGCCGAGTGAAGAGTGAGAATACAAAAAAGACTTGACTGCGAATCGGCTGCAGGGCAGTCGAAATGCTCGCCACAACAAACACAGTTCGCGGCAAAGGTTGTGGAACGGACGGTTGAACGACCAGGTGGGCGGTGTGGCAAAGCGCACAATCCGAACGAACCGCTTGGCTGTCTGCGTGCGTGTGCCCGACTTGCACGACGCAGCCGAGAGTAATAAGTGCACAGCAGAAAAAGCCGAGCGCTACCCACAGCAAATGGCGTGTTCTTAGATTACGGCTGCGCCTGGGCATAAGGGCCTCCATGGCTCTGCAAGCCGTTATCAGCGCCACGGTCGCAGCACGTGTGCGTTGAATTCGCTTGGCAGCTCGAGAAGCCGGCCTGCCTCCATCGAGCGGGTCGCCCAATCGACCAGAGCGCTGTATTGATTGAACGTGGTTATATTTCCCAGCCACTGAGAGCCCGCGTCGGAGTTCACCACCACCACATTGGGAATATCGCAGGGGCCCACACAACCGCTTACCGAGAGCTGAACACGCTTCAGCAGGCCACGGTTGCGCCACTGTTCTTTTAGCCATGCAACTGGCACCTCCGGACGATCCTTGTGCGTTGCCCCGCAGCAACATCCCTGGCAGACAATGATCTGTCCAATCACGCGGCGCTTGGTGTCCAGCACACTCACGGCTCCCTTAGTCTTCAACTATAATATAGGGGACTATATTATTCTACCCCCGGGGGCAATATTGGCACACACCACGAAAAATAAGAAAAAATTGCTGTCGCGCACTCGTCGCATCAAAGGTCAGGTCGAGGCGGTAGAACGCGCGCTTGAGGGAGATGCGGAATGCGAAGATATCCTGCAGCTCGTAGCGTCGTGCCGGGGCGCACTCAACGGCCTGATGGCGGAACTGATCGAAGGCCACGTGCGCTTCCACGTTCTTTTACCCAATGAGAAGTCCCTTCCCTCGCAACTTGAGGCGGCGGAGGAACTCATTTCCGTGGTCAAAAGATATTTCAACTAGAAGTTTGGAGGGCGCTATGACCGTTGTGAACCAGAAGGAAACACGGACTGATTTGGGCGAACTGGCCGAAGCCGGAATCCACCTTCCTGAACTTACTGACTCCGTCTCCCACCTCTCGCCGGAACAAGACCACGAACATGAACATGGCTTTGAACTGGTCGAGGTACTCCGTGTCGTCTTTGTCGCGCTCGCCGCCGCAGCGGTTTGGTTTCATCTATGGGAGCCCTTCCACCGGGTAAGCGTGATTGGCCTGGTGGCCACCTTAATCGGGGGCTACCCCATTTTCAAAGAGGCGTTCGAAAACGTTTTTGAGCGCCGGATGACCATGGAGCTCTCCATGACCATCGCCCTCGTTTCCGCGCTGGCGATCGGCGAATTCTTCACCGCGCTGGTGATCACCGCGTTCGTGCTTGCAGCGGAGATCCTCGAAGGGCTCACCGTCGGCCGCGGGCGGCGCGCCATCCAGGACATGCTGGACTTTCTTCCCCAGACCGCGAGCGTGCTCAGAGAGGGCCGAATCTTCGAAGTGGAAACAAAAGCAATTCTGCCCGGAGAAGTGGTCGTCATACGGCCGGGGAGCAGAATCCCCGTGGATGGCCAGGTCCTGAGCGGTCATTCCTTTGTCGAGCAGGCGGCAATCACCGGCGAACCGATGCCCAGTGAAAAAAGAACGGGAAGCGATGTCTACGCGGGAACCATCAACCAGGCCGGAACACTCCAGGTTCGCGCCGAGCGTCTGGGAAAAGAAACGACTTTCGGCAAGATCATCGAGGCAGTCGAGAATGCAGAACGCTCCCGGGCACCGATACAGAAAACAGCAGACCGCCTTGCCGGCTACCTGGTCTACTTCGCGCTGGGCGCAGCTCTGCTTACCTTCGTGATCACGCACAACCTCCGGTCTACGATCTCGGTCATCATCGTTGCCGGGGCGTGCGGAATTGCCGCCGGTACGCCCCTGGCCATCCTCGGTGCCATCGGACGCGCAGCGCGAAAGGGCTCAATCATCAAAGGTGGAATCTACCTCGAAGCGCTGGGGCAGTTGAATACGGTGTTCCTCGACAAGACGGGAACATTGACCTACGGAACTCCTCTGGTTTCGACGGTCCGCACCGCGCCGGGCATCTCCGAGCGGACCCTCATCCAGGCCGCTGCCGCGGCGGAACGAAATTCAGAGCATCCCCTGGGCCGTGCCATCGTCCGCTTTGCGGAGAGCAAAAATATAGAGGATGCTGACCCCGAATTCTTTGAGTACCGTGTTGGCCGGGGAGTTCTTGCCTCCTTGCGTGGCACAGCCATCGTGGCCGGGAATCGGGCTCTCTTTGAAGAACTCGGAATCGCTCATCCAGTGAAGGAGGTTGATCGGAAAGAGGCGGGAACGGAGGTCCTGATCGCGCGGGCAGGCCGGTACTGCGGCTCCATTGTAGTGACCGACCAGCTGCGCCCGAGCGCCGCGCCCGCCGTCCGGGCTCTGCGTCAGATGAATATCAAAGTCGTCCTGCTCACGGGGGATACCAAGCCAGCGGCGGAGGCGGTAGCAGACCAGCTCGGCAACATCGAAGTTTATTCCGAACTTCTGCCGGAACAGAAGACTGCCTTCATCGCAGAACAAGTAAAAAAAGGCCGAACCGTGGCCATGTTGGGCGACGGCATCAATGATGCGCCCGCACTCAGCGAGGCGACCGTTGGCGTAGCCATGGGCGCTGGAACTGATGTTGCCCGGGAGAGTGCCGACGTGGTTTTGATCGGCAATGATCTGGCAAAGTTTGTGGATACGGTCCGCATCGCACGCAACTGCCGCCGCATCATCCTGCAAAATTTCTACGGCACTCTGATCGTCGATACCATCGGCATCGGCCTGGCGGCCGCTGGCTTTCTCAACCCGCTGATTGCAACATTGATTCACGTTGTTTCGGAGCTTACCTTCATCCTCAACTCAACCCGCCTGCTTCCTTCTCGTGAAAAGGCAAAACCCGCCGGCCTAGAGCCGCTTGTGGCCAACCCCTAAGGAGCCCAGACTCAAGTGAGTCGCGTCGCCTACCCCGTCGAGGGGTTAGGGGTCTAACCCTAATTCGCCTCGATTTCGATCCGTAACGATCTTTCGTAGGGACAGCAACTAGCAACGCCATTGGGGTTTCGGAAAAGTACCATTCCCGTCTGGCCACAAATCTCCGGCCACAAATCTCCGGAGAAAAGAGTGCCAGTATCAACACGCATTGGGGTGCTAATCGACCTCTCAATGACGTGCGGCGTCTGCGGCCAACATCCTCTTAATGGCTGGATGAAACGGTTTGGCAAACGTCGAGAGCAGCCTGATATATAGCCGCTCCTTCCTGTAGTAGATCGTCTCCAACTTCACTTGCCACCTGTCAGCCACATCTTCCCGCTCTTGGAATTCGGGTCGAACCGTAGCGTGGATGTGGTGCCCGATCTCGTGAAACAGGACGGGCGCAAGCAAGAAATCTCGCACCGGCGGCAGCTTCAGCCAGAATCCTCCCTCCCAACCCTCGAAAATTCGATCTACAAATATCTCGATCCAGGCAGTCTTGCCATTCTGAGCGTGGTGATAGAGTCCGCGAGTCCTCACTACCTTTACGGTACGTTTTCTCGACCAGGTTTTACTTCTGCGCCGTTTGCGCGAAAGGGCGTCTGTGCTGGTGAGCACAACCGAATCCAGCCCGGCCAAGTACTCGGGCGGCACCGATCCCAGCATTCTTGACAGTAGGGGTCGTACGTCGAATGGCGGCGTGTATTCATGGAAGTAAGTTACGAGCCTGGGCCGCGGGAGAGCGCCGCCTTCCTCCCGGCCGCTCCCTGCAGGATCTTCCGATGGCCGTGTAGTCACGGCTGAATTATCAACCCAGGCAAACGTTTTGAGAAGGTGTATTCGCGCGTCCATGACGTGCTGAACGCGCTGCTGCGTGAGAGCGCCGAAGCTATCTGAGCAGCGCTACTCCAAGCGCGATCAGCGCGACTAGCAGCGCCGCTCCGGAGAGGCCATACGCCAACAGTACCGAGGCTTGCGACGCGGTTGCTGGAGTGATGACATCCGGCTCTGGCATGACGACTCTTGGTTCCGCAAAATCGATTGCTGCATCACCCGCTTGCTGGCCAGGACTTGTTCTATCCCCGCCTGGAAATGACGCTGATGGATTTTCTTTGCGGGATCGGGAATCGGCTCAGCCGCCGCAGCCAGGGCTGCCTTCAGCACAGCATTCTGGATGTCTCCGCCGCTTACTTCGTAGTGGCGCGCGGGGAGATGCGGGACAGGGAGATGCGGGACAGGGAGATGCGGGACAGGGAGATGCCAGGAGATGCGGGAGATGCGGGACAGACGAAACAACCCCCAATGAACCGAAACAACGGCGCAAATCGGGGTTATTTCGTCTGTCCCGCATCGTCCGCATCGTCCGTCTGTCCCGCATCGTCCCGGACTAGTTTCGGATTAGGTTTGCTTTCTCAGTACATCGGTGGCAAGCCCATCTTCCGGATGAGGGAGCGATAGCGCGGGTCGGCATGGAGAAAGTCGAAAGCGGGGTCCGATTGAGCCAGGAGCAGCAATAGTGGATCGCGTTCATTTACACCTTGTTCGAACAAGGCAAGAGTCTCATCGTGCTCACTGAGCCTCCCGTGCAGGTCTGCAAGCGCGAAAGTAGAAACTCTCCCGGTTCGCGCCCTCTTTTCAATTGCAGCCAACTGGCAACGAACCACAGCAGCGTATCCGCCGGTCTCGAATGCATGGCGAATAGCGGCCGACAGAGGAAGATCTCCTCTAGCTGAAATCCGGCGGGCGAGCATTGCAACGGCCTCTTTGTCCATACCTTTCCAGTGATAGCCATTAGCCAGCTCTTCAAGAATATCGTCAGCCACAGGAAAGTCTTTCAGGCGCATCTCGCCATCACTGATCGCAGCATCAAATTGGCGGGTGCATATGTATACCTCCGCCATCGCCCCCGGGTGCTCGAAGGGATTGACCGCTGTGGCCTGTTTCTGCACCGCGATAGCTTCGTCATAGCGGCCCAGTGCGCAGAGAACCTTCGCCTGCAGGTGGAAAGCCTCGCCATCCTGGGAATCCAATTCTGTGGCCCGCGTAAGCTCCTTGAGTGCCTGCACGCCATCACCACGGTTGAGAAAGATCATGCCTCCGAAAGATGCATGGGCTCGTGGGAGACTGTCGTCGAGTTTGACCGCTTTCCTGGCCGCGGCTTCCGCCTGCGGCAACGCCTGGAGGGGATCAACTTCACCATTGAGCGCCCCCATTGCGTAATAATCGGCAAGCCCGCTCCAACCAAGGGCATAATCGGGCTGAATATCGACGGCCCGCTGGTAGTACCTGCCGGCATCTTCATTTCGTCCGACGACCCAATAGTAATGGCCGCGCAAGTAGGCGTCGTGAGCTTCCGGTTTGATGTAGCGGGCGTTGGCATGTGGCGGCGTTGCACTGTTCAAGCGAGCAGCGATGACTCTGGCGGCATCGTCGGGCAGCGCAGCAACATCGTTAATATTGCGATCGTAGCTTTCGGCCCATAGATGACTATCCGTGTCACCGCGGATAAGTTGCAGGGTCATATGCACCTGGCTACTGGAGCGCGAGATTGAGCCTTCGAGGATGGCATCAACGTTGAGGCCCCGGGCGACTTCCGGCAGCGACCGGTGCGCATCCTTGAATTGCATGGCGGAGGTGCGGGAAGCGATCCGGAGGGTGGAATCCTTGGCGAGCATGGTGGTCAGTTCGTCGGTCATGCCGTCGGCGAAGTACTGCTCATTAGGATCGCCGGAGAGATTGTCGAGGGGGAGAACGGCGAGCGAGGCTATTGCAGCGTGAGTATCTCGATCGAGGAAACGGGCAGCCAATGGATGCGGGCCGAGGGTGAGTATAGAAATGATAACGAGCACGGCGGCACATAGGGCAGCCACCAGCCAGAGTCTGTGATGGGGTTTGGTAGCCGGCGGGATGACGGGCGTAGCAGAGATCTCCGGCGGAGCGGGAGGCAGCTCGTCCGGAGCCCTGGGAGGTTGAGTCGGCTCAGTGACTTCTGGCTCAACGGCCGTAACGGGTGCGATGAAGCGGTAACCAGAGCCGGAGATGGTCTGCACAAACCGCGGCAGGTCTGAACTGTCACCAAGGACTTGGCGAATTTTACGGATGGCCGTATTGATGCCGTGTTCGATATCGACGAAGACTTCCCGCTCCCAAAGGCACTGGGCAATTTCATTCCGGGTAACCACTTGTCCGTGTTTGGTGACCAGGAGGACGAGAAGTTCGAGAGGCTTTCGCTCAAGCTTGAGCCTGCGGCCCTTGCGGCAAAGCTCAAATTTGCCGCAATGGAGGCTGAAGTCGCCGAATTGATAAACGGCAAAGGGCACTGTCTCCCCCCTCAGCGTGGCTGAAGTATAGCACTGGTCAAAACCTCGACGGAGGAATCTCTCCCAGGTTCAGTGACTTAGGCCTTCAGCTTTCTTCACCTCGTAATTTACCTTCCTGCATTGTTCCCGAACTCGAATTGGGTCTTATCTCATGCGACCCGGCAAATTGCCGGCAGAGGTGAAGTCAATGAGATCAGGAAATTGGAAAATCGTGCCGGCGCTGAGCGCGTTGGTACTCGCAACCATGTTTGCTCCCTACGCCCACGCCGGCTGCGGCCTATATAGTCCAGGGCCGCACGCCGCCAGTTGGCAGCCCCAGGTCGCCTCGCCGCGGCTTGTACTGGCGGCTCTCACCATCGACGAGGATGCTGCTGCCCCGTCAGTACCCAGCATCGTCGGAACGTGGAAAGAGAAATGGATCGCCGAAGCCGGTAGCAGTAGTGAATTCCCGGTCGGCAGCGAGTTTGATGCTAGCTACTCCCAGTGGCACAGTGACGGCACCGAGATCAATGTCTCCGGCCTGCGTGCTCCCCTAACCGGCGACGTTTGCCTCGGCGAATGGATAAGAACCGGCGCGCGGACTTATCAGTTGAACCACTTTGGAGTCTCGTACGACTCCACCGGGGTCAATCTCATCGGCCCCGCCCGCTTGCAGCAATGGCTGACCCTCGATCGCAACGGGGATTCAACCACGGGAAAATTCACCGTCGTTCAGTGGGACGAGTCGGGCAATGTGCTCGCTCACGTGCAGGGCAATGTAACCGGAACCAGAGTGACCATGGAAACCGGATTCCAGAGCGTTAAGTAAGTGAAATCCTGATTGGCAATCGCGGGTCTCGCTCGGAGCTGACTGGATCGAAGCGTGACCTGCGTTTGCACATCGGACCGCGAATTACGGCCGAACAACCAGATGACAAACACCAGGTACCCCAGACCTGCACAACAACAGTTACATAAATCAAATGGCATTGAAGGGAAATTAGTCGTCGAAATTAGTCGTCAAGAAATTAGTCGTCAGACGGGACTGGCACTTTCGAGACGCAGCTCTTCACGGATCGAAGGTGAGTTCGCGTTGCCTTTGATCTGTGACGATCTTCTCGCGGGCCTGAAGGGGACAGAGAGCGCCGGGATAAACCGGCACATTGTAGGGGATGTAAGAGCCCTACGGAAAAGGAGAAGCGACTCCATTCTGGCCTCGAGTCTTGCCTGTGATCTCGCGAGGGGTCGCAGCGAAGCGTAGACAGAGGGCTGGCGGGCAGGATTATTGAGCTCCGAAAACATGCAACCGGGTGCCGACCCTTTTCTGTCAGTGGGAAGGCAACATCAGCGAGCCGCGTTAGATCGCGAGTGGCCGCTGGGCTCGGCGTAGTCGAAGAGTCCAGGCACGTCAGCAAACAATGTGCACGAGAACCGGGAGGCCTCCAGAACGTCTGCGCGAGCAGACCGGTCCGGGAAGGTGAAAGATCCATGATCCGGGCATGTACGTTTTGGAGGATTCGGACTGGGCCATAGTACCTATGAAGCTGACGAACAGAGAAGGTAAGACTTCCGCGGAGCCAGCGGAGGGAAGGGCGCAGACCGAGGAGAACGACGCCCAGCCACACACGCATCCGACACAGAGCGGAGCGCGCGTGTCCCAGGGGTTAGGCGGCGTGCGCCAGACGGCGCGGGCCAGGAAGCAGGAGCGGTTTACCGCTTTGCTGCACCATCTCACGATCGACTTACTGCGGGAGAGCTACTACGCCTTACAGCGGAGCGCAGCGCCTGGAGTAGACGGAGTAAGTTGGCAGCAGTATGAACAAGACCTGGAGGCTCGGCTTGCCGAGCTCCATGGCCGAGTGCACCGTGGAGCGTATCGGGCGCAAGCCTCGCGAAGAGTATACATACCGAAAGCTGATGGCCGGCAACGGCCGTTGGGCATCGCTTCGCTGGAAGACAAGATTGTCCAGCAAGCGGTGGTGACCATCCTCAACCAGATATACGAGGTGGACTTTCGGGGCTTTTCGTATGGATTCCGTCCGGGACGCAGCCCTCATCAGGCGCTGGACGCGCTGAACGTGGGCATCGAACGGAAGCGAGTGAACTGGATACTCGATGCGGACATTCGTGGTTTCTTCGATCATTTGAGCCACGAGTGGATGATGAAGTTCGTCGAGCATCGAGTAGCCGACACACGCATTCTTCGGCTTATTCGTAAGTGGCTGAAGGCTGGTGTGTCGGAGGAAGGTAAGTGGTCAGAGACGACGGCAGGCACGCCGCAGGGAGCTGTGATTTCACCGCTTTTGGCGAACGTGTATCTACACTATGTATTCGACCTATGGGTTGAGGCATGGCGCCGGAAGGCGGCGAGCGGAGAGATGGTAGTTGTTCGCTACGCTGACGATCTGGTGGTCGGCTTTGAGCGGCGCGAAGACGCCGAGCGATTTCTGAGAGAGTTTCGGAAACGGCTGGCAAGCTTCGCGTTGGAACTCCATCCGGAGAAGACGCGACTGATCGAGTTTGGTCGGTTCGCGCAGGGTAATCGGCAACAGCGTGGGGAGGGAAAACCAGAGACCTTCACGTTTCTTGGCTTCACGCACTACTGTGCGATGACACCCAATGGCCATTTCGTTACACGGCGTAAGACCATACCTCAGCGGATGCGCTCCACGCTTCACGCCATTAAGGCGAAGCTGCGGCAGCGGATGCATGAGCCGGTCAACGCGGTGGGCGCATGGCTGAAGCGTGTAGTCAACGGCTATTACCGATATCACGCGGTACCTGAAAACCAGCGGGCGTTATATCGATTCCGCGACCGGTTGTGCGACCTGTGGCGGTCGATGCTTGGCCGTCGTAGTCAGCGCAGCCGACCGAGTTGGAAACGCATACGTCCGACCTTTGAACGATGGATACCCCGTCCTCGCACCCTGCATCCTTTCCCCAGCGTGCGTTTCGACGCCACTCATCCGAGGTAGGAGCCGTGTGCGGTAGTTCCGCTCGCACGGATCTGTACGGGGGGCAGCTAGCGATAGCTGTCCCTACCGTGACCACCACGTACCCCATACCTGCACAACAACAGTTACATAAATCAAATGGCATTGAAGGGAAATTAGTCGTCGAAATTAGTCGTCGAAATTAGTCGTCAGAAATTAGTCGTCTGACAACCACGCTCCGAACGCTGCACCACGCCTACTTTTGGCTCTCCGTCCCAGATGGGAACAGGAAGCTCACAGCAGGACCGAAACGTTCGCCCCAGTACTTGGGCTGGTGCTGCCCGCCCTGCTCGACGGTGAGCTTCACCTCCGGCCTGTTCATCAAACTTTTCTTCAGGTTCTCAGCGAGCGTATGGCTCATCTCAACAAAGGCTTCGTCGAAGTAGGGAAATCCATGGGATGCGGCCTCCGCCGGCGGCACCTCTGTCGTACCCACGCCAATGGACACGCGTATCGGACCCTGCACCACCCGCGACGTCTCTTGTAGCACTCTGCCGTTTCCATTTTGTAACGACGTGCTCTCGAGAAGCCCGAAGCCGAAAGTATCCGGTTGGTCCAGTAACAGGGTCAGTGCGGCTACTGAAGCCAGCGATGCGCCCCCCACACCTCGGTGGGCCCGATCGCCTATAGTTCGGTAACGTCTATCGATCAGCGGGAGAACTTCGGTCGTCATGAAAGCAGACAGCTTTTGCGGCGCGTTCGCCACCGCGCTGTATCGAGAGTATTCATCGGCGCGGTTTGGTCCGGCATTGTCGATTCCGACAACGATCAACGGCTGCACTCTCCTTCTGGCGATCAAGTCTGTCATGGTTTCGTCCACACGCCACTCATCTTTGAACGGCTGGGATGTGCAACGGTCGAAAAGCATCTGCCCATCAAAGAGGTAGAGCACGGGATACCGCTTAGCGGCCGCAACTGACTCTGAGTAGCCGGGCGGCAGCCACACGCGAAGGAGACGCTTGTTGCCATACACCTTACTCTCAAGCGGAATCATCTCAAGTGTCCCGGTGACCGTGCTTTTGCACGCCTGCGCCGGGGTCTCCGCCTTCAGCGTGGCTTCATTTGGTAGTCCGAGTATCAGCAGAGTGATCGATAGGGTGAAGCGAAGAACCATGGCGAACCTCTCATGCAAACTGGTCGATACGTTTCGGACAGGTTATAGAATACTACATAGTAAATACTACATAGCATGACGGGCGAGATCGTGGCTCGGCGATAAGGCGACGGGAGGGAAGTACTCCGAGGCGAATGCTCGCATCGTGATGCTGTCCCCCGATTCCCGCCAGGTACCTAACAGCGCGTGGTTACCAAAATTATTTTCTTCTCGCTCTGGACACAGCCCACAAATCAGGCTACTTTGGAAGCAAGAATCTATACGTCAGCGCGGTCTTCGCGACTGCCCTGCTTGGCTTTGCATCGGTGCGCTTCCCTGCAACTGCCGACAACCACTTGCAACTCGTCGGCGTGATGAGTTGGGTGTAGCAAACAGTAATGTGACATCAGCAGTGACGGATCAAACCTGTCCGCATAGCTGCGCCCGCGAGGGCGCGTCTGCGGAGAGCAAGAATAACCGTGTCCAAACAGGGTGCGCCCAGTGCGCCCTCTTGATGAAGCAGTTTTGACAACTAGGGAAACACCACCCCACCGGACACCAGCCCGAGGCTACCCCAAGCCAGAGGACACGGACGCCGGATGACATACGGGACGTCCGCTAACACGTACCTGGTAGGCAGAAGACCGTCCCGTTCGTCACCGCACCGGCAGAGCAGAACCGTCCCGACCGGCAAAGGACCGGCGGTCCGGCACAGGAGAAGGGGACCTATAGCGCTTACGGCGCATTTCGCGCACTTTTATTTGGCCAACCATCCCCCAACCATCTCCAAAGGCCGCCTCTAGAGCAGTTTCGGAATTGGTGTAGACCGAAGCGATAGGCCCTTACGTGGTTTTCTCCCAAGGAAAACCACACCTCGCCATCTTTGTCGGACCACAGTAATTCCGAAACTGCTTTAAAACGAGCCGCCCGCGAGACCAGCTTCGCCTCCGCAGCCTGGAAACCAGCCATCCACCGAGGCAAGATGCTCAAATTAATTAATTGAACATCTTGAGCACCTTCATGAAACAAAGGACTTATTTGACCACCTTGCCCGAGTTTGATCATCTTGCCCGAGTTTGATCATCTTGCCCGAGTTTGATCATCTTGCCCGATCGCTCCCACATCAGAGAAATTCGAAAAAGACGAAACGTAACCTCTTCTGTGCGACGCCGCTTCGCTCAAGGGGACTTAGTTCGCTTACTTCGCTTTCTTCGCACATTTCTACAGGCAACGCAGCCCCGGCAACCCGGTGAATTCCTCAACCTCGAACCCCCGATCGCCTCTCAGGACTCATCAAACCGGCATTTTCCGCTTGCTGTATTCGCGGCCGGCAATCGCCGCCGACTCAGGAGCCTCGAGCACCATCGCACCGTCCTGGATCTGTTTGACGACATAATCCGGGCTGTTCTGATCTGCAGTGCCGGCGTTGAGGAACATGACCTTGTTCTTCTTGCAGGCATCGAGAACGGCCTGCCTTACCTTGACCATTTCCGGCCGGGTTCCTACATCCACCTGTGAGCCGTCTTCAGGAAAGATGGAAAGGCCGTAGAGCCAAAAGCTATGGTCGCCCGGCCCCCATTCCGCCATCGAGATGCCAGGCAACGCCAGTGTCTTGTCGACATCCACATCGGCAAAGGTGTCTTCGATCTTGACCCCGAAGATCATCTCGCCTTTAGGATTGAGCGGCCACAGATCGGCCACATGTAGATACTTATTGTGGTTGACACCCCAGACACCGGCCGCAAAGTTCGCACTGGAGCCGCGAAGACCCCGCATTGGCAGCTTAGGAACACCCGGATAATCAAACGGATAGCGCATCGCCATCTGGGTCGCGACCTGGACCGCCCCGGCGTCGCGCGCGTGGCACATATGAATGCCATGGACGCCGCAATCCAGCAGCTGTTCCAGGACCCAGGTGTTCGCCCGCATATAGGCTGCGTCGAGACCGATGATGCCCGTCTCCACAAAGACTGCCGGCGTGCGGTGGCCGCTTCGCGTCGGGCCGCCGTCCACAAGACCGCGCATGAACTCGCGCAACCCCGCAAAGTCAAGCGCCCCATGCTCCATCTCACAGTTGATAGCATCCATGTAGGTCCGGGCCATCTTGACACCCTGCGCGTAGTTGTCCACGCCCGGTCCCATGCCGGAGCCGCCGTAATAGATCGGTTGACCATCTTCCCACAGCTCAATCGCCTTGTTGATGCGGCGTGGCTTGTAGTTCAAGTCGACCGATGAGGGCTGAGTATTGCTATTGACCGAGGCGCTGGCCCCCCGTCGACCGTGACCACCGCCTGCCGGAGCCTCTTGCGCCACTACACCCGTGGCGGCCATTCCCACACCAAGGGAGACGCCCGCCTTAAGTAGATCTCTTCTCTTGATTGTCATGTTTCCAGCCTTCTTTGAACTGCCATCCCGAGGAAATGGACGACTCACCACACTAAGGCATTTCGCTACGGCCGTGCAATTCTTAGGAAAGGGTTGACAGAAGAGGAAAGGGTTGGCAGACGGGACGATACCTCTACTGAAACATAACGGACTGGCGTGAAATTCCTGTCTTTCGAACCTTTTAACAGGGCACCCCATGGTTACCAAATCCGCAACAGACGCGTAGGAGAACCACATAACTGGACGGGTGCCCTAGGTTCGCCAAAGCGTACTCCGGATTTCCTGTCGAACTAAACGGCGTTGGCGACCTTCATGCGGCTTTCCTTCATGAAAGGCGCACACGCGGGTGTTGGTGGCGCCCCGTGCAGGAAATCCGGATACCTGGGCCGAAAACGACGGGGCGAAGCCCCTCCATCGCTTTACTTTTCGACCGCAAGTGGCACTTTGCAGTCACTCTAAGACTCTATGTTCCACGTCTATCTGTCGCCAATTTGGTCGAGAACGACTCCTTCGCAAATTTGTTGTCTTCCATGAGGGAAAAGAAGGAGTTCCTGCGCATGAGTTAAATGAAGCTTCCGGGGCATGCCTCGGACTCGCTCTCAGAAACAAGGAGAACTTCATGAAACTCGATATGCTGAAGTCGCGCCTAACCGCCGGAGCTATGTTCCTGCTCCTGTCTTTTGCCACCACTAACCTCCTGCGTTTGACGCCTGTTGCTGCGGCCGAGGCGGCTTCCCCCCACTGCGTTCGAGTGAGCGGGGCGCTGATGACGAATATCGGGGCGATTGCCGGCGTGACTAACCTGGGCCCTGCTTCCGGCGATTTGGCGGGCTCCCTTGCGGCCACGATCCTCGGACAAAACAGCAACGGCAGTTACAACGTCCAACATTACTGGGTCACTGCAGCGGGTGAGACGATCACATTGAAAAAGGCCGTGCTGACCCCAACCTACCCAACAAACGATCAAGCTATCGTAGCTGTGCCATGGGGGAATTACCGGTCGTACATCTCGGGGGGAACGGGTAAATTCGAAGGCGCAACCGGGTATCTGGACTATTTCGGCATGGCGGATTTTCATCAGGGCACGCTGGTGCTGCGCTATCGAGGTCAAGTCTGCTACGCGCTGCCTTCAGAATGAACCGCACACAGGGTAGTTCACTTGAGGCCATCCGCCAGAACCAACTCGCTGCTTGACGGAATCGCCTGGGAGTACAAGATCCATTTGCGGTCCGGGGATACGCTGAATCCGAAGTATCCGCCCCCGACCGGGGCTAGTACTTCCGTCTTGCCGGTAGCGAAACTAAGAAACTCGATTGCGAAACGGTGACCGGTCCCGGTGAGGAAGTAGACGCCATCGTCCATCACGGCGAAGTTCCAACTGGCGATGGACGGCAAAACCTCGGTCTCCTCACCGCCTGCTACCGGCATTTTTCGAAGGCTGGAATCTGCGCCTTCGCCGGAAAAGTAGAGCCACGTTCCGTCGGGCGATTCGGAGGTAATCAGACCGCCGCCATGAGTTACCTGGACAGCTTGCCCGCCCCCGGAAGGCACCTTCCAGACTTGAGCGGTGCCGCTCTCCTTCGAAGAGAAGTAAATCCATTTCCCGTCGCGCGACCACCGGGGGAACGCGGCTCCGGCGGTTAGAGAAGTGAGCCGCCTCGTGGCTCCGCCTTCTGACGGGATAACGAATATTTGCGGATTACCCTGCGCATTGGAGTAGAAGGCAACCTGCTTCCCGTCAGGGGACCACGTGGGTACACCCGATGCGGAGGAACCCATTGTAGTGAGCTGCGCGCAACCCTGGCCGTCGCTTTCGCAAACCCAGATTTCGAGGTTACCCCCCCGCTTGGATTCGAACGCCACCTTCTTGCCATCGGGAGAATATTGCTGGGCAAATTCCGACCTGGTTGAGGCAAACATCCTCTCCGGGGGCTCTCCTTCTGTATGTCTCTCCGGAATATGCATGCGCCAGATACCCAGTCCCCCGCCGTTTGCCAGGGCGTAAGCCAAACGTGGCGAGGTGAGAGAGGTAGTGATGAAGTTGAGTCCCGCGCCAGTCTCGACTGCCATGACCGCCTGACCCCGAGCAGGGTTTCTGTTTTCCAGTGCGAGCGGCTGGGTCCAGAGCCCAAGGTCATGGAAGAAGACCAGCTTCCGGCTATCCGCCGTCCACGCCACGCACGACCAGTTAAAGACTTCATTTGGAGTCGCGACCCAGGGCGCGAGGGCCACTTCGCGGGGTTCACCGCGAGCCCTGCCATCGATGTCCAGTCCGAGCAGATAAATGGTTCCCCGCCAATTGCCCTGTGCATGCGCGCGCCGGAAGGCAAGAGATTTGCCGTCCGGAGATACCGCCGGGCAATGATCTCCGATCACCCCGCTGGGCGGAAAAGTCAGTTGTTGCTTTTCCGCTGTACGGACAGACACAAGAAACAAGGCAGTTGGGCGTCCAGCGGACGCATGGTCGGTAATGATGAGGGATTGACTGTCCGGTGTCCAGGCGAGATAGGGCGAATAAAATCCACCCGTTTCCGGTATCGAGACTTCAGCCAGCTTCCGTTCCTGTCCACCGAGAGCCGGCATCAACATTAGGCCGAACTGGTTTCCAACATTCAATTTACGCAGGAAAGCGATCGAACTTCCATCCGGCGCCCACGCCGGATTCCGATCGTCTGCTGGATCTCGCGTCAGCCGTAAAGGCGGGGCGGCCACCGCGGCTCCTGCCTTTGTAGTCTTCACATAAATATCGAAGTTCGCCTGGTCCGGTCCGTTCCATGAAAATGCCACCTGGCTTCCATCCGGCGAAAGCGAGGGTTCCTGTTCCACGCCAGGGTCAGTGGTCAGAGGAATCAATTTGATGTTTTGGGCTATCGGGGCCGGCCGATTGCGAGTCCACAAGGTCCACGCAAGAGCTGCTGCGACCAGCGCCAATCCCACAACTGCGACCACCCATGCTAATCTCCGGCGCTTTGCCGTTGCTATCAACGCGCCCCTCGTCACTGGTGTAGATACCGTTTTCGTACCCAGATCTTCGAGAGCCAGCTTAAGGTCGGACGCGGTCTGCCACCGCTTCGCAGGATCCTTTGCAAGACATCGCTCGATGAGACGGCGAAATGCAGGTGGCGCAACTTTCTCAAACACCGGTTCGCCGTGCATGATTTGAGATATCAACTCCGCCTGACTCGATCCCCCGAACGCGCGGCTCCCCGTCGCCATCTCGAAGAGCACCAGCCCTAATGCGAAAATATCAGTGCGAGCATCGCACTCGTGGCCTTCAAGTTGTTCGGGGGCCATGTAGGCGGGTGTTCCCAGAACCGCGCCCCGCTGTGTCAGCGTTATTTCGGCGGTTTCGAACACATCTGTTGTTACATACTTCGCCAGGCCGAAATCGAGGAGCTTGATTCCTTTGGGAGTCTCCATCACGTTTCCGGGTTTCAGATCGCGATGGATGATTCCCTGGGTATGCGCTGTGGTCAGAGCATCGGCAATCTGCGCGCCATATTGCAATACTTTATCGATTGGCAGCGGACCTTTCTTGAGACGATCTGCCAGCGACTCGCCCTCCACCAGCTCCATGACCAGGTAATCCGGTCCAATGTCGTAGAGCGTGCAAATGTTGGGATGATTCAGTGCGGAGATAGCCCGTGCTTCTCGCTCGAAACGCGCTTGCAGGGGCTCAAGGTAGACCTTGATCGCGACCACTCGTCCGAGCCGCGTGTCGCGAGCTCGATAGACTTCCCCCATGCCGCCGATACCGGCCAGGCAGTCGATTTCGTACGGCCCGAGACGAGAACCTTTCGCCAGTTGCATCCGATGCGGCGGCGCGGATTTGAGGAACTCGTCCACAACCTCGGGAGAGGAGGCAAGAAGGGCGTCCACTTCGATTCGAAGAGCGGGGTCCGTCTGGCATGCAGTCCCAGGAATGCCGCACGTTCTTCCCCGCGAAAGTGCAAGGCACCGTTGAGGACTTCTTTCACCTGCTGCCATCGCTCGGGGGTCATGCCAGTCCGGTTCCCGCGATCTCGTGGCGCAGCCAAAGTCGCGCGGTGGTCCATTCGCGCGAGACGGTAGCCTCCGAAATGCCGAGAGCAACCGAAGTCTCTTCCAGGGAAAGACCGGCAAAAAACCTAAGCTCGACAATCCGGCTTTGGCGTTCATCCAGTTTCGCCAGGCGTTCAAGCGCGTCATCCAGCAGAATCAGATCCACGCTTCTCTGATGTGGCAGGGCGATCGCCTCATCCAATGGAAGGACTCCGGCTCCCGCGCCTCGTTTACCGGCCCTGATTTTCCGTGTGCGGTCCACGAGGATCTGTCGCATTAAACGTGCAGCGACTCCAAAGGAGTGGGCTCGATTCTGCCAGTCCGGCGGGTTCTTCCCGGCCATGCGCAAGTACGCTTCATGTACCAGGGCTGCGCTTTGAATGCTTTGGCCGGGCGCTTCATGGCGAAGGTAACTGCGCGCCAGTCGCCGCAGTTCGTCGCAGACGAGCGGGACCAGCTGCTCCAAGGCAGCGTGATCGCCGTCTCGCCACCGGACCAGCAATTCGCTTACTTGCGGATGAGAATCTGCACCGTCATTTCTCATAGCCAAGAATTCAAGGACTTGGGAAGCACGATGTGACAGAACGATAGTGCGGCAGACACAGCAAGTCAAAGGAATTAAGCCGGCATGCTGATTCGGAGTCCCCTTTGAGACCAACAGCCCTTGCGCGGCCACGAATGCAGCATTACGAATTTCAAGGTCCGGGACATAAACGGGACGGAACAACCACCATTGTGTCTTGGCGAAACAGGGCATCAAGTTTGGGGCGGTGATTGCTCCGTCTGCTGTCCCTTTGAACTCCGAGACAGACTCTCCTTAACGCGTCCCAGTGAATATGTATGCTGTCACCGGATATCCTTATAGTAGTAGGCTCAACAGTTCTGGGACTCAACAGTGCTGCCCACCCGGACAGATTCGGATGGAACGGTGTGTCTCATCTATACAACGAGTGCCATCTTCTTTCTTGAAACGAACCTTATAGAAAAATTCTGCCCTTTCCTCAGGCATACGAATGGATACGGGCTGTTCAGGTGTTCCAGTGAGTTTGTCAGTTGGCTTGGCTGGACTGGAACCCTCAAAAATGATTTCGAAATGTGGACAATGCCTGGAGTGGTTTTTCCATACCAGTGTGCCGCCCAAATCGAGTTCGACCAGGCGCTCAGTCGCTCCCGCTTTCTCGGCGTTCGGATCGACGTTTAGATCGACAACAACCTCGGACTTGTATGACATTGTAATTTCCTCGCTATCTGGGAAGAGTTATACAAAGTAACCAACATAGTGCCAAGAGATACGCAGCGGATCGAGCCAGGTATCCCTTGAACGATTCCACAACCTTATACCACAGACTATTCAAGGCCCATGTGCCTTAGGTTCCCACTCAGGCGCCCGGGCTTGCGCACCTGCCGGTAAATGACCCGACCTTCCACTCTCTCGCAACAACCCACCGAAGGAAACACGGCCGGCACGAAGCAACTGCTGCTTATGGCGGGGGCAGGTCTCAGCGTCGCATACGTTCATAATCAGGATCCTTACGCAGTGATTGAAGTTCAGGGAATGGTAAGAGCTGAAGATCGGTGGCGCCTTTCTGGAAACACGCGGCCAGCGTGGTCAACGCCTGCTCACGTTTTCCGAGCAGCTCCAATACCCTTGCCTTGGTGAGCTGTGAATCCATGTCATGGGCGCCTAGAGATTCAGCCTTCTGTATCAAGGAAAGCGCGTTCTGGGGGCGGCCCGATTTCACCTGGTACAGCGCAAGCAACATCCAGCTCTGTCCATCACTCGGATCCGTCAGGAGGTGGCGCTCCGCCTCTTTAGCGGCTCGCATGTATGCGGACTTTGCATCGGCCTGGCGATTGCGCAAAGAGGAATAGCAATCACCGAGTTCTAGCCAGTTGGTATCGAGCGCTGGATTGAGTTCGACGGCTTTGCGTGCGAATGGGAGCGCCGCCTCGTACTTGCCCTGAGAGCGAAGCGCCTGGGCGAGGTTCGCCGCTGCGTCGTCAGAAGTTGGATCGAGCGCCAGGCCTCGTCTCAAACTTTCCGTGCCTTCGGCGAACTGGCCAATCTGCATATATTCCGAGCCCAGATTACTCCAGGCCATGGGGCTTTTGGGCGCAACCAGAGTTGCCTCGCGAAAAGCCTCGATGGCTTGCTGAAACTTTCCCTGTTCGTGGAAGCCGGCGCCGAGCTGATTGTAAGCCGGCCAGTCATTGGGGTGCTCTTTCAGGACTCTCTCCAGGATTTTCTGGTGCTCTTCCCATCGATTGAGCCGCCAGTAAATCTGCGCCTGCCACACCAGCGGCTGGGGGTTGGATGGGTCGAGCAATAAGGTCCTGGAAAGCTCCTGCAGAGCTTCTTGCTCCTGCCCGGACCACTGCAAGACCAGTGCCAACGCGAGATGTGCGTCCACCAGGTTGGGGTCAAGCCTTAGTGCGACGTCACAATTACCGCGAGCAAGCATGAGCGCATCCGGGCTTCGCTGGGTCACGGAGAAATGCACGTAGGCCTGTGCCAGCTTCGCATAAGCAAGTGCGTAGCGGGGATCGAGCTCTATCGCCTGCTTATAGCCGTCGATAGCTGCCTCGAGTGATGCCCGGTCCAGCCGCTTGATAGCGGCTTCAGCCGACTGAAAGGCAGTAAAGGCTGCAGCAGAATGCGTTCCCGGCTCTGCTTCCGGATCGTTCCTCACATACGAGGTTAAGTCGAGTAATGTAGCCGCGGCGTGAACGGCTTTGCCCGGCAGCGAGGTTATCTCTGCTGGAGCGCAGGAAAGTTTCTTCTCCCGGAGTGGCTGACTGGTGGTTGGATCCAGCACCCGCAGAAAAAGCTGGAAGTCCTTCGTCCCGGGTACAGCAGAAGCGGCTAGCACCAGGTTTGCTCCCAGAGGATCGCAGACCTCTTTCAGATGGGTAATGCCCGTTACGCTCATGTTCGCGTCTTCGGGTGAGATCACAAATAGATCCCTGTCCAGCGTCTCAAAGCGCGTGAGCTCACTTTTGATGGCGGTCAAGACGCTCGTCAGCATCGGTATCAATTGGTTGTCGGAGGTTTGCGGCCAATTCAATAGAGCGACAAAACGCTTCCTGGGCAGCGGACGCAGCAGGTCTTCCAACTTATCCCACTGCCACCAGACGCCGCCGGCTATGCTACAGAAAGCGCCCACGGCCGCGCCGGCAAAGCGACGGCGTGTCCATCGGAAAGCGGGGCGATGGCCGACATGAAGTGAGTCCAAAGCGGACTCGAAAGCCTGGCACCTTCGCTTCGGATCTCGATTGAGGCATTCGACGATAAGCTGAATGCAAAATGGCGGCAGACCTGAAGCGTTCAACCGCGGATGGATGGTGACTGAGGAGCCGTCCGGGGACAGAACCGGCTTCTGCCCCGTAAAGACCTGGTGCAGAACAACACCAAAGGCAAAAAGATCGGTGGCTTGCGAGGGCGCCTGGCCCAGGTACAGTTCCGGAGCCATATAGTCCGGCGTTCCGGCGATCAACCCCTTGCTTGCAAGGGATGGCTCGGCCTCATGGGCGCGAGCTAATCCAAAATCGGTGATGTAGAGCCGCACACTCGACCCGGTGCCATCGAGCATGATGTTGTTTGGCTTGATGTCGCGGTGAACGATGCCGGCAGCATGGATGGCCGCGAGCCCCGCGGCCATTTGTTTGAGGATTGTCAGTCCTTCGGCAATCTCGATGGGCCTAGTTGACCGCAATCGCGCCGCCAGGGTCTCTCCAGGGAGAAGTTTCATGGTCAGGAACAAAAAGTCGGGCGCCGGCCCTTGGCAATGAAAGATGTCATAGATCGGACAGAGATTGGGGTGGCTCACTTCTCTGGCCAACAATACTTCCCGTTCAAAGCGTTGTCTGAAGGCCGGATCATTGGCGATGTGAGGAAGAATTGTCTTCAGCGCCACGTGCACGCCTTGTAAGAATCCGTCCTCCGCCTCATAAACCTCTCCCATCCCTCCTTTTGCGATGAGGCGGACAATGACGAAACGATCGATCAGGATTGATCCATCCTTAAGGCGCCCCGGGGCTGGGGACGCTGCAGAAATCACACCCTTGCCCATCGAATCGGCGGTATCGACTGCACCGGGAGAACACACGAGCGCAGAATTAAAGAATTCGAAAGGTGGATGCTCAAGAAAGCTTCCCGCCTTTGCGTCCTGATCGAGCAGATCTTCAACCGTGCGCCTTAGCTCTAAGTTACCGGCGCACACCTCACCCAGGTAAGCTGCTCGCTTTTCGGGCTCCAGCAAAAGAGCGGTCTCGAACACATGCTCAACCAACTCCGGGTGCGTGCCCATACGTTTGAATCCTTCATAACGCAGATGCGAAAAGGTCCCGGCCTTGCCCATCATTCCTGCTATTGCTATGCAGCCCGACCTGTCCGAATTCAGAGACCAACAGTATTAGTCGAGCTACGAAATTGTCTTTCACTTATTAAGCGAATTTTTCTGCCCAAAAGGGCCAATCTCCTGAAATATAGTAGGCCGACTCTCTCTAAGGGGCCTCACGCGCCGCCGCAAAGCGGAGCGTCGGGCGCGAAGCACAAAGCCGTGGTGCAAGGGTACACGCTATCGGGGTCATTAGCCGGGGAAGGGCAGACGGGACGTTTACTAACTTAATATGATCATTAGAGCGAGGGTAACGTTCCGTCCCTCCCCAGTCTGTTTGGATGGAGTTGTTCCCTCGGCGGCCAGCCGTCTCATCCCATCTAAAGCCGCGTTCATTCGTAACGGATTACGGGCTGAAGTGTTTGCATGAGAACGAAATAAGGACCGCTGCTCTCTCCGCTACGCTACCCGGAGTCCCTGTTTATCTGACAACAATGACGGGTGCCCCACATCTCGCTCGTTTTACGCGAGATGTGGGATACCACTGCGCTCAATCCCAAAGCATTCGGCTCACTATCAACACTTGAGGTCTAGATCCGCCCACCCGTTATTTGTTGTCAGGGGCCTCGCCAAGGGGGAAGGCGGCAAAATGAACGTCATGAAACAAAGGACTTCCTTCTCAAATGAGAAATGCCCCCCGGCTAGTATGCTCTGGACAGCCAACGCTATCCGGAGGTTCCGTTGTCATTGCCCATCGAGCAGCGATCCAGTGCACGGCCGCCTATCGACATCCTTACCAGCCCGTTTGCCCGCTTTGCGCAGATGGAAGCCGCCGGCGGGATTTTGCTTCTCGCGGCTACTGCCGCGGCGCTCATCTGGGCCAATTCCCGTTGGGAGCATAGTTATCACCAGATCTGGTATACCCAGGCCACGATCACCCTGGGCCATGTCTCGCTTTCCGAAAGCCGCCACGAGTGGGTGAACGATGGCCTCATGTCGATCTTCTTCTTCCTGGTTGGCCTGGAAATCAAGCGCGAACTGCTGATCGGTGAGCTTTCCAGCTTCAGGCAGGCTGCCTTTCCTTTCATGGCCGCGATCGGTGGATCGATGGTCCCGGCACTGATTTACATCGCTATCAATAAGGGTGGCGTGGGAGCCAATGGCTGGGGCATTCCGATGGCCACAGATATCGCCTTCGCCCTGGGCGTGTTGGCTTTGCTGGGCAACCGGGTTCCCGTCGGGCTGAAAATCTTTGTCGCCGCCCTGGCCATCGTGGACGACATTTTCGGCGTGCTGGTGATTGCACTGTTCTACACCAAACATATTTCCCTGGTTGCGCTGGGGTTCGCTTTTGTAGGGGTGGCTGTTTCGTTTACCGCCAATCGGCTGGGCATCCGCAATCCTGTTGTCTATGCAGTGATCGGCGTGTGCGTGTGGGTCGCGGTGCTCCATTCCGGAGTGCATGCCACCATCGCCGGCATCCTGCTGGCCTTTACCATTCCCGCCCGGAACTCGCTCGATAAAGCGGAGTTCCTTTCCCAAAGCCGCTGGCTGCTCGATCAATTTGAAAAGCATGATCTGAATTCTGCCCAGGCCCACCACGCCATTCACGCGCTGGAGCAGAAATGCGAAATGATCGAGTCTCCACTGCACCGCATTGAGCACGGTCTGCAGCCGCTCGTCAGCTTTGTGATCATGCCGATCTTCGCTTTCGCCAATGCCGGGGTGCATATTCTAGATAAAATTGGCGCGGCCGTGTCTCATCCCATCACGCTGGGAGTGCTGCTGGGTTTGTTCCTGGGCAAGCCTGTAGGCATCACCGTGTTTGCCCGGCTGGCTTCTCTTACCGGCCTCGGGTCGCGGCCGGCGTCGGTCTCCTGGAGCCAGATTTTTGCCGCCAGTTGGCTGTGCGGCATTGGCTTTACCATGTCGCTGTTTATCGCCTCGCTCGCGCTGGGCGATGGGGACTTACTCGATATGTCGAAGATCGGAACGCTGGCGGCCTCAATCGGCGCAGGCTTGGTGGGGAGCCTCTTGCTTATGCGCAGCCGGATACCGCTCAAGGGTTAGTGCCTTTTCGCTCGCCGGCTGCTGCGCATTCGAGCAGATTACATTTGAGACCTCCTCCCTACACACAAGGGGCCATGAACAGATAACACCTGGGTAATGGAAGGCGGCGAATGCCCCGCTGATATACTCGGTTGACTTTCACCAGGTAGTGAACCTTCCCCCGACGATGTCCGATAGATAGGCACGGGGAGATCCATGGGTTCAAATCATCGGGTACCACTCTTTATCAACCGGTTTTCGCTTTCGCCGCGCACGGCCATTGGCGTGCAAACGCTGCGCTTGATGGACCCGCATCAGGACTGGCTGCATTTTCACTGGTGGAGCAACAGCCTCAAGCAACTGGATCCGCGCTCAGTCCTGTTTGAAAACTTCGTTCTCAGCCGCTATTCGTTTCTTCACGACCCCAAACTTATGCGTGTCTGTGAATGGCTGCGTATCAGTTCATGGAGTGGCAGCGATCTGCGGCCCGGCCTCGCCGAACGCCTGGTCACCGAATATCGCGAACGCGTCTCCAGCGCTTATGTGGCGCCGCTGAGCGAAGCCGATGCAAGACGATGTCTTAAATTGGCCGGCCTGATCGGCGCTCCTTATGTGCTTCATCTGTGGGATGTCTTACACGGTGACGTTTCCCGCGGCGCCCTCAGGGAACTGGTGGATCGGGCCGACAGCGTCTTCTGTGTAAGTCAACCGCTGCTGGATGATGTTTCTCTCATTCGCAGCGATGCCGAGTTATTGTCGTTTTCTCGAGATGCCTCCGTGGTAACTGCCAGTTCGCGGGATCGTGGCCCGCTGAAGGTGGTCATGCACGGCAATGTTGGTTCCTACACCGAGGGTCTGGACGATCTGGATCGAGCCATTGCTTTGCTGGAACGGAAAGGGCTGAAGGTAGAAGTTTCCTTTCTGGGCTCTCCCAGGATTTTGCGCCGCGCCACCACTACCATTAAGGACCGGGTTAACGTGGGCGGATTTCTCCCCACGCAACAGGATCTGGATCGCGAACTCAGCCGTGCTCATGTCGCGTTCCTGCCCGGCCCCAAGAAGGATCCCAAGGACGACCTCAGGAGCCGCTACTCCATTCCTTCCCGCATTCTCGATTACATGGCTGTGGAACTTCCCATCGTCGGCACCGTCCACAAGGCCTCGGCAACGGGCGACTTCGTGCGCAACGTTGGAGTCGATGGTGCGGCCACGTGCTCAGGGCCGGAGGAGATCGCCGAATGGCTGGTACGGCTCGCGCGCCCCAAGTGTTGGGTGGAGCAAAGCACCAGATCCCGCACTGCATTCGAGTTGTTGCAACGTCAGGAACCACCTGCCCAAAGGCTCAAACGTGCCCTGGACAAGATTGCCTGAATTCCTTGATTTAACCTGCCAAAGACGCGCTCAAGGTCGTGGTAAGGGCAGGGTCTTTGAGTAAGAAGTCCCGGTCGCGGGAACAACCCCGTGCAGAAAATGGGTTCACAGGCGAAAATAGATGCCGTGACCATTCTCCATCAGGACCGTCTCTTTCCCTCCGAACCCACTATCCGCTCCATTGCCCGCCGGCTTTATGAAGTCGTTCGCAATCTACCGATCGTCAGCCCGCACGGGCACTGTGAAGCGCGGTGGTTTGCAGAGAACGAACCATTCCCCAACCCCACCAGTCTCTTCATCGTTCCGGATCACTACGTGTTTCGCATGCTCTACAGCCAGGGCGTCGCAATGGAAGACCTCGGCATTGGCAAGAAAGAATTGGATGCCGACGAGGCGCGGCGGATATGGATCCGCTTCGCTGAGCATTACTACCTTTTTCGCGGAACACCCACGCGCCTGTGGCTGGACTTCGCCTTCGAGCAGTTGTTTGGCCTGGAAGAGCGGCTTTGCGCCAACAACGCCGGCGCTTATTACGACACCATCAGCGCCAAACTCGCCTCTCCGGCTTTTCGGCCTCGAGCCCTCTACGATCAATTCAACGTCGAGGTGCTGGCCACCACCAACCCGCCGCTGGATCCGCTGAACTATCATCAGGCGATCCGCGATTCAAAATGGAAGGCCCGCATCGTGCCTACGTTTCGACCCGATTCGGTCGTCGACCCTGCATTCGATGGCTTCCGCGAGAATGTGAAGCGGTTGGGCGAGATGCACGGGGAGGATTGTTCGCGTTGGCAAGGCTATCTGCTCGCTCTTCGTAATGCCCGTGAACGCTTCAAAAAGCTTGGCTGCACGGCCACCGATCACGGGCATCCGACCGCCAGGACAGCCGATCTTGCACCCACCGCGGCTGCGGCTCTTTTTGACCGGGTGATCGCCGGGGAGGCGGACGCTGCTGAGCAAGAACTCTTTCGCGCTCAAATGCTGACGGAAATGGCGCGGATGAGCGTCGAGGATGGGTTGGTGATGCAGATCCATCCGGGCAGCCGGCGCAATCACAATCGTCAGATATTCACCCGTTTTGGCCGTGATGTCGGGGCGGACATTCCAATGCCAACCGATTATGTTCTCGCGCTGCAGCCGCTGCTGGATCGCTTTGGCAACGACGCTTCGCTCACGCTTATTCTTTTCACCCTGGATGAATCCACCTACAGCCGTGAGCTCGCACCTCTGGCAGGGCACTATCCATGCTTGCGGCTGGGGCCCCCCTGGTGGTTTTACGACAGCCCTGAAGGCATGATGCGCTTTCGCGAGCTGACCACCGAAACGGCCGGCTTCTATAACACCGTCGGATTCAATGACGACACCCGAGCCTTCCTGTCCATTCCAGCGCGGCATGACGTCGCGCGCCGTGTGGACTGCGCTTTCCTGGCCCGGCTGGTAGCGGAGCATCAGCTGGAGGAAGACGAGGCCGCCGAACTGGCCCATGGTTTGGCCTACGATCTGGCCCGAAAGGCATACCGGCTATGAGCCTCTATTGTCAGGAAGGGGGACCGGAGGCCGAGCTTTCGCTGCCGTTTCTCCGGGACTTGCTTTATCGGGCCCTTGATCAGCTCGGGAGCAGACGCAAGGTTCTGGCCGTGCCCCCGGACGGGAGCCGCTTCCATTCCCAGGCCGGCCCACTTACCCAATATGCCTATCAATATTATGGTGACCGTTTGGGCTGTGTTCTGCCCGCTTTAGGAACGCATACTGCCATGACGCCGGCTGCGCTCACGCGGATGTTCGGCGATATCCCGCAGTCTCTTTTTGCGGTGCACAACTGGCGAACCGATGTGGTCACGCTGGGCGAATTGCCGGCAGGCTTCATCCGGGAGCAGTCAGGCGGTTTGCTCGACTACCCCTGGCCGGCCCAGGTAAACCGGATGATTCCCGAAGGAGGCTTCGACCTGGTGCTTTCGCTTGGCCAGGTGGTGCCGCACGAAGTGATCGGTTTGGCCAACTACAACAAGAACATCCTCATCGGAACCGCGGGGCCGCTCAGCATTGGCCGCAGTCACTACCTGGGCGCAGTGGTAGGCATGGAGCGCATCATGGGCAGGGCGGACAATGCCGTAAGGCGAGTCCTGAACCGCGCCAGCGATGAATTTCTGGGCAATATTCCCATCGTCTATGTGTTGACCGTCGTCGGCACGAATCGAGCGGGTGAGCTGGTGGTGCGCGGCTTCTTCGTGGGGGATGACGTCGAGTGCTTCCAACTTGCCTCGGAGCTCAGCGTCCAGGTGAACATCCAGCTGATGGATCGGCCTATCCGCAAAGCTGTTGTCTACCTGGACCCGGAAGAGTTCCACAGCACCTGGCTGGGGAACAAGGCCATTTACCGCACGCGGATGGCGCTGGCCGACGGCGCCGAGCTGATCGTGCTCGCTCCCGGGGTCAAGCAGTTTGGAGAAGACCCTACCATCGACCGCCTGATTCGCAGGTTTGGCTATCATGGCACCCCGGCAACGCTCGATAAGGTAAACAAAAATCCTGATCTGGCGGCCGAGCTTAGCACCGCCGCTCATCTCATCCACAGCTCATCGGAAGGCCGCTTTCACATTACTTATTGTCCCGGCGGTCTCAGCCGGGAGGAGACAGAAGGCGTAGGATTCGGTTATGCCGACCTGGCCAGCACGATCGCGCGGTACGACCCGGCAAGAATGCACGACGGCTACAACACCGTTGATGGTGAGGAAGTATTCTTCATTTCCCATCCCGCCCTGGGCTTATGGGCTGCATCCGGGTCCTTTGTGGGGTTTGCCGGGGCCACGACAGCGCATGCGGGCCCGCCTGCCCCGGCTAGCCGGGGGACCAGCCGGGACCGCACCTAGGGATCCCTGGCTGGCGCCGCGTGGCAGAAGATCCGGATCTAAATACAGATTCGCGGCGGTTTAGGTACCTGCCCGGGCGAAATTTCGCATCGAACAGAGAAGCTGCCCAATAAAAGTGTTTTGGAAGGTACCAATGGAATTTCATGTTTCTCGTGAAGCACGCGACCGTTACGAGTTCAACCAGACACTTTTTGCTTTCAGCGGCAATGTAGTTTTCGCCAATCTCGCCGCCAGCCGTGAGTTCGCCTTCCGCATGAACGAGCGTCGGGGAGCGGAAAAAGACCCGGCGCAGACAATTCAGCCCGGCGCACTCTACGCCATGGGCCTGATCGATGAGATGAGTCACGCGGTGGTCGAATATTATCGCCAGCGCCTCGATCCCAAGGTCATGGCTGGGGCGTTGGAATGGTTTGACGCCCGCATCGGCAAGGAGGAACTGGATAAGACCATCCTGGGCTTTGTGGAGCAATTTCCTACAGTTGACGTTTACCGCAAGGAAAAAACCCCGGCCGAATGGCTGGCCGGTGCGACAGACGGCATCCCGCACCGGTCTGTGGCTTTCGAAGAAATGATGCTGTTGTGGCTGGCAAACGCCAACCCGGCTTTCAAACCCTTCTCCGAGTTGTTTACGGACCAGTCGCTGGTGGCGGTCACACGTTATCAGCAGATCACCGCCGGGCTGCGTGACTTCTTTAGCACCCGGCCGCTGCTGGGCGCGAAGCAGCTCAACCTGATCGACATGCTGCGAGCCCCCGCACTGGCTTCGCCGGATTCGCTCAGCGGCCAGATCGCCTTCATCGTGGAACACTGGGCAGAGCTGATTGGCGATGCGCTGAAGCGGCTGCTGCTAGCCATCGACGTGCTTAAGGAAGAAGACATCGCGATCTGGATGCGATTCAATCCGCCCGGCGCCAATGCACTCCGCAAGCGATTCCCCTGGGATACCGTGGACGTGCGTGGCGAGGTTCCGTCATTTGTCGGGGCAGCCGAGGAGAGCGAGCGTTTCAGCCAGGACCAGGAGTGGATGCCCACCACCGTCCTCATCGCCAAGAGCACGTACGTTTGGCTGGAGCAGCTTTCACGGCAGTACAGCCGCCACATCCATCGCCTGGATCAGATTCCCGATGAAGAGCTTCGCCGCCTGGCAGGGCACGGGATTAATTCTCTTTGGCTTATCGGCGTGTGGGAGAGAAGCACGGCATCGCAGACCATCAAGCAGCTGTGCGGCAACCACGATGCGGTAGCTTCGGCTTACTCCCTTTACGGATACGACATTGCTCACGATCTGGGTGGAGAGCCGGCTTACAGCAACCTGCGCGACCGTGCCTATGCGCACCGGCGTAAGACTGGCCAGCGACATGGTCCCCAACCACATGGGCATCGATTCCGGCTGGGTCATCGAGCACCCGGAATGGTTCATGTCCCGTCCCGATAGTCCCTATCCCGCCTACCGCTTTGAGGGACCGGATCTCTCCCGCGACGGCCGGGTAGAGATCAAGATTGAGGATCATTATTACGAGCAGTCGGATGCCGCCGTGGTCTTTCGCCGCCGCGACAAGTGGACCGGCGATACCCGTTACGTCTATCACGGCAACGACGGCACCAGCTTTCCCTGGAACGACACCGCCCAACTCGACTACCTGAACCCGGCGACTCGGGAACAGGTGATCCAGACCATCCTGCACGTGGCCCGGCTGTTTCCCATCATCCGTTTCGACGCTGCGATGACGCTGGCCAAACGCCATTTTCAGCGCTTGTGGTTTCCCATTCCCGGGACCGGCGGCGCCATCCCTTCGCGCGCAGAGTACAGCATGAGCAAGGCCGACTTCGATCGCGCCATGCCGGAAGAGTTCTGGCGCGAGGTGGTCGATCGGGTCGCAAAGGAGGTTCCCGGCACCCTGCTGCTGGCGGAAGCCTTCTGGCTTATGGAAGGCTATTTTGTCCGCACCCTGGGTATGCACCGGGTGTACAACAGCGCCTTCATGAACATGATGCGCGACGAGGACAACGCGAAGTACCGCTCGGTGATCAAGAACACCATCGAGTTCGACCCGGATATTCTCAAGCGTTACGTTAACTTCATGAGCAATCCGGATGAGCGTACTGCGATTGACCAGTTCGGCAATGGCGACAAGTGCTTCGGGGTGGCGACCATGATGGCCACCCTTCCTGGTTTGCCCATGTTTGGCCACGGGCAGATCGAGGGCTTTACGGAGAAGTACGGTATGGAATTCCGCCGCGCTCGCTACCAGGAGGATCCGGATCGAGGATTGGTGGCGCGGCACGACCGGGAGATCGCACCGCTCCTCCATCAGCGCTGGCTGTTCGCCGAGAGCGAGAATTTTCTGCTGTTCGATTTCTATCGGCCCGACGGTTCCGTCGATGAGAATGTCTTCGCCTACTCCAACCGGCGCGGCGATCACCGGGCATTGGTGATCTACCACAACCGGTTTGGCAGCACCTACGGTACGATCCACCAGTCTGCCAGTTATGCGGACAAGGGGGCCGGCCATCTGCGCCAGCAGACGTTGGGCTGCGCGTTCGGCCTGCCCAACGATGGCAATTTGTTCCTTGCCTTCCGCGACAACACCACCGGCCTGGAGCATCTGGAGCGAGCGTCGAAGATCGTCTCCCAGGGCTACTCAATCGAGCTGCATGCTTACAACTGCCACGTCTTTCTCAATTGGCGCGAGTTACGGCCGGACGAGCAGTATCGCTGGGATCTGCTGTGTGACTCGCTCAACGGCCGCGGTGTGCCTAACCTGGACGACGCGCTGCAGGCCCTTGAAGTGGCCCCATTGCACGACTCCCTGGTGGCCCTGTTGCAACCCGATCTGGTGACCGAAGTGGCTGGGATCTCAGGCTCTTTGCCTGCTTGCGGTGAGGAGGCTACGGAGTCGACTCCAGCGGCCCAACTGATGTTGCGAGTAGAAGCGCTCAGTGCGCGGTTCGCCGGTGAAGGGCTGGCCATATACGCGCGCAAGACCGGCTCCCGGGTACCGGTTGACGGGAAGGTCTTATGGATGGCGATCTGCCGCCAGTTGCATGCGGTGATAGGGCTCCCGGGCGTGGAAACCTTGTTCTCTGAGCCCTGGTCACGCGAAGCCAGGCTGGTGCTGCCGAGCAGCGCCCCAGCCATCCACGCGAGCGTAGTTTGGGGTCCGGCGCTCGGGTACGCAGTCGTCGCGGGTATGGCCGAAGCGATCGGAGGCAAAGACACCGCGGCCACGGCGTTGGCTCTGTTCGATCGTCTCCGGTTGCGCGATGCTTTTGCCCGGGCTTTTTCCGCGGGCGGTGAAATCACTGAGGATGGCTGGCGTGCCGCGGCGCGGGTCAGGCTGGCTTTCCTGGTCCAGACGCTAACGGCCGTGAAACCCGCGAAAGCGGAAGAAGCCTTCGCCGGCCTGCCACGCGAACTATGGGACGATGGCGACGCACGCTGGCTACTGAAGGTGCACGAGTCAGGCGGAGCGTGGTACTTCAACAAGGAACTACATCAACAGATCTTGTGGTGGTCGCAGTTGCCCGAGCTCTTACAGAGTGCGGCTCCGGCCGAGGCGCCGGCCAAAGCGGAGAAGAAGGCGCGGCCGGCGGCCTCGCGTTCGACCCAGTCGATTAAGACCATCGAACAGAGGGTTCAGGACGCCTTCGAGCAGGCAGAAGAAGCCGGATTCCGTGTAGGAAAGAAGGCGGAAGCGACGGCAAAGCCCGCGAAACGCGAAAAAGGTGCGCTGGCAAAGTGAGGGCGGCGTCCTGAAACTGGTAGGCAAAGGGGTAAGAAGAGCGGTACCTCATGGATCCAAGGCCACGCGTAACTAGTAGAATGACAAGTGGTTTAGGCTCCGGAGGTCTATGGCTCGCAAGGTTGGCAAATCAGTAACACGTGGCACTGAGAATGCAGCCGGTCCGATCACCCTGGCTATCGACATCGGCGGCAGTGGACTGAAGATGCAGGCGCTCAGCCCGGAAGGCAAGCCGATTAGCGAACGGCTGCGTGTGTCCACGCCGGAACCGGCAACGACCGGGGCCATTCTGACCGGCCTGGACGAGCTCAAGGTGAGCGTTCCTCTCTTCGATCGCGTTTCGGTTGGATTCCCTGGCGTGATCAAGCAAGGCAAGACGCTAACCGCGGCCAACCTCGATCCGGGATGGATTGGTTTCCCGCTGGCCAGGACATTGGAAAGGCGATGGGGGAAGCCGACCCGGATGGCCAACGATTGCGCGGTGCAAGGCTATGGAGTCGTTCAAGGCAAAGGGGTCGAACTGGTGATCACGTTGGGCACAGGCATGGGCTCAGCGTTGTTCACCGAGGGCGTCTTATGCCCTGGTCTGGAGCTGGGACATCACCCGTGGCGCAAAAAAACCTACGAGGAATATCTGGGCAAGCGCGGGCTGCTGAAGCATGGCGCGAGGCGCTGGAACAAGCTGCTTAAGCTCGCTATCGAGCAAATGGCTGCGACCTTTAACTGGGACACACTCTACATTGGGGGCGGCAACTCCAAAAAGGTGACTCTCAAGCACGGTCCCGAAATCAAGATCATCTCCAACGAGGAGGGGCTGCTGGGGGCGATGGCTTTGTGGAGAGATCGGCTGTAGAGGTTGCGGCGTCTACAACTCTTTGAAGTTCTGGATCAGGAGTGGTGTCCACAAGCGGTGCGCCACGGAGCTACCGATTGTCTCGAGGCGATTATCAGCCGCGCAGATATCTATCGGCCCGTCCAGGCGGAGATCTTCCGCGCCATTCGTGACTGCGGAGCCCAGCGAGTAGTGGACCTTTGCTCTGGTGGCGGCGGCCCGTGGTTGAGCGCCGGGTGGCGTGCCGCGTTGGTTCAGCATGCGCCGCTCACGGTAGTCCTGACGGATAAGTTTCCCAGCGACGTGCTGCCTGCGCGGCTGGGCAAGGATTCCGCCCTCAGCAGCGTGGACTTTTCCGTGGATGCTGTTCAGGTGCCGGAAGCGCTCAGGGGTTTTCGCACCATCTTTTCCTCCTTCCATCATTTCCCCGATAGGGTTGCCCGTGAGGTGCTAGGCGATGCAGTCCGTTGCGGAGATGGGTTCGCGATGGCGGAGGTGACTTCGCGTACCCTGCGCGCATTCGCGACCATTTGCCTGATGCCGATCTTCGCCTGGGTGCTTACCCCGCGTATACGGCCGTTCCGCTGGTCTAGATTGTTGCTGACTTACCTGGTTCCCCTGATCCCGCTTGTCGTTTTGTGGGATGGCCTGGTTTCCTGCTGCCGCACCCGGACGCCGGAGGAACTGCTCGATTTGACTCGCGGGCTTCCGGAGTATGAGTGGATGGCAGGTTATGCTTCAGGGCGTTGGCTTGCTCCGGTGTATCTGATCGGCTGGCCAAAACTGGTTTAGAGCAAGGCGTTCAAGGCAGAGCGTTCGCAGCATTGCATCGTTGGTCGTTTTTCAGCCGTCCCTCCGGGACTTTGTCGGGTTTTCGGAACCTACTGAACAAAATAAGGTTGCTTCTGTTGATGGCTGCCGTCTGTACGGCAACGACTTTCGAGTTGCGTTGATGAACGAAGGGCACGGCTTCACAGGCTGCGGAAAAACTCATGTTTTGTATCAGGGCACGACTTTAGTCGTGCCGTAAGTGATTGAAAATACGCTGGGCTTTAGCCCCTGAGGTACGGCTTTCCTACCCAACGGCGAGTTTTTCCGCAGCCTCTTCAGCCGTGCCGCCCGACTGTCGGTCTGGTGAGGGCTTCAGCCCCTGAGGTACGTCTTTCCACAGTCGGTGGCAAAGCCCTCCTTGGAAGGAGATGATCTTCGCTCCATATGCCATGAAAAGCGTACCCCAGCGGCTAAAAGCCGTGTGGAGCGCAGACGCATCTACGGCACGGCTCAAGCCGTGCCCTTCGTCGAGGCAAATTAAGATCTGATGGACAGCTTGCCGCGGGTTGTGAGCGCTATGAACAAGATGTGTTCACTCCTTCCTGACGGCAAGCAACGCAAAGAGCTTTGCGGATATCTTTCTATACACGCTGTCGCGTTCCCTCTTACCTTGGGCCCGGATTAGTAAATGATTTCAGGAGTCGCTTCTGTGGCCAACGGCATGTCGAGTGCCCGCAAAGTAAGTGAGCAGCAGAGCATGGGTACCGGGCCGGGTGGGCGCGAACCTGCCCGGAGCTTACGCCAACACGTATGGAGTTATGTTTCTCGCTCGCCGCTCAAGTCTCTGTGGAATCTGGAAGGAGTGCCGGCAAGGGTGGTGGCGAAGAACACATGGAACGCGATGTTTGCCGATAACCTTCTGGGCCGCTCTGCTGAGCTCGGCTTTTATTTCATATTTGCTCTGTTTCCGACTTTGTTTACTGCGTGCTCGGTACTTGGTCTTGCGGCTCGCTCAGCCTTCCACATCTACGAGAATCTGCTGCAGTACCTCTCCATCGTGGTTCCTCCCTCCGCCCTGGGAACCGTTCTCGAAGCATTCAATCAAACCACTGCCGCCGCGAGCAGCGGTAAGTTGACGTTCGGCCTGGTGGCGGCCTTGTGGTCTGCTTCCGTGGGGTTCGTCGCCATTCAGGAGAGCCTTAATGTGGTGTACCGGGTAAAGGAAAGCCGGCCATACTGGAGAGCACGGTTATCGGCGATCGGCATTACGTTTATTCTCTCGATCGTGATAACCCTCATGCTCGCATCGCTGCTGGCGGCGGACTTTTTTGCCCGGCTGGTGCACCGTCACCTCTATCATCGCTTTCTGGCAGTACTGGCCGCCGGCTCGCTGAGGACCATTGGGTGGCTGGCAGCAACGGCGTTCCTTTCGCTTCTGTTCGCACTGATCTATTACTTTGGTCCGGATGTGAAGGTTAGCCAATGGCGCTGGCTTACTCCGGGGTCTGCCCTCGGCATGGTGGGCTGGCTTGTGGCCTCGCTTGGCCTTCGCGTCTACGTTCACTACTTTAATAACTATTCGGCTACCTACGGTTCGCTGGGCACCGTCATCATTCTGCTCACGTGGTTTTATCTGAGCGGTTTGATGTTGCTGCTCGGCGGCGAGATCAATAGCGAAATAGAGGCCGCAGTTCAGGAAAAGAAACTGGCCGCAGCGGGCGCGCTAAAACCCGAGATTGTCACTCCGTCGACGGTCACAACTCCATCGGCTTCTTGAATGGAATCCGGTACCTTTTTGATACAGGCTCGCCTCCAGCTGTCCATCAAACGCGGCCCGGTATTCCTGCATCTGATGGGGAGATGGCGTGGATTGAGCTGTTTGCGGGACATCTTCGAATGGCGGCTCCATTCCAGACCGGCAATGCCAAGAGAAGCCTGTGGTTCACCTTCCTGCTGGTCCTGTGCACCGGGTTAGCCGCACAGGAGACGCAGCAACCCTCCCAACTACCCAAGACCGCTCCCGCGAACCAGGTCATCTTGTCTTCCTATGAAGGCCAGAATGTGACCGCGGTCGAGATTGCCGGCCAACCAAATCTGGATACCAGCAAATTGCTTCCGCTTATGCAGCAGCATGCCGGGGAGCCCTTCTCGAAAGAGAAGACAGATCAAAGCATCGCCACCTTGAAAAGCGCGGGCAAGTTTAAGGAAGTGCAGCTGCAAATCGAGCCCGAGGCCAACGGGGTTCGCGTGCTGCTGATCGTGGAGCCCGCGGTCTGGTTTGGCATTTTCGAATTTCCCGGCGCGGAGAGATTCAACTATTCCAGGCTGGTGCAAGTCGCGAATTATCCTCCGCAGGCGCCTTTCAACGCCGGGGATGTGCAGAAAGATAGCGACGCGCTGCTCCAGTTCTTCCAACAGCAAGGATATTTCGAAGCCGAGGTCCGTCCCCAGGTAAACCTGGATACTGTTCACAATCTAGCCAATGTGCGTTTCAGGGTGAGCCTCAATCGACGCGCCAAATTCGGCACCGTGGCCATTGCGGATACCACACCGGAACAGGCAGCCAGCATGAGCAGAAGCCTGCAGAGCCTGAAGGCGCGGCTGAGGGGAGCAGCGATCCGGCCGGGAAAAAACTATCGTCGCGCGACGCTGAACAACGCCCAGCGATATCTGCAAAAGCGCCTGGAGAAACAAAGCAAGCTGGCGGCGCAGGTGAAACTGGCCGGGGCTGCGTACAGTGCGGAAACTAATCGCGCGGATATCCACTTTGATGTCAAGCCCGGTCCAACCATTCACGTACAAATAAAGGGAGCGCATCTTTGGAGTTGGACCCGCAAGTCCCTGCTGCCTGTGTATCAGGGAGTGGGCGTCGATCCGGAGCTGGTGCAGGAGGGGCGCCAGGCGCTGGTTTCTTACTTTCAGAGCAAAGGCTTCTTCGACGTTAACGTGGACTCTCAGTTCCACAAGCAGGATTCGGTGGACACCATTGTGTATGTCATCACCAAAGGAAAGAAGCACAAGGTCACCGACGTGAGTGTGGCCGGCAACAGCCAGCTTAAGACGCCGGACCTGATGGCCCTGGTCACGGTTAAAAAGTCACACCTGTTTTCCCCGGGTAAGTACAGCGAGCAACTGGTGCGCGCGAGCGCAAAAAATCTTACCGCGCTCTACCAGTCTGAGGGGTTCAGCAGTGTGCAGGTCACTCCTGCAGTGAGCCACAAGGAGGGCAACCTGACCGTGGCCTTCCATGTGGTCGAGGGGCCGCGAGACATTGTGAGCTCTCTCAAGTTCGAGGGCGCTGACACTTTTCCGGAAGCGAAGTTCGCACCTGGCGGGCTGAAGCTGGCAGCGGGTAAGCCCTATTCGCAAAAATTCGTTGAGGCGGACCGTGCCAGTATTGTTGCTCATTATCTTGAGGCCGGCTACCTGACATCCAACTTCCGTGAAACAGCGACCGTGGCATCGAAGAGCGACCCCCACCACATTCATGTGGTGTATCACATTTACGAGGGGCCCCAGGTCCATACCCAGGATGTGATCACCCTGGGGCGGGTACGAACCCAGCAGCGGCTCATCAACCGGGATGTGGCCACGATTGTTCCCAATCAACCGCTGACCGAGACGCAGTTGCTCACCGCGGAAAGCCGGCTCTACGACCACACCGGAGTGTTTGATTGGGCAGAGGTGGATCCCCGGCGCCAGATCACCACCCAGACCAAAGAGGATGTGCTGGTGAAAGTGCATGAGGCCAAAAGGAACGCGATGACCTACGGCTTCGGTTTTGAAATAATCAACCGGGGTGGCAGCATTCCCAGTGGTACGGTTGCGATTCCTGGTCTTCCACCGGTCGGTCTGCCTTCGAATTTCACGGTAAGCCAAACTACCTACTACGGGCCGCGGGGGTCGTTTCAATATACGCGCAACAATGTACGGGGCAAGGGGGAATCGCTTTCCGCGACGGCGTTTGCGGGCCGCCTGGATCAGCGGGTCGCCGGCTACTACATCGATCCTAATTTTCTCTGGTCATCATGGGGCGCGACGGCGTCTATTTTTACTGAACGCAATGAAGAGAATCCGATTTACTCATCACAGATTGAAAACGGCAGCCTTCAGCTACAGAAGTTTCTGGATCGGAAAAAGCACGATATCTTCTTTATGCGCTATAGCTTCAGTCAAACAGATTTAACGCGGATAGAGATTCCAGATCTGGTACCGCCGGAGGACCAGCACGTGCGGCTCTCCACCATCGCTGGTAACTTTACCCGTGACACGCGTGACAACCCTCTGGACGCTCACAAGGGAATGCTGCAGTCGGTCGAACTGGACTTTAATGCGACCAAGCTGGGCTCCAGCGTAAACTTCGCCAAGCTGATTGAGCAGACGGCATACTATCGGCCGGTCTTTCACAATATCGTGTGGGCCAACAGCATTCGCATCGGCTTAGCTCAGCCCTTCGCCGGCAGTTTTGTGCCCCTGAGCGAAGCTTTCTTCACCGGCGGTGGTAACACTCTGCGCGGCTTTCCACTCGATAGCGCGGGCCCCCAGCGGCAGGTGCAGGTTTGCAGTTCTGGATCTTCGACGGACTGTAGTTTCATCCAGGTACCGAGCGGAGGAAACGAACAGTTGATACTTAACTCCGAGGCGCGCATTCCGGTGCCGATCAAGCAGGGTTTGGGACTGGTTGTTTTCTACGACGGCGGGAATGTTTTTCCCACGGTCGGCTTTCATGACTTTACGTCGCTGTATACCAATAATGTGGGGCTGGGCCTGCGCTATGCAACACCGGTGGGCCCGGTGCGTATCGATCTCGGACACAACCTTAACCCCGTCCCGGGCGTTAAATCGACCCAATACTTCGTGAGCATTGGCCAGGCATTTTGATGGAGGTCGATTTGAGTACGGCATTGTCTGATCACAAGCGGTTGTGGAAGGTGGGAGCCTGGATCTTCGGTGGCGTGGCGGCGCTCATGTTGGTGGCAGTCATTGCCGTCACGGTCTTGCTGCATAGCACTCTCTTTCACAACTATGTTCTCCGTACGGCGCAGAAGAAAGCCACTGAGAGCATCGGCGCCCAGGTGCAGTTAGAAAATTTCGCACTTCATCTTTCTAACCTCAGCCTGGATCTCTACGGCGTGACGGTACATGGAGCCGATCCTTATCCGAATCCGCCGCTGCTCCAGGTGGCGCACGCCGAGGTGGGGGTTCGTATCGTCTCGGTGCTTCACCAGAAGTGGTATCTGGATAGCTTCGTTGTCGACAAGCCGGTGGTGAAGGTGTTTACCGATGCCCATGGAGTGACGAACATCCCGGTTTTTAAGAGCAGCGGCTCCAGCAGCAGCACCACGACCGTATTCGATTTGGGCATTCGTCATGCGGTACTCGACGAAGGGGCGGTCTACTATAACAATCGTCAGAGCGTGCTCTCTGCGGACTTGCACAACGTCGATTTCCGTGCCGGCTTCAACAGCCTGCTGCAGAAGTACTCGGGGAAGCTCAGCTATTCGGATGGCCATCTCCAGGCTAGTGGGTTCAAGACCATTCCACACAACCTGGATGCGGTGTTCGATGCGACGCCCACGACCTTTCATTTAACCAACGCAAAGTTGACCAGTGAGACGTCGCAGCTGGTGTTGACCGCGAAGGTCGAGGACTATAGCCATCCCCAGGTGGAAGCGCAGTATGCTGCCACGTTGGACGGCCGCCAGTTTCGCAGAATTCTTGAGAACCCGTCGGTGCCGGTGGGCATGATTCGTGCGAGCGGTTCGGTCAACTATCGCCAGGTTGCCAATCGCTCTTTTCTCGACACCGTTCTGGTCAGCGGCGATCTAAGCAGTGCGCAGCTTGAGGTACAAACACCGTCGCTGCGCTCGCAGATCAGAAACATTGCCGCACACTACTCGCTCGAGAATGGCGATGCCACGCTCAAGGATTTCCGCGCCAGCCTTCTGGGCGGTGAGCTTACCAGCACGGGCAAAATGAGCAACATTGACGGTAATGCACACTCGAAGTTCCATGCGGAGGTGCGTGGTATTCAGCTGGCAGAAATGAACCGGTCATTGAAATCTTCAGCGCTGCCCAAGGGAGTTTCGTTAGCGGGCGTGCTGAATGCCCAGGCAACCGCCGCATGGGGAAAGACGTTCGACGATGTGGTGGGGCACGCGGACGCCGCGGTGCAAGGGAAGGTATCCGGCAATGCGCAGGTTATCCCGGTGGAGAGCGCAATTCATGGCACATATACGGGCAGCAACCAGGAACTCGCTCTGAAGCAGAGCTTTCTGCGGACGCCGCAGAGCAGCTTAACCATGAATGGCGTGGTGAGCCGGCGGTCGAGCCTGGAGGTGAAATTTCAATCCAACAATATGAGCGAGTTGGAAACGGTCGCGGACCTGTTCCGCCCCCCTGCTCCGGGGCAGCCGGTTCAGCCGCTTGGGCTCGCCGGGACTGCATTGTTTCAAGGGACGGTTCGCGGGTCAACCAGCGCGCCCCACTTGACGGGGCAGTTAACCGCATCTGATTTCAAGTTCAACGGAACGGCATGGCGAGTGCTAAGAACGAACGTTGATGTGAGCCCTTCGATGGCTCGCCTGGAACATGCAGACCTGGAGCCGGCCGCTCACGGAAAAATCACCTTCGATGCGAGCGCCGGCCTGCACAAGTGGTCATTCAGCGAAACAAGCCCGTTGCAAGTGGATCTCGATGCCTCGCAGTTAGACGTTCAGGATCTGGTGAAGCTTTCCGGACAACAGGCGCCGGTTACGGGAACTCTGAACGCGAAGCTGAAAGTGCATGGGACTGAGCTGAGCCCCGTCGGACAAGGGAACGTCTCGGTGACTCACATTACTGCTTACGAGCAGCCGATCACCTCTGCTACGTTGACCTTTGCCGGTACGGGAGAGGAGGTGCACGGCGATCTTGGCGTGCAACTCCCTGCCGGCAGCGTGCAGAGCAAGGTGAGCCTTCGGCCCAGGGAGAAGAGTTACAACGCGCAGTTGACGGCCGAGGGCATTCGTCTCGAACAACTGCAGGCGCTCAAAGCGAAGAAGATCGACGCCAGGGGAGTGGTGAGCGTCAGCGCGCAGGGTGCGGGAACCTTCGATAATCCGCAACTCGACGCGACGCTGCAGATTCCGCAGATTGATATTCAGAACCAGAAGATCGCCGAAGTAAATTTGCAGATGAATGTAGCCAACCACCTGGCAACGGCGAACCTGACCTCCTCCGCAGTGGGTACGGCCATCCAGGCTAACGCGAAGGTGCAATTAACCGGCGAGTACGCCGCGGACGCCACGCTCGATACCCAGGCGATTCCGCTGCAGCCCATCTTTGCTATCTATGCTCCCGAGCAGGCGTCGGATTTGAGCGGACAGACCGAGGTACACGCGACGCTCCATGGGCCACTCAAGAATACGAAGCTGTTGGAGGCGCACGTCACGGTTCCGACGCTGAAGCTGGCTTACGGCAACACCATCCAGTTGGCAGAGACTGCGCCGATCCGCGTGGATTACAAAGACACGGTGATTACGCTGCAACGGTCGGGGCTTAAGGGCACGGATACGGATCTGCAGTTTCAGGGATCTATGTCCACCACCAATGGTGCGCCTATGTCGCTGTTGCTTTTGGGCACGGTGGACCTGCACCTGGCCCAGGCGTTCGAACCCGATATCCGAAGCTCGGGGCAGTTAAAGTTCAATATCAATTCGAGTGGTGCGACCAACAGCCCCGACCTGGGCGGCCAGGTAGAAATCGTAGACGCCAACTTTGCCAGTGGCGATTTGCCAGTGGGCTTGCAACACGGGAATGGTGTGTTGACGCTGACCAAAGACCGGCTCAATATCACAAGATTTGAGGGCACCGTCGGGGGCGGGACGGTGACCGCTCAGGGCGGCGTCGCTTATCGGCCCGGAGTTCAGTTTGATCTTGGGTTAGCGGCCAAAGGGGTGCGCGTGCTCTATCCCCAGGGGGTGCGCGAAAGCGTCAACGCGAATCTGCGGTTGGCGGGGACCACAGACAACGCGGTCTTGGGCGGGCAGGTCAATCTCGCCGACCTTTCGTTTACCCCCGCCTTTGATCTGACGAGCTTTATCAACCAATTCTCGGGCGGTGTTTCTCCACCCCCAACGCCGGGGTTGGCACAGAATATCCAGTTGAACCTGGGTGTGAGTTCGGAAAACAATATCAACCTGGTGAGCCGCACGCTCAGCATGAACGGCTCGGCAAATCTGCGGGTACGGGGCACGGCCGCGCAGCCGGTGATTCTGGGCCGGGTAAACCTCAGTGGCGGTGACATTATTCTCAATGGCTATCGATTTGTCCTGAATGGCGGGACCATTGAATTTGTCAATCCTTCGGAGACGCAGCCGGTGGTGAATCTCGCCCTGAATACCACCATCCAGCAATACAACATCTCCATGCGGTTTAATGGCCCGGTGGACCAGCTGCGTACCAGTTACTCTTCAGATCCATCGCTGCCGGCGGCGGACATCATCAACCTGCTTGCATTTGGTTCTACGACGGAAGCAAACGCCGCCAACCCTTCGACTCCGGCAAACCAGGCAGCAGCGTCACTGGTAGCGTCCCAGGTAAGCAGCCAGGTGACCAGCAGGGTTTCGAAGGTAGCAGGGATCTCGCAGCTATCCATCAATCCGGTACTTGCGGGTGGCAGCAGCCAAGGACCTGCCGGCGCGAACGTTACCATCCAGCAACGGGTTACGGGAAATCTGTTCGTGACTTTCTCGAGTAATGTGGCGTCGACCCAGAACCAGACGATCCAGGGGCAATATCAAATCTCACCGCGGGTTGCGGTTAGCGCTACGCGGGACGAGAATGGCGGGTTTGGGTTCGATACGCTGATCAAGAAGACCTGGTAGGTTTTTGCACGGCAGGCCCCACGGCACGCCCCACGGCACACCGGGGCAGGCGGGACAGGTTGCGCTCTTAATGAACAAAGGAAGAGTGTGGTGCCGCACCTCCGGCGCTCGAGCGCCTGGCTTGGTGGACCCAGCCCTTCCGGGCTGGGCTGACGTTTGGTGCCGGCCCTCTGGGCCTGGATTGCAAACACCGCTTTCCCATGTTCATTCCCCCCCAACTTGCCCCTGGCAAGTCATTGCTTCCCACGGCACGCCGGGGCAGGCTGGGGCACCCTTCGAGTTTGGTCTTCGAAGTTGTTGCTGGGCGGGTGAGGTGTGAATGCTGTGGTTTGAGAGCGCCTGGAAACATCGTCACCGTGGTATGGTTATGCCACTTCTGCGGGTAGACTTCCAGTCGTTGTAACTGTGGTCGCAGCAAGAGCGCGTTGCGGTTCAGGCGTGAGGACTCCCGTGATTTTTGTGCCCTCAGAGGAACTTCGCATGTCTGGATGGAATTTCTCGCTTCGTAAGTCGCTGCTCGGTTGTTTCGCTTTTCTGGCGTCTTTCGTGCTTTGTGCTTTTGGTCAAACGTCTCCTCCGTTGCTTTTGCGCAATCCCTCGCTCAGCGGCGATAAGATCGCGTTTCTCTACGCAAATGATGTGTGGACGGTTTCGCGCCAGGGCGGCGAAGCCAGGCGGCTCACCTCAGTGAATGCGGTGATGGAAGGCCCGTACTTTTCTCCCGACGGAACGCGGATCGCCTACTCAACCCGCGAGCACGGACTCACTGACGTATACGTGGTGAGTGCAGAAGGCGGTGTGCCACAGCGGCTCACCTGGGAGCCGACCGGTAACTTTGCCGTGGGCTGGAGTGCGGACGGGAAAGACGTTCTCTTTGGTTCGGGGCACGCGAGCTACTCGGATTTTCCCCGGCTGTTTCGCACCCATGCCGACGGCACCGGATCGCCGGCTGTTCTGCCGCTACCGAGCGCAACGACGGGTACTTTCTCAGCGGACGGCAATACGCTGGCCTACGTGCCTGTGGCGCAATGGGAAAGCGGCTGGAAACACTACCGGGGCGGGCAGACCACGCCCGTGTGGCTAGTGAACATGAAGACGCTCGACGTGGAGAAGATCCCGCGGGACAACTCGAACGATCGGAACCCGGTGTGGGAGGGCAAGGTGGTGTACTTCCTCTCCGACCGCAATGGCCCCGTGTCGCTGTTCAGTTATGACCTGGACAGCAAGCGAGTGGAGCAGGTGGTGGAAAATCACGGTTACGGTTTAAAGACGGTGAGCGCGGGCCCGGGGGCTCTGGTCTACGAGCAGTTTGGCTCGCTGCACCTCTATGATCTGGCCACGCACCAGGAGCACGTGGTGCCGGTTACGATTCATGGTGATCTGCCCGCACTGACTCCGAAGCTAACCGAGATTCCCGCGAAGGAGGTACAGAATGTCGCGCTTTCGCCGACCGGAGTGCGCGTGGTTGCGGAAGCACACGGCGACATCTTTACCCTGCCGGGCGAGAAGGGCGATATCCGCAACCTGACCAAGACGCCGGGCACCGCTGAACGCGACCCATCCTGGTCACCGGATGGCAAGTCCATCGCCTATTTCAGCGACGCTTCGGGCGAGTACCAACTTTATATTCGCGACCAGGAGGGCCTTCGGCCGCCCAAGGTGATCGACCTGGGGCCCGATCCCTCGTTCTTTTATGGTCCTCGCTGGTCGCCTGATTCCAAGCGCATCGCCTTCAGTGACAAGCACCTGAGGCTCTGGTATGTGGACGCAACCGGCGGCAAGCCGGTAAAAGTGGACACTGGCTTGCGGGGCAGTTTCGGCCCTTCTACGGAGCTCTCCTGGTCACCCGACTCGCAGTGGATCGCCTACACCCGCGACCTGGAAAACCAACTGCACGCAGTCTTCTTCTACTCGCTGGCCACGCACACTTCCACGCAGATCACGGATGGCATGAGCAATGCTGCGCACCTGGTCTTTGATCCTAACGGCAAGTATCTCTACTTCACCGTTTCGACAAATAACGGTCCCTCGGATGCAGGCATCGACCTTTCCTCGCTGGACCGTGCCACGACCAGCAGTGCGTACGTGATCGTGTTGGCGCGTGATGGCGCCTCGCCGGTACCGCCGGAAAGCGACGACGAGAACAAGAAAAAGAATGAAGACAAGAAGGACGCAGACAAAAAAGACGACAAGACAGATGCCAGCCAGGATAAGGCTGCGGCTAAGGGAGACGAGAAGAAGGACGAGAGCAAGAAGAAGGAAGAAGAGAAGCCGAAGCCAACGGTTATCGATCTTCCGGGAATCGGCAATCGGATTCTGTCTCTGCCCATTCCTCCGCGCAACTATACCGGTCTGTCTGTGGGTAAGACAGGTGTGCTTTTCCTGGCCGAGGGCGATCCCGTGGGACGCGCTTCGTCTGGGGACGGTCCGCCGATACGATCGCTGTGGCGTTTTACCACTGAAAAGCGCCAGACGGAAGAGATTCTCAGTGGGCTGAACGATTATGAGGTCTCTTTCAACGGTGAAAAGCTCTTTTACAGCCGCGGTGACAATTGGTTTCTTGCTCCAGTTGCGGATCTGAAGCCTGGTTCCCCCGAGGCCCCGCAAGGCAAACCCGTGAATAACGGCGGCATGTTTGCGATGGTCGACCCGAGGACTGAGTGGAAGCAGATGTATCGCGAGACGTGGCACATTGAACGTGACTTTTTCTATGACCCACACTTGCACGGGCTTGACCTGGCCAAGGTGGAAGCGAAGTACGCACCATACCTGGATGGGCTGGCCTCGCGAGAGGAATTCACTTACCTTTCCAACGAGATGCTGGGAGAAATTCAAGTTGGGCACATGTTCGTGCGCGGGCCGGAAATGCCGAAGAATGGGCCCAAACCGGGGTTGCTCGGCGCGGACTACGTGGTCGAGAACAACCGGTACAAATTCGCCAAAATCTACAATGGTCAGAACTGGACCCCCTCGCTGATTGCCCCTCTCACGCTGCCGGGCATCCACATTGTCGAAGGCGAGTATCTGCTTGCGGTGAATGGACGCGAGCTGCACGCGACCGATAACCTCGACAGCTTCTTCGACGGCACTGCGGGAAAGCAGACGGTGGTGCGAGTGGGCAGCAAGCCCGATGGCAGCGACGGACGCGATGTTACGGTAGTGCCGGTGGACTCGGAGAAAGGCCTGCGCAACATCGACTGGATCGAGGCGAACCGGCGCAAAGTGGATCAGCTTTCCGGGGGCAAGATCGCGTACATCTACATGCCGAACACTGCCGGGGCAGGTTACTCGAACTTCAACCGTTATTTCTTTGCCCAGCTTGATAAGCAGGCTGTGCTGCTCGATGAGCGTTACAACGAGGGAGGCTTGATCGCCGACTACATTGTGAATGTGCTGGGCCAGAAGATGCTGAGCGGCGCGATTGAACGCGATGGTAAGCCGGTTCATGATCCGGAGGGTGCGATCTTCGGGCCCAAGGCAATGATCATCAATCAATCCGCCGGGTCGGGTGGTGACGCGATGCCCTGGTATTTCCGTAAGGCGAACCTGGGCACGCTGGTGGGCATGCGCACCTGGGGAGGGTTGGTTGGCATCGGCGGCTATCCGGTATTGATGGATGGTGGCGGCGTCACCGCGCCTCGTTATGCGATCTATGGTTTGAACGGGGAATGGGAAGTGGAAGGCCACGGGATCGCTCCCGATGTGGAGGTGGAAGAGCTTCCTAAGGATGTAGCGGCTGGTCACGACCCGCAATTGGAGCGCGCGGTTTCGATTTTGTTGGAGCAGCTCAAGGAGCACCCTGTGCCTACGCCGGCGATACCGCCTTATCCGAACTACCACCAGCATGATGAGCTGGGAGGACGGTGAGGGAGAGCAAACATAAGTGGTCTTCTGCTTGTTCGATTGTTTCTTCGATGCCTCATCGAGGATCGGAGAGTGGAACTCGAGAGCGGCCTGCGATCAAGGAAGGGCTGGGAGCCATGGCGAGCTACGACGCTTTTGCCAAATTTTATGACGCAATCATGGGAGATCGAGCGGAGGCAACGGAGTGCCTGCGGGAATTCATTCGGAAGGAGTGTCCAGAGGCAAAGAAGATCTTGGAACTTGGATGTGGTACGGGGTCGGTCCTGAAGCACCTGGCGAAAGAATACGAAGTTTGCGGGCTAGACCAGTCCAGGAAAATGCTGTCTGTTGCCAGGAAGAAAGTGCCCCAGGCTCGGCTTTTCCAGCAAGACATGGTGAGATTTAGTTTGCCGGCAAGGTTCGATGTGGTCTGCTGTGTCTATGATTCGATCAACCATGTATTGCGATTTGCCGGCTGGAAGGAGCTGTTCGCCAGGGTGTTCCGGCACTTGTCTGATGGAGGCGTTTTTATCTTTGATGTCAACACACAAGAGAAATTGAATCGGCATATTTCTGAGCCTCCCTGGGTGCATCCATTTGGAAATAATCTCTTGATCATAAAAGTCAGTGACGCACCCAACCATGCATCCAATTGGAACATCAGGGTGTTTGAACATACGAAGGGCAATCGATACTTGCTGCACGAGGAAAATATTCAGGAGGCAGCTTTTTCAACGAGCGATATAGTTGCGGCTTTGAAGGTACGTTTTCGGAGAGTCACGGTCATCGACACTGAGCGTAGTCGCCCCTCGATCTACTCAGAGAGGCTGTACTTCGTATGCAAAAAATGAAGACCGTATATCGTACGGGCTAAGGAGTATGCGTGAGAATCAGCCGCCCCCGCGGAGCGACAAAAACGGTGACGCTGTTCTATCGCGGTTGATTGGTTGAGGAGGACATGGGTGGCGCGCCTCTGGCGCTCCGATCGTGATGGGGATTCCCAGCGGACGGCCCTCCGGGCCTTGATGGGTCTGGTGGCGTACCCTTCGTTCTCACCTGACGCGTGATGGGGTAAGTTTTAGTCTCGTCTGGATACAGGCGCTTGCTTTTCGGGGCAAATCGGTCCTGACCCGACTAAGTTGCCCGTGTGGTATGCTGCGCGTGTGTCGGCCGCTGGCTCGGTGTCGAATCCGGATACTCCCCGTCATTCCGCGGTTGTGCGCGTGACGCACTGGATCACAGTGCTCGCGTTCTTTGCTTTGCTGCTTAGCGGCGCAGAGATTGTGATTTCTCACCCGCGGTTCTATTGGGGCGAAACCGGTAATGTGCGGATGGCTCCCCTGTTCACGCTGCCCATCCCGTCATCCAGGGATACTGTGCCGACCGGCTACGGGTACGTGATGCCCGATCAGAATGGGTGGAGCCGGTCACTTCACTTTCAGGCGGCATGGGCTGCGGTGCTGACCGGACTGGTCTACGCGATCTGGAGTTTATGGACCGGCCACTTCCTGAGAAACCTGTTTCCGGCACCGGGGGATCGGACGTGGCGCGCTTTCTGGAAAGTGATGGCGAAGTCTCTTCGGCGCGCACCACCGGATGAAGCAGAAGCCCACGCCTACAACGTTGTTCAGCGGACCGTCTATCTGATGGTGATCTTCGTGCTGTTTCCGCTGGTGATCTGGACTGGTCTCGCCCTGTCTCCGGCCTTCGACTCCGCAGTGCCCGCCGCTGTCAACGTGCTGGGCGGCCGGCAATCGGCGCGCACGCTGCATTTCTTCGTCTCCGGCGCCCTCCTGCTTTTCCTGGTGGTTCACGTCACCATGGTTGTACTTGCCGGATTCAGGAGCCGCATGCGGGCCATGATCACTGGCCAAGCCAGCGTACCCGCGAAGGACACATTGGAGCCGATATTTGAGCGAACGTTTGAGCCAACGGAGGATCGTCTATGAACGCTATCTCACGCCGTAAGCTCATCACCTCCGGTCTTGCCGCCACCGCGGGGGTGGCGGGGTTGACTGCGGCCGCCCGGGTAGCCCAGCATTATGGGCTGATCCCGCCCGACCATGGTGGCCTCTATGGACCGGGCCAAACGCTGACTTACGCCGCCCAACGGCTTCTTACCAAGCACTCGCTGGCCCGCGAATTCCCACGCGGCATGATTTCCAAGGAACCTTTCGCTAACGAAACTCCACCTCCTACCGATCCCTTTAAGCGCCACCAGGCCAATGGGTTCTCGGACTGGCGGCTTGCGGTGGACGGCATGGTCGCGAGGCCAACATCGCTTTCGCTGCCGGACCTGAAGAGTTTGCCCTTCCGCAGCCAGGTCACTGAGGTGGTATGCGAAGAAGGCTGGTCGTATATCGCCGAGTGGATTGGCACGCCCCTGATTGAGGTGCTGCATGCTGTTGGGACGTTGCCGCAGGCGCGCTATGTCGTCTATTTCTCAATCGACAGCAACTGGTGGGACAGCCTCGATATGGCCGACGCCCTGCATCCCCAAACCCTGCTGACCTGGGGGATGAACGATGGCGATCTTCCGGTGTCGTTCGGCGGTCCGCTGCGCATGCGCGTGCCCCGCCAACTGGGCTACAAGAGCGTTAAGTACGTAACCCGGCTGGCGGTCACCGACACGCTGAAACCATTCGGCAAAGGCCTGGGCTCTGCCTCGCCGGAAGGCGGGTATGCGTGGTACGCCGGTATTTGATTTCCGCTCACCTGGCTATCAGCGCACCCGGTAGAGCACCGACGCGTGCGCACGCAACGTAGCCTTGAGGGAAGCGGCGCTACCCAGATCCTTGCGCGCCCACAAGTCGCGCATTGCGTGTCGGCCCTCCGGTAGACCAAGATCTTTCCAGGCATAGCTCACATCCTGGGTCGCATCTCCCAGGTTAAACACTGCCAGGTAACGGCCGCCTCCCGATTCAGGCGCGGCGGTCCAAACAACTAACGATCCGGTACGCGATCGCTCTCGATTTTCGGTTGAATGCTGGTCAACCGCAATCACCTCAGGGTTGGTGTAAAGAGCCTCGGTTGCTTTATCCATCCTGGTAAGGTTTGTGCCCGCCACCAGTGGTGAACGAGCCATCGACCACAGGGTCATCAGGGTCCTCGACTCATCCGGTGTCAGCCGCGACATCCGCGGCTCTTTCCAGCCCGGCCTGGGACCCAGGTAGCCCAGTGGCAACATGTCAGCATCGGGCCAATGGCCGGCCACGATGTGCGGAGCCCACTGCGCCGTACGGTCAAATTGGCGCACCAGCCCGGCCGGAAATGTTTGCCCTTCCGGAGCTGACCATGTATCCCACATATCGTCGGATATACGCCACAGCTGCGCGTACTTTTTGACGTCGTCTGCCTGCTCGATGGGAGTAGGCCCGGGAGAAAGACTCAACACCATCGCTCGCCCGGACTTGACGATGGCGGCACTCATCATGTGAATCTCATCTGCCTGGTAGGGTTTGGATATGCAATCGACCTTGATGTAGTCCACTCCCCAGCCGGCATAAAGTTTAATGATGGAATCGTAGTAGGCCTGCGCGGCTGGGTTCGGCTTCAGTCCGTAATTGTCCGCGTTCCATCGGCAGGTATCAGCGGTGTTGGCTGCATCGGCCGCGTGAAATGCAGAACCCGCGATGGGCAGGTTCTTCTCCACTGCCTGCCGCGGGATGCCGCGGATAATGTGGAGGCCGAACTTGAGCCCCTGTGCGTGGACCCAATCGGCTAGGGGCTTGAATCCGGAGGACGAAAAGCGATTGTCCGCCACCAGGTAACGGCCGTCGGGATCCATGACAAATCCCTGCGCGGCGCCCTTTTGACCCGGTTGCCGCAGGTACCAGCCTTCGTCGACCACCACATATTGCCATCCCAATGGCTGCAGGTGCTGATGCAGCCAGGACACGTTGGCCTTAAACTCGGCCTCGGTGACGGTTAGCCCGTAGGAATCCCAGCTATTCCACCCCATGGGAGGAGTGGGTGCCAGGCCGGTGGCGGCGAGGCAGGGTGTCACGGTAAGTAAGATTAAAAGGGTCGCGAACGAAAAGTAGCGAATGGGTTTTCTCCCGGTTGTCCAGCTTGCCGTCGTGTTTTTCATCGATTGCCACAGGGTATCGAATGCAGGTTGTTTGTTGCTACGCCGGATGGTATCACCAGGGATTCTTTGATGGGTGGTCGAACCTGAAGCGGCCACGCTCTCAATGAAGCTAAAGGGGAGGTGGGCTTCCGATGGGATCGGTTGCACGGATCCCAGGTCTCAAAAGCGAGACCTGGGGCACCCTTCGATTTCACCCTTCGACTTGTTGCTGGCAGCTCGAGCTTGGTCATTCCTCTCCCACTCGCCACCGCGAGTCGGCTGATCCAACGGCAGGCCGGGGCAGGCAGGATGATAAAGAAGGATCGGAAATACTACGAGGAAAAGGTATGGTCTTGAAGCCATATGGCTGCTATGCCATAATGGCCAGGTGGGCTGGGAAGTTGAATACACCGATGAGTTCGGCTCGTGGTGGAATAGCCTCTCAGAGGATGAGCAGGACAGTATCAATTTCGGCGTGCGCTTGTTGCAAGAGCGCGGTCCGAATCTAAAGAGGCCTTTTGCCGATGCGATCTCAGGCTCAAGCTACCCAAACATGAAGGAACTCCGATGTCAGCATGAGGGGAGACCTTACCGGGTGTTGTATGCATTTGATCCCAGGCGAACTGGTATCTTGCTGATCGGCGGTGACAAAACCGGCAAGCCGAATTGGTACAAGGAATATGTTCCCCGGGCTGACGCAATCTATGCGCAACACTTGAAAGAGATTGACAAAGATGCTGATTTACTAACCGGCGAATGATCTGTAGCGGGTATCCCGCGGAGGCGATATGGCACACAAGTTTAAAGATCTGCAGATGAAGATGTCCGCCGAACGCCGCGCGCGCGTAGAGGAGCGCGTACGTCAGGCCATTAAGGAAATGGCGTTGGATGAGTTACGCACTGCACGTGAATTCACCCAAGCCGAGCTATCTCAGGTTCTGAGAGTTGATCAAGGGTCCATTTCCAAGCTTGAGCGGCGTACCGATATGTATATTGGGACCCTCCGCCGCTACATTGAGGCGATGGGGGGAAGCCTGCAGATTCGTGCAGTGTTCCCGGATGGGGAAGTGCAAATCAACCAATTTGAGGATACTAAGTAGCCGGGCGCTAACGGGCCTCGGCAACCGTAGCGGTGCGGAGAAAATCGTAGTTTCCGGAACCGGAGATCTGGATATTTTGCAGCCGACGAGTGTGAACTAACACCGTATCCAGATACCAGAGGTTGATCGAGGGTAACTCGGCGGCGAGAATCTGCTGCACTCGCACGTAGTCGGCGCGACGCTGGGCCTGATCAGCGGAGCCGCCGGCTTGCGTGATCAGCGTGTCCAACTCGGCGTTCACGTAGCGGCCACGGTTGGTCCCATGGGGCGGAAACCTGTGGCTGTCAAAGGTGTGAAAAATATCCGGATCCTCATTCCCACCCAGCCAGCGCAAGGTATACATCTGGAAAGCGCCCTTGCTGACGTCAGAGAAGAAGGTGGCGAATTCGAAACTCCTTACCTCGAGTGCGATGCCAACGTCGCGCAATTCCTGTTGCAAAATCAGCGCCAGCAGCCGGCTGGTCTCGTCGGTGGAGGTCTTCATTGCCAGATGGAAGCGAACGCCGTCTTTCGCTCGCTTCCATCCCGCGGCATCGAGCAGTGCGTTCGCCTTCGCTGGGTCATGGGGATATTGCTGTACGTCTCCTGTCCATGCCCAGTGCTCCGGGGGCAACAGGCTTTCCGCTAACCGGGCGCGGTCTCTCCACAGGGAGTGAATGATCAGCGGCCGATTCATTGCATAGGCAATCGCCTGGCGCACGCGAACATCGCGCAGCACACTGTCCTGCGCAGTTGAAGGTGATGTAATTCAGAACCGTGCCGGGGGCGCTTTCCACCAACAGATCAGGGCGTTTGGCAAGGGCGTACACCATATCCGCTGTCAGGCAATTGATACAAACGTCGGCCGATCCTTTCTCGAGCTCGAGGGCGCGGGTAATCGCGTCGGGCACCACAGCGAACCGAATCCTCGCGATGGCAGGAAGAGGCTCGCCAGTAATTTTCATTTCGTTGGAGAATCACTTCATCATCCTGCAGCTGGCTTACGAAACGGAAAGGTCCGCTGCCGACGGGATGAAGCCCAAAATCGCGGCCGCTCCCCGCGGGGACAATCCCAACAGCACCGTCGGAGAGGTTCCACAACAGGGTCGCATCCGGCTGCTTCAAGTGGATGACTACTGTCTCTGCATCGGGCGCGTCGACGTGATCGATATGTTCCAGGGCTTGCGCTTTACCCGTGATCACGGTGCCATTGCGCATCGAATCGAGGGTGTACTTCACATCGGCGGCGGTCAGCGCCTGTCCGTTGTGAAAGCGAACGCCGGTGCGTAAATGAAAGCGATAGGTGAGAGGATCCGGTGTCTCCCAGCTGGTGGCGAGCCAGGGTTCCAGGTTGAAGTGAGCGTTCTTGCGCACCAGGCTGTCGAAGATGAGGCTGTCGATATGCTCCGATTGGCCATCCATTCCGATTCGGGGATCAAGGCTGGTGGGGCTGCTCTCAATGAGCATGGTCACTGTTTGCGGCAACGGCGGCTTATTCCCGCAACCCACCAGACCCACCATCATGCACAGGGCAAATAGATAGCGGAGGCACTCAGACATAGGTGATCTCGCCCAGGACAGCCGGCCGGGCCGCACCGGTCGCCGAGGGGATATTTCCCGGACGCCGGTGCCAGGTCTCATAGGCCAGCAAAGCGAATGCAGCGGCCTCTTTTGCTTCCGCAGGCAGGCCGAGATCGTCGCTGGCCTGCACGGTACACCCGAGCGGCTCCAGCTGATCCCGCAGCATCTGCATCAGGGTCAGGTTGCGCGCACCGCCGCCGGAGACGATGAAATCGACCGGCGCCTGACGCATGTTCTTGAACAGGAAGCTGGCAATAGGCGAGGCTGACGCTCTGCGCGGTCAGAGCGGTTGCGGACGCGATCGCATCTTCCGGGCTGCCGCCTGCTTTGCGGCACGCCTCCAGAAAACGGGCCGCATACTCGCTGCCGAATTGCTCCCGGCCGGCGGTCTTGGGTGGACGCGCCTGGAAGAAGGGCTCGCGCAGTTTTGCGCTCACCACTGTCTTGATCACTGCACCGCGAGCGCCCGTCTTTCCCCCGCGATCGAATCGTTTGTCAAAAAGCTGGTGCATCAACTGATCGATCACCATGTTGCCCGGTCCAGTATCGAAGGCCACCACCTGCAAGGGTCCGGCGCCTGGCGGCAATGCTGTCAGATTGCCGATGCCTCCCAGATTTTGCAGCACGCGTCCCCGGGTGGGGTGGCGAAAGAGCACATAGTCGAGCAAAGGGACCAGGGGAGCACCCTGTCCGCCGACGACCATATCGGCGGGGCGGAAGTTCGAGACCACGGGAACTCCGCTCTGCTGCGCCAGCATCGCCATTTCGCCAATTTGCCAGGTACAGGTTGCTTCGCGGCCGAGATAGCGCGCGGGCGTGGCCTGGTGATAGATGGTTTGACCATGGCAGCCGATCAGATCGAGGGTACAGGGATGGCGCTCAAGCGCGACCGTAAGCGCCTCGGAGTACGCCTGGCCCAGGCGCCAATTCAGGCGCGCCAATTCCGCGGTCGCGATGGCCTCAGCATTCATCGCCGCCAATACAGCGCGGCGCAGGGCGGGGGGAAAAGGGAAGCCGGCATGGCTGAGAAGTTTTAATGCCGGCGCTTCCGGATCTTTGCCGTCAGGCGTAATGCGGGTAAAGGCAACATCGATGCCGTCGGCGGAGGTGCCGCTCATGATGCCGGCCACGGTCATTGGGGTCAGTGGAGCGGTCATGGCAAAGTCGCCCTGGCTACTTGCCGGGTAAAGCGCTCGATCGCGGTTCGCATTCGCTTGACGGCCGTGTTGGCAGGCGAAGGGGGCAGCCGTTTGGGACGTACGGCCACGACTGCCTGGACCTTAGCTGCCGCGCGCCGCAACAGCCGCGCGAACGGCGGGGATGCTTCTGCTTCGCGCAGGACGGCGTCATAGGCAGCGAACACCAGGGCGGGATCACGGCAGATCTCCACCACGTGGGTGCCGGCTTCGAGCGAACGAACGGTTGCCTCGGCAATGCCGGTGTAGTTGAGGATGCCGCCCATCTCCATGTCGTCGGAGACGATGAGGCCCTGGTAGCCGATCTGTTGCAGCAGGACTTTGCTGATCCAGTAATTGGAGATGGATGCGGGCTCGGCGGTCGACGCGGAATAGGCCGCGTGCGAAACCATCACCATGGGCAGTTGCTTTGCCAGCTGCCGATACGGCAGCAGATCCTCTTGCCACAGCTGATCGAATGGTTTGGCAATGGCAGGGGTTGCGTGGTGCGAATCGACCTGGCCACTGCCTAAGCCGGGGAAATGCTTTCCGCAGCCGAGCACGCCCTGGCGGGCTAATCCCTTTAGGAAGTGCCTGGCGTAACGGGTGACCTGGTCTGGATCGCCGGAGACGACCCGGGTGGTCATCACGGGCTCAGAGGCCATGGTTCGCAGGTCGAGCACCGGAGCGAAGGTGGAGTTCAACCCCAGCAAGCGCACCTCCTGACCGATAAGGCTGCCATGCATCTCGAACAACGCGGGCTTGTTGGTGGCCGCAACCGCGAAGGGGGATGGCATGGGCGCAATCAAATCGCGCAGCCGGTCCACGGTGCCGCCTTCGACATCGATCGAGCGGAGCAGTGAATGACCAGCGGCTTCGATGGCGGAACGGACCAGGGCATGGGTTTGCGCGGCGTTCTCGATGTTGCGGCGAAAGAGGATGACTCCGCCGGGCCGCAGCAGACGCAACCAGGCAGATTCCATCGCGCTCAGCTGCGTGCCTTCGAGGCCGACAACCAGCACCTGGCCGGCAGCCTCGCGCAGCGTCATGACGCTCACGCATTCCCCCGGCCGCGAATCTCGTTCTTCAGTTCTTCCAGCAGGTTCAGCGCCTGCAGCGGCGTAAGGCTGTTGGTGTCAGTCTGCTCCAACCGGTCGAGGATGCGCTGCGAGAGCGGGGTGAACATGGTCAGTTGCAACGGCGCGTCGGTCTCCTGGGCGACAGTCCTCTTCTCAGACTGCTCGTGCTGCAGCAAGACCTGGCGGGCGCGCTCGATGACCGAGAGCGGCAGCCCGGCCAGCCGCGCAACCTCAATGCCGTAGCTCTTGTTGGCCGCGCCGGACTCGATCGCATGTAAGAAGACAATGCCCTTGGGGGTTTCTTTTACAGAAACGCGCAGATTCTTCAGGCCCGGCAGTTGCTCGGCCAAGAGGGTGAGCTCGTGGTAGTGGGTAGCGAAGAGTGTCCTGGCGCCGATCTGGGCGTGCAGGTATTCGAGCGTGGCCCAGGCTAAGCGAGAGCCCGTCAAAGGTAGCGGTTCCGCGGCCCATCTCGTCGAGCAGGATCAGCGATTGTGGCGTGGCAGTGTTGAGGATGGTGGCGGTCTCGGTCATTTCCACCATGAAGGTGGAGCGCCCGCGAGCCACGTTGTCGCTGGCGCCGATGCGGGTGTAGATGCGGTCCACAATGCCCAGCCGCATACTCTTGGCGGGAACAAAACAGCCCATCTGCGCCATGATGACCAGCAGCGCCGCCTGACGCAGATAGGTGGACTTGCCACCCATGTTGGGTCCGGTGATGAGCAACAGGCTGGGGCCCCCGGTTTCGACGTAGAGGTCGTTGGCGACGAATTTGGTTTGGCCGGCCGCCTCCAGCAGGCACTCCACGACTGGATGACGGGCGCTTACCGTCTCCAGCACAGCGGACTGCGCAATTTGCGGGCGCACGTAACTGCGCAGCGCGGCCAGGTGAGCGAAGTTCGCCAGCAGGTCGACTTCGGCAATCACTCCGCTGGTAAGGCGAATACGTCCCGCGGCTTGCAGGATGGTCTGGCGCAGCTCGCTGAAGATGCGTTTTTCAATTTCAATGGATCGCTCATGCGCGGTCAGCACGCTCACTTCGTACTGCTTTAGCTCCGGGGTGGTGAAGCGTTCCGCGTTGGCGAGGGTCTGCTTGCGCTCGTACTCCGCCGGCACCAGGGCCAGGTTGGAGCGCGTGACCTCGATGGAATAGCCGAAGACATTGTTAAAGCGAACCTTTAAGGAATGGATGCCGGTGCGCTTGCGCTCCCGCTCCTCGATGGTGGTGATGGATTGGCGGGCATTGGCGCCGAGCCCGCGCAGCTCGTCCAGTTCTGCATCGACTCCGGCGGCGATGGCGCCCCCATCGGCCAGGTTCACGGGGGGATCGGGCAGGAGTGTCCGCTCCAGTTTGTCGCGCAGGTCCTCAAGCAGGTCGAGGCGCGCTGCGCAGGTCAGCCAGCGTGGGGCCTGAAGCCGTTGCAAGGCACGATGGAGATCCGGGAGCCGGGCGAGCGACGCGCCGAGGCCAGCCGCATCGCGGGGTCCGGCACTGTCGAGCGATATGCGGGAGAGCATGCGCTCCATATCCTGAATGGCCCCCAGCGTTTTGCGCAGGTGCTCGCGGTCGATCAGACTATGGGCTGCGGCGCCGACCGCTTCCAGCCGCGACTCGATCTCCGCGCGGTCGATCAGCGGCCGCACCAGCGAGCCTCGGAGCAGCCGTTTGCCCATGGGCGTCATGCAGCAGTCGAGATTGGCGAAGAGCGTGGCCTCGCTTGCACCGCCGGAGAAAAGCGGTTCAATCAGCTCCAGGTTGCGGACCGTCACTGCATCGAGTTGCAGGTTCTCGGCACGCTCGTAGTAGCGGATGTTATTGATATGTTGCAGTTCGATCTGCTGGGTGCTGCGGGCGTAATGCACTACGGCGCCGGCCGCGATGGCGGCGGAGCGGGCGCTCGCCAATCCGAAGCCTTCGAGACCATTGGCCCCCAACTGGCGTTCGAGCAGAGGAATAGCGTAATCCGCGGTGTAGACCCACTCTTCCAGGCGGGTTTTGGTGCCTATTTTTTCGATCTCCGCTTCCAATTGCGGATCGAGCGGGGGCAATTCTGAGGAGAGCAGCAGCTCGCTGGGTTGGGCCTTCATCAACTCATCGACGCAAAAGCCGATGCTCCCGGGACCGGTGAACTCCATGGTCCGGAAGTCGCCGGTGGAAAGATCGAGCAGCGCCAGGGCTGCCACTGGGCCGGCAATGTGCAAGGCTGCCAGGTAGTTGTTTCGTTCCGAAGCCAGGGTTGGATCGATGGCGGTGCCGGGGGTGAGGACGCGGGTGACCTCGCGGCGGACGATCTTCTTGGTGAGCTTGGGATCTTCCATCTGCTCGCAGATGGCGACGCGGTAGCCCTTGCGCAGGAGGCGCGAGAGGTAGTTGTCGGCGGCGTGGTAAGGCACGCCGCACATGGGGACCGACCGTTCTTTATCCCGTGCCGTGAGTGTGATTTGCAGTTCGCGGGACGCGACCTGCGCGTCTTCAAAGAAGAGCTCGTAGAAGTCGCCCATGCGGAAAAACAGCAGGGCATCGGGATTCTGACGCTTGGCGGCCGCGTACTGGCGCATGAGGGGCGTGGTGGTAGCGTCGGCCGCTGGAGCTGGAGGAAGAGTAGACACGCAAAACGCCAGCATATCGTGAATGACATGCCGGCGTTCAAAGATAAGGAAAAGTAAGGGGCTGCCGCCGTTAGGCGACGATACGGGCCTCCTGGTTCGCCTGGGCGTCGGAGCCGTGCTGCTTAACCATCTTGTTGTAGATCCCCAGCAGAAGGAAGGGGGCGGCCCACTGGCCGACAAAAAGGGCATGATGGTCTTTGCCGTTGGTCTTGAGAATAAGGGAGCCGAGGATTGAGGTCAGGGCCGCGCCCAGAAAGAAGCTGGTGGGCAGCTTGGCGGAATAGCTCTCCATCATGGCGGTGGTTTGATCTTCCGGTATTTCTCCGGCGCGTACGCGATAGTCCATTGTTGAATCTCCTGTTTTGTCTGGGGGAACTCTGACCGCTGGGAGCGGGGCAAAATACCTCTCATCGGCTGTGAGGGTGAGGCTGGGGGAAAGGATGCACGCGTTTCGGGGCTCGAATTTGGCGAAAGGCCCGAACTTGAACAGGGTCAAAGTTCTGGCGGTTTTTTATGGGACCTGGAAAACGGCCCGAAAAGACAAATTCGGGTATGGTCGGTCGAAAAACATTTCCAGGAAGGGTCCGCGAAACTGCAGATCCCTCCACGGCTCGCCGGGACAGGCCGGCTGCTCTCTTAATGACAAAGGGGAGAGTGGCGCCTCCATGGAGAGCGGTTGCTGGACAGAGCGCACCCGGATTCCCTGCTTTACTGCGTTGGACACACCCATGTGCGGCCTTCACTAAGGAAAGCCAAAAGGAAAGCCGATGAAATTGACCAGGGCCACGAATCTCAACAGGAAATCCGGAGTAGCGGAGTGGGGAGATCTGCGGTTTTCTCGGGTTCTTGGTCCCTAAGGGAGCCCGGGACACTCTAATACCTGGGCGGTTATACTTAGGGATTGCGGGCATCGGCATGTTTCTATTGTGGTTAAGAGTGGCGGCGGTGCTGTATGCCGTTGCCAGCGTTTCTGCACTACCGGCGGTGCTTTATGACCGGCCCGGGTGGAAGAAGGTTTGTGTCCCGTCGGCCGTTTCTGCTTTCTTTTTCCACTTTGTCTCGCTGATCGAGATGCTTTCCGCTTCTCACCATTCGTTGCCGGTCGGGATGCATGAGGTGCAGTCGTTGCTGGCGCTGCTGATCTGCGCCGCGTTTCTGCTGGTCGCCGCGCTCTACCGCACCGTGTCTTTCGGCATTTTCGCGCTGCCCCTGTCCCTGCTGCTGGTGCTGGGTCCGGCGATGGGCCCGGACCACTGGACCTTTCACTCTCCTGAGATACGCAGTGGATGGCTGTCTTTGCACATCATCGCGCTGCTGGCTGCCTATGCCGCTCTGATCTTCAGCCTGATCGCCAATTTTCTTTACCTGGTGCAGGAGCGGCGGCTCAAGAACAAGAGCAATGTCGAGTTTCTGGCGTGGCTGCCGCCGCTCGAAACTATGGAACGCATTGCATCCGGCATGCTGCTGATCGGATTTCCTTTCATGACGCTGGGTTTGTTGGCAGGATCATTGATTGCCCAGGAAAGTGTGGGCCCGCGTACTTCAAAGATCCCAAGGTGCTGCTCTCTTTCGCCATGTGGGGGCTTTACCTGGTGATGCTTTTCGTGCGCCGGCAGGCCGGCTTGCGCGGACGGCGCGCTGTCTACCTTTCCAGCCTCACGTTTCTGGTGGTGATCAGCGTTTGGGCGGCCAACCAGCTCAGCTCCGTACATAGGTTCACCGCCCCATGAACATCGTCCTGTTGGGGTTAAACCACAAGACCGCGCCCATCGAGTTGCGCGAGCGGCTGGCTATTGGGCCGCAGCAGCTGGAAGAGGCGACACGCTCCCTGGTGCAGGCGCCAGGGGTGGTGGAAGGAATGATTCTCTCCACCTGCAACCGGGTGGAGCTGCTCATCAGCCAGGAGCCGGACGCACCGCACTTTGATGGACTTTATTGGGAACTATTTTGGAATCGATCGCCAGCAGCTGGCCCCGCATATGTATGAATACCGGCAGGAGGAGGCCGTGCGGCATCTGTTCCGGGTGGCGTGCAGTCTCGACTCCATGGTCATTGGCGAACCGCAGATCCTGGGCCAGGTAAAGAGCAGCTACCTGGCGGCGCGCTCAGCAGGGGCCATTCGCGGCCACCTGGACAAGGTGCTGCAGCGTGCCTTTGTGGTGGCGAAGCGGGTGCGCAGCGAGACGCAGATCGGCAGCTCCTCGGTATCGATTGCTTCGGTCGCGGTGGAGCTGGCGCGGAAGATATTCGGCTCGCTCGACGGCAAGAGGGTTCTGCTGGTAGGCGCAGGGAAGATGAGCGAACAGGCGGCTCGGCACCTGGTGGCCCAGGGCGCAGGAGCGGTTCTGGTGGCCAACCGCACGCATGAACGGGCGGCGCAGATGGCAGAACGCTTCGGGGGCCGGGCGATTCGTTTCGACGACTTGTACGCGCATGCGGACCAGGCGGACATCATCATCACCTCGACCGGCTCTGCGCGTCCCGTATTTCGCCGCGAGCACGCGCAGCATTTTCTTCAGCAGCGACGTGGGCGGCCTATGTTCTTTATCGACATCGCAGTGCCGCGCGACGTCGACCCTGAGGTCAACAAGCTGGACGGCATTTTCCTCTACGACATCGACGACCTGCAGTCGGTTGCGGGGTCGCACTTGAAAGAACGGGGCAAAGAGGCGGCGTTGGCCGAGGCAATGATCCTGGCGGAGGTGAATAAGTATCAGCGACGGATGCACGCCCTGAACGTCGGGCCGGAAATTGTGCAGTTGCAGCAATCTGCGGAGCAGATACGCCAGGCGGAGCTTCGGCGGATGGGGAGCCGCCTGCAGAGTCTCTCCCAGGATCAGCAGGCGGCGGTGGAGGCACTGACCCGGGGGCTGATCAACAAGTTTCTCCATCAGCCAGTACAGGCGATCAAGGCTGCCGCCAGCGACGGTAACGCGGCTGCCGTCGAGGCTATCCGGGAAGCCTTCGGCTTGAATGCCGCGGGCGAAAGCGAGCGCGACGACGACGAATTTGAGGATGTCTCTACTGCGCTCGATCAGGGATCGTAATCATTGATCCGCATCGGTTCCCGGGGATCGCAGCTCGCGTTGTGGCAAGCGAATCACATTGCCGAAGCACTGCGCGGCTCTGGGGCATGAAGTTTCGATCGAGATCATCCGCACCACGGGCGATCGCATGCAGAACATCGCCTTTGCTTCGGTCGGCGCCAAGGGGATGTTCACACGCGAGATTGAAGAGGCATTACTGGCGGGGACCATCGATCTGGCAGTACACAGCCTGAAGGATTTGCCTACGGAGCTGGGCGAGCGGTTTACGCTGGCGGCGATTCCCCGGCGAGAAGATCCTCGTGATGTGCTGGTCTCTGAGCGGTATGCCGGCTTCGATGCGCTGCCTGCGGGCGCAGTGGTGGGGACCAGCAGCCTGCGCCGGCAGGCGCAATTGCGGGCGCGGCGTGCCTGATCTCACCTACGTAGAGTTTCGCGGCAACGTCGATACCAGGCTGAGCCAAGCTGCTGCAGGGCAAAGCCGATGCGATTATCCTGGCTGCGGCCGGCCTCGAACGCTTGCAGAAAACCGCCGCTAATCCGCGAGCGATTTGCGCCCGAAGTATTGTGCCCCGCTCCAGGGCAGGGCGCGTTGGCCATCGAATGCAGGGCAGGGGATGGTGCTATGCACGCTGCTTTGCAGCCGCTGGAGGATCCGGACACACGTCTGGCCATCACGGCGGAGCGCAGATGTCTGGCGGCCCTGGGCGGAGGATGCCTGGTTCCTATTGGCGCTTACTGTCACCGTGCCGGCGACGAATTGTCACTCCGCGCCGTAGTGGCTTCGGCGGATGGCCGGCAGATGATCTGGGCTTCCACGCAGCACACCGACCCGGAGACCTTAGGGACGCAGCTCGCACGGCAGTTGTTAGATCAGGGAGCAGGCGCCATTCTTGGCCTCGAGGAAAGAAGGGCATGAGCGCCGCACAGCATCTTGCCGGCAAGCGCATCCTGATCACGCGTGCGCGGCACCAGGCGGGACGGCTGGCAGAGGTGCTCGAGGCACAAGGCGCCGAGGTGTTGCGGCTGCCTACGATTGAAATTGTCCCTCCTGAGACCTATAGCCACCTGGACGCAGTTCTGGAAGTGATCAGCGGCTTCGACTGGCTGATTGTCACCAGCGCCAACGGAGCGGAAGCGCTCGGAGACCGGATGCAGTTTTTGAGAATTCAGCCGAAGGGGTTGCAGCATTTGCAGGTTGCCGCCATTGGTCCGGCTACGGCTGCAGCCGTCGGCCGCATTGGGTTGAAGGTATGTGCAATGCCCGAAGAGTACGTGGCCGAGGCGGTGGTCGCCATGCTCAAGGAGAGGGTGGCAGGGCAGCGTGTTTTGCTGGCGCGCGCGGCGGCGGCGCGGGATGTTATCCCCGAGCAGTTGCGGAAGTGTGGCGCGGATATTCACGTGGTGGAGGCTTACCGAACGGTTATTCCCGCGGACTCGATCGATCAGGTTCGTACATTGTTTGGAGAAGGGAAGCTGCTGCCCGATGCGGTGACCTTTACCAGCTCCTCAACGGTGAACAATTTTTTTGCGCTACTGGCTGCGGCAAAGATCGAGCGGCCGCAGGGATTGACGGCGGTCTCGATCGGCCCGGTCACGACGCGCACATTACAGCAACATCGTTGGGAGCCTGCATGCGAAGCGGTGAAATACGATATCCCCGGAGTAGTGGCAGCTTGTGTGAAGCTGCTGACAGGCCATTTCACCGGTTAGTATGTTAGCAACTATGAGTGTTCGCCAGGTAAGAATCGCGGCTCTTCTATTCGGGACTTTTCTCGCCACATCATTGCATGCGGCAGCTCCGTCGCCCTCGCCCGACCTGGTGGTTTACGGAGGCACGGCTTCCGGGGTCATGACTGCGTACTCCGCGGCGCGCGAGGGACTCCGTGTCGTACTGCTTGAGCCGGGTGTTCACGTAGGCGGCATGGTCACCGGCGGACTGTCGGCCACAGATCTGGGGCACTACACCATCATTGGCGGATATGCCCGCGACTTCTACATGAAAGCCGCTGCTCATTATGGAGTCCATGATCTGGACCGTCCGGAGAACTGGCGCTCTGAGCCGCATGTGGATGAAGAGATCTTCCGCACCATGCTGAAAGATGCCGGGGTTGAGGTTTACTTTCACGAGCGCGTGCGCGAGAAAGGCGGGGTTGAGCTCCAGGGCAGACACCTGGTTTCAGTGACCACGGCGGATGGCAAGCACTGGCCGGCAAAGATATTTGCCGACTGCAGCTATGAAGGTGACCTGATGGCCGAGGCGAAGGTCAGCTACACCTGGGGCCGGGAATCCTCGGATGAGTATGGTGAAGACTTGGCCGGAGTCCGCGACCACACGCCCAAGCATCAGTTCCTGTGGCCGCTTTCCGCTTATGACGAACACCACCACCTTCTTCCCGAGATCGATCCGGGACCCCTGGCTGCTCCTGGATCCGGTGACAAGAAGGTTCAGGCATATAACTTCCGCCTCATCCTGAGCAATGATCCCGGCAATCGGTTACCGTTTCCCCGTCCGCGGGGATATGATCGTTCGCGTTTCGCTTTACTGGAACGCTATCTCAACGAATTTCCGCAACACATGGGCCATGCGCCCGGGTTTCGCGACATCACCAATCCCGTAATGATCCCCAACCACAAGGCGGACTTCAACAATAATGGTCCGGTTTCGACGGATTACATCGGTCATAGCTGGAAGTATCCCGAGGCCACTTACGCCGAGAAGGCTGCTCTGTGGCGGGATCACCTGTTGTATACGCAGTCTTTTTTTTATTTTATTTCGCAGGATGCCAGTGTGCCGGCGAGCCTGCGGGCAGAGGTCAACCAATGGGGCCTGGCGAAAGATGAGTTCGCCGATACGGCCCACTGGCCGAACCAACTCTACATTCGGGAAGGGCGCCGGTTAGTGGGAGAGTATGTGATGCGCCAGTCGGATCTGCAGACCCAGCGAACCAAGCCGGACTCGATCGGCATGGGATCGTACAACAGCGACTCCCATAACATTCAACGGGTCGCCATGCCCGACGGGACGGTGCAGAACGAAGGAGATGTGCAGGTGCCGGTCGAGCCGTACGAGATCGCGTACCGAAGCATCCTACCCAAACGATCCGAGTCTGAGAATCTGCTGGTGCCGGTCTGCCTTTCCGCCAGCCATGCTGCGTACTCTTCCGTGCGCATGGAGCCGCAGTACATGATCATTGGGCAGGCTGCTGGTGTGGCTGCTGCGCTTGCTGTAAAGAATCACCAGGATGTGCACGATGTTGCGATCCCTGAATTTCAGCAGAAGCTGCGCGAACAGGGCGCGATCCTGCACCTGAATGAGGAATTTTCCGGCGCGGCGCGCTAGCGCACTTTTCAGGAGGCTACTTCAGTAGCGGCAAGAGAACACGCGCGGCGGCGATGGAGGTGTCCCAGTCTCGTCCACCATCTTCGATCGTCCACCAGGCGCCCAATACAGCCTGGAAGAATGCCCATCTGACAATCCTCTGCGCATCCAGATTGAGTTGATCGGCAAGCTTAGTCACTCTGGCCTGCTGTATCGACCGATCGAGAAATACTTCGGGATCGGGATTGAGGAGGAAAGATGCGGGCTCGTACGCGGGATCTCCGATGACCCCCTTGGGATCGATGGCGACCCAGCCTGGTTCGTTTCCGTAAAGGATATTGAAGTGATGTAAATCGGCATGCAGCAGACGGGAAGGTTGTCTGCCTTGAAGGAGCTCGGCTCTTACTTTTTCCGCTCGATCGACCAATCCAGCATCGACCGGGCCGGTGGATCCCGAGAAGTGGGAACGGAGCTTATTGAGCCCTCCGGTCCAGTTCTCCAGACTTCTGAATTCAGCATCGGCCGTGGTGGCTTGCCACAGCTTTAGCATGGTCTGCGCGGCGATCTCTGCCGCCTCACCGTGGTCCTTCCCCGCGGCCAGGGTAGTTCCCGGATCGACCCGTTCGAGCAGCAGAGCGCCCAGCGATTCATCCGTTTCAAGTAGAGCCACCGCACCGTGTCCGTCGAATCGACGGAGTGCTCGCGCCTCTGCGGAGAGCTCCGGTGTGGGGAGACCCAGTTTGAGTACGGCAGGGAATTTTCCCATTTGTAAAACCGGCACGACGTAGTGGAACGATAAGTCAAAGGGTTTACCTGCCACGGAGAGGTCCCACTTCTCGAGGCACGCAGTTACCAAGGCGGGCAGGTTGTTGAGCCACGTGGCGCCGTCAGCAAAAGCTCGCATGACGTTGTGCACGAACGAGGCCGGCAGATCTTGGTCTGACATCAAGGGCATCATAACGAACGATTGATCAAGTAGATCGTTTAGGCATCCAGTGAACAATAAGAAATTCCGGGTGCGATGGATGGGTGCGAGTGCCGGGCAATCTCTAGGGTAGCGCAGCGCGTAGATCGGCCAGCGTAACTACCAGCATCATCGGCTGGCCCGGACATTCATCGAAACCCAGAGCAAGATAGAACTTTCGGGCTTGCTCCGAGATCGCATGCACCAAAATTCCACGAATGCCAATCGCGTCGGCCGCCTGAACAACGCGTTGCGCGGCGTCCCGGAAGAGGCCGCGTCCGAGGCCGTGTCCCTGCCAAGCTCGGTCGACCGCGAGCCGCGCCAGAATGACGATCGGAACTGGGTTGGGCATATTGGGTCGAAAGCGGCCGGGTATTACCTCGATTGCGACCGCACCCGAAGCCAGCGCATAGTAGCCGACGACACGGTTGTCTTCACTGACTACATAAGTTCGAGAGGCTCCACTGAATTGATTGGGCCTCGCCCGCCGCCTTAGCCAATCGTCCAAGGGACCATCGCCTGAGGCGAAGTTTTCAAGATCATGATGGTCGGACAATACCTCGGGACGCGAGAGTGCCACCCACTTACTCCCAGGGCGCGGTGGTCTTAAGACTACGCTGTAGGCGCTTGTTGGGGCGGGGAGGGGCATCGAGGCGGACGACGAACTCCGCGTGCGCCTTGGCGCTGAACATAAATATAGAGCGATCCAGGATCGCGTTCTCTGCTGCGTGTCGTGCGGCGTCGAGCACAAAGTCAGTGCGATTCTTCCCCGCGAGCTTAGCGGCACGATCAATTAAATCCCGGACCTCTGGCCGGATGCGCAGGTTAAGTGTCTCGCGTTTGGTCTTGTTTCCCAAAGTTGCCATGATCGCGGCTCCACTAGAATAATAAACTGGTCGTAATGACGAGGTCGTTACGAACGTACCCAGGGATAGCAGGCTATTCAGTTTTTCCCTGCGGATAGGAGAGACAGCCATCTTCTACTCGGGCGAAAGGCGTCATACCATGCGGCTTGCGTGAAGATGTGCCGTCAGGGAGGACGAAGATATCTTCCACAACGCCTCCGCGGGCGAGGACGGCGTCGCCGATCAGGGAACGGTGACACCGCCAGGGGAGGGCCTCGGCGCACATGATCACTACTCTGTTCAGGTCCGGGTGATCCATCAGCCAGTCAAGATGATGGGCGAATTCCGGGGTTTGCATGTAGTCTGCATAGCCGCGAAAACCCTCGTTCCGCCAGCCGGTGTTGGGGCTGCTTTTTTCTGCACGGCGCCTGCCGCCGAGCCCTTCACGCCACACTGCTTGTACCCCTTCCTTCTCAAGCGAAGAGAAAAGCTGCTTCTGGCCATACTGAGGGTGCCTTCGTGACCCCGGGTAGCGGCGCACATCCACCAGCAGCGTGCAGTCGTTCTCTTTGAGGGCACGGAGGAAAGATTCTATCGGAAGGGTCGAATGTCCAATCGTCATCATGTTGAGAGGTTAGCGAGAGACAACAGGAATCGTGTCATTCGATCTCGCTTAGCCCGAAGAATAGCACCTCCCGATGGACGTCTCTTGTCGGCGGCAATTAGTAAAGGGTGTGTGAGAGAACTGGAAGCAGAAACCGCAGGTCCCTCCACTACGCTCCCCCAGATTTCCTGTGGGACTTGGTAACGTTGGCACACTTCATGCGCCTTTTCTCTACGGAAAGGCGCATGAAGTGGTCGTTGCGAGTCCCGCGAGGTAGGAAATCTGGGTATGCTTCGGTCCCACGGCACGCCGGGGCAGGCGGGATGACTTTCGGAGTCGTTATTGACGACAGATGTGGCACGTAGGTAGACTTACCGCCGCTCTTCTGAATGTAGGAGCTTTTCTATGAACTTAAAGATTGTAGGCACTTGGTGTATGTTCGCTGGGCTGGCCGCCACAGTTACGATAACCGCTGCCCCTCTGTGGGCCCAAGGATATCGACTGTACGTTGATAACAGCAACGATCAGACGGTTTCCGTCATCGACTTGAACTCATTGAAGGTCGTCGACGACATAAAGATCGGCGCTCCCTTGATCCATGGCCTGGCGTTACGGTCGGACGGCAAACTGCTCTTTGTGACCGTGGAGTCGGACCATACGCTCCGACTCGTCGATACCAGCACAAATGAGACGAAGGCCACGATAAAGCTGACCGGACGGCCCAACGAGTGCGCGGTCACGCCGGATGGCAAGTATGTGGCCGTGCCCATTCGCGATGGAGATAGCGTGGACATCGTCGACGTGATGCAAAAGAAGGTGGTGAAGACGCTGCCCATCAAAGAGCCACACAACGCCGTCAGTACGGCCAGCAATCGTTACATGTTTGTGAGTTCGATGGGATCGAACGCGGTCAATGTCATTGATCTCAAAACCATGTCATTCTCTGCGGTTGTGCCTGCGGGTGGACGACCCAGACCCTATGTGATTTCTTCTGACGGAAAGACCATGTACGTCGCAGTCTCGTTTTTACATGGATTCGACATCGTAAATATCCCGGAGAAAAAGGTTCTGGAGCGAGTTCAGATGCCGGCCCGCCGTTCCGGTCCTCCCCGACCACGTAAGTTCGAAACGCCGGATACGCTTACTCATGGTCTCGCACTTACTCCCGACGGCAAGGAATTGTGGGTCACCAGCTTGCTGGATGACTCTGTTTATATTTACGACCTGCAGACCAAGAAGTTCAGCGGCCCACTGGCCACCGGCGATGGGCCGAACTGGATCGTCTTTTCTCCTGATGGAAAATATGCCTGCGTGAGCAACACGGATAGTGATGATGTTTCTATCTTTGATGTAAAGGAACGTCGAGCCGTCGCTCGCGTCAAAGTTGGAAAGGTGCCTAAGAGGCTGGTTGTCGGAGTGGACCCCAAGGGGTCCGTTTCTTAGTAGTTCAGGGGAGTGTGCGTGAGAACCGCAGATTTCTGAAAGCAATATCCGTTGGAAGACATGAGTACCCGGTTAAAAAAAGCCGTACCTCAGGGGCTAAAGCCCTCATCGACCCCGCTATTTACGGCACGGCTGAAGCCGTGCCCTTCGTTCGGAGTTGTTTCGTAGGGGCAGAGAGCGTACTGGAGAGATCTGCGGTTTCTGCCCGGTTCTCACGCAGACTTTAAAGCCCATTGTTTTGTTTCCTGTATGTACGGGCTGAAGCCCGTACCCTTCAGGGAAAGAAAGACGTACTTCAGGGGCTAAACGCCCTCATCTTTGTTGGGACACTACGGCCCGACTAAAGTCGTGCCCTGATACAAAGCGTCAAGAGCTTCTGGCAGCAGCTCCAGGATGCTTCAGCTATCTCGGTTAGGATTCAGGCGTGGGACAGGGAAAGCATTCGAAAGATACCATTTTCGGCCCACGTACGCTTTGCGAACGTGGGGCACCCGTCCTGTTTCCGGCGATTCGCTATCGCAGTTTGGTTCAGAAGCGCAGCAGGTAGCTTACCTTCACGTAGAGTGTCTTGCCGTCATTGATCAACGAAGAATACGTTGGGGGCAGGATAGGATCGTTGGTATCGCACTGCCCGTTTGCATCGCGGGTACAGAGAGCGCGATCGATGTTGGCGAAGTTTCCCAGATAGCCGAAGTAAATTGCGGTGCCGGGATGCGGCAAGTAGGTCACGAGTGCGTCCGCAAACAGGGTCTTGGAGTTGGCCAGGCTGGTGTATTCCGGGTTGGGTAACGTGGAGATGTACTGGCCGATCAGGTTAAACGAAAACGCCTTCGTCATTTGATAGTTCCAGCGCGAGATCAGTTCGTGATTGTCGTAAACCACATCGCCGTTCCCCGGGTTGGTGAAGTGGGTATAGACATAGCTGTTTTGCAGATCGAGAGAACTGACCGGTTTTACCTCTACGTTCAGGTTGGGCGAACTGATGTTCACCGGCGCCGGTCCCTCATTGGCCGGTGGAGAGTAGTTGATGACCGTTCCGCCGCGTACGCCACCTCCAATCGAGAGGTAAGCCCCGGGAGACGTGTAGAAGTTGAACCCGCTGGTGTGACTCTGATATTCGACATCCTGCGTCAACGCGGGGTAGTCGACGGGTCTTAGCCGGTCTTGTTCCAAGGTGATGTAAGCGGAGACAGACGTTCGATATTTAAAAGAGACGCTGTAGGACGGATTGATGTAAGCATCGAGCGGTGTCCCGGTGTGGTCCCAGATGCGTTCGCCGTAAACACTGGGCCCGTGGGAAAGAATGATCCCGTGGCTGGGACGAAAAGTATACCGGTAGGAACCGTTGGGCTCACGCACATCGGGACGGCGAAAGAATCCAGTGTCGGTGACAAAACCTGGCGACGTGTCGTCATACTCGAGCCACCAGCTGTGGTGGAGACTGGAATACTGCACCTGTTGTGTGTAGGACTGGCCGCTGCAGGTCAGGCTAAGCACTTCGCACTCCTGTTCGCCCTGGGTGGAATTGCTGACGTTTTGCGTGGCTGAGGTGACGGCTTGCCCGGTGAGGGTCCAGCGGTTTTTCAACCTCGCGCGATAGTCGAGACCTCCAGCACGATTGAATGAATCCAGATATTCGCGATCGGCATAAATGATGCCGACGTTGGAGAGAGTGCCGAGGTCGCGATTCACGCGGCCGGTGTAGAAATGTGCGCGCGTATCGAATTCAGGATCTTCGGGGGGAACAGCCTGTCCCGGGCTCCTGTCATCCACACCCAAAATTCCCATCGCCCAGGGGCCAAGCTTGCCGGTGAGCCGAGCTCCGTACTGGGGCTTCTCGATGTTGTTGGTGTAGTACAGGCTGACGGGGGTCTGAAAGTAGCTGCTGTTTTCAATGAAAAAGGGCCTTACCTCTGCGAAGTAGGGAGGAAAGCGCTGATTCGGGATGGCAGGATTGTCGATGCCGACCTGGCTGAAATCGGGGTTGACAGTGGTATCGAGCACCAGGCTGTTGTGCAGGATGAACTTTGCATCGAGCCCGCTATACCCCTGGAAATGCTTATCTTCGAAGTACGGGTTGGTGGGGTCGATGGTGTTTATCTGCCGCAGGTTGCGTCCCAATACATAAGGTTCAAATTGAAGATTTCGGCCGTGTTCGATATCGGTGAAACCTTCGGCTGCCATGTCCTGGGTCAGGCGCCCGGCGATTGCATGCCGGTTTTGTGGCCAGAAGGCTTGTTCGTTGGCGTGGGAAATGTTCCGCTGCAGGATAATGCCCCAGGTCCGCGGCTGACCTGGATCAGCCTGCTTGAAATACAGGCTCGCGAAGGGTATACGCATGAGCACTACGTATCCGAACGGTGTGCGCTTGCCCCAGGTGTCCCACACGGTATCGAACGAGTAGTCGGCGGCGTTCTGCTCGCTGTAGAGCCCATCGCTTTGAATACCAAGGGCATTGCTGTCGAACATGAAGGCCCTTCGCTGATCATCAAAAGTATCCAGCATCACCTCGACAAAATCGTCGTCTCCGAGAGAATCCCGAGCCAACATATGTGCGCGGATAAGCCCTGGCGTCCTGTCTTTGCAAACGAACGCGGCAAAAAAATATTCGCGGGTGTAACCCAGATAGGCGACGGTCGATTCGGTGGCCGGCCGGCCATCCTTGGGATAACGCTCGATGAAGTCGCTGATGCGCAGCATTTGTTTTGCTGTCGGCGAGCGCGCGATCCCGCTTAAAAAATCGGTGAGACGTGGTTCACTTTCCAGCCGCGGAATGACCACGTGATTCGAGTGAATCACTGCGGCGTGTACCTCCGGGGGAGAAGAGCTGCTAGCGACGGAGGGCGTGGGTGCTGAGGGCAAGGGAGCCGCTACAGAATGAGGGACATTTGCACCTACTGCAGGCAACGCAAGTATGCCGCCGGCAAGAAGACACAGAAGGGGCAGGAACACTCGGCGCAAGGCAGGTGCGTGCATAGTGAAAATGGAAGACTCCAAACTTGTAAAAGCCAACGGCGGGTTTTCCCATTTGAACTCTTTTCCGCGCCAAGAATAGGATATCGTATTTGCCCGGTCTCCATCCGTCCGAAACGGACTACGACGGGTCCACGTTGACCAGCTCCCATATACGCGCCAGATGATGATCGTCGTGCTCGGCAACAAAAAACAGATGGTCCACGAGCCGCATGGGGGTCTGCAAACGAGGGTGGGGAATCGGCCGAGTAAAGAGAGATGGATCCAATTCATCCACACGCTTGAGCAGCTTTTCTCTGGCCACACGAAAATCTGCCAGAACTTGCCGCAAAGGCCGCGCATTGTGGTTTGCTTCGTCTGTTTTGCGGTTATTCAAGTCGGTGGGAGTGAGTTGATGGTTGCCGGCCACGTAGTCCTCCACGCGCGTGAGCCACAGCGGCTCGAGATCAACCAGGTGACCTGCGTGTTCCTGCGCGGACCATTTCTGTTGCGGTTTCCTGGTGAGTATGCGGTGAGGAGGGCCGTTCAGCACTTCTTCAAGCCTGGCTGGCGTACCACGCAGCCGCGCACATAGATTGGGATGCAATTCCGCAGGAAACGAAAAGTCAAACCTGCGTTCAAACCAGATGGTCAGCTGACTCATGGATTCGCTCGTACGGATCTTCCCAATAAGGATGCAGGCCGGGGCAGCTACGATCCCGCAATTTGCGTGGCCAGGCTCAACCGGGCAGCGTGCGCGGGAGCGGTTTGTGCCAGCCGCGTGACGCGGAAGATCGTTATATCGTCCTGCTGCCCAAAGTTGCAGGCTTCCTCCACCATCTGCTCGATGGTGGGATGAGACTGTACCAACGCAGCCAGCCGCTCGAAGCCATACAACTCACCGGCCGAATTCCGAGCCTCTAAAATGCCGTCGGTGTAGAAAGTGAGCGTCTCACTTTCGTGGAGCGTGAATATCAGCTCGTCATAAGCCGCATTCGCCGCCAGGCCCAACGGCAACGATCCGGCCACAGGCAATTCCTCACCATCTCGAAACGGGGCCAAATGGCCAGCATTGGCAATGGTCGTCTCGCCGTCTGGATCGATGCGCGCGATCGAACAGGTGACAAAGCCGCCGTCGGTTCGTCCCAAGAGGCGCCGGTTCAAACCCTGCAAAATGGCCGCGGGGCTTTGAATATAGTCGGCCAACGTGCGTAATGTGCCGACGATCAGAGAAACGGTCATGGCCGCTTTCAGTCCTTTGCCGCTCACGTCTCCCAGGGCAATCAAGGCACCTCCGCTGTCTAGCGCGATCACCTGGAAGAAATCGCCGCCCACCTCTTCTGCCGGGCGGTAGACGCTGGCAATGGATAGCCCGGGGATCGCGGGGGTCTCTTCTGGAACGAGAATCTGTTGCACTTCCCGTGCCGACTTTACTTCAAGCTCGATCCTTGCCTGGCGCTCGCGCTCCAGAAACTGCTCCCGCGCGATGGTGAAAATCAAAGCCAGGAATAACAAGGTGCTCAGAATAAACGCCATATTGAAGAAATAACCGCCGAGGTGGAAACCGAGATTCGAAAGACGAGCCAGCAGCGTCCAATGGGTAAATCGGATGCCCTGCGCTGCGAGGTTGAGGACGACGGAAAAAAGGGCGGTCAAACAGACAACTACGATCAGAGGCCAGAGCGAAAGCCGTTTTCGCCGTGTCAAGCCGAAGCCGATGATGACAAAGACATATAAAGGGGTGATGGAATAGATGCCAGTCGTGATGCCATCGATCCAGGGCAGCACGCCGCCTTTCTGCCAGAACAAAATGGTTGTGATATCGGTGAGTTGTGCGGCCAGGTAGATCGCGACGACCCATGCGGTTGCTCGCCTCCATAGCCTTTCGTGCGAAATTCCGAATAGAGAAAGCAGGATCAGCCAGATGGAGATGTCCAGGGAGCTCGAAAGTAGTTGCGTTATCAGCTGATAACTTCGGAAGCTCATTTCGAAGCGGAAGGCCGACAATCCCCGGATCCCGATCAATCCAGAGGCAACCAGGTAAACCGCCAGCCAGAGGTATAAACCCTGCTTGCGGTCGCGCAGGTACAGCAGGAAGCTCAGCACCCCAATGACCAGGGTGACTGCTGCAATCAACGTGTTGGGTAGCGCTCGCTGATCGCCGGCATAAGCTGCTGACTGCGCCCGGGCGCCCAGCACCGACGGGTTCCCCAACTGTGGTGCCTCCGTCAAACCGCCAGACTCTGCCGAATCGACGGACGAAAGCGGCGCTTTCCATACCCGGAGAGCCAAGACTCCGCTTGTCCCTGGTAACGGATAGACGGCGTCATGGCCAAATATCCACCAATTGGCATGTGGTGGCAGGCTGCCATAGGTGCCCAGCTTTTGCCCGTTCCAATAAACTTCGTAAGCATCCTGAACCGGAGGGATCAGCAGCGCCAGATTCTTCGCTCCCGTAGAATTGGCATCGTCGATCGCGATCCGCAGCCGATACCATGCGAAGCCGGTGTAGCTGGGATGGCTCTGCTGCCCCCATGGTTGATCGACGCGGATGGGCTCCCAACTCGCATCATCCAAAGCCGGATCAGCCCACCGCTGGTCGTCGCCCAAATGAAGCCGCCAGCCCTTGTCCAGCGAGATCGAACCAGTGCCTGGATTCTGCACTTTCAGAGTTTGGGCGATCGCCGGGGTAGTCAGGGAAAGAGCTGCCAGGATCAGAGCCAGAACGGAATGCACTCGCAGTCCACGGGCACAAGGACATACTTCAACCATTCGCAGGCTCCTTACCGAGGCGGATTTGCACCGCTGGATGTATGGGGGACAGCATACGATCCGAGTGTCTCAGTAGCAACTGATTGCTACCTTCAGGGAGGAAAGCCGTACCTTAGGTGCTAAAGAGCCCGTACTCTTCGTGTCCTTAGATGGTGTCCTTGGATGGGAGCGGACCACGCTACCCTGTGGTTACGTCATGGGTGTCCATGAAGCATTAGTTGCGGGGATCCCAGGTTTCAAAAGCGAGACTCCACGGCACGCCGGGACAGGCTGGGGCATCCTTCGCGTTTTTCTTGTGGTTCTGGTTCAAAGGAGGATTTATCCCTCTCGTACCTTCAGCATTGCGCAGCCCGACTTCAAGCGGGAAATCTCATCGCGGAGCGAGCCTTTGCCTTTGCGGCCTCTTCTTCTCGACTCCTTGGCGCCGCGGTAGTTTCGAGCGACCGTAGAAGACGGGTCGAGACAGCGGCGACCTCATCGATCGCTGCCAGAAAGGCGGCTTCGTTGGCTTTTGACGGTTTGTTAAAACCGCTGATTTTTCTGACGTACTGAAGTGAGGCGGCACGAACCTCTTCAGCCGTGACAGGAGGATCGAAATTAAACAGCATCTTGATATTCCGGCACATTCTAAAGACCTCAGCGCAGGGAAAGTTCCACCACAGATATTTTAATTGCGAGAGGGTCCAGCGTGCCGGCACGATCCGTTCAGGTCTGAGGTGGGTGCAACGCCCAGCGTAGGTTCAGAATCTTGTGTCTAGTTGCCGGACGGTTCAATCCCCATGGCGGAGGCCTCCTTAGGGTTAGGAGCCGAAGTCTCGCTGAGAACTCCGCTCCGCTATACCGGCTTGCCCGGCTTTCGAGTGCTCGGTTGCGGAGAGTGATTTTCAATTTGGACGGAACCGGGTTCAGGGGCAATCCGTACCAACCCACAAGCTTCTCAGAGGTAACCACTTACATCGCGTGGCGTTGGGCTGATGAGATGCACTCCAGATTTGCCGGAGGTTCCATGCAGACATTCCTTGATGACCTGCGCTATGCGTTGCGGCAGCTGCGCAAGTCGCCCGGCTTTGCCGTCACCGCCGTCTTGACGCTGGCGTTGGGCATCGGCGCGACAACCGCGATCTTCACGCTGGTATATGACGTGCTGCTAAAACCGCTGCCCTATAGCCGACCGGAACAGCTGCTGGTGATGGAAGAGCAGGTGGCGGAGTTCCATGACCTCTACCCCACGCTTCCGATGAATGCCAACCATTTCATGGTATGGCAGCAGCACAGCCAGAGTTTTCAATCGATGGCGTTGATGGAGCAAGCTTCGATGCCGCTGGGGCTCGGCGGACATCCGGTGCAGATAGATGTATTGAACTCGACCTCTGGAATCTTTTCTGTGCTCGATTCCATGCCGATGCTAGGACGGCCATTCTCGCTGGAGGAGGATCAGCCGGGCCACGAGCATGTCGCGGTGCTGATGAACAGCCTTTGGCGGAATCAGTTCCAAAGTGATCCACGCATCCTGGGAAAAACCGTCACTCTCAACGGGTTCCCCTATACCGTGGTTGGGGTGATGCCGTCCTCATTCCATCTGCCCCGCATACAAACCCTGGCCGGTCAGGATAACAATCAATCGCGGCCGGTCGAAGCATTGCTGCCGATGGCTCTTTCCAAGGACCGGTTGCAGGAAGCTATGGGCGACTTCGATTATTTCGGATTGGCTCGGCTGAAAGCCGGAGTTTCCGTGCCCCAGGCGAGTGCAGAAATCAATGCGTTGGAACATACGATTATGGGTAGGCTGTCGGCGGAGGAAAAGGCCACTCTTTCTGCGACACTGACCCCGTTCCAAGAGGAGCTGGTGGGCAACAATCAAAAGCCGCTTCTGATATTGCTCGCGGCGGTGGCGGGACTGCTGCTGGTGGGCTGCGTGAACATCACCAATCTCCTGCTGGCGCGAGCCGTAGGACGACGGCAATCGATGGCGGTGGCGGCCGCCCTGGGAGCGAGCCGCGGCGAAATGCTGCGCCTGGCACTGCGGGAAACGATTCTGCTTGCCGCCCTCGGTGGTGCGCTGGGTATTTTGCTGGCGACGATGATGATGCCCGTTATGCAGCGCTACCTTCCTCGGGCGCTGGATTTCCGCGGAAACCTGCATCTGGACTGGGCAGGGGCCGGGTGCGCCCTTCTGCTTGCGGTGCTGGCAACGCTGCTGGCAGGCGCAGCACCGGCATGGATGAGCGCGCGCACTCCTCCCCAAGAGGTGTTGCAGAGCGAATCGCTGCTGGCGAACGAGTCGCAGAGCAGTAAGCGGTTACGGAGACTGCTGGTTGTTGTGGAAGTTGCGGTCAGCGTGGGCCTGGTGTTGATGACCGGACTGTTAACCACCAGTCTGCTGCGCTTGCTGCACGTGGACCGGGGCTTCGAGGCCGCCCGCGTAGCCACCGCAAGGGTCGATCTGCCCAGCAAGTCTTATTCAGAATTGGGAGCCAGGACTGCCTTTTATAAACAAGTGCTGGATCGATTGTCGCGGCTTCCGGGTGTTAAGCACGCAGCGGTGGTCAGTATGTTGCCGCTGTCGGGTGATACCTGGATCGATATGATCCGTGTTCCCGGCGACTCGAGAGCTGTCATGCAGGTCCCCAGCGAACACTTTCGCTGGGTCAGCCCAGGATATTTTGAGACCCTTCACCTACCCCTGATCGCCGGCCGCCTATTGAGCTCGAGCGATGAGGGCAAACACTATGCCGTTATTTCAGAACTTACTGCCAGATCACTCTGGCCAGGTAAGAATCCCATCGGCCAGCAATTTGGCCGCGCCGGTCTCCATGAGCAGCCATTTACCGTTATCGGGGTAGTGGCAAACGCCAGGACGGTGTCACTGGCGACTCCGGACCCGATGATGGTGTACATGCCGTACTGGTATCGCAACGATGCAACGGCAGGGCTGATGGTGCGCACGCGTCAGGATCCGGAGGAGATGTCGGATGCGATACGCAAGGCCATCTGGAGCGTCGATGCTGAAGTGCCTGTGCCGGTAGTGCGCATGCTTGGCGGTGTAGTTGCGGACTCGGTGGCGAATCGGCGCTTCGAGATGCAGTTGTTGCTGTTGTTTGCCGTCAGTGCCTTGCTGCTGGCAGGGCTGGGGGTTTATGGGGTGGTGACGTATTCCGTGGTCCAGCGGCAGCGGGAGATAGGGTTACGGCTGGCGCTGGGCGCGCAACGGCAAAATATTTATCGTTTGGTGCTGCATGATGGCCTGGCGCCGGTGTTGGCGGGGGCTGTTGCCGGGGTCGCGGTGGCCTTTGCGTCTGCGCGTGTGGTGGGCAGTTTGTTGTTTCAGGTAAGCCCGTATAACTCCGCCATCGCTGGCAGCGCTGTATGCGTGTTGGTTGCGATAGGAGCCGCGGCCTGTTTGCTCCCCGCTCGCCGCGCCGCTGCGGTCGATCCGATGCAAGCGTTGCGAAGGGAATAGCCGGGGTTTGAACGAGGGGCTCGGTTTTAGAGACTGCACTCAGGGGCTGAAGAGTCTGCGTGAGAACTCGAAAATCACGCAATATTCGTATTGATTTTGGGTACTTATCAACACACAATCGTATTGATTTTGCCCGAAAATCCTGGCTCTCACGCAGACTCTGAAGCCCATCGTTTTGTTTCCCGTATGTACGGGCTGAAGCAAATGCCGTGCCCCACATCTCGCTCGTTTTTCGCGAGATGTGGGATACCACGGATCTAGACCTTAAGTGTTGATCGTGAGCCGAATGCTTTCGGATTGAGCACAGTGGTATCCCACATCTCGCGAAAAACGAGCGAGATGTGGGGCACCCGTCATTTGCTGTCAGTAAAGGGGGACGCTGGGGAGCGGAGTGGAGGGACCTGCTGTTTCTCTTCCGGTCCTCACACAGCTAAAGCCATTATCAGGTCCAGCCTGGAGCGGGACGGCTCAAGTCGTGGCTTTGGTTCCCCTAGGCGGATGTGTTGATGAGACTGCCGGTTGCCTGTCCGATTTGTACCAAGTAACCAGCGAGATCCTGCAGAGCGCTGGGTACGGCGCCCGCATTGAGCGAGTCGGAGATTTTGGCGACCAGGTTTTCGAGCGGACTGATGGCATGGGTGGGAGCAGCCGCGGCAGCATCCTGCGTCTGCAAATCCACCGTCACCCTGGCGAGGTCCGTCTTTGCTGCGGAGCTACTTCCGGCAGCCAGATCCTTGAAGAGCGAGGTCACGTCTTTGGCCAGGTTGTTCAAGGACAGGGTGGCAGTTTGAGCCTTCAGGTCCGCTTTGAATTTTGCCAGCTCAGACCTTGCTCCTGTGACATCTCCATAGGCCAGGGCTTTCAGCAAATTGATCATGTCCTGGGTCAGGAGATCCGGTGTGTTGCTGGAAGTGTTGCTGAGGGGAGCGGACGTCGTATTCACAAGGGCGGGGCTGGAGGATGTGGCCTGATTGGTGCTGGTGATCAAACCGGTCGCCAGTGGGGTATCTAAGACCGAGGCGGATGAAAGCGCATGTATGGACACGGTAGCCTCTTTTCAGCATCCAGCTAACTCTGGACGGACAAAGATAAAACCACTATCGGCAGGAAAGCAGAAGTTGTTCAGGGAACTTTCGTTCTTTCTCGCGCAACTTTAGGCAGCTGTTTCTACTGCGCTGGAGGGAGAAGCTGCGGTCAAACATGGACGCAAACGTTACCGTCGGCTACTGAACGTTTACCGTAACCGATTTGGTTGAACGTCCATACTGGTTGGTTGCGTTCAGGGTGTAGATGGTGGTGGCGGCCGGGGTCACGGTTTGCGTGCCTCCGCGCACGGGACCCACGACGTCAATGTAGTCGTAAGAGTCGTTGCTTACGCTCCATGTCAAAGTCACCGGGGTTCCCGCGGATACCGTGGTTTGCGAGGCAGTGAAGCTGCTGATGGTTGGTACGGCTCCCGTGGGAGCCGTTGCTCCATCGTACGCGGTTCCCATTTGCACCACGTCGAATTGCGAGGCATCGATGGCTTTGAGCGCGTTCAGATCGTTGTCGTCCCAGCGTGCATCCGGGGCTCCCTGGAAGTACATGTTGCTGCCGTTGTCGGCGACAATCATGCCGTAGTTTTTCATAGCGGTGAGGATCACCTGATTGGCCGCGCTGAAGGTGGAGATGTCGAAGCTGGCCTTGAGCCGCAGGCGCATGCCCATGATGTTGTCGGTGCCGGAATTGTTTCCCGCTCCGTGGGTCGCAGGGGCCACAAAATATCCGCCATTGGCATCGCTTTTGGTGTGCGCCACCGTCATGCGGAAGGCGTGATGAATGGCTCCCGCAGCCACCTCGTCGTAGCGCACCAGGCCGGGAAAGATGGGCAGGCCGGCCGCATCCGCTGAGGTCCATCCATAAGGACGGTGCTCAGTGCTGGTCAGGTCCCATATGGCTCCGTTGGCAGCGTTCCAGGCGCCGTTGCAGCGCTGGGTTTGCCAGGTCTCATATATCCAGCACCGGGTCTTGTCGATCACGATGAGGTGATTGTCTCCGGTAGTGGTGCAGTCCGCAGGAAAGCCTTCGATGGGAGCCGTGATGGGGACGGGGTAGAGGGTGATGTCACTTTCACTCTGATAGGTAGTCATGGTCACCGCGACTCCCGGAGTGGCATTGGAGTCCACGACGACGTAGGGTATGCCGTAGTTTCCGTCGACCACGTTGGAGAAGTCCGGATGCAGATGGCTGCCGGTAAGTGCACTGATGATGGTTACGGAGTTGGGATCGATGGGAGTAGAGGCAATGTTGGTGTTCCAGGCATTGGAAGATGGGAACGGCACATAGCCGTTGAGACTGGCTCCGTTGCCGGTGCTCATGTTGCCGCATGCCGGTCCGGCTGACGTATACACGGTGAGGCTCAGGTTGGCGGTTTGTGAAAGGGCGGGTGCGCTTGAATCCATCACATCTACTGAGAAGGTGGTGCTTCCGGCTTTGGTGGGCGTCCCGTTGATTGCGCCTGCGGTGGAAAGGGTTAGTCCTGCCGGCAATGAGGTGCCGTTTGCCAGGGTGAATATATAGGGGGCAACCCCGCCTGTGGCTGTGAGCATGGCCGAGTACGCGGTGTTGAGGGTAGCGTCCGCCAGCGTAGTGGTGGTCAGGCTCAGGGTGGATCCAGCCGCAATGGTGAGCGTGAGCATGGTCTTGGCTGTTTCCGGAGTGGTGAAGGAATCGGTCACCACGAAGGTCAAAGACCTGCTGGATGCTGCAGTTGGTGTTCCGGAGATGGTTCCTCCGGTCGACAGACTCAACCCTGCGGGCAAGGTGCTACCGGCAGCCAGGGCCCATGTGTAGGGTGGGACACCACCGGAGGCCTGGAGCGCGGTCGATGGATACGGCGATGCGACGGTCCCCCCGGGTAAAGAGGTGGTCGTCACTGCGATGGGGGCGGGGCTGATTCTGATGCCAAGGGTGGAAGTGGCCGACTGGGATGAGGGCTGGGTCGAATCCGTCACTTTAATGGTTGCTGACGATGTGCCTATCGAGGTTTGGGCTGGGGTACCCGTAATCGTGCCGGTTGCACTATTGATCGACAAGCCGCCAGGAAGGCTGGTGGCGCTGTAAATGTAGGGTGTACTGCCGCCAGACGCTGCCACTGCACCGCTATATGCGGCCCCCACGGTTCCGCCGGGGAGCGACGTCGTGGTGACTGTGAGACTGGTGGGCTGGTTCGTGTTCGTGCCGCTGCCGCCCGTGCTTGTGCCGCCTGTACCGTTGCTGCCTGCGCTGCAACCAGCGAGAAGTGCTGTCGCCCCCACGATCAGACTCCATCCCACTTTTCCCATGGTCTAGCCCGTCTCGATGCTAAACCTGAGTGTGTAGCAAGTGAAGGATGTATCGATATGGGACTTTACGCCAAAGTTGTAGTTACGAGTTAGACAATGGGTAATGGAAAAAAAGTCGCCAGGATCCGCCGTGGTATCCCATATCTCGCGAAAAACTCCGGATTTCCTGTCGAACTCGGCGCGCTATTTCTACATATCCAGGGACCAAGCGTATGGTACTTGAACGAGAGTGGCGCTATTGGATGCTGAGTTTTGGCTTTGTATCAGGGCCCGACTTTAGTCGGGCCGTAAAGGACGGAAAGAGAATTGGGGCTTCAGCCCCTGCAATGGCAATTCTGCACGAAATGCATTGCGCATCTATGGTTCAGAACCCCGTCAAAAGCAGGGCTCGAGAAGGAAAGCATGCCCCAGGGCTAAAGCCCACGATGATTACATTGCATTTGCGCCGGGGATAAATCCCCGGCCTACCCTAAAACCGAGTTTTTCCGCAGCCTGTCAAGTCGTGCCCTGATACAAAGCGTCCGAGCGGTGACTCCAGAAAACTCGCGCATTCCGTGGATTTGGATCTCTACGCCCTCTCTGAAATGTAGAAATTCCATGCGCCTTTCCTTTAAGGAAAGGCGCATGAAGTGCGCGGCACCCACCAAGCTTCACAGGAAATCGGGGATTGGGGCACCCGGGCTTCGTTTGGTGGGACAAATCTATTTTGCTTTTGCTCTTCGAGCCTTCTTCTTCGCTGGGCGCATGCGGACGTGCTTCTTCTTCCCCCCTTTTTTTTGGTTGCGGTGGAAGCAGCCAGGAGTGCGATGAGCTTGGCGCCGTTGGGAGACCCAAGGCCGGTACACGCATCCCAACCAGGGCCGGCAGAAAAGGCTCCGTTGTTTCCCGACACGATGTCGTTGAACGCATAGGCAGCTTTCGCGGCGTAAATCTGGGGCTGTATGAATCCGGCGCTCCTTCCATTCTGTTGATTGTTGAGTGCGATGAGGCCCGCCCAGAGAGGGGCAACGGCGCTGGTACCACCGATGACCAGGCTTTTCCCATCGACGCGAACCTGGTAGCCAGTGACGGGATCGGCATCGCCGCAGACATCTGGAACGCCTCGTCCGCCCGTGCTTGCGGAAGGCGCGGGCACCTTTGCGTTCGCCTGCCAGGAAGGCAGGGCAAATACATTGCTTACCCCGCCGCCTGTAGCACCCTCGTTATTTGCCTGCTCGTTCCACACCACCTCTGAGGTGATGGTGCTGCCGCTGCCGACAAGGGTGGTTCCGCCACAGGCAAGGACGTGCGGGCTGGAGGCAGGGAAGTCGACGTTATTGCCCGTACCTCCGTCGGTCGAGCCATTGTCGCCCGCGGCAACGGTGACGGTGATGCCGAGCGCAGCCGCGGACTGGCACGCGGCGTCGAGGGCTTTCAAGGCTTGCGCTGTCCATGTGGACTCCGGCCCACCCCAGCTGATCGAAATGACACTGGGGTTATTCGTGGTGTCATGGACAGCAGTGCCGATGGCATCGATAAAACCCTGGTCAGTGTTGGGCGCGAAGTAGACAACGATCTTTGCTCCTGGAGCAACGGCCGCCGAGACTTCAATATCGAGCATAACCTCGCCGTCGGAACCGTCCGTGCTTCCGGGGGAATTCTTGCCATTGTCGACCGAGACTGCGGTTACCTTCGGTGCTTTTTGACCCAAGGCTTTGAAGTAGGCGGTGAGATCTGCGGCGCGGTAGCCGCCGCCCAGTTCGATGATGCCAATGGTCTGCCCGGCGGCACTTGCCCCGGTGGGAAACTGGTAGAGCTGTGCTATCTGGACGGGCGTGTAGGAGGTATTGGTTGCTGCGGCATGAGCGCGGGCGAAGCCTTGTGTTCCGGTCGTCATGGTGTTGATTGAGGAACCCAGGACACGGAAGTGAGGCTGCGCCTGGGGACGATTATCGAGTCCCAAAACCGCCTCCACCGCGTCGGCCAGTTCAGCGGGTACACGGATGCTGCCTTCGCGGACACGATAGGCGTTGCCGTCGAGGGTCTTCTGCACGAGGCTGACGCTAAACGCCTTTTGCATGGCAGCGACCGTCCCGGTGAGCTTGATTGTGCGCCGCTCCGGTTTTGGCATGTCTTTCCCGACAGTGAGGCCGAACTCTTTGGCAAAGGCGCGCACTAGTTTGATCGCCGCCGGGTCAGCCGAGTGCTTTTGACGATATTGGGCGCGGGTGAGGCGCTCTTTGCCCAGCCGGCTGGTGTTGAGGGGGCTTTTCCGCTTGACGATCACAGAAACGGTGATGACGCTGGTGGGGGAAGCCGGTTTCTGGCCGGTTGCCGTTGGTAGGGGCGATTTCTCACTGCCGGGGAGGACAACGCGCTGCTGAGAAGACAAGCGCAGGGCCGATTTTTTAGGAGCCATGGGGTTTCTCCGATGAGTACGACGCCATAATATTCCGGTCCGGGGCGTCAGGGAAGTTTCGCGCACCACCGCGAAAGTTACTTTTTCTCCGCCAACGTGCTTGCCCAATTTGCCGGGCAGTTTGTGAATGCAGCATGGGGCGGAAAGCCCCCCTCCGGTTCTCACAGAATCTCTTAGCCCCTGCTGCTTGGCTGTAGAATGGGGGTAGCAATGCCCACATCGATTGACTGGCCGCTGAAGAACCCGCCCCGGCGGCGCCGGCGCTTTTTTCTCATAGTCGCAGCTATCGCCGTAATCATCCTCTGCAGCCGCACCGCGTTGTCTTATTTTGTTGACCTGCTGTGGTTCAGGTCACTCGGTTACGGAAGCGTCTTCTCCAAGACCCTGGCTGTTCAGTGGATCATTTTCACTGTTTTTGCCGTAGCCACGTTTTGTATCCTTTACGGATCGTTTGCCGCTTTGAAGCGGGCCCACCTGCCCGACTTGCCCAGCAGTCACACCATCTTCGTCGGCGGCCAGCCACTGAGGCTCCCGGTTGACCCTGTGATGCGCCTGATCGCGTTCGGCGGGTCGGTCGTTATTGCCCTTCTGACTGGCGCGGGCATGATGGCGGAATGGCCAACCTTCGCGGCTTTCTGGTACGCGCCCAGCGCCATGGGTAGCGTGGTGGACCCGATTTTTGGCAAGCCGCTGAACTTTTTTCTCTTTACCCTGCCGGCCTGGCAGCTGATCTCCGGGTGGCTGCTTACGCTGGCCATCATTACCTGCGTCCTGGCCGTTTTCTTCATTCTCATCACCGGCGGGATGGAAGCGTTTGCCGGCCGCCGCAGCTATCTCACGATTCCGTGGCGTGGGCTTTCTATTACCTTTTCGTTCCTCCTGCTGATTCTGGCGATACGTGTGTATCTCGGCCGATTCGAAAGTTTGTTCGACGATCATACGGTTTTCGGGGGTGTTACTTATACCGACGCCCACATCACGCTTGGCGGTCTTCTGCTGGTGTGTATCGCGCTCGTCGGCGGGGCGGTGGCTGCCGCGGCAAACGCGATGACGGGGGCGCGAGGACGCTGGTTGGTGGCGGCGATTCTACCTGCGGCGCTATGTTTTGCCGGCGTTCGCGCGGCTGGCTGGTGGATGAGCAGCTTTATCGTCAAACCGAATGAATTGGTACGTGAGCAACCATACATTGCCCACAACATCCTTATGACGCGCCAGGCATATGGATTGGACCGTTTCTCGCAGCACGAGTTTCCCGCGGAGACGACCGTGGGCGCGGCAGATCCGGCAAACAATCAACCCACTTTGCAAAACATCCGGTTGTGGGATTGGCAGGCACTCCAGGACACTCTGCGTCAGATTCAGGAAATCCGCACCTACTACGACTTTCCCGATATCGACATCGATCGTTATCAGATCAATGGGAATCTGCGCCAGGTGATGCTCGCCGCCCGCGAATTGAATGTAGAGAAGCTGCCCGAGAGCAGCCGGAACTGGATCAACGAAAAGCTGATTTACACCCACGGCTACGGTATAACGATGAACCCAGTGAACGGGTTCACCGCAGAGGGGCTGCCGACTCTATACCTGAGCAACATGCCGGTGCAGAGCACCGTTCCCGGCCTGAATGTAACCCGGCCGGAGATCTATTTTGGCGAGCTGACAAACACCGACGTTTACGTCAAGACGCGGCAGCAGGAATTTAATTATCCCCAGGGCCAGAGCAACAATCTAACCTCGTATCAAGGGGACAGTGGCATTGCGGTGGGCGGCTTCCTACGCCGCATCTTGCTCGCGATCGACCGTGGCGATCTGGGAAAGTTACCTTTTAGCGATGATGTGAATGCGCAAAGCCGGCTGCTGATGCGCCGCAACGTGCGCGAACGTGCAGCGACCCTGGCGCCGTTTCTGACGTTTGATCCGGATCCTTACATCGTGGTCGGTGACGATGGCAGGCTGTCATGGGTCATGGACGCCTTCACCACCTCGGACCAGTATCCGTATTCCACCCATTATCGCCTGGGCGACGATCTCATCAATTACATGCGTAACAGCGTAAAAGTAGTCATCGATGCCTACGATGGCTCGACTACTTTTTATGTTTTTGACGACCACGACCCTATCATCGCGACCTATCGGCGCATTTTTCCGAGCTTGTTCAAAGATGCCGCAGCCATGCCGCCGGGACTGCGCAAGCACATGCGTTACCCGGAGCTGTTGCTCAAGTTGCAGGGAGAAGTCTACGGCCTGTATCACATGACCAATCCTGAGGTGTTCTACAACCGCGAGGATTTGTGGACAGTCGCGACCGAAGTCGGGATGGGTGAAGGGGGCGGACAAACCACGCAGGCAATGCAGCCCAATTTCGTGCTGATGAAACTGCCGGGCGAAACCGATATGGAGTTTGTCGAAATTCTGCCTTTTACGCCGGCAAATCGTAACAACCTGATTGGCTGGATTGGCGGCCGCAGTGACGGCACACACTACGGGACATCGGTCGTCTACAACTTCCCCAAAAACAAGCTGGTCGACGGACCGCTGCAGATTGAGGCGCGCATCGATCAAAATGCGCAACTTTCCGGACAATTGACATTGTGGAATCAGCAGGGCTCGCACGTGCGGCGCGGAACGCTACTGGTGATTCCTACCGGGCGCGCGCTTTTGTACGCCGAACCGATTTACCTGCAGGCGGAACGAAGCCCGATGCCGGAGCTGCGCCTGGTGGTGCTCGCGCTGCAGGACAGGCTGGCGTATGGATCGACGTTCGAAGCAGCGTTAGCCGCACTTTTCGGGGGCGGGAATTCTTCTCTTACGGCTGCAGAGCCGCAGCATGCTGCGCAGAGCTCGACTGCTGCTCCCTCCCCATCCACGGCGGACCTCAACCCAACCATCTCCGAGGCCGCCAGGGATCTTGCGGACTACCAGCGCCTGACAGCAGAGGGCAAGCTGGGCCAAGCAGGGCAGAAGCTTGAAGATTTAAAGCGCGCCCTGGATAAGTTGAACAGCCATCACTAAGATCTTGAGGTGAACACGCAATGCGAAAATTTGGCTCCGGCGACTTGAACCGTCGCGGATTTTTAGGCAGTCTGGGCATCCTCGCCGGATCAGTATTTGGCGGCCACAGACTATTTGCAGCATCGGGTGCAGCAAATAAGCAAGGTGCCTGGTCGGGAAAGATAACAGGGCTGGGTGAAAGTGGGAATGTGTATGAGGAACTTGGCTTGACGACAGTCATCAATGGCCAGGGGACGGAGACGGTTCTTGGCGGCTCGTTGATCCGTCCGGAAGTAAAAGCGGTCATGGATCTGGCATCCGAGCATTTTGTCGTCATCATGGACCTGGAAGCCGCGGTGGGGAGACGAATTGCCGACATGCTGAAGTTACCGCCGGGATATGGAGCGATTGTAACTTCAGGGGCCGCGTCGGCGATCCAAAATGGATACTCAGGAATTCTTACCGGGAGTAATGAGACATATATCAAACAGATCCCGGATCTAACCGGGATGAAATCGGAGGTGATCATCCAGCGGTCACATCGCAGCGGGTGGGATCACCAGATCCGAACGACTGGGGCAAAAATTATCGAAGTTGAGACGGTAGATGACGTTCATAAAGCGATCAGCGAACGCACCGCAGCAATGCACTTCTTGAATCTAAGTGATCCGGATGGGAAGATTAAACGAGAGGCTTGGGTAAAACTGGCGCATGCGGCAAACTTGCCGGCATTTCTTGATGCCGCCGCGGACGTACCGCCGAAATCCCGTCTTACGGATTACGCCAACATGGGTTTCGATTTGATCGCAGTCAGCGGTGGTAAAGCAATCAGAGGTCCACAATGTACAGGTCTCCTGATTGGACGCCAGGAGATGGTCCATAGTGCCTTGCTGAACATGAGCCCGAACGAGGACACCATGGGAAGACCTACCAAGGTTGGTAAGGAAGAGATAGTGGGTTTGCTCAAGGCATTAGAACTTTATCTGGCGGAAGACCAAAGTCTTCTAGATAAAGAACAGTGGCAAAAACTGGATACGATATCGACTAAAGTATCAAAGATAGCCGGGGTGACAGTGACACGAGACGTGCCGGAGATTGCAAATCACTTTCCGGCGCTCCAGATACATCTGGATCCAGCCCGCTTTTCCGCCACGCCTCACGACATTACCGAGCAGCTTGTCAAGATGAAACCTTCCATCGTGTTAACCGAGGGACCGAGCACGATCGAAATGACTTCTATCGACCTAAAACCGGGAGAAGACAAAATCGTCGCGGATGCATTAGCCAGCGTTCTCATGGCCCATTCTGTCAGCCGTTAGCTGTCCAGCTTACGCGTAAAGGCCTGAGCTGACTTGCAGCTCACGCCTTTTTTATTGGATAAAAACTTAGCGGCGATCTTGTCCCTCCATCATGTGGCGAACGCCGACATCGTAGCCGCGTTGGAAGCCTTCTCGATAATCGTGACGAAGTTCATGGGGCACATTTGGGTGGCGATATTCGTCGCGGTTATTCACGTTTGGCTGACGATGGTTCTCATAGTCTTTGCGGGCCCCCACAACGCCATCTTGAAAGCCACGCCGTTCAGCATCGTTAAACTGCGACGGAGCGTTATCCCATCCCCCATGTTCGCCGTATCCTGGTGGCGGAGGTTGTTGCGGGGCGTATTGGGCGTGCATCACGACCGGGGAACTCAACAATAGAAGAAGTGTGCTCGATGTCGCCAGACGATAAAAATTGTTCATATGCGTCATCCTTTCCGTGCTCTTACGATCTGATGCGAAGAGGGCGCGGGGTGTTGTCGTGCAGCATATTTAAACGAAATAGTGCTGCGTTTTGAGGCACTTACTCGATGGGCAAACTGGATTAAGAGCGATAGGCATGGACGCTATCACAGACCACGCGAAGCTTTTCGAGAAACACTTCATCGTGCTGCAGGAATCCCTAATAAAACTCAGGTCTGTCGACGCCGGGCGTCGCGCCAAGGTCAATCCACCCCACGCGGCCAGTTTGGGCTTCATGAAGGAGAGGTTTCTTTTGCCGGATTGTGCCCGATGAGAGGGTACTGCTCCACATCGAGAATTGCGCCGTTGATGAGGGCCGCCTCGTCTGAAAGGAAGTAGACCGCGGCCCAGGCAATGTCTTCGGGTGAGAGGATCCGGCCTGACGGGGCGAACGTCGTTGGGATCCTGGTAGGCCAGTTCCTGGGCAGGCCCTCCTTCATTTTCAGTTCGAACTCATTGGGCGTCAGGGTCCAGCCGACGTTCAATTGATTGACCCGGATACCTTCATGTCCGTGTGCATCGGCGAGGTTTCGGGTGAGTGTCATCAAGCCCCCTTTGCAGACCGAATAGGCCAACTGGTTGCGCTCCCCACAATAGCCGTTGACTGAGCCAATGTTCAGCACGCGTCCTCCGCCCTGTTTTCTGAAGTGGGGAAGCGCCGCTTGAATCAGTAAGAACGGCGCCCTTAGGTCGACGGCAACGGTTTGGTCGAATGTTTGGGCATCTGTGTTTTCGAGGTCACCACGGGTCATCACTGCGGCATTATTTACGAGCCCATCGATTCTTCCAAAATGACTGATTGTTTCGGCAATGAGCCTTGAAGGAACCTGCGGATCTTCGAGTGATCCGATGACGAGGGATACCCCTTCCCCAATCGCGGCAACCAGTTCTTGCGCCGCGTTTTTTCGCCTTCCATGGATCATGACCCTGGCGCCTTCTCGAGCAAAGACGCGCACCATACCCTCACCGATACCAGTGGTCGAGCCGGTCACTAAGATCACTTTATCTTTAAGGCGCATCGTTGCTCCTTGGCAAAGCTTTTCCTGCTTTCGCATAAGGGTCTTATGGTGGTTATGCAGACTCAAATACAAAATAGCTTAGGCTTCAATACCAAGCATTTTTTGCATTTCTTCGAGCGAAATTCCTTTCGTTTCCGGGAACACGAACAGAACTACAAAGAACTGCACTACAACCATAAATGCAAAGAAAAGGAACGGATATGCCGCCGAACCAGCAGCGAGCAGCGGGAAAACGCCCGAGATAAGAGCATTCATCACCCAGTGTGTGGAGCTACCAAGACTTTGACCCTTCGCACGCACGAGATTGGGAAAGACCTCACTAATGAACACCCAGATGACCGCTCCCTGCGAGATGGCAAATGACGCAATGAAGCCAATGAGCAGGGGAAGGAGGGTGCGGGGATGCTTGTGAGTGAAGAACACCGCAGAGACGCCGGAAAGAGTGATCGCCATGCCCACAGATCCGATGAGCAGGAGCGTCTTTCGGCCGATCCGGTCAATCACCGTCATGGCTACCAGTGTCGCCGAGAGGTTCGTTGCCCCAAATGCTACTGCCTGCAAACCACTTGACGCTTTGCTGAAGCCGGCCATCGAAAAGATGTCATTCAAATAATAAGTAATAGCATTGATTCCTGTGAGCTGGTTGAAGATGGCCAGGGTTACGACCAGAAAGATCGGGACACGATACTTCCATTGAAACAGCGGTTCAGTCTGGGTCGAAGGTCCAGGATGAATCGAGTCGACAATCTCAGACAATTCTGAGTCGGGGTGTTCTGACCCAAGTTGATAGAGCACTTGCGTCGCTTCTTCGACGCGGCCCTTGGTTACCAACCAACGCGCGCTCCGGGGAATACCGAAAAGCAGTACCAGGAACAGGACAGCTGGAACAGTTGCGATTCCCAGTTGAAGTCTCCATTCAATAGACCCAAAGGAAGCCAGACCGATCAGAAAGTTGGACAGATATGCCGTTAGTACGCCGATCACGATGTTAATTTGAAAGGTGCCTACCATCCTGCCACGCCACCTGGCTGGTGAAAGCTCCGCAATGTAGACCGGTCCCAGTACCGACGAACCACCAATGCCTAATCCTCCAATGAACCGAAACAGTAGAAGGAGCGGCCAGGTCGGGGAAAGAGCGCAGCCAATAGCAGAGACAATGTAGCAAACGGCAAAGACACGAAGGCTTTCGCGGCCACCCAGACGATCTCCGAGAATGCCCGAAAACATCGAACCAATCACTGTACCAAAGAGGGCGCTGGAGACGGTCAGGCCGACCTGAAGTGGAGAAAGTGCAAACAGCACTGTGAGCGAGTGCAATGATCCGGCGATGACGGCGGAATCGAAGCCGAAGAGGAGGCCACCCAGAGCTCCCACGGCCATGCTCTTGAGCAGATAAGAATTGATTTCCTTAGGCAATTTTTCCTTTAAAGGAACGCGATAAGATCCGGGGGTAGCCCGCCCACCATTAACTCACATCCGATAGCGAACGAGCCGGCACAAGCGCATGGTAGGTGTAGAAACAGCAGGTCCCTCCGCTACGCTCCTCCAGATTTCCTGTGGAACTTGGTGGCGTTGGCAAACTTCGTGCGGCTTTCTCTACGGAAAGCCGCATACGCGGTTGTTGCGAGTGCCACTAGGTAGGAAATCCGGGTACGTTCTCTCGAAAAACATTTCCAGGAAGGGTCCGCAGAACTGCAGATCCCTCCGCTACGCTTCGCTTCGGTCGGGATGACAAAGGGGAGAGCAACGGTTCTATAAAGGAGCGGTTGCCGGACCGAGGCGTTTTTCATCACCTTGGGTGAGCCACAGGCCCATGAGTCGTCTGTCGAAGAACGGAGCGGTTAGCGGTATGGTCCCAGGGAGATGACGAGAATCTCGGCCAGACTGTCGGATTCATTTCGCCATTGACGGCCTGTTCCGGCGACGACCGTTACCGAATCGCCGCGTTCGAGGATCTGCTCGTTTTCCTGCAGCTTGAGGATCACTTTGCCTTCGAACACCATGGCAAACTCGTCGGAAATGGACGGCGTGGGATGTTTCCCGGTGAGGCCCCCGGGCTTGATGATGAGCATGGAGGCGCGGAACTGCGATCCGTTGGAAAGGGAGCCAAGGGAGGCAATTTCCGCCCGCGACCAGTCAAGCGCCATGTGGGCACGGTCGCTGGCGCGCACGATATTGACAACGTGTTGATTTGCGGACAGGAAAAACTGTCCCAGCGTTACACCCAATGCGCCGGCTATTTTCTCCATTGACGAAATGGAGGGTGAGCACTGCCCGTTTTCAATTTGCGACAAAAAGCTTGCAGAAAAATCTGTCCGTTCCGCAAGACCTCGTAATGAAATGCCCTGTTGCTCTCGCAAATAGCGCAGAGAGTTCCCGAGAGTCTGTTCAATCATCCTGTCGCCAACTCAATCCCGATAGTCTGGTGCACGAAAAAACGCCGTCCCTCAGTATACAGAGGATAGGGTGCCAAAACTGCTGCACTTATGCTATCTAACGGCCAGACAAACCCTATCGACTGGCGCTTTTTCGGCCACCGAAGTAACCACAAGCGTTAACGGTTGCAGTAAGGGGTCATCCCGTTGCCCGGGAGCCAAGGCCGTGGCTACCCCATGTCTTATCACTGGAGTAGCACAAGGGCTCCAGGGTGCAGTCGACACAGCGCGGTTTGCGGGCGATACAAACCTGGCGCCCGTGATGGATCATCTCGTGGGAAAAGGCGATCCAGTGGTCCTGGGGGATGATTTTCATCAGATCCTTCTCGACCTGAATGGGCTCGGTAGCCTGGGTAAGTTCGAGGCGTCGTGCTAGCCGAAGCACATGGGTATCCACCACCACCCCGACCGCCTTTCCGAAGGCCACACCGAGCACCACGTTGGCCGTCTTGCGCGCCACGCCCGGGAGGGTCAAGAGCTCCTCCATGGTTTGCGGGACTTTGCCCGAGTACTCGGCAGTGAGTTTGCGCGCGGCGCCGTTCAGGGACTTGGCTTTGTTGTGGTAGAAGCCGGTGGAACGGATCAGCTCTTCGATCTCCGTTAACGGTGCATGGGCAAAGTCAGTGGGCGTGGGAAATTTTTTAAACAGGCCAGGGGTGACCATATTGACGCGCGCGTCGGTACATTGCGCGGAGAGAATGGTGGCCACCAGCAGCTCCCAGGCGTTGCGGTGATGCAAGGCGCACTCCGCGCTGGGATAGGCTTGCTCCAGACGCTCCAACAGGGCAGAAATGCGCTCCGGAGCGAGTGGATTTCTCCGCGGCGTCCCGGCCTTGATGGCCTTCTTCGCTGCAGGCTTCTTCGGCTTCTTGATTGGGGCCTTCGCCGCCTTCATCGACGGTTAGCCGAGCCGCGCCAGCATATCTTCCGGCGTCATGCGAATGCAGGTGAAGATGGGGGTGTCTTTCAACGTATAGGGGCTGATCTCGGTCTCTCTCAACTGCTGCACCAGATCCAGGAAATCTTCGGGATAGTTGGTTTCAAACGCTACCACGAACTCCTGGTCGTCGATGCCGAAGGAGTAGGTGGTGTTCAGTTTGACCCGGGGGTAAAGGTGTCCCACGCGGATGTGCTCGTTCATCAGCCGCTGGCGCTCCTCTGCCGGCAACAGGTACCATGCGCGGGTCTTCCAGAAGGGATAGATAAAGATGTATTTCTGCCCCCCAGGCCGGATGCTGCCCCGTGAATCCTGCTGGCCTTCATGCTCGTGCCCGATCAGGTACTGCGAGCGCTTGGTCATGGAGAGGAAGCTGTATGCGGTCTGCAAATAGCCGCCCAGGGGCGTGGCCATCAGCTCCGCCGTCATCTGGTTGAGATCTTCGGGGGTATAGCAGATGCGCCAGAGCACCATGTCGCAATCGCCACGAAGGCCTACCGTGGAATAGGTCAGCGTAAGCAGGCGCCCGGGCTGATTCCAGCGTTTGAGGACCTCGGCAAAGGCTGCGCGGTGTGCCTCTTTTTCCGCCACGGGGAGCCGCCGCCATTCGGGGAGTACCTTGAAAAACGTAAAGCCAATGGTCTGCCGCTTGACTTCCTTTGCCGGGGCCGAGGCACGCTGAGCGGCAGGATCGGTCTGGGGGGCGGTCTGAGCAGGCTCGGAAACTTCGGGGATAAGGGTCTCTGCCATGGTGTACTCCTGTTGAAACTCCATGGTAGCAAAGCGGGTCAAAACCGGCCGGCCGCGGGTTTACTCGTAGGGCGGGAAAAACGAGAGTGATGCGGGGCATGCGGAGTTGGCGGGCAGGTCGAGCGGCTATACTGCCTGCGGATGACAGAGAAAATACTAGCTCTCCTTGCGCACTTCATCATCACCGTCATTTCGTCCACGGGTTATCTGGGAATTGCGCTGCTGATGGGGATTGAGTCGGCTTGCATTCCATTGCCCTCGGAGATCATCATGCCGTTCTCCGGCTACCTGGTTTACAGCGGCAGGTTTCAGCTGGTGTGGGTGGCCACGGCGGGCGCCATTGGCTGCAATCTGGGCTCAGCGGTCGCTTACTGGATTGGGGCACATGGAGGCCGTCCGCTGGTGGGGCGCTTTGGCAGGTATGTTTTGCTCAGCCGCCATGACCTCGACCGCACGACAAATTTCTTTTTGAAATACGGTTCCATCACCGTGTTCCTGGCGCGCTTGCTCCCGGTGGTGCGAACCTTTATCGCCCTGCCCGCCGGAATTGCCAAAATGCCGTTATGGCGATTCCACATTTACACCTTCCTCGGTTCTTGGCCGTGGTGTTTTGCCCTGGCGTACGTGGGGATGAGACTGGGCCGCTCGTGGGAAACGGACCCCCGCTTCAAGGCGGTCTTTCATCGCTTTCACCTCGGTGTAGAGGCGGCGTTGCTGATGGCCATCGTCTGGTTCGTATGGTCGCATTGGAAACAACGTGGGGCGGAACCCTCCAGTGCGGTTTGAAAGTCGCTTCCAATCGCTCCTCACTACCATTAAGCCGTGCTTTCTCTCCTTTGAGCGGCGCGCATTTGCCAAAGCAGAGAATGAAAGACGAGACTGAAAGGGTTAGTGATCAGCGCTGAAGAAGCACCTGCGATCACACACAAAAGACACGAGAGGACGGACCCGCACGAAAATGTCTACCCCTACGAGCAGCAGCCACGAGTCTGCTGACAGTTCATCGATTCAGCCCGCCAATGGAAAACTAGGAATCATGATCCCCGGAATGGGGTCAGTTGCGACCACGCTGGTGGCCGGAGTGGAAGCCGTGCGCAAGGGAATCGCCAAGCCTATCGGCTCCCTGACCCAGATGGGCACCGTTCGCCTGGGCAAGCGCACCGACGCGCGCAGCCCCTTGATCAAGGACTTCGTTCCCCTGGCCAAGCTGGACAACCTCTGCTTCACCGGCTGGGATATTTTTGCGGACAATATGTTCGAGGCCGCGAAGACAGCCCGTGTGCTGGAGCGGGATCAACTGGAAACCATTCGGCCCTTCCTCGAAGGCATCCGGCCCATGCCCGCGGTTTTCGATCAGTATTACGTTAAGCGTCTGCACGGTACCAACGTTAAGAAGGGCAAGAACAAGCGCGACCTGGCCGAGCAGCTGCGGGCGGATATCCGGGCCTACAAAAAAGTCACCCAGCGCCAGGTGATGATCTGGTGCGGCTCGACTGAGATTTTTCTTACCCCCACGGCTGTCCACCAGTCGGTGGCGTCCTTTGAAAAGGGACTGGAAGAGAACGACATCAACATCGCGCCCTCGATGATCTACGCCTACGCGGCGCTGCAGGAAGGCGTTCCGTTCGCCATGGGCGCGCCAAATTTAACCGTCGATCTGCCGGTCATGCAGGAGCTTTCGCGCAAGAACAGTGCCCCAATCACCGGTAAAGATTTCAAGACCGGGCAAACCTTCATGAAGACGGTTTTGGCGCCGGCCTTCAAGGCGAGAATGCTGGGCGTGAGCGGTTGGTACTCCACCAATATTCTGGGCAACCGCGATGGCGAAGTGCTGGATGATCCGGAGTCGTTCAAGACCAAGGAAGAGTCCAAGCTGAGCGTGCTCGATTTCATTCTGCAGCCTGATCTTTATCCCGATCTCTATAAAGACATTTATCACAAGGTAAGGATTAACTATTATCCGCCTCGTGGTGATAACAAAGAGGGTTGGGACAACATCGATATCTTCGGCTGGCTCGGCTATCCGATGCAGATCAAGGTTGATTTCCTGTGCCGGGATTCGATTCTGGCCGCGCCCATCGCTTTGGATCTCGTTCTCTTCCTGGATCTGGCTGCGCGCACTCCGGAGTTGAGGGACATTGGGATTCAGGAATGGCTGAGCTTTTACTGGAAGTCGCCGATGACGGCTCCCGGGCTTTATCCGGAGCACGATCTCTTTATTCAATTGATGAAGCTGAAAAATACGCTGCGGCATATCAAGGGTGAGTCTCTGATTACACATCTGGGGTTGGAGTATTACGACTAGTTTGATCAGGGAATTGAATGCAGTGGCGTAGCTTGAGATGCCTTGCCGGGATTGACTAGTCCCGAAGCGACGGCTGAACTTCAGTCTTGTCCAAATTAGGTTTTTCAATGGGCCAATTGGGACAGCAGAGGAAGCATTCACTGGTATTAAGGCGTAAGACCCTCGACGAAGGGCACGGCTTGGGCCCGATTCTGTAGATGCGTCTATCCTCACACAGGGCCTTTTAAGCCCTGAGGGACGCCGCTGAAGCTGCGGAAGATATCACCATTCGCACCGGGGATTTGCCCCAGGGGAAATGCAATGTACCTACTGGGGCTTTAGAGTCTGCGAATTTCATTCAGGACTGCATCAGAGCCACATTTTAGTCGGGCCTCCAGGGCTGAATAGAGGATTGCGGCAAACAGCTCGTCTTGGTCCCAAAGCCGTATCGGGCTTAAACTCGACGTATATTCAAATCACTAAGACATCGGCTCTAGCTCCTAGGCATGCTGTCAACTCAATCCGGTTTTTTCAGCAAACTTTGAAGCCGTGCCCTTCGCCCAGGCTTTCATTTCAAGGGGATCTTCACCACGAAATAGGTAAACGTGCCACCGGAGTCGAGGATTACTTGATGCGGAACACCGGCAGGTATGTGCGCTATATCGCCTTCTTGTAGTTTTTTGCGAATCCCTTCCTGGATCGATGCGCCTCGTATCTCACCGGGAGCCGTTGTCATCGGACTGGCGATCGTACCGCCGGTGACCAGCGTGGCCGTGCCCTGAAGCACGACGAACACGTCTCCGAATTGCTGGTGCAACTCGGCTTTTCCATCTCTATCGCGAAATGCAAGGATCGTGGAGTTGTCTAGATGCTTCTCCAGGATGCCGGTTCCTGCATCCTTTGAGTGGGCCGCCTGGTCGCGCATCTGTTGCGCGAGTTGCAGTAGCTGATCCGGCGAATACGAGACGGCCGCTTGCGCGGCAGCCGTCGAGCAAAAGACGGACAAGGATATCGAAGCAGCGAGAAGAAAACAGAGCTTCATCATTGAGCTTTCCTCATAATCCAGCACTCTATTGCAGAGTGATCACGGCCGCGTCCCGGCCACCAACAGACACTATGACTTGGCTGCCTTCGATGGCGACGCTTTGTTTCCCCCAGATATCTTTCCCTGATTTGTAATTTCCTGCACTCGCCGCCAGCCCTACCTTGATGGTTCGACTGTCCCGCGTGGGGTTGGTTACCCAGAGGTAAGCCCCGCCGGCCCCCTGATGGAGCCTGGCCTGCACGCTGTGATCGTTGACGGTCACCAGGGGCTCGACTCCTGCCATGGCCGGAAGAGTTTTGAACAGGTCCTTTGTAGCTGCAGCGTGGTGCAGGTAATAGCCCGCTCCGGGGAAGGAACCAATGAGCAGAGTGCGCCCCTGGCCAAATTGGTGCTCAACCGCGGCGATGGCTCCATTGGAGTAATGTCCAACCGCGTTGCCGCCGTGCAGTTGATAATCCTGCCGGAAAAAGCGGCCATAAATATTGGCGCCTTTGACTTCGAGCACGAGGTCATTCGAGATATCGGGAGTAAATTGCACGTTGCTCTCGCGTGCCCCAAATACCTCGTCCAGGCCGTAGTTGGGCTGCACGGTCCCCACGTGGCCGTGGTCGCCAAAATACGCCGGCAGCCCCTCACTCACCAGCGTTCCTCCCCGCTCAACAAATTTGCGCAAGCCAGCGACCGTTTCCTGCTTCAACATCACGGGATAGGGCAGATAGATGATTTTGTATTCGTTGATATTGTCCAGAGCCACAAAGTCCGGTTGGATGTTGGAATCGAAAAAAGCCTGATAGGCTCCGCGCACCGACTGAGAATAGAAATCTGTGTCGCCTTGTTGCACGTAGTTGAATAGCTCCGCCTCGGGGATAAAGAGCAGTCCGATGTCGCCCTTAATCGGGTTCGATTTCCAGATCTCCGGATGGCTGTTTGCCCATCGCGCGACGCGCCCCGCCATCTCTGACTGGGGCGTGGGCGAGCCGTCCATTGCGAAGGGAGCGAAGGCCCCGAACAGAGGACCATCGAGGAGCGGGCGCCACCGGCAATAGAGAATTCCCCTGACCCCCGTGGCACAGGAGACCAGGTTCCAAATGCGCACATCCTCGGGGTCGGGAATGCGCCCGTCATCGATGGGCCGCCCGATTACCTGAGGCTGCATCCACAGCGGACCACCTTGCGCTTCCGCATGCCAGAACGGCTTGCCCCGCGCTCCGGCGCGCACCAGGTCGACTGCCTGGAATTGCTTCCACGGATCGTCGCCCTGCCGGGCAGCGATCCAGGTCAATCCCCAGATATCGACTTCCGCAGCCGAACGCCATTCATTGTGGGAGGCAGAAGGCAGGCTCATGAGGGTTCCTGCGACCCCGTGCGCGGTGATGCGGTGCCTCGGATCGAGCTTGCGAAATAATTTCACCCGCCAATCGAAGAGGCTGTAAGCGTTGTCGATGCGAAACTGAAGCCAATCGAGGCTATCGGGATACCCGGAGAAAGACCGAGGGGGTTCTACGTCGTCCCAGCTTTGGTAACTATAGCGGTGCCATTCCCTGGCGGCGCTCTCGAGCGATCCATAGCGGACCCGCAGCCACTCCCGCAGCTTTCGCTTGGTGCCTTCGCAATAGCAGTACATCCTCCGCGGATTTCCTCCAAAGGAGGTGCCCTCGTTCCATAGGTCATAGCCGAACAGTGCGGGGTGATTGCGGTAGCGCTCCACCAGGGCGACTAAAAAAGTCTGTGCGAGTGCCTGTACGTCTGGATTGTCGAGACACAAACCCGGGAAGCCTCCTGTGGCGCTGCTCTCGGATACAGTGCTGTCCACGACGAAGCCGTCGCTGCCCAGGTATCGTGCATGGGGATACTTACGAAACGCCCACTCCGGAGCACACCCGACCAACTCTTCGAGGACGACCTTGATTCCATTTTTCGCCGCAAGATCCATGATCCGGTCGTAGTCGGCCCAGTCATACTTTCCCGGAGCGACCTCAATAGCGGACCACATGAACCAGTGACGGAAAATGTTCATCCCGGTCTGCGCCGCGGTTTGATGGTCGCGCGCCCAGTCTTGCGGGGGTGGATTCGTCTTGCGGAAATAGACAGCGCCATAGGGAAACACGGGCGCAGCCGGCTGGGCGGCGGCGGTTTCCTGCGCCAGGTTCGCTGCATGAGCCAATGTTGTGCCGGCGGTCAAGAGAGCTGAGTTGCGGATGAACTCCCTGCGCGTGATGTCGAAGATGTCAGCCATATCCCCTTAGCCCTTACCTGGTTGCGTGATCCTGGTTGCGTGATCCTAGACAGCGAAGTCCAGTGCGATCACCTCGTGCACGCGGATCGAAGGCACCTCGATCAGGATCGCGTCGCCGTCCTTACGGTACTGGGTTTCAACCCCCGCAACCAGCAAATGGACCTTTGTCACTTTCTTGTCAGCGGGAACACGAATACGTACCTGCTGGCTGGAGATCGGTATTGCCTCGCGCACCGGTCCTTTCATCATCATCGGATTGGTGAGGTTCACCAGATGTGCTGTCATGGAGTTCTTCTGTGACCAGATCGCAACGTCGAGCACGCCCTTACCTTCTACCGATAGAGGAGCCGGTTCGTTGTTCGCCCAGAGGACTGCGTTGCGCAGTAGCTTTGCATGATCGGTGTTCAGCACTTCCCAGAAGGTACGGTCGATATCCCACGGAAAATAGACCACGCGCCCCTTGCCTCTTTCGCGCACAAAGATTCCCGCGTCATGAGGCGCACCAGGCCTCACGAAGCACTCTTCCATCGGCAGGTCAGGATAAGTAGGAACGACGCGCAGTGGGGGCGAGAGACTTTCGCCTACAGCGGTTACGTGAACCCGGTGGACGCCATTGATGATCCGATTCGCATCCTCAAATCCGGCCAGCACAGGATGATAGCCGCCGGTGGACGGGTCTTTCTCCAGCGAGAGGTAGGAGTTGAGCATCGGACCTTCTTTACTACCGGCGAAGGATGCTCCGAAAAGCGATGCCAGCCCGAAATCCTGCCGTTGCACACCCCACTCATCGTACAGCGACGTTTCATAAGTAGCGACGATGCTGCCACCACGCTCCACGAATGCACTGAGCTGATCGCACTGTGCCGTGGAAAGCGCTGCAATATTGGGCAAGATCAAGGTGCGGAATTGAGACGTATGCTCAGCATCGAGCAATTGGTCGTGCACCATCTCAAAGGGGATTCTGGCCTCGACGAGCGCCTGGTAAAAACCAAGCGCAGGATCGTCAACCGTAACGGCCGCATTCGGTCCGCCATAGAATGCAGCGGTTTGCTGCGAATAAACCATGCCCACCCGGGCCAGGGATTTCTCGTTGCGGAAATAATCCTGGTTCGCGTAGTGCCACTCAAAGATCTCTTCGACGACCGGAAACCAGCGCTTGTCGTAAGGCTTGGCGTTGAACTTGGTGAAGGTCGGACGAAAATCCTGGGCCATGCCATCGGCCACCCAGAGCCGGATCTCGTCACCGTTCTGTACGGAATCCTTCCAGCGGTACTTATCCTCCAGGCCGACGCTGAAAATACCCGCGATCGCTTTTCGTCCCATGGTGGAACGAAACTCCTTGGCGCTTTTTCCGCTGGCCCAGGGCGCTACAACGCCGGCCCGGCCCTGCCGGTCCGCCAGCAATGTCGGCGCCAACTCGCCGATGGTCTTCATGTCCAACAGGCTTAGCGCGCCGCCGCCCGCGTTTGCAATATAGCTCGCATTGGGATTGATTTCCTGTATCTTTCCGTTCCACAGCCGCCACAACTCGAATAAGCGCTGTTGGTGCCAAACAATGTATTGCCTTTGCGACGGGTCTTGCGGATTGCTGGTGCGGGGAAGATCGAGTCCTGAAAAATCGTGGAAGTTTTTCTGGCAGTGCTCGCAATAACACATGCCTGATCCTGCCCAGCGATTGGTGAAGATACCATCCACCATGTACTTCGACATGATCTCCTGATGAACCGAGGTCATGAATTCAAAGTTGTAGGGTCCTAAGGCGCAGGTAAGCCAGAAGTCCGGATCCGACGCGTGCCGGCGCTTCTTGCCATTCTCATCGACTGCCAGCCAGTCCGGATGCGCGTCGTAAACATCCTTGTGGCATGCGTGTGCGTCGGTGCGGGCAACGACATTCATGCCCAGTTTCCGGCAGCCGTGCGCTATATCGCCAAAGGCATCCATATTTCCCAGCCACTTGCTGCGGTAGTGCAGGGGAATCTGCGTGGGGTAGAAGGCCACGCACCCGCCCGCGTTCAGGACTGTGGCATCGGCATGGATTCGTTGGAAATAGTCCAGCCAGAATTGCATGTCGTAATTGCCGGGATCGTCTTCGACAAAGCTTAGCTGGGCCCAACGCATGGGGCGGTCGTACCAGGAGGCAGTCCCGGGGTTACTGGCTGCGGCCGAAAGCGCGGTCGCCTCGGCTCCGGACTGTCCTTCAAAGCCGACCATGCACGCAGCGGAAAGGCCCGCGGCCTGTTTAAGAAACGTTCTTCGAGTGCTTTCCAATGGATGCTCTCCTGACGAAGATTTGCGTGTGCATCTGGGGCGCGGCCACACCACCGCGGCTTTTCAGGCTCGCGGACATAGTTTATGACGTCTTAAACCACTGAATGGCCGACGTTCTACGGGAAAAGCGAGGGATAGGCTCTTTGCCATGTGCGGTACGGTCCCTTGAAGCCGACCAACACCAGTTACTTGCCTGGTTTGCTCCCGGCGTGTAAACATCCGATTCGCAATTTGGGCCGAGCAAAAATGGGGTTCAGCAATGCCAATTCCTACAGAAAATGTTGGTTCGCTCCCGCGTCCAGCAAAGCTGCAAGCCGCACTACGCCATTACGATCTAGGCAAGATCACCCGAGAAAAGCTGACCAGAGAGCAGGATGCTGCATGCCAGGACTCGATCCAGAACATGGAAGCCACCGGCTCACCGATCGTTTCCGATGGCGAGCAGCGTTCCTCCAGCTTCGCCACCTATCCCTTGACCGACACCCTCGCGGGTACTGGCCTGGCGGAGAATCTGGCGGCCGACGGCCAATACTTTGCCATCTTCGACGATGGACATCATCGCCAATTGCCGCGATTGACGGGTGGGCCCTTTCAATACAAGACTTATGCGGCTGAATACCTCAAGCGCGCAATGAAGATGGCGAAAAAACCGTTAAAGCAGGCAGTCATTGCGCCCTCGATGCTGGCTCTGCTCTACCCGCTGGATGACGAGGTTCCAGGCTATACGAGGGCGCAATTTCTCGAAGATCTTTGCAACGAATGTGAAAAGGATATCCGGCAGTGTTTTGCCGCCGGTGCCAAGCGAGTTTCGATGGACTTTACGGAAGGACGGCTTGCCTGCAAAAACGATCCCAAAAATCCCTGGACCGGGCGGGCCCTGCTGTCGCATTTTATCGAACTGAATAACTGCGTTATCAACCGGTTCACCGTGAGTGAGCGAAAGAACATCGGCGTTCATACCTGTGCGGGCTGCGACTGGGACGCAACCCATAGCGCGGAAGTGGACTATGCGGAACTGCTTCCCAGCATGTTCGCCATCAACGCCGGCTACTTCCTGATGCAGGTGGCCAGCGAAAAAGACAAAAAATACGTCTATAACCTTTGCGGGAAGTACAGCCGGGAGGATGCGAACGGAGTGGCCCAGATCTGCTTTGTCGGGGTCATCAATCCGCTCTGCCGCCGAGTAGAAACGCCGCAGGAGGTTCGCGACAGTCTGCTGCTCGCGTCCAAACATATTCCCAGGGAGCGGCTCGGATCGACGGACGACTGCGGATTTTCTCCTTTCAGTATCGATGTCAAACCTAAGCATGGCTCACCCGATATCGCCCGGGAGATCGCGTTCAAGAAAATCGCATCTCGCGTCGAGGGCACTACGATGGCTTCGGAGAAGCTCGGCATGGCATAGAGATTCGGGTTATCTTTGAACTCGTTGGAATCGTCTTCTTGGAAGCGAGGAAATGTGCCAGGGATAAACCACCGCCTTTATTTTTTTGGCCTGATCCTTTGGCTGCAGGCCGGCTACGCACAAGACGTCAGTTATCGCATCACGCCGTTGCGGCCCGTCGAAGAGCTGCGCGCGGAGGCGCTTAAGGCGTCACCGCCGCGCGAACATGGACCTTTTCGCAAGCCCGAGCTGGTGGAACTGATCAAGCTCGATCCCACAATTAAACTCGACATCCGTTACGCCACCACTAACGATTTTCTGGGTACGCCCTTGTATACCCAGGCGCGTGCGTTTCTGCAGCGGCCGGCGGCGGAGGCACTTGTCCGCGCCCATCGCGAGTTGGTTGCTCACGGTTACGGATTGATGATCCACGATGGCTATCGTCCCTGGTACGTAACTGAAATTTTCTGGGAGGCAACTCCCAACGACAAGAAAATTTTCGTCGCCAACCCGGCAGAGGGTTCAAGACATAACCGAGGCTGCGCTGTGGACTTATCTTTGTACGATTTGAAAACAGGCAAAGAGGTGAAGATGCCCAGCGGATATGATGAGATGACCCCGCGCGCCTATGCCGACTATGTAGGTGGAACTCCCGCAGAGCGCGCCCGCCGCGCTCTGCTCAGACAAGCCATGGAAAAGCAGGGGTTCATGGTCAACCCTACCGAGTGGTGGCACTTCGACTATAAGGATTGGAAACAGTATCCGATTCTTAATGTGAAGTTCGAGGATCTATAAGAACTATCGGTTCTCGCTTCGGCTTCGGTCCACCAAAAACGCACGTTTCCGGCCATCCCTGATCGAATGGGATCGGGGCTACGCTATGTCGAAAAACATTTCCAGGAAGGGTCCGCGGAACTGCAGATCCCTCGGCTGCGCTCGGGATGACAAAGGGGAGAGCGACACTTCCATTCGGAGCGGTTGCTGGAGAGAAGGCGTTTTTCATCACCTTGAGTGGCCGCGGGCCCATGACTACTCCGGCCGGGGTGACAAGTTGTTTTGAGCCATGGACGGCGTGTAGCCACTGGATAATTGCCACTTTTCGTGCAACAAATTTGCCATCTCGACCGAAGCGCAGCGGAGTGGAGAGATCTGCGGTTTTTTCGCTTCTCTCCAACCTTCTAAAGCCTCTTAGTTGGTTGCCTTATTTTCACTGGAGGCCGGATGTGACATAGAGGGCAGAAACCCCGCGAACAAACCGATTGCTGGAAGATAAGCACATATCTTGTACACAAAGATAATGCTGGTTGCGTCAGCGATCCTACCCAGAACGGCCGCGCCGATACCGCCCATACCGAAGGCAAAGCCGAAGAACAGGCCGGAGATCATCCCCACTCTTCCGGGAACCAGTTCCTGGGCGTACACAAGAATTGCGGGAAAGGCAGAGGCCAACACTAAACCGACAATGACACTCAAGATGCTGGTCCAAAGCAGGTTTGCGTACGGGAGCAACAACGTAAGCGGCAAGACTCCGAGAATGGAGCACCAGATTACGGTCTTGCGGCCAATACGATCGCCGATGGGTCCGCCGATCAGAGTTCCCGCGGCGACTGCTCCCAGGAAGATAAACAGGTGTATCTGCGAACTCCGTACTCCCACATGAAAGCGGGTTATCAGGTAAAAGGTGTAGTAACTGGTGAAGCTGGCCAGATAAAAATATTTTGAAAACACGAGCGCAATCAGTACCGCGATGGCCGAGACCACTCGCGCCGGCGACAGGCCCGTTGCCGCATCCCGATGCTTCACAGGCCGGGAGCCGAGATGCAACAGGCGGGCTTTGTACCAGCGGCTCACCCGCATCAGCACCAGAATGGCCATCATGGCCACCAGCGAAAACCACGCCACCCCGCGCTGCCCGTGCGGCAGCACGACGAACGCAGCCAGCAGAGGCCCTATCGCCGCGCCGCTGTTTCCGCCAACCTGAAAGATCGACTGCGCCATGCCCAGCCGGCCGCCGGACGCTAGACGCGCCACGCGTGAAGATTCCGGATGGAAGACCGCCGAACCCATGCCGATGCAAGAAGCGGCAAGCAACAACAACGGAAAGGTAGGTGCGATCGACAGCAACAGAAGTCCTGACAGGGTGAACACCATGCCGACGGGCAGGGAATACGGCATAGGCCTGCGGTCGGTGAATTGTCCGATAAAGGGTTGCAGGATGGAGGCCGTCATCTGGAAAGTCAGGGTCAGCAACCCAATCTGACCGAAGTCCAAATGAAAGCCGGACTTCAAAATGGGGTAGATGGAGGGCAGCAGAGACTGCATCGTGTCATTGAGCAGGTGGCAAAAGCTCACCGCGACAAGGACGCGAAAAAATGTCCCCCCTTTGACCGGGCCAGGACTCTGAACCTTGTTGTTTTCGACAGTCTGCGTAGTCATGCCGGCCGGGTAGGTCTCCTCTATGCTAGCGTGAATCGAGCCTTTGCAGGTCTGCTGGATTGAGAGCAGCGGATCATGAATGCATACCACCGGCCTCTCGAAGGCCCAGGACAAGGGCTTCCAGGAAGGTTTCATGGGAGGTTCCGAATGGAACTTCCAACTTTGTTTTTTCTGCCATTCTGCGCGATAGCTTTTCTGCAAAGCCGGCGCGCACATCGAGCGGCAGATCGAGCCGCCGCGCCAGGAAGCTTTCGATCAGCTGCAGGTCCTCGCGCGACAGACGAGCGACAGCATCCGCCGGCAGGTCGAGAGTCTTCCTGAAGACCGGCTGAGGCGGTGGTTCAAAAGCTGCAGCGGTAAAGGTCCTGGCCCCTGCCGGCGGCATGGATGTTTCTGCGGGAACGCTGTGTACGACCAGGGTACCGGCAACCATGTCTCCCAGTCGTTGCTGGCGGCGCGTGGCGAAGATACAAACGGCGCCCACCAAATAAAAGCCGGGCAGCATATCGATAATCCGAATGAGATTCCGACCCATCGATTCGAATAGGCCAATCGGGCGGCCGCTCCGCTGGATCACGCGCAGACGCAAGACGCGCTTACCGGGAGTTTGCCCGTTCCAGAAGGCCTCAAAGAGCGCGAAGTAACCCCACTGCAGGAGAAAGGGAATCAGGATCATCAGCGCGATCGCCCACTTTGCCGGATCGCCCGAGTGTGCCTGGTGCTGGACTGTCGATGTGTGGGGCAGGGCGGCCGGTATCAAGATACTTACGATCAGGATTACCACCAGGGAAAAGCCCTGCACGCAAGAATCGACCAGCAACGCGACGCACCTGCTGCCAATGCCGGCTAGGGGAAACTCGATCCCTACCAGTTCCGGAGTCTCGATGCTAAGCTGATCCCGCAGGTCGATGCTTTCGTTGCTCATCTCTGCCACCTGTTGACCGTGAATGGAATGGGAGACCATGATATCCAATCGCTGGATCGAAAAGCGTAGAGGATGTTGGGACCGTCTGCGCGCCCTGATTTCCGCGTTGCAGGCGGGTGGGGTGCGCAGCCTGCCCCCGGCGGAATTGCGCGAGATGGCATTGCTCTACCGGCAGGTCGCCAGCGATCTATCGGCGCTGCGCCAGGAGCGTAGCGCACGCAATCTTGAAGCCGAGCTCAACCAACTCCTCGGCCAGGCTCACGCAATTATCTATTCCCGGCGCAAAACGGACTTTTCTGACTTTTGGCGATTCTTTTCCCGGGAGTATCCGCGTCTGTTTCGCAAGCTCCTGCCGTTTACGCTGGTGTCTCTGATGTTGTTTTTGGCCGGTGCGGTGGTGGGCACCCTGCTCACGCTGGTGCGCCCGGAATTCAAGCGGCATTTTCTTGGCCCGGCGATGACGCAGACCATCGAGCGGCGCCAAATGTGGACCGATTCTGTCAATTCCATGGCGCCCCAGGCCTCAAGTGCGATCATGACCAACAACCTGGCGGTTACCTTTACGGTCTTCGCCGCGGGGATTACCGCCGGCATTGGGACGTTGTACATGATCGCCTGGAACGGCATCCTGCTGGGCGTGATTTCGACTGCCTGTCATCAGGCACAGATGAGTTTGAAGTTGTGGAGCTTTGTGGCTCCCCACGGCTCACTGGAGCTTCCGGCCATTATCATCGCCGGGGGCGCCGGTTTCCGGCTCGCTTACGGGTTGCTGTTTCCCGGCATTTATAGCCGTTCTCATTCACTCTCCGCTGCCGGATCGGAGTCTGTCCGCCTGGTCAGTGGGGTGGTGCCCATGCTTGCTGTTGCCGGTGTGCTCGAGGGGTTTCTGTCTCCCTCGTCCGCGCCTGTATGGTTGAAGTTTGTGACCGCGTCGCTGCTTTTCACTTTGTTGCTGCTCTGGCTTTGGTCGGCGCCTGATAGGCAGGTCATCAGTTCCAGCTAGTGGTCTTCTACCTGACAGCGGAAGGTTGGGTGTCCATGACAGCGGAACGTTGGGTGCCCCACATCTCGCTCGTTTTTTGCGAGATGTGGGATACCACGACTGTGACCCTCCAAGTTTTGGTGCTCGATGGCAATTTCAGGTTAAGGTTCGTTGTATCCCAGATCTCGCAAAAAACGAGCGAGATGTGGGGCACCCAGGATTTGTTTCAGACGGAGATCAGACCCTTTGCGTTAGAACCAGGAAAAAGCAACAGCAGGTCCCTCCACTACGCTGCGCTCCGGTCGGGATGACAATTCTGTTAGAGAATCGCATCATAAGATTTCGAGAAAATTTGTCATCCTGAGTGGCTGACTTGCCTGTAGCAAGTTAAGGATGGAATGAACATGGGAAAGCGGTGTTTGCAATCCAGGCCCAGAGGGCCGTCCGCCAAACGTCAGCCCAGCCCGGAAGGGCTGGGTATACAAAGGCAAGCGGTCGAGCGCCGGAGGTGCGGCACCACACTCTTCGTTTGTTCATTAGGACCGGAGCGCAGCGTAGTGGAGGGACCTGCTGTTGCTTCCACCTACGTCCTATAAGAGAGCTTTCTCCTTGATTTCCAGGTACCGGTTCAGCACCAGGGAAGTCATCTCTTCTGGATAGGTCTCGAGCGTCAGGGCTCCGCGTTGGCGCAACCTGGCCAACAAGAGTTCCCTCCAGTGCACCATCTCCTGCGCGGCTGCTCCGGCGAACATCTGCTCTTGATTTTCCGGGCGCATCGCGGCGATCTTGCGCAAGTCTCTCTGCTCGATGGCGACAAACAATACCAGGTGCCTTCGCATCAATTGCGCGGCCCCTTCGGCTACCTCGGGCTGCATGGAAGTCTCGGCCGGGTCGGTAAGCCAAAGCACGAGGCTCCGCCTGGGCTGCAGCCGATTCAACGTCACCGTCGCCCGCAAATGGTCGGCCTCCGCCGTTTCTCCGTGGACCAGAGCCAGTGCGTCCAAAATCTGGCGAAGATGCGCACCACCGCGCCGGGGTGCGATCAATTGCTGCGTGTCGCGTCCGTAGGCCAGCAATCCCACCCGGTCGCCGGAGGCGAGCGCCAGCTGGCTCATCGCAAGTGCCGTGGCGGTTGCATAATCCAGCTTGGTGTACCCGCCCACTCGCGCCTGCAGCAGGCGCCCCGCATCGAGCAGTAGCCACACCGCCTGACTGCGTTCTGTCTGGTACTGCTTGGTGATCAGGGCGCCTCGCCGGGCGGAAGCCTTCCAGCAAACGTCGCGCAGATCGTCGCCATCCAGGTAGTCGCGCAAAGTCTCGAAGTCCCTGCCCAGGCCCCGTTGCCGTTGCTTGCGCAGTTGCAGTTCCAGTTGACGGTTGCGGGCAAGAAATAAATCCTGGTCTGCTGTGGCGCGGGTGGATGGGTAGATGCGCACCGTTTGGGTAAGACCGGCAGCCGACCAGCGTTCCAGCAACCCGACGGTGCTGCGATAGCGCAGGTAGAGCTTTCCTGCGGGATGGTCTCCCCGCTCACGGGGAGTGAAGGCGTAGCGTAATGTCGCTGGTATACCTGGGTAGCCGGTCAGTTCCAGCCATTGCGGCGCCTCCAGAAAAGCAGCCGGCAGATCGTCCATCAAGTGGCACAGGAGCAGGCGCCGGCCACGCTGCAAGACGCTCAGCTCTACTTCGCTCGCAGTGCCTAAGGCCGGGGCTGAAATCCAGATCCGCGTGGCCTCGATCAGCCTGGGAGCCGGCAACAGCCATCCGTCGATCAGGGCAAACAGCAGCACGGTCGCATCCCATAGCACGGCCCCCCACACGAAGCGACGGACAAAGAACGCAGGCACGAACCACAAGGTCCCGGCCAGGAGCAGGAGGAGCGCCCGGCTGGTGAGCCCAAACGAAAACCGGCCCACCGGCGCGGCCGGCGAAAATTTTGGCTCGGCGACAATGGTGGGAGTGATCACTGCTTGGGCACCGCGACGGCCGCCAGGATTTCCCCAATCACCCGATCAGTGTCGTAACCCTCAAGTTCCGCCTCCGGCTTCAGAATCAGGCGATGGCGTAAGACCGGGAGCGCAGCCTGCTTAACATCGTCCGGGATGAGATAGTTTCTGCCTTCCAAAGCGGCAAAACCCTGCGCCACCAGCATCAGGCTGACCGCGGCTCTCGGGCTTGCTCCCAGGCTGAGTGAGGGCCACTCCCGAGTACGGCGGACGACGGCCAGCATGTAGTCATAAAGACTGGCTTCGATCCGGACCTGGCGGACTTCCGCTTGCGCAGCGGCCAACAGACCCGCTTCCACCGGGAGCAGCGAACTCGATTCCAATCCCTTCGGCCCGGTGCTGGCATGGTGGCGCTGAAGCACGATTCTTTCCTCGTCAACAGACGGATAGGAGAGGCGAAGCTTCATCAGGAAGCGATCCAGCTGTGCCTCTGGTAATGGGTAGGTACCTTCGAAGTCGAGGGGATTCTGGGTGGCGAAGACGGTGAAAGCTGCGGGAAGGGCATAGCCCGTCCGATCAATGGTTACCTGCCGTTCCTCCATGCACTCGAGCAGAGCGGACTGCGTCCGAGGCGGCATGCGGTTGATCTCGTCAACCAACAGGAAGCTGGTGAAGACGGGCCCCTGGTGAAGAACGAACTCCTCGCTGGCGCCGCGAAAGACACTGGTGCCTAAAATATCAGCGGGCATCAGGTCGGGCGTCGACTGCACCCGATGGAATTCGAGGCCAAGCACTTGCGCGAGCAACTTGACGACCAGAGTCTTGGCGATACCGGGCACACCTTCAATTAGGGCATGCCCGCGGCAGAGGGCCACGACTAAGGTTTGATCGATGAAGGTGTTCTGGCCGGCAATGATGGTGCTCAACTCACGCCGGCCGTGTTCCAGCAGCTGCGTCGTTGCTTTTAATTCGGAGTTTTCTTCCACTGTTGGGATCCCGGTTTCGCTAGATGTGTACGTCGTTCGATCCAATCATCGCAGTCGTGCAGTGCCTGCACCCTGGTCAGCGCTGTCTTCGAGGATAGGCTCTCCATGCCCATGGCCTGTTCACTTGCCACAAGGGTCTGTTGCAGTTGCTTACTCTCGGCGCCGAAATGCCGCGCCAGGGCGGGCCCCAGGGCTTGCGCAGAAGAACTTTGCGGAATGGCAAACAATCGTTCCAGCCGTTGGCGGAAGCGCTGATAGGCGCCGCTGACGGCAAGTTGGTTCGCGTCCGCTGCCTGATACAAAGAGCCCAGAGAATGCACGAACTCGATTTGCGTTGTTCTGGGTGTGAGGGGGTCCGGACGAACTGGCCCGCTCCGTCGTCCATAACTCCACAGAAGCAGCGCAGCAACCAGCATCAACTGCCATCCGATCCAATGCAACGGCGTGCCTCGAGTGTAAGACAACAGTGAGGGGGAATCGCCGTGCAGCGATTCATCCCAGAAAATGCGCGCAGTCGCCGGCGGACCGATGCTGTTCAGGAAGAAAACAAGGTTGTCGGCCTGCTGCAACCCGGAATTTTCCAGCGGCAGGGAACTGGCCCACCAGATCACCATGCCCTTACCTGACCGGTACGTCACAGCGACAGCATTACCCCGGCACGTGTAGTCCACCTGCTGCAGGGGATTCGACTGTTTCCAACGCGCCTCGGGCGTCATGCGGATGATGCCTGAGCCGGCGAGTTGGCCGAAACCATTGGCTTCGCCGTCACACGGAGATCGTGAATATCGATTGATCTCAACCGCATTGCCCGGTACAAGCAGGCCGCCGGGGTAGCCGGTCACCAGAACGCGAGCGCCCTTATCCAGCATGGCCTTGACCGCCTCTCTCGCATCCGTCACGTTTTGCAGGAATGGTTCCGCAAACACCACGGTCGCATGTTCATCGACCCGATCTTCGATCTGGGCGAGCGATTCGCTCTGCCGCTCCACCCGATAGCCCGCTTGCCGCAAAAGCTCAAACGCAGCCTTTGCACCGTGCGGCGCGGTGGAATAGCTGGACGGCGTCAAGTCCTGGTCGTCGTTGGAGGGCGAGAATAAAGCCAACACAACAATCAACGTCCCCAGCAGCGCGGCACAGCCCAGCAGGAGCATTTTGTCCCTGCGATCAACGGAAGCCAGCAATCTCACCGGGCGGCAATCCTTTCCAGCATCCCGCAGGCCTCGGCGAAATCCTTTTCGCCCGCGGGTAGCTCTCCGTACCAGCTGTGCTCAAAGGATTTTGTCAGGGAGAAGAGATCGGCGCGCGTTTCAGGGTTTTCGCTCAACAGGCCCAGGTACTCGCGCGGAGTCCTGGTCCTATCGGCCGGCCACAAACGGCGAGATTCAAGGCAGGATATCGCGGCCCAATACACATGATGAATGGCTTCGCGCCAGCGCCCCTCACGGCCCAGTTTTTGGCCCTGTTCCAGCCATTCCTGCCAGTCCAACGCTGAAGGCGCTGAGGAATGAGGGACGCTGTCCCGCGGCAGGCCAAGCCGCTGCACCTGCAGCCTGCGGATAAACCACCAGATCAGCAGCCCGCAGGGAATCGCGATCACCGCAAGCTCCAGAAGATAGATTGCCGAGGCTCGAGGAGCTGCTTGGCATCGCCTTTAGGATGGACCTCAATAGCCAGCGCATAAAGTCGTTCCAAATCCTTTCCAGGTAGGAAGGCGGTTTGGCTTGCGGGTAGTCCCCGCTCTCGAGAATGGCATCCAGCTGGCGACGGATATTTGCAACATTTCCAGGCACATAAACGCTGGCCGGCGGCGATGCCAATTCCTGTGTCATCTGTTCCAGCCTTACGCGGGCATCGCTCAGTTCCCTCGACGCGTGGTTGATCGGGCTTTGTTCATGTCTTCGCGTTCTCTGCCGCAGCGGCTTGCCGCAGGCTATCGCGTAGCCAGTCATATTGCACCCTTCGCTTGCCACTGCCGATGGGTACGGTTTCATCGGCGCCGACTCAGGGAGGGGTCACATGCCTTGGTCGCCGCCGTTGGTTGCTGCAGTTCCTGGGCGCAGGCTTCTACCACCTTACGCAGGCGATCGAGCTCTTGTTTGCACTCATCCGGGCTGATCTGTTGCAGAGAGGTGCCGGCCCCGGCGGTGGGGATCGCCCGCCCCAGGGTGTATGGCAGGCCAAGCGCAAGCACGCCTAATAAAATCCGCTTGATCACACTGCCGAACCTGTGGAGGCTACGCCATCGTTGGAGGCTTCCATCGAGGATCGCTCCAGCATCCTCTCCAGATCAAATCCTTCTTTGCGGACCCGGGCGTCGTAATAAAAAAGGGTCAGTCCGATGGAGTAGATCGGCTTGATCAGCGCGCTGCTGAGGGCGGTCACGAGCAGGGTGTAACCGGTCATCGCCGGCGTTGCTTGTCCGCGCGCTCTCACAATGAAAGCAAATACAGGAGTCATGAACGCGGTCACCAACATCCCTTGGGCAGCCATCACAATCAGCAGAAGCACCAGGATTCGTCCTTTCGTCTCCTGGGTCAGGAAGACGCTCCGCTTGAGCGACCGCAGCGTTCCCAGTCCTTCCTCGATACAGGCCGGAACCGCAAGCGAATACCTGAGCGTCAGCCAGAAACACAAAGGTAATGCGAACAGGATCAGCAAGCCCATTGCCCCAAACACGAAGGCGACGACATTGGTTTGCCCCGGAGTCTTGGCCCGAGTTGCGAGCAGCGCGGCGGTGACACCCGCGAGCACAACCACGATTACAGAACCCCAGGCGATAAGAAAACCCAGCGTATTCACCCAAATGCACCTGAGCCAACCCGAGCGCAGTGCGGCAAACGCTTTGACGATGCCGGTCGGCTTCCCATCGTAGATCGCAGCCACTGCACGGTTGCTGGCTGCAAGACAAAGAGCGGCGGCGGCAAACAAAACTGTCCAGGCGGGAATGTTTGAGACGCTCGTGGCCCACTGCCGGGTCGTCACCGCGAGATGGTGCCTGGTCATCCAGCGAACTTCCGCCAGACTGATCAGATTCCACAGCAGCTCGAGGATGGTACTTACACCAGCGATCCCGAGAAACAGCACAAAGCGCGCACGATAGAGCTGGAAGATCCGGTCAAGGATCTCAGCCAGCCTCAGAGGGCGCAGCTCAATGTCCACTGGAACCACCTCGGCCTGAAAGTAACTTGTCGCAAAAGAATAAGACAGTCTCTGGTCAACAGCCCGGAGCGGCGTTCCTCTGGTAACGGGAGCGGGCTTCGGCGAGCTGTTGCAGGTGGTCGCAGGAGAGGGGCTGAGCGCAGCCCAGCTGGCGTGCAACCAGGCAGATGTGGGCAAAATGTTCGACGGTTTCCATGCGCATGAAGGCGTCCTGCAGAGTGTCGCCGGCAGTGACCACGCCGTGGTTGGCAAGCAGTACGGCGTCATGGTCGACGATCAGGGGCTGGATACTGGACGCAACCTCAGACGTTCCGGTGGTCGCATACGGTGCCAGCGGAATGGAACCGAGCGACATGATGATCTCAGAACACAATGGCTCTTCGAGTGCCAGACCGCAGGAAGCAAACCCGGTCGCGATGGGCGGATGGGCATGGACCACCGCCTGCACATCGGGTCGCTGATGGTAAATTGCCAGGTGCATCCCAATTTCGCTGGTGACGTTACGGCCTTCGCCGACCCGGCGGCCCTCCATATCAACCACGACCATATCCGACGCCTTAAGCAGGCCCTTGCTCATCGCGGTGGGCGTCGCCAGGATGCGATCCGGCGTCAGTCGAACCGAGAGATTGCCCGCGGTACCGGGGACGAACCCCAATCGATACAGCCACTTACCGAAACGGGCGAGCTGTTTGCGGTGAATTGTCTCGGCCGACCGCTCGGGAGCGGTGGAGCTGAGGGCCATGTTCAGAGTTGTAGTAAAGCCACTCTTCTCCAAAGCCGATGGATGCATAACGTCACCAAATCCCCGTTTCTTCCCTTTCTCGCAGTTTCTGACGGAAACACGCGAAACGCAACAGGGAAAACACGGAAAGCAAGAATTTCGGGGTTACGATGAGGCGGTTACGGTAACTCGTTCTGGCTGTTTCGGGGACTAAAATGGAGCCAGCATGAGTCCCAGGGATTGGCGAGGCTGCAAAGTTGTCGAGGTCGTTCCCAACAAGGTGGGTGGTGTACCCGTGATCCGGGGTACGCGGGTTGCCGCCGACCAGGTAGTCGAGAACCACGACGCCGGAGAAACCGTTGAAGATATCGCCTACAACTTCGATTTGAAACCCGATGATATCCGGGCTCTGCTGGCCTTTGCGCGTATGCAAACACAAACGAAGAAGACTGAAATCGACTGGTCCGACTGCCCCATTGTCGAAACCAATCCGCGCAAGGTTAGCGGGGCGGCGATCCTGAAAGGGACGCGCGTGCAGGCCGATTCTATTGTGGAGAATTACATCGGGGGTTCGCCGGTGGAGGAGATTTCCGAAAACTTCGGGATCCCGGAAACGACGATCCGTGAACTGCTCACCTTTGCAGCTTTCCAGCAAAGCCAACAGTGAAGGTTTTGTTCGACCACAATGTACCTCACAAACTGCGCCACTCCATGGCCGCTCACGACGTCACCACGGCCGATGAGATGGGTTGGTCTGAGTTGGAAAATGGCGAGCTGTTGCGGGCAGCTCAGGCCGCAGGCTTTGCGGTGATGGTCACCGGCGACAAGAATCTTTCATCGCAGCAGAACTTGGAGCGTCTGGAACTGGCCTTGATCGTGCTCAGCACGAACAACTGGAACGTGCTGAAACAGCATGCTCTTTCAGTCCTGAAAGCGGTTGACGCTGCGAGACCTGGCAGTTTTCAGGTGGTGACGATTGCACCTGGGTCCTTCTCTCAAACCATAGTTTAGGCGAGTTGGCGGTTTTGGCTCGTGTGAGTGCGCCCCGACGCTGGCCTAGTTGTGCCTAAGCTCTTACGATGGTCACATGACAACGGGTGTTTCCCTCCGAGCGCTGGAACTGGACGGTCAACCACTTTCGCTGGAGCAGATCCGTCTGGTCGCCGGGGGCTCGATGGACGTGGTCATCGCACCGGCGGCACGGCAGCGCGTCGCAAAATCGCAAGCTGTGGTGGAGCGCATCGTCGCCAGCAATGAAACCGCCTACGGCATCAATACCGGCTTTGGCAAATTATCTGACGTGCGTATTGGACCGGGAGACCTGCAGCAATTGCAATACAACCTGGTCCGTAGCCACGCCTGTGGGTTGGGGGAGCCGCTGGAAGAGGCAGAGGTGCGGGCCATGCTGTTGCTGCGGGCCAACGTCCTCGCCAAAGGATTGAGCGGCGTCCGCTACCGGCTCATAGAGCTACTTACCGGCTTGCTCAATCGCCGCGTGCACCCCGTCATCCCGGCCAGGGGATCTGTGGGAGCGAGCGGGGATCTGGCACCCCTGGCGCATCTTGCCCTGGTGCTCATCGGGGAGGGTGAGGCCTTCTACCAGGGCGCGAGGATGCCCGCCGGTGTGGCGCTTGGCCAGGCCGGTCTCGCTCCCTTGGTACTTGAGGCCAAGGAGGGCCTGGCGCTGCTAAACGGAACCCAGGCGATGGCCGCGGTCGGCGGCCTGGCAGTGCTGCGTGCCGTGCGCCTCAACCGGCTGTTTGATCTGGCCGGCGCCATGGCGCTCGAGGCCCTTCGTGGTACTCCCGTGGCCTTCGACGAACGCATTCACCAGGCACGGCCCCACCCGGGTCAGATGCAGGCCGCCGCCCACCTGCGAACTCTGCTGCAGGACAGCGAGATTCGCCAGTCTCACCTGCACAACGATCCCCGAGTGCAAGACGCCTATTGCCTTCGCTGCATGCCGCAAGTCCACGGAGCGGCGCGGGGCGCCCTGCAGCATGTGCGGGAGGTGATCGAGATCGAAACCGGATCAGCGACTGACAACCCGCTGATTTTCTCCAGCGAGGTGCTCTCCGGAGGGAATTTCCATGGCGCGCCGCTGGGCATGGCGCTGGATTATGCCGCGATTGCCGTGACCGATCTGATGAGCATCAGCGAACGCAGGATCGACCGGCTCATCAACCCCGACTGCAATGAGGGCCTACCCCCGTTCCTCTCTCAGGGTGCCGGCCTCTCTTCCGGCCTGATGATTGCTCACGTCACCGCCGCGGCGTTGTTGAATGAGGCCAAGGTATTAGCCCATCCCGCGAGCGTGGATAGTTTACCGACCTCCGGCGGAAAGGAAGATCATGTCTCTATGGGCATGACTGCGGCGCTCAAGCTGAAACAGATTGTTGACAATGCCGAGAAGGTGCTGGCGATTGAGTTGATGACGGCTGCGCAGGGACTCGACTACCGCAAGCCGCTCAAAGCCGCCACGGAGATCGAGCGAGCGCGACAGTTCGTGCGCACGCTGGTTCCCCGGCTGGAAGAAGATCGGGTCATAGCAGGAGATATCGAACGCATAGCAAGGGGGGTACGCAATGGAGACTTTGATAGCTGGTCCGCATAAAGGCGCGATTCGTGCGCCCAGAGGAACACGGCTGAGCACCAGGGGCTGGCAGCAGGAGGCCGCGCTGCGCATGCTCATGAACAACCTCGACCCCGAAGTGGCCGAGGCCCCGGACGAACTGGTGGTTTACGGGGGCACGGGCAAAGCCGCGCGCGACTGGCCATGCTTCTACGCCATTGTGCGTGCTCTGGAGAGCCTGGAAAACGATGAGACGTTGCTGATCCAATCGGGCAAGCCGGTCGGCATTCTGCGCACCCACGCAATGGCGCCCCGGGTGCTGATTGCAAACGCGAACCTGGTCGGCAAATGGTCAAGCTGGGAAGTATTTCGCGAGCTCGAGCAAAAGGGATTGATGATGTACGGCCAGATGACCGCTGGTTCCTGGATCTACATTGGAAGCCAGGGCATCGTGCAGGGTACCTACGAGACCTTTGCCGCAGCCGGCCGCAAGCATTTCGGTGGCAGCCTGGAAGGAAAGCTGATCGTCTCCGGCGGCATGGGTGGCATGGGTGGCGCTCAGCCTCTGGCTGCGACCATGACCGGCGCCCGCTTTCTCGGCATCGATGTGGATCCGAAGCGCATTCAGAAACGAGTCGACAGCGGCTATTGCGACTGCATCGCCGGCTCCGTCGATGAGGCTCTGCAATCGCTGGCCGAAGCGGGCAAGAAGGGGACTGCTCTCTCCGTCGGCCTGGTAGGGAATGCCGCTGACGTACTACCCGAATTGCTGCGTCGCAACGTTATTCCTGACATCGTGACCGATCAGACCAGCGCCCACGATCCCTTGAACGGATACGTGCCCAATGGCATGAGCCTTGATGCGGCGCTGGCGCTGCGGCAGCAGGACAGCGTCCAATATGTTGCCCGCTCCATGGCCGCCATGGGCAAGCATGTGGAGGCGATGCTGGAGCTGAAACGCCGCGGATCCGTGGTTTTTGATTACGGTAACAATCTCAGAACCAATGCCAAACTAGCCGGGGTAGCAGATGCTTTTGCGATTCCGGGGTTTGTGCCGGAGTACATCCGGCCGTTATTTTGCGAAGGCAAGGGGCCGTTCCGCTGGGTTGCGCTTTCCGGCGATCCCGAAGACATTCGCAAGACCGACCGGCTGGTGCTCTCGCTGTTTCCCGAAGACGACGCGCTCAAACGCTGGATCAGGCTCGCCGGCGAGCGTATTCAGTTTCAGGGGCTGCCCGCTCGCATCTGCTGGCTGGGCTACGGGCAACGAGCAAAGCTGGGGCTGGCCATCAATGAGCTGGTGCGTTCGGGCGAGATTTCGGCGCCAATCGTGATTGGCCGCGACCATCTCGACACCGGATCGGTCGCTTCTCCTTATCGCGAAACCGAGGGCATGCTGGACGGCTCCGACGCGGTTGCTGATTGGCCGCTGCTGAATGCGCTGGTGAACACCGCAGCGGGTGCGTCCTGGGTCAGTATCCACAACGGCGGCGGTGTGGGCATCGGCTATTCACAGCATGCCGGCATGGTGGTAGTGGCGGACGGAACCGGCGAAGCAGCGCAGCGCCTCGAACGCGTCCTCACGACCGATCCCGGGATAGGCGTGCTGCGGCATGCGGACGCAGGCTATCCAGAGGCGCGAAACTTCGCCCACGCCTCTGGTCTGCGGCTTCCGATGGAAGAAGAGTAACTTCACGAGATGCAGGCTGTTTTCACTGCGGGACCTCGTGGGCTTGCATGACGGCTTCTCTCGTCATCTGGCCGTCCACCATGCGCCAGATATGAAGAGGATTTTCGTTTCTCAACTCCGCCGGTAGTGCAGAGTCGGGAAAATTCTGGTAACAGATGAGCCGCGTGAAACGGTAGATCGCCTGGCTGCCCACCGAGGTGGAACGCCCATCGGAAGTCGATGGGTAAGGTCCGCCATGCACCATGGCATGGGAAACCTCTACTCCGGTTGGAAAACCATTGATCAAAAGTCTGCCGGCTTTGTTCTCGAGGATCGCAATTAAATCGCCAAAATTGCGCAGGTCCTCCTCGGTGCCGTGGATGGTTGCAGTGAGGTGGCCTTCAAAATTACGGGCGGCCTCCAGCATTTGCTCGCGGTTGGCGTGGCGGATTAACAAGGTTGCCGGGCCGAAAATCTCCTCCTCAAGTTCCGCGTCCTTCAGGAAAGTCTGGCCATCTGTTTCGAACAGGGCTGCGCCGACGCCGAGTTCCCGGCCATTACTGGCGATGGACTTCTCGGCCACTACGTTCACACCGTGCCGGTTCTTGCGATCGGCAACGCTGGTTTGATAAGCCGAACGTATGCCGCCGGTGAGCAAGTAGAACGGCGCCGACTCATCCACCGACTGCCGCAGTTGGTCGACGAACTTCGGAGCGTCGGCGCCTTCGGGCAAAAATACCATTCCGGGTTTGGTGCAAAACTGACCCGCTCCGAGAGTGAACGAAGCATGCAGTCCGCTGGCGATGCCGGCCGCACGTTCCTGCAATGCACCCGGAAGGATGAACACCGGGTTGGTGCTGCTCATCTCGGCATAAAACGGGATTGGTTCCGGCCGGGCGGCCGCCGTATCCATTAATTGCCTGCCCGCCCCGCGTGATCCGGTAAACCCGCCGGCTTTCACCAAGGGATGTTTCATCAAGGCGACACCGATTTGCGCACCGCGGCCAAACAAAAGGGAAAAAACACCTTCGGGCAAATTGCATTGCCGGACGGCTTGCTGCACGGCTTGACCTACCAACTCGCTGGTGCCTGGATGAGCCGAATGGGCTTTGACGATGACCGGACATCCCGCCGCGAAAGCGGACGCGGTATCCCCGCCGGCCACGGAAAACGCCAGAGGAAAGTTACTCGCGCCGAAGACCACGACCGGGCCCAGAGGACGCAGCATGGAGCGCAGATCCGGCTTGGGAGCAGGTTTACGCTCCGCATCGGGCCGGTCGACCCGAGCCATGACCCAGGAGCCTTCCTCCGCAACCTGGGCAAACAAACGAAGCTGGCCACAGGTACGCGCAGTCTCACCCTGTAAGCGGGCTTTGGGGAGGGCCGTTTCCTGTTCCGCTCGTTCGATCAATTCGGGAGCGATCGATTCGATATTGGCGGCGATGGCGCGTAAGAACGCCGCCTTCTCGCGGCCGGTCGCTCGACTGTAAACCGCAAAAGCTTCGTCCGCCAGAACCGCGGCCGCGTCTACTTCTTCTGCTGTCGCAGAGAAAAAGTCTGTCTCCAGGCGCTCCCCGGTTCGGGCGTTCGTAGCATGGAAAACCTCTTTGGTTGCTGAGCCCGCACGGAATCCAAGTATAGATAGTCCTGTCAATTTCATGATTGCACTCCGAAGAAAGTCGATGCCCGCGCCCTGCGCTCGTAGCCGCGTGCGGCCAGCTGCGCAGAGCCGGCACTAGAGCTCAAGTATAGTCTCGCCAGCGAGGAGCCGGCGGGGGCTGGCTATTCGCTGCTCTGGACGACCTGGCAGATGCTTTTGCGATTCCGGGGTGCCGGAGTTATGGTGACGGTAGAAATAAACATCACAATGGTAGAATGGTTGAATGAGCCTCAATATCAAGAATGAAGATACGGATCGCCTGGTTCATGAATTGGCCGGCCTGACGGGAGAGAGCCTGACCACCGCGATTACGATTGCGGTTCGAGAGCGGCTGGACCGGCTTCAGCAGAGCAAGAAAGGTGCGTTGTCTGACAGGCTCTTGCGGATCGGCAAAGATTGCGCCTCACATTTGAAGGGACCCTCCCTCACCGTCGAGCACGGGGATTTGCTCTACGACGAGAGGGGACTGCCGAAATGATTTTGGACACCTCCGCGTTGATCGTTATTTTGCGGGACGAACCGGAGGCAAAAGCATTTGCCAGGGCAATTGCCGACGCGGACCGTCGACGCTTATCCGCGGCGAATTATCTGGAAGCGGCGATTGTCATCGATGGCAGCCGGAGTCCGATTGCAAGCCGTCGTTTTGACGACCTGCTGCGGGAAGCGGAAATCGTCATCGAACCGGTTACAGAGGCGCAAGCCAAAATCGCACGTGAAGCTTATCGCGACTTCGGACGTGGAAGCGGCCACCCCGCCGCCCTCAATTTTGGAGATTGCTTTGCATACGCCTTGGCAAAGACTTTTCGCGAGCCCCTGCTTTTCAAAGGGGATGATTTTGTTCATGCCGGTATCGCCGGGGTGAAATTAGGGTGACTGAGCAAATGGCAGAACCCTCTAAGGTTTTTTTTGGAGAGCCGCCTTCATGGGAACGTTCGTCATGCGGTGTACATCAGAAATTTACTTGACTTCCATTTAAGGCGGTTTCACTGTCGGTCCTAACGGACGCTGGCGTGCTGCGTTGTTCGGGGCCTTTCCTCAAAGCACGGAGGGTCTTTGCGCGTAGCCGCGCAACGACACTACCCATGAGGAAAATGATGGTTACAAAAACGCTTCAAGCCGCCCCTGAAACCCAAGCACCTTTACAAGCAAGATTGCAACCGGGGGCGGTCCGGCCACACTCGTTCTCAAAGAATTCCCAGGCCTACCCCGGTGTTAGCCCCCTCGACGCCATAGCCAGCCGGAATACGAGTTTTCAGCCGCTCCCCCGGCCACTTGGTTTACCCCCATATCATTATTCGCTCACGGATAATTTTCCCGGTATCGCGCAAAACCTTGGCACGGCGAAGAAAATGGTTTTTCATGTACTGGGCGATTCCGGCGGGGTTCTGGATGGAGAGTTTCAGAGCAATGTCGTCGCCCAGATGATCGCGCAGTTTTCTCCCGGAGACCCGTCCTCACCGCAATTCTGTTACCACGTGGGCGACGTTGTTTACTTCACGGGCAGTCATGACGACTACTACGCACAGTTTTACGAGCCGTATTCGCATTACACAATCCCCATTCTTTCCATTCCAGGTAACCACGACGGCGAGGTCGACGATCCCACGGTGCAGACCTCACTGGATGGGTGGGTCGATTACTTTATGCAGGCTCACCCCGATGTGGATCCAATATCGAAAGACGCTCCGCGGGTGGGTTTAAATCTGCCCAATCCTTATTGGACCCTGGTGACGCCGTTTGCAACATTCATTGGAATGTATACCAACGTGCCGGAAGGCGGCTCTATCGATTCCACTCAGCAGCAGTGGATTACAAATGAATTCGCCACCGCACCGAAGGACACGCCTCTCATCTTAGCCATGCATCACCCGATATATTCCTTCGACGTTTTTCATAGCGGAAGCTCAAAGATGGCAGATGTGTTGGAGAACGCGGTGCGGGACACGGGCCGCGTGCCCAACCTGGTTATAGCAGGCCACGTTCATGACTATCAGCGCATAGAGAAAGCCATTGCGCCCGCCGGCCCTACGCCCTTCATCGTAACCGGGAATGGCGGATACCATAATTTGCACGCATTGCATTCGAAGGCCGGCGACGTCGCTCCCGATACAGGCGCAGTGTTGCGCTATGGAAACGATACGACGTGGGGATTCCTCACGCTGGTGATCGATTCCAAAACTATCAGCGGATCGTCGACGCAGATCGATAGAAACGGCAAGGTCTCACGGGGCGACAGTTTCTCTTATCCGGTTGCGCCGGTCACCATAGCGAATAAAAAGAACGTCCCGACGCTATGAACCATTGACAATCTATCCATAGACATTCTATGGTTCTAGGCCATGGCGAATAGACCGGATCAAAACCGGTGGGCGCGCTATTACACCTTGACGACCGCAGATCGAAGGCAGTTAGGTATCGAGGTTTCAGAGTTTCAGAAGATGATTGCGGCGATCGGCCGAGTACTCGAGGACACACAGGAGGCAGTATGAATGCCCTGGCTCGCTTGCTGAGGAAGATTGCAGTTCTATTCAGGCGGAGGACCTTCGATCTGGACCTGAGGGAAGAAATTGCTTTTCATCGGGAACAGGCGGCGAAGGATTTCGAAGCCAGCGGCATAGCGCCGGAAGCCGCGCGCTTAGCCGCGTTGGCCGGCGCCGGCTTGCTGGCCAAGAGCTTCTATCGAATGCTGCACGTCGAAACCGGTTTCGATACTTCGCACCTGGCGACCGTCTATGTCATGGCTCCGGACAACGTGTATGGAAAACCTGAACAACAGGTGGCGTTGTATCACCAGATTCTGGGGAAGGTTGCTGCATTTCCGGGAGTGAAGTCCGCGGGAATAACCAGCGATCTTCCCTTGCAATGCAATTGCGACACCGACTGGATACGAATCCCCGGCAGGCCGTTCCACGGCGAACACCATGAGGTGCTGGATCGCGACGTGAGCCCGGAGTATCTGGCCGCACTAAAGGCGAAGCTGGTGCGCGGCCGTATGTTTACCGAAGCCGACGATGCAAAGCATCCCCAGGTGACAATCCTCAATGCGTCGATGGCGCAGAAGTACTTTCCCGGCGAGGATCCCATCGGCAAAATGATTGGCGATGGGGATTTGACGCCCAAGTCAATGCGGCAAGTGGTTGGTGTCATCAAAGATGTTCGCGAGGGAGCACCGGATGACGAGGCGTGGCCGGCGGAATATTTCTCTATCTATCACGGGCCTGACAACTCGTTCGAAGTGGCGGTACGCACTGGTCAGGACGAGAAGGCTCTGCTGCCGGTGCTGGTGAAGACTCTGCGAGCGATCAACCCCAATCTGGGGGTTTACGGGGAAAGTACCATGACCGAGCAACTGAGCAGCTCACAAAGTGCCCTTTTGCACCGCTTCTCCACCTGGCTGGTAGGAGGGTTTGCGGCGATGGCCCTGGCGCTGGGAGTGGTGGGTCTTTACGGGGTGGTAGCGTATTCGGTAAGCCAGAGAACACGCGAGATCGGGGTTCGGATGGCGCTGGGGGCGCAACGGGGCGCTATCCACCGCCTCATTCTCAAAGAGGCGGGATGGCTGACTGGAATGGGAATTGTCATCGGGCTGACTTGCGCCGTAGCGGCAGCAAACCTGATGCGCAGCCTGCTCTTCGACGTGCATGCATGGGATTTTTCGACCATGGCATTGGTCGCTGCGGTTTTGGGGGTTTCAGCCTTGTTGGCCAGCTTGATCCCCGCACGACGGGCTTCGTCGGTCAATCCGGTCAAAGCGCTGAGCGTCGAATAGCTGAGTCCAGAGACGGCCAAACAAGGCTTAATTAGCCCCTTGCTCCACCGTATTCCGCACACGCTGCTGTAACGAAAATCCGGACCCTCTCTTTTCCCTCTGGATCTAGTGTCTTGACGGGATGGCAATCGTCCTGAACGCGCACATAACATTGCTTCTGATTGGAAGCGAGCCGGGAATTCATCCTGAAATGGGACAGCGAATACTGCTTCCAACCGACTCTGACGTTGATGTGCTTGTCTGCTTGGCGGCGGACGCGTAGGTCCTCCGGCGGGACCAGTAGGCTACACATCAAGCGGCGATTCTCCACGGAAGGCCACATCGATTCTTCGTGGGAGGGGTATCGATGCGGTATATCGGGGAGAATCGCCGTTATTTCTTTGGGCGGTCGCCAATTGTTTGCTCCATTGCCCGCCCCGCCATCGCATTCTCCGTCAGTAACCAACTACTTTTTTCCTAGGCAACACCACCTGCGCTCTGCGCCTGTCCAGTAAAGTTGACATATGCGCGCACGACTCTGGCCTGCGGTCGCCTTATCCTTTGGCGCACTGATTTTGCTCTCGATACTGTTTGCCTGGCTTGTCTCACACAAGGCTTCCGGGATCTATGAGCGTACCCGGACTGCGCATCAGGTTTACAAGAAGGCAGATGACGCAATTTCGGACATACAGGCCAACATTAACAAGGGCGCTCTCATAGAACAGAGTGCCTTCACCGAACCCAAGGGTGAAGAGACCGCCCGAATCACCGAGCTGCAGCTAAACACGAAAAATGATTGTGCCACCCTGATTGACCTGATCGGGGCAAAACAAAGGCCGCAGATACTTGCGCTGCAGCAAGGGCTCGATCAATATTGGAGCTCAATCCAGCAAAGTCTCAGCACATCGCGAATGCAGCATGGTCAACAGAAACTCTTCACTGAGCTGAAGAACCAGCCGGAAAGGGTACTCGACCTGGCCGGGCGCATTGATGCGCTCAATCAGGCGAGCCTCGCCCGTCAGGAACAAGAGAGTGAAGAGCAGCAGACGAAGCTGCGAGAATTCGCAATTGCCGCGACGTTCATGCTTCTCCTGCTGGAGTGTGCGATCGCAATCTTCAGCACGGCGTTCATGTTTCGGCTGGATAAAGTCTCGGAGACAGAGAGGAAGCGCGCTGAGAAGGCGGAACAAGAACTCCGGCGACTATCTAACCAACTGGTGCGCGTACAGGAGGAGGAGAGAAAAACGATTTCTCGAGAGCTTCACGATGAAGTGGGCCAGATATTGACCGGGTTGCGAATGGAGTTGGGAACGCTGTCGCATTACAACCCGGATGAAGAATTTCGACAGCGGCTCGAAAGCGTAAAGCGGCTGGCAGAAGAAGCCCTTCGCTCGGTGAGGAACCTTGCTCTACTGGTGCGGCCGTCCATGCTCGACGATCTGGGCCTGGAGCCAGCGTTGCACTGGCAGGCAAAAGAATTCTCCCGTAGATGCGGTATCCCCGTTTCCTTGAACATTGAAGGCAAGCTGGACAATCTGCCTGAGGCCCTGAGACTGTGTTTGTACCGTGCCATTCAGGAGGCCATGACCAATTGCGGGAAGCATGCCGACGCTAGCCGCGTCACCGTCATCGTAAAGCAGGACGAAACTCGAGTACTCGCGTCTGTGCACGATGACGGGAAGGGATTCGATGCCCTGCTCAGGACCCATGGTCTGGGATTGCTAGGCATGACTGAGCGCGTGCGCGCCTTACAGGGGCGTATGTCCGTATCGTCAGGGCCCGGTTCCGGAACATTGATCAGCCTGGAATTGCCGGCCGCGCTCGATCCCGGCGCCGCGGGATGACCCGATCGTCACAGGTCCGCTATTTTCTCCTGTCATTTAGGATTGTCAATGGTGTCTCCACGGGATTCGTTTCCGACCCGCTTTCCCCTATCGTTCGAGTTAGAGCAGAACTTGCTTCTCCAACGAGAGGGGGCCGATGATCAACCTTGCACTACACCGTCCAAGACGAGCCGATATTCCGAAGAAGCGATGGATTCCAGAAGGCGACAAACAACATGATAGTCAAGGTGCTCATTGCCGACGACCACGGGGTGGTGCGCAAGGGCCTGCGGCTGCTGTTGGAGCAATATCCTGAACTCGTCGTTGTAGGAGAAGCGGCCAATGGGCGCGAGGCGGTGACGATGGCCGCCACCCTTTTACCACAGGTCGTCGTCCTGGATGTTGCCATGCCGATCTTGAACGGCATCGAGGCAGCCGAACAGATCTTGAAGGTGAATGCGCAGATGGGCGTTATTTTGCTCACGATGCATGCAGATGAGAGCTACGTATTGAGGGCACTCCACGTGGGCGTAAAAGGTTATCTGTTGAAGGAGTCAGCGGAAGAGGACCTTCTGTTGGCGATAAGGTCGGTTGCTCACGGAAAACCTTTCTTTAGCCGGGCTATCAACGAAGTGCTGCTTGAGGACTATATGCGGGTCCTTAAGCAACAGGGCCTCTCGGATACTTTTGACCTTCTCACTACCCGGGAAAAGGAAGTGCTTCAACTGCTCGCCGAAGGAAGAACCAACAAAGAAGTGGCGACACTGTTGGACGTGAGTCCGTATACAGTCGAGAGCCACCGGACGAACCTGATGCAAAAGCTGAACGTGCACAATACAGCCGAGATCGTTCTCTACGCCGTGCGAAAAAGGCTGGTTAGCTGACCTTGGTTCTTTCGCGTGAAATAGTGTCCATCTAACTGGTAGTCACCGGAAAACCCACCTGGGCACGAGTCAAACAACAGGGCACGCTCAGGTGCCCCTGGGATGGTTATGTTCAGACAAGGCGATGTATTTGACAACCCGGTCACCGGCGAACGAGCGACCATCCTTCTTGGCACTCGTGAAACGAGGGGCGAGCGGCTGGTAGCGGAAGTGGAACTGCGGGGTGCGGGCTTCGGTTCCGCACTGCACTCGCATCCGTCGATTCATGAACGGCTGACAGTGGTAAGCGGCCGCGTTGGCATCGTCCTCCGCGATAAAATTTCGATTGCTGAGCCGGGCAGGATGATCGAGATTGCCCCCGGCGTGCCCCACCGGTTCTGGAACGCCGGAATCGTCGCCGCGAAGTTGAAGCTTGACATCAGGCCGGCCAAACGCTTCGAAGCATTCATACGAAATATGATCGGCCTCGCCCAGGATGGCAAGACGGATCCAATGGGCATGCCGAATCTTCTGCAGTTGGCCGCGATCGCGACTGAATTCGATGATGTTATCCAATTCCTGAGTCCTCCCCGTCTCCTGCAGAGAGTGCTCTTTCCCATTCTCACCCCCATCGCTGGATTGCGTGGCTACCGGGGTTCATACAGCGAATATGTCTTCCGGTCTCCGTCGGAACGGGTTCAGCGCGAGACGAAGACGCGCATGCTTGAGCAGTTCTAAGCATCCCGGCGTCCTTCATTTGAGATCCGAGTGGTCCTGCTGAGGATCACCGAGGGGTTGTTGATGTTAACTAAATTGACGGACAGCATCCATTGCTTAGAGCCACCCGGGCAAGCCTCCGGAAAAGCCTTCAGATCTTCGTTCGGGGATAGGGGCGAGTGGTTCAGATCGAGCACTTTTCTCGATGTACGCATTATTATTTCGGCGTTGCTTTTGGGATTGCTCATTGGCGTTTGCGGCGTAGGGCTCGACCGCCTGGTGCATCATGCGAGCAGGATCTACGTGTCCGATCTATATACCTGTGTCGTCGCTTTCGTATTTTCGTATCTGCTCATGATTTATGAGAAACGACGGCGCATGATCCTGGCACGGAGGATGGCAATTGCGGCAGAGGTGAATCACCATATCCGCAATGCGTTGACCGCGATCGTGTATACGACGTCAGTCCGGCGCGATCAGTCGCTGCAGTCGGTGCTGAAAGACGCAACCGATCGCATCGACTGGGTACTAACCACCGTGCTCCCGGACGGAGAGGAAAGGCTAAAGTGGCCGATACAGGCGCCGCAATGGCGTCCGGGCGAGTGGCGAAAAGATTGACACCGGTTCAACACTCAGCGGTTTGAAGAAGCTCAAGCCGACAGCATCTCGTCGTATCGGGCATGCATCTGCTTTGCAACCTGAAACCAGGTAAAGTGCTGGAAAGCCCGGCGCCTGCCGGCACGGCCCATGGCTTCTCTGAGGGAATCATCTCTTAGCAAAACCAGGAGCGCGTTCGCCAGTTCATCGGCATTGTTCTTTTCTACGAGAAAGCCGGTTTGCCCTTCGACCACGGTTTCTGTAACCGCGCCGGAACGACTGGCGACTACCGGCAGACCCGCAGCCATGGCTTCCACCGGCGGAAGCCCAAAACCCTCGTTCCAGATGGGCGCGAATGCAAAGACGTCGGCCGAATAATACCGGTCCACTAATTCTTCTCGAGGGACCAAGCCCAGGAATGAGACCTTCTCGGCAACATCGGGGGGAAGATTCGTCTTCAGATAAGACAGGTAATTTCCCTCCCTTGGTACGGAGGAGAACAATCTTGATTTCAGGATGGACCAGAGGCTGGTGGCGTAAAAGGGTCTAAGACTCTCGATCGCTGCCTTGTCCTTTAGATCGAAGTTCTCTTCGATGGGATAGTTGCCCACGGGACCGACTATTTCCAGAAGCACGCCGGGGTAATTGCGAGCCACAATTACAAAAGCGCGGAGTAACACATGCAGCCCTTTGTGTGGAGAGACTGCGCCCGAGTAGAGAATGCGCTTGACCGGGCGTCTTCTGCCGGCTTCATAATCCATCTCTCGCGCGAATTCCTGACTGTCGATTCCGTTATAAACGGTCTCACAGCGGTCGGAGATGACGGGGAAATCTCGCTTGGTCTTCTTCGTAATATAGTTGCCGACTGTAGTAATAAGATCGACCGACGCGAGGCGATTTGTGAGCACGGTACGATCGCTCTGCGAGAACCACTCTGCGTGGAGATGGAGAACAATCCTTGCGTCAGGATTGGCAGCGCGGATGATCGGAGCATACTGCGAGCAGTGTTGCAGATGAATGACGTCACACCTCTGCTTCTTCAGATCACGCGCGACCATACGGCCGTAGCTTGGGAACAGCCACTTCGAGGTAGAGATTGGCGACGAGCGATGAAATAACTTGGCGGCCTTTTTCTGAATGCTGAAGAGGAACCGGTCTAAGCGGGTCGCGGCAAAGAAACGGAAGTTGATATTGCGTTCCGCGGGAAGAGCTGCCGAGCCCTCGCGGTCATCCTGAAGGGCGTAGATGAGCACTTCCGCCGACTCAGAGAGAGGCAAGGCTACCCCGTAGGTACACGCGCCGACAGAATTTTGATACGGCGGCATGACGGTATCCAACGGCTGGCTGACGATCGCTATTTTCATGGTCTCTTCTTGGCATTGCCACTCATAAAAGCGGGCCCGACGGAAACTCTCCTCGAGGGGGCAGGAAATGGAAACGGCTGCGCATTTGCAGAATTTGAAGCTTTACCGTTTCGGATCGACTTCTCGAGGGAGGATTTGCCGAGTTCGCTCATTTGAGGGATCCATCCCTCGTTCGCACCAGCAGGGGGGCTAGCAACGAACGTGCCGTGGAACGGAGTCGCGCAACAGGCCAAGGGGGCGAGCCAGCTCCAATAGTCGCGAACCCATATCAAATATGGGTCGACTTTAAGCCTGCTTACAGAGGATTACCATCCAGTCAAGACACTAGAAGAATGTAGAAAAAGGAGGAGCCAGACCACCGGGAAGGCAGATTTTTACCGATATGCCTGCTCTAGGGTACTCTCTTTGTTGCATGGCAACTAAAGAGCCGCCATTAGAAAGCAACCCGCCGTCCGCCCTCGTGAACTGCTCACAATTGCTCACGTTGGCTGGCCCAAACCACCCACGTTCGGGGGCCGAACTACGCGAACTAGCCATAATCCAGGACGGAGCCATACTCACCCGTGGAGGCAAAATCGAGGCTGTTGGGTCGCGCAATGAGATCGAATCCCGCCTGCCCAAGAACGCCCAGATCATTGACGCAGAGGGGCGAGTGGTGACGCCCGGATTCGTGGATGCACACACCCACCTGGTGTTTGCCGGCAATCGCGCAGATGAGTTTGAGATGCGTTGCGCCGGCGTCACGTATCAGGAAATAGCCAAACAGGGTGGAGGGATTCGTTCTACGGTGCTGCGCACCCGCGACGCGACGGAAAGCGCTTTGCTGGCCGTCGCCCAAAAGCACGCTGCCTGGTTTTTGCGTGGCGGTACAACCACGGTTGAAGCCAAATCCGGCTACGGGCTGACCGGAGAAGCGGAGATGAAGATCCTGCGGGTTGTGCGCCAGACCGAACAAACGACGCCGTTACGCTGCGTGCCGACTTTTCTCGGCGCGCATGAGGTGCCGGATGAGTTCACAGGCCGTACCAACGAGTATGTCGACCTGGTGATCGAGGAGATGCTGCCCCTGGTTGTGGTGGAGAAACTAGCCCTCTTCTGCGACGTGTTCTGCGAGCCGCACATCTTCGATCTGCGATCCGCGGAACGTATTCTTGAAGCGGCGCGGCGGCTGGGACTGGGGCTCCGCATCCACGCTGACCAATTCAGCTGCTCCGGCGGCGCTATGTTGGCAGCGGCTCTGGGCGCTCGCACCGCCGATCATTTGGAACACACGGATACAGCCTCCATCGCCGCCCTGGCCGCGGCCAGGGTGCAACCCGTTCTGTTGCCCGGCTCGGTCTACTCCATCGGCTCGAAGCACTACCCACCGGCACGTGCCATGATCGATGCCGGGCTCGCCGTGGTATTGGCCACAGACTTTAATCCCGGCTCCTCCCCCATTGCATCCATGCCCGTAGTGTTGTCGCTGGCCTGTACGCAGATGAAGATGGTTCCGGCGGAAACGATAACCGCCTCGACCATCAACGCTGCCTGGAGCCTTGGCCTCAGTGAGGAAGTGGGTTCGCTCGAAGCCGGCAAGTCCGCCGACTTTGTGGTTCATGAAGCCAGTGACTACCGGGAAATCCCTTATTTCCTGGGCACCCAGCGGCCGGCCATGGTATTCGCCCAGGGCCGCCGGGTAGCTTAGCAACCCTGGCCGACCGTCGCGCTTTCGCTCTCGACTGGTACTATTCTGACGTTCCCCGGGGAGGCTTACGATGCGAGGACACGCTCAACAATGGGGGCTGGCCACGGTGCTGCTTGGGCTTTTAGGATGCCAAGCCGGCGCAGCAGAGTTTCCCTTTCAGGATCCTCCCATTGAACAGCGCGTCTCCGACCTGGTGGGGCGCCTGACGCCCGAAGAGAAAGTCTCCCAGATGACCATGATGGCGGCGGCCATCCCTCGGCTGGGGATTCCCGAATACTGCGCAGCGAATGAGGGATGGATGGGCTGTTTTGGAGGAACTTTCACTGCGGGATGTATTAAGGAAAGTTAATCCTTTTCGCGTGGTCTCGGCGGCGGGGGGACATAGACTCTCGATCACCGAGCGTTAGACTTACGGGGTGGGTCGTTTCTTTAGCGCTTCCAGCAAACTTCCAGTCCCGTCCGACCACAAATCTTTTTCGCAAACCAGTCCAGAAAGGGACGGAAGAATCCAGAGCCCGGCACGGGAGTGCCGGGAAAGGAAGCAACGGAAATCAAGTCCCCTTTAGGGGACGGCACAACCAACTTGAAGCCTTATCTCCGGTTTCTCCGTCCCCGGGTATTCTCCTCGCGTGTTTTGGTCCTGTAGAAATGTGCGAAGAAAGCGAAGTAAGCGAACTAAGTCATGGGGTGGAGTCTCTCTCCGTAAAGAGCGCAATGGGTGGGGTGGTTTCTTTTTTGAAGAGACGCAGGGATTAAGTCGCCTTATCTTGTCCCGGGACCGCGTATTCAACCATTTGTAAAATTTGATATTTTTGGGTCTTTTTTTGGGGTTTGGCGGCTCAGCGGGGTGGTCGTGCCAAATAAGTCCTTTGTTTCACGAAGATGATCAAGATGATCAAGGTGATCAAGATGCTCAAATAATTAATTGATCATCTTGCCTGGGGTGGTGGCAACGGCGCGTATGCGCGCTCATTCCACGGAGACGGCGTCGCAGGGGGATGGTTTGCCATACTTAGGTGCGCTAAAAGCACTGCAAGCACGATAAGTCCTGCGGGATGGAAAGAGAAGCGTGCCGCGGGGCCGGGGGCTCTGGGGGATGGATGGTCCGGACTGAAGCTCGCTGCGGCGAGGAAGCCCGGACCTACCCGGCATCGGAGTTCCTGATATACAGAAGCTCCGCTTTGGTGTTTTCCAAGTTGTCAAAACTGCTCAATCAAGAGGACGCACTGGGCGCACCCTGTTTGGACACAGTGATTCTTGCTCTCCGCAGGCGCGCCCTCGCGGGCCCAGGAATGCGGACAGGTTTGATCCGTCACTTCTGCTGTCACATTACTGTTTGTTACACCCAACTCGTCCCGCCGACGAGTTGCCGGTGGTTGGCGGCCGTTGCAGGGAAGCGCACCGATGCAAGGCCAAGCAGGGCAGTCGCGAAGACCGCGCTGACGTGTGGAATTCTTGCTTCCAAAGTAGCCCGATTTTTGGGCTGTGTCCAGAGTGAGAAGGAATAAATTTGGTAACCATGGGGCGCTCTGTTAGCTCATCATCGCGCCAGGAAGTAATCGTCGACGTTGTTACCACTTCAGTGCAGAAGATGACGTGCCGTCCGGTCCCCACTCCCTGCGGGGAAAATCAGGACAAAGAAGAAAATCAGGGCAGACCGGAAACGACCCTTATTCCGCGGCACATAAGAAAGAGACGACGGCGTCTGGAAGCTCGACAAGGCGAACTCACATGCGATGCCTGGCGGCGGCTACTCGAGGATTGCCACGCGTTCTATCCGGGGTACTTTTCGTCGAGAAGTACCCTAATGATCAAACAGACCGCATTGAGCCACGGCCTTTCTTGACGGAACAATACGAGCCTGACCACGAACTACGGGCAGTTAAGCACACCGCAGACGGTGGCTCAGGGGCTGGCCTCGGCAATTACAGGGGCCAATCTGGGCAACCCCGCGAACCTCACCACCACCACAACCCAATATGACTCCCTCGGGCGGGTAGTCACCGTCACCTACACCGATGGCACGCCCACAAAGAACTTTGCTTACGATGCGCCGTCCACCTGGACCGAGGCCGGCCAGCAAACCAATCTGAAGGGCCGATTGTCGTCGCACTATCGCACCACGAGTGCCGGAGGTGCCGGGTCGATCTACGGTTACGACGCAATGGGCCGCGTCACCCTGCAATATTCTTGCCTGCCGTCGGGATGCGGCAACGCAGCCTACGACCGGGGAGTGGCTTACACGTACAACACGGCTGGCATGCTGACCAGCGAGGGCGACGGAAACGGCGACACCTACACCTACTCCCGCTCCATCGCCGGGGAAATCACCGGGGTTACCGATTCGTTTTCGGATGCCACCGACCCTGCCAATCTCATCGTCCCAGGTTCGGTGCAGAATGGGCCATTTGGGCCAACCACTTACAATCTGGGGAATGGCTTGACGGCGGTCAACAGCTATGATTCTTTAGGCAGGAACAGTGGCGGCTGGGTCTGCGCAGGGTCGTCTCAACCCACCTGCACGGGAGGAACTCTGCAAGCCTACGGCTACACGGTTTTGACAGTGGGGACGCAGGTAAAGCAAACGTGCGATATTGTCGTGAATGTGTGCAACAGTTTCGGGTACGATGAGTTCAATCGTTTAACGGCACGAACCGTAACCCAGGGCACGGTGCAAAACTTCACTTATACCTACGACCGTTACGGCAACCGGTGGGCGCAGAACGCGCCACAAGGCGGTCCTGCTCTCAGCATCAGCTTCAATCAGGGAAACAACATCATCAGTTCGTCTGGATTTAGCAACGATGTGGTGGGCAATATAGGCAACGACACGCTCCACGGTTATTCCTACGACGCCGACGGTAACCTGATCTCTGTCGACAGTGGTCAAACGGCAACTTACTACTACGACAGCTTGAACCAGCGGATACGGATCGCGCCTACCCGGGGGACCTTCGAGTTCGTCTGGGATACCTTCGGGCGGCGCGTCTCAACCTGGGCGGCTTCCAATCATGCTGTGATCGAGTCCAATGTCTACACGGACTCGGGGCCGCTGGCCAATCGCGGTGGCGGCCAGACCCAGTTTGAGCATCAGAACTGGCTGGGTACGGAGCGGGTGCGCACCACCTACAATGGCGCGGTGGCCATGTCTATCGATTCGCTGCCCTGGGCAGACGGCCACACGCCCAGCGGTGACAATGGCGACCAGCATGACTTTGCCCTGATGGATCGCGATCTGGAAGACAACACCGAACACGCTCAGTTCCGTCAATACTCGACCAACCTGGGCCGGTGGCAAAGTCCAGATCTCTATTCAGGAAGCTACGACTTCACGAACCCGCAGAGCTTCAATCGCTACACGTATGCCTTGAATAATCCGAGCAGCTTGATCGATCCGCTGGGACTATTCACTCTCAATCCCACGCCACCTCCCATCATTAGTCCGCTGCCCCCTCCGAATACTCCTCCTCCAGGCTGAGTCTCCTGGGGAACCCAAGGCTGCATTACAGCGGATTGCGCAAATAGCGGCCTCAACTGCCCAACCGGTTACCCCTACGCAATACAGCCGACCGGTCGGCCATATATCGCAAGATTGAGCAATGCCCCAAGTAACGCGACGCAGGAAGCGGAGTGCCTTAGCCAGTACAACAACTCGGCAGCTGGCAAGGCGACACAGTTCCTCAGCCTTTACAATCTCGCCACTAATCTCAACTCGGTAAAGACATGGGCAGAGTGGACAGCTCTCCCATACCTCAAAGTCCAAGCGGTGAATTTGCTCGGCAAGGGCGCACAAGCGATAGGGAGCACGGAGTTCTTGTCCATCACTTCAGGAGGTGCAACGACGATTATGTCTCCGACTGCTGCTGGTATAAGCCTTTCGGAATCGGTTGGCGCTGTTGCGGCTCCGATAGCTATAGGGGCGTCCACTGTTGTAGACGCTCAAGTCCATTCCGCGTGTGCTAGCAACGCGCCAACAGTCGAACTTGCACCAACCGTGTTCTAGAACTCGACGAGTGCTCTCGTCGGCAGAAGACTATAGAGGTCACACTATGCAAGCGGCTCGCCTACTTGACTGGCATGCAATTACAAGCTTCTTCAAGGCTCATCTAGTCCTGCTTGCCTTAGCTGCATCGGCCGGTTGGTTCTATGCAGGAAACCAATACTTCGCAAAAGGAAACTTGGTTGGCGCTCTACTATGGGAAGCGATCGCTATCCTCGTTTTAATCGCATTTTGCATAAACACCATGTTGAGTCCCGCTACTTCGTGGGTCAGCCTTACGATCGCCATCGTCGCGATTGGCGTCGAAGTCTGGCTAATCAAACGGTGGCTTCCGAACCCGAATTCAAAACCTAACTAAGGGGTGAACGACCCGTCCTGGGCCTGGTCGAGTGCAGCCGCTCATTGTGGAGCGGCCCAAGCAGATACATTCCTAAGCCTGGAGCGATGGCGAACTCATTGGACGAAAATCAACTCGACCAACTTACTCCTTCTGCATGGCAAACAGCTCAGACCGGTCACACCTCTCCTGCGTTGCTCTGACGCTTACGGTGGAATAACCGGAACGATAGTCGGCACGCCGGTTGGCGGTGTCATTGGTGCAGTTGGCGGAGGTGTGATTGACGGTGCAGTTGGCGGAGCGGCCGGAGTACTTTGGGGTTCTGCTGCTTCGTTGACCTGCCCCGCTGTGGGTGCCTATTGAGGGATGCAGCAATGAACGCTTCGCACAAAAGAAATCTCGTCTTCATTGCGATAGTTGGTTTTTGTTCGCTGTTTCTGGTCGACTGGATTGGGCTGACGGGCAGAGGGTCCCGACAAACTGGAGCGAAGCTCCGATTCAGGTTTGCATCAACATTGAAAATCCCGTGACAGACTGGACTGTCACCGATCTTGGATCTTGGATCGTCACCGATCTTGGATCTGGACCCGATCTTGGATCCCCAACTATAGCAATTTCACAGCAGCAATTTCACAGCCACGTCCGCCGCTTTCGAGAAGTACGGTTTAGTTGAATGTTTTGTTCCGGCCCGTGGTTTTATCAAAACATTTGTCCGATTTCGCACAGAGAGTCCGCAAATGAACAGGCGTAGCCATGGCACAAACGTGCTTACGCATACGCAGAAACACCTAACGAGTGAGCAGCTCGCGCTGCGGAGAGCAGAGATGTTTTCGCGTCTGGGGGCCGCAAGTTTCGTGGACAAAGTTTCGCGGAACCTCGATGCCCTTCTGTTTTTTCAAAGTGTCAGTTCCGTCTCTCGACAAAAACTTCCTATTTTCAAATCGTCGCGTTTGGAGTGCGAATAGCAGCACTCGCGATGTCGTTACTGCTGACTTATGGATCAAACTCATCTGAATCTCCTGTGGGCTAAACGATCAACCGTGCCAGGACCTTTTCAGGAACGGACATTGCGTCCGAAAGGTGGTCGTCCCCGGATTACCTCGCACCGACAGCGGTTCTCGAGGACTGACCTCAGCCGCCGTTGACCGCGCCCCGATCTTATGAGATCATTGATATCAGTGATCTCATGGAGGACAGATGGCCGGAAATCTGCATGTGCGCAATCTTGATGACGATCTCGTTGCCCGTCTGAAGCGCCGGGCTGCACGCCATGGGCGCTCCACGGAAGCCGAGCATCGCGAGATCCTTCGTCAGTCTCTGGCGACCGAGGTTGAACCATCGTTTGATCGGCTGGCAGCCGATCTTCGTAAGCTGACCAGAGGGCGACGTCAAACACCGTCTGAGGTTCTTCAGCGCGAAGGGCGAACGGAGCGTTGAACACCCTGGTCATCGACGCCAGTATCGCCATCAAATGGGTAGTCGAGGAGGACGGCACGGACTTGGCGCTGGCATTGCGACAGAAGGCGAGGCTGATGGCTCCCGACCTGATTGTCGCTGAATGCGCCAACATCCTGTGGAAGAAGGTCCAGAGGAAGGAACTCAGCAACGAGGAGGCGCTTATCGCGGCTCGCCTGCTTCAGAGCGCGGAGATTGAGTTGGTCCCGTCTCGGGCGCTCCTGGAGTCCGCAACACGGCTGGCGATTGAGTTGAACCATCCGGCTTACGATTGCCTCTACCTGGCTTTGGCGGTTGAGAACGGTTGCCGATTTGTCACTGCCGATGAACGTCTCGTCAACAAGATTCGGCGGGATAAGAAAAGCCCATTTCGTGACCGTATTGTGGGCTTAGCGGAATCGCTTTTGCGCAAGACTTAACGATTCGCGGTTCAATGCCAATGCTGGTTCTGCCCGCCTCGGCAGATGACAGGGTTCCCAGATCGGTGACAGACGGACATGACCCTTATGACTGACAATGGTCCTGCGGTCATTAACGGCGGCAGTTTAAGCCGACTGCTGTTTCAGCTTGTCGCTAGCGATGCACCTACAGGGAAACTTGCTTGACGATGAGGGACGATGAGGGACAGACGAAACGTACCCCCGTCAAGACCGGCTCCTCTCCGGTGTCGTGTGCCTCACTCATGGGGTACTGTTCGTCGTCCAGGCCGTCTCCCCTGTCCACGAACCTTCCAATCCGTTAAGGCCACGCAGGGGCATCGAGAGCCCCGCAAGAACTGCTGCTCTTCACGGAGAAGATTGCTCCCGACCAGCCGATGCGTATTTGCGGTCGTGTCTTAGGGTTGGCAGCGCTTTTATGGCGAGGCCATTGCGATCCTGCGCCAGTCGCAAATCGTAGATCGGTTGCAGGGGGAAACCGGGGAAACCTCGGGGAAACCTGGGGACGTTCACCACGTTTCCTTGCGGTTCCGCGTACCGTCGGTATCCAATCCGCCTAGGTTCAACTCTCACTCGATCAGTTTTTTGGGTTTTTGGCGCTATTGCATTTGAACCCGCTCAGTGGAGGCCCGGATAGCAACCGCCATGATTAGGGAAACGTGGTGAACGTCCCCGAAAACCCCCGAGGAACGAAAGCGGGACACGCGTCATCGCGGAGGGTGGGGGCAAGATTCGTATAGGGGCGAACTGCATCATCCTTGAAAATGCGGTAGTGCGAGCCAACCAGCATCAGGTGCTCAGTGATCAAAGTGCAGATGTACGTGACAATGGCCGTCTGCGGAGCGGATACTAACTCGGTCCGCGAACTGACATACCAAATACGACGCGATGATTCCTGCTGCTGATCCGGGGCTACTGCCAAACACTTCCATCCTTGGTGGCGCATTGGGCAGCTCGATCGGCTCACCCTCATAGTGGAAGTCCGCCTCCAGGTTGAACTCGTCAAAACAAAGCTCTAAGCGAACGGGAGTTGTCGTGTGCCGTTGCTGGAGGGCAATCATGAACTCGTGAATGGCATCGGTCGCGTGCATCACTACTTCTGTTCGCATACCCCACGCCGCGCCTTGTTGCAGTAGCAGTTGCGTAATCTCATAAAGGTTGCCTCGGCCATCGGGAATCAATTCAGCCCTTCTGTATTTGGCCACGCCGATGCGGAACAAGAGATTCAATCCAACCACCAGAACCGTAGTCAGCGACAATGCAGACGAGAATACCGGGGCGAGGGCACTCGGCACGTGGCTAAAGAGTCCCGGCACCATCTCCACACTCAACCCAAAAATCAACGCAATGCCCACCGCAAAGGTACGGCGTATGTCCAGCATGCGCGAAGTGATGACCTGAAGGCCGCCCACAATCATGAAGCACGCAACATATACCAGCACCGCGCCCATTACCGGAACCGGCATGATCGAGAAAGCTGCGGCTAGCCTGGGGCAAAATGCGAGCGCAATGACGAATAATCCGGTTGGTAACGCGATGACCCGGCTGGTTGCTCCGGTTGCCATCGTCAGCCCTACGTTGCTGGAAAACGTGGACTGCCCAACCCCTCCGCCCAAACCGGAGAGGGTGGTGCAAATTGCGCCGGCCAGAATGCCGCCGGAGACGGACTTCATGTTGGTGCGCTTCCAATTCGCGTCATTGGTCTTTTGGCAGAGCGTGAGGTCGCCCGTACTCTTCAGCGTTGAACAAAGACCGGCAATTAGAAATGGGAGCAAGAGGGAAAAGCTGAAAGCAAACCCGCCCCCGTCCACCCGCGCAGGCAGCGAGAGCAGGGGCGCGGCGAACGCAATGCGTGCCTCGTTGGACGATAGAACCCCCAGCGCTGCCGACGCCGTATAGCCGGTCGCCAGACCCAGCAGTATTGGATACAGACGTAGCCTGCCTTTGCCCCAAACGGTAGGTCCGATCATGGTGGCGAGCGTAAGACAGGCGATGATAGTCGCGCGTTTGTCTATTTGCCCACCCGCATATCCCAGGAACCGTGGACAGCCCAGCCCGACGAGTTCGATGCCGACCATCGAGACTACCAAACCGGTTACCTCGGACGAAACGCGGGGACGGACGGAAAGTTTACCTTATGAAATGATGATTGGAGGATGACGAAGGCTTACCTAAAAAGTACTTCATCTAACACTTTCTTGCTAGAGTTGGAGCTGTGGGACGACTGGCCCGAGTCATAGCCGTTGGAGTAGCGCACCACGTCACCCAACGGGGCAATGGTCGTCGTTTCCTTCTTGATAGCGATGCGGACCGCCGGATTTATTTGGAGTTATTGCAAGAGAACCTTAGGTTGCACGAGGTGTTGCTGGTCGGCTATTGTCTAATGTCCAATCACGTTCATTTGGTTGTGATTCCCGGCGACGTGGGAGGGCTGGCAGTTTCCATGAAGCATACGCACGGCCGTTATGCGTCTTATTGGAACGTGGTCCACAACTCGAGTGGTGATGCCTGGCAGGGCCGATACTACTCGTGTCCCCTGGATCAGCCGCACTTGTGGGAAGCGTTGCGTTACACCGAACTGAATCCGGTGCGAGCGAAACTGGTAACCGAGGCAACGTCCTGGGAATGGTCGAGTGCAGCTGCTCATTGTGGAGTCGCCCAAGCGGATACATCCCTAAGCACGGAGCTATGGCAGACTCATTGGACGAACACTAGCTGGGGCAAGTATCTCGCAGCAGGCGAGACGGAAACAGAGTTGGCCTCCATCCGCCAGTGCACACATACAGGCCGCCCCTTGGGTACCAAGGAGTTCGTCCACGCATTGGAAGACACGATGGAGCGGCGCTTGGTTCCTCAAAAGGGCGGACGTCCAGCGAAGCCTCAGCAAGATACAAGACAGGCGGACCTTCATTTCGGCCTATGATGGCATTCCGAATACAGCGGTTAGTCGCCGCCGCAATGTCAAGTAAACTTCCCGGTCACGGTAGGGACAGCTATCGCTAGCTGCCCCCCGTACAGATCCGTGCGAGCGGAACTACCGCACACGGCTCCTACCTCGGATGAGTGGCGTCGAAACGCACGCTGGGAAAAGGATGCAGGATGCGAGGACGAGGTATCCATCGTTCGAAGGTCGGACGTATGCGTTTCCAACTCGGTCGGCTGCGCTGACTACGACGGCCAAGCATCGACCGCCACAGATCGCACAACCGGTCGCGGAATCGATATAACGCCCGCTGGTTTTCAGGTACCGCGTGATATCGGTAATAGCCGTTGACTACACGCTTCAGCCATGCGCCCACCGCGTTGACCGGCTCATGCATCCGCTGCCGCAGCTTCGCCTTAATGGCGTGAAGCGTGGAGCGCATCCGCTGAGGTATGGTCTTACGCCGTGTAACGAAATGGCCATTGGGTGTCATCGCACAGTAGTGCGTGAAGCCAAGAAACGTGAAGGTCTCTGGTTTTCCCTCCCCACGCTGTTGCCGATTACCCTGCGCGAACCGACCAAACTCGATCAGTCGCGTCTTCTCCGGATGGAGTTCCAACGCGAAGCTTGCCAGCCGTTTCCGAAACTCTCTCAGAAATCGCTCGGCGTCTTCGCGCCGCTCAAAGCCGACCACCAGATCGTCAGCGTAGCGAACAACTACCATCTCTCCGCTCGCCGCCTTCCGGCGCCATGCCTCAACCCATAGGTCGAATACATAGTGTAGATACACGTTCGCCAAAAGCGGTGAAATCACCGCTCCCTGCGGCGTGCCTGCCGTCGTCTCTGACCACTTACCTTCCTCCGACACACCAGCCTTCAGCCACTTACGAATAAGCCGAAGAATGCGTGTGTCGGCTACTCGATGCTCGACGAACTTCATCATCCACTCGTGGCTCAAATGATCGAAGAAACCACGAATGTCCGCATCGAGTATCCAGTTCACTCGCTTCCGTTCGATGCCCACGTTCAGCGCGTCCAGCGCCTGATGAGGGCTGCGTCCCGGACGGAATCCATACGAAAAGCCCCGAAAGTCCACCTCGTATATCTGGTTGAGGATGGTCACCACCGCTTGCTGGACAATCTTGTCTTCCAGCGAAGCGATGCCCAACGGCCGTTGCCGGCCATCAGCTTTCGGTATGTATACTCTTCGCGAGGCTTGCGCCCGATACGCTCCACGGTGCACTCGGCCATGGAGCTCGGCAAGCCGAGCCTCCAGGTCTTGTTCATACTGCTGCCAACTTACTCCGTCTACTCCAGGCGCTGCGCTCCGCTGTAAGGCGTAGTAGCTCTCCCGCAGTAAGTCGATCGTGAGATGGTGCAGCAAAGCGGTAAACCGCTCCTGCTTCCTGGCCCGCGCCGTCTGGCGCACGCCGCCTAACCCCTGGGACACGCGCGCTCCGCTCTGTGTCGGATGCGTGTGTGGCTGGGCGTCGTTCTCCTCGGTCTGCGCCCTTCCCTCCGCTGGCTCCGCGGAAGTCTTACCTTCTCTGTTCGTCAGCTTCATAGGTACTATGGCCCAGTCCGAATCCTCCAAAACGTACATGCCCGGATCATGGATCTTTCACCTTCCCGGACCGGTCTGCTCGCGCAGACGCTCTGGAGGCCTCCCGGTTCTCGTACACATTGTTTGCTGACGTGCCTGGACTCTTCGACTACGCCGGGCCCAGCGGCCACTCGCGATCGAACGCGGCTCGCTGATGTTGCCTTCCCACTGACAGAAAAGGGTCGGCACCCGGTTGCATGTTTTCGGAGCTCAATAATCCTGCCCGCCAGCCCTCTGTCTACGCTTCGCTGCGACCCCTCGCGAGATCACAGGCAAGACTCGAGGCCAGAATGGAGTCGCTTCTCCTTTTCCGTAGGGCTCTTACATCCCCTACAATGTGCCGGTTTATCCCGGCGCTCTCTGTCCCCGAGTTACCCCCGTCCCCGAGTTACCCCTCGTCCCCGAGTTACCCCTTATGAAGCAGGCTCGCGCGCGATGTTCCCGGCGCATGAGATGGGCCGATTCCTTAGCCCGGATCCACTGGGTGGCAGCCTCGCCAATCCGCAAACCCTGAACAGATACGCTTATGTCGTGAATAATCCCCTCAGGTTCACCGACCCCACTGGGCTCTATCACTGCGAAGGAGGTTCCGGTGGCACTCAAGATGATTGCAACAACGGGGGTGGAATGTGGACGACGGACCCGGGCGACCCAGGAAACGGGCAGATCGCGAGCGGAGGCGCTAACACGCTATCTTTCGGCGGCTCTTCGCCCGCGAGCAATAGTGACGGTGGCGCGCAATCATCCAGCGGGGGCGCGGCTAATCAGTCATCAAGCGACTCGTTTGATCCCAACAGCGCTGCTGGTCAGTTGTTTGGAGCGCAAGGCTCGGGCTACTGGACCGGGGCAAACCAGCTGGTCACCAACGCTGCAATCGGGTTTACAGCCATGTACGGAGGCGCTCTAGGTGGTCCGGCAGCCTACTCAGGAACTACGAACCTCGCGGCCAGAGGTTTCGGCTGGTACTACGGCCTTACAGGAGGATCGGGAGTCGTGCTTGGAACCTACGAGGAGAATTACTTAGAAGCGGCTCAACAGATCGGTGCCAACGCTCTAAATGCTCCGCAAAGCATTTACAAATTCTTCTCGAACGCAGACCAATGGTGGACCCTGAACCAAAGCTTTTTACAGTCTTCGATATTTAGGGGCAGCAGTTCTACCTAAATTCGGAACCAACGGGTACCGGTGGCTTCTACATGGAGATGCGCTACCTCCAGAGTCGCGGAATTGATCCCTTTACCCTTCCTCGCGTCCTCATTCCACATTAGGCTGCGGACTTAAATGAGCGAATTAATCAAACGCGGCATTTTGATGGTCGTACGGCCACCGCTACTGCTGATACGAGCACTGGCAAGCGTCATATATCCCGCTTTGTTTGGCCGAAGGGACAACCGTATAGCAGAGACGAGGGAGTTGAAACTTGCTACAACGGTAAAGAAGGTATTTTCGTTCTTATTTATCGACAGCGATGCCACCATCGTGGGCCGGGATCCAGCTCTACAGTTTCCTCCGCCCTTTGACTACGCAAGCATCTGTGTAACGAGAAGCAATTTGACGTTTCGCTTCGTACGGGGCCGCGAAGAGGAACACGTTTCACTGCGACGCAGCGATATCGATGGACGATGGCACGAGCTGTCCTTAGTACTTGACGTTGTCGGCGCCCCAGAAAATGTCAGACGAGGATCTGTACAGGATTTCTACACCGCTTCCCGGCTGCTCCAGTCCAATCTGAAATCGATCGAGGAGGCACTTTCTGAAGCGCACTACCCGGAATTTAGAGAAAAGATCGATGAGATTTACGCGCGAGACCGAGTTGTTCTAAAGCAACACGAGACCGAGCTCAACCGCCGACTATACGGCTAGCCGATCTACTCGTCCACAATTATGATGAACTCAGCACATGAGATGGGCCGATTCTTGAGCCCTGACTGGGGAGGACCCGGCCCCGATCCTTGATGCTGTACCGTGGGCTGATTATGAGAACCCGCAGTCACTGAATCTCTACGGTTATGTGGGCAATAACCCACTGTCCAGTACAGGCATTTGCGGGACGAGGCATTTGCGGGACGGACGGAATAACCCCCATCAAAAACCAAGTTTCGTGGACACAAGTTTCGTGGACACAAGTTTCGTGGACAAAGTTTCGTGGACATCCATAGGAGTAAACCTAGGGACGTTCACCTCGTTCCCATGGGGGGAGATAAAGGGACGGGACAGAAGTACCCCGTCGAAATGCTCGCATCGGGAAGCTATCTTACGACATTGAGTCGTTGAGAGGCGAGGGCAGGTCCCCGAGTTACCCTTCCCCCAAGTTACCCTGCATCCCGTCAAGGCACTGGAAGAACATCGAAAAAGGAAGAACCACTACCCCCGGCCAGGAACCTTTTCGCCCTGCCCCTGCTCTGAGATACTCTCTGTGGTGCATGGAAACTAGAAAATCCCCATTAGAAGACAACCCACCATCCGCGCTGATTGAACTGCTCGCAATTGCTCACACTGGCCGGCCCAAACCGCCCCCGCACGGGGGCAGAGTTACGTGAGCTAGCCGTCATCCGGGATGGAGCCATCCTCGGCCGGCCATGGTATTCGCCCAGGGCCGGCGGGTAGCTTAAGCAACCCTGGCTGACCATCGCCCTTTCGCTCTCGACTGGTACTATTCTGACGTTCCCTGGGGAGGCTTACGAATGCGAAGACACGCTCAACAATGGAGCCTGGCCACGGTCCTACTGGGACTTTTCGGTAGTCACGCCGGCGCAGCGGAGTTTCCCTTTCAGAACCCGTCGCTCCCCCTTGAGCAGCGCGTCTCCGACCTGGTGGGGCGCCTGACGCCCGAAGAGAAAGTCTCGCAGATGACCATGACGGCAGCGGCCATCCCTCGGCTGGGCATTCCCGAATATACGTGGTGGAACGAGGGGCTGCACGGGGTGGCACGCTCCGGCTATGCGACCGTCTTTCCCCAGGCCATTGGTCTGGCCGCCACCTGGGATACCAGCCTGATGCATTCGGTGGGAGATACCATTTCCACGGAAGCGCGAGCCAAATACTCCGATGCCATCGCCCACGGCAATCATCGCATTTACTTCGGACTGACTATATGGTCTCCGAACATCAACATCTTTCGCGATCCTCGATGGGGCCGAGGGCAGGAAACCTACGGGGAAGATCCATACCTGACTTCGCGCATGGGGCTGGCTTTCGTCACCGGATTGCAAGGGGACGATCCCAAATATCTGAAGGTAGTGGCCACGCCCAAGCACTTTGCGGTCCACAGCGGGCCAGAGCAGTTGCGTCACGAATTCGATGTGAATCCCTCCCCGCAGGATTTGCAGGCTACGTACCTACCCGCCTTTCACACCGCTATCGTGCAAGCGCACGCGGCTTCGACCATGTGCGCCTACAACGCCATCGATGGAGCACCGGCATGCGCCAGCGATATGCTGCTTAAGAAAACGTTGCGCGGAGAGTGGCAGTTTGGGGGATTTGTGACCTCCGATTGTTGGGCGGTGACAGATATCTGGAAGGGCCACAAGTTTGCGCCGGACGAGGAGCATGCCGCGGCGCTTGCGTTGAAGGCGGGCACCGATACCACTTGCGGTCCGGAGTTCGCAGCCCTTAACCAGGCACTCAAAGACAAGCTGGTGAGCGAGAGCGAGATTGACACGGCGGTGAAGAGGCTGTTCACCGCGCGGTTCCGCCTGGGAATGTTCGATCCGCCCCAGGACGTTGCCTACGCGCGGATCCCCATGAGTGAAGTGGATTCAGAAGCCCACCGGCAGCTGGCTCGCCAGGTGGCACGCGAATCGATCGTGCTGCTCAAGAACGCGGATGGAATACTGCCGTTGCAAGCGAAGGGCAAGACCATCGCGGTGATTGGTCCCAACGCCACCATGCTCGAGTCGCTCGAAGGCAATTACAACGGCCAGCCGACCCATCCGGTATTGCCGCTCGATGGCATCGAACACCGCTTCCGCGCAGATAGTAAGGTGCTGTTTGCGCAAGGCTCATCCTACGTTGCAGGGTTTCCGGTGGTCGTGCCACGCACTGTCTTGCGCACCGGCAACGAAGTTGGGCTGAAGGGTGAGTACTTCACCAACCCCGAGTGGCACGGGCAACCGGTACTGACCCGAGTCGACAAGCAAGTGGATTTTGATTGGGCGGCTGCCTCGCCGGCGAAGGGCGTTCCCGCCACCGCTTTTAGTGTTCGGTGGAGCGGCTCCATTGCTGTGCCGGGCGCGGGTGACTACGTATTTGAGATATCACCGGAGCATTGCTCCCCTTGCGATGGAAGCGATCGGTTCCGGCTCTATCTGGACGGCAAGCAGGTTTTGGAGACCGGGCGAGATCTCAAGCAATCCACGGGCAAGGCGTCCTTCAGCACGCACTTTAGCAACTCCGTACCGCATGCGATCCGATTGGAATATGCCCACACCGCTCCCATGTTTGGGGCCGGCGTGCACCTCAAGTGGCAACCCGAAGCAGGTCCTCTGCGCAACCAGGCTGTCGAGGCCGCCAAACAGGCAGACGTGGTTGTGGCCTTCGTAGGCCTGTCGCCCAGCCTGGAAGGGGAAGAGATGCCGGTGCACCTGGAGGGCTTCAGCGGTGGCGACCGTACCAAGATCGGTTTGCCCCAGCTGCAGGTGGAATTGCTGCAGGCTGTCGCGGCAACGGGGAAGCCGCTGGTTGTGGTGCTGATGAACGGCAGCGCGCTTGCCGTGCCCTGGGCAAAAGAACATGCTGCTGCGATTGTCGAGGCCTGGTATCCGGGGGAAGAGGGAGGCGCCGCGATTGCTGAAACCCTCGCCGGCGATAACGATCCTTCTGGGCGCCTCCCGGTCACCTTTTATGAGTCGGTCGAACAACTTCCGCCGTTTGAAAACTACGCCATGGCCGGTCGGACCTATCGCTATTTTTCCGGACAGCCGCTGTATGGCTTCGGCTATGGTCTCAGCTACACCACGTTTGCCTACAGCCATCTCAAGTTGGGCCAGGCGACCCTTAAACCATCTGAGCCACTGACGGTTGAGGCCGACGTAACCAACACCGGGAAACGAAGCGGCGATGAGGTCGCCGAGCTCTATCTTCGCGGGCCTCAAACACGTGGCGCGCCCCTGCGTTCGCTGCGCGCCTTTCAACGAGTCAAACTCCAGGCCGGCGAGACCAGACACGTTCGCTTTTCCCTCCAGCCCGCGCAATTGAGCGAGGTTGATCACGACGGCAAGACAGCCATGCAGCCGGGGGACTATACGATCTTCCTGGGCGGGGGACAGCCCGGCCAGGGTGCGGGAGTCGAGGGTCAATTCACCATCAATGCCCGCTAACTTTGAGCCAGGAGTTCGTCCGAAAAGGGGCCAGGACAGGGCTGTGATATCCCACATCTCGCGAAAAACGAGCGCGATGTGGGGCACCCAAAATCGGTGGTCAGGACGAAATTGATCCGTGGTCAGGACGAATTTAGGGGAAAGATATTTCGCGACTCGAGATACGACGCCATCGCGGCTGCGCTAGCCGCAGGGTCTGCCAGGCCCACGTAACCGTCAGGGCGTATGAGATAGACTGCATTGCGGCACAGGCCGGTGCGACTCGCCGCGGGTACCCAGGGAAACACGTGCAGGGGCAAGTGATGCTGCTCGCATGCAGTTCGAATTTCCGGTGCAGCGTCACCATATATGTGGACTTGCCAGTCCATCGCGGTTAGCGGAGCGAAGTTATCGTTGCCGTCTGATTTCACCCAGGGGAGGCGGTCGCCACCGTGAATTGCTCCTGCACGCCCTTCGCTCAGGCTGCTTCCACGATAATTGACCACAGTCTGGGAAACGGTGCGAAACATGAGGCGTCGTGCTGCTTTCACGGAGTAGATGGGGGCCAGCAAAAGCGGGACTATGTGCAGCCGGATCAGCCGCGCGAACGCACCGGAACTGGTTACGCTGGTGAAGGCTCGATCGGTGGTCGCAACCAGCCGCCGGGCGAAGGCGATTCGTTCCGGCTCGTAGCTGTCGATGATCGACGCATCGGCCCGGCCCCGTAAGACAGCGGCCAGCTTCCAGGCGAGGTTCACTGCATCCCCGATGCCGGTATTCATGCCCTGGCCGCCCACGGGGCTGTGGATGTGGGCTGCATCCCCGAGCAGGAACGCCAAACCGTGGCGGAAATGAGCGGCAACGCGATGGTGCACACGGTAGGTCGAGAACCAATTCACGCGCTTGATGTCGATGCTGATCCACTCGAGCACGCGCCGGCTGACATCGTTCCACGACAACTGTTCGTGCTGCTGTTCGGCTTCCTGGCGAACGGTGCCAATGAGCCGCACTCGTCCCTCGCCCTTTAATGGGAAGACGACGAGAAAATCGGTGCTGTCGAGCGCGATATGCAATTCACCGTTGATCGTCGCCCCGCTTGCGTCTACATCGGCGACGTAGAAGAGATGGTTGTATATCCCGCCGGGAAAACCGATCCGCAGAGATTCCCGGACGGTCGAACGGGCGCCGTCACATCCGGCAATGTAGGCCGCCTCGCAGGTTTCCTGGCTTCCATCCGGCCGCTTGAGCTGGGCCCGGATGCCACCCGCGATCTCTTCAAATCTCATCAACTCAGTCCGGCGCTCGACCTGGATGCCGGCTTCGCTTAGCCGCTCGAGCAGCAGGCGTTCATGCTCGTCCTGGGGGAAGATGAGCGCAAAGGGAAATGGGCTGAGCCCCTCGCCCATTTCCCCCAGGACGACGTGTGCCGCTCGCTTGCCGGCGACCCACATATTGGCGGCGACCATCTTCCGCCCACGCTCCACCACTTCTTTCGCGAGGCCCATCTGGCTGTATAGCTCGAGTGTCCGTGCCTGAACCGCCAGAGCGCGAGAGGTGGTCCCGGGTTCTGCTGTTTTATCGATGATCCTCACGCGCACGCCCAGCCGGGTGAGCCAAAGGGCCAACACCAGGCCAGTCGGTCCCGCGCCGACGATCAGGACGTCTGTATCGCGAGAGTCGTTCATTCAGGAGGATTCCAGAATGCCAGTGGGCAGTCCATCGATACTAAACGCGTTTTTCGACCGCCTGTATTCTTCAAGTCCAGCTTCACCTTTTGCCTCCGCCCAGCGCGTCAATGTTGGCCGCTCGGCGACGTATTCGAAGAGCGGAACGCCGTATCCGCAGGAAGTCTGGACCAGGTCAATGTCGAGCACCACGATCTGACGAGATCCAGGCGGCTCTTCATTCGCAAACTCGGACGCGAGCAGGCCTGCGTAGGCGCAGCCGCCGCGGGGAAGAATCCTGCCTTGCCCATAAAGGCGCAGGATCAGGGGTGGACCCGCAAAAGCACAGAACATGAGTGTCAATCGTCCCTGGGCTTTTAGATGGGCCGCTGTTTCATTGCCGCTTCCGGTTTGGTCGAGGTAGGCGACGCGGTTGGGGTTAAGGATACGCAGGGATGCCCTGTCTTTTGGAGAGACATTCACTCGCCCTTCTTGAGCTGCGGAGGCAGAGAAGAATATGCGCTGTTGCAGGATGAATTCGCGATGTTTCGTCTCAATGCACGTGAATTGCCTGGCCATGGCACCTCTTGTCCCGTGGGTCTATTTTAGCGATTGACGTTGGGGCTCGTAAGCTCGTGGAATCCGACATCTCGCGAAAAACGAGCGAGATGTGGCCCACCCACGCTTCGTGGTCAGGACGGATTCTGGAGCAACAGCGCTCCTGTGAATGAGAAAATGGCGGTGGCGGTACCGTTCCCGGGAGCAGTCAAGATCAGAAAAACTCTTGAAATCAGGCCAGGACCTCTGAGGCGGCTTGCGCGGTTGGGGAGAAAGGGCTCCGCGGGTGCGAGCAGATACCTGGCGTTTTTGATTCTTCTTTCCACTTGCGGGTGCGGAGTCAACTTTCGCTTCCGGCCGACGGTTGTTTTCGTCGGCGATTCCATCACCTACAACTGGTCGCAAAGTTGGGCGGGGCAGCAATCGACTTTTGCGCAAAACAAGTGGCTCAACCTGGGTGTCACTGGACTCACATCGAGCGAGATCGCGCAGCCATTCGACGCTTACGTTATTGATTTGCAGCCTCAGGCCGTGCACATCCTTGCCGGCACCAATGACGTCTATCCTGGCTGGCAATTGTCGGAGACCGCGAACAATATCCAGACCATGGTCAGAAAAGCGAAAGAGCACCACATCGCGGTGGTGATTGGAACCATTCCGCCATGGGGGCCGGGAGCCCTGCCGGAAAAAGCCGATCCGAGCCCGCAAAGGTTTGCGCGCATCGATCAACTCAATCAATGGATCATCCAATTTGCGGCGCAGCAGGGCATCCAGGTGGTCGATTATCATTCGCTGCTTGCCGCTGCGAACGGTGAAAACTACATTCCCGCGCTCACCGTGGATGGTGTTCATCCGAGCGCGGCAGGTTACGCAGTGATGACCCCCCACACCGAAGAGGCTCTCCAGGCTGCGATGGCCACGCCGGCACCCTAGCGATTCAAGCTACAATCTTGCCGGGGGAGGGTAACCTGATGATCCACTTCAGCTCCCTGCGCCTTAATTCCAGCGTAGATAATAAGGCACTATGACCTTTTTTCGGGCTTGCCTGCTGATCGTCACTCTCTGCATATTTCCCGCGCCTGGGTTAGCGCAGATACAGCCAGCAAACCTCGCTGGAATCGCACATGTCGCCATCCGCGTCTCCGATCTCACCCGCTCCCGGGATTTCTATGGGAAGTTGGGATTCGAGCAGGCCTTCGCCATCACCAAGGACGGGAAGACGACGGAAGCATTCCTCAAAGTGAATGATCACCAGTTCATTGAGATCTATCCTCAAGAGGATCCTTCGCAATCCCTCGGCTTCATGCACGTCTGCTTCGAGGCCGCTGACCTCGAGGCGCTCCATCGCGCGTACCTGGGGCGCAGCCTCACGCCCACTCCGGTCAGGAAAGCCGGCGCCGGCAACCTGCTCTTCACCATGGTTGGCCCAGAGGAGCAGAACATTGAATATACCCAATACATGCCCGGGTCCCTGCACTCCAAGGACCAGGGACAGCACCTGGGCGCGAATCGTATCTCCAAAGAGATCGCGGGGGTCAGCTTACGCATGGAAGATCCGGTGGCGGCGAGGACATTCTACGAACAGCAGCTTGGCTTCCACGAATCGCGCAATGTGATCGAGCCGGGACTGATTCCGCTGCTGCTGACGGGCTCATCGGGCCAGATGGTGGAGATCACCATGGGTGCGCCGGAGATCTTCTTTGCCGTTCCCAGCCTACGTAGCGCAGCCGCGCAGCTTAAGGCACGCAATATACCGGCGGAAAAGAAAGAGTCAATGTTGACTGTTCAGGATCCGGACGGAAACCGGCTGGTTTTTATCACCCCCGAATCGGAAACAGGCCGGAAGCTCCTGCAGAAGCCGAAGATGCCGAAGATTCCGAAGATTCCATGGATAACAAAGTAATCATCAGCTGTGCCGTCACCGGGTCAATTCATACTCCGACCATGTCTCCGCATTTGCCGTTCACGCCTGAAGATATCGCGCGCCACGCGATTGAGGCAGCAGAAGCCGGCGCTGCGATCCTGCACTTCCACGCACGGGACCCTGAGACGGGAAAGCCCAATGCCGACCCGGCTGTCTACATGCAGTTTCTGCCCGCGATCAAAGCGGCGACCAACGCGATCATCAACATCACCACCGGCGGCGGCTTGACCATGAACCTTGACCAGCGGCTTGCACCGGCGCTCCGGATCCAGCCTGAACTGGCCTCGTTCAACATGGGCTCGCTGAATTTCTCTATCCATCGCGCGGCACGGCGCCACCGTGAATGGAAATACGACTGGGAAGAGCCCTACCTGAAAGCAACTGAGGCAAATATATTCCGCAATACGTTTGTGGATATGAAGCGGGTGCTGAAGGACCTGGGAGAAGGTTGCGGCACGAGGTTCGAATACGAGTGCTACGATCTGGGGCATCTCTACAACCTGGCCTATCTTCTGGATGAGAAGTTAGTGGAGCCGCCGTTTTTCCTGCAAAGCGTTTTCGGCATTCTTGGAGGAATGGGAACGGAGGTCGAGCTGCTCAGCTACGTCAGGGCAACCGCAGACCGGCTGTTTGGGCGGGAAAACTACGAATGGTCGGTGATCGGCCCAGGTCGGCACCAGATGCGGATGGGGACGTTGGCCGCCATCCTGGGCGGGAGCGTTCGGGTAGGTCTCGAAGATAGCCTGTGGCTGCGCAAGGGCGAGCTGGCTAAGTCAAGTGCCGACCAGGTGAAAAAGATTCGCGGGATTCTCGAAGCCCTTTCCTTCGAGATAGCAAGCCCGGACGAAGTAAGAAAAAGGCTGCGGCTCAAAGGAGCCGATAAGATTGCTGTTTGAATCCTTCCACTGGAGAGAGGCAGGGTTGCGGTGAAACTATCTCGAACGTGCCTGGTGGTGCTGGTGGCGATTGCGCCCGTGGGATGTCATTCCGCCGGTCCTAGCGCCGGCCCGCAAACGAAGTATGACGTGATCATTCGCCACGGCCACATCCTGGACGGCACGGGGAACCCCTGGTATGCGGGGGATATTGCTATCCGGGGGGATCGCATCGCTGCCATTGGTCCACTCGGGAACGCGAAGGCAACGCGCGAGATCGATGCCACCGGGTTGGTCGTTTCCCCGGGCTTTATCGATATGCTGGGCCAGTCGGAATTGGCGTTGCTGATCGACAACCGTTCTCAGAGCAAATTATCGCAAGGCATCACCAGCGAGATCACCGGCGAGGGCGGCACCATCGCGCCGCAAAACGAGCGTACGATCGCGCCGCAGAAAATTATCCTCGACCACTACCACCTCTCGATTGACTGGCAGGATCTTGGCGGTTATTTCCGGCGCCTGGAAAAGTCCGGCACTCCGATTAACCTCGGCACTTATGTAGGAGCATCGCAGGTTCGTCAAGCAGTGTTGGGCGACGTAGATCGGGCGCCGACTGCGGCGGAGTTGCAACAGATGGAATCGCTGGTGGCCACGGCGATGCAGCAAGGTGCGCTGGGCCTTTCGACTGCACTGATCTATCCCCCAGGTCATTACGCAACCACCGAGGAACTGATAGCCCTGGCCAAGGTCGCATCGCAGTATGGGGGAATCTACGCTTCGCACATGCGCAGCGAGGGGCAGAGCGAAATGGCGGCCATCGATGAGGCCATTCGCATCGGCCGCGAGGCCAACCTTCCAGTTGAGATTTTCCACCTCAAGGTGAGCGGCAAGGCGCGCTGGGGCGACATGCCGAAAGTGGTAGCGAAGCTGCAGGCGGCAAGGGATTCGGGTTTGGATATTGCCGCCGATATGTATCCCTATGTCGCCGGTGCAACCGCGCTGGCCTCTTCGCTGCCTCCGTGGATGGCCGATGGAGGCATGGAAAAACTGCTGGAGCGGCTGCGCGATCCTGCGATACGCCGGCGGGTGGCCGCCGATATGGCACAAGATCACAATGATTGGGAAAACCTTTATCTGGATTGCGGCGGGGGCAGGGGAGTGATGATCTCGGCGGTGGTGAATCCCGATCTGCAAAAGTACGAGGGGAAGACCGTCGCTGAGATAGCGAAAGCGGAGAACAAGCCAGAAATGGACGCGCTCTTCGATTTCATCCTTGCCGACAAGGGACAAACGGCCGCGCTCTATTTCATGGCTAATGAGAACGATCTTCAATACGGCCTGAAACAGGACTGGACCAGCATCGGCCTGGATGCCGGCGAGACCTCGCTCGATGGCCCGCTCTTCGAGCCGCATATTCACCCCAGGGCCTGGGGTGCCATGCCGCGATTTCTTGGCCACTATGCACGCGATCTGAAGTTGATGGATTTGTCCCAGGCGGTGCGCAAGATCACGTCGTTGCCGGCGGAGCGTGAGCATCTTTCCGGCCGTGGACTGCTGAAGAGCGGCTTCTACGCCGACGTGACTGTCTTCGACCCTGCGAAGATTCTTGATACCGCAACCTATACCGAGCCCGACCAGGTTTCCACGGGAGTGGAGTACGTACTGGTGAATGGTCAACTGGAGTGGGAGCGAGGCAAATTGACGGGGGCAACCGGCGGCCGCCGCCTGGTGCACGAATACACGAACCCCGCGCCGCGTTGATGAACCCCGCGCCGCGTTGATGAACAACGCTTGACAAAGAAGAGGCATAGTTCTGTGACGAAATCTTTTGTTTCGTGAAGGCGAGCAGATTTTTCACATTCCGGCCCCCGGGAACATGTTCAAGTTGCTTCCGTGATGGTCTTTACAGCCTAAGGCGGCTGACGAAAATGGTGCGTGATATGCGTGGTATGCGTGGTAAGGGTGCTTTGGGGGTGTGCAGGCTGCATGGCCTTGCCAGGAAATCCTGGTGACGCCCGGCCGGAAAACATCTCCAGGAAGGGATTCGGGCGCAGGTTTCCTCCTGTTTCGGAGCCGAGTTGCGGTTCGGTGAGATATGGCCGCATGATTCTCCTTAGGAAACCGCGCAAGCCTACGATCCCACAGGCGGCCTTAACGAACAAGAACCTCTGAAAATAAACATGTGGATGGAGGTGTATTTAACTAAAGGTAACCCCCCCAGTTTTTCTTAATCCTTTAATTTCATGGGGAAGTCACCCACTGGTATCTGGGGGGTAGCTGAGTTGCCGAGTTCTAAAGGAGGGGTCCGGATCTTAAAAAGAATCAGCAAGAGCCGGCGGGTGTATCGTCCCGATCAGCCGGTTTAGCGGTCGACCAGCTTCGCGTGGATTTCGGGATAGCGTTCGCCTTCGATCTTGATCGCGGAAGATGCCTCTTCTAGTGCGTGCACCTCTTCCGTGCTGAGTTCAAGGGTTGCGCCGGCGAGATTTTCTTCGAGGCGAGAGAGCTTGGTCGTTCCAGGAATGGGCACGATCCAAGGCTTCTTCGCGAGCAGCCATGCTAGAGCGACTTGCGCCGGCGTGGCTTTCTTCTGTTCCGCAAACTTTACAACGACTGCAACGAGCGCGTGATTGGCTTTTCGATTTTGTTCGCTGAACCGCGGCACAACAGCCCGAAAGTCGGTGCTGTCGAACCTGGTTGCTGCGTCGATTTTGCCGGTGAGAAAGCCTTTGCCGAGGGGGCTAAAGGGGACAAAGCCAACACCGAGTTCTTCGAGCGTGGGCATGACGGACTCCTCAGGCTCGCGCCAGAAGAGCGAGTATTCACTCTGCAGCGCCGTGACGGGCTGCACCCGGTGAGCGCGACGAATGGTGCTTGCGCCAGCTTCGGAGAGGCCAAAGTGTTTTACCTTGCCCGCCTGGATGAGGTCTTTGACGGCGCCGGCGGTTTCCTCGATGGAAGTGTTTTTGTCGACGCGATGTTGGTAGAGGAGGTCGATGGTGTCAGTTCGCAGACGTTTGAGCGAGCCTTCGACGACCTTCTTGATATGGTCGGGGCGGCTGTTGGTCCGGGTCCACTTGGCATCATTGTTGGGATCGGGCTCGAAGCCGAATTTCGTGGCGATGACGACGTCTTTCCGAAACGGAGCCAAGGCCTCACCAACGACTTCTTCGTTGACGTAGGGGCCGTAGACTTCTGCAGTGTCGAAGAAGGTCACGCCACGCTCAACGGCGGCTCGGATGAGCTTGATGGCTTCTGACTTTTCTGTCGCGGGGCCAAGGCCAAAGCTCAAGCCCATGCAGCCGAGGCCGAGTGCTGAAACTTCGAGACCGCTCTTTCCCAGTTTGCGCTTTTGCATGATTTCTCCTGTATCGATGGTGCACGGTTCAAACTTCCTTAAGTCTAAGGAGAAACCGCCTATGAGGCTAGATCGTATCCGGTTCAAAGACTTATGAGTAAAATGCATGAATCATGAAGAACGATCTGGGAGAGCTTTCAGCATTCACAACCGTGGCGGAGGAGCGGAGCTTCACACGCGCCGCCGCGCGCCTGGGCATCTCGCAGTCCGCGCTTAGCCATTCTATTCGCGGCCTCGAGAAGAGATTGGGACTGCAGCTACTTGCGCGAACAACGCGAAGTGTCTCCCCAACCGCGGCGGGCACAACGCTACTCCACGAACTGGCACCCGCGCTGGAGCGGATTGAGCGAGCAGTTGCAGAGACCCGAAAGCAGAGGGAGACTCCCTCCGGCCGTATACGATTGATCGTCCCGCGAACAGCGACGAAGGCAGTTATCTTGCCGAAGCTTGCTCAATTCGCACGCAGCTATCCGGAGATCGTGCTGGAGATCACGTCCTCCAACGACCCCGTCGATCTAGTAGCCGGAGAGTACGACGCAGGCGTACAACTCGGCGAATTCATTCAGCGGGACATGATTGCAGTCCGCGTCACCAAGGAAATGCGTCTCGCGGTCGTGGGATCTCCGGAGTACTTTAAATCGAACAACGTTCCCAGACATCCGCAAGACCTGAAAGACCATTCCTGTATCGGATTCCGTTTCAGCAAAGGTCTATACCGGTGGGAATTTGAAAAGGGGCGCAAGGCGCTGACGGTCAGCCCTCAGGGGCCTGCATCCTTCGACGATCCAGACCTCGTCATCCAGGCAGTGCTAAATGGAGTAGGAATCGGAACAGCGATGGAAGACAGCTTGAAGGGTCTGATCGCGGAAGGACGGCTGGTACAGGTCCTGAAAGATTGGTGCCCATCATTTCCCGGATATTTTCTCTACTATCCCAGCCGACGAAATCAACCCGCCGCGCTGGCCGCGCTGATCGACTCCCTTCGACTGGGTTAGTAATAAGAAACGCCGTCCGATCCGAATGTCGTCGGCGCGATCGTCGATTGGCTACAAAAGTTGCCGCCATTGTCGGATGAAGAACGTGATTTGCGTGATGTATTCTACGGCCGCGATCCAACCAAGACCGCTGCGCTATTTGGCCCCTGGCTCTCCTGGACGGGGAGAATTTACCGAAAATTCGACTTCAGGCACTCATCCGTAAACGGCTCGTTGAGCGGCGTAACCGATCACTCGACAAGCGGACTTGCCGGGATTTGTATCTGTTACTGGGATCGCGGGTTGCAGGACGTACATCTAAGTATCTATGCCAACCCAAACCGTAACGCGATCCGCCGAATCTGATTTAGAACCTGGCAAGCTTTACAACGTTCTCGCGGAGGCCAGCAACATTCCAAAGTGGGCGCCTGTCTTCGCCGATGCCATTGAGCGCATCGACCAAACGCACCATCGCGTCACGAGGAATGGCGAGGTCTTCAATCTCGAAGTCTCGCTGCATCCGTCTGCTGTTGCCGTCGACTATACACGCGAAATGCCCAACGGCAAGCGGGGCGGTGCTTACATCCGCGTAACGCCCCGTCCTCTGGGTGGCAGCACTATCACGATGACTGTGCCGATCGGCCCAAACACGACGGAATCCGACGTTGCGAAAGTCCTTGAACAGGAACTCGCCGACCTTGTTCAACTCTCTAATTCTGATCACACAGGTAACTTGCCAGTTCCCGGACCCTAGGGCGACGGGAACATACCGATAACGCGACTCGGGAAATACGGTTGCGCGAAGTCACTTGACATACCAATACGTCTATGGGTAAAGTCTCCAATACAAAGTTGTTTAGGGGTATAGCGAATGGCAAAGAACGATCTGCAGGGAACCCTGGACCTCAAAACGCTCGCTCAGTCCGGTTCTTTGCATGTCTCTTGGTCGCTCTCGTCGCTTTGGACCTGCGTGCCTGCGCTACGCGCGTCAAGGATCAATCTGGCCGGCGGCTTACATTATGAATAAGAAAGTTTTGGAGGACCAAACCATGGATACTTTCGACGTGAGGCCTAAAGTAGGCAAGCCTTGCAGAGCAGCCTCAACGATTGTGAGATGTTTATTCACAACGGCAGTGTGGGTGGCGACGACGGTTCTCGTCGCTCCACCCTCATTCAGCCAGGTTGCGCCTGGTTTGGATACTTACGTTGGAATCTGGAGAATGTCCCTAAATGGGAAGACGGTGGGGACAATCCAACTCCTGAAGTACAAGGATAAACTTACTGGCAGTGTTACAAATGGTCACGCAAGCATCGGCGATGGCGGGGCCATTCATATGCACGAAGCTCCCGGAGGCCAACCCATTGTAGAGTCGGCGCTATCGGAAGGAGTTCTTCACTTCGTCATGGCGGCCGCATTCGACACCACCTCAGACTTCACAATGACTCTTAATGGGCCTGATAAAGCCCATCTCATTTTTTACGCACACAATGGGCAAACGATTGATTTCGATTTAAGGAGAGTTTCGTGGGACGAAAATAACGCGATGCAGGTTCAATACCAGTAGAAGATTCCTACGCTTATTGTTGATCGAACGGGAATTTTGGTAACTTTGCTCCCCATTTGGCCGGGCGGGGCAGGCAACTTTCCGCAAAGCCGGTTTTACGTCCACTTGAAAGTTTCCAAGGCACTTCTGCCCTGTCACGGCATTTTCAGGAACTTTTGGGAATCCATGGGTGGGGTAAGGAACGCAGGGTAACGGTGGACATCGATAATGCTGGGTGTAGTTCAGCCGATGCATGCTGCGGCGTGCGAGAATCTAGGTTCGTAGCCCTATGAGCGCTAGAGAATCCAGCGAAACGCTGCCCAGTGAGATTCGGAAGTCGCTCGGCGAACTCCGAACGATTATCGATACTATTCCTGCGCTTGCGTGGTCTAGTGCACCAGATGGCTCCGTAGATTTCGTTAACCGGCGATGGCAAGACTACACCGGCCAGTCTAGAGAGCAATCCCAGGGCGCTGGTTGGGAGACCGCGATCCATCCCGAAGACCTTCCCCGACTACTGAACAAATGGGAGGAATCCCGCGATTGTGTCGCCGATATGTGCGAAGCGCGGTTGCGACGATTCGACGGCGTATTCCGATGGTTCTCGCTTCGTCGCGAACCTCTACTCGACGAAAGTGGTTCGGTCACTCGATGGTTTGGAACAGGAATTGATATTGAACCCATCAGACAGCGCGAGACGCTGCACGCCGCGGAACAACGAACCTTGGAGTTGATCGCTGATGGAGCGAGCCTAAAGGACGTCTTAGATCAACTGTGCAGTTCCATTGATGTACAGGTCGCGCCATCTGTCACAACCGTTCTTTTGAGGGCCCCTGATCGAGAGTGCCTTTGGCATGGGGGCGGCCTTGGTGTCCCACACGAATGGATTTCAGCGATCATTCCGGTTCCCATCGATGAAGTTGGATTATGCGGGAGAGCCGCATTCCTGAAAGAACGGGTCGTCGTTCCTGATGTCGCGACAGACCCTAACTGGCCCGACGAATATCGTGACCTTGCCATTCGGAACGGTATACGAGCTGCGTGGTCCGAGCCGATCGTCACAAAGGATGACGAGGTGCTCGGCACTTTCGCGCTCTACTCACACGAACCGCGAGTTCCAACCGAAGAGGATCTTGCCCTCATTCAAGGCGCAGGGCACATCGCTCGAATTGCAATTGAGCGCCAACGATCACAGGAATCTCTCCGAGCTGCTCTGGAAGGCATAAGGAACTCGGAATCCAGACTTCGCCAGGTAATCGACGCTATTCCAACCCTGGCCTGGTGCAATCTGCCGGACGGTCCAAACGAGTTTCTGAACAAACGTTGGCATGAATACACCGGCCTTTCACCGGAAGAGTCGAATGGTTGGGGTTGGCAAGCAGCCTTTCACCCCGATGACTTACCTCCGTTAATGAAACGGTGGAGCGAGCTGTTAGCGTCCGGAGAGTCAGGCGAAATGGAGGCGCGTCTCCGTCGCTACGACGGAGCGTATCGGTGGTTCTTGATACGAGTCGAACCTCTTCGTGATGAGACTGGCAGACTCTTGCGCTGGTACGGAACAAGTACTGACATCGAGGGTCTTAAGCAAACCGAAGAGAAACTCCGCGAAGAAGAACGCGAGCTTCGCCGGATCACAGACGCGATACCGCAGGCAATTGTCGTTCAGGATCCATCCGGCGCGTCGATTTACGCCAATCAAGCGGCGCTCGATTATACGGGCCTCACCGCTGAAGACGTATTATCTCCGGGATTTCGTGAAAGAATCTTCCATCCAGACGATCTGGAGAGGCTTCGCGACTTTCGTAGGCTTGCTTTGGCGCGCGGATTCCCGTTTGAGATTGAGCAACGAGCACTGCGTAAGGACGGACAATATCGTTGGTTCCTGATTCGTTACAACCCGTTTCGTAATGAGAAGAACGAAGTAATCCGCTGGTACGCGACGGGAACAGATATTGATGACCGCGTTCGTGCGGAAGAGAGAACACGCAACGAAAACCTGGCGCTGCGCGAGCAAATCGATCGCGACTCGATGTTTGAGGAAATTGTTGGCTCCTCTGAAGCGCTTCGTAAAGTGCTCCGCCAAGTTGCAAAAGTCGCGCCTTCCGATTCCACAGTTCTGATCTTGGGCGAAACGGGTACCGGCAAAGAACTGATAGCTCGAGCAATCCACAAAAGTTCAAGCCGCCGCGAACGGGCTTTTATTGGTGTGAACTGCGCCGCAATCCCGCCCTCGTTGATCGCTTCAGAACTGTTTGGCCATGAGAAGGGGGCTTTCACCGGCGCGACGCAGAAACGGCTAGGACGCTTTGAGTCGGCGAATGGTGGGACGATTTTTCTGGATGAGATCGGCGACCTACCAGCAGAGATCCAAATTTCCCTGTTGCGGGTGCTTCAGGAACGCGAAATCGAACGCGTCGGCGCCAGCAAGCCAATTTCTGTTGATGTGCGGGTACTCGCGGCCACTCATCGTAACCTAAGCACGCTGGTTGCCGAAGGAAAGTTTCGCCAGGATCTTCTGTACCGACTCAATGTAGTTCCAATCCAGATGCCTTCATTGCGGGAACGGACGGACGACATTCCGTTGTTGGTCGAGTATTTCATTGGCCGATTCGGGAAAAAAGTTGGCAAGAAGTTCAGAACGATCGACGCGAGAACACTCAATCTGTTCAAGGTTTACGGCTGGCCCGGCAATATCCGAGAGCTTCAAAATGTCATTGAAAGGGCTGTGATCCTGAGCGAGGACGACACGTTTTTGGTGGATGATGGCTGGCTCGCGCTGGAATCGCCCCAACTCCAGGATCCGACGATCGCACTGAACGAGGTGTTAAGCCGGCAGGAAAGGGAAATGATCGAGTCGGTTCTTGCGGAGACCGGGGGCCGCGTCTCCGGGCCAGGCGGTGCAGCAGAAAAACTAGGCATTCCAGCGCGTACACTCGACTCGAAAATCAAGCGTCTCGGAATCAATAAATTCCGGTTTAAAGACCCACAAACCGTCTGAACGAACCAAGCCCAATCCGTCCCTCACCTGAACCATCCTCAAAAATCAGGAATTCCTGAAATATCAGGATTAAGTCTATCAATAACTGACCTATATTCAATAGCTTGTGAATGGAACCCGCTTTGCATGGATCAACGGCAAAGTCGGAAGCCGGCAATCATGACCTTGAAGATTGAACGGTTCCAAGCGCGAGTTCGGCTCAGCGGAGAACTGCGATCTGAGAATTTGGACCAAGTTCAAGCTGAGATCGACTGCTGCGGAACATTGATAGTTCTGGACATCGAGGAAGTGGATCTTGTCGACGTCGAGGGTGTTCGGTTTCTCAACAGATGCGAGGCGAGGGGCATATCGGTCCTGCACTGTTCGGCCTATATCAAGCAGTGGATGTCGCGTGAAAAAGATCACGGAGGGCCCTAAGCCGCGATTCGGTATGGAACGAAATGCGGCGCGCCTGTGAAACAGATTCGGGCAACACCAAGGAGGGTCGCGTGCGAGCTTTTCTGAAAAGCATTCTGGCGCTCGCTTCATTCGCAATTCTTATGACCGGAGGATGTCTCATGGCGCAAAGCGCATCTGTCAAAAACGTCGTCCTCGTCCACGGAGCCTTCGCGGATGGCTCCAGCTGGTCGAAAGTCATTCCCTTGTTGCAAGCCAAGGGCTACCACGTTACGTCAGTTGCGATCCCACTAACCTCGTTCGCTGAAGATGTTGCAGCAACCAAGCGCGCAATCGCCGCAGAAGATGGCCCGGTAATCCTCGTAGGCCATTCCTATGGTGGAGTGGTAATCACCGAGGCAGGAAATGACCCGAAGGTGGCTGGCTTGGTCTACGTTGCCGCGTTTGCCCCAGATGCAAACCAGAACATTACAGAGATCAGCAAGCCTTTCCCACCGCCTCCTGGTCTGAACATGGTCAAACCACTCACTGATGGCTTCATTCTGCTCACCCCTGAAGGCATTGAGACCGCATTCGCCCAAGATTTGCCCAAGGAAGAAAAGGCGCTCATTCTAGCGGTTCAGCCCCAGACTGCAGGCGCAATCTTCGGAGCGAAGCCTACGGCAGCGGCATGGCACGACAAGCCTACGTGGTACATCGTTTCCAGCAATGATCGGATGATTGCGCCAGAACAGGAGAAAAGCATGGCGAAGCAAATGAACGCCACGACTATTGTCCTGCCGTCAAGCCATGTGGCCATGCTGTCTCATCCTACTGAAGTCGCAAATGTGATTGAAGACGCAGCCACCGGGAAGAAGTAGAGCGGCATCATTCTCACGTTCGGACGGCCAGCAGTTGAATTTAGATGCGGGCCTCAGCGTCGATAGATCTCTCCGATATTTCCTTTTCGTAGTTGTCGAGAAATCTGCTCATGCTCAACGCGGCGAGTCACGAAAAACGATGCTCGTGGGTCAACATGAATGACCCGCTCTTGGTTGAATATCACGATCACGAGTGGGGCGTCCCTGTTCATGGCGACAACCGACACCTCGAAGTCCTCGTGCTCTCGGGAGCACAGGCAGGACTGAAGTGGTCGCTCGTTCTCAAGAAACGAGATAGCTACCGACGAGCATTCGACGGGTTCGATCCCGACAAAGTCGCGCGGTATACCGGCAAACGAATTGAGAAGCTGCTCGTCGATCCAACTATCATCCGCAACCGGATGAAGATCGAAGCCGCTGTGACCAACGCGCGCGCGTTACTGAAGGTTCGTGAAGAGTTCGGCAGTTTTGATTCCTATTGCTGGAGGTTCGTCGACGGGCAGCCCAAGTTCAATCACTGGAGAGCTACCTCACAGATCCCGGCGACTTCTCCCGAATCCGAGGCGTTCAGCAAGGATCTGAAGCGGCGGGGATTCAGTTTCGTCGGTCCAACGGTCATGTATGCGTACATGCAGTCGGCTGGATTAGTAAACGACCACCTCGTTGAGTGTTTCCGTTATCAAGAACTCATGAGCGAGGTTGCCCATGCAGATTGAATTTAGAGAGATTGTTCAAAGTGAGTATGGCGCTCCGGAAAGGGTATTGAGGATAACCTCAAGACAACTCAAGAGCGAAGAGCTAGGACCGAATGATGTGGTTGTCAAGGTCAGCGCTCGACCAGTCCATCCCGGCGATATTCAAATTCTTTCCGCTCTTCCTCAGGGAGGACCAGTCGTGCCTATCCCGGAGGGAGCTTTGAGAATTCCCGGATTTGAGGGCACTGGGACGATCGTCCGACTTGGAAAGAACCCTGAGGCCGTGAAAAGGTTTCGCGTGGGCCAGCGTGTCGCGTTTTTTCCTGCAATGGGCTCCTGGGCAGAATACGTGGTCGTTCGGTACGACGCCCTTTTACTTATTCCAGATGAGATCCCGGATCAAATTGCGGCGCAGATGCTCATCAACACGATCACTGCATCTGTACTCATCAAAGCCGGCCACAATTCGCTCAAAACTCCAATTACACTCCCCGTCTACATCCTGCAAAACGCGGCGGCATCCGGTGTTGGGCGTCTACTGACCCAAGTTGCTCTCGACCGCGATGTGCATCCAATTCGCCTGGTGAGGTCGAACCAGTCTGCTGAGAGACTCCAGGCGATTCTTCCCGGGCCGCCAGTAATTTCAACGAACCATAGCAACTGGAAAGAGCAGGTTCGTGAAGCGTTGGACGGACACAAGCTTCACGTCGCGTTTGATGCCGTGGGCGGCAGCGCGATCGACGACTTGGCTGAGCTTCTCGATGAAGAGGGAACCATCATCAACTTTGGCTCGTTGGAGGGCAGCACGGGCACGAACATCTATTCGCTCGCTCCCAACAACCTCGCGCTCAAGAGCGTGTCGATACTCAGTTGGTTTCGCCTTGCAGAAGACGAGAAGCGGAAAGATTTTGAGCTCGCTCTGGGGCTCGCAATGAAACACCCCGAACTGTTTGAGGTTACACATGAATATGAATTTGGTGATTTTCAAAGAGCCATTCAACAGGTCTTTCGTCCGGGAAAGACCGGAGCCGTCTTGCTGACAAGCCCAGCTTAGGAAGGATCGCGTATGGAAATCGGAACTATAGGAGCGGGAGCTTTTGCTCAAGCATTCGCAAAACAGGCATTAAAGGCGGGCCACAAGGTACACCTTAGCAATCACCGCGGACCAGACAGCCTGCGAGAAATCGTCAGTCAACTTGGGCCGGGAGCCTCGTCTGCCTCGAAGGAGGAAGCAGCAGCTTGCGAGATGGTGCTTCTCGCCGTCCCCTGGGACAACGTGCCGGAAATACTTGCGAGTCTTCCCAAGTGGAACAATCAGATTCTGATTGATGGAACAAATCCCTTTCACGGAAGGGCCGGCAAATTCACCCTCGCCGATGTTGGAAACCTGTCTACGAGCCAGCTCGTTGCCGCACTTGCCCCTGGTTCCCGAGTGGTTAAGGCACTGAACACCATCATCGTTCCCAACCTCGAAGCAGATCCTGTTGTCAACGGGGCGAGAAGAGTTCTTTTCATTTCGGCGGACGACGACGGCGCGAAGAAGAAAGTTGAATTCCTACTCGCAGGCTTTGGCTATTCGGTCATTGATCTTGGGAACCTTCGTGATGGTGGCTTGATTCAGCAAGCGGGCGGTCCTCTCGCAGGTCGCAATTTGTTCGAGGAAGGAGAACGTCAATGAAAGCCATTCATCTCACAGCCTACGGCAATCCGGTTCAGAATCTGCAGATGGTCGAGGTGCCGGAACCAAATGCACCTTCTGCCCGCGAGGCTCTTGTGCGGATGGAGTACGCGCCGGTTGACTACAGTGACCTCCTATTAGCGAACGGTGTGTACTTTCTACATCCGGAGCTCCCTTCTGTCATCGGAGGCGAAGGTACAGGAATCGTCGAGGCAATTGGGCCAGGAGTCACCGAGGTCAAAGTGGGGGACCGGGTTACGATCCCATTTGGCACATTCACCTGGGCGCAAAGAGTCGTTGCTCCGGCCCAGGGTCTTTTTGTCGTTCCTCCATCCATCGATGCGAAGACAGCCTCTATGTTGAACATCAATCCGACAACAGCGGTCCTTCTCTTGGACGGATTTGTAAAGCTGAAGGCCAAAGAATGGATTGTGCTGAACGCAGCCAATTCTCAGATCGCGCGATGCCTGATCGCGGTCGCGAAATCGCGCGGTCTTAGCGTCATTGGCATTGTCAGGCGATCCGAGCTTGTCCCTGAACTCGAAGCGATGGGCGTTGATTTCGTGGGAGTCGAATCGCCCGAACTCTTAAAGAAGATTCAAAACGCAACTCGCGGAATGCCAATATCTCTCGGGCTTGATGCTGTGGGAGGTCCAGCATCAGCGACCATCGCAGCCGCGCTCTCGCCGGGCGCTCACTTCGTCAGCTATGCATGGCTGAGTGGTTTGCCCATCCATCTGCCGCAAGGTGACCTCATTGGCAAGAGATTAGACATCCACGGCTTCTGGATGTACTTCGAGGAATTTCTGCCCAAGATTCGTGCGGCGCTTACGGAGGCCACACAAATCGTCGCTTCGGGCACATTGAGTTTGCCAATCACCGCATCGTACAAACCGCCCGAGATTATGCGAGCAATCGAACACTACGAGCGTGGCGGCAAGGTTCTATTGGATTTCACAGACGCGACTTAGAACCTGCGGCACAGTCATACCACGCGCAACGGGACACGACCGGACATGATGACACCCGATCAGATAAGAGAATTCATTCAAGACGGAGAGTGGGCGAGTATAACGGTTGAACTGCGCCCGAGTTCGAATAAGACGCCAACCGGAGCACCGCAGCCGTTTTACTGCTCACGACTCTTTAAGTATTCGGAACCTGATCATTTCGAGTGCACCGTCATAAATTTCGCCGATCCTAACGGAAAAGTGCCGCTGGTAAAGATCCACATCAAGGGGCTCAACCTCTGGCGAGGGGAACACCCGATTGCAAAAGGCGCCTACAACGTTGACTACGTTGCCGACGAGGCATACGAGATCACACCGTTGCATCAGGGATTTGCCGATGCGGCGAACAGATTCACAGCCTCGGGACTGAATCACTGGGAGATCGGTGTCGCGCAAGATGTTCGGGCAAAGCCGTTTCCCTTGTTCGGCCTCATAGAAGGACAAACGTATGTGGATTACGACCTGATCTACGTCTACGACGGCATGCTCTTCAACGGAAGCAAACATGTGGACGGCCGTGCGTTCGACAAGCCCGAAGGCCGGCCTACAAACCTGCAGATTCCGCTGATTCGAAAAAGTCAAACATAAGGAGCCCCGATGATCCGAAAATTCAAGGTGGAGCGGTTTACGGTGACCTCCGCGAAGCCTTTCGATGAAGTTATTGCAGCGATCAAGGCATCGATCGGCATCCCGAATATGACTGAGTTCTGGAAGTCAGCGCAGAGGGCAACGTCTGCCGCCGAATTGGAAGACGCAATTCAACAGGTCTTGGGCGAAACCGGTCTGATGCTCTTTGTCGAATTCGATCACGGGATGATCCTTCGCATAGGGACGGAGTGCCATGAATCCAAAATCATTCGGCTCGTCCTTGGAAATCCACTCATCATGAAAGAAATGGCCAAGCACGTTCCGGACGCAGGATCGTATGCGCCGGTCACCGTTCTCGTTGACGAACGCTCTGACGGCGTCCACATTTCATATGACAGGATGGCCAGTCTGCTGGCTTCTTATGGTAGTTCCGACGCCCTCGCGGTCGCGAGAGATCTCGACAAGAAAGTGGAGACCCTTTTGTCGGAAGCGGCGGTTTGAGCCAACATCGTTGTGCCACCGAAACAGAACCGGAAAATTGAGGAGGAGTGATGACCAATCGATTGCAGTGGGATGTTTTTGTCAGTGCCCAGATTCCGGTCGTCACGGACGACCTTCCGCCTGGCGCGAGCGAAATGAGATGGTCGCCTATTTCTTCAACGCTTATTTCGGGCAAGCGCGATGCGGTGTTGGTGGACACGGCAATCACCGTCGATCAAAACCAGAAACTCGCCGACTGGATCGCGGGGAGTGGCAAGAATTTGACGGCGATCTACGCGACCCATGGCCACGGCGATCATTTCTTTGGTGTAAACACGATTCAGAACAGATTTCCAAACGCGCGGTTCGTCGCAACGAGAGAGGTCATCGACGTCATGCGAAAGCAGGCGTCTGTTCCTGTGGTTGAGTCGTATTGGAAACCACGGTTTCCCGGACAGATCGATTCAATCCTCGTGATCGCGGACGAACTCAAGGGCAGTGTTCTCGAACTGGAAGGAGAACAACTGGTCAGTGTTCCTCTCGGGCATACCGATACGGACAGCACGACATGTCTCCACGCCCCTTCGATCAGGCTGGCCCTTTGCGGCGATGCGCTCTACAACGATGTCCATCTTCATTTAGGCGAATCCGACGCTGAAGGCCGCAAGGAATGGATCGCGGCACTCGATATGATCGAATCGCTCAAGCCGGTAGCCGTTATTGCGGGACACAAAAGGCCAGGTGCGCCCGATACGCCAAATAACATCGAGGCGACACGAAAATACATTCGCGATTTCGACAGGATTGCTTCCCAGACCAAGACTGCGCTCGAACTCTATAACGAGATGCTTGCGATTTATCCCGAACGTGTGAACCCGGCAGTCTTGTGGTATTCGGCGCAGGCGGTGAAGCGTTAGGTACGGACCAATAATTCTGAATCTTCCTCAATGAAAGCCAATTGTCCTGAACCAAGTGAAATGGTTCCTTTGTCGGTCATTGCCGATGATTCCTCGGCTCCCTTCGCCGCGGCCTCAGAACGCTTTAATGGAACACGGTCGGCATTCTTAGGCGGAGACGTGACGATGGATGGCTGTGGAGAGATGTCTCAGTACTCAGTCGCTTCCGAGGATCGTTTGCTCACGACGGCACAATGCGGCGATCAGCAAGCCTTCATCGAACTTTGCAGACGGCATGCTGCAGCAGTGAAGAAGAGAATCTTCTCGATTGTGAGGAACCAAGAAGATTCGGAAGACGCGCTTCAGGATACTTTCCTCCGTGCCTATGTCTTCAAGACTGAAATGATTTCTGGCCAATGAACGGGTACAGCCACGGGAGTCTCGATTCGAGGACTTTTTCTTATGAAGCAAAGTCGCGCAACCCTCTTCGGACTCCCAAACTCGCCCGAAGCCTATGAACTACGAGATTTTTTGAAGCGTAGCGGTTTCCCGTTCGAATGGATCGACTTGAAAACCGACGACGATGCAAGAAGGCTCGCCGGTGTGACCGGGCTCGATGATCCGAGGCTTCCCGTCTGTGTCATGGAGAAGGGCTCCGTGCTGTTCCGGCCTACCATTCGCGACCTCGCCGCCGCGCTTGATTGGTTTCGTGGTCCGAAACATGAGCGATATGATCTTGCGATTTATGGAGCGGGACCGGCCGGGTTGAGCGCCGCCGTATACGGGGCCTCCGAAGGATTAAGAACCATCGTTCTCGAACGGTCTGCCGTCGGCGGGCAAGCGGGAAGCACCTCCCGGATCGACAATTATCTCGGATTTCCCGATGGTATCAGCGGATGGGAACTGGCAAGCAGGGCAAGACAGCAGGCTCAGCGTTTGGGTGCCGAAATCATCGTTACCGCTGAAGGAGTCGGCGGCGAGACGCGAGATGGTTGGACGGTCAGCTGGCTCTCCGAGGGCCAAGAGATTGTTGCGCACGCGACAATCTGCGCCACTGGCGTCGAATATGCTCGGCTCGGCCTTGTTAACGAGGAGAAGTATCTGGGGCGTGGGTTGTTTTACGGAGCCGGTTCAAGTGAAGCCAGCCGCTGTACAGGTCGAGTCTTCATCGTTGGCGGCGGAAACTCGGCGGGACAAGCGGCCCTGAACCTTTCGAGGTTTGCGACTACGGTAACCATGCTTGTTCGTGGTGAATCTCTCAAGGAGACCCTGTCCTCTTACCTAGTGGAACAAATCGAAGAAAGCAGCAATATCGAGGTCTTGGTCAACACGACACTTGTCGGCCTTGATGGAGGCGATTCTCTCGAATCTATCAGCTACCGAGACAACAAAAGTGGAGAAGTCCATGCTCCCACTCATTGGGTTTTCGTCTGTATCGGAGGCGTACCGCGGACAGACTGGGCAAAACCTGGAACCTTGCTCACTGATGCAGGAGGCTACATTTTAACTGGAGATGACCTGATCGATGAGCCGCTTCCTCCTTCATACTGGGCCTCCAATTCACGAAAACCGATGTTTATGGAGACCAGTGTGCCGGGGCTGTTTGCGGCAGGAGATGTTCGTCACAATTCGGTCAAAAGATGCGCTACTGCGGTGGGGGACGGAGCCACCGCTGTGTCTATGGTGCATCGGTTCCTTGCATTGAAAAGCTAGCTCAGTCGCTGCCACTTGGACTCAGAACGCACCAATACTTCCAACCGGGACGCGGAGCCGCACGCGCATTGGTGGAAAGGCAGTAATCATCTGAAAAAGGAGATGGAATCTAAGATCGGCTGTTAGAGATCGGCGGTCGGATTCCCAACGACTATGGACGCTGAGCGGATGCGCGCGATGCTGTTGAAGCTGCCCCATGTGGCGGAGACAGAGGCGTGGAGCACGTACGTTCTGTTCTGGGCGGCGGATAAATCGATTGGCGGAAAGCTGTTCGCGATGATGAACCCGGTGAATGAGACGAACGGGGTGATCACGTATGCAGCCGGGCCGAAGCGGTACGCCGAGTTGCTGGAGCGGGAGGGCGTGTCGCCTTCTGTTGAATTCCCCCGGTCGCAATGGGTGCAGGTGGAGCGCTGGGATGTGTTTCGCCAGGCGGAGTGGCAGAGCGAGATGGAGGCGGCGCACGCGATCATCACGGCGAAGCTGCCGAAACGGACGCGCGATGTGCTTGCGATGCCGCCGGGCGAGCGCAAGCGGGTGATTGAAGAGCGGAAGGTGCCGCTGGCGAGACGTGAGCCAAAGAAAAGCTGAGCCAGCGGCGATGCCGGCGTAGCGTTAGCCGGGCCAGAGATTCCATGAGTACTGCTTCTTCGGTGACAGGCCCTTCGAGATCCTCATGTGCGCCATAGAAAGCAATAGCCTTCACTTTCGTGGCCCACTAGAGATTGGGATCGGGCAGAGGTCTGAAGGGCAGAGGTCGCGGCACAATAAGGGCACAATACCGGTTACCGTTCGTGCCTCAAAGCGGCAAAAGGAGCCATCCATTGCGCTTAGTTTCTATAAGTTACGACTTTCCTATGCCTGTCACGGCAGAGGTCAATATTCCACTGTCTGTATAGTCGGCAATTCGGACATTGCCGTTTAGTGACCCTTCACGGCCGCATTCCGAGAAGCCGGCTATTCGGACGAGTGACTGATGGAGTGATGGAAATTGCTTCAATAAGAAATTGATGACAGACAGCCGGCTCATCGGCGGCTGATCTTCGAGTAGGTAATCGTCGTGAGAACGGCATGATGTTCTGCTGCTACTGCGGCATGCACCTAGATCAGCGCCGATACATACCGATGATGGACGAAGAAGAACCGGAGGCCATGAATGTCGGTTAGACCTCAAACCGCGATTGCAAGTCCGTCCTAAGCTTCGGGATGCGTGTAAGGCGCTCGATATTCCTGGCGTAACAGTGCATTTGCCTCGGAATCTCCGACCACGAGCTGCTTCTTTGGATCCCACGCCAGGCTTCGGCCCAGCTTCATCGAGTTGTTCGCCAAAATGCACGACGCGGTTGAAATGTAGCCCTGCTCGATGTCGGAGACCGGATGGCTACGCGCGTCGATCGAGGCAAGAAAGTTCTGCATATGATGCCGGATGGCGGGCGCGACGTGTTTCTCGAGGTCCTTTTCAGTCTTGTCCTCGGGGTATTGTTCCAACTCGTAGGTAACGTCTTTATGAACAGGCTGTCCGCCGCCGGCGGGAATAAAGTCATATCCCATCACGCTCACCTTTAGCGTTCCTTTGTCGCCGTAGAATGTTGCGCCCCATGGATACTTTGGATCCGCGGCCTCGCCCCAACTGCGGTGCTGCCACACGACTCGAAGATCCTGGAAATCGAAGGTGGCTGTCTGGGTATCGGAAATGTTGGCCTTGCTCTTCTTATCGACAAAGATTCCACCGGTGGAATCAATCTTGGTTGGCCAGCCCAATCCGAGCATCCACCGTGTCATATCAAACATGTGGACGCACATGTCACCCACAATGCCGTTCCCATACTCCATAAACGCGCGCCAGCCGCGGGGGTGAACCAAGCTGTTATAAGGCCGCATTGGAGCAGGACCAGTCCAGGCATCGTAATCCAGATTCGCAGGCGGCGCGGTATCAGGGGGATTTGCCGTCGCGCGCATGTGGTAGTAGCAGTAGATCTCGACAAGCGCGATCTTCCCGAGCTTACCCTCTTCAATGAAGCGCTCTTTTGCCTCGACGAGGTGAGGCGTGCTACGGCGTTGCAGACCAACCTGGACAACGCGATTGTTGTGGCGGGCAGCGGCCAGCATGGCCTTGCCTTCCAGAACGTCGCGGCTAATCGGTTTCTGAACCCAGATGTCTACGCCAGACTTTGCGGCTTCAATCATGATCAGGGCGTGCCAGTGGTCGGGCGGTGCAATCAGCACCAAGTCCAGATCTTTCTCGGCAAGCATCTTTCGATAGTCCGAGTAGGTGCGAGGCCTCTTCTTGGAACGCTGCCGGGCGGCGGACATGTCGGCGGCGTTCGAGAGCATCTGCGAATCGACGTCGCATAAAGAGACGATCTCGACCGGCGATACCTGCACCAGCCGGAACAGGTCCGATTTTCCGTACCATCCACAACCGATCAAACCGACTCGCCGACGTTTGTCGCGATCATACTCTTGCGCGGGCGCTAGGGCGGCGGCAGCCAACCCGAAGGCAGTGGTGTGGAGGAATTCACGTCGATTCATAGGAATACCGGCAAAGCGAAAGCAGTTTCCTAGTATACGGAATTTCGCAGGCAGGTGGGGCATCGTGGGATTGTGCCATGAAGGGCTCGCTGGCGCCGTAAAATACCATCTATGGCCCAAACGTTCGAGACGTCGGCGGACATCGAACGTAAACTCCGGTATGAGTTCTCGACATCGACGGGGACGAGATCCAGCTCGACACAAGGATCGTGGACATGCCCGACTTCGACATCCTCGATTTGCAGGCGATGGCATCCATCGTGGTCGATAAGTTTGGCGTGACGACATCGAACGAAGACGAAATCCCAGTGACACGAAATCCCAGTGACAGACGGAACGTTGCCCTATTTTGTTAGCTCTCTTTAATGGATAACGTTCCGTCTGTTTGAATGTATAGGCGATCAGAGAGGCAACATGAGGAAGGGTTCTCCGCGAGATTACACTGCTGAAATCGACTGTTCGCAGCAGCCGATTCAGAAATCCCAATTAGGAGAACCCCATGAATGCTATTCACTATATCGGATTCGACGTTCACAAGAAAACCATTGCTTATTGCGTAAAGACCGCAGACGGCCACATTGTGGAAGAAGGCACGCTGCAGGCGCAGCGGCTGGAGTTGTGTCGCTGGGCGAAACGGCGCCAAGTAGCCTGGCAAGGAGCGATGGAAGCGACACTCTTCAGTGCCTGGATCTACGACACCTTGAAGCCGTACGCCCAGCAATTGTCGATGGGCCATCCGGCCAAGATGAAGGCCATCACAGCAGGCAAGAAAAAGAGCGATTGTCTCGATGCACGTACGATTGCCGACCTGCTGCGGTGCAATCTGTTGCCTGCCTGCTACGTACTGCCGCCGCATTTGCGCGATCTGCGACGTCTACTGCGTTATCGAAACCTGGTCGTACGGCAATCGGTGCGTATGCAGAACAGGATGGCGGGGCTGTTGATGGAAAGCGGCGCTCCGTTCGACAGCGAGCGGCTGCATCGGAAGAAGTACTTCGCCGACCTGATGAAGAGCCTGCGGGAAGTACCGGAGTCGGTCAAAGATCTCCTACGTATGAGTCGCGGTTCTATGGAGATGTTCGAGTCTACGCAGAAACAGTTGATCAAGAGACTGCTTTGCGATCCCGTCCTGGAGCAGCGCCTCGAGCGATTGATGAGCATCGACGGAGTCGGTCCCATCACGGCCCTGACATGGGCATTGGAAGTCGCCGACCCACACCGCTTCTCCTCTATAGCGGATGCAGTCAGCTACTGTGGCTTAACGGCGGCGTTTCGATCCTCTGCGGGCAAACAGCAACGGGGTCCAATTTCCAAGCAGCGCAATGCGTGGCTGCAGACGGCACTGATCGAAGCCGCCAAACTGGCGCCGCGCTGGAATCCACAACTGGCAGCACTGCATGCTCAGCAGCGGGAGCGCGGCCACGCCAATCATGCCACCCTGCAAGTAGCGCGCAAGCTGGTGGCTTACCTGCTCGCGGTGGACAAGAACGGTCAACCCTTTCAGGTGCGCACTCCGCCTCCGCGGCCAAAAGCAAAGCCGAGAAAGAGAAAACAGCCAGCAACTCTGGCGTCAGCCGCTTAAGGGAAAAGATACGGCCGGTTCGGGGTTGCTGGAGTTTTCTTAGGCATGCCGATCTATCCCCCGATGGTCGCTCCCAGCTGGTCAATAGAAAGGGGAATTCTCCAAAGAGAATCCCCCTGGTGACACATCGGTCCGATGAGTCGGGTCGAGTATCCCTGGCAGGGTGCTCTCCAGCAGAGCCTGCTTCCGTTTCCTCGACCCACCCAGGCTACCAAAGTTATGTTCCGTCTGTCAGCGATCCACCGGCCGGTCCTCGCGTATTTTGTGGCTGTGCAAGGGGGCTTCGGCTCCCAATACATCTCACCGTCTGTTTCGAGGCCGGCCGGTTTACTCTAACTCAATCTTCGTGGACGGCGTCTGCGCGGCGTTGTTCCCGCAAATGGATGTCTGGCCACGCTGGCAAAGCGTTGGTCCTGATAAGCGATCGAGGACAGTCAAAAACTAGAAGCCTTTGCTCGCTCGGGGAACCTGCTTCGCCGGGTCAAGGGGAATCTCCGTTTCCCCTTGACCATTACCTATCATGGATGGCCACTGGG
>CAVVQX010000008.1:0-197139 GCA_963750415.1 uncultured Acidobacteriaceae bacterium
GACCTGTTGTCATAGGCTCTGCGAGCGACCTGCCTTCGAGGAGAACAGTTGTCAGCCTGGCTTCTGCGTGCGTGAGTGCCTCAACCGAGGGGTCCACTCCAGTCTGTCCCTTCAATGCCATTTATTAATCTTTCTTCATGATTCGATCCGCAGGTTGCTACGGGCGTAAGTGCGCGAATGCGCCAATGAGAGTGCCCTTTCACAGATCTAACTGCATCTTGATCAATCTATCGCTCCTAATCGGCTAACCACATTTACCTTTTTGGTACAACGTAGATTACTGACAGCAATTTCCGTACGTCTCCCTTCTTCGCTCTTTATTAACTTTGCTTCACAATTCTCATCTCTACCTTGCTGTGGCAGTCAAGTGCGTGCGCCATGCCGATGCCGGTCCCTCGCCACAACGACTTCTCATCTGTATTCACTTTTCGCCCTTCACCAACAACTAGCCATATTTACCTTTTGTTATACAGTCGGATTACCTCCGCAAACATTCCACCAGAAGACCAAATATTTCTTGACATAGTTGCGGCACATGACCGAGACTCTCGTCACACCATTAGACATTGGTTAAACGTCTCCGTAACTGTTTTCGAGAGAGATGTCGCGAGGCAAGCCGCTCGGATCAAGAGTTATCAAAACGATTGTAAAAACGCGGTGGTGTATTGAGACTGATCTGCTTATCGGGCTTGGTTATTAATCTAATGGGGTTGCGTGCCCCATGCAACTCAGACAGTCGCATTTCTATCTAGCTTGGAGAACACATGCGGTCACCGCCGGTGATGATTATCTCGAACGTCCGTGCAGAATTATGCCCTACTTCATAGACGTCGAGATCCGAGTTGTCAGCGCTAGAGTGTGGTCGATAAATGCGGGCTGTGCGCGGCTGCTTAATGCACGTGGCTACAAACATAGCCAAGGTTACGTTGCAGGTGCGGGGTCACTTCCGTCTGGACCTTCAATGCCGTCCCTTCAATGCCTCGTCTGTCCCTTTCAATGCCTGGACCTCCTCTGTCCTCCTCCATCTTGTCCCCCCTCTGTCCATCCCTCTGAGCTGAAGCATCAGATGGAAATTGTGTAACCAAGGCCACCCAAAGAAGCTTTGCCTCCCGATCCCAACACCTCATACATTAAGTTTTCTTAATCTTTGCCACGTAGAGAAACTCAGCCACACGGATACATGCTTGGATCCGGGTGCACCCTGACTACGTTACACTCAAGCTCTCATGTTACTTCCGCGTAAATAATCGAGGAGCCGGGTAGTAAGTATCATAGGTAACCCCTAGGAGCTTGAAGCAAGCGTCTAATCACCCGTGGCGAAAGCACAGGTCCCGTCGTCCCGTCATCCCTGCACCCTTGATATTCACTCTTGAGGGGGCGACTCATCTGATTGTCGTGCTTTTCTCTTGATCGTGACCATGCATCGCCCTAATAATAGGATCGCATTTATGGAAGAAAGATCCATGCAAGATCCGGGCATGTACGTTTTGGAGGATTCGGACTGGGCCATAGTACCTATGAAGCTGACGAACAGAGAAGGTAAGACTTCCGCGGAGCCAGCGGAGGGAAGGGCGCAGACCGAGGAGAACGACGCCCAGCCACACACGCATCCGACACAGAGCGGAGCGCGCGTGTCCCAGGGGTTAGGCGGCGTGCGCCAGACGGCGCGGGCCAGGAAGCAGGAGCGGTTTACCGCTTTGCTGCACCATCTCACGATCGACTTACTGCGGGAGAGCTACTACGCCTTACAGCGGAGCGCAGCGCCTGGAGTAGACGGAGTAAGTTGGCAGCAGTATGAACAAGACCTGGAGGCTCGGCTTGCCGAACTCCATGGCCGAGTGCACCGTGGAGCGTATCGGGCGCAAGCCTCGCGAAGAGTGTACATACCGAAGGCTGATGGCCGGCAACGGCCGTTGGGCATCGCTTCGCTGGAAGACAAGATTGTCCAGCAAGCGGTGGTGACCATCCTCAACCAGATATACAGAAATGGCAGCTTCGGGGCTTTTCGTATGGATTCCGTCCGGGACGTAGCCCTCATCAGGCGCTGGACGCGCTGAACGTGGGCATCGAACGGAAGCGAGTGAACTGGATACTCGATGCGGACATTCGTGGCTTCTTTGATCATCTGAGCCATGAGTGGATGATGAAGTTCGTCGAGCATCGAGTGGCCGACGCACGCATTCTTCGCCTGATCAGTAAGTGGCTGAAGGCTGGTGTGTCGGAGGAAGGTAAGTGGTCAGAGACGACGGCAGGCACGCCGCAGGGAGCGGTGATTTCACCCCTTTTGACGGGACTTCCCGGGGACAGACGAAACGTACCCCGTCAAGAATGGCAGTTATGTAATGCGGTGTGCTTCATTCATTCGGGGATCTTCGTCTGTCCCCGGTCGCTTTGTCGTCCTGTTCACCCGGCGATCCGTGATAATAGCATTCTGCCTGGCCGCGCGCGTCCGTCGCCAACCGGCGATGCCGCCCGCCGGAAAAGCGTTCCGCCACCGCGCCGCCGTCTCCGGCGTGATGTGCATCCGCACGGCGATCTGTTTGTTTTCCAGATCCTCGGCGGCCAACAGCACGATCCCCGCCCGCTCCACCACCCGTGCCGAAGCCGAGCGCTGTCGCGCAACACGCTCCAGCGCCGTCCTTTGTTCCGGGCTCAATTCACCCGCAGGTGCCGTGCGCATACCGTCCTCCTACAGTAGGGACGCACCCTATTCATAATCGTTACTACTTACGACGCATACATTAGGGTGTAGTCTTTACAAAGGTGCCGACCGGGGGACGTCCGATAGCACAGAATGCCACCGTGTAAGTGGGAGTCAGGACTGATGATTCATCTCTCCCAAAGCGAGGTAGCCATTGGGAAAACAGCTCGATATTAGCGAATTGCTTCGCCGAGGTGGAGAAATGACCGAGGCGGAAGTGAAGCAACTTACGCAGGAGATGACTGAGTCAAAACTCTCTCAGCTCTCCGCGGGTATAACATCGAGGAATTTTGATCAACCGTTGAAAGTCGTGCCGGCAATCGGAGACCCACCAAAGGTAGTGCGCGGCTATTTCACTCAGCAAAAATTCATATGGGGCAAGACACCCGAAGAAATGGAGGTGATCCTCGGAATATTCGGAAAGCTCAGGAGTGGTGCTTACATACTGCAATTCAAAGCGCCGTTAAAACCGGCAGATTATGAGAATCGGGCCTACACCTACTTTGCCGGGAGGCAAAGAATACAAGCCAGACCCGGCCGAAACGGTTTTCCTACCGGGCTCGGGCGCGCCGCAATGGACTCTTACACGAGAGGTGCAGGGGAGCTGCATAGCGCGCCTGAACCCCAGCCAGGCTTTCGAGCCTTCTACTTTGATTAAATCGCAACCTATCAAGCCTCGATAGTTTTAGAGCATCCCCAACGCCGATATGTCGGGCGACGCTCTCGGTCGGCCTTTCCGAAATTCAAACAGTTACGACATGATGAACGTCCAGTCCGTCCCCGAGTTGCATATACTGTTGTTATTCGTCAAGGTGATCTGGCGGTTTGGCGCGTATTTGATCGGTAAGATGCGAAGAGCCTAGAGCAGACTAGCGGGGCTTCCGAGGGTCTTTAGGCTGATTGATAAAGCCTAGCGGTGTCTGGTTGGCTCCAGCCCTAAGAAGGGAGTCACCGTTTGACTCTCCCTTGCGCGTCTAGCTGCTGAGCCATCGCTCGAAGGGACGTAATCAGTTCCGGAAGACGGTAGCCGATCTACGCTTTTTCCTCAACTTCGCTCACGTCGATACCTTTAGCCTTGAATTCGTTCACCACCGCAACAGTGGGGACGGCGAACCGCTTTCGATAAAGGTCCTGCGTTTGCCGGTCGTACCGAATCGCAGTCTCGCTAGCGGCTTGCTCCTCGTCTGGAGTCATGTGCTCGGTGGAGTAGCCCGGAAATGTTTTCGAGCGCTTCTTGTCGAAAACTTCTAAGTCTCGCGCCAAAGCCAGCGTCCTTTTTCGGAGCGAGTCCTGCGGTTCGGGGGCCGGAGGCTGCTGAACCTGAACGTTGACCGGTCGCCCACCTTCATCCCGGACCACCTGCTGTGTCTCCTTCCCTTCCTTCTGGATTGCGGCACTAAGGTCGCTGGCTAATTTGTCTGAACGACGAGATTGAATGCCGATGAGCACACAGGACAAGAGACCGACCACAACAAACCCGACCTTCCAAAGGTTCTTCTTGCCTGGTGCCGGAGTATGTAAGGTCAAGTAGAATCCCATCAACCCCATGGCGAATGTGCAAATGCCGAACGAAACGGCAATGATGATGTCCCACATGTTGGTGGATTGTACGCGCTGCAGGCCCTGAGCGAGCCTTAAAGTGTGATCAGTCCACGCGACTCGATCAGCAGCCAGACTATGACTCCTCGTGTGGCGTCCCTAATCCGAGTCGGTATCCTCATCCGGATGAGGTGTATCGGGTAGTTCGGGTCGCCTCAACAGGTCTGACTTCTCTACATATGCGTCGAGGCCTGCTGTGGCCACGATGTCCTGAAGACTTGTCAGAGCCCACTGAGGATAGTCTGGTGAGGCCACGATTCTTTCGACCAAGCCGGGGAGGTCTACCGCGACGCTTTCTCCTGAAACGCTTCTCCTTAGTTCTGGTACGTCAACAAACTCATTGGGACGTCGATCTAAGAGCAGTCGCACCTCCGATTCGTGTGCGAAGCTCCTTCTTTTGGTGATCAACGGGAGCAAGGCATCGTGCGAAATGGATTCTTCTGTTGGCTCAGCATGATGATCGCGGTACTGCACCTCCGCGATAAACAGGTTCCGAGGTTCGTGCGAGAGGCAAGCTTTCAGCCGCCCGACCGTAGACTGGATAGCCACCCCATCCTTGCCATTTGTGTAAAGCTTCCACATGGCTACTGATTCCACCTCATTACAGTGCCAGCAGTTCACACCGTAGATGCCCTGGGCGGATTTGAGCACTTCCTTGAACATGCGAAGCATGAATGATTCGGGTCTCGCAGCCGCGATAGCAGCGGCATCAGTGCCATCCTCCCCCAAAACCTTTGCAAAAGTACGTATGAGTCCGACCGTAGATCCGGCAGGCAATGCTCCCTCCCAAAGATCGTCGAACTCCGCCAGGTTTGCGAAATAAAGCGCTCGACGCGAGAGGAGCGAAAGAAAATGCGAAAGGTCGACGTACCGCCAGAGCTTCGTCTCATCTGGTGGCGTTCGCAGTACAGGATAAGGTTTATACATGCCTGAAATCCTACTCCGGCCAGTGAGGGTCAAGGGGTCTACTGCTAGGCCGGGTCGGGCAGATTTCCGGTCGTCGCGGATCATGCGGTGATCCACGGTCCAAAAAGAAACTCACCGGTTTTTCAAACTCAACGGAGGTAATTGAACTCCGTGGCAATATACCGGACAGTGCTGTGGTTGCTCTGGATGACGTAGAATCCGGCGTCCGTCTCGTCGATGATATGGGCGGTGAATTGCTTCGCCGGATCGCTGCCGATGGGCGATGTCAAAAATATTTGCGCGAGGGTGGGGTTGCCCCCGCCGAAGGCTTCACGCACACGGGGATAGACGAGAGTGGCGTAGGCTAGTAGGGCCGTTCCCGTCCCGCGGGTTCTCAAATACCGTTGGCGGCGGCGGTCCGAGACTTGTACCGTCACGGTCGAGCATGAGGGTGCGATGAAGGGAATTCTCGTGACCACGGCAAAATTCGGTAGCGATGCGTACGAGTTCGCGCCCGACAAGCCGATCACGCTTATCAGCGACGCCGAGCTGCTCGGAATATTGCAACATCATGCGCATAGTGCGAAGGTTGATTTGGCAGAGGCGCGGGCATTACGATAGACGGCTCACAGGGATCGTGCCTACGCTCGGACGCCCATTCTCCAACGGAGCAAATATGACCTTAATAGCTGGTATCAAAAGCGAGGGTGGCCTGATCCTTGCGGCGGACACGGAGGAGCAAATCCCAAACGCCCTAAGGACCTCAGGGGAAAAAATCCATTTCATAAACTCACCCATGGCCGAGTGGACGATTGTGTTGGCTGGAGCGGGAAACGTTGATTACGTTCTGATGGCTCGGGACCTGATACGCGAAAAGGTCCTTGCTGGTGCAGCCACGAGCTCGGAGATAATCAATGCGATCCGTCAATCGGTGCAGGAAATATGGCGGGATTACGCGCGATTCGAGGCGCAGGTTGATTTAAACCTTCTAATTGGCAGCTACTCCTCCGATGCCACGACCAGTTTTACTGTAGTCAACGGTGCGGCTATAAGAGCCGGTCGAAATATTGAGGCTATGGGAATAGGGGATGCTACCTTTCGATCACTGGCTGACAGATACCTCAGGAGTAGCCCTCTGTCCTATATTCCTGGGCCCTGCGAGTCAATTGTTTCATTTATTGTCTATGCGGAGTTGCAAGCGAAGCTCTCGGTCCCCGGTGTAGGCGGCATGACGAGGATTGTCCGGATCTGCCCAAACGGAACTATCAAATGGGAGAAATCATTCAAGATTGCAGCAATACAGAACTTCTTTCATAGAATGGATGACAACATCCGCCGGCATTGCTTTAGAACATTTGCACTCGAGAAGCTCGATCCGGAGGTGCTCTTGCGCAGCTTCAGCAAAGAACACACGCAGGCGTTTAGAGAGTTGAGAAAAGAAGTCAAAAGAATTGAAGAGGACGGCAGCTTGGCGTAGGCGGTCATGAGAGGGTTAGATATGCAGTATTGGCTATTGTGCCATTGACGACGGAACGGCCGCAGTCCGGGGGGGAGTTGGGCCGACGATATACCGGTTGTGAGGGATCCGGCTGATCGGCGGTGACTAAAACCACTTATTTCTTATTTCGCAAGCGCGGCCGTTTCCAGCGGCCCACCGCGGATCACTCCAAGATCGTCCGATATTGCGAGCTTTGTTCATTGCCATGCCACCGTTGTCCGCCGTTGTGCGTGGCGAGGTAATCGCCGACGTTTGCCGCGCTGTCCTTTGGCTTGATCAGCATCAGGCTCCAGGTGGTTCGTTGATGGCTCCCGCGGTGACGGTTCATGAACTTTGGGTCTCCTACTTCTTTCAAGAGGATGCTGTGGTGGAGGGGTCAAGATGCGCAAAGGCCCGATCTCGATTAGAAACCTCCTTCCCAAAAGGGCACCGCCGGCTGGCGGATCACGGTCACTTCGTGCAAATTCTGCTTTTGAGGACAGGTTCCCTGTACACTTCGGTGGCCAGGAATACCGAAAGGTAGATCCTGGTCAACTTACGGAGGATGCATGATCATGAACGGGAAATTGTGGAAAGCTTTCGCAGGCCTGGGCGCAGTCGCGATGTCCGCCGTGTGGGTGGGGCAGGCGGGCGCGCAGATGTCCGAGGTTAAAGAAAAACCTCCGATGTATACGTATGTCGCGAATTGGAATATTCCCCGGGCGCAGTGGCCAGATATGGAGAAGGCCGGCGCGGCTAACCAGAAGATTCTGGATAAGGCCGTCGGCGATGGGACCATCGTGGGATATGGCACCGATGTGAGCCTGGTTCACCAGGGGGATGGCGTCACTCACGACGATTGGTGGTCGGCCATGTCCCTGGCCGGTGTACTCCACGTGCTGGACCAGTTCACCAAGTCCGGCGATTTAACGGCTTCCGTCCTGGATAGCGCCACGAATCATTTCGATAACGTCTACGTCAGCCGGTTTTATAACTGGCATCCCGGATCGTGGAAGGATGGGTACACCTATGCGGCGTCGTACCGATTAAAGCCAGACGCGCCGGAGGACTCCGTGGACACACTCAGCAAAAGGCTGATCGTGCCGCTGCTGGAGAAACTCCTCGCCGACGGCACGCTGCATGAGTATGAAGTCGATATCCAGGCGGTCCATACCGAAGCTCCGGGCACGTTTATCATTGTTTACCTCGCGGCGAACGCGGAAGGGCTGGATAAGGTCAATGCGGCGCTGGAGGAGGCTATCAAGTCGAATCCTCTGGGGGGCGTGGCGTTTGAGTCCTTGGTGGATCTCTCGGCGCATCATGATGAGCTGAATCGTACCAGTGCTAGTTATAAATAGTGGTTTTTGTTTTTTGGGGGAGGATGGGTTTGGGGTGTGGTCCTTGATTGGTGCAGAGCGGGCATGAACAGCGTTGATCAGGGCCTAAAGGCCTCGTGGTTTTGTTGGTTTGTGGCACGACTAAAGTCGTGCCCTGATACAAAGCATTAGAGCCGTGAGTCGCGGGAAAGTCGCGCATTCCGCGGATTTTGAGGACAAGTGGGTGCCGCGTCTATGGCGCTTCCACGGCACGGGCGGGACAGGCCGGGGCAGGCGGGGCGGGTCCACGGCAAGCCCCACGGCATGCGGGGGCGCAGCGGGACAGGTCCGCTCCGCTTCCACGGCGCGCCCCACGGCAGGCCGGGGCAGGCGGGACAGGTCGCTCTGTCGGAAGACATTTCCAGGAAAGCGTGGGAACAGCAGGTCCCTCCACGGCACGCCGGGACAGGTCCACTCCGCTTCCACGGCGCGCCCCGCGGACAGGTCGGGGATGACAATTCAGCTTCGGCTGCACACGGCACGCCGGTGGAAGGAACGCAGGCCCGGCTGCGCTCCCAATGACAAAGGGGAGGGCAACGGTTTCCTTTCCAGTTCTCACACAGGGCGTAAAGAGTCTGCGTGAGAACCGGAAAATGAGCCGCCTATATGATCCACCCCGAATCTGGTGGAAGCCCTCTGCTTCAGCAGGGGGGAGCTGGACTTCAGTCCAGCGGAAAGCGGTTCATTCCGAAAGAACGGGCTTGAAGCCCTGGGATTGCACGTGTCATAGCGGGACCAGTAGGAATAGGACGGGTGCAAGGTTCGCCAACGCGTACCTGGGCCGAAAATGAAATATTTCGAATGCCTTCCCTGTCTCTCACGCGAATTTCCTGGTCGATTGTGCAGAAGCGATCGTTGGGCTACGCCCATCTTTTTCGGCCCACGTACGCTGAGGCGAACGTGGGGCACCCGTCCTATTCCTATTGGTCCCGCTATGACACACAACTCCGCCGCACTCTTTGTAAATCCGTGTTCTCACGCAGACACTTTAGCCCTGGATTTTCGAGGCCAGCGCTAAAGCGCATCATCAAAGTCCAACTCGTTTCCGCAACGCTGAAGCGTTGCTCCCCTCTGCTGAAGCAGAGGGCTCCCACCAAACTCGGTTTCCTTTCCAGTTCTCCCACAGGGCCTAAAGGCCTCATGGTTTTGTCGGTAGTCGGACCGGCTAACGTGATTAGATAGGCCTAGACTGGATCGTGCTCAGGACAATCAATGCAACCCGGTATGTGCTCGCCCTGCGCGAAGGTGGATCTCTGCCCGCCATCGTGGAAGCCGATGATCTTGGGCTCTATGTCGTCAAGTTCCGGGGGGCGGGCCAGGGTCCTCTTGCCCTCGTGGCGGAACTCGTCGCCGGGGAAATCGGCCGGGGGTTGGGGCTTCGGATACCCGAACTCGTGTTCATCCAGATCGATGCGGCCCTCGGGCGCAACGAACCCGACTACGAAATTCGCAGCCTTCTCAAGGTGTCTCACGGCTTGAATATCGGGCTGGATTACCTGCCCGGGTCGACTATGTTCGACCCGGCCGCGAAAGATACCGCCTCCTCAGAAATTGCCTCGCTCGGGGTTTGGTTCGATGCCTTCGTCCAGAACGTGGATCGGACAGCCCGCAACGCGAACCTGCTCAACTGGCATCGGCAGCTCTACTTTATCGACCACGGAGCTGCGTTGTTTTTCCATCATGACTGGCCCAGCATCGCTGCGAAAGCTACCTCGCCCTTCGCCGAAGTTGCGCAGCATATTCTTCTTCCCTGGGCCGACAGCCTCGGTCACGCCTCCGCTGTTGCCCATGAGCGCCTGAGTCCCGCTCTGTTTGAAAGCATTCTGGAACAAATTCCCGACGATTGGCTGACGGACGGCCGCGATGCGATGCCACCAGCGGAAAAGCGAGCAGCCTACCTGGACCACCTGACCCGTCGCCTCGCTGCGTCTACGATCTTTGAAGAGGAAGCCGCCGATGCCCGAAAACGCCTCGTTTGATTACGCCATTCTCCGCGTTGTGCCCCGCGTCGAGCGGCAGGAATTTATTAATGCCGGCGTGGTCCTCTTCTGCCGCGAAAAGCGATATCTGGACGCTCGCATCCACCTCGACGAGGCCCGATTGCGCGCGCTTTGGCCTGCGGTGGATGTCGAGCTCATCCGGCAACATCTGGAAGCGGTTCCGCTTATCTGCGCCGGGGATCCCTCGGGCGGCCCGATCGCCCGGCTTTCCCAGAGCGAACGGTTTTTGTGGTTGATTGCTCCGCGGAGTACGATCCTGCAACCTTCGCCGGTGCACACCGGGGTTTTAGAGGAGACGAATGGTTTGCTCGATCGGCTTGCTCGACAGCTTCTCTATGTATAGAGAGTTGCCAGGCAGAGCTGTGCGGAATTGTCTGGGGCGGAATGGGCAAACATGACGAGTTACCCGGCAGCCTCGAGTTCGTTGTGCTGGCCGGGGTTTGCCGGAGTGCTGTGCTCGATGCGGCGTAATTGATTTCTTGCGGGAGGCGGCCGGACAACGCCCGCTGCTTGCGGCGATCCGAGGCCACTATGCAGGCGGAACAGGAGCATCCCCTGTGCCATGATGTTTTCTGGTGCGCGACTTTGATGGGAAAGGCCGTAAACATGGTGAAGATCGGTGTGAAAAGACTGCGAGCGGACGCAATCGTTCCGAGATATACGCATGACGGCGCGTTTGGGGACTTAGCTGCTGATCTGTACGCAGTCGAAGAAGTGACATTTCTGAGGGGCGACGTTAAAACTATCCCGACCGGAATCGCATTGGAGTTTCCTCCCGGATATGGCGCCGTGGTCGCCGATAGATCCGGGCTTGCGATCAAGGGTCTGACAACCTTCGCTGGTGTCATCGATCCGGGATACAGAGGCGAATTAAAGATAGTGGCGGCATATTTTGGAGCTACTCCCCTGGTAGTGAAAGCCGGAGACAGGATCGCTCAGCTGCGAATCGTGGAACGTATCGGTGCGAGCTTTCAGGAAATCGGTGAGCTGGGAAGCACCGAGCGCTCTGATCGCGGTTTTGGCAGCAGCGGGGTGTGAGGCCGGAGGATGGATCCCTCTGGGTTGCGATTTCGGCGGCAAAGCGTACCCCGGGGCCTGATGAGCGTGTGTTGGATGCTGAGTTTTGGCTTTGTATCAGGGCACGATTTTACAGGCTGCGCCGCAGTGCTTGGAACTTCCGATCCCAGGCCGTTGCAACGCTGATAGGCATTCAGCCCTGGCTGCGGAAAAAAACCTTTCTCCTGGTGCAAAACTGACCCGAATCCGCATATATATAGGTGTGTCCACCAATAACTTTGTGCTGTTGCAAATCATTTGCCCGCCACGTGCACAGATGATGCACGAAACGCGGCCCGCCAGAACGGCTCCGTGGGCAAATTATCCTGGACATCCTCTTGCCTGGATTCCGGACTTACCACGCATACCACGCATATCACGCACCCTTTTCGTCGGCCACTTTTGCACGACCATGGAGGCAAAATACACGCACAACTTTAAGCGCCGATTGAAACAAAGGACTTAGCCGCGCTTCGGTTGCCCGGGGCTAAAGAGGGGTATGTAAGAGCTCGCTTTGACGAGCTCAGCCCCACAGGGCATCTGTTCTGGTTCCCTCACGAAGGACGGGCCCCATATCTCGCTCGTTTTTCGCGAGATGTGGGATACCACCGATGTTGACCGTAAAGTGCGTCGGATGAATCGAGAGTCAGGGGGAAAAACCGTGGTATCCCACATCTCGCGAAAAACGAGCGAGATATGGGGCACCCATCCTTCGTGAGGGAACCAGAGACAGTCTCACTGTTCTTTTTGATTCTGTTGAGGCAGAGACTCTACCGGGACTCCCGTCGGCCCCTAGAGACGGTGTGTAAGACCATAAGTCCCAACTCTCACGCAGACTCTTCTGCCCCTGAGGGCATCTCTTGTGCTTGCTTAAGCTGCCCTCCGCTGCTGAAGCCGATTCACCTTGATTGCTAGAAGTACGGCCTAAAGGCCGTACCCTTCAAAAAGTGCGTTCCACCCACCCTCTGGAGCCCTCATCAACCCCGCCATTCACGTTGATCCAAAAACCGCTGATCGGCTATTTTGCCACCGCTGCGGTTTCCAGCCTTGCCCCGCGAATCCATTCCAGGATCGTGTGGTATTGCCAGCTCTGTTCGTTGCCGTGCCAGCGCTGGCCTCCGTTGTGGGTGGCCAGGTAGTCGCCTACGTTGCCCGCGGCGTCGGTTGGCCTGGTGGGCTTGATCAGCATCAGGCTCTTGGTTGGGTCGTTGATGTCGACTACGTGCATGGCGTACTTATAGTTGTCTTCGCTGTCCTGGTCGGAGAAGACGCCCTGGTCGTTGGGTGGATGCAGCTTGAAGATTACGTGGCTGGCGTGGCAGAAGACGCAGGCTTTGCCGTCGGCGCCCTGGGTCGCCAGGATGGGCTCGATCTTGGCTACGAAGTAGTTGAAGTCGAGGACGGAGCCGGGCTGCACGTCCTTTAAGGCATCGCTTAGCTTCTTGCCTTCCAGGACGCTGGTGGCGATCAGCTTCAGTCTTGGATTTTTGTCGTTCTGGAGCTGCTCCATGGCGGCGCGGAACTCCGGGCGCTGCTCTACGCCTTTGACCTTGCGGAGCGTGTCCAGACCCGCGGCGCGCACGTTGTTGTCTGGGTTGTTCAGGCTGTTCAGGACTGTGCTCAGCACCAGGGGGTCGTCGAGCAGGTCCGTGGGCCGCTTGATGGCTACCAGGCTTTTGTTCAGGAAGTAGGCCTGGTCCTGCGAGATGGCTCCTCCCGAGACGCCGGCGTGCCGGTTCATGAACTTCGGGTCTCCCACTTCCTCTAACAGGACGCTGGTGGCGGAGGGGTCGAGATGGGCGAAGGCGGTCTTGACCAGGGGCTCGGTTTGCGGGTCGGCCAGGAAGTGCTCCAGGGAGACTCGTACGGCGGCTCGCTGGACTTCGGGGTCGGGGTCGTTCAGGCCCGATAACACTTGCTGTTGCAAATCGGTTTCGCGCATCAGCGTTTTAAACGAGGAGGCCGCGTTCAGCACCGACGCGTAGTTTGCCGGGCGGGGTTGTTGCTCCAAGAGGGCGCGGAGGGCGGCTAATACCTCCGGCTGCGTGGTCCAGGGGGAGTCGCTGGGGAGCGCGGCTAACATGGGGAGGACTACGGCCTGGCTGTCGGGGTTTCCGTGCTTGAGGATTTCTACTACTTTGGCCACTAGTTGTGGGTCGGGGGGCGGGGCCGCGGGGATAGCGCCGCTTTGAGGGGTCCCGGAGGACATAGTAGAAAGTTGTGGGTTCCCCTCGGAATAGCTCATCGGGATTCCGGGCCTGAGAATCGAGCCCGGGGGCGCCCATCGGTTGCTTACCGAGGCTATGAGTTGGGTTGAGGGAAGTTTTCCCTGGGACGACAAGGGAAAGACTAAGGGTTTTCTTTGGGGATAGATCCACGGCACGCCGGGACGGGTCACCGACGCTATGAGTTGCGCCGAGGGGAGAGCCGGTTCGTCCAGCTGCGCGGCGGGTTGGGTTACGGAACTGGCTGGGGGCGGGTCCAGGTTCAGGGCACCTCTTTGCTCATCCTCGTAGACATAGCGGACGGTTTGGCGTACCGCGGGGTTGGGGTCTTCGGATAAGGTCAACGCGGCCAGGGTGAAGCGCTCGTCGCCGGCTCCGCTCAGCGTGCTGCCGGCTTTCAGGACTTCGATCTTCATGGTGTCATTCGCGTCTTTTAGGCAGGCCAGGAGCGCTTCTTCGAGCTCCGGGCCGCTCGACTTGAAGAAATGAATGAGGTCGCTGTCGTTGCCGATTCTCGTCTGGAAGAAGCCGTTGTGCACGTCGTACTTGAAGTCGACGGCTTCCCGATAAGGCGGGTATTCGTAGCCGGGGCGATGGAGGTCGGGAACTCCGCTTACATATTTCGTGAGCACGGCCGGCAGGCCGATCGATACGGTGTTTTCTTTGATCGGGGGCAGGGCGTAGTGGCGGATGTGGAAGTCCCACATCGCGTTCAGGATGCCTTCGCGGCCTAAGGGGGTGCTCTCGCGCAGGACCTTGGCCAGGACCTGGGCCTGATCGTGGGCTACGGCTTCGTATCCGTCACCGATACGTTTTTTGTCTTCGTCCTGCGCGCTGGCGCGGACCCAGGCGGTGAGGTAGCCGGTGTTCTCGTCGAGCAGGTCGTAGATGCTCTCCTGGAGCCCGCGGCGGACCATGGCGTCGGTCTCTACGTTCATGCGCGTGGCCAGGGTTTCGAGGGTGCTGCGGCGCATCTCCGGCTGGTCAACTTGCCAGTAGTACCAGCGCCATAGGCCGCTGGCGGCTTCAAAGCGGACAAAGGGTACGGGGTCGTTGACGGTCTTCTCCAGGGCGGCTAAGAGAGCCGGATCTCCCGTCAGGTCGCGGAAGTGCTGGTTGAAGACACGGGCGGCTCCCCAGCGGGTGCGCGCGTTGGGCGAATCCAGGGCGGCGATGAGGAGCTTGCGTCCTTCGGGGGCGGCGTCTTGCCGGCGGGAGAGGATCATGCGCACGGCGTAGGCGGCGCTGGATTGCACCATCTTGGTCGGGTCACCCAGGGCCTGCATCAGGGCGGGGAGGGAGCCGGCGTCGGCCATGTGGCCTATGGCGCGGGCGGCAGCTTCTCGTGCCAGTGGCTGATCGCTTTTCAGCAGGACTTCGCGGATTTGTTTCAGCACCGGCTCGGGGGCGGGATCCCAGAATTGGTCTAATTGTGACAACAGAAGTGGCAGATTATTCTTTGCCAGCTTGGTGGGCGGGGCGGGGAAGCCGGCGTCCCAGGTTTTGGCTTCGGTGGTTCCGGGGTAGAGGGTGGAGAGGGCCATCACGGCAAACTGCGTGGCGCGGAAGGGGGTGTTGAAGCCCTGGTAGACGGGGTCGCCTTCCCAACTGCCTTCCTGGCGTTGCGCGGCCATCATGGCTTTTACGGCTACGGCTAAGTGCTCATCGGTTTCCGGGCGTCGGCCGGCCAAGGCTACGGCATAGACGGCGTTGTAGGAGATGAAGTCCGCGGTCTTGGCTTTTTTGTCGAAGGGATAAGGCCAGGCTCCTTGCGGAGTTTCGTACTCGTAGAGCTGGGTAATGAGCTTGTCGATTTGCGATTGATACTTGACCCGGTTGATGGTTGCCAGGAGGATGATGTCCCAGTCGAGGTCGATCATGTTTTTCGGTTCGTAGGCCGTGGCCAGTTGCTCTACATGGTCGCGCTCTTTGAGCCACTGTTCATCCTTCGATTGCTTGTAGACCATGTCGAAGGTCTGCCAGCTTTGGGTGGCGATCTCAAAGGGGCTCACGTCGGGTTCGCAGCCGTCAGGTTCGTCGCCGGGCATTTCTTTCACGCCTTTGTAGTGGATCTTGAGGTACTCGGCGTAGGGGAGACTGAACTTCAGGCGCGGCTTGTCGTGGGTGATGTTCTGCTCGAATTGATCGGCGATGAGGGGCAGGCGGCTGGAGACAGTGCGGGCGGTGTAGATAACGCGGACCCAGTTGGTGTTGGGTTCTCCATATAAAGGACGGGCATTGTTGTAAATGCGGTCCATCAGGAATTCCAGCTGGGCGCGCTGTCTCGGGGCATAGCCGTTGTGCACGGCGGTGAGATAGCCGCGGGTGGTGAATTGGGCCGGGTGACAGGCAATGCAGAGCTGGGTTTCAGAATGCTGCATGGTGGTGCGGAGGGCGACGGCTCCGCGGCGCGGGGTGTTGGAGAGCCACGTGTCGCCCATGTTGACGAGGAAGTCCATGCCGGCGCGGACGGCCAGGTGCGGGTCAGTGTACGGCGGGATGGGAAAGTCGGAAGTGTGGAGTTGATAGGCCGGGTGGTCGCCGGCGATGCGGACGTAGTACTCCTGGCCGGGCTCGAGGATGCGGGTGCGGAATTTGTAGAGGCCGGGGTAGTTCTGGGTGGCTTCTACCTGGTAGACGAATTCTCCTTTGTTGAAGGGGACTACGTCGTCTTTCCCTAGTTGGAATATGTCCACGTCGAGGGGGACGTCGCGGTCGGTGACGTTGAGGGTAAAGAAGACCAGGCGGGGTTTGGCTTCCTTAAAGGTGAACTTGAACCATTGGAAGCCTTTGAGCATGGCAGCGTAGCCGTCTTCGCTGCGCGAGGGGGCGTAGGGGCGCTCGTCGTCGCTGCCGTAGATGGTTTGTCCGAATTCGAAGGGTTGGGCGGTTTGCCAGGTGCCATTGGGGGCGGCGGCGATCACTCCTGGAGTTTGGTTACCGGTGGGGAGGGCTGGGGCTTGCAGGATTTTCTTGAGGGCGGTGGTCATCTCCGGCGCGGGGGCGGTGGAGGAGAGGGTTACGGTTACGGGTCCTGCGGCTCTTGGACGGAGGGTCAGGTAGAAGTCGAGGTCGGCGGTGTGCAGCCATTTGGAGTCGATGACGCCCTGGGCATCTTTGACTGTGGCCAATACGGCGTCGGTGCCTTGCACTTGGGCTGGGTTCTTAATGGCCACGGTCATGGCGTAGAGGGTGCCTGGGCGGGCGTCGCCTAGTTTTAGGGTTTTGAGGGCCGGAGGTGGGGCCTGGTCCGCCTGGACGGGATGGGCTCGGTGAAGGACGGTGAGGGTTAGGGCGGCAGCGGTTAGCGGGATGAGTGCCCAACGTAGTTTTGCCCAGTTATGCGAACGTGATCCCATGTTCGAACCTCTTCGTGGTGGCCTTTTGGTGCGGGGTTTTCTTTGAGTTTCCGACCGTAGACAATATACCGATTGAAGTAGAGGGTTGGGCAGTGGTTTTGTGGGTTTGGTTGGTTAGTTCCAGGGGGGAAGTTGATTGGGGGGTCCGCTTGGTTGAGGAACAGCGGGCCCCTCCACGGCACGCCCCACGGCAAGCCGGGGCGCAGCGGGACAGGTCCACTTCGGTTCGGTCGGGTGACAATTTGGTTTGCGGGGACCTGCGTCTCTGGGTACTTAGGTTGCGAAGAAGTTGTTAGGGCTTCGCCCTATCTTGTTCGGCCCACGTACGCCCCGGCGAACGTGGGGCACCCGTCCAGGCGTGTTGGTCGAGTGGTTGCCTGGAGTTTGCCTAGTCTACGAGCAAAGGAAGTTGAGGTTCGTGGTATCCCACATCTCGCGAAAAACGAGCGAGATGCCCCGAATTTCCTGCACGCAGCGCTGGACAAGGCCGCGTGTGCGCCTTTCTTTAAAGGAAAGGCGCATTGAGGTCGCGACACCGCGAAACTTCACAGGAAATCGGGGATGTGGGGCACCCGTCAGTTGTTGCTCGTCAGAAGGATTCGTCGGCGGAGGGGCCGTAGATCGCCGGCACGTGCTGTTCCAGCAGACGCAGATAGACGGTTAGTTGGCCTCGATGATGTGCGAGGTGGGTCATGGCTCCGTCGGCGATCATGGCGTAGCGGGGGCCTTCACTGATGACCTGGCCGTTCATGCGGAAGCGCCACATCTTGGTCAGGTGCTCTTCGGTCGTATCCTCCAGCGCCTTGCGAGACCTGGCGAGTCCCATGGCTAGCATGTGGCATAACTCGGCTCGAGTTTTTACGGCTTTGGTCTTCATCACTTCGTTGGCGGGGTCGGAGAGATCCAATTCGCGACGGTTCACCATGAACTCGACCCAGCCGGGCATCGAGGCTACCAGTGCGGCCAGGTAGCCCAGTTCCATGGAGCGGTCGTGCGGCTTCCAACTGTTGCGTCCCTCGGGGACTCGCTCGATTACCTTGCGCGAGGTTGCGGCCTCGTGCTCTAACTGCCACAAGAAAAATTCCTTCAGCCCCATTGGTCTTCTCCCTTCGTTACTTTCTCAAGTTAATGCGGCATATATGACAGGTGATGGCATATATCATTTATTAATTTAAGAATGTGAAATCCGGCCGCTTACTTTCGACCCTGATGTTGCTGCAAGCGCATGGGCGCCTCTCTACCCGGGAATTGGCGGAGCGTCTGGAAGTGTCGCAACGTACCGCCCATCGCGACATGGAGGCGCTGAGCGAGGCCGGGGTTCCTATCGTCGCGCTTCGGGGCGCACAGGGCGGATGGGAATTGGCAAAGGGGTGGCGCACCAAGGTACCGGGGTTGGATGAAGCAGAGTTGCGCGCGCTGCTCATGTCGCAGCCCAGTGCACTGGGTCATCCCAGCCTGGCGGCCGCATCGGAACGCGCGTTCGGCAAGCTGCTGGCGGCGATGCCGCAGAAGATGCAGACCCAGGCTGCTTCCATCCGCGCCCGGCTGCATATCGATCCGGAAGGGTGGCATCTTTCCCCAGACGACCTGGGGCTGTTGCCTATCGTTCAGGATGCGATCGCACGGGACTGCAAGCTGACGTTTCTTTATTCCCGCGCGGATGGGGAGAGCGGGGTGCGCACGGTGGATCCTTTTGGCATTGTCTGCAAACAGGCGGTCTGGTACCTGGTGGCGCGTGCGCCGGCGGGGATGCGGACGTATCGGCTTTCGCGCATGCAGAATGCGGTGGTGCTGGCGGTCACGTTTGAGCGGCCGGCGAACTTTGACCTGGCTGCGCACTGGAAGAGCTCGACGGCTCAGCTGCAGCAGAAGCGAGGGCAGTTTCGCGTGACCCTCGCGCTTGCTCCCGACGCAGCTACTTCGATCAGACGGTGGTGCCGGTTCTCCCCGGCCTCAGAGGGGCAATGGAGTGCGCCGCTTCCGGAGGACTGGACCGTGCTTCACGTGCAGTTCGAGAACGCGGGAGAAGCCCGGTTTATCGCGTTGGGTTTTGGGGCTCGGGTTCAGGTGTTGGAGCCGGCTAGTTTGCGGGATGAGGTCAGGGAGGAGATGCGGGCGGCGATGAGCCGCCCGGCACCCCCGGTTTCATGATGCGAATTGGTTGAGGTCCATGCCTAGTTTGTAGGTTTCGCCGTGGGCGAGTAGCTGGTCCCAGGTGACTTCGCGTTTTTCATAGCCGGCCATGCGGCCGAGCATGCAGCTCAATGCAGTCTCCACTCCGGCGGCTATCTGGTTGTGGCATTGGCCGGTGGTGATGCTGTCGATGAAGGTGCGCTCCTTATCACGGTCAGCAAAGGCGAGGTTGTCGTTGAAGGCTCCGTTGGCGGCAAACTTTGCCGGACGGGCGGGGGCTGCTGCGTCTGCGGAGGGATCGGTCCAGGTCCAGGCTTGCGCGCCGGTGATGGCCACGGGGCCGGAGTAGGGAACCGTCGCTGATCCATTGGCTCCGTAGAGAGCAAGGCCGGCGTTAAAGCCGGGATCGCCAAACTGGGTGGAGGCGAAGGCGAAGTGAACGTCGTCGGGGTAAGTGAAGTCGACCTGGTAGTTATCCCAGCAGTCGCCGGCGTGGGTGAGAATGTTGCGGCCTCCGGTTGCGCTGGCCTTGAGCGGGTGGGCGCCGAGCATCCAGTTGCAGAGGTCGATGATGTGGATGTTCTGCTCCACCAGGATGTCTCCGGAGAGGGCGCGAAACCAGAGCCAGTTGCGGAGGCGGTACTCATCGGGCGAGGCGCCGGGGTGGACCTTCTCCTCGGAAGCGGGAGCGTTGTAGTAGCCGGCGACGGAGCCGATTTTGCCCAGGGCGCTGGCTTTGATTTTTTCCGCGATGGCGGCAATGGGCGGGGCGCTGCGGCACTGGAAGCCGACGTCGACGCTTTGCGTGGGCTTTACGCGCTTGGCAATTTCGAGTGCTTGCTTCGCCTGGGCAACGTCGACGCCCACAGGTTTTTCGCAGTAGACGTGTTTGCCTGCGGCGACTGCCGCTTCGAGATGCTGCACGTGGAAGAACGGTGGGGTGGAGATCTGGATGAGATCGACGGACTGGGATGCAACGAGCTGTTCAAAGGCGTGCGGGCCGTGGAAGAGCAGCTTGTCGTCGACCGGTTGGCGGCCGAGGCCGGCATTCAGCTGGTTGAAATGATCGTGGCCGAGGGCGAGCTTGTCGGGAAAGATGTCGGCCAGGGCCACGACCTGGGCGGTGGTGTTTTTTGAGAAGGATGTGGAGACGGTGGTGCCGCGATTGCCGCAGCCGAGCAGGCCGAGGCGCACGGCGGAGTTGGCCTGATAGCTGAAGGCGGTGCTGGGCTTGAGCAGCAGCAAGCCGCAGGCAGTTCCGGTTTGGATAAATTCACGGCGATTCATGCGGTCACTTCCCGGATGACACGTTCGAGGTAAATTTTTTCCGCACGCCAATCTGCGATTTGCTGCGGGCCTGAAGTTTCGCGCTCGATGGTGATGGCTCCTTTGTAGCCGAGACGGTGAAGTTTGGTGAAGACGGTGTGGAAGTCCACGATGCCTTTACCGATGAGGACCTCTTCGCCGAATTTGTAGGGGTCGGTGGGCCAGCGGCCGTCTTTGGCATGCACGCTCATGATGTGCGGACCGAGGATGTCGACTGCATCGACCGGGTTGGCTTTGCCGTAGAGCAGAAGGTTGGCAGTGTCGAGGCCGACACCAAGGTTGGGCATGGCCACGTCGTGGATGGCGCGCGACATGGTGGTGGGGGTTTCCTGGCCGGTCTCCATGAGGAACGATTGGCCGTTGCCCTGGCAGTGTTGGGCGACGGTGCGGATGGCAGCCACGGTTTCCGGATAGAGCGGATCGCTGGGGTTTTCAGGAATGAAACCGCAGTGGGTTTGAACCTGGAGAATGCCTGCTTGTTTGGCGAAATCCGAGACCTGAAGGAGGGCGTCGATACGCGCGGCGCGGGTTTTGGGTGGCACGAGGCCGATGGTGGTTGGTCCCTGCATGAAGTTCCATTGCAAAGGGGGTGGGCCTACGATCTCGACGGTGGTTGCGATGAGCTGGTACTTGTCCAGCAGATCACGGTACTGCTTCGCCAGGGCGGGGGTGAAGATGCCGATGTATTTGTCGAGGGACAGGAAGACAGTGGGAAAGCCGAGTTCGTGCACCTGGCGTAAGTGCTCGTCAGGAGCGCCGTATGGGGCGACGACCACTCCCAGGGCAAAGGGTTTGAACGGGGCGGGAGGGGCAGCAGCGAGGGCCCGAGGCAATACCGTGGCACCGACTGCGCCGGCAGCAAGACCGACAAAGTTTCTTCGATTCATCCAGATCACTATAGGACAATCGGGGCAGGATCTCGCTGCAAAAATCCCACCGCTGGCTGCAAAGGCCTGGAATGTGCGTGGGTGAGCGCTCATGCTCAACCCCATCAGAGTTCCCATTTTGATTCTGACCGGCCTCGCTCTGGCGTTTCCGTATACCGCGGTGCAGGCACAGAGATCCACCCCAGATCTGATTGTGCAGGCCTTTCAACAGTGGAGCGGAGGAGAGCCGAAAGCAGCCATCGCGATCCTCGAGCCCATGTTGCAAGCGGGGGTGAACGGTGCTGAACGCGTCGGCGGAGAACGCATACGCGGCGATCCTTCGAGCTTCGGGAGCGAAAGAGGAAGCGACGCGGCTTAGGAAAGAGGGCACCGGCACGCTGGCCGATTTAGAGATGCGGCTGTGCAACGGATGTACCATCAATGCAAGCGGGTTTCGGTGAACTGATGGCTAAGAAATTTAACGCGCACGTCGTCATATTCTCCGTCGCTGCGGTGCTCGCTCTGGCGACCGCAAGCGAGTGTCATTCGATCACTCATATTCCCTCGTTGTTGTATGGCGCGCTGCTTTGGGGCTGGTGGGGTTTGATTGCCAGCCTGCTATGGCGGTTAGGACAGAAAATATATTTCGTGCCGAGCCTTTCCCTGGGTTCGATTTCGATTCACCTGTTGGCGGGTACCGCGCTGGGTATTGTGCACCTGCTGTTGATGGGTAGCCTGGGATTTACCAATGCCGGATGGCGCGGCACTGGAACCGCCCTTTCGGTTTGGACGAGCCTGCTCAACATCAACCGCCTGGGCATGGAGTTATTGCTTTACGGGTTCCTGTTCGGTATCACGGGAGTCATCCAATCACAGATTCGTGCCCAACGCGAGGCCATGCAATCGCTTTCCCTGCAAAAGCAACTCTCTGCTGCGCATCTGCAAGCGCTGCAGATGCAGATGGAACCGCATTTCCTCTTTAATACTTTGAACGCGATTACCACGCTGGTGGAACTTGGCCGGCAAAAGCCAGCGGTGGAAATGCTGCATCATCTCAATTCCATGCTGAAGAGTACGTTGGCCAGGACGACTCCGGAAAAGGTTCCCTTGTCGCAGGAGTTGGAGTTGGTGGGGAACTACCTGGCGATTGAACAGGTTCGTTTTGCGGATCGATTACGCATTCAAATGAATGTGGACCCGCGGGCACTGGACGGCCTGGTGCCTTGCTTTCTGCTTCAACCAATCGTCGAGAATGCGATCAGGCACGGTATTGCGCATTGCGAGAACGAAGGTTTGGTGGAGGCATCGGCGACACGAGTGGGAGATTTTCTGCACGTGATGGTGCGGGATAGCGGGCCGGCACAGGTGGGTAGACAACACAATGGGCATGGCATCGGACTTAGGAATACGCGGGAGCGGTTGGCGCATTTCTATTCGGGCGATTACCGGATGAGTGCGCAGCCTCTTCATGCTGGTGGCTTTGAAGTGGCCATCACCATTCCGTACGAACGCGTTGGAGTATGAAGCTCAGAGCCCTTATTGCCGATGACGAACCGCTGGCGAGGGAGCGGTTACGATTTCTGCTCGCCGGCCAGGGTGAGGTGGAAGTGGGCGGCGAGTGCCGCAATGGGCGGGAAGTGATTGACGCGTTACGGGAGAGCCGGTTCGACGTTCTCTTTCTCGACATACAGATGCCGGGAAAGGACGGCTTTGAAGTCATCGAACAGATCGGATCCGTGCACATGCCGGCCACGGTGTTTGTAACTGCGCACAATCACTACGCGGTGCAGGCATTTGAGGTGCATGCGCTGGACTATCTAACGAAACCAGTGGAGCCGGAGCGCCTGCAGGCGACGCTCGCGCGGGTCAAGGAACGGATTGCTTCGCAAGCTGCATTGGTGACCCAGGAGCAGTTGAAGTCGGTTTTGAGCAGCCTTGAGAACAGTGGTGGACCGCGACGGGATTTTCCTCTGCGGCTATTGGTTCACAATGGCAGCAAAGATTCTTTCGTCAACGTGAATGAGATTGATTGGATCGAAGCGGCGGATTACTACGCCTGCCTGCACGTGGGCAGCAAACGCTTCATGTTGCGCGAGACCATCAAGCAGCTGTCCAGTACGCTCGATCCCGCTAAATTTGTGCGCATCCATCGATCGGTGATCGTCAATGTGGATCAGGTGAGCGAAATATTTCGCGAGGGGCAGAGCGAAGGCTCGGTGGTGCTGAAGACCGGTCAGCAACTGAGAATGAGCAAAGCCGGTTGGCAAAGCCTGGTCGCCGTGACGCGCCGGTAAATTTTGTTTTACGGGTTGGGCCCTACTGGGTGGATGTGGCAACGATATTGATTGGCGGCCATAGGCGGAACTCGCAGGTGCTGGTTCCAGCTAAGCAATAGACGGTCCCATAGCGGAAGAGTCGCCCGTGAGAGCCGGGCGGCAAGGCGGTGGTCATTTTTACCTGCTTCAGTTCCGGGGCAAGCGTGCTCATCTCGGATGGTCCATCGGTCAGGCTACCGCCTTCGATACCATCGGCGGTAATCATGACCTTGAAGTTACCCATGCCTTTTGTGCGGGTGGGGTTGGCGATGTGGAAGATATGCAGGTTTCGCAGCGTCGTTGTTGCGTCGTCCAAGGAGCTGCTTGCGCCGGCCTGGTGCAACCGTTCTATATTTCGCGCTACCTCCGCGCTGTTATCGACGTCGTTGGTAATGTCCTCGGTCAACAATGCCATCTGATTCATGGCCAAGGCCTCCGATGGCTTTTGGAGGGCCTCTAATACCTGCGCAAGCTTATTGCCAGCGGCCTTATCGGGACGGTTAAACCAGGCGGCGCGGAGGTAGGGTTCTGCTTCCGCCGGCTTACCTTCCTGGAAGAGGATCCAACCCAGGGTGTTCCAGGCAAAAGCGAGCACATCCGACTGAAGGACGGTCGTCTGGTTGAAATCGTTTAGCGTCAGCTGTGCCGAAGACTTCTCCATCATCTCGACGGCGCGACGACTGCTGGTCTCAGCCAGCGGTAACTCGAGGTTCATTTCAGAAAGCAAGTAGGCACCACTGCCGACGGTTCTGGCATCGTCGGACTGCAACCACTTCTTCGCGATTGCGATCGCTTCCGCATCGTGGTGCTGCCGATGTAGTGCGCCCGCCAGCATCCCCTGGAGGCTGGGATCGTTGGGGCGTGTCGCCATCAAATCGTGCAGAGTGTCTATAGCTCGAGCATCATTTCCGGAGCGAACTTGTGCGTTGACCAGCAAGGAGGAGATATAGGGATCGTTACGGTCGAGATACTTGCGCAGTAGTAGCTCCATATCCTCATACCGTTTCTGGGCCATGTACAAGGACGCTAGCTGGGTAACGACTTGGTTTGATGCATCCGGGTGATTATGAATTTCTGCCTCGTAGTCGTGGATGGCTTCGTCGGGTTTGCCATCGTGGCTGGCGACGAACCCCAGCATGCTCATTACGTTTGGGGTATTCGGGTCCTGCGTCTTCACCTGGTTGAGCATGACTCCAGCTGCATCCCAGTTGTCCTTGAGCTCCAGGTCACGTGCCTTAGCGATAAATGTTTGCGGCGCAGGCGCCGTGGTTAGCGAAATATAGTTTTCGCCACTTTCCGCGCCAATGGCCTTGGTGTACGCGTAGTAGTCTTTCCAATCTGCCCTGGGTACTTTTTTCTTGAGGATCACCACAGCGCGTTCAACCATGAGTTCACCATTGTTTAATTGGTAGGTTTGGTCGAAGGTCGCGTAGCTGCGCTTCACGTGAATGGCATCCGGTAAGGCCGGCTCGTATCCTTGCGGCAGCTTGAGCCAGTGATTGCCTCCAGCTTGCGGAGGGAACCCTGATCTATATCGTGGTCTGGTGCTTTCTCACGATCGATATAGGTGATCTCAAGTGCCGGAAACAGGGGGAGAATCCGATGATTGTCCCAATCGGCAAACGACGGTCGAGCGTAGTCGTAGCTTAGGTGCACCGGTCCTTCCGGATCTTTCTGCTTCAGGTCGGTATTGCTTACCGTTCCGGCAAAGCCCATTGCCTGCGACACGGCTTGCATGGCCTCATCCCATTGCGCGGGTGCGACTCGCTGCAACAAAACGCGGAAGCCAAACTCGCTATCAGAGCGGATGGTGAAGTCCATGTGGCTTTTTAGTAGCCCATCCTTATCCAGGCTTCCCGCGGCCTCGAAACGTTCGAAATAGGGGAATGGCGGGTCGGCGGGAGTGCGCTCGAGAGTTGCTGTGCCGGTAGCAGGAATCACCAGCGCCTGTTCATCGCGAATGGATGGGATCAGTACACGATAAGGAGCGACCTCGGGTGTTGTATCCAACCATATCCGTCCAGTTGGCAGGTCGACCGTGGTAATGACATGGTTGAAAAGGGCCGGGGAAGGTAGGTCGGGCACCGGAGTGCTGTTCACGCCGATCAGGGCAGGGGCCGTGGTAAAGCCTTTGGCGCGTAGCAGCGCTTCTAACAGTGTGTCTTTATCTTTGCAGTCGCCGTACTGGTTGGTCATTACCTCTTCCGCCGAGTGTGGCTGGATGCGGCCGATACCGAAATCGATCCCGACATAACGGATATGCGTGGAAACGAAGTTGTAGATTGCACGTACCTGGTCTTCGGGCGTCTTTGCATCGCGGGTCAGTTCGCTCGCGCGACTGGTGAGCCCCGGTGTCGGTTGAGCACGCGAAAGAGCGAGAGTGCGATACCAATTGCCCACCTCAGCCCAGCTATGAAAGTTGGTCCACGCGACCGACGGCAGTTTCCTGCCTTCTGAATCTTCATCCGGGTCGCTGATCTTTTCCGTGCTCGATGCATTCGGTTGAGAGGAACTATTGCTCTTGCCGGTAGGTTGGAGTTGAGACGTGCTCCAGGTGTAGGTGCGCAGACCGTCTTGTTGCTTCGGTGTGGTGGGATGATTTGGGTCCCAAACCTGGACGTAGGCATCTGCCAGGACCTCGAGGGTGAGGGTTTGCGACAGGACCACTCCCGCGCCTCTCAGAAAATGTTCCGCGCCCGAGAAATGGCCCGGCGCTTCGGCCTTAATGCGCATAGTTCGTAGCTGGTACTCGATCACGTCCCCCGCGGCGAGCGAGCGAACCGGCAGCTGCTTTTGTTTGAGATCACTATAAAGCGGAGCCATGCTGGTTACGGGTGCAGGCAGTTCAACAGAGTCTGCTACTGGGGTCTCTACGATGGCGCCATCAGGCTTGTGGACGCGAACGTAATCAATGTTGCCGGTCTCATAGGCGGAGGCAAATCCTACCTGGATTACGGAGAACTGACGAACAGCGCCTTCGGATTGCAAGCGAGCGACTACATGGAGAGTGCGGTCTCCGGTTCCATCCGCATGCATGTGGATTGCCGTGTCATAGTGCTCCCAGATGAGCGCCTCGTTCCGGTACTGGTCCGAGGCAGGGGGCAATTGGGCGATACAGGCACAAGATAAGCAGGCAGAAAGTGAAACAAAGAAGACCGCAATTCGACACATAGCACAGCATGCTACACCAGGAACAGCACTTCTCAGGGGTAATTAGATACGGTTCTGGTTACTATCAAGGGGTCGACGGTAACCGCGGATGCGGTATTCCGTTCGTGGCCCGATAAAGGCGTGGTTATGGAGGTTTACGGGGAGTTTTCTCTGGCGGTGGTTGGTGATGAAGGGGTACAGCAGGTCCCTCCACGGCACGCCCCACGGCAGGCCGGGGCAGGCGGGACAGGTCCCCGTGGCTTTCTTTGGAAGAAAGCCACATACGTGGATGTTGGGAACGTTGCGAGGTGGGAAATCCAGGTACGCTCCTAATGAACAAACGAAGAGTGTGGTGCCGCACCTCCGGCGCTCGACCGCCTGGCTTATGGACCCAGCCCTTCCGGGCTGGGCTGATTTTTGGTGCCGGCCCTCTGGGCCTGGATTGCAAACACCGCTTTCCCATGTTCATTCCATCCCTTAACTTGCCCCAGACGAGTTGGCTGCTCCTGCGGCAGGGCCCAGCCAAGCAAGTTGAGGAAGAGTGGGGTGGAGTCTATTCGGATCGGCTTTGGATTTTCAGTGGCCGGTCCCGTTTACTGCGGTGAAGGTCGCTGCTCCGGCTTGGGCCATGGCCAGGATTCTGCCGGGGAAAATGCCGAGGATGAGAGTGGCGGCCACAGTGAGTAATAGGGCGAGGGTTAGCGAACCTTTCAGGCGCGGGATCAATTGCACGGGCGCATCGTCGGCGGGCTTTCCATATACAGACATGAGCAGACGCAGATAGTAATACGCGGCGACACCGCTGTTTACCAGGCCAATCACGGCGAGCCAAACTTCTCCCGAATGCAGTGCCGCGGCGAAGACGTAGAACTTGCCGAAGAAGCCGCCGGTGAAGGGAATACCGATGAGTGAGAGCAGGAAGAAGGCCAGCGCTCCACCCAGTAAAGGGGAGCGGTAGGCGAGCCCGCGATAATCTGCTACCGAGATTAGCCTGTCGTCGTAACCGCCGGCGTGGCTCACGACGGCAAACGCGCCGACGTTCATCGCCGCGTAGGTTGCAGTGTAGAACATGGCCGCGGCGATGCCGTCGCTGGAGAGGGCCGTGAAGGCAACCAGGGTGTAGCCGGCGTGGGCAATGGAAGAATAAGCCAGCATGCGCTTGACGCTGTGCTGGCGCAAAGCACCCAGATTGCCGAACGTCATCGAGAGCGCCGCCATGATCCAGATCAGCAGCAGCCAATGGGGGTGCAGTTGCGGATAGGCGCCGTAGGTGATGCGCAAGAGAACAGCGAACGCAGCGACCTTGGGCGCGGTGGACATCAAGGCGACCACTGGAGAAGGGGCACCCTCGTACACGTCCGGCGTCCAAACCTGAAAGGGCGCGGCCGAAACCTTAAAGCCAATGCCAATCAAAATCATGGCTACGGCCAGCGTAGCGAAGCCGGGGTTCGGACTGTTCGGAAGGGCTGCGGCTATATCGGAAATGTTGGTGGTTCCCGTGGCGCCAAAGGAAAGGGCGATGCCATAGAGGAAGAAAGCCGTGGCAAAGGAGCCCAGCAGAAAGTATTTAAGGCCGGCTTCGGGACTCTTCCCGGTGCGCTTGCGAATGGCGGCCAGGATATAGGTGGCAATGGAAGAAATTTCCAGGCTGATGAAGACCAGCAGCAACTCCACCGCGCTGGTCATGAGGCACATGCCTGTGGCGCCGAATAACAAGAGGGCGTAGTACTCGGCCGGCCTTTCCTTGGTGCCGTCGAACACGTCGAAGGCGATGAGCAGCGCAACCAGCACTACACCGCAAATCAATACGTGGAAGAAGACGCTGAAAGCATCGGTCTGCACGGTGCCATAAAACGCCGTTCCCGAGGGCAGCCCCAATTGCCACACGCTGGCGATGAGAGCAGCGATCACGCCACCCAGGGCCAGAAAGCCGATCGGCTTACGAGTCATACCGGGCGGCATCATGGGCTCGATGAGCATGGCGAGTACGCCGGTGATGGTGAGCAGCAATTCCGGCAGTATGCGATAAACGTCGGGCACTGAGGGCGTTTGCATCACTGCTTCACCGCCATACCTACCAGGGGCGCCGGTGACGCCAGCTTCACAGCCGCGCCGTCGATGGCGCGCATCCACAGCGGTGAAGCGACGCCCATCAGCAACATCAGAACGGCTATCGGCCAAACGGCTACATGTTCACGGAAGCTCATATCGGTTACGGCCAAATCTGTAACCATGCCTGATTGGGTACCGTAGAAGACGCGCTGGATCATCCACAGCATATATCCCGCGCTCAGGATTACGCCGGTCGTGGCCGCGGCAACCCAGGGAACATGCCCAGGGAAACTGCCGCTCAGGATAAGGAATTCACCCACAAATCCGTTGAGCAGAGGCAGGCCGATCAGCGAGAGCCCAGTGATGACGAACAGGGTGGCCAGGTGGGGCATGCGCTTGGCCAGCCCACCGTAGGAGCCAATCTCATAGGTTCCGTAACGGTCGTACATAAAGCCGAGTAGGAGGAGTAACGCGCCGACGGAAATGCCTTCATTCAGGATCTGGTAGATCGCGCCGTCCAGGCCTGAGACTGCGAAAGCAAAGATGCCGAGAATGCAGAAGCTGAGCGAACTGACGGTGGAAAAGGCCGCCAGCCGCTTCATATCCTTCTGCACCAGCGCCACCAGTGCGCCGTAAAGAATACCAATTACGGCCAAGGCGATCATCCAGGGCGCCACCTGCCGCGCCTGCGCCGGGAAGAGACCGAGATTGAAGCGGAGGATGGAGTAGAGACCAAGCTTGCCCGCGACCACCATCGCCATCGCAGTCGGCGCTTCGCTGAAAACATCCCCGAGCCAGCCATGCAGGGGAAAGACTGGAACCTTGACGGCAAAGGCGACGAGAAACGCTAACGAGGCCCAGAAGAGACCCTGCGGCGGGAAGGCGGAACTGGACGTGGAACTGGTTTGGGCGAGGATGGATTGCAGACGGACAAAATCAAAGGTGCCGGTCTTGGCATAGAGCCACACAATCGCCACCAACAACAGAGCAGAGGGAAGAAAGGTGTAGACAAAAAACTTGATTGCCGCTTCGGTTCCGCGATCGCGGCCAAACATGGAGATGAGAATCGCCATGGGCACCAGCGTCAGCTCCCAAAAAGCGTAGTAGAGGAACATATCGAGCGAGACGAAGACGCCGATCATCGCGGTCTGCTGCAGGAGGAAGAAGAAGTAGAACTCCTTGGTGCGATGGTTGATGGTGTTCCAGGAGGCGAGCACGCCGAGCGGAGCCAGAAAGCCGGTGAGCACCACGATCCACATGGAAATGCCATCCACGCCAAGGTGATAACGAATGGCGGGGCTGGAGATCCACGGCAGGTCTACTTCAAATTGAAAGCCGGGGTGGCCGTAGAGATAGTGCGCGGGCAAATGGAGGGTCAGGCCGAAGGTAAGTAGCGTCACGGCCAGGGTGAACCATTGGATGATGCGGCCCCGCCGCGGAAGCAATGCTACGACCACGGCTCCTGCAGCCGGCACAAAGGTCGTAAGCGTCAATATCGAATCGTTCAGCACGAATGGTCGCTTTCTCTCATTAGAGATGCATGGAAAAACCGAAATAGGTAATGAGCAGCAGGGTCGCTGCGCCCACGGCCAGCCACCCGGCGTAGGAACGGATGTTTCCTGACTGCACCCGTTGGACCAGAGCGCCCAGGCCGCGTATGCTGCCCGCCGCCAGGCTGCCGCCGCCGTTGATGACGCCGCGATCGACGGCGCCCCACAACAGGTAGCGGGAAAGGAAAAGCAGGGGGGCCACAAACAGGCCGGTATAGATCTGGTCGATCCAGTACTTGTTTACCAGCAGCGAATACACGCCGCCGGCGCGCTCCACCAGCCGATCGGCCATGCCCGGTTTGCGTCGATAAAGCAGATCGGCGAAAAACCAGCCAATCAAAGCCATGACCACGGAGATGACGCTGAACCAGACCTCGTGGCTATCGTTGGAGGAAGCTGGGGAGGAAGCCGGCGCTGACGCGACATGGAGAACAGGGTCAAGGAAGCGGGCGAACTGATCGCCGCCGCCGAGAGCTTTGGGGATGCCAATCCAGCCGCCGGCAAACGCGAGCACACCCAGAATGATCATCGGCACTAACATGGACCACGGGCTCTCGTGCGGATGTGCATCCTTGGTTCTGCCGGCGCCAAAGAACGTCAGGTACCACAGGCGGAACATATAGAAAGCGGTGAGCGAGGCAGTAACGATGCCCACCACCCACAGGATGGGGCCGGCGGTCGGTGAGACGAAGGTTTGATAGAGGATCGCATCCTTACTGAAGAAGCCGGAGAAGGGCGGCAGCCCGGAGATGGCGAAGACTCCCGAGCTCATGGTCCAGAAGGTGATGGGCGTAGCCTTGCGCAAACCACCCATCGCGCGCATGTCCTGCTGCCCTCCCATGGCGTGAATGACGGCGCCTGCGGCCAGGAAGAGCAGGCCCTTGAAAAAGGCGTGGGTGACGAGGTGGAAGATGGCCGCGGAGTACGCTGCCGCTCCGCAGGCCAGGAACATATAGCCCAGCTGGGAGATGGTGGAATAGGCGAGGACACGCTTGATATCCGTCTGTACCATGCCGATGGTGGCCGCGAACAATGCGGTGGCGGCGCCGATGATGGCGACCACGCCGAGGGCAAACGGTGAGCGGTCAAATATAACGTGGGAGCGGGCGATCATGTACACGCCGGCGGTGACCATGGTTGCTGCGTGGATCAAGGCGGAGACGGGTGTCGGGCCTTCCATCGCATCCGGCAGCCAGACGTACAGCGGAATCTGCGCCGACTTGCCGGTGGCGCCGAGCAGCAGCAGTAAGGCGATGGCGGTGAGAAAACCGCCCTGCACTTCAGGGTGCTGACCGATGGCGCCGAAGACGCTGCTGAAGCTCAAGGAGCCGAAGTGGGCGACCATCAGGAACATGGCCAGGAGAAAACCAACGTCCCCAACTCGATTGAGGAGGAAAGCCTTCTTGCCTGCGTCCGCGGCCGATTCTTTCAGGAAGTAAAAGCCGACCAACAAATAAGAAGCAAGACCGACACCTTCCCAGCCAACGAACATGAGCAGAAAGTTTTCCGCCAACACCAACGTCAGCATGAAAAACATGAACAGGTTGAGGTAAGCGAAGAAACGCCAGTATCCCTCTTCATGCGCCATGTAGCCGACAGAGTAGATATGGATGAGAAAGCCGACGCCGGTGACCACCAACAGCATGACCAGGGTCAACGGATCGAGCAGGAAGGCAAAGTCGACGTGAAAGGCCGAGGTCTGCATCCAGGGCATCCCTAACCGCTCTACGTACGGCAGCGTAAGACTGCTAAAGCGGAACGCGATATTCGTGACCAGCGCCAAAGGCGCCGCGGTGAACAGCAGGGCAATGGTGCTTACCAGCGCCTTGGGCAGGCGCCTGCCGGCCAGACCATTCAGCAGAAAGCCGATGAATGGCAACAGCGGGATCAACCATAGATGGAGCGATGGATTGGTATTCATAGTTTCATCAGGTTGACTTGATCCACGTTAAGGGTGCTCCTCGAGCGGAAGATGGCGATGATGATGGCCAGGCCCACGGCGGCTTCCGCGGCGGCGACAACCATCACAAAAAACACGAAGATTTGCCCCTGGAGGCGATGCCATTGATAGGCGAACGCGACAAAGGTCAGGTTGACCGCATTCAGCATCAACTCAATGGACATGAAGACGGTGATGATATTTCGCTTGATGAGGAAGGCGCCCACCCCGATGGAGAAGAGGATGGCGCTCAGTACCAGGTAGTAGGCAATGGGAACAACCATGTCAGTGCTCCTTGCTGGCCAGCGCGACCGCGCCCAGGATGGCAATGAGGATCAGGACCGAGGTGACCTCGAAGGGAAGCAGCAGATCGCGGAAGAGCACCTTGCTGAGATCGGTGGTGGAGACCACGTAGTCGCCCAGCCGGGCCTGCGCGAGGTGGGTGCGCGCGGAAAGAAAGATGAAGGCCAGGAGGCTGACGAGTACGGCTACTCCGGGAATGCCGACGATATATGCTGCGCGGCTGCCATGGGTGCGCTCTTCTTTCCCGGCATTGAGCAACATGATGACGAAGGTAAACAGAACCATGATGGCGCCGGCGTAGACGATCACCTGAGCGGCGGCCAGAAACTCAGCGCCCAGCAGGAGGTAGAGCACGGCCAGCGAGCTCATGACCACGATCAGGGAGAGGGCGCTGTTGATGGGATGTCGCTGGAGCAGCAGGTTCAATGCTCCCGCTACACAGAGGCCGGCAAAAAAGATGAAGAGAACCAGATACATGCTAGAGCATTTCTCCTATATCAGGCCCGATGCTGATTGTAGAACACCTTGCCGCGGGTTTCGGGGTTCGCTTGATCTGCACATGGTGGTTGCTGAGAAAGGGACAATGCAGATCCCTCCGCTTCGGTCCAATGAACAAACGAAGAGTGTGGTGCCGCACCTCCGGCGCTCGACTGCCTTGCTATGGACCCAGCCCTTCCGGGCTGGGCTGATTTTTGGTGCCGGCCCTCCGGGCCTGGATCGCAAACACCGCTTTCCCATGTTCATTCCATCCTTAACTTGCCACAGGCAAGTCAGCTGCTCCCACGGCAGGCCGGGGCACGCGGGGCGCGCTGGGGCACCGTTCGATTTGTTACCCAAGCCCTTCGTTGGCGGTAGAGAAAGCCGGATCATTGCCCTCCTAATTCGGGACCGCTTGGGCCTATCGGAAGTCGTGCCCTCAGCGGCTAAAGAGGTTGCGGAAAAAGGTCGCCATTGGTTAGGAAAGCCGTACCTCAGGGGCTAAAGCCCAGCGTATTTCCAATCACTTACGGCACGACTAAAGTCGTGCCCTGATACAAAACATGAGTTTTTCCGCAGCCTGTAAAGCCGATTACGGCTGCTTGCACTATGTACGGGCTGAAGCCCGTACCCTTCGGTTCGTTTCAGATGCTTGTGTAAGCCCAATACCTATCAATAGTTCGAGCGTGCTTAGGCGAGCCACAGACTGGTGGCGAGAATATTCAACACGGCTAGGGGCATCAGGAATTTCCAGCTGAAGCCCATCAATTGGTCATAGCGGAGGCGGGGAAGCGTGCCACGCACCCAGATATAGAGAAAGAGGAAACAGAAGACTTTGAGCACGAACCATAACACCGGCAAGAGGGCCTGGATCACGGGCCCGCCGACGGGTGGAATCAGCGATCCGAAGGGACTGGTCCATCCGCCAAAAAAGAGCAGGGTCGCGACGCAGCCGACGGTGATCATGTTGGCGTATTCGGCCATGAAGAACATGGCGAACTTCATCGAGCTGTATTCGGTGTGGTAGCCGGCGGTGAGCTCGGTCTCTGCCTCGGGCAGATCGAACGGGGCCCGGTTGGTTTCGGCATAGGCTGCTGTGAGGTAAATGAAGAAAGCGACAAATTGAAAGCCGCCGAAGACGTTCCATGACAGCAAGCCATGGGCGGATTGGCTGTCCACGATGGTACGGAGATTTAACGATCCTGCCCGCAATACGACGCCTACCAGGGAAAGCCCCAGGGCAAGCTCGTAGCTGACGACCTGGGCGCTGGCGCGGAGGGCTCCGAGGAGGGAGTATTTGTTGTTGGACGACCAGCCAGCAAGGGCGATTCCGTAGACCCCGACCGAGGTCACGCCGAGGATCACAAGCAGTCCGATATTTACGTTGGCGATCTCGAACATGTCGACGCCGTGCCAGGTGATGTGGGCGCCGAAGGGAATTACGGAAATCGAGATCAGGGCGCAACCGAGCGCGATCATGGGGGCCAGAATGTAGAGCGGCCGGTCGACGTTGGTGGGCAAAAGGTCTTCTTTGAGAAAGAGCTTGAGGCCATCGGCCATGGGCTGCCACATGCCGAATGGGCCTACGCGGCTGGGACCCCAGCGGTTCTGGATGCGGCCCACCAGTTTGCGCTCCAGCAGCACCGTGTAGGCCACGCATCCGAGAAAGATTGCCAGCACCACAGCGATCTTTAGACAACTCAGCAGGAAAAAGATCAGGAAGCTCACGGTGTCTTTCGCTTTCTGGCCCCTCAGGGGCTAAACAGAGTGCTACAGGTCTAGTCTGCTGCCGTTTCGGTGGGTTTGGTGGTGTGCGATTCCATGACTGCGTGCAGCATGGGGCTGTACCGGCCCAACGTGCCGGAGGTAAAGAGGGTGTCTTCCGCGGGCAGGATAAGGGCATGGCGTTCCGGGCCGGCGTCGATTTGCACCAGCGATGATTGCACATGGACGTCGTTACCTGCCAATAGCTCCAGGCGCGAGACCTGGTAGCCAGGCACCAGGCGCTGGATCTCGTCGAGGATGGCAAAGGGATCAAACGGGCTGAGCTTCGGTTCGAGGTTTTGCGCGGCCAGCCAGACGCTGTGACGGTCGGCTTCTCCCGATTGCGCGCCGCGGGTCTGTCCCATATCTGCATGAACGCCGCGGCCAAACGGAACCAGCTTTTTGGGATCGGCCCCCATGGTGTCGGCGAGCCGCACCATCAACTCGAAGTCGCTGCGAACTCCGGCGCGGTCCCCGGCTTTCTTTACCAGTTGCTGATCGCCGTAGGTGTTGGTGACGGTTCCGGATTTCTCGTAAAGATTGGAGGTGGGTAAGACTACGTCGGCCAGGAGCGCCGTTTCGGTCAGGAACATATCCTGCACCACCAGGAAAGTGCTCTTGAGCGCAGCCGGGTCAATTCCGTAGCGGGCAATAGGGTTGGCGCCCACGACATATAAGGCCGCCAGATCGCCGCGCTCGGCGGCGTCGAACATCTCCACCAGATCCATGCCGGGAGCCGGCGGCAGGGCGCTGCCGTATTCTTCGGCAAAAGGGCCGCCGTGGGCCAAGGGGACATAGCCAGGCAGAAAGTTGGGGAGCAAACCCATGTCCGCGGCGCCGCGGGAGTTGACATAATCGCCCAGGCAGGCGAACCGGGCCTGGGGTAGCCCCATTCCGAAATTCACCAGCGCGTCAATGTCGCGGCCGCGAAACTCGGAACCAAAGATGATGAGCAGGGTAGGCTCGGCGCGCAATGCATCGCGAAACTTTCTGGCTTCGTCTCCCAGTTGCGTGCCAGGGAAGGCGGCGTCCTCGCCGGCGAGGAAGCGCACCACGTTGGCGTAACCATCCTGAGGAATGATCAACGTTTGGTGGGCCTGCCGCTCCAGTTTGATGCCGGCATGGTTGATGAGGTAAATGCGGGCATTGTGGTGGCGCAGGTTGGTGCGCAGGTTCCAGGCCAACAAGGGGTGCTGCTCGGTGGGATCATTGCCCAGCAGCAGGATGGCGGGCGCGGTCATGGTCTCGCGTAGTGAAGCAGCGCGGTCCTTTTGTCCCGAGATGGCGCGAGCAAAGGCGGTGTAGTCGGCGGTGCGATGATGATCGATGTTGTTGGTACCCAACACCGTGCGGGCGAATTTTTGCAGGAGGTAGTTTTCTTCGTTGGTGGTGCGGTTGGAGCCGATCACGCCGATCGAGTTTCCACCTTTGATCTCGCGGATTTCGCGCAGTTTGCGACCGGCATGGTCCAGCGCCTGCTCCCAACTCACTTCGGCAAATTTGCCATTCGGCTGGCGCACGAGCGGCTTGGTCAAGCGGTCAGCATGGTTGGCAAAATCGAAAGCGTAACGGCCTTTGATGCATAAGAATTCGCCGTTGATACCGCTTTTGTCGCGATTGTCACCGCGCAGAATCTCGGAACCGTTATTGACGCTGCGCACGCCCAGGGTAGTTTTGCATCCGTCACCGCAGTGGGTGCAGACAGTGGAGACGTGGTTCATCTCCCAGGGGCGGGTTTTGTAGCGATAGGTGCCGGAGGTAAGTGCGCCGACGGGGCAGATGTCGATGCACATGCCACACTCCTCGCAGTCGAGATGATCCTGCTTGTTGGGAGCGATGACACTGCTTACGCCGCGGTTTTGCACCCCCAGGGCCCACACGTCCATGCCCTCACCGCAAACGCGCACGCAGCGATAGCAGAGGATGCAACGGGGCCGATCATAATAGACTACCGGCGACCACTGCTGCTCATCGCGGTGCTGCTTGGCCTCGGTGTAGAGCGACTCGGGGGCGCCGTACTTGAAGGTCATGTCCTGCAATTCGCACTCGCCGCCGGCATCGCACACCGGGCAATCGAGAGGGTGATTGCCCAGCAGCAACTCGACGGTCGCTTTGCGCGCCTGGTTGATCTCGTCGCTTTCCGTGATGACCACCATGCCTTCAGCTACCGGGGTGGTGCAGGCGGTCTGCAGCTTGGGCACTTTTTCCAGGCGGACCAGGCACATGCGGCACGCGGCCTGCAGCGATAACCCGGGGTAGTAGCAAAATTGGGGGATGGCAATGCTGGCCTCGCGGCAGGCCTCGATGAGCAGAGTGCCTGCGGGTGCGGTGAGCTTTTTGCCATCGACGGTAAAGGTTACGTCAGCCATGGATTCCTGTCTTTAAGTTCAAACGCCGGCTAGTGCCGCTTCCGGCTGGTGGGCGTAGGGACACGGTTTGCCATCCAAGTGGTCTTCGAATTCCTTGCGAAACTTGTCGACAAAGGCGATGGTCGGCATAGCCGCTGCATCGCCCAACGGGCAGAAGGTACGGCCCAACATGTTCTGTGCCAGGTAACGGATGTTGTCGATATCCTTGGCAACGCCGGCGCCGGCGTGGAAGCGGGTCAGCGTCTTCTTCAGCCAGTCGGTGCCTTCGCGGCAGGGAATACACCATCCGCAACTTTCGTGCTGGTAAAACTTCATGGTGCGCAGGGCGAACTCGACCATGCAGACGGTGTCGTCGAGCACGACTACGCCGCCGGACCCGAGCATGCTACCGGCCTTGCCTACCTGGTCGAAGTCCATGCCTATATCGATTTCAGAGGGCAACAGAACTGGAGTGGAGGATCCGCCGGGGACCACTGCCTTGAGGGACCGGCCGTCGGGGATGCCGCCGCCCACCTCATAGATCATCTTTTTGAGGTTGTAGCCCATGGGCAACTCATACACCCCGGGCTTGGCTACATCACCACTTAAACAGAAGAGACGGGTCCCGCCGTTGCGCTCGGTGCCGATCTTGGCATACTCCGCACCCCCGATGCGGAAAATATGGGGCACCGTGGCCAGGGTCTCAGCATTATTAATGATGGTGGGGCCGCCGTAGAGGCCCACGACTGCGGGAAAAGGAGGCCGGATGCGGGGGATGCCGCGTTTGCCTTCGAGCGACTCCATTAATGCAGACTCTTCGCCGACTTCATAGGCGCCCGCGCCGGTGTGGGAGACGATATCGAAATCTACATTGCTGCCAAAGATGCCCTTGCCCAAAAAGCCCTTGGCATAGGCGTCATCGATCGCTTTCTCCATGATCTTGAGCAGGTAGCGGTACTCGCCCCGGAGATAGATAAAGCCCATTTTGGAACCGATGGCCAGGCCGGCGATGATCACACCCTCAATTACGGAGTGGGGGTCATGCTCAAAGATGAGGCGGTCTTTGCAGGTGCCAGGCTCACTCTCGTCGCCATTCACCAGAACATATTTTGGTTTGGCAGATTGCTTGGGAACGAATGACCACTTCATGCCGGTAGGGAAGCCGGCGCCGCCACGGCCGCGCAGGTTGGATGCCTTCATTTCGGCAATAATTCCATCCGCGCCCAGGGCGATGGCCTTGCGTGCAGCGCTGTACCCATCCAGTTCGAGATACTTGTCGATCGAGGTCGCGCCCTTGCCGAAGCGGAACGAGATCACTTTCACTTCATCCGGGTGGGAGACGAGATAAGCCATGATTTTCTCCGCGTGCTTAGATCGGCAATTCGTTCCTGGCGCGATAACCTTCGAGCACCTTGTCCATCGCATCGGGGGTTAAATTCTCATGAAAGTCGTAGTTCACCTGAACGGCGGGAGCCCAGCTGCAGGCGCCGATGCACTCTACTTCTTCCAGGGAAAAAACCTTATCGGGCGTGGTTTCCTTGTTGCCGATGCCTAAGCGCTGTTTGCAATGGGCTAACAACTCATTGCCACCGCGCAGCATGCAACTGATGTTGGTGCATACCTGTACATGATACTTGCCCGCCGGGCGCGGTGCGCATCAGGGAGTAGTAACTGATGACATCGCGCACATCGAGTTCGGTGATCTCGATGCGGGCAGCCACTTCGTTGATCACTGCGTCGGACAAATAGCCGACCTCATCCTGGGCATAGAGCAGCATGGGTATGAGTGCCGAGCGACGCAGCGGGTAAAGCGTCACCATGCGGTCGAAGCGCGCGGCCAGGGCGGAACTGAAGATGGTCTTGATCTCTGGACTCATGATTTGATTTTACGAGATACCCAGTGGTTGGCGGAGCGGCACATCAGGTGCTGTGGATGTGACGTGTACCAGATGCTCTATCCATTCGATCGCGGCTGCATCGAGTGGCTTGGGGCCTGCCGGGAAATTCAGTGTGCCGTCCTCTTCGATGCGGAACTCACCCCACTCCTCGCGTCCCGGCTGGGTGATGCGCCAGCAGCCCTCCCCAGTGCCGGAGGTAAAACGCAGTGTCAAGGCGGATTCCTGGTACTTGACCGACGCATTTTCGGGATCGCTGGTGACCACAAACTCTTTACCGTTCAGGCTGGCCGCATGGGCATAGACGCGCAGCATGCTGACCAGCGAGTCCCAGACTTGCCGGCGCACCTGAACCGAGTAGCCCGCTTCCTCGTCGCTCATCGGTCGATTTCTCCGAGCACGATATCGATGGAGCCAATGACGGCCACTACGTCGGCCAGAAGGCGCCCGACGCACATGGTTTCCAGGGCCTGCAGGGAGGCAAACGTGGGGTTGCGCATGTGCACGCGATAAGGCTTGGCGGTGCCATCGCTGACCACAAAATAGCCCATTTCCCCGCGTGGAGATTCAATTGCCTGATAGACCTGACCGGCTGGGACGGCAAATCCCTCGGTCACAATCTTAAAGTGATGGATGAGGGATTCCATCTGGGTTTTCATTTTTTCCCGGTCGGGGAGAACAACTTTGGGGGCGTCGGCCTTTAAGGGGCCGGAGGGCATGCCGTCCAAAGCCTGCTGGCAGATCTTCACCGATTCGCGCATTTCCTGAACGCGCACCGTGTAGCGGGTCCAGACATCGCCCACATCGGAGACGGGTACCTTGAACTGAAACTTCTCGTAGCCGGAATAGGGCATATCGCGGCGCAGGTCCCAATCGACGCCGCTGGCGCGCAAGGGCGGCCCGGTCACGCCCAGGGCGACGGCATCGGCGGCGCTGAGGAAGCCGACGCCCTGCAAACGGCTTACCCAGATTGGATTGCCGTTGAGCAGGTTCTCGTATTCGTCGATCTTTTCCGGCATCATCTTGAGCAGGCTTTGCACTCGCTGGTAGAAATCGACCGGCGGCTCAAGGGCGATCCCTCCCACACGGAAATAGGAGCCCATCATGCGCTGGCCGCTGACGTGCTCAAAGATCTTGAGGATTTCTTCGCGCTCCCGGAAGGTGTAGAGAAACAGAGTCAGGGCGCCAATGTCCATGGCGTGGGTGCCCAGCCAGACCAGGTGAGACTGGAGACGGGTGAGCTCGTTCAGCAGCACCCGGAGGAACTCGGCCCGGGGCGGGATTTCCAGTTGCAACAACTTCTCGACCGCGAGGCAATAGCAAAGGTTGTTGGACATCGGACTGAGATAGTCGATGCGGTCGGTGAGGGGAACCACCTGCTGATAGAACTTGGCCTCGCAGGTTTTCTCGATGCCGGTATGCAAAAAGCCGATGTCGGGGACCAGGCGGAGCACGGTTTCGCCATCGATCTCGAGCACCAGGCGGAGAACACCGTGGGTCGAGGGGTGCTGCGGCCCCATGTTCAGGACCATGGTGCGGTCCTTGCTACCCTCCTCAATGCGAGGTTCGATCAGGGGGGCGATGACATAGTCTGCGGCATCCACTAGCGGTAGCCCTCCACCGGATAATCCTTACGTAATGGATGCCCTTCCCATTGATCGGGCATCATGATGCGGCGCAGGTTGGGATGTCCGCCAAAGCGCACGCCGAACAGATCCCAGACTTCGCGCTCGTAGAAATTGGCGGAAGGCCATTCGGGAGTAATGCTGGCCACTTCTGTATCCAGGCTATCGACCATCACACAGAGGCGGAGGCGCTCCTTCAGGCTGTGGGAAAGGATGTGATAGGTGACCTGGAAGCGTGGTTCGCTGGGGTACCAGTCGACGCAGGTGACGTCGACCAGGAAGTTATAGCCCGCTTTCTGGAGGGTTCGGCAGACGGGGCGAATGTCATCGCGCTCGATCCACAGGGTCAACTCGCTGCGATCGAAGCGTGCGTTGGTGATGCAGGAGGGCTTGGCTGCCAGCAGGGCAACGATGGCGTGGTTTTGGGCGTGGGCTTGGAGAACAGAGTCTTTTTCGCCGGGCGCGCCCATCAGAGGTCCGCCTTATCGGAGGACCAATCCAGGATTCCTTTTTTCGTCACGTAGAAGAGGCCGACGAGCACGAAGCCGAGGTAGACGACCATTTCCCAGAAGCCAAACATGCGGGAGCCGACCAGCTTGGGCAGGTCGCGGTAGACCACGGCCCAGGGGAGCATGAAGACGGCCTCCACGTCGAAGAGGATGAAGAGCATGGCTACCATGTAGAAGCGAACGGAGAAACGTCCGCGGGCGTCACCTTCGGCGGGAATTCCGCACTCATAGGACGCCAGCTTGGCAACTGTATTCCGGTGCCGCCCGATGAACCAGGAAGCGGTAACGATTCCGGCTCCAAAGCCCACAGCCACAATGATCTGCATGAGCAGCGGGAGGTAGTTCCAAAAGTAATCGGGCGTCTGCATTTTTCAAGCGCTCTGAATCGACTGTAAGTTTTCGCCTTGCTGGAGTCAAGCCGGGGTTATGGGCTGATGACAATCACGAGGAGGCGGAGAAGGGCACGATTTTGTCTCATTTTTTGACGCAGAGTTCTCACGCATTCGCCATTTGGGCCGATACCCCCCATACGAGGTGGAATCGTGCGTCACAATTTTTTGGAGATTTCGCAATCGGGGTTGGTTACCGGATTTGGTTCAGCTGTCGAATCGCAGCCGTTCGTGCGCCGCCAGTTGTCTCCGGCGGAGGGTCGTGCTTTGGAGATTCTTGGGCATGCGATTGAATACCTGGCCGACGAATATTGCGCGGACGATGAGACGAAGGGGTGTTTTGGGAGCGCGGATCCGCGTATTGAAGCCATCCAGACGCTCAAGAGACTGAATCGGGAAATTTACTATGCAGCGGCGGAAGTTCAACCCACGTTCGTACGAATCAAACAGTGGATGATGGGCTCGCCGCCGGTCTGAACCTGTGGAGGGGAGTGATACTCTCCCTCTATGTATTTCGTCCTTAACGGTCAGTCGCGTGAATTTTCGCAGCTGGTGTCCGGGGCCAATCTTCAGGATTTGATTGCCGAGCTGGGTCTCAAAGGCGACCGGGTTGCGATTGAGCATAACGGCAACATTGTTTCTCGCGCGGATTGGGCCGCTACGGGCCTGAACGAAGGGGACCGTCTGGAGATTGTGCACTTTGTGGGCGGCGGCCGTTAAGGATGGGCCACCCGCGCAAGGCCGCGAGTCTTTTGTTGCTGATTGCCTGCGTTGTCTCGATGGCGCAGCGAACCTATGCGCAAGCGCCTGATGCGGAAGAGGATGGCGCACCGACCTTTACGGTTTCTGATTTGCCGGTGGGGCGGCCGCTACGCGTCGTGGTTTATGGCGACATGCGCTTTACCAATCCCAGCAATACATCGGACACGCAACCTGGGGTACGTAAGTGGCTGGCGCAAAAGGTGGGCGAAGAAAAGCCCGATATCCTGCTGCTTACCGGGGATATGCCTTTCCATGGCAGCGATCCGGCGGACTGGAAGATCTACAGCCAGGAGACGGCCCTATGGACGCAAGAGCGATTGCGCATTTATCCCACGATTGGCAATCACGAGGGGCTGCCGGACCCTGTCCGCGGCATAAAGAATTATTTTGCCGCTTATCCACAGCTTGAAAACCACACTTATTACTCGGTGCAACTGGGGAATATTTACCTCATCACGCTGGATAGCAGCACTTTCCTCAACATCGGCTGGCCGCAGTATGGATGGCTCGAGGCACAGTTAGAGCATCTTCCCGCGTCGGCGGATTTTGTTTTCTTTTTGTTTCATCAGCCGCTGGTCGCTGATCTGCAGACGGCTTTCATGCTCGGCATTCCTGATCCTTCTACGCTTCGTTTGCGCCATAAGTTGGAGGCGTTTGCGGCCAAATCGCATGCCAAGTTTGTGGTTTTTAATGGGCATATTCATAACTACGAACGGTTTGACATGAATGGGATCATGCATGTGATCACGGGGGGCGGGGGCGCCCGGCCTTATCCCATCTTTATTCGCGGGGATCAGGACTTGTATCGGGCGCGGACTTATCCGAATTTCAATTATTTGGTTATTACGGTGGAGGGTAAGCATGCGGATGCGAAGATGTACCGCGTTGTGGATCCTGATGCCGCTGTGAAGTCGGTGGAGTTGAAGGATAGTTTCACGCTGGACGCGAAGTAGGCGGGTAGGGGGAAGTGTCATCCCTCCTCCCCTCCCAAGCGGGATGACAAAGGGGACAGCAGCGCTTCCATCCGGATTTGGTGCTGTGGGATCGTGACTGCAGTTTCCCTGGTACGCAGTTGCGACGGCGGTTTGGTTACTCCGGCACGACGGACGGGTTCAGCGCGGCAAATTGGCGCTGGTGCCAATATGGGTAGGGCGCACTTAGCTTACTTGCGGCATCCAGCTTGGCTACCTGGGCCGGGGTTAGATTCCAGTCAGCGGCGGCGAGGTTCTGGCGTAGTTGGGTTTCGTTACGGGCACCGATGATCACCGAAGAAACTGTCGGGCGCTGCAGGAGCCAGTTCAGCGCAACCTGGGGGAGCGGCTTGCCAGTCTCCGCGGCTACCTTATCCAATGCGTCCACCACGTGGTAAAGATATTCGTCGTCGACTTGCGGGCCCTGGGCGGCAGTCTTGTGCAGACGGCTCTCCGCCGGCAACGGATGGCCGCGGCGGACTTTGCCCGTCAGCCGCCCCCAGCCAAGCGGACTCCAGATGATCGCGCCTACGCCCTGATCGATGCCCAGCGGCATCAACTCATGCTCGTAGTCGCGGCCAATCACGGAATAGTAGACCTGATGGGCTACATAACGCGCCCAGCCATAGCGGTCGGACACGGCCAACGACTTCATCAGGTTCCAGCCGGAAAAATTTGAACAGGCGATGTAGCGGACTTTGCCGCTGCGCACCAGTGTGTTCAGGGTGTCCAGGGTCTCCTCCACTGGAGTGAGCGCGTCAAATCCGTGCATGTGGTAGATGTCGATGTAGTCCGTGCCCAGACGTTTAAGGCTCGCCTCGCAGGCGTGCACCAGATGCCTGCGGCCGGAACCAAGATCGTTGGGCCCCTCTCCCATGGGGAAGGTGGCTTTGGTTGATATCAGCACCTTGTCGCGACGGCCGGCGATCGCCTGGCCCAGAATTTCTTCCGCCAACCCTTGGGAGTAGACGTCTGCTGTGTCAAACAGATTGACTCCCGCTTCCAGACAAATGTCTACCAGGCGCGTCGCCTCGGCGACATCGGTTGATCCCCACGCTTTGAAGAACTCGCTCCCGCCGCCAAAGGTCGCTGCGCCGAAGCAGAGCACCGGCACCTTCAATCCTGAATGTCCAAGCCGTCTGAATTCCATAATGCAAGAATAAACGAATGGAGTATTCCCGGCGAAGACGGGTACGGGACATCTCGATCAGAACGGCAACCCTGCTTGCTCTAGTGCTTGCTGCCTCGGTGGCAATGACGTCGCTTGCGCAGGAGAATCCGCTGGCGGGGGTGATTGACATCCACGTCCATAGCGCACCGGATAGCACACCACGCAAGATCGACGCCATCGACCTTGCGCGCCTGGCAAAGAGCCGGGGGATGCGAGGCCTGGTGCTGAAGAACCACTATGAACCGACGGCCTCGCTCGCCTATATCGTGCGCAAGGAGGTTCCCGGGATCGAGGTATTCGGCGGCGTGGATCTGAACCTCTCCGTCGGGGGGATGAATCCTTCGGCGGTGGAACATATGGCGGCGACCACCGGTGGCTACGGCCGGGTGGTGTGGATGAGCACATTTGATTCCGAGGCACAGGTGCACTACTCCAGGCAAGACCGGCCTTTTGTGCGGGTCTCCCAGAATGGCCAACTGCTACCGGAGACCAGGCAGGTGATCGCGATGATCGCCAGGCGGAATTTGGTGTTGGCAACTGGCCATCCGGCAGCGGAAGAAGCTCTGATGATGATTCGCGAAGGGAGAGCGCAAGGGGTGAAGCACATGGTGGTGACCCACGCGATGATGCAGCCGATTCATATGTCCGATGCACAGATGCTGGAGGCGGCAAAGATGGGCGCGTATATCGAGTTTGTCTACAACGGGCTCATTGGGTCCTATAAGGAGTTTTCGTTCAAAGACTACGCCCGAGCGATTCGCTATGTTGGGGTGGAACACTGCATCCTCTCGAGCGACATGGGCCAGCCGGCGAACCCTGTCCATACCGATGGCCTGGTCCTGTTTTTCAAGGGACTCAAAGAACAAGGCTTTAGCCAGGCCGAGATCGATCGTATGGCAAAGGAAAATCCGGCCCGGCTGCTTGGCCTCGAATAGCTTCCAACTGAGAGGGAGACAGACTTAATGGTGAATATGGATCGAAGGTCTTTTTTGCAGAGCGCTGCCGCCGCAGCGGTCACCGCCTCCATGCCGGCCGCAGTGCAGGCCGAGGTCAGCGCGAAGGAGAAGATGATTGGGATCCAGGTAGGCGCGGTCTCGTTCGTTGATGAGGGAGTGGACAAGGTGCTGGATGAATTCCAGCGGGACGCTGCGGTCAATACGCTTTTCCTGGCGACCTTTACCTACGGACGGGGAATCGCCGGACGGCAGGTTCCGGGGCAGCCTCTGCCCGATCACGGTAAACAGGAGTACGACACGGGTACGTTTTATGGCGGCAACTACGCCACGATCCACCCGCAGTACTACAAAAACACCGTCTTCCAAGGCACGCGCGCGCCCGACCTGGGCGACTATGACGTGCTGCAGGCTGTTCTGCCGGAGGCCAGGAAGCGGGGCATCAAGACCATCTGCTGGTTTGAAGATGTTTTCCGCAAGGACCTGCCTCACATCGAACAACTGCAGGAGAAGGAGCTGTCCGGCCAGAACGCGACCACGCTGTGCTTCAACAATCCGAATTACCGGAATTTTCTTTTGGGCATCGTCGACGATTGGTCGCACTCCTACGAAATTGATGGGGTGATGTGGGGATCGGAGCGGCAGGGTCCATTTGCGAATGCGTTGGGCGCGAGCGCCGGGGGCAGGAACACAAATCCTCATAACGTGACTTGCTTTTGCCAGTTCTGCGAGGCGAAGGCGAGAGAACGCGGCATCAATCCTGAGCGCGCGCGGCAGGGATTTCTGGAGCTGGCAAAATTCGTGGATGCCGGCCGTAAGGGACAGAGGCCGGTGGATGGATATTACGTGGAAGTCTGGCGGCTCATGCTGCGTTATCCGGAACTGCTGGCATGGGAGATGCTGTGGACCGACAGCCTGCGTGAGACGTACGCGGCTATCTACAAGCAGGTGAAGCAGGCTAAACCCTCGTTGGGGGTTGGATGGCATATCTGGCACACCAACTCCTTCAACCCGATCTATCGCGCGGAGCAGGATCTGGCGGCGATTGCGCCGGTTTCCGACTTCCTGAAGATTGTGATGTATCACAATTGCGGTGGCGAACGGATGGCGGAGTACATTGAGAGCGTTCACCAGACACTCTACGGTGATGTGCCACAGCAGGAGTTGCTGGACTTTCATTACCGGGTGCTGGATTACCAGGAAAAGAGCCTGGCGGAGATCCCGTTTACAGGACTATCGGCGGACTATGTTTACCGCGAGACAAAACGGGCACGCGCCGGCCTCGCGGGCACCAAGACGCAGCTGTGGCCGGGCATTGACATCGACATTCCGACGGCGGCCAATCACAGCAAGTGCACACCGGAAGGGACCAGGGACGCGGTGCTGGCGGCGTTCCACGGCGGCGCGGATGGTGTGATCCTGTCGCGAAAGTACTCGGAGATGAAGCTCGCGAATCTTAAGGGCGCGCGGCTGGCGCTGCAGCAACTGGGCTTGACTTAGACGGGGACTGGTCTACTCAGAACGCAGCGCTGTCATGGGTTCGATGCGGGTTGCCTTATATCCCGGAGCGAACGCTGCCGCGATTGCGGTCGTAAGCAGCAGTGCGGCCGCCATGATCAGGCTTACCGGGTCGATGGGACGAACTCCTACCAGCATGCTGGTCACCAGGCGTGCGGCGGCTAAGCTCAGCACCAGCCCGAAGACGATTCCGCAGCAGGCCAACTTAACGGCATGCTGAAGAATCGTGCCCAGGATGGTAGCTTTTTCTGCGCCAAACGCCATGCGTATCCCAATCTCGAAGGTGCGTTGGGCCACGGAATAAGCCAGGGTTCCGTAAACACCCAGCATGGCCAGAAGCAGCCCGACTGCGGCGAAGGAGGAGATTAGAGCGGCGCGGAAGCGCTCCGCCATCATCGATTTGTCGACCATGGCATCCATGGTGGTAAAGCGTAAAGCAATTTGCGGGTTAGTTTGCGCGATCTTCTCGCGCACTGTATTCATCAGGGTGAGCGGAGGCACTGCAGTCCGCAGCACAATGTGAATCTGGTTCAGGGTGGCCATCAACGCATGCTGCGTGATGGGCATGTACAGAGTGGGTCCTGGCCTCTCCGCGGGCGAGTCCTGACGCACGTCGCCGACCACGCCGATCACCGTCATCCACTTGTCTGAATCGAGCCCGCATTGAATCTGTTTGCCGACGGGATCTGTGTTAGGGAAACTTTGCCTGGCCATGGATTCACTGATGACGGCGACGAACTGGCTGCTGGACAAGTCACTCGAGCTGAAGTCGCGGCCGTTTTTGAGGGGGATGCCCATGGTTCGAAAATAGCCGGGACTGGCGAGGCTGAAATTGGCCCAGGGTGCATGATCCTGGTCCTGGTTCGCCGGCGGCTTCTCGCCTTTCACGGTGTAGTTACCATTCGAGCCATAACTGCCCATGGGCAGCCCCATGATTCCGGCAACGTGCTGCACACCCGGTAACGCTGCCAACTGGGGAAACAATGCATTGTACTGCTGCACCTGGCGCTCAGCATCCTGGCGGGAGTGCGCTGGCGGATCGGTTTGGACGACAAGGAGCTGTCGTGTTTGGTAACCCAGGTCGCGGGTGAGCAGGTTCGCCAGGGTGTGGAGCAAAAGGCCGGCACCCACGGCCAGAATAAAGGTCGCGGTAACTTCTGTAACCACCAGTGCATCGCGAAGGAGCGATGCGCGGCGGGGCGAAATGCCGCGCGAGCTGTCCTGCTTCAGGGCATCGGCAGGGTCGACCTTCGCTGCCCTGCGGGCAGGGAGAAGGGAAGAGATGAGCGTGGCGGCCAGGGAGAGTCCCAGGGTAAAGGTGAGCACCCATCCATTGAGGTGAATCTCAGCAGCACGGGGCAGTTCCTCAGGGGCGATGGCCAGCAGGGCATGCAGGGCCGGGATGGCCAGCAGAACTCCGCAGACTCCGCCCAGCAGCGAAATCAGCAGGCTCTCGAGGATGACCGGCTGCATCACTTGCCAACGTGAGGAACCAAGCGCCTTTCTAATCGCGAGCTCCCGCTGCCGCTCGAGGGAGCGCACCAGTTGCAGATGAGTGACGTTGACGCAAGCGATGAGCAGGATGAGGGCGACGGTACCCCACAGGAGCAGGAGGGTGGGGCGCGCGTCTCCCGTGAGTGCTTGCTGCAGCGGCTGCAAGAGGATTTGCTTGTTCCTGTTGGCGTCAGGATAGGCGGCTTCAAGCCGGCGCGAGATTCCCTCCAGTTCTGTCTGCGCGGAACGGAAGGTGACCCCGGGGCGCAGGCGTGCGACTGCTTTGTAGTTGAAGGCAGTTCTTTGCTCCCCCTGAGGCTTCAGTGGATAGGCTTCCCAGACTTCCGTCCTGGCGGGGAAGTCGAAGGATGCCGGCAGCACGCCTGCGATCTGGAGCGGCTCATTCTCGACGTGCAGAGTTTGCCCTAATGCCGCCTGGGGGCTACCGAAATTGTCCCGGGCAAAGCGCTCGCCTACCAGGGCTTCGTGTGTCGCGCCGGTTGGGGAAAAGACGCGGCCAGCGATGGGGTGCAAGCTGAAGACTCGGGTGAAGCCGTCATCGACGGCAGTCAATTCCGTGAACACTGCGTGGTCGCGCAACTGGATGCCCTGGCTGCCACCTGAGTAGAGGCTGAGCGCGGCGAGGCTTTGCGCCTGATCGCGTATATCGATGGCGTCCGGACCGGTGACCCGGGGGATGGCATGTCCGCTGTTGGACCAGCGGGTATCAAGAACGGCAATTCTGTCCGCATCCTGATAGGGCAACGGCGCGAGCAGAATGGATTGGATCACGGTGAAGATGGCAGTGTTGGCGCCGATTCCCAGCGCCAGGGTCAGGATCGCCGTTGCCGCGAATGCGGGATGTTTCCGCAGTTGCCGTAGTGCGAAGCGGAGGTCAGAGAGGAAGGCAGAGGCAGCATTTTCCCATCCGTACGAACGCACCTCATCCTGCACGGTGGTCATGTTACCGGACTCAAGGCGTGCGGCCCGTTTGGCATCTTCCGCGGAGAGTCCGCGTGATCTCCAATCAGCGGCGGCTTCTTCGAAGTATTGTTTTACTTCATCGGCGATATCCTGGTCGTGGGCTGATCGGCGGGTTAGCGTCCGCAGGCCGTATGTTAGTTGGCGCCATAGAGACATGCGGGATCCTCCGTTCCTTGGGAGCACGCTACGCTCTCTCCAGTTGACTGTCAAGATGTGATGGTCATAATGAATAAGTCGGGACATTTTGTGCGCGCGCTAGAGGTACGCAAGACAGTCGAACGAAGGGCACGGCTTCAGCCGTGCCGTAAATCGGTTGCGCGCCTCACGGCTTTTAGCCGCTGAGGTACGTTTTTCGACCGATAGGGAGACGTCATCTCTTTCGCAACAGGGCTGTCACCGACGATTGGAGGGATGTACCTCAGGGGCTGAAGCCCTCACCAGACCGAGGGCGTCATGTGGCACGGCTGAAGCCGTGCCCTTCGTTCGGAGTTTGTTTCGTTTGTCAGGGGTAGTTAGGCTTTTTGTTGTTTTCTTTCGAGTGCGCTGCGGTCCCATTGGGCCAGGTTGGCTCCTGCTTCGTAGGTGCTTTGGAGGAAGGCCAGGAGTGCGTCATCCGGCGAGGGCTCAGTGAGGAGATCTTCGTACAGATAGATGAATTCACCCAGGGCTTTGTTGTAGACGGCCTTTGCCGGCTGGATCGATGCGTTTTCCAGGCCCTTCGGCGCTGGAGCAGCATAGCAATAGAAGGCTGCTTCGCCGAAGCCGCCATTGCCGGGCCAAAAGCCTGCACTGATCACTTCATGCGAATAGGCTTCGCGGGTGATGGCGTCGGCACCCTCGCGGGGCGGGGCTGGTCTGCCGGAAAAGCGGGTGACCGCCAGATCGAAGCTTCCCCAAAAGAAGTGTACCGGGCTGACTTTGCCCACGAAGCTGGAGGAAAACTGCTGGAAGACGCGGTCCGTGTGCATCAAGACTCGCCAGAATCGATGGGCTGCTTGCGGGTCGTAGGAGGCGTGCTCCAAGTCCTCAGTGAAGGGAATCGGGTGCGCGAGTTCCACCGGAACGGGATGGATGTCCACGTTGAGGCCGAGCGCGGCCAGACTTCGCTGATACTCACGGTAGAATTCGGCCACCGATTGGGCGCGCAGCGGAGTGGACAAGGTTGCACCGGTGCTCATCGCGAACTTCAATTCATGGCTGACAAAGTCGAAGGTGATTTCCAGAAACTCTGCACCGTAGGGCATAGCCGAGGTATCCAGGCCACGGGCGCTTACATAGAGGGGAACGTTCCACCAGTGTGCCTGCAGAGGGCTGAGTGCAAGCCGCGTCTTACCCACGATCTGGGTCCACATGTGAAGGGTGTCGGCGGTGGCTTGCCAATCCGTCCACTTGAGTGCGGGCCAACTGCCGGTGGTCACGAGAGATTCACTGGCAGAAGACAAGCATGCCGAAGAGAAAGACCCAGAAGATGCCCATGGTGTGCCAGTACCAGGCGGTACAGTCGATGACCACCTGTCGCAGCTCCATGCGGCGCAAGAAGATGAGCGCCAGCATCGCGCCCGCCAGCCCGGCCACGCCAACCATCAAATGGAGACCGTGAGTGCCGGTGATGAGGTAGAAGAAGTGGCTGCTTGGATTGGAGGCGAAGAAGACGCCCTGAGCCACCAGTTGCTTCCAGGCTATCCACTGGCCGGCGAGAAACAAAGCACCGAGCACGGCTGTGGCCGCCAGCCAGGGAGCCGCGCGGCGGATGGTCGGACGGCCGAGTCCCAACCACTCCTCCATGACATCGATTTCCCGGAAAAAGTGCCTGCGGCCAATCTCCATGGTGAAGCTGCTGAGGAGGATCATGGCGGTGTTGATCCACAGAATGGGAGGTATCGCGACCGGACGCCAATCGATCACCCAGACATTATTGGCAGTGAAATGGCCGCTGCTCTGGCGGGCGAAAAAGGCGCTTACCAGGGCAATGAAGAACATCAGGTCGCTGGCCAGGGCCAAAAACAAGAACATTCGGTAACGGCTCAGCAGATCGCGGGGTCCACGCCGGCCTGGTGGCCGATTATCCCAATTTTCGCCGTCTCCGCCGCCACCCGTTGGCCTGCGGGCTACCGGCGGCTTGCCGCCAAATCCAGGGTCCTTGCGCTCGGTCTCAACAGGGGTGCGGGTGAAGGTAGCAGGCATTGAAGAACTCCGACATTCGAAGATTACTCCTGTTTGGCCTCCGGCTCCCACTGCATTTTGAAATCTCGTTCGTTGCGGTGAACTCCGTATATGAAATTGGATGCAGCTGGTAACGTGTACGGGCGCACTCCGCGGAAAACGCTGAGAACGTCCAGTCGAGACAGCTCCTTCGGGGGAAAAGGGGGGCGGTCTTCAGGGCCCACAAAAATCTGGGTGTTACAGGTTGCGGAAGAAGGTCGAATACGGAGCTAAGCCGCTCCCTCAGCGGTTAAAGCCGAATTCATTACAAAGCAATCATGGCCGGCCTGAAGGCCGTCCCCTTCAAGGAATTCGCGTTTTTCCGCAGCCCTTAGCCCTGCGGCGCGTCTTTGCTCCCTGAAAGTACGGGTTTCCGCCTGTACGCTGTTCTATCCAGCGGTCTGACCCGTGCGTTGCCTACGCACCATATCGACGAAGAGTTGATGCACGCGGCGATCGCTCGAGAGCTCGGGGTGAAAGGTAGCGGCCAGCAAGCGGCCTTGCCGCACCAGCACCGGAAAACCGTCTCGTTGCGCCATCACCTCGACACCCGGGCCCACGCTGGCGATACGCGGGGCACGGATGTACACCATCTCTAACGGCCCGCCCGGCAACGCGGTTTCCCCGGTTTGGATGGCGCTGTCGATCTGCCTGCCATAGGCGTTGCGCTCCACGCTGATATCCATGACTGCCAGGCTCTGTTGTGCGGGGTGGGAGACGTTGCGAGCCAACAGAATGCAGCCGGCGCAGGTACCAAAGGTTGGCTTCCCGGCAATGAAGTGCTGCAGCGACTCGAGGAAGCCGTCCCGTTCGAGGAATTTGAGGAAGGTCGTCGATTCACCGCCAGGCAGGATCAGCCCGTCAAGGCCGGCCAGCTGCGCTGGTTTTCTCACCTCGACGGCTTCGGCGCCCGTCTCTTCCAGGGCTTGAGCGTGAGCGGCAAAGTCTCCCTGGATGGCGAGCACGCCGATGCGGGGACGATCCGAATTGGGGTCAGGCGCGTGCTCCGCGCCCGGCTTGTCCATCAGGGCTACCAGCCGCGGGTCTGCAGCAGCTCACCCTCTTCGAGTCCAGCCACAGCCAGCCCGTGCATCGCACCGGTCATCTGCTCGCTGACGTCGGCCAGAACTTTGGGGTCGTTGTAATGAGCGGTCGCGATCACGATTGCCTTGGCGCGCGATTCCGCTTCTTCGCGTTCCTCAGGATTGCGCGCTTTGCCTGTTTTCTCGTCCAGCTCGACGTCCAACGGGGTCGCGCCGTCTTTCATGAAAATGCCGGAGCCGACGAAAACCGCTTCCGCACCCAATTGCATCATGAGCGCCGCGTCGGCGGGGGTGGCAATGCCACCGGCGGAGAAGTTGGGCACGGGCAGTTTGCCGGTCTTGGCTACCATGCGCACCAGTTCATAGGGAGCGCGATGCTCCTTGGCTGCGGCGTAGAGTTCCTCGTCGCGCAGCACGGTCAGGGCTCGCATCTCTTTCACGATCTGGCGCATGTGCTTCACCGCATGCACCACGTCGCCGGTGCCGGCTTCGCCCTTGGTGCGAATCATGGCCGCGCCTTCGGCGATCCGGCGCAGGGCCTCGCCCAGATCGCGCGCGCCGCAAACAAAGGGGGTAGTGAAGGCGTGCTTGTCGATGTGGTGCAGCTCGTCGGCCGGGGTGAGCACTTCGCTCTCGTCGATGAAGTCGACCCCGAGGTACTGGAGGATCTGGGCTTCTGCAAAATGCCCGATGCGCGCCTTTGCCATTACGGGAATCGAAACCGCGCCAATGATTTTCTTGATGAGGCTCGGCTTGGCCATGCGGGCCACCCCGCCCTGGGCACGGATCATGGCCGGCACCCGTTCCAGCGCCATGACTGCGGTGGCGCCGGCGCGCTCAGCAATGACGGCCTGCTCGGTGCTCATCACGTCCATGATGACGCCGCCTTTGAGCATCTCGGCCAGGCCCAGCTTGAGCCGCAATCCGGTGGGATAATTGCCGTTTGTTTCCGCCATCTTTCCGCCTCCAGCGCTTTTCGCGAACAGCCCAGTGTTGCAGTCTCGTTCACGAACCACGTTCGCTTACAAGTTTAGCAGTTATTGAGGGCGCGAATCCCGCGCCGATATTGATTCCGGCGTTAGTTGTGCTAGCCGCGCCCGGTGGTCCCTGCGGTATACTCTGTCTGACCATGGCAACTCATAAAACGTTTTATCTTGAGACTTTCGGTTGCCAGATGAATGTGCACGACTCGGAGAAGGTCATTGGCACCCTTCGCCATGAAGGATATGCCCAGGTCGATACGGAAGCTGCTGCCGACCTGATCCTTTACAACACCTGCTCCATCCGCGACAAAGCCGAACAGAAGGTCTTCAATCGCCTGAACGACTACAAGAAGTTGTACGCTTCGGGCAAACGCTTCGTGGTACTCGGTTGCGTAGCGCAGCAGGAAGGGGAGCGGATCTTCGAGCGCGCTCCGTACGTATCGCTGGTTTCCGGGTCGGCGTCGTACCGCAAGTTGCCGGAGATGCTGGTTCGCCTGGAGGCGGGGGAGTCGCGCATTACCGGGCTCGATGACCGCCAGACCGAAGAGACTTTTGAAACGGAATTTACTGCCCGCACCAATCGCCATCGCGGTTACATCACCATCATCGAAGGCTGCGACAAGTTCTGCGCGTATTGCGTGGTTCCCTATACACGAGGCAAGGAGCGCAGCCGGACTTCGACTTCGGTGCTGGCCGAGGCACACAAGATGGCAGAGGCTGGCTACACCGAGATTCAGCTGCTGGGGCAGAACGTGAATTCTTACCGCGATCGCGAAGGCAAGTATAGTTTTGCTGAACTATTGGCTGCGGTCGGCCAGATCCCGGGCATTCGCCGGGTGCGCTTCACGACTTCTCATCCGCGTGACTTTACTCCGGACATCGTCGCTGCCATTGACGCTGTGCCGACGCTATGCGACCACGTGCACCTGCCGGTGCAAAGCGGATCGACGCGGGTGCTCAGCGCGATGCAGCGGGAGTACAGCCGCGAGCAATACCTGGAGCGGATCGAGTGGATCAAGTCGGCGCAGCGCCCCATCAGTATCACCACGGACATGATCGTCGGATTTCCGGGAGAGACGGAACAGGATTTCGAGCAGACGTTGAGCCTGCTTACTGAAGTCGGGTTCGATGCAGTCTTTGCTTTCAAGTTCTCGCCCCGGCCCAATACCCCTGCCATCGCGCTCGCGGACAGCATCCCAGAAGAGGAGAAGAGCCGCCGTTTGCAAGGGCTGCTCGACAACCAACGCGAAATCCAAAGATCTCGCTATGCCAACCATATAGGCCAGATAATGGAAGCCGCGGTTGAAGGATACAACAGCCAACGGGGCCAGGTGATCGGCCGTAGCTCGCAGAATAAAACGGTCAATTTTACGACTCCGCACCCAATCAGCCCCGCTCCCGGCAGCTATGTTCCGGTGCGGATCACCCATAGCCACCCCAACAGCCTTGTCGGCGAGGCCGTCTCGTAACGACGCCGGTGTGAGGAGCTGACCTTGGACGTCGAAATGAAGATTCGCGGTCTGGTTATGGATCCGGCTAGCAATATGCCGATCGTGATCCTAAAAGATGTCAAAAGCGATACCGTTCTGCCCATTTGGGTTGGCATGTACGAAGCGAACGCTATTGCACTCGAGATCGAGAAGTCGGCTACCCCGCGTCCGATGACCCACGACCTTCTTAAAAACCTCGTCCGCGGCTTGAATGCGTCAGTGCAAAAGGTTGTCGTTACAGAACTTAAGAACGACACTTTCTATGCCGTGATCTGGATGGAACAGGAGGGGGAAGTGGTGAGCCTGGATGCCCGGCCTTCCGACGCCCTGGCTCTGGCCCTTCGCTCGGATTGCCCAATTTACGTGAGCGAAGAGGTGATCCGGATAGCAAAGCTCGCACCCAGCATGGCTGAGACAACGCCGGAGGAACTCAGACGTTGGCTGGAAGGCCTGAACGATGAGGACCTAGGCCGATACAAAATGTAAGTAAGCGCATATCTGACAGCGAGTTACAAAGCGAAATGTCAGGTTCGACCTGAAGAACCGGGCAGCCCTCATTCTCAGGGCATCGAACCATAGTAGGACATCTATTTCAGCCGACAGCAATGTATGATCAGGGCAAGTGGTTGGTTCCGATTGTAAGGGCGCTAAAAGCTATTTTGTCTATAAAGTGGTACGGTGACACTATACTTTTGTCCAGTTGAACTAAACATCACGTCGGCATAAGTTTGATTGAAATCTGATCTGCTGGATTAAACACTGTGAATGATCAGACAGGCGATCCCACAGTGACTACCCCATCCCCCTAATTCCCGTTAAGGCGCAATGGCCGCTACAAAAAACGGGGACCGAGAGGAACTCTTGCCCGGACCAGAAACACCACAAGCTGCCAGTCCAAGTCTGCTCGCCGTGGCTAAGGGCTATCTCAGCGCGGGCAAGCTCAAGCGACTGCTGAAAGCCAGTGGCAGCCGGGGAATGGAGCGGTATCGTCGGGCAGGCATCACGGCTTCCTCCTCCTTTATCACCAAGGCTCTGAATATCCTGATCAGTTTTCTTTCCGTGCCGCTGACGGTTCATTACCTCGGTTCGGAACGCTACGGCGTTTGGCTTACCATCAGCAGTTTGCTCACCTGGATGTCGATGACGGATTTCGGCCTGGCGGGGAACGCGCTGATCAACGTTCTAGCGGAGGCCAGCGGGAAAGACGATCGTGAGGCAGCGCAGCACTACTCTGCATCAGCGTTCTGGGCCCTGACCGGGGTGGGCGCGTTCACGGGGATTATCTCCCTGGCAACGTTTCACCTCATACCCTGGCGGCGGGTGTTTCAAGTCTCGGCGGCCACCTCGACTCATGAACTGCAATTCGCCTGCGCCCTGACGCTCGGATTCCTGGTCCTCAATTTTCCTCTAAGTATGCTGCAGTCCATTTACAGCGCTTACCAGGATGGCTTTCTGGCTAACATCTGGGGGATAGCAGGGAACTCACTGGCCCTGGTCGCGCTGGTCGTCGTCTCCCAGACCCATGGGGGTCTTCCCCAGCTCGTGTTGGCCCTTTCGGGGACACGCGCCGCAGTCTCCACGGCTAACTCGTTTTTCCTTTTCCGGCGCTATTACTGGCTCAAGCCCTCCCCATTTGCGGTGCGCTGGTATTGCATCAAGCGTTTATTTTCGCTCGGCGGTAAGTACCTGGTTACCCAATTGGCCTCACTGGGCATTTATCAAAGCCAGCCAATGGTCATTACCCAGATGATGGGTCCGAAGTATGTCGTCATCTTCGTGGTGGCGTATAAGATCATCGCTTTGCCGATGGACCTGGTCTTCATGGCGACCGCGCCGTTCATTTCGGCATTCGGCGAAGCCAAGGCGCGCCACGATTGGGCCTGGATCCGCGGGGCGTACAAAAACTCCACCCTCGCATCCCTCGCGTTTGGCGTGCCGTTGCTGTTGCTTATATCACTGTTTGCAAAGCCCATTATCAAGGTATGGGCGGGTGCGGCCGCAATGCCCAGCACGTCCCTGATCCTGGGCCTGGCGTTGTACGCAGTCTTTGGCATTGCGATGATGGCGACAGGACAGTTGTTGATTGGTCTGGAACGTGTTAATGCCCTGGCACTGTCGCTGACTCTTTGCTCCCTTGGTATTATTGGTTCATCCATTCTGGTGGCGCCCCGTTGGGGATTGACCGGGATTGCCGTGTGTATGGCGGGCAGTAAGGTGGTTACCTATTGGCCTATCCAGCTGCGTGAATTGAAGCGCATCTTCCGTTCGCCGCAGGCCCCAATCGAGCATACGATCGCGGAGCGCGTAACTTAAAAAAATAACTCAGACAACCTATCTTCCGATAAGATCATCCCATCTTTGGTAGTATTGGGTGAGACGGTCACCTCCTGGGAGATCCCTATCCCACGAGTCGTACGAACCACGGGCCATCTACATCTGCGACCCAGCCAGTACGCTGGCTTGAGCTAGCCTTCGTGCCCCCCCAGCGCGCATCGCAGCTGAATTCTCTAATGGTTCTATAGGTGGACATGAAAATTGCGTTCGTCAATCAGCCGATTGATACAATTATCCCCCCCAACCAGAACTCCGTGGGCGCCTGTACGTACTGGGTCGCCCGCCCGCTCGCCCACTCTGCCAAAGTATTGGTCTATGGGCTTACCGATAACCACGAGGATCCGGCGTCATTGGCTGAGGAATCGGGAATCGACTTTCGTTTTTTTCCAGCGACGCGCCGGGATAGGTGGCTATTCGCCATCCAGAAGAAGTTAGCCAAGCTGTTTCGCCGCTCGACGCCGATCTCCACCTCCCGGTGGCTTTTCCCCGATTACGGACGGCAAGTAGCAGAGGACCTGAGGAAACAAGACTGTGACGTTATTCACTTGCAACACTGTTCACAGTATGCACCCCTGATTCGCGCCTTGAATCCCACGGCGAAGATCGTCCTGCATCTGCATGCCGAGTGGTTCTCGCAAAGCAATCCCGCGGTGCTGGCGGGCCGGCTGGACAGCGTGGACCTGGTGACGACCGTGGGCGATTACGTCACCGACAAAACCAGGCGCACATTTCCGGTCGTAGCAAGCCGCTGTGAAACCACCTATAACGGCATCGATGCGGAGGAGTTTTCAAGAGATAAGGATTACGGTGCGAGCCGGCAGAATAAGGTGAAGCGGATTCTGTACAGCGGAGCGGTCTCGCCGCATAAAGGCTTGCATGTCCTGTTGGAAGCTTTCGTTCGCGTGGCCAGGCAGTGCCCTGATGTAGTCTTGGAGATTGTCGGCCCGATAGGGAATTATCCGATCGAAGAAAATTTCGATTTGCGGGACAAGCAGACAATTCGCACATTGGCGCCTTTCTACGCAACCAATCTCTGGTCGCTGATCAGATCTAAACTTCTTCGCAAAGCAGGGGATCGGGAAGGGTATCTGCGTTATCTCAAGGCGAGCCTCCCAGCCGATGTTGCGCAGAAGGTTTCGTTTCTGGGAATGATTCCCCGATCAGAGTTGGTGGATCGCTACTACGCAGCCGATATATTTGCGTTTGCGCCGATCTGGAACGAAGGGTTTGGCCTTCCTCCGGTCGAAGCGATGGCCGCCGGTCTACCCGTGGTAACAAGCCGTTCGGGCACGGTGGTGGAGACTGTGGTGGATGGTAAGACAGGATACCTGGTGGAGAAAAACAATGCCGAGGAGTTGGGGCAGGCGCTGCTGAAATTGCTCAGGGATGACGACCGCCGGGAGGCAATGGGACGGGCGGGGCGTCGCCGGGCATTGGGCCACTTCACGTGGGATACGATCGCCGAGGGCATGCACACCCGATACCAGTCTTTATGCGAATCGGCGTAGACAGAAAGCTTCCAGGGTTTTCCAGATTAACCGAGTGTTAAGAAATGCTTCCGTTTCAATGGAGGCATTTTTGTTTTGGGAACCCCCCCCGGCGGAGAACCAATGCCCGTGCGGACTGGCGGATAAAGTCCTTGACAGTGGCAAACAGTCGTTCGATACTCTGTGCAGTATCCCTTAACAGATGCCTTGGTGCTACTGCCATGGATCTGGCCTAATCATTATTGCGTGCGCGATAAAAATCCCCCGACGCTCTTGCGCACGACGACAAGTCGCGTGCTCAGTTGCCGGGGTGATCATGAAAATTGCGTTTGTAAACCAACCGATCGATACCATCCTTCCGCCTAATCAGAATTCTGTCGGTGCCTGTACCTACTGGGTCGCGAGGCAGTTAGCACAAACTGCTCAAGTATTGGTTTATGGTCTCAAGGATAACCATGGCGATCCAGGCTGGGTTGGCGGAGGAACTGGGCATCAGGTTCCGCTTTTTCCCGGCGAGCACACGGGACAAACGACTCTTTGCCGCACAGAGAAGGTTTGCCAAGCTGTTTCCGCGATCCGCGCCGATCTCCACCTCCCGATGGCTGTTTCCGGGTTACGGACGGCAGGTTGCGGAGGACCTGAAAGAACAGGCTTGCGATGTGATCCACTTGCAGCACTGTTCGCAATACGCGCCACTCATCCGCGCCTTGAATCCCAAGGCAAAGATCGTTTTACACCTGCATAGCGAGTGGTTCTCGCAGAGCAAGCCCCACGAGCTGGCCGATCGTTTGAAGGCGATTGACCTGGTTACGACGGTAGGGGATTACGTGACCGGCAAAACCAGGCGTTCATTCCCTGGCATGGCAGACCGGTGTGAAACCACCTATAACGGCATCGACCCGCGAGAGTTTCCCTACGAGAATGACTACGCCGCGAGCCGGCGGCGTCGCGTAAAACGAATCCTCTACAGCGGCGCGGTCTCGCCGCATAAAGGACTGCACGTACTTCTCGATGCGTTCGTGATCGTCGCCCGGCAATATCCGAATGTGGTGCTCGACGTTGTCGGACCTGTGGGGAATTATCCGCTGCAGGAAACTTTCGACTTGCGGGACTCGAAAGCCATCCGGGATGTAGCGCCTTTCTATGCCACTCGCTGGTCATCTCTGGCCAGGCAAAAGCTGACTGGAAATAAAGCTGGCAAGGGAGTCTATCTTCGTTATCTTGAGGACCATCTTCCGGACGAGGTGGCGGCCAAAGTATCGTTCCTGGGTATGTTTCAACGGCCTGAGCTGGTGGCCCGATATTACCAATCGGATATTTTCGCCTTCGCACCCATCTGGGATGAAGGATTCGGGCTTCCACCTGTGGAGGCGATGGCCGCAGGATTGCCGGTGGTGAGCAGCCGCTCAGGCACCCTGGTGGAAACGGTGGTCGACGGCAAGACCGGCATCATGGTCGAGAAAAACAACGCCGATGAGTTGGCGCAGGCGCTCTTGTTGTTGCTCAAAAACGATGACCAGCGAGAAGTCATGGGCCGGGCCGGACGAGCGCGGGCATTGCAGTACTTTACCTGGGACAGGATCGCCGAGGGAATGCACACGCGGTACCTGGATTTATGCAAATCCGCCTAGGCTGTGAGGGGATTCCATGGAGGGAAACCGGCCCCTAGGAAGTGCTAGATTTGCAGTTAACAGAATATATGTTATCGGACGTAGAGGATGGACGATGAGAAGAAGCCCTATCGAAAGATATGCGGTTTATTTAGGCCGACTGGATTAAGGTGAAGGTGTACTTTATCAAGCGGGTTGCACATCCGCCATACGTCTTGCTTTATTTGTTGTCTTGATGCTGCCGTTCCCCCCGACGGTGATTAGCGCCGGAAAATCTGAAATGGCGCTTCCCTGAAACCTGATCTGCGCACCGGTCCCCGCGTACGTTGCCCAGCCGGCTGCCTGATGCGAGGGCGACGTGAATCATGAAAAGAAATATATTCCCACTCTGGATGGCTGGCGGGCAGTAGCTGTCCTTGGAGTCATCCTCTACCACGGACAAGCCGAGTTACTCAGCAACCATTCAATTCTAAGGAAGCTGGCATCGCACGGCATTCTTGGTGTGGACGTTTTCTTTGCCATCAGCGGGTTCCTCATTTGCGGCCTGCTCTTGCGCGAGTACAAAGCGACTGATGAAATTAGCCTGCGCCGGTTCTATATCCGACGGTTTTTAAGGATTCTGCCGCCTTACTATGTTGCCCTCGCCACAATCTGTGCGCTGGGGGTTTTTTGTGCGCTCCCGGTAAATTTCCCGGACGTACCGAGCTGTCTGCTTTTCTATCGTAATTACAGGCCCTTGGGCATTGACGCGCACGGCGGCTTTTACACTGCACACTTCTGGACCCTTGCCGTTGAGGAACATTTTTATCTTCTCTGGCCGACGGTGCTCATCCTCGTGAAACCGAAACGCGCGGGCAAGGTCGCGTTTTCGCTGGCGATGCTGGTCTTCGCCTGGCGGGTGATCGAAGGACATTTTCAATTACTGGCCGGAGTACTGCCGCAGGCAAATCTGTTGACACGCACCGATACCAGAATCGACGGATTGCTGTGGGGGTGCCTCGCCGCAATTTACTTTGGCGATATTCAGCGGGTGGCGGCGCGCATTCACTTCTCGCAGCTCTGGCTTATCCCTCTGGTGATCCTCCTGGCCGCCCAGGCTCTGCATCTTCCTGGCCTGACCTTGCTGCACGCGATTTTCTTGCCGGTCATTGTCGTGAGCACGGTACTGCAGCCGGACAGTTTGTTGGGGCGGGCACTGGAATGGTCACTCCTACGCTGGATTGGAAGGCTCTCTTACAGTCTGTATCTCTGGCAGGAACTTTTTCTGCCCGAGGTGCGCTCGCAATTTGCACCAGGAGCTTTTCATTACCTGCAGCAGCCGCCATGGAACCTGGTGGCGGTTCTGGCGTGTGCGTGCCTGAGCCGTTACCTGATCGAAATTCCCATGATTCGCCTGGGACATCGGCTTAGCCTATCGCCACTCGTGTTTCCCAGAGCGGTCGAGTCTTCGCCGGCTGCTTCCTGATTCCGGGACGACATGGGGTGACCGATTCACCGGCTTAACGCCGAGTCAGGCTTCGCCTGCATCGTCGCCCGAATTACAGACCGGTTTTGGAAATTGAACAGCACCTGGTCGGCCGCGATCAAGAGGTCCTTAGCCATGCGGCGGTGATACTTCAACATCCGCCGCGCGACGAGACCATAACATTTCAGCTTCTGCCAAAGATTAAGGGGAGAATGAGCCACTGAGAGGACGAACTCTTTCGCAATATTCCATTCGGGAAAGTTAATCTTGCGGGCCTTTGTCGGATCCCACCATTCGAGCGCAGGCAACGTACCGTGACGCCGCGTAAGGCGGAATCCCTTTGTCTTGGTTCGCTCCGGCATGGTCCACACCGACTGGCCCGAATGACTCGTACTGATGAACAAGTACTGCGGAATTTCATAGAAACGCCCTAAGAATCCGAGCCGCAACAGGAAGACACGGTCACTATGTGCATAGCTGCCCATGGGCGGAAGCTCGCGCAACGCGTCCGTGCGCATCAGGCCGAAGATCGGATAGCATCTGTGGCCTCGGAGCATCAGGTCTCGTGCACGCACGACCGGGTCGGGTGAGTTGGTGCGTAAACCGTCATCGTAATTCTCGATAAATTGTCCGTTCTCGTCGATTACGCGGGTGAGACTATGGGCGAGAACCAATGAGTCGTCCGCCTCGAGGGCGTCCAGACAAAGGCGGAGGTAGTCAGGTTCAATCATGTCGTCATGTGCGGCAAGCTTGAAGTACTTTCCGGTCGCCAGTTCACAAACCCGTCTCGTGTTCCAACCCGCGCCCATGTTCTTTTCGTTGCGGTAGTAGCGTATTCGGTGGTCGCGTGCGGCATATTCGCGACAGATCTCCTCAGTGCGGTCGGTTGACGCATTGTCTGAGATGATCAGCTCTAAATCCCGATGAGTCTGCCCCAACAGCGAATCGAGAGATCTGGTAAGAAAGCGTTCACCGTTGTAGACAAACAAGCCGATGCTGACGGTAGGGAATGCTTTCACAGTATTGATCCCTCCAGATAGCGCTGCAGGCTAAAAGCAGATTAGGGCTGGCGACAGCATGTGTCAAGTAATACTGAACACTATTGCAGGCCCATTGAACAACAAAAAGTAACCTTGGTACCACCTGTGCTGTGATTACGAACGATACCAAGCGGTCTCTAGTTCTCGCATTCGGGCGATTCAGCCGTCATTTCCGCCGGAGCGAAACGCCGATCGCGGAACGAAACGGCACGGTGCGGATTCCAATCGTCTCCGCAAAGTGCGTTCTCTGGTCTGCATTTGTTACGTTTTGTCTTTTTGGCTTGGCGGTAGCGAGTGCATTCCGATCGCGGCGTTCGTTGGACTGCGCGCTCATTCCATGCGCAGCGTTTGCATCGGCTCACTCGAGGCAGCACGGCGGGCGGGCCACCATGCAGCCATGAGGCCGGTAAGCAATAACAGGCAGCCCATGGCGGTGAAGGTAACCGGATCGTACGGTGAGACGGCAAACAAGAGACTGCGCAGAAACTGTGCGGCAACGAGTGAGGCCGCCAGTCCGGCCGTCAAGCCCAACACTACCAACACGCCTGCTTCTCGCAGCACCATGCGGAGAATGTTGGCTCGACTGGCTCCGATCGCCATGCGCACCCCGATCTCCCGGGTCCGGCGAGCCACGGTATAGGACATCACACCATAGAGGCCGGCGGTTCCCATCAACAGCGAGATGAGTCCGAAACAGCCGAGCAAGATCATCGTGAACCGTTGTTGCGCCATGGAATGACTGATCACTTCCGGCATGGTTTGCACAGCGAGCAGCGGGGTACGCGCATCGTTGGTGAAGATGCGCTGGGCGGCGGCGGCCACGTCCACCCCGGCCTTGGTGCGCACCACCCAACTTATGCCCAGCAGCCCCATTTGCATTTGCGCTTCCCGGTCTGGAATCTGTGCCTGCGGCAGATACACAATGGCAGGTGCCGGTGCATCGAGGCCGGCGTTCCTGGTATCTCCCGCGACGCCAACCACTTCCCTCACCTTGTCTAGAAAATCGGGCCCCATGGCCATGCCGATACGGAGGTGCTGCCCAAGCGGATTCTGCCCCTTGAAGTAAGCGCGAGCAAGCTGCTCATTGATGATCACGACTGGCAGGTTGTCCGGGCCGTCTGAACGACTGAAGGCGCGCCCGCTCACGATCGGGATACGCAGTGCCTGGAAGTAATGAGCGCTGATGGGCATATAGTCTTCACTGCCGGTGGCGTCGGGGCTACCCGCCGGCTTACCGAGAATGTCGAAAGGCATAGTGGGCGTAATTTGGGTGGGCAAAGTGTTGACGGCGGCAGCAGCTTCCACGCCCGGCAGCGCTTCCAGACGCGCCGTGAGATTGTCGAGACGCTGCCCCAGCGCGGCGCCGGTGACGCCTTGTTGATGGGTGAAGCTGCTCTTGAAGGTGAGGACATTCGTGGTGGCAAAGCCAGGAGAAATATGAATCAATTTCCAGAAGCTGGTCAGCAGCAGCCCCGCGGCGACCAGCAAAACAAGGGATATGGCCACTTCGCCAACCACCAGGAATTTCTGCGGCAAATTGCGGCCGCCCGCCACCTGTGCGGAGTTCATGCGCAGCGCATCATTCAATTGCATGCGCCTGCTTTCGAGCGTGGGTACGAAACTAAAGAGAGACGCGCAAACCAGCGCGAGCCCCGCGGCAAAGAGCAGCGCCGTAGCGCCAAGGTGCAAATTCGCAAACTGCGGAAGCGGCAGTGGACTCAGGTGCAGCAGAGCAGGCGTCGCAAATGCTGCCAGCAGCACCCCAAGCACGCCTCCCAGTATGCAGAGTACGAGGTTCTCTACCAGAAGTTGGCGCAGGATACGCCAGGCGGGGGCGCCCAGTGCGGTCCGCAAGGCCATTTCACGACGGCGGGCAATGGAACGGGCTAAAAGCAGACTGAGAATATTAGCCGAGACCATCACCAGCACCAGGCCAACGGCCCCCATCAGTATTTCCAGGGCCGGCCGCATTTGACCCACGAGCGAGTCGTGAAGATCAGCAACCAGGACGGATTCGTAACGGTCCCACAGAGCCGGGTATGTGTTTTTGAATTGCAGCAAACCGCGGCGGAGATCATCCTGAGCCTGTGCGCGGGTAACACCAGGTTTGAGCCGTCCGGTGAAGTTGTACATGTTGCTTTGATCTTCCGGACTCTCTGAGATCGCGAGCGGCACCCAAACGTCGACTCGAGTGTCCAGGCGAAAATGAGGATCGGCCACGCCGACAATGGAGTAAATCCCGTCACCCAGGGTGATGGATCTGCCAAGGATGTTCGGGTCGCCGGCAAATTGCTGACGCCACGTGGCATCGCTGATCACGGCAACGCCAGGTGCATTGGGCAGCATGTCACCGGGGAGAAACCCGCGGCCCATCTTCGGTTCCATTTGGAAAACGTGGAAGAAATCGGAAGTGGCGCGCACCGCTTCCAGGGGGATGACCTGGTTGCCCTGCAGCCGATTCTGGACCAGATTCTGGTGGCTGGGGATGTAGTCATAGGCGGCTGCCGATGCGAGGGTCTGGCTGGTGCGGCGCAGAAAGAGCGCTTTGGTTCCTGAGTAAGCTGGAACCACGGTGTCATGCAGCACAGGATAGAAACGGCTGATGCGCAATAACTCCTGTGGTTGAGGGAAAGGCAATGGGCGGAGCAACACCCCATAGAGGATAAGAAAGATGGTGAGGTTCGCGCCGATACCGAGACCGAGTGTGAGGCAGACGGCGGTGACAAATCCTGGAGATTTGGTGATCTGCCGCAGGGCCAGCTTTACGTCGGCCCAGATGTTCTCGAGTGCGGGCCACTGCCAGACTGCCCGGCCGCGCTCTTCCATCAAAGTTACATTTCCGAATTCCCGCCGCGCGGCGCGGTTGGCATCTTCTTTTGACAGACCGGCCTCCACCAAATCCTCAATCTTTTCCTCGAGGTGCTCCTGTATCGAGGAAGAGAGTTCCTGGTAGCGGCGCCGGCGCGAAAAGATCTGCTGGAACCAACTCATAAGCCCTCCCCGGCAATGGCCAACACGCGGCTGATGCCAGAAAACATCTGCCTGAAGCTCGATATTTCCGCCTGCAGATGCTTCTTCCCTGCCGCGGTTAACTTGAAAACTCTGACGGGACGGTTGCGGGGTGAAATGCCCATTTCCGATTCCAGCCAACCCGCCTTCAACATGCGCTGCAAAGCGGGGTAGAGTGAGCCCTCTTCAATGCGAAGACAGTCTTCCGAAACGGATTTGATGTGCTGCGCGAGCGCGTACCCATGCATGGGTTTTCTGCTTAGGGTCTGCAGGATCATCATTTCGAGTGCGCCAGGGAAAAGGTCACGGGGTGTTCCGGTCATGACGACATACTATGCTTAATTAACTATTCTTGAAATAGTATTCTCAAAATAATGAGCACACAGAGGGTATGGCTTCACTACCACTCGGCACGCGGGCACGCGGGCTCATGAGGGCTGAAAACTAAAGAAAATGCAGATCTCTCCGCTCCGTTCTCTCTGTCGAAAAACAACTCCAGGAAAGGTCCGCGGAACTGGAGATCGGCTTCGCTCTAAGGAACAAACGAAGAGTGTGGTACCGCACCTCCGGCGCTCGACCGCCTCCCTAGATGGACCCAGCCCTTCCGGGCTGGGCTGATTTTTGGTGCCGGCCCTCTGGGCCTGGATTGCAAACATCGCTTTCCCATGTTCATTCCATCCTCAACTGACCACAGGCAAGTCGCCCACTCCCACCTTGGCCGATGTTCTTGAAAAGCAATCCAGGGGGCCTCAACTGACCACAGGCACGGCGGGGCAGACGGGATGACAAAGGAAAGGGCAAGGGTCCATAAAAAGTGGTTGCTGAACCGAGGCGTTTTTCTACTCTAAATTTGGACAAGTCTGAAGTTCAGCCGTCCCCAGCGGGACTAAATTTCTAACTCTCGGTTCTCACACACACGCTCTACGCCCTTGTCTTTATCTCGTTTCCGAAGAACACTGGCAGGGAAAGAAGCGCGTTCCGCCACCTTTGGCAGCAAGAGAGCGAACTTCAAGCCACTCTGGACTGCTTGAGCCACATCGTGAGCACCAGCGCGGCGGCAAAGATGAGCGCCAGAGTCAGGCCGGTCCACAGCCCGTAGATGCCGAGAGAGGTTTTGAAACAGAGGACATAGCCGATGGGCAAGCCGATGACTCCGTAGGCCACCAGGTTGATCACCATGGGGCCCCGCGTCTTTCCCAGCCCGCGGAGTGCTCCGGTGCCGACACCCTGAATGGCATCGAAGACCTGGAAGACCGCGGCCACCGCCAAAAGGCGGACGCCGACGGCAACGGTCTGGCTGTCATGGGTGTACACGTGGACCAGGATTTGGGGAATGGTTACGAAGGCGATGGCCGCCAGCGCCATGAACACCGTGCCGATGCCGATAGCCATGGATCCGTTGCGGCGGGCGAGGGGCCGATTCCCTGCCCCGACGGCATGACCGACCGAGATAGCTGCTGCGGCAGAAACGCCCAGCGGCACCATGTAGGTAAGGCTGGCGGAATTCAGGACGATCTGGTGCGCGGCGAGTATGTCGGGCGAGAGACGCCCCGCCATGAGAGTAGCAAGGGAGAAGGCGCCTACCTCAAAAAGCAATTGCGAAGCGGCCGGCCATCCGAGCAGGAGCAACCGCCGGAACTGCGCAGGCCGCAGACCGGGCCAGTGGGCAAAGAGCGGGTGTCCGCGATCGCGCTCATGCTTCCAGGCCCACCAGACCAATACCGCAGCCATGTATATGCGAGCCACCACTGTGGAGAGTGCAGATCCACGCACGCCCATGGCGGGGAGCCCGAACTTGCCATAGATGAGAGCCCAATTCCCGAACCAGTTGACCAGGTTGGCGGAGATGAGGGCAAAGGTCACCGGCCTGACCTTGCCGACGCCCTGCAGGTAGCGCCGGAACGCGACATAGATGAGCAGCGGCAGGGCGCTCAAGTTGAGCAGTTGAATGTATTCTCGCGCCGGCGCACGCACGGTTTCGGTAATGCCCAGGAGGGGAAACAGATGAGGGGCGAAGCCCACCAACAGCATCGCGATGGGGGTATAGGCGATGGCCAGGTAGACTCCCTGGGCCAGTGCGCGATGGCAATCGTCAAAGTCTCCGCGGCCGTAGGCCTGGGCAACCAGGGTATCGAGGCCCAGCAGCAACCCGATGCCGAACAGCGCGGGGGTATAGAAGATGGCGCTGCTGATACCGACTGCGCCAATGGCAGCCGGGCTCAGCCGGCCGACCATGATCGTATCCACGATCGACATGGCCATCCAGCCCAGTTCGGAAAGCACGACAGGGATGGCGAGCAGCAGCAGAGCTCCCAGTTCGCTGCGGAAACGCGCGCTGGGGGACAACTGCGGGGCTGGAGCGCGGGAGAGCATGGTTCTTGTTCACCTTAACCGATCTGGAGCACATTCCGGGGTGTGGGCTGGCTCTCAGCGGGTGAATCTTTGCGACGGGCAAATTCAAGATGGTAAAGTCAAGGAGGCGTCCTTGTGGAGCGTGGCTTACCAGCGCGGCAATCGCGCGGTTGGCGCTCACAGACCGGGAGAGATGGCCGAGTGGCTTAAGGCGCACGCTTGGAAAGCGTGTGTACCGCAAGGTACCGTGGGTTCGAATCCCACTCTCTCCGCCACGAATGGAATCGCTTGCGTGAAACCTAATCGGCCCCGGCACCACGACATGCCAGTTCCCTGGCGATAGCTTTTAGGCGAGATAATTGATGAGCAGAACTGCCTCCGCAGACTTTGCATGCGATGGACTTGTCCTGCTCCTTACATTTTTTGGACTCACATTTCTAGTTGCGTGCGGGGGCAGTAGCACGTCTAGTCCCGGCGAGCATACCAGCAGCGGCTTCGGCGTCAGCAGTCTGAAGGGCACATATGTATTTTCGTCGACCGGATCAAACTTGAGCAACGCTCCATTGTTTCTGACGATGGCCGGCAGTCTTACGGCTGACGGCGGCGGAAGCATTAGGGGCGGGATAGTCGATCTTATCGGGGGAACGGCCGGTGTGTCCTCGCCGGCGGCTCGGCCGATCACCGGGGGCTCCTATACCGTCGGCACCGACGGCCGGGGACAGATTGATTTTGATACCACCACCCGTACAGGAGCAGTCACGATTACGCTGGATTTCGTTCTTACCTCCAGCTCGCACGGGCTGATCACGGAATTTGATAGCAATGGCACCGGCAGCGGCACCATTGACCTGCAGACCGCGATCACGCAGAGTCAGCTTGCGGGCTCTTATACGTTTGGTATCTCGGGCACTGGAGCAAATGGGACCTCGCCAACCGCGACAGTAGGCGCCTTCACTTTGGATTCCACTGGAGCCGTATCAACCGGGCAAGAAGATGTGAACAATGCCGGCGTCTACTCGGGAGCGCCGAGTCAGATCCTGACAAAGTCCGCCGTGACCCTTGCGACCACACCGGCAACGGCTACCATTGCCAGCAGCTCGGGTACTTCGTACACCTTCGATGTTTACCCCATCGATAGTGGCCACCTGAAGTTCATTGAAAATGATTCCCACCGTCTGGCTTCAGGCGACGCCTATACCCAGGGAAACTCTACACCAACTGGACAACTGGTGTTCACCTTAGCGGGGCAGGATACGACCGGGCTGCCTCTCGATTCCGGCGGCTGGCTGACCAACAGCAGCGCCGCTATTACAGCCGGGCTCGAGGACTTTAACGACGGGGGCTCGATAAGCCAAGCCAAGAACGTGAGCGGCACCATTTCTGCCATCTCTGGCGGACGTTCTGTTCTTAGCCTCAGCGGCTTCGTGAACGGCGCTCCCAACAATACTCCGGGGAACTGTACCTTCTCGGCATATCCCTTTACCTTTAGCGGCGGCGGCACCGGCATTCAGTTACTGGAAATTGATGGCCTCGGAGTCACCTCCGGCGCAGCCTATGCCCAGACCAGTACAACCCTGGCTGCATCCCAAGGGTATGGATTGAATCTCAGCGCCCTCAACTTAAACGAGGTGGGAGTAAACCAAATCGCAAGAATCGAGGAAGATGACATTGCCGAGTTCACGGCCACTACGAGTGGTTTGAGCGGGCTCGTTGACTTAAATTTCGGCGGCGGCATGCCCATTGTGGGCAAGACCCTAACCGGCAGCTTCCCGGCCCCCGTGGACAGCAACGGCCGGGGCACAGCCACAACCACCTCTTTCGACCTCGACTATTATGTCGTAAATAGCTCAACCTTCCTTCTTCTTGTAACTAATACGCAGATCGGGAAGGTAGGCACCGGGATATTCGAGCTACAGAATACTGCCGTTTCTCCGGGCGCCGGCCCGGGCGTCTCCCTGCTCCATCCGGCATCCCACGCCCCACGCGGTGCGGCAGAAGGCCTCTGGAAACACACCCTGAAGTGAAACGTCATCCCATTACTAATTCGAAACGACTTAACTGGATTTTTCAGAGCGATGATTTCCGGCTCGGTTGCTGAGACCGCTGGACCCTGTTCAGCCATAGGATAAAGATCGCTTCTACTTGATCTCTTGTGTGATTCGCAATAAGGAAGTGATACTTCTCTCCCGACGCAAGAACCACACCATCCTGATGAGCCTTTGCAATGGAATGGACTGGAATGTTCAGGTCAGCCTGATTGGAGCATTGAAAATGAAGTCTTACGTTCGTAAGTTCCAGTTGGCCGGTGCAACCGCCAAACGCTTTCTTACGCGTAGCCTCATATCTCATCGAATGGTCATGGAGCGCCGAGGAGCCAGGTAAGTTCGACACCACATTGGGAGTCTGCTTAGGCATGGTCGAACTCCGGGGCCGCACGGCAACGGCCGGAGCGATGGGAGATAGCGTCGACAGAGCTTGCGCTGGGGAGGATGGCTGCGAGGTTGGGTTCGACCGCGGTGGTTGGTCTGGCGTGAGACTTGAGATCGTGATCCTCGTATTCTTCAGGCTGGGATAGAACGCACAAACCACAGCAAGCCCCAGCAGGAACAGGGGGCCTGCGCCTGCTAAGCTCCGTGTCCGGAACCGCGGCCCAGCGGACTCTGCCTTACCTGAATTTATCGGCCACACATCGTTTCTGCCCCTTCCGCCCGGAATCGAAAGGGATTGCACCGCGCCTGGGAAGGCCGTGGTTACTTTTATGTTTGTCATTAGATTGGAGATCGAAATGCTTAGCCACACTGAACCTCCCTTGACGCCTCTGTCTGGGGAAATCCCGCTCGTGGACAGCGAGTTCCGATGGTCTTGCCCACAGGAGGAGGTGGTGGTTATCCTATCGATACCTGTTCAGAAAAGCCGCTTGCTGTCTGGGATTTCCTGGTCGTGGGTAACACAAAAAGTGTGACTATCGGACCCTTGTTTTATACCGCGGCCGAATGCTTAAGGCTCATAAAATCTCACTCGATGAACGAAGTTATTCCCGCACGTTCAATCCATTTTTGTCCCGGCTTCGAACGCACAACTCAATAGCCCGATGCTTTGCCTGGTTTAACGGCCGTCGACGGAAAAGGCTAGCAGGACGCTGTCGGGGCTTCCGCCGAGAACGCCGCGATAGCCGGAGATGAGGAAGAGCATCCCGTTGACGAGTGAGCCTGAGCTGACGTCGATGGCCCCGCCAGACGGGCGCCCGGTGTCGAAATCCCATAAGGCGCGGCCATCGGCTGCGGCGTAGGCGCGTTCGTGGCCGTCGGTGGTTCCGGCGAAGACGGCGCCGGGGGTGGCAAAGGGTGCGGCGGACTGCGCGTTGAAACAAGGCACACCGGATGTCCAACGGCATGGGACTTTTGGCGCAGGCGCATACCAGATGTCTTTGCCGGTCGCGGGATTTAAAGCGAAGAGGCCGGGGCGGCCGTTGCCGGCTACGACGATGTCGGCATTGGCGACGTAGAGGTAGCGCGCATCGGCCGCCATCCCCCACAGGATTCCGCCCAGAAAACCACCGACGCCGACCTGGGTGCGCCAGAGGATGGCGCCCGAGGCGGGATCGATGCCGAAGACCGCGCCAGACTTCTGTCCTGCTGCGAGGATGTCCCGGCCGTCCGGCAGTGGCAAGAGAATCGGCGAGGCGCCGAAATCGTAGTCGTGGCCTCGGGTGGATGGGCAATTGACCAGCTTGCGTCCGGAAGTGCAGCCGGAAAGGTCGTCGTCGTTTTCGGTGACCTGGCGGCGCCAGATGGTGTGGCCGGTTGCCAGGTCTAACGCAATCACGGCATCCGACCCGTCTTGCTCTGCGTCGGTGTAGGAATTGCCGGTGGCGAAATAGAGACGGTTACGTTTGGCATCGATGGTGGGGGCGGACCAGACGGCCGCGCCCGCGGGACCGTACATCTGCGTGCCGGCGCTGTTCTTTTTTGTCGGGGCGGGGGTGCGATCGATGGCGTAGGTTTTCCAAACGGCCTTTCCCGTGGCGGCGTCCAAAGCGACCACGCTGCCGCGGAAGGTGCAGCAGGAATAGGCAGCGAGAGCTGCAGTCGACTCCTCGTAAGACGAGACGGGCACGTAGAGGCGATCGTGGAAGAGGGTGGGCGAACCGGTCAGGATGGCGCGGGGATGGGAGTCGACGCGGGTTTTCCAGAGAAGATCGCCGCTAGCCGCGTCAACGGCGTAGACGTTGGCGCTGGTGTCTCCGAAATAGGCCGCATAGCCGCTTCGAGCGATTCCCGGCAGCGGACCGATCGAGATGGTGGTGCGCGAGGGGGTGGTTTGCGCAAAGCGCCAGTAGAGGCAGCCGGTTTGCGCATCGAGAGAATAGATTGCGCCGCCGCGGCTGGTGAGAAAGACACGGCCTCCGGCTACGGTTGGCTGGCCATAGTTCCCTCCGGGGTAAGCAAAGGACCACCTCACTTTGAGCCGGGGGATTTCGTCGACAGAAAGGCCGGGCTCGGGCTGAAAACGCGAGTTCCGCGAGTCGATACTCCAACCGCTCCAGCCGCCTGGTGTGACGCTGAACTTTCCCGGATTCGGGCAGGGCGGAGGGTCTATAGCGGTGGCGACTGCTGAGGCCTTGAGCTGCCTGCCGGTGAGATCGAAGGCGAGCGCGTTGATATCCGCGCTGTCGAGGCCGGCCGCCATGGGTTTCATCGTGCCGGTGGTGAGGGACCTGACGACGTCCGCGGGCAAGAGAGATGCAAGCTGTTGGCGGCCGGGCGCTCGTCCAACGGCGGGGTCATGGCATTTGGCGCAGTCCGCGCGGAAGAGGCTTTCGCCGTGGGAGCGGAGTGCCGCAGATGAATCGGCCGGGGGGGACGTGGCGCGTTTGTGCCGCAGGGTAATCGCGACGACGGCGACCGTGACGGCCAACGCAACGGCCACGATACGCCGCCGGCTGACCGGGATGTGAAAGCCGCGGCCGGTCTGAATGAGTCTGCTTTCGAAGAGGTGCGCGAGCACCCGCAGTTCGAGGACGCCGAACAAGACGAGCACAGCCGCGGTGGCGAATAGCTCGCGGGATGAGACGCCGCCTTGGATGCGCGCCAACATGACCACGGGAGTGTAGATGGGTATCCAGGAGAAGATCCGCGGGAGCAGTCCATTGGGGTCGCGGGCGATTACGGATGCCAGCGAGACCGAGGGCACTGCAATCAGCAGAGTCAGCGGCATGAGGTAGGCCTGGGCTTCCTGCATGCTGTCGGGAACCAGGGCGACGGCGAGGAAGATCATGCCGATGGTCAGGAATCCGGCCAGAAAGTAGAAAAGCATGGCTGCCGCGATCCCCGGGGTTTGCCACAAGGAGGCAAGCGCCGGGATGAGGAAGCCGAGAGGAGAAGACGGGTTGGCTTGGACGATCACGACGGTTGCCAGCACCCAGATAGCAACGATGGAGAGTCCGATGGCAGATATTCCCACGAGTTTGCCGAGCATCAATTCGCGAGGGCTGACGCATGCCAGGACGGCCTCTACAAGCTTGTTGGCGCGCTCTTCGACCAGCCCCTGGAGCATCATGGAGCCGGTGATCATCATGGACACGAGCAGCAGATAAGCGAGCGCGAGGGGCAGGAAGGAATGGGCGAGGGCGGGGGTTCCGCTGACGTGTGTCTCCGGGGCTGCGATGGAAACGGGTGCCTCGAGCGTCTCGATACGGGCGGCGGAAAGAGGATCGAGGCCGGCGGCTTGGAGAGCTTTGAGGCGCTGGCTGCTGGTGAGTTCGAGCTTGACATCCTGCACCAGGGCCGCGCCGGCCGCGCCGCTGGTCCAGACGCGGACCTGACCGCCGGAATCGACATCGGCAGGAATGTAGACAGCAACGGCAAGCACGGCGCTGCCGGCGGAAGCGCTGATGGATTGCTGAAAGTGAGGTCCGATGGCAGCGCCAAAGCGAGCGGCGCTGGCGGTGTCGATGTCTTGCGGAAGAGGCAGTTCTACGAGTGCGCGAGGGGGCGGTTGAAACGGGGGCGCTTCGGGCGACAGCCGGGGTTTCAATGTTCGCAGCGCGGCCGTCGCCCCGCCCGACGAGACGAAAGCTTCGACCAGCGAATCGCTCGAAGTGGCTCCGGCTTGAAGCGACGTTTGAACGTTTGGGGGCGCGGTGCCGGCCGTGCGCCACTCTTCGGCGTAGGCCAACAGTTGCACCAGCACCTGGCGTTGATAATCGAGCTCGACCCGCCGGTTGATCTGCGCACCGTAGCGTCCGGATTGGTCCACCAGCACGTAGCCGGCGGTTTTCAACCTGCCGAAGAATGTGTGCGCGAGAGGAGCGACGATCACCAGCAAGGGCACGATGAGCGCGACGATCCAGAATGCGGGCAAGGTGACCATGCGGCGATATTCGCGCGCGGTGACGAGCAGGATGCGTCTCACGGACGAGGCTCCGGCTGCGGTCCGGCCAGATGGAGGAAGACATCGTGCAGGGTGGCTCCGTGGGCTTCGAAGTCCCGGAGGACGAATCCGCGGGCGATGCAGGCCTGAAGCAGATCGCCCGGCTCGCTGCCCGGCGTCAGCACGACTTGCCAGTCGGTCCAGCCGTCTTCGGTTGCAGGGAGCGATTCGGCGCGGGCGACGCCGGGCAGATGGGACGGATCGGCCTGGGCGCGCAGGCGGACGCGGCCCGGCAGCAGGGACCTGGCCTGTTCCTGATCGCCATCGAAAACTTTCGCGCCGCGGGCGAGCATGATGAGGCGGGTGCAGAGCCTTTCGGCGTGCTCCATGACGTGGGTGGAGAAGACGATGGTGGCCCCGCGACGGGCCGCGGCGAGAATTTCATCCTGGAGCACGGCCTGGTTGACGGGATCGAGGCCGGAGAAGGGCTCATCGAGCAAGAGGAGTTTTGGAGAATTGACCAGGGCGGTGGCGAGTTGGACCTTCTGGGCCATGCCCCTTGACAGGCGGTCCACGCGGGCGGCGGCGAAGGGAGCGAGGCCGAAGCGTTCGATCAACAGACCCGTGGCCTGGCGGGCGGTTTGACGGGAAAGACCCTTGAGGCGTCCGAAATAGGCGACGGTATCGAGGACAGTCATGCCGCGATAGAGCCCGCGCTCCTCGGGCAGGAAACCGATTTCGGAGGCCTTCGCGCGTCCGGGGGGTCCGCCCAATACCTCGATTGCGCCGGAGGTGGGGCGAAGGATGTCGAGGATCATCCGCAAGGTAGTGGTCTTGCCGGCTCCGTTGGCGCCGAGGAATCCGACCACCTCGCCTTCGGCGATGGAGAAGGTCAGATGGTCTACGGCGACAAAATCGCCGAAGCATCTGGTTACACGTTCGAGGTGGAGAACATTCATGCCGGTCCAGGGTTGAAGGGACCAGCTATCGAGAGTCGTTGACGGCCATGATTAGACTGGGAGCAACACTACAGGCCCCTGGTGAAGAGGCGTGCCAAATGGAGCCGTCAGCATAGGTCACGGAGTTTACATCAATCGTCCTGATCGCAGAGAAACGGACAAACGAAAGTTCACGGGAAGCGCTGCTGTTTCCCTTCACATCCAACGCGACATCGATCGTCTTCGCGAGGTCAGGTGTCGGAGTAGAGACGGGCATAAATCTTCCCTTGTGACTAAACCCGTGAACGGTGATTTCCGCATTCACAATTTCGTGAGGCAAGAAATTTATCATTTTGAAGTCTAATCGCTGCTCCGGGATCGATGGAGCAACTTGGTCCGCCGGAACGGATTTCGCCTCCATTTCGGCAAAGCGGCCGCTGTGTTTTACCTGCAGGCCGACCGGACATTTGGACGGATCAATACGTGGAGGTAGAGTGAAACTCTGTCCGAACATAGATGTGGTCGCGAGCATGATGGCAAGTGGAAGAATACCGGCGGATTTCATGTCTGCCCCCCTGGGTGCGAGGTTCAATGCACCCATGCTACTCCGGCCGGTTTTCTTCGGCAAAATACCTGCAATTTGTTGGGCCGAGCTGACGGAACGTAGCTAACGTGATCCGCATTGTTTAGGGGTTGGATTCAGCTTTGGACTGTTACCCGCTTAGTGCTGCGAACTGGTCGCGACGGGGAGGATGGTTGAGGTCACAGTCATCAGGTGGTAGTTGCCGTAAGTCGCGAGGAAGCTCCATTTGAGGCGCCTGCCGTCGAGAGATGTTGCCTTGGAGGAGATGGTCTTGGGCAGCCAGAAATGCTTGCCGCCCATGGTGACTTGCGCATAGTCGATGAACCAGGACCAGGCGACCGGGAGCCCTGAATCCTGGTCGTGGCGGGGACTTTGCTGCTCCAGACGGACGATCTGCAGAGTGGATGGATCGAGGAAGGCACGGCCCGTGGTCTGTTCACGAACGGGGCATTCGGCGCCGGGGGGAAGAGGTGACTTGAGGGCGTATTCAAGAACGAGCACCTGGGCGTGGAGAAACAAGGCAGCCACGTCGGGATTGTGGCGCAGGTTGGGAAGCAGGCGGTAGTCGTAACAGTCTCTGGCCTGTGGCGAGAAGACATTGGGAGCGCGGCTGAACGCCCCGATTAAGATTGCGGGCCCGGTCAGCGACTGACCTTTGACGGCGTCGTGATGGTCGACATACTTGACTTCGCGGGACTCGATCAGGTCGGCGGTTTTGCCATCGGTGCTGATACGTTTGAGCCGGAAGATGGAGTCGATGGTGGAATCGATGGTCGAATCCATCTCGCTCGCGTGGACGCCGTTCTTCAAAGGAGCGCTATATGCGGTGGTTACGCTGGAGACCACATGCTCCTCGGCGAAGACGTTAGGGAGCAAGGCCAGGGATCCGGCAAAGTTCATCCACACGCGGAGCACAAGCTGGTGGGTGGCCGGATCGGAAGCCGGCTGTTTGACCGCTTGCTGGGTTTCCGGTGGCAAGGGCGGCGGAACGGAACTCGCCAACGCCGCCGGCTCCCCGATCAGGGTTTGCGGTGGCTGAGCCGGCTGCGGATTTGGCTGGGCGCCTGGTTGCGAGGCCGGAGCTTGCGCTGGAGGAGGCGGCGTCGCGGAGGCTGCCGCGGTCGCACGCATAGCCTGAGGAATATCGACGTTGCGCGACAAGGCGGTCAGGCGATGCTCAGAATCGGTCACCACCTCGCGTATCCGATATCTGCCCGGCTTCAGTTGAAAGTCCATGCCGAGATCCATGCCAGACTTGAGAAGCTCCGGCAACTGCGGATCCGTAACATCTACGGTTGCGTGCCGTTGCTGGGCCGTAAGCAGATTTTCTTTTTGATCGAAGACGCCAAAAACAAAAGTCAGCGTATTGAGGTTATGCTCTCCTTCCTTTTGCAAGTGGAGGGCATTGGGGTCCACGTGAGACAACAAGGAGAGCTCGCGGGTTTCTCCCTGCCCCGGTGAGACTTTCGTATCCAGACCAACCGGAAACTGTGCGATTTCTGTTTTCGAAAGGAGTGCTTCCCGAATCTGCTCCTGCACCTGCACTTCCTGCATTTGATCGGCAGCACTCGAAGCTTCTGCCTCTTTGGCGCCCGCCTTTGCCTCTGCGGCATTCCCAGGCGCGAAATAGCCGCGACGGGCCTGGAGGCTATACGACGTATGCTTCTCCGCCAGCGTGACCTTCAACCGGTGAAATTTGCCGTCCGGTTTTAGGTCTCTGGGATCGAAGGCTAATATATAGGAGCCCGGAGAGCCTGTTAGAAGCCCAAATCCGGCCTTCAGATCGTTGCTGTTGTGAAAGAATTCGCCGCCAGTGCCTTCCGCAACCTGTGCCAATACATCCGTTGCGACCACTTCCCTGTTTTGATCCATGCGATGCATAGCCCCAGTTGAGATTCCTCCCGACGGAGTGTATGGCAGGGATGCATCCACCTGGCGCGCGATGACCGCCAGCCCTCTTGGGTCGAGCGAACTGATGACCACCTGCAAATGCAACGCCTGGTCGATGATCCGCTCCAATTGAAACTGGTTGTCATCCTGCAACAGAAAGCCGGGGGAACCAAGAATGACGGTTCGCTGACCGGGCATCTGGGCCGTGTACTTCACCACTTGCTCAAGTTCCCGCAGGTCGGAGCGCGTGAGTAATTCCGTTTGGCCTAACACGGCGGATGCTCGACCTATAAGGAAATTCTTAAAGGCAAGACGGACCTGTAGCGGCATCGATCTCCAGGTCCTATCGAGCGATGGCAAGCAATCGCGCTGTGATGCCTCTTCGAACGCCAATCCCCAGGCATCTCCGGTGTTCCAGGGATTTTCGAGATCGACTTTGCCCTGAGTTTTTATCATTTCCAGCGCCTGATAGTCGGTGAGGTCCGGGCAATCATGCCCAAGGGCCGGAGCGCGGGAACTGGCGCGGAGCCTGGACAGGGCTTCATGGATCTGCTTCGGGTCGGAGGTAAAGTCGGAAAGCATTGCCCCGGAAGTAAAGATGGCGACGCGGTCCGCCGGTTGGAGATTCGCAGCAAGGTAGTCATCGGCAGCCTTGCGTACCCGGATCATGTCAGCATCAGAAGTGTACTGGTCGTCAAAGTAGAGAGCCAGAAACCGTCCGGGCAATGCGGGGGAAAGGGTTGCGCGCGCTCGTTCTGGTTTATGCGTTGCCACCGGAGGCGACAATAGCTCCGCAGTAGATTCTGCCTCAAATTGAGCGATCGGCTGCTCTTTGCCGGAATCGAAGAGCTTGAAGTCCTCCTTGCGAAGGCCATTCACCGGTTTATCCTGCGCATCACGCACGACGACCCGCACCACCACCAGGTTGCTGGTTACCTTTAATCGCGTTGCGGGCAGGTTGCTTGCGGTGGTGTTTGCCTGGGCCTGGGCTCTTGTGGGAGTAACGGCTGCCAACAGCATCGCCGCGATTGCAAGTGATGGGGCAACACGAATCCTGAGGCTGAGCATGGACTCTACCCCGACGCGAAAAGTCTAGCATCCTGCAACAACGCCCGGCAATGAGTGCCGGGCCTATGGCGCTCGGGCGTTATGGGACCTATGGACCCAGCCCTTCCGGGCTGGGCTGACGTTTGGCCGTCGGCCCTCCGGGCCTCAGCTATGGTGGCAGAGGCGGCTGCAAATGAGTTGTCTAAACTAGCGATCAACTTGCTTTCTGACGATGTCAGGTTGTTGGTTGTTTTAAAAAGAGCTTGGCCAAAACAAAATCAGGTTGCCTCTTTTGGCCGGCTCTGTGGAACATTTCCAGGAAGGGTCTGAGCGAACAGCAGGTCCCTCCACTCCGCTTCCACGGACCCTTCCTGGAAATGTGTACAAATGGCGACGAGTTTTCGAGTTGTGCAGATGAACGAAGGGCACGGCTTCATGGGAGCTTTATTGGATGGGTTTGGTAGACAGTCCACAAAAGCTGCTAGCACGTTAGTGCTGTGAGATGTTTGCCGCGGGGAGGATGGTTGAGGTTACAGTCATCAGGTGGTAGTTGCCGTAAGTGGCGAGGAAGCTCCACTTGAGGCGCCTGCCGTCGAGAGATGTTGCCTTGGAGGAGATGGTCTTGGGCAGCCAGAAATGCTTGCCGCCCATGGTGACTTGCGCATAGTCGATGGACCAGGACCAGGCTATCGGGAGCCCTGAACCCTGGTCGTGGCGGGGACTTTGCTGCTCCAGACGGACGATCTGCAGAGTGGATGGATCGAGGAAGGCACGGCCCGTGGTCTGTTCACGCACGGGGCAATCGGCGCCGGCGGGAAGCGGTGACTTGAGGGCGTATTCAAGAACGAGCACGTGGGCGTGGACAAACAAGGCAGCCACGTCGGGATTGTGGCGCAGGTTGGGAAGCAGGCGGTAGTCGTAACAGTCTCTGGCCTGTGGCGAGAAGACATTGGGAGCGCGGCTGAACGCCCCGCTCAAGATCGCGGGCCCGGTCAGGGACTGACCTTTGACGGCGTCGTGATGGTCGACATACTTGATCTCGCGAGACTCGATCAGGTCGGCGGTTTTGCCATCGGTGCTGATACGTTTGAGCCGGAAGATGGAGTCGATGGTCGAGTCGATGGTCGAATCCATCTCGCTGCCGTAGGGGCTGCTCTTCGAAGGAGCGGTATAAGTGGTGGTTACGCTGGAGACCACATGCTCCTCGGCGAAGACGTTGGGGAGTGAGGCCAGGGATCCGGCAAAGTTCATCCACACGCGGAGCACCAGCTGATGGGTGGCCGGATCGGAAGCCGGCGGTTTGACCGCTTGCTGGGTTTGCGGTGGCAAGGGCGGCGGAACGGAACTCGCCTGCACCGCCGGGGCCGTGGCTTGGATTGTAGGACGCGGCGCCGCCGAAGCTGCGGCCGTGGCAGGTGTAACAGGAAAGACCTCGGGGATGTCGACGTTGCGGGAGAGGGCGCTCAGGCGGTGCTCAGAATCCGTTACCACCTCGCGTATCCGATAGCTGCCCGGCTTCAGTTGAAAGTCCATGCCGAGATCCACGCCAGATTTGAGAAATTCCGGCAGCTGCGCATTCGTAACATCTACGGTTGCGTGCCGTTGCTGGGCCGTAAGCAGATTTCCTTTTTGATCGAAGACGCCAAAAATAAAGGTCAATGTATTGAGGTTGTGCTCCCCTTCCTTTTGCAAATGGATGGCATTGGGGTCCACGTGAGACAACAAGGAGAGCTCGCGGGTTTCTCCCTGCCCCGGTGAGACTTTCGCATCCAGGGCAACCGGGAACTGTGCGATTTCCGTTTTCGAAAGGAGCGATTCCCGAATCTGCTCGTGATCTTGGTCGGCGGCACTGGAAGCTTCTGCTTCTTTGGCCCCGGCCTTTGCCTCAGCTTCATTCCCGGGCGCGAAATAGCCGCGACGAGCCTGGATGTTATAGGACGTATGCTTCTCGGCCAGCGTGACCTTCAGCCGGTGAAATTTGCCGTCCGATTTTAGGTCCCTGGGATCGAAGGCTAATATATAGGACCCTGGAGATCCTGCCAGAAGCCCAAATCCGGCCTTCAGATCGTTGCTGTTGTGAAAGAATTCGCCGCCGGTACCTTCCGCAACCTGTGCCAATACATCCCCGGCAACCACCTCCCGGTTTTGGTCCATGCGATGTATAGCTCCGCTTGCAGTTCCACCTGACGTCGGAAGGTATATTCCGGATGGGTCTGCCTGGCGCGCGACGACCACCAGCCCTCTTGGGTCGAGCGAACTGATGACCACCTGTAAACGCAACGCCTGGTCGATAAGCCGCTCCAATTGAAACTGGTTGTCGTCCTGCAACAGGAAGCCGGGAGAACCAAGAATGACGGTTCGTTGGCCGGGCATCTGCGCCGTGTACTTCACCACTTGCTCGAGTTCCCGCAGGTTGGAGCGCGTGAGTAGTTCCGTTTGGCCTAACACTGTGAACGCTCGACCCAGGAGGTAATTCATATTTACAATGGGGACCGTTGATGGCAAGCAACCGCGCGCCCCTGCCTCTTCGAACGCCAATCCCCAGGCATCTGACGTGTTCCAGGGATTGTTGAGATCGAGTCTGCCCGCGGTTTTCGTCATTTCCAGCGCCTGATAGTCGGAGAGGTCCGGGCAATCATGCCCAGGGGTTGGAGCGCGCTGACTGCTGCGGAGCCTGGACAAGGCTTCATGGATCTGCTTCCGGTCAGAGGTAAAGTCAGAAAGCATTGCCCCGGAGGTAAAGATGGCGACACGGTCCGCCGGTTGAAGGTTGGCAGCAAGGTAGTCATCCGCAGCCTTGCGTACCTGGATCATGTCGATATCGCTGGTGTACAGATCGTCAAAGTAGAAAGCCAGGAACCGTCCAGGCAATGCGGGGGAGAGGGCTGCGCCGGCTTGTTCTGGCTTATGACTTGCCACCGGAGGTGAAGTCGGCTCGACCGCAGACTCCGCCTCAAATTGCAGGATCAGCTGCTCTTTGCCGGAATCGAAGAGCTTGAAGTCCTCCTTACGAAGGCCATTCACCGGTTTACCCTGCGGGTCACGCACGACGACCCGCACTACCACCAGGTTGCTGCTTACCTTTAACCGGGTTGCGGGCAGGTTGCTTGCAGTGCTGTTTGTCTGGACCTGGGCTCTTGCCGGCTTAACGGGAAATCCTAAGACTGCCAACAGCGTGGCTGCGATCGCAAGAGACGGGGTAACCCGAATCCTCAGGCTGAGCATGGACTCTACCCCGACGCGAAAGTCTAGCATTCTGCAACAACGCCCGGCAATGAACGGATCCAGTACATGGCCGAAAGTCTTCCTTCCCGGACGCTGCCAACAACCACCGTCAGAGTCTGCATCCGCGTACGTCTTCCTGGTTATGTGCGGTCCTACCATGGTTCGTGGGTCCGCCCTATGAGGGTACTCATCTGGCACAAGAACGGGGAAGTTGGTTCAGGGGTCTTACCGAGGTGGGTCGTCCGGTGCGAGGCGCGCAAACCTTGATCACCGAAAAGCATCGTTATCGTAAGCCTTATGGTGATTGTTGTGACCTAAGGTTTGACAGAACATGAGCGTGTGGAGAGTGCAACGATGAGCGATCAGGCATGGCTGGACGGTCAGAAGAACGGGCGGAGTGATCGGTTTCGGGGAAACAAGAATGAACACGCTTGGGTCGTTGTACTAAACGAGGGATATTCCCGCAGTTACTCTCTCGGATACCGCCACGGTTGGACACGTCCGAACGAGGGCCCACTGTGAGAACAAACCCGGGTTCGCTCGGCCCCGGATGACAATTCTATTTGGCGCGAGAAAGTCGTTCCTGCGAAGTTGATTGGTTTGGGCGCGGGGACCACCCTCCAGTTTCACCCCTTCAGTTTCATCGCCTCGATTTCACTGCTTCCATCTGGGGCCCGCAGCCCTGGCTGCCAGATTTACTTAGGCTGACTGTCGAGCACGACACGGAAGGCGTAAGCATAGTTTTCCGAGGGCTTCGCGGGCAGCTGGATATGTAACCCGTCCGGTTGCAGTTTGTAGGTGAGCGCGGCGGCGGTGCCCAACAATGCTACGCTCTGGATTTGTTTTCCCTTGAGGGCATCTCCGGCCATGGAGTGAATGATGGCTTCGTTGCCGGAGGGCCAGGCGAGCTCGATTGCGTACAGGTCGTTGCCCTTAGTAGTGAAGCGGAAATCCTCCGCGGTGTATTCCTGGGTCTTGGTGTCCTGGAAGGAACCTGCGGCGACTTTGGTCGGACCTTCGCCGTAGATTGTCCACGGCCTGGTTCCATAAATGGCATCGCCATTGATTTTGAGCCAACCACCCACGTCCCGCAACACTTGCTGCACCTCATCCGGAATCGTGCCATCGGACCGCGGGCCGATGTTCATCAAGAGGTTGCCGTTCTTGCTCACAATGTCCACCAGCTGATGCACGATGAATTCCGGCGTCTTGAACGTGTCGTGCTCGATGTATCCCCAGGATTTGTTGCTGACCGAAGTGTCGGTCTGCCAGACGCGGTCGAGCTTCTGATCGAGCTGGCCGCGTTCGATATCCAGTACGCCCGAGTCTTGCTGCATGGCGACCCACTTGTAGGTAATGATGCCCACCGGTCCCCGTTTGCTGGATTCGTTGTAGTAGTACGCGGCAAATTTTGCCAGATAGGGACGGACATAGGGCTGCCCAATCCACCAGTCGAAAAAGATAATGTCCGGGTGGTACTTCTGGACGATCTCCGCATCCCGCGCGAGCCAGTCGCTGGCATAGGCGGGGCTGACATAAGTCCAGTCTTCGGCTAGATTGTTGCCTCCCTTCTTATCCTCGAGCTGGATCTGCGCCGGCCCGTACAAGGATGCGTTCTGCGGGTCGTTCACGTCGGAGGGGATGCTGCGGCCGCCATCCATAAACCAATCGTGTTCGATGCGATGGGAAGAGGCGCCAAAGTGAAGGCCCTGGGCTCGGACCGCCTTCTCGAGATCGCCTACCAGGTCACGATGCGGGCCCATCTTGACCGCCGTCCAGTCGGAGAGATTGCTGTCGTACATCTGGAAACCGTCATGGTGCTCGAAGACGGGGACCACATACCGCGCGCCGGATTCCTTGAAGAGCTGCGCCCAGGCTTGAGGGTCATACTTTTGCGCCTTGAACATGGGGATGAAATCTTTGTAGCCGAACCTGGTCAGCGGACCATAGGTGCTTACGTGATGCTGATTCACCTCAGACCCCTGGAGATACATTTCGCGCGGATACCACTCGCTGCCGAACGCGGGGACAGAATAAACGCCCCAGTGAATGAAGATGCCGAACTTCGCATCCCGGTACCAATCGGGGACCTTGTATTGGGAGAGAGAATTCCAGTCGGGGCGGAATGGCCCATCCTGGTCGCCACGGTCAACGTCGGCCAGGAGTGCCTTGCGCGGGCCGTCGTATTTTTGGGTTGCCTTCTGCCAGACGTCGGCGAAAGATTCCGCTCTGTTCGAGGCAGTCGGTGCGGTGCTCGACTGCGCCGTTGCACCGATTGGAGAGACCGCGATGAACGTGGCTGCGAGCAGGCATACGGTCTTTATCGAGAGCTGAGCAAACATGATTCAGGTCAGCCTTTCTTGAGTGTTCCGAGTCAGAGATGCGGGCCGATGCAAAAGCCGAGCGCCAGCTTGCTGTAAGTCCGGCGCTTGCGATCATTTGGTATCCAGCACAAGCACGGTGGCGATGGGATCGAGCGCCTTCGCGGGCAGTTGAATGTCAACGCCGCCTCCGGTCTGCGTCACCTTCAGCGGCTTGTGTGCCGGGTCGGCAAGCAGGTAGGCACTCGTCACTGTCCGGGGAACGCTCGTCAGATGAAAGCTGCCGCTCGGCCAGGTGAAAAGCTCGATGTAGATCTTATCCGCGGTGGTAGTGGAGCGCCAGTTCCAGCTGGGAATGAACTTGGGCTCGCCCTTTTTATCCTTCTCTGTGGTGCTGAAGCTGCCGGCCTCCGGGCCGAAGAGGGTGGCCTGGGTGCCATAAATCGAGGCGCCGTTGACCGCCAGCCACTTCCCTACCTGGTGCAGACGCTCGACCTCTGGTGCCGGCACAACGCCCTTGGAGTCGGGTCCTATGTTGAGAAGATAGTTGCCCCCTTTGCTGGCAATGTCGATAAGGTTGCGCAGCAGCATTTCTGTCGATTTGAAATTCGTGTCATAGGACTTATAGCCCCAGGTGTCGTTCATGGTCATGCAAGCTTCCCAGTCACGACCTGGATAGCCCTGCGCCGGGATGTACTGCTCGGGTGTTTCGGTGTCGCCCTTGTAGCCTCCGCCGAGCCGGTTGTTCCAGATTAGGTTCGGATGCTGGTTAAGCAGGGTGACGATCTCACCGGCAAGCGCCGGCGTCATATCTGGCGTTGGGGTATCGAACCAGATCACGACGGGAAAGTCGCCATAGTTGGTGAGCAACTCCTTCAGCTGGGGGATCGCCTTGGTGTGAAGGTAAGTGGCAAAGTCCCCGTCCTGGGCTGGGTCCCAGTGATGGCTGGGAAGATCGTGGCCGGGCCGCTTGTAAGGCCGCGCCTCCGGGTGCCGTCCAGTCCTGGTCCTGCGAGTAGTAAAAGCCAAGCTTCATGCCCTGCTTCTGGCACTCCTCGGCAAGCTCACGGATCGGATCGCGATGAAAGGGTGTGGCGGCGACGATGTTGAAGGGATCTGCCTTGGAGTCGAACATGGCGAAGCCGTCATGATGCTTCGAGGTGATGACGATGTATTTCATCCCGGCAGACTTGGCGAGGGCAACAATGTCGTGGGCATTGAATGACGTGGGGTTGAACTGGGAGGCCAGGGCTTTGTAGTCCTTCACGGGAATGGAGGCGTTGTTCATGATCCATTCGCCAATGCCGGGTATACGCTTGCCGTCCCAGGTGCCGGCCGGGATGGAGTAAAGACCCCAGTGGATGAACATGCCGAAGCGGGCATCTCTCCACCAGGCCATGCGGGCGTCACGCTGTGCAGGGGTTTCGGTATCCTGAATCGCGGCCACGGGGTGAGCTGAAGAGACAGCGATACGCTCACCTTCTACCTGGGCGAATGCAGTTAGTGCACACGAGGTGAGGAGCATGGCGGCGATGGCGATGGAGCGGGGGGCAGATTTCACGGGCGTATCCTCACGATGAAGTAACGGCACGGGAATTGTATCGCTATCCGTACCAGCCAGGTGCACTGCACTCACCTGGCGTGCCCGGGAGTGTCTTATTGCGAAGTTCCGAAAACCGGCATGATAACGCGTAGAATCCATGCCCGTCACAGTGGCAAATCCCTTTCAGGACGCCGGTTCCCGCAGGCGTCATCCCCCGCATTTAGCCTCGCCGGCCCCGGAATACGCGGTTATTGGTAACTCCTGCAAGTAACATTTTCCAGTAACTTACCCAGGTTAGTTACTGTATGCAACCGTGATAGACAAAAAAGTAAGTTAGGTTGTTCTGTGGCGATGCTTCTGACTAACCGGAACGCGAGCATCTTACGGCATGCCAGCGGACCGGAACCCCTGGCTAACATGTGTAAATAACACAGGATTTGTTACTCGATCCTGTAATTTTTCCCATAAATCGCTCAGAATCATCAGTTTACAGTTAATGCATTTGCGCTTGACTGAGAAAACAGTTATAAACTTAAGCGGGTCACCTACTCAACTTAGATCGTAACTCTGTGCCTGACATGGGAAATCAGCAAGGGCGATTCCCTCAGGTACCGACCTTATCGTCTCAACGCGTAATCCCCCTGCCCTAGGGACTCGCGGAGATAGAACTGTGTCACACAACTGAATCCCTTCCTGCCTCGAAGCGCTTAGACAAATTTTTGATCGAGGTAATCATGATTGTGAAAAACACTTGGGCCACTTTCGCCCTATTCTTCGCTCTTTTCTTAGCCCTCACGCAGCACAGCCAGGCTTCCACCATTACCATAGCGCCCTCCGAGGTCCAGTCGCAGATTCAGGCATCCATCAATAACAGCCACGTCGGCGATACGATTTCCTTTCAGGCAGGTACCTACAATCTGTCACACCTCAGACTGCAGGCTGGACGAATCTACCTCGGTGCGACCAATGGACAAACAATTATTCATGGTACTGGAGGATATGCGCTTATCGATTTCTACGGAACGGGCCTGACCATCCAGCATTTTATCTTCGACGGCGGCGGTCTACATCTGGGTGGAGCTGTTTCTGGCGCGATGGTTGAATACAACACTTTCCGGAATATCTCCTTCGGGGCGAATGGGCAAACGGAATGGCCAAATTGGACCGCCACCGTAGGAATTTTCATTGATACGAGTGCATCGAATTCAGACCTCTCTCACAACATCTTTCAGAATCTTTCCTCGCAAATCCTGTACCAGAGCTCCGATAAGAATCTTGGCGTCTCTGGAATCTTTGGCTATGGGTTCTCGAACACAACCATGAACAACAACACCTTCGACACAGTGAACGAGGGGATAAAAATCTTCTTCGATTATGCTGACGGAAAAAACGTTCACATCAATAACAATACCTTTACCAACGTTCACCGCATGGCGATCGAGATGCAGCATTGGAGCAGCGCGGGCCTCGAAGTGGCCTACAACAATATTTCGAAACCGCTGGCTCCATGGAAACTTACGTTCGGCATATCGGCTGCGCTTGGAGGAACAAATACAACCATTCACGACAACATAGTCGACGATCAGTTGCCGAGTGTGTGCGGTGCAGGCTGCTGGGTGGGCATCGGGATCGAAGCCTGGGGCAACGCCACCAAGGTCATGAACAATACAGTGAGGGGCTATTGGGAGGCCGGCATTGCCGTTGGGGCATCCACCAATCTTCTGGTCGAAAATAATGTCATATGCGGACCAGATATGGGAGGCATATTCGTAAGTAACGAAAATCCCTATGCGCATCCTGGAGAAGTGTTCGCGAACAATAAAACGTCCACGGCGACTTATTGTTCAAAGTAGGCTGAGCAGTTTTTGGGGATGGACGGGGGTTGGTAGCGGCTCTCAGCGCGCTGCCAATCCCCGTTTTCCTTGCCCGTCCCTTATGTATACCGCTGGAAGCGGGTAAAGGACGAGGGGCTATCGACTGGCACTAACCAGCATGAAGGGGTCGGGGGCAACGCTGCAGGCGCCCGGTGACGAGGCCCGCCAAGTGGCTCCGTCCGCATAGGTCAGCGTGTTCAAATCGACCGAGGTGACCGAGGCGAAGCGGCTGAGCGAAAGATCGCTCGACGCGCGGCTGTTCCCCTTAACGTCCAACACGACACTCACCTTTCTGGAGAGATCGGGTACGGGTCCGTTGGCCAGGGGAACGAATCTGCCGTGGTGACTCAGGCCGTGGACAGTAATTTGGGCCTTCACAATTTCCCGCGCTGAGGGATTTTCCACTGTGAACTGGATGGTCTGTTCCTGAACGAGCGGGGTAGGACGCGCGGACGGTCCATACTCCACATTCCTTTTGAGAAAAGAAGACCCATGATTCACTTGCAGGCCGACAGGACAGTCGCCCCGGAGCGTAGGTATATGGGATAACGGCAGCGATGCGGGGTTTGCGCTGCGATGGAGGACGGTGTCCTGACCGATGGCGCAGGTGGTTGCAAGCGCGATAGCAAACGGCAGGAGAGAGAACGGTTTCATATAAGCCCTCGGTCCGTACAAATCGATGTAAACACGGTACTCCCGTTGATTTTTGAGTACAAGGGTTGACCCAGAGAGGGGATGTCAAGAGCCTGCCGGCGCCCCGGCCCGAGCCTGCCGGCGCCCCGGCCCGAGCCTGCCGGCGCCCGGCCCGGGCTCACCGTCCATCGGGGGAGGATCAACCTGAAGTTCAAGTCAAGAGCTCTATGCGCAGGCCGCGGTACAGGATGGTTACTTTAGATTGCCCCTTTTCCGGTGTTTCACCCGTTGTCCGAGGCTCTGCTAAGTCGCAGCACATCTGTGCTTTCCGAACCAATGCGGTAATTCGGGGGAGTGCCGGATAGCCGCTCCGTCCTTATTGATAGTCCGAAAGTGATACTCCCAGGACGATACACGTTCAGTACGATAGGGCCAATCGATGCCCTTTCTCTCGGAGTTAGTTCCGGGCGATGCTCGATGAAGTTCAACCTACGGGAATGAGGTCCAATAAAATGCGTTTGCTTCCGACATGTGCCCTGCTCTTGTCTCTGTCTGCCATACCAGGTTTCTGCCAGAGCCACAGCGCCGCCAACACCAATAGCGATACCAACACCGTGCTGCCTGCGAATGCGAACGACGCGTCCGTGGACTATGCGGCGCTGCGCGAACGGCTCGCTGAGCAGAACAAGGTTTTGACAGACCAGGTCAACACCCAGCGCTCCATCGTCAAGAAGAACCAGGAACTGCTGAAGGAAGCACAGAAGCTTGACGCTTCCAACAAGAAACTGATGGAAGAGAAGAAGAAGCTGGAGACGGAAAACGTGGATCTGGAAAAGCAGCGGATGGCCCTGAAGTCTTCACAGAGCCAGATGCAAACTGCTCAGGTCTCAAACTAAGAGCGAGTCGACTCGCTTAGACGACTTACTTCGCCGGGCTTCCCTGATGGGGGGAGGCTCGGGAGCGCAGACTTTTCTCTGCGGATGCAGTCTTCTCGTAGCAAGCCCCCCGACCTCAGACCTGGGTACTGACAGATCGGGACTGCTGCTGGCGAAAGCCACGGCAGTCCCGATTTCATTTCAGAGCCAACTATTCGTCACAATAATGAACCGTCTATCGGCCATTCATCTCATCTCTGCCATAGTGCTGTCCCGCGTCCACGTGCCTCTTCCGCCTCATGATAGCGTCGAAGCTTTGTGTGTCTCCAGCGCTGGGAGCGAGTTGGGCGAGCCATTCGCGAAAGGCGGCGTTTAACGTCGTTTGCTGTGCGCGGGCGACCGATCTGGCGCGCTCGATCCAAATCTTCGTCTGCGCTGAGAGTGATATTTTCATACAAACCTGGAGTATGCGAAAACAACATTCACCTGGGGTTGCCTTTTTGCGACGAACAGGTGCACGGATACGATTTCCCACTTGGCGTCATGATTTTACCTGATATATAGTTCGGTCGACTAAGAACGCGCTAGGGCGAGCGGGGAGGTAATAACCAAATGGCAGCGTTGCTTCCCTTCTCCGAGCCTCCCCACCTTCTCCTCGAAAGGGCGGACGCAAAATCCAGGTGAATAGCCAATGAATCGAAGATCATTACTCAAACTTGGCGGATTGTTCGCCGTTACCCTTCCGGCGCTTGCGTTTCAGGAAGAAAAGAGCAAGCTAAAAATCACGGGTGTACGCGTGGTTCGGACCCGCCCCCGGCACCCGGTGCCCAGCTATACTCCTGCGCCGGGTTCGTGGTCGACCGGGGGTGTGGAAGTTGCAAATCCCATGTCGATTTACCCGGCTTACAAGGCCACCCGATCGCTATGGAACCCCGACCCAGGAAAGCTGGAAGGATTTACCGTCGAAATCTCTACCGACAAGGGAGTGACCGGGTATGGAACCGGCGGGGCGGGCGGCGGCATGGTGGTTGAGCAGCACCTGGTGAAGTTGCTGCTGGGGGAGGACCCATTCAACGTCGAACGTCTCTGGGACATCATGTACCGCTCTACCCTCCCCTACGGACAGGCCGGCATCGCAATCAACGCCATCAGCGGAGTCGATCTGGCGCTTTGGGACGTGATTGGTAAGTCGCTGAACCTTCCGGTCTATGAACTACTCGGCGGCCAGACCAAGCCGCGCATTCCGGCCTATTGCACCGGCAACGACATCGAGCAACACATCAAGTTTGGCTACAAACGGGTGAAGATCGCTATTCCGTATGGTCCGGCCGATGGTTGGGAAGGGCAGCAAAAAAATCTGGAGCTGGTAAAGAAGACCCGGGCACAATTGGGGCCTGACGGCGACCTGATGCTCGATTGTTATATGGCATGGAACGAGCAGTACACAATTGAAATGGCGGCTTTGGTCGAGCCCTATCGCGTCTATTGGATGGAAGAATGCCTGCAGCCGAGAGATTACGAAGGGTTCGGCCGGCTGAGCGCCGAAATAAAATCTACCCGAATCGCCACGGGGGAGCACGAGTATACGCGGTACGCCTTCCGGCAACTGTTAGACCATCGCGGAGCCGCAATCTGGCAACCCGACATTCACTGGTGCGGTGGTATGACGGAACTGCGACGCATCGGCGCGCTGGCCGCGGCCTATGACATTCCGGTGATTCCCCACGGAGGCGGCGCCTTCGATTCCATTCACTTCATCCTGGCCACGCCGAACAGTCCGTGGGCAGAGACGTTTATGCCTCCTCCGGGCGGCCCCGATGAAGTCTACCGGCGGTTCGAAGAAGACAACCATATTACTCGGGGGCCGGAAGGGATCTATGCTCGTCCATCAGACGCTCCGGGGTTGGGCTGGGATATAGAAGTGGTTTGAATGGTTGCGGAGTCTGTGCCGGGTCGCAAAGGATTTTGCCGCTGTTCCATTTGAGGCGCCAGGCACAGGGGCAGGGGGATGAGGACCGAGGCAGAATGGCGTGAGTTGGGTTTACTCCGGTGCCAATCGTCAACAGGTTGTACAAGGGGTGCGCCACGGGCGGTTTAAAGTAGGAGATCATACGATATGAGTGAAATCAGCGACACAGATCTTCTGCAACAGTTCGCCAGTGACAACTACTCCGGCATTTGTCCTGAGGCGTGGGCGGCCACGGAAGTTGCCAATCGCGGCCATGTCTCCGGATATGGCGACGATCCATGGACGGCAGCTGCGGCCGACGCGTTCCGGGAATTGTTTGAGACCGATTGCGAGGTCTTCTTTGCCTTCAATGGCACCGCTGCAAACTCTCTGGCGCTTGCTTCGCTTTGCCAGTCTTATCATTCTGTCATTTGCTGTCAATCGTCCCACGTAGAGACCGATGAATGCGGCGCTCCGGAGTTCTTTTCCAATGGCTCCAAGCTCGTGGTGGCGGAAAGCAGCGACGGCAAGTTGACGCCGGAGGCCATCCACCAGGTCGCAACCAACCGGACGGACATTCATTTCCCGAAGCCCCGTGCGGTCACGATCAGTCAATCCACAGAAACAGGCCGTGTCTATACGGTCGAAGAGTTACGCGCGCTTTCTTTCGTATGCGAGCAACATGGATTGCGGCTCCATATGGACGGAGCGCGCTTCGCGAATGCCTGCGCCAGCCTTGGTTGTTCCCCAGCCGAGCTTACCTGGAAGAGCGGTGTTGATGTGCTTTGCTTCGGCGGCACCAAGAACGGGATGGCAGTCGGGGAAGCGATTCTGTTCTTCAATCCTAAATTCGCTGAAGATTTTGACTACCGTTGCAAGCAGGCTGGGCAACTTGCTTCCAAGATGCGTTTTCTCGCAGCTCCGTGGGTGGGCATGCTCGAAAGCGGCGCATGGCTGCGCAACGCCGCTCACTCGAACGATTGTGCCCGCTATTTGGCAGACTGTGTCGAGGGTATTCCAGGCATCCACGTGGTTGCGCAACCGGAAGCCAACGCGGTCTTCGTCCATGCCTCCGACGAGATCCTCGAGGCGCTGCGCCGGCGGGGTTGGAAGTTCTACACGTTCATTGGAGGCGCTGCGCGCTTCATGTGCTCATGGGATACAGATCGCAAACGGATCGATGAGTTTTGCCGCGATATGCGAATCTGTGCGGAATCGATTTTGGCTACCAGATCTCGAGGCTGAGACCCCTGGCTGCCTTGTAAGAGGCAATGAGTTCAAAATCCGCGCGGTCGGACGTTACCAGTCGCGCTCCGTGGGAATGCGCCGTTAAAGCGATCAGCACATCGAAATGAAGGTTCCGCAACTTCTCGGGTGCGAAGCCGCGATCTTTTCGGACCTGCCTTAAAAGTTCGCCTGAGTTCAGCCAGTTTTGCTTTGTGGGTACTAATATTGGATGGTTTTTCTCCAAGGCTCGCAAGTAAGCCAGGTCCGATGATTGGCTGGTTCCCCTCCACAACTCAGCCAGAACGACCGAAGAAGTCCTCATCAGTCCCGTGAGCGAATCAATTCGATCCTCGTGCCGTCCATGTCGCAAATGATCAACAAAGATCGATGTGTCCAGAATGACAAGGCTACTCAACGTAACCATCGAAGGAGAGCTTGCCTACATTCTTCTTCATGAGGTCTTTAAAGCGCCTAAGCGCGACAATTTCCCGGAGAGCGACGTGAACAGCCTCGGTTCGGGATTTCACCTCAAGGATCTTGACCGCCTCGTCAGCGAGCTGGGTATCGAGCCGGATAGAGGTCAGTTTGACAGCCATGTTGGGCGTCCCTCCTGTATTGACATTATGCCATTGTTGTATATACAAGACAAATTTGCTCGGTTTCCATTCACGCGAAGGCTTCTCTCTGAAACTCTGTCTCGGCCACGGATTGGGGTGCCCCACATCTCGCTGGTTTTTCGCGAGATGTGGGATTCCACAAACCTCAACCCCTGACTGTGCAGGGCGTAGATGGCCATAGACTTCAAGATCGGTTGCTGGTAGAGAGTGATCAGTGGACAGCCGTGGAATCCCACATCTGCCAAAACCGGGCAGATATGGGGCACCCGGCTTTGTCGCAGACCGGGTTGTGAGAAATCCAGATTAGAGGAGCACTAGGGAAGGGCTAGCGACGCAGCGCACGCTGCAAGACTTCAGCCAGATGCACAGCCTTCCGTCCCGTCGCTTGAAATATCTGCTCGCGGCAACTGAAACCGTCGGAAACAATGAGTGTATCCGCATCCGCCTGCCGCACCGCCGGCAAGAGTACTCGTTCGCCGATGGCTTGTGATACCGCATACTTCTCTTTGGCAAAACCGAAGGGCCCTGCCATGCCGCAGCAGCCGGCGTCGAGCGACTTCAGATCCGAACCCATTTTACGCAGCAATGCCTCTTCGTCGGTCATCCTCATGATTGCCTTGTGATGACAATGCCCGTGGAGCAGCAGCTTTTGCGAGAGTTGCGGCGGCTGGTAACCGGGAGCATGGTTTTGCAGGAATTCGCTAAGCAGGAAAGTCTGGCTGCGCAACCGTTCCGCGCGCGGATCTTCCGGAAGCAGATTGCGTAATTCGTCGCGGAATACCGAAGCACAGCTTGGCTCCAGAACAACGATGGGGAGCCCTGCGTCGATCTCAAGCGCAAGTACCTGCAGGATCCGCTGCAAATATTGCCTGGCCTTCGCAAGCATGCCGAAGTCATACAGCGGCCGTCCGCAACAAAGATGGTCTCGCGCGACCATGACCTTGAAGCCGGCGTGCGTAAGTACTTCCCACGCGGCCTGGCTGGTCTCAGGCCGGTAATAGTTATTGAACGTGTCCGCCCAAAGAACCACGCTCCCACCGGAAGCAAGAACCCGATGCTTGCGCGCCCATTGCTGAAAGCTGACAGCAGCGAGACGCGGCAACTGCCGTTGGGGAGCCATGTCAAGCGCCTTCTGTATCAGGTGCCGCGAAGCGTTTGTGGCGGAATTGACCAGTCTCGGCGCGTGCGACCCGAGCTTCGCCCACTGATCGATCATGCCGAACGCATATGCATGCAATGGGCGCCGCTTGCCCTCGTAATAGTGAGACAAAAATTCAGCTTTATAGGTAGCCAGATCGACGTTTGCCGGGCATTCTGATTTGCAGGCCTTGCATGCCAGGCATAAATCGAGTGCCTGCTTTACCTGTTCATTCTTCCAGCTACCGTCCACCACTTCACCCTGTAGAACTTCGAAGAGCATATGTGCGCGTCCGCGTGTACTGTGCTCTTCTTCCAACGTCACCATGTAACTGGGACACATGGAACCGCTGTCAAGCTTGCGGCAGGCTCCGAGCCCGATGCAGCGCGCGGCAGCATTGGCAAATGAGCCGCCATCCTCAACGAATTTGAAATGGGTTTCCGGTTGCAACGGTTTATAGTCCGCGCCCAGACGCAGATTTTCAGTCGGCAAATAGGCGTCCACAACCTTGTGAGGATTGAGCTTGTTCTGCGGATCCCAGATAGCCTTGAATTGGCGAAACGCGTTCATCAGCTCGGGCCCGAACATTTTGGGTAGCAAAGCGCCGCGCGATTGACCGTCGCCGTGTTCGCCGGAGAGCGAACCGCCATAGCTCACCACCAGGTCGGCAGCCTTCTCGACGAATTCACCATACTTGCGAATACCGCCTTCGCTTTGCAAATCAAAACTGACCCGCATGTGGATGCATCCGTGCCCAAAGTGCCCGTAGAAGGCGCCCACATAGCCGTATTGATCCATCAGGGCGCGAATATCGCGCAAATAGCCGCCGAGTTTTTCCGGCGCTACGGCCGCATCATCCCATCCTTCCCATTGCGGCGCTGCGCCCGGCGCGAAGGCTGCCGCCCGCGGTCCCGATTCGCGCAGTTGCCATACATGTCGCGCTTCCGCCGGTGTATAGAGCCGAGTGTTGGGTGCATCGGGCACTTTTTTCAGCGCATCCATCAACTGCTCGGCAAGATGCCGTGCATGGTCCGCATCATCGGAACCGAATTCGACCAGCACGATGCCGCGGCCCTGGGGAAGCAAATCGAGGTTGGGAGCACCCTTGCGCCGCAACCCATCCACGATGCTTCCCTCGAACCCTTCAAAGCCGATGGGTTCAAAGCTGAGAATCTCAGGAACATGGTCTGCCGCGACAAACGCATCGTGATAGCCGATCCCCACCAGCGCGCGATGCTGCGGGCTGGGGATCAGCCTTACCTTTGCTTCGAGCACGGTGACGCAAGTGCCCTCAGTCCCCACCAGCGCGCGCGCCACGTTGAAACGCTCGGGCAACAGCTCATCCAGGTTGTACCCTGAGACGCGCCGGGGAATCTCCGGAAAGCGTGCCCGTATATGGTCCGCGTATTGCCTGCCGATGGCACGCAGCGCGGAATAAATTTCCGCCCGGCGTCCTCCCTCGCGAAGTATGCGATCCAGATCGTCGCCGCTCGTCGCACCCACCGTCATCTGCGTCCCGTCGTAGAGCAGAATCCGCAGCTCCTCGACATTGTCGACCGTCTTGCCACCCAGCAAAGAATGAGTGCCACAGGAGTTGTTTCCTATCATGCCGCCGATGGTGCAGCGATTGTGGGTAGAGGGATCGGGAGCGAACGTGAGCTTGTGCACCTCAGCCTGGTTGCGGAGCGTGTCGAGCACCACACCCGGCTGCACCCGGGCGAATTTTTGCTTCGTATCGAGCTCGATGATGCGGTTCATGTACTTGGTGAAATCGAAAACCACGGCGGCATTGCAGCATTGGCCAGCCAGGCTGGTGCCTGCTCCGCGCGCCAGAACCGGGGCTCCATATTTGCGGCAGACTGCCATGGCGGCAGCTACGTCCTCAGCATCGCGAGGAACCACCAGCCCGATAGGAATCTGGCGGTAGTTTGATCCGTCGGTGGAGTACATGGCGCGGCTTCCGCGATCGAAGCGAACCTCACCCTTAATGTTTTGCTTTAAGTCTTTCTCGAGCTCCGCGGCCTGAGGGAAGACATCAACGGGCTTGGCATGTGAACTCAGCGGAAGCGGTGCGTGGGTGTCCATGCTAGTGGCCGGCGGGCGTGAGGGATTGTAGCGCGGCCGTAACCCCGCCTGGCTGGTGCGGCACTCCGGCCAGGCGAAGGCCCATCTCGACTCCGCTCAGCGTTCCCGCAAGCATCAGATCGTTGAAGCTGCCGAGATGCCCGATGCGAAACACTTTGCCGGCAAGTTTGGAGAGGCCGGCTCCGAGCGACATATCAAAATTTTCGAGGATGATGCTCCGCAAGCGATCCGCATCATACCCTTCCGGCATGAACACAGCGGTCAACGCGCTCGAATATTCGCGTGGATCTTCACAGACAATTTCCAGGCCCCAGGTTCGCACCGCCGTACGGGTCGCTTCCGCGTGGCGCTTGTGGCGGCGGAATACATTGGGCAGGCCTTCTTCCTGCAGCATGGCCAAAGCTTCGCGCAAACCATACAGCAGCGTGGTCGCGGGCGTGGTGGGGAAGAAGCCATTGCGATTGGGGCCCAGCATCTCCTGCCAATCCCAATAAGAACGTGGTAATTTTGCGCTCTTGTTGGCGGCCAGAGCCTTTTCAGAGAGGGCATTAAAACTCAAGCCGGGAGGCAGCATCAAGCCCTTCTGCGATCCAGCCACGGTCACATCGACTCCCCACGCATCGTGACGATAGTCGATGGAGCCTATGGAAGAAACGGTATCCACCATGAGTAACGCCGGATGCTTCGCCAGGTTCATCTGTTGCCGTATGTCGGGGATCGACGTGGTCACTCCGGTTGAAGTTTCGTTGTGGACGACCATCACCGCTTTGTACGTATGGTCCCGATCGGAGCTCAGGCGCGAACTTAGTTCGGTTACGGATACGCCGCTACGCCAGTTGCCGGGCACATAGTCCACCACCAGGCCGAACCGCTCCGCAAGCTTCCGCCAGAGTTGCGAAAAATGTCCGGTCTCAAACATCAGCACTCGATCCCCGGCAGAGAAGGTGTTTACGATGGCTGCTTCCCACCCGCCTGACCCCGACGACGGATAGATGATGACCGGACCAGTAGTTTGAAACACGGGGCGAAGATTCTCCAGCACCTCGGAACCCAGGCGGGAAAACTCCTGGCTGCGGTGATCGATGACGGCTCGATGCATCGCACGCTGGACGCGATCGGGGACGTTGGTGGGCCCGGGGATTTGCAGGAAATGGCGGCCGGTGTGTATCAAGATGACCGGATTCTAATTGATTGCGAGCGGCGTTCGCGACCATCTATAGTGGAAGCCCGTGTACTCGACCATGCAGCGCCGCGACTTCCTGAAGCTCAGCGGCGCAATCACAGCCTTCAGTCTCACTCATCGCGCGCTTGCCGGCCCCAGCCAGCGGATATTCATCGTTGTGGAAGGTGGAGATCCCTGCGCGTTGTATGACCCGATCGGTTGGGCCGCGGGCCGGCTGCGGGCCGCTCTCGTCGCCAAGGGCGCAATTTGCGAAATTGTCCAATCTCCGGATCAAGCTGCCGGGGCCGCCTTTTCCATCTTGGTGGCCAGACCCGCCTCAGATTTGGCGCGGAACTTTCCTCAGGCAGGACCGCTTGCCAGTCCTGAGAGCATCCGTCTCACTCCCGGACGGCTGATGGAAGCTCCTGCGATCTGGGTCTCTGCCGGCGGCCAGAGGGGGTTCGTCTATGGGCTCCTGGAGTTAGCCGAACGGGTTCAATTCAATTCCGATCTGGCCACGGGCTTGCATTTAGCCACTGCGATCGAGGAACACCCCGCAAACCAGGTGCGAAGCGTCTCGCGTTTGTTCTGTAGCGAGATTGAAGACAAGCCGTGGTACTACGATCAAGCCTTCTGGCGAGCCTATCTGGATGTGCTCGCGGCCAGCAGGTTCAATCGCTTCAATTTTGCATTCGGGCTAGGGTATGACTTTCCGCGCGGAGTCACCGGGGACTACTTTCACTTCGTTTACCCGTACCTGGTGGAGGTGCCTGGATATGACGTCCGGGTGGTCCGGCTAACCAATGAGACAGGAGAGCAGAACCTGGCGCCCTTTACCGCAGAAGAGCGGGAAAAGAATCTGCAGACGTTGCGTTTTATTGCCGCTGAAACCAGCGCGCGGGGTCTCGAATTTCAACTGGGGATCTGGACCCATGCCTACCAATGGACAGACAGCCCCCATGCGCATCACCGTATCGAGGGCTTAACACCCGAAACACATGCTGCCTATTGCCGGGATGCGCTGAGCATGATTCTGAAGGCCTGCCCACAAATTCAAGGGCTGACGCTTCGCGTGCACGGTGAGAGCGGAATTCCTGAGGGCAGCTATCCATTCTGGAAGACGCTATTCGAAGCAATTACCGGATGTGGCCGCAAAGTCGAAATCGACATGCATGCCAAGGGTGTGAATCAGACCATGATCGACATGGCTACCGCAACGGGCATGCCGGTGAAGCTGGGAGCCAAGTATTCCGCCGAACACCAGAGCCTCGGCTACAACCAGGCAGACATTCGTGAGCTGGAGATACCGCAGCCTGAGCGCATGGAGAGCGGAGTCTTCAGCGTCAGCAATGGCGAGCGCCGATTTACCCGATATGGCTACGCTGACTTTCTCCAGCAGGGCCGGCATTACGATTTGTTGTTTCGCCTGTGGCCTGGAACACAGCGGCATTTGCTTTCCGGCGATCCGGAAATGGCTGCGGCTTTCGGACGCACTTCCAGCTTTTGCGGCGCGGTCGGGCTGGAGATCATGGAGCCGCTTACGTTCAAGGGACGCGAGGGGTCCGGGCTGCCTCAGCCGGGCGGCCGGTGCGCCTACGCCGATCTGACGCTCACTCCGAAAGCGGGCGATTGGGAAAAGTTTGAATACTTCTATCGGGTATGGGGACGTTGCCTCTATAACCCTGACGCTGATCCGGAGAGCTGGCGCCGATATCTGAAAAATCACTTCGGAGCTGGTTCCATCCCGGTTGAGACTGCTTTAGCCAATGCCAGCCGCGTTCTGCCGTTGGTGACCTCGGCGCATTTGGCATCGGCTTCCAACCACGCGTTCTGGCCTGAAATATACGACAACATGCCGATTGTTCCGGGGACTGAGGCCTCGCCCTATAGCGACACGCCTGCTCCCAAGTGTTTCGGAACCGTAAGCCCGCTCGACCCACAGCTTTTTTCCACCATCGTGGAGCACGCCGGAGATTTGCTGGCCGGCCGCCCCAATCCTAAGTATTCACCGATTGAGGTTGCCCAATGGCTGGAGGACTGCACTACAACTTCGGATGAAGCCCTGGCAAAGGCTCGATTGCAGGCCACATCCCACACCTCCCCGGAGTTCCGGCGGATGGAAGAGGACGTGGTGATCCAGAATGGGTTGGGTCGTTTCTTTGCGGCCAAATTGCGGAGCGGAGTGTTGTTTGAAATCTATACGAAGACCGGCAATGCGCAGGCCGGCAAACTTGCGTTAGCGAAATACCAGGAAGCACGCGGCGCATGGGCAGGGGTGGCGAACCGTGCCAACAACGTGTACCAGCCCGACATTACTTACGGCAATGTTCCGATGCGGCGTGGCAGCTGGGTGGTCCGGCTACCCGGGATCGACAGGGACCTTGCCTTTATGCGAACTAAGCTCGGGACCCCGGCGGCTGCCGCAAGCTCCACCGCAAATGTCGCGCGCCCGATTCAGGCCGCGACCGGCAGACCAATCCGCCCATCCGTTGCCTGCACCCACGAGCCGCCTGGCAGCTTTCATCCTGGGCAACCGCTCTCGTTGTCCTTGCTGGTCTCCGGGAAGGATGCGCCCGACTCCCTTCATCTCTCCTACCGCCATGTGAATCAAGGTGAGCGTTGGCAATCAGTGGAAATGCAGCGCCTTCACAATGGATTCAGTGCTGCCGTTTCGGGCGACTACACAAACTCCGTTTATCCGTTGCAGTACTATTTCGTGCTGCGCCGCGGAACGGATGCTGCGTGGTTCTTCCCGGCGTTCAACGCGAGCCTCTCGAATCAGCCTTACTATGCCATTGCAAAGAGGAGTTAGACACTGTCCCAGGAGCGTGAATGGGATATCTCCAGGTCCTTTAGAGGATGTGTGAGCACCCGCTCTCTAAACTCCAGTCCCGCAGCGACGTTTGAGCTTAGCCCTAGGACTACATCCCATAAGCGCTAACTTGTTTGGGATGATTTTCTTCAAAACTCCCGCAAAATCGTCATCCTGCCTGCCCCGGCGTGCCGTGGGAGAGCCTGTGACTTTTTCGATCTTTTCCTGTTTTTTACACCCGGCCAGATGTTGTTCAATCCCTCCAAAAAGGCGTCATCCTGCCTGCCCCGGCGTGCCGTGGGAGAGCCTGTGACTTTTTCGATCTTTTCCTGTTTTTTGCACCCGACCAGATGTTGTTTCGTCCCCTCCAGAAAGGCGTCATCCTGCCGTCCGGCGGCTGAGCGAAGCGCCTCGCAGACTTATCGCATCACAGAGGGTTTATGGCGCGAAGTCGAAGGACCTCGGCGATGCTTGTTGGCAGGTGCTCTTCGGAGCTTTCCGGCCACAGACTGCAAGGGAAATTAAAAGAGTCACAGCCTCTGAGCGAAGCGCCTCGCAGATCTATGCATAACAGAGGGTTTATGGCGCGGAGTCGAGGGACCCCGGCGATGCTTGTTGGCAGGCACTCTTCGGAGCTTTCCGGCCACACACCACAAGGGAAATTAAAAAAGTCACAGCCGCTCAGGATGACGATTTTGTGGGAGTTTGCCATAGAAGGCGCTGAGGGGACCGGTTTCGCTCCCTGTTCGACCCTATTCCGCGACCTCTAAAGTCATGCCGGAATTTCTATAAAAAAACCTTTCTCCTGCTGCAAAAGTGACCCCAATCCGCATATATATAGGTGTGTCCACCAATAACTTTGTGCGATTGCAAATCGTTTGCCGGCCACGTGCGCGGATGACGGGTGAAGCGCGGCCCCCCCAGAACGGCTCAGTGGGCAAATTATCCGGACACCTCTTGCCCGAATTCGGACTTACCACGCATACCACGCATATCACGCACCATTTCCGTCGGACTTGCCGCCCTTACCACGCATACCACGCATATCACGCACCAATTTCCGTCGGACTTGCCGCCCTTACCACGCATATCACGCATATCACGCACCATTTCCGTCAGACTTGCCACCCTTACCACGCATACCACGCATATCACGCACCATTTCCGTCGGACTTGCCACCCTTACCACGCATACCACGCATATCACGCACCATTTCCGTCGGACTTGCCACCCTTACCACGCATACCACGCATATCACGCACCATTTCCGTCAGACTTGCCACCCCCTGAAGGCGAAATAAACGCATAACTTTGACTGCCGCTTGAAACAAAGGACTTAGCCGCGCGTCAATTCCAACCCTGGGGCTTAGAGCGTCTGTGAGAACTTCAATTCCAAACTCAGTCCCCTAGGGACGGTTGAATTTCAGACTTGTCCAGGCTAGATTTTTCAGTTGGGAAAGCACATGAAGCCTTCACTGACCGTCCCTGCGAAGGGACGGCTAAGCTTAGCCGGACGCTAGTCCTGGGTACACCTTCAAACTTGATTGAGTCCCGCAGGGACGGCTGGCTGCGGGACCAGATCCCGTCGAGGCCCGGATGGCCGCCAACGAAACGTCGGCCTAGCCGGAAAGGGATAAAAAAAATCCTCTTCGTAGGGTATCCGTATTGTTGAGGTTGAAACGGTTGGGTCTGGGGCCAGCCCCATCGAGGCCCGGGGGGCCGCCCGCCAGACGTCAGCCCAGCCCGGAAGGCCTGGGGTTGATCCCCGTCATGATCTGGAGCGCCAGAGGCGCGACACTCATGATCTTCCGTAAAATCGTCCTTCAGACTCTGCCCACAGCTTCATGCGCCAGCTAGGACACCGGCTCCTGCGGGACTGGAGTTTGGAAATCGGTTTCTCGCACACTCTCTGAAGCCCATACCTTCCAAATGCGGACGTCAGGGCTAAAGGTGGTTGAGACTATCTGTAAATGTAAGGCGTCTGTTGAGAAACACATTGGAGCGCGCAGATATGACACTGGTTAAACGCGGGACACGCTTTTCATCCTTCCTCTCCTTGGTCATAGGAGCCACGGTCTGCTTGTCGGCGCAACAGACTCCTCCTGCCCCCCGGCCCTGGAACCAGAATCCCAATGGTATGCACATCTACCTGCAGGCAGGGCTCAAAACCCATCAAGTGGGCCAGCATGATTATCCGCAGTTTCTTGCGGATTGGAGCAAGATTCTCACCGAACACGGGGCCATCGTCGACGGTTCGTTGCACCAGCCCAGCGCTGCCGAACTTGAGAATACCGACGTCCTGGTCATCTATAAGGGAGACGACGGCTACATGAGCGATAGCACCAGGCAAGCGCTCGAGGCCTTCGTGAAACGCGGCGGCGGTATCGTCAGCCTCCACGATTCTCTCTGCGGTCCGGATCCGGCATACTTCGCGACCCTGGTGGGAGGGGCAAAAAAGCACGGCGAAGTGAACTACACGCTGGGTGCGGACATTCCCTATACCATCGTCGACAAAGCCAACCCCATCATGCAAGGCATGTCGGACATTACGATTTTCGATGAAGCGTTCTACAGCATGACCTGGGCCAGGGATCCGGCGATCCACGTGCTCGCGACTGCTGTGATCCCGGGGACTCCGAGCGCAGGCGCGCACAAAGGTGAAGTGGTGCCCCAGATCTGGACCTACGAACACACCCTGCCAGGCGGGCAGCCGGCACGGGCTTTCGTGTGGATGCAGGGACATACCTATGCCAACTTTGCCAACCCGCAAATCCAAACCATGCTGCTTCGCGGCATTGCATGGGCCGGGAAAAAGCCGGTCGATGAACTCGTAAACTACAAGCCGCCGGTTCGCAAGGGATCGAGCCCCTATTAGCATGCAAAGACTGGCACGCCCGTTCTGCCTCTTCCTCATCCTCTTTGCAGGCCCCGTTTCCCACGCTCAGACTACCCAGTGGCCGACGCAGGATGGCAACTACGTTATCAAGAACTTTCACTTCGGCAGCGGTGAATCCATCCCGGAGTTGAAACTGCACTACCTGACGCTGGGTAAGCCTCACCACGATGCCGCCGGACACACCGATAACGCCATCCTCCTGCTCCACGGCACGGGCGGCGATGCTCATTCCCTGATGAACCCGGTCTTTTCCGATGTGCTTTTCGGTCCTGGTCAGCCCTTCGATATCACCAGGTTCTACATTATTCTCCCCGACGATATCGGCCATGGCGAATCGAGCAAGCCTTCCGATGGCCTGCGCATGCACTTTCCTCAGTACGACTACGACGATATGGTCGGCTCCCAGCACACCATGCTGGTCGATGGCCTGCACGTCGATCACCTGCGCCTGATTCTCGGTACCTCGATGGGATGTATGCAGTCTTTCGTATGGGGCGAGACATATCCCAATTTCTCTGATGCGCTCGCGCCCTTCGCCTGCCTGCCAGTGGAGATTGCGGGACGCAACCGCATGTGGCGATACATGGCTATGCAAATGATCCGCAAAGATCCCGCATGGAAGAACGGCGACTACACCACAGAACCGGTCGAAGGTCTTCGGGGAGCGAATGATCTGATCTTGATCGCTGGATCCGCGCCGCTGCTGATGCAGAAACGCTATCTAACCCGGGTGCTTGCGGAGGGCTTTGTCGATCGCACGCTGGACCCCATGATCGCGCACACCGACGCAAACAATTTTCTTTACTACGTCAATGCATCGCGTAATTACAATCCGGAGCCCAGGCTCGGCGCCATTACCGCTCCGGTTCTTTGGATCAACTCCGCCGATGACTTCATTAATCCGCCGGAACTCGGTATCGCGCAGAAACTGGTGACGCGGATGCCCCACGCCAAGTTCATTCTTATCCCCATCTCCGATGCTACGCGGGGACACGGCACGCACACGATGGCAGCTGTCTGGAAGGATGACCTCATTGCTTTCCTTAAGGAAACGGAGAAGAAGTAGCGGCTAGTTCAGCGCAAATACGTACAGAGTGTCGCCGCCGCCGGCGACTACATATTGTTTCCCATCCAGCATGTATGTTTCAGGTCCATTACCGAGTGAGTGCAACATCGGAAAATGCCACAATATGTCGCCGTTACTGGCCCTGAACGCGATCAGGTTCCCGTTGTAGTCACCACTAAACAGAAGATCCCCCGCGGTGGTGAGAATTCCCGGGCCGCCCAGGCCGACGCCCCCCGTGCCGCCGGCGGTTGGATACGGATGGCTCCACTTCACATCTCCGGCCTTGTAGTCGATCGCTTCGAGCACATGCTGCGACCAAAGATTGCGTATCGACCCTCCATATCCCTCGGGACGTTCGCTGGTATCCGTGAGGTAGGTCACGCTGTAACCGAGAAACGCGTTGACATAAAACAAGCCTGTTTGCGGACTAAAGCTGGGAGGCATCCAATTGGTTCCCCCCGCTCCATTGATGGTCAGCAAGTTCCCGTCCACCGTAGGTTGTTTTTTCGGATCAGGGATGGGCTCCCCTTTCGCATCAAGTCCCTTCGACCAATTCAAAGGAACAAAAGGCTTGGAGACAATGTGGGCCCCGTTGGTGCGATCGAGTACGAAAAAATAGCCGTTGCGCGCGGCCTGCGCCAGCAGCTTGCGCGGCTTGCCGTCAATATCAGCATCAAAAAGGACCGGCGTCTCCGTATTGTCCCAGTCGTGGGTATCGTGGGGCGATCCCTGGAAATACCAAACCAGTTTGCCCGTATCCGCATTCAGCGCGACAATCGAACAGGTCCATAGATCGGCTCCTTTTCTGCCTTGCCCTGCCATCACCGGATTCGCATTGCCCGTTCCCCAATACAGCAGGTTCAGACCCGGATCATAAGTACCGGGAAGCCACGTCATGCCGCCGCCATGGCTCATGGCGGCCTCATTGGGCCAGGTCTCCGATCCTGGTTCTCCTTTTGCCGGTTCACTATTCCATCGCCACTGCAGCTCCCCCGTAGTGGGATCGCGTGCTTCCAGGTAGCCTGGAACATCGATCGCGTCGCCGCCCACACCGACGATTACGTGATTGCCTACCACCATGGGCGCTCCGGTGGTGAAGTACTGCATCTTCTCGTCGGCTACTTTTTTTCGCCAACGCTCCTTGCCGTTGTTCGCATCCAGAGAAATGAACCATCCATCCGGCGCCAGAAAGTACAGCCAGTTCCCGTACATGCCCAGGCCGCGATTCCCTACCAGGTGTCCGCCCTTGTCTACCCAGTCGTAGTGCCACAGCTCCAGGCCGGTGCGTGCATCCAACGCATACACGTGATCGGGAACAGTGAAATAAAGAATTCCGTTCACCAACAAAGGCGTGGACTTGATATCGGGCTCGCCCACACCTCGCATGGCGCCGCCTGAGATGCGGACCCGGAACATCCAGGCCAGCGACAACTCATGAACATTGGAAGCCTGAATCTGGGTAAGAGGGCTGAACCGCCGGCCGGAGTAATCCCCGTTGTAGGTAGGCCACATGTCGGTCGGGTCCTTTTGCAGCAGCTTGTGAGCATCGAGCCCCTGCGCGATCGATACACCGGGCAGCAATGAAAGCAGGCAACAAAAAAGCAGTTTCACTTCAAGGTCACCAGGTAAGCCGTTAGGTCGTGCATTTGCTGATTGGTGTACTTATCCAGCATCTGGCGATGGAAGAGCAGCTTGTCGTCTATCTGAACGGTAAGCCCCTTCCGCAATGGGAAGGAATGGTAGATGCCCCCCGCGTCATAAAGCGAGATATAAAAATCGTCGAGATGCTTCAACGTTCCCGTGACCTTGGTACCGTCCGGTTGGATCACGGTCACCCTGGTGGACGAAGGCTGCTGCCTCGCCGCGGGGTAGAGGAAGGTCTGTTGCAATTCTGGTGGTTTCATTTTGGATCCGATATGAGCCAGGTCACCGGTCGCCGAGTGGCACGTATTGCATTTACCAGCCCCGTTAAAATAAGCCTCCCCCGCCTTGGCATCGCCGGTGACTACGTTCAGAGTTTTGTAGGTTCCCCGATTCGCCGCCAGCTCTACCTGCAGATGGAGAAACTCTGCGATGTCGCGCAGTTGCTCATTGGTTAAGGAGGGGAAAGCGGGCATCCCTTTCGCTGGCCTTCCGTCGTGCACCGTCGGCCCGATGAGCTCGCCCTGATTGTCGTCCAGCACCACCGAAGACCTTAAGAGATCCGGTCCGCTGCCACCGCGAGCATCCGATCCGTGGCAAAAGCCGCAGGTGGGGGCGAAGATTTTGGCCCCTTCCGCAGCCATTTTGGCATCCGGCATCCTGCCTAGCCCAAGAAATTCCCGGGTGCGCATCCCTCTCGCATCTTCCTGTTCCTGGGAGTTGTCGTTGGCGCCGGTGGCCTGCGAAGCTTGTTGCGCTGCCCGCGAAGCTACAGGTGCCATTGCCGAAAACCACACCACCGCCACCAGACCGAACTGCCTTATGGGGAAACGCTTCATCATTGTTTGACTGCGGACTTCGCGGCTGCCGAACTAAATATATTGGTGCGCATTTGATTGTAACGGACCAACCTGCTGCCGGCGATGGATGTGAAGGCGCCACCCATTAATCTGCAACCAATGCCGGGCGCCCGCTCTGGTTGGCAAACTGACACACGATCCCTCAACCGGGTACCGATTCCCCATGGTCGTGACCAGGATTGTGTGCTAGATTCCATGGGTACCACCGACATACCATTTGTTATACGCGCGAGCACGTCGCGCCATGAGCACACTAGTGGCTGGACAAAACTGGGCCCGATAGTAAGCAGGAGTAACGATGCGATCTGGACCCAGGCCCAAACTAGCCGCCTGTTTGGCAGCGTTGCTGCTGACTGCCCTCCTGAGTGGATGCAAAGAGAAACAGGAAGCTCCGGCACCGCAACCGCCCACAGTTGAAGTCACGGAGGTGACCGATGTTCGCTTCACCGGAGGAGCCACCAGCTTCCTCGAAGTCCTCACTACCCAACAGCAATATTTCAGCTCTGAGCTGCAGACTACGCAGGCATGGTATGTCGAGCTGCAGAACTACGTGCAACTCTACCAGGCGCTCGGCGGCGGTTGGTAATATAAGATGGATTCACTATCAATTCTGGAAAGAGGATGGTCATGATCAAGACATTAGCAATGGTGACTGCGTTCGTTTTCGCCACATCGTTGAGCCTTGCGGCACAGGATGTGGATCATGTGGTGGATGGGACAGTCAAGAAAGTTGACGCAGGGACAAAGACGGTCGTCGTCGAGACCAAGGATGGCACCGAACACACCTTTCACTATGCCAGCGACGTCACTGTCGATGGAGCCAAGGATACGAAAAAGGGAACGGTGGACGCTGCCCACGGAGTGGACGAAGGCAGCAAAGTTGCGGTGCACTACACCGCCGCGGGGGGTAAGGAAACGGCACATGAAATCGATAAGATCGGTGACGACGGTTTAAAGGCAACCGATGGCACCGTTTCCCATATCGACAGGGGAGCAAAGACCATTGCCGTGAAGACGGCGGATGGTAGCGTGCAGACGTTTCACTTAACCGATCGCGCCGCGAAAGATACCGGCAAGGATGTTGCCGAGGGCACGGACAAGTCGGCCAAAGTTACGGTTTATTACACGGAGAAGGCCGGTGTGAAGACAGCGCATTTCGTCAAATCAATATTCTGAACCCGAGAGGGAGATCGTTATGCGAATGCTCATTCTGCTTGTGCTCACAGGGAGCATGGCCTTCGCCCAGGAAACCCGCCGGACGGTCATCAACCCTTCACCTAATCCTGCGGACGACGCCCACGCGAACAGTGACCACGTTCCGGATGTCTATCCCATCACGGGTCACTTCGATCGCATTGTTGTTCTGCGCTTCAAATACAAGACCGACCTGTTGGCCGGCATGCAAAGAATGGTGAAGCAGGAGAACATTCGCAACGGGGTAATTTTGTCGGCCCTGGGATCGGTTCGCGGTTACCAGGTTCACCAGGTGAGCAATCGAACGCTTCCCTCTCAGGATACGTTCGTCAAGAATCCCACCGAACCCGCTGACCTGGTGAGCATGAACGGATATGTCATCGATGGCAGGGTTCATCCCCATGTGACGCTGGCCACCCCCGACAAGGTAATCGCCGGCCACCTGGAGCCCGGCACCGAAGTGTTCACCTTTGCTGTCGTCACCATCGGGGTGATGAACGATGTTGATTTCCGGCGGCTCGACGATAAGACTTACCGCTAGTGAACAAATCCGTCTTCTCCGGGCTGGCAATCCGATCCTCAGCGCAACGTGCAAGCCCGTAACCGTTGATTGTTGCTTGACATGCACTTGAGCAACCGATAGAACGGTTGCGCGTACTGGGGTTCGGTTTGGACGGTTTCGATTTAAACGGGAGAGTGGCCGTCGTCACCGGTGGGGCTAGTGGAATTGGGAAAGCCATATCCACACGCTTAGCCGAGAACCGGGCACAAGTGTGGGTACTGGATATTGACGGCGCGGCTGCCGAGGCAACATCCGCAGAGATCGTGCATGCGGGTGGGAAGAGCTGGGCACTCCCGTGCGACGTAGCCGATCCGGAGAGTGTCAGCCGGGTATTTGCATCGATCGCCTCCAAGGGGCCGATCGACATCCTCATCAATAGTGCGGGCATCGCCCATATCGGCACAATTACGACCACAAGCATCCAGGACTTTGAGCGCATCTTCAAGGTCAACGTACAGGGAACCTACCTGTGCATGCAGGCTGCTGTTTCCACCATGAGCAGGCAGCCGGGCGGTGTGATCGTTAATCTATCGTCGATGGCCGCGGTCGCCGGCATCCCGGACCGCTTCGCTTATTCCATGAGCAAGGGCGCGGTTCGCGCGATGACGCTCTCGGTGGCAAAAGACTTCTTGAGCAAGAACATCCGCTGCAATTGCATCTCGCCGGCGCGAGTCCATACTCCCTTTGTCGACGGATACCTGAAGAGAAACTATCCCGGCAGAGAGAAGGAGATGCTGGCTGAGCTGGCGAAGACGCAACCTATCGGCAGAATGGCGAGGCCGGACGAGGTGGCAGGACTTGCGGCTTATCTATGCTCGGACCTTGCCAGCTTTGTCACCGGAGCCGACATTCCTTTTGACGGAGGCGTTCTCAATCTGCGAGGTTGATTCTGTGACGATGAATAGCCGCAACCTTCTATACTTCACCATCTGTAACTGCGAAAGAACACGGTGCCATGGTTGCTGAAAGAAGTCCGACCACTTTACGCGAGGGTCGTATTGGGTTGTACTGTCGAGAGCAGGTTTTTACCCGCAGGGATGCCTGCCAAGAGGGACTCACATGGCTGATAGGCAGAGACCGATTGCAACAACAGCAAAAGCTTTGGGAATGTTTGGATTTTTCATGCTGGCGGCCATGATGGTGCCGCGCGCGCTGGGCGCATCGGCAAAGAAACCGGCGACTGCCAGGTCCTATTTCGTTTATGTCGGCACCTATACCCGAGAAAGCAGCAAGGGCATCTATGGCTATCGTTTTGACCCCAGGACAGGAAAATTTACGTCGACAGGATTAGCTGCCGAGATAAAGAACCCTGCATTTCTCGCCTCCGACCCCACCCATCGCTTCCTGTACGCTGTTTCGGAAATCGGCAATGACGGTAAGTCGCACGGGGCAGTCAGCAGCTTCGCGATCGACCCCAGGACTGGCTCGCTTAAATTTCTCAACAAAGTGGATTCCGGTGGTGGCGGCGCCTGCCATCTAACGCTTGACCACACCGGCAAGATCCTTTTCGTCGCAAACTACGGAAGCGGGAATGTGGCGTCGTTCGCGATCAACCCGGACGGCAGCATTGGCGAACAGACTGGCTTCGATCAACATTCTGGTTCCGGTCCGAATGCCGAACGCCAGGAAGGGCCCCATGCGCATGCAGTCGTGCTTTCGCCCGACAATCGGTTCCTGTTTGTGCCTGATCTGGGCACAGATCAAATCAGGATTTATCGGGTCGATGTTGCAAAACGGACCTTTACCCCCAATGATCCAGCGTTCGTTTCGGTTACGCCCGGGCTGGGGCCTCGCCATTTCCTGTTCGGGCGAAGCGGCAAGTTTGCCTATGTGGTCTGCGAAATGAAGTCAAGCGTGGTTGCTTTTTCCTACGACGCGCTGAAGGGCTCGTTGACGCCCATACAAACCATTTCCACCTTGCCGCCTGATTACAGAGGCATCGACAACTCGGCGGAGATAGGAATCGATCCGTCGGGCCGCTTTCTCTATGCCTCCAATCGTGGGCATGACAGCATCGCAGTTTTTGCCATTGATCCAGATAAGGGAACGCTGACCCGGGTTCAAGTGGCGCCGTCGCAGGGCATGATTCCACGCAATTTTGCCGTCGATCCGACCGGAAAATACCTGCTCGTGGCAAACCAGATTTCGAACCAGTTGGTCGTCTTTGCCATTGATCCAACCAACGGTACATTGACGCCGGCGGGGCAGACGCTGGACGTGAATTCACCGGTTGCGATTTTATTTGTTCCCGCTAAATAGGATTGGAGGCTCTCATGAAGTTCCTGGGCAGGAAGTTATCCAGACGGACCCTGGTTCAGAGCGCCGGTATCGTAGCCGGAGCCGGATTGCTGGGCCTGGGCACCAGCGAGAGCGTGCGATCTCAATTGAGTTCCACTGGCGCCAAAGGTAAGCCGCGTGCCCTGGCCCTTATCGGCGACCGCTATCACAACCCGGACTACATTCGAGTCAGTCTGAACAAAGTCTTCCAGGAACTCGACATCCCCATCGACTACACCATTGAATACGACAAGATCTCGGCCGGCTTGCTGAAGAACTATCAATTGCTCCTGATTCTGCGCGACGGCATGATCTGGCCCGACGGTTACCTGGGACCGGATGCATATTCTGCCTATGAGGCGGACCTCGAAACGCCGAAGACTTTCCCCGACCCCAAGCCGGTCACGTGGATCAAGGACGAGCAGGGCGCGGCGATCAAAGAATTTGTGACCGCGGGCAATGGCTTTTATGCTCTTCACAACTGCAGCCATATTTCGCTCAGCTCCAAGGACTACCGCGAGGTCATGGGCGGAGCCTACATCAGTCACCCGCCGCTGCGCCCATTTCAAGTTCACGCTACTGAGAACAAGCATCCGATCACGGAGGGTATGAGCTCGTTCATGGTCAACGATGAGCAACACTACGTCACCTACGACAAGGACCCGAAGTACATCATCATGGAGGCGGAAAATATCGACGGCCTGAAATTCGAAAATCTGGGCACCAAGTCGGTTTCCGGTTGGGCCTATGACTTCGGCAAGGGACGGGTGGTGTTCACCGCGGTGGGTCATACGATTCACGCCATGTGGAATCCCCAGTACATAGAGATTCAGAAGAGATCCGTACGCTGGCTGCTCAAGGAGCTTTAGAGGTAGCGGAGTCACGTATTCCCACCCGACAGGCTCAAAAACCGCCAAACTCCCTCTCCGCCTGGAATTCCATTCCATCCTGTGGCCTAACCGCGTAAATTTAAGGTCTCCCCTTTTCACCCTGGACCCCGAACCATCCGGAATGGCTATGCAAGGAACACAGGTCACCTTTATTTACCTGGCTGTGGTCTTCGGACTGCTCGTCATTCCACGTGCGTTGCAGCGCTTCCGGCTTCCCGCTCCGCTCACTTGTTTTGCCTTTGGCATTATCGTCGCCGGCTTTTTTAAGCCGCTCATTCATGACAGCGTCATCTCCTACCTCTCGACCCTTGGCATCGCGGCGCTTTTTCTTTTCGCTGGTCTGGAGGTCGATCTGGCTGAGCTTCGGCGGCAGCTTCCGTCCCTGGCCGGGAACTTCGCGGTGCGCGGCCTGGTGTTGGTGGCTTGCGCTCGTGTTGCGGCCGTGTATCTCCACCTTGGCTGGCAGGTCGACTGTATGATCGCGCTTGCGCTTCTCACCCCATCGACCGGTTTTATTTTGGACATGCTGCCTTACTCCGGCCTTGATCAGACGGAACAGTCCGAAGTGGCTCTCCACGCAGTCGCTGGTGAAGTTACGGCCGTCTTTCTATTCCTGGTGATCTCGCAGGCCGACTCGATCAAGACTCTGCTCGTTTCCGGTGGTGCCATCACTTTATTGATCGCATTCATGCCGCTGCTCTTTCTGGCGCTTGGAAAGTGGGTCGTGCCTTACGCTCCCGGCTCGGAGTTTTCCCTGTTGGTGATGGTTGGTCTCATCTGCGCGATCATCACCCGGCAATTAGGTGTGTATTACCTGGTGGGCGCATTTGTCGCCGGACTGGTCGCCCGGTCGCTCAACAAACGCATTGTGACTCTGGCTTCCGCCGAGAATCTGGATGCGATTCGATTGTTCGCATCGTTCTTCATCCCCTTCTATTTCTTTCACAGTGGTCTCGGCGTTCCGAGTGCGGCGCTGGTTAGGGCGTCTTTGCTGTATGGGTTGGTGCTTTCCGCGCTCCTCATACCCATTCGGCTGACGGTGGTTTGGTTGCAATCGCGATTCATGCAGCATCGCGGGCACCGGGGCAGCATTCGCGTGGCGATCGCCCTTACCCCCACGCTGATCTTCACCCTCGTTATCGCGGAGATACTGCGCGATAACTTTGCCGTCAGCCCACCGCTTTACGGCGGACTTTTGGTTTACGCAGCCATTGCCAGCATCCTGCCATCCTTGACCCTGCCAGCCTTTACCGAGACAACAGTCGACCCAGTACCCATCGAAGTGTGAACCCGAGTTTTCTCACACCCCCTCTTTATCCCCTGAAGTACGCTCTTCCTCCCGTTTCCGCCGAAATCAACCTGCTCGTCGAGGCCCGGAGGGCCGATCGCCCGACCGTACAACCCCTCACGATCCCGCCTGCCCCGCCTGCCCCGGCGTGCCGTGGGGCGTGCCGTGGGAGCGCCTTGGCGCGGCACTAAAAGACCTCGATACCGAGGATACGGCTGGGTAGTTATGGACTGGGCCCTGGGATACGCATTACCGGAAATCCCTCACAAATTGACAATTTTGATCGCCATTGACGCGCCGCACCCAGGGCGTTATCGTTGAGCAATCTGGTGTTCGGGAAGGCGGTGAGACTCCGCCACTACCCCGTAACTGTAAGCGCCGAGATCTTGAACCAATTTGCTGGAGCCACTGGGATTTAAATCCTGGGAAGGCTGTTCAAGATCGACGAAGCGTAAGTCAGGAGACCGGCCGGATGCCCACCAGGGCCGTTTTCAGCTTCGATGGGAGAGCTGGAAAGCAACCTCGCTGACGTAGTTCGCTGGTCAGTACGGACGCTGCCTTCTTATTGGATCCCGCTTCGCGCCAGGGCTTTGCCCTGCGCCAGAGGCGATGAATGCAATCGAACCGACGCAATACGGTGACCCTGCTGCTGGGGGGCGTGCGCAGCGGCAAAAGCCACTACGCACAGAAGATTGGGGAGCACGCCGGGCAAGTGGTTTTCGTCGCCACAGCCCAAGCCTGCGACGACGAGATGCGAGCCAAAGTCGACCGTCACCGCAGCAGCCGCCCGCAGCAATGGAAGACCGTCGAGGAGCCTCTGGCGTTGGCCGAGGTCATTGCCCAGTACGGTCCTACCTGCGACTTGATGATTATCGATTGCCTGACCCTCTTTGCCGCCAACCTGCTGGATGCCAGGGTTGACGAGGAAATCGCGATCAATGCCCTCAGCCTCGCGTTGCAATCGCCTCCCTGTTCCGTTGTTCTGGTATCGAACGAGGTTGGCAGCGGAGTAGTGCCGGAGTATCCATCCGGCCGGCGCTTCCGCGACCTGTTGGGCGAAATAAACCAGATTGTCGCCCGGGTGGCGTCCACCGTCCTCCTGCTGGTCGCCGGTCTTCCCCTGGTCCTCAAAGGTGAGGCCATCCCCCAGGTGACACAATGATCGGTTTGCTGGTGGGCGGTACGGCCAGCGGTGTGGGCAAAACCACGGTGTCCCTGGCTATCATCGCCTGCCTGCGGAGACGCGGCTACGTCGTCCAGCCCTGCAAAGGGGGGCCCGACTTTCTCGACACCACCCATCTCAGCCGGATCGCAGGCCGAGGAGCCCGCAATCTGGATACCTGGATGCTCAGTCCGGAGGCGAATGGCGAAGTGCTTCGCCGGGCGGCGGTTGGCGCGGACGCTGTCGTCGTCGAAGGCATGATGGGGCTTTTCGACGGCAAGGATGGGCTCACGGAAACCGGCAGCAGCGCCGAGATTGCCAAAATGTTCAAGCTTCCGGTGCTGCTCGTGCTGGATTGTGCCAGGAGTGCCCGCAGCGTGGCCGCGTCGGTTCTGGGCTTTGAGTGCTTCGATCCGGATTTGCCGCTGGCCGGCCTCATCCTCAACCGGGTCGCCGGCCCCCACCATTACCAACTGCTCGAAGCAGCCATCCAGGCCCGCTGTAAGACTCCCATTCTGGGCTGGCTACCGCGAGAGCCGAAAATCGCAATCCCCGAACGCCATCTCGGACTCCACGCAGCAGAGGAGAGCGACACATCGCTCGACACCCTGGCCAGCCTGGCAGAGGCGCACTTTAACGTCGACGCCATCCTGCAGCTTGATTTCCCTCTTGAGACCGCTGTCCACTCCGCAATCAGGATGGAATCGCCTCGATTGCGCATCGGTGTGGCCCAGGACCGCGCATTTTCCTTCTACTACGAAGACAATCTGGATCTGTTGCGCCAGCAGGGAGCGGAGATTATCCCCTTCAGCCCCATCGCAGACCGGGGGCTGCCGGTGGAGCTCGATGCGCTCTACTTCGGCGGCGGATATCCCGAGCTGTATGCTCGGGAGCTCAGCCAAAATACACCCATGCTCGACCAGATCCGCGCCTTCGCGCGATCCGGAGGGCACATCTATGCCGAGTGCGGAGGCCTGGTCTATCTTTCGCAACAGTTGAGCACAACGGATGGAACCGTCCACCCCCTGCTGGGGATCGTGCCCCTGGCGATTGAGATGACCAGCCATCTGGTGGACTTCGGTTACGTCACCGTCACCTTTACACAAGACTGTCTGCTCGGCCCCCGGGGTACCACGATTCGGGGCCATAGTTTTCACTATTCCCGTATGTGCACCGGCCCCGAGGTGGAGACCAGCTACCTGGTGGACTTTTCCCTTTCAGGGAAGCAGCAGCCGGAGGGCTTCACTTGCGGCAATGTTCTCGCCAGCTATGTACACCTGCACTTTGGCGCTAGCCCCATCGTCGCGCAGCACTTTCTGGCGACGCTTCAAGCCGCGCGGCAAAGAGAGGCGGCGACCGCATGAAGAAGGCCTGGCTGATTTTCGTCACGCTGCTGGCCGGCATCTCCTCAACGGCACAGGCGAGCCGGGTGGTGACGGATGAAACCGGACGCAAGGTCACGGTTCCCGACCATCCGCATCGGGTGATTTGCCTGGTGCCCAGTGTTACCGACACTGTTTTCGCACTCGGATCGGGTGACGATGTGGTTGCCGTGAGCGACTATACAACCTACCCACCGGCAGCCCTGAAGAAACCAAGTATCGGCAGCCTGGTACAACCCTCGATTGAGACCATCCTTTCCTTCCATCCCGACCTGGTGGTGGGGAGCAGCATTCCTGGATCGACGGAAACCGCAACCCAACTAAAGGCCGTTGGTGTACCCATCTATCTGGTGGATCCCCAGGGTCTCTCCGGCATCCTGCGCTCGGTCAAGAGCGTGGGCGAGGCGCTCAACCGCGTCCCGCAAGCGGAGGCCCTCGACGCCAGCCTTAGCCGCCGCATCGCCGCCGTCAAGGCGCGCACCGCGGGGAAACCGGCGCCAAGAGTTCTGGTTCCCGTTTGGTACGACCCGATCGTCACGATCGGCAAGCACGCCTTCATCAGCGAGATCGTCGAGGCTGCGGGTGCGAAGTCAGTGACCGACGATCTCATTCCCGATTGGCCGCAGATCAGCATGGAGACAGTGATTGCCCGCGCACCGCAAGCTGTATTACTCATCCGCGGGGGCAAACTCTCCATCGATATGTTGCGGAAACAACCAGGCTGGAGCAGCCTGCCCGCAATCCAGAAGAACAAGGTTTATTACGTCGATAACGGCATACAGGAGCCGAGCCCGGTGGCCATCGACGCATTGGAGGAGTTAGCCAAAGAATTTCATCCTTAGGACGGGTGCGCCCGTTCTTCAACCGATCACCACGGCAAGGTAACGAGAAGGCGGTGCGAATCCGCCACTACCCCGTAACTGTAAACGCAGAGAACCCGGCACGGACGTTAAAGCCACTGGGACGAGTCCTGGGAAGGCAGCCGAGGTTTGTTGACGCGTAAGTCAGGAGAACGGCCTTGCTCCACCAACCCGAGGGGGTACAAAATGTTCGATCTCTCAATTTTCCGTCAGGCTTTCCGGGTGCTTGTTTTGTCTCTCCTGTTCCTTCCTTTGTCCGCCCTTGGAGCGGAGGGTGGGACCTTGCGCGGCACAGTAACCGACCCGCTGGGCGCCGTGATCGTCTCGGCAACGGTGGAACTTCTGGACGGCACATCCGTCGCGCAGGAAACGAAAACCGATATAGCGGGTAACTATAGCTTCCAGGTGCAGAAATCCGCTCGTTACCAGGTTCGGGCTGCTGCGCCCACCTTTCAATCCACTACCAGCGACGCAGTCTTCGTCACCGCCTCGGGCAAAGCCCAGGTGGATGTGACCCTGGCAACGCAAACGTTGACCGAACAAGTGACCGTAACCGCCACAGGAACACCTACACCCGAAGCCCAGGTGGGCGCGGCAGTTAGCGTGCTGAACGCGGATCAGTACCGGTACGCAACCGAGGTGCAGGATCCACTGCGCCTGATCCCTGGGGCGCAAGTAACCCAGACCGGGCAGGTGGGAGGCACCACCGGCCTCTCGATTCGGGGCGGCAATATCAATGCCAACAAAGTGCTGATCGACGGCGTGCCGGCCGACGATATAGGGGGCTTGGTCGAATTCGCTAACATCGATGCGGTGGGCATCGACAAGGTCGAAGTCTTGCGCGAGCCGAACAGCGCACTCTATGGCTCCGATGCCCTGGCAGGAGTCGTGAGCCTCACTACCGCTCGCGGCAGCACCCTGCTTCCCCTGCTGACTTATTCCGGCGATGGAGGCAACTTTAATACTTACCGCCAGGTGGGCACGCTGAGCGGTACCTATCGTCACTTTGATTACTACTCAGCCTTTGCCCGCACAGACACGCGCAATAACCTGCCTAACGACGCATTTCACAACGCGACCTATGCGGGAAACTTTGGTTGGACGCCGAATACGGCCAACGACCTGCGCTTTACCGTACGGCACCTTACGGTCGCTGCCGATCAACCGAATGCCATCCTGCTTTACGGCATTCCCGATGCGGCAAGCGTGAAAGAGCACGACAACTACCTGAGCGCTGCCTGGAACAACCAGACCACCGGGAAATGGCACAACCAGATACGCTATGGCGGCCTGCGCCTGAACTACAACTACACCGACTATGCCGCCACTGGGATTTATGATCCGGACGAAGACGTCTACCTGGGTGCTCCGGTCAACATACAGGGTGCGAACGGCTATGCCGTAAGCGGTCAGGCGATTTTTCAATACGGGACGAGCTATGGCTCAACCTACCCCAACAACTACCTCGCCCCCAGCAAAAGGGACTTCGTGTATGCCCAATCTGATTACCGGGTCAATGCGCATATCGTTGCTCTGGGCGCGTTCAAATATGAAGATGAGCGCGGTTCGACTCTTAGTTCAGGCGGAACCCAAACCGCAATTGAGCGCGGCAACTACAGCTACACCGTTCAGCTCGCGGGAGATATAAAGAACCGTCTCTACTACACAGTAGGGAGCGGCCTTGAAGACAACGGGCTCTTCGGGTTCGCGGCCACGCCTCGCGCTTCCCTCGCCTACTATCTATTCCGACCTACCAATACCGGCTGGTTGAGTGGAACCAAGCTGAACTTCAGCTTCGGAAAAGGTATCAAGGAGCCAAGCATCTATTACCAAAGCATCTCGCTCTTTGACATCCTGGGCGCATTGCCGAACGGTAGTGAGTTGATCAAGCAATATGGGGTGTCTCCGATTGGGCCGGAGACCTCCCGCACCTACGATGGAGGTGTCGATCAGCAGTTTTGGAATGGAAGGGCCCGGATCAGTCTGACCTACTTCCACAATGAATTCACCAATGGGGTGGAATTCGTGCCCCAGTCAGCGTTGCTTGCGCTTGGTTTACCCGCCGCCAGCAACCCTGCGGTTGAATTTGGAGCAGCGATCAACTCGCAAGCCTTCCGGGCCCAGGGCGCGGAGGTCGCGACCGAGTACAAGATCGGCAGCCATCTTTTTGCCCGCGGGGGGTACACCTATCTGGACGCGGTTGTACAGCGCTCTTTCTCCAGCGAGTCGCTGCCCAGCTACAACCCGAATTTTCCCGATATCCCGATCGGCGCCTTCTCGCCGCTCGTAGGCGCCAGGCCTTTCCGCCGCGCCCCCCATTCCGGCTATTTTGGACTCAGCTACAACCGTTCCAAGTGGTATGGCTCGTTTACCGGGACGCTGGTCGGCCGCCGTGACGACAGCGACTTTCTTACCGATTCGGAGTTTGGCAATAGCCTGCTGCTGCCCAACCGCAATCTCGACGGCGCTTACCAGCGGCTGGAGCTGGGCGGCGGCTACCAGGTCACTCGATCGCTCACGGCTTACACTGATATGCAGAATCTTTTGAGCGAGCATTACAGCGAAGCATTTGGTTTCCCCGCGCTTCCCTTCACCGTTCGGGCCGGTGTAAAGATCAGCTTTGGAGGCGAATCTTGGCGATTGAAATAGCCACGGTATCCAGTAGCCCGGCGGCTTCCAACCAGCAAGGGACCCCGCCCGAAGTCAGCAAGGGTGAAACAGGCAAACTCAGCTCTGTGGCGCTTATTGTGCTGTTGACAGCGGCTCTGGGCGTGGTGACCCTGGTCTCGCTCGCCACCGGCGCAGTGCCCATCTCGCCCCGCACCATCTTTGCCGCCATGTTCAGACATCAACCACTTAGCGAAATGCAGCGGCTGATCCTGTTTCACCTCCGCCTCCCCCGGGTGCTGGCTTCGGGACTGGTGGGCTCGGGGCTGGCGCTGTCTGGACTTCTGTTTCAGGGCCTCTTTCGCAATCCCATCGCCGATCCATACGTCATCGGGTCTTCGGGAGGGGCGATCTTCGGCGCCTGCATTGGGATCTCTTTCTTCTCCCAGTGGTCGACTTTCGGCTTCAGCGCCACCGCGCTGCTGGCCTTCGCCGGATCGGCGGTCACCATGGCGCTGGTGTACTCGCTGGCTCGATCCGGGGGTAAGACCAACGTCGTGACCCTTCTGCTGGCAGGCTTTGCCATCAGCATCATGTTTACCAATTCAAGCTATTTCTTTGAGCTTTTCGACAAAACGGGCACCGGTAACCGCGTTCTGGCCTCCTGGCTGCACGGTGTAATCGGCATACCATCCTGGACCCAATTAGCAGTAAGCGCCGCTCTGCTTACCTTGGCAACTGTGGCTGCGTTTCCCCTGATGAGGACACTGAATACCCTGGTACTGGGCGACGAGTACGCGCAGCAACTGGGGATAAGGATTGAGTCCGCACGCGTATCGATCATTTTGATTGGTTCCCTGATGACGGCCGTGGCGGTCTCGCTCGGCGGCATGATCATGTTCGCCGGGTTGATCGTACCTCACGTCGCGCGCCTGCTGCTGGGGCCCGACCACGTTCGCCTGCTGCCTGTGGCCGCGCTAGCCGGCGCCATCTTCCTCATGCTTGCCGATACCCTCGCGCGGACCATCTTTGCTCCCTCAGAGGTTCCGGTGGGCGTCCTGATCGCCTTTGTTGGTGGGCCCTTTTTCCTTTACCTGCTGCGCAATATGAAGCGGAGCTATGCCGTATGAGCTGTCTTTTGCGCCTGGACGGCGTGCATTTTGATTACCAGGGACACAGGGTCTTGCGTCAGGCGACTGTCGATCTTGCTGAGGGTAGCTGCAACGCCCTGATCGGGCTCAATGGATCCGGCAAAACGACACTGTTGCGTATCGCCGCCGGGGTCCTGCGCCCGGTGTCGGGGAGTGTCACGCTGCGGGGCCGGCCAATGGAAACCATTCCTCTCAAAGAGGTCGCACGCACCATCGCCCTGGTGCCGCAGCAACTGGAGCTGCCATTCGCGTTTACCGTGCAGCAAGTCGTGGAGCAGGGCCGTACCCCATACATCGGTATGCTCCGGGGTCCCGGGCGCAGCGATCGGATGGCGGTTGATCGAGCACTCGACCTGGCAGATGTAACTGCCCTCCGCCATCGCATCTTCAATGAGCTCAGCGGCGGCGAGCGCCAGCGGGTGAAGATCGCCCTGGGCCTGGCACAGCAGCCGCGGCTGCTGCTGCTGGATGAGCCCACCCAGAACCTCGATATAGGAAGGCAGGTTGAATTGATCGATCTGCTCCACTTCCTCCGCGATGAAGGAATCACTATCCTGGCCTCCATTCACGACCTGCACCTGGTCGATAAGAATTTCTCCACCGTACTTTTGCTCAGCCCGGGGCAGCCTTTAGCCAGCGGCACCCCGGAGCAGATGTTGAAACCCTCTATCCTGGAACGTGCCTTTCAGTGCCCGCCGGATCGCCACCCGCTACTGATCGAGCGCGCCGAACTCTACCGCACGGAGGCCCGATGAACACGGTAATGGAACCCAACATCGAGGAAGTGATCGGAGCGATTGCCGCCCCACCCGAAACTTATCTGGCCCAGGCCAGAACTAGACTCGACGCGCTGACGAAACCGTTGGGGAGCCTGGGACGCCTGGAAGACTTAGCGGCACAATGGTTCGCCATCCGCCAGGGGAACGTCACTGGTCCGGTGAGCAAGGCGGTCTACGTGTTCGCCGCGGATCACGGCATCACGGCGGAAGGGGTAAGCGCCTATCCGGCGAAGGTAACGCAGCAGATGGTGCTGAATTTCCTTTCTGGAGGAGCAGCCATCAATGTGCTGGCTCGATTCAACCAGGTGGAAGTGAAGGTGGTGGATGTAGGTGTAGATGCGGACCTGTTCGGCTATGCCGGGCTAACCGATGGCAAGGTGCGCAGGGGCAGCAGGAATATGCTGCGGGAACCGGCTATGAGTGCGGAAGAAGTAGGTGCAGCGCTCCTGGTTGGCCTCACCATGGCGGAGGCCGCTCATGAGAAAGGAAACAACCTGATCGCGGTGGGCGAGATGGGCATTGGCAACACCACTGCTGCCAGCGTCATGACGGCAGCGCTTACTGGTATGCCGGCCACCCTGGTCACCGGGAAAGGAACCGGCCTCGACAGCGAGGCCTACACGCGCAAATGCCGTACGGTGGAAGCAGTGCTGAAGCTGCACTTTGCCCAGCCCACCGGCCCGCGCAAAATTCTTCGCTGCGCCGGCGGTCTTGAGATCGCTGCCATGACGGGCATGATTCTGGGCGCAGCGCGGCGCCAGATGGCCATCGTCATGGACGGTTTTATCTCGACCGCGGCCGCCGCCATCGCGTGCGGCCTTGCTCCTGCCGTGAGGTCTTACCTGTTCGCCGGACATCAGTCGCAAGAGCCCGGCCACCGGATCCTGCTGACTCACCTGGATATTGAGCCCATTCTCGACCTGAATATGCGCCTGGGCGAAGGAACCGGCGCCGTTCTGGCCATGCCTGTGCTCGAAGCGGCTTTGCGCCTTTACCAGGAGATGGCGACCTTTTCCTCGGCCGGGATCAGCGGAGCCACTGCATGAGCGTGCGCGCTCCGCGCTTCGCGGTGGATGTCGCGGTGGCTTTTCAATTCCTCACCCGGCTGCCGCTGCCCCAGGTGGCCTTCGCGCCCGACGGCCTGGCGCGGGCGGTCAAGTTCTTCCCCCTGGTTGGACTGGTGATCGGATCGGGCGCCGCGCTGCTGGAGAAAGTGCTGGCGCCTCATCTTGGCCGCCCCGCCTCTGCCGTCGCCGTCCTGCTGTACCTGGTGCTCATCACCGGGTGTCTGCACGAAGATGGTCTCGCCGATGTGGCCGACAGCACCGGCGGGTGGAGCGTCGAGCAGCGGCTGGTGATCCTGCGCGATAGCCGCATCGGCAGCTACGGCGTGGCGGCCCTGGTGCTTTCACTGCTTAGCCGCGCGGTGCTGCTCGCTCTATTGCCGCTCGAGCACTTCACCGCTTACCTGGTCTCCGCCCATGTGCTTAGCCGCTGGTCGACCTTGCCACTCAGTTACTATCTTCCATCTGCGCGCGAGAGTGACGGTCAGGGTGCGCGGATAGCGGGACTTACCTCAACCGCTTCCCTGATCGCCGGATCCATCTTCACTATTGCTACCGTGGTGGTAGCACTTCGTAAAGCTGCGATCGCTCCCTTGTTATCGGCGACTTTAGTTCCCTTGCTTAGTAGCTTTTTCTACATGCGAAGATTCGGCGGGATCACCGGCGATTGTTTTGGCGCCACCAATCAGCTTACCGAGATCGCCGTCTACCTTTGCGGTGTATGGCAGCCATGAGCACAACCTGGTTCATTCGTCATGCGGAAACAGAAATGGCCGGCCGCTTCTGTGGCCACTCCGACCCTGACCTGAACGCCAAGGGCCGCGCGCAGCTCACTGCCCTGGCTGATCTGCTCTCCGCGGAGTCGATTGAGAGTGTGTATTGCAGCGACCTGCGACGCGCCAGAAGCACAGCGCAGGCGATTGCATCCACCCGGAATATTCCGCTGACGCTGCGTCCCGCGTTGCGCGAGATCGATTTTGGCCAGTGGGAGGGCCTTAGCTGGGAACAGGTCGAGCAGATGGATCCTGAGCACGCGCAAAAATGGATGGATGCTTTTCCCAACCTTCCCGCCCCCGCGGGAGAGAGCTTCCAGGCCTTCGAAGGCCGTATCCTCGAGGAAGTGCATGGTCTGCTCGAACGTGATCCCGGGTCAATCGGCAGTGGTCACCCATGCGGGGGTGTTGCGTGTGGTCCTGCGGCATCTGTGCGGCTGTTCTGACTCAGAAGCCTGGCAACAAACGCAATCGTACTGCTGCGTAGTGCGTTATGAAGCAGAAGGAGAAAGCAAATGAGCATTGCGACCAAACATGGAGATGGCGGACAGACCGGCCTGGCCGGTGGTATTCGCATTTCGAAGGCGGACCTGCGCGTGGAAGCATATGGTTCGGTAGACGAGCTGAACACCGTATTGGGGTTCGCTCGCAGCATCTGCAAGAACGAGCAGATCGCCGGCTGGACGGAGCAAATTCAAAAGACCCTCTTCCGGCTTGGCTCCGCATTGGCGACCCCTCCGGAAAGCCGCAAGCCGCAGGTTTACATCACCGCGGAAGATGTCGACTTTCTGACCCAGCTGGTCTATCAGATTGAAGCGACGGAGGGGATTCTCGCCGACTGGTCGTTACCCGGTGCGCAGACCGAGTCCGCGGCGTATGAAGTTGCGCGGACGGTCTGCCGGCGCGCGGAGCGCAACACCGTGCGCCTGGCGGAGAGCGGACAAGAGGTCAAACCGGAGGTGTTGGCATACATCAACCGGCTTTCTGATTTGATCTGGCTCTTCGGCAGGCTGATCGAGTTGAACGCTGGTATCGATGCGCGCCTTCGCGATGGAACCAAGCCCGGACCAAAATGGTCGAGAGCCTGGTAGCAGAGGGATCTACAACGCGCCCGTCCTATGACCACACCTGATAAAAGTGACCACTCTCCCCTTTGTCATCCGGGGAGGGACTCGCTACTCACATTGACATTTTGTCAAAGAGACGGGCGCACTACAGATCCCTCCACTCCGCTACGCTTCGGTCGGGATGACAAAGGGGAGAGTGGTGACTTCGATGAGGAGCGGTTGTCTGGAAAGGCCACGGTAATGCGCATTCCAGGCGCGGGAACAATATGAGCCAAGCACGCGCCATCATGGTTCTGGGAACCAGTTCCCACGTTGGTAAATCGCTATTGACGGCGGCGCTGTGCCGCATCTTTGCCCAACGAGGCTACCGCGTAGCTCCATTCAAATCACAGAACATGTCGCTAAATTCCGCCGCCACCATCGAGGGCCTGGAGATCGGCCGCGCCCAGGCACTGCAGGCCGAAGCGGCCGGCATCGCACCCTCGGTCCATATGAATCCCATCCTCATCAAGCCCTCAAGCGATTGCTCGTCGCAGGTGATGGTGCGGGGTAAGATCTGGGGGCAGATCTCCGCTGCCGACTACCACCAGCGCCGCGTGGAAGAGCTGATGCCTGTGGTGCGCGAAAGCTATCAGGCGCTGGCATCAAGCTTTCAAGTGATCATTCTGGAAGGAGCCGGTTCCCCGGCGGAAATCAACCTGAAACAACATGACATAGCAAACATGCGCATGGCCGCCATGGCAGATGCCGCTTGCTTGCTAGTGGGTGATATCGATCGTGGCGGAGTCTTCGCTTCCCTGCTCGGCACCATCGAGCTGCTGGATCCAGATGAGCGCGAGCGCATCCGCGGCTTCTGCATCAACAAATTTCGTGGCGACCGGGGCCTGCTCGAACCCGGTGTCCGCATGATGGAAGAACGGCTCGGAAAACCCTGCCTCGGTGTGGTTCCCTACCTGCCTGGTCTCTCACTGGAAGAAGAAGATAGCGTCGGCCTGCCACCGGTCGCGCGCGCCCCTTGGCCGGCGAAGGAGAACGGGCCTGATCGGCCGCTACGCATCGCTGTTGTCGCCCTGCCTTCCTTTTCAAACTTCACCGATTTCGACCCGCTCCGCGCAGAACCATCTGTCGATTTGCTCTTCTGCCGTTCAGCCGAGCTGCTGGCGAATGCCGACGTCGTGATCCTGCCAGGCAGCAAACAGACCATGAGCGATTTGGAGTGGATAGTTACAAATAAACTAGATCAAGCCCTGCACCGGCACGCAAGGGCTCGCCTGGTCGTGGGTATCTGCGGTGGCATGCAGATGCTTGGCCAGGAGCTATCCGATCCGCGCGGTATTGAGCGGCAGGGCTCCATGCCAGGGCTTGGCCTGCTTCCCATCACCACGACAATGCAGGCAGACAAGGTAACCCGCCTCCGTTCCGGCACCATCCACGGTGATTCTCTTTTCGGCCAACCGCTGCGAGAAGATCTCGTGGCCGGGTACGAGATTCACATTGGCAAGACTCTGTATCTGGATCACGCACAGCCCTTCGCTACCCTGACAAACGGGGAACACGACGGATGTATCAGCGCCGACCGGCGCGTGCTCGGTACCTACTTGCACGGCGTCTTTGATCACGATTCTTTTCGCCATCAATTCGTCACCGCGGCTCGCAGCTTTTACAAACTGGCCGCTCCCTCGGACTTCAATCCGTGGAGCCTGCAACGCGAGGAGTCGCTCGACCGCCTTGCGCGCCAGGTGAGCACATCGCTGGACATGCATCGCATTTTTTCCTGGGTGGGGCTGAAATACGAATGACCAATGCCAGGATGATCGCTGCCGCCTGTCTCCTCGACTGGATCGCCGGGGATCCAGAGTGGCTTCCCCACCCCGTACGGCTGATAGGGCGTTGCACCCAGGTCGCAGAAGCCTGGCTACGCCGGCCGGATCAAAGCGCAAGGAGTGAACTGATCGCAGGCACAGCGCTCACCGCTGGGGTCGTCGGCGTCTCATACCTTGCTACCGCCAAAGCGATTGGGTGGGCGCAGCGCATAGGTTGCGGCGCGGGCGCGGAGCTTTTGCTGGCGTGGACCTGTCTGGCGTCACGCAACCTGATCGATGAGAGCCTCGCGGTGATCCGTGCACTCGACGAGCCCCACCTTGCCCGCCAGCGGCTGGCGAGAATAGTCGGTCGCGATACGCATGCTCTCAGTGACACGGAACTTTTTCGCGCCCTCATCGAGACGCTTGCAGAAAGCGCCTGTGATGGCATTGTGGCGCCGCTGTTTTACATGGCGATGGGTGGCGTACCGTTGGCCATGGCGTACAAGGCCGCCAACACACTCGATTCCATGATTGGCCATGCCGACCAACATTATTTCTACTTTGGCAACGCATCCGCCAGGCTGGATGACGTGGCCAACTACGTCCCCTCACGGCTGACAGCATTAGCCATCGTGATGGTGGCCGGAATGGGTGGTGAGACCAGCAGCGCATCAGCTCTGCGTACGTGGTATAGCGATGGAAGAAAGCACAAGAGCCCCAATGCGGGCCAACCAGAAAGCGCAATGGCGGGAGCCCTGCGCGTCTGCCTGGGCGGCGAGAACACTTACGACGGCGAGCGCGTCACGGCACCCCTGCTAGGAGCAGAATTCACGCCTCCTATGGTTCATCACGCAAAGCGAGCCCTTCGGGTAGTCACAGCTGTCTCTCTCCTTAGTGCTGCTCTCACTGTGGCCGTGCGGAGCTTGAGGAAATAACAGAAACCTTCGGCCAAACATTACTTGCCCAAATTAGATTTTTCAGTTGGCTAATTTGGACAGCAACGGAAGCCTTCACTGACCCTTGGGTGAAGACTTTCGAACGAAGGGCACGGCTTCAGCCGTGCCGTAAATGGCCTGTGCGCTTGACGGCTTTAGCTGAGGCACGCTTTTCGAGACTTATCGGGCGAACCAACTCTTTCCGCGTCGGAATTCGCGACGGACGATTGGAAAGATGTACCTCAGGGGCTAAAGCCCTCATGGAAGGGAGTGCGATGCGGCACGGCTGAAAGCCGTGCCCTTCGTTCGTCACCGCAACCGAGAACACACTGTCATTTAGACGAAAATACGTAGACTGCCCTCATCTCAATGCGTACAGGTTTCCAGCGTTGCTTCCGAAGTAGACGACGCGGCCCGCAATCACAGGCGAGGAGAGGATAGTCCCCATCGGCACATCCTGAGACGACGGTGCGGCAGTGAACCACAAAACAGCAAGCAGCGCGGCTAGCACGCGATAGGCCTCTAGAAAATGATCTTGCCGCCGACTTCGAGCCGTCGGCGGTCTATCCCGGAAAAAACAGCATTGGTTTCATTATTCCCGTTGGCATTGAAGAAGGTATTCGCAAACGATCCGCCAACTTCAGAAAAACTACCAAAGTCGATATTGACCCCAGGAGTTCCGCGATACTGACGATTCATGATGTTGTAGGCAATGGCCCTGGTTTCCAGGGTGAGTCGCTCGCCTATTCTGAAGTTTTTCAGCAAAGCCAGGTTAGCCGTATTTATGCTGTCGCCTCGCTGCAGGTTTCTTCCCGAGCCCGCGAATGGCGTGCCATAGTGCTGCGCTGCAGTTAAGTCATTCACAATCCAATGTACGTTCTGCTTGCTGACCGGCACGGGGGTCGATGCCGGATCGTTGGTAAATTGCGGGCTGCTGTAGTAGTCGACCAGTCCACAATCCCCGGCGGCCGCGTTCAAGCATAGGCCGACCGCGTCAATGGGCGCCTTTGCATTGGCGAGGATGGGGCGGCACGTGGTGCTGCCGGAGACCTGTTCCGGATCGCACAATGAAGTATCGAATGGAATGGAAAAATCGGTGTAGTCGCTGTGCAATGACTCGATCGCCGTGTAAGGCTGACCGCTGGCATATCTCCACACAGGATTTACTTGCCATCCGCCGAGCAGCTTCCCGGCAAGCGTGTTTTGCTGCTTGAACACGGGCACATCAAAGATGACATAGATGGAGGCAAGATTTGGGTAATCCAACCCGCTGATGCCCCGTTCCGCCTGGCTAAGGTCGAAGGGGCTTTGTGCATACGCACTGGTATTTCCGCCATTTAAGGTGCTGTAGATCTCGGTCACGTTATCCATGTCTTTGCTGAAGGTGTAGGTGAGGCCGGCGATGACTCCGTGCCAGTGCTCGATGCTCAGCCGAGTCTGCAGCCCACTGTAATTGGAATACCCCGTATTGCCAACCGTCAGCAGATTGGTGCGGTTGCAATCTACGTAGCCCGCTGCAAATCCAGGGGTGTTGGGCGTAGAACATGGCGTAAGTCCGGCAGGAATCACGTTCCCAAAACCGGCCGCGATCAGCGGGCCTAGCGCCGGATTGCCGTTACGCAACTGGAACAAGCCAACCGCGTGATTGCCCAGGTAGCGAATCTCGCCGACAACGTGGCTGTTCACTGCCTGCTGGACGCCGACGGTCCACTGCTCGGTGTATGGGTTGAACAACTTCGCGTCTACATTTTGCTGACTGCGAAATCCAGGATTGATTCCACGCGGCACCTGGGGATTGATCACCGTCCGCAAAGCCGAGCCCTGCCCGGTGGACGGCACGCAGTTTTGGCACGTTTGCAGCGTGGCCGCGTTTACCGCCGGAGTGCTGCCCGCAATGTTCACAAACGGGTTGTTAAATGTCGGGTCGTAGCCGATGCGGAAGCCGCCGCGAACCACGGTATTGCCTTGCCCTAGCAGCTTCGGCATCCAGGAAAAGCCAACCACTGGCCCAAGGTTATGCTTGTCCAAGGGGAGTGACTGTACGGTGCGAAGACTTAAAGGAAGCGACTGATCCCAGAACGCGGTCGCCGCGTTCGATTCTCGCTGCACCGTCAACGCGTGCAGGCCATTCAGCGGCTGGCTCTGGATTTCATAGCGAAGCCCCAGGCTCAAGGTTAGGTTTTCGGTGGCCTTCCAGTCATCCTGAAGATAGACCGCTCCGTAGTTGAATACCAGGTCGTACGCTGCTGGTCCCTCTGCATACAACGTGACTGTGGGTGCACTGTTGATGTAGTCGCCGAAATTATTGAAGCGCAAGTCTCCGTTGACGTATGGAAGGCCTGTGTCGCTCTCGGGATAGTGGTTGTACTCGCCACCGAGCTTGAGAAAATGCTTGCCGGCCTGCCAAGTGACATTGTCCTGTAGCTGGTGACTGCGCACAATCCTGCCTTGCGGCCACGAGGGATTCTCACCCAGGGAGAGAGTCTGGCCGTCGTCAAAATCGACTCGTATCGGGCATCCTGTCAGGATGGCAGCGCTGGTGCAGTTGGCGAAACCGCCGCCCTCAAAAGAACTCGTGGATCGTGAATAGCTATAGCGAGCTTGGTTGAGAAAGTGATTATTGAATGTGTGCGCCCAGTCGACCCCGACGTAGTTGCTGGTTCCGGGGACACCGACAAAGCCTCCCGTCACCGCCTCATACGGGGGAAAGTAATTGATTCCAAAATACTCCGACTTCTGATAAATGTAGCGTCCAAAAATTCGGTCACGCTCGCCAAGCTGATAGTCCACGCGTCCGGTTGCCTCGTAGTCATTGAACGGAGATGCGATGGTGCGCCTTGCTGTTGCGAACTCGATGGGTTGCCCGAGCACATCCACAGTGGTGGGTGTTCCAAAGGTGAGATTGCCGACGGAACTGCTTGCAGGACCTATGGCGGCCAGCGCGCTAACCGCGGAATTATTGGGAAAGGCCTGTTGCAGTTGACTGATTCCGTTCGGAGTCGGAGTAAGGAAGGGTGCGGATGAGGAGGGTGCTGTGCCGGTGCGGGTGTGCTCAAAATTACCGGAACCGAAGAACCACAACCTGTCCTTCAGGATCGGCCCACCCACCGTGCCGCCCCATCGATTATCTCCGTATCGAGGCACAGAGGGTGGGATGCAGCCGTCCGCCGGATTTTCCCCCACGGTGCAGTACCCAAGCAGAGGGCTCTTTTCCTGGTTGGCAAGCGAGTCGGCCCAGCTGCCGTTATAGAACTCGTATCCAGTCCCGTGGAATGCGTTTGTGCCCGCCTTGGTGACATAGTTTACGACCGCGCCGCTATTCTTGCCGTATTCTGCGCTGTCATTGGTAATGATCTGTACTTCGGCCAATGCATCCTGATTTCCAAAGAAGACATTTGGACCGCCGATGTTGGTATCGTTATTGGCTTGTCCATCCAACTCAAAGTTGTTATTGCGATCGCGCAACCCGTTGGTCGAGAACTCGGCTCCGTTGTTGTTGGCGAACAAGTTGCCACCCGAAGGAGATATTCCCGGAGTGAAGAGCGCGACGATGTCAAAGCCGTTCCCGATAGGCAGATTTGCTATCTTCTGCGTATCAAAGGTCTGGCTGACCTGCACCGAATCTGGCTGCAGTAGTGCTGTCGCGCCCTCCACGGTCACCGCCTCTGAATTACCGATCTTTAATGTCTGCACTCCAAGCGGCGTCTGTGCGCCCGATGTCACATTAACCGCTTGAATATGAATCGAGATGAAACCGGGTGCGTCAATGGTGACGGTGTACATGCCGATGGGCATACCAGGAATCTGGAAGCTTCCCGCACTGTTGCTCACCGTCTTGAAGCTGGCGTTTGTGCTTTCCTGGGTCGCCGTGATACTCGCACCTACAATCACCGCGGAGCTGGGATCTTGCACCGTGCCGCTGATCGAACCCGTCACGATGCCCTGCGCAAAGCCGGGTGCGCTGTAAACCGGAAGAACCAGCGCAATCAGAATCCAGATCAACCGCGAATAGTGAGTCGTCATCTTTCCTCCGCTCCGCATGCGACCCACTGTTACGCAACTCACCGCCCAGGACGCCGGTTGCGAAGCAAAAAGTGACGGAGAGGCAAAATGTGTGACCAATGGACGCGGAAGCAGGGCGAGGCGAATGGCGCTTCCACCGAGGGTGCATCCAGCCTGGGCGAGCAATCCAGAATTCCGTAAAGGCCGATCTATCCGTATGCACTGCAGAAGATAGTGACCAAGCGTAGCAATTTGCTGACGACTGGTTTCGGGGTGGGGGCGACCTGTCGATAGCAAGCATTCTGGGCCAGGCTTTGGGCCGGCACGGTTACTAAAATCGGGAGCGAACGAAGCGGCGATGCAAGCTATGAAGCAGACTTTGATCCGATTTGTGACGAGAAGTTGCAAGGGCGGGATGAGCAGCCGCCTTCTCGAACATTGATAGCTTAAACAGGCGACATGGGTGACGTTGAGAGCTTTTTGGATGCGTGAGTATGGAGCAAACGAATCGTGAGGTGACGTCGTGCGATTACGTAGCCTGCTTTTGTTGCGCAGTAATTTGCTGTCTTTGCTGGCAGTCCTTTGTTTGTGGCCCGCTATCAGCGCCGAAGCTAAGCCGGATACGCTCGAAGAACGTCCGGCTTCTTTAGCAGAGGTACAGACGAAGGCCGCGAAAGGCTTTATCAAACAGCAGTTGGAATTGGCGGCTGATTACTACGTGGGCAGAGGAGTGGCAAAAGACCTCACCCAATCAGCCTACTGGTATCGGAAAGCAGCGGATCAGGGAAATCCCCCCGCCCAGCTTTACCTCGGCTATATGTATACCGTTGGCATCGGCGTCCCCCAGGATAAAGCTGAGGCCGTTCGATGGTACAGGCGAGCCTCATCCGCAAATTATCCGGAGGCAAAGGTGAACCTGGCGACGCTCTATATGCGCGGTGACGGAGTCAAACAGGATCCGCAGGAAGCGATACGGCTGTTGAAATCCGCAGACCAAAAAGGGGATGGCCGGGCTGACGCGTATCTCGGGTTGGCGAGCTACCTGGGGTCGGGCGTCCCGGTTGACTTTGCCGCGGCGGAAGCGTGGTTCAGGCTGGGCGTGAAACGGCACGATGCGGAAGCAGAATGTTTCCTGGCGAAGTTGGACGCGAATGAACCAGGCCGCGTGCCGAATATTCCTGAGGAAGACAGGCTTCTGCGGCTCTCTGCGGACGGCGGCTACCTGCCGGGCATCCACGCCCTGGGCCTGCTTTTGGTGAACCATCCCGGCCTGCCGCAAGCGCCGCAGGAAGCGACGAACCTGCTGCTGCTGGCCGCCGGCTCCGGCTCCTGGCAATCATCCGCGGTTCTCGGAGTGTTGGCCCGTGATGGCCGGCTTTTACCCAAAGATCAAAGAGTAGCTTATCGTTGGTTCCGCATCGCGGCTTCACAGGGCGGCGGTGCGGCAGAGGCTTATCTGCGTCCTGAGCTCAAGCGCATAGCCGCGAGAGTTGCCGATACGGCTTCCGCGGAGCAGGAAGCTTCAGAATGGCTGCAAATGCATCCCCATCACGATCTATTTGTCTTCGGAAATGAACTAAACCCAAAGTATTTCCCCATCCAAGAGGTGTATGCTACGGCGCATGCTCCGGCAGTGGATAGCGAGGTTGGGAATCAAACCGAACGGCCCGATTAAGTCAGCGGCAGACCAGGACCGCCCGTTCTTCATGCATCCGCTGGTCTTCTTGTCCGGCTGGGTCATCCTTGCGCTACTGTTTGGCTTGCAGGAGGATGCGGACTTAGCTTTGGGCGGCTGGAAGATTGCCCTTTGGATTCCGCTCCTGGGTTGGACAATTGAATTTCTCTTGTGGGGCGTCACCTTCCTTGCCATGTGGCGCTTCTTGCGGGCAAGCATACAAAGCGCCTCCCTCCGCCAAATGCTGTTGTACTATCTGCCTTTGAGTGTTGTCGTTGGCGTAATCGAGGAAGTGCTCTTTGTTACCATCTTTCGCTATCAGGCCCCGGGCAAACACTTGAGCTACGTTGCCCGGCTTGAACGTTATTTGTCTCGCGAACTGATCACGAATATTGCCATCTTCTGGATCGTGTTCGCCCTGTTCCGCAGCATTGGTTACTACCAACGATTTCGCGAGCGAGAGCAGATGGCATCGCGCCTTGAGGCCCAACTGGTCCAGGCTCGGCTGCAGGCCTTGCAAATGCAGCTCAACCCCCACTTCCTTTTCAACACGTTAAACAGTGTTTCCAGCCTGATGCGCTCAGACCCTGACGGCGCCGACGAAATGTTGGAACGGCTGAGCAGCCTTTTGCGTATCACCCTGGCAAAGGGGCAAGCGCAACGGATTCCCCTGCAAGAGGAAATGGATGTCGTTCAACTGTATGTCTCGATCCAGCAGTTGCGTTTCGGTGATCGAGTACGCCACAGCATTGAAGTCGCACCTGAGGTGTGGGATGCCCTCGTGCCCACTATGATCCTTCAGCCAATTGTTGAAAACGCGTATGTTCACGGAATTTCGCGATCTCTCGATGGAGGAACCATCACCATCACCATCAACGCTTCCGTCGAAGGAGATACACTGTGCATATCGATCCGCAATGCGGGCTGTGTGCCAGGCTCGCTCGACGATGCCCCTGAAAGGGGTGGCGTCGGCATCGCGAATGTAAAGGCCCGGTTGGAGTTGCACTACGGAAACCGGCAAAGCTTCTCGTTGAGGGAAATGGTTCCAGGAGATGTAACTGCTGTTTTTCTGCTTCCCCTGGAAGTCGATAAGCGTCCAAGCAATGACCACGCGGAGCCCTTGTATGCCGCTTCAAGTAGTGATCGCGGATGATGAAGTGCTTGCCCGGCAAAAGCTATTACAACTCCTGCGAGAAGAACCCGACATTGAAGTAGTGGGGGAAGGAGCCAACGCTGCAGAAACCATCGACTTGGTTCAGCTCACCCAGCCCGATGTCCTCCTGCTTGATGTTCGCATGCCCGGAATGGACGGCTTCGACGTCATCTCGGCTCTCAGCTGCTCTTCTGCCCTGGACCTTCCCAGCATTATCTTTACCACGGCACACGACCAGTACGCCCTGAAAGCCTTCGAGGTGCACGCGGTCGATTATTTACTGAAGCCCTTCACCCGCGAACGGCTGAGGATCGCCCTGCAGCATGCCCGGGAACAGCGGGAGCGAAAGCAAACAAACGAAGCGGTTCGATCCGTCGCCAGGAAGGAATACACCAACCGCCTGGTCTTTCGCTCCAAGGGCCGAATCCTCTTTCTGCCCATCGCAGATATCCGCTGGATTGGCGCCGAAGAAAACTACGTGAGAATCTGCGCCGGCAAAGAAAGCCATATGCTCCGCAATACCATGGCGAATTTCGAAACCAAATTGGACCCCGAGGTTTTTCTGCGCATTCATCGCTCTGCGATCGTGAATCTGCAACACGTTAAAGAATTTCGGACCGACGGAAACGACGGAGAATGCTTCGTTACCATGTCCGATGGGCACAAACTGCCCGTGAGCCGGGGCTATCGTTCGCGCATCACCAGCCTAATCGCCCGTTAAACCAGCTCCGGAAAAACCCCAATGCTGAAGCCTCAGGCTGCTATCAATCGTCCTTCAAACCCGGGGAAGCGCTTTAAACGATGGGCACGGCTTCAGCCGTGCCGTGAAAGACAGCGCTGTTGAGGGCTTTAGCCCCTGGGGTACGTCTTGTTTTCCTTGAAGGGTACGGGCTTCAGCCCCTACTACAACGGACCGAGTACGATCTGCGCCGAACCCAATTCCAAACTCACCGCGCTCATGCTTTGTATCAGGGCACGGCTTTTAGTCGTGCCGTTGAGCCGGGGAACAAATGAGGGCTTTTAGCCCCTGAGGACAGCGCCCTCCCCAAAGTCGTCGCCGGGGGTGGAATCTCTTTCCCGTTCTCACACACCCTCTTTGAGCCCTGGGGTGAGCCTCTTCAGAATGTGCCCACCCTGCAGTTCCGAGTGTTCAATTCCGAACAAAAGATTTCACTTGTGGACAACACACCTCTCCCTTAACCATTTATTTTCGGCAATTTGAGAATGGCCGATGGCATGCAACCAGAACCCCAGAATGCTGAATGACCTGAGATTCGCGTTGCGACAGTTGCGAAAATCGCCTGGATTCACACTCACCGCCGTCCTCACTCTGGCGCTGGGAATTGGGGCAAACACGGCGATCTTCTCCCTGGTGGACTCCATCATGCTCCGCCCCCTGCCTTTTCCGCAGCAGGACCGGCTCACGCGGATTGAATACAGCACCGGCGAGGTCAGTTTCTTTCCCAAAGGGTGGATCCGGGCCCTGGCGGAGCATTCCGATTCCTTCACCGCTATCAGTGGCTTTGGGGCAGACACGGAATCGAATGTGGCGGCAGCCGATTCCTCCGATCGGGTGTTCGGCGCCGAGGTGATGGTCAATGCATTTGACACCCTGGGCATTCATCCCGCGCTGGGCAGCTTCTTTACCCATAACGACGAACTCACCGGACGCGACTCCGTGGTGGTGTTGAGTTACGGCTATTGGCAGCAGCGCTTCGGGCGTGACCCGGATGCAATTGGGCAGACCATCCGCATTGACGGTATCTCGCGGCGCATCATCGGTGTCATGCCCGCCGGAGTGCGGTTTCCCTATGGCGACACCCGGTTTGTAACCCCGGTGGCATTTAAAGGCGGGGATCCGATCGATCCCTGGCAAACTTTTGACCTCCGCATGTTTGGACGATTGAAGGATGGTGTCTCCCCGGCACAAGCTCAGGCCGAACTGCATCGGCTCCACGCAAGTTTGTTGCCGCTGTTTCCCTGGCGAATGCCGGACGACTGGGCGTCAGCGTTGACGGTGGTCCCGCTGCTGGAGTCGGAAGTAGGTGCGACCCGTCCCCGCCTGCTGCTGTTGTTTGCGGCCGTGGGTTTGATCCTGCTGATCGCATGCGCCAATGTGGCCAACCTGATGCTGGCGCGCGCTGCCGGCCGCGAGCGCGAGTTGGCTCTTCGCGGGGCGCTCGGTGCTTCTTCCGCCCGGTTGATCAAGCAGTTGTTGTCAGAGAGCGTGTTAGTGGGTACCCTCGCGGGCATCGCCGGCTTGCTGGCAGCGGCTGCGAGTCTGCAGGGTCTGGTGCGGCTGCTGCCCGCGGACACTCCCCGCCTGAACGAGATAGCACTGCACTGGCCAGTGTTTCTCTTTGCCGCGGTCGCGTCATTGCTCACCGGATTTCTTTTTGGATTACTCCCGGCACTCAAGATGGCATCACCCAACCTGCAGGGGGCGCTCCGCTCCAGCGGCCGGGGTGTGGCCGGCAAACCATCGCAGTTCCGGCTGTCGATGGCGCTGGTGATGGGCCAGATCGGCTTATCCGTGGTGGTTATTACCGCCGCCGGCCTCCTGCTTCATAGTCTCTACAGCCTGTCGAAGGTGGATCCCGGCTTTCGCACCCAGCGCGTGGTCACGGCGGAAGTGTCGCTGGATGCGACCGCATGCCAGCAGAAAGGGCGATGCAATGGGTTCTTTACCACCTTGCTCAACGAAGCACAGGGCATCGCGGGAATGGAATCCGTTGCGCTTACCGACTCCCTGCCGCTCAGCGGGCGAGATAACAATTACGTTTACGACGCTGAGGGTCATCCCAGGGACGCTCGGCAGGGCGCCTTGCTGGCCACCGGTCGCATCGTGTCGCCTGACTACTTTGCCACGCTGGGCATGCGGCTGGTGCGCGGACGCTTGCTGACCAATCAGGATGAATCAGGATCAAGCCACGCGGTGGTCATCAACCAGAGCATGGCGGAACGGCTGTGGCCCCACCAGGATCCGCTGGGGAGACACTTGATCGATGTGGGCGATGAGCCGACGCCGGCGGTGTGGAATAAAGACGCGGCGTCTGCGGTAGTGGGCGTGGTCAGCAACACTCACGGTGGCAGTCTTGCGAGTGGATTCGGTGACGAAGTCTATTTACCCATGGCCACCAAGCGCGAACAGCCGGTCATGTATGTTTTGCTGCGCACCCGCGCCAGCACTGCGGAAGCAGCAGAAGATTTGCGCAAGGTGGTGAAAGAAGCGGATCCATTGGTGCCGGTGACGCGTGTTCGCGGCCTGAATGAGGTGGTGGCCGCATCCGTATCGGCTCCGCGGTCACTGGCGATTCTCCTGCTGTCGTTCGGCGTTTTGGCGTTGCTGATTGGCGGAGTGGGCGTCTACAGCCTGATCGCATACGTGGTGAGCTGGCGAACTCGGGAGATCGGCATTCGGCTGGCGATGGGTGCATTGCGATGGCAGATTGTGAGCGCGATTGTGAAGCAGAGCCTGCTGCTTGCCGTGGGAGGCTCTGTCGCTGGATTGCTGGCGGCTGCTCTGCTGATGCAATTCCTGCGCAGCTTCCTGTTCGGGGTCAGCGTAATCGATCCCGTCACGTTTTGTACGGTACCCGTCGTGATGCTCCTGCTGGCACTCTTCGCAGCGTGGCTGCCGGCACGCCGGGCCGCCGGCGTCGACCCGATGGAGACCCTGAGAAACGAGTGAGAGCAACGGCGAGGATACCCAGAATCTGGGTAAATTTTGTTCAGTCCCGCAGGGACGGCTGAGCGTAGCACAGGACGTAGTCCTGGGACCTAGTCCCATAAGCGCTAACTTGTTTGGGATGTTTTTCTTCAAATCTCCCACAAAATCGTCATCCTGAGAGGCTGTGACTTTTTTAATTCCCCCTGTGGTCTGTGGCCGGAAAGCTCCGAAGAGCAACTGCCAACAAGCATCGCCGGGGTCCTTCGACTCCGCGCCATAGACCCTCTGTTATGCCATAGATCTGCGAGGCGCTTCGCTCAGGATGACGCCTTTCTGGAGGGGATCAAACAACATCTGGTCGGATGCAAAAAACACCGAGAAGATCGAAAAAGTCACAGGCTCTGAGCGGAGCGCTCACAGATTGATCGCGTGACACAGCGCTTGATGGCGCGGAGTCGAAGGAGCCCGGGAGTGCTTCTCTTGCCTACGCCGTTCGGAGCTTTTCAACCACCGAAGCCCACACCCGGCGGACCCGTCACGGTCTTTCCCCGGGGCCGAGAACAAGAACGGAGGCTACATCTGGCTCGTCATCTTACGGATGGTATTGGTCGTGCTTGCCCCATTCACCGTTGGCACAATCTCCACCCGGCCGCCCCACGTGGTCACATCCTCCGCTCCTACGATGGTCGAAGTGGTGTAGTCTCCACCCTTCACCAAAACATCCGGGCGCAGGCAACGGATCAGCTCCAGTGGCGTCGCTTGGTCGAAGATAATCACCGCGTCGGTTGAGCCCAGCGCAGCCAAAATGCGCGCTCGCTCCTTCTCTCCAACTACGGGCCGTGTAGGGCCCTTCAACCCCTTTACGGAAGCATCGCTGTTTACCCCGATGACCACCTTATCGCCGAATTCGCGGCACTGTTCGAGCAGCGTGATATGCCCTACATGCAAAATGTCAAAACATCCGTTGGTAAAGACAATCCGCTCGCCGTTCGCGCGCCACTCCGCCAGACGGACCAGCAAGTGTTCCAGGTCGAGAATCTTGTCCGGACCTTTCATCTGTGCCGAGGCGGTGAACGCAGCCGACCAGTTCATTGCGCGAGATAGGCGCCGTTCCCGTCTTGGCGACCACGATGCCGGCGGCAATATTTGCCAGCGTGACGGCAACCTCCGGGTCAAGGCCGCCGGCCAGCGACGCCGCCAGGGTGGCGATGACCGTATCGCCGGCGCCGGTAACGTCGAACACTTCGCGGGCGCGGGTGGGAGAATGAAAAACAGCATCAGGATAGAGAATGCGAATCCCCTTCTCGCTCATGGTGACGGTCATGTAATCAATGTCCAGCTGAGTGACCAATTTTTGAGCCGCGGCCAGCAGTTCGGCCAAATTGTGGCTGCTGATGCCCGTGGCCAGTCCGAGCTCATGAAGGTTCGGGCAGATCGTCGTAGCGCCGGCATATTTGCTGAAGTCGCGACCCTTGGGATCGACCAGTACCGGGATACTCTGTTCCCGAGCCCGGGCGATAACCGCCTGGCAAAGTTCAGCACTCAAGGCGCCCTTGGCGTAATCGGAGAGAACGACCGCGTCGGCGATGCCCACCAATTCCAAAGCGCGATCCAGCAGTGCCTGGAGATCGGCGTCGGGATAGGGGTCAGCGCTCTCCACGTCCAGCCGCAGCAGTTGTTGATTACGGGAGACGATCCGGGTCTTCGCAATCGTGGCATGGTCAGAAAGGACCATGCCGGAGGAATCCACACCGGCTGCGGCGAGCAGTGCACTCAATTCCCGCATTTCCCCATCGTTTCCCCAGAAGCCTGCCTGGGCGACCTTGATTCCCAGGCCGACCAGGTTCATAGCCACGTTGGCGGCCCCGCCAGGCGCGCTGGTGGTGCGAACCGAGCGGAGCACCGGCACCGGCGCCTCGGGCGAAATGCGGTCCACATCACCCCAGATAGAGCGATCCAACATCACATCGCCAATCACCAGGACACGAAGGGCTGCGAATCCGCTCTCAATCAGGGAGAGAAGGCGGGACTGTTCTTTCACCAGCATCCCTTCATCATCGCAAATAAAGAGCCAGTCCTGCGACTGGCCTATACTACGAGGAGCCCGGGGTAAGAGTATTTATCCCTCTGCTACGGCGTATGGCAAGCAAGGTACCGAACTACAGAGATGTCAGGGCCCAGGTGATGCGGATACTGCGTCCCGCCACCAAATGGGGCCGCGTGACCGTCTGGCTCGGTATTTTATGCCTGCTGCTTTGGACCTCCAGGATTTTGGGAGCGAAGCTGGGCGGCTGGGCCGTATTTACCACCATCGTCTTCGCCTTCTGCGCCATCGTCCTGGGCTTCCGAGTGGTCATCCGTCCTCTCCTGTGGCGGCTGCGGAATCGATTGATTGTCACCTACCTTTTCATCGGCGTCATGCCGATCCTGCTGCTCTTGCTTATGGGCGGCCTCGCGGGCTATTTATTTGCCGGGCAGTTCGCCACCTACGTTGCCTTCTCTGACTTGAACTCGGAGTTACAGCATCTGCAGGCGGCCAACGACTCCCTTGCCGCGCAGTTGTTCCCGTTGGAAAGTTCGGGCAAAGTAAATGAAAAAATCGCCGGAGAGTTCACCCGTGCCTCCGACGAGAGATTCCCTGGCCGGACCGTTACTGTGTCCCGGAGCGGAAAGGGATTTGTGCTCGCAACCGGAGGAGAACTGCTCTCAACGCCGCCGGCGCAGGTTCCTGGTTTTATCCACGCGGACTTCACTGGCTTTGTCGTGGATCGAGATGCCCTCCATCTTCGCGCGATCCGCCTTCAAGGGGAAGGTGAACGGCGGATAGCCTTGATCTCCGATATTCCCGTCACACCGAACCTGCTCTTCCCTACAGCCGCGCGCCTCGGTTCGGTGACCTTGTATCCTCCCGATCAAAAAGGCGACATTCATTACCCCAGCCCCGCAGATAGCCGAGCGCCTGTAACCGCTGGACAGGTGCCCCCTCGTTCCCATTGGTTTGACATAACCCTCGACTTTCCCACGCTCTTCAATGTGGTGGATTGGCAGAACGGAAAAAACCAAGACCAAGGGCTCATCGATGTTGCCACCCGTCCCTCCATGCTCTACGCGATATTGTTCGCCACCCTGGGCGACAACTACCTCATGTTTCGCGACGGCTTGCTCGCGATCGCCATTTTCTTTGCCATCATTGAGTTCGTTGCTCTGTACATCGGTGTTCGCCTCTCGCGCAGCATGACCGCTTCCGTCGCGGAAATCTATCGGGCGACGGAACACGTAAACAGCGGTGATCTGACCCATCGAATTCAGCTTGCCGGACGCGACCAGATGGCCGCGCTGGGACAGTCCTTCAACTCCATGACGGGCTCCTTGGCCAAGCTCATTGAGGAGCAGAAAGAGAAACAGCGGCTCGAGAATGAACTCAGCATCGCCTACGAGGTGCAGGAATTGTTGTTTCCTCGCCAGCTCCCCGACCTGCCCTCGCTCCAGGTCCACGGTGTTTGCGTTCCGGCGCGCACCGTCAGCGGCGACTATTACGACTTTATTCCCCTGGGGAGCGATCGTCTGGTCATCGCGGTCGGAGACATCAGTGGAAAAGGAATATCGGCTGCCCTGCTGATGGCCACCGTGCATGCCTTCGTGCGCGCCTACTCGCTGGAACCGGAGATGGCGCTGATGCCTGCCTCACTTGCTTATGGATCGCAGGAAGATCCGCGCATGTATTACCGCGGGGATGGGAGCGCGGAATCGCAGGTGGCCCCGGCAATGCTGATGACCACCTTGAACTATCAGCTTTATCGCAGCACGCCGGAGGCAAAGTACGCGACCATGTTTCTCGGTTGTTACGACGCCAAATCGAGGGTGTTGACTTATTGCAATGCGGGCCACTTGCCGCCCATCATTTTGCGGGCAACCGGCGAAGTTTTCCGCCTCGCGATCAACGGCACGGTGGTCGGCCTCTTTGATGGTGTCACCTATGATGAGTCGACGCTGGTGATGCAGGCTGGCGATATCTTTGTCGCTTACAGTGACGGCGTGACTGAACCGGAAAACGAGTTTGGCGAATTCGGCGAGGAACGCCTGATCGAACTAATCCAGGAGCATCGCAGCAAGCCCCTGCGCCGCATTAGCGAAATTGTTGTCGGCGCGGTGGCGGATTGGATTGGCACCGCGGAACAGCCGGATGACGTGACCATTGTTCTTGCCCGTTGTACCGGCCCTTCCGCAACCCGAGCGTGACTCTCCGCCCCTTGGCATTGGACCCGTCCTTAGGTACCATCCGGCTATGAACTATCGCACGCTGGGCCGTACCGGTTGGAAGGTGTCAGAAATCAGTTTTGGCGCTTGGGCCATTGGCGGCGCATGGGGCCAGGTAACCGATGAGGAATCGCTCGGCGCCCTCAACCAGGCGATCGACTCCGGCATCAACTTTCTCGACACTGCGGATGTCTACGGCAATGGGCGCAGCCACCGCCTGATTGGAAAGCTGAAGAAGGCCCGCAAAGAAGAGATCATCGTGGCCACGAAAGTAGGCCGTCGTCTGCCCAAGCAGACGGTCGAAGGCTACAGCCGCGCCAACCTCACCTCCTGGGTCGAATACAACCTGCTCGACCTGAACACCGAAGTTCTCGACCTGGTGCAGCTCCATTGCCCGCCGACCGATGCCTACTATCATCCGGAGATTTTCGGCGTGCTCGACGACCTGGTGCATGCAGGCAAGATCCGCTACTACGGGGTCAGTGTGGAGCGCGTGGAAGAGGCACTGAAGGCGATGGAGTATCCCAATCTGCAAAGCGTGCAGATCATCTTCAACTGTTTTCGCCAGCGTCCCGCCGAGCTCTTCTTCGCCCAGGCCAGGCTGAAGCAGGTCGGCATCCTGGCGCGCGTTCCCCTCGCCAGCGGAATGCTCACCGGTAAGTTTCGTGCCGACACCAAATTTGACGCCGACGACCATCGCAACTTCAACCGTCAAGGCCAGCGCTTCGACGTCGGTGAAACCTTTTCCGGGGTCGACTACGAAGTGGCTTTGGCGGCAGTGGAAGAGATCCGTGCCCTGGTTCCGGCCGACGTAAGCATGAGCCAATTCGCTCTCCGCTGGATACTCATGTTCGATGCGATCACCTGTGCGATCCCTGGCGGAAAACGTCCCAGCCAGGTAGCCGATAACGCCCAGGCCTCAGATCTTCCACCCCTCACGCCTGAAGTTATGGAGAGCATACGAAAAATCTACGATGCTAGAATCCGGCCACTGGTGCATCAACTCTGGTAAGGAACAAACGACTTCACCCTCTGGATTTTTCCTTGCCACAGCCGAAACTTTTTGGGGTGACATTTTCCGCCTCTGCTAGTCTTTCTCTTACATGCGTGTCTATGCCCTGAGCCTTGTCCTCACTGCCTGCATCCCCCTTACTGCCGTAGCCCAATCGCCCTCGGTAGCATCGCGGCTCGCAGCGCAAAACGCGCTCTTTGAAGAGCAGTATCAGTCCGACTTGAAAGCCTCGCCCCAAAGCGCGACGGCTCGCGGTGATTATCGCTACAACGATCAACTCGACGACCAGTCATTGGCCGAAGTCGAACGAGAGCACGCAACCGACCAGAAATTTCTTGCCCGCCTCAAGGCAATCTCAACCACCGGCTTCGCCGAGCAGGACATCGTTTCCCACGAACTGCTCGTCCGTATCCTCGAAAAGCGCAACGAAAGCTACGCGTTCAAGGATTTTGAGATGCCCATCTCCCAGATGAACGGCCCGCACACCGACCTGGCGGATCTGCCCCTTTCTTCCCCGTTCAGCAGCGTCAAGTATTACCAGGACTACATTGCACGGCTGCACCAAATCCCGCGGGTCTTCTTGCAGACCGAAGAAGTACTTCGCGCCGGGATGAAAGACCACCTCATGCCGGTGCGTTTTCTACTGGAGAAAATTCCCGGCCAGTGCCAGGGCATTATCGCTGCAAATCCGTTCCTGCTGCCTACCAAAAAGTATCCTGCCTCCATCTCCGCCGCCGATCAACAACGGCTCACGCAGCAAATCACCGACACCGTGAACCATGAAGTGCTGCCGGCTTATAAGGCTTTCGCCAGCTTCGTTGCCACGGAGTATGCTCCGCACGGCCGCACTACCCTCTCCGTCGCCTCGCTGCCGGGCGGTGAAGCCCGATACCGGCACGACATTAAGAGCTTCACCACTATCAGCGATCTCACTCCCGACCAGATTCATCAGCTGGGGCTGCGTGAAATGGATCGCATCGGGGCCCAGATGCTCGCGATCGCCCACAAAGAAGGGTTTGCGGACCTGGCTTCCTTCGATGCTTCGCTCAAGAAGAATCCGAAGTACATCCCCACCTCTGCCGGGCAAATCCTGGATGACTATCGCCACTATCTGGCCCAAATGCAGGGTAAGCTGCCGCAGCTGTTTACCTACATTCCTGGTTCACCCGTGACCGTCGAGGCAATCCCGCCCTTCCAATCGGCCATGGCCACTCACTATCAAACCGGAACTCCGGATGGCAAGCGGCCGGGCCGTGTGGTGGTTGCCACCTCCGACTTCGAGCATCGCAGCCTCATCGATGACGAAGCGACGGCTTATCACGAAGGCATCCCAGGCCATCACATGCAGCTCTCTGTCGCGCAACAGATGACAGGGCTGCCCAAATTCCGGCAGCACGCGTTCAACTCCGGCTACATCGAGGGCTGGGCGTTGTATTCCGAGCAACTGGGAAAAGAAGTCGGCTTCTACCAGGATCCCGTCTCCGACTACGGCCGGCTTGGCAGTGAGCGATTCAGGGCCGTGCGCCTGGTAGTGGACACCGGCATTCACGCCAAGGGCTGGACCCGCGATCAGGTGGTGGAGTTTTTCCGCAAATCCGGAACCATTGATGAACCCATGATCCAGACCGAGACGGACCGTTACATAGCCTGGCCGGGCCAGGCCCTCAGTTACAAGCTGGGACAGCTCAAGTTCCGCGAACTGCGCGAGCGAGCCCGCAAGGAGCTCGGACCCAAATTCGACATTAAAACCTTCCACGACGAGATGTTAAGCGGAGGAGTCCTGCCTCTCGACCTGCTCCAGGCCCGAACCGAGAGTTGGATAAAAGCGCAGGAATCCAGAGCCCAGATAGCAGAAGTCAGTCATGGCAAAGCACGCAGAATGAATTAGTTGATAAACTTTCCCCAACGAATACTGTAACTGTAAATCTGCCCCGCAGTCATACCTCGCTGTGGAAGAACTCTTTTTCCTGGAGGGTACGGGCTTCAGCCTGTACATAACTGTGGTTGCCGCTCTGGGCTGCTTTCAGATGAATGCGGCTTTAGATGGGGGGAGCGTTCCTGCTTAACAATCGCGCCATTTTCGGCGTGTAAAGAGGCTCGAACGGAGAATACAGATTCTCACCTGTACTGCTTGATCTTCTCCTTTTATTCCCCTATAGTGTTGCCTATGCGCGCTCTGCCTTTCCCCAAGTCTTGCGTGGTCTGCTGCAAGAAGTGCGGCCATGACGTGTTAGCTGGAACCGACGGCTTCCCTGCCAATTCCATATTCGTGGTGTGCTCCGCGTGCGGGGAAAAGCGAAAATATCTGCCCTCAGAAGTGATCCATGGCAGACCGCATTGTTTGGTCCGCCGAAAAAGAGCCCCCCGCATCCCAACGGATGCGAGACGTGGCCCCTTACCGGCGCAATATAGTGCCCTCGGTAGCCAACGCATGGCGGCCGGCGGGGGCCGCTAAAGCGGTTTAACAATTGCTTTAGACCGAAGCAAAGGACCTCTTCGTGGTTTTCTCCCAAGGAAAACCACTCCTCGCGGCCTTTTGTCGAGCCACAGTGATTGTTAAACCGCTAAATTACCTGGGCAAAGGCGTGAGCTTGATGGTTCTGCCTTCACGCGCTGACTGCCGTGCCGCATCCAGAATCTGCATCACCACTACATTGGTGTCGAGCGACGTCAGATCGCCGTCTGGCTTCAGAGTGCCCTTGAGCACCGCGGCCAGGTAGTGCAGTGAGCCGTCGTTGGGCGGCGCCAGCGGCGGAGCCGTGACCTCGCTCTCCTGTTGTTGACCTTTCGTCCGCAAACGAACCTTGTCCGGCCCAACCGTGATGGCGTATCCGGTGGCACCGTACACTTCCATGTCCTTGCGGCCAAACGGCCAATTCCAGGAAGGCATCAGGACAGCCTGGGCTTTTGGATAACGTAGGATGATGGTGGCTTCATCGGCCACACGAGGGTAGATCTGGGGCTTATCGGTCTGCGCAACGGCGGTTACACTCACCGGGGATTCACCGTGCATCAGCCACGTGACCAGGTCCGCGCCGTAACAGCCAAAATCGTATAAAGCGCCATCGCCGTTCTGTTCCGGATCCTCGAGCCACTTTAAAAATTCCGGTTGTACGCCAATTTCTTTGGGGCCCTCGTGACCATCGTGTACCACGATTCTGCGCAGATCACCCAGGCTGCCTTTCGCTACCTCGTCATACGCAGCGCGGTTGCTTGCATACCACGTGGTCTCGTAGTTCACCAGCACCTGGATATGGTGTTCCCGAGCCGCGTGGCGAATCGCCAAGGCATCTTCCAGCGACATGGTCAACGGCTTTTCCACCATGACGCTGAGTCCATGCTGGGCTGCCGCTTCGATCACCTGGCGATGTTTCCCGATCGAGGTGTAGACCAGCAGGGCCTGGGGATGGCGCGCCGCGATCAGCGCATCCAGTTGCCCGTAGAACAGGCTGGGATCGAGGTGAAACTGCTGTGCGTAGCGATGGGAAAGTGCCGTGTCCGCATCGACGATCCCCACCAGCTGCACCTCATGCTGATTCGGGAACTGCTTCAGGAACCCGGACACATGCCCATGCTCAAGACCCACGATGCCGACTCGTAACGGCGCCTCCTGGGCAAAAGCACAACTCACGCCGGCAACAGTTGCAAGAAGGTAAGACACAAGAACAGCGAGCCGCATTTCCCCTCCAAGATTTTATGACTGTGCGGGCGCCGTGCCCGAGCGGCGTACCCAAACGCCGTCCTGCTTTTCCAGGTAAACCCACGCGGCCTGCGCACACAGGTTGCCGCACCAGTCGAGGATATAGACCAACGCGGCGGTTTGCGCAGTATTGAAATAGACTTCACTGAAATAGGTAATACCCATGTAGTTCCCATACGTCGTCTGCATCTCGGAGGTGGCATTCAGGGCGGAGCGCGACGCCTTGAACTGCTCGACAGCAGCAGGCTTGAGCAGCACATAGGGGCGGGAGAGCTTGAAGCGGCGCGTCAATTGCAGACGTTCCTTCTTACGCTGGTGGTAATCGCCTACTGCTTCCAGAAAGCCGTGCGAGTTGTCCTCGGGCGGTTGAAGCATAGCTTCGGGCGATAGTTTGGGATCCATGTCATCTTCGTTCAAGGTTGTTCCACCAATGGCCCATGGCTGCCCTTTACCGGAATCCATATCCTCAAACATCTGGCCGGGCATAAGCAGTGAATAGATCAGATAGGCATCTGGAAGTCGATCGGGTGCGACGGCGGACGCAGGCGGCTTGGTCTGTGCCGGGGCGAGCGACGTCGATCCGGCAACCGTGAGCCAGAGCAACACCGGGAAGCTTATATGAAACCGCCTCGTCCGCGGATCTCCATGCATAACTCCTGTCAGGTGTTCTTATGATGACAGACGCACGCAACGGCCGAGTTGTCGCCGCGGATGGGAAAGAAAATGGTGGACAATAGAGACGCAACCCACCGGTGATTGCCGATTGACCAAGCCAGCCCGAGCCAAAGCCAACAAGTTGGGAGAAGTGGAACGCGTCTACCGCATCCTGCGGGAGTGGCTCATCACGGCCAGGCTGCCGCCGGGCGAGTTCCTTTCGGAAGCAGATCTGGCCGAGCGATGCGGCACCAGCAGAACCCCCGTCCGCGAAGCCTGCACACGGCTGATGCAAGACCACTGGCTGACCCGCATTCGCAGAAAAGGCTTCATGGTCACGCCCATTTCCGTGCGCGACATCGTGGATATGTACGACTATCGCAAGTTATTGGAGTGCTACGCAGCGGAGAAACTGGCCCAGACCGCCAGCCACGAACAGCTGAAGGAACTGGCTGCCATTGTCGCGCCCGAAAAGGATCCCGCAGCGAGCCTGGACCAGATTCTGCTCGCCAACCAGGCCTTCCATCGACGCCTGAGCGAAATGGCCGGCAACCAAAGGGTAACCAGCCAGCTCAGCTTGACGCTAGGCTACGTAGCGCGTCTCGATACCCTTTGTACCCAGACCGTCCCCGGCTGGATCGGCCACGCCGATATTCTGCGCGCCATCGAAAGACGCGAGCCCCTGGAAGCTCGCCTGGCAATGCAGGTCCATGTGGATGCCTCACGGGACAAAATGATCAAGCTCTTCAGCGCCTAGTTCTGAAGGACGGCCCATCCGTTGAGGATAGAACGGTTCCCTGTCGGGCCAGACGCGCCGAGGCCCGGAGGGCCGCCCGCTAAACTCAGCCCAGCCCGGAAGGGCTGGGTCAACAAATCCATCAAGATCCGAGCGCCGGAGGCGCGGCGCTGCCCACAACTCAACCCGGGCCACCGATTCGAAAACCTGATTTCGACAGAACCATTCCCCAGTAATCTCATGAAAACGGCCACACCCGTTCCACGGTCTTGCTAAGCATCCAGCTCTTGTCGTCGGCGTTGAGAAATTTCATCTCATCTCTCACCACCGTTAATCTCTGCGCATAGCTTGCTCGATCCTTAGCGATGGGCCAATCCGTCGCCCACATAAGCCTCTGCGGGCCGAACGTGTCATACAACCGCTTCACCAGCCGCTGCGAATCGAGCCACGGATAGTCCTGCCTGGACAACGACCACGTATGCGAAATCTTCACAAACACTTTCGGATAACGCCTCAGTTCCACGAGAGACTCCAGTTGCTCCGGATGATCGACGGGACAATCCGCCATGTGGTCAATCACAATTGTTAAATCGGGGTACTTGTCGACTAACTTCTGAACATCTGGAACGCGAGAGATCGGGATCAGCAATGTCATGGGAACCTTGAGTTGGTCGCAGCGTTTCCACAGAGGAGGCATCAAGGGGCCGCGTATCCAGTCCCCCGTCGCATCGCCCGCCGGGCTCAGGCGCACACCGTGAAAGCCTTGCTGCTCAGAAATCTGCGTCAGATGATCGGGCGCGGCGGGATCCAGCGGGTCGACCCGGCACACCCCTTGAAAGAATCTCGGATACTGCTTCAGCACGGCCGCGAGATAACTATTGTCATAGCGATAGTGGATGACCTGGATGATCACGGTCTTTTCCACACCATTGGCCTTCATCAGGTCCAGCAGCATCTCCGGAGTGGCATCATAGTCGGGAACCTTGGCTCCCGGCGCGAAAGGAAAATGAGCGTCGTGCTTCCACACATGTACATGAGGATCCAGTATCCGATAATTCGCTAGTACAGCCGCAGCCGTCATTTTCAGCATCTCCCGCCGCGTGACTTCAGGCATAGATCGGTTCCAGGGTGCGTGCGATGTACGTTCCGCACCGCTCATAGCTGGTGCGCGGACCGTTTCTCGTTATGTCGAGATCGACGCAAAGCCAGCCTTTAAAGCGGATGCTGCGCAGTACCCGATGGCACGCGGGAAAGTCGATCTCCCCATCGCCAAGATCGAACGTATTGGTGACGTACTTCGCCGTCAGTCCGGCACGCTTCGCATCTTTGTAATCGGCCATCATCAAGCGGTTCTTGTACTTCTCCATGATGACCGCCGGATCTCCGCCGCCCAAATACACATGCGCGGTGTCAGGCGAAAAATAGAACAGTTTCGGATCGGTCATGGCCATGCATCGATCGATCTCTTCCGGAGTCTGCACCATCTGCCCCAGATGATTGTGCAATCCTGCCTTGAATCCCATTTCGCCCGCCGCTTCTCCCAGTTGATTATAGAAGCGGCACATGATGCCAAACGCTTCCGCGGACTTACCACGCGACGGCGAGAAAACAACCAGGCGGTCGGCGCCAAAGCGCTGCAGGAAGGTCATCGCACTCCGTGCGTTGGCCAGGATCTGGCTGTGCTGAGAAGGATCGTCGGCGGCGCCATTGAACGAAATGGTAATCACCCGAAGACCGCGCCGGGAAACCTCTCGCTCCATCTGCTCCGGCGTGATGCCGTACTTAGTGAGAATCTGTGGATACTGAGTCAAACGAAGTCCGATGAATCCGGTATCGTGCATAACATCAAGAATGTCGGTAAACCGGGTGCCAGGATAGGAGTTCCAAAGGTTGGAGCCCAGTGCCCACTTGATGTTTCGGTTCGCCGGCAATTGTTGCGCCGCCTGTGCCAGGAACCCTGCCAGGCCGAATACAGCTTCTCTCCGTGTCTTCACAGAACTACGTCCCCCTGCCGTCAAAGAGTGAACTATCTCGGTTACGCTGTTTTCTTGTCAAGCGCTTTCGATCTTCCACGCGCAGCGCGCCCCTGGCCGAACCAGACGATGGTCACACTGAACGGAGCTCATTATTCTTCAGGCGCCAATTCGAGCAGATATCCACAATCGGTAGAGTGATCGGCCGCACGTTGCCCATCCAGGAGATATCGCCTGGCGAGGCACAACGCGAATTATCCGCAACCATGCCTGCACCCATTGTGAAGATGCTGCTCGATGCCTGGTCAGCCGGGGTAGGCCTACCCGCCTTCGTTACGTCGACTGTTGCGGAGATCACAGGAGCCCCGGCACGAACATTCCTCGACTGGGCCACTGATCATGCTGCGGATTTTTGAAACCGTCCGCGAGACCTTAGCCAGCCGCTTTAATCCCCAGCCAGTCAGCGCCGGATAGCAGCCAACCTCCGTCGTTTCCGCAAAGTTTTAGTTTCGGTAAGTTCCTCAACCGCGATGTCAGGCGTGACCAAGCTCCCCGAAGCCCGTTTCAGGGCCCCATTTAAGCCGAAGGAAAGGAAGACGTGCATGGGGTAACTTGACCAAATACACCGATCCATTTAAGAACAACCCTGCTGCGAAGGTACGGGTCGCGCCAAAATGTCTGCGAGCGCATTTTCTATATACATTACGGTGGGAGTCTATCCATAATGAACTGGACGCGGGCGCGTGTTTTAAATCTATCTCTTCTCCGCACATGGCTGAGATGAAATCCTTCGGTGGCTTCAATTGGCTTCTGCTCTCAGCTCTCTTAGGTTGCAGCATTTCTGCGATCGCACAGAATAGCTCCATGCTGGGCCGAAGCATTACCTGGAGGCCCGTTCAATCACCCTTTACGCCGGACCAGTCGAACGGCGCAATTGCAGGCGGACCGGGCTCCGACCCCAATCCAGGTACTCCGATGTTTATCTGTCGCGCGCAGATCCAGGGGAGTGTTGTTCCCGGCAAGTGGGTCCAGGGTAATTGCAACGTGCCGTATGGCGGGTCGGAGCAGATCATGCGCTCCTATGAAGTTGCTTACGGGAGCGCCCGCTGGGGGCCATATCAGGGCAGCGTCTATGGTCTTGCCCAAACAGGAAGCAACGCCGACGGAAGCCCACTCTATTCGTGCCGCGTTCGCTACGCTCCCAATCCCGGAACCGATTACGGCTACCAGCCCGGCGAACTGGTCTCCGACGGGACGTGTCATATCCCCATGGGTGGAGGCGAGGTCGTGCAAAGTCCGCCGTTTGATGTGCTCTATGCTACCGGTGGCGGACGGCCGCCGTATCCTTATCCGCCCTATCCATACCCTAATCCTTACCCGATCCAGCCGGTGCAGCCCGCGCAACCGTATCCACCGTGCCGGGCCAGCGATCCATTAGTCAAGCGAGAGATACAGGGAGGGACAAGCTGGTATGTTGGGCCGCGCTGCTCATCCATCGATGCTTTTGGCCACGTCCAGCCTAAGTATCCTCAACCTGGAGATGACGCCCCCCCTCCTCCATACGACCCGGGACCAAGCTCAGTGACCTGGCAACCGGCACAAACGCCCTTCGTTCCAGGAGACAACGCGGTTAAGGGAGGTCCAGGTAACGGTGGCAAGCCGAATGCGCCGCTTTATGTCTGCCGTGTCTATGACAACAACACTCTCATTCCCGGAAAGTGGGTCGAGGGGGCGTGCAACTACGTCAATGACGCAGGAAAGGAAGACGTATCGAAGACCTATGAGGTGGCCACTGGACCGGCGGAGTGGCGCACGTTCGATGGCAACATAGGAGCGCTGGTGCCTGGCGGCTACCTTGTCGACGGCACCCATCTTTACATCTGCCGCAAGCAGATCAGCTACTTCGGCAACAAGGGGTATCAGCCAGGATTTCTTGTCAACGGCAAGTGCCACATTCCTTACGGCGTCGATAATGTCGAGAACCCTCCATTTGATGCTTTGTACAACGTCGCTTCCGCGCCCTCTCAGGCGAGTCAGCAAGGTCAGGATGGGTCACCGGCTGTTGCTGCAGGTCCGGCGCAGCCGCATGGGATTCTGATTTCATTCTTGAGCGGCACTGCCGCCGTCGAGGGCACAGTCACTGTGACCAATGGATCGGCCAACAGCACGGTAACCAAGCCGTTGCCGGCCAACTCTACTCCAGAGCAATGCATGGAGATCGTGCAGCAAGCTGCTTTTCAGGCAGGTCTTCAAATTCAGGCCCAGCCCGATGGCGGTCTCCGGGTTTTTGGGACCAACAATGCGGTCAATGTTACACAGGCATCGATTTCTGTGAGTCAATTTTGACCGGCTGCGGAAAAACTCAAGGCTCAAGCTACGGAAGGGTATCTACAGGCTTCCTCACTTGAGGTACGCTTTTCCTCTTTCAGGCATGCCGTCAAAGAGACGGGCCGGGCACCCGCTGTGGGACACCAAGGTCGGTGAGGGCTGGCTGCGCAAAAACCTTTTTATGTTTTGTATCAGAGCACGACTTCAGTCGGGCCATATAGGTCCTAATAAAAATCGGGCTTTAGCCCCTGAGGGCAGGGCTCAACCCAGGCTCGAATGCGCATCTCTGGATTTCCGCCAAAACAATGAAGTAATGGAAGAATTGCGCCATAAAGAAACGGTTGCCGGAAATCCCTTCAGACTGATTTTGAATCGAAGACTTTGGGGGGCCAGAATGAAAGTCCTGGAGCTGGTAGGAACTCGCGTGTGGATAAGGTGCGACAAATTTCGCAGGATTTCTGGCGTCATCTCCAGCGTATTGAAGCCAGTAAGCCGCGATGATCTTCAGTCTTCCATTGCCGAGAGTCTTTTCGACATCTCCCTCCCTTCGGGGGAGGTCGTTCAATTGCTCGGGGCAGAGCTTTGCAAAGTCGATCACATGTCAAAACAGCGTGTTCGGCTTTGACACTAAGAGAATGATCCTTTGCTTGCCGTTGCGGTAGGGGAGCCAGCCCAAGTCCTCGAGGATGAGTCCGCGCCGCGGAGTCGTTGTCATTATCTTTGAATAGAGTGACGCCAGGATAAAGCTGGTAGACCGGCGTGCGAATCACTCATCGGCAGCGTTCGCAGATCATCATGTCCAGGGTGCCTTCAGCATCTCATGGTTGATCCGTTTTGTTCCCTAAGGTAATGAAAAACGCCTAGGTCCAGCAACCACTCTCTATGGAGCCGTCACCCTTCCCTTGTCATCCCGAGGCTGTGACTTTTTCGATCCTCTCGTGTTTTTTGCACCCGGCCGGATGTTTTCAATCCCCTCCGAAAAGGCGTCATCCTGCCTGCCTCGGCGTGCCGTGGGAGCAACTGACTCACCCGGAATGGAATGAACATGGGAAAGCGGTGTTTGCAATCCAGGCCCAGAGGGCCGGAACCAAATATCAGCCCAGCCCGGAAGGGCTGGGTCCAAAGGGGCCAGGCGGTCGAGCACCAGAGGTGCGGCACCACACTCTTCCTTGTTCATTAAGAGACAGCGTACCCGGGAGCGTCTGCTCAAGTAGAATCTTCGGGCAGACCGGCCAAGTAAATTTCCTGATCAGGAGAAACCCCATGTTTAAAGGATTTCGCGACTTTGTCCTGCGCGGCAACGTAGTCGATCTTGCGGTCGCAGTTGTGATCGGTGCCGCTTTTACAGCGATTGTGAACGCTCTCGTTACTGATATCATCAACCCCCTCATCGCGGCTATCGTCCACAAGCCGGATTTTTCCTTCCTGGTGCTCAATGTCAACAGCGGTATCATTAAGTACGGTGAGTTTCTCAACGTCCTCATCGCATTTGTCCTCATCGCCGCTACCCTTTACTTCCTGGTTGTGGTGCCGGTCAACACACTAATGGCTAAGTTTCACCCAGCGCCCGCCGCGGAGCCCAAAACAAAGCTGTGCCCAGAGTGTCTTAGCGATATACCATTGGCCGCAAAGCGCTGCTCTCATTGCGCTCAATTAGTAGCGTAAATTCATTGCCTGGGGCATGCTGTACGGAGCAGCGGCATGCCCCAAGGGGTCCTTGGAAACTATGCCGTCGAGATCAAGCGGGCTTGCCTCTTTCGGCTCGCGCCCCACTCAACAGCTTCAACTTCAGTCGCGAAACGCAATCGCTGCCGCCTTTGCCTCTATTTTGTCCGGGCTGACGCCGGGCACGCTCTTGAGCTGGTCCAGACCGTTGATGTCGCCATTCTGTTCCCGGTAAGAGACGATCGCCTGGGCTTCCTGCTCTGTCAGACCCAGCGCTTCTTCAAGCTGCGCAGCATCCGCTTGGTTTACGTTCACCTTGCCGAAGTTCTTCGAGAGATACGCGGTCACTTCCACAATTTCCGGCCCTGATAGTTCCGCGCCGCGCTCTACCATACTGTCCACCATCTGGCGCCAGCCGGCCTCTGTGTACCGCGACCTGGTCGCCACTTCGATTTGGTGACATCCCACGCAAGCGCGTTGAAAGGCCGCCTTGCCTTTACCCTCCGACAGCCCATCGCTGTGGTTCCCCGCAGCTACCGGTGGGGCAGCCAATCCTATTATGGGAGAGTGACTGCGGTCACTAGCAGTTGTTTCCATACTGCCCCTCAATTGTGCCGACCTGGTTCCGAACGCTACGATCCGGTCGGTTCCGATATATACATTTCCATCAGCGATTGTTGGCGAGTTGTATTTCCCGCTTGTTTGAAGAAGCCCAGGATCGCTTTTCCAAATAACCTTCAGCGTACTTGGATCGATTGCGTAGAGGACAGGATGAGGGGCCTTGGCTCCAGTCAGGAGCGCGCTGCGCGGCGCGTTCTCGTCCAACACCCACACGATTGCGTCCTTGCCGCCGTTGCTGCTGATCACCGGCGGGCCGGGATTCTGCAGCACGAAGTCCATCGCCCGCCCGTCTAATCGAAGATAGGGCTCGCTGCCCGGCCGGCGCAGCAACTGCATCCGCACCAGGTCGGGCGCCACACTGATCTGGGTGTCCTCCGGATTCTTGCTGCTGCCCGAGTAGAACAGGTACTCGTCGCCGGCGGCATTCCGGAAGTAGGCGGGGGTAGCCCGGTTCTTCGCCCGGTCGAGCATGCCTTCGGTCTCCGAATACGGACCAAAAATGTTGAGCGGACCGCGCTTGCCGAATTGCGGTTGTGGTTCCGGCGGCAGCAGAGATTGGTCGGTGGCGGCGTCCTCACTACAGGGACGGCGCTCATCGCCCGGAACCGTGAAACTGGATCGGCCGAGAAGATACGCATTACCCTGCTTGCCTCCCACCGCGAGCAGCGGATCTTCGGAGACCGACTTGTCGTCAATATCCGGCAGGATCGCCGCGCCGCTGCTGCCGACATCGACATCCCCCGCCTCGGTGCGACAGTAGTTGAAGGGTGTGTAGACGCCCCGCAACGTCAAGCCAGCCGCGGAAACGGGATCGAATTTAAGCACCGACTGCGCCCAGTTGTGCAAGGGCGGCGCGTGCCTCTCGCTGCCGCTTGCCCCGGTCACGGCATAGATATTGTCGCGAGCGTCGATCGACACGCCGGTTGAAGCCCAAACTCCGCCGATGGAATCCTCCTCCAACGGCGTGCTGCTGAAGGCCGACACGAGAGTCTTGTGCTCGCGTATCGACCGCCAACACCCAGCCACGGCCCTGGCCGATGGTGGCGAAAAGATAGCGATCGTCTGAGCTAAGGTTGAGCGCGCCGCGCTGTATCGAGAACCGTCCCGGCCGCCAGGGAGCTGGCGGGGTGGTGCCGTAGCGAGGGTTGCGATTGATCGCCGGTTGTTCGAGTGTTTTTTCATCGATCGCCACCGGCCAGCCATCCAGCACCGCGCCAGTCGACAGATCGAGCCCATACATCCGGAAGCTGGTGGCCGCGCCGCAGCTCGCGACATAGAGATGTTTGCGGGCCTGGTCGATCACAGGCGTGCCGACGATGCCCATAGCGCTGCCGTCCCAACGCAGGATGCAGGGAGCATCCAATTGAGTCTTCCAAAGGATGACACCGGGAGCAACCCCGTTTGCCTGGGTCGCGTTAATGGCATATACATAGCCGGTGCTGGTCGCGGCGATGACGACACGAAAAGTCTTTCCCTTGTGCTCCCCGGTCTGAATCTTCAGCCCGTCCACAAAGAGGGGTGAGGCGTAAAGGCGCGCCGGATATTTCCCGAACCCGTCGAGTTCAGGCGACTCCCACAGCCTGCCGAACCGCCCCCCGGCCAGCGTGGCCGGGGTGAGCTTACGCTCCTGAGAGAACCAGCCGGTGCGTTGGCGGTTGGCGTGCGCGGTCAGCACGTCGTCCCGCGTCGCCGCCACTGCCGGTCTTATTGCCACCCCGGCCCCCGGCATGCACAAGAGGGACAGGACAAGGCCGTATGCTGCACGCATCGTCAGTTTTCTCCGATTGCGATGCGGTCGGGGGTGTTGTACGCAATCGACAGCACCGCGTCCTCCGTGCCGATGTTGCGCGCGTTGTGCGGCGTCCCTTCCGGGATCGTCACTGTATCGCCCGCCCGCATCTCGTATTCCTTGTCGCCCACCCGGTTCATGATGTGGCCCTGGAGGACGTGCAGGATTTCGTCGCAATTGGGATGGCGGTGGACCGGGTTTTCCTTCCCGGGGTTGATGGTGGCTATGCCGATGGTCATCGAGATAGAGTTCCCAAGCTCCCGCGAAGCGAACCATTCGAGCTTGCCCCAGGGCTGCTGCTGGACCAGAGCGTCCGCCCGGGGCAGCAGCAAACGCTGGGGTGCGGCCGAGGCGGAGCGGCTCCCGCCATAGTGGGGCATGGTGGGGGCGTTGGTGGTCGCCCCCGCCGGTGGCACGTCGCGCTTGGCTGTCCACAGGATCGCGTTCAGAAGCATGGTGCGTACCTGGGGCTGATCGAAAGTCAACAGATAGTGGCCGCTGGTGAATGCGAATGATCGTCCGCCATTGGGCCGCTCGGCGGCCCACGCAATGACATGGTCTGCGGGAGGCTCCTCGAAGACCGGCTTGTTGTTTCGGGTTTGGATATGGACCTTCGCGGTAAGTATCGGCGTGACCTTGTCGGTCGTGGAAAAGGTAATGGTCGGGTAGAACTCGTCCAGATACTCAAAGGGTTTCAGTCCATTGGCGATGGGATTCTTACCCGCTCCTGAAATCCTTATCTGCGCGATCTCGGTCGTGCGGTCAGCCATACCGAAGCGGACGCCGCCCAGCCAATCGGCCATGGGAATAACGCTGGTCTCGCTGGGAACTGTGGACGCCTGGTGCAGGGCGATGAGCCCTACACCCTTCGCCATCAACTGCGCCATGGCCGCGCGACGCGGCTCATTGTCCAAAACCTGGCTCATCGTCCGGTAGTCCATCCCGAAATACAGGAGGACGACATCGGCATCGGCGATCTGGGAAAGGTCGGACGGAAAACCCGCCGGAAATGACTTGATGACCGGATGGAGGGCCTGGAGTTGGGGCGACCCTTTGATCAACCGCTCGATCGCGAGGATCCCGTCAGGATAGTCGTGCTCGGTCCGGGGATAACCCTGTTTGTCTCCCCCGATCAGAACGATGGTAGGCCCGGATGGGGCCGCAGCGGCTGTGGGCACGGATGGAGCCACAGCCGCGGTAAAGAAAGCGGCCACCGCCAAAATGCAGATGGCCGGCATTGCGGGCAACTGCGCCAAAACACCACGGGAAACAACGAACCTCTTGATAGCTCTCATAAGGATACCTTGGCCTTCTGCCTTGCTATTTGAAATCGCTACGCGGTTTCTCCAATCTGCTGCCGGTCGTGTATCGATGGCTTACTTAGTGACGCAACAAGCATCAGAAAACCCAGCAATCAGAAAACGTATTTCATCGCAGCCTGTAGAATGCGTGGGTTGTTCGCCGTGAGTATCCGCCCGAAGTTACTCGACGTAAGAGTTGTCGTCGGATTGTTAAATACGGGGTGGTTTAAAACGTTAAATGCCTCGAATCGCACCTGCAAGGATTGGCCCTCTCGCACTTTGAACGAGCGGGAAAGCTCGGCGTCGAAAGTAAAGCTTCGCGGCCCTTCGATCGAGTAACTTCCCGCATTTCCATACGTACCAGTGGCTTGTTTCGCATAGGCTGCGGTGTTAAACCATTCATGAACCGTCGGATTACTTAGATGGTGGTTCCCGACCAAATTGGGGCGGTCGTTCCCAACATTAGTCAGCGAAATGTCCTGGCCATCCAACGGCGTTAACCAGGTTCCAGTCGAAGCTCCCATGATTCCCGCTTGTTGCCAGTTGCTGAAGACCTTGTTCATAAGCGAGTTCTCGAAATGCGGACTCATCGCGAGGTACGACAAATTGAAAATTTGGCGGACGTCGCTGATGCAATTCCCACGACTCGCGCGTATGTTAGACGGATCCTGGATGCTTCCCGAACCTCCTTCCGCATTTTGCTCGCCTTCGCTCAAGCAGTGTGAATACGCGTAGTTCGCCAGGACACTGAAATACCCGCTGAAACGGCGGTTGGCCGAAAGAAGAAGACCATTGTAGTCGGCGTTGGCCCCGTCGTAAGTGGACGGGACGCTGCCAATGAGAGCCCCTGCCGTCGGGTTTATCAGGCTCAGGACGCGCCTGGACTGCGTATTTCCAGTCGTGGAACAAGGCTTCGTGCCACACGTGCCGGGTATGTACACGGCAGGATCCAACGGAATCCCCAACCAGCGGTGAGTGGATTTGTTCCCGAGATAAGACGCAGTGAGAAGCAAATCGCCTCCCACCTGCCGCTGGACCGAAAGGTTCCACTGCTGCGTATTGGGCGGGTTAATATGCAAAGGCAAAGTGTAGAACTCACCGGCGGCAACGAAGGGCACATCGGCCGGCGGCGGAAAAGGCAAAGGAAATGGATCGCCACCGGGAATTGCCGCATAGGGAGCGGAGAGGCCTCCTGTGGGGCTGGTGAGTGAGATCTGGTTTCCGTATGGCGCGATGTAAGAATATGTTTCAAAAAATGCCATTTCCGGATCCCCGTAGAAAATGCCGTAGGATGTTCGCACACTCCAAAGTCCCGAACCCGTTGGATCCCAGGCGATACCAAGCCGAGGGGCGAAGTTCCATACGCGGCTATGCGCCCCGGCCCGCGGGAAGGCTCCGTGCCCCGGAATCGTGTCCCCGGGGAAGAAGACCCCTGGCGGTGCATTGTTGAACTTTGCGCTGTGCAGCCCGGCAGTAAAATCTCCCTGGTCAAAATACGAACTACGGCCGTAGATGTCATACGGGACAAAGTAAGGGGACCAGCGGAGACCGCCCATGAGTGTGAGCCGTTTGCTGGCGTGGTAGTTCTCCTGCACGTATAGTCCCGACATGTTATCCCTGGCATTCCACACTTGCGGCGAACCTTGGCTAAATCCAATGACCCGCCCAAGCAGAAAATCGGCAAGTCCAAGGCCCGTGAATGACCCGTCGAAGGAATAACTCCCGGTAGAAAGCGTCGCGAAGTCTTCATTCAGCTGCGCGCGTTCATACAGCCCTCCAAATGTAATCTGATGGCGGTCATGGATCCAGCTTACGTCATCCCTCACTTCGGCCTGGTTCCTATTGACGTATGCATTGGCACAAGTGCCGCAACTGGTTGTAAATCCGCCATTAATACTGAAGGCCGGAGTATTCCCTGGAGACGGGGCAATAGCAAGTCCGAGGCTGGAGGCCGAAGGCAGGTTTGCGGCTGGTCCCCGAGTAAGTGGCTCCCGTGTCCAGGTCAAGTGCAAACTGTTAATCATTTTTGGGGTAAGAGTGAAGGTATCGCCCGCAGTCACCGCCTGGACCATCATGTCAATTCCAGCCCGGGTGGTCTGAAGGAGATTGCTTCCGTTGAAGAAAGGTGGATTGCTGTAGTGCGTATTGAAGTATCGGCCAAATACCGTATTTCGTGCGCCGGTAGTCCAGTCAACCCTTCCAATATACTGGTTTTCATTACTCGGGTTTGGAATTCCGATCAGGAGCTTTCCGCACGGATCACTGGTAGCAGGGATATATTTCTGTACCATTAGTAACGCCGAGGAATTGAACAAAGCAGGGTCAATTTGGTTTCCTGGAAACGTCCCACCGGACGGGTTGGTCAGCGTGATTGGTTTGCTGGTGCACGTGGATGACTCGAGCGTACTGAAATCCCCGTTGAGGGCGGCTGCCGTAGGGACAAAAAAGGTGCTGGTAGGTGGAGCGGTGCGCGTGATCGTCCCCTGATATCCGCCAAAAAAGAAAAGCTTGTTCTTTACGATCGGTCCGCCGATCGTGCCGCCAAATTGGTTGCGCTTCAGCGAATCGACCGTGGTTGCAAAGTAGTTTGCGGCGTTCACCGCATAGTTGCGTATAAATTCGAAAAGAACTCCATGGAAGTTATTGGTCCCCGACATGGTGACAATATTGACGGCGCCCCCCGGGAATCCACCGTACTGCGCAGGAATCATACTGGTTTGAACGCTAAACTCCTGCACCGCATCCGGGAAAGGCAATGGCAGATTAGAGCCCCCGTAGAGATCGTTATACGCGCCGCCGCCGTCCACCATATAGCCTGTTCCAGCGGCTTCACCCCCTGCCACTTGGATGGTATGGGAGGTCGGATAGTTCTTGCTGCTGATGGAATCGCCGTAATTCGTCTGCACGGCCGCCCCAGAGAGCAGAACTAATTGCGACAGGTCCCGTCCATTCAGTGGCAGATCCACCACACGCCTATTTTCGATGACCGAGGAAACGGATGACGACTCCGTAGTTACCATCGAGGCATTTGCATTGACAGCGATGCTCTCAGTGGTTGCGCCGATTTGGAGCTCGACGGCAACCGTAGCATTGTCATTTACCTCGAGGACAATCCCCTTCTGGACGTACGTTTTGAACCCCGAGCGAACAACCTGGAGTTGATAAGGTCCAACGATCAAATTGGGAAGGACGTATGTTCCGTCTACCCCGGTGACAGCCGTCCGTGTAAAGCCGGTCTCTGTCTGGGTGGCTGTCACCTGGGCATCAGGAACGACCGCCCCCGTGGAATCGGAAACAGACCCGGTGATCTGGGCCACCGCCCCCGTTGATGCCTGCGCAAACAATGGCGCGGAGCTCGAACACAGCGATAGGATCAACGCAACCTCAGTAAGAAATGTAACTCGGTAGAGAAGCTTCATACTATAACCTCGTCGGTTAGATGGTTGGAGGGAGAAACACTTCGAAACCGCACGCATATAGGTTTCTTCACACCAGTAACAACAGCTCAGGTTTGTGCGATAAACCTGTCCGCACTAAGTTCTGGCGCCGATCCCAGTTATGTTCCTGCGAGCGGTAGCCTTAAACTCCCGAACTTGCGCCGTGATTGCCTGCTCCGTCGGCAGCCGTTCTACGCTGGATGCGCCGAAGAAACCGGCAACAGCATGCGTTTGATCGAGCACACGCTCTACGTCGTTCGGTTCCGCGATCGGGCCGCCGTGGCAAAGCACGATCACATCCGAACGGACCGACTTCGCGGCATCACAAATCGATTGAACTCGAGAGACAGCCTCGTCCAGACTCATCGCCGTTTGGGCTCCGATTGTGCCGTTCGTCGTCAATCCCATGTGCGCGACGACAATATCCGCGCCCGCGCTGACCATGCTGCGCGCCTGCTCTTCGTCGAAGACATATGGGCTAGTCAGCAGATTCAGTTCGTGAGCGGCAGCAATCATCTCCACCTCAAGCCCGAACCCCATTCCGGTCTCCTCCAGAGACTGGCGGAAGTTTCCATCAATCAGGCCGACGGTCGGGAAGTTTTGTACTCCCGCGAATCCCATCTGCTTCAGCTTTTTGAGAAACCTCGGCATACTCCGGAAAGGGTCGGTTCCGTTTACGCCGGCCAGCACAGGAATGTTCTTCACCACCGGTAGAACTTCGCACGCCATGCTGACGACGATGGCGTTGGCATCGCCGTAAGCGAGAAGACCCGCCAGCGACCCGTGTCCTGCCATCCGGTAGCGGCCGGAGTTGTAAATGATGATGAGGTCCGCGCCTCCTGCCTCGGCGCACTTGGCTGAAATTCCAGTGCCCGCGCCCGCCCCGACGATCGATGTCCCAGCCGCTACGGTCGCGTGCAGCCGTTCGAGGTAGTCTTTTCGAGTCAGCTCGGTTCTTCTATTGCCCATTACGCTAAGTCCTCTTTGAGGAATACCCGCCGAAGTACCTCATGCCCCGCTCCCTGGCATCGCGGAAGCGCCGGCACTCAGTCCTGATGACGGCCCGGCGCATTTCAAAAATTCGTCCGCGATGGCTGCAGCAAACTCCGGGTCGTTGATGTGCCGGTCCAGTTCCAGCAGCCTTATGTTCGGTCCGGCATTGGCGCGGAGAGCATCGAACAAGCTCTTGTCGGCAACCGGGTCAAAGAAGGGCTTGCCAATTCGATCAATGCCGGAGATACCCTGAAGCGGCAGTAGTAAAACAACAGGACCCTTCGCCTCATTTAACTTCCGGGCCAACATCTCGCCGAGTTCGCGGTTCTCCTGGGGTGTGGTGCGCATGAGCGTAACCGCGGGGTTGTGCTGATAGAAGAGCCGGCCGGCAAAGTTGGGCGGAACTGTTTCAGGTGCGCCGAAATTGACCATATCGAGGCATCCGACGGAAACGATCTGGGGCACGCCTTTTCTTCCCGCAGCCTCCAGCCGGTGCGGTCCGGCGGTGAGCACACCTCCTACGAGCTCATCAGCAAGTTCCGTCGTCGTGATATCTAAAACGCCTTTCACGAAACCCTCGACGACCAAACGTTCCATCGCCTGGCCTCCGGTTCCGGTGGCGTGGAAGACCAGCAGCTCATAGCCGCGACCTTCCAGCAGTTCCTTAACGCGGTTCACACAAGGGGTCGTGTTTCCAAACATGGTCGCTGCCAACAGCGTTCGGCCGGACACTTCCGGCAAAGACGCTCGACGTCCGCACATCCCGGCCATCGCATCTGCTGCATTCGCGAGAATGGTGGACGTCAGACTATTCAGGCCGGTGAAATCGGCCACCGAATACATCATGCAAAGATCAGACGTCCCGACGTAGGGACGCACGTCGCCAGACGCCATGGTTGAAACCATCAACTTCGGTGCACCGATCGGAAGCTCGCGCATGCCCGCTGTGGCAATCGCGGTTCCCGCCGAGCCTCCGATAGCCATCATTCCCTCTGCAAGCCCTCGCTCCCGGCGCCCACGTACCCATGCCGTTAATCCTCTGTGCATGGCGGCAGTCGCGCGACCACGATCCTCGGCGGCGGCCAGCTCCGTGATACTTTCGCCCCCGGCCCGCGCTATTTCCTCGCGGGGTACATCCGGCTGAAAAGCGGGAGGTCCCAGAACTCCGATGTCAACGACGGTTGTGGTCAATCCGGCGGCCGCCAGGCGGTCCCGCAAGAAGCGGACCTCGTTACCCTTGGTGTCCAGAGTTCCCACGACCAGAATGGAGTAAGAGGCTGTCATAACAAGAAATTGTCGGGCTACATTGTCATCAACACAATTAGCCTACAAAACAATTCAATGGCAAACTACTCGCCCTCATGTTCCGGTGTCAAGAACAAAAATTGGCCTTCAATCACGATAACAATGCCGGTACAATTGGCGAATGTCGAGCCCGATCGAAAAGCTGGGGCAGTTCGCCTTTGAGGAGTTTGGACCGCCCCGCTATGAACAGCTGGCTGCCTTCTTTGAACGTGCGATACGGGCGGGCGAGTTCAGTCCGGGAGACCGGCTGCCTACTGTGCGCAGGCTCTCGGGCCTTATGAGCGTGAGCGCTACAACAATCAGCTCCGCCTTCGACCTCTTGGGGAGTCGCAAATTCGTTCGTGCCGAAGTGGGCCGCGGCACTTTCGTTGTTTCAGATTGGCAGAATGTAAACGGGAATTCGTCACATCCGGGCAGCGCCGTCAACCCACCACCGCTACCCAAGCTTAGGGGAACTCGAAACCCTTGGCGGCGGAATGCCTTAATGCGTGCAAGCTCCCGGCTCCGCGCTTCCTACCCAGGCGCGATGGAATGTAGCACCGGGCGCCCTGATGCCAAGCTGCTGCCACTGGAAGTTATTCGTCGAGCCTGGGCAAATTGCATTCAGGAAGTCACATCAGCAGACCTGCAGTACGCCGGTACCGAACCCATCCAGCCTTTGGCCGATCTCCTGGTTCCGATATTGGAGGGCGACCTCATTCCGGCACGTACTCAGGATCTGATTATCGGTAGTTCGGCACAGCAGTTTTTCGCTCTCATCTACGAAGTCGTAAGGGTGAAATCGGAAAAATCCATGTTGTCGGTCGCGGTCGAGGAGCCTGGTTATCCAACCCTGATGGACACTTTAGAGCGTGCCGGTGGGCGGCTGGTGGGCATCGCCGTGGACCACTTTGGCGCAGTGCCGGCTTCGCTCGATGCGGCCTTGCGTGATGGTGCAAGACTAGTGATATTGACGCCGCGAGCCCACAATCCAACCGGCGCTTCGTGGTCGAGAGATCGTTTATTGGAGCTTTCCGACGTACTGAAGGCGCATCCTGACGCAATCGTGGTGGAAGACGACCAGGTCGCAGGGATTGCCGCCACAAAGCCGGGCACTTTGCTTTCTATTCCCGAGTTAGAGAATCGAGTGTTGCATGTGCGTTCGTTTTCGAAATCAGTAGCTCCGGACCTGAGAATGGCAGCGGCCGTAGCCCGCCCCTTGATACGGGAACCGCTGTCGGAAGCCAAAACCTTCGCCGACGGCTGGAGTTCACGTTTGCTTCAGCGTGTTCTCGCAAAGACACTACAAACAGACGAACTAAACCTCGCCTTGAAGAAAGCGCGCGATGCTTACCGCGACCGTCGGCAAAACGCATGCGCCGCCTTGAATGAAATCGTAGCCCCACTTGGGGGTGGCTGCTGGTCCGGTTCTGACGGTGTCAACGTGTGGGTGCGGCTGCCCCCCGGGGTCGATTCCAAACATATTCAGGAGCGAAGCGCAGCTGCCGGCGTTCGTATCGCCGATGGTGAACCGTTCTTCATTGCCCCCGGCCAAAACGACGTCGTTCGGCTGAATGCCGGTTCGGTTGGGGCAGAAGATGCGGCGAAGGCCGGCAAGATCGTGGGACAAGCGATTCTTGACTGTGGTTGGCAGAATCCCGGGCCGATTCACGTATAGCGTCGCTTTGCACGAAGGGTTGAAAGGAATTGGAAACATAACGACAAGCGCGGAATCAGCTGGCGCCCACAGTCTGAGGGGTCAATGAGCGGTTCGGGACGGTTATGGAGTTTGTGTTGTCGCCGCTCTTATCAAGTCAGCTTTCCGGTAAATTCCCCAGCCGGAGGGTCGGTCAGCAATTTACCGATAATCCCGAGGCGATCGCGGCCTCGCGCGTCTGCGGCTCGACGTTAAGGAAATGAACATCAGCCCTTGGCCAATCTTCTCCGGTCAGGTGTCGGCCAGGATAAGCGCACCGGCCTATTTTCCGCTGGTCTCGTTCCACAGGAAGGCCAGTTCGTCCGCCTGGTCAGTCACAAGCTGTGTGAGCGACACCCCTGCGCTGTGCCCGCCCTTGAGGGAGTAGTGCAGCAGGATGGGACGGTTTCCGCCACCGGCGGCCTGCATGCGGGCGGTCATCTTGCGCGCGTGCAGAGGATCGACGCGGGTATCGCTGTCTCCAGTGAAGAACATAATCGCAGGATACTTCTCGCCCGGCTTCACGTTCTGGTACGGAGAGTATTTGGCGAGGTAGCTGAGATCCTTTGCGTTCTGCGCACTTCCGTACTCAGTGATCCAAAGCGGGCCTAATTCAAACTTCTGATAGCGCAGCATATCGAGCAGGGGATACCCACACCAGATGGCACCAAACAGATCGGGCCGCTGGGTGATGGCCGCGCCCATCAGCAGTCCGCCGTTCGAGCGCCCACGGAGGGCGAAGCGCTCCGGTACGGTGTAGTGGTTGGCGATGAGGTACTCGGCAGCCGCGAAGAAGTCGTCGAAGACATTTTGCTTGTGCTCGAACATCGCCGCCTTGTGCCACGGCTCGCCATACTCATCTCCTCCGCGCAGGTTGGGGAGCGCGAAGAACCCGCCTTGCTCCATCCACCAGGCGTATTCGGGGTTCCACTCGGGCAGCATCGGGACATCGAAGCCGCCATAGCCGGTCATCAGAAGCTGTGCCTGGCCGTTGCGCTCCAGGCCTTTCTTGCCGGCGATGAACATCGGGACCCGCGTGCCGTCCTTCGAGGTGTAGAAGACCTGCGTTACTTCATACTGCGGGGAATCGAAGGGAACCCTGGGCATGGCGAAGACTTCCGATTTTCCGCTCCTGACGTCGTAGCGAAAAATGGTTGGCGGCTGAATGGAGGATTCGAAGCTGTAAAAGCCCTCGTTCTGGGTGGGGAGCCCATGCACTCCCGTGCTCGATCCGATCCCAGGATAGTCGATCTTGCCCGTTGCTCTGCCGTCCAGACTGTAGATAGTCGTCTCGGTCTTGACGTCGTGCAAGCGGGTGACGAAGAGCTTGCCGCCCACAATGCTCGATCCGTTGATGACATCCTTGCCCTCGGGGATAACTGTTTTCCATTCCTCGGGCTTGCCGCCTGGCGTAGCCTCCACAATGCGTTTGTTGGCCGCCTGGTAATTCGTTTCCAGAAGGAAGCGGTCGCCGATATTCAGGGCCCGCGTCTGTGCCTCGATGCCGTACACCAGCGGAAGAAAATCGCTCCCGGGCCGGCGCAGGTCCTCTACCAGGATGTCGTCCCGTGTGGGCGGAACACCATGACCGATGTCGAGCAGCAAATAGCGACCGCTATCGCTCACCCAGGCTCGGACCGTATCAATCTCGCCCAATTTCTCGCCATGATATTCCCCGCCAAAGATCTTGCTGTCACTCTGGACGGCGGTGCCGAAGCGGTGAAAATAAACATTGGTGCCTTGGTGCGTGAAAACGGAGTAGTAGATTCCTTTTTCTTCGGGGCCCAGACTCACGCCCATATAGCGGGCGGATGGCAATACATCCGGTAGGTCCTTACTCTCCTGAACATTGATTACATGCACGGATTCCTCGTCGGCGCCGCCCTGGCGCACGCCGTAAACCAGCAGGCTGCCGTTCCTGGCAATATCTTCAATAAAAACGGAAGTATTCTGGTCGGTGCTCAGCCTGGTCGCGTCAATCAGGCGGCTGTCCGTGCCCTTCCAGCCCTCGCGCACGTAGATCGACGCCTGGCTCTCGCTGGCCAGGCGCTTCTCGAAGAAGTACCTGTCGCCGCGCAGCGCGGGAGAGGAGTACTCCTCGACACGCTCCAGCTCGGTGAGCTGATGAATGATTTCCGGGCGATTTTTCAGCTGGTTGAGATATTGCTGCGTGTACTTGTTTTGCTCATCGATCCAGGCCCGCGTCTCCGGACCCTTCGCGTCCTCGAGCCAACGGTAGGGATCCTCGATCTGCATTCCCTGATATTCATCCTTGACCGAGTGGGCCGGGGTTGGCGGAGGTGGAGGCAGCGAGACCCCATTCCCTCCGCGGATCGTCTGTTCCTGATTCTGCGCGTAGAGCGCCAGCGCAAACAGTGCCAGCAGCGGAAACGCACCCCACTTCCGACGCCAGAAAAGAGTTACTTGCATGTGCGGCTCCTCCACGAGAGATATCCAGTCTTGAACTATGCGCCATATTAACTTGCGTCGTGCGTCCGGCACATTCCCGATTAATCCCGGGTTTTAAAAGACATAATGGTTGGGAGTTCACGTTTGCTTCAGCGTGTTCTCGCAAAGACACTACAAACAGGCGAACTAAACCTCGCCTTGAAGAAAACGCGCGATGCTTACCGCGACCGTCGGCAAAACGCATGCGCCGCCTTGAATGAAATCGTAGCCCCACTTGGGGGTGGCTGCTGGTCTGGTTCTGACGGTGTCAACGTGTGGGTGCGGCTGCCCCCCGGGGTCGATTCCAAACATATTCAGGAGCGAAGCGCAGCTGCCGGCGTTCGTATCGCCGATGGTGAACCGTTCTTCATTGCCCCCGGCCAAAACGACGTCGTTCGCCTGAATGCCGGTTCGGTTGGGGGCAGAAGATGCTCCGAAGGCCGGCAAGATCGTGGGACAAGCGATTCTTGACTGTGGTTGGCAGAATCCCGGACCGATTCACGTGTAGCATCGGTTTACACGAAGACTTGAAAGGAACCGGAAAACATAACGGCAAGCGCACCGTTTTCCGCCGCCCGGAGGTTTCCATGGATATCCAGAACAAGCTGACCCGGTCTGTCGCGGTGACCGCCGGCATCGCCGCCGCAGGTCTGGCCATTGGCGCTGCCGCGATGGGCGCTTTTGCTATTGGCGCCTTGGCTATCGGCGCTCTGGCGCTTCGCAAGGTCGCAGTTCACGGCGACCGCATAGAAAAACTAAGCGTTGGCCAACTGACGGTCGACCAGCTCCTGACCAGGGACTCCATAAACCACGAGTAATCCGGCTCTTGCTGATTCGTTTTTAAGATTCGGAACCCTCTTTTGGAACGCGGCGGCTCAGCTACCCCCCCAGATACCAGGAGGTGACTTCTCCCAAGGACAATTACCTTTAGTTAACTCTCATTCCGAGCGCAACGCCTCGATGGGCCCGGCCAGCCAATGCCAAACCGCGCCGACCCGCAAGGAACTTCAGCGGCGTGCTCGCCGAAATATTCTGAGCGCGCAGCGCTGCTCCCGTTAGACTAAGGAGCGCAACGACGAACGGCATCAACTGTTTCATGGCTGATCCCCCGCCACATGCTCGATAGACGCTGCAACATCGGGGATAGACCCAGGTTCGGACTCCTCGCCAGCGAACGCGCCATGACCCGAATGCCTGCAAAGTCTTAGGTTTTCGGTGACTTGCCCAGCTGGAGGAGTCAGTCACGAGCAACTTACCTATAATCCCTAACGTTTCTTGGAAGCTCGGCGCAGTGCCGAACGGCCCCCCTGTCCGCAATAGGGGACTAAGGGCAAGTGCTTTGTTATCTATTGTTGATGAGTGACTCGGCGATATTACGCCAACCTAAGGAATCAAAAACGTTGGGAAGACGAGATGTAGCTGTTATTTTTGCCCGCATGCTCTATCGCATGGCGCAGATGTCGTAGCTCACCCTCGACTGCGCGACATCAAACAGGCCAACACCGACACATTGCAAGCGGTTGAGCCACAGATATTCCGGATGGCCCGTGTAATACCTTGGAACGATTCGCAGGTCCGGGCGCGGCGGCAGGATTCCCTTCAAAAAGAGGTTATAGCCCTCTGGTCCCAAATCCACGACACCGCCATACGTCGTAAAAATCAGAGCCCCGGCGTCCAACTCCATAGTTGCGCGAACGTCAAGCAAGCCGACGCCGTTGGGACGAAGCAGTAGCCAGTCGCCGCCTCCGGTCCTAAGCCGACCTCGCATTTTTCATCGAGCCATCCAGATGGTCCTAACGTTTTGCGGGAACTTCACAGCATAAAAGAGCGGGAGAATCCGAGAGTACAGCGCCAAGAATGCGCGCCCTGATGAAATAACGAAATCGGCGCACGGCCGGATCGATTACGAACAGTCACAACAGTGATGGCGTTCTATTCAATCCAGGTACTATTCGGCGACAACGAGCGGCAGGCCACGGGACTTCACGGAATAGAGATACGGTACAGGTTTCGCTGGATCGTGTTCCGCGCGAAGGCATAAAGGCCGAGCGTCGGACCAGGCGCGCCCTCGGTGTCGAGCCTGCGCGCTCCCGGCAGTGCGGCTACTTCTTCTTCGGAATGGAATCCACCCTCCGGGATTCGCGGCAGAACCACGCCACGCGGCAGTGGAACAATGTAGGTTCGGCCATCGGCAACCGCTCCCCTGAAAATCCACAAAGAGTCTCCACTGCCTGACCACCACAGCATGGTGCCGCCGACGAAAACGGGACGCCCCCCGCTGAGCGGGACCAGCCAGGCAGCCCAGGCATTGCTCGAAACCGGCCCCCATATCTCAACCCACCGTCCATCCGGCGAGATCGAGTCGAGATAGAATACCGGCTGCTCCAGGGCTTTTCTCAGTCCTGTCCCGTCCGGCCGGACCCGATAGGCGAATGCCGAGGATCCCTCCAAGCGGCGGAAGAATATTTCCCCGTCTGCAGCAAATACCGGATTCTGGCCCTCGATGTTTGGGAGCTGCCGGGGCGCCGAACTCCGGTTCACCGGCGCGAGCCAAAGCCGTAGCTTGCCTTCAGTATCTGGAACAACCATCGCGACACTCTGCCCGTCGTGGGATATGTTGTATTCAAGGGGCTGAAGTTCCGGCGCGATGCGCTGGGAATGTCCCGAAGCCAGATCCGTGACCCAAAGTTCCCCCGGATCTCTGATCTCGCAACATCTTTGAATGGCTTTCACCACGCGATAATAAAGTGACTTGCCGTCCGGCGCGAACCGGGGGTCGGCTGCGTTGCCTTCCAGCACCGAAATCTGGCGCTCACCGCGAGCGTCATGGATCCACAAAGTGGATGTTTCCAAGGCCACGGCCGTCACCAGCGATCGCCCATCGGGGGCCATCGCGATGCCCTCCTCCTCCGTGACCCCAAAAGTAAACTGCTGGGGCCGGCCATCGGGAAAACGCTGCCGCCAGATGTGGTTGAGTCCTCCCGCCTTAGATGTGAAGTACATCCATTCGCCATCGGGAGACCAGGCTACGAAGCTGCACGGAGCACCCGGTGGCCCCACTTGCCGACCGGGTGAACTGCCATCCGCAGGAACCAGACGGCACTGGTCCCAATTGCCGTAGGCGGAGAATTCAGCCAGCAGCACCCATTTCCCATCAGGCGACATCTGGGAGCGGGCCACCATCCCACGTTCATTTTGGGGAAAGTAGACATTGCGCTCACTGGTTCGGTCTTCTCCTGCGGCCACAATGCCCCAGGGCAAAACCTTCCTTTCTGAGAACAATATCTGCCGAGGGCCGGCCCAGGTTAGGCCGAATGCATAACGCAGCCATAACTGCGCCTCCCCACCAGCCGCGGAAACGACCCAGGTATTAAAGTTAAACTGCGCGTCGACGCCGGTGTACGCGATCCTGCGGCCATCGGGTGAAAAGGCGGGATCGGACTTCAAAAGATCGTCGTGGGTGAGTTGCAGGGGCTCACCATCCGGCAATCTTTTTACGTAAACCTGGCCAGGCGCAATGCCAGTGCCCGGACCACGCACAAACGCGAGCAGCCGGCCATCTCGCGATAGCGCCGGTTGGTTCACTGGATCGGGAAACTTCGTGAGCTGAACCCAGTTTGAATGGTCCGGCGGACCCGTTGGGCCACGCAACCAGAGAGCTGCGCCAACGCCAAGTACGGCCGACCCGGTAACCGCAACCGCGACTGTTTTCCACTGATTCCATCCACGCTGTGCTTCCGCGATCGTTTTTGCTGCCTCACCGATGTGGGACAGCCGGCGGTTGACATCCTTTTGCAGACAATGCCGCAACAGCTCGCGGATTTTCGCGGGAGTCCGCCGAGGCAAAGCATGCCAGTCCGGCTCGCCTTCGAACACCTCCATGACCCCAGATCCCGGTTTGCCCGCAAGCACACACTTGCCGGTGAGCAACTCATACAGCAGGCATCCAAATCCCCAGATGTCGGTTCGCTGATCGACCTGCTCGCCGCGCGCCTGTTCCGGGCTCATGTAGCCCGGTGTACCGACGATGCGTCCGGCTATTGTCACCGAACCGGCTACCGTTGCACCAGGCGAAATGACGGGACTGTCCTCGGTTCCCCAGATCGCCTTGGCCAGGCCGAAATCCAATACCTTTACCCTGCCTTGTGGAGTGACCTTGACGTTGGCAGGCTTCAAGTCGCGATGAATGATTCCGTGCTCGTGCGCCGCCTTGAGCGCTTCTGCCAACTGGCAGGCGCGATCGAGTGCGGCGCCAAGGAGGAGTGGTCCGTGCAACGTCTCCCCCTCCACCAGCTCGAGCACCAGGCAATCGACTTCCCCGCACTCCTCAAGGCCATAGATCGCGGCGATGTTGGGATGATTCAGCGAAGCGAGCGTGCGTGCTTCGCGGCGGAACCGCGCCAACCGTTCCGGATCTCGCGCGAATTGATAGGGAAGGGTCTTGATGGCGACGTCACGACCGAGCTTGCTATCGTATGCGCGATAAACCTCCCCCATTCCACCCGCCCCCAGCAGCGATAGGATGCGATACGACGCAAATTCCCGGTCCACCAGGGAGCCGCGGGTGACCAGCCTGGCTGTGTCGTGATTCGCATCGAGTGTGTCCACCCGCGTTCGCAGCTTGCTATCTTCGCAAGTCTGATCGCGATGGTTGTCCACGAAGGCTCGCGCGGCATCTTCGATTGCCAGACCGTCCAGGAACTGTCCCGCCCGCTGATGCGAGGTGAAGAGGGACCGGACTTCGCTCTCCAGCTCTTTGTCATCCCGGCATGCACGGAAGAGCAACGCGTCACGCTCCTCGGGTGGAAGCCCCAGCATTGATTGCAGAAGGTTATCGACTTGTTTCCATCGTTTGGGATCCATCGCGTTTCCCCCGAGTTAATTCACGATAGAGCCAGGCCTTGGCGGTGCTCCAGTCGCGCATCACCGTGACGGACGATACTTTCAGCACTGCTGCCGTTTCTTCCACACTCAGTCCGCCAAAGAAGCGCATCTCGACGACCTGCACTTTGCGGGGGTCGAGCCGCGCCAGCGCGTTCATGGCATCATCCAGCGCGACGAGATCCGTAGCCGCCTCGCGGCCGACCAGGGCCACCCCTTCCAAGGAGACGCGCTGCGAGCCACCCCCGCGCTTCAGGTTGTGGCGGCGCGCATGCTCTACCAGAATACGTCGCATCAACTGTGACGATACCGCGAAAAAGTGGGCTCGATCGTGCCACTGCATGCGCTTGTAGTCCACCAGGCGCAGGTAGGCTTCATTCACCAAAGCTGTCGTCTGCAGGCTGTGGCCAGGGCGTTCCCGTTTCATGTATCGACCCGCCAGACGGTGGAGTTCGCCGTAAACGGCTGGGGCCAACTTTTCGAGCGCCGTCTGGTCACCGTCCCGCCAGGCGCGGAGAAGTGTGCTTATGTCGTCCACAGCCGGTCACGGGGTTGCGCCGCCCTCTGCATGGCTTATGCGCGGATTATACGCTGCCGCGAATTCTTCAAAATTACAACCGGGCGGGTGATAGGTTCCTCCCCCATTCTGCGCCTAACTGTAATGGAGGATCCTATGAAAACGATTGCGGCGGAGAAGACCCGGAAGAGCTTGCGTTCCGAGATTGCATTGGCGCGGCTACCACTCTATGCGGTGACCGGTCCAGGAACCTCGGGCAGGGCAACTCTATCGTTTGGCATTCGTTATCTCATCGACTTATACGCCACCGTCGTTCCGTCTGTGGCTGTCAAACTGCGTGGGTTCTGCATAGCTTTGGGTGTCCTGGCCTTTCTAACCGTACCGGCCCCCGCAGGAACAGCTGAACAAGCGCAGCTGCTCCAGGCACAGAAATTGAGCGATCAGGGAGAATTCGCTCAAGTGATTCAAATCCTCGAACCGCTGGTCCATAGCGAGCCCCGGGCACTTGACGATTTCAGTCGCGGAAGAGCATGGAATATTTTGGGCCCGGCCTATGAGGCGTTGGGCAATTATGATGCGGGCCGGCGCTCCTATGAAGCCGCGATTGAGTTGTTACGAACGGTTCCGGATGCTGGTTCGATGTACGCCTCTGCACTCAACAATCTAGGTTCACTGGAGCTTTATATGGGCCAGTTCCATGCCGCCGAGACTGCTTTACGAAAGGCCAAAGAAATGTATACGAAATCCGACGACCAGGCGGGTCTGGCAGAAGTCGCAACGAATCTCGCGATCCTTGCACTCGATCGAAACAATACCCATGCAGCCCGGGGCTTCCTGGCGGACGCGTTCGGAGAAGCGGAGGGTGCGAAGGGTCTAAGCGACAGCGATCGCGCGGAGATGTATAGCACCAAGGGTGTTCTGGCAGCCAGAGATCGAGACTTCGCTGCGGCGGTTCTCGACTACGGGCAATCCGTTGACTTCTGGATCCGTGCTCGCGGTCCGAAGTGCTACCTCGCCCAGCAATATACCTTGCGAGCAGATGCCTTTCGAGAACTCGGTGACTACAGCAAAGCCAAAAGCGACATCACCGCAGCACTCCTGCTGGTGGCACAGACTGTGGGCCGGAACACCGCCATTTACGCCGAGACGGAACTTACCTACGCCCGTCTTCTGCGCGCCACAGGCGCAAATGCGGAAGCCGCACACAGAGAGACTGAGGCCAAGGCAACTCTAAAAACGATGCGCCGTCAACAGTGCAACAACTGTTCCATCAGTTCAGCCGCCTTCAGATAGAACTACCTCTGAACTCGTCCCGAAGCGGCGTTAATTAAACGGTGGGAGATTCTCGAGTTGAGTAAGTGACCGAAATCCTCGTTTCGAGGACTAACCCTGCATGCCGGCCAGACCACGGTCAGAGCGTGAACACGCCTGCGTTGAGACGGGTCACGGGCGGACTCTCATTCCGAGCGCAAAGCCTCGATGGGATTGATGGCAAGCGCCCTTCGCACGGGTACCAGAGACGCAACCCCCGCGACGGCGAGGAGAAGTGCCGAAACCCCCAGAACTACCAACGGATCGCGGGCCCCATTCTCGATCCACTGCGCAATCATCTGATCAAGACCGAAACTGAGTGCAAGCCCCAAAACAATTCCCAGACCCACGCTGGTGCCCGCCGATACTCCCACGATCCTAAGCACATCCCGCCGTTGAGCCCCGAGAGCAATGCGAACCCCCAGTTCACTCGTGCGCTGCAGCACCGTATACGAAACAACGCTGTACAGGCCCACCGCCGCGAGGACCAGCGCTAGAACAGAGAACGCGCCAAAGAGTATGGAAACGAGCCGCCCCCGGGCGTACTCAGGTTCTCGCTGGATCCAGCCTTCGAGATCGCGTGTATCGCCGGCGATCCCCTGGTCAGCATCGATGGAGCCGACTGCTGCTTGATGCTATGTAGCGTGGCGAGCGGCTCGCCCTGGGTGCGGACTAGAACCTGCGTGAGCGGAAAAGTCAAGAGTGTGTAGGGCGCGTAGACGGCCGGTTCCACCGGTTTGTCCATCCCGGCATTCAGTGAGTCGCCTGCGACGACCAATGATCTGCAACCATCCCCCGACTCCATTGGCTGCTAGTGCTGCCGGAGGAAGAGTGGCGAATCGCGGCATCCGCACCGCATGACCCACAGCGTCTCCGCCGGAAAGGTAGTGACGCACGAAGGATTGGTTCACCAGGACCAGCGTGGCCCCGCGCGCGATTTCGCTTTGATCCCATAGGCGGCCGCTGAGGAACGGGATTTGCAGGGCGGCGAAGTATTCGGGGCCGACGAATTCTACTGCAGCCTCCTGATTCTGCGAAGCCGGCTTGCCCAGAATTTCGACAGGTTGGCGCCAGCCGCTGTCGGGTGGAGTGGCATTCGTCGATATCCCCGCGGAAAGTACTCCAGCCACTCCCGCGATCTTGTCACGCAGTTCGGTGAAGAAGCGGGCTCGATCCGCCCAGGTGGTGTGCGCGTCTTCGCGAATGGGAATCACCACCGACATCACGTGGTGCGGCTGGTATCCAAGCGGGACATGAAGCATCCGAATGAATCCTTGAATAGCGGCTCCCGCCGCGGTCATCAATAGCAGAGTCAACGCAATCTGGCCGGCAATCAACGCCGTGTATAAGCGTCTGCCTTTCACGCTGCCGGTGAGGCGTCGCGTGCCCGCCTGCATCACCTCGCTGATCTGCGGCTGCGCCGATTGCAATGCGGGAAAGAGGCCAAACACGATTCCGCTCAATACTGCCAAGGCCACGCTGAAACAGAGAACCGGCAGGTTGACATGAAAGTCAGCTTCGTAGGGATAGGAGTGATCGGGCAACCGTGGGACGAGGAACGCGATCGCCTGATACGCGACAAGAACTCCCAGACCGGCTCCGGCCAGGGATAACAGCAGCGACTCCGTCAGAAGCTGGCGCACAATGCGCATGCTGCTCGCTCCCACTGCCGAGCGCACCGCAAACTCGTGCTGCCGCGCCGTGCCCCGTGCCAGCAGCAAGATCGAGACATTTCCGCAGCCGATCGCCAGCAATAGCGCCACCGCCCCAAACAGCAGGTACATGGTCTTCTTGAGGTCACGGGTGTAAGTATCCGCCAGCCCGCGCACGCTGAGCTTGTATTGCTTCGGGAAGACGTTTGGCGTCTGCTTGTCGAACTCCTCGTAGAGAGGCCGGAACTCGGCCGCGGCGGCGTCCATCGTAACACCGGGCTTCAACTTGATCCCCGGACTGTACCGATGGAGCTGATCCGACGCCATCTTCAGCGGGACATAAACCTCTCCATCCCTCCAGGTAAAGCGCACCGGCATTACGCCGAGGATCGTATAGGTCTTATGGTTGAGCTGGATGGTTTTGCCAACGACAGAAGGATCGCCGCGATAGTGCCGTTGCCAGAACTTGTAACCCAGCACGGCAACGGGCTGCGGATCTTTTCCATCGGGTGCATCGGCGGGATTGAAGTATCTGCCCAGCAGCGGACGCATGCCCAGAAACTGGAAGTGGGTTCCCGTCATTTCGACCACAATGGCGTCGTCGGGGACGTCGCTGCCCGTGAGAGTCTGATTGGTGTAGTTCGCGACGACTACATCTTCGACCGCATGTGTCTGGCGTAATTGCCGGATCTGCGGCCCTGTCAAGCCCCAGGTCCCGTCGTGGCCGGCGGTGTCGGTGATCCAGACATCGCAGATCCTCTCCATGCCAGCATAGGGCCAGGGATGGAGCACAGCGTCATACAGGATGCTATCGCTATGCGTCTCTCAGGGCAATCATTGGGTCCACTTTCGTCGCGCGCCAGGCTGGGATGTAGCTGGCTAGAACGGCAACGGCAAGCAAAAGCAGAGGCACGATCAGAAACACAGCCGGATCATGCGGGCGAACGCCATAAAGCAAACTTGCCATCATGGAAGCAGTCGATGCAGAAACAACCACACCGGCAACAATTCCCACACCAGCAAGCGCGACACCCTTGCGTAAGAACAGTTTCAGAATGTCGTCCCGCCGGGCGCCCAAGGCGATGCGGAGACCAATCTCGCGCGATCTTTGCCCGACCATATAAGCCAGCAAGCCGTAAATTCCAATGGAAGCCAGAAGCACCGCCAGTCCAGCAAATCCGCCCACCAGGTCGGCAGAAAAACGGCGTGAAGCCAGCGACCGGTCAAGGACGGCGTTCATTGAAGAAACATTAAATACCGGCAAGCCGGGATCAATGCTCTGGATTTCATGCCGAATCTGTGGTTCGAGCAGGGCCGCGGGCAGAGACGTCCGCAACACCACGCTCACTTGCTTGCTGGGGTCTTGATAGGTCGAAACGTAGATGTGGGGAACGCCATCGATGTCGAGACCGTCATTCTTGATATCCTTAACAATACCCACGACGGTTATCCATGGCTTAGTAGGGTCTTTTACGAACCGCACTCGGCGGCCCAGCGGATCGCGGGTTGGCCAATACTTACGAGCGGTGCTTTCATCAATGATGGCCACCGGCTGTTTGCCGTCTTCATCGCCCTCGGTGAATGAGCGGCCGCGTAGGAGCGTCGACTGCATTACCTTAAAATAATCGGGGCTTATCCGAATTCTCTCGGCGCGCAGATCCTGCGAGGACTCGACCGGTCTATCTTCAATCGCTAAGCTTTCAGTCTCTAAGCCACCGACCGCGCTGGGGTTGGTATTGGTGGTCGGTAGAGCTGAGGTGATTGCGGCGAGTTCCACTCCCGGAATTGCCTTCATGCGCCGCAGCAACTCACGATCAAAGGTGGCCTTACCACGAATACCGAGATACGGATCCGTCTTCGGATCGTTGGGAACTCCTAGCCACGTATTTGCCGTGACAACTTGAGTTGGATTAAAGCCCGGATTTTCCTGCAACAGATCCCGCAGCGTACGCAGCAGCAAGCCGGCTCCCACCATCAGTATGACGGCAAATGCCAGTTCAGAGACGATGAGAACATCCCGCAATCGGCCGGTCTTAGTGCTGTAGCCGGACCCTCGACCGCCTTCACGAATGGCCGAGGAGAGAGCGACTTTTGCCGAATGAAGGGCTGGAGCAAGTCCAAACACTAAGCCGGTGAGAATGGAAATCAGCAGAGCGAACGCCAGCACCACCCAGTCGATTCGTACTTCGTTAAGCCGGGGAACGTTCGATGGCACAAAGCGCAGGATGAAGCCTAAAGTACCCACTGCGGTTGCGATTCCCGCGGCGCCGCCGATGAGCGACAGCAGCATGGACTCGGTCAGCATCTGGCGCACCATGCGGCCGCGGCTCGCCCCCAGCGCTAACCGCACCGCCATCTCTTGTTGTCGCCCCGAAGCGCGCGCCAGGAGGAGATTGGCAATGTTCAACGATACGATGAAAACGATCAGGATTACCGCACCCAGTAACACCAGCAGCATGGGCCGAACCTTGCCTACCAAAGTTTCTTGCAATGGTTGAATCTCAATTGTCCATTGCGCCTGCGGCGGGTAATCGGTGGGAAAGTCGTGGCGTAATTGGGCAGCCATGGCAGTGAGCCGCGCCTGAGCTTGCTCCAGTGTCAAGCCAGGCTTAAGTCGTCCGATTCCAGATACTAAAACCCGGTTACCACGTATTGGCGGGGGAAAGGGATCTGCGCTGAATCCGCCGGCGCCAAACACTTCCACGTCGCCGGAAGTCGTCGGTCCAGGATGGCGAAATCCGCGTGGCAGAACCCCAATAATTGTAGTGGGATCACCGTCGATCCGGATGGTACGGCCGAGAACATTCGGATCGGCGCCATAGGCACGGCGCCACAGGCCATCGCTGATCACGGCCAGGGGAGCGAAACCAGGCGCGAAGTCCTGCGGACCAAACAACCGTCCGATTTGCGGGATCACACCCAGCATGGAAAAGTAGCTAAAACTGCCATTGACCGCCTCGAGACGCTCGGGCTGTTTGGCGCCGGTCAAATTCTCGGTACCCTCAAAGATCGGGGTCACATCTTCAAATACACCCGCTCTCGTCTGCAGGTCATCCAGTTCGGGCTTGGAAAACCTGACGTCCCGCAATCCTACGCCGGGCTCGTTAAAGAAGATTCTTACCAGGCGGTCAGGGTCGCGGTAGGGCAGAGAACGCAGCAACACGGCATCCACGATGCTGAAAATGGCCGTGTTGGCTCCCACTCCCAGCGCCAGCGTCAAAACCGCCACTACGGTAAACGTGGGCTTCTTGACCAGCATGCGCAAACCGTATCGAACATCCTGAAGTAAAGTCTCCATGTGGACGCTTCCTTTCGGCCCCTCTGCTTGACTCGCATAGACGTGGTGCTACTCGCAGTTTGAGCAACTTTCAGACCATAAGTGGAAAACAGCTATGCTAGTGAAAAGATTGTTCCAACATTTGTGAAGGGGCCCTGCTATGACACGACACCGTCCGTTTCCGAAAACGGATGTCCATTATTGGGCAGCCATATCTGAATCTGGTCTGATCCTTTCCTGGAGAGTCGACCGATCGCTGGATGCAGCGGTCCAGCCCATGGGAACAACCCATTCGCACCCGGTTCTCTAGGAGGCTGCGGAAAAACCGAATTCTTTGCAGGGGACGGTCTTCAGGCCGTCCGCTGGAGTTTCTACATTTTCGTAAGCCTTAGGTATGATCGATCGAGCTTCGGTTTTGGGTTTTGCTTTGTACCAGGGCACGACTTTAGTCGTGCCGCTATGATCTCGAAATGATCAGGGCTTTAGCCCCTGCCAGCCTTCTTTCGCGCCAGATACGTATAACTGTAGGGATATAGTTCCGCAGACTCCGCCAACCCTGCCTCCACGGGATTCTGCTGGATATATTTACGAAAATTCAGAAAGCTCTCTTGATCGCTGACCCGCACTTCGGAAAATCCACGCTGCCAGACCTCTCCCCGGAAGCCGTATTCCTTCCTGACACGAAAAGAAAATCTGCCCTTCACCAGTTGCATCGCTCTTTAACCGTTGTATCCCTGGGAAATGTAATCAGCTGGTGAAGATGATCCGGCATGATTACGAAGTCATGCAATCGAAATTTTCCTGCTGCTACGTTCGAACGCAATACTTCAATCAAAAGCGTCGCATTCCGTTCAGATTGAAGGATGCGCCTCGTCTGCTGCTATGGAGTTTCAACGGCGAATAACTATCGAAATCAGGGCAATCCTCATCGAGCTGATCGCATGGATCTTACGTCTTCCGCAAGTTGCCGTATAGCCGACTTTACGGGCATGTGGAAAGTCCCCCACTGGAAGTCAATGAACCCTAGGGCGTTTATGGGGACTAATCCAAAGAAATCCTGTAGAGCACCATACTGGCGGTACCTGCTGTGTGTGGGTCAAGCACCAGTCCGAGCCAGAAAGTCTGTTTACCAGCCAGTAACTTCCGGATAGGCGACACTTCCGGATAGGCGACCATCCAGAAGTGAATGACGAAATGCGCGTTACGATTACTAATTCTATTGGGAGGTCTCCGAAGCTGGATGAATGATTTGTGTGGCTGTTATCACTCAATGAGTCGTTGAGCGCATGGAATGGATCTCCCTGCGCTTCCCTCTAGCGAATGTCGGGGGCGGTCAGGACACAGCGACGCTGCGATCAGTATCCCATTGCCAATCGTTGAACTCCTCCCGCAGTTTGCTCTTCAGCAGCTCTCCGGTTGAGGTATGTGGAAGCTCCGCGACAACCACGAAAGCATCGGGCACTTGCCATGGCGCGAAGGTTTGCTGCAGGAAGGAGCGCAACTCGCAAGGGTCCACGGTCAGATTCTCTTTCAGGACCACCAGAGCCAGGGGGCGCTCCTGCCATTTCGGGTGTGGCACGGCGATGACAGCTGCCTCTCGGATCGCTGCGTGTCCAACCAACGCATTCTCCACGTCGACCGAGCTGATCCACTCCCCGCCCGACTTGATCAGGTCCTTCAGACGATCCGTGATCTTGACGTACCCTTCCGAATCGATTGTGACCACGTCTCCTGTTCGAAACCATCCTTCTTTCGTCCACTTGTCCGGCTGTTCGAGGCCAACGTAACTGCCTGCGATCCAAGGCCCGCGCACCTGTAACTCACCCGAAGTTTCTCCATCCCACGGGACCTCACCCTGGTCGCCGATGGCACGCACTTCGGGAGAGAAAAACGGGGATCGCGAATCAAGCAGTTAGTGTAGGATTAGTCCTAAAGGGGCAGGAGGCGGGTCCAGATCAACTAAAATGATAGAAAACCTCGGGCACTCCTTGCGTCGCTTACGCGAGAGTCGTCATATTTCTTTGAAAGTACTGGCCGGACAGACGGGTTTTTCCGCGAGCTTCTTGTCTCAGGTAGAAAATAGCCAGGCGTCCCCTTCCATCTCTTCCATGGAACGGATCGCAACCGCACTTGGCGTGACCTTGGGTCAATTCTTCCACCACGCCGAAGCTTCACGCGGCAGCGTCGTTCGCCACGATGCCCGTCCCTGTCTGAATCTGGATTGGTCTCTGGCGGAGATTGAGTCTGCCGGGGCGCTGGACAGTGGAAGTCAACTCTACGCGTTTCTGGTGAAGATGAGGGCCGGGGGGTTGAGCGGAAAGCATCCTCGGCCTTCGACCAACGACGAGTTTGCCTTCCTCTACAACGGTGAAGTGATCCTGACTCTGGGCGAAACAGATCACGTCCTCGTACCAGGTGATTCGGCCGTCATTCCCGCTGGCGTGAACCGTCGGTGGCGAAACGAATCCTCGGAACCGGTGCAGATCCTGATCGTATCGGCCAAGGCCCATGTTTAGAGCATACGTATCCGTCGTCGCAGCTATTACCAGGGGCGAATGATGGCTGCCCAACCCGTCCTCCATCTGTGAGCCTTTCTCGCCGATTCTCGCTTCCTGGAAAACCACATATCCGCCGCGAGGCGCATACCGAAAGCGCCTCGCTAGGGAACACTGACCGTCAAGGCTACGGCGGTCGAAGACATGGGGATGTTACCTCGCGCGACGGATGGTATCGCGCCCATGTACATTCCTGTCCGTGTGTTTTTCACTGTCCAGCCCGAACCCGACGCTGTGATCAGCCAGGTATCCGTCCCTTGCCCAATATCCACGTCGCTACCTCCATCGGTCAAACACGCGCCGTCTGGAACGTTGCAAATCGTGAAGTCACTTCCGGAGGCAGCAAATTTGAACTCCTGCGATGGATTCGTGCCGATCGGGCTCCCGTTCTTGGCGTATGCTTCCGCTTGGGGAGGAAATCCCCAATAGGCACTATAAAATCCTCCATCGATCACGAACGAGGCGCCGATGTTATAGGTTCCCGCCGAGAAGGTTGGGGTGCCACCGCCTCCACCCGTTTCAGCGGTAAGTGGTATCGCAACCGCCGTGGAAGACATGGGAACATTGCCACGAGAGACATTCGGTATCGCTCCCATGTAATTGCCCGTGCGCGTGTTCTTGAGCGTGTAGCCCGAGCCCGAAGGCGTTGCCAGCCACGTATCCGTGCCCTGACCGATATCCACTACGCTTCCCCCGTCCGTCAGGCACGCGCCCTCCTGAACGTTGCAAATTGTGAAATCCTCTCCTGAGCCTGCAAACTTGAACTGCTGCGCGGGGTTAGATCCAACCGGACTGCCATTTTCCGCGTATGCCTCTGCCGCGGGAGGAAACCCCCAATAGGCGTCAAAAAAGCCTCCGTCGATTACGAAAGAGGAACCAATGTTGTATGTTCCCGCCGCTAGAGGAGTACCACCCCCTCCGCCGCCGGTTGAGAAATTGAATGTCCACAGGTTGTAGCCGGGGTCAGTGGCATCGTATTCATCGTGGTTGGCTCCGGCCATATACTCCACACCGTTGAGCTGGTAGAGCGTCTGGTTATGAGCGCCAAGATTCGAAGCGATCGTCGGTGAGTTAAACCCGTTGCCGTTCCAGGGAAAAATGGCGACGCGGCAGCCGTTGTAGAGGCTTCCGTGAGTGTTGTACCCTTCGCCATTGCACATCAGAGAAGTCTGTTCCTGCTCACCGACCGTAATAAACGGTACTCCGTTCAGCACGTCCGTCGCGATCTCATGAACGTCGCGAATGGTGTTGTCGATCTCGTGATAGGCCCATGTCCCGTTGGGGTTACTGCCGGGATCGAAATATCCCAACCCGGGCGGCCAAAGTTCTGTGTTATTCGTGCCCCCTTCGTTGGTCGCGACGATAATTATGTCTCTGTTGCCAACATTTAAAGTGCCCAGAGACACCCCGGCAGTACAGGCGGGACTTCCTCCGGTGCTGCTGCTGGCGATCAGGTGAGCAGTCCAATTCGCAGTTCGCGCGGCGGCGCCTCCCGGATTTTGATACCAGTAGAGCGAGTTGTTGCTGGGGTTGCAGGCCACGACATTGGTACGGGCCCCGCCATTCACCCCGGTGACGGCCACCAGAGTAATCCCGTCTCCGGAGGGCGGGACAAACGCTCCCAGAACCCAGGCGTTATAGCTATTCTGGAAGGACATAAAACCGCTCAGACGATTGCTGGGTATCTGTTGCCCCGAGGCGAGAAGGTCCATCTTCCCATCGCCATCGAAATCGGCGAGGCGCATGTCATGGGAGCCACTGTTCGGATTGACCACCTGGGCGTGCCAGCCGTTGCAGACATTCCCTCCCACATTCAGCGGGTTCTCCAGCCACACCGTGCTGGTTTCTAACGAAGCAATCACTCCGGCATATTTATCGCCGGGAAACGTATAGGTCCTGGACCGCTCATAGTAGTAACCGGGCACACCTACACTGCAATCTTTGCCCGTGCTGAGGTCATAAACATATCCGTTGCTGCTAGTGCCCAGGAAGTAACTCGGATACGAGGTTGACGTGAAGTTACCGATCGCTTTTTCGAAATGTATCGAGTCGGGAGGGTTAGCAACGATGACGGTGTGGGAGAGCAGATTCGCTGTTTGGCTGACTGCGGTCGGCACAATCAAGGGCAGGGATAACGACAAGAACATCCAAAAAGTAACGCGCTTCATGGCTTCCCCCAAGGTCGCTGAGTACGAACATAACTTCAGTGATAGATAGTTACTTGCCTTCGGGGGAGGTGAGTTAGTCTCTCATATTTTTCAATCAGTGATTTAACTTTTTTTTAACGAGGAAAACGTGTGCGTTGAGGAAATCTGCGCAATAGCTTAGTAGTCTCGGGTCCTAAACTGTTACGTGTCGCCATTTGGCGTAGTAGTTCTTCTCTGCTGCATGGCTTGTACCTCAGTCAACCCCTCGAAACCCGTGACCGCACTTCTTTAGGTGCGTAACGCTCGTGCAGCCCCTATGGAAATAAATTCAGCCATGCTTCACAGCGAGTTAAGCTTGCCTTCAGAAATTGGCTTCTCGTGCGGGCAAAAGCGAATGCCAAAATTAAGTATGGCTGTTATGCGTTTAGTAGCGTCGAGTGCCGTCAATAGAACGCGATGATTCAATCGAAAGATTCGTTGACACGGAATCGGAAAGTAAGTTAACACTAAACTTCAAGTAAGTTAGTTCCTAATCGCGCATAAGCCCCCCTCGATCTTCCCCCGTAGAAGGCTAACCAAAAAAATGCTCGGCCAGCGCTGTGACTTAGCTCCGGTTGAAGCACAATAAGTTGCGAGGAATTCCGTGGTCAAGACTAACTCTTCAGAGCTTGCCGCGGTCTGAACCAAAGAGCACGAACCGTGGAAGGGGTGAACGCATGAAAATAGCATTCGTGAATCAGCCGATTGACACCATTATTCCTCCCAACCAGAATTCTGTCGGCGCTTGTACGCTGGGCGCGGCTCTATCTCTGGCTCGATCCGCGGACGTCCTGGTCTATGGTCTCAAGGATAACCATTCTGGGCATCCGGATTTGGCCCCGGGCCACGGAATCGAGTTCCGGTTTATTCCCTCAACATGGGAGGACCGGGTGCTTTTCAGAACGCACAAAAGGTACGCAAAATTGTTTCATCGTTCGTCGCCGATCTCTACGTCACAATGGCTGTATCCCGGCTACGGTCGCCGGGTTGCCGTGGATTTACGGCAGCAGGGATGCGATGTAATCCATCTTCAGCATTGCTCGCAATATGCTCCCATCATTCACGCTCACAATCCCCGGGCAAAAATTGTCTTACATTTGCACGCGGAATGGTTTTCTCAAACCAATCCTTTACTGCTGGCGCATCGTCTGCGCGCCGTGGACCTGTTGACGACCGTAGGCGGATATGTAACCGAAAAGACCAGGCGGGCCTTCCCCTTCGCCGCCAATCGCTGTGAGACCACCTATAACGGGGTCGATCTGGAAGAGTTTGACAGGGAGAAGGACTATGCTGAAGCCCGCAATCGTGTCGTGAAACGGATCCTTTACTGTGGCGCCATCTCACCCCACAAAGGAGTGCACGTATTATTCGACGCTTTTGTTCGCGTAGCCCGGCAATACCCCGAGGTTCACCTGGACATCGTTGGCCCCATCGGCAACTATCCCCTCGAAGAGAATTTTGACTTGAAAGATGCTGAGTCCATAAAGGCGGTGGCGCCTTACTATGCCACCAGCCGCCTTTCTATGATCAAGTCGAAGCTACGGGGCAAGAGCTCGGCCAAATCGGGATACCTCGATTGCCTTGAGGCCAGTCTGCCCGCTGACGTTTCCGGTAAGGTGTCTATTTTGGGTATGATCCCGAGACGGCAACTGCTGGACCTGTACTACTCGTCCGACATCTTCGCCTTTCCGCCAATTTGGAATGAGGGCTTCGGATTGCCGCCAGTGGAAGCAATGGCTGCGGGTCTCCCCGTGGTGGCCAGTCGTTCTGGCACCGTCGTAGAAACGGTTGTCGACGGAGCGACCGGCTTCTTGGTTGAGAAGAACAATGTCGAGCAACTGGCGCAATCGCTCTTGACCCTCGTCAAGGATGACGTCACCAGGGAGGCTATGGGACGAGCTGGAAGGCAGCGGGTATTGCAGCACTTTACCTGGGCTCAGGTTGCCGCCGACATGAACCTGCGTTACCGGGAACTCTGCCACCAGGAAACAGCAACAAGCCCGGGCCGGTTCAATCTTGGAGTACAGACGAGGGCTGAATTGGCTTAGCCGCGGCGCCGTTTGGTTGGGTTTCGTTTCCGGCTTGGGTGTGGCTGTCATCTGACCGGAGAACACGCTTCCAGCGTCACGCCCTGGGGTGGATCTGGACAAGGTCTCCTTCATGATCCGGCCACGCCATACGTACCGGTTCGGCAAGGGAAGCAGCAGCTACTCGTAACGCAACGCAACAGGGGATCGATTTTCGCGGCGCGACGGGCCGGCTTCCATATATGACTCAGGGGCTCAAAGCAGCATTCGATGCGGCCGAAAGTTCTCGTAGATCCGGCGTAGCAACCCCATCTTCCCCTCTGACTCCGCTGGCACCCGGTGCTGGCGGCTGCCCCGGCGGCCAAGCCGCCAAGCCAGGACCACCTCCGCTAAAGAAGTTTCGCGGTAAGGATACCGCCTCTTGTACTCCTCAATGCTGGTTTGAATCACCAATATGTCTAAGGGCCTAAGTTGAGTCACTCGTAACCTTTCCAGCGCCACTCCTTGGAAGCCTTCAAGAAGTGAATATTATTAGCCTGCGTGGCGGCGCTTTGTCGGGCTCTTCGCGCCTGAATCACTTCTCGGTTTTGTGGCATCCTTTAGGATCGTCCCTATTTGTGCCAGCATTTGATCGGCTTCAGTGAGAGGCTTGCCCTGCCGCATCGCCTCGTAGAATAGCCACAGACGCTCAAGGACTATCGTCATGCTTTGAACACGACTCTGCGGGCGTGCTTCGCGGGCCAGATACTTCGGCGCGGACGGTGGCTCGCCTTCGCAGTTTCTGCCGGACTGCAACGTTTCTACTTCTGAGAGTCTCTCTAGTCGACTGCTCATCTCCCGTTACGCCTATCTCATCGCAGGTTTCTGTGTATGGCAGACCCCGGCTGATCCACGTGGCAGGCGGATAGCAACGCATAGGTGGGGGGCCGGGGGAGGAGAGCGACAGGCCCAATGCGTCGTCAACAGTATATGCCGCTGGCAATAAGAACAGGCACGCTAATTTGTCAACTCGAGCCTCCAACGGCCGTTGTGGCGTTTCTGAGGCTTGGGGACGTCCAGGGTTTCTTACATTTGTACGATCCCACCTAACAAATAGCTCTCAAAACAACAACGATTAGCTTAGCAAGTTGGTGTCGACTAGTTCGCTGCTGGTCTTTCCGGGAGCTTCGAGACAATCCTTCAGCGAACGTTCGCCGGAATAGCCTAAAGGCTTCAACTAGAACAGGCCAGAGCCCTCTATACCTCAAGGCTTCGCAAAGCCGTTCAATTCGTGAATACCTCAGCTTTTGAGCGGTTGGCCCAAAGGTTTCCGTAGAAAACCTCCGTAGTAGGGGTCTTATGATACGGAATAAAAACAGCTACGGCCTCTCCGTTGACATGTTCGAGACGGCAACAGATTGCGTCAGTCATCAGCGCATCTTCCGACTTCCTTGCCCGAACATTCAGACATATGCCGTAGGCGCGAATAAAGCCTAGTTCAGCCTGGTGTCTCAAACCATCTACGAGGAACCGAATCAGATCCGACGATGAAGGATTTTCGTTTCCATCCCACCCGCCAACATCGCGAATCTCGCCAACCAGGCTCATGCTCTTCGCGAATGGATAAAACTCTCCATACTGCAGAAGCATCCCCTCTGCGAAGGGAAGAAGTTCAGCCAACAATCGATCGAAGTCCCGATGGGCCATGAATAGAACTCTAAGTGCTTTTCACTCGAGTATGTGAAGTTTGCAGCTCTTAGGGGGTTCCGTCATAAAATGACTTAAGTGTACCTGTAAATACGTAAAGAAATATCGAACGTTAAGCGTGTGCACATATGCATAAAGTAATATCGAACGCCACGTAGTTGTCTGCACATTGAGTGTTGTGATGCCCTGCGTCCGAGGACCCCTGAACTAAAATATTCGTTGACAATATACGCCCTGCAAGTTAGCACTTGAGCCATAATAAGGTTTTATCGCTCGTCACCCACAACTTCACCCTAGATGTACTCCGAAAGATGCTGATGCTCGGCTGACCCTGCGGACCAGCTTAGGGGCTGACGCACAGAACATCGGGAGGAATCCGTGGCCAAGATAGGGGGTCTTCAGAACTTGCCGCTCCTGGTCGACTTGAGCAGATGAGCAGCTACCTTAGCTTTGAAAAGCTTAGAGTGCTCGTTACCAAACCGGTCGCAAATCGTGGAATTGAAAGATATCGCCGTGTGGGCATCACGGCATCTTCGTCCTTCTTTGCGAAGGCGCTGAACATCCTGATTGGCCTTCTCTCCGTGCCGTTAACGGTCCACTATTTGGGAGCGGAGAGATACATCACTCAATCTTCGTGGACGGAGCGTGGGCATCGTGCCGGCGGATGGATGCCTGGGCACGCGACAGTGATATCAATGGTTGGTGATGCCCAATATTTTGGCACAGGCGAAGTTACTCCGTGAGGCTCAGTAGCGAACGAGGTTCCATTGTATGTCCAGACACGACGGTTTGGTTCCGTGTAGAAACCGGGGGACCGGACGGAACGATACCTCTACTGAGACGTAACTGGCTGGGGTGAACGTCCCGTCTGTCAACCTTTTTCTCGTCGCCGATCTGGAAGCGATAAGGCAGAAGATCGGCGTCGAAAAGGTGATTCTTATCGGGCATTCCTGGGGCTCGACTCTCGCTGCCAGTTATATGGCGAAGTTTCCGACCCGCGTCGCCAAGGCGGTATTTCACTCCCCCGCTAAGATTTGGCGGTTAGAGAGTGAGGATTACGATTATTCCCGGACCGATGGTGGCGTTCCAGGGCTTCCTCGCTTGCGCCTTCTGGCTGCCCTGTTTTTGCGAGACCGTAATCCGGAGGCGGCAGAAAAGCTGGTGCCGCAGTTGGAGTCGGAGATTCTGGTGGTGCCGTCGTTCCGGCAAACACTAGGCACCGTTGTCTGTAAGGGCGATTTCGACAAGCTGCCAAGTGAATTGATCCGCGCTCTCGACGGACATGAAAATCCGGGAGTCAATCCGTATGTCCTGCAAGAACTGATTCCTGACACCGAGCGCGCGGAGGGTGACCCGCACGCGACTCTGCGTGAAAACCATACCCCCGCGATTCTGCTGTATCCTGAGTGCAACTATTTATCGTGGCGCGGTGCTGTCGACTATCGGAAAACACTGCCTAATTTGAAAATCTATTACATACCTAGGGCGGGACATTACATTCAATTCGAGCAACCAGAGTTGCTCAAGCGCGTGATTCTAGCCTTTCTTCTGGATCAGCCCGATGCGATTCCCCTATACACCAACGACGCTGATCCAAGAAGGAATCAGCCATAGCATTTGCGTTTTGGAGCCCGCATAGAGGGCAGGCACATCCGAACCGTACCTGTGCCAACCTGGGTCAAACAGACGCTTGATGCTTGGCTGACAGCAGCTGGGATTGCGAGGGGACCATTTATTCCGATGTGTCTGCCGGGCTGACAAACTCTGGGGAAGCGGCATTTCGGAGAAGACAGTCTGGCATGTGGTTAAGAAGACTGCCACAGCATGAAGATCCCTCAGCTCTCACGACATGACCTTCGACGATCCTGTGCGCGGCTTTGCCACGCTTCCGGGGGAGAACTCGAACAAATCCAATTTTCTCTCGGGCATGTCTCAGTGCAAACCACGGAACGCTACATAGGCTGCAAGCAGCGGTTCAGGGTCGCGGTAAACGACAAACTCGGAATTGAGCCTGGGTGAGTGCCCCGCCACCAATGGACGCGTAGCCGACAATTCGTCCAAGTGAATTACTTTATCTAGTGACCGACGATTCACCGGAAAAAGACGGAGGGGGCGGTCATAACTTGCCAGCGGCAAGACGGAATCACCGCGCCTTGCGACCAGCTTCGGCCAGAAGGTTTCACGATCTGGTAAGGGCTGGTTCTCGTGAAGGGACCCGATGAAAGATCCACTCGTACATTGTCGGAAGAAGAAAAAGAGTGAGAAGTGTGGAGCTCAATAAACCGCCGATCACTACCGATGCCAATGGACGTTGCACTTCCGCTCCAGTGGAAGTCGAGATGGCCATTGGAATGAAGCCAAAGCTGGCCACGCACGCTGTCATCAAAACAGGGCGCAGCCTTTTACGCGAGCCCTCGATAACCGCGCTGTACGCCGATTCGCCGGCCGTTCGGAGATGATTGATCGCGCTAACGAGTACGACACCGTTGAGCATGGCGACGCCAAACAGCGCGATAAAGCCTATTGAAGCGGAGAGATTGAGGTTCATCCCTCGTACCCATAGCGCAGCTATGCCGCCAACCAGCGCAAAGGGTATGTTACCGACCACCAGCAACGATTGCTTGAAGGAATGAAAGGTGAAGTAGAGAAGGAGAAAGACGATGCTGATCACCAGCGGAACGATCAGCAACAGCCGGCGTGTGGCGCGCTCTTGATTCTCGAATTGGCCGCCATAGGTGATCGAGTATCCGGGAGGCAGATTGACTTTCCCGCGGATTCGATCCTGAACCTCCCGGACGAAGCTGCCAAGATCCCGTCCGCGCACGTTTGACATGACTACCATACGACGCTGGCCCTCTTCCCGATTGATGACCTGGGCAGCACGAGTCACGCTTATATTGGCGACCTGGCCGAGGGTTACCTGTTCTCCGTCCGGAGCGTGGAGCAGGACGTCGCCCAGTGCTTCAGGATCCCGGCGGTAGGCCGCAGGAAGCTTTAATGCCACAGAGTAACGTTTTTGCCCATCGATTATCTCCGAGATGTTAGCTCCTGATGCACCTGCCTCCACCGCCTGCTCCACATCTTTCACGTTGAGTCCGTACCGAGCCAACTGATCTCGCCGGACACGCACTTGCAACTCGGCCACTCCGGAAGTCAATTCGATCTGTGGATCTGCAGCTCCGCGGACCGACCCAACGAGGCGCACAACCCGTTCTGCCAGGTTGTTGAGCGTCGCGAAATCATCCCCAAATATCTTGACGGCCAAATCGGCCTTCACGCCGGAGACGGTCTCGTCGACACGCATCGCCATCGGTTGCGTAAAGTCATAGTTGAGACCCGGGATCTTCGATAATTCCTGGTCCAGGGCATCGATCAGTTCACCCTTGGAATGAAAACGAATCCACTCTCGCATCGGCCGTAGCGAAAGATACGTATCCCCTTCGTTGATCCCCATGGCCTCGGTCGCGAAGTCCGGGCGCCCGATCTTGATGGTCACGTCGGCAATTTCGGGGAAGGAGCGCAACGTCTTCTCGATGCGCCGGCTGATCTCGATCGAGTCCGTCAAAGAAATTCCGGGGAGCTTGCGTGTTTCCAGCAGGATACTGCCCTCGTCTAAGCGAGGCATGAACTCAGTACCGATGAACGCCAGGGAGCCAAGCGCTAGCGTGAGTACTACCAGGGAACAGACTAGAGCGAACGTCCGATGGCGAAGAACAGCCTCCAGCATCGCAATATAACGCTGCGTGATCTTGTCCATCCACCTTTGCCGGGAGGAATGATAATTTGCCGGCAAGCCTTTCGGGAAAGCCAGGGATGCGAGGCTCGGAATGGCGATGAGCGCCAGAAACAATGACCCGAAGAGAGCGGAACAGACAGTAAACGCCATCGGCCGGAACATCCTGCCCTCAAGCCCCTCCAGAAAAAAGATAGGAATGTAAACCGCGATGATAATCACAATGCCGAACACCATCGGCCTCGCGACTTCAGACGCTGCGGAGCGAATGGTTTCGAAGGAAGGCTCTCCCGGAGGCCTCTCTTCGAGACGATGAATGGCATTCTCCATCATCACCACAGCGCCATCGACAATCATTCCAAAGTCGATGGCTCCCAGGCTCATCAGGTTGGCACTCACTCCGAAGACTCGCATGTTGACGAAGCTCACCAGCATAGCGAGCGGTATCACCGATGCAGTAATCAGCGCCGCACGGACATTCCCGAGAAAGAGGAAAAGGATGACCGTCACCAGAACAAAGCCTTCGAAGAGATTCTTCTTGACCGTCTGAATGGTTCCATCGATGACCGAGGACTGGTCGTAGAAGGGACTGATCTTCACGCCGGGCGGTAGATGCATCTCCGCGATCCGCTGCTTGATCGCCTGAATGACCCGCTTTCCATTCTCTCCCTTAAGCATGATGACCATACCCGAAACAGTTTCGCCATTGCGCAGCACAGCTCCGTGACGGGGGGCCGGACCTATCGCCACCGTGGCCACATCGCGCAGCAGGACCGGCACTCCATTGTGTGACAGCAGAACGATGTTCCCCAGACCCTCGGTGCTCTGTACCCGGCCGGCGCCGCGCAGGGTGTACTGTTCGTCGTTATGCTCGATAAACCCGCCGCCAAAATTCTGGTTGTTCTCCTCCACCCGCTGGGCTACGTCGTTGAGGGTTAGGCCGTATTGCGCAAGCACCGCTGGATCGACGGTGATCTGGTATTGCTTGACCTCGCCGCCCCAGGTGTTCACTTCACTCACCCCAGGCACCATCCTGAGCTGCCGCTTGATCTGCCACTCCTGCAGATCTTTCAGCGCCATAGGGCTCATGGGACCGCTCAATGTGTATTGATAGAGTTCGCCGAAAGCCGTCGCCGGCAGTCCCAGCACCGGCTGGATCCCACTGGGCAGTTGACTGGTAATCTGCTGCAGCCGTTCGTTGACCAACTGGCGCGCAAAGTACATAGGCACGGAATCGTCGAAGACAATGGTGATCATGGAGAGCCCCAGCTCAGAGAGTGAACGCACTTCCTGCTGCTTGGGCATGCCCATCATGGCCTGCTCGATGGGATAGGTCACAAGTTGTTCGACTTCAGTGGGAGGCATGGAGGGCGCCTCTGTGACCACGGTGACCTGGTTGTTCGTGAGGTCGGGAAAGGCCTCGACGGGAAGCGTGTAAAGCGCATATCCCCCCACTCCGAGCAACACAAACAAGCCCAACACGACAAACCAGCGATAGGCGAGCGTGACGTCAATGACCCGTTTCAACATTTCAGTCACCAATCGAGGAGCGGAGGAGTTGAGATTTCATCAGAAAGCTTCCTCCGGTCACCACCTGATCTCCCGGTTGAATCCCGGCGACAACCCGTAGCATGCCCTGCGCAGACTCACCAGTCTGGATCGGACGCACGACGAAATGGTCTGCGGACAAACGAACAAAGACCGCGTCCTGCCCATTCACTTGCTGGACCGCCTCCTGTGGAACCAGCAGCGCTGCCTTCTTCTCGCCCACTGGTAGTTCAGCCCGCGCCAACATCTCGGGACGTAAGCGTCCACCAATGTTTGTGAACTCAATACGGATTTGCATCTGTCGCGTCGTGGGGTCGAAGCGCTGGCCGAGATTCTCAACCTTCCCGAAAAAAGTTTGCCCCGGCGCATCCGGAAGAGACACAACCGCGGATTGCCCAACGTGCAGTCGAGCAAGTTGGTCCGCTCTCACAGAAGCCAGCATCCACAGCCGGCTCAGGTCCCCCACTACAAACGCATCGGTCGACGGTAGAATGGTCACACCAGGGGTTACGTTCTTCTCCAGCACATACCCGCTTGCGGGCGCGGCGATGGGAACCAACTCGTCGTTTTCATTGTGGGAGTTTTCAGGAATATCCGCGGGAACACCCAGAGTATCTTCCAGGTGAGTTCGCTCACGAGTTACGGCAATCCTGGCGTTCGTCGCCTCTGTTTGTGCGTTGACGAGATCCTGGTGAGCGATTTGCGTCTCTTCAAGGGAGGCTGCTTTCAGGGCGTACAGTCTCTGTATGCGGTCATATTCGGTCTGTGCCAGGGCCTGCGCGGAATCGAACTTGCTGCTATCGGCGATCGCAGTCTGGTAGGCCGCGCGGGCATCATGCACATCGTGGCTGTGCATTCTTGCCAGGATTTCCCCCTTATGCACGTAGTCCCCGAGGTTTGCATATACCTTTTCGACACGGCCATCCGTCAGCACACCCACGCGCCAGGTTGCGTTGTCTGGAAGGGCAATGCGTCCCGGCAAACTGAGGACGGCCGGCAGATCGCGCATCTGGACGGCCTGGACTTTTATCCTCTGTGCTATCTGCTCGGCCGGAGAGATCACCACCTCTCCGGGAGTGCTGGGCACCGATGTCTTGGCGTTAAGCTCGCCAGCCGGTTGCCGGCCACAACCGGCACAAGCGATTTCCAATCCGATGCATAGAGCGGCAAGTATGACGTTCACGGCTGCACCCCCTCGGCGTATTCGAGCGCGACGACGCTTTGGTGATAGCTCTCGAGCGCTTCTACCCAGGAGACTTCGGCCTCGATCCGCACTCGTTCTGCATCGAGCAGGCGCACTAGATCGAGACCGCCTTCGTTGTAAGCCGCCCGGGTGATCTCTGAGATCTGGATCGCCTGATCTCGCAGCGGCCTGAAGATATCAAGATACTGTTCTCGATCGAGCTCGTACTCACGCTCTGCAATTGATAGCTGCGCGGCCAATCGTTGGCGGACTGCTGCATAATCCTCTTCGGCTGCTCTGTTATCGGCAACTGCGGCACCAACGGCGCCCTGGTTGCGATCAAAAATGGGCAGATTCCATTGCAGGCCCACCAGCCCCGTGTTGTCCCCCAGGTTGCGTTTATAGCCCGCAAGAGCCTCCAGGTCCGTGCGTCCGTTGGCCTTCTGCAACTGGAGGCTAGCGCGTGCGGCGGCGACTGCCTGCTGTGCCTCTTGTCCCTCAACCCGCAGTAGGACGGGATCTCCGTCTGGCGGTGCAGCGGCCGGAGGGTCCAGGGCCTCGAACGGTTCGGTGAGCTTCCAGTCCTTACGATCGGCCGATGCCATCTCCCGCTCCAGGTCGAGGAGGGCTCGTTCAGATTCCAGCTGCGCTCGAGCTTCCGCCGCGTGCACACGCTCTCCCTCGAGGCGTACGCGGAGTAGATCCAATTCGGCAAGCTTTCCTTCGTGGAATCGGGCTTCGTGGTACGCGATGATTTGGCGGAAGTAGTTGCCGTCTTCGCGGTAGAGCCTGGCGAGAAATTGAGCCGCTAGCGCTCTCCAATAGGTTTGGCGCACTCTAAGAGCGATCTCAAGACGAACTTGCTCGGCTCGCAGGCGGCTACCCTCAAGCGCCTGGGTGGCCGTAGCGATTCGTCCGGCGCGTCGCCCGGAAGTCTCCAGGATCTCGCCCACATAAGCGAAGGTCTCGGAATCTTGCCAGAAATTGAAGTGCGAACTGCGCAGATCTTCCGATTGCAGGAAAATGCGGGGGTTGGGAATGAAGCCGGCCTGCTTCCGCTGATCCTCCGCTGCGGCCGTGCGATCGGCGGCCGCCCGGATCTCCGCGCGATGCGACAGAGCGAAGCTGACTGCATCCGCCAGGCTCAAGGGTGCCTGAGCGAGTCCCTTGCGAGAGCAGAGCATGAGAATACATAGCAATGCGTGAGCACAACGTCTCAACGAAGTTATCCCCGGTTTGGCTATTTAAGGTATCTGCGAATGATGTCCATCAGCTCATCCGCCCCTTCGCGAGGATCGTCCCCATCTTTCGGTTCCAGCACGTGATGGCGCAGATGTCCTTCCATCAGCTCTGCCATCAAGCCGTTCATGCCTCCGCGAGCAGCAGCGACCAGTTGCAATACTTCGGCGCAATCGGTCCCTTCCTCCAGGGCTCGTTCGACGGCGGTCATCTGTCCCCGTATTCGCTTCATCCGGACAGTCAGTTTGGACTTGTATTTTGTGGTGTGTCCCATGCAGATATACTATACCCCAGTGGGTATATATTAGACCTGCTTGCAAACCAGAAATTCTGCTGTTTATGGGCAATTAGAAGGCTTTCCGGGAAGTGAAGCTCCAATACCGCCTTAGCCTTCAAGTTGCCTGGATGCCGACTAAAACTGTCGAGCCCCTTGCATCGCCTTGGCATGCTTACGCCGCGATTCGCTCTCCAGCCGCGTCGTTCCGCGCTTCGATGGCCTTGATGCTGTTTACAAACGCCTTTTCCAGAACGCCCTTACCGACGGTCCCAAGCACGAAGCCGAGCAACTGTCCTTTGAGGTTCTTGCCTTCGCGCACGACGTCAACATCGATGTCGGTCGTTCCGTTGGCCTGACGCGTGAAATTGTAGGTGTGGCCGGACGCGCCGCCCCAGATGTTGGAATCGGTCGTCGTGAGGACGACATGGTTCGGATCGGACCAGTGGTAGTGCAGCCGCTCCCAGATACCGCCAGAGCCCTCCGTGACGTCGGCCTCCGTGCGGCCCAGTTGATGCACCTTGAGGTACTCATCGGCGCTGTTGCCAAAGACCTTCGAACGGCCAGGCCCGAAGTCGGTGAGCCCTGCGATGTACTGCGCGGGTGTCAAGGTAGTGGTCAGATGAAGATTGATCGTGGACATGAGTTTCTCCTTTCGGTTCGAAGTGCTAATTGAGTGACAGCGCATGCTGCCTTCAAGCTTTCTTACGCAACGATTTGAAGCTCGCGCGGAGCTCTTCCGAGTGGAACTTCGGCTGTTCCCAGGCCGCGAAGTCCCCTCCCTATGGTGCGAGGTCAAGCATTTGCGTGTTTCTTCAGCAATTGATCGAATGCGATCTGCATGAAGACTTCGAGCGGAGCGTCGCTCGCTTCAGCCTGCGAACGCAACAGCGCCCCCTCCCAGCTATTGAGCAGGAACCCTGCCAGCGATTCGGGATCCGTATTTCCAGGCAGTTCTTCCTGCACGACCCCCTCTTGTATGACCGTCGCGATGGTGTGTTGCCAGTGCGCGAAGGTGGTGGAAATTTGCTTTCTCAACTGCGGATTCGCTGCCGCGACCTCCAAACTGAAACGACCCATCATGCATCCTGGAATCTCTCCCTTCTGGCCGTAGAACTTAACAAGATCCATGAAGTACCGTTTCAGACGCTTGAGCGGGGAGGCCTTCGATCCAATCAGGACAGCGGCCGAGTGTTCCGCCTCGCGCGTTGTGTACCGCTCGAGTGCAGCAGCGGCGAAGTCTTCCTTGCTTCCAAAATGGTGGTAGAAGGAGCCTTTAGCCACATCCGCCGCTTTCAGAATCTCGGTTAGCCCGGTCGCGTTGTAACCGTGCCGATGCATGAGCTTCAAACCCGTATCGAGCAGATGATCACGTGTAGACTTTGCGGTCATAAGAACTCCTCTCCACCTTGTACCTATGATCGAAAGCTGGACTTATTCCGAAACCGCCCAGCCTTCGACCACATCGATGCAACTGTTTCCCAGCCGGATCAGCTCTGAATCCCATAACGAGCAGCCGGTTTCCGGCGGGAAAGGTTCGGGCCCCGGGGCCTTGCGCGCCCCATCGTACTTCTCCCAGTCAGCGACATCAGGTAGAGCTGGAATGGTAACCAGCTCATGCTGATCGAGACCGGCGAGCGATGCATCCACCATGTCCTCAGCGGTCATTACGATCTCGCTCGGCAGGTCCTCCACCGGACGACCGGCCTTTGCCCAGAACGGCGTTGCAGTTGCGCCCGGCAACACAGCCTGGACAGTGACGCCTGTGCCTTCCAATTCGTTCTTCAGCGCTTGCGTAAAGTTCACGACGTACGCCTTGGTGCCGCTGTATGTACCGTTCAGAAGATCAGGCGCAAGCGCGACGACGGAGGCAATGTTGATCAACAGACCATTCTTACGCGACACAAAAGCAGACTAA
>CAVVQX010000009.1:0-90291 GCA_963750415.1 uncultured Acidobacteriaceae bacterium
CGCAGTACCCGGTCTCTGGCGCAATTGCCTGTCGGCGTCAGCTAAAACTCACTTGACTTGCGATAGTCGAATGTCTACCATCGGTTTCCAGATCAAGGGTCGAATCTCTTCCATGGCGAAGCAGCCAGAAATCGATTGAATGGCAGCGGAAGTAGATGGCCGAGACCGGGTCACGAGTGATACAGCCCGCCACCGAGGAGCGTTGAGATGAGATGGTGGCAACTGAAGAGAAGGGACGCAGACCTGGAGCGCGAGTTGCGTTCTGATCTGGAATTGGAAGAGGAAGAGCAACGGGAACGCGGCTTGTCATCGGAGGAGGCGCGATATGCGGCCCGGCGAGCTTTCGGCAACGCGACCTTGATTAGGGAACAGACGCGCGAAGCGTGGGGCTGGACGGCCATCGAGCGTCTGCTGCAAGACCTTCGCTATGCAGTGCGGCAACTGCGGCGGTCTCCAGCGTTCACCTTTACCGCGCTGCTCATCATGGCATGCGGCATCGGCGCCAGTACAGCGGTCTTCAGTATCATCGACTCGGTTCTGCTGCGCCCCTACGTGTTCCGCGACCCTGGGCAGATCGTGGTCTGGCGCGAGGTGGTGCAGGAAGCAGCCAAGCAGTATTCCTCCGTCCCTGACAATTACCTTCACTTCCTTTATCTGAGATCGCATGCGAACACGATCCAAGACGCAGCGCTTATTCAGAATGCATCCTTCGCCGTCACGGTCGGCGGAGATCATCCTCGCATCGAAAAAGGGCTGAATGTCTCGCCTAATTTTTTCTCTGTGTTGGGCGTGACGCCGATGGTGGGCCGCACCTTCCTCCCGGAAGAGGGGCAGCCGGGCAAGAATGGTGTGGTTCTGATCAGTTGGGTTGCATGGCAGGATCTGTTTCACGGCGACCCCTTCTTGTGGGCCGCACCGTCAAGATCAAAGGCCAATCGGCAACGGTCATTGGCAGTTCTTCCCCGTAGTTTCGAGTTCCCCGTAATGAATGAAATGCGCGGTGGTGCGAGCCCTGACCAAACATCCGCATATGAAGTGTTCCAGCCATTCGTCCCACAGGGAGACGATCTCACTTCAGATGATGCCAATTTCGCCTACCTCGTCATCGCACGCCTTAAGCAGGGCGCAACTGTCGCCCAAACGTCCACGGAACTCTCCGGTATGCTGAGCGCTTATTCAAGCACCAATCACTTACCGATACACCTGAGCGCCATGGTCGCGCCGCTCTCGCAGGAAGTGACAGCCAACATCGGCAAGGCGCTATGGCTACTTCTCGCGGCGGTTCTTGGTCTCCTGCTCATTGCCTGCGTGAATCTCGCCACCCTGCAACTGGCGCGGGCCATGGTGCTCGAGCGCGATCATGCGGTTCGCGCCGCACTCGGAGCCGGGCGGATTCGCTTGTTTCAAGCGGCATTCATGGAAACCGTGATCCTCTGTCTTACGGGAGGAGCTGCCGGCATTCTTCTGGCACTCGGCGGAATTCGGCTGTTTGCGGCCATCGCGCCGGAAAACCTTCCCCGCCTGCGGGAAATCCAGATCACTTGGCCTGTCCTATTGTTCGCGTGCGGAGTGTCCGCACTCACCGCCCTGCTCTCTGGCGCATTCCCGGCTCTGAGCTCGCTCCGTTCCAATTCGCAGCGCGCGCTGCAGTCATCTTCGTCGCGCGTAAGTCGCGTTGGCCAAGCCTCCTTCGCCCGCAGAATGCTCATTACCTTTGAAATTGCATGCACAGTGGTGCTCCTCATTGTCACCGGCCTTGTGGTGCGTAGCTTTTCCCGTGTCCTCAATCAGCAGCATGACTTCGACGCGAAGCAAGTAATCCTCGCCGAGGTGGATCTGCTTAGCCCTAGGTATGAAGGGCCGAACGATTCCGGAGATTCCGCCCGTTCCGAATTCATTGATCGCGCACTCGAGAAAATTCGTTCGGCTCCCGGCGTGGAGTTCGCAGCCATTACCAGCACCATGCCCCTGAGCGGGGATGCAGCCGTGCACAGCATCTATCGTCCCGACCACCCGCTGCCGGAGGGCGAAGTTCCCACGGCGAACCTGCGCAACGTCAGTCCCGGATATTTCGCGACGATGCAGACGCGGCTCATCGCCGGTCGTGAGTTTACCGCGAGTGAACGCTCTCATCCGCGAAGCGCAATCATTTCTCAAACAGCGGCGCAAGCAGCGTGGCCTGATAGCCAGGCGCTTGGCCGGGAATTCAAATTCGATGGGCGCATTTACACCGTAACCGGTATCGCAGCCGATGCCCGCATCGCGAATCTCAAGGAGAACACCCCCGTCGTCTACCTGCCTTTCTGGCACGATCCGCCCGGCTCCGTATTCTTCCTGGTGCGCACATCGCGTACCCTCGACGAATTCGCGCCGGCAATGCGGCGCCAGGTCTGGGATGTTGACCCTGAGGCCGCCATTCCTGTCATCGAATTACTGGATACGCAAATGGCACAGTCGGTTGCGCCGGAGCGTTTGCAGTCAATTGTTCTATCCTCGTTTGGCATCGCGGCGCTGGTCCTCGCGATCCTCGGAGTTTATGGCGTTCTGTCGTATTCGGTCTCGCTGCGAACACCTGAATTTGGCATCCGCGTTGCGCTCGGATCGAGTAAGGGTTTGCTCATCCGCCTTGTTCTACTCGAAGCGCTAGTGCCCGTTGGTGGTGGTATCGCCCTCGGCCTATTGACATCGCTTGCAGCCACCCGCGCGATTCGCAGTCTGCTTTACGAAACCAGCCCCGCGGACCCCGCAGCGATCTTCACCGGTGTGGGCGTTCTGCTTGTTGCCACATTAGTCGCCGCGTTTCTGCCGGCATACCGTGCCTCACGGATTGACCCCATCAAGGTCCTGCGCAGCGAATGAAGGAAAATCTCTGAAAAGTGTCGCGCGTAGCAGAGCGAGTGCCGCACCAACGGCGCTGGGTATCATCCTCCATTTCGATACCCAGCCCGGAAGAATCTGTGTGAGAACTGGATGGCATTGCCAGCGCTAAAGCGCGTGATCAGAGTCGAGACTTCTTGACCGAGCGCTGAAGCGCTCTCTTCCTTCAAAAGCCGGAGCTGTTTAGGCGGCGGTTATTTATAAAATTCGATATTTTTGGGTCGTTTTTCGATATTTGCAGCTCAGAGGCGGTGACGGGCAAAGGGGGTCTTTTTTATTGAGAAAGGGACTCTGGTGTCTGGAACAGTAGTGGATAGAGGCACATAGGGCGGCACGCCGTCCGCGAGGGGAACGCGATGGGCGAAGGTGGGCTGACTGGGGCCTGGGTTCGGAGGCGCCTCTGCCACTGAGCTGGAAGCGGGGTCGGGCGCGGGTACGCCCCACGGCACGCCGGGGAAGGCCGTCGAATCTTCTTCCTGGGCGGGGGGAGGGGTTGGCTGCGGGACATTCGTTGTGGCATCGGTTGCGGCCTTCTGCTCGCGAAGCCAGGCAGATTGATAGATTTCCGCGTTGACGGGCGCTGGGGCGGATTTCTTTTCCGAAGAGGCGGCGCGACGGTCGGGGATGAGGTCTTCCATGGCCACGATGATCGAGAGGGACTTGACCTGGCCGGTAACGCTGCCACGGGTCATTTCGGGGCCGAGGTTGGCGATTTGCCAGAGGCGGGCCAGTACTTGTTCGCGGTCCAGGTTGAAGTGGCGCAGTCCCTCGAGTTGTTGCTGCACGGCGGTGCGGTGCTGGAGCATGTAGGCGCAGACACGGGGTTTGGCTTTGGTGGAGGCGGCGGAGTCGGGGTTGAGGCCGACAGCTTCGGCGGCACGACGATCGGTCATGGCGCCAGAGAGGACCAGATGGGCAAAGGCTATTTCCTGATCGGTGATGGCGTCGTTTACTTCATTTTTGGGCATAGGTGGCTCCTAAAAATTTGAGAGAAGTTAGTGGACAGAGGTTTACCACCGCGCTTGGAGGCGCGGTGGCGTACAACAAAAATCCCGCCGCGGCGGGATGCTGGGATTGCTTTAATTTGAGACAGGGATCGGGTGTGTCACCGGACAGCGTTGAAACTGTCCTTCGCTCGCGCTTAGGCCTAAACGACGGGCAACTGCCGGCTAGCGAGCTGGCGTCGAGAACCTGCCTGCTGCCGAAATCGTCTGCTGACAGGATATGGCGCGCTGCGGAATCGGGTCCAGTCGCAGAAACTCTTTTCTTAAGTCGTCGGTTATCTTTTCGGCGGTTACTTTGGTTTGGATGAAACCGTCTGGCGCCCGCGGCGTGGGGTCACGGATTTCGTTTGTAATCGCAAACTAAGACGGTGAGATCATCCGCTTGCGGCGAGGACCAACCTTTCACAGTATTTAGGATCAAGTCGGCGGCTTCTTCGGCGGTCATGTTTTCGCTTGTCCGCAGCAGGCTACTAAGGCGCTCATACCCGAACTCTTCCTCGTCGGCGTTCGCCGCCTCGACGACTCCATCTGTATAGAGTAGGAGTCGATCACCCTTCATAAGCGGCCTCTTCGTCGATGTGTAGATCGCCGATGATAAAAGAGCCAGGATTAGTCCGTTCTCTTCTACGTGGGATATCTGACCCTCTCTCAGCAGAAGCATGGGAGGATGTCCAGCAGCGGCGTAGCATAATTCGCCGCAGTCGGGGTCCAAGTAGGCATATGCAGCAGTGACAAATTGGTTCTGCGTGTTTCCGCAAAGAGCTTCATTTACACCCGCGAGCAAGCGGTCAGGGTTCGCAGCGTGGTGCCGCTGTGACTGGATAGCCACCTTCACCATCGAAGCTATCAAAGCCGCGGGCACGCCGTGCCCCGATACGTCCGCTATGAGCAGTCCCACCGTCCCGCTTTCGGTGTAAATGAACTCATAAAAGTCGCCCGCGACGGAGGTCATCGGCAAATACCTTGCCGCAACCGTGACGTGTTCTGAGTCGGAGAATGCCGCCGGGAGGATGGAGAGTTGAATGCGCCGTGCGACGTCAAGCTCTTTTTGAATGGAGCTTAACTGGAGATCGCGCTCCAGTGCCCGTTTAGCTGCCACATATCCAATACAGCACAAGAACACCACGAAACCATATAGCTCATTCGTTGCTGGATGGCCGAGAAGACGTACTGCATTTGTCCATAGAACAAAGCCCACAAAGATAAGCAGACCAGCGCGGAATACAGCAGCGTCCTTTTCGACCGCAGGCTGGCGGAACATCACGATAACGAGTGAAACTGAACCGGTAATCACGCAAACACTGTTCAAATGGTCGAGCAACTGCGACGGCAATCCCAGAAAGATCGCGACGATCAAACACATCTCGACCACGCACACGACATACACGATCACGCGGCCGGTACGGCCGACCAAGCCGCTCGCCCCAAAGAATTGGAAGGCTGGTATGGCCACGAAAAAATTAAGCGCCATCTGTACCTTGTTCAGGAGAGGGGACGGATGTGCCATGAGGCCGTGCATGCTTGATTGCATCCACAGCCGGGCGCCATACAAAGCGGAGAACCACGCAAAGAAAGAAAGTAGCCGATCGAATCTGCGGCGAATGAGCGAGAACGCAACCGCTACCAGGCCGATCGTGATCGATGCTGCGGCGATAAACAGACTCAGTTCATCCCTGCGAAAAGCGCGCAATACGTCGTCGGCGGTAGGCTGCATTCGTGAATATAATACCCGGCCTCGATAAGTATCACGGCCCGGCGAAGGCTTTAGCTTTCCTGTATAGCAGGGCGTTTCTAACGCGTGCCCAGTGCTCCGCCATTAATCATGGATTCGGACGGGACCAGGCTGGGGCGCCGGTGCACCCGTTTCGAGCGCCTGTAACCATTCGCGAATGTCACTGCAGAGCAAGGCAACGGAGATGTCTCCGAAACAAGCAGGGTAATGCTCGAACCGCCCCAGGGCGGCTTGCAGCAGCAGAACGGTTCCGTGGGGATTATGACGCTGGAGGTGATGGAACGCCGCTGTGACCTGAATCAATCCTTGCAAGAACTTCTTCTCCGGCTCTTGCGCCCGCAGCCACACACTCTCCCACGCTTCATGGGCGGCAAAGAACTCCCCCGCATGATAGAGTCGCAGGCCCTCGGCAAGTGCGCCCTGGGTCCAATCGAATTCCATTCGCTGCGTTCCCCCTGTCCCAAGCTAACATCGTACGGAAAGAGGTTCCCAGCCGCCTATGAGTCCAGAGCACACTGAACCGTCGCGCATTCACATCGCAGCCGGCTGGTTCTCCATGGGGTCCGACGCTGGTCAGGATGTGGAAGGCCCGGTTCATCGTGTCTGGGTAGATTCCTTTGCCATGGCGACGACGCAAGTCACGGTTGAGGAATACGCGCGGTTTCTGGGGGCCACCGGGAACATGCCGCCTCCTTACTGGGGCGATGCCAACTTCTGTCATCCCCAGCAGCCTGTGGTGGCAGTTTCGTGGTTCGACAGCGTTGCCTATTGTGCGTGGCTTTCGGCGATGACCGGCTCGCATTATCGGCTACCCACAGAAGCCGAGTGGGAACGGGCGGCGCGCGGCGGCGCCGAGGGAATGGTCTTTCCTTGGGGTAATGATCTGCCGACGTCCCGCCCTGGCTACCATGCTCGTTGGCAGACCGGTCCTGAGCCGGTCGGACAATCAGAGCCGAACGCTTACGGCTTATTTGAGATGTGCGAGAACGTTCATGAGTGGTGTAGCGATTGGTTCGCAGCCGGCTACTATGCGATTTCCCCTGATCGGAATCCGCGGGGACCGGAAGAGGGCAGCCGAAAAGCATCGCGCGGAGGATCCTGGCGGCACCACATCAAGATCTCTCGATGTTCGGCCCGATCCAGCATTCCGCCGGAATTCAAATACGCTGATTATGGTTTTCGCGTGGTGCTCGACGGGGTTTAGCCGCGATTCCAAAAAATTCAGCGGAGGGCGAACGAAATCCGCCCGCCCCTCCGCTTAACACACTACTTCCTTGAGCTCGTAATTCACGTTCACAGTCGTCTTAACCTCGATCGGATCGCCATTGAGCAGATAGGGTTTGTATGTCCACTGCCGCACGGCGTCGAGCGCCGATCGCTGAAGCTGGTTCGGACCGGAAACCACTCTTAGGTTTTCTACGTTTCCATCTTTGCCAATCACGGCATCGAGCACGACGGTTCCTTGAATCCTCGCTTTCTTTGCCTCCTGCTGGATATACGGGCACGACCTTGTTTAGGAGGTTCTCAGCCATCACGTCAGCCGAGACAGAGAGCTGTTTGGGTGGTTTTGACGCGTTGCTGTTATCGCTGCTTGAGGCCGCATTTACATGCATGCCCAGCGCCAGCGCCGATCCGCAAGTTGCCAGACCCAATGCAGCACAAGCAGCCACCATGGCCACGCGGCGCAGGCCTCGTATCTCTTTGTGTTTCTCCGTGAGGTTCATAAGTCTCCTTTCAAACGCGTTGGCATCGAAGATTCCGATGGTATGTGGTGTGCCGCCCAGCGTTCCCGCTACCATCAGGGACGCCAGCCGCAAGAGAGATCGTGCGTATTCATTTCGTCCGGTCATTGCCGCCGCCATCTGGTCGCAAACGATTTCGCGGCTTTCCATGATGCGCGCGCGAGTAAGCCAGAGCAGCGGATGGTAAGTCACGGGCAGCGAGAGCAACTCATACAGCAGGTTCTTCATGAAGTCTTTTCGCTGCATGTGCGCGAACTCATGCGCAATGACGGTGTGGAGATCCAATTCCGGCAATACGTCGACCATGGTAACGGGCAACAAGAGAAGCTTTCGGCGCAGTCCCATGGTGACGGGGGAAAAGATTCGGGACGAGGCCGCAATCGATACATCGTTCATCTCAAATCTGCTCGAGCATCGCGCCCAGAAAAGGGTTGCTTCCCCGGTAAGGAGCACGGCGACTGCTTCTTTTCGCAGGACCGAGAGGGTCGCGCTCCGCCACAGAAATCTGGCGACGAAATATGCGCTCACTGCGGCATACAAGATCGCGATGGTGATCAGCAGCCTATCCGGCAGGTGAACTACATCGATTCCGGTTCCCGCACCCACCACGACGGATACGTGTGCGTCACCCGCGTTGCTCGCGCGCCAGCTCCAAAAGGAAATCGAACGCAGCCACTCCCAGGGGAAAATGGAGCAGGCTGGTAGCAGACTCTGGAGCAGTAAGACCAGCACCCAGATGCGGTGCTCAACCACAGCGCCAGCGGAGCGCAGCAGTCGCGCCGCGAGCCATCCTGCGGCAAACAGCAGCGGAACCTGCCACAAGGAATTGAGAAGATAAGCCAAAATCCAGAACTCGAGGCTTCTCATGACTTCCTGGCTTTCTGGTTGAATCGATCGGTGAGTTCCGCCAACTTCTTGGCGTCGATTTGGCCGTTCTTGAGGAGGCTCATCACAAGTTCTTCGCTGGAGCCGCCAAACATGCGATCGATAAGATCGCGAACCCCCTGACCCAACGCCTTGGCCTCAGTGATGGTTGCGCTGTAAATGTAAGCGCGGCCGCGCAGTTCACGTTTGAGCTTTCCCTTACGCTCGAGAATGTTCAACATGGTTTGCACCGTGGTGTAGGCCAAGGATGGCTCCAGTTCTTCCTGCACGGCACTCACCGTGCAGCGGCCGCACTTCCAGATCACCTGCATGATCCTGAGCTCAAGCTTGGTCAAGCCGGCCTTGTTCGACGCCTTCGCCATCCCTGTCTCCTAATTGCTTAGGACAATATGCCGATGCGGCAGCGACTTGTCAACTAAGAATTTAGGAGTCCGGAAGGGGCGCCCAGCCTGACGCCTATGGCGCCGGCGGGCGCGAAGGTTTTACCTGGCAAGGCTGGTGGCAAAGCAATTGCGGTTCCGGAGCGGGCAAAGCAGGCGCAGCCTGGATGGCTTCACGATCCAGATCGGCGGCGCCGATCCGGCCTCCGTTTGCGGTCTCGGTCAGCACACGAATGCTTCGTGTCTTGGGCGGGACTCGTACCGTGATCTGCAAATGGGTCACCAGTTTGGCCAGATGCGATGGGTCCTGCGTGGGGGCGGATAGGAACAATCTCTGCACCTTGGAAGCCACAATGTCCTGGTTACGCGTGACGCTCGCCGCGGCCAGGGTGATCTCGGCGCTGCTCTTTCCGTTATCGATTGCCTGCCAGTCGATGCCTTTCGATTGCAGAAGCAAGGTAATGTCGGCCGTGCGGTTCTCCGGGTGCCGTACGATGCCGGAGACCTTGAGATCCAGCGCCGCAAAAGGAACGATGGCTCGGGCGGCCTCGGCAAGGTTGAGCTTCGTCTGCCAGCGAGGATCGACAGGCGCGCTTTTGTCCGGCGCGTAGTAGCCGGTCTTGGTCACGGCCCGCAGATTGTGGTCGCGCAGGGTAACGCGGATCTGACGAAATTTTCCGTTCGCGTCTCCGCCGCGAGGCTGGTAAGTGAGCGTGTAATACTCCGAACCCAGTTGCTGCGATCGCCCCATTTCCGCGTCGACATCGTTGCGGTTATAGAAGAGCTGGCCCCCGGTCTCGTTCACAAAGACGCCGAAGTTGATGTTTTCCGCAAAAGGATGATCATTGTCGATATTCGCTGCTGCGTCCGCCGCACTGATTGGCACTGGCGACCTACCGGTCAGGTTTACAAAGTGCCCCACCTTCAGGCCGGGATAAATGACGAAGAGGGTTATCCGGGCATCTACCAGCATGTTGGTTGTGGCGTGCATATATTGCTGGACTTCGTGGACCATTGGCTGAGGCCAATGCCCGGTGCTGAAGCTAGGGCTTCCATGACCCACCCACACAATGTTTTTCCGTCCGGGCACTCCTTTGTTCTGGAGCGAAATCTGTTGCAGTGCGTCGAGTGATTGGTTAAACCGTTCCCCATCAAAGCTGTCGGCCATCCACTTGTATGGGATCACAGGCGGCAAATGATCGAGGGCGTAGAGCAGGTCCGCCTTGTTTCGGGTGGGGCCCTGCATCAGCTCCAGGGATTCGTTGCCGATCACCATCATCTCCGCGGGGGAGCTCAACAGCGGCGGCTGCGCGGCTAAGTACTTTCGGACGGAATAGCGGATGAAGGCAAAATCCTCAAAGCTCGAATTCAGCAGATCGAGCACGAAGATGGTCACGGGCGCCTTCCCTTCCGGATTATCGTCACCGGCAAGCGCACTGATCGTGTGGGTCTGGGGCGCTTCGAAAGAAAAGATGGACTGCGGTCTCTTGTCTTCGGTGATGGTGAAGTCGTCTTTGGCGAGCCCGTTGACCACCGGGTGGCCTTTCTTGTCCAGCACCGTCACATCCAGAAAGACCAGGCGCGACGTCACCTGGATCGTCAGCGTATCGGAGGGTCCTTGTTGACCTTGAGCAGTTGAATCCTGGAAGAAAGCCCCTACCAAAAGGACAGCCGCGCAGAGTAGCGCTCGAAGGTGTCTCATGGCCAACCCTCGCTCGAAGTTTACTCCTGTTGGCTGCCGATTACCCGGCATGGATATATCGCCCCATAAGGCTGACAAGAACAAGTTTCCCCTTGACATTCGACAAGAGGGTGATTAAGTCTCTTGTCAAGCAGATCTGCGGCGGTGGACCTGTTACCGGGCGCGCTCCAGAGGTGTCATCATGATCAACGAGTTTATGACTCGCTTACGCTTTCTCCTGTCACGGAAGCGCGGCGGTGAGCTGGACGCGGAACTGCAGTTCCACATTGAGCAGTCCATCCAGGCAGGGATCGCGGAAGGGATCACGCCGGAAGAGGCACGGCGAAGGGCGTTGATCGCATTTGGCGGCTTCGAGCGCACTCGCGAGCAATGCCACGAGCAGCATCCCCGATGGTGGATGGGGACGGTGCTTCAGGACCTGCGTTATGCATTGCGCGGTTTTCGGCGCAATCCCCTGTTCACTGCTACGGTCATCGCGACCCTTGGCCTGGGCATTGGCGTAACGACCGCCGTCTTCAGCGTGGTGGATCCGATTCTCTTCCGCAGCCTGCCGTATGCGCACGCCGATCGCCTGGTTTCGGTTGGCCTCGTGGCGCCGATTATTCAACAGGAATTCATGCTCGGCGGTTCCTACTACGACTGGCGGGACCAGCAAACACCCTTCAGTTCGCTGACATCTGAGGTCGGCACCAACTCCTGCGACCTGACCCAGGAGCAGCCGCTCCGGTTGAGCTGCGCTAGCGTGGAATCGACTTTCCTGCCAACACTCGGCATCCGCCCGGTCCTAGGGCGCAACTTCACCACCGCTGAAGACCACCCGAATGCTCCTAAAGTTGCCCTGATCTCTTACGGGTTATGGAAACGCCGCTTCGGCGCGAGTACGGGCATCCTGGACAAAACGATTACCATCGACGGCCGCGAAACGCGCGTGATCGGCGTGCTGCCTGCCGATTTTGAGATGCCGACCCTTGAAGCCGCGGATGTGGTCATCCCCCAAGCCCTCAATGAAGCCCAAGAACGCAAAGTGGGTTCCGGAAGCGTGTTGTATGCCTTTGCCCGCCTCAAGCCGGGAATGACTATCGAGCAGGCCAAGTCTGCATTGCAACCGTTGTTCAACTACTCCCTCAGTTTGGCTCCTGCTGCGTTTCGCAATGAGGTCCACCTTCGAGTCCGCTCCCTGCGCGATCGCCAAATGCATGACGTGCGTCTGATGGCGTGGGTATTGCTCGGGGCTGTTCTGGCCGTGCTGCTGATCTCATGCGCGAATGTAGCTGGTTTGTTGCTTGTCCGCGGTGCAAGCCGGGAACGTGAGTTGGCAGTACGTGCGGCGCTGGGGGCCAGCAGCGCCCGCCTGACTCGTCAGTTCTTGACCGAGGCATTGGTTCTCTCCGCCGCCGGAGCGACGCTAGGGTGTGCAGTCGCGGAAGTGCTGTTGCGCTTCTTCCTCGCGATGGCCCCGGAAAACCTTCCCTTTCTTCGGGCAGTCCATCTGGATCTTCGCATTATCCTGGTCACCGTCCTGGTCTCACTCTTCTGCGGAATCTTCTTCGGTGTCGCATCGGCATGGCAACGCCCACGCTCACAGGCGCTCGCCGGGCGCTCATCAATGGCCGTTGCAAAAACTACTTTGCGGCGATGGCTGGTGGTTTCGCAACTGTCCATCAGCACGGTTCTACTTGCGGCAGCCATGCTCCTCTCCCGCAGCTTCCTGAATCTCGAATCGCAACCGCTCGGCATACAGACACAGAGCCTGCTGACCACCAGCATCACATTAGGCCAGAAGAACTATCCCTCGCCGGAACGTCAGATGGCTTTCTTTCAACAAGTGGAAGCGCGCCTGCGGCAGCTACCCGGCGCCGGCGTGGTCGCGTTAAGCGATACACTCCCGCCCGGCGGCAACCATCAGGACAACATTTTTGCAGCGATAGCGGTCGCAGGAAAACCGGTGCCCTCGGGGCCGACTGGCGGCCGAGTCACCTGGCGCTGGGTTTCTCCGGACTATTTTCGCGCCTTGAATATTCCCATCCTCAAAGGCCCAGGCTTCAGCGAAGAAGAGCTCAGTTCCCAAGGGCGATTTGTCGTTCTGAGTAAGTTGCTTGCGGATCGCTTGTTTCCCGGAGAAGACCCCATCGGGCGGCAGATCCAGGTGCCGAAACTTACTGGGCCCTTTTACACCGTCGTCGGCGTTGCCCAGAATGTGAAGAATGGCGGCCTCGCGGGTGAGGACGAGCCTGAATATTACCGCCTCAGACGTAACCGGGCCGAGGATTGGGACGGCACCTCCGCCATTCTTCTGAAGACTTCGCTGCCGCCGCAAATAGCGTCTCAATGGATGCGCTCGGAGATATCTGCCGTCGATGCAACCACTCCCTTCACCATTGAAACCATGCGCCGGCGGGTCGACGAGCTGGCCCAAGGCCCACGGTTCGTTACGGCGCTGGTCTTATTTTTCGCGTCCTCCGGACTGCTGCTCGCGGTCATCGGCCTCTACGGCATCATTTCGTTTGCCGCCGCCCAGCGAACGCAGGAAATTGGCCTGCGCATGGCTCTTGGCGCGAGCAGACTCGACATACTATGGCTCATCACGTGGGAGGGAGCACGGCTCACGGTGTTGGGCGGGTTGATTGGAGTCTGCGCCGCCGTGGGAATATCGCAGCTGCTCAAGAGCTTGCTATTCAACGTCGGACCGCATGATCCGTTCAGCTTTCTCGCGGTCGCAATGCTATTGCCTTTGGTCGCTCTCGCCGCTTCGTTGCTGCCGGGACGCGCTGCGATGAAAGTCGACCCTTCCATCGCTCTCCGTTCCGAATAAGGCCCCTCTATCCCATCCTGGAAACTACCAGGGCTTGGAACGGGCTACGGCAATGCCACGCACCTCGTTGGGATATTGGCCGCTCACCGCGCAGTAGAAATGATAGAGAACGCCTTCATGGGTGACGACGGAAGGCTTGTGGGCAAAGGTTTCGTCGATGGTGCCGGGAGTGCCGGTATCGATAAGGACTCCGTGAACCTTGACGAACGAGTAGGGACTGGCGCCGAGTGCGAGCATCTCGCAGGCGCGGCCGGGGCGTTGATAGCGGAAGCCATAGTAGAACATGGCGTAGTCACGGCCGTTTTGCAGGACGAAGGGATTCGAGGCGAAGCGGCTGTCGCGCGCATCCGGCGTGGGCGGCTGGGTGGAGGAGACGGGGTTAGTGGCAGGGTAGGTGGCGCTGCCGCGCGGACCGTTGGGTAGGATGGGATTTTGCTTGTAACGGACCCAGGTCTTGAGATCACTGGAGGTCGCGACCCCGGTCTGTTCGCGCCAGCCTCCGCCTTCGCTCGCTGGAAGAGTATCGGTCTTGGCGTTGTAGTAGAGGTAGTAGGTTCCATGGTCGAGCATCAGGTCCGGGCGATAGAGACCGCCGTGCTCCCATGGAGCCCCGTCCTGCGGAGTAAGGATGGGATCGCCGAGCTGCCAGTGGAGAAGGTCGTCCGATGTGGCAAGGCCGATGACAGCCGCGCCTTCTTCGTAGCCGGCGCTGGGATAAGCATTCCAGGCTCCGATGTATTTGCCGTTGACCTTAATAGCTTCGCCACGGGACCGGAGCTTCTTGTCACGAAGAATGGAGCTCAAAGCGAGGTTGTACTTCGTATATTTTGACGCCGGGTCACGCGGCGCCACGAGCGCGGTACGCGTCCAGTGGAGGAGATCAGCGGAGGTGGCGAGGCCGGTCTGGTAGCCGATGCCGTCCCAACCGATATAGAGCATCTGGAAGGATCCGTTGGCGTAGAAGACGATCGGGTCATCGATGCTGCGCTGATCAAAATCGCCTTTGCGGCCGGTGGCCGAGAGGACGAGCTTGGGATATTTATAGGGAGTACGAAAGGGCGCTGATTCGTCCGCAGCAGCCATGGCTAGATGCCGTGCAGTGGCGGCGGCCCCGACGATGGCGCTATTGCGCAAGAAACGACGACGAGTATTTTTCATGGGACGGATTCATCCATCCTATTATTCCCTACGCAATCGCTGTTGTGGCTTGTCGTCGATCCCAGGACAATTCATGCAGGTCGCCCTGCATCATCCTCTCTACGAACGACGAATTCGCCATTCATGCGGCCTTGCGAAATGTGAGATTGAAGCGGTATTCGCCAGCCAAGGGATGCCAACCGGGTTTGAGCGCCATGACTCCGTGATAGCGCAACCGCGCCGGTCCACCCCAGACCAGAACATCCCCGTGATCCACCGGGACACGCGTGGTCTTGTCGCCGCGTTCTTCTCCCCCGAAGAGGAACACCGCGGGCAGACCAAGCGACACCGACACAATCGGCTGGTCATAATCACGTTCGTTCTTGTCCTGATGCAATGTGAGTCTTGCACCTGGCTCATAGCGATTGATGAGACACCCGTCCGGCACGAACTCCGGAAAGCCCGCGACCTTTGCTGCATCATGAGCCAACTCCAAGAACACCTTCGGCATGGGCGGCCAGGGCGCCAGCGTTTCGGGATCGACGGAGTCATAACGATAGCCCTTCCTGTCCGTGACCCAGCCGAGAGAACCGCAGTTGGTCATGGCAACAGACATGCGGAAGCCCCCGGGCGTCACCATGTGGCGGAAGGGCGACCGGGCCGCGATAGCGCGCAGGGCATCAAGGAGCAGGACCTCGCGCTCCAGTGCGAAGCCGCGCAGGATTGCGGTGCCGAGCCCCAAGCTGTTGTCTAAAGCTCCTTCGTCGGGGATGTTTTCGAAGAGACTCGGTGTCATCTTTCCCTCCTATTTGGCGTCGTGGAAGATGATACCAACCGTGTGCCGTTGTCCTGACCGAAGGCGGCTTACGCCATGGCGAAGATTGACGCGATAGGTTCCCCGCGTTCCCCGAACCGGGCGATGGTGCACCGCGAACGCCACTGCGTCGCCCTGACGAAGTGGAACCACCTCCGGCCGCGACTGCATTCGAGGCCGCTGTTCGGTGAGCACGAATTCGCCGCCGGTAAAATCTCTCTGCGGTTCAGAAAGCAGGATTGCTACCTGTATCGGGAAGACGTGCTCTCCATAAAGATCCTGATGCAAGCAGTTGAAGTCACCCTCGCCGTACTGGAGGAGCAAAGGTGTCGGCCGCACCTGCCCCGCATCGTGGCATCGCCGGACAAACTCCTGGTGATCTCCCGGGTAGCGGACCTCGATCCCCATGGCGGTGTTCCAGCGATTCGCGACCGGCGCGAGCCGAGGGTACAGCGCTGTACGGAGACCTTGAATAAGGTTGGGCAATGGGTAGCTGAAGTATTTGTACTCGCCTCGCCCGAAGCCGTGCCGTGCCATGACCACGCGGCTCCGGAATATGGACTCGCTCGTGTATAGGGCAGCGAGCGACTCGCATTCAGGTGCAGAGAGGACGCCCTGGAGCAAAGCGCTTCCCTGCTCGTCCAGGTCCCTCTCGATCTGCTGCCAATGGAGCGCGTTGACACGAGCGACCGCCTCGTCGGCGGAAATGGAGCCCCCGAGTTCGCTTTTCGTCGTAGCAGCTTCGTCTGTGAAAACGGTATTCATGGTTGTGCCTCTCTTTCAGAGCCCGACAGGGCAACGCTCCTTCGATGCTAATTAGATGGCAGCGTAAGCTCACTCCGCAGCTTGCTTCTGAATTTTACAAACTATTCGACAGCTGGCAGGAGATGCTTCCGACGAAGGGATCAGTTCGAGGGCAAGATACGGAGTGCGTGCGCTCCAGCGCTTCCGGTAGCTTTCGAGTTGCAGCGGCGTAAGTCACATCAGCCCCTGGCGAACGAAAACATCAAGAGGAGATCACCATGTCGAAGGAACAAGAGAATAAAGCCATCGTGGGCCGTTGGTTCACGGAGTTCTGGGGTCCAACCTGTAATCTCGGCATCGTCGACGAGCTCGCCGCGCCGGACATGCTCCTGCAGTATTCGCTGCACGAGCCGCGGCGTGGCCGCGAAGACATTAAGGCCTTCATGTCCGGTTTCCGTGAAGCGTTTCCGGACCTGAAGTTCTGGGGCGCCGCAGATCTCATTGCCGAAGGCGATTATGTGGTCGGGCGCTGGGAAGGCGGCGGTACCCACACCGGGCCGGCCTTTGCTGACTTCCTGACCGGGTCCCTGCCCGCAGCAACGGGCCGTAAGATGCATTTCACCGGAACCACAGTTCTGCGAATCGAGGGCGGCAAGATTGCGGAGGAAATCGGCCTCGATGACGGGGTGACTGCGCTCCGGCAACTCGGGCTGATTCGTCCGGCCTGATCGCAAAGCGCGGCGCAGGAAGTGACAACGCATCGTTCATCGCTGAGTGTAATTCTTCTTTACCTCAGCGATGACTGCGTCTCACTTGTTAGATTTGCGGGCCTGTTTGGTACCGAGCGCACTTAGAAATGAGTCGGCGACCGCTACTTCAAGGTCCTTGGGACCCTTCGCTCCAAGCTTGCGCAGGAAGACGTTGCGGTAAATGAGCGGGCCGAGCAGAAGGGCGAATCCTACTTCAGGGTCTAGATCGGGCTTCAGGATACCGCGCTGCTTGCCGCGCGCCATCATGTTGCCAAGAGCCTTGCGGGCCGGCTCAATCACGCGGGAACGCCAGGCATCTCCGAAAACCCGATTGTGCGAGGCGTAGGCAATCAGATGCGGCATGATCCGTTCTCGCATCACCTTCCGTTCCGCCGCCGGGTCATGCTGCAACTGCGCTATCAAATCCGCGCGAAAGTCACCAGAGTCGAAGACGGGCGGCTCCTTATCAAGGCCGTGCAGGTAGGCGAGCACCTCAAGGCACAATGAGTCCTTGGCCGGCCAGTGGCGGTAGATGGTCGCCTTGCTCACTCCCGAGGCCTTGGCGATCGCGTCCATACTGGTGGCCTCAAGGCCGCGCTCAGCAAAGAGGGTCACCGCCGACTCAATGACCTGACTGTGCGCTCGTGCACTTTTCTGTTTCGCCATCGTTAGGGAAATCTACACTTCGATTTTAGAGAAGAGATACGCGCCGGCGGTGACAAAGACCGCAGCGATCATAGCCAGAATCGAGATATCGAATGCAGCGTTGAAATGCCAGGTATTGATCAACGCGCCCCGAAGGCCATCGACGCCGTAGGTCAAGGGATCGAGGCGCGTGATTAGCGCCATGAACGCAGGGAGATTGGCCAGCGGAAATAGCGCGCCGGAAAGGAAGAAGATAGGCATGACCAGGAAGTTCATTACCAGCTGAAAACCCTGCATGTCCTTGATGATGGATCCGATCGCAGTGCCCAAGGCGGCGAAGACAACGGCAATCATAACGACGAACAGAAAGGCAGCCGGAATGGCCACCCAGCTGTGAGGACGGAAGCCGGCAATGAGGCAGATGAGCAGAATGAGCGAACCCTGAATGATAGCGACCGTGGCCCCACCGAGAGTGCGGCCGAGCATGATTTGTATGCGCGGCACGGGAGCTACGAGGGTTTCTTTAAGGAACCCGAATTGACGGTCCCAGAGCATGGCAATTCCGGAGAAGACCGAACTGAAGAGCACGGTCATCCCGATCACTCCCGGGGCCATGAATTGCAGGTAGCTGCCATGGCCGGCCTGGCGGAAGACCGGGCCCAGCCCAAAGCCCAGAGCGAGCAGATAAAGGCACGGTTGCCCGAGAGAGACGACTATCTGCACGCGTGAGCGCACGTACCGCTTCAGTTCGCGCAGCCAGAGGATATATATCGCGCCCATCTATCGCCTCCACATCTTTGCGACTTGCCGCAGCGCGTCGGCGGAGTTTGCCGCCTCATCGCGCAAGGTTGAACCAGTCAGCGCGAGAAACGCGCCTTCGAGAGAATCCGTTGCGGTCTGCTGCTTCAGCTCCGCGGGCGTTCCCTGGGCGACAATCGCGCCGTGGTCGATAATGGCGATGCGATGGGCCACCCGTTCCGCTTCATCCATGTAGTGAGTGGTGAGAAAAACGGTGGTCCGTTCCGTCTCATTCAAGTGCTTCACATGATTCCAGAGCAGGTTACGGCTCTGTGGGTCAAGCCCCAGCGTCGGTTCATCCAGGAAGAGGATGCGCGGAGTGTGCAGCAGGCCGCGGGCAATTTCAAGACGGCGTTTCATGCCTCCGGAAAAGCTCTTTACATAGCTGTCCCGGCGGTCCCACAGCTCGAATAATTTGAGCAGCTGCTCAGTTCGCGTTTCGCGCAGCTGGCGAGGGACATGATAGAGGACGCCGTGGAGGGTCATGTTTTCGTAAGCGGTCTGTTCGTTATCAAGACTGGGATCCTGAAAGACGATGCCGAAGCGCTTTCGCGCTTCCTTCTGGCTGGTGCGCGGATTGAGGCCATCCAACTCGATGCTTCCGCTGGTGGGCTGCAGGAGGGTCGTGAGCATTTTGATGGTGGTGGTCTTGCCCGCGCCGTTCGGCCCTAGGAAGGCGAAGATCTCGCCTTGGGCTACATCAAAGGAGATATCGCGAACGGCGGTGAAATCTCCAAAGGTCTTTACCAGGTGCTGAACCGTAATCATGCCAGCCTCGTGGGTCTTCATAACGATACTGAACGGTATCGTTTCAACTGTCAAGACAGATTGGTGACTTTTGGAGGCTGTGTCGTAGCAGAAGCCCATAGGAACAGGACGGGTGCTCCAGGTTCGCCAACCTGCCCCGGCTTGTTCTTATTGGCTCCTGCTACAACAGAGCTCTGTTGAGACTGGGTTTCTCGGCAGGCCTCGTCACGAACGGATGCGCAACACGATCTTTCCCAGGACGTGTCCTTGTTCAATCCTGCGGTGTGCCTCGACAACGTCTTTCAGGGGAAACACCTTGATCCTTAGAGGAATCCTTCGCGAACCAATGGCTGCATTCAGGCGGTCGAAGGCTTCATGCGACATCTCGCCATCAAAGGCCAGAGCGGAATGGCCGCTGAAATGTGGCTTGGGCTCGACGCCATTGGGGTAGGCGAACGCCTTCCCTGCTTTCAGGTGTGACAGGAAGGCAGGAAGCGTATCACCGGCGGCGGTGACAAGAGCACCATCGAATCCTGCCGGCGCGATGCGCTTCAGAAGGCCCTCGCGCTGCGAGGAATTTGGATTGACGGTGCGGCCCGCTCCAAGTGAGCGAACATACTCTTGCGCGTCAGGCTGTGCCGAGGCCACTACCGTTACGCCCGCAACACTTGCCAGCCAAACTGCCAGGGAACCAACGCCGCCGCTGGCGCCAAACACGAATACGGTTTGGCCACTCTTCACCTTCAAGGCCTCGAGCCCGGCTAAGGCGGTCAATGCGACGCAAGGCATCCCACCGGCAACCGGCATTTCAAGCTGGGCTGGGAGATGCGCGACCCGGTCAGCCAGAACACTCACATACTCCGCATGAAACCCTCCAGGCGGGTTGTCGTAGCTGTAGGAGTACACACGATCGCCCACTTTAAACTTGCTAACGTCAGCCGCAACGGCAGCAATCGTTCCGCTGCCGTCAGAGCCCAGGATCGTTCCCGGCTCAACGTGCCCATAGGAGCCCGCTCGCTTCGCCGCATCCCACACGCCAAGCCCGGCATACTCCAGAGCGATAATTACGTGATTGCGCGCCAGTCTCGGCACAGGCACGTTCTTGATGTGAAGCGTGTTTGGCGGTCCAGCGGTCTCCACGACCGCTGCCTTCATGGTCTCTGGAAGTGCTGATGTCGTGTTCATTGAGCACCCTAATCCCACTTCCTATGGTAGTCAATTTGCAGTCTCTTTGCCCCGCTGTCGCTGAAAGGCAGAGTCTTTCAGGATCCTTATGGCGAGACGGCAACTTTTCGGCCGTGAACTCACTCGATGATCACCTTTACGTAAAAGAATGCCCCATCGGCAGCGAGAGCGGCCCGGTCAGTAACGGCGGAGGAGGCCGCGTCGTTGCAGCGGCGGCTGGGCAAGCAGCCAGATCGGGGCATCTGTCAGCGGTGTTCCGGTTGCGAAGCACCAAGACCAGGCCCGAGGTTGTCCATCGCTTTACCACGTGTGTCTTCGCGCACTCACCGCAAAGCCAAAAAAACTTGCTGGGTAAGGACTTCATCGCGAATGCACCATCGTCTGGCCGGAGCTGATCGCCAGCATGCGATTCCAAGTCGAACAACTCGAGCCTTCCCTCCCGAAGATAGAGCAACTCTTTGGAACATTGCGGATTTGCGCACCGCATCGCCAAGTTGCGCTTGCTCCCCACAACGCCTCGTTGGTTGGCCAGTGGATCGCGGACATCACATACCTTTCGCAAAATCATAGATGCTCCATGGTTGTGCCGTTGCATACCTAGACCTGGTGCTCGGCTGGAGCATTGCTAAGGCTGGAGGCGAGGAAGGATCGAAGGATCTGTTGCGGACACTCTTTCTGCTTCACTGAATTGAACTCAACTCAATCTGGACTGCTAAGGAGTAAATGGACATGACAGTATTGGCAGGTTGGGAATTTCTCCGCGAATTTTCCGCCACGCAAGACCGCATGAACCAAGTTCAGACATCTTTTGGATACTCTCTAACAATCGTCCGAGAGGGCGGGATTAACCGCCTTCCCGTGTCAAAAAAGCTGACAGTTCTACGCTAATGCGTGAACGGCGATCTTATGGAAGGTCGAGCTGACGACGTCAGAGGTCTGAACCGTAGGCGTCCCTTCGATGAACCTTGCCATTGTCTTCAACACCTCGGGATAAGAATTGGCGTTGTACGTTTCTGCGCTGGCTTTGTTGTCCCACAGACTGATGGCAGTCACATCGGACCCACCGGGGCTGGAGAATGTAATTTCATCCTTAAAGCCGTTCTGCTTTCGAAGCAACGGAAGAATGTCCTTGTCAAATGTCCGGGTGTAATCAGCAAGCATATTCGATTTCAGATGAAACGAGACATTACGAGCAAACATATGTCAACCTCCTTAAGGTTGTCATTCGCTAAGAGTAGGGGGAACTTCAGATGGGCTGACTTAGTTCAGGGAACCTGAAAGAGGAGGAGGACGCTCACTCCCCCTATTCAGTGCATGTAGGTGGCCCTCTGCATCAACCGGCGTAACCTGTTGTTTCGATACGACACATACCAGAGCCGGTGAAACAGGGCCCTGTTCCGTCGTGTACTTTTGGCGGGAAAGCAAGCCCCAAACGGCAACCGTTACCTACTGGCAAAAACGGGTTGCAGCCGCCAATGACACGATTACGCAATTTTTGGGGACCGGTAGCCACCCTAAGAGAAGCCCGATAGCATGAGAAGACCGTGGAGGCTCGCATAAAATCCAATCGCCGTGTTCCGCCGGTCTGGCTCATGGGGCTTTCGAATGCTTCTTTCGGACTCTACGGCGGCATAGCTTTTTTCGCGATACCGCAGCTATTAGCGACGCACCATGTTTCGGAGGCGAGAATCGCCGGGATCACGGCGATGGCGTTGTCTCCTAACTTCTGGGCTGTCGTGTTTGGCCCTATGCTCGACGTGCGATTCAGCCGGCGCTGGTATGCTACTGCTTTCGCTGCCCTGGCATCCATTCTGGTCTTCATCGCGGTCATCAACCTGAGTCATCTCGTTGTGCTTGAAGTCGCGCTGGTCGCGGGTTCTGCAGCAGGCATACTCTCGACGACGGCGCTCGGCGGATGGCTTTCGACGGTTTGCCCTAAATCCGACGAGAACAAGCTCAGCGCGTGGTATAACCTCGCGTACATTTGTTCTTTAGGCTTCACGATGGTTGTCGGGGGCGAATTAGTTCGCCATCTGCCACTATGGCTTGCGGCAGGAGTTCTGGGAGCGCTCGTTTTTCTTCCCGCCACCATCTTCCTGGTTATTCCTGCTCCCGGTCCGGACCGGCGGCTAGCCGGGGAAAGCTTCACCCAGTTCAGTCGTGAGATCTTCGCACTCTTGCGCCGCCGGGAAGTGCTGATCACGCTGCTGCTCTTCATCACCCCTTGCGGTTCATTCGCGCTGACCAACCTGCTCGGAGGTGTCGGCAATGACTTCAGCGCCTCGCCAAGGATGGTGAGCTTAGCCGGCGGCGCGGGGGCAATCGGCCCCGGCATTCTCGGCTGCCTGCTCTTCCCTCTTCTCGCCAAACGGATGCCGCTGCGTTTTCTCTATCTTGCCAATGGAATCTTAGGCGGCCTTTTTACGCTGAGCCTGGTGGTGCTGCCCCATGCTCCATGGACCTTCTCGCTTGCTCTCCTGGGCGAATTCCTTTTCCAGGCGATCTCCTACACCGGCACGGTTGCGCTTTCCTTTGAGGCGATAGGGGAGAACAATCCGCTGGCCGCAACCACCTTCACGTTTCTGATCGCTGCCACGAACGTTCCGGTTGCTTATATGTTGTACCTGGACGGCAGAGCGTACTCCTTCGGAGGAGTACGCGGCAGCTTCGCAGCCGACGCCATCATCAGCATCGTTGTATGTACGCTGATCGGTTTGCTTCTGTCCCGGCTTCAGGGCGAGGCATTCGGTTCAGGTAGTCCAGCCGTAGACCCCACCAATCCGCTGCGCGATGAATGAGCTTAAACGGCCCGGTTTCGCACGCGTCCCGGCATCAAGGGAGAAAGCCAGGACTCCAAAGCGGCCTCGTTCCGCTTGTAGGCAATGCCGGCCAGGATGAACAAGAACCCTATCAGCGTAAGCGAGAAGGTGAATCCGATGGAGTTTCTGAAGTAGGTCTCGGCTTCGCTCGCGAGATAGAAGAACACGCCGATACCTCCGAAAATAAGGAACACCTTACGCCTGAGAATGACGGCGACAACCATCATGAGCATGTGGACCAGGCAATACATAGCCTTTGAAAACTGGCCGCCGCTGCCCATCAGCGTAAGGCCGCCGCTGAACGTGAGCACGCCGAAGAGATAGAACCAGAAGGCGAAATCCAACTCGCACGCGCCATCCAAAAGGTAGCCCGCAGTGATCATGAGCAGGCCGAATATCACCGAGATCCAGCACTCCTGGTGGATGGTCCAGCGCTTTCCGAAAAGAAGGGCGGTCGCGTCCATGGAGAGGAACCACAACGCGTAAGCCGCCGGCGCGGTGAGGAAGGGGAACTTAATCCTGGTCAGCGCCGCAGCAGAGACAATCACTGTGGCAATCTCCATCACGACCCAGCTCCCATTGATCAGGGGATGAAAACGGGTGTAGGAACCAGGATCTGTCGCCGGCCACCATCCCAGGGCACGTTCGACCCCGTACACCGCCAGCGGCGTCATGCAGACAGCAACTGTAACCAATAAACCGCCCGGGATTCTGGTGGACGCGGAGCGGAATAGCCGCAACCCTGCTGCTCCGAATAGGAGCGCATACGCAATTGCGATCCCGGCGATCGCCGGACCCGAAAGCCGGTCCCAGGCGCTGGTCACGAACCATCCCATCGCCCCAATGATGAGCAGAGCCCCAAGATAGTAGCTGACATGGGCCGCTTCGAACGCGGCCGCGCTCTCCGGTTCAGCGGCAAGGGCCGCCTCGATCTTTTCCCATGTTCCGGCCGGCAGACCAGCCCGCTCTACGGCTGCCCGCAATTGATCCCCAGTGATTTTCTTCATGCTCGGGAGTATAGCTCCGCGGCGCGAAGACGTATTGCGCTTGCGCGCATCTGATTGCCGGGCCGGGTTTTCTGATAGAAGAAGCACCGCGACCGCTTGGTTGAAAGCTGGCTTACCGCCGCGGAAGATCCAGCAGCACCACATCCGAGCGCTCCTGCACCCGTTCAAGAACAACTTCACGACCGTCCGGGGAGATGTCGAAGTCGCGAATGTCGAAGTCGGGAGGGAGGTTGGTCAACTGCCGCTCGGCGCCCGTCTCCAGGTCGATGAGCCAGAGATCCTTATGTTGAATCTCTCCTCGCAGGAACACGAGTGCTTCGTCCTCCAGGCAGGAAGGCCAGGTGCCGAGCCCCCCGAGTCAGGGTCAGGGCTGGCAGAGGATGCGGTGCGGCCTCGGCCGTGACGGCTTTCACAGAAAATGTGGTGCCGATGTCGGGTCCCGAGTAGACAACGAAGCGGCCGTCAGGCGCCCACGCGGGATCGACCGAATACTCCCGGACAAAAGAAGCGGGAGAGCGACCGTCGATCGGCACGCGGAAGAGGTGTGGGACGCCGTGATCGTCGGCCGCCGAGGTGATCGATTGGCCGTCGGGCGCCCATGCCGGAGCGCCTTGCAGGTCGAGCGAATCGGCCACGATCGCGCGCGTTCGTGCCGTCGGCCTGCATCACGTACAGGAGCGTTTGCCCGTGTTGCCGGACCGAGAATGCGATGTTCCGTCCATCGGGGGAGATCGCCGGGCCGCCAAAGATTTGCGCTCCCTGTCCACTCCACAACTCCGTGCCGGTTCCGTTGGCGAGCTTCCAGATGCTCTCGCCCGTGCCGGTCGCAGAAACATACAGAAGATAATCTGGACCCAGTCGCGGGGAGAACCCCGTGCTGGTCGTCAGCGAGATTTGAGCAGGGCGCCGATATCTCCGTGGGGGAATCAGCGATCGCGCAAGCGCCAGAGCGTTCTCTTCGGAGTTGCGAGCGTGGCAACCAGGCGGCGACCGTCAGCGCTGGCCGCCAGCGACGTGTACCGGTCAAGGCCAGAGGTCAGCCGGTGGGGAATGCGGCGCTCGACGTCCATGCTATAAAGCCACGGCCCCGAACCATCCGGATCGCTGGCGAGGTACATCAGCGTCCGCCGATCCAAGAGGACCGGATAACTCACGCGCGCCATTGTGCGACGTGATCCGTTCGGGAGTTCCGCCGGCTGGACGGATGCGCCAGATGTCCAATTTGTCCGGGAGCCGCCCCTGGACGAAGTAGATGAATGCCCCGTCCGGCGCCCACAAGGGAAAGTGAGCTGTGGAGCCCGGCAGGCGCAGTGAAGATGGGCCGGTCCTCCGGTCGCAGGCTGCCGTCTGATACGAACAGCGGGTCTCCGGGGCCGGGCGTGTGGTACGCGAGCCGGGAGCCGTCGTGCGACCAGTCGAACTCGGCCACGCCTTCCAGGTATGGCCTCGGCTCGCCGCCCAGCGTAGGCACCGCCCAGATGCTGATGTCGCCGCCGTTCGAGCCCGCCTGGCTTGCGAACCCAGAACGTGACCAGAGATCCATCAGGCGAGAACCCCAGGGTTCGGATCGACGGATTGGCCAGCTCCGGAGCACTTCCGTGGGTCAGATTGTGGAACTCACCCGAACCGACCTGCGTGACCCAGACGTCCATCTGTCCGTCCCGGTCCGACAGAAACGCTACGAAATGGCCGTCGCGTGACACCGCAGCGGCCTGCTCCACTCCATCGAAGTCCGTGACCGTCTGAAATCGTGCGTCCGCGATGGGGTTTCGCCAGAAGTACTCCGTCCTCTGAAGCCAGAGGATTGCGCCAATCGCCAGCACACACCACCGCTGCTGCCAGCGGCAAAACGAAAGCTCCACCGGGTAGGAGAGCTCGCGTCGCCGAGACGCTGGCGGCGGCGCGGGGGGCGGCGGCGCAGACCGTGTCATTCCCATTCTCCTGAGCTGCTGGAAGATTCCGGCTGCGCGTCCAGGCATCCAATTCCGCCCGGGAGGCGTAGACCGAGCCCATCCTGTCATGCAGGTGCCGGTGGACGGGCATCCCCTCCCGCTTCTCCCAGCGCTGGACCGTCGTCACGTCGCGTTTGAGGTAGGCCGCAATTTCCTTCCACGAATCCAGCCGGTCTTCGGCGGTTGCGGTGGTGTCGAAGGGATGGTTCGCCCATCGCACTCTCCTGGATGGTCCGCAAACGTCACGAACCCGGGAACGAAATTGTACCCCTGCACTGCAGCGGCACGGCAAAAGACGGCATTCGACGGCAAACCAGGGAAAACCCCTGTACCGCTGCACCTTACTGTTTGAAGGCGCCCGACAGATGTCCGATTGTTTCCATGCGTCTCAAGCGAATCTCAAACTGGAGGTCTTTTATGAAAAGCAAAACCCTGGCTTCGGCGGTACGCGTGCTCTCACTGCTCTTGTTGGTTTCAGGCACCTGTGCTTTGGCCCAGGAGGGCAGGCCAGTGCACCTCACCGGCCTGCTCAACGATTACACCCCCTTGGATCCGAGCATCAAGGGCAGCCCATACGAAATGCACGGGCAATGGTCGATGGACGTTAACGCGCAACGGGGCACTGCCGACTTCTCAGCGGATATGACGATGTCCGATTATGGAATGACAGCCGGTGTCCTCGATGCGACGAAGGGCGGCGCAGGCGCTCACACGCACCACATCGCGTTGACGAACGTTAAGATCACCTGGAACATGACCGGCTGCCCTCCATACAGCACTTCGCCCCCCAAAATGGGCTTTCAGCTAAGCGGCACGGTCAGCCTTATGACGGGGAATGGAAACATCGCCCCCTTCGAGACGAATCCGCCTTCATCGACGCTGCAGGTCTGCGTCACCGGGGGAGATGTTGTCAAGTACTCGGTCCCGAATGCGAACATTACGTTGGTGTTCGGGGGGCCTGCGACTACACATTTCGGGCAGCAGGCCATCCATGGCGTGGTGCGTCCAATATCAGACAACTCGTTCGGCCATCGCTAAGCCGGTCGATGAACGACCAGTGGGATGATTGCACTGGAACCGTACCCTTTTCGGGCGTAGTTCGAAGCGTTAAGGATGAAAAATAGTTGGATGGGGGAGCGCGGTTCCGGGAAGGGTCGGCATGGTCCTTCTTAGTCTCGCCTCCCTGGACGCCGGTTCGCCCAATAAAAGGAGAAGGTGCTCAAACTAATTATGGTCCTCTCCGGGATTGCAGTTGCACTGATCTCTAAGAAAGGGACCGACAATGCGAAAGAGACTGGTATGCCTCGTTTTGCTTGGCGTCACCATCGCGGCCACGGCTCTCTATGATTCAGGAAGGGCTTTGGCAACCGAGGCTGAAGGGTACAAGAGCACCTCGCTCGCTCTGGGCCACTTTCGCGAAATTGAAGTCACTAGTACCTTTCCGCACGTCGGGAACGCGGCCGGAGATGAGCAAGCCTGGCAGTCACAGCAACAGGCAAAGGGATTGTCAGACGTTTATGTGCAGAGCAATACCTGGGCGCCTGGCGGAAGTACGGGTTGGCACACGCATCCAGGGCATAGCTTGATCATCGTCACGGCCGGAACGGTCACGGATTATGAAGGGCACGATCCCGACTGCAAGCCGCATGTGTACAAGACAGGGATGGGATTTGTCGATCCCGGTGGTGACCACCTACACATCCTCCGGAACGAGGGCGATGTCGAGGCAAAGACCATCGCCGTTCAGCTCATTCCGGCAGATGCGGTGCGTCGGATTGACGTTGCAGATCCTGGGAACTGCCACTTCTGACTAAGCGGGACGAGTGTTCTTGATCGCTACTGAGGAGCCCCAGCTGAGCACTGAGTCAAGTCCTGCGTAGGTTGGTCTCCAATATTCGTCGTACGCTGCAACTCAAATCCACGCATGGGATTCTCGACGTCGAGCAGTCGGTCGAGAGCGTGTGCCAAGTACGCAACCTTTGGGGGCAGAAGCAGAGCGTTATGGCCCCACGTAATTTCAACGACCTCCAATTCACCCTGGCAGACCCTCTTCCAAACTCCTAGGGGGTTCGGCCAACGCGGATTGCGGATGGTTGACTGAAAAAACGTAACCTTACCGGCATACGGCTTTGGCCGATATGCTGCCATGGCGACCCGTAGACCCGCAATGATTCGCCGCAGGTATGGCGGCAGAGTGAGTCCACCAAACATCTGCTCATCGAAACCGGAGCGCTTTGGCGCTATTCCGGCGACGATGCGCAGCCTGTCGGCGAAATGAGTGGCCTTGGCAAAAATGTAGCTGACGCTCTGTCGCCAGGGACGAGCGCGAATCTCGCGAATTTCTAACGCAGCACGGCTCCGTTGGTGCGCCAGCCAGGCTGGGAACGTCAGGCATTGCTGGTCCACCTGGCTGTCCACGAGCGCCACCAGCTCAACTTTCTCGCCACATTGCAACAGCTGTTGTGCCATTTCAAAGGCGATCAGTCCACCGAGGGAAAATCCCGCCAGAGCGTAGGGTCCACCGGGCTGCACTGACCGCATTTGCCCGACGTAGTCCGCAGCCATATCCTCCACACGAGAACTAGCCACTTCGCCTTCATGGAGTCCGCGCGCCTGTATTCCATAGACGGCGCAATGGCAATCCATTTCGCGTGCCAGTGCCCACAACTCCAACACCGTACCACCGACGCTATGAGCGATAAACAGCGGCCGCTCACGGTTGCCCTCATGAAGGATGACCAGACCGGAAGGGGTGACAGCTTCTTTCGCTCCTATTATTTGCGCCAGCCGCTCGATGGTCGGCGCATGGAGAAAGCTCGCGATGGGCAGGTCGCAGCCCGTCAGAGTGCGAATCTTCGCAATCAGGGTCGCGGCGTGAAGCGAGTTGCCGCCAAGCTCGAAGAAGTCATCCCGCGGTCCGATGGGTGAGAACCCGAACGTATCCTCCCATAGTTCAGTAAGACCTGACTCCAGGGTGGTTTTGTCCGTCATAAAACCTCCATGCGCGAATACTTGCGCTTAGGGGAAGGGTAAGGGAGAGAAATCGCTCCGCAGGCACGGATGAGGAACCAGCAGATCACAACTTAAGTGTAACCGTCTTCACTTCTGTATATTGCTGCAGGCCATATTCGCCCAACTCCCGCCCCATGCCCGACTGCTTGTATCCACCGAATGGCGCCCTCGTATCCAGCACGTGATAGCAATTCACCCAGACCGTCCCCGCCCGCACACTATTCGCCACTGCGTGAGCCTTCTTGATATCGCGAGTCCACACCCCCGCGGCTAGTCCATAGGTGGTGCGGTTAGCGCGGCTGATGACCTCGTCCATATCCTTGAACGCGATGATGCTCATCACCGGGCCAAAAATCTCTTCCCGGGCAATTTTCATTTCATCCTGAACGTCAGAGAACACCGTAGGTTGGATGAAGTAGCCACGGTCGCCAACGCGCTCGCCGCCGCAGGCAAGCGTCGCCCCCTCACGCTTTCCAGATTCGATGTAACCCATAATTCTGTCGAATTGTGATTCGCTCACCTGGGGACCCTGGTCCGTGAGCGGATCGAGCGGATCTCCTACCCTCCTTTTGCGTGCCCGGGCAATGCTCTTTTCGACAAATTCGTCGTAGATCTTCTCTTCCACAAACACTCTGGATCCAGCACAACAGGATTGCCCCTGGTTAACGAACAGCCCCAGGTGCGCGCCTTCCACCGCGTCGTCGATGTCGCTATCCGCGAAAATGATGTTTGGGCTCTTGCCGCCCAGCTCTAGAGAAATTCGCTTGAGATTGGATTTCGCCGCAGCCTCCATGATCAGCCGGCCAACCTCGGTAGAGCCAGTGAACGCTACCTTGTCTACGTCCATATGGCGGGCAATGGCTGCGCCCGCAGTCGGACCAAAGCCCGGCAGCAGATTCACCACACCTTCAGGAAAGCCTGCTTCCAGAATCAACTCTCCCAGCCGAAGAGCGGATAGCGGCGTTTGCTCTGCCGGCTTCATCACGATGGTATTGCCCGTTGCCAGCGCCGGCGCAAGCTTCCAGGCTTGCATCAGCAGCGGATAATTCCAGGGAATAATCTGCCCTATCACCCCGATAGGCTCATGGCGTGTGTAGCAGAAGAAGTCCCCGTCAATCGGGATCGTCTTGCCCTGAACCTTGTCTGCCCAGCCGGCGAAATAGCGATAGCAGGCGATGGTCTTGGTAACATCCACAGCCTTGGCAATGGAAAGCGGCTTACCGTTATCGAGCGTTTCCAGGCGAGCGAGTTGCTCCGCATTTTGCTCGATCAGATCGGCAAGGCGGTGAAGCAGCCGCCCCCGCTCCGACGCACGCATCTTTTTCCAGGGCCCCTGATCAAAGGCCCGACGCGCCGCCTGAACCGCTTTGTCGACATCCGCTGCATCGGCTTCGGCAACCTGGCAGATCTCCTCGCCCGTCGAGGGATTCACGGTCGCAAAAGTTTTGCCCGATTCGCTTGGAACCCAACGATTGTTGATCAACAGCTTAGTAGCCGCAGGACCCGTTTGCGATTCCGTTGGCATAGGCAGGGTAGAAATCATGGTTCCTCCGACACTTAACCCACATCTTCCAACAGAAGCGTTGGCAGGTATGGGACCTCCGATATCTGTTCGCTGTTTGCCATCGCTTTCAGTCTCTTTGAGACCAGCACGGTGTTTTTCTGGGCGCAAATATGACCTAGCAAATTTTTATAAAGACCGGTAGCGCTGGCTTGCCATGTATGAATGATCTTTTTACTTCCCAAGATAGCGTTGAGCTCCGGCAGCAATTCCTCACTTCTTTGTGAGACTGCCTTTCGCTCGAACGCCGCTAATTCCTCGACCGTAGTCTCGTCGAAATAGCTCCTAGGTATCAACGGATACCTGGGAGCCTCGCCTTTGATATACCGCCCGACGTCGCGACGGTATTCGCGAAGCAGGGTATCGGACTCATATTCCGGATGACCTTGGAAAAAGACGAGCAGCTTCTTCTGCTGCTTAATAAAGGAGTCCACGCCGGCGTTCGCCGAGCGCGTCAGCACCTTATATCCGCAATCCGCCAGCTGTTCTTCGGGCACGCCATTCCAACGCGAATGCGGCAGCCTGAATTGCGACGCTGTTCCAGCGGTCAACGGATGGTCGGACACACGCGCACACTCGAAGATGCCGAAGACCTTATCATTCTCTTTCACTCGCCGAATGCCATCCATGCAGAGAATCGCAGCATGCGCCGCCAGGCACGACAAAACAGTCGCGTGGCAATTCTCCTGCGCCCAGGCGAGCACCCTGGTAAAACTGTCCCAGTAGGGTTCATCGGCCAGGTTCGCTGTCATCGGCTCCCTGCCGGTCACGATGAGGCCATCGAGATGTCCGTCCCACAGGTCTTCGATATTCGAGTAGCGGCTGCTGATACGGCTGGCGGTCAAGCCACTCCTGGGAACTTCAGGCAACGTGTAAAACGACAAATGAACCGGCATGTTACCTGACGCGGAGTTGAGCAGCGAAATAAATTGGCATTCCGTTGCCTTGAGCGCCTCGTCAGACATGTTGTTGACCAGGCCGATCTTGAGGCAGTTCGCGGGTTCGGAGTCAAACAAAACGGGCATCAGGGTCTTCCTTCGTAGTGACCAGGGTGGTGCTGGCGTCGAGAGCCTGCTTCAAATCTGCAATGATGTCGTCGCTGTGCTCGATCCCTATGCTGAGGCGAATCATTTCCGGCACAACGCCGGCCTGGCGTTGCTCTTCCGGCGACATCTGCCGGTGAGTGGTGGAGGCGGGATGGCACGATAACGACTTGGCATCGCCGAGATTGACCAGGCGCTTGATCAACTTGAGTGCGTCATAGAACTTGACCGCAGCCTCGTAGCCGCCCCTAAGGCCGACAGCCATCAGTGAGCACGCGTTATTACCCAGATATTTCTGTGCTAAGTCGTAGTAAGGGCTCTCAGGAAAACCCGCATACGTGATCCATGCGATCCTGTCGTCATCGCGCAGGAACTCGGCGACCTTTCTGCCATTCTCCACGTGGCGCTCTACCCGCAACGCGACCGTCTCAATACCTTGCAGAAGTAGAAATGCGCTCAACGGAGACAGCACAGCCCCGGTCGTTCGCTGGTAGACGGCTCGGCATCGACCAAGGTAGGCGCCCTTGCCGAAATGCTCGCTGTAAATCAAGCCGTGATAGGAGGGGTCCGGTTGATTGAAAATTGGGAAACGATCGACGTGCTCTTGCCAGGGGAAATTACCGCTATCCACGATGGCTCCGCCGAGGGTGGTGCCGTGGCCGCCCATAAACTTGGTAAGCGATTGCACAACAATGTCGGCGCCGAATTCGATCGGCCGCAGCAGGATAGGAGTGGCCACCGTGTTATCCACGATCAGCGGTACTCCATGTCGATGGGCCACCCGAGCCAATCCTTCGATGTCGCACACATTCCCCGCCGGGTTGCCTACGCTTTCGCAGAACACCGCGCGCGTGTTGTGGTCGATCAGTCTTTCTACTGACTCTGGCCGGTCCGTCTCCGCGAAGCGGACCCCGACTCCCTGGCTGGGCAGAAGGTGAGCGAACAAGGTGTGGGTGGTGCCATAGAGCTGCGGAGTGGAGATGATATTGCACCCCAGCTCGGTTACATTTTGCACCGCGTAGGTCACCGCTGCCTGACCGCTGGCGACGCACATTGCGTCCCGGCCTCCTTCGAGCGCCGCGACCCGTCGCTCCAGCACAGCAGTGGTCGGGTTGCTGATTCGGGTATATCGATACCCATCCACCTCCAGGTTGAACAGCGCCGCTGCGTGTTCGGTGCTATCGAATGCATAAGCGACCGTTTGGTAAATCGGCACCGCGACTGCCTTGGTCGTGGGGTCAATGTCGTAACCGCTGTGGATAGCAATGGTTTCCCGTTTCATGCGTTCACCCGTCCTTGGCCTGTTCCGGCGTATTGTTGCTCATCTGTAATTCCGGCCAGGCGATTCATCTCGCTGACCACCCAGTAAATGTCTCTTTCGGTCGTTCGAAAACTGGTAATGCACGCGCGCACCACAGGAATATTGCCCACCCGCGCCTCGGACATCCACGCGATTTGGCGCTTATGCAGTGATGCCAGAAATTCTCCCGGTACAAGGCCGTCCCGGGTGAAGCAAACCAGCGGCAGCGGCGTCGAGTTCAGGATCGACCATCCCGAAGCTCTCAGCGCGCCTCGCAGAACATTGCCCATGCGCGTCTGGTGCTCGATCATCTCGGCATAGCCGGCTTCGCCCTGTTGCGCAAGCGCCATAAAAAGCTTCAGGCCAATAAACCGCCGCGACCATTGTGCTGAGTTGGTGTACGGGTCGAACACCGGACCGGTCTTCTTGCCGGGCATGTAGGAAACATCTGCGCGAAAAGCCTCCGCGACCGTATCAGGATGACGGCAGAAGAACATTCCGCAGCCCATCGAAACCGAAAGCCACTTGTGCGCGTCGCAGGTGATGGAGTCCGCGTCCCCGATACCATCCAGGTAATGCTTCAGGCTTGGAGCAAGAATGGCGCTGCCGCCCCAGGCGGCGTCGACGTGAAACCACAGCCCTTGCTCGCGGCAGACTTGTGCCATTCCCGGCAAAGGATCGATCACTCCTGTCGCCGTCGTCCCGGCGGTGCCGATCACCATGAAAGGAAGGAAGCCATTGTTTCGATCCTCCGCCACGCATCGTTGCAGTTCGCCGAGATCCATCTTCAAATCGCTGTCAGTCGATACAATTCGCAGCGCTCTCCGCCCCAGCCCCGTCATGTGAGCGATTTTGTTGTAGCCGTGATGCGCCTCGGCGGTCAGGTAGATGGAGGGCGTGGCGTTCAGGTGGCGAACACCGTGCTCGCCATAATCGGGGAACGCCCGGGTGAGAGCGACCACCACCGCAGAGAGGTTCGCCTCCGTTCCGCCGCTGGTGAACGTCGCAATGGAATTTCGCGGCAGGCCAAACTTCTCCGCAAGCCAGCCAAGGGTATGCCGTTCGATCTCATTGGCCGCGGGCGAGGTACGCCAATTCGCCAGCTGGGAGTTATACATGGCGACCAGAGTGTCGGCGACTACGGAAGCCAGGGTAACGCTGGGATTAAACAGGCCAAAGTAGCGGGGATGCGTAACCTGGACCTGCCAGGTACGCAGCATCTTTTCAACATCGTTAACCACTTCCTCCAGCGGCATCGTCTGATGGAAGTCGTAACGGGACGCAAGGTAACTTCGCACCTCTTCCGCCGTCACCGTGGGCAGGATGGGGCCGTCCGCAATATCAGATTGCAATTGCGTGAAATCAGACCGGATTTCGTCGATGAACACAGTTCCTTCCCCCCGCCGACTGCATGCCTAGACGCGAATGGCGCCCATTTGAATGCGCTCATACAACTGCTGGTCGAGCCGGGTGAATGAGCCCAATTCCAGGTCGTTGAAATAAACCGCATCATCGCTCGAGGCCGGGTCGAATCCCTGGCGAACCAGGTCGGTCTTCGAGTATTTAAAAGTCCCCGTCAGATCCATGTTCTTTCGGATCCGCAGAAACAAAGGCCGCGCGTAGGGGGGTAGGCGGTCTATCAGGTGCCGGCGGAATTCCGCCAGGTCCAATTCATCTTCGGCGACCAGCGTAGCCATACCGGCGCGGCCCTCGGTCGCGGGAACGGTTACGCCGTATACATTCGCGTGTTTCACTCCGGGGAACGCGCAGATCGCTTCCGCAACCTCGCACGTCGCAACGTTCTCGCCCTTCCAGCGGAAGGTGTCGCCGATGCGATCGACAAAATAAAAATAACCCTGTTCATCCTTGCGCATCAGGTCGCCGGTACGAATCCACACGTCTCCCAGCTCAAACACATTGCGCAGGATCTTGCGCTCTGAGGCCTCCCTGTTGGTGTAGCCTTCAAACCGGCTACCTATATTAGATGGATCGTCCGACCCCTTGCCGATTGCTTCGCCGGCTTCATTGGGAGCGCAGCGAATGCAAAAGCCCTGCGTATCCCGCACCGGTTCACCCTTCTCCACATCGAACACCACCAGCGCGGGCGAGAACCGATGCGTCAGGTAGCCGGGGATATGGCCGATGGCCCCGCGCTTGCCCTGGATATTGAAGAGCGAAACCCCACCTTCGGTGGAAGCATAAAACTCAAAGATCTGAGGAATGGAGAAGCGATTCTTAAAGCCGTCCCACACTTCGGGCGCCAGGCCATTGCCGCAAGCCATCCTGATGCGATGAGCAGTCTCGTTCGCCGACGGTGGAGCGTGCAGCAGGTAGCGGCAAAGCTCGCCGATGTATTGGAATAACGTACAATCCCAGCGCACAATGTCATTCCAGAACTGGCTGGCGGAGAATTTCTCCCGCAGAATGACTGTGCCGCCGGCCACCAGAATCGCCCCCGGCACCTGCACCCCACCCACACTGTGGTACATGGGCAGACAGTTATACATCCGGTCGGTTGCCTGCGCACCCATCATGCCCGCAAACCAGTGGCCCCATTGCATGACCCGGGCGTGACTGATGTTGGCGGCTTTGGGCAGCCCCGTTGTACCGGAGGTATATACGTAGAGCGCTTTATCTTCTATGGTCGGCGACCGCTTCTCGTGCTCGCTAAGCGCCTCGCCCGACCTTGCTTCGATCTCCAGATCGAGGCGGGGCCACGAGCTTGGCTCGTTGCCATGAATCCAAACTGTGGGCGGCGGCGAAACCGCCGGGAGAGCCGCCGCGAGCTGGCCGGCAAACTCTGAAGCGACAATGAGATGTTTGGGTGAAACGACATGGATGCAGTGGGCTAGGGAAGCACCTGTCAAATTCACATTCAGCAGGGAGACGACGCCCCCGACGCTGCTAATACCGAGCCATATAGCCAGGTATTCAGGCCGGTTCGTCATCAGCAGGCCGACCACCTCGCCCTGGCCAATGCCCAGATCAAGCGCCCATCGCGCGTATTGATTGATTCGCTGCGAGAGCTGGCCGTAGGTCATACACTCGCGGTCCGAGAGTAGCGCTGGTGCATCACCCAGTTGCTCGGCACGCTCCTCAATCACCGTGGAGAGAATGCGATTGCGATTGCGCGCAATCGGCGCCGTCAGTTCCAGGGCGCGCAGCCACGCCTTTCCCGGCGAAACGCTGGCGGGTGCGGGCGCAATTGTTTCGAGTGGGCTCAAGCCGTGCTCCCCGCGTCCACCGTCATCACCGTGCCGGTGATGTTCTTCGCTCGATCACCGAGCAGAAATTCAACTGCGTTGGCCACATCTTCCACCGCGACCAATCGCTTGAGCGCGCTGCGACGCACAATCTGTTCGCGCTGCTCGTCCGTCATGCCGCGCGTCATTTCGGTATCGACAAAACCTGGAGCAACGGCATTCACCGTGATCCCCAGCTTTCCCACCTCCCGGGCGAGTGAGCGGGTAAAGCCAACCAGCGAAGCCTTAGAGGCGCTGTAAACCGCAAGTCCACTGTAACCGGTAAAGGCAACCACCGACGCGATATTAACGATGCGGCCCCCTCCATCCGCCATCATGGAGCGCACTACGGATTTCGTCATCACCATGGGTGACAGCGTATTCAAGCGCATCACGTGCTCCATCTGAGAAATGTGCATCATCGCCAGGGTCCCTTCGACGCTGGTACCCGCATTGTTCACCAAACCATAAATCGCCCCATAGTCTTTACGTAGCTTCTTCACCAGGCCCCCAATGCCTTCAAGATCCGTCAGGTCGAAGGGCACGAACTGAACGCATCCGGGCTCCCCGCTCGGCTGCATCAAAGCCGTAAGTTCCGGGCTTTCGTTGCGTGCGATTGCGATCGCCCGATAACCCTCTTTCGCGAGCTTGGCCGCGATCCCCAGGCCCAATCCCTTGCTGCCTCCGGTCACAAGCACATTACGCATGGCGTCGAATGAGCTTCCCCGACTCAGCAACCGCCAGCGTAGTAACGAAATTAATAGTGGCCGGAACCTTGTGGGGGGCAAGTTCTTCGCGGCACAGTAGAAGAATGTCCTGCTGAATCTGACGATCTCCGTCGCTCTCCGGCCCGGGCGCCGACCGTAACACAACATCCGCAACCACCAGGGCGCCGGTGATGGGATTCTTCTTGGTTCTCACCAGCGACATCCGGACCTCGGGATGTCGATTGATCACCTCTTCCACTTCTTCGGGATGCACCTTCAAGCCGCCAACATTAATCACTCCATCGCGCCGGCCGACGAAGTAGTAGCGCTCGTTTCGTAAATCGAGCAGATCCGTCGTGTCGACAAATCCGTCCCCATCTTTAAGTGGGCCGTGTTCCTCATCCAGGTATCGGCTCGCGGTGCGCGCGGAGCGGATGCGAAGGGAGCCATTCTCCACCTTCATCTCCACCCCAGGCGTACGCGTGAGCACGCTCACGGGAAACCCGGTGACGCCGTCATTCACCGCGAAGGCAACTCCAGCCTCGGTGGTGGCAAAGGCGTGAGCGATGCGTGCATTTGGATAAACCTGCGCCAGATGATTGAGGATTGCCTGATCGGCAATCTCGCCCGACAAGCGAACGTATTCCGGTGCAATCAGGTGAGCGGAAGAGCTCATCAGCGCGCGTCGCCAATGCGACGGCGTTCCGGAGATGTGCGTCACTCCATGTGCCCCGGCGAAGGCCAGGAAGTCGGCGGTCGACGTTTGCGCGCTCGATAACAGCAGGGAGCTACCGGTCAGCATGGCGCGCAGAAATATCTGCAAACCGCCATATCGGCGAATATCGTAGAAGGTGCTCCAAATCACACGCCCATTTCCGGGCTTGCCGATGTCGATCGCTCCGGCCAGGCTGGCCAGCGTGTGGACCACAAGCTTCGGAACTCCGGTCGTGCCCGACGTCAGCAGCACCCATTCCGTCTCGTAGCGGCCGGACGAGCCATAACCTTTAGGCCCGATTTTTCCGTCGCAATGAATGAAAGATCGAACACCGGCAATTCCAGTCCCATCGATGATCCGGTCCGAAACAATCGCATCTGCTTCCGCAGACTTAACAATTGAGGGAAGATATTCCGCCGGTACCCCGGGTGGGCATAAAACCATGCGGCGGGCGACCCCATCGAGTTCGATGAGCACCGCCGCGGCGACGATCTGGTCCGTCGTCGCAATCAGAACAGAACGTCCGCTCAGCTCCCGGCATCGGCCGCCAAGCACAGAACCCGACAGCAAATCGCGCAGAGCGAACTTTGTCTCCGGACTGGAGACAAAAGGGTCGCATGCATCGACGGTGCTGCTGACCGCCTCCCAAAGGGAGGCCGAGCTATTTTGCAACGTGTTCATAAAGATTGACAAAATCTCGGAATGTAACCGGAAATTGGGCATCTTCCGAAGCCATAAACGGATCGATCCCAAGAGAATCTTCAAGCCGGGATACAAGGATAGCCATAGAAAGTGAATCGAGCCCTGAGTTCAAAAGTTCCAACCCGTCCGTCAGCGGCGCCAGCCGTTTGCCTTGCTCCTGAGCGACTCGCTTGAATTGAGCGACGATTTCCGTTCGAACATTCATTGTCGGCATTTTCCTTTAACCTGCCCAATATGCGTGGCAGAAAACATTCACGCGCGAGAGACACGAAAACAAACAACCGCCCACACGCGCCCGTGCCCCGAACCCCTGGCAGCCTGCAATCGCAGATGATCAAATTCTCCAGGCGAACGAGCGACGTCCTCTTGTAGACGTCCTCGTCCCCTGTCGCCCGATCGCCGCACCGGAGTTTGGCCGTTACAGAACGAATGTACCCTACCAACAGAACACCAGCTATAGGATTTCTTCGCCCACAGCCTACTACGCCCTGATGCGCTCTTTACAAGCCTTCCTTGCTCGCGCAACTTCTCTTCACAACAGCATGGATGGAACCACGATCTCTCTTGCCTCGACTCAGGCAGCAAATGCCGCGGCGTTCCCATTTCCGTTGATGGTTTCGATCAAAGCGCGAAGCTCGTTCACTCCTTCAAACAGATCCGCCGACGGATCGGGTGGATTGATCGCTGCCTCTGCCGAGAGCGCCATCAGAAGCCCTTCGGAGTGTGCAATGTCGCACACACCGTGCACATCCGTATATTCAAAGTCCGTGGAGCCTTGGGCCATCGCAAGATCCGCCAGGTACGACATGAATCTTTGGATGTAGCTTTCAAAAAAGCCCATGGTAAGTACGTTCTGCACTCCTTGCAGGCGGCCCAGGAACATACGGACCTTGGTCAACCCGTCACGCACCGCCATGGCGTCTGTGTCAGTGGGGTAGGCATGAGCGGCAATCGCGAATCTCCGTAGCATCTCGGGATGACAATCCCTGACCTCTTCCTTCAGGTTGTCAATCAGGATCGGACGCGCCTCCTCCGACTGGACAGACAGATAGGCCGCCGTCATCCAATAAATGAAGTTGCCTTCAAGGACAGCGCTGTATCGTGCTATGATCCCGCGCCGTTGTTCAGGAGTAAGGCTTTTAGGATCTGGAAGCGCAGCAACCAGACTGTCAATTTCGCTATCGATCCGCGGTTTGATAGAAGATATGTTCTGAATTTCAGGGGCGACGAGCCAAGTAGTCATTGGGAACCTCCGTGGTTGAGAAGCTGGGTGATGGATCCGAAAATCCTCATGTGGCAGGTACCGGGCCCGGTCGCGACGTGAGTGCGGGCGGGCATGAGCCTTGCAATTTTGAAAGGGGGACGAGCTAGTGAATCAGGTGCGGTCGTTCCTCGTGTCATGGAAAAGTCAAAAAATTGTCACTTGATTGGGCGACAAAAAGGTCGACCCGCAACGAGATGCATCGTTTATTAGACACATTTCGTCACTTCTAATTGGTTAATGCCAGCTCGTGGGGGAGCGTCCAATTTACAGCAACCAGGAGACAATACGAGTAAGTCGACAGTTCGTTGTCGATAAGCTCGAAAAAGCGGAAAAGTAACAAGAACTGCCCTGAAATCTGTTCAACTCAACCCAATGGCTATTGGGAAGATGTCGACAACACAAGTCTTACTCGACTAAGAGTCCAATTGTCAACAAGTCTTTAATCGTTAAGAGTGGTCCGAAGACTCCTTCCAGGAGTTGGTAGCGGCCGAAAGAGCTCCTGTCCAGCAGGTCTGTCCGGAGCAGCTGGAAAATTCAGGCGAATTGAATTCAGCGCAAAGACGTCGTGTTGATTGCTAAGCAAAAAACATCCATGATCTGAATGTCCGTAGACCAACCAATCCTGTTGCCGCTCGTTCGTTACCACCGAGGACCTTTGTTACCTTCGCTATCGTTACCATAAAGTGCAAACGATTTGCGTCGCGTGCCTGCGCTTGACCTAAAATGATTCTGCGTTAAGGCAGCATTGCTGTATTCCTGTTTGGCTCCAGCACGGCATCTCCCGACGTGAACTTTCCTCGCGCCTCCGCCCTGCGATCCATCAATTGAAGCCTTCAGTTCTTCAACAAGCGATCGTCAACCACCTATGCACCAGCTCACAGTTGCCTTGGAAATGCAGGCCGAGTTTGTTGTCGCTGCCCTTGAGAGAAGATCCCGTTGTTCGCGCAGGCCCCACTGACCCGCATCGCGCGTGCGGCAGTTATGTTCTACGAGTTTGAGAGAATCCATGGTCCGATCGCAGGTTCAGCAATATCCCGAGAGCGTGTTAGCGGAACGTGCCGGCTATTTCCCGGTTCCCGGCGCTCACCTCTACACCGTACTGCACGAAGTGGAGGCTCCTCTTGCGCGGGTTCTACTCATAGGGTCCTTCGCTTCAGAACGCCACGCTTCCTATCGGCCATGGCTGCAATGGGCCCGCTATTTAACCGCCCGGCGGATTGAAGTGCTCCGTTTTGACTACAGAGGAGTTGGAGAAAGCACCGGCATATTTAAGGATATGAGCTTTCGTTCCTGGGTCGATGATGTTGAGCGTCTTTCCGCCTGGCTTCGGAAACGCGAAGGAAATGCACCGCTGATTATGCATGGATTGGAAATGGGCGGACTTTTAGCAGCAAAGGCTTTCCACAACGGCGAAGCCGACGCGTTAGTGTTGTGGTCAGCGCCTGTGAATGCGAATAAAGTGCTTCGGTCGACTTTGCAACGTTGGATTGGGCCGCAACAACTCCTGAAGCGAGAAGAAGATCGGCGCCCATCGTCGCACTATTTCCGCCTCCTTGACGAGGGACAAAGCGTGGAGGTGGATGGCTACGAATGGACACCGGAGTTGTGGCGTGAATCATTGAGCTTTCGCTTGCCGGACACGATGGTCCCTCCCAACGATCCAGCGGCCTCCTATAGGAGGCCAGTTCGAATACTTCAGCTGGGCAAGAATGCCGCTCCCCTCGTCCTGGGCGGCTTATTGCAAGGGTTTGAAGAAGGCAAAGACTTTAGCTGGCTCTTTGCTCCTAACTACGAGTGGATCGCGTCAAGCTTGGGTATCCCTTTGGAGGTGGCATGATCTGCGACACATTAGAGGCGCGTCAACTTATCACGCTGGGCGCCGACGGGATTCTGGTGCGCGGTACCTACCACGACGTCCCGCGCAAAACCGGATCCACTAGTCCGGAAAAGAGGATCGGTGTCTTGTTCCTGAATCCTTTGTCTACGCCGCGAGCGTTGATAGGTGACTCCGCTGTTTATTGGGCTAGCTCGTTCGCAGCCCAAGGTTATCCTTCTCTCCGGATCGATCTGCCCGGGTTGGGGGACAGCTACGGCGAGATTGCGAAGGATCTTCTTACCTTCATCAACAACGGGGGCTTTGCGGCCATCGCGGCCGCAAAGGTAAAGGAGTTTAGCGAACGTTTTGGGCTGGCAGGCGTCGTAATCTACGGTCATTGTGCTGGAGGAACGACGGCGATCTATGCCGCATCTGCGTGCGAGGAGTGCAAAGGCCTCATCATCACCGACCCATATTTTAATGCCGCAAATATGCTGACTCCGAAACTGAGTCCAGGGATGGTGGACTGGGCTAGACGAACCAAAGTTGGCGAGGTGCTTCGTGCGGCTTACGCGCGTATTCGGGAGGCGCGGAAGAAGCGAGGAAACGGTACATTGCCAGGGAACGCAAACGTTAAGTTAGTCACACACTGGAAGCAACTCGTATCCAGCGGCCTACCCATGCTGGTCTTAAAATCGGGCGAGCCGGCGGCTCTCGGCAGCAGTAAGCTGCGCGCCGGTACGTTCGACTATCTTGAACATATAACCTCGTTTGCAGGCCAGAAGAGTCAACTCTCACTGCACACGATCGAGGGCACTAATCACTCATTTGCAGATAGGCTCGGGCGCGCGGCCATTCGGGAGCAAGCCGAGTTCTGGCTGCGCAAGCACTTCCCCGGAGAAACGGAAGAGACGGCGGTCCTTGCAACGACGACCGCAGCGCACGTTTCAAGCGCTGAATAGGGAATTTACTTCGGCTGGCAAAGCCTGCCGGTTTCGTTAGCTCCTTCTTACCCGGTTTTCCTGTGGAGATTCGTGCCTTTGATCAACATCGCATGCCCAGCGTGCCGCGGGACCGAAGGGCAACCGGATTTCCTGCTGAGCGGCCCTCAGCGCGTCCACGTGTGCGGTTTGCCGTCAAAGAAAGCCGCATGAAGTTCGCCAATGCCGCCAACCTCGACAGGAAATCCGGGGCATTGCAGCGGAGAGAATCGCTGGCTGCAGGCCTTTTCTTGGAACATGCTTTCGACTGGGAGTCTGATTCGCGGCCGAGCGCATCCGCTCTAGTAACTATTACCTTAATTTTCTTTACAACCAAGATCCGGTACCGCCATATTTGGGTGCCATAATAGTACCCAAAGCCTGCGATACCAATTTAGGCTCGTGTGTGGATCGCTCGTCGGTAGATCGGATCCTCCGTAAATCCCCCTTTCGCAAATCTGATTAGTTTTGTTTCAGTTTTCGAAAAGTTGGGCTGGCGACCGGCCGAACCTTTGAGCGGCGAAACTGAAAAGACTTTATGCTTGGTTCGCTTCCCAGGTTGAAATGGCAGGATGGTACTGGTGTGAGTTCCCGACTAGCGGTGAGTCCGTGTTAGGGCGAGAGAACAATAAGCCGCCGCAGACGATACACGTAGCCAGCGTGGGGCCGGCTTTGTGTGTGAAGGGCGGCATCACTCGAGTGATCGAGTTAATTGGTGCTCATCTTCCAGGTCACATTTGCGTTCGCTTTATCGCCACGTTCAACTGCTATACCGGTGACAAAGGGGCCACGCGCGCCGAGAGGGGTAGCAGGCTTGGCCAGGCGCTTGTCTTTCTTCTGGCCTTCGTCCAGACACTGTTCCGCGCCCTCGGGCGCGGAACGATATTCCACGTTCATTTCTCCGGCCGGGGAAGCCTCCTGCGCAAGGGTGTCATCTGCGTGATGCTTCGCTCCCTGCGATGCCGCTACTTAGTGCATTCGCATGCGGCAGATACCAATCTTTTTCCGCCTTGGCTACCCCGGGCCTGCAGGCGGCTGATCTTATGGGGTATCAGTGGCGCGGGACGCGTGATCGTTCTCACCCAATTCTGGCACGACTACTACTCCTCCATCCTCAATTTGCCCGCCGAGCGCGTTCTACTACTTCCCAACCCGGCTGACTTGCCGAAGTCTATCCCCGACCGGTCTCGCAGAAAGAACCTGCGGGTTCTGTTCTTGGGCAGAGTCGGGATCAGGAAGGGAACGTACGACTTAATCCGGGCCTTCGCCGCGCTCCCCGAGAATGTCCGGGCATGCTGCCATTTAACCCTTGCGGGCGACGGTGACCTTGATGAGGCGCAGACACTCGCCCAAGAGTTGGGTTGCGCGAAACAGGTGGCAATGCCGGGCTGGGTCGGAAAAGCCGCCGTCGAAAGACTCTTAGTCGAGTCCGATGTGCTGGTTTTACCAAGTTACGCTGAGGGGATGGCGATGTCGCTGGTCGAGGCGATGAGCTGGGGTCTGCCTGTTGTGACGACGAGCGTCGGCGGCGCCGGTGAGTTTCTGGAACAGGGACGTAACTGCCTTTTGGTGGCCCCGGGGGACGTGGGTGGAATCCGGGACGCCATCGCCAACTTAGCGCGCGATCCCGAATACAGGCTCCAATTGGGGCTTGCCGCGCGCGACACGATGAGTCGCTTCCACATCGATACCTACATCTCTACCCTGAGCGCACTATACGAGGAGCTTGCCGGCAAACAACATGCAAAGCAAAATGAACATCCTGGGGATCAAGATGGACTGTCTCTCCTACGGGGAGATGCACAGGACCTTCAATCTCTGGCTCGCCGATAAGGCGTCGCGTTCCCATTCTCTGGCGTTGATCAACGTCAATTGCTGCGTTTCCGCTCTGTTTGACAAGCGTCTGGTCAACCTCTACAACTCGGCGGACATGGTTGGCATTGATGGTATGCCATTCGTGCGTTGGGCTCGTGCCTTTCACAATAAAGGCTCTGACCGCCTTTATGCGCCGGATTTGATGCTGGAGGCCGCCGGGAAAGCAAAGGAGTACGGCTACACGTTTTTTCTATACGGCGGCTCTCCTGGTGCTCCGGAAAAAATAGAAGAGTATCTTCGGCAGCGCTATGACGGCCTTCGCGTCGTGGGCAAGTACTCTCCACCCTTAAGGAAACTTACGGAAGAAGAGGACGAGGCAGTCTGCGACATGATCAATGCCGCTAAGCCGGATATCGTTTGGGTTGGTCTCGGGTCGCCAAAGCAAGACCTATGGATCGCCGAACATCGGGAGAAGATCCGTGGCTCGATCTTGATAGCGTCGGGAGCTACCTTCGACTTCTTCAGTGGAAGGATTCGGCAGGCGCCCAAGTGGGTCCGCAATGCGGGTTTCGAATGGCTCTACCGATTGAGCCAGGATTTCCGCAGGCTATGGGTGAGGTACACGGTGTACAACGTCGTCTTCCTGGCCATGTTCAGCCTGCAACTGATGAAAATCCGCCGCTTCGAACCCGCGGACTAGAGCAGGGCAGGATCGAAGTTCACGTAAGACGGCCGGCCCATTTCCGCCAATCCGATCAATTGAATGACATGGTGACTAAGCTCCTTAGGGCAGCGCATACCATGCACCGCGACCGCTACCGTGAAGCGCGAGTTGGCCTTGAGCAACCAACTGGCGGAAGTGCTGTTTCAATGTGTTTCTACTCGTCCCTGTTAGTTTCACGATGTCGCTGATAGTCACTCTTCCGTGTTCGCGGGCGTGTTCGATGATGCGCAGCGACAGTTCTGGAAGCGCCGCAACAATGATCCTTTCACGTTCCACCTTCTTCGCCAGCCGCTTCATTTGTTGCCGCAGTGCGCGGAGGAAAAACACCAGCCAGGGTTGCCAGTTCGGGGAGTCTGCCCGAATCGTTCCCTGGGTTTGGCGAAGCGCCGGATAATAACCCTCTTTGCTCTGCTCAATCACGCTTTCGGCGAGCTGTATGGAACGTAAGAGTAGCCCGCGCGGAGTAGCAGGAGAGTCGTCACGATGCGGCTCAGCCGGCCATTACCGTCCTGGAATGGGTGGATTTCGAGAAGAACGACTGCGAAGATTGCGGTGACTAATAGAGGATGCAGTTGCCGCGATGAGAGCGCGTCAGTAGTCCAAGTCACGAGTTCGGACATCCGCGTCGGAGTATCAAATGGAGCGGCCGTTTCGAACACGATTCCGACCTGCCTTCCGGCGTCGTCGAAAGCTGCAATATTGTTTGGTTGAGTCTTGTAATTGCCGCGATGATGCGCGTCCTTTTCGCTGTACTTGAGCAGATCGCGATGCAACTGCTTGATGTGGTTTTCGGTGAGCGTGATCTCGCCCCAGGATTGAAAGATCAGCTCCATCGTTTCGGCATACCCGGCCACTTCCTGTTCGTCTCGGGTTGCGAAGGATTGGATTTCCAAATTGGAGAGCAGCCGCGCCACTTCACGGTCGGAGAGTTTGCTACCTTCAATGCGGGTCGATGATCCGATGCTTTCGATGGTGGCGACGCGCTGCAACGCGGAGAGGCGGTCCGGAGCCAAGGTGCCAAGAGCCTGCCACGCTCCTTTGGACTCGTCCAGTTCGGCTATGAGATTCAGGATCTCGGGGGTGACCTGGAGAGTGATCGCACGGATGAGCACACCCGGTAATACACCCAATTACACCCAATTGCGACACCAAGAGCACACCCGATTACGCCCATTGCGAGCCTGAGCCACAATTCGCGCTGGATGGTAGGACCTGACTGGGAACAAAGAAACTTTCCTGCCGGTCGGAGATTCCCCGCGAGGACGTGTTCCGTGAACAACTTCACAGTCATGAGCGATACGGACCTGTCACCGCCAAGTGACTGCGAAAGGCAAGTGTTCGATTAGCGGACTTGAACGAAGCCGCTGGCGCGGCGGACACTGCCTGGGTAGCGGAGCAGAGCAAGCAGCGGGAGCTGAGGTAAGGTTGGGTCACAAGGAAGGAGGTTCCTGTGACCCATTTACGCAAGAGGATGCTGGAAGAACTCCAGCGGCGCAACTATTCCGATGGCACGACCCGGGCCTATCTGCAAGCAGTCCAACAGTTCGCCGTACACTTTGGAAAATCTCCAGACAAATTAGGGCCAGACGATCTCAGAAGCTACCAGGCCTACCTGTTCGCTGAGCGCAAGCTGGCGGTGGCGAGCGTAGTGGCCCGTGTTGCCGCGCTGCGATTCTTCTTCATTCGAACGCTCAAGCGACGCGACTTCCGGGACGAGTTGCCCTACCCGAAGTCCCATCGCCGGTTGCCGACGGTGCTGAGTCTGGAGGAGGTCGCCCGGCTTATCGATGCCGCTGGCAACCTCATGCAGCGTGCTCTGCTGGTGACGCTACGGGACGGGCATGCGGCGGCTGCCTCGCCAGTGCCCACCGTACCGCTCTGCTCGCACTCGCTCGCCTTCAGCTCGCCTGCCAACCTCGGCCCAATCCGCGCATCACCAATTGCCAGTTGGCATCGATTAAGGTCAATTTCATGTGGTGTCATGATGGTAAATTTCCTGGCGCACGGAACTCTCGTGCGCCAGGGTGGGAATTTCACCGCGATCGCTTAGAAATAAATCTTCGCGCCGAGTTGGAAGACACGTGGATCAGCGATGGCGTTTATCTGTCCGGCAGTGGAGTTGTACGGGTTGGAAGAGTTACCGGTGAGGACACTCGTGTTAACCCCGGTGAACTGCGTATGGTTCCAGGTGTTGAAGGTCTCCGCCCGGAACTGGAACCCAAGACTTTCTTTGATCTTGAAGTCTTTGTATAGAGCCAGATTCCAGTTGTCGCGGCCAGGGCCTTTCACGATGTTCTTGGGCGAATTGCCCCACGTGAGCGGAGCAGGCTGGGCGAATGCGCTCGGACTGAACCATTGCTTAAAGGTATGCGGATAAGCGATCGTCCCCACCAGGTCCGAATGGTTGGTGGTGTTGCCGCCGAAGCCAAGGTTGTCGTTGGCTGCATTGACGCTCAGCGGATTTCCGGACGCCATCTGCGCCACACCGGAGAATGCCCATCCGCCCACCAAGGCCTTGGTAAGCCCGGGCGAATTCTGGAAGAGGGGCACCTTGTAGTCAAAGTTGACGACCGCGATATTCCGCCGGTCGAAGCCGGATGTTCCGTACTGGTAACCCGCGTTCATTGGATCGTCGAGATTGTTAAAGAGCTGGGCATCGATCACATCCCAGGTGTGCGAGAAGGTATACGCAGCGCCCATGGTGAGGTTATGCCACGCAGTGACCCGGAAAGTGGCCTGCAGTCCATCGTACTGGGCGTTGCCTTCATTCAGGACCAGGTTGACGCCCGCAAAGCCCAGATACGGCCGATCATAGTTGGCATTGTAGCCGCCGGTGGCGCCGCAATTGCCGCCGCAAATGTTAATACGGTTCGGATCGTCCACCGGCACGGTGTTGATGTCGGCTGTCTGGGACAAGTGAAACGAAGTATTGCCCACATAACCAATGCTAAACATCATGTTGTTTCGCACCTGTTGCTGCATTCCCAAGCTGAACTGATACACCGTCGTAAGCGGGTACCTCTGTTGTATGCCCGTGATGCCTTGCGGCGTAGTGGGTGACTGCCCAGCGCTCGTCCCGGTGGTCCATGACGTCGTCGCGGTGTCCAGGTAGGGGTAGATGGTGGCGCCACTGTTGCTGAACGGCACGTTGGTGCCCATGTTGTACTCTTCGTTGCCGCCGTTGCGTTCATAGTAAGTCCCGAATCCGCCGCGCAGAATGGTCTTGCCGTCTCCAAACGTATCGTAGGCAAATCCGAGCCGCGGAGCGAAGGTAAGATAGTGGTTCTGCACCAGACCCTTTGGAATTCCGTTCCGTCCAGCGAGGCCCACTCCATTCATGTAGAACAGGACGTTCGAGAGTGCAACCCCGGACACCGTGGTGAATCCCGGGCCGCTGGTGTTCAAAGCACCGCTGGTCAGGGAGGTGAACTCCGCCGCATCCGCCGGGTTATAGAGATTGGGGTAGAAATTCGATGCGCGGTTGTTGGTGTCATAGGCGTGGGGCAGCCCTTCCCAACGGAGGCCCAGATTGAGCGTCAGCCGTTTGTTGACACGCCAATTGTCCAGGCCATAGACATCGATTGTATTGAAGGCGATGGAGACGAAATCCTGCAGCTCCCCCTGACTGAAATTGCTGGAATCGCCGAGCAAAAAATCTGCAAGCCCGACGCCAGGAGTACCTTGACCGCCGGTGCTGGCAGCGGTAGCTGTCCCATCGAATTTGTACGTTCCGGCTGTGTCTTCGAAGATCTTCTGGTTCTTATGCCCGTGCAACCATGCAAAGCCAAACTTAAAGTTATGCGAGCCATGGGTCCAGGAGAGATCGTCCTTGCCCTGGTAGCTGCGCCACGTATTCGTCCACGGCCAGTTTCCATTGTCCATGGTTACGTTGTACGGACTAGTGACTTCAATTCCTGGGATCTTATCGATCGAGTTGGCGTTAGGGAAGATCGGCGACGTAACAAAGTCACTAGGCGTCTTCCAAAGGCCGGTATTCGCAATGGTAATGTTGTTGCCATTCGTGTTGAACGCAGCTTCGTTCAGCAGATTGGGGCGGAGGTTCATGGTGAAATGGACAACACCCGCCCAGGAAGGAACGCTTTCAAGTGATCCGACGGTGGGGAAAGTGTTTGAGGACCAGGCCACGATCGGTGCCTGCTGACTGAGCGAATCATAGATCAAGCTGCTGAATATGGTGTACTTCTCGTTGAACTGTTGATCGACTCGGGCAACTTCCTCGTGGTAGTAGGTGTCGGTGTTGGCCGAGGAAAAGTAGTGAACCCCATCCGCAGCGTTGGGCGGCAGGAAATAACCGGTCTTGATATAGTTGGCGGCATTCGCGTTGATCAGGTTCGCCGGAATCGTGTTGTTGGGAAAGGCCTGGCCCGGCGTCAACCCGTCGGCGGCGAACTTTGCGATCGCCACCGGGTCGGTCGTATTAGGCACGTAGATGGTGCCCAGCCCGGTCATGTTGCCGCCTAACTGTGCCGCGGTCGGCACCTGGTTGAAAATACTGCCCCCGTTGATCTCTCTCCGCCATTCCTGGTTATAGAAGAAGAAGGTCCTCGGGTTGCTGGACTTGAACTCCACCGGGCCGCCAAGGTTGAAGCCGAACGCGTTGTAGCGGAGTTCCGGTTTGGTCGGGTCTGCCACCTGTTTCGACAAGTAGGAGTAAGCGTCGAGTGCATCGTTGCGGACATACTCCCAGGCGCCTCCGTGGAACCTCCGGGTGCCGCTCTTGACCGACATGCTGACCATGCCGCCGGATGAGTTGCCCAAGTCAGCGGCATAGTTGCTGGTGGCGATTGTCATTTCTTGAAGCGCGTCCTGGGAGGGAGACACCAGCAGAATGCCGCCGCCGCCACGATCGTAGGCCTCGCCTCCGTCGATGAGCCAGTTGTTGGCATCCTGCCGCATGCCGTTAAAATAAATGTCCCGATTCTGGAACTGCGCTCCGGGGGAATCGAAGTCCGGCATGTTGGAGGACGCGCCGGGTACCAGGGTCGTGAGCTGGAGCACGTTGCGGCCGTTGGTGGCGAGATTCTCGATCTGGGTGCTGGTGATCGTCTGGCTGATTTCGCTGGTGTCCGCCTGCACCTGGATCGCGTTAGCCTCAACCGTAATGCTTTGTCCCACGGTACCGACTTCGAGGCCAGCATCCACCCGGACCGTGACCCCCACGTCCAGGGTGATGTCCTTCTGTTCCAACGTTTTGAAGCCCTGAGCCTCGACCTTGACTTGGTAGCGTCCAGGGGGAAGTTCGGGGGCGTTGTAGTTGCCCGTGGTGTTGGACGTGTCGGCACGTACAAATCCATTGTCCTGATCCGTAATCGTGATCTTGGCATTTGGGACAACGGCGCCGGTTTGATCCGTCACCGTGCCTACGATGGTAGCGGTCCCCTGCCCGTATGCTACGGTGCCCAGCAGAACAACCCAGAGAACGAACAACATGGGTGCTCGCAGCGTGGCATGGTTGCGTCTTCCAATAGCGGCTGATTTCACTGTGCCCTCCTAAAGAACCGTATTTCTGCTGGTTTTTTTTAGACAACATGCCTACGACCGCGCGCGGCCGTGGGATGGGCTTTGATTTCAGTGCCCGTCTGACTATGTATTCATGACCGGGAGGAATCTAAGCTGCCGTCGGAAACGCTGTGAAGGGGTGTCACAGTGTGACACGTAAGAATGTACCGTGATTCACGGGAAGATTAGGCGAAGGACCTGGCGCGGCGCTGGCCTTGTAAGCCGCGCGACCATTTCTCTCAAATTTCATAATGCGGTTCGCTCGACAGCGCACCCGGCTCGCCTCGAAGATTGTTTCGATTGACGATGCAGATATTGACTTAGCGGGAAGACGACGCGAGAACGTAGTAGGTTATCTGTTCCTACTAAGGCTCAGGCACAGGCACAGGCAGAATAGGTCTGACACCAAGTGAGGAGCTACACGGGAACAGAGCTGTCCAAATTAGCGGAACAATAGTCTTCTGGACGGCGCAACTTGCTGAATGCGTGGAAGAGCACGTGGACAAGCGAAATCGGGTTGGTACTGTGGCAGTGCTTCCGTCCATCCATCTCCACCTTGGCATTGATGGAGATGGATGGACGGAGTTGTAGGGAGTTGTTAGAGGGAAAGGCGCACAGCAGGTCCCCGTTCGACTTCGCTCAGGGCAGGCTCTCGGCTACGCTCGGAGGTTGTGACTTTATTGATTTTTACGCTGTTTGGCAGCACCTAACCTTTTTGTTTTCAGCGTCGGCTTTTGTGTGCAACCAATAAAGTCACAAACTCTCGGGATGACAAAGTTGAGGACGGCGACCCAGCTTGGCATGGGTGGAGTGGATGGACAGAGTCGAAAAAAAGCTAATTTGGACAAGTCTGACACGGGAAGCCAACGGACGCGTTCCCTACTTCGCCTCGTCAATGACTTCTATGGCTCTGACCTCTGCGTAATTTACTTTCGGCGAGAAAGAAAGCAGTAGTTTTCCCTGTCCGTTGGGATGCAACCGTGAAATTCGCGAACTACAGGCCGGAACGCCCCAGGCGCGGCCTGAACGATATCGAAATCCTGAAGCAGCATGATGCCATTGCAGGTGACATCGAAGACCCTGCAGCCTACACCCTGGCAATGTGCGGCTGGAATCAAAGGACTAAAGAACGCCTCGAGGAAGTGGAGCTTGACGGTATAGCTCCCCGGCGGAACGGGGATCGAGTAGCTGAAATAACCATGCCGTTCGCCGGTGTAGAGAGGTGGGATTTTCGGTCCGGAATCAGGATTTTCGTAAATGTAGGTACGCCCGTCAATAAAGTACTGGTCCCCGCTCCAGCGTGTGCCACCGGCATCCACAAAATTCGCCTGATTGGCGCGAATCCGAATCGGCTCTAATTTTCCCGGGGTTCCCGGCGTCAGTTCCAGCGCACTCACGAAGGCCCGCCCCCAATCTGACCGAAAATCAAGGTGGACCCTGCCGTCTGCGGCAGGACGCACATTCTTAAATACCCGGACGTCCACCGCGGCCGAACCTCCATCTGTAACTGGATCGAAATCCACCAGCAACGGACGGCCATTCAGGTCTACTGCAAAGTGCCGGTAATTTTGTGCGTCTTCCTTCTGATCCGAGTTCGGTTGGCGTAGAGGGTCGGCGAAATAGAGCCTCAATTCGTAGACGCCGGGAGAGAGAGGGATGTTGTAACGGAAGCCACGCTGCGACTCCGGCACCATTTTGTCATCCGAAACGGCCTCGCGGATCGAAACTGTAGAGATCCTTGTCGACCACTGGGGGGAAGAGGTGCAAGGGTCCGGACTTGGGAAACGCCTCCTTCGTAATAACGGTCCGATTCCCAGCTCCGGCCCCACAGATCCACATAACTGTTGCCGGTGTGACCGGCGGCAATACGCGTCTCTCCGACTCCGGAGGCCAACGGGACCCGTTGACTGCTCATCTGGGGCTCGGCCTGGTTCTGAGTTGGCTGGGAAACTGAGGCAGCGGGAACGACGGAGGATGGCGACGGGGTACGCCTCGACTCGAACCACAGGTAGCCAAACCATATAACTGCGAGCACACACAGCGCAGCCCCGCCAATCAAAACCTTTGCGAATCGGTAGGGCTTTCGATCCTCTGGCGGCAGGATTCTTGGCCGTGGCTGCGGCGCTTCTATCTGCGCTTCTTTGGAGCGAGTCTCAAAGACGGGCAGGTATTGGCCTTTGGGGATAGTGATGATGAGGGGCTCGTGCTTACCCTCGTTGGCGAAATGATGCTCCAGTTTCATCCGCAGCACGCGAGCCTGGGAGCGAACAATGTTGTCTTCGTTTGGGTTGTAGCCCGGCTGCCGGCCATAGACGTAAATCGCAATCTGCGGTTCAGTGGCCTCTTCAGACTTGTTCTCTCGAGCACATCGGCAGACGTGGAGGAAGAACGCCCGAAGGCGCGGCGATTTTTCGAAGGTGACGCTGGAGCCGACGCGACGCACCAATTCCTCTCGCTGCTTCGCAGCGTCGGCAGGGGTCTTCTCCGAATGCATTACCGTTAGAACTTCTAAACCCATTGGATATACTCCTGCGGCTTCAGTTGCCCGCTATTCGTAAACCAAGTGTCAAGCCCCCAACAGATTGCAAGCATGTTTGGAAGGAAGTTCATTGTCAACAGAAAACGATTACCGTAGGATCCCCTTTGAAAACAGAGGGGATAGACGATCAAAATCGCCTCTGCGGCGGCAACCCGCCTGGGGGAGCTCTCAGCCGATAGCCGATCACCGGGGTCCGATATCGGTATTTTGTGCCGTCGGCATGGCTTCGACCTGCTGCATCTGCTCTCTAAGTGATTGTTGCTTCGCTCGTTGCATGTTGAGCGTTTTATCAAATTCGGCCTTTGCTTCCGCTTTTTGATCTATGGATTGATAAAAGCGTCCCAGGCGCCAATGAATTGACGGGTCGTCGGGGCTGAGCTTTTCCGCCGTCTTAAGTTCCCTGACAGCATCATCCTTCCGTCCTTGGCCTTCGTAGATAACCCCCAGGTCGACATGCGCGATAGCAATCGACGGTTGGATTCGCACAGCGTGCTCAAGGTGTGGAACTGCCTCGCCGGAACGATGGAGTCGTATCTCCGTATCGCCGAGATAGGCTAACGCGAGAGGATGTTCCGGGTTGTTTGCGAGTTCAGACCGGAAGGCTTTTTCCGCTTCGTCGAATTTCAACGCCCTCCATAGCAGGTAGCCATATCCGAATTGCACATCCGGCCTTTTGGGATCAGCCTTCACCGCAGCCTCAAACTCCGCGATGGCTCCGGCATCGTTCTTCAACTCGTCGTATGCTTCGCCCGCGAGCATATCCGCTTCCGCCGACTCGGCATTCAAGGTGAGAATCTCACGGTAAACGTCGAGAACACACTGATACAGTTTCGTGCGCAAGACAGCTTTGGGCAAGCGATAGCCGGAAGGGAAGGTTCCCGGGATCGGCGGCTGTAGCCTGCTTCAGGTACGGAACCGCAGCTGCGTATTCACCCATTCCGTAATGGGCGAGCCCAATCAGGGTCACCATGCGAAGCGCTTCGGGGGAGGACTTGGGCTCGCTTTTGAGCAAGGGTTCAAACGTCTGTATCGCCGCCAGGAGATCCCCAGCCTTGAAGTAAGCAAGACCAAGATTAAGGCGCAAGCTCGGCATCTTCGGGTTGAGGCTTAGGGCCTTGCGGTAGAGAACGATCGCCTCCTTGTAGTGCTCCTGGTGCGCCTGCAGAAGACCAAGATGGGCGTACGCTTCGGCGTCATCTGGTTGGCTGCTCAGGAGCGATCTCCAGCCGGCTTCGGCTTCGGCTACCTTGCCCTCCTGCTCGAACGCGAGTGCCGACTGCCTCTGGCTTTCGCCAGCAGGGGTGAGCTGCGCCCGGCCATGGACCATAGCCGCCGTCGTCAGCCACAACGCGCCCATCAACGTCCCGAACTTAGCCCACTTCACTCTTCTCTCCGTGCAGATTCTCGCGCCCCGGAGCAGGGATGCGACTAAAGCCCTTCTGTTCCTGCAAGGCTTGTCATTGGAACAGCCTGGGCGCAAAATCCTTCAGGTCGCGGCGCCAGGTCTGCCATTCGTGCGAAGTGCCGGGCGATTCGTAAAATACATGCTTCACGTTGGCCTCATTCAGCGAAGCATTCAGTCGCTCCAGCCCCGTCTTCATCATCGCCGGCTCATCCGTACCCACCCCAAGCCACAGCAGGTGCACACGCTTGGCAAAAGCTGCCGGATCCGCAAGCTCCCCGTGAAGGTCCGTCTTCACGTCCAGCGACCGGTTGCCCAGCACCATCGGCCCCGCGGCACCACTGAATCCCCCGATGTACGAGAACAGTTCCAGATGATCGAAGGTCACCTGGAACGTCTGCATGCCGCCCATCGATAGGCCAGCCATCGCGCGATGATCCCGATCCGCTACAGTTCTGAAATGTGAATCAACGAACGGAATAAGTGCCTCCGTCATATCGTCCTCAAATGCTGAGGCCATCTCCTGCATCGCCTTCATCATCTCCGGCGAACCGAACGGTTTCCCGGTCAGGTCCGGATCTGGATGGCCGGCGCGCTTCGCATAGCCGTAGGCCATCACGATGATCATCGGCTTCGTGTTTCCGCTCGCAATCAGGTTGTCGAGGATGAAGTTGGCGCGGCCCTGCCGGATCCAGCCTGTCTCATCTTCGCCCCCGCCGTGCTGCAAATACAGCACTGGATAACGCACCTTTGTCTGCTCGTCGTAGCCCGGCGGCAAATAGACGAGGGCGTGCCTCCAGCTTCCGGTAACTTTGGACCAATACCAGATCTCACGCACAGCGCCGTGGGGAACGTCCTGCGGCAGATAGTACGTTGATCCGGCTTCCGGGATCTCGATTCCGCTCGCGTCTTTGCCGCCCCCGAAGAACGTATGGCTTGCGGGATCACTGAATTCCGCTCCGTCCACCAACACTGTGTAGTAATGGAAGCCGGGTACCAGCGGTCCGGATGTCACCGTCCAGAATCCATCGGGCTGCTTCGCCATATCCAGTTTCGCCGCTCCCCAGAAGTTGATCTGGACCTTGCTCGCGTTCGGAGCCTTGACGCGGAATTCGGCTTTGCCAGTGGCGTCGACACGGGGATACGCTGCACCCCACACATTGGTGGACGCGGGCTCAAACCCGTCCTGGCTCTGTGCACAGCAGTAGCTCGAAAGCAGCAGGAATGCGATTGCGATTCGCTTCATCCAATCCTCTCTACCTCGGGTCCCATTCGCCTGTCGCCCGCTGGTGAAGCGGGTAATCGTTTTCCAATTCAGGAAACCCATCCCGGACGGCGAGTTTTCGAACCGCGCGGCAATCCTACTTGAAACGGATTCTCGAAGAACAGTCGCAATTTTCCATGCAGTACATCGATTTATTCGATGTATTCTTGGGCCCATGGACACCACCCTCGATGCCTGGGAGATCCTTCAGACTGTGGTGCAGTTAGGAGGATTCGCCCCCGCTGCCGAAAAGCTCAACCGCTCCCAATCCACCATCAGCTATGCCATTGGGCGCTTGCAGTTGCAGCTGGGCGTCCGTCTGTTCGAGATCCAGGGCAGGAAAGCCCAGCTGACTGAGTTAGGAAGGGTACTTCTCGCCGACGCGGAGCCCCATTTGGCTGGCTTTCATCGACTTGAGCAGAACGCTCGTTTGATGGCATCGGGCGGAGCCCCGGAGATACGGCTCTCCGTCGACAGTATCTTTCCCGACGATCGCCTGTTTGCCGCCTTGGCGAGCTTCTCGTCCAGCTTTCCCAATGCTAAACCGAAGCTTCGCCAAGGCTCGTTTCTTTCCGCAGATTCTGAGTTCTCGCTCCACAACGCCCAACTCTGCGTTACCGGCTTGATGTCTCGCGAACTCTTCATCAAGCCGATTCTCGTCATTGGAATGATTGCGGTCGCGCGCCGCGATCATCCTCTCCTCTCCATCCGGCGGAAACCCTCGCGCCCAGACCTCATGCAACACACGATGGTGACCATCGAAAGCACGGCTTCCGGGAGCTTGAAGCACCAACCTCGGCTTCCCGCACAGCGAGTGCTTTCGGTGGGCACAATCGAATCGGCCATCGCGGCCGTTCGCAGCGGACTTTGCTTTGGCTGGCTCCCCAATACCGCATTCATTCCGAGCTCAACAGCGGCGATTTCATGCCCCTCCCTCTGCCCGCTGGTAAGACCCGCGATGTCCATCTGAATCTCGTCTGCAGAGACTTGAGCCTTGGCAACTGCGAAGCGAATACTTTGGCGGAGTTGCTGGGTATCAACCGCGAACCGGAAATAATTTAATCAGCCGCCAGGTCCTCAAGGAGGATCCGTCACCGCAGAAACCCATCCACAAAATCGATTGGAACAAGCGATTTATTTGACTTGTTACCAGCGGCCGTCGTTCTGTATATTCCGAGTCCCAGAGAACGTTTTCTCCTCCAACCCGTCCCGTGGCTGTTTGTTGCCATCAGGATTACACAAGAATTCTCCGCGGCTGCTCCGCGGCGCTCTGCCTGGGAGTTTCCATGAAGTTCCCCGCTGTTCGATACGTCCATTGGCTGTCTCTTTCGCTGTTGCTTTCGACCGGATCCCTCATGGGCGCGGAAAGTGCTCATTTTTCCATTGATGCTTCCAAGTCCGGAGCGAAGATCGATCGCAACCTCTTTGGGCAGTTTGCGGAGAACCTCGGACACGGACTGTATGAGGGCATTTGGGTTGGACCGGATTCTCCCATTCCGAATACGCGGGGCATCCGAAACGATGTCGTTACAGCGCTTCGGGCGCTCAAGGTGCCCAATGTCCGCTGGCCAGGCGGTTGCTTTGCCGACGAGTACCACTGGCGTAATGGAATCGGGCCGCCCGAGCAGCGGCCGGCAACGATCAACGCCGCATGGGGCGACGTGGTCGACACCAACGGCTTCGGCACTCATGAATTCATGGACTTCATGCAGCAGATCGGCAGCCAGGCGTACGTCTCGGTCAACGTTGGATCCGGAACTCCGCGGGAAGCCGCCGATTGGCTCGAGTACATGACTGCCGCGCAGCCTACCGCACTGGCTAAAGAACGCGCCGCCAATGGTCATCGCGATCCCTACACGGTAGGCTTCCTGGGCATCGGAAACGAGAGTTGGGGCTGTGGCGGCAACATGACGGCGGACTACTATCTGAGCCAGCTTAAGATCTACAGCCACTTCGTCAGGAATGACAATCCTGTGCAGCAGGGTCCAGACCATATGCTCAAGATCGCTGTCGGCCCGGGCGTTCCGGAGACCGCGTGGACCGAGACCATCATGAAGGGATGGCAGGGGTCCGATTGGAGCCGGAACATCGACGGCCTTTCGCTGCACTGGTACACGGTCCCCAACGGATGGCCACCCTCGACGCCTTCGACCGGCTTCGGGATTGAGGATTACGCCAAGTCGCTGAAGTCCACTCTGTTCATGGATGAGTTTCTGCGCCGGCAGGAGAGCGTTATGGACAAGTACGACCCGCAGAAGAAGGTAGCGCTCGTAGTGGACGAATGGGGGGCATGGCATGTGCCGCTGCCGGGCACGAACCCGCACTTTCTCGTGCAGCAGAACAGCCTGAGAGACGCCATTCTGGCATCGCTGAACTTGAACATCTTCGCCCGCCACGCCGACCGCGTGCGCATGGCCAACATCGCCCAGATGGTCAACGTGCTGCAATCGATGATCCTCACCGACAAGGAGAAAATGGTTCTCACACCGACCTACTACGTCTACAAGATGTACGTTCCTTTCCAAGACGCAACGTTTCTTCCCGTGGCTTTTAACGCCGGCACCTACCCGCAAGGCACGATCAATCTGCCAGGTCTGGATGCTCTCGCTGCCAGGGATCCGTCCGGTAAGCTCTGGCTCGAAATTACCAACCTTGATCCGGAAAAGCCGGTTGATATCGATGCGGAGATTTCCGGCGAGACGGTCAAGTCGGCCAAGGCTGAGACTCTGACTGCTTCTGCCGTCGACAGCGTAAACACGTTTGCCGCACCGGACACCGTTGTCCCCAAGCCTATTTCCGCAAGAATAGAAGGCGGCAGGTTGACATTAACTGTTGGGCCAAGGTCGGTGACGGTCATTTCGCTGGAGCCATGAAGGGAAAGTGCGGGAGTAGACGCTGGGACCGGTTCACGAGAAGATAAGCGCCTCTATTTGGTAGCAAACTCAATTCGTATCCGCTTCAGTATCTTGCCGTGTCATGAATGAAGACTTGCGGCCCGATTCGACTGGCGGATCGAGAAGAAGCGAGTAGGAGGAGAAGCCGATTGCCGGCGATCGGCCCGCGTTAGCAACCAATTTCAGGTGAGGACAGCGATGAAAACTACGAATTTGTTTTGCGGAGTGGTGTTGGTGATGGCCATGAGTACCGGCTCCTGGATAGCTGCCCAGGTGCAGACTGTGGTGCCTCCGATTGTTGCCGGCGCAAAGCCCGTTATCGTGGAGCACATCAAGATTCATGGCACGGCCCTGGAGGGCAACCTGGAGGGAGACGCAGTCGACCGCGACGTGATCGTCTTCCTGCCGCCGGGCTACAAGAAGGACAAGCATCGCCACTACCCGGTGGTATATGCCTTGCATGGCTTCTCGATTGGGGCGGAGCAGTGGACCCACGAGATCCAAGTGCCGCAGACGATTGAGGGAGCCTTTGCCCTGGGCGCCAAAGACATGATCGTCGTGCTGCCGGATTCAAAGACAGTGCATAACGGCTCAATGTATTCGAGCTCAGTGACCACAGGAGATTTCGAGAAGTTCATCTCTCACGATGTGGTCACATACATCGACGCGCATTACCGCACCATTCCAAACCGCGTAAGCCGAGGGTTGGTGGGTCATTCGATGGGCGGCTACGGCGCTTCCCGCATCGGCATGAAACATCCGGATGTCTTTGGCAGCCTGTATATCATGAGCCCGTGCTGCATGTCTGCTCGACCGGCGGGACCAGTCAATCCTGAGATCGAAAAAACTCTGGAAGCGGTGAAGACACCGGAGGATTCTGCGAAGCTCCCGTTCTTTGCGCGAGCGCAGTTAGCCAGTGCGGCGGCATGGTCCCCCGATCCGAAGAATCCTCCGCTCTACCTCGACCTCCCGATGAAAGAGGGCGTTTCCCAACCGGATATCCTGGCCAAATGGGCAGCAAACGCACCGCTCGCCTTCGTGGATCAGTACATCGGAAATCTCAAGCAGTATCGCGCCATTGCCATGGACGTGGGCGACCAGGACGGGTTGCGAGTGGATGCCGGTAAACTGCACGAAGTTCTCGATAAGTACGGCATCGCGAACAGCTTTGAGATCTATCCGGGTACCCACACCAGCGCGGTAGCAGACCGCTTTCAAAATCATGTCCTGCCTTTTTTCAGCAAAAATTTATGTTTTCAGGCCAAGTGCCAGTAGACAGTTCGGCCAGCCGTATCGCCATCTTTGAGCGGAATCGCACGATGGATGCCAAGGGGAAACGGTAACCGGGAAAAAGCCGGAGGGCTCAATGAGAACACGAGTCGCACTTTCCGCCGCAGCAGCGTTGTCGCTGGGAAGCATAATTGCAACCGCAAGTCAGCAAGCCCAGTCGGCTGTTCCAGACCCGCTGATGGTAACCATTGACACACAAAAGACGGCGGAGCCGATTTCCAAGTATGAGTTCCGCACGTTCATATGCAGCGTGAATTCTCGAGAGGAGAAGGAATTGTGATGCGCGTAATTTGTGCGCTGTGGCTTTGCCTGTTCACGTCGGGTGCGTTTGCCGTCTCCAAAGCTTCGGGGACAATAGAACTCTCGGATCATTGGAGTTTGGCAGCAGCAAAGGACGTGCACACAGACGGTGCAGCCGTTTCCGAAGTCAACTATCAAAGCGCCGGATGGCACCCGATCCGTCGCATGCCCGCGACGGTTCTGGAGATATTACAGGAAGATGGTGTATACCCCGACCTTTACGTGGGCGAGAACATGGTGAAGAGCGTCCCGCAGGACTTGTACAAGCAGGACTGGTGGTATAGGACTGTCTTCACCGCGCCCGCGGGGTACCCCGTCTACACGATGGAGTTCCCGGGAATCAACTATCGCGCGGAAATCTGGATCAATGGCCACAAGGTAGCGGATAACAACCAAATTGTTGGGATGTATGTCGCGCACCAACTCAATGTCACCGAGTGGATCAAGCCGGGCGCGCCCAATGCGCTCGCTGTCAAAGTCACCCCGGAACAACTCATTCAAGACGTGGACGGGGTCGAACTGGCGGACAGTTGGTTTGACTGGATCAACTGGAAATACCTTGGATACCACGGTGAGTTCAGAAGGCCCCATCAGTTCGGGGTTTCCTTCGTGCCGGACAGAAACGCAGGAATCTGGAAGCCGGTTTACCTGAAAGTGACAGGGGACGTGGCAGTCGAGCACCCGGTGGTCAACACTGAGCTCTCCTTGCCTGAGGCGAGTGCGCGCCTTACGGTGTATGCGACCTTGCGCAACTCTGCGGCACAGGCGGTCAAAGGCGCCCTGACTGGAACAATTTCGCGGCAAGGGAAGTCAACGATCAGGTTTGAGCGAAGCCTCAGTTTATCGCCAGGTGAAACCCGCGAAGTTGTGTTTGGGGCGGACAAGTACCCGAGCCTCGTTGTAGCCAAGCCCGACCTCTGGTGGCCGTACACCATGGGGGAACCTGCCCTGTACGACCTGCACCTTGAATTTGTGCGGGACCAGAACGTATCCGATAGCACTCACATCCGTTTCGGAATACGAACCATTACCCAACGCCGCGATCAGGACGCGGAGTTTCCAGAGAAGGGCAAGGGCGGGAATTTCTATCTCCAGGTGAATGGTCGGGACTTCCGAGTGCGCGGAGCTAATTACACCCCCGACTTGCTGTTTCGGTACGATCCGGAACGCGAAGCGGAAATCCTGCGGTATGTTAAGGATCTCGGGATTAACATGCTGCGCTGGGAGTCGAAGATTTCCAGTGAGCATATCGTCGAGCTTGCGGACGAACAGGGCATTCCTCTCATGTTTGGTTGGATGTGCTGCAACCAATGGGAGAAGTGGGATCAGTGGAGCGAAGAGGACCATCGCGTCGCCCCGGAGAGCCTTCGCTCCCAGATTCTCATGCTCCGTCCGCATGCGTCCGTGTTTATCTGGGCCAACGGAAGCGATGGACGACCACCAGATCCTGTTCGTAACAAATACCATGAAGTCCTATCCGGACTCCACTGGCAAAACGCAATCGTTGACACCGTCTCATCCTTCGCCAAGGACGCCAAAGGCGAGCGCTTGTGGGACGGCATAAACATGGAAGGCCCATACACCTGGCGTCCGCCGGCATACTGGTTCAGTGGGAAGTACGTTCCATCTCGCGGCTCCTCCGCGGAACAAGGCGACAACGAACGTATCCCAACGCTGGAGAGCCTGAAGAAATTCATTCCGGCAGACAAGCTCTGGCCGATTAATGAGGCGTGGTACGTCCACGCCGGAGCGATCCCCGGCGCCAACACGCTGGCGGATGTACAGCAAGCCGTCAACCGGCGGTACGGTCCCTCCAGCAATGTGGCGGAGTTCGTTCTCAAAGCGCAACTCGCTGGTTACGAAAACACTCGCGCGCAATTCGAGAATTTCGCCGCCGGTGACTGGGCCAATCATAAAGTTGCCCTGTACTGGATGCTAAACAGTCACTGGCCATCGTTTTACAGCAATCTTATCGACTACTATCTAAGTCCAGGCGGGGCGTACTACGGCGCGAAAAAGGCGCTCGGTCCGCGTTCCGTTGTGTTTGACGCGTATGCTACCGGAGACCGGAGCCACGCGAAAGTCATTGCCTTCAATCAGACTCTTGCGGATGTGCAGGGTCTGCGCGTGCGTGTACGCGTATACGACCTCGATGGCAGAATCGTAGACGACCGCAACGCGGCCAACATCGAAGTACCATCGAACAGGGCAACTGAGGTCATGACTCTGCCACGGTATCCCCTGAGTTCCGGGGTGTTCTTTGTGCGTTGCCAGTTGTTTGACGGTGCTGGAAGTATGCTCGTTGATAACACTTACTGGCAGTCACAGAAAGACGACGATTTGGGCGGCGCTGGCAATGATGACGCGCTGAACCTGAAACAAACAAGCTGGGCGGACATGACGGCGTTAAATACGATGCATCCGGCTCAGCTCAAAATCAGCGCCCATCATACTGCGGAAGGCAGCGACGAACACATAGCTATCCTTCTTCACAATTCGACCGAATATATCGCGTTCTTCGAACGTGCGACGATCTCTGCCACCCAGGACGGAAACGAGATACTCCCGATCAGGTACGACGACAACTATGTGACAGTGTTCCCCAGCGAGACAGTCGAGATCCACGGAACCGTATCAAAAACGGGAGAGGCGCGTTGGGTCAGAGTAGAAGGATATAACACACCCGCAACTTCGGCTCAAATTCAATAAGAAGCCGGAGGTAGGTAAAACAGGGGATGGAAACCAAACCACTCACGAGGGAGCGGAGCCCACGCACTGAGATGTTCGCGGGACGATGACCCTTCACAGCCCTCAGACGAGAGCACCTGCACACATGAGCGCAACAACTCCAAAGTGCCTTTCGATACGTGTCATAAACTCTCCGCCGCATCCTTGGTGATTCGCAAAGCCAAAATGATGGCGCTCAGTCAGAGTTTCAACAGTGAATGATTCGCTCGCAATCAACGCCCGGCATCATGAAGCATTCCATCCAAGATGACCGACCTGCCCGGCTGCAGCTTGACCTCGGCTGTGCGGCCACCGTAGACCACACGATATCGTTGCGCATGGTCGGCCTGCATCCTGAGCATGGTTAGACGGCCATCCTTCCACTCGATGTCCAGCTTGCCGCCTGCCCGCACTCGTACTCCCGTCAGGCTGCCGCTCGCCCATTGGTGCGGCAGGGCAGGCAACACCATGATTTCGTTCTCGGTGCTCTGTACCAGCATCTCGGTCATCGCCGCCGGACCACCCAGGTTGCCATCGATCTGAAATGGCGGACAGAGATCAAACATGTTAGGCAGGGTGTTCCTGGTGATCAGCAGCTTCAGGTTGGTGTAGGCCCGCTCGGAGTTTTGCAGCCGTGCCCATAGGGCTACCCTCCAGACTTCTGACCAGCCCGTCCCTCCATCACCGCGCAGCTCCAGGCTCTTCTTCGCGGCGCCGGCAAACTCTGGAGTGGACTCGACACTGATGCCATGACCTGGATAAAGCGAGTAGAGGTGCGATACATGCCGATGTGCCGGTTCCGCTTCGGAATAATCTTCAATCCATTCCTGCAGCTGCCCGCGCTTGCCAATTTGTAGCGGCGGCAGACGCTTTTCGGTCCGATCCAGTTGGTCTCGGAACGCACTGTCAGTTCCAAGGATAGCCGCCGCACGCCGGCAGTTTTCAAACAGTTCCCGGATTAACTCAATGTCCATAGTCGGCGCGTAGGTGAGATGCTCCGCTTTGCCCTGCAAAATGTATTCGTTTTCCGGCGAGGTGGAGGGATTAGTAACCATCTTTCCTGCGAAGGGCGTTCCCGGCGGCGCTTCTACCAGCATGCCGCTTACGAACTCTGCAGCTTCCTTCATCGCGGGATAAGCATCGCGACGCAAAAACTCCAGGTCTCCGCTGAACTCATAGTGGTCCCACATCTGGTTTGCCAGCCAAGCCTCGCCCATCGGCCAGATTCCCCACGAGCCGTCCACGGGGGTGGTGGCGCGCCAAAGATCCGTGTTGTGGTGCAGAACCCAGCCCTTGCTGTGGTACTCGACGCGTGCGGTTTCAGCACCCGCTGTTCGTAGATCGCGGATGAGACCCCACAATGGCTCCTGCGTCTGCCCAAGATCGCCAGAGTCGGCCTGCCAGTAATTCATTTCCAGGTTGATGTTTGTGGTCCATTTGCTGCCCCAGGGGGGAGTCATATCCTGGTTCCAGATTCCCTGAAGGTTCGCGGGTTGGCCACCAGGCCGCGAAGACGAGATCAGCAGGTATCGGCCAAATTCAAAATAAAGCGCGAGTAGGCTGGGGTCGTCGCTCTCACCAAATTCCCGTATGCGCTGGTCCGTAGTCTCGCCAGTATGTTCCTCCCCAAGGCGCAACGCGACTCGCGAAAACAAGGGGCGAAAATCATCCAAATGTCTCTGCCGCAATTGCTCATACGATCGCCGCGCAGCGCGCTGCAGGTAGGTCTGCGCAGTTCCCAACGCATCTCCGCTGATGTCCTGGTAGTTCTTGAAGCTTGTTGCGTTGCTGAATAGGATGGTAACCGCGTCCGCACCAGACACTTCCAGACGGCCTCCTTCCTCGCGGACCACGCCTCCCTCAGTCAGCACTTTCAAGACCGCGGCGAACCGCACGCCGGGTTCGGTCCAGGAGCCAGTCCATGTCCGAGGCGGATTTTCCCGAGGTTGGATTTGCCCGGTCAGCTGGAGTGTAGTGCTTGCAGTGCTCTCGATGCTGGTCCCAGGCTGGGGAGAATCCAACGATGCGGTAAAGGTGAGTTGGCCCGGTTGGCTGGCTGTGATACGAACTACAAGAACCTGGTCCGGATAAGAAATGAATGCTTCTCGCCGGAAGTCGGCCGAGCCGGCTCTATATGCGGTTTTGGCAATCGCGTCACTTAGATTCAGTTCGCGGCGATACTGCGTTGTTTGTCCGTGACCTGGAAAGTGCAGGTGTATATCGCAAAATGGCTGATAGGGCATCAGCAGCTTGGGCTTACCCATCATCGTTGCCGAGAGAGTCTCGGCTTCGTCCACCTTGCCGGCAAAAACAAGCCGTCGAATCTCTTCCATGTGTGTGTAGGCTTCAGGGTTCGTGTAGTCATGGGGGCCACCGCCCCAGAGCGTGCTCTCATTGACTTGCAGACGCTCATCCTCGGTTCCACCGAATATCATGGCGCCGATTCGCCCGTTGCCGATAGGTAATGCCTCGGTCCACTTTCCCGCGGGCTTGTCGTACAGCAGGCTGAGGCCTGTTTCGGCCGCCCCGGCTCTCATCGGTAATGCAACTGCAGCCACTAGAATCAACCCGAGCGTATTTCCGAAACGCATTTTGTCTCTCACCATCTCTCTTCCGCCGCGCTTCCTGCGATTCTGAATCCGGCTATTTAGGTAACCCGAGCATTATCTTCTTACCGTGATATTGAACCTGACGCACTGAGCCTGCGTCGACAGCTACGAGCTTGAACTGCCTGGACTGCAGCATCCCGGAAAACTGTCCGCTCCGCTGTTCTATCGACAACTCTCTGCCTTTGTCATTCCAGTGGAAGCGGATGGTGCTTCGCATCCCTTTCTCATAGTCGTAGTTCGTGCCTTCATCCTCATACAGGGAGAAGTCCCCATCTGCGCCGGGGTAGACGCGGATCTCCAGGTCACTGGGCGGCTTCTCACCCGCGTATTGCTCGACGGGATCGATCGGAATAATGCTACCTGCTCGGACCAGCACCGGTATTCGCTCCAGCGGAGCGTCGATGGCGGTGGTCCCTGCCGGTACCCTGGATCCTGTCCAAAAGTTGTACCATCCTCCAACAGTGGCGGGTGCATATACAGGCCACCGTACTGCGCCCGCTTCAAGCACGGGAGCGACCAGGAAGGCCGGACCAAACATGTACTCATATTTCTGGGCCAGCGCCTGATCGTCATGCGCGAAGTCCATCACCAGGGGGCGCATCAGCGTCGATCCCTGAAAGGTGACGGCAGCAGCCTGAGAATAGATGTAAGTTAACAACTGCTGACGAAGGTCCAGGTAGCGACGTACCTCACTTTCTACCTGGTCACCATATCGCCAGGGCTCTGTGTCCGTTTGGAATCCATGGACACGCTGCAGTGGCGAAAAGGTAGCAAACTGGAACCACCGCAGGAACCGCTCGTGATAGGCGGGGTCGGTATATTGACCTGGGCCCGGACGAAAGAACCCCCCAGCGTCCGTAGTCCAGTAAGGTAATCCGCTCGCGGTATAACCGAGTCCGGCTGTGATTTGCCGCCTAAGGGATTCCCAGCTGCTACCGATATCGCCCGACCAGGTTGCGGAGGCATAGCGCTGTTGGCCTAAGAAGGCGCTTCGCGACAATATGAAAACCCGCTTTGTGGGCGCATCTTTTCGTTGGCCCTCGTAAACCGTCTTGTTCACAAACAGGGGAAAGAGGTTACGCACTTTTTCACCGGGGCCGGCAAACGTGTTTCTTCCCGCCAGGTCATCGTTTTCCGGTTCGGTGGCGTCCTGCCACCAGGCATCGATCCCGAGCGATAACATGCGCTCGCTGAAATTCTTCCAATAAAGCGATGCCGCTGCGGGATTGAAGAAGTCTACCCATTGCGTTCCTGGTATGTAATAGCCTTTCTCTGCGAATTGCTTTCCCACCTCGGTCTCAGGGTCGATCTTGGACCACACGGAAACCATGAATTTCACATTCATGGCGTGAAGGCGGTCGATCATACCCTTGGGGTCCGGATAATACCGTTCATCCCATCTCATGGCATTCCAGCCGTATTTGCCCCAGTACTGCCAATCCTGAACGATGACATCGAGAGGTAAATTGCGCTTTCTGAACTCTGCCGCTGTATCCAGAATCTCCTGGCTGGAGTGGAACCGCTCACGGCAGTGAATATAGCCATACGCCCACACTGGCATTAATGGCGCCGGCCCGGTTACCTCCCTGTAGATCGAGATAACATCATCGGGAGTTGGTCCAGCGAAGACGACGTAATCGATTGCGTCCGCGACGGGAGATCGTAATACGGTGCGTTCGTCGCTCGGCCTCCAGAACAGAACCGGCTGGTCATCCTGCTGTCCGACGACGCGGATGGTGTGGTGGCCCGCAGGGACATCGCTAAACCAGCTTGTTGTGGGAGGGAGCCAGAAGTTGGAGAAGTCGATGACCACTTTACCGTCGATCTCAATGTGGTACCGGCGGGCCATTTTCTGTCCCACATCCAACATGAAGGCATATCGCCCACTGCGCGGAATCTCCATACCGCCGACAAAGTCGCCCTCGCGCTGGACCTCACGTCTTGTGCCTCCGCTGGTGGTTACATCCGCCGTCGTTTCCTTGCCGGTTGACGATCGCGCCAGCACCACACGTGCATCCGCGGGATTCAAATCAGTCAATCCGTAGTTATGCCAGAGAATTCCATAACCCTTGCTCGACAGCAGGAAAGGAATCGCAATCTGGCTATTGACCTGGGTCAGGCGCCGGGGAAGGTCTCGAATGTCAAGGAAGCCGTCCTGAAATTCTCCACTTCCGAACAAGTGTTCGTCCGGTGGAGAGATAAAATCCTGTTCGACCGCAAAAGTTGCTTCTCCCTGTACGGTTGCTGGGGCTAGCCGACGGGTACCAGCAATTTCGGAGAGGAACGTTTTTCCCGAGTGATCGGTGAAATGGAGAGCTCCACTACGACGATCGAAGACCGCTTGCATCTGTGATGTCGCAACGACAACGCTCGCGGCATCCTCCGACACCTTGAATGCCGGTACGGATGATGGCTTGAGCAGAACAACACTTGGGATCTCGGACGCCATATCCTTGGCGCAGCGAACACGCATTGCACTCGGGTTTATGGGCCGTATGGCAAGTACGCAGGCGTCTGTCTTTATCTCCACACCCGATGGGGTATGACGGACGAGGCCGCGCGATCTGTCTTGGGCGCGCACATCAGAATAGCGAGTGCAGAGAAAAATACCTGCAACCATGACTGAACCAAGCAACACGAGCGGTTGGCGTCGGAGAATCACGCTATCCTCTTTCATGAATACGAAGCGAACGTTTGGGAGGAACTAATGTCTACCGATGGGCGCCGGGCCCTCCGAGATTTCCTGTAGGTCACCTCAGCCGGCCAAAATTCTAATCGAGAAGGCATATTTACAGGGCGGAGTGTCGGGTACCTGAATCTCAAGGCCCTGGGCGCCTCGTTTCCACTTCACCTCGGAGTTCGAACCGATCAGTTCGACCTTTCGAATTGGGCGAGGGTAGTTTGCAGATTTCTCCCCCAGAGACTTGATCACGATCTTGCCGTCGGTCGGCCAGCCCAGAGCGATGGCGTAAAGGATGTCACCCTTTGTCGTGAACCGTATATCTGTGTGGTCGAACTTAATCTGCGACAGTTGGTAAGAGGGAATCTGCTTGGCTTCAGTCGATGGACCCTCTCCAAAAACGCTCCAGGGACGCGTGCCCTTGATTGCTTCAGAATTCACCCGCTGCCAATCTGCAAGCTCTTCCAGAAAGGCAATCTCATCGCCGTCCGGCTCTCCGTACCCGGGCAAAGGGATACTGAGAAGTAGATTGCCGTTCTTGCTGACAATGTCCACCAGGAAAGGAATGATGAATGACGCCTTCTGGTAGGTATGGTTCTCAAACACAGCCCGATCATAGTGCCAATGTCCGATGCACGCCTCCGTCTGCCACGGATTCTCCTGAAGCTTATCCGCAAGGGACATTTCGAAGTCACGCGTGAGCGTGCCCCATACCGGCTCGGGGACCACTTTCAGATCAACCACCCCTTCCAAATGGCCGCCATGGGCCTGCACGTTCTTGTTGTAGTAATAGGCCATGATTTGCGGGGCCAGATCCGGAATTCCCAGCCAAACCTTCAAATCGAGTTTGGGGCCTCCCGCATCGAAATCAAACTGCGCACCGTCATCGAAATTGAGGATGTCGGGGTTGTAGTTATCGATCACATCCTGCACGCGCAGAAGAAATTCCCGAACGAACTCCGGGCAAGGACTGTTCTTAAGGTGAGGTTTTCCATTGATCATCTGAGGGTCCATACCCTCCCACCACTTACCCTTACCGTCAGCGATCGTCTGCATGCCATCGTAAGGGACGCCCGCCAGCGGCCCGGTCAGGTCACTCTTATAGCGAACCGGCAGAAACTCATCCCAGACCCGGTGCGGTGTTCCGTGATAGCTCACGCCAAATCGCAATCCATTCGAGCGCGCGACCTTCTCCCACGTTCCCACAATGTCACGCTTAGGGCCGATGTTCACGGAGTTCCACGGCTGGTATTTCGAATGCCAACAATCGAAATTGTCGTGGTGGGTAGCCAGAGCGACCAGGTACTCGGCCCCCGCTCGCTTGTACAATTTCACCAGCGCGTCGGGATCCCATCGCTCGGCCTTCCAGAGAGGGCAGATGTCCTTGTATCCGAACTTCGACGGGTGACCGTAGTGCTGCACGTGATACTCATATTGACGCGTCCCTTGTAAGTACATATTCCGCGCGTACCAGTCGCCCTGTTCGGGCACGCACTGCGGGCTCCAGTGGGCCCAGATTCCGAACTTCGCATCCTGAAACCAACTCGGACAGCGATAGGCCTTCAGAGATTCCCAATAAGGCAGGAACGGACCATCCGGAATGGTTCCTGTAAAAAACGGCGAGTCTTCCAGTCCCTTGGCCATGCGGGAAAGTGCGATCATGGATATTCCGCTGGTGAGAAACAGCCTGCGGTTCATCGATCAAAACCCTCCATCAACTGAATGTTCTTCGATTTCAGTGGAGGGCTAAGTCCCGCCTACTGGCCTATTATCGTCACCACCGAATTATCGGGTCCATTCCGCCCAGCCGCTCCATCATGTTTCAGTTGGTGCGTTGCATCATCCCAGGTAAGTTCGGTGCTCGAGCCTGCGCCCTTTTCGTAAGCGTAAGTCTTTCCGTCGTCCTGGAAGAGCGTAAAGCCGCCATTGGCTCCGGGATAAACGCGCACGGACGCGATCGTCTGTGGCAGCGAAGCGCTCAGCACCTCCGATCCAAGGGGCACGATGCTTCCGGCCCGTACAAACAGCGGCAAAGTATCGATCGGCGCATCGACCGTGATCGTTTGTCCCCCGTGCAGCCGCTCGTTGGTCCAATAGTTGTACCAATCCCACCCCGCTGGGAGATACACGGTCCGATGCGTTGTACCCTGCTCCGTCACCGGAGCCACCAGGAAGGCGGGACCGTACATATATTCATCCGGGATGTCCGCGGCTTTCGGGTCGTCCGGGAAATCCATGAACAAAGCTCTCATATAGGGAGCGCCTGTCTGGTAACTGCGATAGGCTGCTGAGTACGTATACGGCAGTAGCTGGTAGCGCAGCCTGAGATACTTGGCGAGGATCGGCTCAGCCTGCTTGCCGTACGCCCATACCTCGTTGTGATTTCTCTCTCCGTGGGCCCGCATCACTGGCTGAAAGGCGCCCCATTCAAACCAGCGTACGAACAACTCGGGATAATCTTCATAGTTGCCGATCGTAGCGCTCACGTCCGATCCGTCGATCAGCGGCTTGTGCGCTGCATGGTAGTCCGGCCCAACGGACGGCGAAAAGAATCCCGCAATGTCGGTGTCCCAATAGGGCAAGCCGGTCGCAGTAAAATTCAGTCCCGCGGGAATCGAGCGTCTGAGCATGTCCCAGCTCGAAATGATGTCGCTCGACCAGAAGACAGTGCCATTCCGCTGCGCCCCGAGGTATGCCGCCCGCGCCAGGATCATTACCCTGCGCCTGTCGCCAAAATCCCGGCGGAAGCCTTCATACACGGAAGCAGTGTGAAACAACGGATATACGTTATAGAACCGCGTTCCTGACCCGACAAAGAAGATGTCCTTCGCCGGGTCGACATCCGGCTCGGTTTCATCCAGCCAGATATAGTCGAAGCCGTAGGGCTTGACATACCGGTCGCGAATTTTTTCCCAGAACCACTCCGCTGCCTCGGGATTGGTCGTATCGATATTGGGCCCGATCGCATCCGTATAGCCTTCGGAGTCCGGCTTTCCGTCTGGTGCATGGATCAGCCAGCCTTTGTGCAGCAGCATGTCGTAAAATTGCGTCCCCGCCGAGTAGTGCGGCCATACGCTCAACAGCGTTCCCACTCCCATCGCATGCAATTCACGGTTCATTGCCGCCGGGTCTGGCCACCGCTTCGGGTCCAGATCCATCTCGCCCTGCTTCGTCATGTTCAGAAAGTCGACAACCATCACATCCAGCGGCAGGTTTTTCTGGCGATACTCCTTGGCCACCTCCAGAACCTGCTCCTGCGTCGGGTAGATGGCCTTGCTCTGGATATAACCATAGGTCGCTCTCGGAAGCAGGTGAGTCACCCCGGTGAGCAGGCGATAGCCTTCGTAAATCTCATCGCTTGTGCCACCTGCAATCACAAAATAGGAGACGCGGTCGGCGACCTCAGACGACCATACGTTTCGGCCATTGAAGCCCAGATCCACGGTGGTTTTCGAAGGGTTATCCCAGACAAGTCCATAGCCGCGGTTGGATACCATGAACGGCACACAAACATCCTGGCCGCCAATGGCTTTGTAATCGTGCCAGCAACGAATCTGATGGTGCCGCAGGTCCATCCAGCCCTTCTGCTGCTGGCCCAAACCGTAGTAATGCTCATCTGGCGGCGAGTCGAAAGCGGCGGTTATGGAATGGCCCTTGGGGTCCGCGTCGGTTGCCACCACCTCCGGGCGTTTTGGCCCCATCATCCAGGTGCGCATATGCAGCAGCATTTTGCCTTCCGCTGTCGTCACCACCAGATCATCGTTGTGCGGACCGCGACCGCCGTCGTTAGGACCATTCCCCCCCCACCTCCAAAGTAGTGGCGGCGTAGCTCCAGGTTCAGAGCGTCGAGCGGCATCGGCTGCGGCAGCTTGTCCTTAGGAAGATCTCCCGGCGCCACACGCACCACCATCCGCCCGGAACGGAACACGTCGTAACCCTCGCCATCGCGCTCGTGCGTCCAACCAGCGGAAGATGGCGCTGCCGCAATTCCATATCCCGCGGCGGCAGCGGCGGCAGCCTGGTCGGTACTCATCGTCACGCGAAGGATGTTGGCGGCATATGGCTCTAAGGAAATTACCCTTCCGAGCCGCTGCAGCACCAAGGGCCCACTCTGGGCCGTCGCTGCTCCACACAGCGTAAAGGCCAGGAAGGAGTGGCTTAACCCGCAGGCCAAGTTCCGGGTCAGACGAAATCTTATCCCATACCTCGGGTATTGCACCGCATGCGAAACCTGCATGATTCTCCTGCCTTACCAATACGCACCATTCCCACCGGGCCGTGCGCCCGGCTGATTTCACGGCTTCGTTGGGCCGCAAGGCAATTGTTTACCCATTCATGATTTGTGCCGCCTCGAAAAGGGCCGCGCAAGGAACACACTTGGCTGCTTGAGGAGGCGATGAAACACTCAATGGCGAGAACCGAACTTCTCAGTCATCCTTTGAAATTCCTGGCGTTGGAAGCAGTGTCCTACATACTGTCCCAGCCTCGCTGGGAGAGCGAAGCTGGGTTTTTGAGACCGCTTCCAGTCCCTGCTAAGGCAACAGAAATGTTCCAAACCGGTCAAGCGAGATCAAAAGTTGATTGTCACCGAAAACTCCAGTTGACGTGGCGATTGGCCTATTGCCATCCCGGTAATGATTCCTGCGCCGGTGCAGTCGATGCAGGTGTTCCCTGGATTGGCCGGGTTGATGTGATTAAAGACATTGAAGGCGTCTAAGCGGAACTGGGCTGAGATGTCTTCATGGATGGGAATAATTTTCGATGCTGCCAAGTCGGTATTGAAGAACGACGGGCCAGTGTAGCTGTTGCGTTGAGCATCGCCGAATGTATCGAGGTAAGGCCGGGAGAACGTTCCAGTAGTCGAGCCATTTGGGCCAAAAGCAGGGTAGGGCGCAAAGTACGTCCGCGAGTGGGATGTGGTGTTGAAAGAAGAGAGATTCGTTGGCATAGTGCCGATCGCCTTGTTAGGCTGGCAGGGCCCGTTCGGTATGTCGGATCCGCACTCGCCATAGCTTGGACTGAAGGGCAGACCGCTGGACCAGTTTAAAGACGGGCTTAAATTGTAGCCGCCGATGAGGTAATCCGCCCACTTTGGAGCGCTGCTAAAGAATTGCTTGTTATGTCCAAATGGCAGACTGTAGGTCCCGTAAAGCTGGAACTCCTGCTCCCGCAAGTCATCGAACCTGCCGTAATTGACGGACCTATCGATCTCGGCATAATCGTTGTTTCCGTAGTTGAACGCCCTTTGCCACGCATACCTTGCCGTAAACTGCAAACCCTGGGAGAAGTGTTTATCCAGGGTAGCCTGCAGGGCGTTGTAATGCGTGTCGAATCCGTCGTGGTAGTAGGTCAGGTCCTGGGTCCAGCCGAACTGGTTGTAGTAGTGCCGGAGGAAATTCGTGTTGCTGGTCTCGGTTTGCCCAGTTGTAGGGGGGGTGGAAGGAGCATTTGGATTCCAGCAAAGACCTTGACCGTTCACGCTTTGGCTCCCTGGTATGCAGGCAGCGACGGCATTCAGATTAACCGTCTGTCCATCGCCGGCAAACGTATGGGTGCCTTTGTTGCCGACGTAAGCCAGGGTTGCATTGACGGAATTAGTTAGTTGCCGCTGCACGCTCAAATTCCAGGCATCCACCGTGGGGAGAAGCTGGGGATCCCCGCGGACTTTGGCGCTCACGCCATTTGGGATCGGAATCAGGCCATTGGAGGGAATCGAGGGAAAGACAAACGGGGTAGGACCAACAGCGAGATTGAAAGCGGAAGTATTGGCACCGGCGTTGGTCAGGTTTTGATTGGCAAGCACCGGTAGGTTCTGGGTGACCACATGACCGAAAAGAGTTCCGAAGACTCCGATGTCAAAGCTTCGCCCGTAGCCTGCGCGAATGACAGTTCTCGGATCCACCTGGTAGGCAATGCCGAGGCGCGGAGCAAGATTCTTGAAGTCCTTGCTGACATTCATGGCTGTGTTGTAAGGCCCATAGCCCGCCACGCGGAATGAGCCGGTTGTCAGGTCGGAGAAGCCGCCCTGCCCACGACCATTGACCGCTTCGGGGAAGTAGAACTCCCAACGAAGGCCCAAGGTGAAGGTCAGATTCGGAGTAACACGCCAGTTGTCCTGCACGTAACTGAAGATAATCTTCTGCGATTCCTTGGCGTTGGTCGACGAGCTGACATAGCGGCTGAGATTGGTGACATCGCCCAGAAGGAAGGATGCCAGACCCAGGCCTCCAGGCGTGCTGAATGTCGTATTCTCAGTGTCGGTGGCGCTGAACGTCACTTCACCCGCGCGATTGCTATCGCTTGGAACGCGGAGATTTCGCGCGTAGCGCAGATCCGCTCCGAATCTGACGGTGTGATTCCCTATGATTTTGGTCCAGTTATTTACCACCTGATACTGGTCCTCGGTCTCCAGCAGATGGCAGTTGCAGGCGTTTACCTGCAAACTCGAACCGAAACTGGACAGTCCGTCGCCGCTCGTTCCGCTTGTATTGTTCAGGAAGAATCCAGGAGCGCCGGCAGTGAAGGCCGTGCCTAGATTCAGTCCTGGGATGCCCGCCTCCGTGGCTAGGTCCTGCGTGCCGTCGTACTTCTCCGTGGAGACGTGATAGCGCAGGTATCCCAGACGGAAGTCGGTGAGAAACTTGGAATTCAAAGCGATATCCATGCCTGCGACCGCGCTCTGGTTGCGGCCAGTTGCGGAACCTCCAAAGTTGTTCGAGATCGACGAAAAGCCCGCGCCGCCCGCTGCTCCAAAAATGGTACTGGCCGAGTTCGCGTTGTTGAAATAGCTGTAGCGGCCAAAGGCATGGATTGCCTCGCGAACCTCGTAGTCGACGCGCACATCGAACTGGTTCTGGTTGGTGGCCCCGGTCCCCCCCGAATTGTAGTTATTGGCGGTGCCCGCCTGCGTACCCGGCGAATTGGGCAGCGGAATCAGATTGAGGAGGTATAGCGCCTGGGGAGAAAGATACTGGTTGGGAATGAAGTTGTTCGCAAAAGGCGCCGGTCCTGTGAGGGGGTTAATGACGCGGGGATTGTAGATCTGGCCCTGGAGCGCCCCGCGGCCCGCCAGGAATTCGCTCAGATCGCATCCATTTCCGGAAAGACAGGAGTTGTGAGCAAGGGCGGTCGGGACGGTTTCTTGAGCGGAAGCTCCATTGCGTTGCCGGACACCCTGGTAATCGCCGAAAAAGAACAATTTGTTCTTCAGAACCGGGCCGCCCACCGACCCTCCAAATTGGCTGTAGAGCGCCGGCGGAGTCAAGCGACTGGACAGCGAGGAGTAGGGGGCGAACTGGTTATAAGGATTGCGCGCCAGTTGGGCGCCGCTTCGCCGGTAGTCGAATGCGCTTCCATGGAAGCTGTTGGTTCCCGACTTGGTCTGTGCGTTTACAACAGCGGCTACCGACTGCCCAAATTCCGCATCGTAGCTTTGTGTCAGGATCTTAGCTTCACCCACAGCATCCAGCGGGGGGTTGATAACTATCTGCCCAAGAATAGGGTCCTGGTTCGATGCGCCGTCCAGCAGATAGCCGACTCCGGAGAAGTTTTGCCCCGCGATATTGACGGTCGGGCTGCCCTGCGCGTCTTCGGCGTTGTTCTGCGTCCATCCCATCGCCTGGGCTCCCGGAATCAACAGTTGCAGGCTGGCAAAGTTACGCCCCTGGATAGGCAGATCGGACATGGACCTTTGATTAAAGACAATCCCAACTTCCGCGCGATCGGTTTGTAGCTGGGGTGCCGCGGCAGTAACAGTGACGTTTTCGGTTGCCACGCCGACACTGAGTTGTAGGTCGACCTTGGGCGAAGTATCGGCTGAGACCTGAATTCCAGGGTTCTCCACAGGGGCGAACCCGGCTGCGGACGCTTTGACGTCGTAAACATCCGGAATCAGATTTGGGACCGTGTACCCGCCCGACTGATTGGAGGTCACCTGAACCGATGTTCCCTTGCTCTGGTCGGTTACGGTGATGGTGGCATTGGGGATGGCGGCGCCGGTTTTATCGGTGACGGTGCCGTAGACCGACCCATAGATTGCCTGGGCCTGGACAGTGTAGGTCGACTTGTAGATGCACAGAGCAACCGCGACCAACAGGGCGTATCTGAGAAACTTCCGGCTTCCTTGCAACATCGTTCCTCCTAAGGGCTTGCCTACGACACATCTTCTTTTGACCGTTGCCGCCACGACCCTGGAATGAGTTCGTCGAATCGTTGGAAGGCAGCGGTTTTGATCAGTGCGTTTTTTTCAACTTTTCAACACTGCTAGACCGCGCTTTGAAACGTTTACTGAAAGCCGTTTACTTTGCCCTGCCGAGAGTCCCTGCAGTTAGGGCGCCCGAGTTGTTTCTCCGATTAGTGCTGCTTAGAACCTGCAGCCGCCCGACGGAGTGTAAAGGACTCCCGAGACACTATCCCTGACAAGGTGTGGTACAGTAACCTGCCCAGAAAGCGTTTTATTTTCAACAACGTAATAGGGGGGTAAAATACCTGCTGCAGTCGACCGTAGAGAAAAACACAAATGAACCATGGCGAGAAAACTGGTGTTTTGACGCCGCCCGGTCCTCCATCGGACGGGGCCAAGCAATGCGTTAAAAAGGCTCTCGAAGAGATGGCAGGCAGTGTTCCCTTTCGCACCAGCCGCCAATGTCAGGATTTACTCCGTTACATCGTTCTCCATAGCCTGAGCGGAGAGGAAGAACTGCTACGCGAACGCTTGATCGGTGTCGAGGTTTTTGGCCGGCGCCCCGACTATGACCAGGCTGCGGACCCAGTCGTTCGCATCCGAGCTGCTGACGTAAGAAAACGCATCGCGCTGTTTTATGAGGCAACGGAAGCAGCAACACGCCAGGTCAAGATTGCCATTCCGTCAGGATCGTATAAAGCAACGTTCGAGTTTGTTGGGTCTGCCGGCGTCGAGGCTTCCCCCACCGAGCGCGCTCGTGAAATGCGCGGGCCGGGGACTGTACTCGATCATCCGATTGCGCTGCCCCTGGTGCCCCCTGCTCCGAGTGAATCGACCAAAAAGATCCCCCCACGGGTCCGGAGATCTCCCTGGCTGGTAATGACGGTAGTAGCCGTGCTGTTGCTTCCTGCCATCTACGCGTTATTCCGATCAGCTCGTGAAACCGCTTTTGACCGGTTTTGGTCGCCGGTTCTCAAAGCCTCGAATCGAACCGTGATCTACGTTGGCAGCAACGCCGTTTATTATCTGTCCGGGGATTTCGTTGACCGGTATCGGCGCGATCACCAGCTTGACAAAGTGGAGAGTATGGGACGAGAGTTCCTTGTTCCTTTGGGCTCGAACGACGTCGTAAACGGCAATGACCTCGTCCCTGAAAAAGACACTTACGTCACTGTGGGAGACGCTGCCGCGACGGCAAGGATCGCATCCCTTCTTTCCGTGCGTGAGAAATCCTATGACATGCGCTTTGGCGGGGATATGTCGGTGGGCGATCTTCGTGAGCGGCCGGCGATTCTTATCGGGGGGTTCAATAATTCATGGACCCTCGAAATGACCGACAATTTGCGTTTTGTGTTCTCCTATCGGCATCAAATTGAGGATCGTTTCGATAAGAGCAGAAGTTGGAAGGCGAATCAGGACTTCACCGATGATTACGCCATCATCTCCAGGATTCCCACCTCGAAGACCGGCGAAATTCTGATTACGGCGGCTGGTATCGGCCAAGCCGGCACGCGTGCCGCCGGAGAATTCCTAACGAGTCCCGCGGATATTGATTCCCTGCTGCGTGCTGCGCCCAGGGGGTGGGAAAAGAGAAATCTGCAGATAGTTCTGCATACTTCTGTCATCAACGGATCGCCCAATCATCCGGATGTGATCGCCACCTATTACTGGTGAAAGTCAGCTGCACGGCGGATGCGGAAGGCACCACAGAATTTCCTGAACGGGTCGGCCTCGCGGCGACCCTTGATACGTGTTCGGCAAATTGCGAGAGTGAGTATCAGGGTTGGGGCGGGTCAAGCTCAGCTGCTTTCTTCCGCTCGACCCCTGCTTCAGCCGCACGACCCGACCGTTCCAGCGCGACTGCCAATTGACGATGTGCATCGGCAAAGTTTGGGTCGTTAGCCAGGGCTTCCTGGTAGCGCGAGATGGCGTCAGCGATCTGACCCTTTTCCAGCAGCATGTTGCCGGAATTGGTGGCAAACGTTGCTCGCTGGTGATTCACAGCAACCCGAGTGAGGTCACTAGCGGTCTTCCGTTCGGCCGCAGCCTCTGATTGCTTTCCCTGCTGGGCCAACACAGCTGCGAGCGTACTATGCGGCCCCGGCAGCCGGGGCGAAAGACGTATCGCTTGTTGAAGAGCGGCGACTGCCTCAGGGAGCTTGTTCTGCTGCCGATAGACCGAACCGAGCACAGCCCACCCATCGCTGTTTTCTGGGCGCAGTTTCAGCGCATTGTTCAGCTGCTGCGCGGCTTCGTCGAAGCGGCCTTGCTGCATGTAAAGGATTCCCAAGGTAAACGGCGGGTCAGGTGCGCTGGGATCGAGTTGCGCCGCGGTTTCCAACTCCGGGATCGCTCCGTTCAGGTCATCCTTCAATTTCAGCGCCAGGCCCAGGTCGTAGTGAAGCTGGGGTTCCGAGGGGCTCAGCTTTAATCCGGAGCGAAATTCCCTCAGGGCATCGTCAACATTGCTTTCCTGCAGATAAGCGACGCCAAGGTCTTCATGCACGGTCACGACATCCGGTGTGAGCGAGAGCGCCCGCCCAAAGATCGGGATTGCATCCTTCGCATCGCCCAGCTGCACCATGTCGAGCCCCAGGTTGGTCAGCAAGGGAGCGTTCCCGGTATCGGTCTTGGCTACTTCCTGAAACAACGGGAGAGCTTCTTTGAATCGGCCACTCGCCTGGTAAGCCAATGCCAGCTGGTACTTCGTCTCTTGACTGGCGGGATCGAGAGCCATGGCGGTCTTGAGGACGGGCAAGGCGTCGTCCGCGCTCCCCGCTGCAAAAAGAGCCTTGCCCAAAGTAAGTTGGATCAGGGCACTCCGAGGGGCCAGCCGTGCGGCGGTGGTCAGTTCGCTCACTGCCGGATCTATTTGCTGCTGGTTTAGAAGCACTACGCCAAGGTGAAAATGAGCGGCGGCGAGCTCGGGATCGAGGCGAAGTGCAGTGGCAAATTCGTCGCTGGCTCTCGTCCATTCCAGCCGCTTGGCGTAGAGCGAGCCGAGGGCATCGTGGAGAGTCGGATCTTGTGGAGCAAGGGCGATCGCCTGCTGCATTTTCTGTACCGCTAATTCCATCTGGCCTGTCGCTGCCAGCGATCGGGCGTATGCCGGAAGGACATCGGCCGGCAAAGCTTGCCCTCGCGAAGCAGCACTGCGATCCATGGCGGAAAAAATGTGGATAGCCTCAGGGTTGCGATCGCTATTGGCATAGGCCATGGCCAGGTTTGCCTGCGCGGCAGAATCATCCGGCTTCAACCTGAGGGCATGAGTGAGCTCAGAGATGGCTGCGGGATAGACGTTTAACTGCAGCAGAACCGCGCCCAGCGCGCTGTGGCCCTCTTCGATCTGAGGAGCCAGTCCGACCACCTTTTGAAAGTCTTCCCGGGCAGCCTGGAGGTCGTTGTTCGCGAGAGCCGCGTACCCAGCTTTAAATGCCGCATCTGCCTGCTTCGCTCGATCGACGGAGAGTTGGCCTTGGGCGGCAGCCGGCAAAACGAGCGGCAGCAAGGAAAATGCTGCGAGCATGGCCCAAACGGTTGTAGAACAAAGTGTTCTCCAGCGCATGCGGACGACTCCTAGGATTGTTCGTGCCGTCCGGTGCTCATTTTGGCGTCTCGAGTTTCGGCTGAGCATCAGCCTGGATCTGCTCGGCGATCTGGAATTCATGGGACGCTTGGCCGGTCTGCCCTAGTGAACGATACGCTTGCCCCAACAGAGTGTGGGTCGTGTAGTTCCCTGGATCTATGGCGAGCGCCTTATCGAGGTACATCTTCGCCATCACCGGATCTTGCTGCTTCAACAGGACCTTTCCAAGCAGGACATACGGTACTGCGGAGTTTGGTTCGAGCAACACTGCGCGATCAAGGGCCTCCTGCGCCTTGCTGTAGTCGCCCTGTCGCAGGTAGGCGTCGCCCAACCGGTCATACACCTCGCCATAAAGGGGATTGAGTTTGCTCTCCTTGTCGAACTCCGCAACCGCTTCCGAGAATTGTGACTGCGACAGTCTGATCTGCCCAATCAGCAGGTGAGCCATGGGCAGGTTCGCGTTGAGCGCGAGCGCCTGGTACGCGAAGCTGTCGGCCACCGGCAGATAACCACGGCGCAGCATCATCCTTGCAGCAAGCAGATAGGCGGAAGGCGAATCGGGGGGGAAATTGTATTGCGTGGCGAAGGCTTTACGCGCGTCATCGTAGCGCCGCGTGTCCAGATAGCACAGGCCGAGCACGTAGTTGCTGTCGATATTGGTGCGGGCGATGGATAGGTGGGCCTTCTCGAGCAATGGAATCGCTGCCGCTGGTTTGCCGGTACGGAAGAGCGCGACGCCTTCCATCTGCATGGACTCGCGGTCAGCGGGGTCCTGGGCCGACGCGCGTTCGAAGGCCGCAGCAGAGGCCTCTATCTGCCCCTGCTCATAGAGGACCATCCCGCGAAGACGTTCTACGCCAGCCGGCTCTGGTTGCTGCAGAGCGACGGCGTCCAGGGCTTTTAGCGCGTCTTCGAGCCGCCCTGTGTCTAGAAGCTTCTGGGCTTGCGCGATTGGGGCACTGCCGGGGGGATCCACTGCCTGCGGCCAAAGCGGTCGAGCATTCATGCTGACAGCTACCAAGAAGAGAAAGCGCAGAACGCGTAGGTTGGCCATAGAAATACAGCGGCCATTTTATATCAGGCTAGAAGATCCTCGTCACTTTCGCTGGCGAGGGCGGGAGTGGATACTTATCATCGGCTCTAGAATGGGTGCGCGTGGACTGGTATGCGGGTTAAGGTCAAACAAGGAATAGTGCGTGCAACTGATCTAGCAGTGCTTCTCTTGCTGTTGGTTGGAGCTGTGTGCAGCAAAGGCGAGATGCATCCAGCCGCGGCAAAGCAAATATATCCGCCTTCGGTGGAACACAACGGGCCAGCCTGGTTTGAGGATGTCGCTGGAAAGGCGGGCATTCGGGTGCTCAACGCGAACGGGGGAGTGGAATCCAAGCGTTACATACTCGAAGCTACCGGAAGCGGGGTGGCTATTTTCGATTACGACAACGACGGGTGGCCCGATATCTTCCTGGTGAACGGAGAGCTGCTGCCTGGCGAGGACAAGAAAACTACCCGCCCTACCAGCCATCTGTTTCATAACAATCACAATGGCACCTTCACGGATGTCACCGCACATGCCGGGCTTACAGATACAGCGTGGGGCCAGGGTGCATGTGTCGGCGACTATGATAACGACGGCTACGACGACCTATTTGTCACCGCTTACGGAAAGAACCGCCTTTATCACAACCAAGGCAATGGCGCCTTCACCGAAGTCGCTGCGGCGGCGGGTGTTGCCGGGACGGGCAAGCTGTGGGGAACAGGCTGCGCTTTTGTCGACTACGACCGCGACGGCAAGCTGGACCTTGCGGTGGCTAACTACGTCAGCTTCGACCTCGCCACTACGCCTGCTCCCGGTGCGTCGCCCAGCTGCACCTGGAAGGGAGTGCCGGTCATGTGCGGCCCCAGAGGATTGGCAAGTTCCCCCAACATTCTTTATCACAATCTAGGCAACGGCAGGTTTGAGGATGTGAGTAAGGCGAGCGGCTTTGAGAAAACTCCAGGGCACTATTGCTTTAGCGTCTCCAGCATCGACTATGACGAAGACGGATGGCCCGACATCTTTGTTGCCTGCGATTCGACTCCCGCCATTCTTTATCGTAACAATCACGACGGCACTTTTACCGACACTGCGGCCGATAGCGGTGTCGCCTTCAACGATGACGGGCGCGAACAGGCTGGCATGGGAGCTTCTATTGGGGATTATGACGGAGACGGTCATCTGGACATTTTCAAGACCAACTTCTCCGACGACACCTCTACGCTTTACCACAATAGCGGCGATCATTCCTTCAGCGATGTGACGTTTGCTTCCGGCATCGGCGTCAACACTCAGTACCTGGGCTGGGGGACCATGTTTCTGGATGTCGATAATGACGGATGGCTCGATCTGTTGCTGGTCAACGGCCATGTTTATCCCGAGGTGGACAGCGGGAATATGGGCTCGGCCTATCGGGAGCCTCGGGTCCTTTATCACAACCTGGGCAATGGAAAGTTCAAGGACATCTCCAGAGGGGCGGGACCGGGCGTTACGCGGCCAGAGTCGAGCAGAGGTCTGGCCATCGGCGATCTATGGAATGATGGGCGGCAGGAAGCGGTGGTCAACAACGTGAGCGACTTTCCACTTCTGCTTGTAAACCTGGCTAAGAACGACAACCACTGGCTCGGCGTGCATTTGATCGGCGTCGAATCTAATCGTGACGGTATCGGCGCGCGGCTCAGAGTGTTTGGCGCCGAGCCGGGAACCCCGCGGGTTTGGGTGGACGAAGTACGCAGCGGCTCGAGTTACAGTTCCAGTAACGATATGCGATTGCACTTCGGCCTGGGGCAAGCGACCAAGGTGGCGTCGATTGAAGTGCACTGGCCAAGCGGACGGAATGAAGTCTTTCCGGGCGTGGCGGCGGATCAAATTATCTCGCTCAAGGAAGGTTCCGGACACCCTCAGCCGTAGCAATATTTGTAAGGCTTTTTTCCCGTCACCCTGCAGATGAATTGTCATCCCAATGACAAAGGGGAGGGTAGCGCTTCGATTTCGATCTGATGCCGAAGGAGACTGCAGGTGTCCCTCAGCTTCGCTCCGAAAGGATTCTTTGCTCCAGGAAGAGTCGGCTGTAGCGCCGTAGCGTGCCGGTGGAGGCAGCCAGCATCCACAACCAGGCCAGAAAGAAAGGTAAGCGCGGCATGGCGACCCGGATATCAGTGCTGTGCGCCCGGCGGAAGAGGACCCAAAATCACGGCTTTCGGAGTCTTGGCGCCCTCCTGAACGATATAGAGTCGGTTGACTGCGAGATTTCTGAATATATCAACCTGGCCGGAAGGCCAGCGTATTTCGAGCAGATCCACTGCTTGCGCCTGGTCGAGACCGAAATGCAGACGTAAGTCGCTCTGAGAATAGTAGCTGCCGCCGCTGCGCACTTCATCCAGCTGCAACAGCGGAGCCGAGGATTCCTTCTGGGTTTTGGCGAGGACGCGCACCTTCGCGCCAATGGCCGTGCGATTCGATTTGACCCCAATGGCCTTGACCTTGATCCACGAGCGCTTCCACTGCGAGTCGCAACGCAAGAGCTGGGGCAGCGAATTCATGCAGTTTACGATCACATCGATGTCGCCGTCATTGTCATAATCCCCAAAGGCGCAGCCCCTACCAGCAACTGGAGTGGTGATTCCGGGACCGCCCCTATCGGAAACATCTTCGAATCGACCGTTGCGCAGGTTGCGATAAAGGTACTTGCGCTCGGCGTAAGGAGCCTCCGACTTGGAGTTCCTGACCTCGGGATATACGTGCCCGTTGGACACAAGTATGTCGAGCCAGCCATCATTATCCATGTCGAGAAAGCCTACACCCCATCCCAGGTAGCGCGTGTTGATACCCAATCCAGCGGCATACGTACGGTCCTGGAAGTTGCCATCGCCAAGATTGCCATAGAGCGAATCGGTGTCGCCGGCAAAGTTGGTTTTAACAATGTCGAGCTTGCCGTCGCGGTCATAATCGCCGATGGAGACGCCCATGCCCGCTTGCGGCTTGCCATCGGGAGAGAGTGCGGCGCCGGCCTCGATGGCAATGTCTTTGAAGGTTCCGTCCTTCTGGTTCTGGTAGAGGGTGGCCGCCGTGGAATCATTGGCGACATAAATGTCGGGCCAGCCGTCATCGTCAAGATCAGAAACCGCGACACTGAGCGCGTAATTGCCGGTCGTCTCCCACATGCCGCTCTTTTCCGAGACGTCGGTAAATGTGCCATCGCCATTGTTGTGATAGAGGAGGTTCTTTCCCGCAGCGAGCCCGGGCGGCCCGCACGCGACCATGATTCCCTTGTAGGTGCAAGGACCTGACTCGGGCAGCGGAGCAGTCTTCAGATCCAGATCGATGTAGTTGGCGACAAAGAGATCGAGGCGCCCGTCACGATCATAGTCGAGAAATGCGCAGCCGCTATTCCATCGCGTGGCCGCCTGGTGCAGACCCGCCTTGATGGTGACATCGGTAAATGTGCCGTCGCCATTGTTATGGAAGAGCGCATTCTGGCCGTAGTAGCTGACAAACAGGTCGTCGTATCCATCATTGTCGTAGTCACCGACACAACAGGCCTGCCCCCAGCCGCTGCGGATAAGCCCTGCTTTCGCCGTGACGTCAGTGAAGGTGCCGTCCCGATTGTTCTTGAAAAGATGGCAGGCCGGTTCACTATTCTTAGGAAAGCCCTCCAGGCGCCATCCATTGACCAGGAAAATGTCTATCCATCCATCGTGGTCGTAGTCATAAAAGGCGGCGCCACAGCCGGTCGTCTCCAGCAGGTACTTGTTGCTGTCGACGCCGCCGTAGATCGTCTTTGCGTTCAGGCCCGCGGCAGCGGCGACGTCGACAAAGCTGATGCCCAGGGGTGTGCCGGCGATCGGAGAAGCCGGCCCGGGAGGCGGTGCTACTGGGTTGGCCTCGTAGGAACGCGTCATGCCGCTCTGGCTTTGTTCCGCCGGATAGACCGTCCATGGCGGAGCTGCCATCAGCAGCACTTCGCTGAAGGGTAAAACCAGGGATGTGCGGCTGAGAGATTGGAGAAACTTGCGGCGATTCATGGGCATTTTCAGGCCAAGGGAACCATTGTCGACCTTGTTATCAGGCCCATATGACCTTGTATTAAACGAGCGACGCAATCGCACACATAAGGTTTAGGTTGTCAAAAGCGTGAGCTGAGAGACGTGTCCATTTTCGACCGCATCATCCCCCAATGTAAAGCGGCACGATGGATGTTGCTCTTTTTTGAGTGTAAGCGCAATGCTGGTGTGGGCTCAAGCTGTTCCAGCCGGCCAAACCTCAACAGACTCCCAGGCTGCCGCCGACGTCTCGCTTCAGGAAGAAGAACCCGCTGAAGTCGGAGACAATGCCGCTACGGGTTTGAGCGGTAACGAGAGATATTGATGCACGAAAGCAACGGCCATGCTACCTTCTCCTACGCTGCTGGAAACGCGCTTGATCGAGTTGTAGCGAACGTCACCTGCACAGAAGAAGCCCGGAAGATTTGTTTCCAGCAGAAATGGGGCACGATCTGCCGCCCAACCTGGCTGGTCGCTCACCTCGCGCCCCGTGCGGACATAGCCGTTCTCGCGTTGGAGTTGAGATGGCAACCAATGGGTTACTGCATTGGCGCCGATCATGGCAAACAGGCGGAATCCCACGATGGATGCCAAAGGGAAACGGTAACCGGGAAAAAGCCGGAGGGCTCAATGAGAACACGAGTCGCACTTTCCGCCGCAGTAGCGTTGTCGCTGGGAAGCACAATTGCAACCGCAAGTCAGCAAGCCCAGTCGGCTGTTCCACTCCCGCTGATGGTAACCATTGACACACAAAAGACGGCAGAGCCAGTTTCCAAGTATGAGTTTGGCATGTTCATCGAACACATTGGCCCGCTCATCTATCGCAGCTTATGGGCGGAGATGCTCGACGACCGGAAATTCTACTTTACGATTTCTTCTAAGGAACCCGAACTTCCGGCTGCGGCGCAGGGCGGCCCGCGGCGCAGCCAGCTTCGCAGATGGCGCCCTGTCGGCCCCGACGCGGTCGTCGCCATGGACAAGGACCAGCCTTTTGTCGGCGACCAGAGCCCGCGCATTGAGCTGGACTCTGCAACTCCGCATGGCATCGAGCAGACGGGGCTTGCGCTGGTCAAAGGGAAGAAGTATTTGGGCCGGACCTATCTTCGCGGCACTCCCGGCAGCAAGGTAAAGGTCGCGCTAATCTGGGGTGAAGGCGCCGGCGATCGGCAGACCATCTCCATTGGGGCGATTGGCGGCGAATACAAGAAGTTCCCGCTCAGTTTCACGGCCGATGCCGATAGCGATAAGGCCACACTCCAAATAGCGGGAACGGGCAGCGGGAACTTCCACATCGGTACCGTTTCTCTGATGCCGGCGGACAATGTGGAGGGCTTCCGGCCCGACACGATTGCCCTTCTAAAGCAGCTCCACTCCGGCATGTGGAGGCTGCCGGGCGGCAACTTCCTCTCTAACTGGAGCTGGTACGACGGTATCGGCGACATCGATAAACGTCCGCCGATGTTCGACCATGCGTGGAATGCCATGCAGTCGAACGACGTCGGCATGGACGAATTCATGACCCTGTGCAAGCTCATCGGCGTTGAGCCGTACGTCACCGTGAACGCGGGCTTCGGCGATGCCCATTCGGCCGCGGAAGAAGTTGAGTACATGAACGGCTCTACCAATACCCGCCTCGGCGCAATGCGCGCGCGCAACGGCCATCCTGAGCCTTATCACATCAGGTTCTGGAACATCGGCAACGAGCCCTGGGGCAGCTTCCAGCTTGGCTATACCGACCTGAAATACTTCGTTCTCAAGAACAACGAATTTGCGGCCGCGATGCGAAAAGTCGATCCCTCCGTCACCCTGATCGGCTCTGCAAAGATGCTCGAACCCATGTTTCTGAAGGGTGAGAACCGAGCCAAGTACGCGGAGAACATCCAGCCTCTCTACGGATCAGAAGTTGACTGGACCGGCGGTCTGCTCGCCCATTCCTGGGGAACATTCGATGGCATCGCCGAGCACTGGTATGAGTTCCCGGGCAGGCACTTCGATGTTGAACGAGCCAAGAGTCTGCCGCCGGATGCACCTGAAGACGATGCATATGTGAAGTATGACCCCACAACGCTCGAGTTTGCGCGCTATGCAGGCAATGTTATCCAGCGCAAAGCCGAAGAGTGGCAGGGATACCAACAACGGTTTCCGGCCATGCTGGACAAGAAAATTTTCCTTTCCATTGACGAGTACGCCTACTTCGGCGGAGGCAGAATGATGGGACCGAATCTAAAAGTGGCGCTCGCGTACGGAATGCTCTTCGACGAGATGCTCCGGCACACTGATTTCCTCACTATGTCAGCGCACACCATGGGTGTCTCGACCATGGACTATACCCCCACTGCCGCGGCCATGAATACAACAGGGCTGCGTGTTCAAGATGTACACCGACCACTTCGTCGGTACTATCCCTGTGGCTCTATCTGGTAACTCGCCGCAACCTGCGACCAAGAACCCGCCTTATGCGGATGAGCCTAAGTCACCCTCCGGCAGCCCCACCTATCCGCTCGACATGTTCGCGGCGCTCACGTCGGATCATAAGTACCTTAACCTTGCGGTGGTGAATGCGACGGAAACCGAACAGAAGTTCAATCTTGATCTCTCCGGCACCAGGCTCGCGGGGCCATCCACTCTGTGGCAGATGACTGGGAACAGCTTGGATGCCGCCAACCATGCTGGACAACCGCCGCAGGTCGAGGTGAAGGAGATCTCGATGGGCAATGCGTTAGGGTCCATCACGGTGGCACCAACCAGCGTGAACATTTATCAGTTCAAAGTGGCAGGAGGAGGGCCGTAAAAGGAAGGAATGGGACAAATGAGACAAGCTTTCTTGCCATCGCCATCGCCGCAATGCCGTGGATGAGCGCCATCGCAAATACCGCAGCGAAGGTGGAGCAGGGCCTATTGCAAGGCACGGTGGAAGAAGATCTCACGGTCTACCGGGGCATTCCATTTGCGGCTTCGCCAACGGGCGAGTTGCGTTGGCGGCCGCCGCAGCCCGCGGCCAACTGGGAAGGTGTGCGGCGCGCGGCTAAGTTCGCGCCGGAATGCATACAGCGTTCGGGGGCCGGCGAGTCCCCGGCGCTGAGCGGGGACTGTCTCTATCTGAATGTATGGACGGCGGCAAAGTCCCCTTCGGACCATGTCCCTGTTTTGGTATGGATCTACGGAGGTGGTTTCAACGCCGGCGCCACTTCTGTTCCCACTTACAGTGGAGAAGTTCTGGCCCACAAGGGCGTGGTGCTGGTCAGCGTCGCGTACCGTGTGGGCGCGCTCGGATCTCTGGCTCACCCCGAGCCGAGCGCAGGGTCACCTGAGCATGTCTCTGGTAATTACGGACTGCTTGACATCATCGCCGGCTTGCAGTGGATCAAGAAGAACGTTGCGGCGTTCGGTCTTGGTAACCGAGATATTGGTTAGGACGAAGCTTCTTCAGAGAAAAGTCGTCCTCGTCATCTTCGTAAGTGAGAAGCTTTCCTGCCGAGCGGAGGTTCCCTGCGAGGAAGTGTTCCGCGAACCCTGTCATAGTCAGACGTGTGCCAATCTCAATGAGCGATACGGGCCTGTTATCGAGAAGTGGCTTGGAAAAGCACGTGTTCGATAAGCCGACTTCGTCCAAGTGGAAGTCCCCACTGGAAGTTAGTGAACCTAGCGCCTATGTCGTTACTTATCCTTGCGGGCTACAGGACGAGGCCCATTTTCTATGATGGAACGTGGAGGAAAGATGGAACTCAAGGAGTACGAGATCGCTGCGAATGGCATCTTTTTGCACGTAACTGAGGTTGGGGACGGGCCGGTCGTTCTTTTCTGTCACGGGTTTCCGGACACCTCTTATACGTGGCGACACCAGATGAAAGCCGTCGCGTCAGCCGGCTTTCGCGCGATTGCTCCGGACATGCGCGGATACGGGCGCAGCTCAGCTCCATCCGACTCGACCTTGTACACGCCGCTGCAGACGGCTGGTGACCTGGTCGGACTCCTCGATGCGCTAAGTATTCTCAGCACCGTGATCGTGGGTCACGACTGGGGTGCAACCCATGCTTGGAATGCCGCCATGATGCGCCCTGATCGATTCAAAGCGGTGTTTTGCCTGAGCGTGCCTTACTTTCCGCGCGGTGATGTCAGCGTCTTCGAACGCATGCGCACATCCGGACATGAAAACGATTTCTATATGTTCGAACAGATCAAACCGGAAGCCGATCAAATTTGGGCCGATGCCGCAGTCACTATTCCGGGGGTTTTGTATTGGGCATCAGGTTCCGCTCCGGCCGACACGCGATGGAGCCCTCTGGACCCTGCACGAAGTCTTCATCGTCCCGCTCCAGGGCCGATGCCGTCATGGGTGGAACCAGATTATGTGGCTCACAACATAGCGGAATTCAAGCGAACCGGCTTTCGCGGTGCCCTGAATTACTATCGCGCCGCTGAACCGTATTTCTACCTGTCCGCCGCCTGGAAAGGTGCGAAGATCACCCAGCCTTCGTTTTACATCTCGGGTAAGGCCGATGGTCTTGGGGCGCTCTATCCTCCTCTTGAGAAGCTCCGCGCCGGCCTTCCCGGTCTCGTCGGGAACCTCGAACTCGACAATGTAGGCCACTGGATACAACACGAAGCCTCTGCCGAAGTCAGCGAACAGCTTGTGAGAGTTCCTGCGCACGATAAACCCTGCCTAAAGGAGCTCACGATGGCAACATGGCTTCGAATCAACCAACGCCACTTTCAGCTCCCCACGCCACACGACGCACTACTGGGAGGCCGGAGTTGCCGGCGGGCCACTGATGATCTTCCTTCACGGCTGGCCCGGGATCGGTCTGGTGTGGCGCGCGCAGGTCGAGGCGTTCGCGACCGAGGGCTGGCACTGCATCGCGCCAGACATGCGTGGCTATGGCGGTTCATCTGCGCCGGAGGCCTCGGAGGCCTACGCCCTAAAAGAGATCGTGGACGACATGGTTGAGCTGCATGATCATCTCGGCGCCGGGCCGGCCATCTGGGTCGGGCATGACCTTGGAAGTCCCGTTGTCGGGGCGCTGGCTGCGCATCACGCCAAGCGAAGCCGCGGCGTCGTGTTTATCTCTGTCCCCTACGCCCCGCAGGCCTTCGCATTGCCCAGCCTCCTGCCGCTCATCGACCGCAAGCTCTATCCGTCCGACCAGTATCCGGACGGACAATGGGACTACTACCGTTTCTACCTGACCCATTTCGACCAGACAGTCACCGACTTCGATGCTGACATCCCGGCGAGTCTCGCGGCGATATACCGGAGTGGGAATCCCGGCCCACCTTGGGACCGCGGCCGCCATCGTAGAGGGAGGGCGTGGTGCCCTTTGTACAAAGATGACTATCAACATGGCCACGGTGCCAACTGCGTAACTTGTAAATGCTACCCAAGACCAGGACACCAGGTCGGAGCGCAGTTTCGCATTGAGTGCGGCCTGCGTGACTGCACGGATGCGCGCTGTACCTGGGCTCGTACTTAATACAGCGCCGACCCAAATAGCACCCAAAGCACAGCGCTAACGGGCGCGGCAAGCCTCTGATCAACGCAGGATATAGGTTTTTTAGTTGGTGCCGGGAGGGGGGGTCGAACCCCCACGAGGTTGCCCTCGGCGGATTTTG
>CAVVQX010000010.1:0-301417 GCA_963750415.1 uncultured Acidobacteriaceae bacterium
ACTTGATATATCGCCAGCCCGTGATCTTGGTATCGAGGGAAGTTTTTCTAGGTGAGAAAAGTTCCTTAAAGCTCCCCTTACGCTCAGCTCCATTGGCATATCGCACCTGGAGTGGGGCATCGACCTTGGGATAAGTCTGCGCGGACTTGGGATCAAAGCTGTGCCACTCACTTATGTATTTCATCTGGCGATTGTAGGCTTTTTCGCCCCCCGACTAAGACCACCCTCTTTTGTGGCCAGCCCCTCTGCCCGCGGCCCCCGCTCGGCAGGGCAACCAAACATGAAGCCCGCACCCATCCATCATGTCGCTGCAGTAATTCGTTCCCTGCATTTGGTGACCGTGATGGCGTGCCCGAATTACAAGAAGCTTCAACAGGAATGTGAGACCTACCGCAGACAGCTCGGCGAGTTCCATCTTATGAAATTCCCTAATTGGCAGCGAGACGACAAAACACTGTGGATGGTGAGGGGTAAGCAAAAGGCGATCTTGGAGACCCAGGAATTGATGGACTGGCACTCGGCCAACTGCGAAGAATGCCGGCGGTCAACGTCACCGCGAATGAAGTTTGGGACGTGAGCCGCCCGGCCCACACAACCGATCCAGAGCGCCCTTGCTATAAAATTGCAATTAGCCCTCCCCACCACCGTGGAGGGTAGCTAAAGCCCCAAGACGCTCAGGGCTACCCCGCGGTGCCAGCACCCTGCGGTCCACGCGAGGCATTACCTGCTCCCTTGGCCTTTTCCGGCAAAGCTCGCCATCCAAAGCGTTAGTTAGTGGTCATAGCTTTTGGTTACCTCTGGGCGGCGATTAGCCCCCCATAGTGGATCGTGCCCGGCGCTCGCTAGGGGTACGCTGAGCTATGCCGTTTCGTTGTCTTGAGGGATTTGGGTATGCCTTGTATCGAAATGAAAGAACTTCAAGCGGGCTACGGTAAATACAGTGAGCGCCGGCACACCGCGATATGGGCGGAGCAAGAAAGACGGAAGGCCCCGTGGGTTCGCGCCGGCTCGGGCAATTCCGCACCAACTACTTGACACAGGCTCACCGCATGAATTGTGATGTTTGCCAGCGCGATCTCTAAGAGCCTCTCTTCACCTTCGCCCATCTCGCCTTCTGCGCTGCAACGATCCGTGCCCGCCCCTCCGCGCTCATCCTTCTGCGCTTTCGGGCTGGGGCTGCGTGCGGCAGACCGCGCTTCAGTGGGGGCGTGTGGCCGGTAAGCAAGGAGCGTGCTCGCTGGAGTCTGTCGATCTCCTCGTCGATGCTCTGCACAATAACGGTTTCATGTGGGCTGAAAAGGACAACGGTCAAGATACGAGTTGGAAGAATGCTATGAAGTCACTGCCGCAAATTGCGCTTGGCTAGCTACTCTGACTGGAGGGCTGCTGGGAAGCACGGCGAGCACTATCAGAGGCTGTTAGCCTTAAAGATCTGGCTCGATTTCAGACCAACTCTCCACGATTTCCCCCAAAAACATCGCGGCTAGTTTACCTGTCGCGGTCAGCAAGACCAAGTGATCGCCTTGGAACTCAGCTCGTTCGGCGATGAAACACTGAGGCGAAAGATCTCTTGTCTTGAACCGAACGATAAACGCCTTCTCCGCCACTTTGCACCGCCCAGGCATCCCCGGATTTAAAGGTAAGCGTCAATGGACCCTTTGGCTAGTAGGCTCTGTCAGTACGCGTTCAGCCTCGATTACGGCGACTATGACCAGCTCTTCCATGACCTCTGCAGAGATGTACTCATAAAATCGGCCGTTGATCTCGATAGACCAATCACCCGAAGCTTCATCTCGTTGGATCTTGATAAACAATTCCCGCATTGGTCCTCTACGATCCGGGCGAGGTTGCCAGGAGTTTAGATACAAGCATAGACTTGGCCACGCTAGATGAGGTGATTGTATGCCTCGCCGCCGGCCGCCGATACCGACCATTCGCTGTGCAGCAATGTACGTCCGAATGTCAACCGAACATCAACAATACTCGATCGCTAACCAATCAGATGCCATAAAGCAATACGCTGCGGATCACGATCTGACAATCGTCAAGAAGTTCGTCGATCTAGGGAGAAGCGGGCTGACCCTTTCGGGTAGACCCGGCCTCCGTCAACTGCTCTTGGAAGTCCTATCGGGTAGACCCGAGTTCAGTCACATTCTCGTCTACGATGTCAGCCGTTGGGGTCGGTTCCAGGACACAGATGAGAGCGCCTACTACGAATACACATGCAAAAAGGCGAGCGTCAAAATTCACTATTGCCTCGAACAGTTCGAGAACGACGGAAGTGCATATTCAACTCTCATCAAGGCACTCAAACGAACGATGGCTGGGGAATTCAGCCGAGAGCTTTCGGCGAAGGTATTTGCTGCCCAATCTCGTTTGGTACTCATGGGGTATCGCCAGGGTGGGGGCGCCGGTTATGGACTGAGACGATTAGTCATCGATTCGGCAGGACGGAAAAAGGCAATTCTCAAGGCCGGAGACGCAAAGGCTGTTCACACCGATAGAGTGATACTCATCCCCGGACCGAAAAAGGAGATTAGAATCGTACAGCAGATTTTTCGATGGTACACGATTGAGAACAGGTCAGAGGGGCATATTGTTAGGTGTCTGAACGACCGCCAGATCATATTGGAACCTGAAACGCGGCGGCCTCCTCTGAAGTGGACAATAAGTCGCGTTCACGACATCTTGACCAATCCGAAATACACCGGAAGCAACGTCTACAATCGACTTTCCTCCAAGCTGAAGCAACGGAATGTCAGGAACCCGACAGAGGAATGGATTCGACTGGACAAGGCTTTCGCGCCGATCATTCCCCGCGACCTATTCGAGCAGACACAGAACGCGAGACGCTTACGCACTAGAAATCTATCGAACGAGCAAATCTTGGAACGTCTTCGAGATCTCCTCAAACGAGAGGGTAGGCTTTCGCATGCGGTCATCAACGAGGCGCGTGAAGGCCCTTGTTCGTGCACAGTACGGGTGCGTTTTGGCGGCTTGCAAGAAGCGTACAGGCTGGTGGGTTACAGGCCAAGCGGATCGGAAAACTGACTCGTGTCGCGAACTCAATCACCTACTGCCGCTACAAACTGCGCTGCGATGTATGTGCGCATGTCTACAGAACACCAACAATACTCGATTGCTAACCAGTCAGAGGCAATAGAGCTATACGCGAAAGATCACAGCCTCGCAATTGTGAAGACATTTGTAGACTCTGGAAAGAGCGGGCTGACACTCACAGGAAGGCCGGCCCTCCGTCAGATGCTCCTTGAGGTCATCTCCGGCAGCGCCGGCTTTGAGCACATTCTTGTCTACGATGTCAGCCGTTGGGGGAGGTTTCAGGATGCAGATGAGGCTGCATATTACGAATACACATGCAGAAAAGCCAGTGTCCGCCTTCACTACTGCATGGAACAGTTCACAAACGACAACAGCGCGCATGCCTCACTCATCAAGGCAATCAAGCGAGCAATGGCAGGAGAGTATAGCCGTGAGCTTTCCGTCAAGACATTCCAGGGCGCTACCAGGCTTGCACTCATGGGCTATCGTCAGGGGGGCTCGTCCGGATATGGTTTGCGGCGTCTTGTTGTCGATGCGGAGGGGAATGCAAGGGGAGTGCTACTACCAGGAGAGCGCAAAACCCTGCAGTCAGACAGAGTCGTACTGATTCCAGGGCCAGCCGGCGAGACTTCCGTCATACGTCAAATCTTCAAGTTATTCGTTACCGAGGACAAATCAGAACAGGGCATTGCCGATTTCCTGAATCAACGCAAGGTCCGGCCTGAATCCAATTCGCATTTTCCGAACCCACGCTGGACGAGAAACCGCATACACCAGATCCTGACCAATCCGAAATACGTAGGAACAAACGTCTACAACAGAAAGTCAACCCGACTCCACCAAAAGGCAGTGATGAACCCGCAGGAACAGTGGGTCCGCAAGGAAGGTGCCTTCAAGTCGGTTATCCCGCTTGACCTTTACATCCAGGCGCAAAAGATCGTCAGCTTTCGGCACGAAATGACAGATTACAAGATACTGGAGCACCTCCGATCACTGCTCAAACGCTCGGGCAAGCTAACGGCGAGATTAATTACCAACGATATCGCAACGCCGAGTGCCATCACTGTCATCAGACATTTTGGCAGTCTGGTCGCCGCTTATAGGATGATCGGCTACAAGGCTGAGCAAGACTGCAAGAGAAAAGGTAAAGAGCAGTACAAACGTGTGAGAGCCTATGGCACTCGATCTCTATCGGATGAAATCCGAGAGGCCGCTGTCGTGGGAAAGATTCCAGAGACATTCAGCATCCCGGTGCTGAGGAAGGCGTGTCCGGGATGGGCCACCAAAACATACAGCTCATTCGTCGCTAAGCATGCAATGACTTGCGGTAAGGACACGAATAGAGTACTAGTACGCGTTCGTCGTGGTTGCTATCGACTGAATTCGTGTGAGAAACGGGATTTCCGGTAACTTGCCCAGCCCTGTGCCCTGGTTGCGGGGGAACTTACCGATGACCCGACTTTTCTGGAGAAGCCGACGTTGCACAACGCACCGTCGGTATTATCGATAGCGTTGTGTTTGTCGCAGGGGAGGCATATGGGGCAGGCAAAAGACCCGCGGTATGAGAACGCCAAAGACTTCAGTAGAAGGCTCTTGCTCTTCTTGACCGCAGCGATGGGCCTGGGAGGGCCAACCTTGTTTGGCCTGGTTACTGCACCGCAAGACGGAAGCGAGCGACAGGCGGAAAAGGCAGCCGGAAACGCGCGGGAGTTCGAGGTCGCTTCTATCAAACCAAGCAAGTCCGACGCTGCCACGATGACGTACACCGCCTACGGATTCAATGCAGAGGGTGTCACGCTGAGATTTCTCATTGGACAAGTATACGGGGTAGACGACGAGATCTTGGGGGGACCGAACTGGGTTAAGTCAAAGACATATGATGTCGAGGCAAAGGCGGGTGGCGCCGATGTGGTTGAGCTGACGAAGCTAAGCCTGGATGAGCGTAGGACTATGCTTCAGCCGCTTTTGACCTATCGTTTCAAGCTGGCAATCCACCGCGAGACCAGAGAACTTCCAATCTATGCGTTGGTCGTCGCGAAAAAGGGCCCCAAACTTAAGGAGGCAAAACCTGGTGACACGTATCCCAACGGGCTCAAGGGACCAGATGGGCTCCCGCATGCGGGCATAATGTCTTGGGGACGGGGTCGCGTAGCGGCTCAAGGGGTCTCCATGGCCTCTTTGGTGAGGCCCCTTTCGCGCGTGCTGGGCAGGACAGTTTTGGACAAGACTGGGCTTACAAGCAAATATGACTTCACGCTGGAGTGGGGACCCGATGATAGTGCTCCGATAAGCAGGAGGGCTGCAGGTAGCCAGTCCGGGAATGATAATGACCCACCTCCGGATACTGAGGATTCTTCGCTGTTTACTGCTCTCCAAGAGCAACTAGGGCTCAAGATCTAATCTCAGAAAGGCCCGATCACAGTGATCGCTATCGACCATGTCGAAGAGCCTTCACCAAATTAGCGAAGCTAGTCGCCTGGCCAGGAGTCGGCGCGGTTCCAAATGCCTGCAAAACGGGGTTATAGGTAACTTGCCGAGGTCTAGCCGGCTCTTGCTGATTTGTAGGCCAAGGCAAGGCCCAGCTGCTCTTAGTCACAATCCTGGTGGCTCGTCGCCTACGAAGTATGGATCATACCCGCTAAACAAGAGGCATTCCAAGCGATCAGCATCGCGAAGAACGTCGGCTGGAACCTGCTTACGTTCCACACGGAGGAAATCGACCAGCCCGTTGACTGCGCAGGCAAGAGTCTTGTGGATCAGAGAATCAGCTTTCGTCAATTCGGCGTAACGTGATGCTGCCGACCAAAATTTTCGAAACTGTTGGATGGGATACCTGCGCTTTTCTGAGGAAAGACTCTTCTGGAAATCCTCCCATCGATCCATAGCCTCGGCGGCAAGCAGGTCCTTTTCCGAAACCTTCATTAACGTGCGGATTCCTGCTGAAGCCGATCAGCATTCCTGGCTGAAGCCGATCACGATTCCTGTCTGATTGCGATCAAAGTTCCTGGCGAAAGCGATCATCATTCCTGCGCGAAGCCGATCAGTGATCGAGGTGTGCAGGAACGGTGATCGGGATGGCAGGAATCAAGTGTGGAACGAGGCGTGGCGACGCTGGACATCAAAATCGCGGGTACCGTGACTCCGAGAGGGGAGACGGTGCCCGGAAAGCGAATGTCCATGCGCAAGACGCGAGAAGTCCTTCGGTTGTATTTCGAGTTGAAGCTGAGGCAACGCCAGATCGCCCGCAGCGCCAACGTCAGCCAGAGCACGGTGCACGAGTACGTGGAGCGTTTCCGTGCGGCGGGATTGAGCTGGCCACTGCCGGCTGAAATGTCGGAGTCGGAGCTGGAAGAGAAGTTATTTCCAGACGACTCCGGCGTCTGCAGGCCGGTGGTCAAGACCCCACCTGATTTCGCCTACATTCATCAGCAACTGCAAGGGCACAAGCACACCACCCTGCAGTTGCTGTGGGAAGAGTACCGGGCCGGGCATGCGGACGGTTATGGGTACAGCCGTTTCTGCCATCACTATCAGCGCTGCAAGCAGGAGCGCGATCTGGTGCTGCGCCAGTCCCATCGGCCAGGCGAGAAGTTGTTTGTCGATTGGGCGGGAGCGACCATGCCCCTCTACGATCCAGCAACCGGCCAGCCACGCCCCGCGCAGTTGTTCGTGGCTGTGCTGGGAGCCAGCAACTACACCTATGCCGAGGCTACGCTGGATCAGCAGATGGGCAGTTGGATCGGAGCCCACGTGCGGGCGTTCGAGTTTTTCGGCGGCTGCCCGGAGTTGGTCGTTCCCGATAACACGCGCACCGGCGTGTCGCGGGCTTGCCGCTATGAGCCCGATCTGAATCCGACTTACCAGGAGATGGCCATGCACTACGCCATCGGTGTGCTGCCCACGCGCCCGCGCAAGCCGCGCGACAAGGCCAAGGTCGAGGTCGGAGTGCAGATCGCCCAGCGCTGGATCGTGGCTGCTCTACGGCATCGCAAGTTCTTCTCTCTGGGCGAGATGAACCGCGCCATCGGCGAGCTGCTGGACAAGCTCAACCAGCGTCCGTTCAAGAAGCGCGAAGGCACGCGCCTGAGCCTGTTCGAGCAACTGGACCGGCCGGCGCTGCGCCCGCTTCCGGTCGAGCGCTTCGATCTGGCCGAGTGGTCACAAGCCACGGTCAACATCGACTATCACATCCAGTTCGATAAGAGCTTTTACAGCGTGCCCTATCAGCTGGCGCGGCAAACGGTGGAGGTGCGGGCCACGCCCACGACCGTAGAGATCTTCCATCACGGCAAGCGTGTCGCCTCACACCTGCGCACGGCCAAACCATACGTAGCCGTGAGTGATCACGAGCATCGGCCCGCTGCGCACCGTGCCCATCTGGACTGGCCACCCTCGCGGCTGGTCCAGTGGGCGGCCACGGTGGGCACGCGGACGCAAGAGGTGGTGGAGAAAATCCTTCAAGCGCAGCCGCATCCGGAGATGGGGTATCGATCATGCCTGGGGATCATCCGCCTGGGGCAGCGTTATCCGGTAGCCCGCGTGGAAGCAGCCGCCGAACGCGCCTTGGTCACAGGCGCGGTCAGCTACAGGAGCATGGACTCGATCCTGCGCCACAACCTTGACCAGCAACCCATCAACCCACCGTCTGCGCCGCGTTCTGTTCCGGAACACGACAACATCCGCGGCGCGGCGTACTTCGAGTGAGAGGAGGCGAGCCATGTTACATCAACCCACCATCGAAAAACTCCTGGCCATGCATCTGGAACCCATGGTCGAAACCTGGCGCAACTTGGAACAGAACCAAGACGCCGACCAGCTCAGCTTCGAGGAAAAACTCTCCCTCATGGTCGACCGGTTGTGGACGTGGCGCCAGAACCTGGCGCTCGAACGGCGGCTGCGTTACGCCAAGTTAAAAGGCAACGCCTGCGTGGAAGACATCGACTACCGCGCCTCCCGCGGCCTCGATCGCACGCTGATCCGCTCGCTGGTCAACGACTCCGGCTGGGTCAGCCGGCACGAGAACATCTTCCTTGTCGGTCCAACCGGGGTAGGCAAGAGCTGGCTGGCCTGCGCTTTGGCTCAGAAGAGCCTGTCGCGACGGATATCTCGTGCTCTACACTCGCGCCGCAGCGCTGTTCCGCGATCTGGCCCTGGCACGGGCTGACGGCAGCCAGCGCAATCTGCTGGCCCGGCTCAGCCGTGTCGATGTCCTGGTGGTCGATGACTGGGCCATGGCGCCCATGCAGGAATCCGAGCGGCGCGACTTCTGGGAAATCTGTGAAGAGCGTTATCAAACACGATCGACCATCCTGACTTCACAAGTTCCCGTCGTCCAATGGCACGAGCAGATCGGCGACGCCACCATCGCCGACGGTATCCTCGACCGGCTCGTGCACAACGCTCATCGCATCGAGCTGCGCGGCGAGTCCATGCGCAAGACACGAGCCAAGAAAACGGAAAGCAAAGAGGAAAAGGAAACCTGACAACCCGGCGTTGCTGGCAACCGAAGCCTCTGCTGCTTCTGTAGGCGATGGTGTGGGGGAAGGGGCTTCAAACGCCAGCCCCTTCCCCCACGCCCCCATCCCCGCTCCACAACAAAATAGCCTCGCTACGCTCGGAAGATAACTCTTCCAACTTGACGATCTCGATCACTTCTCGCGACAATCAATCTCGCCAGCGTCGCTGCGCTCCGACCTTGATCGGAATCGCAGGAACACTGATCGCTTTCACCCTGAATCCCTGATCGACATCACTGGAATCCGCATTAACGTCCACTCCGATGCTCCGTTCGCTCACAGCAGTGTAACTGGTCGGGTCCTTCGGAGCGCACCCCGACAGACCACTAGTTTGGACATGGGGGGTCTGACCTCTTTGGGCTTGGGCACTTTCTTCTCTGCAGATTCTGAGCGGATCGTCGCCAACCCTGACATTACACCGGTTTTGGGGTAACTTCCGGTTGGCCGGTTATCCACCCGAAACCAGTACCTGGCGGACCAAACAACCCAGACAATCGGCAAAGAATTCTAGTAATCATGAAATTCCAGCTACATCTACTATAGTGTAGTAGAATCGCACCGGAAGTAGTAGAACGATATGCGCCAACCGAAGTTAAGTAAATTCGAACTTCAAATTCTGGAAGCTCTCTGGGCAAATGGGAAAGCATCCATTCGCGAGATCCAGGAGTTCTTTCCGGAACCCCGTCCCGCTTACACAACCATCCAAACGACCGTGTACCGGCTGGAAGGGAAGAACGTAGTACGTCGTGTCCGTAAAATCAGCAATGCCCATATCTTTGAGCCGATCCTCGCGCGGGACGTGACCCGGCATCGCCTACTCGATGAGATTCTGAGCTTCTTTGGAGGGCAAGCGCAACCCATGATGGCGCAGTTAGCCGAAGCGGGAAAGCTTAGCCTGGACGACGTTCGTGAGTTGGAGAAAACCCTCAAAAAGATTGCCTTAGAACAAAAGCGGAAAGGACGCGTGAATCGAAATGATCGCTGAGCTAACCAATCACATCTGGCAATCGACGGTCTTCGCGATCCTGGTCGGGCTGATCACTCTGGCTTTCCACCGAAACCGGGCTCAGGTCCGCTATTGGTTGTGGCTTAGCGCGTCGTTGAAATTCCTCCTCCCGTTCTCGTTATTAATGACCTTCGGCCATCGGCTGGAGTGGGCCTCGGGCACCCACAGCATCGCGCCGGCGTCAGCCGTCAGGCTTGCCGTGGTGCAATTGACCCAGCCATTTCCACAAACGCTGCCGCAGGCACCCGCCACGCGAGCCGTTCACGATTGGACCGCGATCGCCATGTTCGGCTTGTGGGCATGTGGATTCGCCGCGCTTACAGTGTTGCGTCTTCAAGGCTGGCGCCGTATTCGGGCGGCGGTACGTTCCAGCAGGCCGATCGATGTTTTGGGAACAATGCAGGTTCGCTCTTCGCCCGGCCTGCTCGAACCCGGAGTCGTGGGGCTGTTCCACCCGATCCTCCTCCTACCCGCCGGCATCGCGGAGCGTCTGCAGCCGCCGCAATTGAAGGCGGTGCTCGCCCACGAACTGTGCCATGCCCGGCGCCGTGACAATTTGACTTCCGCGGTCCACATGATCGTGGAGACAGTCTTTTGGTTTCATCCGCTGGTGTGGTGGATCGGCGCGCGGCTAATTGAAGAGCGCGAGCGGGCCTGCGACGAAGCCGTGCTGAGCCTCGGTAGTGAGCCGCTCGATTACGCCGAAGGAATTCTCACTGTTTGCAAGAGCTACGTGGAATCGCCGTTGTCTTTGGTATCCGGAGTGACCGGGGCAAATTTAAAGAAGAGAATCCACGCTATCCTAACCGGACGCATTGCTGCCGACCTCAACTTTGCGAAAAAACTCGCCCTGGCAGCGGCAGCGATAGCGACTGTAGCGAGTCCCATCGCAGTCGGCATCATGAGCTCGACCGGCATTTCGGCTCAAGCGCGGCCGGCAGCTCCCAGATTCGAAACAGCATCCATCAAATCGTGCGATTTCTTCCACAGAGTTAACCCGGAATTGCAGGTTTCCCGCGACATGGGTCGCGCCGAGTTCCAGGGGACGTTCGAGTCGCAATGCACAACTACTGAGCGTCTGATCCAGCAAGCCTACGGTCTCTCAAATGGCCGTGCGCCGGGGTCGTTTGTTACGGTCGCCGGCGGCCCCCCCTGGACCAGGTCTGATCTCTATGAGATCAAGGCAAAAGCGAACGGGACTGAAAGCCAGGCAATGATGAATGGACCCCTGCTTCAAGCTCTCCTCGAAGACCGGTTTAAGCTAAAGGTCCACCATGAAATTAGGAAGGTCCCGGTCTATGCGCTGACGGTGGCCGAGGGCGGCCTTAAACTTGAGCCGTTCCAAGGGAGTTGCACTCCCAGGGACTTTGACAAGCCACCGTCGAAAGCGGACTGCGGAACGGGTCGATCATGGGGTGACGAACTCGACATGAAGGCTGCGACACTGGCAGATCTTTGCGTTCCTTTATCCGTTTTTCTGGACCGGCACGTCGTGGACGAAACCCGGATTACGGGCAGGTTTAACATTACTTTGAAGCTGCCTCCGGAGGACCACAAGCTTCTGACCCTTCCTCGGTCACTGCCTGCATCAAGTGATCCTACGGCGCCCGCGCCCCCGCCTATTCCCTTTAACGACGTAAAGATGGCGATGAAAACACTTGGGCTAAAACTTGAGCCAAGCGACGGAACCAGCGAGTTCATCGTAATTGATCACATCGAGAAGCCCTCTAGAAACTAGGCCCTCAGCACAACATCCGACACTCACAGCGCCTTGCCCTTGCGCTGAACAGAATAGCGGCGGGCTGGAGCGCCGCTACGTCCCAGGCGCCGCCATGCTTCTTTCCGGAGCCTTCGTTCTCGCCCTGGCATCCGGCATCGCCTGCGCTGTACCCGTCTGGCGCGCCTCTCACATCGATCCGATGATGGCATTGTGGTGCGACTAACTGCGCGCTTCAGGTCCAGCTAGATCTCCGCACCTGAAGGAGGTGCTTTTCAGCGGTCCCTGACGAGTGTGAAATTGAACCGCCTAACAATCGTCGCTAACCCGGACATTACACCGGTTTTGGGGTAACTTCCGGGTGGGCGGTGACTCGCCCGGAGCGGGGGGGATTCTGTCCGACGCTCGATTCGAGCCTTGGCGATTTTGGCAGCAACCAACCAAGAAATAATGGTTCAACCCCCGAATTGTTGTTCTACTCGAGTTCCAGATTCTCCTCTAGCATTCCCATAGGAATGCGCGGTACACTTGCCCTATTGTTTTCCAATAGAAGGAAGAAATGGGCGAAAAGACCGATATTTGGCAGGGCACTCTGGCGCTGATGGTGCTGCGCACGCTGGAGGCGATGGGACCGCTGCACGGCTACGGCTTGGCCCGGCGCATCGAGCAGACCAGCGGCGACCTGCTTGCAGTTGAACTACGGCACGCTCTATCCGGCGCTGCTCAAGCTGGAGCAGGAGGGATTCATCCGCTCACGCTGGGGCACTTCGGAGAACAATCGCCGCGCCAAGTTCTACGAGCTGACCAAGGCCGGCCAGCGCCAAGTGAAGAAGGCCGCAGCCGAGTGGGAAGAGACCACCGCAATTCTTGCGCGCTTTCTAGCACCAGCCGAGGAGGGATGATGCGCAAGCTCAGAGCATTATGGATGCGCCTTTGTGGCCTGCTGCGCGAGCCGCAAGGCGACAGTGATTTCGAGGCCGAACTCGCCAGCCACGTGGCGATGCACACCGACGACGGCATCCGCGCCGGTCTCAGTTCCGAGGAAGCCCGCCGCCAGGCGCTGATTCGCCTCGGCGGCGCGGAGCAAACCCGGCAGGCTTATCGCGAGCGGCGCGGACTGCCGTGGCTGGAGGCGCTCGTGCGCGACCTTGCCTACAGTCTGCGCCGGCTCGCCGAACGCCCCGCGGTTACAGCCATCGCCGTGCTTTCGATCGGCCTGGGCATCGGCGCCAACGCCACCATCTTCTCCATGGTCAGCCGGTTTGTTCTGCGTCCCGCGCCGGTCGGCGATCCATCCACCCTGTTGGCCATTGCAGAGGCGCGGCTGCAGAATGCGCTTTCCTGGCCACTCTTCAACGATCTTCGCGAACAGGCGAAATCTTTCTCCGGAGTTGCAGGTTACTACCAGCTGGTGCCTGCCTCCATCGGCGGCCGCGGAGAACCGGAACGCGTGTGGGGCCAGGCGGTCACCGCAAACTTCTTCGATGTCGCGCAACTCCGCATGATGCTCGGCCGCGGCTTCGCGAACAGCGAAGAGACACCAGCCGGTGGTGGTGCTGGGCGCCGGCCTCTGGCATCGCCGCTTCCACGACGATCCCGCGATTGTGGGCAAGACAGTCACTCTCTCGGGCCACATCTTTACCGTGGTGGGCGTCGCGCCGGCCAGCTTTCCACAGCATCGACCAGATTCTCGATGCCGAATTCTGGGTGCCGCTCGGGAGCGCTGCCCAATTGGTTCCTGACCTCCCCAAAGGTCCTGACCGCGACAAGCACTGGCTGTTCGTCGTTGGCCGGCTGCGACCCGGCGTGACGCGTACGCAGGCTGCCGCCGAATTGAAGACGCTGGCCGAGCGTTTCGCACGAGCTATCCAGAAACCGACAAGGACAAGCCCTTTGTCTTTGTGCAGGCGGGCTCACTGCCGCCGGACGCGCAAAACGGCTGCTGATCTTCTTGACTGCGCTCTCTGTGGTGGTGCTGCTGGTGCTGGCCATTGCAGGCGCCAATGTAGCCAACCTGCTGTTTGCGCAGGCATCCGGCCGCCAGCGCGAGATGGCCGTGCGCCTGGCGTTGGGAGCCACCCACGGCCGGTTGCAGCGCCAGATGCTGGTAGAGAGTGTTTTGCTGGGATTGGGCGGGGGAGTGCTTGGGTGTGCTTCTGTCGTTATGGGCTACGCAAGCGCTCTCCGCAATCCATCTGCCCGCGCCCGTTCCTGTCGACATGAGCATTGGCGTGGATTGGCGCGTGCTGCTCTTCACCTTTGCGTTGAGCGTTCTCAGCGGATTGCTGCTGGGCGTGGCCCCAGCGTGGGCTGCCGCGCGGCCTCTGCTGGCCAACGCACTCAAAGGGCGAAGATGCGCTGGCTCGCCCCGGCCGCCGCTGGACTCTGCGTAATCTGCTGACGGTCGCGCAGATTGCCATGTCAGTGGTTCTGCTTTCGATGACAGGACTTTTTCTGCGCAGTCTCGAAAGCGCGGCGAGCATCGACATCGGCTTTCGCCCGCAGAACCTGCTGATTATGTCCGTGGATCCGCGGCTTCACGGCTACACGCCGGAGCGGACGGTCGAGTTTCTCAACCAGCTGCGGGAGCGCGTGGCGGCTCTGCCGGGAGTGGTGTCGGCGGCGTGCACGGACTATCCGCCGCTCTCCATGGCTGGCGACCAGCGACAGCGTTCCATGTTGGCGGCCGGCCAAGCATCCGGCAAAAACGATCCCGTCGGCCAATCTCATCATGGTGACGCCGGGCTATTTCGAGACGATGGGTATTCCGCGCATTGCCGGCCGCGACTTCGGCGGGGAAACAGCGAGCGGTCCAAAGACGGCCATCGTCAATCGGGCCTTTGTGGAGCGCCTCTTCGGCAGGCGAAAATCCCATCGGCCAGCACGTGACGGCGGCGGCGGCGTGACCTACCAAATCATCGGCGTGGCAGGCAACGTCAAAACGAGCACGCTGGGCGAGGATCTTACGCCGGTGCTTTACCGCTCGCTCGAGCAAAACGTTGCGGCCGACCCACCGTGCTGGGCTATACGCTCGTGGTCCACACGGCGCGGCAATCCGGCGGCATTGAAGGAAGCGGTGCGGCGGCAGATCCACGCGCTCGATCGCAGCATGGCCATATTCAACGAAGAGACCATGGAGGAGCACGTCAGTTCTGCCTTCTTCCTGCCTCGCCTGGCGGCCACGCTCTTCGGGGTCTTCGGAGGCATTGGGTTGGTGCTGGCCACGGTGGGGCTCTATGGCGTGATGAGCTACGCGGTCAGCCGGCGCACGCGCGAGATCGGCATTCGCATGGCGATGGGCGCGCAACCCGGTGCGGTCGAGCGGCTCGTGTTGCGCCAGGGCTTGGTGCTCACGCTGATCGCCGTAGCGCTGGGCTGGCCGGCCGCATGGATGTTAGCCAAGCTGGCGGCCAGCTTCCTCTACGGCATTCACCCGCACGACGCGTTGACCTTCGCGATCGTGCCGCCATTTCTGGCCGCGATCGCCCTGGTGGCGTGTTGGATTCCTGCTCGGCGCGCCGCGTCTATCGACCCCATGCAGGCATTGCGAACAGAGTAGAGGCGATTTATGTTCTCAAACCCGACCTTCTGGCGCGGCCTATCCAGAGGTGTGTAGAGGTCGACGGGCGACAACAGCCAATGCGCTCATTGGATAGTTCCCAGCGGTTGGTCGCCAATTCGGAAGTAATACTGTCTTGGCGGCGTGGAGTCTGGACTAGCTTCCCCGAAAACGGTTTTCAGCAATTAAACTCTCTCGGCTGGCGCGCCAAAGGCAGATACCGAAACCGCACTTGGCCCGCAGTCTTAGATGTGGCGGTTTGTTCGAATGGTCACTCAGAACGTAACGCTTGCATGAAATCAACCGAGGCGGCACGCCAAGCGGGAACCAGTGATGCGGCCAACGCCAGAAGCAAGAGCAGAAATGCGGCCCCTGCCATCACCAATGGATCGAACGCGCTCACGCCAAAGAGGAACGAGCGAACGAGGCGTGACGCGGCGAAGGCACCACCTAGCCCAATAGCGCAGCCGACGACTACCAGCTTCGCTCCTGAGACCATCACCATCCGGACGATTCGGTGACGCTGCGAACCGAGAGCGATGCGAATCGACATTTCCTGGACACGCGACGCAACCGAAAATGCGATCACGCTGTAAATGCCCAGCACTGCGAGCAAGACAGCCATGGCTGCGAACGAAGAAATCAGCACCGTGTTGAACCGGCGCGGCGCCTCACTGTTTGTGATCGTATACTCCATGCTCTGGACATGGTTGAGAGGCAACTGTGGGTCAATGGAACGAACTGTCGCTGGCAGTACATTTTCCATCCGCTCTGGAGGCAGTGCGGTGCGCACTACGATGTATCCTCTGTCTCCAAGCACGTTGCCAGACGAGCCCATTTCCCCTGCCATCTCATTAGCCTGTTTCATCGGAAGGTAAAACTGCTGTTTGCTCGGCAGATCGGGCGAACCCTCCGCCACGTCCGCCACTTCGCCGACGACCGTTCCCCAGGGACTCTTGAGCGATGGGGTTCCAAATCTAAGACGTTTGCCAATCGGATCTTGCCCTGGCCAGGATTGCTCAGCCAGTCTTCTATTGACTATGACCGCAAGTTGGCCTGTCGGTGTGTCTGCCTGATTAAACCACCGTCCGCGTATTAAGGGAATTCCCAGCGCCTCGAAGTAATTGCCTTCGACGATGATCATAGTGCCGGCATCGAAACTTGATCCCTTGGGTGCGACATATCCTTCTGCAACAAACGGGACGGCTCCCGCAGCGCCCGAACCGGGCAGCTTTGAAGTCAGCCCAACGCTTTTTACCCCTGGCTGCTGCCTTAGTTGGTTCTCCAATTCGAGGTTGAAAGCATCAACCGCCGCTTGCGTACCATACTGATCTCGTGGCAGAGCGTAAGCAGCCGCCAGGGTATGATCGGGTCGAAAGCCGAGGTCTACACGCCGCATTCTCTCGAAGCTCTTCAACAGCAGCCCAGAAGTCGCCAGCAAGACTAGCGCAACTGCTACTTCCGCGATCACTAAGGCCGAACGAAGACGCGCGTGAACTGCGCCGGAGGTTGCAGTACGGGCACCTCCCTTAAGCGTCTCATTGACGGTAGTGCGGGTGGCCGCAAAGGCCGGGGCCAAGCCGCAAGCAATCCCCGTCAGCACTGAGAGTCCAATTGCAAATCCAGCTAACTGCCAGTTCAGACCAATCGCATTAAGGCGTGGAAGTGTCTCCGGCAAGAGGCTCGCTCCTAGGCGCAAGGAGATGGCTGCAAGTATCAACCCGATCACGCCCCCGGTCACGCTCAACAATAGACTTTCGAGGATTGGCTGCCACACAATTGTCGCGGCTCTGGCCCCCAGTGCGAGTCGTACTGCCACGTCCCGCCTTCCGCTGATCGCCCGCACGAGCATCAGTCCCGCCAGGTTTGCGCATACAATCAAGAGGACTACTACAACCGCTAGAAACAGCATGCGGATCAGCGGACGTGCCTGCTCCACCGTCTCCTCGTAAAGCGGCCTCATTACTGGATGCATCTTGAATTCAGCCATAGAGGCTGGGTAGGCGCGTACTGTTTCTGCAGCTGCGCCATCGAGGTCGTTCAACGCTTGCGCCGCCGTGATTCCGGGCTTGAGCCTACCAACCATGTCGTAGCTCCAGTCGGACGCGGCAGTTATCGACGTGTCCTGGGGAGCAAAGCTCATGGGAATCCACAATTCAGTGTGGTTGATGTGACCGGGAAGAAGTGGAAATTCGAAGCGTTGCGGCATCACACCGACTATCACGTAGGGCCTGCGGTTCAGTAGAAGTTTCTCGCCCAGGACATTTGGATCACCATGGAAGCGGTTCTCCCACATGGTGAAGCTGATCACCACAACGGGCTCATTTTGCTCATCCTCCTGCAGCGTGAAGAAGCGACCCCGGAGCGGCTCGACCGCGAGTGCAGGAAAAACACCGCCGCTCATCCGTGTCGCACTTACTTTCGCTGGATCCCCAATGCCGGAGAGATCAAGTTCGATCCGCTGATAGCCTCCTAGATTTGTGAAACTGTGTGTGCCGTGCGTGTAGTTGCGGATGTCGATTGGAGTCACGCCGACCGAGCCCTTAGCAGGCATATCCACCCCGCTTAGAGTGTCTGAAATCACCACTATCTGGTCAGATTGTGGAAACGGTAGCGGACGCAGCAAAACTCCTTCGACCATAGAAAAGATAGCGGTCGTTGCGCCGATGCCTAATGCCAGGATAAAGAGAGCCGCAGTCACGAACCCCGGGGACCTCATCAAGTGACGAACCGCAATCTTCAAGTCGCGAAATAGATACGCCATCCTAAGACTCTCTTCCTCTACGAGAGAAGACGGTTACAGGTTCGTTTCGCTCGGAGATATTTGCGGCGGAGAATCAAGACATATTACAAGAGTTCCCGCAGTCCGGATGGATTTGTCGCCAACCCGGACATTGAACCCGTTTTGGGGTAACTTCCGGGTGGGCGGTGACCCGACCGGAATCGTGGGAGACGAAGATTTTTCGGCCAACCACGCTCGATGAGTGCATCAACGATGATGTGCTTACCGAGGCCCGAACCAAGTCTAGGGCCTTTACAAGGCTCGTCAGTCTGCATACATGATTGTCAGAGCAGATGATGTCTGCTCCGCAATCCACTCTGCGGAAATGCCCGAAACCACCTCGTGTAGTGGGACCAAGAGACAGCGCTTTATCTAAAGCACGAATACCTATTTGCAAAATGGGTATTTGTGATCTACATTCATTTCATGGCAAAGGACCCTGACCGCCGCGACCTTTTCTCTGGTGCCCTGGACCTGATGATCCTGCACTCGCTAAGGGTGAAGCCGATGCACGGCTACGCACTCGCCAAACACATCAAACAAGCCTCAGACGACCTACTGCAGATCGAGGAAGGCTCCCTTTATCCGGCGCTCCAACGGTTGCTGAGAGAAGGCTTGCTCGAGTCCAAGGCGGGAATTTCGGCAAAGGGCCGTCCTACTCGCATCTACAGGCTGACGAATTCGGGCCGGCAGCGCCTGGAGCAGGAGAAATCGAGCTTCGAGAAGATGTTCACCGGGATAACCCGCGTACTGGCAGTCGCGAAGGCATAGGAGGCCATTATGCAAAGGCTCGTAGGCCTGTTTTCGCGTCGTCGCCGCTATGATGACCTCGCAGTCTCGATCCAGGAACATATTGCCGAACGAGCTGAAGAACTGATGGAGAGCGGCCTGCCGCGAGCCGAGGCAGAGCAAGCCGCGCGGCGAGAATTTGGTAATGTGAGCCTGATTGAACAGCGCAGTCGCGAAGAGTGGCAGTGCCTGAAGGCGGAAACCATTGTGGCCGATGCGCGATTTGCGCTACGTCAACTGGTCAAATCGCCGGGTTTTACAGCGGCCGCGGTGCTGACGCTCGCGCTAGGGATCGCAGTGAACTCGACGATGTTCAGTCTGGTGAGTGCATTCTTACTGCCCCATCTTCCGGGGCGCGATCCGCAAAACATCGTCGTGGTGTCGTCGGTCAATCCGGCCCCGGCTCTTCAGCAGCCAGATACGAACCCGGTTTCTCCGCCGAACTATTTTGAGTGGAGCGGCAAGAAGGCCGTGTTCTCAGAGATGAGCGCGGCGGACACGTATCGCACTGGCAGTTTGTCAGAACCGGGGAAACAACCGGAAGCTGTGTCGTATGCAGCCGTGACAGCGAATTATTTCTCGGTGTTCGGCGCCGCTCCGGAGCTGGGCCGGGCGTTTGTGGCAGGCGAAGATCAAACAGGACACGACCATGTCGTGATCCTCGGCCACGGTCTGTGGGAGCGGCGGTATAGCTCGGATGCTTCGATTGTGGGACGGACGGTGCGGCTGAACCGCGAAGATTACGCTGTGGTGGGCGTGATGCCTGCTGGTTTTCGTCTGCTTGCATTTACCCCGCAGCTGTGGACGCCGTTGACGCTGAATGTGGCTGACCGAGCACCGGAAGCGCGGAAGAATCGCTTCCTGCATCTGTTTGCGAGACTCGCGCCGGGCACCACGCTAAAGCAAGCGCAAGCCCAGATGCAAATTCTCTCGCAACGGGGGCAGGAGGATTTTCCGAACACAGAGAAACGCTGGGGTGCATCGGTGCGGATGCTGCCGGATTTTCTTATTCACAACTTTGGCATTGGGCTGGGGTTGGCGCTGATGATGACCGCGGTGGGATTTGTCCTCCTGATAGCCTGCGCGAATGTAGCGGGTCTGTTGCTCACGCGCGCGGTCAGCCGGCAGAAGGAACTGGCGATTCGTATGTCGCTCGGCGCGAGCCGGGTACGCGTGGTGCGCCAGCTGTTGACAGAAGGAGTCGTGATTGCGCTCGTAGGTGGCGGTGTGGGCTTGTTCCTGACCTACGTCGGAATTCGGCTGGTTCGCGCGGGTTTGAGCTTTAACCCTGAGATCAGCGCTGTTCCAGTCGGTCTCGACACGAACGTGCTGCTGTTTGCCACTGTGGTGTCAGTTGCTTCGGCCATCTTGTCAAGCGTTGCGCCTGCGCTTAAGGCCTCCCGCGTAGCGATCAACACAGACCTGAAGAGCGAAACACGCGGCGGAACCTCAGGCCGGGCACACAATCGGCTACGCGTACTGCTCGTTGGCGGAGAGATCGCGCTCGCCTTGTTTCTGCTGATCGGGAGCTGCCTGCTGATTCGCGCAGTCTATCTTCTGGATCATCAACAGCTCGGATTCAAACCTGACCACCTTCTGACGGCGGGCTTGGTGCTCGATCAGGCACGGTATGTCGACTCGACCAGGCAAAGCGAGTTCGTTCGCAGCCTTGTGGCGCAACTGCAGCAGATACCGGGCGTCGAACAGGTGGCTGTTACCTCGGACCTGCCGTCTTCCGGACCGGGCAGCGTTCCCATTCACATCAGGGGCCAAGAGGAAACACAATCGAGTGAGCAGTCCACCGCTGCGGATACAGTGGTGACGGCAAATTATTTCCGGGCTGCGGGCGTGCCCGTCCTGAGCGGTCGCGCATTCACGGAGCACGATAACACGGGTGCTCCTCGTGTGGTGCTGGTGAACCAGGAGTTCGTCCATAAGTACTTCCAGGACCGCGACCCCGTGGGCAAGCAAATTCAGCTCGATACTATCGGCACTTCGCCGGCGTGGAGCGAGATCGTGGGCGTGGTTGGCAACGTGCGAAATTACTCCGAAGATCCGAATATGGCGCCGCAAGTCTACGAGGCCTATCTGCAGCGGCCGGTAGCATCCTTGTCTCTCTTGTTGAGATCGAAGGTGGAACCGGGCAGTCTCGCGCCGGCTCTGCGCCAAGTGGTTGCACGGCTCGACGCTGAGCTCCCGACTCTGCGGGTGATGAGTATGGACGGCGTGATCAATTACCAAAGGAGCGGGAACCCGCTGTTCGAGAAACTGATTGCGACCTTCGCCATCCTCGCGCTCATCCTGGCTGCAATCGGAATCTATGGGCTCATCGCTTATTCTGTGGGCCAGCGAACCCAGGAGATCGGGATCCGCCTGGCTCTGGGTGCGAAGGGGTCGGACATCTCACGCATGATCCTGATCGACGGTTTCAAAGTTGCGGCCATCGGCTTGTCGATTGGCATTGTGATGGCGCTCCCGCTGCCGAAGGTATTCAACTCGATCTTCCAGGGCCTGTTGGTCTTCGGTGCGCCCGCTATTTATCCAATCGTCCTTGCCGTCATGCTCTGCGTCGTCTTTTGCGCAACCTTGGGTCCGGCGCGACGCGCGACACGCGTTGACCCAACGGCCGCACTCCGAAACGAGTAGCGAGCCAGCCCGATGTGGAACGAACGAAGGTCTACCTATCAAGGTCAGTCGGAATGTTAGCTCACGCACATCGGTACTGGTCGGCCGAGATAGCAGACGAGAGTGTCACCGAGAGTCCCCTAGTAGCCAGCAGATTCTCAACTGTTGACTTCGGGCAATGCACGCATCGAGCGGGAATGAGGCACCATTCTGAGTTCCGGGCGGATCGTCGCCAACCAGAAGTGTCGCCCAAACAGAAGTTACTCGTCGAGCGACACATCAAGCAGTTGTGTACCGCGTGGTTACTGACGGGTGGCCGGTCACACTCCCGGAACTGGGAGAGTGGAGGATTTCGCCCCAGCATTGCTCAATGAGTCCATGGCGATTTGGCGTCAAGTGATCATAGGGGCCTGAAGGCCGATCCGCATAAACCCCGAATAACGCAAAGAAGCACAGGCATTCCGGTTTTAGTTTGTCCGGAGAGCAACCATTGGATCGATCTTTGAAGCTCTTCGTGCAGGAAGATATCCCGCCAGCAGCGCGACCGCACTCAACAGAACCACCATCCCAACAAAGGTAAGCGGATCAGTCGGCGCAGTCTGGAACAGGAGAGAAGCAATCAGGCGCGCGACTGCAAGCGAAGCGATGACTCCGACGGCAATGCCGATCAGGGCGAGGCGCAGGGTTCTCCGGATCACATCGAGCTGCACGCGGGTTTGCGTTGCGCCGAGAGCCATGCGGATGCCGATCTCCTGAGTCTGCCGCGTAACGGCATAGGAGATGACGCCATAGATTCCCAGCGAAGCAAGAAGCAATCCCAGTCCCGCAAAGATTCCTACCAGCAGCACAAAGAAGCGACGCGGAGACGTGGCGTGATCCACCAGCCCCTGAATGGGCTGGAACTCCGTCGCCGATTGTCCAGGGTTGATCTCCCGCAGCGTTCGCATCACGCTCATGGCCAGTGCGGCAGGAGGCAGCTTGGAACGCACCACCAGATAGGAGCCTTCCGGACCGAACTGCTTCGTCGCCGGCAGGTACATCTGCGCTCCCGCATCGTCTTCCGCGCTGCTTTCACGAACATCGGCAATCACGCCGATTACCTCCGACTCCTGCTCCGCCTGCTATGGCGATGGCGGCCGATGGGGTTCTGTCCCGGCCACAGTTTTCGCGCGACGGTCTCGTTAATGACGACTACGTTGCGGTTATTTACAAGGTCGTCCCAGCTGATGTCGCGGCCCGCAATCAGGCGCATTCCCATCGCCTTGAGATAGCCGGGCGAGACAATGTAGACGAAAACGCCAACGAAATCGGCGTTTTTGGGTTTCTGTTCACCCTTTGCCGCGATCCCCCAGCTCCGGTTGCGGCTCATGGGCAGGTTATCCGATATGCCAGCCGCCTCAACGCCGGGAATCATCGATGCCCGGCTCACGACTTCCTGCCATATCGCTGCCCGTTTCGCTACATTTCCGCCGTCGTCGTAGTCGACACTGACAGCGGCTGCGCGGCTTGGCTCAAAGCCCAGGTCAACGTCCAGAACGCGAAGGAAGCTGCGCAACAGCAGGCCGGCGCCGACGAGCAGCACGCAAGCCAGGGCAATCTCCGTGATCACCAGTATCGATCGCATGCGGTCATGCTTTCGGCCCTCGCTGGTTCCATGCCCGCTGTCCTTCAGAGCCTCCTGCAGATTGCCGGCCGACATGCGCAGCGCGGGAGCCGGTCCGAAGAGAATGGCGGCTCCGACTGCGATCAGCAGCGTCCATGCCAGCGCTGCTCCGTCGATGCGCACCATGCTCAGCAGCGGCAGCGCAATCGATCCCTGATGGGCCAGGTAAGCAAGAATGGCCCAGGCAAGCCCGAGGCCCAGCAATGCTCCCGCAGCAGCCAGCACCAGGCTCTCGGTGAGCAATTGACGCACAAGCCGCATGCGTCTTGCTCCCAATGCGCTGCGCATCGCAAATTCCTTACTGCGCGCTGCTGCCCGGGCCAGCAGCAGGTTGGAGAGATTCACGCAGACAATCAGTAGAATGAGCCCCACTGCACACCACAGCACAATCAGCGAGCGGCGCAGCTTGCCGCTGACGTACTCCTTCAGTCCGGTGAGCTGGCCCGTGTAGCCCTTTCCATATTCCGGGTGCTTGTGCTCGAAGTAGAACTGCGGAAAGAGCAGATCGGCCTCGCTCTGCGCTTGCGCTAAAGTTCACGCCCGGTTTGAGGCGGCCAACTAATGCCAGGTCATTTCCGTCATCGCGGAAATCATCCATGATGTAGGGGACGAAGAGATCGACCTTGGCTCCCGGCGAAAAGACTGCGCCGAAATCGAATGTCTCCGGCAGGACCCCGATCACGGTGACGGACTTGTTGTTCAGGTCAACTTTGTCGCTCAAATCAACCGTCCGTCCGATGATGCTGCGATCGCCGCCGAAACTGGCGTTTCCAGAACGGGTAGCTTAACAAGGCCGCGGGCTGCGCGTGATGGACGAATTCCTCTGGCCTGAACAGGCGCCCGACGGAAGGCTCGACGCCGAGTGTTTCAAAGAATCCCTCCGCGACAAGCATTCCCGTAGCTGGCAGCGGCTGGCTGTTCCCGGAGAGCTTGAAATTGTTGGGTCCGGTAAAGGCGAAGTAGCCGCTGACCGATTGAAAAGAGCGGTTCTGCTGCTGGAAGTCCTGCGTGGCGTCCGCGGTATAGGTTTTACTGGATTCGCCGGCTTTGGGATCCTTCTCCACAATCCGTCACCAGTTGCTGCGAGTCGCGGAAAGGCAGTGGGCGCAGCAGAATCGTATTCACCACGCTGAAGACGGCGATATTGGCGCCGATTCCGAGCGCGAGAATGAGCACGGCAACGATCGTGAAGCCGAGGTTGCGCCTCAGTGTGCGGAAGGTAAAGCGCAAGTCCTGCATCAGGACGTCGAGCCAAGGCAGTCCGCGCGATTCGCTATGCCGCTCACGGGCCTGCTGTACTCCGCCAAATTGAATGAAGGCCTGGCGGCTCGCATCTTCCTGAGACATGCCGCTGCGCATGTTTTCTTCGACGGCCATTTCAAGGTGCTCAGCCACCTCTTCGTTGAGCTCTTGATCGAGCGGAGTTTTACGGAAGAATGAACGGATGCGGTTGAGGGCTTCCCGGAGAGAATGTTTCATTGTTCACTGCCTTCCGTCTGCATGGCGAGAACCCTCCCCATCACCTCCGTCAGTCGCTGCCAATAAGCGGTGTCCTGAGCCAGCTGCTTCCGGCCGGACTTTGTGATGGAGTAGAACTTGGCCTTGCGATTGTTGGCGGAAGTGCCCCATTTGGCCTCGATCCAACCGCGCTGCTGCAAGCGCACCAGCGACGCGTAGATCGTGCCCTGGTTCAGGAGGACTGCGTTTCCGCTGACCTGTTCAATGCGGCGAGCAATGCCGTATCCGTGGAGCGCACCCATTGCGTCCAGTGTCCGCAAGACCATCACGTCCAACGTTCCCTGCAAGAGATCGAATTTGGATTCGCCCACTTGCCTCTCCTGTGGTAACGCCACATCAATATCGCATTTTTTCTGTGACTCTACCACAGAAAAATGTGATTTTTATTTCAGGCGAATCCGGGCCTCTCAAATATCCAGCAGACGAGTTGCGAAAAGGAGACCTCAATTGCCGCTTTCGACCGATTGGCCGGTTATCTTCACCAATGCACGCATTGAGCCGTGAAGCAGAGAGTTTTTCCGAGTTCCGGTCGGTTTGTCGCCAACCCGGACATTATCCCCACAGCAGCAATCTCAACGTATAGAACCGTGAGCGGTATCTGAACCGCAGGGCTGTGGATTACTCGAACGTTGAAGGAGATTGGTTAAGTTTCCACTGGTCGGGCAGCCAGGCGGAAAGCCGGTCTGCTTGCGTAGTCGGAAGATTGACCAGCAGCTGAGTGAAGTACAGTTGAGGGTCGATCTCATGACGGCGGCAGGTGCTGGTCAGGCTGGCTAAGATGGCCGCCGTCCTTCCCCCGCGTGGGTTGCCCACGAACAGCGAGTTTTTGCGATTCAGGACAACACGCTTCATCTCCCGCTCGCTTGCGTTGTTGTCGATGGCCACAGCGCCGTCGGAGCAGAACACGCTCAGCTCCCGCCACTGGCTTAGCGGATAGCCGATCGCCTCCGCCATTGGATGCTTGGGCAATAACCTATAGAGCCGTCATGCCTGAAAAACGTTAGGGTTTTGAGTAACTTCATCTGTTTACCAGGCAATCGTCAGGCAAGTTACTGAAAACCAGACTTTGCAGGGCGTTACGGCGGTATTCTGCCAAGATGACGATTTCAGTCACTCACGAAGCTCCGATTCCGGGCTTTCATGAAGAAAAATACGCAGGAACGCGGTCTTTCTGGCCGTTCCAGCAGATCTCCGAGTCACAGAATCGTCTATGCAGCCAGCTTTCCTTGCTCTGGTCTCAGCACTCGCTGTAGCCGCTGCCGCCGCCGCTGCACACGCACAGACGCCCGCAACGCATCCATGTTTCGAAGTGCTGACGCACCGCATGGATGTTGATGTTGATGGAGCGCCCAACGCCTACGGCCCGCCGGGCAAGCCGACCCTTGACGTCCTTATCAACGCGCACTATCTCGAGCGTGCCGACCAGAAGATCGTCGGCTACCTCTTGGACAACAAGCAACGTCCCATTTTGCAATCGCCCAAGGATCCTTTCCCGGGATACTACATCTCGCAGACCGCCTTCGCCGATGTTGCCAATCACAACGAGCGCGATCCGCGGGGCTACGTCGACGCCCGCAAGATCAACTATGTCGTGCGCGGCAATGAAGCCGGCCGACGCGGTGTGAAGGTCGGCGACTTCGTGGCTGTCTACTCGAAGAAGACTCATAAGGCGGTCTTCGCAATCGTTGGCGACACCGGCAACCCAACCGGCGACGAGGGCTCCCTGCATCTGCTACAAGAACTCGGCTACGCTTTTCACGACGGTATAAGTGACTCGGTCACGCGATCCGAGATCGTCATCCGCTTCTACCCCAATTCCAACCCGAAGCATCAGTTCTTCTTTACCCAGGTCGCACTAGACGAGGCCGCTGCAAAGCTCGGCCTGAACCGCGACTTCTCTGATGCTCGCGCACCCAACTGCGGTCGATAACTCAACGAACTTCTCGAAGTTTTGAGATCGACTTCAACTCCGGGGTGCCTCGGCGGCAAGGACTTGCCCAAGGATCAAGAGGTAAGCCCTAATTGTCCGCTGGGGAAAACTCAACCTCGATCGTGGTATCGATTTCCACGTCCTCACCGCTAGCCTCGTACTCCCACCACCTTACCGCGTCGATAGCGGCCTGCGCGAGAAGCGAGGGGCCAGAGACATACTGGAGTTCCCGCGTTCTGCCATTTCGATCAATGATTGCGTGGAGCACTAGGCTGCTGCCCGAAACATTCGCCACTTGAGCTTCGTGCGGAATCTCGGGTGTCAAGCGATACCTGAGCAACTTTGCCACCACGTCACCATCAACATGGATGGGACCAGGGGCAATAGCGGTTTGCGGTAATAAGACGTCTGCAGAGGACTTTTTTGGGGGTAGGGGTGTGACCCAGACGATGAAGGTTAACTCCTGATCCTTATAACGTGCTGTGATTTCCCAACAACCAAATCCGGGGATGGACATGAAACCCATGAACCAGTGTTTGCCCGTGATCGGTTCAATCTCCGTGAAAGAAGGAGCCAGACCATCGAGCCTTTTCCCCGTCACCCTCAGTGGGCCGTCACCGTCGCTGTACGAGAACGCTCCGCTCCAGGGAAACTTGTTGCTATACACGAAATCACCGGGCTTGCTGGGCATCGGTCCCCGCCAAATTCCGTCGATCGGCAGCAACGCCGATAACTTTTCGGTCCCATACGCGCTTACCGTCACATAGTCACCAGTCCCAGGGTCGGGGAAACGGGAAGGGCTTGCCGCTGAAGGCAGCGTGACATGGCAACTCGGAGGCGGCGCATCCTGAACCGTGTTATTTTTGGCGTCCTGTTCTGCTTCGGTCTCTTGAGCCAGAGCCGTTAACTTAATGCGCGGGAACGCTAGCACGATGAGCGCCAGCGTCAAGAAAGTTGCAGATCGCGAAAGGAGCATGGGTGCCCCCGGGTTGCTAGAGTATACCCGAATAGAATCAGGGCCTAAGCTCGTATATCGAAGTTCCCGAGAAACGTTAGGACTCTATCGTGACTGCCCCGAGAGGGGTTGTCGGTGGGGTGCGGCTGTTGTGGGGCAGTTACGATAGAGCCGTTTGAAGTGGGCCGCTGGCGCGGTGGATGCGGGACTGTCTATGGGATTTGGATCGTGATTCGCCGGGGCTGTAGCTGTTTTTGAGGGAGGAGTGCGTAAGACGGAGGAATGGCGGCAAAGTGAGGTGATGAAGAGTGGTGCAGGCAGAAGCCAGCGTGGGCCCTGTTTGCGAGGTGTAGGAGCAGAACGAGCATAAGACGGCATTGCGTGCGAGAGCACGGCGACTGGGGACGTTGATCGAAGTGAATTGCGTCATAAGAAATCAGGAGCTGTCGAAGGATCGGCCTGGTTGTTTTGAGAGCGACAGGGTTGAGCGGAGATCAAGCTGATAGGCTGTCAGCCGTTCGATCAGGACCATCGCACCGGAGCAGAGGGGGCAGAGTTGCTGGGCGGGGAGTTGGGGAGCTAAGGCTAGAAGCGAACCAAGCAGCGAGCGGCAGAGGGCGAGCATCGGCGTGCGTCTGCGGTTAGCGAAGAGGCCGAAGTGACGGATGCGCACCAGCCCCTTAGGCAGAACGTGGAGCAGGAAGCGGCGCAGGAACTCATCTGTGGGAAGTGTCATGAGCTTCTGCTTGCCGCCGTGAGCGTAGTCCTTCCAGCGGAAGGAGACTCGATCGTCGTGTAAGGCGACGAGACGATGGTTGGAGATGGCAACGCGGTGAGTATAGCGAGCTAGGTAGTGGAGGACATGTTCTGCTCCGCCGAAAGGAGGCTTGGCGTAGACGACCCAGTTCTTGTGAGAGAGCTGATGGGAGAAACGGTGGAAGCCATCGCGCTGGGCGAGGCCTGTGAGCGAGCCGTGGAACTGGAGTTTGTTCTGGTCAAAGAGCTGGTTGAGCCCGGCGGCGAACTTGTCGCGGAAGACGCGGCTGAGAACGTGGACGGGCAGGAAGAAACGTGGAGAGGCGGCGATCCAGCCGGAGCGATCTTTAGTCAGGCCGCCGGCAGGAACGATGCAGTGGATATGGGGATGATGCTGGAGGTTTTGGCCCCAGCTATGGAGTACGCTGAGCAGACCGATGTCGGCTCCAAGATGCTTCGGATCCTGCGCCACTTCAAGCATGGTCACGGCGCTGGCGCGAAAGAGCAAGTCGTAGAGCAGGCGTTTGTTCTGGAGTACAAGTGCGGATAGTTCATGCGGCAGTGTGAAGACAATATGGAAGTAAGGCACAGGCAACAGCTCAGCGGAACGCGCAGCCAGCCACTTGGTGCGTGCGTTTCCCTGGCACTTGGGGCAGTGTCGGTTGCGGCAGGAGTTGTAAGAAATGGCCTGATGAGCGCAGCGAGCGCACTGATCGCGATGACCGCCCAGAGCCGGAGTGCGGCAGCGGGCTATGGCGTCGAGCACCTTGCGATGCTGCCAAGCCAAATGTGATCTGTGCCGTTCCCAATAACTGTCACCTGATGCGCGAATGATGTCGGCCACCTCTAGGGTGGGCCGATTCATCGCCTCCTGCGCCTCGTTTCTCGGCAGGCTTCCAAGGGAGCCGCTATGAAGAGGGTGTCGAGTGGGTTCGGCACCGCTTCCAGATGACGCCGGGAGAGATGCAGATAAATGGTTGTGTGATCGAGCGAGGCATGGCCGAGTAGGACCTGAATCGTGCGCAGATCCGCGCCGGCTTCGAGCAGGTGTGTGGCATAGCAAGAGGCATTCCAAGCGATCAGCATCGCGAAGAACGTCGGCTGGAACCTGCTTACGTTCCACACGGAGGAAATCGACCAGCCCGTTGACTGCGCAGGCAAGAGTCTTGTGGATCAGAGAATCAGCTTTCGTCAATTCGGCGTAACGTGATGCTGCCGACCAAAATTTTCGAAACTGTTGGATGGGATACCTGCGCTTTTCTGAGGAAAGACTCTTCTGGAAATCCTCCCATCGATCCATAGCCTCGGCGGCAAGCAGGTCCTTTTCCGAAACCTTCATTAACGTCCACTCCGATGCTCCGTTCGCTCACAGCAGTGTAACTGGTCGGGTCCTTCGGAGCGCACCCCGACAGACCACTAGTTTGGACATGGGGGGTCTGACCTCTTTGGGCTTGGGCACTTTCTTCTCTGCAGATTCTGAGCGGATCGTCGCCAACCCTGACATTACACCGGTTTTGGGGTAACTTCCGGTTGGGCGGTTATCCTCTCGCAACGCGGATCGCTGCGTAGATAGGCGCTTCGGCGCGTTGGCTGAGAGACGCTACGAACCAAATAAAGCAGCTTGAGTATGTTGAGCACGCTGAGAGGTTGACCGAGATGCCGCCTCAGCTCTCGGGTCTACGTCTACTAGGGTCTCAGTGAAGTCCCATCTGTGGCCGTAGAAGTCCTCCGCGTTGTACTGACGCTCACCATAGATGTGATCCTTCGGCTCCGTCAGGATTCTGGCATCTGCCTGTCGGGCACGCTCGCAATGGGCGGCCACGGCCTCGACCCGTACCTGCACAAGGACAGAACTTCTGTGAACTATTCCTATACTTTTCCGAGGTACTTATCCAGCCATGCGAGCACTGTTCGCACCAGCATCGGCCGCTGCTCCGTCACTTCATGCGGAGTGTCCAGCACGACGTGGCTCTTGTCCGCCGCGGGCGTGCCCAGCATGTTAAACATCGGTGTCTGCGACGCGTCCAGCGGGAAGACGTAGTCATATCGCCCATTCACCATCAGCACCGGCTTCTTCATCCGTGGAACAAAGTCTGCCTGATCGTTACCCACCTCCGGCGGCCAGAGAAAATATCCGCCATCCAGCCACACGACGGTTTTCAGCCTGTCCTGCAGCAGCGTAGAGACTATCGCTCCGTCGGCCGCGCCCATGCTTACGCCCAGGTAGGCGAGGCGGCTGGAATCGATGTCCTTCCGCGTTTCGAGATAATCCAGCGTCCGGGCTGCGTCCTTGTACCATGCGGTGACAAGCGCCGTGTTCTCCATCGAGTACTTCACTGGACGCTCATAAGTGCCCAGCCACACCGGATACGCTAACGCACGCCCGCTCTGCACAATGTAGTCGAAGAACTCCGTATCGCCCAGATTGGATGAGTCCGGGGGCAGGTTGTACACACGCGCGCTGGGAAGAAAGAGCACCGTTTGATACGGCGGCTTTGCCCGCTTCGGCACAAACAGATAAACCGCAAACCGGCCGCCGTTGTACGCCGCATCGATAACGACTTTTTCCTCGCGCCAGTCCGGCGTTTCCTTTACTACGCCAAAATCTTTGGCGTTCAGCGGCGTCTTGTCGTAGTCGTACATCACCTTGTAGCCGCGAAAGACATCATCGTTCGCCGGCTTGATCTTGGTAAAATCCCGCACCTCGCGGTAGACCGGCTGCAGCGCGTTTTCCGGCAGCGGCGACAGGTTCTTTACGCACCGGAAGCCATTGCCGGGCCGGCGGTCCGTTGGCGCAAATGCCTCCGGCATGGAGTAGAAATAGGTCGGTGAATGCCACGATCCGCCCAGCGCAAAGCGCAGGTCGCCCTCCGCCGCATTCACCACCCACTCGCGCACATTGCCTGCCATATCGTAGGTGCCATATGGGCCCACTCCCTGGTATTTGCCCACCGGCGCCGGTGCGGTTCCGCTCAGGTTGCTCTGCGAGACCGATATGAATCCGGCATCGGTGGGCGCGGCCTCGTAAAACTGGCCAAGCACGGGCAGGCTTTTGCCAGCCCAGACCGCATACGCCATGGCCTCATACCAGCTGACGCCGGAGACCGGATAATTGCCCTGTCCCTCCGGATAATGGCCCCCGGTCCACGTGGACGGTCCAGGCCGCCCCGTTGTGTCGGTGAAGCCTACGACGGCTTCGCTCCACGCAACCTGCTGCCCATCCTTTTCCATCCGCGTCGGCCAGTACTGCGCCTTGCTGTATCCACCTCCATCCACAAACTGCTGATAGTCGCGGTTGGTTACTTCGTAGCGGTCTATGTAGTGTGCCGGCAATTCCCACGGGCCAATCGGACCAAGAAATGCTACCCAGTCGCCAAAGCTCTGCGATGGGACGTACACCATGCCCGCCGGTGCGGCGAGGTGCTTCGCGAGCTCAAAGTCCATTTTCTTGCCGGCCAGCGGCGCCACCACCATTTCACCCACACCCTGCTTCGCGATCTTCCAGCGAACAGGAAATAGCTTCGTTGGAATGCGAACATTCATGAGCGGAGTCATGCCTAGCGTCTTCCACGGGCTGTGAGGCTGGATGTAGTCCTGAATTTCAACCGTCGCCCCGGTAGGCTCGGAAGTGATCGACGTCGTCAGCGTGTATCTCTCTTCGAGTTGCTTCAGGTGGGCGTCATTTGGCAGTGCCTTTTGCGCGTGCTCAAGCAGCGCCATTGCCTCCAGCGGATGCCAGGCCGTCATTTCGCTCTCAAACTTTCCTGGGGCAACCTCGCTGGCCCACCGCTCGTCCGCAACATGACGCCACATAGCCCATCCGCCTGCGCTAACGGCAGCCAGAATCACCGCAAAGCATGTCAGCAGCCACCGCGGCTGCTTCCACCACGGCTGCGCCTCAACCTGGGGCGGCTTTGCCAGCAGAGCCACATCCCGCTCCATCTCCTCAGCGGAGGCATAGCGCTTCTTCGGATCTTTCTCCAGAGCTTTGGTCACAATCGCGTCCGCCAGCGGCGGCAGCAATGGCTGTATCTTCTTCGCATGCGTCAGCGGAGCCTGTGTCACCGCCCGCAGCACGGAGATGGTGCTCTCTCCGCGAAACGGCGGCTGCCCGGTGAGTGCCTCATAATAGATGACTCCCAGGCTCCACAGATCGGTTCGCGTGTCCACCGGTTCGCCCAGCACCTGCTCCGGAGACATGTACATCGGCGTACCCGCAATGCCCAGCGTCTGGGTCACGATCGTATCGCCGTCGAGCAGCTTCGCCAGGCCGAAGTCCAGCACCTTGGCATGCCCCTTCGGTGTCATCATGATGTTGCCCGGCTTGAGGTCGCGATGTACCACCCCCCGTGCATGCGCCTCCTTGAGCGCATCCAGCACTTCCAGCACAATCTGCGAAGCCGTGGGCACATCCACCGGTCCGGAACCGTGCCCGGAGGCATCCTCTTTGCCGCCTTTAGCCCGCAGCAGCACAGACAAGGGCTCTCCCTGCACCAGTTCCATCACAATGTAGTCCTGCCCATCCTGCTCGCCCACGTCATACACCGCGGCGATATTCGGATGGTTCAGTTTGGCGAGCGCCAGTGCCTCCAGGTGGAAATGCCTTCGGGCCGCGTCATTGCGCAGCACGCCGGAGCCCAGCATCTTGATGGCAACCTCGCGCTCGAGCTTTTCGTCGCGGGCGCGGTACACCACCCCCATGCCGCCCAAACCCAGCGTTTGCTGGATCGTGTAGCGGCCCAGCCGGCTGCCTGGAGCAAGAAAGCTTTGCGGCGGAACTGTCGTTGCGTCCGTCAGTCCACCCGCTGCAAACACTGGCGTGGAAAGGAAGCCGCTCAGGCGGTCGTTTTCAAACAACAGGCTCTCCACCAAGCGCCGCAACACAGGGTCGTCCTTGCACACGGCTGCCAGGTACAGCGCCCGATCATCCGGCAGCATATCCACGGCTTGACTGAAAAGGTGGTCCACTAACATCTCCGGCTGGCTCATCGCTCCACACCTCTGGCATCAGATTTTTTGTAATGGGAGCCCCACCACGAAGTACCATGCAGGCAAAAGGAGGAACCATGGCGCAAGCTGGCGATCCCGCCTCCGGTCAAATCACGCAACTGCTCAAGGCCATGCATTCCGGCGACGCACACGCTGCGGAAGAACTGTTGCCTCGAGTCTACGCCGAGCTGCACAGCCTGGCCTCTGCGTACATGCGCCGCGAGCGCCCCAACCACACCCTCCAGCCCACCGCCCTCATCCATGAGGCCTACATGCGCCTTGTCGGCGACGAGATCGACTGGACTAGCCGGGGTCAGTTCATCGGCTTCGCCGCTCACGTCATGCGCCAGGTCCTCGTCGATCACGCTCGCGCTCGTATGGCCGAACGCCGGGCAGGCGGCCTGAATCGCGTAGAGATGGACGACAACCTCGTCGTAGCGGACATCGATCCCAATCGCATCGACGAAATCCTCTCCATTGATCAAGCACTTTCCCGTCTTGCTCGCGAAGACGAGCGAAGGGCACGCGTGGTTGAGCTGCGCTACTTCGGCGGACTTTCCGTGGAACAGATCGCCGCAGTTCTCAACATCGCGCCGCGCTCGGTCAAGCGCGACTGGCAGCTTGCGCGAATCTGGCTTCATCGTGCCCTGCGTTCCCATCGCGCTCCGGACGCTGCTCCCGAAGATGCCGGTGAAGAATAGTGCCGGCTCGCGGCCTCATCTGCATAGGAACGATCGTGGGTGTGACCGGCTCCGTCATCGAGAAGGCGGCGAATGACTCGGTAGACGACGGTAATGATGATGGAGATTGAGACCGAGGATTCCGTGAATCATGGCAGTCGCTCCTTTTGTGAATCAGGCGGCGTCGTATCACGCTTTCACTTAGGAGTGCGGATTCACTGGAGAAAAGGGGCAATGCGGCGCGAAGAATTTTTCTTGCGCCAATAGGCTCGATGCCAGGATCTCGACCCTTGCAGCGAAATATTTAGTGAAGAACGGACGAGGGCTCACGGAAACGGTGACGCGGCATTCTGGTCGGATGGTCGCCTATCCGGACAGAACCGCATTTTTTGGGGATCACTTCCGGATAGCCGGTCATCCGCCAGGAATCCGGTTTTCAGGCGCAACGTCCATGCGGAGCACTGTCGATACGGCAATTGAACATGAAGGAATCGCAGACTCCGAGAGCGAATCAGCTAAATCCGACGAAGGCGCAATTACCCGGAAGGCAGTCTCCTTGACGGGAGAGGAGAGATTGTTTACTCTCCTTTCCTAGAGAGGAGAGAGCCTTTGACGAAACCGGTTGAACTCCCGCAGGGCACACTGGAGATGCTCATCCTCAAGGCGATCTCGCTCGGCCCGCTGCATGGCTACGGCATCCTGCTGCGCATTCAGCAGATCTCCGGCGAGCGGCTCGAAATCCTGCAGGGTTCCTTCTACACCGCCATCTATCGTCTGGAGCACCGGGGCTGGATCAAAGGCGAGTGGGGTGAGTCGGAGAACAATCGCCGTGCCCGCTTTTACTCGCTCAACGCTGCCGGTACGCGCCAGCTCAAGGCCGAGACCGCCAAATGGACCGACATGGCCGCCGTCGTCGCCGGCATTCTCGCCAAGAAGACGGACGAGATATGAGTCTCCTCGCCGCAATTCGCAAGCTCTGGCACTCCATCGCGCCACGAACCCACAGCGACGTCGAAGAAGAGTGTCGTTCTACCCTCGACGCCTACCAGGAAGATTTAATCCGCCAGGGCCTCCCCGAAGAAGAAGCGCGCCGCAAAGCCCGCATCGACCTCGGCCAGCCCGCCGCCCAAAACGAAACTTACCGCGACGCCATCGGCCTCCGCCTCTTCGATGAGTTAGGCGGAGACATCCGCTACGGCCTCCGCGCCCTGCGCCGCAACCCTGGCTTCGCCGCCGTCGCCGTGCTCTCACTCGCGCTTGGCATCGGCGCCACCACGGCGATGTTCTCGCTCATCTACGCCGTCCTGCTGCACCCGTTTCCCTACGCCGGCGCCGACCGCATCATGAACCCCGTCGTCGTCGACACCCAACATCCTGACCAGTGGAGCTGGTTTCTCCTTGCCAAGGCACAGTTTGATGACCTTCGCCTTGCAGCACCGGTTGATTCGGCGCTTGGCTTCGACAACGGGGGACTGGAGATCACCGGCGGAGCACTGCCGGAAGACATCCAGTGCACCTACCTCACAGAGAATGCCGGAACGTTCTTTGGTGTGCGCCCGCTTCTCGGCCGCAACATCGAGCCATCCGATGCTGAGAACGGCGGCCACTCCGTCGTTGTTCTCAACTACCGCTTCTGGCAGCGCCACTTCGGCGGCGATCCCCACGTCATCGGGCGAACGCTGGAAATCGATCACGCCCCCTACACCATCATCGGGGTCATGCCGCGCAGCTTCGCATTCAATGACAGCCTCGGCGTCGGCGATGTTTACCTGCCTGCCAGTCTCATCCCGAGTTTCAACGTTCCCTTCCGGGCCTACGCACCGTGGATCAAGCTCCGGCCCGGCGTCACACTGGCCACCGCCAACGCTGCGCTCGAGCCCATCGTGCGCCAGTTTGCACAACAGCATCCCGATCGTTTTCCCGATCACTGGCATCTCGCGCTGCAGCCCATCATCGTGCCTTACCAGCACGGAACTGGCCGCACCCTGACGCTTCTTCTCGCAGGCGTTGTGCTCTTGCTCATCATCGGCTGCGCCAACTGCTCCATCCTGCTGCTGGCCCGTGGCCGCACGCGCCAGCATGAGCTCGCCATTCGCAGTGCGATCGGCGCCAGTCGCTGGCGTATCGTCCGCCAGTTGCTCGTCGAAGCCGTCGTCATCTCCTCGACCGGCGCCGTACTTGGCGTTGCTGCGTCTTACTGGCTGGCAAAGCTTCCCTTATTGCTTTCCCCGGATTCTTTTCCAGCCGAATCGGTCATCCACATCAACGCTCCCATCCTCGCGTTCTCTGTCGCGCTCGCGCTACTCTGCGGTATCTTCTTCGGTCTTGTCCCCGCATTGCGTCTCTCGCGTCGCGAATCCGCGCGTATGCTCCCCGGCAGGCAGATTGGCGTTGTTGCTGCTCCCGCAAAGCATCGCTGGAGCATTCTCATCGCCGCGCAAGTCGCGCTCACGCTTCTTCTCATGGCCACTGCGGGCACTGCCATCCGCAGCTTTCTTGAGCTCATGCAGATGCCACTTGGCTACGAACCCGCAAATGTGATGAAGCTCGGCATCCTTCTGCACCTCCATGACCCAGGCGTGTTGAGCCGCATTCAGTCGCGCGAAGCGCGCACCGCTTACATCGAGCAGATCCGGGAGAAGATCGCATCCGTTCCCGGTATCTCCACTGTCGCTGTCTCCAGTGACTCTGCCGGCGCCGATGTCACGCCACCCTATAGTGGCGCTGAGAGCTCCTTCAATATCGACGGAGGTCTCGATCGGCAGCAGTTGCAGGCTCGTGTAATGCTGGTCGACCAGCGATTTTTCGCTACGCTCCGCATCCCTCTGCTTCAGGGGCGCCTGTGGAACACGGATGAAAACACCCGCGGAGACTTCATCGCGATCGTCAATCGCGCGTTCGCAACGCGCTATCTCTCCTCGTCCAATGCCTTGGGCCGACAGCTACGTATTCCCGGTCTCTCACATCAGAATCGCTTCGCGGCCATCTCTGCACAAAGCACCGCCTGGCGTCAGATCATCGGCGTTGTCGGCGATGCGCGCAACGACGGCGTCGATCGTCCTGTCGTGCCCGCCATCTACCTTCCGTACACCGTCGTGATACCGTCCAACGTGCAGTACTTCGTCCGCACGCAGGGCGATCCGCTCACCTACCTGCATTCCATGCGCGCCGCTATCGCATCCGTCGCTTCCGACCAGCAGATCTCCAACAGCAGCTTCAACGGCACCTTCACTCTCAACGAGGTCATCGAGCGCGACGCACAGTACAGCCGCCAGCGGCTCTTCTCCATATTGTTTGGCGTCTTCTCTTCCATGGCGCTCGCGCTCGCGCTGGTCGGCATCTTCAGCGTCGTCGCGTACAGCGTCGCCCAGCGCACTACAGAGTTCGGTGTGCGCCTGGCGCTCGGCGCACCGCGTGCGCACGTCTTGTGGGTCGCCGCGCGCATCGCGCTCGTCAGCGCGGCCGCGGGCATTGTCATCGGTCTTGTCTTTGACAGTTTTCTCGGCGCCGTCCTCTCCCACTGGATGCAAAGCACCTTTGCCTCGAGCAGTCTGTTCGCAACCGCTGCACTCCTCACTCTCAGCGCACTCCTCGCCTGCCTGTTGCCCGCTCGCCACGCCCTCGCCGTTCCACCCGCCGAAGCTCTCCGCTGTGAATAGATTGACCGGGGCGCGGGTGCCGTGAGCGGGAGGCGCTTGAGGGCAATGCGCTCATCCAGGAGCAATTGGTGTGTGTTCCGGGTGGATTGTCGCCTATCCGGACAGAACCTATTTTCGGGGTTACTTCCGGTTTGGCGGTTATCCACTCAGAACCGTTGCGTGCACCCAGTGCGCCGATAGAATGAGGAGGAGGAGTATCAACGCTTGTTCGAATACGATCCGTCGTCTCCGATCGATGCGATTTCATCTCCTGTAGAAGGGCGGATTCAGGGCGCCCTGCATGAATTGTCCTATCGTCTGCCTGGATCTTCAGAGTACGCGCGAGCCTGGCTGATCGTGCCACCCCAATCGACGCCGTCCCCTTTCGTTGTCGCCCTTCACGGCGGAGGCCAGGACCGCAACGCCTTTCTCGCTGAGGCCTGTCTCCTGGCTGAGCTTGGAATTGCATCGCTACTGATCGATCTTCCGCAAGCGCGGGCGTTTCCGAACTTCTCGCGTCCCGATCAGGAGCAGGACAGATTTGCGCAGACCGTCATCACAGTGAGGCGCGGCCTGGACTGCCTTTCTCTTCGATCGGATATCGATATGTGCCGCGGAGCGATTGTAGGTTTTAGTTTTGGTGCCTGGATCGCAGGCATCGTCGCAGCGGTAGATGCTCGCCCGAAGAGGGCCGTTCTGATTGCCGGTGTTCCTCGGATGAGCGAGTTCTGGCGATCCAGTCTGCATCCGGACGTAATTCGTATCCGCCAGCGGCTCCAGCCGGGCATCATGGACCGTTACGCTGAAGCCTCAAAATGGCTCGACGCAAGCGAGTACCTGCAGCGTTGCTCGAACATCCCTCTCCTTTTCCAGTTTGGCACCGGCGATGAGGTCATATCGCAAGAGTATGTGCGGGAGTTCACGCCCTATAGTTGTGGAACAGATCAATTGAAAGTCTATGAATCAGGTTCCCATTACCAGATGTTTCTGAATCCAGACGCACGTCGTGATCGATTGTCCTGGCTACGAGACCAACTTGCTCAAGGCCAGTAGAGAATCCGGCGTTCGAATTCGGTTCAAATTCTCGTCCTATCCACCGATAACGCACTCATAATCAGTTGCAGCAAGGTCGACGGACGCGGGCGTCGGGTCTGGGATTGAAGATGGTATAAGTGGCCCCTCCCACCACGAAATTGATAAGCGCACGGGTTCCCCAAAAAGCCAGCAGCAGCCCCAGCACTCCTCCGCTGAAGGAAAGAAGAAGTGTCTCGATGAGGATCTGGCCGACGATGCGCGCTCGAGTCGACCCGAGTGCCAGGCGGGTCGATATCTCACGCGCGCGAGAGATTGTCTTGGCAAGCAGAAAATTCGCCAGGTTGGCGCATGCGATCAGCAGAACCAGGATGACGACACCCATAAGCACTTGCAGCGGTTCCTTATACTGCCCTCGCAGATCAGAACCGCCGCGCGCGCCGGGCATCAATTTTATCCCCTGTATCTGCTGCATGCGGGCCGGCGAGAGGTGGGGCCCTTCCAGGTCGCGCATGTAACGCACAACCTGGGCGGTGGCGTTGTGCGGGATGCGAAATACGGCAGCGCCCGGGAGGCGCCGCAACGCATGATCTACCTTCCCTTGGTCCAGATCGCTGGTCCCCACGCCTATGCTCACTCCTTGCAGGTTCTGACGGTCGCCGATCCGGTCCGCGCCAGCGAAGAAATCAGGCGGGCGCTGGCCCAGGTCGATCCTAATCTGGCGGTTCTCAAAATAGAGACGATCAGGGAGCAGGTGAACCATCTGATGGATCAGGAGCAATTGATCTCTCAACTCTGCACCTGGTTCGCGCTCCTCGCTTTGCTGCTCACCTCCATCGGACTCTACGGGGTCATGACTTATAACGTCGCCCGCCGCACCCATGAGATCGGCGTCCGCATGGCGCTCGGCGCTCAGAACAGGAAAGTGCAGTGGATGATTATCAGGGAGTCTTTGTTGCTTCTTGGTATCGGGGTGCTCCTCGGGCTGCCGGCGACGATGGCAGCGACTCGCCTGGTTGGGGCGCAGCTCTTCGGCCTCACCCCGTCAGACCCACCCACGTTTATCACCGCCATTCTTGGCATCTCTATGGTGGCGCTACTGGCCGCATACTTTCCCGCACGGCGCGCAAGCAGAGTGGATCCGATGGTCGCTCTGCGCGACGAATGAGTGTTCGAATGCCGACGTCGAAGACCAACTCCGAACATTGCTGAAGCCTAACCGGAAGTGTCGCCTAACCGGAAGTCGCCAATCCGGAAGTAATGCAGCCTTGGGTGTCGTGGAGTTTTCGGAGGAGTTCCTTGAAAACGGTGCGGGCAGGTCCGATCTAAAAGAGCGCAATTTCCCACAGTGTTTCGACTGACACGGTTGCCAAAGGATCAGCCGTCTCCGAGCTACGCCATCACGGCGAGGAAGAAACGTCCGGCTGTAGCGAGACTTGCTCCTACGACCAAAAACCACCATTTCGAGCTTCGGATTGCGGCTATCGTAGGCAACAGGATCGCGGCGGTAAGGACAGCAAACCAGGTGAACAGACCATACGGTCTTAGTAGTGCGTCCGCTTGGCTGGGTAAGAAGCTACTCACCCAGAAGATCAAAAGGAGAGCTGCCCCGAGTATGCCTAACACCACGCTCGTGCGAGTTGACTTCATTCTGATGCCTCCCCAGCATGAACTTGCGAAGAAAAGCAGATTGTACTCGCCGAAGTGCGTGTTGACCCCGGTTCCTCTATGGCCGATGTTCCCGAGAAACGGGGGTGTTCAGTAACTTGCCCACCCCGAACCGCCCGGTTGGGAAACATACCGAAAATGCGATTTTCCGGGCACTTCGGGATTACTTCCGGATTGGCGGTTACTCGACCGGAACCGAGAATTCCCGTACTGAACGACTCGATGAGTACGTGGGCGATTGTGTGAATTCAAGAGCATTCCCGGCGACTACGGGCCAGGTCAATGAGTGCATCGCCCTCGGGGGGGGACGCCTTCTGGAGATCGTCGCGACCGTGACTGGCTTACGTTCAATTCAGCCGTCCTTCAGTTTTCTGAGGCCTTCGATAAGCTTCGCTGGATGAACCGGTTTTGCCAATAATGGGAATTCGAATCCCTTCGCCTTGGATTGCTCGAGGATTTCTGAGATTCCCGCCTGCCCCGAAAACAACAGAATTTTTGTCACGGGATACATCTTCGTGATCGCAATTGCCAATTCCACTCCATTCATTTCAGGCATCATGATGTCCGTAAGAATGTAGTCAGGACGAAACGAGCCGGCTACTTCGAGCGCTACAAATCCGTCGTAGGCGATTCGCGTTTCGAACCCAGCATGGCGCAGGATGGCGGCGGTGGTATCGGCAAGGAGCCGCTCGTCGTCGACAACGAGAATCTTGGGACGCGCTTCAGCTCGCGCTTCAGCCTTCCTCGCTCCATAGATCTCGGAGGAATTTCCGGGCCCCCAATTTCCGAGGCAAATTGGGGTACTGGCTGTCTCCACTATCGGATCTCCACGCTGGAGCCTAATTGGCCCCTATTCACACTGTTCGCATCCCCCGAATTGTCGAAGGGAAGGTCGATCATAACGATGGTCCCGCTGTTGCCGGGCTCGGTACCACTGGATATCGATATGTGACCGCCGTGCCGTTCGACAAGCTGTCGGGCCACCCAGAGCCCGATTCCCGTACCGAGATTTCCCTTCGTTGTAAAGAACGGTTCGAACACATTGCCTAAGTGTTCCCGACTGATACCATGTCCAGTGTCGTTCACCATGATCTTGAGGCCATCTCGCTCTGTCTTTGCGGACTGTGCGATCGCGATCGACAACTTACCTCCCCGTGCCATCGCGTCAATCGCATTCGAAATTACATTCGAGAAGATCTGAACAATTTCTCCCGAATGGACGCGAATCTTCCTCAGATCGTTATACTCGGCGTCCACTACGATCCCATGAGCAAGCAGCTTGCTATGGTATACCGACAGGACGTTTTGCATCAAATCCCTGAGTCGGACTTCTGACGGTGACCCGGTGTCCCGATAATAGCCTAGCGTCTGCCGCGCAATATGGGAGACTCGTTCCAACTCGCTCTCTGCGGTCGCCAGGTAGTTTTGAATGTCCTGCTTCGAAACGTTGTCTTGACGGGCGAGGAAGATGAGGTTTAGTACGGACGCAAGCGGATTATTGATCTCGTGTGCAATGGCGGCAGCCATGCGTCCGGTTGTGGCAATCTTTTCCGCTTCGATTGCCATGCGTTCGACCTTTTTTCGATCAGAGATGTCGCGCGCGATCTTCGACGCTCCTGTGACCTCTCCCTTGCTATTGCAGATTGGGGAGATCGTAACTGCGACTTCGCGGATTGCACCGCTCTTGCTGACGCGTGTCGTTTCATAGTGTTCGATTTTCTGGCCCGCTCTCAGCTTGCGCAGGATTTCGTCTTCCTCTTGCCGCAGATGCTCGGGAATCAAGCGCAGGATAGATTGTCCGATGATCTCTTCTTCTTCATAACCGAAGAGGCGGCGGGCTCCGTTGTTCCAGCTTGTGATAATGCCATCCAGAGTCTTGCTGATTATGGCATCGTCGGCTGAATCGACGATCGCAGCCAGCCGAAAACGGCTCTCGTCCGCCCGGCGACGGTCAGAAATATCGCGGGCGATCTTCGACGCTCCGATGACCACGTCGTTGTCGTCCCTGATCGGTGAGATGGTGACAGAGATCGGGAACCGCTCCCCATTCTTTCTCATCCTGGTGGTTTCAAAGTGTTCGACACGTTCCCCTGCGCGAATTTTCCCCAGGATGAAATCTTCCTCGTGGTGCAATTCCACTGGAATGAGACGTAAAATCGGTTGGCCTATGATCTCATCAGCTTCGTATCCGAAAATCCGGCGCGCACCCTCGTTCCAGCTATTGATAATTCCATTTAGGTCTTTGCTGATGATCGCATCATCCGACGTTGCTACGATTGCCGCCAGGAAGTTCTTTGCCTGTTCGGTCAGTCCCATCGTCTTGCCGAACAATTGGGCGGATGTCTCATTGGAAGTCATTGACGGCTAGCTCCCCACACACAAATCACACATTGGATATGTCAGATGCGAGCACTGATGGATTGGTTAGTCGCCTTGCGATCACCATTTCTGCCCTCAACTCGTCCAACCGCAGGAACCGCGGGCGCACTAAGAACCCGCCGCTGATGGATCCCAACCAACCTTCAATGCGAGCATCCAGGTGCACAACCTCGTCATGGCTGTTCCCGAGGATGTCTAGCAGCGCATGACCGCACATGAGTTCAGGTGATGCCGAATCGCCGACTCTCGAGGCCGATTAGTACCGATATGTCGGCTTGTGTCCGCCGATCTGCCTGCGCTAAGGATCTTCGGACGACACCCACAGGCCGAGGGACTCATCGCGACTGGTTCAACCTTAAATTGCAGTCCCGGGATGATTGTCGCCCACCCGGACAGAACCGTATTTTTTGGGGGGGTTCCTCTTGAATAGCCGGTAACCCGGTCGGTCGCACAGCCATCCGTATCGATGTGGACTATAGTTACGGTGGAAATTAAGGAGTTCCACGATGGATCGAATTGCTTTGCACGCGTTCATGGTGCGACATCGCTTCGGTGTGGTGTCGAGCATTTCTGGAGATGGCACCCCCACAATCTGCACTGGTAGGCATCGCGATCACCGCACAACTTGAGATCATCTTCGACACTGTGAGGTCTTCACGGAAATACCCCAATCTGATTGCTCGGCCCGTTTGCTCCTTTGTCGTGGGATGGACCGGAGAGCAGACGGTGCAATTTGAGGGACATGCAACCGAGCCGAACGGACCTGACTTGAAGCGTTACCAGGAGATTTACTTTGCCGCCTGGCCAGAGTGTGAACCACATATGAATTGGCCGGGCATCGCATACTTTGTGGTTCGGCCACGATGGATTCGGTATAGCGACTACGACCAGAAGCCCCCCATCATCGAAGAGGTCGCGATCAACAGCTGATTAGGCGTACCAGCTTTCTCCAGGATCAGTTGCAAATCGACAAGTGCCTTACTGTCGTTTATTCGCGGATTGTCGGCGATACTGAAGTAACCAAATCACTTCCGGCTGTCCGCTCAGGCGTTGCCCGGTTCACCGGCAGCTTGGCCTGCACTCCTCAATAAGTGGAAAGTCGCCTTGTTGCGAGCTACCAGCATCAGTATCAATGGAGGCCGTCTACCGGCAATGAGGTGGCGCGAATATCACGAAGCTACAAAGCATAGCGTTGAATCTCTGAGGCGAGCGCGGCAGGTTCTCGACTGGGCGAACATGCCCGATCCGTTTCGACATTACGAGGGCGTGCCCGTGCTCGATCTGCCAGCAGATCCGCCCGCCCCCGAAATGCCAGCTATCGACGTGCTTCAAGGTGCTTTTGGCACCACGCCTGCGGATGACGGACCACCTTTTCTATCGCAATTACTCTTCTATTCCGCTGCGATTAGCGCGTCCAAGCTTGTCCCGTCCACCGGAGATAGGTATGCGTTAAGAGTGAATCCGTCCTCCGGGAATCTGCACCCGACGGAATTCCACTTCCTGACACGGGGCCTGAAGGGGTGGCCAGATGGAATGTATCACTACGATCCGTCCAGACACATGGCGGAGCAGCGCGGACACGGTGGTTTCGGAACGAGGGCAGTTGACGGCTCCGCGCCAGTTGTATTTGTTTTGACCAGTATCGTGTGGCGCGAGTCGTGGAAGTACGGTGAACGGGCCTATCGGTACTGCTTGCACGACATAGGACACGCCTGGCAGGCACTCGCGCTCTCAGCCCGGGCTATCGGATGCGATAGTTTTGCGGCAGGGCATTTCCCCGACGATGAAGTGGTCCAGTTGCGCCGCCTGAGCATGGATGAATGGCCGATGCTGATTGTCAGTCTGCACGGCAAGTCCATTCCAGTGCGTGAAGCGGCCACTAGCAAAACCGTCTGGCTCGGCGGGCGGCCGAACCAGCTTTCGAAGGAGGCGGTTGCTCATCCACTGATCGACAGTCTTCACCTTGCCACGAAACGAAGTAGCCGCGGGAGCAGTGGCACCTCCACCGATGATGCGGCTCCAACCGGCTCCGGTGAGATCAAGCTGCCTTCTCCGGCGTCATCGACTCGCGGCTTTGGCGAGGTGGCCCGGATGCGACGCTCGGCGCTCGACTTCCTGGGTGGAAAGCCATCGATGTCATTGGCGCAGCTCTCGGCCATCCTCGGCGCCACGGCCAAGCCATTCTCGGCTGATTTTGCCGCCACCCGTTTCATTCAGCTGTATTTGTATGCTCACCGCGTCGATGGGTTACAGCCCGGTGTCTACAGGTTCTGGCCGGAATGTGCCGAGTTGGAGCAGGTGCAGGCTGGCGACCAGCGCGTAGCGGCCGCTGGTCTGAGCCTGGGGCAGGACCTGGCCGGTAACGCCTGCGTGGCCTTTTCGATGATCGGCGATCTCGATCGTGCCGCTCGTAGCTATGGCGACCGTGGTTATCGCTATGTACATTTTGAGGCAGGTGCTATCGGCCATCGCCTTTATCTCGCCGCTGAAGCATTAGGACTGGGCGCGACCGGCATCGGCGCCTTCTACGATGATGAGGTGCACCGTCACCTCAACCTTGTACTCAGCCGAGGACAGGTCGTATACCATTTTGCGATCGGTCATCCGGTTCCCGATCCGCGCGTCTCGGCATTTAATGAGCCGCAGGAAATCACATGGTAGGCATACTCGTGCACGGCGACAATCATTTCATCGTGCGCGGCCGATTGCCGGATCGAGACGTTGCACGAGCACTGGTTCGACACTGGACCATCATTCAGATTGGAGCTACAACACCTCCTTCGCTTGAGAAATGGCGCGTCAGCACGAAAGAGTTCCGAGAAGACCTGGAATGGGCAGTGATCGTACCGGGAACCGGTGAAATATCTCCTGCGGTAGCGCAGTTGCTGGATGAACTGTCGACGCGGGGAATTGCCATTCACGACTCCAGTTTCGACTCCTGGTAGCCTGTCCCATTGAGGAAGAGTGTCAGGTAACTCCGGCGCAGGTACAAATCTTCGTTCAACTCCCGGATGGTCCCCAACTCGGAAGTGACGCCGTTTTGGAGCTACTTCCGGATTAGCGGTGACTCGCCCGGAACTATGGATTGCGCCCTTCAGGCGCTCAATAGCAAGCCCCCTCCTTGAACTATAGAATGCTGTGTATCTTGTTCCATAGATCCACCCCAAATGGACCGGCTACGATCTTTGTTGGAGGCTTCTACTATGTCAGGGGCAGAAATCTCAAACGCTGCGCCCAAACAGAAGATCAAGAAGTGCGGCCCCTTCGGTTTCTCCGGGGTCACGGCGGACCTTCCATATTTTGCCCACGTGCTCGCTCCTGCTCTCAGTCAGCTCAAGGAGCTGCCCGATTTCTCTGGTGACACAAAGATCGCAGTGATGTCGGACTTCAGTGGCGAGCACAAAGGGGCCAACTTCAACACGTATTCGTTCCTGATCATGGCTTACAACAAGGTTGGGCCGTTTATGGTTCAGGTCGGAGAGCTGAGACGAAAGCACGGCATAGTCGAGCCTTACGGCGAGTTTGCCTTTAAAAAGCTTGCGTCTGGCCCAAGGAGTCGGGCTTTGCCGGAGTTCCTTCATCTCGTCGATAACTTCATTCATGGCGCGGTTATCACTATCGCGATTGAAAGAGAGATAGACACAGTTTTTGGACGCTCCAAGAAGGAGACCTACCCGCTTATTGAAGAGCAACTCGAAACCATGGGTTTCGGTCGGTGGAAGGGCGCTGCCGGCGAGAAGGTACTGCGTGTCTGTCACTCAATAGCCATTTTCGTTGCGCTCACCACGAATGAAGATCAGCGCTTGCTTTGGTATTGCGACAACGACGTTATCAACGAAGATGCCCGAGAACGAGGGTTCGGAGATACCCAGAAAATATTCGTACGTGCCCTTGGTATGTACTGCAAACACAGATTTGAGCTTATCGGGTTTGGTAAATCATTCCATGACAAGAGCCATCTCGACGACTTGCTGAGCATTCCAGATTTTGCCGCGGGTGTGGTCCAGGATCTCCTCCAGGCGCATAGGACTGGCGAAGACAATGTTCCTGGCGGCGAGGAGAAGAAAGCGTTGATGAAATGGATAGCAACGCAAGAGAAGTTCCTCTCAAAGATCACGATTCAAATCAGTCGGCTTCCTGACGGAGAGCTCGGTAGCGGGCTGGTTGCCATTACTCCCGTGGAGGATACTCTCTGATCGAATTTTTCCCGGGTACGTATAGGTGTTCCGGCCAGATAGCTTAGTCATCCTGCTGAAGTCTGGACTTTTGCTGAAAGGCCAATGCGCTCACCGAGCTCGCTATTGTCCGTTTTCTGAGTTGCGTTCGGGGCGTCGTCTATCCGGAGATCCGCATTTTGCGGGGCATTGCTTCCGGATAGCCGGTGACACGCCCGGAACTCAGAAATCTGCTTCCCTGACGTTCGATTCGCGCATTGGCGATTTTTGCATCAAGCGAGTCCCGTGGGCCATAGGTATCATCAACCGCAGCTTATTCGCTTCGCAACGCGTGCATTGGATCAACGGACCCTGCGCGGCGGGCAGGGATAAGGGCTGACAGCGTTCCAATCGCTGCAAACGTCGCTGTTAGGAGCAAAGCGAGGGCAAAGTCATGCCTTGGATGGATCTCGACCACCGCTGCCATCGCCCTTCTGAACCCCAGCGTGAATAGCCAACCCAGTCCCAAACCTACCGCCATCAGGAATGCCACTCGACGCAAGACCCCGCCCACGACTATCGCTCGTGTTGAACCGAGAGCCATCCGGATGCCAATGTTCCGAGCGTTCAACTCTACCTCTTGGCTCAGAAGCCCGTAAATTCCAATTACAGCCAACAGCAACGCAAAGGAGGCGAATATCCCGAAGAGCCAACTTTCCATTCGCTCAAGAACCAATTGCTCACTCACAATCTGAGTCATCGTCTCGGGCGATTGGAAAGGAACCGTTGGATCGACCTCATGGAACACGCCGCGGATGGGTGGCACCAAGGCAGACAGATCGCCTTTCGAACGTACGACGAGCATCATGCTCCCAAGGAAGTCCAGTCTTTCCTTTGGGGAGAGTTCGTCAATCAGCCAGTCCATTTCGGCCAAAGGTGGCTCCTTGAGATCCTGCCGCACATTCGCCACAACTCCGACTATGGACGTCTTTGTCTTTGCAGGGTCGCCATCGAGTTGAGCGCCAACGGGATCTGCTCCATTCGAAAGAAATTCTCTCCTGAACGCTTCGTTTACAACGACCGCGCCGCCGGGATTGATTTCGACTCTATCCACTTGAGGAGATAACATGCGGCCGCGTAGCAGTTTAATCCCCATCGCGTCGAAATACCCGTTCGATACGAAACGTATTTCAGCGAATTTTTCCTGGTTCGGTGGATCCGGAGGTTGCCCAATGATGTGCACGTCTTGAGTACTTCCCCAACTCAGCACCGGCAGATTGTCGATAATCCCTGCACCTTCAATTTCCGGGATATGGGATATCTTCTCCAGCAAAGGTCGGTAAAACATTGCCACCGGATCGCGCCCATCGTAGCGTCCGGGAGATAAATCAATCTCCATCGCAAGAATTCTCGACGGGTCAAATCCCAGGTTGGTTGACAAAAGGCCACGAAGATTTCGGAGAAGAAGGCCTGAGACCACCAGAAGAACGAATGACAAGCCAATCTGGATAATGACAAGAGTCGATCGCATCCGATTCTGGTTGTGCCCGCTGCCTACACCGGCGCCGGTAGCTCGCAGAGCGCGATTGGGATCTGTACGGGACAGGCGAAGAGCAGGAACTATGGACGAGAGCGTGCTGGTAAGCATGGAAATCGCCAGTGCGACTGCAACTATCGTGATGTTCAGGTGAACATCCGCGCCTCGCGCCAATGACTTCACCAGAAAAACGTTCATTACCTTCAGAAGTACACAACTTGCCAGAACTCCTCCTGCAAGCCCCGACACCCCGAGGATCACGCTCTCAGTTACCAATTGACGTACCAGACGCGTTCTACTGGCGCCTATTGCAGTGCGCAGCGCCATCTCACGTTCGCGTCTGATACCTCGACCCAGCAACATTCCCGCTACATTCACGCAGGCAATCCCGAGCAACGCGAGACAGGCCCAAGCCAATGTGCCCAAAGGTCCAAGGGCATTCCGGCCGCTGTCAAGCGTGTCTACTTGTTGCACCAAAGGAATCAAGCTCCCAGTGACTCCCCCGTCAGTGTTTGGGAAAGACTTGCTGAGATTTGAAAGGACTCTATTGAAATCGGCCACCGCGCCCGCATGGCTCACACCGGTCTTTACGAGACCAATTGCCCTTAGCCAGTGTGGGCCGCGGTTTTCTTTCCATGCCACGATAGGATGCAACGGTGTGTAAATCACATTCTGCGCAGAAAGAGGGAATCGGAATCCTTGCGGCATCACTCCAATCACCGTGTATGGAGTGCCCCCTAGGCGTACAGTCCTACCCACCACATCCTGCTCCCCGGCAAAGTCGGCCTTCCACACTTCGTAGCTCAAAACGACGATGTCATCTCGTCCCGACTGATCCTCTCCTGGAAGGTAAGTCCGACCCAAAAGAGGTCTCACTCCAAGTGCGTCAAAGAAAGTGTCCGTTCCACGTATCGTCCGCAATGACACTGGTCCCGATGGTCCTTCGAGGTTGATCTTGTCGATTCCTCCCGCGTAAGCTGCCAGTACAGCGAAAGTTTGTGATTGTGCTCGAAGATCCAAATATCCAGGGTATGAAAAGGCCGTCGGGTAGCCCGACAGCGATGTCACCGTTGGAACCACAAGCCTCTCTTGATGCGCGAAGGGCAAGGGTCGCAATATCACCGCATCCATCACGCTGAATATCGCCGTGGCCGCACCAATTCCAAGCGAAAGAGCCGCAACGGCGAGGATTGCAAAGCCAGGTGAAGTGCGTAGCTGGCGGAATGCAATGCGCAGATCTTGCACAAAACGTTCGAACAGCGCCCAGCCCCAAGCTTCGTGAGTTTGTTCTTTGATTAAGGTTGCGTTGCCGAAGGCGCGCCGAGCAGCATAGCGAGCTTCTTCCGCAGATAGCCCACGCTCCCGCTGCTCTTCCTCTTCCAGTTCAAGGTCAGACTGTAGCTCCCGCACCAGGTCCGCATCTCGTTTCCTGATCTTCCACCATCGCATATCAGCTCTCCTCGACGGCGGGCCACATCACTCGCGCCACGGCCTCGGCCATCTGCTTCCACTTTGATTCCTCTACTACAAGTTGTTTCTTGCCTTTCTCCGTCAATCGGTAGTATTTGAATTCCCGATTTCGATCCGGAGCCGTCTCCCATTTGGCGCTCACCCATCCTCTTTCTTCCAGACGATGTAACGCGGGGTAGAGTGAACCGTGCTGCATCTGCAGAAATTCATTTGTAGTTCTCTGAATGCGTTTGCCGATCTGGTGACCGTGAGCAGGGCCATAGAGGAGGGTCCGCAATATGAGCATGTCCAGGGTCCCCTGGAGAAGTCCAACCCTCTGTTTTGCCTGTTTTTCCATAGAAGGCATTCTACCCTCAATCTGGCGATGATGGTAGACATTCGACTGTCGGTTGTCAAGAGCGCAGCAGAAGGTGGATTCTCGAATGACGACTTCAGCCCTGGGCGCGTTTCCAACTTCGGCTCGCCCCACTCTTGCGAGCTCTGGGTGTGTTGTCGCCAACTCGGAAGTGCCAACTCGGAAGTTACTCTGTGGTTAGCAGCTCCTGTGAACCGGGAACCAGAAATGTCTTTCGCTTCATGCTAAATCGTCAATGCTCTCATCGAGAGATGTACTGCCTTGCGGTATGCCTGCAAAGTCGCATTTTCGGTAACTTCCTCGCCCCGGACCGGCATCCGGCCCGATGCCCAACTTATCGTTGACAGCGTGCATGATCCTCTGCCGGGAGCCAAGATACCGTTGCGTGGTCTCCACCGAGCGATGCCCCAACAGGAACTGGATCTGCTCAGCTCACCACCGGTTGCATGGCAGAGTCTTGCACAGGTCCGGCGCAGGTCATGCGGAGCCACCTTGTCGATGGCGGCCTTCTTTGCACACTGGCGCACGACCCACCACACGACCTTTTTCGCTGATCCCTGATCCCCTATGGGTGACACAGCGGAAGGTCAGACCGTCTCGATGCGAGCGACCGCGAGCCATTCATCCACGGCAGCTTTTACCCAGCAGGGCACCGGCACCGTGCGCACACGACCGCCCTTTCCGCGGCGCGAGCGGCCATCGAGCGCGTGGGTGAAAATATTTGAAGAATCTGTTTTCAGCCCATGCATCCGGAATTCCTGCAGAGGGTACCGCCGATAACCGCGTGTGCGGCTTTCACCAAGGAAAATCGCCTGAGGTTCGCCAAAGGCAGAAAGCCCGACAGGAAATCCGGAGTGCTGAGGCCAACATGGGCCCCCCTCCAGAGTGGAGATAGGGATCGGAGGATCAAATCCGCCACGGGCTCACCAGCACAATTTGGACAGGCGTGTTGTGGCGTACCTCCTCGAGGGTGGATATGGTTCCGCGGAGGCCAATCGGGGCGGAAACCGCGAAACTGCTTGCCCAGCGAGGAGCTGCCGATATCGCCATCTGCGGACGTGAAAATGGCAAGCTGGAACATACGGCCCGCGCGATTGAGCAACTAGGAGTGAAAAGCTTCGTGTTTGCGGGGGACCTGGCCAATGTAAACCAGTGCTTTGCTTTCGTCGATCAGGCCGGAGACGTGTTCGGACAAATTGATGTGCTGGTCAATGCCGCTGGAACCACTGACCGGGGCTCAATTGAGGACACAGACCCTGGCATGTGGGAATGGCACACCAGACGAGAACAGGAGCGCCCCCGTCAGTGCAGAGGCGGCTGAAAGCACAAAAACGAGAGAGCCGGTGTCTCAAAGAAAATGGAGATACAACCGTAGGGATCATCATGGATCTGCCTCGGTATTCTTCAAGCTTGTTTTCTTGTTTTGGCTTTATCGGGGATCTCTAATCCGGGCGAGTGGAGGGATTAGAAAGATGCGACGTAGTATTTTGCAGGTTCCTTCTGGAAGCAACTGCTCAGCAGATTCATAAGAGAGCAGGCACACCGACAGTAAGCGTGATTATCGAGAGAGGCTATCCCCTCGATGAAGTATAAACACCCCAAAAAGGCAGGAGGGCCTGCCGCGAATCTTGCAGCGGGTCCCTTCCTAAGGGTTCCCTTTGTCTATCTCTCCGTAGTTCTTTCGTTCTTTCCGCATTCGGCGACATAACCGTGTCACCCGGAAAGCATGCTGGCGAGTATGACTTCACCATTTGGAGCATCTCTGAGACGGAAATCCTTGAACACGCAGCCTAGCGGAGGGAGCGCCGGACACCTTAAAAAAAGCCGGAGTAACGGCGGCCGCGTCTGGCCTAGGGCGGCGGTCGACCATGGTGCGGTTTCTTTCCTTGGCCTGGCAGATCCGCCGCAAGTTGGCTCGCTCGTATCGCCTGCTCAATAGTGTCACGTTCAAATAGATTCCTCCAATTGTTCCTCAAAATCAAAACGGCTCCGGAGATTGGTGGTAGGAACGAAAATCCGACCTTGAGCCTATGAGCTAGGTGCGATAAAAAAATGGCGAAATGAATCGACAATAATCCGACCTCGACTCGTCCTCGGTATTCACTTTCATGGCCGCAACTTAAGGCCCGGAAAGTAGGCGAGGGATGGATCTGAATCACGAAGTAAAAGCGCGAGAAGACTTTGGTGAACGCGAGGCTCCTGAGTGTACAGCGCCGCAAACTGATCCGCCGGATCCGAAGAGGCGAAGACTGCTCATCCGAGATCAAGTTGTCACCTTTCTCCAACTATCCGAGAACCAACTGCAACTGCTGATCAAAACGCGGCAGCTTACACCAATAAGGATCGCTGGCGAGGAACCATTCGATTCACGCGATCTCGATCAGTTGATCGAATCATACAAGACTACCGCCCCAAGGAACCCACTATGACCAAAGAAGAAATGATGCCGAAACACGCGGCAGGCGAGCGCAAGTGTCCGATATGCTCTGAACCTCTACCCGCTCACCAGACCTGGGCTGGTGCGAGGTAAGGCTTCTATGGCAAACCGGGGTGTGTAGGGGCAGTTAAAGCGAAGAAACGTGGCCGCTACATCGGTGCCAACGAACGCAAGTGCGACATTGAGGAGTGCGAGACCTTCGTGCCCGCGGGTTGGTACGCATGTCGACCGACATACCTTAGCTGCAGTGCGGAGTGCTGGTACGGGCGCTTTGTCAAAGGGAACTTAGTATTGAAATGCGGCTGTGGCTGCGGCGAGGACGTCCTTCGCCCTTGCAAGCGGAAGAGACCCACTGAACTCGTCTTCTCATCGAAGGAACATCTAAGTAACTATCTCATCAATAAATATCTTACAGAACGCTGCGGGCTCTTCCGAGGTGTAGCCGAGGGGTACCTGAATGGATTTGCCACCCCGCATTATCGCGATCCAAGAAGGGCTAGGCATTCGCTGGGCCGTTTTTGGCTTCCTGAACGATGAGCATATCATCTCTCTTGAAAGCGTAAAGCCACACATCGTCGCCAACTTCCTTGTGTCGATTGAAAAGTTAAATCGTGGCTTGGCGACCCACACCATTTCAAATATCTCGACATTCTTTAACTGGATGATTGCTGAGGGGCGTAGGAGGGCGGCCAACCCAGTGGTTGGCATTATTCATCGGAGGCGAAAGAAGCGAGAATGCCACGTCCAATCGAAAAGAACGAACTGGAGTTCATCTGGCAGCTCCTTCCTGCCCTTTTTACGTTGTTTCTGGCTACCGGTCTGAGAGTCTCAGAGATGCACCGACTCAATCGCGACTCCATCAGCATCGAGCTTGAGGTGGACCCGAAAGGCTTAGAGCATATCACCGGCTCCGGAGAGGTCGTCGGCAAAGGCAACAAGCGATGCAAATTCTACGTAGACGGAACAACCATCATGACATACGCGGAATATCTTAATACCCGCACTGATGACGACCCCGCCTGGTTCTTGTCCGAACGTAAACAGCGAATGTCGGTAAGGGCGATTCAATCAACCCTGCAAAGTTGGTGCAAGAAGATTGGATTCTCCCACATCAATGTTCATCGGTTGCGACCTACGTACGCTACACGGTTGGCAAACGCCAATATTTCCAGCATGGTGCTCAAGAACCTGATGGGTCACCGCAGTTTTACGACTACTCAGCAATATTTTAAATTGACAGATACCACTCTGGCTCGTGGGTATTTTCTCGGCGATGGAATTCCTTCGGCGGTGAAATTAACGCCGATGCATAGACCTCGTGCTGTTGTTTGCAGCGGTCTACAGGAGAGAACATCTTGAGCGATTCACAAAATCTACGCGATGAAGCCGAACTGGATCGCGTGTGGCCAATCTCTTCTGTTCTTCTTCTGCACGGAAAGGGCGGCTCCCCTAACGGCACCGTGAACAAGCTGCAAAATGCCTTAGAGCGACATTGGCCGGGTCTGGAGTTTGTACGACCGACTCTGCCGCACTCCGACCCGAATGTTCCCGCCGAAGTCTCGGTCGAACACATCATGCAGATGCAGGTGCCAAATGGCGCTCTCTTGGTCGGGATCAGCCTTGGAGGCTTGGTCGCGGCAAAGCTCCAGGAACTGGGTCGTGACGATCTGAAGGTAATCACCATCAGCTCCCCCATCTGGGCTGACAACGTGGTTCTTGAAAAACATGCCGAGCAACGCATTGGCTTCTATTCGTCGCGTGACGCTGTGATTGCATCTCGAGTCCGCAGCTGGCCTGAACTGACCTCTTTCTCAAGAGATTTCGACTGGCTGAGTCACGATACGGATCAGCATCTCTGGTACATTGTTAGGCTCATCGATTGGTGCCTTGAAGGATCACTTACGCGGCGGATAGACCATGTTCGAAATGAATCCACAACGCTAGAAGAACGTGATGACATCGTCTGGAGGTCCATGGCTGATACCCGAAAGGTAAGCTCGCCCTGGCGGGAATCGCCTTGGTCTGGCGGACGTCCGCAGACGTTCGCTGAGATCGGGCAAGTAATGCAGTCCGGTCATGACTGGGAATATGCTTGGAGCGACTGGCTCCACGAATTCATTTTCCGAAAGGATCTCAGATGCTTGGCGGAGGAGCCACCTTCCCGGTTTCCTCCGGAACGCCGGGCGATGCTAGCCGGGACCGCAGAGTTCTTTGCGAAACTTTATGGTTTGCCGAAGCCTGCGTGGGTCGATAAGCCGGAATACTTTCTGCAGGAGTTGGACTACTATGGATGCGTCATCGACTTTGGAGATGGTCAAAATGCACTGCTGATGCCGGAGACGGAAGCTGAGGATTGTCGGTTGCGGGCCAGAACTCCGAAGGAATTCTTGAGACGCAATATCCTCCTTCCGGCGAGGGGCTTAACGGTGTTGTGAGCGCCGTCCGGCATGCAAGTTGTGAACCGAAGCACCAACAGTAGATCGCTGAGGAAGGCCCCGATATGACTATATCAACCTGCAGCGAGCGGTTAAGCGATAAGGTTCTCGCGATGGAAAGAACCGCACTACCGCTATTGTGTCGTCGTTCTCTCAGCATTTACCTCAGCTACGATACGCCTCAGCTCACCAAGAACTCCGGGATGGTTGTGGTGCAGATACTTGGCTACCTCCTTGTTTTCAATAAGCTTCTCCAAGTAAACACGATCACTGTTATTTGCAGCCCTCAGGAAACGGTTTTTCATCTATAGGTGAAACCCCGCTGAAGAAACACGCTCGCCATCTGGCCCGAGCCAAGCCTCGATGTTTGCTCCCTCAGGTGTCCTTTCCCTGTGTAGTCGGGCGCGGCTCAGCGGACAAAAACTTGGGTGAAATACCACACGCGGAGCATTTAGGACGATTCCAAGGTACTCGCCCATGTCTTCATCGGCTCCAGCTCATGGCGACCCCGTCGCGTTCGATCCTTTCGGCAGTCTGGCTCCCATCTGCCCTCGAGTGGACTCCGCCCTTGCTGGTCAAAAAGCGTAGTCAGGCTGAGGAGACGCATCGGGGCCCCGCGGTACGTCGACGGCGGCGGTACGGGTCATCCACCGTTCTAGGCCACTGGTGGTTCCCGACCGCCGCACCTCCCAGCCGGGCGTATCTCCTGATGTCCTCTCTAAACCGAAAACCCTTCGGCCTTAGCGCGGCGCTCTAGTAAACCGAGATCCTTGGCGGTTGATGCACCGATCTTCAAGAGACCGGAGTCGTCTTGGCGTTTGCCACTGAATCCGATGCTTTGATCCTCGGTACTGCAACATCTGTAGAGCGCTATCCGGTGGGCAGGGTCAGAGGTAATGAATTCGACGGCGGTGAGCAGGCTCATACCAGGGTCGGTCGCGCGTAGCGCTCGCAGCTCGACCCGTAGCCCTGATACCACCACTTCTTCCTCTAGCCGACTTACGGTTTCCGCCTCTTCTTGTTTACGCTTACGGCTCGCGACTCGCTCCCTAGTGTTCTGTTTGGCAATTGCTGCCGCGAGAGCGTCCGCGACTGCTGGTTCGCCAGGCACCTGGGTCGTCGATCTTATGGTGGAAACCACGCGATCCAAGTGCCAGTCATAGTGAAGGGCATAACCGTCCCAACGGCGGACACCGCATCCAGCCGCGACAGCGCTGTCCGTTACACCTTTGTCGAGGCGGTATCCTACTAACTCCAGAATCGTCCCAACCGCGACTGCGGAGACGCCCAGCACCTCTCCTATATCACCAAGACGGGTCGTCCAGCCAGGATTGGGCGTGTGACCACGCAGCGTCTCGTCCCAACGCAATTTGTCGACCCGTGCCTCTCTCGTCTGAGCGGTGGCCAGCACCCGTTCGCGGTGGTATCGGTCAGATGTATGTTTGCCACGGATCGAAGCGGGCGCGTCTGGAATTCGAAGGAGGCGGTGGACCATGTCTTCGCTCCAACCCAACTCTTCTCGGATTTCGTCCATGGTCATCAGGATGAGCGTCGCTCTACTCATTGGTTCTTCAACTTACGACCCAGGGGGGAATGCAAGAAAATCGGCTCAGCTTCGGGATGAATCGTAGAGCTTACGGTCATGGTTGACTTCGATGAGATATTTAGCCGGCGTTGCTCGCCCAGAGTCGACGACTCACTGGCCTGCCATCATTAGTCGTAGCCGATCCAACCAAGTATCGTCGCGAGTGTTTTATACGCAGCAGATGATGCAAGCTGACAGTGCTTTTGCGGATTTAACGCTCTGTCCATCGCGCAACAAATCCAAGCCATGCCACCGCCTTCCACATCGAGGAGAGACATCTCGTAGTGCGGAGAAAGGGCATGGCAGATCTCACAGCATTCGGCATGCAGGTGGCTGAAATCGCTGCAAGTTCGAAGATCACGATCAGGCTCGATTTCTCTTAATTTAGACTCGAGCGTTCGAAGCGCAATTTCTTCTTCCTCCGGATCACGGTCCCGACGCAATTCTTCGTGGCCACCGACATTATTCATGTCGGCAAGGGTTTTAGCGATGATTGCGGCCTTTTTCAATGGATGTTCACCTTTTCTCTGAAGCTCCACTATTTATCAATATGCGGATCCTAACCTCAGCGGAGAACGCAAACTGTAGCAGCCTATTCACCGGCTCATCTCGGTATTCGGAAACAGCGCATAAATTCGACGTTGGACGCAAATTGGCTGCAAACGAAGGGCAGCGGTCTTCAACCGCTTCTCGGCTGAACTTGCTTAGATACATCCTTCCTCAACATACATTTCCTTGCTCCCTACTTCCGTTAACTCGCCTGGTCTAGAAGCTGCTTCGCGTTGTACTTTCTTGGAGCGCAGGTCCAGCTTTGAAAGACCGCCCTCCGTGAATACCTCCATGAGCGGGAGATCCGCCTCTATGCCTAGCTGCGTATAAATGTCCTCAATCTCGGAATTCAGTTTTAGGACTTCTCGTTCTATTTCGCCAATGCGTGCCTCGTCGCGTGGCATCCGAACGATGAAGAGCTTCAGTTTCTCAGGCAGGCGTGAGTCGTAGCTGGCAAAGTCCCACCACTCCCGCTCAGCACACGCCATATTCCAAAGCATTTGATCCTGGTACTCTTTCGGCACTGTGCCGGCCATCATGTACGCCAGGTGTGTGGTGGTCTTTGGACACTTCAGTTCAAGTCCACCATCCCGCCCAATTAATCCGTCCGGGCTGGCGCCGGTGAAGTCTAGCTGTGGATGGAGGATGAATCCTACCTGGTCGACTGTGTTTTCGGTTTTGATCTCGTAGGCAGTGCGCGCGAAAGGTTCCTGTTCGGTGCCGAACTGCATCTCTTTGCTGATGTAGTGTTCTTCAGCTCTGCCGGTCAGGCGTTCGGCGATTAACTCAGCACGATAATCACGCCGGGAGGCAGCTTCTCCGCCGCGCTTCAACGTTGCCATCATGTCACCAATGCGGGAGGCCGTGATACGGCCCGTTCTGGCACAAATCCATTCAGCGCTATTCTGCTCGCAATCAACGAATCGCACGGAGTACTCGCTTTCTCTGGTCTTTTGCCCTTATGTACCGGGCTTCGGCATCCTTGTCGCTGATCTTTTGCGCTTCCTGGCAGGCTGCGACAAAGCTCCGCTGGAGGGCGACTAGGTCTCGAGCCTCTTGAACCCATGAGAGGCATTCGAGCACTCGGGCCTCGGATATTTTGGGTTTCTGCTTTTCGTCGGCCGATCGACCGTCATTGTCCATGCCCGCCGCGGCCATGCCTACAGCAGCCAGCAGCGTATACCTCTCGAGATAGGTCACTGTTGAGCCGATGGCCTGGATAGAGTTCTTGGTCCCCGTGGTATCGGCTGCGGCCCGGAGGGTAGTTTCTTCGCTGTGGCCAAGTTCATGCGTCAAGACGCAGGTTACCGCGATCTGCTCCGCCTGATTGACCTTCCACCTGTGACCGATACCCACCGCGCTGAGTGCAGCGGTAACCGTATCGGTGACATGATCGAGCGTGGCATGGTCATATTCATTGTTTTCGAACTTTACATGCTTGTTCTTTGTGATCTTCGGCGGGCTCTGCTTGAACTTGGCCATTGCTGCGTGGTAGGCATGCCGCGCCTGCCTTGCCTGCAATCTCTCTTCAAGCTCCAGCAGCTTTGCCAGCTTGTCTACGTTTGCTCCCTGCTGCACTGCGACTTGCAAAATGCCCAGCGGCGTAACATCCACCGGGCGGTTGTCGATCGGCACGAGCTTTGACGTTCTGGCTGCCATTGAGTTCTCCCTCACACCTCGCGCTTGTTGATATCAATGTTCAAACCGGACGCCCTAGGGGAACTTCATAAGCTCTTCATTGGACCGCTCGTAGGGCTGCAGCCGAGCCTGTAGTTTTTCCCAACGTGTTCTGCCGGTATTCGTCATCTCGGTAGCCGCACTCGGGGGACATTTGAGTGTCATCCGGGGCCACGTCTTCGGCGCACACATGGGGAATTGAATGAGTCCTCAGGGACTCACCTGCTCGAACCAATCCAATCGCCGGCTTCCTTTTTCCGCGTTGCAGTATGGGCACGCCGCGCAGTTGATGGGCTTGCCGTCGATAAGAATCCTGTCGTCCCTCTTGCCGGCCCCACCGCTACTACCGCCCAGGCCGCGCCCACTAGAGTGGTCAAATTGAGCAAATTTTAGCGTCAGCTTCTTCATACAGCGCTCGCTGATTTGCAAACCGCACATCCTGCCCTGACGCTCCCACATGATGCGCTTGCGCAGTTCGTAGAGTTCTCGTCCTGCCCGAGTACTCGTTCGTATGACCTCCCTACCGTCTCGGTAAATTCGTAGGGGTTCAACTCGCTTGCGCCTGACACCCGGTTTAGGAAAGGCTGGCTTCAGAGCACGCCACCTGTGAGGCCCGAGTTGTGGGAGCGGTTCGACCAATCGCGAAGCCTGCAACCAAGACAAGGCTTCGGCCTGTAGCCCGGGTTGCCACAGGAGCGATGCTCGCGGCCCATGCGCGCCGTGGGAATAACGTTCTGCTCGAAGACAGGGGAAAGACGTAGCACTGTCCTTCGAGCTTTTCTACAGACCTGCGAAATCGTTGCGGCGATTTCCACCTCACCCGACGCCATTACGACAACTGGATGAATATCTTCCCTCAGCCGACCGTGACTAGAAACGCATTCTGCGGGCATGGTCCCACCCTTTCCTACTCCGATAGGCACCGTCGGTTGACCGCCGTCGCGACGGCAACTATGGCAGAGCAAAAGAACGAGACGCCCTTTGGTTTTCTCTAGGTGCCGCTAATTCATTCTCCGGAGCTGGGATGAAATCTGGGGAAGTTCTGGGGAGAACTCAGACGGTCAGCTCTGCTGTCCAACCGGCCGCCGGCCGTCAGCTGGCCTTTAACGTAAAGGATGCGAAAAGGACGTCGAGTGCCCGTCCTTACCCAACTTGGTTGCCCATCCTATCCGCCCGGAGGATAGAACCCCAGGAGGCTGCAAAATCGTTCTGCTCAATATTGGATGGGACCACTTCCGAACGGTATCCCTATAGATGACACGTCTAAAATCACAGCCAAAGAAGGTGGCGGCTCGTTCCCAGGCCGTTGCATACAATCAAGCCCAAGCTCATCCTCAGCACCAAAAAACCTACGAAGAAATGGTTCCAATAAATACAGATGAGCCCATTCGCCATGTATTAACCAGTATGAACAAGTCACACACAATGCCAACGAAGGCGACGGTCCGTGCTCAGGCCGTTGCATGCAATCATGCCCAAGCTCGTCCTACCTACCTCGTTCACGCGAAACTTATGGTGAAACTGGCGGAGACGTGTGTCTTTCAGCTCATCGCCAACCAGTTGAGATCGGGGTTCAGCTACGAGGATGCAATTCGTATCTTTATCGCTTACCTGAATTCGTTTGGCAGTCGGACTCGCATCAACTGGGTCGGGCTTGTCGAAGCGGCAAGGCTCATTGGCGTCTCCCCGATCGAGCTCGAAGCCATGGCAGAAGCCGGGGAGGTCCAGTCGATGAAGGTCAGACGGGGATATCGCTTTTTCGCACCTCACTTGATGGACTGGATCGTGGCCCAACCAGTGACGCCGCACAACGCGGAATTGACGACACCTGGAGATCCTGGTCTCCCGCGTGAACCACGGCGAAACCCCTGAGTCCGAGCCCATAACGTCTCGAAGCCGTCGGCTGTGCCGTCTGTCGACCAGGAAAAGCTGCGCTTGGGGAAGGCCCATTGATTCGGCTTGCCGCTTGCGCTAACTGTTGCCCGAGCTAGGTCTTCCGATTTTCGCGCGTGCGGCCCCGCTCACCATGAGCACCAGGAGAATTCCGGGGGCTCTCGTCCGGCGGCCGAGGCTCAGCCGACCGAGCGTTGCGTTCGACCATGCAAAAGCTCAACCGTCAGATTCCGGGCGAAGATCATCGCACGAGGACCGGAACTGATTAAAGAAGGGGGCAAGAAGTGCAAGACTTCGACATCTTTGCGGCCAGGGCGCGACGGGGCAATTTTTTTGACGCAACACGGCCCGAGCTGCTTAAAACTTCGGTGATGCGACTCTGAGTGCCACGATTTCAACCCCAAAATCGTAACGCAGCAGAAATCCATCTACCGGTCCCTTATAGAGAGGATCCGATAGGACTCCAGATCGATCCCCCCTCTCACTGTTCGCGGCCTAGGAGGCCACAATGACCGACTTGTTCCAAGACCGCCAGCAGAGAGCTGGGGAAGACCTGTATGCAATCCCTGCTATCGACGAAGCTGTTGGTAACGTTCCAGCTTTACTCGCCGGCTCAAGCGCGCCACCGACCACCGAATCCCCCGATGCCCGGGAAACTCCAGAGTCGCTCCAGAGGGCGACCAACGACACCACCGCCTCCCCCGGGGATAACGTCGAATCCGGCCCGGTTGGGAATGTTGTGGGGGCCGATGCTGAGGTCAATGAGGTATGCCCGTCGGGGACAAAGCCACCATCGCCGACAAAACTCGAAAGCGAAATTGGTGCACTCCACACCCAAATCAAGGGAATGATAGCCGGCCGGACGCGCCTCCCGGACAATGTCAGCGCCCTCATTGCGTTCTGGGCGCTATCGACGTGGTTTCTAGAGGCGCTTACCGTATTTCCGTTGCTTGTGATCAGCGGCCCTGCCCACGAGGCTGTGGTCGTTCTGGGCGTCCTCAAGGAACTTTGCTGGTCATCCACACTATTGGCCGGATTCCGGAGGGCGGACCTCAAACAAGTCAGGGGCTACCACAGCCTATTAATCTCGGAAGCCTACCTGGACAATCGGACCGCGGCTCTGTTGGGTAACCTGACGAACCGACACTTCATTCTCATAGAGCAAGGGGACGTCCTGCACTGTGCCGGCTCAAGGGCCGTTTACATTGGCGAGCATCCAGCGATCAAGAGGATTCAGCACTCTCTCTACATAGATGTGACAAGCCCTTCTCATGTCGCTCCTCCGATTCCTGGTCAGTCGCGGCAGGAAACGATAGACTCTCTTCGGAACCGCCTACTCAAATATCGCAATGGGAATCTAGACCAGGTGTGCTCTCTGGGGTTCCACCCGCGGGGACTTTCGCCCGAGGCACACACCATAGCAAATGCCCTCGGAAGTTGCGTCGTGGACGCGCCTCAACTCCAGATGGAGCTAGTTCGGTTGCTCAGGCCACAGCTCGAGCAGCAGATCGCCGATCGCTCGAATAGTGTCGAGGCGCTCGTCGCCAGTGCCGCACTTGCACTCTGCCATCAAGGTATGGACCAGGTCTATGTCAAAGAGATCACGGCTGAGGTCAACCGTCTCCTCGTGGCGCGTGGTGAGACCATGCAACTGAGTCCCGAGAAGGTAGGCCACAATTTGAAGAAAGTCGGTCTGTTCACCCGGAGGTTGAGCCAGGCCGGAAATGGCTTAATCGTAGATCAGGCGACGAGGAGTCTTGTCCACGAAGTCGTCAGAGCTTACGTGGGGGAGGATTGCAAATCAGATACCAAAAACCTACATTGCCCACTATGCTCGCCGAATGAACGCCTTGGGGAGGATATGTAGGAAGGGAGGATTCTAGAAGATTTCTAAAAACGTTCGCGAGAGCAGCAGGAGACGCGCCCAGCTTGGCTCCGCTCTGCTCCCCGCTCACCAGGGTCGCAGTCGACCATCAGAGTGCACGAAGGTGAAACCGTACATAAGCGATACACTTGCCAGCGCTTGTCCCCTGGCCTAATCTGGGAATCATGGCTTTTGACCACGCCAGCCTCGCCCGCCAGCTACGCTGTTGCTGTATGCGCATCGGGGCGGGCAACCAGGGAGACTGGCCAAGAGGCTGAAAGCCGCCAAACCAGGTTTCTCGAAAGGCCTGCGGTCAACCCGGACTGCGGGCCTTTCGTTTGCAGCGTGAATTTCAGAGGAGAAAGCAGATGTCAGAAAGCAAGAAGCAGCATCTCGCAACACTTTCCGTGCACGCCGGGCAGGAAGTTGACCCCACGACTGGATCCCGCGCCGTCCCCATCTACCAGAGCACGTCTTATGTATTTAAGGATGCGGATCACGCCGCCAGGCTCTTCGGCCTGCAGGAATTCGGCAACATCTACACCCGCATCATGAACCCGACAACCGACGTCTTCGAAAAGCGTATCGCCGCCCTCGAAGGAGGGGCAGCTGCGCTCGCGACCGCTTCCGGCCAGGCCGCGGAAACTCTGGCCATTACCACCCTGGCCGGCGCCGGAGACGAAATCGTCTCTACAACTTCTCTTTACGGCGGCACCTACAACCTTTTCCACTACACCCTTCCGCGCCTTGGCATCAACGTGCGCTTTGTCGATGCCGATGACTTCGACGGCCTGAAGGCGGCCATCAACGCGAAAACCAGAGCGCTCTATACCGAGACCCTGGGTAATCCCAAGCTCGACATTGCCGACGTCGAGAAACTGGCCGCCATCGCCCACCAGCAGGGTGTGCCTCTGATGATCGACAACACCTGCGCTTCCCCAATCCTTTGCCGTCCCCTCGAGTGGGGAGCAGACATCGTGGTTGAGTCGGCAACGAAATTCATCGGTGGCCATGGGAACTCCATCGGCGGCGTCATCGTCGACGGCGGCAAGTTCGACTGGAAAGCCTCAGGTCGCTTCCGCGACTTCGTCGAGCCCGACCCGTCGTACCACGGCCTGTCCTACGTGGAAGCGTTCGGGCCCCTGGCCTTTATTCTCAAAGCCCGGGTGCAGGGTTTGCGCGATACCGGTGGCTGCATGGCGCCCTTCAATGCTTTTCTGTTTCTGCAAGGGCTGGAGACACTTCACCTGCGCATGGAGAGGCACTCGCAGAATGCGCTTGCCGTGGCCAAACATCTGGCCAGTCATCCGGGCATCGAGTGGGTCAACTATCCGGGGCTGTCCTCCAGCAAGTACGCCGCGCGCGCCAAAAAATACATGCCCGAGGGCCAAAGCTCTCTGGTCACCTTCGGCATCAAGGGTGGCTTCGAGGCGGGCAAAAAGCTGATCAACTCGCTCAAGCTGTTCTCATTGCTGGCAAACATTGGCGATGCCAAATCGTTAGTCATCCACCCCGCGTCCACTACCCATTCGCAGCTCACCGTTGAGGAGCAGCGCGACACCGGCGTCACGCCCGAGATGGTACGCCTGTCGGTCGGGATTGAAGATGTTCGCGATATTCTCGCCGACCTGAACGATGCGATCGAGGTGGCCAACGGTCATTCGGCCAAGCCGGTGGAAGCACTCAGCGCTCGATGAGCGCCGGCCCCAGCGCGGCGCTGGTCGCACCCAGTTTCGAGGGAGACTTTTCTCCAGGCGAGGCATTCTCCCTCGAAGCCGGCGGGGTACTTGCATCCCCGACCCTGCACTATGCCATCTACGGCGAGCCCAACGCTGCGGGTGACAACGTCATCTTCGTTGCCCACGCGCTCTCCGGCTCGGCCCGCGTTGCAGATTGGTGGCCGCGCCTGTTCTCAGACGGCGGTTTGTTCCAGGCCGGCGCCAATTGTGTCATCGGCATCAATATCATCGGGTCCTGCTATGGCTCCACGGGACCGGCTTCGATCGATCCGCTCACCGGCAGTTGCTATGGCCCGAACTTTCCCCTGGTCAGCATCGGCGACATTGTCACCTTGCAGGCACGCCTGCTCCAGGAGCTCAACATTCATCGCCTCAAGCTGGTGATCGGTGCTTCCATCGGCGGCATGCAGGCCTTAGAGCTGGCGATCCGGTTTCCAAATTTGGTCGAGCGGGTCATCTCCATTGGGGCCGCGCCCCTGGGAGCAATGGGGTTGGGCCTGAACCATCTGCAGCGGCAGATGATCCAGCTTGACCCGGCGTGGAAGGGTGGGCACTATCCCCCGGAGCAGCCGCCACGGGAGGGGCTGGCGCTCGCCCGCGCCCTGGCGGTCTGCACCTATAAATCGGCGGATCTGTTCGAGCATCGGTTTGCGCGTAAACCGGATCGCAGTGGAGAGGATCCCTGGGCTTCGTTGCATGAGCGTGGCCACGGGCTGACGGGTGAACGATTCGACGTTGCCGGATACCTCGACTATCAAGGCGAACGGTTCGTCGAGCGCTTTGACGCCAACGCCTACCTCGCGATTACCCGGACCATGGATACCTTCGACCCCACACGCGGATACCCATCCCCGGACGCTGCTTTCCGCCGCATCCAGGCTGAAGTTATGCTGGTGGGTATCTCGTCGGACTGGCTGTTTCCATCGCCTGAAATAGCGGCCCTCGCCGTCCGGATAGTGAAGGCCGGCGTCCGTTGCCGGCACCGGGAGTTGATTTCCTCCCACGGCCACGACGCATTTCTGGCCGAGCCGGACGAGCTGGCCCGGTTGATTGAACCTTTTCTGGCATAAGGAGGATGATTGGCCATGAGTCTGAGCCAGGAGCAGCGGCAATTCTACGAAGCGAACGGATATCTCTATCCGCTTCAGGTTCTCAGTGACAACGAGACGGCGGAGTTTCGCCGGCAATTCGACGACTACACCGATCAGAACCGAGATCGCCTGAGCAAGTTGATTCCCCGCGAGCGGCGCGCCGTTTATGGCCTCACCCATCTTTCGCTCCCCTGGGTCTATCAGATCGTCTCTCATCCCAAGGTCCTCGACGCGGTCGAAGGCGCCATCGGCCCCAACCTGCTGGTCTGGGGGTCCGACTGGTTTGTCAAGTTTCCCGGTGATGCCGCCTTCATCTCCTGGCACCAGGACGGAGCGTACTGGGGATTGCAACCGCCCAAAGTCACAACCGCATGGATAGCGCTCTCGCCCAGCACGCTGGAGAGCGGCTGCATGCAAGTGATGCCAGGAACCCAGAAGACGCAGCTCCCGCAGCGGGAGACGTTCGCCCTCGACAACGCGTTGTCGCGCGGCCAGGAGATCGAGTTCGATGTGGACGAATCGAAGGCGGTCGCCTTGCAGCTAGCGCCTGGCGAAATGTCATTGCATCACATCGGAATCGCGCACGGTTCGCAGGCAAACCGCTCCAACTACGCGCGCATCGGCATTGCCGTCCGCTATATCGCGCCCGAGGTGGTGCAGCAAGGAAGTGAGCGCCAGATTGTGCAACTGGTGCGCGGCAAAGACGAGTTTGGAAACTTCGAGATCGTTGCTCCGCCGACAGACGCCATTAGCGCGGCAGAAGTCCGGAAGGAAGCGGATCGAAGAGTGCTGAAGAACGTCTATCCAGACGCCAAGCCGAATTAAGCCACTCTTTATTTCTAAGCATATGCTGGGTGCCCCACATCTCGCTCGTTTTTTGCGAGATGTGGGATACCACGAGCCTCCACCGCTCACCTTTCGCCCGTCGAATCGATGCTGAAGAGTCGCAAAGAGATGACAGTGGTATCCCACATCTCGCAAAAAACGAGCGAGATGTGGGGCACCCGGCACCCAGCAGTGGTGGTCAGGACAGCCTGCTGGGCTAGCCCATCAGTCCCAGGTACGGATTACTGCCGAAGTTGCCGAAGTTAGGAAAGACTTCGTGGACCTGGCTGTCAGAAAGGCCCATCCATCTTCCCAGTGTTCCGCCGTACTGCTCGACGGCCGTAGTGGGGATCAGCCGGCCCGCACCCACGTCATTGGCCTGGTTGGCGCCCACGACTGGATACTCGCCGTATATATTCTGCCCGGCAACGCCTCCCCCGGCAACGATGTGGTGGCTGCCCCAACCATGATCGGTGCCATCGCTGTTGGCGGTGAGCGTGCGGCCGAAATCTGACGCCGTGAAGAGCGTCACCTGGCTGCTCAGGCCGGCGGTGACCATAAGTTGATCGAAGTATTCGAACGCAGCGCCGAGCTGGCTCAGTAGCGTCGAATGACGCTTGGCCTGTGTATCGTGCGTGTCGAAACCGCCCAGCTGCACAAAAAAGACTTGGCGGCTTACCCCCAGCGCGGTGCGGCCGGCAATGACGCGGGCGACGGTCTGCAGCGAACTGGCAAGGGCGTTATCCGTAAGCTTGCCCGTTGCTGGGTCGAGATATTGCGTGGGGTTGGGCACGCCGGTTGGCCCGGCTGGCGCCATCGCGGAAGCAAGCGCTGCCTGCGCTTCCAGTGATCGGCGAACGATGACCGCATACTCTTTCGCAAAGAGATTGGTATCGTCGGCGCTGATGATGGACTGCAGCGCGGCCGTTCCTTGCGCGGAACCAAAAAGAGGATTCGCCAGCCCGTCCGCCTGCAGAGCACCGGCCGAGCTCACGCGCAGCTGAAATGCTGTCTGCCCGGAGAGAAAAAGGCTGGTCCCGCTGGTGCTGATGCAGGTAAAGGAAGCATTGGAATTCATGCTTTCGAACAGGTCGGCCATGCGGCCTCCCCATCCACGGTTGGCGCCATCGGCGGCAACCGACTCCCATGCATTGGTCTGATCGAAATGTGAGAACAGCGATCTGGGCAGAGTCGCCGTACCCTTGGTCCACTGGTCCTTGGTCACCGGGGCGATCAGGGTTCCGGTGTTGGCCACCAGCGCACAGCGGCCGGCGTTGAAGAGATTTTGTATGCCACCGAGGTAGGGGTTGAGGGCAAAGGTGCGGCCAGACTGCGCAGTCGCCGGCACTATCGGCAGCAGGTCACTCATCGAATAGGCCAGTCCCTGGGCGCCGCTGCGTGCCTGGGTAAAGGCTGCGAAGGAATCGGGGTCGGTGGCGATCAGGGTGCCATGGCCATCATTACCGCCCTGGAGATACACACACACGATGGCGCGGTAGTCAGTGGGCGCGGCCGCAGCGTGCGATGTCATCGCCGCAAGGGCGCGCATGCTATGCAGCAGCGGAGTTGCCGTCACACCGGCCATTGCCGCGTAAGAGGCCGTCTTCATGAACTGGCGCCGGGAATGGTCGATCTTCCGCATGGTCGGTGAACTCCTCAATTGCTTCTTGGTCAATGCTGGGCCGTGTACTCAGACGAAGCGACGGTTAGAAAAATGGCGGTTTGTGCACGCGCCAAAAGCGCGCTGTTGATCGCGGTGGCATCGCCTCCAGCAGGGACAGTGATGGCGTTCACCGCACCCAGAATCTGGCTGCGCAGGGTGGACGACATATTGCCCGCGAGCAGAAGCAGATTCACGCGATCCAGCAATTGATCCGGGTTGTTGGCCAGCGCCGTTTCCGTAGCCAGCGTCATATAAAGATCGCCGTTGTTACCGTAGCCGCCAGAGAGCGCGGCTTGCATGCTGTTGAGATAGCCGATCACCGTGGTCACATCGGTGATCTCCATCTCTGGCGCCGTCAGTCCAGCCTGCTCGATGCTGGTGCCCGCGGGCACATAGCCAGGAGCGAACCAGTTGAAGATGCTGGGCGCACGCGAGGCCATCTCGGCGAAGCCGTATGCCGGATCTTCCGTGCTGCCGGCATCGAAAGCGCCGCTGCGTGATTCCGCAGTGAAAGCGCGGGCCATGTGGGCAAAGCGCACCAACGGTTCCTGCACCTTGCCATAGTTAGGACTGGTGAATGTGGGGGAATTTGTATTGCGGGCTTCGTCATCCATCAGGATGGCGGTGATCACTGCCTTCATATCTCCGCGTGTTCCCTGCCCGTTATCCTTGAAGACCGCCGCCACTCGCTCGAGATAGGCGGGGCTGGGATTGCTGGTGACCAGGTGCTGGATCAGCTGCTTGGAAACAAAGGCCGGCGTGTTGGGGTGATTAAACAATGTATCGAGCGCGAACTTCAGGTCGCCGTTGGGGTCTGACGAACCTGCGGGTATGGTTACACCCAGAAATTCCTTTTCATCGGTGGAGTGATGATTGGGATAGGCAGTCAGAGGCAGTAGGTCCTGGCCGAAGCCGGGGCCGGCATACGCAGCGCCGTAGCCTGACCATGCCTGTTCGCTGGTGTTGCCGTTCATATTCCAGCTAAACCCGGTAAACACCTTGGCCATGCCCACTACATCATTCAGGCCGTAAGTAGGAATCGGGTTTCCGCTGCCATCCAGTTGGGGCGTTCCGTCGGGGTTGAGCTGATTGAGGCCGATAGTTAACAGCTGCATCACCTCACGCGCATAGTTCTCGTCCGGATCGCGTGTAGCGTCGCCCTTGTCATTGGCCAAAATTGATAGGTAGATGCCCATCATCGGGCTGAGTGTCACATCCTGCAGTAACTGCCGGTAGTTGGTGAAGGCATCATTGCCCAGCATGTCGTAGTAGTTGGCAACGCCGCGCGGCATCTGTCCCACAATCGCATCCTGGCTTGAGATCACGAAGAGTTCACTGAGCGCGAACTGCACTCGCTTACGCAATGCGTCTTTGCCGGTAAGGGCGCTGCTCCAAAAAGGCTGCTCGAAATATTGATCGCCGTAGGTCTCGAGAAACAGCTTCTGATTACAGGTGGCGTCGGTGGCCGCGCATGCGGGCTGGGTGTTGAGCATGATCGCCCGCTCGGCGTAGGGCTCGTGCAGGGTATTAGGAGTGGCAAATTGCTCGGTGAACCACGCGTCGTAACCGATGGCCGAGAGATGATTGATGTCCGCCTCGGAGCCGCCGAATGTTGCCTGCATCAGGAAGCGCGAGGCGTCCTGGGGCAGAACCAGCGGTGTCGGCGGGGTGCCCGGTACCTGCTCCACCACATCGGCGGAAACAGCCCCTCCGGGATCGGGATTGAGAACCTGCAGATCAAAAGGACCGGCAACGGTGGGGTCGACGGTCGCGGTCAACTGGGTAGACGAATTGAACTGTGTCGGTATTGGCGACCCGTTCTCGAGCACTGTGGCGCCGTTGATGAAACTTCCACCCGACAACACTACCGAGGTCGAACCGATATTGACTGTAGAGGGTGCAGCATTCAGCAAAATGGGGACGGGGTTGAGAACCTGGACATTCACAATCGTGACGGAATTGGGATTGTCCACGCTGGTGGCTTGCACCACCACCAGGTTTGGATTGGGTACCACCGCGGGCGCTGTGTAGACGCCTTTCGCGCTGATGGTACCGATCTGGGCGTTGCCTCCGGGTATACCGTTGACGGTCCAGTTGAGTGCGGTATCCTGCGAGCCGGTTACGGTGGGAGTAATGGTGATGGTGTTGTTGACCCGAACACTGGTCTCCGATGGCTGCAACTGGATGACTACCTGGCCTGGCTGAACCAGCGCGTTGATGCTCTTGGAAGACGCCGAACCAGGATCGGGGTTCACCACGGCCACCGGATAAGTGCCCGGTGTATTTTCGGTGATGATGGCTACCAGTTGAGTACCGGATATATAGGTGGTGGGAACCGCTACGCCATTCCACAGAATCTGCGCGCCATAGACAAACGCCGATCCGTTCACCACGATCTGCGCCATCCCCTCGGAAAATGATCCCGGCGTGATCGTGGTTACGATGGGAATTGGATTCAGAACAGAAACGCCATAGCTGCCCTTGGACGAAGGGTAGATGTTGGCGGAGCTTTCGATCGTTACCTGATTATTTGGTAACGGTACGATTGCTGGCGCGGTGTACAGGCCGGTGCCAGAAATGGTGCCAACGTCGGCGTTGCCACCGAGGATACCATTCACTGACCAGGTAACCGGCGCCTCGGTTTTAAACTGCATGGTCTGGGTCACACGCAGGTTATTGCCGGTGCCCTGGATTGCCGACATTTTTATGATCGCAGCTTCATTCAGGCTAAAGCCGCAACCGGCAATACTTAGACTGACCATCGCCAGGCACAGAGCAGCAGCCCGGCTCCCCCCTTTGGCTGATGAGTTTGCTGTCCACATACTGCGCTCCGCACTTGACCGGACTTAGCTGGGAAGACTGGGGCTCGGAAAGCGCGATGCTCGCCGTAGTGACAGCTTGAAAATACGCAAGGCGGCAGCTCCCGAAAACGGTACTTTCGAGGTACTTAGGTCGAAGCTTGCGCTGGTTGGCGAGGGAATTATGTGGTGAAGTAACCCGCGTGCTGAGGGCTAAAGCAGTATTCGTTATTGCCTGAGAGGTTATCGCGCCAAGTTACCGGAGCGGACAAGGGCGCAAGAAAAGAGGCAGCTCCGAAGGGCTGCCGCTTTAAAAGAGGGGGCTTACGACGAGAACAACTGCGTCAGGTTGCTAAGGCGAAGCAATTCCTTTACCCGGGGCGACAGGTTCACCAATTCCAGCCTGCAATAGCCTTCTCTCAGGGCTGACACCTTTAGTCCCACCAGGGCTCCCAGACCCATGCTATCCATGTAGTTCACGTCGGTCAGGTCGAGCACGATGCGGCCGCCCTCGGGGATGAGGGGCTTAACGACTTCCTTTAGTTGACCCGAGGTTTCGTTCACCACCTTGCCGTGGCAAATGAAGGTGGTGACTGGGCCTGTGCTTTCATCCCCCGATTTTTGAATTTCGTATTGGAAGACAGCCTCTGGCGTCGTCGTCATTTGTTCTCCTTGGGCCAAGCCTTGCGCCATACTAGTCTTGGCGCTTGCGGTCTCCACATTAAAATCTGGTTACTTCAAGCTCTCTTTCGATAGACCCAGGCAGAAACAGCGAAAAGACCGTTCCAGTGCGACGGCCTGCAGCACTGGAGCGCACGCTGAGATGGCCTCCATGCTTCTCGATGAGCTCGCGAGAAACCCACAAGCCCAAGCCGGTACCGGTGTCCTTTTTGGTGGTGAAAAAGGGTTCGAAGATACGATGGAGGTTCTCCGGGGCAATGCCACAGCCTGTGTCAGCTACCACCACGCGCGTTCCCTTCAAGGCAGGATCGCGTGGACTGCAGGCAGCCCTTACCCTAACGCAGATGGCGGCGCCAGACCCGCAAGCATCGAGGCTGTTGGCAAGCAGATTAGAAATTACCTGGCGGAATTCTCCAGAGTTTCCCCAGGCCTTCTGCTCCGTTTTGATGTTCACGTGCAGGCTGACGTGCGCCTGGGTTGCACGGAAGGAGTAAAAGTCGAAGACTTCACGGACAACAACATCCGGACGGAAAAGACTAGCCGCGGAATTCTCGCGATAAAAGCCCAGGGATTGGCGGGTGATGTGGGCAATTCTTTGCAACTCACGGTCGGCTTCCAGGAGGTGGCGCCGAACGCTTCCGATATCCTCCTCACTCCGCGCCAGATAGATGAGGTTGACCAGGCCTTCCAGGGGATTATTGACCTCATGGGCGATGGCTGCCGCCAGCCGCCCGGCCGATGCCAGTTTTTCCGCACGTATCAGCGCCCGCTCAGAGGCATATCGTTCGGTGATGTCGCGGAACACCAGGACGATGCCGATCATGCGCCCTTCCTTATTAAGGATGGGCGCGGCGCTATCATCGATCTGGAATTCGTTCCCGCCTTTACCGACCAGAACGGTATGGTTGGCAAGCCCCACTATCTTGCCGGACCTCCGCACAACTTCCACCGGGTTCTCCACCACGGCGTGCGTGCGCTGGTTATAAATGACAAAAATCTTGGAGAGAAGGACACCGTCTGCCTCCGTCTCCTTCCATCCCGTTAGCTGCTCGGCGATTCCATTCATGAACACTACCTTGCCGTGGGGGTCGCAAGCGATCACCGCATCCCCAATGCTGCGCAGGGTGGTGTTCAGCCATTGCTCGCGGGTGTAGGACTCGTCTCCCCGACGCTGCACTTCTTTCATTTGCAGATTGTAAGTAGCAGCGAGTTTGCGGAAGAGCCGGCTAATTTCCCAGGAAAGCAAAACGCCGACAATCGCGGCCAGCCCTATGAGCCCATAGAAGGTGAGGTTATCGACCCGCAGAGAGGTGAATGACCGGCTAGCGCGGATGCTTGTCTCAGCGGAAAGGAAATCGTCGGCGGAAGCACGCAGAGCGTCCATTTGCTGCTTGCGCTCAAACAGCTGGGCCTTCAAGTCAGAAGCAGGGATGGGAAACGCAATGGTTTCGCGAGCAAACTGCTGCCATGCGCGAGACGCCGTTTGCATGCGCTGCAGGCGGGCGGTTTGTTCAGGATAGCCCCTTGTCAGGCTGAAAAGGGTTGCGAACTCAGGATCCAGGTCTGTTGTAGCCTTATGGTAGGGCTCAAGAAAGAGCCGGTCGCCGGTCAGCAAATATCCGCGCAGTCCCGTTTCTTCATCGACCATCAGTTTGACCAGGTTGTTGGCGTGCGCAATTACCCGATCAGCCCGGTCAACCCGTCGAGCACCCTGTTGGGCCTGGCGGAATCCATACGCCGTAATCAACGCAAGCAAGGCCAGGGCAATGATGGGCAGTGCGAGAAGGCGGACGAGCAAACGTCGATACGCGGGGGTATCCAAAGGGTCTCCCGAAGCGGCCCGTCTGCGGTGAGAACATTACCCGAAGAGAGCTCTTGCGGCGTACTCTGCAATTTTGCCTGATCCTCTGCACTACAGGCAACGGAAGGGATCAGACGTCGTTGGTTCGACAACAGGCCCGATTGGATTTAACGTCACCCTCTGGGATGTGGAGACACCACGCCCGGGTTGGGCACGTGGGACGCTTAGCTTCGCACTTTTTCGCGGGCGGTAAAAAACGGCAAATCCTACCATAGTTGATTGGGGCTCGATAACCAATTCAAGCCGCAGTTGCCTTGTATGCTTAAGCGAACGAACTGCAAGCGAGGAAATCATGAAAAACGGTCCAGTGTGTGTCGGCATCATCGGCTCGCAATTCCAGGCAGATTGTCACGCGGCCGCGATCAGCATGATCGAGGACGATATGTCCGTAGTGGCGGTGGCTTCCCCCACGTCAGCCCATGCACAGGGTCTAGCCGACCGTTATAAGATCCCGGCGGTTTACAGCGATTACCGGCAACTGGCCAACGATCGTCAGATCGAGGCGGTCAGCATCACCGCACCCAACGCCCTGCACTGCGAGATGGCTGTCGCCATGGCGGAGGCGGGCAAGCACGTGATTTGCGAGAAGCCGCTCTGCGTCACGCTAGACGAGGCCGACCGGATGATCGAGGCGTGCCGAGCCAATGGGGTGCTGCTGCTTTATGCTGAGTCGCTCTTCTTTACCCCGAAATACGTCAAGGCGAAAGAAATGGCAGACTCCGGCGCCTTCGGCAAGGTCCATCTCATCAAGCAAAGTGAGAAGCATTTCGGCCCACATGCGGAATGGTTTTGGGATGTGAAGCGGGCAGGGGGCGGGGCCCTGTTCGACCTTGGCGCCCACGGGATTGGCTTCGCGTACTGGTTTCTCGGGCGGCCCAGAATCCTGAGTGTGTACACTCACCTGGGCACTTACGTCCACGGTGACAAGACACAACTCGATGACGAAGCTGTGAGCATCATCGAATTTGAAGGCAAGGCCTTCAGTGTTATCGAAAATAGCTGGGCCCGCCGGGGCGGCATGGATGACCGCATCGAGGTCTACGGCGAAGGCGGGCTTACGATCGCCAATCTGCAAATGGGCAACGCGCTGCCGACTTACAGTGAATACGGCTTCGGGTATGCCGTTGAAAAGGCCCCGACGACCAAGGGCTGGAGCTGGCCGGTTTTTCAAGAGCTGTGGAATTACGGGTTCCCCCAGGAGATGCGACACTTCGCGCGCGCGATTAGGGGCCTCGAAGCCCCGCTGGTCACGGGGGAAGACGGCAAGGTTGTGTTAGGGGCTATCTATGCGGGTTATGCATCGGCCGGCCTGGGACATAAGGTGACCTTACCCTACACGCCGACGGCAGAACGGCCCGTCGATGAGTGGCTAAGCAGGAAGAAAGCATGAGCCGCATACCCATGATGGACAACATCCTGGCGCAGCCCGCGTCGCATCGCGGATTGTTGTCGCTTCACCAGGGCGATCAACACGCAAAGCTGCGCACGTGTGCAGAGCCTATACGCAATGCGCGAGGACGAGTGATCTTTACTGGCATGGGCGGGTCATTGTTTGCGAGCCTGGCGGCGGTAAGCCGCTTGAGCGAGCAGGGATATCCGGCACAGGCGATGGAGAGCGCCGAGCTGCTGCATTACGGCAGTGCTTCTTTGCGGGCGGGAGATGTGGGCGTCGTGGTTTCGCGTTCCGGGGGATCAATCGAACCCGTTCTGCTTGCGGAAAAAATGCTTGAGGCCGGAATGACCGTCATCGGCGTCACCAATGTGCCGGGCTCCAGGCTGGAGGAGCTCGCCAACGTGACTTTGCCCATCGGCTCCCAGGCGGACAAGATCATCGCAGTCCAAACCTATACCGGCACCGTGCTCACCCTTCTGCTGCTGGCAGAGGAAGTGCTGGCCGGCGAAAGCGTGAAGCTCAGCGAGGCATGTGGGGCCGCACTGCCGGCACTTTCCACCTATATCGACGAATGCCTGCGCGAGAGCGAGCGTTGGCAGGATTGGCTCATGGGCAGTCCGCTTTACCTGCTGGGCCGCGGACCAGCGCTGGGCTCCGTCTGCGAAGGTGCGCTGCTGCTGCACGAAACGGCGAAGACGGCAGCAGTCGGTATGTCGTCAGGGCAGTTCCGCCACGGGCCGGCTGAGATTCTCTCAGATGATTTTCGGGCGGTGGTTTTCGGTACACCGCCGCCAACGCAAGCCCTCGACCGCGCGTTGGCCGACGATCTGTTTTCTGCAGGGGCGAGAGTCCGTTGGATCGGACCCGCGGCGGATGTGGGTGAAACCCGCGAGCACGCGCCATCGCTGGTTCCCTGGCCGAAGATTGCGCCCGAGCTTGCACCACTGTTCGAAATTGTTCCGCTGCAAGCGGCTGCGTACCGGCTCGCGCTATGGCGCGACATCACTCCCGGCGATTTTCGTTTTGTCACTGAGGTCACCGCCTCAGAGTCGGGTTTTCTAACATCCAAATAAACAACGATCAAATTGGCAGGTCAACGATGCAGCCATTCACACGCCGTAGCGTCATCAAGGGAGCGCTTGTTTGCTCGGCGACTGCCGCCTTCGCAAAGGCGCCGCAGGCGACTTTTCCGGTTGGTCCGCGTGCCCGGATTGCCGTAGCAACTTATCCTTTCCGGGCGACGATCATTGCGCCGGAAAATCACGACCGCGATCCGAAAAAGCTGGGTATGGATCTGGCCTCCTTCGCGCGTTCTATCCCAACCGAATTTGGCGTTCATGGGATTGAGCCACTGAATGCCCACTTTACTTCTACAGAACCCAGCGAGATACGGAAGCTGCGTGCGGCCTTCGACGCTGCCGGCGTGCGCACGGTGAACATCCCGGTCGACGAGCGGGTGGAGCTGTGCAGCGATGATGAAGCCAAGCGCGATGCGGGGAATGCGCGCTACCGCCACTGGATCGATGTGGCGGTGATGCTTGGGTCGCCCAGTATTCGCGTCTGGATCCCGAAGTGCTCCGATACCTCTGATCTCGCCCGGGCGGTGCGGGCCCTTAAGCCGACGCTCGACTACGCAGCCACCCGCAACGTGGTGGTGAACCTGGAGAATGACAACCCTGTTTCTGCTTCTGCCGCGCGAACCATCTCGGCCATTGAGTTGGCTCATACTCCGTATTTGCGGGCGCTTCCGGATTTTGGCAATGGGCTTATGGGTGGCGATGAACGCTTCAATGCGCAAGCGGTGAAAGACATGTTCGCGCATGCGTGGAACATTGCTCATGTCAAAGACGCCGAAGACGTTCACGGAGAGCGGAAGACTGCTTCGTTGGCCGAGTTGTTCGGCATCGCCAAAGCTTCGGGGTATCGAGGCTATTACTCGATGGAGTCTGATTCCGACGTGGACCCCTTCGTCGACACCAAGCATTTGATTGAGCAAAGTCTTTCCTTGATCTGAGAAGAAATAGCAGGTCAGTCCACTTCGCTACTCTCTGTCGAAAAACATTTCCACGAAAGGTCCGTAGAACTGCAGATCCCTCCGCTACGCTTCGCTTCGGTCGGGATGACAAAGGGGAGGGCAACGCTTCCATGGAGAGCGGTCGCCGGAGAGAAGGCGTTTTTCATCACCTTGGGTGGGCCACAGGCCAGGCCAAGGGTCCATGAATACTCCGGTCGGGATGACTCTTTCTTTTGTCACATCGGCTATCGCGGTAAGGTGTATGCCAGTAGTTCTCCCGGATAGCCTGGACCTCCAATGGCGACTACGATGTATTGCCTCCCGTTGAGCATGTAGGTCATCGGCGAACCGGTTTGTCCCGAGGGCATATAAACGGCTCCTGCGTCTTTGCCGTTGGCTTTGTTGTAGGCCCGCAGGAGAGCTCCCTTCTCGCCCGCAGCGTTGGTAAAGACTCCGCCCTCTCCCGCAATGACGAGGGTCTTGGTGGTCAGCACGCCGATCACTCCCGGCCGCCCGGTGCGAGGGATCTTCAGGCCCTTGAGCAGTGGACTGTTACGAATCTCATCCGGCGTCTCGCCGTGCGTGATCTGCCATAGGATTTCACCAGTATCCAGATTGATGGCGGTGATCTGGCCGTAGGGCGGTCTCACCAGCGGCAGCCCTTGAATGGTCAGGCGATGGAATGCGCGCTCATGAGTATGGACTGTACCGACAAAATACTTCACGTCTGAGCTCGCATCATCCGGTGGAACTAACCCCAGGCTACCCGCGACTCCCTGGGAGAAGACGTAATAAATATGAGTTTGCGGATCATACGATCCACCGGCCCAATTCGTTCCTCCGTTGGGATATCCAATTATTAACGTGCCCAGCGGTCCGCCGGGTTTGCTGACCACCGGCGGGGTAAAGACAGGGCCCAGCTTGTATTTGGAAACCAGCTTGAGCGCCTCGGCTCTTAGCTCGGGAGTGAAATCGATGAGTTCGTCGGTGGTAAATCCGTTTCTGTCATAGAACGGCGGCTTGGTGGGAATTGGTTGCGTGGGTGAGTACCATTCATCGGGCACGTCGCCTTGCGGCACGGGATGCTCCACGATGGGCCAGACCGGTTCGCCGGTCACACGATTCAAGACATAGAGAATGGATTGCTTGGTGGCCTGCGCCAGAGCTTTGACCGGTTTGCCGTTAACCGTGATATCAACCAGGACCGGAGCGCATGGAATATCAAAGTCCCATACTCCATGATGAACCAACTGGTAATGCCATTTGCGCTGACCGGTCTTTAGATCGAGAGCGACCAGGCTTTCCGCGAACAAGGCGTTTCCGGGGCGATCGCCTCCGTAGGAATCCTGTGTGGGTGACTCAACCGGCAGATAGACCATGCCCAGGTCTTCATCTACGCTGATCTGAGCCCAGACCCCGGTGTTTCCGGTGTACTCAGCAGAACCCTTCTCCCACGTGTTGTAACCGAATTCGTCCGGCCGCGGTATGGTGTGGAATATCCAGAGGCGCTTGCCTGTCTTCACATCGAAGCCGCGCACGTAGCCCTTGACATTGCTTTTGCTTCTGGGCTCTTGGCCGGATCGATGAGCAGCGCCGACGATGACCGTGTTGCCGGCAACGATAGGCGTGGAATGCAGCCCAATATCGGCATTCACCAGGTCCATCTCCTGGTCGTCATTCAACTTTAGATCGACTACCCCTTCCTTTCCGAATGTGGATATTGGTGTGCCGGTCCTGGCGTCGAGCGCGATCAGCCGGTAGCCTGGCGTCACGTAGAGAATTCGCTCTGAGTTGCCGTCGGTCCAGTAGGCCAGGCCGTGGCCAGAGAGCCGCCGCGGGGCAACCATGGCGCGTGTGCCTTCGTGCTCCGCGTGCATCCACAGCACTTCGCCCGTTGCTGGATCAAGCGCAACCACGGCGCGGCGCGATCCAGCAGTTGTATAGAGGACGCCGTTGGCCATCAACGGTGTCGCCTCAAATTTGTATTCGGGTTCGGGTCCGAAGTTTTCGGTTCTTAAGCGCCACGCGATTTGCAGCTGGTTGAAGTTGGAAGCGTTGATCTGATCGAGAGCCGAATAACGTGTATTGCCCAGGTCGCCGCCATAGGTACGCCACTCTCCGCCAGTAGCGCCGGTTTGCGCAGAGGCCGTGAGGCAGATACTCAGAACTGATATGGACAAAACGCGGCTAGCGCAATGCATATCTCTCCCGGACTAAGAAGAGATAGCAACTGATGCCCACCAGGAGCCAGAAACCAACTGCGACGAGCGGCGCGTTGAAGTTTCCGGTTTTTTGTATTAGCAAGCCGGTGATCCATGGGGCGGCGATGCCCGCGATATTTGCAGCCGTGTTCTGAATGCCGGCCACGCGGGCGGAGGTGGAACGTGGGGTCAACGTCTGGGTCAGCGCCCAATAGTTCGCGGTAGCCAGGCCGAGCCCGCTCAGCGAAAACACTGCCAGGAACAGGGTTATCGCGGTGGAGTGCGAGAAGGCTCCGAAGGCCGCGCTGAACGCCAGCACGAAACCGGCTATGGTGAACGCTTTTCGCACGGTAACCGGATTACGCCCGCGAGCGATGAGCCGATCGGCCACCCAGCCCGCCAGGATTGCGATGGTCCCCGTTCCTGCAAATGACAGGAAGGTATACCAACTCGAAGCGGTCAACGAAAAACCAAATCTCTCTTTAAAGTAGGTTGGCATCCACGTCATGCAGAAGTAGACAAAGTACATGTAGCAGAAGGTCGCGAGGCAGGTGCCCCAGATAACCGGCGTGCCAAAAATGGCGCCCCAGGAAACCGATTCGCTTCCCCCCTCCGGCTCCAGCGCGCCCCGGCGATCGTCTCTTACCAGGAATAGCCACGGAAGCAGCCAGAGAATCCCGAGCGCCCCGTTGAGCACGAACATCCATCTCCACCCGAAACCGAGAACGAGATAGGTAGTAATCGGCGCACCGATAGCCGGCCCGTACTTGGTCCCGGACATAAGAATGCCCATGGGCAGACCGCGTTCACGTTCAGCAAAGTTTTCCCGGATATAACGCATGCTGGCAGGGATAGCGATGGCCTCGCCAATACCGAGCACAATCCGCAAAGTAATCAGGCCGTGCAGCGAGCCCGCCAGAGCGGTTGCGGCAGAAGCCGCGCTCCATAGAAACAGCCCGGCGGCGTAAGTCCACTTGAGACCGAAGCGGTCGACCACCCACCCGGAAGGAGTTTGCAACAACGTATATGCCCAGAAGAAGGCCGACAACAAAATTCCCGACGCCTGCGCGGTAAGTGGAAAATTTATTCGAATGGCAGGAAGAGCGGCGGACAGGTTGATACGGTCGGTGTAGGCAATGATGACGCCCAGGGTGAGGAGCGCGACCACCAGCCACCGCGAGTTGCGCCGCGTAGACACGACGGCTGCGATACTCATGCCTCAGTACACCTCGTACAGCAGGCGGCTATAGTTCTTGTCAGTCAACGTTCCTTCGAGTATCGGCCAGAGCTGCTTGTGGGTCTCGGTCGCAATCCATTTCTGACGCAGTGCCTCAGTGGAAAAGGTGAGGACGAATTGGTAGTTGGTTCCGGGTGGAGGGGCGCCTCGCAACGCCGACTTCAGCTTCAACATGCGCATATCGATAAACCCAGGCTGGCGCGCCGCAGCCGGACGGAATTTTTCCTGAAAAAAACGCAGCATCTCCTGCTCTTTGGCTGGATCTACCGCCAAGTCGGCGTGCAATTGGATGGGGTGTTCTTCGCTTGCCTGGGCTTTCGCAACCGCAGACATCACCGCTCCACCCGCCGCGGCCAGCATCGCTTTCAAGCACGTTCTGCGTTTCATTGGTAAGGCACCCTGGCACCTTCAGGCGGCAACTTAATCCGGGATCCCGATTCCCAAGCATTATCTCCCTGGCCGATGGGGGGCGCCCAGCTCGGTGTCTAGCGCGTCCTTGACCGCAGAGATACCGATAATCATAAGCTCCAGGTCGGACGAGCCGTTGTTGGTGAAAGAGTGTGCCTCGCGGAACAGGATGGGCACACCATCCCCTTTGTGAATCGGCGCGGTTTCCCCATTCACTTGCACCTGACCGCTGCCATCCATCACGTAATAGATCTCCTCCACGCCGGTGTGGTAATGCAATCCCTCCGAAGCTCCGGGAGGAATCAGCAGGTGATCCACGTAGGCCCAGTTGGTCTCGAACACATCCGGATCGAGCGCTCGCCGGTATCGTACCGTGCCTTGCCCACCGTGATAATTCGCGACCGGCTGCAGCAGCGTCTTGTCCAGCCGCATGAGCATGAACTGGGGGATGTCATCCTTCACAGCCACCTTGTCCCGCGAATCCCCAAGGTTGAACGCGTCATAATGACCCTTGGTCATGGAGACGTTGATGTTCAGGTAGTCGACCAACTCGTTGGTCGGGTTGTAAATTGCATGCGAGTGGCCTCTGCGCTGGGGCGCGCCGGCAGGCCCCTTTACCCGCGAAGTATGACTATCGATGGTAAATTCCGCTTCCCCGTCGAGGATGGTGAACATCTCTTCCACGGTGTTGTGAAAGTGTTCCGCGACACCCCCGCCGGGCTGCATCTGACAACGGAAAACAAAATTCAGGTTCACGTCCATGGCGCTGGCGGGAACGAGAGTCTGGCATTTCCTCAAGCCGACGCTACCGTGAGAATGCGCGGGCTCGACCTTGCTCAAATCCGTGTGGCCGATCCTTTCGGCCAGCGGCGCCCGAGGAGCCGTCATTTGCGCAAATGCGGCCAAGGGTATCAGCATCGCAACCATCAAGCATGTTTTCATGAGACTCCTACCAGTTAGTAATTGAACCATCCGGCCGGAAGTAGGTTTGTGCGCGTGCGGTGACGGGCTCGGTAATTTCAGCGATCTGGGTGACCAGCTTCAAGTCCAACTCTACACCCAGGCCGGGACGATCGTTGGGATAGAGCTTTCCGTCTTTAAAGTCCAGGCACTTGGGCAAGTAGTCCAAGGTGCGGCCCTGGTAGTTGTATTCCATCAGGAGCGGACCTGAAAACGTTCCCAGGGAGTTGACTAACGCGGCGGTAGCGATGGGACCGGTGAAATGAGGAACGATGCCAACAAAGTGCGTTTCACAGATTGCGGCAATCTTCATCATCTCTGTTATGCCGCCTACATTGGGCAGCGTGGCGCGAACGAAATCGATGGAGTGATTTTCGACCAGTTTATTGAAATCCCAGCGATTCCCCCATTCCTCGCCGGCAGCGAGCGGAACGTTCACCTTGCTGCGCAGAATCGGAAGGTCTTCAGAAAATGCCTCAGTCCGCACCGGGTCTTCGACGAAGAATGGAGCCAGATCCTCGATCGAGTTGCAGCCGCGGATTGCATCGGGCAAATCGAAGCGCTGATGGAAATCGATGCACCAGTCGCCATTTTTGCCGACACCTTCCCGCACCTGGGCACACTGATCGCGCATGATGTTAATGCGCTCCCGGGTGTTGTAGATGCCGTTGGCCGGCGCCTCGGAGGCGCCGAACCGGAAGGCCCGGTAGCCGGCTTCTATGGTGAGCCGGGCGCGATCTTTGAGGCTCGTCTCGCGAGTGATTCCCGGGATCACGCCGGCGGTGTTGTAGCACTCTACGTGGTCGCGCACCATACCGCCCAATAGCTGGTGGACGGGTAGACCCTGTACTTTGCCCTTGATGTCCCAAAGGGCCAGATCCAGTGCGCCGATGGCGTCGGTTCTCTCCCGGCCTGCGGGGTAGAAGAAGGCGCGATTCATATCTTGCCAGAGCCGTTCGATGTATTGCGGGTCGCGGCCGATGAGTCGCCCAGCCGATTGCGACAAAGTATCTTTCATGCCGCCCTCACCGATGCCGGTGATACCCGCGTCGGTCTCAACAGTGACGACTACGTCGCTCTGGTTGAACAGCGGATTGGGATGAGGAGGCAGATAAGCTCGCACCCGAGTAATCTTCATCTTCGGCATAGGCGCCGCATAAGAGGGCAAAGTGCGCACGCCGCTCGCAATCGCGGTCGCGGCCAGGGAACGGAGGAACGCTCTTCTTTTCATGACTCGACATCTCCTTGTTGAAAACACCTAAATTCAAAGGCAAGCGCTGGTCACGCTTAGAAATCTGAAGGTACGAGCTCCTACGAAAACCTGACAACAAATGACGGGTGGGCCCCACATCTCGCTCGTTTTTCGCGAGATGTGGGATACCACTGCGCTCAATCCGAAAGCATTCGGCCTGATATCAACACTCAAAGTCTAGATCCGTGGTATCCCACATCTCGCGAAAAACGAGCGAGATGTGGGGCACCCGTCATTTGTTGTCAATAAAGAGGGACCTACCTCCTGTACCCACTGCCGTACCCTTCACGCCACCGTTCTCCGCAATGGGTTTACCCGTTCCGGTATGCAACTACCGCTGCTACCAGAGCTTTTGCTTTCATTTCGACAGCTTGGGCGTCGTCGCCGGGCTTGTAAATGGATGAGCCGACGCCGAGGCCCAGCGCTCCCGCGGCCATCCACGGAGCAACTTGTTGCGCGTCCACTCCTCCCACCGGGATGATGATGGCGGACTTGGGAAGCACGGCACGCAGCGCCTTGAGCATGGTTGGACCCAGAACCTCCGCGGGAAAAAGCTTGATCGCATCCGCTCCGGCTTCCAGTAAGGCAAAGGCTTCGGTCGGGTTGAAAAACCCAGGAAAGGCAAAAAGGCCCACCTGTTTGGCCGCGCGCACAATCGCAGTGTCCGCGTGAGGAGTGACGATCAACTGCCCTCCGGCCGCGGCCACTTCCCCAACCTGGGATGGAGTGGTGAGCGTGCCGGCTCCTATCAGCATCCGGCTACCAAAGCTTTGCGACAGGATGGAAATGCTCTCAAGCGGCTTGGGTGAGTTGAGAGGAACCTCAACGATGCAGATGCCCGCCCGTTCCAGTGCGGAGCAAATCGATTCCACCTCGGCCGGCTGAACGCCGCGCAAGATGGCAACCAGGGGACAGCGTTCGAGCCATGCTCTTACGTCCAATGCAGCCTCCTGCCGACAGCAGCGAGCCCGAGCGCAGCGGCGTCCTCATCCTCCATCGTTGATACGCCTCCGCAGGCCTCGATGGCTTGTGCATACAGGCTGCAAAGATGCGCTGCACCCACCAGATGAACGTGGCTTCCGCGAGGCATGGTCGCACGCACCTCATGCCCTATCAGCAAACCCGAAAGGTATGAGGCGGACACTTCCTCCTTGAGCTGACCCATCAAGGGGAGCGTGCGCACGCCGAAAAGATGGTGAAGCAGACCGCCGGAATCCGCGGAGCGATTCACCCCGTTGTAAAATGCAGTTTTGTCGACGGTGGGGTTGCTGGTCATGGTGCGTTCCAGGATGGTGCACTTACGCAGAGCACCATAAAGCTCGCCCGTCATGCAGGTAGTGAAACTCACAATCTTGCGATCGCTCAGTTGAATCCACTTGGAATGAGTTCCAGGAAAACAAACCAGACCTGCGCCTGCGCACGCGTCCAACATGCCCATGGCCGCGGTCTCTTCGCCGCGCATCAGCTCCGGCACTCCCGCGGCGTCTGGCCCGATGACCCCGGGAACCAAGCGTACTTTCGCCCCGGAAAATGGCACTGGAACAACGGCGTCCGCCAGCTCCGCAATCCCGACCGGGCAAGGAAGATACTCCGCTTCGACCCAGCCCTGGCGGCTGCCGATCATGCCGCAGAGCAGGATATGCTTCTCCCCCGCTGCCAGCCAGACACCGACCTCGGCGCGTAAGGCTTCTTCGAAATTGCCTTCGCCCACGCGAAGAATGCCCTGCGGCGAAGAGCTCCTGGCAAAGACGACTCCCTCTGCACTGACCCTAAACGCACGGAAATTGCTGGTACCCCAATCCACTGCAATCAAGGCTTATGCTCCTGGGAGTTCTCTCCTGACACAATGTAACAAGCGCCAGGTTCGATGCTGCGCACGGCGTAGAGCCGATTCAGGAGAAATCCTACCTGGCCGCGTAATCCTTGGTCTGCTTGGTTCCCGAGTTATACAACGTGAAGCTGCCCTTGGGACTCGCGGTCAGAAGAAAATAATTTCCCGCATCAGTGCCCTGGGGATTGGCGATGTATTCCGCGGCCGTGTTGTGCTCCGCGCCCGCTTTCTCCGCAAAATGAAGCTGCCACAGCGTCTCCAGACCAGGAGCCTTCAGCACTTCATCGATCACCTGCGGCGATCCTCCCTTGGTTGCTGCGTTGTTCATGATGGCCACCCGGGGATGAATGCCATCGATCAATGCATGACTGGAGCTTGCATTCAGGCCATGATGCGAAACCACCAGGATGTCGATGCTGCCAATCCGATTGACCGGGCACATGAACATCATTTCCTTGTCCCAGGTGAGATCGCCGAGATCAAGAATTTTCAGTTTTCCAAAATTGATGAGCACGCCCAGGGAATGGGAATTTTCGCTGCGGTCCGTAGGCTTGGTTTCCGGCGTGCTGCAATATTGATTGGTCTCGCCCCCGCCGGGTAGAGAATGGTCGATCACATTGCCATCGCTGCTGATGACCGTAACTTTCATGCCGGTGATGGGTAGCACCTCGCCGGGCTTCGCGACCAAATGCTTCGACTTGCCGGTGGCCAGTACCTGCTGATAGGCAGCGTAGATTTTCTCCGTCGGGCCGCCGGGCTTGGTATCGATGTTTGGGCCGTGGTCGATGAATGTGCCGACAGGGATGCGGTCGACCAGCTGGGGCACGCCGCCCGTATGGTCGTCGTGATAGTGGGTCAGCAACACGTAATCAATTTTGCTGATGCCGGCGCTCTTGGTTGCGGCGAGAATGCGGTCTGCGTCGCGGCCTTCATTGTCCGGCCATCCCGTGTCGATGAGCAGAGACTGTCCCGTTGGAGTGACGAAAAGCGTGGATTGTCCACCCTCAACGTCGATGAAATAAACCCGCAAATCCCGTTTGGCGGCGGAGGCTACGGGCTGGATTGCGAGAAGTCCGGCAAAAAGAGCGAGGAACGCCGCTGCCCGTTTGCGATTAACCATTCGTCCGATAAGAGTCATTGCGATTCTTGTTTCCTCATGATTGCGTAGTTATCCGACAAGATAGGCCTCGTCTTTTGCATCGCACTCCGCTGCCCAACACAATTTCAGCATGGCTCTTCGCAAACCTTCTAGAACTGAAACCGCAGCGAGGCTTGCATATTGCGAGCATTGCCGACAATCGATGTGATCTGACCTGCCTGTGAGTTTCCGATCGTCGCGATCGGATATCCAAACTGCGGATGGTTGAAGACATTGAATGCCTCTAACCGGAACTGGAAGAACATTCCTTCGCGGACGGGAAAGTTCTTGAAGATCGAAGTATCAAAGTTCGTCCGGCCCGGCCCAACGAGCGAATTCCGTCCAGCATTGCCGTAGGTGTACTGTGCCGGAGTGGCGAATGCCGAGGGGCTGAACCAATGCAAAAGCGTTTTAGGGTAGCTGACGGGGCCAATGATGTTGGGACGACTTCCTGTGCCCGTGTTGGTGGTGCTTGTCTGCAGAACCGGAGAGAACCAAAGGCCGCTCTGCGTGAACAGAATGCCATTCATCTGCCACCCGCCCAGAACCCAGTCCGACACTCCGCCGCCATTGAGGAACTTTTGACCTTTTCCGAAAGGCAGCGCCCATAGATAGCTCAGCGTTAGACGATGGCGTTGGTCGATAATCGAGTTGCTCACCTCGTGCGGGAAGCGCGGATCCTGGGGATTCGGTCCGGCATCACCGCCACCGAATTCCAGCGGTACATCGTCGATGGCATGAGAGTACGTATATCCGAGCAGAGCGCTGACCCCGTGGCTCAAGTGTTTGTCGGCAGTAAACTGAAATGCAAAATACTCTGCAAAGCCGTCCGAAATATAGTTATTCACATCGCTTTGCAGCGGGTCGATCTGGTAGAGCGGACGGCGCGACACGGTTGAGGTGGACCCGGGGATCGCCTGGTTGGCGTTCCAGACGTCTTGCAGGTGGCGGCCAAGGTTACCGACTCCAGCAAATTTCAAAACCATTTCAAAGGGGACGATCTCGTGTTCCACTACGCCGTTAAACTGCTCGGCGTACGATGGACGAAAGTTGGGAGCGACCGCAGTAGCCGTTCCGTTCGGCACCGGGGGAATAATGATTGGCTGCAGGGGAGGAAAGCCCTGGCTTACCGTCGGGCCCACGGTGACATCTCCGGGTGTGGTTTGCAAGGTCAATCCGAAAGGGAGATTACGCGCGAGCCGCATGTTCCCCGATTCGCTGCCCGATGCGTTGTAGAAGAGCCCTACACCGCCGCGAAAGACCGTATGCGCCGCGACCTGGTAAGCAAAGCCGAGGCGGGGTCCGAAATTCGGCCAATACTTGAGTACGCCGGCGTTCTGATTTACCCCGTTTACGCCTGCGACAAGATACGCACCCGTAGCCGGGGAGAAATTTGACCAGCGGTTGAACGCTTCGTCGGGCGGGCTGAAGTAGTCCCAGCGCAGGCCATAATTAATCGTGAGCTTTTTGGTGACTCGAAAGTCGTCGGCAAAGTACATACCGAACTCATTGAGCCGTATTCCCGGGAATTCATAGGTGTAGTCGTGGGCATCGAGGGTTGGATAGCCAAGCAGGAAGCTTGCCACGGAATCGCCCCCTTTGCCGGCCGGATTCCGCGAATCGGTAAATGCAGGTGAGAAATTGAACCGGCCGTTGCCCTGATTGGTCTGGTAAATCGTCAACTGCCGGCGCCGGAAGTCGGCACCAATCTTGAACGTGTGCAAACCTTTCGTCCAGGTCAGGTTGTCCAACTCCTGAAATGTGTTCTCCCTGCGATACAACGGAAGCGAACGGGTCTGACCAACTCCAAGATACGTCGAAGGCGAAAAAATCGGCAGGTTTTGTTCGCGCGGAGTAACGTTCGAATTCGGAACCCCTAACTGATTGCCGAGTCCCGCCCCGGGGGCAAAATTAATTGGTACGTAATCCAGCCGATAGCGGTTGAAGCCCACCCGGAAGTCGTTGACGATGGAAGGAGAAAAGATGCGTACGTAGCTAGTCGCGACATGTTGTGTCGGCTGGGACGAAGTTCCAGCGAAGGACGCTTCATCGCTCAGACTCACCGGCTCGCTGATTCCCGGAATCGTGGTTGGCGCGTAGGTGCTGGGTACCGTCGTCGCCGTGTTATCAATCGACCAACGAGCAAAAACGGAATCCCTTGCCGTAATTTGTTCGTCCACCCGAATATCTCCCTGGTCGTGGTTCTGTACCTGAATACGGGCGGCGGAGTAGTTGTTGATTCGAGCGCTGCTGGTTGGGGTGGGGTATGCGTTAATCATCCTCACGGAAATCGGATCCCAGCGGGAAGAAGGAATGATGTTGTTTGCGAACGGTGTGCGCAGGAAAGCCCCGGGTTTACTGGGATTCGGAATGGTGGTCAACGGATCGTAGATGATTGTATTTGGCAGCAGTTCACCGAAATCGCCGGTCCGCATGCGCGCCGTTGGTATGTTGCCCAGCTCGAAGATTTGCACGCTATTGCGGAAGCCTTCATAGTCCACAAAAAAAAATGTCTTATCTTTGCCGTGATAGACCTTGGGAATAACCACCGGGCCGCCGAGGGACCCACCAAATTGATTCAAACGGAAGGCGGGAAAATTTGTGCCCTTCTTATTGAAGTAGGTGCGCGCATCTACATCCGAGTTACGAAGAAACTCGAACAGGCTGCCGTGCAATTGATTGGTTCCGGATTTGGAGATGACATCCACTACGGCGCCCGAGTTACGCCCTACGTCTGCGCTGTAGAGGTTGGTCTGAATCTTGAACTCGCGCACCGCCTCGACCGCCGGTCTAAGGGAAATCGACAACGTCAGCCGCTCATTGTTGTCCACACCGTCGTAGAGAAAGTTGTTGTCACCTTCCCGATTGCCGTTGGAGAAAATCTCTGAACCGGGGCGCTTGTCGTCCGGCCGCGTACCACTCATGATCGTTCCGCTGGCTGACTCGCCCACACCGTTCACGCCGGGGCTGAGCGTCGCCAATTGGACAAAATTGCGGCCATTCAGTGGCAGTTCATTCACCAACTGCTGGTTGATCACTGTTCCGACGGACGAAGACTCGGATTCGAGCAACGGCGGATGGCCAGTCACGCTGACCGTTTCAGCTGTCTGGCCAACCTGCAGCGGGAGGTCGACACGCGCCTGCTGGTTCACCTGAAGACTCACGCCCGTCTGCTCGAGTTTGCGAAAACCCGGCGCTTCGACAGTCAGAGTGTAGTCACCCGGGGGAAGGTCACCCAGTACATAGTCTCCGTTTTTGCCGGTTACGGTTTTGTGGGCAATTGTGGTCGCAACGTTGGTCGCGGTTACCGTCGCGTTGGGAACGGCGGCACCTGAAGCGTCGAGAACGGTCCCGCTCAATTCGGCACTGGAAATTTGTGCCGGGCACGGCGAGCACACCAGGAAAAGCGCGGCCATGAAACAAAGCGTCTTTATTAGCCAAACCGCCTTTTGCATTTTCTCTTCTTTGACCACAGCTCTCGCCTCCTGAAATCGTGCGCAGAAACCTATATCACTGCGGATAAACGATGCGCAAACGTTTTTTGAATATAAATTCAGCTTTTGGATCATTTTTCGACAATTCGGTTTGTGTTCCGCTATTATCTGCGCACTGCGATTTCGCAGGTTCCGATATCATGTTGTCGATCGACCCTCTATGCTGAAGACCAAGACCGCTCGCCCGGCCAAGGCCGGGGCACCCACCCTGGCGAAGGCCGAGACCGCGAAGGAGCCGCGTGTCGGAGATCAATACTTCTCGCGCGCTGTGGGCAAGGCGCTGGAGGTTTTGGAGTTCCTCCAGGGCGAATTAAAGCCGTTATCTATGAACGAGATCGCCCAGCGAATTCAGCTTTCGAAAACATCGGCATTTCGCATTCTGCGTACGCTTGAAACGTTGGGGTGCGTGGTCGTGGATGGGCGGGGCCAGTACGTGCTTGCCCCGGGTATTCACGCGGTCACGCCGACACAATGGTTGGGCAAACTGCATCGAGTCGGGGTGCCTTACCTGCAGGCGCTCAGCCGTGAACTCGCCGAGACGTCTACACTGGCGGCGTTGTTCGAGAACCGAGTCGAAGTCATCGCGGTGGTTGAGAGCCCTCACGTGATCAGGATGAGCAACGTTGTCGGGCACATTCTGCCCCCGAACGCCAGTTCCCTGGGCAAGGCGATCACCGCCTTTCAGCCGCAGGAGCATCGGGAAAGATTGTTGCGGAGCTTTGGAACCTATCGATTCACCAAGCACACCATCACGGATCGCAAAGAGCTGAACCAGGAGTATGAGGGTATCCGGGCGCAAAAGTACGCGATTGACCGTGAGGAGTGCGCTTACGACGGCATTTGCTTCTGCGCGCCTATTTTTGGGCCGAATGGGCAGGTTTCGGCGGCGATCAGCTCATCCATGCCCAAGACGCGGCTGAGCGACAAAGCACATGAAGAGGCGATCATCGCCGCGGTCCAGGAGACCGCCGATCAAATCGCCGCCGATCTGAAGAAGGCCTGAGAGCGCGGGGAAAGACGCAGATTTATCGGCTTCGATTGTTGAAGACACGGTGACCTGGATCTGGAGTTTCGCTCTGCTTGGCTGCCCGGAAACCTTTAAAGATAAGTTTCCGAACTAAACGCAACATTAACGGAATTCGATTTACTTTCCTTCGGCTTGGTCCTGTTTTGCCTTGACGGTCACATCCCCGAAATATATTCTTGGGCGGCTTAAGCGGAGGGGGCCGTGTTGTGCCCCGACTGACAAGCTTGCGAGGAAACGATATGATGCGACGCGTGTATCTGCTACGGATTCTTTGTGTCTTTGCGCTACTTCCCTTTTCTTCCCTGTGGGCGCAGACTCCCCTGGCGGCCAGGATCGGTCACACGGACCCAAGCAAATACACTCGCAGCCGGTCCCACAATAGCGCCGGGGATATGGCCTGCGAACTTCTGGTTCCCCCCTCCGCCATGGACGTCAACCTCAACTTCATGCACCGGTGCGAAATTATGCCCGGCGGCGGCGTCGGCCATCACTTCCACAACACCACCGAAGAGATGTTCATCGTTTTCGACGGCCAGGCGGAATTCACCATCGACGGCCGGACGTCTGTTCTCAAGGGAACCGTGGGGGCGCCGTGCCGGATGGGCCACTCCCACGCGATCTACAACCCTTCGGATAAGCCAGTCGAATTTATGAACATCAACGTGGCCCAGATCAAGGGCCACTACGATGCTTTCAATCTGAACGATGCCCGGGTCGGCGCTCCCAAGGACGCGATCCCGGTGTTCATGACGATGAACCTGGACAAAGCGACACTGAAACCCATGCCGAATTATCTCGGAGGCCAGGGCACGGTACAGTACCGGCGGGCGCTCGATGCGGATGTGTTTCTGACCAACTGGGCGTACGTCGACCACATCCTCGTTCCGCCCGGAGCTTCGATCGGCAAGCATTACCACAAGGGCGTGGAAGAGATTTTCTACGTGCTCAATGGCGATGGGGAAGTGCAAGTGAATGCCGAATCGGCACCCATCCACAAAGGCGATGGCATACCGATTCGCTTTAACGAAGCGCACTCCTTCACCAACAACGGATCGGCAGACCTGGAACTGATGGTGGTTGGAATCTCGGCGCAGAAGAACGTACTGGATACCGAGTTGGGCGAATTTCCGCACGGCCACTGAACTCAATACGGAGACAATTCATGACCAAGAAGATTGACACCCATGCCCACCTGGGCGAATGTTGCGTTTTTGGCCTGCTCAGCACAGAAGAGGACATGCTTCGCCGCATGGAGGAGTGCGGAGTGGATGCGACCATCGTACAGCCGTATCCTGGAGCTACGACCGCTTCCAAAACGCACGACCGCATCGCTAATCTTTGCGCCAAGCATCCGGGCCGCTTCTTCGGGATAGCCAGTACAACGCCGCACGGGCCTCGCGACGCGTATGAGCGCGAGATCGAGCGGTGCGTGAAGGACCTGAAGTTTGTCGGCATCAAGCTGCATACCATCGGGCACGGGGTGAATCCGCTGTCGGAAGATGGGGATCGCGTTTTTGCCACGGCGCACGCGCTCGGGGTGCCGGCAATGGTCCACACCGGCCCTGGAGTGCCCTTTGCATTGCCCGCTCTGTGTATTCCTGCCGCCCGCAAGTATCCTGACCTGAAAATCATCCTGGCCCATGCCGGATTCGCGGTGTTCACCGCCGAAGCCCAGGTGGCTGCCTCTGTATGCGGTAACCTCTATCTCGAAACATCCTGGTGCATTGGAGAGGATATCCGCTGGATGATCGACACCATCGGTCCGGACCGGGTGATGCTGGGAGCGGATCTGCCCAGCAACGTGCCGGTGGAATTTGCAAAATACAAGGCGCTCGACCTTGCGCCCGACGTTTACGAGAAAGTTCTGGGTGGCACAGCCATCGATGTATTCAAACTGAAATGGTGAGGTGACGATGTTCGTCCTGTTTGTGGATATGAAACTGAAACCGGGGGCGCAGGCGGCCCTGGAGAAGACCTATACCGAGGTCTTCCGGCCTGCTATTTCCCGTCAGGAAGGGTTTCGCGGCGTCGAATTGCTGCGGCCGAACCAGGCGGGGGACCAATGGCGTCTCAGTATCGCTTTCGAGTCGCATGCTTTGCAGAAGAAGTGGGTGGCCATGGATCTACATCAGGAAGTGTGGCCGCAAATGGAAAGCCATTTTGCGGACTACTCCGTGAATGACTACACCGCGGTTTAAGGAGCCCTATGGAACGCAACGTTCCCGAATATGTAAGCGCCTCGGTTCCCGTACCGCCCACCGCCAGGGTGCCCTGGTACAAGAGCACCTTCCCCAGCTACTTCGGCATTTTTCTTTTTGTCGGCTATTACCTCAAACTGGCCGGGCCAACGGTTGGCTATGCCAACGTCACGGTTGTCTTGTGGGGGTTGGTGGTAGCCGGGCTGCTTTGTTTTGGGCTTTACTACTATGTGCCGGCGATGCTTGGCATGCAGACCGGGCGCACGCTTTACGTGGTGGGCACTTCGACCTTTGGAACTACGGGCGGATTTCTCATCCCCGGCATCCTGATGGGCCTGTTGCAGGTTGGCTGGGTGGCGGTGGATGCCGCTATTGCCACCAGCTTCATCATGAAGGGCCTGGGCCAGACCTCCAGGATCCTCTACAGTGTCATCGCCTTAGTGTGGCTTTACTGCCTTGGGTGGGTGGCCATCAAGGGGATCCATCACGTTGCCCAAGTGGCCAAGTTTCTAAATTGGATTCCGTTCCTGATGATCATGATCGTGTTGTGGGCCAACCGGAGCGGAATTCCCCAGTACCAGCCCGCGCACCAGGAACCGCTCACCGGTTTTCTGAATGCGCTTCTGATCACCATCGGTTTCTTCGCCACCGCGGGCGCGGCCGGCACCGATTTTGGCATGAATAACCGCAACCGGAAGGACATTGTTCTCGGCGGGGTCACGGGTATTGTTGCCGGCGCGGTGATTGCCGGGGGCGTCTCGGTTCTTTCCGTTGCCGGCTACCTGGGCCGGAATGCCGGACCGGCAAGCTTTGATTACACCGCCGCGATTGCCAGCGTAGGCGCGCTGGCGCCGGTGATGTTCTTTCTTTTTGCCGCTGCCTGTTTGGTGCCGACCTGTTTTTCAGCATTCATCGCGGCAAACAGCTTCAGCACCATGTTGCCCAAGATTTCCCGGCCGGTGTCAACGCTGGTTGGGGTCACGATCAGCGCCATCCTGGCCATTAGCGGCGTGGCCGACAACCTGGTTGGGTTCTTCAGCATTATCGCTGCATCCTTTGGCCCCATTTGCGGCGCCATGGTGGCCGATTACCTGCTGGCGGGCAGACGATGGTCCGGGCCGCGGCGCGGCATCAATTGGGCGGGCTACATTGCCTGGGTGCTCGGGTTCCTGGTCGGCATGCCTGAACATATTCCCGGAATTCCGGCAGCTTTGGTAAAAGCCGACAATCCATCGGCGCTCTATGCGTTCGCGGCGGGTTTCCTGGTCTATGTCATTCTTGCTCGCCTGGGATTGCGGCCACCGGTTGTGGACATAGGAGGACGTAAATGATCAAGAGCCCAATCGTATTACTGGCGATTGCGTCGGCAGTGTCGCTGGCTCAGCAGGCCCCGCTCACACCGGTTGTGCCGCTCGACCAGCGAATCGCCCACGCTGACCCCTCAAAGTATCGCAACATGAAGGCTGTCCATGATGGGCCGGGGTCGCTCGACTACAGGCCGCTCTTCGATGCCCATTCGCTGGAGACCAATCTATTTTTCATGCACCGCGGCGTTATCGAGCCTAAAAGCGGCATCGGCGCCCACTTCCACAATCAATGCGAAGAGATGTTCATCATCCTCGACGGTGAAGCCCAGTTCACCATCGATGGACGTACTTCCACGCTGAAAGGGCCGGCCGGCGCGCCGACCCGGCTGGGTCATTCGCACGCCATCTATAACGCTACCGATAAGCCGGTGGAATGGATCAACTTCAACGTCGGCACGATGAAGGGTGTCTATGACGCCTTTAATCTCGAGGATGGGCGGGTGGGTGTTCCGCTTGACCCGATCCCGACCTTTATTACCATGCACCTGGATCGATCTCTGCTGAAGCCGGTCGAGCATATGGATGGTGGTACCGGCACGGTGCAATATCGGCGGGCGCTCGACCCCACCGTGTTCTTCACCACGTGGTCGTATGTGGATCACCTGCTCTTGCCCCCGGGGACCACGGTGGGTCCTGTTTCCAAGCCGGATATGAGCGAGATCTATTACGTTATGGCAGGCGATGGCAGCGTGACCATTGGCTCCGAGACGGCCCAGATTCATAGTGGAGATGCCGTTCCAGTGCGGTTGGGCGAGCGCCAGTCGTTTGCCAACTCCGGCAGCGGACCCCTCGAATTCATGGTGTTCGGCATCGCCAGCGACATGGCGGCCAAGCAGGCTCTCATGGAAACCAAACGCCGGCCTCGCTAACTCCGCGGACCGCAGGACCCCTTCGGACTCTCCAAATAGCGGACTTTCGACGGCGGAGGGCCGTTCTTCGTACTTTTTGCGAAAAGGGGCAGCCTGAACTTTCGGGATAGGTAGGTTTTCGCCCGCAGGTTATTCTGATGGTTTGGAGTTCAATCCTTCTTGCCTGGTCGCCACGATGCCCATTCCTGCCGATTTGAATCCCAACCGCACCTATAACCGCCTCCTCCTCCTGGTCGCGGGGCTGGGCGGTCTGCTCTATGGGGTGGATGTCGGCATTATCGGCGGCGCGCTGCCTTACCTGGAGGCCACCTCCGGCCTGAATGCCAGCCAGCTCTCGATCATTGTCGCGGCAGTTTTGCTGGGGAGCGTCTTCTCCACCCTCTTTGCGGGGCTGCTCGCCGACTGGCTGGGACGCAAGCCTTTGATGGTGATCAGCGGGGCAATCTTTGTTCTAAGTATTCCGGTCATTGCCCTTTCTCACGGGTTCGGCCCTCTGTTCTTCGGCCGCCTATTGCAAGGCGTCAGCGGAGGACTGGTAGGCATGGTGGTTCCCCTCTACCTGGCGGAGTGCCTGTCGGCTCAGGATCGGGGAAAAGGCACCGGAGCTTTCCAATGGCTCCTCACCCTGGGCATTTTCCTGGCCGCGCTCATCGGTATCTATTACAGCTATAGGGTGGCTGGGCTCACCAGTTCCACCACCGCGGCGGACCTGCTGAGTGTGAAGGACCAGGCCTGGCGCCGCATCTTCTGGATGTCGATGCCGCCCGGGGTTCTCTTCCTGCTGGGTAGCCTGTTCGTCGCCGAGTCACCCCGCTGGCTCTTCAGGCGGGGACGCAAGGAACAAGCTCTCAATGCGCTGCTTCGATCGCGAACCAGCGAGCAGGCCGGGATCGAACTGGAGGAAATGGAGCAGACCTCTCTCTCCACCCAACGTGCCTCGGTCGCGCGCGGGTCGTTGAAAGATTCGCTGCTGCAGCGTAAATATGTTCTCCCGTTCCTGCTGGCCTGCATCATTCTGTTCTGCAACACGGCGACGGGCATCAACTCAATTATTGGATACAACACCGACATCCTGCTGCAAAGCGGCCTGTCGGATCTGCATGCACATTGGGGATATGTACTGTTCACGGGTTTCAACTTCCTGATGACCCTGGTGGGTATGACCCTGGTAGACCGGAAGGGGCGCAAATTCCTGCTCACCCTGGGAACATCGGGCATCATCGTGTGCCTGCTGTTTGTCGGCGTCCTCTTTCTGCGCACGGAAAAGAACCGATACGACGTTCGCAGCGCGATCCAGTCCGAGGTACAACCGGATCAAAATGTTCTGCTGCACTTCAAACCGGAGGACGCCAGGCGCCTTCTTCCTCCCAATGCTTTCCCAGGGAGCGCGACGGAGCGGTTATCCCTGACCGTGATTTATTCCTATGGAGGATTCGACGGGGCGACCAGGGCCATGCGTTCCGGGGTCGGGGAAGCCCCCGTCACCATCAACCGGCAAAGCAGTCTGCCTTCGACCAAAGTCGAGGCCTTCTTTCGTGACCCTTTTGTGAACCTGGACGCCGCCCGGACGGCTCCGCTCAAGATTGAGCACGCCTATATTGGTCTACTGCCGGATGCGATGCATGGCTGGCTGGTGGCACTGGGCTTGTACGGTTTTGTAGCCTTTTATGCGCTGGGCCCCGGCGTTTGTGTTTGGCTCGCGCTATCCGAATTGATGCCAACACGCATCCGATCGAATGGTATGAGTATTGCGCTGGTGATCAATCAGATGGTTTCAACCACCCTGGCGGCGATCTTCCTGCCGGTGGTGGGTAAATATGGTTATTCGATGATGTTTTTTCTATTTTGTGGTTTCACCCTGATTTACCTGGTGACAGCGGCCTTCTTTCTTCCGGAAACGAAAGGCAAGACTCTTGAGGAGATTGAGGCCCATTTTGCCGCTGCGTAGCGTGCCGGGTCCGGAGTGCATGGCCAAATGAGTTTCTTTTTAGCTCTGGATGCGGGTGGAACGAAAACAGACTACGTGCTCGCCGATGAAACGCGCGAGCTGGCGCGAGTGCGCACGGGCACCATCAAGCGCATGCGCGTGGACGCGGTGACCGCCAGCCAGAACCTGGAGTCGGCATTGGCCGAACTTTCTGCGCGCACAGGCATTTCCATGGCCAACGTTACCCGCACCTGCGTAGGGACCGCGGGGGAAACGGTTCCGTTGGTGAAAGACTGGCTGCGGGAGTCGATTAGCGCCAGGGTCGGCGGCGGCTTGCTCATTCTGGGCGACGTCGAGATTGCGCTCGAAGCTGCCTTTCCAGGCCGTGCCGGGGTGTTGGTGATGGCAGGCACGGGTTCGAATGTGGTTGGACGCACCATCGCAGGGGACCTCATTTCTGCGGGGGGATGGGGACCCGCGCTGGCAGACCAGGGATCCGGGCACATCATCGGCCTGGAAAGCCTGCGCGCCATCTTTCTGGCCAAGGACGAGGAACGCGAAACACTGCTTTTACCTGCAGTGCTGGACTTCTGGCAATTATCTTCTCTGCATCACCTGGTGGAATACGCGAATACTCTTCCCGCGCCCGACTTCTCCACTCTGACCGGTGTGGTGTTGAGTTGTGCGGACCAAGGCGACGAAATAGCCTCGGCACTCCTGCGGAAACAAGGGGACGACCTTGCTTACCTAGTCCGGCTGGTGATCCGGAGGTTGCGGCGCGCCTCGACCGATCCAGGATGGACCCCGCCGATCGCCTACACGGGCAGCATACTGGAAAACATTCCTCCTGTTCGTGTCGCCCTGATGGCGGCGGTGCAGCGGGAATTTCCCGCAGTGGAGGCACCACAGAAGGGGGTCGATCCCATCGACGGCGCGTTATGGCGGGCACGGACCGGAAACTTCTCTTGAGCCAACACAAATAAACTCGCTCTTCCTGTTCGCCACCTCGTAAGTCTTTCATTCGCCGTTCATATTCATCTCCTGTTTGCAGTCCTTTAAACGTCCTTTCCGCTGACGTTCCTATCGTTGGAGGATATGACCAGCATCATCAAACAAGCAATTCGCACTCTTTCTTTAGCCGTGTCGCTATCGTTTATGGGCTCAGTTGCGTACGCCCAGTTCGATGTCGGGAGTTTGGTAGGAACCATCCGAGACCAAAGCGGGGCGGCTGTGGCCGGTGCATCAATCACTGCAACCAACACCGCGACCAATATCGAAAGCTCCGCCACCAGCAACGGCAGCGGGGACTATGAAATTCCCTCGCTGCACGTGGGTGTCTACACCATCTCGGCCAAGGCGACGAATTACGCCGAAGCCGTGGCGCAGAACATCACGATTTCCGTCGGCAGCCGGCAGCGCATCGATCTGCAACTGAATGTCGGCCAGACGCAAACTTCGGTCGAAGTTTCCGACGTGGCTCTGCAACTTGAGACCGACTCAAGCCAGCGAGGCCAGACCATTACCCAGTACCAGACCGAGGCGTTGCCCCTGGTCACCCGGAATTACTCGGACCTATTGGCGCTGGTCACCGGGTCCCGGCAAGCCCCGACGGCCGCCACCACCAGCTCTATCAACAGCCTGGTGCGTCAGGGCGCCTACAACGTGAACGGGCAACGCAGCATGTTCAACAACTTTCTCCTCGACGGCATGGACAACAACGCCTACGGCGAGAGCAACCAGGGTTTTGACAACCAGATCATCGCCATTCCGCCGGACTCGGTCTCACAGTGGAATGTGGTGACCAACAACGAGAATGCGGAATACGGCCGGTCTTCCGGCGCCACGATTAACGTCGCTTCGGCGAGCGGAACCAATCGCTTCCATGGGGCACTGTGGGAGTTTCTCCGCAACACCGATCTCAATGCAGCCGGCTACTTCAAACCGACCATCGTCGGCAATACGGGAAACGTGATTCCATTCCAGAAGCCAACCTTCAATCGCAACCAGTTCGGCGTGAACTTCGGTGGACCGATTCTCAAAGATAAGCTCTTCTACTTCGTCGACTACGAAGGTTTTCGGCAGACCCTGAAGCCGCTGAATGTGTTAACGCTCCCGACGCAGAACGAGCTCAACGGCGTCCTGGTCGTTCCCGTACACAACCCGATCACGGGAGCCGTTTACCCGGCCGGGCAGCCCATCCCAGCCAGCGCCATCAGTCCCATCTCGCAGCAGATCATCGGTTTCTTCAAGCAAATACCTGGGCTGCCTACCAGTGGGCTGGCTTCGACTGGACTGGCGACCAATGACTACTCCAAGCTGGTGCCATTTACCGATAACTCCGATAAGGGTGACCTTCGCCTCGACTATCAGCAGAACGCGACCAGTTCGTGGTTTGTCCGCGTGAGTGACCGTAAGGAGACCGGGGTCAACTATCCTGCCATCCTGCTGCCGCTCGATGGGCAAACCAATGGCACCATCCGGATCCTCGATCAGCAGGTGGCGCTTGGCTACACCCACCTGTGGGGCGCCAATAAAGTGATCGATGCCCGTGTCGGCCTCTCGCGCACCAAGGCCGGCAAGTATTCCCTATCCATCGGCGATAACGCGATCACCATTCCCGGGTTGCCCTCCAATCCAACCGTCTCCGGTGGTCTGCCTTCCACCAGCATCTCCGGGTTCAGCGCGTTCGGCCGCCAGAGCACGAACCCGCAGTGGCAAAACCCGGCTCTGCTTGATCCGAAGGTCAACTTCACCTGGGTCAGGGGAAAGCACTCGCTGAAATTTGGCTATGAGTACGAGCACATCTGGATGGCTGTGAACGACAATAACCCGCTCTATGGTTCCTTCAGCTACACCGGCGGCTATAGCCTTTGCCCGAGCACGACGGTGGCCGGGGTCAAGGTCCCTGTCAATCCGAATTGCACCAGCATCAACGCCGCCGTCACCGATAACTACTGGGCCGACTTTCTCTTCGGTACGACCAACAACTACTCCCTGGCCAACCTATTCGTAGCCCATCTTCGCCAGACGATGGAAAGCGTGTACGCCCAGGACGACTGGAAGATCTTGCCGAAATTGACGCTGAACCTCGGACTGCGCTGGGAGTATGGATCGCCTTATTCGGAACAGCACAATCTGCTTTCAAACTTCGACCCGGTTTCGCAAACGGTTTTGACCATCACGCCCGGTTATGCACAAACCAGCAGCGTGACTCCAGTTTCCGCAGGCGGGGTTTATGGAAAAACGCTGGTAAATCCGGATTTTGCTGACTTCGGTCCGCGGTTGGGCTTTGCCTATGCGGCCACTCCACGGATTGTGGTCCGTGGCGGTTACGGTATCAGCTATGTGCACTACACGCGGGCGGGCTCGGGCGACATCCTGGCGATCAATGCCCCCAACGCGTTATTTGTCTCCGTAACCCAGCCGAAGCCGGGTACAGCTGGCTATCGCACCGTGGATCAGGGCTTCCCCGAAGGCCTGGCCACCACGTTCAACCCCAAGACTGACAACATTACTTACATTCCTAAAAACACCCGCGACAGTTACGTGCAGGATTTCTTCATCGGCGTGCAAAACCAACTGGCGAAAAACAGTCTGTTGGACATCGCTTTCATTGGCAACCATGGAGTCAAGCTGCAGGGCTTCCTGAATGCTAACCAGATCAATCCTTCGGCGGGATTCGCCCGCCCCTATACACAGTGGCCCAGCGACATTACTGCCGCGGTGAATGAGTTCTGGTCGCAGTACCAGGCTCTGCAAGTTCGCTATGAACAGCGCTCGGTTGCCGGCCTGACTCTGTTGAATTCCTTCACCTGGTCGCACTCGCTGGACAACGCAAGCGCCTCGCTCGAGGGCAACACTCCGTCGCCTCAGGACGCGAACAACATCGCGGCGGATTATGCCCAGTCCGACTACAACCTGCCTATCGCGAACATCACCAGCCTGGTCTACGACCTTCCGTTTGGGCGTGGAAAGCAGTTCCTTGGGCAAAGCAATAGCCTGCTGAACACGATCGTGGGTGGATGGCAGCTCAGTGGGATCAATACCATGCAGGCAGGGACGCCGTTCAACCTTACCTACACACCGAACTCCGCCAATGCTCTGTCACCTCAAATCGCGGCTACCTATCGCGGAGCCAACGAGTACCGTCCAAATCGCGTACCCGGGGCACCCCTGACCCAGAGGGTCAAGTTATCGAGCGGGTATATTCAATACGTCAACTACGCTGCGCTCACGTTACCCGCCACCAAGAGTGCCAGCGGAAGTCTCCTGAGCCCGTTTGGCAACGAAAGCCGCAACCCCGGCAGAACGCCTGCGTACTACACGACGGATTTTGCGCTGAACAAGAATTTTGACACGCCTCTCGAAGGTCTCAAGGTTCAGTTCCGGACCGAGATGTATAACGCCTTCAACCACACGAACCTTTATCTTCCGGCCAGTGGGTTAGGTGGAACCCTTGGGGGCGCGCCCAGTAGTGGAGGCAGCGTCACCAGCACTTTCGAGCCGCGTATCATCCAGTTCGGGCTGAAAATCATTTACTAGGTCTTCCTGGTTGCAACTCTGGTTTGCCCGGGTCGACGGCCCGGGCTTTTTTTTGTTTGCGGATCGGGTGGTGCCGCAGCCTATTAGAGTGTGGGTATGGGATTTGTCATCGATCATCTTGACCACCTGGTTCTTACCGTAGCCAGTATCGATGCAACCGTTGCTTTTTACACGTGTGCCCTGGGCATGGAATTAGTCACGTTCGGGAATCGAAAGGCGCTCCGGTTCGGAGAGCAGAAGATCAATCTCCACCAGGTTGGAAAAGAATTCGAGCCAAAGGCAGTGCGTCCTACTCCTGGATCGGGGGACCTTTGCTTCATCACCAAGGCCCCCATCGAGGACGTAATCGCTCATCTGAACGCCAACAACTGTGCCATTGAACTAGGGCCGGTGGCACGCGACGGTGCCCAGGGCGAAATGATTTCGATTTACATCCGCGACCCTGATCTCAACCTGATCGAAATCAGCAATTATCTCTGATTCGTAACGCGACCCCTTAGCGCCACTGAGGCGAGGTGGCCTGCTTTGTAAAACCTGCAAATTAAGACGCAGCAGGCGAAAAGTCGTTTGTCTGGTGCGTCGTGGGGTTACTGCGCTTTCCGGTTACCTCGGTGTAGGCGGCGGTGACGATGGGTCAGCTTTACCTCTACGCGAGCCGTTCGAACGCCATTTTGTTGGTAAGCTGGATGCGAATTCTAAGCGATAAGAACCTTTTTGGATTGTGCCAGGCTCCCGGGCCTATAATTTTGCCGTCTATGACCCGTACTGGCCGCCTCACCGATCCGCAACCACGCACGACACACCGGCCAGTAGCCTGCTTTTTTGTCGCAACGGCACACGGCGGGCGGAGTTGCCGTAAGCAGTTTGTAACGATGGGCCGGCGTGGGACACACATATAAACGGACTTCTTTGGAGACTGACCGAATTACGGAGGCAACATGAATATTCGCAAGGTAGCAGCACTCGGAATCATCCTGTTGGCGAGCCGGCTCACCTACGCCGACGCCAGCTACCAGGAGACGAGCCAGATCACGGGCGGCTCCATGATGGCCCCATTGAAATCGATCAGCTTCCTCAGCAAATCCATGCGCGATGCGTTTGCACCCATCACCACGACGACCATGATCCATGGCAACCAGAAGGCCGTGGTGGGCAAAGATTCCATCGAGATCATTGATCTCGACAAGGAAACCGTCACCCGTATCGACAACGTACGCAAGACCTACACTGTGATGACCTTCGCCCAGATGCGGCAGGCGTTCGAGCAAATGCCCAAGCAGATGCAGCAAGCCCAGGACCAGGCGAAACAGGAACCGCAGGCACAACAACCAAAAAGCGATGTGAAGACCAGCTTTGACGTATCGGTGAAGAATACCGGCGTGACCAAACAGGTCAACGGGTTCACGGCACAGGAGCAGATAATCACGCTACAAATGCACGCCACAGATCCGAATGCGCCTCCCACGGATGCCGCGAACAGCGTGACCTACACGGTAACCACCGATGCATGGATCACCCCTGACCCGCCAGAAGTAAAGGAAATCCAGGATTTCGACAAACGGTATGCCCAAAAGCTGATGGAGGGAGTCGATTTGTCGGCGTTCAAAGCGCAGATGACCCAAATGCAGACCTCCAGCCAAAATCCGGGCCTGTCGCAAATGTTCGCCGGCAAGCCGGGATCTGCCGATGCCATGGCGGAGATGGGGAAAGAGATGGCAAAGCTTCAGGGCACGCGGGTGATGGAGGTGACGAGGATGGGCGGCAGCGGAACCGGACCCGCGCAAAATTCGGCTCAAACTTCGGATCCTGCTCCGAGCGCAGCGCCTCCGAGTTCAAACGGTTCGATGGCGGGCATGTTGGGGTCTGCGTTGGGCGGCTCCGCATTGGGAGGCTTCCATAGGAAGAAGACGCCGCCACCTTCGGACTCAACGACAACCACCACCACGGCATCCGATGGTACGCAAACCACGAGCGCGGTCTTGATGGAGATGACGTTACAGAAATCGAACTTCTCGCAGGCACCTGTTCCGTCGTCTTCTTTCGAGGTACCATCGGGGTTCAAAAAAGTCGACTCGCCTGTATATGGTGCCGCGGGAAAATAATTAAATCCGGGGTGACCTTGAACCGGTCACCCCAACCTCTTTCACTTCATGGCTTGGTTGCAAGAACCAGCGGTGATGGCCCGGGCGAGTCCAGTTTTCGTGCATTTACGAAGCCGGCATCTTTTAACCAGCTGCTGATTTCCTCAAAGGAATAGGTATCTCCGCTATCTGTGTTCACCAGCATATTCACGGCAAAGAAGAGTCCGTTCAGCGGACCTGTTCTGTCCGCATTCACGAGAAATTCTGCGACCACGATGGTTCCCTCAGAGGCAAGCGCCTTAAATGTTTTTTTGATCAGCTCGCGGCTGCGCTCTCTGCCTTCGCTATGCAGGATGTGGCCAAGGGTTGCGACGTTGTGCCCGGTGCCAAAGTCAGCCTGCAACAGGTCGCCCGCGACGAACGAATAGCGTTCGGCCAGGCCGAATCTGGAAATTGTTTTGCGCGTGATGGGGATAACGTCCGGCCAATCTACCGCGGTGACGCTCACCTTTTCCGATCCCTGCGCCATCGCGATGCCCCAAACTCCCGAGCCTGCGGCCAGATCGAGTACGCGCACAGGCCCATTCATCGCGCTTTCGCTCAAATGCCGGCTAAGTGTCTGCGCAGCCGGATAACTCAGGGGGAAAATATCATTGACGAACTGGGCAAAGAAATCGCTTCCCGGCCCTTCCAGGTTCACTGACGCCGCAGGTTTTCCGGTCTCGACAATCTTGTTCAGTTGAAGCCACCTGGGGATCAGTTGCTCGCTGCCATGGCGAAGCAATCCGCCCTGGAAGCCGGGCTTGGTGCTGACCAGAAATGCGGAGCTTTCCGGGGTGAGTGAAAACACACCCTGTTTATCTTTCGCCAGGAAATTCATGCCTACCAGCGCATGCATCACTGCCGACAGCCCTCGCTCTGAAGCGCCTGTCTCGTTGTGCACCTGGGAGACCGTCTTAGGGCCAGAGTCGAGCAAGTCAAAAACGCGGTGGCGAATCGCCGCCTCCAGAACCAGTGGTGGAACATAGCCCCAGGCGAACTGCATGATGCGCTCCGGTGTTACCGTAGTAGTTACAGATGTGGTCATATTTTCCTCGTAATTTAGAGTCGCGAAGTTATACCTGTCGGGAAGAACGCTAGTTCTTGTTGTCAGAATCGGCTAGGGAAGAGATGAGCTTGTCAGCCTCCTGGCTGGAGGCGTCGATGCTCTTGACCAGGTCCGCAACATCACCCTGCAGTTCCGTCGAAGTGCCTTTCAGAGACCCGATCGCCCGGGAGTTCAGGTTGTGTTTCAGAAAGAGGACTTGATCGTGAAAGGCCTTTAAGACGGGGGCAATCTGGTCTTCGGTACGACGCATTGCGCGCATATACGTCGCCTGGCGTGACTTTGCATTGCGCAGCATGAGGGTGTCCTGCGACTTCAGTTTGCCGTTATCCATGGCATTGATTTCACCCTGCCACTCCTTGAAGAGATCGTTGCTCACCTGATCGATCGACTGGATTTTGTCATGCAGTTTGCCCGCCTGCGATGCGGCGCTCTCGTAGTCGGAGTTCAGGCGCTTATAGGATTTTTCCAGTGATCCCCCATTAAAGCCGGTGAGGGCCTGGAAAGACTCCATGGTCGTTTGCAGTTGCTGCTTGGTTTGATCCTGATCCTTCTTGGCGTCCTTGATGCGCTGGACCAGTATGTCGCGCTTCTCTTTTCCCAGAGTGCGCATCGTCTTGTAATACGTCGATTTGCAACCGGACAACAAGAGGGTAAGAACGATGAGAGGAGTAAAAATATATCGACGCAAAAAGACTTCTCCCTTTTAATCCTAGAGCGCAGCGTATTCCTTCTTGGCTGCCACCAGCATGGGCAAATCCGTGTCTGCATCTTTCCAGATGGTGAGAGCCGCTTCGTATGCCTTCTTCGCGTTCGGCTTATCACCGCCCATGGCGTAGGCCCGCGCTAACCCCAGGAAGACCTGAGCGCGAAAAGGTGCATACCCTTGCTGCAAGGTCCCGGAGTTGGCCCGGACCGCAGATTGAAATGCGCTTAGCGCGTGGCCCGCGTCGTGCAGTTGGAGGTACGCCAAGCCCTGCAGGTAGGAGCCTGGTTGATTCGCATCATAGGGTTTGGCTGGTTCCGCGGCATCCACTGCTTCCTGTGCCCGACTTGCCTTCAGGGCCACAAACGCCTTCGACAGCGGCGCGTAAACGTCCTGGATGATCGTGTCCTGGGGGAACTTCTTGCTCAACTCGAGCGCCAAAGGCAGTGCCAGTTTGTCATTGCCGCACACCGCCGCCGTCAGCGCAGCGGTTGCCTGAGTCTGCCTGCTTTTGTCCAGCGACAAGGCCTGTTGAACCGCCATCTCATTCGACTCGCACAGTCCGGCCAAACCCAGGGCAGCCGCGCCTTCCAAAATAAAACCAGCCTGCGCATCGGAGGCCTTAGCACGCGCAGCCTGCTCCACCGCGCGCCGCATCGTCGCCTCAGCCGCCCGATATTGGCCGGCATATTGCTGGGTCGCCGCGAGCGCCTGCGTCGCGACAAACTCATCCTGACGGCCTGCGATCTGTGCCATGACTCTTTGCACCTGCTGCGGCTCTCCCAGCAGGAAATAGGTCACCATGTAACTCACCAGGTCATCCGTGCTGCTGTTCAAGCCCAGACCTTGTGTCCGTTCTAACTCCCTCTTCGCTTCAGCCATCCGGCCAAGCGCTACGTAGTCTGACAACAAGTTTTCTGCTGCAATTGAATCCTGCGGATCCAGATCAACGGCTTTCTGCGCATAGACGAGCCCCTGCTCATATTGTCCCAAATACTGATATGCCACATTGATGTTGATGTAGTTATCTATCTGCCCCGGATAGGCCTGGATCGCTTCCTGCAGGGTTTCAATCACCTTGGGTATATCGCCTGCGACGACCTCATAATAGTGGCCGGAGATGTATAGCCGCTCTCGCTCGCTCACGTTCTTCGACAACTCAAACGCTTTGGAAAAGTACTTGGTTGCTTTGGTTACCTGGCCTGAATTGATGTACACGACTCCGAGCCGTGCATACGCCATGGCAAAGTTGGGATCGAGTTCTACCGCGCGAAGGTAGTGACCTTCCGCCTCAGGAATGTCGTGTGCCTTGGCATGCGCTTTGTCGCCCAGCGCATAGGCGCGAAACGCCTCCAGCGACGTGGTCGTCGCCTGGCCAAACGGCGTGTCCAGCTTTTTGATGCTTTCCAGGTCCTCGCCCAACTTGCCGCGCATCGCTGCTGCTGCCTTGCCCAGCGCATCGAGCACATGTTCTTTATCGGGCGCCTGGGCCTGCTCGCTGACGATTTCGTCTCCCGTCGCGGTGTTCTGCGCCGTCAAGGTGATGACGTATTCCTTACCCAAGTTGGCGACGGTCCCCGTGATGATGGCCTTTATCCCTTCACGCTCGCCGATCTCCCGGGCAATCGCAGGCGTAACCGCCGTACCTTCGGGCTTGCCCAGATACTTGACGCTTTGCAACAGATGTTGCTGGCTCACGATGTTGATCACCGGCGACTGCTCCAAATCGATCTGCAACGCCTGGTTCAGCGTGGTGTCAAAAACCGGATCTCCCGTGCGGTTGACAAAATCGGCCAGGATAATCGAATCCTTCGTGGCCTTAGTCCCGGCTGGGCTGGGCTCTCTGCCACTTGCCCCACCAGGAGCAGGTGCAACTCCAGACCCGTATTTCCACCAGACGAGACCAACGACAATCAGCAGCAGTACCGCCGCGGCAGCTATCCAAGACCACCTCGGCGACCACTTTGGCCCTTTGGAGAGTGCCTCCTTTGCTGCAGGCGTAGGGTTAGCACTCAAGCCTTCCAGATCTTCCTGCAGTTCCTCCGCGGTGGCATACCGCCGAGCAACATCTTTGGCCAATAATTTGGCGACGATGGGATCCAGGTGTTTCGGCATCGCCGGATTCGCCGTGCTCACCGGTGGAGGATCCTCGCGCAACAGGGCCGCGAACACCTCCGCCGTCGACCCGCCGCCGAAGGGAGTCTTCCCCGTCGCCATCTCGTAAATAACCGCGCCCAGGCTGAACAAGTCTGTGCGCGCGTCCAATGGCACGCCACGCGCCTGTTCCGGAGACATGTACGAAACTGTTCCCACCGCCGAGCCGGGACTGGTAAGCTCCAGCGTCGCCTCTCCTGGCCCCACTGCCGTCTCATCCGAGCTGCTCCCAGGCATCCCAGAGGTACGCGAGTCAATTGACGCGATGCCGGTTTGCTTCTTCGCCAGGCCAAAGTCGAGGATCTTGATCTGATGCTTGCCCCGGAGGGCGTCGACGACAAAGAGGTTCGCCGGCTTGATATCCCGGTGGATAATTCCCTTGGCGTGGGCCGCCGCCAGCGCCGCCGCTGCTTGCTGGGCAAAGGCCATCACCTCTTCGGCGGGCAGGCCATTGCCGCCGGCTTTGGCGAGATAGCGCTTCAGCGTCTCTCCTCGCAGCAGCTCCATCACCAGATAGGGACGCCCGTCCTGTTCCCCGGTGTCATAAATCGCGCACACGTTGGGGTGGTTCAGCGTGGCTGCTGAGCGCGCCTCGCGCAGAAAGCGCTCATGCGACACATGGCTCCCGGAGTGGGGCGTGGCTTGCGCGGGTGTGTCGTGGGCGTGCAGCGGCGATGGTGATCCACTGCCCAGTTCCGCAACCAGATAGCTATCCGAAACCAGCTTCAGCGCGACCTCGCGCTCCAGGCGGGTGTCCAGCACGCGATACACCTCGCCCATGCCGCCGGCGCCGATCTTCTCCAGCAGACGGTACGGGCCGAACTGTGTTCCTTCTGCGATCGCCATCGGTGCCAGCAGTCTATCAGCGCTGCCCTGTCAATGACTTGAGATTCGTTGTTCGCGCCCAGGAAGTGCGACGCGAAAGTTGCGAAAGAGTGGCGCACCTACGGCGCTCCCACGGCAGACCGGGGCGCGGCTGGATCATCTTTGCAAGCTGCCCCAGCCCTTCCGGGCTGGGCTGACATTTAGCGGGCGGCCCTCAACGAAGTGGCCAAGAGGTGGGCCCCATATCTCATCTAAGCGAAGAATCCCAAATTCAATTTCCTGTTCTGGTTGGCATATAGATTCGGGCTAGCGGATCTTTAGAGGGCGGCATATTCCTTCTTGGCCGCTTGCAGCATGGGCAGATCCGCATCCGCGTTCTTCCAGGTGGTAAAGAACGCCTCGTAGGCTTTCCTGGCATCTACTTTGTTGCCGCCCATGGCATACGCCCGCGCCAAACCCAGTTGCGCCTGGGCATAAAAAGGCGCCGTCGTTTGCAGGTTGCCACCCGGGGACTGGGTTGTCAGCCGAAAAGCATTCGCCGCCTGGGTTGCGTCATGCAGCTGCAGATATGCCAGGCCCTGCACATAGGCCGCCGGATAAACCAACGCGAACGACTTGGCCGGTTCTGCATCATCAATCGCCTCGCGCGGCTGACCCGCGGAAAGAGCTACAAATGCTTTCGCCAGAGGAATAAATACCCGCTGGATCAAGGTGTCGTCGGGGAACTTCTTGCTTAAGTCCTGAGACATGGAACCGACCAGCTTGCCGTTGCCGCAGATGCCCGCCGTCAACACCGCAAACGACTGGGTTTGCCTGCTCTTGTCCAGAGCCAGTGCCTTTTGCACTGCCTCTTCATTGCCCTCACACAAGCCGGAGAGACCGCGGCTGGCTGCGTTGGTCAGAATGGCATTTGCCTGCACGTCCGGAGCCTTGGCCAGCCCCGCCTGATCGTAGGCTCGCTGCGTGGTCATCGCCGCCTGGCGGTACTCGCCAGAGAACAACTGCGTACCGGCCAAAGCCTCGGTTGCCAGAAACTCATCCGGCTGGCCCGCGACCAGGGTCATGATCCGTTGCACCTCGTTGGGCTCGCCCAACAGAAAATACGTCTGCAGACGGACGGTGCGATCGAGCGTGCTGGTGTTGAGACCCAGTTTGTCAGCGCGCTCCATTTCGGCCCGAGCGTCGCTCATCCGATTCAAGCCGATATAGGCGCTCAACAGATTTTCCGCGGCAATCGAATCTTCCGGCTGCATCTGCACGGATTTCTCTGCGAAAGGAAGTGCTTTCGCAAAATCGCCCAGGGCGGTATACGCCGCGGTGATGTTGATGTAGTTATCAACCTGGCTGGGGTAGGTCTGGATAGACTCCTGCAGTGCTTCCACGACCTTGGGCATGTCGCCGGTCACATTCTGGTAGTAGTGGCCGGTAATGTATAGCCGCTCCCGCTCACTTACATTCTTGGAAAGCGCGTATGCCTTGGCGAAATACTTGTCGGCCTTCGCCACCTGGTTGGTGTTGATGTACACCACCCCAAGCCGTGCATAGGCCATGGCAAAGTTGGGATCAAGCTCTATGGCGCGAAGATAGTGGCCCTCGGCCTCAGGAATGTCGTGTGCACTGACGTGGGCCTTATCGCCGAGCGCGTAGGCGCGAAAAGCTTCCAGAGACGTCGTGGTTGCCTGGCCGAAGGGGGTATCCAATTTCCTGATACTTTCCAGATCCTCGCCCAGCTTGCCGCGAATCGCTGCGGCCGCTTTGCCCAGCGCATCCAGCACATGCTCCTTGTCTGGAGCCTGAGCCTGTTCGCTGACGATTTCGTCCCCGGTAGCGGTGTTCTGGGCGGTCAACGTAACGACATACTGCTTGCCTAAGTTCGCGATGGTTCCGGTGAGGATCGCCTTGACCCCCTCACGCACCCCGATCTCTCGCGCAATCTCGGGCGTCACTGCCGTGCCCTCTGGCTTGCCCAGATACTTCACGCTCTGCGCCAGATGCTGCGGGCTCACGATATTGATCACCGGCGATTGTTCGAGTTCGATCTGCAGCGCCTGGTTCAGCGTAGTGTCAAAAACGGGGTCGCCTGTGCGATTGATAAAGTCAGCCAGGATGATCGAGTCCTTCGCAGCTTTAGGCGTAGCGCCAGCGGCGCTTTCCCCAGCCGGCGGTACCGTCACGGGGTGAAACCTCCACCACGCCAATCCGCCCGCGATCAGCGCCAGCAGGATGACAGCTGCGACCGCCCAGGGCCACTTTCGCCCGTCGGCGCTGGCCACCGCTCCCTTGCCGGACTTCGGATCCAGTCCCTCCAGTGCTTCCTGAAGCTGGTCTGCAGTGGCATACCGTTGCGCAGGCTCTTTGGCCAGCAATTTGGCCACGATAGGATCCAGCTTCTTTGGCATCGCCGGGTTTACTGCGCTCACGGGGGGCGGATTTTCGCGCAGCAGCGCGGCAAAGACTTCAGCCGTGGACCCTCCGGCAAAGGGCGTCTTCCCGGTCGCCATTTCATAGATAACGGTGCCCAGGCTGAACAGGTCGGTGCGCGCATCCAGCGGCTCACCCTTGGCCTGTTCCGGTGACATGTACGCCACCGTCCCTACCGCCGATCCAGGACTGGTGAGTTCCATGGTCGCTGTGCCTGGCCCGACCGCGGTCTCATCTGCGCCGCCGGGAAGATCGTAGGTGCGCGATTCCGCCATTCCCGCTCCGGGCTGTTTCTTGGCCAGGCCGAAGTCAAGGATCTTGATCAGCCGCTTTCCCCGGCCGGCGTCGACTACAAACAGGTTCGCCGGCTTGATATCCCGGTGGATAATCCCCTTGGCATGCGCCGCGGCCAAGGCGGAAGCTGCCTGCTGACTAAACGAGATCACCTCGTCCGGGGTCAGGCCCTTCCCACCCGCCCTGGCCAGGTAGCGCTTGAGTGTCTCGCCGCGCAACAGCTCCATTACCAGGTAGGGCCGGCCTTCATGTTCGCCGGTGTCGTGGATGGAGCAGACGTTGGGATGGTTCAGGGTTGCGGACGAACGCGCCTCGCGCAGGAAGCGCTCGTGCGAGATGTGGGAATTGGGAGTTCCGTGGACCGGCGTGACCGGAGAAGGCGAACCACTGCCAACGCCCGTAATAAGGTAAGTCTCGGAAACCAGCTTCAGCGCGACCTCGCGCTCCAGACGCGTGTCCAAGGCGCGATACACCTCGCCCATTCCACCCGAACCGATCTTCTCGATCAGGCGGTACGGACCAAACTGTGTTCCCTCTGCGATTGTCATCTTACCTGGCTACACGAGAAGTTACGGGGACGATGAACGTTGTGCCAGCAGTCTATCAGCGCCTCCACAAGAATGACTTGTGATTCAGTGCCGCACTTGTAGGAGAGAAGCCGCGGGCAAACCTGGCTCGAAGTTTATTCACAAAGCGCCGTATTCCTTCCTGGCCGCCACCAACATAGGCAGATCTGCATCCGCGTCCTTCCAGGTGGTAAAGAAGTCCTGGTACGCCTTTTTGGCATTCGCTCTATCACCGCCCATGACATAAGCCCGCGCCAGTCCCAATTGTGCCTGGGCGTAGAAGGGCGCCCCCGCCTGAGCCAGGATGCCGTATTTCAACTTCATCGCCGATTGAAAGGCGCTCACCGCTTGCCCGGCATCGTGCAATTGAAGGTAGGCGAGGCCCTGCACATAGGATCCAGGGAATATAGCGTCATACGGCTTGGATGGCTTGGCATCTACCACCGCTTCTTCAGGCCGGCCTTCGACCAGGGCCAGGAACGCCTTGGCCAACGGTAGATACACATCCTGGATGAGCGTATCTTCCGGAAATTTCTTACTCACCTCCTGCGCCAGCGGCAACGACCGCCTGGCGTTGCCGCAAACCGCGGCAGCCAGCACGGCCAATTCCTGCGTCTGTTTGTTCTTGTCCAGCGCGAGCCCTTGCTCCACAACCTTGTCGTTTCCTTCGCACAAGCCGGCTAAACCTCTGGCTGCCGCATTGGTCAATATCGTGCCGGCCTGCACGTCTGGAGCCTTGGCGTGCTCCGCCAGCTCGAACACCTGCTGCGTGGTTGCGGCGGCTTGTTGGTAGCGTCCGGAGAACTGCTGCGTGATGGCCAGTCCCTGGATGACGAGAAACTCATCTGGCCTTCCCGCTACTTGCGCCAGCATCTTTTCCATTTCATCCTGCTGGCCTAACAAAAAATACGCGGAGAGGTTAATCCCAGCAAAATCCGTGCTGCCGCTCAGGCCGAGTTTGTTCGCGCGGTCCATTTCTGCCTTTGCGTCCTTCGCCAAGCCAAGGGCCACGTAATCGGCGACCAGGTTCTCCGAGGCAACTGCGTCCTCCGGCGCCATCTCTTGCGCCTTTCGCGCGAGGGGAAGAGCCTCCTCAAATTGACCAATCGCCTGGTAGGCGACATTCAAGTTGATATAACTGTCGAGCTGACTGGGATAGGTCTGGATCGACTCTTGCAGCGTCTCGATCACTTTGGGCAGGTTGCCGGTCACGTTCTGGTAGTAGTGGCCGGCAATATAAAGCCGCTCCCGTTCGCTGACACGCTTCGAAAGGAGGTACGCCTTCTCGAAATATTTATTCGCCTTCGCGATCTGGCCTGAGTTGACATATACCACTCCCAGGCGGGCATAGGCCATGGCAAAGTTCGGATCCAGTTCCACGGCGCGCTGGTAGTGGCCTTCTGCCTCCGGTATGTTCAGTGCTTTCGCATGGGCAGCATCACCCAACGCGTACGCGCGAAAGGCCTCGAGCGAAGAAGTGGTTGCCTGGCCAAACGGAGTATCCAGCTTTTTGATGCTGGACAGGTCTTCACCCAACTTGCCTCTGATGGCCGCGGCCGCCCGGCCCAGAGCGTCGAGCACGTGCTCCTTGTCAGGCGCCTGCGCCTGCTCGCTTACGATCTCATCGCCGGTTGCAGTATTCTGCGCAGTCAGCGTGATCACGTACTGCTTGCCCAGGTTGGCAATCGTTCCGGTAAGGATAGCCTTCATCCCTTCGCGCTCGCCGATCTCCCGGGCGATGGCCGGGGTCACCGGAGTGTTTTCGGGTTTGCCCAGGTATTTCACACTCTGCGCCAGGTGTTCCTGACTCACGATGTTGATCACCGGCGACTGCTCCAGGTCGATTTGCAGCGCCTGGTTCAGCGTGGTGTCGAATACCGGATCGCCGGTATGGTTGATAAAATCCGCCAGGATGAGAGAGTCTTTCGCCGGCTTGGGCACGGTGGGCTCTCCACCTTGTGCACCTCCAGCAGGCGATGATGGCGACGGCGCACTGGGCCGGTATCTCCACCAGGCCAGCCCACCGGCAAGCAGCACTACCAGCAATCCAACCAGGGAGGGCCACAACCACTTCCCTTTGCTTCCCCCGGGGAGTGGGCGTCTGGCTTGAACAGCCAGCCTGTCCAGATCTTCCTGCAGCTGTTCGGCAGTGGCATAACGCTGCGCAGGATCCTTCGTTAACAGCCGGGCCACAATCGGATCCAGCCGCTTCGGCATGGCAGGATTCACCTTGCTCACTGGCGGCGGATCTTCGCGTAACAGCGCGGCGAACACATCCGCCGTCGAACCTCCACCGAAGGGCGCCTTCCCGGTCGCCATCTCGTAGATCACCGAGCCCAGGCTGAAGAGGTCAGTACGGGCATCCAGCGGCGTACCGCGCGCCTGTTCGGGCGACATATACGCGACGGTTCCGACCGCCGAACCGGGGCTGGTCAATCCCATGGTTGCTGTGCCCATGGTCGCTGTGCCCGGTCCTACGGCGGTCTCATCCCCGGCGCCGTTCGGCGGCAGGCCGTAGGTGCGCGAGTCTGCCGCCGCCACCCCACCCTGCCTCTTCGCCAAGCCGAAGTCGAGGACCTTGATTTGCCGTTTGCCCCGCAAGGCCTCGATCACAAACAGGTTTGCCGGCTTGATATCGCGATGGATGATCCCCTTCACATGAGCCGCTGCCAGGGCCGCCGCGGCCTGCTGGGCGAAGGCCACCACCTCGTCCGCCGGCAGGCCCCTTCCACCAGCCTTGGCAAGATAGTGCTTTAACGTCTCGCCTCGCAGCAGTTCCATCACCAGGTAGGGCCGCCCGTCCTGTTCCCCGGTGTCGTGAATAGAGCAGACATTGGGATGGTTCAGCGTGGCCGCTGAGCGCGCTTCGCGGAGGAAGCGTTCATGGGGCAAGTGGCCGGAATGTGGAGTAGCCGGCGGAGACGGCGAGCCGCTGCCTAAATCGGTCGCCAGGTAGCTCTCCGAAACGAGCTTCAGCGCGACCTCACGCTCCAGGCGCGTGTCCAGCGCACGATACACCTCGCCCATGCCACCGGCGCCGATTTTCTCCAGCAGGCGGTACGGGCCAAACTGTGTTCCCTCAGCGATTGTCATCGTCCCCGGTCGCGGAGCAGAAATTTAGTCTCGAATCTGGAGCCAAGTCTATCAGCGCCGTCATCTCTCTGACCTGTCATTCTCGGGGCAAACCCCGTATTCTCAGAGGCACCACCAAACCCCTTGTTTTGCGCGGAGGTTTCGCAAACCCTCAATTTCATGAAGACCCTAAGTCTGTCTTGCTTTTTGTTCCTCTGGCTCAATCTGTCAGCTGCACCTGCTCTCGCCGTCGAGTCGCAAGATGCCATAAGTCGCGATCTGCTCGAGGTCACCGTACCTCAACTGGAGCAGATGTATCGCGATCACAAATACACCGTTACCCAGGTCGTGCAGTGGTATATCGCGCGCATCGCAAAGTACAACGGGATCTATCGCGCAGTACAGAACGTTGATGCGGCGGGCGCCCTCGCCACCGCCGCACGCGAAGACGCAGAAGGAACGCCGCACGGCGCCTTATGGGGTATCCCTATCGTCATCAAGGCAAACACTTCGGTGAAAGGCCTGATCACGACCGATGGATGGCGCGGCTACATGATCCCCGGGCATGAGCTGATCGCGCCGAAAGATGCGGCCATCGTGGCCAAACTGGGCGCCGCGGGCGCTGTGATCCTGGGGCAAACCAACATGCCGGACTTCGCCGCCAGCGATACCAATCGAAGCACCGCCTTCGGCCGTACCGGCAATGCCTACGACGTGCGCTTCAGCCCGGGAGGCTCTTCTGGGGGAACCGTCACGGCAGTCACCGCAAATTTCGCCGTCCTGGGCAATGGAACCGACACCGGCAATTCAATCCGGATGCCGGCTGCCACCAGCTCGGTGGTTGGTGTATTCCCCACTCGTGGGCTGGTGAGTATCGCCGGAATCGCCCCGCTCGACTGGTTGCTCGACAACACTGGCCCCATTGCGCGCGACGTAACCGATGCTGCCATCGCGCTCGACGTGATGGCGGGCGAAGAACCCCTTGCTCAGCCCGGTCCCTACACCGCCTACCTGAAGACCGATGCTCTCAAGGGTAAGCGCTTTGGCGTGCCCGCATTCATTCTTGAAGGAGCAGGGATTCCTTTTCAGGGGGTACCAGCTTTTGAATCGCCGAGCATGCTGGCGGCGGACCGAGCAGCTGCGCGCGTCCCTCTGCGGCCGGAGACCAGGGCGGCGTTCATGAAAGCAATTGAGGGCCTGCGCGCCGCTGGCGCGACCGTGGTCTTTGATGATTCCATTCTTCCCGATAGCTTCGCAGAATCCGCTTCACGGATCTGCACGCTCCCTTACATCAGCGAGGGAACGGAAAATTTTCTCGCCGAGTATGGGCCCCCGCAATACCGTTCCATTCAAGAGTATGCAAGAGTTGTTGGATCTCCCCTGCCGCACGAGATCATTGATAGCGAAAACAGCCACAATGGCCGGTCCCTGATGAAGCAGATGACCCTGGAAACAGATCCACAGGCGGAGGCCAACTTCCGGACACCACGACGCAGGACCATTGAAGCTTATATCCAAACACTCGACCGCCTGCATCTTGATGGCTTTGTCTATCCGGCAGCGCAGATGCCGCCGCCCGACGAGACCATGCCCCAGGACGGGCAAATCAGCGGCGGTCCGCACAGCGATACCAGTTGGGTGAACATGATCGGCGTGCCCGCGGTAGTGGTGCCCGGCGGATTCTACCCCGATGGTTTGCCGTTCGGCCTGGAAATCGCAGCCCGGCCGTGGAGAGACGGCGACCTGCTCGGTTGGGCCTACGCCTACGAGCAGGCCACCCGGCATCGCCGGCCTCCCATATTAGTCGAGGAGGGTCTATTGCCGAATGCGCGTTGACGCCGGCCCTCGATTCGGCCGACTGTAGAATGGGCGTCATGCTGTGTACCCGGTTCATGGGCCTTGTGCTTTTGGCGAGCCTGTTTCTCAATCCGGCCTGCTACGCGCAAGCCACTTCCGCACCACAGCCATACTTCGAGATATGGTCCCCGCAGCGAACAGGCATTGTCTGGAAGCATGACAACGCGATGTCGACTCGCCGCTATCTCCCGGAATCGATGGGACCAGGCGTAGCCATCTTTGACTATGACAATGACGGCTGGATGGACCTGTACTTTACCAACAGCGGACCCGCCGATTTTTTCACACCCACCACTCCTTTGCGTAATGCGCTGTATCACAACAATCACGATGGCACATTTACCGATGTGACGGAGAAGGCGGGAGTGGCCGGCAGGGACTTTGGCATCGGCGCGGCCGCTGCGGACTATGACGGTGACGGATGGACGGATCTTCTGGTAACCACCTATGGGCGGCTGATCCTCTACCACAATAATCATGACGGCACCTTCACCGACGTAACCACAAAGGCCCGCCTCGATGAGCCGGGCCTTTTCACCAGCGCAGTATGGTTCGATTACGACAACAATGGCACGTTGGATCTTTACGTAGGGCACTTTGCCAAATACAACAAGTCACTGGAACACGACTGCAGCACCAACGGGGTCGCTCACTATTGCTATCCAAAAAGCTATGATCCCTGGCCGAGCCGCCTCTACCGCAACAACGGCAACGGAACCTTCACCGATGTGAGTCTCTCTTCGACAATTGGGAACTATCCCGGCAAATCGTTTGGCGTAGTGGCTACCGATATCAACAATGACGGACTGCTCGATCTGTTCGTGGCCAACGATTCTGTTCCCAACTTTCTTTTTCTCAACAAGGGCGGGGGCAAGTTCGAAGAGATCGGGCTGGCAGCCGGAGTGGCCTACAGCCCGGAAGGCGCCGCACGATCGGGCATGGGGGTCGACGCAATTGACTATGATCAGGACGGCTTTCAGGATCTCTTTGTGGCCAATATCAGCCGGGAAAAATTTTCCCTGTATCACAACCAGAAGGACAATAGCTTCGACGACGTAGCCGGGCCCACCGGCATCGCGATGGCCACCATCATGGACACTGGCTGGGGGATCCGATTTTTCGACTTTGACCTGGATGGTTGGCCAGACATTATCATGGCAAATGGTCATCCCGACGACCTGATCGAATCCATTTCCAGCTCGTTGCACTATCGAGAGCCACTTCTTCTCTTTCACAACAACGGCCAAGGTTTTGACGACGTAAGTGCGCTGGGCGGACCCGCCTTTGCTGCGCGCTATCCCGCTCGCGGACTCGCTGTGGGAGACCTGGACAATGACGGGCACCCGGATGTCGTGGTGGTGAACAATGGCGGGGCGCCCGTGATTCTCCACAACAAACCACACAACACGAACCAATGGCTGGGGCTGAACCTGGTGGGTTTGCAGGTGGGAGCCAACATTACCTGGTCGGCTGGGGGTGTGGTGCATAGCTTATTTCATCGCGGGGGTGGCAGTTATCTTTCCACTTCGGACCCACGCGATGTTCTGGGCCTGGGGCAAGCCGCGTTTGCCGACTGGATTGAGGTAAAGTGGCCTGCGGCTGTAGGACGAACCGACCGTTTTGAACACGTCGCGGCGGGAAAGTATTATTCGCTCGCACCGGGAGGCAAACTCCGGTGATCTGGCTGCTCGCTCTTCAACTTTCTCTCACACCACAACAACAGCACTATGACAATGCCAAAGCGGATCTCGCCAAAATGCAATTTAGTCAGGCCGATGAACAAGTCGATCTGGCCTTACAGTTCGATCCAAATTTCGTCTCCGCCCTGATTCTCAAAGCGAGGCTGGCTCTCTTTGCCCACCGCCCCGATATTGCAAAGAGTTGTCTCATCAGGGCCATCTCGGTTGAGCCTTCGTCGGAGAGCGCTCAGTTCTACCTCGGCGTTTTCTACTATTTGCAAAATGATTTCACTCTGGGAATCTCCCCCCTGGAAGCGGCGCGTTCTTTGTCCCCCAAGGATCCAATGCCATACTTCTACCTGGCAATGTCAAAAGAAGCGCTGGGGGATGCAACGGCGGCTCTGCATCTCTATGAGCAGGCTGCTGCTCTCTCACCGGAAAAGAATCAGCAAACCGCGGCGATCCTGGTGGCCTACGGCCGTCTGCTTTATTCCCTGGGGAAATACGACGAGAGTCTTGCCCAGGATCAGCTCGCCATCGCGGCAGATGGTCAATCCAGAGACGCCTTCTATGAAAAGGCGAAAGGCCTTGAACACCAGCACAGGTATCAGGAGGCGGCACAGGATGGCGAGCGGGCACTCACGCTGCCTGAATTGGGAACAAGCGACAGCCAGATCCACTTTCTTCTGGGAAACATCTATCTCAAGTTAAACCAGCCAGACTTAGCCAAGGCTCATTTGGCAAAGTTCCACGCCGCACCGCAAACCACCCAACGATAAGCGGACCAGCTGAATGAAAATGAGGCAAAGAGCGATCGGTCTCATCACCTCACTGGGCTTGCTTCTGGCTTTGATACAGCCGCTGTACGGTCAGCTTCCAGAGGCGCCGTCACCGGCGCTCACCGGTTCCCGCGCACAATACGTCGGCGACGCGGCCTGCCGGAATTGCCACCAGGCAGAGTCCCACTCTTATCTCGGCTCGGCCCATCATGTTGCCTCTCGTCCACCCGATGCGACTTCGATCGGCGGAAAGTTCACACCGGGTTCGAACATTCTCCGCACATCCAACCCATATTTCTACTTCATCATGAACGCCACCGCGGAGGGCTACTTTCAAAGTGCGGTCGCGCGCTTCCCTCCTTCGGAAACGATCACCCACAAAGAACGCATCGATCTTGTTATCGGCTCCGGCAGAAAGGGCCAAACCTACCTTTATTGGAAGGGCTCCGAGCTCTTCGAGCTGCCGGTCTCTTACTGGTCAGAAACTGGCCAATGGATGAACAGTCCCGGCTACCCGGACGGTTTGCCGAACTTCGATAAGCCCATCATTCCCCGCTGTCTGGAGTGTCATGCAACGTACATCGAGTCCCTCCCTCCTCCGCTCAATCATTTTGACAAGACCAGCGTGGTTCTGGGGATCACCTGTGAGAAGTGCCACGGTCCGGGAAAAATGCATGTCGAAGCTGAAAGCACGCACAAGGTCACTTCACCGGGGAAAGCGGCAAACATCGTTAACCCGGCAAAGCTCTCCCGGGATCAGCAAATCGATTTGTGCGCCCTGTGTCATGCTGGGCCAGGCAATCTGAAGGCGCCTGCTTTTTCCTTTGTTCCCGGAGGGACGCTGGCAAAGTATGTAGCCATACCGATCGATCCAGCGGATACGCCCGTCGACGTGCATGGTCACCAGGTGCAACTGTTGGAGAGCAGCCGTTGTTTCCGGTCCAGCAGCATGACCTGTACCACTTGCCATGACGTTCACAAGCAACAACGGGATACGGCGTATTTCTCAGAACGATGCCTGACCTGTCACAAAGCCGAGAGCTGCGGGAGGTATGCAACCATGGGGAATGGGATCCTGCATAAGTGCGTGGACTGTCACATGCCACTGCGGGAATCAAACGTAATCTCTTTCGACGCAGGTGGCCACAGTGTGAAGCCACAAGTCCGCAGCCACCGCATCGCAGTTTATTAATCCGTGCCCGAGAGCACCCCACGCCGGATCGCGGTAGCCACGGCCTCGGTACGGTCTGAAACTTCAAGCTTGCCCATGATGTTGTTCACGTGATGGCGAACGGTGTTATCACTGATGTCGAGAGCACTCGCAATCTGTTTATTGGTCGAGCCCTGCGCCAGCCGTTCAAGGATTTGCACTTCGCGGGCGGTTAGATCTGAACGCATCATACGATCCGCGAGCCGCGCGGCGATGTGGCGAGGAATGTATCGCTTTCCCGCGTCGACCACCGATATGGCAGCCACCATTTCGGATTCCGTTGTGTCCTTCAGCAGGTAGCCCTGTGCGCCGGCGCGAATCGCGCGATAAATATCCTCGTCTTTTTCGAAGCTCGTAAGCACGATGACCCGCGGAGGCGCTTCCATCCGCTTCAGCGCATGCAGCACCCCAATCCCATCCATACCTGGCATGCGCAGGTCCAGCAGGATCAGGTCCGGCTGATCTTGCTGGATCATCGCGAGGGCTTCGTCACCGCTGGCTGCCGAGCCAATCACTTCCATGCCGGCCTGGGCGCTGAGCATATTCGTCAAGCCGGAACAGACAACAGGATGGTCGTCAACGATCAGGATCCGAATCAAATTGTTGTTTTGTTTCGACATGCGCGACACGCTCCGATACGTACATCCATTTCCGTTTGAGCAGGGTGGCCAGGTTGAGGCCGGGAGGTATAGGGGCGGTCACCTCAACCCGAGTACCCTCACGCGGCTGACTGAAAATTTCGAGCTTAGCATTGATGGAGGCTGCGCGTCTGCGCATACCGCGCAGCCCAAAACCAAGCAGTCCGCCACTCTTTACGAAACCGATGCCATTATCACGAACAGCGAGCCGCACTACATCCTTCTCCCACTGCAAGGAAATTTGCAAATGACTGGGTTCAGCATGACGAACGGCGTTCGCGATACTCTCCTGGCCAATACGCAGCAATGTATTCGCGATGCGCGGAGAGAGCGGCCTCGGGTTACCGCTGCGCAAAGCTTCAACCTCGACGGATCCGCCTTCCACCATCTTGCGTGCGGATCTTACCAGGGAAGATAGCAGATCAATTCGTTCCCGCGGATCCGGAGGCAGCGGCTCGATGCTACGGCGAGCTTCTTTGTGGCTGTGGCGCACAAGCTCGCAAGCCAAGTCTACTTGCTTCTGCAATCGCGGAATCTCATGAGGGATCGCTTTGCGGATCGCCTGTAGTTGAAAGCCGATGCCGGAGAAGCTCTGGGCCAGCGTGTCATGGATCTCGTTTGCCAGGCGCTCGCGCTCTTCATGCATGGCTCGCAGCCGCCAATGCTCGACCCGGCTATAGACCACCAAACAGAGGAAAGCCAGCACCAGCGCTCCCAAAATGGCTGCAATATACAACACATGCCGTGTCGTCCACCACGAGGGAGGTCCCACTACGCGCACATCGTCAGCGGAACGGAGCAGCAGCTTGCACTGAATTGCGCTGGCGCTGCTCACTCCATAATTCCAGGATCCCTGCACTTCCAGCACGCTGATGCCGGTGCTCTTGACCATGCTGCCTTCTTGGAGCTGCTGCAGGGTGCTGGAAGTATTTGATTGTGCCAGCTCCACCAGGACGATGGCCGAGTCATCCTGCAACAGCAACACGTCGCGAGAAGGTTCGCGCACTCGTCGCAGCAGCTGCCCTTCGGTCGAGATGAGGTTGTAGTTGAGCGTCCCGGAGCAAATGTCGGCAACTCTTACCGCGGTCGGCGCGAGGGGAGGGCCGGCGGCGATCCTGCGGAAGACGGCGTCCTGCAGGATAGGGCCCGAAGCCTGGGCAGCGGGGAAGCCCACTGCCTCGACCCGATCGCCCAGTGCGATGTCGCTGGTTTGTGTTGTAGCGACGAATAGCGCTTTCCCGTTTTCCTCCAGAATCAGGCTTTCACCAGGTTTGTAAAACGTGGCGGTACCGGCGACGCGAACGCGATGGTCGTAGTCGGTGCCCGATCGGTACTGCATTAGTCGTCCGATGGGCGTGAGTGGCCTGGCAAACAGATCCTCCGGCGCAGGCCGCAAAACGGTCACATTGCGCATGCTGGGCACGGAGAGAATTACAGCCGTAATTTGCCGGTTTTCGTTCTTGGTGCTCATCGCCGCCGCGCTGATCCTGACCTGAGCATCGACCAGCTTGGCAGCGGCCGGGGCACCCTCGACAGGAAAGGAGGCATTGACGAAGCCATCTCCCATGTCGATCCTGAGCCACAGCTGCTGGTTCGGCGAGGCACTCTTTCTGACTGCGACCGATCGCACGGTGCCGATGATGGAAACGTATTGGCATTCCTCGTCGCCGGCACTCAGTTGCCGGTAGCTCACCTCCCTGGGTGTCGGCATCGGTGCGCGCCCGAGCTTATGTATGGAAAAAGCCTTTACCACGGGGGCGTATAGACCCGACTCCACCACCCCCTCTACTTCGACATCATCTCCGGGTGTGAAATCGGAGGAACGATCCCAATAAATCCAAACTCCCGCGGTGGAATCCTGGATCACGAGACCAAGATCGATGGACTGAGTAACCACACCGTGCACCAATGCCGGATGCTCAGACATTGTTTTCTCTGGAGGAAGCGCGAGGATAGAGGCCGCCGTCCGATAGACGTCGGAGGACTTGGGTTCGTCCGCCGGGCAATGCTTTGCCGCTGCCAAATAGAAAATGGCCGGCAGCAGCAACAACACAAAGCGCGGCCACAACCGTCTACTCATCGAGATGGTTCCCAACCCAGCCAGTGATTGCGAAGGCTGCCATCCCCTGCGTTGTCCAGTGAACGGCACACCCCTTCCCGACGAATTCCACGGGAATCTCCCTGCCCTCGATGCCTGGCGACGGTGCGTTCATGGATCTTAGTCCCGTAATAGGACACCTGTACAGACGCAGAGTTAGGAAGGCTTCCGGCCATACCCGTATGACCCTTATAGTTTCTACATTTCAGAGCGGATAGATCCAAATCTACGGAATGCGCGAGGGTTCTGGAGTCACCGGCTCTGATGCTTTGTATCAAGGCACGACTTTAGTCAGCCCGTTGAAGGCCAACAAAGATCTGGGCTTTTAGCCCCTGCGCTTTTTTCTCTGCAAGTAGGTGTACCAGTCCTGCTTTGACAGGGTTCTGAACCATAGATCGCGATGCATTTCGTGCAGCATGGGCCATTGCAGGGGCTGAAGCCCAATTTTATTTCCTTCCTTTGCGGCCCGACTAAAGTCGTGCCCTGATACAAAGCCAAAACGCAGCATGCAATAGAGCTACTGTTGTTGAAATACCATACTTTTGGTCCCTAGATTTGTAGAAACTCCAGCGGCCATCTCCATATGGCCCATTTGTACTATGTGTTGCCTACTCATCTATAGCGGCCTAAAGCTGTCATTAGATCAATGGAATTTAGGGCCAATCGTAGGATGCGCATGGTTCTTCCAGGGCCTAGTGTGCTGGGCGTCTACAAATTAACACTTTAAGTGTTGCGGAATCGGGTTCATGCTGTTCTACGTAAGGGGAAATCCCTAAGCGTGGACCAGTAATGAAGTCAACAAGCCGTCGTGCACACATTCGAAACGGTTGACCGGTACGACCATTCTAAGGAGACCAGTAATGTCGATGAAGAACCGCTCCAGGCAGTTAGCTTTGGGTCTGATGGCCCTTGCTCTTCTCAGTTTTAACGTTCTCTGCTGGGCACAGTCGGATCGCGGCAGCATCACCGGAGCTATCGCCGATGCTGCCGGAAGCAGCATCCCCGGCGCTTCAGTGACTGCGACCAATGAAGGTACGGGCGCCCAAAATCACACCGTGACCACAGGGGCCGGAGAATACACCGTTCCCGAGTTGCCGGCAGGGACCTATTCGGTGACCGTAGAGGCGCCGGGCTTTACCAAACTGGTTCATAGCGGTATTACCGTCTCGGTCAACCTGAATGTCCGCCTCGATCTGACCCTCAACGTCGGGGCAGCGACAACCACGGTCAACGTCACCTCGGATGCACCCCTGCTTAAGACGGAGAATCCTGAGAACAACATCACCGTCACTTCGACCGACTTTAACTCTTTGCCTTTGAATATGGCGGGGGTGGGTGCGGTCCGTGATCCGCTGTCGTTCGCTGAATTAGCGCCTGGAACCACGGTCGGCGGCTGGAATGATATTCACATCAACGGATCGCCTGGGAATACCTACCGCATCATTCTCGACGGCCAGGACTCGGGGAGCGGTTTGCATTCCCGTGTTTCCGACGAAGAACAGCCTTCCGTGGAGGCGCTGCAGGAGTTCACTCTGCAGGCGGACAGTTTTCCTCCGGAGTTCGGTCAAACAACCGGCGGCATTTTCAACTACACCACCAAATCCGGCGCCAACCGCTTCCATGGGTCGCTGTATGAGTACTTTGTCAACGAGGCGCTGAACGCAGGCCAGCCATTCACTGACAATGGCCATGGGGGCCTGGTGCGGCCCAAGAGCCGGCAGAACGACTTCGGCGGCAGCTTTGGCGGACCAGTCTGGATCCCCAAAATCTACGACGGTCACAATCGGACATTCTTCTTCTTCAACTACGAGATGTATCGCGACCGCGTCTCGACCAATAACGGTTTTGAAACCGTGCCCACCACCGCCTACCGCAATGGCGATTTGAGCTACCTCTTGACCGGAGAGCAGATTGGCACCGATCCCCTGGGCCGCCCAATTATGAACGGCGCCATCTATGACCCTGCCACCACCCGGACGGTCAATGGGCAGGTGGTCCGCGATCCATTTCCTAACAATTACATCAACCCCAACCGCTTTGATCCTGTGGCTGCGAAGGTACTTTCGTATCTGCCCACCCCGGTCAACGACAGTCCCACGAAGAATTACCCGGACATTTTCCCGGCGAATAAGTTCCAGTGGATCCCCAGCATCAAGATCGATCACACACTCACCTCCAACATACATCTGAGCGGTTACTACTCCTCTCAATCGACCGACAAGGACAATGGAGGCGACGGCCTGCCTGATCCCATCTCGGCCCGCCGGTACCAGGTAATCCGCAGCCACACCATCCGCATCAACGCCGACGACGTGCTTACCCCATCCCTCGTGCTGCATGCCGGTGGCGGCTTCCAGCGCTATCACAATCCAGACACGACGCCGCTCACAACGTTCGACCAATCGACCTCACTCGGTTTGAACGGAGCCCTGGTGGGTGGGTTCCCCGTAATGTCAGGCCTGAACATCAATGGACAAAGCCTGAGCTTTGGCCCATCGAACTACGGACTCTATGTACTCAACAAGCCCACAGCGGTGGCTTCTGTCTCATGGATCAAGGGGACGCACAGCCTCAAGTTTGGCGGCGAGTGGCGGCATGAAAATTGGCTGAATGAGTCCTCGGAGAATGCGCTCGGCATCTACGGCTTTGACGCCCAGCAGACCGGCCTGCCCTCTACCAACGGCGCCAACCTGAACGGTGGATCCGTCGGCAATGGATTTGCCAGCTTCCTGCTAGGCCAACTGAATGCCGGAACGATCGGCAACGTCGTCAACCCTCGATGGGAAAGAAGCACTGCGGGCATCTACGCGCAAGACAGCTGGAAGGCCACGCGCAGAATGACGATCACCTACGGTCTTCGCTACGACATGCAGCAACTGCAACACGAACAAAAGTACCGGACCAGCCAATTCAGCCCAACCATTGCCAATCCTTCCGCCGGTGGATTAGCCGGGGGCGCACAATTCGAGGGCAATGGCGCCGGACGCTGCAACTGCGTCTTCGAGAAGTACTATCCATGGGGCTTCGGTCCACGTTTGGGAATCACCTATCAAGCAGACCCCAAGACCGTCTTTCACGGCGCGGTCGGCCTCTTCATGGGCCAGCAGCCGTCTTTGAATTATGTTGGATCGGGCAACAGCCTCGGCTTTGGCTGGAACACCGTCAATTTGTCTGCCCCGGGGTTCGGCTTGTCGGCAGGTCAGCTTTCCGCCGGCATTCCCTATACCCACGATCAACTGTACGCCAACAACTTTGATCCGGGCATACGTCCCGATGTTGGTCAACTCGATGGGTTACCAGCCTGGAACGCCCCCAACAATGGCCGTCCTCCCAGAACGGTGCAAACCAACGTTGGTATGCAGCGCGCCATCACCCACGACATGACATTCGAAATGGCTTATGTTGGCGTGCGTGGCCAGTGGTTCGAAGCAGACGGCCTGGTGAATCTGGATCAACTTACCGAGCAGCGTCTGAACAAATTTGGACTCAGCTTGAACAACCCGGATGACATCTCGCTGCTGAGCCGCACCATCTCCGATCCGAGCGTAACCGTACGCGGATTTACGCTCCCCTATTCCACGTTCCCGTCCAGCAGCTCATTGGCTCAAGCACTGAGGCCGTATCCTCAGTTCAACGGCGTTGGGATACAGAAGGCAATGGTCGGCAACTATTGGTACGACTCATTGCAGGTGAAAATAAGCAAACGGCTGTCCAATGGTCTGTGGTTCTTGGGAACGTATACCTGGTCGAAGGACCTGGGGACGGTCGACGACGAATGGGGTGATTCAGTACCAGTTGCGGACGCCTCACTGCCGCCTAAGAGCCAGAAAACCTACACCGCGGTCGATACTCCGCACATCACATCCGTCGCCTTCAAATACACGATTCCGACGTTTGGCCTGGCCGAATCAGGGTGGAAGAGATCTGTCTTTGGTGGATGGACAACCGATGGCATTCTCCGCTACTCAAGCGGCACCCTTATCCAGGTGCCGAATGCACAGAATGGGCTCACGTCGGTGACGTTCGCAAGCGCCAACTTCTCCAATCGTGTTCCCAACCAGCCGCTCTTCCTGCAGAGCCTGAACAAGCACAACTTCAACCCACGGACCGCATTTATTCTCAACTCCGCAGCCTGGTCGGACCCCGCAATCGGCCAGTATGGGACGTCGAAGCCGCGCTATTCAGATCTGCGCAATGCCCGTTATCCCAACGAACAGCTGGGAATTGGTAAGGTGTTACCGCTGAAGGAAGGGCTCACCTTTGAAGTTAGGGCTGACTTCTTCAACGTATTCAATCGCTGGGCCTACCCAGGGTTGAATGGTACTGGCAACGCTCTGCAGCCCGTCCAATACGGATCCAATGGTTCCATCACCAACGGCTTTGGTTTCATTGGCGACAGCATCAACAGTGCGGCGAGCAACTATCCTCCGCGCAGCGGGCAGATCGTAGCGCGGATACAGTTCTGATAAGCCCGGCGATACGGGGCAGATTCAGGCCTAGCCTTTGGGCGGCCAGGTAATCTGCCCTGTGCGCTTATAGGCGAGATTGGCGATGTGCCCGGCACGCGCGGCCGAGATTCCGGTTTCGACTGGCGCGTTCGGTTCCTTCCGTGTCTTGACGCACTCGAAGAAATTCTGCACGTGGTCAATGGTTCCGTCGCGAAAGCTATCCTCGCTGAGAATTGGGTTTTGGCCGGCCTGCAGGCCCTCGCGATAAACTCCGAAGCCGGCGCGGTCGATCTTGATCGTGGCCTCCGTGCCTCGGAATTCCAGACCGCCATCGTCGATGGAAGAACTCATCATGCCCTCGTAGACTACATCGAAGCCCGGGTAACGAAATGCGGCTTGCAGCGTATCGGGGCAATCCCATTCCTCGAAAATATACTTGTCCGCCAGCATCTGCGCCTGGTGTGGCGTGTCGCTCTTCATGGCCCAGTGCGCCACATCGATCCAGTGCGTGAACAAATCCGTCATGCCGCCACCGCCAAAGTTCCAGAACCAACGCCAGCGGTAATACTTTTCTTCGCTGAAGGGCTGGTCCGGAGCCCCTCCCAGCCACATCTTCCAATCCAGCGCCTGGACATCAATCGGTTTGGGCTTCCAGCCGGCCTGGTTATAGTTTTGCCACCAGTAGGTTCTCACCTGGGTCACGCGTCCCAGGCTTCCCCCCTGGATCAGATCGACAGCGTTGCGAAAGTGGGTCCAGCTGCGCTGCTGCATGCCACACTGCAGAACCTGTTTGCTCGAGTGGACGGCGTGGGCCAGGGTGGCGCCTTCCTCAATGGTGTGAGTCACCGGCTTTTCCAGGTAGACATCTTTGCCCGCAGCCAGTGCGTCACAAGCCATGCGCACATGCCAGTGGTCGGGAGCCGCAATCAGCACCGCATCGAGATCTTTCGCCAACACCTCGTGATAATCGAGGTGGGTGGTCGCGATCCCATTGGACCGCTCCTTCACTTCATCACGGCGGGGTCCGTACACGTCGCTCACGGCCACAATCTGGTAGGCGGTGCCGGATTTGTCGGCACAATCAAGGATGGTTCTCATCCGTCCGCCGGCTCCAATTACCCCCACGCGAAGGGTGTCGTTTGCACCAAGAACTCTGGTCGAGGCAAGGGCAGTCATTCCACTTGCAATGATGAAACTACGGCGATTGGGCGTAAATGGCATGGTGCCCCCGTCAAATTGTTCCCGACGATCTTATCAGCGAAATACCGGACCTGTCTTGATTTGACGCAACCGGAAGGCCTATAAAAGACGCTGTTGTGACCCGAAAGTCTAGGGTGACAGGAGGATTTTATGGATGCAGTCCGGCGCTCTCTTCTGCAGGCAATTCCCATGCTGGCGGTCTCTTCGGCGTTTGCAGCCGATGGACCGGCACTTAGCTCCTTCGTCAAGCCCTATAGCGAATTACCGGTAAAGCAAAGCGGACAAAACGAATCCAGGCCGATCCTGGACGGAGTTACTCACTCCGGAGACCACCTTGAGGTTCATGAGACCATCCTCGCTCCGGGAAGCGAGCCGCATCCGCCCCACCGACATGAGCACGAGGAACTTTTCCTGCTGATGAAAGGCTCTGTCGCGGTGACCATTGACGGTAAAACGACGACCATCGGTCCTGGATCCGCGGCGTTCGTGCACTCCAATGAATTGCACGGTGTTCACAATCCAGGACCGGAGAAGGCGCAATACTTTGTAGTGGCAGTAGGCTCTTAGGGAGGCGATGCAATGCAGGCAAAGTGGAAACTAATGATCACAACCGTGCTCGGTTGCGGCACAGCTCTAGCGGGCGCAACCGATTTGACGATTCACCTGAATGGCACACAACCGCTCTCGCGCAAGACGGTCCAGTACCAATGCGACGCCCACGCTGCTGCTATAGGTCTTCCTACGGCCGCATTCCCGGCCGAATATATCAACGGCGCCGGCAACAGCCTGGTGATTGTTCCCGTCCATGGCACATCGCTCATCTTCGCCAATGTCAACTCCGGCTCCGGCGCACGTTATGCAGCCGGGCAATATATCTGGTGGGAAGCCGGCGGGACAGTTACTTTCTACTCCGATTCGCTCGCGGGTAAAATGCAGTCCGCGTGCCATCCCGCTAAATAGCATGCAGAGCCTGGCCAACCTCCTCGATCGGCGGAATATAACGGGTCGAATGTCGAAGCTCTCGCCGGGCGATGCGGCCCGCTGGGGTTCTATGTCGGTCCACCAGATGGTGTGCCATCTGAATGACTCCTACAAGATTGGCTTGGGAGAGAAGTACGCCAGCCCGGCATCCGGTTTCTTCGAGCGAACGTTGCTCAAGCGGTTGGCGTTGGATGTGCCCCTGCAGTGGGCCAAGGGATTTCGTACTCGCCCCGAAGTTGAACAAGGTAAGGGCGGTTCCATACCGCTTGATTTCCGCCCGGATCTTGCTTCGTTGCTCGCCACCCTCGACCGGTTCTGCGATGCCCTGCCTGCGCCCTGCGTGCCGCATCCGATATTCGGGGCCATGACTGTGAAGGACTGGATGCGCTGGGGCTATTTGCACGCCGATCATCACCTTCGGCAGTTTGGCCGGTGAATGCTGAGCCAGCTGTCTCATCCGTTGATCGTGATCGCCGCAGTGCTTACGCTGGTCCCCTACCTCGCAGCTGGGTTCTTCCCTCGCAGCCTCCAGCTGGCGCAACGATTGCCGATCAGGTTGCGCATTCTGGCTCCCGCCCTGCTTGGTCTCCCCTACGCGCTTGTCTCCGTGTCAAATGGCCTTTTCCGCTGGCCCTGGCTGGCTCTCTACACGCTGCTGCCTGTGGGGATCAGTCTGCTGCTCTACGAAGCAAGCCTGGCGGATCCGAAGCAACATGGAGAGTGGCGTGACTTTCTGATCCTTTTCGTGCTCGGCCTGGCTGTCGATTTGCGTTGGTTTGAGCCCGCGTGGGGCCCGCGCCTCACCATCTTCAATAAGGTCCTGCTCCTGGACGCCGGCATTTATGGTTTCCTCGCCATCCGTCAGCTGCGAAACGTTGGCTTCGACCTGCGTCTGCGCCTGCACGATTTCGGCGTTGGCTTGTTCGCCCTTGCTGCGTACACGCCCATCGCTGTCGGGCTCGGACTTTTTCTTGGCTTCCTCCATTTGCACGCCCTTATCCCTTCGGTTGGCCGGGTTTTGCTCGGATGGCTGTTCACCTTCTTTTTCATTGCCGTGCCGGAAGAACTTTTCTTTCGTGGGTGGATGCAAAACTTTCTCGAGCGCCGGGTTGGGCCTGCGCGAGGCCTGCTCATCACATCAACCTTGTTCGGTCTTTCGCACTTCAACAAGCGTGCCGCGGTATTTAACTGGCGCTATGTCCTGTTGGCGGCTCTGGCCGGCATCTTCTATGGCCTTGCTTGGCGTCAGGAGCGCCGGGTCGGTGCGTCGGCCATTACCCATGCGTCGGTAGATACCATCTGGGCCATCTGGTTGCGATGAGGATGATACCGGTAGTAGCCGATCCCCACCCGCATGTGATGTTGGATTGAGTCTGGCACAATGACTGCGACACACAGCCCAAGGATCCCGTGAGCTATGCCCAGGGCATAGATATTCCGGTAGCGCAGGAACAGGACGCACGCCGCGATCCCCCACACCAGGGTGACCGGCGTCAGCACCGGATTGGGCAGGTGAGCAAGGGAGAATAGTCCTGCGGCGGCTACTATAGGCGGAACCTTCCCCGGCAGCAATCGCATCAACCGGACCAGGAAATATATTTGCAGCAAAAACTGTTGCATAACCGCCCAAATCAGATATCCCCAAACATGCGACAGCAACGGCGTGGGACCATGCAGCCGGTGCAGCGAGTGCAACCGGTCCGCAGTGTAAACTGCCAGGCCCGCAAGCATGAATGCAACACCTATGATCCACAATGAACGGGCAAGCCCCGGCAGCCCAAGGCCCAGCGCCTTCCACGTCGGACGCTGCATCCACGTGGTCAAGACGATCCATGCGATGGCTATCCAGTAGAACCATCTCTGCCAGGGATTCAGCGTCCAGATTGCTGCCAGAATTAAGGTATAACCCACGCAGAACTCAACCATGTTCCGTCGAAAAGATTGATCTGCTGATGGTTTTCCGAGCGAATCCTTCATAACGTTGGTTCCCCTGCTTCAAGTCTACTTACGTCAAAAGCGATGGGCTCCCTCAGCCACCATCCGCCTCCACCTGGAAACGCCGCCGTGTCTTTTGTCATCCCGCTTTGCCCCCGCCTGCCCCGCCTGCCCCGGCCTGCCGTGGGGCGGGGCAGGGCAAAGCGGGATGACATACGGTGCCGGATGATAAAGGCGGGAGTGGCGCTTCCATTTGGGATCCCTCCACGGCACGCCGGGACAGTTGCAGGGATCCCAGGTCTCAAGAGCGAGACCCTGGGGCAGGGTCTTCTGTGCCGACTCAGTGAACGGAGTAATTGCTTCCCTGACGCGCCTCAGCGAGTCAGCTGCTCCTAGTGACAACCGATAGAGTTGCGCGTCGAGTACCGTGGTATCCCACATCTCGCGAAAAACGAGCGAGATGTGGGGCACCCGATCTTCTGTTGCTGGTACAGAACGCCGGTCAGTGCTTTCCTGACTTGTCTCAGCAAGTCAGCTGTTCCCACGGCAGGCCGGGGCAGCCGGGGCAAAGCGGGAGGACAAGGGAAGGGCGCGCTTCCATGGAAAGTGGTTGCTGAACCGAACGCGTTTTTCAGTGCCTTGGGTCGGCGCAAGCCCATGACCAAAACGGCCTCGTCCCGAAATTTGAGCGGGGCGTGAAACCAGAAAACGCCACTCAGATTCGAGTGGCGTTTTCTGCCTGAGCGATGGCGCTACGCGTTACGGCTCCCGGCGGCTATTCTTGCTGGTTCATCGGCAGTATCTGAATCCACCTTTATGGAGTCATTTCTGCCCCCAGATTTCTCAGTGTGTTTCGCATCAGGGCGCGTCTCACTGTCTTGACGTCCGAATCCGATGCAATCAAAACCGCTTCGTATTCAGAACTCCGTCTTTACCATGGAGTGCGGGGTACCCGGCAATAGCACGTTACGCGCCTCGCAAGTGCGGATCTTCGAGGTGAGCGTAGTCTCGCCGCTCCGCTTCCCGGATCTTCGGCAATCCGACCAGAGCATTAAACTCTTCAAATTCAATCATTCGGTCGTGGAAAGGAGCTGTAGTACCGGTGCGGAGCAACTCCGCAGCAAGGTCGGTGACTAATTTCGCGTAAGCGTAAGTAAACACATTCGGAAAAATAACCGCGGCGAAGCCCATCGATTGCAATTCAGAGGCGGGCAGGATAGGCGTCTTTCCGCCTGGAATCATGTTGGCCAGGGTGGGCACGGAAACCAGGCCAGGGATCTGCCTCATCTGCTCCACATTCTCGGGGGCCTCCAGAAAGACCCAGTCTGCGCCGGCCTCCACGCACATCTGTGCGCGCTCGACCGCTTCCGTCAAACCCTTGACCGCAATCGCATCAGTACGCGCCAGGATGGTCAGATCCTGATCCGAGCGCGCATCCACGGCCGCCCGGATCTTCGCCACGAATTCATCCGCCGGCACCACATGCTTGCTGGACATGTGCCCGCATCGCTTGGGGGAGACCTGGTCCTCCAGCATAATCGTGGCCGCGCCCGCCTTCTCGAACTGCTTCACCGTTCGCCGTGTGTTCGTGCTATTTCCGTGACCGTTGTCACCATCCGCAAACACCGGCAAATCCACCGCGTCGGCCATTCGCCACACCACGTCCACCATCTCGGTGAGCGTCAGCAACTCAATGTCTGGAGCACCGAGCAGGGCGGCCGAGTTGGCGTAGCCGCCGCAACCCACCACCTTAAATCCTGCTCGCTCGATGATGGTTGCGCATAGCGGATCATGAGCGACGGGAATCATGAGGATCTCTTTCGCCAGCAAGTACTGCTTGAAACGACTTGTCTTTTTCATGCGACTCTTTGGTGGTGAAGAAGGGGAGAATAATTTCATCTTCTGTGGCAGGTCGATTATGCCTGCGGGGCGCACCCGCCCGCAAACATCCGCTGGTATCTTTACTAGTGGAGCTGCAGTTCTGCGTTGGTGGCTTCGCCTGAGGTTTATCAAGCGTGCTGCAACAAAATTGTGGGTTTAAGCTAAAGACACAATAGAGATTTGCGGATAGTCTGCGTGCTGAGGAGTCTGCTCATGGACGCTCGTGCGACTAGCATTGGGCTGCGTTTTAAGGATCAAATCGCACTGGTTGTGGGAGCGGCCCATGGGATCGGGAAAGCCATCGCAGCACGGCTGGGACGCGAAGGGGCGCAGGTAGTAATTGCCGACGTGGATCCGGCAGCAATGGAGGCCACGGTTCAGGAAATGCGCGGCGAAGGCAGTCAATGCAAAGGTGTCACCTGCGACGTGCGCGATCAAGCCCAGGTGGAAGCCGCCGTCAAGCAGGCCCTGGACTGGCATGATCACATCGATATTTTGATGTACGTCGCCGGCATCGCCCCGGCCGCACCGTTCCTCGAACTCGACGTCGACACCTGGGACGATACGCTCAGCGTAAACCTGCGCGGAGCCTTCCTGGTTGCAAAGGCCGTGGTCCCTCACATGGTCGCGCGACGGAAGGGCAAGCTGGTTTTCATGGCCTCCACCAACAGTTGGGACGGAGAGGCTCAACTCGCCCACTACAACGCATCCAAGTCCGGTGTGTTTCTTCTTGCCAAAACCCTGGCGCGTGAGCTGGGCAAATTCGGTATCAACTCCAATGCGGTAGGACCAGGACCCATTCGAACTCGTCTGTCCGAGTCCATCTTCAACGACCCGATATATCAGGCCAAGTACCATCCTGAGACTGGAGTCGTCCCCCTCGGGCGGATGGGAACACCGGAGGATGTAGCGGGTCCGGCTCTCTTCCTCGCTTCCGACGATGCAGCCTATGTCTCGGGTGTTTTGCTGTTTGTTGATGGCGGACAGCTGGCCTGACATCGACCCGCAGGTAACCGTTGGAATCGCCGGGCACCGCAACTTCCCTACTCAATAACCCGTCTTAATAAGTGATTTCTACGAGGTAATCGTGATGTCACGGGTGTTTGGTTTTAGAGGTTGGGCAGTGGCAGTTGCTTCCCTGACGATTGGTTTGGCCGGACTAACGGCCGCGGAATTGAACGACGGTCAGGGCGGCATGGCACACATGGCAGGTCACATGTTCATGACCGTGCTTCGGTCTCCACAGCCAGGTGATCAGCAAAGGGCCGACGCCATCGTGGCGGCCGCAAAAACGGCCATGGCGCCGTATCAGGACTACCACAAGGCACTTGCTGATGGTTACGAGATATTTCTTCCTGACGTGCCCCAGGCCCAGTATCACTTTACAAAGTACGAATACGGCCTTGCGGCCCGCTTCCATTTCGATCCGCTTAAGCCCACCTCGCTGCTTTACAAGAAAACTCCAGACGGCGGGTACAAGCTTGTAGGGGCCATGTATACGGATCGGGTCGGCGCCACCGAAGACGAGTTAAACGAGAGGATTCCGCTTAGCATTGCCCGCTGGCATCAGCACATCAATTTCTGCAGAGCGCCCATTGGAGAAAAAGCAGCCTACTTTGGGCCGGATGCGAAGTTTGGGCTGCTGGGTTCGATCACCACCAAAGAAGCGTGCGAGGCAGCAGGAGGGAAGTTTCGTCCGCATCTCTTCGGCTGGATGGTGCACGTCTATCCGTATGAGGCCAACGCGAAAAAAATCTGGTCTACGGACGATGACGACCAGGGGCATGACAATATGGATCACTCGGTGATGACGGGAATGAAGATGAACTAAGGCGTCATCCTGGAATTGCATCTGGAATTAATTCGCCGAAGGCCGCTCCACTGTATCGACCACCAGCGCAGCGACCGGTCCCCGTGTCGCCTCGAGTCTCAGCCCAAGCTGTTGCTGGATCGCCTCAAAAAGGGGCGGGCTCGTAGCCGCCGCGGATGCAAGTCGCCACCGAATTGAGTCTCGTCCGGCGCCCACTCCAGATCGAAATCGTACCTCCCGGTAAGGCCCGTCTTATCGACCACCGGGCGATCGAGTATGGCGACGGTCGCCACCTCAAATGCGTCGAATTTCGGCCGCGGCGGCGGGGATTGCGCCCATATTCCGGAAGCGGAAGCTCCAAAGACAGCAAACATCATCCACCGAACCATCAGTCCCCCATCCAGCTGAGATCTAGACCAAGCCATTCTCCCACGGGAATCGCGTGGGCACGTAAACCGCAGTTGGTTTTATGATGGTGCCTAGGCGGTGATCTATCGGCGGCGATACGACACCAGGGCCGTCAGGCCCCAAGAAGACAGCTCTCGTGGTCGGGTCTGACTCCGCAGTCGTTGCGGCGGTGCGGAAAGTTCTGCCCGGCTGGAACATTGCGCGTTCGGCGAACAACAAATCTGCCCTGGAGATGCTAAAAAAGCAGGCTTACGACCTGGTCCTGACCGGCGAAGAAACTTCAGGCAAGCAGGATGTGGAGCTTCTGCGCCAGATCCGCACTGTCCGCCCCCATGTCCGGCTCATCATCATCACCTCGAAGAGCACCCCGGCCGACGTGATTGCGGCCATGCGCGAACGCGCCTTTAGCTACTTCTCCGAGCCCTATTCGATGGACGCCTTTGAGAAGATCCTCCATCTATCGACAACCGGTCCCGTTTGGGACGAAGGCATAGAGATTCTTTCTGCCACGCCGCAGTTTATTCAGCTGGTTGCCCGCTGTGACCGCAAGACCGCCGATCGGCTGATTCAGTTCATTCATGAGATAGCCGATCTTCCGATGAAAGAGAGAGACGCGGTCGGAATGGCGTTTCGCGAGATGCTCATGAACGCCATCGAGCACGGCGCCCACTTTAAAGCCACCCATCATGTTGCGATTTCTTATATTCGCGCCAAGCACATGGTCCTATGCCGCGTGAAAGATCCCGGCGAAGGCTTTTCTCTGGAGGACCTGGATCACGCGGCAATCAACAACCCGCCGTCCAATCCAATCCACCATCTCGCCGTCCGCGAAAAGGAGGGCCTTAGACCGGGCGGCTTCGGCATCCTGGTCACGCAAAACATCATCGATGAGTTGATCTACAGCGAAAAGGGTAACGAGGTCGTGCTCATCAAATATCTAAAACCAGCTCAACTGGAAACGTAAGCAGGTTGAGCTAATTTGCCGCAGGCGGTGGAGTTGGGGGCGGCCCGCCTTGCCGCGGCCCACCGGGCGCCTTGTCAACCAATTCCACATCCAGCTGGATCGCGACCTGGTCTCCGATCATGCCCGCGTCATAATTCATTCCATAGTCCGCCCGGCTGATGGTGGTGGTGGCCGAGACGCCACGACGCTGATTCCCTCTCGGATCTTTTATGGGAGCAGTGGGGCCATCCACATCCAGGACTGCTTCTTTGGTCACTCCATGGATGGTCAGATCGCCGATAACCTTTAACTTGCCGGCACTCGCGGCTTCCACGCGTTTGGACACGAAGGTGATCGTCGGAAACTTGGCGACATCGAAGAAGTGGTCACTCCGCAGGTCTTTGTCCCGCATTTCTACCCGGCTATCCACCGAACTGGCGTCGATGGTCACGTTCACAGAAGCTTTGTTAAGGTCCGGCGAATCCACAACCATGCCGCCGACCTTGGTAAAGGTCCCCCTCACCGTCGAGATCCCCATATGGCGAACAGAAAACTGCGCCGCTGAGTGCGGAGGATCGAGATACCACGTCTGCGTTTGCGCCATACCGCGCAGAGCGGCCTGGTTAGCCAGCACAAAAAGGAGCAAAAGTTGGAACGGAATGGTAACGCTTGGTTTCCTGGTCATGGACGAGGCTTCGCTTTCACTGTTTTTTCTTTTTGAGGCGCCGGAGTTGAGTGTATGTGCGCAACATGTTCAGGTCAACTGAACAGAGGGATAGGAGACAGAGCCCCCCAAAACTGCCCCTCTTCGAAGGGAAGAGGCGAGAAGTGACTTTGGGGGGCGTCACGGGCAAGTTACCGAAAACCCGACTTACGAGCACTTTGCAGGATCACTTCCGGATTGTCTGTAATCCGGAAGTTGGACTGCGTGCCGCTCAGTCACTTCCAGCGCGAGCGCGGCAGCTCATTTGTGGCCACCAGGACGGCCAGCGCATCCTGGTCCCCGCAGCGATTGAGAAGGCAGGCAATTAGCCCTTCGAGGTTCTGGTCAACTGGCGATAGCGGATCGCAGAATACTCATATTGAAGCGACCGGGGGCAACTTCCGGATTGCCAGTTAATCAGGAGTAATCTGCGCTTTGATCCGCTAGACTTAGCTGCACTCTCCCATGCTGCTGTCTGAAGGCGACAAACTCGGCCATTACCGGATTCTCGGACCCCTCGGCGCTGGCGGGATGGGTGAGGTCTATCGCGCCCACGACACGCAACTGGATCGCGACGTTGCCATTAAAGTATTGCCCCACGCTCTGGCCACCGATCCCGAGCGTCTGGCGCGCTTCGACCGCGAAGCGAAGATCCTCGCGACGCTGAATCATCCCAACATCGCCGTCATTTTCGGACTTGTCGAATGCGGCGGTGGCCGAGCGCTGGTAATGGAACTGGTCGAGGGCGAGACGGTCACGTCACTGATCAAGCGCGGGCCGATGTCTGTTAAGGACACCTGCAAGGCCGGCCGCCAGATCGCCGAAGCGCTGGAAGCCGCACACGATAAGGGCGTGGTGCATCGCGATCTCAAGCCCGGCAACATCATGGTCACGCCCGCGGGCGTGGTCAAGGTGCTCGACTTCGGTCTTGCCGCCATGGTGCAATCCGACCGAGCCACGCCCGGCGACCCCAACAACTCGCCGACGCTCAACACGGCAGGCACGATGGCCGGAACCATTCTCGGAACGGCGTCCTACATGAGCCCGGAACAGACCGAAGGCTTGCCCGTCGACAAGCGGGCCGACATCTGGTCGTTCGGAGTGGTGCTGTGGGAGATGCTCACAGGCAAGCGCCTCTTCGAAGGCAAGAGCGTCTCGCACACGCTGGCCGATGTGTTGCGGAAGGAGATCGATTTTTCGAAACCCTCCGCGCCCGCCCCGATTCGCGAGTTGCTCGAACGCTGCCTGGACAGGGAGATGAAGACCCGGTTGCGCGATATCGGCGAGGCGCGCGTCACCTTAGACAACGTCATCACGGGCGTTTACTCGAACGAAGACTCGCCGGTTAAGACCACAAGCCCACTTAGAAAGTGGATGCCCTGGGCCGTCGCCGCGGTGGCGTTGATAGTCGCCGCTGTTGCCGGATGGAGCCGTTTTTCAGCGCCACCCATCGCCGACCGCCCGCTCACGCGCCTGAACGTCGACCTGGGACCGGAGGCCATACGCGGCTCGCGGATAACGGCAGTGCTCTCGCCCGACGGCAGGCGCATCGTGTTTACTGGCCGCAGTCCGGGCGGCGGGCGGCAGCTCTTCACCCGCCGGTTGGATCAACCGGCCGCCACACCTCTTGCGGGAACCGAAAGCTCATCGAGCGCGTCGCAGTTCCTCCCATTCTTTTCTCCCGATGGGGAATGGATCGCGTTCTTCGCGGATGGCAAGGTCAAGAAAGTAGCCGCAGAAGGTGGCTCCGCCATCACCCTTGTGGAAGCTAGCCAAACCGGTCTTGGCGGCAGTTGGGGCGCGGATGGAAACCTCATCCTTGGTACTATGACCGGCTTGAAGCGCATGCCCGCGGCCGGCGGCGTCGCGCAATCTGTGAAAGGCAGTGATGGAGTACAGATCTTCCCCCAGGTCCTGCCGGGAGCCCAGGCCGTTCTGTTCAACGGAACTCTCCTAGGCACCAACTTCGAGGATCTCAATATTGAAGTATTGCAGTTCTCCACCGGCCAAACGAAGACCCTGCTGCACGGTGGGTACTGGCCTCGCTACCTGGCCACGTTCGGCAATACGGGGCACCTGGTCTACATGCACGAGGGTACACTGTATGCCGTGGGTTTCGACCCGCAACGCCTGGAGATCCGCGGTACGCCTGTGCCCATGCTGGACGACATTGGCGCCAGTCCAGAGGTACTGGAGGGCGGCGGACAGTTTTCTTTTTCCGACACCGGAACGTTCGTGTACCTGAGCGGCCGGGCTGAGAACAACGTGTTTCCCATCCAGTGGCTGGACGCCGCGGGTAAGACCACGCCGCTAGTGGCGCAGCCAGGCATCTACAGCGCTCCCCGCCTCTCCCCGGACGGCAGGCGGCTGGCCTACACGGTTGGGAGCAGCACGAGCGCAAATGTCTGGGTCTACGACCTGGAACGGCAGACGCCCACGCAACTGACGTTCAGCGCCCCAGGGACCCACGAAGTGGCTTGGGCGCCCGACTCCAAACATATTGTGTTCAGCGATGGCGCGGCCCTGTGGTGGATTCGCGCGGACGGGTCGGGCCACCCGCAAAGGCTCCTGGATAAGTCGGTAGATCCCCGTCCGTTCTCTTTTTCTCCCGCTCTGGGAAAAGATGGAAGGTTGGTTTTCGTTCAAGGGGGCGTGGGTTCGCCGGGCATTTATACGCTTCCTATAGATCTAAGCGATCCGGAGCGTCCCAAGGCAGGCAAGGCAGAAACATTTTTGGCCGACCCGAGGATCGTCGAGGTAGATCCGGCGTTTTCGCCCGATGGAAAGTTTCTGGCGTATGTGTCCAACGAATCGGGGCAGGAACAAGTGTTTGTGAGGCCTTTTCCCGGGCCGGGCGGCAAGTGGAGGATTTCGACAGATGGCGGCAAATTCCCTGTCTGGTCGCGCGCCACGCACGAGATGCTGTTCCTGGACTTCGATGACCACATTATGAGCGTCAATTACACCTCGCAAGGTGATACGTTCAGCCCCGGGGTACCGCATCTGTGGTCTTCCACGCCGGTCCGTCGAATGAGCATGCAACAGAATTTCGACCTGTCACCCGACGGCAAGCGCGTCGTGATGTTCCCCCATCCCACCGCGGAGCAATCGCAGGGCCCGGTGCACGTCACATTTCTGCTCAATTTCTTCGACGAAGTCCGGCGGCGGGTACCGACGGGTAAGTAATATCCGTTGCGATCGCGATGGGAATCTCCGAGGCCGGCTTTATTTCAGATGGTTTGTCCGGATTGTGTCCCGATGGTCGGCAAACAGGAGTAATCGAATCGATGAGAAGCCGGCCTGCAACGAAGTGCCTGAAAAAACGGGATTATCGGTAACTTCAAAAAAGTCTTTGGCGTGGCGCGGTCTGCTGCTCATCCCGTTTGTGCGAAATCGGCGTTTTACCTCAAGCAACCGGTTCAATCACTTGGCACGAAGGGTTGGCTTGATCGTGAACTTGAACATTCTTTATATCGCCGGCAGTGACAGGAACAAAATCCTTACTTCTGTGGCGGAGCGGCGGCGAGCAGAGTGAGATACCCATCCACCAGTAACCCTTCGTACCCGTGCGGACTGCCGTCCCATGCCTTCCAGTCATAGCTCTTTCCACCGGGGCCGTACCCCTGAAAACCACCCTCTTCAAAAGCTTTGAGCATCGGAAAGAGAATGGCATCTGCCTCTTTCGTTCGGCCGAGTTCCTTAAGCGCCTGGATCGTAAAGTAGGCATAGCAGGCGGTCGCACCACCATTCTCATAGAATGGGAAACCGCCGGAACCGTCCGCCTTGTCAGAACCGCCGGAGTCCCTTTGCCGGACGACGTAATCTTCCCGGCGAATGGGAATGAGGTTTCCCGGCAAGCCCAGATCGAAGCGGTTGTATCCAACCTCTTTCATCTTTGCCATCAGCTTGTCGTAAATCTGGTTGCCTTGTTCGGGAGTGACCACTCCATAGGTGACGGCGATTCCATTCACGAAGGTGAAGTAGTAATCATGCAGCTTGCCGTCGGCGCTCTTCCAGCCCGCCAGCACCCCAGTCGCAGGATCGAAGAAGGTCCTGTAATACACCGCTTTCAACAGCTCCGCCCGGCTGGTATAGAGCTCGACATCGCTTGAACGGCCGGCTTCCCGCGCAAGCTCGGCCATATCCCTGAATGCCTTGTAGGCCAGGGCATTGGAATAGGCATCTTTATGACCGAATCCAACAACGTCCCACCAGTTCGACGGATGCAGAGTTGCGACGATCTTGGTCCAGTCGCCGGGCCACTCTTCTACATCCCAGTTTGCCTTCCAGGAGCCCGCATTTCCGCTGAGCGGATACTCCATCAACCCGTCGCCGTCGACATCGAACTCGATCATCTTGTCTGCCCAACTCTTGATGACCGAATAGTTGCGTTTGAGCCATTCCTGGTCATGGCTGGCCTGCACATAATCAGATGTTGCCATTACCAGCGATGGATATGAGTCCAGGTAGTCATCCTTCAAGTCGGCCATGTCGTCATAATGCTTTATTCCATAACCCTTCATCCCACCCACGTAGCGATCGAGCGTCTGGCGCAAGATATCGTTTGCGGTCAAACCGTCGGCAAGCCCCGGCATTCGAACCGCCATCATGGAATATTCAAAGATCGTAAAAGCCACCGCATCGCTGGCGGCGTTGTTCGCCAGCGCCCGGCGGCGGGGGTTGATCTGGAGAATGCCGAGAAAATCCCTGCGATACCCCTCATACAGAGAATTGTTATCAATGCCCGGTCCGTCAGGATAGATCGCTGTCACCTCCAGTCGATATTCAACATGTGGACGGCGGTCCGATGCCGGGGGAAAGCTGATTCGAATGAAATTCTCGGCGCCGCGCGTTGCATCATAGCCCAGGTTTATATTGGGCAATCCCTGCACATGGTTTGAAGCGCCACTCATAATGCGAAACGTTCCGTGGTCGGGAAAGTTCAGCAGCGCGGGCAGGCGCATCTCCCCCTGGTCGTTGAGCAAGCCCAGCATCGTGGCGTGGCTGCCGCTCGGATCAAAGTTCAATACCAGATCTTGAGGCGGATTCTTCTTGGAATACGAAGACCGAATGACAAATCCCTGCTCGTTGAAGGTGAAGCTCCATGCGGCGGGTTCATCGCTGGCGCCCGCGACACGGTACGCGATGGTATTGCCGTCACGCGAGACTTCATATTTGCGCCCGGGCTCGGCAAGCGGCAACATCAGGTTCAAACCGAGCTTGTTCTTGCCCAACGAATCTACGGAAAACAATTTGAAGTTGGGCTGATCCGTCGCCATCTGCACGCGAAGAAAGCTCGATCCGTACTGCAGATCCTGTGCGCCCGACGTTGCCACCAGCATCCATACCAGGGGCAGCAAGAACAGGCGGCTCTTCCACGAATCGAGAAAACCACTGCGGACGTCAGAGCCAGAATGGCTACCTGAAAACAGGAAGCGCAAAAGGAGCACGTTTTTCATGCAGAACAGCATACACTCAGGTGCTCGTGGCGCTGGCGCGGAACGACGGAGTGGGGCTTCGGGGTGTATGACGATTTCAACCTTCTGGTCGAGAAGGAGTGACAGGCATATCGGAAACAATCCACCGCCCTGCTTTTCTTCGCTGCCGAAGCGCTAATGGCGACTCACTTGACGCACCCGGAACAACCGAGCGCAGATAGCGTTGTTCGAATAATGTAAGGAGGTGCATTCGCATCGATCACTCGGAATTGTTCCGAATTGAGCGGCAGCATGCAGTACGCGTCAATCCTTAAGGACAGTGGCTATGAGTGGTCATAAAAAAATCCAGTTGAGTGGCTATTGCCCCTGGAGAGATTCTCGTCCAAGGTTATTGAGCGAGCCAGGAGCGCCCTCTGATCCCGCAATACATCCCGAGCTCTCTCACCTTGATCGTCGTGTCCAGTCTTCTCCACGCAGCCAATCTTGCACAATGGATTGTTTTGGCTGCATTGCCCTGGGGTGTATGGCTGCCCTATCTCGCAGGGGCCGTGATCCTGGCCATCGGCCTGATCACCGTCAGGAACGAATTTGTCCAGGAACGCGGTCTCAATAAGGTCGTCGTTTTAGGTCCGATCTGCCTGGCGGTTCCGCTAGCCGTGTTCGGCGCAGAACATTTCACGGCGACCAAAATCCTGGCGGGGATGGTGCCGGCCTGGATTCCAGGACACATATTCTGGGCACTCCTGGTCGGAACCTGCCTCATTGCCGCGGCCCTGAGCATAGCCGCGAAAAAATACGCCTGGCTCGCTTCCGCACTCGTCGGGCTCATGATTGTCCTGTTCGTCCTTCTTATTCATGTTCCTGGGATTGCTGCCAATCCCCGCACCCAACTTCTCTGGGTCGTGGGTTTTAGAGACTCAGCTTTTGCCGGAGGTGCGTTTGCCCTGTCATCATCCTTCAAAGAAGGATGGGAACGCCGGACGAGGCACTGGCTTGCAACACTGGCGCGACTTTTCGTTGCCATTCCGATCGCGTTTCTCGGTGTGGAGCAAATTCTCCATCCGCAACTCGCGCCAGGAGTTCCGCTCGTGAAACTGACGCCCACGTGGGTCCCGGCGCACTCGTTTTGGGGTTACGGGATCGGCGCAATTTGGATAGTGATCGCCGTCTTCCTGACGATCAACAAGCAAGTTCGCCCCGCCGCAACCTGGCTGGGGCTGATCACTCTTCTGCTTGTGCTCTTCATCTATCTCCCCATCGTCATCGGGAGTCCTGCGGACATTGCGAATGGCCTGAATTACCTGGCAGACACCTTGTTGCTGAGCGGCGCGGCCCTGGCCCTGGCAGCGGCGTATCCCTAAAACTCGTCGTAGGAGATATGGTTTTCCGGGACGCCAAGCTCGCCCAGCATTTTGAGGCAAGCCTTGATCATCAACGGCGGGCCGCACAGATAATATTCCGCGCCCCGCGGATTACCGTGCTCGCGAAGATGTTTTTCCAGAACCACTTCGTGGATGAACCCAAGATGCCCGGCCCAGTTATCCTCCACCAGCGGCGCTGAGAGCGCCAGGTTGAATGCGAAGTTGCGATGCTTGTCCGCTAAATTTTGGAAGTATTCTTCGTAGTAGATCTCCTGCTTCGATCGCGCACCGTACCAGAAGCTGACCTTGCGCGCACTCTGCTCCGTCTCCAGCAGATGGGAGAGGTGAGCGCGCAGCGGAGCCATGCCGGCTCCCCCGCCGATATAAATCATCTCTCGCTGCGTGGGTTTGATATGGAAATCGCCGAACGGGCCGATGGCGCTGACAATATCTCCTGGCTTAAGGCTGAAGACGTAACTGGAACCCACTCCGGGAGCGCAATCCTGGCCTGGAGGCGGCGTAGCAATGCGCACATTGAAGCGAAGCAGACGATCCGTTTGCTGGTTGCTGGCGAGCGAATAGTTATTACGGCGGCCAGCCTCTGGATTACGCGCCACCAGATCGAACACGTGTTGCCGCTCCCATACAGAAGCAAAAGGCTCGGAGATCTCGAAGTCGCGAAAGCGGATCTCGTCGTACGCCGGAATATCGAGTTGCAGATAGTCTCCGGGGGTAAAGGCGACTTTTTCCGAACTATCCAGAGGCTCGAGAACTAGCTCCTTAATGAAAGTGGCGACGTTGCAGTTACTCACCACACGCAATTGATAGGTCTTCTGCGGACGGGCGCCCGCACCGCCAGGCCGGCTCACATTGATAAAGATTCGCCCCGAACGCTCCTCGATCGGATAGGTAGCCAAGCCGCGACAAATCGGCACCCGTGCGGGCGAGCCATCGACCAGGTGGAAGCGCCCATTGTGCTTGGGACACTCGATGATGTTTCCCTTTACCAGGCCGTTGGAGAGATGAGTATTACCGTGGGTGCACAATCCGTCGGTAGCGTAGAGCTCACCTTCCTGGGTGCGATAGAGTGCGTAAGTTTTCTTGCCGTGGTCGAAGCGAATCACATCTGCGCGCTCGAGATCCGTTGCGGCACAACCTTCGGTCCAGCCGCTTGCGTCCGGACTGCCATAAGAGGATCGCCCAGCCTGGTTCACCCGTAACCCCTGGTTCACCCGTAACCTTGGAGCCGGCAGCTGACGCTTAACGTGGTAGCCGGGGTCCCTGACCTGCTTGAGAATCGTAGGCACAATTTCCCGCCAGGCCGAGTAAAGGCTCGGGTACGGCGCCGCACAATCTTCCTTTACGGCGGCATGTAACTTCGGCAAGGCATGATAAGGCACCAGCGGGAACATGTGATGTTCAACGTGGTAGTTCATGTTCCAGTAGAGATAGCGGTGGATCCAGCACATGTACACCGTGCGGCAGTTCAGACGGTGATCGAGCACATTCTCGGCTAAACCTGCATGCTGCGTGTATCCATAAGTGACCAAAAGCCAGGAGCCGAAGAGATTCGTAAAGCCCACCAGCAACAAAGGAAGGATACTGCCGGTCTTGATCGCCAGCCCAATCACCACCGCATAGAGGGCGACATAAATACGCGCCTTGCGATACACCTTGGGAAACTCTGTTTCAGGTATGAATGTTTTCCCGTCTGCATCCATGCGCCCCACGGAATGCAAAAGGATGAGCTTGAAATATTTCAGATACACCTTGAGATTGAAGAACGACATGACAAAGGCCCTTAAATCCGGCGGACGGGGAACGGCAATCTCCGGATCGCGGCCGACAATAATCGTGTCGCTGTGGTGGCGGGTGTGGCTCCAGCGCCAAACCGTGGACTCGCGCATCACCATGAACGAGGCAATCTCGTAGAGCGCGTTATTCATCCAATCGGTCTTGAAGGCGGTACCGTGACCCGTCTCGTGCCAGCGGGAATCAGAGGTCGAGGCATAGAGCACGCTGTAGACGAGGTAAGGGAGAATCGCCCACCACGTGCCCCACAACTTATAGGTTAAAAAACCGCTGGTGAAAATCAGGCCAAACCAGAGAATTGTGTCGCGGATTGCCGGACCATCGCGGCGCTGGAGCAGGCCGCGCATGGTATCGCGGGGAACCGGGCACTGGTACCACTCGGCTTCAGCAAGTCCCCGTTCGACGGCTAGGGTGGAATTCACGCCCGTGAGACTGTAATCGAGCTTCAAGGGTGGCGCAGGAGCGGTAACAGCGCCAGGGCTCATCGTCGCGGCCAATCGATCCCCCTGCCTTCTCGCCACCCAGAGTTCCAATGGGACCAATATCTCTGCGAGGGGCGGCTGAGACGTTCCCTTCCATCCTACTGCTCGGGCTTCGGGCAAGGAAAGCTCTAAGCGGCAGTACGCGGCTCAGAGGGTTAGTACAGGTTCTCCTGGTTGAGTAGTTGTTGAAACTCCGGCGTCGTCCGCAGCACTGCGAACTCCTTATCTTCGTCAAGCCGTTTGCGGTCCCTGAAGCCTTCATCCATGGCCTTTCGCAGGTAGAAGATCGCCTGTTCCTTATTTCCCGCGCTGGCAAACGTCTGGGCGATGTAGTAGTTGATGGCCACCCGTTGTTCCCGCGAGCCTCCGCCCTCCACCATCGCCGCTTGATTAGGCGCAAAGACCCCCTGATCGATGGCGAAGGCCTTCTGATACATCTTGAGTCCCTTCTTCATCTTGGTCTCAGCAAAGTAAGCCGTGCCCAGATTGCAGTAAATAACCGCACTTTCGTTTGAATGTTTCAACGCTCGTTTGTACCAGTGCTCAGCAACCTTGAACTCGTGTTGGCCATAGTAGACGGCAGCAAGATTATTGGAAGCAGCGGCAAAGCGAGGATTGAGCGAAAGTGCGTGCTGGTAAGCCTTGCGGGCTTCGTCCAGGGCGAAAAGATGGTGGTACGCCATGCCGATATTGTTCCAAACAATCGGGGATTTCAGATCGCTTTCCTGGTAGGCTTTGATCGCGGCAGCGTATTCCCCCCGCGCCATCAGAATATCGGCCCTCTTCTCGGCAGGAAGCTCCTCGAGAGAGAGAGTTTTACGCTCCGCAAAAGGCGCATTTGGGGGAGGGCTGGCCGCGGATTGGGGTACCTGGCTTGCGAATACAGGATTAGCGGCTGCCGCAAGGATTGCTACGGCGAACCAAACTTTCGCGCTGAAGAGCGGCCTGCTGGGAATCTCACCCATGACTCGCCTCCTTGGCATGCACATTTAAGACTGCGGCGATGCAATCCGTTCTTATTCTCCCCCTATGAGCAGGCGGCGGCAATATCCAATTACGAATAAATAACTATAGCCAACCGGGATTTCGGGCAAATCCCGGCCGGGGCAGCCCCTCGAACCGGTCAACCCAGGACCGTGGCCACCTCCGGACGCGCTCGTCGACGGCACCTATCCCTATGAATTGACTTGCTTTTCCAGCGGTGGAGTTCATATGATTCTCCCCACTTTCCGCTTTCGCTTCATTTTCTCCGGGTTTCACCCGTTCCGGGCGGCCAGGCCGTCGGGGCCTGTACGTTCCCATTGCGGCGGCCTACCGCTCTGCCGAAACTCTCTGCGGAGTATGCCGTCCGCATCCGTCGTTGTTTTACTCACTCATTCGGCCTCAGGAGAACGACTTATGAACCTGCTATCTCGCGGCCATTCCGCCGCGCTGTTATTGCTACTGTCCTGCGCCCCGCCCTTAGCTCTCGTGGCGCAGGAAAACGGCGTCATTCCCACCAGCAAGATTCTCTTCATTTCCCGGGAGTACACCAAGCCGGGTAAGGACGGAACTCCCCATCAAATGACCGAGGCAGCCTATCTCCGCGCCGAGGCTGCAAGCAAAAATGCTCCCCACTACTTTGCCGCGAGTGCATTGTCCGGGCCGTCGCGCACCCTGTTCCTGTATGCGTACCCCTCATTTGCCGCCATGGAGTCAGAGCACAAGTCCATAATCAGCGATGCTTCCCTAGCCGCTGCTCTCGACCGTGCCAGCGTCGCCGATGGCGATTTGTTGTCGGAAACGGATTCCAGCATGTGGATGATGCGCGACGACCTAAGTCTCAATCCGGGTTTTCGCGTGGGAGCCCACTACCTGGAAATCAGCCAGTATTTCGTTCGCCCCGGACACAGTCAGGAATGGGAACAGCTGGTTAAGCTGGTGGTCGACGGCTACAAGAAGGGCGTTCCTGACGCTCATTGGGGAACCTATGAGGGGACCTACGGCTCCCATGGCGACGCCTTCCTGGTCATCTCTACGATGAAATCGGCGTCCGATATTGACGCTGAGTTCACCTCGGGGAAGCAGTTCGAGGCGGCAATGGGGGAAGACGGCCTCAAGAAGCTGGATCAACTGGAAGCTGCTTGCGTCGAATCGAGTCAGCATAACTTATTTGTGATCGACCCTAAAATGAGCAACCCGTCTGAAGTGATGCTGAAGGCCGACCCCAGTTTCTGGAAATCGAAATAGGCGGTAAAAGGCAGCGCGCGCAGTGAGCACAACGCGCGCGTTGCCAAGTCATACGGCGCCGGAGAACACCGGTTAGGATCGGTAGCGGCAGGCCAATCGAGAACACAGGCCTCCGGCTAATCTCCTTTGGAGCATGTGGATGCTTATGCGATTTCGTTGGAAACTTCCTGCTGTTGGGCTAATTGTGCTGCTCGCCATCGCAAAAGGCAATCTGGTCGCTCAAACCGCAGTACCCACTATGACGCTGGTCGTCGATGAGACACAGGCCTTTCGCAGGATCGCTTTCGTACACGAGCAAATTCGCGTGCAACCAGGGCCCGTTGCACTCGCCTATCCACGCTGGATTCCCGGCGAACACGGCCCCACGGGCCCTATTGAAAACTTCGCCTCGCTTCGGGTGCGTTCCGGAGATGTGACGCTGTCCTGGACGCGCGACCCGGACGACATAAACACCATCAAAATCGACGTCCCATCCAACACCAGTGCACTCACGGTCGACTTCGATACGTTGCTGGAAAACACAATCTCCGATCATCAAATCCTGCTTGCCTGGAATACGGTTGTCCTCTATCCACGAGGCATCGATAAGCGTGAGCTCCTCATTGAGCCTTCCATTCTTCTCCCCCCTGATTGGAAGCAGGGCAGCTCGTTGTCCGTAATCCACCAGTCCGAGGGAAAGGTGACGTTTGCCGCAACGTCCCTCGAACGTTTGATTGATTCCCCGGTGCTGGCCGGCGAGTTTTTCCGCGCCGTTCCACTTGCGTCGAAATGGCCGGCTGAGCTCGACTTCACCGGAGATAGCAAGTCTGCCGTCGATAAGGCGGACGATGCTCACGCCTTCGCTCTCTTTGCCAGGCTGATCGATCAGGACCAGGCCATGTTCGGCTTCCGCCACTGGCAAACCATGCACCTGCTTGTCTCGCAAAGCGATGCGCGTCCCTTCGACGGGTTAGAGCACGAGGATTCTCCGTATGACGCACTCGTTAACGCCGGTCTTTCCAAGAAAGAAGAATTAGAGAGATTTGGTTGGCCGCTGCTCGCGCATGAGCAATCCCACTCCTGGGACGGTAAGTACCGGCGTCCGGCAGAGTTGTATTCCAAGCCTGACTATCAGGGCCCGGAACGGACCACGGTGCTGTGGGTCTATGAGGGTTTGAATGAATACATAGGCATGCTGCTGGCTACACGCGCAGGCTTCAACGACCCTGCCTACATGCGCGATTACCTCGGGTTCACCACGTCGAACCTCGCTCACGAGGCTGGCCGGAAAACAACTGCCCTGGTCGACACAGCAACTCAAGACTGGGTCTTGCGCAACGTATCGGGTGGATGGCGGTCAATTCGTCGCAGCCAGGACTACTACGACGAGGGCGCGTTGATTTGGCTGCGCGTCGATACCCTGATGCGCGAACAATCTCGTGACCGGGTTACGCTCGACGACTTTCTGCGTAGCTTCCTCGGCCAGCGCGACACCGGCCCGATTGTCGTTCCCTACACCCGGGCAGACGTGGAAGCGTCCCTTTCAGCAATATGCCCGTATGACTGGCACAGCTTTTTCGAAAAGTATGTCTACGAGGTGAACAGCCTGCCCCCAACGGAAGGTCTTGAAGCCGCGGGTTGGCGGCTGACTTATAACTCGACACCGAACAACAAACCGTTTTTTGCGCTCCTTCCACAGGTTCCTTCCTATTTTGCGTCGGCATCCATCGGGATGGACCTGGAGAAGGACGGCACGATCTCCGATGTTTTGCCGGGGTCTCCGGCATACGATGCCGGCTTGGGACCGGACATGACGGTTCTGGCAGTCGACGGAGTTGCGTTCTCTCCGGATGTGCTGGACGAATCCATTGCCCACCCTCGAAACGGGAAAATCTCGCTGGTTATTCGTAACTTTGCTACCGTAGAAACCCGCGAAATTCAATACCCGGGAGGCGTGCGGTACCCTCACCTGGAACGAATCCCCGCAACTCACGATTACCTGACCGAGATCCTGGCGCCTCGCAGCGACAAGGGTCAGTAGCGCGTGCAGGGTGCCATCCGCGCTGCGGGTGTTACTCCGCCAGGCAAACTGGATTACCGGCCTGGATGGGCCGAGATGCTCTTGACCAGGGAGTGATGGATCCGTTCCATGTTCACCCGCAAACCCAGGATGCGTCCACGCCACTACGGATCAAAATTCTGTTCAGACCAACTCTGTCCCCACAATTTTTTCCTAACCACAAAACCTCGGGTGCCCCACATCTCGCGGGTTTTTCGCGAGATGTGGGATACCACAGCCCTCCCCGCTGCAACCCGGTCGGACCCGAAACAATTCTCCGGGAACCCTCAGCCGGAATACGATCCTCAACCAATCAACGTCGCATCCAACCCGCATGACCAACCGCACACTTTCCCTTTCCGGCTTAACCGTTCATCGCCTGGGCTACGGAACCATGCGCCTCGTCGGCGAAGGAGCCTGGGGAGAACCCAAAAGCCGTGACCACGCACATATCATCCTGCGCACAGCCGCAACCTCCGGGGTCAACTTCATTGACACCGCCGACGCCTATGGCCCGGAAATCGCAGAGGAACTCATCTACGAAGCCCTCCACCCATATCCAACCAATTTGGTGATCGCTACCAAAGGCGGCATCACTCGCCAGGGACCAGCAAAAGCAGCACCGGTGGGTCACCCGGAGTACCTCCACCAGTGTGTCGAGATGAGCCTGCGCCGCCTGCATCTCGACGCCATTCCGCTCTACCAGTTGCATCGCATAGATCCCCGGGTACCAATGGAGGAATCTCTCGGCAAGCTCGTCTCGTTACGCGAACAGGGTAAGCTCCAGCACATTGGACTTTCCGAGGTAACGGTCGAAGAGATCCGGCAAGCTCAGAAAACCACTCCCATCGCCTCCGTGCAGAACAAATACAACCTCAGCGAACGGAAACATGAGGGTGTCCTGGAATTTTGCACGCAGAACAACATCGCGTTCATTCCGTGGTATCCCGTGGACGCCGGCAGACTCAACCGGCCCGATGGGCCTTTTGCAGCCTTTGCGCATGTAAAGAACGCCACCACAACTCAGCTGTCGCTTGCCTGGCTGCTCCACAAGTCCCCGATGGTGCTCCCCATTCCGGGCACTTACTCGCTCGAGCATCTGAAAGAAAACATCGCATCCGCGCAAATCGAGCTCAGCAAAGATGAAGTTGCAGAAATCGAGCGTATCGCACGTGGGCAATCCTCTTAGCAGATCTTTGCGCTAATCCTGCTCCCCGAGCGTTTGGGCGTAGGTCTTGCCATATGGATAAAAGAGCTCCTTGCGGCCTTCTTTCCATGCGGCTTTCAATTCCGGAGTCGTGATATCCCAATCTGGCCGGCATTTTTTGGTAACGGCACGCAGGTCCTGACGGAGATCCTCCATCGTCGGGCGGCCGAAGAACCAATAGCCGTTGTAGATTTTGTGAATGACCAAACCCGGCTCCAGAACGATGGTATGTGGAATCATTGGATTATTGGCGGTGTCGGTATACTCGGCGATATCGAGATCCTTTTGAATAGTTCGTCCCGCATCCGAGAGGAATGGCCAGTGAGCACCGACGCCGGTGCGGTACTCATTGGTAACAGTGATGTTGTCGGTGCTGATAGTGACCAGGCGGCAGTAGCCAACTTCCAGCTCACGGTGCAATTGGACAAGAAGTTCGGCCTGCCGGCGGTCCTTAGGACAAAAGCCTCCGCGGCTGAGTACGAGAACCAGCGGATGCGGACCCTGCAATTCTGATAGCTTGCGCCGCTTCGCCGTGTGATCACTGAGTTCGTAGTCGGGAAACACCGCGCCCGGCACTATATCGGATCGCATGATGGCAAGTTCCTTTCGTTGTCTCCCTTAACTGAGACACAATTTCCTCATCATAAATCGACTTCACCGTTGAGATCCTTTCGCGTGTTTCCGCAAGCGCCCATACTGCCAAATTTGATTGTAACGAGCACTATCGAACTCTGGTGACCGCGGAAAACGGCGTGATCTGAGAACTCCGCCACAAACGCAAGCTATTGCCCTCGGAAACGGGGCGATTGGCAAGACGCTCGGAAATTTCCACAACGTAAAATTAACGTCTTTAGCACAATCACAGGAGTCTACTTAACCGTAAATGATAAGCGGGAGCCGTTCGTAGTCACGGCATCAAGCCGAGCAGACCCATTCTGGATAGGCCAACTCAACAGGAAATCCCGGGTTGCGGAGTGGAGAGATCTGCGGTTTCTTTACTTCGCACACCCCCTCTAAGGCACTCATTCTTGGAGTAATGTCTATGCGGCACCCAATGAACTCACGGAGCATCAAAAAAAAGAGACCGCTCCTTCGCACCCTGACGATACTCGCCGTAGCCTTCACCACCTTGGCCACAAACGCCCAAAAAAAGGACCACACCATGGAACCTCAAGTGTTTTATCGCACCGTAAAGGTCGATGGACTCTCCATCTTCTATCGCGAAGCGGGCCCAAAAAACGCTCCCACCCTTCTCCTGCTGCATGGTCTTCCATCGTCGTCGCGGATGTTTCAGCCACTGATGACCCGGCTCGCAAACCAGTATCGTTTGATCGCCCCCGACTATCCCGGCTTCGGACACAGCGACTGGCCGGACCCTAAGCAGTTCGACTACACTTTCGACCACATCGCTGCCGTGATGGACGCCTTTACGCAATCGCTGGCGCTGTCGCACTACACACTTTATATGCAGGACTACGGAGGACCGGTCGGGTTCCGAATGGCCCTGGCCCATCCGGAGCGGGTAAATGCCATCATCGTCCAGGATGCGGTCGCTCACAACGAAGGACTCGGGGCGAACTGGGCAACGCGGCGAGCCTTCTGGGCGGATCGCCCTGCATATGAAGAAGCATTGCGCAAAAACCTGCTATCGCTGCCAACCACCCGGACCCGGCATATCGGAGACGATCCGAACATTGAACTTTATGACCCGGATCTGTGGACGGATGAGTACGCCTTTCTCAACGCGCCCGGGCAGGCGCAGATTCAAAGCGACCTTTTCTTTGACTATCGCACCAACGTCGATGCTTACCCAAAATGGCAGGCGTGGTTACAGAAGACGCAGCCCATGCTCTTGGTCGTCTGGGGCAAGCACGATCTCTCCTTCGATCCCGGCGAGCCGGAACGCTACCACAAAGACGTACCCAATGCGGAGGTTCACGTACTCGACGCAGGGCACTTTGCGCTTGATACCAAGGCCAACGAGATTGCGGCGCTGGTATGTGAGTTCATGCAGGCGCAGAAGTAATCGCGCTGCCACCTGATCACGCACAAGATACGCTCAACTCAGCAGTGGAGACGGGAAGAAGGTTAAAACGAGGCTTGCGGACCACCTTCCCTTGGAGTCTCGATGGCCTCCGCCGGTTTTGGCGCCGCGTTCAACGGAAAGAAGAGCCGAAAGACCGTTCCGCAACCACGCCTGCTGCGCACCGCGAAGCTGGCCCCATGGTTCTCCAGAATACCTTTCGATACCCAAAGACCCAGGCCCGTTCCCGCCTCCCCTTTGGTGGTAAAGAAAGGACGGAAGAGAAGGTTCAAAGTCTCCTTGTCCATGCCAATTCCTGAATCGGCAATCGTCACCCGCACTCCGCGCGCGCCGCCCGGTCTCTGCGAAGCCCTTGCCGCTACGATCAGACGCCCGTCTGCCGCCAGGGCATCAAGCGCATTGTCAATCAGGTTGGTAAAAACCTGCTGTACTTCCCCTGGCATGCATAACACAGGAGGCGCCGGTCTGTATCTGCGCTCTAACCGTATTGCGCTCGTCTTAATTCCCGTCTCGTGAAAAAAGAGCACCGACTCCAGAACTTCTTCCAGCAGCGTAAGTGTCGGAGAAGTCCGCTGGCGGTAAAACTTCAGGCTGCGCGCGGCAATGTGTGATAGGCGTTGCAACTCCTGGTCCGCGATAGCTAGCAAATCTCGAGCTTTCCCGGTCAGCCCTTCATCCATCTTCGCCAGGTAGAGCACATTTGTGACCGCTTCGAGGGGATTGTTGATCTCGTGCGAAATGCTAACCGCAAGCCGGCCTGCGGCCGCCAGTTGCTCCGACCGCCTCAGTATCTGTTCCGCCTTGTGGCTGTCGGTAGAATCGTGCACGTAGACCGCCAGTCCTTCGCTCGGCTGCGGGAATGCGCGATGCCGATACCATCGCTCCCACGGCTCGAAGTAGTACTCAAACTCCACAGCAATCTGCTGCTCCATGGCGCGCCGGTAGTGGCTTTCCAATACGGAGCCGGCGACCTCGGGATAAAGGTCCCAGAGCTGCCTCCCTAAGCGCGGCTCTCCGGAGCGCCTGGCGATTTCCTCTGCCGCCGAATTCATAAAAGTGACTTGAAGATTTTTGTCGAATAAGAAAAACGCCTCCGGAGTATGTTCCAGAACCTCCAGTGCAAGCTGCTGTGCTTTCCTCACTTCTCTTGTGAGCGCGGCTTCTTGTTCAAAGGCCTCCCGTCGCAGCCTCGCCATCTTCAGATGTGCCTCTACCCTCGCAATCAACTCTCGAGCGGTGAACGGTTTGATGAGATAGTCATCTGCGCTGGCCTTTAGACCTTCTATCCGGGCTTCCTCGCCCGCTCGCGCCGAAAGCATGATTACCGGAACCATCCTGGTCGCCGGATGCTCCCGCAGCGCGGAGAGCAGCGCAAAGCCGTCCATCACCGGCATCATTACGTCAGTCAACACCAGGTCCGGGCAGTGGCGGAGCGCATCCTCCAGAGCGGCTTTGCCATTCTCCGCTGTCACTACCTGAAAGTGCCGGCTAAGCAGGCCGCCCACATACTTCCGCATGTCGGCGTTATCGTCTGCCAGCAGAATTCTTGGCCGCACCGCCGTAGCACCGGGGGCAGGTTGATCGGCACCTGCATGCGCGTGCGCCCCATTTGGCGAATGCTGCTCCGGCATCCAACTCAGTGCCTCATGCAGAAAGCCGATCGCACCGTCGGCAGCGACAACAGGATTCTCAGGGCTGTTTCGTATGTGGCCGTGCTCCAGGTGTGACCGTCCGAAGGGCAAGATCACGGTGAATGTGGCTCCCTTGCCGGGTATGCTTTCCGCACTAATCGATCCGCCATGCATCTGCACCAGCTCCCGCACCAATGCCAGCCCGATACCGCTGCCCTCGTGGCTTCGCCTGCGGACGTTCTCGACGCGGCTGAATCGATCAAAGATACGGGGTAAATCCTCCGCCGAGATTCCTGTTCCGGTATCGGTAACGCGAAGTTCTGCCCCGGTCACGGTGGCGTGCAGCATCACGCGAATCTCGCCGTCAAAGGTCGACTTCAGGGCATTGGAGAGGAGATTGAAAATCACCTTCTCCCACATCTCGTGATCCACATAGACCGGCTCCGGCAGAGCCAGACATTCCACCGTCAGCTTTAACCCGGCTCGGTCTACAGCCTCGCGAAACACACTGGACAGCTCTGCCGTCAACAATGACAGATCCGTCGCCTGGTAGGTTGCATGGAGACGGCCGGCCTCGATGCGGGAGAAATCCAGCAGCGTGTTCACCAGTTTGAGTAGCCGCATCGCGTTGCGATGAAGCATCTCCAGCGAGGCAGGCGGAGGCGGCATCTCATTTTGCAGGGCGTCTTCCAGTGGGCCCAGCATCAGCGTCAGTGGGGTACGCAGCTCATGACTGACGTTGCTGAAGAAGGTTGTCTTTGCCTGATCCAGCTCCGCAAGCGCTTGCGCCCGATCTCTCTCTTGCTCAAATGCCCGCGAACTGGCAAAACCTGCGGCGATCTGACCGGCAACAAGATCTAAAAATCCCCCATAGCTCGCATCGAGCTGGCGGTAAGGATTCAGCCCGGCGATCAGAATTCCTGCTGGTCTCTCCTGGCCTTGTCCGGCAATAGGAACCAGGCATGCCTTGCTAGGCGCCGTCCCCCAAACGCCCACCGGTAGATCGCCGAAAAGTTCGGATAACCCCTCAATCGTGACCGAAGACTTTTTCGCCAGCACCTGTTTCACCGGCCACGCAGCCCGCTCCCGATCGATTTGGATCACCTGTGGCGCGGCTGGCTGGCCTGCCTGAACGCCCGTACAACAAGCCAGATGCACACGCTTTCCACTCTCATCCAGGAGATATATCAGGGTGAACGGCAGATCCCTTTCGTTTGCCTCAAGCCCGTTTTTGATCGAGAGTACTACCGCCTGCCTGGTAAGTGAGTCTCCAAGGCAGGCCGCCAGCGTGCGCAGTAACATGACCTGCCGCTCGCCAATCACTCGTGCGGTCTCTTCGATCACCACACAGAGTAGCCCCGTGATTTCGCGGTTTGGCCCGGTCAGCGGACTATAGGAAAAGGTATGGTACGTCTCCTCGGAGTACCCGTTGCGTTCCAGGATGAGCAGCAGTTCCTCGTCCCAGGAGGCCTCTCGCGTCTGCAGAACCCGCTCGACTCGGGGACCGATATCTTTCCAGATTTCCGGCCATACCTCCGATGCCGGTCGGCCCAGCGCCCAGGGGTGCTTCTTGCCTAGCGTCATTCGGCCGTAAGCATCGTTATAGAGAAATGTAAGTTCCGGTCCCCACCCCATCCACATGGCGAAGCGCGATGTCAGCAGGATCCGCACCACGGCCTTGAGACTCTCTGGCCACTCCGCAGCGGGTCCCAGTGGCGTCGTTCCCCAGTCGAATGCGCGGATCAGGCTGCCCATATCCGGTGTTGAAACCGAAGTCTCACCGGCAACTGGGCCTTTGTTCTCGGATTCGGCGATCTCGCGTGGCATTGAGTCCTCTCCGGCCCGGCCCCATCGCCACGGGCCCAGATTGCCTGGTTCACTTCACACAAATTGATTTTGCCGGCGGAGGATGGCGGCGCCATTCGAGAAGGCAGTATCTTCGCACTGGAAAACGCCGCAAGGCTACCAAAGCCTACGCTATCGCCTGAGGATTGAAAAACTCTGGCGGCAAATGGCGCGTTTACTATCGACGCTCAACACCCCCCATATTGAGTTCTGCTTACAGATTTTTCGGGGACTATGCGGCTGATCAAATCCATGCGGTGTGGCGAAGATCGACTCGGCGCGAAAAAGATCGAGACATCCCTCAGTTTGTGGCCCAAACCGCAGCCTCCATCCCTTTGGTTACGTCACGGTGTCCATGATGCATTTTTTGCTTGGATCCCAGGTCTCAAAAGCGAGACCTGGGGCACCCTTCGCGTTTTTCCTGGGATTCTGGTTAAGTACCGCAAAAAGTCTGACGGACGCACTCCTCGGGGCGGGCAGGCGTGGCGTACCGCTCCAAGCCTGGCCTGTCCTCGTATGGGCGTGACACCACGTCGACCAGTTCCTCGAAGGGCTGGAAGTCCTGCCGCTCCATGGCAACATTCAATGCCGCCTCCACCATGTGGTTGCGCGGGATGAACGCCGGATTTGCCATCCTCATAGCCGCGGCGCGTGCCTGCGCCGAGGCCGGTTCTTCTTCCAGGCGCCGGCGCCACCCAACAGCCCACGCGTCATAAGCGCTGGGATCCGCAAATAACGCGCGCACTCGCTCGTCGCTTTCCGGTCCTGCCACGGCATCGCACAACCGGCGGAAGGTCAAGGTAAAATCGGCCCGGTTTGCAGCCATGTGCTTGAGCAGGTCCACGCTCAACGCCGCATCGCCATCGCGCTCCGTAAAGAGGCCAAGCTTGCGCCGCAGGCCGGCACTGCGCGCCGCCTCGAACTGCGGTCCGAACCCGGAAAGCGACTCCTGGGCCGAGGCCAGCGCGGCCTCTCCGTTTCCCTCTTCCTGTTCGAGAACCGGGAGCAGCGCCTCGGCCAGGCGCGCCAGGTTCCAATGCGCTGCGCTGGGCTGGTTGCCATAGGAATAGCGGCCGTAATGGTCGATGGAGCTGAACACCTTGGCCGGATCGTATGCCTCCATAAAGGCGCAGGGGCCGTAATCGATTGTCTCGCCGGAGATGGAAGTGTTGTCGGTGTTCATCACGCCATGAATGAAGCCCAGGAGCATCCATTGTGCGATCAGGCGCGCCTGTCGCGTGACCACGCCATCCAGCAGCGCCCGGTAGCGATGCTCCGCCTGCGCAGCTTCAGGGTAGTGCCGGGCGATCGCATAGTCAGCCAGCGTGCGCGTCCCGTCGGTGTCGCCCTGGGCGGCGAAATATTGAAAGGTGCCAACGCGCAGGTGGCTCACCGCCACACGGGTGAAGACGGCTCCTGGCAGCAATGTATCCCGCCGCACCCGTTCTCCCGTGGTCACCGCGGCGAGCGCCCGGGTGGTTGGCACACCCAGCGCCGCCATGGCTTCGCTCACGATGTATTCGCGCAACACGGGACCCAACGCGGCTCGCCCGTCGCCGCCGCGGGAGAACGGCGTCGGGCCGGAGCCCTTGAGCTGGATGTCATAGCGCAGGCCGTCACGCCCCAACACCTCGCCCAGCAGGTTGGCGCGGCCATCACCGAGCCGTGGCACAAAATGCCCGAACTGGTGCCCGGCATAGGCCATCGCCAGGGGCTCCGAGCCCTCGGCCACCAGGTTGCCGGCCAGAATCTCTACTCCGGGCACGCTCGCCAGCGCGTCTGGATCCAAGCCCAGGTTCCGGGCCAGTTCCACATTCAACTTAACCAGCCGTGGCGCCGTTACATGGGCCGGGTCGATTCGCGCGTAGAAGTGCTCTGGCAACCGCGCATAGGTGTTTTCAAAGCCGAATTGGATGGCTTGGTGGTTGGGGCTGTCGGGCGATGCGATCGCGGGAGCATCGGGTGAACTCATAAGCTATTGGATGTCAGGATGTCGTTTTCGCTCCAGCTCAAGCACCGGATCGCTCATATCATATCGTGCCGGTATCAGCCTGGCGTTCTCGAGCCTGATTCGATCCTGCTGTTTCGCCTACCTTAAGATGGTTCGCATGAAGGAAGGCCAGTTTAGCTTGGTTGCTTTCTCGCTCCTTGCTTCTTTTGTTTTCGCAAACCTTGCTCTGCCCGCGGCGGCATACGCACCGGACAGCAAGTCTGCAGAATCCGCTCCAGGCTGGGCAATCTGTATCCACGGCGGAGCGGGAGAAAGCGAGTGGGAGCACATGGATCCGGCAACCGCCGCCGCCTATCACGACTCGCTGGCGAAGGCGCTTTCCGCCGGATCGGCTTTACTCAAGCAGCATGGCAAGGCAATGGATGCGGTGGAGGCCGCGGTGAAAGTAATGGAAGACGATCCTTTGTTCAACGCGGGGCGTGGTTCAGCATTTGCCGCTGACGGCACCAACGAAATGGATGCCGCGCTTATGGACGGAGCGACCCTCGCAGCAGGCGCCGTCGCCGGCGTACAGTTCACCCGGCACCCGATCTCGCTGGCCAGAGCCGTCATGGAACACACCCCATACGTCATGATGGTGGGTTCCGGCGCCGATGCATTCTCTCGATCTCAAGGCCTGGAACAAGAGCCGCCCGCTTTCTTTTTTACCGAGATGCGCTGGCAGGAATTTGTTTCGATCATGCATGCCAGCGGCCGTCCTGTTCCTTCGCGGCCACCTGGCGTTCCTCCTGCGCCCAGCCCAGTCGCATCCACCGCTTCGACTGGCTTTACCCATCGCTTCGGAACCGTGGGAGCCGTAGCCCGTGACAGCGACGGCCATCTGGCGGCGGCAACTTCCACCGGCGGTATGCAGGGTAAGCTCCCAGGGCGCGTGGGCGATTCCCCCCTGATTGGCGCGGGCACCTATGCGAGCGATCGTTCCTGCGCAGTCTCGGGTACCGGCGTAGGGGAGTATTTTATTCGGCTTACCCTGGCCAGGCAGGTTTGTACCCTGGTCGAGCAAGGACAAACTCCACAGCAGGCCGCTGACCATATGATCCACTCTGAGTTACCCGCGCTGAAAGGAGGAGAGGGCGGCGTCATCGTGATCGCGCCCACCGGCGATCCCGTCTGGAGTTCCAATACTCTCGGCATGTTTCGCGCCCAGGAAGTGAAAAATCGAGCGCCCGATATCCGCGTGAAGTAACCGCGCACACCCGGCAGCTCTTAGACACTAGGTGGCCGCGCCGGAAACAAGAACTGCAACATTGGACCGGTGCGCAGAGCCCACGCGGATTCCGTGTGCTCCCCACCCTCCGCTTCGAAGTAAGCCAGGTCCTCACCCAGCTGCCATCCTTTCTTGATCAGCCCGTCGCGCAGCAACCGCACATCCGGTACCGCCCGAGTCGATTCTTTGGAACCAATATCCAGCCAGATACGCAACTCGGGTTTCTTCTCCAGCGCTCCTACTGTCCTGAGGATCGTCCGGCTGCGCCACCACACCGAGGGAGACATCACCGCCAGCTTGGAGAACACCTCGGGATGCTGCAACCCCAGGTAAAGGGTCACCAGTCCGCCCAGCGACGAGCCTCCCATGCCGCAGTTCTCTGCCCCGGGCTGCGTCCGGTACTGCCCTTCGATGAAGGGCTTCAGTTCCTCCACCAGCATGCGGCCATACGCATCCGCCCGTCCGCCGCCGAGACGCCTATCTTCGACCGGTGTGTACTCGTCTATTCGTCTGACCCCCGAGTTGTAAATGCCAACGATGATCAGCGGCTCAATCGCACCATCTTTTATCAGCGCATCCGCGGTTTCCCCCAGGCGCCAATAGTTTCCCTTAATGAACGAGGTCTCGGGGTCAAAGAGGTTCTGGCCGTCCTGCATGTACAGCAGCGGGAAACGGCGATCCCCATCGGCCTCGTATATCGGCGGCACATAGACGATCAGGTCGTGGTGGTCATCGACCAGCTTCGAAATAAATTGTTCGTGCTTGTGCAGCCGTGCCGCCAGGCCGTTCGGATCTACGGAGGTTTGGCGGTTCGAGGCAGAAGGCGGAGCTTGGTCGTTGGCTATAAGGGGTCCCGCCGGCGTTCTGTAGAATGGTGCAACCATATTCAGCAATGGCTCGCGCACCGTGGTTCTCTAGCTTAACAAAACTAAATCTGGGTCCCTAAAGGAGCGACGATTGCAGCGCGAATACCATCGCTGGTGGTCAAACGACCTGGGCCGTGACATGGAACTGCTGTGTTTTGGCCACGCAGGAACCAGGGTGTTGGTCTTCCCTACGTCGGGGGGCCGATTCTTCGAGTACGAAGACAACGGTATGGTCGCCACTGTCGCTGATCGCATCGATAACGGCCAGCTGCAGCTCTATTGCGTCGACAGCATTGACCGGGAGAGTTGGTACAACAAGCATGCCCACCCCTATTGGCGGGTGCAGCGGCATATGCAGTATGAACGCTACCTCGTTGGCGATGTACTGCCCCTGATGGGCAAGAAGAACCAGACCCCACGGCTGATCACCACCGGTTGTAGCTTCGGCGCCTACCATGCCGCGAACTTCGGCTTCCGCCATCCCGACGTGGTCACCGGCATCGTAACCATGGGCGGAGCCTTTGATATGAAGGATTTTGTCGACGGCTGGTATGGTGAAGATCTTTACTTCAACAACCCACCCGACTATCTCGCTAACAGCACCGATCCCTGGAAGTACAACCATATCCGCACAGTGCTGGCCACCGGCGAGTGGGACTTCTGCTGGGAAAAGAATGAGCGTTTTGCAACCGTCCTGCGCAACAAGGGCATCCGTCACGAACTTTACGTTTGGGGCGATCGCAGCTTCCACGACTGGCCGTGGTGGCGGCCCATGGCACGCATGTACCTGGAGTAGATGTACGCAGGTCGTTCTTTGACGGAAAAGGGCTGGGTTGCACTTTAGTCCCGGACGGACGCCTGAAAATAGCCCAGGACGCATTCCTGGGGTAACACGGACCTTGGAGGGTTGTCCCGGAGGAAGGCTGAACGTTCCCGAAAGCAGGGTCGTGGGTGTGCTCGACTTGGACGAATGGGTGGGTTCACCGAGACTGCGTTCCGAGCAATCAAAAGGGGAAATGCTTTAGAATTGGGGCGTCCAGAGCCTCTCAACGGCATAGTATTCGGGCCTTCTGTCCCAGCAAGCTTCGCCTCAAAGGAGCAGCCGTGAAGAAAATCGGAATCATTTTCGGGATGGAGTCGACCTTCCCACCCGCATTGGTCGACAGGATCAACTCCTTCCACGATCCCGACGTCCAGGCCGAGTTGGCCGTTATTGGCGAAGTACGTATGGCAGAGCCCTCTCCCTACCACGTCATCATCGATCGCATCTCCCACGACATCCCCTTCTATCGCGGCTACCTCAAGAACGCGGCGCTTTCCGGATCGATCATCATCAACAACCCCTTCTGGTGGAGCGCTGATGATAAGTTCTTCAACTTCGCCCTTGGTACCAGGCTCGGAGTAGCCATCCCCAAGACTGTGCTGCTGCCTCACAAACATCACCCGCCCGGCACCACCGACCTCTCCATGCGTAACCTCGAATATCCCCTGCCATGGGAAAGCATCTTTGACTACGTAGGCTTTCCCGCATTCCTCAAGCCCTTCGACGGCGGTGGCTGGAAAGATGTGTACAAGGTGGGTTCGCCCGGCGAGTTCTTTCATGCCTATGACCAGACGCGCGATCTCTGCATGACTCTGCAGACCGCGGTCAACTTTAAAGAATATTTTCGCTGCTACTGCGTGGGTCAGCAAAAGGTTCACATCATGCAGTACGACCCTTCTCTCCCTATTCACGAGCGCTATGTAAAAAATCCCGCGCCCGTTGACCCTAAGCTCCTGGAGCGAGTCGAGCGCGACTGCCTCACGCTTTGCCGTGCCCTGGGCTACGACCTGAACACGGTGGAATTCGCCTGTGAAGACGGTATCCCTTACGCGATCGACTTTATGAATCCAGCTCCCGATGCAGATATACACTCGGTCGGTCAGGCGAACTTCGACTGGATCGTGAACGAGGTAGCGGGGCTCGCCATCGAGAAGGCAAGGAAACATACAGGAATGGTTTCTGAATATCGCTGGAGTGTGTTCCTCGGCGGGCCTTCGACCGGCTCGAAGAACGGTCAAGCCAGGCAACTCAGCCAGGAGGTACATGGATGACACGTCCCAGTTTCAGCATTGGCATCGAAGAGGAGTATCAAACGATCGACCCGGCAACGCGCGATCTTCGCTCCCACATCCAGTCCGAAATACTTCCCAGGGCGAAGCTGGTCACCATGGATCGCGCCAAACCTGAACTTCACCAATCGGTCGTGGAAGTTGGCACCAAGGTGTGCCGGGATATTCAGGAAGCTCGCGAAGACATACTCGATTTGCGCCGGCAGATGATCACCCTGACCAGCGAAAGCGGCATGTGGCTTGCCGCGGCCAGCACCCACCCTTTTGCCGACTGGCGGACCCAGGAGATTCACCCCGATGATCGCTACAAGCAGGTGGTAGAAGACTTGCAGCTGGTTGCGCGCGCCAATCTCGTCTTCGGCTTACACATCCACGTAGGCATCGAGGACCGCAATACCGCGATCCACATCATGAACTCGATGCGCTACTTCCTGCCCCACATTCTCGCTCTGTCTTCAAACTCGCCCTTCTGGGAGGGAACGAAGACAGGCTTCAAGTCCTATCGGTCAAAAGTCTTCGAGCGTTTCCCACGCACCAACATTCCCGACGTGTATGCCAATTGGGCGGAATACGAGACGTTTATCAACCTGCTGGTCAAAACTAATTGCGTTGACAACGGCAAGAAGGTCTGGTGGGATATTCGCCCTCATCCCTTCTTTAACACCCTCGAGGTCCGCGTCTGCGACATACCGATGCGCCTGGATGAAACCATGGCGATTGCCGCCCTGATCCAGGCCACAGTGGGTATGCTCTACGACCTGCACGCAAAGAACAAGAGCTATCGCATCTATGGGCGCGCACTGATTATGGAAAACAAATTTCGCGCCGCCCGCTATGGCATCGATGGCAAGCTGATCGACTTTGGACGGGAAGAAGAGGTGCCGATGCGTGATCTTATGCTCGAGTACATCGACCTCATATCCGACGCAGCCAGGGATCTTGGCTGCGAGCGCGACATCGCCTACATCCACGAAATGCTGAGAATGGGAACGGGCGCCGACCGCCAACTTAAGGTGTACGAAGAAACGGGCGATCTGAAGAAAGTAGTCGACTACATCGTAGCCGAGACGAGAGTCGGCGTGATGCAGGAAACAGCAGCACTGCAAACCTAAACCCTGTCCCCTGCAACGATCATGGGTGCCCCACATCTCGCTCGGGCCCCGGATTTCCTACCACTTAACGCCCGTTGTAGACACGGGTGCGGCTTTCTCTTAAGGAAAGCCGCAGGAAGTTTGCTAGAGCAAGCCGAGTTCGACAGGAAATCCGGGGTTTTGGCGAGATGTGGGATGCTGCGAACCTCAACGTTTTTTTGCCAATGGTAAGAGGGAGTTGCTTGGCCCAACCCGTTCTAACCGATATCACCAGGATCGATTTCGATCCGGAATTCTCGCCCGGCGCCTATAACGCCGTGAACACCTGCCTGCGTATTCAATCCTCGGAAAAAGTCACGCTGATCACCGACCACGCGTGCCGGGAAATAGCCGCCAGCATCGCGCAGGAACTGATTAAGGTTGGCTGTGCCTTCAAGGCCTTTGTGCTGGAAGATCTGGCTCCGCGCCCGTTAGCTGGTTTGCCCCACGAGATCGCGGAAGACATGGAGACCAGCGACGTGAGCATCTTCGCCGTGCGGGTGCAGACCAATGAGCTGAAATCCCGCATGGAAATGACAGCCATCGTCAACCGTCGCCGCATGCGCCATGCCCACATGGTGAATATCAATCGCCAGATCATGTTGGAAGGCATGCGCGCCGACTTCAACCGCGTCGATGCTCTCAGCAACAAAGTGATGCAGATTGTCGGCACCGCAAAGGAGATTACCGGGAAGACTGCCGCCGGCTGCGACTTCACGAGCGCGCTCAACCCCAACTATCGCTGGATCAAGACCAGTGGAATCATCAGCGCCGACAAATGGGGCAATCTGCCTGGCGGCGAAATCTTCACCTCACCGGGCGAAGTGAACGGCGTGTACGTAGTTGACGGCGTGGTCGGTGACTATCTCTGCGACAAATACGGCGATCTGGAACCTCAGCCGTTGACCATCCGCATGCGGAACAACCGCATCACCGAAGTTTTTAGCGAGAACAAGGCACTGGAGCAGGATTTTTGGGCTTACACCCACACCGACGAAAACAGCGACCTCGTCGGCGAGTTTGCCATCGGCACCAACATTGAATTGAAGAACGTAATCGGCCAGATCCTGCAGGACGAAAAGTTCCCCGGCATCCACATAGCCTTTGGCAATCCATACGGCGAGCACACAGGAGCCAAATGGTTCTCCGGTACGCACATTGACGTGGTGGGCCGCAAGTTCGATATCTGGGTAGACGGGCGGCAGATCATGGATAAGGGTCGATTCGTGATAGAGGACTGATCATGATCTCCGCTTTCCGCGAGGCCTTCAACCGGAACTTTCGCCCGGAGAGGTACCAGCGGTTCCTCGAAAGCTTAGAGGCCAGTGCCGGCACACCTATTGCGTTTCGAGTCTCCGAGACACCCTGCTTTTTTCCGAAAGCCCTGCTCGATCAAATGGCGGAGTATGGCAACGACCTGGTTCTGCAACTGGTGAACAACCCGGAATACCACCGTGCTTCAGACGTTACTGTGCCGCCGCGGTATAACGTTCCCAACGAGTCGCCCCGCCCCATGTTCCTGCAAGTCGACTTCGGCCTGATTCGGAACGCTCACGGTGAACTCGAGCCTAAACTGGTTGAGCTGCAAGCCTTCCCTTCCCTTTACGGATACCAGCCGGTGCTGGCGAAGCAATACATTGAGTCCTACGGATTGCCCGCCGGCCTGGGGATCTATCTCGGCGGCTACAACCACGATCGCTATCAGGAACTGATGCGGGAGCAGATCGTCGGCCGCCACGATCCCGAGAATGTCATTCTCTTGGAAGTTAATCCGGAGAAGCAAAAAACGCTCTGCGACTTTCTGCTTACCCGGCGCGACCTGGGTATCGCCATCGTCGATATCCTCAGACTAAAAAAGCGCGGCAAATGCCTCTTCTACGAAAACGGCGACCGCGAAATTCCGGTGCACCGCATCTACAACCGCTGCATCATGGACGAATTGGAACGCAAGAATATCGAACTCCCGTTTGACCTGACTGAGCCACTTGACGTGGAATGGGCTGGGCATCCCAACTGGTATTACCGCATCAGCAAGTTCTCCATACCCTATCTCAAACACAAGTGTGTGCCCCGGACGTGGCTGCTCGACCAAAACAGCACAGTGCCCCGAGACAGCGAGAATTATGTGCTCAAGCCGCTTTACTCCTTTGCCGGGCTTGGCATCAAGTTCAACCCCACGCAGGCTGATGTCGATGCCATCCCTGCCGAGCAGCGTCACCACTACATGTTGCAGGAACGGATGCGCTTTGAACCAGTGATCGAGACCCCACACGGTATGACCCAGGCCGAAATCCGCATCATGTATGTTTGGCCTGAAGGCGGAGAGATCACGCCGGTACTTCCATTGCTCCGCATGGGCCGCGGCATCATGATGGGAGTCGACCACAACCGCAATCTGGAATGGGTGGGCGGCTCCGCGGCTCTTTGGGCATAATGCCTTTACGTCTTGACCGGCAGATACAGCCTGTAGGTTTCCTTATCAATAGCCGGGTACGGCACCATTTTCAGACCTTGCCCAGAAGTAGGCATTTGCCATTCGTCCACTCCGCGTTGCTCGGTGGCAAGAAGCTGACTGCGCGTCAGATCAGCCGGAACATCGCCGAGCGCGAAGAGAGTAAGCGGACCGTGGAGCACAGCGACAAGATTTGGATGTTGCGGGTCGACGGACGACAGGCGCACCGGTCGATCGACAATGAATTCGATTCGGTCGCCATTCTTCCAGCTCTGGCGCACTGGGACAAATGTGCCAGGCTTTAGGGCAGCAGATGTGCTTTTTCCATTTACAGCTAGCTGCGTGCCCGGTCCTGCCCAAGCCGGTATTCTCAGATAGATGGCGAAACTCTCCGGTTTCTCCATCTGCAGGGTGATGGTGGTTTCGGGCTTGTAAGGATACTGCGTATTTTGCACCAGCGTACACCGGGTACCGTTCTGCATCCAACTCAACTGGGAGGGAACGTAGAGGTTCACATACACTCCGTCGGGCGAGCTGAAGTAGGAACTTATCCCATAGTCCGCGGTGATTTGAGGAAAGGTTCCTGAACAGCAAGGCCACTTGTCCTGGTGATAGAACTTGGTGGCCGAGTTATTGTAATCGGCGTAATAAAAGCTTGTGCCATCCGGCAGAATAGGCTTTGCGCCCAGGATGGTGTTGTACAGGATGCTCTCCATGCTGTCGCCGTAGTGGCTGTCTCCCGTGATGCGCGTCAGGTACCGGGCAATCTTGAAATGGCCGTACGCACCGCACGGGGTCTCAAAGCTGGAGTGAGTTCGGACAAGGCTCTCCCCCATTTCCCCGCCGCCCGGCTTGCGGAACCGTTCATCGGGTCCCCAACCGCCCGTAGCGAAACTCTGCGTGCTGCGGACGAAGTCAAATCCGTTTTGCGCAGCACGCAAATGCATGGCACTCCCGTCCACCAGGTAAGCCTGGGCCGCCGAACATAACGCATTGACATGGCTGTAGGCATGAAGGCCGGGAAGGATGTTATCTCCTTCCGAGAGCGGGGTAAAGTAATCCTTATCTTGAAGGAATCGCTCCGCCAGCTTGCGGTAACGCGCGTCGCCGCTGCGCAGATAGGCGATATAAAAGTTTTCCGGAAGGGTGTAGGTTTCGTCCCAGCAGAAGGAGATATTCTTGTGCGGCAGCGCGCAAGCTTCCTCCCGCGTCTGCGCGCCGGCTGGGAGGTGAGGCAGCACCGCGTCCGTCGCGTGACGGAGCACCGGTAAAGCTGTCCGGTCGCCGGCAAACGCATAGGCATCCAGCAGGCCTATGTTGGTCTTGTCAAAAGTGTAGGCAGGTAAAGGATAATCGATGTAGAACTTCTCCGTTACCGTCGGGGCGAAGCCCTTGACCAACCGCTGTACCTTTTCCTGGGTCGGTTTGTCGCCGGTGACCGCATACGCCCTGGAAAGGCCAGATAGATATTGGCCAAAACTATGACCCGCGATATAACCGGTCATGTTCTTCGGCGGATCATAGTCGGGGCTGTCGTTGTACCACCCACCCATGACCGGCCCCGGTGCGGCAAGCCCGGCGCGCTCGCGAAAGGGCTTCAGTAGTCCGTCCTCGTCGAGCGCGAGAAAGAACTTGTGATTGCGGGTGAACTGGTCAAGCATCGGCCCTTCCAGCAATGTGACCTGGGAGTAGTCGAATTGGCTCAGCCTGGGCTTGACGGAGCTGGTTGCGGTTGCGCCGCCAAACATTGACCGCAAGGAAGGAGCACACAAGGCTGCCGCCGTGCTCCCCTTCAGGAACTTTCTGCGATTTAAGCCCCTCATAAGTCCGACCATCCCCTTGCCTATCTTTTCGCTTTTCCCTGGTCCTAACGCCATCTCAACGAGACCGAAGACCATCTTACCTCGATGCGTCTCCTACCCGGGTGGTAGCGTCTGGAGGGCAACGCTGAGGTGGTTCGGCCAGAGGATAGGAAGATCGCACCGGTATTTCCCCTGCTCCGCGTGGGCCGCGGCATCATCCTGGTTTCGGCCAGAACCTCAATGTGCGATTGGAGAAAGTTGGGCCAGTGTGGCAGAAGCCGCGCTGGCCCTGAGATTAATTTGAATCTCCAATCGTAGAACCCTGGTCTTATCTCCCTCGCTGAGCCTGATCGGCATCCTGCGCCAGATTCTTCATCAAGGAGAAGAACGAAGGTGATTGACCGATGAAGAGTCCCATTGCCGTCAGGAAGTTGAGCACGCCCATGGCAATTCCCTTGGTTTCAGTGGGACGGATAATCGAGCATCGTGGGAGCTTGCGGTTTATGAATGAGCACGGCTCAGGCATGATCAGGTTGGTTTGGAATTCCGGACCGCCGAACGGCGGAGAATTCAGGTCTGGAAAAGTTACTGATACTTTTGTCACTGGGTCTACTGCAGTCAAGGGCGGAGCGTTGCCGGCCTTATCCGCCCAGGTTTGAAAATGCATGGTCTCGGTGGGTCCAATGCTTATTAGAATTCGCAACACTTCCACGCTGGTCGCTCTCTGCGCCATCGATGGATACAAGCTGTTGCCGCCCTGTTCGATTGTGGGGAAGTGGAAGCCCGCGGTATTAGCGATGGCTTGAAGAAAGTTTGCATCCTGGGTGTCGTCATCAGTCCTGGGTATTGCCGTATGCTTCCCCACAGCTAACGTGGGGATCGCTTGCGGGAAGACGAAATTCGGCTCCAGGTCCGGATTATGAGCACTGCGGTAGCGAGTCCACCAACTGGTATCCAGCGTGAGCTCCATAAGATTGGTGACTCGGAGTTTGCCGCTGGAACCTGTCGCCTTGCTGCCCTCCAGCGTACGAAACGGCTCGAGACTCACTGTTTCTGCACCTTTCGAAGCCAGGTACGCATTAAGAAAGCTCTGGTGGGTATTTTCATCGTCGGTATTGTCGTGAATGTACTGGGCCATGTCGGAGTCCAGCATCGCAACCGCCGCGGTATAGGCAGGATTCCCGCTCCCACCGGGAACTTCGTTATCTGGAATGCCCGCGAGTTCGTTGTATTGCACCCAGAAGTCAGCCTCGATAATTTCCGCTGCTGCCGCGAATCGCAGCATGGCTGCATCTCCTCGAGTGAGTTGTCCACTTCCATCGTCTGCGAAAACGGGCGAGCTATCAGCCAGCAGTCCGACTCCGGTTGTTGCTACTCCCGCTGCTGTTAGTCCGTTCTTCACGAAAGAACGGCGGTTGATTGTGGTCTTCATATCCCTCCATACTCCATCCATATTTACTGCCTCCTTAACCCAAGAGGCTGAACTTCCTCTGCAACGCATGTGTCAACGCGATGTAAGGATGTTGTCATCTGTTTGTCTACTATTTGTCGCTTATGGAATGGATCACGGCGGCACAGCGGAGAGAATCGAAGACTCAATAATGTAATCGAACCCGCGGCCCGCTTGCTCAGAACAGCACCGATGCCCTGACGGCGAAAATCATCTATCGTAGCCGCTCTACTCGGCTGCGGGGCCAGGCATCATTTTCACTATCACACAACACACTTTGGATATCACACACGCAAAACCAGGATGGATCGTTCATTGCTCAATGGCCCTACGACGAAGTAGAACGACAAATCCTGGAGAGCGATGGAAAGGGCTTATGAAGGGCGAAGATCGAACGCTGTGCCCAAAGAAGCCACGAAACTAATGGGAAGCATCAAGGTGCGCTATCTGATCTGTATCCATTTCGTTGCGAATCTGGGGCTTCGGGTGCGTATTTGCTTCTCTCATTTCGGCTTCGGGCAGCGTTCGGCAGCTCAACCTGCGAACAGGACATTACCTGTGCCACGTTCAATAAATGCACGCCATATTGTGCCTTGCGCCATGAATGATGCCGATTTGCCGCATAATGATTCCATCATGAACCCGCCAGAAAAGCCGGGGAAGGTGATTGAGTTCGCTCAACCGCAGCAGCACGCAGTCGTCCGGATAGAGGCTTTTATGGGACGATTAATAGAAAGCAGCGACGTGATGGTGGCAGCCTTGGTGCGGCTAAGAGACTTTTACCTGGCAGGAGCCCCGCCGCTCGCCGCAGATAAGGTGTTGGCACAGGTGGCCGCTGCGCTCGAAATGGCGGAGAGAACCAGAAACGGCTTCTAGCCTCTTTCATCCCTTTCCTTACCTTCCTCCGTAAGATTTATCACCCCCTCGCTAGAGTGGGAAGCCCGGTTCGTGGTAAAAGAGACAACTGACGGTGCTCAGAGATGGAAGCCGGCCTTTCTTAGGGGCTCGCCGGCACTTCCCAATCCATTTCGAGACTTCGGACGGAACTAAGAGCAATGCTCGAAAGGTAACTATGGAAATGACGAAAGATCAAGTCACCTCTCTGACCGCTGGGAAGATGAAGCTTAAAATTTACCCCAGCAAGAGAGCTGCTGGCGAGGCGGCCGCCCTTGCGGTAGCAGAAGAACTTCGGCGGTTGGACCAGCTTCGCGACCAGATTGGCGTTATTTTTGCCACGGGCGCCGCCCAGTTCGACACGCTTGACTTCCTGACCTCAACTCCCGATTTGCCTTGGAAAAAAGTACGCGGCTTTCATCTGGATGAATATGTCGCGCTGGATGAGAATCATCCAGCCTCGTTTCGCGGCTTTCTGCGCCAGCGGCTCACCCAGCGCGTGAAAATGGGCGCCTTTTTCGAGATGGATGGGACCGCCCAGGATCTCGAAGCCGTGTGCCGTGATTACATCAAGGAGCTGCACGTGGCCGAGCCCCAACTCTGCCTGCTTGGGATTGGCGAGAACGGACACCTGGCCTTCAACGAACCATCCGAGGCTGATTTTCACGACCCGCTGGAAATGAAGATCGTCACACTAGACTTAGTGTGCCGTCAGCAACAGGCAGCCGAGGGCTGGTTCTCGAGTTGGCAGGAAGCACCGGAACGAGCACTCACGTTGACGATTCCGACGGTCTTCCGTGTCCCCAAGCTGATTGCCTCGGTACCAGGACCCCGTAAAGCGCAGGTGATCCGTCGCACGGTTCACGACCCAATCTCGACTGCGTGCCCCTCGACTCTTCTCCGCACCCATCCGGACGTCACGGTGTACCTGGACGTGGACTCCGCCGCGGAACTGGACGGCGTCTCGCAAACTGCCACAAGCGGTTCGGCGTAGGGCACGTTGCGAGCGAAGAGATCAGGCCTGTAATACGCGAAAACCGGAGATCACGAGTGGCGGGGCCGCCGCTGGTATTCCGACGGTCCCCTATCATTCCGTCCGCAGCGCCTGCATTGGGTCAAGCCGCGCGCTCCGATATGCAGGAACAAGTGCCGCCAATGTGGTCACGCCGCCCAAGACCAGGACGGCAGACAGGAATGTCCTCAAGTCCAAGGGTCTGACGCCAAATAGGAGATTGGCCATGAAGCGGCTCAGAAAGATCGATCCGACCAATCCCGCCGCTGTGCCGATGAGCGCGAGTCGAACTCCCTGAAAAATAACCAGCCAGGCGATTCTCCCCCGGGTTGCTCCCAGCGCCATCCGAATACCGACCTCCCGGACACGGCTTGCAGCGAGAAATGAAACCAACGCGTAGATACCGAGAGTGGAAAGTGTGAGAGCGGCCATCCCAAAAAACATCATGACCAGGAAAAGGAAACGCCGTGTGGCAATCGAGTCCTGGATTAACTGGGCTACGGTCTCGGAAAAATAAACAGATTGATTAGGATCGACGCCGGCGACCACCCTTTTCAGCAAGCGAGTCGTCTCGGCCGGCGAAGCGAAACTCTTGACCACCAGAAAGCTGATCCCGCTCGACCCCTGAGAGAGTGGAAGATAGATAGAGGGACGCGGGGCGATGTCGAGGGATCGGTTGCGTGTCGGCGCGATGACTCCGACCACCTGACGCCACACGGGTGTGGCGGGGTCTTCCGTATTGACCAGTTTTCCCAGCGGATCCTGATGCGGAAACAACCGGGCTGCCGTGTCCTGATCAATTACGGTTACTTTTTCAGCATCCGCAGTATCTGTTTCGCTGATCGATCTGCCGCTGATAATCCGTACACCCATTGTCTCCAGAAAGCCGGGCGTAACCTCGTTAACAGCAACGACTTCCGAGCTTAAATTTCTGCCGGCCATTTCCGTGGTTTGCAGCTTGGCGCCGTTATACTCGCCGATCAGCGGAAAGGCCGTAGAGGCAGCGGCGGAATTGATTCCCGGTGTAGAGCGCAACTGGTCCAGCACCTTCTTGTAGAAGAGTTCCACGTCGGTGCGCTTGGGATACAGGGAGTGAGGCAGGACGGTAATAGCGTACAGAACGTGGTCTGGTTTGTAGCCGATATCGGTGGAGAGCAGGTTGATGAACGTCCGCAGCATCAAACCGGCACCACTCACCAGAATGACTGCAACTGCGATTTGCCCGATGACCAATGCGCTGCGCAGCTTGGCTCGTGGTTGGCCCGGACTGGTCCTCGACCCTTCAGAGAGCGCTTCCCGGGGCGAGCGCTTCAATACTTGAAGCGCATTCAATCCGCCTACCACGATTCCACATGTCAAGGCCAACGCAAGTTCAAACAACACGGCATGCAGGTCGATTCTGGTATCAGCCAGACGAGGCACATTGATGGGAGCCAGGCGGATGAGGAGCTGCAATATGACGATGCTCAACGGCAAGCCCAGCAAAAAGCCGCCGAAGCAGAGCACAATTCCCTCGACTAGCGGTATCCGCGCCACCCGCCCGATGCTTCCCCCCAGCGCCAAGCGTACCGCCAATTCGTGCGTGCGGGTTTCTCCTTTCGCCAGCAGCAGACTGGTGATGTTTACACAAGTAAGCAGCAGGATGAGAGCCGTTGCTGCGAGCAATGCCAGTAGCGGCCCATCGAAGGCACCCACTGTATGTTGATGAAGAGACGACAGGCTGGCGCTTAGATCCTGGTTCGTGGCGGGGAATTCTTGCTGGAGCAGCCGGCACGCGATCTCCAGCTGCGCCTGAGCCGCCTTCACCGACACTCCCTTTTTCAACCTGGCAATCACGCCGGCATTGGGAGAGCCGTGTGGCTCCTTAGCGAGATCTGCTCCGAGCGGCACCCAGTACTGCATCTGATCGGTTGGAAGTCGAACATTTCCGCCAGTATCCATCGGGAAATTAAAGCCCTTGGGCATTACCCCAAGCACCTGGTAGCCTTCGCTGTCGAAGTGGATCAATTTCCCCACAATGTGGGGATCGGCATGGAAGCGGCGACGCCAGAGATCATTGCTGAGCAGGACAACGTGCGTGTGCCCTGGACGATCATCCTGCGCAGATAGCCATTGCCCTAACTGGGGAGGGACGCCCAGCATGGGCAGCAGATTCGCCGCAGCGCGCACTCCATAGAGGGCCTCCGGCGCCCCTTCCGTCAGATTGACCAAGTCGAATCGAAACGTGGCAACGTCTTCGAATGCCGGCACCGTACTTTTCCAATCGACCGCGTCTCTGAGCGGGGCGCTCCAGTCGTTTTGATCACCGGTCTTGGGCCACCTGCTGACGATCTGGACCAAACGCTCGGGCGATCGATACGGGAGAGGATTGAGAAGAACGGTTCGGATGGTACTGAACATGGCGGTGGTGACGGCGAAACCCGCTGCCAGAACCAGCACCACGACCCCGGCAAACGCCGGTTTCTTTTGCATCTGCCGGAAAACCTGCCAGACATCGATCCACAACGTTTCGAGTAGGGCTACCCTCATCGTCTTCATACGCGCCATTATGAACCTCTTCAGACGCTAACTTCTAAAGGGGAAGACGCGCCACGGATTCCGTCAGAATTTGTACTTCCCAGCAACCCGCTTTCGCGCTTCCCCAGCAGGACGATAGCCCGATTGACTTCTATCTTCAGGCCATCTACTGTAATTTTTGAGCGCGAAGGGCGCATCCAGTCCGCGGAAAGGGCCGTGCCCACCTCCAGTACGACGATCGACGAAACTTCTTTCCAGCCTCATGTGTGCGGACTCCAGGCAAATAGCGAAAGGAGCTTCGTGTGCCTGAGAAACAACTGCCCGTCCACCCAAACCTCGAACAATACAAGAAGCAATCCAAAGATCTGGCAAAGGCCTGCGGCCTCGGTGTCCCCGACGCGCTCGCTCGTGTCCAGCGCCATCATCCGCGCCTTCACAAGCTGACCGAATCTGAAATTCAGGCCTCACCGATAACCCGCACCGATGCCCAACTTGTCCTCGCCCGCGAACATGGCTTCGAGAGTTGGCCTAAGTTTGCCCGGCACATCGAAACCCTCCAGCTGATTCTTTCCGTTGCCTCGCTCTCCGATCCCGTGGCGGCCTTCATCGAAGTGGCCTGTGTGCCCCGGTACTCCTATCACGGTTCGGGCACACTCGAGCACGCCGCGGTGAAGGAACTGATTGCGCGCGGCGCGCCGGTGGATGCATTGGATGCAAAGGGACGGACAGCTCTGACCCTCGCGGTTAAGGCGTGTGTCGACTCCTATTGGAAAGACCGCCGCTCGCCCGACTCCGTGGAAGCGCTGCTCCAGGCCGGCGCATCTGCATCGCACGTTGAAATCCCAACAGGCTACGACGAGGTAGACCAATTATTCGTCAATCTTCGACGACGCTAGCGATGGTTCTGCCGGCGCCGCCGAACTCGGCACTTTTCGGCTTGACCTAAGTGTGAGGGGTGAGTGGACGCATCGCCTTCGCATGAACCCGGATCCGCGCCAGGCGATGGCTGATGCCTCGCCACCAGTGTTCCAGATCCGCTGGATCGACGAAGAGTATATAAGCCGTCAGGACGTCCCAGGAGAGCATGGGGATGTTGAGCGTGTATTCAATACACAAATGAAAAAGCAAGCCCAACAGCAACACGGGATAGCGGAATCGCCGGAACCAGATGAGGACCCCAAGAGAAAACTCAAGGGCGAGAGTAAACCAACTGCCCGCTTTCAATATCGCGGCAGATTGGATCCACCGTGGCACGGGAAACCGTGCGAGCGAATGCAGATGGATCACGTAATAGAGTGCCGTTCCGTTGAGCCAGGTGTGGCCCTTCATCTTCCACCAGAAGGTGGTCAGGTACATCAGCGCCAGTTCGAATTGAATCATTCGTTGCGCCCAGGGGGCCCGCGGCTTGGCTTGGGGACTTTCCAACCCTCTGCGAACTCGTATCAGACGGTCAACCGAGAAAGCCGCTCCCGCCGGGGCAAACATGAGAAAAAAGCCGGCGACGCGCAAAAACGTGTCACCGCCGTGAAGCATCAGCAGATTCCTCTGATCCATGGAAGTCAGACAGAGGAACACAGCGACGCTCATAACACGAGTCCATAGACCTGCCGTAAGCAGCACCGCACAACCCAGAAAAACCCAGAAGAATGCTGTGATCCATCGATCATCCTGCGGCATCACGGTAAACAGGTTGAGGCGCACCCCCGTTTCTACCTGTCTCATGCTCGACAAGGTTATCCAGCCATGAACGCCGAACCAATTCAGCCAGTCGGAATGCAGCAAGACGACTGTGGCCGACACACAGATACCGTAGAAAATTCGGAAGAGAGAGATGGGAACCGGTGACTCTGGTGTGAAGAAAAAATCGTCCCAGGCTTCAACCAATTTCCGGAGCGTCATGGAAGATCCCCGGGCCGAAGATAATCCTCATAGAAGATGCCCGGCCTGGGAACTGGCTCGGAAGACTCATCTGCTCCCGGATGGATATCGGACTGAAACTGGATCAGGAGGATCTTATCGGCAGGATCGGTTTTGTTGTTCAATTGCCTCCCAAGGTGCCTTGCAACATCTGGCCACAGCAAAGCATATTGTGGCTGCGGCAATACCTCTGCAAATTTCCGGTATCTTTCTTTCCGCAACCGCTCTGCAAAACCAAGTTCCTCCATCCTGGGAAATGACCAGACCTTCATGTGGCGATCTCGGGTGATCACCACACCCTTTACATAGGAATTGACCGACTCAGGATCGGGAGCGAACATGTCCCATGTTTGAAAAAGCCCACTCCATCGCATGTAAGGCATGACAAGCTCTCTGATACTCATCCATGCTGAGAACCGCACGGGCACGGCCACACAGGTAATCGCGATCAGGTGAAACAGGATGAAGATACTAATTGCGCCGCGACGGAGGGTCCCCATCTCGAACGCAGCTCCCGGTCTGATTTGCGGGTGGCTCCGGCCCTTGGTTTGCCCAGCAACGCGCTTCTTCCGGTGGTTGCCTTTCGCTTCCCTCATCATTCTTCCTCAAATAGAACCTGGGCTCTTGGGTTCACGACAACTACTGGACGTCTTTTCCGTTTCTTATGTTCGGTCATCGCCGCGATTTGCTGAAGTGGAGTGATCCGTTGGCTCGGTGGAGAAAACCTGCGTCTCCGCCCGAAAAACGATAGACAATGGAGGCGCACTCAGGATAACGATCTCCGTGCCTTCGTTCATGTTACATTGCGTGGACGCTCTGGTTGCAGTACCGATATAGGCGGAGAATCCGTTCCTGAAACGAACAATCTCGGCCCCTTGCGAGACAGGAAGTTGAGAGGAAAGACAAGAAATGATCAACCGCAGATGCATGGTCACGCTCCCGATGCTGGTGTACACCCTGTCGAGCCTGGTCATGGCCGCAGACACCAAGAGCGACCTCCTGAAAAACAACGGCTCACTGGACCGGCTATTCAACCAGGCTGGTGTGTACAACGCATCAAGCACGGGCAAGACGCCGGGGTTCGTCGTCGATCCCGCGTGGCCGCAGCCGCTACCAAACAATTGGCGTCTTGGGCAGGTTGGCGGGCTCTTCGTCGATCAGCACGACCATATCTGGGTCTACAATCGGCCCCGCACCATGACCAATGAAGAGGCTGGACTGGAAGGGCCCGTCCCGGGCGCTGTCGATCAGAAGGGTCAACCCATCAACGGCCTTGGCCAGGTGCGCCTGTATGGCACCATCGCAGATTGTTGCAAAGCAGCTCCCTCCGTTCTGGAGTTCGATTCCGACGGAAAGCTTTTACGCGCCTGGGGTGGGCCGGCCGATCCCGGTTTTGTCGGCGGTAAATGTAAGAGCGACGCAGGCTGCATCTGGCCCAGCAGTGAGCATGGTATTTATGTCGACCATAACGACAACGTCTGGCTGTCGGGAAATTCCGCCGCGGCGGACCATGGAGGCTCACCTTGGGCGACGAATAAAGACGGTGGCGATGGCTTCGTGCTGAAGTTCGACATGGACGGCAATTTCAAGATGAGAATCGGTGGAACGCCAAAGGGACCCGATAGCAACAATACGGATGGCGGAATTAACGGCACACCACTGCTCTACCAGGCAGCGGATATGGTGGTCGACCCGGCAACTAACCGCCTGTATGTTGCCGACGGCTACGGAAATCGCCGCGTCTTGATCGTTGACGCCGGCACCGGCAAATATATCGGCCATTTCGGGGCCTACGGAAACAATCCCATCGACGACGCAGCGGCCCAGGCCGCCGGTACATGGATCGAGGACTCTGGCAAAGGCAACAAGAAGCCCGCGTTCTTCCGCAACCCCGTGCACTGCGTCAAGATAGCGGATGACGGAAAGATTTACGTGTGCGACCGCGGAAACGATCGCATCCAGGTCTTTGACATCCACGATCCCACACTTGGCAAGCCCTGCAGCAATCCGGGCGGCGCCGCCGGCAAATGCGGTTTCGTTGCCGAGCAGTTTGTCAGCGACCACACCAACATAATCGGAACTGCCGTTTCCATGAGCTTCTCCAAAGACAAGGCCCAGAGTTGTCTCTACATCGGAGATAACGCCAACATGACAATCTATGTCCTGAACAGAAGCAACCTTCAGGAACTGGGCCGGCTCGGACGCAGCGGCCGGATGGCGGGAGAATTCCACTGGATACACCAGGTGAGCCTCGACAGCCAGGGCAACATCTACACCGGCGAGGTCGACACCGGGAAACGTATCCAGAAGTTTCTCCGCTATGGCGCTACGGGGTGCAGCGGAACTGGATCGTCCACCGTGGGTGGACCGATCGCCGGGAAGTAGTAGCCTTAGTGGGGCGCTATGAACTGCGTACGCGGTGTAGCCCCGGACTTTACCGGCTGCGGAAAAACTCACTGCGTCAAGTCATGTGCTCTTCGAGCCACAGGCACTCTTAACGAAGAGCACCGCTTGAGCCGTGCCGCTAGAGAGCAAAACTAGATGGCCTTTAGGCACTGAGGTACGCTTTTTCTCAAGGACTCCGTTGAAACGCATTAAAGAACGGTACCTCAGGGGCTAAAGAGCCTGCGTGAGAACTGGCCTGATGAAATGGAGTCCCGAACAGCCTGCCCTGAGCTCGTCGAACGGGGACCGCTGAACTTTAGACTTGTCCAAATTAGATTTGAAAAACGCCTCGGTTCAGCAACCACTTTTTATGGAACCGTTGCCATTTCCTTTGTCATCCCGAGAACTTGTGACTTTTTCGATCTTCTCGTGTTTTTTGCACCCGACCAGATGTTGTTTAATCCCCTCCAGAAAGGCGTCATCCTGAGCGAAGCGCCTCGGAGATCTATCGCATAACAGAGGGTGTATGGCGCGGAGTCGAAGGACCCCGGCGATGCTTGTTGGCAGGCACTCTTCGGAGCTTTCCGGCCACAGACTACAAGGGGAATTAAAAATGTCACATCCTCCGAGCGAAGCCGACCTGTCCCGGCGTGCCGTGGAGGGATCTGCAGTTCCGCGGACCACTACTGGAGTGGAGGCCGTCCACGAAGATTCAGTGAGAGTAACCGGCCGGCAACCAGCTTTCAAAAGCAGTGACATTCATTTGCCTGCAGATTGGGATTTGGCAACGTTGCCAAATAAGTCCTTTGTTTCACGAAGATGCTCAAGGTGCTCAAGTAATTTATTTGAGCATCTTGCCTCGTTGCCCGGCGCCGGAGGGGGGAAAGTCCACCACCAGGCACCTGATTTTCCGTCTTTGGAGCTACGACGCCGATATCGAGTTTGGCGAGGCTCAGGGTGGCGATGCAGACACGATCTGTGCCGGTTATGGTTGCGTCTGCATCCGCGGGCAACGGTGATGACGTGTGAGGCGAGAGCGCATCGTTCATCAGGGCTTGCTGTGGGATCATCGCTTGCTCCAGGCAGGAAGGCTCCGCTTAGCATAAGAAGCTGGTCTTATGGCCGACTTTAATACACTCGGGAGCTGCGGTCCATGGGCCTGGGAAATAATCATGTGGAAGGCGGAGTATTAAACTCGTGATTACTCCCTACTGTTCAAAGGATGACCAAGTAGTTAGCACCGCTTTGGCAACGATTTGTCCGAGCAGCCGGTTATATGGCAACTACATAAGACCTAGCAGGCTGCTGAAAAAGGTCGAATAGAGAGCGAAGACCGTATCCTCAGTGGCTATAGCCTCTAAAGCCGTGCCTATCGTCGAGAGCGACTTTTTCCTCAGCCTCTAAAGTCCGGGGCTGACCCGGCTTGCGGCCGGGTCATTCAAGAGGTACCTGAGTGTGGTTACCGGGCTGCAACGGAACCGTGGTATTCGCCGGCCGGTTGCGCTTCCTGATACCGAACTCTCTTCTCCATTTTCGAAACTGGAACATGAACACTGAAAGCCGTCGACGAGATCTTGCTCAGGAAATATCGATCCCCATACCTATGAAAAACAAGTTTGTTTCCCGCCATTGAAAGAGGCTCAACGGTCGTAGCAACCAATACGTTGAGTTGCCGATCCACGTTGCGAATCGTTACTAACCCCCAAGGGTCGCGGCTTATCTTGTAAGTGCCGGATGGAAGCTGAGCGTGACCGACTGTGAAGTTAAAGGGTACCTTGGCCACCACAACTGGATTCGACGAGAACGCCCGGGCAGCGCTGGAAAGGTTTGCCAAGGTCAAAAGCGCGGTTACCGTGAATAAGAAAAGTTTCATGACATCATCTCCTCTGAGCGAAGTGTCTTCGTTGAGACTTCCTTCTCTCTGTAAATCGGAAACGAGCCATGAATCCCGCCAAACCCATGCCTTTAAAATTTAACTGGGTGGCTGCTCGATCAACGTCAGTCAGATTCGGGATACGCAAGCTGCAGGGCGATTTTTGTATCCGGGTGGTTCGAACCAAGGGTAGCCTGCAGATGTTCGGCAGCTGCACGAAATGCGGTGTGGGCTTCCTCAGGCTTGCGCAGGGCTTGCAGGGCGCGCCCGTGCGCCAGATAGACACGCCCCAGGTTGCTCGAGTGCGTTCCCACCCGCGTGGAGGATTCCAGCAGTCCCAGGGCCCTGGCCGCGTCCGCCGCAGCTTTGTCTTGCTCCCCCAGTTCGAGCTCGATCGCGGAACGGCGCGCCAGCAAAATCGGTAGATAGGCCGCACATGGTCCACCACGCTGAATCGACGCTTCATCGATCTCGACCGCCTGGTTCGCAAGCCGCGAGGCCGTGGAAGGATCTCCCTCCGCCTGCGCGAGGAGTGCTTTGTCAGAAGCCAGGGATGCGAACGCATAATGCTTTGGCGGCAACAGGCGCCGTAGCCTCGGCTCCAGGTTCGCTAATAGCAGATTCGCGCGAGCGAAATCGTGCCGGTCGCGGTACACCCGCGCCCGCTGCAGATCCGCCTGGCCGATAAGAATCTGATCGCCTGCCCGTTGAGCCTTGGTAGACGCGCGTTCCGCATAGTCGGCCGCCTCGGTGAAGCGCCCCAGCTCACGTAACACGCCGGCGTAGTTATACAGCAGAACAGGTGAGACGGAGTCTTCCGTCTGGTTCGCCCGGCTGATATCGATGGCGCGGCGATAGGTCTTTTCCGCTTCCAATGGCAGCCCGGCATAGGTCAAGGTAAGTCCCCAGTCGTTGAAAAGTTTGACCGCTTTCTGCGTCTCATCGTATCCAAGACTTGTCATGAGAGCGCTTGCCCTCTCAAATGCCGCATTGGATTCAGAAAACTGGCCTGCATCCCCGTAGACACCACCCAGGTTCACCAGGACGTTCAATTCCTGGAGATCGGAGACAGCTGGCGACTCTTTGAGTGCACGTTCGGCTGCCCTGGCCCGCGCGACGGCCTGTGTAGAGTCACCATTTCGATAGGCGACTTCGCTGCCGCGCAGAAGACAAAAAGCGCGATCAGGGGCCAACTGCGGCTCGTCGTTGAGCTCGTGCAAACCCTGTTGGAAAAGTGACTCTGCTTGCGCTAACTTCCCCAGGGGCACCATGGCTCCCGACAAAACGCAAGAGGCCTTGGCGCGAATAGATCGTTCTTTCAACCCGCGCGACAGCTGATAGGCCTGCTCGAGCACACGCCAGGCTTTCTCATTTTCCTCCTCTCCGGAATATTGGTCGCCAATCGATAACAATAGCTCCACATGATTGGCTGCGTTGTCATAGTGTTCCCGTTCAACGATATGCTCCTCCAGTGCAAGGAGCTGATTTACGGTGACCGGCTTGCCCATCGGAGCTACATCGGTAAGGAGAAGTTCGTTAAGATCGCTGATCCGCTCAGCGCGAGCAAACTGGCGTACCGCTAAATCGCGCTGTGTACGCGTTGTCCGCACTTGCATCCATGTCGCCGCCGCACCGGCCGTCGTGGCCATGAATGCAAGCGTCGCAAGGGCCACCGCAGTCCGGTTTCGGCGAACGAACTTGACCACTCGATAACCGAGAGTGTCAGGGCGGGCGCGGATTGGCTCATTACCCAGATATCTGCGCAGATCATCTGCCAGGGCCGTGACTGAGGAGTAACGTTCCGCCGGGTCCTTCTTCAACGTCTTCGCGATAATCGTGTCCAGATCTCCGCGCAATGAGCGGCGAAGCCTCTCCGGCGTCGTGGAACGTCGAGCGGCATTTTCGCGGGCAAGGCCCCAACTGGCCCGCGATGGGCTCACCGCGTCCGACGGGCGTCCAGGTTCCGTATCGACGATCGCCCTTATCAGGTCAGTCGGCGTGTGAGGTCCCGGCCCGGTTGGATGCTGTCCGGTCAACAGTACGTAGAGCAAAACTCCCAATGCATAGACATCCGTCGCCGTGGTAATTGCCTCCCCCCTCAGTTGCTCGGGAGCCGCGTACTGGGGCGTCATCGCACGCTGGCCTTCCACGGTAAGCTGCGTATTTTCTCCTGCGTGTTCTTCGCTCTCCAACAACTTGGCAATGCCGAAATCGAGCAGCTTAACCTGACCGTCGTTTCGGACCAGTACATTCGAGGGCTTCAGGTCGCGATGAACAATCAGATTGGCGTGTGCCTTCGCAAGCGCCTCTACCACGTCGAGAAACAGCACAACGCGCGCGCGGATATCCAGCCGATGGTGATCGCAATAGAGGTCGATATGTTCGCCCTCGATGTAGTCGAGGACCAGGTAAGGCTGCCCAGCCGGCGATACCCCGGCATCGAGCAACTGCGCAATGTGCGGATGAACCAGGAGGCCGAGTATCTTTCCCTCCCGTTTGAAGCGCCCTTCGCCGTCATTCCCCATCAGTGCGAGGTTGAGAAACTTCACTGCAACCCGGCGTTCAAATCGTCCGTCACTCCTTACCGCCAGCCAAACACTGCTCATTCCGCCTTGGCCGATCTGCGACACCAACCGGTAGACGCCCAGCGATTGCCCAGCCAACGTTGCCCCACTCGGAAATTGGACGGAACGCTTCTCCAGGAAGCCCTCTTCCACCAGGGCTCGATGCTCATAGAGAAGCGTCTCCAATTGATTCACCAGCGTTGGATCCCCGATACGCAAAGTGGAGAGCCAGCTTGCGCGTTCATCTTCGCTCATGCCGAGCATTTCATCCAGGTATGGGCTCAGCGCCTGCCACTGATCTGGCTCTAGCCTACGCATTGGATTCTCGAGACAACTCTGTGCCCATACTGTGGCGAATGTAGATACGTGCTTTTTCCCACCTTCTTTGCACGGTGCGTTCCGAGAGCATCTGCATGGCAGCAATCTCGGCAAAAGAAAAGCCGCAGAAGAATTTCAGGTCGACCAATTGGGCTAGGTCCGGCTCACTCTTTGCCATTTGCTCCAGTACGTCATTGATCAGCAATAGCTCCTTCGCGTCGACGGGTTTTCCGATCAGTTCGGGTTGCAGCGAAGTTATCTCGAATTCGCCACCATATTTGAGCGCGCTGTGTCTCCTGGCATGGTCGATAATAAGTCCGCGCATCACTCGCGCGGCGTATCCCATAAAGCGCGCACGATCTGGGAACGAAGGTCCATCGCCGGCCGCCATGTCCAGATAGGTTTCGTGCAAAAGCGTCGTAACGCTCAGACTGTCAGGGATCCACCTCCGCGCCAGTTGCCGTTTTGCCAGCAAATGCAGTTCAGAGTACAAGGTGCTGAACAGAGCGTCCGTCGGTGTATTCTCAGCGCTTTCAGCCGCGCTGGTGAGCGGGTAGGTCATCGACTCCAAGGTGTCCTCCTGAGAAACGAAATATCCTGGGCCGCTCAAGAGGGTTGGCTGGTATTGTGGCTGCACAATGAGCCATCCCTGGTTGCGGCTTAATCACCCCTTACTGAGGGTGCCAGCAAACAAGTCACAATCATACCGCTTAGCTATTCACTATTTGTCACAGAATTGTCATTAATAGCTTGATTGTGAGGGTTACGGCAACCTCATCTTTTTCCAGGTGCAAAGCGCTTTGACAGATATCCGCTCAGACAGGAAATTTTTGGTTTTCCACAGCGCTCATGTCGCTTTTCGCTGGCGGATTTCGATCTTGATGAGCAGAGACGGCTTAAGTGATCGCGGCCGGATCAAAAACATTGGCTGGAAGGCCGGCAACTACCACCCAAAGAATCATAGATAAAAGGAGCGGCACATGTACGACATGGAAAGATTCAAGAACCTGAGCTTCCTTGGTAACGGGGCGACAAAGGCGATGAGCACATTCTGGGCATTCGACAAAGCAGCCTTGGCGGACGGTGCAGTCCCCAAAAAATATAAGGAACTCATCGGGCTGGCGGTCGCGTTAACAACTCAATGTCCCTACTGTCTGGAGTTGCACCGCTGTGCGGCGGAGGCAGCAGGTGCGACCCGAGAGGAATTGGCAGAAACAGCACTCGTGGCTGCGGCCCTCCGCGCGGGGGCGGCCATCACCCACGCGGCGCACCTGATCGATAACCAAAGCGAAGAGCGGGTAGACCAGAGGAGGCGAACGGGGTGATAGAAACGCGCCGGTGCGTCCACTTGAAGCAACCGGCGCGTGTTCTATCGGCCGGGGGGTGAGGTTGAACGTGATGAGCAACGCAGTTCTAAATAGCACGGGATTGCACCAGCGTCGGCGGCGATGTCTCCTGCAACTTTGCTTTCAGGATGTCCTGAAACGCCTGCATGCCAGGGGAAATCCATTTGTCTTTGTGCCACACCATGTGGGTTGCGATGCTCATCTTTGCGCCATGCCAGTTCATCACCGTAAACTGCTTCTTCTTTAGCTCGCAGGCGATGACGATCTCCGGCAAAAGGCCGATGCCCATTCCCGCAAGCACGCACTGTTTGATCGCTTCTACGCTGGAAAACTCCGTGACGTGCTGGGGCCTTACCTTTGCCGATTCCAGCTGCATATCGAGCTTTTTACGGTATCCGCAGCCTGACTCGGTCAAGAGCAGAGTCTGATCCAAAAGATCTTTAGGGTAAACCTTCTTTGCGTTGGCAAGCGGATGATCTGGCGTAGCAAACAGGTAGATGTCTTCGCTACGCAATTTAATGGAACTCAGTTGGTCCCCTGAAACAAGGTCTGACATGCTGATGGCCAGGTCCAGTTTGCCGCTTTCCAGTTCGTCAGCCAGTTTATTGTCGGAATCAGGGCGGAAGATAAGTTCGACTCTGGGGTAACGCTTCCGGAAGAGTTTCAACACCTCCGGCAAACGATAGGTGAGCACGCTCTCGGGCGCGCCGATGTGCAAAGGGCCGGCCGGTTCGGAGCCAAACTTGACTGCGCGATAGCCCTCACCCATTGCCGCCAACGCTTTCTCTGCATAAGGACGGAAACGGTGACCGGCCTCCGTAAGAACCACCCGCTTCGCCAAACGGTCAAAGAGTGGGGATCCCAGTTCCGCTTCAAGCAATTTGATTTGCGAGGTCACATTGGATTGCACCGTAAACACTCGTTCCGCTGTGCGCGTAAAGTTCAACTCTTCCGCCAGAACACAAAACGTTTGCAGCTGCCGCACTTCCATTCTGCAATCTCCTTTTGAGATCGCTTCGATGATAACAATCTATTGGACGGATGTATATCTTGAGCGGAAACTCGGCCTATGAGCTTACTTCAGTTTCAGCATCGGCAAATCAGTGGAGCGACCCTCGGCATCCTCTTTACCCTGCTGCTGGGCTTCGCTCCTGCTCGTCCTTCGCATGCACAGGAATCCCATACGACGCTCGTCTTCTATGCCCAACCGAAAGTGAGCGAGGATCTGTGGCCGCTACTATTTCAGATATTGCGCACAGATCTGGCCAATGGGGCCGGTGAATTGCCAAGTGGCCTGGTTTTAGACAGGAAGGCGGCCTTTGTCCGTGGTAAAGACGATCTGCGGGGAATCCTCTTCTCCGAGGTTATTTCAGTGAAGTTACTGGGCCGTTGTGACGTGCTCCCGCAAACGGACCATCCGTCATTGAGGGGTCCGCTGGGTTGGGTGCCGCTGGTCTCCGGAAAAATCCAGCCCTTCGTTTCAATCGATTGCACCCGTCTGGCCCAGGTGCTCCGTCCTGCCGCCGCCGGTTTGGACAAGCAAGCCCGCCAGGAGGTTATGGCGCAAGCGATCGCCCATGTCCTGATCCATGAGTGGAGCCATATTGTGACCCAAAGTTCTGCGCACAGTTCGCGCGGCATCACCCAGGCCTATCTGTCGGTAAACGATTTGATCGCGGAGCCCAAGAATAACCACTTGTCCGCTGCTAACCACTAGCTAACGCACGCGGCTGGGCACAACTGCTTAGTAGAATCTTCCCGGTCTGGACGCCGGGTGTCCTGCCGCTTCCCGCAACTCCACCCGGCATGCCGCTATCATCGGGATCGGGGCCCGCTCAACAGGCTTCTAAGCCTCTTCCGCCTGCGCCGCCAATTTGTGCAACTCTTCGCGGGTAAAGCCTTCTTCGAGGAGAAACACAACTGCATCGTGGAACCGCTTCTCCCGGTTCCTTGTCTCTTTCCCCGCAAAGTAGTCGGCGACGTACTGCTTTGCTCTGGCATCGCCTCGATGCCCACACGCTCTTATCCTGTCATGAAGAAAGGCATTCAGAGTTTCTTCACTGGTTTGTGCGTCGATTGTTCCATCGATCACACGGTCCAGGTCCGCACGTTCCTTTCCCGCGAACAGAAGGGAAAACGCTGCGCCAAAAAACCTCGCGCCAGTAGAGAGTCCATCATGCTTTTTCAACTCGAGAGCGCAGCGCCGATTCCACTCGTGGTATTCGCGCTGGTTCCTTCTTGCTGCATCTGGCCAGGCGGCCTCTTTATCTTGTTGACGGGTAGTTAACGGGACTTGTGGTTGAGTTGCCTCGAGCGCCTCATTCTTTGCGGTTGCCATAAAGCCCTCCCCGCACCAGTCTAACGCCGAATTGTAGAGAGGGAATAATACAAACGTTGTATCGTCAGGCAGGACGCCCGCTCAGTCCCCGTCCCTTCACCAGCGCTGACAGGTTCCGCAGCGATAGATTAGCGAAACAATAAGTGTATGTTAATTTTCGCTCATTTTCGCCAAACGCAATAATTTCTGTTGACACAGGAATGACTGCCTTTGGCCACATGGAACTCGCCCGCTATTCAAAAGAGGCTCGGACTGTAGAGGATCGCCTTACTCTTCCGCTGTCACTTGAACAAACCATTTGACCCAATCGCCATGCATTTGCGCCCCCATTTCCCGATGCAAGGCAGAAAAACTGCCCTTGGCCGGCTACGGCGGCAGAGACGTTTGCATGGATAAACTGAATCGCCACCGAACTGCATTTTCAGTTATTTCTGTTTGTACAGAAATAACTGATATACTGAACACATGCAGCTCACCGGCTCTATGAAGCAATTTATCTTGCACTGGGGAGAAATGGGCACCCGCTGGGGGGTCAATCGCACGGTAGCCCAGGTGCACGCGCTGCTCTACCTCTCCCCGGAATCCCTCACCGCGGAGGATATCGCCGATACTCTTTCCGTTGCGCGCTCCAATGTCAGCACCAGCCTCAAAGAATTGCAGAACTGGAACCTGGTGCAGATAGACAGCCGCATCGGCGACCGTCGAGATTTCTTTGAGACCTCCGCCGACGTCTGGACGCTCTTCCTTACGGTTGTCGAGCAGCGTGTCGAACGCGAGATCATTCCTACACTTACCATGCTGAGGCGCTGCGCCATCGAAGCCCAGGCGGAGCGCCCCTCCCAGCCTGCGGTCACTGCCCGCATCACTGCCATGCAGTCCTTTCTGGAAGAGTTCTACGGCTGGTACGCCCAGATCAGGAAATTGCCGCCCGCCAGCATGCGCTCGCTGATCAGCATTGGCAGCGGCATCACTCGAGTATTGCCGAAGGCCCGGAGACGGAGGTTGGACTGATGCCTGCTCTTCAGATGCCCGTACTGCCCTCAAACCAAACTCATTCCGTCAGCTTTCAACGCTACTACGAGGAGGCTGGACCGGACTACGCATCCTGGAGCCCTGGATTTAATATGCACTTCGGCTTCTTCCGCTGGGGTATGAATCCCTTCAACCGGGAGACGATGCTCGAGCAGATGAACCAGGAAATACTGAGTCGTCTGCATTCCACCGATGAGTCTCCGGCACGCGTCCCCGTGCGCATCCTGGACATGGGTTGTGGTCTTGGCGCGACCCTGCGCAGCTTTGCCCGCAGTCTTCCCCAGGCTGATTTGCATGGGATCACCCTCGTGCCCTGGCAGTTGGAGCAAGGCCGTCAGCTGAACCAAGCCTGCTCCGAAGGCGGGCGCATCACTCTGGCCCTCGGCGACTACGAACGGACCGGCCAACCCTCCGCATCCTTTGACGCCGTGTACGCGCTCGAAAGCAGCTGCTACGCCCACGGCGCGGACAAACGTACGTTCCTTATGGAGGCGCATCGGCTCCTGCGACCCGGCGGTCGTATCGTTGTAGCGGACGGCTTTCTCGGGCCAGGCAAATTGCGAGGACCGCAGAAAGCCATTTACCACAAGGTCTGCGACTGCTGGGTCATCGACACCCTGGCTGAAGTGGACCAATTCACCCGCGCGCTCCAGCACATCGGCTTCCGGGAGATTGTGGTCGAGCGGATGCAGGCACGCGTGACCCCCTCGGTCTTCCACGTTCCCTGGGTTACTCTCAAATTCCTGCTCACCACCGTCTTGTTCGGTAAGCGTAGAATGACCCTTGCCCGCTGGAATAATGTACTGGCGCCGGTTCTGTTGCCATTCGTCGGTTTTCCACTGGGTCCAATTGCCTACTACATCATCAGTGCGACCCGTATTTGAAAGGTCCGTCGATCGGTGCCAAAGCTATCGACGTGAACCCGCAGCGCAGTCGAAAAAGTAAGAATCCTCCCGCCCTTGACTTGAGTCCACTGTGTTGATATCAACGTAAACATCGAGGCACCGGAAGATGACCGATGGCGCGGCCGCCGGATTTGCCCCCAACCTACCAGCCTCAATGAAGGACCCTCATGTCATTCCTTCGTGATTTGAAAATTGCGCTGCGTTCCTTAGCGCGAGTTCCCGCCCTTTGGATCACCGTGGCTCTTACGCTGGCCTTGGGCATCGGCGCAAATGCGGCCATCTTCAGCGTTGTCCGCTCCGTGCTCCTGCGCCCGCTCGTCAACCGCGACGAAGATCGGCTGCTTTACCTACGCCAGACCGCTCCGGGCATTGGGGAGGAGAACGCGACCTTCTCAGTCCCCGAAATTCAGGACATCGGCCACGGCCTCAAAACCATCAAGGAACTCGGCACCTTTTCCGAGATCGACTTTACTTTGGTCGGGCTCGGTACGCCCCGCGAGATCCATGCCGGCGTTGTGGATGGCAACTACTTCGACGTGATGGGACTCCGTTCCGTGCGGGGACGCTTGCTGACTCCCGCCGACGATGGTCCAAATGCAGCTGGCGCAGCCGTGCTGACGTATCGATTTTGGACCACCTCGCTGCATTCTGACCCCAATGTGATCGGAAAGACCGTGCGGCTCGGGAGCATCGAAGGAGGACGTTCCGCAGTCATCGTGGGGGTTCTGGAACCCTCGGTGCCCTATCCCGTGGAAACCGAGCTCATCGCCAACGTCGTCACCAGCCCCCATCATCTATCCGCCACAATGGTGACTGGCCGTGAGCATCGCATGACGGAAGTATTCGCAAGGCTCGCTCCCAGCGCGACTCTCGACGCCGCACGAGAGGAGCTTCGCACCACCTACGCGGCGATGCTGTCCGCCCATCCGGAGGTATACAAGCCCGAGGACCACTTCAGAATCGATGTGACGCGGATGCACGACCAGCTTAATTCGCGTGCCAACACCATCTTGTGGGTGCTGTTCGCGGCCTCCGCCCTGCTGTTCGTGATTGCCTGCTCGAATGTTGCCAATCTTGTGCTGGCGCGAACGGCGCGTCGCGAATCGGAGCTTGCCATACGTTCAGCATTGGGCGCAACCACCGCAGCGCTTCGCCGTTCGCTTTTGGCCGAAAGCATTGTGCTGTCTGGAAGCGGAGCGTTGGCCGGGCTCATCATCGCTGCCCCGATGGTCGCCGTGCTGGCCCGTTATGCATCTCGCTTCTCTGCGCGCGCCGACGGCCTGACGCTCGATTTCAGCCTGGTCTGGATTGGCACTGCGCTGGCGTTGATCGCGGCCGCCTTCCTGGCGTTTGTTCCCCGCCTGCCCTCTGCGGATGCGTCGCGAGGTTTCGCGCTCACCACCAGCGGAGTGCGCGTCACCGGAGGAGGGAGCCGCCGGCTCAGTCTCTTTGCCGTCACCCAAATCACCGCCTCATTCCTGCTGCTTGCCGGAGCCGGCGCGCTGATAAAGACTTTGTTGGTCCTGGAAAGAACGCAACCACCGTTCGACACCGCCCGGGTTCTGGCTGTGAACCTGCCGGTGATGTCGTATGGCCGAACGCCCGGGCAGGTGCGTGATTTTTATCACGACGTGCAGCGACGCATCAGTACGCTGCCCGGCGTCGAACATGTGTCTTCAGGGTTCGGCGTTCCCTGGCGCGACGCCAGGGCACTGAACATCAGCTTCACCTTCGCGATGGATGGCGCGACGCGCGAGAACGCCCGCGAAGATTTGCGCGCTCGGTTCCGGTCCATTTCCCCCGGATTTTTCGAAACCCTGGGAGTGCCGCTTTTGCAAGGCCGCGACTTTAGAGACAGCGATCGCGACGGCTCGGAACGCGTGGTGATCATCAGCCAGAGCGTCGCCCAGAAGCTTTTTCCCGGGCAGCAAGCGCTGAACCGCAATTTGCGCTGGACTGACGGCGTGATGAAGTTTATCGGCATCAGCACCGAGCCGCGGCGAATCATCGGCGTGGTGCCGGATGTCGATGATGAAAACATCGTCCCGTCGCCGGCCATGACCGTGTATCAGCCCGCCGACCAGGAAGGATGGCAGGGCCGTCTGTTCGTCCGCGCCAAGAGTGATCCATACGCGCTCGTTCCCTCCATCACCCGCACCATCCACGACATGGCTGCGGATCAACCCGTGGAGCGAGCCAGCACGCTCGAAGACATTCGGGCGGAAGTTCTGACCCCCGACCGCCTGAATGTGATTGTGTTCGGCGGCTTCGCTGGGGTGGCGCTCTTGATTTCCGTGGTGGGTGTAGCCGGCGTGCTTGCGTTTTCCGTAAGTGGGCGCTCCCGCGAATTTGGCATCCGCCTGGCCCTGGGCGAGCAGCCGCGCAGCATTCTTACCAATGTTCTTCGTGAGGGCATGGTGATGGCCGGCATCGGAGTAGCCGTGGGTGCGGGCCTGGGGTTTGTCTGCGCACGGGTGGTCGGTAAATATCTCGTAGAGGTGCAATCACCGGGCATCCTGACTTTGATCGCGTCCGCCATTGTGATTCTGGCTGCGGCAGTCATCGCCTCAGCTGTGCCGGCGGCGCGCGCCGCCACGGTGAACCCGGTGGAAGCCTTGCGCTCGGAGTAATCCGCCTTTGCTACCGAAGGCGGATTCCACCACATTTACGCCAACAAAAAAGCCCTTGAGGGCTATGAGACCGGCAAGTTTCTCGACGACTGAGTGATCGTTTATGACTTGATTGAAACGAAGGAGATTGCTGGCAACACCATAGAAGGGCCAACGCGCCGGATTGATGTCATGATGAAGCAGAGCGATCTCTATCGCACCACCGGCGGGTGGGAATTTATGAGGTTCCCAGGTGGCAACCCGGCGGATGGGAAGTTACCGGCCGAGCGGCAAGCAAGCTGTGCTGCCTGCCACGGCAAGCGAAAAGACCACGATTCCGTCTTCAGCGAATTTCGCAAGTGAAACTTGATTTACTGATCGGACGCGAAGCGCCGAACCGGATGTCCAGGATTGAAGCCACGCTGGTCATTCGTATCGGAGTGCCACCATGGGATCGACGCGCGCAGCCCTCTGCGCCGGAACGTAAGCGGCAAGCATCGCGATCACAACAAACAGCCCCGATACTCCCACGAATGACACCGCATCGAGTGTGTTCACGCCAAAGAGAAGCGCCCGCATCAGGTTAGCTGCCCCGGCCGCGCCAACCATTCCAATTGCCAGCCCAACCAGCACCGGACGCGTACTCTCAACAAGAATCAGCTTCACCACGTCGCGCTTCTTCGCGCCGAGCGCCATGCGCACGCCTACCTCGCGCGTTCTCCGAACGACTGCATAGCTGACCGTACCGTAGATGCCAACCAAGGCCAACATCAGACCGATCGTACCCACGATCGATGCAAACAGCGCCGCACACCTTGACGTGACAAACTGGGGGCTCGTCGTTAGCAGGCCATCGAGAGTTTCAGAATAGATGATCATGTTCGAGTCCAAAGAGCTCACCAGCCTTCCAATGCCGTCTACCAAGAGCTTCGGATCGCCTTCAGTCCTCACCAGCATAGGACGGTCGTCGAGCCTGTCCGAAGGAAGCGGAAGGTAGACCTTGCGCGCATCCATCCCGTCAATCAGAGCGGCGCGGGTATCTCGCGCTATGCCAATTACCCGGTAAGAGGATCCGCCGGGAGTCAGCTCGTCTTTAGCGTGGAAGCTTTTCGACCCATCTAATACAAGCTCTCGGCCAATCGGATTGGTCCCAGGCCAAAGCTCTTTTGCTGCCGACTCACTTAGAATCGCCACCGCATCCGGCGGTCCGTGCGCTTCCGCAAACCCTGTGCCAAGGCTGATCGGGATATTCAACGTCCGAAAGTAATTTGGCTGTACATAGGTGTAGTAGAGATCGGGTTTCGAACCGGCCGCGAGGGCGTTCTCTCCATTTACCGTAACCGTTGCTGTGCGCATACCCCCGCCAGCGGGCGGTCTTCCAAAAGTAACCTCTCTTACTCCGGGCAGCGCACGAATGCGGTCATAAAGCTCACGGGTCTCGCCTGCTTGCTTCTCGAGGCTGTAGCCAAATCCGTCAGGAAAATAGAGATCGAGGAACAGGACTCGCCTGGTCTCATAACCTGTCTCCATATCCAGCGCTCGAATCGAGCTTCGGATCAGCAAGCCGCCAGCAATCATCAGCACCAGACAGACCGCAACTTGAACGGCAACCAATCCATCGCGCACACGCCACTTGCCGGTGGAAAAGACAAAGTGCGCACCTTCTTCCTTGAGTGCCGAAGAAAGACTTGGTTTTGAAGACTCCAACGCCGGTGCAAGTCCGAACAGCAGGCCAGCCAGAAGCGCGACCGCAAACACGTATCCAAACACCTGCATATCCGGTGCAACATGCAACGCAAAGGCGCCCCATTCGGCAGGCAGGGTGGCCGATATCTCCACTACTAGCAGACGCAGGATCCACCATGTCATAAAAAGCGATACCATGCCCGCGAGAAGACCCAAAAGCGCGCTTTCCGTAAGTAGTTGCCTGATCAGTCTTCCTCGACTGGCTCCCAGGGAAAGGCGAATCCCCATTTCGCTTTGCCGCGCAGCCGCGCGAGCCAATTGCAAGCTGGCGAGATTGGCGCATGCTATCAGCAGAACCATTCCCACCGCCCACATAATCAGCGCAACGGCAAATTGCAACCCTGCTTCCAGATCGCGCCCGAACGGCGAACCAGGATACAGCTGAATGGTCACCGGCTTGCTCGCATCAGAATGTGGCGCGTGCTGAGATCTGAGTTGCTCCGCCAACAAATTCATCTCTGCCTGCGCCTCACTTAACCGAGTGCCCGGCGCAAGACGCCCATATATGCGGCAACATGCATTTTCCCGGTCGTGAAGGATATTGCTGCCCGGTCGCAACAACTCCTGCTTCCGCATCGGGATCCAGAAGTTGGGCACATTGACATTGGTGCCCATAAAATCGTGAGGCGTGATGCCGATAACCGTAAAGGGTGCTCCATTAAGCTTGATTGATCGGCCCAGTAGCGTTGGATCGCCGCGAAATCTCCTTTGCCAATAGTTCTCACTTATCAGCACGGCGGCCAAAGGTGCATCACGAGTATCCTCGGGACCAAAGGTCCTGCCACGCACAGCCTTTACGCCAAGTACTGAGAAGTAATTGTCAGAGACGATGGACGCCGTGACGAATTCAGCCCCGCCGGACATCACGCTGGGTAGCCGAAATCCAACCGCACTCGCCAAACGCCCACCTATCGAACCGCCGGCATCTGGCGCGTTGCCCACTCCCGAAAGCGCAACCTCATCTCCCATGGCAGCAATCAATCCTGAAAATACGTGGTTGTGGCCCCGGTACGCTTCGTAGTCTGCAAAGCTGAAGGTGGGATCATACTTCCCTTGATAATCCATTCGGCTAACGTTCACCATCTGCCGGGCATCGCTCGCATCCAGCGGCCGCAACAGGAACGACTTATAAACGGTAAAAATCGCGGTGTTGACGCCGATACCTAAGCCAAGGGCCAGGATGGCTACCGCAGTGAAACCCCTGTGCTTTGCCAACATCCGGGCGGCGAACCGAATATCCTGCCAGACGGTTTCGGGCAAGGTAAAAACGTCGATTTCGCGCATCTTCTCTTTCCAACGGCCGGGGTTGCCAAATCGGCGCATGGCATCTGACCGAGCCTCTTCCTGTGGCATCCCTTCCTGGGTGCTCAACTGTTCACGCATTGCGAGGTGAAACTGCAACTCCTCATCCAGATCGGCTGAGAGGTGCTCCCTCCTGAAAAGAGCGCGCACCCTGTGCATCCATCCCATATAGCCTCCTCAGACTTTGCTATCCGCGAAACTCAGGACCTGCGCCACCGCGTTTGTCAATTTGCTCCATCTCGCTTCTTCCGCAACCAGCTGTCTACGGCCGGCAGCCGTGAGCCTGTAGTAACGCGCGCGGCGCTTGTTATCGCTCATCCCCCACTCGGCCGCGATCCACCCCTCCTGCTCCATGCGGTGCAACGCCGGATACAAGGACCCCTCTTCGACCCGCAGTACGTCGCCCGATACTTGCTGGATGTGTATGGTGATCCCCCATCCATGCATCGGGCCTTGCTGCAAGGTTTTCAATACAAGAAGCGCTAACGTTCCCTGCAAGGTGTCGTTTTTACCGAGGGGCATAGGGCACTCTTCCTATAGCTAGCTATAGGAAGAGTGCCCCGAATTCCCAAAACTGTCAACCGGCCAAAATTTGAAACGGGAGCCTAACCGGAAGACTAGTTTCCTGTCTAATGCGCTGAATGGAAGAGAGTGACGACTCCATACGCCGAGCGGTTCTGTCCGGCGACAAGGAAGCATACAGGGTGCTGGTGGCGCGCTATAGCCAGGTTGTGTTCCGCGTGGCCTATCGCATTACCGGCAATGAGCCCGATGCCGAAGAGGCCGTGCAGGAGGCATTCTTGCGCGGGTACCAGGGGCTCGTGAACTTTCAAGGGCGGTCCAGTATGGCGACCTGGTTTTATCGCATCGCCGCCAATTGCGCCTTTGACGCGGTGCGCCGTAGAACGCCGGAAGCGCAGAGCCATACAGCGGAAGAGAACGATCCGGGACAGGGTGGGGTGCAATTGGCAGACCTGAAAGCAGGACCCGACCGATTACTGCTGAGCCGTGAGATCGAGGCCAGGCAGCAGGAAGCCATGACCGAACTTACGCCCACCGAACGGACAGCCTTCGTTCTGCGGCATATGGAGGACCGGTCTACGGAAGAGATTGCGGCCGCTCTAGACATCGCGCCCAACGCTGCCAAGCAGGCAGTCTTTCGCGCGGTACAGAAGCTCAGGCGCCAACTGGCGCCCCTATGGGTAAACACATGAAGCACCTGGATGAAGCAGAACTGGTTGAGCACTACTACGAAGAGTCCGCCAACATGGCCGATTGCGAGCGACACCTGAAATCTTGCCCGTCGTGCACCAAGCGCTACGCGGAGTTGCGGAGGGACCTCGACGGTGTGAAGCCTCTGACGCCGCCGGTGCGTAGCGAAGACTACGGTGAACAAGTGTGGCAATCCATTCGCGCCTCTTTGCCGGTATATGAAAGGCCTAAAAAGAGCTGGATCCGGTTTTGGCAGCCACTCGGCTGGGCCGCCGCCTGCGCGCTGCTGCTGGCCGTGGCCTTTGTTGCCGGGCGTCAGTGGGAGCGGAAACAGACGTCATCAGTGGCTGTGGCTGCCGACCCGCAAGCTCGTCAACGCGTAGTGATCGTGGTTCTTGGTGACCACCTTGACCGCTCCGAACGCTTGCTGGTCGAGCTCAATCATGCCGACGGGAGCGATGCCTCCACCATGCCGCTGCGCAGCGAGGCCAGAGAATTGCTGGCCAGCAACCGCCTGGTCAGACAAAGCGCGGTGCAGGCCGGCGACCTCAATGTCGAAGCGTCGCTCGACCGTTTGGAACGTTTGCTGATGGAACTGGCAAACGAGCCTGACGAACCAAGCGAAGCTGACCTCAACCGCCTTCGGCAGGAGATGAATACCGACGGCCTTCTCTTTGACATTCGCGTCCTGCGCTCCCGGGTTCACTCCCAGGCTCTTGAACCGCAAAGCGCTCCCAAAGTAACGAAAGGGGTTTCCATCTAAATGAATACGAAAACACTGCTGTTCGCAACGTTGGTTCTCGCCTTGTCTGCGGCACCGCCAATCCTTTACGCGGAGTCTGTGCTTGCCGCACTCGACGACAACACGGCCGCCCAATCGAAGGAAGATGCGCTCTACTCCGAGGGTACGCGAGCCATTAACGATGGCCGTTGGGCCCAGGCAGAGACGATCTTCAACAATATCGTGCAGCAGCACGGTGCGCGTGCGGAAGCAGCCCTCTATTGGAAGGCGTATGCCGAAAATAAACAGGGCAATGCAACCCGTGCCCTCGAAACCTGCAGCGAGCTACAGCGTGCCTATCCGCACGGAAGTTGGGCAAACGAATGCGGCGCTCTGGAAATCGAGATCCGCGGCAAAAGCGACGATCCTCTGCCACCTCAGGCCGAACAGGATGAAGAGCTCAAGCTGCTCGCCCTGAATTCGCTCATGCAGCAGGATGAATCGCGCGCGCTGCCGATCATTCAACAAATCCTTAACAGTGACAAATCAGAGAAGCTCAAGGCTCGGGCATTGTTCGTTCTGGCGCAGGACCAGTCCCCGCAGGCGCAGGCGCTGCTCGGCCAGGTGGCGAGCGGAGAGCGCAACCCGGCGTTGCAGCGCAAGGCGATCGAGATGTTGGCGATTTCCCGCGGCAAGCAGTCTGCCGAGACACTCGCCGGCATCTACCGCCAGACTACGAACGAAGAGGTAAAGAACGCCATCCTCCACACCTATCTCATCATTGGCACCCCCGATCCGCTGGTGGAAGCCGCACGTCATGAATCGAATCCTCAACTCGTCCGCACTGCGGTGCATACCTTGGGGGCAATGGGCGCCACCTCACAATTGCTCACTCTCTATCACGACTCCAGCAACCCTGAGATCAAAGTCGGACATTATCAGCGGCTTGATTCCCGCGGGCCAAAAGGGCGCCGAAGCGCTAAGCAGTATCGCCGGCTCGGAACAGGATCCCGACCTGCGGCGCAAAGCCATTCGCAATCTTGGCATAGCGGGTGGTATGTCGGCGGCGCCGTCCCTGGTTGCGACTTATAAGAAAAACCAGGATGCGGAAACGAAGAAAGCAGTCCTCCAGGCGCTCTTCTTAGCCGGAGACAGCCACGATCTGGTGGAACTCGCCCGTGCTGAAAAGGATCCCGGCCTCAAGCAGTCGATTGTGCAGCAACTCAGCATCATGCACAGCAAAGAGGCCACCGATTACATGCTCGAAATTCTGAACAAATAACCAGGAAGGAGATTCGCTCCCATGCAGACCAACGTGCTTATGGTTTTAGCACTCGCCGCCTCCGCGCTGATGAGCAACGCTCAGGAGCCCCGGGTCACACACACACAATTTCACTCCGGGCCGGTGAGCCTGGGACTGTCCGCGACGGTGGACCGATTTCGCCACTCCAATGGAGCGCTTTGGCTGGGATATGCAGTGCAGGCTCTACCGCGAACGCATCTCTCTGCGTGTTCGTCTTGGACGGGATCATCAGAAGTGGAAGCTGGATGCTGCAATGAACTTCGGCTCGAACAAGACGCAAACAATCTAAACACCTCGGAAGAGCCCGACTCGCCTGCCCCCATGGTCATGGTGCTTCTTCGCCTTGACCACGGCGAGGTCATGCGGACGCGTATGGCTCGGGTAGGATGTACCCTCGATGCCGGCGGAGTCCCTTTTGAGTGGCTGACGGATGTACAGCCGGAAGACAGTGCCGTATTTCTTAGCAAGCTTGCCCAGAGCGCCGCCGCACTTCGCGACAGCGGAGCACCGCGTACCCGGGGAGTGGAGGAAAATCTGGTTGCCCTGAGCATGCATGCGACGCCCAGAGCAACCGAATTGCTTGCCTCGCTCGCCGCTCCCGGAAACAGCACCTACCTGCGCGAGAAGGCGGCTTTCTGGCTCGGCGCCCAGCGTGGGCACGAAGGCTTGCTGGCCTTGCGCCAGCTCTTGCGCAGCGAGCAAGACAACAAGCTCCGCGAAAAGCTGGTGTTCGATCTTTCTATCAATTCAGACCCCGCTGCAACCGACGATTTGATTCAGATGGCGAAGTCGGACGCCGATAGCCGCGTGCGGGCTCAAGCTCTTTTCTGGCTAGCACAGAAGGCGGGAAAGAAGGCGGTCGGCACCTTGAATGCCTCCATCGAAAATGATCCCAACTTTGAAGTCAAGAAGAAAGCCGTCTTTGCCCTCAGCCAATTGCCCCGGGAAGAGAGCGTGCCGCAACTGATGCACATCGCCGACACCAATTCCAACTTCGCCATTCGCAAGGAAGCAATCTTCTGGCTGGGGCAAACCAATGATCCGCGTGCTATCGCCTACATCGAGCAATTGCTGAAACGCTGAACCGCCGCAAGATGCGGGACGTGGTCTCCCCAATCCCCAACAAAACGTAGACTGGGTACGCGACTATTCCTTTGTCATCCCGCCTGAGCCGACGCGCCGTGCGAATATCCGACTCGCCTGGGGCAAGTTAAGGGAGGAATGAACATGGGAAAGCGGTGTTTGCAATCCAGACCCAGAGGGCCGGCACCAAAAGTCAGCCCAGCCCGGAAGGGCTGGGTTCCATAGGCAGGGGGTCGAGCGCCGGAGGTGCGGCACAACACTCTTCGTTTGTTCATTAAGAGCAGCCGACTCCGCCCTCCTCTTCCGCGGCGAATTCCGGTACGCCACCCGAAACTACAATATGCCCACTAATCCGCCTCGCACTCGGCGCAGCGGGGGGACCCAAGTGGTGGCGAATTGCTCGACCTCACGGTCGATTCACTCCTGTCTCTAGGTAAACGCTGCTTAAGCTTCTATCGTCCGATAGGGCAGCAACTGCAATCCGAATTGAATCACAGCGGGGACACAACCTGAACCTCCGAAGAGTACATTGAATGCTTCGGTTGATAGGACTGTGCTGATGCTCTGCAAAGGATTCCTGCGGAGTCGAGCGAGATTAGGTAAGGAGCATAAGGATGATCGTTTCTGCAAGGAAACTGACTCGGGGCGTCGCCGTAGCCGCGGCGCTTTGGTTCTCAGTGGCAACCGCTGCGGCGCAGATGGCAACCGCGCAGATCGTGAGAGCCGCGAAGACCTTTCTATCCACACTTGATGAGAAGCAGCGGCAAAGCGTGATGTTCGCCTTTGACGACCAGAAACAACGCGCAAACTGGTCCAACTTGCCGACCAGTTTTGTTCCGCGGGGCGGCATCAGTTTCAAGGAAATGAATGCCACCCAGCGTTCTGCCGCGATGGCGCTGGTGGCCTCCGCACTCAGCCGGAGGGGCTATGAGAAGGTCCAGCAGATCATGGAGGGAGACGAGATCCTCAGAATCAATGAGGTTAAGAACCCTCCTCGGCCACGCGGAAACGGCGGCGCACCTCCACCCGGCATGGGCGGACCGCCGCTGGGTGGCCCGAAGGCAAATTTTGGTAAGGACCTCTACTATATCTCCCTCCTCGGAACTCCCTCAGAGAAAACCCCGTGGATGCTGCAGTTCGGCGGACACCATCTGGCGCTCAACATCACCATCGCCGGCGAACAGGGTGTGCTTACGCCGACTCTGACGGGGGCTCAACCCGCGCTTTACACCACTGGCGGAAAGACGGTTCGGCCTCTCGGCCAGGAGAGCGACAAGGCCCTGGCTTTACTCAATGCCCTCGATGATACCCAACGGAAGCAGGCGGTTTTGAGCTACCGGCTGGCCGATCTCGTGCTGGGTCCGGGGCAGGATGGCATCACCATCCAGCCCGAGGGCCTGAAAGCCTCTGCCATGAACGAGCGGCAGCGCACGATGCTGCTCGACGTCATCTCCGAGTGGGCTGACATTATTCATGAAAGCGCCGCCGCGGCCCGTATGGCCCAGTTGAAGGCCGATCTCAACGAAACCTGGTTCTCGTGGAGCGGTCCCACCACCGGAACCTCTGGGAAAAACATCACCGCCTACTACCGCATTCAAGGCCCGCACCTGGTCATTGAGTACGCTCCTCAGACCCTGGGCGGCGATCCTTCCCTGCACGTCCATACCATGTACCGCGATCCCACAAATGACTACGGGCGGGGGCTCACGAAAAATTGAAAGGGAAGCTCATCGCCGTTGCTGCCGTGCTTCTGTCCGTCGGAGGGGTCGCTTCCGCGCACAGGCTCGACGAATACCTGCAAGCCACCATCCTCTCCGTAGAGAAGGACCACGTGCGGGCATCCATGCGTCTGATCCCTGGTGTCGCCGTGTCTTCCTCTGTCATTGCGAGCATCGACAGCAACGGAGATGGAAACCTCTCCGCGGCCGAACAGCGCGACTACGCTGAGAGGGTGCTCGGCGACCTGTATCTCACGGTCGATGGCAACAGCGTCAAACCGAAGCTGGTATCGATGGCCTTCCCGCAGATCGAAGAGATGAGAGAGGGCCTGGGCGAGATCCACATCGAATTCACCGCGGATCTGCCGCGTGGCGGTCCCAACCGAAGACTCGTTCTCGAGAACCACCACCTGAACGCGACCTCAGCCTATCTGGTCAATACGGTGGTTCCGCGTGACCCCGTTATCCGCATCGTCGGCCAAAAGCGCAATCAACAGCAGTCGTTCTATGAGCTGGATTATGAGCAGGAAGGTGGCATTGCAGAGCCGGGAAACTCAAACGCTTGGGCCAACTTTCGTTTCCGCATAAGCTCGGTCGGCTTCGTCAGTCTCTTCCGCCTCGGCATGCGGCACATCGCGGAAGGCACGGACCATCTCTTGTTTCTGCTGGCGCTTCTTCTGCCCGCGCCTCTCGTCGTCTCCGGCTCCCATTGGGCTGGATCTGCAGGCGTGCGCCGCAGCCTTCTTCGCATGCTCAAAATAGTGACCGCGTTTACCATCGGCCATTCGCTCACGCTGGCGCTGGCAGCCTTGGGATTTGTCCACGTGCCCAGCCGGCCGGTCGAAGTGCTCATCGCTTTTTCCATCCTGATATCGGCCTTGCATGCTCTCCGCCCAATCTTCCCGGGGAAAGAAGCCGGCATTGCAGCCTTCTTCGGCCTCATCCACGGTCTGGCCTTCGCCACCACCCTCGGTAACCTGGGCCTCGGCCGATGGGAACGTATATCGGGCGTACTGGCATTCAATCTGGGCATCGAAACCATGCAGATGGTCGTAGTCGCGGTCACTCTGCCGTCCCTGATTCTCTTGAGTCGCTCGGGAGCATATTCGTTCGTAAGATTGGGCGGAGCACTTTTTGCCGGTTTCGCCTCGCTGGGCTGGATCGCCGAGCGCCTGTTAAGCATGCATAACTCGGTGGACCTCGTGACGAATAGCATTGCGCATCATGCCGGTTGGATCGCAGGCACATTGTTCCTGCTGAGTCTCATTTGCTGGCGGCTGGGTTCCCTTCAGCAAATCTCTCACCGGCGACTGGATTCGGCAATCCGATCCAGTTCCTAACCTTGCAAACGCCCGTCAATACTGAATCGCCCAGGACCCGTCAACAGCAGCGTCGCAAAGATGATGATGTAGAGCGCGACCAACTCCACGTGGCTGTTGGAAAAATACGCGGCGTGATGAACGAAGAAGAAGGCCACCAGCAGATTGGTGACGATGACCGCTGCGGCAGGGCGCGTTGCCAGCCCAATCAGGACGAGCACAGAACAAATGCCATCGCTGAGCAAAGCAAAGGCTAACCCGGCGTGCGCACCGACGTGGATCGGATCAGGAAAATGCTGAACCATCGTCGAATACCCGCTGAGCTTCTCCCATCCGTGTCTTAGGAACAAACTAAGGCCTGCGATACGCAGCACGAGCAGCCCAAAACTTATGCTGCTGCCGCCGGTGTTGGTGTTGAGAAGTGCTTTGAGATTCATACAGTATCTCCAGGTATTTCCCCAGCGTCGTACGCCAGGCGTTCTCAGTTTCTGTGCTTCGGCGCCGGGTACACGCCGCCGCCGAAGCTAATCCAGCGGTCACTTAGGGGTTCTTGATGGTAAAGGTGGTCGCCTTGACCGTGAACCCTTCGACAACCTGAGTTTTGCCATCTCGATGCATGAGCACCTCATCCTGGCCGGCACCAGGGGTGACGGTTGCAGGAACTGAAATCTCATGGCCCTTGCCGGATAGCGTCACCTGGGCGTCGCTCGAACCGGGCTGCCAGTGGATCGCATACGTGCCTGCGGGCAAGCTACTTGTGCCGATTCGCACAGCGCTCGGAAAACTTACTGACCCGGACTCCTTGCCGGCAGCGTAGCTCATGGACCCGGATGCGAATAAAAATAGCGAACACATGATTAGAACTTTCTTCATCGCAGTCTCCTTGTCTTTCTTGGGGTTTCTTGCATGTGTGCATTACATCCACGCGGCACCGGCGCCACAAGGTACTTGCGGTATCGTTTGCGACACAACTGCCTAACGATCCTGGTATGTATGGTTTGTGCGAGACAGGAACTTCGGTATCGAGGGGTATGCTACTTCGGCTTGGGTTGCAGCCTTTACCAGGAAGTGGCGGTAAGAACCGTAGGCGGCCCAGGTTTTCCCTGGATAACCTCAGTTCCAATCACAATTTGTATGTTGCTCTTATCGAGCTTGAAACCAGTTTGCTTGACGAAGTCGTGCATATACTTCGGGTCGGTGAGGAACCGGCCAGCCGCCAGGGTTCCATAACCCCAAAGCCCGGCAACCGTAACTGTAATGAATCCGGTTCTCGGGTTTGCAACTCGCGAAATAATGGCGTAGTCCTGCTTGAGTGCCAGGTTTCCCTGCGCGTCTGTTTGTCCCAGGTCGTTTTTCCAATCCTGAAACGAGGGGCGGTCGCGATCCGCGATCCATTGGAATCTCCCAGTCCGTTGGAACGTGTAGCGCATGTGGGACATCAATTCCATTGTCCATTGGTCGTTGTATGCGCCTATCAGAACGGCAGGCCCTTGCTGGAAGTCGCTGAAGGTCGCCTCGTCCTCCCGAAACAAGCGGAGTGAAGCGCCGTCCGATCGGATTAGTCCCGCCAATCGAGCCAGTGTTTCTGCATCCCACCATGCCACTGCCACCTGGTGCGGATCTACCGGATGCCACGATCCGGGTGGGGTATCTCCCGGCCGAAAACCGCTGCGTCCCAGGCAGAGCATGACGGAGTGAGTCTGCTGGATCACCGGATTCCAAAATCGATCGAGCGCGGTCGGCCTGTTCGCAACGAAGACCCAGATCAATCCAGCGACAACGGCAAACAGCGCCAAAGCGCCCGCCGCCACCACGCTTCGCTTGGGTCTACCCCGGGGCTCGTTCCCGGCAAGAATTTCCCTCGAAGCGGGCAGCGCAACTGGTGCAGGCAATACTGAAGGAACCGCGGGTGCAGGGATGCCCGCAATAAATTCCGGCCGATAGGACCCAACTGGCAGTTCGATGCGCAACTGGTCTGGGTCTGTCACTTCCTGGTAGTACTGCGCCAGTCGTTTGCGGACTTCCCCCGCAGATATGCGCACCACCGGATCCGCGCCCGGATCGTAATATGGATCCCTGCCGAACACATCGATGGCAATCGTGCGCTCCTTCAACTCAGAGGACGCACCGTTCAGCTCTTTTTCCACTACGTAACGCAGCAGCGCCGGATATCTCTTGCTGTTGCGAAAGGGGGCGCTCGTCAGAACTCGTTCCAGCTGCGCGCGCACCGCCGCCGCATCCACGGCCTGAGGGGTGAGGCTTTTGCCAGTCCCATTGGGGGTCACTCGCGGCTCACCAGCATCCTTCACGGGATTTTCCGGTGTCGCCAATCTGTTCCTCTCACCATCCACCGTCTGATGGAGGTATGATACTCCGCACCCGCCCTTTCTTCACTCCAGGCCGATCCTTCTGATTCAACGAGCGTTAGCAAATGTTTGAATCGGGCTGAACACGCCGCCGGACCGGGTTTCCGGCCCGTTCTGTGATACACATGGGCGTTCGCGCGCCGAGGTCTCCTGGTAAAGTCAGGTCAATCCCGAAGATGCAGGTGCCGACAGGGCCGGCGGCTTTTCGCTTGCGGGCAGCGGTAACATACCTCTCGATACAGAAACTTCTGCCAGTGCATAAACCACACATTCGGCGAACGTTGAACATCGATCTCCAGCGACGATACTGGAAATACCTTGTCGAGCGGCCGGTCTGGGAATGTAATCCACCCAACTGTAAGAGGTCGACCTCGTTTGAAATGATCACCATATACGTTCCGGGTATTGAGTTCGCGTTTAAAACCGGGCTGCGGAGAAAGCGCGATCGATGGTGGGCTCATGGATTTGATCCAGGCAAATGATAAGTAGCTAACCCGCGAGGAGCGTCGCAATGGGAATCAATAGAAGAGCATTTCTTACCTCAATGATAACCGTGGCTGCGGCCCGCATCGTCAAGGCTCAGTTGCCACCGGAGACGGCGAACATCTGGGGCACTCCTGTGATCGACTGCCATTTTCATCCCCGTCCCACTCTGGAGGCGAACCTGGCTCACCTGAACGGATCGGGTTGTCAGGCAGCCTATTTGTTGGCGCGGCTGACCGCGGCTGACGATGCAAAACGATTCATGGCGCAGGAGCCATCCCGTTTTGCAGGTTACTCCGTGAGCACCAACGTTTCCGCACCCGATGCGGTAAAGCTGCTCACCGAAGCGGTAAAGTCCGGAGCCCACGGCTTCGGCGAAGTGAAATTTCATGTCGAAGCCGATGGGCCGGAGATGCGGCGCCTCTATGCGGCCGCCGCCGAGCTCGATGTGCCCGTTACCATTCACTTTCAAGAAGTGCCGCACACACCGACCGAAGGCGTATTCAACACCGGGTTCAAGCGCTTTGACGCCATCCTCAAGCAGTTTCCTAAAACCACGTTCGTTGGACATTGCGACGCATTCTGGGCCAACATCAGCGCGGACTACGCCAATGATAAGGATTACCCGAGAACCCCTATCGTCCGCGGAGGCATTACGGACAAATGGCTCTCCGATTATCCCAACCTCTTCGCCGATCTATCGGCAAACTCGGGCAACAACGCGCTCACCCGCGATCCTTCCTTCACCGCCGATTTTCTAAAGCGCCACAAAGATAAGTTGTTCTTTGGCAGCGACTGTTCCTGCAAAGACGGCCATGGGGCAGGCATCTCGCAGGGAGGCAATCCAGGCGCAGCGAGGCTTGCGGGCAAGTGCGTGGCCCGCGAGACGCTCACGGTGTTGAAGGCGAATACGACCCCGAATCTCTTTCGTACCTTGGTTTGGGAAAATGGGCACCGGGTATACAAGTTGAAAATGGCTACAGCATAATCGTGGATCCGGCGAGCGTTCGAACGGATATATGCGAACAGTCCTCGTACCGCTACTGCGGGGCGGACGGCAACGTTTGCGCTGTACGCCTGTACCTATTGGAGGCACACAATTGTTGCGAATCTGCGCTCCTGCGCCCATGCACTCCAAGGTGATTTGGAGTTCCCGTCTACTTGTGCTACTGGTTTTTCTTAGCTTCACCCTGTTCGCACAGGCGCAATTCGGACCACCGGAGCCCCAGGGATCGGGTCCCAAACTAGAGGCGCCTACGGTATTTCCCGATCCGGGCACATATCCCACCACGGAATCCGTCACCCTGATGGATGCTGACCCTCAGGCCACGATTCACTACACCTGGGACGGCAGTATGCCCACCTCAAAGAGCCCGGTCTACGATCCCTCCCAGTTGCTGTTCATCGGCGGCATCTATGAGGGAGATCACGGCCTGAAGGCCGGCTACACGCTGCGCGCAGTTGCCATGCATGAGGGGCACACCAACAGCGGCGTTGCAAATTTCCAGTTCGTCGTGGATCGGCGGGACCGCACTGCCTATGTGTCGGAAGAGATTCTTCCTGGCGTGCGCATGATCCGCGACTCCGACAACGACAAGATGTTTCTGGTGAAAGGCGAAAAGGCGTTTGCGCTGATCGATAGCGGCCAGGGCCGTGGCAATTTGCGCCAATACCTTTCGCAGTACACCGGCGGCCTGCCCATTGAGCCGATTTTCACCCACAGCCACGGCGATCACATCGGACAGGCAGACCAGTTCATTGCAGACACGGTGGAACGCATTGGCGAAGCGGACCGGCCGGCAACCGAGCGTTTGCTTAAGGCCCGCGGCATCGCCGATGACGCGATTGCGAAGAACCTTCAGTCCGTTCACAACGGAGACCATGTCGATCTCGGCGACCGCTCGCTCGTAATCTACGATGCCCCTGGGCACACGCCTGGGTCGATCGTGGTCTTTGACGAGAAGACGGGCAATCTTTTCACCGGTGACTCCTTCGGCAGCAACTCGCCCACCATCCCCGACGCGCTCTGGCTTCAATTCACCCAGGTCCCGCTGGATACCTATCTGGCCACGGTGAAGACAACCAGGCTGAACTTCCGGGGCAAGGTCACACATATAATGACCGGTCACAACGATCACCCGTTGAACGGCGAGAAGTACCTCGATAACCTGCAATCGGCTCTGCAATCCCTGATGGATAAGGGCAATGCAGTGCTTGTGCCGTCGTACCGGCCCACAGGCTTGTTGCAAGTGACCATCGGTGATCGCATGCACGATCCGGACTGGGTCGCGATCAATGTCAACAAGGATCACTATCTTCCTGCTCCTGTCGACAAGATTGCCGGCCTTACACTCCTCAATGTTGACGGCGCGGTGCTGAAACCGGCATTCTCCCCCAAGGAAAAAAGCTACACCGCGACCCTGCTCAGGAAGAGCTCCACCACGGCGTTTTCGGTGGAGCCCACGTCATCGCGATCGAGCGCGCTCACCATCAACGGAAAGCCCGCCAAATCCGGCCAGGCCAACGTCGTCTCGCTTTCCGGTAAGTCGACTCCCGTCACCATCCACGTAGCTTCACCCGATGGTTCACAGACTGCGGACTACGTTGTGACGGTTGTAAAACCTTAAAAACGGCCCGGCGGCAGTAAAAAGTGGGTGAGAAGCCGGCAGAGAAACAGCAGGCCCCACCACTTCGCTACGCTCCGGTCGGGATGACACGTCTGTTTAAGCCCGGAAGCTCTTAATGAACAAACGAAGAGTGTGGTGCCGCACCTCCGGCGCTCGACCGCCTGGCTTGTGGACCCAGCCCTTCCGGGCTGGGCTATTTTTGGTGCCGGCCCTCTGGGCCTGGATTGCAAACACCGCTTTCCCATTTTCATTCCTTCCTTAACTTGCTACAGGCAAGTCAGCCGCTGGGATGACAAAGGGGAGGGCGAAGCTTCCATGGAGAGCAGTTGCTGGACAGAGGGCGTTTTTCTTGCTCCGGACCGGATTGATTCATCCCTCGGAGGCAACCAGGTCGCGATCGCGCACCCCTATCAGATAAAGCAGGCTATCCAATCCAAGAAACGACACGGCGTGGCTGGCCGTTTGCCGCACCAGGGGCTTGGCCCGAAAAGCTATGCCCATGCCGGCGATGCCCAGCATCGGCAGGTCGTTCGCGCCATCCCCCACCGCAACCACCTGCTCGAGCGAAATATTTTCCTGCCGGGCAATCTGCCTTAACAACTCAGCCTTGCGCGCACCATCGACAATCGGCGTCCGCACTTCGCCGCTCACCACCCCATCCGCGATGTCCAGATCGTTGGCGTAGACATAGTCGACGCCCAAACGTTTCTGCAAATGCTGCGCGAAGAAATTAAAACCTCCGGAGAGAATCGCCGTTTTATAGCCAAGCATCTTAAGCGTTCCAATCAATTGCTCGGCTCCTTCCACCAATGGAATGGTGTCCAGCAGCTCTCGAACCCTTGTCTCTTCGAGCCCGCGGAGTAGCGCCACACGACGCCGGAAACTCTCCTGGAATTCAATTTCTCCTCGCATGGCAGCTTCGGTAACCTTCACCACCTCGCCCGCTACGCCTGCCAACTTTGCCAGCTCATCAATCACTTCGCCTTCAATCAAAGTGGAATCCATGTCGAAGGCAAAGAGCCGTCGATTGCGACGGAAGATGCTCTCGCGCTGGAAGGCGATATCGATTTTCAAATCGTGAGCCGTGGCGAGAAAGGCTGCGCGCATGGATTGTTCCGAAGCGGAATCTCCGCTTACCGTAAATTCAACGCAGGCGTTCGCATCCGGGCTGTGTACTGCCAGCGATAACCGCCCGGAGAGCCGCTCAACCCGGTCCACGTTCAAACCATGGTGGGCAATGATGGCGCTCACCCGGGCCAGGTGGTTTGCAGAAATCGCCCGGCCAAGGATGGTGACGATAAATTGATCCTTGCCCTGCGATGAGATCCAGTCCTCCAGATCCGCCTTTTCGACGGGCGTGAAGTTGACCTGCAACCGTAGTTCCCTTGATTTTTTGACTAAAGCGTCCTGAACCCCGGCAAAGCTCTCTCCTTCGGGGATTTCGACCAGCAGACCGAGGGAAAGGGTTTCGTGGACGACCGCCTGACCAATATCCAACACGCATGTGTCATAACTGGCTAAAACTCCAGTTAATTCTGCGGTAAGCCCGGGCCGGTCGCGGCCCGAAAAGTGGATCAGAATGGTCTCGTTCATTGATACGAAAGGTCCCTTTCCTAGCCTAACAGGGGCCTCTCGCAGGCAGAGCACACGGCTGGTGGTTGCCTAGTGCCAGGCGAAACGGCAACGAACAAGACACCTCAGCGTAAACGGTCGCGTGCGCACTCACCAAAACCAATCATTAAACATCGCAGCCGTTCGTGGCACCGGCGGCTCGTGCCGCCACCGTTCATTGCCAGGCGGCCAGCAGGGCCCCGATGATCAGCAAACCTACTAACCAATAGCCGCTATTAATAATGAAGAGCTTCATGGGGCGGCCCTCATAGATGCCTTGAGGGAACTGGGTTGCGGCGAAGAATCCGAGCCAGCAAAGAAAGCCGATAAACGCACCCATGCCCAGCGTGGAGGCTCCCGACCAGAGAACAAAATGGAGCAGCACGAACGCAACCAGCAAATCTCCAATGAAAGAGGAGATCATGCCCGCGGCAAGACCCTTCTTGGGACCGGTGGGGACGATGCCGAGAGCCGCCATCCATGGCTTGGCGAATAGGCCGGGGGAGTACCAGACGGCACCGAGGAACCACAGGATCAAAGCCGATACAAGCACGGCCCAGTGATTGAAATGGTGCAGGTGGTGGATAGACAGGTCCATACGTTTCTCCGACCGGAAGTTTGGGGGGTATGCAGGGCTGCGCTTGACTTTGCTCCAAAAGCGGAGCCACTGTCAAACTTGTTTGGGAGGTGTCACGCCTCCGCGATCGACTGGGAGCCCATCCATGGTGAGAGCATGACCGACGAAAATGGTGCGTGATATGCGTGGTATGCGTGGTAAGTCATGTGTGGTGGTGGCTGGCGGTCGGTTTGGTATTGGTTTCTTTAATAGCAGGTTGCATGGCGCAGGGAGGGCACCCGTTTGGCGGCAGCCCTCGCGAGAGACTTATACGGGTAATACAACCAAAACGCTGGAAGTTGCCCATACATGTATATATGCAGATTGGCTCTACTTTTTCCCTAAGAAATTTTCGGCGGCAATCTTTGGCGCATCACCAATGCGATCAGAAACCTGCCGGTGGCGGCCCCGCGCACGCGGGGGGCCAAGAAGACCCTTCATTTGGGTAGGTTTCGTCCTGTCCCAAGGTTCCGTGGGGTTTTTGATTGGTGCGGGGATGAATGAACCTGGTCCCCGGAGACCGCCTCCTGTCCTTCCAGGCTTTTCGCGGCAGTGGTCAGATCAGGAAATGACTAGAGAAGGCTCTCAGCTATCGCGCGCGGCGGCTTCCAGAGCGGAAAGGTCCATCTTGATCATCCCCATCATGGCTTCCATAGCTTTGGGATGGCTAATCAAATTGCCGATATTGCGTGGCACAATCTGCCAGCATAAGCCGAAGCGGTCTGTGAGCCAGCCGCAGGCCATGGATTTGCCGCCTTCGATCAACTTGTCCCAATAGCTGTCGATCTCTTCCTGGGAGTCGCAGCGCACGAAGAACGAGAAGGCGGGGTTGAGCTGCTGTGAAGGGCCGCCGTTGAGAAAGACCATCTCCTGGCCCTCGAGCTCGATGGTGATAGTGGCAACCTTGCCCACGGGCCAGGGACCGACACCTTTGGAACGCAGCTCATCGAGCCTGCGTGCGTGGGGGAAGACGCTCAGATAAAACTCCGCGGCCTCTTCGGCGTTGTCATTGAACCAGAGGAATGGGGCAAGTTTGTTCATCGCTGGCATGGTAGCAGAAGGGTGGTCTCTGACGGCAAGGGGACTTCGAGGAGTAATTGGCGGCGGTGAGAGACGAATACGCGCGGCGGGGAAATGGAAACCTGGACCTCTTTGCTTTTCTCTCTTAGTAAAATCGTAGAACTTGTGCCCCTATCCGGCAGAGATGCGCGCTGCCAGCCCGGATAGCGCGTAAAGCCAGACGACGAGCGATATGACGGAAGCTAGAGTTGTCATGGAAACGGTGGACGCCACCATCATTTCCTCGCAGTGATACTCTCCCGCAAGAATGTAGGCTGTCTTGGCCGTGGGCACTGCGGCGCAGATTACGGCCGCAATGGTGTAGAGGGGGTCGAGCCTCAAGCACAGGCTCAATCCGTACACGATCACAGGCATGATGACGAGCTTGACCACCGAGAGCAGCGAAGCTCGACCAAAATTGGCGCGCAATCCATCGATTGACAGGCCCAGTCCGATGGCGAACAGAGCACAAGGCGTGAGCGCATCGGCGAAGATGTCAAGATAGGCGGTGACCGGCCCAGGCATGCGGAGATCGAGGGCCGACCAAAGCATGCCGATCACGGTTGATATGACCAACGGGTTAAGCACGACATGCTTCATTGTGACCATTGGGGCCGTGCGTGAACCATGCGCATCTCGCTGACCAAGTTCGAGGAGGATCACGGCTGCGGGAAACATCACCACGGCTACGAATACCGTGGCGATGGCCGCCGGCAAAACTGCGCGCGGACCATAGATCGCCTGCAGGATGGGTAAGGCGACGAAGCCGGTATTGGTCATCGATGCCGCCATGCCATGCATCGTTCGGCTTGCGAGACTTCGGGAAGCACGAATGCTCATGATGCCGAACACGAGGAGGAAGCAGAGGAGGGAGCCACCACCAAAGGCAACAAGAAAACGCCCATTGATCAGCGAATGGCTTGGTTCTTGTGCAATTGTGACGATCAGCAACGCCGGCATTGCGATGTTATAGGCAAAGTGAATCAGTGCGTCAGACAACGCCCGCGACAGATAGCCCGTAAAGCCAACGATCCAGCCAGTCAGGATCACTGCAAATACAGGTAGGATAAGGTCAGCGATCCGCACCAAAGATGTCTCAAATTGACTCTCTAACAGTTACATGGAGAGTAAGGTGCAGTCAATAGTACCAGCATCAAACTCTGTCCGGTATCGAGCTGAAGTGTGGTTCACTCCATGCGCAGCGCTCGCATAGGTTCCACCGAAGCCGCGCGCCGGGCCGGCGCAAGAGCAGCGCACGCCGTTACCAATATCAGGACAGCAATTGCTAACCCAAATGCCACTGGATCGAAGGGAGAAATCTCGTAGAGCATCGAGTTGAGGGAGCGCATCGCGAACAGCGTGAGCGGAGTGCCCACGACAAGACCGAGACCCAGCACCCAGAGACTCTCGCGCATTACCATCGCCAGCACCTGGGTGCGGCTTGCGCCCAGCGCCATGCGTATCCCGATTTCCTTCTTACGGCGATTGACCCGGAACGAGTGGGTTCCATAAAGGCCGGTAGCCACCAGCAGTGCCGCCAGCATGCCGAAGAATCCACCCAACGCGGCGAACATGCGCCGCTGCTCATACGATTTATCAAATTGCGCCTGCTGCGTCATCGGCTGTTCGAGGGCCACGGAAGGGTACAACGCCGCGATGGCCTTCCGCATCGCCGGGAGCATTGAGATGGCATCGCCATGCGTACGTACTTCAATGTGCATCGTCGCCAGGTCCGATTCCTGCATCGCCGAGTAATACGCCATGGGCATCGGCTTCTCGTCCACGCTGATGTATTTGCTGTCTCGCACGACGCCCACGATCATCTGCGTATTCTTGCCTGAGCCGAGCACATGGCCCAACGGGTTCGTGGCGCTCAGATATTTCTTCACGAATGTCTGGTTCACGATAGCAACCGCACGGGTTTCCCGGGTGTCGGCATCGGTCACATCTCGTCCGGCCAGAATCGGAATACCCAAGGTATGGAAGAAATCCGGGCCGACAGAGTCGGTGCGAAGAAGAGCTCCCGGTTGCGGCACTCCATCCACAGCCAGGCCGTTGTTATCGGCCCATCCGGTTCCCGGCCGGTTCCGAACCATCGAAACCGATTCCACACCCGGCATATGCTTCAGGTGGTCGAGCAGTTGGCGGTAAAACACATGCCCGTCGACGTTGCCCTGCGGGGTGAGCCCGAAGACGAGCAGGTTTTCCGCCTTCATCCCCAGCTTCTGGGCGGCGTAGTTGTGCAGCGTGCTCAGCAGCAGTCCCGCCGCCATCAGCAAGACCAGGCAAATCGCGATCTGCGTCGACAACACCACGCGTCCTGCGACCACGCGATTGCGTGTGGCCGTCGCGTTGGAGGAAGTGGACCGCAGGACCCCAGCTACTGGAGCGCGCACTGCGCCCCACAGGGGAACCAGGCTGAACGCCAAAGCAGCTAGAACCGAAATCGTCAGGGTGAACCACAAAACCGTGGCATCCGGATTGAGACCGGTCTCGATCCCCGACCACGGCGCCAGGAGCCGCGTAGCCCAAATCGCAAACAGCCACCCCAGCAGCGCGCCCGCACCCACCAGCAGGAGGCTTTCGCATAACAACTGCCGGAAAATACTTCCCTGCCTCGCGCCCACCGCCATGCGCAGGCTGAATTCATGTTCGCGCGTAGTGTTTCGCGCCTGCACCATCATGGCCACATTGGTGCACGCGAGCAGGAGCACAAGGCCCACAAGGCCCATGAGCATCCTCACTGGAGTGCGATATTCCTCGTTGGAGCCTTCGATACCGCGGGCCGAAAGGAAATCAAGCAGCGGCTTCCATTCCCTGGGATCAACATCGCCGATGGTTTGCCTGACCACTCCGGCAAGCGTGCCGGAAAGCGCCTGCTGTGCCTGCATTGGCGACACACCCTCACGCAGCCGGGCGATCATGCGAAGACACCACCATTTGGGCGAACCATACAATGTATCGAATTTGGCCGGCTGGCCCCACGCGTTGAATTCAGGACGATTCTGCAACGGCATCCAGAAGTCAGTGGCCGTGCCCGGCTCGATCCCTTTGAATCCGTGTGCACTGATCCCGACAACGGTAACCGGAACTCCCTTGATGTAAATGGCCTGCCCCACGACCTCGGGATCCCGTGCGAAGCTCCGCGTCCAGTAGTCGTAGCTGAGAACTACGATGGCGGCGTGATTTTTCTCGTCCTCGAACGTAAATCCGCGACCCTGCTGCATCCGTACGCTTAGGCCGGAAAAGAAATTGCCGCTCACCTCTTCCCCGGCGGCCGATTCTGGAAGCTTGCCATGGCGTACCGAGACACTGCGATTGAAACTGAGTGGTACATACCCGATCAGGTCCTCGAAAACATCCGTCCGTTGCCGTAGCGCGTCAAAGACCGGCTGGGAGAATGGGGTGTACCGGTCACCGGTTTCATCTGCGCCCGGCGGCTGCGATTCTCCATTCGCCAAGTGCACGTAGTAGAGTCCATGCGGGTGCGCTACGGGCAGCAGTCGCATGAGCACGGCATTCATCACGCTGAACACAGCAGTATTCGCGCCAATCCCCAGCGCGAGCATCACGACCACAACGGCTGAAAACATGGGCGTCCGGCGCAGTTGCCGCAAAGCATAGCGAACATCGCGGGCTATGAGTCCCATCATCGACCTCCAGGCACGCAATGGGATGGTCTCATGGAGCACATATGCCGTGCCAGAGCCTTAGGGGGCAGAATTGGCTCGCGTCACAATCCTGGAGTTTCGTCGCGGACCTACGGGTGATATCAGACCTCAGGGTCGAGAAAGGTGTGTGGATCGCAACGGCCGACAGCTATTGGTACACACCCGCCTTCCTGAAGTCACCGCCCTTGACGATGGAAATCGCCAGCGGGCCGATGTGCTTCTTGAAGGCTGCGTTCACCTGGTCCACGGTGACGGCGGCCACTGCCGCGTCGCGCCTGGCATCCCACTCCATGGTCCGGCCCCAGCGCTCGCGTCCGGCCAGGATGCCGGCGATCGATCCCTCTTCGGCGCGGCTCACCGCCTGCTGATCGGCATAAATCTTCTTGGCCTTGTCTACTTCGTCGGCCGTGAAGCCGTCATTGAGCGCCTTTGCGAGTTCTTGGTTGAAGTCCGCTTCCACCTTGGGTGCGTTCTGCGGCGCGGCAATGGCGTAGGCGTTCATCAGGCCTGCATCGTCCTTTGCCGGCATCAGGAAGATCGCACCCGCTCCGTAGCTCAGCCCATCCTTGATACGGATACGCATAAACAGCCGCGAATTCGGCGAGCCGCCAAAGACGATCTGCGCAATCGTCAGTGCAGCCGCATCCGGATCCTCGTCGTCGATCTTCATCGGCGCTCCGGCCAGAAAGAGCGAGTTCTGTTTGTCCGGCGTTTCGATCTTCCTGTTGATCGCTTCGGCCGGCGCATACTGCCGCACGATGCGCTCGTAGCGGCTGGCGCTCTTCCAGTCGCCGAAGAGCTCGCCGGCCAGCTTCTTGATCTGCTCGGGATCGAACTGCCCGCTGACGACGATCTCGCCCTCACCCGGTCCGTAAAACTGCGCGTAAAAGCCGCGCACGTCCTCGAGCTTCGCGGCCTTCAATTCCTCGATCTGCTCGTCGAGCGTGGCCACGTAGCGCGCATCGCCGCGCTTGTACTGGGCGTTCAGGTGGCGCTGCAGTTCGATCGAGGCCAGCGCGTTGGGCTCGGTTTTGCTGCTCTCGGCCTGCTGGATGCGCTGCAAGCGCACCTGCTCGAACTCAGTCTCAGGGAAGGTGGACTCGCGCAGCAGTTCGCGCGTAAGCCGTAGCGCATCGGGCAGATTCGCTGCCACCGTGCGCACGTTCGCCGAAGCGCTGCTTGGACCGCCATGCAGATTAATCTGCATCTTCAGCCGGTCGGTCTCGTCCTGAATCTGCTGCTTGTTCTTCGTTTTGGTGCCGCGCATCAGCAGCGACCCCGCCAACTCGGCGGCGGTGGACTTGCCGAAGACCGCCTTCTCGTCGCCAAATCGCACGTTTACCACCACGCTCACCGTCGCGCCGCGCGTCTTCTTAGGGAACATCACCAGCTTCATGCCGTTGGGCAGCGTGGCGCGGATCACGCGCGCCTCGATGTTCTTCGGCGTCGGGTCGAAAACTTCGCCCTCCTGCACCGCTGCGCCGCCCTTGTAATCCTTGAAGCGCACTGTATCGTCGGGTGTCGCGGGAATCTCCGCGCGGTCCGGCGAAGTGGTGGGAATGAACTCACCGAGCGTGCGGTTCGAGGACTTAAGATACGCCCTGGCCACACGCAGCACCTCGGCCGGCGTCACCTTGGCAACCTCATCCCGCGAAAGGAATAGCTCGCGCCAATCGCCCTCGCCAACCGCGTGGCCAAGCCAAATGGCAACCGTCTGTGAGTTTGCGAACGTCAACTCGAAGTTCTTGGCAAGCCGCGCCTTGGCGCGGTCCACCTCTTCCTGTGTGGGCGGATTGTCCGCCAACTCCTCCACCGTCTTCAGCATCGTCTCGCGCACGTCGTCGATCGACTGATCGGTCTTGAGCTCCGCGAACGCCGACGCGTAACCGGGGTCGTGCATACCATTCCCGGAAAAGTAGGTCTGTGTCGCCTTGTTGGTGTTGATCAACGCCTTGTAGAGCCGCCCCGTCTGCTGCGCGCCCAGAATCTCGCTGAGCACCGTGAGCGGCGCCGCGTCCGGATGCATGGCCGCGGGAATATGGTAGACCGCCATCACCAACTGCGTGCTGCCCACGCGGCGCAGAATCACCTCGCGCTCACCTTCCTGCGTCGGCTCCATCGTGTAGGGTTGCGTCAAAACGCGATCCGGCCTGGGCAGCCTGCCCAGCGTCTCCGCGATGACCGCCAGCGCCCTGGTTTCGTCGAACTGACCGGCGACAATCACGTCGGCATCGTCGGGCTGGTAGTACTTCTTGTAGAAGACCGCCAGATTCGCAATCGGCACGCGCTCCACGTCGGTCCGGTTGCCGATCACCGTCTTGCCGTAGTTGTGGAAGTTGTAAGCCGCGGCCAGCACGCGCTCGTGCAGCACGTTGCGCGGCGAGTTTTCTCCGGACTCCATCTCGTTGCGCACCACCGGCATCTCTGTCACCAGATCATTGCCCAGCATGGTCATGTTCACCATGCGGTCAGCCTCCAGGCCCAGAGCCCAGCGCAGGTTTTCGTCGCTCGCGTTCACGGTTTCGAAATACATCGTCTGGTCGTATGCGGTGGTCCCGTTGAAGTTGCCGCCGCCGGCGCGGTCGGTTAATTCGCTGAAGAGGGTGCGGCCCGTGGTGGTGGACTTGAAGCACATGTGCTCCAGCAGGTGGGCCATCCCCGTCTCGCCGTAGCCCTCGTTGCGTGAGCCGACGCGGTAGACAACGTTTACAGTGATCTTGGGCTTCGAGTTATCGGGGAACAGCAGCGCGTGCAACCCGTTGGGAAACGCGTATTCCGTGATCCCCTCGATCGAGGTGACCTTCTGCACGCCGGGCGGCAGCGTTTGAGCATAAACCGCCGAGGAAAGAACAACGATGAGGCCAAAGAACGCCGCAAGTCTGAAAAGACGCATGAATTCTGACCTTTCACAGCAAGGTGGCTGATGCAGAATTTCCCTCCAGGGCGTGAGTGCCGGACGCGACCTTCCGGTCATGGTAGCTATCCTCGAGTTTCGACAAACCTTTCGGGGACGGAACGTTTACTAACTCAATAGGATCATAGAAGCAAGGGTAACGTTCCGTCTGACCTCCCCGGTCCCGGATTGGTATCCGCTCCAAGCGCAGGTTTGATCCGTCCTGATGGATATGTGGCGTGGGCGGGAGACCGAACCGGGCCGGACCTCACTGACGCGTTAACCACCTGGTTCGGACCGCCTGCTGCGGCGTAGCGCACCGGCATTGGTTGTTCCCTCAGAGGGGTGTTTTCTTCCAGTTTCCCTGTAGAAATGTGCGAAGAAAGCGAAGTAAGCGAACTAAGTCGGTTCTTGCATTGATACCTCATTGGTTGTTCCCTCAGAGGCTGTGACTTTTTTAATTTCCCTTGTAGTCTGTGGCCGGAAAGCTCCGAAGAGCAACCTGCCAACAAGCATCGCCGGGGTTCCTTCGGCTACGCTCAGGACAGGCTCTTCGACTCCGCGCCATAGACCCTCTGTTATGCCATAGATCTGCGAGGCGCTTCGCTCCCACGGCACGCCGGGGCAGGCAGGATGACGCCTTTTCGGAGGGGATTGAGAAACATCCGGTCGGGTGCAAAAAACACGAAAAGATCAAACAAGTCACAGGCCCCCAGAGGACGCTTACGTCCAGTTTCCCTGTAGAAATGTGCGAAGAAAGCGAAGTAAGCGAACTAAGTCTGCTCCTGCATTGATTCCTCATTGGTTGTTCCCCCAGCGGGACGTTTTCTTCCAGTTTCCCTGTAGAACTGTGCGAAGAAAGCGAAGTAAGCGAACTAAGTCTGCTCCTGCATGGATTCCTCATTGGTTGTTCCCCCAGCGGGACGTTTTCTTCCAGTTTCCCTGTAGAAATGTGCGAAGAAAGCGAAGTAAGCGAACTAAGTCTGCTCCTGCATGGACTCCTCGTCGGCTGTTTCCTCAACGGTTGATTCATCTTGTAACTCTTCCCCGGCCAAGCGCTCCGACTCCGGTATCGCAGACCAGAGGGTCGAGGGGCGGCCCCCGGTGGGCTGACTGGTTTGGGAGATTGCCCCCAACGATATGAGTTGTTCGAGTGCGGCTTCAATGCGGCTGCTGCTGAGATGGCCGTGGAAGAGAGCACTGATTTGCTGCCTGGACAACCTGCCGCCGGATGCGTTGATGGCTTCCATGATACGGTCGGCGGTGTGGTCACCGGTGGAGGTGCCGAAGAAGAGAGAGGCGCTTGCGGCGCAGTAGTCCCACACGGCGAGGGCAGCCTGAAGGTGAGGCAGCCGGATGATGGGGCTGCAGTCGAGAACAGCGTATATGGCGCTGAGGCGCAGGACCTGAGCTTCGGCCCGACTGGTGGCGGCGCCGTAAAGGCCAGGACGGACCTGGCTCAAGGCCGGGTAGCGCTCGTGCCAGAGAGCTCGCGCCTCGTCGTCACGGACGAGGCGGATGGTGTGCGCATCGGCGACCCAATCGAAAGCGCGGCGAAGTTCGGCGGCGACGGCGGATAGTTCATGAGCGTCCAGGTTGCCGCCTTCCGGCAGGCATTGGCTACGCTGCACCCCTGTCCAGAGACAACGGTTGGCGAAGCCATTGCACGCTTCTGCAGGGTGGAGATTCTCTGCGAGCTCGCGCTGCGTGATGTGGGCGATCAGGCTGATATGCGTGCCGGTGGCCAGGATGGGGTGAAGACCAGCGAGCGAGCGGAGATCGCCACTATCCCAGGCGCAACGGAGCAGAGGCGAGAGGTGCCCCTTGGCGTGCCGCAGGGAATGGAGAACGGCGGCGAACTCCTCCGAGAGCGCAAGCAAGCGGCGGTCCGTGGCCGGCTGCTGATCGCGCAGAGCATAGATAAGGGCCGCGGGCGTCAAGCGAGCGGTGGTGACACGTTCGGCGACCCAAGGGCGATCGACTTCGGCGAAGAGGCGGCGAATCTGGTTCCAGCTTGTTCCCTTGCGGGCCTTGCTGGATTCGCCGACCAGCACGACGAAGAGATTGAGACCATGGCGGGTGGCATCGACCATGCAGTGGGGCGCGGGACCAACGGCATTGCCGAACGCAGCCAGCAACTGGAGGAGGATGGCGGCGGGATGGGCTTCGCTGTGCGGGGCCAGGCCGCATACGGCCAACCCGGCGACGCCGTAGAGTGCGGCATCGGCGAGGATTGGAGCCGGGAGCGCACTGGGCGGTGGCGGTGTGGGAGGCGCCGGGCGAGTCTGTAGCTGTGCCTGTGGCACAAGCTTCTGGTGAACGCCGGTGAGTTCGGCCATGCGGCGTTCTATATCGGACACAGTAGGTAAGGATGGGCGGGTTATGCCGCCGAAAGGATTAGATTTCATGATTGGCCTGCTTGCACGATTCTGAATTGGTGTCGAAGAGCATTGGTCAGTTGGGGTTGTTGTCGAAGGCCGGATAGCCCAGGCGAAAATGAGTCTGCCGGGTCCAGGGGCCACGTTTTGTAAGCAGCGGAGCGGCGTGTCGATTGAATTTTTGTAGGGCGCTTTCTCATTTTTGTCCGCACGTCTGCCTGTCCCCAGTAAGTGGGGTTTCGGAGGATTTATTCACGGGGGACTCTTGATTAGAAAGGTAATTCCGCATGCGTGCGGCGTCCATGGGGGTTTGCAAATAAAGATGAGGATAAAGGGGTATTTAACTAGTAGTTAACAGGCTCGTTTTGATGCGAGGATCAAGAGGGATCGGATAGCAATCATCACTCGGAATTTGGCAATTTATTTCTTCCTGACGCAATGGTGATTATTCCTTCCCGACGGAGCTGCCCATTGGATTGGGTGCATCTGTGGGAAGCGTTGCGCTATACGGAGTTGAACCCGGTGCGCGCCGGCCTGGCGAGCGAGGCGGAAGCGTGGATGCGGCTTGAGGGGGACAGACGAAAGGTACCCCAGGGGGCAGTGGTTGCAATCTTCAAGTGGCTGCTGCTAGACATCGAATGCGAGTTCGCTCTGTCGTGCGTCTCCGGTCGGTTTTCGAGGATGTCCTCCTTTTTGCAGTGCCAGCCGTCGCCGTGTCTTCTTCTCGAGTTCCTTAATGAATTCTGCCGTTCCCAGCGGTCGTCCGGTATATGTGCAACGACGGATTGCGAGCAAGTCTGATTCCCTCTCCCCGACTTTTAGGTACTTCCGCCAGGTCCCTTCGGGCCAATGCTTTTGCCACGGCGTCAGCGCTAGCCATTCATCCGCCTGCCTCGTGCCGCAATGTACGGCCGCGCTCGACCACTCCTACGATCCAGCCTCGGCCACCAAGCCCGCTCGCACGGGGTTCAACTCCGTGTAGCGCAATGCCTCCCAGAGATGCATCTGGTCCAACGGACAGGAATAATAGCGGCCTTGCCAGACGTAGGCCACTGGAGCCATGCGCTGCATTCCAATAAGACGCATAGCGACCGTGCGTGCGCTTAAGAGCTTTCGCCAATCCCTCCGCCCTGGCCGGAACCACCACCAGATGAACGTGATTGGACATCAGACAGTAGCCAATCAACGATACCTTGCAGGTCTCCATATCTTCGCGTAACAAATCCAGGTATACCTTTCGATCCGCATCGCAGGACAGCAGGAACCGCCGTGCATTCCCACGCTGCGTTACATGATGCGGAACATCAGCGGCAACCACCCGCGCCAAGCGTGCCATGGAACTCTCCTCGCCCCATACAACTTCTGGTTGTTCGCGTCTTGCCGTTATATTCTCTTGGCGGGATGAGTTTTGCCCTAAGGGTGAGTTAAGCAATGTTCATGGTTCGTCCGGCATCAAGGAATCATCAACCAGTCTCGCGGGCTCTGTATTGTTCATCGCATCCAGCCGAGATTGTTTCGGCAAAAGGGCTGTCGTCTTCTCAGGTCGATGGCGGTTTTAGGTGGGGGTACTTTTCGTCTGTCCCCCTCAGCCGTCCTGTCCCCCTCAGCCTGGGCCGTTAAATGATCGCTGGACACATCATCTCCGATCTGAAGAACTCGTTGGGCCAGTGAGGAAGGGTGCATGAGTCTCGTCTACAGTTCATTGAACGAACAGGTCCGAGAGCGTTTTCCTGTTTTGAAGGAGCCGCACTATACACAGCTGATCGGCGGTATCGAGGCAGGCCCCTATGTCGTTTTCGGGGTCCTCTTCAATCGGTACTTAGCTGATGTCGCAAGCGAAGCTGATCTTCAAGCCAGGACCGGAGTCGCCTCGTTCATCGAGGATATGGCGACGGCTACGGATGAGCAGGTGTCCGACATGCTCAGAACGGAAGTCCTGCCAACCCTCCTTGGAAGCCAAGCGATGGTTGATGCCTATTGGCCTTTGCTCGGGGCAGAAACGAGGCGTCGGCTCAGGCTCATCGATCCTCGGCTCTCTAGGAAAGTCGAGCTACCTCTGTCTTAGAAGGAGCCGTCGTCGTCCCCCAACCCTCGCTCCGGCCAGCATCGTTGAAGAGCAGGCCATGCTTCGCATGGGATTACCTGGACACTCCACCCCTTCGAGGTAACTGCCGAGGAACCTTGGTATCTCGTTAGAACTCGTGAAAGTATGGAGTTTACGGAAATCCGGTCTCTCACGAGATACCCCAGGTTCCTTGTTGCGAACTTGTTGAGGCAAAGGATCGAGGCGGAATAGGCGTCCCGGCGCTCTTGCGCGGTACCCTTCGCTGCGGCGGCCGTCAAGGGTCTGCGCTTCGCTCCGATGAACGCGCAGAGACGCGCGCCCTTGACCGCCGTCCTCGCTGCGGGTGTTTTTCAGCTATGAGAAGAATGTCTTCTTCTCATGTTCCACATGAGAAGACGAATGGGGCGGCGGTGGCGGCTCTACATGGCAGCGTCGGCGCGTCGTCCAGGCCTGATCGAGCGCGTTCAGCGGTAGGCTTCGGAGCGATGCAGGACGGCGTGAATGTAGAGCGTGCCGGGCGGGTTTTCGATGAAGCGGACGCGGTAGTCGCCGACGCGCAGGCGCAGCTCGCCGTGTTGCCTTCGAGCTTCTTGATGTCGCCCTCGCCGGTGCGGGCGAAGCGGTCCAGTGCGGTGAGGATGCGCATGGCGGTGTCGCGGTCGATGCGGCGCACATCGGCGCGCGCGGGCGGGGTGAAGATGATCTTTTTCACGCCGGGGCCTGTCAGGGTTGGAGGTCTTCGGGGCTGAGCCCGAACTCGCGGAGAATCTCTTCGTGGGGGATGCCTTCGCCGGGATGCTCGGCCAGCCAAGCCTTGGAAGCGGCGACGGCGCGGGTCTCTTCTTCGCTGATCTCTTCGTCCTCAAAAGGCGCGTTGGCGATGGCGCGGTCCACCGGATCGAGCATGGACGTAATCAGGGTGACGACGGCGGAGGCCTGCGCGGTGGATATGCGATCGATGAGTTCGTGGGCCTCTTGCTTCGGGTTGGTTACGGCGTGAGCCATGGGAAATCCTTCCTCTCCAAGGTTAAGCGTTCGCGTTATCGTTCCGACGACCAGCGGCGTGCTTCCTGCTGCAGGATCATGCTGTCGAGGACCTGTTGGACGACCTTCTTGGACTCCGGATCGAAGCGGGAGACGGCCTCGAACTGGAGCTTGAGGGCATCGTCCGGGCCGCGCTCGTCGGGGGCGAAAAGTAACGTATCTGCACTGATGCCTAGAGCCACGGCCATGCTGCGAATGACATCGAGGGTGGGCTGGGAAGTCCCGGCCTCATAGCGGCGGAGCTGGACCACGTGGACGCCCACGCGGTCGGCGAGCTGCTGCTGAGTCATGCCCTTTTGCTTGCGCAGGGCGGCCAGGTGTTCGGGGAAGTTCACTGTCCAGTGGTGGTTGATGGGCACGGGACTAGGGTAAGCGAGCATGTGAGACCCCCAAAGCATGTGTTGACCTAAAACTATCACAATGAAACAGATGTTTTGGTTGACAGGTTTTCAGCAGGCAGCTGAAAACAGGAGGGCCGGCACATGGCGAGAATCCCGGATCACGAGATCGAGCGGCTAAAGAAAGAAATCTCTGTCGAGCGGCTGGCCGAGGCGCGGGGCATCCAGCCGGCGCGGCACGGAGCCTACCTCGTGGGTAAGTGCCCCTTCCACGACGACCGGACACCATCGCTGGTCATCACTCCGGGGAAGAACCTCTGGCAACCTGGTGACTACAACCTGGTGACGGAACGATCACCGCGTGCGAGAGAGCAATGCTCTGGTGGATAGTTGTAGCGTTGTAGCAGGTTACGTTCGGTCTGGACTGAATGGTGGAATCTATGCCATGCGATAGAGCATGCGGACAGAAATAACAGTTGCTTCTCGTCTTCCCAACGTTTTCCTATTCGCTATCCTCGCAGGGCGAGCAACGGGTCAATTCCTGCTGCCCGGCGTGAAGGCAAATAGCATGCAAGCAGAGCGGCTATGACCACAGCCCACGTTATCGTGATGTAAGTAATCGGGTCCTCGGCACTGACGCCGAAGAGAAGCGCGGACATGAAACGCGTCGTTGCCAACGCAATCACTAAGCCAATTGCGATCCCCAAAACCGTTAACAACATACCTTGTCGTACAAATTCGCCTACTACAGCTCCACGCTGCGCCCCGAGCGCCATCCTAATCCCAATCTCGCGAGTGCGCCGGGACACGGAATAAGCCATGACCCCATAGATCCCTACCGTCCCCAGAAGAAGCGCTATTCCTCCAGAGACACAGAGCATGACAAGCGTGAACGTTGTTCGCGCCATTGATTGCGTGTAGAGGTAGCCCAGTGGTTCACTGTTCGCCAAAGGCACATCAGGATTCACCATCGATACTTGTTGCTGAATAGCTTTCATCAAAGATTGCGTACCTGCGAGCTGATTCCGCACCACAAAAACACTGGCGCGTTGTAACCGTTGTTTGCGGCCTGCGAAATCGTCCATCATGAGGGGCCAGTACACCATCGAAGGAGGGGGCTTCTCAACGCCGTCGTAATGGACGTTCTCTGAGACGCCTATGATCTCGCGCCAAGGATCGGTACTTACTACACGTATTCTTTGGCCCAGCGCGTCCTGAGGGCGATGCCAGTATTGGCTGGCAAAGCTCTTGGAGACAATGGCAACCGGCCTCTTCTCATATGTATCCGTCCATGTGAAATCCCGACCGGTAAGGAGCCGTGTACCGAGCGTTGCAAAGAAGCCTGGCGCCACATAGTTGAAGCGTCTCGCAGGAGGAACCTCAGTGGCTTCAGAGATACGGTTCTGAACGTATACGGGGTTATTGGCGTTGTTGCCGTCCATCGGCACAGAACGGCCAATGCTCACTGAAGAAACACCTGGAATAGAAGCGATCTTTTGCACGATCGCCTCGTCCATGCGAATCACACGCTCTGGGGAAGTATCTGGGATCTGAATTTCCGGGATGTAGAAGCCGAAGGTTTGAACGGTTTCAGGGGAGGTGAATCCGGGTGACACGTGCATCATCGCCCGAAATGTACGAATCATGAGCCCCGAACAGATCAGCAGAACTACCGAAAGCGCAACCTGAATCATGACAAGTGCTTTGCGTGTGGCCTGTCCTTTTCGGCCATCCCCAACCCCCCGGCCTCCTTCACGAAGACCGCTTATGGGGTGCGGACTCGTGCTCTTGAGAATCGGAACACAGGCGATCACAAGGGTCGCACTCACTGCAATAGCGACGATGAATAACAGCACGGATGGCGTGATGCCAATGTCGCGGATGCGAGGAATATTTACGGCTCCAAGCCCCACAAGGACGCGCATCGCTCCTGATGCGAGCAGCAGCCCAATCAGGCTTCCCGTAAGCCCAAGCAGACTGCTCTCGAAGAGTATATCGGCGGAAATTCCTTTCCTTGCCGCGCCGATGGCATAGCGGATGGCAAACTCATGATGCCTGCCTTCGACGCGAACAAGCAGAAGATTCGCAACATTCGCGCATGCCACCAAAAGCACCAGGATAGTAGAGGCCAGCAGAATCCAGAGAACGTTCTCAACACTCCCAACCACTTCGCCTTTTAGGGGAATCAACGTCGGCGTATAGTGCAGCGATTGAAAGAAGTCGGCACTCAGACCAGCTGGCAGCGGGAACGATCTTGCTACTACTGGTAGCAGACGCTCAAGATCGGCAGTAGCCTGTTGTACGCTAACCCCGGGTTTCAGCCTTGCGATAGCGTTCCCGTCGAAACTTCCAAGGGTCGTGGTGGCACGATCCCATTGCATCGGAAGTATGAGCGATGCGTCTTTCTGATCGAGGAAATGGAAGGTTTGGGGGAGAACCCCAATGATCTCCCTGCGCACGCCGCCCGCCGTAATCGAGCTGCCAATGACCGAAGACGCCCCACCGCAATGCTTCTGCCAATATGAATACGTAAGTACGACAGTTTGCGCAGCTCCCGGTGAATCATCTTGTCGAGTAAACAAGCGCCCTAATACCGGGCGAACGCCCAACAGTGGCAATGTCCCATCCGTGACATCGAGAACGCGAATGTGTTCTGGCGCTCCGGCACCAGTCACATCAAGCTCGTCATCGTCATAGGCACCTATGTCCGCAAGGGTTGTATTTTGCTCGCGATAGACAAAGTAGAGCGACGGAGCGATTCCTATTTTCTCGAGGCCTATTTGCTGCGACGAGGTATCAACAGCAATCAACCGATCTGGGTTGGGATACGACAAGGGCTTGAGCAGCACACCATTCACGACACTGAAAATGACTGTGTTTGCACCGACTGCAACGGCGAGAGTAGTCAGTGCGATTCCCGTGAACAGCGGCGCGCGCCTCAATCGACGGAGAGCATATTTCGTATCTGCCCACAGAGATTCGACCGTCGGCCACTGCCAGACTTCGCGGCTGCGCTGCTCGATCAATGTGACGTTGCCGAATTCTCGACGCGCAGTTCGCTCAGCTTCTTCCCGCGTCATATCGCGATCCATGAGGTCGGCAACTTGTGAGCGAGTGGATAGATTTAGTGCCGAGAGCAATGGCGAGACCCACTGGAACGGATCGGCAGCAGGTAGCAATCAAATCAGACAACCTGGTGACGGACAAACCTGGTGACTGGAACGATCACCGCGTGCGAGAGAGCAATGCTCTGGTGGATAGTTGTAGCGTTGTAGCAGGTTACGTTCTGGTCACTGTGCAAATTAAAGAGTCGTGGATTAGCCATTCTCCGGCGAAAGGGTCAGTTCCGGTCTGGACGGAATAATCACCATTGCGCCAGGAAGAAATAAATTGCCAAATTCCGAGTGATGATTGCTATGCGATCCCTCTTGATCCTCGCATCAAAATGATGACTGTTAACTGCTAGTTGACTGATTCCCGAGCGATTTTTGCTGAGCGGGCATCGATCTACGAAGCTTTTCGTTGACGACTACGAATATATTCGTATATATCTGCTTCAGGACTTTTTTGATTCAAGTGGCTGGTGCAGAATGTACTCCAGGGCGTGAATTGCATTCTGTTGTGGAAGCCGGGCGTGGGTGGAGGTTAGAACGATGACAGTTCTGGTACAGGATCTGGTTTATGCATTCCGGCAACTGCGCAAGACTCCGGGCTTTAGCGTCACCGTATTGCTGACGCTGGCTCTGGGCATCGGCGCCAATTCGGCCATCTTTACCTTGGTCAACGCCATATTGCTGCATAACCTGCCGGTGGTCGATCCCAACACCCTGGTGCGCATTGGCGACAAGGATGACTGCTGCGTGAATGGAGGATGGCACGATAACGGCGATTACTCGCTGTTCTCTACCGACACCTACTACATGTTCAAGAAGAGCCTGCCGGAGTTCGAGGAGTTAGCCGCGATGGAGGCCGGCTACGCCTGGCGGCCCATTACCGTCCGTCGTGCCGGACCGCAGACAGTTGCGAAGTCGGTGATGGGGACTTTCGTCTCCGGCAACTACTTCCGCGTTTTCGGGCTTTCGCCTGCAGCCGGCCGCCTCTTCTCGGACGCCGACGACCAGAAGGGCGCGCCCGTTACTGCCGTGATGAGCTACGACGCATGGCAGCAGGACTATGCCGGCGACCCGAGCGTGGTGGGGAGCGCGTTCTACATCAATACCAAGCCGGCCACGATCATCGGCGTGGCCCCAAAAGATTTCTATGGCGACCGGATCGATAGCAATCCGCCTAAGTACTTCCTTCCCATGAATTCGATGGACCTCGTCATTGGCGCACCATACTTTAACGATCCCGACACTCAGTGGGCCTACATTCTCGGTCGCGTAAAGCCGGGAACCTCCCGGGCCGCTCTTCAGGCCAAGGCCAGCGCGCTGCTGAAGCAGCAGTTTGTTCCGCTCAAGACATTTACCGATCCGCGCGCCCAGAAGGTCCTTCCCCGCACCCACGTGGTGCTTACAGCCGGAGGCGGAGGCATCCAGAACATGCAGGACGGCTACAAGGACCACCTGAAGCTGCTGCAATGGATCGCCGCGCTCGTCCTTCTCGTCGCCTGCGCCAATATTGCCAACCTGCTGCTGGTGCGCGGCATGAGCCGCCGCGCGGAACTTTCCGTCCGCTCAGCTCTTGGCGCGCAGCGCAGCCGTATTGTGCGCCAGCTTCTTACGGAAAGCGTTCTTCTCTCTGGTATGGGCGGCCTGCTTGGCCTCGCCGTTTCCTATCTCGGAGCGCACGCGTTGCTGGCGCTCGCTTTTCCTGGCCAGCACAACATGCCGATCCATGCTTCGCCTTCGCCGCTGGTCATCGGCTTTGCCTTTGTGCTTTCGCTGGCTACGGGCATCCTGTTTGGCCTTGCGCCGGCGCTGATGGCGGCGCGCACGCAGCCCGCTGAAGCCCTGCGATCGAACGCGCGTACGACCGCGCACGGTGCATCCTTCTTGCAGCGCGCACTTGTTGTCGTGCAGGCCGCGCTCTCTCTCGTGCTGCTGGTGGCCGCGGGCCTCTTTGCGCAGAGCCTCAACAAAGCCGAAAACGTGGACATGAAACTGGACGCAACCAACCGCTACATCGCCCATATCAATCCGCAGGCGGCCGGCTACAAGAACACCGAGGTCGAGCCCCTCTACCAGACCATCGTAGACCGCTTCCACGCCATCCCCGGCGTTCTCAAAGTCGGGCTTGCCACCTACACGCCAATGGAGGCGAACAACTGGGGATCCGGCGTAAAGGTTCAGGGCGAGCCGGACCTGAATAAAAGTACTTCCTGGGTGAAGGGCACCCCGGAGTACTTCGACTCCGTCGGCACCCACGTCGTCATGGGCCGCGGTTTCACGTGGCAAGACACGCTGCATGCGGCGCCCGTCGCCGTCGTCAACCAGGAATTCGTCAAACAGTTCTTCGGCAAGCGCAACCCCATCGGCCATCACTTTGGTTTTTCCGGTCCCGGCCAGGCGGGTATGGATGGAGCTCACGAGATCGTCGGCGTGGTAGAAGACACTACTTACACCAGTGTCTACTGGAAAAACCATGCCATGTACTTTCTGCCGCTGACGCAGCGCGCGGGCAGCGCGAGCGACCCCAACGACTCTCTCGACAAAGACCTATCCATGTATGCCGGAGCCATTGTCATCCAGACCGCCCATCCCATCGCCGGGTTTGAAAAGATTGTGGGCGACACTCTGACCAGCATCAATCCCAACCTCACGATAGTGAAGTTCCAGTCCTTCCAGCAGCAGATTGACGACCGCTTCATCGAGGAGCGCCTCATCGCGCGCCTCACTTCGCTCTTCGGGCTGCTGGCGCTTCTGCTTGCCGCGATTGGTCTTTATGGCGTCACAGCCTATACCGTAGTTCGCCGCACGCCGGAGATCGGCATCCGTATGGCGCTGGGAGCGGCGCGCAGCCGGGTCATTGGAGCGGTCATGCGCGGAGCCATGCTGCAAGCCGTCGCCGGCCTCGCTATCGGCATCCCGATAGCAATCTTCTGCGTGCGGTTCGTCAAGTCTCAGCTTTATGAGATCACCAGCGTGAATGTGCCGGTCATGACCATCGCTGTTGGAGTGCTGGCGCTTGCGGCTGCCATTGCCGGAATCATTCCGGCGTGGCGTGCGGCGTCCATTGACCCCGTACGCGCTTTGCGCATTGAATGAGATGCGCCTTCGTCAGTTGTATTGAGCCACTCCGTTTGCTAGTTTGGCGTAGATGCCGCCGCCTGTGCCCGAACAACTCAGCAGGACCATTGAGACTCTTTACCGGTTGGAATCGGGCCGGGTTCTAGCGACGCTCGTGCGCCTCCTCGGAGATCTTGACCTGGCCGAAGAGTCGATGCACGAGGCGTTCGCTGCCGCTCTGGAGTCCTGGACGCTGGCTGGCATTCCAGACAAGCCACGCCCGTGGCTTATTTCAACGGCACGTTTCAAGGCCATAGACGCTATGCGCCGGCGCGCGCGCTTTGATGGAGCACAGAGAGATCTTGTTGCTCATATGGAATCGCGCGTCAACGACGCTCTCAGCGGGAATGAAGAGACCGGAGAGGAAGAGATTGAGGACGATCGCCTCCGTCTGATTTTCACCTGCTGCCATCCCGCTCTGCCTCCGGAAGGACAGGTTGCGCTCACTCTGCGCGAAATCTGCGGCCTGACAACGGAGGAGATTGCCCGGGCATTTCTGGTTACGCCGGCCTCGCTCGCCCAACGCATCGTGCGCGCCAAAACAAAGATTCGCGAGATGCGGATTCCTTACGAGGTGCCGTCGCCGCAGGAGTTGCCGGAGCGGCTGGACGCGGTGCTTCAGGTCATCTATCTCGTCTTTAACGAGGGTTACTCGGCTGCAGCGGGAACGGAGGTAACGCGGGCCGAGCTAACCGGCGAGGCGATTCGATTGGGACGGCTACTGACCGAACTCCAGCCGGAGCCGGAGGTCCCAAAGGCGGAAATCATGGGGCTGCTTGCCCTGATGTTGCTCCAGGAATCCCGTCGCGGCGCGAGAACCTCTCCAGCTGGAGAGCTGATTTTGCTGGAAAATCAAGACCGCTCGCTCTGGAACCGGCAGCAGATCGCGGAAGGAGTGGCATTGGTGGAGAAAGCCCTGAACTCCCGCCGCTTCGGCGCTTACACGCTGCAGGCTGCGATCGCGGCCGTTCATGCTGAGGCGGAATCAACCGCTGCGACCGACTGGCGGCAGATCGTTGCGCTTTACAACCAATTGGTACGAATTCACCCTTCGCCAGTAGCACATCTGAATCGTGCCGTGGCCATTGCCATGTGCGATGGCCCAGAAGCCGGTCTGGCGCATATCGACGCCGTCCTGGAACATGGCGAATTGGCAAATTACTACCTGGCTCATTCAGCCCGCGCGGATATGTACCGCAGGCTGGGCAGGACCGCTGAGGCCCGGTCCTCTTATGAGAAAGCTCTGGCGCTCACCCAACAGGAACCGGAGCGGCAGTTCCTGCAGGACCGGATTCGGCAGCTGAAATAAAAATTGAGATAGCTGTCGATTTTCCGTCTCCCCAACGACTATAGGACAAAAGAACGATGAGCTACGGCTCCTGAATGAACAGGAAACGAGTCATCGGGAACAAACCACAGAAACCAAGGAGAAAAAGCGATGCCACAATATCTGGTTGCTAACTACCTCCCCGACGACTTCGACCCGTCCACTCTAACCGAAGCGATGATCGAAGAGATCCACGCCCTCAACCGCGAAATGATTGCTTCCGGCGTGAGGAAGTTCGCCTGCGGCATTTCCCCGGCGGGCAGCGCGAAGACCCTGCGTGCCCAGCCCGATGGCAAGGTGCTCGTCACCGACGGGCCGTACACCGAGACCAAGGAGCACATGGGCGGATTTTGGATACTGGAATGCGCTGATCTCGACGAGGCGCTGACATGGGCGAAGAAGGGTGCCATCGCCTGCGATGTGGCCGGCGAGGTGCGCGAGCTTCTTTTCTACCCGGCTCCGGAGAAAGCAACGGAATAGTCTCACCCGCCGCGACTTTGGAAGTCGCACCGTCCTGACCATGAGATGAACGAGCGAGCGGAAGGCTCTGCCGCCGGCTCCCCAACCCGGAAGGAAAAGGAGAAGAACAGTGAAATACCTCTGTTTTGGCTACTACGACAAAGGCAAATTCGAAGGCATGACTGAGAGTGACCGAAACGCCATGTTCGATAAATGCCTTGCCTATGACGATCATCTTCGCGCCAACGGGCACTGGGCTGGCGGCGAAGCGCTTCAGGGTCCGGAAACCATCTTGACTCTGTCCTCAAAGAACGGCAAGGTGGCAACGACCGATGGCCCCTATGCTGAGACCAAAGAACACCTCGGCGGCATTCTCGTCCTTGAGGCGAGGGACATGAATCATGCTGTACAGCTCATCGGCCAGCATCCGGCTCTGACGTATGGCAACATTTTCGAGATTCGGCCAGCCGGGGACATGAACGAAATCATCAAGGCAAGTGAGCAGCGACGGAGACAGGTCGCCGCTCCCTGAAGACGGTTCCAGTTTGTCGCGGACGGGAATCGACGTTTGGTCTGAAAACCGCAGGCTGCGGATCAGGGCATATTCGACGGACACGCCGTACCATCGGACCACTTGTCTGCCAGGACAAACAGAATCGTCACACGTTCCTCCGAGTCATTCGCCACCATGACAGGAGAGCTGGGGTCGTCGGCCGCCCAACTCTTGGTCATGTCGCCGGGGGAAAAAAACATCGCATGCGAGTGCCAGCTCTTACCCCGGTCGTTTAAGTATTGCTGCTTCGACATCATGTAAGCCATCGCGCCCGGCTCCAGCGGGGGCAGATCCTTCTTATCCAGAGCCGTCGCGATGGCGTGCGCGATTTCAGGCTTCGATTTTCCTGCCAGCACAAGCCTGGTCTTCATCAGATATATGGGCGCGAAGCTTCTCGTGGCTTGCGCGTTGAAGCAATGGGGTGCACGCATCTGCGGATTCCAGAACTCCGCCTGATCCGTGGCCTGCCCCCACGACCTCTCCACGATGCAGAGAAAGCCATTCGTGCCCTTCACCGCGGTCGTATAACCCTCGCGTCCCAGCACCATCACTTCGGCTCCGTCGGAAATGGAAGCGGGTGCGGCACTGCGGGCCAGCGCAATCTCAGATTTCTCGTCAGATATCAGGTACTGATCCAGGGGAGCCATGGCCGGATAGGCAGCTTTCCCGGCCTGTGCGACTGCCTGCCCGCCTGCGCCAGGGAAAACAATCTGCAGAGCAAATGCCAAAGCGATGATCTTGACTTGATTCTTCCGCATCCGATCCTCCCAATCCGCATTTCGCGCCCGTGAGCATCGCCCCTGAGATCGATTCGCAGATTGTGAAAGGGCAAAATCGGCGGCGTCAAGCCGACATGGCACCATTCCATCATTCCGATCGGTCAGAGCCAGACTGCCTGGAATATCTCAACTGCCGGAACAGGGCAATACATTCATCGAGCGCCAGTTTACCGCGATTCTCAAGATAGGTAACAAGAAACTCGCATGGGACATGCCAACCTGCGTTGCTCGACTCCATAGGACGTAACGCCACAGAGACCAACCGCAGCCAGCACAAGGCCAGCAGCGCCAAACAGCCAGGTAAGGTTGGCGATCATATTCTGCTGGTCGAAGGTTCCCTGAATGACTCTCGAGATACGGCTGAACGTCATATATCACCGGATTCAGATCGACTTCGGCCAGCGCCTTCTTCACCTGCGTGAAATCGAAGCTGGTGGAAGAACAAGCCTTCCACCAGGGTTATACTTGACACCAAGTCTTAACTAATTAAGACTTGGTGTCAGCATGTTTCTGCTCCTCGTGCGGCTTCATGCCGCGACGCAGTTTGGCAGCTGGCCGGAATGTGGCCGGAAAGAACCAGATGGCGACAGACGATGAAGATCTTCCGGCTGCGTACTTGCTCTTTACGATTGCAGTCATGATTGTGATTGGAGTCGCGGCGGTAGGGGCGTTCATAATTTTAATTCGTAACTGACCTGCGCTACTGGGCGAAAGCAATATCTGATCTTGCTCAGTGCTCTGGTGAAGGCACTTCTCGAAGAGGATCGGCTCTGCTAATCAACGATCGAACGCGATGTCGCGGCAAGGGTTGCGATCATCGGATCAGAAACATCAGCGGGAAGGTAAGACGCAGTGCCTGGGACCTCAATTCGCTTCAGCTCTCATGCCGATGCATCGCATGGTTGCGTGTAAAGAAGGCGGTCTTCTATGGTAAAAGCCGGCCAGGGAGAAAGATGTCAATCGCGACGTCTTTGTCCGCTTTCCAGAACAGAAAGCTTGGATCCTTCAATCCCCATTGAATGTACGGTACGACAAAATGAGCTTTGGCCGTTGCGGTTGTACCTTCTATTCGCACAAGGATGGGGATAGTGATCTCGTGAGGCGTGCCGAGGAGTGTTAAGATGCCGGTCACCTGGATGGTCGAGTCTCCTGATGGAGCGATGGCGCCAGCGTAGGACTCGGGCTCAAACGAGACAGTTGCATGCTGTTCAACCTCAAGGATGTCCTTGTGCATCTTCTTGTCGCGACTGCCATTGCCGGTCTTGCCGCTGCCGGCGAGAACGACCACCGAACCCGACATTTTGCCAGTGCCGCGGTCGAACTCAAGCGATCCGGATTGGATGTGAAAGCTGCCGTTAACCACCTCGTGGGTCGTTTTCAGCGTCATCTTGACCTCGCTGGTATCGGGGTTGGCGACGAAGGTCTGCTGCTGGGCCATCGCGTCAGGAGCGAGTAAGACAACGAGGGCGAACATTGCGAAGGATTTCATTGCGTCTCCCCTATGGCGTTTGACGACTGAGAGTTGATTGGCCGCGGTTCGATATCAGCTGGCGACTGCGGGAACAGCAACAGCCGCGTGCTGGGCAACGCGTGTCAGCCTTGCCGTCACGCGCATCACCCCGGGCCAGACTCTAAGGCAAAACGGCAATACAGCGCGCGCGAGTGGGTTGTTCAAGCCATCGGCGGCGCATTCGGCAAGGCGCATCTGGGCCAGCAGTGCGGAGCGCAGTTTAGCCTGAAAGAGCGATGCCGGCTCTTCTGCAAGATACGCAGCGACGGCACAACGCGCCGTATGCAGAGCAATGGATATGCCGTCGCCGGTGAACGAGGGGATCACGGCTGCCTGATCGCCGATGCAGTAGAGCCCATTCTCCGTTGTGGGGCGAATGTAACCGTACGGGATATGGGTAACGGCGATCGGCTTAGTGAGCAACGGCTCAGCGCCGGCAAGCCTCATAGCGAGGTGTGGACAGTGCTGCTGCATCTTCGCCAGGAAGTTCTCCCAGCGATTACCCGCATGTGCAAGATAACTCTGTTGCACCACGCAACATAGGTTTGCAATGCCGCCTTCCACCGGCTGGATACCGCCATAGCCTCCGGGATAGAGCATCAGTTCAGAGGCGCCCGCAAGCTCAGAGGCCTGCGCGGACGATAAGCGAAAATACGTCTTGAAGGCGACCCATCGCTGTGGGTCCTTCGGACGCAAGTGGCCGCGGATATCGTGCTTGCCCGTAGCCAGAAAGACCACTGGGGCTTCCCTGGTGCTGCTGTCGTCGAGCGTAGCTTGCCAAACGTTGGATGTCGTGCGGCTGAGTGCCTGCACACTGCGGCCGCGCACTACCCGGACTCCTGCGGCGATAGCCTCGGCGATGAGCGTTGTATCAAGCGCCTTGCGGGTTAGCGAGGCTGCGGGGAAAGGCAAGGGAGCCTGCGCGGCGCGCCTGGCAGCGGCCAAGCGAACGTAATCGATGGGCACGGCGCCAAGCGAGGCCACCTCGATGCCAAGCGCATGCAGGTCCTCAAGAGCCTCACCGCTGAGGAACTCTCCGCAAACCTTATGCTGCGGTGTGGGCTCCCGCTCTATTAGCGTAACGACACGTCCGTTGCGGGCCAGCGCGATCGAAGCCGCACAGCCAGCCACCCCACCACCCAGAACGAGAACTTCGTTTTGCGAAGGAATTTGATTCAGATAGGACATTGTCACGGGAATCTCCTTTTTCCAGATGCGATACGTGGACCTGTATCATTCACGGCGTGTGGTGAGCTCGCGCCAGTTAAGGCCGAGCTCCACGATAAGCAGCGAGGCAAGAGTAAAGGCGATCACGCCAACGGCGGCGAAGGAATCCCCGAGGTGGCTCCAGTAACGGGGCCAAAGGTTCAGCACACGGCTGGAGACGAAGGTAAAGGTGACGGCGTAGGAGCGAGCCATCCACTGGCGGTGCTGGATGATCTGGCGGTTGCGCGCGGTGATGAGGGCCGCGGTGCTGCAGACCACCCAGGCGGCTGCCTGCATCGAGGTTCCGGGAAAGCCCGGACGACCGCTGGCGAGAGCGACCCCGGTTCCGGCGCCGATGAAGACTGAGATGACGTAGATGCGACCGAGGACGCGATGAATCTTGAGGTAACGCTGGCGAAATCGTGATGAGAACTGGATCGGGCCGATGAGGAGTGCCAACATGCCGCAGAGCGTATGTGGGATGAGCAGCTGACGATCGGCGATGACCTGCAGACGATAGGCATGGTACATCGGATAGTCGGTGATGAGGAGAAATTCTGAGGTGATGAAGACGAAGAGCGCGGTGAGGCCAAGGAAGATCCAGAGAACGGTTTTGGATCTGAAACGGCTTTTGGATCTGGAACGAGCGGGCGTCGATGGGTGCTGCGTGGAAGTTGCCATCAGCATCCCCCTCTCGGATGGTTAGACGTGACGAGGAGAAATCTTGCAGCGGGCAGAAAACACTGGGTCCCCGCTCTCTTGCTGACGAGTTTAGCGACCAGCGAGAGTGGCTCACCCCAATCGACATCAGTCCACGCCAGCCACATAAACGGCGTCCCAGTCTGCCCAGCGCCAACCATCAACAACCGCCTCCCATCCAACGCCCCACACACAATCGCCCCGGCCGCCGATGCTCCACGGTCACCGCCTTCCGAGCAATCTCAGCCGCCGCCAGCAATCGCACCCAGTCCTCCTCCCGGAAGGCCCGCCGGAAGGACACCGGCCCGTCATGCCGCACAAACCGGTGCCACTCCACTATTCCCCCTACCCACCCAAACATCCGGCAACTCCACGGCGACCGCTCCAAATCATTAATGAACCAACCCAGCTGCGCAGTCGCTTCCATCCACCGCAGCAGCGCGATGATCTCTTCATCCTCCAAATGATGTGCCATCAGCGAACTCACGACGATATCCACCGGCTTCTCCGGCCGATACAGCAGAGCGTCGCCGGTCACCCAGGCGATTTTTAGCTCCTTCGGCGTAGACTCCGCTGCCGCACACGCGGCATAAGGATTCAAGTCGATTCCCGTTAACTGCACAGCGATGCCGCGCCTCCGCGCCCAGCCTGCTATCCGCCGCAGCAGATCGCCACCGCCACTGCCCACATCGACGATGTGTACCGGATCACGTAATCCATGCGGTAGCCGCCTCAGCCACGCCATCGTCGGCCGATATCCCAGCAGCCACCGATTGACCTGCTCCAGGCTGCGCAGGCAGCTTCGGAAATCCTCATAGCTACAATCGCCATCCATGAGCTCCGGCAGCTCGCGCGGGGAGACCCGCAGTCTGAATTCGATCTCCGCACTAGACCGCATGGAAGCGCATCGTCTCCGCTGTAAGCCCCGGGCCAAACGACATCGCGCATCCGCGCTGGCCCGGCCGCGCCTGCTGCATCATCCGCTGCAGCACAAACATCACCGTCGCAGACGACATGTTGCCGAAGCACGACAGCACCTCGCGCGACGCCGCCAGCCTATCGACCGGCAGCTCCAGTCCCTTCTCCACCGCATCCAGAACCGAACGTCCGCCGGGATGCACCGCCCACAGGTCGATGTCATCGCGCTCGACCATGAGCTCGCCCTCATGTAATGCACGGGCCAACTCCGCCGGCACCTGCCCGGAGAGCAGCATGTCGAATCCCAGTCCGCGGATCTTCCATGTAATCAGACCACTCGTCTCGGGCACCCTCACCGCGTTAAAGCTGTCCAGAGCAAAGCCCTGCTCGGAAGCGGTAATCAGGCTCGCCGCCGCGCCATCGGCAAAAACCAGATACGAGAGCACCTGCTCCAGCTCCGGCGTCTCCTGGAAGTGCAGTGTGCACAGCTCCAGGTTGACCATAAGCACACCGGCCTTCGGATCTGAGCGCAGAATGTGCCGTGCCAACTTCAGCGCATTAATTGCGGCATAGCATCCCATAAATCCAACCATCGTTCGCTCCACGGCCGCTGAAAGCCCAAGGTGATCGACGATCTCGAAGTCCAGACCCGGCGCATAGAGACCCGTGCAGGAGGTCACCAGCACGTGGGTAATACCGGAGCGTTCCTTCTCATTGAGCGCAAGCCGGTCCACGGCCTTCCTCATCAGCACCGGAGCGGTCTGCTCAAACAGCTCCATCCGCCGCGCCGTGCCGGGAAAGTTACCCGGCCGGTAAAACTCAAGCGCGTCATGCGACGAGAATTGGCCAGAACCTTCATGCGGATCGAGGAATGAATAGCGATGCGCGATGTTGGCGCGCCTCACCATGCGGCGGAAGACCGTGCGCAGCCGCGGGTCGGAGAGCATCTTCTCTGCGAAGCCGACGAACGCGTTGTGCACATCGTGTTCGGGTACGGCAGTGGCGATGCGGTTCAGGTAAGCCTTAGTCAATGCGCAGATTCCTCAGCCGGGACGATAAGGATTAGACGTCGCGAATGCGTCTTGGGCAAGCTGGACGACGAAAAGAGGATCATCGTCGACAGGCCTGACCTTGCCGAAGGGCGTGCGAGGGAGCCGGCGCGGCTCGAACCGTTTGCGCAAGCGATAGCTGCCGCCTGGGCCACCGACAAGCTGTTGTCGACCTTTTTGAAACCGTAATGGGATGAGTCTTCATCGCGGGAGAAGCTCTTCAGCAGAAGCATGCTTCCATTCACATGGACGCGAAGCCTTGCTGTCTTCCATTGCCCGGGAAGGACTTCCTCCCGCGTGATCGAGAAACTGCTATCGTCGCTCACCTCGCCGAGCAGGCCAAAGCCGAACTCCACTTTGTGGTCGAGATGTGCATCGATGCCGCACAGCCGCATGTCGGCGGTATGAATGAACAACTCCCCTGACATGGCGTGAACCACCCTATCCTCATAGCTCTGTTCCTCAAAGGACGGATTCGGCCGAAATGTAATACGGGTACAACCGCCCTGGTTGCCATCGCTCGCGAACAGAAAAGCCTTGGGAAGATCTTGCAGTAAACGCGCCAGCCGCCCCTCATCGTCTCTTCGACCCTGGCCTTCACGACGGAAGTCATCCGGGTGATTTACCAGATTTGCAATTCGGTCATCTTCAGCCTTGGCTTGCTCGGCGGATAACGGCTTACCATCCTCAGAGAGAAGACGGTGCATGCGCCCCTCCGGGGTTTCTACCACCAACTCGTTCCAAAGATGGCCCTTTGTGCGAGTCGACCGCACCTCCCTTGTGTATTGGAAGCGCTGGCGATTTTTCATTGCGGCCGTTTCGGCCTGCACCATCCGGTCGACGACCTCTACCGCCCGCGGTTGAGTTTGAGCGGGTAAACTTGTGCACCAAACGAGGCTCGAAAGAAAAACCAGGCAGAACAACAACACAAGCGGTACGACAGTGAATCGGTGAATGGTCACTGTTTCAATGGACAAACGTTGTCGTGGCGCGCTACCGGCAATGAAAAGCGGCCAGATTCCTTCCACCTTGCCGCCCGAAAGCCGACCAGTGAAGGTTGTGTCCGTGTTCAACTCTTTGTTCATTTTCAAGAGAAGAGTACTCGCGTCTTTCAGTCCCCACTTCCAGCACGGAATCATGAAGTGACTTGGGCGGTGGCGATCTTGCCGTCAATATGTATCTGCATTGAGACCGTTAGATCACGTCGCATGCCGTTCAGTGCAAACACTTCATCTATTTGAACCGTGGGATCGCCGAGAGATCCAATGGAGCGACTCACGTGCTGGGGAACAAACGTTGGCTCCGCGCACTTCGGGGGGTGGAGGATGTGGGTACTCCTGTTCTCATTACTTTCCCCTCGATAACGAATGGAGAGGGCCTGGAATTTCTGCGATCTTCGAGATCTCCCTTCAATATCTTAACCTATTAAGACTGATTGGCAAAAACTAAATCTTAATTCGTTAAGACATGTATAGCGGAAAAGTTGTAGTAACCTTTGGCAAAATGCTTCGTCAACAGGTAAGCGAGAAAGTTGCAATTTTCCACTTCCGTTGATCTGCGTTGATCTGGATTATTCCCGCGTGAATCACTCGCTGCGCAGCGCCTGCATTGGGTCGGTGCCGGCTGCCTTACGCGCTGGGATGACCGCGGCGAGCAGCGCCGCCGATCCGAGAAGCACAGTCGTACCTGCCAACAGCAATGGATTCCACGGCGCAACCCCGAAGAGCTGGCTGGCCATGAGATATCCCGCCCCAATCGCCGCGGGAATCCCGATTCCCAGTCCGATGCCGACCTGCCAGAGCGCTTCGCGCAGCACCATAGCGACGACAGCGCCGCGAGCGGCGCCCACGGCCATGCGCACGCCAATCTCGCTCCTGCGTTGCTCGACGCCATAAGACGTAACACCATAGAGACCAACCGCAGCCAGCACAAGGCCAACAGCGCCAAACAGCCAGGTAAGGTTGGCGATCATATTCTGCTGGTCGAAGGTTCCCTGAATGACTCTCGAATACGGCTGAACGTCATATATCACCAGATTCGGATCGACTTCGGCCAGCGCCTTCTTCACCTGCGTGAAAATGTTCGCCGGATGCCCGGGCGCCCAGATCACGATGTTGTAGAGGTTCTGCGACCAAAGCTCGTCACTCCGGAGATCCGGCTGATCGAAGTGGACGGTCTGCGCCTCGGGGATGTAGTACATGGCCCGGACTGGATCTCTGAAGCCCCACCTCACGTAATGGATGTTCTGGACGACACCGACAATCTCATAAGTTCCCGCATTCCTCACCGGAGCGGGACCGAAGTGCTGGCCGATGGGATTCTGGTTCGCAAACAACTTCCTGGCAAAGGCGTCGTTGACGACAGCCACGCGGCGCGTATTCTCGTTGTCGTCTTCGTTGATGGCGCGGCCCGCCAGCATTCGGCCGCCGATCGTATCGAAGAACCCGGGCGTTACGCGGGTCCAATCCGCAAATACCTCATCGTTCGGGCCAGGCTCTGGTTTGCCCAGAACCCGAATGTCATGGCCCCACTGATTGCCGCTCATCGGCGCATAGGTCGCGGAGCTGACGCCGCGCACCCCGGGAATGGCGCTGAGCCGGTCCTGAATCTCACGGAAGAGCAGGACCAGTTGCTCCTGCTTATGGTTCCCCTGCAGGAGGCTATTGATGGAGACGAGGTAGCGGCCATCCGGATCGAACCCGAAGTTCTGGTGCTCCAGATTGCGCAGGCTGCCGCCCAGCATGGCCGCCGCGCTTAGCAGCACCAGCGATACCGCCGCCTGGGCAACGACCAGCGCCTTTTGCGCCCAGTGGCGGCCACCCCCCACCTCACGGTTGGCGCCACGCAGCGCATCTAGCGGCTCGGCGTGCGAGGTCATCCACGCGGGCGCCATCCCGAAGATCACCCCGGTAAGCACAGCGACTCCCAACGCGAACAGCAGAACCGGTGTCGAGGGCGCAGCCTGCACCGGGATCCAGGTGCTTTCGCTTGCGCTGCGGAACGCGAGATAGAGGATCAGCCGCGCCCCTGCCCAGGCCACAGCCACGCCGGCCGCGCCGCCGATCAGTGAGAGCGCGATGCTTTCCAGGAGCGCGTTCCTCACCAGGCGTCCACGCGACGCACCCAGCGCCACGCGGACTGCCGTCTGCTGCCGGCTCTTCAACCCGCGAGCCAGCAGCAAGTTTGCGATGTTGGCGCAGGCCACCAAGAGCACGCAACAGGCTGTGAGCATGAGCAGCACCAGGCCCTCGCTGTAATCCCGGCGCAAGCTGGAGAAGCCGGCGCCGCCCGGCGACACGCGGAGCGTCTGCTTCTGCCACACAGCCTTTTCCTGCGGACTCATATCCGCCAGGTGGCTGGCCAGCCAGCCGTGCAATTCGCTTTGAAGCTGCGCCTGCAGCGCTTTCGGATTCGTTTCGGGGCGCACACGTCCGATCAAGTCCAGCCAATCGACCCGCGTGTTTTTCAGGCGCGACGTTGTTCCGAACAGCATGGGCTCGGTCGTTATCGGCATCCAGATATCCGGCATGCCCGAATTCACTATCTTCGCCCCACCGAATCCTGCCGGGGCCACGCCGATGATCGTGAACGCATGGTCATTTATCTGGTAGGTGGATCCCACTACCGAAGGATCGGAGCCGTACTTCTCCTGCCAGGCATGGAAGCTCATCACCGCGACCGGGGGCGCGCCCTCCTGGTCGTCGGCGTCGATCAACAGCCTGCCGCGCCACGCGGATACACCCAGGGTCTCAAAGAAGTTTCCGGAGACATACTGGCCATTCGCCGTGTCCGGCGGTCCCGATGAGGCCGCTCGTCGCACTGCCAGCGGCATATTACCCGCCTGGAGCGCTGCCAGATCCTGGAATCCCGTCGTGTTTGCGCGGAATAGCTTGTATGCCTCCCACGAAAAAAGACTCCAATCGCTCGGCTCGCCGTCGCCGTTCTGGCTGTATCCATTCCAATTGCAGCATCGGGGCTGATCGCCGATGCGCCAAAGCTGATCTGGTCTGGAGACCGGCAGCGATTGCAACATCACCTGCTGCACGAGCGTGAAGATTGCCGTGGTTGCGCCGATGCCCAGCGCCAGAGTCAGCACCGCCGTCAGCGTAAAGCCCGGTGCTTTGCGCAACTGGCGAAGGGCGTAGCGAACATCCTGCAGTAGCGACTCAAGCCACATGGTTCCGCGTCGCTCGCGGCAGTCTTCCTTAATCTGCTCGATCCCGCCGAACTCGATTCGTGTGAGCCGACGGGCTTCGCTCTCCGGTATGCCGGAACGAACCTTGTCGGCGACCTGAAATTCGAAGTGGAAGCGCAGCTCTTTGTCCAGATCGGCCTCCAATCGTTCGCGAAAGAAAAGTCTCCGTAGCCAGCCCATTAGATTCCCTCCAGGGTTCCCTCGAGAATCAGGCTCACTACGTCGGTCAGGCGCGTCCAGTTTTCGGTTTCAACCTTGAGATGAGTTCGTCCCTTGGAAGTGAGGTCGTAGAACTTGGCTTCCCGGCCGGTCTCGGAGGGCTTCCAGCGAGAGCTGAGCAACTTTTTATATTCGAGGCGATGGAGCGCGGGATAGAGGGATCCCTGCTGGACCTGGAGTGCGTCGCGCGAGATCTGCTGGATTCTTTGCGCGATGGCATAGCCGTGAATGGGTCCAAGCGCAACGACCCTCATGATGAGAAGGTCGAGCGTGCCTTGTGGAAGGTCAAACCTATCGTCAGTTTTCTTCATACCTATGACTTCTACATATAAATCCCCAGATGTAGAAGGTCAAGGTATATTCGCCGTGTCAATGTGCAGCGGCAGCTCTCCGTAAGACGGATTCGGAAATCGGGCTCAGTTGTAACAACCTGATTCACTTCGGCGCGACGAGAGGGCCGTTCGTGATAAGTCTCGAATCTACTATGCCGATCTCGACCCGGCGGTTGGCAGCACGCGCCTGTTCGCTGTCGCCCGGAACGCGAGGGTCGGATTTGCCAAAACCCTTGGAGGTGGTGATCATCGTCGGGGAAATTCCGGTCTGCACCAAAAAGTCGCGGACAGCTTCGGCGCGACGCTGTGAGAGTTGCAAGTTATACGTCTGCGTGCCGATATCGTCCGTATATCCGTAGACAGCAATCGAAAATCCCTTAAGCGTCATCAGGACTCCGGCGATGCGATTAAGGATGTCGCGATATTCCGGTTTAATGATTGCCTTATCAAAGTCGAAGCGAATCGACTTGCTATCCAGCGTCATCACCAGGCCCATGGCAGTGCGATGCGTTTCGGCGATTTGCCCGAGAGCCTGTTGCAGCTGTCCAAGTTCCGCCTCTCGCTCTTGCCGGTATTGCTCAGCCTGATGTGTGGCTTGATCTGCCTTTTGCTGCTCTGCGGCGGCCTGCTGCCGCGCAAGTTGCGCCTGCGCCTCCGAGTTCGATTGATCCTGCTTCGCCAAGTCGCGCTGTTGGGCGGCTGCCTGCGCGTTCGCAGCCGCTTGCGAAGCCTGTTGAGCCAACGTCTGCGATTGCTCCTGTGCGCGCACGAGCGACCGGCTGAAACCTTCCGTCTGCTGGCTGAGCCGTGCCACCTCGCGCTCCAGGCGACGGACCGAGATTAGATAAACAAACCCTAGAACCAGGCTGAGCGCGATTGCGATCACTCCCAGAGCCAGCGCTAACTTCCCTTGAGAATTGGCAGGTGCATCCCCAAGTCCACGCTCGTCCGGCTTCAGCGCCTCGCGTGAAGAGTCCATCATTTGGCAATCTTAGCGTGGAGTTCCAGATTGAGGCAAAACGAGATAGCTCCCGGATTGCCGGCAGAAGAGGGAGACAGGCACGTCCTTGGGCACTCGCAGCTTGTAGTTCCGGCCGCCATTTAGATAGTTACCGTCCGCGCCGTAGAACGTGGCGGGGTACTTTCACGGTCGCCAATCCAACTTAGGAATCGTCGTGGCGCTCAATGTAATAGCGGCTTTCCCCCGACCCTCCCACGTAACTCCCCCCTCCAGTAAAGAGTGGCTGGGTCAGCCGTGAAGGAGTACTCTTCAAAACGCGTGCGGCGTAGGCAGCTGGGGGGTATATTGGCCTGTGTAGCCGAGGGCCAGCATGGATATCCGGGTTAGAAGTCTCAAGCTCTTTCCCTCTGTCGCTCTTGTATCTGTTCTAGCATTGGAAATTTGCCCGCGCATTGCGCAGACCCAGAACTCGACCAGCGCTCCTAAAGTTGATTATCAGCGGGACGTTCAGCCGATTCTGCAGACCCACTGCTACGTGTGCCACGGCGCTTCCGCCCAGATGAGTGGGTTGCGGCTGGACAGCCGGCAGGCGTTGTTGGCAGGTGGAAACTCGGGAAAGATTGTGATGCCGGGTAGCGCGGCCAATAGTAACCTCTACCAACGCCTGGCCGGAATGAACGGTCTCGCGCAGATGCCTTTCGGCAGCGACCCGCTGCCGCCTGAGCAAATTAAATTGATCGGCGCGTGGATTGACCAGGGCGCGGTGATCCCGGAGACCGCGGCTGGTTCCGCGACCGCGAAGGCGGTCACGCACTGGGGCTTCATCGCGCCTGTGCGCCCCCCGGTACCGCAAGTGGCACACCAGGGATGGGTCAGGAATCCCATCGACTCATTCATCCTGGCGCGGTTGGAGAAAGAAGGGTTGTCCCCCTCGCCGCCCGCCGATCGCGTGACGCTCCTGCGGCGGTTGAGCCTGGACCTCATTGGGTTACCACCCACTGCAGCCGAGGTCGATGCTTTTGTCGCCGACAAGAGCCCCAGAGCCTATGAGAAACAAGTCGAGCGCCTATTAAACTCACCCCATTATGGAGAGCGCTGGGGCCGCATCTGGCTTGACGCTGCGCGCTACGCGGACTCCGACGGCTATGAGAAGGACAAGCAGCGGCGCGTATGGTTCTATCGCGACTGGGTGATCAATTCGCTCAACCGCGACCTGCCTTACAACCAGTTCGTTATCGATCAAATCGCCGGTGACCTGCTGCCGCACGCCACCCAGGACGATATTGTCGCCACGGGCTTCCTGCGCAATTCCATGATTAACGAAGAGGGTGGAATCGATCCCGAGCAGTTCCGCATGGAGGCCATGTACGACCGCATGGACGCCATCGGCAAGGGCATTCTGGGCATCACCATCCAATGCGCGCAGTGCCACAATCACAAATACGATCCGCTGAAGCAGGCAGAGTACTACCGCATGTTCGCGTTCATCAATAACGCGAATGATTCCAATATCGCCGTCTATACGCCGCAAGAGCAGATCGAGCAGGAAGAGGTTTTCCGCAAGACGCGGGAAATCGAAGCATCGCTCCAGCACCAGCATCCTACCTGGCAGGCAGAGATGGCCAAGTGGGAAGAAAAAGTGAAACCGGGGCAGGTGGAGTGGGCAGTCATCCAGCCGACGGTGGACGACATCTCGACCGGCGGAGAGAAATACATTCTGCAAAAGGATGGCTCCTTTCGCTGCGAAGGGTACGCACCCACGCAGAGCGGCGTGAAGCTGAAAGTAAAGACCGACCTCAAAAACATCGCCGCATTTCGCCTGGAACTGCTGACCGACCCGAGCCTGCCCTTGGGCGGTCCGGGCCGCTCCCTCCAGGGAATGGGAGCCTTGACGGAATTTACCGTGGACGCTGCTCCTGCCGACGCCCCGGAGAAGGTCACCAGGTTGAAGTTCGCCAAAGCCGAGGCCGATTTCGAACAGCCGGTGATGCCGCTCGCGCCCATCTTTGACGACAAGACCGGCAGGGCCCGGGTGACCGGTCCGGCGCAATTCGCGATTGATGGTAAGGACGAAACCGCGTGGGGAATCGATGCCGGGCCTGGCTTGCGAAACCAGTCCCGGAAAGCAGTCTTTACCCTGGCGACGCCGGTTTCCTATCCTGCGGGCACGATTCTGACCATTTCCCTGGTGCAGAACCACGGCGGGTGGAACTCCGGCGACAACCAGAGCAACAATCTCGGCAAATTCCGGTTGTCGATTACCGACACCCCCAGCCCCAACCGTTGATCCTTTGCCCAAGGACGTGCGAGCCATACTCTCTATTCCCGCCGCCGAGCGCACTGCCTTGCAGGTGCAGACTGTGTTTGGCTATTGGCGCACCACCGTTCCGGAGTGGAAGGGGGAAAACGACGAGATTGCGCAAGTCTGGCGGAAGTACCCCGAAGGGTCGGCGCAACTGGTATTTGGAACGCGAGCCGTTCCGCGGGAAACGCACATTCTGACACGGGGCGATTTCCTGCAGCCAACCGCTTTGGTGCAGCCCGGAGTTCCGGCGTTTCTGCATCCGCTGCCCCATGATGATTCCTGGAAAAACGGCCAGCCTACGCGGCTCACGTTTGCGCGCTGGCTGGCGGCGCGGGATTCCCCTACTACGGCGCGCTCCATCGTCAATCGAGTGTGGCAGGCCTACTTTGGAATTGGGATTGTCGCGACCAGCGAGAATTTCGGAACCCAGTGCGAGCCACCTTCCAATAAGGAACTACTGGATTGGCTGGCGGTCGAATTCATGGATCAGGGTTGGAGTTTGAAGAAGCTCCACCGGCTGATTGTCACCTCGGCGACGTACCGTCAGTCCTCCAAAGTGACGCCTGCATTGGAGGAGCGCGATCCCTACAACCGGTTGCTGGCCCGCGGCCCACGTTTTCGGGTCGACGCAGAGGTGGTGCGCGATATCGCATTGAGCGCCAGCGGGCTGCTCAATGCCGCCGTCGGCGGACCGAGTGTCTTCCCCCCAGCGCCGGATTTTCTCTTCCTTCCTCCGGTGAGTTATAGCCCGAAACCCTGGAACGAATCGAATGGGTCTGAGGTCTATCGCCGGGCTCTTTATACTTTTCGCTACCGCTCAGTTCCCTACCCCATGCTGCAGACCTTTGACTCTCCCAACGGAGACATGTCGTGCGTGCGGCGCGCGCGTTCCAATACACCTTTGCAGGCACTGACAACGCTCAATGAGCCAGTGTCTCTGGAAGCGGCGCGAGCATTGGCGGCGCATACATTGACCGATGGCGGCAGAACGGATGATCAGCGGCTGGTTTACGCCTTCCGGCGTTGCGTCGCCCGCACTCCAAACCAAAGCGAGAAAGACGACTTGCTGGGCTTCCTGCAAAAGGAAACCCGGCGCTATCAGGACGGGGAACTCAATCCCTGGGATCTGCTGGGAGGAAACGACGCCCTGGCGCCGTTCCTGCCGAAAAATATGACCGCTGCGCAGGTGGCAGGATGGACGGCGGTTTCCCGGGTCTTATTGAACCTGGATGAAACCATTACTAAGGAGTAAGTATCATGAGCTGCTCGGATCATCTTTATCGAAATCTCAGCCCCAAGGAAGTGTCGCGGCGCTGGTTTCTTCGCCAATGCAGCGTAGGATTGGGATCGATCGCATTTGCTCAACTGCTTGCGGAGCGAGGATACGGCGATACCACAACCCCCGATCCGCTGGCTCCTAAGAAACCGCAATTCGCCCCCAAGGCCAAGCGCGTCATCTTTCTCTTCATGGCGGGCGCGCCCAGCCACCTGGAGTTATTCGATTACAAACCTCAACTGGTGAAATTTAACGCCAGTTTGCCCCCGCCGGAGCTCCTCAAGGGTTATCACACCGCCTTTATCAATCCCAACTCGCGGCTCATGGGTCCCAAATTCAAGTTTGCCAAGTATGGACAATCCGGCATCGAGCTTTCCGAGTTGCTGCCGCACTTATCGAAGGTGGTGGATGACATCACGGTCATAAAGTCCATGCAGACGGATGCTTTCAACCACGCGCCGGGACAGCTTTTGATGAACACCGGGACCATGCAGTTCGGGCGCCCCAGCATGGGGGCGTGGGCGCTCTACGGACTGGGTTCGGAAGCGAAAGATTTGCCCGCATTCGTGGTGATGAGCTCGGGGAAAAAAGGGCCGAGCGGCGGGAATTCGTGTTGGGGGAGCGGATTCCTTCCCACGGTTTACCAGGGTGTGGAGTTCCGCAGTAGCGGCGACCCTGTGCTTTACCTCTCCAACCCCAAAGGCGTGAGTGCGGCGGAGCAACGCGACACTACCGACGAAATCATTAAGCTGAATAAGTTGCGGGAAGAGGCCACCGGCGATCCTGAAATCGCTACGCGCATCAACTCCTTCGAGATGGCGTTTCGCATGCAGTCAAGCGCTCCGGATCTGATGAACATCGCCAAGGAATCGAAGGAAACGCTGGCGCTGTACGGCGCTGAGCCGGGAAAACCCTCTTTCGCCAATAACTGCCTGCTCGCGCGCCGGCTGGTGGAGCGTGGTGTCCGCTTCGTGCAGCTTTACCATGAGGCTTGGGACCAGCATGACCACCTGGTGGAAGACATCTCTGAAAATTGCCGCGACACCGATCAAGCCTGCGCTGGGCTGCTTCAAGATTTGAAGCAGCGCGGCATGCTGGACGATACGTTGGTCATTTGGGGCGGCGAATTCGGCCGCACGCCCATGGTCCAAGTGGGCGTGGATGGAAGCGCGAATGGGCGCGACCATCATCCCAACGTCTTTTCCATGTGGCTTGCCGGCGGCGGAATCAAGCGCGGAATGTCGATTGGGGAAAGCGATGACTTAGGCTTTAACGTCGCGCAAGACCAGGTTCACGTGCACGATCTTCACGCAACGATTTTGCAGCTTCTGGGATTCGATCACACCAAGCTTACCTTCAAATTCCAGGGACGCCCCTTCCGGCTGACAGATGTTCACGGCCACGTGGTGGATAAGATGCTGGCGTAAGGGCTAGAGCGGTTACGCATCAGCCCATTGTTTTTTGGTGTAAGCAAGCGCTCTCTCTAAAGCCGCTTCGGGATTATCGGTGGCCTTGCATTCCATGGTCAGCCACCCGGAAAATCCCCATTCTTTGAGTGCCCTGAATCCGGGACGGTAATCGAAGGGCAGCGAACCCGGCTCGGTGCGAGCCTTACCATCGGCAAGGTGACAGTAAACGGTGTACTTGCCGTATTCCCTCAAGGTCGCAGCAATGTCTTTCTCCTCCAACTGCATATGGTAGAAGTCACTCAGCAGCCTGAAGCCAGGAGCGTCCACAGCTTCAATGAACCTGGCGGCCTGGCTTTGGAGGTACATGAAGTGGGTTTCCTTTTGGTTGCACGGCTCAAGCATCAAGTTAACCCCGGAGCGTTGGACATCGGGCGCCAGCTCCTTGAGTTGAGCCACCAACAACCGTTCCTCAACCTCCCGCGCCGTCATGATGGGAGAAAGGTCCTGAAACTTATTGGGTCCAAAAACGGGGACTTCAATCATGTCGTTGGCTCCGAGAGCGTGTGCCAACTGCAGGCGCTCGCGGTCCGTCTCCACACCGTGCGCGCGAACCAGGGGGTCCGTGTCCAGCAGTTGGATGGAGCCCACGACGGCGCTGACGGCGATCCCAATACCGGCGAGTTGCTCCTGAAGGAACTCCAGCGGCTTGTCTGACCATTCGTTCCCTAGTTCAATACCGTCATAGCCCAGCCGCTTGACCAGTTGCGCTCGCTCACGCAAGGTCATGTTGTCAGGGAGAGGGGTACGCACCCCGAAGCGCACGTTGCCTGCCTCGGCATGGGCTTGAGCGGCGCCCGCCGCCAGCACGGCGCTTCCTACGACCGTGCCGCACCCGGCCAGGAATTCTCTTCGGCTCACCTCGATTGCTTTTTTCATATGCATCCGTCTTAACCCAGTCTTAACCCACATTCCCGATTTGGCCGATATCGCTCAACACAAGCAGACTCTCGTTACCATAGCGGATCTATGCGTGGTTCAGCGTGCAATAAAAGCCGGATGGATAGCCTTCGGCAAGCGATCACTTGCCGGTGAGTTGTCGCTTCGATTCATTCATCGCGGAGCAGGATCATCGGATCAACGGCGAGAGCACGTCGAGCGGGGACCAGGGCAGCCACAACGCCAACGAACAGCATAGTAAGAATGACACCGCCGAGGATGACCGGGTCTTTAGGCGTGGCCTGATACACGATGGACGAAAGGACACGGGTTGCCAGTACACCGAGTATCATGCCGGCTGTCGATCCGACGGCGAGCAGCCGGAACGTACGTCCGAGCGCTGCGCCGAGCACCTCGCGTTGATCGGCTCCAAGGGCTATGCGGATCCCGAGTTCGCGAAGGCGTTTGCTGACGGTATAGGCGGCCATGCCGAAGATGCCGGTAATGGCAAGCATCGCGCCCAGCAAGCCAAGCACTCCGAGAGAAACGGTGGCTACCCGAGCGGCGAAGAGGGCGGAATCCAATTCGCTGTTCCAGGTTCTGATTTCGAGCGGCAGCGCTGGATCGAGGCTGCGCATCGAGCGATGCAATGCTGCGGCGATCTCTTGCGGGTCACGTTCCGATCGAACAGTGAGCCAGGTGTTGCTGCCAGGATGCTGGAGGAAGGAAAAGAACATGGCAGGCTTGCGGTCTTCGGTAAGGGTCTGATATTTTCCGTCTTCCACCAGGCCGATCACTTCCGCCCGGTTGCTGCCACCCCAGAATTTGAAATGGCCACCGATTGCTTTATCGGCGGACCCAAAGACCTTGCGCGCAAATTCGCGATTCACAATAGCCACGACAGGGGCCTTATCGTCATCGTGCATGGTGAAGGAACGGCCCGCCAGAAGTGCCGTGCCAGCAGCACGGAAATAATCCGGCGAGACCTGAAAATTCTGGGCATCGGCCGCGGCGTTGGTAGGACGGAAATCGGCGGTGGTGTCAGTGAATACGTCGGAATCCCCCCCGCCGATACTGAGCGGAAGCCGATCAGAATATCCCACGGCCGTGACGCCCGGGATGGCTGCGGCAGCATCGAGCATGCGCTTCTGCATCGGTACGCGCTGGTCGGCAGCATATCCTGCCATCTGCAGATCGGTCTTTACCAGCATCACGTTCTTAGGCTGAATACCGTAGTTGTTTTGCAGTGAACGAGCCAGGCCGCGCACCGCGACCAGGGAAGCGGTGACGAGAACAGAGCAAATTGCGATTTGCAAACCCAGCAGAACGTCGCGCAGTGTAAAGCGCCGCGAGGTGCCGGCGGTTGTGCTCCCGGAGCGAATGATTTGCCAGGGATCGGAGCGGAGAATCTGGCGGACAGGGACCAGGCCGAAAAACAGCCCACTGAAGACAGCCAGCAGGAAGGCCAGAGCGTAGGTGCTCACATCCGGATTGACGGGCACATTGATCGGGATATTCGGAATCGGCCGCCATGTGCTGAGGGCACGCAGAATGACGAAGGCTCCCGCCATGCCACAGATACCCCCAGCCAGAGAAACCAAAACGGCTTCCGTGAGGAGTTGGCGAAGGATGAGCTGGCGGCGCGATCCGAGAGCCATGCGGACGGCGATTTCGCGCGAGCGATCCGCCGCCCGCGCGGCGAAAAGGCTACCAAGATTCGCGCATGCCGCGAGCAGGATAAGGCCGGCGAGGAGCATGAGCCCGAACATAAAAGCGCGCGTGGGCCGACCCAGGGTATTGCCGGCGAGTCCCGGGCGAGACAAGGAGAATTTCAGGCCATCATCGGATTTGGGATAGGTTTTCGCCAGCGAATTTGCAATGGTGTTCAAGTCCGAAGTAGCTGCGGCTGGTGTGACTCCGGCCTTGAGGTGTCCGACCGCCCAGGCGTTATGGTTGCCACGCTCCTCGAGCGAGTTCCACTCACTGATTTGGGATGAATTGACGATGGGAGCCCACAGATCAGGGGCGAAAAACAGTTCGGTGCCGCGGAAGTCCGGCCGGGCAACGCCGATGATCGTGAAGGGATGCTTGTTGATCTGCACAGTCCGGCCCACTGCAGCAGGGTCACCATTAAAATGGCTGTGCCAGAGCGCATAACTCAGAACGATCTCGGGCACACTGTTCGGCCCATGTTCTTCGGAAGCGTGGATAAATCGGCCAAGATAGGGCTGAACGCCCAGGGCATCGAAGTAATTGCCGCTTACGGTATAGGGCCAGACGACGGAGGGATTTCCATGGCCGGTATCGAGCCCAACGCCGCCCGTGATGTCGTATAGCACCAGCGAGTCGAAGCTGCGGTTTCGGTCACGCAGGTCGCGGTAGTCGGGATACGACTCCGAAGGAGAGGTATCGGACCCGTAGGCGCGTTCCAGCATGAACAGCGTCTCGGGGTGCGGCACGTTGAGCGGTCGCAGGATCAATGCATTCAGTACGCTGAATACGATTGCATTGGCGCCAATGGCGAGTGCCAGTGTGAGCACGGCGGTCAAGGCGAATCCAGGCGCTTTTCGCAACTGTCGTAAAGCAAGTCGTATATCGGCGTTCATGCTCCCCCTCGTTAGGTATCGTCGTGCTTTCTCCGCGGGTTCCCGGGCTTGTATCGGTTGTACGCACGTGCGGGCACAGCGGTTCCATTGGATTTTGCCAGTTCCTGGCCCGGGATGTCTTTGTCGCAACCATACAGCCAACTGGCCGCAAGACGACGAATTTGGGGTCGTGGAATCCCACATCTCGCGAAAAACACCGGGATGTGGCAGCCGGAGTTCACTCTGAGGGCAAATAACAAATCCTTAGCCCGTTCCTGTGTTTGAATGACAGGGATCGCGGATCCTGCGGGCGATCGAAAACTTATGTGGGGGTTGTCACTATGAGTTTGCCGACCAGGCGCGGCTTCTTGAAAGCAGGAACCGCAGCCTTGATGGGGGCAGCGGGTGCCGAAGGGGCCCAAGCGAATGCGAAGGAGACCACGTCGCTTTCGGGGCAAGGGAAGGCTTTGCCCAGGATCCGCGTGCATCCAGCTGGGCATTTTCTAGAGACAGAAGATGGTGAGCCCTTCTTTTGGTTGGGCGACACTGCATGGCAACTGATTGCCGGCACCACGCGCGAGGAATGCTCCTACTATCTTCGGACGAGAGCACGACAGGGATTCTCGGTCATCGAGGCTGTCGTCCTTTCTGAGAATGACGGCATCCGCCGCAAGAGTGCGCTGGGATTGACCCCCTTCGTGGGAGGCGATCCGCGTCATCCGGAACCCGCCTACTTCGGTCGTGTACACGAAATCGTCCGGGAGGCAGCTACCTGCGGTCTGTACGTCGCTCTCGTACCTGCGTGGGGGGACAAACTGACAGCGCCGTGGGGTGCCGGCCCACGGATCTTCCGCAACGACAATTTGCCGGATGCCAAGGAGTATGCCCGATACCTGAGCGCATCGTTACGCGAAGAGACGAATGTGATTTGGATATTGGGCGGAGACCGGCCTCCGCGGCTTTCGGGAATCCATAGTGAGTCTCTGCTGATGCATGCACGAGACGCAGGCTTTCCTCCGGACCAGGATTGGACGCCGATATGGCGGGCATTTGCCACCGGCCTGCGAGAGGGCTCGGGAAGAGATCCATTGATCGCTTATCATCCGCAGGGCGGTGCGGAGTCTTCCTCGGTGTTTCTGCAACAGGAACAGTGGCTGTCGGTGAATGGGATCCAAAGCGGACACGGCGACGGACACGATTCAAGAATCTGGGAACTGATCGCCCGAGACTACGCTTTGACACCCACCAAGCCGACGCTCGATTTAGAACCGAACTACGAGGACCATCCTTACAATCCCTGGCCTGACTGGGATCCGGCCACCGGTTATTTTCGCGATCACGACGTGCGTAAGCAGGTGTACCGTTCGGTCTTTGCCGGGGGCTGCGGGGTAACCTACGGCCATCATGCCGTCTGGCAATTTGCCAATGCCCGCAACGGAACCATCAACCACGCCGACCGGGATTGGGTGAGCGCGACAGAAAGGCCCGCTGGCCGGCAGATGGGTTTGCTGAAAGCACTGATCGAATCGCGTCCCTACTTCAGCCGGATTCCCGATCCATCGCTGCTTATGGGCAACGTGCCCCAGGGTGCCCTTCACCCACAAGCGACGCGCGATGTCGAAGGAACGTACGCCCTGGTGTATGTGCCTACCAATGACCAGACCGTTACCCTTGACCTGACGAAGCTGCGGACGAAGAAGCTGCGTGCCTGGTGGTACGATCCGAGGACCGGGATAGCCACTCTGATTGGCGAAGAAACCTACGGGGCGCAAGCGAATTTCAAGACACCGCCGCAGGGGCCTGATTGGGTGTTGGCCGTGGAAGACCCCGACGCTCAATATCCCCCGCCAGGACTGAAGGGGCTGGTCACCTAAGACGCTCATTTTTTCTCGTTGGTCATGTGCATGATGACCGCTTCATTGGAACTTAAGCCAGCACAATGCCGGATTGCGAGCAAACGAGCATCGAAGAACGTCAGGTAATGAGCGTACAGTTGTCTCCAAGCCATTCCTATGCGGAACCTTCTGCGGAATCTCCACTTCGGCGTGCGCGGGTTGCTCAGAAACCCCGGCCTCACGTTCACCGTATTGCTGACGTTGGCGCTGGGCATAGGCGCCACCACGGCGATCTTCACCATAGACTATGCGTCGCTGATCGCAGATACCCCTTTTCCCAATCCGGACCAGCTGGTCGTGGTCTGGTCCAAAGTGAATGGCCATCCCAACGGCGTTTCGGCCGGCGATTACCTCGACTGGAGCCGGCAGAGCAAAACCTTCAAGGACCTGAAAGCCGTCGCCGAGGGTCAGTTCAACATTTCCAGTAAAGACCAACCCATCAGCGTCGAGGGCGCCAGGTACACGCCCGGCTACTACACCATGTTAGGCAGCCCCTTCGCCATGGGGCGTGATTTCCTTCCGGAAGAAGGGCAGGCCGGCAAAGATCAAGTCGTCATCCTGACCCACAAGCTTTGGCAGAGGTTGGGCGCCGATCCCCACATCATTGGTAAGACGATGAGTATCGATGGCTCCCCACGCACCGTGATCGGCATAACGGCTCCGGGGCAGGCCGATCGCGCGCCGGCCCAGGTGTGTGTGCCGCTGGTCTTCAAGCCGGAGCAGATCAACCACGACTTTCATTGGCTGCTGGTGATGGGACGGTTGAAACCGGGAGTCACGATCAAGCAGGCGCAAGCCGATATGGATAACGTCTCCGCGCATATCGCGCAGGCTTACCCCAAGAGCAATCACGGCTGGGGCGCCCAGGTGGACCCGGAAAAGCTGGAATGGATGCCGAAACAGACGCAGCTCATCTTATGGCTGCTGCTGGGTGCGGTGGGCTTTGTTCTCTCCATCGCTTGCGCCAACGTGGCCAACCTGTTGCTGGGCAGGAGTATGAGCCGGCAGAAGGAAATGGCCATCCGCAGTTCCCTGGGTGCGACCCCGGGCATGATCTTCAAGCAGCTGCTGGCCGAAAATCTCCTGCTGGCGTTTCTCGGCGGGGCCCTTGGCATCGCCCTCGGCTATGCCTTGCTGCAAGGCGTGCTCGCGCTGGTGCCGCGCGGTACTCTGCCGACTGAGGCGGATTTGCGCATCAACCTGCCTATCCTCGGCTTCGCGATCGCCGTTACCACGCTCACCGGTCTTCTTTTCGGCTGTGTTCCGGCCTGGTATGCCTCGCGGATCGATCCTGCCGAGTCGCTCAAGGAGGGTGGCCGCTCCGGCACCGGAGGTGAACGCCACCGCCTGCGCAGGGTGCTGGTGGTGAGCGAGTTTGCCCTGGCGCTTACCTTGCTCGCCGGGGCGGGATTAGCCATTCACAGCTTCCGCAATTTGCTGAATGTCGATCTGGGCATTCGCACTGACCACATTCTCACCTTTGAGCTTCAGGTTCCCGACTCCCGCTCCAAAGAGCCCGACCAGATCATCTCCTACTACCGCCGCATGATAGCGGCCATTCGGGCTTTACCAGGGGTCTCGCATGTCGCGGTGGCAACCGGCAGGCCGCTCGAAGGTGCCGGCTTCGGCATGCCCTTCATCATCGCCGGTAAATCCGGCGTCGTTGACCCATCCCAGCGGCCCGTCGCCGGGTTCGGCATGGTCACGCCGGATTACTTCCAAACCTATGGCGTTCGCCTGGACAAGGGACGGTTTTTCAACGACCAGGATACGGGCTCGAGCGTAAAGGTAGCGGTCATCAACGAAGAGTTAGCCCGCAAATATCTTGGGGGAAGTGATCCTTTGCAACAGAGGTTGCTGGTGGAGCAGTTGATTCCCGGCGTCACCAAACTTGGCCCTCCGGTCGAATGGCAGATTGTCGGCGTGTTTCATAATGTGCGCAGCTTCGGATTGCGTCAGGATTTTCCCGAGATGCTGATTCCCTTCTGGCAGATACCCTGGCCGAGCACTGGTATAGGCGTGCGCACTGCGGAGAATCCTGGCTCGATGGCGAAGAGTATTGCCGCCGCCGTGTACTCCGTGGATCCGCAGATTGCCCTCACCGATACGAAAACGATGGAAGAGGTAAGGGACGAGGGATTAGCCGGTGATCGCTTCAGCATGATTCTTTTTACCGCTTTCGCGGGAGTGGCCTTGCTGCTGGCTGCTGTGGGCATTTATGGGGTGATGAGCTTTTCCGTCAGCCAGCGCGCCCACGAAATTGCACTGCGCATGGCGTTGGGGGCGACTCGCGGGCGAGTGGTCGGCCTGGTGATCAAAGAAGGCGTGATCCTGGCCTCCGCCGGCTTGGCTCTCGGCCTGGCCGGCGCATACTTCGTGGAGCGCGCCATGCAAGGCACGCTCTTCGGCATTGGCAAGTTTGATCTCTCCGCCTTTGCGGCGGTGGGCTTGATCCTGTTGACGACGGCCTTGCTGGCCTGCTATCTGCCCGCCCACCGCGCCGCATCCACCGAGCCCATGAGCGTCCTGCGCAGCGAGTGACGAACCATCCGGCTCTCACGGGACTTCCAAGATAGGTTCCAGCCTGGGCAGGCGCGGGGAACCCGGAATGTATTGGCGCGCGCGAAGTCTGTACTTAAGCTATCCTCCCGTCTCCGGGTTTCCGATTCAGAATTCAACTCCGGGATGGCCCGTCAACGCGGCTTCATTCCTTCCGAATGTTGCGTTTAATCCGATCCTCGTCTCTGTTGAAGTCCTGAACGGAGCGGCCATGAAATTTTTCCGATTTATGGGAAAATTGGAAGCGTTGGGCCGTCTAAAACGTCGGTTCGATAGATCCTGACCTTGGAGGTGGAAGGTGTGAACGCGCCCTGCCGCCTTTGTTGTTTTCTACTTTGCTGTCTGCCTTACTTTCTCCGTGCAATAACTGCTGACCCTTCCGGTACCGAACAGGTAGAGAAGACAACCTCCCCAACGACTGTAAGGCAAGGCTCGAGCATGGAATCGCCGTCGTGGAATCCGGCTGAGGGGTTTCTCAAGCTCGACGTTGTTGTAACCGACCCTTCGGGCGAGCCGATAGCCGGTCTCGCACTCCAGGACTTCAAGCTCTGGGAAGACGGCGTGCCGAATAAGATTCTTTCCTTACAGGAGTATGGCGGGTTTTCGGGCGAGAACGAATCGCCTTCCCAGCTTGTTCTTTTTGTCGACGCTAGTGGACCACAGTTCTCACGTGCGGCGATTGTGAAAGAGAGCGTGAAGAAGTTTCTGCGGCAACGAGGTGCTCGAAGAGATGTTCGATTGGCTGAGACTGTATCGCTTTTCTGGTTGTCATCGGACGGGTTGTGGACGGCTCGGAAGGGTCAAGCGACCAACGACGGTGAGGCTCTGGTTTCCGATCTAGGTCACATAGACCGGCAGCATGTCATTTGGCGAATTACTGACCGTAGAGACCCCTTGAATCGCTGGCGGGCATTGGCTCTGGTCTCCGCGATGAAAAAACTCGAATCTGGCAGGAAATTGCTGGTTTTGATTGATGCCGCGGAACAAGGCCCGGAAGTGCTGGCGAGACCTTCGAATTCCTTCGACCTGGTAGTTTGGTTTTCAACGCTCCTGCGTGAGTCACATACTGCACTCTACTGTATTTACCTGCCTCCAAACGACATCCCAAGAACCCTTGGTTTGGACCATCTGCAACCCATCAGGTCATCGCAGCAGGCAAGAGTCTTTGGTCTTGATCAACGTGCGCTCGCGGTGGAAAGCGGCGGTCGCGTACTGGAAGCAAGCAACGACCTGGCTGAACAGATTAGGGCGGTGGCCAACGAATTGAAAGCCTACTACACGTTGTCTTTCGATCCGCTGGCTACGGATCAGCCAGACGAATATCACGATCTAAAGATCGCAGTTGAAAAGTCCGGGCTGATCGCACGTACGAATAGTGGCTACTATGATCAACCGTACTACCGTGATCGTGCGCAGGCGGCGAAGAAAAGCGTTAGCGTCAAGGAGTTGGATCAGATTGTGCAAGCAGCACGGGGAACGCCGGACGCAGAAGCGGCACGGCTCTTCAACGGGCTGGCGCTTGAAGAACGTCTAGATGCCGAATCGTTTGCATCCTTGAGGAGCGAAGCACCCGGAGAAAGGAGCCGGGAGGCATTGTTAGCACTTGCAAGCACATCTACGTTTCGCGATCTTCCCACCGCGCAAATTCCAGTTTTGGCGCCGCCTGATCGCGGCACGCAGCAGTTGATGATCACGCGCACCATCAACTTCCTGAATAAAACAATTCCTGAATTGCCGAATTTCTTTGCAAGCCGGACAACTGTCCACTACGAGGAAACCCCACCAAGGTATGAGCAAGCTGGTCAGCCAGGAATCGGCTACGAACCACTTCATGTCAAATTCAAATCTGTAGACACGATTCTTTATCGAGACGGCCATGAGGTCACCAGCGGAAGAAGAACAGGAGATCAGAAGGCGGAGGAATCTCATGAGCTGACTGTAGGAGGGATCTTCGGCCCGATCCTCAGTACGGTTGTTGCAGATGCAAACGCCGTTGGCTTTACGTGGACCCATTGGGAACAAAATGGCAACGATCGACGCGCTGTTTTTCGGTATTTCGTACCTGCCGATAAATCCCACTACGAAATATCGGATTGCTGCCTTCCAGAAGGATATGGGTCTCGTCCTTACCAGATGGTGGTTGGTTATCAAGGGGAAATGACCATCGATCCGACGACTGGAGAGTTGTTCCAAATCAAAGTGCAGGCAGACTTAAAACCAACTTTGCCGGTTGTTCGAGCCGACATCGCGGTTGAGTATTCCCCGGTGATCATTGGAGGTAAGAAATATTTATGTCCCGTGAAGGCGGTGTCCATTTCCAGAGCACGGACCTTGAGGGTCATGCAGCAATGGCAGGCGAGCTTCACCACCTCAGGCCCGTTTGTCACTAAGTTGAACGTTGTTTCCTTCGGGCAATACCAAATGTTTCGTGCTGGTTCGCAATTGCTCCCCGGTTTTACCCCCGTCCCCCACGATTCATCGCCGGAACCGGGCCCTCAGCAGGCACCGGCCACAGCGCCGCCGATGCCACAGTGAGCGAAGCACGCGTTTTGGAAGGTTGATGAGTCTCATCATCAACAATGGGACAGGGCAGGTTTCGTGGACTTCCATGATAGGCGCCATACTCGGCGGACTCGGGAGAACCCGGAATGTGGCGCGCGCGAAGTTTGTACTTAGGTAAAGGGTTCATCATGGTGGCCGCTGTTGCGAACACCGCAATCTTTTGTCAAACGCAACAGCCATGGACGCCCTCGAAATGCCTCGGAGCAATTTATCGCTCCCTCAGCATCCTGCCCCGAGCATTTCCGATCAAGGGTAACGATTCCTCAGGCGTTCGGGTATACTTCCTGCGAAGACGTTGGGGGCGGTTCTGAGTCCGGTGACTGGCATATATGGGCCATTCCGCGTTTTTGCATTTCTGCTCCTATGTGTATCTGCTCCCGCGTTTGCGCAGCAGAGCCAGCCCACGATACTTGCACCGTTTGAAATTGAGCACGGCCCTGGGCCCGACCCCACCCAAGGGATGATCAGGCTTGATGTTTCGGTCACCGATAAATCAGGAAATCCGGTAAGTGGCCTTGGGCGCCATGACTTCACGCTGCGGGACAACGGCCAGCCAGAGAAGATTGTCTCTTTTCAAGCATTCGGATTCACCGCCAAGCCTGATCCTCCTGTTGAAGTCATTCTGGTAATCGATGAGCTGAACATGCCGTATGTACCCCGGCACGGCACGGCGGAGTCTTTGACTCCGGAGCAGGAAGCTGAAAGCTTTCTACGCCAAAACCAGGGCCATCTTAGCCAGCCGGTATCGGTCTACCGGATTACTAATGACAGAGTCACAGCGTCCACGCAAGGTTCTTTCGACGGGAACGCGCTGGCCGAGGAGATCGCTTCTCGAAGACAACCGCACGTTATCTGGAAAATGCCAATGATCTCCGAGAGCCTGGGTCAGGCAGTAGCAGGTGGGAACATCGCCTGGAGAATAACCCACTCTCTGACAGCGCTGGGATCGATCGCGATTCAAGAACGGCTTAAGCCCGGTAGGAAATTGATGTTTTGGCTGGGCCCTGGATGGCAGATCGATCGTCGCAGGGGTACTGGACTTTACGATTTTTTCAGTGAACTCTCAACCCGCCTGCGCGAGGCCCGGATTGAGCTCTGGAGCGCAACGGAGTGGCCGTTAGATGATGGTTACGGAAACCCGGTGCCGGTTAGCGAATTTAGTTCCCCGGACCTTCTAAAGGGTGTGAAGCCGGAAATGGATGATTTCGGTTACCTGGCACTGCAGGCTGTTGCAACACAGACCGGCGGCGGGATACTGGCGACAAGCCGGGATCTGGCCGACCTGATCGGCAAACGGGTCGAGGAGGCCAGCACGTTTTACTCGTTGACGTTTGATCCCTCGCGAACGAATGTCGAGGATGAGTATCACGATTTGAAAGTGGAGGCCGGCAATCCGGATTTCACAACCCATACCAGAACCGGGTATTTCGACCAACCCGTCTTCTACGATCAACCCCCTGGGGTGACGCAACGCGTGAACGTTGAGCAGTTGGAGCATACGCTGGCCTCGATCGGTAACAGTTCGGACGGTGATTTGGCACGGCAACTATACGCCATAGAGCTGACGGAAAGGCTGAACAGCGTAAAGCTCGCGACGTTGGAGGCCAGACTGAAGGGCGAAAAGGCGCGGCAGGCTCTTGTGGCGCTGGCCGATGAGTCGGTCTTTCTGCCTCCGCCGGCAGGAGAGATTCCCTCAGCCGCGCCGCCAGACATGGCCACGCAGCGACAGATGCTGGGGCAAACTGTCGACTATGTGAATAAGACGATTTCCAAGCTGCCGAATTTCTTTGCCGGCCGGACAATGGTCGAATATCACCAACTCCCGATGAAGCCGGGCCAGACGTGGAAGACGGCGACCGGCGATGAGTCGCTGCATCTGGATCAGATGTTCAAAGCTACATTGCTCTTCCGTGACGGCAAGGAGGTGGTGAGAGAACAGGTCACCGAGGGAAAGCCACTGGTGCCGGGGGAACCGACCTTGACTACTGTGGGGACGTTCGGCCCCCTGCTCGCCACAGTTGTTGCGGGCGCCACATCAGCCGGCAGCGATTTGTCGTGGAGCCGATGGGAACAGGGCACGAACGTACTGCAGGCGGTTTTCCGCTACCGAGTTCCGCAGGAAACGCCTCTCTTCAGCGTAGGGTTCGGGTACCTGGCGAATGACGGCAACATGGTCCACATCGAAAAGAAGGCCCGATTTCACGGCGAGCTTGCCGTCGATCCGGCGACTGGAGCCATTCTTCGCCTCACCGTGCAGGCGGACTTGGAACCAAGGCTGCCTCTGGCACGATCCGACGTCATGGTCGAGTACAGTCCTGTGATCATCGGAGGGAATACCTATATCTGCCCGACAAGAAGTGTCACGATCTCAAGACAGCGCAGCGTGACGGATATCCATGAATGGGGCGCGACGTTCACAGTCTATGCGCCCTTTAAGACGATCCTTACTGATATGGCCTATGACAATTATCACGAGTTTCGTCCGACTTCGCGCATGTTGCCGGGCTTCACCCCGCTGCCGGGAGATCGATAGTTCGGCTCCAACCTCGCTGGCACCGGGGTCACGATACTTCCTGAGGTAACGCTTGACATCTGAGTGCTGGCGGCAGATCGAGGAGCTCTATCACTCGGCCCGGGAGAGGGGCGCGGAAGCGCTGGCTGGATCCTGCGCAGCGAGTGACGAGTTTGCGCCGGGGCCGGATTGACAGGCGCAGGTGCTGGAGTTGTGGCGCAACGCGCGCTTCCTCGAAGAGCGGTATGCCGCGTTGTATCTGGCCGGTCACGAACGCGCGCAGTTGCTTCAGACCTTACCCCAGGGGTCTGTGAAAATCCAGGCTAAGGGTTCACAATTATTTGTTCGACCGAACCGAACTTTCCGCCCGTGCAATGCCTCTCTCTATCATGCAGACCCCAAGCCAGTCGCAAGAGCCGGCGCCGCCCGACCAGACCCTGCTGGTTCTCCTCGCGCAAGCCGGCGACCGGGCTGCACTGGAGAAACTTCTGCTCGACGCCTATGCGCCGTTGCGACGCTACATCACCCATCTCGCGGGATCTGCCCTTGCTGACGACATCCTCCAGGAAACTTCGCTCCAGATCTTCCGCAAGCTGCCTTTTCTGCGGGAGCCCGCTGTCTTTCGGCCCTGGACGTTCCGAATCGCTTCGCGTACTGCGTTCTCCCACTTAAAACACGCCCGCCGTTGGCAAGCTCTTGATGACGCGCCACCGGAACAGCTCACTACTTTCGACGAAAGTCTCGGCGAGCCACCGGATGAAGGCTTCCTGGCCCTTCTCGACCATGTGTCACCAGCCAGCCGAGCCGTTCTTTTGCTCCGCTACCAGCACGACCTCACATTGGAAGAAACTGCCGCCATCCTGGAGATTCCGATCGGCACCGCCAAGTCGCGCCTCCATTACGGAGTAACCACCCTTCGCAAATATCTAACCGCCGAAAGGAAACCAGCATGAGCCTCGAACGTCAGGATTCCAACTCCGAAAATACCAAAGCGGAAATCGCCTTCGTCCAGCAAGCCCTTGCAGACGCCGACCGCTCTGAACGCACCTCTCGCATTATCGTTGGTGTGCTCGCCATCCTCGCCGTGGTCGCGTTTATCTGGATGCACCTCCACATGTTTCCACCAGAGAGTCTGGGCGGACTCCTTCACTCCATCCTTCGCGTCGATCTTTTCTTTCTGGTACTGCTGTTCGCCATCACCATGTACCTTCGCCAGGTCATGAACAAGAGCACCCGCACTATCCTGCGGGCGCTAGCCAACACCCGGCAGCGCTGACTTGGCCGCGCGGACCACTTACTGGAGTGGACGCAGTCCACGAAGATTCAGTGAGAGTAAACCGGCCGGCAACCACTTTCAAAAGCAGTGACATTCATTTGCCTGCAGATTGGGATTTGGCAACGTTGCCAAATAAGTCCTTTGTTTCACGAAGATGCTCAAGGTGCTCAAGTAATTAATTTGTCCGAGCAGCCGGTTAGATGGCAACTACGTCGTTCCCGCAAATGGATCTCTGGCAACGCTGCTATTGCATTGGTCCACGGACAACAACAGTGTCGCTTTGCGCCCCAAGACCGTGACATCGGAAAAGCTGCGCGAACCGGTGCGATTGTGAAATGACCGGTTCGCGCTCTTTGCACGCATCCTTGCCGGACGTTCGAGCAGAATGATGTCGAATATTCGGAGGCGGGCCTCGGCGGCCCACCTTTGGTCCGCGCGGAACTGCAGAACCCTCCACGGCACGCCCCACGGCAGGCCGGGGCAGGCGGGACAGGTCGGCTTCGCTCGGAGGCTGTGACTTTTTCGATCCTTTCGTGTTTTTTGCACCCGACCAGATGTTGTTTAATCCCCTCCAGAAAGGCGTCATCCTGAGCGAAGCGCCTCGCAGATCTATCGCATCACAGAGGGCTTATGGCGCGGAGTCGAAGGACCCCGGCGATGCTTGTTGGCAGATGCTCTTCGGAGCTTTCCGGCCACAGACTACAAGGGAAATCAAAAAGTCACAGCCTCTCAGGATGACGCCTTTCTGGAGGGGATTAAACAACATCTGGTCGGGTGCAAAAAACACGAAAGGATCGAAAAAGTTACAGGCTCTCTTAATGAACAAACGAAGAGTGTGGTGCCGCACCTCCGGCGCTCGACCGGCTGCCTTTGTATACCCAGCCCTTCCGGGCTGGGCTGACGTTTGGCGGACGGCCCTCTGGGCCTGGATTGCAAACACCGCTTTCCCATGTTCATTCCATCCTTAACTTGCCACAGGCAAGTCAGCTGCTCCCACGGCACGCCCCACGGCACGCCGGGGCGGGGCGGGGCAGGCGGGATGACAAAGGAAATGGCAACGGTTGCCTAAAAAGTGGTTGCTGAACCGAGGCGTTTTTCAAAGCTAATTTGGACACGTCTGCAGTTCAGCCTTGCCCGTTCGACAAGCTCAGGGCAGGCTCTTCGGGACTCCATTTCATCAGGCCAGTTCTCGCGCAGACTCTGAAGGCCGACACCTTCAAAGAATCCAGTTTTTCAGCAACCTGCTGGATGGATTCAGATCGCCCGATCAGTGCATTGGCCTGATTGGGGTCGACCGGAAGCGATGGTTGGAAACCGGTACGAAAAGGACTCCCCGATCCGCGCATACGGAGCGCATTATAAAGAGTCGGCCAACTCCATCATCTATCGCATCGGCGGACTCGGGAGAATCCGGAATGTATTGGCGGGCGCGCAGTCTGTACCTAAGTAAAGGGCTCGTCCTGGTGGCCGCTGTTGCGAACACCGCAATCTTTTGTCAAACGCAAGAGCCATGGACGCACCTCGATTTCGAAGTAGCCTCGATCAGGCCCCACGCGAGCGCTGACAACAGGGCGTATGTTCAAGCCTCTAAGGGTAGGCTTGTCATCACGAATTTCTCCGTGAAACAGCTCATCCTGTTTGCCTACGATGTCCCGAACAACCAGGTTTCGGGCGTTCAGGCCTGGATGGATTCCAACCATTTCGATATCCAGGCCACAACGGAGAAAAACGCAACCGTGAAACAACTGGAGGGGCCGATGCTGCAGGGACTCCTTGAACACAGGTTTCAATTGAAGGTCCATCGCGAGATGTTGGCGCGCCGGGTATTTTTGCTGACTGTCGAGAAAGACGGCGTGAAAATGAAACTATCGGAGGAAGGCAGTTGCACTCGCTATTCCATCAATGCACCGCCGCCACTCTCCGCGCCAAGCGCGCCCCGCCCCGTCTATTGTGACTTTCCCCGGCTTGCGGGCGATGGGCGCAATTGGACACTTGACGGGAAAGGGGTAACCGTTGGAAAGCTGGCCACTACCTTATCCCGCTCCGGGCTCGACAGACCTGTCATCGACAGGACCGGACTCACTGGAGGATTCAATTTACATTTGAAGTGGACTGCCGACGTGCCGGAGAGCGCCCCGGAATCTGGCACCGCAGCCGAACAAACGGGTCTTTCGATTTTCACCGCGGTCAAAGAGCAGCTCGGGTTGAAACTCGAATCGGCTAAGGCACCAGTTGAAATCCTTGTCATCGATCACGTCGAGAAGCCTTCAGAGAATTGAAAGTTGGAGGCACAGAACGGGTTACAGAATGTAACCTTCTGAAACGCGAGCGTAGGTGTGCCGTATTTGAGCGCGCTGGAGACTGAAGCCGTTCTATCCTGGTGGCCGGTCAGGCTTAGCGTCTTCTCCAAGACCCACCAATATCAACAGGTCTTCGACAAAACTGATCGCCACCACCACCGCTGACCCAGCAAGTCCGGTGAAGAAAATTACAACAAAGACGTGCATAACAAATGAGGCGACTCGCATCGGCATCCGGGCAGGCGGACAGCCACTTTGGAATCCAAGAGACTTCAGTCACCCGGGATTCTGATCCTATTCGCAGGTACATAAAGGATTCGTAAGGGAAAACTAAGGATTTTATTGTCATGTACTGTTCTGAGCTGCGACTGGCTTACACGGAGGGTCCGTTCCATCCCCAAAAGGGGTCAAGCTGGCCCACCTGGACGTTCACCTAAAAGACCTCGATCGTGGCCGCATGACCGGGGGCCGCGGCGATCCTCTGGTCTCGCGTGATCAAAGGAGCCGCTAACTCTTCGGCAAGTGCCACGTAGGCTGCATCGTAAGCACTCAGATTCTGTCTCAGCTGCCAGATCCGATTGAGGAGCAGGACGGGGGCATACCGTGTGACACGAACCGCGATCAGATCTTCCATCGCCTCCTCAGCCCGCTTGCGTGCCAGCGCCCCCTCGCGCACCAGACGCCGCAGGACCTGAGCAAACTCCACATCGAGCAAATGAACGGTGTGGAGGGTATCATTGCGCGCATAGATACGCTCCTCTATGCGTTGTCCGGCTGGGGTTTGAAGTAACCAGTCAACGGCCGCTGAGGCATCGAGCACGATCATCGCGCAGTGCGTTCCTCGCGCAAGAGTCGGCCGGTGTCGAGGGCGGCCGGAAGCGGTTTGCGCTTGTGCAGACGCTCACGAAACTCGGCTAACGTTGGACGCTCCGCGATCTCCCGGAGCTCACCGAGCAAATAGTCGGAGAGCGACATGCCCGCCATCGCGGCCCTGGCTTTCAGGCTGCGATGAAGAGCATCCGGGACATTTCGAACCTGGATCATTCTTGCCATGTTAAGAACATAGTTGCATGTGCTGCACATGTCAATAAAACGCGCGGTTCGCCCGTCTCGCCGATCGCGCTGCTAAACCCCTGGGGGAGAATGCGTCGACAGGGGGAGGTCGAGAATGCGTCGACACAGGATGCCAATTGAGAGGCAGGACACAGGATACCGAGATTCCCACGTGATGGGATGGCCAGACCTTCTGTGGGTGACGAAATTGGACCCGCCTTGATGAGAGGCGGGTCGTTACGAACAAGTAGTTCTAAAGAAGCTTTGCTTACTGCCGTGCCATTGCGACCTGGAAGCGTTCCTCCGGAGTGATCAGGTGATCGTGGTCGTCCTTCTCCAGGTCGATCTGTACCCAGTTCACCTCACCGTTGAATTTATTGTGTGAAGGGCCGTAGTCCGGTGAGACCGCCGAACCGGTTTCCTTGCCCACGTCGCAGGTTTCGTCGGCGGAGAATAACATCGGCACCGTTGCCCCCACGCGGCCCTCTCCGTCCTTCTTGCCGTCCACAAAGAGCGAGACAGTGCCCCCCTTGGCTAAGCCCCCGCCGTCGTACTTGAACTCCATGCGAACCTGGTGCTTGCCGGCGGGAATTACCTTACTGCCCTCGGCAAAGAACTTTTTAATGCCGAAGAAGTTGTAGCAGTGTTTCAGCTTGCCGTTCAAGGCATACAAGCTCCAGCCGCCGATGCTGCCACCCAGGGCGACGATCACGCCGTTGGCGCCAGACTCAGGCACTTCGATCTCGGCAGTTAACGAATAGGACTTATTGTGTGTGACGACGAGCGAGCCCTCGCTCAGCCGCGACATGCCACCGAACAGAATCTGCGAGTTTCCTTTGATGAGCTGCGGACGTCCAGCGAGATCCGCATTGAAACGCTCGAATGTGCGATCGTCCAGGGGGATTACGTTGTACTTGGCCGCCTCGATCAGGAAGAGCCGCTGCAGTTCGGCCAGTTTTTTGGGGTTCTCCTTAGCGAGGTCCTTAGACTGTGTCCAGTCAGTGTTGGTATCGTAGAGCTCCCAGACATCGTCGTCAAAGGCGCGTTTGTACGCGCCCACCCAAGGTACGCCGTGCCGGCTAACGGCTGTCCATCCTTTGTGATAGATGCCGCGATTGCAGAACATCTCAAAGTACTGGGTCTCCCGGCGCTCGGGCGCCTTGGCATCATTGAACGCATATAGCATGCTCGCGCCCTCGAACGGCGCCTGTTGTATGCTGTGGACGATTATTGGATGCGGAAGCCCCGCTGCTTCGAGAATCGTCGGCGCGATGTCTATCACGTGACAGAACTGCGACCGCACCTCACCCTTGCCCTTGATGCCTTTCGGCCAGTGGACAATCGTCCCGTTGCGGGTACCGCCGAAGTGCGATGCGACTTGCTTGGTCCACTGGTATGGTGTATCCATCGCATGCGCCCACCCGACTGCGTAGTGGTTGTAGGCCTCGGGCCCTCCGAAGTCATCGATTTTGCTCATAAGGAATTCGGGAGTCTCAAGCGTGCCCATGCCGTTGAGCACGGCCACCTCGTTGAAGCAACCGTTCGGTGTACCCTCGGCGGAGGCGCCGTTGTCACCGAAGATCCAGTAGATCAACGTATCGTCCAGGATTTCGAGCTCCTTAAGCGTATCGAGCAGCCGGCCGACATGATGGTCGGTGTGTTCCAGAAACCCGGCATAGACCTCCATCTCGCGGGCGAGAATGGGCTTGAGCACCTCGGGCACGTCGTCATACGCCGGAATTTCGGCAGGCCGCTTTGTGAGCACTGCATCAGCCGGTATCACGCCTAGTTTCTTCTGACGCGCAAAGGTCTCTTCACGGAGCTTGTCCCATCCGCGGTCAAACTTGCCCTTGTATTTTTCGATCCACTCCTTCGGCACATGATGCGGGGCGTGGGTTGCACCAGGCGCGAAATACATGAAGAAAGGTTTGTCGGGCATGAGAGCCTTTTGCCGGCGCACCCAGCCCATCGCCTTGTTCGTCATGTCTTCGGTGAAGTGGTACCCCTGCTCCGGACTTTTGTCCTGTTCCATCGGCGTTGTGCCTTCGTAGATGGCGGGGTACCACTGATTGGTTTCGCCGCCGATGAAGCCATAGAAGTATTCGAATCCGCCGCCGCCGGTGGGCCACTGATCGAAGGGGCCCATCGGGCTCGTCTGCCAAACCGGCACCTCGTGACATTTTCCGAATTGCGCCGTTGAATAGCCGTTCAGCTTGAGGGTCATGGCGAGCGGGGCTTTGTTCTTTGGCAGCACTGAGGTGTAGCCAGGCGCCGAGGTCGCAACTTCGCAGACGCCCCCCATGTTTACCGAATGGTGATTCCGTCCGGTGAGAAGCGCCTGGCGCGTTGGAGAGCAGAGGGCCGTCGTGTGGAACCGGTTGAACTGCAGCCCGTTCTTGGCCAATCGCTCGGCGTTCGGCGTCGTGATCGGGCCCCCAAACGCGCTCGCGGCGCCAAAGCCGCAGTCGTCAATCAACACGACCAGTACATTGGGCGCGCCCTTTGGCGGGTGTAGGGGCTCGATCGGCGGAAACTTCGTGTCCGGATTTTTCGCGTCGTAGGTAGTCAATCCCACATACTGGGCATCCGGAATCGGTAAAATGGTGCGTCCTACTTCTGCGTTTGACATTTCAGGCTCCTGGTTTTTCGAGTATTCTTTGCTTAGCTGCATCTCACGGGGTTTCAACAATTCCTCAGGTAACGATCAACACGGGCATCACGGCCCCCGATGGCCATGAAGAAAAGCTTACCGAGTACTTCTGCGACCATCCTGGCTGCCCTAATGTAGCTACCCGCGTGTTGGGCTACGTCAAAGAAACCGCGTGTGGAGCTGCAGTTTGTGACGATCATGATCCAACGATTAAGGATCGAACTTGAATGCGGGAATGATCGGTTCGATCCAACTCACAGGCCCCTGCTCCCTGTCTCAAGTGCTCCTACCTCGTCTGTCTTATCGCCGGCTGAATAAAATCTGGATTCTTCGGCTGAAAGGATCCGCATCACTTCGGCCGGAGCGCGATCCCGGCGTAAGAGATCGGCCATGATCTTCATCGGACGGTCCACATGCCGGAAGAAAGCCTTGTATCCGGCGCAGAGATAATTCAAACCTGGCTCACCATCGGGAGTCTCAATGAACCTGTTCTTGGGACATTCGCCATGACATGCAAAGCGCACTTCACACTCGCGGCAATAGCGGGGAAGCGTGTCGCGCTTTGCGTTCCCGAATTTTCGCTGTTGTTCCGAACGGGCTAGTTGGGCCACTGATTCGTTCTGAATGTTGCCTAACAAATATTTCGGTTCCACAAAGTGATCGCAAGAATAGACATCGCCGTTGTGCTCCAGCGCCATAGCCTGTCCGCAGGTTTCTAAAAAGACACAGAGTGCCGGCGGAAGTCCGACCCACGATGCCAGCGCGGCGTCAAACATATTCACAAATACGGTGCCGACGTCGCGGTGCACCCATTCGTCAAAAACCTGAATGAGAAACTCACCCCATTGTTCGGGCTTAATCGAGCGCCCGGTCACCAGATCACCGTCGAGCGTATACAGGGGACGCGGATGGCGCGGGCCCCAACCCAGGTTTGCGAGCGACAGGAGTTCCGGCGTCGCCCGCTCGACAATAGGAATCAACTGGATGAAGTGCGTTCTTACTTCATCACGCAAGAAACGGTAAACCTCCAGCGCATGACCGCCATTGCCCGGATGTACCGTCGTCAGCACATTGAATTCAACTCCATGCTTCTGCATCAGGCGCGCAGCTCGCAGGACCTTGTCAAATGTGGGTTGGCCCCCTTTGTCCACGCGGTAGAGATCATGCATTTCGCGTGGCCCATCAATACTAATGCCTATCAGAAATTGGTTTTCACGGAAGAATTCGCACCACTCATCGTCCAGCAGCGTGCCGTTTGTCTGCAGTGTGTTTTGCAGAGTGTTTCCCGGCTTCAAGTATTTCTTCTCGTACGCTATCGACCGCCGGAAGAAATCCAGGCCCATCAGGATAGGTTCGCCTCCTTGCCACGCAATGACTACTTCCGGTCCATGGTGACTCTGGATGGTCTGGCGGATATAGGTTTCCAGCATCTCGTCCGCCATCCGGAACTGACTTCCTGGATACAGCATCTCCTTGGAGAGAAAGTAGCAGTATTTGCAATCCAAGTTGCAGATCGAGCCTGTCGGCTTGGCCAGGATGTGGAAGGCTTGCTGTACGCCGGGCGTTTCGAGTTGGATAGTCGGCGTCATCGCAAATCGCAGCGTTCCTCTCTTCTGCCTGTGAGGGAATCCTATGAAAGGCCGGTAGGAGCGTCAATTGTCAGAACTACCGTGAGTGCCCTGGCAAAATGACCAGCCATCGTCGGGGGGAGGCGCGCAACCCACCCCACACTGCCGGAGGTGGCAATTCCAGAGAAGAAGTGTCCGTTCGATGGGCGGGAGGCCTATCTAGTAGAACTGGCTTTGTTAACTGGCAAAATTACCCGTTGACCGGGCAATCGTTACTTTGCGACATTAAGACGTATTGTGGCCCATCGGATAACCGAGCGACACAATAAACCAGTATTGATCTGGCTGGATTAAGACTTTGCAATTTCCAGGAATGGCTAAGCCTGGAGGTATAACGACCGCCGGTTTAGCGCGAAAAACAGGTGCGCAGCACTTTCATCCTCTCGCCATGGAAGTGCGCTGCCAAGCAGAATGAGGTCTGGTGCGAAACCCTCCGGATCTTAAACCTTCTCAACAGGGTAAAACGGCGTTCTCGCCCTGCAAGGTACGCAATATTTGTAGGCTGAGCAAGCCAGGCGAGAATCATCGTGATAAGCGATTGTGGCATCCCTGAAAGCTCGAGCACCCTGGTTGCGCTTCGGTTTCGGAGATTGATGCCTTTCATCTCACTGTTCCTGACCTTTGTTTGTTCCCTCCCAGTCGACCTCCAAGCCGAAACACCTCGAAGCGAAGAGCCAAAACGGGTACTCCTCCTCTATGCGGATGAAATGAGCATGCCGGCTGAACGGGCTTTGGATACCGGTATACGATCTGTTCTTGGCAACAAACCGGAAATTGAGATCTACAGTGAGCACCTGGATACTTCTTTCTTCCCGGATCCGAAGTTCCAGGCGGCGCAGATAGCCTGGTATCAAAACAAATATCGGAACCGAAGAATCGATCTCATCGTCGCAGTTGGCTTACTATCACAGATCGTTTTTCCAGACATACCGACGATTTTCTGTGCAATTGAACCTGGCGGCCTGTCTCACGAGACTTTACCTCCTAATTCGACAGCCGTCTGGTTGTCGCCGGATTACAAGGGTACGCTTTCCGCGGCAGCTCGATTGCAGCCAAACGCCCGTCGGCTCGTAGTACTCGTCGGCTCATCTGACTGGGATCGCCATCTCGAAATGGGGCTTCGAAACACGCCCCCTCCGGCTGGGAGCAATTGGGAGATTAATTATTGGGATGATATCTCGGTCGAGGAAATGCGCTCACGACTCGCCAATCTGCCCAAAGATACGATCGTTCTTTACATTAGCATCCAACTCGACGGAGCCGGTCGCCCGTACATTCCCAGGGATTTGGTTCCCTCTCTTTCCGCTGCCTCTCCAGTGCCAACCTACGGTCTATCGAGTGGTTTCATTGGCCTCGGAATCGTCGGCGGTTCTGTCGTAAACTTCGAGGCGCAGGGCACGCGGGTTGGGGAAATTGGCCAAAGAATTCTCCGCGGCGAGCGACCTGCCGAGATCCCTCCCATTACCTCTATTTCCTCTTATATCTTCGATTGGCGCCAGCTTCGCCACTTTGGTCTAAGTGAAAGTGCGCTGCCTCGTGGCAGTAGTATCCAGTTCGCAGTCCTCTCCCCGTGGGACCTCTACAAACAATGGATCCTCGGTGGTGTGGCTTTCATACTGATTCAAACCTACTTCATCGGTTACCTGCTGTTGCAAATGCGACGACGCAGACGTGCCGAAAGCTCGCTTAACTACGAACTCCGCTTCGAGTCGTTACTCTCCAGTTTGTCCGCCACTTTCGCGAACGTCCCGGCCGAACGCATACATGCTGAGATCGAGAAGGCGTTGGAAAGGCTCAGAAGTTTCCTTGACCTGGATCGCGTCAGTCTCTTCGAGACTATCGAACCAGACGGTCAATTTGGTTTAAGCCATTCAGCCAGCCTTGTGGAAATCCCCTCCAGCCCGCATACTTTCGGCCGGGAGGAATTTCCATGGCTTGTAGCGAATTTGCTCCAAGGAAGAGACTGCGTGGTACGGTCCCCTAAGGATTTACCGGCCGATGCGCTTAAAGAGCAAACCTTTCTGCTGGAACAAAGTTACAAGTTTATGGCAGTCGTGCCTCTGCGCGCCGCTCACCTGACGGTTGGTGGTCTGGCATTCATTTCCTTCCACGAGGGTAGGTGGCCCGATCGGGTCATTCAACAATTCCGGGTCACGTCTGAGGTATTTGCCAACACATTAGTGCGCAAGCGGATTGAAGACGGACTGCAAGAGAGCCAACAGCGGTTCCAAACGATGGCAGACACGGCACCGGTTATGATTTGGATGTCAGGGGTCGATAAGTTGCGTACTTTCTTTAACAGACAGTGGTTGGCATTCACAGGGAGGAGTCTGGATCAGGAATTGGGCAACGGATGGACAAAAGGTGTCCACCCTAACGACTTAGAGCAATGCTTACGAACCTATATCTCGAGCTGTGATGGACGCCGGCCATTCACTATGGAGTTCCGCTTACGGCGGGCTAATGGGGATTATGGCTGGGTGTTCGACACCGGCGTGCCCAGACACACGCCTGCAGGGAAATTCGCCGGCTTTATGGGATCGTGCTTAGATATCACAGACCGGAAAGGAGCCGAGCAGGGTATTCTCGAACTTAGCGGCCGGTTGATCAGCGCTCAGGAGGACGAACGCGCCAGGATTGCCAGAGAATTGCACGACGACTTCAGCCAGCGCTTGGCGCTCCTGGCGATGCAGTTAGGGCAAGTGAGCGAGAGCCTACCTAGCTCGAACAAAGCGGCCGGTGAACCTCTCCACCGCATGTGGGACGGAATCAGCGAGCTCTCATCTGACATTCACCGACTTTCGCACCAACTCCACTCTTCCAAGCTGCAACACGTGGGTCTTCTGGCCGCGGCGAGAAGTCTCTGCGACGAGACCGGGCAGCAACACCGCATTCGGATCGAGTTCGTCCACCGGGAACTGCCGGAAGAGATCGCACCGGACGTGGAATTGTGCTTGTTTCGCATCGTGCAAGAGGCTCTGAACAACATTGTGAAGCACAGCGGCGCGAAGCAGGCGCATGTCGAGTTGGTTGGGACAGCCTCCCACATTCGTTTAAGGATCGTCGACGCCGGCGTGGGTTTTGATACCAGTGCCAAGGCAGCTCGGGGAGGTTTAGGGCTAGCGAGTATGCGCGAGCGTCTGCGCCTCCTGGGGGGTACTATAGCGGTCTGTTCCCGTGCGATGGAAGGCACCGAAATCGTGGTCGAAGTGCCCGTAGCGTACGCAAACATGTAGAATCACCATCCCTGAGAGGGGTTTGATGGAAGGATCGACAATGAAAAAACCACGCATTTTGCTCGCAGATGACCACGTCCTTGTAGCCGAAGCGCTCAAGGGCATGCTGGGCAGCGTCTACGATGTGGTTGGCACGGTGAGTGATGGCAGGTCTTTGCTCGATGCGGCTGAGACATTGAAGCCCGATTTGATCATCGTGGACATCGGCATGCCGCAGCTCAACGGGTTGGACGCTACGAGGCAGATCAGGCGGCTTTTGCCCAAAATGAAAGTGATCGTTCTCACAATGAACGAGGAGAGCAGCCTGGTTGCCGAAGCCTTTCGCGCGGGTGCTACGGGTTACCTGCTGAAGCATTCCGCTCCCAAGGAACTGCTGCATGCCATTGAGGAAGTCCTGAAAGGGGCATCTTACCTGTCACCGCGAATCACAAGCGGTGCGGTCGCCGCCATGCTCGAACGGGGTGCTGTTAACTCCGAAGAAGCTCGTGGCCTCACTCCCCGCCAGCGCGAGGTGGTCCAGCTTTTAGCCGAGGGCCGATCGATGAAGGAGATTGCAGACATTCTGACCATCAGCCTCCGAACGGTCGCTGCTCACAAGTACCACGTTATGGACTTGTTGGAGGTTAAGACTAATGCAGAACTCTACCGCTACGCCGTGAAGCATCGAATCGTTACGTTGTAGATGCCTCCTTAAACCTACGTGCTATATCGTTATTTCTACCAATAGCCACTCGCTACTTTCTACCAATAGCCAAACCCCGCTTAGCCTTATAACATCCGACTCATTGCCTTGGGTTGGCGCAGATGGGATCTCACGGTGAAACCGAGTAGGCGAACGAGTGAGGTGGAGAAGCGGCCCACTCGAATACTGGTCGCCGACGATCATTTGGCTGTCCTTGCGTCACTCGTTCCGATTCTTGAATCACAATTCACAGTCGTCGGGACGGCCTGTGATGGCAGGGCCGCGGTGGAGGCCGAGAAGACACTCCACCCGGACGTTGTGGTTCTGGACATCTCAATGCCCGTGATGAGTGGGATCGATGCAGCCAAACAGATGCGAAAGAGTGGTTCGAAAACCCCAATCGTCTTTCTCACTGTTCATCAAGATAACGACATCCTTGCCGCAGCAAAGCGCGCAGGCGCGCTGGGCTACGTGGTGAAGGCGCGCTTGAAAACAGACTTAGTACCTGCCATCAAGGAAGCGTTAGAAGGCCGCGATTTCGTTTCACCGTTCCCGGAGCGATGAGCCTCCGAGCGACCAGCGGCGAGCCATAAGAGTCAAGCTGAAAATAGTAGCGCGAATTTCATAGCGCCTCAGGTCTCCACGCACCACATTTGACTCGTCAACCCCGTACGAATCATTCGCGCAAACCGCTGCGCAGCACGCTAGAATATCCGGCCAATCCGGAGGAAGAGCCAACCGCGGCCATAATCATCCACGGCACCTGCGAGTTCGACCGGTCCGAATTTCGCCTTCACGAAGATCCCAACCGCGCGCCTATGAATTCACAATAACTGACTTCATTGCCTGGTATTAGCATGATGCTCTAGTCATTTTTGCTATGGGCTGATCATAAGTTCTGACAGTTTCCGAACTACGGAACGCACGCTATTTTTAACTTGGAAGAGTAGGAAGTGCTGCTCAAACCGCAGCAAGTGAACAGGAGATCGATATGGCGAAAAGCAGCCTTGAACGCACGACCCGGAATGAAGGAGTAATTCTGATACGCCGGATCTGCCAGTGGCCACTCATCTGTGCGGTGCCGCTGATTTTGCTTTTGGCCGACGGTTGCAAAACGACGGAACCCGCGCCGCAGCCCACGCGCGCGCCCGCGTCGCAGCCCACTACCGCCCCCGTCAGTACAGCTCCACCGGCGCCCACAATGCCCGTGCCTACGTTCTCAGCGGCCCAAACGATCGGAATGTTCGTCTATCCCAAGGCCAATCAAGCCCATGATCAACAGTTGATCGACGAATCCGACTGCTACAACTCAGTTCAACAGCAGACGGGAATAGATCCCCAAACCTCTGCACCGAAGGCTCCCAGTTCCGCCGATGTGAACGCGGCTGCGCAGCAGGGCGCGGCACAAGCGCAGCAGGCTCGGGGTGGGCGTGTGCGAAGTGCCGCAAGAGGCGCAGCAGGCGGAGCTGCGATTGGTGCAATTACGGGGAACGCAGGCAGGGGCGCCGCAATCGGTGCGACAGTCGGCACCGTCAGAGGCGGGAGGCAACAGCGCCAGGCGAATGAAGCGGCTAAGGAAACGGGTGCCCAAGCCGCCGTTTCCCAGCAGCAACAGGCCTACGGACAGAACAAGGCGGCTTACAACCAACGAATGAGCACCTTCAAACGGGGCTTCTCGGCCTGCATGGATGCACGTGGCTATTCGGTCAAATAACTACGCAGAAGGATGGGACAAAAATGAGTCTACTGTCGAATATTCGGAAGCCTACGCGGACCGATATTTTCCCCAATTGTGGTTTTAAGATGACGAGACCCCGGATCATTCCGCTTTCGCTCGACGCTACAATTTCAGATACCAAGACGAGCAACTCAGCCGCTCGCAGCTTCTGCTACAGTAGCCTTCTGCTCGCTACATTGCTGCTGGCGGTGGTCACCCCTGCCACTTCCGACGATGACAAAAAAACCGAGACAATTGACGCCACCGCGATGGGCACTAGCACGCAGCTGGGTAAGAATGTCAGTGTGAAGGTGACCATCTACCGCTACTCTTCGCCGCAAGACAGACGGATCCTCGTCGATGCGTTTAAGAAGGGCCAGAGTAAAGGTTTGGTCGATGCGCTCGCCAAGATGAACGCTGTGGGCCGCATTGCCATCACCGGCACACTTGGCTACGACGTGAGTTACATTGCCCTGATTCCCTCCCCAACCGGCCGCAAAATTCGCTTCGCCGCCAACCGCCAGATCCGATTTGGTGAAGCCTATAACTCCGGTCCAAGCATGGCCTACGATTTGACTGCCGGCGAATTCGACTTAAACGATTCCGACAAGAGCAAGAATTCCGGAGTCCTCTATCCTGCCGCCCAGCTGATCATCAACAAACAGGGTCAGCTTCAATTTGAGCTTCGCAAAAATCCCTGGAAGCTGGTCAACGTCATCGATTGGAACGGTGCTGGTTCCAAGGAGTGATCGTGCCTGTGTAGGTGATCTAACTTCGCGTAACAGAACAATGGGCGGTCCACGATTCCTGTGAGGTATTGACCATGAGAATGCAACTGCGCTCCTGCAGTGTCGCGCTGGTAACGACTGTCATGATGTTGGGCGGGACATCGGCGAATGCCAAGAGCAAGTACGTCTGCGATGAACCGAATCCGGCGGATATGTGTAACTCCGCTAACACATGCGGATCCACATCCACGCCGTGTACCATCGACATCCGGAAATCCGGGAGTGGCGCAAGCGTCAAGCCGGGAATTCCGAAGGCGGAAGGCAATCAGTTCTTCTGCGTAAAAGCAGGTACTGCGGTCGTATGGATGTCCTCGAGTAAGAACACCGGGTTCTCGATTTCATTCGGGACGGATTCGCCGTTCACTCCCGATGACCCCATCATCGGCGGCGGAAGCAAGCCGATAACCGTGAAGGCACAGAACCCCGGTTGCTACAAGTATGACGTAGGAGCATTTTACTCTGGGGCTGTTTACGGCATGAGTGGTGGCAGCAAGCCCGACTTGGTGATTCTGCCTTAGCCTAAGCGGAATTGACCGCCCTGACACATCAGCAAATGTCCGGTTCGGGCCCACTGCCCCGGAGGGACATGAGTCCAATTGGATAACTCGCTCCCAGCGGATGAAAAGAAGCATGTACCGGTGAATGGAGAAATGAAAATGGCGAGTGAACAAGAGTACTCGAAAGCAACTTAGGAGAACAATATGAGTGACTGGAAATATCCGAATGTTGTGTCGATTATGGGTGACACGTCCGACAAGGCTTCAGACCGCACGATTCTGCCGCTTCCCGAGCCACAGAATCCGGCGATTACTGAAATCGACGCACGCAAGGCTACGCCGCCGGCGCGCTTCGAGTTGAAACCACCCAAAGGGGCGGGAGCACCCAACGTCGTCTTCATCCTGATCGACAACATGGGGTTTGCCGACCCGGCCTGCTTTGGCGGTCCGGTCAACATGGCGGCCTTGAATCGCCTCGCCAAAGGCGGCTTGCGCTACAACAACTTCCACACCGCGCCTGTCTGCTCGCCGACGCGGGCGGCCCTGCTCACCGGCCGCAACTCGCACAGCGCAAACATGGGTGGCGTGGCCGAGATGGGCACTGCGTTTCCCGGCATGAACTGTGTGCGTCCCCAGTCTATTGCCCCGCTGGCCGAAATACTGCGGCTCAACGGCTACGGCACCGCCATGTTCGGTAAATGCCATGAGCTGCCGCCGTGGGAATTGAGTATCTCCGGGCCGATGGACCGCTGGCCAGCGCACTCTGGCTTCGACAAGTTCTACGGGTTTCTTCAGGGCGAGTCCGACCTTTACTCCCCGGCCCTGTACGATGGCGTGACCCGCATCCCGACGCCCCGCAATCCGGATTACCACGTCAGCACCGACATCACCGACAAGGCCATCGTCTGGGTCCGCACCCAGCAGTCGCTCACACCGGACAAACCGTTCTTCATTTACTACGGGGCGGCTGGCACGCACGATCCGCATCATGTGCCCAAGCAATGGATCGACAAGTACAAGGGGAAGTTCGATCTGGGCTGGGACAAGCTCCGCGAGGAGACGCTGGCCCGGCAGATCAGGGTCGGCATAGTCCCCCCAAATACCAAGCTCGCCGCCATGCCCGAAGTGGTGAAGCCCTGGAATTCCTTCACGCCGGAAGAGCAGCAGGTTCTCGCTCGAGAGATGGAGGTATATGCGGGCATGGCCGAGCACACCGACTATGAGATCGGTCGGCTGGTGCAGGCCATTGAGGACCTCGGGGAATTGGACAACACCTTGATCGCCTGGGTTGCTGGCGACAATGGCGGGTCGCCCTTCGGTGGTCCGATCGGGTCATTCAACCAGTTGGCCTCGTTTAACGGCGTGCCCGAAACCATGGAGAACCTACTGCAGCACGTTGACGACTTGGGTGGACCCCAAGCGAGCGGGCATTACGCCATGGCGTGGGGCCAGGCGAGCTGCACGCCGATGGTCGGCGGACAAGGGCATGCAACCTTTTCCGCGACCCGCAACGCCACGGTCATCCACTGGCCCAAGCGAATCAGCGCGAAGGGTGAGATTCGCAGCCAGTTTCAACACGTAATTGATCTGGCCCCGACGGTGCTGGAAGCCGCCGGGCTGCCGGAGCCGAAGGTCGTGAACGGCATGATCCAGAAGCCTATCGAGGGCGCCAGTCTGCTCTACACGTTCAATGACGCCAAGGCGAAGTCCCGTCATACTACGCAGTATTTTGAATACGGCGGCAACCGCGGCATCTACCACGACGGCTGGTATGCGACCACCCTGCACAAGGCATTCTGGGAAGCCGCGCCCCGCGCCACCTTCGAGAACGACATCTGGGAACTGTACAACACCGAGGAAGATTTCAGCCTGACGAACGACCTCGCTACCAGGTATCCCGAAAAAGTCGAGGTTCTCAAGGCGCTCTTCATGACGGAAGCTGTGAAATACAACGTCCTGCCGCTCGACGATCGCGTTTTCGAGCGTTTCAATGCTTCCATCGCCGGACGCCCCGACCTCATGGGCGGGCGAACGTCATTGACGCTCTACGAAGGCATGATCGGGCTGTCAGAAAACGCGTTCATCAACATGAAGAACCGCTCCTACACCATTACTGCTGAGCTGGATATTCCCAAGGGTGGGGCCGAGGGCGTGATTATCGCGCACGGCGGACACACCGGCGGATGGAGTCTATATGTGAAAAAGGGCCAACCGAAATTCGCCTACAACTGGTTCGGTCGTGAGACCTACGAAGTGACCGGCCCCAAGCCGCTCCCGGCTGGCGAGGTCACGCTCCGATGGGAGTTCATCTACGATGGCGGGAAGAAGCCAGGCGCAGGCGGGAGAGGCGACTTTTTCGTCAACGGCGAACAGGTGACCTCAGGCCGTATCGATCGCACCATCCCGTTCGTCATCGGCACCGAGCCAGCGGACGTAGGTATGGACGACCTGACGCCTGTAACGCACGATTACGAGACGTATGACAATAAGTTCAGCGGTACCATCCGCAAGATCGTGATAGGCGTAGGACCTGTAGGCGAAGCCTTCGATCCGCCCCTCGAATGGAATGGCGTCGGTTAAAACCCTTGCCAGTCAGAGCCTTGCAGCAGAACAAGTGGGGGTCTTACCTCCCGAGAAACGCCTTCTCGTCACATGACTCCCGGTTCGCGCTCATCGTGAACGCGATGCGATACATCTCTGATTTGCATATTGGATGCGACCCTAAGCGCTTCAAGTTTTGCAGCCACGCGGTCTTGAAAGTGAAGGTGTATATGGATGTACAGGCACTGCTGCAAGAACCGCCCGATTTCTCTTTGGTATTGGGCGGCCCACTGTTTCAGATGTTCAGGCGAACGCATCTGACAGGTCCAGCCCTCGAGTTGTTGCGCCGCCGGATCATTTTTTTCTGGCTATTGTGTTGGGTGCCGCTGGCGGTCTTGTCCTTGGTGGAAGGTCACCTATTCGGCGGAGCGCAGTTCTCGTTTCTCCGTGATATCGAGACCCAGGTACGGTTTCTGATCTCGCTGCCGGTGTTGATTCTGGCCGAAATCGCCGTTCATCGCCGCCTTCGTCCGGTCGTAAAGCGCTTTATCGAACGCCGTATCGTCAGCCCGGAAGACCTGCCAAAGTTGTACGCGATGGTTGACTCCGCGATGCGGATGCGGAACTCAGTCATCGCCGAGATTGCACTGCTCCTCCTTGTGTTCACTGGTGGCATTTGGATCTGGCAGACTGAGGTTGCTCTCGATGTTGCAAGCTGGTACGCCTCACCCCAAGGCGGCCAGATGCACCTGACGAGGGCGGGGTTTTGGTTTGCATTTGTCAGCGTGCCCGTCTTCCAATTCATCCTGCTGCGATGGTATATGCGGATGCTGATCTGGTTCTGGTTCTTGCTTCGGGTTTCGTGCCTGAGGTTGCGCCTGCTGCCTGCACATCCCGATCGGGCCGGTGGACTCGGCTTCGTGGGTGGATCCAGCATTGCCTTTACTCCATTTTTGTTCGCACAAGGGGCGTTGCTTGCAGGCCAGATCGCCAACCGCATCTTCTACAAGGGGCAGTCGCTGCTTTCCTTCAAACTAACCGTTGTTGGCTTCGTTTGCTGCTTTGTGGCGGCAATTCTTGGTCCGCTGCTGGTGTTCACACCACAACTTGAGCGCGCCAAGCGCGAAGGTCTTGCGGAGTATGGCACCTTGGCCAGCGAGTACGTGATGGACTTTGATCAAAAATGGCTGCGAAGGAAAGTCGACGACGAGCAGCTATTAGGAAGCAGCGATATACAGTCACTCGCTGACTTGGGTAACAGCTTTGCAGTTGTTCGTGAAATGCGAGTCGTACCCTTCGCAACTGACGTTGTCTTCCGGCTCCTAGTCGCCACTATTGTCCCCATGGTCCCTTTATTGCTGACACTCATGCCGCTCGAACAGTTGGTTACCGAAGCGATCAAGATCGTCTTCTAACGTTTTTCTGGGTAAACGACATCACCGCGTAACAGGATGAGGCACCCAAAGGTGCGTCGTTCAGCGCCATCTGCAGATTTGACGATCCGATCTGCTTGCTGTAAATGGCGCGCTGTAGAGCACCGGAGAGCAGAACCCCTTCTCGCCCGAGGGTTGAATAACGATCAGTGACAGGTTTATTTGTCGTCTACAACCCGGGAAAAACCCATCCAGCGACAACTGGCAGTCTGCGCCGTTCGGTATGCGGCCAGAGTCTGGGCTCTTCCAATCAGGCGACCCCCATGCGCGCCCGCTTCTGTCACAAGTGACAGTTTCAAACGGCCTGACATAGTGGTGCACTTTAATTCGAGAAATGATTTCCGCGGTGCAGACAACGCGAGCAAGACCGACCACGATTCAACGACGAGCATTTGAGGAAATGACCCATGAACCGACTGCGTCCGGAGCGACTGTTGCTTGCTTTTATCCTGACTGCTCTGCCCGCAAGTTCCGCGCACGCGTGGCCAGCGGATAGCACAACACCTTCTGCCTCGAGAGGTGAACTAACGACCATGGGCGTTGAAGGGGGCACCGATGGTTCCCGATCCGATCACCTGGCCCGCATAGGCCCTGCAAGGAGCGGACCAGGGATGCAGGAGAGCACTTGTTTAGCAGTGAAACGGTCTGCAGAGGAAAGCCCGGATACAGAGATGCTTGCCTTCGCCGGCGATTGGAATTTTGATGTTCCCGGCATGCACGACCGGGAATACCACATCTGCATGCCTTCGAGCACCGACAAGTGCAGTTCCTTTGAACGCCCGGCGGAGTATCGACGAAGTGGAGTGATGCCACCTCTCATAGATGAAGTCGCGACTCTGGATTTAGTACATGAAGCTGCGCCTCCCCCGAGTGCAGTTTTCCCAATGCAGCCGCTCATCGCAATACGACATCTGGATCCACATCATGAATCGATTGACTTCGATCTGTTCAAGTCAGATGAAGACAATGGACTGGACAGAACGCAGGTTTCCGATTTCGGGTTGAGATTCGAAGGCATGAATGTCGGGGCCGCCTGGGCCATGTTTCGGCATCTTGCGCCGCATCGGCAGGAATCGGGAACGAGGGAAGCGCTTACTCTCGACGCGGGCACTGATGATTACACAAAATCAAAACACTACCACTGGGGAGGACTGTTAGCGCAATCGCTGTTTTTTAACGTCATTGAGAATGGCTTCCGCGCCGCAAGCGATGACCAGATTCGTAACCTGCTGGCAAACAAGCCGTTTTGGCACGACTACGCTGCCTCGCTACGGCGGTTCAATATGAGGCGATGGAATGACGGCGATGATTTTCTGGTGAACTACATCGGGCACCCGATGCAGGGCGCTGTAAGCGGATTTATTGAGATACAGAATGATCCGAAAGGCCGCGAGCTGGAGATCGGCGCAAACCGCGAATACTGGGAGAGTCGATTCAAGGCATTCTTATGGGCCGCGGTTTACAGCACCCATTCGGAGATCAGCCCTCTGGGAGAAGCAGGCATTGGCAACGAGGGAGGTTGGACCTACCCCATCCATTGCAAGACTCGTTGCACAGAACCCGGCACTTTCAAGCATTACACGAACAACACCGGATGGGTCGATTTCATTGTCACGCCCACGGCTGGTACGTTATGGATGCTTGGGGAAGATACCCTGGATCGATTTGTTAGCGACCGCATCCAGGGGGACAACCGCGCCCGGCTGGTGCCAAACATCATACGGGGTGCACTGAACCCAAGCAGGACGATGGCGAACGCGGTCCGCTTCAAACCTCCCTGGTACCGCGATTGGCAGCAGAGCGCAGATATGGAACGATCGCTCGGGGTGCACTTTCTGCCGTCGGATGAGGAAGCCGCGGCCGCACAAGAGTTCCGCCGGGTTTCGATTGCTCCCTATTTCCGTTCCATGCCGTTCGGTACGGCATCGCGCTCTTGTACTCTTTGCGTGCAAAATCCGGGGCTCGGGATTGCACTGGATTACGGCCTCGCGCGATGGGTGAGTGTGAGCATCGCCATAGAAAACCAGCCAAACCCGGCGGTGAAAAATTCTACCTTTATCGGATCGACGATCAGCGTTGGCTTCGGACTACGGTTTACGTACGAAACACCTCACAATAGCCTTTCGTTTGCCGTACGCCCTGGATTCCTGATCACACAAGTAGCTCGGCCCCTACGATCCGAGGAGACGAGCTATATCGATTCAAAGCAGCCAAAAAGCGTCGAGAATGGCGCCATCACGCTGGCACTATCGAACGACATCAAGCTCACCCCTCTGCTCTCGATGCGCTTTTCGATCGGAGATACCATCGTTCGTACTGGCACTTCGGGCGGACACGAGGTGGAAATCGGGAGTCCCCCTTACCTCAGCTGGCTGTCAAAGCAGGAGTACACAAACAGGAGCACCTGGAGTTCGGCAGTGGGGCCCGTTCTGCGGTTCTAGCAGCAACACTGCCTGGAAGGATTTCAAAACAGGTTCACGGGCATAATGGGTCCGTTGTGATGTTCCAACCCTGTTTCTGGTTACAGCGGCAACGGTCGAATAGCGGACGGCCCCCCGGGCCTCGATGAAGTCTGCTCCCAGAGACAACCGTTCCATTCTCAAAAAGCTAAGTTGGACAAGTCTGATTTTGACCGAAACCGATCATCGAACTCCTTGGGGGTAAGCGGCCAGTGAACAGGCAAGCCCGTCCCGGTTGAGGTCAATATCGAAGTGAACTTCAGAATTCGCCAGGATGACTCATTCCGTATCGTCCAGTCCTTCATCCATTTGGGTACGTTTCGTCCCGCTCGCCTAAACCAGCACGCGGTCTAACAATTGGCTGACCGCGCGGTTGCTTTCGATGAACGCGTTGCGATGATCCATGGCACCGGAAAGATCCGAATGCGCGAACGCGATTCTTCCGGACGGCCCATCGCGGAGGGCCTGACGAGGAGCAGGATTTCCGTTCAGGCCGAAGAAGAACCCCGGCTGGGGATTAATAAACGCATGTCCCCACCGGTTTAGAACGATTCCCGCAATATCGCGCTTGGCGTCGAAGCCCGAAGCCCCGAACATGTCCATCAACTGCTCGCGTATTTGCTTTTCGTATTCCGTGAAGGGGGTCGAGAGCAATTCCGCACGGCCCAGGCTACCCTGGCTGGCCAACGGAAGCCCAGGTTTTGCAAAGCCCACCTCGAGGTTAAGCACCGCGGGAAGATCGGGGCCGACGACGGGCGTATCCACGCCAAACTTCGCACCCTTAGCTACATTGACGTAGCCGCCGAACCCCTCGAACCAGCGCCCGCTGGCGAGGCCAAGATCATAGAGGAACCGCCAGTTGCGAACCGCGACGTTGGCAAGCAGGTAGGGCGAATAATGAAACTGCGCATACGCGTTACGCCGCGTTTCGTCCAGATCGCGCACCACGTGTTTCGTCATCCATCCCCCGCCGGCCATCACGACCGTCCTGGCCTTGATTCGTTGCGGGCGGCCATCCTTCACGTAAACGATGGAAACAAACTCCGACTTATTCGGCTCTCCCATATGCTCGACCCGCACAACGGTGGAGTTGAGCCGCAACCGGACAGGCTGACCTGGTACATCCAACGCGCCGAAGTTGATTGGGTTCTTCCAAACCGCCTCCATGGTCCGCGGACCGTCGAAGGCTGCCGGGATGAGCGTTTTCACCATCAGCCGCATCATGCCCGAGTTTCCTCCCGGAAACATCTGGATGCCCGTCTCCATACTGTTGTCGACGGTAGGAACGGTTTTCTCCCATTCGTAAATCAGAAAGGCCGACAACACGTCAGGGCCGAGACCGAATCCATCGGCGACTTCAGCCCTGTCGAGGCGGATGGTCTCGCGGCTCACGCCATAGGTGCGCACCAGGTAGTCTTCGATGGTCATGCTGTCTAACTGGCGGGAGACCGCGTCGCCGGGGTAGTCGTAGATCAGGGGCGGCACGATCGACCGATTGTGGTGCAAGGCGAGCAATTCCTGACGAGTCTTTTCCGAGAATGGAGTGCCCTCCAGATTTTTCCCCCAGGGATCCTTTACCCAAATACCCGGGCGATGGCCGAACTTTGCGCCAAAGAAAAAGCCAAACGCAGGTTTGCCGTCGATCGCGCCTTCGCCGTAGATGCTCCTGGATAAAGACATCTTCGGAGAAGGCCCCTGCCACTCCTGGTAGGAGCGGAATGCGTTCCAATCCAACCCCATCGATTCGTAGACTGTGCTTAAGAAACTGTTCGGATAAGGAGGCTGGAAGTGGACGGATCCCTGGGCCGCATAGAGACGATGCCCGTCGACTACGAACTCGTTGCGTTTGGCCACGCCGCCGAAGATGGCCGCGTTGTCGAGCACGATACAGTTGCGCGTGGCCCCTGTTCTTTGATGGAAAAGCAGGGCGGCAGACACCCCGGAAAGACCTCCTCCGACGACGGCACAATCGTAGATCTCACCGGTATCCGTGATTTGAGAAGGAATTTGATCATACGCGCCGTCACGCACCGCGTGAGCATTGTGCACGACCTGCTCGCTATTGCCGGCGGAGAGTTTGTAGTCGCCCTCGCCCGTGTACCCGGCCCAGGCTTCGGTAGCGGGCGCATTTGCTTGCGCAAGGAGTTCGAGGGGAGACGAGGCGACGGCCAAACCGGTCGAGGCGACGAGTGCTCCTTCGAGAAAGTCACGGCGCGAAATCGACTGATTGAGACCGAGAATTTTGTCCAGGTGGGGGCAGCGTTTTGACACTCTATTTTTCCTTCTTAGCAGGCTCGACACAACTGTACAGGAGCGCCGCGTCTCCGGCGTTCCCAATCTCTGGTGCTCTCTTAGCGCTGAGAATTCGAGTGGCCGACAATACAACATGTCACATGGGGGCCGCGGATGACAGTTGCGTGTGCTGGTTTTGCGAGGGTCGTGACCGTCCGCCTTTCCCCCGCAAATAATTCTGCAACTCAGAAATACGTTATTCTGTGCGCGGCCGCGATCGACGTGCAGACCAAGGGCCGCCCCTGAAAGGAGCCGTCGAATGGCCCGGATCATGACAATCGGGGAGATCCTGGTAGAAATCATGGCGACCGAGCGCGGCCAGAGCTTCCGTGCGCCGGGCGCCCTGGCTAGGGCCTTTCCCGAGCGGCGCTCCCGCCATCTTCATCGACCAGGTGGGCCGGCTCGGACGTCCGGCCGGGATCATCGGCTGCGTAGGCGACGATGATTTCGGCTGGCTGAACATCGACCGCCTGCGCCGGGACGGTGTCGACACGAGTGCTATCGCGGTGCTTGCCGACGCGGTCACCGGAAGCGCGTTTGTCACCTACACGGAGACGGGCGAGCGCCACTTCATCTTCAACATTGCTAATAGCGCTTCCGGCCGAGTCTCAGCGTCGTCGATCACCGAATCCATGCTCGCCGATTGCACGTGGTTTCACGTCATGGGTTCATCACTGTTCTCTCCGGGAATCACCGCAGCCGTCCGCAAGGCGATCGGCATGGTGAAGCGCCGAGGCGGGGTAATCTCCTTTGACCCGAACATCCGGCCGGAGATACTCAGAAGCGCGGGCATTCGGGAAGCGATGCGATCGATCCTCGAACAGACCGACGTGTTCCTGCCGAGCGGCGACGAGGTGGCCCTGCTCGTGGATGCCCAAACGGAAGCCGAGGCCATCGAGCCGCTACTCGCCCTCGGAATTCGAGAGATCGTCGTGAAGCACGGCAGCGCCGGCTGCACCTATTACGACCGGTCGTGCCGGCTGGACGTACCGGCGTTCGCGGTCCGCGAGGTCGACCCCACCGGCGCCGGCGACTGCTTCTGCGCCACGTACGCGGCGTGCCGCGAAGAAGGCAAAGCGATCGACCACTCGCTGCGCTATGCTTGCGCCAGCGGTGCAATAGCCGTGACCTCAAAAGGTCCCATGGAGGGCACTGCGAGTTTTGCGGAATTGGACACGCTCATTGGCTGAGGCACAGTATCGACTCACGGTCACGGGGGTAACCTTGCGAATCATTGCGACGCTGCTTCTATCGATAACAATAAGACAGTGCAGAGAGTACTGGTTCTGGCTTGAGAACGGGGCGAAAGAACAATGAACGCAAAGGAAATAACTCGAAGAAAATTTATGGCCGGCACTGCTGCCGTACTGGGGACGCTGAGTGGCCGGGCAATTCCTGGCCAGGATGTGCCCGGCCAGTCACCGCGAAAGGTTCTACATATCATTGGCTATTCGCATGTGGATGCTGCCTGGTTGTGGCCCTGGAGAGACAGCTCTAACCTGGTGTTGACGACGGCGCGTAGCGCGCTCGATAGAATCAATGAGACACCGGGCTTTCGCTACGCTCATTCCTCTTCTATGCACTATCGCTGGATACAGAAATCTGATCCAGCGATGTTCCAGGAAATTCGGCAGCGTATCAGTGAGGGTAGATGGGAAGTTGTGGGCGGCTGGCCGGTTGAGCCCGACTGCAACATTCCGGCGACGGAGAGTTTTGCCCGGCACGCTCTCTATGGAAAGGCTTACTGCAAACAGGCGCTGGGCGTCGATGTAACGATCGGTTTCAATCCGGATTCCTTCGGCCACGCCGCCGGCCTGCCTACCCTCCTGAAACAGTCGGGCTACCACTACTACGTGTTCATGCGGCCTCAGGACCAGGAGCAGGACCCCGACAAGAAGTTGCCATTGCTCTTTTGGTGGCAGGGACCAGATGGCTCGCGCGTGCTCACGCTGCGGATACTCGGCTCCTACGACAGTCCCGCAGCGCGCATCCCAACCATTGCGAAGGATAGTTTTGCGTCGGGATTCTCCGATGGAGCTTTGTTTCTCGGCGTCGGCGACCACGGCGGCGCCGTGACCAGGGCGCAGATTCAGCAGGTGCTGCAGATGCGAAACGACACTACCCTGCCGGAACTTCGCTGGAGCACGACCGGTGAATTCTTTGAGGCTGTCCAGGCTTCGCCCGCCATGGCGAATCTCCCGGTCATCACTGGAGATTTGCAGCACCATTCCCGCGGTTGCTATTCGGCCTGTGGAGAGGAGAAATACCAGAACCGCCGGGCGGAGCGCGCCATGATACAGGTCGAGAGCCTTTCCTGGTTAACCTGTGCGACGCTGGGACGCAAATATCCGCAGGGCGCGTTCAGCGATGCGTGGTGGAATATTTTATTCAACCAGTTTCACGACCTGCTTGCGGGCACAGCCTTGTACTCCGACTATGAGGATGCGCGTGACGGGCTGGGCACCGCTTGCCAAACAGCCACGGCTGGCAAGATAGAAGCGTTGCAATCGTTAGCCAGGCGGGTCAATACCGGCGCTGCGGAAGGCGGCCTGGTCTTCGCGTTCAACACCATGCCCTGGCAGCGTAAGGCGTATCTGCAATATATTCCCGGACGACGAGAGTCGCCGATTACCTGCCTGAAAGCGCAGGATGGCAGCAAGATACCGGTTCAGGTGCGGCCCTCGGAGAGCATGACCACGTTCTTCACCCGTTTGGCTGCGTGGGTCGACCTTCCTGCGTTTGGATATCGCGTATTCTCTGAAGGCTTTGACGCTGCCCCGCCCTCGCCGGCATACGGCTCTTCCATCACGGTGCCGGAAAAAGCATTTGGCATTTCTTCACTCAAAGCATCGAATGGCACCGAGCTGCTTGGGTCACAGATTGGATTAGTCGTGATCGCCGATTCCAGTGATACGTGGTCGCACGGAATCGATCAATTCCGGCAGGAGATGGGCCGTCCCGAGCTGGTCTCATCGAAAGTAGTCGAAGATGGGCCCGTGCTCAGAGTTACGCGCCAGAAGCTCCGTTGGCAGCAATCGGAAATTGCCGTCGATATCTCCACCTTTCCCGGATCGGACATCGTCAAGCTGCACTTTGTCATCGATTGGCGGCAGCATGAACAGATCTTGAAACTGGAAATTCCAACTGCCCTCACAGGCGCAAAGGTCTTCGCCGCGGTCCCTGGCGCCATTACGGAAAAAGCCACGAATGGAAACGAAGAGCCCTACCAGGATTGGGTGGCCGTGCAGGGTAAACAGAACGGTGACGATTACACAGTGGCGCTCCTGAACAATTCGACCTATAGCTATGATTGCCTCGACGGCCTGTTGCGAACCATCCTGATTCGTTCCGCGCCCTATGCGAGGCACAATCCAAGCAGGGTCGACCCGGACAGCCTTGATGCGTGGCAGGACCAGGGTCGCCAGGAGCGAATCTTCTGGCTTGTTGGGCGGCCTGGCGCCTGCGCTGATCTCCATCTGGACCGGCTCGCCAATGAGCTGCAGTCGCCGGCAGAGTATGTGATGGATTCAAGACACGGGGGAAGCGAAGGCTGGGATAACTCTTTCCTGGCGGTCGCTCCGAACACGGTTTCGGTTCTGGCCATCAAACAGGCCGAAGACTCTTCAACCGCGATGATCCTTCGGGTCCAGGAACGTTCAGGAAGACAAACGGTCGCGCACGTTGAATCCGCGCTGCTTCGTTTAAGCGTTGATATCTCTTTGACTCCGTGGGAACTGAAGACGCTGCGCATCGAGCCTTCCAAACATGGCGAAGCAAGCATGCGCGAGGTGTCGATTCTCGAAACCTTATAAATGAAGGCAATGCCATGAAGAAGCGAGCACACAATCCCGTCAACCGCAAGCCAAGTGAGTCCGGCGAAGCGGCCTCCAAGCCCAGCGGCGCAGTCTCTGGAGAGTTTGTCACCGAGACGTTCGAGTACGACGGCGGACGGCAGGTCACGGTGTACGTTCCACCGGGCCCGCCCGAAGCAATCGTGTTCGCCGGTGACGGTCAGAGAATCTCGAAGTGGGGCCGGTTGCTCGAAAATGCAGACGGATGGTCCACAATGTGAACCTGCGGGCGGGCGAGCATCTGCTTCGAAATTTAAGCTCGTATACTAAGTTCGAATACAATGAATCGGTTCTAGACGCGAGTCGGTCTTGGTGGCGAAAAGGAGAATAATGTCTACAAAAATTGGGCGGCGTTCGTTTCTGAGCATGGGCGCGGCAGCCGCGGGGCTTGGCCTCTGGGCCGACCTGGAAGCGTATCCGCAGAATGTCAACCGGAATTCGATTGCGTCGGACTTGAAGATCACGGACATGCGCATCGCCGTTCTGAGAGGGCCAGGAGGCCATGCAGTCCGGGAGGGCAATGGCGGCCCGAGCAGCGTGGGCGGTTCCGGCGGCGTGGGGGGCCCCGGCCGTAGCGGCCCCCCCAGGGGACCGATGCCTCCTGCGACTCCCGGCGCGGGAGCGGCCTCTGGCGGCACGATCGTCGTCCGAATCGATACCAATCAGGGAATTTCGGGTTACGGCCAGACGATCGGGGACGGCCCCCAGCCGAACTACGTGCTGATGCATAAGGGCCGACTGCTAGGCGAGAATCCCTGCAACGTCGACAGAATCTTCCGCAAGATCAAGATGCACGGCGGATATAACCGTCAGGGGAGCGGTGTCAACGCGATTGAGAACGCGTTGTGGGATCTGGCCGGCCAGGCTTATGGCGTGCCGATCTATCAGATGCTTGGCGGGAAATTTCGCGACAAGGTCCGCATGTACAGCGAGGGTGACCCGAAATCGAACTCCATCGCAGACATCGCCGCCGATTATAAGGAGAGAGTCGCCTCGGGGTTTACGATGCTCAAATACGACCTGCCCGTAGCTCCCATCCTCCGAGGCAAGCCGGGCACGATCTATGCTCCGGCAGACTATTACGGGGAACCGGGGGATTTCCCTCCCGAGAACTACTATGAGGGATTAGAGATCAGCGACAAGGGATGTGAACTCGTAGCGGACCACGTCGCTGCGATTAAGGAAGCCATGGGCGACGCTGGTGACGTTCCCATGGGTCACGACCATTTCGGGCACCTCACCGTGAAAAGTTGCATCAAGCTGGCGAATGCGCTGGAGAGGGTCAATCCCTCGACTTTGGAAGACATGGTCCCGTGGTTCCGGGTGCAGGAGTGGAAACTCATCACCGATTCGGTCAAGGTGTCCACCTTGACCGGCGAAGACGCCTACCTGGTGGAATCGCTCGAGCCGCTTTGCCAGGTGCGTGCAGTCGATTACATCCACCCGGATCACCTTGTGATCGGCGGCTGTCTCGAATTGAAGAAGACCTCCGACATGGCGGCCAAGTATTCGGTGGGGATGATGGTCCACAGTAACGCTACCCCGATCGGCTACGCGGCCGGCGCGCACGCGATAGCCGCCTGCGAAAACTTCCTCGCCATGGAATGGCACCAGCCGCAGCCAGCCTGGCACAAAGAACTAACCGACAAAGGGGACCTCGTGGTTCAGGGCCACATCCCCGTTCCGACGGGGCCGGGCCTGGGCATCAAGGTCAATGAAGAAGCGATGCGCAACCTCTGCAGGCAGGGTGAATTCTTCACCGATCCTACGACGTATTGGGATTCGCAGGTCGGCGGAGAGAAGGCGTACACGTAAAGAGAGGACGTCAAGGCGAGCCTACGAACAGCGGCGGTGAACGCAGTGCGCGGGCTAGCTAAGCTTGCGGGTACCGGCTTCCAGCTAAAGCGCATCAAACCAGCTCAATGGCGCGGCTATGCCAGAGCAGGCTCCAATACAGCAGTTCGCGTCACCGCAATCACACTGATATCGTCTTCCTGACCGAAGCTCTGCGCGGCGCCGGCCACTTCAGACGCAGACTTTCCCTTCCGCACCAGTTCGTGAAGCCGCTCAAAGCCGAACAGTTGTCCATCCGCGTCCGTCGCCTCGACAACCCCGTCCGACAGCAGGACCAGACGGTCCCCTTGGGCCAGATGGAAGCGCATAACGGAGAACTCAGCTCCTTCCATCATACCCAGCGGCAACGCGCCCTCCATTGCCACCGGTTCGCCGTTCAGATACGGGGGCACATGCCCGGCATTGGCGAGCGTGATTTCGCCATCCGCAGCGATGCGCAGCACCAGGCAGGTGGCGTGAGCCTCGCCTCGGCCAATGAGCCGCCGGTTCAGCGTTTGCAGGATGATCAATGGATCGCTGATCAACTCAGTGATAGTGCGGATGGCGCCTACAAGCACGGCCACGAGCATTCCTGCCTTCAGCCCCTTGCCCGTCACGTCGCCTGCCACGATCAGGAGGCTGCCATCCGCCCTGTTGGGAATGATCTGGAAGAAGTCGCCGCCTACCTCGCGCGCGGGCCGGTACTCGCTCTCGATTACCAGCCCCGGCAGAGTCGTACGAGCCTCAGGCAGGATCACCTGCTGAACCTCCTGCGCCTGCTTAACATCGAACGCCATGACCCTCTGTGCGCGCAGCGACTGGAGCAGCCGCCGCAACAATAGCAGGGCGGCTGCTACCATCAGGAGCAGAGCCGCGATGAAGCCTACATGAATCTGTACCCCAAATGGGAACCACATCACCCGGATGTGCATGACGTTAAGCTCTGTCCCAAAATAGGCGATCCCCAGCAGCAGGACTGCAGGCAGCACCAGCCAGCCGTCCAGCCCATGGCTCCGAATACCCTGGATAACGATCCATACCAGCAGTGAGCAGAAGAGCAGCCGAACAACGAGGGCAACCATGTGAAAAGCGACGGCAACTGGATGTGGGAAGACATTAAAGAACAGATCGCCGCCAATGGCTCCCGCGACGATCCAGACCACGGTTAGCCCGGCCACGGCGCGTGGTAGCCAAGCCGGCCGTTGCAGGCGGAACCAGACCCACCAGATCATCACCCATCCCGCGAATAGAAGCGGACCGAGAAAGGATTCGAATAGCCTGTCCACCGTAATGCTCAGGTGTTGCGTCCATACAGCGAAGGGCAGCTCGGTAGCGGCGACCGCCTCGACCAGAAAGACCGCCCCCATCCAGAGATAGACGCGATCAGAACGGTCGAACAGCGTGAGGCTGAAGGCCATCGCTGCCAGCAGGGCAAACAACAGCGCCTGGATAGCGCCAAAAGCATATGTGCGGACCAGCTCCAGCCAGCGGATCTGGTAACTGGCTGCCACCGCGCCAGCCTCGCCCAGCACCGGCGCAGTGTGGAACCCCCCCGTATCGGGCTGGTACGCGAGCGTGTTGGGTTGCATCCATACTCTGAAGGCCAACACACGGGTGGAGGAGCCTGGGTTGCCACCGGCCGGTTGCGACAACGCGAACATCATGGGCTGGGTGTTATAGACGACCGGTGTGCTGGCGGTGAAGTCGCCGAAGCTGCCCACCGGCTTTCCGTTGTCGAAGACCTGGTATGCGTCGTCCACGTCTGCCGGCCCGGCCAAGGCCAGCTTCTCTCCGGGCCGCTCCTGCAAATGCACCCGGATGCGATACCAGGCATAACCCCAGTACCCTGGATGGCCCCTGGCTGCCCAGCCTGGCAGATAACCTGAGGTCCCCGTAGTGGGGTCAAATGAGCCTTCCCTGGAGGTCAGGTCCACCGTTTCCCATTTGGAGTCGTCAAACCCCGGCTCGGCCCACAAGGGCGCATGGGTGACTGGATCGACCGGCGAATCGCCCACAGTAAACTTCCACGGCCCGTAGAGCGGGACGGCGGACTGGCCGAGGCTGATCTCAACCATGTCGTCTGCTGCAGGTTCGGGCTTAACGGGGACAGCCTGGGCCTGAGCCCAGCCACTGTACGCGAATAGGAGAAGAACAGGAAAGGCGATGCGAAAGCGTCTTGCCATGGCGGGATCGATCCTCTTTCTTGCAAGAGAGCCGCTGCACGGAACTATACGCATCTTCAGGCCGACATGGAATATTCCACTCCAGTCGATGTGCTCATCGTCTATGCAGACGGCCAACCCTGTCGCAGCCGCGTTCAGAACAGGGACAAGCGCCTACCAAGATTAGTTGTGCATAACGAAAGGTTGTGAAATGTTAGGGGTTCCGGTACCTTGCCTGCCAGACCCACCTGGGTGACGGAAGTTAATGGGATGAGACTTTGCGGGCACCACGGAGGGTCCACGCCGCGTCCGCCAATTGGATGGAGCCTTCCTCTTTGGTCATGAACGGATCGTCGCCCCACTCGTCAGTTAATGAATGGTAAGGTCCGAGTTGGCGGTCATCCGCCCAGTGCACACGCAATGCTCAGAAAAAGACTCACAGGGCACAGACTGGCAAACGAGACCGCTCAAACTGTCTTAATGACTACTAGCGTAAGGTCATCGTGCTGAGGTGCGTTCCCTATCCATTGGCGGACTTCCTCTGTAACGCGCGAAACCATCTCTTCGACGGGCAGAGGTCCAAAGCGACACGCAAGCACGTGAAGCCGTTCTTCGCCAAACTCCTCCTGTTCGATATTGAGCGCTTCGGGTACGCCGTCTGTGAAAGCAAACACAACATCCCCCGACTCTAATTCAATAACTCCTTCTTCATACTCGGGCTCCGGGAACATCCCGACGAAAGTGCCGCCCACGTTCAGTTCTGCTATGCGCGCGTAGGATCGCGCGGTGTGCCCGTCCGAGCCGGTAGGACGAAACAGCCACGGGGGATTGTGCCCTGCATTCACATACCGGAGCTGCTTGCCGCGGATACTGCCAAAGAAAAGAGTTGCATACGTGCTCGATCCGGTATTCCGATAGAGAAAGGCGTTGAGCTTTCTCACCATCTCCGTAGGCCTGACCGTTTGATCGGAAGCAATGATTCGGATGGCGGATTGAACGGCAGCCGTGACCAGCGCAGCCGCGACTCCCTTGCCCGCCACGTCTGCCAACACAAACCCAATTCCGTCATCTCCCAGATCCAGGAAATCGTAACAGTCACCGCTCACTACACGCGCCGGCTGAAAACACGCTGCGGCTGAACTGTGCTCGCTCTTCATCGAGTTTTGCGGCAGGAATCTCTTCTGAACTTCAGCCGCGAGCGCCACATCTATGCGAACCTTTTCCTGCTCAACAACCCGGTCAGTCAGTCTCGCATTTTCGAGCATCAGGGCAAGCTGCTGCCCGCAGGTTTTCATTGAATCCTTCTCTGCGGCGCTGTACTCCTTGCGTTCTACAGGGCTTCCAAACAGTAGAATGCCGGTGATCTCGTTTTTTGCCCATAAGGACAGGGCCGCGCGGGTGCCGAGCTGTTTGAGGTATTCGACTTCGGCGATACGCGGATTTCGCTGTTCCGCCGCCCAGCGCAGAACGGTATCAAACTCATCCTCGCCAAAGGTAAGCAGGGTCTGGAACCTGAGCCGTCCCAGCAGATATCCATCGGCTGGAATGGTCTCGCAGGGCAGGTCCTCAGGGTTCGCTGCCAGGCAGGCAAAGCAAGCTTCGGGCGCGGTTGCCCGTTCCCCGCTTGCTCGATCAAAGATCATTGCCCAGTCGCAAGCAAACTGCGTCCGCAATTCCTGAAGCACGCCTGCCAGTACCTGCGTGGTGGAGTCGGCGCGGCGCGTGGCTTCGATGAGCCCGGTGAAAACATTCGGCGACGCAGCCTGGGTGTTGCGTCCCGGCTTTATGACATGCGCGATCACCTGGATGCTGCGGCGTCCGGCGGTCCAGAAATCTTCCGATTCCTGGCGAATTGCCACCATGGGCGACAGGAATGTCGCTCGCCAGGCCGGAGGCAAACAGGCTGCGGTTGCCAGGCAGGTCACGACAAGCGCTGAACCCGCATAGGGCAAGGCACCCAGGTGATGCAGTTGCATGAAATGCACAAGGATCCAGGTCGCGCCTGCCGCTGCCGGAATCCCCGCGAGTACTCCGTACACTGCCAGCCGGGCGCTGTCTCCGATGATCAGCCGCATCAGGTCGCGGGGGGCGGCGCCCAAAGCCATGCGCGTACCAAACTCCACTCTGCGCTCCCCAAGCGAGAAGGCGGTCATGCTGTAGATACCGAGGCAAGCCAATGCTAAGGCGGAAAGCGCGAAGAACGTAACCACCACGGACGCGAAGCGCTCAAGAGAGGTCGAGTCATCGGCAAGCTGAGCCATCGTGCTGACTGCGAAAACAGGCAGATGCGGCGCGATTGTCTCAGTTGCATGGCGGAGCTCCGGAAGCAGGCTGGATAGCGGTAGGCCGGAACGTACGATGAACTTCATCTGCCTCACCGGCGCCACTGCATCGAGCAGGTAGGTCTCTGGCCGGGTGTCCATTCCCCGTCCTTCGTTGCTCACATTGTCCACCACGCCGACCACTTGCAAGCGGTCTCCACTGGGGCTGCCAAATCGAACAAAGGCGCCTATCGGATCGCGGCCGCGCCAGTAACTGTCGGCAGCGGCTGCGTTGATCGCAAAGCCGGCCACATCTCCGCTGTCGTCGTGCTCGTTCAGCACTCGCCCTTTTTTCAAAGAAACACCGAGGGTATCGAAATAGCCTGGGCTCGCGATGACAAGACTGATTTCATGCCCCTCGTTCGAACTGTCTCCTTCCGGGTAAATATTGGTTGTCAGGCAACAACTCAGCGGTAATTGATTCGATAGAGCCGCACTTTTCACACCTGGGATTGACTGCAAAGCCGTCAAAAGTGCGCGCTGATATTGCAGCAGCTGATTCGAAGAAGAAAACTGGCCTTCCGGTGCGTCGATCTGGAAGGTTACTAAGTGGCTCACATCAAATCCCGGCCAGGCGTGTTGCAAAGTGTAAAGCTCCGCAACCAGCAGGCCGCCGGCTGAGAGCAGGAGAAAGGCAAAAGCGATTTCCGCGATCACGAGGAAATTGGAAATCCGGCGGCTCCGGAATCCGGCGGAGGCTCGTACGCCGCTCGTCAAGACCTCCGTTGGCTGCGTGCGTGCGGCTTGCCGAAGGGGTGCCAGGGCTGGGAGCAACGCCGTGAGGAAGACCAGCCCAGCCGCAAACAGAAAGACCGTTGGGCTGATAGAAACCTCCTCTGAGCGAGGGATATAGTCAGCGGCGAGCCCGAGGAAAAGCCGTGTCAACCCAATGCTCGCCAGCACTCCCAGAGCGGCGGCCAGAAGCGAAATGAACAATCCTTCCGTAAGGAATTGCTGGATCAGTTGGCGTTTTTGCGCACCGAGCGCGACACGCACCGCGATCTCCTGGCTACGGTGCACGGACCGGGCAACTAACAAGCCACCGACGTTGGCGCAGGTGATCAGCAGCAATACTCCGGCGGCGCCCATTAGTAGAAACAAAAATGGACGAACCTCCCTCACGACAAAGTCCTGAAGTCCAAACAAGGTCGCCGTGTAGGTCGCGAGGCGGTTGTTCTCTTTTGCAATCCCGTTGGCAACGCTCTTCGCATCCGCACGAGCTGCCGGGATCGTAACTCCCGGCTTCATTCGGGCATACACCGCATACGCACCGGTGTTTTCCCGCGCCTCGTTTGGGTCAATCGGAATCCATACTTCGTTGTGCAGGTTCTCATTGCCCACACTGACAATCGGCAACTGAAACCATCCAGGCAGCACACCGACGATGGTGTAGGATCGCCCATCCAGCGCTATCGGCTTGCCTTCAATGCTCCCGTCCGAGCCCAGTTGTCTCCAAAGCCTGCTCGAAATCAGCGCAACCCGCGGGCCGTCTGAATCGCGAAAGAGCCTCCCGGCAAGCGGATGTACACCGACGCCCTCGAGCAACGAAGGGGTGACCTCGGCACCCGCAATGTGTTCAGCCACTCCTGACGAATTGAGGTTGAAATCGCCGCTAATCTTGTACCAACCGAACACATCGAAGCTGTGCGTTCGCTGCTCGTAGTCCTTCAGCTCTGCAAGGTTTAAAGCGGAATATCGCGTTGGCTCAAGAGTGCTGCCCCCAAAAAGCGCTACCCAGCGACTCGAATCTCTGTACGGCAGCGGATTCAGCATGACGGAGTTCACTACTGTGAATACAGCCGTCGCGCATCCGATTCCGATCGCGAGGGCTAGAATCGCCAGTCCGGCAATCGACTTCGCCTTCGCCCATGACCGCCAACTACGAATAAGGAGACTCAACACTGATCAGAATGATACTTCTTCGGGCATGTCCCCACGGAAAGGGTCCAAAAAGGATGTGAATTCTCCCATTTGGACTTGCTTCCCGACCGACCATACAGCGGCAAAAAACAATGTGATGCGGTGGCGCCATAGGTTCCGGCCCCAAGCTATTGCGATTGCCGCAATGACCTGATACCAATACCAGCCCGCAGAACGACCTGTGCAAAATGCTTCCAATAGATCGCCCGAGAGCGCCTCGTTGCTCCCCCGCGACCTCAGATGATCCAACATCCATGTCGCAAGCGCAGGTGGCTTCCTGTAGTTCATCTCTCCTCCAGATGGAATTCCAGCTTGAAATCCGGAATTGTTCGCCAAAGTCTCGTCAACACGCGGCGCGTCTCGCGCACTTGGCGCAGCCCCTCTTTGGTGATGCGAAAATATCGCTTCGCTTTACCACCGCGTTCCGGCGTGGGATCGCCCAGGCTCGAAGTAATCAGGCCCTTTGCCTCGAGCCGTTCGAGAGCCGCGTAGACGCTGCCCACAGACACAATGCGGCCGCGATACTGTTCGAGTTCATGGGCAACTGGTACACCATAGGCTTCCTCGCCAAGACGGATCACAGCGAGAAGGAGCATCAGTTCAAACTCACCCAAATAGCTTCGAGTGCTCATTACTTCAATAATAGAGAAGAAATAACGCGTGTCAACTAGGAGGGGCGGGCGTGTCGATTTATTCATCCAAATACTGAAGAATAGAAGTCCTCGTACGGAAGGCGCAGAATGGAAGCGGGGAGAAGGTCGTCGGCACTCGGATATTCGAGCAATCTCGAAGGTCGAACACCTAACTATTCCGACCGGAGAGCCCCTGCCGGGTCTATGGATGCTGCGCGGCGTGCTGGAATGTAACTAGCACTCATTGCCGCGGCAACGAGCACGAACGCCACGGATAGCAGCGTCGCCATATCCCACGGCCTCACCGCAAATAGCATGCTGCGAAGAAGATTTTCCGCAGCCAATGAGCACAGAATCCCGCTCGCAATGCCTAACGTCGCGAGCCAGCAGGCCTCCTGCAAGATAAGCCGATAAACCGTGGCGCGCTGCGCTCCGAGTGCCATGCGCACCCCAATCTCACGCGTTCGCCGTCCGACCGAGTAAGAGACAACACCATAAAGCCCGACCGTGCCGAGCAGCAATGCGAGCGATGCGAAGCCGGCAACCAGCCATGCTGCAGAACGATGGATGTAGGCCGATTGAGAATTGTTGATCCGTTCGGTCATTGTTTCCTGTCCATCCGCGACCAGCCCTGGGTCGACCTGGTGAACGGCGTTGACCATAGCATGAAGCAATGTTCCTTCTGATTGGGATGCACGAAGCGTTACATAGAAGCTCGAGCTGGGGGTCTGGTTGAAGGGTTGATAGACGGCGGCCATGACCTTCCTATCCAATGGCCCTTCTTTCATGTCGTCGATGACGCCGACGATTTCGATGGGATGGTCTTGAAAGTATTCATCCACGATGCGCTTTCCCAGCGGATCTTCTCCGGGAAAGAATTGTCGAGCCATCGTCTCGTTTATGATGCCCACCCCGGGTTTAGAAGCGTCATCTGTCTCGGCGAAGTATCGCCCGCGAAGCAGGCGTGCTCGCACAGTTTCAAAATACCCGACACTCTCGAATCGTATATTCGCCTCATCGCCCTGACCCAGATAGGGTTTGCCGACTACCCGGAAATGCGCAAACGAGGCCGCGTAATCTTCTCCTCCACTCACGGCGAGCTGCTCGGAGATGCCCACTGAAGATACTCCCGGCAAAGCCGACATGCGGGCGATGACTTGACGCTCCAGTGCAACGCTCTGTGCGTCGGTCACCGTACCCAGCTTTTCGACATGCAACACTGCCAGATGATCCGGCGACATACCGATATCTTCATGCAACAGGCGGTAAAAGCTTTTTGCGAACAGGCCCGCGCTTACCAACAGCACAACCGTGACCGCGAGCTCCACCACCACCAGGCTTGCGCCCACCTTGCGCCAGCTGCGGTCTGCAGCCGTGCGACCTCCCTCCATGAGTCCCTCTTGCATATCCGATAGAAAGAGTTGCAACGCGGGACCTGCCGAGAAGAGAACACCGCCGAGCAGCGAAATAGTGAGTGCGAAGAGAAAAGCGTGCAGATTGAAATGGAGCCCCTGCAGGTAGGGCATGTTCTCCAGCAGACCGTGTGGTATTTGCCCTAGCAGGACCCTTATCAAGCCGAAGCTGATTACTTGTCCCAGGACGCAGCCAAGACCAGCAAGCAGGAAGCCCTCGACCGCAAACTGCAGAACAAGCCGGCTACGCCCGGCTCCCAACGCTCCACGAACGGCAATCTCGCGTTTGCGGCTCTCTGCCCTCACCAGCAGCAGGCTCGAAACATTGACGAAGCCGATCAAGGACAGAAGTCCCGCCCCGCTCAGCAGGGCTATCAGGGTTGGGCGGATATCGCCGAGGATCGCATCTGAAAGGGGAATGACGGTTGCCCCCCGGTCGCGGTTGGATTGGGGATACTCCGCCGCGATTTGCCGCGCTATCGGTGATAGATCCGCGTAGGCGGTCGCAACCGTTGCTTCTTCCTTCAATCGCCCTACACCGTAGAACGCGTGGCATGATCGAGGTAAATCGACACAGAGACCATGGAGCGTTGTCCAGAATTCCGCCGGCTCAACCGGCGCAAAATGAAAACCAGAGGGCAAGACTCCGACGACCAGGTAGAGGACACCATCGAGGGTGACCGTTTCGCCCACTACGTTCTTGTTTGCTCCAAATCTCTTCTGCCACGTTGCGTAGCTCAATAAAAGCGTCGGCTGAACACTTTTCAGATCTTCTCCTGGCCTGAAGTCACGACCAAGAAATGGAACGATGCCCAGTGTGCGAAAGAAACCGTCGCTTACCCGGGCTCCGGTTACGTCTTCCAGGCCAGCAGCAGCGGTCAGGGTAAAACCCTCCGGGCGATAAATGTCGAAGGACGTAAACACCCGATTGAGCTGCTTCCAATCGAGATAGTCGCCGTACGAAAGGTGGTACCGGTCACCCACCGGAATGCGTTCGAAGAGGGCAACCAGCCTCGACGGATCGCGATAGGGTAACGGCTTGACCAAGGCGGCGTCGACAAAGGCGAAGATCGCGGTACTGGCGCCTATTCCCAGCGCAAATACCAGGATTGCGGTGAAGGCTAAGCCTGGGCTCTTGCGCAGCTGACGAACCGCGAAACGAAGATCCTGAAGAATAGTCTTGAGAAATGAGACGCCGCCCTCGCGGTGCGCTTGCTGAATGAACACAGAGCTAGCCAGTGAACCTTTCTGCGGCCTTCCGTCGCTTAATTAACAGGAAACTCTCAGCAGATTGTGCCTGAAATACCACGTCAGAGGTAGGTGGGTCGAAGAAAGGGCTCCCGCGAGCTTA
>CAVVQX010000011.1:0-1050730 GCA_963750415.1 uncultured Acidobacteriaceae bacterium
GTGATCACGTTAAATCCGGCCATACGTGATCGGGTTAAAAGCGGCCATAGAGAGTGGCAGAAGACGTGATTGTTTTACCTTGCCGACGTGTAGATTTGCAAGGCAGAGAGTGGCGCGTAGATGATCGGACCCTTTGATTGGGTGTTAGTGTTGTAGTCGCTCTGCCGGGGTCGCGCCCTGCGGAGTAATCCGAGGCCGATGACACGGGGCTGGCTCCGAAGGAATCGGTGATCGAGGCCCTCTGCGGTTTCCCTGACGGGCTTCCTGCGGAGGGTTTCGTGTTTCTGCGGAGATTCTTTTGGTGAGGCTCCGTCGTGGGAGGCCTTTGGATTGCGAGTCGCGACGCCGCCGGGCGTTTTTTGCCCGGCATTCCTTATTGCATTTGTCTTTGCTCTTGCTTTCGTCATTGTGCATCTCCCGTACTACCGGTTTTGGTGCGCCAACTGCGCGGGCCGCACTTGAGAACGTGACCGTGATGCAGCAAGCGATCCAGCATGGCGGTGACAGCGGCGCTGTCACCCAGCAGTTTCCCCCAGTCTTCTACGGGTCTGTTGGACGTTAGCAGTGTGCTCGCTCGTTCGTACCGGCGCATGATGATCTCCAACAGTTCCTCGGCAGCGGTGAGCGGCAGCTTGCGCATCCCCAAGTCGTCGATGATCAGTAGCGGCACGGTGGTCAGCTGCTCCATCAGCTCTTTGCGTTCGCCATCGAGGGTGGCGTCGGCCAGTTCTTCCAACAGCCCGTGTGCTTCGCGATATAACACGCGGTAGCCCTGCTGGATGACGGCGTGCCCGATGGCTTGTGCGCAGTGACTTTTGCCGCTGCCAGGCGGCCCGAGGAACAAGGCGTCTTCTCGCTTTCCGACCCAGTGCGCAGTGGCCAGATCGAAGACAAGACTACGGTTCATCTTCGGATTGAACTGGAAGTCGAAGTTATCGAGTAACTTGTTTGCGTCACGGAACTGCGCCTGCTTATTGCGTCTCTCCAGCAGCCGCTTGCTGCGGCAGGCTAGTTCGTCAGAGACCAGCATGGAGATCAGGTCGATGGGCGCCATGCTTTCCGACTGCGCTTGTAGGAGGCGGGTTTCCATCACTGCAGCGATGCCGCTCAGGCGCAGTTGTACCAGGGAGCGATTGAGTTCGATCAGGTTCATGGATTGGGTTCCTCGAAGTGGATGCGTTGCTGGATCAGGTCGCGATACTGAGTCAGCTCACGGATGAGCGGATCGACTTGCCGCAGCGTGAGTGGTGCCTGCGGACTGCGCTCCAGATAGCGGCGTACGAAGCGATACTCGGGGACGCGCAACTCCAGCGCCGCCGCACAGGCATCGTTTGAAGCCGCGCTGCCATATTGCTTGACCAGTTGCAGAACGCCCTGGATGCGACGCATTCCGAGTTCGCCCTGGCGAGCATGTATGGCGTCGCAGACAGCGCCGATGTTGGCTCCCGCCTTGTGCGCACGTGCCAGCAGCTGAAGCAACGCTGGCGGCGTACGACGTGGGCGATCCGCAGCGCGGATACGATGAGCGCCACGCTTGCCGCTCAGATGCTCGCGCAGCAGCTCACCGCTGCGTGGATCAACAAGCCTGACGAACATCGCGTCCCACTGTACGTTGACCTTCCGCCCGATCCAGCCCGGCGGCGCGCCATAATAAGCAGCTTCTACTTCGACACAACCATCCAGATGAACCGTGCGCTCACCGTACTGGTAGTAGCGGAACGGCTCCAACGGCAGCGGCTGCAGGTGCGGCTTCTCTTCGGCGAACATCGCCGCGACCTGTCGCTTGGTCCGGCCGTGGATGCGCGTGTCGGCCCAGCGCTCTTCCCAGTGGTCCAGATACGCCTGCGCTTCTTCCAGACTTTCGAACTTCTTGCCCTTCAGCGGCGTCATTTGCGCATGGTTGACGCCGCTCTCGACTTTTCCTTTTCTATCCGGATCGCGCACTTTGCACGGCAGCGCCGTCACACCGTAGTGCGCCAGAACATCGCGATACAAAGGGTTCACGCCCGGATCGTAGAAGTCTGGAGCCAGTACGCCCTCGCGAAGGTTATCCAGAACTACGATCCGCGGCGCACCGCCAAGCCGGCGAAATGCCTTTTCATGCAGCTCGGCCCATACCCGCGTACTCGAACGGAAGACCAGCAGGCGAACACACTTTCGACTACAACCCAGCGTTAGAACAAACAGCCGCGTGCGCCGATATTTGCCACTCTCTGGATCGCGCACCATCGGCCCCGTGCCGTAGTCAACCTGGCATTCTTCCCCGGCCGGGGTTTCGATGATCGCCCGCACTTCCGGCGTCGCAGCGCAGCGTACGTTGCGCACGAATCGTCGCACGCTCTGATAACCGCCCGTGAACCCCTGGCTGTCCACCAGGTCCTGCCAGATTCCCATCGCGTTCCGGCCGCGTTCCAACTCCTGCGCGATCAGTTCGCGGTAAGGTTCGCAACTGCTCGCCGGTCCACAACCTGGTTTGCTGGCCACAAGGTCGGTGATCACCTCTATGGCCGCTTTTGAATTTCTGCCCTCAGAGTCGGTGATCGGGTCTATGGCCGCTTTTGAAGGACCCTGGCGTCCCCACCCGCCGGGACGCCGCAGAGCAATACCCGCAACGCGAAGATAGTCGCCCGCTGTTTCCCGACGCACTCCAGTCGCCTGTTCGATGCGCCGCAACGACCAGCCTAGCCGGCCCAATGCAATGACTTGCTCTCGTTTTTCTCTGCTCAAGACGTGGCTCATGACCACAGAGGCTAACTTCCCCCTGCAGCAGCTCTGTCTTAAGCCTTCTCTCTATGGCCGCTTTTCACTTGATCATCTATGGCCGGTTTTGGGTGATCACCGAGGTCGATCATGTTTCGCAGCTGTGTTCAAGAGATATACCTATATTTAGCGATTAATTTAACGGGGTAATCTGTTGGTATATCAAGAAGTAAATAACGCTGACTTCCCCAAAAGGCTTGCGAACAGAGCAGATCTACGACTCCAGGCCGTCCGATGAGATCGCTTCGACCTAAGGACACGGTTCACTCCACCTGGCATGCGCCGGTAGCACCTCCACTGAAGGCGGATACGTGAGAATAGTGTAGCGTTCGTTATTTCGTTTCACAGCTCAGAGTTGTTTCTGAACTCAAGTCGAGAACAGACCAACCAGTCAAAGCTCCACGCCCGAGCGCTCGGGAACTTCGAGGGTATGCATAGATCTTGCTTATTATGCGCAACTTCTGAGCGGCTAAAACGGTCGTTGAGTCTCATGGTGTTGACTTTATAAAACCATCGCATTAACTCGCCGATCTGCCCTTGTGCGTTGCGGATACGCAACAGTGTGTGATATTTAGCTCCCGCTGCAACGACTAGCATTGAAGGGACAGGCATTGAAGGAACAGACGGAAGCGACCCCAAAGGGCCGCTGCCCCAACTGCAGATCGTTATGACTATGTGCCGCGCATCAAATCCGAGAACGGCGCCTCCTTGTTTATAAAGACGAGCATAGTTATCGGTTCGGAAATCGTCCGCCCCGAATCGCTCGGCTTTATAGTGAATCGCCGTGCCCGGTATGCCTGCAGCTGCACTGGCCGTGGCCATCGCACTGTGCGGTTACTGTGGGAGCCCATGCGATACCAAATTCGGGCTGCACCTTGCTTCTGACGCACCCTCAACGGAGCGTAGAAAGCTAGGGATTGCCCAAGCTCCCAGCCCCTGGCGCAAGCGAGCTTGCTCAAGTAGTACGCGGGAAAACCTTGTGATCAGGCGGCTCTGTTCGATAGCCCAGGTTATCGAAAGATAACCTGGGCTATCGAACGATCCAACGACCGAACCTGTTCAGGGAACAGCATCGAGACTGAAGGCCCGGAGGACCTTAAAAGAAGCTATCGATAAGCAGCCGCCTTAATCGTCATCGCAGTCGCCTTTACATCTGCCATCTCAGCCAATGTTCTTTTCAGATCATCGTCACCTCTTGCATGACATAGCCGCCGCCTTGCTCCCGGAAGCAACGAGCTCCGCGACTTCACCATCTCACGCGAAAGACGCAGTCATGCGGCCGGCGCAGGCCGGCAACCAAGCCCTAAGAAGAACCCTTCAACCCACCAACATCGGAATTGGGGAATACGGTCTCTTCCGCAAACTCCCATCCGCGTCGTTGATCAATGGCAACGCGACTACGGTCGAGATAATGCCGCAGCTCCTCCAGGCCGTATGCGCGAGCTAAATCCCGGGCACTCACACCAGGGCGCTTGGCTCTCAGCACGAACCATTGCTCAAGTTTCAGCCACTTCTCCTGAGCTACATCCTGCGCATGTTCACTCAGCAGTTTGTCTCGCTTAGCCAGATTGAAGTTTTCGTGGAAGACGACCCGATCCAGGTCCAGGGTAACCCGGCTGATATTCAGGTCCTTGGAAGCGGACTCGTACAGCATCCGCTCTCCGGTAATGTCATACACAATGCAGTCAGGCGTCTCGGAGCAGGTCACGATGTAGTAGTGGTGGTTGATCGCATGGGCTTGCAGCGAGAGTCCCGCCGAATATGCGCTGGGCCATACCACCATTTCGGCCCCTTTGTCTGCCAGGTCTTTCCATACTTCAGGGAAGTTGGCGTCAAAGCAGGTTGCGAATCCAAGGCGGCCAAAATCTGCCTGATGAACGCGAACGGCGTCTCCAGGATTCACTGGGGGCTGCACGTCGTATTCTGACCAGTAGGGGAAGACCTTGTCGTATACGCAAGCAACCAGCGCCGGAGCGGTCGAGGAGGACCACCGAATTGAGCCTCCGGTTGCCATCTCTTCTGTCAATCGGACAAGCAATGTAGGTTTTGTGCTTTTTTGCCAAACCGCTCATCGCGGTTACGGTCGGGCCGTGCAGCGGCTCCTCGCTTGCATTGTCCAGGCCGCGAGCACAATTCGGGCAACACAATAACATCCGTGCCCCGAGCCCCTTCTTCGTCTACCAGGCTCGCCATCTTTTCCAAGGGCACGCAACCGCCTTTGAATCCGATGCTGGCTACGCGAACCGGCCGCCCGATCCCGTCTCCCCATGTGGCTTTTGCACTTGCGCCGGGCTCAGTGGGTGGATTTGCGTTCAATTCTTCCGCCTTAAGACCGTTGAAACCAATGTTTGCCATCGTACCCATGCCAATAGCGGTGTTTCTTAGGAATATGCGTCTGTCCATCGCGGCTCCTCCTAAGTGAGTGTGCCTTCACCCCATTCTACTCGGGAGGGGGCCGCTACCTCCGGGAAAAACCGGGGGAGCGCCGCCGGGAGCCTGCCCCTGACCCAGCACTGCGTGCTGGGCTACTGTCACGATCCCATTCCCCAGACCCATCCCAGAACCCATCCCTGCCTAGACCCAGAAGCCGCGAGAAAAACCACCACGAACCCTAGCCCAACCCGAGAAGAATCCCTCAATCGTAGCTGCTCGTCGGCCAAAGCTTCACCGGAGCCCCGGTCGTATCCTTATACTTCTCCCGCAACGCCGCCAACTGCCCCACCAGCTCCTTCACCACCCCCTCATACGCCGGATGCACCTGGTACCCCGACCACGCAAACAAGCTCTCCATCTCATCCGGATCCTTCTCCAGATCAAACAGCTCCCACTCATTCACCGTGTAATAGCTGATCAACTTGTACCGCTCCGTACGAATCCCATAATGCGGAAACACCCAGTGCGGAGGAGCGAATTCGTAATAGTGGTAGTACATCGACCGCTGCCAATCCGCCGGAGCGCTCCCCTCGAGCAACTGGGCCACACTCCGCCCCTGCATTTCCCCAGGCACCGCCACCCCCGCCAAATCCAGAATCGTAGGAGCATTATCGATATTCACCACCCAATCCTTACTGACCGTCCCCGCCTTCACCCGCCCCGGATAACGAATCATCCACGGAACCCGAATCGCCTGCTCATACATGAATCGCTTATCGAACCAGCCATGATCCCCAAGAAAGAAACCATGATCCCCCGTAAACACAACAATCGTGTTCTCCGTGAGCCCGCTCGCATCCAGGAAGTCCAACAGCCGCCCCACATTGTCATCCTGGGAACGCAGGGTCGCCAGAAAGTGCCCCATAAACTTCTGATAGTTCCACTGCTTCCGCTGCCGCTCCGTAAGATCCTGCGGAGGATGGAAGTCCGGCATATCCGCAATCCGCATCCGCGCCTCGCGCGCCGCCGAAGCCCGCATCGAATAATCGTCGTAAAACGTCCCCGGCTCCGGAATGCGCGTCCCGTCGTACAAGTGTTCGTACTTATGCGGAGGATCGAAGGGACGGTGATCGTTGAAGAACTGCAGCATCATAAAAAACGGCTGCGTAAACTGCTTGATCCCTTCGATCGTAAAATCGACAACATTGTCGGTGATATATCCCTCATACCTCTTCTCTTCCACAACCTTGCTGCCCAAACCAGGATTGCGGAAGTAATGATCGGGATCATAGTAAGGACCGCCCGCCCCCGGCTTATAAACAAAGTAATCAAACCCCGTCTCCCCGGGATTCGCCGGCAAATGCCACTTCCCCACCATCCCCGTCTGATACCCATGCCTCTTCAGGATCTTCGCCACCGTCTCCTGCGAAGCATCGAACGTAGCCGACGCCGTAACTCCCTGCGTGGTCTCCCTCGGATTCGAAATCATGCCATTCAGGTGGTTATACTTCCCCGTCAACAAAGTAGCCCGGCTGGGCGCGCACAAGGCATTCGTAACAAAGCTGTTCTCGAACCGCATCCCCTCCCGGGCAATCCGGTCAATATGAGGAGTGCTCATCAACTGGCTCCCATAGCAGCTCAGCGCCTTGAGCGGAACCCCCTCCGTAGTAATCCACAAGATATTAGGCCGCTTCGGCGAACCACCCGCCTGCTGCCGCGCAGGCTCGCTCTGGCCGCCAACCTCACCCGAAAGCATCCGCGGAACCAACGCCGATCCCAAAGCCGCCCCGCTCAACCGGGCCATCACCTCTCGCCGCGTAATCCGATTCCCGCCCGCAAAACCGTCACTCATGACAAAATCACCTCACGCGAATCCCCCGCCAAAAGCCGCTGCGGCACCTGGGCAAACCCATACGTCCCATCCGCTGGATTCAGCGTAAACACAAACACCAAATCAAACCGCTCCGAAGGCCAATCGTGCGGAGCGATCTTCGCCCCGGTAATCGCATGCGCAATCGCGCTGATATTTTCATGCTGCCACGCAATCAACACCGGTCCGTCACAAGCCATGGCCGCCGCCGCCAGAGCCTTCTCCTCGCCCTTGCTAAACCGCAAATCCACCGCAATCCCCACCACCGCGGCCAGAGGCCCGACCGTCTCCTCCGACCGCCGGCTCCTGGAGTTGCCCGGCACAGGATCATCCACCGCAGCCGAAGCAAAAATAAACTCCGGCCGGGCCAGCAGTGGACTCTGCAAAGGTCCGTGGGCAGGCGCAAAGAAACAGGCGAGCGCGCCCGCCCGCTGCCAGCCGCGCACGCTCAGGTGGTGGCCGCTGGACGCGCCCGACTCATCGACGCCGCCCACGTGGCCAGAGGGCTTTTCCCCATGGCGGATGATCATGATTTTGGAAGCTTTCGCCGGCATCACCTCTTACGATACCAACCGCTCTCTGCGCACGTGAGCCTTTCGCTTTCCGAAAAACCGCGCCGGCAAAATTTAAGTAAGTAAGAGGAAATGAAACTCGGTCAATCCGCATATAACTGGTATGGAGAGAAATTGCCCGTTCCCCGGCGTTTTGCCGAAGGAGTTCGCCGGAGCGGCGACCCCGGCTCCAGGACTACCCTTCCACGCAGGAATCCCCTGCCTTCGCGGACCTTTTAGCGCTTTTAGCGCTTTTAGCGCATTTTTTCCGTCTACAGCTGCAGAGCGATTCCCTGACCCTTCGAGGTCGACGAGAAAACTTTCACTTTCCACTCAGGCCAGTCCCGGCCCGGCCAAAAGCGCAACTTACCGCGCTCATCGCTCATATGGCGCTTCTTTTTTTGCCGGCCGCATCCAACCCCAACAAGGGGCGGGAAAATACAAATTTTGAGCATCTTGCGTAAAACAAAGGACTTAGCGGCACCGCATCCCAGAGCCAGGACCCTTAGGGCGCATAGGGCGCTTAAGGCGCACACTTTCACCGCGCTGGGGTTCGTAGACTAACCAAGGTGCAGAACCACCCCCGGGCCCTGAAAGCAAGAAAGCAAGAAGGAGCAGTCGTTCCATGCAAGCACGTCCACATGCAACCGTCCCCACCCTCCCACTCACCCGAACCCTGCAGCTCAGCGCCCTGGCGCTGGCCCTCTTGGCATCCACAAACCGGGCCCAAGCCACCTACAATCCGCCGCCTCCCTGCTCCAACCCCTTCACCCCGCAGCAGGAAGTCACAGAAGGCTCCAAGGTAGCCGCCAAGGTCTACCAGCAAATGCCCGTCCTCCCGGAAACCGACCCCGTCTCCATCTATGTAGCCCAGCTAGGCGCACACCTGGTCACCCACGCCCCCGGCCTCAAGTGGCCCTACTCCTTCCACGTAGTCGCCAGCTCAGACGTGAACGCCTTCGCACTCCCCGGCGGCGCCATCTTTGTCAACCTGGGAACCGTCCAGGCCGCCCAGACCGAAGCCCAACTCGCCGGCGTCCTCGCCCATGAAACCTCGCACGTAGTCCTGCGCCACGCCACCTGCAACATGAAAAAGCAGCAAACCACCAACGTGGTGGCCGGCCTGGGCGCACTCGCCTCCGCCATCCTGCTCGGCAACGGAGCCGGCGGACAAGCCGCCCAGGCCATCATCGGCGGCGGAGCCGGTCTCTACGGCCTGCGCATGTCGCGCGACGACGAAAAGCAGGCCGACCTGCTGGGAACCGACATCCTTTATAACTCCGGCTACGATCCCCGCGGCCTTCCCCAATTCTTCGAGATCATCCAATCCAAGTACGGCGCCGGCGGAGCCCAGATCCTCACCGACCACCCCAACCCCGGCAACCGCACCGAGTACGTCAACGACGAGATCGCCACGCTCCCCCGCCTCACCAATCCCATGGTGAACTCGGCCGCCTTTAAACGCGCCCATGACCTGGCCATGCAGAAGCCAACCCTGACCGCCCAGCAAATTAAAGACGGCGGCTGGAAGAACGCCAACTACGCCGCCGGTCCGGGTCCATCCGCAGGCAGGATCACTTCTGATGCAAACCAGCCGGCCGAAAACAACGCCGGAACTCCCGGCCAATACGGAGCCGACGGACCCATCGCCCTGAATCCATCGCAACTGGGCGTAGGCAGCCGCCTCGCCGAGTACAGCGGCGCAAACTTCCGCATGAATTACCCATCGCCCTGGCAGGTCACAGGCGTGACCAACACTGGAGCCACCCTCGCCCCGGCCGGCGGCTTCGGCACCTTCGGCCTGGTCTACGGAGCAGTCGTCGGTACCGTGCAGGCCAACGGAGCCATCATGGACGAGGACTCACTCGCCAACGCAACCACCCAACTGGCGCAGCAATTAAGCCAGCAAAACGGAGGCCTGCAGCAAGTCGGCGCCCTGCAGACTTTGAAGGTCGGCAGCCAGAAAGCCAACGCGCTCGAGTTGCGCGGCCGCTCCCCGCTGGTGCAGAACGGCAACACCCTGCCGGAGAGGGATTGGCTCGTGACCCTGGCCAGTCAGGATGGCGACTTGCACTACATTGTGTTTGTGTCTCCGGAGCGAGACTTCACGCAACTGCGCCCGGTATTTGTATCGATGATGAATAGCTTTCGACCGCTGTAAAAGATCGCCGTCGGAAAGGTGCGTAAACAAATTAACCTGAATCCTCCGCAGATCCTGGAAGCTGGGGAAGAGACCGTCGAACGAAGGGCACGGCTTCAGACGTGCCGTAAATGGCGGAGTTGATGAGGGCTCCAGAAAATCTGAACGAAGGGCACGGCTTCAGTCGTGCCGTAATGGTCTCCGCGCTTGACGGCTTTACAGGCTGCGGAAAAACTCCTGCTTTGTATCAGGGCACGACTTTAGTCGTGCCGTAAGTGATTGGAAATACGTCGGGCTTTAGCCCCTGAGGTACGGCTTTCCTACCCAATGGCGAGTTTTTCCGCAGCCTCTTTAGCCGCTGGGGTACGCTTTTCGACACCTATAGGGCGAAGTCACAAGCAACCTATTTTGTTGGACAGCTCTGAATCAAGCTGAATCCTCCGTCGCCGGCAGGGCATCTGTCACCAAAGGAGATTCATCGCATGCCAACGGACAAAAAAGTCGCGCTCATCACGGGCGCCAATCGTGGAATCGGTTTTGAAACCGCGCGTCAACTGGGCCAAAAAGGCGTGGCGGTCGTGGTAGCCGCTCGCACCCTGCAGTCCGCCGAAGAGTCCGCTGCGAAGCTCAAGGCCGAAGGCATCGATGCTTTTCCCTTGAAGCTTGACGTCACTAAGGCCCAGGATCGTGAAGCCGCCGCCAAAACCATCGCAGACAAATTTGGAAAACTCGACATTCTCGTCAACAATGCAGGTGTTGGGCCCCACGGTGGAGTGTTTGCTCCCCAAACCATCAACACCACGGAAGAGGAACTGCAGGACATTTTCGGCACCAACCTATTCGCCACTGTTGCAGTGACGCGTTCCCTTCTCCCACTGCTCAAGAAAAGCGACGCCGGCCGCATCGTAAACCTTTCCAGTATCCTTGGCTCATTGGCCCTGCAGGCCGATCCAAACAGTCCAGTCTCAGGCTTCAAGCCGTTCGCCTACAACGCCTCGAAAGCAGCTCTCAACGCCTTCACCATTCATCTGGCAGCAGAACTGAAAGACACCAGGATCAAGGTGAATTCCGCTCACCCCGGTTGGGTCAAGACCGAAATGGGCACAGACCAGGCGCCGATGGAAATCCCCGACGGAGCCAAAACCAGCGTCGACCTGGCGCTCCTCGGCCCCGACGGTCCCAGCGGCCGCTTCATTCACCAAGGCCAGGAACTACCCTGGTAACCCAACAAAAGGCAAAATCGAAGGGTGCCCCAGCCTGCTCCGCTGCGCCCCGGCGTGCCGTGGGGCTTGCCGCAAGAAATGAAGTGTCATCCCGTCTGTCCCGGCTTGCCGTGGGACCGAAGCGTAGCGAAGTGGACCTGTCCCGCCTGCCCCGGCCTGCCGTGGGGCGTGCCGTGGAGGGACCTGCTGTTCTCTCCACGGCGCATCCTCTCTCGACCGCAAGAAATGAAGTGTCATCCCGCTTTGCCCCGCCTGCCGTGCGGCCTGCCGTAGTGGTAGCTGACTCGCCCGCACCAAGTTAAGGCAGCAATGAACATGGGAAAGCGATGTTTGCAATCCAGGCCCAGAGGGCCGGCACCAAACGTGAGCCCAGCCCGGAAGGGCTGGGTCCCATTAAGCCAGGCGGTCGAGCGCCGGAGGCGCGGCACCACACTCTTCATTTGTTCGTGTCATCCCGACCGAAGTGGAGGGACCTGCTGTTCTCATCCTCTCCCATCTGTAATTTTGTCGAGCGAGTCCGCAATCCGTCCGTCTGTCTCCATAGAAGGCACACATGGCGTCGACCGAGGGCTGCACTTTGGCGTTGTCGTTTATCGAGGATGCTCCGCCGGCCGTCGACCTGGCAGCCCTCGTCGACACCTACTCGACCCTGCTGTTCCGCATCGCCAACTCCGTACTGAGAAGCCGGAGCGAAGCCGAAGACGTAGTGCAAGACGTGTTCATCCGCGTGCTCGAGCATCGTCTTTCGCTATCGACCGTGCGCGATATGCGTGTCTGGCTCATTCGGATTGCCTGGAACCTCGCCCTCGACCGCAAGCGGCGCAAGCGGCCAGACCAGCTTGACGAGACCTTCGCCCAATCGCTGGCCAGCGCAACCATGCCGGCAGATACGGCGATAGAAGAGGCGCAGCGCTTTCAATCCGTCCTGCGCGAGATAGAGAGATTGCCCAAAGCCGAACGCCACGTCTTGTTACTCTGCGCCATCGAGGAGCTGGGCACAGCGGAGATCGCAGCCGTACTGGGGCGAACCGAGTCTGCCGTGCGCGCCTTGCTCTCACGAGCAAGGGTGCGGCTCAGGGAGCGGCTTGAAAAAGGAGATACGCGATGAGAGACGCTGATGCGACCATCGAAAGGCTGCTCGCAGGTCTGCGAGACGCCGAGCCATCCCCCGGCATGCAGCGCCGCCTTCTTGCGGCGATCGGGACCCAACCGGCAGTGGCCTCCGCGTCGCCCTGGCATCGCCGAACACTGCCCTGGCTATGGGCGATGGCAATGTTGTTAGCGTGCGTACTTGCCTTCACCCTCAAAGTTCACCGCCACCGCGATACGGCAACCTATATAAGGAGTCACGTAACAACCACTCCTACCGGGCAACCGGCCGCGCCTGAGGCGGTCGCGCAAAAAGCGCCGGCTCGGCCGCACCGGAAGACTTCACCACGCTCGCGGACCCGCCCTGGAGTCAACCGTGCAAGAGGCCCAGACTGCCGGCTTCCCTGCTCCGCCATTGCCATTGACCGGCCAGGAGAAGCTCTTGCTGCGTCTGGCCCACCGCAACGATCCCCAGAATATAGCCTTGCTCAACCGCGACGCACAAGCAGCCCAATCCGCGAAAGCCACAGAACAATTCCAGCAATTTTTTGCCATCAATCCAACCGAGATGAGGAGCGAAAGTGAATAACCAGAAACCAGCAAATTGGATCAGCAACGCAGCGGTGGCAATCATCATCCTGGCAACCGCCTGCTGCGCGGCACAGGCGCAGGCCGCCGGCGAGAAGACCACACCGGATACCTACCAGACCCTCTATCTCACCAACCTCACCCAGCAGAATGACGCGATCGAACTGATGAACGACCTGCGCAACATGTTGCCCAATGCAAAGGTGTACTACGTGCAGGCGCAGAGCGCAATTTCCATACGGGCCTCCGCGGAAGACCTGGCCCTGGCGCAGAAGATCCTCGCCGACCTGGATAAGACCAAGAAGATCTACCGCCTCACCTACACCATGACGGAAAGAGATGGCGGCAAGCCCATCGGTGTGCAGCATTTTTCCATCATCGTAGCCTCAGGCAGCAGAACAGACTTCAAGCAAGGCAGCCGGGTGCCCATATTAACCGCCGCCACGAACCCCGCGGCCAGCTCCAACACTGAGGTGACCTACATAGATATAGGCCAGGAGATAGAAGCCTCTTTAGATGGCTATCTCGACGGAGTGCGCCTGCGCACCAAGGTCGTGCAATCCAGCATCGCCGAAGACAAATCCGGAGTAGGAACCCAGGATCCCGTCATTCGCCAGACTACGCTTGAGGGAACCTCAACCCTGGTCCAGGGTAAACCCCTCGTCCTCGGCTCACTCGATGTCCCGGGCAGCACCCGTCATCAGGAAGTGGAGGTAGTCTCGGAACTGGTGCGCTAATTGGGGCCGCATCGGGCGCGCATACCGCGGCTGTCGATCGTCGATCGCTGCGCCCGTACTACTTGACACTCAATTCACAACGGCATTTAATCGGCCACGTTCCCTTGCTCGATCTATGCCCATCCGCCTCTCGCTCCTGTTGCTCGGCACGCTGCTCCTCCCCATCGCGGGCTGCAAGAAATCCACTCCTCCCGCTGTCGCAGACGGCGCCGACTGGACCATGTACGGCAGAACACACCGACGAGCAACGCTTCAGCCCCCTGACCCAGATCAACGAACAAACCATCGGGCAGCTCGGCCTCCTGTGGAGCAGAGAGCTCGGCGTTACCCACGGCCTGGAAGCGACGCCGCTCGTCGCCAACGGAGTGATCTACACCACCGGCCAGTGGAGCGTGGCCTATGCCCTCGATGCCAGGACCGGCGAGATCCTGTGGACCTTCGATCCCAAAGTCTCGCGCGCCAATATCCGCACCATCTGCTGCGATACCGTCAATCGCGGGGTCGCGCTCTACGACGGTAAGGTCTACCTCGGCACCCTTGACGGCCGCCTCATCGCACTCGACGCCAAATCCGGAAAGCCAGTGTGGGATATCGTCACCGTCGATCAGTCCAAACCTTATGCCATCACCGGCGCTCCCCGCGATCGTTAAGGGGATGGTTCTCATTGGCAATGCCGGCGGCGAATTTGGTGTGCGCGGATATCTCTCCGCCTACGACGCCGCAACCGGCAAGATGGTCTGGCGCACCTACACCGTTCCTGGAGATCCCGCAAAAGGCTTCGAGTCCAAAGCCCTCGAAGAAGCCGCAAAAACCTGGCACGGCCCATACTGGGTCGCGGGTGGGGGCGGCACCATATGGGACTCCATCGTCTACGACCCCAACCTCGATCTCATCTACGCCGGCACCGGCAACGGAAGCACGTGGTATCGCGATCTGCGCAGCCCCGGCGGAGGCGACAATCTCTATCTCGCCTCCATCCTTGCCTTTCGCCCCAGCAACGGAGAGCTGGTCTGGCACTACCAGGTGACCCCGCAGGAAAACTGGGACTACGACGCCACCCAGCCCTTGATGCTTGCTGATCTGACCATCGCCGGCACCCCGCGCAAGGTCATCATGCAAGCGTCGAAGAACGGCTTCTTCTATGTGCTCGATCGTCAGACTGGCCAGTTCATTTCCGCCAAACCCTTCGTTGACGAAGTTACCTGGGCCACCGGAATCGATCCCCACAGCGGACGCCCGATCGAGTCCGCGGCCGCGTATGACGGGCTCAACCCGGTGCTGGTTTCGCCCGCGCCCGGTGGCGCTCATAACTGGTATCCGATGGCCTTCGATCCCACCAAGGGCCTGGTTTATCTACCTGCAAGACAAGGTTCCTTCGCCCTGCATGCTCCAGACAAAGGTTGGGTCTCCAACACCACCAACTGGAACCGCGGCGAAGACGTAACCTACCACGGCCCTCTGCTCGCAAAGTTCGTCGCATCTCCGCCCATGACCGGCTTACTGCTCGCCTGGGACCCAGCTCGGCAGCATGAGGTGTGGCGCGTCTCCCTTCCCCAGGTGGAAAGCGGTGGAGTGCTTGCGACCGCCGGCAACCTCATCTTCCAGGGCCGCTCCGATGGGGTGTTCTGCGCCTATCGCGCCACCGATGGCAAAAAGCTTTGGCAGTTCGACGCCGGCACCGGTATCATGGCCCCGCCCGTCACCTATCTGCTCAACGGAGCGCAATACGTAACACTCATGGTTGGTTGGGGAGGCTCCGCCGGGCTCAACAATATCCCCGGCAGCGGCGTGGTCAAACCCGGCTATGGCCGCGTCCTCACCTTCTCTCTTGGAGCTCATGCAACCCTTGAAGTTCCTCCCTTCGGGCACCCGGGGCCGCCTTCGCCCGCCATCCACATGAAGTCCACGCCGGCCATGATCCACGAAGGCGACATCCTCTACAGCCGCCAGTGCTTCTACTGCCACGGAGTAGCTGCCGTCTCCAGCTCCGGCGTTCCAGACCTGCGCTACGCCACGGCAGCAACCCACCATCAATTCGAGTCCATCGTGTTAGGCGGCACTCGCCGGCAATTAGGCATGCCGTCGTTCAAAGACGCGCTAAAGCCCGAGCAGGTGCGCGCGATTGAGGCCTATATCTTGTCCCGCGCAAGCGACACAAAATAGGGCCGGCGCTTTTGATAATCTGGGCGCATGCGCCGCCCGGAAGCTCCTCAGAACCTCAAGCGAAGAATTCTGAAAGACGCGCTGCGCGATAACCAGCAACGGGACGCCGCCTTCCGCCGCATCATTCGTTCCGTCCCCAAAGGCAAAGTTTCCACCTACGGCAAAGTTGCCGCGGCCGCAGGCTATCCGCTCTATCACCGGGCCGTGGCCAGGTTGCTGCGAAAGGAAGGACTCTACGGAGTACCGTGGCAGCGCATCGTGGGCGCCGGCGGCGAAATCAAACTACGCGGCGAAGCTGCTGCCGAACAGCGGCTCCGCCTCACCATGGAAGGAGTCAAGTTTCGCGGCAAACGCGTGAACATGGATCTCCATGCACACACCTTCCGCCCATGGGATACGCTACCCTGATGGATGCCCAGCGGCGATTCGATCAAGCGGCCAACCTCTATCTGCCCGATCCACTTCGGCTCTTGTTCATCGCTGAGGCGCCCCCTGCATTCAAAGTGAATCGGCTGTTCTACTTTACCGGCCTCACAGACGGCGACACGCTCTTTCTGGAAATGATGAAGGTCCTCTACCCAGCCGAAATCGGATACACAAACGACACCTTCCAGCCGGGCTCTTCGGTGAAGCTGATCCGCAATCGGAAACCGGAGCTGCTGCGAAGGTTCCAAAACGATGGCTATCATCTCATCGACGCGTATGAGCAACCGATGCCCGACGATGCGGACACGGCGACCAAGACAACCCTGATGCGAAGCACTCTGCCTGCACTTCGGGCCAAGGTTCGCCACCTCGTGGGCGAACAGAGTGTGCCAATCATCCTGATTGGTGGTGTCACCTACTCCGTCTGTGCAGAAGCGCTGCGGCTGGATGGCAGGAACGTCGTTAACAACGCCATGATTAACCATCCGGCTCGCGGCGGCCAAAGGCTCTTCCGGGCCAAGCTTGAGGCCGTGCTGATCAACTTAGGTTGCCATAATTAGGTACGCGCCAGGAAGATGATGCACGCCGGACTACCCACCGCCGTGTAGTGCCCGGTGAACGTCAAACTTCCCGTGTTGCGATCAATGCGAAACGACGTGATGTTATCGCTGCGTTGATTGCATGCATACATGAAAGCTCCCGAAGGGTCGATTTGTATGTGCCTCGGATAATCGCCCATGGTTGAGGTCTCGCTTACATAGGTCAGCCGGCCGTCCCGGTCGACCGAGAAGACAGCGATCGTGTCGTGGAGTCGATTGTCGGCATAAAGAAATCGCCCGTCGGCCGACAGCAGGATCTCTGAAGCAAAACTTGTTCCCTTGAAGCCCGGCGGTAGCGCGGAAATTGTCTGTTGCGGATGAAGTGCACCAGTCACAGGATCGAAATGGAAAAACACTATCGTGGATGATTCTTCCTGAAGCGAATACAGCCAGCGCCCATTGCGATGAAAGGTAAAGTGACGCGGCCCATCTCCTGGAGGCAGCGAAACGAAGGGCGAACCCGCAACCGGTGACAGCTTGCCGGCCACAGGATCGAAAGCGGAAACATAGATCCTGTCCTGCCCCAGGTCGGTTTGCAATACGAAGTGATTTCCCGGGTCAGCCTCGATCATGTGGGCATGCGGATTATCGTGACCGCTAAAGGCAAAGCTACCCGGAGGAGCACTCGAAGGAATCGCCGGCCCAACGAAGCCCGTATCCTGGTGAATATACGTGGCTGCACCGAGCGCTCCGGTTGGCAGTATAGGCAACACAGCGACGCTGCCGCCGCCATAGTTCGCCACAAACAGATACTTACCCGACGCATCGAGGCTTATGTACGCCGGCCCAGTTCCCTCAGAGCTCACCACATTCAGCAGCGTAAGTTTGCCGCTTGATCGATCCACAGCATAGGCGCTGACCGATCCGCTCTTCCCTGCAACATCTGCATCGCCGGCGGCATAGAGGCATCGGCCGGCCGAGTCGAGCGTGAGCCACGAAGGACCGGGCGTCTCTGCGGCCAGGTCAACCAGCCTCAGCTCGCCCGTGGTGGGATCCATGTCAAAGAGGGAGATTCCCTTTCCCTTGCCTGAGCCATCGGTTCCCACATAAGCCCATGCGCTGTGTCCGTTTGCGGCTCGCACTAATCCTGGCGCCGAAGCGAGCACAGCGAAAGCTGCGGACCCTCTCAACAGCGCGCGGCGAGAAATATTCCGGGGAGTCATTTGCATGCAATCCATAATCTCATTCACTTAGTGCTCTCCGTCCACTCCTGCTGGCCGCGGTGCAGCAGGGCTGCGCGGTCTTCGGGTAGCACCCATCGTTCCTGCACCAGGCCGTCGATCGCCGCCGAGTAGCGCGTGAGATAGTCTTCACGGTTCGCGTAGCGCTCCGCGATCGACTTGCGCGGATCCCCCGTCTTCTCCCGGTCGGCGCCCGTCTTCGGAAATGGTAGATACGACGCCTCAAAGGAGACCCGCTGATCGGGCGCACCAATCGATGGATCACGAAGATTCCAACCCGCGTAGGTAGCCAGCGGCACAGTGATCTGCGGCAGCCGCACGCCGTCGCGCTCGTTCCCGTCGGCGTCTACCTGGGGCACTAGCAGGGGAAACGCCGGCCCGACCTTCGGCGGCTGCACGCTCAGAATTCCCTTCCGCCACTCAGGACCGAAATCGAGACGATAGGCTTGATTGCCCTCATGCGGCAGATTGATGCCGGGGATCCTCGGAAACGCGTATTCGCTCAGCGGAACCAGGGTTCGATCGGCAATCTTCGGATAGCTGCTTGGCGGCGGAGGGGTGTCGCTGCGTACCCAGGCATCCATGTTGGCAATCATGGCGCGCCAGAAATACCGGACCGGCAGCGGCGATTCCGGCCACTGCCCATGCAGATCTCCAGTTCCCTTCTCCGGCGGAAATGGAACCGAGAAATGCTGTAATCCGGCAAAGTGATAGATCCTCACCTGGTCCGAGATGGGAGCGTCGTGCTGGCCATCGGCACTCATGTGAATCAGAGCCGCCACCCGGCCCCAATATTCATAAGCGGTGTTGGAGAAAAAGATTTTGGGCACAACCTTATCAGCGGTCGCGCGGTCCAACAGCCCCGCAGTCTCACCCGTAACCGGATCCTTCTCAGGTTCGTCGGTGAAAGGAAAAATATCGGTGGGGAAGAAGACGGACGATGTAGGCTGCGCGTCGCGCGAAGGCTGAGCGAAACGGTAGTTGAAACTGCCCCGGCCCGCGCCCGCTACATGGGCCAGAACCCCGTCCAGCGCGATCCTTCCTTCTTCATCCGCATTGAAGCCCTGGTAGAGAAAGTCGCGCAAGAATCGTCCGTTTTGCGAGATGCCTTCGCCGTAGACCCGCTGCGCCGGAGTCACGGCATCCGGATCGTGCTTCGCGTAGGAAGCGAAGTCTCGTATGGCCGCGAAGCCTCCCCCGGCGACGACGGGATTGGCAACCACGTAGACGTATTCATAAATCTTTCCTGGCTGGAACCCTCCCTGTAAGTGAATAAACCGATCGGAAGGGACAAGTTTGCCATCGACGGCATGTGCGAACTGCCACCGCGTACGCGGGATGATGGTGCGCTTCCCTTCGCGCGAGTCCCTCACTGTGAGCACGTTGCGCGGGTCGTTCACCACAGCAACCGGGTATTCAACTCCGCCGATATGGCCCTGCATCAGGTGCCCGAGGGGAATTTCCGGCAACACCTCGGACAGCATCAGGTCGCCTCGCAAAAGCCCGGTGATGGTCTTGCCGTTCTCCTTCGCAACCGGGGCGAAGAATCCCAGCTCACCCGGAGCCTGCGCATCCCATTGCCAACCGAGGCTCACGACGGTGTATCCATTGCGTAACAGCCACGCATCACCCGCGTCTCCGGCCAGATCCTCGTCGCCGCCGTCGACCAGGGCCAGAATGCGCGCATTCCCGCGGTTGGGGACTTCCAGCAGCAGCGAGCCATTGCCCCGGTGAACACCCTTCGGCCGGACGGCACTGAAGTCGGAAGAAAACTCGACTTCGCCATTCTTCAGGTTCACCGCATTGCCCAGATCAACGATGCGCCGGTTGTGTGCATTTGCCACGGGCAGCGAGAAATAGACCCGGCCGGTAATGCGTTCGTAGGAGCCCGCATCGCCGAATGCCTTGCCGTTGAGGACGGTGGTGCGGGAAGCTACCTCGACATGAAGAACCCTCGCGTGCAAGGGGAGAACGGTGAGCAGCAGAGCCATGAGGAGAAAGGTTGCACAGGACCGCAGGCGCATGCGGGCAAGGATAGCATGTGCGTAGTCCGCGGTTCCCGGCATCAGGGAACACGCGGCACGGCTCGTTCCATGTTGTGATCGAGATCTGCCTGGGGAAAAGGCAGCGCCTCATAGGGCTCTACCGGGGTGAGCGTAATACGAATGCATTTAGCGGCAGGCTGATTGCTCTTGGCGGCGACGCTGCGAATGGGGATCAAAACGTTGGTCTCCGGGTAGTATGCGGCTGCGCTCCGGCGGGCGATCGCGTAGGGAACAATAGCAAAGCAGGGCGCCTTGCGGACCTCTCCTTCAAAGTGACTGTATATGTCGACGATCTGGCCGGCGTGCAGATTGCTAGCCTGCATATCCAGCGGGTTGAGAAAAAGAGCCCGGCGACCGTCAAAGACGCCCCGATAGCGGTCATTCAGGCCATAGATCGTGGAGTTGAACTGATCGTGACTGCGGATCGTGGTCAGGAGAAATTCGTCAGGCTTCAGGTCATGCTTCGGTATTGGGCAAACGCTGAGTTTCGCCTTTCCAGAGCTGGTCTTGAAAATGCGGTGCTTCGCGGCGTTGGGTAGATAGAAGAATTTTTCCGTGGCAAGTCGCGCGTTAAAGTTCTCAAATCCGGGAATCACTCTGGAAATCCCATCTCGTATCAAGTTGTAATCCGCTGCAAAGCCAAGCCAGTTGGTGGCCGTTCGAGACCCCAACGTTGCGTGCGCCAGATTGGTAATGATCGCCACATCGCTCATCAGCTCCCCCGAAGCAGGCTTCAGAAAGCCTTGCGAAGGATTGATAATACCCATCGAGTCCTCGACAGTGAGAAACTGCTTGCCACTCGCCTGCATGTCTTCCTCACTGCGGCCAAGGCAAGGCAGGATCAACGCACGCTCCCCGGTAATCAAGTGAGAGCGATTTAACTTGGTTGACACGTGGACAGTCAGTTTGCAGCGTTGCATCGCATGCGCGCTGTACACCGTGTCCGGCACATTCGAGAGGAAGTTGCCGCTGATGGCAAAAAACACCCTCATATGTCCATCGAACATCGCGTGCAGGGTTTCCACCGTGTCGTAGCCCCATTTCTGTGGTGGGTCAAAGCCAAACTCCTTTCCCAGTGCAGCGAGGAAAGGTTTCGGCGGACGCTCCCAGATGCCCATCGTGCGGTCGCCCTGCACGTTGGAATGGCCACGGACACAAACGGTGCCCGCACCAGGCCGTCCCATATGCCCGCCAATCAGCAAGAGGTTCACGATCATATTGACGTTGTCGACCCCGTTGCGCTGCTGGGTAACGCCCAGGCACCACGCACAGATCGTCTTTTTCGAGGCCGCATACATATCGGCCGCCGCATGCACCTGGCTTCGCGTTAGCCCGCTTTCCTCTTCGATTTCTTCCCAGCTTGCCGCTTCCACGTCGCGCTGCAGCTCTGCGAAGCCCTCGGTGTAGGTTTGAATGAATTCGTGGTCAATCGCGGAAGGCCGTCCCTCTCGTTCGCGCTCGAAAAGGTCCTTCAGAATGCCTTTGATCGCGGCCACATCGCCATTCACCCGCACCGGAAGATACAGGTCGGCAAGCGGCTGCCCTTTGCCCAGCAGCGCAAAGGGCAGCTCGAGGGGGTTGGAATAATCTTGCGGATTAGGGTTCGTCACCCGCATCAGGCTGACTTCGGGGAGAGGATTAACGGCGATGATCTTAGCGCCCTGGTCCTTTGCCTTCTGCAACGAGGTCAGCATCCGCGGATGATTGGTACCCGGATTGTTGCCGAAGATAAAAATGAGTTCCGTACTCTCCATGTCTTCGAGCGTCGCGACCCCTTTGCCGACGCCGAGCGTCTCCGTCAGGGCGACTCCCGAGGATTCGTGGCACATGTTGGAGCAATCAGGGAGATTGTTGGTGCCCAGCTGACGGGCAAACAACTGTAAAAGAAACGCGGGCTCATTGGTAGTCTTGCCCGAGGTGTAGAAGCAAGCCTGGTCCGGTGAATCGAGACTATTCAGTTCGCCGGCGATCAGGGTAAAGGCTTCAGACCAGGAAATGGGCTCATAGTGGGTCGCGTTGCTGCGCCTCACCATGGGAGAGGTCAACCGCCCCTGCTGGTTTAGCCAGTAATCCGAATTCGCGGCTAGATCCGCTATCGAATGCCGAGCGAAGAACTCCGGTGTGATCCGCTTTTTCGTCGACTCATCAGAGACTGCCTTGGCGCCATTCTCGCAAAACTCAAAGATCTTCCGCTTCTTATCCGGGCTTGGCCAGGCGCAGCTCTGGCAATCGAACCCGGTCACGTGGTTTATCTTCAGAAAAGCTTCTGGCGATCGCAGCGGGCCCATCTCGCCAATGCCGTAGAGCATGGTATTCCAGATCGCGGGAATACCGGCAGCTTCTTCGGAGGCAGATCCGACTCTCAGTTTGTCCAGGGTGAACGGGTTTTGCGCCTGCACAGAGATCGCATCATTCGGATCCAGTTCCGCCACTGGTCCTGATCGATCGCCGATCTGGGTTTGTTCGCGTAGGTCCTGCTTGGCGCGATAATGTCCATCTCTTGACTGCTCATCTCCCTGAATGACGTCGGTGCTGGTTGAAGCTTTCATGTCTTCTCTCCTTCTTGCTGCAAACGCCGGGTCCTTGGACCATGGGACATGCAACTGTTACGGGAGCAAAACCGCGGCGCCGCTCGCTACTTAACATAAGGTGAGATATCAACGGGATCGTCCGTCAAATCTGCATACTACGAAACTTATCAGGAAAGGTCCGGCTGCGAAACCGGCAGGAGGCCGCCAGGCCTGCGGTCGCGTGAAATAAATGGCCTGAATGAGACCGGGCGGCCTTTCCAGGTATCTAAGCCGTATTCCTGAGGTGTGTCTGGCGCTCTACGATGGGCGATTGGGATAATTGGCCGGCTCATTTTTCTCCGTGCTAGAATCCGCGCTGAGGTGCACCAATGACGCCAATCATGGATCGCAAGAGCTACTGCATATCGGCCTGCTTGCTACTTTGCGCTGTGTTGTGTGGGGCACGATCGACCTTAGCGCAGACCAGCTCACCGCAGGCCAAGCTCTCCGTGCATTGGGAAGAGCTCACCGGCGCGGACTTTATCGAGGGCATCCATAGATCGCAGGGCACATGCCTTTTGCCGTTCGGCATCATCGAGAAGCATGGCCCCCATCTGCCTCTAGGGACGGACCTGCTCGACGTGCGCTACGCATCATTGAACGCTGCTGAGAAGGAATATACGGTGGTCTTTCCTGAGTATTACTTCGGCCAGATCTTCGAGGCGCGTCATGAGCCCGGCACCATGGCCTACAGCCGGGAACTGCAGTTGGCGTTGCTGCAGGAAACAACGGACGAGATGGCGCGCAACGGCTGCAAGAAGGTGCTGATCGTGAATGGGCACGGCGGCAACAACAGCTTGCTGCCCTATTTTGCCCAGTCGCAGCTAGCCAAGCCGCACGATTACGTGGTCTATATCTTTAACCAGTCGGCACCTGCATCCGGCGGACCTAAAAAGAAGACGTCGGTCGATCAACACGCCGGCGAAAGCGAAACCTCTGACATGATGATCAGCCACCCGGAGCTCGTGCATCCGGATCGGGAGACCAGCGAATCGGGTGCCGACCAGCATCGTGAGAACCTGCCGGATGGCGTCTACACCGGCATCTGGTGGTACGCTCGCTTTCCCGACCACTATGCCGGCGACGGCTCGGCCGCAACTCATGAGCTGGGCGAATTTCAAATGAACTGGTTGATCGATTCCATTGCCAAAACAGTCGCTGCCATCAAAGCCGACGACGTAAGCCTCAAGCTGCAAAATGAGTTTTACGAGAAGGCCACGCACCCTCTGGATACAAAACAATAGCGCTGTTTCTTTGTCCTAACTGGTCCCGGCAGTATTCCGGTAGCATAATCGTCGACTTTCCCAGATAGGAATGACTGATGATTCAGGGCTTGGAAGGATCGTTCGCACATAGTCAGAATGGGATGACCAGAGCCGATATGGAAGCGACCGCGCTGGTGGCCAACCGTCTCGGTGAGGTCGTCATTTTCCGTTCCACCGGCCCCTGGGCCAAGCGCTGGCTCGAACGTGGTTATCCCAGCAAGAACTTTCACGTCAAAGGCAAGAGCTCCGACTGGGGCCCTCAGGCGGGCCTCGTGCCCTACGAAGGTCTCTACAGCAAGGTGGGATACGACACCACGAAGGCGGAGAAGGGCACCCAGGCAAACATCGAAGGTATCCATTCAGGCTTTGCAGCCAAGGAGCTTCTCGTTCTGACCGCGGACCAGATCGAGGAGCAGATCAGCCGTCCCGAGGGATCGCCGCCGCGCACCGCCATCGAGTTCAAGACGCCGGTGCCTAATAGCAAAGACCTGCTCCTGCTGGCCCGGCGCAGTGGCGATCAGCAACGCGTCCTCTTTCGCGCCTTCAACCGGGGCGACCATTTTGCCATCTACGTCTATCCCAAGACCGGCAACTTCGCTACCAATCCGATCAAGGTTCTCGACGCCGATCCTGACGGCAAGGAGGCCGAGAAGCATCCCCTCGAAGTGATGACCTCCAATGAGGCCGGTGCGGGCATGCCGATGACCGGTGATTATGACCTGTTCGCCGTTTGCCCATCCTGGGCCCAGTATGGCAGCCTAACTGCTGCTCCCATCGTCAAGCCAGGAATAGAACTGAAGGACGGCGGTCTACGCAAAGGTCTTTCCTTCCCTGCCGGCGTTGGCATGGACAACGTGATGGACCCGCGCCTTCAGACCATGGGCAAGACGGGCGGCGCTCCAACCAAAGACTACACCGCTCGCCAAGCCGACCTGCGCGCCAGAATGCGCAACGGATCTACCGGCGCACTCTCCGCAGACAGCCTTAAGAACTACTTCGACGGGACCCCCTTCATGGAGCATGAGGACATGGGCAACCTCACCCCCAGAATCCTTCGCTGCATCAACGGACTCAACTCACAAATGGGCGCCGTGGGCGCCGGTTCAGCCATGCGCCGTGTCCACCACAACGCAGAGTCGCATCGCTATCGCCTCTTTGGCGCGCTCACCGGGAAAGACATGGTCACCAAGAAGGATGGCGAATCCTTCGGTGACGGCTTCCCTCTTACCTGCTTCCAGCCCTCACCCATCGATCGCGCCCCGACCATGAGCCGCTACGGCGCCGTCTGTACCATCGAAGACCTGCTCGAATTCAAGGAGTATGCCCTGGCCCTTAAAAACGCCGGCTTTTACGTACCGAAGAACTGGGTCTGGGGGGCCTGACGACTCAGCCGGCCCCCTAAGACTTCGCCATCTGTGCGCGGAGACGCTCTTCCTGTTCCCGCAACTCAGGCGTCAGCTCGGGGCCGAAATCTTCGGTCTCGTAGACCTGCCGAATCTCGATCTCTGAGTCGACATGGAACGGATTCGGGCACCGCTTCACCCACTCGACGGCCTCTTCTTTTGACTTGACCTGCCACAACCAGAAACCGGCGATCAGTTCCTTGGTCTCGGCAAACGGTCCGTCGACGACGGTCCTCTTGTCTCCTGAGAACCTGACCCGAGCACCCTTCGAGCTAGCTTGCAATCCTTCCCCCGAAAGCAGAATACCGGCCTTGGCCAGCTCTTCGTTGAACTTCCCCATGTCCGCTAGCAGCTTCGCGTCCGGCGGTGCTCCACCTTCGGACTCCTTTGTCGCTTTGACTATCACCATGAATCGCATCGTAATCGTTTCCTTCCGATTGGGTTCAAATTTGAGGGGCGGGGTTGTCTTGATCTACTCCAGCCGGGCTCTATCTATACGGCGAACGAGGAACCCCGGATTCGACAGATGCGACCCGTTTTTCAACTATTTTTTAGAGCAACGCTTTTGCCGTATTTTCTAAGGCGTGTGGGCATGCTCCGCTTGCCCGGCGGCCACCACCAGCTTGCGCAGGGAGTGAAGAATAGTAAATCGCACCAGCGCGGAGGGCTGCGCAGCCGCGTCGAGAATGCTCATTTGCTGCGCCTGCCATCCCGCCGGGGGCATGGTGTGGCTTTCAAGATAGGCCAGGGAGGATAGCCCCACCCCGGCCAGTTCGCCCAGTTGCTCTGCGCGTACACCGGCATCGTTGAGCCGCGGGGTTTGTTGCACATCCTCCAGCAGGCGCGCCTCTGCCGCTTGCCAGGATAGGAATCGTTGACGCAGCTGCCGAACAGCCACTGCCGCGGATGGAACACTACCCTCCGGCACATCGCCGCTCAGGTCGAGCTGCAGCTTCGGATCTGCCACGGGCGGCACCGTAACGTCGCCTGCGATCGCATCCACGTCTCCGGCGACCTGCTGCCGCGATGGTGGATCCGCGACCACGGCGTCCACCAGTCGATCGAGCGCCGTCCAGCCATTGGTGTGCTGCAAGCCCGAGCGCTCGTGGAAGTCGACCGGCTCGAGGACGGAGGCCAGAACATCCAGCGACTCAGGATCACGGGTAAGCAGAAGGTTGCGCCGCACAGTCTCGGGACCGCTGATGTGCCGCAGCCCTACATCCTCCAGCTTGAGCGAGTTGATGCGCAAACGCCGATACATATCCGAAACATCACGGTCGTTCTGCGGTGACCAGAAACGCTCCGCAACCGCCATGGTGCGCGGCCACACGCGCGAGTCCATGGTCTCGGCGTTTAGCTGTTCGGCCCACATGCACACCTCTCCGCCAAGTATCAACTTCTGCTGATCTGCAGTCAGGGTGGTGTCTGCAGGGATGGGATCAGCGAGATACATCTGCGCCGAGCTCTTCTGCCCATCGAGATAGTACGGCGCGGAGAGGATGCCCTGATAGCCCTGGCGTGCGCCTTCCGAGAGCGACGCTTCGCCGCGCCAGCTCTGGATCAGGCTCGTCTTGGGTAAAGCAGGATCGAGAATCTCATCCCATCCGATCATCTTCTTGTGTTGTTTTTTCAGGATCTCTTCCAATTGCTGATTGAACCAGGCTTGCAATTCCGCCGGCTTGGTGTAGCCTTTCTTTTTCATGAAGGCGGCAATCTGCGGATCCGCAAGCCAGGCCTCTCCCCGCACCTCGTCGCCACCGATGTGGAAGTAAGCGTCGGGGAAGATATGCCCCATCTCTTCCACCAGGGTGTTGATGAATTTGTAGGTGCTCTTGCGAGTAGGGTCGAGGACCGCGGTCGGCATTCCATAGACGACCGGCAGGGTTTTAATGGGTGCACCGGGGGCTAGCTCGGGATAAGCCAGGATCCAGCTGGAACCGTGGCCGGGCATGTCGAATTCCGGCACTACGCGGATCCCGCGTGCACGCGCATAGGCGACCACCTCGCGCAGCTGGTCCTGAGTGTAGAACTCACCTTCGGACGCGACCTCGGTTAGCCGGGGAAACTTTTTACTCTCGGCACGGAAGCCCTGATCGTCGCTGAGATGCCAATGAAAAACATTGAGCTTGGCGGCAGCCATGCCATCGAGTGCGCGCTCGACCGAGGCCACCGGCTCAAAATGGCGGCTCACATCGAGCATGAAGCCGCGCCAGCGGAAGCGCGGCACATCGTGGATGGTCACCGCCGGCAACACGCATGCGCCCTGCTCCATGGTCGCGAGTTGCAAGAGGGTCTCGAGCCCGTGCATCGCGCCCAGATCAGTGGCTGCTGTCAGGGTGACTCCCTGGGGAGTCACGTTCAGTTGATAGGTCTCGTCTTCATCGATCGTCTGCACCGGCTCACCCGGCGCGGCGACGTTGATGAGGAGCGAGGCAGTTGAGGGAGCAGGATGATCGATGGTGGAGCGCAGGACTTCTCCGCCGCAAGTGCGGCCCAGCCGGATCACGGATCTTCTTACAGCGGCCTCAAGCCGCGCGTCATGGGTCTGGCCGTAGTTGTAGGTGAAGGTGGAGGGGCCGCCTCCGGCGGGGGTGACCGTAAAAGCTCCTTCTCCGCGGGTGATCGAGCTGGGCAATGGCATGAGCGCAAGCGGGGCTTGTGCCGAGGATGAAGCCGCTCCTGCTTGTGCGGCTGCGGGGATCGCGGCCATGGCTAGTGCGAACATGCTTGCAACGAACATCACCATTGAAGGAACGCACCTCTTCATTCCCTTGCGGTTCCACACCGGCCACTCCCTCGTTTCTCTCCGCGGAGCACAAGCCACGGAATGTACAGCCTACATGAAAGATGGTGATCAGAGTCTATCCACGAAGGGCACGGTTTCAGCCGTGCCGCGCCGGAGCTGATCTGATGAGGGCTTTAGAGTCTGCGTGAGAACGGAAGAGGAACAGCAGGTCCCTCCACTCCGCTCCCCCAGATTTCCTGGGGAACTTGGTGGCGCTGACAAACGTCATACGTCTTTCTCTACGGAAAGCCGCATACGTGGCCGTTGGGAGTACGCGAGGTAGGAAATCTGGGTACGCTTCGGTCCCACGGCACGCTGGGGCAGGCGGGATGACAATTCATCTTCGAGCTGCAAGCATTGGTGGCTGGTGGAAGAAACTGCAGATCCCTCGGCTGCGCTCGGGATGACAAAGGAGAGGGCGACGCTTCCTTGGAGAGCGGTTGCTGGACCGAAAGCGTTTTTCATCACCTTGGGTGGGCCACAAGCCCATGATTCCTCCGGTCGGGATAACACATTCGATTCGCGGTTCTCACGCAGACTCTTTAGCCCCTGAAATGGCTTTTTCCAGCGGCTCAAGTCGAAGTAATTCATCTGGATAGATGATCCGAATGGTTTTCGAGTCGAGTTCTACTGTTGCCCAGAGCGACAATTTTCTGATGTGAGGAACAGCGGCTCTTGTCATATTCCATCCTTCCTATCGGCCGTTATTTAGAACTAGCGGGGCTGGAAGCGACGATGCGGTTCAGTGGAATCTCAAGCGTTCCCGCAAGGTTCGTGCTTAAGTCATAGACCCCGCTTTGCAATGAAGCGCCATTCTCCGGGGTATCGATTTTGAGATAGAGGTTCACGCCATTGGCCTGCACGATTGCGTAACGTGCGGCATTCAGATTCAAATTGATCTGTCTCAGCAGCCAGTTGAGCGGCCTGCCCTCATGGTCGTAGATCATCAGCCCGGCTTCGAGCCGTATATGGTGTTGACCATCTGGAGCCAAGTCGAACTGCAAGCCACGGGCGGAAATCATCAGGTCCACCGCATAGCGCGTCAGCGGCCCCTTCAGGCTGGTGTTGTCGCCGCCTTGTGCCGCATTCGCACTCGAGGTCACGGGAGTAGCCGCTCGGGGTGGAGCACTCCCCCGCACCACCCGCACAGTGAAAGGAATCTGTGTCGATTCCGGCCTGCCTGGACGCAGGAGTGGAGACAGCAGGTCATCGCCGGGCTTCGGAGCCGGTGCCTGAGTGCTCTTTGCGTCGTCTGCAAAATAGCCGCGGCGGTAGTCGAGTTGGTAGCCGGCGCGAGCCAGCTCCACCTGGATCTTCCTGAATCTTCCATCGGCGGCCGGGTTCGTAGTGTTATAGGTCAAGGTGTAGTAATTGGATCCGTGGGCTGCGACTCGGTCCAGCGCATCGGACAAGCTGTTGGAGCCGTAAATGGCTTCGCCGCCGGTTTCTTTCGCCATCACGTCCATGGCCGCGTGGTCGGCGTTTCGTTCTTGTGCCTCTGCCTGGGGTTGCGATAGTTGCGATCGTGTCACCAGGCGGGAATCGGCGCCCGCACTGTAGAGCGAATCAGCAACCACCCCCTCAGCACCGACCGGGTAGATAGCCATTTGGGCCGCCGCGAGCAGCGCGTCCGTTTTGCGCACTTCGGCCTGTTCGTCTCGTTGCGCGCCGAAACGATCGAGCGCCCCGGCATCCGGCAGGATCGCGACCGGAAACCCGCCCGAAAACCAGACCACGTTTTTCCGGCCTGGAAACCCGGCGAGGTAGTGAGCCAGCTGTTGCAGGGCTGCCAGCGTCAGCTTCAGCCGCGTGTCGCTCTGCATTGAGCTTTGGTTGGCCATAAACTGCTGCATCTGTGCGGCCGCCATGGCAGCATGTTCCTCGAGCATGGCGGCGACCTCTTCCTGGGTGCTGGCGGTTTCTGCATTCGACTGCAGCAACGGCGAGACCTGCGCCCCCGTTCCTTTTTTCCGTTGGTTGAGGGCGGCCGCCAGGAGCGCTGGATCGTCGGTGAAACCCTGCACCAGAAGCAGTTGTGATCCCAGGGCAAAGACTGCCATCCGGCCCGGTTGAGGCTTCTTGAGGTACTTGAGCATTTGCGCATGAACACGCCGCTGGTCATCCAGTGGTGTGTTCAGCGAGTCGAGCACAAGGACGGTTACAGAGTCTCTCGGTTTGATCCGGGGGATATTGGTGAAGACGTTGGGCGGCAGATCAGGCAGGCTTGCCTGCAACTGTTGCGCGCCGGTGTGCTCCTCGAAGTAGCGAATGGTCTGCGGATGTCCGTCTTCCAGAACCTTGAAGTCCTGCTGGTGCAGACCGGTGAGCGGGCGATGATTCTTACCCGTGACCACCACGTCGAGAACGACAATCCGCGCATTCGCTTTGAAGACGCGGCCCTGGTTCTCGCCTGATGGGGTAGTCTGGCTGCGGAGAGGCGCGGAAAGGGAAAGGACCAACCCGCCTAGCAGAAGCATCAACGCTACGGCCGAGCAGGTACGCTGAACCACCGGGATCTCCGTTAAACTGCAACCTCCGCAGGCTACAGAACTCCGGTTAGCTTGACAAGTCTCGCGCGATGGGCGACCTAAGTTCAGCGATAATAGCCTTGTATCAACTTGACTATGCTCGCAGGTAAGGCTTCAAGTACATATCCAGTTCGCGCTTGATTTCGTCAGGGCTTGCAACTTTGCGGTGCATGGTATCGGCGCCCGGCGCCGGCGGGGCGACCCGCGTCGTGGTACCAGGAGGAAAGACCCCGCGGGCTATCAATACATTGACGCTGCTTTGGGCAAACATGGAGCTGGCCGCCTCGATGCGGCCGAATTGATCGAATGCATCGCGGGCCTTACCGGCGTGATATGAGTCGTAGGCAGACGCGTAGAGATCGGCCAGGCTCACGAACGGGCAATGGCCGACGAACCCTCGCTCCATCTCCGTGATCATGGTGGTGACTCCGTTGCCGGAAAAGCAATTGAGCTGGTTGTTGGTGCGGGTTCTGATTTCTGTCACTCGCTCGAGAGGATTACCCGCTTCATCCTTGACGTAGCGAAACGTAGGAATGGTATGAAACATCTCGACGACCAAATCGACGCTGAAATCGCCTCCGGTCTGGGCGAACAACGGCAACGATGTCACCTTGCCCAGCCGCTGGTAGTAAGAAAGTAATTCGGAGCCGGTAGTTACTCCGGGCGGGGCTATACAAATGATGGCATCTGCACCAAGCTTCTCCGCCTGCCGGGCATAGCGCTCAGTTTCTTTGAAATCCGCTGTCCGGCTTTGCACGCCGATCACGATCGCGGTGGTACCACTCCGCGCCGCGGAAACGATGGTCTCCGCGCCGTGCAATCTTTCTTCTTCGGCCAACGTTGTCCATCCGCTGGCAATTTGCGGCCATGCCAGGCCGTGCACGCCGCCTCGCCTGCAGAATTGCACCTGGGCCGCCAGCCCGTCGTAATCGATTTGGTTCTGAGCATTTACCGGGGTAAAGGCGATGGGGAAAACGCCCGCCAGACGCCTGGTTGCCCGCTGTGCATGGATGAACTGCGGGAGCGCAATGGCGGCCGCTCCCATCGAGAGACCGGCAAGAAATTGCCTTCGATCCAACCCTAAAGCCCCGGTCATCGTTCCCTCCTTCTCCGCGCCGATGATGGCGGTCGTATCACGATCGACTAAATCGGGTCGACCAGTCGCGAGGCCGACTCATCTAAAGAAAATCAACCGCGCTTTCGCGTCCACAGCGGAGGCATCCACGCCGGGAACCGACTTAAGGTCAGCCAGGCTGGCCAATTTCTGCGTGCTGCGCCGGGCGATGATCGCCTGCGCTGCTGCTTCGGGCACATCCAACACCGTCTGCAATTCATCGGCGTCGGCAGTGTTCACGTTGATGGTGGTCATGGTGCGGTGGAGATAGTCCATCACGTCAGCGAATTGCTGGTCAGTACCGGTGGCGCCCTGATCCATCATCTTCTGCACCGTGTCATGCCAGGCGTCGTAGCTCATGGGCGTGTCCATGACGATTTGCAAATTGTGGCACTTAGTGCAGACCGCCTTCAGCGATCGTCCTTCTCGCGCCAGATCGTGTACCGGCGGCGCCGCGCCGCCCGCACCCCACGCCGCCGGAGCCGCCAGAAAGCTCACGCACGCAGCCAGGAAAGTGTTCAACACCCGTTCCCTGATTACGCCGCTACTACTCATGAGCGGTTTTTGCTCTCACCGCGTTCACCCCCGTCAGGGTGATCGGTGCGCTCCCCGGCATGGGGGCAACGTGGGGACCAACACCCAGTTGCTCCGCAGTCTGGTAATCGCCGAAGCCATTGGCAAACTGGTTGGAGACGCGCTGGAGGTGGCCATTGTCGAAGGTCATGTCCAGCAGTTTCTCACTGTACATGGTTCGTCCGTATTCGTCTTTCATCTGGCCGATGATCTTGTGTGTCTTCACGTCGATGATGTCGCCCGACGATGCGTAGGCATACTTGCCGTCCAGGCCGAAGGTTATCCAGAAAGTGCCGGCAGGAGTGTCAATCGAGCCGATTTCCTTCGGGTCATTGGTGTTGGAAAAGATACGGATCTTCTTGAAGATGCCGTCCGCGAGCCAGATTTCTTTTTCGTCAGGAGTCAACGCTATGCCGTGACTGGGGCAGCCGTGGGGCATGTGCGGCCGCGGGGTCACATTCCATTTCGATTTCCAGTCCACGCTGGTTACCTCGACTGTCTTGACAACGCGTCCAGCGGCGACGTCAGCAATTAAAAAGCCGAGAAAGTTGTTGTTGTTGGCATAGATCCTGCTGGAATCCTTATTGAGCACGAAGACGCGCACATTGTCGGGAAAGGCGATGGTCTTAATGACCTTGCGCGACTTTATGTCGGAAATGGTCATGACCTTATTGTTAGGTGACATGAAGGCCGTCTTTCCGTCCGCGCTCAAATTAAGGTTGTGCGAATTCGGGCTCTGCGGCGCCTCGAGTTTGCCGATCAGCCTGCCAGTCCTGGCGTCGACTTCATACCAATAATCCTGGAGGTCGCCGCCGACCACCACAATCTTGCCATCGGGCGTGACCTGGGGGCGTTCGCAACATTTACCGTCGAGGGTCACCGACCAGACCATCTTGTCGGTGCCCAGGTCGATCGCGCCCAGGCGGCCGCGCGCGGCGACATAGATCAGATTCGTGACCGGGCTGGCGGCTACTCCGGAGACTTGCTCCGGGCTCATGCTGCCGGCATACTCCCAGGTCGGGATTCGCTTCACGAAGCGATAGTTGTCGTTGGCGTCGAGCACCACGATTCCAACGCCGTTCAGCCAGCCGGCGCGCTCCAGCGAACCAGGCAGCAAAACGTAGATAAGGTGCCGCCCGCGGGGACGGAAGCTGTCATTGGGTTTGCTGGGGGCGGCGGAGGTGGAGTTGGGTGTTTGCGCGGTTACGGCTATCGCCCAACCCAGGAATAGAGCCGCTGCAAAGTTCAGTATCCGCTTTAGCTTCATTTCCCTGCCTCCCACGGATGAGAGTTGGGGGGAGGATAAATCACTGACCGATTGAGCATGCAATACCTGCCGTTCCGGAGTGTATCAAGCTTGCTGCCGAAGCAAACTGAAAGCACTTAGTGCAATACAGACAAACCGCCGAGCAGTCCATAGATCGCTGAACAAACCGCCAGGACTACGCTGACTATCATGAAGAGCGGTAGATCAATGACGACCGAGATAGAGGCGAGGACGATCGCAATTTGCAGACCGCCACTGGCTATTTCTAATATGTGATTGCGGCGCATTTCGTGATCACGCTCATGCTCTTGCTCATGAGCCTTATCTGCCAGCTGCTGCATGCCGTCAGCACCCGGCTCAGAAGCCATGCGGTCGGCGCTTGCCCGGGCGTCGGCAATTCGCTTCTTGATGACCGGATCGGTCGTGGACAGGCTTTCCAGCACTTCTGCCTCAGAGGTCAAAACCACCCGCCGCACTGACTTGGCCTGGTATTGAGCCCAGGTGTCGCTGGCTGCTATGTGGTTCGTCAGATAACCAGTTTGCGCATCCTTGGCCACAAATTCAGTCAGGGCCAAAGCGGCCGCCATAATCGCAATGATGATGGCTGCCCGTGCGTGTGCTCCACCGCCATGTTCGTGAGCCGCATGTTCGAGGTGCTCCTGGGCGGATTCGAATTCACTCATACGCGTATTCTCCTCAGTTGTCTCGGCGAAGCACTGGAACGCTCCGGTGGAACGATACGATGCACGGGTGACAGTATACCGATTGCGAAAGGCTGCCGAGGGAGGCAATGGCGTCAGTCGGTAACGATGCGCCTTGGGCTCTTAATGAACAAATGAAGGGTGTGGCGCTGCACCTCCGGCGCTCGACCGCCTGGCTTTATGGACCCAGCCCTTCCGGGCTGGGCTGATTTTGGTGCCGGCCCTCTGGGCCTGGATTGCAAACACCGCTTTCCCATGTTCATTCCATCCTTAACTTGCCCCAGGCAAGTCGGCCGCTCCTAATGGGAAATCTGCAAACCCAGGGTAGAAGGTCGACCATCACGATTCATTTTGGGGTAGAATGTCTTCCATCGACCGGGAGACACCCGGCAAAACAGAATTGGTTCAGGGAACCCTCGAGGATAACTGAGATGAAATGGTGGAGGAAGAACAGCCGGGACGATGACCTTGACCGTGAGTTGAGGACAGATCTGGAGTTGGAGGCTGAAGAACAGACTGAGGGCGGCCTCTCCGCCAAAGAAGCGCACTATGCGGCTCTGCGCGCTTTTGGAAATCTATCTCTGATTAAAGAGCAGACGCGTGAGACATGGGGTTGGACGTGGATCGAGAGATTACAACAAGACCTCCACTATGCAGTACGGGGATTGTTCAGGAATCCGCTCTTCACGCTCGTCGCTGTGTTGTCAGTGGCACTCGGGGTGGGTGTGACCACCGGCATTTTTGGAGCCCTCGAAACCTTGTTCCTGAACGCGGTCACTGCCAACAACGTCGACCAACTCCGGCATATAGAGCCTGGTGATACTGACGTTTCGTACCCCTACTTTCAATACCTGACGTCAGCGAAGAATGCGGCAATCCACGACATGATTGCGTTTTCCAACAGCAATCTGAGTTTTCGTTCCGGCAACAATCTGCAAAGTGTCGCCGGTGATATCGTGAGTGCCAATTTCTTTGATGTTCTTGGTGTTACCCCTGCCATGGGCAGAGGCTTCTCAGCAGAGGAACAGCAACCGGGCCGTCAAACCCAGGTCGTCGTCATTAGCCACAGCTTTTGGAAGCGGAAGTTAGGCGCAAGACAGGACGCTCTGGGCAAGGTAATCGAACTCAACGGCGAGCCTTTTACCGTAATCGGTGTCCTGGCCAAAGACTACCGTTCTGTTCATGGGTACGGAATGGCGCCAGAAGTTTACGTGCCCCTCAGCAACCAGCTCCTGGCCAATCTGGATGACCCTGGCTCGGGAAGGTTGCAGTTGATCGCACGGATTCAAGACGGCGTTCGTGTCTCGCGACTGAAGGCGTCCCTAAGGCTGCTCGTTCAGGATTGGAGGCGGCTTTATCCCGCCGACACACGCTACTCCGGAGCAATTGAGGTCTATCCTGTGGCCGGCATCGAGAAAATGCAGCGGGATGGAGTTCCCGTGGAACTTACCGTATTCCTGGCTCTTCTGGTTCTTGTTGCAGTGCTCATTTTATTGATTGCGTGCGCAAATGTAGCTGGCCTCCTGGTGGCGCGGGGAGTGAACCGCAGAGGTGAAATCGCGGTCCGGGTGGCACTGGGGGCTGCCCGCTATCGCCTTATTCAGCAACTACTGACCGAAAGCGCTTTGTTGGCGTTTCTGGGTGCTGGTGCAGGGATCGTCCTATACCTTCTGATTGCCGGTGCAGTGGCCAACCTCCAGGTTCGGGCGTCAATGCCATTTGAACTTCATCTCCATCTGGATCGACCGCTACTGTACTTCTCGATTGCGTTAGTCGCGTTAACGACCCTTCTTTCCGGACTTGTGCCGGCCATCCAATCAAGTCGAGATAGCCAGTACTTTGGTTCCAATCGAATTGGAGCCGAGCCGCATCAGCGTTACTCATTCCGGCAAACGCTGGTTATGGGACAGTTTGCCTTTGCGTTCGTTCTTCTGGTCGCCGCGACCCTGTTCCTTCGCAGCCTGGCAAAGGGCAGCCAAGTCGACCCCGGGTTCGACGTGCAACATCTGCTCACCGCTGATGTTGGCCTCAACCCCAACTCCTATCCGCCAGCCCGATCAGAGCAATACTTCACGAAAGCGATTGCAGAAATAGGTAGATTGCCAGGAGTGCGTTCCGTTGCCGGAGCGACTGTGGTTCCGCTGGGCATGGAGCATTGGGTCGTGTCCCTGAAGGCGGGAGATCATATTGTCCAGCGGGTGTTCGCAAATAGTGTCACGTCCGGTTATTTTCGGACGATGCGGATTCCGTTGTTGCAAGGCCGCGATTTCGAGGACGGGGATCGTGGCGAGGGCGCCCAGGTCGCGATTGTTAATCAAACCCTGGCGAAGAGATATTTTAAAGGGAATGCATTGGACCATTTGGTCTATATGCCGAAGCGTGGACCCAAACCCACATTTTCGCCCGTCAAGGTAATCGGCGTGGTGAGCGACAGCAAATATGGCAGCTTAGGCGAGGAACGGATGCCGGCTCTGTATTTGCCTATTTCTCAGCAGAACGGAATGCTCACTCTTGAAGTCAGCACGAATGCCGAGCCGGCCAACATATTAAGTGCTGTTGGGCAAACCATCGCTTCGCTGGATCCACACACGCCCATCAAGATTGAGCTGATGCAGGATCGACTGGCTGGAGCCCTGCTGCCAAGCAAAATTGCCTCTTTGCTGTTGACAAGCATCGGCGTGCTAGGTCTGCTGCTGGCAACGATTGGAATTTACGGGATGGTCGCTTATAGCGTTGCCCGGCGAACCAATGAGATTGGCATTCGCATGGCGTTGGGAGCGACAAAGGCAGACGTGTTACGCATGATTCTTCGGGACGCCACCAACCTGGTATTCGTGGGAGTGGCCGTGGGTTCGATTCTCTCAATATTTATTGTTCAGGCGTTGAGAAGTATCGTTCCAGCCGGAATACATGTCGTAGATCCCTTGAGCTTCGCGATGGTCGGCTGCGTGTTGACAATCGTTGCTCTGATCGCTGCATTGATACCCGCGTGGAAAGGTGCACGTATCGATCCCACGGTCGCTCTGAGGTATGAGTAAAAAAATGCGAGCCCCTGCCTCTCAAGGCTAGCCGGGATTTCTCACAGCCCGGTCTGCGACAAAGGCCGGGTGCCCCATATCTGCCCGGTTTTGGCAGATGTGGGATTCCACAAATCTCAACCCCTGACTGTGCAGGGTGCAGATGGCGATGGACTTCAAGATCTGTTGCTGATAGAGAGTGATCGGTGGACAGCCGTGGAATCCCACATCTGCCAAAACCGGGCAGATATGGGGCACCCGTCAGTCGTTACGCATTGAGATCTCACTACCGGCAGCGATTCGGTTGTTCGTTTATCCAGGGGGCTGTGAGAAATGCGGGCTAGTGACACGCGGTAATTATTCGGTTACGGTCGATCCGTAGTTCTCTGGCTCGGGTGCTGTGCCACGAATCTGTTCCAGGAAGAGTTTCACTTCCCTTTCTACGAGCTCAGGGCGGTCGAGTTGTATGTAGTGGCTGCTGCCTCGGGCAATGATCCTGCGGCTGCGCGTCGAGAGTCTCTTCAGATCTTCCTGCATCTGGTTCCATGCCTTCAAAACTTCTGTTGGTTGACCCTCAGAAGCGGCTCTCGCCGGATCCTGCGAGATGATCAAAATCGGCAATGTGCCGTAGGGGCCGGTCTGCACCGTCTGCTCGCCAGACCGGTCAAAGTTTTCTGCTTCGCCGTCGATGGCTGCGAAAGGATGGTGACATTGGTCCTCAGCCTGGAGTTTGGCGGCGCGGTCGTCAAACCCGGGCAGACGGCGTGAGCAAGCGCCAAACAGGCGCGGAATGCCGGCGGCCGAGGCGGCTTTCATCAGCAGCATTCCAAACCAGGGCGGCGGTCCCATGCCCCCATGTGCTGCAAACGCCGGATTGCGGTTCTGCAACGGAGTAGACCCATCGACAAAAATCAATCCGGCAAGCTTCTCCGGATACCGCGTCGCGTAATCGCGAATATAGATTCCTGCGATCGAGTGCCCCATCAGAACGATCGGACCATTGACCTTAGCCGCAATCAGCAACCCATGCAGTTCAGCGGCGATATGATCGGCATCGCGCGGAGGGGGTAGCGCATCACTCCATCCGAACCCGGCGCGATCATAGGAGCAGACGCGTGTAGTCTTCGCAAGCACCGGTTGCACCCCACCCCAGATCAGCCCGTCGTTGCCCAGGCCGGCATCGAGCACCAGGGTCGGCGAGCCGCTTCCGGTGCAGTCGATACGCATTTGGTGTCCGTCTACCAGATAGCTCTGGCCGGGTGGGGGATGGCGGTACCAGTAGAGCGCAATGACGTTCCACCCACTGCTCGCGGCCAAGGCAACCGCCGCCAGAGCCAACAGCGACAAAACGATACCCTCCGTGTACTTCCGCCACGCGGGACAGCTTTTGCTGCGAAGGGACAGAACACGCCGGGTCGAAAGCCACGCAATCAGAATGCCGGCCAGCACCAGCAGTGCCGGAGCCACAACGTAGAGAAGGTCCATGGGGCTATGGTATCTGGCGCGGCGAAGGCCGCAGATGCATACTACTGCGGGTGCATTGCGGCCTCGACCTCTTCTGCCGTGTGGGGCAGCTTTTCAGCGAAGTTCATGAGTTTCCCTTCGCCATTTACGTAAAAGGTATCTTCGATGCGGACGCCTATCTTCTCCTCGGGAATGTAGATACCCGGCTCGATGGTGAACACGGAACCAATCTCGAAGGGCTTGTCGTAGTCGTAGGGGTCGTGGACGTCGATGCCAACGGAGTGCCCGAGGGTGTGGAGGAAGTATTTTCCCAGAGGCTCGCCGTGCAGGTCCTTGCCGTGCGTGTTGATGTAGTCGAAGGCGACCTTGTCGAGCGATGCTTTGTCGGCGTCTGCCCCACGATGGTCAATCGAGCCCATCTTCGATTTGCCGGCAACAAAGGCATCCCGCGCCGCCTGCTGGGCGCCGAGCACGACGTTATAAATCTCTTTCTGGCGAGCCGTAAAGTGGCCGTCGACCGGCATGGTTCTGGTTAAGTCGCTGGCGTACATCGAGTATTCACCGGCAGCGTCGATCACTACAACATCACCCGCAGCCATCAACCTGCTGTTTTCGGCATAGTGGAGAGTGGTTGAATTGATACCCGAACCGACGATAGGAGGGTAACTCGCCCGCTCGCATCCTTCCGCCAACATAGTGCCGACTTCAATGCCGGCCACGGTTCTTTCGCGAACCCCGGGCTTGATGGCGCGCATACCGGCGAGCTGTGCCGTGATCGAAGCATCCGTGGCCTTCTGAATGAGAGCGATCTCGGCCGGACTTTTTACCATGCGCAACTTCGTAGTCAGCGCGCGTACGTCGTGGGTCGGCGGGGTGACGTCTGTTCCCAGTACGCTGGAGGTAAAGGCGAGCGTTGCCGTGGCCACGTCCATATCCTGCTGCGTCCATATTTCCTTTGCCCGGCGGATATCCGCGCCCAGGTAGGTGCCGAACACGTTTGGCAAAGTTGCAAGAGGCATCACCTCGTCGACGCCCAGTAGTTCTCGAGCACCCGGGGTGTCGGCGTCCGTCTTGGCTCCGGTGTACTTTTCGCGAACAGGGTTGCGCACGGGGAGAAATAAAATCTCCCGATAGGGATGGGCCGGGAGAACTGTTCCCAGCCGAGTGGTGGTTGCGGGGCCAGCGCCGATAAGGAGCAGTGCGCCCCCTGGCTCGTTTGAGCCGGTCAGATAAAAGAAATCCTCGTCCTGCCGGTAGTCCTGGTACTCCAGCGGCGGCTCGTGCGCGGCAACAATCAGGGCAGAACCGCCGTGCAGCTCGGCTGCGAGTTTTACGCGCCGTTGCCGGTACTCGGTTTTGGGCACAGAATCAAGTCCACAGGCCACTTGTGCGGCCAACAGAATTACGAAAAGCGTCACCTTGCCACGCATCTGTTATCTCCGGGAATCAACCCAGTGTAGCGTCAGACGAGGGCATTGCCTTCAAAGGCTGCGTCACGAGCGGTTCTGCCGCCGCCCGGCAGGTCCGGCACTCAGGAGAGTGCGCTTAAATTCTTACGCAAACGCTCGGGGTCTCCCTCCGGCAGGAGAGCTTCCAGCTCACGATGGACACGCTCCCACGCTGGAACCGCGCGGGCCAGCAATCTCTGACCCTGCGCCGTGAGGGCAATCCGGCGGCTGCGCCGATCCCCTGGATCAGGGGTCACCCTGACCAGCCCACGACGTTCCAACGGCTTGAGCGCGGCGGTCAACGTTGTTCTGTCCATGGCAAGGAGAGAAGCCACGTCCGACATGGTTGGTGGCTCTGGCCGATGCAGCGACATTATCAAAGAGAATTGCCCGTTCGTCAGCTCGAGCGGCCGCAAGGCCTCGTCAAATCGCCGTGCGAGGACCCGCGCCGCTCGCTGGACGTGAAGACAAAGACAACAGTCACGCACCAGCAGCGTGGTTTGGTGAGGAACGGTTTTGGTCTCTGACACAGTTTAATTCTGTTGATATCAACGTATGTTGTCAAAGTTCCCGGCGGGGGAACAGGTCACAATCTTTAGTTTTCGCTTCAAATAAAGTCCCAGTTTTGCCTTGGGAACCAGTGACAGACTTGTCGCCGCAACCTCTGCGGTCTTCGAACCGGTGAGGCTCAGCATCCATGCTGACGGGGTTCGCATGCATCCCAGTGGCTTAATCATGCTCGTCGGATGCGCAACAGGCCATTTCTTTTAGTGAGAAACTGTAATATAAAATCTTGCAGCCGAAGACGGGATGAAAGCGAACTTGCGGGCAAAGCCGGGATCTCGTGGAATCAAGCGTATCGACCTTGCCTATGTGCAGCTGGCGTCGAGCGAGAATGCTCGAGATGTCAACCGCGATATTGTGCTGGAGATCATCCGCTCTCGCCAGCCGATCACCCGCGCCGACCTGGCGCGCGCATCCGGTCTACAGCCCAGTACGATCTCCGCAATCGTTGAGCAGCTTATCGAAGAGAAGTGGGTAACCGAGGGAGCTATTGCCCGCCGGCCGCGCGGACGCCGGCCTACTTTGCTCTCGCTCAACGACGACCTGGTGATTTTGGCTGCGGACGTGCGGCCACAGCAGGCGATTGTCGCGTTGATCGACCTCAACGGGCGATTCCTCGCGCGAGAAGTTGTTCCCCTGATTTCCGATCCTAAACGGGCAATCCTGAAGATCATCGAATGCATGGAATCCATGCGAACCAAGCACCGTGACCGTTCATTTGAAGGGGTCGGTCTCAGCATGCCGGGAAGGGTCGATCCGGAGTCTCAGCGCCTGATACTTGCACCCAACCTCAAGTGGGGTAACTACGACGTCAAAAGTCTAGTTGAGGAAAAGATGGAACTTCAGGTGGAGTTAGCCAATGCTGCGAACGCGAGCCTGCTCTCGGAATTGTGGTCAGGGAAACTCGACGGAGTCCGCGATGCAGTGCTGGTGACCGTCTCGGAAGGGCTGGGTGCGGCCATCCTCGCCAACGGTCAGATCATTACCAGCCGGAGCGGCCTGGCCGGCGAATTTGGGCATAGTCCGATTGACCCCACCGGCCCATTGTGTGGATGCGGACAAAGAGGATGCTGGGAGGTTTTTGCGTCGTCAACGGCAGCGCTGCGTTACTTCGCCGAGGCGTCCAGTAAGAGCAAGCCGGTCACCATTCACGATCTGCTCCGCATGGCGGAAGAAGGAAATTCCGCGGCCACAGCAGCGTTGACGCGTCAGGTTAGCTGGCTGGGCCGTGGCCTCCGGCTGATCACTGCCTCCCTCGCTCCAGAAGTGATCCTGATCACCGGCGACATTACGTCATCCTGGTCCCGGTTCGGGCCGATCGTTCAGGCGGAGATGGAAAAGACCATACTGGCTGGGCCACCGCCGCGTTTGGAGATCACTACCGATGGAGAGTTATCCCGGCTTCACGGTGCTGCTGCTGTGGTTTTGCAGCGGCACTCGGGTTACCATCGCTCTCCCCCAGTGGTTGAAAAAGTGCCGCGAAATCGGCGCCGCGCCTCCGCATGAAAGTTGATCCGCCCGCTTAAGCGTGCCGTGCTACCGACCAGGAGAAATACCAATGACGATTCCCAAAGTAGCTGCTCTATCCGCCGTAGCTCTGATGGCCGCAATGTGTTCGCTTGCCCAGACAGCAGGTCGCCGGCCGCTCATTCGGGGAATTTCGCATATAAGCGTCTACAGTTCGGATGCCGCCAAGACCGAGCACTTTTACGTGCACGATCTGGGCGGCGTGAAGCGAACGGACCCGGAAAATTCCGCCGGTGTTCGCTATTACTTCAGCCCGGTTCAGTTTGTTGAAGTGCTGCCATTACCCGCTGGGGACGCTTCCATCAACCGACTGGACCACGTCGCTTTCAACACTGTGAATGCGGAAGGATTGAGAAAGTATCTCGGGGAGCATGGCATTACCGTGCCGGCAAAACTCGAGAGAGCGAGCGACGGCAGCCAGTGGTTTGACGTGAGCGATCCGGAGGGCAACAAAGTAGAGTTCGTTCAGCCGCCTGCGAAACCCTCCCCGGTGCCGATGAACCCGCTCAGCGATCACATCATCCATGTGGGCTACATCGTGCATAATCCTGACGCCGAGAATGGGTTTTTCCGGGAAGTATTAGGCTTCCGTCCTTACTGGCATGGCGGCCGGAATGGCAAAACCGATTGGATTTCTCAGCAGGTGCCCGACGGCACGGATTGGCTGGAATACATGGTGGTCGCCGGCCCCGAGACCAAGGGCATCCCGCCCACTATGTCGCAGGATACCGCTGGCGTGCTGAACCACTTCTCGCTTGGCGTCTTCAACATGGAGAAGACGGTTAACCTGCTCTATGCGGGAGACCGCTTGACGGCGAAGCACAGCCCCCCACAAATCGGACTGGATGGCAAGTGGCAGCTGAATATTTACGATCCTGACGGCACTCGCGCCGAGTTGATGGAGTTTCAGCCTGTGGTCAAGCCATGTTGTTCGGACTTCACCGCTGCGAGCCCTACAAAATAAGTCTTCGTCCTTACACATCGGATGGTGATGAAGCGAAACTGCTGATCCCTCCGCGGCGCGCCCCACGGCACACGAAATCGGGGATGTGGGGCACCCGATCTTCTGTTGCCCTACTCGCCTCAGCGAGTCGGCTCCTCCCACGGCACGCCGGGGCAAAGCGGGATGACAAAGGGGAGAGCGGTGCTCCCATTTTGGGATTGGATTGCGAAGTTGAGAGCACAGCAGGTCCCTCGACTTCGCTTCGCTTCGGTCGGGATGACAATTCAGTTTGACAGTGAGGGTGGGCACCAAAAAAGTCACAAGCTCTCTCTTAATGAACAAACGAAGAGTGTGGTGCCGCACCTCCGGCGCTCGACCGCCTGGCTTATGGACCCAGCCCTTCCGGGCTGGGCTGATTTTGGTGCCGGCCCTCGGGCCTGGATTGCAAACACCGCTTCCCCATGTTCATTCCATCCTTAACTTGCCACAGGCAAGTCAGCTGCTCCCACGCACGCCCCACGGCAGGCGCGGGCGCCCTTCGATTTCACCCTTTGATTTCTTGTGGAGCGCGAGCGGTGCCATTCCTCAGTCGCCTCCGCCGGTGTGAGCTGGATGGCCGGATTGCGAATTTTCGATGTATCTTGTCGAGTATTGCAATATGCGATATGATTATTGCAATCGGCGATATACATGAAACTCTCCGACAAATTGAAATACCTCCGGGAAGTCGAGGGTAGCCTTCGCGGCCTGGGCCGGGCAATGACGCAACAGGAATTGGTTCGCGCCATCGCGGCTGAAATGGATTCTCCCATCAGCCAGAGTTATTTATCCCAGATCGAGTCTGGCGCCCGGCCACATCTCACTAATACCACCCGTCTCCTGCTGGCGAAATTTTTCAAGGTGCATCCGGGCTACCTGGTGGAGGACCCGGAGGGCTACCACGCCGAACTTCTCTCTGACATTCGTACTCAGGAAGAGACACTCGACCTCTGGCTGATCGCAGGTTCGGATCGATTTCGTAAAGATCCCGAACTCTGCCGCGCACTCAGAGCTGTGGCCCTCTACCAGGACTCGCGCCGCAGCCTGCTTTTACTCGAGTCCATACTTGAAACGCCGGTGCTGATGGAGCGCCTGCTCGAGATTCTTCGTCCTGCAGAACTCTCGACGGCTGCGGCGCCGCAAACAAAGCCTGCGGCGCATGCCTCGGCGGACGCAAAGCCCGGCAAACATCGCACAACGCGGAATTCGGTGAAATAACATGACGTGGGAAATCTTCTATCTCGCCTGCTTCATCCTGGGTCTGCTGCTCTGTGTCATCTCACTCTTCACTGGCGGCCATGCGCATTGGGGCCACTTTCATTTCGGGGGTCACACCCACCTTCATGTGCCACACAGCAGCGTAAAAATCGGGCACAGCGAGGCGTCCCCTCGTGGCGTTTCCGCATTCAACGGATTCACCCTTACGGCGTTCTTCTGCTGGTTTGGCGGAATAGGGTATCTGCTGCGTACGCACACTGGTCTCCTGGCGCCGGTGATTCTGTTTGTTTCCACCGTCAGCGGGATCGCCGGCGGGGCGCTCATCTTCTGGTTTCTTGCTTCGGTACTGTTGCCCCACGAGCGCGCGCTCACCGCGGAAGAAACGGAGATCACGGGCGTTGTCGGCCGCGTTACCGGACCGCTCGATCCCGATCGCACCGGGGAGATTATCTACACCCAACTGGGCACGCGGAGGTCGGTGCCCGCGCGCTCAGAAGATGGCGCCACCATCGAGCGCGGTTCAGAGGTGGTGGTCTTGCGCTATGAACGAGGCATCGCCTATGTACGCGCATGGCGCGATCTGGATTCTTAAGGCGTTTGCAGTCATCAGGCGCGGCTACTGTGTTTGAGCGGCCGCTTGTAATCCCACCCGTCGGCTAACCAACAAGGAAGGCTTTATGCCGAACACCATCTTTATCGTCATTGGTCTGTGCGTCCTCGCCACTTTGATTTTGTTCACTCTGGTGGCACGTTTGTTCCGCAAAGTCGGCCCGAATGAAGCTCTTATTGTCTACGGCTTTCGCGGTCCGCGCGTCATCAAGGGCCATGGAACCATGATCTTCCCCATCGTGGAACATTGCCGCCAACTTTCGCTCGAGCTCATGAGCTTTGACGTTGCCCCGCAGCAGGATCTTTACACCCGGCAGGGCGTCGCCGTCACCGTCGAAGCCGTCGCTCAAATCAAGGTTCGTTCCGACCAGGAGTCGATCCTCACCGCTGCAGAACAGTTCCTGACCAAAACTCCAGACCAGCGCGAGGGCCTCATCCGCCTGGTCATGGAAGGGCATCTTCGCGGCATCATCGGCCAGCTGACCGTCGAGCAGATTGTCAAAGAGCCGGAGATGGTCGCGGAGCGGATGCGCTCTACCTGCGCGGACGATATGAGCAAGATGGGGCTGGAGGTGGTGAGCTTCACTATCCGCGAAGTACGCGACAAAAACGAATACATCACTAATATGGGCCGTCCGGATATTGCCCGCATCCGGCGCGATGCTGAAATTGCGAGTGCCGAAGCGGAGCGCGATACCGCCATTCGCCGCGCCAACGCCCTTCGGGAAGCGGCGATCGCCAAGGCCGCAGCGGACCAGGAACGCGTCATCGCAGAGACCGCTTCTCTGGCAAAACAGGCGGAAGCGCAACGCGACCTGGACATCCAGAAGGCGCAATTCGCCGAGCAATCGCGCCGCCAGGAAGCCCAGGCCGACAAGGCATACGAACTGCAAACCAACGTCATGCAGCAGAAAGTCATTGCGGAGCAGGTGAAGGTCCAACAGATCGAGAAGGAAGGTCAGGTCAAGGTGCAGGAGGCGGAGATTCTGCGCAATGAGAAGGAGCTGATCGCTACCGTTCTCAAACGTTCTGAAATTGACAAGCAACGCATCGAGAACCTGGCCAACGGAGAACGCGCTCGCCTGACGGCGGAGGCCGAAGGCCGGGCGTCCGCGATCCGTATGCAAGGTGAAGCGGAAGCAGCCATCATCCTGCAAAAAGGCGAGGCAGAAGCGAAGGCCATGAACATGAAGGCCGAAGCCTATCAGGAGTGGTCGCAGGCCGCGGTGGTCGACAAGCTCATCACCAACCTGGCCGATGTGGTACGCGCCATGTCAGAACCGCTGGCCAAGGTCGATAAGATCACCATCGTTTCCACCGGCAAGGATGGCAACGTTGGCGCGCACAGGCTCACCGGTGAGATGACCGAGATTGCCGCCCAGGTACCTGCGCTCTTCGAGGCACTGAGCGGGATGAAGATGTCTGACCTGATGGCAAACGTGAAACAGATGAAAGCACATACAAACGGCGACGTGAACAACACGCCGCTACGTTGAACAAAAAGGAGCTACGCCATGGCACTTATGGAACGCGTCACCACTCTTCTACGCGCCAACCTCAACGATCTGATCGACAAGGCCGCAGACCCGGAGAAGATGCTCAAACAACTTGTGCTCGATATGGAAAACCAACTGCTGCAGGTAAAAACCCAGGTCGCCATTGCGATTGCCGATCAGCACCTGCTGGAAAAGAAAACCGCGGAGCATGAAACGGCGGCCGCGAGTTGGAAGAGCAAGGCCGCGCTGGCCGTCGCCAAGGGTCGCGACGATATGGCGCGGGAAGCGCTGGAGAGATCGCTGTCTCACAACCAGATGGGCAGGAACTTCCTGCAACAACTGGAAGATCAGCGTAGCGAGGCTGAAGCCCTGCGCAGCGCCTTTCTCAAGCTGCAGCAGAAGCTCACCGAAACACGCGCGCAGTGCGAACTCCTGATCGCGGAACACAGACGTAATCGCGCCGTCAGCAAGTCGCAGCAAGCCCGCGCGGCCGCGAGCACAGACAAGAGCGCGGCTTCAATCGACCGGTACAAGTCCCGCATCAGCGTCGACCAGGCCGTGAACCAGGCGAGCGCGGAGCTCACGGCCGGCGACTCCCTGGAGGATCGTTTTGCTATGCTCGAACGCGATCAACAGGTAGAAATTCTGCTGGATGAACTGAAGAAGAGGAAAGAGCTCACCGCTTAAGGCAATCCGCAGGCAATCGACTTTACTTGTGGTTAGGACGTCCATCAGGGCAGATCCGGTTCTACGACACGTATTTCCTGAACAGTCCCGAATGGGAAAGCGCGCAGGCCGAATCCTAGGCCGTCTTCCCAAATCAAAAACGTGGAACGTCGGCGAGACGATTCATATTCTGGAAAGGGACCATCCAGCCGGGGTACTCCGGCGGCAAGGCACTTACCTCCTCGAGCTGCTTGATCTCTTCTGCCGTGAGTTGAACGTCAACAGCAGCCAGGTTCTGCCCCAATTGCTCGATGCGTTTGGCGCCGATAATCACTGAGGTAACGAACGGCTTCGCCAGCACCCAGGCCAGCGCAATTGTGGCCACGCCCGCATTGTGCGTCCTGGCAATGGGTCGAAGAACATCCAGAATGCGCCACGTGCGCTCTTTGTCCACGATGGGGAAGTCAAACGCGGAGCGGCGTGAATCTTCGGGCTTCTGGTTCTCGCGGGAATACTTGCCGGAGAGAAGGCCGCCTGCCAACGGGCTCCAGACCAGCAGACCCGTACCTTGATCCTCGAGCAGAGGAACGATCTCTCGTTCGAGGTCACGGCCGGCAATCGAGTAGTAGGCCTGCAGGGTATCCAGCTTCGCCAGATTTTTTGCTTCGGAAATCCCTAGCGCCTTCATCATCTGCCAGGCGTACCAGTTGGAGCAGCCGATGTAACGCACTTTGCCTTGCGATACCAGGGTATCCAGCGCGCGGAGCGTCTCTTCCACCGGAGTGACTGTGTCGGCTGCGTGGATCTGGTAAAGATCGATGTAGTCCGTTTGAAGACGCTTCAACGACGCCTCCACCGCGTCCATGATGTGGCCGCGCGAGGCGCCCACATCGTTGCGCCCAGGGCCGGTGCGGCCGAAAGCCTTGGTGGCAATCACGATATCTTTGCGGGCAATGCCCACATTGCTGATCGCCTTCGCCAGTGTCTTTTCAGACTCACCGTTGGTATACACGTCGGCGGTGTCGACGAAGTTCACTCCCGCATCGAAAGAGCTCTTGAGCAATTGGTCGGCAAGGCTCTGGTCGACCCCTGAAATGTGCTTCCACATGCCTTCGGCATCGGCGAACGTCATGGTGCCCAGGCAGATCTCAGAGACGAGAAGGCCAGTTGGGCCGAGTGTGTTGTATTTCATGCGTACCTTTGTGGGATTGGGATTGTCTTACACCCAATTGGATGTAGCTACCCTGCCCGACGATTCGTGGGAATCGCGCCGTGGGTAAATGGCCACGGAAAAAAGGCGGCCACCATGGAGCCGCCCTTGGTTCTAGCTACTATTTCCAATGGTCATCTGCGCCGTCGGTGGGGATGAAGGCCATGCCATGCGGGCTCTGAAAACCAGTGGCCACCGGAGTGATGTAGCCGGAGTCAAGATCCAGCTTGCCCACAAACCCCTCCGAGACGCCTGCCGAGTTCGGAGCCCCGACCGCTGCCGAATACGCCACTCCAGAAGCAAAAGCCTCTTTGCTGATCACGTAGACGGTGTTGGCCGGAGTATCCGCCATCAGGTAGAAGCCTTTTCTCGACGGCGTGAAAATCGTGTCATCGATCTGCGGCATTCCATAGGGGGAGCTTAGCGGGATCTGCAGCACGGTCTGATCATCGCTGTCAGGGTGGCGGACGAGAATCACCTCCGAGTCTCCCTGGCTATCCAGAAACAGATCCCCTTCCGGAGTAAGGGTCATGGAATCCGGGTCCTGCAGGTTCAGCGTGGCGGTCGTGCCTGTCGGGACATTGATCGCAGAAGCATTGCCCGCCAGAGTTTCCTTGACGGTAATGAGGCTGTCCACATCAGCTTTCACGATGGCAGGCCGCGTGTTTGGATTATGTGCCGGATTGGAGCAACTGAGGTAAAGCTTGTGATCGCGGAAGACCATGTCGTCGTAACCGCCGCCGTGGGGTTGGGTTGCGGACGCAAATTTGTAGACGCTCTGGGTCTTCGTGACTGGATCGATGATGACCAGGTTTGGATTGGCATCCTCATTCTGCATGGCGTAGAGCTTACCGTCGTACGGGTTCAGCTTAAGGCCGTCATTATGGCCCAGAACCGAATAGACATGCACTTGAGCGCCTGTCATGGTGTACTCGATAATGTAGCTGCTCTTGCCATCGCTGCCATCCGGCAACCCTGGACCGCCGAAACCCACAAAGATGTGCCCGTTCGCAACTGCAATCGAATCTGGCGCGGTGTATTTGTCATTGCCTACAGCAAAGACGCTGACGTTATATCCCTTCGTCGCGGTAGGCTGCGCCGATAGTGTGCTGGTTGCCAAAAGAGCTGCTGTAAAAAGAGCGAGCAGGTGTTTACTGGTTGCGTGTCTCATAATGCCTCCAAGTGCGCGCGGTGGGTACCGCTCGACCAAACCTAATCCGGCATTATGACGGGATCTTAAAGGCCTAAGAACAATGCGGAAACTTCACCAACAATTCATCGGGCATTCACTTTTCTTAAGCAAAGCAGACCCAGGAACTACGCCGATTTTAGCCGGGCCGTAAAGCGTCAACAAACATACGGGGTTCCTCTGCGTGGGGACCTACAGAAAAGTCTCTGGTTGTCCAACCGGGGACATGTTTTACGCTTTGCATTGTGCCTACGGTGGGCCGCCGTTTGGGGTGCCGCGCCTACGGCGCTCCCACGGCACGCCGGGGCAGGCGATCATCATGATGGATGCCAATCCAGCCCTTCCGGGCTGGGCTGACGTTTAGCGGCGGCCCTCCGGGCCTCGATGGATCTGGTGCCAGAGGCAGCTTCTCTGTCCTCAAAAACATTCCCGCTACAGGTTGTATTTACTAAGCCCGTCGCTTCATACAACAAGAACGTACCTCAGGTGCTAAAAGCTACGTCGCCAAACCACGGCTATTGATGGCTAAAGAGGGTAGGTGAGAACCGGAAGAGAAACCGCAGATCTCTCCACTGCGCTGCGCTCCGGTCGAGATGACAAGTTTGTTGCACGGAAATTGCCAACTATCCAGTGGATGCTCGACCGTTCATGGCTCAACAAACTTGTCATCTCGACCGGAGCGCAGCGCAGTGGAGAGATCTGCGGTTTCTCTTCCGGCTCTCACACACCCCAAACCCCCTGAGGTATGTTCTTCTACTGGACGGTCAACGCGATGCTCACCGCATGCTGCGCTCCGCCCGCGCTGTCGGTGGCGTTTACCGATATGGTGTACGAACCTGCCGGCGTAGTGGCGGGCGTAGAACCGTTGCCACCACCACAACCGAGCACAGACAGAGATATGGAAGCCAGCAACAAACCCCAGCTGAGCAGACGCAATTGCCGATTCCAGCGCCCGATCGTTCTGGGAGCGAAGGCGAAGCCCATAACGCCCGCGAGAGCAAGCCCGCCGGCAGGGATCCATGGCGGCAGCGATGGCCCGGAATGCCGATCGGGATTGAGCGCGGCCATAGCAGCCGCGGTAGTCACCGTTAGTGTGCTGGTCGCTGGGGAGCCACCCGACGGCGTCGCGCTTGCGGGCGAAAACGAGCAGGCTGCCTGCGCGGGGAGTGCGCCACAGGAAAATTTCACCGTGCCCGCGTAGCCCCCCACAGGAGTGACCGTGAAGGTAAAGGTGGCCGTTTGACCCGCGGTGACAGATCCAGAGGACGGGGTAGCCGTAACCGAAAAGTCCGGTGCAGCAATCACGATGGTTACGGCGCTGGAGGTGCTCGCCGCGTTGTTCTGGTCTCCCTGGTAAGTCGCGGTCGTATCGTAGCTGCCGGCAGCGGAAAACGAGGTTTGCAGGGTCGCTACACCATTTGTAAGTGTGGCTGTTCCCAGGCTCGCGGAACCCGCGGAGAAGGAAACCGAACCGGTCGGACTGTCTCCACTCACACTAGCCTTCAACGTGATCTGTCCATTCACATTTCCTGCTGTCGGTGTCGCTTGCAGAGTGGTAGCGCTGGTCGCCGGGGTTATCGTGATGCCAACAGGAGAGGAAGTACTGGCCGTATTATTGCTGTCTCCCTCGTAAGCGGCTGTGACCGTGTAGCTGCCCGCATTGGCAAAGGATGTCGCCAGGGTTGCGCTTCCGTTGACAAGAGCTTCTGTCCCCAGGGCATTGCCATTCGCGGAAAAGGAGACAGAACCCGTTGGATTGGTCCCAAAGACCGATGCGGTCAGGGTAATGGCAGCGCCCGGAGTGGCCGTTGCCAACGAAGTCTGTAGGGTGGTTGTACTGGTGAGGGGCGCGGGCTTAACAGGAACAGGATTGGTCTGGTTTAACAACGACGTTATATTGCTGGTGGCAGCGAAGCTGTCCAGGAGAGGAATTACGACATCAAGCCGGTTGTCCCTGTTGGAGGGAGGAGCCTGATTGTTCAGACGGGCCGGCACAATCGGGTTCGCCCCGAAAGATTGCGCTGTATTCACGATGTAGGTGTTCGTGTCCTGGGTAAAGTTGCCGTGTCCGTCTCCGAGATAAACGCCGAGATAAGGAGCGGCGCCTCCTTGCTCCCCTACCAGTAAGTCGGGATTGCCATCGCCGTTCACATCTCCGGTGGCGAACGAATACTGATAGGTGTAAGCCGGCAAAGGCACGGTGTAGAAGGGTGTGGTCTGGAAGGTGCCGTCTCCGTTCCCGGCGTAAATCATGCTACCCGGGCCGATTTGGTTAATTCTGCCGGAGATCACGTCCAGGGTGCCATCGCCGTTGAGGTCGGCAATGGCGACCACGGCGCTTCCGCCAGGGATGGTGAGGGGAAGCTGCTTGAATGTTCCGTCACCGTTTCCCAGAAAGACAACCGCATTCCAAATAAAGTCCAGTTTCTTATCGTTATTCAGATCGCCAACGAGTGGCACCGGATTATTCGAACCTTGTACATTGAGGTCGATGGGGCTGCCAAACGTCCCATCCCCATGCCCAGGCAAAAATAAAAGTCCCGTCGGATTGCAGTTGTAGGGAAGAATGACATCGAGGTTCCCGTCGGAATTAAAGTCACCGGTTGCTCCTGCGCCTGCTCCACTGACTCCCAGTGCGAGAGCTGTTCCCTTAGCCTGGAACCGCCCGTCGCCACTTCCGAGATACGAGAGCAGTTGGGCATCCGGAGCTACACAAGTCAACGCGTTGTGACCAACGGATCCAGGTTGAATCGCAAGGGCGTCGGTCTTCCCGTCGCCATTGAAGTCTCCGGTCATGAGGAGATACCCGGTTTGCGCGGGGGGGACTGGTGTCGTTTGGTTCAGGATCGCGAAGCTGCCATCTCCTCTGCCGAGTGCCGTGCCAAAGTAGTTCCCTCCCTGAGCCGGAAGAAATACCATGTCAGCAATGCCATCGTTGTTCACGTCAGCGACTGGACCGGTCACTGGCGTACCAGGCGGTGCCTGAAAAGTGCTGCCCCCGTTTCCCAGGAAAATAAAGGCTTCAGAACCCGAGCCCCCGACGATCAAATCCTGATTCCCATCTCCATTCACGTCCGCAAACAGATATGCCCCGGAGACAGCGTACGCACCGCTGGGCGTAAAGCCGCCCTTGCCATCCCCATGGAAAACATTCAGGACATTGGTAGTAACCAAAAGATCGAGATCCCCATCATTGGTGAGAGCAACCGCGACTATCCCCTGAGGGGATTGCTGGGGGGGCAAGTTGGCTGGAACTGGCAGCACCGCCCCCTGGATGAACGTTCCGCTGTTGCTCCCCAGGAGAATCTGCACCGAAGTAGAAAGGATATTAGGTGTGGGCGCCAGCAGGAAGGCAACATCCGTGATTCCGTCACCATTAAAGTCGCCTGCAGTGAAGCCGTAGAAGGGAGCCACTGATTGTGTCGTCGCACCGTTCAGCGTGCCGTCCCCGTTGCCGTGGAAAATGGAAAACGCGGTCCCCGGTGCACCAATGGTGTAAATGGTTGTGACCAGGTCCTGTTTGCCATCTCCGTTGAAATCGCCGGCCGACAGGCCAGTAGCCCCACTCGGGGCTGCATACAGCGTCGGAGATGAGAACATTCCGGGCGCCGTGGCGCCCTGGTTCAAAAAGACAGCCAATTGCGGGGGAGCGTTAGCGTTGGGGATAAGGGCCGCGATATCGAGATACCTGTCGCCATTTAAATCGGCGAACACGAGCGTCCCAGTATATTTACCGAAATATGCAGGAGCCTGAAATGTGCCGTCGCCGTTGCCCAGCTGGATAGTCAGAAAGCCATTGCAGGAATAAACCAGGTCTAGCTTTTTGTCATTGTTCACATCCGCAAAGCTCGGCTGGCTCGCACCGGCAACGCAAAGAGGTGTGGTCACGGTAGTTGGCGTGCTGCTGCCGAAGTTCAGCAGGATCCCTAAGGACGATTGACTGCTGCTGATGATCTCGATATAGGCCAGATCGGGCTTCCCATCGCCGTTGAAATCGCCGATAAAGACGGGATTGGAAGCGCCAGGAAGAGTGATAGGGCTCACGACAGGGAAAATTGCCGGCGAACTTTGCGCGTTGGCTGACTTGCCACAGCTAAAAAGGAAGATGAGAGCGATGGAAAGACAGGCAGTCCAAAGAGCATTTCTGAGCAAGGCAAAAGGATTCACAAAAGGGTCCCAAATTGCAATTTTTCGTTACTTGTGCGGGGTTAGTGTGCACGATCGTCACAGTAAAAGGCAACTAATATTTTGGAGTTGGCGAAACCGAAGGCATGGCTCCGTAAAGGCTTGCCGAAGAGCTTCGTTACAGCAACTTCAACCGAAGATCAAAGGCAAGACGACTTATCCGATGTTAGCGGCGTTCCAAGCTTCAACCAAATAACCTCTTAGATAGATCAAACGGTTGTCTGGACCGCTCAACCTCTGCGCTTCTTAGTCACCCAAGTAGTCGTGCAGCGATAGTCCTGAACGATCGTACTCTTCAGCCTTCCCTGCCCCACGCTTACTGGACGGTCAACGCGATGCTCACTGCGTGCTGCGCTCCGCCGGCGCTGTCGTTGGCATTTACGGATATCGTGTACGAGCCAGCAGGCGTGGTGGCGGGCGTAGATGGCGAACTGTTGCCACCACCGCAACCCAGCACTGAGAGCGAAATGGAAGCCAGCAACAAACCCCAGCTAAGCAAATGCAATTTACGGTTCCAGCGCCCGATGGTCCTGGGAGCGAAGGCGAAGCCCATCACTCCCGCGAGGGCAAGTCCGCCGGCAGGAATCCAAGGTGGGAGTGATGGCCCGGAACGCCGATCGGGATTGAGCGCGGCCATAGCAGCCGCGGTAGTCACCGTCAGTGTGCTGGTCGCTGGGGAGCCGCCCGACGGCGTGGCGCTTGCGGGCGAAAACGAGCAGGCTGCCTGGGCGGGTAGCGGGCCACAGGCAAATTTCACTGTGCCCGCGTAGCCCCCCATCGGAGTCACGGTGAAGGTAAAGGTGGCCGTTTGACCTGGAGTGATGGATCCAGACGCCGGCGAAGCGGTGACCGTAAAGTCGGGTGCGGCGATCACGATGGTTACGGCGCTGGAAGTGCTGGCCGCGTTGTTCTGGTCTCCCTGGTAGGTTGCAGTCGTGTCGTAGCTGCCGGCAGCGGCAAACGAGGTTTGCAGGGTCGCTACACCATTTGTAAGCGTGGCTGTTCCCAGGCTGGTAGAACCCGCAGAGAAGGAAGCCGAACCGGTCGGACTGTCCCCGCTTACAGTTGCTTTCAACGTGATTTGTCCATTCACATTTCCCGCGCTCGGTGTGGCTTGCAGAGTGGTAGCGCTGGCCGCCGGGGTTATCGTGATGCCAACAGGAGAGGAAGTACTGGCCGTATTATTGCTGTCTCCCTGGTAAGTGGCTGTGACCGTGTAGCTGCCGGTATTGGCAAAGGATGTCGCCAGCGTTGCGCTTCCGTTGGCAAGAACTTCCGTCCCCGTTCCCTGGCACGAAGAGCAATCCCCCCTGACATACGCCATAGGGAAGAATGAGATCGAGTTTTCCGTCGGAGTTGAAATCGCCCGTGATCCCAGCGGACGCATAGCTGACTCCCAGGGCACGGGCGGCTCCCGCAGATTGAAACCGGCCGTCGCCGCTACCCAGGTACGAGAGCAGCTGGGCGTTCGCTGGCTCCCCACAAGGGTCTTCGCCCATGCTGCCAGGTTGAATGGCGATGGTGTCGACCTTTCCATCCCCGTTGAAGTCTCCCGTCATCAGGATGTAGTAGCTTGCTGAGGCGGGGAGTGGAGTCGTTTGGTCCATGATGGAGAAGGTGCCATCTCCTCTGCCGAGCGCCGTGCCAAAGAAGCTCCCTACGAACGGCGGGAAAAATACCATGTCAGCGATGCCATCGTTATTCACGTCAGCGACCGGTCCGGAGACGGGCGTACCAGGCGGTGCCTGAAAGGTGCCGTCACCATTGCCTGGGAAGATGAAGGTTTCTAGTCCGCCGGGGATCAAATCCTGCTTTCCGTCGCCGTTCACATCCGCAAAGAACAGCGGATTGCCCGCTACAGCATAGCTACCGGTGGGAGTGAAGCCGCCCTTGCCATCTCCGTGGAAGACATTCAGGACGTTGGTAAGAACGACAAGATCGAGATTGCCATCGCTGGTAAGAGGCACGGCTGCCATGGTGCCGAAAGGCAATGAAAACAGGCCGGGGGTGACTACAAGCGGTAGCGCCGCGCCCTGGCTGAAGGTTCCGTTGGGGCTACCCAGCAGAATCTGCACCGAAGTAAAAAGGCTATTAGGGTTAGCCACCAGCAGAAAAGCAAGATCTGTAACTCCATCGCCATTAAAGTCGCCCGTGGTGAAGTTGTAGAAAGGCGATATCGACTGCGTATTGGCTGCCTGGAGTGTGCCGTCCCCGTTCCCATAGAGAATGGAGAAACCACTATAACCGGACTCACCTGGAATACCTGATTGGATGGTTGTCACCAGGTCCTGTTTGCCGTCTCCATTGAAGTCACCGGCTGTCAGGCCGAGGGCGCTACTCGGGAGCGCATACAGCTTGGGAGATGCGAACACGCCTGGCGACGTGGCGCCTTTGTTCAGAAAAACAGCTACTTGAGGGACAGCGGGCGACGAATTGAAGACGAAGGTGGCGATATCAAGATATCCGTCGCCATTGAAATCCACCAATACCGGAGTCGCAAAGGTTATGGGAAAGTAGGCTGGAGTCTGAAAAGTGCCGTCGCCATTGCCCAACTGGATAGTGAGGTAGCCATTGCACCAAAAGACGAGGTCCAGCTTCTTGTCATTGTTCACATCGCCAAAGCTGACCGACGGCTCCTGTCCGTTCGGACAAAGAGGCGTTGTCACGGTAGTCGGCGCGTTGCTGCCAAAACTCAGCATGATTCCTAAAGACCATTGAGTATTGGCCTGGATGATATACGCAAGATCCGGCTTCCCATCGCCATTGAAGTCGCCGGTAAAAACAGGAAAGCCACTCAAATTAATGGGATTCACAGTTGGGAAAATTGCCTGTGAACTTTGGGCGTTTGCGGACGCGAGACCAAGGATTCCAAGAGCGGCTAAAACGCAGGTAATCCCAGGCGCACTTCTGAGCAAGGCAAAAAACTTCATAAAAATGGGTCCCAAACTGCAATTTTTCGTTACGCGAGCGCGTTAAGTGTGCACGACCGGCTCAGCAAAAGGCAACCGAATATTTTCGACTGGGCTAAACCGAAGGTACGGCACCTAGGGCTTTAGGGTAGAAATTCGCTCTAGCATCATCAGTCGAAGATGAAAGGCAAGACAAGACAAGTTATTCAGTGTTAGCCCATTCCAAGCTTGGACTAACTAATCTCTTAGATGGATCAAATGATGTCTGGGGCTATCGACCCTTGTGCTTTCTTAGTACCCAAGTCGTCATGCACCGATAGTTCTGCACGATCGTAGTTTTTAATGGATCCACCAGCACTCCGTTCATCTGCCCAGTCAAGCTTAAAAGCATTTCCTCGTCAACCAGGAACCACTCCGAGCCGTCGCCAACCAGGAATATGTGCTCGCGCACCCGGTGGAAGTCCATTCCAATCCTTGAGCCTAACCTGCAAAACAACATTCCACCGGGCCGCAACACTCGCCAAAGATCCGCCAGCATGGCGCGGAAATGCCGCTCATCGCGCGCAAAGTGCAGCACTGCACTGCAGATCACCACATCGGCGAGACTGTCCGGAAACGGCATGCGCTCGATCGAGCCGACCTGGAAGTTCTCAGCGGGCAGGCCAGTCCCGAGCGATGCGGATAATTGCCGAACATGCTCAATGGCGTCGGGGTCCCCATCCAGGGCGAAGACCTCGCACCTCTCGCGTAACAGGTACAGCAGGTTACGTCCGTACCCACATCCAGCATCAAGCACACGCATACCGGGTGCGATGTTCCCGCGCAAAATCTGATCGAAGACGTAGATATCAATGTGCCCAAACTGCTCCTGCACGGATATCATCAGCGCGCCGTCCAGCCGCCATCGATCACCAGCGTGTGCCCGGTGATGAGGGAGGCCGCCGGCGAAGCAAGAAAGACCACCGCACCGGCTACTTCGATCGGTTCCCCGATGCGATGCAAGGCCGCGATTCGGTCCACCACGTCCTGGCGGAACACCGGATCCGCAAGTGCCGGCTGTGTGCCTGGAGTATGGATAAAGGTAGGCGCTACCGCGTTCACATTAATGTTGTGCTTACCCCACTCGACCGCCAGGCACTTAGTCAGATGGCTGATGCCTGCCTTGGTCATGCAATAGACAGACTCCGTCGGTAATGCGGCAAACGCTGCCTGCGAGCTCATGTTGATGATGCATCCGTTCTTTTGCCCGATCATGATCTTCGCGGCAGCCTGGCAGGCAAAAAACGTGCCTTTCAAGTTAATCGCGAGGGTGCGGTCAAAGTCTTCTTCGGTCACGTTCTCCGCCAGGTTATCGGGTGCAATCCCGGCGTTGTTGACCAGAATGTCCAATCGGCCGAAGCTCTGCACCGTCTGATCGATCGCCTGGCGGATCTGGCGAAGATCTGTCATGTCCATTTGCAGCGCCAAAGCCTGCCGCCCTCGAGAAGCGACCTCGTCCGTAACACCGCTGTCGCTGATGGCGTCCCGCAGTCCAAGCGCGACATCCGCACCGGCCTCGGCAAGTGCGAGCGCAATCGCCCGGCCCAGGCCTCGGGCCGACGCTGTCACCAGGGCCACCTTGCCTTGCAAGTCAAATCTGGGTAACGCTTCCATTCGTCTCCCTTTAACAAACCTTAAGAATTCGCGCGACAGATGAACTCGTTTTCACGCCCATTTGCGCCATCAACCTCCCCATCAGTGTAGCGTCAGGGGGCCGCAACTGCGGCATTTGCAATGTTCTGCGAGGGGAACGCGAAGCCGAATCAGCCCTGGACAAGCGGAAATCCACAACTGGGATCCGCTCACTTCTTGCAAAAAGATCGATGAACGTTCAATGATGAAGAATGATGCGATTCAGCAGCCGCTTCCTTTTTCGAGTTTCGGTGAGCACCGGGCTGTTGCTGTCTCCGATGGCCGCACTCTCGAGCAGCACTTCCGTCCATTCCAAGTTTGTCGGAGTCTATCAATCCCATCCTCGCGACGGCGCGAAGGCAGGTCCGTCGATGAATTTGAGTCTGGGACCCGATGGCACGGCAACGGTCACCGAAGACCCAGGGACTGGCACGACAACGCTTTTTGGCCATTGGGTCGATTCTGGCAATCAGGTCACGGTTACCTTCGACGCCTCGGAAGGACAGCCCGCTGAACCTCCGATGGCGTTTCAACCCGGCCACGACGGCCTACAGGCCGTCAGCTGGAACCACGCCACCTGGGGCAAAGAGAATCCACCACCGTTGAAAAAGGGCGGGGCCAAGGTAAAAGAACATTACTGGCTTACCCAGAACCCCTAGCTAGTCTCGCAACCCGGCAGCGCTAATCTAGTTTGTACAAAAACCATCCATTTTCCCGCAGCCTCTAATAGCCGCTGACTGGCCCGACCGATCACAGCTCTAAGCGATCGATGGCGACAGTACGGTTGCGGCCTGCGGACTAGAGAATTCCTTTCCGACCGGCAGACGAGTAAGGGTGAGCACTGTGATGTCGTCGTCCTGGCCGAAGTCCTGGGCAGTTTTTGAAATGGATTCGGCGGGTTGAGCGGCAATGGCCGCGGTGCGTTCAAATCCGAAAAGTTCACCCGACGCAGAGCGCGCTTCCACCTCGCCATCAGTGACCAGGGTGATCTGCTCATTTTCTTCCTGGTGAAAAACCGATTCCTCATAGGTGGACTGGGCCGTGAGACCCAGCGGAAGGCCGGCCCGTAGCAGCATGATCCACGCAACAGTGATCGCCGGGATCACGAGCACGTAACAAATCCACAATTCGGTTGGAACGGTGACGGTCTGCGTCCAGGCGGCCAGCGCGGTTTCGCCCCCACCCAGACCCATCATCAGTAAGAGCGCTCCCATCCAGAAGTAAACCCGGTCATTCGGGTTAAACAGGAACAAGCTGACGGCGATCAGTGCCAGCAGCGAATACACGATCCCCGTCAGTGCCCAAATTGCGTTTTCCCGCACCAGGTCCAGCCAGCGGAGCTGATACTCCGCGCCCACCGGATCCGCGGTACCGACCAGCGGAGCCAGGTGCAGGCCTCCTGCATCCCCCTTCGCCAGCAGGCTTGTAGGCGACATTCAAATGCGAAAGGCAATCACTTGGGTCGCACCCTGTTCGGCGCCCACGTCCGCAACCGGTGCCTGCGGCAGGGGAAAAATCATAGGCTCGATGTAGTAAAACTTCCCCGGTCACTCTGAGTGAGCAACTTTCTGTTGGCTGACATTGCTACCGTCCCCGCTTTTCAACTTGTGAAAGATGGTCGTGGATAGGATGGTGAAAGCGCCCAGCACCAGGAGCGCCTGGTGAATGCCGTGAATCATTTCCCCCTGGTTGGTGTGAATGCGGGCGGGAATGAAGAATGCCGTGGCGAGACCAGCCGACGCGACGCCGAAGCTCATGGACATCTGCTGCATCGTGCTGGCGATGGAGCTGGCGTTGCTCGTCTGTTCTTCGCGAATGTCCGCATAGGTAAGAGTATTCATGCTGGTGTATTGCAGCGAGCTGATAGTTCCGTAACAGAACGCGAGCATCACGATGAACCAGACCGGAGTGCCGAGCCGGATGGTTGCAAACAGCATGAGGAGAAGGCCGAGGATCACCGTGTTCGAGATCAGCACCCCGCGGAAGCCAAAGCGAGCCAGAATTTTGGTCATGAGGAATTTCGTGCTCATAGCCGCAATCGCCTGGGGCGCAATCAGCAGGCCCGACTGAATGGCGGTAAACCCGAGGCCGACCTGGTAGAGGAGCGGTAAGAGGAATGGCACGCCGCCGATGCCAAGGCGGGTGAAAAAACTGCCGCTTACCGCTGCACCGAAAGTGCGAATGCGAAATAGATTTAACTGCAGCAGAGGATGCGCACTGCCCTTCGCATGCAAGAGATAGCCCGCCAGCAGAGAGAGCGAAATTGTCAACAACCCGAGGATCTCGCGCACGCTCAGCGTGTGTTCGCCGAATATTTCCAGCACATACGACAGCAGGGCGATGCCGGACCCGAAGAGGATGAGCCCGACAAGATCGAGCGGGCGGGTCTGCTCCTCACGATAATCGGGCAGATGGAGGTACACCATCCAGCAATCCGAAAATGCCAATCGGGATATTCACGAAAAAGATGAAACGCCAATGCAGGTAGCCGACGATGAGGCCGCCTGCGACGGGTCCCAGCATGGGGCCGATCAGGCCTGGAATAGCGACGAAGCTCATGGCACGGATGAGCTCAGATTTGGCAAACGTACGCACCAGGGTAAGCCGCCCCACCGGCACCATCATGGCCCCGCCGCATCCTTGCAGAACGCGGCAGGCCACCAGCAGCTGAATGTTGGTGGAGATGCCGCAGAGAAAGGACCCCAGGGTGAAGATGCCGATCGCGGAGGCAAACACCCGGCGGGTACCGAACCGGTCCGCCATCCAGCCGCTGATAGGGATAAAAACCGCCAGGCTCAAGGTGTAGCTGGCCAGCACAGACTTCATGCTGAGAGGAGCCACATGCAGAGCGGCGGAGATGGCCGGCACCGCCGTATTCAGGATGGTGGTGTCCAGCGACTCCATAAAAAACGCGACTGCCACCAGCCACGGCAGGAGACGCTTGCTCGAAACTGCAGGCGGGGGAGTCAGCGATGGGGCGCTGGGAGGATTGAGCGGCGGCATAAGCTCCTGTCCCTTCACTTTACTCGAGGCGTTTCGTGACCAAAGAAGCGGATTTGGCCCCCGCGGAAGCGCGCCTTTGCCGATCAAAAGCCGGCACCCGTGTTGGATGCGCTACCTTCCTCCTCCCTGTCACTTTTCCGTCATTGTTTATTGACCGCTTTTCAGTCATTGTGTATTGCACAAGAAATTCCGCAGCAGAGTCCCGAAAGAGATGCGCTTAGTTCTTCCAGCACTGGTCTTAGCGGCAACAGCATCTGCCTCCGCGCAGATCTTGCCGTCGGCTGCCGGAGAGTTCTTGCTTCCCGTGCGATCGTTGGCCACGCCCTCTGCTTCGCTCCTTCCCGCGGGTCTCACGCTGCCCGGAGATGGGTCGCAACCACTGCTTGATTTCAGAGACTCAGACATCAAGTTCCGCCTTGGAAGCCTGATGGAGATCCTGCGCGACCATCAGCATGAAGGTTGGGTGCTGGCAGCCTACCCTGACCCGAATACACGCCGCCCACTCATTGGCGCAGGGTTCAGCCTTGACGTCCAGGCGACCGTGCATCCTCAGCGTGACCTTCTCAATCCGCATCCTTTCGTGGAGCCATCGGCCGCTCAACTTTGGCAAGCTGCGGGGCTTCCGCCGGAACGGCTACAGCAAATCCTCGATCAGTTCGACCGTGATTCCAACGCATGGACGGCCAGACAGTATCGCAGAAAGGTAATCCGGCACAAGCTGACGCCCCAGCTAACCGAAGAAGAAGGCCATGCGCCTGCTGCGCATCTCTGCCATCCAGGCGGTCTACAACGCAAAGGCCTATTGCCGGGATTTCGATCAGCTAACCGGGTCGCAGCAGATGGCGCTGAGCCAATTGGTATTCCAGATGGGTACAAATCTGGAACAATTCGTTGCATTTCTTGGCGCCTTGAATGATGAAAACGGCGCCCGTGAATTGCCCCAACTCGACGGTTATCTATTGACCGGACCGGGAGCATTGGCGGACAGTGCAGAGCACCCTGGTCGACAGTCAATGGGCCAGGCGATATACCGTGCGCGCAGCCACCGTGATCGCCATGTTCGATCCCGACTACAACCAGGAGCCCGTCGCGTCGGAACAGCGAGTCGAGGCTATTCTTCGTCCTCCGGTGGTGCGGCAGCCCAAAACCCGCACCACCGCCACTCTGCGGGCCGTGAGCTACAGCAAACGCTCCCGCAAAACACACGGAAGGAAAGCTGTCCACTCGCCCGTTAAGCGGAAGTTGACCTAAGCGGGCCAAGCCGCCTCGCCTCCGGACACAGCAAGATGCGAGCAGTTCTTGTGCTCGGCCCCGGGGAAAGACCGTGAGGGGTCCACACCCGGACCCCGAACTGTTCGTATCTCGACCCGCGATCCACCCCTCGGTGCCGTGTTTGCGTCCGGCCGCCCCTTTCCCACATCATAGGAAAACAAGGAGATGGCAATGGAGCGCGTCAAGCTAGGTAAGTCTGATTTGGAAGTTCCGGTGCTTTGCCTCGGAGGCAATGTCTTCGGGTGGACGTTGTCGGAAGCAGACTCCTTCCGGCAACTCGACGCGGCACTGGAGGCCGGGCTGAATTTTATCGACACCGCCGATGTGTACTCTCGCTGGATGCCGGGCCATAAGGGCGGCGAATCAGAAACCATTCTGGGCAAGTGGCTGGCAAAGGGCGACAAGCGCAGCAATGTGATCGTAGCCACCAAGCTCGGCATCGATATGGGCGATGGCAAGAAAGGGCTGAAGCCTGCATACATTCAGCAGGCAGCCGAGGACTCGCTACGACGCCTGCAGACGGACTATATCGACCTGTACCAGGCGCACAAAGATGACGAAGAAACGCCCCTCGAAGAAACGCTGGCCGCCTTCGATAAGCTGGTGACACAGGGCAAAGTCCGTCACATTGGCGCGTCGAACTACAGCGGGGCCCGGCTGGCCAAAGCGCTGAAGACCAGCAAGGACAATGGCCTGGTGAGTTACATTTCGCTACAGCCAAAGTACAACCTGGTGGAGCGCGAACAATTTGAGACGGATTTGCTGCCAGTGGTCCAGGAACACACTCTGGGAGTGATTCCCTACTACGCGCTGGCAGCCGGCTTTCTCACCGGCAAGTACCGCTCGAAAAAAGACGCCGAGGGAAAGGCGCGGGGCGGGACGGTAGCGAAATATCTGAATGACTGGGGCTTCAATGTGGTCCGCACGCTGGATGAGGTGGCCCGCGAACACCGCTCCACGCCGGCGCGAGTCGCGCTGGCATGGTTGATGGTGCAGCCAGGAGTGACCGCTCCCATCGCCAGCGCGACCAGCGACCAGCACTTGACGGACCTGCTTGAGGCAACCAAGTTGAAGCTGGACCACGCCTCGCTGGAAAAGCTGAATGCGGTAAGTTCCGCTGCCGCCGCGGAGGTCAAAGCGTAAACCCTGAGAGCCGCATGCAAGGCACTCCCGCACCAGGTTTTTTCAGGAACCGTAGCCCGCGAGCCGTTCAGTTTCCGGCTCGCGAACTGCAGGGAACAATCGCACCTTACTCGATCCGCGAACCGGTAGCGGTGGCACAACCAGTAATGGTTGGTCCGCCGTTCGCTGGAACGAATACCACGGAAGCCGAGGGAGTCTCAAAAGTATTGGGGTCTGCTCCCATCACAATCTTCTGGGTGATTGTCTGGGTATTCACCAGCTTGCCGTTCGAGGTGATGAAGGCGGTGGAAACCGCTCTGTAGGTTTGGTGATCCGTGGCGCTCCACACTCCGTGGCCGTCTCCGCGAACGGCAGGAAAGAACATCGGATTGGCCGCCGACTCCAGCAGCGTGCCGCCTTGCGAAAACGTAAGCAGCGAAAAGAATGGGTCACCCACCGGAGCGCCCGTTTGACAATTGTGCTGAGTAACCTTGACTAACCAGCTCCCTTCCAATCTGCCCGCGCCATGATCCCAGGCTTCTGATTGCGCCCCCGCAGATCCCGCCAACGACAAAGCGCACATGCCTGCAAGTACTAGTTGATAAAACTCTCGGCAAATTACAGATTTCATAAGCTTTCTCCTTCATTCGACCGGTTGGCTCTCTGTCCCTCCAACCATCAGGCTTATACTCATTCCCACCCCCACCATGGGTCTTTAAGCGGGTCTGAAGAATTCTGAAAACTTCTGAAGATTCGGAGCACAGCCTGATGAGCGACGGCGAACTGCCCGTCTACGAATTTGGAGACTACCGGGTGGACGCCGGGAACCTGCTCCTCTCGCGAGCCGGCCGCCCTGTTCCCCTTACCCCTAAGGTGTTCGACACACTGCTTCTGCTGGTAAAGCGAAGCGGAGAAGTGTTGGAGAAAGACGCCCTTCTGCGCGCCATCTGGCCCGATACCATCGTTGAAGAAAATAACCTCAACCAGAACATCTCTGCCCTGCGGCGCACCTTCGGTGAAAGCCGCGGCGAAAACCGCTATATAGCGACTGTCCCGGACGAGGCTACCGCTTTATTCCCGAGGTCCGCATCGTTTCGCAAAGGTCATTGACGCCATCGCAACACGTGCGGATCGGCGTGCTGCCCTTCGAAAATATTGGAGCCGGCCCAGACCGCGAATACCTCGCGGACGGTCTCACCGAGGAAACCATCGCGGCGCTGGGCGGGATCGATCCGGAGCACCTGAGCACCATCGGCCGAACCTCGGTCATGGCCTACAAGCGAAGCACCAAGTCCCTGGCGGAGATTGGCAAGGAATTAGACGCCGCTTACCTGGTCGAAAGCTCTCTGCGGGCAGAAGGGCTTCATTTGCGAATTACCTCCAAGCTCATTCGCGTCCGAGATCAGTTGCAAATATGGTCCGCATCCTACGACAGCGAACCTGGCAGCATGCTGGCGCTGCAGCGTGAGCTGAGCAAGGCCATCGCTGAACAAATACGCCTCACCCTTTCTCCCGAGCGTCTGCGGGCCCTTGGCCGCCGCCACACGCAAAATGCCGAAGCCTATGATCTTTACCTGCAAGGGCGTCACTTCTGGCAAAAGCTAAGCCCACCGACAACCAAAAAGGCGATCGAATATTTCACCCATGCCACCGATCTTGACCCCAATTACGCCCTCGCCTGGTCGGGGCTCGCCGACTGTTACACGTCCGGCCCCGTTAACGGCGATGCACCACCACAAGTTTTCTGGCCTAAAGCCCGCGAGGCCACTGCTCGCGCGGTGAACGCCGAGCCGGCGCTCGCCGAGGTCCAGACTTCCTTAGGCAGCCTGAAGTTCTGGCTTGATTGGGATTGGCCCGCCGCCGAGATCGCTTACCGCAAAGCCATAGAACTGGACGCCTCCTATCCGCTGGGGCATCGGATGCTCGGAGTACTTCTTTCGCACATGTGGCGCCATGAGGAGGCGCAGGCCTCGATCCGTCGCGCTCGCGAGCTCGACCCGCTTTATGTAATGCACCAATCGCTCTCCTCACAAATAGCGTTTGGCGCTCGTAACTATCCGGCTGCGGTTCAGTTCGCCCGCCACGCCATTGTGGTCGACCCGGATTTCTGGATTGGCCAACTGCATCTGGCGCAGGTGCTCGTTGAACTGGGCGAGATGGATCTGGTGCTCGCGGCGCTCAACAACTCGGGGAAACTAGGGGTGAACTCAAAAGTCGTGGCGCTGCGCGGTTACGTCTTCGCCCGCATGGGCCGGATTGAAGAGGCTCAGCATGTATTGAAGACGCTGCTGTCCATCGCCGGGGAACGATAGGTCCCCCCGTATGCCATGGCGATGGTGCATGCCGGATTGGGTGAGTTCGAGCTTGCTCTCGAATGGCTGGAGCGCTGCTACGACGCCCACGACGTACATCTCATCTTTCTCACCATGGATCCCAAATGGGACCCACTCCGTACGGAGCAGCGCTTTTCCAACTTGCTGCGACGCTGCGGGTTCGCTCAGGCAAGCAAAGCGAGCGCCGATACGAAGCCGATTCCAACCCTCGCATAGTCGCGAAGGATGATGCGGATCGCGGCTCTGCGTCATGAGGGGTTTTACTCCCTCAGAAATTGCCTTGCCCGCAGAATCCACCTCATGTAACCTCCAACCACCTTCGTGTCCAGCACCGCTACATTCGACCCGCTCGTCCCGCCAACGCCAAAATCCGCCAGCGGGGCTCTGCAGATCGCAGCCGCTACCGTCGGCAACGCGCTGGAGTGGTTCGACATCCTGGTTTACGGTTATTTCGCAACCACCATCGCGGCCGTATTTTTTCCTAACTCCAACCCAGTCGTCTCGCTGCTGCTGACCTTTGGGTCTTTCGGCTTGTCTTATCTTGCCCGGCCGTTCGGAGCGGTGATTCTTGGCGCCTATGCCGACCGCGCCGGCCGCAAAGCCGCGCTCGCGCTCTCCATTCGATTGATGGTCATCGGCACCGCGGTACTGGCGTTAATGCCGTCTTATGCCTCGATCGGTTTGATTGCTCCGATTGCCGTGTTCGCCGCGCGCCTGCTGCAGGGTTTCGCCGTGGCGGGAGAGTTCGGCAGTTCGACGGCATTCATGATCGAGCATTCAGCCAATCGCAAAGCCTTCTTTTCCAGCTGGCAGTTCGCCGGTCAGCAGATGGCAAAGTTCCTGGCTGCGCTGTTCGGCGTTGGGCTTACCACTGCGATTAGCTCCCAACAACTGCACAGCTGGGGCTGGCGTGTCCCGTTCATTTTCGGATTGCTGGTTGGACCCGTCGGCATCTATATCCGCCGGAAGGTGGATGAAACCCCGGAGTTCCTGCACACCACCCACACCCGAACCCCGGTGCTCGAAGTATTTGCGACTGAAAAAATGGGGCTGGTGCTGGGCGCCGGCCTGGTTGCCGTAGGCACTGCCAGCACCTACTTCTCGCTTTACATGCCCACCTATGCGACCACGCGTTTACATTTGCCGCCCGCGACCGGGTACATTGTGACCGTCGTTCTGGCGCTTATCAGCATGGTGCTATGTCCGGTGGCGGGGCACATAGCGGACAGGGTCGGGCACACCCGCATGATGCTTCCTGCGGCGATCCTGATGTTGCTGTCCTACTACCCGCTCTTTCTGCTCATCACCCGCCACCCTGGCATGCCCACCTTGCTCTTTGGACTCATCTACGACGCCCTGCTCCTGGTCGCCTACGTATCTGCTTTACCGGCGGTGATGGCCACAATTTTTCCCGCGCGCACCCGAGTCACCGGCCTTTCCCTCAGCTATAACCTCGGCGTCACCTTGTTCGGCGGCTTCGCCCCGGCCATCTTCACCTGGCTCACCGCCACCACCCATGACAATACTTCGCCCAGCTTCTACCTGATGGCGATGGCAGCGGTGAGCATCCTGGCCCTGCTGATCATCGGGCGTCGTTACAACCAGGGATAAGTTCGATCGGAAACAAAAACGTTCCCCCTAACGCCTCCGCAGTGCAATAATTCGGCATCCGTGACGGTACAAATCCAAACGTTTCGTAAGAGGGCCTACGCATGAAGAAAAAAGCGCCCACGATGAGAGATGTGGCGCGTTTAGCCGAAGTTTCCGTGGCCACGGTTTCAGCCGTTGCCAACGGGACCGCGGTAGTCAGCCCCAAGCGCGCGGAGCGCGTCCGTAAGGCAATGGAAGCGCTCGACTTTCACGCCGATCAGATTGCGCGAAGCTTGAAGACCGGCCGCACCCACGTGGTCGGCATGATCCTTCCTGACGTGACCAATCCCTTCTATCCGGAAGTGATTGTTGGGGCGGAGGAGATCGCCCGCGAGGCTCATTACTCCGTGATGTTGTGCAATGCGAACGAAGATCCGCAACAGGAGCAGCAACAACTCAACACCCTGTTCAGCCATCGGGTAGATGGAGTCCTGATCGCGTGCTCAGACCCCGCGATTTCGTTTGATCGGCTGATGCGCCGCCGTTTTCCTATCGTCTGTTTCGATCGAATTCCGCCCGGCTTTCAGGGTGATACCGCGGCTACCGATAATTTTCACGGGGCCTACGACGCAACCCGCCATTTGATAGAGCTTGGTCATGAGAGGATCGCCATTCTAGCCGGCCGCACCAGCCTGTCCACTCATTCCTCGCGGCTCGAGGGCTTCCGCCGGGCCATGGCCGATGCGGACTTGCCAGTGCGCGACGAGTTCTGCTGGCCTGGAGGGATGCAGCCGCACGCCGGGTATGATGTTGCCCGCCAGTTATTTGGCCTGCGCAGGAAACCCACTGCGGTCTTCTGCACCAATAACAAGCTTCTCCTTGGATTCGTCCGCGCCATGGGTGAGGCAGGCATACGCTGTCCCGGCGATATCAGCCTGGTTGGCTTCGACGATTTCACCTGGACCGAAAACTTCCATCCGCGGCTAAGCACGGTAGCACAGCCGGCACGCGAGCTCGGCCGCAGAGCGATGCAACTGCTGATTGAACGAGTACAGAACAACGTGGATGATTTTCCCAGCCGCAAGGTAGTTCTGCAGCAGGAGCTGAGGGTGAGAGAATCGACCGCTCCCCTGGTCGCTTCGGCGCGCCGCAAACCCCTCCACGCATGACGTTCTGAAACGTTTAGTTTTTCTTGACAAGCATGAAAATCCTCAGGTAGATTGGGCAGCTGTCAACAGTAGTGGACGCCGCCTGCGCCTGGACCATTCCAGCGTCCCAACTGGCGCCCAATTCCTGTCGAGAGGTGGAGGGGAGTCATGCGTCGTCTGCGGCAACTTTCTATGATCCTGGTCTGCCTGCTCCTGGCTGGGCCGCTTGCGTGTTATCCGCAGGCCACCGAAGTGGATCAGATCACTGGAACGATTCAAGATAGTTCCGGCGCAGCAGTACCGAACGCACAGATTCGGGCGGTTCAGACAGAAACGGGGCTCATCCGGACGACCTCGAGCGGCTCCGACGGCTCTTACGTCCTCAGCAGTCTTCCCATTGGCCCGTACCGCTTTGAGGCCAGCGCCACGGGCTTCAAGACCTATATTCAGAAAGGGATTGTTCTCCAGGTCAACGTTAATCCAACCATCAACGCCAAATTGGAAATCGGCTCCGTGTCCCAGCAAGTTGAGGTCCAGGCTTCGGCCACCATGGCTGAAACACAAACCACGGCAGTTGCTCAGGTCATCAACTCTCAGAGTGTCGTCGACCTGCCGCTCAATGGACGGCAGCCCACGCAGCTCATCCTTCTGTCTGGAGCATCAACCACTGTCAACGGATTCATCGGCAGCAAAAACTACCCGTCCTCGGTAACTATCTCTATCGCCGGCGGAGCCACCAACGGAACGAACTACCTGATGGATGGCGGCTATCACAACGATGTTTTCAGCGCTGTCAACCTGCCTCTTCCCTTCCCCGATGTGTTGCAGGAGTTTAGCGTTCAGACAAGTTCGATCCCGGCGAGTTATGGGGAACGGGCTGGAGGCGTGGTCAACATCGTCACTAAATCCGGGACCAATGCATTCCACGGAGATCTCTTCGAGTTTTTGCGCAACGGGGCAGTCAACGCCAGAAACTATTTCGCCACCAAGGTCGATCAGCAAAAACGAAATCAATTCGGGGGCACGATCGGAGGCCCGATCATGCACGACAAACTTTTCTTCTTCGGAGGGTTCCAACGAACCATCCTGAGGACTGCGCCCCCGACGACCATTTCTTTTACCCCCACGGCACAGGAACTTCAGGGCGACTTTTCGGCCATTACCAAGCCCATTACAAACCCTGCGACCGGCCAGCCATTTCCCAAAAACCAGATACCAGTCTCAAGCTTCAGCCCGGCTTCCCTGAGTTTGCTGAAATTCATACCAGTGGGTAGCGCTCCGCTGGGTGAGGTTGTCTACAGCATTCCCTCACCCTCAACCGAGAATCAGTTTCTAGGCCGGGTGGACTGGAATCAATCGGCCCGCGATACGGTTTTCGGCCGCTACTACTATGCGAAAGACAATAACCCGGCCGCCTTTGGTGGCGATCTGTTGCTCACCACCCAGGCCGGCGTGATCGACACGGTACAGGCTCTTACCGCCGGCGATACCTTCAGCCTCACGCCGAACGCCGTGAATGCTTTCCACTTCACCTGGAGCTACGAGCGGATTAACCGCGGTCCCGCCGGCGCCATTCCCTCCGCCGGCGACCTTGGCATATCGGTGGCGCCCTCGCCCGGGAACTCGCCCCAGGTTTCGGTCAGCAACTACTTCGGTACCATGTGCGGAACATGCTCCATCGCCACTGTCTACTCCGGGGCCAAGCAGGTGGCGGACGATTTCAACCTGGTGAAGGGCCGTCAGGAGTTTGCCTTTGGTGGAGACTGGGTTGGAAAGTATCTCAACTACACCACCTCGAGCCAGCAGAATATCGCCGTCACCTTCAACGGCAGCGTCACCGGCAACGCCTTAAGCGACTTGCTCCTCGGGCACCCGAGCGATTTCCAGCAGGGCAACATCACCAAGTGGAATCCGCTGATGAACTACTTCGGTTTCTACGCCAGCGACCGAATTAAACTGACCTCTCACCTCACTCTGAATGCGGGCTTGCGCTGGGAACCCTATCTTCCCCAGCACGACACACAAAACCGCGCATCCCATTTCGACCAGGCAGCCTTTGTGGCCGGCGCGAAGACCAAAGTGTATGTCAACGCTCCTGCGGGTCTCACCTTTCCAGGAGACAGCGGCTTTCCCACCGGCGGCACTTACCATACCCTGGCTCGCTTTGCTCCCCGCCTGGGTTTGGTTTGGGACCCGTTCGGCAATGCCAACACCATCGTCCACGTTGGCTACGGCATCCTCAACGATGGAAGAAGCGATCTGGAAACATTCGATCGCTTCGGCTTTGAGCCTCCCTGGGCGAGCCTGATCGATCTCGCCAACCCAACCGGCGGGCTCGCGAATCCCTATCAGAGCTATCCCGGAGGAGATCCGTTTCCACTGCCGATCCCGCCCACTTCCAATGCGACATTTACTTCAGAAGCGCAGTACGTCAATCTGCCCCTGCACATCAAGCCAACCTACTTCCAGGAATGGAACTTGAGCGTGCAACAACAGTTCGGCAAAGATTGGCTCTTTTCGATCGATTACATCGGCAACCAGGGCAGTCACCTCTGGATCAATTACCAGGCTGACCCAGCCGTCTATATCCCGGGAAAGTGCGGCTCCAGTAACTGCTCCACCGTAGCCAATACAAATAGCAGAAGAGTGCTGAGCCAACTGGATCCAGTTAACGGCTCCGGCTTTGCCAGCTTGAGCACGGTCAACGACGGCGAAACCTCTTCCTATCACGGGATGCTGGTTTCATTGAATCGCCGCCTGAAAAACAACCTCAGCTTGTTGTTGAACTACACCTGGTCGCATTGCATCAACCAGGGCGATGCTTTCACAGAAATCACCGGTTCTTACCAGAACCCCTACAATCTGGCAGGGGAACGGGGCAATTGCGGTGCAGACGTGCGCCAGATCTACAACCTTTCTCTGGTCGCCAGCACTCCTCACTTCAGTGGAAACTTCGCGAAACGGCAACTGCTTTCAGACTGGCGGCTCTCGGCGATCGTAAGCGGTCATTCCGGATCCTTTTTCAGCCCCGCAACCGGTCAGGACTCTTCACTCACAGGCGTGGGCGCGGACAGGCCAAACGTGAATGGCAATCCGAATCAAATCAACCGAACCCTCAAGAAATGGTTTAACACTGCGGACTACAGCACTAACCTGCCCGGCACCTATGGTAATGCCGGCCGTAACTCCCTTGAAGGCCCGGGGGGATACCAGCCGGACCTCGCCGTGTTCCGTGACTTCCCATTCCAGGTATTTGACCGGCCACAATTCTTTGAGCTTCGTGTCGAAGCCTTCAATGCATTCAATCATCCGGAGTTCTCGAACCCATCAGGCACCTCGACCTCCGCGCAGTTCGGCCAGATCCTGAGCACAGCCAACAATGCTCGCATCATGCAAATCTCTTTGAAGTATGTCTTCTAAGCCGTTGGGTAATCTCTATGCTGTGACCATGAGGAATAAGGCGCCCGGAGATCAGTTGATGCGGACCACAAGGTTGTATGCACTCCCCTACTCGATCTGTTTTTGCGCGGTTCTCCTGTGCTCTGCAATCGGCCGGGCCGCGGATGCGCCGCGCCCTCTTCCTGTCGGTCTCGACGCCTACCGCGCATGGGACCGGTGGGACGAGCAGAAGATCGGCATGCGCGCCTACATGCGCAGCACCTACGACAGGAACGGAGGCAACGAAGGAGCCGACGCTTCGCACTTTCTCTATCAGCTCTCAGACGACTTCAACGTCACGCTCGATCTCGAAGGTTCCGGCGTCCTCTTATTCAGCCGCTACAACCATTGGCACGGAAGTCCCTGGCATTACGTGGTGGATGGAAAAGACTACATCGTGCAGGAGAGCAGTACGGCCGATCCGCTCCACCCCAAACCAGACTCCACCTTCCTTCCCCTGGCTCCCTTCCCTTCTCCGTTGAACGAGACCTGGGCGGCGACCAAGGGCGCGGATCTGATTTGGAGTCCGATTCCCTTTGAGCGCAGCTTTCAAATGGCCTACACTCGCACCCACTATGGCACTGGTTACTACATCTATGACCAGTTTGTGCCGGGAACTCCGCTCTCCCACCCAATCCAAAGCTGGAATGAAAACGTTGTCCCGGATCAGGACGTGCTCGATCTGATCGCCAAGGCCGGAACCGACATCTCGCCTGCCAGCGCCAAAGAGGTAAAGGGAAAAGTAGATGTTCCCGCGAGCGGCGTGGTCACCGCGGCGACGCTGAAAGGCAAAGAGACCATTCGCGCCCTGACCCTCTCCATCGCGCGCGACCAGGCTCTTGCTTTCAAAGACGTTCGTCTGCGGGTCACGTGGGATGGAAGAAGGCAACCATCGATCGATGTTCCTGTTGCGCTCTTCTATGGCGCCGGTAGTCTATACAACCCTGACAACCAGGAATACCTGGTGAAGGCCTTTCCGGTAAGCATTCGGTTTGCCAACGACCGTGTCTATCTCGCTTGCTATTTCCCCATGCCCTTCTTCAAGTCGGCTCGCATTGAACTAGCCGGCGCCGGGCAGGCCATTGCGGGTGTCGATTGGTCTGTACGCACCTTGCCCATTGAGCAAGCGCCGAATCAGCTTGCCTATTTCCACGCTACCTATCGCGATATGCCTCATCCGACTCCCGGGGAAGATATGGTGTTGCTTGACACCCGCGAGGCGGAGGGAGCGAAAGAGTGGTCGGGCAGCTTTGTTGGCACATCGTTTATTTTTTCCCACGAGGGTCATCTGAGAACACTCGAAGGCGATCCTCGCTTTTTCTTCGACGACAGTCTCACACCGCAGGCCCAGGGCACCGGAACCGAAGAATGGGGCGGTGGGGGAGATTATTGGGGCCGCGGCCTGCACATGAGCCTGCCGTTCGCTGGTCACCCCGTGGGTGCGCGCGCTCCATGTTCCAGCCTGGTCCCCGGTGAGACTGGCTGTAACGCCAGCCAGGAAACTCTTCCCGCAAACGAACAGGACAAGATCGAATCCGCCTACCGTTTTCTGCTTGCCGATCTTATGCCGTTCGGCAAGAACGCGGTCATTCACCTGGAGCACGGCGGCACAAACGAGTCGACCGAGCACTACGAGACCATTGCCTATTGGTACGGGCTGCCGTCACCGTCACTGATAGAAACCGACCAACTCCAGATCGGAGATAGCGCAGCGGAACGAGCGCATGGCTACTACTCCCCTCAGGCTTCGGCTCCGTACACCATCTCTTCGCGATACGAGTGGGGCGTCGACACTCTGGACGGAAAGACCATCTACCCCGAACAGCAGGACCGCGGACGCACTACCCAGGGCACATCAGAGTTCCGGCTCCGCCTCCGGCCCGACAATTTGGGCGTGCTTCTGCGCCGCAAACTCGACTACTCCTTTGCCGATCAACGTGCTGAGGTGTATATCGGTGACCAATCGAAATCAAACTGGAAACTCGCCGGCGTCTGGTATCTGGCCGGTTCGAATACGGTCGTTTACTCAAACCCGAAGCAGGAATTGGGCGCCACAGAACACAAGGTTGAAGTCTCAAACCGCAAATTTCGCGACGATGAATTCCTGATCTCGCGCGACCTGACGCAAGGCCGAAAGGCGATCTGGGTGCGGGTCAAATTCACCCCCGTGAACCGGCCTTTGTTCCCCGGCTATCCTATCGGCGAACGGGCGTGGAGCGAGATTAAATACAGCGCGTATTGCTTTGTCACTCCGAAGAACCCCAAATAACGCACCCCCTTCATGTAGCCGGATTGGGCTGCGCGATCGGTTCGATTTTCGATATCAGCCCCAGGATGAGCAGAAAAGCCAGCGGATGAAGAACGCCGGCCATGAGAAAGACACTGGAATAGCTGTGGGTATAAGTAAGAATCGATCCTACCAGCAGATCGAAGAGCATGGCTCCGAAGGACCCAACCGCTCCCATCAGCCCGGCAACGGATCCAACGACGCTGGAAGGAAAGATATCCGCGGCCAGCGTTTGCAGGATGGTGGACCAGAATTGGTGACCCAAAAACGCAATGCTGAAAAATACCAACGTCCATCCCAACGGAGACTTGGTGATAAAAATGGAAATCGGCATCAATGCAGCGCTCAGCCCCAGGCAAATTTTGCGTGACAGATTGATAGTCAGGTGGCTTCGCACGAGAAGACTGCTCAGCCAGCCACCGAGAAAACTTCCGGCCCCCGCCGCCGCATAGGGTATCCAGGCGAAATAGCCAATCTGCTTTATGTTCAGGTGCCGCACATCTCCCAGGTATTTGGGCAGCCAGAAGATAAAGAAAAACCAGGCAGCGTCGGTAAGAAACTTTGCTGCGATCAACGCCCATACCTGGCGATAACCGAAAAGCCTTAGCCATGGGATGCGGCTTGGCACCGTGGCACTCTGGTGCTTTGCCGTAGTACCCAGCGACTTCTCGATGTGCTCCAGCTCCTCCGGAGTGATGAGCTTCTGATTTTGCGGCAGATTGTAGAACAGCCACCATGCCAATGCCCACAACAACCCAAGCGTTCCAGTCAGGAAGAAGACCCAGCGCCAATCAAGGATCAGGATGATAAAGGCGATCAGCGGAGGCGCAACCACTGCCCCCACGCTGGACCCGGTATTGAAGATTCCAAAAGCAAAGGCGCGATCCTCCGGCGGAAACCATTCCGATACCGCCTTTGCCGAGCAAGGAAATCCACCGCCTTCCCCAAAGCCGAGAAGAAAACGCGCGACGCCCAGACCAAAGACCGTGCTGACAAAACCGTGCAAAATCGTTGCTGCCGACCACCACACAATCAGGACCGTGTAGCCCAGGCGGGTACCCAGCCAATCGGCGACCCTGCCTCCGCCCGCATACATGGCTGAGTAAGCGAGCAAAAACAGCATTTGCAACACGGAGTATTGCCGGTCCGACAAGGCGATGTGCTTTTGGATTTCGGTGACCGCCACAGGGAAGCTCTGCCGGTCAAGATAGCTGAGCGCGCTCGCGCAAGCCAGTAGACCTGCGACCCACCAGCGAAGATTCCGGAGTCGTTGCATAGGCCCCTGGGAGCGCAGCGTCAGCCTACATCAGTGTATGGGAGGGGATACTGGTCAAATTCTGAATCGGTTTGAATCCTGAGCCGTGAGTACGGTTGTTTGCCCTAGTCCATGCGCATGCCGCCATTGACTTCAATCGTCTCACCCAGGATGTGCGAGGCATCATCGCTGGCCAGAAAGGCAACCACCGATGCAATTTCGCTGGCCTTTCCCGGACGGCCCTGTGGAATGCCGTTTACCAAAGCTTTCATCTGTTCCGGAGACGTGAACCGCTCGTGGAATGGCGTATCGATAACGCCGGGGTTGACGGCATTGACGCGAATTCCATAGGAAATCAATTCTTTGGCCAGCCCCTTGGTCATGCACAAAACCGCCGCCTTGGCTGAGGCATAAGGGATGATACCGAGGCTTCCACCATTGCGTGCAGCAACTGACGCAATGTTGATGATCACGCCGGAACGCCGGTTCATCATGGAGGGTGCAGCCGCGCGCGTAACCCGCAGGACGCTCCCCAGATTGGTCTCCATCACGTCGTGCCAAAATTCATCGGTGATATCCAGGAGTTGATGGCGCTCGATGATGGAGCCGGCATTGTTGACCAGAACATCGAGCCGGTGTGCGCGATCGAGCACCGCGTTCACCAGGGCTTTGGCTGAACCGGCCTGGGCCAGGTCGGCCTGCACCGCAAACGCACGGCCACCCAGTCCTTCAATTCGCTTCACTACCGCATAGGCGTCGTATTCATTCGCCCGGTAATGGACGGCCACGTGAGATCCGCGTTGGGCGAGCTTTTCGGCAATCGCTGCCCCGATTCCCGTGCTGGCGCCGGTGACGAGACTTACATGGTCTGCAGGAGCAATGGACATAGGGCAAATGAACGAAATTCCCCCTCTGCCGCAACTTCGTGGCGAATTTTCTAATCGTTTCAGAATTAACGTTAAAAAACAAGCCTGAACCGGCTGCATAGGCAAACGAAGGGTCGCCGTTGCGGGCGATTGCGCACTTCCCTACTCTCTTCTATGGCAGGGCGAAAGCAAGAACATAGTCGCCCTGTTTTGTGCCCAGCTTGCCATGGCCACCGGCGGCAATCACGATGTATTGCCTGCCCTTCAGGCTGTACGTCATCGGCGTAGCCTGGCCGCCGGCTGGAAGCTGGTATTTCCAGAGCTCGTTGCCGGTTTGGATATCGAAGGCGTGCAGGTAAAGATCCATCCCGGCTGCGGTGAACACCAACCCGCCGGCGGTAATCATGGGGCCTCCCAGAGTGATGGAGCCCGTGTGCAGACCCGGAATCAGGGTACCGAGCGGAACATCCCACACCGTCTTGCCGGTAAACAGATCGACAGCCTCCGTCGTGCCCCACGGCGGCGCGTTGCAAGGCGCTTTGCTGGGAGAAAACAGGAAGGCGCGATACAGCCCATAAGGAGCGCCTCTCTGATTCCCGAATTCCCCGTAAATCCGGTTGTCTTGCGGCTTCTTGTGCTCGGCGTCCAACTGGTCGCGGGGGATCAGCTTGACCCAGGCAATGATGCGATTGGTGTTCACAACCATGACATGGCGCGAGGGATCGTAGGCTGCACTGCCCCAGTTCACGCCGCCCACATTGCCCGGAAATGCCAGGGTGCCCTGCAAGGTCGGAGGCGTAAACATCCCCTCCCAATGCGACGCAGCGATCTTCGCCCGGCACCACGCAGCATCCTGCGGCGTCGGCCCCCACGCATCGCTGGCAGAAATCTTTTCCGGCACGAGGGAGATAGTCGAAAAGGGCTGGGTTGGCCAGCTCTGCTCGCCTTCTATGTGTGACTGCGGCACAGGCCGCTCTTCCACCGGCAGCAACGGACTGCCGTTCAGGCGGTTAAGCACGAACACGTGGCCCATCTTGGTATTGATGACGATCGCCGGCGTTCCATCCTTCCAGGTGAAGAGGGTGGGCTGCGAGGCCACGTCGTAGTCCCATAGATCATGGTGAACCACCTGGAAACCCCAGACGAACTCACCCGACGATGCGCGTAACGCGACCACAGAGTCGGCCCACTTGTCGTCCCCTTTGCGGATGCCGCCGTAGTAATCCGGAGCGGCACTGCCGGTGGGAATGAAAACCAAATCCTCTTTAGGGTCGACGGAGAGCGTTGACCAGGCATTGCCGGCCCCGGTTCTCGGTTGCGTATGGGCGGCCCACGGGATCGGATCCCATGTCCAACGCAGTTGGCCCGTGCGCGCGTCGAAGGCGCGAACGATCCCCCGCCCCGTATCCACTTTCCAATTGTCGGCAATCGAAGAGCCGGTGATGACCAGGTCGTTCGCGATTGCGGGAGCAGACGTAACCTGGTAGCCGCCGGTCCACTCGGTTGCCGTCGCGGCATCTTGTGCCAGGTTCACTTCGCCCTTCACCCCAAAATCAGGGCAGGGCTTGCCCGTTTCGCCGTCGAGGGCGATGAGCCGGCCATCCAGCGTCCCCATAAAAATACGCAGGCGGCAAGGATGACCCGCCTTTGCTTTCGGATCATGCCAGGCAGAGACTCCTCTGGAAGAAACCTCGGAGTAGTTCTTCGATAAATCGACATGTGGGTCGTACTCCCACAATTTGACCCCACTCTCCGGATTAAGGGCAATCACGTGGTTGTAAGGCGTGCTGAGGAACAGCTTGTTTTCCACCAGGATGGGCGTGGCTTCAAACGCCGCCTTGTGGACCATCTCCGTCTCTTGTTGCATCGCGCCCGTGCGGTAGGTCCAGGCCAGTTTCAATTGCGCGACGTTGCTACGGTTGATCTGTCGCGCAGGGGAGTACCGCGTACCGCCGCCATCGTTGCCATAGTTCGGCCATCCAGCATCAGGCGCAGATTGCGCAACCGCCGCCCCCGCCCAGCAAAACACCGCCAGTGCAGTCAGAAACGAGCCCTTACCCATTGTTGCGGTCCTTTCCCGCCGCCTCGGCCCTTGCTTTGCTCTCAAGTCGATACTCGCTTTCCAGCAACGACATCAAGACCAGTGAGTGGTAGCTGCCGTCCCGATAGACCGCGTCGCGCATGATGCCCTCTTTGCGAAACCGAACTGTTCGTAGACGTGGCGGGCACGTTCGTTGGTGAAACGCTCCTCCTCATGTTCCATAGAGCCACCGTGTAAGGTCGAGATTATGCTTGAAGTAGGACCTCGGCGGCGTTTCCGCGGAGTTGAAAATAATAAGCGGGATATCGAGTTCATGCATGGACCCGTGGCTGCGGTAGGTGCCCGGCAATTCGCTGCTTGCTTGCTTTAAATCCCCAAAAACTGTATTCCGGTCACCGAACACGCATAGATCCCCGATGCGAGAACCGTACAAGCTGAATTTGGATACCGCCTCCTCCCGGCTAAGTACGGATTCAATTCCGGTAAGTGCCAAAAGACGCTCCCTGACCTTCTTCTTATCCTCTGGGTGATTGAGGTAAACCCATGCAGCTCCGCCCAGACCACGGTGATGTTGAACGTACCGGTCGCGCTCTGCGGAGATGGATAACCGAATCGGGTTGCTCAATGCTGCCAGCGTCTTGTCGAGATCGTACGCGCGATTCTTGTGGTTCATTCCGTGGTCCGCGGTCAACAGGAAGCGAGCATCCGGCGCTGACTCGCAGGCCTCGCCCAGCAGAGTATCCATCGTCTTGAGATGCTCCTTGGATTCCGGCGCATGCGGAGCCCAGGTATGCATCGGATAATCTGTTGTGTGGATATAGAGGCATTGGATCTCTGGTTGATGCTTCAGGATGTGGATGGCGGCCCGAAGAATCCAGTAGTTGATTTCACGACTGTAAATCGGCGGAGCGGGTCCCAGCCGATCGACCCACTCTGCGGACGGTTCTTCTGCTGTGAGTGCGATGGCCGTACCTCGGCTCAGCAGCGAAATGGTCTTCTTCTTGCTCGACAGCAAAGCGGACGACACACCGAGCTTTGCGCCATGTTCGAAAAGCGTAGGCGCCAGGAGCAGGTTGGCAGCTTCCATGTACTCTTCGCGATCCGTGGTCTTGTCGAGGTACGAGTTGCCGGTAATCCCGTGCTCTCGCGGAAAGCATCCGCAGCAAATAGATGAATTGTTGGTATTCGTAACGGATGGCATCACGCCCTTCACCGGCTGATACAAGCCGTCGCGCTGCCATTTGCGCAACGTCGGCATGTCGCTCTGCTCCAGGTAGTCCAAGCCAAATCCATCAAACATGATCACAACAGTTCTTTGCAGGTTATTCGTCTGCTTACCGAAAGCGGAACGGAGAGGTCGCACACCGCCATAGGCGGCCCACGCCATTGCCACTTTCGCAAAATCCCTTCTTGAAGATCGCAAGAAAACCCACCCTACCCGTTGTCATCCCGGCTGTCCCGCTGCGCCCGGCATGCCGTGGGGCGTGCCGTGTGACCGGGCGGCTTTCCCCCAAAGAAAGCCATATGGAGCTGAGCAGTGCCACCAAGTTCCACAGGAAATCTGGGGGAGCGAAGTGGAGCTGTCCCGCCTGCCCGGCGTGCCGTGGAGGGACCTGCTGGTGCCCTCCCGGTAACGACCCTCTAGCCTCTAAACCGGAACATACTGCCGCAAATATCTCCTGCCCATGCGGAATCCAACCTTATAAGTCTCGCTGAAATCCGGCCCAGGATTGTCAGACGCGCCGTAAAGATCATCCTCATGTTCAATGCTCATCGCACCCGCATACCCAACGCTTTGCAGAACGCTGAAGAACTCCGGCCAATGGATACTACCCATCCCCGGAATGCGAAACTGCCACCACCTGGCCTGATCAACTGGAACAATGCCCCCGCGCCGCACAACGTCCCAATGTATTTGCGTATCCTTCAAATGAACGTCATAAATCTTGTCCACGAAGTCCTTTGCCGTTTGAATTGGATCCATCATCTGCCACAGCAAATGAGAGGGATCGTATTGCAGCCCAACATACTGTGAATCCTTGAACGCGGTGAACAACGCATCGAATCCCACTGGGCTGGTGGCAATGTTCGGCCCACCCTGCCATGGCTCCCACAAGATGCGCACCTTGTGCTGCTCGCAAGCAGCGAAATACTTCTCGTGATAAACCCGTACAATCTCGTCAACCTGCGCTGCAAAGGGCTTGGAAGCATCTTTGCCCGACTGCGTCCCGATATATGGAACCCCCAGCTTGCCCGCTAGCTCGATCGCTTTCACGAAGTCGCTATTTTCCCGCGCACGCTCGGCCGGATCCGTGGCAATATGATTCCCATTCACCTGCAGTGCCGAAACATGCATCCCCTTCGACGACAAATGGTTCTTGACCTGTGCGATTTCCTCATCCGTGATCTTTGTCGTATCCAATCCCGGAACCCCAGCCCCGGCGGAGAGAATCATATTGTTGAATTCTTCCTGAATCGCAAAATCCACATTGGCTTCGGTATACCGGCCCAGAATGCCAAGGCGCGGCTTCCACTCCGTTGTCCTTGCACCCGCTTTCGACAACGCCGCAAGGCACACTGCCGCAGTGGCAGATCCAAGTAAAGTACGCCGGCTCATATGTTCGATTGGCATAACCGTTCCTCCCATAGCTGTCCCAGTTCCTCGCCCCCTCGCACAGATTCGCGCCTGCGCTCAACGCATCCATCGCCGGCGAGTTGCTCTCCAACCCTTGCGGATACCAGACAACACCCCCGCCAGGGAAGCACCCTGCCATGATCGCATGGCAGACCCTCAGGTGTGCTCCGCTGTTCTCACCCATTCGGGCACGGCTCCTGTTTGACAAAGACATATTCCTTGTATTCTCCTGTCAGTGATTGAGGGGAATGCGTGACCAAGTCGACTGAACTACTCCAGGGCACCGTCGATCTGCTCATCCTGAAAGTTTTGAGCCTCGAGCCGATGCATGGTTGGGCGATCGCGCAACGAATCCGGCAGCTCTCGAAAGATGTGTTGCGCGTGAATCAGGGCGCCCTCTACCCAGCGCTGCACAGGCTGGAACATCAGGCCTGGATCGAATCCTCCTGGGGAGCGTCGGAGAACAACCGGCGCGCGAAATACTATTCCCTGACGAAAGCCGGGCGTAAGCGGCTGCAGGCGGAAGAGCAGTCATGGGACCGTCTCTCTGCCGCGGTCCATGGGGTACTGCAAGCCGTATAAACAGGGTCTTTATGCGCTTACTTGATAGTCTGCTTCGCCGCCTGCGGTCCCTTCGTCAAAGAGACCCGAGCAACCTCGCGCTGCAGGAAGAGCTGCAGTTCCATCTGCAACAGCAAATAGAAGAGAACATGAAGAATGGCATGTCTCGAAAAGAGGCCCAAGCTGCAGCAAGGGCTGATTTTGGTAGTCTCCCCGAAGTAACCGAGGAATGCTACGACGCGCGCGGTGTCACCTGGCTCGACGATCTGGCGCAGGATGTTCGTTATGGTCTGCGAACGCTGTGCAAGCATCGCTCGTTCACCGTGGTAACAGTCCTCACGCTCGCGTTGGGAATCGGAGCCTGTACGGCGATCTTCAGCCTGGTGAATGCGGTCTTGATCCGGTCACTGCCCTACGGAGCCCCGGAGAGACTGGTCTATATATTTACTCCCAATTCGGAGTGGAAACTTCCGTCAGAGACCTTCGGGCCGAGCCCTGCGGACTTCTTTGATATTCGGAAGCAGGCAAAGTCGTTTGCCGTAGCCACCTTCTTTTACCAGACGATCTACAACCTTGTTAGTGGAAACGATCGTGCCGAGAGGGTAGGCGCGGCCAGGGTGGATGCCGATTTCTTCCCCACCCTGGAAGCAACTCCAGAATTTGGCCGTGGCTTCGACGCAAAAGATGAACAACCCGGGAGCGAACGGGTAGCTGTGATCAGCCATGCGCTTTGGCAGTCCATGTTGGGAGAGAGGGCCGATGTTCTGGGGAGCAAGTTTCGCCTCGACGGCATACCTTATCAGGTAATCGGCGTGATGCCGCCGGAGTTTGGATACCCGCACAAGAGCGATCTCACCTATGGATATGGGCATGTCCAGACTACGGATCTATGGGTGCCTATGGGTTTGACATCGCAACAGAAGGCGGAGAGAGATAACCCGAACGGCTTTGCGCTCGGGCGCCTGAAGCCAGGGGTGACGGTGCGGGAAGCACAGGCAGAGATGACCACCGTCATGTCGCATCTCAACCTGCTGCACAACCCTGGCTCTCGTGGATGGAGCGCCTTCGTGAAGCCCTTCCGCGATAGTTCCCTGGGGCCGGTGCGGCCGTTGATGTTGCTCCTCATGGCATCGGTTGCCTTCGTTCTGCTCATCGCCTGCGGGAATGCAGCCAATCTGCTGCTGGCGCGGGCTGCGGCGCGAACGCATGAGCTTGGGGTACGTGCGACGCTGGGCGCGAAGCGAGCCCGTTTACTGCGCCAAATGTTGACCGAGTCTCTCATGTTAAGCGTAGTAGCAGGCGTCGTGGGCGTTGGGCTGGCGTGGCTCTTCCTGCATGCTCTGTTGAAACTCAATCCGGGCGATATTCCGCGCATGAACACTGCCGGGCTCGACCTGCGCGTGATGGGGTTCGTGCTCCTCGTCACCCTGCTCACCAGTGTGCTGTTCGGCATGTTGCCTTCGCTATCGGCAACTCGCATCAACCTCGCGGAGTTCCTGAAGAGCAGCGGAATGCGTGGTATTTCCGGCGATAAGAGGCAGGTTCGCCGTTGGCTGATAATAGCTCAGATCGCCATGTTGGTGATATTGCTGACGGGCACCGGGCTTCTGTTACGGAGCTATGTCAAGGTGCTTTCCGTGTCTACCGGGTTCGCGCCGGCAACGGTCACAGCGGATGTAGAACTGAGTCCGCAATACGGCGACGCGCATAAGCGCCGCGCCATGTTCAGCAGCCTGGTCGAGCGGCTCACATCAGTCCCCGGCGTGCAGGCTGTGGGCGTCGTGAACGCGCTACCGCTGAGTGATTCGGAGAGTCTCTTTACGCTGTCGGTGGAAGGCTATTCCAACCGGAAACAACAGCTGGTAGAGGTACGCGGCATTACCCAGGGCTATCTTTCCGCGATGCAAACGCCCTTGCTCCAGGGACGGGACTTCTCCGGCGAAGACGCCTCTGGACATCGGCTGGTGGCGATCGTAAACCAGGCCTTTGCGAACAAGTATTTTGCCAATCGGGATGCGATTGGTCGCCGCATTCGCACCGGTACGGATGAGAGCGACCCTTGGACCACCGTTATTGGAGTTGCCAAAGACGTTCGCTATATGAGCCTCGAAGCCGCGCCAGGCCCGCTCGTGTACATACCCTTCACGCAGGTCGAGTGGAGGGAATCCTCGATTGTCGGCGCCTATGTTGCGGTGCGTTCGTCGCTGCCGCACGATAGGGTTGTGGCCGAGATTCGAGCAGCGGTGAGGGCGCTCGACGCCAACCTCGCGATTGCGGATGTGCACACGATGAGTGACCTCGTCTCTCACGTTACGGCCCGCAGACGCTTTCAGACCACGCTGCTCACCATCTTCTCTGGTACGGCAATGTTACTTGCCATGGTGGGCGTGTACGGGCTGCTTGCTTACTCGGTGAGGCAGAGGACGGGGGAGATTGGAATCCGCGTGGCGCTCGGTTCGTCAAAAACCGCAGTGGTGCGGCTGATATTAAGTGAGGGCCTTACCCTGCTCGGAGTGGGGTTAGTGCTCGGGCTGGCTGCGGCGTTGCTAACTACACGTTTGTTGGCGGGCTTTTTATATGGTGTCCCACCGCTTGATCCTTTTACCTTCGCATTTGTCCCGATGCTGTTGCTCGTGGCGACGCTGGGGGCCTGTTTGATTCCCAGTTTCAGGGCAGCGGCCGTCGATCCGATGAACGCCTTGCGTCATGAATAACCAGCCGGAAGCACGAACGCCCTGGCAAACGACTAGGCACGGGTTGTCAGATAAAAACCTAGACCGAAGGCGATTGTTATGAGCACTACAATAATCGGCGAGTGGACGAGGTAGGTCCATCCTCCTGCAACAGCGCCCAATCCCTCAACTCCTAGCCTTCTTTTCACTACAGACAATCGCCACGCCGAATAACACAGCACGATGATCCACATCACGATGGCCGCTCCCAGCCCACCGAGGAGTCCCTTGGGAAAAATCCGCAATTCCCGCACCAGGTTCATCAGCATGGCCATCTTAGCCTCCCGATACATCCGGGCTCCCCAGCTCTATGCCACGGCTGGCAGGCGGCCTCCATCGAGAACTCGCCCACCAGCCCGGACCTATTCAATGGGATTGCTACTTCCACTCCCAAATTTTGGAGATCGTGTCGCCCGAAGCATCTACTTCATATTCGAAGGCCCCGCAAGTGGAGCCGAGAGCAATCTGCTGGGAATTGGTTTTGAAGAACAGCATCCCGCGGTAGCTGACCGCGCCACCGGGACCGAATTTCCCCACCCCCGTTCCTGTCCAGCTAATGCCTTCGCCATCCTGCGTCATGTTGATTCCCTGGCCTTCGCCATAAATAGAGCCATCCGGACGGATGACCGATGTATAAGTCCCGATACCGGTCGTGGGAACACCGAACATGTGCCCGCTATCTTCGAACGACACTTCTACGGTTGGAGGGTCAATAGAAAGGACCCGTCGAACGATTCTCTTGCCTTTGGTTTCGCCGATCTGCGCTCCGAGCATATAGCAGCTGCCTCTTTCACCCCGCTTCAAATTGCCGTTCCCGGGGTGGGCAATTGTACCCCCGAAACGAGATGTGTAAATCAAGTACGCTTTCCAGCGATTGTCAAAGACACCTCCTCCGCGCCGGCGAACGGAAAGGATCGAACCCGTAGAACGAGCCCTCTGTACCGGGGCTACCCACCCTGTCACCCACCAACAGGGCAACAGAGGCAATTCGGTGTAAGATTCGTCTTCTGAGGGTGAATAGGGAGAATCAACCGATGCATAAAGCCTATCTTTCGCGCCGCGAGTTTCTACAGACGTCTGCTGGGGTTGCAGGAGCTTCGTTGGTCGCCGGGTCCACGTTTCTGGAGTCCGAATCATTCGCGTCAACAGCGCAAACAACGGCGCCCAGTGATCAGGTTCGCTTCGGAATAGTAGGGGTTGGCATGGAGGGATCAGGACTGCTCACTACGGCAGTCCAGCTCCCGGGCGTCGAATGCGTAGCTGCTGCTGATCTCTATGACGGCCGTCATGAGCTAGCCAACGAAATCGTCGGCAAACCCATCAAGACCACCCGACGCTATAAGGAATTGCTGGACGATAAAGGGATCGATGCCATTATCGTTGCTGTGCCCGATCATTGGCATAAGCAAGTGGTGGTCGATGCACTGGCCGCCGGCAAAGACGTCTACTGCGAAAAACCCATGTCTCACAGTCCAGCCGACGGCGTGGCCATGGTCGCAGCGGCAAAAAAAACAGATCGCATCGTGCAGGTCGGAGCCCAGCGCACAAGTTCCGTCCTCTGTGCAAAGGCGAACGAGCTTTACCACCAGGGCGCCATCGGGGACTTGAGCCTGGTGGAAGCCTCTCTGGGCAGGAATAATCCCACCGGCGCTTGGGAATATCCCCCTCCCCCGGATCTATCTCTCGCCAATCTCGATTGGGACACGTGGCTGGGAACAACCCCCAAAAGGCCTCTCGATCCCAATGTCTTCGCGCGTTGGCGCTGTTGGCGAGAGTATGGCACCGGTGTTGCCGGAGACTTGCTGGTACACCTCATCAGCGGCATGCAGTTCGTGCTCGGCATCAATGAAGTTCCCAAACGTGTGTCTGCCTTTGGCGGTATTTACCGTTGGAAAGACGGCCGGGATATGCCCGATGTCCAGGCGGTTCTCTTCGAATACGACAGCGTTCCCGTCTACATGCGCTTAACCCTCGGCACAGAGTCCGCCGAGGTCACCCGCTTCATGGGTTCGAAAGGCGTCATCGAACTCCGCGGAACCAGCGTTACGCATATTCCTCAGCCAGGCGTAGACCTTCGCCCCAGCTATTACACCAGCTCCTATCCTAGCCGCCTTAGGAAGGTCTACATCGAGCAATGGCATAAGGAACATGATCCTGTTCCCGGCAAAGAGCCCACACTGGAAACGCAAACCATTACCGGAGATGACTACGACGACCTACGGCCCCATCTTTGGAAGTTCTTTCAATCTGTCCGCTCACGTGAGCCCGTGGTTCAAGATGTTGTCTTCGGACACCATGCAGCCCTTGGCTGCCACCTGGCAAACGAGTCCTACTTCAGAAAGAGCCCTGTGCAATGGGATGATGCCGCGCTGACCATAAAGTCCGCGTGTTGATCGTCTTCTCTTCCTGTACGGGGTAAATAGATCGTGTGTGAGAACAGAGATTTAGAAATTTAGTCCCGAGGGGACGGCTGAAGTTCAGGCCTGTCCAAATTAGTTTTTTTAGTGGGACAATTTGGACCGCAGATGAAGCTTTCGCTGACCCTAAGAGCCCTGGGGAAGACACTGTCGAACGAAGGGCACGGCTTGAGCCGTGCCGTAAAGGGTTTGCGCGCTTGACGGCTTTAAGCCGCCGAGGTACGCTTTTCCAGACCTACCGGGCAAAATTATCTCTTTCCGCTTTGAGTTCTCCATACAAGATTGGAAAGACGTACCTCAGGGGCTAAAGCCCTCACCAGCGCGAGTATTGTGGCACGGCTGAAGCCGTGCCCTTCGTTCATCAACGCAACTCGAAACTGGTTGCCAGCTAGACAGCCCGTGTAGGTCTTGAAAATCTGGAGAGAAGATAGTTTGGTCTCACCACGCGCCCCTCGCTTCTCCTATTGACAATCTATATGGGTCAGGATCATGCTCATATAGACGTTCAATACGTCCGGTCAAATGAGCACAAAACACACAAATCTCCTCCAGGGCACCCTCGATCTCCTGATTCTCAAAGCGCTCGGTACCGGTGAACTGCACGGCCTGGGCATTTCGCGTCGCATCGAACAGATCACCCGGGGAACATTCCTGGTCAAGCCCGGCTCGTTGTTTCCCGCTCTTCACCGTATGGAGGAAGCGGGGTGGCTCAGTTCCTTCTGGGGCGAATCAGAGAATAACCGTCGGGCTAAATTCTACCGGCTCACCAAGGCAGGAAAGAGCCAGCTTCAGATCGAAACAGAAGAATGGACACGAATTTCCGTCGCCATGACGAATGCCTTGACCGCAACCTAGGTGAGGATGATGAAACTCTGGAACCGAATCAAGAGTGCGGCGCGAAACCTCCTTCGCAAGGAGCAGATTGAAAGCCAACTCGACGATGAGCTTCGCGCCTGCGTGGATATGATGACTCACGAAAGAATCGCCGCTGGGATGTCTCCATCCGAGGCGCGCCGCACTGCCCTCGCCGAGTTTGGCGGCGTCGAGCAGGTAAAACAGGCGGTGCGTGGCCATCGCGCAGGTGTAGGGTTGGAGCGTCTTTGGCAGGATGTGCACTACGGATTGAGGCAGTTGTGGCGCAATGCTGGTTTTACCGTGATCGTGATCCTGACCCTGGCGCTTTCCATTGGCGCCAACACCGCGATTTTCTCGATCGTCAATGCTCTTATGTTAAAGAGCCTGCCCTATCCGCACCCGGAGCGGATGGGCACGATCTACACGCGGGTCAGCGGAGTCACGTCCTGGGATGAGCGGCACAAAGTCACTTATGAGCAGTGGGCACTCTTGCGGGACAATGTTCCCGCCCTGACCTCGGCTGTTTCCAGTTCTCGAACTTCGGGCGTCAACCTCGAAGCCGGCTCTCACGCGCAGTATCTCCAGGCGGGACGTATCTCGGCCCACTATCTCGATGTGCTGGGCATTCAACCCGCCCTGGGTCGCAACTTCTCCGATGCGGAAGACCGTCCCCACGGGCCAAATGCAGCCATATTGAGCTACAGTTTGTGGCGAAATACCTTTGGCTCCGATCCCAATGTTCTGGGGCATGCCATTCTGCTGAAAGGAGCACCGTACACCGTCATCGGAATCCTCCCCGAGGGGACGATTACCCCCTTGAATGCCGGCATCTATACGGCGCTCCAACTCGGCCCCGAAGGCGAGGGGAGCGGAACAAACTCAGAGGCCATCACCCGGCTCCGCAATGGCGCAACCTGGCAGGAGGCAGACGCCGAGATCAACCGCGCCTGGTCCCACCGTGCCCATCGCTACGAGTTAGACGACGACCCTAGTGCTCAAGTGAATTACCATTCGGTGCCGTTGCAAAAGGGTGAGACAGCTACGCTGCGTCCGCAAGTGTTGGCTCTCATGCTGGCGGCAGGATTCATCCTGCTGATTGCCTGCGCCAACCTTGCCGGTTTGACACTGGTACGCGTGCTGCGCCGCTCGCCCGAATTTGCCACCAGACTGGCTCTGGGGGCTTCAAGCTGGCAGATTCAAAGGCAACTCTGGATTGAAAATCTCCTCCTGGCATCCTTGGGCGGGATGGCTGGCATCGCCGTCGGTTTCGTAGCCCTACGCGGGTTGCTGCAGCTTCTCCCGGAGCATTTTCTGCCTGTGGTATCAGTACCCCTTGATAGCCGTGTACTGGCATTCACACTTTTCATTTCCCTTTTGACCAGCGTACTTTTTGGCATGTTTCCTGCCCTTGCCATGCGCAAGTTTCGTCTGCGCTCCGCCATCGCCAGCCATTCCGCAACCGGAGGCGACCCTTTGCATTTGCGGCAGGCACTGATCGTAAGTGAGGTTGCCCTGACCGTCGTGCTGCTTGCAGCTTCAGGCCTGCTCATTCGTACTCTCATCCACCTGCAAACCTTGCCCGCGGGTTTCGACCCAGCCGGGGTGATCATCGCGAAGGCTTCGCTGGACGATGAGCGATTTCACAACGCGGTGACATTCAGCAAGGTGCTGCGTGAAAGCATCTCTTCCATGCGGCAGATCCCGGGGGTGCAGAGTGCAGCTGTCGGCCTGAGTTTGCCGTATGAGCGCGCGTTGCTGAACGGAGTGACGATCAGCGATGGCGGAGCAGCGGGACAGCACGGCATGACCGATGAGGTCTACATCACCCCCGATTATTTCGCGGCATTGCAGATTCCTGTCCTGACCGGGCGTTCGTTCACAGACGCAGACGGACCGGATACGCAGCATGTGGCCATCATCAATCAGACATTCGCGCGCAAGTATTTCCATGGGGTTGATGCCGTCGGCCACTATATCAATAACGGCACGAGAATTGTCGGGGTGGTGGAAGATGTAGCCATCGCGCCCGGGTTGGATGCAACCGCTCCTCTTGCCGGCGAAGAAACAATGTACATCCCCGCCGCGCAAGCGGATCCCCAGTTACTCGCACTGGTCCACGTCTTTTTTCAGCCAAGTTGGATCGTCCGTACAGCCACTCCGGTAGAAGGATTGACCGCGCAGATGCAGCGCGCTCTGGCGAGTGCCGATCCTAACCTGCCTTTCTCCGGCTTCTACAATATGCGAGACCTGATGGCAAAGACGCTGGCGATGCAGCGTGTTGAAGTGGCGCTGCTCGGCACGATGGCGGCTCTGGCGCTGCTTCTCAGCACGATCGGCATCTTTGCCCTGGTCGCAAATATAGTTGCACAGAAAACGCGCGAGATCGGAATCCGTATTGCTCTGGGCTCGAGCATTCGCCAAGCCATGGTCCATATCGGCGCTCCAGGAGTATGGGCCTCGACACTCGGACTCATCCTCGGTCTGATCTTATGTGCAGGGGCCTTGCGCGCAATGCGCAGCGCGCTCTACGGAGTGGGCGTCTATGACGTGCCTACGATCCTCACAGTCATGCTGGTACTCGCCTCTGTAACTATTATCGCTACCATTGTGCCCACGTTGCGGATTGCGAACACCAACCCTGCAAACACCTTGCGGGAAGAATGACTTTCCATCGCGGTTTCTTTTCACCCGCCGCGGCCTGCCTGGGCCATTGATCCCGCACAACTGCTCCAGAAGGAATGAACCTTAGCTCCCACCGAACCAACGCCGCAACCGGCTGGCGCCAAAATGCTCCTTCTCTGCTGCCAGGGCCACCGATGGCGCCTGGTAAGTACCCGCAGGCTTGGGGCCCGCGAGAAACTCCACATCCACCCGCGCCACTGTATCGTTGCCAAACTCCAGGTAGCAGGAGCCCAGGCCTCGATAGTCCTCCGCCGCAGGCCCGTTGCCGAACTGCGCAATAATCGCCGCCGCAACCACCCGCGCTGCCCCTTCTGCAAACACGCCTGCCTTCGGCGTACCTACGCCATTTACATCCCCAACTGCATACACTCCGGGAAAACTCGTCTCCAGCGTCTTTTTGTTCACCGGAACCCAGTTAAATGCATCCGCGGCAAGCCCGGAGTCCACCACTACCTGGGGCACTCGATGCACCGGAATACCCAGAAACAACTCAAAGGGCAATTCCGTCCCATCGGTCAGCATGGCCACCTTGCGTGCCGGATCGAGCGCGCGCACCAGGTTGTCTTTGAGGAACCGGATCCCCCGCTCGGCAAACGCAGCAAGAATCGCCTGCGATGCGTCGGGGGATGGTGGAATGGGCGTCCCGAAAGGCATCACGACGGTGATCTCGGTGGCTTCGCGCCTACCACGCTTCACCAGGTAGTCGTGCAATAGCAGCGCTGTTTCGCTGGGAGCGGGCGGGCACTTGAACGACTTCCCCGTCACCCCGATGATCGCCCCGCCGCGCTCGAACCGGCTGATAATATCGCGCAGGGCAAACGCGCCCGGCACGGAGTAAAACTCATTGCCACCTTCCAACAGCCCGGGAGTTGCAGAAGGATCGAGATCCGCTCCCAGGGCCACCACCAGTACGTCCGCATCGAAGCTTCCCTGGTCGGTGACAACGCGCTTGGCACCTGGGTCAATGGAACGAACCACGGTTTGAATAAACCGCACGCCTGGTTTAACAAAGTGCCGGTACAAATGACTGACTTCGTCGGGCAACTGCCTCCCGAACATCACATCCAGTTTGGAAAATCCAAAAACAAAGGAATCGCCTTTGTCGATGAGTACCACCTCGGCCGTTTCGCCCAGGCTCTCCGAGAGCAACGTTGACAACTCGAGTCCGCCAAACCCGGCGCCGAGGATTACTACGCGTTTTTGCATCACGTGAGGGTATCAAGTTTTACTTTACCGCGCAGTAAGATTTCACCCTTAACCGGCCTTATCCAGCCTCTGCGCGGCAGCCGGGGCCTGCGCGGCAATCGCGCCCACCCCGTGGCGCCTGGTGACAAATTCCACCAACCACCGCAGCATCACAAAAAGCCGGTTGGCAAACCCAATCAGGAAATAGATGTGCACGCTGGCCCACAATAGCCAAGCCGCAAATCCAGCCGACTTCCAAAACCGCAAATCGGCCACCGCAAACGCACGCCCTACCACTGCCAGGTCGCCCTTATCCCAATACCAAAAGGGCTTGGGCTCACTCTGACCGGTGGTCCGCCGGCGAATCAGGTCCGCAACATACTCGCCTTGTTGTATGGCGGGCTGCGCCAGACCAGGCATCTGCACTCCGGTCCCGCTCTTCAGCCCCACCAGGTTGCGGGTATTTGCTATCACCTGCGCGGTGTCTCCAATGACAAAAATCTCCGCATGGCCCGGAACCGACAGGTCCGCATTCACCTTGACTCTTCCTGCCTTATCCGCGTCTGCCCCCAGCCAGCGCGCTGCCGGCGAGGCGGCCACGCCCGCACTCCATATCACGCTCCGGCTGCGGATGCGCTTGCCATTGGCCACGATTCCCTCTGCATCCACACTCTCCACCCGCGTCCCGGTGAAGATCTTCACCCCCAACTGCTCCAGGTGACGCTGTGCTTTCGCCGAAAGTTCCTCGGCAAAAGTCGGCAGTATGCGCGGCGCGCCTTCGAACAACAGGATCTGCGCTGAACCCGGTGCAAGGTGGCGAAAATCGCGAGCCAGCCCCACCTTTGACATCTCGGCAATGGTGCCCGCCAGCTCCACCCCAACCGTGCCCCCGCCCACCAGCACGAACGTGAGCAGTTCCTGTATGCGGTCGCGGTCGGCATCCCCGCATAAAGCCTCTCGCTCTGCTTCTTCAAACGCCGTCAAAAGCCGGCCCCGGATCTGGTCTGCATCCTCCAGCGCATCGAGCCCGGGGGCGACGGACTTCCATTCGTCGTGGCCGAAGTAATTTACCTGGATGCCGGTCGCCAAAACCAGGTAGTCATAGGGCAGGTCGCATTCAGGCAGCAGGACCCTTCGATTGGCGGTATCCACGCCGGTCACTTCAGCCATCACCACGTCGACGTTCTTCCGCTTGCTGAAAAGCACCCGCAGCGGCGGAGCAATCTCGTCCGCGGAGAGAAGCCCCGCAGCCACCTGGTACAACATTGGCCGGAACAGATGATAGTTGCGCTTATCTACCAGGGTAATTTGCACTGGCGCGTTGGCCAGAGCGCGGGTGGCATAAAGCCCTCCGAACCCACCCCCCACAATCACCACCCGCGGAACCTTCGCGATGGCCGGCCCTTCTCGCACGGAAGCCTCTGGTTTAGTCATTCTCCTTGTATATATGTTTGCTGGGGTGCAAGGGTTGCGGGAAGACAGGGGTTTTTATCTCTTCACTACAGTTCCATCACCTTTCCAACCCGTGCCCTCATACTCCATCAGGCTGGCGGTCTCCTCCGCCTGTGCAAGGCCGAAGTAGAGTTGCACTATATGAAGTGCAAGATCGATTCCGGAACTCAATCCCCCCGCCGTAAAAATAACCGGGCTGCTTTGCACAAAGCGCCGGTTCTTCTGCAAGAGCACCTCCGGAAACGCCGCCTGGAATTCGTCATAGTACAGATGATGGGTCGTGGCCGGCTTGTGATTTAAGACTCCCGCATCTCCCAACACCGAGGCTCCCGTACATACCGACATCACCACTTCGCTCTGCGTCGTCATCTTCCGTATCCACTCCAGCATTTTGGGGGACCGGCCGCGCTGTGCCGGCACCACCACAATCGCCGGCGCCGGCGCATCATCAAACGTGTAGTCCGGAATGATCCGCATACCACCCGAAGTTGTAACGGTTTCGCGCGAGTCAGACACCGTATACAGACGAAACGCGGCTTGCTCCGCCATGGTTTTGCCGCGATCTTTAACAAAGACGTCTTTGAACACCTCCCATGGCCCGGCAAAATCGATGGTGACTGCCTGGTCCGTTATCACGAATGCAACCGGGATTTTTTCCTTGGCCGGGATGTGATATTGGGTGGACTGGGAAGCCGAAGTTCCCATTGGCTGTCCTTGAGCAAGCGTCGCGAAAAGAGAAGCTGCCAGGGTGACGATCAATGAAAGTCTGCGATAAGCGGTCATATGGATAGCATTATTGGCGTCGTCCTTGATGGATGAAAGGTCCGTGCCTGCAAACATCTGTTTGCTCGCTGCATTTCCACTGACCCGGGCGGAACAAGCTCCTGCGTGCAAGAGCTGGCGTGTAGGCCTATCCTTATGCAAAACGCATAGGGAAAGGGCTCTCGGGTCCACATGTCGAAGCAAACCTCAAACGGTCCAAGCAGACGCACGTTCCTGAAGACGTCGGGGCTCGCCGCAGCCAGCACCGTGTGGATGAAGGAAGGTACCGTTCGTGCCGAGCAAGGATCAAGCGAACCAGGTGCCGAATCAACCAGCGCGACCATGCCGTCGCCGCGCGACCCCGTCGCCTGGGTCAATATCCTTCAGGGCACAGCCTCCACGCCCGAGTTCTCACGCGGCAACACGCTCCCCATCGCCGCTCTCCCGTTCGGAATGGCCCACTGGACCCTGCAGTCGCACGACGACACACCCTGGATGTTTCAGCCCAGCGTTCGCCGTATCCAGGGGTTTCGCTGCACGCATCAATTGAGCCCCTGGCTGAGCGACTATGGGCATGCAACCTTTCTTCCCTTTCGTGGAGACATTCATCCTGATTCCGCCGCGCGCGCTTCCTCCTATGCAACCGGGCAGGCTCATCTTTCGCCCCACTCCCTACAGCTTTTCCTGCTCCGGTACCGGGCTCACGTCGAGTTGGTCCCGACTGATCGCAGCGCCGTACTAAGCGCAACCTTTGAGGAAGAGGAGATCCCGCAAACTGTCGGACTTCTCTTCGATATCCCAGGCTCTCAGGCGACAATTGAGCCCGATCCCGCGACCCGAACCATCCGCTTCACCTCCAGAGCAAACTCCGGTGGTGTACCTGAAAACTTCGCCGCCTACTACCTGCTGCGGTTGCAAATTCCGTGGGACAGCTTCGAAGTAAAAGAATCCGGCACACACCGCATCGGTATCCTTCGCTTTGGTCAGGGCCTGCATATCGAAGCCCGCATCGCAACCTCCTTCATCTCCTTCGAGCAGGCCGCCCTGAACCTTCAGAACGAGATGGGGCAGCATTCTGCGGAAGAACTGCGGAACGCCGCTGCCGCCAAATGGAACGATCACCTCAACCGAATTGAAATCGAAGGCGCGTCGGAGGAACAGCGTCGTACCTTTTATTCCTGTCTATACCGCACGCTTCTGTTTCCGCGAACCTGGCACGAGCCGGATGCCGAGGGCAAAATGCATCACTTCAGCGCCTTCAATGGCAAGGTCATGCCCGGTGTGATGTATGCCGACCACGGCTATTGGGATGTATATCGCGCCTGGTATCCGTTGATGTCCATTCTCTTTCCCGAGCGGCTGGGCGAGATCCTGCAGGCCTGGGTAAATGCTTACCAGGAAGGCGGCTGGCTGCCTCAGTTTCCTTGTCCGGGATACAGGGCCTGTATGACCGGCAGCCTCATCGACTCTGTGTTTGGGGACGCGGCGGCGAAGGGAATTCCCGGCTTCGACCTGAATCTTGCTTACGAGGGATTGAAAAAACACGCTACGACACCGGGAGACCCCGCCAAGGGCTACGGCAGGGTTGGCCTGGAGCAATATCTCAAGCTGCAATACGTGCCCGCCGATCAGGTTGCCCAATCCGTCGCGGAAACCGTGGACGCAGCCTACGGCGATTTCTGCATCGCCCAGGTAGCCAGGGCACTCGGCAAGCAGGACGATTATGCAGCCTTTATGAAGCGCTCAGAGAACTGGCGAAATGTCTTCGACACCAGCGTAAAGTTTTTTCGCGGCAAAAACGAAGACGGCGGCTGGATCACTCCCTTCAATCCCTTTACCTGGGGCAGTCCCTATGTCGAAGGGGCGGCCTGGCAGCACCGTTGGGATGCACCACAGAACCTTGCCGGCTTGATCGACGCCATGGGAGGAGAAGCGCAAGCAGCGAAGGCGCTCAAAGAAATGTTGTCCACCCCGCCCATCTTCCACGTCGGAGTCTACGGAACCGAGATTCACGAGATGTCAGAAATGGCGGCGGTGCCCTTCGGACAATATGCCCACTCCAACCAGCCGGTGCACCATCTTCTCTACATCTTTGCCCACGCGGGGCGCCCAGACCTCACCCAGTTCTGGGTGCGCAAAGTGATGCGCGATCTCTATACGCCCGAAACCTTTGCCGGGGATGAAGATACCGGCTCCATGTCCGCCTGGTTCGTCCTCAGCGCCCTAGGATTCTATCCGCTTTGCCCGGGAAACCCGGAGTACACCCTGGGCAGCCCCCTTTTCACCCGCTCCACTCTTCACCTTTCGGGTGGAGCAATTCTGAGCATGGATGCCCCCGGAAACTCCCCGGACGCTGTTTTTGTCAAGAGCGCTTCACTCGCCGGCGTGGTCCTTAACGGCAACCGGATCAACCACTCAGCCTTGATGAAGGGCGGATCCGTTCATTTCGAAATGGCTACGAAGGCGGCCTCGGGCGGGGACGCCGGATCCTCCACCTAGCCCTGCCCAGTTATGCGGCCCCTATGGAAGCCCCAACCTGCCCTTTCTCACCCCGAAGGGGGCTGCGCTTGCTTTAATCAACATCAACTTCGTATCAAAATGCATCTAAGTTCCTGCGGGGAATAGGTGTCTGCCACGGTTTCGGCACCACCTTGGCGACAATTTCGGTCCTGGCATAGAATGGTAGTAAGACCTGCTGGACTGGAACCCCCCATTCCCTGGCAAGTGAAGACGGGCCCTTGTGTCATCTCAAAGAGGAGGCCGTCATGCCGAGCCTAGCGTCGCTACTCCCCCCGGAAGAGCCGCAATCAGCTTCCGCCGTAACCGAAGAGGAAGACGCGCCGCTTCTCGAATTGCGTACCGAGGCCGGGCCCGTTTATGTTCGGCCATCCAAGTGGGAACGCATTCGCCTTAAGTGGACTTTCCGCCATTTCCATGTACTTCCTCCCCAGGTTCTAAGCCAAAGTGATCAGCGACTGATTGAGAAACTGGCGCATACGGCAGTGGTCACTCCATCTGGACCAGTTCCCAGCAGTGCTGTGTTTGGCGTAGTCGAGAAGGTTCGCCTGAAGCCGTCCGTGCATCGAGTGGTCACCCCGAGAAGCGAACCGGCGACCCAACCATTTCTGGTGAAGCCCGAACCATCGCGCTTCCCCTTGAAGTCAACCGAGACACGAGAGGCCTCCTTTAGCCAATGGAGATCATTGGGAGCGCTCGCTGCGGTCGGTCTGACCATCATTGCGATCGTATATACGATTCCTCTGCGTTCAACCAAACATCAGGCCAACGTGCAGCCTCCGCCCCCCAGGCCGTCTACGATCAAGCCCTTGCTGGTTGCGCCGAAGGTTGCTGCAGTAACCGCCGTTGAGAAGCCGAAGCATTTGCTGACTCCACGGCCGCAGCCCGTGCTGCTTCAGCCGGATCCGGTACCTCTTGCTACCCAACCCCTCGCCACCGCTCCCCTTCTTGCCACGGTCCCTGCGACGATTCTCGAGCCGCATCCCGTCATCTCTTCGGCCACAGCACAGCCACTGTTTGTTTCTGAACTTCCCCAGGGACACTTCGCGTATCCGGTCGTGTCGGAACCCAACCTGGTTGGCGAGTTGCGTCTGAAAGCCTTGATCGGCGCAGATGGCTCGGTGAAAGAAGTGAGTCTATTGAGTGGCAACCCCAAACTGGCAGAGGTCGCCATGCGCGCGGTTCGTCAATGGCACTACAGTCCTTATCAAGTACTTGGCAATCCAGTGGAAGTAGAGACACAAATCAAAATGAACTTCTTCGGTGAGGACGCAGTCTCGATCGCTTCTGTCGCCAACGCACCCGGTCCCCTGAGCGAATCCCCTGCCCTCGATCCTGATGTCCCGGGCAAACTGCGGCCTTAGGAATCTTTCTTGAGCTCGGAACGACTGCTCTCTCCGCTGAACGGATCTCCCGCACCAGGCCCAGTAGATCCGTCAACGGTGAGTCCCGATCAGGAGAGTTCCTATCTTCGCATCTTCAAGTCCACCGTTTTCGTTCGTGACCATGATCGAAGTTTGCAATTCTATGTAGGCATGTTGGGATTCAGTGTGCTCGCCGACACCCGCTTTGAATTTGGCGGACGCTGGGTGGCCGTAGCCCCTCCGGATGGCAGTGCGATTCTCGCCCTCGTCGCGCCCAAACGCGGGTCCGAAAACTACAAGCTCATAGGCCGCAATACACAGATATCGTTCATCGCTGAAGATATCAACGCAACGTTCGAGCTATGGAGGAGCCGGGGGGTGCGTTTTCTTCATCCCCCGCAGAAGTCACTTTTCGGAGGAGCCTCCGCCGCTTTCTCAGATTTGGATGGCAACTCCTTTGAGTTGCTCGGTTCGGATGAGATGAGCCGTGAGATCGAGGCCCAGCGGCAGGCCATCGCGGAGAAAGCGGAATCTGAGCGCCGCGCCGCCCAGGAAATGGAAATTGCCAAACAAGTGCAGGCCAGGCTCTTCCCGCAAACCCTTCCACCCCTCAAGAACCTTGACTACGCGGGCATTTGTATCCAGGCTCGCCATGTCGGCGGCGACTACTATGACTTTCTTGCGCTGGGACAACAGCGGCTAGGTCTGTTGATTGGCGACATTTCCGGGAAAGGCATAGCGGCCGCACTCCTGATGGCAAATCTCCAGGCCAACCTGCGCAGCCAGTTTGCCCTGGCCCGCGAACAGCCGCGCCTACTGCTACGCTCGGTGAACCGCCTTTTCTACGAGAACACCGCAGACAGCGCCTACGCCACTTTTTTCTTCGCGGAATTCGACGAAAGTGCTCGCCGCTTGCAATACGCAAACTGCGGCCATCTGCCGGCGCTTCTCCTCCGTCACGATGGCACGTTGGAAAAGCTTCACTCCACCGCCACCGTTCTCGGTTTATTCGAGCATTGGGACAGCCCTGCGGCAGAATGCCAACTCCACCCCGGAGACACGCTCGCTCTCTATACCGACGGCGTCACAGAATCGTGCAACGTCGCGGGAGAAGAATTCGGGGAACAGCGTCTGGTCGAGGCATTGCACCGGCGCCGCGAACTATCCGCCGATCGGCTGCTTGGATCCGTGGTGGAAGAAATCCAGACCTTCAGTCCCCATGAGCAGCACGACGATATCACCCTCATCGTAGCCAGATACGCAGCGAATTCCTGACTCGCCTTTCAATTACGCTTTGTTCTGCATTCCTGCCCCTTTATGCTAGTCTGGCTGCCTTGATAGGGTGAATGTCTATGACCTTGGCGGAGCTATCCGTCTCCTTCCTGCTCGTCTGTTTCCTGCCCGGGTGGGCATCGGCTCAGCAAGTTGGGGATGCCATTCACCCTACGACGCTGCAACTTCAGGCTTTGAGTGGCGCGTTCGCTTCGTCCGATGAGCCGGACCTGTCCGTCAGTTTCTATGAGCAGGATGGCCAGCTATTCACTGAGTCGGAACATCAATTACCCGCCCCTTTGACCGCGGTGTCGCCAACCGAATTTACTTCCAAGGGTGATCGCTACAGTTTCTCTCTGGATTCGTCCCACCGTCCTTCCGCTGTCACCATCGTGAATCAGGGTGATCCCACGAAGTATGTCATGACCCGCACGGGCGAAGCCGTGCACCATGCCTTCCCGCCATATGAACGGCAGGAAGCGGCCATCCCCATGCGCGACGGAATCAAACTGCACGCCGTCATCCTCAAACCCTCGGCCGCACCTGGACCTTTACCCATCCTGATGGACCGCACTCCCTATGGCGTGGACGGCTTTACCATGGCCAGCCTCTATAGCCGGCGGTCTGAGCTCGCGCGAGCGCAATACATCTTCGTCGAAGAAGACATTCGCGGCCGATTCAAATCAGAAGGCAGATTCGAGCTAAGCCGCCAGGTCGTCGATCACACCAATCCGAAGGTCACCGATGAGAGCACCGACGCCTATGACACAGTTGCGTGGCTCATCAAAAATATTCCCGGCAACAATGGCCGTGTAGGAGTCATCGGCACCAGTTATGACGGAGCACTGGCCATGTCCGCGGGCATTGAACCTCACCCTGCGGTCAAAGCGATTTCTCCCCAGGCGCCCATGATCGATACCTGGATGGGTGACGACTTCTTCCACAATGGCGCCTTCCGCCAGACCTATGGCTATGACTACGCGATGGGGCTCGAGCAAAACAAGCAGAACTCAGACGTGAGCTACGGCAAAGGTGTGGATGGCTACAATTATTTCCTCGATCGGGGCTCGTTTGCCGAAGATGTTCGACGCTCCGACGCAAAAACACCCGAAGGCAAAATCCTGCCCACCTGGCAGATCTTGTTGCAGCATCCGGCGTATGACGGCCTCTGGTACGTGCGCGCGCTGCAGCATCACATGACGGCCGTGACCGTGCCAACGCTGGAAGTCGGCGGTTACTATGACCAGGAAGATATGTGGGGGCCGCAGGAAGTCTACGCTACCCTCGAGCCCCGGGACGTCCAGCATGAAAACTTTCTCGTCCTCGGACCCTGGCGGCACGGCTCCTGGTCTTCATCGACGCGCAGTCTTGGGGCCATTCAATACGGGGAACCGATCGGCACCGAATACCGCAAGCAAATCGAGACACCCTTTTTCGCCAGGTACCTGAAGGATGAGCCCGGTTTCAACCTGGAAGACACGGCCAGCTTTCAGACGGGCTCGAACCTCTGGAAGCGCTACCCGCATTTTCCCCCGGCACAGTCCTCCCCAACGAAGCTCTACCTGGGCGCAAACAAGCAGTTGCACTGGCAGATCGGTCAGCAAAAACTCAGCGTCGCGTATGTTTCTGATCCCGCCGATCCGGTGCCCTATCGTCATCGGCCGATCCAGCCGACCTATGCCGCCGACTCGCAATGGCGCAACTGGATGACTGAAGACCAGCGCTTTGTCACTGCGCGAAAAGACGTGGCAATCTGGACCATGGGAAAGCTGGACCATGACCTCACGCTTACGGGCGATGTCATCGCCGATTTATTTGCCACCACCACGGGCACCGATCTGGACCTGGTCGTGAAGCTCATCGACCAATACCCCGAAGATGACAGCGATCCAACCATGCGCGGCTATCAACTGATGACCAACGAGGAAATCTTCCGCGGGCGCTACCTCAAAGCCTTTGATAAGCCGGCGGCACTAACAGCAAACAAGCCACATGAATTCAGGTACAGCCTCCATGCCGTGGATCACGTCTTCAAAAAGGGCCATACGATAATGGTTGAGGTGCAAAGCACCTGGTTCCCTCTCTACGACCGCAACCCCCAGACCTTCGTACCAAACATCATGACCGCCCATCCAGGTGACTACCAAAAAGCCACGGTCACCATCATTTCCGATAAAGCCCATCCATCAGCGCTCATCCTGCCCTTAGTCAACAGCAAATAGGGCCCGCGTATGTCGTGGGAGCAGCCCACTGGGTCCGGGCGCTAGACCTTAGGAGTGCAATTGAGCAAGTTTCTGGTTGCACTCCGCAATGCCCCCTGCCACGTTGCATTTCGCATACAGAGCGCGCGCCTGTTCGAAGAGCGATCGGGAGGCATCTACCTTGCCCGACGATTCGTTCACCAAAGCCAGTCCTCGCAGAGTATTTGCCAGGTCAAGCTCTGCCTCGTCCCCTTGCTGTCGATAGATTCCCGCAGCTTCCACGTAGAGTGGTTCGGCCTCCGCAGGCAGAGATGCTTCGCGCAGGATGTCCGCTTCATGCCGGAGCGCGTACGCCAATCTCTCCGGCGGCCCGATCTGCCGGTACAACACTGCGGCGCCAGCATAATGGTGCCGAGCCGCCTCCAGGTTTCCGATGCCCCGCTCAGCCTGCCCCAGACCGCAAAGGGCCTCCGCCAGATCTGGCCGGTCTGCCTCTTCCGCGGCGCTGCGGACTGCCTTAAAGAAAATAGCCCGCGCGTCTGCCAGGCGGCCTTCTCTGCGCGCCTGGTACCCCCGCGCAAACTGCTCTTTGAAAGTTTCCGTCATCGTACCGTAGCTTAGCATTTCAAAGCGGCCTGGCGATGGGGGCCCGCTCGCGGCGAAGTCGTTGGCTCAACGGGCAAAACACCCTTCTTGAAGCAATACACCGCCACCGTGCATCTAACACCGCGGATAATCAATAAAGAGGCCTATCGTGCCAGTCATTCGAACCTGTACGCAGTGCAACCAAAAGAATCGTGTTACCGCGGGGCATCTCGCCAGCACCGGCCGGTGCGGCGCCTGCAAGGCCACGTTAGCTCCCATCGCAGAACCCTTGGCAGCGGATCCGGCTCTCTTCGACGAAATCCTCAACAACGCTAAGGTTCCCGTGCTGGTGGATTTCTGGGCAGCCTGGTGTGGGCCCTGCCGCTCTGCTGCACCTGAGGTCGCGCGGACCGCGCAGGACATGGCTGGAAAAGCCATCGTCCTCAAGGTCGACACCGAGGCCCACCCTGAATTAGCTGCGCGCTTTGATGTCCGCGGCATCCCCAACTTCGTCGTTCTTGCCGGAGGGCGGCCAGTGTTTCAGCAAGCCGGCCTCGTGGGCCATGAACAAATGGAGCAATGGCTCCGGTCGGCCGCGGCGTAGACTCTTGCGCCGCACGAAACCGACGTGTTCAGAATTACTCTGGAAGCATGAGCAACCTCTCTCCGTCCGATTTCGCTGATCTCCAGGCCGCAGTGGCAAAACTCGAATCCCAGAGCTTCGCCATGAAGGTCGCTTCCAAGCTTGGCATGCCGGTCGAGGCGCTTCTCCACCGGCTGCCCGGCCCCGCGCAATCGGCCATACGCATAACCGTCGACAAAGCCCTGGAGCAGTGTTTGCGAATTGCCGTCAAGGCCCACAAATCCAAACCGTCCGCCGTGATTCACAAGCGCTCCCACACCGCCGCTACCGCCATCACTGGCGCGGTCGGCGGCTTCTTTGGGCTCCCCGGTTTGCTCGTCGAGCTTCCGGTCACCACCACCGTGATGCTGCACTCCATCGTTGAGATTGCCCGCAGCCAGGGAGAGGACCTCCTCAACCCGGAAACCGGCCTGGCTTGCCTGGAGGTCTTCGCCCTCGGCCCCGAAGACACGCATGGAGACGCCAAGGAAAGCGCATACTACGCAACCCGGGCGGCATTGGCGCAGGTCACGCGGGAAGCGGTCTCCTTCGTTACTCAAAAAGGAATGGCCAAAGAGAGCGCGCCGGCCCTCATCTCCTTCCTGGGTAAGATCGCTTCGCGATTTGGCCTTGAGGTAAGCGAGAAAGTAGCCGCCGAACTCGTCCCCATTGCTGGCGCAGTCGGCGGACTCACCCTCAACATCATGTTCAGCCACCACTTTCAAGGCTTGGCGGAAGGCCATTTCACGGTTCGCCGCCTTGAACGAAAATATGGCAGCCAGGCGGTTCGTCAGGATTACGAACTGGCCCGCTCTCTCCCTGCAGAAACCTCCGTCAAAAGGCCAGTTCCATTCAGGGGATGATCCCACCTCGGTTCCAACTGCATCCGGTTGACCACCATGGTGCGCCTTCAGGGGAGCTTTTTTCCTTTCCCCGGCCTTTGCCGATATCGCTGATAAAAACAGTAAGGTGAGAGTCAGAAGGGACAGCAACGGTGATCGCCAGGGTGGCTAACGGCAAGACAATACGATTGTTCGGCTGGGTTCTGTGTCTTCCTCTCTTCCTGGGTACCTCTGTGATGATGACGCCACTCATCGCGCAACAAGCGGGTATGCCCGACGCGCAGAAGAACCCCTTTGCCGGAGACCCTGCGGCCGTCGCTGCCGGTAAAACGCTGTATGCGCAAACTTGCCAATCGTGCCACGGAGGAGAGGCGCGCGGTGATCGCGGCCCTGCCCTGGCATCGGGAAACTTCACCCACGGCAGCGAAGACAGCGACTTGTTTCGCACCATCCGCACTGGCGTGCCCGGCTCGCAGATGCCTTCATTCGCCCTCCTGCCCGCGGATAATGTCTGGCGCATCATTACCTATTTGCGCAGCCTCAACACCAACCACGCTGCCGCTGGCGAGACCGTGGCCGGCAACGCCAACGCAGGCGAGAAAACGTTCTGGGGCAAGGGCGGCTGCGGCCGCTGTCACGAAGTGAACGCCCGTGGCTCCGCGATTGGACCCGACCTCTCCGATGCCGGAAAGAATTCCGCAGACTACCTGCACAGCATGATCATGGACCCCAATGCTCCCACCGCCGCCGCGCAACGCTGGTTCAGGCCAGGCGGCGTGCGGGTAAAGACCCGCGCCGGCGAAGAGGTCATCGGCATCCAGCGCGCTGAAGATAATTACACCGTGATCATGACCGACTTGAACGGCCAACTGCGGCGCTTCGACCGGAAAGACCTGCTCTCCGAGCAAGTCGAGCCTAAGTCGCTGATGCCCGATAACTACAGTAAGCTGCTCTCCGCAACGGAAATTCAGGATCTGGTCGCCTACCTGAAAAGCCTGAAGAGCCGCGATCTAAGCAAAACCATCCAGGTGGACTTACCCGGCGGCTTGACTTTCGCCCGGCTCCGCAACGCCGCAGCGGAGCCGCAGAACTGGCTTACATATTGGGGCGACTACCAGGGACATCACTACTCCGCGCTGAACCAAATCACTCCGCGGAATGTCCCGCGTCTGCAGGCCCAATGGTCCGTGCAGATGCCCCCGGGACCAGTGCTCGAGGCCACGCCGCTGGTCGTCGATGGCACCATGTACACCACTTACACCACCGCGGCCTCAGCCGGAGTGTATGCCATCGATGCCCGGAGCGGTCTCATCATCTGGAAATATGACCGGCGTCAAAAAGTGACGAATCCGAATCAGATCAATCCCTTTAACCGTGGTGTCGCGGTGCTCGGGAATCGCGTCTTTTTCGGCACCCTCGACGCAGCTCTGATCGCCCTGGATGCACGTACCGGGCGCATTCTTTGGGAAACCCAGGTAGCCGACACCATGACCGGCAACTCCATCACCGGAGCTCCTCTGGCGGTCAAGGACAAAATCGTGGTTGGAGTAGCCGGGGGGGAGTTTGGCATCCGCGGCTTTATCGACGCCTACGATCCAGCGACCGGCAAGCGGCTATGGCGCTTCAACACCATTCCCGGCCCGGGAGAATTTGGTCACGACACCTGGAGTGGCGAAAGCTGGAAGCACGGCAGTGGCGCTGCATGGCTCACGGGAAGTTATGATCCGGATCTCGACCTGTTGTATTGGACGGTTGGCAATCCTGGCCCCGGGATGAACGGAAGTGAGCGCAAAGGCGATAACCTCTTTACCTGTTCCGTCGTTGCTCTCAACCCGGACACCGGTCAACGAAAGTGGCATTATCAGTTCACTCCTGGAGACACACACGATTGGGATGCCAACGAAGATGTGGTGTTGGCAGACAGCGTAGCGGGAGGGGTAAAACGCAAACTGCTCTTGCAGGCGGACCGTAACGGAATGTTTTACGCGCTTGACCGCACCGACGGGAAGCTCATCCTGGGCAAACCGTATGTCAAGCAGACCTGGAACAGCGGCTTTCAGCCCGACGGCCGTCCTATCGTGTTGCCGGACTGGCAATCGACCGCGAAAGGAAACATTGTTTCTCCGATCCTGGTGGGCGGCAGCAACTGGCAAAACCCTTCCTACGATCCCGTCCACTCCATCATGTATGTGGTTGCGCTGAACGGGGGCATGGGATATCGGAGCATCCCCGTCCAATATGAGGCAGGACGGCAATACATGGGCGGCGCACCCTTTCCATCAGGCGAAACCGCCAAGAGCAGCCTGTTGGCCATCGACACCACCACCGGCGCCGTAAAGTGGGAATACCCACTCTTCCGGATCTCGATGGGCGCCGGTGTCCTGGCCACCGCCAGCGGACTCGTCTTCCTGGCAACCGGAGATGGAAATCTGAGTGCGTTGGAAGCTACCACGGGCAAATCACTCTGGCATTTTCAGACCGGAGCGTCCATCTCTTCCTCACCCATGAGTTACGCCGTCGAAGGACGGCAATATGTATGCATTTCCGCAGGAGCCACCCTCTACACCTTCGCCCTGCCCGAGGAGAACGAGACCAAGCCGTAGAAACCCTCACTCACTTCGTAAAATCGTCAGTTCGCGCTTGGCCTGTTAAGCGATTCAATTGTGAGACACGAAAAGAACCGCAGATCCAAGGTGCCGAGGCAGGCTCGCCACTGCGCTGCCCCGGATTTACCGTTGAGATTGGTGGCGCGGGAGCAAGCGACTTTGTAGATAACACCCTCTTAGCGGCTTAAGCGCTTAAGGCAGCCGACGAAAATAGTGCGTGATATGCGTGATATGCGTGGTAAGGTCCTTTGGGTGAGTCCAGGTTGCGTGGCTCGGCCGCCATCGAGAGCTGAGTCATCCGAAGGCCTGGCGCTTGGAAGGACGTCAGGGTTCCCGTGAATTTAGAAGCTCGATGAACGATGTAGCGGTTTATCTATGCGATTTGTCGGGGCCGCTTCTTCATATTTATGGGCACGTCTCCGTCTCCCTGGTAACCGGGGGACCCTCGCCACGCGCAGGTTTCCTCGTGTTTCAGGCCGGGTTGTGGTTCGGTGATAGGGCGGGATGATTCTCCTTAGGAAACCGTGCAAGCCAACGATGCCACGAGTGGCTTTGTCGCACAAGAACCTCTGAAAAAAAACATGTGGATGGAGGTGTCGTTAACTAAAAGTAACCCCCCTGGCCTTCCAAAATGCTCTGAGTGGCTTTCTTGTGGCGGCTCCTCGACATGGAATTAAGGTGGTTGAACGCCTGAGGCCAAAGCAGCAGGAGCGGCATTTGCCGCCGCGCTTGACACCCCTATTTGTCTATGGGTACTCTGCTGTCATCCGGGCTGGACGGCGTACCTGCGAGGTTGCAGTGCGCGTGAGCGATTACCATGCCACTCCTTCGCCGCATCACGAATCTGTTTGCGCGCTCCAAAGTAGACCGGCACGTAGGGCGGCATCGGTTGATCCTGCCCGCTCACTCCACACCGAATAACGAAAAACAAATCTCGGAGCGTCATTGCCAGGTCCCACCTCAGGCTAAACTGAGATTCAACAATGAATACACTTTGCTCAGAGTGCAACGCACCCATCTCCTGCAATCCAGGCCATGACTGCTGGTGCTCTGATGTTCCGCATGTACTACCGGTGCCCTCGGGATCGACCGGGTGTCTGTGCCGGAATTGCTTAACCAGGAAGCTGGAACCAGACGCGACCGTTGCCAAGCTCATCCCTGACTGACCGCAGCCCAGACGATCTGGCACAGTCAGCGGTTGCGCTATTGGTTTCCAGTCTTCAACCGGGTTCGGCACCGCATTCATCCGAGCTGTGGGAGATGCGCGCCGATAGGAGGCTCCGGATGGCCAAATCAAGTTCAGAATGGAAATGTGGAGTGTAAAAGCCAATCTTGGCGGAGGGCTGTCCGGCATCCTCACTTATGTTCAACATTTGCGAGCACGCCGGTCTTGGGTTGGGGCGCCTAAGTTTCAACACGGAGGAATTGATGCAATGACTCAAACTCAGATCTCGAATCGGGTTCCTCTCACCTTCGAACGCGAAGTAGGCGAAGCGTCCGGCACGGTGATCTTCCATTTCTCAGGACCCTTCACCGCGCGCACCGTATTTGAATGCCAATCACCAGACGCCGTCAGCAAGTTGTTCGATTTGCAGTTGATGTTGCCCTCCGGCGAGTCGCCGGCCATTAACATCTTCGACCTGACTGACGTTCCTTATATGGATTCTTCGGGACTGGGCATGGTCATCCGGCATTATGTCCGGTGCCAGGACGAAGGCGTTCGGTTTATTGTCGCCGGACCAAGCGCACGAGTCCTGGAACTGTTCAAGCTCACCAACGTGGACACTGTCATTCCTTTGATCGCCACAGTAGAAGAAGCGAGTTAGTGGAAATGACACAGGGAACGTGTCGCGCCCTGTTGACACTCCGTAAGACAGAAAGCAGAACGGCATACCGACCGCGTATGCGGCTTTCCGTCGAGAAAGGCGCACGATGTTTGCCAGCGGCAAGTTGAGGGAGGAATCAGCCCAGCCCGGACGGGCTGGGTCCATAAAGCAGACGATCGAGCGCCGGAGGCGCGGCACGACACTATTCGTTTGTTCATTGGGAGCGCACCCGGATTTCCTACCTCACCGCCCGGCAGCCACTTATGTGGTTCTCCCTAGCCTCAATTTCTCACAGCTCGGTCTGCGACCAAGCCCGGGTGCCCCATGTCGGCCCGGTTTTGGCAGATGTGGGATTCCACAAACCTCAACCCCTGACTGTGCAGGGCATAGATGGCCATGGACAAGATCTGTTGCTGGTAGAGGGTGATCGGTGGACAGCCGTTGAATCCCACATCTGCCAAAACCGGGCAGATATGGGGCACCCGTCACTCGTTACCCATCAGATCTCCCTACTAGCAGCGATTCGTTTAGCAGACCGAAGCCGCAACTCTCGACAGGGAAATCCTGCGGGAGCCGGGGATCTGCAGTTCTCCACCAGATCGTCCAGAAATACTGTCCGTCAATCGCCTGGTTGAGCCAGGGTATGGCTCGATCGCGATCCCCGAGTCGCGGGTAACTCAGGCCTACCTCCCTGCGGCTCGAATGTATCGGCGATTTAGCGCCAATTAAGAGCTGGGGCGACAGTAGTCAGAATCGCCTCCATGACATGTACATTGTAGGCAACGCCAAGTTGGTTTGGGACGGTTAGCAGTAGCGTATCCGCCTCCGCGATGGCCTCGTCCTTCCTTAGCTGCTCGATCAGCACATCCGGCTCAGCAGCATAGCCACGGCCGAAGATCGCCCGTGTGGTTTCGTCGAGGAAGCCTATTTTGTCGTCTTCCTGACCGCCGCGTCCGAAATAGGCACGATCACGGTCATCGATCAACGCGAAGATACTGCGGCTGACAGAGATGCGCGGAGTGCGAGCGTGGCCAGCCTTCTTCCAGGCTGCGCGGAAGGCGCGAATCTGCGCGGCCTGTTGGATGTGGAGCGGCTCGCCGGTCTCGTCGAATTTGAGGGTTGAGGTCTGCAGGTTCATTCCCAGCTTCGCGGCCCATGCAGCTGTCGCGTTGGACGCAGATCCCCACCAGATCCGGTTACGCAATCCTTCGGAGTACGGCTCAAGGCGCAGAAGTCCCGGCGGATTGGGGAACATCGGACGCGGGTTAGGCCGCGCGAAGCCCTTCCCGCCCAGCAGTTCGAGAAATTCCTCGGTGTGCCGCCGTCCCATGCCTGCATCATTCTCGCCCTCAAGCGGGCGATAGCCAAAATACCGCCAGCCATCGATCACCTGCTCTGGAGAACCGCGACTGATACCCAACTGCAGGCGCCCGCCCGCGATAAGATCCGCAGCGCCAGCATCCTCCGCCATGTAGTGAGGATTTTCATACCGCATGTCGATTACGGCGGTGCCAATCTCAATCCGCCGGGTCTTTGCACCGGCCGCGGCGAGCAGTGGGAATGGGGATGCGAGTTGCCGCGCAAAGTGATGGACACGGAAGTAGGCTCCGTCCATTCCCAGGCGCTCGGCCTCCACGGCAAGGTCAATGGACTGCAGGAGCGCATCGGCTGCCGACTGAGTTTGTGACTGTGGCGAAGGTGTCCAATGACCGAATGAGAGGAACCCTATTTTCTTCATGTCAACTGTTCTAGTTCGGAAGTTTTATTGCATTGTTCGATGAAGCTAGTAGCCGTACGGTCGCATCTTGTCCGCTCAAGCCCGTTTTCGTTACCAGTCCGGTCGCTCCCTTAACTTTACCGCGACAGTCAGAAGCCAAAGCAGTAACCCGCTGAATCTAATGCAACTAGGGCTTCGTATTGCTCTCGTGACGGGACCACTGTTGTGACGCAGGCGAAGAATGGTCCTACTCCGTCCGAAGTGCTTGCATGGGATCGATGGAGGCGGCGCGACGAGCGGGAATCATCGCGGCGACGAGGCCGGAGACCGCGAGCAAAGCACAGACGGACAGGATTGTAATCGGGTCGTGCCGGCCGACGCCGAAGAGAAATGCTTGAATGGCGCGCGTGGCGAACCACGAGGCAACGAGCCCGGAGGCGAAACCCAATCCAAGCAAAAGCGCGCCCTTCCGGACTACAAGCAGTATCACGTCGGTCCGCTGCGCGCCGAGAGCCATGCGGATGCCGACTTCGCGGGTACGGCGGCTGACGGAATAGGCCATGAGGCCATAAATGCCGGCAAGCGCGAGGAACAAAGCGATGGCGGCGAAGACTGTGAGCAGCGAGGTTTGAAAACGCCGTGGTGCGCTGGCTTCCGACTCCCGGTCGCCCATGGTTTGAATGTTGCCGGCGGCGAGGTTGGGATCGATGCTGTGCAAGGTGGAGCGAATTGCGGAAGCCAGGGGTTCTGGCGGAAGTGTGGAGCGGACGGCGATGTATCCCCCTTGAAACCCCGTGTCCGGATAGTAGATTTGGGGCACTGGCGCTTCTTCCAGGCTGGAATGGCGCACGTCGCCGATGACCCCAACGACAGTGCTCCACTGAATACGATGATCGTCTGAGTTGACGCGTCCGCCGATGGGGTTGCGATTGGCAAAATACTTTCTGGCAAAGCTCTGGTTGATGATTATCGTGTGGGCATCGCTCAAATATTCCTCACCGCTAAAGGGCCGTCCGGCCACGAGCGGAATGTTCATCGCGGAAAAATATTGCGGAGTAACCCAGCGCGATTCCGCCAATTGACTTTTCTCATTTGGATAGCCATCGACCGTGAACATTTTCAGGTCTTCGGAGTTGCTGAGGGGCAAGTCATTAATGGCTCCCACCGCCTGAACACCGGGGAGCGCCTGGAACCTCGCGAACAGATCCCGGAAGAAGGCAATGCGTTGTTGCACCTGGCTATAACGCGCATCGAGGCCGATGTTCATGCTGACGGTAGATGGGGAGAAGCCGGTGTCGACCGATTCGACGTTGATGTAACTGCGAATGAGCAGGCCGGCACCGGCCAGCAGCACCACAACCAGCGCCGATTCAAGCACGATCAGGGCGCTTTGGACGCGGGTGTGCGCACCAGCCACGCTACGGCTGCCGGTGATGGCGAGGAAGTCCGTCAGGTTGATGCGTGACACCGCCAACGCGGGCAGAATGCCGGTGAGCACGCTGGTCAGCACAGATACGGCAACGGTAAACAACAGCACACGCATATCCAGCGACGCCTCGTTGAGCCGGGGAATGTTGCCTGGATCGAGGCGCGGCAATAGGCGCAGAAAGACGAACGCGAGAGCTATGCCGATGGCGCCTGCTGTGAGGCCGATCAGGAGCGACTCGGTGAGAAGCTGGCGGATAATGCGGCTACGTCCTGCTCCGAGTACAACACGCACACCCAACTCGCGCATGCGGCTGACGGCGCGGGCCAGCAAAAGATTCGCTGCATTGCCACTAGCAATCAAGAGAACAATGCACACCGCGCCCAGCAGCAGCCATAGCAGCGAACGCACATGGCCTACCGTGCTGTCGACGAAGTTGACGACCAGGGCGCCCCATCCGCGGAGCCGCGGATCGTGAAGCTTGTCGAGGCGCGCCATGACCGTGCTCATCTCCGCCTGCGCCTGCGCGATGCTGACTCCGGCCTTGAGGCGCGCAACCGCGTTTCCGCTTGCGTTGTCGCGGTCGGCCAGGTCGTGAGGCGTAAGCGCCAGCGGGATCCAGACCTGTGTGGTTTTATACTGCGCTTCATAGGGAATATCAGAGAAATGCGGATACTCGAATCCTTGCGGCATGACGCCGACGATTTGGTAGTTCTTGCCGTCGAGCAATAGCGAGCGATGGAGAACGTCGGCGGACGAGCCGAACATAGACTGCCAGAGCCGGTGACTGATGACGACGACTTTTTCGTGCCCCAATTGGTTGTCGCCCGGAGTTATAGCCCTGCCAAGTTCGGGAGCGGATTGAAAAGTTCGAAAGAAGTCGCCATCGACACGCGCCGCGCTGACGCGTTCCGACGCGCCTTGCGAAGCCAGACTGAAGACGGACTGACCGAAGGCGGTGATGTCTTGAAAAGAGCGGCTCTCTTTTTTCAGGTCGTAAAGGTCGGCATAAGCAGGGCCGAAGACTTCGACCGGAAGTTTGAATTGCGCATTGGGCGTGTAGAGATAGACGAGCCGGCTCGGATCCCCGTAAGGCAAGGAGCGGATGAGCACCGCATTCACCAGGCTGAAGATGGCCGTGCATGCGCCAATGCCGAGGGCAAGCGTGAGTACCGCGGTTATGGTGAAGCCGGAGCTCTTGCTCAATGTGCGCAGGCCATAGCGCAGGTCCTGGATGGTTTGTTCGACCCACAACAGAGAGCGTTCGTCGCGATGCGCCTGTTTTGCCTGCTCCACGCCGCCGTAAGCGCGTCGGGCAGCTAACCTTGCTTCTTCAGGCGACATGCCGCGGCGTTCGAAGTCGTCGGCGAGGAGGGTGAGGTGCGATTCAACTTCGCGCACAAGATCCTCTTCTGCGCGCTTATTGCCAAGGAGACTGCGGAGCTGGGCAATGATTCTTCTCCAATGCGCCATGGCTACTGTTCCTCCGCAAGCAGCTTTTCAACTACGCCGGCCATCTGGCGCCAACGTTTGGTTTCTCATTGAGCGTTCTTCACTTGGCATTCAAGAGAACATGATTTTCACTTGGACGTCAAGTGGAAAACTGCAGGACGAGCTTCCTGGCGCGGCTAGCACGGCCGATTGAAAAGTAGTGACCAGGTGTTCCCCAGCCCAGCCAACCCTAAACCTGGAACGATCTCGAATGGAAACCCACTCTCCCCCTTTGTCATCCCGACCCTGATTTCCTGCCACGGCACTGGACAAAGCAGCGTGTGCGCCTTTCTATTAATGAACAAAGGAAGAGTGTGGTGCCCGGTCTAAAGTGTCAACTATGTCCCCGGCTGCACAGAGTTTCTACATTTTGGGAGAGCATGAGATGAGCCAAATTTGATCGAATACGCGAATTTTTCGAGCGCCAGAGCGCTGATGCTTTGTATCAGGGCACGCCTTTAAGTCGGGCCGCTCAGGCTCAACAAGAGATCTGGGCTTTAGCCCCTGAGCTTTTTTCCTGGCCAGGTAAGCAAAGCAGTAGGGGTACTGCCCGGCGCTATCCACGAGTCCTGCCTTGACAGGGTCGCGAACGATATAGTCGCGATGCTACAGGAAGATGGCTGCAGGGGCTAAAGCCCAATTTTCTTTCCGTTCATAGCGGCACGACTGAAAGTCGTGCCCTGATACAGGGCAAAACCCAAAACTGAAGCTCGATAAATCATACCCCGGGCCCGAGAAAATGTAGAAACTTCCAGACCCAGCCCTTCCGGGCTGGGCTGACGTTTGGTGCCGGCCCTCCGGGCCTGGATTGCAAACACCGCTTTCCCATCCTCGCCTATCATCGATTGACCGTTCTCAATCTCTTTTGCGCAGCGTTGAGGTCGAGAGCATCGATCGAAGAAGACCAGGGTGCGCGCTCGACCTGGCAGTTCAACTTGCAGTTGGATTGGATCCTGTACCACGCCGGGATCGCGGCCACGGCAGTCCGGCTGGGCTGGCGTCGCTCCGGGACGTTGCTGCTTCCCATAGTCATTCGAGTGGTGTATAACGTTTCCATAGTCATTCGAGTGGAGGTGGCGGAAAAATGGTATCGAAAAAGCCGCCGGAAGCTGGCGAGATTCTGCAGGGCACCCTGGACATGCTGATCCTGCGCACGTTGGTGATGGGTCCGGCCCATGGGCACACCATCGCCCAGGTCATCGAGCACACATCGGAAAACGCGCTTGAGGTGGAGCAAGGTTCGCTCTATCCCGCACTGCATCGCCTGGAAGACCGGGGCTGGCTTTCCTCGGAATGGGGCGTGAGCGAAAACAACCGCAGGGCGAAGTTTTACCAGCTCACTGCCAAAGGCCGGAAGGAACTGAGCGCTGCCGCCGGCCGGTGGCGCAGAATGACGCGCGCCATTGGTCTTATTTTGGGTGACTCGATCGAATAACCAGGAGAGTGGCGCAAATGACCTTAAGTCGCTTTACGCATCGCAGGAAGAAAGACGAGGATCTGGCCGAGGAAATCGAGTCGCACCTGGCTCATGAGCAGGACCGAAATGCCGCGCGCGGACTGTCTCCGCAGGAAGCGCGTCGGCAAGCTCACCTGCACTTTGGAAATCCTCGCGCAACACGCGAGCGCGTATGGCGCTATCGATCCTTCCCCATGGTGGAAGATGTATGGCGCGACATGCGTTTCGCTCTGCGCGGACTCGGAAAGACACCGGGATTTACCATCATTGCGATTCTTGTGATCGCTGTCGGCGTCGGCGTGAACACAGCCGTCTTTTCAGTCATCAATACCGTGCTCCTCAAACCGCTGACATATCCAGATCCGCAGTCACTGTTCGAGATGAGGAATACCAGCGCACAGGGATCGTTTCCGGGGGCGAACATCCCAAAGTTCAATATCTGGCATCAGCAAACTGGAATTTTTCAGCAGGTCGCGGCGTACGATTTCGGCGGTGCCGGGCTCAATATCACTGGTGGCGACCATCCCGAACAGGTGCAGGGTTCCCACGTCTCCGCAGGATACTTCGCCCTGTTCGGCGCTCCGGTTGTTGCCGGACGCACCTTCACCGCCGCGGAAGACAGTCCACACGGTGGGCATGTCGCGGTACTGAGCTACGGTCTCTGGAAGAGCCGCTACGCGGCCGACCCGAAAGCCGTCGGCAGGACTATCCAGCTTGATGGGCAGCCATATCTTATTGTCGGAGTCATTGGCCGCGGGTTTGTGACCAATACTCCGGCAGATCTCTGGGTGCCTTTCCAGTTCGATCTGAACTCGCAGGACATGGCCCATTACTTCACCGTGGCAGCGCGTCTCAAGCCCGGTGTGACCCTGGCGCAGGTGAATGCACGGCTGCGGCTCGCCGCGGATGAGTACCGTCGTATCTATGGCAAAGACTCACTTCCACCCAATGGCGGATTCGGCGTTGTCTCACTCCAGGAGGCGACGATCGGAGATACGCGCTTTCCACTGCTCGTCCTCTTGGGCGCTGTCGGTCTCGTTCTCCTCATTGCCTGCGCCAATGTTGCCAACCTGCTGCTGGCAAGAGCCTCTTCGAGAAAGCGTGAGTTTGCTACCCGTGCGGCCCTCGGAGCCGGGCGTAGTCAAATCATCCGGCAGCTGCTGACAGAAAGCCTTACACTTTCGCTTGCCGGGGGTATGCTTGGCCTCATTCTCGGGTTCGGCGGCGTTCGCTTTTTGCTCAGCATTAACCCCGGCAACATTCCACGCATTGGCGAAGATGGTTCAGCCGTAACGCTCGACGCCAACATCCTGCTCTTTACGCTCAGCGTTTCTATTCTCACGGGAATCCTTTTTGGTCTGGTTCCCGCAATCAGCGCCTCCAGACCAAATCTGGCTTCTATGCTCAACGAAAACGGCAGCCGTTCCGGGGTCGGTTTTCGCAGCGGCAAGCTCCGCTCAGCGCTTGTCATCGGCGAAATGGCCCTCACCCTTGTGCTTGTCATTGGGGCTGCTCTGCTCATCCGTACGTTCCTCAATTTGCAGGCTGTGGATCCTGGCTTTGCGATGCACAACGTCATCAGCATGGCCATGTCTATGAGCGGCGACCGCTTCCAGAAGACAGCGCCTCTCGCTCAGGTCGTTCGTGAGGGCACGGATCGTGTGCTTGCGGTTCCGGGGGTGCTCGATGTGGGCGTGACCAACTGTCTGCCTATGGCCGGCGGTTTTGGCATGATCTTTGATGTCGTCGGCCGTCCTAAAGGGAATTCACCTTTCACCGGCGATGCAGGCTTTTATTCCATTTCCTGGCGATACTTCAGTGCACTCAAAATTCCGCTGTTCCGTGGCCGCAGTTTCGCTGAACAGGATGATGCCGCGGCACCCGGCGTCGTCATCATCAACCAGGCCATGGCCCGCCAGTATTGGCCGAAGGGCGATCCACTTAAGGATCGCATCCAGATCGCACCCGGCGCCGGACCAGCCTTTGCTGAAGGCCCCCGTCAGGTTGTCGGCATCGTCGGCGACACGCACGATGGCGGCCCCAATCGCGATCCCTTTCCTATCATGTACATTCCGCTTGCGCAGATGCCGGACCTCGAGACCGCGCTTAATTCACGAGTGGCGCCGCTCTGGTGGATCATCCGAAGTCAGGTCGATCCGCGCACAGTCGTTCCTGCAATCTCCGCTTCTCTTCACGATGCCAGCGGCGGTTTGCCGGTTGCGCACATTCGTACCATGGATGAGATCGAGGCACGCAATACGGCGCGTCAGCGCTTCAATATGCTGCTCCTCACTGTTTTTGGAGCGGCAGGATTGCTGATGGCCGCCATTGGTGTCTATGGGGTCATGTCTTATTCCGTCCAGCAACGCACACAGGAACTCGGCGTACGCATGGCGCTTGGGGCCCAGGCATCGAATCTCCGCAACATGGTTATCGGTCAGGGCATGATCCTTGCCGTTGCCGGCGTGGTTCTAGGCCTCGGCGGAGCGTTCTGGCTCACTCGCTTTCTGGCCAGCTTCCTCTTCGGTGTTAAAGCGTGGGATCCCGTCGCATTCATCGCGACGCCGTTCCTGCTCAGCGCGGTCGCCCTCTTTGCCATCTGGATACCGGCGAAGAGGGCAACTCGCGTCGACCCCATGACTGCGCTGCGACTGGAATAGCCGAGTGCGGGCCTGCCGGCAGGAAAGGGGAACCAATTTTGTGAATGCTTCCAAATGCCTCGCATGGCCATCCATACTGATCCCGATTTTGATGATGGGACTGCGCGCAGGGGCGCAGAGTGTGACTACGTCGCAGTATGACAATGCACGCAGCGGCGCTAACCGGCTCGAAACCATCCTCACTCCGCGCAATGTGAATGTTCGCCATTTTGGGAAGATATTCACGCTGAAAGTGGATGGAGACATCTACGCACAACCACTCTTCCTCGCAGGATTGGAGATACCTGGCAAGGGCCGGCACGATGTACTGTTTATTGCGACCGAGCACGACAGCGTATATGCCTTCGACGCCTACGGCCACCCCGCTGTGCCGCTCTGGCGAATGAGCTTTCTCAGTAAGGGCGTTACGACAGTTCCCGGGGATGACGTCGAATGCCCCTTTATCGCACCGGAAATCGGAATTACGTCCACACCCGTAATCGATGCGGATACTGGAACGCTGTACGTGTTGGCACGTACCAAGGAATCGATACGGGGCCCGTCGAGTCATTACAGGCAGCGCTTACATGCGCTGTCGGTGACAACCGGGCTTGAAAAGTTTGGTGGTCCGGTCGATATCAAGGCCATGATCGCCGGGAGTGGAACCGGTAGCCAGTTGGGAAAAGTAGAATTCGATTCGTTACGCGAGAATCCTCGCGCCTCTCTTCTGCTGGCGAACGGATCGGTTTACCTCACCTGGGGTTCTTCCTGCGATGTCGGGCCCTACCACGGCTGGGTGATGGCCTATAACGCGCTGACCCTCAAGCGGGAGGCAGTGTTCAATGCTTCTCCCGACGGAGATGACAGCGGCTTTTGGGCAAGCGACACAGGACCGGCCACCGACGAGAAAGGCCGGCTGTTTCTTGCGACAGGAAATGGACGGTTCGATGCAGCCAGTGGCGGGCGCGATTATGGAGATAGTTTGCTGAAACTGGACGGCCAACGTCTGAAGCTTGATGACTATTTCGCACCGTTCGACGTCGCCGAACTGGATGCAAAAGATAACGATCTAGGTTCGGGAGGGCCGGTGTTATTGCCGGTCCAGCCGGGACCGCACCGGCACCTGGTCGTGATTGCCGGCAAAGGTGGAACCATCTACCTGGTCGACCGCGATCACATGGGCCATTACCAGCGAGCCAGTGACAGCCGCTTGGTGCAGACTGTCCCGAGCCCCGGTGGCGGCGTCTGTGGGGCGATGGGCTACTGGAACCACAATCTCTACGTGCTAAGCGACAGCGCGAAGGATGCTCTGCGGCAGTTCACCGTGCAGAACGGAAGACTGTCGCTCAAAGCGGCAAGCGGTTCCCATTTCCCAGCTATCTGCGGAACTCCGATTGTTTCGGCAAACGGCCTGCGGGATGGTGTTCTTTGGGTGCTGCACTCGAGGGCATGGAATGCCGACGACGCAAATGCGGTGTTGTTCGCCTTCGATGCCCTGGATACCTCCCGGGTGCTCTACGCCAGTGAGCAAAATCCGTCTCGTGACCGCGCCGGGCTGGCCCTACGGTTCAATATTCCGACCGTCGCGAACGGGCGGGTTTATGTGGGGACAAAGAACGAAGTTGATGTGTACGGCCTGTTGTCTCAAGAGAAAGCGCGCAAATGAACAGGGGTGGAGACTGTCCGAGCAAATTCCCGGATTCTCGTCTTTCGACGACCCGTGTTAGGGACGCACAGGGCCGATGCAAGACTCAGGAATGTTCCGACTCCCCTAACATAATGACGGCAGCAGTCCGACGGGCGTTTCGGACTTGACAGGGCACGGCAGATGCGACTTAATAGTCATGTCATGTCTCCGGCGTACAGCACGTTGCGTATCATCGCGAGAGGCTCCCTGCCCTGCCGCTGTTGTTGTTGACCCTTTTTTCCCCTCTCGAAACTAACTAGTCCAAAGTCCTTAAGAGTTCACTCGAACTGGGACGCAGGGAATTTATTGCCTGCTATGTTTCTGCCAGCCTCGTGGAGTTGGCCGATGCCCTTTCGACTCTGGATTTCTTATCGAGCATACAAAAGTTAGACGTTTTGCCTGGGAGGTATTGAATCGATGCGCATCATCAGGAAAACCAGGAGTATTTCAACCCTATTGAGGGTTACCGTTGTTGTTTCCGTCGTTGTTGTTTCCGTCGTGGCACTGCACGGCCAGGTGACATCCGGGTCGATTGTGGGCGTCGTTTACGATCAAAGCGGCGCGGCCATTCCTAATAGCACGGTGACGGCAACAGATGCCGCAACCGGGGCCTCGCGCGAAGTGCAGACCAACAGTTCCGGCTACTACACCATCCTGTCGCTTCCTCCGGATCCCTACAAGGTGACGGCCTCCGCGACAGGATTTGCTGTGACCAGCGCGCAGATCGTCGTTGCCCTGGGACAGCCGGCAAACTTCGATTTCCACCTGAACCCCGGCAGTACCAGCCAGAATGTTCAGGTCGATGCAGGGAGTAGCCAGCTTGCACTGGAGACGACGGAGCACCAGGTGGGAGCGCTGGTGCCCAGCCACAACATTGAAAACCTTCCGGCGAATGGGAGGAACGTATTCCAAACGCTCCAGGCGGCGACCAATGTGGCTCCGTTCCAGAATGCCGCCGGGCCTGTATCGAACTTCAAGACGACCAGCAATAGTTTGACCATCGGCGGATCGGCCTCGGGCACAACCAGCTACTTGCAGGACGGCGTAACCAACATTGCCGTGCTGACCAAAACCGCTAACTTTCAGCCGCCGATCGAAGCTACGCAGGAAGTCTCGATCATCCAGAACGGGGCGTCGGCACGGTATGACGAGCCGAGCGTGATCAATGTAGTTACCAAGGGCGGGACGAACGGCTTCCACGGCAGGGTTTACGACTACTTGCAAAACGATGCACTGAACACGGTGGGATATTTCAAAGTACCGAAGCCCCCGCTGCGTTATAACCAGTTCGGCGCTAATATCGGCGGGCCGATTCTTCGGAACAAGCTGTTTTTCTTTTTTGATTACTCAGGGCTAAGAGAGTCGCAGGGGACGACGCTATTCGCCAACGTTCCTACGGCGGCCGAGCGGCAAGGCGATTTTCAAGCGGACAGCTATACGATCTACGACCCGGCTACCTATAACAAGCAGGCTGGGACCATCTCGCCGTTCCCGAACAATACCATTCCGGCGGACGAAATCAGCTCCTTTGCGCAGAAGTTTCTGGCCTACTATCCGCTGCCCACGGGCAGCGTGATCGCCGGCGACAACTACCAGAAGAGCGTCAATAATACGACCAACTATGACTCTTACCTGGGGCGCGTGGACTACAATCTGCGCCCGCAAGACGCCTTGTACGGCGCGTACGAAAGCACCAACCCTGGTATTCTGCAGCCCACCTTCAGCGCGACTTCGATTTTTAACTACATCAATACACAAACCGCCAAAAATGCCTACGTGCAGGAAACTCACAGCTTTAACCCGACCACACTGAACGTTGCCCGCTTTGGCTACAACGACAGCAACATATTTTATTCGACCGCCGGTACCGGGACTGCAGACTATGTCACCCAGTTCGGGATACAGAATCTGGATCCAGCGAAAGCCCAATATGCGCCCCCAGCGGTAACATTGACTACGCATACCGGGTTGGGCAGCCCTACCAGCCCGCAAGGAACGGAGCAGAAACTTTATGAGTTTGCGGATGAAGCGAACCTGATTCGTGGTAAGCACAACATCTACTTCGGCGGGGAGCTCGACAAGCTGGACATGAATCCCAACTGGACCATTTGGAATAGCGGCCAGTTTACTTTTAATGGGCAGAACACTTCGAACCACAATGCGAAGAAGCTGGTTGGGGGCAGCGATCTGGCTGATTTGCTGCTTGGCTTTCCATCGTCGGCTGAGGGCGGAACCGGTGTAACGATTGCCAAATTCAGGGAATGGAATGTTCAGCCCTATATTCAGGACGACTGGAGAATCACCAATCGGCTCACGTTAAACTATGGCATTCGCTATGACTACTATGGGTCGCCGGCCGATGCCGATGGCCATTCCAATGTGTATGATTTGCCGACGAACACCAACCACCCGGGCACCTTTCATCAGCAATACCTCAACTTTGCTCCACGGGTGGGCTTTGCCTACTTGCTGAACAAGAACGCTACGGTGCATGGCGGATATGGGATTTATTATTCTCCTTTTCAATACAATCAGCTGCAGTTTTTGATGATCAATGAGCCGAACTTCTTCCTGCAGTTGAATACCTACGCCCTGGGAACTCTGACGCCGGTGACGAACACGTTCCTGGCCAATCCGACTCTTAGTGCTGAGGCTCCATTCACGATCCAGCTGCATATGAAAACGCCGTACGTACAGCAATGGAACCTTTCGCTGCAGCAGAGCCTGGGCGCGCATTGGCTGGCGACAATTTCGTATCTGGGGAATAAGTCGGACCATTTGCAGATCCGGCAGAATCCTAACCAGGCGTCGCTGCCGGCGGATCCCAGTAATCCCGGCTCAATCCAGAGCCGGCGGCCATACTCATATGTGGGAGATGTTTACCAAATCGCGAGTATCGGGTATGGGAACTATAACGGGCTGGAGGCGGAACTGGAGCGGCGGTTTACCAACGGCCTCTCCATGGCCGCGAACTACGTGTGGTCAAAATCCATGGACGCGTTAAATAATGGTGCGTCGAATCCGCAGTATGGGCCGGATGTGCAGGCGGAGTATGGACAGTCTGATTTCAATGCCGGGCAGGTGTTTAAGCTCAGCGGGGTTTATGAGCTGCCTTTCGGACAAGGCAAAAGGTTTCTCGGGACCGCGAGCTGGCTCACTAACGCGGTGGTTGGCGGATGGCAGGGGAGCGGCATCCTTACGGTGCAGAGTGGACTTCCGTTCAGCGTAAGTGCGACCGATCTTTCCGATACAGGCGGCAACCATGCGCAAAGGGGGAACCAGGTGTGCAACGGGAACCGGCCACCAAATCAGTCAATCGCAGAGTGGTTCAACACAGCTTGCTATGTGCAAACCGGCGTCGGCCAGTTTGGTAACGAACAAAGAGATAATATTATCGGGCCACGCACAACCAACCTTGATTTGTCGCTCTTCAAGGCGGTCAGTATTCGTGAAGGAAAGTCGGTGCAATTCCGGTCTGACTTCTTTGATTCGCTGAATCATCCGTTGCTGGGGATTCCTTCGGCGACGGTCTCTGCTTCTACGTACGGACGGATCACATCGATCACAGGATCTAGAATCGTTCAGCTTTCTCTCAAATTCGTTTATTAAAAGGGACAGGTCGACATGTTCAACACTGGTTGTAAAAAGATTGTTCGCCGCATTGCTGCCTGGTTGGTTTGCCTGCTGCCCGGTTTGGTGAATGCGCAAAATGCCAAGCCGAATGTTCTTATCCTGGTGCTGGATCAGCTTCGGGCCGATGAGCTGCATTGCTATGGGAACCCCCGGCTGACCAGCCCAAATATAGATAAGCTGGCGAGCCGGGGGGTGACTTTGTCGCACTTCTACACGGTTGCGCCGTGGACATCGCCTTCATTTGGAACCCTGCATACCTCGCTCTTCCCTTCCCGGCATGGAGTGACGTTGTTCTGGACTCCGGGGATGCCGTTGTTGAATAAGGATGTGCCCACCATGGCCGAGAGTTTCAAGAATGGGGGATACCATACGGCGGCCTTTGTGGACAATGCGCTTGGCGGGAAGCCGCTGATGGGGAATGGTTTCGACGATTTTGTGGATGGCAGCGCGTCGGCCCCGGATATCACCGAGCGTGCGGCCCGGTCAAAGATCGGTGCTCCTTACACCACGGCCAATGTGCTGGCATGGATGGATAGCCATCATGATTCCGGGCAGCCCTTCTTCCTCTATGTGCATTTGCTGGAACCGCACTCTCCTTATAATCCCCCGCCCGAGGATGATTTGTTCAAATCGGATGCTTACCCATATCTCTCCAATGATGGGTACGATTTGGTGCGTGGCGGGTTGTTCCGGCTGGCGGTAAACGGGGACCAGAAGGCCATGGAACGGCTTTACCAGCTGTACGACGGCAAGATTCATTATGTGGACCGCTACGCGGGGCTGATTCTCGATCGTCTGCGGTCTTTGGGATTGGAAGACAATACCTACGTCGTGCTGACATCGGATCATGGGGAGATGCTGTACTCCCATCCGGATGACTTTCTTACCTTCGACCATCGCTCGCTGTACGACCCGGTGCTGCATATTCCGTTGATTGTGGCGGGGCCGGGGATTCCGAAGGGAGAGGTAAATCCTGCGTTGGCTTCGAATTTGGATACCGCGCCTACGGTGCTGGATCTGGCCGGCGCTCCGGCACTCGACGATGCGCAAGGTCATAGCCTGGCGCCCTTGATCGAGGGGAAGGTAAAGTCGGCCAATGAATATGTTTTTGCCGAGGAGGACGTCGAAATTCCGGAGAGATCGGTCCGCAACCTCGATTACAAGCTCATTCGCAATTTATGGACGGGGGAGGAGCAGTTATTTGCCCTGCGGAGCGATCCGGGAGAATTGCATGATGTGGCCAAGGCGAATCCGGAGGTGGTGAAACAACTGGATGTGCCGCTGGATGCGTGGATGAAGGTGAATGAGCCTTCGCACGAGGTGCAGTTGCGCCGTTGGAAGATCTATACGGAGCCGCTGAAGGTGGTGACGGTGGACGACATTGGCATTGGGGCGGCGTTCTTAATCAACCATCGTCAGGAGTGGCACTCCGATGAGAGCCCGGCGAGCGGTAACTATGGGGGAGCCAGTTTCTGGACCGAAGCCGGGGATGGGTCGAGGACCGCGCTTTGGCGAGGCGACAGCCCATTGGTAGGAAGGTATAAGGTGTCTGTGTATACCGGTCTTCCAAAGGTTGGCCCGTTGGCTACCAACGCGCGTTACAAGATCGTCGCGGAGCATGAGACGCAGACGGTGATGGTGAATCAGCAGCAAGGCGCGGGGCAGTGGCATCTGCTGGGCACGTTCGAGAATCCGCGGTTTGTGGAGCTGAGCAATGCTGCTAATGGAGTGGTGGTAGCGGATGCTGTTCGTTTCGAGCGGATTGAGTAAGGGTTGAGGTTTCTGGGCTATATCGCCTCTGATCACCTGGTTTTATCACCGGTTTTCATGTAAGGAGAGATTAGTGTTCACTGTCGACGGTGTTCGCAAATTCCATGCCTGGACACACGCCTGCCTTAACCTGGTTCTTGATCACCTCTCCACAATGCCCGCAAACGATTATGTGAGGGAAGTGTCCGGCTTCGGCTTCTGCACGCTGCGTGAGCAAACGATTCACATTTTCAATTGCGAAGGGTTTTGGGTTCACACGCTCCAGGGGCTACGGTACGCCGACCGGACCCTTGAGGACTGCCCGGTCCTCGCCGATGTAAGACTCCTGCAGAAGGAAGTCAGCGGGTCGACCCATGCTTATTTGTCGACCTTAACCAATCAACAACTCAATGCCAATGCGGAGCTTCATTTCTCCGATGGAGACGTCTCCGTCCGCACTCCGGCCCTGGTCCTTCATCATGTCCTGACGCATGCTTTTCATCACAAAGGCCAGATCGTTGCCATGTGCCGCGCGTTGGGTCATCCTGTCCCCGACACCGATCTGAACCAGTTTGAATGAACAGTTTTCTCCTCCATTGAAGTGGGTATGACGCAAGATCTGTTGATTGTGGAGCGGATTTTGCGGGTACAGGTCCCGCTAGGAGTGCTGGTGTCGTCGCAGGAGGGTGAGTGGGGTTTCTATTTGGGACCGGTCCACGGCACCCTTCGGTTATTTCCTCTAGTGGTCAGAAAAACGCTCCTCAAAAGCGGCCAGCAGAGTATCTGTGGTTAGTGGTTTCGAGAGAGAATCGGACGTGGTGTTGAACCCACTACTTCGGTCCACGTAGCGGATGCTGTGATCGCGACGCGGCATTTCCAGTAAACTGTCGTCACTTATGTGTTCTCAACCGCCAGGCCGGATCAGAACGCAACTTCAGAAGGTTCTCGCGAGCTCTGCCTTTGCGAGTGCCGAACGAATGCGCTGTTTCCTGGAATTCGTTGTCGAGCACACTTTGTCATCTCCGAACGAGCACCTGAAAGAGATGATCATTGGAATCGAGCTCTATGCCGGACACGGCGAGTTTGATCCTCGAATCACTTCTGTCGTCCGCGTAGACGCTTCCCGTGTGCGGACGAAGCTTCGGGAATATTACTTGTCCGAAGGCGCCGCCGATCCTCTCATCATCGATCTCCCGAAGGGAAGCTATACGCCGGTCTTTCGTGAAGCTTCCATTCAGGTGGATGCCCCGCGCCTTACCACGACCAGTTTCACTGAACCATCGATAGTGGTTCTCCCTTTCTCGAATCTAAGCCCCGATCCGGAGGCCTATTTCAGCGACGGTCTCACCGAAGAGATCATCCATGCCCTGTCCTCCATTCGAGGACTTCGGGTGGTTGCTCGCACATCGGCTTTTGCGCTCAAACACCGGAACGCCGACGTTCGGGAGATCGGCCGGGCCCTGAATGTCGGTTTCGTTCTTGAAGGAAGCGTCCGTAAGTCGGGGAATGCGCTGCGCGTCACGGTTCAACTGGCTAGCACATCGGACGGATATCAGTTATGGTCGCGGCGTTACGAGCGCAGACTTGAAGACTTGTTTGCAGTACAGGATGAGATAGCCCTCGCGATTGCGGACATGCTTCGCGTCGGCACTCAAAACCAACCACGCAATTTATTGGCCAGCAACGCTGGTAATTTCGAAGCGTACGAATGGTACCTTCGAGGCCGGCATCACCTGAATCGCCAAACAAGAGAGGAATTTCACCGGGCTATCGAGTGCTTTGAAGAGGCATCTGCACGCAGCCCCGGATACGCTCCGGCATTCAGCGGGATGGCGGTGGCCTGGCTCTATCTCGGCTTATTTGCCATGGATGCTCCGTTTGACACAATGCCCAAGGCGCAGAAAGCGGCGGCCCGCGCACTTGAGATAGATGATTGCGAGGGAGATGCTTTATCCGTTTCGGCGTGCAGCAAGGCTATGTTCGAGTGGAAGTGGTGCGATGCTGAAACACTGTTCCGCCGGTCTCTCCACATTCAACCCCGAAGCGACCTCTGCAGCCATCTGTTCGCCTTATTCGTTCTTTTGCCAATGGCGCGAATTGAGGAGGCGCTCAGCATGCTCGAGGATGCAAAGCGATTCGATCCGCTATCTCTGCTGGTCTCCGCGAGCAGGGCTGCAGTGCTGCTCATGGCGCGCCGGATGAGCGAGGCCGAGCTTGAGTGCCGCCGTGCATTGGAACTGGATGCCAATTTCTGGCGGGCGCTGGTGGGCCTGGGGCGTTGCCATGAAGCGCGCGGCAGCTACAAAGACGCAATTGTCTGCTTTGAGCGGGCGAAGGTGGTTTCAGACAACGTTCCGACAGCGGTTGGAGCGCTGGGACGCGCATACGCGCTGACCGGACGAAAGAAGGACGCCCATCTGCTTTTGGCCGAATTGGACAATCTTGCCCAGAGCCGTTACGTGTCACCTTACGGGCGGGTGCTGATCCATCTAGGACTGGGCGACGATAAGGTTTTCTATTGGCTGGAGCGCAGTTACAGTGAGCGCGCAGGGTGGCTTATGTACCTTGCCTCTGATCCGCGATTCGATCCGTTGCGGCAGGACGCACGTTTTCACTCTCTTCTCGAAAGGCTGGGGTTACCGCGAATCGCTTTTTCGCCGGTTGTTCCATAAGCGGTTCAGCGCCTGAAACCGTTTCAAACTTGCCTATTTCCGCCAGGTCGAGCAGACTGCTCCCGGTGGAAGATGACGCTGACGGCTGGTTTGAAGCACTCCCGAACTCGGAATCCTGACAAGCCGGCCATCGTATTTGGCGAGCAATCGTGGACCTATGCGGAGTTCGACGAACTTACAGATAGCATGGCAAGCAATTTGTTGGCAGCAGGACTGGAACGAGGGGATAGGGTCGCGTTTCACCTTCTGAACGGACCGGAACTCGCCCTTGGTTACTTCGGGTGTCTGAAGGCTGGGGGTATCGCCGTACCCATCAACGCACAATTGAAGGGGCCGGAGATTGACTACATCCTTCGCCATAGCGGGTCGGCGTGTTATATAGGTCAGCCAGATCTCTATACGGAAGCTACAAAGTCGTGTCCAGCAATCAGTGCGTTGGAGCTTCGTTATCTTACTGGTGGCCGGCCAGGCAGCGGCGCGAATTCTTTTGACAGTCTCCTGCGGTCCACGGCCGGGTCGGTTCGCATTCCAGAGATTATGCCCGATCAGATTGCAGCGATTCTTTATACATCGGGCACGACAGCCCGGCCCAAGGGCGTCATGCACTCGCATGAGAGTCTTATTCAGACAGCACGGGCTATGCACCAGATGCAGCTTGATCATGACCAGGTAGCGGTCGTGATGTCATCGATGATGCACCTGGTGGGTTTTGGGATGGTGTTTCTGTCTGGTCTGCTGAACGGTGCAACGGTTGTTATTACAAGGCCCTTTGACTTTCGGCGTGCCCTCGAGGCCTATGAGCGCTGGGGCTGCACCTACACGGTTGGCCTTCCCGTGATTTTCCACGGTCTGCTTCAAGCGCAAACCGAGATGCCGCAGGATGTGGCTTCAGGGCGATTCTATTTCTCCGGTGGAGACTCCGCATCTCCCGCACTTCAGGAGGCCTTTCAGGCGGTCTTCGGCCCGGTTTGTGAAGCCTACGGCATGACAGAGATCGCCCCCGCAGCCTGGAACCGCCCTGGTCAGGTACGAGTCGGTTCCATTGGTCAGCCCGGTGAAGGGGTTGCATTCCGCCTGGTTGCCGCTGATGGTCGCGATGTGAAACCCGGTGAGGTAGGGGAGATTTGCGTTCGAGGCCCGCACCTCATGATCGGCTATTGGCAGGATCCGGACGCCTCGGCGGCAGTGGTCCGGAAGGGCTGGTTCCATACTGGAGATTTGGCAAGGTGTGACGAAGACGGCTTCTATTGGTTCGAAGGCCGCAGGAAAGAGATCATCATCCGCGGCGGAAGCAATATCTCTCCGCAGGAAGTCGAAGCCGCTCTCTACCAGCATCCGGCCGTAGGCGAGGTGGGCGTTGTTGGCCGGCGAGATCCTATCTGGGGGGAAGTCGTGGTGGCTTTTGTTGTGTTGCGATCAGGAGAGGCGGCCACGGAGGCCGAGTTGATTGCATTCGCCCGGAATAGGTTGGCGGACTACAAGACACCGGAATGCATCATCTTCCGGGAGGCATTGCCCAAAGGTCCAACCGGGAAAATTCAGCGGCGCGCGCTTGCTCGGGAAGAACCCGCGTTGGCGCCGCTTAGATAAGGTTCCGTCAATTTGTTTTTGCCTCACGTTGAAAGGAGAACGTTCCATGGCAACCGCAGCTTCCAGTATCAAGGAACAAGTGGGTATCCACACAGCAACTCAACTTCTGATCAACAATCAATGGGTTCCGAGCGAATCTGGCAAGACTTTCCCCACTTACAACCCGGCTACGGGTGAGGAGATCGCACAAATAGCCGAAGCCGACGCAGGCGACGTGGACAAGGCGGTCAAAGCCGCACGGTACGCTCTTGAACGTGGCCCATGGCGCAAGACGTCCGCATCGGAACGCGGGCGACTGCTCAATCGGCTCGCCGATCTGATCGAGCAAAATGCCGACGAACTTGCGGCTCTGGAGACCCTCGATAACGGAATGCCGTTGACGGTGGCGCGAAACGTGGCCCTTCCGCTTATCATTGGGCACTTCCGCTATTTCGCCGGATGGGCTGACAAGAACCACGGCAAGACAATTCCCATCAACGGCAACTATTTTTGCTACACAAGGCACGAGCCGGTGGGCGTTGTGGGCCAGATCACTCCGTGGAATTTCCCGCTTCTTATGTATGGCATGAAGCTTGGACCAGCCCTGGCGATGGGGAACACTGCCGTACTAAAGCCCGCCGAGCAAACTCCGCTTACCGCATTGCGTCTTGGGGAGTTAATCCTCGAAACCGGGTTTCCTCCGGGAGTCGTGAATATTCTTCCTGGTTATGGGCCTACAGCTGGGGCGGCCATAGCCGATCACATGGATATCGATAAGGTAGCGTTCACCGGCTCGGGCGAGGTGGGCCGTCTTATCATGCAAGCAGCCGGCAGATCCAATCTCAAGCGTGTTGGTCTCGAACTCGGCGGCAAAAGCCCGAACATTGTTTTTGCCGATGCTGATATGGACCAGGCGATTGAAGGCTGTCATTTCGCACTGTTTTTCAACCAGGGCCAGGTCTGCTGCGCGGGCTCGCGCCTCTTTGTTGAAGAGAAAATCTATGACGAGTTTGTTGAAAAAAGTGTCGCACGCGCGGGCCGACGCACGGTGGGCGATCCTTTCGACGTAAATACCGAGCAGGGGCCGCAAATCGATGGAACGCAGTTTGACAAGGTAATGTCGTACATCGACCAAGGTAAACGGGAAGGTGCCGAACTGCTGATCGGCGGCAAGCGCATTGGCGACCGTGGTCACTTTATTGAGCCAACGGTGTTTGCCAACGTCCAGGATGAAATGAAGATCGCCCGGGAAGAAATTTTTGGACCGGTCATGAGCATCATCAGGTTCCGCGATCTCGACGAGGTCGTTGAGCGGGCGAACAACACCCCTTATGGGCTGGCGGCTGCGGTTTGGACGCGAGACATAGGTAAGGCGCATGCGATTGCAAACAACGTCCGCGCCGGTACGGTGTGGATCAACTGTTTTGATGTCTTCGACGCCGCGGCGCCCTTCGGAGGCTTCAAGCAGTCCGGCATGGGCAGGGAGATGGGCGAATATGCGCTGCAGCAGTATACGGAGATAAAAACCGTTACCGTCAAGCTGTAACGGGCGGGAGGGCTCCCGCAAGCCGGCTTCGCGGGAGCCTCAGCCTTAATAGCGCAGCCCGTCTTCACGCTTAGTGTCTTGCTGCCGCCATACTCGCCATCTGCTCTTCGGCCTGACGGGTAAGGTGGGGCACAATACCGAGCGTCCGCTCGATGAGCATCAGCTGGCCGCGATGATGCATCTCGTGCTCCTTGGCCCCGAGCAGTTGTTCAAAGCGCGACTTTGTACCTGAGCCATCGGCTACGGAGACCATTTCTGCGAGAAACTCGGGCGTCAGCGTTTCTAACCAGCCTGAAAACTTGTCGCCCTCATCGCGTAGCAGACCGAGAATCTCCGCTTTCGTTCGGGGCTTGCCTTCCTCTGCCTTCACCTCACCGAACAGGCGAATGAAATCGAAGCCGGCCAGCGTTTTCAATCGCTGTTTGCCGTGGATCTCATACCACATCCGTGGAGCAACTGCGATGTGCGTCAACAGAGTGCCGACTGCGCGGCAGTCAGGCGCGGGAACGAAGCCGTACTTCGATTCAGGAATATCCTGTGCAATCTGAAGAGTGTTATTGCGTACCACGCGAAATTGCCTGGCAAAATCTTTCCCGTCGTAAATTGTCAGTGTCATGCCTCTCTCCTTCTGGAGAATTCTACTCGATGGGAGAGCAGTTATTTGTGAGCGGGTGGATCCGCTGGTTCTGATGCTCGCTGCCGTGGTGTTGTTGTTGCTTACTCTGGCCGCTTCCCTACTGTCGGCCCATCGCGCTTCTGCTGTCGATCTTACGCAAACGTTACGTGCGGAGTGACTTGTTCCGGTTCGCAGGGGGAACAAATCAATGCTCAGCTTGTTTGCGAACGCCGGCAACCGCTTCAAGACCGGCCATCGGATGCGCCGCGAGCAGGCTTCCCTTCTCCAGGTGAAATTGGGCATCAGCGTAGGAGGTAGCGTGTGGGTCGTGCGTGACCATCACGATGGTTTTGCCGAATTTCCGGCTCAAGAGTGAGAGCAACGCCAGGATCTCGTCGGCTGAGGTTGCATCGAGGTTTCCTGTCGGCTCATCGGCGAGGATGAGATCGGGATCGGTGACGAAGGCCCTGGCCACGGCAACTCTCTGTTGTTGCCCGCCGGAGAGTTCGCTGGGCAGATGATGCAGGCGCCCTTCCAGCCCAACAACACGCAGAGCCCGTTCGGCGTGCTCGCGGCGTTTTGCCGGCGAAAGCGAGGTGAGGCGCAACGGAAGCTCGACGTTGCCCAATGCGGTTAGAACTGGAATCAAATTGAAGGACTGAAAGACAAACCCCACGTGCGCATTCCTCCAGCGAGCGATTTCGCGTTCACGAAGCTGGTGAGGATTCAGACCGAGGACATGAACTTCCCCTGATGTGGGCTTGTCGAGCGCCGCGACCAGGTGAAGCAGCGTCGATTTGCCCGAACCTGACGGCCCCATCAATGCGACGAAGGCGCCCTTTTCGATCGAGAGATCGACATCTTTGAGAGCAGTGACGTGAAATTGGTTCTTGACGAACTCTTTGCTGAGCCCGTGGCTTTCAATGATGGTGTCTGTCATGGGTGTTCTCCTTCGACTCGAACTTTTTCTCCGTCCTTGAGGTTTGCGGGTGCGTTCAGGATCAGATTTTCCCCTCCGAGCAGGCCGTGGGAGATGCGAACTCCCTGCGGGGCGCTGCCGGCAATCTGAACCTGCTTGCGAATGGCTTTGCCTTCTGAGACAACAAAGACGCTCTGGTTTTTGACGGCGGAGGCGGGAATGGTGATGAGCAGGTTGGCCGTTCCCTGCTGGTGCGGCGCGGCGGGATCAACGAACGCGACGCTCGCGTTCATGTCGGGCCGAAGTCGATCATCGGGGCGTAGGATCTGCACCTTCACCTGGACGGTCGCCTTTTGCCGGTTGGCAATGGGCGCAATCTCCACCAACTGACCTTCGTATCTGCGGTCTGGGAAGGCGTCGGTCGTGACCGTCGCTTTGCTGCCCATGTGAATCTTTGAAAAATCGTTCTGCGAGATGTCAAGCTCAACCTGCAGATCATTGAGATCGGCAAGGGTGACAACATATCCCTTCGCGCCCTTGTCGCCGACAAACCCGTTGGTTACAAATTCGCCCTGTTCTACGGCGCGCTCCAGAACGCGGCCGTCAATTGGCGATCGGATGACAGTGTTGTTCTCCTGGTCTTCGTCGTATGCGAGCACTCCTTCGGCCTGTTCGACCTGGCCCTTCATGGCGTCGATCTCTTCCTGCCTTGGCCCTTTCTCGACCAAAGTGTAGGCTTGCATGAGCGAGTTCGCCCGCGCCTGCAGATTCTTATAGTTGTACTGCGCAGTATCGAAGTCCGCACGGGAGATGATTCCTTCGTGGTAGAGAGTCGCATTGCGGTCAAAAGAAAGCTTACTGTTGGTCAGATCCGCTTGAGCCTGGACTAGATTCGCATCTGCCTGAGTGATCTCCTGCGGACGCGAGCCGTGTTCAAGCTCCAGAAGCTTTGCTTGAAGATTGGCGAGGTTTCCTTTCGCCTGTTCGACCTGGGCGCGATACTCGGTATTCTCCAGCCGAACGAGCACCTCCCCTTTCTTGACCTCACTGCCTTCGTCGACGCCGATCCAGGCGACTTTCCCGCTCACCTTGGAAGCGACCTGGATCTGGTGATGAGCAATGATGTAGCCGGTGGCATTCAGAACCACTGCATTGTCTTCGCCGGCCGGGCTCTGCGCCGCCACCACGCGCGCGACTTGAACGAGCAGGCCCTCGATTGTGCAGCAGGTACGGAATGATGGCTGCAACGGCGGCGATTGCGACCACCGCCCCAATCGTAAGCCGGGTCGCGGCGGACCGTTTCTTTGGCTCCGGTTGCGGAGTCCGCGAAATTCGCAGCCCTTCGAGTTCGGTATCCAAATCAGGCTTCATGCAGGGCCCCCAGGATCTCCTTCTTTGCAGCACTTCTGGCCGGAAAGACTCCTCCCAGCACGCCGACGACTGCCGCGAAAACCAAGCCGGCGGTCATGGTGGAGAGGCCGACGTGAAAGTGGAAGGCGATTTCGCTGAAGGTGAAAAAGTTGCCGACGCCGGTCGTGACACCATTGAGCGGCAAGGTGGCGAAGCAGCCCAGGATCCCTCCGGCAATGGACAACAGCAACGCCTCAATGAGGAAGCTCACCAGAATGCTCGCGCGCGAAAAGCCCAGAACGCGAAGAGTCCCAATTTCCCGGCTCCGGCGCGACACCGCCGCATACATCGTGTTCATGGCGGCAAAACTGCTTCCGATCGCCATGATGATCGCGACCAGGATTCCCAGGAATTCAAGCGGCGCCCCAGACGATGTCTGGCTGGCGTAATACGCGGGCTCCCGAATTCCTGACAGATTCAATTGACGATCATCATCGATGGCTTTGATCAGTGAAGGAATAGCAGCGGCGTCGCCGGCGCGTACGACGATAGAGCTCAGGTTATCTTCGCGGTTGTAGTCGGAGCTGATCTGGTTCAGATCGCCCCAGATCTCGCTGTTCACCGCCGACTGCCCGCCATCCATGATGCCGACGATCTGCCAGTCACCTCGGCCAAAGTGAAGATGATGACCGAACTGAGCATCCGGATAGCGCTGAGCAATCGACTTGCCGACCACGACCTCCCGCTGCCCGGCCTGGAACCACCGGCCCGTCGCTAGGTGCACGCTGCGCATCGCAATGCCTGCCGGAAGCAGTCCGCGTAGGGTAACGTTCATGCCCTTCGGGTTGTCGACACTGGGGAGATTGATCACCTGCGTCATCTCGAGCGAAGCCATCGGCTGATTGGATGAGTCCCTTGCGATCCCGCGCATCGTGCGCAGCAAGGCGAACGATTCTCGAGAGACACGGCTTCCCAATTCCGAATTGCTTCCCTTGCGCAGAACCAGAATCTGCAGGGGATTCCCGGTGTTCGCGAAGGTAGCCCTGAGCCCTTCCACGAGCGCCAGCGAGGAGACAAGTACTGCCACCGTGAGTGCTATGCCGGCGACGGTCATCAACGTCGTGGTCTTGCGAACGATGAGATTGCGGAGGTTATAGGCAAAAGGAATCTTCATGGTTCACCCCGTATGCGTCAGTGATTCGACGATCGGCGCACGTGCCGCCGAAACAGCAGGCACGAGTGCACTGATTGCCGAGATCGCGAGAGCCGCAAAGATGGTAAGCGCCGCGCTGAGCGGAGTCATGGAGAACGACCGCAAAGATTGCACGAATGCGGAACCGTGGTGAGCGGCTTGCGCGATGGCCACGCTAAGAACGACGGCGATCGCGCAGCCTGCCATGCCGCCTACCAACCCGATGAACGCCGACTCGCTGAGGATCATTCCCAGCACTTGAGACGAAGAGAAGCCCAGGGTCTTCAGGATCCCTACCTCGGGGATCCGTTCCCGGACCGACATGGAGATGGTGGTGGCTGAGACCAGCAGGATGCTGAAGGTGACCGCGCCTCCGATGGCGAGAAGGAAGACCTTCACATTTCCCACAAACGAGACGAAGCTGAGCATGAATGCGTGTTCGCTTTCAGTGCGGGTGGGGACCGGCGATTCCGCGAAAGCTCCGTCGATTGCGGAGGCCACGTTGGTCACGTCATTCTTCGAATCAGTCTCAACGTAATACTGCTGCACCATGTCGTGGCGCGGGTCGGTGGAGGGCAGGCTGTCGGCAAGATAGTCCCGGTTGAAGTACAGCACTTCGGTGTCACCGGGATCATCGAACACGCCTACCAGCATGAGTTCCAGCGTTATCGGCATCAGGGTGCCGCTGAGGGTGATGCGCTCGCCGATCTTCCAGCCGAGCTTGGTAGCCAGGGTGCGAGAGGCAATGCACGCGGTCTTTTGCCGTTCGAAGGCGGCGATCTCATCCTGAGGCATGGAGAACTCGGGATAGACGTTGAAGAGATGGGCCGGTTCGATGCCGAATTGTGCGAAGTTGTTCCTGGGGTCGCGCGCATCCTTGTAGGTGCCACCGAACCATCGCAGGCTGGAGACGTCTTGAACTCCGGGAATGGCCGCGATCTTTCTCTCGTAAGAAAGAGGAAGGTCCTGGGTGAGCGACACCCGGTGGTGAACCACCAGTCGAAGCGCCTGGCCAGGAGTGGCGGGCGCAGAAAGGAAGAGGGCGCGATAGAGCGCCATCAGCACAGCCAGGAGGCAGAAGGAGAGGGCCACGCTGGCCATGGTGAGAAGGGCGCGGCGCTTGCTGCGCAGTGCGTTTTTCACGATGAAGAGCAGATAGTCGCGCATGGTTCTAACCTCCTGTTGGATTCCTCGAAAAAGGCACCCCTGGTCTGGTGGCAATCAGCTTCGCGTCGCAATCTACAAAGACGACGCAGGCTGCACCGTCTTGCCGCCTCGGGTCAGCGCCACGGCGGCCAGCAGCATCCAGAGGAAGCCGACAAAACGCGTGATGGGGATGAAAAAGTTCGCCGGATAGGCAATCAGGCTGAACCAGGCAAGTTCTCCCGTGATGGCGACAAAAATTCCAAGGAATGTGAGCCATCGCGGAAGCAACCGCGTAAAGTAGCTGGTCACTGATACGCCTGCCGCAAAAAGACCGAAGCCGATGGCGTACAGGACTCCTCCGCACAGAAAACTGAGAAAATAGATCGCCTTCACAACGGCTGCCGAATCGGAGACGTCTGGCACGGATAAGACCCAACCTGCGATACCGGAAAAGAACAGCGCGATCGCGGCTACCAGGCCGCCGAGCAAAGTGATATTCGTTCCCGCGGCACGAACACCCATGAAGCGCAACCGGCTCACAGCCGTCACGGCAAAGATGCCAAAGGGAACCGCAGAGCCAAAAAGAAAGAAGCTGCTCAGGCGCGCTGCCATCGGGTTTTGGTTGAAAAACATGCGCACCTGCTCGGCAGGTGCAAACGGGGTGACAAACGAGGCGCCATGCCGTAGGGCCGCTCCCACTACGAGACCGGCTGCAAACAGGACGATGTGAACGGATGCCAGCAGAATGATCGAAGGACCACGAAATCGTGTAGTAGGTTTCATAATAAAATCATTTATATAATAAATGAATATTCTGTGCAATAATTATTTTAAAGATGACTCAAGAAAAAATGGAAAGAGGAGAGCCGGCGTTCCTCCTCGCCCAACTGGGTGCGCATGCCGCTTCGCAATTTGCTGAAAAATTGAGAGTTCTTGACCTCGCGCCGGCCGACGCCGGCATTTTGCGCCTGCTGCGTGTTGCCTCCGGACTCAGCCAGCAGGAGCTTGCAGGCAAGTTGAAGATCCATCCCAGCCGCCTGGTGGCGATTCTGGATAACCTTGAAAAACGGGGCTTCCTGGAGCGGAGACCGAACCCCGACGACCGCCGGTTGTATTCACTTCATCTCACAAAGGGCGGAGAGGAGGTTCTGGGAAGGATCGGGAAAGTGGCTCGGGAGCACCAGGACGCCTTGCTTGCCGCACTCACCAATGAAGAACGCGCCGCCCTTGGCTCTCTCTTGTTAAAGGTCGCCGACCAACAGGGACTCACACGGGGAGTTCATCCTGGCTATCGGCTCATGGGGTCATCCAAACGCGCCAACGGAGCGTGAGAAGCTGCGCGGTCCATTGGACAAACCAGAACTCGCTGAGATTTCGCTCAATTTAGTCCCGAAGCTGCGGCTGAACTTAGCCCAGGATGTCGTCCTGGGTACATCAAGAAACATGATTGAGCGTGGCCCGGCCAGCCGTGGGTCCCGCAGAGACGGCTGAAGGAGGATATCTTTAATCCAGCAAAACCCTGGCAAACACATCGTGATCGACATTGCCACCGGTAGCTACCAGGCCCACACGCTTTCCCCGGAGCGTACGCTTCTCCTTGAGAGCCGCTGCCAGCCCGGCCGCACCTGCTCCCTCCACCACGTTGTGCGTGTCTGTAAAGTAATACTTCATAGCCAGCCGAATTTCTTCTTCGCTCACGCGTACCACGTGGTCGACGTTCTCGAACACTACCTCGAGCGCGGCATCATCAGGAACGCGGCAAGCCATCCCATCGCCCAGCAAGGTAGTTACCGGGGCGGCGATCTTGCGTTTTGCCTCGAAGGATAGCGCATAGGCCGGCGCACCCTCGGCGACCACTCCCACAATCCTCGTCTTTAACTTCATTCCGTTGCGAACGGCGCTGCAGGAGCAGATACCCGAGCCCTGTCCAATCGGCACGTAAACCACATCCACGTTCGAAACTGCAGAAAAGAATTCCAGCCAATAGGTAGCTACCCCTTTGACTATGTCGCGATGATAGGGTGGCACAAAGTGCCACCCGTGCTGCTCCGCAAGTTGCTGCGCGTGTTCTTTCGCGTCCTGGAAGTCGCTACCAAACTCGATGAGATCGGCACCCTGTGCCCGCATAGCGGCGTTTTTTTCTGCACTGTTGCCTCGCGGCACCACGACGTGTGCCTGCACTTTGAACCTGCTCGCCGCCAGGGCTACGGACTGGCCGTGATTGCCACGGGTCGCGGTGACCAATCCGGATAGGTTGGCCGATTTACGAAAAAGCTCTGCGGCATACACGACCGCGGTGCGGGCCTTGAACGCTCCGATCGGAGTCTGGTTCTCATGCTTTACCCATACTTCGGCCCCGAGACGTTCACCCAGCAGAGGCCACTGAAACTGCGGCGTCGGTGGCATCACCTCGTATACCAGCTCCTGCGCATCCTTGATCTCGTCGATCGTAGGCAAAACTGTTGCTGCTAACGTTTCGTTGGTCATGATGCGTCGGCTCCCGTGTCGTAAACAGTCTAACTCCCATTCCTCCTTCGACGAATTGGGGCTTGCTTCCCGCTATCCGAGCGATGAGGCTGGAGCCGATGGCAGCTCTCAGGCACGAATAGCTCAAAGCTCACGCTTCAACCAGCTGCGACGTGGAGCAACCGAGCTGCATTCTGGTTGTACACCTTATGCAAAATCTCATCGGGCAGATCGATTCCCGATATCTTCCAGCGTCCTTGCGGAGGAATCGCTGCGGGAGCGTAATCGAAGTATTCATCATCCGATTCTAGAAAGCGGAAGTAGATCTCGTACAAGTGATCGTTGAACACCTGCTGGGGAAATTTATCTCCATGCGGTGTAGCATCGGTTCCAAAAACAATGCGGTCCTGGTACTTGTCAAAGAACTTGCGTGCGGCCCTCGGCTGCCGGCCCAGCTCATTCAGACGGGCGGCGATGTCTACGTGCATGTTGGGGAAGCGATCGAGATTTTGCGAAACGTCTTCCAGGTCTTCGGCGAAGTTGCCGACATGCAAAGCGACAAAGTTCGTCTTCGGGTGGCGCGCAAACACTCGATTCCGTGCTTCCAGAATTTCCGCGTTGGAGGGGAACCCGCCGCCGAAGTAAGACCAATCCGGGTGATTGTTCAGTTCCTCGTAACGCTCATTGAAGCGATCCGTTTGCGTGAAAAATGCCAGTGGATCAGACACGTGAATGGCGACCGGCATTTGCAAGCCGGCACAAGCCTCCCACATCGGGTCGAATCGGGCATCATCCACCTTCACCAGTTTGCCGCTGGTTGTTTGCTCGCGCAAAGAGAGGCCGAGGGTCTTCAAAATCTTGAGGCCACGAGCACCCGCCTGGTGGGCGGCGACAATAGCGTCTGCCTGCAACTGCGGATACTTCGCCTCGAGAAACAAGTTATACGAGGGTTCGGTGAACGTATAAAAGCGCCCCGGAAAGCGTTTGTCGTATTGGGCGACCGTACTTTCGAGGCCAGTCGAAAAACCCCCGGTGAGGTTGGTCAAGGCAAGGAGATTCCTGCGCTCCATGATGGGCAGCAATTGCTCCGGCTCACCGGCGATCCTGCGTTCCGCTCCCAGGGAAACGCCATTGACCACGTGTGCCGAGAAGGTCAGGTGGGTATGGAAATCGATGACCGGATATTTGGCGCGCGGCACCTGCGTTTCCTTCAAGTGGAGCATGCTGACCGGCTGGTACTTCTCGAGCGCAAGCGGTTCCTTCGGGTTCTCCGCCGGCGTCGGGCCCGCCTTGGAATCGCTGCCCGAGGCGGCACCCAAAACCCGTCGAAGACCGCCAGACAAAATGCCCATTCCGGTAGTAGCTAACAAGCTCCGACGACTGATCCGCCTCATTCGATCCACCCTTCCTACAATGTGCTGCCGTTGGTTGACTCGTCCCTCGGCAAATCTCAAGCATATACCTGGCCAAAAACCTCGATGCCCGAGAAAGAAACCACTCTGGATAAGGCCAAGCCTTCTCCAGCTTCCCTTGACAATCTATAGTCGAATGTCTACCATCGTCTTTCACTGGAGGTAGAACGTCTTCCATGGCAAAACAGGTACAACAACGGGCGAATCTGCTCCAGGGCACGCTGGACATGCTTATCCTGCGAACGCTTCTTTACGGGCCGGCGCACGGTCATCAAATCGGCAAGCACATTCAGCGGACCACGAACGATTTTCTGCAGATGCAGCACGGTTCCCTCTATCCAGCTCTGCACCGGCTGGAGAAACGAGGATGGGTCGTCTCCAAATGGGAGATGGCATCCGACCGCAACCGGGAGTTCAAATATTACCGGCTAACAGAAAAGGGCAGAAAGCAGCTCCTGGTCGAAGAGTCGGAATGGAAGCAGATGGCCGAAGCTGTCGCGCGCGTGATGTGGCCGACCGCTGAGGAGAGCTGAGATGCGATGGTGGCGGATCACCAAGAGAAATGCAGATCTGGAGCGGGAGCTGCAGTCTGATCTTGCATTGGAAGAAGAAGAACAGCGCGAACGTGGACTGTCATCGGAAGAGTCACGGTATGCTGCTTTGCGCGCGTTTGGCAATCCCACGCTGATTCGCGAACAGACTCACGCAACCTGGTCCTGGATCTGGATCGAGTCCCTCGCCAACGATCTGAAGTATGCATTTCGCGGAATGCGTCGCAATGCGGGTTCCACAGTATTTGCGATTCTCATTGTCGGCCTCGGTATAGGCGGCGCTTCGACAGTATTCAGCGTGGTCAATGCGCTGCTATTACGCCCGCTTCCCTTTCGCGACCCGGGACGGCTGGTGTGGATTTCCAATGCGGAAGATTACAGCACCCAGGCCGAACACTTCGTCGACCTCCGGGACCAGAATCAGTCGTTCTCCGATCTCGCGGGCTGGTCCGGGTTCTACAGCGCGGGCGACAAGGAATTGACAGGGACAGGCGAGCCGCAGCGTCTTACCAGCATTGCGGTAACTGGAAACTTGTTCACCTTGCTGGGAGTGGAACCCGCGATCGGACGTTTGTTTACCAGGGAGGAGTGCCGAGGAAAGTATTCCGCGCCGCCCGCCATGCTGCTGAGTGACAGCTTTTGGCGCAAACGGTTTGCTGCGGACCCGAACGTGGTGGGACAGAAGCTGACATTGAACAATCAGCCAGTAACGGTCATCGGTGTGCTGCCCCCGTCGTTCGACTTCGCCAGCGTCTTTGCCCCGGGCACGCCGATCGATGTCTTTATTCCCTGGCCGCTCACGGACAATACGAAACCCGCTGGAAACACGATGGCTATCGTCGGAAGGCTGAAGCCCGGCGTAACCATCGAGAGTGCCCAGGCTGAGTTCACCGTCCTTGCAAAACGTCTGAATAGCGAGCATCCGGACCGGAATCCGGTCCACCCGACGCTGGTTCCGCTGGAACAGCACGTGAGCGGGCAAGTGCGTCCGGCTCTCCTGGTGCTGATGTGCGCTGTGGGTGTTGTCATGTTGATTGTCTGCGCCAATCTTTCGCATCTGCAAATGGCGCGCATGGGGACGCGACAAAGGGAAATGGCGGTACGAGCGGCGCTAGGAGCCGGGCGTTTTCGGCTGCTGCGGCAAGTGCTCACCGAGAGCCTGGCCCTCTCGTGCTGTGGTGCCGTGCTGGGCCTCCTTCTGACGGTGGCTGGCACGCGCGGGTTGGCGCATCTCAATGCGTTCAACCTTCCTCTTCTGCAAAGCATTCGGGTCGATCAAAGTACGCTCGCCTTCACCTTGTTGGCGGCGGTCGCTTCGGGCGTACTCTTTGGCCTGGCGCCCGCGTTGCAAGTCCCGGCGTACAAGCTTCGCGAAGGTCTGCAAGACGCCGGTCGCGAGTCGAGTGGCAGCAGCCGCCATGGCTGGTTCCGTGACGGACTCGCGGTCTCACAGTTCGCCCTCGCCTGCGTGCTGCTGGTGGGCGCGGCGCTGCTGATTCAAAGTTTTCTGCGCGTGCTCGATGTGAAGCTGGGGTTTCAACCGGAGCGCGCAGCCACGTTGAGGATCGACCCGGGTGTTCCGTTCTCGAGTCTCGCGCAGCAGGACGCATTTATCGACGATATGTTGCATCGCGCCCGGTCAGTACCCGGCATCGCGGCAGCCGGCATCAGCGATGTGCTGCCGATGGACGGGGACAGGTCCTGGCAAGTCTCGGGCCAGGGACAGGTTTACGAAAAGAACCATCACCCTGAGGCCTTTATTCGCGTCGTGAGCGATGGATACTTCCAGGCCCTGGGAGTCGGGTTGAAGTCGGGGAGAGAATTCACCGAGAGCGATCGAGCGTCGACCGAACCTGTCGCGATGGTGAATGAGACGATGGCGCGCACTCTGTGGCCCGGGCAGAATGCGGTCGGAAAGATGGTGACGCAGGACGGCGGACGCCGAGTCGTCGGTATAGTTGCCGATGTCCATCACGGAGGACCGGAGAGTTTGGGTGGATCTGAAATGTATCTGCCGATGCGTCAAACCGGGGACTACGCCGCGATGAAGCTTGTGGTGCGCACCACACTGCCGCCAGCTAGCTTGGCCGCGAGTATCCGAACGGCGTTACGGCCGATCGATCCGAATCTCCCAATCACCGAATTTCAACCGCTTCAGGGATTGGTCGACAAAGTGGTGTCGCCACGGCGTTTTCTGGTAATGCTGCTGTCAGGCTTTGCGGGATTCGCCCTGTTGCTTGCAGCGCTCGGGATTTACGCGTTGATTTCTTATTCCGTAAATCAGCGCACCAAAGAAATTGGTATACGTATGGCGCTGGGCGCGACCTCCGGGCTCGTGCGGCGAGGGGTTCTTACCAGGACGCTGCGGCTTGCGCTCGCCGGGGTAGCACTGGGAACGCTCGGCTCTTTCGTGTTAGCTAAGTGGATCGAGTCCCTGCTCTTTGCCACAACACCAGCGAACCCGGCGGTCTTCGCCGGCGTAAGTTTGCTGCTCTGTGCTGTCGCGTTGGCAGCTGCCTACTTTCCTGCGCGCCGCGCCTCCCGCATTGAGCCCCTGCAAGCGTTGCGAACGGAATGAGGCTAGCCTCCCCCTTTGTCATCCCGCCTGCCGCGGCCTGCGTGAGAGCCAAGCCGAGGTCTGCGCTTCCGCAATAACCTTCCATCCCCAAACAAACTTGTCATCCCGCCTGCCCCGGCGTGCCGTGGGATCGAAGCGAAGCGTAGCGGAGGGATCTGCAGTGCGCCCCTCCAGGCCACAACACCGAATCGAAGCGCCACCCGAAGGGGGCCGACGTAATTTCTACCCCACCGCTTTTAACGGGTTCAGCAAAAGAGAAGAACGCTCCGTGCATTGCGTAATGCGATCGAGGCCTTGTAGCATACCCATGAGTCCAGCTGCATACTCTCCCAAGGGAAGGGAAAACCAAATGGTAGGCCCACAAACATCATGCAGGGAGCGCGCCGTGGAGCGTTATGTCTTGCGTAAAACGAGCGCTCATTCTCTGCAGTCAAATGCACGCGTCCGCCCAGGGGAAGCAGACGTGGTAATAACGCGATCGATGATCATGAGCAAGTTCCTTCCGCTTTTACTCGTTGCGCTCATCAGTGGCCTGACATCATCCGCGCAGGAAATCTCCTGGAAGGATTATCTCGGGGGCCCGGAAAGCTCGCACTATTCGGATTTGAAGCAGATCAATACCAGCAACGTGAACAAACTGGAAGTCGCCTGGAGTTATCCGACCGGGGATGATACGACTTACACATTCAGTCCGCTGGTGATCGACAACATCGCTTATTTCGCGGCCAGGCACGGTTCGCTGGTCGCGGTGGATGCGACCACGGGCAAGGAATTGTGGGTCCATCCCTTTACTGCCGCGGCCGGGCTACCTTCCCGTTTTGGAGGCATCGCGGGCATGCGTGGTGCGAACTACTGGGAGAGCAAGGATCGAACGGACCGTCGCCTGCTTGTGTCTTCGGGGGGCTTCCTACAGGCCATCGATGCGCGGACAGGCAAGCTTGTGGACTCCTTCGCCGACCACGGGAAGCTTGACCTGAAGACTGGCCTGGACCGGGCCAGCAGACCGCTTTCATCCAGAACTCCGGGCCGCGTCTTTGAGAACATCCTCCTTCTGGGCAGTGCGACCGGGGAAGGATACCTGGCTCCCCCGGGTGATATTCGCGCCTTCGATGTGGTCACCGGCAAGCTTCTGTGGGTGTTCCATACCATCCCGCGTCCGGGTGAGTTTGGATATGACACCTGGCCCAAAGACGCCTACAAATACATGGGCGGTGTGGATGTGTGGGGCGAAATCACGGTCGATGAGAGGCGTGGAATCGCCTACTTCCCGGTGGCCTCCGCGAAGTACGAACTCTATGGCGGAGACCGTCCGGGAGACAATCTTTATGCCGATTGTCTCCTGGCACTGGAAGCACGCACGGGTAAGCAACTTTGGCATTTTCAAACCATTCATCACGATGTCTGGGACTACGACCCGGATGCAGCCCCCCAGCTGGTAACGGTGAAGCACGACGGCAAGACAGTCGATGCGGTGGCGCTCGCCTCGAAGAATGACTTCCTCTATGTGTTCGACCGGGTCACGGGAAAGCCGCTTTGGCCGATCGAGGAGCGTCCCGTTCCCGCGAGCGACGTACCGGGTGAAGTCACCTCGAAGACGCAGCCTTTCCCGACGGTTGTGCCCCCATTTGGGCGCCAGGGAATGACCGTGAAAGACATGTACGTCGGGTTCATGAAGCCGGAAGAAATCCCCTGGTGGAGAGACCGTCTCACAAAAGCGCGAACCGGTTTCTATACGCCGCCGGCCGTCGGGGTCGATACCATAAACCTTCCGAGCGTGAACGGCGGCGCATTATTCTTCAGCACCGGCGCGGATGCGAAGAACGGCACGGTTTACGTTCTATCAAAAGATATGCCGTCGATCGTCAAGCTGGTGCCGGCCGGAGAATCCACCTCAGCGAATGCGGGTGGATTGATTCCATCGCGCCCGCGCAATGCGGCAGCGAGAGGAGGCAGACCCGGTTTTCCGACTAACGAGGAAATGGGACGCGCCGTCTATGAACAAAACTGCCAGGTTTGCCACGGGCCGGAACTGAAAGGAGATCGCGGGCCTGAAATCGACACCGTCGTGAGCCGGCTGGGCGCGGAAGCGACCCGCAACGTGATCGCGAAAGGCAGAGCGACCATGCCGGCATTCTCTTCGCTGCCGGCACAATCGATGAACGAGCTGATGGCCTTTCTGAAGCAGCCCGATCTGGCGCCCCTGGGCTCGGCGCCCTCGGCTGCGGCACAAGCCTTCGTAAGGTCGCTGGCTGAGCCCGCTTACCCTGAAGATGTCGAGGGGCCTCCATCTCGCTACAAGACCGGTTACGGAAACGAACGATATGTGATTACCCCGCCGTGGAGCACCATTACCGCTTACGACCTGAATACCGGCAAGATCAAATGGCAGACGCCGTATGGCGACCTTCCCGAAGCGGGCCCAAGCAACAAGTTGCGGGGAAATGCGTATCCGAAGAGCGGGTTTGTGATCACCGCCGGAGGACTGGTGTTGTTTGCCGGCAACGACTCAAAGCTTTACGCATTAAACAGCGCTACCGGCAAGCTGATCTTCAGCAAAGACCTGCCCAACGGATCGCAGGGCGTACCGGCGGTATATGAAGTGAACGGACGGGAATACATTCTGCTCGCTGTGAGCGGCGGGGCCTCGCCGTATCCAGAAGGAGCTTACATGCCGCCCGGCGGCGTGTTGCCTCCGGAAATCTCCAAGAGTTATATCGCGTTTGCACTGCCGGCCGGCGAAACCAAGCGTTAGCCCGCGGTTGTCGTGTTTTTAGAGTTTCCTTCTTTGAGCGAGGGAACAACAAGTTCGGTGCTCCGTGTTTACCTGATGGCTGTTTGAGCCGGTTGGTTGAGAGTTGTGGTATCCCACATCTCGCGAAAAACCAGCGAGATGTGGGGCACGCGGCGTTGGTTCGGGGTTAGGAGTTAGGAGCCGATGCACCAGATCTCACGACGTGAGTTCGTCACGCTGACCGCGACCGGCGTTGCGGCTGCACCGCTGGCGCTGATGGCACGCTCGATCGGGGGCGCAGTCACTGCGCAGGAAATCGTCGATCGCATCAAAAAGAACCTCGGCGTCGAGTGGAAGACGGAAACCATTGACACGTTCAAAGCCGGTGACCCTTCGACCGTCGTGACCGGCATCGTAACCACGGCGCTTCCGTCCTTAGACGTGCTCGGGCAGGCGGTGAAGACGGGCGCGAATCTGATCGTGACCTGCGAGCCGACGTTCTACGCCAAGGCCGACTCGCCAACACCGCCGGCCAGACACGGCCCTGGGCAGGGATCCACGGGCCGCGACGGTACGCCTGGCGCGTCAACTCTGCAGCCTGCTTCAGATCCTGTATTCTCAGCCAAAGACGCCTTCATCAGGAAGCATAATCTCGTCGTCTGGCGGTTCAGCGATCACTGGCGCTTGCGCACGCCCGATCCGTTTGCGCAGGGGCTCGCCGCCGTGCTCGGCTGGTCGAACTTCGCCGACCCCAGCGATCCGAGGCGCCTCTCCATCCCGGAGATCTCGCTTGACGCGCTCGCCTTGCAGGTGAAGAAGTCGCTGAAAGTCCGCGGTGGTATGCGCATCGTCGGCGATCCGCAACTGCGTGTAAGGAAGGTTGCCCTGCTGCCGGGATCGACCCCGATAGCGGCGTCGCTGGAGGTGCTTCCCGTCGTGGACGCGATCATTGCCGGCGAGGTGCGCGAGTGGGAGTCCGTCGAGTATGTGCGCGACACGGTGGCGCTCGGCGGCAAGAAGGCCCTGACCCTCGTCGGCAGGATCGTCTCGGAAGGCCCAGGGATGCAGGTCTGCGCGCAGTGGCTGAAGTCGATTGTGCCCGAGGTCGCCTCCGCCTGGATTTCTGGCGGCGATCCGTACTGGAGGCCAATCGGATGAGTCCCTTTGCCGCAGGCGAACCCGGTCCCGTGACCGCAGGGGAAATCGTTGCCCGCATCAAGACCAATCTCGGCATACCGTGGCGGAATCAGACTTACCGCGACACCTTCAAGTTCGGCGGTCCTGACACCGTGGTTAAAGGAATCGCAACCACCATGTTCTGCTCCTACGACGTAATCAGGCGTGCCGTCGACGCAGGCTGCAACATGATCGTTCCCCACGAAGACACCTATTGGAACGACCGCGACGATGTAACCATCGTGAGCGGCGACCCGAGCTACAAGCTCAAGGTCAATTTCATGCGCGAGCACAACGTCGTCGTGTTCCGCATGCACGATCACATGCACGCGCACAGACCCGACTTCATCTATGTTGGCTGTGCGCGGGCGCTCGGACTCGAGAGCAAGTACGAGACGGCGACGCAATCGCACCATTTCACGCTGCCGGAGACGACGCTCGACGAGCTGGCCGCCACGTTTCAGAAGCGGCTCGGCGTGAAAGCGTTGAGGGTCGTAGGCGATCCCAGGGCAAAGGTGAGCCGCGTGCAGCTCGGGGTGGGCTACGCGACGCCGAACATCAATAACCCCGATGTAGACGTGGTCGTGAGCGGAGAGCAGCAGGAAAGCGACGGCTATCTCGACAGCCCGGCCTACGTGCTCGACGCCGTGACGCTGGGGATTCCGAAAGGCTGGATCATGCTCGGCCACTCGGTCTCCGAAGAGCCGGGGATGCTTGAAATGGCACAGTGGATCAAGTCGTTCACGCCAGAGATTCCCGTTCAGCTCGTCAAAACCGGCGAGCCATTCTGGGTGCCGAAGTAAGGCAGTGCAGGTTTAGCCTGTCTGGTGTCAATTTGTGGCGACAGCAAAAAACACCTCGCCGACGGCGTTGGCTACGGCAACTCCAGCGCCCGGAAACGCAGCACGACACACCATCGGAACGCAGGCTATTCCTGGGGGAGTCTTAGCAGGCAGTCAATGTGGGTGACAGGGCCGGTCGCTTGGAATAGCATTGCGTCCGTTCTCTTCAGCCCACTCAATCGGTGCGGATAAAAAGGGCCTCTTCGCTTCCATTTGCCGGGATGGCAGTCACCCTCACCTGGCCGCCCTTCTCGGGATCGAACCGCTCCCCTTCCACCGCTCCGAAGGCTGTCTCAGCCACAGTCTTGGGATCAATACGAAACGACTCGCTGGTACCCGCGGCATCTTTGATGGTCAATATATGCTGGTGCCTGTCGAACTTATAAACCGATCCACTGATCTTCTGAAGCGGCCCTCCGCCCAGGTCCTGTAATGCCACCGCCGTTCGCTGATCGCCGTTGCTGACATAGTAGACGATCACAGGATCCCCCTTGGCGGTAAAGGAGCTAACGGGGACCGAGGCAGCTCTGATATTCCTATCAAAGTCGAGCGAGGCGTTGGACTTCGTCAGATCCTTGAAAACCCCGTCTGAACCATCATCGGTTTTGATGGTGATTGTTTTGTCTGTTGAATTGATTGAAGTAACAGTCCCTGCCAAGGCATGAACCACCTCTTGAGCATTTGCAGCGAAGGCAGCGATTGAAAACAACCCCACAAAGCAACACGTTTGGGAAAATGTTCTTAACATTCACTTCTCCCCTTTCCTGGAGCGCCGCCATTATAACTCAAGTCCGCCTGCATTCGCCTCTTCTCAGCAGTCCTGAAAGCCTGCGGTTTGGGGCGAGATTGGGCCAGCTCCTCAGTTCGCCAGCCCTCGATCGATGTATGCTAAAGAGGACAAATCTGGCTGAATGGACACTCCGGCCAGACTCCACGGACCGTCGCGGTGAATCAGGCAAGCGCCGCCCGGACCGGTGTGGCTTTCTTCCGTGAGCAGCCACCAAACAGACTCGCGGGCAGCCTTGTAAAAGGCAGCGGCAAAAAGATCAGGTGGCGGCCGCGAAATATTTTCCTTTTTTGCCTTGGAGGCACCTATGGTTTTGCTCCCACTATCTGGAGATAGCCTATGGAGTCCCCTGCTCGCGAGCAACCATCACCCAGGACGTCTTACAACCCTGTCGATAACGTCTTGCGGCGATTCGATGAAACCGGCACGCGGCTGGCCTTTCCCAGCCGGGCGCTGATTTTTAAACAGAGCCAATGCTCCCAGCACGTCTTTCTCCTCCGCCTGGGCCAGGTGAAGCTTTTCAGCACCTCCAGGGAGGGCCGCAGAATGATCATCAGAGTCGGCGGACCGGGAGACATCCTCGGGCTGAACGCGGCACTCAATGACCTGCCTTATGAGGTGAGCGCCGAAACGTTAGAGCCGTCGCAACTTATCGGCGTGCGGCGCGGAGATCTGCTCTGGCTTCTTGAAACCTGTCCGGAGGTAGGCCGAAAAGCAGCGCAGGTGCTCGCCAACCAATATCATGAGCTGTTCCTGGATACGCGGCGCCTGGCGCTCTCCGGCTCCGCCTCGGGCCGGCTGGCTCGCCTGCTGCTTGATTGGGCTGTTCCGCCGGCAAGTGGTACGCTTCCGCCTCGCTTCACTCTGATGTTCACGCATGAGGAGCTTGCCCATATGGCCGGTACCACACGCGAGACGGTGACCCGGATACTGAATCAGTTTGAGCGCAATCGCATCGTGGAGCGGCAGGGCCCGTCGTTGGTGATTCTAGACCCTGCCAGGCTGGATAAGCTTGCACAGTAGCAAGACTGTCCCTTGAGATGAACAGGCAGCGCCGGCTCGAGCGGGGGGAATTACTTCAACTCGAGCCGGCAGCCACCACAAGTCAAGCCGCCTTGACTTCAATTGTCTTCGGTGGCGTGGCTTTGGGCAGAGTAATCTCCAGGACGCCGCTCACCAACCGGGCGCCAATCTTTTCCGGGTTAATCGAGCTGGGCAAGGCAATCCGGCGACACAGTTCGGTGGCGGATAATTCGCTGTATTTGACTTCGCCGCCCTTTCTCTCTTCTTTGTGCTGCTCATTCTTGCCGCGAATATAGATGGAATTGGAGTCCGCCTGAATGTTGAGATGCTTCGCATCGAATCCCGGTACTTCGGCACGGATCGTATAGCTGTCCCCTGATTCGGTCATTTCGATAGGAACGGGGCGCAGGAGCTCCGCCTCCGCGCGGAACCAGTCATCCATGTCCCAACCGTTATGGTGGCCGCGCTGTTGAAAGAGACCAAAGGCACGCCTGGCTATTTCGCGGTTGAGTGCATCCAGTTCATCCACGAAGTTGCTGACTTGTGGAAATTGAATTGCTATTTTGTTGGACATGTCGGGTTTGGTGGCAACGGCTGTAGACATAATTTCTCCTTTGGGCGATTTGTTCTTGATCACATCGGCGTTTACTGGACCCACGGCGGTTTCGATAGCCTTATGACACTTACTTCGACGCAAGCTAACCGGCGCGACATCATAGGCCCAGCGGGTTTCCTGGAGACAAGTGCGAAATTGTTTCGTTCCGATTTCGCCGTCCCTTGGCAAAGCACTCTGTAACTATCAAGAATCCACATCGATTGTGCAGCCTGGCATGGCGGCTTGTCTGTGACGGGCATCACCAACGGCAAAAAACCCTCCGAATTTTGGCCGCAAATCGTTACGACGTATCAAGGCAGGAAGCTGCGTGACATTCATGTGACGAAGCGCTGACACTCCCCTGACACACTGCCGCCCGGCGCGAGGTGTACTGGTCGAATTGGAGAATGACGCATGAGTAAGTTGAGCGGTCTGAAGAGGAACTGGGAGTCCCTCGCGCATAAGGATGCACTGGCCGCCATTCTTACCGACGAGAGTAGATCCGGCGGCAGGTGGGATATTACGGAATTCATGGCCACCGGAGATATTGAGATCGAAACCGTTCTCCACCATTTGGAGGACATCGGGATCCACCCTGAGCGGGGCGGCGCTGTTCTGGACTTCGGCTGTGGCGTGGGACGGCTAACACAAGCCCTGGCCCGGCGCTTTCAGTCGTGTATCGGTATTGATATCTCGCAGGAGATGATTACACAGGCCAATAACTTGAATCACTACGGGCACTGCCGCTATGTGTTCAGTGCGACGCCGCGGCTGCCCTTCGCAGATGAAAGCTTCTCCTTTCTCTACAGTAATATCGTCCTACAGCACGTGCCGCGGAGTTATGCCGTGAACTACCTGCGCGAGTTCACACGGGTGCTTGCTCCCCGGGGGGTGCTGGTCTTTGGGGTGCAGGAGTCGTTTGCCATCCCGGACCTTGCTTCCTTATTGACGCGCATTCGTCACATTCTGCATCCGCGCTCGCGCTTAAGAGGGTGGTTCAAGCGCTCTGGCGGCGAGATGCAGATGCACTGTCTGCCTGAGCGTATCGTCCGGCGGGCATTGGGGACTGCAACAATCGTGGATATTCGTTACACAAATACCGCAGCAAAAGACTTCAATGGGAAGCTCATCTATCTTGACGAGCCGCCACGGTCCGGCTACGTGGGCCGGCAATACTGCGTCACCAAACCAGCCTGAGTCTCGCTTCGGGAGAAGGCGTGATCCCTTTTCCTTCAGGAATTCCGACTTGCACTCGGCTAGCATAGACATCCGCGAAGACGATTTTTAGGCGAACCGCGAGACAAGACGATACGTACCCCTAATGAATGCCAGGTGCCGCGCGTAATTGCGCACCTTGACGTGACCCCTGCTACCATTGCGGCCAAAGGCTTTTGAATGCCGAAGAAACCCGCCACGCTGCAATACGTTCTGTTCGCGCTGGTCGCCGCCGCGGCCATAACGTTTTATATCGCCGACGCTGCGAGCCAGTATGAGTACATCTGGCACGGCAGTGAACGAGCCTCAGCCCCGGTGTATTTTGGTCTGTCGAATCAAGTCGATCATGCGGCCGATCCGGCGCAGAAGGCAGGGATTCACCTAGGAGACCGGGTGCTGGAGGTAAATGGTCATCCCTTGCGCAGCTTCGACACGCTTCTGCAGCAGACAAACGCCAGCCGGCCCGGCGACCCGATGACCCTGCTGATCGAACGAAAAGATGGCAGCCGCAGCAGCATACAGTTTCCGCTAAGCCCGCAGGTCACCGGCGGCAAGCTGCCATTGTCATTCAGGCTCTTTATTCTCACCCTGCAGGCAGTTTTCCCCGGGTTCTGTCTTCTGATCGGACTGTGGGTAGTTGGGGCAAGGCCCCGCAATCCGAACGCCTGGTATGTGCTCGGTATCTTCGGATTCGTTCAATGCTTCTTCGTTAATGCGAGCTACTGGAACGGGCCGGCCCTTCCCTTCATGGTTATCTATTCTGACCTGGCCTTCATTGCATTCTTCGTCAGCATGCTGCTCTTCGGCATCTACTTCCCCGAACCGGTGCGTCTCGAGAGTCGATATCCCTGGGCCAAGTGGATTCTCATTGCGCCGTCGCTCGCGTTCGCGGCCCTGGATGTGATCATCAATTTAGGCCGAAACGTCGATTTCCAAATCTCATCCTGGATCCCACGCTGGCTTGATACCTTGGATCACCGGACCGAATCGGCAATCGCGGTTATTTGTATCAGCCTTTTTTTCATTACCTTGTTCCCGAAATACTTCACTGCCTCCACGCGCGACGCGAAGCGGCGGCTGGGTATCCTTGTTTGGGGAGCGGGGATCGGGCTGACGCCGATGTTCATTGGCGTCGTGATTGGCCAGATTCGCAACCGCACACTACAAGATGCTGTCCCGGGTTGGTACTTCTGGACCTGTTTCATTCTATTCATCTTCTTTCCGCTGTCCATGGCCTACGTCATTATCGTGCAACGTGCCATGGATGTTCGCATCCTGCTGCGCCAGGGCACGCAATACGCGCTCGCGCGCGGCACCCTCAAGGCCGGCCGCGTGGTCCTTCTAACGCTTCTCGGGGTTACGCTTTACCAGCTGGTGAACCATCCCCAGCATTCCGACACCGCACTCACATGGGCCGTCGTCCTTACTCTGCTGTTCCTGGCGATGCAGTTCGGCGGCAAAGAGCGGCTTTCTGCGTGGATCGACCGCAAGTTCTTCCGCGAGGTTTACTCCACCGAGCAGGTCCTCAGCGAGCTTTCTGAGCAGGCCGGCCGGTTCACCGAAACTCGCCCATTGTTGGAAACCATCACCCGCCGCATCGCTGATACTCTGCACGTCTCGCAGATCGGCGTTCTGCTGCAATGCGCCGGCGGATATTGCCTGGAGCAGTCTATCGGTGCGGCAGTCGACCAGAGTGTGTCCCTGCCGGCCACTTCTCTTGCCATCAGAAAGTTGCGCAGCGAGAAAATCCCGCTCACCGTGTACTACGACAATCCGGACGGTTGGCTGATGCTTGCCAGCGATGATGAGCAAGAGGTCCTCAAACGCCTTTCCGCCGAAGTCCTGCTGCCGTTACCTGGCCGTAAGGATCTGGTAGGCGTCATAGCTCTGGGACCGAAGCGCAGCGAAGCTCCTTATTCACGTAGTGACTTGGCATTGCTTCGTTCCGTGGCCACTCAGACCGGCCTCGCCATCGAGAACAGCCGCCTCTTTTCCACACTGGCCGCAGAGGCCGTGGTCCGCGAGCGTGCCAACCGCGAGATGGAAATCGCCCGGGAAGTACAGCGGCGCCTGTTTCCGCAGGTATCCCCATCTGTTCGTGGGGTGGAAATCGCTGGGCATTGCCGTCCCGCACTGGGAATTGGCGGCGATTACTACGATTTCATCGCCGTCGACCGCGCGCGTGACGGCACCCCGGAAACGTCTTCCCGACTTGGCATTGCTATCGGAGATGTCTCCGGCAAAGGCATCTCTGCCGCTCTGCTCATGGCCAGTCTGCGTGCCTCGCTCCGTGGACAGACATTGACCGGGTTCGATCTGGCCCACCTCGTCCGCAATGTGAACTTGCTGCTTTACGACTCTTCCGATTCCAACCGTTATGCGACCTTCTTCTTTGCGCATTATGATCCGGCGACACGCCAGCTGACTTATGTCAATGCGGGCCACAATGCGCCCGTGATCCTGCGCCCCACGGCTGTTGCGGTCACGCAAGGTGCGCCGGCAGACTTAGTAGGCCAGGCATCGTGTCGGCGCGAAGGCGAGGGACCTGCGGTGAGTGATGCATCGGGCATCCGCGTTGTCCAAACCGCACCGAACCAGGCAGTCGCGAACGGAACTTGCGAAATCCTTCGTCTCGAAGAAGGGGGTCCCGTTGTTGGACTCCTGGTTGAAGCCTGTTATCAACAAAGCGTACTCACCATGGAGCCTGGAGATGTTCTGATCGGCTACACTGACGGCATCAGTGAAGCAATGAACCGTGAAGATGAAGAATGGGGCGAGGATCGCATGATTGCGAAAGCCGCGAGTTGCGCGCATCTTCCCGCACAGCAAATTGTGGACTGTCTGCTCGATGCAGCGGACAAATTCGCTGCCGGAGCGCCGCAGCACGATGACATGACCCTGGTGCTGATGAAGATTGGGCCCATGGCCGGCCCGCAAAAGTACGCTGGCTTGTCATAATTCGCCGTTACAAGGGGAATAGCAAGAACCAGTATGCCGTCGCAGTAGAACGACTACAGGTTGGCACAGGCTCGCTTATGGTAGCCTACGGGTTTTTTATTGAAGATCGCAGATCAATAGCCGCAACCCGCTCCGCGAGACTATTCCTTCTTCAGCTCCGCGATCCAGTTCAGCAGCACTGTGACGGATTCTGACGATTTTGTCGCGGTGTCGATAAGGAGACGCTTGCCATCGGGAGCGACGTCCCAACCGAGAACCTGCAAGCTACCTTTGCCCATCTCGTCATTTACTTCTGGATGGCCGATCTGAGCCAAAGGTACTTGGAACAAGATTTTAGGAACGCTGGCGTTGAATATGGTCCCCTCGCTTACGTCCACAGCCATCAGTTTTCCGTCAGAGGACACATAGAACAATTCCTTGCCATCACGACGCCAGCGAGGCTGGCTGCCACCATCACGGGAGATCGCCGTCTTGCTGCCGCCGTTCGGGGGCGCCGGAAAAGGTTGAATATAGATTTCGGATCTACCGGACTCGTCCGACGCATACGCGATCCAGTGTGCATTGGGAGAGAATCGGCCTTGTCCTTCGCTGTACTCCGTATTTGCAAAAGGTGTGGCTGTCCCAGACGCTGTTCCATCGCCCGCCACAGGCAAGACCCATAAATCGCCATGAGTTCGAGGGTCCCGCTGGGTGAAGAGCAGGAATCGCCCGTCACGCGACCAATCGTCCGGGAACCTCGGGTCACCCGTTGCACGGACCAACTCCTGCTCCTTCCCGGCGCCATTGGTAGCCTTCTGATAGATCCCATACCCGCCGGCACGATAAGCAGCAAAGGCCACTCGGCTCCCGTCCGGCGACCAGACCGCAGCGGAATCCGGGGACAAATCGAATGTTAAGCGGGTGCTCACACCCCGAAGCAAATCAAGAAGCCAGATGCCCGTTTCGCCCTGTCCCATCCTCGGGTCGACCTTGGAAGCGGCCAGTCGCGTTCCATCGGGCGACAATGCAAAATCGGCGTATGAATAAGTTCCGGGCTGCCCGGCGCTGCCCAACTTTCTACCCTGCCGGTCAAACCAGGTAAGTTGAGAAAGCCAAAGCACTCCCGGTCCAGCACTATAAGCTAAGGCGCCGCCTGGCGCGACGGAAAAGAATCCGGAAAGGAAAAGGCTCCCGACCCGTTCGGCAACAGGGATCGGATTACCCTGCGGTTGCAGGATCCTCTCGTCGAATGCCTGGGCCAGCAATGTGCCCTCACGCAGAAAAAGCAAGTGCCCCACCCTGGCGTCGGCGGACGCCGCATAGACCGCCATCACTGGGGTAGAGAGTATTCGCCTGGAGTTCTGTTGTTCGGGCTTGACATTGAGTGACCCGAGATAAATACCGGGATTGTTAGGTGCTCTCAGATAAAAAAAATGCTGCCCGTCCGGCAGGAAAGATGGAAATGTGTGGACTTCGTTGCGCCCCTCAGTGGTTGTAAGCAAAGCGGGGACGCCGCCCGCAGCCGGAACCTGCATAATGCCATTTCCGCCGGTGCCGAAAATAATTGTGCCTTCCCTGTTCCACCCGCCGCCAAAGACCCCGGCGAAGGCATCGCAGATATCTTGCGGAGGCCCGCCGGAAATGTCGATCTTCTTCAGCTTGCTTCCCGATTGAAATGCAATGAACCGGCTATCCGGCGACCAGAAGACCGGGACAAGGATATTTTCCGTGCCGGGCAGCGGGTGCGGTTCCAGCGAATTAAGAGCACGAATCCAAACAACGTCGCGCCCGTCTGTACCGGGCGCCAGAAAGGCCAGTTTGCGGCCATCGGGCGAGAAAGTGAAGGTGCGAGCACCTACAGGCAGCCGGATCTCAAAGCGCACCGGCGTGATTACAGATGGCCTCTTGCCTCGAAACAGGAACGTGGTCAAGACAACAGTCACACCTAGCAAGGCCGCAACGCCCCAGGCAACCCATTGTCGACCGGCCTTCCGTCGGTCCCCAGCTGCCAGGATCCCGGCCTTTGCCACCGATTCGGCGGCCCATTTCAACTCGATTGCAAGGTCGCGCGCAGATTGCCAGCGGTTCTCCGGGCTTTTGGCCAGACAGACGGCGATCGCGTGGTCCAACACCGCCGATGTCATGGGCTTGACGGAACCAATCGCTGCCGGCTCATTTTCGAGGATCGCCGCTGCGACAATCAGTTGGCTCTTTCCTTCGAACGCGCGCTTTCCGGTAACCATTTCATATAGAACCGCGCCCAGCGAAAAGATGTCACTGCGTCCGTCTACCTCTTTTCCCTGCACTTGCTCCGGCGACATGTACTGAAACGTCCCGATGACCAAGCCCTTGCCCGTGAGCGGCGAATCAGCGATGGGGCTGGACCCAGTCACAGTAAAATATGCCGCAGCGGAGCCATGCGCGGGCAAGGATTTCGCCAGACCAAAGTCCATCAGTTTGACGCCAGCCTGGGTGAGCATGATGTTGCCCGGCTTCAGGTCGCGATGGACCACGCCGGTACGATGAGCAACCTCGAGCGCCTCGCAAATCTCGATTCCATACTTGAGTACCTGATCAGATGCAAGAGCTCCCTTGTTCAAGCGGCTCGCAAGAGTCTCTCCTGCCAGGTATTCCATCACCAGATAGTCGACTCCATCCTGATGACCCACGTCGTGGAGAATGCAGATGTTGGGATGGTTCAAGGAAGAGATCGTGCGCGCTTCTCGTTCGAATCGCTCCTTGGCCTCAGGGTCTTCGGAAAGACCAGAGGGAAGAATCTTGACGGCGACGATGCGGTCGAGCCGTCTATCCAAAGCACGATACACCTCGCCCATACCGCCAGCTCCAAGCGGCGATTGAATCTCGTACGGTCCGAGTCTGGTGCCAGAGATGAGGGTCATCCGTGGGCATGATTATATTCCTGCGCAATACTTCGCACATGGCTTTCCGCCGCCTGAAGCGGCGTTCGATGTGGGTCTTCGAGAATAGCCGGTTTGATCGTCCAAGCCTGCAGCCGCGCCAGTTCCATCAGGTGGTCGGAGTGGAATCTGGGCGGAAAGATGGGCCACTCCCAGATCGAGGGAGAATCTTTGGCAACCCATTGCTCAGCCGCTAGCTCCGCGGGCAAAACCGTCACCGAATCGGGCGGCCGCGCCCCGGAAACTAGGTCCTGTGTGGCATTTGCCAGCGCCAGCAAATAGGCCTCAGGTGTCACTGCGGTGCTCCCGAACCAGACGGCATTTGGAATGGATCGGTGCCTGGTAAGAAACTCGCTTACATCGATCGAAGTTCGCGAGAACTGACTCCATCCTATCTTTGTCGCACCCGCCGGCATCGTCAAACCGTATGCCTGTGAGGTAGGGCCATAGAGAGTGCCGGCAAGCGTCACTTCTCCAATAGTCCCATTGCTTGCATAGCGAGACACAAGGCTATTGAGTAGATAAAACGTATCGCTGGCCGACAGAGAATAGTCGCCGGAAACCTGGAACGTTATACCCGGCTTTACCTGGCCAGCCACCTGGGCGAGCTCCCGGGTGCTAAACGCCCGGCCCTGGGCCCTATCCCGGCAGATTACATATGCCTCCGACGCCGTCACGAAGCGTACGCCCGGGAACGATTTTGCATAACTAATCAGGCCTTCGAAGTATTGGAAGGCACGTTCACGTTGCGCTGGGCTGCACTCCGGTTGCATCTTCCATTCCGAACGAGCCGGGTTTGCTCCCTGGGCAAAGTTCACCGCATCCCAGAAGACCTGGGATATCAGCTGCGTGGGGTGAAACATGAAGCTCACAATACCACCCGGTGGCTGAGCGCTCATCTGGGTATATAAGGTTTTGAAATTTGCTTTGGCCGGCTCCAGGTTCGACCAATCGTTATTCTGCTCAAGTTGCCGCCCCGCATCGATGTGAAAAATGTTCAGCAGGCCGCCGTACCAAAACGGCTTGCCATCAAGTTGTACTTGCTCGCCGTCATCGAGGTATACATTCACACCCCATTTCTTTAATGCCGGATACGATTGCGGCGCCCAACTAACCCCCGGCTGGCCATAACAGCTGGGTGGCCTGCCGAATATGCGAGTGAGATCGTCAAAACCAGGCCGCTCGCGGCGATTGAACTCCTCCTGGCCAGATTCCCAATCGAGCACTGACTCGTACACAGCCGGTGTCGGCTGCTGACTGTGGGTGTTCGAGTGGTAGCCGATTTCATGGCGAGCGAGCGCGGCAATCACGTCTGTGCGCTGGCGCCGTTCGAGCACACGCGCCTTCTCACCCACCACCTTGAATGTAGCGCGAACCCCTTGCTGGGTGAGGAAGTCTGCGATGCGCAATGCCGCGTCATCGCTGGCAGGCAGTATGTAATCCTCAGTATCAAACCAAAGCACGATATAGACGGGTGCCGCCGGCTGGGCACCGGGAACAGCCGGCTTATCGCCTGCCGCTGGCGCAGTTTCTGCGCCTGAAGCACCGACGCCCGAGGCCATCATGGGCACGCCTACCATAGCTTCGGCTAATAGCAGCGCTGCCTGTCTTCTGGTCATTTCGATTCCCATCTCTCTTATCTCTCCCTGGAGCCGTCAAATAACTGGTGCGGGTGATTGAACGCGTTGAACAGCTCGCTTCTGCAGCTCGAACTGCAGCCGTTCGCCGATGGGAACAATCTTCTGCAGTGGAAGCTCGACGTCTTTGTAACCGGAATCCCAGACAATTATCAGCCAAGTTGCTCACAGCCATAAGACTTTGCGGGCACGTCCTCGTTTTTCGAACGAGAATGATTGTAAAAGGGGCTGGGGAACCTCGCGGCGAAAGCCGAAATCGGGAGAGTTGTTCTTAATAGGAGGTTCCCTTCCGGAGCTTCCCTCCGCTGACGCCTCGAGAGTATTTACCGAGGCTCGCTCGCAATGGAGTAGCATCTCGTTATGCGGAGACTACTGTGCTCAAGTGCGATATTGTTGACTCTGTTGGGGGCAGATCGAAGAGCCCAGCCTACGACGTTTGAACATGATAGCCAGCATTTACCCGTTGATTCTGACCATGATGGGTTGAGCGATGCTCTCGAACAGGCCCTCCTCATACAATTCAAACCCCTATTCATGATCAGTCAGGGAGACTGCTCCGGCGTGCCAGCTCAATTCGCGCCCGAAAGCCCGAACCCAATAGTACAGGCAGAAGATGCAACGATTTATGGCCAGGTCTTCCCCAAAAAGTTTGGGGATATCACGAAGCCCATGGTTGAAATTCACTACTACCACCTTTGGAAGAAAGACTGTGGGCGCATGGGCCATGCACTGGACACAGAACACGTTTCCGTCTTGATAAGACGTAGTGGCACTGACCCGGTCTCAAGCAAATGGAAGGCCATCTATTGGTATGCTGCTGCGCACGAAGACACGGTGTGCGACGCGAGCCAGATTTCGAGGGCGTCTACTCTCCGCGCGCAAGACCACGGAGCGACCGTTTGGATTTCTGCGGGAAAACACGCCTCTTTCTTGAACGAGGAGCTATGCCGCCGCGGCTGCGGAGGAGACGTCTGCGAGAAAATGGCTCCTCTCCCGGCCGGCAGGATAGTAAATCTGGGCGAGATCGGCATGCCAATGAATGGCGCCCTTTGGATTTCATCTTCGCGGTGGCCGCTGACGGCCAAAATGATAAGGACGGATTTTCAACCTCCTGCTCTCACGAGGCTTGAGAGCCTCCCGGAGTCTGATATCGCATGGGTCAACCCTGCGAAACGGCCGGTACAGTCCACGATTGCGGCGAGCGATTCGACAATAGATGCCCTCTTGGTCAGCAACCAGAATACGGATACGGCAATCTCGAACGCGGGAGATGCAACGGGATACGCCCTGGATAAGACCTACGGCAATGTGAAGCACGCGTTGGGAACGTCGGTTCATAGTGTCGGGAAATTCTTAGGGCACAGTTCCGGGGATGCGCCGCCGGGCTCGATAACCCGCTGAACGGGGACAGTTTCGAACGAGTCATCTTTGCTGTTCAAGCAGCGTGGCTACAGTGACGGAAGCCCTGCAAGGCAGAGGGCTCCAAACGGCTCAGTCTTCGCCAATTGCAACTCTGTCTTCTTAATCATCTGCAACCACAGAGAATCCGGATTCGAACTGAATACTGTGGCGGCGTCTGCCGGAAAAACGAACCACGCGCCCAATTGCATTTCAGTCCGCAATTGATCTTGCGTCCATCCGGCGTATCCCAAGTAAACGTGAAAAACGCCAGGGTCAGGCCGCGCCGAAATTGTTTGTTCGAAGAGCGCCTTGTCGGAAATCAGATAAACCCCACCGAAGATGTTCTCAGCCTTTTCCATCTTGGCCGAGGACTCAAACAATGCGAGCACGGCGGAAGGCCCCACAGGGCCCCCGAGATAGACTGGGTCGGAGCGGTCTTTCGCGGCATCGAGATCAAGAACCCGAGAAAGCGGGAGATCGGTGCGCCGGTTGAGAATCAGTCCAACTACGCCTTTTTCATCGTAGCGAACCAGGAGGACCACTGTTCCTGCGAAATCCGGGTCGCCGAGGCTGCGGCTCGCCACCAGCAACTTTCCAACGCCCAAATCCTGGGGGTTCTTGAATTGAATGGGAAGAAAAAACGCCGGCTGCAAATCGCTTTTCGTGGGGAATTTCTTGAGCCATCGACCTGGGGTGTTAGCCAGCCGGCTGTCGTACCAGGGCACTGCAGCAGCGGCAGGTACCGGAGCGCGCGACCACGTATTCGGCTTCGGCACATCAAATTTCGTCTTGTGAACGCCGACCCTTCCGGCCGCCGCCAAGGCAACGATCGTGCACAACATTGCGAACAGGAACCGTTTGCGTTTGGACATGACCGGTATCCCTCCCACAGTAACGAAGTGCCCAAATTACAGCCTACAACTTAGCCACATTTATCAGGGCTGTCCAAATTAGCGGATGAAGTTGTTTTCTGATGATGTAACTTGTTGATTGCTTTTGACGAGAGCTTGGGCGAATAAAATCGGGTTCCTGCTGTTTATCGGGTGCTGCCTAACTGGCAACCAGTTTTCGAGTTGCGTTGATGAACGATAGGCACGGCTTTAAGCCGTGCCCTGGAGTTTCTACATTTTCTCGAGCCCGGGGTATGATTTATCGAGCTTCAGTTTTGGGTTTTGCCCTGTATCAGGGCACGACTTCACAGGCTGCGGAAAAACTAGGTTTTGTATCAGGGCACGACTTTTCAGTCGTGCCGCTATGAACCCAAAATGATCAGGGCTTTAGCCCCTGAGGTACGTCTTTCCAATCTTCTATGGAGAACTCAAAAGCGAAAAGACATGACTTTGCCCGGTAGGTCTCGAAAAGCCTACCTCGGCGGCTAAAGCCGTCAAGCGCGCAAATCCTTTACGGCACGGCTCAAGAGGCTGCGGAAAAACTCATGCTTTGTATCAGGGCACGACTTTAGTCGTGCCGTAAGTGATTGAAAATACGCTGGGCTTTAGCCCCTGAGGTACGGCTTTCCTACCCAACGGCGAGTTTTTCCGCAGCCTCTCAAGCCGTGCCCTTCGTTTGTCAGGTGCCGGTGGGATGAAGGGAGAATTCACAGCCGGAGAGATCGACCGACTGTCCGGTTCGCATGGCTTGGTCGGCGGCGAGCACGATCGACAGGCTCGCGAGACTATCCTCCAGGTGCGAGGTCAGGTCGAGTTGCTCACGAATAGCCCGCACGAAGAACTCCTGTTCGCGCCGGCAGAGCTCACCGTGATCGGGCTCGTCAGCCTGCGTTAGCCATTCGTCAGGGCGGACAAAGCTACCGGATGGCGTCAGCTCCGCATGATGCACACGAATGGCATTGGAGCGGACGTGGCCTTCCACCTTGGCCGACGCGCCGTTCGAGTCGGAGTGAATGCTCTGGATCGATACCGCGCCGCGAGGCCCGATCACGTCTTTGACGAAGAATGCGGTCTCGCTCATCATCGGTCCCCATCCGGCCTCGTACCAGCCCACCGAACCATCGCTGAAGACGATCTGCAGTTGGCCGTAGTTACAGCGGCTGTCGGGGAGGCTTGGGTCGAGGCAGGCCCCGATGGCAGAAACTCGCAGCGGCCTGGCTGCGACCATTTGGCACATAACGTCCACATAGTGCACGCCGCAGTCGACGATGGGCGAAGCGGACGCCAGCAGGCCACGGTGCACCTGCCACTCCGGGCCGGAACTCTGCTGGTTAAGATTCATGCGCATCACCAGGGGACTCCCCAGCGTTCGCGCGATGCCGATGAACTTCTGCCACGTCGGATGGTGGCGCAGAATATATCCGACGACGAGCTTCCTGCCCGCGCGCTGTGCCGCCTCAACCATGCGACGGGCGCCATCTGTGTCGGGGGCCAGCGGCTTCTCCACAAAGACATGACACCCGGCTTCGACCGCGGCAAGCGTGAAAGCTTCATGTGTATCTGGATAGGTCGAGATGCAGACCGCGTCGGGTGCGAGACTGGCCAGCGCAATGCCCACATCGTCGAACAGGGGCACCTGGAGCGAGAGGCTCGTGGCAAGGTGGTGTTTGCTTTTGCCCCGCGATACCAAGCCGACAATCTCCACTCCGCGCATGGTGTGAAACGCGCGTGCATGCGATGCACCCATGTTTCCGCAGCCGACGACAAGGACTCTCAGCGACCCCGTGTTCCGAAGCATTGTGTACGCGCCCCCAGCCGATTTGCAATTGCCTCCTCATCATAGATGCGGCGCTCGTCCGGAGCCAGCCTCCGTCGACTGAAACTGATGCAATCTGGAAGCTGGCATGCATTGTTATGCCCAAATGCGGCCGCTCTTCGATTCCGGGCGGCGGCTGTTTCCGGCTGAGGCGCGGAACGAACGGATTTAAGAATAAGAGTATCCTGCTGGAGGTCACCGTTGGGCGTCCTTGCTGCTCCGTTTCGATCGGCACGGACAACCGAAAGAGAGGGACTCCGTGATACGCTCCCTGGCGTGCTCTTTGCTTCAACCCAGGCAAGCCGCTATTTAAACAAATGAAAGACGCAGTCGAGAAAGCCTATCCACGGCAGACGCCATCCGCCCAGCAGCGCCCGTAGCGATACTGCTATCCGGCCCGCGCCGGGATCCCTGACCCGCAGTTCGATTGGGTACGGCAAGTTACCCAAAACCCGGCTTGAACCCAGGTATTCCAGATTACTTCCGGATTGCCGGTGATACGGCCAGAACGCGTGCCCATGCGCTACCACGTGCCATCGGGGATGTTGCCACGCTTGTCGCGCAGTCGAGACTCGTTCCGCTCGAATGGGCCTCAGTCCGGCAACTCGTTGAACCCTCGCCCGCTCAGGATCATCGGCACGCACTTCTCAGCCCGCGCTTCTTTGGTTTTTGCCTGCTTCGCGCTTGAGATGTGGAAGATGTATGACTTCCTCCGACCCGGCGTGAGCGCTTCGAATGCCGCCCTAAGAACGGGGTTGTCATCCAGCCTCGTCTGCAACTCCTCAGGAATTGCGTACTCTGAAGATTTCTTGAGCGCGACCTTCTTCCCGGACTCCTCCAATGCGATGGCTTCGTAGAGGTAGTCCCTCAGGGTCGACTGCAGGGCCGTGATCCCTCTGAGCGAGGTGAACTTAATCCATCGCCCGGCCTGCGTATGCTCTCCGATTCTTTCGAGGACGTGCTTCGGGTCCTTGAGCAGCGCGCCTTTGAAGAACGAGAGCGCGCACGACTCCTTGAGTGGGATGACAATCGCCACGTTCTTCTTCAGGAAGGTGAAGCACGGTTTGCCCCACTTGAGTTCTTCGGTCAGATAGCAATCGAGCGCGATTTTGCGCAGCCTGGCCGTTTCTTTCTGCCACTTCTTCGCGTAGGGAACTTGCATCGTTTCAGCCTTGTCCTCGACCCATCCAACATGAATAACACAGCTGTCAGGACCCCTCCTGGGCGGTTATTCGACCGGAACGGGGAAGTCGAGCACCGGTTGCTCGATCGCTGCATTGGCGATTTTGCGTCAATCCAGATCCATCGCTAACGAGAAGCCCGTTTTGTCACTATTGATCCGGATAGCATTCATACCCGCGTTCTATGATGGCACTGCATAAACGAATCTCTTGGCAGGCTGCGCCACCGTAACAATTATCTCTTGCGCGCTGTAAGAAAACCGTCAGCCCGATGACTACCTTAAATAGAGACCCCTTTACGATGTCCGCACAGAATGATTTGTATCGCAGAGCGGTGAATGAGTATGGCGCAGCTTTGGAGAGGTTAGCGCGCTCCTATGAAGCCGGCCCCGAAGATCGTCGCGATCTTCTGCAGGAAATTCATATCGCGCTTTGGCGCAGCTTTGCTGGATTCGATGAGCGCTGCTCCTTGCGAACCTGGGCCTATCGTGTTGCGCACAACATTGCAGTTACGCATATCTGCCGCGGCCGGAGAGCGAAAAAGATCAGCCTGCTGAGCATCGAGGAACTGGAAGAAAGCGAACAGCCGGTGGTGTCTGGTTCGTCAGCGGCAGCCGTCGAATCCCAACAGCTTTTGGACCAGCTCTACGCATTGATCCAGCGTCTGAATCCTGCGGATCGTCAAATCATCACGCTCTATCTCGAAGACCTGGATGCAGCCTCCATTGGTGAGATCGTGGGAATCTCGCCTGGTTATGCCGCAACAAAAATCCATCGCATCAAGCGGATTCTCGCAGAACGTTTTTTTGAACGGAGACAATCATGACTACCGATAACGGCCCCGATGTCCTTCGGGCATTGTGGCAGAGACAGAGCAACTCGTCGTTCTCGATGGAGCCTGATGAGATTCAGAAGAGGCTCTCGCGATCCCAGGCCAAGTCGCGTGATGTGAAGATTATTGTTTATACCTTGTGTCCTGGCATCGCTATCTGGTTTGCATATTGGCTTATCTTTACTGCACAGGCAATCATTACGCGAGTTGGCTTGTTGCTGATCGTTCTCGGGATGAGTTTCTGGGTCGGTCAGGTCTGGCTTTACAACCGTGACCGTCAAAAGGCGCTGGCGAATTCAGATGCCGCTGGACAGACAAGCTGCATAGAAGTCTATCGAGCTGAGCTCGTCCGGCAGCGCGAGTTTAATCGCGGCGGATGGCTGTGGTCGCGGCTGCTTGCCCTGTATGCGGGTTTGTTTTTAGCAATGTGGGAACCCCTGCGCGGTAGCAACGCCGCCCCTCGCGTAATCAATCTTCTTACGGTTTCCATTCTTGCCACCCTTTCTGTTTGGCTAAGCTATCGGAAATCGCGGAAGCTTCAGCAGAGAATCGATGCCATTGACGCCATGAAACAGGCCAATGGGGCGGGCGGGCCGCCCTAAGCGCTCGTGGCGCCCGGTGATACGACCGCAACGCGGGTCGCTGCATAGGTAGGCGCTTCGGTGGTAATCCGTTAGCTGAGAGACTTTACGCGCCAAATAAAACAGCTTGAGTATATAAACGAGGGTCAGAGGTTGACCGAGATGCCGCCCCAGCTCCCCGGATCTACGTCTCCTAGCGTCTCAGTGAAGTCCCATCTGTGGCCGTAGAAGTCTTCCGCGTTGTACTGACGCTCGCCATAGATGTGATCCTTCGGCTCCGTCAGGATTCTGGCGCCTGCCTGTCGGGCAAGCTCGCAATGCCTGGACACGTCCTCGACACGTACCTGCACAAGGATGGAATGGTTGGGAACGATGATGCCCTCGGCGATCGTAAAGCAGCCCTCACCGGCGCGCATTTGAATTCTGTGATTGGCGATACGTAACCGAACAGTAAAACCGAATGCCTTGCCGAGCCATTCCGCCGCCACGCTGGGATCCGGGTAGAAGAGGACAGGAATAACTGGACAGGGCGGAACCGAACGGTTGTAACGCATGGCGACCTCGGATAGAATGCGCGCTCAGATTAGCACGCAGTGGGCTGATATTGGCCAATACCTCTCTAGACCGAAGCCGTGACCGCTTCTCTGGAACTCCGCGGGGCCTTGGATTGAGGCTGTGCCTGGTTGGTGGCGTACCCGGCAGTACCTTTCTATAACTCACGACACTCACGGGTTGGCGGTGATTCGCCAGGAACTCGAACCCACACGCCTACAACGCTCAATTAGCGGCGTTTGGCGTGATTAGAGATTCGATTGTGGGGATCGCAATCGGAAAGATGATTCCGTGGCGGAACGCCTCGGGAATCCAGCAGGTCAGAAAATGGATGTTGGTTACGAGTCTAGTTTTATCCCTGAGGTGTAAAGATACTTCCGGATTCGAACAAATAAACTCAACAGCAATAGCCCCTCAAGAACCTCGCACATCCTCACCGTTGCTCTCGGGTCGTTGGTGGTCCTCATCTCGATGCGCCTTTTACTGCCAGAGATCGTACTGAATGGATCAGATGTTCATCGTGAGACAACAACCTTTGGCACTGCACGCGAATGGACTTTACTCCTGGGTGGAGTTGCTGTGGTGCTCTTCGGGTTTTTCCGGCACGTTCCTAGTTTTGTAGACCGCCTCGCTATGCTTTTCATCGCTTACGCGCTCCTGGGAGCACTTCTGGGGTTTGCCGGAAGCCAAGGCTGATCGGCTTCCGGTTGCCTAGCCATCGAGTGGGACGACCGCGTTTGCGGTCATTTCTCGTTTAGACCTAATGCTCTCTTTGTTTGATTTCAGGAAGAAGCTGAGAATCACCGCTGCAAATGCCACTGCCGCGAGATAGACGATGAATCGCGGCAGATAAGCGCCCGCGCGATCATAAAGGTGCCCAATCCAGAGTGGGCCAGTCGCGCCGCCGACGGCATATGCGGTCCAGGTAAGACCGTAAAGCACTGAGAAATGCCGGCGGCCGAAATAGCGCGCGAGTAGGTATGGCCCCACGTCGGCTTCACTGCCCAGGCCGACACCAAGAATCGCCGCTCCTAAAATGGCCGGCCACGCAGCGCCTGCAAAAGCAATAATCAGAGTGCCCGCAGCGGCCAAGGCCAGAACAAGTGACTGAATGCGCTCCGGAGAGACGCGATCGATTGCGTAGCCAATGCCCAGGCGGCCAACGATCCCTGCTCCTCCGCGGACCGACAAAGCGAGAGCTGCAGTGCCGGCAAGGACCCCGTGTTGGGTCAGGATGGAGGCAAGGTTCGTCACCAGACCGTTCTCACTGAATGCGGAAAGAATGGTGATGAACGCGAGAATCCAGAACGCCGCCGTCCGCAACGCGGCTGCGACCGTCATGCTGGCGTCGGAGTGGTGTTCAGAACGAACGATCGCAGCCTCCGGGCGGTTGCGTACTAGCAAAGCGGTGAAAGGAAAGCCCAGGGTCGCGATGCCGCCTAAAAGGAGAAACCCGCTGCGCCATCCGTGATGCTGAATCATCCATTCCGTTAGTGGCGGAATCAGAATGGATCCGATGCCGCTTCCGGTGAGTAACAACGCTAGGGCCAGTCCTCTGTAGCTCGTGAACCAGGTAAGAATCGTGCGTGTGTACGCAAATTGCGCGGTAGCATTGGCCACCAGGCCGATTACAAAAAACGTGACATAGAACTGAAGGATATGCGGCGACAATCGGCTGAGCGCGGCTAGCCCGGCGGCGAAGACCAGAATCCCGGGGAGGATAATGCGGCGCGGCGGGAAGCGATCAAGCAAGATTCCAATGAGCGGCGAGACGAGTGCCACCGTGATCGCTGCGAGCGCAAATGCACCACCCATTGCTTCACGCTTCCAACCAAAGGCCGCATGCAACGGATCCAGGAATAAGCTGAAAGTGTAAGGGACAATCGGAGCAAAGCTCACCATGACGCCAGCAAACGCGGCGCCGAGTACACCCCAGCCGGGATATCCAATCGAGCTCTCTTGGTCTATAGGATGGGGATTTGTTTTCATTCTTTGCCAAGTCTTCGAGCCATTGTGGGTCCGGTCATACCTGGTCTCACAAACCGTCGGGATAAGGAGAAGGTAGCCCAAAGCCGTTGGCGACGCGGTTGAAGGCAGCGAAGAGGGCTGCGATATGTACCGCCTCGGCTACTTGAGCTTCTGTCCAGCCCGCGCGCATCGCTGCTTCCACATCAGCGCGGGTGACGTCCGCAGAATCTGCGTTTACCTTTCCAGCGAACGTCAGCAGAGCCAGCTCCGCGCTCGTGAACAGTTGAACATTGAGATCTCGGTCCTGCAGAGCGCAAATCATTTCGCTGGTCCCGCCCTCCGATGCAAGCGAAGCCGCGTGACTGTCGGCACAGTAGGGACATGCGTTCTGCCACGAGACATAGGTGGCAATCATCTCCTTGTGCCGGCGGCTCAGAAGGCTATCGCCGAACAGCAGACCCTCTGCGATTTCCAACATCCCCTTGAGGAGCGCCGGACACGTGGCAAAGCACAGCACAATCCCGGGAAGATCCGTTCGGCCAAAGCGCTCGCGGTATCGCGCCAGCAACGCACGGACTTCCCCACTTGCAGTGCCGGCAGCCGCCAGAGGCAGATTGGTGGAAGACGGCGCTACTCGGCGACGGTCGAGCGCCTTTACCTGGCCCACATCGGATGAAACTTCTGAACTCATATCTCAGACCTCGACTCGCTTGGCACACTGCAACGTCAACGAACCCCCGGAACCACCCGTATTTGTTCGGATCCGCTAAAACATGAACTTCAACGCGAACTGCACCTGGCGCGGAGACTCCGCCTCTAGGATGTGGTTGAACGTCGGCGAACTGATGTCACTGTCGGGCAGCCGGAAATTTGTGCGGTTCAGGAAGTCAAACAACTCCGCGCGGAACTGCAACCGTGTTGATTCTGTCACCTTGAAATTCTTAAGCGCTGCCAAGTCCCAGTCGGCATAAGCAGGGCCGAGATTGACGTTGCGGCCTTCGCTGCCGAACTGGCCGGCGTTGGCTGTGGGATCAAGCCGCTGGAAAGCGCTGCCGTTGAGCCAGGCGCCCACCGAGCGCGGCCCGTTGTTCGGGTTGCCGATGAGATTGGGCCGCTGCGCGGAGAATCCAGTGATCTCCGGCGCGCTGCCTTGGGCCGAAACGTCGTTTGAGTCGAAGACGGTGAACGGCGTGCCGCTCATCAGTGTGGCAATCCCATTCAACTGCCAACCACCCAGTGCCCACTGGTACCAGTTATGCCCCTGAGTCCAGAACGGAAGCTCCCATTCATAGCTTCCAACGAATCGGCTGCGCGCGTCGAACAGCGAGGGGCCACGCTCTGCTCCCAGGTTGAAGGGATCCTGGGCGAGATCATTTTCGCCCGCGACTGGCTTCGCCGCCGATCCGGTGATGTTAAACGACGAAACGTCGTCGATCACCTTCGACCACGTGTACGACAGGAGGAAAGCCATACCGTGGTTCAAGCGTTTACGCATCGACGCTTCCATCGCATTGTATTCCGAGTTGGCGATGCCCGCGATCTCGCCGGTCGAGGAAAACACGCAACTGCTCGGCGAATCGGCGAGCGTGCAGCCGGAATAGAGCCGCCGTTGATCGGCATTGCTCGAATTCGAAATCGGCTGGCCGTCCACATATCCGGGAACGAATACCGCTGGATTCCCTTCAATAAAGCGCGGCAAGCGCGTGCCCTTGGTACCAACGTATCCGATCTCAAACAGCCAATCGGACCCGAACGCTTGTTGCACATTCAAGTCCCAATCCTGGGTGTAAGGGAGTTTCAAGGTGGGCGACAGAGTCAGGTTCGTGAGTGAAGGGGAGAACGTCCCTGGGGCCGGAGGATTGCCATGGAACGGATCCGCGAAGTCCGGCAAGCTTACTTGCGGCGTTCCCAGGAAGGGAGGCGCGCTGATCGGCGCCTGCAAGGGTCCACCTTGGCCCGTGTAATAAGGCTCATAGAAGATGCCGTACGCCGCAGTTACCAGCAACTTGCCATTACGGCTGGGGTCCCATGCAACGCCAAGGCGCGGGGCAAACGCCTTCATATCGGTGGGGATCAAGCCCGCGGGCACACCGGGATCGCCCGGATAGAGCAACCCCACCGGCGCATCCGGTAAAACCCGCGACTGCTTTCCCGGCTCAAACAACGACATCCGGTTATGAATTTCGGTATAGGGTTCGGGTAACTCGTAACGCAGTCCGGCATTGACAGTGAAATGAGGCGTCATCTTATACGTGTCCTGCAGGAACCCGTACCCATTGTTGCCGCGAATACCGCGCGAGAAATCGCCGATGCCTTGCAGAAAGACCACGGGCTGCCCAGTGAGGAAGCTGGCGAATGCATCTGTGATCGGGAACGGCGCGAATACGAAGAAGCCGTTGGTCGCGATCCCCTGCAGCACATTAATCTCCTGGCGCTCGTATCCGCCGCCGAATTTCAGCTCGTGCTTGCCGCGCACCCAGGTCAGCGCTCCCGATAGGTCGTAGACATCTTCATAGGTGTTGCGCGGGCCGGTGATTGGATCACCCACCTCGGTATAGCCATTTACCTGAATAAATGGCGGTCCGGCAGCGACATCGAGACTGGGGGTGTATTTAAATCCAAGATCTGATGGCAACTCATGGTTCTCATGCTCGCCGAACAGGAACTTGTTACGGAGAAACGAGAATCGCGCCACAGCGATGACGGCCGGCGAAAACGTGTGCGTTTCTTGCGCGACAAAGTTCTGTGCGCGCTGGTTTTCACCCACCGGGAAGCCAGGCACACTGGCGCCCCCCGGCGATAGCGGATCGACCTGGGAAAGCTGGTTGAACATGTATCGGAAGGTCAGCGTGTCGTTTGGATCGAGGTAATGGTCGACCTTGATGCCGAACTGATCGGTGTTATTGCTGAAGGTTTGCGTTGTGGAGAACAGATTCGTCCCGGCGTTAGGAAGCGGGAAGAAGCTCAGCAGGTTTTGTGAAACCGGATCGAACTGAGCCTGCGGCACCTGGTTATTCGGGTACGGTGCATTGGCAAAGACGTTGAAAAGCTGGTTCGCCGGATTGTTGCAGAAGCCGGCCGTGAAGCCCTCCGGGCACAGTTCAGAGAAGTCGCCGGTACGCTGCTTCAGCGACGGCACTGTGGTGAGCGCTGTCTCGCCCTGGCGATTGCGGAAGCCTTCATAGAAGCCGAAAATGAACGTCTTATCCTTTTTGATCGGCCCACCGGCCGCGGCGCCAAACTGGTTTTGCTTCAGCGGCTCCTTGGTCTGTGCGAAATAATTGTTGGCGTCCAGATAGTCGTTGCGCAGGAACTCCCACAACGTCCCGTGGACCTGGTTCGAGCCCGAGCGCGTGATGATGTTCGTCGTCGATCCCAGCGCGTTTCCGAACTCGGCATTCGCGCTATGCGTGATGATGCGGAACTCGCTGATCGCGTCTATCGGCGGCTTGAGGACGAATCCACCATCGACGCCGTTGACGTTGTTCGCGCCGTCGATGAGAAAGTTGTTGGATTCAGGTCGCTGGCCATTGACCGCATAAGCCTGTCCATTGCGCAGCGATCCGCCCGCTTCGGCTATCCCAGGCGTCAAGGGAACGACCCCAGGCTGCAACAAGCCAAGTTGCGAGAAATTGCGTCCGTTCAGCGGCAGATCCACCAATTCGCGTTGCTCTACCACCTTGCCCATGCTGGTGACGGTTGGCTCAATCAACGCGGCATCGGCGCTCACCAGTACCTGTTGCTTTTCCGATCCGACTTCCAGACGTGGCGAGACCGAAGCCGTCTCGTTCACGTTGAGCGTGATGCCATCTTGTACGTATTCCTGAAAACCTTTCGCTGCGACCCGCAGGCGGTAGTGTCCGACCGGAAGTTCCAGAAGAACGTAGTTGCCACTGCGATCGGTCGTCGTCGTGCGCGACATGGCCGTTTCCGTCTGCTGCGCTGTCACCTCGACGCCCACAATAACTGCGCCGCTTGGATCGGTAACTGTTCCGCGAATGTTTCCCGTGATCTGCTGCGCAGAAGAACTGAGGCATGCAAGCAATACAAATGCCGCTACACCGCGAACGAAGTTCATGTTATTTTCTAGCCCCCAAAAAGACTTGCATTACAAGTGGGTGACGCTGTCAGGTTCGCGTGACACCCTACTGATATGAATGGTCGTAACATGTGCCCTGGAGAAAGTGCCGCATCATCAAGAGCTCCGTGCACGACAGAATACTGGCGGGATCACCAGCAGCAGGGTCCGCCCAGGTTCAAGAAACATAAACAAATCGTGACGGCCTGCAGGATGGATAGTAGTTGCTATGTCGCTGGATTGTCCTGCATCGGTCGATGGGGAACTTTCTCAACCGTTCGGTGTAGCCTCTTTCATCGGAATCAACATCCGGCGCTCGCTCGTCCGGTTTGCCAGGCACGACGATTGCCTCCGGCTGCGGGCAATAGTGGATGTGCGCTATCTTTGCGACGATTTCAGATAGCCATGCTCGGCCAGGTGCTGACCCATTTGCGCATACATGCCGGCATCGCGGGGTTGCCAGGTGCCAAGGCCGTCCACATAACGGTTGTACATAGAGAATGCTGCAGCGATAAGTATCGTATCGTGAATTTCAACGTCGGAAGCACCTTCACGCCGGGCCCGCTCCACGTCTTCGGCGGTTACAAGCTTGCCGTCGCGCTGCACCTTACCCGCAATTGCGAGCAGCCCTTTCAGCTTCGGTGAGATGGGTGCACTTTCGAAAGCCGTCTTCACCCGCGTTACCACCTCGTCTCCACCCAGATGACAGGCTGCGGCCGCGCCATGGCTCGTTTGGCAAAAATAGCAGTCGTTTTGCGACGAAACGTAGGTCGCGATCAACTCCCGTTCACCGGGCGTGAGGCTGTTGGGCTCGTGCAGCAGCAAATGCGCCAGTTCGCGCATGGGTTTGGCGGTCTCCGGACGAAAAACAAACGCGCCGCTGATACCAGGCAGACCTTCAGGAATTGCGATATGCGCCATAGTGCTCCTTCAGCGTCCTACTGGCTCGGCCGGAAGATACGTTTTGCTTACGTTCAGGTAGCCATCGCGCGCCACCATCTTACCTCGCTCACGATACATAGCTTCATCACGCGGCTGCACAGTTCCCAAACCGTCCACATAGCGGTTGTACATGCAGAATGCCGCTGCGATCAGAACGGTGTCATGGATCTCGACATCCGTTGCCCCCACGCTGCGCGCGTGCGCCACATCTTCTACTGTGACGTGCTTGCCCCCGCGCTGCACTTTGCTGGCAATGACCAGCAGCGCCTTCAGCTTTTCCGAAATGTCAGCATATTGAAAATCAGCCTTGACGCGGCGCACGAGTTCCTCATCGCCATTCAGATGTGCCGCCGCAATGGCGCCATGGATCGACTGGCAGTAGTGGCAGTCGTTCAGATAGGACACATAGGTCGCGATCAGTTCGCGCTCTCCGGCCGAGAGGCTGTTGGGCCCTCGCAATAGAACTTCGACAAGGTCATTCAGCGGACGGGCAGTTTCGGGTCGAAACGCCATTGCACCGCGAATTCCAGGCTGACTCTCCGGCAGAGCGATATGCGGCATTGGATTGGGAAACCTCCAGGAAATGTCTGTAAGCTTACCAGTCCCGAGTTTATCCTTGCCTCCATCGAAAGGTGGGTTATCCCTGCCGGGGGAGATGACGGGTCTCTTCAACGCTCATCTTTCGGTCTCCTTCAAAATAGGTAGCCGCACGCCGAATGGGTGGACTTTATGGTATCCGTGGCTCATACAACCCGAGGATCGGGACCGCGCCGCTGACAGATCCAGTGAAAGGCTCCAAGACCGCACCTTAACGACGCAAGCAGCAAGCGAAGAAACGTCGTCGACCAGAAATCTTCCGCCCTCGCCCGCGAGTAGATAACGTTGATGCTCCAGGCTGGAATGGTATACACATCACCAGCTTTGAAAAGGCCAATCCGGTTTCTGACGGGGGCGTCGTAGAGCACATCCTCGATGGCACTGTTAAAAAACCTTGCCAGGCTCAGCACACGCTGGCAGTAGAAGGAGGCCGGCAGATGTGGGATGCTTTTCCGCTCGTGAAATCGGATAATCAGCCTCGATGCTTCGCGTGCGTGCCGCAAAGCGGCCGTCACACCATTGGAAGTCATAGGGTCCACCATCGCCGCAGCCTCGCCGGCTACCAGCCAGTTAGGTCCCGCGGCGCGGCCAAAAACCCGGCAACGAAACGACGTGATGCGAGGTGATTTCATTCCGGCCTCTTTGGACAGGTCTCGCAGATCAGGAAAGCGTTCCAGTTGTGCCGCGAAAATCTCCTGAACGCTCAATCCTCGCTGCCGTGCCTCTTTGATTGCCTCGCCGCGACATACATAACCCACACTGATGGTGTTGGGATGGATGGGTATCTGCCAGACCCAGTCCATATAACCTGCCCCTGCGGCATCTGCGTGAATGGTCGTTCCTTCGATCGAATCGGAAACGTTGAAGTAGTCCCAGATCGCAACCTTGTGTGGGCCATACTCATAGACTGGCAGGCGAAAGACCCGCGGAAATAAACTAGCGCTGGACCCGGAGGCATCGAGAAACCAGCGCGACACGACGCGGTCGCCCTTCGCCGTCAACACGGCCTTCACGAACCGCTCCGCGGCCTCAACACGTACAACACGGTCGTTCCATACCCTTATACCGAGGTCGTCGACTTTCTTACGCAGTTCACCGTTTAGTCGGGCGCGATCGACATGCAATGTGCGCAGATTGACGTTGTAAGGGGGCTTGCCCAGCCACGCCCCCGGGATATATTCCTGCTGAGAGCCGTCCTTGAGCTTTAGGACGACATGACGTTTGTAAGTTGCAATCCGCTGCTCGAGCAGATGCTCCATCGGCAGTCCCAGCCCTTTCAACAAATCGGGAGCGGACCAGTCGAGCGACTCGCCCACGGGATTGCTGTCGAGCGCACCCGCGTCGATGCATAGGACCCTTAGGCCTGCTTCGGCGAGATGAATGCATGCCGACATTCCCGCGAGCCCCGCGCCGATCACGGTTACATCCGCATGCTCTGTCATCTTCTGCGCGAGCTTCCAGCTAAAGCTGGCGGTATTATGAGGCAAACATGGAGTCTCCTCACAGGTGCGAGTCCTTCTGGCGAACCACGACTTTATTTGGAATCACGGCAAAGCCCGGCGCACTTGGTGTGCTTGCCGGAGATGGCGCCGGGCATGGGCGTTGCAGGTCAGGAAGAATTCAAGCAGGTTGAGACGGAAATAGCTGGATACCGGAGAGGAAAATCTAAAAGCCGTGAGATCCAGGCCATCCGCGTCCGCTATTCTTTGCCGCAAGGCTGCCTGCGAACTCAGGAAATGCGCCAGTTCCGCGCGCGGCGAACCAAGTAGTTGCGGCCACAGCAACGCCGGCGCTCGCATTCGGATAATGGGCCGGGATTCGATACGCCACTTCAAGAGGCGGCCATAAAGACTCAGGCTGAATGGTCCGTCGCTTTGTAGTCTCAAAAGTCGAGTGGTTGCCAGAACGGTGTCCACTGCCGGCAGAAAGACTTCGGCGGTGATGCGCAGATGTGCAAGGTTCTCGGTGATGGACCAGCGGCGCGGCCGCTGCCGCCAGCACAGTTGATCGTCGCTCAGGCCTGTGCAAAGCCGCGTGGCCTCCGCATCTATGGCGTAGGTCGCTTCGCTTAGTCCACTTGTTTGCGTCAAGTTCGCAAGGCAAGCCACGCGTGCTCTTTCCGAAACGAATTAGCCCCTTCCGGCCTCATGCGCCAGATCTGAGGATGGGCGCGATAATCCTACCTCGCGCGTACATTTTCCCGCCTCATCCAAAAGGTTGAGATCGGCATCGCCCATACGTTCGAGGGTCCGCGCGGACAAGCTTTGTTTCCTACTAGACTTACCCGTCATGGTATAAGGAGATTTTCGAACTCCAGGAACATCGCTTCAACGGCTTTCATTATCAGAACTCTGTCTTTCACCACGGAACGATGGGTGCCCCACATCTCGCTGGTTTTTCGCGAGATGTGGGATACCACGAACCTAAACGTTCTTGGGTGAAATTTGCGACAAACGCATTGGGGTGCCGTAATAACAGGACGGGCGCCCCGTGCAGGAAATCTGGATACATGGGCCGAAAATGATTCTCTTCAACTGGCGTCCACCCGCGTCCGTTCCTTCTAACCGTCCGGCAATCTCTCTGGGCGAACAATGATGATGCGCATCATTTCCTGGTAATGTTCCTCGTCATTGGCCTTGATCTGGTCGAAGTGCTTTGATTGCTCTTCACGGCGTGGGTCTCCCGTTCGCGCATAGAGCTGCAGTAAACCGAAGTTGGCTCCATAATTCTCTGGATCAATTGCGACCGCGCGATTGAGAAAGGTTTGCGCTTCGCGATACTCGCGACTCGCGATAAAAGTCAGGCCGAGCTCCCCAAGAACATCCGCTCGATCCGGGGTAAGTGTGTTTGCCTGCTCCAGCTCATGTTTCGCATCCTCGAGATGCCCCTCCACACGGGCGATGCGCCCCAGGTAATAGTGTGCGTCTGCCGCAGTCGTCTCGTGGGCGGCCGCCTGTTTCAACCACACGCTTGCGGAATCAAATTTTTTCGCTCGAAAGTACGTGGTTCCGATGGCTAGCAATCCGGTCGGGTCCGATGGACGCAAGGCATGATACTTCTCCAGGTAAGGCAGCCCCTGGGTGGCATCCTGGGCGAAGGAGGAAACAGTTCCCATGCCGAAGTTGTATTCCGGATTGTCTGGCGATAACCTGACCGCTTCGTCCATGGCCTTGCGCGATTCACCAAGCAGGCCCAATCTGAGCGAAAGCACGCCGAACTCATAGGCAAAGCTTGCATCATTGGGTTGCAGATCTCGAGCGTGCGCCAGGTATCCCAGCGCTCGCTGATAATCCTTACTGGCCTTCGCGACTCGAGTCAGATCCACAAGTATCGGAACCGAAGAGCCGCTCAGCGCGAAGGCCCGTTCAAGCGTTTTACGCGCGATCTCCAGCTTGCCTTCTCCTTCCTGGGCTAGGCCAATTATCCGCAGTCCGTCAGGCGACAGAGGGTGTTTGTCGTTGGCCGCCGCAAATATCGACTCGATCAGGTCGGCGCGATGAGCGGTCTGAAGCGCAGGTAATACTTCCATTGCGTCTTGTTCGGTAAGATCAGGAGCGGCGACGATTGCGGCCGCGGCTTTGTCTGCCGCGGATGCATGATGAAGCGCCCCTTCATCGGCGCAAAGCACGACCTGCGCACCGATGCGGCTGCGATCTTCCGGGCCTAACTTCGCCAGATGCTGCAGAGAACGTTCGTAGTCGTGATACCACATGAGCAGCATGGCGGCCTGGTAGTTGGCCTCAGCATGGTTTGGCTCCCTGCGCAGGAGCCTGTCATAGGTGCGCAGGGCAGAAGCTCTTGCCGTCTTATCCCTCTCCGCTGTCTGCATATAGATCCGGCCCAGGTTCAGATATGCGCCGGCGAGGCTGGGGTCGTGCAAAATTGCAGCCGAGAACTCCTGGATGGCGCGGTCCGTGTGGCCCTGCTGCACCTCGATCACGCCCAGAAGATTTTCTAGACCGCCATTTGCCGGAAACTTTGCCTCTGCGCTGGCAATCAGTGACCGGGCGCCGTCGAGATCGTTTTGTTCCATGTGCTGTTGGATCTCCAATACCAGCGCACGATATTGTTCGCTCGATGGCACGGCGGTAGCTGCCCGCGTCAAGCTCAGCAGACCAAGCGTCAGGAAGATGATTCGTCCGAGACCGCATAAGCGCCGGGAACAAGGAGAGCGATGCCGAGGGTACCTGGGCACTATTTCTTGCCACCTCGTGTTCGCCGCAACGTTTTCACCCCTCACGCAAAAGCCGCACTTCGTTCGACTCTCTCAGCTCAACATAGAAATGAGAATGCTTTAAACTACTGCTCATGACTTTGTCCAGGGGTAGAGCGACGGCCGCTGTTTCGCTGGCTCTCCTCCTCGGTAACGCTTCGGTTCCCCTGACGTTAGCCCAGAGCGCGAGCGAGACGCCGGCCCCGGTGACCGCCCCGCCATCAACGCTCGATCTGACTCCTGAAAAAGTATCTCACTTGAAGACGGCGCTCGCCGCCCACGATTATCTTGACGCCGAAAAGCTGCTGATCGACGAGATCGAGCCCGATCCTCATTCTCCGCGGGCTGCTCCCCTGCTGGCGTATCTGGGGAGCGTCTACTTTCTGAACCACGACTATCTCAATGCCGCCGTCGCCTGGAAGAAATCCGATACCATCAGTCCGCTGGACACCGGCCTTCAATTCTCGTTGGCCATGGCCTACGTCAAGATCGCGCATCCGGATTGGGCCCGGACGGCTCTCGAATCACTTTCTGCGCACGACACCAAAAACACCCTCTACCTCTATTGGCTAGGGCGCCTCGATTACGACGCACAACATTACCCCGAGGCAATCCACCGTTTCCAACAGGCAATCGCGCTGGATCCAACCATGGCGCGGGCGTACGACAACCTGGGACTCTGCTACTTCTATCAGAACCAGACCGGCCTCGCCGTCAAAAACTTCAACCGCGCCATCGAACTGGACCGGCAGTTCTTGCGTCCCAGCCCGTGGCCTTATCTGAATCTCGCCGTGGCGCAGCAGTTTATGGGCCACGCGCAGGAAGCTGAAACCAACCTGCGGGAAGCTCTCCACCTCGACCCTCAGCTCGCGCCGGCACACTACCACCTGGGCAACGTGCTGCAGCAACGGGGTCAGCTCGACGCCGCTGTGCAGGAACAATTGGCAGCCGCGCGCCTCGACGACAAATACGCGGAACCACACGTTGCGTTGGCGCACCTTTACAACCAGCAGGGGCGAAAAGCGGAAGCCCAGGAAGAGCTAAAAATCTATCTCCGCTTGCACCCCGGCGGAACCGATCGCGAACCGCCGCCCAAGGCGTCAAATCCGTAAGCCAGGCAATTCCCCAAAAACAACAGCCATCCGGGAGAGAACTACGCAGTTCCCCCGGATGGCTGTTTCGAAACGCAAGCAATTACGGCTCTAAAACTCGAAGCGTCCCACTAACTGGATAGTGCGCGGAGTGGATACGGTTCCGTTCCAGGTGCCGAAAGAGTTGCCAGAGGCAGCAACGTCGGTGACAAATGCATAGCCGGTGCCCCCATTGGTATCGCCCTGGTTAATGAAGTAATGGCTGTTGAAGGTATTGAAGAAGTTCACCTGGAACCTGAAGGTGAATCTCTCGGTGATGAGCGTGTTTTTGGTGAACGCTATATCCAGATTGTGATAGCCGGGTCCATAGACGGTCGACACTGCCTTCCCGTAACCGGTGTAGCCAAGGGCAGAGAAGTCGTGTTCAAACGCGGCCGGGTTAATGAGCCGGTTGTTATCGGCGACCGGATTGAAGCTGCTGCGGCCATGCAGTAGGGGCTGCTGTCCGGCTACCAGGCCCGGAACGCAATGTTCACGGAATTCCGGTACCTGGGTATTCGTGGCGCAGGCCGAAGAGTAGAACGAGAACGGAATACCGTACTCGTAGCGGAAGACGGGGCTTGTCTGCCATCCGCTCACGAGGGTATTGAGAATGCCCGAAGAGTTGGAGAGGAAGTGCTTATTTCTCCCAACGGGGAGGTCATAAACGATCACCACGGAACCGGTCCCGGGAACATTGTCCGGAGCGATGGCGCGGGCCCGCGAATTGTCGTAGGGAGAGAAAGCACCGCTGTTACCGCCCGCACCCACGCCGGTGTTGTTTCCGGATTGAACGTTGTTCGAAGCATTGGTGAGCATGTTCTGCAAGGTCAAGGCGCCGAGCAGGTAGAAACCTCCCTGGAAGCGCCGCTCGACGCTGGCCTGGAAAGAGTTGTAAATGGAATTTCCACGCTGCTCGTTCAGCCCGAGCAACGTGCCGCAGTATTGCGGGAACGGCAGAAGGGCCTGGGCGAGGGTCGGGGCGCATCCCGTCATCTGTGCGTCCCAGCCGACGTAAGGCTGTGCGACGCCGTGTAGGGCAAAGGTCGCTGGACCGTTGGGGTCGTTATAGTTGACCGCCAGATCAGAACCAATGGCCGTGATGGTTGGATTGAGGGGATTCAAAACATTGATGGGGCCAAGCGCCGAGGGCAGGTGCGTACCCTTGGTGCCGACGTAGGCTAGGTCCAGTACCGTGTTGCTCGGGAGCTGGCGTTCGACCGTGAGACTCCATTGCGAAGAGTAAGGTCGACGGTTGCCGTCATAGGGACGATAAAGGGAAGGCGTCTGGCCATTGTCAAAACCGGCGGAGATATCCTGCGTTGGACCTACCTGGCTGGGGGAGATGCCCGAGACCAGGTAGATGGCTGGGGTTTTGAAGTTTCCGGAGGAGGACTCGGTCAGAGTGAGATTCTTGTTGAATCCATCCTGGGCCAAACCGCCCCCCCAGCCAGGATAGAAAGCCTGCCCGAAGTAGAGCCCATAACCGGCTCGCACGACGGTTTTATCGTTTACTGAGTAGGCAAACCCAACCCGAGGAGCGAAACCCTTCTTGAACGGTATCTCGGGATAACGAGCACCGTAACTGGCCGCACCAAACTTTGTTCCCGCGAAAGCCAGTCGTCCAGGCAGTTCGGTTCCCGAACTGGTGACGGCATCCGGGTTTGGCCCGTTGGGATCGATAAACGACAGGTTGTTCTTTTTGTCCACGAACGGGGTGATGTAATCCCAACGCAGGCTGTAAGACAGGTTGAGCTTTGGCGTGATGCGCCAGGAATCGCCGCCATGGAAGGCCCACCCAGTCTGCCGCGGGTACTTGGCCAGGACATTGATGTAGGCCACGTTGGCATTCTCCACGGCCCCGAGATAGAAGCTCGCCATGGCGTCTCCAGGACATGCTGAGTTCGCGCAACCTGCGTTCCCGGTCGTATCTGCCGCGAAGTTGAAGGTACCGCCCTGATTGCCACCGCTATGGATACTCATGCCTTTGAGCGAATATTCCAGGCCGGCGGTAATGGTGTGCTTGCCGTGAATGAGGGTGAAGACGTCGTTGACGGCCCAGGTTCCGCGAGTGGTCAGATTGTCAATCGAGTTGGGGGGCGAGCTGTTGCCTAGTTGCGAATAGCCGCCGCCAAACGTCATTTCCGGTTGATAGGTGGAATTGGCCACACCCGGGACTATGGGCAAACCGGCCTTCCCGTTGAGCGCGTAGTAGCCTTCATTGCGGCTCAGATAGCCGACCGTGGCGTGATTGGTCATGCGGCTGTTGAAATTGTGCTCCCAGTTCATGCGCTGGATGGGCGCATTCTCAGGGTTCGCGGGAGTCGCAGTCGAGATGGCGATTGGGAGATCGGTCTGCGCGTTGACGCCGCTGAACTGCCACCAGAAGGTGTAATAAAAGTGATCGGCTTGGCCGACGTTCACGTCGATCCGGAAGAAATACACGTTTTCGCTGTTGGTGAGCGACCCCTGGCCGGACCTGGGGATGAAGTAATTGTTGACTTCCTGGCCATTCGTCGGATCAGGCAATTTCGAAAGAAAGACTTTGGTGATCGGATCTTCGAAGTTGGGATCGATCTGGTTGTTGGGAATCGGCTGGCCTGCCTGGGCGCCATACTTAGCCGGGTCGTAGGGATAGTAGAGCTGGCTGCCGGCGCCGCTGAAGTTGCCGGCCCGTGCAGCCAACGAGGCGATGGAGAGAGTGGAGGATGCCGCCCCGCCGTGATCCTGGAAGCCCTCCCAGTTGAAGAAGAAGTAGCCTTTCACCAGGTCGGTGTGGCTGTGATAACCGGGAATCCAGATGGGGCCGCCGACTCTGGCGCCGAAATCATTTTCCTTGTCGGGTGTCTTGCTCGACGCGCCGTACTGCTTGGCGTTCAGGGCGTCGTTGCGGAAATATTCGTATGCGGCGCCGTGGAAGGACTCGCCACCGCTCCGCGTCTGGACAATGAGCTGGCCGGATGTGGAGTTTCCGTATTGCGCGTCATAGTTGGCGCCCAGGATTTTGACTTCGCTGGTGATATCCGGCGACATCCCGAAATCCGTCTGCAAACTCACCATCCCGGACTGATTCATGAAACCTTCCGCCGCCGTGGCGCCGTCGACCACGGCTTCGTCCCCGGTGATGATGCCGCCATTGGTTCGGGAGTTATAGGCATTGCCGCCGCCACCGGTGGTTACGCCGGGCGAAAAAATTGCAGCCGTCACAACGGAACGGGGTGCTCCGGAGATGATCAAGGGAAGGTTCTGCAGCGTTTCCGGGGCGACACCCAGGCTTCGAGTAGGGGTTTCATAGTTGATAAGCGAAGCGTCTGCGGTGACGGTCACCGTCTGGCTTGCGTTGCCTACAGTCAGGTTTACAGGGATGCGGGCATTCTGGTTGACCGCAAGCTCGATGCCCTTGCGGACAAAGGTCTCGAAGCTCGACGCATTTACCGTGAGGTCATAGACTCCCGGGGCGAGATTGCGGAAGTTGTATTCACCCGCGGCATCGGTCACGAAATTCAGCTGGGCTCCGTTCGCCTCGTTGGTGAGTGTCATCTTAGCCCCGGGTATGGCGGCGCCATTGGGGTCCACTACAGTTCCTTCGAGGGAGGCATTGACGTCCTGTCCGAAACTCGACGGGCTCGCCGCTAGCAGAAATATCCCTAGTAGGACCGTCCAAAAATGAGTACTGGCTTTTGAAAGACTGCCTCGCATAAGGTCTCCTTTCGAACTGCACGCTGGGTCCCGACGCACAGAGACCTGCTTCCGGCTCGACAGATGTGGGCATATGCACATCCGCCGGCAAAATCAATTGCACTGAAGTCCTGGAAAAACGGGCCCTGTAACCGCTTTCATTTAGAGGCGCAGCACTCCCTTGAGAGGCCAAACACCTGTCCCGGTATTCATCTGGAGCCTTGACTGACCCTGGGGCGGAACAGCGGAAATCTACGCGCTGCGCTCAGCAATGTCAACCACTTTAATGAGATTCTCTTCAACCCTTAGCATGGGCGATTGGCCAAAATCGCTCGCTGGCGATGCCGGCGGGGAGAGCCGAACCTCTGCGTGGATGTCGGACTTCCCGCGCCTTTCCCGCATGTTCACTCCCGCCCTTCACCACGCGAGTGAAGCGAAGTGCTTGTTTTTCCTGGAAAAAACCGCGTCCGGTTTGGTTTGCCGGTCAGCAGCCACAGTCCATGCTGGAGCGATGTATAAGATGGATCGATGCGTCGGCCAAGTAGAAGAGAATTCCTTTCCGCATTGGCGGCCAGTCTGCCGCTGAGCGTTTTGCGCCAGGCGTTCCCCTCGGCTTTCGTCCCGCCTGGAGGGACATCAGCCCTCTTTCAGCCGGTTCCCCCCACCCAATCCGGCATCACCTGGAAGCATTCCAACGGACGATCTCCGTCCTATTACCTGCCTGAAACCACGGGGGCCGGCTGTGCGTTTCTCGATTTTGATAACGACGGCTGGATGGACATCTTTCTCGTCAACAGCGGTCCCTGCGACTTCTTCACTCCACAGCAGCCGCTGTGCAATGGGCTCTACCGGAACAACCGCGACGGAACCTTCACCGACGTTACCGCAAAGGCAGGGGTGACCAACACCGGTTATGGCATGGGCGTCGCCGTTGGTGACTACAACGGAGACAGTTATCCCGACCTGTTTGTCACCAGCTATAACCGGTCCACCCTGTATCGCAACAATGGCGACGGAACCTTTACCGACGTCACCCTTAAATCCCGCATCGCCACGCCGGGCTGGGCCTCCAGCGCCGTCTGGTTCGACTACGACAACGACGGCCGCCTCGATCTGTTCGTTTGCCGATTCGTCGAATTCGACAAGGCGGCCAATAAATTCTGTGGCAATGAGGGCACTGGGGAACGTCACTATTGCATTCCGCGCATCTATCCCCCCACCCACAGCTGGCTGTTTCACAACAACGGGGACGGAACGTTTACAGACGTCTCCGCGTCCACCGGAATCAGCTCAGGCTTGGGCAAGGCTTGGGGTGCGGTGGCTACCGACGTCAATAACGACGGCTGGATGGACCTCTTTGTCGCCAACGACACCGTCGCCAATTTTCTCTGGGTCAACCATCAAGGCAAGTTCAAGGACGAGGGGGTCGAGGGTGGAGTCGCTTACAGTGCGGACGGCCGCGCCCGCTCGGGGATGGGGGTCGATGCCGCCGACCTCGACCAGGACGGCTGGCAGGACCTGAGCGTGACCAATGTAGATCAAGAGATGTACTCCATCTATCGCAATAACAAGGACGGCACCTTCGATGATCTCTCGCCCGCAAACGGGATTGGAGAACTGACTCGATCGATGAGCGGCTGGGGCTTGCGCTTCTTCGATTACGACAACGACGGCAACGTCGATCTCTTCATTGCCAACGGTCACCCCGACGACCAGATTGAAGTCCACTCCGGCAGCGTCACCTATCGCGAACCGCTGCTTCTCTTTCACAACGACGGCCGGGTTCTCAAGAACGTGAGCACTACGGCCGGGCCGATCTTTCTCGTCCCCCTGGCCGCCCGCGGGTTGGCCCTGGGCGATTTCGACAACGATGGGGCCGTCGATGTTCTTATCTCCACCAACAATGGGGCGCCCGTACTGTTACGAAATCAAGCCGCCAAAGGGAACCACTGGCTGGGCGTCAAACTCGTGGGCAAGCAAGCCAACATCGACGCGATCGGTGCCCGTGTCACCTGGAAGGCCGGAACCCTGAAACGCACCATGCTCAAGTCGGGCGGCGGAAGCTTCCTCTCCAGCCATGACCCTCGCATGGTCCTTGGCATTGGCGTGCACTCCAAAATAGACCATCTCGAGATTCGCTGGCCCGCTCCAAGCACCCGTGTAGAGACCTTCACCGATCTACCCATCAATCGCTACATCTCCATAGTGGAAGGAGTTGGCATCGTTCCTTAACCCGTCCCGGAAATCGGGGGACATCGCATTTCTGAAACTCGAACGCACCACGCCAAACAAAGGGGGACTTCTTGCCAAACTCCGGCCGGCACTCCGCAGACGTACCCGTACTGATCATAGGAGCAGGACCAACCGGGCTCGCTCTCGCCTGTGACCTGGCACGTCGCGGAGTCGACCTTCGCATCGTCGATAAAGCCCCCGCCTATTTCGCCGGCTCACGTGGCAAAGGCCTCCAACCCCGAAGCCTCGAAGTCCTGGATGACCTGGGAATCGTTGAGGAAATCCTTGCCAACGGACGCTTCCACCTTCCCTTTCGCGGTTACGACGGCGCCACCGTCCTTGGGGACAAGGATATGCACGAAGGCCGCCACCCCACCCCCGACGTGCCCTACGCCAGCCCTCTGATCATTCCCCAATGGCGCGTCGAGGAAATCTTAAGAAAGCGGCTCGCCGCATTCGGACGCCAAGTCGAATTGGCAACGGAATTGATCGATCTCGCCCAGAATGACGAACTCGTGACCGCGACCCTTCTTTGTAACGGCGTCACCCGGAAGGTCACTGCTCTGTACGTAGCCGCCGCCGATGGGGGCAGGAGTTTTCTGCGCAAACATCTCAACGTCGGTTTCGAAGGCGAGAGTTGGAAGGACGAACGGATGCTGGTGGGAGACGTTCAGGTGGAAGTACTCGATCGCGACCACTGGCACTCCTGGCCGAAACATGAAGAGGGATGGGTCGCGCTTTGCCCGCTTCCCTCCACCAATTCGTTTCAATTTCAGGCCCAGATTTCTGCTCAGGAGCCGGATGAGCCCTCCCTCGAGCGCTTTCAGCAGATCATCGATACACGCACCCGAAGGTCCGATCTCCGGCTGCATGATGCAACCTGGCTCTCCCTTTACCGTGCCAATGTAAGAATGGTGGACCGCTATAGGGTAGGCCGTGTCTTTTTGGCCGGCGATGCCGCGCACGTTCACTCTCCCGCGGGTGGCCAGGGCATGAACACGGGCATGCAGGATGCGTACAACCTCGGCTGGAAACTCAGCGCAGTTCTGGCCGGCGCGTCTGATTCGCTGCTCGATACGTATGAGGAGGAGCGTCTTCCCATCGCTGCTTGGCTGCTCGGTGCGACCACCCAGCTTCATCGGCAATTATTTCAGGCCAATGCGAACCTTCAGCGGGACCAGCAATTCCTCCAGCTGGCCTTGAACTATCGCGGCAGCTCTTTGGCCCACGGTGATCCTTTGCTCTCCGCCACTCTACAACCCGGAGACCGCGCCCCGGACGCCCCGCTGCGCGATCATTTGGGGAAAGAGGTTCGCCTGTTTGATCTTTTCCGCGGCCCTCACTTCACTCTCCTGCAATTCACTTGCCAGGCTCCGGCCGGCGACGAAAACGCAACAGAAATCGATCCCTTTGCTCCCCGGTATAAAGTATTGCGCGCCTCCGTCGTGCCTTCGCGGAAAGATGAATTTGCGAGTCCCGGCGAACACAGCTGGAAAATCTACGGTCTCACAACAGATGCCCTCTTCCTGATTCGCCCTGACGGTTATATCGGCTTCATCGGTCAGCCCGAAAGCGCTCCCCAGGTCAAGGACTATTTGCGGAAATTCGCACCTATAAATGATGCAAAGATGCCTTCAACCCCCTTGCTTGAGGATCACCTTCTGTGACACTATACGGGTTGAAGGAACCTAAAGGTTTCTGCGGGCTCCATATCTACAAAGGGTTTCAGACGTTTTTGAAAGGCTTTGGAAACAACTGTGGTGTACTCCTTCCGGGGAATGTGAAAGCTACCGTTCCGGTTCGCGGGCAGGAGGGCACCAAATTGGCAATACTTGGATTTACTGCTTTGTTGTGAGTTGTTCGAAATCGGACGGGTCTGTGCGACCGGCCCGCCTATTCGCAACCAATACAATCCCGGAACGAGCTTCAGGCCACGTGTCCCCCTTCGCAGGTAGCGCGAGAAAAACGGAGGCGAAAAGCTGCAATCGTGTCGTACAGTCGAAAATTCCCCGAGCAGGATCGTGCCATCGAACTGGTTTTCAGCCTGATGCGTCAGCATCCAGAAGGTGTCACCATCCAGGAACTGAATGAGCTCATGCAGGCTCATCACGACAAACTCCAGGGCGAGATTGCCTGGTTCAACTCGATCGACGTTTTGATCGATGAGGGCAGGGTCTACACCTGTCCCAAGTGGAGAGAAAAAGGTTATCTCGAAAGCCTTAAGCTGTTCGTGAAGTAACGATACAAAAAGAGCGGTGACAGACGACCACTTGCCGAAACGTTGACGTTTCGCCTGTCACCCTCCTTCTTCTCGCCAGCCTGATTCCCTTCCCCGGTAAGAAGCTCGCCGCGGCCTACGGCTTCACGACCGTGCCATCGATTGTGCGGTCGGTCGGATACGCTCCACCTCCGGTGATGGCGCCTAACGGATTCTTTGCCGCTAGCTCCTCGTTGATGTCCACACCCAGGCCCGGCTTGCCGCTGCCGTAGAGATACCCCTTGCGGATTTCCCCGATGCCGGGAAACATCTCGTGCACGATCGGCGGAAAGTGGTTTTCCTCCTGGATCCCAAAGGCGCTGCTCGAGATGTCGACATGGTAGCTCGCGATCTGGTTGATGGGATCGTTTTCGCCGCCTTCCTGAAATGCCGTGCGGACACCGAAAAGTTCGCACAGCGTGGTGAGCTTCTTGATCGGAGTGATACCGCCGGTCGCGGCCACACGGCATCGGATGAAGTCGATCAGGCGGTCCTTCACCAAAGGAATGACTTCAAAGGGATGGGAAAATACTTCACCTACCGCTTGAGGTGTGGTGCAAATCTCGCGGATGTTGCGGTAGTAGGCGATCTGCTCCGGGGGAAGGATGTCTTCTACAAAAAACATCTGATAAGGCTGCAGCCGGCGCGCCAGTTCCACTGCGTTCATGCCGCTTAAGTGCGAGTGCACATCATGCAGCAGCTTTGGCGCAAACCCGGCCTTGTCGCGCAGGTATTCGAACAGCGGAGGAATCGTATCGACCAGCTGCTGCTCGTCGAACGCGGCGCCCTGGTAGCCGCCCTCCGGACGGTTGCCCTGGCCTGCAGGGGTGAAGCCGCCTCCGCCGTAGCCACCGAGTTGGATCCGTACATGGGTGAACCCATTAGCGAGGGACTTTTGCAGGGCCTCCAGGCACTCTTCTTTCGTCTTGCCGCCCTGATGATCATAGACAGGAACGGCGTCCCGTGCTTTTCCGCCGAGCATTTCGTAGACCGGCATGCCGGCGCGTTTGCCTTTGATGTCCCATAGGGCCATATCCATGGCGGAGAGCACGTTGTTGTTGACGGGACCGTTGCGCCAGTAGGTGCGCATCTGTGCCGACTGCCACAGGTCTTCGATTCGGTCAGGATCTTTCCCGATCAACCACGGTTTCAGATGATCTTCCAGCGCGGCTACCACGGCCATGGTCTCGTAGTTATTGTTGGCCGAACCGATGCCATAAAGGCCAGGCTCGCTGGTGATGATCTTGAGGAAAATCCAACGATAATGGCTGCCCCCGTTGGTGGTGATAACCTTGCAATCCTTAATGGTGAGCGGCGGCAGTCCATTGGATCTGTTGGCAACTTCCTGCGCGCCGGCCACAGAGAGCAAGGGAAGTGTGGCGGCGGCTGACTTGAGTAGCTCCCTGCGATTCATCGTTTCCCTTCCAGTCGAAACCAGCCGCAGCGCAAATCAGCTGCCCTGGACACGAATAGAAAGGTTAAGAATCCCGGCGCCAATCCGCAAGTTAAATCGCGCGTTGTGATAAGACGCTCGTCAGCGGGATGCAAAAGCAACTCACGGACTGGTTTCTAACCGGCCGAGAATCCTGGGTGCCCCACATCTCGCTCGTTTTTCGCGAGATGTGGGGATTCCACTGCTCCATCCCCGCAACTCTGAAGTCCGCTTCGACATGGAGGAGGATGGGCAGCTCGGTTTACGGCTGACCAACGGTAAACGCGAACAACGCCGAGCCTGCGGGGATGACCACGTACTGTTTGCCGTCCAGCCGGTAAGTGATCGCCGTAGAGTAGATGGCCGCACCCAGCTGCACATTCCAGAGATCGCGGCCGGTGCGTGCGTCGAGGGCAATGAAATTGCCGTCAGATTCGCCGGCAAAGACCAGCCCGCCTGCCGTGGAGAGCGCTCCCCCGTTGGGATTGCTGAAGTATGGAAACGCCCACTTCTCGGCTCCGGTGGTGGGATCGAGTGCTTTGAGCGCGCCGGTCGGTCTTACGATCGGATCGGGCACATAGACGCTTCCCAGAAAGTCGTGGCCCACGCGATAGGGCTGGGGTGCGCTGGTAAAGATGTCGCACTCGTTCGAGGTGGCGACATACAAAAGTCTCGTATCAGGATTATAGGACGGGGAATACCAGTTGGTGAGCCCGAGAGCGCCAGGGCAAACCCGGTTCCCTGCCGGATTCGGCACCAGGTCCATATTCAGCACCGGCCTGCCGTCCGGTCCAATGCCCTTGGCCCAGGTTACCTGGCCGAAGGCAGTGGCTTTGAGGAATTTACCGTCGGTGCGATCGAGCACGTAAAGAAAACCGTTACGGTTCGCTTGCACCAGCAGCTTGCGCTGACGCCCCTCCCAGTCTGCGTTCAGCAGCACCGGAATCTGGGTGGCATCGTAGTCGTACAGATCGTGCGGGGTGAATTGAAAGTACCATTTCAGCTTCCCCGTATCCGCATCGAGCGCGAGCATACAGTTGCTGTAGAGATTGTCGCCCCCTCGTTCGCCCCCATAATCGCTGGGCGAAGGGTTTCCCGTCGGCCAATAAACCAGGTTCAACTCAGGATCGTAGGAACCGGTAATCCACGCCGGCGCGCCTCCGGTCTTCCAGGAATCTCCGGCCCAGGTTTCATGCCCCGGCCGACCGGGACCCGGCACAGTTTCAAACCGCCATCTGCGCTGACCCGTGTCAGCATCGTAGGCGTCGATAAATCCTCGAACTCCGTATTCGCCGCCCGAAATACCAACGATCACCTCGTTCTTCACCACCAGGGGTGCGACCGTGAAGGTATACGCCGCGGTGGAATCGGCCGCCTTTACGTCCCACACCAGATTGCCTGTCCTGGTGTCCAGGGCGATCACATGCGCATCCAGCGTGGCCATAAACAGTTTGTTGCCGAGAATCGCGAAGCCACGGTTCACCATGCCGCAACACGGCTGCAGCTTATCCGGCAGGTTTCGCTGGTATCGCCATATAGGGCGTCCCGTGCGCGCATCCACTGCGAAGGCGCGATCATTTTGGCCGGTGCCGTACAACACGCCGTCCACGACCAATGGAGTGGTCTCGAACTGGCCGAGATCAGCAACCTGAAACGTCCACTGCATCGCAAGCCGCGAGGCGTTGCCGGCATTCACCTGGTCCAGCCCGCTGTAATGCCAGCCGGCGTATCGCCCTGAATACGTGAGCCAGTTCTCCGGCTCCTGATCTGCGGCCAGCAAACGCTGATAGGTGACCTGCGCCGGCACACTCACGCTCCCGCAGAGAAGCATCCCCAACAGCAGCGTCATCTTTTTCAAGCGATCGTCCTCGTTACAGTCATTGCGCTGGCCAGTTGTCTCGTAAAGTTTCGAGGTATGCCAGCAAATCCTGAAGCTCGGCCGGCTTGAGCATCGTCTCGGAATAAACCGGCATCAGGGATTTGCGCTCGTGGGTTACTTCTTTCAGATTCTTCTTCAAGAAGAACTGCAGGCGTTGGTGCGTGTCCATTAATTGGATGGAGAAGGTATCTTCATTCTTGGCAATACCCACCACCTTTTCGCCGTTGGCCGTTACAACCGTCACCGTGTCGTACACCAGGGGAAGGCCGTAGTGGTTATTGGGATCCAGCATGCCGCTGGTGAGTTCTTTGCTGGGCTCGCGAATGGAATCGACCAAGTAAGGTACGGCGCGCGCTTCACCCACGCGCGACAGATCCGGACCAAGCACTCCACCGTGCCCTCGCACCATGTGGCAGGTCGAGCACCCCGCCGTTCCCCAGAAAACCTTCTCCCCGTTGGCAGGATCTCCGGAGACGGTTGCTTCCTTCGCAGGAGCCAGCGAGCGAAGGTACGCCAGGATGTCCCAGGTCTCGGAATCCTCGAAAGCATTTGCGGGCATCTCGGTTCCGGGCACGCCGCGCGTGATGGTGCGAAAGATGTCCGCATCGCTCGAACCACGAACCCAACGCCCTGCAGTCAGGTCGGGTCCGCGGCCGCCGCCTTGCGCGTTGAGCCCGTGACAGGGCGAACAGTTACCACGAAAAAGCGAAGCCCCCTCCTGGATAGCTGCCGGATCGCCGGCGACCGGATTGGTGACCACTTTCTCCTGGCCATGGGCGTTGAGCGCAAGCACCACGCAAAGGCCGGCGGCCATCCAGCTGTGTCTTGCTGTCATGCAGCGCTCGCCGGCGCCGACTCCGGCGTGGATATCGCTTCAAGATAATAGGCGATGAGGGCCAATACGAAACACCAGAGCAGGATGTCGACGCTGTAGGCAATACCTAACCGGCACAGGATGCTTACCGTCTGTCCGAGGAGTCCCGCGTTGGGTGTCCAGTCGGCTAACGCCCAGGTGATCACGGATGCACCAAACCCACAGATCAGCACCGCCAGCCAGTAGAACCAATGGCGGTATACCCGGGTTGCACGACGGAAGGCGGCCACTCCGCACGCACACGTCTCGACCGCCAGGGGCAGCAGTAGCCCAGCCAGCAGATATTCAACACAGTCATAGATACGTTCCTGCCAGGCCACCAGGCTGGAATAGCCGAGACTGTGGCGCAGCCAGGGCGGCGACTGAGAGTTCCAATAGCCGGCAAACAAACCCTCGTGGGCCCTGCCCGCGGCAATGGGCTGCAGCAGCAGCCACCAAATGACGATGAATCCCGCAAGCAGCAGGCAGGTCAGCCACCAAGGTGGCTGCAGGGCGCAGCGGCGCAGATAACGGAAGGTCGCAACATAAAGCCAGAGAAAGCCCACCACCAGCAACAACCCGGAGAGCATCGAGAACGCGAACTGCCAGGTGTGAGAGTCGGGGATCTGCAGCCAGACGGCGGCCAACAGCATGAGCAGGAAGTTGCCGGCCCACTGGCTTAGGAAGAGACGGCACCTGATGCGCGAGAAGTTGCGCGAGAAGATGCGCGAGAAGGCGCCCCGAGTTGCCTCCATGACAGCTTGCATCATTTCTGCCCCTCCGCAGCCGGCGGCGCCGGATCTACCTGCAAGTGCAACAAGTCGGTGGTGGCCTGAATGCCCGGCTGGTACATCGGCTGCACGTCGGCCGGAGTAATGCTAAAGCTTCCTGGGTTCACCACCTTGAGCAGGTAGAAGGATTCATGCCGGCCGCTCGATTCGGTGGAGAAGAAGGCGGCATGGTCGTCGAAGAACTCGCTCCTCGTATACCAATACTGCCAGGTTGCAGGCTGGTCGAGAATGTTGTAGCTATCCCCGTGCTGCACAAACTCCGTCCCAGCCGGGATCGGATCTTCGATCAGCAGATACTTCGCCGGCGACCCGTTCACCGCCAAATGAACGGCCAATGTGTCTCCGGGGACAACTGCGCCCTTCAGCGGGTCGAGCCGGTACACGATCTGTCCATCCTTGGTGATAGGCGTCAGCTTGAAATAGTCGCGGGTGATGTTGAGTGAGAGCGTGCCTTGCTGATAAAGCTTCTGCTCGGTGGAGTAGTATTTGCCCTGCACCGACCAGTAGGCTCGCCCGCTGCCATGCTTGGTCACTTGCACCAGGTTGCTGCCCGGGTGTAGTTGCGCGGGCGCGACGTCCACTGAGAAATCAGCACCCGAGGCCGCATCCGCGGCAGTGAAATGATGCTTACCGATAGCGTTGCCATTGACCGAAATGTCGACGTCGAAGTCCGCGTTCAGTTCCTGTGAGGCGGCCAGATAGTCGGCCAGGCCAAAGAGCACCATGGCTGTCTGTTCGGTCGAGTTCCACCAATAGCCGCCGGTGCGATTCACTACCAGCCACTGCGCGGCTGCTTCCAGCAAGGGACTCTTCGGATCGGCGTGGGTGAGGAAGCGCAGGGCGAAAGCAGTGCTTTCCGCGCTATTGTCATCGTTGAGGTCAAGCAGCGGGTTGTACTTCGACGGCCAGGAAGCAAGCACCCCGTCGCGCTTCACCTTGCCCTCCAGGATTTGCGCAATCTGTGCTGAGCGGCTGTCTCCAGTGCGCAACATCACCATGCCGGTAAGCGCCAATCCTTCGGCGGAAAGGTCGCTGCGCCGCGACCACAGGGTTTCGACCGACGGACTCAGGTTTTTCGTGCCGGCCTCACTCAGAGCATAGAGCACGTAAGCGCGCAGATCGGGAATCATGCGTGGATGTTGCGCCAGCTGCTTCTGCAGGTAGGCCACGCCTCCCCCGAGGTTATCGCCTGCCTTGGCATATCCGGCAGCCTTGGCCTGGGCAAGGCCGGAGACAACGTAGGCGGTCATGAAGACGCGGCTGTTGTCCTCTTTCCACCAGCCCCAGCCGCCATCGTCGTGCTTCAGGTCGTTCAGGCGATCCAGGCCGGCATTGATCTTCGCCTGTAGATCCGCCGGGCTAACCATGCCGGAGAGGTTGAGCTTCTTAAGCGTGTCGGCAACCACCAGGTTGGGCAGGAAGCTGGACATGGTCTGCTCGGTGCAGCCATAGGGATAGCTGGTGAGATAGCTCAGCGCGGAGAAGAGACTCCCCGCAATCGAAGGCGCGACCTCGAGGTGTACGGTGTGCGCGGCTGCATCGGTGTTGGCCGGGAAGTCGATGGTCGCGCTGGCCGCAACATTTTCCGTAATCACCCCCGAGGAGTTGATGGTGCGCGGAACGCCGTTTGGCTCGACCGGGAAAGTAAGCTCGAGCGCATCCGATTCCTCATTGGTAAGCGCCTTGGCCAGCAGACGAGCGGTGCCGATGCGCGATGCCTTCACCCGCCAGAGCGCGGTGCCCTCGCCCTTGCTGGGCACGCTCACCGATTGCGGCGTGCCGCTTACCGGGTCGAGCCCGTCGATGTTAAGCGACAACTGCACCTGCTTGGCCTGGTCCAGGTAATTGTGGACGATCACCGGGATCGTGACTTCATCTCCCTGGCGCAGGAAGCGGGGCGTACCCATACGCACAATGATGTTCTTGCGCACCAGCACGCGGTTGATGGCAGAGCCGGCCCTGGAGTCAAGCGTGATCGCGTGGACCGTGGTCCGCCAGGTCGTCAGCGAATCCGGGAAGGTAAGGGTAACGTGGGCGTGCCCGGCGGAGTCGGTATGGACCGACGGCGACCAGTAGGCCGTGTCTGGAAAGGCCTTGCGCACACGAGGCTGCACCACATCGTTGCCTGGTTTCACCTGCGCCAGCTGCGGCCGGTAGCGCGATGCCCGCTCGGCAAGTACGGGCGACTTGAGGCCAGCCTTGCCGCTGAAGTAATACTGCAGCGACGAATCGACCGCGGCGAAGACGTAGCGGTCGGGGTAAAGCTTCCTGACCATGTCGCCGCTGTTATCCGGGTAGAGGGAGTAGATAGCCTCGTCCACCACCCCAAAACTGAAGTCGGCGCTGACTGGCTTGCCCTGCCAGTCGCGGGCAAACACGTTGTACCCGGCAGCCTGCTGCGGCTGAAAAACCTGCTTATCCGGGGTGATGTCGATTTGCAACTGCTGCTGTACCGGGGGCACCTTGATACTGAGATTGGCCTGGTACAGCTGGTCGTTGCGGATGAAAGCCGCCGTTAATTCGAGATTGGGTTGCGCATCCGCGGTGATGGGCAGGTCAAAGGTCAACGACTTGCCAGGAGAGAACATCACTTTACGAAACTCGACCGTATACCCGGTAGCGATCACCAGGGGATGAAAGCTGTCAACGTTGGAGAGGATGCTGAGGTGAGCCGTGTCTCCCACGGCATAACTCTTCTTATCGGCGACAATCTGCACCGAGCGCGACTCGCCTCCCCATCCTTCCTCATTGCCGCCCATCACCCACAGGTAGGTGGAGTCGTAGACGATCCTTTGGCCCAAATTTGACCCAAGCGGCTCCGGCGGTGTCGTGGCGGTGGCCTCCATTTCGGCACTACCCGCGGACGAGACAGGAATTCTGGCCTGGGCGCGGCCACTGGCGTCGGTGGTTACATCGGTGCTGGCGCCGCGAATCGTCTGGGTGGCGCCGTTGGCATACTTATGGGTCACCAGCTGCAGGTGTACCCGGGTTTGCACCGGGCGGTTATCGTAATCCACCGCGGTTACATTAAAGAGCGCGGAGTCGCCCACGCGGATGGCATAGCTCACCGGTTCCACGTGGATGCGGAAGCTGCCGCGGGTCGCCAGAAAACGTCCCCGCCCGGTGATCTCGCGGTTGGCCTGATCGGTCACAGCCGCCTCGACGGTGTAGTCCTGGTCGGTTGGCCGCTTCATGTTGGCAACGTATTGCGTGGGCACCTGGATGGTGAGCTTGCCGTCGGCGCCGAGCTTGCCCGTCTGTTCCGATTGCTGAGCGGCGTCATAACCCAGCGATGCATTGTCGTCCCCGGCATCGGCCCCCATGCCTGCCCCGTCATCGCCGCCGCCTTCTTCATCCCACCAATAGTGTGGCGAATGATAGACGCGGTACTTAACCGCCGCATTGGCGACGGGTTCGCCGAAGAAGTACCTGGCATCGATCACCACCTGCATGGTCTCGCCCTGCAGCAAACGGGCTTTGGCGGGGCTCACCCGAACCTGGTACTCGGGTTTTCTGTAGTCCTCCACGCGGAACTGGCCGTTGCCTGCGTCGGCGTCGGGGTCGTCCGAAGCCGGCCCGTTGCGCAGCCGGATGGTGTAGTAGCCCAAGGTTGCGGTTGCCGGCAGGGTAAGATCGCCGGTCACATTCCCCGCCGCAGAGAGTGGCATGTCCTTGTCGAGCAGGGGGTGATCGTCCTGGTCGGCGATGGTGACGTGGATGGTGGGGAGTTTGGGCAGCTCCAGGTGATTCTCTACCCGGGCGCGCAGAATTCCCTTCCAGTGCACGACGTGGCCGGGCCGATAAACCGGCCGATCCGTGTAGATATAAGAGGACCAGTGCCCTCCCTGCCAACCGCTGAGGGCATAGCCGCCCGGAGTGACCGCGGCTACATCATCGCCGTTGGTGGCCACCACCCAGAAGTTGTCCGGCTGTGGCTTAGGGGCAGCCAGTTGCAGTGGGGCCAGCCCGTCGGCATCGGTGGCGCCGGTGGCTTTCTGTTGCTGACCAAAGCCCGCGCTCACCTGCACCCCGGCGATTCCAGCCCCGGAAACGCGGTCTACGCAATAGGCCAGCACGCTGCCGCTCCCGGTACGCGTGACCATGGCCATGCGGCTGATCATCAAGAGGGTGTAGGCCTTGTAGTGGCCGTCGGTCGCTTCGATCAGGTAGAGGCCCGAGGGCAGCGGGTCGATGGGCAGTTCCTGGGAATCGGATACGTAGGTAGGGGGCAACTCCTGGCGCCAGCGCGCGACCAGTTGGTGATCGTTCAGTAGCGGGATCTGGGCGAACTGGGCTACGCCAACGATGCGGCTGCGCCGCGCCAGATTAGCTTGATGGGCGCGCAGGCGATCGCGGTTTTCCACCGTGAACTGGCCGCGGAAGAACCGGCGGACCAGGAACCAGAGATGATGCTTCCAGTCGTGAAACTTCTCCAGCCAGGTGCGTTCGTCGATTCGTTCTTTCGGACCAAACGGAGCCCCATTATCAAAGCTGTGCAGGTCAGACAGACCGGCCAGAAATTTTTCCGGATGGGGTACCCGGTAGATACGGAACTCCAACTCATCGACATTCTGTGCATACAAATGGATGGTCGGCTTTTCGGTTGGAGCAAAGCTGCGGTTGGTGCTCAGGTTGAAGGAGACGGGGCGGGCGGCCAGCAGCTGCAGGGGGAACAACAGCGCCAGCAACCACAGGAACCCGGGACTCAATCGCCTTCGCGCAGAATGTTCCAACGATAGACTCCGAGAAAACTGGCATTTTCCGGCAGCGGATGCCAGCGCGCGTCCGGGTGGTGCAATAAATCGCTCAACTGCGGGGGGCGCATTTCGCCTTTGCCCCGGTAAATGGGCCCGGTGTGATACACGACCGCATCTTCTCCACAGAAGATCATGGAGTGAAACGGGGAATGATCCTGGGTAGCGTCCGGGACATCATACGGTGAGTTCTGGTCTAACTGGCGATAAAAAATGAGGTCGCCGGGGCGGGCCAGAGTTCCTGTAGAAATGTGCGAAGAAAGCGAAGTAAGCGAACTAAGTCCCCCGGATGCGGTGGGGTCTCTCTCCGCAAAGGGGCGTAATGGGTGGGAAAGGTCTCTTTTTTGAAGAGACGCAGGGATCAGGTCACACTATCTTGTCTGGGGGCAGCCTGTTCAACCATTTGTAAAATTTGATATTTTTGGGTCTTTTTTGGGGGTTTGGCGGCTCAGCGGTGGGGTCGTGCCAAATAAGTCCTTTGTTTCAAGAAGATGATCAAGATGCTCAAGATGATCAAATAATTAATTGATCATCTTGCCTGGGTGTTGGCAAAGGCGCGTTATGCGCGCTCATTCTACGGAGATGGCATCCCAGTGGATGGTTTGCCAAATATCAGGTGGGCTAGAAGCGCTAAAGCGCGATAAGTCGTGAGGGTGGGAAGAGAAGCGTGCCTGAGGGCCGGGGGCTCCAGGGGATGGATGTCCGGACTGAAGCTCGCTGCGGCCAGGAAGCCCGGACTTATCCAGCACCGGAGTTTTCATTCACAGGCTTTAGTTCCGCTGTGATGTGCTGTTTCCCAAGTTGTCAAAACTGCTCAATCAAGAGGACGCACTGAGCGCACCCTGCTCTCCGCGGGCGCCCTCGCTGGGCGGTCCACGGCTGGCCCCACGGCAAGCTCCCCGGCCGGCCTGGGGCGCAGCGGGAAAGGCTTGATCCGTCGCTTCTGATGTCACATTACTGTTTGCTACACCTGACTCATCACACCGACAAGCGCGGATGAGTTACCGGTGGTTGGCGGCAGTTGCACGGGTGGAGCACACGGATGCAAGGCCAAGCAGGGCGGTCGTGAAGACCGCGCTGACGTGTGGATTCCTGCTTCCAAAGTAGTACGGTTTTGGGGCTATGTCCAGAGCGAGAAAAAATAAATTTTCGTGACCATGGAGCGCTCTGTTGGCTCATCATCCAAAGGATGCCATCACAGGATCTGTTACTTCGGCAGCCACTTTCAAAAGCAGGGACATTCATTTGCCTTCAGATTGGGATTTGGCAACGTTGCCAAATAAGTCGTTTGTTTCACGAAGATGCTCAAGGTGCTCAAGTAATTTATTTGAGCATCTTGCCTGGTTGACCGGGGGGTACTAATCCTCCGGAGGGGGCAAAGTCCACGACCAGGCACCTGATTTTCCATCTTTGGAGCTACGAACGCCGACGTCTGCATCAGGGGCAGCGTTGATGACTTGTGTGGCGAGAGTGCATCGTTTATCAGGGTTTCTGTGGGACCATCGCTCGCTCCAGGCAGGAAGGCTCTGCTTAGCATAAGAATCTCGTCTTATGGCTGACTTTAATACGCTCGGGAGCTGTGGTCCATGGGGCTGGGAAATAATCATGTGGAAGGAGGGGTAGTAAACTCGTGATTACTCCCCTAACGTTCACGGATAACTAAGTAGTTAGCCCCGCTCTCACCTCGTGGCGTGAAGGGCGTTCATGCACCCGCGCCTCGGACGGAAGCGGCCGGGACAGACGAACAGTACCCTATGGGTGAGGCACACGACACCGGCGTGGAGCCGGCCATGACGGGGTACGTTTCGTCTGTCCCTCATCGTCTCGTTTCGTCTGTCCCTCATCGTCTGGGCTCCGTACAGCACCAGATCGGGATCGACACTCGCCAAGGCTTTGCGCACATTTTCTTCTATCCCGGAGGATTGCCGGGCGCCCAAATCACGATGTTGTTCAGGTAGCGTGACCAGATCTCGCCGGCCTCATAGGTAGGTCGTCCCAGTGGATGGTCTGCGCCTCCGATATCCAGTACATGGGCCCGGTCGGGTCCTTGTAGTCCCAGGCCATGTAACGCATGTCCTTTAGGACGCCGACGATTTCATACCTGGACGCATATTGGATCTTGTCCGGCCCGAAATGCTTGCCGGACCAGGAGCCTGTTCAAACAGACCATCGTACCGAGGGGTTAAAGAGGCTGCGAACAGTTCTTCCAAGGAAGGGCAGGGTGTTGGTGGCTGCGGAAAAAACCGGTTTCGCGAGATTCTAGCCGTCTGCGTTGGAGTCTTGTGCCGTCCCTTCGGGGCTCATCATCAACGTAATCCTACCCGGCACTGACGTGCCGGGCTTTAGGTTGTTCCGTCCCTGCGGGACTGGATTCGTTGCATTCCGTTCAACCCCCATCGCATTCGACACAGGTAGGCCAAACGCTTTCCTTAATACATCCCGCAGTGAAAGTTCATTCCAAATAAGCCATCCATCCCTCATTCGTTGCGTAACGCCACCATGGGTTCCACGCCCGCAGCTCGCCATGCGGGCAGCGCCGACGCGAGCAACGCTGCCAGTCCTAACGCCAACGTGGCCGATGCCAGCATGACCGGATCCCAAGGTCTTACGCTGAACAATTGCTGCCTCATGAGCTTGCCGGCGCCGATCGCGGCGGGGATGCCGATCGCCAATCCGATGGCCACCTGGGAAAAGGCGCCCCTTGGAGGTCTCGGGGACGGAAGGTAACCTATCGGGAGAGCGTGCCGCGCGGGGCGAACGATCTTTCGCTGGTTTGTCTTTGCCGGCTCGGTATGTAGACAGATATCCATAAATTCTATTTAACGCGCCTTTCAGCCGAGGCTTAGACGGATAAGCCAGGATGGTGTGAAGGTACGTCATAGTGGCCTGCTCGTAGGTGAGTCATTACGTTCATATCGTGTTTGGGACGAGAGGCCGCGTGCATTCCATTCAGGAGGAGATGCAACCGAAGTTATGGGCGTATATGGTAGGCATTGCAAAGGGCAACGGCATCCACGCGGTGGCCATCGGGGGCTTTTCCGATCATGCTCACGCACTGATCGACCTGGGGGCTATCCTCGGGATCGCAAAGGCAGTCCAGGTGCTGAAAGCTAACTCATCGCTGATGGATGAAGGAACACGGTAATGCGCGTTTCGAATGGCAAGAGGGATATTTCGCCTGCAGCGCCAGCAGGTCTCAGGTAGCCACCATCCGGCAATATGTTGTGAATCAAAAAGACCATCACTGCAGAATGGATTTCGCGAAAGAGTTCAAGTTGTTGGCGAAAAAACATGGATTTGAGATCGGAATTGAGGCAAACCATCAAGTTGGTGGTGCCGTCCCCTAAAGGGGACTTGGTTTCCGTTGCTTTCCTTTCCCGGCACTCCCGTGCCGGGCTCTGGATTCTTCCGTCCCTTTCGGGACTGGTTTGCGGAAAAGATTAACCAAACCGTAGCCAAACCGAACTCTCGGGGACGAAAAGTACCCCAACGATAAACGCGGACGAAACATTGGGGTACTTTTCGTCTGCAGTTCGATGCGGTATTCTGTCCCCTGCCAGAGTTAAAATACGCTTGACGTATCGCGTATTTTTGAGCGACACTACACGATAATCGTTGGTTATCGAAACAAACCGACTGCCCAATTCGCAGTGGGAAGAAAGGTCAAAGCGTTCGCCGGATTTGAGCGGGCAGCCCGTCTCAAACTCGATCGCCTCGATGCAGCGACTGCGCTCGCTGACCTGGCCGCTCTGCCGGGCAATCGCTTTGAGGCTCTCAAGGGCGAACGAAAAGGACGGTACAGCATCCGCATCAACGATCAATGGCTAATTTGTTTCACATGGGGCAAGGGGAAACCCGGTCCCTCGGATGTCGAGATAGTTGATTACCACTAGGGAGTGAAACATGGCTTTGCCTGCAATACATCCTGGCGAACACCTGCAACAGGAGCTTGAGGCTTTATCCATGAGCGCCGCCGCATTTGCGCGGAAAATCGATGTTCCCGCCAATCGCATCACGCAAATCCTGAAAGGTGAGCGCGATATCACTGCCGACACTGCGATCCGGCTCGGGCACTTCTTTGGCACATCGGCGCAGTTCTGGATGAACCTGCAATCGATCTACGATTTGCGACTGGCGCAGGATCGCAATGGCCTCGCCATAAAAGCGCTGCCAACCCTCAGACACGACCGCAAATACGCATGACCCGCCGGCTTGGCTGGGCAATCTTCTCCGTGAAGAGCAGCAGTTCTTGGGGGGCTCTCGATGCCCCGGCGTGGCCTGGGATTGGGAGGTTCGTGGACAGGGGAGACGGTCGGGACGGAGACGGCCGGGACAGACGAACAGTACCCCATGAGTGAGACACGACACCGGAGAGGAGCCGGTCTTGACGAGGGCACGTTTCGTCCCTCATCATCCAAAATCAGAAACCTTCCACTGTCAGTGGTTCTGGAATAGAGGCGCAAGCCCAAAGGGCATTACCCAATTTCCGCCGTCTGGAATGAACTCGCGTAGCTCCTACCCAACTTGGCCTTGGAAATAATTCGATGAAACGAATTAGTCTCGGATTCGATGTACGCGTAAGTCCTTCCCTGCAGGGTGATAATCCGCTGCAGCGGAGCCAGCGCTTAGACCCTGAACGTCTAAGCCCAGTGAGCGCAGACCCAAGCGTATGGCTTGAGGCGGAGGGGATACAGTCGCTTTCGGAAGGGGCATTGCCAGACTTCTACAACCCCCTTCGGCTCTCAAAGAGCGTCGATCTTCTTTTCGATGCCTGCAAGAACAGAGGCATCTCGATCACCGATCTGTGGCCTATTTGTGTCACGGGTTATGAACCGAATCTCCTGGCGCTTGCCGGTCGGTATGGACCAGGCTATTTCGACAATCAGGTTGATGAAGCAGAGCTGCTATCCCGAGGCTGGAGATTAATGGGAATCGATGTTCTCGATCTTGACGGCCTCATCAGCGGATTAAAAGGCTGCGGATATGTCGAGCCAATGTGGTCCCAACTACGAGCCCGCTTCGCTGGTTCACTGAATGAGATTGGCCTGTTTACGGAGCCATCCGCAGCTTCTCAGTTCGCAGAGGTTCGTGGTCTAGAAATACGGGAGCATGCACCGTTCACCGTAGTTGGTGTGCTGACACTCGTTACCCCCTAGCATGACATCCCAAGAGCACCATGCTTGCGCATGGGATTTATCCGGACACATCACCAGCGGGCGTTGAAGGGACATCCGTGATGGGTGAAAGTCAAGGGAAAGCGGAGATTTCCCACGACGTGGCAGTATGGGTTCTCCCGCCGTGTAAAGCTTGCGTGTCGTGAACTGTTCTCGACCAGCTGTGAGGAGCAACGCATAAGCAGCGTGCCCAGACATGCATTTGCGGGAACAACGCTGGGTAAGCGTCGTCCACGAAGATTGTGACCGGAGCCGGTGTTCCTTCAATGTCTCATCTCGCAGAGATAGGGCTCCCGCATAGGTTTCCGCATTTGCTGTTGTTGTCGCTGCATCACGGCCGTTACGTTTCCTCGACTTGCAAATACAAGAGCAGCAGCTAAGAATGAGAGTCACAGAGAGGTTACCGATGATGGAAAGCCCGGTTCCAAAGGGATCTAGACCGCATTCCGGCCACAGACCACAAGTCAGGACTACCGAGGGCGAACCGCTGTATTTGCTGGGTTACAGCGATCATGAAGAATTGCGGCTTGGGAGGCAGGCCGAAGAGCTTCGACACGAGTCTGCATCGTTGTTCGATCGCCTGAAACTTAGCGCCGGCGATCGGGCGATCGATATCGGCTGCGGACCGCAAGGAGTGCTGGACCTGCTTTCGGAACGGGTTGGTTTGGCGGGACGTGTCGTTGGCGTCGAAAAGAACGCCATGTCCGTTGGGAGTGCGAAACGATTTGTGGCGGACCGAAAGTTCAAGAATGTCGAGGTGATGCAAGGCGACGCGACCGCGACCGGGCTGCCCGGCGCGAGCTTTGATCTGGTTCATGCGCGTCTCGTTCTGGTGAATGTTCCCAATGTCAACGCGGTAGTCCATGAGATGACCAGATTGGCTCGGCCGGGCGGCGTGGTTGCCAGTCACGAGGCAGATTACGTTTCACACGTGTGCGATCCTCCTCTTCGAGCCTGGGACCGCCTTTTCGCGATCTTCGAAAAATATTCGTCTGCTAACGGCATCGACCTTTTTATTGGCCGGCGGACACCACGACTTTTCCGTGATGCGGGGCTCATCGATATTGAAGTGAACCCGATAATTCGCACCTTTCCGCACGGGCACAACCGCCGCATGATCTTTTGGGATTTTCTCCAGAATGTGCGAAATCGCATTTTGGAGCAGGAGCTGATTGGTGAATCGGAGTTCGACAAGTTGACCTCTGAGCTGAAGGAACATCTGGATCGCCCGAACACCTTGGTCGTTTCACACGTGTTCTTTCAGGTCTGGGGGCGTAAACCGATATAACTTGTTCCTCCTTTCGAAGACTGCAGGGCAAACTCTTTCAAGGAGATGGGGAGATGCGGGGAGATGCGGGACGAAACAACGGCGACGTTTTCACTGGCCAGATTACGGTCGACTGTGCTGATTGCGCTTTCGCCAGATACATCGTTCACCTGGTGTGGGGTGAATCAGGATGGTTTTGTGAGGCAAGGACACCCCTGGTAGCCCCCTCATCGTCCAAACCAGATATGACTCCGGAAGGCCGGAGAATTCTAATCCAAGCCTTCGATAGCGCCGCACCGGTTCCTGATCGGGTGCCGATTGGCTAGATCCGCTGAGCGCCTGCAAACGGCTTATTTCTTTAGTGTGCGCAGCTCTGCTTCAAACAGGGGCGTATGCCAATCCACCAGCGCCTCAAGGGTGCTGAATGTCTGTGGAATAGGATTTGCTTCCTGAAAGGCTTCGCACTTGGTGAGTGGAAGTTTATGCGTGAGACGGTGAGACGGAAGTTTATGCGTGAGACGGGACTGGTACTTTTAGAAGGCTGTTTTGTAGAAGTACCAGTCCCGTCTGACGCATAAACTCTGAATCTCCCCGGAACGGACCCCAAACTTGAGTCACCGAACTCCCAAAATACCGGCGCACTCTGTCCGCAAAGTCCGAAAACAGCAGCTTTGCCTGCATTTCTATCTCAAGTGTTTGCCCCCGTGCTTCTTATCTTCGTGTCATGGAAGCTGGTTGTTGCTGGCATTGCCGGCGCGCAACTAGCGTGGTCGCTCGTGCGGTACGGTCGAAACCCGGTGACGGTCTGTAGCTGTAGTTGTGTGCGTATGGGGTACGTTCTGTCTGCCACCTGGTTTTGTCACCCGGTGCGAAGAGCGCGTCTCTATTTCCGTTCAATATCCTCAGCATTGATTACGCATCGACGGCGGCACTGAGCAGCACGCATTTCTCAACGAACGCAGAAGAGGGGCGCGCGAAAAGACAACACTTTTGATCCACGTCAAGCAAGTTTCCCTTTAGGCGCATCGCCAGCGACACGCTGAACCAGCAGTCGGCTTAAACTGCCGCCATTGATGACCGCTGGATCATTGTCAGTCTAAGGGTCATGTCCGTCTGTCACCGATCTGCTGTCACCGATCTGCTACCGATCTGCTGTCTAAGGGTCATGACTGGCACCGATCGGGTGTCACCGATCTTCCGTCCATTACAGCTTGGCGTATTCCGCCTTGGCTTCTTTCAGGATGGGGATGTCGGGATCGGCATCCTTCCAGAGGGTTAGAAAATCTTTGTAGGCGGCGAGCGCCCGGACGCGGGCGGCGCCGGCATCCGCTCCCTGCGAAGTTCTCGACTGCAGGGCGTGGGCACGAGCCAGTCCCAGATGCGCCATTGCTCCCGTCCAGCAGTTCCCGACGGGGCCGCTGTGATTGAGAATCTTCTGAAACTCACGGGCCGCAGCGTTGCCCTGTCCGGCTGCTAAGTATGCCTCGCCGCGTAGGTACACATGATAGAGACAGGTATTGTTGCCGAACGCAATCCACCCCAACTCGACGGGGAAAGCAGCTTGCAGGGCATTCAGGGCTGAAGCCGGATCCTTTTTGTTCAGCGCCAATTGCGCGTCAATCGTAGGCAGCCAGAGCGAATGCATCTGCGTGTCCAGAGGGGAACGCTTCCCTATGTCCCGGGCCAGCCAGCCGGCCCGCGCTTTATCGCCGACCATCGCAAACGCAAGCGCTGCCTCAGCTTCGGCCTCCGGACTCGGGGGAGCCAACTTTAGAGCATACGCCGCGGACTGCCGCGCTTCCGCAGGATTGCCATACACAGCTTCCCGCTGAGCAGCAATCGCCTGCCATATTGCCTCCATTTCCTTGTTGTCGGCTCGCGCGGCGGAGTCCACTGCCCGCTTGGTCAGTTCCCGCGCTTTGCGAAGATGACCGTCATACGCCTCGGTGTTGGACGCGAGGGCCAGTCCAAAATTTTCCAATTCGAGCGTACGCGCGAACCACTGTTGCTGTTCGGCCATAGCCGCAGAGTCCGCCCTGTGAAACGCAAGGCCGTAGAGATCATGGTGCAGAGGGGCGTCATCCAGTTTTTGCGCCTGCGCCTCGTGGATGACCTGCCGCGCCTCGTCGAAACGCTGCAAGACAAGGAGGTCGTAGGCGAGGCTCTCGTACGGGCCCACTACACCCGGTGCAAGGCGCAGAGTTTGCTTCGCGAGCTCCGCGGATTTCTCATACTGCCCTTGTGAGAGCAACACGCCGCCCAAGGAATCATACCCTTCCCATTGGCGCGGGTAAGTCTCAATCTGCTCTTGCGACGTCTGGGCCGCTTTATCCAGTTCTCCGCTGACAAAATAGTAATAGTCACCAGTGAGAGACAGCTTTTCCAATTCGCTGGCATGTTCCCGCAACTGGAATGCCTTGGCGACGTACTCTCTGGCCCGCTCAGGCTGGTTCAGAACGGAGTATTTGTAGCCTACTCGTGCGTAGCCCATGGCAAAATTCGGATCAAGTTCGATGGCGCGTTGATAGTAATGTAGGGCTGCGGCGGCGCCTTTCTCACTATTCGCCTTTGCTCCCAGGCTGTACGCCTTCAGAGCTTCGAGCGAGGACGTGGTGGCCTGCTTCAGCGGCACATCAAATTTCTGCACCGTCGCCATCGATTCGCCCAGTTCGCCGCGTAACCTGGACGCCGCCTCGCCCAGCGAGTCCAGCACCTTCTCCTTGAACGCCGCCGTCACCTGCTCCTCGGCCAGTGTGTCGCCGCTCTGGCAATTCACAGCCTTCAATCCCAGCACATAGTCACTGCCCAGACTGGCAATCGAACCGGCAAGGTAAGCCTTGCTGCCCGCCCGCTGGCAAAGCTCGCGGGCTAGCTCGGGCGTGAGCTTTGTGGTGGCCGGGCGAGTCATCTGTTGCAAGGTCTTCTCAACCTCGCTGTCGGAGAGCACACTCAAAAAAGGCGATTGCCGCAGGGAAACGTCGAGCGCCGTCTTCAGCGTGTCGTCGAACACCGCATCTCCCGTAGTATTCGTAAAGTCAGCGAGGACGATGGTGTCTTTGTCCGTAAGTATCGGTGTGATGTGAGGTGCCCGGTGGAGATAGAAGTAACCGGTGATGAAGAACGCCAGCACAGCCGCGGCAGCGGGAACAATCACCTTCCAGCGTTTTGACGTCTCTCCCGCTGCAAATGGAGTTGCCAGATTGTCGCCCGGACGATGTGGCGTGACGTCAACACTACGCGTTCCCGGTAATGGCTCGAATTCGTTGCGGTTCTCTTCATTACCGTTGTGCGGGTGGGGCAGAGTAGCCGCATTCGGCCCAGCGACGCCGTCCTCCACAGTCTTCACATCGCAGAGGAAGCGATAGCCGACTGTGGGCACGGTAGCAATGTACCGCGGGTAACGCGAGTCATCACCCAGCAGCCGCCGCAACGTGGTGATACTACGCGTAAGCGAGTTGTCCGAGACGCTGCAGTCGCCCCAGACCGCGTTCAGGATTTCGTCCTTCCTAATCAGTCTGCCCGGATTTCGCAATAGAAACAACAGCACCCGAAATGCCTTCGGCTCGACTGCCACTGGTTCACCCGCACTGATCAGGAGGAACTCCCGTTCCCTGACCTCGAATTCACCGAAGCTGAAAACAGAGGGGTTGTGATCCGTCACGATTCCGTCACCTTCTTTTCAGGAAATGGTGTGAGCGCCGTCACGACAGTGTGGAACCACGAGCGGAGAGTTCACCCAGCCGATCCGGCTGAGGTGAACCCAAATGACCGTATTCCAATGGCTGGCTTGCGTAACTCTCGCAGCAAACATCTTTCCCGTGCTTCAGGGAGAACCACGCTGTCCGGGAAATGTCGCAAGTTTACGCCTCCGGCTCGCGCAGCACTCCCGAATAATTGTGACGGTAGTCATTAACCACACCGGCCCTTACGAATTTCTGCTGGATACAGGCGCCGGGTCCACGGTCGTGGATCCAGCGCTGGCAACCGAACTTCACCTGAGGACCCAAGGCTCGGCAGAGCTCGCCGGTTTCGGTTTAAAGATGCATGCTTCCTTTGCGTATCTGGATTTGCTGGAAGCCGGCTCGCACTCGGTTGCAAACCATCCCGTTGTGGTGCAGGACCTGCAGCCTCTGCAGGCAGCCGATCTCCACTTTCGAGGCATTATCGGAGGGGATTTTCTGGGGCATTTCGACGTGCTGATGGACTACGCGCACAGCATGCTTTGCCTGGACGACACAAAGGGGATGCAGGCAGCCGCGAAAGGAGCGCACATCGCGCTGGTGACCCAACCTCACACGCCAAACGAAGTACCCTTGACCACGCTGCTCATCATCCCGGTTCATCTGTCCGGCTTCGGGGCGCGGCAGTTGCTGCTTACGCTGGATTCGGGTGCGAATGCATCGTTCCTTTTCAACCATGCTGTAGATCTGGCTCCTGGATTGCGCCAAACCAGGCAAAGGGACGGTTATGGTGCAGATGGAATAAAACGAGGGTTTTCGATCTTACCCCCACAGAGCATGCAGATCGGCTCACTCAACATGCAGCAAGTATCCTTTGCGGCGCCAGCAAACTCCGGGGAAAACGCACTAACGTCAGAGGAAGATGGACTGCTGGCCACGGTACTCTTCCGGCGCGTCTTCATCAGCTACGCGGATCGTTTTGTTGTCCTTGACCCGTGGTAGGGCGGGTACTCGGCGCCGAACTTCTTTGAAAACGTGAGACACGACACTGGAGAGGAGCCGGTCTTGACGGGGGTACGTTTCGTCTGTCCCTCATCATCTCTCATCATCTTGTCCCTCATCATCTGTCCGGATGCTTTTATCCGGCTCTCAGGTACTCCGAGGGGGTGACAATGCGCGTTCCCTTGTACGTGCCCAGAGTCAGCAAATCCGCTTTCGCAAGAACAGCGCACCCTAGAAACATATCGTCGTTGGGATCACGGCACACCTTTACCGTGCCTCGAATCTTCACACGGATACCGCGCGCCAGAATTGCTTGCAGTGCCGATGTTGCCCTGTGTTTTTCCCAGGAGAACTTTTCCGTCAGGATGCGCACAATTTCCGCGTCAATCTCATCGCAGGTGGCAATCACATCTTCGCTCATCGCCTTTTCAAGCGCCAGCGTCGGCGTACCGCGACCTTTCGCAAACTGAAGCGCGGAAAATCCAGACGTTTGTGTCGATGACGACAATCACCCGTTAGACCGTACCCTGCGGCGGCGCGGCTTTTCGGCACGCACTTCTTTAATGAGCCGGGGCACGTCGGTTTCGGTGTAGCCCTTCGGGTTGCGGCCTGCCGCGTACTCGCCCAGCTCATTCAACGTCGTTCGCGCCTGTTGCGCGGAGTACGTGCGGAAAGCTTCCCGGAATAGTTCGCTCATGGTGCGGCTGTCCCGCCGAGCGAGTGCCTCGGCCCTCTGCGCGAGTTCGGGCGGCAAGCTGATCGTGTAGACCTTTGACTTCCTTGCAGTAGCAGTAGCCATATAGGAATATTACACTGTAATGGATTCCATTACAACCGATGTGGCGTAATCTCCACGAACGGAGATCGCCGAAATGGCGGCCATCGTCAATATCGGCGGCTCGCGCGCGGAGCGCCTTTGACAACTAAGCGCGATGGCGCTCCGAATTATGGGACGCGCACTGCGGAGCGGAAGCGCAGAACAAGATAGTAGATGGGAGCTATGGCGGAAAGATTGGACTGCCAGTGCCTGGCGGGAGTACCTAGCGGCAGGCGAGATGGAATCCATGCTGAGGGAGATTCGTCGGTGCACCCGCACAGGGCGGCCGCTGGGTAGTGCAGAGTTTGTGCAGGCTCTGGAGGGGGTCGATGAAGCGGCGGCTGGCACCACAAAAGGGAGGGCGTCCTCCTAAAACCGGTTCGGATGCGAGACAGAGTGAACTGGCCTTTGAACCAGAGTAGACTGCGACCCATGATTTGATATTTGTAGCTGTTGTTGTGGCGGTATGGGGTACGTCCTGTCTGCCACCTGGTTTTACCTCATTCGTTGCGCAGCGCCACCATCGGTTCCACGCCCGCAGCGCGCCAGGCGGGCAGCGCCGACGCGAGCAACGCTGCCAGTCCTAACGCCAACGTGGCCAAGGCCAGCATGACCGGATCCCAGGGTCTTACGCTGAACAATTGCTGCGTCATCAGCTTGCCGGCGCCGATCGCGGCGGGAATGCCGATCGCCAAGCCGATGGCCACCTGGGAAAAAGGCTCCCCTTGGAGGTAAGTCATTTACGTTCATATGGTGTTTGGGACGAGAGACCGCGTGCATTGCATCCAGGAGGAGATGCAACCGAAGTTATGGGCGTATATGGCAGGCATTGCAAAGGGCCACGGCATCCACGCGGTAGCCATCGGGGGCTTTTCCGATCATGCTCACGCACTGATCGACCTGGGGGCTATCCTCGGGATCGCAAAGGCAGTCCAGGTGCTGAAAGCTAACTCATCGCGATGGATGAAGGAACACGGTAGCGCGCGTTTCGAATGGCAAGAGGGATATTTCGCCTGTAGCGTCAGCAGGTCTCAGGTGGCCACCATCCGGCAATATGTTGTGAATCAAAAAGACCATCACTGCAGAATGGATTTCGCGAAAGAGTTCAAGTTGTTGGCGAAAAAACATGGATTTGAGATTGGCATTGAGGCGAACCAGCAAGTTGGTTGTGGCGTCCCCTAAAGGGGACTTGGTTTCCGTTGCTTCCTTTCCCGGCACTTCCGTGCCGGGCTCTGGATTCTTCCGTCCCTTTCGGGACTGGTTTGCGGAAAAGATTAACCAAACCGTAGCCAAACCGAACTCTCTGGGACGAAAAGTAGCCCAACGATAAACGCGGACGAAACATTGGGGTACTTTTCGTCTGCAGTTCGATGCGGTATTCTGTTCCCTGTCAGAGTTAAAATACGCTTGACGTATCGCGTATTTTTGAGCGACACTACACGATGATCGTTGGTTATCGAAACAAACCGACTGCCCAATTCGCAGTGGGAAGAAAGGCCAAAGCGTTCGCCGGATTTGAGCGGGCAGCCCGTCTCAAACTCGATCGCCTCGATGCAGCGACTACGCTCGCTGACCTCGCCGCTCTGCCGGGCAATCGCTTTGAGGTTCTCAAGGGCGAACGAAAAGGACAGTACAGCATCCGCACCAACGATCAATGGCGAATTTGTTTCACGTGGGGCAAGGGGAAACCCGGTCCCTCGGATGTCGAGATAGTTGATTACCACTAGGGAGAGAAACATGGCTTTGCCTGCAATACACCCTGGCGAACACCTGCAACAGGAGCTTGAGGCTTTATCAGTGGACAAGTAGGATTGCGAGTTCCAGGCGCCCCCGAGGATGAAGCGAATGGTGTCACCCCCGGCGTTGGCCACCCACTCGCGCACATTACCGATCATGTCGTAGGTTCCGTAGGGCCCGAGGCCCTGGTACTTGCCCACTGGGGCGAAGGCGCCGCTATTGATATTGCTCAATTGCGCCGCTTCCGCCGCAACCTCGGAGGGCGCCGACTCAAACCATTGCGAGAGGACCGGAAGCCGCTTGCCGGCGTATGTGGCGTAAGCGGAGGCTTCAAACCAACTGACCCCTCCTACAGGGAAATCCGCCTGGCCCTCGGGATAGTGCCCTCCCACCCAGGAGGAAGGTCCGGGGCGTCCGCTGGTGTCCCGAAATCCGGCGACGCCTTCGCTCCATGGCAGTTGCCGTCCGTCCTGCAGAAATGGCTCGGGCCAATATTCTTTTTTTTCGTAACCGCCGCTGTCTACAAACTTTTGATAGTCGCGGTTGGTCACCTCGTCGCGGTCAAGGTAAAACGAGGGCAATTTGTAGGCGCCATACCAGCCGATGAAGTCGACAAACTTCAGGAACGACGCTCCAGGAACGAAGACGGTGCCCGGAGGAGATTTGCTGGCCTCACGCAAAGGAAAGTCCATGGTCTCCGCTGTGCGCGGGGCGACGATCATTTCGCCGACGGCAGCCTTCGACACCCTCCAACGGAAATAGCCTTTAGGGATGCGGATGTGGTTCAGGGGAGCCGTGCCGAGGCTGTGCCAGGGAGCGTTCGGGGTCAGGTAATCCTGTATTTCAACTTTCGCACCTGGAGGATCCGTGATGATGGAGGTCGCGATCGAGCTTTCCTCGGCCAGCTGCTGGAGCTTTGCATCCTGCGGCAGATACTTCTGTGCCTTTTCGAGCAGCAGAAAGGCGGCGAGGGGTTTGTTCTCTTTGGCCAGGGCAGCGACCCGGGGTGTAGCTTCGTCATGGGCCCAGCGCCTTCTGGAGGTTCGATAGTAGAACAGCGCGCCGGCAAAGGCGACGAGGAGGATAGTAACGGTCACTGTGACCAGGACAGCGCGCGACTGGGGGAGGCCGGGAGGCGCGGTTGGTTTCTCAAAGCCGGACAGCAACTCCGCGGCGTCGCGCATTACCTCAGAAGCCGCCTGGTAGCGGCGTGCGGAATCCTTCTCAAGCGCGCGGGAAACAATTCGTTCCGCCATCGGTGGCACATCGGGCCGGAGAGTTTTCAGCGGAGACGGCGGCTGGTCGGTAATGGCGCGCAGAATGCCCATGCTGCTCTCTGCCTGAAACGGCGCAGAGCCGGTGAGCAGCTCGTAATAAAGAATGCCCAGGTTCCAGAGGTCGGTCCGGGTGTCCAGTTCTTTTTCCTGCACCTGCTCGGGAGACATGTAGAGGGGGGTGCCGATCAGGCCCCTGGTTTCGAGCGCCGGACTGGTAAGGGCTGACGTGAACGATACCAGCAGCTTTGCCAAGCCAAAGTCCAGGATTTTTACCTGCCCCTTCGGGGTCAGCATGACGTTGGCCGGCTTCAAGTCACGGTGAATGATGCCCTGCTCGTGGGCTTCTTCCAGCGCCTGCGCAATTTGCCGCAGGATCAGCGTAGCTTCCTTGACCGGCAGCGGGCCGGACCGCAGCTTCGCCTGCAGAGATTCGCCGGGCACGCACTCCATGACGATGTAGTCGAGACCGTCCTGCTCGCCTACGTCGTACACCGTGGCGATATGAGGGTGGCTGAGTTTGGCTAAGGCGAGTGCTTCGCGGCGAAAACGCTGCCGGGCGTCATTTCCGGCAAACATGCCTGGGGCAAGGGTTTTAATGGCAACCTCGCGTTCCAGCTTTTCGTCGTGCGCCCGGTAAACCAGGCCCATACCACCGGCGCCCAGGGGGGAAAGGATGGTGTAACGGCCCAATCTGGCACCGGCGGCCAAACCGTGGCCGGCCACCATAGTCTGAGTGGAAGCGGCAGAAGCGCCCAGCGCGGTAAATACCGGGTTGAGCAGGAAATCGCCGGCCTGGCGATGCTGAAGGAGCAACTCTTCCACTCGCCGGCGCAGTTCGGGCGACTCGCGACAGGCAAGGTCGAGAAAAGCGGACCTCTGCTCCGGCTCCAAATCGAGCACCTGGCCAAACAGCTGCTCCGCGGATTGCTGCAGATCAGCCATTACGTCGTCTGGCAAGAGAGAACATGCGGGCGCGATAAACCAAACAAATCCGGGCCGCGTTTTCCCGAACTAGGTTTCCACAGGCACATGAGGGCAGGCACCTCTAAGCCGCGATGGCCAGAATACAATACCGGGTCGAAAGCGGCGCCGAGGTCGAGCGCTGCCAGCCACTGCGGAACAAATGGCGCCGATGAATGGCTACCTCTGGAGCGGTGGCGCGCCCATTGGACTGCTGGGTCTTCGCGCCGGTACCTCGCCGCAGGGGAGATGGAATCGCAGCTTGCCGCCATACGCCAGCGCACGCACACCGGTCGACCATGGGGAAGTGCCGAATTTGTCCATGGCTTGGAGAAGACAGCGCAGCGACGCTTGGCACCACAAAAGCGCGGACCCCGAGAAAAGATCGTTACGGATCGAAGCCAGCCTGAATTCACATTCGAACCTTAGCGCGCCCATCTCTTCCCACAAAGTGAGCGTCATGTCCACGAAACCCCGGCGAAAAAACATGGATTTGAGATTGGAATTGAGGCGAACCATCAAGTTGGTTGTGCCGTTCCCTAAAGGGGACTTGGTTTCCGTTGCTTCCTTTCCCCGGCACTCCCGTGCCGGGCTCTGGATTCTTCCGTCCCTTTCGGGACTGGATTGCGGAAAAGATTTGTGGTCGGACGGACTGGAAGTTTGCTGGAAGTGGTAAAGACACGACTCACCCTGCAGGTCTAACGCTCGGATGATCGAGAGTCTATGTCCCCCGGATGGACACGCCTCGGTCATTGCCTCCTGATCACTCTTCGGAGATAAGGGGCCAGCGTTCGTGCTGGAGAGGCACGGGAGTTTCAGGGCAGACGGAACCCCAACTCATTGACACTCTGCGCATACAAATGGATGGTTGGCTTTTCCGCCGGAGCAAAGCTGCGGTTCAGGTTGAATGAGACCGGGCGCGCGGCCAGCAGCTGCATGGGAAACAACAGCGCCAGCAGTCACAGGAACCCGGGACTCAATCGCCTTCGCGCAGAATGTTCCAACGATAGACCCCGAGAAAATTCGCGTTTTCCGGCAGCGGATGCCAGCGTGCGTCCGGGTGGTGCAGTAGATCGCTCAACAGCAGGCGCCGCATTTCGCCCTTGCCGCGGTGAATGGGCCCGGTGTGATACACAAACCCATCGTCTCCACAGAAGATCATGGAGTGAAACGGGGAATGATAGTGGGTGGCGTCCGGGACATCATTCGCTGAGTTCTGGTCTAACTGGCGATAAAAAATGAGGTCGCCGGGGCGGGCCAGGCGAAGGTCACGTCCGACGAGAAAAGTGTTTCGTTCCATGAGGGTTTGCGCATCCGCGAATTGGGCGAAGCTGCCGTTGCCCAAGTCTTCGGGAAGGAATGGGCCCGGACGCACGCGGAAGAGATTGGCGCCCAGCGGGGTCTGGGGATAAACGTATTGGCTGATGGAGGGCTGAGGGGATTCGGTTGGATGGCGGCTAAGCCAGGTTTCGTCGTGGGCGTGCAGCGCCTCGCGGTAGGCGAAACGCAAGAGTGCAGCGCAATCGTCGATCTCAGGTGGCAGCTTGGGTTGGTCTAGCTGTGCCTCCGCGATGGAGATGAACCAGCCGCGGAAGGCTTGGCGGTCCTGCGACGTGTGGAGGCGGAGAAAATCTGGGGTTCCATCATTAAATGTGTCGCTGGGGTCGAAGAGGAAGGTTACAGGCACGAGGAAGTTCGTGTGACGCCAACGGAGATGAAGTTCGACCTGGCTGGGAGTGACGGGGGCTTGCACGATGCCGTCCAGAACGTTGTGGCCGGAGGAGTCCTTTGATTCAAGTAGCCGAAGTTTCGGACCGCCTCGCGTATCTTCAGTCACGGTACCGCTGAACAACGACGGAGGCACCCGGATGCGAAACGCATCGTGTTCCGCTCCGTCGGCCGAGAGCGTGATTTGTGTGGGATCGATGATTAGGCGCTGGTGGTGGTAAGTAAGGAAAGCGAGGGCTACCAAGCCGAGGGTGAGAATCGCTAGCCATATGGCCCGGGGAAACCTCATCTTCGTTGAACCTGCACTTGCACCCCAGATCTCTACGCGGCACGCCCCATGGCTTGCCCCACGGCAGGCCGGGGTAGGCGGGTCAGGCGGGACATGTCCACTAGGCTACACTTCGGTTCCAAGGTGTGAGAACTTGGCCGCCGTTGCGATGCAGCCCGAGCATCGATGCGGTTGCCCGGGCTGTTTGTGCCGTCCCGTTGGGACTCGATTTACATGAAATCCTACCCGGCACTCCCGTGCCGGGCTATAGGTTATGCCGTCCCTTCGGGACTGGTTGCATCGGGTGACCTGCGGTTGCTATTGCTGAGGCGGTGTCTTCATTAGGGCGACGAACATGCTGGTGAACTTTGCCAGATCCAGGTTAGTCTGCGCGTGCACCAGTTGGACATCGGTGTCGGGCTTAAAGGGGGCCGTCCAGGTGAGGGTATCGCCATAGCTGGGTCCGTGGCTCAAATCGACGTCCATGTAGAGCTGGCGCTCGCCGGCGACGAGGGAGGGATCGAGCCAGGCGGAGACGGCAAACTCGTCCCACATGTAGTAGCGCTCCTGGGAGTAGTCCGCAATATACCGCGCCGCCGGATTGGGCGATTGGGCAATCTGATCGACTAGCTTCTGGGTGAATGGCGCCTTGATGGACACGTCCACGGTGGTCACATCGATGCGCGGCCAGTGGGCGCGGAGCACGATGTGCGCTGCTTCGGGGTCGAACCAGAAATTGAACTCATGGCGCGGGTTGGTAGAGAACTCAGGATCGCTGGTCTGCGGATTGAGACTTCCGCCCATGAGAACAATACCGCGCGTCAACTCGGCAAAGTGAGGATCGATAGCCAGTGCAAGAGCAATGTTGGTGAGCGGGCCCATGGCGCAGATCGTCACCTGGTGCGGATGAGCATGCACCTGGGCAATCAGAAAATGGGCGGCATCCTGGCCGAGGGGAAGCGTGTGCGGAGACCCTTCGGGCAACGGGGGCACGAAATATGGATCATGGCTGCGCGAGAAATCAGCCTTGTTCTCGGATTGGTGTATGAGATCGGTAGGCCCTTCTCCCCAGGCGCCCAACCATGTCACCTTTCCCAACAGCGGAGTGGCCAGGCGTGTTCCCTGCTGCGTGCGCACTAACGGAAAGACCGCGCCGGGAACTACCGGCACATCCGTTCTCTTGATGAGCTCCAACATCCGCAGAGTGTGCTGCACCTCTTCATCGCGCCATGCATTGCCGGTCACTATGGTGATTCCCAACACCTGGGCGTCCGGCGACTGCAACAGCACCATCATCGACATCTGGTTCGATCCGCCGGGACCGGAGCCATCCTGATCGATGAGGACCAGACGCTTCTCCGCCAACGCCAGGGGTAGAGCTACGAGTAAGAGCAGCGTAAACAAGACAGGCTTCATGACGCTTATTCTTTCACCGGATTGCAGAATCCTGGTTTTGGGAACTCGGGTCCCAAATCATATCAGGGAGTTACGAGGCGAGAAGACAGGGACGCTTGGGATGGAAGGTCCAGCCTGGCACCAGGTACCGCATCGCTGTGCGGTCGTCGCGTGCGCCGAGCCCGAGCTTCTGATAAAGCGCGTGGGCGGCCTCGATGCGTTCCATATCGACCTCGATACCCAGGCCGGGACGGTCCGGGAGTTCGATAGCGCCGTTGATAATCCGGAACGGCTCCCGGGTCAGCCGCTGGCCGTCCTGCCAGATCCAATGCGTATCGATGGCGGTTACCTTCCCCGGAGCGGCGGCCGCCACGTGGGTGAACATGGCCAGGGAGATGTCGAAGTGATTGTTGGAATGAGATCCCCAGGTGAGGCCCCAATCGCGGCAAAGTTGGGCTACCCGTACGGAGCCCTGCATGGTCCAGAAATGCGGATCGGCCAGGGGAATATCCACCGCGCCCAACTGGACCGCATGCTTTAGTTCACGCCAGTCAGTGGCGATCATATTGGTTGCGGTGGGCATTCCTGTGGCCTGGCGAAACTCGGCCATGATCTCCCGGCCAGAGTAGCCATTCTCCGCCCCGCACGGGTCTTCCGCATACGCCAGCACATGCTGCTTGCCACGGCAAAGAGCCACTGCTTCTTCTAAAGACCACGCCCCGTTGGGATCGAGTGTGATGCGTGCCCGCGGGAACCTTTCCGCGAGCGCGGTTACCGTTTCCATCTCCTGCCGGCCGGCAAGCACGCCGCCCTTGAGCTTGAAATCGTGAAAGCCGTATTGTGCCTGGGCTGCCTCGGCCAGGCGCAGCACAGCCTCAGTAGTAAGAGCCTCTTCATGGCGCAGCCGCAACCAGGGGTCGGCAGCGTGTACATCGCTGGCATAGGGCAGGCCAGTCTTCTGCCGGTCACCAACAAAAAATAAATAGCCGAGGACCGGGACACTGGAGCGCTGCCGCCCTTCGCCCAGCAACGCGGCTACGGGCACGCCCAGGAACTGCCCCAGCAGGTCGAGCAGCGCGCACTCGACTGCGGTGACGGCATGCACCGTGATGCGCATATCGAAGGTCTGAAGGCCACGCCCGGCGGTGTCGCGATGGCCAAAACGGGTGCGCATGGTTTGCAGAATTTCATGGTAAGAAGCGATGGGGGCACCGACGATTGCCAGAGAAGCCTCTTCAAGGACTTGGCCGATCTGGGCTCCCCCTGGCACTTCACCGGCGCCCGTATGCCCGGCATCGTCGGACAGCACCACGACATTACGGGTAAAGAAGGGAGCATGGGCGCCGCTCAGGTTCAGCAACATGCTGTCGCTGCCGGCAACCGGAATCACCCGCATGCTGGTTATTCGAGGAGAAGAGGCGAATTCCCTGTTGTTGTGCACCACCCAGAGTATTTCAGATCTGTCCGGCCCGGTGGGAAGTCAGCGTGGAGTATGCACGAGCCGGTACGGTATTCCGCGCAGTAAAGCGCCTTTCGTTTCTATGCCAGGCAGGAGTGTTGTTGTTTTCTGAGCAAGGAATAAGCGGCCTCCGGCTTGAGCGGCCGGGCGAGAAAAAAGCCCTGCATGAATTCGCATCCGATCTCGCGCAGCTGCCGTAATTGTTGTTCGGACTCCACGCCTTCGGCGACGGTTTTCAGCCCCATCTGTCGTGCCAGCGTGGCGATAGCGCGAACGGTGGCGAGATGGGCAGAGGAACCATCAAGACGGCGAACGAACGAGCGATCGATTTTGAGCGTGTCCAGAGGTAGCTCCTGCAAATAATTGAAGGCCGCGTATCCAGTGCCAAAGTCGTCGAGGGCGATGCCGATGCCGAGATCGCGCAGCTTCTGCAGATTGCCGGCGGCTCCGCGAAGGTCTGCGATGACCCAGCTTTCCGTAATTTCGAGCTGCAGGCGATCTGGTGCCAGTCCGGTTCGCGACAGCGCATCCGCAATTTTCAAACCGAAGTCGGGCCGTGCCAACTGCACTCCGGAAATATTCGCGAACATCTTGACCGGGTGTATATCGTTGGCATTCCATTCCATCGCCTGGCGGCACACCTCGTCGATGACCCAATCGCCAATGGCCACAATCAGGCCGCTTCTTTCTGCACTGGGAATAAATTCCAGTGGGCTTACCTGACCCCACGTAGGGTGCTTCCAGCGCAGCAATGCTTCGAAGGCAAAGATTTCTCCGTCCACCGCAAAGATAGGCTGGTAAGCGATGCGGAATTGGTTCTGGGCGAGGGCGTCGACCAGGGCTCCCACCATATCTGCCGCGCGCCGGGTTTGCCGGCCCAAAGCCAGAGAATAGATGCGAGCCTCCCCTCCGCCGGCGCGTTTTGCCTCCTGGAGCGCCATATCCGCATTGCTTAGCAGCAGGTCCGCCGAGTCACCATGGTCAGGAAAGATACTGATGCCGATGCTGGCGGTGATGGTGAGCGAATGGCCATTGATCAGAAAGGGCTGGCTCAGGTCCTTGAGCAGTCGACGGCAAATACTGGCCGCGTTCGAAATTTCCGGAAGATCAAACAGACCGAGGATGAACCGATCGCCCTCCTGGCGCGCCAGGGTGTCGATCTCCCGAATCGACCGATTCAAGCGCTCGCTGATCTGCTTGAAAAAAGCGTCTCCCAGCTCATATCCCAGGTGGTCGTTGACCTGCTTGAAGCGATCCAGGTCGATGCAACAAACGCCAAGCAGCTTGCCCTGCCGCTTCGCGACGATCATCGCCTGCCGCAACCGATCTGCCAGAAAAGTCCGATTGGGCAACCCGGTCAGGCGGTCGAATTGCGATCCCTGAACAACCTTCTCGTGCAGATAACCATGTTCAATGGCCATGCGGGCAAGATCGCAAAGGCCCTGGATTGTGTCCCGTGTTGAGGCGTCCAGAGGGCCCTGCTGCCGGTCGAATACGGTGAACGCGCCTCTCGCTTCTCCTGAATCTGAGATCATGGGCGACGCCATGCAGAGCTTGACCCCGGAAGCTAATATCTGCCCCAGCGCGGGCAGGGTCCCAGCCGGGTCTTCCCGTGCTCCGGCTGGTATCAGGACCGGGCTGGGGCGAGCAGCGGACATTTGAAGCACGGCCCCGGGAGGCCGATTCGGTAAACCCGCCTCTGCTTCGATGTGGAGCTGTGGGCCTGAAAGCAGAAAGATGGCAACCCCCTTGGAGGGGCACAAGGTCACAAGGGTGTCGGCAACCATCTGCAGGGTCGATGGCACAGAGTGGTGGTTGATAATGGCCGAAAGTATCTCGTGGGCGTGATGCGGCATGCCCGCAGGCTCATCCGCAGCCCATGTTTGACACTCCGGCACCGTCGGTTCGACGCTTTGCTGTGCAGTTGCCTGCTGGACGCAACTCCCTGCCGTAGCATCCGAAATGTCCATAGTGGCATCATCGTCAATGCAGAACGTTGCTTTAACCGATGCCGACTATTCAGGGTGGTCTATCGATGTTTCCGGGCTGGAGCAGCTTTCTTGGCCGGCTGAGACTTCTTCACCGGCTCAGATTTCCTATGCACTTTGGCCGGCGCCTTTGCCGCTGTCTTTTTCCCATGACTGTTGCTTTTTGCGACTGGCTTGATCGCCGACGCCGCCTTCACCACCGGCCGCCGAACTGCTTTAGCTGGGACTGACTTTGCCGGAACAGGTTTACCTGCAGCCGCCTTGGCGGGTGCTGCCTTCATGGGCGTTGCCTTCTTGTGCGCCGAGCCGTGAGGATGGCTGGGAGGGTGGCTGACAGCACGGCCCGGTGGGGGAGGGGACGGTTTAGCCGGCTTCGCCATGACGTGCACCTTGGCCTGTTTGCTGGGCGCAACTACGTGAAGCGTCGGACCGGGCGCCGCCTTTTGAGCTGCGGGGCTCGCTTTCGCCGGAGGAGCCTCGGACTTGACCGGGGCGGACGGCTTCGCCGTCTGGGGTACGGGCATGGTCTCAGGGGGAGACTTCCGGGTTGCCGGAGCGCTCTTTTTCGCCACCGGCGGAAGGTTTACCGGGGGTTCTCCTTCCTCTTCTTCCGATTCCTCGACCAGTTCCTCGCCTGGCTCTTCTTCATCCAGGTCCAACGCATCGGCATCGGCATCAAACGCGGCCTCGATGGGGATCTTGTTCTTGGCTTCCGCGGTCTTCCTGGAGCCCCGGGTACGGCGTACCGTCACCGGCGGAGGAGGAGCCGGCGGTGAATAGGGCTCGAGGAAGGCACGAAGTTGCTCTTCAGTTTCCAGGTCGCCATCGATGACACCCAGGAAAAGCCGGGAAATCATCTCGTCATAACCCGGCACTTCAGGCGTAATCCGCAGCTCCTGCAGCAGGGCGTGTGGAATCTTCTGCCGTGCCTCCGGCCAAACGGTAAAGAAATTCTTGTATTTGGCCTGAACCGCTGGGGTCTTTGAAGTCAATCCCAGCCACAGTACAGCTTGCGGATCGGCCGACGTAAATAGCTTCCAGGTGGCCGACGGCGTCGCTGCCTCTTTGCCGCTGAGTTGCTTGTTGAACTCTTTGGCCGCGTGGTCGAGGTGGTTCCATTCCTCGACGAAGCCTGGGCGAACAAAGAGCGACTTGAGGGAGGCCAGATCTTTCGCTGAGAGTTTGGCCGTGAGGTAGTGCATAGAGACTGCAGAAATATCCGGGCTCACACCCTGCATCTGCAACTGGGTCACCAGCTTACGCATTTCCTCGAGGGCCGGGGCATCGGCTGACGCCGTGGACCAGGGGGGAAACAGAGAGTGCATCCACCCTTCCGCTTCCATAGCGGCAAGCACACGCAAACCATCTTCCTCGTGGCCGATTTCTTCCAGTTCGTAGCCCCGGTTGTAGGCTGAGAGTGCCTCGATGGCCTTTTCTTCCTTGGCGTTTTGGAATCGTGTCTGGGTGCGCTCATCCAGTTCCCATCCCAAACGCGCCACCAAGCGTGTAGCTCGGAGCAGCCGAGCGGGGTCCTCGATAAAGCCGTAATTGCTGACCAGCCGCAGCTGCCGGGCTTCGATGTCCGCAACCCCGTTCAGCGGGTCCATGAGCAAACCGTAAGAATGCTCGTTGAGCGACAGAGCCATGGCGTTGGCGGTGAAATCGCGGCGGCGCAGGTCGTCAAGAATCGTGTCCCAGTGGTACACGGGCTTACCCGGCTTGGGGTATTCTTCGCGCCGGGCGCTCGAAATTTCCACCGTCACCCCAACCGGGAAACGGAAGAACAGGGTTCGCGAGGGTTCGTGTTCACCCCACAGCTTTCCGCCCGCCTTCTCCAGCGCTTTCTTTAACTTAAGGGCGTTTCCCTGAACCGTCACGTCAAGATCGAACACCGGAGAGCCGCTGGTGAGATCGCGCACCGCCCCGCCCACCAGGAACACGGTCATCCCGGCTTCGCGCGCTGCCTGGCGAATGTGGTCGAGGGCATTCCGCTGATGGATTGAGAGACGATTTTTGAGAAGATAGATATAGTCGGGCATGCCTTACGTTCAGCTCCACCCGCTCACGAAATCGTTGCTAACATTCGGCATGTGAACACCTTAGCGGCAAACTCACGCTTGAAACGAATACCTAACTTAGCATACTGTGGACGCGCTTGGCTACAGGCTTGCACAGTTTCCGCTGCGCTCGGCTGCACGATTCCCGGTGCGTTCGGAGGAGATCACATGCGACAATCCAGCCGGTGGTGATTTTTCCATGCCCGTCAGCCGGAAGAAGGTCATAGTACGAAAGTTAAGCCGGGATTGGCTATCTGGTTATCTGCCCCCGTCGGCCTTTGTGGCCAATGACCAGGCAGAAATCCTCGACCTGGCCGGCAAGCTGGTCTCGGTGCACATGGCGGAGGTGAAATGGATTTGCTTTGTGCGCGACTTTCAGTCCGGGGACGCCAATCAGCCGGAGCGTCTACTGCGCAAAACGTTTGTCACGCGACCCCGCAGCCAGGGCCTGTGGGTGCGAGCGCGGCTGAAAGATAACGATCTGATCGAGGGCCTGGCGCAAAACGATGTGACTTTGCTTGAGGGGGAAGGATTGTTCCTCATTCCGCCCGATACCCGTTCCAACACGCAGCGGATTTTCCTGCCCCGGCAGGCAGTGGCGGAGCTGGATGTACTCGCCGTGATCAAGACGGGTACCCGGCGAGGACCGGCTGAGGTGGTACAGGAGAGCTTGTTCAAACAGCAAAACTCGTCCTCATGAGTCCGGTACAATCCCCAGCATGAAGCTTGGCGAACTCGCCCGCGTACTTGGCGCCACCTGCCATGGCGATCAGGAACAGGAGATCACCGGGGTCGAGGGGATCGAAAAGGCTGGACCCGGCCAGCTCACCTTTGTAGCCAACCCGAAATATACCCCGTTTGCCCGCACCACAAAGGCGGGGGCTGTGCTGGTGACTGAGGACTTTGAGCGGATCGCGGCGCCCACCCTGCGGACACCGAACCCCTACCTGGCGTTCGCCCGGGCTATCGATGTGTTTCACCCCGCCCCGCACTATCCGCCTGGGATTCATGCCACCGCGGTGATCGATCCCAGCGCTGCCATCGCCGAAGGGGTACATATAGGAGCCTATGTGGTGATAGGAGCCGGAGCGGTCATCGGCAAGAATACGACGCTCCTGCCCCACGTGGTTATTTACCCCCAGGCGCGCCTGGGAAAGGATTGCTTCGCCCACGCGCATGCCGTTGTGCGCGAAGGCTGCCGCCTGGGAGATGGCGTTGTTCTGCAAAATGGCGCCGTGGTAGGCTCGGACGGATTCGGATTTGCTAAGGAAGACAGCGGTAAATGGCATAAAATTACACAAAGCGGCGCGGCGTTTCTGGGTGATCGGGTGGAGGTTCAGGCAAACTCCTGCATCGATCGGGCCAGCGTCGGCAACACTGAAATTGCCAGTGGGGTGAAGATCGATAACCTGGTTCAGGTTGGCCACGGATCAATTGTGGGCGAGAATACACTTCTTTGCGCCCAGGTAGGGCTGGCCGGTTCCTCGGGGGTTGGAAAAAACGTGGTGCTTGCCGGACAGGTGGGGGTAGTGGGCCATAGCTTCATCGGCGACGGTGTGGTGGTAACCGCGCAATCCGGGGTTCCGGGCGATGTACCAGCCGGTACTGTGATCAGTGGATCGCCGGCGTTCGAACATCGTCGCTGGCTGCGCAGCGTGGCCGCATTCAGCCGCTTGCCAGAGCTCGTCAAGCAGATGAACAAGAAGACGTAAATACCGATCAAATATAATCTTGTGGGCTTGGCAGCTGGTTTCCTCAAGGCCGCATCTTATTTCAGTCTCATGCCGGCAGAATGAAGCTATCGGCCAATCGGGAAGGGAAGATTTTGCACCTGGTCGAAAATCCTATCCGTGTTTTGCTCCTTGACGATGATCCAGAGAATCTGCTCCTGCGAGCCGCAATCCTTCGCAAACACGGTTATCTGACCGATACCGCGAGCACCGTCGGCGAAGCGGAGAAGTTACTCAACAAGATCGATATTGCCGTCCTCGACTACCATTTGGGGGCTGGGCAGTTCGGTACGGAGGTAGCGTCTGTACTTCGCGGGCGACGGCCGGAAGTGCCGATTATTATCCTCTCCGCCACCCTGGAGCGGCGCTTCGGCGGGGTGGAAGACATGCACCTGCTCAAGGGTTACAGCTCTGTCGACGATCTGATCACCGCCTTGCGTTCCTTTGAAGCCAAGCACCGCGGGAAACCGGTGGTGGTCGATGCGCGCGACTTCTTTTACTCCCGCATCAGCATGGCCATCGGAGAGGACGTGGTATTGGAAATCCTGGATGGTGATGGAGAGTGGATGTATGTGAACGAGTCCTGTGCGCGTTTGCTGGAACGGCCACGGGATTGGTTTCCGGGAAAGAACATGTTCGTCGAGATGCCCGATCTCGCGGCGGACTGGAAAGAGATTCTGCGCACCGTGGCGGAGAAGCGGGAAACCTACATCGACCGCACTTATCGTGGTTTGTTGAACCTGCCGCGCAAGGGTGAAGAGTGGGTATGGAATGTGCTGGCGTTCCCGCTCACCCTGCACAATAACGAAACCGGCGTAGTGCTGACTGCGCGTATTCTGGAACGGAAGAACTTGCTGTAAGTGCGACGGATGTCACGCTGCGGAAACATCCTACGGACGATGGGCACGGCTTCAGAGGCTGCGGAACCGAACGAGGCTCGATTGCAAATTCCGTTTCGCGTACCGACTGGCTTTTTGTTGTTAGTAGTATGCGTAGGCTTGGCCGGATGCCGCTCGCGCCTTGTCGATGTCACGATTGTGAATCAGGGACCCGAAATGCGGGTGATGGAGTTCGACTATCCGAGTGCCAGCTTCGGCACGAATGTCCTGGCGACGGGCGCCAAATATCATTACCGCTTCCTGATTCAGGGATCCGGTCCAGTCTCGCTCCAGTATGAAGACCGGTCGGGAAAAACCCGCACAGCTCAAGGGCCGAAAGTAGACCAGGGTGATCAGGGGTCGCTTCTGGTCAATATCGACGCCCACGGCGCAGTGACCTGGACCCCCAACCTCAGCAATCCGAAATAGATTACCGGACGACAGACTGAAACAGGTTCGATTGCAGAAGACTCGAGAACTGGCTGTCAGAGGAAGCAAAGCGCACGTCGAGCGTGCCACCGCTGGAGTTGATGGTGGTGTTGTCGATAGCCTGCTTCTCCGAAGGAGTACCACTCACTTTCTTGTAGAGAGCCGCGGCATTCAGCAACGAGGCCATGGTGGCGGCGGAGATGGTGTCAGGGGTAATCACGTCGAGCGAAAACTTCACCCCATTGTCGAAGTTCATCGAGTACCGGGAACTTAGCAGCCGCTTCTTCACGGTGTCATAGTCGGTCAACTGAGATGCGTCTCCCAGCACCGACCGCATCATGGTCTGGGTGCCCTCCTGGTCGAGGATGCTCCACACGGCGTCGGTATCGACCGATTGCATCTGGCTCAGCATGGCACTGTTATTGAGAAAGCTGGGCTGCAAACCATCGCGCGCATCGAGCGCCGACTTGAGTGCGTCGGTTTGGCCGAATACCATCGTGGTGGGATTCAGGAAGACCACCTGCATGCCGGATTGGCCCATGGGGTATACGCGATTGTCGCGATAAACGATGGGCTTTACCTTGCGCTTCTTGAAGTTGGCCATGATGTCGTCGAGCGAAAACTGGCCCTGCGCCAGGCCTACGATGCGGGTTTCACCGCCATGGCGAAACGAAGCAAACGCCAGCTCTTCAATGTCGTGGTTCTCATCAAGACCAGAGGTACGGAGAGCCTGCTCAAGCTGCTTGAGCTCCGGAGGCAGCACACGGGCCTTGAGATCCATGGCAGCTTGCGAGTTCTGCATGGCGTGATAGTCGACAACAATCAGTTGCTGAACATCTTTAGGAATAGCGGCGCGCGCGTCTTGCCCGAGCTGAGCGGCAGTAGCGGGTAAAGCCAGCGCAAGTGCGAGCCCGGCGAGGGTGCTCGTTTGCATTTTCATCGTGACTTGCTTCAATGGGTCATTCCTTCCCTGGGGGGACTACATTCGAAGATGTAAGCAGTGTCTAACCCAGCTACTCCATCTTATGCCTTATATGCCTGGCTGGAGTTTGGCCATTCCAGCGGCTGCTTCAAGCGTCGTTCGAGGATCCTCTCCTCCGGCTTGAATCCTCTTATTAGACGCACCCACTCACTATCACGCTCAAAGGCATCTTCCGGTAGTAGACCGATGAGTTCGCCGTCTACAACCTTGGTGCCATGCTTCGCCGCAAGGTGATTCACCGCAGCGAACACCCGGCCTACCGGGGTGACCCGGAAATCGGTAATGTTGAGCGAAACCTGGGCCCGCCCGTGGACCAGGACCCCCATGGCTTTAACCCCATCAAGGCCACCACTTGAGGCTCGCAGGGCCTTGGCAATCGCGCGTGCTGCGCTGACGTCAGGGCGGTCCAGATAGAGGTTGTAGGCGATGAGAAACTTGCGTGCTCCGACGGCGCTGGCGCCGGCAGTGGGGTGCAGTTCCGGGCCTCCCAAATCGGGACGACGTGCCGCATCCCGCAACACCAGCTCGCGCAAACCTTCAAATTGTCCCTGACGGACCTGCTCCAGCAAAGCACGATCGGGACGGGACGCTGCCGCTTCGTAGAAGTAGATGGGGATATTGAAGCGGCTCCAGATTTCAAGCCCGGCCTGGCGCGCGAGGATAGCGCACTGGGGCAGCGAGATGCCGGAGACGGGAACGAAGGGAATGACGTCGGTGGCGCCAATGCGGGGATGAACTCCCCGCTGCGCGGTTAGATCAATGAGCGCCGCGGCCCTGCCCGCGGCGCGAACCGCCGCTTCCACAACCGCTAACGGAGAACCGGCGATGGTCACCACGGAACGATTGTGGTCGCCGTCGAGCGACCAATCCAGCAAGGAAACACCGTCCACGCGCATGGCGTCCACGATGGCATGTACCTTGTCGTGGTCGTTGCCCTCGGAAAAGTTAGGCACGCACTCAATGACGATTTCTTGCATAGGGGTCACTTCCACCACGTATAGCCGATGGAAAACTGCACACTCGCATTCACGCCGGGATTCGAATCACCCATGCTGGCGTTCGAAATATGAACTGCATTGGCGGAGAGTGAGATCGACTGCCGTGGCCTGACGAAATAATGTACGCCTATCCCAAACTGCGGGGTGTAATTAAAAACGCTGGTGCCCAAATGATGCGGTACCGGATACGGTCCAACCGGAGGGAATTTGTGATTGGTCCAGATAAGGCCACCCGCACCCTGTATCCAGGGCAGGAAGCGGTGGCCGCTCACCAAATTCCAGCGCAGGATAGCCGGAGTGATGCTGATCCCGGTGTAGGTGCCCCCGGTGGGAAACAGATCGCTGCACGTGAGCGGGCCGCCTGACTCCTGGTAGCAGTTGGCGCGCAGATACTTCGGCGTGTAGGCCTGCCAGAAAGGCATCACCTCCGCCGCGAGTTCGAACTGGCCGCGCAGCATCCCTTTACCCAAGGGGCCCGTAAGCACTTTGCCCGCATGCAGACCGGCCCAGAGAAATTTATAGTCGGCACGGTTGCCGGTGCCAAGCCCCCCGTTGACGAACGGTCCATATTCCCAGGGTTGACCGGCCAACAGACCACTGCTCGGCCGGGAATCATCCGTGCTATTTGTCACTGCCGTGGGAGCCTGAGCGGTGGCTGCCGGCGAGAGTAGTCCCAGCGCGAGAACAAGGATGAATCCGGCAGCGATGCGAGCTTTTAGAAGTGTGATACTCACCTTCCCTTCTTTCCACCAGGCATCGAGAAGGCAGACACCCGCGGTTCTCGGGCCCGATGGGCAGTCACGGTAAGCTTTATGGAATTCCACAACTCGCGAACCATGAGCGAGTGGTGAACGCCGTGGTCCTTGGCAAGGACGGCTCTTGGACAAAGACAGATCTTGGCAATTGAAGGATGAGGCAAAGGTCTGACGCGATCGGGTGACTTAGCCAGCGACTTCTTCGTATTGAGTGGCGTCCAGATCGAAATTCGAGTAGACGTTCTGCACGTCGTCCAGATCCTCCAGGGCTTCGAGCAGCCGGATCATCTGGGCGGCAACCGTGCCCTCCAGCTTGGTGTAGGTGGACGCAATCATCGTAATCTCAGAGACTGAGGTTTCGAGCTTGGCCGCCTTGACCGCGTTCGATACTGCTTCGAATGCAGACGGGTCGGTCAGGATTTCCCAGTTTTCGCCTTCGTCGTTCAGGTCTTCACCGCCGGCATCAAGAACGATATTCATTAACTTGTCTTCATCAGCGGCCGCCTTGGGAATGGCGATCAGACCTTTCTTGGCAAACATGAAGCGGACTGAGTTGGGCTCACCCAGGTTGCCTCCGTTTTTTGAGAAGGCATGGCGAACCTCGCTCACGGTCCGGTTGCGATTGTCGGTAGTGACTTCAACGATCAGAGCGACGCCCCCGGGACCGTAGCCCTCGAAGGATATCTCCTCATAGATGGATCCCGGTAGTTCGCCGGTGCCCCGCTGGATCGCTCGCTTGATATTGTCGGCCGGCATGTTTTCGGCTTTGGCTGCGGCGACCGCGCCCCGCAAACGGGGATTCGCATCCGGGTCCCCCCCGCCCTGGCGGGCAGCCATGGTGATTTCCCGGATCAGACGGGTAAAGATCTTGCCGCGTTTGGCGTCGAGTGCGCCCTTTTTATGCTTGATTGTGGCCCATTTGGAATGGCCGGACATGGGTACCTCTACTGCCTGCTGAATTGGCCGTAACTCTCGCGGCGAAAGGCGAGTATAGCACTTACGTGCGGGGGCTTTCTACGACACGGGGATTTCCCACCTCGGGATGCTGGCGAGGCTCGCTGTGCGGTTTTCGTTAAGAAAAACCGCACCATGTCGACCAAGGTCACGGATCTTGACGGGAAAGGGGACGAGGCCGGCGGAAAGCGTAAACGATGGCGAGCAAAGGGGGCGCAAGTAAAATCCCCCAGAACGGAATAACTATCCCGAGAACGATGGGGGCCAGGATCGAAGCCCAGATGGGCACGCGGGTCACTCGCTTCATAATCAAAGGTTGCAGCATCAATTGATCGATCACCACAATCACCGCATACAGCCCGAGCAGGAAACACAGACGGTACATGCTGGGTTGGCTGACCAGGATGGAAAAAGCAGGTCCCAAAAGCGCGATCACGCCGCCGAAGTTGGGGACCAGGGTCATCAGCCCGGCGACCAGGGCCCAGACTGGGGCCAGGGGCACATGCAGCAATAGAAGCCCGATCAGCCATAGGACAGCGACACACAGCCCTTCAATGGTGACCGCCCGCCACCAGTTGACCAGGGCAGAACCGGCAGTCCGCAGGTGAACCGCACTTTTGGAAGCAAATTGACCTGGAGTCTGTCTGAGGGCAGGGATCTGCGGCAACCGGGATGGCGGCGGGGCCGGCTCGAGGGCCGGGGGGTCTTCGGAAATGGGGTCCTCTGGCACGGGATTTCCCATTTGCTGACAATACTCCAGCCAATGGGCTGAATCCAAGCCAGCCAGGCTTGTCGGCCGGGCCCCAAATGCCTGGTAGCCCGGCAGGCACTCCCCCAAAGAAGCAAAACTGCTAGCCTATGTACATGAAATTCGGTGTGCTGGTCTTCCCCGGCTCCAATTGCGACCACGATACGTTTCATGTTGTGCGAGAGATCGCGGAGCAGCCGGTGACGTTTCTGTGGCACGAGTCGGAGGATCTGGAGAACTGCGACGTCATCCTGGTTCCCGGTGGATTTGCTTACGGAGACTATCTCCGAACCGGGGCGATCGCCCGGTTCTCGCCGGTCATGCAGTCGGTAAAGAAGTTTGCCGCAGCCGGTGGCCTGGTGTTGGGCATCTGCAATGGCTTCCAGATTCTATGCGAGAGCGGCATGCTGCCGGGAGCGCTGTTGCGCAATGCCGGCCTGCGGTACATCTGCAAGCAGGTCTTTGTGCGAACCGAGACGGCCAACAACCCCTTCACCCAGGCGCTTACGCCGGGCCAGGTGCTGAAGATCCCGATTGGGCATATGGAGGGTAACTATTTCTGCGACACCGCCACGCTGGCCGAACTGGAGGGCGGCGATCGGATCGCCTTTCGTTATTGTACTGAGGCCGGACAGGTTACCTCCGCCGCCAACCCCAATGGCTCCATTAGTTGCATTGCCGGGGTGTTGAGCGAAGGTCACAATGTGCTGGGAATGATGCCCCACCCGGACCGGTCGAGCGAGGCAATATTAGGCTCGTCGGACGGATTGTTGCTCTTTGCGTCGCTGGTCGGAGCAATGACCAGGTGAGTCAGGACTTCATGATCGATATACACCACCATTTGTTATTTGGGCTGGACGATGGGCCGAGCGATATCGAGATTTCTGTGGCCATGGCTGAAATGTCATTGCAGAACGGGGTGACGCATATCGTCTGCACCCCGCACTCGAGCGAGCATTTCAAGTTTGACCCTGAATTGAACCTTGAACGGCTGGAGATGGTGCGCCAGCGGCTGGGCAACCGCATTTCGCTTGCCATGGGCTGTGACTTCCACCTCATGTTCGACAACATTGAGGATGCGGTCGCGAACCCAGCGAAATATTCCATCAACGGAAAGCAATACTTGTTAGTGGAGTTCCCGGATCACTCAATTTCCCAGAATATGAGGGAGATTTTCTTTCGCCTGGGAATGGCCGGGCTGACCTCGATCATCACCCATCCAGAACGCAACCCGATTTTGGCACGGCATCCGGAAAAAATGGCGGACTGGCTTCGCGCCGGCTGCTATATACAAATCACCGCCGCTTCCCTCACCGGCCGCTTTGGCAAGATTGCGCAGCGGGTCTCCCACGAATTGCTCCGCCGCAATTGGGTAAACTTTATCGCTACCGACGCCCATGACCTAACCTCGCGGCCGCCCATGCTGCGCGACGCCTACGAACTGGTAGCCGACAAATACGGCGTCGAGACCGCGGACCGGCTGTGCACGCACAATCCACGCGCCGCCTATTTCGGTGAAACCCTGCCCCCTCAGCCGGAGCCCGAAGGACTGCATCCGGAACTGGACCCGAAGCATTCCTCGGGATTACTGAACAAGATGTTTGGCTGGTAAACCGGAGGTCCGCTGCACAGGACAGCTTCCGCCAGTAAGGTTATGGAATCTGGTAACCGCTCCGCAGCGCGTTCCGCTGCACTGGACCGAAGAAATTTGTCCTGGCGCGAGCTGATGCACTGGACCCTCCGCCTACTGGTTGGGTCAGGTCGGTAATATACATCACGCTATTCGGAACACCCTGATCGTGGTCGACATAGGGCGGGGCCCCGGTGAACGACACGCCGTGCCTCAAACCGAGTGTATGGCCCACCTCGTGGCAGATGACGTTTGCCATCAAATTTCCGTGGTCCTGGGCATCCACCTTGGCCAACTGACCTCTCATCCCGCTGCTCGTTCCCCGACCGGCCATGACCAGGATCGGAGAACACACGAGCTTCATTCCCGCAGCGATCGGGGTCGCACCGGCGACGTTGAACGTTTCCCCCAGGCCGATTTCCAATTTTGTGGGATCACGATTTTCCAGCGCGACGAAACAATCAAAAAAAGGAATCGTTGCGCCTTCCCCATTGATCAGGAAATTGCGATCAGGAAGGAAGGCCCTGGAACCCTGCACCAGCGGGGAGGGTCCAGTCACGTTCGTCATTCCCCGGGCATGAAATTGTCCATTCGTGATGGTAAAAAAACGGTCGAAGCGCGCCAGCTCGGCAGCGAAGGTCGCATCCCCCTGCATGACAATGTTGACCGTCGGGAAGCCCACGTCCGAGAGTGTAATCGCCATGCTGTTGCGCATCTGCGTCAGGGCCGCTGCGCTGCTGGCCGTGGTCAAGAACGTCGTTACCGACGGATGAACGAATACCTGCAACGGCCGCCCCGCCAGGGCAAATCCGGACCGCGCCAGACTTGCCGGGAGTGCCGTGCGCAAACCATAGAGCGTTAGAGCGGGCTGGGCTGCATCCAAATCCTCTGGAACGCCATTGTGGATCAAGGGAATCTGCAGCGGGGTATTGCGAGACTCGTCCGCAGCCACCGCGCCATTCACTGACAAGCGAGCGGAGAGCTCCAGAATTGGGTTTTTCTGGTCGAAAACCCACGGCAACTGGATGTCAAAATTGCTGAGCTGGCTACCAGGTGCGATAGGAACGGTGTCCGCATCCGGGTTCACCGTCAGCAGCCAATCCGATCGGGTCACGTTGACCGTTGTCACCGGTGTAAAGTCGATCACGGTTGTGGTGTTGACTACGTTATTGACCGTCTGCCTTGTGGTACGGGTTCCTATCGTAAAACGCGGCAATGGCTTCCCTTTGCCGGCATTAAAATCAACCCTGCCGTTCAGCGTTCCCAACGAAATGAATGTACCGCCCTTGATCCTCGCGATGAATTCAATGGTGGCCGGGGCATTCGCTCCTGTCGCGATCGGCGGCGTCCCTGTCGCATCGTTCCGCAAGCGCGGGAAAAGGCCCGTTACTGCGGTAAACGAGTCCTTCGGCGGCTTAACGTTCGCCCCCGGCGCAGCGTTCACCGACGTGAAGTTTCCTCCCGCACCCGGATTCAGAAAAACACGCGAAGACTCGAACGATATTCTCCACCCATTGGGCATGGCATCTCCTACGCCTTAGTAATAAATTTTTTGGGTTCGTTGGTTTTTTCGGTTGCGTACGGGTCGAAAATCTCCATATTCGCATTCCATGCCATGGTTCCAACCACCCCGTTGGCGTCCTTAAACGGAGCCCAGGCCTGCTTGATTTTCGTTCCAGCTCCCTTGCTCGACCACACCCCATTCGGAGACACATCCACGTCGCCCGTATAGTCCGCGAGCCAAACCGTATCCGCATAGACGGAAATTGAGTTAATCGAATCTTTGCTGAAGGCTGCCAGCGCGGTGCGAAACTCGATCGACCCGCGTATCCGCTGCAGCTTTTCGTTCTTCTTCGATCTGGTTTCGAAGGCGACGGCAGGACTATCCCCCGCCTGCAGTACGCAGGACCTGAGGTTCTGGCTCACCACCTTGAACATTTTTGGCGGCCACAAAAAGGGTGACTTCTTCAAAGATTTTCGCAATGCCGGCACGAACCCTATTCCGATGGCCGGGCCGTCCCAATCATCGGGAGATCCTGGCGCTGTATCCAGGAGGCGAAAACCCGCATCCGACAGCGCCAACTCGGTATCGTATTCGCCAACTACGTTGTCGGCTTCAAGATTCTGCAGGATCTGGACCGAGATTTGGTCGCAACCTAAATCTCCCGTTGAGCCGCCCCCAGTCAGATTTGCTTTCACTTGTGCAAACCACGCGTGTTTGCCGAACGCAAATTCTCCTGATGACACACCGGTGAAAGTTGATTTTTCGAAAGCGTCGTTCGGGCCCAGCCTACCGGGGCTCGATCCAAGATCTGCATAGCCTCCATTTCGCCCCTCACTCGTGGACGAAGCATCGATTTCGACTCCCACGAGCACCAGGTTCCAGAACACCACCGAACCATTCAACCGGGCGGCTACGGCAAACGAACCTACTTTGTCGGTCTTCACTTCCGTCTGCGACCCTGCCTTTGGATTGAAATCTGGAACGGGCTGCGTGGTCTCATTCTGCGTAATTTCCCAGGTCACGCTCATGCCAGGCGGGTCGGTAATCGCTGTCAGCCGCAAGGCCTCGCTTCCCTTCAGCAACACTACCGGCTTGTTTGCCTTCAGATCCTGGTCACTCGATGTGCTCGGCCTGAGAGTATTGGTATCGAGTTTCCGCGACGGGGTTCGTAAACTTGGAGTGCCCAGCTGGAGGGCCTCGATTCTGATCACCTTGGGCACCGGAGGCGGAGCCGGCGGCTTTAACTGAATCTTGGCATCGACACGCCGATCAGCTACGGTTACTTTATCCGCAGCCGGATCCCCGGCCGGAGCCCCCACTGTTTCTCCCGTGGACGCCGGTGATTCCGAACCGACCAATGATTGCGATGATTGATTCTGGTTTGCCGGCGGCTGAGAATTTGTCCCCGTTACCAGCACAAAACCGTCTTTGCTGGCAGAGAAGGTGTAATTACCATCCGGCACCGACCCGAAGTACGCTACGCCATCATCGTCCGTCAGCTTATCCGGGAGTCCGGAAACAGATACCTTGGCGTCGGGAATCCCGTCACCTTCCGGGGTCTCTACGCGGATCGCCAGAATTCCATCTTCCAACAGTTGCAACTGAGCAATCGTGTCCGTCATCCGCAGCACGACCATCTTGGCCTCTTCGCTGCAGCCCTGCACGCTCAGCGTGTAGTCGCCCTCCGGGACCAACTCGTGCCGCAATACACCGTTGCCATCGAGCACGCCGCTAAACTGAACCGCAGGATCGCCGTTGCCGCGGATTTTATACTTCCGGCCCGCCAGCACCACTCCCCCGTCGGCCGAAAAGCACTGCATGAAGAGCAGGCCGTTCCCGGTCCAGTTGCGTTCGCACGGAGATAGGTTTGCCAGCCGATCGTAAAAGCGGCAGGCGAAGGTATCTTGCGTCTTTTCGAATTCGCGGCGTTCGTCCGCCAGGTGGCCCGACCTGCGGTCTTCTCCATCGCTCCAGAAGCGCTTCCTGCATCCCGCAGCCTCTTCCTTTGCCCGCGGGCACGGCCATTTGCTTGGAGTGACACGAGTACCCTTGCGAAACAACAGCACCATCACCCGCCGATTCTTCGCATTCTCCGTATTGCGGTCCGATTTGTCTTTTGCCTGCGAGAAGGCGTCTTCTTCTGCCTGCGAGAAGATGAGCATGGGGTTGAACTCGCCGCAACCCTGGAAGTCGGCTTTGCCGGCAGGATCTTCTCCGTGGCCCAGAAACCGCTCCTTGGGCAACACGCCCACGGGTCCTGCAATTTGTGCCATGTAATCGGAGAAAAGCCCGAGCCGGTTGGCTGTATTGCGGGTGAAGTTGGAAACGTCGTCACTGCGGCCGAGGGCCGACAGCATCATCTGCAGCGATTGCTCACCCCACACATCCCCGGGCACAGGCTTCGCAAAAACCCCACCGTCGGTGTAAAGGTCATTCCAGATCTCGGTGCGCCCAGTCAGCAGCCCGTAGATCGCCGCTGCCCGGCGGCCGCTGAGATGCTTGTTGAGATCGTCGCTGCCGACCGGGTCCGCATGCCCGAAGACTCCCAGCACGCAGCCAGGGTGGGCCGCCATCAAGTCGGCCAGGTTTTCCATCTCGACGGCGAGGCCGGGATCGGGAACTGACGCATCGAAGGCGAATCGCATGTCATCCGCTCGCCAGCAGGCGAATGGAATGATTGCTGCCCGGATGGTGTTGAACTCGCTCCCGGTCGTGGTTCCGATCAAGGGCGCGTACGTGTCCGGATCCGGGAGTTGTCCCGCCTTGCCGCCTGCGGATCCGAACTGGGTCGGAGCCGGATCCGCGTTTGCCCCGGCCGCCGCCGCAGGCGCAGGCGTGCCGCCGTCATTTGCACTAGCGGAATCCGGGTCAGCCGGATCCTGATCGTCTGTCTGCCCGCTGTCTGGATCAGCAGCCATGAATTTCCTTCAATTTTGCCTGTGTCTGGTCGTCACAAGAACCGGTGATTGGAATCTGCTGGTCGCACTGAAACTCTTCAATTGCGCTCGCGAGCAGCTTGGTATCGTCACTGTCGTCATCCAGAGCGCCGGCAAAGTAGCCGAGATTATTCAATCGGGCTCTTTGCCCGGTGGGCTGATCAACCGGATCGAGGTGGCCGACATAAAGCGTGATATCCAGTTCGTCGAACGTCGAGTCCGCCTGGTGAAAGATAAGCTTCGCGGTATTCACCACCGGGGCGACCACCTGGTCAATGAGTCCGTCCCCGTCGCTGGTCAAGGGAATGGTGCGGCCATTGATGGTCAACTCACACGCGGTATTGGCAAGGGGCTGCTCATACAGATCTTCCGCTTTGATCCGCAGCCGGATCGGCTTTGCCCGGGTGTTAAAGATATGTTGTTTGCCAGTCGGGCGAGCTTCCTCGCGCAACTGGGAGTCGGGTATCTGGACTTGATCGCCGGGGAAAAGAACATTCGGATTCTGTCGTAGCTGCTTCAAGTCCGCGTTCAGCGGATGGTCCCAAATCGTACGGTAATCGCCAAAGCCATTCTGGTTGGCGATCGCTGCGAGATGATCTCCCTGTTTCACCACATAGGTCTTAGGCATGGGGTTAGTGCGGGACTTAGCCTCCAATTTGAGATAAACGTTGGCGTCGGCCCCTGGGCCGGATGCGCGCGATTTTCTGCCGTGTAATTATCCCGGCAGCTGGGTAACCGTATCAGGATCCAACCACAAAAAATCGACTACCCGGTACGGCAAAAAACAGTTAGCCTGACACCATGCTGACAATCCGCAAGAGCCAGATGGCGCAGATGGGTCAGGCCCAACCCAACCGGCAAAACATACAGCCCTGCGATAAGAACAAAACGTGGATTGCGATACAACTTCTCGACGAGGACCAGAACCCGGTTGCGGGGGCAACCTACCGGCTCACCCTCCCCGATCAATCCATCCAGACGGGTACTCTTGACGACCAGGGAACGGCTCGTGTCGACGGCATCAACCCAGGTCAATGCCAGATTACTTTTCCGGAGATTGACGGCAGCGAATGGAAGCCTCAATAGCCACCGGTAAGCAAAGTGGTGGACTCTTTGCATGCGCATGAACCGCCTTCGAACCTTTACCTTGTACATTCTTCACAAACAGGAATGCCGTTGCGTGCTGCGTCCTTGAGCGCGCCCGCGATAGCATCCTGATCCGCATTTCCAAGCAGCGTTGCCTGATCTGGTATCTCGGGGCCGGGTATGAACGGGGCTGCCTGCCTCGGGGCTCGTATTACAGGCCGCGTATCCACGCTCTCAAGGGTCGAGGCGGTGACCGGGAAAAGCTGAATGATTGGCTCGCAGACGTGCCAGCGACCACTGGTCAGCAGATGGGAAGCCTGTTCGATCACATCCTGGTCGCGCAAATTAGCCAGGTGCAATGAGAGCCCATCGACCAACAGAGCTTTCCGTAGCATTGCCATGGCAACAGGATCCCGCATGAATGTTGCGAGCCAATGCCTCGCAGAAGAACGGCTGTTCACTCCGTCCAACCGGCGGCCGTGGCATTCGTGCGCGCGATGCAGCTGCCAACTTCTGGTTCTGGTGGCACCTATAAGGTTGTCGTCAGGCGCATCTGCTTGGGACGGTGCACCATCCACTCCCGTGTCGCCGGGCTCCTTCGATTCGGCCTTCCGATTGAACGGATATTGGCGAGCAACACTCAGGCGCATCATTGGCTGTGTCTCCGATCCAGCTGAATTACAACCGGCCCCAGCTCCGATTCGGGGCCGATCCGCCAGCCAGACGAAAGTTATAAGCGGAAAACCCGCGTTCCCAATAGGCCATTTTGGTCCAGCTCATAAGCCTCGATGGACGCTGCGTCTCCCGATTCCAGGAAAATTCTGTTGACCACGGGACCAAATATTGTCTGCAATTCACCCGGCAAACAGGTCGGGAGATAAATACTTAGCACCCTTGGATCGTAGTACCGGAACAGGAGATACCGTCCCGTTTCATCTTTAACGCGAAGGAAAGTGCGTAGGTGCTTGCGTAGTGTCCGCAGGGGAGCGTCGGATTGCAGAAAAATTCCCCAGGCCTGACCCCAACCATGTCCGAGTACTTCGTCGGTAATCGAGTCCTGAGGCGAAAGCTGGACCATATGTGGTGCCGCCCGCTCCAGTTGCGGCGAAAGATCTCCAGCGAAGAGACAGCATTTCTCCAGATAGCACCGGGAAACAAGATCAAAAACCGTTTCGTTCTGGGCGCCGTCGAGAATGCCCCAGACATTCACGGGTCTGAGTGAGTCGGAAGGCCACAACACGTGTTTGAGCTTGCGAGCCAGCTCCCGACGGGAGGTATTCACGCGAGTGCTGCCTCTTCTTGTCCGAAAGGAGCTTTCCATTCGTCAGGATCCATCGCCGCTTCCTTTTGGGGTAGAGTAGAAGGTCCTGAAGGCATCGTTCCCCTTCTCGCAAGGCTCGAAATCGTGGTAGACCGGGACTTATTGGGGATCTGGAGCGATACGATAGGCGCGGATCTATAGAGCGACTATCCCGTAAAGATACTAGAAACTTGGCGAAAAGGCAGTAGTCGCCGGCGAAATCGATATCCCATCACGATTTCATGGAGCTTTGCTGCAGGCGACGGGGGCAGGGTTCAACAGCCTGCGGAAACCTCAATGCTGAGGTGGGGAAGAACAATTGCCCCTGGAAGAGACCCCATCAAGCTAAACGTCAGCCCCGTGCGGAAGGGGGCGTGGAATCCGCCTCATTGGGAGCGCCATAGGCGCGGCACCCAAATTTATAATCCGAGGCCGCCATCGACACCCAGGATCTGCCCGGTGATAAAGTGCGGGCCGCGGGCGAAGAACAGAACCGCCTCGGCAACGTCGTTGGGAGTTCCATTGCGCTGCATTGGCGTCTTGTGGGCAAAATGCTCGTAGTTGGGGTCGACCTCTCCGTTCACGATCATGCCGGGCGCTACGCAGTTGACGCTGATCTCCGGTGCAAAGGCCTTCGCCATCGTTTGGGTCAGCATATGAAGGGCAGCCTTCGAGGTGCAATAGTGGGCATGCGTGGGCCAGGGATGCATGCCGCCCAGAGAACCAATGTTGATGATCCGTCCTTTGGCTTGATGCAGGTGAGGATACGCTGCCTGGGCCATGAGGAAAGGACCGCGCGTATTGGTCGCGAACATGTTGTCCCACTGAGCCAGCGTGATCGATTGCAAAACCGCGGTCTCGAAGATTCCTGCGTTGTTGACCAGGATATCGAGCCGGCCAAATTCCGCCACCACCGCGGCCACCGCGGCGGTAACGCTCTCCAGGTTGCGCACGTCGCATTGGACAGCCATGGCCCGCACTTTGAACTTTTGGAGTTCTTCTACTGTGGCCTGCGCTTCAGCGGCAGACCCTCGGTAGGTGATGGCAACATCCGCACCGGCGGCGGCCAGACTCAAGCCAAGGCTCCTCCCGATCCGCTTGGCGGCGCCGGTCACCAGCGCTGTTTTTGGATGTAGGTTTTCCAATCTATTGCGGCAACGGTGTTTGGGGGGATGGCTTGGCGCTGTTCGATTCGCCTTTTGGAGTGGTGTTATTGGGGGTCGTCTCGTGACCATCGCCATAAAGCGAATATTGCTCGCCCGGCCTTTTCATCTTGACCACGATGTCTTTGCTGTCGGTATCGATCTTGTAGTCTTCACCGTATGTCTTCCAGCCGTCGGCGATCACCTGCAGACGCACCGTGTCCCCAATGGGGATCACGTCAATCGTAACCTTGCCATCCTCGTCGCTCTTGAGCTCAAGCGCGCCCTTGTCCCGATCACCCTCCATGGGATGAAAGACAACCGCGGCGTTGGGAATGGGCTTACCGTTGGTTCCTCGCAGCACCGTGACTTTGATGGTGGCGGTGGCCGGCGGCGGGGTATATTTGCGCCCTTTCTGATTGGTCCCAGCAAAAAGCAACGGAAAACCCGCGAACAACACCACCGCGGTCGAGATTCTAAGGCAAAACCGGATACTCATGGCAGGAAGTATAGTTGATTTCGATAAGGGCTGGCAGGTGTTCACACTGCCGCAATATTTGAGCGACTTTCACTCACATTTTCGGTTTGACGCCTTGACAAGACCCCGATGGCTGACTATCTTAGCAATTGAAGAGCGAGAGTGCTAAGCCGCTTCTCAACGGAATTGAACGTGTCGCTCTTAAATCAACCTCAACTTGACTGGTAATCAGCCGCGAGGTAACCCTCGTGCGAAGGAGAAGTAACGCAATGCCAACTGCAACAGCGTCCGTAGCTACCAGCTTTACACCGCTTCACGACCGCATTCTAGTGCGCCGCGTGGAAGAGGGCGAATCAATCCGGGGTGGCATCATCATCCCTGACACCGCCAAGGAAAAGCCCCAGGAGGGTGAAGTGATTTCCGTTGGCAAGGGCAAGTCGAATGACGAGGGCAAGGTGTTCCCGCTCGACGTCAAGGCCGGCGACAGCATTCTGTTTGGCAAGTATTCCGGAACTGAAATCAAAATCGATGGCGAGGAATTCCTCATTATGCGTGAGGAAGAGGTTCTCGGCATTCTGAAGAAGAAATAAGCGCATCACGGCTGCACCGGATGCGCTTTTTTGCTGCCTTTGAGGCGGCGCACATGGTTAAGGAGAAACAGGAATGGCAAAGCAAATTCTGCACGGAGAAGATTCGCGTCAGGCAATTCTGCGCGGCGTGAACACGCTGGCCGACGCGGTGAAGGTGACGCTTGGGCCCAAGGGCCGCAATGTGGTCATCGAAAAGAAGTTCGGTTCCCCCACCATCACCAAGGACGGCGTGACGGTTGCTAAGGAAATCGAATTAAAAGACTCGCTCGAAAATATGGGCGCGCAAATGGTTCGGGAAGTGGCTTCGAAGACCTCGGACGTAGCCGGCGACGGCACCACGACGGCAACGGTTCTGGCCCAGGCGATTTATCGCGAGGGCGTCAAGACTGTGGCTGCCGGCGCAAATCCGATGGCTCTGAAGCGCGGCATCGACAAAGCCGTTGAGGCGGTTGTCGGCAAGCGCGACGAGCACGGCACCGTAATCGGCGGAGCACTGGCGAAGTTTTCCAAGCCGGTGACCGGCGAAATGATTGCCCAGGTGGGCACCATTTCGGCCAACAGCGATTCCACCATCGGCAACATCATTGCCGAGGCGATGAAGAAGGTTGGCAAGGATGGTGTGATCACGGTTGAAGAGTCGAAGACTCTGGAGACCCAGTTGGAAGTGGTCGAAGGTATGCAGTTCGACCGCGGCTACCTGAGCCCCTACTTCGTAACCGATCCGGATCGCATGGAAGTATCGCTCGAAGAGCCCTACATCCTGATCCACGAGAAGAAGATCAGCTCGATGAAGGATCTTCTGCCCCTGTTGGAGCAGGTTGCCCGCAACGGCAAGCCGCTGGTCATCATCGCGGAAGATGTTGACGGCGAGGCGCTGGCGACACTGGTGGTGAACAAGCTGCGTGGCACGCTGAACGTGGCAGCCGTCAAGGCTCCTGGCTTCGGTGATCGCCGCAAGGCCATGCTCGAAGACATCGCCAAGCTGACTGGTGGCAACGCTATCACCGAAGACCTCGGCATCAAGCTCGAGAACGTCAAGATCGAAGATCTTGGCCGGGCGAAGCGCGTGACCATTGACAAGGACAACACCACGATCGTCGAAGGCCGCGGCGACGCGAAGGCCATCGAAGGCCGGGTGAAGGAAATCCGCAACCAGGTGGAGAAGACGACCTCCGACTACGACCGCGAGAAGCTGCAAGAGCGCCTCGCCAAGCTGGTTGGCGGTGTGGCTGTCATCAAGGTGGGTGCGGCAACCGAGACCGAGATGAAAGAGAAGAAGGCTCGGGTTGAGGATGCCATGCACGCTACCCGTGCCGCGGTCGAGGAAGGCATTGTCCCGGGTGGTGGCGTAGCACTGCTGCGTTCCGCCAAGGACGTGGATGATCTGATCAAGAAGCTCGAGGGTGACGAGAAGATCGGTGCCACGATCGTCCGTCGCGCTCTGGAAGAGCCTCTTCGCCAGATCGTCGGCAATGCTGGTGAGGAAGGTGCAGTGATCGTGGGCAAGATCAGCGACAACACCAATCCTCACTACGGATACAACGCGGGTACGAACCAGTACGAAGACCTGGTCGCGGCCGGCGTCATCGACCCAACCAAGGTAACCCGCACTGCGCTGCAGAATGCGGCTTCGATTGCCGGCCTCATGCTGACAACCGAAGCGATGGTAGCCGATATCCCCGAGCCGAAGAGTCCTCCTCAGGGTGGAGGTCACGGCGGAGGCGGTATGGGCGACATGTACTAAGCAACAAGCATTTGTTACCAAAGAGGTCACCCGCAAGGGTGGCCTCTTTGCTTGCTCTCGGCTTGCAGCTATACACATAAATGTGCGATTCTTACACATGAGAGGGTGCAATGCGAACGAACGTCGAAATCGATGATCAGCTAGTGCAGCAGGCGATGCGTAGCACGGGCGCGCGCACCAAAAAGGCCGTGGTGGAAGCCGGGTTGCGACTACTGGTGGAAACCCACGCGCAAACAGGCATTCGCCGCCTACGCGGCAAAGTAAAATGGCACGGAGACTTAAACGAGTCTCGTCAAGGCCGCGTTCGAGATTAGGTCGGCGCATGACGATCGTGGATACGACTGTGTGGATCGATTACATGGCGGGTACAACGAATCCGCAGACGGACTGGCTTGATCGAGAATTACCGCAAAGGCGGCTTGGACTGACCGACCTCATTCTGTGTGAAATCTTGCAAGGGATTCAGGGGGATTCGGACTTCGCTCGTGTCCAGAGCGACTTGTCGAGGTTCAAGATATTTTCCACGGGAGGCGAGGATTTAGCCGTAGCCTCAGCAGAGAACTATCGCGCCCTTCGATCTCATGGCTGTACCATTCGGAAAACGATCGACTGCCTGATCGCAACCTTTTGTCTGATGGATGGCCATTCCCTTCTCCACCGGGACCGTGACTTCGAACCGTTCGAGAAATATCTCGGTCTACACATCATTCATCCGTAGGATTATGTGAACCTGAGACTCTTCGCAATGTGGCCGGCTTTCTGGGATGTAAGGCGAAGAGAGCGCAAAGAGATCCCAACATGGGTTTGAAGACGGTCCGAGAAATCGCACGCGCCATAAGAGCACTCAAGGCGCTAGAACTGGAAGAGCTCTACTCATGGCTTGACCAAAACTGTCCTCAACCAATCGAAACTCGTGTTCAGTCCGATCTGCGGCGGGTCGTCTTGACAACGCTATCCATGACGCCCTGGACGATGAAAAGAACGGTCGCGTCCAGCCGCTTTAGTCATAGCCTTTGGAAGGCTGAATAGGAACGGAAGCCGGCACGCCCAACCTTACTTATTTCCCCGAGTGCCCAATAGCCAAACGCAAACCGACCCGGAAAGTAAAGGGCAGCGATGGATATCCGATTGGTGCAATTTTCTTATTGCTGGTGAGGTTGTCAAGCTGGGCGTAAGCAGCCAGCCAGGAGAGAAACTGGTAGCTTCCTCCCAGATCAAGCTTGGTATAACCAAAATCGAGATTCCGATTCGGTAACAACAGCGAGTTCCCTCCCGCAAAGTCACGGCCGCCCAAAAACGTGGAATCGTCGCTGCGGGTGGCAAAGGCGGCCGTAAACCCGACCGAATATTGTTGTCCGTTGTAGCTGACCGTGCCGTAACCAGTGTGCGGTGGCCGATGGAACGGACGCGCGCCACGAAGCGGATCAAAGGCCCCGATGGGCACGTTGGAAAATGGCGGCGCCGGCCCACCCGGCAGACCGGTGTTAAAGGAGGGCTGGAGTGCGTCGGAGGTGAAGGACCGCTCCACCACCGCATCCAGATAGGTATAGCCTGCGCGCAGGAACAGATTGCTGAACACTGTGTAATCGGCTTCGCTTTCGATGCCTTGGGCGCGAAATGCCTGCGAGTTGAGGTCGAGGTCACCGGCGTTGCTCAGCAGGCTTTCCAGTTGCTGCTGTTGGCTCGCGTTCAATTGCGGCAAGAGCGCGGGCACTTCCGTGGCCGGCACCGGCTCGATCTGCCTGCCGTACTGATTGTGGAAGTAGCTGACCCGCAGTACGCCGCGCTCGCTGAGAAAGCTCTGCGCCACACCGCCCTCATAGGTGCGCGACTGCTCCTCAGCGATGGGCGTGATATGGAACTGCTGGATCGACTCCACGCCTCCCTGCTGCGTGAGCAGGAAGTTGTAGAGGCTGCTGAACTGCTCATCGAGCGACGGCTCCTGGTAGCCATTGGCGAAGTTAAAGCGGATCTGGGTGCCATGAAATAGGCCATGGTCAGGACGAACCGGATAGTAGGCTAACCCGATGCGCGGAGTGCCCACCGTCCCAAAGAGTTGGTTCTTCTCTGCCCCTCCCCCGAGCGAGTAGTAGAGCCGGTACTTGTAGTTTCCTTCAATTTGCGCCGTGTAGTCGTAGTTGCGGCGATCCAGGGTCTGGTCGATCCCATAGGCAGCGGACTTCTTCGCCCCACGCTCGTCCTCATAACGAAACGAGAACATGCCGAGAATGTTCGGGGTTAAGGGATAGTCACTCTGAAAGTAAACCTGGTCGCGATTGTTGACCCGCTCCACCGAATTGGGATAAATGCCGGGGAAATTCAGGACTGCCTGTCCGGCCACAGAGTCGCCGTTGGCTCCCCGGATGAGCGCATTGTAACCGTAATAGTTCGTAGAGCTGATGCCATCCGTGGTGGTGGTGAGCGGGATGCCCGCGGCATAAAAATTGACCTCCTGCTCCCGCTTGCGTGTCATGCCATAGCGAACCAGGTTGTGCCAGCCGCCGCTCGTCCGGTTCTCGAGCGACGCTCCGAGGTAAATATCCTGGTTCGACTGCTTGCCGGCGTTCGCAATGCCGTAGAAGTTGAAGGCGCCGGGAGTCCCCACCGCCGCATCGCTGTTACGTGCGACAACCCGAAGCTGGGTTGCGGAAGTGAGCGCGTACCCCAGGTTCGCCGTCGCCGTGTCATCGTGAAATTCGTTCATCTTGATCGAGTTGTCACTCTGAAAGGCGTCAAATCCACCGTAATAATCAATCTTGTTGTGGGTGCCTCCGAGCTGCGCCATGTTGCGAAAGCTAGTGAACGTGCCCGCATCCCCCTCGTAGAAGAATGACGGAAAACCAGTGCTGCCCCGCGGCGTGCTGAGGCTGACGACTCCGGCAGAAGCATCGGAGCCATAAAGCACGCTGTTGGGGCCGCGATAAACCTCGAATTGTCCTATCCCGGCAGTCGACAAATTGCTGAAATCGAAAGCGCCCCCGACATCTCCAATAGGAACACCATCCAGATTGACCTGATTGGCATCCGCATTGCTGCCGCGAATGAAGAGCGAGCTCAGGGCGCCATACTCGCCCTGGCGCACCACGAAAACACCCGGCATCTGACGGAGCGGATCGACCAGGTCGATGCGATTGCGGAACTCACCATTGCGCTGACTACTGATGGCCGCGCTCACCTGCGCCTCGGGGAGCGGGGTACCGGTAGCCGACGTGACCATCTCCTGTTTTTGATTCTCCGCCTCGAGGACCACATTTTCCTCATGACTGTCTACCGGCCCGGCGTAGAAGCTGAGGCTGGTGATTTGCTTGAAATGAGTGGCGGAGATGAGGACGTAGAATCGTCCGCTGGCGCTGCTGCTGATCTGGTAAGTGCCATCGATCCGGGTGAGCGCCAGGGCCAGAATCTGGCCATTCTGCACCAATACGACGCTGGCATGGATGACGGGCAGGCCGAGTGGATCAGTGACGACTCCGTGCACAATGGCGGCTTGTGCCGAACGGCATAGGAGAAAAAACCACAGCAGCAAAAGATAAAAGCCAGATTGGAGGACGCACACGCGCCGCGGTCGAACCGGCATGGAAATCCTTTTTTCTCCCGGAACGAGGGTGGCCTGCACCCCGATAGACGCCGAACGCCGGTCGGACGCGCACGCCGGTTCAACCTGGGCAGAATAAATGGTGACCCCGGGAAGACTCGAACTTCCGACAAACAGTTTAGGAAACTGCTGCTCTATCCACCTGAGCTACGGGGCCCCGTGTCTTAACCGACTGGCATGCTATGAGTTTAGAGCATTTCTGGATTTTTGTGCCGGGCCCGCAGCGGCCACTGCTGTCTACGGCGAGCAGTAAACCGGCTTGGAAAGACAAACTCCTCCTCCGGGGATCTTTTCTGCCTACAAACGACGGGTGCCCCATATCTCGCTCGTTTTTCGCGAGATGTGGGATACCACGACTCTCCGCCCGCTCGTTCTTGCCGTCAGACAAAAAGCACCAGGGATGAAGACCAGTGGTATCCCACATCTCGCGAAACACGAGCGAGATATGGGGCACCCAAAAACCTCTTTAGGGAAGAAGGAAGATCAGCGTCCAGCCTATACGCCCAGGCGCTTCAACCGGAACAGGGCCGCGATCAAAGCATCGATATCTTCGAAGCTGTTGTACAGCGCCAGGGACGGACGAACCGTGGTCTCGACGCCGAACCTGCGTAGTGTGGGCTGAGCGCAATGGTGGCCTGAGCGCACCGCGATGCCCTCCCGGTTGAGAGCGGCACCGACCTCTTCAGTACGGAAACCTTCGAGCACGAACGAGAGCACGCCCGCTTTCTCCTTTGCGGTGCCAATCATGCGCAGCCCCGGCACGCGCAACATGCCCTGGGTTGCGTAGACCAACAGTTCATGCTCGTAGCGGGCAATATTGGGCATGCCGATGTGATCCAGATAATCGATGGCCGCACCCAGCCCGACCGCGTCAGCGATATTGCCGGTGCCGGCTTCGAATCGTCCCGGCGGAGGCTGATAGGTCGTCTTCTCAAAAGTGACGTCGACAATCATGTTTCCGCCCCCTTGCCACGGCGGAGTTTCGGCCAGCACCTCGGGCTTGCCATAAAGCACGCCGATGCCAGTAGGCGCGAAGACCTTGTGGCCGGAGAAAACATAGAAATCGCAATCAAGGGACTGCACGTCAATGGGCATGTGGGAAACGGCTTGCGCGCCGTCAAGAAGAACACGGGCTCCATAACGATGGGCCATTTGTATCATCTGATGCGCCGGAGTGACGGTTCCCAGGGCATTCGAAACCTGGGTGAACGAAACCAGCCGTGTCTTGGGGCTTAGCAGTTTTTCGTACTCATCGAGCAGGATCTGCCCATCGTTATCTACGGGTGCCACCCGAAGGCACGCGCCCTTTTCTGCGCACAGCATCTGCCAGGGAACGATATTGGCGTGATGCTCAATCCAGCTGATAACAACTTCATCGCCCTTGTTGATGTGTCGCCGGCCCCACGCCTGGGCAACCAGGTTGATAGCCTCGGTCGCGCCGCGCACGAATACGATTTCTTTCGACGACGAAGCATTGAGGAAGTGCGCCACCTTGCTGCGCGCGTCCTCATAGGCATCGGTGGCGCGCGCCGCCAGCTCATGGGCAGCACGATGAATGTTGGAGTTCTCGTGCTCGTAAAAATACGAGATGCGATCAATTACACTCTGCGGCTTTTGCGTGGTCGCGGCGTTGTCCAGCCAGATCAGCGGATGGCCATTCACCTGTTCGTGCAGAATCGGAAAGTCGCGTCGCACCGAACCAATATCGAACTGCTGCCGTGGAAGCTTCAGGTCGTCGATCGCCGCGGGGTGCCCCGTGGCATTCCTGGTCTGGCTGCTCGATCGGTCCACCAGGCCGCCGCCCTCAAGAAAATAAAACGGTGAGGACTCTGTCAACACAGCCTGAGCATCGTTTTCGTTGAGTAACGGCGGCAGAGGGGCCAGCTTGGGCACTCCTGTTTCGAAGGACGGAAACAATGACTGATCGAACTCCGGCATCGGAACCGAGAACGGAGAGGACGGAAAACTGGCAGCGGCGCTTCGCGGGTCATACTGCAAGGTGGACGCCGCGGCCGGGGGCGATAACACCGGGGCTACGCCAGACCCATTAAGACCTCCGGCGTTCTCCAGAAAGTAAAACGGAGACGCTGTCGTCAAGGCTGATTTTGCATCGTCCTCAGTCCGCAACGGGGGAAGGGGCGGGATTGCCGGCAAACCGGTTTCGAAGGAAGGAAATGCGGCGCCGAATTCGGGCATCGGCATGGAAAAGGGAGAGACCGGAAGACCAGCTGTCGCGCTACGCGGATCGTTCTGCAACATTCCCGCTTCCGGAATCGGCGCACTTGCAGGCAGAGCCATTGCTGCTGCAGGCCCAAACATGAAAGGGGACAGCTCTGTCGCGCCCGCCGGGGGCCCAGACATGTCGGGCGCCACGGTCGGAATCGAACCGGCGGATGGTATGGCCGGCATCGCCGGCAAAGGGATGCCGAATTGGGGCAGCCGAGTCTCGAACCCCGGGGTCAGATCCTGTGCATCGGGCGTGTAGGGGGCGGCTGTTGCCGCATAGCCCTGCCCTGGTTGTGCCCGGAAGAATTCGTTGGCCATACGGGCTAACGTATTCACATCCGGCAGCAAACCGGAAAGACTGGTCTCGTCCACCGGCATCGCCGGTCTCAACCGGTCATTGAAATCCGCAGGTGGGAAATCCGCAGGTGTGACATCCGCAGCCGGGAAACCCGTAGTTGGGTCCTGATCACTTGTACTCATGGTATTGTCCGACTTCTACATTCTCGAGCACACCCAGCGCATCTTCCGCGAGAACCGCCGCGGAACAATAGAGCGACACCAGGTAAGAAGCTAGCGAGTTGCGGTCAATACCCATGAAACGGATAGAAAGTCCGGGAGTCTGTTCGCCGGGCAGACCAGGCTGAAACAGTCCTACCACGCCCTGCTTTCTCTCCCCGGTGCGCAGCAAAAGAATATTCGTCTTCCCTGCCCCATCGATGTTCAGCTTGTCGGTGGGAACAAGTGGAATGCCGCGCCAGGTCAGGAAGGGCGATCCAAAGATGGTTGCGGTAGGCGGAGGAACGCCACGGAACGTGCACTCCCGCCCGAAGGCAGCGATGGCGCGCGGATGTGCCAGAAAAAATGCCGGTTCCTTCCAGATGCGCGAGAGCAATTCATCCAGATCATCCGGTGTGGGCGCGGCTTTGCGCGCCGAAATCTTGAACGCGGGATCGACATTCATCAGCAGGCCATAGTCGGCGTTGTTGATCAGCTCGGCCTCCTGGCGCTCCTTGACCTTCTCCACCGTCAGCCGCAACTGCTCCCGGATCTGGTCGTGTGGATGACTAAAGAGGTCGGAAACGCGGGTGTGAACATCCACCACGGTGGAGATGGCACTCAGCGTATATTCACGCGGAGTCTCTACATAGTCGACAAAGGTCTCCGGCAAAGTCCGTTCGTCGCGCGATCCACAAGCAACTTCAATTTCCGAATCGTTCCTGACCTTATTGACTCTGTAGGTACCAGATTCGACCGGAACCCAGCTCAGCAGCTGAACCAGCCAGCGCGGCGTTATGGCTGTTAACTGTGGCGGTGTCTTGGTTGTGTTGGCTAACTGCCGTGCTGCAACATCGCCTAACGCTCGACGATTCTCATCTGCCATGGGGTTGTCCTTCCTTGCTCACACCACGGGCATCATAGCCGTCCCGGCAGCCACTCGGGAATCAGCAATGTATGAATTTCGAGGCATTCGGAATAATAAACAGAAGGCAAGGGAGCGGATTGACCTCATAATTTAAGGACAACGGGAAATGCTTCGAGTTAGCCTGTTGATAACAACGAAGGGGTGACCCTATTGACTGGATTGGTACATCCTTCCATTGACGACATCGATTGCGAAATTCTGGCTGAGCTTCAAGCAAACGCTCGCATTGCTTTTGCGGAACTCGGACGAAGAGTGGGACTCTCCACCCCGGCGGTGATTGAAAGAGTCCACCGGCTGGAGGAGAGCAAGGTGATTCTCGGTTATAGGACTCTCGTCGATCCGGCCCAGGTAGGATTGCCTGTGCGGGCGTTTGTCCATGTCACCGTGGCGGGAGATAAGCTGGCAAAATTTGCCGCCGTGGTGCGGAACCTGCCGGAAGTGTTGGAGTGTCATCGCGTGACGGGCGCCGAATCCTTTATCGTGCAAGTCGCGGTGCGCGACGTCCGACACATGGAGGAGGTCATTGATTCGATGATGCCTTACGTCTCTACCAACACTTCTATGATTCTCGCCTCTCCGGTGCCCTGGAACAGCATCCTGCCAGCCGCTCGCTATGGCAAAAAGCCGCGCCAGCGGAAAGGCGATACGTGATCTCTTTTGCTGGACGGGTGCCCGTCCAAGATCACAGGCTGCGGTTAGCGTCTACAACTAACGTCCGCAAGCTATAGCGCCAACGCTACCTTCTCAATGACGATTTAGTTTGTTACACAAGTACTCGTCATCAGGCAAGGAGCGTCATGAAATTCACAACTATAGCGATAGGATCAGCTTCTCTTTTTTTGATCGCTGCAGCGGTAGCTCAAACCGCACCGCCTCCCGGAACTGCGGGGCAGCGTAAAGCTAACCAGCAGGCGCGGATTGCCCAGGGTGTCAAGAACGGCCAATTGACTGCTCACGAAACCTCCAACCTGGAGGCTCGGGAAGCCAGCGTAAACAAGGAAGAGCGCAACATGCGCGCCGCCAACAATGGGAAACTTACCGCGGCAGACAGGGCTGCGCTGAATAACCGCCAAAACAAAATTTCCAATTCCATCTACAAAGACAAACACAACGCGGCCGTCCAGTAGCCGCGTAGCTATTTGCGCAGCCCCCGCATAAGATCGGTAAGGATCGGCGGAGTAATCGCGCGAATTGCCTTCTTGATCCGAATCGTCGCTTTAACGGTGTTGATACCGGGGCGTTCCTGGAATGCCACCTCGTGCCGATGGGTGAGTTCGGGGTCTTCTTCCGGACGGCCATTCGAGTAGTAGTAGGTCGCAATCGATTTCCGATTGCGATCGGGCGGGCACGCCAATGGTATGGGATGACCGTGAAATGACACACTTGTCGTGCTGAAGATGGCGCAGCGGTTGAAGACGGGAAGAATCTTCTTCTCCGCCCGCGTCACCTTCCGGTCCCATAGCTCGAAGTGCCCCCCGTACTCCTCTTTCCATTCTTTGTTCAGATAAATCAGAACATTAATACGCCGGTCGAGGCGCAGCCCCTTGTGATAGCTGAAATCGGCATGGACTTCCAGGAGGCCCCCAGGCCTTATCTGATGCAAGCCCCCACCGGTGAAATAGGGATCGGGTAATACGCTCTGGATACCCGTCAGCGTTTCGAGAAACCTGAGCATCGGACGGCTGTTGAGGAAGTACAGAACGTCGCGAATCGATGGCGGCAGCTTCTCCACCACATCGAAGGCCAGTTTTTTGCGCTGATTCACATCTGTGTAAGCATGCCAGTCCGCCTCTTTCGGCTCAGGAAAATCGCGGAGTGCTGCCTCAGCCACCTCAACCGGTAAAAAATTGTCAAAGTAGATATGGGGATAAGGGGTATTCGCCTTGTATTCCTCCGCCTTGGCTTGAGCCAGGGCCTCCAGTTTGCCGGCAAATTGGTCGCTGAGCAGGGAATTCAATACTCGGGTATCGCTGGGGGTCTCCACCTCGAGCGCTTCTTTGACCGATTCGGGCATGGATGGCCTCCGTTAAGCGTAACTAGTCCCGGCTTGACAGCCGGACCTGTGTTTCCAACCTATTCATGCGCCAAAGGCATGTCAAGATAAGCCTCGGCACGGAGCAGTTGTAAACTAGAAGTGAGGACTATATGGCGGAGCTGCAACGCAGACAATCAGTGACAGTTAAGGTGGGAAATGTGCGCGTGGGATCTTCCGCGCCGGTGGTGGTGCAGTCGATGACCAACACCGATACCGCCGATGTGCAGGGTACGATCCAGCAGGTTGCCGCTTTGGCCAACGCGGGTTCGGAACTGGTGCGGGTGACGGTCAATAATGACGCTGCCGCAGTGGCGGTGCCGGCGATCGTCGAAGGCTTGGCCAAACTGGGAATCGACGTCCCCATCGTTGGAGACTTTCACTACAACGGACACCAGTTGTTGAAGAAGTATCCCGCGTGCGCGCGCTCGTTAGCCAAGTACCGCATCAATCCAGGAAACGTCTCCATTGGCCGCAAGGACGATGACAACTTCCGCACCATGATCGAGTGTGCCGTAGAAAACCAGAAGCCGGTACGGATCGGCGTGAACTGGGGTTCGCTGGATCAGGCTCTCCTGACGCGGATGATGGACGAGAATTCCAAACGGGCTCAGCCGGCGGATGCACGGGACGTGATGATCGAAGCGATGCTGGTAAGCGCGATTGACTCCGCGCGCGCTGCCGAACGATATGGGCTGCGCCGCGACCAGATCATCCTCAGCGCTAAAGTGAGTGGCGTGCGCGACCTGATCGAAGTTTATGAATTGATGGCTGCACGCTGCGATTATGCGCTCCACCTGGGCCTCACCGAAGCCGGCATGAGCATGAAGGGCATCGTCGCTTCGACAGCCGGTCTGGCGCCGCTGCTGCTCAAGGGCATCGGCGATACCATACGCGTTTCCCTGACTCCCAAACCTGGTGGCGACCGCACCGAAGAGGTGCAGGTGGCGCAACAGATCCTGCAGTCGCTGGGCATCCGCAGCTTCGCTCCACAAGTGACGGCCTGTCCCGGATGCGGACGCACCAGCAGCACCTACTTTCAGGAATTGACCCAGGACATCCAGGGCTACGTACGTGACAGTATGCCGGTGTGGCGGGAGCGGTATCCGGGAGTCGAAGAGCTCAAGCTGGCGGTGATGGGATGTGTGGTAAATGGGCCCGGCGAGTCCAAGCATGCCAACATTGGCATTTCGCTCCCGGGCACGTTTGAAGATCCCAAGGCTCCCGTCTACGTGGATGGACGGCTGATGACGACCCTCCGTGGGGATGGCATCGTGAATGAGTTCAAGAAGATTCTGGACGACTATGTCGCAGCACGCTATGGCAGCGGCTCACGTGAGGAGCAGTTAATCGAAGTGCGGTAGGGCGAAGGGTACGGGCTTTACGCCCCTGACTAATCAACGGAAATCATGAGTTTAGTGTCCGCGTGAGAACCGCCCCTGCCAAGGTCCTCGAAGAACAGAATGACTGACTCAATTCCACGGTGGAAGTCGGCGATGTGAAATTTCTCGTTCGGGGCATGAAGGTTGTCGTCGGTCAGGCCAAAGCCCATCAGGACGGTGGGAATTTTGAGGTAACGTTCGAAATCCCCCACGATGGGAATCGAGCCACCGCAACGGATAAAAACCGTGTCTTTCCCGTATACCTGGTGCAGGGCGCGAGTCGCCGCCTGGATGAACCGATTGTCCGTCCGCACCACGATCGGGTCGCCGGAATGCATGAGCCGGACGCGCAGTTCGATGCCCTTGGGTTGTAACGACTCAACATATGCCTTGTACTGGGCGAAAGCCTCCTGCGGATTCATGTCGGGAACCAGCCGGAAGGAAATCTTGGCAGACGCCTTCGCCGGGATCACGGTCTTCGCGCCGGCTCCGGTAAAACCGCCCGGCATCCCGTGGACATCCATCGTGGGCCGAGCCCAGACGCGCTCCAGGACGGAAAAAGCCGGCTCTCCGGTAAGCTCCGGGGAACCGACTTCCGCGCTGCGATACTGCTCCTCGTCGAAGGGCAGGGTCTTCCAGGTTTTGAGCTCGTCGGCCGACGGCGCAGATACCTTGTCATAAAAGCCGGGAATCAGGATATGGCCGTCCGCGTCTATCAGCTTTGCAATCACCTGGGCCAACGCTATGAAAGGGTTGGGCGCCGCGCCGCCATAAGATCCGGAGTGGAGGTCGCTCCTGGCCCCGTAGGCTTCCAGTTCGGTATAGATCATGCCCCTCAGGCCGACGGACAAGGTCGGCAAACCTGGAGCAAACATCGAGGTGTCAGAAACCAGGGCAAAGTCGGCTTTTAGCTGCTCCGGATGTTCGCGCAGGAACTGCGCAATGCCCTCACCCCCCACCTCTTCTTCGCCTTCGATAAGCACCCGCACATTGATGGGCAGGCTGCCTCCAGAACCCTGAAATAGCGACTCGAGCGCCTTCAGGTGGCTGTACATCTGCCCTTTGTCGTCGACCGCGCCCCGGGCATAGAGGTTGCCGTTGCGCTCGGTGGGCTCGAAAGGGGGCGAAACCCATTCGTCGAGCGGGTCCGGGGGCTGGACGTCGTAATGACCGTAAGCCAGGCACGTGGGCTTGCCGGCGGCATGCAGCCAGTCTCCATAGACCAGGGGATGACCGGAGGTTTCGATCACCCGGACGTGCTCCAGGCCGATTCTTTCCAGCTCCCTGGCCAGGCTCTCGGCGGCAAGACGGACGTCCCCTGCGTGCTCGGGAAGGGTGGAAATAGAAGGAATACGCAGCAGCGATTTCAATTCCTCAAGGAAGCGCGTTTGCTGGCTACGGGCAAACTCGAGCGCGGATGGCATGGGCGGGGTTCTCTCCTCTAGGGGTTGAAAGGCAGCAAGCGGTTATTTTTGATCGACTTCGCAGCACTAGCTTATCCTTCCGCGCAAGTGCGGGGGGCAGCGCTGGCGCCGGCCAAGATGTATCCTATAATTGTTGAAGTATTCATGCTCGACTTAGAGATTACGGCTCGCGATGTCGCGGACCGCCTAAAATCCGGAGAAACCGGCCTGATCCTGCTGGATGTTCGTGAGCCGTGGGAGTTTGCCACGGCGCAGATCGCCGGATCAAAGCCAGTGCCGATGGGCGAAATTCCTTCTCGCGTTTTTCAAGAGTTGGACCCGGAGGCGCATATTGTCACTGTCTGCCATTCCGGTGTCCGTTCCTTGAATGTCGCCGTGTGGATGCGCAATCAGGGTTTCGACAAGGTGCAGTCGCTGAGTGGCGGGATTGATAGCTGGTCCCGGGAAGTCGATCCGACCGTACCCCGCTATTGATTGCCGTTGCACTCCTCCCCCTTACGTTGCAGACCGGGCGCCCCTGCGCCGACGCTGAGTAGTTCCGGGGCGTGATACAAGCAAGATATACAACCTTCAGAGAAAGTTCAGAGCAGCCATGGGCGCTACCGAAAGAGTATTGATTGTTGAAGACGAATTGCATGCACTGGCCGGACTGGCAGAATTAGTGTCCGGCTGGGGTTATCGTACGGAAACCGCACGAGACGGCATCGAAGGGCTGGAGAAGGTCGCGGAGTGGTTTCCCGGCATCATTGTGACCGATCTCAAGATGCCGCGCATGGATGGTTTGGAGCTGCTGTCGCGGCTGAGCGAGATGCAGTTGAACGCCGCCGTGATCGTCTTGACCGCGCAGGGCAGCATAGAGCGCGCGGTCGAGGCGATGAAGATGGGTGCCTACGATTTCATTCAAAAGCCTATCGATCCCACCCGGCTAAAGACGGTTCTGGCCAATGCCAGCCGCCAGCGCGAGACCGAGCGCGAGCTTGAAGTCACTCGCCGCAAACTACGGGATACAGGGTTCCTGGGTTCACTGGTGGGCAGTTCGAGGAAAATGCAGGAAATGTTTGCCATGATCGAACGGGTCGCCCCCAGTACGGTTTCGGTGCTGATCACCGGGGAGAGCGGGACCGGCAAGGAATTGGTGGCGCGGACACTGCACGAGCTAAGCCCACGCCGCGGCAAACCGTTTGTGGCCGTCAACTGCGCCGCTATTCCCGAAACCCTGATTGAGAGCGAAATCTTTGGTCATGAGAAAGGTTCCTTCACCGGGGCAATGGAGCGCCGGGCAGGGTGTTTCGAGCTGGCCGAGGAAGGTACTCTGCTGCTCGATGAGATCGGCGAAATGCCTGTGGGCACGCAGGCCAAACTACTGCGAGTACTGGAAGACAGGAAGCTGCGGCGCCTGGGCAGCAAGGTCGAAACCCCAATGAACGTGCGCGTATTGGCGGCAACCAACAAGAATCCGGAGGAGGCCGTCGCTGACGGACACTTGCGCGGAGATTTGTACTATCGGCTGAACGTTTTTAACTTGCACATGCCGCCACTCCGGGAACATAAAGAAGACATCCCGGCCATTATCGAAGCCCTGTTAGCCGACATGAATACCAAGCATGGGCGAGAGGTCAAGGGAGTGGACGGCGAGATGCTGACCAGGTTCATGGCTCACGACTGGCCGGGAAACGTCCGTGAGTTGCGCAATACGATCGAGCGGGCGGTGATTTTATGCGGAGAAGGATACATGGAAACCCGCCACCTGCCGCCTTCGTTCGGACAACGTTTCGTGCGGGCGGATGCGGCGGCCACAAACTACAGCGACAGTGGCGTACACGTGGAAATTGGCAGCACGGTGGATGAAGCTGAGCGCATGCTGATCCTGAAAACTCTGGAGTCGACGCGCAACAACAAGACGCGGGCCGCCGAGATCCTGGGCATCAGCCTCAAGACGTTACATAACAAATTGAAGGAATACGGTAGTGCGGCCAGCACCGAGACGTTGGAAGAGAGACCGGTAGTTTAGAAGCCCTGGCTCAGCAACGAAAACAGGTGCTTATCGCCGGCCGCTGGATACGTCGATAACAGAGTTCGAGTGATTCCCCATGAGACTGAAGACGAAGCTCGTGCTCGCGATCACCGGACTGGTATTCCTGGTGGTTTTCACCCTGTCCTGGATATTTCTGGGCCAGCTCCTGCGCCAGCGAATGTCTCAGGCCTACTCCTCCAACGACATGGTGGCGCACCAGATATCGTTGGCGACGCAGCGAACGTTGGGAACCATTCGCAATGTCAACCCGAATGATCCCAAGGCTCTGCGGGCCGCAGTGGCTAAGGCACTGCGCAGCGATCCCGAGCTCACCGAGCTGCTGGACTCGGCCATCCGCTACGCTCCGACCGTTTTCGACGTCACCATCGCTGACAGCGAGGGTCGCGGGCTGCTGAGCACCGATCCCACCAACCTGGACCACCTTGTTCCCCATCGGACGGAATACGCCGAGCTGGAAAGCGGCGGGTTGTTGCGGCTGCTGGAAGTGGTCTTCGGACCGCCTCGGGTATATAACCTGACCCTGCCTCTGGAACGAAAGTCAGAGCCTTTCGGAACTGTCCCCTTCGCTACCGTCCGGGTGGGTGTGCGGACGACCTTCCTGCGGTTCGTGGTCGAACCGTGGTTATTCGCCGCTCTGATGTATACCGGGATAGCCATCATGTGCTCGTTGATCTTCGCGGCATTCCTGGCCAACCTGGCCCTAAAACCGATTGAACAGATCGGGGCTCGATTGGATGCACTGGCCCTGGCGGAAGCCGAAGGAGCCGGCGACGCAACCGGAGCCCGGTCCAGCGATGCCGTGGTGTTGGTATCCCACAAGATCGAGCGCATCGGTCGGCGCATGCGGAACGTGGAAGAGGTCTTCTCCGCCCTTAAGGAAAATCTCGACCAGATCATGACCAACTTGCAGGACGGCATCCTGCTTTACACCCACGATGCCCGCGCCGTGCTGGTCAGCGATTCGGTGGAACGCTTTCTCGGCATTAGCCGGGCGGAGATCCTGGGCGCTAAGTTACACGAGGTCTTCTCCCGCAATACCCGGCTGGGCCGGCTGGTCCGCGAGTCCTTTGACGCGCGCATGGCCCTGGTGCAGGAGGAAATCACTACTGAGACCGGCCGCCACGTAGAGATCTCGCTCGACTTCATTCATGACGACCGGGCGGTCTATCCCCAGGAGACCCTTGGTGCCTTATTGACCCTGCACGACGTCGAATCAGTAAGGGAAATAGAGAGCGACCTGGAACTCTCCCGGCGCCTGGCAGCCATCGGACGATTGACCGCAGGCGTTGGTCACGAGGTCAAGAATCCGATCAACGCCATCGTGGTTCATCTGGAGCTGATGCGTAACAAGCTGGGTGATACCGACCACAAGGCCATGCGTCATCTGGAAGTAATTGAAAGTGAGATCCAAAGACTTGACCGCGTGGTGCAAACCCTGGTGGACTTCTCACGCCCGGTGGAGTTGCAGCTCAAGGAGCAGGATCTGCGCCGCGTCGTCTCTGCAGTCCTGATGCTTGCTTCGGCTGAACTGGAGACCCGCGACGTCCACGTGCAGAGCGATCTGCCTGACCGCCCGGTGATGGCCAAAGTGGACGCGGACCTGTTGAAGCAGGCGCTGCTGAATGTCGTCCTGAATGGCGCCCAGGCCATGGCCGAGGGAGGAAAGCTGGAAGTACGGCTGGCCGAAGACGGGCGCATGGCCTTGCTCAGCATCCACGATCAGGGCGGCGGAATACCCCCTGATGTCAGGGACAAGATATTCGACTTATACTTTACAACTAAGAAAGATGGCAGCGGCATCGGTTTGGCAATGACTTACCGTATCGTCGAGCTGCACAATGGTTCGATTGAAGTAGAATCGGATGCAACTCAAGGAACTACCTTTATTTTGCGCTTTCCTCTGAACACTATGCAGGAGAGTAGAGCGCGTGGATACCTTATGCCGGATGGGAGTAGCTCAGCGGGATCTATCGTAGCCAAGGAGCCCAGGGGATGAGGGCAGCCAACTCACGCTCGTGGTTGGTGCTGCTCACCGTTCTCTTCACCGGGTGTTCGCACAAAACCTCGTCTCCGCCGCAGCAAGCGCAGGCCCCAACATTGCAGACCGGAAAAGGTACGTTGGAGCCGCCCAAGACTACGCAGCAGGCGGAGAAGACAGACACACCCCTGGCTTCGCCTTTGCCGCCGCCATCCACGCAGAGCGTACCGTTACCTCCGGAACCCCCACCTAAGAAGGTGCGGCGGACCAAGAAACCCCCAGCCAAGCCTGCTGACACCACGCAAGCCGCCGCACCCGCCCCAGCCGCCACTTCTCAATCAGGCTCGTCAGGCTCGTCAGGCGCCGGCTCGCCGACAGCGCAAGCCGTGGCCCCGCCACCGTCAGGGGCTGGTGGAGGGAACGCTTCCCCGATTGGCCAGTTGACCACCGGTGACAGCGCTTTGGGAGAAAGAACGAAGCATGAGACATCGGATCTGATCATTGAAACCCAACAGGGTTTGAACGGGATTAAACGGTCCCTGTCTAGCGAAGAGAAATCCGTCGAGGCGCAGATACGCAATTACCTGAAGCAGGCACAACAGGCACTAGACAATGGAGATACCGATGGAGCGCATCTGCTGGCGACCAAAGCCAAGGTGCTGCTGGATGAACTGACCAAACCCTAGTATTTGCCTGCCGCTGTTCCGCGATAATCTTAGTACTACTCTCTGCCCGATGACCTCACCTGTTTTGAAAGCTGACGGAAAGCGTATGATTTCGCCCTGACATATCTCGGAAAGCGTAGCTGAGCGGCTAAAGGCGTGTAGCAAGCAGTCCTTTTAAGACACGGCTGAACAGGCTGCGGAAAAGCTGAACGGAAACGTAAGTAACGGGCTTTAGAGCCTGCATTTCTCGCAGACCCCCGGGTAAACGAATAAACGAATCGCTGCCGGTGTGAGATCTCAATGCGTAACGAATGACGGGTGCCCCATATCTGCCCGGTTTTGACAGATGTGGGATTCAACTGCTGTCCACCGATCACTCTCTACCAGCAACCGATCTGGAAGTCCATGGCCATCTACACCCTGCACAGTCGGGGGTTGAGGTTTGTGGAATCCCACATCTGCCAAAACCGGGCAGATATGGGACTCTAAAACCCTCGTCCTAAAGCCCCCTTTTTGGCACGACTGAAGTCGTGCCCTGATACAAAGCACTTTTCGAAATTGGCTCGAAACAGACTGACCCGGACATTAGTTTTGCAGTCATCAATAGTATCAATGGTCGGGATTCCGAGCGCCATAGGCGCGGCACCCATGTTGGCCCAATCAATCGGCGGCGAGGAACCGGGTGTGTCAGTGGTTGCGTTGTAACTATGCCGGGAAAAAGGCCTCAGCGTTCGCCCCAACTCAGCTTGGAGCGGAGCACATCGAAGAACCCTGTTTGGCCCAAACGAACCAGGTTGACGCTATGCTCCGAACGCCGACAGCATACCCGGTCCCCAACGCGAAGCTGCAGGGCCTCCTGTCCGTCGACAGTCAGAAAAGTGAGATCGGGAATACCTTCGACACTCACAATCACATGCGCATCACCGCGCACGACCATGGGACGAATGGTCAACAGGTGCGGGCATATGGGAGTGATCACCAGCGCATCCACGGAGGGAGCGAGAATCGGTCCATTGGCGGCCAGGTTATAGGCGGTGGAACCGGTGGGGGTGGAGATAATGACCCCGTCCGCCCGAAACGACGCTGCCAGCTGGTCGAACAGATGAACGCTGAAGTCACCCATCCGCGCAATCGCCCCTTTGGCAATCACCACATCGTTCAGTGCCTGGTACTCCTTGTACAAAGCTCCGCCGCGCATGACCTCGGTGTGCAATAGCGCGCGGGCGTCGATATTGCAGCAACCATCCCTCCAGCCCTCAAGGGTGGTGTACAGATCAGCCAGCCGAACCTCGGTAAGAAAGCCCAGCGCCCCGAGGTTGACACTGAGAATAGGGACATCGGTCCGGGCAAAGGCACGGGCCGCGGCCAGTAACGTTCCATCTCCGCCCAGCACCACCACCAGCACTGGCTTCTGTGCCGGCAATTCATGACGCGGGACGATGCGCGCGTCCTGGGTGTAGCTTCCGCTCACGTGATCCAGAATGGGCTCAAAGTCACGCGCCCGCATCCACGCGATGAGTTCGGGGAGAAGGGTGGCAAGCTCTTCCTTCTGCGGCTTGGAAATGATGGCGACAGGTCGCATGGAGGCTTCTAGTGTACGCGATGGGGCTAAAGGACTTAAAAGCGGCCGAAGAGAAGAAACTCACGATTCCCTTTCGCCCCTCCGGCTCCAATCCCGCCTCCCCCAAGGATGGGTGAATCCGTAACTTCCGTCTCCACCGCGCCGAGGTCGATTATGGCCGTGCGCACCCGATCAATCGCGAACTGGTGTGCAGCCGGGTCGTGCACGATGCCGCCCTTGCCGATCTGTTCCCTGCCCGCTTCGAATTGAGGCTTGACCAGAATGACGGCCTCGACTGGAGTCCCAGGTTTGTCCCGCACCGCGGCGAGCACCGCAGGCAGAACCAACGTGGCTGAGATAAAAGACACATCCATGGATACAAAACTGATATCCAGCCCAAGATCGCCCGGCTTGAGATAGCGGGCATTGGTGCGCTCGCGCAAGCTCACGCGCGGATCTCTGCGCAGGGCCTCGGCGATCTGGCCGTAACCCGTGTCCACCGCGATCACGCTGGCTGCGCCATGCTGCAGCATGCAATCGGTAAATCCACCGGTGGAGGTGCCAATGTCGACGCAGTGCCGCCCGGTAAGGTCGATTTTCCACTGCGTAAGCGCGGCTTCCAGTTTCAATCCACCGCGGCTGACGTAACGCTGCTCTTCTCCCAGAACCCGCAGCAGCGCAGTATCGTCGACGGAGGCGCCCGGCTTCTCGACTTTCTGTTGGTTGACCAACACCCGCCCGGCGAGGATCAACGCCTGCGCCCGCTCCCTTGACGGCGCCAACCCACGCTCGAGCAGCAACTTATCCAGCCGATTCCTCATGGAGAGCGGGTACGGCGATCCGTCTGATCGCGATTGCCGCACGTTATTGTACTCGCTGCAGCTGGGGTACTTTAGTTTGGCTCTTTCGGTATTACAACCGTAGAATAAGGTCGGCTTGATCGATGCCAGACCAACCACCCAATCCGATTGGCGACTCTGATCGTTCTACTATCAGAGATTCAAGCCCCAGCGTCAGGATGGCAGACGGAACAGCTGCTCCAGTTACAGACGACGGCAGATTGCTGCAGCGTGTCCGCCAAGGCGATCAGAGTGCGATGGCGGAGATTTTCGACCGCTACGGCAGGGCGGTGTATTCCGTCGCGCTGCGAATTCTGAAAGACACCGGACACGCGGAAGACGTGATGCAGGAGATCTTCTTGCAGATCTGGCGGAATTCTGATTCGTTTGTGCAAGGGCGTGGATCCCTGGGTGCATGGTTGGTGGTGGTGGCCAGAAATCGGTCGATCGATCTGCTGCGGCGCAGAAAGCCGGTAGATTCCGTTGACGACGTGATTCTGGCTTCTTCCGGCAACCTGGCTTCCGAGGTTGAGCACCACGCGATGATGGAGAAGGTCCAGAAAGTCCTGAAGGACCTTCCTGCAGAGCAACAAAGATCGATGGAACTGGCATTCTTCGAGGGGTTGAGCCATTCGGAGATCGCGGAGAAGACAGGCGATCCCCTGGGCACAGTGAAGACGCGTATTCGATTGGCGCTGATTACGTTACGAAAGGCATTTCAGGCATGACGGGCAACGGGCACAATACGCAGGAGGAGTTGGCTTCCTATGCGATGCAGAGTCTCCCACCCGAGGAGTTCGCATCCATCAGGACGCACCTGCAGACCTGTCTCCCTTGCCGTACCGAGCTGGCTCAAGTTTGCGGTGATCTCGCCTTGCTGGGAATAGCGGTCGAACAGCAGCCTCTGCCCGAAGGGGCGCGGGAGCGCTTCCTCAAGAGGATCGCCTCGTCTCCAGCATCCGAGCCTCAGGAAAAGCCGGCCGAGGTCACTCCGATTGACCTCAAAGCCAAACCCCGCGGAGCACGCTTCTGGGTTCCATGGACAGTAGCTGCCGCAATGGCGATCGCAGCGATCTCACTCGGCGTGCAAAATAAGGCTCTGAATGATGAGCTGAACGATGAATCCAACCTGGTGAAAAATCTGGCCGGGCAAGCATCGAAGGCGCAGCAGGTGCTGGAAGTTCTAACCGCGCCCACTGCGCAGCGGGTGACCCTTACCGAAGGCCAAGCTCCTGCCCAGCCAAGCGCACGCGCCACTTACCTGCCGGAGCGGGGCGGCCTGATCTTGCTGGCGACGAATCTGAAACCCCTGCCTGCAGGCAAGACCTACGAACTCTGGGTAATTCCTGCAGATGGCAAGGCTCCAGTCCCTGCTGGACTCTTTCACCCGGACGCAGGGGGTACCGCCACACTGGTGCTGCCAACTCTGTCTCCGGGAATTGCGGCCAAGGCCCTCGCGGTGACGATTGAGAACGCCAAAGGTGCAAATTCGCCCACCATGCCTATCGTCCTTTCGGGACCAACCGGGAGCTGATCAGCAGCTTCTCCCCCTCTTTAGAGTGAGCGTGAGAACCCAATTCCAAATTCACCGCGCTCAGGCTTTGTATCAGGGCACGGCTTCAGCCATGCCGCAATACGGGAAAAAATGAGGGCTTTAGAGTATGCGTGAGAACTGGCCTGATGAAATGGAGTCCCGCAGGGACGGCTGAGCTTAGCCCTAGGACTACATCCCAAACAAGTTAGCGCTTATGGGACTGCGTCCATGGGCTAAGTTCAGCAAAATTCAGGCGTCCCTGCGGGACTTATTTTGCATCCGTTAGGCCTCACTCAGGGGCTTTTAAGCCCGCTGAGGCTTTTTCCGAACTTCTGTACGACTTCAAGCCCGAACTGCCCTTTTCCGGCAAAGCCTCGACCTGAATGCCAAAGCTATTTGCTGTGCTTCAAAGCGACCAATGGGATCGCCTGATAACACCGGGCCCCAAAACCACAGGGTGCTCCGCTGCCACTGGCGTGGCTGACATTGATCGCATTCGCAACCGTGCCTGTCGTGGCGCTGTTGGCGGCCACCGACTGGGCGCTGGTGTGCACATCGACACCCGTCCCATCCAACTGAATGGCAGCTGAGACCTGGTTGGTGTCCGTGCGAATTACGCTCATGTAAGGCTGGTCAGAAGAAAGAACATAGACCTGGCCATACGGGGTGCTGTAGGTAGACGCCATTGAAATGGGATGGCCGGTGACGGGGATGGTCGCCAACACCTGATAGTTGGTGAGACTCACCACGCTAACAGTGCTGTCCTTCTGGTTGGCAACGTAAACTCGGCTGCCGTCGCGAAGAATTGTGAGCGTCGCCGGCCCATTGCCGACGGGAACCGTAACCGCCTGGCCAAACAGGGCAGAGTCATTACCGAATTGGTCAAGGCTGGTGTTGATGATTGTGATGGTATTGGAGTCGTAATTGGCGGTGACCAGTTGGGACGCGGGCGCGTAGTAGTCGGCAAAAACCGGACCCGCATTGAAGCCGGCGACCGGTGTGCCGGCCGGCGGCGGCAGCAAAAGCGTGCCCGTGGCCGGATCGAGATTTTGCCGGTTGGGCGTGGCATCGAGCTCGTTGTACTGGCTATTGATGACGGTGACGGTGCCGCTGCCTCGGTTGAGAATGAACACCCGGTTATTGTCAGTAGAACTTATGCCATAGACGGGGCAGATACCAACTGGCAGGGTGCGTGAGATGGTCACCGTGGAGATCTCGATCGATTGCACCTGGCCTGGAGTTGTGACCGCCCCAGGCGTTTCACAATCTCCGAACGCGACCTGGTTGGCGCCGTTGTCCTGGGTGATGGAGTAAACGCGAGCCGCGTTGGAGTTGCCTGCCAGGTTGATCGGACTGGCGGGAACCGGGAGCTGCTGGGTAAGCTGATAAACGCCGCTCGAATTATTGCTCAGTACCGCCACGGCCGGGACATTGGGTTCAGTAATGAAGAGACTGGTTGCGGTCGAAAGCAGGTTTACCGGCTGAGCAGGCTGGAGCAAAGTGCTGCTCTGGATGTTCTTGGTCTGCAAAGTAGTCGAGGGCGTAAAGGTATTGACCGTGCCGTCGGTGTTCGCAGTGGTGGCGGAACCGGCGCTCGAACTGAGGGTCAGCGCCAGCGGATTAATGCCCAGGGAGGCCTGGGTCAGCAAAGTATCGCCGGAGGCGTCGAAAACATTCGCCAGCCCGGCCGCGGAAGCGCCGGTGCTGGTGGTCACGACAGCGTAACTCTGCGGCTGGGGGGCGGGTGGGGTCACGGCGACCGGAGTGACCACCGGCCGGTAAGTCTCCCCGCAACCGGCCAGCAATAAAGCAACCCCTACGCAACAGCCGGTAGCAATTCGGTGGAGAACCCTGAAGGAAAACTCTGGCAAACGCACACTCCGCCGGCTCCATGACTGGAGCCATGCAACGCTAAGCACCCGTGAATACCTCACTACGTTTCATTTCCCGTTAGAAAGATGATTGTAAATGGGACGGCGTATCCAGCGATACGCCGGGCCTAAAATGAACGATGCAGGTTCAAGAACAGCAAATGCGGTGGCAATCCTGGCTGGTGCTGGCCGCGGTGATACCGTGGTGCGCGATAGCCATCCTGCGTTATTCCACGGCAACGCCGACTGGCCTCCTTTGGAGCAGGAGTACCCGAACCGCGCTGGGCATCAGCCTTTTGTTAGCGCTGCTGGTATATCTGGCGCGTGCCGCCACCCCTTTCGCTGCGTTGACGGGGGGCGTAATCACCGCGGTCTTGACGCTTGCTCCTCTTCCATCGTCGGGTTTGCCCTCCTGGTCTCATTCCGCCCTGCCATCCCTGTTGGCGCTCTTCTTGCTTACCTTCGCCGCGACCAGATTCGGCAGAGGCAAGAAACAGCGACTGGGCGTAGCCGAAGACAAACGTGGTCGAAACGCCACCCAGGTCGCGGCAAACCTGGGAGTCGCCGGGTTGGGAGCCGCCGCCGCGCTTAGCCCATCCGCGTTTAGCCCATCATTGACGCGTCCGTGGCCTGGCGCGGCGTATGCCGTGATTGTTATAGCCGCCCTGGCCGAGGCGACCGCCGATACCCTGGCCAGCGAACTCGGCGAGGTGCTGGGCGGTCGACCTCTACTAGTGACCACTCTCCGCCGGGTCGAGCCGGGCACTGACGGAGCGATCAGCCTTGCCGGAACGGTGGCGGGAGCAGTAGGAGCCGTCCTGGTGGTGCTGGTAGCGATGTTCACTCTCGGACTAGGGTTTTGCGATAGCGCTTGCGCAGGATTGGGGGCGGTTGGCGGCCTGTTTGTTGATTCCTTCCTGGGCGCAACCGCTGAGCGCCGCGGCTGGGTCAACAACGATGCGGTGAATTTTCTTTCCACCCTCGCGGCTGCCGTACTGGCCATCCTATTTTTTGTTTGGCGATAATCTGCTGCGCTCGGTTGAAAAACATTTCCAGGAAGGGTCCGCGGAACTGCAGATCCCTCCGCTACGCTTCCACGGCACGCCCCACGGCAGGCCGGGGCAGGCCGGGATGACAAAGGGGAGGGCGGAGCTTCCATTGGGGATCGGTTGCGTGGATCCCAGGACCGGGAACCGCGATGGACTCGGCTTTGCCCTCGGCACTACGCATCTGGTAAGACTTAGCTACTTCTAATTCTGGGGCTCCGATGCTGGTTACCGTGCGCAAGCTGCTGGTGTGTCTGCTTCCTGCTTTCGTTTTTTTTATGAGCTCCTGCTTTGTCAATGCACAATCCTTGCCTGACGTTTCAGTATCGCCCGCTACGCAACAGATTTCGGGCCGCATTGACGAATCGAATTTGCAACGGCTTGCCGGTAATCCCAGCCCATCCCCGAGGACAACGACAGATCTGGGCCGCGTGCCCAATGACTTTCCGCAACCGCACATCCTGATGATGCTCAAACGGGGAGCAACCCAGCAGCAGGCGCTCGACCAATTGATGAAAGAGCAATACGATCCGCATTCGGCCAACTTCCACAAGTGGCTCACACCCGAGCAGTACGGCTCGCTTTTTGGTCCGGCTACCGGGGACATACAGAAAATCACCAACTGGCTTACGCAGCGCGGATTCAACGTAAACCGGGTGGCAGCTGGGCGTACGTTCGTTGACTTCAGCGGCACGGCGGGTCAGGTTGCAGCTGCATTTCATACCGAAGTCCATCGCTACCGGCGAAACGGCGAAGAGCATTTTGCGAATGCCAGCGACCCCATGATCCCCGATGCGCTGACCAACGTGGTTTCCGGGTTTCGTGCCTTGAACGACTTCTATCCCAGAGCGATGTCGCAAAACCCACGGACCGTCCGCCTCGATCGATCTACCGGCAAGTGGTCGCAGGGAACGCAAGGTCACTTCACCACGTCTTACGGCGGGGGCACGGGAACGGCCTACGTCATCGGCCCCCAGGACTTCGCCCAGATCTATGACATCAACCAGGTCTGGCAGCAAAGCCTCAACACACCGTCGGGCCAGCAAAAGCTCGTCGGTACAGGCCAGACCATCGGAGTCATTGGCGACACGGATCTGGCTGCGGGCGATATTCAGAACTTCCGCGATCAGTTCGGCATTTCGGCCCTTGGTCCAAACGGTTCCGTAGTAGTCGATCATCCCCCCACAACCGTCTGTGCAGCGCCCAATCCGGCGTCTCCCGATCTGGAAGGCTACGTCGATGCGGAATGGGCAGGTGCGACGGCGCCCGACGCAACCATTGACTTTGTCACTTGCGCCAACAGCGGTGCGACTTCGGGAACAGATCTGGCTGCCACCTACATCGTGCAGGATCCGTCCCACGCGAAGCAGGATGCCGTTCTGAGTTCGAGCTACGGGTACTGTGAACAAAACCCTCAGAGTGAGTCCAACCAGTTCTACGTTCAGTTGTGGCAACAGGCAGCAGCGGAAGGCATTACCGTGGTGGTTGCCGGCGGAGATGCGGGGGCGGCGGAATGCGACGAACCTGTCACCTATACCTACGCCACCCACGGTCTGGGAGTGAGTGGCGAAGCCTCAACTCCCTATAACATCGCGGTGGGCGGGACAGACTTTAGCGACGTCTTCAGCGCCACCACCGCCAATTATTGGTCTGCAACCAACAGCGCCACTCTCGAGAGCGCCAAATCCTACATTCCTGAAACCCCATGGAACGAAAGTTGCGCTAGTCCTCTCGTGCTGCAGGGATTCAATAAGATGAACGGCACCAGTTTCGATTCGAGTTCGGGTGCAAATGGTCTCTGCACCTATGCCTCGCACCTGCCAAAAGACATCTTCCTGGTTTCGCCGACGTTTGTGCGTTTTGCAGGGAGTGGAGGATTGAGCACTGTCTCCGCCCGGCCCGCTTGGCAGAGCGGCGTCCTGGGATTGCCCGCCGGCAATGCACGCGCCCTGCCGGATATCTCTATGTTCGCCTCCTCCGGTGTCACATGGGGGCATTCTCTGGTTTATTGCTACTCCGGCACCAACCAGGGTTGCGACTTCTCAAATGCAAATACCGTACTGCTCAATACCGATGGGGGGACTTCCTTTGTAGCCCCGGCATTTTCCGGCATCATGGCGCTCATCAACCAGAAGACTGGAGATCGCCAGGGGCAAGCCAACAATGTCCTCTATCCCCTAGCCGCGCAACAGTTCATCAATAACAACAGCTCCACCCAGCCAAACCTAAGCACCTGCGCCGCTTACCTGGGCACCGGTGTGCTTGCCGCCTGTTACTTTCACGACGTCAGTGCGACCCCGAACCCCGACTCTGCAACCCAGCAACAAACGCCTTTCCTGATTGGCACAACGGCGGTTCCCTGCACCGGAACCGCCACTGCAGCGGGAGTCTTCACGGATACGAGCACCGACCCAGCCTCGAATTCCGAGAACTGCTACGGGTACCAAATCACTGTCACCGGATCGGGAAACTCCTTAACCACAACCCCCAACTACTACGGCGTGCTCTCGACTGCCGGCAATGCCACCTCTCCCGCATTCACGGCTACGCCGGGCTATGATCTCGCCACCGGATTGGGCACTCCCAATGTCTATACCCTGGTGAACGCGCCGCAATGGTCTCGCCTGGCCATCACCACCACGGCTTTGCCGGGCGGCGTGGTCGGCAGCGCATACTCGCAAACGCTGGCGGCCGCCGGCGGGGTTACGCCGTACACCTGGAGCGTCGTCTCCGGCACCTTACCAGCGGGACTCGCGCTCGCCCCCGCGACCGGGATCATTTCCGGAACTCCGACGGCGCCTGGCACCTCCACCTTTACCGTGCAGGTTGCGGACTCAGAGGGCACACCAGCGACCGCGACCGCTTCATTTTCGATAGAGGTGGCAGGCGCGCCCGCAGCCAGCGCGACCACGCTGACGTCCTCAGCGGCAACGGTGGGAACAGGAATGAGTGTTACGTTCACCGCGACCGTTTCGGGCGCCGGAGGGGTACCGGCCGGCACCGTGATCTTCTATAACGGGTCAGCACCGATAGGAACTGGTACGCTGGCGAACGGCGTAGCGACTCTCACGACTTCTTTTGCCAGCACCGGCACAGCCACCATCACGGCAACCTATGGCGGAGATCCAAACTTTACCGGCAGCACGTCTGCGCCTTTAACCGAGACGATCGTAACCCCGGGCTTCACCGCGAGCGCCGACCCGGCCAGTCTCATCATTCCCTTTCAAGGCTCCGGGACCGTTAACCTAACGATCACGTCGCAGGGTGGTTTTACCGGCCCGATAAACTTTGCCTGCGGAACCCTTCCCGCATACTTCTCCTGCAGCTTCGCCACCCAATCGATTTCATTGACCTCATCCAGCGCAGCGGTCACAAACACACTGACTATCCATGCCGCCGTCGTCTCGACAGCTTCGGCAAAACCTTTGCATGGCTCCGGTGGCAGAATCCTCAGCATAGCCGCGGTTTGGCTGCCGGCACTTGCCGTGCTGCTGGTGGGTCGCGACCGCAAACGCAACCTGCCGGCAACTCGCATGCGGATGCTCGCGTTGGTTTGCATCTGTGCAACGGTTATTGCTGCGATGAACGGTTGCGGCGGCCGGGGCGATCATGAAGCTCCCATCGGCAATTACACCGTCCCTATCAATGTCACGTCCATGGGAGCGGCAAGCCAGACAATCACCCTGCCGGTGGTAGTTCAGGTACCGGGGGTTCAGTAGTGAAGGCAGCATGGGAAGCTGTGAAGAAAATCCGTCACCCATGACTCTGGCCTGACCACGTTCGACGAAACTTTGAACTGACTGCGACCGACGGGTGCCCCACATCTCGCTCGTTTTTCGCGAGATGTGGGAGAACCTCGAAACTTAACCGTTCTCCTCCCCAGGACGAAGCGAGCCCTCAAGAATTGTGACGACAGGGCGGTGGTATCCCAGGGTTCGCTGGAAAATCAAAAATTGAGGATTTCTAACCCGGCTAGTGAAACCGTAACCGCCAAAGCGAGTAGCTCAACATCTCATGCATCAACCGCATGGCAGCGTCCCAGAAGCCCAACGGCCGCGCTTCCATACGGGGAGAAGTAAACACATTCAATCCCTTGCTCGTGCAAAGAGCATGGATACGAAATAGATGAGTTCCATCGGAGACAGCCAAAATCCGGTTCAGACGATTCTCGCGCGCAATGGCAGCCAGGCGGGCGGCGGATTCTTCGGTGTTTGTGCTCTGGGTCTCGGCGATGATCTGGTTCTCCGGGACCCCATGGGCCAAAAGGTAGTCATGGCCGACGCCCCCTTCGGAATCTCGCGGACCACCGCCGCCGCCCAGAGTAATGACCAGCGGAGCGAGGCGCTCGCGATAGAGAACGAGAGCATGATCGAGCCGGGCGCGCAGCACCGGCGAGGGACGGCCGTCGTATTCCGCCGCGCCAAACACAGCGATAGCGTCGGCGGGCCTTGCTTCATCGTGGGTGGCGTAGAAATGGATCCGCCCGTACAGCCAGACAAACCAACCCAGGATGGCGATGAGACCCGCAACCAATAACAAGCGAAGCATCCGCCGGCCGGTCAAGGGTTTCCGGTTGAAATTGATGCTCCCAGCGAACTTCATGCGGCTTTCCTTGGGGCAAGCTGCGCAGCCGGAGATCCGGTCAGCAACGCTCGGTGCTTGATGGTCGGCCGCATGGGACTTTCTGCTCAGCGCTGGAGGGTCAGGGCTATTTCGTGAGTAGGAATGGCCCCTTCCCGAAGAATCTCCCACGGACCATCGCTGGAGAGATCGACGATGGTGGTAGCAACTCTGCGGCCTGTGGGACCGCCGTCCACGATAAGCGGAATGCGATTGCCGATTTGATCGCGAACACAAGCGGCATGGCTGCACTCGGGTAAGCCCTGCAGGTTAGCCGAAGTGGCGGTGATCGGCAAGCCCAATTTTTCTACGATGGCGCGGGGTATGACGGCGTCGGGCACCCGCAGGGCCACGTTGCCGGTATTCGCGGTAGAACGCAGCGGCAGGCGCGAACCGGCGCGGACAATCACAGTAAGCGGGCCGGGCCAGAAACGCTCCGCCAAACGGTCGAACCGGACGTCGATATCGCGTGCCAACTCATACGCCTGGGCAGCATTCGCGATCAACAAAGACAACGGCTTGTGTTTGAGACGGGTCTTGATCTCGTAAATGCTTTCTACCGCACGAAGATTGACCGGATCGACCGCTAAACCATAAAAGGTGTCGGTGGGTATGCCCACCACCTTGCCGCTTCGCAGGCAGGAGACGATGTATTCGATCCGTTCCTGCTCCGGTTCATCCGGATGCACGCGCAGAATTTCGGCCAACAAGATAGCTCCACCCCAGGACAGATTTGGTGCAATTCATCGAGAGTACCAGACCGGCATCAGGTGCCGATGGCCTCCGCGGAATGGGCGGCCCCACCCCAACCACTGGACTGCTTCTCCCATGCGCAGTCTACCCCGTAATTGGGCCCAACCGCTATGCCACATGACGGGTGCCGGTCATGGCAGGCACCTGCGGGTACAATCGCGGTGAGTTCACGAAGTATGAAATCGCTAGCAGTACATGGTCCGCGGAGGGTGGAAAGCCGGCAGAATGCCCGGGTAAAAGAATTGCGCGCAGGCTTGTCCGGAGGCGCCAAGACGGTGCACAACCATATCGCCCTGGAAGGGCTGCACCTGGTGCAGGAAGCGGTGAAGAGCGGCCTGAACCTGTACACGGTGTTTCTTCAAGAAGGCAACGAGGAGCTGTTGCAACATTTCCCGGCCGGAAGTGCGGAGGTATTGATCGTAACCAGGGAAGTCTTTGCCAGCGCGACCATGACGGAGCACCCGCAGGGTGTGGCCGCCCTGGTGGAAGCGCCTCGGTTCACGGTGCAGGCGATGTATCAAAATTTGTCAGGGGCCCACCCCCTGGTGGTGATCGCGGCCGGCCTGCAGGACCCGGGAAACCTGGGCACCCTGATTCGTTCGGCGGAAGCCTTCGGCGCCACCGGCATGATCCTGCTTCCCGGCACGGTAAGCCTGTGGAATGCCAAGACGTTGCGCGCGTCCTCCGGGTCCGCCTTCCGCCTGCCGGTGGTGGCCCTGACCGCGGAAGACGCCTTTCCCACCCTGCGCGGCCGAGGGATAAAGATATTCGCGGCTGTGGCCCGGGACGGCGACAGCGAGGCCGATCTGCGCGGGCCCAGTGCGCTGCTGGTAGGCAATGAAGGCTCCGGCCTACCCGGTGCCTGGATCGAAGAAGCCGACGCACGGGTGACGATTCCCCTCCCCGGAGCGGTGGAAAGCCTGAATGCGGCGATCGCGGGCAGCGTGCTCCTGTACGACGCAATGCGCCAGCGCGTGGTGGCGCGGAAGAGAGACCAGGTGCACGCATGAGCCTGTTTAGCCAGATCCCCGGCGAAGGCACTCTGAAGAGCGGCGGCTCCCGGACAGCTCCGCTCGCCGAACGCATGCGTCCGCGAACCCTGGAGGAGTTCGTTGGCCAGGAGCATCTGCTCGGCCCCGGCAAACCCTTGCGGGTGGAGATCGAGCGGGACGACGCCGGGTCCATGATTCTCTGGGGACCGCCCGGAGTGGGCAAGACTACGCTGGCCAAGATTATCGCCGAGGCCACGCAAGCCAGCTTTATTGAATTCTCCGCGGTAATGGGCGGCATCAAGGAGATCAAGCAGGTAATGGTCGACGCGGAAAAGGCTGCCGGCTTCGGGTCGCGCACCATTCTCTTTATTGACGAAATCCATCGCTTCAACAAGGCCCAGCAGGATGCATTTCTGCCCTATGTCGAACGGGGCACCATCCGCCTGATCGGGGCAACCACAGAAAACCCATCATTTGAAGTGATCGCTGCCCTGCTTTCCCGCTGCCGCGTCTACCGGCTGACTCCGCTCAGCGATGAGCAACTGCTGCAGTTGCTAAACCGGGCGCTGGCCGACAGGGAGCGCGGTCTGGGTAAGCTCAATGTCACCGCCAGGGAAGATGCTATGGAAATGATCTCCAGTTATGCCAGCGGTGATGCACGGTACGCGTATAACGCGTTGGAGACCGCCGCCAAGCTTGCGGCCGGCGGCGTCATCACCAGGGAGATCGTGCAAAACGCCTTGCAGCAACGGGTCCTGCTCTACGATAAACAAGGTGAAGAGCACTTTAACCTGATCTCTGCGCTGCACAAAAGCATACGCAACAGCGACGCCGACGCTTCGCTCTACTGGTTGGGACGCATGCTGCGCGCCGGCGAAGACCCCATGTATGTTGCCCGGCGATTAGTACGCATGGCAGTCGAGGACATTGGCCTGGCGGCGCCGGAGGCGCTGCGGATGGCGTTGGCGGCTCGCGATGCGATGGATTTTCTGGGCTCGCCGGAAGGTGATCTGGCCCTGGCCCAGGCCGTCGTCTACCTGGCCTTGGCGCCCAAATCGAATGCGCTTTACACCGCCTACGGCGAGGTAACGGCGGAGATCGAAGCTCATCGCGCGGAGCCGGTGCCCTTGCACCTGAGAAACGCGCCTACGCCGCTGATGGAGCAATTTGGATACGGCGAGGGTTACCAGTATGCCCATGATCTCGAAGGACGAGTGGCCGATATGGACTGTATGCCGGAGAGTTTACGCGGGCGCGAGTTCTATCATCCGACGGCCGAAGGACGGGAAAAGCTGATGGCCCAGCGGATGGACGAAGTACGCCGTATCCGGGCAGCGAAGCAGGCGGGGGGCAAGCGAGAATCATAGGGGAGGAGCATGGCTGGACAGGCGGATCCGCATTGGCTGACTTGGACCAAGCGATTGCAGGCAATTGCACAGACCGGGCTGACCTTCACCCGGGATCATTACGATCACCAGCGCTATGAAGAACTGCAGGCGATAGCCGCCGAGATGATGGCTGCCGGGAGCGGCATGCCCGACTCAGAAAAAATTCTCGATCTTTTCCGCCGCGAAATTGGATATGCGACCCCGAAGGTAGAGGTTCGTGGCGCCGTGGTGCGTGAGAATGAAATTCTTTTGGTGCGGGAACGCGAAGACGGGGGGTGGACGTTGCCCGGCGGTTGGGCCGATGTGGGCGAGTCGCCCAGCGCCATGGTAGTGCGGGAGGTGCAAGAGGAGTCAGGTTACGATGTAGCCCCACGCAAGCTGGCAGCATTATTCGATCGCAACAAGCATCCCCATCCGCCGGAGTCGACCCACGCCTACAAGCTCCTCTTTCTGTGCGACCTGCTGGGGGGCCAGGCAACGCCCAGCTTTGAGACCCCGGAGGTAAGATTTTTTCCTCGCCACGAGTTACCCCATCTTTCGGCCGCGCGCATCACCGAATACCAGATCGAGCATATGTTCGACCACGCAGCGCATCCCGAGTGGCCAACCACGTTCGACTGAATCTGACTGTCCGAGGAGTACGGCGATGGCGTGCATCACCCGCACAATTTGAACTTTTCATCGCGATGCAGGGTCATGCTGGCGTGATTGCGCAGGGCGCGCACAAAAGCGAAAGGGCGGACTCTCTTGCGAGAACCCGCCCTCTCTATTCCGATTTTTCGGAGATCCGGTTCGGCTTCCAGATCACAACGTTCGCGACCCCAAAATCACTTGGTAACCACGAGCTTGCGCCCGCGTTTCCCTCACTCTTCCGTGATCACTCTCGCTGCAAAAGCTTTTCGCTACCATCTGCTTCCGGTTGCCCGGATCGAGTCTCGTTACCGATTCTCTGAGATGGCGGTTAGTCTGCTTCCCCCGCTGGAAGATTGCTCTTCCGTTGAAAGCAATACTACTCTTCACCAACGAGAATGCTAGGGCCTCCGATAAATTTCTGCTGTGGAAATGACGTAATAAAAGTGGAAAATTCCGCGCGCAACCGAGGGCGCGTTCATGGGAATGAGGTTTTTGCAATCCAGGCCCGGAGGGCCGGCCGCCAAACGTCAGCCCAGCACGGAAGGGCTGGGTCCATCCAGAGGGCGACGAGCGCCGGAGGCGCGGCACCACACTCTTCCTATGTTCATCAGAACGAAGCCGACCTGTCGCCATGGAGGGATCTGCAGTTCCGCGGACCTCTCCTGGAAACGCGGAAGGACTAACTATGAAGGCGGGTTAGCAGCTAACCCGTCTTCACAGTTCAACTCTTTTTCGAGTCAAATAGGACAGACAAATCACACGACACGGCCCGATGCCGATCGTTAGGCTACCCTCAAAGCATAACTCCATCGAATTTCGTCTCTCGAAGAACCTCTGGCTATCGATGTTCTGAATTCGAGACGTTAGCGGCCGCTCTCAGTTCTGCGTCGGCTTGTGTTAGGAGGTCCTTGGCCTTTTGAGCATGGCCGCCCAGCGCATCACGGTTTGCGCTCTGTGCTTTCTCTATCAGCTGATAGGCTTGCACGATGCTACTTTGAGCGCCTGCCAGGTTGGGATGTTTATGAGAGTCAATGTTTACAACGGGAGCCTGCGCGAACATAACTCCACCGCAAATCAAAGCTGTCGAGGCTGCAAAGCTAAGGAAAAGGCTTCTCTTGCTCATTGTCTTCATATCTCCTCAGAGTAAATTCAACATGACCCAAGTATTGGCTTGCAACGGAAAAGGTGAGACTGGAGTCTCGGTCGATACCTGAGACTAATCCTGGCCTTAAAACCAGGGATGAAAAGAGCTAGTGCAGTGGAAGCAGCGCCGGCATCGGGAACTCATGGGGCGGCGTGGCTCTCATGAGTTCGGTTACAAAATAGTCCCATCGCCGCCGCATCATATAAGCACCCGCAGTGGGTCCGTATCCGTGGTGCGCCTCGGGGAAGATCACCAGGGAAAAATCCTTGTTGGCTTTTTCCAATGCATCGATCAGGAGCATGGTGGTTGATACCGGCACATTATCGTCCAGCATGCCGTGCGCGAGCATCAGCTTTCCCTTCAGATTCCCCGCGTAACGCGCGTTCGCCTGTGTATCGTAATTTGTCGTTCCGTCCGGTTTCGTCTGCAGCAGTCCAACCCACTTCTCGTCCCAATCGTCCTCATAGTTCCGGTTCTCGTGGTTGCCGCTCTCTGCAATGCCGACCTTGATGAAGTCCGGATAATGGAGCATCGTCGCCACCGTAGCGTTGCCGCCGCCCGAATGCCCCCACATCCCAACCCGATCCAGGTCGATCCACGAATAACGCTGCGCTAGTTCGCGCAGGCCGCTGATCTGATCTGGAATGGCATTCATGCCGATGTCGTTGAGGTACTCGTCATGAAAGGCCTTCGACCGCTTGGGATTCCCCATGCCTTCGATCTGGACCACAGCGAACCCAAGCTCCGCCAGTGCATTGCTATCCACACGGGAGGCTTCAAATCCGTGGGTTCCAAAAGAACCGCCCTGCGGCCCCGGATAAATGAAATCGATGATCGGGTACTTCTGCGAGAGGTTAAGACCGGCGGGACGAAAAAGAAGTCCGTAAACATCCGTCTTACCGTCATGCCCCTTCACGTGAAAGGTTTCGGGCGCGATCCATCCCGCCGCTTTCAGGCGTGTGATATCACCGTGTGTCAACTCCTCAAGCGCCCGGCCGGAGCCATCGCGCAAAACCATCACCTGGGGTTTCCGCGGCGTGGAGTAGATATCTACGATAAATTTCCCATCGCTGGATACAGCCGCCACGTGATCGGCGTCTTCCGGCGTAAGCAACTTGGGATTCCTGCCGTCCAGGTTCGCACTATAAACGCGACGGTAGTAGGGATCTTCCGATGGCTCGCGACCGGTGCCGGTCACGATCATCTCACCGCTCTCCGGATCCACGGAAAGCACCTCGTCGACATTCCAGTCGCCATCTGTGACCGCATGCTTCAACTTTCCCGTGCCGGCGTCATACAGATACAGGTTTCCCCAGTTCTTGCGCTGGGAGAACCAGAGAATCTCATTCCGCTTGGAAAGATAACGCCAGTTCACATGCTCATAGCCGCTTTCGAAGAAGGTGGGCACCGTCTCTGTGAACACGTCGCGAACCTCGCCGGTGGCCGCACTCGCTATGCGCATGTGTTCCGTTTTGTGATCGCGTGAGGTAGAAACAAAGGCCAGCGTCTTGCCATCGGCCGCCCACTGCACGTCCTCCCATCCGGCTTTGCAGACCAGGTTATCGCATAAAGTGGAGCGATGCTGGTCCGGCGGCATCTTAAGCCGCGTCACCTTTGCTGCATCCACGTCGATGATTACCCGCTCGATCATGGTCACGTCTTTGTCGCCGACCAAGGGATATTTCCACGTTTCCAATTCAGGATGTCCGATGCGGGAGCGAACCGTGTACATCTCTCCGGTTTTGCGCTGATCCTGCTGAAAGGTCGCGAGCATCTTTGAGTCCGGCGACCACACCACGATCGCGTGATCGCTGTGGGCCCAACCCGCATTGTCCGTGGCATACCCGAAATCTTTAACACCATCCGTGGTGAGCTGCTTTTCAACTCCGGTCGCGATCTCGCGCACCCACAGGTTCCAATCGCGAAGAAAAACCGCGCGCTTTCCGTCTGGAGAAAAATCCGCCAGCGAGGTGTCGCTTAAGCTCGATTTTGGCGTGCCGGCGGGTCCGGAAAATTCCGCCCAGCAACGATACTCCGCGCCAAGGGTACATCTGTATCGAGTTCCGCTCACAGTTATCCTGGCGGTTCTGTCATCGTCGAGCAGATCAAACCCGTCGGGCCGGATGCGCTTCGGATCGGTCTCTGCCAGTCCAGCCGCATGCAGTGCCTTTGCCATGCGGAGCGGGTCGTAGGCTGCGGATCTGGTTTGCCTAGCCGCGTCGGCGACCATGAGAGTGGGCAGTCCATTTTCATTGTCGAGATACCAGAAGCGATCGCCGCCGAAGAAGGTGGCCCTTTCTACGGCATGATCGACCAGCGAAATGGTGCTCGCATGCAACAGATTCGCGGCCCGGCTGTAATCATCAGAGGTATAGATCCGTCCGGTTTGCGCCTGCGCGGAAAGGCTGATTCCTATCCCGGCTAAAATCGCATACACCCGAGTTGCATTTGTGAGCAATCGGGACACTCGGTTCCAATCCATCCAACACCGCACCGTTCGGACCACGAGTAACACCTCCAGCCGAAGTATTTCACGATCGTCGGCGGCCGGACGGTGGCGTTCTCTCCTGGCGGAGTCCGGGCGACCCGCACTCTTTCCACAGTTTTTCCCAATTCCAAATCCCAACCGCCACCTCTTGCGGCAACGGGAATCCAAGCTGATGTGCGAGCATACATACCTGTCCACGATGGTGCGCTTCGTGAGCAAGCATGTAACACAGCATTTCCAGACCAACCGGCCAGGGCGGGGCCCAGCCGTCTCTGCGAAATTGTTCAACTCGGCCCCTGCTATCGCCGAGCGCTTCGGCGAGCATCTCCGTGCAGCGAGCGGCGCTCTCGGCTAATCCCGCACGCGCCTGTTGTGGGGTGCAATGCGCGCGGTTGAGCTGCGCCGGTACCTTTAAATGCGGCGCCGTAAGCCTGATCCATTTAGAGCGGACATTATGCAGGTGGGTAAACATCGCCGCAATGGTGCGGACATTGCCGGGCGGTTTGGCTCTCCAGGCAGCAGGGTCAAGATGTTCGATCAGCATCTGGTTCATGCGATCATTGGCGGCAAAAATCTGTGCTGCGGATTGGCCGGCTTGAGCGCGAACCTTATCTTGACGCGTGGTCACGGTTCCCTACTCCTTGACTTATCGTACCTCCGAAGATTCGGCGGCCGGGCGAGATGGCCTGACAGAAAAGTATCCGTCTACCACGCTTCGCGCCCGACGCGGCTAAGCAGCGGAGAACTGACCACGCACTAGAGCATCACATCAGTAAAGATGAAGTCATGCACCCACAGGTCGCCAAATCCGTGCTGGCGTAGATGAGTCGCGAGCTGAGCCCGATGCTGCATACCGTGAAACATGGCCTGGCTGAACATTTTGCGCTTGCTCGCCTTGATACCAGCGAAACCTACTTCCTTTACTTCGTTCCAATCTTCCGGCTGTGCTGACCCGATAAACTCACGAAACTTCTTAACCGCATCTTCGCTTGCGTCGAATAAATGTTCTGTGGCATGAGCCTGCAGCTCTTGCCATCCAGATCGAGGACCGTCGGATACAGCATTCGCAAACCGCAGTTCCACGGCAAAGATGTGAGCCAGCAATCCCCTTACGTTGTTGGTATGGGCGATCGGAAAGGGGACCTCGAGCGCTTCCGGATGAGCGCTAAACCATTCCTTCCACCGCTTCGTCTCTTGCTCGCTATAAAGCAACAATTCTGTAAAAGTAATCGCTGAATCCATCGACATCCCTCCGGATTGCTAGATCGAAATCGGATGACAGTATACCGAGCGCGGGTTCCACTCACTTCCATCTCGATCTCCCAATAAATGCCGGGTGCCCCACATCTCGCTCGTTTTCCGCGAGATGTGGGATACCACGAAGGTGGAGGTTTAAACTTCGGAGGTTTAAGCGAAAGGTCTGTGGAGCCACGGTGGCTCATACAGAGTTTCACTTGATGACCGGTGATAGCGCGATCGAAGTCAACCCCAGCAGAAAGCAAAGAAACATCAGCGCGAGGTAGAGCCGGACGCGGCTGCTGGCACCGCGAAATTCCTTCCATACAAACACACCCCACAAGGCGGAGATCATGGTGTTGCCCTCGCCCATGGAGAAGGAAGTTGCCGGACCAATCATAGGGACGTAGGAGGCAACAAAGTTCGCGATGGTTCCCACACCCCAAATCAGCCCACCGGCGATGCCCCAGGCATGCATCTTCCAGGTGCCTTTGCCGTAATCTTTCAGTTCCAGCGGGGGGCCACTGATAGGCCGGTGCAACAGCAGATAAATCATGGGTAAGGCAGAGGCCGCAGCTCCCAGGGCGAAGACCACGTTCACTGTATAAGGTTGCAGATGGCCCGGGCCAGCCAGCGATTTGGCCACCAGGGGATAGAAAAGCCCGGCACCAATCCCTCCAAGGAAACTCAGCAGAATCCCTTTCCCTGATGCCGCCCCACCGCGGGACATACCCTTATAGGCCAAAGCATCGAGGACGATCGCGATGCACACCAGCCCGATGCCCGAGAAGATCAGCACCGGATTCCCAGCCGGAGAAACAAGATAATTGAGAACCGCTCCCAGCACCAACGCCAGGCCGGCGCCGATAGGAAACGCCACCGCCATGCCGGCCACCGAGATGGCGGCCACGATCAAAATATTTCCCACGCTGAAAACCGCTCCTCCGGCAAATGCCAGCAACAGACTCCGTGGGCTCGCGGCCCGCAAATTCAAAAAAAAACTGTCCGGCGATGAAGGATTAATCTGCCCCAGGGTCAAGCCGATGATGAGAGAACAGGCAATCAGGCCCAGGGAGTAGTCAAAGTAATAGAGCTCGAAGGGCCAGTTGCGAGTGATTTTTTGGGTGTTGGCCCAGCTCCCCCAGCAAAGCATGCTGAGGGTCATCAGGAGGAGCGCGATGGAATAAGTTTGTGGCGTGAACATGCAGATCCCACGAAACGGTGATAGTTCGCCTTAGATTCGCGCTGTACGTTCTGTATGCAGGTACTGTACGTTCATCATGGTGGCTCCAGACACAAGATTGTGACGGGCCCCCTTGATGGTTCCGGTGCTTCTCGCCCGGGGTACCATCCGGTGTAAGCAGATGTCTACAACCACCGCCGCCGTCATCGAGGTGGAGAAGGCCCAGACGCGTGTAGATAGTTTCTACCGCCCTGGCCTCGATATTCTCCGGGCCCTGGCTTTCCTGCTGGTATTTGTTGCGCATGGCCTGGTTTGGAACCTCGATAAACCCACTCAGCTCGGAGCCGTTGGCCGAGCCGGAGAATTTGGCGTCTGCATCTTTTTCTTTCTTAGCTCCTATCTCATTACGGAACTGCTGCTGCGCGAAAAGCGCGAAACCCATACCATCCACATTCCGGCATTTTATGTCCGCCGCATTCTTCGCATCTGGCCGCTCTACTTCGCCATGATCGGCGTGGGCTCGTTCTACGGCCTGTTTTCTCCCACCCATACGGTCTCCCTTGCCTGGGGCGCGGCGCTCATGCTGCTTTTCACCAACTGGTACACCGTTGGCCACGGCTACCCGCCGGGGTTTCTCTTTCCGCTGTGGAGTATCTCGCTCGAAGAGCAGTTTTATCTGCTATGGCCGTGCATTGTGAAGTACCTGAGCCCGGGGTCGCTGCTGGCTATCAGCACCATGCTGATGACAGCCGCATACCTGACGCTGGCCCGGCTCCTGCACCAGGGTCAAACCTTGGATCCGGGGATCTGGGTAAATAGCCTGGTCCAGTTCCAGTTTTTTGCCCTGGGAACGATTACGGCGATTGTGCTTCGCGGGCGCGTCCCCAATCTTTCAAAGGTTGTGCGCTGGGGGTTATTCGTTGCCGGACTGCTGTGCCTGCGGGCGGCACAGGCCGCTGTCTATAGTGACGATCGAATCCTGCCCCACACTTTCCAACACATCGCGCCCCGTTTTTTCATCGCACTGCCGGGATGTCTCTTTCTCTTCTTCAGCTGCCTGCAATTGCCCGACGGCAAATTGCAAAAGCCCTTTATCTATCTGGGAAAGATTTCCTACGGCCTGTACGTCTTCCACGTGCTATGGCTCGGTCTGGCGAGGGATGTCATCAAACATTTCGGCCACTTCAATCCCCTTGCATCGCAGCTGGGTGCAATGGCCATCGCCCTTCCCGCCACGATCGTGACCGGTATGCTCTCCTACCGCTATCTGGAGAGCCCCTTCCTGCGCTTCAAGAAGCGCTTCACGGTTGTCCGCTCGCGGCCCATTTAGAAGCTGCTTATTTGATGTAGTAGCCCACCACGCGCCAATAGCCTTTGGCGAACGCCAGCGTCAGCGTCTCCACAGTATCTTGTCGGATGGCAAAGTTTGAGTGGTAGTGCAGGACCACATATTGGCCCTCGGGAGCCCCCGGCACCGTCGTGGCATAGCTGGCATCTATCAGCTCCCGGGACTGCAAAGCGCCGGTTCCAGTGCGCGCCTTCTCAACCTGAGCGGAAAATTTGTCGCGGTCGAGCTGAGTGCGAATCAGCATGCCGGTGTAGGCATAACTGTCCGCGTAGCGCCCCTGGTCGAGGTAACCGAGAAATCCAAGAGCCTGGCGCTCAGCCGCCAGCTCCTCGGCGGCATGCGCGTCGTCCACTTGCGGCGCCCCGGCCTGCGGGGGCTCCTGCATGGCGAAGAGAGGCATCTGGGCGAGGCTGGCTGCCAGTATCCCGATCCCCACCCAGCGACCTAACGGAAGAGACATTAGTTTTTCACCTGCTTACTTACTGCCAATACTTCACCGAGCAACCGTAAGGACGGGTCACAGGAGTCTGCACTGCCTTCCCGGTCATGGCTTCGGTCAGCGCGGCGGAGACATAATTCTTCGATACTGGAACGTCAGACAGCTCCGTAGTGGGATGATCGTCGATGGCGCCGGCATAAATCAGTTTGCCGCTGGGATCGATGACGAACATATCGGGTGTGGTCTTGGCCTGGTAAAGATGTCCGATCTCGCCTTTAGGATCGAGGATCGCCGCAGTCGGCTGAGCGCCCATCTTCTTCAGGTAGGCATTCTCCTGACCGGCATCCATGTAACCCTGCTGGCCCGGGGCAGAGGAGATGACGGTGAACCAAACCACCCCTTTCGCGGTCCACTGCTTCTGCAGGGATTGCATGTTTCCACTCTGGTATTGCTTCGCAGTGTAAGGGCAATCGTGGTTGTGCCATTCCAGCACCACGAACTTGCCTTTGTATTGGTCAAGGCTTTGCGTCTTGCCGGTAGAGTCGGTTCCATGAAAGTCGGGCGCCGGGCTGCCGATCTGGGCAGCGCGCGCCGGCGTGGTGGAGAAAATGGTCAGGGCGGCGGCCACAATCGCGGCCAGGTGTGCATGGACGGTAGATTTGCGGTTCATCGGCTGATCCCTCGCAGGGTTGCTTACGGTTGGTGTTGTTCCAGCAGAGCCTGGGTACTCGGCCTGGAGTGATTCGGAAGCTGGTCGAGCGCTCCTAATACGATGCCCGGAGTGAGCACTTCGGGCAGCACCATGGCTGGCCGCCCGGGAAGGTAAAAGACGTACGTGGGCACGCCGCTGCGGCCCAGCTCCGTGAGCGCGGAGGCGATGCTCTCGTCATGCTTGGTCCAATCAGCCCGAACCAGCACAATCCCCGAGTCACGCAGCCGGCGCCGGACATCGCCGCGATCCAGAACCACCCGCTCGTTGACCTGGCAACTCAGGCACCAGCGGGCGGTGAAATCGACAAATACGGGACGGCCCTGGGCACGGTACTGCTCGATCGCGCTGCGGCTATAAGGCTCCCACCCAGCCCGGCTCACCCCGTTGCCCGCGCGGGCAGTCGCGGAGTCCGCTGCGGGAAACCGCCACAAAGCATAAAGCGGCGTAGCCACTGCCAGGATAATGACGCAAACCGCAAACACCGAGCCTAACCGTCGTGCCGGCCAGCGGCCGAGAATCCAACCGGCAATCGCCAGCAGCAGAAAGGCCGCCAGCAACGCGGCCAGCGCGTCCACTCCAGCCGCGGAACCGAAGAGCCAAACCAGCCAGATGACCGTCCCGAAGATGGGCGCCGCCGTGGCCTGCTTCAGCACTTCCATCCAAGCTCCGGGGCGGGGCAAATGACGCATCCAGTTGGGATAGAACGTCAGCAGCACGTAAGGCGCGGCCAGGCCCAGCGCCAGCGCGGTAAACACGGCAAAGGCAGCAGCCGCGCTCTGGGCCAGCGCGAAACCAATAGCCGCTCCCATGAACGGAGCCGTGCAAGGAGTAGCCACCACCATGGCCAGCACGCCGGTAAAAAAGCTGCCCGCGTAACCATGGCGGGCAGCGAGACTCGATCCGGTATTGGTGACCGTGAGCCCAATTTCAAACATGCCGGCCAGCGACAAGCCGAGGAAAAACAGCAGCAGCGCCATCACTGCGATAAAACCAGGCGACTGGAACTGGAAGCCCCAGCCCAGTTGACGGCCGCCAGCTTTTAGTCCCAACAACAGCGCAACCACGGCCCAGAATGAAACCAGGATGCCCAGGGCATACACCAGCCCATGAGCACGCACCCGGCTGTGGTGGTGGCGCGAAGACTCCACCAGGGAAAGGCCTTTGATAAACAGGACCGGAAAGACGCAGGGCATGAGGTTGAGGATGATGCCACCCAGGAAAGCCAGAGCACAGAAGCGCAGAAGCTTAGCCAGGCCCGCGCCAAACTCTCCGCCCGCGGCGCCCGGCAAGGCGCCCGGAGGAGCGTGAATCTCATACGCCGTGCCGTCCCCCAGCAAGACCACCCCGTTGAGCTGCGCCAACTGCGTACGGAAATTCTCATCCCGCTTGAGCGAGATCTCTACCCCGCCGTTCACGGCCCTGACAGGTTGAGGCGCGGCATTCACAATCTGGCTTTGGTCGAGCGGGAAAAACTCGGCGTTGGTAACCGGGTGGCCGGTGACGGCAAGCGCAAAGCCGCCGGGAGTCGTTCCGAAAACCGCTTTGGATGACGACGGGAGCGGCTGCGGTAGCAGACTACGGAAGCGGTCGAAGAGCGCCTGCCGCCCAGGATCGCCCGCGCCCTTTTGAGCGGTCACCTGCAGTGGGAACGCCAGATCGGCCTTGCCCGGAATGCAAACTTCCCGGCATACCAGCCAATCGACATGGGCGCTAAGTTGGGCGGTCGACGGCGCCTTCAAAGTGGAGTCGGCATTCAGGGTTACGGGGAAAAGCACCTCATCCTCATAACCAAAATCCATCAGCGGCCCCAGCGGTAAGCGGCGGGGAGCAGGAAACTGCATGGCGCCCGCAGTCATACCAGCCGGAAGATTCCACTTGATGCGTGGTGGCTCCCCTGAGTCGCCGGCATTCACCCAATAAACATGCCAGCCCTTATCCAAGGTAAAGTGCAGCCCCACAACCTCACTCCCCCCCGGCTGGATCGACCCATCGAGAGGAAGCAGCTCGACCGTCAAGTGCTGGGCGCGGACCGGTCCCTCGACCGGGGTAGCCGCGGCCGCGGTCAGGGTAAGTCCCGCGCACAGGAGCAAAGCGACTTGACGAAGGCTACGCATACTTAGAGGGCAGGCAGCCTGCCTGCCTCTCATGATTGTAGACGCTCGGCCGCACCACTATGTTACAGAGCCACCCCAGGCTTCTGGGCGCGGCCCCCAATGCGTGGCCTGCGGAGATGGGCCCCTCAGCCATGGGCGAGCGGGAACAGATAAGGGCTTTAGAGTCCGCGTGAGAGCCCCATTGACGAATTCAGCCCCACAGGCATCTGTCTCTCGAACCAGCGGCGATCCCACTGCTCCTTTTTGATTCTGTGAAGGCAGAGACTCTACCAGGACTCCCGTCGGCCCCCAGTTAGGGTGTGTGAGGCGAGAACCTACCCTCGGGGACCAAACCCCACCGAGGCCCGGAGGGCCGCCCGCTAAACGTCAGCCCAGCCCGGAAGGGCTGGGTGAGCCCCCCGGCCGTGGGGAGCGCCGGAGGCGCGGCACCCCTGCAATCCACTCATTTAGAAACTCCTCACGCATGAGCCAGGCGGGCATGTTCCTTATAGATGCACCGGTCCATCACCACCAGGACACCGTCCGCCTCCGCCCACTGGACTGCCTCCTCGTGGCAGACCCCCTCCTGTAACCATAGATACGGGATCTTGAGGCGCATGACGTCTTTGACAATCTCCGGCACATATTGAGAAGCGCGAAATACATCCACCAGGTCAATGCGTCCCTCGGCGGCACAGGCCGCATCGAGCGAGGGATAAGCCGTTTCCCCTAAGGCCCGGGGGACCCCAGGATGCACCGGAATAATCCGGTAGCCCGCCTGCTGCATGTACCGGGAAACGTGAAGAGCCGGACGGTCGGGGTTATCAGAAAGCCCCAGAACGGCGATGGTCTTGGTTTTTTCCAGTATGGTGCGAATGGTTTCAGGCTCGTTCAATACATTCCTCAGCATGAAGCATTGGATGCTTAGTCCACGTCGGCCGGTTCCTCGATCGCTGCCGGCACGCCCCCCTGCCGGCGCATGATCAGGTAGCCGCGGATGAAGGGGTCCAAGTTGCCATCGAGCACGGCGTCCACGTCGCCGACCTCCACCCGGGTACGCAGGTCTTTGGCGATGCGATACGGCTGCAACACATAAGACCGTATTTGCGAACCGAAGTTGATATCCAGCTTGGAGTCTTCCAGCTTCTTCGAAATCTGCTTTTTCTTCTCCAGCTCGTATTCGTAGAGTTTGGAGCGCAGCATCTTCATCGCCTTCTCGCGATTCTTATGTTGCGACCGCTCATTCTGGCATTGCACCACGATGTTGGTGGGTAAATGAGTGATGCGCACGGCGGAGTCAGTGGTGTTGACGTGTTGGCCGCCCTTGCCGCCGGAGCGATAGGTATCGATGCGCAGCTCCTCGGGCTTGATATCGATGTGGATGGAGTCGTCGATCTCAGGCGAGACAAAGACGCTGGCGAACGAGGTGTGCCGGCGCTTTGCCTGGTCAAACGGTGAGATGCGCACCAGCCGGTGGACTCCCGTTTCCCCCGCAAGCTGGCCGAAAGCGAACTCACCGGTCACGGTAAAGGTAGCCGACTTGATGCCCGCTTCTTCGCCATCCTGATAATCATTCATCTCTGTCTTGAAGCCGTGCCGCTCAGCCCAACGAAGGTACATGCGCATCAACATCTCTGCCCAATCCTGAGATTCGGTGCCCCCGGCGCCCGGGTGTACCGTCACGATTGCATTGAGCGGGTCGGTCTCCGCCGAGAGCATGGTGCGGGTTTCAAGTTCCTCCACAAACTCGCTCAGGGACTTGATCTCGCGTTCCAATTCGGGCTCGATCGATTCCCCTTCCCGGGCAAGCTCGAAGTAAGCATCGATATCGCCGGTGCGGCGCACCAGTTCGTTCTCCATGGCCTGTTGGCCTTCGAGACGTTTGCGCTCCCGCATAAGGACTTGTGATTCGGCGGGGTTGGACCAGATGGCGGGATCGGAAAGCTTCGACTCTAAGGCAGCCAGTTCCCTATCGATTCGCGCGTGGTCAAAGATACTCCCGAAGGTCACGCACTTTATCGCGCACCGGAGTGTAGGAGAATTCGAGTTCATTCAGCATGATGGTTTTTGAGTGGCGCCGCAGGCGAGCCCACACCGTGGCGGCGACGATCCCCACTGTGATTATCCCACATGCATAAGCGAACAGACCGCCGTGCACCCTATAGAAGGCTAGCTCCCGGCGAGACCCTACCTGGCGGCTCGCAAGGAAAGCGTGCGGCGCCTGAAGCACGTCTTACTTCCTGCTCTTTATCGGGTGCTGCCTAACTGGCAATCAGTTTTCGAGTTGCGTTGATGAACGAAGGGCACGGCTTCAGCCGTGCCACAGCGCTCGTGCTGATGAGGGCTTTAGCCCCTGAGGGCAGCCAGCTGTACCGCATCGAAGCAGACTGGATGAGGGCTGACTGCGCAAGAACCTCTATGTTCATGAGGAGTCATGGGCCGCAGGCGCCCAAGGTGATGAAAAAAGCCTTCGGTCCAGCAACCACTCTCCAAGAAAGCGTCGCCCTCTCCTTTGTCATCCCGCCTGCCCCGCCGGCGTGCCGTGGGAGCAGCTACTTGCCCAGGGCAATTTAAGGATGGAATGAACATGGGAAAGCGGTGTTTGCAATATAGGCCCAGAGGGCCGGCACCAAAAATAGCCCAGCCCGGAAGGGCTGGGTCCATAGCCAGGCGGTCGAGCGCCGGAGGCGCGGCACCACACTCTTCGTTTGTTCATTGGGAACGCAGCCGACCTGTCCCGCCTGCCCCGGCCTGCCGTGGGGCGTGCCTAAAGCCCAGATTCTGTTTCCCGCGCGGCGAGAAATATCCGCCAGCTCCAAGCGGATCTTCCGGAAACCGGTAGTGGAATTATCCCATGGCCTCCTTAATACCCCACTTGATAAGCAACCGATTCATTGGATAAGAAGTGAAAAAGCCGAGGACCATGCCGATCTGCATCATGAACCAATACAGCGGCTGGTTCGGCATCAAGTGAGGATTAGCGAAGAAAACGAAGTAGGTAAGTGCCATCCAGCCGAAAAGGCCAATTTCATAGGCGATGATAGATAGGGTGTCGGCCTTGAGCGCTGCCACCAGTGCCTCCGATGCTGATAAATTGCGCATCGGCTTGATGCTGAAGTATTGAAACGCGATGCCGAGCAGCCAAGCCAGGAAGAGATCTGCTGCGAACGACGCGTAGAGCGGCGAGCCAAACAGACTAAGACCGAGCCCCATGACGGAAAACTCGGCAATGACGTCTCCCAGCGTGCAACCGGCTCCGCAATGGCTGGTCGCGACTGCGGTCTGCTCCCGCGTCGGGTCCTGTTGTTCGGCGGCATGCTCCATATTCATGTGAGAAGTTTTGCCCATCGCGCCGCGCCCCATCGGCCTTCCGATGCGGAAATAGACCCACAAGGCGAACACGCTGAGGTAGAGCGCTGTGATCGGCCAGACCAGGTTCATGATCAACATCTTCTGCGGATGACGCGCTTCGTCAATGCCAATGATGAGCGCACAGCCAAAAGCGGTAATGAGAGATACCCAGGCAAGGGTCGCAAGCATTGGAACCTCCACTCCCTTTTTAAGCATAATGCCAGAGGTCTCGTGGACATCCATGATAGATAGAAGTCAATGCGGACAGGGGCTGCGGGGGACGGGCCGTGCGGGGCTGTGCGGGACAGACGAAAAGTACCCCAAGAATCCGGCGACGGAAAGTTTACTTCATGACTTGATGCTTCGTTCCAACATATTTTCGCAACCGTTACGCCAGCCACGCACAAATAGCAATGGTCGCGACAGCCAGCGCGCTCCAGTGCAGCCGCCAATCGGATAGGCCTTCGAATGGACTGCTGCGCGCATGCCAGTCCACGGTAAGGCCCTTCACCTTCACGAGTTCCGGCGCCTTGGTTAAATAGGACACCATAAAGAGAACCGCGATGGTTACCATCGTTCCCCAAAGCCCACGATAGGTGTAGTTCAGCGTCAGCGTCCAGTGCAGCCAGGGAAACAGGTGCGCACCCCTGGCGCCGATGAGTTGATCGGTCACAAAAAGCGTGGCCAGCAAGGTACCCGCAATCGTCGACGCAACGGCGCCCTGGACCGTCATGCGCTTGCTGACAATGCCGAAGAAGATTGCCGGGGTGATGGGCATTACAAGGTAGATCGACACCGCCTGAAGATACTTATAGAGCCCTTCCGGTGTGGTGTAGATGAAATAGGCAGCAGCCACCGCAAGGGGTGTACTCACCAGGATGGCGGTTCGCCCCATCATGACTTGCATTCGGTCGGTAGCGTTCTTGCTGAAGTGCAGGAGAAAATCTCGAACGATCAGGGTCGAGATGGAATTCATCACCGAGAGCGACGACCCGATGAGGGAGCAAATAAGCGCTGCCAGTACCAGGCCCCGCACACCGGTGGGAACCAGGTCGTTCAGCAGGGTAATGAATGTTGTCTTAGGGTCGCGGCCGGGATAGAGAGCGCCGGCAATCACCCCCGGCAAGGCGAAGATAAAGATCGGACTGAGCTTCAGCAGGGTCGCGAACATCGCGCCGTGGCGGGCTTCGCGCAGGTCGGTGGCGCCCAGCACGCGTTGCACATTGACCTGATCCATTCCCCAATAGAAAATGCCTCCGTAGAGAGCCGTCATCAAGACACCCCAGAAGGGATAGTTGGGATCGGCGTAACCCTTCGCCAGGTGCATCGCCTGCGGCATTTTCGTAACCAGGGCGTGCCAACCGCCTACCTTGCCGAGACCGATAAAGAGCACCAGGCTGCAACCGGCAATCATGATGGCTGTTTGAATCGAGTCAGTGTAGGCCACCGCGGTGAACCCGCCCACGATGGTGATGATGGCAACGGCCGATCCCATCAACAACACCATCGACATGACATTCCATCCCAGCAGACCATGAAGAACCAGGGCTCCGGCATACAGGTGGAACGCCAGCTTGGTCATGATGCAGATCACGAGCATAAGGCCGGAAAAGAAGACGCGGGCGGTCCGGTTGTAGCGAAGTTCCAGGAATTCCGGAATGGTATACACCCTGGCGCGAATGTAATAAGGAAACAGCACCGCGCAAGCCGCTCCGAGGCAGATAAATGTAGTGAGCTCGACCGTGCCCGCGGAGAGTCCATATCGATACGCGTCTCCGGAGAGACCGACCAGGTGCTCCGCGCCGATATTGGTAGCAAAAAGGGACGCACCCACCAACGGCCAGCCGAGCCGCCGGCCGGCTAAGAAGAACTGCGAGCTCGATTCGCCGGCGCCTTTTCGAATCGCGATCGTAAGACCGGTTGCAATGCTCGCAGTGACTGCAAGACAGCAGATGATGATGTCAAGTGGGGTGAGCGATAGAGACAAAGCGGCCTGATCTTCTTTCTAAAAATGATCTGTGTTCCCAAAAGCCGTCGTCTCTCGTGATCCGGGCCGGGAAGAACGATATCGGCCGTAGCTAATCCTGTCAAGACCGGTGTTCCAGGGGGAACTAGACGTAGGCTAGACCTAGGCTAGACTGCCGCTGACGCATCCGAAGAAAGAGAAGTCGAATCGATGGATGCTGCACCTCGGGCAGGTAGCAACCTCGCTAGTATGGTGACGAGTGAGAGCCAAAAATCTGCCCGCGAAAGCCAGGATAAACAACGGTTTCGAATCTTTGAGAGGAAGGTAACAACCATGACCGATCGTCCGGGGTGCCGTCTTCATAGACTTGGTGCCATGCTCATCGTTGCCGGCGTTGCCAGCGTGACGCTGGGACAACCTGGTCCCCAGGCAGGGCGTGACCTTGTATTGGATCACGCGGTCACCATCCTGGTGAGCCCGGACGAGCCTGGACCCGTCCGATTAGCCGCTGAAGATTTGGCCGGTGACTTTGAGAAGGTGCTGGGTACCAGGCCGAATATTGTCACCCGTTTGGAGGACGCAGGACAGGAGACGATCCTGGCAGGAGAAATCGACAGACTTCCGCCTGCGATGCGGCCCAAAGGATTGAGTGCGCCGGAATCGTTTTCTATTGCTGCAGTCCGGGCCCCAGGCAAAAATCGCGGCGGATACGTCGTGGTTTTGTGCGGAGCCGACATGCGCGGCACCCTCTACGCGATCTACCAGTTCTCCCAGGAGCATCTGGGTATCGATCCGATGTATTACTGGACGGATCATGCGCCGGAACATCGGAGTCAGATCAACCTGCCTTCCTCTTTAGCGGAGACGTTTCCCGCGCCCGTTTTCAAGTATCGCGGATTCTTCATCAATGACGAGGACCTGTTGACGGGATGGGCGCCGGGGACAAAAGACACCACAGGCATTTCGTTAGAGGCGTGGAACAAAGTGTATGAGACTATCCTGCGCCTCAAGGGAAATATGGTGGTTCCGGGAACATGGATATTCCCCGATAATGCCCAGGTTGCGTTGGCGGGAAAGCGGGGTCTGATCCTCACCCAGCATCATGCGATTCCACTCGGCCTGAATGTTGCCAGGTGGCCGAAGGACGTTCCTTATAACTACTCCGCGCATCCCGAGATTCTGGAGCGGGCGTGGAAAGACGCGGTCGCGGCCTATTCGCCCACTCAGGAAATTCTTTGGGACGTTGGACTGCGGGGTCTTTCCGACGTGAGCTATGCCTCGATGGACCCCAGTGTGCGAGACAACGATAAGGCGCTGGGCGCATTGATCAGTAAGGCCATCGCAGAACAGATCAGGATTGTGCGCGCGGTTCGTCCAGACGCGAAGTTTGTGACCGACCTGTGGCAAGAGGGGGCGCGGTTAATGCAGCAGGGCGACATGACCATCCCGCCTGATGTGATCACGGTGTGGGCGGATACCGGCTATGGCGATTTGCAGGATGGGGGTAAGGTGGCGGCCGGGGAGGGTGCGTACTACCACACCGCGATGATGAACAACCGCGCAAATCAGCTCACCGAAATGGTGCCCATCGAACGCATCGTGAGCGAGATGGGCCGCTACCAGAAGGCAGGCGCCACGGCGTATTTTCTTGTGAACACCAGCGACCTTCGCCCGGTGCCGATGACCACCAACGCGGTGATGGAGATCGCGTGGAAAGGGATCCCGCAAGGGGGCGCGGACGAATATTACCGCGAGTGGACAAGCGAACAGTTTGGCCTGCAGGCAAGCTCTGCGCTGACGCAAATGTACAAGGACTACTTCCACGCGGCTGCCCAGCTTCGGCCAGCCTGCCAAAGAATATGGTGATCAGCTCTACCACACGGAGGGCCGCCAGTTGATGCTGACCTACATGATCGATTCGCCTCTCTACACCGTGCCTAGCCAGGCCCCGAAATGGGAGCCGCCCCGGTTCGTGCAATCCAGGACAGGCGAGCCCCAGGGCAAAGAGTGGATGCTCGAGACGGCCAGGCATGAACTACAGCAATGCGGAGATGCCAGGCCGCGATGGGATGCGGTGTGGAAGGAGGCGAACGAAGCGAAATCGCTCATCCCCGCGGATCGCCTGCAATTTTATAGCGCGGCAGTGCTTACCATGATCACCATCAATCGGGAAAGCAACGACATGCTTTACCTGGTCTCGAAATCGATTGTCGACGCCCAGGATGGCCGCCAAACGGATGCGGAGCGAGAGGCCCAGGAGGCGGTCAACGACCTTAAGCAGGTTGAGGCATCGCAGAGCAGCGCCGAGTACGGCAAGTGGAAGAACTGGTATCGCGGAGACTGGCTTACCAACGTCTCTCGCACCCGGGAAATTGCCCAGGCCTTTGATCACTATCTGGACGACCCGCTGACGCCGTTGCCCCCACCGTTGGTTTGGACCAATTGGGAAGCCTATTACCACATCATGCGTTACGAACAGGAGAGGTCCGCCGACGTGAAGTAGCTTTTGGGGGAAAACTCAACGGCGAGAGCCGCCAGATAAGCAGGTGCGGGCTTCACAGGCTGCGGAAGAAGTCGGATTGGGCACGAACGCATACCCCAAGGGCTAAAGAGCGTGTCTGAGAACTGCTCTAGTCCCGAAGGAAGGGACGTGCCCTGGCTTGTCGAACGGGGACGTCTGAACTTGTTGAATTTTGCCCATGTCATGGGCTAATACGAAAAAGCTGGAGTAGTCCCGGGACGGCTGAAGCCCCCGTTCCCTGTATTCAGCCGTCCCTCACGGGACTGAGTTTGAAATTGAAGTTTTCTACACCCCTCTCAAGCTACTCCTCGATAGCTTCATAGCAACTGCGCCCGGGCGTGCACCGGGAGAGGTGTACATAATGTTCGTCCGGGCCGGCCGGTCCCATGGTGCGCAGGCACCAGTAACTGGAGGACGTTTCAACGCCGGGGAGCCACGACGCAGCGTTTTGCGGAGTGGAGCCGTAAGGATTTTTGGTGCGGAGGCACTGGCACGGCTGCGGGTGATGTTGGGTGGTGCTCATGCTGGCTTCCTTTCTGCGGCGCGCGAGCGCCCGCGGTGGTTAACTGGCAGCGCTGGGGTCGCGGCCCATTTGTCCGGCCGCCAGCAAAACCGTGCGGTAAATGGCTACCGGAAACAGCTGCACTTTGTAGGCATTCATCGAGAGCGGCATCGCGCCATGCATAGAAGCCTGTCCGGCAGCGCGGGCAACTTCAGGCGTGATGGTCTTGCCGCTCAGAACCGCTTCCGCTTCCGGGGAGCGGCGAACGACCGGCGAAGCCGCGCCCATGGTGACAACGGCGCGGCGGCAGTGGTTGCCGTCCATTTCGAGCACAATGCCGGCATCCGCAATGGCCCAGTCGTTGCTCTCTTTTTCTCCATATTTCTGGTAGGCGGAACGGGTGCCTGCCGCTGGTTTGGGAACGTAGATGGCGGTGAGCAGCTCGTCCGGCGCCCATCACGTTGTAGCGTTGCGGATTGGCGTCCGGGTGGACATAGAACTCGCGGATGGGGACCATCCGTTTGCCTTTGGCGGAGGACGTAAGCTCCAGGTTGGCGTCCAGCGCAAGCAGAGCGACCGCTCCCGAGGAGGGTGCGACCGACGGACAACCGCCGTACTCCATGATGGCGTGGTATTGGTTCAGGCCGGAGAAGGCAAAACAAATCTCCTTACCCTTGCGCAGGCATTGAAAATCGGCGGAGCGGAAGTACCAGCACTGCAGCCGCTGCAGCAGGTTGCCGCCAAGCGTGGCCATGTTGCGGATGTGGGGTGTGGCGGCGTGTCCGCAGGCATCGGAAAGCACTGCGTACTGCGCGCGGACGGTGGGGTGGCCGCTGACTTCGGTAAGCGTAGTCAAGGGACCGATGGTCAATCCCTTCGGCGTGACCTCGATGCCACGCAGCGATGGGATATTGCGGATATTCACCAGGCGCGCCGGCGTATCGGTGCCATTCTTCATGCGATCGAGCAGGTCGACGCCCCCGGCTTTGACGACAGCGCCGTCTTTCAACTGCGAAAGAGCGGCTTCGACGGTAGTGCAATCGGCAAGAGTGAACGAATTCATATGGCCTCCATCGACTGTTGGGGCTGGTTGAGGGCGGCGAGCACGACGGCCGGGGTCATGGGCAGTTGGCGGATGCGCACTCCGGTCGCGTTGTAGAAGGCGTTGCCGATGGCGGCGCCGGCGGAGATGATGCCGGCGGCTTCCCCAATCCCTGAGGCATCGGTTGAACTCTGCCCGATATATGACTCGGTGAGCTGAACTTCGATCTCAGGCACTTCGTACGCGCCGGCAATCTTGTAGCGATCAAGGTCGGGGTTGACCATGAGGCCGTGGTTGGGGTCGAGGAGCCGCCGCTCGAACAGAGTGTAGGACATGCCTTGGATGACACCGCCGCAGATCTGGCTGATCACCTGGTTGGGGTTCATCGGACGCCCGCAATCATGGACGGCCAGAACGCGCTTTACGTGAATGCGTCCGGTCTCGGTATCGACCGCCACCTCGGCGACATCGACGCCTCCATACGTGTCGTATTTGCTGGGATCGTAATCGGGGGTACGCATCACCTGGGCAGAAACCTCGTCGGTATTCATTTTGGCCGCAGCCGCACGGAAGGAAACGGGCTTGAACTTGCCCGAGGCGCTGCTCACCATGCCATGGCTGAGAGTCAGATCGGAGGCTGGGGTTCCCAGGGCTGGGGCGACGCTCGCGAGGAATTTCTGCGACGCCTGCCAGGCGGCATCGCGCACTGCCGGCGTGAGCGAAGCGGTGGTGACGCTGCCGCCGGAGTTAGGGCCCACCGGGTAGTTGCTGTCGCCAACCTTCACCGAAACCTTGGCCGGCGGCACGCCGAACTGCTCGGCAAGAATTTGCGCGAGCACCGTTTTGATGCCGCTGCCAATGTCTTGCACGGCGGAGAGCACTTCGACCGAGCCGTCTTTGTGAACGCGAACTTCCGCGCCGCAATTCATGGTGAGGTGCCGGTACCAGACGGACTGGGAGAGGCCAACCCCCCGCTTGATTGGGCCCGCGTCTGCGTTGGCGCGGCTGCTGCGTGACTTCCAGATGGCACTCTCGCGGATAATCTGGCGCTGTACCCGGCGAACCGGGTTCTCATCGATCCGGTCGCGCAGAACGAGGGGATCCATGCTGAGCCGGTCGGCAAGATCATCGATGGACTGCTCCAGAGCGAAGGCCCCCTGGGGATGACCCGGCGCGCGAAAGGCAGCGGCTGGACCGGCATTGATGAAGACGTCGTTCTCTTCCGTGTGCAGAGCGGCATACTTATATAAGTTCGTGGCTGGACCGGCGCAGCCCGCACCCGTGCCGCAACCGGCCGTGCCGTAACTGATCAGCTGAATGGCAGTGAGGTCGCCGTCTTTGGTTGCGCCGATGCGCAGATGCTGATCGGAGCTGGGGCGATTGCCGACAGAAAGGTGCTCCTCCTGGCGGTTAAGCATAAGCCGCACGGGCGCTCCAGTTTTGCGAGACAGGGCTGCGGCCACGACTCCGAAATTGCCGGCTCCAAACTTGGCCCCGAAGCCGCCGCCCATGTATTCGGTGATGACGCGGACCTGGGACTTGGGCAAATGGAAATAACCGGCCACTTCCTCGCGCACGCTGGCGATTCCCTGGGTAGAGGCGTATACGGTGAGCAGCTCGGGCTTCCAGTCGGCGACCACGCCATGGGTCTCGAGCGCGGAATGGGTCTGGACCTGGGTGTAGTGGCGGGTTTCCACTACCACGTGTGCGTCTTTGAATCCCTGCTCGGCGTCGCCGTGTTTTTTTACCGTAGGCCCGTGAACATTGCCGGTTTGGGGAATACCGCGCGCGCCTCCCCCTCCGCCCGCGGTTCCCGCCTGATCGGCCGGTCCAGGAAAAACCTGGGGTGCGTTGGCTTCCCGAGCCTTGTCCATATCGACCACGAAGGGCAGGGCTTCGTACTGCACCTTCACCTTGGCTGCGGCGTCTTCCGCTGCCTGGGGAGAGGTGGCTGCGACAGCGGCGACCGGTTGCCCGGCGTAGCGCACGATCGGGTATTTCGAAACATCGAGCGCCGGGTTGCGCAGCACGGCGCCGCCAAGCACCGTTTCAATCACGTGCACGCCCTTCACACCGGGGGAGCTTTCGGCCGCGGAAGTATCGATGGAAACAATCTTCGCGTGCGGTACGGTGGCGTTCACGAAGCTGGCGTAGAGCATGCCCGGCAGCTGCACATCGGCCGTATAGCGGGCGCGGCCGGTCACCTTGGCATGGCCATCCCAGCGCTCGGGCGATTTGCCGATGAACTCGAGATCTTTGTTGACTGGCAGCACTGGCGGCTGAGAAGCCGGCATGGTGCGCTGTTCCTCATGCAGGGTATAGCCGGGAATGCCGATCGGCATACTGACAGTCTTCTCCGGAGCGCCGTCAGCAGCCGCTGCGAAGATAGGGTCAGGAACGAGATGGGTGGTGTCGGTCGCCATGGTGGTTTCTCCTACGCCTTGCGGGTCATCTGGTTGGCTGCGTCGAGGGTGGCGGCGAAAACTTTGGGATAGGTGCCGCAGCGGCAGATATTGCCGGAAACGGCGTATCGCACATCGGCTTCTGTGGGATGGGAATTGTTCTCGAGCAGCGAGGCGCAGCTCATGACCATACCCGGCGTACAGAAGCCGCACTGCATGGCATCATGGCGGACGAAGGCAGCCTGCACCGGATGCAACTGGTCGCCGGACGAGAGGCCTTCAATGGTGGTGACCTGGTGACCAACGGCGTCAAGGGCTAGGGTCATGCAGCTGTTGACGGGCACCTTGTCGAGCCATACGGTACAACTGGAGCAGGCGCCCCGGTCGCAACTGACTTTGGTCCCGGTCATGCCGGCCTGGATACGCAGGGCGTCCGCCAGGGTGGTGCGCGGCTCGACCGATAGCGTGCGCTCCTTGCCGTTTATGTGCAATTTAATTGCCACAGCTTCAGTGCCATATTCCTTCACATCGCTGTGCGTGGCGGCCAGGGCCTGGCTGTGAAAGGACTGCACGCCTTCGAGCAGCGCAGTCCCGGCGGCGGTAACACCAGCGCCTTTGAGAAAGCCGCGGCGGGTGATGCCGCCACCGGCCGGAGACGGGGATTTTCCCTCCTGCGGCTCTTTTGGCGGTAGCTTTTGGTCTGACATGCTTTCCTCCTCTTCAGTGACGGAGCGGGGTGCGATTAAGTTCCCCGACGAAGTTCTCATGGAGGTCGCCATTGCAGCGAAGAGAACCGGACGATGCGCTGTGCGTTTTCTGGCTGGGAGGGCAGCGCTCACTCCCGATGGAAAAACTCAAGGGGCACAAGCCGTCTCAAGCGCGACACGGAGTGCCCGTAGAACATCGCAACATCACAATGATACTCCTCTCTTTGGGTGATATTTGTAGAGCCCTGCGGTGGGTGCGATCAACCAAAGGAAAATATCTCCTCGTTTTCGCTCTTGTCGGTCTTCTCCTTAAGTCCGCGTTTTGGGGCACGGCGCGGCTGCGGAAAAACCCTAATTCCATCAAGCGGACGGCCTTCAGAGTCTGCGTGAGAACTGACCTGATGAAATGGAATCCCGAAGGAGGGTGTAGCGTGGGACGCTAGTCCTGCGGAACCCAGACTGGCGTCCCATAAGCGTTAACCTAGTTAACCTATTTGGGTTGTTTTTCTTCAAACCTCCCACAAAATCGTCATCCTGTCTGCCCCGGCGTGCCGTGGGAGCGAAGCGCCTCACAGATTTATCGCGGGATACAGCGCTTGGGCGCGGAGTCGAAGGACCTCGAGGGGCGCTTATCCTACTCATGCCGTTGGCACCCTTTCAACCACCGAAGCCCGCACCTGGCGGACCCGCTAGGGTTCAAAGGTTTTGCACAGACCTGGGGATGGAAGATGATTACAGTGCATGAAAAGATGTACCCCGTGACCATCAAGTACGTACCGCAGGAAGAATTCAGTTCTCGGGCTTGGGTGGTCGAAAGCTCCGAACAGCATTGACAAGATAAGCACCTTCGGGGTCCTTCGACTCCGCGCCCAAGCGCTGTATCACGCGATAAATCTGTGAGGCGCTTCGCTCCCACGGCACGCCGGGGCAGACAGGATGACGATTTTGTGGGAGGTTCGAAAAAAAACACCCCAGGTTAACGCTTGTGGGACTGGCGTCCTAGGCTATATTCAGGCCGTCCCCGTTAGACAAGCTCAGGGGCCGTCCCTTCGGAGTCTGTGTCATAGCCGCCTCGGAGGGAATCGACGGGTGCCCCTTCGCCTGACCCGCCCCGGCTTGCCGTGGGGCGTACGTGGGCCGAAAATGGTGGGCGCAGCCCATCGACCGTTTCGCTGTATCGACCTAGTCCCCGAAGGGACGGCTGAACTTCAGACTTGTCCAAATTAGCTTTTTGAGAATGGAACGGTTGTGCGGCCTTACTCTTCCTTTGCGTCGTTTATCCCACGCCGAAAGGAGTAGTGGCCCCGGTCGCGTTTTCGATGTTTTAGAGCCCTCTCCCGTCCGGCTGACGCGTCGCCAGTCGAGTCAAAGGGGGCGGGATATTTTGTAAAATTCGATAAAATTTGGCTTTTTATCGCTTTCCGCGGCGCCGCCCGGAGAAGCTTTTAGGCGGGGAAAAGGATGGCCTGAGGAAGCTCCCTCGGCCCAGAACGGCGTCGAAGATGGAGCCGGTTGCGGCGGGAACCCAGCTCTGGCTTTTGGAGTCGATGAAGGGATTGGCAAGGCTGGGTTGGGGCGGGTCAAGGTTGGGATCAAGGTCGAAAGACGACGTGCCGTTCGCCGGTTTGGGGGCCGGCTCGGGTGCAGGCTCATGGGCGACGTGGGGCGCGTCGGGTTGGGCTTCCGCGGCGGCAACGGGGTCGCCTGGCTCTTCCCCTGCGGCTTGCTTCTGTTTGCGGAGCCACTCAGCTTGGTAGATTTGTGGCTTGACGGGTGGGGCCGCGGGTTGCATTCCGGATGGGGAGCGACGACGGTCCGGAATAAGGCCTTCGATGGCCGCGATCATGGAGAGGGCCTTGATCTGGCCGGCGATGCTGCCCCTGGTGGCTTCGGAGGAAAGAGTGGCCAGTTCCCAGAGCCGGTTCAGGACCTGGTCGCGACCAAAGCTCAGCTGGCGCTGCCCTTCCACGGCACGTTCCACGGCAAGGCGGGACAGTTCGGCTTCCTGGTTTACCAGCTTTTCCCTGACGGCGGCGCGGTGCTCAGCCATGTAGGCGCGGACGCGGGGCTTGGCTTTGGTATAGGCGGCGGTGTCGGGGTTGAGACCGACCGCTTCCGCGGCGGCGCGGTCAGTCATGGTTCCGGACATGATCAGGTGAGCAAAGGCCATTTCCTGATCGGTGATGAGATCGCTAACCTTATTTTTGGGCATAGGGTATCCTCGTTCCTCGGTTTTGCTGGAGATTGGGTTGGATTGGTTTGGTGCTCTTTTAGGGACAGAAAGGGGCCGGGAGCCGCGGCAGGCCATTCGTGGCTGGTGTTGGTGATTTTTGGACAGGGATCTAGTGAGGCACCGGATAGCGGTAAAGCTAACCTTCGCTCACGCGGAAGGCCGAAACAGCCGGCAACTGCCGGACAGGCGCGGTTGCGTGAGGAGTCCGTCGCCTGCCGATATCTTCTACTCTGGAAATATGCTTTTTCCAGGCTGCATGTTAGTGGCGAGAGGCGTTTTTTGGCACGGAAGTACCCGCCCAAAGGTTACTCGAGCTTGGTATGCGCGTGGGCAGCGAAGATAAAACTCGCACAGCCGGAACATCCATCATTCTGTCAGGACCCATCAGGGCATGAATTTGTGGCTGGCAGTTGCCTCGCCTGCCCTTAATTCAGTGCTGCAAAGGTACTGTCTCCTTGCACGGGACTTTGTCAGTGGTGCGTGGAAACCCAGGACTAGCGTCCTGGCTAAATTCAGCCAGAGCGTCCAAATTAGCGGATGAACCATGTTTAGAGTGGAGTTAATTCGCTGATTGCGTGGAAGCGGGTGGGTTTCGAGGAGAATCGGGTTGGCTACTTGCCCACTCAAGCCAAAACAAGGCTTGAATGGGCCACCCAGCCATAACAGAATGGCAAGACAAAAGGCGCTGACTTCCTCTGCTGCTCTACGGCCGCGGATTGGTTAGGGGGACAGTAACGTCTCTTGTGTGGAATGGAGCATACCGTACTACAACCGTCGTGGATTCCGGCCATTTCACCGTGGCCATCCCGCCAGTGATCTCGCCGCTGCAGATCGGAAACCATTACTGTGATCAATCCAAACGCTGGCGCTTCTTCTTCACTAACCTATCGTGGGCTTTAGAGTCTGCGTGAGAACCGGGACTTATGATCTGACACACCCTCTCTGGGGGCCGACAGGAGTCTCTGTCTCTGCTTCCTTCACTAAGGACGGGTGCCCCGTCCTTAGTGAGGGAACCAGAGGCAGATGCCTGTGGGGCTGAGTTCGTCAATGGAGTTCTCACGCAGGCATGCTTTCCTGCCCGACTCGGCTTTTTACGCAGCCTCTTCAGTCGGGGCCTGATACAAAGCACAAGCGATCTCGAACAGTTGCCTCGGCAAATTGCTCTGCGCTCAACTGTTCGATAAACTGACGTCTCTGCTGAGTGGAGAGAAGCACGTTGCGCCTTGGGCCAAGCTGCGTTGAGAATTTGATTGCGGTTAACTTCAAGAGGTCTGCCTGGAACGATCCACGGCGTCTAAAAGCTCGCAACAAGTTCGAGACCTGTACGCGGACGTAGCCTCGCAAGAGATTAGAAAGAGGACTGAATCATCATGCGCCAGATCGCCGCTGCCGTGTTCCTTGTCTCGCTCATCTCCACCTCGGCTGCCCAGCAGCAGACCACGCCCGCCACACCGCCGCGTCCGGCACCCCCGCCCTTGCAGGTCCCCAATCCTCACTATGTCACGGTTTTGCTCACACAAGACGTCAATGCGCCTGCAGATACGGTTTGGGCCCGGGTTGGGAAGTTCTGTGACATCGGCAAGTGGGCATTTCCCAGCTGCAAGCTGATTCAAGGTGACGGCGGCTTCGCGTCAGAGCGAACGATCGTGAATGAGGTGTTGGTAGGCAAAACCGGCCACAGCTACACCTACACCCAGCCCGTGCGCAAGGAAGGCAAGTACAACCTGTACCACGGCACGTTGGAGGCGCAGCCCGTTACCGCGAAGACCTCACGCCTGGTCTACACCTTCCTCTACGACAACAGCATGTTGGCCGATGATGCCGCCCGCGACGCCGAAATAGCCACCCGCAAGAAGCTCTTCAGCGCATTTCTCCTGAACATGAAAACGCTCGCCGAAGGCGGCAATGATCCCGGCCTCGGCCATTAAGGCAATGCCGCCGACCCCCACACCCGAGCAGTTGCAGACGGCGAATCCCCACTACGTCGCGATTCCTATGACCCTCACCGTGAATGCACCGGTCGATGCCGTCTGGGCACGCATCGGCAAGTACTGCGATATAGGCGAGTGGGGCTTCCCCAACTGCACCATTCTCTCTGGTGACGGTGGCCTTGGTACCGTCCGCTCCATTGGCAATGAGGTGCTGGTCGGGAAGACGAAGTACAGCTACACCTACACCCAGCCGGTCCGCGAAGGCGTAGCCTACAACATGTATCACGGTACGCTCGAGGCCGCGCCGCTGAACACAACCACCACCCGCCTCAACTATACCCTCGTCTACGACAACAGCAACCTGCCCGACGATGCGGCACGCAACAGGGACATTGAAAACCGGCGCACCCGCTTCACCAAAATGCTCGAGAACATGAAAGTCCTATGCGAGGGTGGGACCTTGCCACCCGGCGCCCTGGGTGGTGGAGGCGCCGCCAGGCCCGCCGGTCCGCGCTAGTCCGATAGGCTGGTTCGCGGCTCTCTATTGTCGCGGCTCATGCAATTCACGGGGGACTTACTCCTTGGAGGGAGATCCAGGACTGAGATTGAAATAGACGAAATTACCCCAGAACATTCGAATCAGCATCGACAGGCACTCCGGACGCGAGCAACCTACGGCCTCGATCGCCGATACGACGTTGCAGATTGCGCCATTCTTGATCGTATTTCCGAAAGAGCCGGTAAACCTCAGACGCGCCTAGCTCCTGCGCCTTGGTGGAGTAGTCGACCGCTCTTTGCGACATCATCGCCATTCTGAGCAAGTCTGATCGTAAGAAGTAGCATTGACGTTGAACTTCCATAGCTCGATCTCTCTTCCTCAGTTTGTCGTGACTTTGACTGTTTGGGCGCGTGGAGTCACCGCACGGCGGCTTAATCCTGGAACCAGCATCGGGACGCGCTCCCGATATTCCCCATATTCGGCGTGCACCTCCATCAGATCACGCTCCTCCAGTTGGATCGCCATCAAGATGTATGCCGTTGTAACCAGAGCGAAGACCAGGTGCGTAACGGTCATGTTTGGCGTGCACCAGAATGCGAGGAACCAGCCCACGTAAAGCGGGTGCCGGACGATCCGATAGAGAAAAGGTATTTCAAACCGCAGATTCGTCTGTGGCTTCCCCAAGAGATGCCGCCAAACCTGCCGCAGGCCGAACAGGTCGAAGTGGTTGATCGCAAAAGTAGCGGCGAGCACCAGGATCCAACCAGATGCGAAGCCCCCATAGAGCATCCACCGGCCGACCTCATTCTGAATGTGCCAGACGCTCCCTCCCAGCGGCTTCCATTGCCAGAACAGGAACAGGAGGGCAACGCTACTGGCGAGAACGTAGGTACTGCGCTCGATTGTGGCGGGAAGAACCCGCGCGACGGCCCGCTTGAACGCGGGCCGCGCCATTACGCTGTGCTGCACGGCGAACAGCGCAAGCAGCCCCAGGTCAACCAGGAGCGCGGCCGGCCATGTACTCACTGAAACCGAATCCATCGATTTGCGAACGGCGAAATTGCCAATGAATCCGATGGCATACAGAAACGTAGCGAAGAAGAATATGTAGCTGATCGCTCCGTAGAGAAAAGAGAATACTCGATTTGTCATCCTGCGGCTCCTAAGTCCTTGTTTCGTTGCGTGGTGTTGCATCCCAAGCTAGAATTGTGCTGCTCCGCTGCAGGACAAACCATGCTCTGGCGTCCCCAGTTCTTGCTCGAGCGTCCAGAGCGAGCAGATCGCTTTGCAGCGCTTCCGGAAAACTATGCCGTTAGTCGCCGAGGGAGGCCCGATGGACGCGTTTTCTGAGATTTTGAGCGGGGTCAAACTGAACGGGGCTCTGTTCTTCAACGCAGATTTCTCAGCCCCTTGGGGCTTCGCCACACCGGCCTCAAAGGCGCTTGCTCCTTCACTGGCTCCTGGAGCGCTTCACCTCGTGATCTACCACCTGGTGATCGAAGGTCGTGCCGTGGCGCGCCTGGGAGATGGAGAATGGCTCAGTCTGGGGCCGGGAGACGTTGTCATCTTTCCGCACGGAGATCCACATCTTGTTACGAGCGGAGCAGAATGGTCCGAGCCGCAGCAGACATCCGCGATCGTCAATAAGCTAATAACACGCGACTTGACCGCTCTGCGCGCTGGAGGGGGCGGCACGACAACACGCTTCGTATGCGGATTCATGTCCTGCGATCCGCACATAAGCCGGCCGATCCTTGATGGATTGCCGCGGATCTTCAAGGTCAACGTGAGAGCCGAGCGCTCCGGCCAGTGGCTGGAAAGTTCAATCATGCATCTTGTCGAGGAAGCAGGATCGGGAAGAGTGGGGAGCGAGGCCATGTTGGCCAAGCTGTCGGAGGCGTTGTTTGTCGATACGCTACGCCGCTATGTGATGAGTCTCCCCGAACGAGAGATTGGCTGGCTTGCGGGCGCACGCGACTCGATCGTAGGCAAGTGCCTTGGCTTGATGCACAGCCGGGTTGATCATCCATGGACGATCGCTAAGTTAGCAAATGAGGTTGGCACGTCCCGTTCTTCATTGAGTGAACGCTTCACGAGCTACCTGGAGGAACCGCCTATGACCTACCTGACTCGGTGGAGACTGCAATTGGCTTCACGCAGTCTTACGAGGACTCCAAGGGGTGTGGCGGAAATCGCATCCGAGGTGGGCTACGAATCGGAGGCAGCGTTTTGTCGAGCGTTCAAACGGCAATTCGGGATCCCTCCTGCACGATACAGGCGTGAACACAGAGCCGTTCAGAGTGAACGGGCCGAATTGCATATTCCAGCGGAGGGTAACGCGACAGAAGTACGATAAAACTGTGGGCTGATCCGGGACAAACGGAAGTGACCATAATGAACTCGTATCTGTTACAATAACGACAGGGGCCCCTTCCGCTAAGACCATTTCCTTCGTCCCGTGTTCCCTTATTTCGCGGCTCGTCAAATTCACGCGGGGCTTACTTGTTGGAGGGTTTGCAGATATTTGACGATGTCGGCTCTTGAAAGCATTCCGACAACATCGTCGCCTAGCATCACAGGCATCTGATTGACTCCGTCCCGCCCCATCTTTTCCATGGCCGTCCATAGCTCAGCGTTAGGATCGATCCTGCTTAGCTTTTCCAGGGGAATCATGACTTGGGTCACAGTAGTCTCCATCCATGAGGGCCGAGGAATCTCCTTCATGTTGTGGAGGGTCAGCAGTCCGACTGTGTGGCCGCCGCGGTCCACCAGAAAGCACCGCCGACCGTGGGCAAGAACCTCTTGGTCTAACAACCTTTGCAATGTGGTGTCTCCCGGCACGTGGGTACACAAATCTCCCATTGCTTCTGATACCTTGTGGCCAACCAACAGGCCCTGCACCATTTGCTGCTGAACTTGAGCTCCGGCTGCGCTTTCCAGAAACCAGCCGATGAAGGCAGTCCACAATCCATTGAAAACATTTCCTCTCAGGGCCTGCCATACGCCAACAAAGATGAAGATAAAGCCAAAGAATCGGCCGGTACTTGCAGCGATCAGAGTCGCGCGGCGGAAGTTTTTGACCACGCCCCAGACAATGGCGCGAAAAACACGGCCGCCATCCAAGGGAAACCCCGGAACCAGGTTGAACAGTCCGAGGATGGCGTTAATGACGGCGAGATATTTGGCCACAGCTAAGGCTGGCGCAACATTCACGAGCAAGGGCTCTAAAAAGAAAAAGACTGCTGCCAGTGCGAAACTGGTAAGCGGCCCGACGATCGCAATCAAGAATTCGACCGCGGCGCTCGGGGGCTCGGCTGCAATCTGGGATACGCCGCCAAAGATGAAAAGAGTGATTCGGTGTACCGGTATCTTGTAGCGAAGGGCCACCAGCGAATGGGCCAGTTCGTGTACAACGATACTGACGAAAAAAAGGACTGCCGTCACGGCGCCCATCAACCAGTATTCGACGATCGTGCCACCCCTGAATGCCGCCGGGTAGTAATTAGCAGCCAGGAGCCAGGTAAGCAGGCCTGCGATCAAAAACCAGGAGTAGTCCAAATCGATAGGTATTCCAAGGATGCGTCCAATCGGGATTGTGTGGCGAAACACAACGCACCTCCTTTCATAAATGACCAAACGGTTAGGAAATACTTACGGTGCTGGTCTGCGCCGTCGAAACGGGGGTTGGTGCGAGATGCTCTAGTAACTCCGCTTGGGCTTGCTGCGACGCGATCATTAAGAGCCGGTCGCCCGGCTGTAAGACAGTGTCCGGCCGAGCTCGCAAAACCGTCTTACCCCGCAGTACGGCTGCAACCTTCGAATCCACCATAGAGCCTGTGAGCGTGCGGGATTGAAGCTGCTTTCCCACCCATGGACTCTCTGGTCGAAGCGCTCCAATCATAAGCTGTGAACCATCCGGAAGATCCAGCGCGACGCCCGATCCCAGGAGGGCCGCGAGGTGGAGATGGGTGATGGGTGGAGGTAAAGTTATTTTTCCTTGTTCCAGGAGTCGCAGTGCAATCTGAACGTGTTCGGCAATGTGTGCTGGTGAATCGGAACGTCCGGCTACCTGGGCTTCATACAGGCTGTTGTATTTGAAAAAGGACGAAAGATTGATCTGGATCACAAAGCTCAACATGACCGCTAGTCCGGCGGGAACAAGAAGCTGATAACCCCCGGTCATCTCGGCGACCATCAGCAACGTCGCGATGGGAACCCGGGCCGCACCCCCGAATACTGCCGCCATGCCGACAATCACCAAGCCTTGGGGCGGGTGGTGCGAGACGGCCGCGAGAGCCCCGCCAAGCATTGCACCGACAAACAGGCTGGGCGCGAATATACCTCCCGAACCTCCCGAGGAAACCGAGAAAGACAGCGTTAGCATTTTGGCTACGACAAGAATCAGAAGCAATCCCAAAGCCAATCGGCCATCAATCGCTTCCTGAATCCAACCGTATCCGCCGCCAAGAACCTGGGGCAAACGAAGCGCTATGACACCCACGAGTAGCCCGCCGAGGCCCGGCTTTGTCCAGGCGGGTATTGGTAAAGCGGCGAACGCATCTCGAAAACGATAAAAAATTTCCGGCAGGATCGTAGCAAGAAGGCCACTGACCCCGCCGAGAGCAGCGTACCAGCCGTAATCTGCCACGCCTACGGCGGAAAAGTGGGCTGGGACTTGAAACAGCGACTGCCATCCTACAAACCACCCATTGAGGGCATAAGCGACGATAGCGGATAGCATGCAGTAAATAAGAGCTCCGGCCTCGAAGTCCATCCCGCCGTAAAGAACCTCAACGGCGAAAATGGCGGTCCCGATCGGGGAGCGAAAGATCGCGGAAAGCCCGGCTGCCATTCCCATTAAGACCACCAGGCGTCTCTCGTATTCAGACCGATGAAGCAGCTTCGCATAGACTGAGCCGAAGCCGGCGGCAATCAGTGCTGTAGGCCCCTCGCGTCCAGCGGATCCTCCGGAGCCGATGGTGATCGCCGAAGCAAGCATCTTCACCGGAGCTACGCGATCCCGGATGGCCCCACCTGTCCAGTGAAGCGCTTTCACGACGGTATCCGTACCATGGCCTTCTGCTTCGGGCGCCAGGCCGTAGACAAGCGCCCCGGACAACAGTCCGCCCAGAGTTGTAGAGACCGGTATCAGCCACAACCCATGAGGTCCAATCACTTCACGAAGAACGCCGCCCTCCCCTGGGATTCCTGGAGGGTGGTAGCCGGCAAGCGAAAACAGGAAGATTTTCGCAAAGAGCCGTAGTGTCCAGGTGAACAATTGTGCGCTCAGACCACCAATAACGCCGAGAACGATTGCATCTACCAGGAGGCGCGGCCTGTCAGCGGATTTCACTATAACTTTGTACCACCGTTTCCATCGATCGATTGACAAATACAGGGAGCGGCTCCCACGTAAGTCCGGCCCCTTAAGCGATCTGCTCGTCGCGCGCTCTCTCATCCATTCATCGGAGCGTAGAATGATCTGGTCCGAAGAGCCGCGAAATATTCGGCAGCTAGCGAGAAAGCGATGCGTCTGAAAAGGACAAAAGACATAAATGGGTACACCATCGGAGCAATCGACACTGATATTGGATCTGTCAGCGATTTCTATTTCGATGACCAGCAGTGGACCATTCGCTACATCGTGGTTGCAACCGGCATCATCTTCTCCGGACGCAAGGTATTGATCTCCCCCCTGGCCTTGCGTCATCCCGCCTGGAGCCCGCTGCACATTTATGTAAACCTGACTCGGGAACAAGTGCAGAACAGTCCCAGCATTGATCTCCATAAACCCGTGTCTCGGCAGCACGAGATGGAACATCTCCGATACTATGAGTTGCCTTTCTACTGGGAGGGCACAAGTGTATGGGGCTCATGGCCGCATCCGGAGGCGCTCGTGGGTGCTCCGCAAACTGCATCGGCAACTGAAAAGAAAGATCTATTACCTGACGCTCATCTCCGGAGTACGCGTGAAGTCTCGGGCTACCATGTGAGGGCGCCCGACGGCGAAATCGGGCATGTTGAAGATTTCTTATTTGATGACAAGAGCTGGGAAATTCGATACGCAATCGTTGACACGAAGAATTGGTGGCCGGCCAAAAAGGTTTTGCTGAGACCGCAGTGGATCAAGGAAGTGGATTGGGCCGAGCAGGAGATTCATACAAACATGAAGCGTGCTCTCATTGAAAAGAGCCCTGATTGGAACCCCGACTCACCCACGAGCCGTGAATACGAGCTGCACCTCCATCAACATTATGGCTACGCGCCTTACTGGACGGAAGACCGATAAAAGGTCCCTTGCAGGGTTCGATCCGATGTGGGTGCGATCGATGTTGGCAGGAACGGCAAAACCTGCCAGATGCCTGCCGTAACCACAGTTTCAGTTACGAAAGTCCTGACTCCGTTGGGAATTTACCTTGTGTGCGCGATTCTTCCTCGGCTAAGGTGACCCTCGGGACTAAGCGCTCTTCCTCCACGCGTAACGATCGCGCCCACAGATGTACAAATACATATTCCTCCGATTAGCAGTTTCGGTCAGTCTGTAATTCACATCTTTTGTTGTTCAGCAGAGCCAGAACTGGCAATAGCTCAAGCTTATCTGTCCCCTCCTTTAACGAACCTCAACTCGTTCCATGCTGATTCACACACCAAGATGACGATCTGCTGATGGGGTACGGCCCGGCATGTCTAATCTCAGAAAGAGTTCACTCAAGATGAGCCTCAGTTCGTTGAGTATCGTCCGCATGCGGTTCGTCACGGTTTCTCTGGCGGTCGTCTGCATCGCCTCTTCGCTTTACGGCGAAACCATCAGCGGCACGATTCAGTCGGGAGGTACCTCATCTTCTGTGCCTCTTCGCAACGTAAATGTCGCTTTGTTTGAGGCCAGCACAGGCACTCCGAACAGACTTGCCCAGGTAAAAAGCGACTCACGCGGACACTTCAAGATCACATCATCCAAAGACTCGACAGAGAGCATTTTTTTCTTGAGTGCCCAGGTTGACGTAGGCGTGCAGTTCATCGCTGTACTCGGCCCGAGCCTGCCGTCAACGGTCACCATGAATGAACTCACGACCGTAGCTGCCAGCTATTCGATGGCGCAGTTCTACCGGACAGGCGTGATCTCGGGCGATTCTTTCGGGCTCCGCATCGCCGCAGAGATGAACGATAACCTGGTCGACGTGAGAACCGGGGTTTCGTCCCAGGTTCTTCTGAGTTCGCCGAATGCCGACGAGACCAACTCCTTACGGATGACGCGCACGCTGGCCAACCTCCTGGTGGCTTGCGTAAATTCGCACGCCGCTACCACCGCGTTGCTGTCCCTGACCGTGCCGCCGGGCGGTTCACTTCCACAGGACACTGCCGAAGCCCTGGCAAACCTTGCGCGTGATCCCGCGCGGAACGCGAAGCCGATCTCGCAGCTGGCGAAGCTTTCTTTCTCCTATACGCCGGCGCTTCTCACCATGCCCGATGCATGGACGGTCACTGTGAAGGTGAACGACTCCGGGGACAGAAGAAACTTGTTCGGGGGACCGGGGAACCTGGTGTTTGACGCCAACGGATACGCCTGGATCACCAACAACGTGAATCAAGGAACGACGGAGTCGAGTGAAACCATGATGGTGCTCAAGCCGAATGGGCAGCCCTCCGATGGCCGTAACGGCACGCCGAAATCGCCTGTCACTGGCGGAGGACTTCTCGGTGGAGGGTACGGAATCACCATCGATCAAAGTGGCTTTGTATGGGAGGGAAATTTTGGCTGGGGCGGCGTCGAGCCGACGACGCCACACGGAAACGGAAGCGTCTCGGAGTTCACATCTTCCGGTGAACCCGTCTCCGGGCGGGAGGGATATCAAGGGGGGCCGTTTCGTGCGCAGGGTATGGTCGCCGACCCGTCCGGCAACATCTGGATCGCGAGTTATGGCAATGACAGCGTGTTTGTGTTTCCAGGCGGCGATCCCAACCACGCCAAACGTTTCCAGCAGTATCTTGGAAGTGGACCATTCGGGGCCGCCCTCGCTCCGGACGGCACGGTATGGATCGGCAATGGTCTGGTAAAGCCGAACAGCCTCGCGAAATACCAGCTAACGAATGGCGTTCTGCGTCAGGTGTTTCTGCTGAGGCCATTTGGGTATGGACTCAAAGGTGTTTCCGTCGACTCTCAGGGCAACGCGTGGGTGGCTTCGCAAGGCGATAGCCTGGTGTACGCCGTGGCTCCCGACGGCTCTTTTCTGGGCGCGTTCGGCGGAGGCGGAATCGACGGCCCCTGGGGAACTTCGATCGACGGAGATGATAATGTCTGGGTGGCCAATTTTGGTCCTTTAACCCCGGGCAGCAATTTCAACACAGGGAGGCTCTCCAAACTGTGCGGCGCCAACACGTCCGCTTGCCCGCCGCGCAGCAAAATGGGAGATGCACTTTCACCGGGCAGCGGATACACGGTTCCCTCGGCAGGCAGCCAGGTGCTGCTGCACGACGGCAATCCGCTGTATGGCCGGGGCGCGCCACCAAGCTTTGCCCCAATGATGCGGCAGACCAGTTGCCGGGTGGACGCAGCCGGAAACATGTGGACCCTGAACAATTGGAAGCCCAACTTCGACGTGGATTTGCTCAAGAATCCCGGTGGTGACGGCGCCATCATTTTCGTGGGGATTGCGAGGCCCCTGAGCCGCGGGAATTAGGAACCTTCCTGCAAACTTCTCGTGTTTGTCGCATGGACATAGGATGGGGAGAACGGGTAGCAGGTTTGCATCGCATTCTCCCCGCCTGCATTTCATCGCCGACATCTGAAGCCAACCCGGCTTGGTTATCCGGGTTTTGGCGATGATGGTCAGTCACTTCTTTAGGGCGATCTCTGTAGTGCCCTGGTTTTGAACCGCTGCCTGTTGTCTCTGGACGCGCTGCTCGAGTGCCGAAGTGCCCAGCTTGCTCGAGGACTCCCCCACCTCTCCGCGAATTTCGCTGAGAAAGTATTGATCGCCATACTTGTGAAAGATCAGCTTTTCAGGGTTTTTGCGGATCTGATCGGTTGCTGTGACCAGGGTCATCACGCTGACAAGCTCGTTTCCCTTCCAGCCGCGGACGTAAATCATGCCGGATCCGAAGTGAGCAATCACGTATGTACCCGCCGGAAGCACACGCTTTCCAACCGTGAAGTCGAAAGGTATCGTGGCTTGCTGGCGGCTCTCTGCGATGGCTCCTGCGGGAGCCATCAGGCTTACTGCGGTTAACAGTGCGGTTGCGAATGTGCGTTTCATTTCCTTCATCTCCGTTTCGTCGGGCGCCTTGTTCGGATCGCCTTCACTCTCTAATGCGGAGATGGTCGACAATTCCCGCCAACCTTGCGTGATTTACTCGTATGATTCCCAGTGAGAGTCTGGGCGGGGCTCTGCAATGTGTCCAGATAAAGGCGAAGTGACACTTCTGCTGAACGCGATGCAAAGCGGTGACCCCACCGCGACCGAGAAGCTTCTGCCCCTCGTCTACACTGAGCTGCACCGCCTGGCAGCGTCCTACATGCGGCGGGAGCGGAGCGGTCACACCTTACAGCCTACGGCCCTCATTAATGAGACCTACCTCCGATTGACCGGTGACACCATCAACTGGCAGAACCGGGCTCACTTTATCGGCGTGGCTGCCAACATCATGCGCCGCGTGTTAGTCGATCATGCTCGCGCGCACAAGGCAGGCATGCGAGGCGGCAACCTGCAGCGCGTCGAGCTTGAAGAGGGGTTAGCGATCGCCAAAGAGCGGTCGAGTGAGATGCTGGTTTTGGATGACGCGCTCCACGAACTCGAAAAAGTAAATCCGAGACAGGCGAAAGTCGTGGAGATGCGCTATTTTGCTGGCTTGTCTGTCGAGGAGATCGCCGGCATCCTGCAGATCGGACCCCGATCCGTCGAACGTGAGTGGGCATCCGCGAGGGCCTGGTTATTTGAAAGGATGCGGTAGCGTGGCAACCGGTCAACTCAGCACGAAATATCTCCCTCAGCATATTCAGCTATAATCTCGAAATTCCCGCAATCTGAACCGGGGGGCGCCTATGACAGCCAGCCCTGGGGAAATCAAGCCAGCTCTATGGCACTGGCAGACTGACGACTTTGCAGCGGAGTCGCTCTTTGGAAGGCGGAAGCCGCAGTCGCGCGCCTGGTTCATCCGACGTTGTCTCGGCGGCCAGGGGTCCCACCCTACGCTTCAGCCTCCTGCCCTGACGGCGTCTTTCGGCCACCCTCAACCCAAAATACCCCCTGGCGAGAACTGTCTTTCCTTTGTGCGCAAACCGCTTGAGAAGTGAAACATGGTAAACAGCGCAGAAAACGACGAGCGTGTGGCGGCCATCGTATCAAAGGCCCTCCGGCAACCGCCGGCAAAACGCGAATCCTACCTGCGCTTTGCTTGTAACGACGATCAAGAGCTGTACCAGGAGACGGCTGCAGCGGTGAAGTGGGAGGAGCGGATGGGCAGCTTCCTACTGCTGCCCGCGATTGCCACCAGGGAGTTCCCGCGTCCTTTTGAGACTGGCCAGATCATCTCCGAACGGTTTGAAATATTGCGGGAAATCGGCGAGGGCGGCATGGGTGTGGTCTATGAGGCCTTCGACAGAAAGCGCAGTCAGCGGATCGCCATCAAATCCGCCAAGCCCGGTTTTCATCGTTTCTTATCGCCCGAGCTTGCAAATGCGCTGAGAGTGCGTCACCCACACGTCTGCCTGGTCAACGAAATCCACACCACGCAGACCGGCACGGCGAGATCGACTTCCTTACCATGGAGTTTCTTGACGGCCAGACCTTATCCAAACATTTGGCCGCGGAAGGCAAACTCCCCAACCAGGAAGCTCTCGAAATAGCCTGCCAACTGTGCGCTGGATTAGCCGAAGCTCACCGCAGCGACGTGCTTCATCGAGACCTGAAGAGTGCCAACATTATTTTGTGCTCTGGTTCGCATGGCGTTCGCGCCGTGATCACCGATTTCGGATTGGCATCGGACATGACGCAATCCGGGGAAACGGGTGGCACTCCGCGGTACATGGCGCCGGAGCTGTGGCGCGGTGAAAAAGCGTCAAAGGCATCTGATATTTACGCTCTCGGCGTAGTTCTGTATGAGATGGTAACTGGCGTGCCGCCGTTTGCGGACGCGGCAGATCGTCAAACCAGCCGTCCGCAGCCTCCTGGTTCTTTGGCCAAGGGTCTCGGACCGCAATGGGATCGAATGATCCTGGGGTGCCTCAGACCCGCCCCGGAGGATCGTCCCGCCGATGCGGCCCTGGTATTTTCAGGGCTGCAGAAGAAACCAATGCGGAAGGCGCCATTCCTGGCGCTCCTATTGGTTGTCGCAGCCGGCCTGGCGGTGCCACAGGTTCGCGGTTGGCTTCGCGATCTGATCTGGCCTCCGCCCAATGTGCGTCTGGCTGTCCTTCCCTTCGAGGGGTCGGCCGACACAGCCGAGATGGCAGGTGGCGTACTACAGGATGTGTCGGACCGCATCGGGCATTTGCGCAGCGGCCGGCGAGCAGTCGCTGTCATCTCCCCGTCAGAAGCTGTAAGCAACCAGGTTCAAACCCCGGAACAAGCAAACCAGGTTCTGCACGCGACCCATGCTTTGCAGACCAAGGTGCATCGCGAAGGCGACGAGGTAACGCTCCAGGCGTCGGTCATCGATCTGAGTACGCACGAGGCGGTGCGGCAACTTTCCAGCCGGTATTCGCCGGCCACGGTCGGCAGCATGCCAGACGCGCTCGCCGGCGCTGTTTCAGCGGCTTTGCGTTTGCAGGGCATGGCGCCCATGGGAACTCTCTCCCCCGAGGCGACAACGTTCTATGATCGGGGACTGTACCTTCTGCGTAAAGACGATCAAAGTTTTGATGAAGCGATGCCGCAATTTGAGCAGGCAGCCCGTCTGAATCCACGGTCCCCATTGCCCCTTGCAGCCCTGACCGAAGCGGCGATCATGAAATTCCAGGCAACAGCGAAACACGGGCCCTTTGAGGATGCGCAGCGATTCTTGAACGAGGCGGAGAGCCTCAACCCGGATTCCGTGAACGTGCTGCTGGCCGCCGGCCTGCTGCACCAAACGACAGGCCAGTATGAAAAGGCGTTGGAAGACTTCCGCCGGGTACAGGATCTGGAGCCGGGCAACCCAGACGCTTTCTTGCGCAGCGCAAGCGTCTACAACAGCCTCGATATGTCTGACAAAGCCATTGAAGATTACCGTAAAGCGATTGACCTGGAACCTGACTACTATAAGCCGTACCAGAAGCTAGGGGCGTTCTATTACTACCGTGGCCGGTATCTCGAAGCTGCCGAACAGTTCCAAAAGACTATCGACCGGGCGCCTGGACTGTTTGATGCCTACACGAATCTTGGTGCGGCATTGAGCGATCTCGGACGGGATCAGGAAGCGGAGCAAGCTCTGCTTACCTCCCTGAAACTGCACCAAACAGCGCGTGCGTGGAACAGCCTCGGGGGCATCAGGGCATACGAGGGGCGCGATGCGGATGCAGTTACGTACTACACCCGAGCGGTCTCCATGGATCCGGGCGATTATGTGAATTGGCTCAACTTAGGAGACTCCGATCGCCGGTTGGGCCATCTCGCCGAAGCTAAACTGGCGTACCGCAAAGGGTTAAATCTGGCGTTAGTCGAGTTGCGGGGAAATCCGCGTCTTGGCCTCACGCGCTCCTATGTTGCCTACTTTGCCGCCCTGGTTGGAGACGCCAAGAGAGGACAGGACGAGATCAGCCAGGCACTGGAATTGTCGCCTGGTGATTCCGAGGTGATCCTGAATGCGGTGTTTACCTACGAAACGCTGGGTGAACGGGACCAGGCGATCAAAGTCCTCGGCTTGGCCACTCCGGAGCTGCTAAAGGAATTAAACCGTCAACCGGACTTGGCGGATTTTCGCCAGGATATCCGCTTTAAACAAGTAGTAACTGAAATGGAAGGAAGAAGGTAAACGAGCATGTCAACGATGGAAATACCAATAACTATGCGAGCGACTACGTCAATGAAAGCACATTACGAAATCAACATAACCTTAGAGAAGGGCTACGCCGTGGCGCCTTCCGCACCCTATATCATGGCCGTCGGGGAGACAGTCCGCTATTCAAGCGATGCGGGTGAAGTCAGAATACTATTCAAGCAACAATCTCCATTCCGCATCGATGATGTAACCGAGACTTACGTGCCCGGCTCTGTAATCCTGACCCTGCTGTCTGGCAGCTCTGGCGGTATCCTCGTAGGCGATTGCTTTATCAAGCCTCCAGGTAAACCGGAGGTTGGATATGATCCAGACCAGGGCGGAGGTGTGCATCACAGGGTGACACCCCCTTAATTCCATCAAGCCCCGGCGCTACAAAACTATAGTCTCCCCTAACCTCTGGAGCTGGAACTCGACATGGAGGGACGGGACGTACTCTAACGAAACAATGACAGCTACACCCATCCAAAAAAGGACAACCAAGGGCCGAGGGCAGTCATAGGCACCCTCGACCCCTCGTTCGAGAGTCAACCGTGGCGCGTCGTAAGCAGCAGAGCAGATTTGGCAAATGCCCGAGGCGCTTTAACTGGCCGAATGCCTCTTGAGGGATGCTTTCCCGGACACGCAACCGGCGATCGCATCCCTCGAAGAGATGATGGTTGGCTCATTGTGCCGCGCCTTCTCCAGCAATGCGCAGACCTCGTCGTCTGTAGTCTGCTCGAAGTTGCGATAAAAACTCCCCACGGAGTAGAAGTGCCGGGACACACTCGCGCAGATGACCTCATCGGCTTCGCTACGGAGTTCCTGGCAGGTATTACTGGCAGCCACGGGCACCGCAACCACTACTTTGCGCGCGCGTGGGCGCACAGCCCGCACTCCAACCAGCATGCTGGCTCCTGTCGCCAGCCCGTCGTCCACCAGGATCACCAGCCGTCCCTCGATCTGTGCCGGCAGGCGGCCATTTCGGTATGTGCGCTCCCGCCGCTCTATCTCTCGCCTCTCCCGTTCGGCGGTTGCATCGATCACCTCTTGAGAGATACGGAATTCGTGGATAATTGCTTGATTGGTAGCGATCGTCCCATCGCTTGCGACCGCCCCCATGGCCAGTTCTGCAAATCCCGGTACTCCAAGCTTGCGAACGATAAAGATATCCAGGGGAAGGCCCAGCGCTTGGGCAACTTCGTAGGCTACCGGCACGCCGCCGCGTGGCAGCCCGAGGACAATTCCATCCTGACAGTCACGCCCGGCCGTGGATGCCAGGATAGTGCGTGCCAGTACCCGGCCGGCATCTCTGCGGTCCTGAAATACCGCTACTCCTAACATGATGGTTGCACACCTCTCTATGCACGCGATGCGGTCGATCTTTCGATGGATGTCCGCCCTTCGTGGGCAGCTATGAATTGTAAACCGGTGTGCCGGTAGCACGCCGCCTGCTATCGAGAAACTCAAATTAATGACGAGCGGCTTCCTTCAACAGCAGGTCTCCCGCCTGCGCCAGCGTGAGCGTATCGGGTATCTGCCGGAAATCACTGCGCAACTCATCTTGTTCGACGCTGATGGTTTTGAAAAACAGGGCCTTTCCTTTCATGTTTACCTTGAGTTTTGTGATCTCCCAGTAATCTCCACCCACCCTCTCCTGGCGGACATCGAACGTGCCACCCTGATCCAGGTGGCCCAGAATTCCTCCAAAGAATTCAACACTGTGCATCAGGCGGCCATTTATTTCAGCCAGGCGTTCTTCCTTCCGATCCAGCGTGAGTTTGCCCCCCATCTCATGGAAGACGTGCGCTTCCCGGGTGGCAGGATGAAATCCCGGGTTCGGTTTGAAGTCCAATGCAACAGTCTCTCCAGTGCCTCCATTGCCTTGCACATATCTGAAGATGAAAGCGTCCGGCAGCATGGAAAGCAACTGTTTCGTTTTGGCTGCATCCTCCTCCGCGGCTCGCTTTTTCTTTTGCTGTTCTCCCTGATCGTGAATGAACGAATTCATTCGTTGTTCCTCCTGCTTCAACCGGTCATCCGTGAGCGGATGATCATTGAGCGCGATCAGAAGGGCGAGAGTGCCATCTTTCGTTCCTGCCACCACCTTGGTCTCTTTGACACCCGCTTTTACGGTTTCCAGGTGGTACATCCAGTGGCTGTGGTCCTGGTCTTGCATATGCAGTTCGTTTGCGATCACGCGGCGCACCAGATCGTTCGCGGAGAGGTTTTGATCCGAAGAGGCTTGAGCAGCCGCGAGGGGAATTAAAAGGAGTATGGCCGCAACGAAATACCTGAACCGCACGAAGGCTCGAGCAGGCAGGTGAAATTGAGCGAATTGACTGAAAAGCAAACCCACAGATCCTAACTCAATTGGATGCCCGCTGAGACGCCAGGATGTCCATCCTGGGCTTATGGGTCGAGGGAGCGGCTTCACGCCGCGTCAAAGTCGAGGGAGTGGATTTTCGTTCGGGCTGACATCGCGAAGGATCCATGGCTGCTGTCAGGGCCACTGTCGGCCCGTATCTCTCTCCTAAATTAAGCGCTTATTCAGGCATCTTTTTTCCGGATTTTGCGGTCGTAAGAAAGGGAGGGATTCCCGTGAAGCATTTTAACTCCTCTATCATCGGTGCGATTTGTGCGACTTCGATCCTTGGTGTATGTCTGGTTTGCGGTTGTAACAGAACTACCGCAGTAAGTCAGCATCCTGACAAGATCGATTCCGTCAACAACGCACTTGTCGTCAATGGTCTTTCCAACGTCAAAGTCTCGCAGGATCGCGTCAAGGGTGTGATGACGCTGACCGGCATGGTCGCATCACCAGATCAAAAGGCGCAGGCTGCGAACATCGTCTCCACCAACGCAAGCGACTACACCATCGCTAACGACATCGGCGTGACGCCACCCGCCACCCAGGCAAAAGCCACTTCCGACAACGAGATCAAAGACAAGTACCAGGCTGCGCTCAAGGAACACAAGGATCTCGAGCGTCAGAATATCGACTATAAGGTGGACCACGGAACTATCGTTCTTTCAGGCAAGGTACATGCCGCTTCTGAACGAAGCGAGGCCGTGAAGTTAGCCAAGGCACTCCCGAACGTTCAGAATGTGGTGGATGAAATCAAAGTTAAGTCCTAGACGGCTGTGCATGGGTCCTCTGGTTCTTCCTTACTGGGTAAGACTCGGAGCCGACTGGCCGGGAATTGCTCATAGATGCCTGCGATGCATGCACACCGCGGTGCGCTCGTCTGCTTGCAAGGTTCGCGTCAGCTACCAATGCTTGTCACCCGTTCCGTGGCTCATCCAGCATTCTTGAAGTGCGCCGCTGCGCAAAGAGCGAGGTGAACTCCATTGACACTCCAACTAAGCCGAGAATTACTGTTAAGGAGTCGATTGTCAACGCGAAGGTGTACTGTAAGCAGCATCCGGCAGGCACTGTCAGCCTGCGGGATTATACTGGCGGCATTTATAACCAGACCTGCACAATCTTCGCAGCCGACCAGCGCGTCACCGATCCCTCCTACAAAATCGGCTCAGATTGGCCCGCGCAGGATAGGCCCCGTAAGCCTGGCGGTAGGTGCCCACGGGGCAGTTGTGAAAAGGCGGTTTCCACATGCAGCTCGTTGGGCGCGAGTTGCGGAGCTTTCCGACAGGCCGGAAGCCGCCGCCCAAGGTCGCGCGTTTGATAACGCACCGGAATGCAGGAGAATTCAAGTTGATCCACGATGATCTTTCAGTGGCGCCGCAGGCTAGCCCACGCCGCGGCGGCGATGATTCCCAGAGTGATGATCCAACATACGCCGGCGAAGACATCGCCGTGCACCGTATAGAAGGTCAGGTCAGTGCGATAGCCGTATTTGGCGGCCAGCGAGGTCAGCGCGTGGCGCTCCACACTAGCCGTGAGCCGCCCGTAAGGGTCGATGATGGTGGTGATGCCGGTGTTGGTGTCACGCAATAACCAGCGCCGATTTTCGACAGCGCGCATGCGCGACATGTTCAGCGTCTGCCAGGGCGCGCAGGTGTCGCCGTACCAGCCATCGTTGGAAATGTTGACCAGCACCTGTGCGCCCTGCTTCACAAACAGCCGTATCTCATCACCGAAGATTTCTTCGTAGCAGATGAACACCCCGAAACGGTGACCGTCAGTCGCAAAAACAACGCGCCGCCACCCGTGGGTCATATCACCGGCTTGCTGGGTCAGGTTCTTGGCAAAGGAAAAGAAGCGCTTGTACGGGATGTACTCACCCCACGGAACCAGGTGGATCTTGTCGTAGCGGTCAACGACCGAGCCATCCGGGCCGACGAAAATCGCGGAGTTATACATATCGAAGCGAACGCCGTTTCGGTCGTACGAAGTGGTGCCCGCGATCACCGGCGCGTCCATGGAAAGCGCCAGTGTACGCAGAGCGTTCAGGAAGCGCGGATCTTTGTCTTGAAAAGGTGCAGGCGACTCCGGCCAAACGATGATGCCGGGAGCTACCGGTTCCGCTGGACAGTCGGGAGTAACGGGATAAGCCAGGTCGTCGAGTTCGGGCATACCTGCCAGAAAAGGCCCGCAGGTGCGGCTGCTGAGTTTGATGAATTGCTTGAGGTGCGCTTCATATTCGTCCCCCAGCCAGCGATTGTCCTGATTGACGTTAAGATTTTGTTGCAGCAAAACGGCGATAGCCGACGTAGGAGCCGCGCTGGGGGCGAAATGATCGCCATTCTGCAACACCAGCACGGCGAGAAAACCGCTTATCAACAGGGCTATACGGCGTTTCGGGGTGGAAGCCAGAAATCCCCATGCAATGAGGGCGTTGCCGGCAACGAGGACAAAGGTGATGCCATAAACCCCGGTGTAGGGAGCCAGGCTGGTCAGCAGGAAGTTGTCGATCTGGGAATACCCCAGCAGGTCCCAGGGAACCTTGGTGAAGCGCGCCGACAACAATTCCAGCGCCACCCAGAAAAATGGGGCGGCAATGAGCGCGCAAAGGCGGTGGCGGCGGAATGCCCTGGCCGTAGCGGTTAGCAGGAACCCAAGGGCGGCAAAGTATAGCCCCAGTACCATGCTGTAGCCGACCAGAATGCCGGCGGAAATAAGTGGGGGCAGGCCGCCGAAGTACAACATGGTCTGGTAGATCCAGTAGCAATTGCCACAAAACCAAAGGAAGCCCATGAGATAGGCAGCCAAGGTTGCGCGCAGTAAAGCCTTTGGATGCCGCAGATGCTCTTTCGACAGCAGGCCGCAAAACAAGGGCACAAAGGCCAGCCAGGCAAAAAAGGTTCGCCAGAAGGGCACCGGACCGATAATAGAAAACGGCAGCAGGAGCAGAGCGGCAGAAAAGATGCCGAGCAGCCAGGGTTGCCGTGCCAGTCTTGCCATGGCCGAGAGTCTACCACTCCTTCTCTATCATCTCTTGTGCTATGAGCCTCTTGCACAATGTGAGACGGGGAAAGGGATACAATCAATGACTATGATCATTGCGATCCTTTTCACGCGGCTCTTTTGCGGTGGTGGTAGCGATTCGTTTTATCGAAGATTTTCAGTTGTTGGCAGGTGATTTAAATCAGGCTTCTGGCTTGCGATCCGTCGTTGACCTTGAGCGGCAGGCAACATAGACTCAGGTCTGGCTTCGATCCAGGCCGCCGACTCCCCCCGGTCACGGAATTGACACACTAGCCTATATCGAATGGCTTCCGAGCGAACAACGAAAGCGCCTTCTCTTCCCTCCAACCGGGTAAAACTGGTCGTCGCCTCCTCGGTGATGCTCACGTTTATATCGTTCTGGCGTGCCGCTGCGGTGGTGCTGAACGATCTCGGCTCTTCGGCTTTCTACGCCGGTGGGATTGCGGAAGAAGCCGTAGGCAAGTCGGCCCCCTGGTTCATTCTGGGGGTGATGCTCTTCTCCTTTGCGGTGCGGGCGGTTTACGTGGAGAGTTGCTCCATGTTCACCCGCGGCGGCGTGTATCGCGTGGTGAAGGAGGCTCTGGGGGGCACTTTTGCCAAGGTGAGTGTTTCCGCGCTCATGTTCGACTACATTCTCACCGGGCCGATTTCAGGTGTTTCCGCCGGGCAATACATCACCAGTCTGCTGAACGAATTGATGACCGTGGCGGCCGCCCATAGCTGGCTCCCGGGCGCCATGCTGGGTGCGCACCATATGGCGCCGCAGCTGCGGGTGGATTTTAGCTCGGCGGCATTTGCCGCAATCGTCACTATCTATTACTGGTGGCAAAATCTGAAAGGGATCGAGGAGTCGAGCGACAAAGCCCTGGAAGTCATGAAGATCGCGACCGTGATGGTCGTGATCTTGCTGGTTTGGGGAATTTATTCGGCGATTCACGTGGGCGCAAAGCTGCCGCCGTGGCCTACGCCATCCACCCTGCACTTCAGCCAGGATGCTCTCGGCTTTCTGAAATATGCAAAGTTGCCCGCGATGCTGGGTTTGTTCGGCATCATCATGGCTTTCGGTCATTCGGTCCTGGCCATGAGCGGCGAAGAGACGCTGGCGCAGGTGAACCGGGAAATTGAACATCCCAAGCTCAAGAACCTGAAGCGCGCAGCGATCGTCATTGCCATCTATAGTTTTCTGTTTACCGGCATCGGCTCGCTGCTGGCCGTGATGCTGATTCCGGACTCGGTGCGGGTGCCGGTGTATCGCGACGACCTGATCGCCGGCCTGGCGATGTATATGGTTGGGCCGCAGGTGCTGCGGATTATTTTCCGCGTCTTTGTCGTGCTGGTCGGATTCCTGATTCTCTCCGGCGCCATCAACACCTCGATCATCGGATCCACCGGCGTACTCATGCGCATCGCAGAGGATGGCGTGCTCACGGATTGGTTCCGCCGGCCGCATCATAAATTTGGCACCAGCTACCGCATCGTTAACCTGGTTGCGGGCATGCAGCTCTTCACCATCATTGCCAGCCGCGGTAATGTAATCGCGCTCGGTGAAGCGTATGCGTTTGGCGTGATCTGGAGTTTCACCTTCAACAGCCTGGCTATGCTGGTGCTGCGCTGGAAGTACAAGGGCGAACGCGGCTGGAAAGTGCCGCCAAATCTCCGTATCGGCAAGCGAGAGATCCCGATTGGGCTCATTTCCGTCTTCATGGTGCTGTTGACGACAGCGCTGGTAAACCTGTTCACCAAGTCTGTGGCTACCGTCAGCGGCATCCTGTTCGCAACTACATTCTTCATCATCTTCACCATTTCTGAACACGACAACAAACGCCGCCGAACCAACACCGAACTGCAGATGAAAGAACACTTCCAGCTGGAACATGAGGACGCTGTGGGGCGCGACGTGCTGCAGATCGACCCTGGATGCGTGGTGGTCACGATGCGTGATGCCAATAACCCCTTCGCGCTGAAGTGGACGCTGGCGCGCACCAATACCGGGGACCAGGACGTAGTTGTGTTGACTGCGCGCATGGTGGGTGCGGGCGGACCGGAGTTGCTCTCCACCAGCGATCAGCTGTTCAGCGAATATGAGCAGATGCTGTTTACCAAGGCGGTTTCGGTTGCGGAAAGCTTTGGCAAACACATTTCGTTGCTGGTGGTCCCGGCGGGCGACATTTTTGCAGCCCTGGTGCAGACCGCCAATTCACTCGAAGCGGCCGCCGTCGTTTCCGGACTCTCGAGTAAGATGAGCGCGCACGAGCAGGCTTACCGCGTGGGCCAGGCATGGGAAGCACTGCCGGAGCCGAAGAAGCAGATCACGTTCTACGTTGTTTTCCCAAGTGGTGAGGCGGAATCGTTCCACATTGGGCCCCACGCACCGTCTCTCCGGGCGGATGACGTGGAACTGGTGCATCGCCTATGGCTAAACTTCCGCCGTGATCCGGAGATGCAGAACCTGCACCATAGCGACATAGTGACCCACGCGCTGACCCGGCTGGCGGCCGAGTATGCACGCGACAAGCAGGAAACCCTGCTCGGACTTCGCCGCCGGGTGCAGGATGTTCCCTTGACGGCACGGCTAGGAGAGGTGCGCAATCCGGTCACCCAACCGGGAGGCGATTACGCCGTGCGCGCGCCCAGGCCGGACGACGAAGAAGCCTGAGAAGAAGCGCCCGATAATACTTCGATTGTTACAGATAAAGTTTGATGTGCTGAAGACCGACGAAATACCCCGGGGCCTGAAGGCCCTGATTTTTGTTGGGCTTTTACGGCCTGGGTGCCCCATATCTCGCTCGTTTTTCGCGAGATATGGGATACCACGAACGTCGACCACTCGCCTCTAGAGAATGAATCGAAAGCGTAAGGGCGTCGTAGAGGGGTTAAAAGTTAAGAAGGTAGGGCTGGTGTATCCCACATCTCGCGAAAAACGAGCGAGATATGGGGCACCCAGGGTCTCTTTGCGGGGACAGAGTCCAAATTCGTAGGTGTACCAGTCCTGCTTTGACAGGGTGCTGAACGCAGTCGTCCTTGCGAGACTGCTGGACTAGACTCTTAGCTGTGAGTCTTCCTCTCGCAGCCGAGATGGTGGCGCCGCAGATCTTGACCCGGCCCGGCGCCCGTTATCCTGATGGTCCGCGTTTTGCGCGGCGCCTTATCTCAGGAGACGTCTTCCGGCAGAGCGCCGCGGACTTTATGCTCAACACCGCCAGGCGGTTCGGCGACTTGAACCATTACATCGGGTTCGGCCGCCACATCTTTCAATTCAACCATCCGGAACTCATTGAAGATCTGCTCTTGCGCGATGCCGGCCGGCACCACCGAGGACTGGTGATGCAGAGAGCAAAGCTGGTGCTGGGCCAGGGACTGCTAACCAGTGAAGCGCCTCTGCACCTGCGGCAGCGCAGGCTGGCGCAGCCTGCCTTCCATCGGCAGCGGATCGCGGCGTATGGGCAGACCATTGCCACCTACGCGGAGGAGATGAGTACCCGCTGGAAAAGCGGAACGGTGTTGGATCTGCATCCGGAGATGCTGCTGTTGGCCCTGCGCATCGTGGGCAAGACGCTATTCGACACCAACGTGGAAACGGAGGTGCAGCAGATCGCGGAGGCAGTCGATTCCTTTATGGGATTTTTGCCGCTGGCATTTCTGCCCTTTCCCGAAGTAATTCTTAACCTGCCCCTTCCTGCGATGAAACGGATCCGCCAGGGGCAGGCCTATCTGGACCGCCTGATCTACCGCATGATCGCCGAACGGCGCAAGGATCCACGCGATCGTGGGGACCTGTTGTCAATGCTGCTGGCCGCGGTCGACACCGAGGACGGCACCGGCGGCATGACCGATAAACAGGTGCGCGACGAATGTGTGACTGTGATGCTGGCTGGCCACGAGACCACGGCAAATGCCCTGAGCTTTGCCCTGTGGGAACTGGCCAGGAACCCTGATGTGCAGGAACGGCTTTCCCAGGAATGCCGCGCGGTGCTGGGGCCACGCGCGCCGGCCGCGGAGGACTATGGCAGGCTAACTTACGCTGCCCAGGTATTTGCGGAGACGATCCGCATCTATCCCCCGGTGTGGGTGACGGCACGGACTGCCGTGGAAGCATACGAGTACCGCGGCATCACCATACCCAGGGGAGCAATTCTACTGGCTCCGCAGATCGTGGCCCACCGCGACCCTCGCTTCTGGGACGATCCACTGCGGTTCGATCCGCAGCGGTTCACAGAGGAAAATAAGGCGGGACGGCCACGGTTCTGCTACTTCCCCTTCGGCGCCGGTGCGAGGCAATGCATTGGCGAAGGCCTGGCCTGGATGGAAGGGGTTCTGATTCTCGCCTCGATTGCCGGCAATTGGAAGCTTTCGCTCCCTGCCGGCGCCCCGCCGGAGCTGCCCTTGCAGCCGGCCATTTCCCTGCGGCCGAAGGGTGGGGTGCGTTTGCATGTGGACCGGCGTCCCGGCTAAAGAAAAGGCCACCTTGACCCGCCCTCGAGAGCAGAGTAGGCTTGATCTTCAGAGGCGAACAAATGGCGAAACTAGCGCAGGCCGTTAACCCCAATCTGGAGCTCTTCCCTATCCTTTCGCGCTTTCCTCCCGTGGCAACCGATTCGCCCCTGACGGGCATTGCCCGGCTGGCGGCTGCTTCTTCCCCGGCCGGGGAGGGACATCAAATGGAGCTACGCTCGCTCCCGGTTCGGTCAGTGCTGAACAGGACTGTTTCCCGGCGGGGACTCAGCTTTGCCTGGAGCATCAATCCTTACCGCGGCTGCGAGTTTGCCTGCCGCTATTGCTATGCCCGCTATACCCACGAATTCATGGAGCTGCCACCGGAGGACTTCGAACGAAAAATCTTTATCAAACAGAATGCAGCCTGGCTACTGGAACAGGAATTGAAGCAGGTTCGTCCGGGAGAAGAGATTGCTCTGGGCACCGCGACCGACCCCTATCAACCGGCTGAGCGACGGGAGAGGGTCACCGAGTCGATCCTCGAAGTGCTGGCGCGGCAACATAGTCTGCGGATCGGGCTGGTGACCAAGTCGACGCTGATCGAACGCGATATTCCCCTGCTGCAACGGATCGCGGAGAGAAATACGCTGGTGCTTCATTTGACGATTACCACCCCGAACGTAGCCCTGGCTCGTCTGCTGGAGCCGCGGGCGCCGCGGCCGGATCTACGGTTGCAGACCGTGGCTCGGCTTCGCCAGGCCGGCTTGCGAACGGGCATCCTATGCTCGCCGCTACTGCCCGGCATCACCGACACGGGCAAGGCGTTGGATGGGATGGCGAAGCGGGCGAAAGCCGCCGACGCCAGCTTCTTCAGCGCGCAACCGCTCTTCCTCAAGCCCTGCTCAAAGGAAATTTATCTCGGGTTCATCCGGGAGCACTTTCCAGCGCTCGAGCCGATGTACCGGCAACGTTTCGACAGTGAAGCATTCGTCTCGACGGCTTATCGAAAGCGAATTGAGGCGCTGGTCAAGGCAGTCTGCGCCAAGCACGAGCTCGGGCGGCGTCGCACCGATGCTCTGTTGACGCGCGAGGCTGCAGGTGGGGCACAGCCAATCGAGTGGCCAGGCTCGCTGAGCGGTAGTCTGGCGTTCACCGGAAGCAGTTATCGCGTAGAACCTGACTGCGATCGCTCGGCTATGGCAAATTGACGTGGCGAGGATGGGGCGTCGGGATTTGATCCAACGCCGCCTCGTGACCCTGGCTTATCACCATTAAGTAACTTCAAGTAACTTCAGTTACCGCTGTGGGTTACTTTTCGCTATTCGGGCTTGGCCGTTCGATTTAAGAATCGACTCAACCCCCCGATGCGATCCGTTGAGAAGAGTTCGTCAGCTAGACAGCTGTTAGCTTTGAACATGCTTCTCGTCGCGGTGGCCCTTGTAACGCTCACAGGTTGTGGCGTATCCGGCTCGACTGCCGGCTTTTTGGGTTCTCACGCACTTTTGGGCAGCGTGCGAGGCGGCAATCAACCCGTGAGCGGATCAAGCATCCAGCTCTATGCTGCTGGAATCAGCGGCGTTGGCTCGGCTGCGCAGCCTCTGCTTAGCGATCCGGTATTGTCCGATAGCGACGGCAAGTTTTTCATACCGGTTAGCTTTGGCTGTCCTTCCCCATCCTCACAGATCTACGTGGTCGCCCGCGGGGGGAACCCCGGGCTCTCTTCGGGAACCGACAACTCCGCGCTCGCGCTCGAGGCGATGCTTGGCCCTTGTAGTAGTCTCTCTGCTGCTAATCCCATCGTGGTCGACGAAGTGACCACCGTTGGGTCGGTATGGCCCCTTGCCCACTACATGAAGTCTCCCGTGAATGTCGGCTCAGCGCGGGACGATCCAGCATTTGTGAGTGCAATCGACAGCGTGCCTGAATTTGTCAATCTGGCTCAGGGTAGCTCTCCTGGCATCGCCACGCGCACCAGTTACTTCGCGCAAAGCTCCAAGCTCTACAGCCTTGCCGACGTTCTCTCCAACTGCGTCAACTCCTCAGGGGGCTCAGCCGGCGACAGCAGCCCCTGCGGTCTGTTGTTCTCAATGGCCACGCCCCCCGGAGGTACTGCTGCAACCGACACGGTAACCGCTGCCATGGAGATTGCGCAGAATCCAAACAACAACGTGGCGGATATTTTCGGGCTGGTCAGAGGCGAAACGCCATTTAAGCCCACGCTATCTGCCGCTCCCCCAGATTGGACTCTGCACCTTACCTACGCGGTCGCTACTCCCTCTATCTCATTAGGAACGGGAACCTACGCCGGCGCACAAGAAGTGACCATCGATGATTCGACGGCGGGAAGCATCATCTACTACACCACTAATGGAACGGTCCCGACGAGCTCTTCACTGCCCTATGAGGGAGCAATCTCGATTGCCGCCACATCGACTGTCCAGGCAATTGCTGTTCTGAACGGATCGCAGAGTGCAGTTGCCTCTTCAACACTGACCATCACTACGGAAGATCCGACACCGGTAAGGTTGGCTTTTGTGCAGCAACCATCAAATTCAGTGGCGCAAACCACGATCTCTCCGGCCGTCAGAGTAGCAGTAGAGGATGCCAGCGGAAATTTAGTTCCATCCGCCGCTGATCCGGTCACACTTGCCCTGGTGGGCGGCACCGGTCTAGCAGGAACGCTTACGGTCAGCCCGCACAGTGGCATCGCAACTTTTAGCGACCTTAGCGTCAGTACGGCCGGAACCGGGCTAACACTCTCTGCGACCGGGCCTCAGCTCTCCTTCGCGAACAGCACGACTTTCAACATCAGCGCGCCGGGCAGCGTTCCTGCTTCCTCGCCGGCAAAGCTAGCCTTCTCTCAGCAGCCCACGAACGCATTGGCTCAGACCATCATTGCACCCGCAGTCCAGGTGACGGTAGAGGATGCCAGCGGAAATACTGTCACCTCCGCGACCAATCCGATCACACTCTCCCTTAACGGCGGCGCCGCTCTTGGAGGACCGCTAACCGTCACCCCGCAAAATGGAATCGCAACCTTCAGCAATCTCACTGTAAGTACTGCCGGCACCGGGTACACGCTGTCTGCTACCAGCCCGAATCTGACTTCGGCAACAAGCGCAAGCTTTACCATCAGTGCACCGGGCATTGCTTCTTCGGCAGTGAAGCTAGCATTTTCCCTGCAGCCCACAAATGCATTGACTCAGGCCATCATTGCGCCCGCAGTTCAGGTGGCGGTAGAGGATACCAGTGGAAATACTGTCGCCTCCGCGACCAATCCGATCACACTCTCCCTTAACGGCGGCGCAGCCCTTGGAGGAACGCTAACGGTCACCCCGCAAAATGGCATCGCAACCTTCAGCAATCTCACTGTAGGTACTGCCGGCACCGGGTACACGCTCTCTGCTACCAGCCCTAACCTCACGTCGACGAATAGCACAAGCTTTACCATCAGTGCACCGGCCAACGCCAGTAACGGCACCACGGTCCTCCCAAGCACCCCGCTTTCCATTAGCGCAACGCCCGGTGGAACTTTCGCAATTACCTACAATTGGCAAGCCGTGCCGGTGACTGGCCCGTATTCTGTATTTGTCGATTTCATTGATAGCGCAGGAACGATCCAGTTTCAGGACAACGTTCCGCCGCCTACATCGCCGTCGGTGTGGACCGGAACGGTAAGTTATACGCACACGGTCACAGTACCGTCGGCGGTCGCCATGGGAACTTACAAGATTGCGGTTGGACTCCACTCCACATCTGGCAATTTATCGCTCGTCGCGGGCGCGGGCGTAACTTCTATTGGCAGCGGCGAATATCAGACGGGTACGCTTACTCTCGCCCCAACCTGCTCTATTACCTCGTTTGGTGCCGTCGGTGATGGGGTAACGGACAATGTGACCGCGATTCAAAACACTTTTACTTATGCAGCTACCAATCACTGCATTGCCCTCATACCGGCTGGCACCTTTGCTTATTCAGGGAATATCACTGCCACCGGTATTGCCGTAGCAGGAACTGGAGCCGCATCGATATTGGCACCTCTTTCTGTAACCAACGAGTCTCTCACCGTAACGGGCAGCGGCGGCTCCGTTTCCAACCTGGTGATGGTGAGCACCGCAACTACGCGGCTCACAACTCCATGGTCCGGAATGATTTGGGTTAATAATGCCGCAAACTACTATATCGAAAATGTTCTCATCAACAATTCATCAAGTATTGGCATCATGTCCTATAACAGCCACGGCGGATATGTCGTGAACAATACGGTTGAAAATACCCTGGCGGATTCTATTACTCAAACAAACGGCTCCTACGATATTACAGTCAGCGGAAATCGGATTCTCAATGCCAGTGATGATGGGATTTCGAACAATAGCTATGTTGGCGAACCCCTGGTTCACGACATCACCGTACAAGGTAATACTGTCTTGAATAATTTGTTGGGACGTGGTGTCGAAGTTTCGGGGGGCAGTAATATAACCTTTAGCAGCAATTACGTCGATAATCCTGACGGCTATGCCGACGTGTATATCGCGTCTGAAAATCAGTGGAGTACGGAGGGCGTGGCCAACATAACTGTCAGCGGGAATACTCTGGTCGACGGTGGTCCGAACCAGGGATCCGTCATCGTCTACAATTCAGAGGGTAGTCTCTACAACATTACAGACGTCACAGTCAGCGGGAATCAGTTCGTAAAGCCGGGCTTCGTCGCGGTTCAGTTCACTGGCAATGGCAGCGAAACCGGAATTGCACTGGAAAACAACACCGATTACTCCACGGGCGCGTTTAGTGAATCGGCCAATACCCTCGCGATCTTCACTGAAACCGGGACCCAGGTGCAAGCTCCGTCTACATATACCACACCTCTGTCTCCCGCTGGTGGTGGTTGCAGCTTCTCCGGCTGCTGAGGGAGGCAACAAAGCTGCGCACCTGTCAAAGAAATATTTCCTCCGATGAGGGAAAGTTTTCGGCCGTCGCGCTTCCCTTCACCAGATAGGCCGCGCCATAGAAAAAATGCTGATCCAGTGCCATCTCCTCGCAGAATCTGCGGTATCCAGTCAGCGCCTGCCAACCCCCACCCCCGCGGCTCTCGTAACAGTCGTCCACGACAATGACGCCACCGGTTTCCAAAAGCGGCCATACTAGCGAAAGGCCGTCGTAGATCGGGACAGCCAGATCGACGTCCAACAAGCATGCGGAGATAGTTTTCGGAAATCTCGCCTCATCGATCTTGCTTATATCACCTTGAATCAACTTGACATCGCCTGCTCCATGCATCTTCAAGACTTTGCGGACAAGGTTTTGGGAATTGGCGGAAAACATTGTGAATTTCTTCCATTCGTTGCCGAGCCTGACATCTTCAGCGAACTGCTCCTTGGTAAAACCGTTAAATGTATCAACGCAAATGTAGTCTCGTTTAGAATCGATCTGCCGCAGAAATTTGAAGGAAAATGCGCTGGTGCCTCCGGCCGCGACTCCCACTTCAACGATCGGACCCGAAAGATGCCTTGTTTTGTACAAGGCATCCATCCAAAGATATAATCTCGGCGGCTGCAATCCGATGGGGTAATTCCGATACAAAAGCGGTGCCAACGTCATCTTCACGTTACGCTTAACGATGTTTTTCAAGATCATCTTTCTGCCTCCGCAAGGATCCACCCTGGTAGTCTTCGAGGACTTTCCAGTTGCTCATATTGCCGCATCATGTACGTTCTTTCCACGCAAAATAAAGTGATCCGAGAACCAGTTATTTCAACGGTGATCGCTAGTCTCCTTGAGTTCTCTGTCCGTCTCCCAGACTAAAGGGAAACCATGAGACCTATTCGTGTGTTATCTGGTCATAACTTAACGGGGACCCCGCTCTCTAATCCAGGTCGATGCGGACGCCATGCAGAAAGAACATTGTGATCTGGCACTCGTTGAGCCGACGTTGTTTTGCATTGCAAGTTCCAGGCGACCGTAAGTTCTCCAGAGCTTCCGAGATCATAGTCATAGTCCTTGAGGGCATCCAGAAATGCTTGCCTGCAATCTGGCCCGTGCAACTCGATACAGATGTTTCGTACTTTGGACAGCCATGACGAAGAGCTAGCGCCGAAGATCTCCAACTCACTCCGTTCAATGTCGACCTTTAGCAAATCTATATGTCTTCCATCAACCAAGTGCAAGAGGCTTGGAATGTCCCACCCGTCGACGATTGCCTCGTCTTCGTTGCCGTCACTTTCGTGCACCTGTGTCGCCCATTCACGGCCATCACCAAAGGTATCCCGCGAGAGTTTCAGCCTGGAACGCTTGGACCAAACCGCACCGAGGACGACTTTCGCCCGATCTCCGTATGGGGCGAGGTTTTTACGGCACAGTTCAAAATTGCCAGGGTCTGGCTCAACGGCCACAACAGTGGCGGTTGGAAAACAGCTCAGAAAATATGCGCTCGAATACCCAACATTAGCCCCAAGATCCAGGATTAGACGGGGAGACGAGATGTTTCGCACGCAGGTGTATTCATCGACTACAAAGACCTGGTTGACGACTTCCATATCACTAGAACCACCCAAACGAGCGATCACCGGGTGCTTTGTCTGGCGTGGCTTGATTTTCAGCAGACCTGACGATTCCTGAAATCCAAACGCCTTCTTCGTTTGAAAGACAGCCCAAGTCAAGGCCGCGCGCCACCCGGCTGCTTTGACCCAATGTATGAACTTTTCGACGATTTGCAGCACGCTCCGTGAAGGCATGGTGTCTCCTTTGGACATGGCGTTCTCTGCTAGCAACGGAAAGAGTTATTCGCTCCGCATTCGATGGCCGCTGCGACGGTCCGAACGGGAAGCCGAGCCCCAGGTGCCACCGGATTAGAAGGTGCGGCAGAGATCATGCGGGGACGCCTTCCTGAACGGGGATTCCAAGCTTTGCAGTTGCAGCTCGGGAGAGCGAGTTAAACGGGAGAACGGCAACATCGGGGACTGGCGCGCCGACCTTGGCGAGGAAAGCGCGCATGCGGGCCTGGAAGACGTCGACGCCAAAATTTTCGGCGTGGCGGCGGAGGGTAACTGGAGACCACCCGATGTGCTCAGAGCGCGTTATCGCGGCGGCGAGATCTGTAGGCTCAGGGCGATCAAAGAAGACGCCTGTGACCCCTTCTATGATTGTCTCGACAGCGCCCCCTGCACGGTAGGCGATGGTAGGCCGGCCAGCGGCGGCGATCTCGAGGGGCGCCATGCCGAAGTCTTCTTCACCAGGAAAGATAAGCGCGCGGCAGCGTGCGGCGTGGTGCTCAACTTCTGCATCAGAAAGGTGTCCTAAGAAGGAGACGGTTTTGCCCGCAATAGCCATGAGGCGTTCCCGGTCGGGCCCGTCGCCAATGACCAGCAGCCGGCGTCCTAGCTGCGAACAGGCCTGCACGGCAAGGTCGATGCGCTTGTAAGAAACCAGTCGTGCGAGAACAATATAGTAGTCGTCCTGTTGTGCTGCGGGTCGGAAGCGGCTCAAATCGATGGGCGGGTGAATGACCTCTGCGATACGCCCGTAAGCGCCCCGGATGCGCTTGGCCACAGTTCGAGAATTGGCGATGAAGTGATCGGGCTGACGCGAGGCGCCTATATCCCACTGGCGAAGCCCACGAACGAGGTGTGGGAGAAGCAAGCGTTTCGCTGCTCCCATCTGCTCGCGCGCCGAGTAACTCTCAAAGCTCCACGCCCAGCGCATCGGCGTGTGGCAATAGCAGACATGGATTGCGTCACGGTCGGTGTGCACGCCCTTGGCGTATCCCGAGGAACTGGAGAGGACTAAGTCAAAGCCGGAAAGATCGAGCGAAGGGACGGCCAACGGATAGAGGAGGAAGTAGAGGCGGTAATGCCGGTGCATCCCGGGCAGCCTTTGCATCCAAGACGTCGTGATCGGCACGTCAATAAGACCCGGCGGCAGGCGGTTCGGCAAAGCGACCGTCGAATGGAGCGCGGCGCCAGGGAGCAGGCGCATCAACTCTTCGGTGACCTTTTCGGCACCACCCAGCTGAGTGAAATAATCGTGGACGACAGCAATCTTCATAATGAGCCTCCCCAAAAAGGGCTAAGCGGCGCCAGACCGTCTGAGCACGGCAGGTAGGGTTAGGGCAAGGATTTTTATATCTAGTCCAAGGGACCAATCGTCAATGTAAGCAAAATCGAGCGCGATCCACTGATCGAAGCTTAAGGAACCGCGCGCGGTAATCTGCCAGCTTCCGGTAATTCCCGGCCGAACGCTAAACCGCCTCATCAGCTGCGCCTGATTGAAGAGCGAGACGTCACGCACGCTCATCGGCCGCGGGCCGACAAGTGACATGTCGCCAAGCAGCACATTCCATAACTGCGGTAGTTCGTCGAGTGAAGTCCTGCGAAGGAAGCGACCGAGAGGAGTGACACGCGGGTCATTTGTAATCTTGAAGATTGGTCCGCGGGCTTCGTTTTGCTTTTCCAGGAGGGTCATCAATTCTGGAGCGTTCCGCACCATGCTGCGAAATTTCCACATACGAAACCGGCGGCGACGCCAGCCATACCGCTCCTGCAGGAAGAAGACGGGCCCAGAGCTGGTGAGTTTGATGGCCACCGCAATGATGAAGAACAAGGGCGCCAACAGCACCAGGCTAGTAATGGCGAGTACCACATCGAGCACGCGCTTGATGGCTTCAGCGAAGAGGTGCGCCTCGTCCTTGGGCACAAGCTCCGCGAACATGGCGGCGCGCTTGCGGAGTTTTCGGTCGTGCACGAGGGTATAGACGTCGTTGAGGCAAACCACACGAACACCCGCCGCTTCTGCCATCGCTATGGCGCGTTGGATCATGTCATAACAAGAACGTGCAGGCGCGGCCACGATAAGCTCGTCCACCGCATTGCGAAGTAGATAATCGGGGAGGTCGTCAATACGGCCAAGAAGGCGACCCGCGATATCCGGTGGCATGATCTCGGCGTCGCGGTCATCCACGAAGCCGAGTAGGCATTTGCCCGTATGATGCTGGATGCGAAGCTCTCGCCACGCCTTGGCCGCCCGGCGTCCGCTGCCCACGATAACAACCTGCTCGGGATCACCGATCGTCCAGCGCAGGCGCGGATTGGAAAAGAAGATACGAGCCATCTCATAGGTAAAAGCTACGATGAAGAAAGTTACGAGAGTCTCTGGAATGGGCCCCTCGGCACGCCTGGCCACAAGGTAAAGCGCGAGCAGTGCGGTCATGATTCCAACGCCCGCAGTGGTTGTCAGCGTGGGACGGAGCAACTCGGCAAAACGGCGATAGAGACCAAGCGCTTCCATACATTGCCGCCAAAGAACAGCAAAGACTATTGCAAACGAGGCGTTCGAGGCAGTGATCCGCATCTCGAGGAATTCGCGTAAGCCGCCTTGAGGCATGCGCGGTTGATTGGCCCAAATGGCCGCGCCGACTGCGAGCGCCAACGCGATCAAACTGTCAGCCGCGGTAAGCAGCGAACGCGCGTTAGATGGCTTTGTCATGATCTTTCCTCGCGCCTAAGCGCATTCCTCTTCCAGTTGGTAACAGGTCTATCCCGTTCCGGCCGGCCTCAATTCAAGTCCTTCCTCCGGAACGTTCGTGCGATTGCGATAACCAATAGCAATTTGGCATTACATCAATTGCGTTTGATTCGGAACAGCAAGATACGACCGGGACGCCGCGGCAAACGTTTTGGCCTTCACGGGGGCTCCGTTGCCGTTCGATTGCAACGCCTCGCGGAGTTCTGCTGTGGATACGGTAGCCGTACCTATTTTTTGCACGGCGATGCTCGCCGCCAGGTTTGACAGTAAAATCGCCTCGTTCATGAATGCACCACACGCCAGCGCCAGCGTAAGTGTGCTGCTGACCGTGTCCCCAGCGCCCGTAACGTCGAATACTTCATGAGCCAGCGCCGCTATGTGAATGACTGATTGCCCATTCCGGAACAATGTCATTCCGTCTGCGCCGCGGGTGACCAGCAAAGCTGTGTCTGTACCAAGAATGGCGCACAGCCGGTCCGCTGCGATATACAGATCCCCATCACTTTGAATGAAAACATTGGCGGCGATCCCGGTTTCCTGAAGATTCGGCGTCATCACCGTACATCCTGCGTACTTGTTGAAATCTGTACCTTTCGGATCCACCACGACGGTCTTTCCCCGTTTGCGTGCGCGCATAACCATCTGGCGGCAGATTGAAGGTGTCAGCAGGCCTTTCGCGTAATCGGAGAGAATGCAGGCATCAGCCGTCTCGAGCGCTGCCGTGAAGGTTGCAAGCACCTCCTCCGCCAGAGCCCCCGAGATCGGCTTCTTCACTTCGCGGTCAATGCGGACGATTTGCTGCTGTCCCGATATGATGCGTGTCTTGGTAGTGGTCGGTCGGTCAGAGGCCGTGATGATGGCATCCGTTCCGACATTCAGCGACGTCAATACCGTCTTAAGGCAACCGGCGTTCTCGTCCTGCCCAACCACGCCCAACAAAGTCGGCTGGCCGCCCAGGCTGGCGATATTCGCCGCGACATTCGAAGCGCCGCCGGGGGCGTGTGCACGGTGCGTGATGTCGACCACTGGCACAGGAGCCTCCGGGGATATGCGCAGTACTTCACCGATCAGATATTCATCGAGCATCAGATCGCCGACCACCAGAATGCGCTTGCCGGCGAAGGAGTCGACGATGCTTTCGGTCGACTCCGACCGTAAAGCCGGAACTTCAAATAAAGGATGATTTTTCAGCATACGGTTTAGCCTCTTGCGACCGCTACATTTTTGCCGTCTTGCAACCAGCCCTCCATCAATTCGTTGGATACTTGTTTGACATCGTTCAAATGCAGGTTGAGAATGCAGTGCGCTTGTGCGTCATTGCAACCCGTGTGACATTCTTCTGAAAAGGGCGACGGCTGCATCACCCGTGCCCATGCCGACAAAGGCGCATATCGTTGCGGCGAGTTGATGTGGCCCGGGGAAGCGGTTTTCGGATGACACGACAGTTCTATGACAGGGACGTCGGAAGCCGCCGCCAAATGCATCGGCCCGCTATCATTGCCGATGAAGGCATGACAGAACGACAAGAGTGCCGCAGATTGCCGTACGGTGCAAGCACCGGCCCTATTAATCATTGCCGGTCCGACAAATGGCCGCATGCGTTCGGCGATACATGCGTCCAGCGAATCGCCGACGACCAGAATCATTGCGCCGTATGTTTCCACCAGCCACTTCGCCAGCGCCGAAAAACGCTCGATGGGCCATCGGCGCTTGGCTTCTGTGGCCCCAATACCCAGGCAAATGAGCGGCTGCTGCGCCGTTACACGGTACTCTAGCAAACACTGGCGCGCATAAAATCGATCGCTATCTGAGAGCCACAGCTCAAGGTTACGGATTCGGGCAGGATTGCCACCGAGCGCCGCCAGCATCTCGGCATTGCGCTCGATCTCATGACGATCGCCGGGTGTGCTTGGCGCCAGGTGTGTAAACAGCGCATTGATCCCGTAATTAAGAGCACGCTTGCGACGGCTGACCATCGCTGAAAAGCCGAAGTGGTGCCTGGGCAGGCTTAGGAAACCCAGGACAGCTGCGTGCCGAGTATCGGAATCCCATCGCGGACTTATCGCAAGATCAAACCGGCGCTGCCATAACCGTTGCATCGCCAACTTATAAGCGCGCCGCGGCCCAGTAAACAGGCGTGCATACTTGGAGCCGCGCTCGCTAAAGCCGATGACCTCGTCCACATAGGGACATTGCTCGACAAGCGACGCGAACCGCTGGTCCACCACGAGCGTGATGTGCGCCTGCGGCCAGAGCCCACGAACCTCCCGGACAAAGGACGAGAATAAAACCAAATCGCCCAATCCATCGACTCGTGTAAGCAGGATCGATTTGACGGTACGCGGGTCAAATTCTCTCGCCATTTCCGGACATCCCTGCAATCGCCGGAAATAGCCAGCCGAGAGGCGCACTGGCGTCGTAAAGAGGACCGAGGTGATCGATTCCGCTACCGCGGAAGCGGATCCAAATCGCTCTTCAATTGAAACAAGAGTTTTCATCGCACCCCTGATGTGAGGGCCATGATGCGTTCGATCAAACTGCTGGTCGAATAATCTGAAACTAACGACAGATACTCGACGGAACCCCCATACCCGAGAACGATGTCACGTTCTGGCATGGGCCGGACCCCGCCGCTGTACTCCGCACCCTTGGTGTGTACATCAGGCTTAAGCGCCGCAATAGCGCGCATTGGATCGGGATCGTTGAAGATCACTACGTAATCCACACAATCAAGCACGGAAACCAGTTCGGCGCGGTCTTGGTCATGCACGACGGGCCGCATCTCGCCCTTGATCGCGCGCACACTCTCGTCGCTATTAACGCCCACGACCAGGATGTCTCCAAGCGCCTTCGCCGCTTGCAGATTCCGTACATGCCCGACATGCATCAGATCAAAGCAGCCGTTCGTCCAGACGACCTTGAGCCCCAACCTCCTCCACAGATCCCGTACTGCAAGCAGATCCACGAGCGTCGTAAACTTCGGTAGGGCGGGGCGCTCGAAAGCGGTCTGCGGCTGGCCGGAAGGAACCAACAGTTCGTCCACCATCTCACAGGCAACATGACACATGAGGATGTGCGCTTCCTGCACCCGCGCCGTGACGTTCGACGCAACGGGCAGATGTATGTCACAAATTTCGCTCAGGGGCGAGGGCGCACTGCCCGTAAGCGAAGCGGTGCTGAGCCCCAGAGACTTTGCTGCCCTTGCGGCCGCCACCACGTTGGTGGAGCAGCCGCTCGTCGTTATTCCGATGAACACATCACCCGGTCTGGCCAGCGCACGCACCTGGCGCTCAAACACATAGTCGTAACCGTAGTCATTTGCTATAGCCGTCATGGCCGGCCCGTTCGCGGTCAAAGCAATGGACGGCAGCGCCATGCGCTCCCGCCGGAAGCGCCCCACAAACTCAGCCGCAATATGCTGGGCATCACCCGCGCTGCCGCCGTTACCGCAAAGCAGAACTTTGTTGCCCTTGAAGAAGGCTTTCGCCATTGTGGCCGCTAACCTCGCGATCGGTTCGGCGTGCGTTTCCGCGAGGCTCTGCTTCACTTTCGCCGAATCCAATATGTGGCTGCGGACTAGTTCGGTCAGTTGTTGCATTTCGCAACTCCTTATCGGTAATGCACGACACCGGTGTGCTTATGTTTTAAGAAACGCTTCTTGAGAAGGCCGTGCCTGGAGTGCTCCTATCGCGCCAGAACAGAGAGATCGTGACTTCCTTCAATTCGTTTTTAGCTTTCAGTCATCCCCGCCGTTCACCCGGGATGGCGAACGTTGAGCCGAGCGTGCTGTCTAATTACAAACAACACGCTAATGACCCAACAGTGACATTGCGGGAAAGAATCTCCGCCGGCCCAGTGCAGCGCGACGTGGTTTTATCGCACTTGCAAGCACTAATTGATCATTAGGTGTTTTGTATCGAGAGTGCGCCCGGTAGCATCTGACCTTCTGGTGTTTGATACGACGGCGCCGGAGGAAGCGCACTAGCATAGAGCGTATCAATGACAACTCGAGTTCGATTGCATAAGGTCTTAAGATTTGGTGGATCGAGCATGGTCTCGTGAGTGCCTGGGAGGCTCACAATCCCTATCTTGGGAAAGTGGCGTTCCCAGCCGAGGTCGGCGGGATCACCCGGCAGATGAGCCTCAGATCGGAAAAGAAATGCCGGAATCGAAAGTGGAACGGGTGCTTCATTCACGGTCCGATGCCATGATTTTACGGCTGCCACCTGTCTAGCCTCATTGAAGTAGTGGTGTAGGTAGTAGTTAAACCTCACCGGCAGCCGCGCATGACGGAAGCGAGCGGCAATCGAGAGAGCCGGCCGAGCCCATGGACTGGTTAGTCGCCGTACAATGGTTAAGGCCAAAACTTTCGCCACAGCCCGCTGAGGAATCGCCCGGAAGAGCCGGGCTGTATCTTGAATAATCTGCCACAGTTCCTGAATCGGCGTTGCTCCATCCTGGAGTTCTGCAGACAAAACAACGTATGGTGACGGCATCGCTCGTGTATCCAGCAATCCAACAAAAGCGACCTCGCGTCCAACTGTTTTGAAATGTAATGCAACGGCATGTGCACAGTACCCACCCATCGAGTAACCAAGAAGCCAGACAGGACCCGTGGGTGCCTCTTCTTCTATCTGTCGAAGGAGATGGCGCACGAGGACCTCCATGCCTCCATCCCGATCGAGTAACTGCGTCCAGTCGGGATATTCCAATGCGACAATCCTGGCTACACCTTCGCATTCCATGCGAAAGCGCACCAGCCGCGGCTCGTCGCCGCCCATGCCGGGCAGCAGGAATATCGTGGGACTGGCGTGGTTGGATGGCTTTTTCTGCACCAGCCTGGCCTCCCCGCAATTCGATAGAGACCTCGCCAAGGCCTCTGGGGTGGGGGCGCTGAAAAGCTGACGCAAGGTGACCTCACGATTGAACTCACGCTGCAAACGATGAACACACAGTACGGCAGCAAGGGAATGGCCGCCGATTTGGAAAAAGTCGTCGTCGAGACCTACCCGTGGAGCGCCTGTCATCTCCTCAAAGATTTTGCAGATCACAGACTCCATGGCTCCAACGGGTGGGCGAAATAACTTATCGTTGGCGATCTCTTCCGGCTCTGGTAAGGCCTTTCGATCGAGTTTTCCGGTAGGCGTAGTCGGCATGCGGTCGAGCCGGACAAAAACAGCTGGAACCATGTAGTCAGGCAGGGATTCCGCAAGCATTGCACGCATCTCGCGAGTCTCCGGAAAGTTCGCTCCGGGAACACTCACGTAGTACGCGACCAGTTGGGCCTGACCCTGGTTTTGGCGGGCTGCAATCACACACTCCTTGATCGCAGGTACCCGTCGCAAGAGTGTGGCCTCGATTTCGCCAGGTTCTATTCGGAACCCTCGAATCTTTACCTGGTGGTCGGCTCGGCCGATAAAATCCACCTCCCCGTCCTCACGCCATTTTGCAAGGTCTCCTGTGCGGTACATAAGCCTGCCTGTGATGCCGAACGGGCAAGCTAGGAAACGCTCAGCCGTCAATTCAGGCCGGTGTAGATAGCCGCGGGCTAAACCAGCGCCGGCAATATATAGTTCGCCGGGGACGCCTACCGGAACGGGTGACCGATTCGCATCAAGGATGTAGAACTGTTGTTCGTCTAGAGGACGGCCTACCGTCACCACAGGGGTATTGTTCACATCCCGGGGTGTTATGCGGTGCCAGGAAGAATAGACTGTGGTCTCAGTGGGCCCGTATAGGTTGAATGCCTCAGAGAATTGAAGGAGTTGGGGTACCAGATCGGCTGCCAACGCCTCGCCTCCGGTGAGTACTCGCACCGTCCGCGGCATGTTGCAGGCGACCAGAGCACGCCAGAACGTTGGCGTCGCCTGAACCACGCTGGCCTTCGACCTGGCTACCGCCGCCACGACACTCACCGGATCGCGGCTTTCGAGGCTGCCTAATATCTCCACCGAGGCACCTTGCAGAAGGGGTAAAAACAGGTCCACTCCAGCGATGTCAAAGCAGATAGTTGAGACGGCCATCATCCTTTCTTCCGGGCGCATGGTCACACGCGAGAGCAACGCCTTTATGAAGATACTGAAGCTGCGATGCTCCAGGGCAACGCCCTTTGGCTTGCCGGTAGACCCTGAAGTGTAAATTACATTATGCAGGTTGTTCGGGGTCAGCGGCTGCACGCGGTCGATGTTGGTTAGCCGATCACAAGGCAGGCTTTCAAGCTCTTGCCTGACCACATCATCGTCAATAACAACCGACCGTGCATCCAAGGGAAGCTCAAGCCGGTCTCGCACCGTGCTGGTTGTAACTGCCAGACGTGCGCCACTGTCTTGCAGCATATAGTGCAAGCGGGCAGGCGGATGCTCCGGATCTAAAGGGAGGTATGCCGCTCCAGCCTTCGTTATGCCGAGCAACGCAATCACCATCTCGGGCGAACGAGGCACGAGTAAGGCAACGACGCTTTCCGGTCCGATGCCCCGGGAAGTCAGGCAGCGTGCAAGGCGGTTTGCCGCAAGATCAAGTTCCGCATAGGTGAACTGCGAATTTTGAAAGGCGAGCGCTGTTCGGTTGGGCGTTCGGTCTACCTGTGCTTCAAACATGTCTGGTAAGCACTCTGCCGCGATGCCCTTGCTGGTCTGATTAAAGCCTTCGATTACTTGCCAACGGTGGCGGGCATCCAGAATCGGCGCGTCCTGAACGTCTGCCGTCGCGGGTGCCATCGCGATCCATTGCAACAACGCTTTGAAACGTCCCGCAATGTCCGACAGCTCCTTCGAATCGTAGCGATCGGAGTTACCATCAAAGTCGATCCGCAGCCCTCCATCTTCGGCCCTGTCATAAATGGACAAGGACAAATCTTCGATTGGCCCGATGGATAGATTGTGGTTTGTCCAGTTCAAGCCGCCGTGGGAGTCCGAGCGGAACGGCATGAGATTGATCCTGAGCCCCAGCAAGTGTGGATCATTCGGCCGCAGACCGAGATCCTCACGAATGTCCTCCATCCGGTAGAGTGGATGCGACAAAGCGTTCCCCATCGTAAGTGCCGCATCCCTGATGGCGGCTTCCATTCCTGTCCCCTGCGAGAAACGGCAGCGTATCGGCACGACGTTCACCAGACAGGCGGGCATGTTACGGAAGGGTTTGCTTCGCCCGGTCACAACCAGGCCGACAAGAAAATCGTGGGCGCTTGTCAAACGGTGCATGATGATCGCGATGGAGCCAACGATTGTTCTGGGCAAGCTAAGCTCAAGCTTCGCTGCCAGTTGCATCAGAGCGTCCACTGTTTCTGCAGGCAGCCAGACCGTTTCCCGGCAGCCTTGCCATCTCGTACTTGCGACTCTGCAATTGGAAAGGGAAACCAGCTTTGGGCAGTCTACAAGCTGCTGCATCCAGTATTCCCGGTCACTTGTGCGTTGGGGTGACAGCCGGTACTCCTCCTCAGACTCGCTGAGACGGGCGAATGGAGCCGCGGTAATGCGACGCGCCGCCACGGCGGCCTTGTTCGCTTCGTAGAGAGCGCGCAGCCGCTGTAACACAAGTGCACCGCCGAGGCCGTCGATGACCAGATGATGGTAAATCTGGCAGAAGAAGAACCGCGTGGGTCCAAGCTGGAGCAGCGCCCATGAATAGCAGCGACCTGAGGCCAGATCGAATGGTCGATTGAGATCGCGCTGCATCCACGACATGGCCGACGCATTCGGATCTCGCTCCCAACTAAGGTCGATCATTTGCAATGCGGAACCGGCTACGGAGCCAACCACCTGATAGATGCCGCCAGCGTCGGTGAGCAAGCACAAATGCAACGTCTCGGTCTCGGCAAGGCAGGCCGCCGCCGCTTCCTGAAACACCTCAAGGTCGAGATCACCCGTAATCTCAGTGTATTGGCCGATATTAAACGCCCGGCTATCCGGATCAAGCTGCTGGCCAACCCACAACGGCCGTTGGGCACTGAGCAGTGGCATAGCTCCGGCCCCTGGGACCCGTGGCAGTGATTCCTGTCTGGCAAATACAGCAGTTCCTGTTCCGTTCATTTCAGCATTTTGCACAACGTCACCTCAAAGGTAGCTTTCCTCGTAGTCGTGCTTACGAACTACGACCTTCGGTTCTTCATAACACACACTTCAATTTCCGCGAGCCTTGTATTAGGACGGCAGCAGCCGGGTCACACTCAATCTTTGTTTGGTTAATACATCCGTGCAGTACAGGAAGGCTCACTTCTAACGCGCCGTCTAGTCTGACAAAGGGTGTGCCGACTTGGCCTCAACTCACAGCGAAGGATGAACTTTTTCGGACTCTGCGATCTATTGCATTGGCACCGTCTCAGCAACCAGCACGGCATTGCTCCTCGAAGAAGGCGTACGAGGATTTTGGAACACTAAAAGCACACTGACGAGCAATAAAAACATTCCTGGGAAGAATCTTCCGTCGGCCCAGTAGAGTACCCGCGACGCCTCAATCAGACCTATAAACAGGGGCGGATACAGAAAGATGCCCGCGATACTGCGTAATTTAAATTCTTTATACAAATACCCGCAGATCAGCCCGCACAAAAACCAGTAAAGCAAACCTCCCGCAACGCCGTAGTCTACGACGGGGGCAAAAATCCCACTCGGATTGTTGAATTCCGGATTGGCACTCGTTGTCAGGAGATTGACGTAGTTCACATCCGGGACACTCGGTGCAAAGTCGAACGCTGGAAACAATACTGGAAGTACGTCTTTCAGGATGGGAAATCGCCAAAAAGCGCTCAACGTCGCGAGCGGCATATGCAGGGAGAGTGATTCTTTGCTCGCCAACAATAGCGCTCCATTATTGAGCGCCGTGGTGTAATAGCCCATAAGCCGCAGCGCGATGAAGCCCCAGAAGGAGGATTCACGATTTGCGTAGAAACTGGACCACGATCTGAAGTACTCCCCGGCCGCAAAGAAGAAATAGAGAAAAGCCGCTGCCACAACCGGAGCAAGCTGCGTCAGGAAGCGCAGCAGCCGGCCTGCCGCTGGCCGAAGCCAGATGAAAGACACTACGAGTGGGACCAGAAGCTCGATCACAGCTAATCTTTCACTGTTGAGGAGTGCTCTCACCAGACCGAGGACAAACACGGCTAGCAATTGCCACCTCACAGGGCGCCAGCCCCTAGCGACCCCAAGCGGTATCCCCAGTACAATTACAGTGAGCCCAAATTGAGTTGCGGTCGTCACGCCAGGTATGGTTTTGAAGTACTCCTTGCGAAGGTCGTAGTTTGCATCGCTGGCTCGATGGAGTATGTCCAAGATGAGTCTCAGGTTCAGTCCGTTCTTGATGCCGACTGCAAACCAGACGCTATAAGCGAGAACGGTAAGGATGAAGCTGATTGTGAAAATCAATCGTACCGAGCGCCACGGTACAGCCAACTTCCAATCCCCCGAAGGCCGGCGGCGGCCGCTATTACTGCGCCTCGCGGCACCAAATAAACATCCACACCCAAAGATGAGGACAGCTGCTAACAAGAGCCCGAGACAGGAGAGATCGAAGTATTTCGGCGTTCGCCAAAAGTACAGATAATCACCAGATCCCGTAACATAGGCGGCACATCCAGCAGCAACCGCCGGCATACCGAACGCGATAGCCGGATTAAGCCACCACACCGCCCGCACTTTGTTTGCTTCGGCAACCATTTGTTGGTGACTCGTCACTCGCTGGTCCTCGTCGGTACGTCAATCATCGTCGTCGCAAAGCTTACATCGACCTGGTCGGGTTCTTGTCTCTGGAACAGTCTTGTTGTTCGTCCGACGATCCGGACCAATATTCCGCACACTGCTGTTTCTGCGATAACAACTGAGATTGCCATGCCATTGCCCAGGAACCGCGGCGCGAGCAGCAGTGCAAAGGCGAGGTTGACCAGCCCTCCGGCTACGACGGCCCTCATTATGAGCCCTTCTTTTCCAGCAGGCAGCAGAGACTGAAAACCGATTGCATCGGTAAGAGACACGATGAAAGGAAGCGCGGCAAAAATCTGCAGGATCGGGACAGCACCCGCGAATGTGTTACCGAATACGCTTTTTATAATCATGCTTGCCCCCAGCCCGGTCATTACTGACAGAACCAGTCCGCAGGCAGTCTCGATAAGCGCACTTATCCTGGTCAGACGCTCATTCTCCCTGGGTGAGTGCGCCGCCAATTGACTAAGTCGCGGATAGAAGGCATCCCGAATTGGCACTAACAGTCCACAGATCGCCTTCGAAAGCTTCTCTGCAGCAGCGTAGTATCCAACAATGGGCGCAGGAGCAAACATGCCTAGAATCAAGACATTTCCCGTACTGTAGGTTGCGGCTCCGCTGCGCAACAAAAACATCGGCCAGCCCGCCCGGAGGGCGCGCCAGATCGTGGCAAATGTCGGCCTGCTAAAGCTGACAAGGCGATGTGCCAACCAGATACCAACAACTGTGGTGACCATCGGTGTGAAGCTCTGAAACACCAGGACTTTCCACTCGTCGCCCCGGGTATGTACAAACAGGAAGATTGCTACAAGGGTCGATAACTTGCTCGGGACCTCGAGAGATGCAGCCAGGGTCATGCGCTCAAAACCCTGAAATAACCAAAGCGGCGCCATGCCCTGGGCCACTCCGTAGATGAGACCTGCACAAAGTAATTTCGGATGCGAGCGCAGGAGCGGAACCTGTGTTGAAACCGCACATGCCACCAGTATGCCAAGTATTGACAGTACCGATTGCGCGCCTAATGTTCCGCCGGCAATCCGCCCGCAATCCTCGGCGGAGTGCCTGTTTTGCGCTATCTCGCGGGTAGCAGAGAGTAGAAATCCAAACTCCGCGAAGAGCGCTATGAAATCTCCCATCGAAAGGGTGAAGGCCACGTCGCCCCAGCCTGAAGGTCCGAGTACTCGCGCAAGATACGGGATTGTAAATAGCGGAACAAGTTTGCGGCATGCCTGGACAACATAGAGCGACGCCGCATTACGGGCTATCTTGTTCCTGAAGAGTCTGTTGCACGTATTCTTCACTGGGGATTCACTTCGCGCTTAGCCTCGGGACCGCCCTTCCCGCCCGGTCATAACTCGATATGAGGCTGACGATCCAGCCCGTCGCGCGTCCCACGAACACAGACCAGTGATAGACAGCTTTTCCAGCCCTTCCAAGCATCAGGGTGTAAGCACCTCCCAGAAGCGGGCGGTAGAGATACTTGAGGGTCACCGATGCGGAAAAATCATGAGCATGCAGTATGCGACCCATGCCCATGCCGTAGCGCCGCGCCTTTTTTATGGCCGTCATGGTATATGGACCCTGACCCCAGTCTGGGTGAAAGACCGCCACGGATGGCTCATATTGAACGAAGCATCCACGCTTCATGGTTTGAAGCAAAAATTCTGTTTCCTCACCTGAGCCCCAGATCGTTTCCGCCCCTATGCCAAGGCGTTCATCATAGAAGAGGCCGCCGAGATCGGCACGCCGGAAGAACATTGCGAATGAGATGTGGCGACGAAAAATGTTGCGTCGAGTCACCTGGCCAGCCTCTTGGTCGAAGCGGCCGCTCTTTAACAACGGGCCTGCAGAAGCCTCGCAGCCGGTTATGCCATGCCATTCAGGATGCGCCTCAAACATGTCGACGACACGGTGTAGCAGGTCCGGCGCATACCAACAATCGTCATCGGGGAATGCAACAAACTCGCCATCGCAAATCCTAAGCCCTGCATTATTCGCCGCCGCTTTGCCAAAAGCGCTGGAACGTACATGAGTTATTGAAAGGCGCGATTCGTACTCCTGCAGAAGCGATTGGAGGCGGTCGTCGTCATTTTGATCCACGACAAAAATGTCGAACCGCTTATACGTTTGGATATCCAGCGAATCCAGAAACCTTCTTAGTTCGTGTGTTCTCCATCGAGTAGCGACGATGAGCGAGATGGCCTTGGGTTTCATTTAAATACTTGTACACCGTAGAGGCTGGTAAGACCCTGTGAGGCAACCCGAACGTAAGGCTCGACCTTGCCCAGGAGGTTCTTGGGAACGATCACCATATCGTTAGCCTGTAGGGCGACGTCCTCTTGTACACCTTTCGCGGAACTCAGAAACTTAGTATTTATCACCTTAACCTCCGCAAACTCGGCATTGACTTGTCGAACCAGCAATACCTTGCTTTCCTTGGAGATATCCTTGACACCCCCACTCATGGCTACCGCCTGGAGTAGCGTCACTTTTCCGTGTATATCGTATATTCCCGGCCGGGCCACCTCGCCATAGACAGTAAAGTGCGGCTTCACGTACTCCTTCAGTGTCAATGTCACCACTGGAGAGTTAAGCGGAACGGAGGCCTTCGCAGTAATGGCGGCCGTAGCTTCGTCCAGGCTCAAACCGCCAACTTTAACAGAACCGACGACCTTCAGTCTCACCGTGCCATCCGGTTCTACCGCGGCGGCCTGGTTATATTCAGGTGTGAACTCATATTCGACCTCTAATACATCACTCGGCTGCAACCTATAGGCTTGATCTCGAGAGGCAAGTTGGGGCTGCTGGCCGAACACCGTACTTACAAATGCTAACAGTGCTGTCGTAATAACAAAGTGTCTCATGCTGTTCCTCAGAGTATTAAAGACGGCTGTAGATTGCATACGGAACCGGATAACGTCGCTTGTTAAGCGCCAGGCCAATGACAGGCACAGAGGCACGCGATAGCATGGTGAGGCCGCCACGAAGCTGGATCCGAGTTGCGTCGCCAGCTCCCACAACAAGCAATACACCGTCACTTTGCGGACCTAGAACCGCAGCTGCCCGACTGGCACTTAGCGACGGACAGTCGATAAGAACATAATCGTGCGCCGCCCTCAGTTGTCGAAACCAATGCTTAAGGACTTCTTCACCACCCCCGGTCGATCTGGCCTGAAGCTGGTGCGGGGCGAGGTCTGTGCAGGGGCGGTCACACTCATAGGTATCCGGAGCGTCCACAACAGCCACGCTCTTCCCCGTGTAATTGGCCAATTCCGTCCCCAGAGCCCGCACAAAGTGGGTCACACCCTCTCCGCGGGTGCAAGCCGTAACGGCGAATACAGCGCCCCCCGCCGGATAAGCAGGTTCGATCGTACGCAGCTTCCCGATGAGCGGCAAATAAGCATTATTGGGCTGCGAGGATTCCCTGTGGTTCGCGCTGGCACAGCGGTCCTGAGATTCGAATAGTTGAGCTGAACGGCCCCGACCCAGGATTCTTGGAAAGAGACTCTGAGGCGCCGAGTTGCTCGCTTTCAAGTTCAATAGAGGCGCTTCAACGGTCGGGCCAGGCAGCGCCCATCGAAGTGTTTCTTGTGTCAGCATCGGAATGGTCGCCAGAACGAGCGCGTCAGCCGCTGCCTCCAGCTCCCATGGCGAGTAGAATCGCGGACTCCATAGCCCCGCAAGAATGCCAGAGCCGACAATCAGTAAGGTTCCGAAGATATAGACAACGCAGATACTCGACACCAGCTGAAGTTTTCTTTGAGGAACTATTGCCGGACCGGACACTTGACGTACATTGGCGATCTTATCGTTATCAAGGGTTCGATCGATCCGAGCCTGCTCACGTTTCTTGGAATACAGATCGTAATTGGCTTCGTCTTCCTTGACGTTCCTGGCAAGATCCTGGTACTGACCGGTGATCTGATTGAGCTGCTGAAGTCTGGCATCATACGCCTCGACCTGCTCGGTAAGGCTTCGTTCCCGTGCGTGCAAGCCCGCATCACGAAATCGCGCCTGTTCCAGGTCAGTTTCGATGGTTTGGCGAAGCGGGTTGAGGTCGCTTTGTACTTCTGTGGATTTAGACTGTTGTGCTCGCTTCAGGGCCTCTCGGATGTTTGTGATCTTATCATCCACTTCCTGCACATGACGATCAGTAGGATGGTATTTAGTCAGCAGTCCGACCCTCTCGTTTTGCAGGTCCACTAAAACCGAGTTCAGTCGATCCGACCCATTCTGATCAGGTAATTCCCGCTGCTGGGTGATTATGCGCGGGGCAAGGGTTCCCCGCTTCCAAGCCATTATCTGAATCTTCTTCTCGGCCTCTTGCGTTGCGGCCTCATTTTCGTACAGGACAGCACGGGAGTCGGACAATCTATGAGCAACCACATCCTTTTCTTCAGCCAATTGCGCAACCTGGTAATTTCTGTTGAAGTCGGCAAGTTTACCCTGATCGTCCTGCAGCTTTCCGTAGTAACGCCTCGCCTCCTGGTTAAAGAACGCATACGCACCCTCGCTTCCTCTAACTCGCGTACGATAGGTAAGATACAGTTTACTCAAGGTAGCTAGTGTGGCGTTAGCCTCCTCTGGGGACTTACCCGCATAGGAGACAGCAATCATAGTTGTCTTTGGAATCGGTAGCATCTTCAGATGCTTCTCGAAAGTCAGCACCTCATGTTCTATCGCTTTGCCCCGCAGCCCCGGATGCAATGCGGAGATGACTTGGCGATGAAGCTCGATTCCCGACAGAAGTTCTATCTCAGTCCCGAGTTGTGTTTCGTTTGTCGGCAGAAGCTGAGGTGGCGCGTGATCTTCGAACGAAGTAATTGCGAAGGCCGCACCTTCATTTCGCACGAGGAATACCATACGTGACTCGTATTTATTACTGGCCGCGACAATTAGGCCCGTGGCCAGCACAATGAATATCAGAACAGCCGCTACAATCGCGCGCCTATTGCGAAAGAAGGCGGCAACTATGTCGGCTAATACGGTACGTATTTCCCGAACGACGATAGGCTGAGCATTGTCTGTTGTGGCAATTGGCATAATACTCGTGTCCTTCCCGTTGTACAGTGACTACCCGTACACGGTGGTGGTGGGGAATGGGGCAGAGCACTTGCTTCGTGATCAAGCAATAGCTAAAGGCATGTGGTTGGCTCGTACCGCGCCTTTTCTTAGGAGCATCGCACCGATGGTGCGGAGGGTCGTGTCAAGTCCAGCCGAAAGTTCTAGGTTTTAGGCGAAAGTAAAGCGACTTTGCGAGAATCGTGCTCTGGAAACAACCGAGCATCGTAGTCGGTTCGGCTATATTCCGGGCGGATGGATTGCAGACCTGCTATACGAGTAAGGGCAAGAAAACACGATGCTGCAGACTAGCTATATAGCTGACGAGTGGGATTCCTTCGACAACAGCCGCTCCACCCGATAGCTGCACAGCGGAACCTTCAGGGATCTCTGGATTGCGCCAACAGCGATTACGATTTCACCGCGACCCGTTTGCGTCAGAACTCCCTCAACACCCTCGAGACAGCCCCCATGGATCCTGATTCTCTCTCCAACCACGGGGAAGGGCCCGGGCTCGTAGCTGGTCTTGCTCCGAACCAGGGCGCGTACTGTTTCGATCTCCGTGTTCGGCACGGCAACGAGCTCACGCCCATTGGTCACGAAGCGCACCATGCCGGGGAGCCTCAACACCTTGATGAGCAGTTTGGGATCCGCTTCCATACGGACAAACGTGTAACCCGGGAAGAGTGGCGACTCCACTTGCTTGACGCGGTCACTCCATCGCCGGGTCTCCAGCTGCATCGGCGCAAAGGACTCGAAGCCCTGATCGCGCAACGCCTCGTCTACCCTTTTCTCGCACTGATAGCGCGTCTGCAAGGGATACCATAGGGGACCCGAAGGTCCGGGGGACCTTGGGAATGCCGGGTGAACGGGAGATTGCCGACTGGTGCGCATAGCTTCGCCCTGTGAGCCACATGATGGCCTTCGCATTTGAGGGGAGTTGTTGGCCCTTGGGAAACTCTGACGAGAACATGAGAGGCTGCAAAGGATATGCCTTTGCGAGGTGAATCTGGGACTGCAGCAAACCTAATGGGAGTGCTTGTCACAGGCAATAGAACTAATTTCTCAGCTTAGGATGAACTTTTGTTCCGAGAGAATAGGCCCTGTGCGGCTTCAATCAATTACCCTCCAGTAACAATAGGTGGCGCAATCGGCGCAAGGCTGCATCTTAGAACGGAAGGGCCTCACTGGTGCTTTTCCCCAGCTCTGGGGCGCATAGATACTGGGTAAGTACCACGAAATGCAGCCTGTGGAGAGATATGCGTAATCACTATGGTGGGTACCAAAGTTATACTTTCAAGGTGAACCAAAAAACGTGCTTGTTTCGAGGAGTGCTGTTGTAAAGTCTTATAAGCAAGTTAGAACCTAGGTGGGCCATAAGTACAGCTTTTAACTTGCGTGAGCCAAGACAAACCTCCCTCTGCAGAAGTTTAGGTTTTAAATCGAAACCGATCGGGAGACTGCCTATGCTGACCATTCCCGCCAGAGTCGTCATTTATGACAGCAGCATCTTGCAGTGTGAGCTGCTGACGGCCGGCTTGGAAAGCCTGCGGCTGGGATTTGAGATAAGGTCCGCAAGTGACCTGGAGTCGCTAATCGAGTTGCTCACGCACGATCCAGACTGGGTAGTGGTCATCTCCGACAGCAGTATGAGCGGCAACGCCATTTCCGTTGCGAAACGCTTGCGCGCGCGATTCAATGGGCTACCGTTTGTGTTTCTGTCAAAGGAAGAGCGTAGCGACCGCGTGATAGAGGCATTCCGAACGGGCGCTAGAGGGATTGTCTACGGCGATGAAACCTTGTCTCAGCTCGCCAATCGTATCAGCCGGGTTTGCCAAGGCGAAGTATGGTTGCGAGGAGTCGACCTCGGAATCATTCTCGACGGGGTAGTTAAGCCTAGTTTGCGGGTGACTGATGTTACGGGAAGAACCCTGCTCAGCCCTCGGGAAGAGGAGATCTCCAGGCTAGTGGCAGTGGGCATGAGCAATCGGGAAGTGTCGCACGTGCTTAAAATCAGCGAGAGCACAGTAAAGAACTCTTTGTTTCACGTTTTTGAAAAACTGGGGATTTCCAACCGAGTGGAGCTTGCGCGGTACGTGAATGGGACTTCAGAAGGGGAAGGACCCGCAATCCAATAAAGCAACTGCATGCTGCACACCGTGCCTAAGCCTCATTGTTCCTCCCGCCATAGCACATGAAACGCGATAATCTTACGATCAATTTCTCTCAGCTCAACTCAATCGGCGGCGTTTGGACCGCGGGACCCCAGGAATGAAGGTACGTTGGCTGGCAGGGGCGAACAAATGGTGAATATCGTCACTCCAACCTGGCGGCTGCGTTCACCAGAAGCTGTTGTCGCGTAGAACCTGACTGCGATCGCTCGGCTAAGGCAAATTAACGTGGCGAGGATGGGGCGTCGGGATTTGATCCGGGTTCCCCTCGCGGTCCAGCCCCGAAGCGGGGATAGTGTCTATGGGGCTCGTCTGCCTGGAGGGTCTTCCACTGTTCCGGAGTGAGTACTCTTCGCAAGCCAAGGAGCATTCGGCCGTTTGCTTTTTCGAGTTCGGCGCGAGCCTGCGCCACGCGATCGATCTGAGCCAGGATTTTGCCCTCATCCGGCTGATCCGCCGCGAGCAGCGGTTCCATCGCCATCTCCTCTTTTCGCACGGTGGCGCTAAGATCCATCAGGTTAGGACGACTCTGCGCGAAGACGGCCTCCATTCTCTTCTGCTGATCTGAGGTGAGGCCGAGCTTTTGCGCAAGCTCGGGATTGTTCCACCAGCGCCCCCAGGGACCCACGTGAAACGCGCGCTCCATGGGGGGACGACGGCCTTCCATGGGGGGCGGTCCCATCCCCTGACCCGGTCCATTTGGCGGCGGGGCTGGTTCCTGGCAGAGGACCGCGCCGGATCCCAGAGCCACCGCCAGCACAACCGAAGGCCATCGCACCGTTCTGCTGTTCCAGAGATTAATTGGTCTGGACAATGTGTTTGCTCCCTGGAGCAGCGGCAGCCGAGCCTGCGCTGCTCTGTGTCGACACCAAGTGGGTCAGCGACTCCATGGACGAGGGAACGGCCTCTGAGACTTGTTCATCTACTTCCTCCAGCAACGCATCGTCGCTGGGTTGCAAAGCCGGATGGGCAACCCGAGGACTGGTCAAATGGAACGGAAGGAACGCAAGGACGAGCAGCACCAGGGGAATAATAGCGGCGATGGCCCATCGCAGAGCGACGGCAGGGAGCCTTTTGGTGGAGACCGATTGCAGTTGCTGCGGACGGGTTGCCAGACACTCCGAACTCCATTCCACGGCTGCGCTACGGAAGACGGCCACGCCATGCTCCAGCCGCGCCACTGCGGACCGGCATTCGGCGCATTCGGCAAGGTGGCGAAGCACCTGCGGACTCTGCTGTTCCGTCCCTTGATTCAGGACGTATTCTTCCTGCTCCCAGGCTGACAGATGGTGAGTTTTCATCTTGTTTTCTCCATCGTCTTGCGCACCGCCGCGAGCGCGCGGTGCAGGTGGCTTTTTACCGTTCCCACGTGCAGTCCCATCGCAGCTGCGATCTCGGTCAGTTCCATCTCGTCTACAAAGCGCAGCAAAAAAACGCTGCGCTGTTTGCCGGGGAGGGTCGCCACGCTATCCCAAATCTTCACCAGTTCCTCCCTGACGACCAGGGCCGTCTCCGCGGAAAGCCCTGGAGCACGGAGACGGTCTGCTACGGCCCCTGCCTCCACTGCCGTGGCGCTCGCCATTTTCCAAAACTGAAACTTACGCGAACGCGTGGCATCGCGAATAAGATTGGTCGCGATCCGCGTGAGCCACGTGGCCAGGCTGCAGTCTCCGCGGAACTCGTCGCGTGCCCGATGGGCCTTGAGGAAACAATCCTGGGTTACACTTTCCGCCAGGTCGGGATCCCTCAGCGAGAGCAGCGCATAACGATAGATGCGAGACCGGTAGGTGGCGCAGAGCGTGTTTATATCCTCAAGCTCTGCAATCATCCGGTTTCGGCCGGGTGAAAGCTCTCCAGCGTAGATAAGCGGCTCCAATGCTTCCATAGACGTGCCTTCTGGGCAGCAGTTTACGCCGAAACCGCTGCCCACATTGGCTGGGTTATCGCATCGGCCGTCCGAATCCTGGGCCGCCCATTATGTGTTCCTGTTCCAGTTCGCCAAACTTGGCCTTCTGGTCGGCGTTGAGAATGGCGTAGAACTGGGCCCGGGCAAGGGCGTGGGCGGCAAGCGTCTCGCCTTCCATTTGGCCCAGGGTGGCGGCGGTCGATTGAATGGTGGCCGTATCGTTCGCCTTAATGGCCGCTTCCAGAGCCTGGTGGGCAGTCCGTTCGCTGGCTCTTGAGTTCTGATGTGCCGTGGCTTCCGTGGTAAAGAAGGTAGTGGCTTGTTCGACTTGAGCCGGAGTGAGGGAAAGCAGCGTGGTATACCGCTGAACCTGATGCTGGGCCATCGTCGCCGGAGAGGGCGGGGTGTGGGGCGGGGGGGTCTGTGCCAGGGCCATCGGTAAGAGCCCCAGGCCGGCAAGAAGAGCAAGTGAAGACTTCATACGTCCTCCTGAACGGTTGAGATGGTTTGAGCCTTCTCGCCCCAATAGACGGAAGCCACAAGGTGCGCGTTTACAGGTAAGTTCAAGGCCGCCTGGCCTTAGGTAGCAGCAGGAGCACCCCCAGCGCCCCGCACCAGGCACTGATCGCGCAAGCCAGCATGACGGAGTGAAATCCAGCGAGAAACGCCTGGTCGAGCATTCTCGCGGCCTCGACCCGTTGCAGCCGGGGAAGGGACGCCGGGATGGGTATGTCGTGCAGGCGAGCCTGGTTGGCCAACATCTGTTTACGTGCCTCGGCGGGTAAGCTGGAATGAGCAAGCTGGGCGCTCAGGCTGGCGACGAAGCCGTGAGCCAGTAACAAGGCGATCAGAGAGACAGCCAGCAGCCCGGCCAGCCGGGAAAGTGCGTTGTTAACCGCTGAAGCGATGCCGGTTTGGGTCTCCGGTACCGATGACATGACGGCATTGGTAAGTGGAGCGACGCATAGAGTCATTCCGCAGCCAAGGATAAAGACGGGGGGCAAAACGGATCGTGCGTACCCATGCATACCGTCGAGCCAGGCAAAAGCGGCAAAGCCTGTGCCGGCCACCGCTGCCCCAAAACACAACAAGAACCGTTCTCCAACCCGGGGAACCAGCGCGCCCACCCGCGCGGAGAATAAGAACATGAGCAGGATCATGGGCAGAAACACCGCGCCGGCCGCCGCGGGCACGTAATGCCGCACCTGGATCAGATAGAAAGGGATCACATAGAGCGTGCCGCCCAAGGCTCCGTACAACAGAAAAGTAAGCAGGTTTGGCGCCAGGAAGCGGGGGATGCGGAAGAGCGAGAGCGGCATCATCGCATTGGGCCGGCTCGATTGAGAGCGCAGAAATAAGGCGAAGAGGACGAGGCCGCTGAGTAAGGGCCAGGTTACCAGGGGATTTCGCCAGCCCAGTTGCGGCGCGAAGGAGAGGGCGTAGATGATGGCCGCTAAGCTCAGCGTGGCCAGGGTGGCGCCAAGCCGGTCCAGAGGGTTCGCCGGCCCCTCGTCCAGGGCGTGGCTTTCGGGTATGCGCGGAGCCAGGAACAGGATCACCAGGACGAGGGGAAGGTTGAGGAGAAAAATCAATCTCCAGGACCAGGCCTGCATAAGCCATCCGCCGACTACGGGGCCAATCGCGGCGAAGACGGTTATCCACGCTGACCAGGTGCCAATGGCGCGGCCACGTTCCTGTTCCGGAAATGATGCCGAGAGAATCGAGAGCCCTTGCGGGATCAGCAGCGCGGCTCCGATCCCCTGGATAGCGCGGGCGGCGATGAGCTGAAGCAGAGAATACGAGGCAGCACACCCCGCGGAGGCGACAGCAAACAACACCACCCCTACTACAAATGTACGGCGCCGTCCGTAGCGGTCCCCGATGGCGCCCCCAAGCAACAACAAGGCCGCCGCGAACAGGGCGTAACTTTGCACCACCCATTGAATCGCTGCCGAAGTAGCGCGGAAAGTGGACTGGAGGGTAGGCAGGGCGACATTGACCACCGATCCATCCATGAAGGCCAGGGCGGAGCCGAGGATGATGGCAATCAGAATCCATTTGCGATCAAGGGGCGCGCAGGGTGCTGCGGCAGGCGCGGCGCCAACCTGGGCACATGGCGGGACTACATGAGACCTGGGAACCGCGGATCGGGTCACTGGCAAAACTGCACGCTCTCTCCTCGACACTGATCATGGACCCATATCCGCAGATTTGTTTTGGGTTTTGCCGGATTGATTAAATATTGCCTTGAGAGAAAGCGGCAGACGCGATCCTGGGTGAAGGTAGAAGTGGGACACCCCAAATATTAACGGTCTCTGCCGGTCTGGGCTCGAAAACTGGCATATGGAGGTTCCTGGTTGGGTACTTGTTGGAAAGATGTTTCCCCAAGCACCCTGGGGTGCTCTACGCACGGGTTCCCGATGGTTCTTTACACGCGGGTTCCGGATGGTTAAGGTGTTGGGGACGCGTGCCCAGGATGCGCCGAGCGAAAGGTAGACGCCGCTGTTAAAACTTCATCTGAACGCGCTCGACTACGGCATCGTGGTTGCCTATTTTCTTGTCATCCTCCTGATCGGACTCCGCCTGCGGCGCAGCAACAACACCTCGCAACAATTCTTTGAAGCTGGGCGGTCGCTGCCGTTGGCCATCACCGGCATTGCGTTTGTGGCCGCGAATTGCGGCTCGCTGGAAGTGATGGGCATGGTCTCTACCAGCGCGAAATACGGCTGGCGCGCGGTGCATTTCTATTGGATCGGCGCCGTTCCCGCCATGTTGTTTCTGGGCTTGTTGATGATGCCGATTTACTACCGCAGCAAAGTCCGCAGCGTGCCGGAATTTCTGAAAGTCCGCTTTGGCGAGCCGACGCGTATTTTCAATGCGCTCTCGTTTGCCGTGCTTACCGTAATGGTGTCGGGGGTCGGTCTGTACGCGATGGCGCTGATCCTGCAAGTCATTTTTGGATGGAGCTTTTTGCTGTCTACGGTGATCGCGGCCGTATTTGTACTGATCTACATCCTGCTCGGCGGTTTGCGCGCCACGATGTACAACGAGGTGCTGCAATTCGCCTTGATTGTGATTGGGTTCGCGCCGCTGGCGTGGTACTCGGTACGGTACTGCTGGGGGAAACCGACGCATATCTGGGCCGGCATGCACGCGGTGGATCCGCATGGGGCGACGATGGATGGCCTGGGGATCATCTTTGGCCTCGGCTTCGTGTTGAGCTTCGGTTACTGGTGTACCGATTTCGTGCTGGTGCAGCGCGGACTGGCCGCGCGGGATGTTACCACCGCATCGGGCACTCCGCTGGTGGCGGCGGCGGTCAAGCTCTTCTTCCCTCTCCTGGTGGTAGTCCCCGGGATCGCAGCGGCAGCCATCCTCCCCGCGGGTCTGGCCAGCCGCTTCGACCTGGCGCTGCCGGCCATGCTCGAGCGCTATTATCCTCATGGTTTGCTGGGCTTGGGAGTGACCGCGGTGCTGGCCAGTTTTATGTCGGGGATGGCGGGCAACATCTCTGCGTTCAACACGGTGTGGACCTACGACCTGTACCAGGCCCACGTCGCCAAAGGCCGCAGCGATGCCCACTACCTCCGGGTTGGGCGTATCGCAACCATTGTTGCTACAGTACTCAGCGTCGGCACATCCTTTGTGGTGTTGCGCTTCAATAACCTGATGGATTACGTCCAGATGCTGTTTTCGGTGTTCAACGCCCCGCTGTTTGCGACCTTTCTGCTGGGGATGTTCACCCGTTGGGCTACGCCGGTGGGCGCGCTCACCGGGTTGGTCTGCGGCACATTGGCATCGTTCGGCCATTGGATGCTGTACCAGGACGGGATATTGAAGTACGGCAGCGATATGACAGCCAGCTTTTACGGCGCGGGCGTCGGATGGCTGGCTTGTTTTGTGATCACCATCGCAGTCAGCCTGGTAACGAAAAAAAGCCTGCTCACGGTTCCGGAGTACCGGCCGCCAGGGGTGCGGGCCGGGCCTGCCAGTCTCCCGCTGCCCTTGCTGCTTTCCGCCGCAGGCATTCTGCTGGCGCTTGTTTTCCTCAACCTCATGTTTGCTTAGCGGAGCGTTCGGCAATGAGAATCAAGGCTTTGACAGCAGTGGTTTTGTGGCTTTCGGCATCGGGCGCATTCTGCCAAAGCTGGACCATCGGCAATGACCGGATTGAGAGGGTGGTTGCGTTCGACTCCGGTATCTGGCCTGGTGACACAACGGCTTGCCGACCTGACCACCCATACGGAATTCGTCTCCCCGGGAAAGGATCTGCGGAGACCCACCCTGGAATTTTCGTTGGCGTGCAACGGACAGACTCTGGCCAGCTCGACATTTCAACTGCTCAAGGCCGACGAGAGCACACTGCCGGACGGAAAGTCGCTCACCGTCCATCTACAGAACAAAACATTTCCTCTGGAGGCGTCGGTCGTCTACCGGGTTTATGATGGCCACCCTGCAATTCGCAAATGGCTGGTACTAAAGAATACCGGCTCTACTCCGTTGCATATCTCCCATCTGGATATCGAAGCCATCGCGCCTTCGGTGGGCCTTTCTAACGAAACCGTTTTGAACGCCCAGTACGGCGCCATTCCGAGAGAGACTTTTTATACGGGCCGGTCGGAAGATGCAGGACTGTTTGTATCGAACACGCGGACCGGCGACGGCTTTGCGATTCTTAGCGAAGTTCCCGGGTATATGAAACGCACAGAAATAAATGCCTGGTACGACCCCGGGCGCGTGCACATTGGGGTTTTATACGACACTGACCTGATGCCGTTCGAACGAACTCTGGCACCTGGATCGGAATTCAAGACAGCGGCGGTCTCGCTGCTTACCTTTCGTAACGGCGATGGTTTTAGCGATCCGCATTGGGTACTTCCCTCCTATACTTCCTCGGTTCTGCAACGAAAGATCGTTGCCAGAGGCACGCCGTGGATCTACAACACCTGGGAACCATTTGAGAGGAAGATCAACCGCGAAACCACATTGCAGTTAATCGACGTGGCTGCGGTGATGGGGATGGACATTTTTACCATCGATGACGGCTGGCAACAGGAATATGGGGACAACACCGTTGATCCCACTGCTTTCCCCGGAGGCCTCGACCCGATACGAGCAGCCGTGGAAGCCAAAGGCATGCGTCTGGGATTATGGATTCCCCTGGCGGCCATCGGGCTTAAGACCGCGGATTATGTGAAACACCCAAACTGGGCAGCCCTGGATGAATCGGGCAAGCCGAAACTCACCCGCACCATGGGTGGTTCCAAGGTCGTGATGTGTTTGGCCAGCCCCTTTCAGGATGCAGCGGCTGAGCGAATCAACGATGCGATCGAGCGCTTCCATTTGGCTTACGTAAAGCTTGACTTGACCACCATCTTCAATGCGTATGGCGAAGCTCCTGGTTGCTGGGCGAAAGGCCACTATCACGGTAATTGGGCCGAGTCGTTAAACATGATCTACGAGGGCATCAGCCACGTCACCAGCAAGGTCTACGAAAAGCATCCGGATGTACTTCTCGACTTGACCTTTGAGCTTTGGGGTCAGAAGCACGTGATCGACGCGGGACTTCTGGCGGCCGGCGATCTAGACTGGATGAGCAATGTGAGCGATGGAACGCCCGATTCGGCGGGGACGCTGCAGGCCCGCACCCTGCTCTACCAGCGGGCGCCCTCGATGCCGGTCGAAAGCATGCTGATCGGAAACCTTCACGCAGATCTACCGAGTCCCCAGGAAACTTTCGCCACTGCGATTGGTTCAGCTCCGCTCTTGCTTGGTGATCTGCGAAAGTTGAGTACGGCCGATCAGCAGTGGTACCACGACCACATCCAATGGTTTAAGCAACTCAGAAAAACCACAGAGATCAACCAGAGTTTTTTCCCGCTGGGTGCCTGGCGCCAGCCCTCATCGGCCACATGGGATGGGTTTGCCCGTTTGTCGCGCACCGGTGATGGCGTGATCGCGATCTTTCGAAACAAGTCAGATACGTCTATGGTCAATGTTCAGCTGCCGCTGATACCGGACGGTAGATTTAAAGTGCACTCCGTGGTCACAAACAATGAGCTCGGCACATTCACCAAAGACGACTGGAGGCGGGGTGTGCCGGTCCAATTTGCCGGCTCCGAGGCCGTGGAGATTCTCGAAGTCAAAAAAGAGTGACCCGGGTCAATTACGTTCTTCCAGTGAGCCGAGGCTGCTCGCTGGGTGTTATCATCCGTCTGTTTCCGAGTCATCCAGACCGGCAGTGGAGAAAATTGAGTGATCCAACGACAGGTTTCCCGGCTAATCATCCTGACCGCGATTATTATCGGCGCTGTGCTGGTGGCAACGTTGCCAAACCCTAACCGACTTCCGAACGAGGCTTCGGGGAGCGCCTATGCTGCCGAGGCGCCCTCCACCGTGCCCATGGCTGTGGAGCGGCTCGATCCGGGCCTGGATTCGATCATCTCCGCCAAGCCCACGCTGCAAAAAGTGGCCACCGGCCCAGGGTTCAAATGGACGGAGGGGCCGGTTTGGATACCAGCGGGATATCTTCTGTTTGCTGAGATTCCCAGCAACAGCATTCGCAAATGGACCCCCGGCGATGGTGTCAGCGTCTTTTTACAACCGAGCGGCTACAAGGGTTCCGTGCCCTTCACCGGTCCCGAGCCGGGCTCGAACGGCATGACGCTCGATAGCCGCGGCCGGCTCACCGTCGCGGGTCATGCGCAGCGTGATGTCTGGAGACTCGAGCGCATGGACCCCAAGGCGCAGGTCACTGTGCTCGCGGATAGCTACCAGGGAAAGCGGCTGAATAGTCCGAATGATTTGGTATACAAGTCCGACGGGACACTTTACTTTACCGATCCGCCGTACGGGCTTCCCAAACTGGACAAAGATGCAGCCAAGGAGCTGCCATTTTCCGGGGTTTACCAGCTACCCGACGCGGTCAATCAGAAGCCGGGCGCGCCCCCCGATCATGATCATTTACGCCTCCTGACCAAAGAATTGCCCAGGCCGAACGGGATTTGCTTTTCTCCCGATGAGAAATATCTGTACGTGAACAACTCGGAGCCCAAAAAGCTCTGGATGCGCTACACAGTCAAGCCCGATGGGACAATCACAGACGGAAAAGTCTTTTTCGATGCAACCTCTGATACCCGGGCGGGAGCCCCCGACGGCATGAAAGTAGATCAGAGCGGAAATATCTACAGTGCAGGCCCCGGCGGCGTTTGGATATTTTCTCCTGAGGGCAAGCATCTCGGCACGCTCGACATTCCGGAGCGAGTTGGAAATGTGGCCTGGGGCGGCGCCGATCACAAGACGCTGTATGTCGCGGCGAGCTCGAGCATTTATCGCCTCACGCTAAAAATTCCTGGAGTCTATCCGCACATCCACTAAATCCTATCTCGGGGGCGCGCAAGATAATGCCTGTCATCATCAGACCGGCGGTTGCATCTGACATGGATGCAATCACGCTGATCTATGCGCATCACGTAAGCCACGGCACCGGGTCGTTTGAAACCGAACCACCCGATCGAACCGAAATGGTGCGGCGCTGGAACGAAGTCGCAGCCAGGGGCCTGCCGTGGCTGGTGGCCGAGGACGACAGCGCTATTGGCGGGTATGCGTATGCCGCGCCCTATCGTTCGCGTCCAGCGTACGGGCACACGGTGGAGGATTCCATCTATGTCCGCCCAGACCGTCTCGGCACCGGTCTGGGCAAGCGCCTGCTGCCTGCTCTGATCACGGCTGCGCAGGCGTGCGGTATGCGGCAGATGATTGCTGTGATCGGCGACAGCGCGAATCATTCCTCGATCGGTTTGCACCGGCGCTTCGGCTTTCATGATGCGGGATTGCTAAGAGATGTGGGTTTCAAATTCGACCGCTGGCTCGATACGGTGTTCATGCAGCGAAGTCTGTTGCAGGATTAGGTGGCGGACGGAAGAAAATCAGGTTGTTCTGTTGACCGGCTGCTGACGAAATGGCAGCGACTTTTGGGGTCAGTTTGATGTAGGGCAGGCGTCCGCAGCTGACCACAAGTACGCGGACTCATGAGGGCTTTGAGTCTACGTGAGAACTAAAAGAAGCCGCAGATCTCTCCACGGCACGCCGGGAGGGGCGAGATGACAATTCTGTTTGAGCATCGTGTTCCGCGTTTCCAGTAGTGGTCCGCGGAACTGCAGATCCCTCCATGGCACGCCGGGACAGGTCGGCTTCGCTCGTGGGCTGTGACTTTTTTAATTTCCCTTGTAGTCTGTGGCCGGAAAGCTCCGAAGAGCACCTGCCAACAAGCATCGCCGGGGTCCTTCGACTCCGCGCCATAAACCCTCTGTTATGCCATAGATCTGCGACGCGCTTCGCTCCCACGGCACGCCGGGGCAGGCAGGATGACGCCTTTCTGGAGGGAACTAAACAACATCTGGTCGGGTGCAAAAAACACGAGAAGATCGAAAAAGTCACAGGCTCTCGTAATGAACAAACGAAGAGTGTGGTGCCGCACCTCCGGCGCTCGACCGGCTGCCTTTGTATACCCAGCCCTTCCGGGCTGGGCTGACGTTTGGCGGACGGCCCTCTGGGCCTGGATTGCAAACACCGCTTTCCCATGTTCATTCCATCCTTAACTTGCCACAGGCAAGTCAGCTGCTCGGGAAGACAAAGGAAAGGGCAACGGTTCCATAAAAAGTGGTTGCTGAACCGAGGCGTTTTTCAAATCTAATTCGGACAAGTCTGAAGTTCAACCGTCCCTTCGGGGCTAAATTTCAAAATGCCGAGTTCTCACACCCCTTTGGGCTAAATCTCCGTTGGTTCCCTCTACGGCCCGACTTAAGTCGGGTCCTGATACAAAGCATTAGACCGGGGACTCGCGATAAGACTTGCGATTCCGCAGATATCTAGGGTTTCTTTTTCCCGGGCTAAGCACGACCCTCCACTCAGGTGCGCGGAAACGGACTTAGTGAGTTGAGAGCGGATTCGAAGAAGCCTTCAGCGGAGCCAGGAAGTTGGTAATTGATGTCATGACGACCTCGTCTCGCTGGTTGTAGACAGTGGTCAGACAGCGGACCACTCCATAGGTCGGACGCGTCGCTAAAGGGCGCGTGTGCAGGATTTCTGACCTGGTGCGAATCTTGTCGCCTGGACGTACAGGTTTCGTCCAACGCATCTCTTCGACCCCAGCCCCGATCATGCCCCCGTAAACCTTGATCGACTGCACTCGCTGGCGCATGGCAATTGCCGCGGTCAGCCATCCGGAGGCTGCGAGACCATGAAAGAAGGAATTCTGACCGGCAGTTTCGTCTATGTGGAACGGCTGCGGATCGTACCTCTCTCCGAAACCTATAATCTCTCTCGTGGTGAGCCAATAGCTCTCCTCCGAGTCAAAAATTTGGCCCGGATAGAAGTCTTCGAAATAAAGTTCCTCTTGCATAACCCTCCGGCTAAACACTTTGACGGTAAGGCATCATAACTCGAAGAAGCCACGTAACGGGCTCGAAAACCATTGTGGTAGTTCCGAAGGTCCTCTTCCTATGCGCGGTTATCGACTTCCTCAAGAAACTCAATCACCGCCGCGTTGAACCGATCGGCAGCTTCTACGTTGGAGATATGGGCAACGGGCAAAGAAACAAGCCTGGCTCCCGGAATCCTTTCCTGCAGAAACTTGGCATCCTCGATCGTGGTCGCCGGATCGTGATCGCCGGCGATCACGCAAGTGGGAAGGCGAATCCTTTCCACCAGCTTTCTTTGATCCATGTCGCGCAGGGCCGCGCACAGCAATACATATCCCCTCGGATTCGTGGCCAGCAACATCGCCTGTAGTGGCGCTACTGCGCCTGGAGAGGCCAGCCGAAAGGCAGGAGTGAACCATCGCTGGATGACAGCGTCAGCGATGGAGGCCACGCCGCCCTGCTCAACAGCGGCGATGCGTTGGTTCCACGATTCCAGCGTACCGATCCTGGCCGCAGTGTTGCAGAGCACGAGGGATTTGAGGCGTTCGGGGGCATTTGCTCCGAGCCATTGCCCAATGACACCGCCAATCGACAAGCCCACAAAAATGCACTTTCCCAATCTGAAGCTCATCGAGAAGCGACAGGACATCCTGGCCGAGAGTGCCGATCGAGCAAGCGGCTTCCGTCACATCGCTTTTTCCGTGACCACGCATATCGTAGCGCAAGAGGTGAAAGCGGCCCTCCAGCGCTGCCAATTGTGGTTGCCACATCTCCAAGGTGGTCCCTAATGAGTTCGACATCATGAGCACGGGAGCATCCGCCTGGCCGCTCAGCGTATAGAAAAGCCGCGCTCCATTCACCTCAATACTGGGCATCGGTACCATCCTTTCGGAGAGCAATTCTTAGGGTGGTTTAACGGTCCTGCAACCGGTTGATACGATGGCTACGTGCTCATAAAAATGATTCAAGGTTCCCGGCGCGTCGCGCGTAGCACCAGATCTTCTTTGAATGGGGGCAAAATCAATTCACTCTTACCGCCCCCCTTCACCTCGATCGCCGGAGAATACTCACCGGTAACCGGTGAATATAGACGCACATCGTACACTCCCGGTGGTAACGAGAGAGACACAGTGCCACCAATCGCCGCGCCGGCCGCAGGATCTTCTATCTCGCGAGAATCCGCAAGATAAGCCACATAATCGCGTCCCGGGATCGAAAGACCCGAGGCGGTCAGATGCTGCGGATAGGTCGCGACCCACTCCGGAGCGAGTTGGGCGTGGATAAAGTCGAACGATGCCATGAACTCCGACAGGTGCTGCATCCACGTACGGATCGCCCTTTGCGACGTAGCAGTACCGCCCTCGCTACCGACGGTGATCGAGAAATCGATGTAGTCGTAGTGGCATCGGCTCAGCAGGGCGGTCCATGCACGCTTGCGGTGGATGGTCCACCCTGTCAGGTCGCGATACATGCTTGCAGTGTTGTCTTCATCGAGAACCACCGGCTTGGGACGTGAGTCAGTGGCTCGGCAAAAGCTCGCGATCTGGTCCAGCATCAACTCCTTCGACATGAAGTTGCCCATCTCGTACACGTGGCCGTCGAACAGGGTATTTGGCAATGGATGGTCGTTCACAATATCGAAGGTCTTACCGGCAAAAGTGGCGTCCATCGGGAACGAGTTTTTCTTGCCGTAAGTGAAGGCTTGTTGGCCCGAGAGCAGGTGGGGGTGGTTTAACCGTCGCATCTCGTCGCGCAGCACACGGGCCATCTCCTCCTGCCATGCGTCCACATCCGCCGCAGAAGCGTGGCCGGCAAAACCCCCACCCGGCTCATTGCAAATCTCGTAATACACATTGTCGTAGCCGCTGGTCTCCTGGATGATCTTGCGCGCATACTCGCTCTGCCTGCGTACTAACTCCGGATTCTTTAGCGAGATATAGTCTTGCCACTCGACTGCCCCTACGTGCTGTTTATTATTTTCAGCGCGCAACGGATTCAGTGCCCACACATCGTTGGCATAGGTATTACTGAATACTGTCAACTCCACCACGATTCCATATTTAGAGGCGGCGTCCAGAAAATGATGCAGCCGTTCAAAATACTCAGGATTCCACTGATCCAGGTCGTAGATGGGTTCACCATCCATGGCCTTGCCCGGACCACTGCGTACAAAGGGCGAGATATAGTCAGGAGAGTCCGGCTTGCAGGGGGATGAAGGGTTACGCGCGCTTTGCAGCTCCCGATAAAGAAGAAACGTCCGCGTCATGGTCATCTTATGCTCGGCAGCATTCGCGAGATACTTCTCGTAGTCGAAGGGCCGATTGATGACCGAGCCATAGTGCTCTGAAGCCGAGATCAGCACCAGAGGCTTGCCGCGAAACCATAGGTACTTGGGATTGTCCGGGGCGATCTTCACCGCGTCCTGAGCATGCACCACAGTGGAAGCGAGCATTGCTAAAAGAAACAACCGGATTCCAAGCTTGCCTCTGATCATATGATTCTTTCCTCCTGGAAGGGGCCCTGTTCGATGCCCTGGCTTATGGCATGTAAAAGATCTTGGGCATCCTGGGAAAGCGCTTCCCGGCCGCCGTGGTGACCTACCCTGTGCTCAACTCAATTGCAAGTCGTCTTGAAGTTTAGCCCGACTTTGAGATCGCTGGACAGAGAATACGCATTCGACTCAAGGCCTTGGACTCTGCGCAAAGCCAGGGACGCCGCCCTCCCCTCTTCCTTGCGCCATGGCGCGGAGTCGTGCCTGTCCGCACCTTTTCTTGACAGGTGTCCTCTTTGACCTTTTTGACGCGTTTCTGTGAGCCCGGTTCTCGGCACAAGCGAAGCGGCAGAAAGCACTTGACAGGGCGCTGAGCCAAGTCGATGCTTTATAGGGTCAGTTGGACTGAATGCATGATGGCCTGATCTTTGGCGCCATCCCGGGGAACTCATGAGAGACTTTCACAATTTTATCAACGGCAAGTTCATGCCATCGTCCGGTACGGCACGTATCACGGTGAAGAATCCTGCAACCGGCGAAGTCATCTGTTCTGTGCCCAACAGTACGCAGCAGGATGTCGACGAGGCTCTGACTGCGGCCGTGAAGGCTCAATCCTCGTGGGCAAAACAACCTGCGGCCGCTCGAGCGAAGCTATTGAAAAGAATCGCCGGAAAAATCCGGGAAAATGTCGAGCCCCTGGCTCGCGTGATCACAGAGGAGCAAGGTAAGACCCTTGGCCTGGCCCGCGTTGAGGTGGACTTCACCGCCGACTACTTTGACTACATGGCCGAATGGGGCAGGCGTATCGAAGGAGAAATCATCGAGAGCGATCGCCCCGAGGAAACGATCCTTCTCTTCCGTCAGCCAATCGGGGTGATCGCGGGAATCCTGCCGTGGAATTTTCCATTTTTCCTCATTGCCCGAAAGGCTGGGCCCGCATTAATCACAGGCAACACGATCGTGATTAAGCCCAGCGAGGAAACTCCCCACTGTGCGGTTAAGTTTTGTGATCTCCTCGAACAACTGGACATGCCGCCCGGACTCATCAACGTAGTCCATGGCTCGGGCTCTTCGACCGGCCGCGCGCTGGCTTCGTCGCCGCGAATCGGGATGATCAGCTTTACCGGCAGCGTCGAAACCGGCTCTGCCATCATGACGGCGGCTGCCCAGCATATTACCAAGGTCAACCTCGAGCTGGGCGGCAAGGCCCCGGCGATTGTGATGGCAGATGCCGATATGGACCGCGCGATCGAGGCGATCAAGTCATCGCGCGTGATCAACAGCGGACAGGTTTGCAACTGCGCAGAGCGGGTCTACGTGCAACGCTCGATCGCCGGCCAATTCGCTGAAAAGCTTGGTGTGGCCATGAAGTCTACGCACTATGGAGATCCGCTCCAGGATGAAACCGTGGCCTATGGGCCGCTCATCAATGAGGCTGGTTTCAGGAAGGTAGAAAGATTAGTTGGGTCGGCAGTGAAAGCGGGGGCCACTCTTCTGACGGGCGGCAAGCGTGGGGCGGGCGAAAAAGGCTATTTCTATGAACCTACGGTCCTGGCCGGTTGTAAGCAGGACATGGAGATCATCCGCCATGAGATCTTCGGGCCGGTAATACCGCTGGTCGAATTTGGCGATTTGGACGAGGCCATCGCCTATGCAAACGACTCCGATTACGGGCTGACCTCCTCTATCTATACCCGCGATCTGAATGTCGCTTTGCGCGCCTGCCAGGAGATCCGGTTTGGCGAAACGTACATCAACCGGGAAAACTTTGAAGCCATGCAAGGCTTCCATGCGGGATGGAGAAAGAGCGGCATCGGGGGCGCGGATGGAAAACATGGGCTCTATGAGTTCCTGCAGACGCACGTCGTCTATCTGCAGCGCTATTGAAATTCGCCAGCCGCTTTCATCGACAGATCGAAGGCAGCCGACTCTTACGCGGATCGGCAGCTGACCCTCGCAAATTTCTATCAAGTGCTGTGGCGGTGAACCGGAGGTTCTATGGATAGAAGAGGTTTTCTGAAAGGTGGGGCGTTGGCCGCGGTAACAGCGGCCCTCCAGCCACCGGCATCCGGGGCCCGTGAACACCAGCGCGAATTTTCTCTTCAAAACCCACAGTTAGCCTGGCATCTGCAATCCACGGCCGATGGCATCCGAAGTGTCGCTTTTGAAAACCGTATATCAGGCCGGCGCTTTGCACTGCAAGTTGAGAATGAGTTTAAGCTGACTTTCTCGAGTGGGCAAAGAATCGAGATTCCCTGGTGGGACTTTCGCCTGGGCGACGAGACACCCGTGTCACCCGAACGTGAGACTGGTATTAGCCAGGGGTTTCATACTGCGGCGGACGTTCAAGGCTGGCGCCCGGTGAATAACCTTTCCGGCGGCCAACATGGACGCGCCTATGGTGGCTACGGGTGGTTCCGATGCAAAGTCGAAATACCCGAATCGGCCAAAGGTAGAGATATCGTCCTGGTGCTCGGAGGGTATGACGAGCAGGATTGGAATGACTACTGGGTCTATTTGAACGGCCAGCAGATAGGCCGCAGAACTTCATCCGGACGGTGGCGGAAACCGGGCCGCTTCACGCTGCGACCCTCCGACTCCCTTTACGCCTCTCTTCGCTTCGGCTCCTCGAATCTATTAGCCGTGCGTACACGCGCCTACAATTTTCATCTCGAGAATACTTCTGAGAAGGCCGTGGATCGGTATGTCTTCCGGCCATGGCTCTTCGATCAGTTTGTTTCTATCGGGGAGCCGTTCCTGCCGATTTCGCACTTTGAATTACAGGGCAGCCATCAGGAAAGCCCGGAAAAGCTCAGCTTCGACCTGTATAACCCGGAAAATCATCTGCGGGTCAACGCGCACTACGAGCTCGACGGAATCGCGCGCCGGAAATGGCTCGAAATTACGAATGAGTCAGACCAGGAGCTTCTGCTGCTCGATGTTGAAGTGGACGCTTACCAACTGGATGCCCGGCGTACTGAAGGCGGGCAGGGAGATCCGGTCTTTATCGATGACGAGGCCTTTCTCGCGATTGCACATCCGGCAGGCATCAACGAGGGCACAGATACCCAAATCCGCTTGTGGCATAGCCCGGGAACGAAGATCCAGCCGGGCAAAACGCTCAAGACAGAGGCTTCGCTGGTTGGAGTCACGGCGCGCAACAAACTCCTGGATGAGTTCCACGGCTACATCGTCTCGCAGAGCCCGCGGAATAAAAAGAAGCACGTTTCTCTCTACACTTGCTACGGCATTAACAATCAGTGGGGTCCATGCCCTCCTCTGACCGACGTTGAAACGCTGAACGTACAAAAAAGGATCAAGGGCTGGCAAAGCAAGGATGTGAAGTTCGACTATTTCACATTGGATCAAGGTTGGCCGGACAACGATGGTGACCTTACGCAATTCGCAAGCGCATGCTATCCAGATGGGCCGGAGAAGATCGTCGAGGGCGTGAAAGAGCTCGATATGAAGTTGGGACTCTGGTTTTCAGTAAGCGGCGGTGGCTGGTCTGACGGGTCCTATCCCGCGGTACAAACCAGCGCAATACCCGAGCCGGGCGCGTCCGGAGATCCACCGACCACGCCGCCCGTCTGGAGTTATCGCGATGGGTATCCAACCTCCGGCGGCATAGGCCGTACGCTGTGCATCGCTTCCGACCCCTATTTCAACGTGTTCAAGCATGCAGTCGATTATCACGTGCAACACAACGGCGTTCGCCTGGTGAAGTTTGATATCGGTAACTACTACTGCAACAGCACTGCCCACCAGCACTTGCCGGGGCGGTATTCGACCGAGATGATGTTCAATCGGCTGATCGATCTGGCCGGCGGTGTCCGCTCCGTCTCTCCAGACGTGTTTGTAGTCTGGTATTGGGGTGTCGGCAGATCCCCTTTCTGGGCCCTGCACGGCAATGTCATCTTTGAGTCAGGGCTGTTCCTCGAGGGTTCGGGGACCAGCTGGTATCCCACCCTTTTCTATCGCGATGCTGTCACGTTGGCGCTCGATCAGAGCACCGTCTTTGCCAGCCTGGTGCCCCCGCTGCTGAAAGATAGCCTTGGCGTTTGGCTTTCACAGATTCGCTGGGCGAACTTTATGGGCAAGGAGAGATGGCGCGAAGCGATGGTGATGGATCTCGGGCGCGGAAACCTCCTGTTTCCCCAGATCTGGGGCGACCCTTATCTGTTGAATGACGATGACCTCGACTTTCTTTCCGGATTGATGGCCCTGGCTCGCAACAACGAACAGATCTTCCTGAAGCCGCGTCGCGATGTGGGCGACCCTTGGAAGAACACGCCCTATGGATATTCGTTCTTTGATGGACAGCATGGTTTTGTCTTCCTGAACAACGTACATTTCACCGCACGCAAGATACGTTTGCCGTTGAGTTCTGAAATCGGCTTGTCTGCTTCCTCAGGTAATGCTCTGCAGATTACAAGCCGTTTCCCGGAAACGGAGCAGTTAGTTACCGAGAACGGCTCCAGCTTTCAAAGCGGCGGAACGGCCGAGATTTGGATGCGGCCGTTCGAAACGCTGCTTTTGGAAATTGGTGCGCCCACGGACGCGAGTCTGCCACGCAGGCAAATCAATGATGCTGCCGCTGCAATTTTTGGAAGCAGCCTGGAACTCCAGAAGGCGTCGATGGCGCCCTGGATGGAACTTATCTTTGCCGATGCCGCTCGCTTCGAACAGGAAAAGATGCGCAAAAGTGTTGAGATCTTTTCTTCCCGCCTACCAGCGTTGCCTGAGGGGCGCTCCATCCTGGCGATCCAGGTTGAACTTCGTAAGGACGGCGAGGAGTATCGTCATACCCTGGTCGTCGCAGAAATCATCATCATTCGGGCGCGCATCGGCGATCATGACATCCAACTCACCGCGGTCCCAAGTCCACGACAATATGGCAACACCCAGCACGCCGGGTGTTCCTGGATCGTCTATAAGATTGCGCTGGGGCAAAGTCTCTCGAACCAACCTATCCAGTTTGCGGTCCATTCCTATCTTCCGGATGGCGTTGAAGCCACCACGAAAGCCTGGGTGGTAAAGCATTGGTGGCACGAGGACACGCGCCCCGAAGCCGAAGGTTATTTTGCTGATGAACCCTCTTAGTAGCTAATCCACGGGTGGGATAAGACGCGGATCGAGTTGCTGCGCGCGGCGGAAAGCGGCGGCAGCATCTTCCGCCTTGCCTTCTTTTTTCAGCGCTAAACCGACGTAGTACTGAGCATCCGCGTAGGCAGGTTGCAAGCGAACGGCTTCCCGAAACTCTGCCATGGCAACACCAGGATCAGCTTGCTGCATCAACAGGACGCCAAGATTGTAATGGCCCTGGGGAGAATTGGGGCTCAGCCTCACGACTTCTTGAAATTCCTTCTTGGCCTCCGGCAACTTCCCTTGCTCAAAAAAAATCGTACCCAGGTTATTGTGCGCGTCGACGTAATCTGGGCTGGACTGCAAGGTCAGGCGGAGTTGTGCGATCGCGCCCTCCAGGTTCCCTTGTCGCTGCTCCAGAAAAGCCAAATTGTAACGAGCCGTGGAAGAATCCGGGTCGATCCGCAAGGCGGCTTCAAATTCTTTGGCGGCTCCGTCGTAGTCTCCACTTTTCGAAAGATCATTCCCACGTTGAACGTGAGCCGCCGGAGTATCGGCGTCGTTGGTCTGTTGGATAGACCGTACCTGCGCGAACTCTGTCGCCGCAGAATTGGCATCGCCCGTCTTTGTCAGGGCCCGCGCCAGGTTATAGTGCGCTCCGGAATTGGCAGGATCGAGCCGGATGGACTCACGAAATTCCGCGATCGCTCCATTGTGATCGCCATCCTGCTCCAAGGCGAGGCCTAAGATGTAGTGGCCCTCTGCATTTTCAGGCTGGCATTTTGCCGCAGTGCTCAAATATTTGAGAGCCTCCTTTAGCATTCCATTTTGCTGTTGCAGGGCTGCTCCCAGGTTGTACTCAGCGAGGCAGAATGACGTGTCTATGGCCAGCGCTTTACGGAATTGTCGCACTGCCTCAGGCTTGTCGCTAGTGCTGAGCACCACACCGAGATTGGTGTGATATTGCGGCGACTGTGGCGCCAACTCGACTGCGCGCCGGATTTCCAGGATGCCGCCGGGCAGGTCTCCCTTCTCCACCAACACCCGTCCCAAGCCGTTATGCGCTTCGGCATTGCCGGGTTGAAGCTTCAATACAGTCTGGTATTCTCGCAGAGCAGCCGACCAGTATCGCTGCCTGCGAAGGACGGCGGCCAGTTTAAGGTGCGGCTGCACTTCCTGGGGCTCCAGCGCGACGGCCGCGCGGAACTGCTCCGCCGCCGCGTCCAATTGACCTTCTTGTTCCAGTGCTGAGCCCAACCCAACGTGGGCCTTCGCCAAGCTGGGCTTCAGTTCTACGGCAGCGCGCAATTCGTCGATGGCTTGGGATAGCTTCTCTTGCTGCAGCAAGACCATCCCTTGCAGGTAGTGGCGCGTGGCCTCATCAGCCGGTTTCTCAGCCGCCGCCGCGAACGCATAGCAGCTGCCGCCGGCAATCGCAAGACCGATACATACTGCACGTAGGGCACAACGAGTCCACATTCTGTTCAAGCTGCGGGGCCAGAACTATTATCGTGAGATAGTTCTGGCTCCCAATGATAATCACGTCAGAATAAGAACTTCAAGGCTATTTGCATGGTTCGCGCAGCCGCGGAAGCACCCATGCCACCGAAGTTCGCATCGGTCGTAGAAACAGCCGGACCGTTCAAGATAAATGTGTGTTGGTTGAAAATGTTGAACGCCTCTGCACGGAATTGCAGTGAACGGGTCTCTCCCAGGCCGAAGTTCCTGAAGAGACTAAAGTCCCACTTTCTGAATGCTTGCGCCCGCAGTGGGTTCTTGGGTGCATCCCCGACGGTACCGGGTAGAGGCGCTGAATAGCACGAGGTATCGAACCACGAGAAATAGGTCTTCTTGCCCGGGAGCGTTCCGTTGCAAGTACTGTTGGCGTAGTCTCCGTGTGCTCCTGTATCCGAAAAGTCCGGGGCGTCCACGCTAAAAGGAATACCAGAGGAGAGGCTGGTTATCCCGTTAATTTGCCAGCCGCCAACCAGGTTCTTTTCGATCGCGTTTCCGTTGGCCAGGAACGGCTTTCCCGTGCCGAAGGGCAATTCATAGACATAACTGAAGCTGATGATCCTGGGTTGGTCGAAACCAGCCGGACCGTAGTCACGCCTGGGATTGAAATAATTAGCGTACTCGGTGCAGTCGCAATCCGAAATGTCGAAGGTTCGAGACCACGTGTAGCTGGCAAGGAACGACAGGCCATGAGAGAACGTCTGCTGTATCTTAGCCTGCAGCCCGTTGTAATTGGATTTGCCAACGTTGTACTGAGCAAGAACATCTCCAATCAAAGGATACGGACGCCGCGATTGGATCGGACTGATGTTGGTGGGATCCGGACTGAGCGACGCTTGATTGGGGTTCATCCGGTTCGATTGATGTCTACCCTGGTTCCCAACGTAGGCGATGCTCATTAAAATCTGATGGGTCAATTGCCGTTCAATATTCAGGTTGTACTGCTCGGTATACGGCGTCGGCATACTCTTCGCGACCGCGAACGGCTGAAGAATGGTCGCGGGTACAAATTCGGGAAACAGGCTCGATATCGGGGTTGCTTCCGTGAACGTATAGGTATTAGACACGCTGACAAAATTTGGCGGGTTGGCCATCAGGAATTGGAGCATGTTATAGGCGGGCGTGTAGTAGTACATGCCGAACCCGCCGCGAAGAACGGTATGCGGGTCAAGCGTCAATGCGAACCCGATGCGCGGTGCGAAATCCTTTGGGTTTGTATTCCAGCTGCCAGGGATGGCCGAATTTGTAGGCAAATTGAACACGGCGGCATGGCCGTACTTGTCGATCGGGGGTCCATCGTACAGATAGCGCACCCCAAGGTTCAATACCAGGTTCGGCCGCACACGCCAGTTATCTTGAACGTACGCTACGATGTCCCATTTGCGAAACGCTGCCGTTGTGTTCCCATTGCCGCCTGCCGCAGTATTTGGCAAGCCCAGCAGAAAGTCGGCAATCCCAATGCCGTTCTGATAATCGGAAGTGAGTTGATAATTTGAAGTGAATTGTCCATTGAAGCTGAAATTGCCCGAGTTCTCAAGTACCCAATTGCCGTTGAACTGGTTGCGGATCAGTTCCGCGCCGGCGTCGATCGAGTGATGTCCGTGAGTGTAATTGACCTCGTCAGCATATTGGTAACGGTTCTCAATCGCTCCCTGGGGAGCAAAAATATTGCCCAGGCTCCCGAGTTGAGATACTGACACGCCAGGGGGGCTGTTCTGTTGAATCGTAGGATTAAGGTTCTGAATCCCAAATTTTTGAACCCAGTTCTCAGCTCCGACTCCTAGTTGGGTATAGAAATAGTTGCTTCGGTTGTACCCGATGCGCGCAGTGTTCAACAGCGAGGATGAAAAGATGTGATTCTCTTCAATCGCAGCATTTCCGCTTTTTCTGATGTATAGCGCCCCGAACAGATTGGGAACGTACGAGGGTTCAATGATCGGCGCGTTCGCGTACTGATAGTCACCAAATATCGTATCCTTCGGCGAAATGGTGTAGTCCACCTTCCCGAGGTATTGGTCCAAATTGTTGGTGTTTCTCAGCGTCGTGGTGTAGTTATCCCCGGTGTCGAGTATCACGTTGCACGGGGATGCGGAGCATGTTGTCGGTTCCGGGTAAAACTTCTGGAACTGCAAGGCAAACGCACTCAGCCGATCGGTGGGAATAATATTTCCCGAGAAGGGCTGAACGCTTCCTGTTGCCGGGTTATAAGTATTTGGGTCATAAATTGTGGTTTTTTGAATGGTGTTGAGTGACGTTGGAACGCCTGTCAACCACGCTGAAAAGTCACCCTGCCTTTCCGCGTCGGTGGGCACTCGGCCTACATAGGGAGAGCTATCGAGCTGACGCTGTCCCTCATAATTGAAGAAGAAAAACAGCCTATCCCGCCGAATTGGCCCGCCTATTGTACCCCCGAACTGGTTGTACCGATGCGGACCCCGGCGGATGCCAAAGGCGTTATTCACCCAGTTATTTGCGTCCAAATCGTCGTTTTGCAGGTAGTCGTAGAGGGTCCCGTGAAAGCTATTTGTACCGGACTTGGTCACCACGTTCACGATCGCCGGACGATCGAATTTTGCCGACTGCCCGTTGGTTTCGATGTTAACCGACTGAATCGCATCCATGTCCGGAAGGATGTTGGCAGACTGAGTCAGAAAATTGATGTTGGAGACGCCATCCTGCAGATAGGAGGTACCACCTTCCATTTGACCCGATACAACCAGCTCGTTGGGTAAGGTTCCAAAATAGGCGCCACTTCCCTGCAGGTTTACTGTTGCCGCCGACTGGACGCCCGGGGCCGTGGTGACCAGGCCTAGAAAATTCCTCCCTTCCACCGGCAACGAGGCTACCTGGGTCTGGTCCAGCAACTGAGAGATTGCATGATCGTCCTTTTGCAGCGCGACTGCTCCCCCGCCCCCGGTTGCGGTCACCGTCTCGGTGACCAATCCTACGGTCATGTGGATATCGACCACGAGTGATTGGCTGACAGCTAATGCCACGGTGATCTCTTGCTGTTTGAAGCCGGCGTGCGATGCAGAAACTTGATAGTTGCCGGGCGGCAGGCCGGCTTCCGTGTATAGGCCGTCTCCATTCGCCTGAATCGTTCTTGCGACTCCGGTATCGAGATTCTTGATCTGGACATCGCATCCGGGAATAACGGCGTCTGCAGCATCGCTTACCCGGCCCGTGATCGTGCCCAGATTGTACTGAGCCTGCACACTCGACGCGGTGAATACCAGGGCCACCATCGCGGCCGCCGAATAGAGTGAAAACGTAAGAGGGCCTCTCATCCGCTAACCTCCCTAATTTCTGAACTGAAGTGCCGGGACAGGATCTATTCGCCGAACCGGCCTGTTACTGACTTTGGCCAACACCCAACCACCCTGTGGAGCAATGCATCGGATTCGAGAGTGGTGAACAAACCTGATCAAGTGTGAAGAACCTTGATGGCACGGACTCTAGGGGGAATGCTTATTACTTGTCAAGAAAAAAATGCCTGATGGTCGGATGTATTGGCCATCGTCACTCTATTTCCAGGCGGCGCATTCTGAAGTGTGTCCTGCATGAAACTTTTCTGCCGCCGTAACAGTCTTCGAAAGTATCGCCTCCCGGCAGGCGCCCTATATCGGCCCTTCGCGGCTATCCCAAGCATTAAGATATAAGCGGCTTGCACCTGAGGTTGGGAGCAACGCGAACGGACCCCGTGCGTACGCTGTGCGGAGCGAGGGGCTTCTCGCGACGCCGTGAAACACGCCGATTGGTCTGATGATACGGTATTTAGGGTTGTTCGCAAGCCATCATAGGCCCCGAACCAAAAACCCAAATGGAAGGCGAGCTGTTTACGCCGCAATTGGTCTGATGATATGCTGCCTTGGTCAAATACCCAAGGCCGGGCAGGGGTGGAAAATGACAAAATTGCAACGTGATCAGTACATGAAGAAGGGCTACGTTTCTTATCCCGATCTGCTTGATGCCGGCGAGTTGAAGACCTTCCTCGCTGAGATTGACCGTATCAGTAACGGAAACACCCTCGCCTCGCACGACAAGGACCGCCTCGAAATGGAGCCGCAGCAGAAGCCCGACGGGCGCCTGGTGCGTAGAATCTACGAGCCCTGCACCCACTATGCGCCCTTCCGCGATTTATCAGAAGCGCCCAAGCTCCTGGATCAGGTCGAGAGTCTGGTGGGCCCCGACATCTTGTTCCATTACAGCAAGATCAACATGAAGCCGCCGTCCATTGGTTCCGTAGTCGAGTGGCACCAGGATCTCTCTTACTACCCGCTCACCAACTCCTCCTCTTTGGCCGTTTTGATCTATCTGGATGATGCCGACGTCGAAAATGGGTGTTTGCAAATTATCCCGGGCCGCCATGACGACAGGCTTCTTGATCACGTGATGGACGGGTACTTCGTGGGAAAGGTCGTGGAGGCGGTAGATGAGTCGCAGGCAGTTCCGATTGAAGGAAAGGCCGGCACCGCCATTTTCATGCATTGCATGGCGCCCCATGCTTCCGTCACCAATCGATCCAACCGGCCGCGGAGGACGCTGATCCTCAGCTATCGCGCCGCCGATGCCTTCCCGATCTATTCCGGTGACGTAACCGGAGAACTGGAAAAAGCAACCCGCCTGGTGCGGGGCAAGCCGGCTGACTCTGCGCGCTTCTCCTTCGCTCAATTCCCTATCCCGCGCCGAAAGCAACATGTCGCCTCCCTGTATGAGTTGCAGGAGCTTTCACGCAAGCAAACAGCCTAGCTTCCTTGACCGTTCCCGTCACCAAGCCGCAAGGCGACAGAGAGAGGCGCTCCAAAAGGATGATGCGATTCGCCACGGCCGACTATAGTTTCCCGCTTCTTAGTTGGGAAAAGGCGCTTCGCCTGGCCAGCGACCTGGAAATGAATGGCATTGATCTCTCCCTTTTCCAGGGCCGATCGCAACTAAAACCGGATGAGGCGCTCGCCAATCCATCGGTAACCGGCGCGAGAACCCGAGCGGCCGTTGACGCCCATGGGTTGGCGGTCGCGGACGTTTTCGGCATACCCGGCAAAGACTTTTCAGAGTTATGCCCAAATCACCCGGACGCGGGTGTGCGCCGCGCATCCCGCGAATACTTTCGCAAGCTGGTAGATTTTGCCGCCGCCTGTGGAGCAGTCCACATGACCTCGCTGCCTGGAATCGTGTTTGATTCCGAAGATTTCGACAGCTCATTTGCATGCTGTATCGAAGAGTTGAGTTGGCGCCTGGAGACCGCGGGCAAAGCCGGGTTGGTGTTCGCTGTGGAAGCACACACTGGATCCATCATCGCCGATCCCCGGCGCGCGGAATGCCTGGTCCGATCGGTTCCGGGCTTGACCCTGACTCTTGACCTGGGGCACTTTATCGCTCAGGGTTACCCACAGGGGGCGGCAAACCCGTTGATCGAGCACACCTCGCATGTTCACGCCCGTTGCGCCAGCCCGGGACGTCTGCAAGCCCCGCTCAAGACAAACGTAATCGACTTCGATGATTTGGTGAAACGCCTGGCGGTGCGCAAGTATGCTGGCTGGTACGCAATCGAATACGTTTGGATTGACTGGGAGCATTGTAACGAAGTGGACAATGTGAGCGAGACCATCCTGCTGCGAGGCGTGCTCGAAGCTGCTGCGAGAGCCGCGGCGTGAGACTCAGCGGAAAAATAGCCATCGTCACGGGCGCTGCCAGCGGGATTGGCAAGGCTAGCGCGATCGCGTTTGCGCGTGAAGGAGCGAAAGTAGTTGTCGTAGACGTCGACCAGCCCCGCGGTGAAAAAACCGCGGAGGCCATTCGCGCTGACGGAGGCACAGCATTTTTCGACCGCACCGACGTCTCCAGAGAAGAAGAGGTCGCGAGAATGGTCGGGGACACGGTCGCTCGATGGGGCCGGATCGACATCCTATTCAACAATGCAGGAATCGTGCTGGTAAAGCCGCTGGAAGAAACCACCGAAGAGGAGTGGGATCGGGTGATGTCCATCAACGTGAAAGCGGCCTTCCTCGCAATCAAGCATGTGGTGCCACATTTGCGCCGGGGCGGCGGGGGCGCCATTCTCAACACGGGTTCTGTAGGGAGCATGGTGGGCCAGCTCAAAACGCCGGTTTATATTGCTTCCAAGGGGGCCATTGCCCTACTCACGAAAAGCCTCGCACTCGACTACGGCAGAGACCACATCCGAGTCAACTGCTTGTGCCCGGGAATCACCGATACGCCTATGCTTCGCCAGCATCTTGGCACCGGGCCCGAAGGTGAAGCAAGTATTCGCGAGCGCATTTCCCGTGTTCCGCTGGGTAGTATCCTCACACCGGAAGATCTGGCTCGAGCCGCTCTCTACCTGGTCTCGGAGGATTCGGCTGGGGTAACCGGCATCACCCACGTTGTCGATGGAGGTTTCCTGGCCGCGGCGGAATACGACGTACCGCTCTGAACTGACGGAGACGAAAGATTTACTGCGCGGTGTGCGGCCATACGAGGGACCCAGAACAATAACCGGCATCGACGATCTTGCGGTCTGGTTCATTGCCGGCGTACACCCACACCATCGCCATCTCTGCCTTTGAATTATTAAGGAAACGGTGAGGCAGTCCCGTTGGAATAAAAGCGGTATCGCATCCGCTCAGCTTATATTTCTTTCCCTCGACGAGACAGTCGGCATCGCCCTTCACAATGGTGATCGATTCGTCGAAGTCGTGTGTATGGCACGGTAAGGAAGCGCCTGGAAGAAAACGCCCATAGCCCCCGCAGATACCCACAGCACCGAAGCGATGCGCAAAAAGATCGCAAAAGAACGCATCCTTCGCAAGCTCATAGATTGCATCATTCTTACATCTGACAATGGTCTCGGGATCCTTTTCAGTTGGGTTGCCCAACCCTCGATCATCGATGGCAAAAAAACGATCGGTCAACTCCCGAACCGGATTTGCGGTGGCGAAGGCCCAGTGGGCGAGCAAAGCCTTCTCCGGATCTTCGTTCTGCACCTGGTGCGCGATGCCTGCTGGAACATGCACGCAATCTCGCGGACCCAACTGATAGGCCCTGCCCTCTATGAGCACGCGAGCAGTACCATCGATTACGGTAACAGCTTCGCTGAATTGGTGGACGTGGTATGGCAGAAGCGCACCTGGTTGGAACCTGGCTATGCCGGTACTGAAACTGGTTGCGCCACATGCCTTGGAGACGAAGGTCTGCAGGTCTACGCCGCCGGCTCTCTTATCTGCGTCCGCATCCCGCTCACGCGCGGAAATAATCTTTTCCCTGATCATCTGCGGAGAATCACCCGTGCGACCCAATAGTTATCAGACCATCATACTAATCTAGAGCAATCTAAATGTGCTCCAGTCTGCTGTCAAGGAGTTTCTCGCCGGGGATAGATCGCGTGAACGGGCTGTTTTCTACATCGCCGACCCGTGTAGCTGCGGTCAAAGACGAGTGTTTCGTTGCTTGACACCGGCACCGCAGCTCAACCATTATCGGATCGTCTGACTATTCCAACGGAAAAGGCTTTCCCATGCCGGAAAGACTGCATTTTGGAACTAAGGTGGGGATAAGAACAACAAGCCTGATCCGCTCGCTGTTGAACGCACCTCACGAATCCACGACACCCAGCAATGTCTAATTCAGCCACTCATCCATTCCGCATCGCCTTTTCCGCAGACTTCTGCGATGAACAAGGCAGGCCTGTCTTTCCTGACATCGGGCTACCGCTGCTCGACAAAGTGCCGCGAATTTCCCACGAGTTTCTGCGCGGGTATCAACCCGAATATCCTCCCGGTCAACTGGCAGACTATGACGTCGTGATCTCTTTGAAGCCAAAAGTCACGGCGCAATCTCTGCACGGGGTTTCCCGGCTTTGTGCTATCGGCCGTTGCGGCGTGGGTTACGACAACGTCGATCTGGATGCTTGCACCGAGCATGGAATCGCTGTGTTCATCACCCCTGCCGGTGTGGTGCGCCCCGTAGCGGAATCGATTGTTCTTTTCGTATTGGCGCTTTCTCACAACCTGATGTTCAAGGACCGGCAGGTGCGCCGGGGACTATGGGCAGAAAGTACCCGCCGACTCGGGCGGGAACCGCGCCAGCGGGTCGTGGGCACGATCGGCATGGGCAACATCGCGACGGAGGCGATCCGTCTGCTGCGATCTTTTGACGTTGGCCGATTCCTGGCTTTTGATCCCTATATTTCCGCCGAGCGGGCCACGCAACTGGGAGTAGAGTTGGTGTCTCTCGAAGAACTTTTGCACGCATCCGACTACGTCCTGGTCAACTGCCCACTCACGCCGCAGACACGTGGCTTGATCGGTAAGCCCCAGTTCGCTCTCATGAAAACCGATGCCGTGCTCATCAATACAGCCCGCGGGCCGATCGTGGATGAAGAAGCGCTGACTGATGCGTTGCAAGACAGTAAAATCGGTGGCGCCGCGCTCGACGTTTTCGAGCATGAGCCGCTCAGCCCAAACTCACCCCTGGCAACCATGGAGAATGTCATACTGAGCTCGCATTCCATTGCGTGGACCGAGGAGTTGTTCCGGGATATGGGGCGCATCGATTGCCAGGGAGCCCTGGCTATCTATCGCGGAGAGGTGCCGGAACATGTAGTAAACCCAAAGGTGTTAAACACACCGGTGTTTCTACAGAAGCTGGCGAAATACAAAGCTGCATTTGCGGTAAATGGAGGCGCTTGATGACCACGTTTCGCCAGCGGCTCCGCCAGGGAGAGCTTCTTCTGGGCCAGATGGTGCTCGAACTCTTTACCCCCGGCATCGGACCCATGCTCGCTGCATGCGGACTCGATTTCGTAATCTTCGACATGGAGCACGGACGTTGCGATATTTCCCTGCTCGCGGAGATGGTAGCGTCGTGCCGCGCCAGCGAAATTGTTCCCATCGCACGTGTTCCCGACGTAGGGTACGCACCTTTGTCGCGCGCTCTGGACGTTGGCGCCAGGGGTGTGATGGTGCCACGGGTGGAGACGAGGCAGCAGGCCGAGGACATTGTCAGCCAGCTGAAGTATGCACCCCAGGGCAGACGGGGAGTGGCCCTTGGCATAGCCCACGATCTCTATCGGGTTGGAAATCCCGAGTTTTTTGAAAAGATGAATGAGGAGATTTGCGTCATCCTCCTACTGGAGACGGAAAAAGCGTTCCAACATCTGGATGAAATCATCTCCGTGCCCGGGGTGGACGTCGCCTGGATGGGGCATTACGATTTCACAGTATCCATGGGCATCCCGGCACAGTTTGATCATCCGCGGTTTCTTTCTGCAATGGACGAACTGGTCACTGTGTGCCGGCGCCACGGAGTCGCCCCCGGATTCCTTCCCTCTTCGGCCGATTCAGCCGTTCACTGGATCGAGAAAGGCTTCCGGGCCCTCAGTTTAGGCAGTGATATCGGTGTTTTCCTGGATGGCGTACGAAAGTTTCGGTCGCAGGTGATGCAATCGAGTGGCGCAATCAGCAAGGAATCAAAGGCTGCTAAAGCATGAAGTTCTCGATACAGGCCGCTATCCAGGGGTGATGGAGAACATGAGTAGCAACGAGGCCTGTGGAGGTTTCACGCTAGAATGAAAGCAAACATGCAAACAGAGAGCCTGACGCCTGTTGTAAGGACCACCCTTACCGCCGACATCTGCCGTAAGATGGTGAGCCATCTTATCCGCGGAGTTTGGAGCGAGGGCGAAAAGATACCTGCCGAACGGGAACTCTGCCAAACCCTGGGAGTTGGCCGCGCGTCGCTCCGCGAGGCACTGAAGGCACTTGAAATCATGGGCATGATCGAGACCCGGCTAGGGGATGGTACCTACGTCTGCAAACGGACTGAGTTTTTTTCACGTCCTCTGTTGTGGGCCATCGCCGGCAGCTCTGAAGCAGACGCCCGCGAACTCATTGAAGCGCGCACGCTCATCGAGGTGGAGCTTGCCGGTTTGGCCGCGGAACGCGCAACCACGGAAAATCTGCGGCAAATTAGCGAGCAATTGCGAAACATGGAGCGAGCGAAGAAGAATCCGCAGGAGTTTGTTCAGGCTGATGTCGATTTTCATTTAGCCATCGGCCAGGCTGCATCGAGCCGGATCTTGATGAACGCTCTGCAATTGATTCGCAATTTGCTGCAGCAGTGGATTTTGAGTGCGGTCGCTATTAAGGGTGTTCCTGAAAAAGCCTGTGCGCAACACAAGCGTGTTTTACAAGCCATCGAGAACCGGGACGGGACTGCGGCCCGAAAGGAAATGAAGAATCACCTTCTTGACATGGCGGGATTCGTTCCCAAGAAGAAGCGCGGAGCCGAGAACTAGTCTCATATCTTGCACAGCTGCCTGCACGCTCGACTCAGGCTCCAATCCGAGCAATGAACTTTTCCAGCGGTGAACCGGCTTCACCCGAGCGTCCGTGTCTTCCGCCAGTCGCTCGCTGAATCATCCTCCTGATGCTCGATGCCAGTGCTCTTGCGGTCTCGGCGGCACAAAATCCGGTATCACCCCATCTTCATTTTCGCTCAAAATGATGACGCTACACATCAGACCATCGGGCATTTTAATCTTGACAACTGCCATAAATTGCCCTTAAAGTCCGTGCCATGAGGGTGGTCGAGACATCAGGCCTCGCGATTACGCAACAACCCAATTTCAGTCTCACCAGCATATCGATTGGCGACACAGGTAGACAGATAAAAGAAGAGGCTTAAGATGAGGGACCCGAAGAAACTCTCACGTAGAACGTTCCTTTCCGCCATTGCATCGACAACCGCAACTTCCTGCCTGCCCCTGACAGGAGCGGCGATTCTGGCCACGGAGTCGACAGAAACCTGTGTCGCGCAATACACCCACGTTCGCGCGTCGGGCGAAGCCTCGACGCCTCCACCCGTGGCCGTTCACAATCCCGGATACCGTTTGCTCATTGACGCGGAAAATGGCTCGATTACTTCGTTTCGGTCTACCTACGGCGTCGACCGCGATTTGCTGGTTCCTAACCACGCCGGATTGCCGCTTTTCAAACTCGAGTTGATGAACGACCATCGCGAATTCAAAAGCGTAAGTTCTTCCCAGGCCAAGCACATCACCGTGCACCGGACGGACGGCGAAAAAGAACAAACAGTCACGATCGAGTTTTCTGGAATCGGGGAGCTACCGATTGACGCGCAAGTTACCGTGCGATGCCCTGCAGGTGAGGCCCTCACTTACTGGAACCTGCAGTTGAAGAACGGCACCGATTCCTGGATTGGCCACATACAGTTCCCGGTGATTGAAGTGCCCTTCGACAATCCCAAAGACGATCATCTTAGCAACATCCTTTGGTCGATAGGAGATGGTGGGCTGGCCGGCCCGGTTGACCCTTCAATGAAGGCCGGAGGATGGTTTCAGGGCAAGCGCAACAGTCCCGAGATCTGGCGTTTTAACAACTATCCGGGACAATGGGCCGCGACCCAGTTGATGGCCTATTACAACGATCTTGGCGGCCTTTATATCGCCTGTGACGACGCTGCCGGATTGCCCAAGTTCATCGATCCTCTGCTCGAAGACGATGGAGTCACCATGGGTCTGGGACACTATCCCGGAACTCGTGGGCCAGGTGAATTCAAGTTGCCCTATAACGTAGTACTGGGTAGCTTCCATGGGGATTGGTATGCTGCGGCGGAAATCTACCGTGATTGGGCTTCCAGGCAAGCGTTCTGCGCCACCAAACTTGCAGACCGAAAGGACGTTCCGAAATGGATAACGGAATCTCCGATCGGAATCATGTTTCCCATGCGCGGCCAATGCGACTGGGATCCGCCGGCCACAGTAAATCCTGAATTCACGCCGGCAGCGAATGCGCTGCCCTATCTGGAAAAGGTCGCGACCGAGTTGGACGCTCCGCTCATGCCCCTGGTTTTCAACTGGGAGCATGCCGGACCGTGGGTGCAGCCCGATGCTTTCCCTCCCGTGGGAGGAGAAGCTTCTATGCGCGAGTTCATGACCAAGGCGAAAGCGAAAGGCTGGTACCCCGGCATCTACGGGGACGGACTCAATTGGGTTACGTGGCAGAGAAATACGAAGTACGACGGAATGGCTTATTACCATGCTCACGGCGGCGACGCGGCATCGGCCATCAATTGGGATGGAAAACCGCTGGAAGAGGGTGCCCTCTCCTCATGGCGAGGAAGCTATACGACCTGCGTCACCACCCCGAGAGCGCGTCAGATGGTGATCGATATGACGCGCCAAATGGCGGAATTTGGGCCGTCTATGGTGCAGCAATTCGATCAAGGGCCGGGACCAAAAGCCTGTTACGCAACCGATCATGGTCATCCGCCAGTTCCAGGACCGTGGATGATCCCGGCCTTCAAAGATCTGCTGCGTGCTGATATGGACGCGGCACGAACTGTCAACCATGACGTGGCGATGTCGTGTGAAGCGGCGCCCCCGGAAACGTTTTTGCAGGATTTTCAGATTTGGGATGCACGCGTCAGAACCTGTCCTCTTTACTCGTTCATCTACCACGAGTACGCCAACGGCCACGAGGGGCTCTACACCAACCGCATCAGCGATGAGACTCTCCGCCTATCTGTCGCCCGAGCCTTTGTCACCGGATATATGATGAACTTCACTCTCCGCGACAAGGGACTCATTACCTACGACTGGGACCAGCCGTGGACCCGCGCCATCCCCGACCAAACCGCCATTTTCGACTGGGCAAAGAGGGTCAACAAGCTGCGAAATGGACTTGCGCGCGACTATCTTGTTTACGGCCGGATGCTGCGACCCTGGACTGTCAGCAATGTAACCCGCCGAGATTTCGGCTGGGGGATGGAGCCATCAGTACAATCGGCGACGTGGCAGGCGCAGGATGGCCGCATTGGAGTTGTTCTGGCAAATTTCGCCGATTTGGGTGAGTCGCCTCGCGTGGAATTGAAGGGACAGGGGAGCAAAAAAATGTCGTTGTATATCGATGGTCAGCAAAGCGAACGGACAGTCGAACTTCCGAGTGTCCTCGACCTCGACATGCTGCCTCGCTCGCTTGCGTTGGTTGAGGTGCACTAGACGAGGCCGATGGTCTCCCGTTGCCCACCGTAAGATGCCGCCAAAATGCATGAGAACGGTAGACTCAGATTGCCGTTAGGCGTATCGTTCGGACGAAGCCAAACTCTATCAGCGGAGGGGATCAACCAATGAACGTTCTGTCTCCTGTAACTCGCCGTGCATTGCCGGTAATTGCGGCTGCTCTCATCTTCGGCGTGGCTGTTCCAGCAGTCGTCGCCCAGAACCCCTCTTCGACCTGGGGGCAGGACGACACGCTCCGCATCGCTAAAGAGGTACAGAAGAGGCTTGGCAGCCTGACCAACTACAACGTTTTCGACTGGATCACGTTCGGCTTCCATGGCAAAACCGTGGTGCTCAAGGGCTTCGCCTCTCGACCGACACTCAGGAGCAGCGCAGCCAACGTTCTGAAGGGCATTGAAGGAGTCGAGTCGGTAGACAACCAGATCGAGGTCCTCCCGACTTCTCCTAACGACGATCGTATCCGCGCTGCGGTTTATAACCGCATCTATACGCAACCCAGCTTGCGGAAATATAACGCTAACCAGGGGAGTATCGCGCAGGCGCTGGGACCTGGTGGCCGCAGCGTCGCATTGATGGCCGGTGGCATCACAAATGATCCACCTCGAGGCTTTCACGCCATCCACATTATCGTTAAAAATGGAAACGTTACCCTCTACGGGGCCGTCAACAACCAAACCGATGCGGCCATTGCTTACATGCAGGCCAACTCCGCTCCCGGGGTCTTCAGCGTCGACAACGACCTCGTGGTTGCGGGTGCTCCTTCCAAATCCGAATAGGGACCCTCACCAGGGCATTGGGGGCCGGCGCCAACCAGAGCCACAGCCTTCGACCGCGAGAGGCGCTTGCTGATTCGTTGCGAGGCAGCGCCTTTCAAGAGACCGCGTATCGGGAACCGGTTCGCTGGAACGCTCAAGGTGACATCAAACTTCACCTTGCCTCCATCGCCGCCTCGCGTTCAAAGCGGCGATGGAGACGTCCAATGACATTCACGCTGCCGCAGTTTCTTAACGCCTGCGGTAGTACGTCCGTGCGTGGCCATTCGGCCCGGTAACGGTCGTTTTGTTTCCATAGAAGCCGTGCGTTGTCGTTCGGTTGATTGACCTTCCGTTCGCACCGGTTCTTGTGTCGGATGTCACCACGCGGCCATTGCTGTTTCGGCTTGCAGTGAAATCGTTCGTGTGCGTCGCGCCATTTGGCGAGGTCACGGACCTATCATTGCTGTATTGCCCGTTTTGCAAGGAGCGCGTGTCGGTTACGGTGCTGCCCCTCTGATTGGTCCATGTGCTGGTTTGTTGCGCGCTTGCCATGCTGGTTGCCGTCGCGGCCACGAAGAGAGCAACAGCAGTATTGCGTAGTATCGAGATCATTGAGGATTCCTCCTGGGTAAGAATGTTTTCTTTTTAGTAGAACAGCGAAGCGAAGCAAATGTCTCCGTCGAAAACTCGAAGACGACATCTCTCGACATTTCTTCCCCGTTTATCGAATTGTTCGTTTCCTTTACCTCTCTCGGCCCAGAACAAATCAAAACTGGCCGGCAAATGAGGGTCTGTAGCGCGGGTGACTTCGAAATTGCCGACACCTACACTCGAGGAGGGAAATGAGTGCTTTCAGCACCGACAAGATTACCTTCTATGCAGACATTTTCGAGGGGTTAAGGCCAAGTGGTATCTTTGATGAGGCGCCTTTGAGACGCCCCCGTGTCCGCGGAAAGGGACTGCGTCCCTCCTGAACTTTGTCCTTCGACAAAATCTTTTGAGTCAACTCTTTTCTGCCCGAGCTAGCGGACAACAGGCGCCACAGAAAGGAGTTCACATGAAGCAGAAGCTACCGATTCGCCGGATGCGCCAGCACCCGGACCTCGAACAACTCAAACGACAGTCGAAAGAACTGCTGGCTGCTTTCCGAGCGGCAGACGCGGCGGCGATCAACGAAGTCACCGCATGTTACGACGATCCGCAGCTTGCGGCGTTTGCGCTGCACGATGCGCAACTCGTCATCGCGCGCAGCTACGGGTTCGATAGCTGGCCAAAACTGAAGGCTTATGTTGATGGCGTGACGATCAGGCGATTGGTTGAGGCCGTGGGCGACGGTGCCATCAATCGTGTGAAAGCGATGTTGAAGGCCCGGCCGGAGCTCGCCAATATGGCTGTCTCCTATGGCGATGAGCATCGCGCGATCCATTACGCTGTGATGCACCGTCAACCGGAAATTACCCGTCTGCTCATGCGAAAGGGCGCGAACGCGCGGGCGGGTATCCACCCGCATCGCGATGCCACGTCGGCCTGGACGTTGGCACGTGAACGGGGTTATGACAACATTGTCGCGATTATCGAGGAAGAAGAGAACCGCAAGGCTAAACCTGCGGACGAGTCAATTACCGCTCCCGCCATGGAGCTCGATAACGCGGAGCGCACCGCTGTGGCAAATGGTGATTTACAATGGCTGCGTTCCAGTCTGACGGAAGGCAAGCTCGCCAATCAGGTGCGATGGAGTGACGGCGGCTTATTGACTGTCGCAGTGAGGAATACCCTCTACTGAGACGTAACGGACTGGGTGAACGTCCGGTCTGTCAACTTTTTTGTCAAACCTTTTTGGTCACGATGATTCCTGACTTGATCATGGTCGGTCTCCTTCTAAGGTTTCCCGTTCTGCCGGCATTGCGGTCACAAGGACAGTCACTGCTGAGCTCCTGGACCCATCAATACGCGCAGCGGCATCAACGGTCCAACGGGAATGTACTGGCTATCCATCAACTGCCCTTTCGCGAGCGGCAGGTCTTCCACAATCGCTCGCGCCTCGTCCACGGACTTCGCGTCGACCAGCAAGATGACGCCCTTGCCATCGCCGCGCGAATACCACTCGCGGATCTTCCCGTCGAGGTAGAGCTTGACAGTGGCTCGAGCCTCTTGCGGCATGACGGCAAAGACTTGGGGAAAGGTTACGCCCTCCTTTGGGGTTTCGATTACGAGCACCTCGGTGGTTTTAGGTATAGCTATGCCGGGCAGGCCTGAGGATTGTGCGGGCTGTGATTGTGCTACGGAGACTACCGGTAGCATTGCGAAGAACAAAGCGATCATGAGTTTCATTGGTTTATCTCGATTCGGTTAGTTGCGGTTCGTTTCTGTTAGCGTACGCTCGTACTCTGTAAGAGCAAAAAAAAATTAGCCTTCAGCGAAGGACTTTATAAAAAAGTTCCTTGCCTCCATCAAGATCTGCTCGCGCCTTTCAGGGGCTGAAATGACCCGGACCATCATCAGCACTCCTGCCATGCTGGGAAACAACAACCTGATCTTCGCCCGTTTCTCTTCTTGCGTGTGACCGGGCATGAACGGCAGTATCCGCTCGCGATAGCCTTCCAACAAGGCATCAATCCTTCTCCGCACGGCTACTGGTTTTCGCGAGAGCTCCGGCCCGAGGGCAGCGCGCACGCAGCCGCTACCCGGGGAGTTCGCGTGGCCCGCACTTAGATACCGCTCGATGATCGCTCGCAGAGCCTGGCCTTCGGGGGCGGACTTTGCAACCTCCACCAGGCCCCGTCCCGTCTCGTCGAGCGCCCGCGCCACCGCTTCAACGAACAGGTCGTCTTTGCTCTTGAAGTGCCGGTAGAAGCCCCCTTTCGTCAAGCCTACCTTCTTCATCACCGCCCCGATGCCGCTGCTGTCAGCGCCGTGCTCGCGGAAAGAGCGAGCGGCCACGGAGAGAATGTTCTCGTGGTTCTGCGCTTTGTGTTCCAGGGAGTATCGCATGACCGAAAGCGTACGCGCGTCATCTATTCTATGTCAAGGCCTAGCAACCGGTTTCGGACTGTATCAAGAATCGCTTGCCGCACTGCCAGCTCCGGCATAGTTCGACCGAGGGCGATTGCTCCGACCATTGCCGTGATGATCAGCAAGAAGTTCGAACTCTTTTCCTCAGGTGTTCGTCCCGGCATAAACGGAATCAGATCTTCACGGAACTTCAAGATGGCCCGAGAGATACGCTGTTTCATGGCGGACGGTGTGCGCGCGATGTCTGGAGCGAGTGCAGCTATGGGGCAGCCTCGATCCGGCCCGTCACATCGTTCGAGCGATAGATAGGTCTCGATCATGGATTTCCATGGGGCACGTGAGCCAGAACTCCCCGCAGCATCGATCATCGTCTGGGTTAGCTCACGGAGGCTTTCCTCAATGGCTTCGACAACGAGGTCGTCACGGCTTGAGAAATGCTTATAGAAGCCACCAACGGTCAGTCCAGAGGCCTTCATCAGGGTCGCGACTGTTGGTCCGTTCAGACCCTTCTTCCGCAGTTGGCGGGAGGCGCCTTTGACGATCCTGCGGTGAGTATTCGATTTGTGTTCAGCATCGTAGCGCATAGCTTAAGATTATCCATGTAATACAAGGCGAAGTGTGTCCCTTCGATCACTATGCTTTCCTCCGCATGAAGGGTATCGTCTGATTTCGGCTCAGGTCACTGGCACTGGTGGCTTCGGCTATGTTGTGCTCATCTCGCCACACTACGGATTCGACTGAGAACCGCGACGCCGACGGCAGGGGCCGGCGTAGTTCACGATCGTGACGATCGAAATTGAAGCCCGGGATCAAGGGGAGCGATCATGAACTGGGCGAACTCTCGGAGCCAGTTACTGGGCGTCCGCTGATTCCTGGGCTGTGCCGCGTAGCGACGAGCAATTGTCTCGAAATCCTCGGCAGCGCGGCCGGTTAGATCGAATACATCTGTGGTCGGCGCACCTACGGCGAAGGCGTTCTGCTTGTGATCCTCGATATAGTAGCGAATATTAGTGAACAGATCGATTGGGATGCCGCTCATCTTCGCGCCTTTCATGAACAACCAAACCGGCGTTGGCAAAACCCTGACGGACCTCCCCACGGCTCGGCCAATCGCTTTGGCTATGTCCTCAGCGCCGAGGAGTTCTGGTCCGGTGGGACGATAGCTCTTCCCGGCGTGGCGCGCAGGATTCTTCAAAGTAGCCGCTACAACTCGGGCAATATCCTCGTTGGACGGTGGAGCATTGCGGCTGTCGCCGTAGATCCAGGGGTATATGCCAAGATGCGCCGCCAATCCAATTGGCACCAAGTAGCTGTCAGCAAAGAACCCCGGCCTGATGATCGTATGCGCGACCCCAGGCGTCATCGAGAATAGTTGATCGATCAGCCAGTGCTGACGGGTCATGAGCGAAGGATGCGAGGGGCTCGCCAGCCACTGGGTCATGCCGACTATCTGTTCGAGCCGGGCCGCCTTGGCTGCAATCGCGAAGGCAACCGCTCCCTGAATGGCATATGGATCGATGGGAGGACAGTAGTAGGCGCGCTGTACGTCATCCAGGGCGTCGACGACGCGCTCCACGTCGCTCATATCAGCGACAACGACCTCAGCCCCCTGCGCCTTCAGCCGAGCGCTGCGGCCATCCTCCCGGTGCACCATCGCGCGAACGGGGTAACCCGCTTTGAATAGTTCGTTCGCGACAGCGCCACCCGTCTTTCCAGTTGCGCCGGTAACAATGATCCTTGGCTTCGTCATGAACATCTCCTCGATTTGTAAGAAGGATGCGGCCCACTTAGACGTAGGGGGGCATTCAGGAAGTGACTCCAACGTGGGCAGCGCCCCCGATTGCTTTGGGCTGACGGCGCAACATCAAGTAGAACGCGACGACGTGCGTAATCATCAACAGTGGCACATAGATGATCACGATGGCGTAGGTTACGCCCAACTCACCGGAAACAGGTGGGAGGGCAAGCTTAACCCCATGGTAATAGTCAACGATGATGTCGATCGCTCCCGTGAGGTTGAAAGCGACCACCAGCGGCCAGAAGAGCGAGCGGATCCTTATCAAGAGAAGAGCCAGGATTGCCAGCAATCCCGTTGCCAGGTCTCCGTAGGCAGCGAACGGCGCGAACCCCTCAGGCAAATTGTGGCCAACAACGCCTGGAAGGATGAATACGAGGCCGAAGAAGCGAAAGCTGTGCAGGGTCGCAATCGCGCGTTGTGCATCGATGGAGTTCATCGCCTTGAGCTTGGGAAAGATATACGCGCTTGTGCAAAGCAGCCACGCCACATAGCCCAACACCAGATGCAGGTTGAAGATGATGGAAGGCGACATTCTGTTTCCTTTCGGATTTAGCGGGTCATACTCTCACTGATGAGAGTATGAGTATAATCCTATGGATTCAGATTTATTTTCAGCCTAACCCGGGAGCGGATGCAGGCGCCCAGGTTGAGCCAGACTGCTGTCACCTTCGAGAAATATGGGGATACAGATCCTCAATCGCAGGTTTAGTGGTCAGACGGAGAACTGACACTCTCACCCAGGCTGGTTTGCATTATCGATCCCATCCCTACGCCTGATCCGGAGTCCCATGGGCCAGTTGCTCGATCCACGCTGCCATCGATTTCTTCGGCTCGCCCATCGCCGCATTAGACACATCCTCCCATGCTTCCCACGTCTCCAGCCGCTCCGCATACGCGGCGCGGGCCCTGGGCAGAATAGAAGTGCCTAGCCCAAATCGCAGCGGCGGATTTTCCGCGTCCACGAGCTTCAGGATGGCTTCTGCCGTCGCCCCTGGATCGCCGAATTCAACATTCGCCAGGTGCGTCAAAAACTGCTTCCGGAACTCCGCGTATGGTTCCAGAACATCCGCGATCTGTGAGGACTTTCCGAAGTCGGTTGCGTAGGCTCCGGGTTCAACAAGTGTCACCGTCAACCCGAACGCCCTCACCTCCTGCGCGAGGGATTCGTGGAGCGCTTCGACAGCCCATTTCGTGGCGCAATAGAAGCCGATGAGTGGCAATGCCGTTATCCCAAGCCCGCTCGAGACACCGAGAATGTGACCGCTCCCTTGTTTTCGCAGCAAAGGCAGAGCCGCTCGGAGTACTCGGACCATGCCCAGGTAGTTTGCATCGAAGAGACCGCGGATCTGCTTGTCGCTCGCTTCCTCTGTTGCCGCGAACAGGCTCATGCCAGCATTGTTCACAAGGACGTCCAGCCTGCCGAAGTGCGCGCATGCCCGATGAACCACCTCATGCACCTGGGTGGAGTCGGTGACGTCGAGCGCGAGTGGCAGCACCGCATCGCCGAAACGTTCCGCGAGATGGGCGACGTCTGCCAGTTTGCGGGCGGTCGCTGTAACCCGATCACCGCGTTTAAGAGCAGCCTCGGCCCAGCAGCGGCCGAACCCGCGCGAGGCGCCGGTGATGAACCATGTCTTTTTCATGTCGATTCCTCCGTCATTGTGGGGTTAGGTTCAAACCTCGGAATAGTGCATGTTCCCGAGATCGGTCAGAAGCGAAGGGCCGGTGGGGTTCCATCCGAACTTTGCGCGAGTCTGTGCACTGGAGATGTGGGCGTCCCTCCCTGCGAAGAACCCGAAGAAGCCGAAATGTTCCTGGGCCTCTTCTTGCGAAATGGAAATGACCGGCACATTCAGGCCGCGGCCGATAGCCGTAGCAATGTCTTTAAGCGGGACACCCTCTTCGGCGACGGCGTGGTACCGGGCCCCCGCTGTGCCTTTCTCGAGCGCGAGCCGGTAAAGCCGGGCGACATCCGACACATGCGCGGCAGGCCAGCGGTTGTGACCATCGCCGATATACGCCGAGACTCCCCTTGCGCGTGCCACCGCGATCAGCGGGGTGACCAGGCCCTGCTTTACGGTATCGTGCACCTGCGGCAAGCGCATCACAGATGCGTGGACTCCGCGCTCCATCAATGCAACAGCCGTCGCCTCTGATACACGAGGAAGGGACGGGGAAGATAGCGGCGGATCATCCTCGGTGGCGGCGCGGCCCTGAGCCACTCCAACTCCGGAGCTGACGATGAACGGACGGCTGGAGCCCTGGAGCACGGCGCCGATGGCCTCGATGGCGCGCTTGTCCAGCTCGCAGCTCTCCGCAAACCTCGACCAGTCATGCCGGAAGGCGGTGTGGATGACGGCATCCGTCGCCGCTGCTCCGCTGCGCAGGCTTTCCAGGTCCTCCAGATCGCTTCGATGCGCCTCGGCGCCCATGGCCTCAAGCGACTTTGCGCCCGCATCCAACCGCGCCATTCCCAGGACGTGGTGGCCTGCACCGACGAGTTCTTTCACGATTGCGGAACCGATGAATCCGGTAGCGCCGGTAACGAACACACGCATATGTGCCTCCCTGATCTCATTCCAGCTAAGATTGACCCAAGGATGCCATCTCAATTAAAACGGAGACATCCTCCGAATAGATAGATAACCGGAGACACCCTCCGGTTGCAAGAATTTTTGAGAGATGACGAAGAAACTTTCCACGACCGCCCGGAAACCGCGCACAGACGCGCTGCGCAACCGCGAGCGTATCCTTGAAGTCGCAAAGGCAGCCTTTACCCGACAAGGCGCCAATGCCAGTCTGGACGAAATCGCGAGGCAGGCGGGTGTTGGAGCCGGTACCCTGTATCGCCACTTCCCTTCGCGGGATGAGCTAATCGAAGGTGTTTACCGGAATGAAGTAGAGAAACTTGCCGCTGCCGCTGCCCGCTTCGCCGAGACCATGTCTCCGCTCGAAGCGCTTCGAGCCTGGATGCTGCTGCTGGTCGATTACATCGCGGCAAAGCACATCATTGCGCCCGCACTCAATAGCGTAGTCGGAGGCCCGTCCAGGCTCTATGAAAGTTCACGCACCATGATCCAGGGCGCGATCGATGCGCTGGTCAAGCGCGCTAAGAAGAGTGGCGATCTGCGCAGAGATCTCGATGCATTCGACCTGCTTCGAGCCCTGATCGGCGTCTCGCATGTGGGCTTCGGCGATAATTGGCGGCAAAGCGCCAGGAGACTGGTGGACATCCTCATCGCAGGCTCACGCCCCCTCAATCGTTAAGAATAAGAAAGAGCCGTGGGGCCAGACGGTGAGCCGCTTCCTGACGCCAGAAGGACGATTGGTCGGGATCACTTTTACTCCATCGATGCGTGAGGATAGCTAGCGCTAGCTCTGCTGGCCGGCATCTTCACATCTCGCAAACAGGCCAATGCGCTCATTAACCCAAGTTTGAGCGCGTCTCGAAGACTGGTCCTGATAAACAGCATGTGACATGCCGACGAGCCAATCCAACTCGGTTCTGGAAACCTGGATAGATCCTGCATTCGCCAACAGATGGGACGATACCTCTACTGAGAGGTAACGGGCAGGGGTAAACGTCCCGTCTGTCAACCCCTTTTCTGTCAACCCCTTTTCAAACCCTTCATTCTAGTGCAACGTTGCACTTGACGTCCTATATCGGTTGGGCGTAGTGTCTCGTCGTCGCGCGATCTAAACCTCCCCACGATGTCCGAAACCTCGAGTTGTCTGTCAGTAAATCGGACTGCAAAGTCGTGAGCTCGAACGTGAAAAAGGCTTGTGCGAATTTCCCCGAGTGAGGGCACGAATAGGAACAAGGGAGTGACCGCGCATTTCTGTGCGGGCACTCCCGGGATATATTTCCCGTAGAAAAGATATAGCGCTGCAAGTCTCAAAGCCAGCAAGCTTTGCTTCCGCAGCAGGGACAATTAACTAAAGTTGCAGGCGGTAATGATCACCGCATCGAGCGTAGTCGATGCCCGCAGTCGACATTCATTGTGAGGAGAAGATCTATGCGTCATTCGGGGTGTGTAGTACGGGAGGTACCGGCTCCCAGTCAGTCTGACTTCAATTCCAACAATCCCGCTCGAAAGAGCGTGTTCAAAGAGCCGGTACTAAACATCGAGAATATACAAGGGAGTATCGTCCCCGGATTCAGCAAGAGCAATCGCATCTTATTGTTTCTCCGCGTTCACCGAACCGGAGGATCGGCCACCAACTTCAAACGTTGGTTGAAGACGCAAATTCCCTTTATTGCAACGGCGGACGAGGTCCTGGCATTCAACAAGCTCTTCAAATCGACTCGTTTGCGACGCCAACGCGAAGGAACGGTGAAGTCGACCTGGACGGGAATCTCACTATCCTACGACCTTCTGAAGGATCTTAACTCCCAGTCGAACCAATTCACGGATCAAGCCTTCGTCGAGGGTCTCCTCGATCGTTCCCCAAGCCTCGGAGATCCAACGACGGGCGCCTTTAGTCCTCAGAACTGGATCGTCGGTGGTCCGAATAGTCAAGCCGACGTGATGATGATGATCGAGTCCGACGATCGCGAAGACATGCTCGAGGAACTGCTACGCATACAGGAATCCATTGTGGAGGCAAATCTGGTTAACGGTGGGGAGCTGGATTCCTCGATCGAGACTATCCTTGCAGATGAAGGCGCGAACCTTCCCATCCCGCTCACCGGCCACGAACACTTCGGTTTTTTGGACGGCGTCTCGCAGCCCGGACTCCGTGGGCTTCTATCTAACGATACCAACGACGTCTTGACGCTTCGACAGAATCCCAACAAGCGCGATCAGCCAGCGAATCCGGCGCAGCCAGCCAGCCCACAAAACAAGATTCAGCCGGCGCAAGGAAAGCCTGGCCAGGACTTGCTTTATCCCGGCGAATTCATTTTTGGGTATCCGCGTCAGATTAAGACAGAAGATCCCAACGCAGACGGCGTGAATCCGAATCCAGGTAAGGACTCACTGCAGGATCTGGACGGAAAGAACAAAGCGGCACCCGATTGGGCCGAGGATGGCTCTCTTCTTGTGTTTCGACGTCTTCACCAGAACGTCGGAGGTTTTCACACCTTCTTGCACGACATAGCCAAAGCACAAAACATTCAAGATCCACCGAATGCGAGCGCGCCGCGGCTGGTCGGTTCGAGGCTGGTAGGGCGATGGCCCAGCGGGGCACCGGTAGAGCGAGTCCCCGGTCAGGAAGATTTCGCCCTCGCGAATGACGACTGCAAGAATAACAACTTCGAGTTTCAGGGAAATACCGGTCCGATCATTCCCACGCCAGAAGACCACTCCGCCTGCACCGACAACGGTCCGGCTCCGCAAGCTGTCGCAGATGCCGACGGGTCCCGCTGCCCGTTCTCGGCCCATATCCGTAAGGCATATCCGCGTGATGATGAGGCTCTAAAAACGCCGCCATCGAGCGATCCAGAACTCGGGGAGCCAGCTACTCAAACTCATCGCCTGCTGCGTCGCGGATTGCCGTATGGGCCAGTTTCACCCTCCACTCCCGACGCGCCCGTACTTGACGACATCGATCGAGGTCTGCAGTTTCTGGCGTATCAAACTTCGATCGAGAATCAATTTGAATTCGTCATAAAGAATTGGGCCAATGCGGACGGTTTCAAGGAACCAGTAAACAAGGCGCCGAGCGGGAAGCCAATCGATCAAGGTGGCGGCCATGACCCAATCCTCGGTCAGAACGGGGCCGAAGGCCAAAATCGAGTTCGCACATTCACGCTTACGATTCCAGACCCAGCCGACCCGACAAACGCAGCGAAGGTCAAAGCGGTCAAGCTGACGACGGACAAGGACTGGGTGATGCCGACTGGCGGTGGCTACTTCTTTACGCCATCCATCGAGGCGCTTGAAAAGCACCTGACTTAGTCGACACAGCCCAGGGGTGTCGCTCACACAGCTCGTGACGGACCAGGCGGACTGGCCTTCGAGACCAGCGGAAAATAGGCTGGGGCGCTTATCCTGGCCGATACCCGGCGAGGGGTCCTGAACCTGGGTCTATCACCGATGTTGCAGCGTCTATCGAGCATGTGGCGGGAGATTAGCCATGAAACAGTTGATGCCGTTCGTCGTTGCGCTCCTTAGTCTAACGGGAGCAGCGTTGCGCGCTCAGAGTATTTCGGCGAGCACGCAGCTGAAGTTCCCTGCGGGTCGGCGCGTATTGGTATTGGCTGGCCGAAAGATCAGCGGAGAACAGCTGGAGCAGATGCTAGCTGGGAGTAAGCGTGAGCCGGATGTAAAGGTGGCTAAGCGACTATCTGGATTGGAATTAACAGAACGGTTGAGTGCTGCCGGGCTCGCGCGCTGCGAGGCGAATTTACGTGGACCCGATGCGAGACGGGCGCTGATTGCGTTAGCCGATAGGTCGTCGTTCCTCGATCCTCCAATATCAGAAATTCCTACCATCGCGGAGCCCGATCCGCAGGCCCAGCGCGGGATGATTGCGCTCAGTGAGGATTATGTAAAAAGGGCCATCCACCAGCTCCCGAATCTTTACGCGACGAGAGTTACTGTTAGTTTTCAGCACAATAAGAAGCCGCTACATTGGGTGAGCACAGAGAGCGCCATCGTACGTTACCGCGATGGCCAGGAGGAAAGACCCAGGTCCGACGCGTGGAAAAGCGGAGCTGGGGGGATGACGACCGCAGGGGAGTTTGGACCAATCCTGTATGTGGCGCTGGTGGATTCAGCTCAGGGTGATCTGACCTGGAGTCACTGGGAGCAAGGCGCGGCAGCTCCGGAAGCTGTGTATCGCTATGCGGTGGCCGCTGGAAAGTCGCATTACAATGTCGATGGTCAATTTCGTGGCTACCACGGAGAGATCACGGTCGACCCGTCGAATGGAACGATTCTTCGGCTGGTTCTGCGAGCAGATCCGGAGCCGAGCCTTCCGCTCCTTAGAGCCGAAATTGTGGTGGAATACGGCCCCGTTGAGCTTGGGGGCAAAACTTACATCTGCCCACTGAAGAGTGTTGCTGTTTCTGCGAAATGGAATCGATGGTGGTTAAATGACGTGGCCTTCGAGCAATACCACTTGTATCGAGCGAGCGCGCAGCTCCTACCAGGGTTCGCCAAAGTTCCTTGAAAATGGGATTTGCGCTAACTTCCTTTCAGGCCTGCCTGATTGGGGTAGCGCCTCCTTTTTGAAGGATATGATCCGCACTTCGTGGGCAACGAACCTCCCCGGCCTCCTTGACGCAATAGGAGAGGGGGGAGTACTCTCCTTTAGCGAATAGGAGAGGGCATGGCGAAGCGAGTTGAACTTCCGCAGGGCACTCTGGAATTACTCATATTAAAATCCATATCCCTTGGTCCTCTTCATGGATATGGCATCCTGCTCCGAATTCAGCAAATTTCAGGTGAAAGGCTGGAACTCCTGCAAGGCTCGTTCTACACCGCCGTCTACCGCCTTGAGAGGAATGGATGGATTGAGGGGGAATGGGGCGAATCGGAAAACAATCGCAGAGCGAAGTACTATCGCCTTACTACTTCCGGAAGACGTCAGTTGAAAGAGGAGACGACGAAGTGGTCGGACATGGCGGACGTTGTCGCCAACATTTTGCGAACAAGCCCGGAGGAGATATGAACAGCTTCGCTACCTTCCGCTTCTGGTGGAAATCCATGGTGAATCGGTCTCGTATTGGCCGCGAGGTGGAGGAAGAATTCAAGTTTCATATCGATGCCTATGTGGCCGATCTGATCCGGCAAGGGTTAGCACCTGCCAACGCACAGCGTAAGGCACGCATCGACCTTGGTCCCGCCGAAACACAGAATGAGAGATACAGAGACGCAATGGGCCTACGCGTTTTTGATGAACTTGGCGCTGACATCCGCTATGGACTGCGCTCTCTATTCAAGAATCCCGGATATTCGGGCATCGCCATTCTTTCGCTTGCGCTGGGCATCGGGGCCAGGACAGCTATGTTCAGCCTGATGTATGCCGTGCTCATTCATCCTTTTCCGTATGCGGATTCGGACAGGATCATGAACCCCGACATCATCACTGAAGAGGGGCCGCGGATGATGTGGTTTGCGATGGATAAATCGCAGTTCGAAGTGCTTAAGAAGGCCCAGTCGCTTGAAAGTCTTCTCGGTTTCTGGAACGTTAATGCGGAGCTCACAGGCGAAGATCTTCCGGAAGATGTTGCTGTGACGTACCTGACGGAGAACGCAGATACGTTCTTCGGGTTCGCGCACTACTCGGACGCGGAATTCAACCATCAGACGCTGAAAAAGGCGGCAAACATGTTGCGGTTCTGAATTATCAATTTTGGCAGCGTCATTTTCATGGTGATCGCGCTGTGGTTGGGCGCACGTTGCAGCTTAACCATATTATCTACACGATTGTCGGTATCATGCCACGCCCCTTTGCTTTTAATGACACTTTTGGTGTTGGTGATGTCTACCTGCCCAAAAGCTTGCAGCGTGACAGTACAAACCCACACATCCGGTCGCTGTATGACCCGTGGATCAAGCTGAAAGCTAATGTCAGCCCAGCTGCGGCAGACGCGGAACTGGATGCAATCGTGCACCAGTTCGCAAAGGAAGATCCCAAGGATTTTACAAAGAAGTTTCACTTACATCTGCAACCGATCATTGTTCCCTATGAACAAAATACAGGCCACACGCTGGCGCTGTTGCTGGCTGGGGTTCTGCTGCTATTGGCAATTGGGTGTGCAAACTGTTCCATTCTCCTTTTGGCACGTGGTGAGGCACGCCAGCAGGAACTGGCTGTGCGTAGTGCCATTGGGGCCAGCCGTTGGAGAATCATCCGTCAATTGCTGGTGGAAGCGCTGGTCGTTTCCTTTTCCGGGGCCGCTCTTGGAGTGGTCTCGTCTTACTGGCTGGCGAAGTTGCCCATGCAACTCTCTCCCGATTCCTTCCCTCCGGAATCCGTGATCCGTATCAACCTTCCTATTCTCATGTTTTCCGCTGGGCTGGCTCTTCTCTGTGGCATTCTTTTCGGTCTGTTTCCGGCGCTGCGTTTATCGCGACCCGATCTGGCACGCACCATGCAGGCAAGGCCACGCAGAATCGGGGGCAATGATCGTGAGCGCAAGCTCAATCCTCTGATTGCGGGGCAGATCGCTTTGACGCTCCTCCTGCTTGCTACCGCTGGAACGGCGATTGGAGCTTTTCTTCATCTCACAAATGTGCCACTCGGCTACGATCCGGACCATGTCATGCAAGCTGGTATAGTCCCGCATTGGAGCAATCCCAAGGACTGGCATGACATTCAGTCACGCGAGGGGCGCGTTGCTCTCGTCGATCAAATCCGGCAGAAGATAGCTGCGATTCCGGGGGTGACTTCGGTTGCCGTTGGCACCGACTCGACGCCACCGTATAGCGGAGTCGACTACCCCGTTGCGGTTGCCGGTAAGAACAACAACACAGGTCAGGACGCTCGTGTTCATCTCACCAGTCCGGGATTCTTTGCCACTTTGCATATCAAGCTGCTGCGGGGGCGCGTCTGGACTCAGGCTGAAAACGCGCAAGGAGATTTCGTCGCCGTAGTGAACGAGGCTTTTGCGCGTCGTTACTGGTCGCAGGAAGATCCAATCGGACAGCAACTTCGCCTCCCCACTCTCAAAGCCAGCGGCCCAGTATTGGCAGCTTCGCCTGACAGCGCCGGCTGGCGACGGGTCGTCGGTGTGATTGCGGATCTACGCAATGATGGGGTGGATAGGCCCGCCGTGCCAGCAGTATATCTACCTTATACAGCCTTTATGGCTACTCGTGTGCAGTTCGAAATTCGTACTCACGGCGAGCCGCTGGCGATGCTGCATTCTGTAAGAGCCGTTGTCCAGTCGGTGGCCTCTGATCAACAGGTTTCAGAGAAAAGCTTCGATCTCAAAGAGGCAATCGAACGTGATTCGCAGTGGGCACGTCAGCGTCTCTTCTCCATCCTCTTTGGTTTTTTCTCGGCTCTTGCACTGCTGCTTGCTCTCGTGGGTCTCTTTAGTGTCGTCTCTTACAGTGTTGCGCAAAGGACCTCTGAATTAGGCATACGTATGGCATTAGGCGCGTCTCGCAGCCACATCGCATGGATTGCCGTGCGAGTCGCTGGGATAACCGTCGCTGTCGGCGTTGCATTGGGACTGGCTGTCCAGATGCTTATCCAAAGACTTCTGACTACTTGGATGGGTAACAGCGATTTGGCTCCCCATAATGTTTTGCCTGCCACTATACTGCTGATTCTTTGTTCGGTCATTGCATGTCTTCTACCCGCTCGGCGCGCGGCCTCGATCCATCCGGTAGAAGCATTGCGCTATGAATAGTGAGGACTCAGTCTCGGTGTCAGGTCCGATCTGAGGAAAAACGGAATCATTGAAACCTTTGTCGCATCGACTGACTGGCGCCCGGTCGAGCAGACCATCAGGGTTGACCTTAGTGTGGATGTTCGGGAGTACGCCGCGAGAATCAAAACCCCGACGCTGCTGATTACTGCAAAGCACGATCAGATCGTGCCGCCGGCTTACTCGGAGAATCTGGTTCCTGACGCGAAGACCCTTGAACTGAATTCAGGCCACTTGATTTTTGTGGAGAAGCCGGTCGACCTGGCTTCCGCCATACTTTCTTTCTGCCATTAGCAGGCCGGTTCCGTCTCTTGAATTCACACTTCGCGATTGGGTCTCGCTCGTATCGGAAATCCTGATGGTGTTTGTATGTCGCTTCCACGGGTTGGCTTTCTCAACACAAGCGGGCATTACGGGAGCACTCGTTCTATTAGAGACTACGAAGGGCTGTCATAAAGTTTTCGATCTTGCGGGTCGACGAGGCTTTGCCGGATTTGAGGTTGCGCTCAATGCACAACCCGGAGAAGAAGGACAGCACCATCTCGGCAATTGCGGAAGGAGCCATCCTGGGCTTTTCGGCTTCGATGTTCATGGCGAGCAGGCGCTGCAATAGCGCTCGATTCTCCGTCACAACCCCATGAGCCTCATCGGGAAGGATAGCGAACTCCCGCATCGAGTTGACGGAAAAACATCCCTGCTGCTCGCCCTTGTTGAGAGGACCATTCTTGAGAAACGTCTCTACGTTGTTCCAGCCAAGCGGCTCCCCGGTCAGAAGTCCCCTCTTCCCTTGGCTCTCAAGATAGTGCCGAAGACAGGCTACAAATAGATCTTCTTTGTCTCGAAACTCCGTATAGAGCCCTGACTTGTTCACGCCCGTGGCCCGTTCCAGTTCCTGGAGGCTCGTATCCGCGAACCCGTGCTTCCAAAAGACAGGCATCGCCTTCTCCAGAACTTCCTCTCGGCTAAAGTTTTTTGGGCGGCCCATAAACATATTATCCGATAAAGAACTAAATAGTTCAATATCTCTGCATCCTCGCCACACCCTCATCATCACATAGAACTGAATGGTTCAGAATCGCCCGACACGATCGGGCAAGATCGCCAGCGAATTGGCTTCGTGAATTGTTCCGAGAATAACAAAGGAGGTTTTATGTCTAAGTTAGCGAAGAAAGTGGCGCTCGTTACCGGCGGTTCCCGGGGTATCGGTGCAGCCATTGCGAAGCGTCTGGCCGCCGATGGAGCAAGTGTAGCCATCACGTATGCAAAGGACGCGAGCGCAGCCTCCGCCGTAGTCAAAGCGATTGAACTCGGTGGCGGAACCGCCATCGCGATCCGGGCGGACGCTACCGACGTCGAAGCAGTCAAGGGTGCAGTTGAAAAGGCCGTTTCTACCTTCGGGCGACTTGATGTGCTTGTGAACAATGCCGGCACGGCAATTCCGAAACCGTTCGAGGAGTCGACGCTGGAGGAGATGGATCGCGTGCTCGACATCAACGTCCGCGGCGTATTCGCCACCACCCAGGCGGCGCTGAAGCATATGAAGGACGGCGGTCGCATCATCATGGTCGGTTCGGCGGTGGGTGAGCGTGCCGTCGCGCCCGGGCTTGTGCCCTACGCGGCTACGAAGGGAGCCGTCAAGATGTTTACCCAGGCACTATCAAGAGAGGTCGGAAGCCGGGGCATTACGGTCAACAACGTCCAGCCGGGTCCGATCGACACGGATTTGAATCCCGCCTCGGGCGATTGGGCCGTACCGCAGAAGGCCGCCACAGCGCTCGACCGCTATGGGCGCGTAGATGAGATCGCTGCGATGGTGGCGTTCGTCGCCGGTCCGGAGTCCTCGTACATTACCGGGGCGAACCTTACCGTGGATGGGGGAATGAACGCTTAAACCAAACGCACTCAGTCAATGGGTTTTGCGGCAGATGTATCTGTCCTGCCTGATTGGGAGCCGACGGCCTAAAGGAGTCGGCTCTGCTTAGACTCCAGGTGCCTAACTCATCTAATCCGGCAGCTGACTGGCAAGAGAGAGAACAATGACTACACTCCAAGACAAAACCGCGCTGGTGACGGGAGCATCGAGAGGTATTGGCCGAGCAACCGCACTGGCACTTGCCCGGGCGGGGGCACACGTCGTGGTCCACTATGGCCGCTCGGCGCAGGAAGCTGAATCTCTCGTGGACGAAATCAAAACGATGGGCGGCCGCGCAGATGCAATTTCGGCGGACCTGGGAACTCCGGATGGAGCGTTGCTGCTCGCCAAACAGGTGCCCATCATAGTCGGCGATCGACTGGATGTGCTTGTGCTCAACGCCGGAATCAGCAAAGCGGCAACTCTCGCTGACTACACGGTAGAGGAGTTTGACGTTCTCTTTGCGACGAACGTCCGAGGCCCGTTCTTCGTGGTGCAGCACCTCCTGCCGATTCTTGCTGAGGAATCAAGCATCGTTGCTATCTCTTCCCTTGGAGCCCGTGCGGTGCCGGGCAAGCCCGGTCTGGAAAACCCTTCCCTTCTTGCTTACAGCTCGACCAAAGGAGCACTTGAGACGCTGGTCAAGAACTGGGCGGCCATCCTCGGGCCGCGCGGCATACGCGTTAACGCTGTCGCGCCAGGCGTAATCGACACAGATATGTCGAGTTTCACGAAGTCTGAAGCCGGCCGTGAGGCCGCGCTGGGAATGCAGGCATTGAAGCGACTCGGCAAGCCCGAGGATGTTGCCGACGTCGTCGTGTTCCTGGCTTCGGACAAAGCACGCTGGATCACAGGCGCGAGCATTCCAGTCGATGGCGGCTCGAAGTTGTAACCGGCAACAGGAGGAGCACAAATGAATACCCAATTGAGCAACGCGAAGCAGATCACAATTCCCGGGCCGGACCATCCCATCACGATTTCTCCAGCTGCGCATTCCGCTTATTGTCCGTACAAGGACGACTGCGCGTACTACAACACTCCGATCGACGGAGTGATGGACCGTGATCGCGGTAATCGCCTTATCGGAGAAGGTCTGGCAGATCTAGTGGCGTTCGGCGGTCCCTATATCGCAAATCCCGACCTGGTCCAGAGGTTCGTCGAGAATACCCCACTCGCTGAGGTTGGTTGGGAAACCGTGTATGCCTCGGGGCCGCACGGCTATTCCGGTTACGCAACCTACCAATCATCGCAAGACAACCCCGGGAGCTGAACATGCCAAAGACAACACCCGAACAGAACAAGGCGATCGTTCTCGAAGCCTTCGAGACTCTCTTCAACAAACGCGACTACGCGTCGGCAGAACGCTTCTGGTCGCCGAAGTACATCCAGCACAGCGCGCATATCGCGCCGGGACGCGAAGGACTGTTCGCTCTGGTCCGTTCGTCGCCGGACACGTTGCGCTATGAAAACCAAGTCATTGTCGCAGAAGGCGATTATGTCATCGCGCACGGGCGTTTCTCCGGAATCGGAAGACCCGCGGCCTGGATTGCAGCCGATATTGTCCGATTCGACAATGGTCTCCTGGCAGAACACTGGGATGTGTTGCAGGACGAAGCCACACAGAAGGAGTCCGTGAGTGGCCTTCCCATGTTTGGCGATAGCTTCCCTGCGTAAGCCAACTTGGGCACGGGCTGAACTGATGGGTTGCGGCCGCGCGGCGTAGAGCAGAAGTGACATGGGAAAGGGGAACCAATATGCGTGCAATGAGAGCGGAGCAATTTAGTGGTTATGAAGCGTTGAAGCTCGTAGAGCTTCCAAAACCAACGGTCACAGACGGGAAAGTACTGGTGCGAATCACGGCAGCCGGAGTCACGCCGCTCGACCATACGATTCTCTTCGGCAATTTTCACACCACGAAGGTGCCGCTAATCCTCGGCAACGAAGGAGCGGGCGTGGTGGCGGAGGGAGGTGGAGCGGACTTTCCTGCCGGCTCACGCGTGATGTTCTGGGGTGCCTATGGCGCTTTTGAGGACGGAACCTACCGTGAGTGGATTGCTGTACGGAAGGAAGATCTTTGCCTGATACCTGAGGGTGTCGACGATATAACCGCCGCAGGCATTCCGGTTGCGTATCTCACCGCGCAAGTGGCCCTCACCCTGGCTGGTTTTCGCCCAGGCAAAACCGTTCTCGCGCCGGCGATCGGGGGATCGGTCGGCAACGCGGTGACACAACTGGCGCGCGCTCTGGGAGCAAAACACGCCATATCGAGCACGACCAACCACGCGAAAGCCGAGCAGGCAAAGGCGCTCGGATTCAATGAGGTCATCGATACTTCCCTGGAGAAGTTGGGTGACGGCGTACGTCGTGTGACGGAGGGCTACGGTGCAGATATTGTCATTGACGGGATCGGTGGTGAAGTCTTGAGCGAGGCGCTCAAAGCGCTCGCGTTGGGAGGAAGCCTCACAACACTGGGGTATTCCGCAAGCCGTAAGACCACCATTGACGTGACCGATCTCATCGTGCCACAAGCCAGCATCCGGAGTCTCAATATGTTCCGTCAGCCGCAAGAGACGGTTACTGACGCCTGGAAGGTCGTTGTGTCTCTACTTCAAGGCGGTGCGATCAAACCGCTCGTCGCTAAGACGTTCCCTTTGGTCAAAGCGGCTGAGGCTCTGCGTTATCTCGTTGAAGGCCGCCCCTTCGGGAGGGTAGTTCTTACAGTCTGACGACAATTGATGCGGGGAAGCAGGTATCCCGCTCTGCAATTAGCGAAGGGTCTGCACTACGCGGGCGTAGTGCGAACACAAGTTGTCAAACCCAACTACGCTCGGACGGGCTTACTCAAAGAGAGAAATCAATGAGAACAATAAAGGCGATTCGGCTGGCTTCGGTGGTCACGGCAATCAATGTCCTGATCGCGACTGGGTTTTCCATCGCGGCAATCATCCGTCCGCAATACCTGGTCCCTGCCGAATCCGTTCCAACGGAGGCTTCGTTGCTATTGGCGATGTACGCGGCGGCGCGCACAATTCCGCTGGCTTTGTTCGCATTGGGGGCGATTTACAAGCAGGCGACGCCGGCGTTGCTGATCCTGGGTGCGCTCGCCGGCGCCATACAATTGCTGGATGCCGGAATCGGTCTGTTTGAGCATGATCTTGGGAAATGCGCTGGGCCACTCTCGATCGCCATCCTCCAATTCCTCGTGGTGTATCTGCTTCACAGATCCACGCGGATCACGCCGCAAACCAAGCGCGGATAGTTCGCTTTATTGGTGGCGACCTAAACCAAAACCGTTCCGCCATCAACCACGACTGTCTGCCCAGTACTGAACCCTTCCTGCATCAGAAACAGATAGGCTTGTGCAATGTCATGAGCTTCGCCAACTCGCCCCACAGGCAGACGCTTGCCCACGCTTTCAAAGAGTTGCTCCCTTTCTGATGAGCTCATGTTCTGCCACAGGTTTGTCCGGACGACTCCAGGAGATACGGCGTTAACCCGGATCGGCGCCAGTTCAACCGCCAGGGCACGTGTTAACGCTTCGATAGTTCCGCAGACACTTGCGGCAATTACCCATCCGCTGAGCGGGCGCCGGCCGGCGACTCCCGTCGTGAGAACGATAGAGCCGCCGTGGCGAATCTGCGGACTTCCATATTTGACCGTGGCTAGTGCAGACCAATAGCGCAGTTCAAATGCGTGCCTCGCCTGCTTGAGATCCGTGTCAGCAAGCTCGTGCAATTGCAGGCTGTCACCTGCAGTGAAAACCAGGTGATCAAAGGTGTCAATGTTCGTGAAGAAGCTTTTCACAGCCTTTTCGTCGTAGACGTCAACCGCCTGACCCTGTGCTTCTCCTCCGATAGATTTAACGGCCTCCTCAACTCGTTTCGCGTTGCTGGAGACGATGACGACCTCGGCTCCCTGCAATGCCGCCTTCCCGGCGACGGCCAAACCAATTCCTGACGACCCACCCACGATAACCACGCGCTTATTGTCGAAATCCTTTTCGGGTGACATTGAATTCTCCTTTTGTGACTTCCGTCGACTTACAGAGCTACAGATGAGCAGGCACGCGCATGCGAATCATGCATAATGAACATGATGCCCATGCGTCTAGAGAAATTACGTCAAGCCGATTTGAATCTGCTGATTACGTTTGCTGCCATTGCCGAAGAGAAAAGCATCACCGCAGCAGCATCCCGCCTGTTCCTCAGCCAGCCTGCCGTGAGCCGGGCCCTGCAGCGCGCACGCGCGATGTTTCAGGATGATCTTCTGGTTCGGTCGCCGAATGGCTTCGAACTCACATTGCGAGGTCGAAAGATTCTCGACGAGCTTGAGGGACTACTACCCAGGATGGAGAATCTCGTTGCGCCGGCTTTGTTTGATCCTACGCGGGAGAAAAGCCATTTCCGTATCTCAGGCCCGGATAACGTTTGTACAGTCGTGCTTCCTCAATTGTGCCGGCAGTACGCGAACGGAGGCTATCAAGTGCAGTTTGAATTTCTTCCGTGGCAGGGTGGCATCGCGGAATTAGTGGAGCACGGGCAGGTCGATCTTGTTCTACACATAGATGACGGGCTCCTGCCATCTCACTTTCAGTCGGAAAGGCTCTATCGCGAAGATTGGATTTGCGCCGTGGCGCGCGACAGTCACTTTGGCGACCGGCTGCCACTCAAGCAATACCTGGCAGAGAGCCACATCGCTGTTGCCACCTATGCCGGTGTGCAAACTATTCCGGACAAACAACTGGCGGCTGTCGGTGCAAAACGCAACTCCTGTATTCGTGTGCCTTACTTCGGTGTGGCGCTGCAATGCCTTCCCGGCACGGAACTAGTCCTTACGTTAACTAGCGGTATGACATCGGTTATCAAGAACGATCGCAGATTGCGGCTTGTGAAGGCGCCACAAGAATTGCACGGGTTTTATTTCCTCATGGCTTGGCATCCGAGACTCAACACCGATCCGCGTCATGTGTGGCTTCGTGAGGCGATGCGATCAACTGTCGCTCCCAATGGATAACCGTGCGGATCGCTGGGACTAATGAACTTACATTCTTAATTTTCCTCTCGCTCGACGGACAGCAGAGACTCTGCACGTCGGGCGTACTACGGAGTTGATTCATCTCAGCCAACCAGCCTTGAGTCAGTATAGGAAGTTGCATCGCGAAGTAGGTTCCTACTTCCAGTGAACCATGCTACGGCCGGTGTGATTGAATTCGACATAGCTACCGCCGGCATCTGTATGCAGCTCAAGGGGCGTGTCTCCCAGGGTGACGGAGATCACGGGATCAAATCGCCATCGCACCGTGACCCTCGCAGCGTGGCCGTTGATCTCAAGCGAGTGCGCTGTGCGGCTCAGAGTTCTTCCCTCGAAATCAGTGACGGTTGCCAATTGGAAATCGGTGGCGGTGGGCCATAGCTCGTAGACACGCCGATCATCCAAGGACTTTACCGAGGCATTGCCGCTTTGCTCGGGCGGCACCAGCGTCATCACGTCATCAGGAATTTTGGGGAGGATTGCGCCCGCGCGCGCATACAGCGGGAGGACATCCAGCGGCGCATCGGCAATCACCACGTTGCTTCCGGTAAGGTGGTGGCCGGTCCAGTAGTCGATCCACTCGCCGGCGGGTAGATAGACCGCGCGCGAAGTGTTCTCGTCGATCACCGGCGCGGCCAGCAGGTCGGGGCCAAAGAGGTACTCATCCTTCGCTTCGCGGGCACGCTTGTCGTTTTGATACTGCAACACCAGGGCACGCATGATCGGCATCCCGGTCTTTGCTGCCTCTTGCGCTGCGGCATAGCGATAGGGGAATAAGCTCATATGGAGCACGGCGTATTTGCGGTAGTTGTTGCCGGCTTCTTCGCCGTAATCCCAGGGGCCACGATTCGATGTGCTCAGCAGCTCCATGGTGGGGGAAAAGGCGCTGTACTCGGTCCAGCGCATGAAAAGGCGCGGGTCGGGTGGGGATTTTGGGGTGAGGTAGCCACCCAGATCGGCTGTCCAGAGAGCCATTCCACTGATGCCGGCGCCAAGCCCAGCGATCACAACCGTAGGCAGGCCGTTTTCCGGCGAGAAATTGGACTCGTTGTCTCCACCCCAAAGCATCGCTAGATTCTGATTGCCCACTGTGGCTGAGCGGATGAAGAGTATCCCGTTGCCATGCAGATCGTTCTGGATCACCTCTTCCATGGCGCGGTTGTACAGAACCGCGTAACGGTTGCGCATCAGCCGGGGATCGGTGCCGTCTGCAAAATGCGCATCGCCCTGGAAGTTTCCTTCGGCGTCGTCATTTTTGAAGCCATCGGCTCCCGCCTTTACCGCCAGGCCAACCTGCGCTTGCCACCAGGCTTTCGCGGCGGGGTTGGTGAAGTCAATGAGTGAGCCCTGACCCTTCCACCAGGTGCCCTCGTACGGGCGGCCATCCTTATCGTTGACGAAATAACCGTGCGCGGCGGCTTCGTCGTAGTTCGACGATTTTGTGTCGATTTTGTCCGCGAACCCCTCCTCGTGTGGCCGGCTGGTCTTGTCGTTGATCCACGAGGTGTGCCAGAGGACCAGCTTGAACCCCGCTGCATGCAGGTCTTTTACCAAGCCGGGCTCATCGCTGAATTGCTTCGGATTGAAGATATAGCTGTTGTATCCGGTGGCCCAGGGCGAGTCGATGAGGATCACGCTGGTTGGCAGACCAAGGGTCCGGGTCTTCTCCATGTCCTCACGCACATCGGCGTCGTTGCGGTGATAATCGCGGCCTATCCAGGGAGCAAAACTCCAATAGGGCGGCAGCATAGAACGGCCGGCCATGGATGTGAAGCGGTCGAGGATGCGCGGGAAGTCCGGGCCCTGGATCAAGCCAACGCGCAGCTTCTGCGCGGGCACGGTGATGAGAACATCTTCGCGCGAGGTGGCGTTCATATCGAAGACGGCCTCGGCGGTGGTGTCTACCCAGAGTCCGTATCCGGTGGTGCTCATGTAGAACGGGATCGGCTTGTAGGTGGCCGAGCCCTTGGAAGAACCGTTGTCCTGAGAGCCGTTCCGAATGACCTGGTGGGTGTGATTGAGTTCGTTGAAGCGCTCGCCCAGACCGTAATAGCCGTCGGCTGCGTCTGTTAGCGCTAGACGCCAGTTCCCTACTTTGTCGGCGGTTCCAGTCAGTTCGTACACGCCTTCGCTCAATTGCTGCAGGCGCAGTTTGTTTGCGGGGAAGGGTTGGCCCTCGAAGGTGATGTCGTGCAATCGCACGCCGGTAGCGGGTGCTCCCTGGCGCCCGGGTGTGTATCCAGGGACGGCGAACTCCACCACTGTGTCTGCGCGTAGCGTAAGTCCGGTGGGCGCCTGTTCAGGATTCTGGCACCAGGCATGACCCGCGCTCGCCATGAGTAAGACGCCCGCAAGACAGCAGTAGCTATACCGCATCATCTCCTGCACGCTCCTAATAGATATCTCTTGCGTTCAGCGCTCGAGGACCGTATCAGCATGATGCCACTTTCAGCGGCTAAACATACGGCTGAAAAAAGATGAATTGTGCAGAGCGGAAAGGAAGAAGGTACCTCCGATGCCCAAAGGCCGCCGGATGGTTGTGCCGGGGATAAATCCCCCGGCCTACCCTGAAGCCGAGTTTTTCCGCAGCCTGTGCCGGCCGTCTGCAGCGGACCGCCGCGGTTGAGACGGGGAAAAATATCAAAGTCGGCTGCAAGGGAAATGTTGATCCGAAGACGGTTCAGGGCAGTTGCGGCATCTGCGATATCCGCACGACCATGAACCTCTACACGCAGGACGACCGCGACGAAAAAGGGGGGGTACAAGCCGCATCTCCAGGCGTGGTACGACTTGGAGTCGTTCAGTGCACTGAATTGTGGATCGGATTGGGGATTGTCAGTTTAGTTCGCCCCAGCTTCTAAGTTATTTAGAATCTGTGGTGGGGACGACGGGGCTCGAACCCGCGACCTCTGCCGTGACAGCAAAACGGAAACGCGTAACTAACAGAAAACAGGGGGCAACGGACGACACCTTTAGCGCCCTGAGGAACCCATGGGAACTCTTATTGCACCCTTATCAAACCCACAACCTCTGTCCAGACGACCTCTGCCCCTAAATGCGAATTTTTGGTGAGCGCATTTCTTGCTAACGCCTATTTCAGTTTTTGATGAGCAATTGTTGGGGTGCGCGCTTGGCCAAGGCCGTCGGGACTAGGGACGTCTCACTACACGACTGGCTTTGCGGTGGCTCCTTAACGATTCGTCTTTCTATCTTCCAATTCCCATGCGAGTCGGGAACTATCAGATCATACAGTCATCGGGAAAATATTGAGCGGGCGGACAGCGTCCAACCACTCATTTGCAGTCATAAGGCCGGCGCGAGTTTGGACTGCTGTCACGGTCCTATTAAAGTTCACGGTAGTTCAGAAGGATCAAGCCGACCACTATCAGACACATGGGCGAAAGGTATCCGGCGCAAGTGGCTATGCGGCTTCGGGGCAGCCGTAGCTCCAGCCATCGGCCCCAACCCGCTGTGACTCCAAAAAGAGCAATGGAGGTGTGGCTCATCTCGGCAAGAAGCGCCTCTTTCACATCCGTGGCCGAATGCTCGTGCGTCAGTAACATTGCGGCACCGGCGAAACACACTGCCGGAAAAACGTAGGAGGCCCAACGCGCGCGCAACTTGCCTGCTTGCACGGCACATTCGAAGACTGCGAAAACCGTGACCAGGAGTGCACCGAAACGATGTTGCAATACATCGGGGGCGGAGAAGCTCTCCCAGAAAGAACGCGGCCCAAGCGGCCAGTTCTCCGGGTCAGCGCGCAGAAGGATGAAGACAGCAAGGCCGACAAAGCTTAACGGCCAAAAACGAGCCCAACGCATGGTGCGATGCCGGCTGATCAAAGCCAGAAGCCCTGCCATCAACACGATCAGCCCTGCCCAGTGATGGTTATACTCCGACCATTTTTTGTCGTTCGTGTCGCTACCGACGGTAGCAACGAACTGGCTTTCCTGAACAGCCACCGCCATCGAACTTGGAGGAGCCAGCGCGGTTATCGGAGGACTCGTCATACGCGGTAGTTCCGGGTGCAGCCGCGCGTAGATCTCGTGAGACGTCAGCCGACCCTGGGCTGCAAGATCGGCTGCAGGGGGCTGACCGGTCAGCGAAGCTGCGGTCAAAACCGCGAGAAATCCCAGACAAATTTCCGCCTCCCCCACTCGGCGCAGCCGGGCCAGCAATGGTTCAGGATCGTCGGCCAATCGTTGCACCAGGAGCCAGTTCCCCGCTCCGAGCGCAACCATCAGCAGCAAAATGCAGCTTTTGGCAACGACCATCACACCATAAGCGGTGCCGTAGAGCCCACTCAACGATCCCACATAGAGCCACGCCAGGCCCACTCCAGCCAATACCAGCACCGCCGCACCAAGCAGCGCCATTCGTGAGTAGCGTTGGGTGAGACGCCGCGCTTCGTCCACGCTTTCGGCGCGTCCTAACGAGATCAACAAATACGGCATTGCACCAAGCCAAACGGCTGTACCCACGTGATGTGCGGCGGTGAGACTCACGGCCAGGACGCGGTCGTCTATCCGTGCCGCAGCATGGCTGGTCGAGACCGCGGCACCGATCAACAACGTGCCCAGCAGGAACATCACCACTTTTACGTTGCTGCTTATGAACCGTGCCGAAATGCAAAGACCAATCGCAAGCACGATTGCGAAGCAGTCGGCTCGAAAGAAGTTTGTTGTGAACACATCCTCGACGGCCAGACCTGAGCCGCTCACCAGGACGGCGCCAGAAGCTGAAACCATCACAAGCTCGGCGGCGATCAAAGCGAGTGCCACCACCCGGATGCACCTGCGACAAAAGCCTTCCACGGCCCAACAAGCGTTCGCCGGTACGGCCACCGCAAAAAGATACGCGATGCCGCCGAGCAACAATGCCTCGCAGGCGAGTGTTGCCGCGCGGGCCAGGATACTTAGCAGATCAATATCGCGCAGGAGCCAGAGCAAAGGAATCGTTCTCAGAGTTACTTAATTTGGAAAAGCACCTTGCCGCGAGTAACATGCCCATCGATAGCCAAGACCTGCCAGCGCAGTTCATAAGCTCCTCTGACCAGCCCAGTCAGTTTGGCAGAAAGCACTCCCGGTTCGGGCTCGCTCCCGATAGCAATCTTGTCCAGTTTCCCTGCGGGAGTAAGCAACATCAGCGTGGAGTGCTCAATATCAACCCGTGAGTTGTATTTCAGGAGGACAACGACATCGGGACCGGAGATGGTACTATTCACTGCTGGTTGCGCGCTGACCAAAACCGCATGCGCCCATGCCACTTTGGGAGCCAAGGTCGCAATACCGCAAATAGTGACGACTCCGGCCAGCAACCAGGATGTAAACCGAAACTGCAGCTTGTACATTATCGATCCCTCGTTTGAAATCAGCTTGTGCGCTTCCGCCGCATTCCTAAAGAATTCGGTGGGTACTATCTTTTCATCTCCTCCGCCTGCAGATTGCGCAAACCGCTCGATGGAGGTACATGCGATTGGCGGCTGCGTTTCTCTCGGCTAATGCTTCTTCTCTGAGCTGAAAAGCTCGCCCCGCTCCGGCCTCCCCCTGAGGGAAGGGACTGACTTGCGGCAGCGAACGCATCTTCCACTCGTGGCGAGCGGAATCGTACTGGTGCTTCAGCTCCTCACCCTCGGCACAGGGGACGCTGTCGCCTAGATCCGCGGATGTAACACTACCGCTGAACGAGTTTTTCCCCTTTCTTTCGTCGATGGTTGCTACGGGGAGGTCATTCATTCGATCCGCCTTTTAAGGCTGCCATGGCTCCTGGAACCAGCAGTGCGGCCGTGCCTGCCAAACCATCGCCAGTGGAGTTGTTTGTTACAGGGTCTAGAATCGGCGAATCGGCCCAGATGGGGCTACTAGCACTGTTGCTAGTAGAGCAGACAAAAAATGAGAGACTGCCGGTTGGCGCATTATTTGGACTGATGTCCGCTCCAGGCATTCACCACACATTACCTGGCAATTGAGTAGCGCGAAGACTGACACCGGCCAACCCCATTCTTCACATCAAGCATCCCGTCAAGCGCACACCCCTCAAACACCAACATCAGTTCCGCCACTAGCAATTTTTTTGAGACAAAACCGCGAGTACTACCAATACCATTCGCTACCCACAGTCATTAAGCTGCCGTTGTCCGTCGAACTATCGGCCGCCCAAAGCCCCAGCGCATCTTACTCATTGGCCTCTACAAAACAGTATCGAAGAGGAATTTGATTATGTCGTTCAGAGGCATGACCGTGAGAATCAGTGGCGACATGGGAATAAGCGATGCGAGTACCAGATGGATAGGGACGCTCAACCTTATCGGAAGAACACCCATTTTGTCGATGTATGCAAAACTATTTCCCAGGTCGGCTAATGATTGAATGTCACTTGTTCCGAGCAACGGCTCCTTGCCCGTACTACGCTCCAGGATCCACTTCTGGTGGAACGACCGGGTGTATTCATTCGCCAAAGAGCCGTATTTGGACAGGCCCAACTCTTTTGTCTCCAGGAGGGTTGTTGTGAAGACGCACAAGGGGCTCAGGATGAACAGAACAGCGCACACAGCATAAGCCACTATCTGTCCTGAAAATTGAGGGAGTGGCAGTTTGTCGTAGAGCACTGAATTGGCAATAACACTGGCCACTGCCAATGAGTAGCCGACGACGATGATGCTGAAGTAACGTTGGGCTTCACCGACAAATGCAAGGCCTCCGGCCTCATCCGGGTGGGTCGGCATGAGCTGCAGATTCAGCCTACTCATCCGCCAGAGGAATTGCGCCCACAGAAACATCCTCCAGAGCCAACGTAGGATTAAAAACTGAAACAGTGGGATGCAAAATAGGATGAACCACCATCCAGCCCAGGTAATCGAAAAGTCCGGACCCCTGCGAAGTACGGACCATGTGGAGACGCGAACGGATGTCGACCACACGGCAAGAACACTGCCGACATAAGCAAGCACGACGAAGAAAATCCAGGCCACTCTCGAATCGCACAATGCAAGGGCACGTGCGACGGCTGAGTCAAATTCGCCGAAGTCTTGTTCCATAACCAAGCCCGAACTTACAAAGTGCGCAGCAGCATGTGCCAAGCGTGGGCCCAAAACATTTTCAGCCAAAACCAAAAGAGGCACGGCAAAGATAAAGCGCGCATGGACAGCGAAGTCCCCAACGAATGGCACGGGTACTTTGTGACCAACCGCAAACCCCTGGAGCGCGGCCAGAACCAGGAGGACTAGCCATGTCAGACAAATAGAAGAGAATGCCACTCGTACGATGCGCCGAGAATTATCTCTCATGAGCGCGCGGCGTTTCTCAATCCGCTGTGTCGGACCACCCTCCGAAAGAGGTCGGTCCCGACTGCCGGTTCGTTCAGGTATGGTCATCTAAGCCTCCTCTGGACAGCCTGCCGGCCTACCCATGTGCATTGAACGACGATCATTGGGATTGAGATCCCGTTGTGGGTGCAAGGACTTTCAAGACCAAGAAAATCGACTACGGAAATCACATGAACAACGACCGAGAGCTTTTAGCTAATGTTAAACGTCGTTATCCCAATCGCCGCCGTATCGCAGCAACGCGACCAGGAATTATTCTGATTCGGTAACGAACGCGTGTGTGGTTCACATTTCAGTTTGGTCGCCGTTTTCGAACGACGTCTTAAACTTATAAGCCGTGACTTCATTTCGCGCCTTGGAGATCTGGAAAACATTACTAAGAAGCAATAGGGGCCGCTGCCGTTCTGCGCGGCATCTCTTAAGCGCCATCATTGGCCGCGGGCCGGTCCACAGATCCCACCAACAGACTGCCTGTAAAAAGTAACAATTAACAGCCCAGAAGTAGCTGAAGATGCTGTTAAACTGTGCAAGCATTCGAACCGGGACCTCCCATAGCGCTAGCGCACGAATACTACCGACAGAACTAGTAGTTTTGCTAGTTTCCTGCCATGTGCAAGCACCATTCACCGTCGATCGACAGATCCTTTTGGATCGGGAGCGTGAAGAATGAGGAAGCCGCGTATATTCTTAGCTGATGACCACATCCTGCTGTTGGACGCGTTTCGCAGACTGTTGGAGAACGAGTTTGAAATAGTAGGAACGGCTACTGACGGCCTGGAGCTGCTCGAGTCCGCGCAAAGTCTGCGTCCAGATTTGGTCGTGGTTGATCTTGGACTACCCCTTCTAAATGGCGTGGACGCCGGGCGTGAGCTCAAAAAGTTGTTACCTCAAACGAAGATTCTCGTGGTTACAGTCAACGAAGACTCGGCTCTGGCTGACGCCGTCCTGGGCGAATGGGCGTCCGGGTACTTGTTGAAGAAATGCACGGGATCGGAATTGGTGAAGGCTCTGCGAGAGATCTTGATGGGCCGGTCTTATGTGACGACGATGGTATCTGCAAGATCCACGGATAACCAGGTTCCTGGGCGGGAACCTCGCGACCGGAAAACACTGACCCCGCGTCAGCGGCAGGTTCTTCAATTGCTGGCTGAGGGCCGCTCCATGAAGGAAGCAGCCTATTTGCTGAATCTGAGTACAAGAACGGTAGCTTTTCACAAGTACAACATCATGGCGAGTTGGGGTATGCGCAGCAATTATGAGCTCCTGAAACTAGCCATACGCGAGCATTTGATCCCGGCGGCTTGACAGCATTACACCTGCGATTTCAACGCTATGTAGCAACAGCCTAAGCCCCAATGACTGAAGTATCGCTCGACGCTTCCCGAAGTGGTATCGGCGCCTCAGCAACAACGAGCGTCCCTGCTCCCAGACCTGATGTGACGGTCAATCTGCCCCCTACGCTTCTCACTCGCTCTCGCATGGCTGATAAACCGAGTCCCATCCCGGCATCCGCAACTTTAAAGCCGACGCCCGAATCTCTAATCTCCATCCGGAGTAGTCCTGACTTCTCGCTAAGTGCCAGCAGTGCTGTGTCTGAACGGCTGTGCTTCACGATGTTGTTCAACGCTTCCTGAGCGACCCTGTAAAAGCAAAGTGAAAGGTCCCGAGCCGAGCGGTCAGGAGTTGCGTCTATCTGCAGATCGATTCCTAAACCAAAGGTGTGCGAGATCTGCGCACACACTTGCGTTAGCGCGGCCTTGAGGCCGAGGTGCTCCAGTTGGGAAGAGTGCAAGCGATGGGATAAACCGTGAACATCTGAGACCAATGTCTTCAGGTTGTGGATCGAACCGTCGAGATCCGTACGATTCTTCAGATCGCTGTGGGTGGGAAGTTCACCGATACGGTCAAGCAGCGTCGGGAACGGAAGATCGTTCAAATAAGTAAAGGCCAGCCTTCCGTTATAAGGTTTGAACTCCCGCTTGGCTTCGTCCCGAAGAATCAACTCCGCGGGGGTAGACCCCCCGATGTAGAAGACTTCACGCGTATCGGGTTGCAGTCTCAGGACGAGATCGATTGTAGGTGCCAAGTCAAAAGAACCGCGAACGCCTGTTGTATTGGGTGGCAATTGTGGTGGATAGTACCGCAAATCGACCTCTGAAAAAACTATCGGGACCGATGGAAAGAGCTTCTCCCCATATTGCCGCAAGAAGGTGAAAGGCCGTGGGCCGACGGTTATGACGAGGTCGATTTTTTGTCCAGCATACTTCTGCCGGATCCGCTCTGCGAGTGTTTGAAAATCGGTCTCCAGCCTCGTTTCCTCAATATATTCGTCAAAAATCTGGTACCGCCAGTCCTCGGCGATCGTTTCCTGAATTGCCTTGGTGGCTGCGATGTTTCCAGGCAGGCGCGGGTTCTCCCTGTACAGGACGAGGATGTTCTTCGTCCTTTGGCATAGTGAAGTCAAAGGCAGGAGAAACACCGTCAGAATTGCCGCCACCCGGAGCCACGCTTTCATGCCCGAAGACTCAGTGCTCAAGTTTTTACCCGCAAGGAAGTAGCGAGGACAGGAGGCACGATTATAACGCCGGTGCTCGTATGCAGCGCTCAAGACTCAGGAAATTCCGGCAATCATCGCATGTGCTGCTGCAGCATCCCTTGAGATCCCACTATGCGGGGGTACCAGTCCTGGCAACATCTGTCCCCAGCTGAACGGCCGGCAACGCTGCGGCCACAATCTTCAACTTAGGTTCCATCTCGATCGCGCGTAGAAGCTCCCGCGTAAGACGATCGTCAATTTCCTCAGCTAATCTCAGCTCCACGGGGAAGCGCAGAATGACCTCGAGTCCTGCAGTCGTTAGGCTGAAGCGGAGTCTTGGTATTAATGGGCCGACGTCTATCGAGGTCAGGCTTTCCTCCATCTGGTGCCCCAGCTGTTCGAAACTCTTCTTATAGTCATGGAAGGCAGTATCTATCGCAGCCAACAGGCGTTGCTCGACCATTTGGGAGTTGCTGTCGCAGGCCAGCGTAAATTTCGACTCGCGCCAGACAAAACTTGTACCAGGGACCTGCTTAAAGAGCCCTGCGGCCGTCTGAAAGGCAATGGAGTTTGAGAATGCTACCATGCGGCCCGTGGGCTGGGCATCTGTCCCAACTCCTGTTAGCTCGAGAACATGCAGTCTCATCAGGCTAATTTCGATGACTCTCCCGGTAATACCCGAAACCTGAACACGATCGCCGATTCCTATACCAAATTTCCCTATCAGCATGAAATACCCGACGACGGCGAGAATTACATTCTGCAAGGCCACCGCGATGCCAGCCGTTAATAGGCCTGCAAATGTTGCCAACGATCCGATTTCGCTGGCAAACCCGAAAATAATGACTAGGCCGATAACAAACCAGAGCGCGATTTTGCGCAACAGCAGGAATTGATATCGACGGCGAAGATCCGGGGTATATCGCACAATTGCACGACGCCACAGTTCGAACACGCCCAGGGTGACGGCAATCAGCGCAGCTAGTCCCAATAGTCTGATCGCGAGGCTCTTGGTGCTCGCGGAGTATTCACTCTTTGTCACGCCGTACCAGTTCAAGAGGCTTTTCCTATAAATCTCGAGCACGATCGCCTCTTTACTCAACGGCACGGCCGCGGCAGCGAGGAGTTTGAACTGTTCAGTCAGTGCATCCAGCCTCATCTTCTCCTGATCGGCAACAGCGGGAGCATTAGAGCTTGCTCGGCTTACGATGCTATCGCTCTGCCGCGCCAACGCAGTCAGTTGGTCTCGCAGTGGTACCTGTAGCTGCTTCACACTGAGCACCAGGTCATTTGTTTGTTGAATTTTGCTGTTGATCGTCCGCAGATCGCTGGAAAGACGAAGGGTCTCGCGCAGGCCGTTCCAAATCCCCAACACTCCCTGGGCGCGATTCTGTCCAGCGACTACGACCGCAGGCTGCCCCGTATTGTTGGAGGCCGTTGCCGGAATGGAGCGTTCCAGTGCTTCGATGTGCGAGGTTAATCCAACGGGATCAGAGCTTCCCGCTGCAAATCCAAGTATGCCACGCACTGTTTCTAATCGTGCGTCCATTGAGGCAGACTCGCTCTTGAGCTCGGCGATTTGTGATTCCAGAGGCGGCCGCCGGCGTTTGGATACGGTTGTGAGCTTCTGTTGTAACGACTGAAGTTCCGCCTGTGCCTGCCTGGAGCTGGATTCCAGATTTGAGGCAGTTTGCGTCAGAGCCTGGAAACGGGAGTCGGAGGACGTCAGGTTCGATTCAGTGTGGAACAACCCGGCACCAGCTCGCGCAAAGTCGAAGGAAAGATGAACCACCTGATCCGCAATCGGCTGATTTTCGTTGATGAACGCAACATCGCCAGGGCTGGCTGAGTTTGGGCGCACCGTGGACTGGTACTGATACCAGTCAGTGACTTTGTTAAGAAATTGAAGAACTGCCTGCTGATCGAAAGGAGGTGACGGGCTGCCCATTGCAACGCTGGGCGGCACAAGAACGAGGGCCACAAGACAAAGAGTGGCGCAGCAAATCGCCCTCCGACCGTAAGCGCGGAGCTCTTGTGCCCGAACCGCTGACCGTGGCGACAATATTGGGCTCCTAACTTCTTTTGGTGTTCATGATATCCATAGCCGATGCCCTTGACCAGCTCGATCTCCCGAAGAAGAGGGTGTCCGGACACTATAGAGAATGAACAACTGTCAGCCCTCTCTCAGCCGGGTCGAGAGATCTGAGCTCAGTATCCTGCGGCTGAGAGAGGAACGGGGTTACCTGTTATTTCTGACAGCTTCCCGCTCTCTTCCAATCAACCTATCGTTAACAGTACGGGAAGTAGGGAACCAGGGCAGCGAGCTACGAAGACGGGCGATCGACGGCGAATTGGAATGCCTTTTCTCCGTTGTCGTTTTCTAAATATGAACCCGGAAACACGATTCGGGGGCGAAATGGAAATACACCGGCCGCGCATCCTGTTGGCTGGTATTCCAATGTCTCTCCTGGGTGCTTATCACAAACCTCTTTTCGAGGAGTTTGAGATTGTTGGCACCTCAGCCGATGGCCGCGCTCTTGTGGCCACTGCGATACAACTACAGCCGAATGTCATTGTGGTTGACCTTGAAGTATCGTCCTTGAGCCACATTAGTACCCGTCAAGAGCTGAAGAGGTTAATACCGCAAACAAAGTTTCTCGTGATCACGAAGAAGGAGGATCTTGACGCAGCATTAGAGGTACACCGTGAGTGGGCTTCGGGGGTCCTGCTGAAACGGACGGCGAAGAAGGAGCTCCTTTGCGCTCTACGAGAGTTAATGGCAGACAGGTTATACAGACCGGGGTCGATCGTTCTGGGGCCCACAGGGATACAGAACCCGACGTCGCAGGCCCTTCGCCATAAGACACTCACTCGCCGGCAACGGGAGGTATTGAAACTTCTTGCCGAAGGCAAGAAGATGAGGGAGATAGCCGGCATTTTGAGTCTAAGTACGAGCACCGTAGCATTTCATAAATACAAACTGAAACGGACGTTTGAACTCCGCAGCAATGTAGAGCTGCTTAGACTTGCGATTCGTGAGCACCTGGTGTCTGCAGAATAGTGCCATGGGCCGCGAGTTTCAGATTCTTCGCGAAATGGAAGCTAATTTTTACGGACCTTAACGCGCACAAAGGAGCGCGAACGATAGGGGTTTGCGGTGTAGTAACGGAGCTTTCCAGCTGCCCTAGAGCCGGTTAGCAAGGCGGCCCGATTCTTGAGGAAGTATGCGGTCCTATTTCTCCGCGCTAATTCGGTGTGCGGGATGAACAAAGAGTTGGGCACCTGTCAACGAGGAGACAGCACCATGATCATATTCAGAAGCCAAACCGCGATCATTTCGGGCAGATGGCGGCGTACTTCTATTGTCATCCTGAGCGGCTTCCTACTCTGCGGAATTTTGAAAGCGCAGGATCTTCCGGCCAATTCGCCGACGGGTCTGCCCCCCGGAACGGCCTTTCCGAGCTTGATGGCTAAATTACCCCTCAAGCAGTTCCCTGCACTTAAGGCTAGTGACCCAAATCGGCACGATTACACTCCGGCCGCCGGACTGCCCACCGCAAGTCCTTATTCAACGATGGCTCCGGGCAATCCGCGGCGCATCACGCTCCAGGAGGCACAGCAGCAGGCCGCCGCCGCAAGCAATCCCATGGCGCATCTGGCGCAGCTACAGGTGGAGGCGGCAAGGCAACACCGGCTTGGCGCAGAATCGGACTACCTTCCAAAGCTCAGCTCCACGCTCACGAACTTCCACTTCAACAAATTCATGGGCGAGGAGCTTACAGTTCAACGCCCGATAGCGGGCGGCACGGTAACAGCCCAATTGCCCCTGGCCGGCAAGGATCAGACTCTGGTAGCCGTTACGGCGGCGCAGCCAATTACGCCTCTACTCAAACTTCGCGAGGTCGTGAATATCGCTCGAGCAGACGAGCGCGTAGCAATGGCCAAAGCGGGAATCCCCGTTGAGACTGCCAGCAATGTGGAGAAAGACTACTACGCATTGCTGGTCGCACAGCGGCAGCTCGAAATTGCCAAGGCAAATGCCGCTGTCCTCCATAACAAGGAATTGCTGGCGAGCAACTCCGCGATGCTGCCAAATCATGAAGACGATTACTCTGAAGCAGCCAAGGCGATGGTGATCGCCAAAAGCAAGGTGAGCGAGTTGACGGCATCTCTCAACCTGCTCCTCGGGTACCCGGTAGAAGGAGAGCTGGAGTTGGTGACCCCGGTCACGCGGGTGGAAGAGGTATCGCTGAAGGAAGCCGCAGACAAAGCGATGGCGGCAAACCCGGAGGTGGTCGAAGCAGAGCAGACGGTGGCGAAAGCACGCGCCGCGTCAAAGCTATCCAAATTGGACTACGTTCCCGACGTCGCCGTGCTGGGTGGCTACGCATATAATGCCAACGCCATTCCCCTTCTGCCAAGAGACTTCTCTTTCATCGGCATCATGGGCTCTTACAACCTGTTCGATTTCGGAAAGCGGGAACACACGATCAAGGAGCGCAATGCACAAGTCTCCATGGCTGAAACCGCTCTGGAGTTGACGAAGGCAAAAGTCGCCGCAGCTGTCAAAAGCAGCTACTTCCAAATGGATCGCTCGCGGGCGTTGAGCGCGTTGGCTCGCCGCATTTCCGATGCCATTCCGGCTGAAAGAATCAACTACTCGAAGGATAACCCGGAGCTTGTCGTATCACGGGCGAAGCTGGATATCGAGATGCTCCAGGCCGATCTCGATTACCGCCAATCCCTGGCACAGTTGAAGACGCTTATGGGAGAACAGTGAAAGGCTGTCAGTTCTGACAGTTTCGCCGGCTTAGATGGGGTTGTAGCATCGCTCCCACTGTGGAAAGAAGAGATGATTAGAACCTTCACGAAACAGATTTTGGCAACCGCGTTATCGTTGCTGCTCGTTGTTACCGGCATGCCAATGGAAGCTACAGGTCAGCACTTGAAAACCTGACGAAGAACCTCAGTTGGACTTCCGCATTGGGAGAGACGTATCACACCCAGGCTGGTGACGTCATGTCGGCTGTCCAGGTATTGACTGGACGCCCGTAGAGCAATGACTGGCTACCACTGTTTTGCGAGCTTTTTGATACTCCCGCTAGGATGGTCGCTTGGTCCAAGTTGCGTTGCCGATGGCATCCTTGCTCTTGTCCCGCACGGCCGGCACAGTAGAGATCAATGGTCTCCAAGAACACACAACCCCGTAGGTCGTCATTTCGCCAATGAACTCCTAGTCGGCGAAATGAGTGGATCAGATAACCATATCGATGCTCTAAGCGGAGGCTGATACTAATGGCGGATTGTTCGAATCACACCAGGTCGCGTCCGGTGGCGGCGGATCATATCCACATCGGCGCTTTGATCCCGGCGTAGAGCCTGAAAGGAGTTTCAAAGATGAGCATTCTTCAGACTCAGTCAACAACTCCCACCCTTGACAGCGCCCAGCGCACCATTGAGCGCCGCGCCGTCGAAGCCGTTATCTGCGCTACTCTGGCCGTGAACTTTGACCGCATGTACCAGGCGATGGTCCACGACGCCAAGGCCGGGGAAGGCAGCAACAAGATCGTCTATTGGTCGCGCTTGTTCGGCTCGAAAAACCAGACCCTTACCCCGAACCCCGACTCCATCTACCTAATGCCCTTCTTCAACACGAAGGACGTGGGTCCAGTCGTGCTCGAAATCCCACCAGCGGGAGAAGGCTCTATCACTGGCTCGATCGACGATTGCTGGCAGGCGGCACTAGAGGACGTCGGCCCAGCCGGCGTGGATAAGCGCGAAGGAGGCAGGTACCTCATCCTGCCCCCGGACTACCACGACAAGCCCACCTTACCGCTGTTTAGGTCTGCTGGACAGAGGAAGTCCGGGGATCGCGGCGCGTAGGATCTCTAATCGCGCATAAGCGCCGCCTGCATGTGCCGTTCGGGATCCTGAGTGTCGCTGCTGTCGTTCCGGCTGCGTAGAACGAAGGAAATACTTCACTCTTGTTCGGCTTGAGTTTACAGAGAAGCGAGGGGTCTCTCTACTGTCAGAATTGACAGGCGATAGAGCAGAGGTCTCACGCGTATAGTGTCGGTGAGCGATCTCAACGGGAGTGATTAGATGGAACGCTCGTGGCCGCAGGCGCCAAGCCGGGCCCTTGAGACCGTGTCAACGTTTAACTGATGAAGCGGTTCGTTACCGACGTTATATGAGTCTTTGGTCTTAGTCGCCGAGGGCGCAGGTCTATGATCACTGCTTTCTTGACGCGGCTCTGTGGCGAGGGAATAGATGACCCTCGTATCGACAGGGTTAGCAAAACGCAACCTCCGTCATTGGGCCCGCACCCGGCTAGGAGAGTTTACCGTGCCTAACTGCAAACAAGGCCTGTCCGTTTTCCTCTGCATCTGCCTGAACCTGAGCTTCATTAACCTGGATGGTTGCGAAAAGTCGAAAGTGGCCCAGAAAGGATCGCAGCCCGCCCAGTCGCAGCAAGCGCCGCCTGCCACCTATGCCACGCCTACAGCAGATCAGCTTTATTCGCTGGTCGCTCCCATTGCGCTCTTCCCCGATAATCTCCTCGCACAGGTTCTAGCCGGATCTACTTTCCCTGACCAGATCACTACAGCCTACCAATGGGTTCAGCAGAACTCGAAGCTGCAAGGGCAGCAGCTTCTAGAAATAGTTAACCAACAGCCCTGGGATGCAAGCGTCAAGGGGCTAACCCAGTTTCCCGACGTCCTGAACCAAATGGCTACGAATCTTTCCTGGACATCTGCCCTCGGCGATGCTTACTTCAACGTTCCGCAAAGCGTCATGAACGCCGTGCAGGTGATGCGTCAGCGTTCTTACCAGGCGGGAACTCTGAAGAGTACGCAGCAACAGAATGTCACCGTCCAAAATCAAGCACCAGGAGCCGCGGCGCCGGCGCCGTCCTCTTCTGGATCGCCTCAAGTCACAGTGGTGCAGCCTCCGCCACAGACGATTGTGATTCAACCAGCTCAGCCAGACGTGGTCTACGTTCCAACCTATAATCCGACCGTGGTGTATGGAGCTCCCGTAGCCCCGTATCCCGGCTACTCGTCCGGTGCGCTGGTGGCCACCAGCCTGATCTCTTTCGGGGTGGGGATGGCTGTCGGCGCAGCGATTAGTGGTGGCGGTTGTTGCGGATGGGGGTGGAACTCCTGGGGATGCGGTTGGCATAACTCGACCGTGGTTTATAACCACAACACCTACATCTCTACCTCGAACACCTTCGTCAATCGTAACAACTATTACAACCGCAACGTGAACAACATCAATACCGCCAACATCAATCGCAACATCAACACGAATAATTACCGCGCAAATAATTTCAACTCTACCGCTCGCAACGCCAACTTCAGCACGCCGAATTTCAACCAAAAGTATAATCAGCCACAGTATCAAAATAGCCGCACAAACCTGGCACAAAACAACCGCTTGCAGCCAGGCGCCGGCAACCAGCCCGGCCTGAATCAGCAGAGCCGGACCGGAATGAATCCGCAGAACCGCAGCGCTCTCAGCCAGAATCAGAATCGTACCGGCAACTTGAGCCAGGCACAACGTGACCCTGCCCGTGGCTACGGACAACAACCCACGCGGAGCAACGCCAGCAGCGCCTTTGGCAATTACGGCGAGGGAGGGAATGTTCGCACCAATAGTGCCCGCGGGCAGCAAAGTCTGGAAGGAAATCGTGCTTCGGCGGGTGCAGGCTTCGGCAATCGCGGCGGCGGTGAACGCCCGCAGGGGCGTCAGCTGGGCGGCCGCCGTTAGCGCTTGATTCATCGTTGAGGTAGGAGAAGAATCTCGTGGAATGCAAGCAAAAGATCGGTTTGACAGTTCGTCTTCGCATGGCCGCCGTTACGCGGCGGTGCAACCCGCTTGTATATCGCAGGGCGATCCTGCCGTTCATTCTTGCCGGCGCTCTATGCCTGGCTCAGCAAGGCAATGAGAAGACGTTCCCCTCGCCAGGCGCTGCCGTCCTGGCGCTACACGATGCCGTCAAAGCAAACGACAACCAGGCGTTGATCGGCATTCTTGGATCAAATGCCGGCCCCATCCTGCACACCGGTGACGAGGTCGCGGATAAGAACATGGCTACGAACTTCATCCGCCGCTACGACCAGATGCACCGCGTTATCATCGAGCCCGATCACACCGTTACTCTCTATGTCGGCGCGGAGAATTGGCCTCTCCCCATCCCCATTGTCCAGAACACGAACGGCGGTTGGTATTTTGACACCGAGGCAGGTAAGAAAGAAGTTCTTTATCGTCGCATCGGCACGAATGAGAACGACGCAATCGACACCTTGCATGGGATGGTTGATGCCCAGTACGACTATGCGTCGGAGCTCCGCAATGGCGAAAAGACAAAACACTACGCGCAGAGTTTTCTGAGCGAGGATGGCAAGCAAAACGGACTGTATTGGAAGACGAGTGCCGACGAAGCTCCGAGTCCCATTGGGCCGCAGCTCGTTCAAGCGACGAGTGAGGGCTATAACCCGCAGCGGGACCAGCAGACACCGTTCCACGGATATTACTATCGCATTCTGACCAGGCAAGGACCTGGAGCCAAGGGTGGCGCGCGCGATTACATGGTTGACGGCAAGCTCACCAAAGGTTTCGCTTTTGTTGCCTATCCAGCCGAGTACCGCAATTCCGGTGTCATGACATTCATCGTTGGCAAGGACGGTGTTGTCTACGAAAAGGATCTTGGTCCGGAGACGGCACAGCTTGCTGCAGCGATCACCGAATACAACCCGGACAAGACTTGGCGGCGCTCTGAGTAATTTACCGCCGTGAGGTGAAAACGTCAGCCGAGCAAGCCCGTGAAGAATACGCGTATGCGCTGGGGGTGCAAGCCTACCTGGCATTGCGACTCTATGTTCCAAAGAAGTCGGTTGCCGATGGAACCTGGAATCCGCCTCCCGTCACACTAACCAAGTAGATCGACCGCAAAACATCGCTGAGAAAACTTCCATGTACCCAATGGCACGACGCGTTCCACATGGATCGGGTTCTGTGTAGTGCGGTGCTCATTGTGGCGTCCTTTCGCCGATAGTAGCGGCGCACAGCAAGCGTTTTGTGCAGACGGTAGGAGTTTATAGCACCCTCCCGCCGGCCAGATTGTTTCCGAGCTGCAGAGGTCTCCGCAGCCTGTCAGTTCTGACAGTAGAGCGAACTATCATCCCTCTGTAGACTCAAACCGCGAGCCTTTCTGGCCTTCTATGGAATGAAGTCACCGGGCAACACATATGGATCGGCGACCGTTTCAATGAAAGAGAGGAGTAACTGACAGTGGCAGAGCAAACAAAACCCAACATTCTATTCATCATGGCTGACGACATTGGCTGGTTCAACGCCAGTTGCTACAACCACGGCATCATGGGTTACCAGACACCCAACATCGATCGCATTGCCAAAGAGGGCGCGATGTTCACGGATTTCTATGGGCAGCAGAGTTGCACTGCAGGACGTGCTGCCTTTATTACGGGCCAGTCGCCGATCCGTACGGGCCTCACCAAGGTCGGCATGCCGGGCGCGACGCTTGGTCTCAGCTTCGAGGATCCCTCGGTTGGGAATTTTATGAAGAGTTTCGGCTATGCAACGGGGCAGTTCGGCAAGAACCACCTCGGCGATCGCAACGAGCACCTGCCCACGGTCCACGGATTCGACGAGTTCTTCGGAAATCTCTACCACCTCAACGCAGAGGAAGAGCCCTACTATCCGAACTATCCGAAGGACCCGGCATTCCGCAAGCAGTACGGCCCACGCGGCGTGCTCAAGTGCAAAGCAACAGACAAGGACGACACGACGGTAGACCCGCAGTTCGGCAAGGTCGGCAAACAGACCATTGAGAACACCGGACCGCTCCCCAAGGAGCGCATGAAGACCGTGGACGAGGAATTCCTCGCTTCGGCCCTCGATTTCATCGATCGGAAGACCAAAGAGGGCGGTCCGTGGTTCTGCTACTTCAACCCAACGCGAATGCATGTCTTCACGCACCTGAAGCCTTCCTCCGTAGGCAAGACCGGGCTCGGGCTCTATCCTGACGGCATGGTCGAGCTCGATGGTTACGTCGGCCAGTTGCTCAAGAAGCTCGACGACCTCAAGGTCGCCGACAACACCATCGTCGTCTTCACCACCGACAACGGGGCCGAAGTCATGTCATGGCCCGATGGCGGCGCCACGCCGTTCCGTGGGGAGAAGGATACCAACTGGGAGGGTGGCTGGAGGGTCCCCTGTGTCATGCGCTGGCCCGGCGTCATCGAGCCCGGCCGCGTTATCAACGAGATCGGTTCGCTTCAGGACTTCATCCCTACCTTCGTCGCGGCGAACGGAGAGCCCGACCTGGTCGAGAAGGTGAAGAAGGGATACAAGATGGGAGACAAGACCTACAAGGTCCACCTCGACGGCGTCAACCTGATGCCGTTCCTGGCCGGCAAGGTGGACAAGTCGCCAAGGGAGGGTTTCATCTACTGGAGCGACGATGGCGATTGCATGGCGATGCGGGTAGGGCGATTCAAGATCGTCTTTGCCGAGCAGCGAAGTGCCGGTCTCGATGTCTGGCGCGAACCGCTGTCACCAATGCGGATTCCCAAATTCTTCGACCTCCGCGCCGATCCGTTCGAGCGCGGCGAAGAGGGTCTCGGCTACGACATGTGGTTCATCGAGAACGTTCCCCTCCAGTATGCGGCGCCACCCCTTCTCATGAAGTGGCTGGAAACCTTCAAGGAGTTCCCGCCGCGCGCAAAAGCAGCCAGCTTCACCATCGACCAAGTGGTCGCGAAGATGCTGCCGAAGAGCTGATTGTCGTCAGCAGTAAAGTCATGGGCGAGTACACAGGAGCAGCCCCGCGAAGCTCAAAATATCGTTCGCCGGAGATCGCGAGCGGGGCGTTGAATCCCGGCTTACCTATGAGAGGACTCCAAAGATGATTGCTACTCAGACTCTGCCAACAACTCACATAGCCTCACTCGATACCATCGCTCAGCGCACCATTGAGCGCCGCGCGGTTGAGTCGGTTATCTGGGGTATGCCCGCTGTCAACTATGACCGCATGTACCAGGCCATGGTCCACGACGCCAAGGCGGGAGAAGGCAGCAACAAAATCGTTTACCGGTCACGGCTTTTTGATTGGAAAAATCAGACCCTCACCCCCAATCCCGATTCGATTTATCTGATGCCCTTCTATAACACGAAAGATGTCGGGCCGGTCGTGCTTGAGATACCTCCCGCCGATGAAGGTTCGATCACCGGATCGGTTGACGACTGCTGGCAGACCGCAATCGCGGACGTGGGTCCTGCGGGCGTGGATAAGGGTAAAGGCGGAAAGTACCTCATCCTGCCTCCCGGCTACGAAGAGAAGGTGCCAAGCGGCTACATCCCTTTGCAGTCGACCAATTACGAGGGCTATGCCCTCCTGCGTTCCATCCTCAAAAGCAACAGCTCTGACGATGTTGCAAAGGCCGTTGCCTACGGTAAGCGAACTAAGCTATATCCGCTTTCCCAGGCCTCTCATCCACCGGATACCCAGTTCGTCGATGCGATCGATGTAGTCTTTGACGCAACCATTCCCTATGACTTGCGGTTTTTCCTTTCTCTTGACCGCATCGTACAAGCGGAGCCGTGGTTACTCCGCGATAAGGCGATGATCGATCAGCTGCGATCAATTGGCATCGAGAAGGACAAGCCCTTCAATCCTGACGCCAAGACCCAGGATGCGCTTAACGCCGGCATTCGCGAAGCCCACGCGTGGCTTGTGAATTACTATGAGACCTCCTATTTTCCTGAACCCTTTTATGAGGGAGGCCACTGGTTTGTGCCCGCTTCGCCAGTTTTTGCCGAAGCCATCCAAACATCGTTCGCAAACCCGAACACTTATCCGGTCGATGATCGCGGAACAGCGTATTCGCTGGCTTTTTTCAGTGCCAAACACCTTGGCGCGGGTCAATTCTACTTGATGACGTTTCGCGACAAGGATGGCCAAACCTTCCATGGCAGCAGGACCTATCGCCTGACCGTCCCGGTCAACGCACCAGTCACTCAGTACTGGTCAGCAACGGTCTACGATCGCGAGACCCACTCCCTCATTCGCAACATGCCATGGGCCAGTCGTTCCTCTCAGACTACTGGCCTCCAGAAGAGTACAGACGGTTCAGTCGATCTCTATTTCGGACCCAAGGGACCCCCAGGCAAAGACGCGAACTGGGTCCCCACCGACACCAACGGCAAATTCGAGGTTCTGTTCCGCTTCTACGGGCCCCAGAAAACTCTCTTCGACAAGTCGTGGAAGCTATCGGATATCGAGGAAATGAAATGAAACAAAATGTCCTAAGACACACCGGAGGGCGCCTCGAGATGAAAAAGACGAGCACCAGCGAACAAGCAGCGTCACCGCAGAAGAATGCTGCCAATCAGATCGCCGGCACTCCTGCCGGCACAGTCATGACGCCGGAGTATGTCACTACCGTCGCCCAACTTGCCTACGTCTGGGGATGGCCGCTGGTAAACAATCTCAACCGCGCCCTTGGCATCAAAGATCTCCCAGGGCCGGGGCGCGTAGGTGGAGTTATCCCCGCCTCACCGCCTGGACATGTGTCCATGCTCACGGACTACATCAGCGCCGAAGAACAATTCGTCACGTGCCCCAACCAGGACACGGTCTATGGCGCCGGCTACCAGCACACTGACACCATCCCTGTTGTCATCCAGGTGCCCGACTTCGATAATCGTTTCTACACGTATCAGATCGCCGACGCTCGTACGAACTCGTTTGGTAAAATAGGCAAGCAGTACAGGACCAAGCCAGGCTTCTACGCGCTAGTGGGACCCAACTGGAAGGGTGCGATCCCCGCGGGCATCACCGGTGTTATTCATTCGCCGACGGATCTTGTTGCTATCTTTCCGCGAGTCTTTCAGGACGATACCCCCGAAGACAAGGCCGTCATTCAGCCTCTCCTCAGCCAGATCACGGTTTATCCGCTCTCCGAGTTCGATGGCAAGATGAAGACCATGGACTGGAAGAGCACCCCATCCTTCCCAGCGCCGCCCTCCACCGGGGGCGAAACCAAGTGGGTGATCCCGGAGAAGTCTTCGATGAGCTATCGATCATCTTGAAGCAGGTCCCACCGATGCCCGGTGAGGAGGCGCTGTACGCGAGCTTTCGGTCGATACTTGACGCTGCCGCAACGGACCCCAAGATCAAGCGGACATTGACGGAGACTGCTGTTGCGGCAGAGAAGGACATCATCGCGCCACTGTTCGACTTTCACAACAACGGACGTCCGGTCGGCAACGGATGGACGTCACCATCGAACGGTGCTAACTGGGGGTATGACTATCTCTCGCGTACGGCGACGGCCAAGTCGAACATGTATGACAATGCGCCGCAGGAAACGCGCTACATCTACACGGATTTCGATTCGACGAACCAACGACTGAACGGAACGCATGGCTACACGGTGACGTTTGCCGCGGGGCAGACACCGCCCGTGGACGGCTTCTGGTCACTCACGCTTTATAACAAAGAGCACCTGTTCGCGCCGAATCCATTCAATCGTTACTCGCTAGGTACGAAGAGCAAGTCGATGAAGCAGAATGCAGACCACTCGTTGACGATCTACGTGCAGAACAGCTCTCCAGGTGATGACAAGGAGACAAACTGGCTCCCGGCGCCGATAGATGATTTTTCTCTGTACATACGGGCTTACTGGCCGAAGGCGGAGCTTACGGAGGGCAGGTGGACGCCTCCGCATATTGAACGGTCGAAGTAAGTCGCCGCCAACATCCGTTCCGCCACTAGCATTTTTTTGAGACAAAACCGCGAGTTCTACCAATACCATTCGCTACCCACAGTCATTAAGCTGCTGTTGTCGGTCGAATTCGGGTCTCGTAGCTGGCTAAAGCTCACCGGACCTGGGCTTCGATTCAGATGTCCCTCTTCACGCGTTGCATTGGAGCAAGGCCACGATGCAGCGCGTCTTTTTGTCAGACCAGGAAATCTGCGAGGTCCTGAAGCCTAAACCACAGAGTAGGCGCATGGAGGAGTGATGGAAGAGGAGAAGGACGCGATCAGAGCTGGATTGAAAGCTCCGCGTGCCGGCGCAATCGCCGGTATTGTCTTCTCCATCCTGCTCATCATCAGCCTGGTGCTGATCCGGCTTTCCATTCCCGATAACCCCAGGGATCCAGGGACGTGGCTTTCCCAGAGTGTGAAGTCCATCAGTCTCGCCCTGGGGCTGCTGCCCTTCGCTGGAATTGCCTTCCTATGGTTCATGGGTGTGCTGCGCGATCGGATGGGGGAACAGGAAGACCGTTTTCTAGCCACCGTTTTCCTCGGCAGCGGGCTTCTCTTTCTCGCCATAACCTTTGCCTCGTCGGCGGTTACAGGTGGCTTCCTGATGGCATACCAGGCAATTCCCGAAAAGTTGATGGACTCCGGCACCTACGCGTTTGCCCGCACTCTAGCCTACGAGTTAGTCAACACCTATGGGCTAAGGATGGCGGGAGTGTTCATGTTTTCGACCTGCACACTCGCCCTTCGCATCGGGATCTTCCCGCGCTGGATGGCGTTTCTCGGTTATGTGCTGGCGCTTTTCCTGCTCCTCAGCATCGGACGTTTCGGTTGGGCTCCGCTGGTGTTCCCGCTGTGGACGTTGATGATTAGCGTGTATGTCCTGTTTGCAAACTATTCGGCTCATGCGGGCGTTCAAGGAAGACCCGCGACTGCACCCACACACTAAAAAGCCTTCGGTTGCTGCACTCTACTTCCGTCTTCTGGGAACAGAAAGGGAGTCTTCCACTCTGATCTCCGGCCTGGTGAAATCGGGCAGCGTGAAGGTGGTAGCAGGCTATTACGATCTCGGCACCGGGTCGGTAACGCTCCTAACGTCTTAACAGCTTTGTGCGTTAGACTCCGAATCACGAGCAGTCTAAGAGGTTAATGATTGTTGCGTGCCAGGGAAAGTGAGCATGTGCCTTCTAACCTACATAGGTGGCACTGGTGAGAAATCGAAGCCCGATTCTATTGTTCATCTATCTTTTTGCAGGATACCCATTGTTGCCGGCCCAAACCTCAATGGAGGCTGTAGAGCTAGAGCAACTAAAGTCGATGGTCAGATCGCAACAGACTATGCTGGAGCAGCAGCAAGCGCAGATCCAGGCATTGCAATTGGCACTCGCCGAGCAGAAGCAGATATTGGAAGAAATCGTGTCGCCGCGCACACAGGATGGCAAGCAGATTCCGGTTGCGACAAGAGTGACATCCACCGGCCTTATGGCACCTACAAAACCGACGCAAGCTATGGGAGCCCAGGCCGTCGATCAAGAGCCGCCTTTTGCGGAACAGGAGAAGATCGGAGAGGAGTTGCAACGGGGGCCCGAAATCGCCGATATCACTCCGAACACCCCCGCACTCCAGCTCGGTCCTGCGAAGGTCCGGCTGCTCGGATACCCGGCGATGACTACATTGTGGCGTTCCACCGACTCCGGTGGGAATGTGGCTACCGGCTTTGCCAATCTCCCCTTCAGCGACACGGTTCCTGGTACTACCAGCGAATTTCGTGTGTCGCCGCAGAGCACGCGCCTTGCACTACGTGTAGATGCTGACCTCAATTCCAGTAATGCTGCCGGCTATTTCGAGATGGACTTTGGCGGCGCGCCGAACGCGGGTAACATCGCCGTCACCGCATCGAGCTATACCTTCCGGATACGCCAGGCATGGTTTGACTGGGGCAGGGGCAAGTGGGAGCTCACCGGCGGCCAGTTGTTCTCGCTCATGACTCCCAGTAAGAAGGGCATCCTGCCTTGGCCGGGCGATGTAGCCACCACGCAGACGATCGATATGAACAGCGTCGCCGGCTTGGTATGGGGCCGTTACCCTCAATTCAGAGTGATCTATCACGCGTCGAAGCAGACGGCGTTCGGTTTCTCGGCGGAAAACCCCGAGCAGCAGGTTGGCAATAATGTCGTCTTCCCAAGCGCCCTTAGCGGCATCCTGCCTACCCAGTACAACACCGGCGCCAACCAGTTGACTGTGCCAAACATGACACCTGATTTTGTGGTCAAGGGGTCCTTTGACGGGACGTCCGGTAGCGCCCGGGCTGTTCACTTCGATGTTGGTGCCGTGATGCGCACATTCCGCAGCTGGAACGGGGCGCAAGTCTCGGGCAAGGACTACGCCTTCGGTTCAGGCGTGGGCGCAAACTTCAACGTGAATGTGTTCAAGGGCACCCGGCTGCTGCTGGATGGGTTTGCCAGCGACGGAGCAGGACGCTATATTGGCGGCCTGGCTCCGGATGTAATCGTAAAGGCTAACGGCGGCATATCCCCGATCCACTCGTACTCTTGGGTAAGTGGGTTCGAGATTGCTCCCAATAAGATCACCGGCCTTTATTTCTATTACAGTGGCCTCTACGCGGCGAGGAATGCCACTTTGAATAGTGATGGCACGTGCTGTGTCGGGTTTGGTTATCCGGGAGCAAATACAAATGCGGACCGGTTGATCGAAGAGGCCACTACCGGCTACTCGCGAGTATTCTGGAAATACGAGAACATCGGATCCATGCAGTGGGGCGTGCAGTACGCGTACGCCTGGCTTTATCCCTGGGTAGCAGGAAGCGGTCCGAATTCGGCCCACGCGAACATGGTTTTCGGGCAGGTGCGCTACAACCTTCCCTAAAGCGATACCTTAAGAAAACAGGCTATCTACGAGACAGGATGGCAGTAGAGCTCTTCGCGTCGTAGGTTGGGGTTGTGCGTGCGGCTCATGAGAGTGATTCCCTGCCGAGGCCCAATTTGCGGCTCCCGCAGCGGATTCAATGGCACGAACCATCATCCTGAAACTCGCCGTTGGCGGCCATTGCGGCCAGGGAGCGCGCACACTTCAGAATTTTCTGGTCCAACGGATCCTTCTTTAACGAATCTGTGGAGATGTAGCTCAAGTTCTTGCGAGCTTTCAAAATCCTGGTGCTCAGTTCTTGCATATGATCGAATTCCCTGCTCAACAATCGAAGCGCATTGCGATCCGAATCGGTTGTGGCGGCTACCGATGCCATGCGGAGGTTCTTGGCGGCCGGTGCCTGGTAATCCTCCAACAAGGTATCCGTCATTTTGTAACCGTTCTCAACGGCAGTGAGAAGCGCGGTTCGCCATTCCCTGATGTCGCTCAAGGTTTCGATGGTTGCTTTCAGAAAATCTCTGGAAAATGCCGGGTTCGCAGACTGGCCAGCGGGAGGAAGAGCACGCGACGCGGCCGTCGCCCCAGGTAATTTCAATGTGATCCGGCTGCCCTGATACCCAAGAGAACCATTCATCAATTGCGCAAGCGCATCTACGGCAACATAAGGCCGGCCGTTTATTTGAGTGACCGGCACCTCTCCGGGGTGTCCACTGACGGTAAGGACGCCACTCTCCTGGCTTGCTTGTGCAAGGACCGCTCCCGGTACGAGAACCAGAACGAGCGCGAGCCATCCATGGCCTGGTATTTTTCTCATAATTCCTCCGTAAACGCTTCGCCGTAATGTCGCAGGTACAAATCCCTGTAGTCTATTGGTACTTTTGCTAGCTAACATCCGCATCCCCAAGATTAATCTGCCCACTGTTGCTAGTGATGGTTTACAGGCGGAACAGGGTCTCACTGGACGGATGTTACAAGAAAGTGACCGCCTACTCTTTTAAGTTCTTTGCGCAGCTGCGGATTCGCTAAGCATGCTGACCACTGAACTCTGGGTAAAGCCGCTAACAACTAAACCATCCATCAGGCTCCCGAGTTTGACCGCACCCGGGCGTGTCCGAATGACTTGGGGCTGCCAATAGGACTTACCTGTTCGCCAGGCGCAGTGGCCGGGCCTCGCACGGCGTGTCTACTCGCTCGACCGGCACGAACCTTGAAAAACAGCTCAACAGGTGAGAAAAGTTCTGACATTATGGATGTGGCTGGCCCATGAGGTAAACGATCCCTTCCATCGGGTTCCGTTGTTTGCGGATGGCTAACGATGAGCGATACCAGCATCTCCCATTACCGCGGACTAGAGAAGATCGGCGGTGGGGGCATGGGCGTGGTGTACAAGGCCGAAGACACCCTGCTCGGCCGATTTGTGGCACTCAAGTTCCTGCCGGATAGCTTCGCCAATGACAGCACGGCGCTGGAGCGTTTTCGCCGCGAGGCGCGCGCAGCTTCCGCCCTGAACCATCCCAATATCTGCACAATTTATGAGATCGCCGAAGAGGGCGGCCGCACCTTCATCGCCATGGAATTCATGGATGGCCAAACGCTAAAGCACGTGATTCAGGATGGGCCCCTTCCCATCGAGCGCGTCGTCGAAATCGCCATCGACGTTGCGGACGCATTGGAAGCGGCGCACGACAAGGGGATTATCCATAGAGACATAAAGCCGGCGAACGTCTTCGTGACCAAACGCGCCACCGCCAAAGTGTTGGATTTCGGCCTGGCCAAGATGCTGCCAGTCAGGGAGTTCGCCGGCGCCGGGGCAGATTCTTCATGGGAGCGGCAGCTCACCGACGGGCTCGGAGCCGCGCTCGGCACCGCCGCGTATATGTCGCCCGAGCAGGCCCTGGGCAAGCCAGTGGACACACGCACCGATCTGTTTTCTTTCGGGATCCTGCTCTACGAAATGTGTACTGGCCGCTCGCCCTTCCCGGGAGATACGACCGGAGAGCTTCTGATAGCGATCGTTCAGCAAGTACAGATCACTCCCGCGCAACTGAATCGCGACCTTCCCGATGGATTAGCACGCATCATTGATCGATGCCTCGAAAAGGACCGGGAGCTTCGCTACCAGCACGCCTCGGAAATCCGCGCGGATCTGGAGCGAGTGCAACGCGACCCGGGAGCGGTGGTTGATCGTCCGTCTCCCATTCTTCAAGATAAACCATCATCCAAGACCCCTTCGGGTCCGCGAACATGGGACCACGCTGTCCCTGCAGAGCCGCCTCCGCGGCGGGGTTGGCTGGTGCCTGTTTTAGGACTCCTGGCTATTGCCACCGCGATGATTTCTTATTACCGTGCAAGCACCCGCCCAGTTCCAGAGGTTTCGAACTACACCCAACTGACCCACGACGGCGTGGCAAAGTTCCTCGCCGGCACGGACGGGTCGAGGCTCTATTTGGGCATGCAATATCAGAGCGCACCCGGAATCGCGCTGATGCCAGTCACGGGCGGCGATCCGGTGCGGATGCCGGCTCCCGGCGAATACACACTCCCTGTGGGAATTTCCCCCGATGGAACCGAATTGTTCGCGATCGAACGCCAGGGTCTGGAGATGCTCTATCCAGGCAGTCTGTGGCGGCTGCCGACGCTCAATGGCCCACCGCGCCGGATCGGCAGTGCGCTGGTCACCGATGCAGCCTGGTCTCCCGACGGCGCCATGCTGGCCTATTGCAATCGCGGCGACCTGTTCCTTTCGGCCAGCGACGGGACCGCCGCCCGGAAGCTCGCGTCGCTCGGGGGATTCATCACCAGCCCCCAATTCTCCCCAGATGGACGACGAATTCGGTTCACCTGGCATGATCTCACCACTGACAACCGTTCCCTTTGGGAGGTCACGGTGGAGGGCAATCACCTTCATCGCCTGCTGCCGGGCTGGCATCAACCATCAACCGATGCAAACGGAAGATGGACTGCGGATGGGAAGTACTTCGTTTTTGAGGCCGATAGTCAAATATGGGCCCTCCCAGACAAGACTGGAATTTTCGGGCGGGTGGACGGCAAGCCGTTGCAGCTTACTTCGAGCCCCATCCCGCTGTCCTCTCCTCTTCCCAGCAAAGACGGCAAGAAGCTTTTTGTAGTTGGCTCCACACTACGCGGGACGCTTTCCCGCTACGACCGGCATCTAAAGGAATTCCTCCCTTTTCTCTCCGGTATTTCGGCAGAAATTACTAGTTTCTCCAAGGATGGAGAGTGGATCGCCTACGTTACCTATCCCGTTGGCAGTCTTTGGCGCAGCCGGGTCGACGGTACCGAGCGGCTGCAGCTTACCGATCCGCCGATTTACCCTCTGAATCCACGCTGGTCGCCAGACGGAAAGCAAATCGCATTCTGGGGCTACAGAAAGGGAACCGTCGATGAAATATATACGGTCCCGGCCGACGGGGGCACGCCGCAACCGCTGGTGCCTGGGAATTCTGTTGCTCGCAGAGAACCAAATTGGTCTCCAACCGGGGACCGGATACTGTTCGAGGAGGTTGCGCCCAATGCTCCTCCGGTGCTGCAGCTGCTAGACCTGCAAAGCCATCGCGTATCTTCCATTCCCGAATCGGTCGGGTATACCTCACCCCGCTGGTCGCCCGATGGACGTCATATCGTCGCGATGACCAAGGACGCGCGAAAAATGGTGCTGTTCGATTTCCAAACCGGCAAGTGGTCAGACCTGATTCAAACAGTAGTCGACTTTCCCAACTGGTCCAGGGATGGCCAGTACATCTATTTCATACACTATGCAGAGAACCCCGCCATACTTAGGATAGGAATCAGCGACCGCAAGGTCGAGGAGGTCGTCAACCTGAGGGGATTTTTGGCCACGGGTTTTTGGCGTTTTTGGCTCGGACTGGATCCTGAAGACACCCCACTCATGCTCCGCGACTCAGGAACACAGGACGTTTACTCGCTCGACTGGATTACAGCTAAGTGACTCCTGAGCGAACGACTTTGATTTCGGGTCGCGTCCACGTCCAACCGGCACCCCAGAGCTACGCGGCATAATTGCCGCCCGGACTGAGAGGCACGAAAGCGTGGATCGTTGTACCACGCTTGAGTTGGGATTCAATCAAAAGCGTGCCGTTCAGGATCTTCAGCCGCTCATCCATGCTGACTAGCCCAAGTCCCCGGCCTGCTTTTGCGGCCTCGATGTCAAAACCGGATCCGAAGTCGCTAACCGTCAGATGAACCTCATTCGGCGTTCCCCACGAACGCACCTCGAAGTGCCGTACTCCACTATATTTCACTGAATTGTGTAGAGCTTCTTGCAGTACCCGGAAGAAGCAAAGAGAAATGTCGGGCGACAAGTCGCTGGGTAAATCGTGCGTTTCGAAGTCGATCTCCACTTTCTGCTGCTCGCCGAATTCTTTGCAGAAGCTTCTCATGGCAGTGGCCAGACCCAGATATTCCAGTTTCGATGAGTGCAATCTATGCGATAAGGTTTGGATATCGGTTGATACCTCGGAAATTTGATTCTTCAATTCTCCGACACGGCTGCGAACTCCAGGCAAATCTGCGGGTCCTTGATGAAGTTGTGCCAGGTTGGAAGCCAAAAGTGCGAGACGTTGACCAATGTCGTCATGAAGCTCTCTGGCGATCCGTGTGCGCTCCTGCTCCTGTGCCTCAATCATCCTGCGGCTCACATTTGCGAGGACCGTTTCCGCCAGCTTACGGTCGGTGATATCAACGCAGGTTCCGATGTAACCGACAAAAGAGCGTTCCTGGTCAAACCTCGGCACTCCGTTGTCGAGAACCCATCGATACTCTCCGTCGTGCCGCCGAAGCCGGTACTCCATTTTGAACTCCTCACGGCGGTCAAACGCCTGTATGTAGGTGTCCACGCATCTCTGGAAATCCTCCGCGTGAACTCCCTCTGCCCAGCCGTTTCCAAGCTCGGAGTCTATCGATCGCCCGGTGAAGTCGAGCCAAGGCTTATTAAAGTAGGTGCAAAGCTTGCCGGTATCTGACATCCAGATCAGTGCGGGCGCGGTATCCGCCATCAATCGGAAGCGTTCCTCGCTTTCGCGCAAGGCGTGCCCAGCCCGCTTACGCTCTTCTACGAGAACTGCGAGAACCATGAAAGGTGCTACCGCGAAAAACAGGAATAGCTGTAGCGACATCACATTGTGGAGTGGCTCTGCCCCGGTGAACGGGCCCCGTCCATGGAGTGCACCCCAAATTGACAGAAAGGCCACTACCATCATCGACGTGCCGATTCCGATCACTCCGAAACGCAAAGCGGACCATAGCAGAAATGGCAGAAGTGAATAGAGCAGTACCGCCGCGCTGTTGCGCACAGGAGCCACGAAGGCGAGATAACCCAGAACAGTCAACCCGGCGACCAGCGTGGCTACTTCAAAATAGAAAGCACGTGACTTCCGCAACCATGCCCGTCTCGTCCTCACCCAGCCCAAAATGGCTGGAGTTAGGGTGAGAAGGGCGAGTGCCTCGGTAAAGAAACCAATCCTCCAACGAATCCAGTAGTTGCCGCCGGAAGCGGACGTGGAGATAAATGCTGCCGCCATCGGCGCGAGGATGACTGCAAGAAGTGAATACCTGGCCAGCGACGCTAAGCTATTCAGACGAGGTAGACCGGCGCAGAAGTAGCTAACTCCAAAAGAAGCGATGAGAATTTCGACCGCATCGGCCAGGATAAGTAACGCGATAGAACGAAGCGTCAAGCCCGCCTGCAGGTCATAGAGAACAAATCCTGCCAACCCTGCTGCGATCAGTATTGGCCAGATCCCCCGCGGCAGCAACAGCAACACCGCCACCAGAAGCGCACAACCCGGCCAAACCGGCCAGACCATTTGAGGCCATAGAACCAAAGCCCCTCCTAGCTCGGCAGCGAGGTAGGATAGGAAAGCCACGAGGCAAGCCAGGAAAACCGTGCGGGCCGGAGAGTTCGGACTTGCCATGCTCCGCGCTAGGCGACTTTGTATAGAGCTCATACCTACCTTCAGCCATGGAAGAGAGCTCCAGGCAACTGCTCCCGACTACATTGAGGTCTGCGTACCCGTCTCGGCAGCCGGGCGGAAATAGAAAGGCACCGCAAATAAGTTGTTTATCTGCAGCAGACGCTGCTGCTTACCGTGCTCTATGATCCCTATTCTGAAGCGACCCCTTCTACTATTAACAGCCGATGACAGAGGTTACTGCGATTTGACGCGAACTTCCTTGAAAAGGGCGTTTCTATGAGAAGGACCATGGCCGCTTTTGTTCCCTGGGCATCCTGTCGAATCTACTGGGCCGCCTTTATTTTAACGAGACTATGCTTGGCACTCAACTGGAATGGGGTGTCGGCTCAAAGCCCGATACTCCCATCGCCAACAAGCCCTTCCCTTTCACCCAACTAAATCGATCGAAGCCGGTGACTGATCGATAAGCTCGTGTTCAGCAGTATTATCCGAAAATACTGCTATTTCTACTAGTGTACGGCGCCCCACGCTCAAGAATAGCGTGCTAGTAGCTGGTCCGAATCAACCGCGCGCGCAGTGTCGAGGGTCAAGCATTACTCAGTGTCTTGAATGCCGTCGTTTTCCCGCTGGCTTCGTTCAGATTCCAGAACGGTGGGGCTTGGGAATTACTGGCACGCCGATTTCGACCGCGCTGTCAATTAGTTATCCAAATTCAGGGGAGAGAAAATGTATTTCACCGATGACTCATTGCTACCCGAAAATCAAGCCCCACTGATGATCACCGCCGCGCCCTATGGGCCAGTGTGGATGCCGGTGGATTGTACGCCGGAACAGAAACTCCCTGTTACCTGGGACGAACAGGTCCAGGCTGCGGTGGACTGTTATAACGCCGGCGCCACTTTGTTGCACATCCACGTGCGCGATCCCAAGACCGGCCACATCTCAAAAAACTTCAACGAGTACAACGATCAGATTGGGCGTCTGCGCCAGGCCGTGCCGAAGATGATCCTTCAGCTCGGCGGGTCCATCTCTTTCGCCCCAGACCCAGGGGAAGAAGCGAAGTTCCAGAACTACGACTCGCGCCATAAGCTGGCCGAAATCAATCCCAAGCCGGATCAGGTCACGGTCGCCTGTGGCACCAGCCTATACGATCTGACGGCCCTCCATCCCGTCGACGACGCCTTTGAGGGAACGCGCTTCACCAACCCCGCGATGCTTCACGCCATGGCCAACCTTGTGGCTGACTCGACGCCGGATTTCTATCTCGAGAACATCAAACGAATGGTTCAGCATGGCATCCAGCCGTACTTCGCGCTTCCCCACATCCACGGCCTCGAACTGGTGGAGCGTCTCATTCGCAAGGGCTATTACATGGGGCCGATGAACGGGTTCTTTAGCATCGGCGGCGGGGGTGTGTGCGGCTCCAATCCATTCGACCTGATGGAGCTGATCCGCCGCACGCCGCACGGCTCCTTCTTCACCTACCAAACTACGATGCGGCTGACCCATCCGCTCGCGGCGATCTGCATCGCCCTCGGGCAACATACGCGCGCCGGCATCGAGGATAACCTTTGGAACACCACCAAAGGCGTACGCATGTCGACGATGGAAATGATCGAGCGCCATGTTCGCATGGCCAAGGAGCTAGGACGGTCGATCGCTACACCCGAACAGGCGCGCGAGATGCTGAAGATCGGAGTCACTTACGCATCTACAGCGGAAACCCTCGCCAACCTTGGCCTGCCGCCGAACCGCCGCCCGGGCAACATGGGGTTCATAGTGCATGAAACAGACGGAATGTTTCATCCTGCGGCCCAGGGCGGGTGCGGGCACATCCACGCCGGCGAATGGGAGGAAAAATTGGATATCCCGGTCGCGGTGGGAGCACGCAGCTAAGACGGGCATTGCAGTCCAAAGCATAATGAGGTCCCTTTTTGCATATAGGGAGGGACCTTACCTTCGCACGATACTATGTGATCTCGCGATCACCACTCTGATTCTGCAGGCCACAACGATGGCGGACTTTGTCGAAGTAGCGGGTCTTGAGCAGATCCGGCCCGGAACCGGATCACGGTTCTTCATCGAAGACAAGGAGATGGCCATATTCAATGTGGATGGAACAATTTGCGCCATCTCCGATATCTGTCCTCACGCCGGCGGCTCTCTGGGAATCGGAAAGCTGGACGGCAGGATCGTGACTTGTCCGGTGCACGGAATGAAATTCGATGTCACCACCGGATGCTTCGCGGGCACTTCGGACTTCGGTGTCGCTGCTTACAAAGCGAAGATTGTGGATGGGACAATCATGGTGTCGATTTCTTGAGCTGTTTGCGGTTTTTCTGCCGCGCCGGGTTGAGATTTAGATTGAGGGGTTTAAACATACCGGACACTGTTCGCAACAGCGAAGGTGCGTCTTGACGGGGCGGCCGGACAAAGCTTTGATGCCTTTCTTCTTGAGCTGTGGAACCTGGCAAGCCGGATGCACTGGACCTCTGGCGCCCCCCTGACCCACGAGGAGCTGGTCAAAATAATGAAAGGCACGCTGAAGGCGCCTCGTGCCCGACCCAATAACAGTTGTTGAGCAAGAAACAGGAGGAAAAATGGCGACAGAGACTGTAACAACGAAAACATCGTCGACGGAGCAATCGGCAGGCCCGTGGGGTTCGTCTTTGGACAAACTTAAGGAATGGGATCCTAAAGGAGCGGCGCTGCTCTTACGGGTGGGCATGAACCCGTGGAACAGCGGTGTTCTACCACGCAAGGAGGTGGAGCTCATCTCCCTCGCACTGAACTGTTCTTGCACAAACCTGGATGAAGAAGGCACGCGCCGCCAGATCCGCGCCGCGCTCGAAGCAGGAGCGACGCGCGACGAGATTCTCCTGGTTCTCAAGTGTGGTGTCGGGCTAGCGGTCCATTCCTGCAGCTTGGGCGCCCCCATCCTTATTGAGGAGATGAAGGCGGCGGGAGTGAAGCCGGCGGGAGGTCCCAAGCCAGAGACTCCAGCCTGCGACGCGATGCGCGCGATCGGTCAATGGAACACGGCCTGGGACCCATTCTACGAACTGTCCCCTGCCTGGACCGATGAATTCTTTGCCTTCGGTGCCAGCGTATACAAGAGCGGCCTCTTCACACCAAGGTTCTTGGAGTTGATCAGCATCGCCTTCGACGCCTCCATCACGCACATGTATGCACCCGGCACACGCCGGCACATCCAGGGAGCGCTCAAAGCGGGAGCAACGCCAGAAGAGATCATGGCGGTGCTGCAACTCTGTGTTTCGATGGGCGTCCAGGCTTGCGCCAAGGGTGTGCCGATCCTTGCCGAAGAACTAGAGCGCCGTGGACGGAAAGAGTAATGCTATGGCGGGTTTTGTTGAAGCGCCCATTTGAACGGCATTCTCCCGGGCGGCGCCTCGAAATTACGCGCTTTGAGCGCAATCAGGACTCGGCCTCACACTAGATACCCTCCTGTCTTTGACAAGAGTGAGCTCGTCGGGGGGAAAATCCTATAGGGAATCTGGCCAGCGCCGTTATCGCAGTCGCGCGAAGATAGGTCACGAATGACTGACGTTGCCGGAAAGACTATCTATATCACCGGGGCGGGCGGTGGCATGGGCCTGCTCGCCAGCAAGATGCTAGCCGGCCTCGGTGCCCACATCGTGACTCTTGATCGCAACCCGAGCGATGCCACGCTACACGAGATCGAGTCGGCGCGGCGCTCGCCGGAACAGCGTGTGGCGCGTTACAAGGTCGACGTAGCCGATCGCGAAATAGTGCTCGGCACCGTCGCAACGGCGATTGCTGAAGCCGGCGCACCAGACATTCTCATTAATATGGCCGGCATCGGCGGCGCGGCGCACCTCGTCGACATGAAGTTCGAAACTTTCGACCGGGTCATTAAGATCAACCTCTACGGCACCCGGAATATTGTCGAAGCCGTGCTACCCTCCATGCTCGCACGTGGCAACGGCAAGATCGTTCTCGTTGGCTCGATGGGTGGGATCGTCCCAGTCTACGGTTACACGGCTTACGGCAGCTCCAAGTTTGCCGTCGTGGGGCTCGCGCAGTGCCTGCGTTACGAACTGAAACCGCGTGGCATCAGCGTCGCCTGTTTTTGTCCCGGCGAAGTGGACACTCCGGGTCTCGCGGCGGAGCGGAAAACCCTCCACCCGGCCAGCGCCGCGCTAAAGAAGATCGGCGGAACCATGCCGGTCGAGGCTGCAGTGCGCGGCCTGGTGAAAGGCATCGAACACGACCAGGCCATGATTATCCCTGGCTGGAAGGTAAAGTTCACCTACTGGATACACCGTATCACGCCAGATCGGCTGTGGAACGCCGTTACCGACGCCATCGTCGCAAAGGCGCTGCGCGAGAGCACATCGGTCGCTGGCAAAGACCGGACTGCATGACGAAGTGAAAAATAGAGTGGCCAGAATCCTTCGCTTGACGAACGCTCGCAACGAATCGACCCCCTCGAACCCCTAGTCGAAACCTAATCGGGCCGCGCAAAAATGACAAAGCTTTTCCTATAACAAGAACTCTAGTCCAGCGTCCTTTTCTACATCCGTCGAAAGACGCCCGGATTGAATGGCCGGACCGAAAGGCCGTAATCACGTTCCGCCTGATCCGCGTATGCTTCCGCATCTCATGGTTTAGGCGTTATGTGACGATTTCGATCACCGTAGAGTCGGTCATGAGCATATCCACAGTCTCGCCTACTTTCAGATCGTCGAGGTTCGTTACTTTCTTGCTCACCTTGATCGTTTTATTCTTGCCGTCCGGATCGAGCAGGGTCACACGATGATTCTGTGCGTCCACTGCCAGGATTTGCGCGCTCACGGTCGAGGTTTCCACCATCACGATGCCGGGTTTCGCGCCCTTGGGCGAAACAGAGACCTGTTCAGAGGACGCGGCGCCTGGGGTTTCATTGGACTTGCCAACCACGATGGCAATTTCTTCCGTAAAGGACATCTTCAGGTTGTCTCCCACTTTAACCTGGGCCAGATTTTGGACACGGCTGTCAACCTTATAGGTCTTTTTCTTGCCGTCGTCTAACAAAAGCGTGACCTTGCGCTTTTCAAGGTCAATTTTCTCGACTGTCGCTGTGACCGTCACCACCTCAACGGCGTCTATGCCTTCGTCCGTTGTTCCTGATTGAGCCTGCGTGGCGCAAATGGGGCAGACGAACATCAGTAGCATCGCACTTAACGCTAATTGCATCGCCTTCACGGGTATCACCTTCCCTTCAGATTTTCGGCCTGGGTCGACCATCTCAGGCCTCTTCAGATTGCACCGCCGGTGCGGTCGTGCTTACCAAATCATTCTGTTAGCGGGATGGGTGTGTCTACTGTCACTTACGACAGGGAGCCAATGTATCCATGTCGTCCGGCCAGGCTCCGTTGGGGCAATTTCCGAGATTCGACCTCGAAGCAAGGGCCCGATGATAAAGGGTCGTCGACCTTGCGCTGTGCGTCATGCCACGAAAGCCTCAATAACACGGTATTCCGGGCGCTCCGGGGTGGCTATTTCTTCTGTGGCTGCTGTTCCATTTCTTGCAGTCTCTTTTTCATGAGTCCCATCTGCTGCTCTCTGGTTAACTTGGGAAACAGGAATGCGATTTGCGCCCGTACGTTCCACGAGGAAGTTCCCGTGGGATAGACTGCGTTGCCATAGAATTGGGCGGTGAGATTCACTGGCTGGAATCCGAGCTTCATGATCCTTCCCACGCCACCGCCGAACGGCACCGTCCATACGCTGCCACTGCTCGCCCTCCAGTTGGCGGTGAGAATGGGCGAGACGGAGACATACCATCCGTTCTTCATGTTGTAGTTGACGAAGTACTGGAACAGCATTTGATTTACGTAAGGGCGATGGGTCGAACCTGCGACGGAAAACACGTTATTGACCAGTGCGCCGATCGTCCACGGCCCTGGCTGGGCAAGGGCCACAAACGAAGGCCCCAGGCTCAGCTTTCCCTGGCCCAGAAGAGTGCTGGTAGCTGTCGGTATTACAAATGCCGGACCAACGCCCCAGATCACCTTTCCCGGCTTGCCTGGCGATAGGAAAAACGACGGGTTCATGTCTCCCAGGCCAAATTGGCCACCGCTGTTCTGCGAGGGGTAGGGCTGCCAGACAATCGGCTGTATGATGCGCGTTATCAAGTTCCAGTTCGCGTTAAGCTTAGCTGGAATCACTGGCTGGATGTTCAGCACGTCTTGCGTTCTGTTGTACGGGCCGTAATTGAAATTGCTATTGTTTTGAACGGGAACACTGATGAGGCTGGCCACCGGGTTCTGCGTTGCCTTTTGCAATGCGTTTGCCGACACCTCGGTATTTTCCTGCGGCTCCGCGGCTGCTGCTATTTGCGGTTTGCTTGGCGCAGGTGGATTTTGCTGTGCAGACGTCCGGACACATACGGCCAAAACTGAGAGCAAAATCAAGACACCTGAACAGCTTATTTTTCGCGCCATATGATCCTTTTGCTCTCTTTGTCTTCTACTTGGTGCATATTCATCAACGAAAAGTTCGACCCTGAGGCTGACAGCGCAAAAGAGGCCGGTGACCACGTTGACATTCTATGAACAGACTCGTGCCAGGCAAACTGGCAAAAGTGACAGTAGGCGGAAGTAGAAACTGGAGAAATCGCGCAATTACCCGAAGCAACGATCCCGAGAGGGTCAGATAATTTTGATGTGGCACTGCCGCATGTGACAGTATCGCGATTCGCACCGGAGTAATAAACTACACGACGATATCTCCAAAGAATCAGCCGTGCTTGTTCGCCCAGCTAATATCGGTGCGACATCTCCAAGGGAGCAAATTCACCGCTTTGAGGATTAGCGTTATCAAGCCGATGAGGGGCAGAGTATGAGTGCGATGGCAATTGCCTTGATTGTGCTCGCGTGCGTGTGCACAGGCGCGGTATTGGGAAACCTTCTTCGCAACCTACTGCCAAACGACGATCTAAATCCCGGCTCGCAAGAAGCCGTAAAACTCGGCCTTGGATTCGTCGGTACGATGTGTGCCCTTGTTCTCGGTCTGCTCATCTCCTCGGCGAAGGCTTCCTATGACGCCGTGAACAGCGAAATGACACAGATGTCCGCCAGGGTGATCTTTTTGGACCGCGTGCTCACCCTTTATGGGCCGGAGACAAAGGACGCGCGCGACCTGCTGCGCATCACCCTCGTCCGCACTCGCGATAAGCTCTGGCCGCAGGATAGCGGACGACGTTCCGAAGTGGGCCCGGCGTCCCCCGCCGCGGAAACGATGCTTGGCAAGATTCACGCACTGTCGCCGAAAGACGACGTGCAGCGCTCGCTCCGCGGCCAGGCGTTGAGCTTGGCGTTTGGTCTCAGTGAAAACCGCTGGTTATTCTACGAACAGAGCGCCTCTTCGGTCCCTACGCCCATGATTGTGATCCTGGTTTTCTGGCTTACGGTGATCTTCGTTGGCTTTGGCCTGTTCGCACCTAGGAATGCAACTGTCATTGGTTCCCTGTTCTTTGCCGGGTTGTCGATTTCTGGAGCGATCTTCTTGATTATGGAGATGTACACGCCTTTCTCTGGAGTGATGCACGTCTCCAGCGCACCGGTGCGCTTCGCCATTGCACAACTGGGCCGGTAGCCTCTTTAGCCCCTGGGCTCTTTTCTTTTGCCAGTTGCTGAGCCGTAGGTGTATTCCTCGGCAAGCCTCGACGATTCCTGACAGGGGTTCTGAACAACGCTTCATTCGCCATCAAGCCGCTGGCCGCTGAACTCCGGGTAGATCTGTTTAGCAGCGCGGTATGCGGCTCGCGCGAGGATTCCGGCATAGGTGGGAAAGGAAAGCGGAATCTGGGCCAGTTGATCCACCCGTAGCTCTCCAGCCATGGCGATCGCTACTACCTGTACGATCTCGACGGCGCGCTCGCCGACCACGTGGCAGCCTAAGATTTTGCCCGTAGAGCGGTCTGCTATCACCTTGCAGAATCCAGTCGTCCGGCCGTCAACGATGGTGCGCACGGTCTCGTCAAAGCGCATCACAGCCACGACCACATCGTGCGCCTCACGGGCCTTGGCTTCGGTCAGGCCAACCTGCGCATATTCAGGCTCGGTAAAGCTGCCAACAGGACTCACCTGATCGCCCAGCGCCATACTTGGGCCTCGCACGGCGTTGGTGGCGGCCACGAAACCGTCCTGGACCCCCTGCGGAACAAGCATCAGTCGGCCAGTAATGTCGCCTGCGGCGAAGACATGGGGCGCGGAGGTTTGCAGGTATGGGTCGACGCGTATATAGCCCCGCTGATTCGTCTCCACGCCCGCCGCCGCGAGATTCAGCCCGGCCGTGTCAGCAACCCAGCCAACCGCCATGATTGCGAGCGAAGCCTCTGCACTGGCTCGGACGCCATCCTTGGAGAAGACCATCCGCACGCCCTTGGGTGTTTTCTCGAAAGATTCGATGGTTCCGAAATTCTCGTGGACCACCATGCCGGATTCGCGAAACGCTGCCGCGACCGCGGCCCCGACGTCTTCGTCCTCGGTAGGCAAGATACGGGGGCCGGCTTGGAAGAGCTGGACCTGGGTGCCGAAGACCTGGAAGATGGAGGCGACCTGTACACCGGTTGCGCCCGCTCCCACGACAATCATCGACGGAGGCACTGCAGTGAGCGCCCAGGCGTCGCTGTGCGTGCCGGTCCACTCGAAGCCAGGAATGGGCAGGCGGCGGCTGGTGCCGCCCGCGCTCAGAATAATTTTGTCCGCTTGCAGCCGCAGCCCGCTCTCGGTCTCAACCGTGTGCGCGTCAACAAAGTGGGCGGTTCCAGATTTTTCATGAATCGTTACGCCCACGCGCTCAACCTGCTCACGCCGGATTGAATGGTCGCGGATGTGACGGACGACTTCGCCCGCGCGCGCCAGCAGCCGGGGATAATCCAGCAGCGGCTCGCTCACGTCGATGCCAAAGAGAGCGAGCTGGCGAGCTTCCCGCAGCAACCGGGCTGCTTGTGCCAACGTGCGAACGGGAATGGGGCCGTCATTGGCCGCCATGCCGCCAACCTCGCCGCGGGTCACAAGAACTGTTCGTGCCCCCAGTTCAGCGGCGCGGATAGCAGCGATCAACCCGGCCGGACCAGCGCCAATCACTAATACATCCATCAGGCCCTCTCTTTCACGCGGTCCGGCCCGTTGGAAACGCGCCTGCTAGCCCTGTTTGGATCGTATGTACATCTGGCGTGTGGCCGGAACTACAAAAGTACCTGTTTAGGGACCAAAAATCTGCAGGTCAACGATGCAAATTATATTTTTCAGCTGGCCAATCTGGACAGCACATGAATCTTTCGCTGACTCTAAGAGCCTGGGGAAGAGACTGTCGAACGCAGGGCACGGCTTGAACAGGCTGCTGAAAAATTCGCTCAGGTTGCCCTTTTGCCTTGTTGAGCGGCTTTTTTTAAGCCAGGCCGCGATTCTGAGGCGCGATTTCTATCTTCGCAGGGGGCGTTTTCAGCCCTGCAGAGACACGACTCCCCGCGTTTACTGCACAGGAATTAACTTCACCATCCGCACCAGGTTATTCGCCGTTGCCAAGAAGCGGAACAGCCAGTCGACTCGCTTCACCCCATGGAGCTTGAGCTTACGCATGATGCTATTCAGCTTGCCCCAACCAAACACCATCTCCACCAGTTTGCGTTTCTTTTGGCTGATGGCAAAACCTGGATCATTCCGTTCCGCTTCGGTCAGCCAGTTGGGCCAGTGCGCACAAGGTTCATACTCGGCTACATGGGGTGCGATGTTGCGTTGCCGTAATCCCTCGATAAATTTCTCCTCTTGGTATAACTTGTCTGCTCCCAGAGTCCAGCGTTTGCCAGCAGGCGGCGCCGCTCCGGCCTTCAGACCCATCGCATCCAGCATCGTTAAGGCAGCCTCTCGCTCTGCCGTCGTACTGGACTGGCCAGCCAGCGCCTCCACCACCAAACCGTTACGGTTCTCAACTATCACATGACCGAGATAACTGGGTTTGGACTCCCCTGCAGCACTCTTTTTATATAACCGAGCTTGCGGATCGGTCTTCGACTCATGCGTATCCCGCAGTAATTTCTTTCCCCTTGTGCCCGTGCCTTGGCTCGGCGGAGGTTCTTTCGGCTGAAAACTGCGCCGATTTGCCCAAGCCTCCAAGATCGTTCCATCGACCGTGAAGTGCTCCTCGCTCAGTAAGTTCTTCATCCGTGCTTGCTCCACTACGGCTCGCAGCAGTCTTTCCGAGACCTCGCCCTGCATCAACCGGTCGCGATTCTTTGTAAACACCGTCGCCACCCATTCCTCCTCATCCATCGCCAAGCCTACGAACCAACGGAATAGTAAGTCATATCGAATGCGTTCCATTAGTTGCCGCTCACTGCGAATTCCATACAGCACTTGCAGCAGCAGCGCACGAATCAATTGTTCGGGAGGTTTCGATGGCCTGCCACGCCGCGAATACAGCGAGTCGAAATGCAAACACAAATCGGCCAACGCTTGGTCCACCATTCTGCGTATCGCACGCAACGGGTGCTCGCTCGGAACTCGGCGCTCCAGGCTCACATAGCTGAACATCGCTTCCTGCTCTTGCTCATCTCCACGCATGCTACTTACATAACCCATCCCCTTGTGGAAATGCACTACTCTTGGTGCAATAAATCTTTTTTCAGCAAACTGTTCAGCCGTGCCGTCGTATGGTCAACAAAGCTGGGCTTTAGAGTCTGTGTGAGAACCCAATCCCAGAGTCACCGCACTCATGCTTTGTATCAGGGCACGACTTTAGTCGTGCCGCTCACGCGGGGAACAAATGACGGCTTTAGCCCCTGAGGTACGCTTTTCGAGACCTATAGGGCAAAGTCAGTTCTTGTCGCGTTTGAGTCCGCCAATCAATGAATCAACCCCGTTTTGTTCGGCCAAGCCCTCTTCAAAACCATCAACAAGTTACATCGTCGAAAAACAAGTTGCTTCGGCAATTAGGACAGCTCTGCGGTTGTCTACGGATAAGGAGGGCCTTTCGCAAGCAACGCATTCAGCCGTTCGTCGTGACCATAAATATCATCGAAAAAGTGCACAGTACCATCTTCCTCCGAAACGGCGGTCACGTAGAGAATCAGGACAGGAACCTTCACCGTCAGGTTAACTTGCCGATTGTCTTTGCCTGAGTCCATCGCTGCTTGTGCTAGCGCAACAGTCCATGGTTGTTGCCCATCACGTTGATTGCGCAACAAAAAGCCCGCTAGCTCTGCTGGCTTCTCTAGCCGGATGCAACCTGAACTGAAGTCGCGTCGCGACCTGGAAAACAACTCGGTCGATGGAGTGCTGTGCAGATAAACGGAATGTGAATTGGGAAACATGAACTTGATCAGCCCGAGCGCATTGGTTGGCCCCGGTTTCTGACGTATTGCATATTTTCCCGAGCGTAGCCCAGCTACCAGATCGTCGTTCGGAGACACCACTCTCCCACTGGAATCGGTTACCTCGAATCTCTCACGAGCTATATATCCGCTGTTTTTCATAATGGCAGGGATAATAGTCCTGCGGAGAATTCCAGGGGGAACGTTCCAATAGGGCCGGAAAACGATAAACCGTATGTCGTCGGTAAAGACCGGCGTTTGGGTTGGCGCGGCCTTGCCCACAACAACGTTCATGCTGAGCGCAAGCCGGTGATCGTCTGAAAAGGCTCTTAGTCGAAACTCGGGGATGTTTACCAGGACGGGAGGCTGCTGAAATTCGGCCGGCATCCATCGCCAGCGCTCTAATGCGTCATCGATTTGCTGTACACGTGCACTGAGTGGAGTATTCAACTCACGTAGAGTGGCCGCATCTAATTTGCCGTCTGTCGCAAGGCCATGTCTTGCCTGAAAATGCCTGACCCCCTCGACGAGCGTCCCGCTATAGGAATCGTAGCTTCCACCCTGCGGAAGGTCTCCAAGCAACTGCAAGCGCGCCGCTAGCTGAGCAGTTCCTCTGTACGTATCCCCCGGAGCGACGGTTTTGGTCCCCCCTGGCACCTTGGGACCGTCGCCTTTGGCCGCCAAATCCAGGTATTGCTTTAAGGTGGTCTCGATACGGCGAAAGCCGGCATACGGTGGCTCCGTCTGATCCAGGACAGATTGAATGTTTCCTGCACTTGCGACCTGTTGCGCAATAAATTCCGGCAGATTGTATTGTTTGGACTGAACGTCGATGCCGAACTTCAGGTGTTTGGGATTGATTCGCCCGATGCGCAGATTCGAGATGTACCGCATGGTCGCCATGCTTAGAGACGCATCGAACGAAGCCTGTGCGGCAGCGGACGCTCCTTTGAGGGACTTCGCTTGTGTTCCCAGGCTTTCGGCATCATAGTCGCTGGGATTCAGCCCCTTTAAACGGCTTGCGCGCATCGCCTCGATCAACGACGTTGCTTGCGACGTTGGCTCATCACCTTTGATCCAAAAGGGCGCAAAGTTTGCGGATTCATAAAGTCTCTTGATTTGCTCCCGGTCTCCAGCGGTGCTGAGTTTATTTCCTAACTGCCCTCTTGTTGCCATCCCGCGCAGTTCAGACGAGATTGCAGATGAAGCAGTAGCGTCCGCAGATTCATGCAGTGTCGAAGGCCTGGCCGAAGCCAGCATAACCTGACTTGACCCGCTGCCATTGACACAGATCAAAACCAACGACAAAAGCAATTCAATTGAATACATTTGAACCCCAGTTCGAGAAGCTGTGTTTAGGCTATTGACTCTTTCCTGTTAGCGCCAATAGTACTCCGGAAATGATCCCGTGAACTGCCTGCAAAATCGGGCCTCGGTATGTGATGGCCGCCGAGTGCCAGATCAAACTCAACGGTTGAGGAGAAAACTACCCCACAGCCTTCCAGGCATCGAGGCACCTTTATGGCTCTTCCTGCGAGCGATGCAGCGACACCCATACGATAATGACGGCCGATACCCCCACAATAATTTCCGCCCAGATGAAGCAGACGTAGTCTCCGAATGCTCCAATAGCCGGAACGCCAGGCTGTACGTTCCGCAGCGCTGGCAAACCAAAAATCAACGAGATGCTGATAGATAGCGGCACCAGATCGACTTTTGTGCGGTTTGTCATCGCCTTGAAAACCATCGCCAGCAAACTAACGGCGAGAGCACCCATCAATACCATCAAAAGAATGGAAACAGTGATGGTACTGTCCGCCCGCCTGATTTTCAGCTCGATAGCTGTGAGCTTCAAGCTACTCCCACGAGAAACGTTACCTTCAAATTTGATTCCGGGGGTCGACGCGAATAAGGTGATCGTAACCGGGACAGGTGTGCTCTGTTGTAACGCTGTTGTGCCCACCGCAAGATAATCGCCCGCTTGCTTTTGCTCTTCGGCGGTTTCCGGGATCTTCGATCCCTGAGGCTGTTTCTTTTTAGCGGGGGTAGTCATCAGAAGCCACAACGTTGTACCGTAGTGATCGAACGGATATTTGTTTAGCTCTCCGTTCAGAGGAAAAGTAGCCTCAATACGATTCATTCGCTTTCCTTTGGGGAAGTCGAATTCTTGTTGGTTTCTTACGTTGTTAGTCACGAGCTTCAAATCCACCGCCGGAGTTACTTCATCCTGAGCAAGGGATCCCTGCGGTTTGAAACTTATCTGCGCCGTCAGCTCTTGAGTTCCGGGGTCGACTGTGGTGACAAGCACGGAGATCGCGACGTGATCAGCTGCATCCGTATCGTCTCGCAGCCGCAGAGAACGTCGTGTACCCTCACTCAGGTTGCGAAAAAGCACAACAGAATATAGATAGATCAGGATACATACGATTACGAGCCTTCCGAAGCGTCCGATCTTTTTCCGCATGATATACAGATTCCTTACCTTTTGATCGAATCAGAGACCGGGAGCCGCAACCTCCTCCTTCGCTGTTGTTGCCTCTCGTGTTTTGCCGTGGCCACCGCGTGTCGCTCACGCCGCAGTAGTTTACGAATGATGATCGCAGGTTGCTGACGAAGCGGGAACTAGTAGAACTTAGAGGGAGACCCTACACATTTGACAGTTGTGCGGTCATGAAGCTGTCAAATAAAAGTTAGGTGGTTCTTGTGTTCCAGGCGCCACCCCACGAAAGGAAGAGGGTATGAAACGTTCCTGCGCTTATTTTCCCTTGGGTCTTAGATCGATGGCAGCGCTCATCTTGATCCTTTTGGGAACGGCTCATGCGAACGCCCAGAGGGATCCTCTACCGTCGTGGAACGACGGTCCTGCGAAACATGCCATCCTGAAATTCGTGAAGGATACAACCGACAGAAACAGCCCCAGCTATGTAGAACAGCGCGATCGCATCGCCACGTTTGACCAGGACGGTACCCTTTGGACGGAACACCCGTTATACGCACAAGCGATGTTCGCGCTCGATCGCGTAGGCAAGCTCGCCCCGCAGCACCCTGAATGGCGCCAGCAGCAACCATTCAAAGCGGTTCTTGAAGGAGACCGCCAGGCGATGGGCAACTTCACCGAGGCAGACTGGTTGCAGATTATCGCTGTGACGCATGCCGGGATGAGCACGAAAGCATTTAATGGCCTGGTGGCGCAGTGGCTCGCCACCGCCAAAGCGCCGCGGTTCAATCGCCCCTACACGGACCTTATCTACCAACCAATGCTGGAGGTAATGCGCTACCTGCGCGAAAAGGGCTTCAGGACCTACATCGTCACAGGAGGGGGACAGGCGTTTGTGCGCGCGTACAGCGAACAAGTCTATGGCGTCCCACCTGAGCAGGTGGTAGGGTCGAGCATTGTGACCAAATACCAGCAAATAGACGGCAAGCCAGTACTGATGCGCGAGCCGAAGGTATTTTTTGTCGATGATGGACCCGGCAAAGCGGTCGGAATTGACTTATTCATCGGCAAACGGCCCATTGCCGCCTTCGGTAATTCCACCGGCGATGCCGAGATGCTTCAATGGACACAAGCCGGGGAAGGAGCCCGGCTGATGATGCTCGTCCACCACGACGACGCAAAGCGCGAATATGCCTATGGCCCTGCAGCAGGGTTGCCGGAGACTCACGTCGGAACTTTCTCCGATGAACTGATGGCTCAGGCAAAAAAGGACGGCTGGATCGTAATTAGCATGGAGAAGGACTGGAAGCGTATCTTCTCATTCGACAAGTAAGGGGCGGTTAGTCACGACGAGGAACCAGGCGGCCCCACCCTTACTGAGTACCCGATTTATAGGGCGCGCTAGCGTGGATCGTAGTACCGCGCCGTACCTCTGGCGTGTGGCGGGAACTGGAAAAGACAGTTGTTTTGGAGCAAAAATCTGTCGATGGACAATACGGGGAGATTACTAAAGGATGGAAAATCCTCGGAACGGAATTGGGGATTTGAGGCGGCTATCCGGGGAAAGGCAACAGGGACGTTAAAAATCGGCATCTTTCACACCGCCCTGAGCGACCTGTCCCGCCTGTCCCGCCTGTCCCGCCTGTCCCGCCTGCCCCGCCTGTCCCGCCTGCCCCGCCTGTCCCGCCTGTCCCGCCTGTCCCGGCGTGCCGTGGAGCGCGCCGTGGAGCGTGCCGTGGAGCGTGCCGTGGAAGTCGAACGGGTGCGAACTTTGGTTCCCGGAGCGTGTCCGCACTCTAAAAAGGTCGGGCGGGTATCAGATAATACAGGTATTCGGTTCGGGGATTCTCCATTCCTCAGGTGACGATCAAAACGGGCCTCACAACTCCGGACGGGCGCGAAGAACTGCTCACGGAATACGTCTGCGACCACCCAGGCTGCCCTAATATTGCTACCCACGTGCTGGGACGCGTAAGAGAGCTCGGACTTGCGTCAGCCGTTTGCGACCAGCACGCCCCCAAGCCCCGGTCCTAAGAAGCACGTCCCAAAGAGACCAATTCAGTGGCTAGCTTCCCGCTCTCAGCGGAGACCGAAACACGCATTGTGTGAGCCGCATACTGTCACTTGTGCCAGTTGTTTTAAGAAGGCGAGAGTTCTAATTTGTGGTTGGACCGCGCGGTGCGCCCATTGGTTGCGCGATGAGCCCACACACACAATGGAAAGGAACCCTCCCGCAATGAGTGACCAGGATAAGATTGAACGAACAATTCTCCCGATCCCGAGTAAGCACCGCACCGGCTTTGTCACCTATGATGCGAAAGATCCGGAAACTAAGTTTCCGCCCATCACGCCGCTGCGTCCACCTGCGGGCGCGCCGAATGTCCTGATTGTCCTGATCGACGATGCAGGTTTCGGCTCTTCCAGCGCCTTTGGCGGCCCATGCAAGACGCCGACGGCAGAGATTCTGGCTGCCGACGGCCTGGGGTACACCCGCTTTCATACAACCGCGCTCTGCTCTCCGACGCGACAGGCGCTGCTGACGGGTCGAAATCACCATACGGTCGGAATGGGCGGGATCACGGAAATGGCGACCTCGGCGCCGGGCTACAGTTCTATCTTGCCGAATACCTGCTCGCCCATCGCCCGGACCCTCAAGCTCAACGGGTATTCGACAGCCCAGTTCGGTAAGTGCCATGAGGTTCCTGTCTGGGAGACAAGTCCGGTTGGCCCCTTCGACGCCTGGCCCACTGGAGGAGGCGGATTCGAATACTTCTACGGTTTCATAGGTGGCGAGGCGAACCAATGGTATCCATCGCTTTATGAGGGCACCACGCCGATCGAAGTGAAAAAGACGCCCCAAGAGGGCTATCACTTCATGGAAGATATGACGGACAAGGCCATCGACTGGATCGGGCAGCAGAAGGCGCTCACTCCGGACAAGCCTTTCTTCGTCTACTTTGCGCCGGGGGCAACCCATGCGCCGCACCATGTTCCCAAGGAATGGGCGGACAAGTACAAGGGCAAATTCGATCAGGGCTGGGACAAGCTGCGCGAGGAGATCTTCGCCCGGCAGAAAACAATCAGTGTGATTCCGCAGGATTGTCAGCTCACGCCGCGGCCCAAAGAAATTCCCTCATGGGACGAAATGCCTGTCGCGCTCAAGCCTGTCCTTTGTCGACAGATGGAGGTGTACGCCGGGTTCATGGAATATACCGACTATCACGTCGGCCGCCTGGTGGATGCGCTGAAGAAGCTCAACCTTTATGAAGACACGCTGATTTACTACATCATCGGCGACAACGGCGCTTCCGCCGAGGGCACGCTGAAGGGCACCTTCAACGAGCTTCTCGGTCCGAACGGCGGCGCCGCACTGGAGACTCCGGAGTTCCTGATTGCACAGCATAGACAAGCTGGGCAGCCCAGAGTCGTACAACCATTATGCGGTGGGGTGGGCGCATGCCCTGGACACACCGTATCAATGGACCAAACAGGTCGCTTCGCACTGGGGCGGCACGCGCAACGGCACGATCGTGCACTGGCCCAAGGGCATCAAGGGGAAAGGCGAAATTCGCTCACAGTTCTGCCACGTGATTGACGTTGCGCCGACCATCCTCGAAGCGGCCGGATTGCCGCAGCCGCAGTCTGTCAACGGAATCCAGCAACACCCGATTGAGGGAGTCAGCATGGCCTATTCGTTCAACGATGCCAAGGCGGCTGACCGGCACGAGACGCAATATTTCGAGATGTTCGGCAACCGTGCCATTTACCACAACGGCTGGACCGCGGTAACGCGGCACAAAACGCCCTGGGTGTTCATGGGCGAGAAAGTCCCGGCATTTGACGATGATGTTTGGGAGCTCTACAACACCAATAAAGACTGGAGCCAGGCAAATGATCTGGCCACGCAAATGCCCGAAAAGCTGCACGAGCTGCAGCGCCTGTTCCTGATGGAGGCGACACGGTACAACGTGCTTCCGCTTGATGACCGGCTCGGTGAACGGTTTAACTCAGACATGGCGGGACGGCCGGAGCTGATCAAGGGCAAATCGCAAATTCTATTTGGCAGAATGGGGCGTCTGAGCGAAAACTGCGTCCTCAATCTTAAGAACAAGTCGCACTCGGTAACTGCTGAGATCGTCGTACCTGCAAGCGGGGCCGAGGGCGTGATTGTCGCGCAAGGAGGCAACATGGGTGGCTGGAGCCTCTATGCCAAGGCGGGCAAGCTCAAATATTGTTATAACTTTGTCGGCATCCAGCAGTCCTACGCCGAATCCAGCAGCCCGCTGCCTTCTGGCCGGCACCAGGTACGTATGGAGTTTGCCTACGACGGTGGCGGCCTTGGCAAGGGCGGCACCGCGACCCTGTATGTGGACGGTAAAAAGGTCGGCGAGGGCAGAGTACCCGCCACGGAGATCCTTCTCTTCTCTGCAGATGAAGGCTGCGATGTGGGGGTGGATACGGGAGCTCCGGTATCGCCGGATTACGGCTCGCGAGGGAACGAATTCAACGGAGTCGTCAAAGGCGTTCAGCTCGCCATCGCCGAGGATGCAGTGAGCCTCGACCACCTCGTCAACCCGGAGGACGCCGTCCGCATGGCCATGGCGCTGCAATAATCCCTGCTGCCAGGGAAAACCCCGGTGATTGCGGGAAATTCCCGTGGGTCCACTTCGAGGAACTGGATTCCATTGTACCCAGCACCACCCGCGACCCGCACCCTGTCACTTGTGCCAGTTGTTTTAAGAAGGCGGGAGTTCTAGCTTGTGGTTGGACCGCGCGGTGCGCCCATTCTCTTTTGGTTGCGCGATGAGCCCACACACACAATGGAAAGGAACCCTCCCGCAATGAGCGATCAGGATAAGATTCACCGCACCGTTCTCCCTATTCCCGATCAACCACGCACCGGCCTCATTACCTATGATGCCAATGATCCGGAAACCAGCTTCCCGCCGATCACGCCGTTGCGGCCTCCCACGGGTGCGCCAAATATTCTGATCGTCTTGGTTGACGACGCGGGCTTCGGCTCTTCGAGCGCCTTTGGCGGCCCTTGTAATACGCCGACTGCGGAGATGCTGGCCGCCGGTGGTTTGAAATACACGCGCTTTCATACCACAGCGCTCTGCTCCCCAACACGGCAGGCCCTGCTGACCGGCCGCAACCACCACACCGTGGGTATGGGCGGTATTACCGAAATCGCCAGCGGGTCGCCCGGCTATAACTCAGTTCTGCCCAATACCTGCTCCCCCCTGGCCCGGACGCTCAAGCTGAATGGATATGCCACGGCGCAGTTTGGTAAGTGCCATGAAGTGCCGGTTTGGGAGACCAGCCCGGTCGGTCCTTTCGATCAGTGGCCTACCGGAGGAGGCGGATTCGAATACTTCTATGGCTTTATCGGGGGTGAGGCGAACCAGTGGTATCCATCGCTTTATGAAGGCACCACACCCATCGAGGTGAAAAAGACGCCGGAAGAGGGTTACCACTTGATGGCAGACATGACCGATAAGGCCATCAACTGGATAGGACAACAGAAAGCGCTGATACCGGATAAGCCCTTCTTTGTTTACTTCGCGCCCGGCGCGACCCACGCCCCGCACCACGTCCCCCAGGAATGGGCAGACAAATACAAAGGAAAATTCGATCAGGGGTGGGACAAACTGCGCGAAGAGATTTATGCCCGGCAGAAAAAGCTAGGAGTCATTCCGCAAGAATGTGAACTCACGCTCAGGCACAAAGAAATTCCGGCATGGGATGAGATGCCGGCCGCGCTCAAACCCGTGCTCATCCGGCAGATGGAAGTTTACGCCGGGTTTATGGAGTATACCGATTACCACGTCGGCCGCGTGGTGGATGGGCTGAAAAAGCTCAACCTATTCGATAACACATTGATCTACTACATCATTGGCGATAATGGCGCGTCTGCAGAGGGCACGCTCAATGGCACATACAACGAGATGATCAATTTCAACGGTGCTGCCGCACTGGAGACGCCGGACTTCCTGCTGGCACGGCTGGATAAGCTGGGTGGACCGGAATCATACAACCACTACGCTGTTGGCTGGGCACACGCCCTGGACACGCCGTACCAGTGGACCAAGCAGGTCGCCTCGCATTGGGGCGGAACTCGTAATGGGACGATCTTGCACTGGCCTAAGGGAATCCAGGGGAAAGGCGAAACCCGCTCCCACTTCCATCACGTGATCGACGTAGCTTCCACCATCCTGGAGGTGGCTGGGCTGCCCGAGCCGGCATTTGTTAATGGAGTGCAGCAGAAGCCTCTCGAGGGCGTCAGCATGGCGTATTCGTTCAATGACGCTAAGGCAGCCGAGCGGCATGAGACACAGTATTTTGAAATGTTCGGGAACCGCGGCATTTTCCATAAGGGTTGGACCGCGGTGACTCGACACAAAACGCCATGGATCCTCATAGGCGAGAAAACCCCGGCATTTGACGACGACAAGTGGGAGCTCTACGACACCAATAAGGACTGGAGCCAGGCGAACGACTTAGCTACCCAAATGCCGGAAAAGTTGCATGAGCTGCAGCGGCTGTTTCTGATCGAGGCAACACGCTACAACGTACTACCTCTCGATGACCGGCTCGCTCAACGTATGAACGCGGATACGGCCGGGCGGCCGGTGTTGATCAAGGGCAACTCGCAAATTTTATTTGGCAGCATGGGACGTCTCTCGGAGAACTCGGTCATCAACCTCAAGAACAAGTCCCACTCTGTGACGGCTGAGATCGTTGTACCCACGGGCGGCGCTGAAGGCGTGATCGTGGCTCAAGGAGGCAACATTGGCGGCTGGAGCCTCTATGCAAAGGGTGGCAAGCTCAAATACTGTTACAACTTGCTCGGCATCCAGTGCTTCTACGCCGAGTCAAGCCGCACTCTCACTCCGGGCGAGCACCAGGTGCGCATGGAGTTTGCCTACGATGGGGGCGGACTTGGCAAGGGCGGGACTGCATCTTTGTATGTGGACGGTAAGAAAGCAGGCGAGTGCAAGGTCGCCGCTACCGCGGCCATGATCTTCTCTGCCGATGACGGGTGCGACGTGGGATTGGATTCCGGATCTCCTGTCTCACCGGACTACGGGTCTCGTGGAAACGAGTTCAGCGGAGTGGTTAAGGGCGTTCAGCTCGCCATTGCCGAGAATGCCGTGAGCGTCGATCACCTTGTGTCGCCGGAGGAAGCTGTCCGTATTGCTATGGCGCGGCAGTAAAACAAGCTCCCATGGGCAACAGCCAAGTTGAATGCAGGAGGCTAACACATGAAAAAGATAGGCATGCTGATCCTGGGAGTGGCTTTCGCCATCTCGCCTCTGTGGTGCCAACGAGAAACAACGAGTCAGGAGACATATACCGGTAGAGCGATCGGATCTGGAGGGCCAGCCGGTGGAAAGTCGATTGGCTTTGATTTCCGAGTTAACCGCTACACCACGGATGAAGAAGTCGACCAGCTAGCGACGCTGTTGAAAGAGAAAGGTCCTGACGCGCTCCGCAGAGCTATGGAAAAACTGGATGTAGGACGAATCAACCCAACAGGCAGCGTAGGAAACCAGGTTGCCGTCGCCCGGAAGCGGCAAGCTGGCACAGACACAATCATAACGCTCGTGACTGCCCGCAATATGCCGTTTGTCGAGCTGTATCAGGCCGGGCGAACGACAGACTATCCCTTTGGGTATCTCCAAGTCAGGTTAAACGACAAGGGTGAGGGAAGCGGCCAAATTATGGTCGCGGCGAAGATTCGGTTCAATCAGAAGAAGGGGCACTATGAGATTGAGAGCTACGGGAATCAGTACATCAAAGCGGTAAACGTCCGTCCAAACTTGTAATGCTCTAACCCGGCGATTGCAATCGCCTCCCGCGCCGGCTATCCAAGGCTGTCGCAACCAGTGTAGTGCGTCACTGATAGAGGCGATTATTTCCTGCCTGCCACAAATAATCGGGTGCCACACCTGTCCCCGCCTCTCTCGCCTACCGTGGAGCGTGCCCCGGATCCTGCCCCGCAAGCTCGTTCGCGCATACCAACCCGAGTAACCTGTGGGCTTGGTACTCCCGTGCCGAAAAAAGTATCTCGGCACTTACATCAAACTCGGAAATGTTCTATATCTTAGAGTAGAAGATATCGGCGGGCGACGGCTTCTCACGCCACCGCGCCTGTCCGGCAGTTGCCGGTAGTTTCGGCCTTCCGCGTGAGCGAAGGATAGCTTCACCGCTATCCGGTGCCACACCCGATCCCTGTCCCAAATCACTAACACCAGCAATGAGTGGCCGACCACGGCGCTCAAGCCCTTTGTGTCTCAAACAGAGCAGCAAGCAAATCCCACCTAATTTCCAGCAAACCAAGGAACGAGGATACCTATGCCCAAAAACAAGGTTAGCGATCTCATCACCGATCAGGAAATGGCCTATGCTCACCTGATCATGTCCGGAACCATGACTGACCGCGCCGCCGCGGAGGCGGTCGGTCTCAATCCCGACACCGCCGCCTACACCAAAGCCAAGCCCCGCGTCCGCGCCTACATGAACCAGCACCGCGCCGCCGTCAGCGAAAGGCTGGTGGACCAGGAAGCGGAAGGTCTGCGCAAGCTGAACATCGGTCGGGACCAGATCCTGACCCGGCTCTGGGAATTGGCCACTCTCAGCCACGAAGCCACCAGGGGCAGCATCGCCGGCCAGATCAAGGCTCTTTCCATGATCGCAGCCATCGAAGGCTTCATTCCGGACCGCCGCCTCTCCCCATCCGGAACGCAACCCGTGGCCCCATCCGTCAAGCCACATATCTACCCCTCTGAGTGGCTCCGCGAACAGCAGAACCAACCTGTGGGCGAGAAGCCAGGGGACCCCGTTGCCGGCACGAAAACCAAACCCGCCGCGCCCCCGGTTCCCGAGCGGAGCCTACACCCCAGCCATCGCCCAAACTGGGTAACCACACGTCGTCTCCCAACCTTGACCGGCCCCAACCCAGCCCTGCCAATCCCTTCATCAACCCCGAAAGGCCGAACCGGGTTCCCCTCGCGGCCGAAGGCATCTTCGATCTTGCCATGGACACAATCAGCTCGCTCCGGATGCCCTTTTCCGCAAACATAGGCCTCCCTGCGCGACGCCGCTGAAGTCAAAAAAGGCCTAATTTTATCGAATTTTACAAATAATCAGCGGGCCGCGGCCGCAACCTCTTCCTTTGTTGTCGTATCTTCCGTGCGCACCGGCTTGGGGATACGGTACTCGACGTGTACCTGCTCGATCGTCCCGTTGAACTTGAACGGGGTCTTATCGAAGTAGTCAAGCGATACGGGTGAACCAAGGGCCATGCCAATGTCCAGGCAGTCGTTGGCTGTGAAGATCAGGGGCGCGGATATCGGGACCTGGCCTGTGGCCACCACCTGGCCATTGACTTTCATGGTGATGCTCAGCGGTCCGCCCGGCCTGGGTACTACGTACGCCGTTTCTATCTCGATCTTTACCTTACCAACGGGCAGCTTCTGCTGGGCGCGGATCTTGGTGCGCTGAATAATGAAGAGGTTGTATTCGTAACAGAGAATGCCGTCCTCTACAAAACACGTGAGGCCCCCCGAGTTCGCGCCCAGTTTGTAAAGCACGCCGTTGGCGTTGGCTGGGATATCGGCGTCAATCGTAACAATGTTGGGTTTGTTGCCAAGCGCCGGCGCACAGAACTCCGGCATGCGAACCAGGTCGCCGGAGAAGGTCCACTCCGTATAGGGTGGAGCAATGCGCATCTCGGGGTGTAGCAACGGAACCCAAAGCCCACCGCCGATGGGGAGCGCCTTGTTCTTCGTAGCCTCGATAAGAAAGAGCTCCTTCAATTGGGCCAGCTTCTCCGGCATTTTTGCGGCGAGGTCGTTCGCCTGGCTCCAGTCTTCCTGGAGGTTGTAGAGCTCCCAAATGTCTTTGTCCGGTGTCCACTCGCCAATGCCCGGCGGAGTGCCTTTTACCCAGGGAATACGCGGGCCGATAGCAGAGGCCATCCAGCCATCGTGGTAGATGGACCGGCTGCCCATGATCTCGAAGTATTGGGTGAGCAGGCGCCCCTTGGCCTTTGGGTCGTCAAAGGTATAGGCGAAACTCACGCCGTCGATCGGGTCTTGAGGAACGCCATTTACTTCCCGCGGTGGAGTTATGCCGACGACCTCATAAATTGTAGGGACGATGTCGTTGCAATGATGGAACTGCGGACGCGGTGTGGCATCGGGTTTAATCTTTGCCGGCCACTGGATGACGATCGGGTTGCGGGTGCCGCCAAAGTGCGACGCTAGAAGTTTGGTCCCCTTGTAGGGAGTGCTGCCGGCCCACGCCCAGCCCGCATGGTATTGGTTGTCGACCTTGGGCGAGCCCAGCACGTCGAGTCCGCCAAGCGCATCGAGCGCTGCTATGTGCTGCTTGACCGTAGTTGGAATGCCGTTTTGCGCAAGAAGCTCGCTGATTGTGCCGTCCTGCCCCTCAGCCGAGGAACCGTTGTCACCCCAGATGTAGAAAATGAGGGTGTTGTCGCCGTAGCCGAGCTTGTCGATTTCGTCGATGACCCGGCCCGCCTGAGCGTCCACGTGCTCGGCGAACCCGGCGGCCACTTCCATCAGCCGGCGCTGGAAGGGCTTTTCGTCTTCGGGGATGCTCTCCCAGGACGGCATCGTTGGATGCCGGGGAGTAAGTTGGGCATTGTCGGGAATCCAGCCCTTCTCCTTGGCGCGCTTGAAGACGCGCTCCCGGTAAGCATCCCATCCGTCATCGAACTTACCTTTATACTTGTCGGCCCACTCCTTCATGATGTGGTGTGGACCGTGGATCGCGCCACTCGCCCAGTACATGTAGAACGGCTTATCCGGCTGGAAGGCCTTGTGCTTTTGCAGCCAGCCGATAGCGTCGTCCGCAAGATCCTCGCTGAGATGGTAGCCCTCCTCCGGACTCTTGGGCGGGAGCACGACGGTTGTGTTGCGTACAAGATTGGGGTCATATTGCGACGCCTCACCTGCGAGGAATCCGTAGAAATATTCGAAACCTACTTCGGTCGGCCAATTATGGAAGGGGCCAGCGGCGGTTGTTTCCTCCGCAGGTGTGTTGTGCCACTTACCAAAGGCCGACGTACTGTACCCATAATCTTTCAGCACCTCGGCCGCCAGGGCGCTGCTCTTTGGGATGTGGCCCGAGTATCCGTCCCAGTCGTTCGCCAGCTCCGCGATCTGCCCGGAACCGACGCGGTGATGATTGCGGCCGGTGAGTATAGACGCCCGTGTCGGCGAGCACATGGCCGTAGTGTGGAAGCGATTGAGCGAGATTCCGCCCATGGCGACGCGGTCCAACGTCGGGGTATGGACTTCGCCCCCAAGAGTGGAAGGCAGGCCGGGCCCTGCGTCGTCGATCAACACGATGAGAATGTTAGGTGCATCAGCAGGTAGGCGACGCGGTTCAACGCGCCGCTTGTAGACCGATTCCTGCATAGTGCGCCCAGCGGTGCTCGCCGATGGTGTGGGTGGAAAAGGAAGCGACTCCTGGCTGCATGTTATCTTTTCATCCGAGCTCATCGGTTTCTCCTATCACTGGTTTCGCTGATAGCATATCTGCGCCTACCACCTCATGCACCTGTCACAAGCGACAGTTCGCCGCACTCACGGTGCTTGCTGCGGATTAGTTCTGGAGTGCGGGCTCTCTCAAACGCGGCAGACTCCACTGGCCTGATTAATCACAGCGCAATAGAGGATAAGGAAACAGATGAAAAAGAGAACCCTGAAGCTCACGATCCTCTTCCACATGTTTTCAGACCCCTTCCGCAGAAGCAGTCCATCTGTCCCGCGCAAGCTCTCAACGCTCAATTCACAGGGTTGTGCATCTGTTCGTCGGTTGTGGTGAGCGGCTGAGGTTCGGCGAACAGCCTCCCGCCCGCGACAACTCTCCAGGTGGTCAGTGTGTTCGCAATATCCTCCAGAGGGTTCGCGTCGAGAAGCACGACATCAGCTACTTTGCCGGGCTCCAAGCTGCCCAACAGATCTCCCGCTCCCACCGCGGTGGCGCTGCGCTGGGTGGCGATGTGCAGCACCTCGATCGGTGAAATGCCGGCTCGCACGAAATACTGGAGTTCGGCATGCAGCGATTCGCCGTAGTTGTCTTTGGGATTGAGTGAATCGGTACCCGCAAGCAGTGGTACGCCCGCTTGATACGCACGCTTCAGCACGGCAATCATAGCGGTCCGAAGCGGTGAGCCTCCCGGAAACAGCCCAAAGACGACGGCCAGGGTTGGGGTCCAATAAGTCCCGGTTGCGGCGAGCAGTTGCAGCAGATCGTCGTTGTACACGTTCACGGGAAGCATGTGTGCCTTCATCGCGTGGCCGATGAGAGCCCCCCTGATGATCTCCTCACTGAAAAGACCGTGAGCCGACACCGGCAGCCCCTGCTTGAAAGCCTCTGAAGCAAGAGCGCGGTGGAGTGGCCACGACAACGTGAAGTAAGACTTTACACCAACTACGCCCTCCTTTTTCTCCAGGTGAACGATGTCTCGCAGCTGCTCATCTGAGGTGCCGTAGGCCGAACCGCCCCAGATGAAGGGCGTTGCCTCAATCATGCTGCCGTAATGGAACACCCGTGGTATAGGCGCCCCGAACCCATTGCGGCGGTCCGCCCAAGCCTGGAGTGTGCCCGTGTCGCTGCCCATGTCTGCCACCGAGGTGACACCGTACGCAATCCAGAGCTCCATCTGGCTGACATCGCGGGCCGACTGGGAATGGATAGGAGTCGCGGTGTGCGTGTGCATGTCGAACAGGCCCGGAATAGCGAACCGGCCGCCGCCGTCCACCACTTTCAGGTCCCCCGGTAGCGCGTGACTCACCTCGGCGCCGATCCACTTGATGCGTCCGTCCTCGATCAGGAGCGAGGTGTCCTCGGTGAAACCACCAGCCTTGAAATCGAGCACGCGCACATTGCGGAGCAATAGCGGTGGTGGAGGTTCTGTCGACAGTTTGAGCTGGATAGGCACTTGTCTCTGCCCGCCATCCTTAAGCGGATGGAGCCACACGTCGGCCCCCGTCGAGTAAATGAGCGAGGTACCATCCGGCGTAAAGCTGAAATTGTGGCCGCCCACAGAAGAGAAGCGAAACAGCGTGTCTTCCTTGATTGCTTGCGAGCTGAGCGGCGCTACCCAAATCTCGTCGTTGCGACGGAAGGCAAGCCACTTGCCGTTCGGCGAAACCTGTCCATTGGCCGCGAAGGCTGTAAGTGCGGTGATGGGTTCGCTGGCGCCGGTTGTGTCGGCGGGATAGCGATGGACTTGCCCGTTGGCAGTGAAGTACACCCACTTACCATCGCCCGAAAACTGGGCGGCTGGCTGCCAGCGGGGGGAACCCTCAACAAGCTTCTGCTGTTTACCGCTCACAAGATCGGCGAGGTAGACACAGGGCATCTTCGGCTTCAAAGGTCCCGCGGGCGGCTCGAAGTGGGTGTAAACGAGCTTCGTTCCATCGGGACTCCAGGCAGGCTCGTACCGTCCGGTACGGCCTTCCGATATCAGGCTGGAGCTTTGGCCGGTCGCCAGGTCCAGGATCCTAAGCTGCTGCATTTCCCCTTCACTGACTTGATAGGCGAGCTTCTTGCCGTCGGGCGAGAGCGCCGCGGGGCCCCATTCAAACCCACCGCATTCAAGCCCATTCGTGTCGAGCAATCGCTCGGCCGCGCCTCCGGAGACGGGCTGCCGCCAGAGATAGCCCGCGGCGGTGAAGATCACGCTTTTGCCATCGGGAGTAAGGCGCGGGGTCAAGATACTTTTGGGGGATTCAGTGCGCTTTTCTGAATACACCGGTAGCGGCGAACCCGGATAGAACTCGAAGGCAATCTCCGCAGAGAACTTCACCTCATCGCGTTTGCCTGTAGCCGCATCGATGCGCCAGAGCTTGCCTCTTTCTCCGAAGTAGATCGCGTCCCTCGCAGCACCGAACAGCGGGCGGGGTTTCGGATTCGCAAGCTGCGACAAATAGACGCGAGTGCCTGGACCGCGGCTCTCAACTGTCTGCGTCACGTCTGTTGCACGGCCCAACAGTCCTTTGACCGTCGCCTCGCCGGCCTGGGGCACCGTGACGTAAACGAAGTATTCGGGCTGGGGGACAATCCCTGCCATGGGTGAGGCGGACTTGTAAACCCGGAGATAGGCACCCCGAGGATCTCCGGGATCAGCCGCAATAGAGTCAACTACACCTTCAACTGTTAGCGCAGTTGTTACGTTGCCCTTTTCGTTCAACACCTTAATTTGGCTCATCGCGGGCGTGTCTTTGGTCTCCATCGCCAGGACTGACCACACGGGCTGCCCATCGGTGAGAAAAGCCACGGCGGACACAAAGCCGGGCTCGGTCAAAGTCTCTAGCTTCTTGTCCGCGAGCCTGATCCTGCGCACCTGGGTGTTCATTGTCATGGGGCCGACGAACTTGAAGTTACCCGCCGGGCCCGTGACGTGATAACTCAGGAAGACAAGGCTCTTGCCGTCCGGCGACCAAACTGGCCGGTCAACCCACGCCTCGTCGGTGAGTTGGTGAATCTGACCGCTCCCGAGATCGAGCACAAAGACGTTGCCCTGGCTGCTCACGTCGCGGTCGGATATGAAAGCCACTCGCGTTCCATCGGGCGAGATCGCGGGCGCTGAATCATAGTACGGACCGGAGGTCAGTTGCTTGGCCACACCCCCTTTTGTAGACAGCTGAAACAGGTGGCCGAGCGCGGTAAAGGCCAACCAGCTTCCGTCGGAGGACACCCCCACGTCTGGATCGGTGACCTCTTTGGTTGAAATTTTTATGGACCGCGTTGGGCGATTCTGAGGGTCTTGCGTCAACGCCGAAGAGGCCGAGCCAGGCTCTACCAGTGTTGGGGGCCCGCTCATCGGTGACGCAAGCAGGGAGCTACTTTCGCCTTTGACGTTCATCGTTTGGTCCTCTTCTGTAAACTCCACGTTCAACTGATCCTGGCGCCCATGGTGCCCTAAGCCAAAACCTGGGCTTTTTGTTCATTCACCGTAGGCGTGTAAGGGTCTGGTGTGCCCATCGGGATGAGCGGATACTGTTTCACGCTCTGCTCGAAGCCACCGATGATCTTAAGCGCCGCATGCAGCACCCAGGTATCGAGTGTTGGTGTCTCTTCGAGCGGATCGCTGTACAGGTTAATGATGAAGGGGACTAAAAGCTTCAGAGGGGGATCGATGGGCGTGTCCTGCTTAACAAAATGCACTTTCCAGTTGCGCCATTTCACGCCCATCAGGATATTCGAATTCCAGATGGGGAACCCTTCCCGGGCTGATTTCTCAGATTTGCCGAGGAAGAAATCAGACTGATCCAGGCTGTCTACAGGCCGGTCAGCTGGCACCTTGGCGCCGGTGAACCTGGCCAGGGTGGCGAACATATCTACTCCGTGCACGATCTCGTCGCTGGTGCGGCCAGCCGGAATCTTCCCCGGCCAGCGTGCAAGGAACGGCACACGAAGACCGCCTTCGAGTGCGGTGACATACGTGCCGCGCCACGGCCCTGCCCAACCGTTCCAGGGTTTGAAGAATTCCGCGCCGTTGTCGCTGGTGAAGATGACGATGGTGTTGTCACGAATACCGGCTGCGTCTACGGCATTGAGCACCTGCCCGACGTTATAGTCCATCTCGGCCAGCATGTCCGCCCAATCTCCGTTGCCGGTTTTGCCGGCGAAGGCGGGATTCGGCAGTGTGGGCAGATGTGGCTGGGTGAGAGCCAGGTAGGCGAAGAACGGCTTGCCCGTTTTGGCTTGCCGCTCGATGAACGCTACCGAGCGCTGAGTGACTTCCGCATCCATCAACCGGCGTTGCTCAAGGTCGTAGTCTTTTATGGCACGGCTCTTTTCACCCTTTTTGCCCTCCATGATTTTTTGCATTGGGACAAGCTGTGGTGAGTAGCCGGCCGAGGATGGCCATCTGGCCTCGTCCGTAGTGCGCGGGATGCCATACCATTCGTCGAAGCCCCGGTCATTTGGCAGCCGGCCGTCGTGACTGCCGAGGTGCCATTTACCCCACATACCGGTGGCGTAACCCTCATTCGACAGCGACTGGGCAATGGTGATCTCCCATTGGGTCAACCCTTCCGGCACGCCACCAAGGGGCACTGCGTAAGTGCCCGACCGCATGGAGAATCGGCCGGTCAAGATGCTGGAGCGGCTCGGCGTGCACTGCGCCTCCATGTTCATGTTCGTGAGGCGAAGTCCCTCGCTGGCGAGCTTGTCAAGGCGCGGCGTGGGCGCGCCACGGAGAGTGCCGCCTCCGTAAACGCCCAACTCGCCGTATCCCAAGTTGTCCGTCAGAATAAAAACAATGTTGGGCTTCTGTTCCGTTGCCGCCGGTTTCTCGCCTTGTTTCATCTGGAATTTTCCTCTTCATCCTGGCTCAGGCTCGCAGCAGGACCATTTGGTTTGCGAACGCGAAGTTCATTCATGGTTCGGAGTTCGTTATTTGCGATCTAAGAATATGTAGGCCGCGCTTCGTCGGTCTACTAGCAGTTTTCCTAGTCGACATACAAAAGATCGGCTGAATCGACCTTCGAAATTTATCTGCTATAACCTTTGAATCCCTCGCCGGTCTTGATGTTCGGGTATTGGCCCGACCCTCAGCTGAGATGGCCGGATTGCGTAGGCTGGACTGCTACCTCACCACACGCCAAGTCTTGTCCGGATCGTAGGAAGTCATCTGTTTTGCAATAGTGGCTGTGTTATCGCCGAGGTCCTTTTGATAGATCACGCCATTCTGATTGACGAGAAATGTCATGACTCCCGTCGAGCGATAGTCCGCGGGAAAGGCGACGAAGCCGTATCCACCGGCAGCCGGGAGCAAGCGGTAGTAATAACCGTGATAGGGCGTGCGTTTGCTGGTGTCGTAACCTTCCTGCGCAGCCTGGGCAATCAGCGGTCCAGCCGGGCTTTCGGGCTGGCCTTCTTTGACCTCCCAATAAAGCCCGTTCCGTTTACCCGGTTCGCTGATGATGCGGGCTGCGTAGGAGCCCGCGGGTTGCCCGTCGTGGGCGGAAGCCGCGTAATCATGCTGTGCGGCGATGATACCTTTGCACACATTGATGGCCGCCAGCTCATCGTGGCCGATGCGTCGATAAAGAATCTCATCTGTACCTGCTTTTCCATCCCAATACCACTTCCCGCCGGTGTGGGCGAGCGGGATGGGGAGCGGCCACGCATCTTTGCCCACCTGAAGTGTGAATTCGCCCTGGCCGGAGGGCACGAGCGAGTGCCGTTCATCGTACCGCTTAAGAAAAGATTCTCGAGCGTTCTTGTCAGCGACAGAATCGCTGGAGGAAACGATCTGCTCGGTACCCGGGCCGAGAATCTCTCCGAGCTCGGAAGGATTCCCGTCGCGCACAGCCTGGATGAAAGCGGTAAGCGCTTCCTCTGAGGAAGAAAAGGTCGTCTGGCCCGTTCCCTGTGCATGGGAAGTAGCAAGGAAGGCTGCCATAGAAAGGAGGGAAAGAAGAAGACAATTTGCAAACCTGCATATCATGGTCGATAACCTCGATTGCTTGCGGTAACATCGCACCGTGAGTAACTAGCTCTTTTTGCCCCGGAGGCCGGCGCCCATGCTGGCCTGCCCCCGATTGCTGGCTGTTCGCTCCGACCTGGCGCTACCGCCATTGGCGAAGGCGCTGTTGCCACCCCCTCCACGGTTCTGTACCTGAGAAGCAGGACGAGCCGTGACATTATCGTAGCCACGATCACCACCTCGATTCATATTTGAAGGAGCGGCGGGTCTACTCAAAGTGCTGGGATTGGCAGCGCTGGGCCGGTTGCTGGGAGCTGCATTTGCAGTGGCCGGTCGATTTATGCTGTTCCCGCCAGGATTCGCTGCGAGGTTCGGTCGATTCGACGAACCGTTGGTAGCCGCATTTGGCCGGTTCGCTGCAGCCAAGGTGTTTCCGGAGTTCGGGCGGTTCGCCGAGGCCACGCTGCTGCTCGCGTTCGAGCGGTTTGGCGTAGCGTTGGAACCGGCATTGGGTCGATTCGCCGGATTCACGTTGGCTGTAGACGCGCCGGGCTGCTGGTTCGCATTGTTGGGGCGAGCCCCTTGATACGTGGATTGACCTTTCCAGTTTGGTTGGCCGGCCGGTTGGTTGGCTGTGCCCAACGGTGGACGATTGTTCGCGTTGATCGTGTTTGCGTTGGTGGTGTTCACGTTGTTATTTCCGCCGTACAACGTGGCGTTGTTGAACTTGTTGTAGTAGTTGTTATTCACGTTCACGTTGACGTTATTGTTGTAATGGGTCCAGGGATAGTTCGCCGGAGGGTGGTAGCCATACGCAGGCCGATATCCCGGGTAAACGGGGTGGTAGGGGGGTGGATAGTAGGGACGGCCGGCATAATAGACGCCCCCATATCCCCACGCGGGGTATGGATAGTAGTTGTTGCGGTTTATCGTCGAACCGACAGCCATGCCAACGCCGAACGAAAGCAGCCCGATAGCTACGGCGGAGCCAGTGCTGACTCCGGATTGCACGACCGGAGCCGGCGTTGCAGGTTGTGTAACGACTACGGTTGCTGGAGCCGGCGTATTGTAGATGGTGACGGGATTGTATTGAGGAACATAGACCACCTGTGGATTGGTAGGTTTAATCTCAACGTATGGCTGACCATTATCGGCCTTTTTCGTGTCGACCGTCATCTGTGGACTGGATTTGAGATTGCCCGTCTGCTGTGCCTGTGCCCGCTTGCGCTGGACTGCGTCCATCACGCCCTTCTGGTCTGTTTGAAAGGCGTGCCCAAGCTCGCGCGTCCAATCGAGCTGCAGGCACATGTTGTCTACAACCTGGGGAAAGCTCATCAGGTATTGCACACTGGGGCTGAAGCCGGCCCGCTTGGCGGCGTCGGTAAGTGCATCCCCTTTGAGTTTCTGGTTTTGCAACAACCAGTTACCGCCGTCGAGGACCTCCTGGGCATTGGTAGATGCGGTAAGAATCTGCGCCAGTAGCTGATCGGGGTAGAGAGCGATGGGCGCGACGAGATCGTCGACGCTTATTTGCTGCGGCGGCGGAATCGCGGCTGTAGTTTGAGGCGGAGCAGCAGCCTGGCTCTGTGGTGCAGGGGGTTCAGCCGACTTGCACCCGGTTATGATGCTCGTCCATGAGAACACCACGGTTATAAGAGAAGCAGTACCGGCGCGCAGAACGGGATTCATTGCGGATTCCTCAGGAGTCATGACGGTTGTTTCAGGGGATGCACTCCCATGACACCACATCGTCATGCGGTCAAGATATCCTCGCCTATCGATACGTGCACCTGTCATAAGTGACAGTTCGCCGCATCAAATGCCTGGCGCAGGCGAAGAACCCGGGGGTTCGATTTATACCGATGACCACGCGGGTTGAGCTTAACGGGTCGAGACTTGGCGCAGCAAGTAGCTTTTCTGCGGAAACGCTACGATTTTTACTAGTTCTCCACTCCCAATCCAACCGTATAGTCTTGGAAGGATAGCGGATGGTCGGCTGCTGCAGACGGTTTTGGTGCGGGAATTACGGGCCAGCGCAACTGTGATTCGGTGTCGAAGCTAAGGTCGTGAGATGCCCAATGTTTATGGAATGACATTCGCACGCCTGTTCAGGTCGCTGCAGAGAATGCAAGGTTCTGCTTCACTCGGCCCTTACTCGGTGAGACTCCTCGCAGCTCGCGTGAGTATTCTGGCCTTGTCGCTTCTGGTCCCCTCATGTATAGGCCAAGAACCAGCCAAATCTCCGGAGGCTCCCGTTAATTCGGTCAACACGACCCTGCCCGTGAACTGGGTGTATGGTGCATACATCCCGAAAGATGCGCCCATCATCCCGCTCACCGGCCACGGACGCTTCAAACTCTATCTTCGGCAGACCTATACGACCCCCGGAATCTATGTGAAGACCGGACTGTTCGCAATCCACGACCAGGCGAAGGAGACCGAACCGGAGTGGGGGGATGGCTTCTCAGGTTTTGCCAAGCGCGCTGGGTCCCTCCACGCCGGAAATGTCATTCAGAACTCATTAACATCGCTGGGCAATGCAGCGGTGGGGTTTGAGCCCCGTTACGACCGTTGCCGCTGCGAAGGCGGCTGGCCAAGAATTCGCCACGCTGTGGTCCGGAACTTCATCACCTATGGCGGTGCTGACGACAAGGCAATACGGCCTCAGATCATGTCGTACGCGGCAGCGTTTGCAGCCGGTGTCACCGTCGCCTCGTGGGAACCTAACTATCCCAGCGTGCTGCCTAAGGGCTATCAAAGCGTGGTCACCCAGGCCTGGGTGGGTGTGGCGGTCGACGCGCTGGCGGAGTTTGCTCCTGACATCAAGCGTATGCTTCACAAGAATAAGGCAGACGATAAGTAGGGTACTTTGAGAAAATCACCCGGCAACGTATATCTGCAAAACGCGGAACTTAACCGTGAGTTAAAGAAGGCAACCGGTGACGACCGGCCTAACAGATAAGGCAACGACACAGCCAACACGACATTTCGGGCCAAAATCGCGAGATGGCCCAGGAACAGTAGACGCAAAGCTCGGTCAGTTGTATCGTATCGGACGACACCAACATCTTCGCGTGCACGGAGTCAACCAATGAACGTCCTATCTTCTCTGACCCGCCGTACATTGCCGTTAGTTGCGGCCGCTCTCATCTTCAGCGTTGCTGCTCCAGCAATGATTGCCCAGAATCCGTCCCCTACGTGGGGCCAGGACGACGCCATGCGCATCGCCAAAGAGGTGCAGAAGAGACTCGCCAGCCTGACCAACTATGGCGTCTTCGACTGGATCACCTTCGGTTTCCATGGCAAAACCGTGGTTCTGAAAGGCTTCGCTTCTCGTCCGACGCTCAAGAGCAGCGCAGGTAACGTTCTCAAGAAGATCGAAGGAGTCGAATCAGTCGACAACCAGATCGACGTCCTCCCCACCTCACCGAACGACGACCGTATCCGCGCTGCCGTCTATAACCGCATCTATACCCAGTCCGCCCTACGGAAATACAACGCCAACCAGGGGAGTGTCGCGCAATCGCTGGGACCCGGCGGCCGTAGCGTCGCATTGATGGCCGGCGGCATCACCAATGATCCGCCTCGAGGCTTCCATGCCATCCACATCATCGTAAAAAATGGAAACGTTGCCCTCTACGGGGTCGTCAACAACGAGACGGATAAGGCCATTGCCGGCATACAGGCCAACTCCGCTCCCGGGGTCTTTAGCGTCGACAACGACCTCGTGGTTCCGGGTTCCAACAAATCTGAATAGACCGCCAAACAGGGGCAAAGGATTTCGGCCTCTTTGGAGAGGAAGCCGCAGAGCGTGCCCGTTTTGTGAGGACAGGTATCCTGAGCATGCCTCAGCGCCTTCGTTTGCCAGTTATCTGGCACGGCTTTTAGCCCTGCCCCTGGGTTTCTCATTTCAGAGCGGGTGGATACTTCCAAATCTGGGGAATGCACGAGTTCTCTGCGAGTCACGGCTCTGACGCTCCCTCAACAAGGGCTCCCTCTCTATCCTTCCCAATAGGAGATTTCGAGTCGGGGTGGGGACTGGAACGCTACTTCTTCCGGCTCGGCGCTGCCGACTGGACAATCGGCAAATCGACGCTGATGGCAGCATGGTCCGACAAAAAGTCGGCGAAGACCTCGTTGGCTTCATTCATGGTGCGAGCGAAATGAGGGGCAAAGCGATAGGAGTCAGGCGACGCGGGATCATCGTTCAGATAGGCCTTCACAAATATCCAGTCGAGCCGGTATTTGCCTACGATGCCCAGGGTTCGCGGCAATGCGAACGTGGTCATAAATCCCTTGTTGCCACGCTCGTTTGAGTTACCCAGGGTTCCCGAACGGCCAAGCACGGAGAGTGCGGCATCTCCCCGATAATCAAGCCGCGTCTTGTCGTCAAAGCGAAACTTATTCAGGTCTCTAAAAAGCCCCTGTTCGGGATTGGCCGCCAGTAGCGGAACCCCGGAGGCAGTTGGGTCACTCTGAAACTTGGTTGTCTTGAAGGCCAGGCCGGCAACGTCCATGCCAAAACCTACGCCAGTCGCGTATTTGACCCCTTTTGTAGCCCAATAGGAAGGATCATTCAGCTTTTTCATGAGCGCGTACTTTATGCTGGTAACCGAGCCATCGGCTCCCGTGGTGTTCATATCCCCGGCCACGATTACCGGATGAGAGATCGGTTTAATGAAGTCAAGAATTTCACCCATCTGCTTCACTCGGCCCTTCGGGGTCGTACGATTCTCCAGGTGAGCCGCAACGATGGTGACCTCGCCTCCGGGAAGATCGGGTACATCGATGGTTGCAATCAGGTTGGTCCGGCCTCCACGCCGCACCTCGCGCACGATCTGTTCTCCAAAGACAAGGCTCGCGCCTTTCCGTTTGCCGGCTTCCATCGTCCCATACTTCTTCTCGCCGTTGTACCAGTCGTAAGCCTGATACTCAAAGGGCACCAGCTTTACATCGCGAAGAGGATAACGAGAGAGAATGGCGGTGCCATGCAGGCCCAGGAGGCGGGACTTATCGACGCTGTACAGGTCGTCCAACTCCTTACGCTCTTCTTGGTTCTCCACATTTGCGAACGACTGCGTGCCCAATATCTTGGGATCCACTTCTACAAATTCCACACCATAGGCCCAGTTCATCTTGAGTGCATCACCAAGGTCCTTGATCACGGCCCGGTAGTCGCTTCTTTTCATGCCCCAGTCGACCTCGTTCAATACCAGCACGTCTGCCGACTGGAGGATGTCCATCTGGTCGAGTAGCACCTGGTCACTTGCCTTCGCGGTATTCGTCTTGCTCGCGGCCTCACGGTGCATCTCGTCGATGAATCCCTGCTTATCGGTAAGCAATAGCTTGATCTTGTCGAATTCAATTCCCCGCTCGATGTTCCATTCGACCAGGCGCAGCGAGGGCCCCATCCCCTTGAGATCGGGCCGCAAGGGCTTTACCCCGTTGAAATACGCTTCATTGTTGATAAACGGGGTGGTTAGCAGGGTGTGCAGTTTGGCGGCCAAGGCAGGATCTACGGTTTCCTGCTCACCGAGAGCGACGAGTTCCTGATAATTCAGCATCGCCGGCTGGGATGTTCGCGTATAAGGGTCACCGCCTCCATTCTGCGCTGAGACACAAGAACACAAGATCAATGATAGGAATAGGGCGAGTTGGACTCGCATGGAACGGGCAAGATCGCCTTCCGCAAGAGCCTTTCCTTCGAGATGTATCTCGGGCGTTTGTTTTAAGATTGTCACAATCTGGGATCACTTTTACATGCACTAAGTGCGATTGGCCTTATAGCGGACGCATTTGCGCAAGTGGGAGAAGTCTACGGAGTGGGTCGCCCCGCCGCATACTAGTAGAACTAACAGTTCAGCAGAGAAATAAGCTCAGCCTCACCTCTCTCGCTTACGGCAGACCGGAAAAATAAGATGAGTATACTGACCGACATGCCAATCTTCGTTTTTACCACTTTTTTTATCGTCGGCCTCTTGATGGTCTGTATCGAGTTCGGCCGCCGCATCCGGCTGCGCAGACGTGAGGAGAAGTCGAGCTCGGGGCTCGGGGCGATCGACGGCGCTGTCTTTGGGCTCATGGCTCTGCTTCTGGGTTTTTCGTTTTCCGGCGCCGTCTCGCGCTTCGACGCCCGCCGCGAGCTTATCGTTCAGGAAACCAATATCATCGGTACGGCATGGCTACGCGTCGATCTGCTGCCCGAGGCAGCCCAGCCCCTGATTCGCAACAATCTTCGCGCCTATCTCGACACGCGCTTAGCCTTTTACCAGAACCTGCACCTCGACCGCACGAAAGCTTTGGATGACCTGGCTGTTTCGGATAAACTGCAGTCGAAGATCTGGACAGAATCGGTTGCCGCAGCTAAACAGACTTCCTCGCCTGCCGTCCTGACTCTCGTCGTCGGCTCTCTCAATGAAATGATCGACATCACCACGACGCGCTCTGTTGCGCTGCAGACACATCCCCCATTCCCCATGTACCTGACGCTTGTATTGCTCGCCGTAGCCAGCTCACTGATCGCAGGATTCGGGATGGGCGACACGGAGAAACGCCCCTGGCTGCACACGCTGGTCTTTGCCGCATCTCTGGCTTTGACCGTCTACACCATCATCGATCTCGAGTTTCCGCGGGCTGGCCTTATCCGGGTAGACCGCTACGACCAGGCTCTTGTGAATCTGCGCAACAGCATGAACTAAGGGCAATTCGTGTTTGGCGAGGCGTTCTATCTTGCAGGCCTGCGAAAGGTTTTTTCCGTCTCTTGTATTCTTACTAGTGCCGCGGGGCAGAGAGACCGAATATCATAACAACTGTCTGAGGCAGCTTATGCCGGCGCCGCAGCTTGGTCGACACGGCCGCCGCTGATCCCACTGAACAAGCGGTACAGTAGCTCAGGCTAATTTACGAACACATGCGGTGGCTGCTCCGCAGTGATAGATGGCGGTCGCGATCTTTACTCTAGTTACATCTCGATGGCTTTTGATTTCTCTCTGCCTTTGTTCGGTTGGGGGTTCTGCCGGCTGTGCGTTTGGCCTTTCTCATCCCTCAACTGATCCAATGATTCTTATGGATGCGCCCGGAGATACTTTGCCGGACGCTCCGGCCGCACAAGTTCCGGTGACTGAAAAGGGTCTGCCGCTCGCAATCCTGAAAGATCAGGTCGGGATTTGGACCAGTCCGGTGCGGATCAGGACACACGATTTGATCTGGCTCTTGCCCCTCGGCGCTGCAACAGGTGTGACGTTGGCAACCGACACGGATGCGATGCGGGACCTATCCTACAACCGGAGCTTTAACAAAGACAGTGTAAACGCCTCGAATGCCCTGCTTGGCGCTCAGATTGCTGTGCCGGTAACGTTGTATGGTGTCGGACTCTTCGAGGAGAACGCTCACGCGCGAGAGACGGGCATCCTGAGCGGCGAGGCGCTTGCGGATAGCGTAGTGCTGGACCAGGTCACGAAAATCATCTTCCGGCGCGAGCGCCCACTCTACAACAACGCCTCCGGCGATTTCTTCTCATCGAACGCCGGCAATAATTCGTTTCCATCTTCACACAGCATGCTGGCCTGGAGTATAGCCGGAGTAATCGCGGGAGAGTATCCGTCGAAGTGGGTCCAATTGAGTACATATTCTCTGGCCACAAGTGTAAGCCTGATGCGCATCCTGGGACAGGAGCACTTCCCGACAGACGTCCTGGTGGGCGGCGCTGCCGGGTGGTTGATCGGCCATTACGTCTTCAAGAAGCATTCATTGCATCCCTTGACAAATAAGGTTCGAGCGAAGTCCTGACTCCTTTGCTGTCTGGAAGTTTAAGCCCATCATTTACTGAGATCCCGGCCAGCGTTTATTGCATGATCGGTATTGCATTTGCGATCTGCAGGTCAACCAGCAGGTTTAAACGGTTATCTACCTGGAGGAACTTGGCCGCCTGCTTGGCTCCGATTGCCTTCTTGAACTTGGGATAATAGTCCGCTCGAAGTTCGGTTCTGGACTTGTCGAACTTGAGCATGCGATCCACCAGTCCGTCAGCCTGGGCATCATTCATGGTGTCGTACTGGCTAGCGTAATCTTTGATCGCGCTTACGCGCTGGTCTCCGATGGCTTGCTCTTTGTTCACATACTCCCGGTATAGCGGCCAAAACTTCTTCGCATCGGCGTCATTGAGTTGCATCGTGTGGGCCACAACATCGGTCCTCTGCGCCTGCACATCCGAGCGCAACAATGCGATGTCCGTGTCAGTACCTGTTTGATCGCTGGTTGCGGATTGGGCCATAGCGCCCGAAGTTCCCAGGAATACTGTCAACATCACGATAAGATGTATCTCTTTCACTGGATTTATCCTCTTTGGTTACAATTTGCGCGTCCCCATCCGGCGGACATTGATCAATGTCCCCGGAACAAAGGAACTTCGGAGTTAATCGTGACACCCAACCGCGGATGTGTCAGCTGGTAGTTTTACTAGTATGTTTCCTGCTGCTGGGAACCCAGGCTAGTGCGCATTCTCAAAACCCGGTCGATTGGCGCGAATGATTGCAGAGAAGTCGGGATATTTATCCGCTGCCTTTGCGATCACATTAATGTTTGCGCTGCTCTTCAAATCGCTAAAGGGCAGACCGTCCGTGACCAGCCGGCCGCGGTCGTATAGTAGTTCGTCGAGTGTGCCGTTAACCAGAAGTTGGTAGTTCCAGGGTTGCGGGTTGGCGACTTCTGACGCAATTTGCCGGTCAAGAGTCGTGGTGCAGTTGCGTGTGAGAGCGTTATACCATTCGGGATGATTCTGCAAATGGTTTAGATAATGGGCGTACGTCAGAAAAATGGCGCGCGCTGATTCCGGTCCCATGTTCGCACGATAGAGGAAAACCTCTTCGTCCTTTCTGAAGTTGGTCCGGAGGCGGATTACGTCGCGCTCATCGGCGACCACGAAAATCAGCTCATATTGTCGAAAAAAGCCAAGAATCGCGGAGTATGCTTGCCCCGCTTTGTAGCGAGCCTCAATGGAGAACGCAACATGTTGATCGTCCCCGAACTGGAAGCTCACGATGGGATGAGCGATCCATCGCACGCCCCATGTGGTCAGAAATAGGTCCACCCCGCGGAGATCCGATAGATTCACTGTGCGATCGCTCCAGCAGTTGCTGTAGTCGGTCTCACTGCGATAGTCGCAATTACGGAGATTGTGGATGATCATTCGATCTCCGTCCATTTGGACCGATGCCGGCCTATCCACGTCGGCCAGCCAGCGAGCGTTGTTCGTGGGCTTCAGATTCAGCCACCAGGCGAGCACCAGGCAAAAACAGCCGAAACATAACAGCACCGACCGGATGTGTAGTTTGTACTTGGTCAAGATAGCAACTAGGACCACGGCGTAAAGAATCGTTAGCGGTACCCTCAGTGCGAAGAGGCGGACATCGACGTACAGAGCCGCCATCGCCCATAAGGAAAGCACCGCGAGAACAAGCCAGACGAACGCAAGACCTAGGGCTCTTACCCATCTGGCAACCGCTACTGGTTTGCGATCTCTCTGTGTCAAGGCCGTGACCGTCGGAAGCTCCATACAAACTCCTTGCAGTCGCAAATTGAATCACTGCGAGAAGGGCAAAGGGCCATCGCATAGATGAACGCCGCTGGCTCACCGAATTCGCCGTTCTGTTTCCTGCTGAAACGATTACATCACCCGCGAAGAACGAAAGAGACTGGCAATACTATGAGGGTTCGGGGAAAAAACTGACCATACCGCACGGGCTCTCTGAAGCAGTGTGTGCGTCACGACCCGCGGCGCGGCCTTCTGTCAGCGAAGCTACCTGCAAAACGTTTTGTACCCTACCTTGTAGTTCTGCCAGTATCGCTATCGGCGCTGATGACCAAATATCGTGGTGCAAGCAAAATGCAGTGCAAAAGAACGAGGAAGCCATGAAAATCAATGTCCATGCCAAGTCCGCCTACACCACGTCCGCCATTCTTGTGACAATCATGATCGTCCTCGCCGGCAACGTCGAGATGCAAGGCCAGACCGTTAAGGGAGTCATCAACGGGCGAAGTGGCGCCACAATGACTCTGCAGACGCCCGATTCACCCAAACTCGTTGTCTTGCTTACGCCGAATACGGACGTTGATGAGGTACAGGGCGTATTGAAGGCGCGCAAGAAGCAGATGGCCATGACGTCCTTGATTCCAGGCCTTCCGGTAGAAGTGCAGGGATCGACAAATGATCAGGGACAGCTGGTAGCGGACAGCGTCAAGTTCAAAGGTAACGATTTGAAGGCCGCTATGGATGCTCAGGCTGGGCTGCAGCCTACCGTGGCAGCGCAGCAGGCGGATCAGCAAAAGAACGAGCAGGCTTTGGCTGAGCAGCGAGCCGCTTTGGCGGCACAACAGGCGCAGCTCGGTGTTCAAGAGCAGAAGATTGCCGCCAACAAGGCGGCGATCGCGGAAGCCAACAAGCGCTTCGGTGAGTTGGGCGAGTACAACATAATGAACGAAGTGACCGTGCTTTTTAGTAATGGCAAGGTCACCCTCGAACCTCAATATAAGCCCCAACTCCAGAAGCTGGCGGAGCAGGCGTTGACGATCACCGGTTATGTTATCCAGGTGAAGGGATACGCATCGGCAGTAGGATCTGCATCTCTTAACCAGCGGTTGAGTGTGGAGCGGGCCAATGCTGTCAGTCAGTTTCTAGAGCAGGATGCTAACGTCCCCCTGACGAACATGCTTGCACCTGGCGCTATGGGGACAGCCGATCAGGTAGGCCCCGAAAAAACCGTGGAAGGGCAAGCCGAAAACCGGCGAGTGGTGGTGATGGTTCTACAGAACAAGGGCATAGCCGGTTCGTAGACAGACGTTCTTTTCTGGATTAGGTGAACATTACCCGGTGTGTGAGCTTTAGGGCGCGCCGACACTAGTCTGTGGATTTGCTGGATTTGTCTGAACGATCTCGACGGTCTAAGATGGTCGCATTCGATAAATGGAGATATCTATGAACAGCCGGTTAACGCTTGGCGCACGCAACTTCACCATCGCACTTTCTCTAACCACTGCCTTGGTTGCTCTCATCCCCTTTGTTCCGCAAGCCAGGGCGCAGGGTGCGGCCCTGCAGCAGAAACTCGCCGAGGTCAAGCTGGCATCCGCGGCCAATAAGAAGGCTCTCGCTCATTACAACTGGCAAGAGTCGGTGACCACCAGCATCAAGGGGGAAGTCAAGAGTCAAAAGCTCTTCCTGGTGAGCGTTGGACCCGATGGACAGCAGCAGAAGAGCGAGATCAATGCCCAGCCGGACCAGGCAGGTGGCGGCCCGCTAAAGCGTCACATCGTTGCAAAGAAAAAGGCAGAATATAAAGACTACGGCGAGCAGATCGCGGACCTGGCAAGACGATATACCCAACCAGACCCCGATCGGCTGCAACAGGCCTACCAACAGGGAAATATCTCGATGCAGCTAGGCGGCGGGGAAACCACGATGACCCTCGTCATCAAAAACTACATCAAGCCGAATGACTCGCTTACCCTGACATTCAACAAGCAGAACAAGGCGATTCAGAGTGTTCGGGTTGCGAGCTACCTCGACGACCCCAAGGATGCGGTAACCATCGGAGCCCAGTTCGCCAAGCTTCCTGACGGCACAAACCACGTGACCGGCACACAGATAAACGGCGCCAGCAAGCAACTGACGGTCGTGACCCAAAATTCGAACTATCAGCCAATCTAAGAATGATCCCGCAGGCCGGTCCCAATGATAACGGTGGGCCACCGGGGACTCCGGGGCAAGGTTTGACTAACGATTACCGAACGTCCAGCTGAGTCCGGCGCTGGTTCCGTAATCACTTCCCGAAAGTGTCGGAGGCGGCTGATTGTCCCAGTTGCCATAAAACGAAAGATTCCACCGCAGTTCGCCGAAGAACTTGAGGTAATAGGATGCATTGACGTTCGTCCGGACGCGCCCAGGTTCCGAGATTCCGGGGAGAACCAACGCGGTGATATCCAGGTCCGTCTTCTTGAATCGGAAGACTTTGAGTTCGGATGAGGCCAGCGCGGCAGCAGCGTTTTGCGCTCCATATCCTGCTGTGTGAGTGTCATAGTTCGCATTCTGCCAGGCAAAGCCACCGAGCACGTAGACGCTTGCCTGGTTGCTATTGATCAAATAGTGCCCTATACCTGCACCGAGCGTGGTCTGCAGATTGATTGCCTGCACCGAACTCTGCAGGAAATCCCCTGTTCCCGAATAAAACCAGTTGTTCCACCGTAGCAGCCTCTTGACGTTAAGATCTCCCTGGTTTCGGGTGGCGACACTAGTCGCGCCGCTGCTGGAAGCTAAGCTCGAATTGATGCTCGCCTGACCCGACCAGCGCTCTCTAGGGTATTCCACGTCGGATGCGATGTTGTACTGGGTTGTTTGATTGCCCTTGGTGTACTGAATGCCCGTGCTGATCGTGCCGTTGAACCGCTGCCGGAAGGTCATGGCTGTTTCGTCGAGTTTGACCAGCTGATGTTGTGAAATCTCTACTTGTTTTTCAGGCGCAGAGGCAATTTGAATGCTCATTGGGCGCTCGCCAGATGTGGCGGCAGTCGACAGCTTGCCGGTGTACACCGTGCCATCCTCGGTTTGGACGAGAAACAATTGATCGCTCTCCAGGCGCGCCACCTGCGCCCACTCCAGGCCAACGGCGCCCTGAACGTAGCTGAGCTTGACTGAAAGGACACCCGCGCTCAGCCCCTTGATCTCGCAGGTCAGATGATCGCCATTCTTCATTACGATCATGTCTGTTTTTTCCCGCGCGAACAGAGACGAAGAGAAGAGGACCATGCAGGTGAAAATGACAGCCCTGATATTCATAGCGTGTTGTTCTCCGCACCCGGGCGTTTGACGCGCGAACCGATAGAAGGAGCTTGCGAGCGCGCAAGGGGAAAGTGATTCCATGGCCGAACCTTAGCCTGGCAAAGACGAATGCTGAATTGTCTCACTTCACACGCCACAATGGTTTGCGTTCGGTTAGAAGATCCTTCCAATCCGGAAGAAGAATCTCCCACGCCCATAGTCACCCACGGCGCCTGCGAGCTCGACTGGCCCGAAGATAGTGTTCACGATGATCCCGACCGCCCCGTCCATGGGTAAATTCGGTGGCTTTGGTCCAAGCGCCAACTTGTAGGTCTTCCCCACTTCGTATAGCCCGAGAAGCTCGATATTAGTGCCCACGAGGGGCGGCAATTTCATGACCTCGCGGACATATCCAAGTTGCCCTAGAAAATATTGGTTTGCGTATAGCTCGCCGGCATTCCAGGCCACCAGGCGCTGGGACCCCCCGAGAGAGAACGCGGGTATTCCTGCTTTGTAACCGTAACTGCTTCCACCCGACGCGCCAAAAAATACGGAGGACGGCTCGCTCAAACGGAAGAAGCTTTGCGTCTGAACCTCCGAGAGTGGAAAGGGGCCGGGAGCCCCCGGATTCGTGTTGTAGCCCTTTGTGTACATCAGGATGTAATTACCGGAGCGAGGTATCACAGGATTGTCCAGCGTGTTCAACTGATACTGCAGCCTCACATCCCCGGTTCCTCCAGAAACCGTGGGAAGAACCGACGAGTTCCCGATTTGGGGAGAAAGCTTTTCATGCCCGCCCTCGTATCCAAAGCGTAATTCTCCGGTGGTTCCAAACCCATATCCAACATCCAGGCCGCCGAGGAGCTGCCGGTTGCGGTAGGTCGCGAGCCAGGTACTGTTGTTGTAGACGTACTGTTGCGCGCTGTTGGCCGATCCTCGGGGAGCAACAAACCAGTTGCTGGTCGGCGTAAAGGGATGGTAGTACTCGGTGTCAGCAAAATATTGCGAACCCATGATCGCATCGCTACGCAGCTCGGATCGATAGCTGCCGAAATCAATAAAGGTGAATCGCGCTCCAATACTGAAGAGAACGTTATTGTAATTAGAACCGTCAATGAGAATGATTGGACGCACCACGGGTGGCGCATATGCCTTCTGCTCGGTTCGAACCTGCAGCCCCTGGGTTCCTTGTTTTTCGACCATTGAATAACCGACGCTTGCGAACCGGCCCTGGCCCTGGAGCCTTAACATCTGCGCATCCAACTTCGCTGGATCTACGGGTTTGCCAACATCTACGGACAGTCTCTTCTCGATAGAATCGGCCAACTCTGGACCGGTGCCGGCGACCTGGACAAACTCAGGGATAGGGGTTGTTCTCTTCCGGGCGTTCCGATCAGCGAGATATTGCTGCCATTCGCTTTCGCTGACGGAGTAGGCAGAGAGCACTTTGGCCTTCGAAGCTGCTGCATCGTATCCGGCCTTTATGATCGCTTCAGCGGCGCCGTAATCCAGGGCGGTGTACTTCTGCAGCGGTACCGTTACCAGGAGGTCCGCCTGCTCCATGGAGCGGAGTTCGTTGGCGGCAATCATGACGGATATCGATTGACCCAGTACGGCAAAGCTGGAGAGAGGCGCCGTTGGACTGAGTGGCTGGGTTTCCAGGTGGATGCCAATGACCAGGTCGGCGCCCATCTCTTTCGCTACGTCGATCGGGATGTTATTGAGCAACCCGCCATCGGCGTAGATGTGATCCCCGGTCCTCACTGGGGTGAAGATGCCCGGAAGAGACATTGTCGATCGTAACGCGAGGGCCAATGGACCACTCCGAAACACATGTGGCTTTCCCGAAACAAGATCCGTCGCCACACACGCAAACGGGATGGGAAGATCGTTGAAGCTTTTGAGTTCCGAGTATGGAAGGGCAACTTTGTCAAGTATGAGAGAGACCTGTTGACCTGTATTAAAGCCGCCAGGAAACTGCAAGCCCTTGCGGAGGCCGAATTCGAGAGTGGTCGGGACCTCATGAGCGTCTTGTTTGCGTCGAAAGGAGAGGTCCTTGAAAGGTGTCTCACCTCTCAATACGTCGGCCCAGTCGATTCCGTCGGTGATCTCCTTGATCTCCGCGGGAGATCTTCCGGTAGCGTAGATGCCTCCGACTAAACCTCCCATGCTGGTCCCGGCAACATAGCTTACCGGAATCCGGTGTTCCTCGAACCACTGGAGAACTCCGATGTGGGCGAGGCCTAAGGCACCGCCGCCTTCAAGAACGACTCCCACCTTTAAGCGGCCTACTGGAGCCGGCTTTGCCCCCTCTTGGGCGCTGACATTGCCGGACAACAGGATGCAAGAGAGAAGCAATGACTGCAGTGCTTGAAATTTCATGGTTGCCCCTGGTTGAGCGGTCATAACCTGCGTATCAGGCCTTCTGGCGAATTGGGACGATAACTTCCTGCGAAGACACACGGCTAGGCTTGAACCGCCGTCGTATTGTTCAATTGCACAAGTGAAAAATGAACATGCGGGCTAATTCAAATGTCGACAACCAATTCCTGTCCCGCTCCAGCCCTCCCTAACAAATCAAACCTGTGCTTCACGCGTGATCAACGAGGAACTCGAACGCCCAGGGGGAATCATGATTGCTCCAGTCTATCCAGCCAGACCAGAGCACAGGTACTGTCAAATCTAATAGCTGGGAAGTCAAAAGTTGCCAGCTTGATGGTGTGGAGATACCCTTCGGTCAAGTGGTAGTCTCGGTTGTGGCTGAGCAGGAAGCCGATACGCGGGCAGCAGGCCTGCCGCGCGTGAAGGACCCGCACTCGCACCGGGGTTCCACTCAAGCCAAACGGGCTTGAGTGGGCCACCCAGAGCCTTCGAATTTGCAGAGAGTCAAGTTCTCACCCGCACAAATAGACAAGAGGTGTGCGACAGGCTGCAATCCAAGTTAGCGGGGCTTAAACCGGCTGATAGTTCGAATTCTGAGTCACGACCGTCAATTGCTTGCTGACCCCGTTTATCTGCGTACTTGCAACGTGGTTCGTGCCATCAGGCAGCTTAGCGAACTCTGCTGCAATGGTCACGGCATCCGAAGGACCGTCGAGGTAACTCGCAACTCGAATGCTCTGAATCCCCTTGCTCTGCTTGTTAAAGACGAGGGTCAGCGAATCGTTCGGCTTGACGTAGTTCTTAATAACGAGCGTGACTAGACCTTCGCCTCCGCCTGGCTGGAGCGAAACGTTGCCTGCCTGGAAGGCCGCTTGCAGTCTACCCGGATCAGGTTGGGTGTATTGCTTCGCCAGATCCGCGATTTGCTCACCGTAATCCTTAAATTCAGCTGTTTTCTTCTCCACCACATGCTGTTTGAGTCTGCCTCCACTGGGTGGCGGTGCGGGTTGCGAGCCGCCAATCTGGCTCTTCTGCTGCTGGCCATCCGGACCAACCCTGACCTGGAAGACTTGTTGTTTTTTAACATCGCCCTTGATGCTTGTAGTTTGCTGCTCCTGCCAGGTGTAATGAGCGAGTGCGGCCTTATTGGCTGCGGAAGCCTGTTTGATCTCGGCAAGCCGCTGCTGTAGTTCCGGATTTTGTGCTTGGAATGGCAGCGCAGAAAACAATAGCGCTGCGGCGGCGGCCGCTATCGGGAGCGCAAATACTGTGCGCTTTGAGCCATATGTCATTCGGGTGTTCATAGGTTCTCCTCTTTCTGGCATGCAGTGGAAATCAATGGTCTTCGTATAGCTCCCGCGATTTTACCCACTAGGCATCCGGTCATTCCTCCACAACGCTCCAACTGGCATCAGGATCGAATTCGGTCATTGCGGATGCTGTCTGGGTGGTCGACGTTCCCAAGTCTTTCTGGAGCAATACGCCATCCTGGTTCATCATGAATGTCATTACTCCCGAATTGCCGTATTCTGCCGGATAGGCGACGAAGGCAAACCCGCCCGCCATCGTCCCTCCAACCATGTAGTCCTTCGCACCGCCCGGTGCGTGACTGCCCTGGCGGGTCAGCATATGAAAGTAATACCCATGGAACGGCTGGTGCGCCGCCGGCTTTGCGCTATATCCTTCGCTGGTTGCATACGCCAACAGTGGTCCGAGCGGACTTTTTGGTTGACCATCCGGCGAGTCCCAATACAAGCCGTTCTGTTTGCCGGGGTCGCTGATGAACTTCACAGCGAATTGCTTTGTGCTTCCGTCCGCGTGGCGGCGTGAGTAATAGTCGGCCTGAGCATCAGCGAGTGCTCCACAAACGTCGATGACTGCCAGTTCGTTGCGGCCAACCCGGCGCCTCAGAATCTCTTCCCTTCCGGCAGCGGTGTCGAAAAACCACTGGCCGTTCTCATTCTTTTTGAGCGGGATGGGGAAGGGAAAATTTTGCGCCCCGATCAGCAGCACCTGGCTCCCATCAGGCATCCTGCGCCACCGGTGCATTTGCTCATAGCCGGTCACAAATGTGCCAACCGTGGCCTTGTCTTGCACCGCATCTCCAGAGGAGATTATGTCTTTCGAACCCGTGCCAAATAGTGCCGAAAGCGCATTCTGATCTCCTGTCTTTGCGGCGTCCAGCAGCCCCTTGCCTGCCTCGTCGGGTGAGGTAAACGTTGTCAACGACGGCTTTGCGGCCTTGTTGCAACCGACAAATGAAATAATAGCCGCGAGAAGGATCAGCAGGGTAGTAATCTGGAGCCTGCGAGTTGCGGGCAAGATACATAGCCCCCTATACTCCCCGTAGATATCGCCGCTAGCTGAACTAATTTTCTCTTGTACTGGCGCCATCTGATTCACCTCCGGCCTCCCCAGCCACCGCCACCGCCCCTGCTTTGTGCGCCACGAGCGCTCGCCTCCCTGGCTTGCCAGCCGCCTCCTCCGCTATTAAAGGCCGAAGATCCGCTGCTCTTTTCCTGCTGCCCCCAGCCACTGGAACTTGAGCTGGTCTTCGGGGCTGAGTAAGTGGATGTGTTGTATTTCGGAGTGTTAGAGCTTGAGCCCTTCCAACCATCCCCGGTGTTTGAGTAGGTGTTCCCGTTCGCGGCCGCGTACTTGTTGCCGTTTGCTGTCTGACCCACGGCGGCGCTGCCATTTGCACCGGACGCGCCATATGCTTTGGCACCGGTGGAGGAGGTCATAGAGCCTGTGCTTCCGTAAGCGTTGGTTTGGTGCTGCGCGTATGCGGTGTTCCCGTTCCTGGAGGCCGTCGAGGCTCCCGAGCTTCCGTAGGCATTGGAATTCTGTACCGTGGATGCAGAGGCCCCGGTTCTCGAGTTATAGGCGCTGCCGGCACTTGTCGTGCCGTACGCGTTTGAGACTGACCCCCCTTGCGCATAAGTCCCGGTCCTGGGATTGTATGCCTGGCCGGCGCTTGCGCTGCCGTATGCATTTGAGGCGCTAGCACCGCGTGCATAAGTTCCGGTCGTTGGATTGTATGCCTGGCCGGCGCTTCTGCTGCCGTATCCGTTCGAGACCGTACCTCCGCGCGCGTAAGTCCCGGTGGCCGAGTTATACCCAGCCCCATAGTGCGCGGAGCCGTAAGGGCCATATGCAGAACCGCGCCAGGCAGTGTTTCCGTAGTACGCCCCTCCCCGGTACACCACAGTGGTGGTGCCATGCCAACCGCAATTCCAATAGCTGTATCCCCAACCGCAACACCCACCGTTCATCGCCGCGCCCACCGCGATTCCAACCCCAAATGCAATCACGGCGGTTGCCACTACGGCACCAGTACTGTATCCCGGGGTCGTATAGGGAGTACCGTAAACCACGGTCGGGTTGTACGTGGGAACATACACTACTTGTGGATTTGCAGCTTGAATCACGATGACCTGGGGTGATTGCTGCACGACCGTCATCTGTGAGCTCGATTTCAGATTGCCGGCAGCTTGCGCCTTCGCGCGCAACACCTGGACGGCCGACATGACGGCGGGACCCTGGGTGGTATACGCCTCTCCTAAGGCGGAAGTCCAACTAAGGTTCTTAGCCATGTTCTGCAGCACAGAGGGAAATTGTGTCATCGCCTTCACACTGGGATCCCACGGTTGGGTGTCAACCGCGTACATGAGAGGTTGGCCTGTGAGACTGCTGTTTTGCTGAAGCCAGTTGGCGGCAGCGGAAACCTGGTCTGGAAAGCTCGCTGCCCCCAGAACCTGAGCTACCAGGGAATCCGGATACAGTGCGATCGGGGCAACGAGTCCTTGCAGCTCGTCGCTCGACAGCGGTGCACCCTGCCCGGAATACCCTGTTTGTTGAGCCGAAACTTCGAGCGGCGCAGCAGTAATGATCAGTAGCAATGAGAGAACCGTTGCCAAAAGCTGTTTCAAGAGGTTCCCGATCATATCCTTCTCTCCACCCACGAAAGCGTTGATCTGTGAGACGGCATGGGTGAAGTCCGGATGTGGGGAACCAGATCAACGACTCAGCCACCGAGGGCGTGCAGGATTATCCCGGCAGAAAGACAATAATCGAGTTTGCTTCAGAGACGGAACTGTCACTTGCGACAGGTACGAGCCATCAGGTTTGGCGGTGCAAGCGTTCACCGAATGGCGCGCTACCAACCCATGAACTAAGTAGTTCAGTCGTCTGATTGGAACCTGGGAAGTTTGGCGGCGGATGGGTCCGGTTTGCAATCTACCACTATGGAAGCTGCGCTCGGCGCCGGGATGCGGGGCTGGATACAGGAATCCGGCTTTTCGCCAGAATTCCTGTCAACACAGATGAACCTGAGTGGACCGAAGCGGCTACACAGGTGTCATGTGCCGTTTGATTGCGTATTCAAGGAGTTCCGCGTTGGTTTTGACGTTCAGCGTTTCCATCATCCGGTACTTGTGAAATGCCACCGTTCCTGGCTTTATGTCGATAATATTTGCGACTTCCTTCATCGACATTCCTTCTGCCAGCAGCTGTAGAATTTCGCTCTGCCTTTTGGTGATGTGCTTCTCTTCGCTGAAATTCTCTCCTTGATTCAGAAGATAAGTCACAGTCTCTTTGGCGATCAGCGGTGAGAGGTAGGACGCTCCCTGATTGACTTTCCGTATGGCGAGCACGAGCTCGTCACCAGCTGACTGCTTAAGTACGTAGGCGGAAGCACCGCGACGGAAGGCCTCAGCCGCCACATCCGCCTCCATCGTCATGGTCAGGAAGACCAGTTTGGTCCCCGGGAGTTTCTGCTTCACCTGGCTTCCCGCATCAAGGCCGTTCAGGTGTGGCATGTAAATATCGAGGACAATTATGTCTGGCTTGAGCTCAGCTGCCGATGCAATCAGACGGCGACCGTCTGTCACAACGCCAACGACTTGAAACTCCGGTTCCAACAGACTCTTGCAAGCATCCGCCAGGAGTTGATGATCATCGGCAATCAAAATGCGTGCTGCGGGTTTTTGTTCTCTCACCAGGAGTCTCCTGAAAGCGATCTTTGAACATGGCCCGTGTGGTCGAGGGAGCTTCCGCTATCACAGTCCTGGAGACACGTCAAATGGAAACTCGGGGATTGCAGGAGCAATATTACGCCTATCCCGATACTCGCGCCAAGTTTATTACTGATGAAGATCTGTTGTTCCCGAGGAAGTGTCCCTATTTTTCGCAAATCCTTGCTGTTGTCTTGGAAAAACACCCCGTATGGCTGCTTATCACACTCGGCAGGCAGCACGGGCGCAGATCAAAGACGAGAACGTCCTGATTGTCCGGTTGAGGGGCAGTAACCAGAGTTTAGCACTTTTCCAGTGATGAAACCGTGAATTTTGCCACTACCAATCGTAGTTTCGGCCCGCTATACTCCGGCTCTGGCTTCAGTCTGGTAACCCATGCACCGGGAGCACCTTACAACACGGAACGAGTGAAACGATCACGCATCAGGCTGTGATCACAGGGGGAGATAGAGACAGACTAAATCCTGTGGTGGGGTTTCATATGGCTGAAAGGAAGTGGCTTGGCCGGGAGCGGCGGGTCGCATGAAGTGTTCCATTGGCCCGCGGGCCGGGACCTTAGGGCTTACAAGACAAGATAAGGCTAACCAACATGTTCCGTCTCACGAACTTTCCGGTTGTTTTCTTTGTTTTATCTTTCGTCCTGCTCTGGCTTTCAGCGTGGGCCGGCAGTTCGTTCCGCAAGAAGGGAAAACTGAAGGAAGACGCCGCGCACGCTGATCCTGGTCTCCTCCTGGGCGCCTCGCTGACGCTGCTTGGCCTGATCATTGGATTCACCTTTTCCATGGCCATCAGCCGATACGAACAGCGTAAAAACTATGAAGAAGAAGAAGCCAATGCAATTGGGACGGAATACTTACGGGCCGACGTGCTACCGGCCGCCGATGCGCAGAGATTGCGTTCCCTGCTGGCGAACTATACCGATCAGCGGATATTGTTTTATACGGTACGGAGTCAAAAGCAACTAAGCCGAATCAATGCCGATACTGCTCAACTGCAGGCGGAGCTGTGGTCGACGGCCTTGAAGCCCTCTCTTTCGCAACCAACACCTCTCACCGCTCTGGTCGTTTCGGGCATGAACGATGTGTTGAATTCTCAGGGATACACACAGGCCGCATGGTGGAACCGCATCCCACCTTCCGCATGGGCTCTCATGTCAATCATCGCTCTTTGTTGCAACCTGCTGATCGGTTATTGCATTCAACGTACTGGTTCAGAGTTCATCCTGTTTATGGTTCTGACCCTGGTTGTGTCGATCTCGTTCTTCCTCATCGCAGATATCGACAGTCCCCGGGGTGGCATTATTCGGGTGCATCCCCAGAATCTTATGAGCCTCTCTGAGTCTTTTCATCCGCACTAGCAAGAAGCTCCATGCGTTTGCGGCGGAATTCCAGGAACTTTACCCACCTGTGGCCGCTGAGGGCCTGCTATGGAGCATCACCCGGATTTGTAAAAGATTCAGGCACCTCTCCTACTTTTGCTAGTATTCAAAACTTTCCTGCCTCTTTAAAAATCGAATGAACCGACGCGATTGGGACTCACAGTGGAGCACTCCTTGACGGGCGAGCGTCTTCGACGTATTGCTTCCGCCCCTCCCAAGCGATCGGTCATGGCGTTCGGAAGATGCAAAGCTGCGACAGATGTATCTCTGTTGCCGCCCAAAAACATTCTGTGAAGAGGAACCGTATGAAGAACCTAGCCTTTGTCATTGGCCTGCTCAGCTGGTGCAATGTAATAGCAGTTGCTCAAGACCAGCCCGCAACTCAGCCGTCGGTGATCAATATCAACATTAGCGTCTCCCGAACGGTGCAGGCGGTAAGTTATCCAAACAACACTTCGAGCAGTATCAGCTTCGCCGGCACCCCGTTGCTTCCCTTTGCGAAGGGTCAGGCAAAGGTAGAAAACAAGAAAGGCGTCGTTACGATCCAGGCTGAGCTGCAGAAAATGTCGCCCGCCAATACTTTAGGCGCGGAGTTTCTAACCTACGTGCTTTGGGCGATTACGCCGGAAGGCCGTGCCCGTAATCTGGGAGAGTTTCAATTGAACGGTGACAAAAGCAAGCTCACCGTAACGACGCAGCTGCCGAATTTCGCCATGATTGTAACCGCCGAACCCTACTTTGCTGTGTCCTACGCGAGCGAGGAGGTAGTGCTGCAGGGGGTTCCAGGCAGCGACACGAAGGGCCAGATCAGGCCGGTAGTGGCACAACTTCTCAGCCGCAGCACATACCACGAAAGCCAGCTCCAGCCCCTCGAGATCGACCCCAAGGTTCCGCTGATCGTATACGAGGCTCGGAACGCCTTACGCATCGCACAACTGCAAGGCGCGGAAAAGTATGCCGCGAATGCCTGGGCCAGCGCGAAGCAGTCGCAGGCGCAAATGGAGGATTATATTGCCAGAAAGCAGAAGAACCCGATTTTGACAGCTGCACGAAGTGCGACCCAGCAAGCGGAGGATGCCCGTTCCATCGCTGTAAAGCAAGAAGCGGAAGAGAAAGTTGCAGACGCCAAACGCGCGGAGGCGGAAAGGGTTGCGGCAGCAGCACAGCGCGAAGCAGAGTTAACGGCGCAGCAGGCAGCCGAGGCTCAACGCAGTGCCGAGGCTGAGGCTCTTGCGGCTAAAGAGGCGCAGGCCCGCGCGGAGGCGGATGCAGCTAGAAAGCAGGCTGATGAAGCAGCCCGGAAGGCGGCCGCAGAAGCTGCTCAAGCGGTGGAGGCGCAGCGACAGCTCCGGGCACAACTTCTAGCCCAATTAAATGCCGTCCTGCAAACGGTGGACACGCCGCGTGGACTGGTGGTCACCATGGCCGACATACTGTTTGCTACAGGGAAATACCAGCTCTCGCAGAATGCAAACCTCGCCCTGGCGAAGTTATCAGGGGTGATCCTGGCTCATCCTGGCCTGGCTCTAAAGATTGCAGGTTATACCGACAGCACGGGTGGCGATCAGTTCAATCTAAAGCTTTCAGGCCAGCGGGCGGACGCCGTGCGGACTTTCCTGGTGCAACAAGGGCTAAGTCCGGACACAGTCACTTCCATGGGAATGGGATCCGCCGATCCCGTGGCCAATAACGATTCTTCCCTTGGCCGGCAACAAAACCGGCGAGTCGAGATCGTCGTCTCCGGCGAAGCCATCGGGACCCAGAGCGGAACCTGATGGCGGGCGCCATTCGAACACTCAACATGTATTTGATGACCTGAATCGTTGGGCAAATCTCGCGGGGACAATAGATGATGCGTGTCCGAGCTCATATTCCCATACCTCTGCCGGGAATCATCGCATTTCTTGCAGTGGCGCTGATCATCGGGCACGGGCTAGCTTTCCCAAGCGGCGAAGCTGCTTCGGCAGCGATTGATCGCCCTTCAAGCGCGCATTCCGCGGGCGCCCCAGCGGGCGCCACTCCAGCCCAGACCAATGCCGCAAGCCTACCATTAAACTTCGAGCGTCACATTGACGACCTGGACGGGATGGTCAGGCGCCGCAACATTCGAGCGCTCGTTTTTTATAGCCGTTCCGGCTTCTTCTACGTTAATGGGCGTCCGCAAGGCATATATTACGAGGCGCTCCGAGCCTTCGAGCAAGCGGTCAACCAGAAATTGCAAACGGGCAAGCAGCATGTCCAGGTCACATTCATCCCGGTCCGTCCCGAACAGGCTGAAAAGGCCCTCGTTCAGGGAGTGGGCGACCTGATCGCATACGGGTTGACGGTGACGCCCGAACGCGAACAGCGGGTTGTTTTCTCGACCCCAATCGAGACAAATGTGAAACAGATCCTAGTCACGGGAAAGGGGTTCGGACCGGTTTCCTCGTTGCAGGACTTGGGCGGCAAAAAGATATTCGTCAATCCGCTCACCACGTACGCAGGGAATTTGGAAAAAGTAAATAAGTCATTACGGAAGCAAGGCAAGCCACCCATCCTGGTCGAGAGTGCCGACAAGAATCTATTGGATGAGGATCTATTGGAGATGGTGAACGCAGGCATTATCCCCGCAACGGTTACTATCACCGATCGTGCCAAACTCTGGACCAATGTACTTCCAAACATAAATCCCCAACCGAACCTGGTCATCGCGGATGAAGGATCTCTGGCATTCGCTATGCGGAAGAACAACCCGAAGCTGAAAGAAGTTGTCGATGAGTTCGTCAAGAGCCACATGGCGGGAACATCGTTCGGTAATACGCTGATGCGGCGATATTTGCAGAACACAAAGTGGATCACGAATCCGACCACGAAGGCTGAACTCAAGGCCTTCAACGAGAACGTTCTCTTTTTTAAGAAGTACTCGTCTCAGTATGGCCTCGACTACCTTCTCGTGGTGGCCCAGGGCTACCAGGAGTCCATGCTTAATCAAGCGGCGAGACATGGCGGCGCGGTTGGGATCATGCAGGTCAAGCCAGCCACAGCCGCCGCGGCGCCTATTAACATCAGCGATGTGATGACTGCCGAGAACAATATTCATGCGGGGGTAAAGGTTTTACATACGATCTCGGACACTTATTTCAACGATCCACAGATTGACCCGATGAATCGTCTGCTGTTTACTTTTGCTGCCTACAATGCCGGCCCTACCCGGATTGCCGCCCTCCGCAAGAAGGCATCCGCGCAGGGGCTGGACCCAAACAAGTGGTTTGGAAATGTCGAACTCCTGGTATCGCAAAGCGTGGGCCAGGTGACAGTCGAATACGTAAGCAATATCTACAAGTATTACATTGCATACAAGCTGGTGCTGGCACAGGGGGAGTCCCTGTAAACGACAATCGGATGGTAATGCCCACAACCCCTTTTCGGAATTGTGGGCAGCCGGAGGCGAATCGATCCGCAGTCAGAGACTTCGTTCTTTCTGCACTTATTGAATGGGTGGTTGCTTACCATACTTGAACAGTAGCGTCAGGGCTATTCCGCTTTGATGAGTGTCAAAGATGACGCCATTGCTATTACGATAGTTAACGTCTACGTATCGATATCCCGCCCCTATTCCCCACTTGGGTTTTATCTGGTAGTTGACGAGGCCCGCAACTTGGTAGTCCACGTTAGCGCCCCCGCCCCCTGCATCCCCCAGCATCATGACCGCGATCCTGCGGGAAAAGGGAACCACTATATTTGCGCCTCCGACAACATCAGCCCAGTTTTGGGATGTCCCAACGCTGAGGCTGGGCGAACCGGGCGGCGTCAATTGAAGGTTCTGGCCTAAATGCCAATAGCGAACACCCGCTGTAGCGCGGATCTTCACCATTTCGCCATCTACAACCAGGTAATTCACTTTTGGAGTTAAGAAACCCTCTTTGACCGTGGCTTTCGCGGAGTAGCCTGGAAAATTGAGTAAAGCCTTTTTATCGGAAAGCTTGGCCCAAACGAAATCGAACGGCAAGCTCCACCGGTTGTAGCTGGGTTCGAAGGATCCCATGATACCGAAATTGAAATTCTTCAAGACATCGCTAGGACTAACTGAGGCGCGGGCATCATAACCACGGGCTCCTACCGTTCCGCTCAATCCCGGAAACCAAAGGTAAGACAAGCTCACAAACTGCCACTTATCTGCTGTGGGAGAAGCCGGGATCGTACTGCTCGACGCTACAACGTTGTTTGCGGGTGTTTGGAGTTGCGCATTCTCAACTGCCTGCTGCTGAACTTGCGCCCTCGAGCTTACAGAAAAGGACAACGCTAATATCAACCCAAGAATCACGCGTTCACATGCTCTCCAGTAATTCATACTTCACCTCACGTTTAGCTGATGTGGTATAAACCTAGCGAACGTGTGGGCACTAGTGAACTGGCACAAGTGACAGTATGACGTCTTCAAGCGCAAAGCAGATATTAAAGGCTGGGTGATTTAAAACGGGGCACACACCCCGAGGAAGTGTGTGCCACGATGGCATGGTTATTCTCCTGTAGCTGCTTGTGACTTGTGCGCGATGATAAATAAGCGAATATAACCTGCAGCCGCGCGGAAACTCACTTGATCTTTTTTATCGTCCATGAGCGGAACAAATTTGTCCATCGCGGATGGATCGTCATGCATGGCTACCACATGGACTGCTGCAGCGCGAGTAGCCCATTCTTTGTCTTGCATCGCCGCCACGAGTGCATCCCATGTAGTGGGGTCGTGCTTATCTTTAGCAAGGGAGAATATCACGGAGGCTGAAGCCATCGAAGCTGGATCCGCCGAGAGTCCGACAGCCGACTCCATGCCGGATCCAAGGCCTGGTAATGCAAATTGGTTAGCCACGATTCCGAGAAGCGTCGTGGTCGGTGTATGAGTCATTCGAACCAAAGACCGCTTCTCACTGCTCATGAAACTGGAGCTGGTCTTTTGCTTTCCCTCCAGGACATCCAGGAGGAAAGCTTTTCCATCTGCCTGCTTAAGACCCCAGAGTGCGAGCGCTGCCGCCAAGTCGACCTCAGGCACGGGATCTTTGAGCGCTTTTTGCAGGCTCGGGATCACCGCGGGATTATTGAAACTTCCCAGGGTGGCTATGATGGTTATCCGGACCGGTACATCCTTATCTGTCTCCAACATGGAGTACAACTTGTTTAAGACTTCCGAGCGGTCCCCGATAAGGCTGGCTGACTGGACAGCTAACTGCCGCGTGTCGGGATTTCCGCTCGCCACGCCCTTCAACAGAATTCCCTTAGCCTTTTGTACATTCGGATCGTTTACGCCGGTTTGCGCTGGGGCTGTAAGGACGCCAAGAAATGCGATCGCCACGGTGGCGACGAGGAAATTCATTCGAACTTTGAGTGATCCGATCATTTGATAAGCCTCTCTCTCCATGGAAGGCTATCAACTTGCCGGCATGCCGAGAACTAGCAGAAATCATAGCTTCGGGCTAAATGTTGACTTGATGTGAGGCCAAAGCCTGGCCACAGATTGGAAGACTGAGGGGCGGAGGAAGACTCGCTTAGGAATGGCAGGCATTTCAGTTTCGCCGGCACGAGCTCCAACTTTGCAACTCCGCACTATTTCACGTTACTGCTAGCACATTTGCTAATTACATCAACGGTGGAAAGGCGGAATACTTCCGGACACGACGGCACGCCGGTCTGAGACAAGGTACGTCTACGAAATGGAAAAACGCGATTGCACGGCAACGGCAGCTTCAGACACAATGCCTTGTTTCAGAGGCCGTGGGAAAGCGTGCGCCGGCCGCACCCGGTGGTTGGCTTTGGCACTTCTGCTACTTTTTTGCAAGCCCGGGGGCGCCCAGAGCTCGCAGGAAGTTCAGTTTCTACCAGAAATCGACGCATACCTCAAACTCGATGCGAAGTTACGGGTGAGTGCTCAGGCGAAGGATACAAGAGAGGGGGGAGACACTTCCCAGGCCGAGATAGGCCCCAGCATGGAGTTCTACCTGAAGCCTCTGATCAGGCTTAAAGAAATCACCCTCTTCGATCTGGATGATGCCAAGGCGCGGCCCCTTGTCCTGGCAGCCGGCTACCGCTATCTTGCCGCCCCCGGTAAGCCTGGGACAAATCGCATCCCTCTGGCGGTGACATCGCACCTTCCCATAAAAGCCAAGCTGCTGTTGACCGACAGAAACCGCGCGGATCTTGATTGGAGCGGCGGCCCCTTTACCTGGCGCTATCGCAATATGCTGTCGCTAGAACGAACGCTGACGATCCACTCCTATCATCTGATTCCCTACACCAGCGCCGAAATTTACTACGAAAGCCAGTACGAGAAGGTCAGTACGACCGAAATCTATGCGGGCTCTCTCTTCCCTATCAAAAAACACTTTCAACTTAAGTCTTACTATGAGCACCAAAACAATACCGGCAAACATCCGAATAAACAGGTCCATGGCTTTGGGCTGACATTGAACATTTATATGTCCAGGGAAACCCCTTGAGGGTTCGAAACTCGACTGAGAGGCCTTGGGCCCAAGCTGGTTTCGCAGCATTCGAGCAGGCGGATCGCAACGGCGGAGGATCGGGTAAAGCACGATCCTGGCACACTTGGTTTTCAGGATCAAGGTAGCGCTGCGTAGTATTTAGCCCACGACTGATATTTTTGCCAGTTCCTGCTAAGGCTTCCCTCCCCGCATGATTGAAGCTCCTACTTTGAAGTCTCGTGAATTGGAGAAACCACAGATGACAAGAATCATTCATAGCGGGTGGAAGTTTGCTGTTCTTGTCTGCATCCTGCTAGCGGGCAGCCAGTCACTCATAGCGCAACAGAAGGGACAATACATGCCCGGACAATTCGGCCTGAACGCCGGCGTCCTCCCGGATCCGGGAATCAGCTACGTGGACATAAACATTAATTACAATGCCGGCCAATTGAATTTTGCCAACGGCACGCCGGTCAAGGCCACGGGCTCGTATAACGTTTGGGCAATGGAGAACATTTTCTTTTACGTTCCCAAGTTCAAGGTTCTGGGAGCGAAGTTCGCCCCTTATGTTGCCTTTCCCACACTAGCCACCGGCTCACTTACGCTACCGTTCCTGGGGAACGGGGTCACGGTCAACACCGGCAGCCTTCAATTGGCGGATACGTGGTTTCAACCCCTCAATCTTGGCTGGCATTTGCCGCGGGCCGACGTTTGGGTGGGATATGCTTTCATGGCCCCCACCGGCGTATACACTCCGGGCTCCACGACTAATGTCGGTTCCGGCTACTGGGGCAACCACTTCAACGGTGCCGGCACCTTTTACTTGACCAAAGACCAGGGAACCACTGCCAACTTCATGGGGAACTGGGAGACCCATGGATCGAAAACGACGAAAAATACGGACATCAGCACGATGTTCGGCACAATTCCCATCAACGTGCAGGTGACCCCCGGGGCCGCCTTCACGGATGAGTGGGGCGTTGGTCAAGCGATTCCGCTGGATCGGCCTTTCTTAAAGTCGAAGACGATCACCAAAGTAGTTCAGCTTGGTTTGATCGGGTACGACCAAGCGCAGGTTTCACGCAATCACAGTAACAACTCAATAGTGGATTCATTTCAACGGCTGGTTCCCTTCTACTACGCTCATGCGGGCGGCGGGCAACTCAACTATATCGATCTCAAACACGATTGGAACATATTCTTCAAATACGAAAAGGAATACAAGGCCAACGCCCACCCGAAGGGCACGACCATCGTATTCGGGGTGGTGTACACGCTGCGCATTCCGAAGCCGGTGGAAGCGCCACCCCCGACGACGCCGTAGCCCCCAGGATTTTCTACATTTTTCCCGGTCACACATTGCGGAACGGAGCAGGGGCAAAAGAGCCTTTGCGAGAACAGAGTCAGGCCCGGGTTTGAGCCATACAATTCCGCAGAACGTCTGAGCTTTATTTCCATCGTCCGTCATGGTGAAGCCGCAGCAGCCACGTGCCCGGCTTATAGCGTTATCGTGCTCCTCCATGACCCCAAGGCCTGCCGAGCCAGGAGTATTGCCAGGCGACGGCAACACTCTGATAGTTCCCTCCGAATCGGATGTAAGCGCCGTTGTTGTAACTAACCTTCACCGACTGGTGGGTGCCCAAAGGGATCGAAGCCGTGATGCCAATACGGGAGCCAGTTTGGCGCGTAGCGGGATTGGCTATGCCGCTCAAGCTGGTAACCCCGCCGAACCAGAAATTTCCGTCCAGCGAACACCAGAGTCGTGGCTTCAGGTTGTAGCTCAGGTGGCCTTCGAAGGCTCCGATGGGCTGCTCGGTTTGCGGCTTAGGGGCCGGCGGAGAAAAAGAACGAGGATTGAGGGTATAGAACCACACCCCGGCGTAGGAATCGAGAAACCAATTGTTCCAACGTCTGGAATAGCCAAACTCCGGCTTAAAGGCCCAGCGATTTGTGCCCCAATTCACCAGCTTGGTTGGGTCATATTGCCCGGTGGGAGCCACTACCTTCAGGCTGACACCCAACAGCGTCTTTTGTCTCCATTTTCTGAACGCTTGTGCCGGCATGGCCGGGCCGCCCTTAAGGTTCACCGATACCCGAGACGTGAAATCCAGAAGCCCGGAGCGGTAAACCTGGCTAGGTTGGCCAGCTACGTTGCCCTGAAAGTTGCCTACGGCGTAGGGCAAGGTGAGATTCATGTTGGCCGAGCGGCCCCGAAAGCTGAAGGAATGATAGTAGGAAAGACTCGGCACGCTGTATGTTCCTGTTGCACCGGTTATCGGAGCCGCGCCTTCGAAGAGGACACTGCCGTGAAAAAAAGAGTTGCCCAGAATGATGGCATTGGAATGCAGCGGTGTGATGACGTAGGCACGGGGCGAGAGGTCTTGCGCCAAAACCGGATTCAGCGAGAACGTTGCGAACGCCATCGAACATGAAAGCACGAAGGCTAGAAGGGGTCTCATATATCCCGTTGCGCCTTCGGTCGAGAACACAAGACCGCTCCGAGTAGACGTGCTGCTGCCGCCATCGAGTGCTTCGGGTTTTTAGGACCGCTGCTGTCCTCATCCTCAGGGGCCGGCAAGGGGAACTCCATCTAAACTGCCCGCGTAGCTGAGTTGCTGGACCTCACGCTGGACTCCGAGTCGAATTAGACACAAAGGTGTGGCCCTTGAGCGCCTCCTCAATCGCCAAAACCAGGTCCGTCGACAGGTGGCGTTTGGTGACGTAGCCGATGGCGCCGGCTGAGAACGCTGCAGCAATAAAGTCGCGGTCTTCATGAATCGTCAAAAAAATGATTTTGACTCGGGAATTGGTTTTCTGGATACGTCTCGCAGCCTGGAGCCCGTTTAGGAGGGGCATCGAGATGTCGGTTACCAGGACGTCGGGATCCAGCGCTAAAACGGCGCTGACGGCTTGATGCCCATTCTCCGCAGCCTCAAGAACCTCGAACTTATCTCCGAGTAGTCCTCGAACCTTTGCGATCACCTCTCGATGGTCATCGGCCAGCACCACTCGAATCTTATCCACGGCGCTTCCTTCGGCGGCTAGCACTCCAGGCACCTGTGTCAGATCATTTCGCTGGCACGCCTGTTTTGCCTACTGTCACCTGCGACAGTGTTTGTTCGATTAACAAGTGTGTAAAAGTGGTTGTCTCAGGCTGAGATCATTCCGTGCCTCATGGCGTACTTGACAAGGTCTGAATTTGTCGTGATGCCCAACTCCTCCATGATCTGGTACTTGTGAAACCGGACGGTACGATGGGCAATCTCCAGGACGTAGGCGATTTCCTTCATGGAGCGACCCTCCGCAAGCATTTGCAGGACTTCGCGTTGCCGGCTGGTGAGCTGCTTTGGCGCCTCCGCCGTGGGATTCCGGACGAACATGTTTTCGATTCTGCGGCCAATCTCCGGGGTCACGTAGGACTCTCCTCTCACCGCGCCATGAATGGCCTGCAACAGTTCGGTGGGCCGGGACGTTTTGAGCAGGTAAGCCGCGGCACCGGCGCGAAAGGCTTCGGCCGCGATATAGGCATCAGTTTCCATGGTCAGGAAAACCAGTTTTATGTGGGGCTTTCGTTTCCTCAACTCTCGCGCCGCGTCGAGGCCGTTCAGCAAGGGCATGCCGATATCCAAAACCACGAGGTCCGGATTGAGCTCATCGGCGGCTTTCAGCAGGGCACGGCCGTCTTCAACGCTGCCCAGCACTTCGTAGTGGGGCTCCAGCAATTTTGCGAGTCCCGCGCAGACGATCGTGTGATCATCGGCCAACAAGATACGTAATTTTCCCATATCATCCTCCACTAAAGTTCAAAGCTTTCGGCAGCAGATGCCGAAGCTTTCGTTTCTGCAACAAATGGCACGCGGACCAGAATCTTTGTCCCAAACTTCTCGGTCGATTTGATGGTCAAGATGCCGTGGACCTGATGAACTCGCTCCTGCATGCTGACGAGCCCTAATCCTTTCTCCCGCAGTGCTACTTCAACGTCGAAGCCGGTACCATCGTCACTCACGTCAAGCTGAATCTCATCTGCTGTGCCTCGCAGACTCACGAGGAACTGGCTTACGCCACTATGTTTCAGGGCATTTTGCAGGGCTTCCTGTGCAACTCGAAATAAGGAAAGGGAAATATCCCGGGGCAAAAAGCTTGGGACACCCTCTTCGCTGAACTGGATAACAGCGTCGTGCTGCTGGCAGAACTCCCGGCAAAAGCTTCTGATAGCGGCTACGACCCCGAGATACTCCAGCTTGGAGGAGTGGAGCTTGTGCGATAACGCCTGAACATCTCCAGCGATTTCGGCACAATGTTGCCGAATCTCTTCAATTTTTGGATTCGGGGAACCATTCGAGCCATTGGAACCCCGAACCGCCTGTTCCAGTTCCATTGAGAGGAGCGCGAGCCTTTGGCAGATGTCGTCATGGAGTTCTCTGGCGATCCGGACGCGTTCCTCTTCCTGAGCTTCGATCAATTTGCCACCGATATTCTGGAGCGCTTCCTGTGCAAGTTTCTGGTCTGAGATGTCCACTGCAGAGCCGATAAACCCAGCGAATGAGCCGTCGCTGTGAATGCGCGGCGCTGCGATATCCAGCATCCATCGGTAAACTCCGTCTCGCCGGCGAAGCCTATATTCTTTGGAAAACCCTTCCCGCCGCTTGAGTGCCAATGCGTTTGCCTTCAGTACGCTCTGCACGTCCTCAGGATGTATGAACGCCGTCCATACGTCCCCCAGACCCGTCGCCGGATCGCGGCCGGTGAAGTGAATTCGTCTCTCGTTTAAGTAGGTGACTTTCCCTTCCGCATCGCACATCCAGACCAGGGCGGGGGTTGTATCTGCCATCAGTCGGAACCGCTTTTCGCTTTCCAGCAGCCTGAGTTCACTCTTCCGTTCCCTCGCTCGCCGCAGCAGCAATCCGATGATCGTCAACGCTTGAAGGACGATCAGTACTAGGCCGGCATACACAACCCTGCGGTCAGTAACGCTCGATAAGTCCAAGACATTGTTGAGGTTCCACGTCTCCGCGGCAAGAGAGAGATGGCCCGAAGCGGCCAGGAGGCAAACGCAAAGCAGCAAAGACCGGCGTGTCCCGAGACGCCTGGTGCCGGCAAGGCGGTAGTATCGACTGAGGCCCTCGACAACAACTGCTTTCTCTTGCATAAGCCACTCGATAACGAATAACCGATCGCCGACTCCTACCGTTCGGGCGGAGACGGTCCTGAGCAGCTTTAAGGCTAATCCGCCGACCCAAGATGCGGACCTAGCATTATTAGTAGCGGAGCAAGGGAAAATATCAGGGGCCGCGAGATCGATGAGATGGCGCGGTGTATAAGTCTTCCGAGGCAATCACAGAAACAGGCTTTGTATGTTGCTAAATGGTAATTTCCAAGCCGTCCTGCTTCCCCGGCGGTCAACAACCGTGAAAGGGTAATATGCGTTTACCTGCCCACCCTGTCGCAAGAGACAGTATCCGCTCTTGAAAACAGACCGTATGCTGTGTGGATTACGCGGGGTGCACTCATTGCCGAGCCCATCGCGTCCTGCTAGGATTTCGAGCGAACCAAATCCGCATTGTGGACCGTGGTTGACCCACATTTTCCCCTGGAGGATAAGAGATGAAGAAACAAGAGACAGCTTGGATTCTGGTACTCGCGTTGCTGGTTCTCGCCCCTGCTGCGCGGGGTCAGACTGCTGAGCAGGCAGGCGGGCCGTCCAAATCTGATCAGCAAAATATACAGGCATATGTTGACCTGCTGCGCTCTAACGTCCGACAGCAGAAAGCCGAGATGATGGGGTCGGTAATGCAGCTAAGCGCCGCCGATGCAGCGAAGTTCTGGCCTATTTACGAGCAATACGACGCGCAACTGGCCAAGCTGAATGATCAGCGGGTGGCCAACATCAAAGATTACGCGGATAGCTACGACCAGATGACAGATGAGAAGGCCGACGAGCTGATTCAAAAGGCACTTTCTTACCGCAAACAGCGATCGGAGCTTTTGGCAAACTACTACGAGAAAGTAAAGCAGGCACTGGGTGGAATTACGGCAGCCCGCTTTGTCCAGATTGAAGACCAATTGCTATTGATTATCGACCTCCAAATCGATTCTTCCCTGCCGGTCGTTGGGCAGAGCTCATAGGTTCCGAACAGAGGAGACAGGAATGCAAAAGAGAATGATTCGGGCGACGATGCTACTGACGGCGTTGGCAACCGCCATTTTGACGTTGACCGGCGTTGCGCAGAACACACAAAGGGTCATGGTTCCAGCGGGGACACGGATCCTAATACGAACGACCGATTCGATCGACTCCAGCAAACAACAGGCGGGGTATCGATTCACCGCCAGCCTGGAGACAAATCTGCAAGCCGGCGATGTGGTGGTGGCGCGAAGAGGCACGCGTGTGTATGGCGTTCTTGGTTCCGCGTCATCAGCCGGCCGAATGAAAGGCAGTTCGGAGCTGGGCCTGGAGCTCACTGACATCGTGATCAACGGAACCTCTTATCCCTTGATGACCAGCACGTACGAGATTCAGGGAAAAGGAGAAGGCTCAAACACAACCAAAAAGGTTGTCGGAGGCGCGGGATTGGGAGCTCTTATCGGCGGCCTCGCGGGAGGAGGAAAGGGCGCTGGGATTGGTGCGCTCGCGGGAGCCGGCGCAGGAACGGCCGTCGCCTCATCCAAGAAGGGACAACAGCTCTCGATTCCCAGTGAATCACTGCTCGAATTCAGGCTGGCGCAGCCAGTGGACCTCCCGATAGGAAGGCCGGCGCAGCCGGGCGGTCCTGAATAACACCCGCTGGGGCCAGGAGAACGCAATCATCCAGCGGGCCTTTGGGACCCATACGTTCGGCGAATCACTCGATTCGCAATCGCGGGACCTACCGCGTATTGCTTTGCACGCACGGTGGTTTTGAAGACCACAATTAGCCAACGCTGCTGACAACTGCTGAGTCGACTCAGCCAAGAGGAGAGAGGTACAGAATGATTCACGATCCTGAAACAGGCCGATTGGAAGAGGCGCGGGTCGCCAAGACACCGTGGAGGAAGTGGGGCCCTTACCTGAGCGAGCGGCAGTGGGGAACAGTTCGTGAAGACTACAGCCAGGACGGGAATGCCTGGGACTACTTCACACACGACATGGCTCGTTCCCGCGCATATCACTGGGGTGAGGATGGTCTCGCCGGCATAAGCGACGACAACCAATTGCTGTGCTTTAGTGTGGCATTATGGAATGGCAAAGACCCAATTCTGAAAGAACGTGCGTTCGGCCTGACCAATAGCGAGGCGAACCACGGCGAAGATCTTAAGGAATACTACTTCTACCTCGACAGCACGCCTACCCATTCGTACATGAAGTACTTGTACAAATATCCGCAAGCAGCGTTTCCCTACCTCAATCTGATCGAGACGAATAGAGCACGCAACCGCCATGACATGGAGTACGAGCTACTGGATACCGGAATTTTCTCTGAAGACCGCTACTTCGACGTCTTTGTGGAATATGCCAAGCAGGGTCCGGAGGACATGCTGATCCAAATCACCGTGGTGAATCGGGGACCCGACGCGGCCGAGTTACAAGTCCTACCAACGCTCTGGTTTCGCAACACCTGGACATGGTGGCCAGGTACTCCCAAACCGGGTCTCAAACAGGCTGCAGGGCAGAAGGGCACGAAGGCGATTGTGGCGTCTCATGCGGAGCTCGGTGACCGATATCTGTATTGTGAAGGCGACGTCCCGCTCCTGTTCACGGAAAATGAGACCAACAATCAACGGATCTTTGGCAGTCCGAACGTCTCGGCGTACGTAAAAGACGGAATCAACAACTACGTGGTGCAGGGCAATGAACACGGAGTCAATCCTCAGAAAACCGGAACCAAATCTTCCGCGCAATATCAGTTGAACGTGGGTGCAGGAAAAACCGCCACCATCCGCCTGCGCCTCAGTGATAAGCCTCCTGCCGCCATCGGCGATCCGTTCACTGTTTTTGCCACGACCCTGAAGATCCGCCAAGGCGAGGCAGACGAGTTCTATAGCAAAGTCACCCCGTCCAATCTCAGCGAAGATGAAGCCCGTGTCATGCGCCAGGCAATGGCGGGCATGCTCTGGTCCAAGCAGTATTTCTTCTTCGACCTGGACAAATGGCTCTCGGAGCATGGGAATGACCCGATGAAACCGAACAAGCGAGCCATCCGAAACGGCGATTGGTTCCATATGCTGAATCAGCACGTTATCTCCATGCCCGACAAGTGGGAGTATCCGTGGTATGCGGCATGGGACCTGGCCTTTCACACCATTGCCCTGACTGCGGTAGACATAGACTTCGCCAAAGAACAGCTCGATTTGATGCTGCAAGAGTTTTTCCTGCATCCGACTGGTCAAATCCCAGCCTATGAGTGGAACTTCAGTGATGTGAATCCGCCGGTGCATGCCTGGGCGACCATTTTCTTGTACCGGACGGAACAAGGGGCTACGGGGAAAGGCGACATAGAGTTCCTCAAGCGTTCGTTTTCCAAGCTGATGCTGAACTTCAGTTGGTGGGTGAACCGTAAAGATCGCTTTGGCAACAATCTCTTCGAGGGTGGCTTTCTCGGGCTGGATAACATCGGCGTTTTTGACCGCAGTGCGCCATTGCCCACCGGCGGTAGTCTCGAGCAAGCCGATGGCACCGCGTGGGTCACGCTGTTTTGCCAGAACATGTTAGAGATTGCAGTGGAGTTAGCATCTCACGATTCTTTCTACGAAGACATGGCAGTGAAATTTGCGGATCATCTTCTCTGGATTGCTCGCGCCATCAATCAGACCGGGCCTGAAGGCATGTGGGATGAGGAGGATGGGTTCTACTACGACGTGCTACGCCTGCCGGACGGTAGCGCCCACCGGCTCAAAGTTCGCTCCATGGTGGGCCTGCTTCCGTTATGTGCGACCACGGTCGTAGAGCCGTGGCAGCGCGAGAGGGTACCTGGACTAGCCAAGATCATGGGTGAACGTTTGCGGCGTATGCCCGAACTGCTCGAAAGTATCCACCCGACCGGACCTGGCCACTTCGGATATGGCGGACGTGGCATCGCTGCACTGGTGAACCCTGAACGGTTGCGCCGAATTCTTACGCGCGTGCTCGATGAGGAAGAGTTCCTCAGTCCCTATGGCATTCGGGCGCTTTCCAAATATCACGACCAGCACCCGTTTGTCGTCAATGTACAGGGTCAGGAATATCGGGTAAATTACCTTCCGGCTGAGTCGGACACGGGTATGTTCGGCGGCAACTCTAACTGGCGCGGCCCGATCTGGATGCCGGTGAATGCGGTGCTCATTCGTGCCCTGCTTTCCTTCTATGGTTATTACGGAGACACTTTCAAGATTGAGTGTCCCACCGGCTCGGGCAAGCTGATGAACCTTTTCGAGGTGGCGCGGGAAATTGCCCACCGCCTGGCCAGCATCTTCCTCCGGGATGAGTCCGGGCGGCGCCCGGTGTACGGAGGTACGGAAAAGTTCCAGACTGATCCCCAATGGAAGGATTACATTCTCTTCTTCGAATACTTCCACGGTGACAATGGGGCCGGTCTAGGGGCCATGCACCAGACCGGATGGACTGGCTTGGTGGGGAAACTGATCGAGATCTTCGGCCGCCTTGACGGGCAGAAGTTCCTGGAGGCCGGCAGAGCGGGGGCCTTCGCGAAGGAGCATACCGAAGAGGTAGAAGCTGTGGCACACTAACCAACTCAATCCTTGTCGGAGTAAGTGCGAGCCTCGATGAAGAAGATAAAGCTTTCGGGTGACCGGCTATGTCCTTGCTGAGAAACAACCGAAAGGGTGTAGGCTGGTTGCTCGAGCCTGCCTACACCCTTGGCTTGGTCTTCGCTGTCCTTTTATTCGCAGGTTCAGCTGTATCTTCGCCTGCCCAACTTCCTAAAGTTCCGGCGCCGGAGCCCAAAGCAGAACCTGCGGCGCCACTGGATCCGCTGGGACGCCAAACGCCTCGCAGTTCACTGTTGAATCTAATGAAATACGAAGCAATCGGGGATTATGCAACCGCCGCTCGTTTCTTGCAGCTCCCTCCAGGTGAGAACGTGGTCGAACTCACCAAGGAATTTCGGGTCCTAAGCCCGAATTTTCAGGGCAGCATCAACTTGGTCAGCGACGATCCGAACGGCTCGGTGGAAGCGGGGCTTCCACCCGGCCAGGTACGTGCTGGTGTCTTAACCGCGGGCGGCTTAACCGCAAACGTGATCCTGGTGCGCGTGGACGACCCGGTCGTGGGCAAAATATGGCTGGTTTCGCGGGAGAGCCTGGCAAGTATCCCCGAGGTCTACGCCCGGCTGCAGAGCGAAAAGCCAACGGAAGCTAAACGAATCAGGCTGGCCCTGCTAGGCGGCCCCATGATAATGGGGATGTCATCCAGGCAATGGCTCTGCTGGCTGCTGTCGATCCCGATTGCCTGGTTGTTAGCATGGCTATCGACCTTTCTGTTGAGCGCACCCAGGCGAGCCTGGTGCCGGCTGCGCAAACTTCCCTTCCATTCCGTCTGGGACACGCCACTTGGTATGCCGCTCAGGTGCATGATTGCCATCCTGTTGCACGCCTTATTCGTGTATCTGCTGGGACCGCCGCTTTTGTATCGCGTCTACTATGTTCGTTTCCTGGCCGCCCTCCTGGCGGGTTGTTTCGGGTGGCTCGCGAGTAGGCTCTCTGACCAGGGCTTCAGCCATGCATTAAACCAGGCGCGAACTCACCGCAGGGGAGGGGAGTCGATCCTGATCCTGATGCAGAGAATGAATCACGTCGGGATACTGATCATTGCCTTGCTTGCCGCGCTTGCATTCCTTGGATTGAACGTAACGACCGCGCTCGCTGGACTCGGTATCGGCGGTCTGGCGGTAGCGCTTGCAGCACAAAAAACATTGGAAAACCTGATTGGCGGAATCTCGTTGCTGCTCGACAGAGCAGTGCAGGTCGGTGATTTTTGCAAGATCGGCGAACGAGTTGGTACTGTTGACGATATCGGGCTTCGCTCTCTCAAGCTCCGAACCCTCGATCAGAATCTGCTGGTTGTTCCTAACGGCGTGCTCGCGCAAATGCAGTTCGAAAACATGAAAAACCGGCCCAAATTGCTTCTCCAGCAGACATTCGCGTTGCGGATTGAAACCCAGGTTGAACAACTACGGTTTGTATTGGACGGCGTGCAGAAAATGCTGGACGAAGATGTCGAGGTCGAATCTGGAAGCTCAAGATTGCGGGTAACCAGTTTCGCCGGCGCGGCTTTCGAACTGGAGTTGTTCGCGTTTGTCAAGACCGGTGACTTTCGTGAGTTCACCGGCATTCGCCAGGAGATCCTATTGAAGATAGTTGGAATCGTTGAGGCTGCCGGTACCCGGTTTGCAGCTCCCGCGCGACTCACGTACCAATCCAAAGACCCAGGCGTTGACCCAGATAGAGCGAATGATATTGTGCGGCAAGTAACCGAACAACGCGTTGGCGAAGCGTTCCAGTTTCCTGGCGAAGTGCAAACTGCATCCACGTGATGCTGGAACGCTATTGGCGGAGCCGGTTCGAGGGCATCCCTCAAGGGAAGACGACAAATGAACATCGCTGTTGGAGCGTTTCTACGAGAGCGGAGACCACGATTCTTTGAGGGACTGGACGCGCCTGACATCAGAACAATTCTGGCGGCCGCAACCCAGCATCGCTTCGCAGCAAATTCGGTAATCGTAAACCAGGGATATCCTGCCGCGCATCTACATCTGCTGGTGACCGGCCGTGCCCGCCGTTTCTTTCTGACCGAGGATGGGCAGAAAGTAATGCTTCTTCGGGTCGCGCCCCGCGATATCTTTGGCGAAGCGGTGCTGCTGGCGGAACCCGTGGATTACCTCCTCAGTGCGGAAGCGACAACGGCCACCACCACACTGGCTTGGAGCCGCACCATAATCCGCTGTCTATGCGAACGAATTCCGAGGTTAATGGATAACGCTTTGTTAAGCTCTTTTGATTATCTGGCCGCGTATCGGGCCGCCCACTCCTCTCTGATCTGCAATTCGGCTCCGCAGCGGCTTGGTCAAGTACTGGCTAACCTCGCCGACGGAATCGGTCACAAGGTCCCCGGAGGAATCGAACTCGACGTCAGGAATGAGGAGTTGGCCAACGAGGCCAACATATCTCCGTTTACTACGAGCCGCCTGTTGAACGCATGGCAACGCGAGGGAATTCTGACAAAGCGCCGGGGAAAAGTATTGCTTCGTCTCCCCGACCGGCTGTTGCGCCACGACATTACAGATTCCGCTTCCTTGGTCACTTAAATAGCCTTTCCTGAATGCCCAAAGCCCAAAAGACTGGAATAGAGGTTTTTTGCGCACAAAATCTCTCCTGGTTGCTCTTGAGCAACGACCATGGCGCCTTCTCTTTGTAATGCTTTGAAGTCATGCGCTTTTTGAGACAGAAGGGACTTCCAGGGTGACTTCCAAAACTGCTGTAGCGACGTGCAGTTCAACCGAAACGAATGGCATGAAAGGAGCAACAGCTGATTTCCCGTCGTCCTCCGGGCGGCTTTTCGATGGGTATTTCTCCTCGCCAAAGAGCTGGAAGTTTGGCAAAAACGACCTGATCGATGCTCGCGGACGGCGGCTATTTGAAACTACCGCCATGGCTTGCCATGCGGATGCCTACCCTTTCCAGATACCCCTCGAAGCGAGGACCGGACCAGAGGTCCAGGCCGACGGCCACTCTATGCTGATGTTGTCATCCTATGACTATCTGGGATTGATCGGTGACCCGCGCATTGATCGAGCGGCCATCGAGGCTATCCAGAAGTACGGTACGGGCACCGGTGGCGCCCGCCTGCTCACGGGAACGACCGATCAGCATCAACAGATGGAGCGGGACCTGGCAGCCTTTCGAGGGACGGAGGCAGCTATCACCTATAGTTCCGGCTATGCAGCCAATGTGGCTCTCATCGGAGCACTCTTTGGACCGGCCGACCGAGTCATCATGGATGCTCTCTGCCATCGTAGTCTGACCGACGCTTGCCGGTTTGCCGGTGTGCAGTTGCAGCGATTCCAGCATAACGATCCAGAGTCTCTGCAGCAAGAGATCGAGAAGGGGCCGCCGGCCAACCGCACTCTTATTATTACGGATGGCATCTTTTCCATGGACGGCGACATTTGCCTTCTACCGGACGTCATCGAGATTAAGAAGAAATATGGCTGCTTCCTGCTCGTGGATGACTCGCATGCCACCGGCGTGCTCGGAGCCCATGGCCGCGGCGTCGACGAACACTTCGGCATTGCGGCCAGCGAGGTCGACATATGGACGGGTTCCTTGGCCAAGGCAATTCCCTCCACTGGAGGATTTGTCGCGGGTTCGCAAGAGCTTGCCATCTTTTTGCAACACGCGTCCTCCCCATATATCTTTTCCGCCGCGTTGAGCCCGGCGTCCGTGGCCGCGATCCGCGAAGGGCTCTCTATCCTCGCTCAGGAACCCGAGCGCGTGGCAAGAATCGAGCAGAACGCCGAGTACCTGCGCGGCGGTCTACGCAACCTCGGCTATGATACCGGTCTCTCTGAGACGGCAGTCATACCCGTCATTTTGAAGGACGAGGTGACGACTGCACTGTTCGCCCGTCGGCTCCGCGATCACGGCATCCTGGCCGCGCCGGTCCTCTTCCCCGCAGTTCCCCAAGGCTCGGCACGGCTCCGCCTCTGCGTCACGGCAGCACACACGCAAGCACACCTGGAATTCGCGCTTGACGTATTCAGGAAGATGAGTAACGAGTCGTCTCAAGCATGACTTCGAAGACGGCTGCATGGACGGATAACTCGACAGGAAGGAAAGATATGCGAGGGGACAGCTGGTTTTCCCTCTTCTTCTGGCCGGCTTTTCGAAGGATATTTCTGCTGGACAAGAAGCTGGAAATTTGGCCACAGCGGGCGGTTCCATGCCCGCCTCCGCCAACTCTCAGCTCGAAAAAAACGACTGATGGCAGACCGGGCTCCACGGTGCCCCAGATCGTCATAGAAACGCAGATTGAGCACTGGACTCGGTGGACCCTGGAGAGCAACATTGCTTTGGCAGCCGCACTCAGGCGATTACGGGATTCCTACAAACTGCTCCAGGCGGGAATGGTTGAAAAAGATGCCGGCCAGATACTGGCGCAAGTCGAGGCTGCGTTAAAGACAGTCGAGAGGGGCTGCATGTAGCCCAAGGCTTCGGGTCTGCGAAATGCCCGAGACGGCTATTCGCCGCTTTCGGAAGGCTGAATGTCCTCCGCGGCCAATGTTTGATCCGCCTGCATCGCCAACAACGATAGATCGTCGCTGCCGCGGTGCCGGACTGCGAACATGTAGCACTCGAAAACTCCGTCCCTTGAGATCTCGACCTGTTCGATCGCGGTTTCGGAGGTAAAGTCGTACTGGCTCAGAAACATATCGATCTCAGCGGAAGTGGGCCGGGAGCCAGATGCACAGGTCCCACTCAACGGATTCGTTTGGCTGGTCACCTGCTGCAATTGAGCGAGCAACTTGTTCAGATCGTTTGGAATTTCCATTCCACAACCTCTCTAGCAATTAGGATGCCGGGATGAGAGGCACCCCATGATGTCATATTGTGCCAAGGTTTACAGCCGAAACATACCCCCTTCGCGTCATTCCCTCGCTCTTATAGGTTGCATTCTAGATTACCCCGCATGGGCACCAGCTTTTGACGCACTCCACTGTTACCAGAACTGGGCAGAAAGGTACCCGAGGTAACAACATGGAGCACCTACGGCGGAAGCACGTACTTCTTCGAAGGGCATACGCGCAGCTTTATGAGCGCGAGGTTGGTCTGCGGAATTTTGCTAGAGAGATCGACCCCATCTAGTGCAGGCTCAGCGCGAAGCCAGTTGTAAGCTGGAAGGAGTTCTTTCTGTATCCGACTTGCGGATTATTCAGGAAGGTATCGATCGTCGATACAGAAAAAGAGAGTCTTCTGTAGACCGGCATCCGTACCGAGCTGTTGCCGGTCGCAGAGAAGGCGCTCGCGTTGTTCCAGGCGATGTCCGCCAGCACTTTTTCGTCAAACTGGAGCTTGCCCCATTTCGCCGTGTATGCCTCGGTCAGTGCGGATCCAACCAGGTCAAGATTGAGCGCTGAAACGTTCGCGGTTGCATTAAAATGCTGCCTCTCGTAATGCAGATCGCTCGTGACATCAAACTCAGAATCCTTCTTTTTAAACAAGGTTGAGCCGACGCCGATGCCGTAGATCTGCTGGAGCACCAAGCCCTGCGCGTAGTTGTGATCGAAAGAGAGCCCCTGCAGATAGTAACCGCGCCGGCTAAAGTATTCGTCCCGCTCTCCATCTATGTGGAAGATATTGGTGATCGTCTCCGGTGTACCAGGCTGGGTCGTCCTGCCTGCGCTTAAGGTGAAGTTGAGAATCGTGCGCAACTTCGGGTCCAGCCAATTGACGGTGGGAATCGCCCGCTTAAGGGCTGTGTCCGCCTGGAAGAGATAGCTGTTTTGGGTAGCGTAGATCATCGAAGTGCCAGTGGTGATGTGCCCGTCCCAGCCGGACTTAAAGCCTATCTTCTTGTGTATTTCTTTCTGATAGGTAGTATCGTCGACGATCACTGCAATTTTGGCGGTAGGTATTTCTTTCTCGGGGGCAGCCTCTGGAGTTGTTGCGCCCGGCTTCGCCTTAGCCTCGGCCGGTGCTGCACCTGGCTTCCCCTCGGCCATCGGTAGAGGAGACACCAGGATTCCCTTTTCGCGAATCTTTATCGCTCCCTGCGGTACTATTGCGCTGTTTCTGGCATCTTTCACATCTTTGGGAACGACGGCGAAATCACGTTTTGACTTTAATTCCTTAACGTTTTCCCACTTCACCGTGACCTCGCCGGCCAGGTCGCTCTTGAACTTGATCTCTGTGCCGGTGGAATTCAGCAGCTGCCCGGTTATTATGTCGTCATTCTTAAGAATCAGCTCTTCCTTGATCTCTGGCTCTTTTTTTGCTGCGGACGCTTCGGGCTTCTTGGCGGGATTCTGCGCAAGGACGGAGATGACGGTTAACAACAGGAGCAAAGGCGTCGCTACGAAGGTTAGGCTTTTTAGAGACACTCGCAATTATGGTGATCGGCAGGCCCGCTAGGAAACTAGCAAAACTGTCAGTACAGCCACAAAAGAAAGAGCAAACGAGCTACAACCATAGCCAGCACGCGGTTTATTGCACAAACCACTTTGCTGGTTGCTCGTGAGCAACGAAAAAACCCTACTTTCCGTATATCTTTCACATGTATGAGTCCTGTTGAAGCAGCGGCTCCAGGACGGTTACGGATGGGTATCTCGACGAAGCTAGGGTAGTGCAAAAGAATAGCTGGTTTTCCCTCTTCCTCTGGCCGGCGTTTTGAAGGTTATTTCCCGGCGACGACAAGCTGTGAGTGTCGCAATCGCTGTATGCCATTCAACCATGCAACCCATCTGAGGACTGCCCCACCGGCAGTTCCGAATCGATCCCCTTTCCTTCCTTTGAGGGCAGGCTGTGGCTCGGAAGATTTGGGACCGGTACAGGAGCTGAGTCGTGCAACGATGGCGTCAATGATCAGGTTAATGAAAGGTGCGGAAGGAAACTATGGACCATTTACATTGCCCTTTAGGATTTCTGCGCGAGGAAGCGCGAAGGGCTGCGGCTATCGAGCTTCGCATAGCCCTGGAAGGTATTCGGTTGCGCTGGAGCCGGCTGGGGCAGACGCGGTACAACCAGGCGAAGAAGACTGCAGACGAAACCTGGAGAGCGTTGAACGACCACATTCGTACCTGCGAGATCTGCCGTCACTCCCGATCAGGACTCCAGTCAGCCGAACTCACACCGGAGTTTGTGCCCACGCCGGCGCTTTTACTGGCAGATGGTAATCCTGCTTTTTTGGAACTGATCATCGGAATGTTGCAGGATACTTACCAGATTGCGGGCGCGCTGTCGAGCGGTGATGCCGTCGTAGAGCAGGCAGCGAAGCTACAACCCGACGTAATCATCCTGGATATCTCTTTAGGAGATGTAAATGGCCTTGAAGTAGCTAAACGGCTGAAGCAGGCTGGCTGCCCGGCCAAAATCATCTTCCTGACGCTCTACGAAGACATGGATTTTGCTGATGCTGCCTTCCATTTGGGCGCTTCCGGTTACGTATTCAAGTCTCGCATCAGTACAGATCTCGAGAATGCCATATCGGTTGTCTTGCATGGCGGTCATTTCAGCTCCATCGTTTGATGCCCGGTGACAAGCGAAGCTCAGAGCTTGTCACCGAGCGTCATACTTAGTGAGTGCCGGGAGCGAGGATAATGGCCTCGGCGGCCCCGGAGCCGCACATCCCCTGAATTTCCCCGGAAATGCATGCGCCCGCGGAATACTTGTAACAGCCGGCCTTCATTGCGGTGACCGACACCGGATGTTTGGCTCCTCCGACTATCGCATCGTCGGGCGTGAATGGAGACGACGACCCAAAGTCCACAACGAAGCCCGTATTCTTCTGTGTACTCGACCAGACAATGGTAGTGCCGGTTTTCACGCAGAAGGTGCTGTTGCCTTTCGCGCCGGGTATGCCCGGTGTCGCTGAGGCTCCGTTGCCGTCGCGTTTGACATCCACCTCGCAAGGGGTCGAATCCGAGCCGCATGTGTTGCCGGCGTTACATAGCGACTGCGGGTCCGGCTCCGTACAAGCATACTTATCGTTCTGCGCGAGCGCCATCGCGCAGCTCACCAGCAAAACCACACATATCATGGCGCGAGGAAGCGTCAAGATGCGCCTTTGAGTCTCCATAGAACACCTCGTCACAGCAAGTTTCATACAGCGGTTATGACAACACGCACGCGGTCGACCAGCTAGTTGACACCTGCTGTTCCTTTCCAGTCCTTGAGCGCGGAGAGCCGCCAGGGATTCTGTAACAGATCCCACTGCAACTCGCCCTCTTTATCCAGCACGAGTTGGGCCGCCGGATATAGAACGCCCGTGCTCTTGTTCTTGTCTTGATCATTCAATTCCAGTATCCCAGCCGTCAGATCGAAGGACATAGAATTGCTGTCAGTCCAGGCCTCTGCCATGCGAATCTGGCGACTGGTGACAAAGACAATTTTGCGTCCTGTGGGTGTCGGAATCACCCGAATGAAAGAGCAGTCATTTCCGAGCGTGCCGGTGATTTCGACATGCCCTACCGCCTTCATCTTTTGCAGAGCATTCGACAAACCTTTGTTCTGTCCCTGCTGGTACGCCTGCACCAGGATCTGCTTGTCCGCCGGAGTCGAAAACTCATAGATGTCCAACGTCACACCGATGTTCCGACCCAGTTGATCCCCAGTGCCAAATGCCTGGGCATCGATAGTTTCATATTTGTCTCGAGCGAAGCCTGGGCGTCCGCCTACTGCCAGACTGACCAGCACAATGCTGTTGACCAGGTATTTAGAGTAGTGTCGTATGGGCATGCTGTTCTCCTTTCAATGCTTTTGCCAAACCATCGGTTCCTGGGTGCTCTCAGCCACAGATGTAGTTTTACGCCCGCCGCATGGAACATAGCCGGAGCCGGGAGCACCTTGGAGGCTGCTTGTGCAAGTTCACTACGGCTGCTGCCCTTCAGCAACTGTCATTTGCGACAGGTATGCACTATCTCCCCGGAGGCTTCATCCCGGCAATGCACGGCAGTCAAGTAGATTGGAATGCACCGCGACCTTGTCTTCACAACACAAAGGCTGTATCCACCACCATTGCATACTTCTCAGCCAAGCTCACAGCGAGTGCAACGGCTCAAGCAGTATGAGCGAGGGATTACATAGAGTTCATTGACTCGACCTGTCGCAGGAGACAGTTGTAAGCTTCGCTGTCGGCCAGTAATTTACTGCTGTTGTTCTGATCGAACGTTTGGGTCCGATCAATCATATCGAGATGAAGGTGAATATTTATGACTGACAAAACATACATAGTCCAATTTGCACCGCCCCAGCTCGGCACCCAGCATATGACCGCCGCGAGCGCTGACGTCTATGGTGACCGTCTGGTCCTTCTGAACTCGAATGAGGAAGCCGTTGCTATCTTCCTCCTGGACACGGTTGAAAGCTGGACTGTGACTAACACATCGGTATTTGTTCCAGGAGGATTCTGTGAAGCACTTGAGTGGGGCGGTGACAGGATCTCGAAGGAAAGATATTTCGATCTGTCTCCCCGAAACCAACTCTTGCACGGGTGAGAAGAGAAGTCGAGGAAACCAAGGATGACGGCCAGCGCACTGCGGATGACCGCCAGCGGTGCCTCCACGCATGTCGCGAGTGACAGTTTCCGCTCTTCCTCCAGAACAATTAACGTCGAAATGGGCGAGTTCGTCCTGGAGAGGGGGCGAAGCCGACAAGCGGTTCCCCATCCACTGTCCCATGTGACAGTAGCCAAGTGGCTTTAACCCAGCTGACAATCGACATAGTACGCTCGGTTTTGTTGCCTGTATTCGACGAAGGAAGCCAGTATGGGCAAGATTCGAGTAGTCCTTGCCGATGATGATCGGCACATAATCGCATGCATTCGCCAGGTTCTTGTTGAGGAGTTCGAGGTTCTGGGCTCATTCGCAGACGGCAGTCAAGCTGTTGATGCCACTCTGAGTATGGATCCTGATGCGATCATCCTCGATATTTCGATGCCCGTTCTCGATGGGATTCGAGCTGCCCGGCAGCTCCAGACGGCCCATTGCCGAGCCAGGATCATCTTTTTAAGCATGCATGAAGATCCAGACTTTATGGCCGCGGCGTTCTCGGCCGGCGGCTGCGACTACATAGTCAAGCATCGCCTTTTCACCGATCTGGTCCCAGCTATCCATAAGGCCCTGCAGGGACGCATCTCTGTTTCTGAATCACTCTAAAATTGATGACGAGAGCGTGGAAAGCGGACAAGGTTGGCTGTCGCTTTTTGCTTGGATCATTTTCGGGAAGTGGGTTGGAACGCTAGTCCTGCGAACAGGCGGCTGCATACTAGCAAAAGTGCTAGTTTTGATCCAGAAGAAGTTCACGCATGCTTGGACTGAGCTTACTCGATATACTGTTCGGGCAATGCCAGTGCGGCTTGTTATATCCGCAAGGACACGAGTATGCTCAACCACAATTCTCAGGCACAGCGAGATTTCTACGCGGAAGAGCGCACCTGGAGCAAGGCATTTGAACATTTGGCCGCCAGCGTGGCTCAATTGACCGTTGATGGCGAGCTGCTCAGTGCAAATAAGCAGATGTGTGAACTTATCGGCCACCCGGAGAGAAATATACTGCAGAGAAGCCTGAAGGAGTTTTTCCTACCGGAGGAATCATGGCCTGAGTGCGAGGACGGTCTCGGCCGGCTTATCGGCGGCGAGATATCCCAATACGCGACCAACATGACTACCGTGAGAGCAGCTGGACAACCAGTCTGGGTGAACATGGTCTTTTCATTGGTATGTAACGAAATGACAAACGTGCCGCGGAGCCTGACTGCCGTCGCCACCGATATTACTTCTATCAAGCGGGCCGAGCAGGAACTGCGCGACGCTGAAATGGCGCGTGACGACTTGAGCCGCAGGATGATCAATGCACAAGAGGCGAACCGAACGGGCATTGCAAGAGAGCTTCACGATGACATTGGGCAGTCGCTGGCGGTGTTAAAGATTCAGATGCTCCGCGCAGGCCAGCCAGTATCTGGCCATCCTGATATGGTGCACGCCAGTCTGAAAGATCTATCCGTCAAGCTGGAAACTATTATCGACAAGGTGAGTCACCTCTCGCACAACCTGCACTCCTCGAAGCTGGAGTTGCTCGGCCTGGCTGTCGCAGTCAAGGGCCATTGCCGCGAGTGCTCGGAGCAGCTACGTGTCCCGATACATTGTTCCTGCGATGAACTTGATGTGAAATTGGATAGCATAACAGCGCTGGCCTTTCTGAGGGTATTGCAGGAAGCCATGCATAACGCGATGAAGCATAGCCGTGCGAAGAGCATCACGGTTCGACTGACTTGTTCAGACGACAATCTCAGGTTGGAGATACACGATGAAGGCGCCGGCTTCGATGTTGAGGCCGCGAGGCTCGCGGCGGGGCTGGGATTGATCAGCATGCGTGAGCGCATTCATCTGATTGGCGGCGAATTCGAAATCTGGTCCCGCCCTGGCCAAGGCACGAGAATCACGGCCTCCGCCCCGATCCGTCCAACCAACCTGTAGGGCCTTTCCCGCACGCAGGACGGGTGCTAGCTAACACATTCCATGACGTTTATGGGACTAGGCTATGATTGTGGGCGCCGGGTGCAGTTGTTTGCGGACGGCTAACAATGACCGATGCAAGCATCTCCCATTACCGCGGATTAGAGAAGATCGGCAGCGGTGGCATGGGCGTGGTCTACAAGGCAGAAGACACCCTCCTTGACCGGTTTGTCGCTCTCAAGTTCCTGCCGGACAACTTCGCGAACGATGACGCTGCGCTGGAGCGTTTCCGGCGTGAGGCGCGTGCTGCTTCGGCGCTCAATCATCCCAACATTTGCACCATCTATGAGATCGCCGAAGAACGCGGGCGAACGTTTATCGCCATGGAGTACCTGGATGGCGAGACTCTGAAGCACTTGATGCAGCGGGGCCCGCTTCCGATTGATCGGGTGATCGAAATTGCGATCGAAATGACAGATGCCCTGGCAGCCGCTCATGAGAAGGGCATCATCCATCGCGATATCAAGCCGGCAAATATCTTCGTGACCAAACGCGGGAGCGCCAAGGTTCTGGACTTCGGGCTGGCGAAGAAGTTACCCGTCAAGGAACTCGCCGGAGCTGGGGAATCTTCGCCGGAGTGGCTAACTGACGGCTTGGGAGCCGCACTGGGCACAGCGGCCTACATGTCTCCCGAGCAGGCGCTCGGCAGGCAGCTCGACACGCGTACTGATCTCTTTTCCTTCGGCATCCTGCTCTACGAGATGACTACAGGCCGCTCACCCTTCGCAGGAGATACGACCGGAGAGCTTCTGATTTCGATCGTCCAGCAAGTCCAGATCACTCCAGCGCAGCTGAATCCCGATGTCCCGGCGGGGCTAGCGAAAATCATCGATCGCTGCCTGGAAAAGGACCGGGAGTTTCGATATCAACATGCGGGGGAAATCAGCGCCGAGTTGAAGCAACTGCAGCGCAACTCGACGGAGGTGCAAAATGCTCGCTCTCCTCGATCTCAAATTGAACCACCGGGGCACCCATCTTCAGGGTCCCGGATATTCGAGCACCCTCCGGAGCGTGGCAAGACGGGGCCGCCCGCAGACGGTCAGCCCACACGGGCCGTGCCAGCTTTGCAGCGGCGGTGGCTGGTAGCCATTGCATGGTTCTCGATAGTTGCCGCCGTACTCTTGGCCTCTCTCCTGACGCGCCCGGTGCCAGTGCCCAAGGTATCAAATTACGTCCAGCTCACCCATGACGGCATGTGGAAGAACCTGGTCGGAACCGATGGCTCACGGCTCTTTTTTGAACTTGGGAGCAACACCTCCGAGGGCATCGCGCAAGTTTCCATTTCCGGCGGCGAGCCGGTCCGAATTCTCCCGGATTTCGGTGCCATCAGACCTCTGGACGTATCGCAGGATGAAGCCCAACTTCTTGCCGAAGACCGTTCCGGCACCGTTCTCGCCTCAGACCGCTCCGCCACCGCGGTTGACGGTCCGCTTTTCAGAGTGCCCATCCTCGGAGGTTCACCCCACCGGTTGGGCGCTCTCATCGGGCAGGACGCTGCCTGGTCGCCCGATGGCGCCATGCTGGTTTACGCCGACAAAAGCGAATTATTCCTGGCGAAGAGTGATGGGAGCGAATCGCGAAAGTTAGTTTCACTGCGCGGGGGAGGCCTTTATCCGGCATGGTCACCTGCGGGAAATAAGTTGAGGTTTACCGTGCTCGATGACCAGAGCCGTGGGAATTCGCTCTGGGAAGTTTCAGCGCAAGGGACGAATCTACACCCGTTGCTTCCCGGATGGCACAATCCCACGGACGAATGCTGCGGGAAATGGACAGCCAACGGAAAATACTACGTTTTCCAATCTCGCGGGCAAATCTGGGCTCTCCCGGAAAAAGGTACTTTTCTTCACCGAGCTACCGGCAAGCCCATCCAGTTGACGTCCAGCCCGCTCGGTCTATTCACTCCCGTTCCCAGCAAAGATGGCAAGAAGCTTTTCCTGGTGGGCCACACTTACCGCGGCGAACTTGAACGCAGGGACTTGAAGTCGGGCCGTTTCACGCCCTTTCTCTCGGGCATCTCGGCTGACGGTGCTGTGTTTTCGAGAGATGCCCAGTGGGTGGCCTACGTCTACTATCCCGAAGGCATTCTTTGGCGAAGCAAGCCGGATGGCAGCGAGAAGATACAGCTCAGCTCCTCTCCGCTTGTGGCCGCGTGGCCGCGCTGGTCGCCCGACGGCAAGCAGATTACGTTTTATAACTACGTAGTTGGCAAACCAGCAGACGTCTACCTGGTTTCGGCCGACGGCAGCAGCATTCCCCAGCAATTGCTGCCCGAAGATCCTGAGCCTAAGCAGGATCCGGACTGGTCGCCGGAAGGAGACAAGATCATCTTCGGTGGCGTACCCACTGATAATAGTTCCGCCATCCGTGTGCTCGATTTGTATAGTCACCAGGTTTCCACGCTGCCCGGTTCCCGAGGCCTGTACTCACCTCGCTGGTCGCCGGATGGCCAGTACATCGTGGCGATGCCGGAGGATTCTCTGAGCCTGGTGCTGTTTGATTTCCAGACTCAGAAGTGGTCGCAACTCGCGAGGGAAAGGGCTGGATTCCCGACCTGGTCAAGAGATGGACAGTATGTTTATTTCATACGATGGCTGGACAGGCCGGCTGTGCTGAGAGTTCGGGTCAGCGACCACAAGGTGGAGCAGGTTTCGGATCTCACCAAACTTCCGACTACTGGCAACATCGGCCCATGGGTGGGTCTGGGGCCGGACGATTCCCTGCTTCTACTGAGAGACATCGGGACCCAGGATATTTATTCTCTCGATTGGCAAGAGCCCTGAAGAGCACCGATCTGCGCGTAGAGATCACAAATTAGGAAACAGGTCTGCGGTAGAAGTTAAGGCGCAAGGCTAGCTGCATGATCCGGGGACCTCGGTCCCCGGTGACCATACCAAGAGCTGAGTTAACCGCGCCACATGCGGCGATTGAACGTCACTTGCAGCGAATTGTAATTGGCGTTGTCTCCACATTCCGAATCACTTATCGAGGAATAGACAGGATAGGAACGAAAGTAGTCGTCGGGATAGTTTGGAGGTGTGGGTCTGGACAGCATGCCTCTTCCCTCTTTGCTGACCGCATGAATTGACCATTGGTTTTTGCCTCCTTAACAAGACGCAATGGCTTTCGCGCTAAACTGAACTCGCAGGAGCTCGTGAAGTGCCGGCGGCAATCAAGATAACCAGGAAAAGAGTCTGGATGGTGACTGGAGCGTTAGCTCTTCGTTAAATCACTTGTTTAAAGGCTCGATTATTTCGACCTCGTATCGGCTAAAGGCTAAAGGACAGAGTGGCAATCAGGAACTAGTAAAAGTGCTAGGCAGTCGCTCTGATCCAGTCTTTGACCACCGGGTGCAAATACCTCCCGGCCCTTCCCGCAAGCTGGGACCGGCGCTAGCTAACACATTCAATAACTTTATGACGGGCTATGATTGTGGACGCCGGATGCTGTTGTTTGCGGGCGGATTACGATGACCGATGCAAGCATCTCCCATTACCGCGGATTAGAAAAGATCGGCGGCGGCGGTATGGGCGTGGTCTACAAGGCGCAAGACACGCTCCTTGACCGGTTTGTTGCTCTCAAGTTCCTGCCGGACAACTTCGCGCACGACGGCGCCGCACTGGAGCGTTTTCGCCGGGAGGCGCGCGCTGCTTCCGCCCTGAATCATCCCAACATTTGCACCATCTATGAGATTGCCGAAGAAGCCGGGCGAACTTTCATCGCTATGGAGCTCCTGGATGGCGAGAGTCTGAAGCAGTTGATGCAGGGGGACCCGCTTCCCATCGATCGAGTGATCGAAATAGCAATCGAGATCACGGATGCCTTGGAAGCGGCTCACGAGAAAGGCATCATTCACCGCGATATCAAGCCGGCGAATATCTTTGTGACCAAACGCGGCAACGTCAAGGTTCTGGACTTCGGTCTGGCGAAGAGGTTGCCCGTCAAGGAACTCGCCGGAGCTGAAGAATCTTCCCGGGAGCGGCAGGAGCTTACTGACGGGCTTGGAGCCGCACTGGGCACGGCGGCCTACATGTCTCCCGAGCAGGCGCTCGGCAGACAGCTCGACACGCGTTCTGATCTCTTCTCTTTCGGCATTGTGCTGTACGAGATCTGCACTGGCCGCTCCCCCTTCCCGGGGGATACCACCGGGGAGCTTCTGATTTCCGTCGTGCAGCAAGTCCAAATCGCCCCAGTGCGGTTGAATCCCGATGTTCCGGACGGATTAGCGCGGATTATCGATCGATCTCTGGAAAAGGACCGGGAGCAGCGCTACCAACATGCGGGGGAGATTCGCGCCGACCTGAAAAGGCTGCAGCACAATTCGGCAGAGCTGCCAGACGCAACAGCTGCTGGTTCTTACGTCGGACCTTCTTCAGGGTCCCGGACAATCGAGAGCCCTTCGCACCGCGGCGAGACGGCAATGCCCGCGGACGGTCAGCCCAAACCAGTCGCGCCAGGTTTGTTCCCTAAGTGGCTGATTCCCATTGCGGGGGTATTGATAATCGCCGTGCTGCTGGCCTTTCTCCTGACGCGGCCCCGGCCCGTGCCGGAGGTCTCAAATTACGTCCAACTCACTCACGACGGTCAGCCGAAAGCCCTGGTCGGCACCGATGGTTCGCGGCTCTATCTTGGTTTTGCGAGACCCACTGTCTACAACGCCTCCGTCGGCATTACACAGATGTCAACCCTGGGTGGCGAGCCGGTTCCAATTCCGACTGGTTCCAGAGCGATTCTCCCTTTGAACGTCTCGCAGAATGGAGACGAACTTCTCGTCAAGGACAACCAGGGTACGGGGTATAGAGGTGAGCTTTGGAGACTTCCAATTCTCGGGGGTTCGCTCCGCCGATTGGGCTCAATTGTCGGGCAGGATGCCGCGTGGTCGCCGGATAGCCGGATGCTGGTTTACGCCGATGGAAGCGACTTGTTTCTGGCCAAGAGCGACGGGACGGAACCGCGAAAGTTAGTCTCGCTCGTAGGTCGAAGCTTTTATACGGCATGGTCACCCACGCAAGACAAAATAAGGTTTACTTTGATCGATGACAAGACGGGCGCGAATTCACTCTGGGAGGTTTCGGCGCAGGGGACGAATCTGCGTCCCTTGTTTCCCGGATGGCACAATCCTCCAGACGAATGCTGTGGGAAATGGACGGCGGACGGAAAATATTTCGTTTTCGAATCTCAGGGACAGATTTGGACACTCCCTGAAAAGCGAGCCTTTCTGCAGCTATCCGCCAGCAGGCCGATCCAGTTGACTTCGAGCCCGCTCCACTTGTTCACGCCCATTCCCAGCAAAGATGGCAAGAAGCTTTTCGCTGTAGGCCGGTCGTACCGCGGCGAACTTGAAAGCCGCGAATCCGGGTCGGGCGAATTCACGCCCTTTCTCTCGGGCATCTCTGCCGAAGACGTCGCTTTTTCCAAAGACGGCCAGTGGGTGGCGTACGTCTCCTACCCGGAAAGCATCCTCTGGCGAAGCAAGCGGGATGGCAGCGAAAAAATACAGCTCAGCTTCTCTCCTTTGTTGGCAGCATCGCCGCGCTGGTCGCCCGACGGCAAAAAAATTGCATTCTTTGACTATTCAGCCGGCAAACTAAGAAGGGTCTACCTGGTTTCCGCTGACGGGGGCAGCCCGCAGCAAATGCTGCCTGAAGATCCTGAGCCTCAAATGGATCCCAATTGGTCACCGGACGGTGACAAGATTCTCCTGAGTGGCGTGCCCGATGACAAGAATGTAGCCATCCATGTGTTCGACTTGCATACCTGGCACATTTCCACGCTAGCTGGTTCCCGTGGCCTGTACTCCGCGCGCTGGTCGCCGGATGGAAGATACATTGTGGCGATGCCGTCGGACTCGCTGAGCCTGGTTCTCTTCGACTTCCAAACCCAGAAATGGTCGCAACTTGTGAAAGTACGAGCTGCTTTCCCGAACTGGTCAAGGGACGGACAATATGTCTACTTCCTACGATGGCTGGACAATCCGGCTGTGCTGAGAGTTCGGATCACTGATCAGAAGGTCGAGCAGGTTGCGGATCTGGCAAACCTTCCGACCACAGGCAACATCGGCCCATGGCTGGGCCTGGATCCGGACGATTCTTTGCTTCTACTCAGAGATATCGGGACCCAGGATATCTACTCCGTCGATTGGAAAGAGCCTTGAAGAGCATGGGGACTAAGACAGAAACCTATTGTGGCACCGCATATTCTTATTTCCAACATCGGGTCCGATCTACCTTAGACTTGGGCCGTTCGTTGTGACTGGGTTCTCCCTCTGGTCCCTTCACCCTCGTGCTTCAACTTCAGGCTCGGGGAGCAAAGCAGCATTTGGTCCAGACCTCAGGGAATCTGCTGCTTGGCTATCCGCTCTTTGACGGCCTTTTCAAGTCCCTTTATATGCTCCTCGGAATCAGACAGCATGCCTTGAGCGCAATCGGAGATGACGGATCCGCCGCAAACCTGGACAGTATTCACGACATACATCGCGTGATAGACCAGGGTCATCGAGACTGCTGTGGCTTTGTTGTCATCGATCGCCATCGTAGCTAGCCTGAGCTGCCATCCTTGAGGGTTTGTAACAGCCTCCTCAAATCGTGGACTGCCGGCCACAGCGAGTCGAAGCGCACTGCAAAGCTGACCTCCGACTACATCTCCAGGCAACGAGGTGCAGTGGATGGCTATGCCGGTCTTGGCGGTTTGACCGAATGCCGCGGAAGTTAACAAGACCATAAGCGCCAAGCTTTTCATGTATTGAAAAGTAACAATTTGCTCAGCCGCGTCAATGACCCGTTTGCAGTACGACTACTTCGGTACCGGTATCGCGTTTGGTCTCTACCAAAATAAAAGCGAGATCAGCCCTTGACTACCGGAGGCCGGGGCGCAAATCGGCGCAAGACACGTCGATGGATTCACCCGTCGGCCAGTGGAAAACCCTGGACGACGTCACAGGTAAGGCTAAATCGGTGGTGGTTATCCGGGAGGAAAACGGCAAGTTGTACGGACGGATCTAATGTTCATGTTGAGCCGCCCACCCGAGCGTCCTGTCTGATTCACGAGCCTACTGCTGCACCTTCTGAACGGCCAACGGCTTCCACCCCCCGTCGAGTGCTGCCTGCTTGGGCCAGTAGAGTCGCATCACCATGTAGAACAGACCGTTCGGCGTCGGCAGCCAGTTCGATGCCTTGTCTGCGGCGGGTGAGTCTTTCTGTACGTAGAGGGTCAATGAACCGTCGTTGCTTTTCTCCAGGCCAGACAGCATCGGCGAGTTGATTAGATATCGATTAACCGGATTGTCGACCAAAAGCTGGGTGTTTGCGTCGTACATCGTCAACGACCAGAACGCGTTGACAGGCGGAAGTTGCCCGTCCGGAAATGTGAGCGTATAGCGACTCGTTGAGCCATCAAGCTTGGCACCTTCGCTGTCTGTATGGGTGACAGGGTAGAGCGCTTCCTCAGAATCGTTCGCATAAATGCCTGCAAGTGCCACTCCAGCACGGCGCAGCCAGTCACCGTCATAGAAGGCGCGGTTACCGCTGTTCAGGCCAATCCGCCAGCCGTTTACGTTTGTACCCAGAGTGACGCTTTTGTTCTCGATACTCTCCATCGCGCTTTTCATTCCCGCGACCAGCGCCCCCTTCTGGTCCGCGGACAGTTTCGAAACATCAAAAGCTTTGCCACCCTCAACTCCGATCTCGGCGAACTCCGCGCGTAGTGCGCTCTCTTGCGGTACAGCAGGGCAGAACTGCAGAATGAAGTTCAGGAAGCCGAATGGGTTGGCTCTAGCGAGCGCCTTGTCGATCTTAGGGAACTCGATCCGCGGTGCTGCCGCTGGACCTGGTTGCTTGAGGAATTGAGAGAGAGCCTCGGCCTTGTATCCGGCCTGCACTTTTCTCACATAGTCAATATCGTCGGCGCCGAAGAGTTGGGTCCGATAGGCCACCGCCGAGAACTGAGTCTCACACCGGAACACTTTCTCGATACCACCGGGTGTTTGGCCTTGCCAGTTCGGTCCCGCGACCATGTAACAACCCGCGCCGTTGCCTGTCGCGCGGCTGCCGATGTAACCGTAATTATGGGTGTAGAGGTCGATGAGTTGAACTGAATAGTAACGGCCCTTCTCCACCTCCGGCACGTAGAGGACGAGAGGTTCGGCGCGAAGGTCCATCCACAACATGGAATACGGCGTATCGCTGTTGGGGGTGATGACCGCGGTGTCTTTCGGCGTGAACACGTTCGCTTCGTTGGAAATTTGATTAAATGGGGCCTTGTATTGGCCAGACTTGATGTCCACGGCATACTCGTACATCACACCGTAGTTCATGATCATTGGGAAACCATAGGTAAATGCCTGTTGGGCGATCTGCTCCGTACTTTTGGGAGTCACTTCTATTCCTGTGGTGGCCATGTTTTCTCCTCCTTAGTTGTAAGGGACCGGCTCCATCGGAGGCGTCGCCCAGGTGCGGTTCTGCATTTCTATTCCGGGTATGTAAATGCGCATGATTGCGTAAAAAGGGCCATCCGGCGCCGGTAACCAGTTTGACTGCTCCGCGAGCCCGGGAGAGTCTTTCTGTATATACAAGGTGAGTGAACCGTCAGCGGCATACTTGAGCGACTCCAGCATGGTGGAGTTGATCAGGTAGCGATGGATAGGATTGGCCACCAGGAGCTGGGATTTGCCGTCGTACATGGTGAGTGACCAGAAAGCCTTGGCCGGCGGTAGCTGGCCCTTCGGGAAGTGCAACGTGTAACGGGCTTTTGCAGCATCGAGGGGATGATGGTTGCTGTCGACGAAATAGGGAGGGTAAATGGCCTCCTCGCCAGAATTGCCGTAGAGTCCCAGCTTGGCACCTACGAAACGGTAAAGGTAATTGTTCTTCAAGAACTCTCGCGTGCCGAAGAAGTCGGAGCTAATAACTTCTCCGGCATTGATTCGTTTCATCACCGCGCCAACATCTGTCGCAACATCTGCAATGCCATCCGCCACCGCCTTTTGCAACTCAGGCGGGAGCTTAGCGAAATCGAAGGTTTTTCCCGTACCGATGTAGAGTTTGGCGAATCGTACCATCAAAGTCTTCTCTGACGGATTGGTGGGGCAGAACTGAAGCATGAAGTTCAGGTAGCTGAACAGCGCAGGGGAAGTAAGCATGTTCGGGGCCGGCGCAGGCCAGTTGACCGCAGGAGCAGCGGTGGGTTCGGGTCCACCTAGATACGGGCTGAGGGATTGCGTTTTGTAGCCAGCTTGAATCTGCTTAACTTTTTCTAAATCATCGGGATTGAACAACTGCGTCCGGAAGAGGATGTAAGCGAACTCCGTTTCGCAATGAAATACCGACTTGATTCCCCTGGGCGTATCCCCTTTCCAGCCCGGGCCAGCAACGAGAAAATCACCGCCGTCGTTGCCATAGCTGCGCGTGCCGATGTAAGCAAAGTTGAAGGTGTACAGGTCGATCAGTTGGCCCGAGTAATAGCGGCCGGTCTCGATCTTGGGCATGGTGACAACGAGAGGCTCGGCACGTAAATCCATCCAAAGGAGCGAATATGGGGTGTCGGAGTTCGGAGTGACAACGAACTTGTCGTCAGGAGTTGCAACGTTCGCCAAGCTCGCAATTATATTGAACGGCGCCCGGTAGTCGGGGCCGGCCGTATCTAAGGCCTGCTTGTGGAGCGTCTCGTAATTGGTAACGAGAGGAAAACCGTAAATGTATGCTTCCCTGGCAATTTGACGGACCTCCTGCGGTGAAACGCCTACCGTCGCGACATGTTCTTCCAGAGATTTCATGTTTCTCCTTAGTTGAGCGCCAGAAACTGCGCCTCTGTAAACATACTTCTCTGAAGGCCAAGGGTAGAAGGATCGTGCCACCCTCGGATACTGGCAAAACTGTCAGTCCGCACAGAAAAATCGCTGGCCCGGGCGTGTTTGCCACACCGTCTGTTGTCAATTCCAGGTGTGAACTGGTTGGAAACTCCCCAGCAAATTTATGTGGCCGCCACGCCATCCGAACGCCAGGATGGTCTCTGACGCCCCTTCGTCGGTGGCGCCGCCTCCGCGGGCGAATACGGTCAAAGCCCCACGAGCGCATCTCCCGCTTTTTCGTTGGCCAACTAGCAACAGTGCTAGTTGTCCAATCTGACATGAGTGCCTCACCTTAAGGATGGTGGCAAACATCTCCGTCAGCGTTCTGCGTGCTCCCCACGAGAATGACTGCTGGTAAATAGGTGTGCAGCCTCAGTCAATTGCGACCGCAGTCAGGATCTTCGCACAATCAAGAATTACTTTAGCGAATCACTTTAGCGCACAACGCCCTGTCGCAAGTGACAGTTTCCACAAAATCTGCAATTGCGTTAACTGGAGCGAGCGCATGATCCCCCTCGATCGGGCCAAGGGAGAACCTAATGACACCGAAAGTGGTCGTAACAGCGGCGGCCTGGCTTGAAATTATTGTGGGCATCCTGCTCATTATTTCGCCTGACATGGTGTGCCGATTACTGTTCGCGGTTGGAACAGAAGGGGCAGGCGTCCCACTTGGGCATCTTGTCGGGGTCGCGCTGTTTGCACTGGGAATTGCCTGTCTTCCCTCTGCGTCGACACAACCGTCCCGTAGTATTCTGATGGGCCTGTTTGCCTACAACCTCGGCGCAGCCACTTTATTAGCGTGGACGGCCGTTGCCACAACCCTCCACGGTTTCATGCTGTGGCCCGGTGTCGTTCTGCATGTAGTTGTGGCGGGAGCGTTGCTGCCACAACTTCTGGCCAGGAAGCCAGTTCGGACGCGACACATGGAGCCGACGGAGCAACTCTAGCCGACTCCTTCGGGCGCTACTCCCCTCGCAGAAACTCAACAAGGGCCGCTCATCGCAAGGTTCAGGAGCTCGGACTCTGTCGGTGATGCGCATGTACTGGCCATCCTCAACAGGGTCCGGCAGGCGCCCCGTCACCACATTCAATCATTGGCAGATCGGACCGAATACTGTGGTGGGTCCCGCAGGAACGGTTCGATCCCTGTCACTAGTGACAGTAGCCAGAGAGTCCGCGCCGGGTGAATGATCATAGTAAAAATGAGTGTCGGCGGCACTCCTGAGAAGAGGATGACGATTATGAAGACGAAATATGCAATGTGCGCCATGCTTGCATGCATTGCGTCCGCGGTTGCCCTCGGGCAGACAGTCTCAGTCAATTACAACCGGAGCCAGGACTTTTCGCAGTACCACACCTACGCCTGGGGTTCTCACAACGCTAACCAAATCCAGAACTCGATACTGGCCCAACAAGCCAAGTCCGACATCGCCTCGGCACTGCAGGGCAAGGGTCTGCAACAGGTACAAGAGTCTCAAAACCCCGACCTTATCGTCACTGGAAACGGAGGCATGCAACAGCAGACCTCCTATAGCGCCTGGGGCATGCGCGGAATTGGCGGTGGAATGGGCGGAATCACTCCAGAGCAGAACGTGATAGGCACCATGATTGTCGATATATACGACGCGAAGACCAAGTCACTGGTTTGGCGCGGCATGGCCCAGAATACGCTAAGCAACAGTGGCGACAAGAACTCGAAGGCCGTAACCAAAGCCGTCCAGAAGATGTTCAAACAATATCCTTAACTGGTCGCGTATAGGGCAAGTGTGGTGACGATGCAGCCAGCCTGGGAATGAACGGCGAGGTGAGAGACCAGTCGTGAGCCAAGAGAAGAGAACATCGTCCGCTGAGGCATTTTTTCGCAGACTTTCTTCCCGAGGCGGCCGCCAGCAGGAACCTGCTGCAGAACCGGGCTGGACCAGAAGCTCCCCTAAACCCGCGGTTATTCAGGGTTTTATCCAACGCGGGTACAAGACGCAGCTGGTACGGCATTTCGCACTTAAAGCCAACATCCCCGCCAAAGCACGTGAGCTGTTTGGGCGCTTAGTGGGAGGGAGAAGGGGCTGATGCGCCGTGGATCACGATTGTGGAACACCGTGACAAGGAGTCCCCTCCGGCGGAGGAACAACGCCGCCGTTCTCCCATACTGTTAATTGGAGTACTGTCCATATGGGCGTTCAGTTTTCCAAACAGAGGAGAAACAAATCATGAAGCTACGTCGTTTGAGCAGGATCGTTTTATTTATCTCGCCACTGGTGCTAACCCTCGCAACAGGATCTTACGCGCAAGATCAGCACCCAATCCTGGATAAGGTTGCTGCCAAAGTCATTCAGAAGTACCAGAGCACGCCCTGCCAGGAGCTGATGCAGAAGAAAGCGAACCCACAGCCGCCTTCCGAGCAGGAAGTGAAGGTAATACAGTTTCTCAAGAGCAATCCGGAGATGCGGGCCGAGTTCATTAATAAAGTGGCAGCCCCGATTGCCAACAAAATGTTTGCATGCGGGATGATCCCATAAACTCCAGGGGGCGATTGCTCACACCTGTCGCAAGTGACAGTTTCCAGCCGCTTGCGACAGGTGTGAACTTGAGAAGCAAAATCCAGGAAGCATTCCACAACATTGAAACGGTGACGCAGAAGCGCAAAAAGCATGGATACCGCTCGCAGGTTGATCGAAGTGGGGGCCATAACCATAGAAGCGATGGCTGTCGCGCTCGTCGTAGGCGCATTTCTCTGGGCGTCTGTCCTCTTTCTTATCCATACGCGCCAGCGAGCCACCAACCGTTATGAAAGATACAAGCTTTCTTTGGGCAGAGCGCTGTCGCTGGGGTTGGAGTTCCTGGTTGCCGCGGATGTAATTCGCACAGTCACTTTGGCGCCTACATTTACAAATATCGGAATTTTAGCCGCGGTTATTTTGACCCGGACCTTCTTGAGCTGGTCTCTCGCGGTAGAGATGGAAGGCCGTTGGCCGTGGGAGCGGGCGCAGACTGCCAGCTCCGAAGCGACGGCCTGAGAGGAGAATTATGGATCACACCATTGCGCGCGTCCTGGACAACCTCGTCGCTCGGGTTACCGGTCCCATGCATTTTCGCCTCCTTCTTCAGCCGGGGATGGCCACCTTCTTCGCAATCCGGGATGGATTGAGAGACTCTCGTGAGTGCAAGCCACCCTATTTCTGGGGCCTTTTCACCGACAAGGGTGAACGCGAATCGATGATGAAGAACGGTTGGAAGTCGGTAGGCAAAGTGTTCATCCTTGCGATCGTGCTCGACGTGGTTTATCAGCTCATCGAGCACAGGTGGACCGTCTATCCAGGCGAGGCAGTGCTGGTCGCCATCATTCTCGCCATCGTGCCCTATCTGGTGATCCGGGGACCTGTGAATCGAATCTTCTGCCGTCAACGCAAAGTAGTGAAGGAACGGTTAGCCGGAGACTAGAAGCTCAATGATAACCAACTACCCGACCACAGACGCGGCAAGTTGCCACGACCCACCCGCGACTCAACTCACTCCGGAGCACACTCGTCTGGCTCACGCGTAGATTACGACAGGCTCTACGCGGCCAAAGGCCGACAACCTCAGCGCAACTAAATCAATTTAAAAAGGAACAAACCATGGCTAAGCAACCGAATATCCTGATCCTCTGGGGCGATGACATCGGCACTTGGAACATCAGTCACTTCAGCCGAGGCATGATGGGTTACACCACCCCGAATATCGATCGTGTCGCTAAAGAAGGCGTCACTTTTACCGACTACTACGGGCAGCAGAGCTGCACCGCTGGACGTGCGTCCTTCATCTGCGGACAGAACCCGCTCCGCACCGGGTTGACCAAGGTCGGCATGCCCGGGGCCACAGTTGGGTTGCAACCAGAAGATCCGACCATAGCCGAAATGCTCAAGCCCCTCGGCTATGCCACCGGCCAGTTCGGCAAAAACCATCTGGGCGATCGGAATGAGTTCCTGCCCACTGTGCATGGGTTCGACGAATTCTTTGGCAACCTCTATCACCTGAATGCTGAGGAAGAACCGGAGTTGCGCGACTATCCCAAGGATCCAAAATTCAAGGAACGGTTCGGACCGAGGGGCGTTCTTCACTGCTTCGCAACCGACAAAGATGATCCAACAACTGATCCCCGCTGGGGCCGCGTAGGCAAGCAGACCGTCGAAGACACTGGTCCGCTGACCAAGAAGCGCATGGAAACTGTGGACGAGGAGATCACCGCAAGCGCCATCGGCTGGATGGAGAAGCAGGTGAAAGCGGACAAGCCCTTCTTCCTCTGGTACAACTCGACGGCGATGCATTTTAGAACCCATCTCGCCGACAAGAACCGTGGCAAGAGCGGTCAGGACGACTACAGCGATCGCATGGTCACCCACGATGAACAGATCGGTGAGATTCTTAACAAAGTCGATGAATTGGGCATCGCGGATAACACCATCGTGATGTATTCCACGGACAATGGCCCGGAGAACGACACCTGGCCCGACGCCGCAAATACACCGTTCCGCAGCCAGAAAGACACCAACTGGGAAGGCGCATGGCGCGTTCCATGTTTCATGCGCTGGCCGGGCAAGATCCCAGCAGACTCGGTGCTGAACGGCATCGTTTGCCACCAGGACATGCTGCCCACGTTGGTGGCCGCGGCTGGTGATCCCGACATAAGCAACAAGCTCCTTACCGGTTACAAAGCAGGGGACAAAACTTTCAAGGTTCATATCGACGGATTTAACATGCTGCCTTATCTCACTGGCCAGGTGAAGGAGAGCCCCAGAGAATTCTTCTTCTATGTCAGCGATGACGGTGGCGTGATGGCGGTCCGGATCGGCGATTACAAGCTGGTGTTTGAAGTACAGCGTGCCTTCCAAATGAACGTCTGGGCAGAGCCCATGGTGAAGCTGCGCCTACCGCATATCTTTAACCTGCGTCGCGATCCCTTCGAGCGCGCCGATTTCAACTCCAACACTTACTGGGATTGGATGGTCGATCACGCCCCACAACTTTACGAATGCCAGGCAATTGTGGCAGCCCAGATAGAGAACTTCATCAAGTATCCGCCTCGCCAAAAGGCGGCCTCTTTCAACCTCGACTCGGTGATGGCTTCGTTGCACGAAACCAAGGAGGCCGTGGCGGGACACAAATAGAGCTGGCGAACAGCAAAACACGTAACCAGCTCGCCCTAACCTGCTAAGAATGATTGACTAACTCTCCATTAGCAGGGGCTTCATCGACACATTGCCCCGGCGGCCCACAAACTGCCGGGGACCTTTTTCGGATAGCATTTCTCCATGAACCAGCCGGTAAAACACTCTTCTCCATATCCAGACGTAGCAGAGCAGGTCCAGGACTTCTACGACCGCTACCCCTACCCCGCCCCGGTCGAAAGTCTGGATCAATATCGTCGTGCTTGGCAGGATCAGCGAAAACGCCGCGCGGATTACCACCTGTTTTGGCCTGACAAATCTTACACGGAAAACTATTCCGTCCTCATTGCCGGCTGCGGAACATCGCAGGCCGCGAAGCATGCCCTGCGTTGCCCTGGAGCCCAGGTGACCGGCATCGACCTCAGCGCGACCAGTGTGCGATGCACGGAAGAACTCAAGCGGAAATACAACTTAACTAATCTTCAGATTTATCAACTGCCCATTGATCGCGTAACCGAGCTAAGGACTACCTTCGACCAGATTGTCTGTACCGGAGTTCTCCATCATCTCGCGGACCCTGACGCCGGCCTCGCAGCCCTACGGGGCTTGCTCAAACCAGACGGGGCCATGCATCTGATGGTGTATGCGCCGTATGGACGGACGGGTGTCTATATGTTGCAGGAGTTCTGCAGACGAGTTGGCATCCGTGCCACCAACCAGGGCATCGGAGACCTCATCTCTACGCTTCGGGCGTTGCCGCCGGGCCATCCGCTGGAAAACTTGCTGCGGGATGCCCCGGATTTCCAGCAAGCGTCCGCGCTAGCCGATGCGCTGCTGCACCCGCAGGACCGTGCGTATTCGGTGCCGCAATTGCTGGATTTTATCGAGCAGGCTGGATTGACATTTGGCCGGTGGGTAAAACAAGCGCCCTACTCTGCCCGATGTGGTGTGATGGCGCACCTCCCACAAGCTTTGCGGCTGGCCGACCTCTCCCCCAGAGAACAGTTCGCTGCTGCGGAGCTTTTTCGCGGAACGATGGTTCGCCACAGCGCCATTGTCTATCGGGACGATCGTCCCGGGTCCTTCCAGCCGATCAGTTTCGCAGGCAACGCATGGCTAAGCTACGTTCCGATCAGGATGCCGGAAACGATTTGCGTTCAAGACCGGCCACCAGCGACCGTCTTGATTAACCAAAACCATACGTTCACCGATCTTGTTATGACCATCGATACAACAGAAAAGCGGATATTCGATGCCATTGACGGGAACCGCAGCATTGCCGGCATCCTCGAATTAACGCTGCCGCCCTCGCTCGGACAAGGGCAAATGGACGCTCGCGGCTTCTTCGAACGGCTCTGGTGGCACGATCAGGTGGTATTCGACGCATCACGGTATTGAGCCGCGATACTCGCATCGGGCACGTGCTCATCAAATCGATTCACAATTTTTAATCTGCCAGAGGTACAATCCATTCCGAAGCCCCAGCTGTGAACACTCGCGTCTGAAACCTTCAGGTCGTCGATTCTGCTCGGCCAATCACCAGAGACCGGGTGTTGCCTAATTGCGTGAATACATCCCCGGACAAGAAAGCGGTCCCTCATGCGCGGGAAACGTTTAACAAATTTCAGGGTTTTCGCCATTACTTTCACGATCTGCCTCGCCGCAGGGTTGATCCCCGGCAGCCCGCGACAAGCCTCTGCGGCAACCGGTAACCCGGCGAACGCTACGCCTTCCTGGCCAAGAGTGTTTGACCGGAACGGGACGCATGTTGTTGTCTACCAGCCGCAACTCAAGGCCTGGCAAAGATATCGCTCACTGATCGCAGACACCGCGATCTCGATCACCGACCCGGGGCAAAAACCCGTCCTGGGCGTCATCTCCTGGCGTGCTGAGACCATCACCGATCAAAGCGCCCAAACGGTGTACGTGAGCAACATTGTGGTCCTGGATGCGCGCTTCCCTTCCCTCGATGCGGCACAAGCAGCCGCCATGCAAAAGCGCGTACATCAAATTTATCCGACCATGACGCTGACGATCGGACTGCCCCGCATGATCGCCAGCCTTGAACATGTGAACGTGCCAGTGCGGTCAGTGGCCGGTGGCACCCAGGCTCCGACGATTCTCGTCAGCACGTCTCCAGCAATTGTGCTTCTAGTGGACGGAAAACCGGTCTTGGCGCCCGTTCAGGGCACGACCCTGCAGTACGTCGTCAATACCAACTGGGACCTCTTTTATGACAACTCCGCCTATTACCTGCTCAACGGGCGCGTCTGGCTGACAGCAAAGGCACTGCAGGGACCTTGGGTTACAACAACAAAACTTCCTCCTGATATGGCCAGACTGCCCCGCAACCAAAACTGGGACGAAGTACTAAAGGCTATACCACCCACTGCGCGCGCTCAATCGCCGACGAATGTTTTGTTCACGGCTAAGCCGGCGGAGCTGATCGTCTTCCGGGGTAAGCCGGTCTATTCGAAGATCCCCGGCACCAGCCTCTCCTATGCGACCAATACAGACAGCAAAGTATTTTTGCATCAGCCCGATAACCAGATCTACGTCTTGATCTCGGGAAGATGGTTCCGGGCTGCGAGCCTGGAAGGCCCCTGGACATATGCTGGAGGCAGTCTCCCTCCTGACTTCGCCATGATTCCTCCGGGCCACGTCTATTCCGAAGTTTTGGTTTCTGTGCCCGGAACGGAGCACGCTAGCGATGCCGTGCTGCTGGCGCAAGTGCCAACAACTGCAATAGTAAACCGCGCCGCGGCTGAAGCGGCGGTGAAGGTCTCTTACGCGGGGCCGCCGCAATTTGTGGTCATCCCAAGCACAACCATGTACTACGCGGTGAACACCCCGGAAAAAGTGATCCGTGTGGGTAGCGTTTACTACCTCTGTTTCCAGGGCATCTGGTTTGTGTCTAGCAACCCCAATGGGCCGTGGAGGACTGCCGATTCAGTGCCTGCGGTCATCTACACCATCCCACCGGCCTCACCGATGTATAACGTCACTTATGTGATTGTCTCCAACCCAACACCCACCACCGTGCAGACAAGTTATTCGAGCGGCTATCTCGGAGTTTTTGTGGTGGGCGTGGCCGTGGGATCAGCAATAGTCTACGGGACTGGATATTACTACCCTGCTTACGTCTACTACGGGCCTCACCCCGTCTATTATCCTTATCCGTATACCTATGGAGTCGCCGCCGTTTACAACCCCTACACTGGGTTCTACGGGGTCGGGCGAGCAGTGTACGGGCCCTATGGTTCGGTAGGTACGGCGGCCTGGTACAACCCCAGCACGGGAACCTATGGGAGGGCAGTGACCACCCAGAATGCCTACGGCGGCCACACCTATGCTCAGGCCTATAATCCGTGGACCGGAACCTACGCTGCGACATCTCAAGGCCATAACCAATATAGCCAGTGGGGAAGTTCGGTGGTTACCAACGGAGACAACTGGGCCCAGGCACAGCACGTCACCAATAGCCAGGGAAGCGCAGGGTCTTTTCAAACCTCCAAGGGGAGTGCGGGTGCCGGTTACACCGGCGCGAACGGCAACAGCGGCTTCGTCGCCAAGGATGCAAATAACAACAACGTCTATGCCGGCGCTGATGGGAACGTATACAAGAAGGATTCGAACGGCAACTGGAGCAAATATGATAACGGCAACTGGACTCCGGTAGATCCCTCGACAGGGGCAGCGCAGGCGAAGCAGCAGAAGCAGAATTCCACCAGTCCTAACAGCTTGACGCAATCACAATCCAAAGGCTCGTCAAACCTGGGCGCTCAGTCAGGAGATCCGCCTTCTTCGAAAGGAAATGGATCCAGCCAAACCACGCCCCGGGCACAAGGACGAACCTCTCAAACACCGCCCGCTCAACCTTCTGCGCAGCCACCCTCTGGATCGTCGTCAACCATGGGGCAACTACAGAACGATGCCCAGTCCCGCGACCGGGGAGACCAACTGGAACAATCCCAGAATCGCGGAGGCGGAGGCGGAGGCGCTGCACGAGGTTCGCGGAGGCAGCGTTGAGCAGAGAGGATCCCTTACCAGCACCGACCCGAGCATCCCGCTGTGTACCTGGAGACCGTCTTGCTCTGCAGAGAGAAGGTTATAGATAGAGTGCCGGGACGTACCATTCGCAAAACTTCTAGGGCACATGGCACAATCGTCTGGGGCCTTCAAGGAATTGTTGTACCTGTCGAAAGTGACAGTTCTCTCTACCGTCGCACGATTGGTTAACTGGTTGCGGCGCGTCATAACGCAATCGATCGAGGTCCTGGGGATTTCGCAGCCAACGTAAGCCAAGAACCGACGGAGATCAGAATCCGCTATTGTAGCGATTCGCGATCCGATGAAATAAAACGATCAACAACGCACGTCTATCTTGTGGCTTTTACTTATGACTTCTGTCACGCTTGTTCCGTGGAGATCCGATTGGCTATGGAGTATACCGCTCATTATAGTGACGATCGTCTTTCACTCATATGCTCTTGGCCTGCTCAGCCGGGGATTGCTTAGACTTCTCAAAGTTGACCGGAAAAGACATCTCACCCACGCCCTGTCTGTCCTTGCCGTTGTGGGATCTTCGCTTTGTGCTATTTGCCTGCATGGTCTTGAAGCGTTAATGTGGGCTGCCTCTTATCGTCTGCTTGGTACACTCGACGGCGACCGGAAGAGCGCGATGCTGTACTCGATTAGCGTGATGACAACTGTAGGGGGCACCAATCTCCATCTGGAGCCGGGCTGGCAACTCATGGGACCGCTCGAGGCATTAGATGGATGGATTCTGTTCGGGCTTACCACCGCTTTCTTGTTCGCCGTCATCCAGAAAGTCTGGTCGCTTGAGCACCCGTAGCAAGGGCGATTGCGAAAAGGAAGCCTTCCGAACTTTCTTGCGCCTGAAACTTTAATCCCGCACGATGCGGCTGCTAACACGCCTCTTTCATCTCGGCTTAGAACGGCCCCTGGCGTAGCAGAACACCATAAAAGGTAACAAGTCCGATGAGGATGACGACCATCGCTACCACGACCGAGATGGAGATCATATGCTGTTTTCCGTATGCCCCAATCTCTTTTAGAAATTTCCGGTGCTGCCAGGTTGCTGCGGCTAAGGCCAGAGTCCCCAAAGCTATGAGGCTCAAGCCCAGGTTGCGCGGCGCCTGCGGACGGCGGATGGTGCCGGCGGCAATTTCTTCGGCTTGGTACTGGAAGAACTTGTAAATGGTGAAACCGAACCCGATCATCGAAAGAGCGGTCCGGATCCAAGCCATAAGGGTTCGTTCCGCGGCGATGATCGTGCGCTGGAGCGCCAGATCAGTTCGTTCTTCGGCAAGAACTGTTCCGCGATCTTTTGCCGTCGGCTCAGTAAGGCTCATGGGATCGTTCCTCAGGTGTGTGCAAAATAGCAGCCAAGCACTGAACCGGACTCAAGAGCCCAGCGGCAACGTCTGGCTCTAGCATAATACGTTCATCCCTGCGCGACCGGGCCCTCGGCGGGTGCGGCGAGCGGCACAAAAGAGCCCCAGTGATCCCGCACGGCGAACACGCGGAAAACAAACGCTACCCCAACCGAGATGAGCGTCACGGGAAAGAAGTGCCTCTCCTTCAACGTCACCGCGATCAGCGTATAGACCGTGCTTGCCAGCACCGCACTGGTGACGAGTTGCTGCGCCGGCCGAACAATTTCCGGCGTCACCCCGGAGAAGAGGTCGATGAATACTCCGCCGGCGGTGGTGGCTATGAGCCCGATAACGATAGCCGCGAAGATCCCTAACCCGTGATCGAGCGCCTTATGCGCGCCCAGGATTGCGAACCAGGGCAGCGTAAACGACTTGAAGTACGCCAGCGTCCTGGTGCGGAACTGTTCCTCCCTCGATTCGGCATAGCGATAGATCGCAATCCCGAGCAAACCCATCAGAGGGCAGACTATTAGATAAGTCGGGCCCTTGAGCGGTCCGGGAATGTCATTGAGTAGCAGGTCGCGCGACATGCCACCACCGATCCCGCCGAAGTAGGCCATGATCAGCAGCCCGGCGACCGTGTAGCCGCGATTGTGCGACGGGTTACGGGCCACGAGCACACCATTGAGGGCGTTGATGCCCGCGGAAAACAGATCGACTTCGGGAAAGCTTGGCAGGTTCATATCAGGTTCTTCCTCTCAGAGCGGCTCGTAGCCCACTGCGCGGGGTCTGCGTCCTCATTCGGTGAGAATACTTACCGCGGGGCTTCAGAGACTTCGACTTATTTGGAGAGTAGAGGGAGCAGATCCAAGGCTGCAACTGTCACATCTGACAGGGTGGCTGAAGAGCGCTGATAAGCGCTCCGCGGTAAAGAGAGTCTATTCGCGCACCAGCGCCACTGCAGTCAAGTCGTCGTTGCCAAGATGTCTCTCGTAATGCAGCAGGTCATAAAAGCGGGTCCAACGGCGGTTCCCGAAGGCATAGGCCTGCTGCAACACGCTCTCACAGATTTGCGACGCGGAGTCCGCCTTGACGTTTGCGAGCAGCCGCTCAACGCGCTTTGCGCCAAACTCGGACGCTCCCGGCGGGCTCTCGACTACCGCCTTGGTTACTAGAAGCAGCCTGGCTCGTGGCTCGAATGCCAGAACCTCCGGCTCATAGGTCAAGTGCGTGAAAAGGCCCAGGGGCACGCCGCTCGACTGAAGGATTCGTGCGCCCTGCTCATCGTGAAATACAGCGAGGAGACCTGCATTGTGGTAGGTGAGAATACCCAGTGCGAGGCTGAAACAACCCAGAAAGGCCGGGGAAAAGTGAACCCCATGGGCAGCCTCCATCAGGGATCGGTTGAGCTCATATGCCAGTGTGGCAATGGCCTCGGATTCATTCGCCCCGGACGGTCCAAAGAGATCGGGTGCGTACTGGCGGAAGGCAGTTTGCATGTCGACGGCAAGCGCTCGAGCTTCGGCGCGAGCTCCGGCGATGTCCGTCAAGAGAAAGACCACACGTTGGCCGATTGCCAGCCCATCGAAGAAATTCCCCCCGCGGCGGGCGGCGCGAACGTGGGCTCTTAGATCGAGGCCCTCGAGCTTCGCCAAATTGGCAGGATAGGGCGCGGGATGGCACCCGCCTATGGGGGTGCCTGCCCCTGTCTCGGGAAAAATCGTCGTCTTCTTCCGCACGCGGGTACCACCCTCCTCGCGATATGCTGTCGCGAGCCACACTCATTTTGAAAACAGGCCGACTTCCCTGGATGGTCGCTTCGACCGCTTTAATTTACATGGATTGCCACCATCGTAATATCGTCATCCAAGTCTTTGCCGGACCCTCGAGCTGACCAACGGGACAAAGCCTCTAACAGCCGATCGGCAAACTCATCTACCGAGGCGCTCTGTTCCGTCTCCAGAAACTGACTGAAGCCATCGGTGCCGAACTCGACTCCTGCAGGGTTGGTCGTTTCCGGAATACCATCGGTGTAGAGCAAGACTCGATCACCAGCATTAAGCGGCAATTCAAGCGACGAATACGTTGCAAACGGAAACCTGCCGAGAAACAAACCGTTTTCCGCCACGTTACGGACGCTTTTGGATGATCCATCCCGCAAAAGCAAGGGTGGGTGGCCCGCGCCCGCGTAAGCGAGCTTTCCCTTCTGCATGTCCACGAACAGGTACGCGGCCGTGACATAGTGGTGCTGGAACTTTCCGCACAGCGCTTGATTCAGGCCCAATAGAACTTGAGCCGGATCTGCGGCGTGCATCCACTGGGCGGCAAGTGCAATCTTCAGCATCGAGGCAATAAGCGCGGCAGGCATTCCATGTCCGGAAACATCCGCCACCAGTATCCCAAGGCGTTTCTCATCCACGACGATGAAGTCGTAGAAGTCTCCTGCAACCGCGGCCATGGGGACGTAGCGCGCAGCAATATCCACACCTTCGATCTTGGGAATTTCAGAGGGAAGAATTGACAATTGGATCTGACGGGCTGTTTCCAATTCCTTTTGGATCGTGAGCAACTGCTGTGCGAGCTGTTCCCGGATCCCACGAAGCACCAGGTGTGTTTGCACCCGCGCTTTTACTACCGCAGGAGAGAACGGCTTATGAATGTAGTCCACCGCGCCGACTGCAAATCCTCTTGTCTCCTCGTCCACGTGCGTCTGTCCGGTAAGAAATATGACCGGTATATCCCGCGTATCCTGCCCCAGCTTCAACTGCGTACACACTTCGTACCCATTCTTGTCCGGCATCATAACGTCCAGTAGGATCAGGTCCGGCGCAGGTGTAATCCTTGCCAGCTCCAATGCTTTCGCACCGCTGGTTGCGATGCGGACTTTGTACATGTCCTTCAGAATCGAATTCACTATTTGAATGTTGGCGGGAGCATCATCCACCAGCAGCACAGTCTGTTTCTGATCAGCATCGTTCATCGGTCACTCCAAGTCTGCGCAACGTACGGCAATCTCGTCCAGTTTCATTAGCGCCGCATCAAAATCGAAATCGCTGATCGAGGCGCTCAGATCATCCAGGTACGGCTTCTCGATCGCACCTGCTAAAGCTTGCTGTAGACTGCGAAATGACGCTTCGGCTTCGCCGTCACTCACTTCGAGCAGAAGTTTCAGCCGGGCGATCGCGCCGGCCGAGGCCTCTCTATTGAAAGGGCAGGTTCGCGCCTCATCCGTCCGAGTTGCTGCTGAAGCATGCAGTGCTGTCTCGATAGCCAGTGCCTGAGTGCCCATCACGGTTGCGAAATCGGCAAGCAGCACAGAAACATTTATTTCACCCTCACAGAGTGCCTTCTCCAGCTTCTGAGCTACAGACGCTACCTCCGTGATTCCAAGGTTGCCGGCAACACCTTTCACCGTGTGGGCAATGCGTTCAGCTCCTGGGTGATCGCCACTTTCGAGCGCAGTTGAAATCTGGGCGGCTGCATTTCCCTGCTTGGCGGCAAACTGCCCGAGGAGGTCGCGGTAGAGCTGCCTGTTCCCGGCAATGCGCCTCAGACCATCTGCAAGATTGATGCCCACGATTTCCGGTAGAACCACCTCGCCGAACGCTTTTTCAGGTTTGAACAAGGACTGGGAGTCGAGCACATGCTGAGGCTGGCGCTTTGCCCATCGGAGCAAGGTCGACAGTAGGCGATCTGGGTCAATCGGCTTTGACACATGGTCGTTCATGCCCGCGTCGAGGCAGCGCTGGCACTCTTCTACGAGGGCATGTGCGGTCATCGCGATAATCGGAAAATTGCGCAGTCGCGGGTCTCTCCGGAGCAGCTTGGTTGCTGTGAACCCATCCATCTCGGGCATCTGCAAGTCCATAAAAACTACATCGAATGCTGGCGCCTGGTCGCCATCAGTCAGGATTCTCACGGCTTCAGCACCATGGTTGGCCACCGTGACGATTGCTCCGGCGCTCTCCAGCAGCTCTGTTGCAACCTGCTGATTCATCTCGTTGTCTTCAACCAACAGGACACGTATTCCTGTCGCATCCGGTATGGAGCCGTTGTTCTTCCGCTCACGGAGCCGTTGGTCCTCGATTTCGGAAATTCCGAACAGATCTATGAGGGTATCGTAGAGTAAGGATGGGCTGACCGGTTTCAGCAGGAAGCCTTCGATCCCGATCTGCTCGGCCTGTGTGCGGATGTCCTCTCGTCCAAAGCCAGTGATGATAACGATCTTGGGGATGTGCTTTAGCAACCCGCCATGCTTGATGATGTGGCTGGCCTCAAGGCCGTCCAGGCCGGGCATATGCCAGTCGATCAGGACTATTTGATAAGGGTCGTGCGCATCGGCGTCAGAGAGTTCGCGGATCGCTTCCTCTCCTGAAGAGACTGAGTCCACCCTGATAGCGAACGCCTTCAGTCCTTCGCTGGTTATTTCGCGGGCTAATGGGTTGTCATCGACTATCAACGCGCGGATGGCTGAGAGATCGGGGATGAAACGCTTTCGTTCGGGTACGCTTGAACCGATATCAAGCCATACAGTGAAGAAAAAAGTGCTGCCGGCGCCGAAGGTGCTCTCGGCCCAGATTTCGCCTCCCATGATCTCGACGAGGCGTTTGGAAATAGACAGGCCGAGGCCGGTGCCGCCATATTTTCGGGTGGTGGAGCTGTCGGCCTGACTGAACGCTCGAAAAAGGCGAGCAATCTGATCTGGGGTCATCCCGATGCCAGTGTCACGGACGGAAAACTTTATCTTCAACCGGCTGCCTGCCTGCTGCTCCGGTTCCACCGTTACTACCACCTCGCCACAATCGGTGAACTTGACTGCATTGTTGACCAGGTTGATGAGGATTTGACCGAGCCGCAGAGGGTCGCCAATAAAATTCGACGGCAGATCGTTTGGTAAGGCAATCAAGAATTCCAAATTCTTATCTTGAACTTTTTGACTCACCACGGAGGATAGATCTTCGAGCACCTGCTCGAGGCGGAATTCCGTGCTCTCAACTTCCAGCTTCCCCGCCTCGATCTTTGAGAAATCAAGGATGTCGTTGATGATACCGAGGAGCGCCTGGGCAGCCACCTTTGTTTTTGTCAGATAGTCACGCTGCTTCGCTGTCAGGTTGGTCTTAAGGGCCAAATGAATGAATCCGAGGATCGCGTTCATCGGGGTCCGAATCTCGTGGCTCATGTTAGCCAGAAACTCGGACTTCGCCTCAGTAGCGGCAACGGCTTGCTTTTTAGCAGCGAGGAGGTCCGCTTCCACTTGCTTACGGTCCGTGACGTCCTTGCTCATGCTGAGGATGTATTGCACGCTTCCCGCACTATCCCGGATGATTGAAAAATTCCCGTCGGCGGTGACCGTAAGGCCATCGCCGCGAATGAAGCGTTGCTCCCACTCGTCGTTGTCGTGCTCTCCATCGAGCAGCCGGGCATATCGTTTCGCGCTCCAGGCGCGATCATCCTGATGGACTATTCGATCCCATTTCTCCACCGAGCCCAGGTCTTCCTGAGTACAGCCCAGCATTTCATGGAGGGCGCGATTGGTCAGGAATTGCGAGTTAGGGACGTTGTAAAGGCCTATACCAACCGGGGCATTCTCGAAGATTGAACGGAAAAGCTGCTCGCTTTCCCTCAGTTTTTCCTCTGCCTGCTTTCGCTCAGTGATATCTATAACTGTGACGACTGCTCCGGTAACATCGCCGTCCTCAAGAATCGGGAACGAGGAATATTCAACAGGAATCGGGTTACCGTCCCGGCTCCACATTACTTCCCTATCCACCCGGCAGCTCTCCCCCTTCTGATACGCGCGGTAGATAGGGCATTGATCCACCGGGTAGGCGGTGCCGTCTGCTTTGTGGTGATGCACCAGGTGGTGCATATTGCGGCCCAATGCTTCTTCAGGCCAGTAGCCGATCATCTCGCAGGTAGCGCGATTGATGAACGTGCAGTTGCCCTGGAGGTTGATCCCGTAAATGCCCTGCCCGGTAAATTCAAGGAGCAGCCGCATTCGTTGCGTGATGAAGTTTCGCTCCTCCTGAAGCCCCTTGTACGATTCCAGCGATCGCGCAATGTCACCGATCTCCGAGCGATCGTCCTGAAACCCGATCTCGGTATCCGGCTTTTTGGCGAGAAGGTCGTTCAGGCTACGTCCCAGGGCAACCAAAGGGAGCACCATCTTCAGTCGGTAGAAGACGAGCGCACCCCCGATCGCCAAAGCATTGAGGACAGTGGCAGCGACGGCTAGGCTGACGCTCCGTTGGGCCGCCAGTTCCTCAGAGAAGGCCTGGCCGGCGAGGCGATCGTCCAAGTGGTGGCGGAATTCATCGAGGGGATCCATAATCTGGGCCTTCGCCCTGAGATATTCCTCGCCGTACACATATCCCATCGCTTTGGTGAAATCTTTGTCTTCAGCGGCTTCGAACGCCTTCTCCTCCTGGGCGATGAGGGCATCGGAACTTCGCTTGGCACGGGAGACCAATTCGTTCTCTTCCCGGGTAAGGCCGAAAGTCTGCAAGGCCTCAACAGCGTGGTCGCGACTGCGGTCGACACGTAGCTCCCGCAGGAACACCTCGCGGTACCGGGTGTCACCCGCGGCCGCGAATCCCCGCACCGCCGCCGTTAACTTGTCGGTGCCCACAGCGAACTGGTTGCTCAGCAGCAGCGACTGCGTCCTGGCGTTCAGTGCAGTCACCTGGCGATGTCTGAAATACCCCGACACGTATACGCAGACCACAGACGCCAGCGAAAGCACTGCGACCAATGTCGAGACAATTCGGCTGGCCCTTTGAAGACGCATTACCCCTCTCCAAGTCCGCGTGGCGCAACCCGTCACGGACTAACAGCACTGCCCCAAGGCAATTTGTTGCGTAACTACAGCGCCCAGTTGGCGCGCGGCGCAAGCCATGCCTAGATTCTCAAAAACAAGCAAGATGCGTTGACTGTGGGTTTGTGAGCACCCATTGCAACGCATCTTGGCAAGAAACTGTCGTGTAAGCCGGCCGGAAAGTCGGTAAACTAGGTCTGGAGTCCCTTATTTACTATGAGCTTGACATCGACGCGCCGGTTTAGTTCGCGCCCCTGCGGGTCGGTGTTTTCAGCGTCTGGATGGGTCGCGCCATAGCCTGCGGGTGCAAGGATTCGCCGCAGCGGAATATTTCCCTGGTTGCGGAGATAGTTTGCGACCGCAGACGCACGATCCTCGCTGAGTTGCTGGTTTGTCTCCTTCGTTCCAGTTTTGGACGCATAGCCGGCGATCTCGATCATGTAACCATCGGTTGATTGGGCAAGAGCGGCGAGTTTGTCAAGATCAGCCTTAGCGGCATCATCCAAAGCGTACTGGCCGGACGGGTAGTAGATGGCAGCCTCGGCAACAGTCTGGTAGTCGTCAAGGTCAGAAACACGCTGGTTGACCATCTGAACGGCAGCCGCATTCGTGATTGCGACGGCGCCCGCCGCTGTCGCCACAGTACCCGCTGCATCGGCGGTTGTTTGCGCCTGGTTGGCGGAGGATTGGGCAGCGCCTGCGGCCACAACGCCCTGATTCGCCGTGGTTTGTGCTCCGGCCGTTGCTTTCTGGTTAGCGTAAAGCTGCTGCTGCTGAGCTACTTCAATTGCGAACTCATCCGGCGAGAACGTAATCTTCTTAGCTTCCAATTGATTGGCTGAGTTACCTACGCCCTCGGCACTGATGGTTAAGCCGGGCACCATGGCTGTCACATCCATGTCTTCGTGGCGACGGAACCTTACCTTCGATTTGTCGCGCAATATTTTGGTGTCGTCGGTGATCTTAACCATTGCGATCGATCCGGTTTTCGTATCTTGCAGCTTGACCAGGTCGCCTTTTCTGGAAACGATTGTCCCCTTCACCTTTCCCTTTTCCCCGGCGGTGAAGGTCTGCGCAAAAGCAACGGATGCTAATGCGAATACGGCAAGCAAGACCGCACACAGTCTTCTCGCCCCTGCATGTGCAAAGCCAGCACTGGCTGATTTCATCGGGATTCCTCCATCGTCTTTTCGTTTGTCAACGCTAGTTAATCGGATGAATGACGTCGTCCCATCAGGATGCCTTCCCAGATGACGCCTTCACTAACGACCTTAGCGGCAGGCAATAAACTCTACAACTGTCACTAGCGACAGGGGGTGTTACAAATGTGCGCCGTCGACCGAGGGGAATCCAGCCACTCTCCCTGACTCGCATCGCTGAAACGCTCACGTCAGCCCAGCGGGGATCTCTGGCCTTCTATATCAAGGTATAGAGGCAAAACCATTGCTTGTTCGAAACGGGGTTTGCGATGGAACGGTTATGCCTTCGAGCTGGGAAGAGGATTCGCCACGGGGCTGATGATTGTCTTGCATTGGCAAGACTGTGAGCCGCTTTCACACTCGTCAAGAACACTTTGCGGCACATATCGCCTGAGATATTTGATTCCCAGGGTGACCACCAGTACGTCGTCCATCTGCCCGATAATGGGGATAAAGTTGGGAATGATCTGGATTGGGCTGAGAACATAAGCGACTGCACAGCCAGCGGCCACTTTCGCGTGCCATGGCACTTGAGGGTGCACAAGAGCGCGGCGCATGATCCTGAACTGCCGGAACACCTCCTTGATTGAGGTCTTCAGGTTATGTATCGATGATTGTTTCGTTGGCTCTGGATGAGCCTCCTCAGAGACTTCCTCGAGTGGTGGCGGTTCTATGGTCCGGCTGACGCAGCGAAAGCCGATGTGGCTCATTCCGGTATCGATCATCTGCGGCTGGCGCGCCGCGGGACGGTAGCGCAGGCAGTAGTTAGGGGCGCATAGGTGGGAACCTCCCTTGACGACTCTGCGGGGAATGCGGATGTCCGGCTGCCTTGGGTCGTAGCTCTTCTGCGAAGAAGCGATACGTGGATTGACCGCCGGCCCACAACATGCCTGAACGATTTCGTTCGCATGATTGTGGACATACCAGTCTGACGTCCACTCCCACACATTCCCCGCCATGTCGAATAAACCATAGTCGTTAGGCGGAAAGGAGCCGACTGGGGAAGTTCCCGCGAAACCGTCAAGCAGCAGGTTCTGCCAGGGAAACTCGCCCTGCCAGGAATTTGCCATGGCTTTGCCGCCGGGAAAGTGTTCGTCGCCCCAGGTAAATTTTTGGCCCTCCAGGCCGCCACGGGCGGCTCGCTCCCACTCGGCTTCGGTGGGCAGTTCTTTGCCCGCCCACCGGGCATAGGCTTCGGCGTCCTCGTAGGCAACGTGAACCACCGGATGGCGCTCAATACCAGTGATTGAGCTCTCCGGTCCAAGCGGATGGCGCCAACTGGTACCGGGTGTCCAGGCCCACCAGTTTCTGTAATCAGTCAAATCAACAGGCCCCCGTGTCTTCTGAAAGGTCAAAGCTCCCGGAACCAGATTCTCAGGAGGGGCTCCGGGATAGTCGGCGGCATTCAGACGACGCTCAGCAACCGTAACGTAACCGGTCGCTTCAACAAAACGTGCGAACTGCTCGTTGGTAACGATGTGCTGGTCCATCCAGAAACCATCGACACTTACTTCATGGACAGGGCCTTCCTCGGGATAGAAATCTTCCGAACCCATGAGAAACGTTCCGCCCGGAATCCAAAGCATATCGGGCGGCGCTTGCGTCGATGTAATCTCCTGAGACGCCATATTACTCATCTTAACCCTCCAACCTGCCATCCACTGCGGCCATAACGGCGCTTGAACCTGAGCCCCGTTCACGGGGGCATCTGTGGTTACGTTCTGCACGCCGGGATTGCAGTCGCTCCTCTGTGCTTCCAGCACACCATAGAATCGAGCGGCTTGCATAGGGACGGTTTCCAGGCCATTTCTCAGAACAGCATCTTCGCCGCCGCGCGCGCGACGACGTCAAATGGTACAGAACCGATAACCACTGGGACAGCCGGCACAAAAGCAGCCGCCAAGAGGAGATAAAGGTCAACACGGCCAACGGGTAGAACACTGGAGTCGTTGACGTTACTCGCGACACCATAGAGGTCATTCAGGGCCGAAAAATTTACCACCATCAGAAGTCGCTCTTCAGTAGCTGTGTCATGGTAATGGCGGCAACGTGCTGTCTTTGTCTCTGGACATAGTAGTCCCAGGATCATCGCCAAACACCTGTCACAACCGACAGGTTGGTCTGACTCCCGCAAACGCGAGGAAAATCATCCCCATTAACGCCGTTGCAGCAAGTCAATCATGGGCTGCTGGCTTCCACGGATGAAGCCAGAGCGTGGACGGTCAAGATCGACGATTACAGCAAGCACCAGGGCGATAGACGCTGCAAGCACGCACATGGAAAAGATATTCCGGCGCCCGTGCACGCCGAACGCATATCCTACCAACATCATTGACAGCAGACCTACCGCGGCATTTACATAGATGACACTTTCCGGCACCCGATTTTGGAACGCCATCCAGCGAGCTTCTCCCACGTCGATGGCCTGATTAAGGGATTGCAACAACAAGCCGGCGACCACCGGATTTGGATTCTTTTGTGCATAAGAGACTGTTTTGGTCCAGAGTTCCGTCTGCAAACGCGCAGTTTGCCGGTTAAGGTCTGTGAGCTGGGCGAGATCATCTCCGGCACCCCCGTATTGCACACGAACCTTAACATATTGGCCTAGAAGAGCGGCGATCTCAGGACCTGCCGGGGCGGGGATAAGCTGCGCGCGAAGAAGCGATGTACCGATGGCGTCGGACTCTTCCAGCACCAGTTGCTTACGAAGTTCGAACCGGGAGACCGCCATCGATGTTGTGAATCCCAGAAGGAGGGCAAGAACACTCAGTATGCCGGTTTCGACAGTCGAAATCTCCGATTTAATGCCATCAGGAATGCGGTCACCAAACCTACGGCCCAGCCGGAAGCCTATCTCGGTCGCCGCCAGCAGGGACGCGAAAAAGAGCCAACGAATGACGAACTCACTGGTTCTATAAAATAGGCTTTCGTGCACTCACTTCTCCAGCAAAAATTCCACGGCTCTTCAATCTGCGAAATACTGTGGCTTCCTCAACAGTCGACAAGGCTACGGAGAAACAGAAGGCAAGTTCGACCAGAGCACTGGGGAGCTAGCCAGCCCCATGAGAGCCGCTGATCTTCTGTTTGAAATACGTTCCTTCCTCCAGAGGGGGGGCCGGCCGCAGGCGTTCTATGCCCTGGGCAGCGTTAGAATGTGGAAAACCGGAAAACACAACAGGAATACGGCGATCACCAGCAACCCGACGCGCACGCGATGAGTCTTGAAACGCTGGCTAATTGCAATCAGCAGAAGCACGGTTGCCAGTGTCACCGTTGCTCGCACGTATTGGTCAGCGTACTGACGGCCCCTAGTGCCTTGATCGAAGGCTTCTGTGGCTTGGTCATTCAACTTGGCGGCCTGCTCCGCCCTTGCGCTTGTGAATTCTGCCATCACCCCGGGCCCCGCAGGAGCATTGGGGTTGTTGAGTGGGTCAGTCTTCTTCCAGGCTTCAAAGGCGGGACGAAATTCGGGAAGGAAGCGCCTTTCAAAAAGGGCAATGAGTTTCTTGTCGCCCTGCGCTTCAGCCTTCAGCCATTCAACTACCGTCGACGCGTTGTATAAGCGCTCCTGGTTGGCGTAATTGGCGGCGCCCTCGGCCTGAACCCGCAATTTGCTTGCTTGGCCGTATAGTTCTGACTGATGTCCAGTCCAAAGAGCGGCCTGATAGCCGCTCCATGCCGTGGCGATAGCAACTGTGGCGAGCACCAAGGCCTCTAAAATCTCCAATACCGTGTGCCGCAGAGACGGTGCCGATTCCCCATGCTCATTTAGGTGCGTCGCGATTTCAATGTTGGAACCCCCAGCTTCGGGCATTAAAGAATACCTCCTAGGCTTTCAAGAAAAGGATTTGCAGGCAGGCAATTTGTCCGTTGCACGGTCCTGCGCTCCAAAATGGCCCCCTTTAGCACTGGAGCAAGCTGACTTCAGCCAACTCTAGTGGGTTGCCATGGGCAAGACGTTCTCTACCTTCTTGATGGGCGGCGGATTCCACTTGCCCGTGAGTGCCACGCCTTCCGGCGCATAGAGCCGCATCGTCAAATTGAACGGCGCCTTCGGCGCAGGAAGCCAGTTAGCCTCCTTACCCTTGCCCGGACTATCGCTTTGAAAGTAGAGATCGAGCGAACCGTCCGCGTTGTACTTGAACGGCATCCAGCTACTCACGGCAAAGCGATTCAGCGGGTTCGCAACCTGGAAACCAGCCGAGTCGTACAGTGTGATGGACCAGAACGCACGCACCGGGGGAGCGGCGCCCTTCTCGAAGTGAATCGTGTATTGGTGCACCCCGTCGAGCGGCTTTCCCGATTCGTCAGCAAGATTCAAGGGGTAGATAGCGTCCTCCGGCAGGTTTGCGCCGAGGCCAAGTTGCGCCACGATGGCGCGCTTTATGTAGTAGTTGCCATAGACACCCATGGTGTCGGTGTTCATCGACCAGTAGTTGGCAACTCTCGCTACGGTCGGTACCTTCCACTTCATGAGCTGTTGGGCGTCTTCGGGCGCACTTTCCAGCGCCTGCTTTACGAGCGGATCGAGCTTGTCGAACTCGAAGCTCCTCCCGGCTTCAAGACCGATTTGTTTCATCTGCGCGATGATGGGCTGGTCGGTGACGTGCGGGGCGTGGAGCTTGAGCAGCTCTGCGGCATAGGCAAAGTACGCTCCAGCAGACATGGTATCCGCCTGTACCATCGGCGGTGTCTTCATGTCGACGGCAGGGTCGGTCTTGACGGTCACCGGCTCGGTTGCCTTACCCCAGCGCGAGACTGGCGTGACCTTGTAGCCCGCTTGAATTTCATGCACAGCGTCGTAGTCCGCCGGCCCGTCCGTCTTGGTGCGGCCGATGATCCAGACGTAGGCCGTCGGCGCGGCGATGCGGGAGAGCCCCTCTGGAATCTTTCCCGCCCATCCCGGCGGAGTAATCAGGAAATCGGCGGCCTGCGTGCCGGTCGTTCGCCAGCCTGGCGACGCGAACACGTCCGTCCACATATCGAGCATGGGCAGAAGATAATACCGGCCGTTGGTGTCCGGCGCTGACACCACCAGCGGTTCTTTGGTGAGATCGAGCCAGGCAATGGAATAGAGTGTGTCGAAGTTCGAGCGCACGACGCCCTTGAAATCTGCCGGCGGATAGGCTGGAACGCTCACGAACGTATTCATCGGGCCTTTGCCGAACTCTGGCATCAGGATGTTCGTGGATTGCTTGCGCGTCAGGTCCAACAGGATGAGCGGATAGAAGTAAATGTAGGCATCCACACCAATGGCATGGACGTGGTCTGCCGTTAAAGCAGTTGTCGAAGCCGCCGCTTCCAAAACTGTGCTCATGTTGACTCCCCTGCCTCCCTTTTCTGCGGCTCACCCGCGCCATTCTGCCGTTTAGCATCGCAGACTGGGTTGGCTTCAGGGAACTAGCAGAAGTTATAGGGGCCGTCGCTAGATTTGGCAGTTGCACAAAACGCATCTTCCCATCGACAAGTGAGCCGACGTCTTCCGCACGACGCTTGGCGCGCTCAGCCATCCTGGATGTTTGAGGTGAGGGGCACACTCGCGTGGATCGTGGTGCCACGCTCGAGCCTCGATTCGATGCGCAGTATTCCATTCAGGATTTTTAACCGCTCCTGCATGCTGATGAGGCCAAGCCCTCCGCTGCTCTTCGCGGCCTCTCCATCAAAGCCCACACCCGAATCGATGATCGTCAGATGGATCTCGTCCGGTGTAGCCCACAAGCGCACTTCAAAGTGCCGCACTCCACTGTGCTTTGCCGCATTATGCAGAGCCTCTTGCAGCACACGGAAAAAGCAAAGCGAAATCTCGGGGGACAAGGAAGCAGGCAGATCCTGTGCCTGGAAATCAACTTCCACTTTCTGCTGCTTGCTGAATTCCTGGCAGAAGCCTCTCAACGCCGCAGGGAGACCCAGGTATTGCAGTTTCGATGAGTGCAACTGGTGAGACAGAGATTGAATATCGGCCGCTACCTCGGAGGTCTGCATCTGTATTTTGCCGATGCGTCCAGGGAATTCAGACGGATTTAAAGAGCCTTGCTGGAGCCGCGCCAGTTCGATTGTCAACAGCGCGAGACGCTGACCGATATCGTCGTGCAGTTCCCGGGCGATGCGTCGACGTTCCTGCTCTTGTGCCTCAATTAACTTGCCGCTTACACCCGCCAGAGCCGCATCCGCCAGTTTGCGCGCCGTGATGTCTTGAACCGTGCCACGGAGCCCCATAATCTGGCCGTGTGCATCGCGCACGGGTTCGCCACGGCCGATCACCCATTTTGTGGCGGGGCCGGAGCCGATTATCTCCAAATCGAGTTCATAGGATGTTCCAGTTTCCAAGGCGTCTTTCACAGCACCCGCAAGCCGGTGCCAGCTTTCAGCAGTGAAGAGGCTGGGGTGTTCCTTGTAGGGGGGAGCCGGCAGGTTGGGGTCCCGGTCGTGGAGGCGGTAAAGCTCCTCTGACCAGATCACCGCGTCTGTCCGCGCATCCCAGTGCCAGCTTCCCAGTCCAGCCAGGTGTTGGGCTCTTTTAAGCTCCTCGCCTGTTTGACGCAGCGCGTCCTCGGCCTGCTTACGTTGAGTAATATCGCGAACCACGTTGACGTTGTAGGAGCGCTCCAGGTCGACACGTGCGACATTAACTTCTACAGGAAAGGTCGAGCCGTCCTTTCGCTGGTGTAGGCTCTCAAAGGTCACAAACCCTGATTGCTCGAGCTCTTTTGTGATTCTTGCCGCGCCGGCTTCATTCACACCGGGATCAATATCATGAACCTTGAGAGATAGAAGTTCTTCACGGGTGTAGCCTAGGTCGCGGCAGGACTTGTCATTCACGTCGAGGAAACGCAATGTTTCCGGATCAACCACCTCAATCGCGTCCGTTGTCTGGTCTATCAGTTTTCTGAATAGGCGCAGCTCTTCTTCTGAATGTCTCCGTTCAGTAATGTCCACCGCCATGCCCAGCATGCGCTCAGGATCGCCATTAGCTGAGTAATAGTACTGTCCCGTGGCAGTGACCCAGCGCACCGTCCCGTCGAGCCTAACAACGCGGAACTCCGCGGCATATGGCTTCCGGTTTAGCCTGGTATCCGCGACCGCTTTCGCCACCATTTGGCGGTCTTGCGGGTGTACGTGGCGAAAGAAATCGTCCATTCGCCCGACGTAGGTATCGGATGGAATTCCTAACATGGTCTGCAAGTCCCCGAACCAGGACAGCCGCCCGGTCTTCAGGTTCCATTCCCATCCCACCGACTTGCCGGCCTCCACTGCGAGATGCAAGCGATCGTTAGCTAAACTGAGTTTTGAAATCAGTTCGTTCCTGGCGAAATGCTCCTCTATATAGGCGAGACCAGCCAGGCAAACGATCGCGGCAGCCGCGACAAGCAGGCGAAATGTCCGCACACCCGCCGTGTCATCTTTCTGGAAAAGCTCCCAAACCAGGGGAACCGCGATCACGACAATCACCAGCATCGCCCACGCCGAGGCTTGTGAGGCTTGGCCGATATCGAATAGGGTTGCTCCTGATTCGGCTCCCCTTACCCGACGCGCCCTTAGCGGTACCCACACAAACCAGCAGGCAGAAGCAGTCAGTCCGAGGCCATATAGCTTTCCGGGAACGTAACCTCCGGAGTCGATCGCAATGTTGGCAACTGCGGAACTAAGGGCGTACAGGGCGGATGCGCCCAATAAATGAAGACAGATCGACTTCCAAGCGAAGTGCGTTCGAAGGCTCGAAAGAGCCACAGCGAATACGAGCGCTACCGTAGCAAGCAGGTAAAGAATGTCGAAGCGAAGAGCGTAGCTGGTTGTATTCGAGAATAAATATTGGTAAGGGAAGATTGTGAAGACGTAGAGAAAACTCCAGAAAAACAGTAAGAGCAGAGAGTTCGAGATCACCCGGTACAGCCTGGGGCTGGATCCGTTCTGACCGGGAAGAGCGGTCACCGCCGCCATGAATGGCACGATGTGGAGAAACAGCACTGGATCAGCGATCGAATTGTCGGGCACATCCGTATGTAGAACGAATTCGTGATAGAGGAAAATGCATTGGTCCAGTGCCCACAAGGTATAGCCAATTGCGAGGAGCACCCAGAAAGGGCGGACCCCGAGGGTATTCTCGATTCCATTGCGGATGACGAAGGCGGTCGCCAAGAGCAAAAGGAGAAAATAACTGATACCGCCGTATGACAAAAGGGCGCCGACCGGTTTTGGAGCGAGGGAAACAAAGGCTCTTAAAACCAAAATGGCAATGAGAACTGTGGGCCAGGAGAGAAACCTTAGCCGGGCTTCCAGATTGGACGAGAGTCCTACTGTCATGATCGCGCAGTATCTCTCCCTGGCCGAAATTGCCTCAATATGCTAACGAACCAAGCTCATTGGATTCAGAAACAAAGCCGCATGCACCGGGGCAAAGTATACACGTCACAGAGGTTATACGCGTCCCTCCCAGAGGGAGCAAGGTGAAAACACGCGATTCCTGGCGACATCCCGGGCTAATGTGAGCCATCCCTGCGGAACCGAGTTCGTTATTTCCAACCCCAGAAACGGCGTGGCTCCGGGACAAGTCAAGCGAAAATCCGATGTAAGGCCACGATACCAGTATTTCAGCCGGCTAAAGTTACTGAGGTTTCAGACGTTTATGTAAGTGAACGTCACCAAGCGGTGAAAACTCATGGGTTCAAGGTAGGGGAAACCCTGATTTTCAAGATAATGGGAACAGAGTAGCCTCTAGCTGGTTGCCGGCGGCTTCGACGGCTCCCGAGGACATGGAACAGTTGCCGTCGTGCAAGGAGCCGTGTTGGTCAAGCAGTCCACTCAGCCTGGAGCGCGGCTTGCGAAGGCAAACCATCCTGATAACCACCGAAGGGGTTCATGGATCCCCGTTCTCGTGGTAGATGATAACGAACCGTTTCGTGCATTCGTGCGGGCAACGCTGGGGACGAGGCCCGGGTTGCAGATCATAAGCGAAGCGTCTGACGGTCTGGAAGCGGTTCAGAAGGCTCTGGAACTACAGCCGGCTCTCATTGTGCTCGACATTGGGCTGCCGGGTCTGAACGGACTTGAAGCTGCTCGACGCATCCGCGAGCTTTCTCCGAAATCCAAAATACTCTTTTTGAGCCAGGAATCCTCAGCCGATGTGATACAAGCGGCTCTCTGCCTGGGGGCGCTAGGTTTTGTGATCAAGACACACGCGGGCAGAGATTTATTGATTGCTGTAGAAGCGGTTCTTCGGAATGAGCAGTTTGTCAGCAGCACTCTGGAAGTTGAGGGTCACGACTGATGCTTTTCCTCATTTAACTGACCAGCAATTGCGCCTTTCCTTTAATTCCCGCTGTTTCTGGCTGCTATGTCATCCCACTCGATTGCGATATACGCGACCTGCTGAGCGAGCCGAAATTCAAAGTGGCCGTTGTGCGATTACGTTAAAATTCACTTTTGTACCGTAAACTGCTAGGGTCAGAAGACTTTCTGGAGTCGTCATGTCTTTGCAAGCGCTGCCAGCACAGACTAAAGAGTTATTCCACTATCTTTTTGAGCAAGCGTCCCTGGGAATCGCAGTGGAGGATCTCGAGGGGAGACTCCTGCTTGCCAACCCGGCGCTTTGTTCCATGCTGGGATACGGGGAGAATGAACTGTGCGGCATGAATTGTTGCCAATTTGCTAATCCTGAAGATTCTCAGGACGATTGGGCTCTCTTTCAACAACTCCGTGTGGGCTCTATCGACCAATACTCGCTGGAAAAACGCTACTTGAGAAAAGATGGCGAACAGCTTTGGGGACGGCTGAATGTATCTCTTTTGAAGGACGTTCATGGCGGACCCCCGCTCGTCTTTGCCTTTGTGGAGAACATCACTGAACGAAAGCGGACAGAGGATGCGCTGCGAGAAAGCGAACAGCGGTTCCGTTTGGCGGCTTATGCCGGAAAGATGTTCTCTTATGAGTGGGATGCTGCCACCGACGTGATCGTCCGGTCGGGAGAGTACGCTGAGATGCTGTGTACCGATAATGAGGCCGACCTTACTACCGGTCAACAGATATTGGCCAAGGTTCACCCGGACGACCGGGAAAGAGTTTTGGCCGCAGATGCTGCGCTCAGCGCCGACGCGCCGGACCTTCGAGTCAGCCATCGCATGGCACATCGCGATGGCCATGTGATTTGGGTGGAGAAAACCGGCCGCGCCCACTTCAACGAGCAAGGCAAAATGCTGCGGATTGTCGGCATGGTCGCGGATATTACGGAACGCGAATTGGCGGAAGCTGCGCTCGCAGATGTGAGCCGCAGGTTGATTGAGGCCCAGGAGCAGGAGCGCAGGCGGATCGCGAGAGAGCTCCACGATGACTTTGGCCAACGTCTCTCACTGTTAGCCGTAGAGTTAGAACAACTCCACCAAGACTCTCACGATTTGCATGAAATGCGCAGCCGTACGGTCGAATTACAGAAGCAAGCCAGCGAGTTAGCAACGGACATCCAAACCTTGTCACGCGAGTTGCATTCGACAAAACTGGAATATCTGGGCATAGTTGCCACCATGAGAGACCTCTGCCGAGAGCTGGGCGAGCAGACCAAGGTAAAGATTGACTTTAAGAGCCAGGATTTGCCCAGCTCTTTGCCACCGGACATTTCTCTTTGCCTCTTCCGGGTTCTCCAAGAGTCCCTCCGTAATGCGGTAAAGCACAGCGGGGCACGACAGGTCGAAGTGCGCTTGAGGGGAACACCGGATGAGATTCATCTCGCGGTGAGTGACGGTGGCGTAGGGTTTGACAGCCAAGCCGCAAAGAAGAGCCGCGGGCTTGGCCTTATCAGCATGGAGGAGCGGCTGAAAATATTGAAGGGAACGCTTTCCATCGAATCGCAACCCAAGTGCGGTACAACGATCCACGCCAGGGTGCCTCTTAGTTCGGGAAGCGGTTCCCTGGGGGCGTAAGTTGCGTGTACCAACAAAAGATGCTGCGTCAAAGCGTTTAACGCTGCTCCCCTCGGATTTATCGCGATGAGACGCCCCACCCGAAACCCAAGCGGGTTCACGAGTACTTGTAGTTGCTAGGTTCCACTACTGTCAAAACTGCTAGTAGCCGTGTTCAATCGGTTGTGAAACCCTACTCTTCAAAGCACTGCTGCGAAGCGGATTCGTTAAGTGTTCGTTCGCGGATTTCGAGCAGGAGAATTTACGGGGTCGAGGAACATGAAAAGCGCAGGAAGAAGAAACTTGAAAGGTCCGAGCTTGCTTGGTGAGGATGCGACGCGTATTCATTACACTTTGTTGCTTAGCTTGTTGGGGGTTTTCCTGTTCTGCGGGTGCAATAAGACGCCCCCTGCGGAGAACAGCGCCTCGTCTGCGCCTTCCTCGGCACCCGCGGCCGTGCCCGCGCCAGACCAGTCGCCAGCACCAAGCGCCAGCGCTCCGGCCCCGTCGGCTGCGGCCCCCGCGCCAGCTCAGGCAGCCGCCCCTCCGCCGCCGCCTCCTCCGCCGCCCAAGGTCTACACCGTCCCAAGCGGCACAGCACTTACGGTCCGAATCGCCCAAGACCTGAGTTCAAAAACCAGTAACGTCGGCGACCCTTTTAGCGGATCGCTCGCGCAATCCGTCCGCGTCGAGGGAGTGACCGTACTGAAAGCCGGCACTCCGGTGAGCGGCACCGTAATTGCGGCGAGAAAACAAGGCAGATTCAAGGGCGAGGGTGACCTTGGGATACAGCTCAGCCGTGTGGGCGCATACGGGGTAACCACTCAGGAATACGAACAGACGGTCAAAGGAAAGGGCAAGCGGACGGGCGCAATGGTTGGTGGCGGGGCTGGTGGTGGCGCACTGATTGGCGGGCTGGCAGGCGGAGGCAAGGGCGCGTTGATCGGTGGCCTCGTAGGAGCAGGCGCAGGTACCGCGGGCGCCGCACTTACCGGCAACAAAGGCGTTGCTATACCGGCGGAATCGGTCGTCACTTTTATTTCGTCTTCGCCTATTACTGTGACCCTAAAGCCCAAGCCCGAGGCAGAGTAGCCGCGAGCCAGGGCTTGTGCAACGCGATCGCCCCTAACCTCATCGCGTTGGGCCGCACCTGGCTTGCCGCCAATGGCCGACCTCTACCGGGGAGGGTGCCACTGTATAGCGCTTAGGTGCTGAATCGCCCGTTCCAGGCTAACGAACGGCTGAGTGTTCTGCGCAGATTCTCTGGTGGATGTGGCTCTCCTGGTCGCGCTGGAAGTTTGTCAACACATACCCGCACAGAATATCGACGTCGCGAGTCTTGGCCAACTCATCCGTGAGGTGTTCGACCTGAATCGCCGCATCCACGTTACCTTGCGCCCATAACGTCGGGGCAAACTCACCACAAGCTGCAACCCGGGGATGCTTCGTTTTGGCTGCCTTGCTCGCTGAAGACAGCAGATCACCAAGAACCTGCAGGAATCGAGCCGAGTCAGGCAGATCATCCACCATGAACGTCGAGAGCGCATCGTAAACGTCCAAAGCAAGGTAGAGGCCTTGTTCCATGGCAGTAGCAGCATCTATACCGCGTGCCAGCAAGGCCCGAAGAAGACCCTTCCGGTGTGGCTCGGTCGCGACTACGATAACCGGAGTGCCAGCGTTTAGAGCAGCTTCGATGAAGCCGGCAAGGCCCAACACAAGAGCCGCTTCATCGGAATAGAACTGTACTTCGTGGCGGTGTGTAATCTTCTCCTGACTCGGCACGGGCGATGGGAGAACCTTGCGCACGAGGCAACTGGGAGTATGGGCACCGGAAACGTCAGTGGGATTGTGACCCGATAGTCCCTTACTGAGAAACAGCCTGCCCTGACAAACCGCTTCCAAAGCGTCCAACAGTTCGCTTCCGGCATGCGCTTTCACAACGTAGCCCACGGCCCCCAAGCTGAAGGCTGCTTGCGCCACACCGACAGACGATTCCTGACTCAGGAATAGTATTTTGCATTCAGGGAGGAGCTTGAGAATTCGTCGAGCCACCTCAATCCCATTGAGTGTGGGAAGCCCGATGTCGAGCACCATCATGTCCGGCTTGAGTTCCTCGGCTTTGCGAACCGCTTCTAATCCATCTGAGGCTTCCCCAACGACCTGCAAGTCCTGCCTTTCAGCCAGCGTTGAACAGACGAATCGCCGGAACGGCTCGTAATCATCGACAACAAGAACCCGAATCGTTGGCGCTTCCAAGTAGCCTCTACCTCGCTATTCAGACCCGACTCGCTGAGTATAGTTTCTGAACGGTACTAGCATTTCATGCGCCGCTAGCTCGGTCGTTGTCCAAGCGCAAGGTTCGATTATAGTGCTGAACACGGACGGAAGCCTGTACTCTGTGATTTAGAGCACCGTCCTTCAGACATTGCGGCTATGACTACGCGATCTGATCCCCTGGCATCCGGATAGAGGTTAAGCAGCTTTTCCCCATAGTTCACACCCACTACTCCGAGCCGCCCGATCGTATCTTGTGCCGGACTGATGATGTCTTCTACGGCTTGAGGGCCGATCTGGATCAAAGACTGGAGTCATCGTCGTAGAAATGCGACGAGACGCTCGTTGGAACTCGAGCTCACCGCGCCTGGTGATGTTGCCGGCTTTAACTGGCTCGCGGTACGTTCGCTACGAATGGGTTCAATGGCCGCTCCAGCTGGCCATCAATGCCGGCCTTTCTTTGATGCCACTCGAACTCGGCCAGCTCATCGGGTGCAATGGGGGCTCCTTCAAGAGCCCAGCCTTTCCATGTGTAGCAGGCTCCGGTGGGCAGCGCCAACCGGAACCCGTGGCCGACCTTTAGTGACGCTTCTATCTTCACCTCAAAAGATACTAAGTCACTAAGTCGTCGGCACCGTATGCGGTTGCACGGTCCCCTTCTTGGCAGCAATTCTCTCCGCAGCACTGGACATGCCGTTCCCATAGGGTTGGCTGCCGATAAAGACCAAACTTCCTGACGGCAGTGATGACTCCGGAATGTGCCATCTTTGGAGGTGACGCTAGTCCACGCGGGCGCGGGGTTGAGGCGTCGCGCATCACGGGAATGTTCTCTGGAGGCTCGCCTGAGAGCACTCGTCTTGCGATTTCGGCGGCCAATGCAGCTTGATCCTGCGGGTCAGTGCTGACACCGCCGTTGCCTCCGTGGTTGACACAGTGTATGGAAAAGATGCAATGGGTGCGGAAACGCTCTCCTACAATGGAGAGAATGTCGTAGATTCCCATCGCCGGCTGAACGGATTCTTGAACGTAAGCCTCCGGGGGGAAATGTGCGCCTTATGCGCCAGAAGCCTCGGGGCTCACGACTTTCGGGTCCTGGACTTTGGCCCATAGGGTTGCGGGCCGTCCCTGTCCGGCGGATGTTTCGCTATGGATGAGACCGAGAGTCATCAATTGTTGGAGAGCGCGGTCGACGCGCTCTTTGCTTACATGGCGATTGAAGACGGCCCGGATTTGGACCCTGGATAGGCATCATGGGGTGGCTTCGAGGGCCTGAATGATGCGCTGCGCGGGGGGGATCGACGGGAGCAGTGTCGAAGAGGAGCCGGGCACTGGCACAGCAGTAGTCCCACACGGCCAAGGCGGCCTGGAGATGGCAGGCGTCGATGAGCGGGCTGGTATCGAGTGCGGCATAGATGGCGCTAAGACGCAGGACCTGGGCTTCGGCGCGGCTGGTGGCGGCGCCGTATGCATCTTCGCGTCCCTGGCTTAAGGCAGCATAGCGATCGTTCCACAGCTCTCGCGCGGCTGGGGTGCGCGAGAAAAGGATTTCATTCTGGCCGTGCACCCAGTCGAGGGTACGGCGCAGCTCAGCGGCCAGGGCAGACTGTTGTTCGGGGGGAAGGCTGCCGCCATCAGGCAGAGATTTGCTGCGGGACACGCTGGTCCACAGACAGCGGTTGGCAAAACCGTTGGCGGATGCGGTGTGGCTGAGATGATGGGCGAGCTCGGCTTTTGTGACGTGACCCACCAGGCTGATATGAGCCGCAGTAGCCTGGACAGGGCGGTGGCCGTCGTGGGCGCAAAGATCGCCGCCATCCCAGGCGCAGCGGAGCAGCGGGGAGAGCTGGCCGGTTTCGCGGCCGAGGACATGGAGCACGGACGCGAACTCCTCAGAGAGCAGGAAGAGACGGCAATCGGCGGCGGGTTGTTGATCGCGCAACGCATGAAGGATGGTATTCGGTGTGAGTGCGTGGGCTGCCACTCAAGCAATGCCTGGCAGCGAGCCACATCGCTGTTGCCACCTATGCCGGGGTGCAAACTATTCCGGACAAACAACTGGCGGCTGTCGGTGCAAAACGCAACTCCTGTATTCGGGTGCCTTACTCCGGTGTGGCGCTGCAATGCCTTCCCCGCACGGAACTAGTCCTTACGCTAACTAGCGGTAAGACGTCGGTTATCAAGAACGATCGCAGGTTGCGGCTCGTTCCGGGGAGAAATTGGGTTCGTTGTCTCCACCCCAAAGCATGGCTAGATTCTGATTGCCCACTGTGGCTGAGCGGATGAAGAGTATCCCGTTGCCATGCAGATCGTTCTGGATCGCCTCTTCCATGGCGCGGTTGTACAGAACCGCGTAACGGTTGCGCATCAGCCGGGGATGGGTGCCGTCTGCAAAATGCGCATCGCCCTGGAAGTTTCCTTCGGCGTCGTCATCTTTGAAGCCATCGGCTCCCGCCTTTACCGCCAGGCCAACCTGCGCTTGCCACCAGGCTTTCGCGGCGGGTTGGTGAAGTCGATGAGTGAGCCCTGACCCTTCCACCAGGTGCCCTCGTACGGGCGGCCATCCTTATCTTTGACGAAATAACCGTGCGTGGCGGCTTCGTCCGGGGCTGGCACGGATCAAAATGTAGCCCGTCAGAAATTGCGGACGCCGGCAATAAGCCTGCGGAGTCGAGATCTTTGATTCGTTCGCTGAAGATTTGTTTGCGGAGCGAAGGCTCTGAACCTGCTCGCCGTGCGTGCACCGACGGAATATATACAGCACCTGCGGGTTGATAAAGCCCGTGAAGAACTCGAATTCTCGCGGCTCGCTATTCAGGAAATTGCCTGGAAAGTGGGGTACAAGGATTCCAGCTCATTTAGAAAAGTCTTCCAACGGATTGTCGGGGCTTACACCGGGCGACTATCGCCGCCGATTCAATGTCGCAGCCGGCAAATGACCGCCAATTCTCGCTAATACAGTACTTATTTGAAATTGATCGGAAAATAGTGGTGATTTATCCTTCGTCTTGAGATCGCATCTCCGGGCTTCCGTTCGAGACGTGTTGTAGCAACCGTTGGGCCGATCGCTAGGTCCAGGAGCAGATCGCATGAGCTCCATCCGCGCCCGTTGCCGGCTCAAGATTTTACAAGTCCTGTTTTAGGCAGGTAACGCTATTACCTATTTGTTCAGGCTGCTCGGGAATGGCTGCTCCCGACTTCCATACAGCATTTTGTGGATCCAAACGTGCCATCGGTAATGTCACAACGTTTCTCTGTGCACGATTAAAGCAACTGTGTTCCCCTCACGATTTCCTCCAGTCAGAAACGGACTTCGACGAAGCCGCGTGAGCCGCGGATTCGCCGGCTTGTATGCTCCGCTTTAGCCCCGCCATGCGTGCTGCCGGAAGGTATCCTCCAGAGGCGGATTGGCGATGGTTCCGGTGTAGTTTGTGATCGTCGATGCCGCCACGATGGCGATAACTTCCAGGACCTGTTCCTTAGTGAACCCTGCGGCCGTAAATGAATTAAGATCCAGCTCGCTCAAGTGCCCGCGTTTTTCAATGAGCCCCTTCGCCAGTGCGGAAAGCGCCGCAAATCGTTTGTCCGTGGGTAAGCGCCGCTCACGAATTGCGGTTGTCTCTTCAGAACTAATTCCCTGCTGGAGGGCCAGCGCCGTGTGGAACGCCACCGCATACGTGCTGGAGTTCGTGACTGCGTCTGTCAGCAGAACGATCTGATTTTCCGCCTCGCTGAGGCCCGGGCTATGCACCTGCCCAAACAGGCCAACGAGGGAGTTGATGAGTTTCGGTGAATTCGCGATGGCGCCGACGATGTTGGGTACGACACCAAAAGCCTTCTTGAGCTGGTCGAGCGCTGACTTCGAACCCTCGAGCGCAGAAGCGATCGTTTGAACTGGATAGTTTAGCATGTGACTCTCCTTTGTTATCCGCAGCCTTGCGGGAAATCCTGTTCGGCTGCTGCCCTGCTATCGGATAGATCAAGAATCGCAGCAATTACCTCGCAGGTAATTGTTTGATGCGCGTACCCCCTGTGATGACTTTGCGAAGACGTTCTCGCAGATTTCACCTTGGCGAGAGGTGAAAGGCAAACCGGCGGCTCTATCAGAGGGAACTGCCGGGGTTTGGGAGGGGTATCAATGAGCGCATCATCGGCAAGTATCAATCCCACAGTTCAGAGTCTGGAAACGCGCTAAGGCCTGTTCGCAACACCTGACTTCGGTTTCATGCGGCGATACCGGAAACACAGACACGCTTCTCTCGATAGAGGCGAAGCCGCTCGTCTCTCACCTAAGCCGCCGGATGAAGTGGAACTCGATGCCGGATAGTGGACCGCCGACGTCGTGCATTGCATCGCCCAGGGCGAGCGACCCGAGATCAATCGCGATCAACCCAGTGCTGTTGATCAATTCGATTACTCGCTGTTTGGCGTCTGTGTCGTCGCCGGATGTAAAAATGACGGTACGGGGTTTGTTCGGCGAGAAGTCCTGGATCCAGGCCATCGGCATGTTGCTGATGGATTTTACGAGCCGTGCCCCAACCGCCATCTCAGCGACCATCTCGCTCGACGTGCGCCCCTTCAGCGCAGCCCGCGATCTGGCAACTCCGGCAAGACTGATGTCGGGTTTCGCATCCATGTGCGCATTTGTCGCATCGATCAGAACTCGGCCACGCCAATCGATACCTTGCAATGCTTCAGGCACGTTCACCCAATTAACGGCGAGAATAACGACGTCGCACTCGGCCGCCTGCTCCCTGGTCCCTGCGATGGCGCCCGGACCGAGATCGCCGACGAAATCGGCCAGCGTCGCCGGATCCCTGGAATTGGATACAACTATGGTGTGACCAGCGTTTATCAAGTGACGGCCAAACGCGCGGGTTACCTTCCCGGCTCCCAGAAAACCTATTTTCATAACCCACCTCCTGCTGTTTTCGCCACTCTCGTTGGCGTTATGGAGTGAAAGATTCGATTGCCCACTGATATGGTGTGGTAATTTGTCACTGTCATTCTGATAGTTTATGATTATCAGCCAATGGAACTCCGGCACGTGCGATACTTCCTTGCGGTTGCCGAAACCCTGAGCTTTCGCCAGGCAGGCAAACATCTGCATGTCTCCCAGCCTTCTCTGAGCGTCCAGATCAGACAACTTGAAGACGAACTGGGTGTCGCCCTCTTTCGGCGGTCAAAGCGGCGAGTTGAAATCACCCGTGCGGGCGAAGTCTTCTTGTCTGCGTCACGGGAAGTCTTATTGAGACTGAAGCAGGCATCGGCGGCGGCACTTCATGCAGAAAGCGGTGAGGCAGGAACAATCCGGCTCGGGTTCATTCCGACGGCAGGTTTCCATATTCTTCCCCGGCTTCTCGAGAAGATCAGAAGCACTCTCCCTCTCGTGAATGTGGACCTTAAAGAAGGGACCGAAGCCCCCCAAATCACGGGACTGCGTTCGGGATCCCTTGATGTCTGCATCGGTCATTTAAGCGGTACCTACGACAAGATCGAGAACATGCTGCTGATTCGGGAGACACTCGTTGTCGCTCTCCCGAAAGGGCATCGCGCAGCTCGCAAGAAGAATGTGGGCGTAAAAGACCTTGAAGGTGAGCTCTTGATCATGCCCTCGAAGGATGTGTTGCCAAATATCCATCAAATGATTGCGACTGCCTTTCTGAAAAATCACATGCCGCTGGACAGATATCAGACCGCGGAGCATTTTCAGACCGCGGTCAACCTGACAAATGCACGCGTAGGATTTGCCTTCCTTCCAGCTTCTGCAAAAGGCTTTGTTCCTGATGGTGTCGTTTTGCGAACTCCAGATTTTTCTATCGGACCGTTGGACACGTTTGCTCTATGGTCGCGTGGCAATGCAGATCCGCTCGTTCACCGCGTCCTCGGTCTACTCAAGGAAATCAAGAAGGAATTGTGATAGCGTGCTCGTCGCTCGAAACCGTGGAAACTTCAGGTGTACTGATCGTTCTATTGTTAGCCGCACTCGCAACCGGGGGCTTGATCGTCAACTGGATCGGGCTGGGACGTGCGATGTCCCGGCTTTCAGTCTCTTCCTACCTTATGCGCCCTATACGCCATAAGTCTACGGGCTGACGACTTTCGGGTCCTGGACTTTGGCCAAGGCGGCCTGGAGATGGCAGGCGTCGATGAGCAGGCTGGTATCGAGTGCGGCATAGATGGCGCCTAAGACGCAGGACTTGGGCTTCGGCGCGGCTGGGGGCGCGCGAGAAAAGGATTTCATTCTGGCCGTGCACCCAGTCGAGGGTACGGCGCAGCTCAGCGGCCAGGGCGGACTGTTGTTCGGGGGGAAAGCTGCCGCCATCAGGTAGAGATTTGCTGCGAGACACGCTGGTCCACAGACAGCGGTTGGCAAAACCGTTGGCGGATGCGGTGTGGCTGAGATGATGGGCGAGCTCGGCTTTTGTGACGTGACCCACCAGGCTGATATGAGCCGCAGTGGCCTGGACAGGGCGGTGGCCGTCGTGGGCGCAAAGATCGCCGCCATCCCAGGCGCAGCGGAGCAGCGGGGAGAGCTGGCCGGTTTCGCGGCCGAGGACATGGAGCACGGACGCGAACTCCTCAGAGAGCAGGAAGAGACGGCAATCGGCGGCGGGTTGTTGATCGCGCAACGCATGAAGGGCCGGCGCCCAGGCACAGGCAGGGCGCTTCCCCTAGAAGTGGGAGGGTGTTACCTCAGTGATGTTTGGGGTGGCATTGATGGTGTGAGTCAGTCTGACCCGCAAGGCAGAGATTGAGAACGAAAGTCCCCCAGGTGCCCTCCTCTGTGACATTTTGCTAAGCCCCATCGACCGAATAGGCTGATTTCACTATGAAAATCTTTATCGCCCTTTTTCTCCCCCTTCTTATCCTCGGATCCGCCATTGCCTTTGCTACAGTCGTTCCGCACGGGAACAACATGGCCCGACGACAGGTAGCACAACTGTACGCCACCGTAACTGTGCGCTAGACCAGAGATTTAAGACTAAACGAGCCCGCAACGGATTCAGCTCCTCGGTGTAGCGCAATGCTTCCCAGAGGTGCGTCTGGTCGAGAGGGCAAGAATCGTATCGTCCTTGCCGCACGTGCCCGCTTGATTGGTGAGCGACATTCCAATAGCAGGCATACCGTCGGTGGATCTGCTCCAGTGCCTCGGCCACCTTTTGTCTAGAGCCGCTCCAGCGGCGTCTGCGAATCGCCGAATTGCTCCAGCTTCACCCGGAAACTTCCGCCACGCGAGATGACTCAGGTTTTGTTGGTTTGGAAAGCTACGCTTCGCTTCGGTCGGGATGACACTTCTGTTAGGAAACGGACAAAAGAACGAGTAGAAGCAGCTTTTCATCCCCTCGGTTGCAAGCTGGACAGTCCCGTGCGAAAGCGATCGTTGGGCTTCGCCGATCATTTTCGGCCCATGTGGGCTGAGGCGCACGTGGAGCACCCGTCGCTGTCCTCCCGCTTTGGTTGCGGTGAGAATCGCGAAATTTAGATTTTTCGTTTTCTAGGGCCGAATCATTCCGTAAGTCTTTTGGAATGATGGCGGGGACGACGGGGCTCGAACCCGCGACCTCTGCCGTGACAGGGCAGCGCTCTAACCAACTGAGCTACGTCCCCAGATTGTCATAGACCTACTGTCGATCTCGTCTCAAGCGACCGCGGACCACGAAACTGTCACCATCTCGTCATTGAATTGTAGCAAAGAAACCCCGGTTGATCGCTTGCAGCGGGTATCGGCCAAACGGGTGGCCCGGTTCCCTGCCCTCTGCACGGACAGGACCAGGGACCGTTCCCTGATGGACGCTCTCGACGTCACTTCAATCCCACCTTTTCGGCCCGCGACAAGCTCTCATTCGGTTTGACGGTCTGCCCCCTTGCTCCGCCGAGTGCAGATGGTCGAGGCGCCATGGTGGTCTCCACCGTATGTATGTGATGCGCGTCACGTATACGTGTATCCGCCGTCACATCCCTCCGCGCGGGCCGGCCCTACCATTCGATTGATAACAAGAATCGATCGTGACGGAGGGTAACCATGACAGGACTCCAGAAAGCTTTAGAACACGAGCAAGCAAGCCCATGCGGGGACCAGAAGCGGTCGCAGAATGGCTTTCCCTTCAAGAAAATCGTCTACGTCGGCGATCTTTCCGGAGAACCCTCCTACGGGCTGCTCTACACACAAAAGCTGGTTCATGAACGCCATGCGGAGCTTGTGCTGGTGCACTCGCTCGATCCCATCGTGTATGCACTGCCTGGTGCGGAACTGCGCGATGGCGCCGCCAAGGCAGAGTTGACGGCCATGGAACACGACCCCGAGCGCCATGGCGCCAACCACAATTCCCTGGTTCAGCGCGAGCAAATTTGCGCAGAGATCCTGGACGAGGTGAGGCGTCACTCTGCCTCCCTGCTCATTCTCAGCACAGCGGGACGAACGACGGCCGGCAGGACGGCGCTCGCTACCATGGCGCGACTTCTGCTGGCAGATACTCCATGCTCTATTTTGACTGTCCCGACACCGGCAGAGTCTGCCGCGTTGCCGCGCTGGATGTGGCAGAACGTGATCGCAGCCACGGATTTTTCTGACGCGGGCATTGCCGCGCTGGACGTTGCGCAACGCATCGCGGGGCGAGGGCTGGTGGTGCTCCACAGCACGCAATGCGGCAAGGAGGAGCAGTGCAGCCACTGCATGACGCGACTTCGACTGCTTGCGCCCTTCAACGAGTCGCATACTTTGCCGGTCGAGCATCTCGTGGCCTCGGGCGTAGTGACCGCGGCTCTCGCTTCTGTCGCCCGGCGCGTGCACCCTGATTTGCTGGTATTGGGTGCACCTCCGGTTGCGATCGAATGCGGGCACCTGGACGACAGCACCGTTTATCGCGCGATCATCGAGTCCCACTGCCCGGTGCTTTTGGTTCCACCCGGGACTGGCCGTGGTGACGGAACGATCGACAAAGCGGTTTACGCGTGGCTGGAACAGGTGCGGTGCGTCGACGGCCAGCCCCTACTCCCGACGAGCAATCGAGTGGAGGGCAGTAAGCCGAATACTGGTGATGACCGTCACAGACGGATTCCCGTTGTCCAGTGATCCTCTCAAGAGAAACAATTTCCGCAATCTGCGAAAGGGTTAGCCATGACGACTGCTGTTAGTAGCCCGGCAAAGAAAGAGCACGCCAATCCTCGGCTGGGGTCAGCCGGTCTTCGATTCCGATCCATTCTGGTGGCCACGGACTGTTCGCCCGCAAGTCAGATCGCGGTAAAGCTGGCCGCTCGCATAGCGAAAGAATCTCACGCCAGGCTTTATGTGCTGCATGCGATCCTGCCTGAGCTCTATGGGGTCGAAATGCGCGGTCCGGTGCCCGAACTCGCGCTGATGGATCTAGAGAATGCCCGCGAGAACCTGCACAGATATGTCGAGCACATCCCTGAGTTGCGGACGGTCAAGCACAAGGAGATAGCCTTCCTGGGTTCCCCCAGCGATGCGATTCAATCTGCGGGGGAATCCAATGGCATTGATTTGCTGGTACTTGGCTCACACGGCCGGCATGGACTGGCGAAGTTGACCCTTGGTTCCGTCGCCGAATGGGCTGTTCGCCGCCTTAACTATCCTGTGCTGGTGGCTGGCCCAATGTGCGACAAAAGCCTACGGCCAATACGCTCGATTGTTCTGGCGACAGATCTTTCGCAGGCTTCGGGCCCGGCTCAGTATGCCAGCTCGATAGCGCAGGATTATAACGCCCAACTGACGGTGTTGAACGTGCTGCCTCAGGCGAGTACGACAGAGGAGCAAGATCAAACTGAATCGAACACCCGCGAGAAACTTCATCACCTCTTGCCAAGCGACTGTGGAGAGCAGTGCACTCTGAATTTCGAGGTGAAAACCGGCGACGTTGCACCGGCAATCCTGAACTCCGCACAAATGAACAAGGCCAATTTGATCGTCCTGGGAGCAAAGCACAGAGCACCTTTGGCAGATCATGTGCCGCGGACCAAACTTTCGGCGATCATTCGCGGATCGCACTGCCCGGTGCTGGTTGTGCCAACTCAGTCATTTTGATCTGCTTTGCGTGGACAGAAACAAACCCGAGAGGCCGATCACACAACGACCGTGTGCAGCGGCACAGCTGTTCGAGCCGGTTGGGCTACGACTCGGGTAAAGGAGAACAACCATGAATCCGACGCATTTGTCCTCGATGACGCGGCCAACGTCCATTCTGATGGCCACAGATCTGAAGGATCTGGATTTCCTGCTTCCAGTGGCGATTGACCAAGCCAGGATGACTGGGGCGATGATTTGGCTACTCCACGTAATTCCTCCGGAGGCATACGTTTCTATCCAATCCGGAGCATATCCCTTTGTTGGAAAAGAGAAGGAATACCGCGCTGCGGAGGGTGTTCTCGCGAAGGTTGCGTCGGAATTGCGGGAGAAGAATCTGGCTTGTGCCTACGAGATTCGTCGATGGTACCCGGTGGACGAAATTAAGGCGTCCATTCGCGAACACGGCGTGAAACGTCTGATCGTGGGCACTTCAAGCAGGGGGAAATTAGGCAAGCTTCTGATCGGATCGGTTGCCGAGGAGTTGATACGCAGTCTCGAGATTCCGGTTTGCACGGTGGGTCCGCAGTTCAGACCGCTTGCTTCGAACCGGCCTCGCAGGGTCGTCTTTGCCCTCTCGCTGCGCCATCACCCGGAACATTCGCTCAGGTTCGCAGTTGATCTTGCCGCCGGGTTGCCAGCTGAGCTCATCGTGCTCCACGTGACGGAGCAGGATCTTGGGGACGAGGGTCTTGTGGCCGGAGCCCTATCTAAGATCAGCGAGCTGCTGCGGCAAATACAGCCCACGCAAGTCGAGGCGCACATTCGCATTCGCAGCGGTGAGCCGGCGGAAGAAATAGTAGCGGAGTGTACTGCTCTAGAAGCCGAGGTACTCGTTTTGAGCGCATTTCCTGGGTCAACTGTAAGCGCGCGGTTCCGCTCCGGCGTTGCTTACAGGGTGATCGCCCAAGCCCCATGTCCGACCTTCACTCTTCGGAGCGGATCAAAGACGCGGCCCGACGGGACCTATGGGGAGTTTTCTGAAGCACAGATTGGATCTTCTTATCCAGGGTGATTCTTCGAACGAATTCTGGTGACGCCTCGATAACGTTCTTCCGCCGTCACCTCACTATGAGGCGATCGAGCTACACCAGCAGCGCACTCATTAGGGCGCGGTGGATTTGTGATGATGATGCATTGAAGCAGCTCTGGCTGCCATCACGTTAATTTCGACTCACATCCTTGCTGGGTGGATTGCGGGAGCTGTTAATTTCGGAAGATGAGTTGCAGATGGGACAATTGTCTTGATGCGTGGTTATTTCAGCGGTGGCTCTCAGGATCGCTGCTTGTGTGCCTTTAACAAAGTTTCTTGCTATCGGATCTGCTTGCCACTGCAGGGGTTTATATTGCATGAAATGGCTCATTTTCTTTCGTCGAGACTCACATCGTCTCTGAAGTTTGTCGTACTTAGTACAAGACATCTGATCCAGCTCCTCTCATCTCACCCCATTTATGGCAAGCTACGCTCTCAGAGCTACTGAGCGCAGTGATCCCGATCACACAGGAGCCGCAAAGGTTACGTGCTCGTTTCGAACTGAGACAGCAAGAGACGGTTGCCATCCATGCCATGCGGCTTTTTCCCTATGGGATAAAGGAGTGATGGAGAGGATTTGGCGGAACCCTCACCTGTGACGACCGTCACCGCCAATCTCACCAAAGGGGGGCACACTTCAAGCTGGCAGGTGACGAATATGTTTCGATTGAACGAAATCAGACGCGCGAAGCTGATGACAATTCACGGTTTCGCAATGTTGTCGCTTGGGCTAAGCCTCTTATACATCCGTGCGACGATGACAAATCTCTTATTCTATGTCTTAGGAGGCGCAGTCGCGCTGTTGCTGGTCGCGGCATCTCTGCTGTTCATTGCGGGCGTTGATTGGCTCTGCGCTGCCGGCCTTGGCCGCCAACAGGTGAGCAGATTGCGGGGTCTTCTATTCTTGAGTACTGCCATTGCCGCCTGCGGTGTTTTCCTGATTCTCTATCCTGGAGAAAATATTCGGATGCTGTGTTACGTCCTTGCGGTCTACGCGCTTTCGCTGAGTGTGGGAAAATTTCATCTTGCCAGAACCTGGATCGGCACCAAGCGGCAACAGTTGGTGATGTACATTCTAGCGGGAATTGCTGTCGTTTTCAGCGGCGCTCTGGTCGTATTCGCCGGCCAGGACGACCGAGATGCCCTGGTTGTGGTGGCGGCCTACTCGTTGTTCATCGGCCTGCAGATGCTGCTAACAATGTATTTTCTTCTGCAAAAGCCGATCGAGCCTTCTTCAACGCTCAACCGGGCAAGCATATAAAACGGCCTCGCGATGCCGGTGGCCACTCCATGCATCCCAGCAGGTACGGGCTCTGGAGTCCCTGATCCGGTGTGATTCCTGTCACAGCCAGGTGCGGTCCGGACCACTATGTTGTTTAGAATTACAGCCGCTCAAAACAAACCGGGGCGGCCGTTCAACAGATCAACAAGAGAGGCACTTATGGCTACCATGAATCCCGTCGCCGTTACATTTGAGCATATAGTCGTTCCCACAGATTTCTCTGAGATCTCCCAACGTGCTTTGGAATACGCCAAAGCCATAGCCAAGCCGGCGAACTCGGAGTTGCTGTTGGTCCATGTGAATCCCCCTGTCGACTTTATTACTCCACCGGAAGCAGCATGGGTCGACCAATCTGAGGTCCAATCGCTCCAGGAAGAACAGTTGGAGCAAAGTGGCGCCGCATTGCGCTCCGAGGGTTTCCGAGCGCGGGCGATTTCAGTTACCGGGTCCCTTTACGCAGAGCTTCTTTCCGCCGTTAAGCAATACAAGGCGGACTTGATCGTCCTGGGAACGCACGGTAAAAAGGGCCTGGAGCGCCTCTTGCTTGGCTCCGATGCCGAAGCGGTCTTGCGGCACGCGGGTTGCCCCGTCCTTTCGGTAGGGCCCGCGGTACCGAATCTTAAGGACAAGACCTGGCGTATACGAGAAGTCATTTGTGCAACGACTCTCGAACCACGGGCAGCCGAGGTTGTGGCCTATGCGCATAAGCTGGCCGCCCTGTATGAAGCAGAGCTGGTTCTCTTTCACGTGAAGAGTTCGAGCGAGCAGGAAGACGATGTGGATTGGGCATCGTTCGAAGAGGCCTTTCATCACTACGTCCCCGGGGATCTTGGCAAACGCTCGTGGTTGCGCACCCGTCTTGCCAGTGCTTCTCCGGGAACTTCGATTCTTGACCTTGCGAAGCAGCGAAATTCCGATTTGATTGTCATGGGCGCCCATGGGGCATCTTCTGTGGCAACACATCTTGCCCGCGGAACAGCAGCGAAAGTCCTGTCAGACGCTCCCTGCCCGGTGATGACGATTCTACAGGCGTAGATTTTGGGTGCGGGCGTTCGCAGATGAGCGCCCGCGCCGGGCACGCAGGAGGACGGGCCCATACCTCGCTCGTTTTTCGCGAGATGTGGGGTACCACTGCTTTTCCCCCTGACTCTCGATTCATCCGATGCACTTTGCGGTCAACATCGGTGGTATCCCACATCTCGCGAAAAACGAGCGAGATGCCCCGAATTTCCTGCACGCTGCCCTGGACACGACCGCGTGTGCGCCTTTCTTTAAGGAAAGGCGCATGAAGTGCGCGGAACCCACCGAGCTTCACAGGAAATCGGGGATATGGGGCACCCGTCCTTAGTGAGGGACCCAGAGACCGTTATGCGTGTATTTCGCCTCCAGGTGGTGGTAAGTCCGACGAAAAGGGTGCGTGATATGCGTGGTATGCGTGGTAAGGCCGACGAAAAGGGTGCGTGATATGCGTGGTATGCGTGGTAAGGCCGAATCCAGGCAAGAGGTTGTCCGGGATAATTTGCCCACGGAGCCCTGCTGGCGGCCGCGTTTTAAGCATCATGCGCGCACGTGGCCGGCAAATGATTTGCAACAGCACAAAGTTATTGGTGGACACACCTATATATATGCGGATTGGGGTCAGTTTTGCAGCAATCAGCAAGTTAAATTAAAAAAAACGAGTTAACCCGACGATTTGGACAGCCCTGAAAATTCGGCCGTCCCTTCGAGACTAAATTCCCACGTTCCGTCTAGCCAAGCGAGGCGACGCTATCGTCTCGGAGACGATATTTCGTCTCAACCTCTCGTCTCGATTCGATACACTCCGGTCCCAGGCGGGGGTGTTTCGCCGCTAACCCCCCTGTTTTCAACACACCTTAAATGATGCCGGATTGCCTCCGTCTTTGGTAACCCATTTGCTCTATAGCAGCGCAAGGAAGTGAAGACAGTGCTGAAAATCTCGATAAACGACGAAAAAGCGGTGGCCACTCTAAAGATCGAGGGCAAGCTGGTCGGCCCGTGGGCAATGGAGTTGGGAAGAACCTGGCAGGATTTGTGGAACTCAGCGAGACGAATGCCTTTGCAGGTGGACATTCGGGGAGTGACCTTCGCGGACCAGAAGGGCACCCACATTCTTCGAGAGATTGTCAGGGAAACGGGCGCGGAGATTCTTTCCGATTCACCCTTAACTCAATACTTTGCCAACCAGGCTACGAGCGGTGCGGCGCTCGAGCACAAGGAGAGCTAACATGCAGGCCCTAAACGGACAAACCTCGATCTGTGAAACTTGCAAGCTGAAAGAGAGCGGGTTTGTATGCCACCTCACGGCGGATGCGACGAAGGAATTTCAATCCATCAAGATTTCCACGTCCTACCCGGCGGGAGCCAGGCTGTTTCTGGAAAACGAACCAGCCAACGGGATTTATCTACTCTGCTCGGGAAAAGTTAAGCTCTCGGTCAGCTCCAAGGGCGGGAAGACCTTGATCCTGCAACTCGCACGCCCTGGCGAGATACTCGGCTTAAGCGCTGCGATGTCTGGCATTCCCTATGAGGTGAGCGCCGAAACACTTTATCCATCACAGGTCTCGTTCATCCGCCGTGAAGACTTCATTTCGTTCATCACCCGGTTTCCCGAGGCATACCAGGCAGTAATCCGGCAGCTGAATTCCCAATATGCCAGTGCCTGTGAACAATTGCGGACAGTCGGATTATCCACCAACGCGCATGAGAAGATCGCACGGTTGTTCTTGCGGTGGTCATCCGACGAAAAGCAAACTTCGCCATCAGCGAAAATCAAAGTGCCGTTGACGCACGAGCAGATTGCCGAATGTGTCGGCTCTACCCGAGAGACGGTTACCCGCACCTTAAGCGAGTTCAAGAGCAGGCATCTGGTTATGCTCCACGGAACAACCGCTATGATCCCCAACCGCGCGGCGCTGATGGAGATTAGTGGAGACTGAGTTTCTCTGCCGCGAGATAGGCGATCGACCCCAGCCGGTAACCAAACTATCCTGGGCTTCACCGACAATTCAGTGAGCTGGCGGACGTAACCGGAAGGTTCGCCGTCTGCTCAACTTTCATGGAGCGTGCCGCGCGACTCTTGCCCTGTCAGTGCTTTCGCCGTTCTAGTAGAGTACGGAAATGGCTGCAGACCTGAACGACAAGGAGGCTGTTGAACACGCGCAGGCGCTGTTCAGGCAGCTTTTCCTGGCATCCCCGGATGCGATTATTGTCACAACCGTTAACGGCCGTATCTCCGCAGTCAATCCGGCTTCCGAACAACTTTTCGGGTACTCCGAGACGGAGCTCATGGGGAACCTGGTCGAGATGCTCATCCCGGAAAGGTTTCGCGGTCATCATCCGCAGTACCGTGATGCCTATTCTGCCGCGCCCAGCGCACGTCCCATGGGGACCGGCCTCGAACTCTATGGGCGCCGGAAGGATGGAACGGAGTTTCCGGTCGATATCATGCTGAGCCCCGTCGAAACAGGCGGCGAGCGATCGATTTTGACGATTATCCGGGATATTACGGACCGTAAACAGGCGGAGACAGCCCTTCGCCGTAGCGAAGAGCGATTTCGCCTGCTGGTGGAAGGCGCTAGTGATTATGCAATCTTCATGCTCGATCCTGAAGGAAGAGTTGCGACCTGGAATTCCGGCGCGGAACGAATCAAGGGATACCGCGCAGAAGAGATCCTGGGCCAGCATTTTTCGAAGTTTTACCCACAGGAAAGCGTAGAACGCGGCAAACCACAGCATGAGTTGGAAGTCGCCGCCGCCAAAGGCAGATTTGAAGATGAAGGATGGAGGATTCGTAAGGACGGGTCACGTTTCTGGGCCAACGTGATCATCACCGCCCTGCGCGGAAAAGACGGTCAGCTCAAAGGATTTTCCAAAGTCACGCGCGACTTCACAGATCGCAAGAGTGCCGAAGAGTCGCTGGTTCTTGAACTCAGCAAAGCCGTGCTGGCCAATCCCGACATCCGGCGGATGTTGGCGGCGATTGAGGCGAGTATTCAGCGGCTGATCCCTCACGACTATGCAACCATTGCGCTTTATGACGTTAGCAGCCCTCAGCGGCTGCAAATGCAACAACTGCCCTCAGGGGAAGAACGGAGCCCAGTTCGAGAAGTGATGCTTCCGATCGAGGGCACTCCTGAAGGCTGGGTCTTCCTCAACCAGGAACCGCTTCTGATGACCCAAATCGACGATAAGAAAGCCGGTCAACCGACCCAGCAACTCAAGGCGGGAATCAAATCCGGCTGCTGGGTTCCGCTGAACAGTCGCGGCGAAACAATGGGTATTTTGTTCGTAGGCAGCCGGCACGAAGATGCCATCGACCAGCGCGACGCAGAAACACTGCTCCTATCGGCCGGCCAGATCGCGGGAATTATCAAGCTCGATGATAGCTTTCATAGGATCGTTCAGCTCACCAGCAAGCTTAAAGAAGAAAAGCGCTATCTCGAGGAGGAGCTGCGCACAGAGTACAACTTCGAGGAAATCGTGGGCGAAAGCCACGGTCTGAAGGCCGTGCTGAAACAAGTGGAAACGGTCGCTCCCACTGCCGCAACCGTATTAATCCTTGGCGAGACCGGGACGGGAAAGGAATTGATCGCGCGGTCGATTCATACCATCAGCCCGCGCCGTGACCAGGCGTTCGTCAAATTGAATTGCTCCGCGATCCCCTTTGGCCTATTGGAGAGCGAGCTCTTCGGCCACGAAAAAGGTGCCTTCACCGGAGCGATATCACAGCGAATTGGGCGACTGGAATTGGCCCATAGGGGTACGCTCTTCCTGGATGAGGTTGGGGATCTGCCTCTGGAACTACAGCCCAAGCTTTTGCGGGCGTTGCAGGAGAAGGAGATCGAGCGCCTTGGCGGCAGAAGAACGATTACGGTGGATGTCCGTCTCATCGCGGCCACTAATCGTGACCTAGCCAAGATGGTCAAGGCGGGTGAGTTCCGCAGCGATCTGTACTATCGCCTCAGGGTTTTCCCGATCACGGTTCCGCCGCTGCGCGAGAGGTCTGCGGACATCCCGCTGCTCATCAACTACTTCCTCAACAAGCATGCCAAGCGGATGGGCAAGCGAATTGCGAGCATTCCACCGGAAACGATGACCGCCCTCTGCGCCTGGCGATGGCCCGGCAATGTAAGGGAGCTGGAGAACTTTATGGAGAGAGCGGTGATTCTTACTCCAGGATCAACTCTGCGCGCGCCGCTAGCAGAGTTAGAAGTGCTTGAAGAAGAAACCCCAACTACATCTGACCCGAATTTTCACGCGGCGGAGCGGGAACACATTCTTCGTGTCTTGAGAGAGACAAAGGGAATGATTGGCGGAGTTGGCGGGGCAGCCGAGAAGCTTGGACTCAAGCGGACTACATTGAACTCCAAACTTAGAAAGCTGGGCATCGAGAGGAGCGACTACGTTTAGAGTGCTTGCGATGAATTTGGCCTGCCTCAGTATTCCAAAGCTAAGCTCGTATGGTAAGCACGGGACAGGGGCTACTGCTGATCACCTGGAAGGCCACGCCGGTTTTGAAGTTATCGAACCAGTGCGACGTTTTGCGAGTCCCTATCACGATGAGGTCGGCCTTGACGCGCTCAGCGAGCAAGAGAATCCCATCAGCAGCAAACCCATGCTCGAGGACACACTCCGGCTCGCACCATTCCCGCGCTACGTCTGGAACCAGCCTCTGCAGCGCACCCGTAAACCTGGCGTTCAACTCATAATCATCCATCAGATGAATGCCCGCGGGTTCCGGAAGCACGTGACAAAGATAGAGATGGGCACCGAAATCCTGGGCAAACGATAAGGCAAACACGCCTGCCTTGGCGGCCTCCAGAGAAAAGTCTGTGGCATAGACGATCTTTTGAAAACTCAGCGGCAATTTTGGCGGCCGCACACCGGGCCCGATGGTGAGAATTGGACATGTGGCTTGATGGATCAGTTGCTCAGCTGTCGATCCAAGCACGAGTCTGGCCAGTCCCTTATATCCCCGCGTACCGATCACTAACAGGGCGGAGCCGCCGTGTGCTGCTTCGAGAATCTCTGCAGCCGGGTCCATTGCTTCGCTTAGGACGGTCTCTACTTGTATGCTGCCCGAAGTCAGTTCGCTTTCCAGGCGGGAAAGGGACTCTCCTCCACTCCTTCGGAAGACATCAATGCTGAGACCCGCGTCGGGCGCCTTAAAGGCTGCAGAAAGATCGACCACGTGCATCACGCGAACGCGCGATCGATATCGCTCTGCCAGCGCTTGCACGTAAAGCTTGGCAGTTTCCGCACTCTCAGAGAAGTCTGTGGCAAACAGAATATTCTCCAAGCTCACCTCAACGGGGTTTCCAAGAACGGTCATACTCCACCTCAGATGATGCTGACTCTACGGGAAAGCGCGATCAGGAATCTGTGACGTACGCCACACCACCTCGTGTGTGGACGGAACACCGAGGCTACCAGGTATCCCTGAGGGTGGGCGGAACGGTCATTACCGGACAGGGGGCCTGGCGGATCGTGTCGCTCACTACCCCGTCCGGGCAATCGATCATCTGGTTGCCGCTACGGTGTAGACCAAACAGAATGAGAGATGCTTTCGACTCAATTGCGTGCTGAGCAAGCATCAGTCTTGTCCAAATTAGTTTTCAATGGGCCCATTTGGATAGCACAGGAAGTATTCGCTGGTATTAGAGGCTGCGGAAGACCCTCGACGAAGGGCACGGCTTGAGCCGTCTCATAGAAGCCACTGGGGTACGCTTTTCGAGGCACATGGAGCGAAGGTCAACTCCTTCCAAGGAGGGTTTTGCCACCGGCTGGGGAAAGACGTACCTCAGGGGCTAAAGCCCTCACCAGCCCGACTGTATAGCGGCACGACTAAAGTCGTGCCCTTCGTTCATAAACGCAACTCGAAAGTCGTTGCCGCACGGACAGCAGCCATCAACAGAAGCAACCTTATTTCGTTCAGCCAGGCTCTCTTCAAACCGATCATCAAGGTACATCGCCAAAAAAGCAGTTGATCCGCTAATTTGGACAGCTCTGAGCAAGCATCGCACCTGCCCGGCCATAGAGCACGGTCCAGGTCACTTTGACGCCTCGCTCGCGCAATTCAGTAGTCCATTCTTCGCAGCGTTGTCCAGGCCGCACATCCTTTTGAGTGGGATCAACCACATAAGCGAGTTCCAAATGCACTCTCATTTGGCCAGCGAAATGGCCGGCAAAACAGAAAATACTGTCGGCAATCTCGAGTGAGCTCGTAGGACAAAGAATCCGCTTAACAGGAGCGGCTTCACGGTCGCGGAGGAGGGCATTCGGTCCCACAATGAATGCTGGGCAGCGGACCGTCCGCAGCAGATGCTCGGCGGTTGAGCCAAGCCGTGACCGGTCGTACTGGACCGCTTCTACATAAACAGGAAGTGTGGTGTTTGCGTCATATGGTGGCCGCCATGCCTCTTCCAGCTTCCACATTGTCACCCGGCATGCTGTGATCTACATCACGGGCTTGCTGCGGTATCTGCCCCAGTCAACTTCCTACGGTGACCGAAGGTCCCGAAGATTTAACAACAGTGGCGAGTGGCAGTTCGGAAACAACGCATTTTGGCAACGCTCCACTGAATACTCTCCTGATTCGACAGCACCTTCGGTCGGCCTTTCTCTTGGTGCCGCATGGTACAAGCAAAGGTTTACCGTTGTCGGCCGAGGCTAGCTCGAATATCGAAGAGCAGGTTGGGCAGAGCCAGAAGAATTCGGAATGAAACTCCCGCCCGAGGCCCGCCTCCCATTGATAAACCGTCCCTTGCCGCAGATAACGCAGCTCCTCATTGCACTCCGGATTGAAGCAATGCCCTATCATGAAGCCTTCTCCCTGCAAATCCAGCCTAGACCCGTCGAACCTGGAATTCTGTGACGAACATCACGCAGCTGCTGAGATGACAGTTTTGGAGAGGCGGCACAGAGCCGATCCACCGAAGTGTTCAGCGTGGGACACGGCTGGAGTACCCTCGGCCAATAAGTCGGAGTATACGGGGACATCCGTTACACCGGAAGAGAGCAAACGGCAATGGGGCGAGGCAGCATTCGCCTGAAAGAGACTTCAGTTCGTCTTCTTCACCAATGCCGTCAATCGCTGCTTATCAATCTTCAAGACCACTCCGGAATTTCGGTCAGCGACTTCACTCACCTTGTATTCCGCTGAGGTCCCCAGCAGCTGTGCAGTCTCTGAGGGCGTCAGCTTGTAGTCTTCATTGAGCCACTTCGCCATCCCGGCGGTCGCGCCCTTCAGCGCGTCGTCCAGCGACGCCGATAGGCCCATGGTGATAATGTGCGTTGGCGTCTCAATGCGCCGTCCGGAGAGATGCGTCGCAGGAATCACATCCACTGAAAACTCCACGTCCATGGAAGTCTCGAGTGCGTTACCGTTCAACTCTCCGTCACCCTGCTCGGCATGACCATCGCCCAGGTACAACAGCGCTCCCGGGTTCGCGACCGGCAGGTAAATAGCTGCGCCTTCGCCGAGCTCGTTGAAGTCCATGTTGCCGCCCCAACCACCCGAGTCTCCCGTCGGCGGCGGCGCTTGGGCGGGACCCACGGCAGTCGCGATACAGCCCAGCATTGGCTTCAGCGGGACGCGGTAATTCGCCATGTCCGGTCCTGCGTTCTCCGGATAGGCAACCCCCTTGGCGGTATCGATATGCCATCGTACTGTCTTGCGTGCATCCTTCATCGTTACCGCAAGCTGGCTATTCATCGCGCTCTCGTCTATCGCGTCGTCGCTCACCGCGTAGTCACGGTTCAGCCGCAGCTTCAAGATGTGCACCACCAGGGTATCGCCCGGTTGCGCACCCTCGACGTAGAAGGGACCGGTTTCCGGATTGCCGCCCAGCACCCGCTTTACACCCTTCTCGTCGGTGCCGCCGGCATCCACTGTCGTGGTGTGCACGGTGTCTCCCGGGGCAATCGTCAGCACCGGCTTATTGGCGGGTGAGAACTGGCGGTAGAACACCGCCGGTGTGAATTCGTGCCGTTGTGGCGTCCCATGGGGCGGCGCTACCACCCGCGTCGCCGTAAAGGTGTACTTCGACGGATGATCCTTGTCACTCGCGTCGGTCTCGATCGCGTTTCCTGTGATGAGTCCGTCTTTAAGCGTCGCATTCACGTCGGACGTGGTGCCGTCGTCGCTGGTAGCGAGCAGATGAATGGCGCCCCCGCTCACGGTTCCGATCGTGACTTTGTCACCCGTATACTTTCCGCTCAACTTTTCACCATCCTGCTTCAGCTCCATGCGCAGGTACACTGTGGTCCCGAACAGGTCTGCGGAGAGGATCCAGTTTCCGCTCAGGTCTTGTCCCGGTGCAGGCTGTTGGCCTAGCCCAAGGCTCAACACGGTGCAAGCGCACAGGGTGAAGAGTGCGATCGATCTTAAGCGCATATGGCAGTCCGCCTTGGCAGGAATAGGTCCCGCCTTCGGGCTTGGTTATAGGTTAGCCACGCGCCGGCACGGGTAAACGCCGACTATGGAAGGGGGTGACAGGAAGATGTGAAAAAAGTGGTTTTCCGCTTACGAGCGATCTGCAGTCAAAAACTTTCGCGCCAGGATGCCCTCTGGACACGTTGAAGCACGTTGAAGACGAAATAACCAACATTTGTTGCGGCACACTAAGGCGGTCGGGTGGTGATTACTTCGTCTGCCCCTTCAGGCCCCGGTTCGCTCCCAGATCTCGCGCGCGACCTCTGGAGTGAGCCGCGCCTCGGGAGACGGGTCCATCGCGTTTGCAAATAAAGATGAGGATAAAGGGGTATTTAACTGGTAGTTAACAGTCTTATTTTGATGGAATATAGTTGGATCGCTAGATTCTTGTTGGGAGTTGGCAATGGCAGAACTCTATCAAGCTGTGGATGCGTTCCCCGGATTCGGTGTTCGCTACGATCCGGCGAAGAACCCCTACTTTCTCCTCATTCTGGTCGACAACCTGAAGAAACTGCAGTCAGTGGCCGTCGGCAAATCGCTGCTTTCCTCGATCCAGAACGCCAAACCAACGTCTCGTGGCGATTTTCCTCTAGGCATTAACGTGATGTGCGTACCCTCAGCAATGATGTTCACCCAGAGCGGGTTCAGTGCGATCAAGACGTATCGCGATGACCACACGTTCACAGTCGACGGCATGAGGTCGTCGGCCAGTCCCGCCCACTCGCCGGCGGGCTGTCCCTTTTGGAAGGCGGGCGGCGGGAGCGCGAACGAGGCAATGGACCCAACGGCGCAGAGTAATGGAACCGGAACTGTTTGCCGGATGTTTTTCACAAATGTCGAGATCATGACAACCAAGGGGGAGAAGACTGACCCATACATCGTTCTGGCTCATGAACTGATCCACTCCCTGCATTGTCTTGAGGGAACGTCAGCGAAAACCGACGAGGAGTTGTGGACTACCGGCATCGATAAGTACGCGAACAACCCGATGAGTGAGAACGCGTTTCGTACAGCCTTCGGTCTGCCGCTTCGCACCCAATATTACTGACACAGAAACCTCAGAAACCTGGTGACGAAACCTGGTGACAGACAGGACGTTCACGCCAGTCCGTTATGTTTCAGTAGAGGTATCGTCCCGTCTGTCAACCCTTTCCAACCCTTTCCGAAGGCACATTCATCCCTTTCCCCGAATCAACTGCATGAAGCCTTCAATCCTCTTCGTAATTTGAGTGCGGCCGGGGCCGAGATTCTGCTCCAGGCAAATTCCGCAAAAGAACGTGATGATTAGATCAGCCAGGGATTCATTGTCGCCGGCCCCTCCACGTGCTGCGGCTAGATTGTCGATCAGGAGCTGATGGGCTTTCGTCATACTCGCAATCATGATGTGGCGGGCTTTGGGGGGAAGATCCGCAAACTCGCGCATGGAGTTCACCGAAAAGCACCCCTTCTGTCCCCAACTCCCGTAACAGACCTTCAGAAAGCCCTCGACGTTGTTCCAACCCAAAGGCTGCTTCGTTAGGGTTCCGCGTGCCGACAGCATGTCAAAGTATTGGCGTATGCTCGCGACAAATAGGTCCTCTTTGTCTTTGAACTCTGCATATAAGCCGGATTTGCGCACCCCCGTGGCCTGCTCAAGGTCCTGAACACTCGTCTCGGCAAGGCCATGCTTCCAGAAGACGGGGATCGTTTTGTTGAGGACATCTTCTCTGGTGAACAGTTTTCGTCGCCCCATTGCAACATTATCGGTCAATTCGACTGCGAGGCTTGCAAATAAAGGACCGAATGGTCCATTATTGCAGAGAGAGAGATTGCCCGGAGGACTCATGGCGCCCAGCCGTAAACAACAGGTCATCGATCTGCTGAAGTCGCTTGAGACCAAAGATCCGGTTCCGCTCGCGTATGTCAATCCCAATAAATATATCCAGCACAACTTGCAGGTGGGACCCGGTCCGGCAGGTGTCGCCGCCCTCATCAAGAACATGCCGCCCGATGCGTCCGTCAATACGATCCGGGTCTTTGAAGATGGGGACTATGTCTTCGCTCACACGCAGTACAACTTCTTCGGACCACGCATCGGATTTGACATCTTCCGCTACGAAGATTCCCTGATCGTCGAGCATTGGGATAATTTGCAGGAGACCGCGACCGAACCTAGCCCTAGCGGGCACACGATGATCGACGGTCCCACGATCGCCTCCGATCTGGACAAGACCGATGCAAATAAGGCGCTCATGCAGCGCTATATGGAGGACCTTCTCGCAGGCCGCCGGGAGAGCTTCCCGAGGTACTTCAACGGAACCCAATACATTCAGCACAACCCCTGGGTGGCCGATACAATTCCGGGGCTGATTGCGGGCTTACAGGCTCTTGCCGCCAAAGGTCAGGCGGTCGTATACAAAAGCGTGCACAAGATACTTGGCGAGGGTAACTTCGTCCTCGTCGTCGCCGAGGCTACGTTTGGTGGCGTACCCACTGGCATTTATGACCTCTTCCGCATTGAAAAGGGTAGGATCGCCGAGCACTGGGATACGCTCGAAGCGATTCCACCCCGCGATCAATGGAAAAATAGCAACGGTAAGTTCTAGTCCGGTGCGAGGCAGAACATATGCTTCAAGGCATGTTTGGAAAAAGATTGGCGGAGCATTTTTCTCTGCTGGAGTCTTCCTCACTTGTGCTTGGTCCCAAGGGAAACTCTCAGGTTGCGTTGACACGTATGCGAATGCCGAACGGCTTTCCTGGACCCACTCCACACATTCCGCCAGAAAAGGCTTTTTCGATATCCGTGCACCTGCGCCGTCCCGACAGCATTAAGGGCTGGGGAACGTGGCTTGACGGACGCTTTCATCGTGTCACCGAATGGGATGCCGGCGGGATTCAGATATTCGATATGGAGTCGGAGCCGGTCGCACTGCGAACTTCAGGTTTCGACTCGGTTCACGTCTATATACCCCGGTCAGTTATCAATCGATTCAGTGACGAGAACGAGCAAAAGCGCATTCGCAACTTGCATTGCACCCCGGGAACCAAGGATGACGTGATTCTTCATTGGGCCCGGATGATGTTGCCGTTCTCTGATCGCCCGCTTCAGCTTCCACGCTTAGTTATCGACGAAATGATCATGATGTTCTGCGCTCATCTGAGCCGCACATACCAGGGCCGGAGCCAGCCGCCGGAGGTCGTTACCGGGGGGTTGACGATCTGGCAACAGGATCGAGCGATCGAGGTGTTGAACGAACATCTGGATGGTGATCTGGCGCTTGCCGATCTTGCAAAAGAGTGTGCGCTATCGGCGGGTCGTTTCATGCGCGCGTTCAAAAGGTCGTTTGGTGTTCCCGTCCGGCGCTACTTGCTCTATAAGCGAGTTGAAGCCGCAAAGTCTCTCTTGTTGCACTCGAACGACTCTTTACTAACAGTCGCGTTGGAAGTCGGATTCACTGACCAGCCAGCTTTCAATCGAAGCTTCCGTAAGATTGTTGGAACTTCGCCAGGACGGTGGCGAAGAGCAAATGCACCGATGCCGAAGGCGTTCAACCTCCCCGCGCCTGGAGAGAGGTAAAGGTCGTCACTCGAGTTTCCCACCCACTAGGGACTGTAACAGCTGATTTGGTAGAGCCGCAGGGGCTAAAGCCCAATTCTTTCTCAGCCCTTTGCGGCCCGACTAAAGTCGGGCCCTGATATAAAGCACGATCGCCGTGACCCATAGAAGGTCGCGCATTTTCGCAGATTTGGTTTCACTCCTGAATCAGCTGTTACAGGCCACTAGAGGCCAACAGAAACGCCAAACTGCGGCACTTTCAATCAAGACAAGGATTGAAACTTCCAAAACACTGGGAGAGGCGTAGTTGGCCACAAAGGCGTCCTCTGACCCAGCTCTGTCTCGCGACATAGAGCCAGGATCGCGAGCAACGGCGAATTTTCAACCTGCCGCTTATCCGCAATCCTTGTGAACGACGACACATGAGTTCTTCCAGATCGATAGGAGACGAAAATGGGAAAAACATATAAGGCGGTCGAGATAACCAAACCCGGGACTTTTCGCCTCGTCGAGAAGCCTGTCGCCGGGCCGGGTGAGGAACAAGTACGTATCCGGGTAGAGGCTTGCGGTGTATGTCACTCAGACGCGGGCACCGTTGAGGGACAACTGCCCGGCGTCGTGTATCCGCGTGTGCCGGGCCATGAAGCAATTGGCCGCATCGAGGAGGTTGGCCGGCGTGTTACGACCTGGAAGGCCGGCCAGCGGGTAGGAGTCGGGTTCTTTGGAGGTGAAGACGGAACCTGCGAGACCTGTCGCCGCGGCGACACGGCATATTGCCAGAACCCCATTATCACTGGCGTGACGAGTGATGGCGGCTACGCGGAACTGATGATCGCAGAGGCACGCGCACTGGCTCTCATACCTGAAGAGCTCACATCAGAAGATGCGGCCCCGTTGGTCTGCGCCGGCATCACCACATTCAATGCGCTCCGCAACACCGGACGTGCCGGCGATACCGTTGCTATCCAGGGTATCGGCGGTCTGGGGCATCTCGGCGTGCAATACGCCAAAAAGATGGGCTTCCGCACCGTTGCGATCGGCTTCGGTCCAGACAAAGAACATCTCGCGCGCAAGCTGGGAGCGCACATTTACATCGACGCCAAGGCCGAGGATGCGGGAGCAGCACTGCAGAAGCTGGGAGGTGCCGACGTCATCCTGGCGACCGCCCCCAGCGGAGCCGCAATCGCCGGCCTGCTTGCTGGCCTCTCCGTTCGCGGCAGGCTGGTTGTGGTTGGCGTCTCAGGCGATCCAATTCCGGTCAACGGCGTTCCGCTGATTTTTGGTGGCCGCTCTGTCATAGGAAGCCTGACAGGGAGAGCGATCGAGACCCAGGACACTCTTGATTTCAGCGTACTCACTGACGTTCGGCCCATGATCGAAACTCTTCCGTTGGAAAGGGCCGAAGAAGCGTATCGGCGCATGATGTCTGGTGACGCGCGATTCCGCATGGTCCTCACGATGGCCTAAAGGGCTCGCAGCGCTGCTGCAAAGCGTCTTCGACAACCGATGTGCGAAGGAAACTCAGATGAATCGGTTCCAGGTAATCTTCGATAAGCAGAAAGCATATTTCGATTCGGATGCGACTAAGTCTTACGAGTGGCGCATCGACCAACTGACACGCCTTGAGAACTTGTGCAATGAGAACGCCGAGGTTCTTGAGGCTGCGATGAGCAGCGACTTCAAGACGGCCAGCCAAGAGAAAGTGTTCGAGATTATGGCGCCTGCAGGAACCGTCGCCTTCGCGAAGCAAGATTTGAAGGAGTGGATGAAGCCCGTAGATGTGGTTGTGCCCAAGGCCCTTCGGGAGAGCGGGCATACTGCTAAAGTCTATCGGGAACCTTACGGCGTCACCTTGGTTATCGGGCCATTCAATGGACCGCTGACGCTGCTCTTCGACCCCGCTGTCCAGGTTATTGCGGCTGGCAATCCATGCATCCTCAAACTCTCCGAGGGTTTGCCCGCCACCAGTAAGGTCTTGCTCGATCTCATTGCAAAATATTTCGATCCTCGGGCCGTCACTGCCGTCACCGGCAGCAAAGACGAGGTGACGGAGCTTCTCAAGCTGCCCTTCGACTTCATCTTCTTCACCGGCAGCGTCAAGGTTGGCAAGATCGTCATGGAGGCGGCCGCAAAGAATCTGACTCCCGTTCTTCTCGAACTAGGCGGGCAGAATCCGGCTTTCGTTGACGCGACCGCAAATATTCCGGATGCAGCCAAGAAGATCGTCTGGGGTGCGACGGCCTGGGGCGGCCAATGGTGCACCTCGCCCGGCTACGCCTACGTGCACGAATCAATTGCAGAGGAGTTCGTTCGAGAGTGCAAGAAAGCTATGGTTGAGCTATACGGGACCGACCCCAAGAGCAGGCCCGACGACTATTCCCGTATTATCAGCCCAAAAGCCACCGAACGTCTGGCGGGCCTCATCGATCAAAAAAAAGTCGTCATAGGCGGGGCCTCCGACCCGGAGGCACGCTATCTCGATCCCACGGTCATCTATCCAGTGACCTGGGACGATCCGATCATGGAAGACGAGATCTTTGGGCCGCTTCTTCCAATCCTCACCTACAAGGACATGGATGCGGCCATTCGCGAGGTGAAGAAGCGTCCGAAGCCTCTTTCCGGCTTCCTCTTCAGCCGAGATCAGCAGGCGATCGATCACTTCCTCGCAAGCTTGTCCTTCGGCGGCGGCGCGATCAATCAGGTAAACATTCACCTGTTTATCGAAACCATGCCCTTTGGCGGTGTCGGATATTCCGGTATTGGTCACTACTACGGCAAGGCCGGGTTTGACGCTCTCACGCATGCGAAATCAGTTCTGATTTCGCCGCCCGACGTAGCCATTGAGCACTTGTTCCCGCCGTATACGGAGGAGAAGGTCAAAGCGCTCAGCCAGTGGTTTGAATACTAGGGGGACAAGATCCCCGACAAAAGCGACCCCAAAGGAACGAAAGAGGTAGGGAATGGTTTTAGCAGGAATTAAAGTACCCGACACAGTTCTGGTTCGCGATGCGATTGACTTGTCACGGAGCGCGTCAGAGCCATTTCTCTTCAACCATGCGATGCGCTCCTGGCTATTCGGCGTATTGCTTTCAGAAAGCGCTGAACGTGCTCCGGATGCCGAGTTGTTGGCAGTAGCCACTATTCTGCATGATCTGGGCTTGACTGACCGCTATACGGCGGAAAATCGTTTCGAGGTGGATGGCGCCAATGCAGCGCGCTCATTTCTGAAGGGGCGAGGCATCTCGACGCAGCAGATGCAAGTTGTTTGGGATGCCATCGCTCTTCATACCACACGATCCATCGCTCTTCACAAAGAGCCCGAAGTCGCTATGACCCATTCGGGAATAACGGTGGATGTTCTGGGGGCAGGCCTTGATCGAATTCCGCAGGACAAACAAGGCGCGATCCTGGCTGAATTTCCGCGCCTGGCACTAAAAAACGGACTCAAAGATTGCCTTTGCAACATCGTTCGGCGGAAGCCGGCGACCACCTTTGACAACATCGTTCGGGATTTCGGCGTTCGATATGTCGAGGGGTACACATCCCCCAACTTTGCCGATGTCGTCGCGAATGCACCATTCTCCGAATAGACGACCTCCCGATCATCGAATTGCGCACGCGTGTCAGCGCGGCTAAAGAGGGAGGCAACATGAACTACCAAATTCAAGGACTTTCCATCCATGCGGAGGTGCACGGGACTGCGGAGCCGGCTGTCGTATTTCTCCATTACTGGGGTGGAACTTCACGCACCTGGCGCAAGGTTACCGCCGAACTTGAGGGACAGTTCAAGACAGTGGCCTATGACGCGCGTGGCTGGGGGAATTCCGACAAGACCTTAGCTGGCTACAGGACGATGCGGGACAGACGAAATAACCCCGATTTGCGCCGTTGTTTCGGTTCATTGGGGGTTGTTTCGTCTGTCCCGCATCTCTTTTGTCCCGCATCTCTTTGTCCCGCATCTCTTCCGCGCATCTCCTTGTGATGACCTTTTCGCGAGGTCCTCGCTTATGTAGCGCTATCTGGCGCTGCGTTGCCTTCTCCAGATCCTCAATAAATTCCTCAGTGCCCAGAGGCCGGCCGGTATGTGTGCCTTTGGCGCAAATCGGCGTTCTGGAACCCTGCGGGTGTACAAAGCCCGGCTCTTGACAAGACGCAACTCCCTCTTATATAGCTGGCTATGGGAAGATAAATGCGGACACACACCAATGACCGTCTCAAGGGAACACTCGATCTGCTGGTGCTAAAGGTCCTGGCTTCGCACGGCCGGATGCATGGCTACGGGGTTACGCTCCGGATCGAACAGATCTCCGAGAACGTTTTGCGTCTTGAGGAAGGTTCGCTCTACCCCGCTCTTCACCGCATGACACAGGCTGGGTGGCTTAAGCCTGAATGGGGAGCCTCAGAAAGCAATCGGCGCGCCCGCTACTACTCCATCACTCAAGCCGGGCGCAGGCAGTTGGCCGAGGAGACGCAGGAGTGGTCCCAATTGACTGAAGCCGTGGCGCGTGTGCTCAGCCTGGCTTAGCAGGAGGATCCCGTGAGCTGGGTTAACCGAATCTGGAACCTGTTCCGCCGCAACCAGGTCGACCTAGAGTTGGAAGAGGAGCTGCAGTTTCACCTGGACGCACGCACCCGCGACAACCTCAGCTCCGGCATGAACGCGGTAGCGGCGCAGCATGACGCCAGAAGACGATTCGGCAATGCCACCCTGGCGAAGGAGCGGGCGCACGAGATGAATATCGTGGTCTCAATCGAAACGATTGGCCGCGATCTGCGCTACGCTCTCCGCGGCTTGCGCAAGTCGCCGGGATTTAGCGTAGTAGCCATCTTGACCCTAGCGCTGGGCATTGGCGCCAACACCGCCGTTTTCAGCGTTGTGGACGCGGCGCTGCTGCGCCCATTGCCTTACCGGAATGCTGACCGTCTCGTGATGATTGCGCAGCGCCTGCCGAAGGAACCAGCCCCTATCTTTGATACCTACCGCGAGTTTGAGGAGTGGGATCGTAGCAGCAACAGCTTTGAGACGATGGCTGCTGCCACCTGGGCGGCGCGACTGCAGACCATCCTCTCGTGGCACGGAGAAAAGAAGGAGGTCTTCGCTGTTCCGGTGAGCGTAAATTTCTTCTCCATGCTCGGGGTTGGCGCCGCGCATGGACGCATTTTTGCAGCTGAAGATCTGACTGGCGCCTGCACCGTAGTTCTTGCCTATCCGTTTTGGCAGAAACGACTAGGAAGCACGCCGGACTGGATCGGGAAGAGTCTGACCCTTGATGATCGTGCCTGCACCATCGTCGGTGTGATGCCGAAGGATTTCTCCTTTTATCCCAAACAGACCGAACTTTGGACGCTGATCACTCCCGGCAGCCCGTTTGCACAAAAGCCGTGGGATATGCCTGCGCTCGCATTTGGTCTTCTCAAGCCTGGCGTGAGCCGTTCTGCTGCTCAGGCAGAACTCGCCAGCATCCAGAGCCGTATTATTACCGAGAGTCCCAGCTGGGCGGCAATGAAGCTGGAACCAGCCCTTGAGGATCTGCAATCGGAATTCACCTGGCTCACGGGGCGGAATCTCCGCCGCGGTCTGTTCATCCTTTTTGCGATCGTTGGCTTCGTCCTGCTGATCGCCTGTGTAAACGTGGCAAATCTCCTGGTCGGACGCGCGACGGTGCGCCAGAAGGAACTCGGAGTTCGCGCGGCGCTCGGTGCGGGGCGGTCGCGTCTCATTCGGCAGCTACTAACCGAGAGCGCAGTGCTTTCGGCTCTTGGAGCCGGCCTCGGCGTCTTTCTCGCGGTCCTCTGCGTCCGTTTTATCGCCATAGAAGAGGCGCTGCAACTGCCCCCCGGTAACCCGATCTCCGTGAATTGGGAGGCTCTGGTTTTCACGTTCATCCTCGCAATACTAACCGGCCTTGTGTTTGGTGTTGTGCCGGCTTGGAAGGCATCGCGGCTCGATCTGAACGAAGTGTTGAAGCAGTCCCAGCCGGCCGCATCGCGCCTAGCAGCGAGCCACCGTACCAGCGATAACCTCGTGGTTGCGGAGATGGCTCTCTCTTTGATCGTCCTGGTGGCAGCCGGTCTGCTGATCCAAAGTTTGATCCGCCTGACGACGGCCCCGCTCGGGTACGAACGCGACGGATTGTTAACCGCGGATATTCGTCTGCCCGCGTCGTCCTATCCCAAACCCGAGGACTCGATGAGATTTTGGGATCGCCTCGGACTGAAACTGGATTCCCTCCCGGGAGTGCAAGGCGTTGCCTTCGCGTCATCTTTGACCTCTGTGAGGGGCACCGAGCGCGTCACCATTGCAGGCGCGGGCTCTCCATCGCGGGTCGTCACCGCATTGCAGTCTGAACCTATAAGCGGCGGGTATTTCCGCGTGACAGGCATCCCCCTGCTCCAGGGAAGAGAGTTTTCTGACGTGGATCGTTCCAACTCAATGCCGGTGGCCATCGTGAATGAGGCTTTCGCGAGGCAGTACTTTCCAAAGGGTGCCACGCTCGGTCGACGGATCAAGCTCGGTGAGCCCGACTCGAAAAAGCCCTGGCTCACGATTGTTGGCATTGCAGGAGACGTTTCGCGCCCCACGCTTTTCGAGGGGTACTCCCAGGGTCCCTCCGTCTATCGGCCCCTGCGGCAGGCCCCAGAGAGCTCCTTAGCCCTTTTTGTTCGGACCACAGGGGACACCCGCGCAGTTGAACCTGAAGTTGGACGCGCTGTCGTTGCGGTCGATAACAACGTTCCTCTCCCAACGGTTCAGACTGTCAAGGAGTCGCTTTCTTTTTTCCTTTCAGAGCCGCGATTCCGAGCGAAGCTGTTCAGCCTGTTCTCGATTCTTGCTCTGCTGCTGGCGGCTGTGGGGATTTACGGAGTACTGTCACAACGCGTTGCGCAAAGAACCCAGGAGATCGGCATCCGCGTTGCACTGGGTGCGCGGCGGGATGACGTCCTGAAGCTGATTATCGGTGAAGGATTGCGGCTCACTCTCATCGGTATCGCAATTGGCATTGCAGGTTCCCTGGCCTTCGCGCGGTTTCTTTCGAGCATGCTTTATGGCGTCACGGCAACCGATCCTCTTACCGTCGCGGCGGTTTCTTGCCTACTTCTGCTGGTGGCGCTGCTCGCCTGTTACCTCCCTGCGCGACGCGCGGTGAGGTTGGATTCCATGACGGCTCTGCGCTGCGAATAGAACGCGCTCGACTGGTCCCTCGCCCCTGCTTGATTTCCGCCTGGCTGGTCGAACTCGACTGTTGCCGGGCCAAAGCACTATTGACGAGTTCTGGGCGTATGGTCGCCAAGTCGTCAGTCGCCAAGTCGTCAGTTATTGAATGGTAATTGCTGAATTGCAGGTGACTCGGCTCGAGCTGGGACAGTGCGAGGTTCTCTGTCTGGATTGGTCAGTGAGCCACTCAGCGATTTGGGCGCAAAGGGACCTTGAACCTAAAGTTCCCGCTGCAGATCAGCATCGCGATCAGCCATCGTTGCTTTCGACTAGTCCTCAACCAGCCGGTCCCCCTTCGGGTTTCCGCTTCTCGCTATTCCGTTCGCAAAGTCCGCATCGGGTCGGTGCGCATCGCGCGAGATGCCGGAATATACATGGCCATCAGTGAGACCACCGCGAGCAGGACCGCAGAGATTCCGAACACAGCCGAATCAAACCGGTGGAGTGGAAGTGGAGACCTGGCCAGCAATCGGTTAAGCAGCAACATGGCCGGTTCGGCCAACGCAATTCCGCTGATCAATCCAATCGCGATACTCTTGATGGCCCGCAAAAGAACCAATCGGAAAATCTCCGCTCGACTCGCGCCCAGCACCATCTTGATCCCAAACTCACGGGTCCGTTGATTCACCGCAAACGACAGGACACAGTAGACACCCGTGACGGCCATCAACAACGCGATCGAGGCCACAACGAGAATGATCTGCGCCGTCGTTGTGATACTCTCAGCCTGCTCCTCGAGCGACTCCCAGATGGTTTGCGGCGCAATCGTCTGCACCGGATCCAGGCTCTTAACTGCCTTTCGTATGGCGTTCTCCAGAGGTTTCGCGCTTCCCGCGAAGCGCACGTAGAGGCTTCCGCCGAGAGCGGATGGACCGCGAAGCGTGTAGAGACGCGGCCCGTCGAGACGGCCGAACCGCTCCGAACGGGTATCCGCCACTACACCCACTACCGTCAGGTAGCGATCATCGGGCATAACAACTTTTCGGTCGATCGGATCGCTCCCCGGCCAGAACTCGTTTGCGAACGCCCGCGAAACGACTGCCACCGGCGCTGCACCCGTCGAAGTTGTATCAGTGGAGAGAAAAAGGCGTCCTCTCAGCACGCGGATACCGAATGAGGAAAAGAAACTATCCGACACTTCGTCGATGGAGGCAGGCCGCCCGGTTCCCTTGGTCTGACGCGGCAGACGAATTTCGTCAGGAGGAGATTGGCTGAATGGTTGAAGGCTCGCATACGCAAGGGAGTGTACACCGGGGATCGCAAGGATCTTTGTTTCGAGTGCCCGATAGAAGACCTGAGCCTTCGCCCGATTGTCCCGAGACGTGTTCACACGGAGGGGTACGTTCAGCATCTGATGGATCTCGAACTCGGGATTCACGCCGCGGATGAGACCGGGGATCCGGCCGAAGATGACCGCTGCGCACACGAGTACAAAGCCCAGGGCTATTTGTGTAACGATGAGGCCGCTGGTGGTACGGGAGCGAACGGTAGCGGCGCCCTCACGTCCCTTGAGCGCCGTCAGCAGATCGAGTTTCCAGGCAGCGCGAATCGGCATCAGCGACGACAATACGGTTGCAGCCGCCATGAGAATCGCCAGATAGCCGAAGACGCGCCAATCAGGACCGAGGCGCGCAGCAAAATTAGCTTGACCCGGCGCCATGATGTTGAGGATCATCAGCGGCAAGCGGTAAGCGAGCACCATGCTGAGAGCTCCCCCGATGCCGACGGTAAGCAGGCTCTCCATCAGCAGCATGCCGGCAAGCCGTGATCGGCTCACACCCAGCGCCAGGCGAACTGCGATTTCCCCCCTGCGTGCAATGGTGCGCGAAAGAAAAAGCGTGGCTACATTGCTGCAGGCGAGCAGGAGAATGAGCACCAGCGGCCCCAGCATCAGCATCATCATCAGCGCTGCCAGGTCATGAATGGCAGGGTTTTCGATCTCCGATCCGTCGGTCACGACCAGAGAGGTTTTGCGATTGAAGGCAAAAACCTTCCGCTGCACGTAGGCCCTGTCCTGCTGGCTCATGATAGCCGTCAATTCGGCCTGTGCATCGGCTCGAGTGAATCCGGGACGCAGCCGGCCGGTCATGGAAAGCCATGGCTTGTCAGGGCTGTCGAGTAGATCTCCGGAATGGTCAAGCTGAGGCGCCAGCGTGTAGGGAACAAAGATCCCGGCAGGCAGCATATTTGCGGCGTCAGAAGGTGCAACACCGATCACAGTCACGGGTACGTTATTGAGGGTGATGGACTTGCCTACGATTCGCGGATCGGCGCTGAGTTGGTTTTTCCACGCCGTCTCGTTCAGCACGGCCACCTTCGCTCCCGCCTCGCGATTGCATTCGCCCGGCGCAAAGAACCGGCCCATCAGCGGATGATCAATGCCGACAACGTGAAAGTAGTTGCAGCCTGCCAGCAGCGTGCCGATGTACCTGTTTCCCTGTTCAAAAAATGCGAAATATTGTCGCCATGGCGCCACCTCACGGAGGGTTTGAGAACGGCTGCGAATGGCATCCAAGTCCTCTGTCGTAAAAGAAGCGTTCTTGTCAGATCCTGCAAACCACCCGGTGTATCGGGGACAAATCTGAACGAAACTCGCCGGGTCAACACGCGTTGGAACCCTGAGAAACAGCGCATTGACGATCGCGAACACGCCAGTGTTCAGCCCAATGCCCAGGGCCAGGGCCAGCACGGCAACACTTGAAAGCAACGGCGCGCGCCGCGCCGAGCGAAACGCGCGACGGAAATCCTGCCACGGACGCTCCATCGTCGCCCATGCCCAGGTTTCGTGCGTCTGTTCGCGAACCGCGAGAAAGTTTCCAAAGGTTCTCAGCGCGGCCAGGCGTGCTTCCTCTTCGTCCATCCCACGGGAGCGATTCTCCTCGGTCTGTCGTGCGATGTGGTCCCGCAGCTCTTCATCGAGATCCTCATCCTGGTGGTGGCGCACGAACAGGGAACGCAGACGCAGCGGAATGGTGTACAGCCAGTTTTCGAGTCGCATTCTCACACCTCCGTCAACCGCAATACGTCGGAAATGGCCGCGGAGATGCGTTCCCAGCTCGCTGCTTCCTTTTCAAGGTGCCGTCTACCCAGCCGTGTGAGCGAGTAAAACTTCGCCCTGCGGTTGTTCTCACTCGGCTTCCACTCTGCCCGGATCCAGCGATGCTGTTCCAGCTTGTGGAGAGCCGGATAAAGCGATCCGTCGCTCACCTGCAGCACGTCACCAGAAACCTGTTTCAGTCTCTGGCTGAGGGCCCAGCCGTGAAGCGGCTCCAGGGCAAGAATCTTCAAAACCAGCAGATCTAAAGTGCCCTGCACGAGGTCCGTAGGCTTGCTCATAAGCTCTCCTAGCGGTTACCGAGAGAGAATAGCCTAACTCCCCTCGGTAAGCAAGTGGAGCAACCGCCATCCGTGCCCTGATTAGCCGGTTAACAGGGCAATGCACGCATTATGAGAGCGCGTCATAAGGGAGATCGTAATGATTAATCCTCGAAAACGCCCCAGCATCCTGTAATCCGTCCACTGGGGCCTGCCTTCGAATTCCTGCCGCCATGCCGACTTATCCATACTGATACCCAAGCGTGCCTTAGCCGGCACTTGTCCGAAATGATGGATAGGATCGCTAAGGGACCGGAAGACGTGAAAAAATCAGTTGGGGCCGCAGATGAACTGCGATGAACGTGGATGACCTACAGCGTTTTCCATTGGCGTTCATCCGCATCCATTGGGGGCACCCGCTGGATTCGCGCTGGGAGGACTACGAGATGCGGAAAGGGTTTACGAGAAAGCCACAAGGGGACGAGCCCGCGACGCGAGTTAAGAACTACATAACTCCGAGCGGGCTGCAGCGCCTCAAAGATGAGCACCGGTTTCTGCTCACCAGGGACCGCCCGGCCGTGGCGGAGGTGGTGGCGTGGGCTGCCGGCAACGGCGATCGCAGTGAAAATGCCGACTATCAGTACAACAAGCGGCGGCTGCGGCAGATCGATGGGCGGATACGTTTTCTCACGAAGAGAATCGAAGCCGCGGAAGTGGTGGACCCGGAAGCTCCGAGAGCGGGCCAGCCGGAGACGAGGGCATTCTTCGGGGCGACCGTGCGCTATGCCAATGCCGCGGGAGCGGAGCGAGTGGTGAGCATCGTAGGCACGGACGAGGTCGATCTCAACCGCAGCCACATCAGTTGGGTGTCACCTCTGGGGCGCGCGTTGATGAAGTCGGCAGCGGGTGACAGCGTAGTTCTCGAGGCGCCGGGCGGGACAGAATACCTGACGGTGCTGGACGTGCGTTACGAGCGCATTTCTGTGGAACCGTTCCGTGAACCACCTGGATCCGAGGCCTCGGCAAAGGGACTCCCTCGCCGACGCTCACCTGACGAAGAAGAGACGATACGGCACAGGTCGTGAAAGAGCGACGACCGTAATAGAGCGCTTTCTGCTTTTGGCAAGCGACAAGATGAGATGAGCCTCGTAAACCCCGTTCTCGTCACTTGACCGAATAGTCGTTATTTTCGGTAAAATCCCCCACCCTGGGGGTGGTGACCGAGAATCCTAACGTTTGCAGGAACTTCTGCTGAGTGCCCAATACGCCTGTATCCTCGTTTGATGATGGTTGGCGGGCACCGTCGACGTTCGATTTTTAGCGCCACGCTTCTTTTTGGCTTGTCTTGGCCGAATTCCTTAAGCCAGGAGAATCATCCGCCGCTAAGGATTCCAGTAAAGGTCATCTCAGGGTTGATTGTAATGTCGGGCGAAGTAAACCATTCGATTCCTCTGAACGTCATCCTCGACACTGGGTCCTCGATTAGTATCGTCAACCCTTCTGCTACGGGAAAGTCCGGTCTCGCATCGACTCACTCCACAGAAGCTGCTGGTATTGCGAAGGGTTCAAGTCAAACCCTTCAATTGTCCAACGACTGCGAATTGAGATGGGGGATTGGAGAAGATCAACTACGCCTAGTACGCCAGCAGTGCGCAACAATGAACATCGACTACATAGCGTCACAGGTGGGCGACCGAGTAGACGGCATCTTCGGAAGCAATCTTTTCCTGCACTACGTTATCGCGATCGACTATGAGCAGCGGCGCGTAACCTTCACTCCTTCGGCAACCCGAACACCTGCAGTGGGCTCCGCCATCCCCATCGATATCTCAAATAATGTCCCATATGTCCAGGCCAGCATCCAGGGAAAGGACGGCAAGAGGGTTCCTGCTCGCTTTCTCATCGATAGCGGAACCGCTGGCGCGATGATCCTGAGCAATAAGTTTGTAGATGCTCATCCCGGCTTAGTCGCACCAACCGATTTTGTCGACACGCCCACGGTGACTGCTGTAGGTGGTCCAATTCACTCTAGGCGGGCCCGGCTGCCGGAGGTGATTCTCGGTCACTTTCTTTTACACGGAGTGGTAGCTGTTGTACCGGAATCCAGCTTGGGCGTTTTGTCGGACCCGAATATTGCGGGTTTCATCGGGGCTGAGATACTTGATCGCTTCACAGTCATTTGGGATTACGCAGGCAAGAACATGTTCCTTTCGCCGAACCATGCCTTTGGCACCCCCTTTGACACTGACTGCAGTGGGCTACATCTTGTATCTCCGGGACTTGGGTATCAAAAAGTCTTCATTGACAGCGTACTTCCGGGTTCGCCAGCGGCGATGGCCGGTTTGAAGCCAAACGACGAGATTGTTGCCGTCAATGGGGTCGGCGGTCTCCCTCTATGGCAGGTATCGCGGGCTCTCCGCCAAGCCGACACTTCCGTCTTAATCGCAGTACGAAGGGAGACTAGGATCGTGAAATATACACTCTCCCTTCGGAGCCCTTTTTCGAAGACAGATTGACAACCAAGCATTTGCAATACGATGTGAACTTCCTGGAAAGTCTCGTTTTCGGTAACTTCCTCAGCACGGCTTATTTATATTCAGGGGCCAAATCAAACTCCACAAAGTATGGGGACCTCAACTACGGAACCAGTCTTGATCGCCCCAAAGCCAGCGGGCCAACAGCGCCACCCCAATTGCGATGATGATTCCTGCTCCCCACTTGAGCCAAGGATTGACCAACGTATCCGACCCCGTGTTCCTCCTTGGTTTTTGGGGGTCGTAAAGAATCTCGAATCTGTGTCCGCACTCCTGCGGAAAGCTCGCCAGGTAGCTGCCCTCCAACACTCGCCCATCTACCACATAAGAAAAACTGACTCGGTATTCCGGGGGCGAATAACCCTCAGCAGTGAAGCTCTCCTGGCCTAGGAACGTTTGGTCGCATGCCGTGATTGTCGCTTCCGTCGGCAGCCAGTCGTTTCCAACGTGGCTTTTTGGGGTCTCTGGCATCACAGACATTCTAGCGTTCCTGCAAAGTCGCAAAGTCTTAGGATTTCAGGTAAGTTCGTTGAGATCATTGGAGTCCGGGCGAGATCCCGGATCAGCTCGGTTCAGAGCCTAGTTGCGAACTCGAGCATAGGATGGGGGGCCGATCGTGGTGATGCGCCCTCCATTTAGAAAACAGCCAAAGGGCAACGCCAACCAACAGGGCGATGACTAAATTCGCACCTATGAGGATGCGGAGGATGCGGGAGGATGCGGGAGGATGCGGGACAAGGATGCGAAGGATGCGGAAGGATGCGGGAAGGATGCGGGACAGACGAAACAACCTCCAACGAACCGAAACAACGGCGCAATGGGGGTTAGTTCGTCTGTCCCGCATCGTCTGTCCCGCATCGTCCGCATCGTCGAATGGATTTCGCGAAAGAGTTCAAGTTGTTGGCGAAAAAACATGGATTTTGAGATTGGAATTGAGGCGGAACCATCAAGTTGGTTGTGCCGTCCCCTAAAGGGGACTTGGTTTCCGTTGCTTCCTTTCCCGGCACTTCCGTGCCGGGCTCTGGATTCTTCCGTCCCTTTCGGGACTGGTTTGCGGAAAAGATTTATCGGACGGGACTGGAGGATGCGGAGGATGCGGAGGATGCGGGACAGACGAAACAACCTCCAACGAACCGAAACAACGGCGCAATGGGGGTTATTTCGGTCACGGTAGGGACAGCTATCGCTAGCTGCCCCCCGTACAGATCCGTGCGAGCGGAATTACCGCACACGGCTCCTACCTTGGATGAGTGGCGTCGAAACGCACTTCAGGGTAAGGATGCAGGACGCGAGGACGAGGTATCCATCCTTCGAAGGTTGGACGGATGCGTTTCCAACTCGGGCGGCTGCGCTGGCTGCGACGTCCAAGCATGGCGCGCCACAGAGTGCAGAGCCGGTCGCGGAAGCGGCCCAACCTGGCCGTGTTACCCGGGATAGCGTGATATCGGTAGTAGCCTTCGACCACACGTTTCAGCCACTGTCCTACGACGTTGACCCGCTCATGCATCCGCGTGCGCAGCACCGCTTTAATCTTGTGCAGTGCCGCTCGCATCCGCTTGGGCTGGGTCTTGCGCCCCAAGACAAAATAGCCGTTGGCGTTCGTCGCACAGTAGTGCGTGAACCCCAGAAACGTGAAGGTCTCGGCTTTGCCTTCACCACGCCTCTGCCGGTTTAACTGGGCGAAGCGTCCGAATTCAATCAGCCGCGTCTTCTCCGGATGGAGCTCCAGCGCGAAGGACGTCAGCCGTTCCTTAAACTCCTTCAGGAACCGCTCCGCGTCTTTGCGATTCTGGAACCCAACCACCAGATCGTCAGCGTAGCGGACAACGACGACTTCCCCGCTCGCTACTTTCTGGCGCCATACCTCGATCCACAGATCGAAGACGTAATGCAGATACACATTTGCCAGCAGCGGCGAAATCACCGCTCCCTGCGGAGTACCTGCCTTGGTCTCTGACCATTCACCTTCTTCCGAGACTCCGGCTTTCAGCCATTTCTGGATCAACCGGAGTATGCGGTTGTCGGCGATTCGATGCGCCATAAACTTCATGGTCCATTCGTGGCTCATATTGTCGAAGAACCCACGTATGTCCGCATCGAGTATCCAGTTCACACGCTTCCGGTTGATGCCCACATGCAGTGCGTCGAGCGCCTGATGTGGACTGCGTCCGGGACGAAACCCATACGAAAAGCCCCGAAAATCCACCTCGTAAATCTGATTGAGGATGCGGACCACCGCTTGCTGGACGATCTTATCTTCCAACGCCGCGATGCCCAACGGACGCTGCCGGCCGTCGGCTTTCGGTATGTAAACTCTTCGCGAGTGTTGCGCTCGGTACGCTCCCCGGTGCACTCGCTGATGGAGCCTGATTAAGCGTTCCTCCAGCTCGTGCTCATACTCCTGCCAACTTACACCGTCCACTCCCGGGGCCGCACTCCGCTTTAAGGCGTAGTAGCTTTCCCGTAGTAGACCGACAGTAAGATGGTGCAGTAAGGCAGCGAACCGTTCCTGCTTCCTTTCCTCCGCCGTTCGGCGCACGCCGCCCAACCCCTGGGACACGCGCATTCCGCTCTGTGTCGGATGCGTGTGGTGATGGACGTCGTTCTCCTTGGTCCGCGCCCTTCCCTCCGCCGCCTCCGCGGAAGCATTCGCCTCTTTGTTCGGTAGCTTCATAGGTAATATGGCGCAGTCCGACTCCTCCAAAACGTACATGCCCGGATCATGGATATCTCACCTTCCCGGACCGGTCTGCTCGCGCAGACGTTCTGGAGGTCTCCCGGTTCTCGTGCACATTGCTTCCTGACGTGCATGGGGTCTTCGACTACGCCGAGCCCAGCGGCCACTCGCGAATAACGCGGCTTGCCGGTGTTGCCTTCCCACTGACAGAAAAGGGTCGGCACTCGGGGTTTAGCTTTTCGCAGCTCAATGGCCCGCCCGCCAGTACCTCTGTCTACGCTTCAACTGATGCCCTCACGGGCAACAGCGCAAGACTCGAGGCCAAGATGGAGTCGCTTCTCCTTTCCTGTGGGGCTCTTGCATCCCCTACAATGTGCCATTTAGCCCGGCGCTCTCTGTCCCGCATCGTCCCTAAAGGGGACTTGGTTTCCGTTGCTTCCTTTCCCGGCACTTCCGTGCCGGGCTCTGGATTCTTCCGTCCCTTTCGGGACTGGTTTGCGGAAAAGATTTGTCGGACGGGACTGGAGGATGTCACCATATCTTTCCCTCGCTTCTTGATGATGGTCTCTTGTCTTGTCTAGGCCACACGAAGCACGATCTTGCCGTGTGACCTGCGTCTTGCCGCTCCCAGCCCACTGGGCGACACCCCATGAACCCCTGGCAGGTTCCCGGCGATGTCCTTCCAAGCCTGGGCCGCATCCTGGAGCGCGAACACAGTCGCGACGTCTGGTGTTATGGTCCCCTCTTCCAGCAGTCGCGCTATTCTGGCGAGCACGTCCGCTGACGGCGCGAGCCTCATCATCGCGCCCGACACACGGTGCCTCGCGGTCTCTTCCTGCGATACAGGTTGGGTGGCAGCGACGAGATGGCCGCCTTCCTTCAAGACCAGGAACGACCGCTTCTGTGTATCGCCACCGATCAAGTCGAAGACGACATCAACCTTCTCTCGCAGCACCTTCTCGAACTGCGCCCCTCGATAATCGATAACCCGGTTGGCTCCGATGGAGCTGAGGTACGCCTCATCGTCGCCACTTGCCGTGGCAATGACGGTGGCACCGGCGTGCGATGCCAATTGCACCGCATAGGCGCCCACTGCACCGGCACCACCATGGATCAGAATCGTTTGTCCCTTTTCCAGGTGACCGTGAGTGAACATTCCCTGCCACGCAGTTTGGGAGGCCACCGGCACGGATGCCGCCTCCTCAAAGGAGAGGTTGGATGGTTTCCTTGCGATGGTCGCCGGCTTGACAGCCAGATACTCCGCGTACGCGCCCATTCCGCTGATACCGAACACGGCATCACCTGGCGCCCATGCCGTAACGTCCCTGCCGATCTGTTCGACGACCCCTGAAAACTCATGACCAGGTATCCACGGCAGGTCGATCGGGAGTATCTGTCTTGCCGCTCCGGAGGCCTTAACAAGATCCAGATGATTGACGGCGGTACTCTTGATCTTCACCAGGATCTCGTCGCGTGCGATCGCCGGCGTCGGTACATCCTCGAACACCAACTCCCCACCGTATTCCAGCAATCTGACAGCTTTCATGTGAGCTCTCCTTGAGTCTGCCCAGTGGACGCCACGCGCGCGGGCGCCTCAGAATTCAGAACATGCCGTTCGTGTTGGCGGCAGGGACGTTCGGCCCGAGATGCACGGTCAAGGAATGCCGAGCAGCTGATCTCGCCGGACGGCAACTGCCCTCACCGCAACGCGAAACTCACACCGTGTGAGGTAGGGTGACCGTCGGTTCTCTGGTTTCAGCGCCCATTTGGTCGCCGGTGGTGGCGGGCCCACTCGGGGAGTTTCGTGAGCGCGCGGCCGAACTCGCGTTCCAGGCCAGCGATATCGGCGCTGTAGCCGACGCGGTCGAACCATTCCAGCATCAACGCCATTTCCTTGCTGTATTGCCGGACCTGTTCGATGGGCGTCTGCGCGAATGCAATCGGCCGACCCAGCGCTTCCGTCAGGATCTCCGCCGCCTCCGGCATCGTTCGCACGTCACCGGCGAGATCGATTTCGCGGCGGTTCAAGGCAGCGGCATCGGTGAACGCGCGCGCGCCGAACCAGCCGATGTCGTCCACCGCAATCATCTGTAGCTTCGTGCCTTGCCCAAGCGCCCAGGCCAGCGTGGAGCCCTGGAGACTGAAAGGCGCCAGCAGGTTCTCCATGAAGAACACGGGACGCAGAATCACATGCGAGGGGAAGCGCGAGGCCGCGCACGGTTTCCTCGATGCGCCACTTGTTGTCGAAGTGCGGGATGCCCGTCCGCTTGTGCGCCGATCCCACGGATGTGTAGACGTAGTGTTCGACGCCGGCCTCGCGCGCCAGCGTCGCGAGACGCTTGCCCTGCGCCTCTTCCCGCTCGACGCCCGCCTCCCCCGCGTTCTGCACGCCGAAGACGCCCCATACGCCGGCCAACGCACGGCGCAGCGACGCCTCGTCATCGAGATCGCCCTTGACGATGTCGACGCCCTGGCGCGCCAGCGCCGTCGCCTGCTCGCTGTCCGGCTTGCGCGTCAGGCCGCGCAGATGGAACCCGGTGCCCTGCAGAGCCTGCGCGACCGCGCCGCCCTGCTTGCCTGTCACTCCGGTGATGAGAATCGTTCGATTGCTTGTCATGGCTGAAGCCTCATTTCTTGTCTCGATGTTTTTCACTTAACACGGGGCTGTCTTTCTCTGTCGCCTATCCTCAGGCTTGCGCCTTCGAGCGCGACTGGAACAACGCGTCAAAGGCTGGCCGGACTTGGACGAAGATTACCGCCCACAGCACAGCTACGAAGAGGGCCAGGGGAAGCCCGCTTGGGGCCATCAAGGCGTGGAAAACAAGAATGTTGACGATCACCGGCGCCAGCACGGCCACCGCGAGCGGCACGTAACGGTTGGCCAGCAGGAGTACCGCTGCGACGACCTGAAATGCGAAGATCACCCACAGGTAATGGGATGCGTACAGTGCGCCCATGAACTGTCCTGCAATGCCCCCCGGCGGGGGGAGGGGAATGAAGTTCAGGAAGCCGTTGAGGCCGAAAACAAGAAAGATCACGCCCGCCAGATATCGGGCGATTACGGAAGCGGTTCTCATAACCGGGTTCTCCTTTTCGATTGGCGCCATTACATGGCGTCAATTATATTGATGTCAATAGAATTGATGGCGTATACTTCTGAGAGATTCAGCTTTTTTATGGCGCGAGACTCTCAAGGGACGGATCACGTCTGGCTAGTAATGATGAAGGCGATGCGCGCCCTGACAAGGTACGCAGCCGCGGGTATTGAAGAGACCGGGCTCGGCCTCTCGGATTTCGGCGTGCTGGAAATCCTGCTCCATAAGGGGCCTTTGCCCGTCAATACGATAGGCCCGATCGTGGATCTCACTCCGGGTTCGATCAGCATTGCCGTGGACCGTCTTTTCGTGAGAGGCCTGGTCAGCCGGGTCGAGAGCACGGAAGACCGGCGCGTGCGGATCGTCGCCCTCACCCCGCGCGGCAAGGACCTCATCGCTTCAGCCTTTCGAAAGCATTCCGGGCAGATGAAGAGAGTGTTCTCTGAACTGAGTCCGGAGGAACTTCGTGGTCTGGAAGTGGCGCTCAAGATAGTCGGCAAGCGCGCTGCCGCGCTCATGGTGGAGAGTAGATAGAGAGACGAAACCAACCTCCATGAGGCACACGGGCAAACGTGGTTGAGTCCCATGCCTCTTGGCGCTTCGATACGCTGCCCGTTCAACCGGCGATTAGGGAACGCCGGGGCTGCAACGCGCCGTCATTCGCGCCACGATTGATCAGGCCGGCGCGCCGCCGGTCACGCTCAAGGTTTACTGATGGACCGCACATTCGCAACTTTGCCCCCGAATTGAGAAAATAGCTGGTCACGCCACACAGAATGCATAGCACACTGGTGGGGGGCAAAACCGACCAATGCAGCAAGATATTGTTGAGAAGCTGGAGCAGCGGCTGGGGCGAGTGCATGCGAGACAGCGACTCGGAATTGAGCAAGACCACGAGAACATATTCGGGCACGGCATTAACTTTTTTCATCCTGAGAACTGGTATTCGGCACACTCGATCATTCAAGTTGCGCTCAAGCTGACTGGTTTGTATAGCCGTGGCCACAAGAATACTCAACGCATACTGGTACGGCACAACGTGATCGAGCTGCCGGCCCTCCCCACACTGTTTAACGGGTTCACGATACTTCATGTCAGCGACATGCACGCGGACATGAATCCGGGCCCTATGCAACGTCTGATAGAGATCCTCCCGGGTCTTGGATATGACATTTGTGTCATAACAGGCGACTTCCGCGGCCAAACATTTGGCCCCTTCGAAGTTGCTATGGATGGCCTGGCAAGCGTGCGCAACCACCTCCAGGCACCGGTTTACGCGGTGCTCGGCAATCACGACACGATCAGGATGGTTCCTGAAATCGAAGCGATGGGAATTCGAATGCTGCTCAATGAATCCGAAACGATTGTCCGCGGCGATCAGCAAATCTATCTGGCTGGGGTTGACGACGCCCACTACTACCGCGCCGACAATCTCCAGAAGGCTGCTTCTGCCATTCCACGGGAAGGGGTCTCCGTTCTACTTTCGCATACGCCGGAAATCTATCGGCAGGCCGCGCACGCAGGCTTTCAGGTCATGCTGAGCGGGCATACTCATGGGGGACAGATGTGCTTACCCGGTTCCATTCCAATTACTTTGGATTCGGTTTTGCCGCGACGCATGGGAGCGGGGCCATGGAAATACGGGGGCATGGCAGGCTATACCTCCGTTGGCGTTGGGACGTCCATCGTGCCCGTACGCTTCCACTGTCTTCCCGAAATCACTCTTCATCACCTACGGAGCGCGAAATCCCCAGATCCTTCTATTTAATTGGGGCGCTCATTGAGCGCGTGTGTCGCGCCTACAGCGCTGGGATGGCTATGGGATTCTTACCCAGCCCTTCCGGGCCGGGCTGACGTTTAGCGGCCGGCCCTCCGGGCCTTGACGACGCGGTAGATCAGAACACGTTTGAAACCTGTTTGCATTGGTTGTTCGGCTCCAACCCCGATGGGGACATGTATTCGCGATGGCTAGAGGTTCCGCCCGACGCTAGTGCGCGAGCGCTCGATTTACTGCGCGAGATATCCACCATCAATCTCCCAGTTGGCGCCGTTGACAACACCTGCTGCGTCGCTGCACAGGTAGGCAACCAGTTCAGCGATCTCTTCGCAGGTGGCAAATCTTTTCACCAGATATTTCTGCATCAGTTTCGGAGGATCAATGACACCCGAAGCAATGAGGTTGCTGGTTACAAACGTCTTCACCGCGCCTGGGCTGATCGCGTTTACCCGGATGTGGAAGTCCTGCATTTCTACGGCCATGGCCCGAGTCATGGATACGATTGCCCCTTTCGTGCCCGCGTAGGCAACCAGGTTTGCATTGCCGACCATGGCGTTCACAGAGCCGATATTGACGATCGCAGGATCACGCGGGCGCTCGGCCGCTCGAACAATGTGGCGCAGGAATTCCTGAGCGAGAAAAAAAGGAGCTCGTTGGTTCACACCGACCAGGCGATCAAATTCAGCCTGGGTGACTTCCAGCATGGGCTTGTGGAAGCTCGAAGCCGCGTTATTGATGAGCGTGTCAGCGAGCCCTAAGGTTCTGGTTACCTGGTCGAACACAAAGGAACCGGCATCCGGCTCAGATAAATCCTTGACCACCGCGGACGCTCTGGTTGAAGGAAGATCCTTCTCGCCGATCCTGGAGAGAACCGCCTCATCGCTGTCCACCATGAGAACCTGAGCTCCGCCGGCACACAGGCGGCGTGCGATCGCCAGCCCCAGGCCATTGGCAGCCCCCGTCACAACAACACGCCGTTCCTCAACGCCCACGTTCACGCCCTCCGTAATGCGATTGCCTTTCCAGTGGAAAACCCCCTCTGTTTCTACCATGAACGTGGTTTTTCGGAAGGCCAACGCAGCAGAATCTGCTAACGGACGGGACGGATCACGTACGAGGCCAGATGGATGCTCAGTTTCGCATGGTCTTCATCATGTGCGCGAAGGAGGAGAAATCCAAAGATTGCTTTCCGTCGGAGACAGCGTTTGCGGGATCCGGATGTACCTCGACGATAAGGCCATCGGCACCTGCCGCGAGTGCCGCGCGGCACATCGCCGGGATCGGGTCGCGCCTACCGGTCGCATGCGAGGGATCGGCGATGACCGGCAGGTGAGTCAACAGCCGTGCCAGCGCCATCCCGGCCAGGTCGAGCGTGTTGCGCAGTTCGGGGTCGTAGGAGCGGATGCCACGCTCACATAGCACGACCTGGTTGTTGCCGCCGGCCAAGAGGTATTCGGCGGCGAGCAGCCACTCCTTCACAGTCGCTGCCGGGCTGCGTTTCAGCAAAACCGGTTTTCGTAACTGTCCCAGTCGCCGCAGCAGGGCAAAATTTTGCATGTTACGGGCTCCTACCTGCAGCATGTCCACGTGCTCGGCAACGATTTCGACGTCATCGGTGCTCAGGACTTCCGAAACAATGGGCAAGCCGGTTTCTCGCCGCACCCGGCTGAGCATGCGCAGCGCCTCTAGACCGAGTCCCTGGAAGTCGTAGGGAGAGGTGCGCGGCTTGTAGGCGCCGCCACGCAAGATCACCGCCCCGGCCGATTTCACCGCTTCGGCGGTTGCCAGAAGCTGCTCGTAGGATTCCACGGAACAAGGGCCGGCCATCACTACCGGTTGACCTGCCCCCATTCTGACTGGCCCTATTTGGACCACGGTTCGCCCGCTCACCCTCGAACTGCTGAATAGTTCGAGGGTTGGAATGGGGGCTTTGACTGGCACTGACTGGATCCGGGTTTCTACGGTAAGGCCGCGCATAGTTCTGGTCTCCTTGGATTCTGGTTAGAAATGGAAAGGGCCGCGACTTTGGTCGCGGCCCTGGGTGGAAATGCGCACTCAATCAGAACATCAGATTCGAAGATGCGCGCACACCACCGGAGCCGCTACTGGATACCAGTAGCGGTAGGTAAAGGAGAACTGGCGTGACGCTTGCTGCATCTTGCCCACCAGTTTACGACATAAGTGCGGCGTTTTGGGAAGGCAAACTTCACCCCTCGTTTTTCGCCCTCGAAATCAACGGCGAGACGGGGACCTAGGCGGGTCCCTGGGCGGCGGCGGTAGCCTGCCCCTTTGAGAAAGAGCGTAGGTAATTCACCAGGTTCCAGGTATCCTCCGGCTTGAGGCGCGGCCCTTCCCCCTCCATTTCGCCTTTACCTTTCTCGATGATGTAGAAGAGTACACCGTCGGTATCGCCCTTCAGGGAGGAGGGGTCGCGGAAATCGGCCATTTTCGCCTTCATATTCTTGGCCAGATCGCCGGCGCCGCTGCCGTCGTCTCCATGGCACGCGGCACACTCGTAGCCATATATCTTCTTGGCCCGAGCCAGGGATTCGAGGCTTGGTTTCACGGGATTGACCTGGTTTACAGCTTCCAGTGGGATTTTGGCATCGGCTGCTGCCGGAGCGGGACTGGCGGACTGCTGGGCCTGCGGGGGTGACGCGAAAGCGCCGGTCAGTACCAGGGTGGACAGAATCAGGAAAGGCTTCAACATGGGAGCCCCCTTAGGATGAAATAAAAGTCGCCGAATACTCTACGCCTAAGACATATGCTCCGTCGAGCAGCTACTTCATCCCGTCGAACAGTGGTACTCCAGGTACGCCGATGCCGGACCAGTGAGTCAGCCAATCCAGTTGGGAGCCTTTGGAGTCTGGGGGCAGACCTCTCCAGCACGCTCGCTCCGGTGGAAGAACATCTTTCCGAAGGGGCAGAAGAGCAAATACAAGCGCTCCCTCAGGTGGCTGCTATGAAACGGGTTTCGTTCCCTGTTCGACGTTTTCCCTATCCGCACTGACGCTGTTGCAAATCTCGTTCGCGTTCCAGCCTGGCCACCTGGCGCACAACCTTTTCCTTGATCAATTCACTTTCGATCAGCAGGTGCCGGCGCCCCGGTTCCAGGCAGCGCGTCGCCGGACTTCGGCCCTTCTGAAGAACTGATTACGCTGATTTCATCGGCCGAAAACCCCGCTCTTATCAGGTTATTCATGGCAGCTTCTGCGTGTTCCGCGTTGTCGAACAGGGTGACAATCTTTTCGTAGCTCATAAACGCTCCTTCATCTCAGAAACTCATCCGTGGCGAGCCCTGCGCGGCAGTCGCTCTATTCATGCCTGTCAACGCTTGCGAGTGCCCGGGGTGGACGGCACCCGCTCCACTTCCCCCTGCTGCCGGTGTACCGTGTCGTGCACCGTTTCGACATGATCGGATCCTGTCTTACCCACCACGATCTCTTCGGAGACTTTGGAAGACTTGCTGACCACAGCCTCTTCGGCAGTCTCCATAACCTCGATTGTCTGGTCGGACCAGTCAATGTCTCGCACATAGGAAGGATCAGTAATCGCGCGTCGGATCACTTCCGCGTCCTCCTCAAGGAGCGTCACCGATTCCTCAACCGGTCTCTCGGTCACAAAGCGGCGAATGCGCGTTGTTCCCTGCTCGACCAACCTCTTTCCCACTTCCAACTGTTCGTCAGCCAGTCGACGAACCTGATCTTTGCTCATCACACCCGTAAGCGGTTTGGCCGGGATAGCCGCGGCCACGGCAGGGGCGACCGGAACAGTTTCGTGTTCCTCCAGCAGGCCCAGCTCAACTGCTCTTTTCTGCACATCCACCATGTTGTGTTGATTCAGAATTCCCATGGCTTTGGGAACGTCCTCCTCCGCTACGCGCAAGGTGAGTATTGCCCCCCCCGCTTCCATTGCCTTACCGTAGACTTCCGCTTCGTGCTGCTCGATGTCGCCACCGAATAGCCGGTGCCACAGTCCCGGTTCGCGGAGCGCACTTACTGATTTCGGCAATTTTGAAACCCGAACCACGCTCGCGTCGGCGTCTGCATCGACGCCTGCTCTTGCGAGATCGCGCTTAGCAGTCTTATCAGAGTCAAGCTCACTGAGGAACTCAGACAGAGGAATGTCGGAGGATTTCCTGCCACCCCGGGACTCGAATTTCCGCCGTAACTCCTCGGGAAGGGCCGCGCGAGGAATACTGACCACGGGAGTCAGCACAGCTTGGTCGCCGACGACCTCTACGAGGAGTTCATCGTCTTCTTCCAAAGACAGCAGAGCCATCAGTGCACGCGGCAGCGTGATTTGCCGCTTGGCTCCAATCGGCAACCTGAACCTTAAAGAAGCCATTGACGTCAGTATAGCGGATTGGCGGAAAGTCCGCCATTCCGCCCGCCCCTCAGGGCTCCAGCGCTCGAAGCCCTAGTTGGCACAAAAATCCAAGAACCAGCAGCAAATAGCCCACAAAGGCCAACCCCGTAGCAACAACAGCCTCGTGTAATTCCTCATCAGTGAGGTTCAAATCCGGAAATCGCCTGCGGAATTCCACGTTCGTTCGGGTCCGCTGAAGTTCCCGCAGACGAAAGAGGGCATCTCGCGCCAGGAGAGCACCACCGAGAAAGGTCAGAAGATCCGCGAGAAAGCCTATGAGCTTGTGATGGGCAAGGATCCAAGCCATGCGCGAAATCTTATTGCGCTGGGGCACAAATGGCTAGTAACTATTGCCGCTTCCCGGCCTGGCGAATCCACGGTCCCTGTCGCGTCTGAGCTTCATGATCTTATCTTACTCATTCTAAATATCTTATTCCGCTGTCCGAAATCTGCTTCCCCCACAATTGGCCCTTTGAGCGTTGAAGTATGGCGCTTGGACGGATTTCGCCGGGTCATTGATTTTATTCCGCCCCTCCGGGTCCACCCGCCCATCTTCACCCAAGCGGTATGCGAAACCTGTTTCCCACCGTTAGGTAGCCTCGCAATCAGGGCGTCAGTTCGTCCGATTTGCCAAGATCACCCCTCATCCACTGAATAAAGGAGTGACGATCCGCCTCAGCTTCCAACTTGCGCTAGAGGGGCGGCTCGCACCCTACGCCGAGTACGCGAACAGTGACACCGGTGGTCTCCTCTTGGAGGAGCTTGAGCAGGGCTTCCTTGCCGCCGAGAATTTCCCATTCGATGAAGCAATCGTTAGGCAGCTGGTGGAAGAAACGGAGGTCCTTTATCCTTTTACTGCCATCGGGTAGCGGGAATTTTTGCAGCTCGCGTAGGAACTTGTAGATTTCACGTTGCACTTTCGAATCGCATTCAAGTATGTCCCTTTTGACCTCAACGGCGATGAGCAGTTCGCAGGGCATGGACCCGATAGTATAGCGTCCAGGCGAAAAAATGGGGTGCCTCTTGGCAGCAGTGAGCCAGCTGTGCCTCACTTTTTCGAACGGTCCGATCACAACTACTGGCTTGGTTAAGTGCCGGTCCGGTGATCGTGCGGATGTCTCTGATTTGTCCAAACCTGGCAGGAATCTGAATCGACTTTTAATATCGGTGAAGTACTCTAGGATCCTTAGTTCTGACTGCCTCTGTCATTTAGGCTAAGTGTACGGCGTCAAGATTCAGCCAGCTTATGACGCCGCCGGTGAACATTTAGCTAGACAATTTTGACCGTAGTTTTCAAGATCGATCCCGGTTCCCCAGTGCATGTGAGCTGTGGCGGCGAGCTGAGAGGACTGCGGCGCGCAATTGACCTGTCACAGTGTCGAAAACGATTTTCATTTCTGCGTGGGTGTTGATTAGGCATCTAAATTAGACCGTGACGCGAGGTGTGTGATGACAAAACATGTTCGATTCGCCCTCATTGCCGTCGGCGCCGTAGTGGCGCTCGTCATTCTGGTGGCGGTTTGTCTGCCGCTGTTCCTGAACGCGGACAGTTTTCGCGCGCGGATTGAATCTACCCTGACGAAATCGCTTGGCCGTAAAGTGACTATCGGCAAACTGGATTTATCCGTATGGTCGGGCGGCCTGGTCGCGACCAATGCCACGGTCGCCGACGATCCAGCGTTCAGCACACAGCCGTTTATTCAGGCAGATAGCGTCAAGATCGGGGTGGAGATCCTACCCCTGATTTTCAGTAAACAAATCCACATACGGGGATTCTCGCTGCTGTCTCCAAAGGTGCAATTGCTGCGCGCGGGCAACGGTACGTGGAATTACTCGACCATTGGGAAGTCCGCGTCGACCGCGCAGGATGCGGACCAAAAGCAAGCCTTCCCGGATCTGACGGTGGGGCATGTCACGGTAGAAAACGGGCGGTTCACGGTGGGCACACAGCCGGCGGCCGGCGGAGCAGCGGGTGCTCCTTCCCGGGTATATGACCAGGTCAACCTTGAAGTGAAGGACTTCGGCTTCAGGAATTCATTTCCATTCACAGTTTCCGCTCATCTGCCGGCGGACGGGACGGTCAACCTGAGTGGAAAGGCAGGGCCCATCAATCAGCAGGATGCATCGGCGACGCCCTTCTCCGGCCATTTGGAAATGAAGCATATCGATCCACTGGCAGCCGGATTCGTAGATGCCTCAGACGGCGTCACGGGCCTGGTGAACAGCATGGTATTGGATGCCAGCTGGAATGGGCAGCAGATGCATGTGACCAAGTTGCTGGTGGATAGTCCGAACATAAAGCTGGTGCGCAGCAATGCGCCTAAGCCGCCGGTGCCCGCGGGAGCCGATCCCGAGGGGACGACGATGCTCGCAAATCTCTCGGTGGACGATGCCCAGATCAAGAACGGAACGGTCACGCTAGCCACCGCGGGCCAGACGGGCGCGGCCGTCTATCAACAATTGAATGCGCAGATTACCAACCTCACCCCAAAGACTTCATCGCCCTTCAGTGTGAGCGGGCACCTTCCCGGCGGGGGCTCCATGAGCGCCAACGGAAAGGTGGGACCCTTCAACCAGGCGAACAACGCGGCCACTCCCCTCAATGCGCAGGTGACGCTCAAGCACGTGGAGTTGGGCTCGTCCGGAATACTGCCGCCGGACGCCGGCATTGGCGGTATCGCGGATCTACAGGCACAGGTGCAGTCGGATGGGCAAACCTTGAATGCCACCGGGTCGACGCAGATCGCCGGCATTAAGCTGGCGAAAGACGGCCAGCCTTCCGCCAAACCGGTGCAGTTACAATTTGCGGTCGCCCAGAATGAACAGGCCATGACCGGACAGCTGCAGAAGGCAACGTTCACCGTCGGGCGGGCGACGATCAATGCATCCGGAACGTACCAGGAGAGCGGTCCGACGACAGCGATTAATTTGAAAGTGATCGGCGACAGCGTTCCGATCGATGAGCTGGTGGCCTTTCTCCCTGCCCTGGGTGTACGCCTGCCGCAGGGGTCGCAGCTCAAGGGAGGAACCTTGACTACGGCGCTGACGGTTTCAGGATCGTCGGCAAATCCAGTGATCAGCGGACCGGTGCGTTTGAATAACACGCAGCTGGCCGGCTTCGACCTGGGCTCGAAGCTGCAAACGCTCTCGCAGCTGACGGGCGGCAAAATCGGCAGCGCCACCGGCTCGGGAACCAACATTCGGTCGCTAAGCATGAATATCCGCGAGGCCGGTGGCGGCATACAGACCGACAACATCGCCTTGGATGTGGCGGGTGTGGGGACGGCGACCGGCGCCGGCAGCGTAAGTGCCGCTGGGGCGCTCAACTACAACGTGGTTCTGAAGCTTACCGGCTTAGTCGCAGGAGGTGGCAACGCCGCTCCGGCGGCGGGTGCCGGAGGGAGCAAGGCCGCCCTTCTTGGCAGCCTCGCGGGGATGATCCCCGGCGGAGCGGGCGGGGCGGCAGGGGGGTTGGGTTCGATCGGTGGAATTGCAGGAGGAGTATTAAGGAACGGGATTCCCGTTGCCATCGGGGGAACGACCAGCAATCCAACCTTTAGCCCCAACCTGGCTGGGCTGGCATCCGGCATAGGAGCAAGTGCGGGCCAGGGTCTCGTCAAAGGCAAAACCAACGGCAAGCAAAACGGAACGCAGAGCAATCCTCTGGGCAATGCATTGGGCGGGCTCCTCAACCGGCACTAACGAAAGGATCTTCGATGAGCGGCAAAGCGGATTTCAGTGTGGACGAGTGGGACCTTCTCCGATCCTCTCCCGTGATGGCGAGCCTTCTCGTGGTGGCGGCAAGTCCAAGCGGACCGGTTGGGTTAGTGCAGGAATCGACGGCCGCGGGCAAGGTGATCATGCAGTCGGCGGGCACGGCGCAGACGCCGTTGCTCAAGACGCTGTCTGAGGACGTGATGCAGACGATGTCCATTCCGAAACCGCCGCCGGGGGCTACCCCCGCCCAGGTACAGGAGGCGGCGGCGGAAATTCTGAGGCGGACCTCGTCCTTGCTGACCACCAAGGCGACGCCCGAGGAAACCAGCGAAATCAAGACCTGGCTGGCAAAGGTGGCGCACGCGACCGCAGAGGCAGCCAAAGAGGGCGGCTTCCTCGGCTTTGGAGGCGCTTCCGTCTCCGATCAGGAAAAGGCTGCGTTGGAGATGCTCAATACCGCTTTGGGCTTGGGCGTGGTTCAATAGCGCAGCCCCGCGACCGTTTGTAATACTATTCGTCCGGAGAAACTATGCTCCTTCTTCGTGTCGCCTTGGTATGTTCGATCGTCGCCGTTGCTCTTGCCCAGGATGCCGCACCCCATCCTTTCCAAGTCACCTCTCCCAATGGAGAGATCGTGCTCACCCTGTCCGGGCAGGCAGTTCTTCAATACTCGGTGAGTTTCCGGGGCAAGCCCCTGATAGAGCCATCGGAACTGGGCCTCGATATCCAGGGACAAGCGCCGCTTGGTCCTGGTTGGCGGTTTGTGAACGTACACCCGAGCGCCCCCACCGATGAAACCTACACCATCCCGGTGGGCAAGACAAAAGAGGTCCGGGACCACTACAACTCGCTGATTGCGGATTTCTCCACCGGGTCCGGAGCCAGGTTATCGGTCGAGGTCCGAGCCTTCGATGACGGAGTTGCCTTTCGCTATGTGGTTCCGGAGCTGCCTTCGCTGACCAACGTTCACATCACCGGGGAGCGTACCCAGTTCCGCTACAGCAAGGACGCGACCCTCTACCCTCTGGTGCTGAACGGCTTTCAGTCCTCTTATGAAGACGACTACCAGATGAGGACGGTCAGTAGCCTGCACAACGATTGGCTGGTCGCGCTGCCGCTGCTTGCGGAGATTCCCGGCGTCGGCTGGGTCGCCATCACGGAAGCAAATATCGCCAACTATGCGGGAATGTATCTGCGCAGCGACAAGCCGCTTTACAGTCTGAAGGCCGAGCTTTCGCCTAATGTCGATCTCCCCGGGGTTGCTGTCGATACCAAAGTCCCGTTCACGAGCCCGTGGCGGGTGCTTATGATTGGGGACGCGCCGGGACGCCTGATCGAGTCGAACATCATCCTCAACCTGAATCCCCCATCGAAGATCGCCGACACCTCGTGGATAAAAGCCGGCAAGTCCGCCTGGGATTGGTGGTCGGGCGACGAGGCCACCGGAGTCAAGTTCACTCCGGGGATGAACACCGAAACCTTAAAGCATTACATTGAGTTTGCGTCGGAATCTGGCTTTCCCTACATGCTGATCGATGCCGGCTGGGCCGCCCCGACACCGGCAGCCAAGACTGGTGATTACGCCGACCTGGCAGACATTACTCACTTCAGCCCCAACGTCGATCTTCCGGAGTTGGTGCGCTACGCCAAGGAAAGGAATGTGCGCATCTGGCTGTGGTCGCATTGGACTTCGATCGACAAATATATGGACCAGGCTTTTCCGCTCTTTGAACAATGGGGCATCGCCGGGGTCAAGATAGACTTCATGAACCGCGACGACCAGTGGATGGTGGATTGGTATCGCCGGGTGGTGGAGAAAGCCGCCGAGCATCATTTAATGATTGACTACCACGGGGCGTTCAAGCCGGATGGCCTGCGCCGCATTTATCCGAACCTGGTGACGCGCGAAGGAGTGATGGGCAAGGAGTACTCGAAGTGGTCGGACCGGGTGACCCCTGTCCACAACACCACACTTCCCTTCACCCGGATGCTCGCCGGCCCGATGGACTACACCCCGGGGGCGTTTAACAATTCCAATCTGGAACACTTCATCGCCCGTAACCGGATGCCCATGTCGCTGGGAACACGAGCACAGGAGTTGGCCCTGTACGTGGTGTTCGAGAGTCCCCTGGAAATGGTTTCCGACTACCCGGAACAATACAAGAGGCAGAAGGACTTCGACTTCATTAAGCAAGTGCCGGCTACGTGGGATGAAGTGCGCGTAATCGACGGGCTCCCCATGCGGCACATCACCCTGGCTCGGAGAAGCGGCAAGGACTGGTATGTTGGCTCTCTGACCAACTGGGAGGAGCGAGACACAAAGGTTCCGCTCAATTTCCTGGGCGAAGGCAAGTATGTGGCTGAGATCTATGCCGATGCCCCGGATGCCGCCACGAATGCGACCCACACTACCTTTAGTAAACGCGCGGTCGATCGCAGCACGGTTCTCGACATACACATGGTTTCCGGTGGCGGGAACGCGATCTGGATCCATCCGGCCAAGCCATGAGGCGAAAGGTAATCATCACCGGGGGGACAACTGGAATCGGTTTTGGCATCGCCAGCGCGATGGTCGACGCCGGTTATCACGTAACCGTGACTGGTTTGACCGATGAGCAAGTGGCTGCGGTTCCCGCGACGCAGCATCTCTCGGCGGTCAAGCTGGACGTGACCTCCGCTGCATCGGTTGCGGCAGTGTTGGCGCCGTTCAATGAGCTGGCTGCGCTGATCAATTGCGCGGGCGTGATCTTTCGTAACGGTGCCGAGTACGATATCGAGACGTTTCAAAAAGTGATCGACGTGAATCTGACCGGCACCATGCGCATGTGCGTCGGCGCCCGACCCAAGCTTGCCGCCGCCCGCGGCGCCATCGTCAACACCGGGTCCATGCTCTCGTTTTTCGGCGGACCGGCGATTCCTGCCTATACCGCTTCAAAAGGAGGAGTGGCACAATTAACCAAGGCGTTAGCCGTGGCGTGGGCGGCTGAGGGCATTCGGGTCAATGCGATTGCTCCCGGTTGGATTGCGACGGAGTTGACCCGCGGCCTGGTTGAGGATGACGGCCGGTCGGCCGCGATTCTGGGCCGCACGCCCATGCAGCGTTGGGGCGAGCCCGGAGACGTGGCCGGAGCCGCGGTGTTTCTTTGTTCCGAATCAGCACGCTTTATCACGGGCGCGATCTTGCCCGTCGATGGCGGCTACGCAGCAATGTGAAAAGGAGAGAACCATGAGCGATGTCGCCGTGAACCATGCGGATTTGGAGCGCAACGCAGCCGAAGCACGGATTCCCTACCGGCATCCGCAACCGAAGGAGTGCTTTCCTGAGCTGGTGATTCCCAACGCCATCCCTGAGGATGAGCGCTTGTGGGTGCCGCAGCAGGAAAATGTTTGGTTTCGTCCGCTCTGCCTCTCGGCCAGCCGGGGTTACTGGATGAACCTCTTGCGGGTGCGCAAGTCGGGGGTGCTTTCGCGGCACCGTCATCCTCAGCCTGTCCACGGCTTTGTGCTGAAGGGCAGTTGGCACTACCTGGAACATGATTGGACGGCGACGGAAGGGGCCTATGTGTATGAGACACCCGGGGAGACGCATACGCTGGTGGTGGAAGCCGATGTTCCGGAGATGATTACGCTGTTCCAGGTGAATGGGGCGATGATTTATGTGGACCCGGATGGCCGCATGCTTGGCTATGAAGACGTGTTTACCAAGATCGATCTTTGCCGCAAGCACTATATGGCGGCCGGTCTGGGGGAGAGCTTCGTGGACCAGTTTCTGCGTTGAATTTTCCGTTTTGGGTCCGTACCCCTCGGAGCAACTATGCAGCTGGGTGTCACTTTGTTATTTTGGTGACACTGGAGGGCAAATGGCCCACACAGAGCTGAAAAGCCGCGTTCGGCAGCGCCTGCGAAACTTCGTCAAACCGGGACGGCTGCTCTCCGACGAACTGATTGCGGAACGACGCCGGGCTGCCTTTATTTCACCTCGATCAAGCTAATAGAGCGGGGCTGCATCTCAATATCGAGAGCGCTGGGGAGTAGCACGGACCGCTGGCTATGTTGACCGTCGATATTAAGAGCTAATGTCTTTTTTCCCTGGCCTCTCAACTCTACGCGCGGAGACTCACCCAGGTCAGCACAGTTTGCCAGCACAACGCCTATTCGTCCGTCGGCCGCTTGCCAGGTCGCGGACTGCACCAAGGGCTCCTTGCCCCACCCGAAGTCGCGCAATGTTACATTGCTTACCGCCCAGGGTGAAAGCATCCGTCCAAAGACGAGATAGTCACGCGCGATTCCCGCTCGAAAATGGTTAGTTCTCTTTGCCCAGTCAAGAATTGCGGCCTGGTCAGGGATTGCCCGTGCCCAGGCCTGATCCCAGTCATACTCAATTAGTCCTTTATCGCGCAGGGTGAAGTTCAGCATATATCCAGCGACGATGGCCCTACCGACAGAAAGCCGCAAAGCTTCATCGTCCACGCGGTTCGAAAAAAAGCCTTCGTGACCGTTGCAATATTCGTGATACAGGAACGAATAGAGCGGACATGTTTTCATGCGGCCATCCCAGATCTGAAAATCCTGAAGACAGATCTCTGGCGGAGCTCCCTCGCAAGACATCGCAACCGTGGGATTCACCGAACGGGCGGTTTCGGCATCTGCCTTGAGCAGGTTCTTGAAGGCTTCCGTCATCCATGGGCCCGGTACCGGCGGATGACCGTGGCCGGTGGCGTAGCAGGCCATGGGGCCGGGTCCCTGGTCAAACTGTTGCACGACACTGGGCCCGAGCTCTGCCATCTTTCGCGTCATATCCAGAATCATCTGGCGTCCCTTCTCGGTTCCCACGCAAGCCCAATAATTCTTTCTCCAGGGCCACACATCTTCCACGAACGTTCCGTCCGGCCTGCGAGCCACCGCATCCTCTCCCCCGTGGGAACGAAAATAAGGGATTCCGTCATAGCCGGTATTTCCCTGCCAGGTCACCCAGCAAAGGCTATCTCCGTAGAGGAAAGGAAACCAACCTTTCTCTTTTGCCCTGGTCATGAACTCGCGCATCGCGGCTTCTCCACCAAGGGGCGGAAAGGCCTCAGGCTGGACCCATGGGCCGCTGTGTTCCCAGTTGTAGACGAACGGCATGAGAGGGCTGTCCAGTTCTTTGGCAAGTTTGTCCAGATAGGCCAACGCGTTCGTGGCAGGAGTGTATTCTGGGTTCTCTTTTGCCGGCCCGTCCCAGTCTGCCTGCCCCCGCATCGGAAACGCGATCCCCACGGCCGAATCAGTAATCCACTTTGGGCAGTCCTTTCTGTCAACAAGCTTGCTGCCACAGAACGCCTGCTGGTGCGCCCACTCCCGGTAAATCTCCGCCGCGGTATACCAGTCGCCGTGGAAAGTACCTATGACTACGTTGTAGGGCAACTTCGTCTCACCGGGCCCACGAGTGCCGGGGTAATGCGCCAGCCCTAGCGTGAGACCGTCGTCCTCCATGACGCGATCGATAAACTTCGGCAAACCCGTCGCGTCATCGCAGGCCATATAGAGCCCGCCTGCGGCGTTGTAATAGGCCATCAGCTGTGTCGAGGCCCATTGCCCCGGATAATTCGGATACCGCCAGATCTCGGGGACATTGCGCTGTCTCCCACTCCAGATATCCTCCAGCCACAGGTCGGGCGTGATGCTCTCTGTTCCTCCCCACTGGCGCTCGAGCGGAGTATGACGGGTCCATGCGGGCCGCTGATACACCGCGGGCTCAACGGGACCCGCCAGCACCCCGTCCAAGGATGACGAGAGGATGTGGCTGGGAGCGCCTTCCATAGGATTGTCAAATGGGACTTCGATCACCGGGAATTGAACGTGCCCAATCCATGACTTCGTCCCGTTCTTCAATTCCAGATTCCAATAAGTGAGGGTCTCGTTCGCCGGACACCGGATCGTCACCAGCCCATCGACGAGTAAGCCGCCAACCTGTTTGTATTCGATGGTGACTGTTTGGCCCTTCTCATCCTCATCTTTGTTTACGGTGATCTTCTTCGCGTCTGAAGAAGCAATCAGCTTGAACTCTCCACCATCATTCATGAGCTCGAGATTGAAGAGCGGCAAGCGAACGTGGTCGCGAATGAGCAATTCGCGGTTGACGCCATAAGTGGACTGAAACGACGCGATGGTTCCTCTTACCGAATCGATCAGCAATCGATATCCCGCATTCACGATGATCACCGGCGGGGCAGAGACTGCTTCGCGGGACACGCTAACGCTGGTGTTTTGGGCTGCAAGTGCGGGTGCCGGGTCGCCAGTCAGGATCGCCGCTCCGCTCAGGGGCAAGCACGAGGTCATCGCCGTGGAAGCGACATCGGAGAGAAATCGCCTGCGCGAAAATCCCTTAGAGTCAGGCACAGTTACCCTGTCCTATTGCAAGCTCTCGATTTTGCTAGCGGATGCACCACGATGTCAAGAGCGGCTACGCACAGCTGTGCAGCAGGAGGCCCAGTTCTCAGCACGCCCGTGCGATGGGGTTATTCGTCCTTGAGCGAGGCTATCGGGTCCAGAGCAGCGGCGCGCCGGGCCGGCAGATAGCTTAGTCGCGACTCATTCGGGACCTCGCCCCAGTTATCACCGTCGAGTCCGCTTTTGCACGTGTTTGTACGGGATTCTGTGGCGACGTTCGTCATGCGGTACCATTGGATTTTCCATCATCCGTCGGGTTGGTACTTAAACCTGGGACTGCTTCCATGATCGGGCGTATCGTCTCGCACTACCATATCCTCGAGAAGCTGGGCGGCGGCGGAATGGGCGTCGTCTACAAAGCCGAAGATTCGCGGTTGCATCGTTTTGTCGCTCTCAAGTTTCTGCCCGAAGAAGTTGAAGACAACCCGCTGGCGCTGGCCCGCTTTCAGGGTGAAGCCCACGCCGCGTCAGCACTCAACCATCCCAACATCTGCACAATCTACGACATCGGCGAGGACGGCCATACCTTCATCGCCATGGAGTTTCTCGACGGGATGACGCTCAAACACCTCATCGCCGGGCGTCCCCTGAAAACCGAGCTTCTTCTTTCCCTCTCCATCGAAATGGCAGACGCACTGGATGCTGCCCATTCGAAAGGAATCGTGCATCGTGACATAAAGCCCGCCAACGTCTTCGTAACCGAGCGTGGCCACGCGAAGGTCCTCGATTTCGGGCTCGCAAAGCGCATGCGGGCACAGGATGCATCCGCGGAAACTCTGATGAGTCTTCGCGAAAAGCAACACCTCACCAGTCCGGGAGAGGCTTTGGGGACTGTCGCCTATATGTCTCCGGAGCAGGTACGGGCGCAGGAACTCGATGCTCGAACAGACCTGTTCTCTTTCGGTGTAGTGCTTTACGAGGCTGCCACCGGGACGATGCCTTTCCGCGGCGAAAGCCCCGGAGTTATCTTTGACGCCATCCTTAACCGGACCCCGGTTCCCCCATCCCGCTTGAATCCTGACTTCCCGCGCGAACTGGAATACATCATCAACAAGTGTCTGGAGAAAGATCGCAATTTTCGTTACCAGCACGCGTCTGAAGTTCGCAGCGACCTGCAGCGACTGAAGCGCAATGTCGAGAGGGGACAACAAAACACGGCTGCATCCTCTTCTTCGCAAGAGACCACACTTGCCGTTCTTCCCTTCGTATTTCTGAACGCGATTGAGGAACGGGAATCGATGTCGTTGGGCTTTGCCGATTCCTTGATCACGTCGCTTGGGGCGCTGGACGATTTCGTGGTTCCACCCACATCAAGCATGTTGAAGTATCTGGGTGGGGCCGATCCTGCGGCTGTGAGCCGCGAACTCGACGTTAGGTACGTCCTGCAGGGCAATATCCAGAAAGTGGGGGCACGATGGCGAGTTTCAGTACAGCTGGTCGACTCCGAGCGCCGCAGGACCGTTCTGTCGGAAAAGTACGATCTGACCCTGGACGACATTTTCGAAGTCCAGGACGAAATCGGCCGTCAGGTTGCGCGCTCTTTGAAGGCCAACCTGGTCGGCGGAGCATTCAAAGCCCGGGAGCGTTACAGCGCCGACCACTACGCCTACGAGGAGTATCTGCAGGGCCTGAAGCTCAGTTTTTCCGACACCGAGCAAGTGATGGATCGCGCAACTGTGCACCTGATGAATGCAATTGAGCGGGATCCCGGATTCGCCCTTGCGCATGCGGCCCTGGCACGTGTTTACGCGGACAAGTACAAGATCCACGACGGCCGGGGCATCTGGGCGGAAAGGGCGGAATACCATGCCAACCGCGCTCTGGAGCTCGACCCCAACCTGCCCGAGGGCCACCTGGCGAAAGGGCACATCTTTTGGAGCCAAGCCAAAAACTATTCCTTCCGCGAGGCTGTCGCAGAATTTGAAAAGTCCATTGAGCTGCAGCCCAACGTCGACGGCGCACACGGGCAGTTGGGTCTGGTTTTCTCGCACATCGGCCGCATGCAGGAGGGCCTGGTGGCTTTTCAACAGGCTCATCGAGTGAATCCGCACGACAGTTGGGTGCGCTGGTCGGGCCTGGCCCACCTTTGGGCGGGCGAGTTCGAGACTGCCAATCGCGAGTGCGAAGCGTGGCTTCGCGAAAGTCCCGAAAGCAAGTACGCCCTTTGGCTGCGGCCTCAACCGCTGCTGCTTATGGGCGACCTCAAAGCTGCCGAGAAGCTGCTCCGCGAATCTCTCGACCAATTCCCCGAAGAGCCTCTTTTCGTCTCCCTTCAAGGAATGCTTCATGCGCAGAGAGGCGAAGCAGATCGAGCTCTCGAATGTGCGCAACGAGCGTGTGAATCGCCGCGCTCTTTCGGTCATACCCATCACACGCTTTATCAGGTGGCGTGCGTCCACGCCATCCTTGGCCAGGACGACAAGGCCCTTGCATGGATGGATCGAGCGGTGAGCACAGGATTTCGCTGCTGGCCGTTCTTTCGAGTTGACCCCTCTCTCAGCAATCTGCGTCGCTTACCTGCGTTTCAAAACTATATTGCCGAGATCGCGAAGGACTGCAGCCAGATCCGTATTCCCGAGATTTGAACCTGCGAACGATTGCCGGGCCCGGCTACTCAGCTCTTAACGCGGCTACGGGATTCATGGAGGCAACACGAGAGGCCGGCATAAAGTTGGCAAGCGCCGCGGCTGCGGCAAGGATGACCGGCATAACGGCAAAGCTTACCAGATCGAGCGTGCACCGTGATCGTCGTCAATCAGTCTTTCGACGTCGACGGTGCGCAAAACAAGCTGCGATCAATCGATGGGTGCCAAGCGAGGTAGAGCTGGCGGTGGGTTCACGCTTGCAGTCTTCGTGGATCAGTTTCTGCGCTGAATTCCAATTGGGTCCGTCCCCCTCGGGACAAGGTATGCAGCCGGGTTGTCACTTTGTGCGGAACGACGCCGGGCCCAGCCATGAATGAATAAGGTTGTGCTCGTTTTCCTTCGACTATCGAACGATAAGAGGCAAGCGTCATCGGGTTATTCGTCCTTGAGCGAGGCTATCGGGTCCAGAGCAGCGGCGCGCCGGGCCGGCAGATAGCTTGCCCCCAGTGCGACCGCCGCCAAAACCGCGGCTGCTATCGCCAGGGTCACTGGGTCACGCGGCTTCAACCCGAACAGCAGCGCGCTCGCCGCGCTCGCGGCGGCAAGCGATAATCCAGCGCCCAGAGCCAGACCCGCCACCAGCAGCGTCGCTGCCTTTCGCAGGATCATCATCGTCACATCCCCACGCAGCGCACCCAGCGCCATGCGGATGCCGATCTCGCTGGTACGCTCCGCCACCGTGTACGACATGACCCCGTAGAGCCCAATCATCGCCAGCACCACCGCGAGCACGCCGAAAAATCCCGAGAGCGTCGCCAGCAGCCGCTCGGCCAGCAGCGACCGCCCGATCTGATCCTGCAGCCCTTCAAAGTCGAAACTGATGCCTGAGCTCACTTCCCGCATCGTGCGCCGGATCGCCGCCTCGACCGTCTCGATGGGCAGAGTCGATCGAACCAACACCTGCATCGAGTTGTCCGCCTCCTTGTCTTGTGTGATGTCACGATAAGCAATTACTTCAGCCGGGCGCCGGATATCATGGTATTTCGTGTCCTGCACCACACCGACAATCTCGTTCACTTCCTCCGGAGTCGTCGGAGTAGCCTCCCGCCGGAACCTCATGCCGATCGGATTCTCACCCAACCCCAGCAGGCGCGCGAACGCCTCATTGACAATGGCCACACGCGGCGACTGGGCCGTGTCGCCCTGGTTGAAATCGCGTCCGGCCAGCATCGAAATGCGCAGCGTTTTGAAATAGTCCGGACTGACTGAGCTGAAATTAGAGTCTTTCCTTTGCGTGCCGTCGCGCCCGTCAATCCACACCGCGTTGCTCCAGCCGTTGCCGCTAAGGGGAACGATATTCGTGTCGGCTGCGGCATCCACGCCGGGAATGGCGCGTATCCTGTCGAGCAACTCCCGGTGGAACGCTGCGCGCCGCTCCACTGGAGTCTGCAGGCGGGCAAAGTCCAACCAGGCAATCAGCACACCCTTTGCCTGAAACCCGGGATCATCGGTCAGCAGATTCCGCAGGCTCTCGGTGAACAGCAGCGCGCCGAACAGCAGTACCAGCGACAGCGCCACCTGTGACACCACCAGCGCGCCGCGAAATCCCAGCCGCCCGCGGCTCGCCGTCATTCCCTGGCCGCCGGTCTTCATCGCTGCGCCGGGAGCGGTGCGCGATGCACGCAGCGCCGGAGCAAGCCCGAACAGCATGCACGTGACCACCGATACCACGAGCAGAAATACAAAGAGCCGCCAATCCTGTTTGAAGTCCAGAGAGACAGAATTGTTCGCAGTATTGAGAAACGCCACCAATCCCCGGCTCAGCGAGCGCGCCAGCACTGCTCCGGCCACCGCGCCCCCCAGCGACAGCAACAGGCTCTCCGACAACACCTGCCGGATCAACCTGCCTCGCCCCGCGCCGATCGCCAATCGCACGGCCATCTCCCGCTCCCGCGCGCTGGTCCGTGCCAGCATCAGGCTGGCGAGGTTCGCGCAGGTAATCAGCAGTACCAGCCCGGAGATCCCCAGCAAAATCCGCAGCGGATCTGAATAGGTCTCACGCAGCATCGAGACGCCGGCTGCCGAAGGTGCGGCCGTCAGCTTCATCGCGAGATAGTCCTTGATGCTCTCCACCGGATAATCTGGCCGCAGCGTCGCCGCAAAAATCGCGGGCGAGACTGCTCCAAGGTGCGCTGCGACTCGTTCGACCGGCCACGAAGGATCGCGCCTTCCGATCACCGAGAGCCACCATTGAGTGCTCGAATCCAGCTTGTTTCTTGCTTCCAGAACTGGCTGGGAGCACACCGGCACTGCAACGTCGAAGCTCTGCCCCACAGTCACGCCGAAGAAGCTCGCCGGGGTCACGCCGATCACCTCTACCGGCTTGTCATTGAGCATCAGCGTGCGGCCCAGCGCGGGGCCCCCGCCGTACTCCTGCTGCCAGAAGCCATAGCTGATCACCGCGCCCGGCAACCCGCACCCGCGGCGGTCGTCCTCCGCGGTAAACACCCGCCCCTGGATTGGCCTAACCCCGAGCACGCGGAAGAAGTTGCCGCTCACCCATAGCCCATTCGCAAAGCGCGCGTCACCGCCCAAGTCGCGGCTGAAACCGGTACCCCTCCATGCGGCAATCCCAGAGAAGCCCTGATGATCCTCACGCAACTTTTCCCAGATCGGGTTCGTTACCACCGGATATCCGCTGGAGACACTCCCGCGCGCTTTATCCCTATCGACAAGCCGCACCTCCGCCAGTTGCTGCGGATTCGCCACTGGCAGCGATTGCAGCAGCACGGTATCCAGAAGCTCGAAGATCGCCGTGTTCGCGCCGATGCCCAGCGCCAGCGTGGCAATTGCCGCAATCGTGAACCCCGGAGACTTCATCAGCCGCCGCAGAGCATATTTCAGATCCTGCATCCCGCTCTCCAGCCACTCCCAGCCCCACGTCTCGCGCGTTACGTCCTTCATCAGCGGCACGTTGCCGAACTCCTTCGCCGCCGCCGCCCGAGCCTCCACCGGGGTCTCGCCACGCTCCACGCGGTCGCGCACAGCCATGCGCAGATGCGCCTCAATCTCCTCAGCGAGATCGCTCCTGCGCTGCGCGAAGAACCGCCACCAACTCATGGCTTGCCCCTTTCCAGTTCGCCGCTCATAATTGCAGCAATCGCCTCCACCATCTGCTGCCAGCGGCCATGATCGGACGCGAGTTGCTTCTTTCCGGTCGCGGTCACGCGGTAGTACTTCGCCCGCTGGTTGCTCTCCGTAAGCTTCCACTCCGACCGCACCCACCCTTGCCGCTCCAGCCGGTGCAGCGCGGGGTACAGCGACCCTGTCTCCACCTGCAGGACTTCACCGGACCGGATGCGGATCGCCTGGCTGATGCCGTATCCGTGCTGCGGCCCCCACTGCAGTGTCTGCAAAATCAGCATGTCGAGCGTGCCCTGAAGCAACTCGATCCGGTTCTGATATGGATTCGGCTTTTCCCTGGTTGTCGCCATAGATGTAGCCACTCTACTCCCATATGCAGTAGAGTGTCTACAGCCAAAGCCTTGGCGCGCAGATTTCCTTTTCTCGTTTCGTGGAGTACACGAGGCATCTGAGGCACATGATCATTCCGGCTGGAAGGCGATACTTATCCGCCGCCGGATTTGCCCTCCCACAAAAGTTGATGGGAAATGAGAAACGGGATCGGCGAAGCTGACAGTGATGCGAAGCCTGGTGCTGGTGGTTTTGTTGATGAGTTGCTGCGGCTTTGCCCTGGGTCAAGAGACGCCGCCGGACCTCGATGGTTACGTAACCAGCGTTACCTCGAGCAGCGATTTCGCAGTCGACGGCACCCATGTGGTTTGCGTTGCGAAGACGCGTTATCGTGGCATCAATGGCGTGAGCCAGGAGATACCCTGGACACACGGGCCGTATCTTGGGCAGCCGCTTAAGGTGTTTGGAAAAAAGAACCACAAGAACCAGACCCTAACTGCCAAAGAGATCGCTATCCAATATGAACGCTACACGGAGAAAGAGGGCTTCGGGGTCATCGACCGGGTGCTCTCCGCGGATAGTGAGCATCGGCGCCAGATCGTGGTTCGTGCCGACGGATACCCCATCCTTATCAATAGCAAAACAAACAGCAGCTTTACCGCTCCGCTCACGTCGATGGCCGATATCAGCACCAATGTATGGATTGAGTTCAAGGGCGAACAACAGCCGGACGGGCACATTCTCGCCGAGCAGGCTGTCTTTACCAGAAACGCAGTGGGCGGAGGCGAGGGGAAGCTGCGGGGCAAAAACGAATACGATCCCGCAAAGGTAGACCCGCGTCGCAAACAGGGCGTGGTCAGCAAGGCGTTGATCGGCACCAAGGTGAAGAGGATTCCTCCGTATCAAGATCCAACGACCCAGGCGCGTATCGATCGTATTGGAGGAAGCCTGGTGCCTGAGTACCAACGCGCATTGCCAGACACCGACCCCACTAAGATCAAGTTTCGCTTTCAGCTCATCGACCTTTCCTGGAACTTCGCTTGCGCCTTGCCGAGTGGCATCGTCCTGGTGCCCATTCACGTAGTGGAGCGGATGCAGAACGACGCACAAATTGCCTCTATTCTTGCCGATGCCATGGCCGCGAGCATGGAGAAGCGCGACTATCGCGACCAGCCGGCTATGTATGCCATGGAGGCGGCGGGGTGGGCCACGGAAGCCGGCGGCTTTTTAGTTCCAGGCATAGGGTTGGCGGGGCTTGGGGGGAACACCATCGCCTACAGCGTGATGGAACGGCATAACGTGGAGCAAAGCGCGAGAGTCAGCCTGGGGCTGTTGCACGATGCGCAGTACGATCTTTCTCAAGCACCGATTGCCTGGTGGATCTTAGGTTCGAGCAAACCGAAGGACCTGGCGGATATCGCCATGCCTGAGCGCACCAGGTATCTCTACCAGATGCTGGGTACGACCTGGAGGACGGGCCAGATGGCGGTCCCTTAGAGCAGTCTGTGACTATTTGGCCGGTTTGGAGCAATTCCCCTGGACCGCGGTTTCGATTCTCGGAGGGACACCTGATTCTCACACGCAGCATTCCACGGTGCTCGCGGGATTGATTTGTATCGGGCGGACTAGCCGGGACAAGTTACTACGTTATTCTGAGGCCGTACACATGAGAACCCTTTACCTTGGTTTTTCTGTCCGGTGGAGGAATATGGCACCGATCATGGAGTCTTCAAGAAGGGGGAACAGGATTGGCCGGGCAGACCTCTCAGCGCGATCCCAGGGATGATTGCGCGGCCGATTCCTACGCAGGCCCATACGGGAAAGACGGTTTTGGAGAACTACGAACGAAATTTCGGGGCGGGGAAGATGCCGTGTACGGCGTTGATGGTTCCCAGTCTATACACATCAGTGCAAGATGCCGCCTCGTACTGTTTCGCTCTGAAGAATGCTGTTCTTTTCTACGCCAGTACTCCCAATAACATGTATCAGACTCTGTTTCAAAACATCTCACTCGTCCATGATCATTACCTGGCCCACGACATAGAGTTATTCCTCGGAGGAAGACCGTGGCTGAAGGTGCATATTGAAACGCTGGAGGGCTTGGGCCCCGCTGGCCTGCAGGCTTTGACGGTCCCAGCCGATGCATCGCCGGTGACCGCTCGAGTAAGCACGCCGGGAGAGGCCACGAACGGTCATCTGATCAAGAAAGCATTCCCCGTGTACCCGCCGGCTGAGAAACTACAAGGCGTACAGGGTACGGTTATCCTCGATGGCGTCATCAGCACAGGAGGTCATTTCCAAGAACTCCAATTGCTGGGCGGCCCCCGATGCTGCAACAGGCTGCTTTGGATGCGGTACGGCAGTGGGTCTACTCGCCGTTTTTACTGGATGGGCAGCCGGTCGAGGTAGAAACGGATATCAATGTAGTGTTTGCATTGGGACGATGAGGGAGCATTGCTGTCTGCCGGTAGTCCCCTTATCTCCCCCTGCGGAAATATCGAAAGCGCCAGCAATAGATTCCAAGATTAAGAGCGCATATTGCCACACCCGCACTCGTTACCAACCAGCCAGGGAGATTGGGGTACACAATCGCGTCCAGATAGTGCAGCAGGAAACCGCCCTGAGAGACAGGTCGACCCAAGCGGCCTTCAAAGTACTGCTCAGCCAAAGTCAGAGGACATGGCCACGGGCCCACTTCCACAATAACTCCCCATACCAGGGCGAGAATGTGTAGTGCGCTCCATACCGGCCGGCCGCGCGTCCAGAGAGCTCCGAAGATTACCAGGACAAGCCAGGCAAGATGAACCGCTAAGATAAAGGCCGCAAGAAGAGCCATAAATCGCGCAACTCGGATTTTACTTCCTGCAAGAAAGGAAAGCGCCCTACTTTCTTCTGCGGAATGCGAACAAGCTTAGTGAGCGCGTAGCCATTAAGCTCGTAAAAAACCGGTTACAGACGGATTCTCAATCGACTTCGCCATGAGCGCCAAATTCTCGCGGCGCTCGGTAAAGCCAAACGAAGGCTTGAATGGGCCACGTTTCCAATTCCGCGATCTTCCCACTTTGATCCTGTCCTGCCCGTTTTAGACACTTTTTGCCCAAAACGGGAGATCCCGACCGTTGTTTCTCCCGATATAAAACCTGTTAGCGTGCCGATCTCCCCTCCCCGGACGCCGCGCCTGGAGACAGTGCGACAGCGCCGCAGACGAGATAGTGAAACGGCGCGGAAGGGGCAACGCGCTAGATGAACGCACCCAGACGCTCGAATCGCGCACTCTCCGGCTTCGCATATCTCCTATTGGCTATGACCGCCAACCTTGGGCTTGCCCAGGGCACAACGACAATAAGCGGCACGGTATACATGCCGAACGGGACGGTGTCGCTACCCAATGTGCTGGTCTACGTGACCAATGGTTCGGTGACGTTGCCGGCCTCGGGAGCCAACTGCACCTCGTCGTCGGTAACAGCCGCGGAGGGTTGCATCACGCAGGAAACCGTGACGCCGGTAGTAGTCGCTTCGGGCACGGGCGTCTACGCCTATACCATCACGGGCGCCGACGGCACCTTTACGCTGGGCGGCGTGCCCGAGGGCAACTCCTACACGCTGGTAATTCAATCCGGGAAGTGGCTCAACGAGTTTACCGAGCCAAGCTCGGGCACGGTCTCCGGTTCTATCTCCGGCCTGCACCTGAACATGCCCACCACGCACTCGGCGACCGCCAACATCCCGCTGATCGCGATCCAGACTGGGAGTGCCGATGCATTGGAATGCGTGTTTCGTGATATTGGCATGGCCAGCACGGAGTTTACCGACGACTCGGTGACGAGCGGTCCCTCCTATGGCGGCCGCATCCATCTCTATAGAGGCAACGGCGCCCAGATGAGTTCGAACACGCCGTCCTCAGCTACATTGCAGGCCCAGGCCAAACTGAACAGCTATGACATGGTGATGTTCCCCTGCGAGGGTAATGGAAGCACCGGCGCCAGTTCCACCACGGTTCCATACCTGATCAATTACACCAGCCTGGGCGGGCGGGTGTTTGCCACGCACAACAGCGACGCCTGGCTCGATACGACCTACACGGGAACCAACGGCTACTACTTTTATAGCGCGGGAGGCTCGCCACCGATGACCTGGGGAAGTGCGACCAGTTCGGTCACGCCCGATCCCGGCTACGGCCTCATCAACACCAGCTTCAGCGACGGCGACACGCTCGCCTCGTGGCTCTATGAGAACGGCTACTCTTACGGGGCCACGGGGAATAACACCGGTACCGAGAATGAAGTGGAAATCAGCACGCTTCGCTTCAACGTGGATACGGTCAACGCGCCGGCACAATCCTGGCTCACCCTCCCCGCTCAGTCCGGCCAGAGCTACAACGTTGCTTACAACGGCGGCAGCCCGATCATGCAGTTCAGCTTCAACACCCCATGGGGCGCGAGCGCAGCCAACCAGTACGGTCGCGTGCTCTACAACGAGTACCACGTAGAAAACGTCTCAGAATCGGGCAGCCCCAACTTTCCCGCCGAGTGCCCGACGTTGAGCGGCGCCAGCCAGGTTCCGCAGGAGAAGATGCTGGAGTTTGCCATCTTCGATCTGTCGGCCGCGGTGACGCCGGTGATTCTGCCCACGGCATCGATTGCCATCACCACCAACCCCAGCAATTCAATCTTCAACGAAGGCGACACGAACGACACCATTACGGTGGACGTGACCAACACCAGCTCGACCATTGCGCTGCCCAACAACCTCACGCTTGCCGTGACGCTTCCAGCCGGATTGACGGCGACCGCCATGACGGACTCGAGTAGCGGCAACTGGGTCTGCACTGCGGGGACGCTCACCTGCACCAATGCGAGCGGGATCGCGGCCAATGCCAGCGATTCTGCCACCATTACGGTTACCGTGTCCGGCACCGCTGCGGGCGGCAGCCCATCCGTTCCCGGATCGGTTTCAGCTACTGTTTCCAGTCCTAATTTTTCTTCGAACGTTACCGGTCCGCTCACGATTACGATGGACCGCCACGCGGCTGTTACCTGGGCCACACCGGCGGCTATCCCCCAGGGCACTGGGCTGAGCAGCACGCAGCTCGATGCGGTGGGTAACGCCGCGGGGACCTACGTCTATACCTTGAACACCACCTCCGGCACCGTGGTCACCGACGGTACCGTGCTTCCGGCGGGCGCCAACACGCTCTGGGTCACGTTTACCCCGTCCGACCAGGATTCCTATCCGGGGACGGCCACGGCGAGCGTCACATTGACGGTCGACTCGGCGACCGCCACCGCCGGCAATCCGGCGCCAGTCAACTTTGGCAGCGAGCCGGTAGCCAGCTCCACTAGTCAGAACGTGACGTTTACTTTCACCGGCGCCGGTTCTATCGGCACGCCGCTGGTGGTTACGCAGGGGGCCACCGGACTGGACTTCACCGACGCCGGCACCGGTACCTGCGACACCAATGGCACCAGCTACGGCTACAGCATCGGCAACACTTGCACAGTCGCCGTAATCTTCGCACCCCTTCATCCGGGCACGCGCTATGGCGCAGTTCTGTTGGAGGACGCCTCGGGCAACGTGCTGGCTACTGCGTATCTGTCCGGCACGGGAACCGGGGCACAGGTTCTGTTTCCTCCTGGTACGCAGACGATGCTCACCCCGGATCTGTATACCTACTGGCCCGAGGGCCTGGCCGTCGACTCGCAATCCAATCTCTTCTTCGTAGATGGCAACTCGAATAACAATGCCGGTGCGATCATCGAGTTTCCCTGGCTGGGAAGTTCTTACGGAGCCGCGCAATCGCCCACCAGTCTCTATCTTCCCGGTGCGTTCAACTATGCATCCGGAGCCATGGCGGAGGACGGGGCAGGAAATCTCTACGCCGGGTTAACGAATTTCGTATCTTCTACTGGGAATATCCTCAAGTTTCCATGGAACGGAACCGGCTACGGCTCAGCGATCTCCCTCGGTTCCGGCCTGGTCTTGCCCACGGGAATCGCGGTGGACGGAGCCGGGAACCTATTCTTCTGTGACAACAATGCGCTGCTTATCGGCGAATTGCCCTGGACTGGCTCGCCGGGGAACAACGGGTACGGTTCGCAAGTCACACTGGCTGACTCCACCGCCCTCGGCGGCAGCGTGCTCCCCCAGGGAATCGCGGTTGACAGCGCGCAAAATGTCTTCTTTCTCGCCGCGACCTCAGGCACGACCGCCGAACTGACGAAGATTCCCTTTGTCAGCGGCAGCTACAGTCCAACCTTCGTAACCATCGACAGCACCTTGTATTCCCCGTACGGGATCGCCATCGATACCAACGGCAATCTCTATGTGGCGGATAGCAGCCCAGGGAGAACCTCGACTCCGGTTTACGAGTACTTGCGGGACGGCGGAACTTACGCCGCGCGCACGCGACTGTTTACCACCCCTCACGGCGGTAGAGGGCCTATGACGCTCGACGGAGCAGGCAATCTCTTTTTGGATTGGAGCAGTGGGGATGGCAGCGGCGCGATTTATAAGCAGAACCGGAATGTGCTGCTCCCGGTTGTTTTTCCGACGGCAACGGCGCAGGGCACGGCGGATACTACAGACGACCCCTTGTCCTTCGCCGTGCTGAACTACGGCAATGCAAACCTGAGCATCGCTTCGGCGGCGATCAACAATGGGAGTGCCAGCTTCTCCCTCGATGCAGCAACCTCCTGCGCGGAAGGTGGAGGCGGCAGCCTGGCTGCCAACGCGTCGTGCTCCTATGCCCTGGACTTTGACCCAGCGTCATTGGGTTCGATTCCCGGGTCTCTGTTGTTGACCGACAACAACCTGAATGTATCGGCCGCGACCCAGGCAATCTCCCTGAGCGGAACCGGAATCGCGGCCCCTCTTACTTTCACGCTCCCCGCAGGCACCACATTGACTGCGGGCACTGTGGGCGCGGTTTACAGCGCAGTTACGTTTCAAGCCACCGGTGGAAGCGGACCGTATCACTACACGATCAGCGGAGGAGCTCTCCCCGCGGGGATGTCGCTGAGCACCGCGGGCTTGCTTACCGGCACGCCCACCGCGGGCGGCGTGTTCTCCATTACTGTACTTGCCACGGATACGGATTCGCTCACCGGCTCGCAGACCTACTCGCTCACGATCCATCCGCCCACCATCACCGTCTCGCCCTCGACCGCGACTCTCCCTGCCGCCGTTCCAGGCACCGCTTACTCGCAGACCTTTGCGGGCTCCGGCGGAATCGGTCCCTATAGATACGTGTTGACCGGCAACCTGCCCTCCGGCCTCTCACTCAGTGAAGCGGGCATTCTTTCGGGAACGCCCACCGTCCCAGGCGGTCCTTACACCTTCACCGTGACCGCAACCGACAGCAGCACTGGAACAGGCCCCTACAGCGGCGTCAGCACGACCTACTCACTCACCGCCGGCAAGACGACGGCGACGGTCACACTGGGCAATCTGGCCCAGATTTACACCGGTTCTCCACTCTCCGCCACGGCAACGACCGCGCCCGCCGGGTTGACAGTGAGCTTCACCTATAACGGCAGCGAGACCCCGCCTACTGCGCCGGGAACTTATCTGGTCGTGGCCACCATCAACGATCCCAACTACCAGGGTTCGGCCACCGGAACACTGGTCATCTCCAAACGGACGGCGACAGTGACGCTGGGTAATCTGACCCAGACATATACCGGTACTCCGCGCTCTGCCACGGCAACCACCGTACCATCCGGGCTGACCGTAGCTTTTACATATAACGGCAGCGCGACTGCACCCAGCGCCGGGGGAAGTTATACCGTCGTGGCTACGATCAGCGACGGCAACTACACCGGCTCTGCTACTGGAACCATGACGATCGAGCCGTTGACGCCGGCCGTCCGTTTGTCTTCCGGCACTAACCCGTCCATCGTGCAAAGCGGAGTAACCTTCACCGCCATCGTGAGCTCGACGGCAGGCACGCCGACCGGCAGCGTAAGTTTCCTGGACGGCACAACGCCGCTGGGTCAGGGGTCACTCTCCGCGGGCGTGGCCGCGCTGACCAATTCGTCTCTGAGCGATGGCTCGCATTCGATCACCGCGGTGTACAACGGGGACAGAAACTTCGTCGCCGTCAAGAGCGCGGCATTATCGCAGTCGGTGCTCGACTTCAGCTTGACGCCCGGTTCGGGCAGCAGTGGGGGACCAGGCAGCGGATCCGGCAGCGTCACTACGCAAACCGCAGCTCCCGGAGGGTCGGCTATTTATCCGCTGAACATCATACCCAGCACCGGCGCCTTGTTCCCAACCCCGATTCTATTGACGGTTACCGGGATGCCGTCGGGCGCTACAGCAGCCATCGCTCCTGTTTCGTGGGCCCGGATCACCGCGACCTCGTGGACTTTGCCGGCGAACACCCCGCTCCCCACCATGACACTGACTATCCAGCTGCCCCCCGCTTCGGCCGGCATGAAGAAGGAGGGGCCGGCGTCACGGGCGCTTCCGCCCATCTTGTGGGGAATGACGCTCTTGCCATTTGCATTCCGGCTGCGCAGTGCAGGCAAGCGGCTGCGCGGGTTCCTTTTCACACTGGGGTTGATGGCGGCAGCCTTGGGAGCCCTCTCTGCCCTGAGTGGCTGCGTCAGCGGCAACGGCTTCTTCGGGCAAAAACCATCATCGTATATGGTAACCGTGACTGCTACGTCCGGTCCCCTGACACGCTCCACCCACGTCACGCTCAACGTCGAGTAACAAGGAGAACTTGAGATGCGCAGTACGATTCGCGGAAGGTTCCTCCTTGCGGCCGCTTGCTTGGCAGCCGGGCAGCCTCTTTGGGGACAGCAGGACGCTGCTGAACCCAATGCCATGCCCAGACTGGAAATAGCCATTCTCTATGACGCTCTCCTGTCCAATGTAGTGCGTGCCGACAGGTTCTGGATGCAGGGCGGCAGCATCCAGATCGAAGGTCAGTTCTGGCACGGCCTTGGAGCGGAGGCGGACATCTCAGGATTTCACGCACAGGATGCCAACAACGCCGGAGTGGGGCTGGATATGGTTACCGCGACCTTCGGACCGCGCTATTTGTGGTCACCGGCGCATCACCGCTGTTCCTTCTTCAGCCACGCCCTGGTGGGAGAAGCCAATGGTTTCGACAGCATCTTTCCCGGGGTCGGCTCTGCCTCCAGCAGCGCGAACAGTCTTGCGCTGCAGATTGGCGGGGGGATGGATCTGGCGATCAAACATCGTTTCTTACTACGTGTTTTCGAGGCCGACTGGCTGCGCACGGCACTGCCGAACGCGGACACTAACGTCCAAAACAGTATTCGCCTGGGGGCCGGAGCCGTTGTCCGATTTCGATGAACGGTTGGAAAACTTTGCGCACTAAGGATTGATCGGGTCGCTGGCGGGGTTTCGTCAGAAAGACGGACCTGGCACTTTGGGGAAAACAGAACCACGCTGAAGGTGGCACTGACACGGTCCTTGCTGTCTGGTCTAACAGAACGGGCGGCACTACGCCGCTCAGTAGAGATGGGCCGGCAAGAAACCCTTGCCGGCCAACTACCCCAAAGTGCCATTCCCTCCCGACTCATCTCACGATCAACTAGGAGAGTGGACTACGAATCACTGGACCGCTCCTGGGGCGTCAACGTGAAGATTCTCGCGGCAGTAATGTTGTTGTCAATGGCTGGGTGCTCCCGGCAATCGCAGCGGTTTGTCCCCTTCTTAGAAGATGACACCATCCTGGCGCTCGACACGCAGACAGGACAAACCTGCGTCTCCTACAAGCGAACGACCCTGCCGGACGCCGGCACGCCCATGCCCTACTGCATGGACCTCTATAACTCGAAATAGCTGCTGCATCGCAGAGGTTTCGTAGACAGACGGACTTGGCTAAGGTCGAACGTCTTGCTAAGTTCCCCTTTCCAATCATCGGTGGCAGACCCTGCTGGGAAAAGAGCTGACTTCGCCTATAGGTCTCGAAAAGCGTGCCTCATCTAAAGCCGTCAAGCGCCAGTGTGTCATTACGGCACGGCTGAGGCCATGCCCTTCGTTCAGTAGTCTTTTCCTCAGGCTTTTAGGGTCAGAGGAAGATTCATGTGCTGCCCGAATAGGCCAGCTGCATCATTAGCCTCCGGGGAAAGGGTGCGCCTTATGCGCCCGATGCATCATAAGTCTCCGGGCTGACGACTTTGGGGTCTTTGACTTTGTTCCATAGGGTTGCGAGCCGTCCCCGTCCGGCGGATCGCGATTGATGATGTCCCGTAAATTGCGCAAATTCCCGCTCTTTCCAACTTCCGCGACGCTCTCTCGCGCCGGAGCCTTGACATCTTATATAGCCGTCTATATATAGTCATCTTAGTATGAGGAAGCCTGATTCCCTTCAAGGGACCCTTGACCTGCTGGTGCTGAAAATTCTTTCGCGCCGGCCGAGAACGCATGGATACGGCATCATGGCCGCAGTCAGGGACTGTTCCGACGAGCTGCTGCGTATTGAGGAAGGTTCTCTGTACCCTGCTCTCTATCGCATGGAAGAAGCCGGGTGGATTCGCGCGGAGTGGATCCAAAAGGAGACCGGGCGGCGGGCGCGCGTGTATGAGCTGACGGCCGCTGGAAAGAAGCAGTTGGGGATCGAAGAGTCACGTTGGCTGTCGGCTTCCGCCGCCATCAATCAAGTATTGAGGACGGTCTGATGTCACTTTGGTCAAGGTTTGCTAATGTTTTTCGCGCGGAGAAGCTGAGCCGCGAGATTGCCGAAGAGATGGAGTCTCACATAGCCGAAGCGGTTGAGCAAGGGCGCGATCCGGACGAAGCACGGCTCGCTCTTGGGCGCAACTACGAGCAGCGCCGGCAGCGAGAGAGCAGCTTTGAAATCCGGACTGTGGGGTGGCTTGCCTTGCTGCGTGCCGACATCCTCTTCGGCTACAGGCAGCTCAAACGAAACAAGGTGACCTCTGCCGTTGCCATCCTTTCACTGGCTCTCGCCATGGGAGCATGCATCGGAGCATTTCGACTCATCGATGCGCTACTCTGGCGCCCTCTGCCGGTGGCCCATGCTGACCGCCTCAACGCCATCTCGCGTGTGGTATTCACCCTTGAGGGCAAAACCATTCGATCTGACATGTGGGCCTATCCTTCGTTCAGCCTCATGCGCGATGCGGTAAAGGACCAGGCGCAATTGATCGCAGTCTCCCCCGCGAGTCGAACGGACTTGACCTACGGATCTGACCAGGATATGGAGAAGGCGAATGTCCAGTACGTCTCGGGCTCGATGTTCCAGGCATTCGACCTCCAACCCGCCCTCGGCAGATTGCTGGCGGAAAGCGATGATCGGACCCCGGGTTCTGCTCCCTATGCCGTTCTCTCCTACGACTACTGGAAGCAACGCTTCGGGCAAGACCCGCACATCGTTGGTCGAACCTTGCGCATCGGTAAAGAGCTCTATCAGATCACAGGCGTTGTCAACGGGCCATTTACTGGTACCGAGCCGGGCACGATGATAGACATTTTTCTTCCGGTGATGATGCATCCCGCGGTGACCCACTCCGACGCGTCCTGGGCTCGAACGCTGGTATTGGTCAAGCCAGATATCGCGCTTGAACCGCTGCGCCAGAAATTGAGCGCAATCAGCCGGGTTTTCGAACAGGAACGGGCCAAGGGATTCACTGGAGCGGATAGGATTTTTTTTCAAAGGATCATCGACGCGACCCTGCTGATGGAACCTGCGGGCGCCGGCATCTCGACCCTTCAGGATGAATATCGCAAAGCCCTTGGCATTCTCAGCATTCTGGTGGCCATGGTTCTGCTGATTGCCTGCGCCAACGTCGCCAACCTGAAGATGGCTCAGTCAGCGACGCGGTCGCGGGAAATGGCACTGCGTGTAGCCATCGGTGCAGGACGAGGCCGCCTGGTGCACATGCTCCTGGTAGAGAACGCAATGCTGGCGGTGCTGGCTGCCGGCCTAGGAGCGCTATTCGCGTGGCGGTCGGCTCCGCTGGTCGTGACCATGATCCAGTCATCCGACACTCCGGTGCGACTGCTTCTGTACGCGGACTGGAGGGTTCTCGCTTTTGCCGGCGGCTTGGTCTTCTTCGTCTTGCTGCTCTTCGGAGTCATCCCCGCGCTCCGCACCTCCGCGGTCAAGCCGGTCAGCGCGCTGAAGTGGGGTGACGACGATCCTCACTCCCGGCGCCGTCTGATGCACGGCATGATTGCCGCGCAAGTTGCCTTTTGCTTCCTTGTGATATTTATGTCAGGACTCTTCGTAAGGACCTTCGAGAGCTTATCCAATAAGCCTTTGGGCTTTTCTCCTGAAAATCTCCTCTTGCTGGATGTGGTTACGCAACAAGGCCAACCCCCTGTGGTGTGGGATCAAATCGCCGACGAGCTACGCAATGTCCCGGGCGTAGAGAGAGTTGCGATTGCGGGCTGGCCGCTATTGTCAGGAGGCGCATGGAATAACTTTGTTTCCGTAGGAGGACGAACTCCGAGCCCCCTGTTCACCTACTTACTCGCAATATCGCCGGGGTGGTCAGAGACCATGAAAATACCCTTGCTCAACGGAAGGGATTTTCGTCCTGGCGACACCACTCCAGGTGAGGCGATGGTCAACCAGGCTTTCGTCAAGACCTTCTTTGATGGAAAGAATCCGATCGGAAAGACCTTTCAAGAGCGGGAAAATCACTATCAGGTTGTAGGAGTGGTTGCAGATGCTCCTTATGGCAACCTCAGAGACGCTATTGTGCCAGTAGCCTACATCCCTTTTCATGAAGTGAATGCTCAAGGCATTGCGCAGGCGGAAACTGAGGAGACGTTTCTCGTCCGCACTTCCGGCTCCCATCCACTCGCGCTCGCCTCTGTTCTGCGCAAGGCAATTCCCCAGGCACGTGCCGGCTTCCGCGTCAGCAATCTCCGCACCCAGGACGAACTCGTCCGCGCGCAAACCATCCGCGAACGGCTTCTCGCCATGCTGGCAGCTTTCTTCTCCTTCGTAGCGCTCCTGCTGGCAGCGATTGGTCTATACGGAGTGCTTAGTTATTCCCTGCAGCAGCGGGAGCGCGAATTTGGGATTCGTATCGCCGTCGGTGCCCGGATAGGGCACATCGCCTGGCAGGCTACGTCGCTGATCTTCCTGATGGTGACGACGGGAGCTGTGATCGGCGCGGTACTGGGGATTGCCTCGGTGCGCTATGTAGAGACGCTGTTGTATGGCGTGAAAGGAAGTGACCCAGTCATGCTTACTGGTCCGGCACTTGTCTTGTTGGCCATAGCTCTGCTGATTGCGTTGCCGGTCATCGTACGTTCCTCGCGCATCGATCCGAAGATTATGTTGCGAGCAGAATGACGCAATGCGCTTATTCCGTGGCGCCCTATTGGACCAGCGCCTGACCGAGAGTCTCGCGGAAGTCCGGCACGCATGGCTCTCAAGCCGCCGTGCCTCTTGCAGTTGATGACCGAGGTCCGGCACGCTTCGTATTCCGGCAAAGGCGTGGTCTCGCTCTAAAGTGCGGGATGACCAGAAACCGGCAAGACGCGCGCGCAGCAGCAAACGAATCGCGATTTTTGTCTAGCTATCGTTCAGCGGTTGGGCCGCGGCGTCGCGGGAGACTGGCCGTTGCTCTCTGGAGGGGCTGTTGCATCCGGTACAACGTCAAATCCTGGAAGCATGCGCGCCTCGGCCCCGAATTTGTGGTAATTCGTGTACACAATATCGTTCAATCGCGTCTCGTAAGGGGCATAGACATCAAATGTCTGACCAAAGACGGTCAAGGTGTGCACGGTTCGGACTCGCATAATCACGACGCTGCGGCGCGGGCAGATATATTCTTTTCCGCCAATCTCGACGGGCCCGTATTCGATCATCGCCGCCGCTCCCTTAGCGGGCTGTACCGGATTCAGATTCGGCTCAAGAATCCATCCCAGCTCCGCCTCCATCGTCAGTCGAAGAATCGCTCCAGTTCCAGGATCAATCGTCAATTCTCCGAGGTATCTGGGCGACGCCAGAAAGGTACCCCCACCCACAAGGCAGCAGTATGTAACGTTGTAATGAGGGTTCTCGGCGCGCACGGAGTAGCGAAAGACTGCCTCCCTTCCTCGTTCGCCCTGTACCCAATGGTTCCATGTCAGTATGCTATCGTCGCGCGTGGCGTCTTCGAGTACGGAGCCAAGAATCGGGCTGAAAACACCGATCAGATGGAGGTCCCTTTTCCTGGCGCTCGGGCTAGCCTTCCTCTCTTTCTCTGTATCCTGTTCCTCATGACCGTTCCGATAGCGGAGAGTTGCCTTCTCGGTGACCGCCTCGCGCAACGACTGATCGACCAGGGCGGTTTTCCAGGTATCTGATTTTTGCGGCGAGGGTTGCTCATACTCGGTCGTGGTGCGTATTGCGAAAAAATCTGGCAGTTTAGGAATCACTTCCTTCAGATACTTCACTGTTCGTAAAATCATCTGGCGCTGCGTGGGAAGATCGGGTGCTGGGTCGGAGAGAATGTCTGCTGCGGGAGGGTCGAGGAAAGCAGACTCGTCGGCCAGAGTTACCAGTGCCGCGATCGACTTCTTGCCGCGCAGACGATTCTTCCAGAGTGAGAGCAGTTTACTGTTAAGACGCTCGCTCAGCTCCAGACCCGCTAGTTGCTTTGCCAACGCGCCGTCTTGCTCAGCGGTGGCTGTGTCGAGGATCTGCTCCAGTTCATGAACGCTGACTCGCCTGGCCGCGAAGGAAGGCTGATCATAGAAAACCGGCTGATCGTAATAGCCGGTGTTCGTGCGTGCAGATAGTCCAGGCGCCCCGATCTGTACCTTGAGGCCGTGATATTCATCCGGCTGGGCTGCATACGGCGGGTCAAAAGACAAGGTATAGAACACCCGCGCATCCTCAACGCAATGTTCGATAGAGAGCGAGATCCCTGAAAATTCATCCACAACAAGGCCACCGCTCTGAATGGCCAATACCGGAAGCGCAAAATGTGAGGACGGTCCAAAGCCCCGCTCTTCCAGCTCCGGCAGTGTGCGAACCCCCGCAAGATAGTTCTTGTATGTGTCTTTGAAGTCGGAAGCCGTGGGCTCGGTCCGGGTCCGGGCGGTGAACGGTTCGGTCCTGGCTGTGATCGGTTCGGCCCGCGCTGTGATCTCGGAGATAACCATCCGCGCCTCACGTATGCGCGTGGAAAGCTCCACCAGCCAGGGAAATGCAGCGTCTTTGTATTGCTCTGGCCCGTGAACTGCCAGCCACCCGAAGCCCATCCACAGCAAAAGCTTTCGGCCAGGCACGTCTCTTCGCTCGATGGCGATGGAGTAAACCGCTCCCAAGCTTCGAACCCACCGCGAGTAGCTCTCTGATTCCGCTGTCACGAACGGATTAGGACTGCGCGAAACTATCCAGACCTTGCGGTGTGAGTTGTGGTAAGCAACATCCTGGGCCAGAGCGTTGCCGTCGGTCGTGGGGGCTGGGGTTGCGTACAGCCCGGAGGGTGTGAACCAGTAAACAGATGTGGGTTCACCGAGATGTCCACCATTCTGCCGCAGAAACTTTATTGATTCGTCTTTCACCAGTTCCAACTGCAGGGGCGAAAGGTCGACCTCATCGAGAACCAGCACTACTTCAGTAAGTCTTTCATTTTCATTGGTGGGTTGGTTCGATGCTGCAAAGGAAACGATCTTTTGTGGCACGCCGTTGTCCGTCAGCGTGAAATCCTTTGCAGCCAGACCTGAAAACGGCTTGCCCTCGCGGTCTGTCGCAGCCACGTCGAGGTGGATTATGCCCTCCGGATGTGCGTCCATCTGCATTTTGACAGGTTCAGACGACACCGTGGCTTGTACTGGAACTTGCGAGGTTTCAAATTGACCATCAGCACAGGGCAAACGGACGACGGCCAAAAGGCAAAGTAGAAGACCCGGCAGAATGGCTCTCTGCGCTCTCAAACCCGTACCTCGCTCGGATTGACCCCAAGTGACCAACGATCCAGAATACCTTGGCAATCAAGGAGATCGAGCTGTGAAGGATCGGTATTTAGGCGAAAAGCGCCTGGCCGCCCTCTAAGGCCTGCTACTGCGCGGGAGTGCCTGAAAATCTTAGGGCTTTTCGGTAAGCCGGTCGACACCAAATGGCAGATTCGTATTCCGGAGATTTGAACCTGCGAACGATTGTCTGGCTCAGCTACTCAGCTCTTAGCGCGTCTACGGGATTAATGGAGGCAACGCGAGAGGCCGGCAGAAAGCCGGCAAGCGCCGCGGCTGCGGCAAGGATGAGCGGCATGACGGCAAAGCTTACCGGGTCAATAGGGCTGATACCAAACAGCAGGGCTCTCATCATCTGCGCGACCAGGGCTGCAGCTCCGAGGCCGATGATGATGCCAACCCCGGCAAGCGCCAAGGCGGAGCGCACGAAGATCCAGCGCAGTTCGCTCTTCTGGGCGCCGAGCGCGAGGCGAATGCCGATTTCGCGTGTGCGTTGCGATACGGCGTAAGAGACGACGCCGTAGATGCCGATGATGCCGAGGGCGAGAGCCATGGAAGCGGCGATCACCAACATGACGAGGGCGAAGGAAGTGCGGGCCAGCGACTTGGAGTAGATCTCCTGCATGGTGCGCAACGAGGCCACGGGCAGGCCGGCATTGACTTGCCGAGCGGCTTCCTGTACCTGGTTGAGGAAACCTAACGTTCCCGCCCGGCTGCTGCGGACCACGAAGGTCGCCGAGCGTGTTGTGTAGGGCCCGAAATAGGAACTGACGATCATCGCCGGCCAGTAAACGATCGACGGCGCTCTTTCGTCGACACCGTTGTAGTGCACGTCCTGGGCCACCCCGATCACCTCGTACCAGGGCTTACCGACGCCCTCCTGAATGCGTTTGCCGACGGCTCCGGCCGCGCTACCCCACGATTCTCTGGCAAGGTTTTCCGAAACAATCACCTTTCGCTGCAGACCATAGATTTCATTCCAGGTGAAATCGCGTCCCGCGACCAGGCGAGTGCCGAGAGCCTGAAGGTAGCCCGGGGAGACGTAGTTGAAGAACTGATTCGGCGCATCGCCTTCATAGGTCTTTCCTTCCACAAAAATGACACCCCAACCAGGCTCAACACCTTCCATGGGCACGATCCTGGCAAAGCCAGCGGAGGTCACGCCGGGAATGGAAATGAGCTTATCCGCGATGTTGTTTTCGACCCGGGTGACCATGCGCGGATCGGCAATAGAAGACTCGCGGATTGCGATTTGCAGGGTCTGTAAACTGGAGGCATCCGTGAATCCCGGGTCCACCCTGCGCAGTTGCTGGAAGGTCCGGATCATCAGAACCGCACATACCAGAAGCACAAGCGCCATAGCGACCTGGGCCACCACCAGAATGTTGCGGGATCGGTTGCGCTCGCGGCTCGCACTGACGGTGCGCCCGGCGCAGAGACTCACCGTGACACGATTCCGGGCGTACTTCCAGGCAGGAATCGATCCAAAGAAAAGACCGGACACGAGCGAAAGAAGAAAGGTGAAGACGAGCGAACCGGCGTCGAGCGAAACTTCGTGGAGACGCGGCAGGTTCGCCGGACCCATCAACACGAGAAGGCGCAGACCCGCCGCAGCGACAGCGATTCCGAGGACGCCGCCGATCAGTCCGAGCAGCACGCTTTCGAGGAGCAGTTCGCGCGCGATGCGGCCGCGTCCGGCGCCCAGTGCCGCGCGAATGGAGAGTTCGAGCTGGCGAGCTTCGGCGCGAACCAGCAGCAGATTGGCAACGTTGACGCAGGCGATCAGCAGCACCAGTCCAATCGTGCCCATGACCATCCAAAGAACACTGCCGACGTTGCCAATGACTTCCTGCTTCAGGGAATGAAGGTCGGGTGTGATCCTCCATGTGACGAGGTCGTGCGAGTTGCTTCCCGGCCCGTTTGAGAATGAGTCCATCCAGATGGGAATCATGCGCGCGAGATCGGCGTTGGCCTGCGGGATGGTCACTCCGGGTTTAAGGCGCCCGATTCCCTGAAATCCGAAGCCGGACAGTTGTTGCTGGTTGCGTTCGAAGGCGAACGACGCCAGGATGTGAGAAGCACGGTAGCGGCGAAGCCGGGCGCTTTTATGAGCCGGCGCAGAGCCAGCCTCAGATCGGCAAGGATGGATTCAAGCCTGGGCCAGCCCCAAACTTCCCGGCTCCGCGTTTCGACCAGGGTACGATTGCCGAACGCGCGCAGGGCTGCTTGCCGTGCCTCTGCATGAGAGAGATGCTCGAGGCGCATGAGCTGCTCTGTCTTCTCTTGGAGGTGTTCGCGCACCTCTTCCGATAACTCGTCATCCAGACGTCTGCGACGAAAGATTCGCTCAAACCAGCTCATTGCGGAGGCTCCTCAAGAATTCGCGGCGCCTCTGGCGGGCCCGAGGACCATCTGAATGCCGTCGAGCATGCGGTCGAAGCTGGAGATCTCGCGCTCGAGGTGGTGTAGACCGGTTTTCGTGATCTCGTAGATGCGCACTCGACGGTTGGTTGACGACGATACGGTCCACTCGGCGCGGACGAGTTTCGCTTTCAACAGCCGCTGCAGGGCCGGATACAGCGAACCCTCTTCCACCTGAAGCAGATTGTTCGAGCGCTGCTGGATGTATTGGACGAGGGCATATCCGTGCGCCGGCTGGCGGCGGAGGGATTCGAGAATCATCATTTCCAGTGCGCCGGGAAACAGATCACGGGCTGCGTTCTTTCTATTTTCCATAAGGCATTGTCGCTACATGCCTAGAGTAAACAGGTACGTAGAGAAAGTCAACAGTGTGCCGAACCGCAGTCAGGCTTTGCGATGAATCGCAAAGGGGGTTGATTGGCCCATCGGATTACTTCCATGGTTTGAGCGTTGGCCACAAGGCCTGGAGGGAGGGAGTCAACCCGCGGCAATGATAGTCGGGAAAGTCCTCATCGGGACGGGAATATGGATCCATCGGGTGGGCAATTTCGCGCATGGACTTGCAGTGCGATGCGTACTTATCCGGCGAACGTTCGTCAAGCAGAATGACGCTCTGGCCGGTGTAATCGCGTGGACCCCATATCCAATAGTTATTGCTGGCACTGATCGATTTGGGCAAGCCGTACTTCGGGCCGAATAGATCTACGGCTCCCGCCTCGCCGTAATTCGGCGCTCCAATTGCCGTCACACGTTGCTCTTCAGGAGACAGAGAGTGATAGTAGGCCGCGACCGTTCTCACCCGCTCTTCCCATCCAAACATGTCGGCATAGATCTGTGGCAGTTCGCTCTGCGGTTCATTCTCGAACTTCTGCTGCTGGATTCCGAATGCCTTCGTGTAGGCGATATAGTCCTTGACCGGCAAAATCGGAAGCGCGGTAGGCGCGATGAGAGCACCTACAATCAGCATCGCGAGCGCATAAACCGGCCGGAACCATTTCATCCAGCGTCTTTCAGTCAACTGTTCCAGCGACACGGCGCCTGCGGCAAACATGGCAGGATAGGCCGGGGCAACATAGTAAAACTTTCCCTTAAGTAACAACATGAGACCCAGTACGCTCAGAAAGCCCCATGCAAGTATGGAATAGCGCCTTCCCTGCCGAGAAAATAGAAAGCCGACACCAAGAACAACAAGGAGAGCCGGGATAAATGAGAGCATCTGCGCTTGTTGTCCAAGATAGGGTAGCGGCGGTAACATCACGTCGCGTCCGTTGTGGCGAACGGCGCTCACCAACTGAACAAAGGGAAAGTGCCAGTGCCATTGCCAGAGGAAATTCGGCAAGGCGATGAGTGTGGCCAACCCAATTCCCGCCCAGAACCATGGGCGGAGAACACTCCGGCGGAACGGCGAAGCAATCACACCCGCGAGGAGTCCCAAAACCAGGAACAGGACACCATACTTATTCAACAGAGTAATCCCAACAAGAGCCCCGATCCAGAGCCAGAGCTTTTGATTGCCAGTCTGAATCAGGTCCACAAGAAGCCAGGCGAGCAGTGTCCACAACAATGGATCGAAAGCGTTCATGGTGAAGAGGTGCGAGAACCCAAGGAAGATCGGTGTCACCAGCACCGCGAGCGCAGAAAGAAGCATCGCCCAGCGCTGTCCTCCCAGCCTTTGAGTCAAAAGTGCTGTAACAGCGATTGCACCCAGGCCGGCCAACATCGGCAGAAGGCGAATCGCGTAAAGTGAGGTGCCAATTGTATGCTGTAGCAGCCAGGCCATCCACGCGATCAGCGGTGGCTGATCCATATATCCCCACGCCGGATGTTCACCGCAGGCGAGGTAATAAAGTTCGTCGCGAAAGTAACCGTAGTGGGGAGCGGCTAAAAGGTAGAGCACCACGCGCACTAGCACGATGTATCCAACCAACGCGAAGCCGCTGGTGAAGCGGCTGCGGAACGAACTGGAAGGCAAAACGACGCTTGCGCCCGTCAAAGGCATACTCCTCGTGGATTCAAGCCGCGTGATCCGTTTTCATTTTACTTTGGGTCCACCATACTCCCAGGCGAAATGGGACCTCGTTGCCCGATCGAGAGGGAACGCAGCCAGCCCTGGGAAGCATACGCATTTCAATGATGGAGAGTTCCGATCGGTCACCAAGAAAGCTTCGCGGATCTTCTATTTTGAACACCGGTAGTGCCGAGGCACGTCGACGCGAGGATGGCCCCTGCGAGAGTGCCTTCACCAGGCCAACTGCGCTTGCCATAGCTATGGTTCGTCTTAGGGAAAAGCCCCATTCGCTGCGTGGGGGTTCTTTGACCCGCGCCGTCTATTCCTCACGAAGGGCGACTACGGGTTCAACGCGTGAAGCCCGGCGTGCCGGTAAATATCCTGACGCGATTCCTGCGAAGAGCAGAAGTCCGATGGCTGCTGTCAGACTGAAAGGATCGGTTTCGCTCAGCCCATAGAGCAAGTTTCGGACGAGTCGTATTCCGGAAAGGGTGACAGGCAGGCCGATGACGATTCCGGTAAGGACCAGGAGCCCGATTTCGCGCATCACCCGCCAAGCCACTTCCGAGCGGTTGGCGCCCAAAGCCATACGAATTCCAATCTCACCGGTTCGGCGGCTCACCAGGTAAGACATAAGACCATAAAGCCCAATGCAGGACAGGAATACGGCGACCAGGGCGAAGAAAGCCGAGAGCTCAGCAATGATGGTCTGATTGGTGTAGGAGCGAGCCACCTGTTCATCCAGGGTTGTGATGCCGGTGATCGGCAATCTGCGATCGACGGCGTGAATCGCCTGCTGGACCTCATTGGAGATAGCGCTGAAGTCTCCTGAGTAACGTGCCTCGAAATCGCCGAAGCTCCATTCCCGCTGGGTGTACGGAAGGTAGTCAATATACGCGGTCGTCTCCTCCAGATCGCCGAACTTCACGTCCCTGGCTATCCCGATCACCTGCTCCTGCAAAGGAGGGTCGACGCCATCATCGGAGCCAATGAAGTAAGTGCGTCCGATGGGCGACCCGGCCGGGAATAGATTCCGCGCCGTCTGCTCGCTGATGATGGCCACGTGCTGCGACGTAGCCGTGTCCTGCGGTCCGAAGTTACGGCCCGCGAGGATCGGAATCTGCATGACCTTGAAATAAGCATCCCCGATGATGTTGTGTTTTATGTTTACATTGCGATTCACGGGTATGCCGGGAACGCGAATCGAGCTGTTCCAACTGCCCTCGTCAAATGTGAACGCAGAGAAGCTGGCTGCCTGGACCCCCGGAAGCCTGTTGACGCGATCCTCGATTTCTTTGAACAACATGGTGAGCCGGGGATCGCCGTCCTTGTATCCGGTAACAGCGGAGTCGATATTCAGGCGCAGCACATTTTCCTTGTTGAAGCCGGTGCCGGCGCGGCTCAAGTTGACAAGAGTGCGCACGAAGAGACAGGCGCCCACCATCAAGACCAGCGAAAGCGCAACCTGAGAAACGACGAGTATTTTGGCTACGGGCGTCCGGCCGGCGGCGGCAGAGGAGGCTCCGCGGCCGCTCTTGAGGCTATCTGTCAATTGCAGCCGGGTGGCCCGCAGTGCCGGCAGTGTTCCGAACAGCAACGCGGTGCACACGGTCACCGCGAAGGTGAAGGCGAGCAGCCGCAGGTTGAGTGAGACGTCGAGCGGAGGGCTATCGGACCCGTTCGAGATCATGCGCAACAGAAGGCGGTTGGCGGCCGCGGCCAGACTGATGCCCAGCGCCCCTCCGGCAAGCGCGAGCAACAGGCTTTCCGTGAGAAGCTGGCGGATGATACGCATCCTGCCGGCGCCGAGTGCCTGGCGCACAGCCAGTTCGCGCGCGCGCGCGGTGGAGCGGGCCAGCAGCAGGTTGGCAATGTTGGCACAGGCGATCAGAAGAACCAGCGCGACGATGACCATTAGAATCTTCAGTGGCTCGGAGTAGGTGTGGCGCAGATCGGAGAGGCCGCGAGCCATGGTTTCCAGTTGCACGTGCGCGCGGGTTAGCCGGGCGAGATTCTCCTGGCTGAGTTTGGCATCGGGAAAGCTGCGCAGAATCTGCGGAAAAAGAACATTGATGTTGGCCGTCGCCTCTTCCATAGAGACACCCGGTTTCAAACGGCCCAGGATATAGAGCGATTCGGAAAAGTTCTCCTTGTACCTGCCCCAACCCGGAGGGACGGTCTGGGCCATGGATAACGGCGCCCAGGCATCGGGAGCTTCGCCTACCTTGGTGCCAAAGAACTCTGCAGGCGCAACGCCCACAATGTCAAAGACTGCTTTGCCCAGTTTCAGGGTGTGATTGAGAACCAATGGATCGCTGCCGAGCTTGCGCTTCCAGAAGCCGTCGCTGATGACCACAACGGGATGGTCGCCTTCACTCGAGTCGTCGGCGTCGTTGAGCACACGGCCAATCTGCGGGCCCACTCCGAGGGTCTGGAAGTAGGTGCCGGACACGGTCTGGACATGAATCATCTCCGGCTCCTGGCGGTTGTCGACGAAGCCGTGAACATCGTTGATCATGCTGAAGATGGCCGCGGTGTCTGAAAAGACCCGGTTCTTGCGCTGGAACTGGCGGTAAAAGGGATATGAATAGAGCTCAGTGCACGCGAAGCTATCAGTGATGCCGTTCCAGTCCTCTGCACCCAGTTTGACCAGTTGGTGCGGATCCTTGACCGGAAGAGAGCGCAGCATCACGGCATCAAGAAAGCTGAAGATGGCTGTATTGGCGCCAATGCCGAGAGCGAGAGAGATAAGCGCGACAACCGTGATGGCCGGAGTGCGCAGCATGGAGCGCAGTCCGTAGCCGGCATCCTGCAGAAGCGTCTCCAGCCACTCCCAACCCCAAGCCATCTGGCTCTTCTCCTTGATGCGGGTGACATTGCCGAATCTTTGCTGCGCCGAGCGGCCGGCGGCTTCCGGAGTAAGACCGGAGGCGATCTGTTGCCGGCGTCGCAGTTCCAGGTGAAGACGCATCTCTTCATCGAGGTCGCGCTGGAACCGGCCGCGGTGGAGCAGCATGGAGAGTCGTCGTCTCAATTCGCCCGCGAAACTCATGGGTTCTCCTCAGGCCGTTTGGATGATTCGGGAAATCGCGCCCATCACGCGTTGAAACTGCGATACCTCGATGCGGAGCTGCTTTTCCCCGGCGCGCGTGAGGGTGTAATAGCGGGCGCGGCGGTTGCCGGCTGTCACACCCCACTCCGCCGTGACCCAGCCTTTGATCAACATCCGTTGCAGCGCTGGGTAAAGGGAGCCCTCTTCCACCTGCAGCACCTCGTCTGAGGAGCTCTGAATCGACTCGGCGATTTCATAGCCGTGGAGCCGTCCACGAACAGCGAGCGTTTTGAGGATTAGCAGATAGAGCGTGCCAGGCGGGATTTCGTCACGACCGTTGTCAGTGGCGTTGTTTCGGCGGATGAGGGCGGCCATGGGATGAGCTCCGGATCACTGGCATAGTTTATCTATGCCAGTGTCGGACGCTTCCCAAATTCTGTCAATAAAATATTCGACCTGGACATACTGGTCCGGCGAACTCTTATTTGTTGTTCCCTGCTAGCCAGGGCATCCGCCGGTGTTTATTGCCCGGGGGGTCTCCTCAGACAAAGGAGAATCATCTTTGGGGGGTCAAAGGAACGGACGGACAACTTTAGCGAAAGTTCTTCATGACCATGATGTAGGACTCGTCGAGTTCGTTCTGGCCGAAGAGGAGCGATTTGCCATCCGGAGAAAGTGCCAGACCACCAAAGCCGGAAGCTGGCTTGTCGAGGGCGAAGATAGGTGTGGACTGGCCATGAGCAAAATCGAAGAATTCAATTCTGCCGTTCGGCTGAAAATCCAGGTTCAGGAAGTAGATTCCGCCGCGAGCAACGGCCCATTCATACCAATTACAAACATTAATCGGCAGGCGTGATTCTTCGCCGGTCTGCAGGGATCGTTTCCAGATCCCGCACTCCGTGTATTTGGCGTAATAAAGGAACCGTCCGTCCTCCGACTCGATCGCATAGACACCTCCATTGGTCGTCACCCGGGCGGGTGATCCACCGGTAAGCGGCATTTTCCATAGTTGATAAGGCCCACCATCGTGGCCGGAATAGAAATAGATCCACTTGCCATCGCGGGACCAGTTCGCAGCACCATTATTGGTGTCAGGAAAGGTCGCCAGCATATGGGGCGTGCCATCGGGTAATTCGAGAACGCCAAGCTGCCAATAGTCCTGGGTTACTGACTCAAAGGCAAGATAGCGGCCGTCGGGAGACCAGCGGGCGGTGGCCGATGTTCCGTGCCGGTTAGTGAGCTGAGAGCAATTGGAACCGTCGCTGTCGCACATCCAAATGTTCTGATAGCCCATCCGGTTGGATTCGAAGGCGATCTTCTTGCCATCGGGGGAATAGCTGGGCTTCCAGATGATTCCTCTGCCCGATAGGAGCCGCACGGGAGGGGCCAGGGGATGCCGCTCGTCTTTCAGGTCGAGCCGCCAAATTGTGTCCCACCGCTTGAATACCAGGTAAGCGAGCTGGTTCCCTCCGCGTGAGATCGAGGGCTCGTAGGCATCCCCAGAAGCGGCAATTGGTTGTGGCGTTCCTCCTGAAGCGGAAATGCGCCATAGACCTTGAAACCCTCGAGCGGAGGAGTCGAACACGATTTCCTTGCCGTCTTGCGTCCAGGCGGCATCCCCTCCGGAATTTCCGGTAGTAAGACGCAAAAGTTGACCGTCGGCCACTCTCAGCACAAACAAGTCACTCAGAAAAGCGCCCATCGGTCCGCGTGCGAACGCAACCGTGTCGCCGTCGGGGGAGAACACGGGGTCACAATCAAACTGCTGATTATGCGGAGAAGTGAGCGGGCGAGCGTTCAAGTCAGAGAGCGAAAGTATGCTCAGCCGGGCTTTGGCGTTGTTATCCAACGCTTCGGAAAATATCAATGACTTTCCGTCGGACGACCAGCTCATCTGATTGCATCGTTCCCACTGCGGAAACAACGTGGTATACACGCGACGTTCCGAGCCGCCAAGAGCGGGAATCACATAGAGTGTTTTTTGAAAGCTGGAATCGCTGAAGCGCACAAACGCGATTTGCCGCCCATCCGGCGACCACACTGGGTTGCCGTCCCTGGCACCCTGGGTGAGTTGCAAAGGTTTTTCCCCGCCAACCAGGGCGGTATAAATGCCGGGTTGCGGGCCTCCCGAATAGGCAAAAGCAACCTGGCTGCCGTCGGGAGAAATAGCAGGCGTATCCTGCTGGCCTGGCATAGAGACCAGGGGCAGAATCTCACCCCCGGTTGAGGACTGCTGCCGGAACGTAGGAAACACCCGTAAGAGGGCCACAGCGGCCAGAACGATGAGTGCCAGGGCACCGACGATCAGCCAGAGCTTTTTTCCTGCCGCCGCGGCTGGATGTTCCTTCACAGGAGATGGATCCGTTGGTTCCTTTTGGGGGGGCGGCGCCATGGCGGGCGGAGAAGATGGATCGGTTTGTTCCTTCAGCGGTGCGATGAACCGGTAGCCACGGCGGGGGAGAGTTTCGATCAGATGCGGCACATCCGCAGAGTCGCCCAGTGTGGCCCGAAGCTTGGTTATGGCCAGATTGATGGCGTGGTCAAAATCCCCAAAGCTCTTCTCCGGCCAGATCAGCTGACGCAACTCTTCCCGGGGAACGATCTGTCCGGGCCGTTCGAGCAGGGCTGCCAGAACCCTGAACGGCTGGTCCTGCACCTTGATGGGCCTGCCCGCCTTCCACACTTCGCCCGTTTCCAGGTTGACTTCGAAATCTTCAAAGCGAGCGACCGGCGGTTGTATCGAGTTGCCCATGGTGACACCACAAACAGGTGTGAGATAGGGACCGAGTGCTGAGAGATCTTCAGAAGATGGTGAGGTTAAGTCTAGCGCCATCTGGGCATTACGCGCAGACAAAGTTGATAGGACGAAGAGATCCGGGGCGAATTGAGGCTCCTTGCCGGGAGTTGGAAGCTCGACCTCGCCGCTGCTGCGGCCGAGGCGAATTCCATGAATCGTTGGCTGCTTCCCCTTGCCTGCCTGAGCCTTTTCTTTCCCTCTGCTTTGCAAGCAGACGATCAACCCAGGCCATCTGAGACCGCGCCTGGCAGTGCACTGCCTTTCCGGCTTGTCTCCGGGTACCTTATCCAGGTCGAAGGCCGCATCGGAGACCAAGCCCACCTGAAGTTCATCCTGGACACAGGGGCGACCATCAGCATGGTGGGCCAAAGAGTTGCCGAAAAACTGAAGCTGGATGCGCACACGGCGCAGAGTTTCAACTTTGACCGAAATCTCCAGTGGAAAACGGCCACCCTCCCTGAAGTTCAATTCGGTCCCATTCGTGCCGGCAATGTGACCGTGCTTGTCGGCGATCTGGCCCGCTATTCCGAGTTCGCCGGCAAGGCCGATGCCATCATCGGCATGGACCTACTCCAGCTGGGCAACGTCGCCATCGATTTTGGCGCCGGGGCTTTGATCTTCGATCCCACTCCGCAGAAGGCTTACCTGGCGGGCGGCGATCCCATGACGAAGTGCCTGGTGGTTGAGCTTCAGGTTCAGGATCGTCCGGTTCACCTCCTGGTTGATACGGGGTCGCCAGGCATCCTGCTATACGAGGAGCGCCTGCGCGCAAGGGTGCCGGCATTACGCACGGCGGGCAGCCTCAAGAACGCGACCATGGGCGGACGCATGGCAGTCAAACAAGCCACACTGCCCGACGTTGTCTTCGGTAAGAAGACTCGCGAGGTACCCGTCTTATTGCTGCCGTCGCCGGCCGCCGATATGCTCCCCGGGATCGACGGAATTGTGGGCATCTCCGCGTTCCAGGCTCGCCGGGTGCACTTCGACTTTTCTGGCAAGACAATGTCCTGGGAGTGAAGCACCAAGCCCTCGACCGGCAGAATGGGGCTGACTATAGATGCGCCCCACTCTCAGGCGAGAGGCGGGTAAGGACGGCGGACAGCACGCCGAGGCGGTTCTCCTGGAGGTTGCGGGCCAGATTGCCGGTGGTGGCGGCGAAGTCCGGACCCATCACGACACCGAGACTCAGGCCGTTCGGAGGCGAGCCGGCCATGGCCGTCTTAAACCAGTCGAGCGCGGTCTGGGTGTCGTCGCGCCAGAGGGCCGCCTTGAAGCCAGCTTGTTCCAGCGCGACGCGCGTGCCGGTCTCGCTGAGCAGGAAGCTGGTTGAAGCGTCGCGTGCCCATGGGGTGGGATACACGACATCGCCATCCCGAAGCACCAGGTCGTAGGTGACGAACTGACCGCCCGGGGTCAAGACGCGGCGCACCTCGGCATAGAGGGCGAGGCGATTTTCGATGTTCATGGCCACATGCTGCAGGAACACCGTATCAAAGGCCGCATCCTCGAAAGGCAAATGCAGCGCGTCGCCGACGTGGAAGCTGACGCGATCGGACAGAGCGCAGCGCGCCGTCAAGTAAGTGGCCGCATCGATGAAGGCAGGGCTTAGATCGACGCCTGTCACCTTACAACCGAAGGTGGCGGCGAGATAGCGCGCGGGGCCGCCGATGCCGCAGCCCAGATCCAGAACGCGGGTCGATGGCTCGATCCCCGCGGCTGTGGCCAGTTCCGCGGTCGCGAGGATACCTCTGATATGGAACTGGTCGAGAGGAGCGAGCTGAGAGGCAGTCAACGTTTGCCCTTCAGGCGTGGTCGTCGCGAGAGCCGACCTGATCCTGCCGGTGAGATCGGTGGGGCTATAGTGCGCGCGCACCTTGGTGGTGGTATCAGTCATAAGGTTTCTCCAGGAACGGTGATCGATGGTCCCATGCGATTCAGTTTTTATTCACAGCCCCAACGTGACCCTGGGAGCCGAAAGATTTGGCATTCGCCAGGAAGAACTCCTGCAACGTTTGCGGATTTCGGCCAGTAAGCACACGGCTGGCATCGGTAACCTCGTAGTGTTGCTCATTTTTCCGGTAGTGCTGCCAAAGATGGGTCAGATGATCGAGCGCGTGAGGATTGATTCGCTCTTTCACTGCATCAGCCCACTGTTCATCCGTGATTGGCACATAGCGAATCTCCCGCCCGATTGCCCTCCCCAAAGTCTCAAGGATTTCCCGCACTGTTGGAGTTTCGCTCACCAGGGGGTATTCATTTTCGGATGGCAGGCCGGAGCCGGCGAGAAGAGTTGCGGCGACTCGGGATACGTCTTCTGCACCAGCGAGCGGAATGATGGCCTTGCCGTCACCCCACGGCAGGAAGGCGGCACTTTGCTCGGCCACGCTCCTGCTGACCAGAGCGCGTACGTTTTCGTAATAGGGCGGTGCCTGTAGATGAACGGCCCCAACCTGCGCCCAGTCGAAGATCCGGTCGGCGAGCCGATGTTGCAGATTGCGGAAGGATGGAGCGTTTTGGAGATCGCGGAACGCGGGATCACCCGGCGTACCCTGAAACTGCGAATTGTTCACCACCAGTTCCAGTCCCGCATCACGAGCCGCTGCAGCAAAGATGGTCACTGCCTCAAGCAGCCCATCGGCGACCGGGTAGGTAAAGTAAGCCCGCTTTACTTCTTTCATTGCCGCCTGGACTGAGGCTGGGCTGAGGAGATCGCCCTCGATGATTTCCGCACCTTGCCGGCGGAGTTCATCGGACCGTGCATCGAGTTTATGGACGAAGGCGCGAACGGGAATGCTCTGCTTGAGCAGGAGAGCCGCGACGAGGCGCCCGGTTGATCCCTGCGAACCGCCGGCTGCGCCTGTGATCAGAATCGGGTAGGACATTGGAGTCCTCCTTTCTGAGTATAGGATGACACTCATCATCCTATGGATTCCGATTTTCTTCAGGCACCGCAGCCGGCTGCACCGTGGGATGATCTGGAGCATCCTATAATCAGCCATGCGTTACCGACCCGAACACAAAGCCGAAGTCCATCAGAAGATTGTGAAAGATGCCTCGCGACGCGTACGCACCGAGGGGCTGAACGGTGCAGCGGTGGCAGCTGTTATGCGCGATACTGGCCTGACGCACGGAGGTTTTTACAAATACTTCGAGAATAAGGACGAGCTGCTTCTGGAGTCACTGCACGAGGCCTTCCGGGAGATCGCCGACAACCTGGCTCGTGCGGCGAAACAGTCGCACTCCGAGGCACCGTGGAAGGCAATTGTGAAGGCCTATCTAAGCCTGGAATACTGCGATCACGCCGAGCGCGGTTGCCCGTTGGCGACCCTTGCCCCGGAGCTGGCGCGGGTCGACAAGAGAATGAGGGGACAGATCGTTGCCGAGCTCGTGAACTACAAGGATCGAATGCTTCCCTTTATGCCAGGCCGGCGAACTGCCGACAAAGAGCGCGCTTTCTTTTCGATCTTTTCAACCATGATCGGGGCAACTGAGATCGCTCGCATGCTGCCCGAGCCCGCGATGCGAGAGAAAGTGCTCGCGACCGCGCGAGATTTCCTTTTGGGCAGTTTTTGACCTCATTCCGTTCGCAGCACGCGCATGGGCTCAACCGACGCCGCTCTCCGAGCAGGAAGGTAACAAGCCAGCAGCGCAGACACCAGCAGTATGAGCGCTACTGCGCCGAAGGCGGAGAAGTCGAGCGCCCGCACGCCGAATAACATGCTCTGCATGGCGCGGCCCACAAAATAGGCCCCGATCAGGCCCAGACCGAGGCCGATGGCAGCCAGCACCGTGCCTTCCCGCACCACCAGCGCCAACACCCGGTTGCGGGTCGCGCCCAGCGCCATGCGGATCGCGATCTCATGCGAGCGCTGGGCCACGGAAAACGCCACCACGCCATAGATGCCCAGCGTCGCCAGAAACAGCGCCACCAGGGCGAAGCTGCCGAACAGGATCAGCGTGAACCGCTCGTCGGCCAGCGATTCTTCTCGTACCTGATCCAAAGTCTTTGGTTCCGCCAGCGCAATCTGCGGATCGACCGCATGCACCGCCGCTGCAATGCTCGCCTGCATCGAAGCCGGATTTTCCGCCGTACGCACGCCGACGGTCGCCTGCGGCCACGGGATTTGCCAGAATGGAACCAGCATTTCCTCCAGATGGTTGTGCCGGTCGGCCGCATGCACGTCGTGATACACCCCGACAATCTGCCACTCAACCCCAGGTCCAAGTTTTTGCACGCCAGGAATGAGCTGCTCCACCACCACGCGTTGCCGCAGCGGATCTTTTCCCTGCAGATATTTCTTCGCGAACGACTCGTTCACCATCACCACCTTTATGCTGTTGGCGGTGTCCTGTTCGCTGATCGATCGTCCCTTCACCATATGAATCCCGAAAGTGGGGACATAATCCGGCGTCACCATCCCAAAGCCGGACAACGGCCGCTGTGATGGGTCCGCATAGCTCGGTCCGCCCGCCAGCGTAAACGGCATGCCGAAATAAGTGCCATACAGGGGATACGCGGTCATCACGGTTGCGTGGGATACGCCGGGAACTGCGTCGATGTGGGCCAGCATATCCCGGTAGTACGCACTGATCGTGGCCGCATCCTTCGATCGCGAATCGGGGACAGGCAGAGTGAACAAGAGCACGTGATCTGTGCGGATGCCGAGGTCCACCCGGGTGAGGTTCCAGAAGCTGTGAATCGCCAGGCCCGCGCCGGCCAGCAACGCCAGCGCCAGCCCGAACTCCCCGATGACCAGAAGACGCCGCAGCCGATGCTTTGCCACGCTGGTTCCGGTGCGGCCGCCCTCCTTGAGTGTTTCGCCGGGATCGATACGCGAGGCATACCATGCCGGCGCGCAGCCCGCCAGCAGCCCGGCCAGGGTGGTTGCGCCCAGCGTGAACAGGAGAATCGGAATGTTGAGCCGCAAATCCGCCTCATTGGGCAGCGTGCCACGCGGCATCACAGCGATCAGTCCCTGCAGCATGGCATAGCCTACACCGACCCCAAGCGCGCCCCCGGCAAGGGTCAGCAGCAGGCTCTCGGTCAGCAATTGTCCGAAGATCGTGGCCCGCGCGGCTCCCATGGCGCTGCGCACGGCCAGCTCCTTTTGCCGTGTCATACCGCGCGCCAACAGCAGATTGGCCACGTTGACGCAGGCAATGAGCAGCACAAAGCCCACGGCGCCGAGCAGCAGCCACAGCATCTGGATTCGCTCAGGCGGCAGAAAATCGTTCTTCAGCGGCTCGACTTTCGCCCCCCAGCCCTTGTCGCTCTTGGGATACACCTGCGCGATATGAGCGGTCACCGCATTCATATTCTGCCGCGCCTGTTCGAGCGTCACGCCGGGCTTCATTCGGCCCATCACCAGGAGCCAGTGAAAGTCGTGGTTGAGCTGTTCCGGCTTGAAGACCAGCGGCACCGTCAGCTCGTTCTGTCCCCGATCCTGATCGCCCGGGGCCTGCACGCCCACCACCGTATAAGGCTCGCCGTCAAGGCGCAGGGTCGTGCCAATAATCTTTCGATCGGCACCCAGCTTCAGCCACAGCTTGTGGGTCAGAATCACGACGTGGTCATGGCCCGCCTGCCCTTCTTCCGGCACAAAGTAGCGCCCCAGGAACAGCGGCTCGCCCTGCATCTGCAACAGGCCGGGCGTGGTGAGGCTCGCCTGGAGATACTGCGGTTGATCCTTGGTAGCAATGTTGAAGCTGGTCCCGCTCCACGCGTTGAGATCGGAGAAGACGGTGTTTTGCTGCCTCCAGTCGGTAAAGTCGCCCGCAGCCACGCCGTTGCGGTTTCCCTGAATGCTCGACCAGACCATCACCAGTTGATTGGGGTGCGGAAAGGGCAGCGGAGCCAGCAGCGTCGCGTAATCGACGGTGAAGATAGCCGTGTTGGCCCCGATCCCCAGCGCCACTGTCAGCAGCACCGTGATCGTCAGCCCGGGATTCCTTGCCAGCATGCGCAAACTGAAGCGGAGGTTTTGAAGCAGAGTTTGCATAGCTTTTCCTTTGTGAAACCAACTCACTCGTAGCGTAACGCCTCCAGCGGGTCAACCTTTGCAGCTCGCCGCACCGGCACCCAGCATGCGAGCAGCGCCACTGCCGCGAATAATGCGCCCACAACGATCAACGTCATCGGATCGTCAGGCTGCACCTCAAACAGAAAAGTTCTCAGCACTCGGGACAAAATAATCGCCAGCACCACACCCGCGAATACACCGCCGGCGATCAAACGAAAGCCTTCGCCGAAGATGAGGCTGCGAATGTCCTTTTGTTGAGCACCAACAGCCACGCGAATGCCCAGCTCGCGGCGTCTCGAGGCGACCGACAGCGAAAGGACGCCGTAGATGCCCACCAGCGTCAGCATGCTGCCCACAACCGCGAAGCCGACAAGCAGCTGCATCGCGAACGTCCGCGAGGCCAGAGAATCGTCGCGGATCTGGGTTAGAGTCTTCGGGTTTTCGATGGCGGCGGTAGGATCCACTGCGCGCAGTTCCCGTTGCACCGCAACCATCACCGTCCGCGGGTCGGCCACCGATCGAATCACCAGATGTTTCGAGAACGCGGGCGCCTGCCACAACGACAGGTAAATCTCCGGGGACGCCGTTTGCGTCAAATCATCGGTTCGGCCACTGGAGACCTCGCCGACGATTTCCGTAGCCGGCTGGTCCCGGCCGTTCATCCAGATCTTCCGCCCAATTGCATTGGCATGAGGAAAGTAGCGATCTGCAAATGCCTGGTTGACGATCGCTACTTTTGGCGCCTTGAATTCATCGCTCGAACGAAACGCCCGCCCCCCGAGCATGGGCAGGCCCATCAGCTTGAAATAGTCCTCGGTGACAGCGCGCAGCGGCAGCGCGGTCTTGTCGCTCTCCTTGACTGCGGGAGGCTGCCCTTCGATTTCCATAGTCGCCGGCCAATTGTTTCCGGTCAGCGGCACTCCCCACGCGAACGCCGCGTACTGCACGCCGGGAATGGCCTGAACCCGTTGCAGGGCCTGCTTGTGAAAATTGGCCCACTCGTCAAAGCTCCGAACCTCCGTAACGCTCATGGTTAAGATGTGGCTTGTGTTGTAGCCTGACGGGACTCTCGCAATATTGATCATGGTGCGAATCAGCAAGCCGGCCCCGACCAGCAGTGCTAGTGTCAGGGCCGTTTGGGCGATGGTGACGCCGCGCAGCAAGCGGCGTTCCCCCAGTCCCGCCGTTCCCTTCGGGCCGGCATCCTTCAGTACCTCCATCGGATCCAGCCGAAACGCCCGCAACGCCGGAAAGACAGCCGCCAACATCGATGCCAGCACGGCCACGCCCAATCCCCATGCCAGCACCGCCCATCCGGCCGTTACATTATCGAGACGTGGAACTGCGTGGCCCGCAATCAGCTTGAATAGCTGTACGATGCCAACCGCCAGCCCCACACCGAAGACCCCTCCGAGAAGCGCCAGTAACAGACTTTCTATGGAAACCTGGCGCAAAAGAGCGATGCGTCCCATACCCATCGCGCTGCGCACGGCATACTCCTGCTGGCGTTGCAGCCCTCGCACCAAAAGCAAAGCCGCGGCGTTGCCGCAACCAATCAGGAGCACGAGCGCGGCCGCTCCCAGCAGCGGGAGCAAAATGCCTCGGCCGTCTTGATTCATTTCGGCCGTCAACGATTGCAGTTGTGGCCGGAAACCTTCAAATTGTTTCTCCGCTTGTGCCTCGCTCGCCGTCAGCACCGCCAGCTCGCTTTGCCCTTGCAGAGGCGTCCTTCCATCCTTCAGTCGCGCCACCACGTTCCAAGCCGGAGACTTCAAGTATTTGGGGTCGGGCTCGGCAGTACTCCAGAAGTCCACCAGCGCGTTGACGTTATAATTCGGCTCCTTTGCGGCACCCGGCGAAGGCAGAAAGCGCACGTCCGGCGGCATCACGCCGATGATGGTCGGCGGCACGTCCCAGCGGCTGATACGAACGGTTTTGCCTATGATTTGCGGATCGCCGTTGAACGTCCGCTGCCAGAATTCGTACCCCAGAAGGATCACCTTGACTGGTCCCTGCGCGAAGTCTTGCTCAGCAAAGCCGCGCCCCACTATGGGGCGCAATCCCATCATCTGCAGATAATCCCTGGTCACCGCCATACCCTGGATCGATTGACTGCCGTCATTGCGGATGAGGAAATTGAACTGCCAATAATAACCGGCAATGCCGGCGAACGATTTCGCCTGCTTTTGCCATTCCAGCCATTGTTGGGCGGGCCAGCCGCGCGGGTTTTCCTCTTTTTGCCCGTCAGTTCGAGCGCGTTGCACAAGCATCAACTGCTGCGGCTTCTTATAGGGTGGCGGCGTCAACAGCACGCCCTGAATCAAACTGAACACCGCAGAAGTTACGCCTATTCCCAGCGCCAGGGTGAGGACCGCGATCAGGCTAAAGCCGGGCTGTTTCAAAAGCATCCGAATCGCAAATCGCAGGTCTCGTTTCATTTTTCCCTCACCTCGGTTCTGTGAATCGCAATTCCAGGATGCTCTCTACCAAAAACGTTCCCAACCCTCCGTTTGTTCCCAACTTCCCACCGGCTTAGACGAATAAACCGCACACCGGTTAGGGAGCTTTGGCGGCACCCTTGGCAAAACCGAGCCCGTTTGTCCCTTGCAACTGTTTATAAACCAGTGATAGCATTTCGCTTCTCCCCGGCAAGGCGGATCGTTCCGTGACGCAAGCTTCGATCGACACAGAGTCGCTCCGCTCGTTCTGTCCAGCTGTGCGTTTTGAACCGGGAGATATCCTCCGCCACAAAGGCCACCATTATTCGGAAATGTACTTAATGGTGGATGGCTCAGTCTCCGTTGATCGCCACTTGAAAGGCGCGCCGGAGATCGTGATCGCCGGTTCTGGTTCTCCCATCGGCGAAATAGGATTTTTACACGGTGGGTCCGCCACAGCAACCGTGACCGCGAAAACGGCTACCTCCGCCCTCGTCATCGACGATTCCACGTTTGCCAGCCTGGAGAAGCATCAGCCTCCGCTGGCGGTGCAGGTATTACGGCAGCTTGCTTTCATTGCAGAAGAGAGAATGAGCGATAATCTCATTCTTGATTCAACCGCGACGGCCTTTCGTGCCTCCCCGGAAATCAGTGTGCTCCTGTGCCGGAATAAGGCGTTGCTCGAAAAGGCTCAACGTCTGAGGTACACCGTATATTGTGAAGAATTACGGCGCCAATCACCTTACGCCGATCACACGAAAAAGATAATTGCCGACGATCTGGATATCGCGGGTCACACCTTCCTCGCCGTCGAGAAGGGAGAGACGATAGGAACGGTGCGCTTGAACCTGTGCGGCGAAGGTCCGGTCGGGATTCTTGAGGAATTGTATGGTATGCGCGCGTCGAAGCACCACCCCGAGGCAACGGCGGTCTGCACAAAATTCATTGTCACGAAAGCCAGGCGCGGCGGCCCGACATCGCTCAAGCTGATTTCTGCGGTTGCGCGCTATGGGATGCGTAATTCTGTCAAGGAAACCTACATCGATTGCGTGCCCGCGCTGCTGCCCTACTATAAGGCGATCGGCTTCACAGTGGCGGGGGAGCCTTTCGTCCATCGCGAAAACGGGCTTTCTCATCCTATGATGCTTGAAGTTGCCAGGCACGGGAGAAGATTGAGCAACGAACGCGGCGTGCGAGAGTACCTCAATGTGATTATGAAGGCCCAGTTCTTCAAACTCGTAGACAGCGTGCGCCGGGCATAGAAACTTGCGCACAGGGTGAACGCGATGCGGATAACCACACCCGAGATAGTTCTCCTGATCATCATTGCTTCGCTCGGCCATGCGATGGCTTTACTTTGGTATCTTGCTATCACCAGGAAATGGAAGATATGCGAGCGAACCATCTATGCTTTGCCGATCAGTTCCGCGCAGATTAAAAGGGAGCTGAAGAACTCACTCCATGCCCCTATTCACGCTGTGCTGTTGGCCGCGTTCCTCTATCTGGGTTTCTTCAGGAGCACCAGTTGGCTGTCATTCATCTTTTCTCTTGTCATCGCAACCATCTGGGCCGAGATTTGGCATTATGGTTCTCACCGGGCATTTCACATACGCCGGCTCCACTGGATTCATCGGGAGCACCACAAGAGCCATCTGAACAGCTGGCTGACAGCGATTTCGTTCTCCTTTTCCGAGAAGCTCATCTTTGACCTTGGTTTCCTCGGTGTGCTGGCGGCCCTCGATCACTGGTTCAGCCTGAATGTCTTCGGCATCGCTACCTGGTATATCGGCTACCTGGTAATTAATTCCTTCAGCCATGGGAATTTTGAGCTGAAGTCACAACATTACAATCGTTGGCTGGGCAAGGTCATTACCAGCACCACCTACCACTCGCTACACCATTCGAGATACACGGGCAATTATGGCCTCGGGACGCGCGTTCTCGACCGGGTTTTCCAAACCGAGTGGGAAGATTACGAGCGGCTATACGATCGAGTATCCACCGAAAAGAGACCTCTCAAAAGGCTGAGCGAAAAAGTTCAGCCCGTGACTTCTGCGTAATGCCAAGGAGGTTCCGTGTCGAACGCCGGCTCTCTGCATGTCTCTGCGGCTTTTTACCCACCCTTTGTCCGGCCGTCTTCCAGGCCGCTGAGATTTCCGGTTAATCTCACCAGGCTGCTGAACAATAACCTCGAAATTATTCCCGAGCAGGCTTACCGCGAGCCAATAGTCATCGCCCCCGGACCGCCAAGAATCGCGTTCTTCACCGGTCCCGAAGTGGTGAAGACTTTGCTGCTCAGCCGTCACATGGACTTCCCAAAGGGTGGCGTTCAAGTCGATCTTCTCAAGCCAATGTTTGGCAATGCGATGATCTCATCTGAGGGGCGGGAGTGGCGGTGGCAACGTGGCGCAGCCGCCCCCTTGTTCCATCACGACTCGCTGCTTGACTACGGACCCATTATGACCAATGCGGCAGAAGCGGCGGTGGCGAAATGGCGAGCGGACTCCCCTGAAACGGTACACGCCATCAATGAAGACATGTTGCGCGCGGCTTTTCACGTCATCTCCAACACCATGTTAGCCGGCGGCGCAGAGCCGATGCTTCGTGCCATCCAAAAAGGACACGCCGGTTATTACCGTGGCGCTAACTGGTGGGTGGTGTACAGGCTTATGGGACTGCCGCATTGGTTGCCGCGGCCGGGCGGGAATGCCATGCGCACGCATGAAACCCGCCTGCGAGCGGCAGTTTCTGAACTGGTCAAGGCCCGTCGTACCACCGCCACCGCGGGCAACGATCTGCTCGCGCGCCTGATAAAAGCATCGGATGCAGAAACAGGGCAGAGTATGCCGGACGAATTGCTGGTGGACAACATTCTCTCCTTTCTGATCGCGGGATTTGACACCACGGCGTTCGCGCTGACCTGGACGCTGTATCTGATCTCGCAAAGCCCGGAATGGGAAGCGCGTATATTCGACGAAGTTCAACAGGTTGCCGGAGATGGCCCCGTCACCTCCGCGCATGTCGCCCAACTGAACACCGTTCAGCAGGTGTTAAAGGAATCCCTGCGGCTCTTTCCTACTGCGCCATTGATCGTTCGCGATATTCTGGAGGACGTTCAGTTCGATGGCGTGACGGTTACGAAAGGGACGCTCGGGTTCATCCCTATTTATGCCATTCATCGCCACAAGAGCTTTTGGGAAGACCCCGATCGCTTCGATCCAAATCGCTTCGCTCCCGATTGCGTGTCGAAGCCAAATCGTTTCCAGTACATGCCGTTTGGGGCCGGGCCGAGGATCTGCATCGGTGCATCGTTCGCGATGATTGAGGCGACCATCATGCTGGCCACCTTTGTGCGTGCTGCCCATTTCACGCTTGCCCCCGGCTTCCAGCCGGAACCATCGGCGCGGATGTTCTTAATGGCAAAGAAAGGGATGCGCATGCGGGTTTCGCTGCGCGAGAAAGCCGGATAGGCCTACTGTCCCCATGAGGTCAATCGTTGCCCGGCGCCCCGTGGCCCTCAGACCTCGTAAATATCGACCGGTCCCGAGCGGCCACGCAGATTCACAGAGCCCAGAGCTCGCGCCTCAATTTCATCCTTGACGAGTTGATAGGTGCTGCCGCTAATGATGATCTGGTCAGGTTGCGCCACGCCGGATTCGAGCCTCGAGGCGGTGTTGACCACATCCCCCATCACGGTAAACTCCCGGCGCCTGGGAGAGCCTATATCACCGACGAGAGCGCATCCGCTGTTGATCGCGATACGCATGCGTAGTTCGGGCTGGTTGCGTGTGGCGTTGAAACTGGCAAGCGCTTTCCGCATATCGAGGGCCGCCCGGACGCATCGCACGGCGTGGTCCTGCTGTAGCAGCGCAGCGCCAAAGGTAGCGAGAATGGCATCGCCAATAAATTTATCGAGCGTTCCCTCATGCTCGAAGATGACATCGATCATGGCTTCGAAAAATTGGTTCAGTAACTTTGCGACTTGGGGCGGAGTCATCTGCTCGGACATGGTCGTAAAGCCGACGATGTCGGCGAAGAGCACGGAAATCTGTCGCTCTTGCGCGATGAAGCCGGCGCCAGTCTCGTTTTCTCCTTCCAGAATGCGCTCGATAACGCGAGGTGAGTGATAGCGCTGCAGGCGTTCGCGGTGGCGCCTCTCTTCGAGCAGCCGCGCCGCCAGCCTGGCCTGCTCGATAGCCACCGCGGCGTAATTGGAAAGGGTAGTGAAGAGGTTCAGGTCCCCGACGCTGAACCGGCTGCTCTCAGGATTATCGACATACAGGATCCCGATAACATCGGTGTCGTGCCACAGCGGAGCGCACATGCATGAACGGATGTCTTGCAGGAAAAGGCTCTCGGACCCCTCAAATCGGGAGTCGAGCTGCGCGTCTGAGGCGAGTAACGCCACGCGATCCTTAAACACGGTTCCTGCAATGGTTCGGCTGATGGTGGCGCCATGGGCGGGCGCGCCGTCGCGGCAGCGGGCGACTCGTGGTACCAGTTCGCCGCTTTTCTCATCCATGAGCATCAGGAAGGCACGATCCGCATGAGTCATTTCGAAAGTCAGCGCGATAATGCGATCAAGGATCTGGGAGACAGATGTGGAGCGCACGAGTTCGCAGCTGACCTCAGACAACATTGCGACCAGACGATTGCCATCGATTTCACGCGCTCCCGCGTTGGTTCCCACGGAACGCGACGCTGCAAACCCGGCAATTGGCAGGGTGACGGTTGCATTGATAAAGGTATGCATTCCCGAAAGCGCCACCTGCTCCGGAGCCGGCTCGTGCACGGCGAATTGCATCTGCCCGACTGACACAATATCGCCGTCCCGAAGTTCGGCGCGAGTGATGAATTCCCCGTTCTTAAAGGTGCCTGCGCTGCTGTTTAGATCTTCGACGAAGCAACGGCCTTCTCTCACCTCAAAGCGCGCATGGCGCCGGGAAGCGCTGGGATCCCTTATCACCAGATTACAAATATGGGACCGGCCAACCAGCGTATCGCCCTCGGGCAGTAGAAACATTTGCGTTTCGCAGCCGTCACTGTAGGTCAGCTTGAATATCGACGTGTCCGCAGGCATCTCATTTTCGCGTTGGGCAGGCACCATCGGAACAACGGCCTGCTTGATTTCCCGCGTTAGCCAAGCCTTAGCCACGAACCAATTCAGTTCCACGCTGGCTGGGGAGACGCTCATCGCCTCGGCGATTTTATCCAGTGTCAGCCCCTCGAGCATTCGAAGCTCGGCCACTCGCGCCTGATCGGCGTCGAGCGCGGCCAGACGTGACAGCTGGCTACGAATCAGGGGCATGAGCGCCGCCCGAGCCTCAAGGTCTTCCCCGCTCCACTCGCCGAGCAACCGGTTAACTTCCTCAGACTCCTCCGAACTCAAGGGATCTCCTATAACCCGCACGATTACGACGATTGCGACGGAACCACCAGTACCCCCGACACCGAACGTCGATGGATTGGCAGGCTCAGTTTACACGTATAAGAAGGCCATCTCGCACGCTCTAGCCCCGCCAACGCGCGTCGCGCCTCAAAACGCTATAGGGATGTGGCAGCAATTATGGACGGCCTGAAGGCCGTCCCCTTCGATGGATTCGCGTTTTCCGTAGCCTGCTAGTAACTCGAGCGATCGGAGGAGCGTTAAGATCGGTCGCCGTATCCATCAAGTGAGACGGAAGACTAGTTCGGGGATGGCTTCTCTATGTGATCGATGACGTAGTACTCCACCGGACCTTTCGCCGGGGTCAGTTGAAGACCGAGTTGCTCTGGCAAAGCGTCGAAGAGGGACGGAAGGTCAAGTAACTCAGGAGGGAGCTGGTCCCTGGAGACCCCCGGCGGCAATTGCGGTGCAAAGGAAAGCGTGAAGTCGTAGTCCTTCGTCAGGCCGGTTTTATCGATTACCGGTCTACTATCGTTCTGCAGCATTTGGCCGAGCCAAAAGCATAGGTATTGCATGGAAACGTTGGTCCCGGTGACACCTTGGGGAGCCGGAAGGATCGGGATCTTGAGATACTGCCCGGAACCATCAGGCTTCATCTTGAGCCCTGATTTGGCGATGCTCAGGTCGTACACAGGCCCTTCTCTTGTCTCTTTGTGGGTCTTCAGATTGAAGCGCTCTACCAGCATGTTGCGAAACATCTCGTGGAGATCATCGAGGCTGTAGGGTCGATCCGCTTTCGCCTCGATATCGAATCTTTCGCTGCTTATCCAATCCGGTCCCCCGATGACTTGCCGCTTCGGCACCCTGAAGATCACGTTGATCATGTCCTTCACCGGCATGTTCTGGACGGTGTATCCATCTCCGCCTGGATAGGGCTTTATCAGAGCGTTGAGGCTGTCGGCGTGAGACGGTTTGATGGAAGCCACTTCAAATGTCAGGCGAGATGGGGTTCCGGGGACGGTTTGCGGTTTTACTTTCGTTGGAGATCCAGGCGACACCTGCGGCGTGGCCGAACTCTGCGCAGCGTTCGCCACATTGGCCATGTCCGGCATCGATTGGGTGCCCGCGATCTTCGAAAGTGCCTGAGGAGCAGGCAGTGCGAGAGGTTTTACCGGCGAAACGCCCGGTCTTCGCATCGCCCTGACCTCGCCGAGCACCAATGGTGCGGCGAGGGCTGCGATTCCGATTGAGAACAGTAGCAGTTTTCTGCCCGGGCTAAGCTTGCAAATCATCTTCATCGTCATGATGGAGATGATCCTCTTGTTCAAACCGGCTCCGGTAACGCCGGAGACACATCGGAGCGGGGACTCGACACAGAACCTGCAGGTCTTCAGCAGGCTCTCTGCGTAAGCTTCGGGCCTGCCTCCCAGCTCGACTACTGCCTCGTCACACGCACGCTCGCGCTCTTGCACCATGCGCCGCTCCATCCACCAAACCAGGGGATGGAACCAGAACACTGCCTCGACCAGCATGTGCAGCGCGGCTGTCAGGTTGTCATGGCGTCGCACGTGCATCAGTTCGTGGGCGAGGATGGCCTCGATATGCTGGTCGTCCAAGCGCGCGGAGAGCTGCTCTGGCCACAGCAGGATTGGCCGCCATATCCCGAAGACCCCGGGCTCCCACAGCTCGCTCGATAGCCGCACAGGTATGGGCGTCAGCCGTCCGGTGGCATGTTCCAACCGGCGCAGCAGGCTAACCTCCCGGCCAGTATGCGCGGCCCTGGACGTGCGCAGAGTGAGGGCAAACCTATGCCATCGAGCAAGCCACATCAGCAGGACGGTACCCATCCCGCAGATCCACACACTCTCTAAGCCGGCCGGTAAGTTGCGTACGACCCGTTGACGCAGAGTCGGGGCCGGGGCAATCGACCTCGTGCCGGCAGCCAGTAATTCGGAGAACGGCTCTCCGGCGAGATCCATCGCAGAGTATATTCCGGGCGGCGCAATGCCGTGCGACTTAGGCAGGACGCCGCCCAAGGTGATGAGCAGAGAGAATGGAAGCAGAAACTTTACCGAGGCCGCCAGCCAAAGGGAATAGCGGATACGGGCCGGGTTGTTGCGCAAGAACAGGGTGAGCAGCCCGATCGCCACCGTGAAGATAGTCGTTTGCCAGAGATGATTTCCGATCGCCGAGCCGGCAGATAACAGAAAGCTGTTGGTCACGACTTCCCTCCTCTCTTCAACTCCTTCAAGGTCTTTTCTGCGTACTCGATGTCTTCCAGGGTCAGGTTCCCGGTTTCAATCAATCGGGCGACCACTGGCCGCGATTCCCCGCCGAACATGGCGAGGAGCTCCTCCACCAGGGTGCGTTGTGCTTCCTCTCGCGAGACGAGCGCCTTGAAGATGTGAAAGTTGCCGAGCCTGCGAACGCGACGGAGGGCCTTCTTGGTTTCGAGGCGATAGACCATGGTCTGCACCGTGGTGTAGCCGGGACGCTTCCTGGCCGGGAATGCCTCCTGCATCTCGCGGATGGATGCCTCACCCCGGGCCCAAACGGTTTCCATGATCTGGATTTCGAGTCTGCTCAATCGCATCGCAGTATTGTTATGACTTCTGTCATTTCATTTACGACAACTGTCATAGAGCGTATACGGGGATTTTGTAGGTGTCAAGAGTGGAGAGTGTTCCAGACTACGAGCTGAGATCTCAGTGGGAATGATTTTTCCCGCCGACAGGGCGTTTGGTGGCTTACCTCTGGCTTCTTGCCCACTCAAGCCAAAGAAGGCTTGACACGGTCCCGCGTCAACGAGAAAGCCCGGAGATTTTGGTCCCGGGCCTTCCTGGAACTGGTCTCATGTATGGACCTGCGACTTCGGGTAAGACCATGAGCCCCGCTTCGATGGCGGGTCTCATTCGTGGCTTCTCCACCACTCGTGGATTTATGAGACCAGTTGTAGCCAAATTACTCCTTAGCGGGCAGCAACAAAAGTCTCGCCGCGGGCCCTGAGTTTTGCTTCCTGGAGAGCTGTTCTCTTCTCGGTTTTGGACGTAGGAACCACGAGGTTCATGTCCGCCTGATCGCAGAGAATTTCGCTCAGAAAGTACTGGCTGCCGTATCTGTGGAACTTCAGTTTTCCACCGTCTGGGGACTTATTGGAGTCCCCGTTCACCAGACTGAGCGCCGCGATAGGTTTATCGTGGTTCTTGATCACGATCATGTGTTCGGATTCCTCTTTGATCGTGTAGGTACCCGCGGGAAGAAGCTTGTTGCCCACGGTAAAGTCAAAGGGGACGTTCGCCCGTACCCCGTTGGACTGCGCGAATGACGTGCCGGCCAAGGCAAAATTTGCGGTGGCGAGGAGTGCGATTGCTGTGATCCGTTTCATGACAGTGTCTCCTTTCCAATGAGGCGTCGAATTCGGTCGCCTTCAATTGGTTAAGCGAAGTCCACTGACGAAAAGGGCCAACGATTGCGAAGTTTTCTTACCGGCGGGCGGCAAGGCGGGCCTGCCGTTGAAGAACCGGCTTAGCCTGGTAAGCCGTTTGGTCAGCCAAGAGTGGCTCAATCATGTCTGAAGATATTGGGGAAGTTACGCTTCTGTTGAAGGCGATGAAAGGCGGGGACAAATCTGCGGCAGAAAAACTATTGCCCCTGGTCTACAACGAACTTCACCGGTTAGCCAGGACGTATATGCAGCGGGAGCGATCGGACCACACCTTACAGCCGACTGCTCTCATCAACGAGGCGTATCTGCGCCTTGCGCGCGATAGCGTCGATTGGCAAAGCCGCCAGCATTTTATTGGAGTGGCCGCGAACGTCATGCGCCGGCTGCTCGTCGACCATGCACGAGCACACAACGCCGAGATGAGAGCAGGAGGCCTTCAGCGGGTTGAGCTGGAAGAGTACCCGGTGATTTCGAGCGAGCGCTCAGAGGAAGTGTTGGCGTTGCATGAAGCCCTAACCAACCTTGAAGCAGCAGATCCGCAGCAAGCGAAAGTCGTGGAGTTGCGCTATTTCGGCGGATTTTCTGTTGAAGAGATCGCGGACATCCTGAAGATGTCTCCGCGATCCGTTAAGCGACATTGGGCATTGGCGAGGATCTGGCTCTTGAGACAGATGAAGGGGGCCTCGCAGGGCTGATGGCGTGGCTGGCAATTGCGAGGGTGCTCTGCGGTACCGGCGAACGCGATGGACTTTTTCGGCGACGTAGCGTGACCGGTAGGTGCAATGGTGGTGAGTTTACTTTGCAAGTTGGCTTAGCATGAAGTTTGCCATGATGTGGTTGGCCTCGATGGACTCAGGCAGGGACGCGTCGTACCAGAAGGCGTGAGGAAGCGCATCAAAGAGGACCAGGCGTGCATCGACGCCGGCGCGCAGATAGGCGCGGTGCAAGTTGGCGGTTCCGCTGAGCAGGGCATCCCGGCCGCTGGTGACGAAGAGAGTGGGCGGCAGGCCGTGCAAATCCGCGTAGATGGGTGACAGCACCGGATCTTTCGGATTGGCAGACCCAACATAGTAGGGGTCGTGCATGCCGCCGTCGGGGGGATCAAGATGGCCTGCGAATCCCTGAAGGGTGTAGATAGCCTGGGAGTCGGCCACCTGCGCGAACCCATCGAGCGTGCTGAAGATGCCAAGGGCAGCAGGCAGAGGAAGGCCGAGCAATTTTAGTTTCACCGCCACCTCCGCGGTGAGCACGGCCCCAGCGGATGTTCCATAGAGAACAATGTGGCCGGGTTTGTAGGTCTTGAGCAGTTCCCGATAGACGGCAACTGCATCGTCGACTGCGGCGGGAAAGGGATGTTCCGGGGCGAGGCGGTAAAGCACGGCGATGACTTTAATTCCGGTGTAGCCGGCGATGGGGATGCTTTCGGTGAACGAGCCCGAGTCAGAGTTAAAGCCACCTCCGTGCAGGTTGAGAAGAACCTTGTCGCGGCTACTGCTGGATAAGTTGGATGGAGTCACGATACGGACCGGGACACCGGCAATGGTCGATTCGGTGATGGTATTCGGGCACAGCTTGGTCCAGGCGGCTTTCGCGTGCTCGGCCCACGCGTCCGTGCGGGCTCTGCGCTGTTCGAGAGACTCCGGAGGACCTTGATCAGGGGTTCTTCGGATGAGAAAATTGCGGGCTTGCGGGCTAAGGTCAGGCGGGACTGGCACGACGCGTGTAACGTAGGCGGTGCCCTGCGCGTCGATGTAGCTGGTATCCCGCGTGGCTGCCGTGGAGGCGGAGGTGGGCTGCGGGGTGGATTGGGCAGCGAGCACAGAGGAGCCCGCCAGAAACAGAAGAGTGATACAGCGAAGCGTGACGGGCATGAAGCGGGCTCCTGAAGTGAAGTCGAACAATTCTATCGTCAACACAAAAGAAGCTGGGGGTAAGCCTGACTATCCGCTGTACCTTGCGCTGGGTCTACCGATGGCGATCATGATTTCTCATAAACCCCTGGTCAGTGTCTATCATGGATTAATCCTTTGGCCGCAGTTTCACGCCTCGCCCCTTATGTCGGGCAGGTTCTACTACCGTGCTGTGACTAAAGGTTATTGACACTGCGTAAATGCCAGGGGCTGGGCTACGACAGAGCCTCCCGGCACTGGCGGCATATAAGACTGCGTTTTCTGCTCCGCCGGGTTGCAGTCCGCAGTTCCGCCTGAGGACGGAACAAACGCCAGTCCGTCCAGAACATAGTTTGCCTGCTGAGAGGCTTGGGAGAGCGTAATCCCATTGGCCGAGTAGACGCCTAGAAACGGTCCGCCTGATGGCAGCATCATGGCATAGGTCACGCAGTCTGAGCCTGGGGTACAAGTGGACGAGGCCGTTGTCTCCAGCGCGAGCGTGGCCGAGGGCTGTTGGGCATTCGGAAGCATTGGGATGGTGAAGGTAGCCCCGCCTGCCGTGGTTTCGAGCGCACTCAACTGTGCATCAATAGAGGTTCCCTGGCTAGCGCTGTTCTGCGAAGAAACAGCGCCTGCGAATTGGACCACGCCGGTCGCCCCCCCACTCGGAGCATGCAGGTTGACCGTTCCGATGGTCTGACCGTTGGCGACCCCGGTCACGATGGATGGCTGATAAGCCGTGCCGTCAGAGCGGTCCCCGACCACCACGATGTCGTAGGTTCCGCTTGGAATTGGGCAGAAGACAAATGAGCCGTCACTTCCGGCGAGCGTCGCCATCGTAATCCGGTCCACCCCCGTAGCATCTTTTTGCTCCAGGGCGACCAGCACCTGCCCGTTCACGGGGTTCCCGGTTGCACCATCAAGGATCTTGCCGTTGATCGAAGTGGACGTGGCGCTAACCTCTCCGGCATGAAGAACGGGCTTCAACCGGTATTGGCCATTGCCCTCACGCACGATGGATGCACAGGTATTGAAGTCAATATCCAGATCTTTGGTTTGACCAGCCGCGACCGTGAAACCGCCTGAAGCGATCTGCCCTGAAGGAATTTTCAAGCCGGTCTTCGATTCGCTCGAAAGTAATAGGGTGTGAACACTGCTGTCTGCTGATAAAACGACGCAGTTGGTGGAGTTGCCACAGGCATTGTTGGTGACGGTCGCGCTATTGTCCGCCAGGATCAAACGGATCTGTTGATAGACCCCTGCCTGGAGCTGTTGTGCATCGCCAAGCGTAGCCAGAAAACACTGATTATTTGCCTGCCCGAGCAGATCGATTTGTTTGGGTTGCGAAGAGAGGCCGGGCGTCAAATCGGTCCAGCCGCTGTCTCCGTCTCCAGCAGAGGAGCTGATGTTCGCCTGGACATCAGTGATGGTGACGTAGACGTGGGCGAAAGGACCGGTGGGACCACTGCAAGTTGCGGGGTCGCTTAACATCACGGTTGCGGATGCCATGGCAGGCGCGGCGGGAGTTGAGGATCCGCTACCGCCGCTACTACACGCCGTGATCGATATGCCCGCTAGCACCAAACCCGTTATTGCGAAGATTGCCCAACGCGGTGCTCTGTGCTTGGTATTGCCCTGTGTCGCCGTCATGCGCCATCTCCCAGAGGTCTCTCCCCAGGCACGCGCAGAGAACAAAAACAGGAGGTACGGCATTGACAATCAGGTAGTGCTGACAACTCGCGGTAGGCCTTCGTCTTTAAGTGCACTCTGGCGAGTATGGCTACCAGTCGAGGTTCACGGGTGGCTAGTCGTGACCGTGGCCATGGCCGTGATCGTGGTCTTCATGGCCCCAGTGCCCTTCATCGTATTTCCACCCTTCCCGATAGTGGTCGTAATGTGGATGAGACCAGGCTGCACCCGCGTAGGGGGGCCGCTCGTAGCGTCCGGCGACCCAACGATAGTGGTGACCCTGCGGTGCCCAGAAGCCTCCCACCCAGACCATCCCGACAACGGGAGGCGGAGGCGGAGGCGGTTCATAGGGTATAGGCGGCGGCGTGATTCCGACATATACGGAGACCTGGGCCGGCGCGGACACGCTAAGGGCCATTCCGAGAAGAAGCCCCACTATCCCGACGTTTTTCATGATTGCCTCCGTCTGATGAGTCACCGATGCTCTCATACCACCGAGATTGCGCACCGATAGACGCTTCTATTTCGGACGTTACATAGGCAGCGGTCATAGTCCAATGGCGCTTCAGTGGTATGGTCAGCGGGCCCTTCAAAAAGGCCCAAAACGGCTTGACTGACGGCAGACTCTTCGGCTGGCCTAACGAGCTCCCGCCCGAATCGATAATCTTCCATTTACCCGGTGAAAATGACCCCTCTGCTAAGCGCAGTCAAGGCATAAGATTCCAGGGTGCCTACATCATGGTGATACTTGCGGTTTGCCGATCGAGTGTGCGGAGGAGTTCCATTCTTGGGCTGCTTGCGATTGCATGTGCCCTGAGAGGCGAGGTCGTCCAATGTGAGAATCCTGAGGCTTCGCGACTCGACAATTGCAAGGCGCCGGCCGTTACTGAGCCGTGGCGCGACCGGCAGCAGACGGCGGAATGCAGGACCCTTGAGATGATTCACGCGATGAAGCTTGAGGAGAAGATCAGCCACGTTATGGAAAGGCCGAAGGCGGATCGCTTCGCGATTCCTTCCCTTAACCCCGCGGACGGGCCCAATGGGTTCGCACGGGGCCCCATACCCGGGCCGCCGCCGCCCTCCGCGCTTGGCGTTACGGCGTTTCCTAACGAGATTGCACTGGCCGCGACCTGGGACCGGAATCGCGCTTCGGATTTCGGAAAGGCACTCGCAGAGGAGTGGCGAGGAAAGGGTAGTTCCGAAATTGTCGGGCCCACGCTCAACATCATGCGCACCTGGCACTGGGGCCGGTCCGCGGAGACCTTCGGGGAAGATCCATTTCTGAATGGCAAGATGGCGGCCGCGGAGGTCGCGGCGATTCAAAAAGAACACGTGATCGCAATGATCAAGCACTTCGCCGGAAATAACCAGGATGCGGATCGCGTGGGGCACTTTCCGGATTTCACCGGCATCAACGAGATCATTTCTGAGCGCGCGCTGCACGAGATCTATTTTCCCGGCTTTCGCTCGGCGATCCAGACGGCAGGCGCAGCGGCAGCGATGTGCGCCTACAACCAGATCAATGGAAGCTTTGCCTGCAACAACGAAAAAGTTCTGGGCCAACTGAGGCAGTGGGGGTTCATCGGGGCGGTGACGCCGGATGCTGTGTTCGCGCTGCACGATCCGCTGCTCGCACTCAAGGCCGGCGTTACCTTCGTTGGCCCGGAAAAGCTGCTCGAAGACATGGTCGCAAAGGGACAATTGACTGAACAGACCATCGACCGAATGTTGTATGACGTTCTGTTCCCCATTTTCAAGCTGGGCATCTACGATGAACCGGCTCCCGGCAAACCCACTGCGCACGTATCCACCAGCGAGCATGTGGCGTTGTCCAGGCGCATCCTCGAAGAGAGTTCGGTGCTGCTCAAGAACAAGGATCAGCTGTTGCCGATCACTGCCGGGAAAGTAAAGAGCATTGCCATCATCGGCGTTGCTGCAGGGCCCGAGGCAATCGTCGGGGAAGAGGGCCCGACAGTGTACGTAGAGAAGATGAGCGCGCCCGCAGAAGCCCTGGCGGCGCGGGCTGGGCCGGCTATGAAGATCAGCTACCACAGTGCCGGCGTGGGCATCCGCGCTCTTCCGCTTCTTGAGGGGGATGTGCTCAGCCCGTCCTCTGGCCCCGATCATGGGTTTATCGCTACCTATTTCCGCAGCGGGGACCTGAGTGGCGAGCCGGCCGTAACGCGCATCGACCCGAGCGTCGATGTTCACGGCCTCCCGGCGCCACAGTTGGGGCAAACGACGTTCTCCTTTGGGCCGCCTAAGTTGTCGTGGTCGGCGCGCTGGACGGGAACGCTCACGCCACCCTCCACCGGGGAGTACATGTTCTCGCTCGACGGAGCGGGAACAGCAAAACTCATGATCGATGGAAAAATAGTGGCCCAGTTACAGAAGGTTAATTTCCGGTCGGTCGCTTTCGGGAGCGCGCACCTTACGGCCGGCACGCGGGTAAAGCTGGTGCTCGAGCACTCAAATAACTATGCGTTGCTGGGGAGTGCGCTCCATTTGGGATGGTATCCTCCCCATCCTGACGAGATGGCTGCTGCTATGGAGGCCGCGCGGGAGGCAGATATTGCCGTGGTGTTCGCCGGTGAGCAACTCGGGGAGGGCATGGACAAGACATCTTTGCCACTGCCAGGCAATCAGGACACCTTGATTGAGGCGGTGGCTGCGCACAACCCGCATACCGTAGTGGTGCTGAATACTTCTACACCAGTGGCTATGCCCTGGCTGGATAAAGTGAATGCGGTTGTGGAAGCCTGGTACCCGGGGCAGGAGAGTGGCGCCGGCATTGCCGCGGTGCTTTTTGGCGACGCAGATCCAGGTGGGCGTTTGCCCATGACTTTCCCGGCATCCCCCGATCAAGGGCCGGGCGTGGATGCAGTGGCCTACCCAGGGGTAAATGAGAGAGCAGAATATAACGAGGGAGTTCTGGTTGGCTATCGTTGGTACGATCAGCATCAGCAGACTCCCCTGTTCCCTTTCGGCTTTGGCCTTTCGTACACAAAGTTTCAGTACAGCGGTCTGCATGTGAAACGCATCGGTGATGCGGTGTCCGTCAGCGTTACGGTAAAGAACGTCGGCGACCGCACAGGATCCGATGTCGTGCAAGTGTATGTGGGTGAGCCCCAGTGTGCGCAAGAGCCCCCTTCTCAACTGAAGGGATTCGAGAAGGTGATTCTGAATTCCGGCGAGACGAGAACGGTCACTCTTCAAATACCGCTCAATAGCCTTGCTGGCTGGAGCGCGGAGAGCCATGGCTGGAAGCTCTGCAAGGGCAGTTATGCGTTCAAGGTTGGTCAGTCTTCCAGGACGATTCTTATGAGTTCCAGCATCATACTCGGGGAATAGAGGACGGTATTTTAAAGCGGTATGAAAACTGGGGGCAGACGTAACGTACCCGAATGAACAGCGAATAGCAGTGGAACCTTTTGCATCGGGTTACTCTTGGTTATTCTTGGTTACTTTTCATCCCAGCCTCTACAGTGGCCTTTGGCTTACTTGACGCATGTCCAGTCACACTTAATGGTTCTGGTAGGCGAGTAAACGCGTCGATGCATTTGCTTTGCGAGTTATCGATGAGACTTAGCCATGGATTCGGTTGACTTTTGTGTTCTGCTGCTGCCATTGCCTTGGTAAGCTAAGACGTGGCTTGCGCAACCGCCTTTGAACGATGATCGACCTAAGCAAGTTGGCGTCAGGTAAGAGTCCCGTGGTGATCTCCAAGGCTTTTCCTGACAGAATTATCGGGGTTAAAAGTATCTTCGTTCCCTGTTGGAGCGAGATGGATATCAGGCGGCAGGTACTTGAATGGATCGATGGCTCCGACTTATCGGAAACAGCGTTTCGCGACATTGATGGAGCGATAATCGAACTCCTCGATACGGGACGAATTTCGTTGGAAAACTTCGACATAACCTTAGACTGAGATTTGATTTCTCCATATGCGCGCTCATTTGGGTAAGGATACGAGTGCCGGCATCAGCTTAGGGTCATTTCTTTCTGTTCCCGAATAGATCTCTAACTACGCGCCAGCAAGCGCAGGTAGTCTCGAACTTCGTTCCGGCGGAAATAGTTTGCTCCACCCTCGGCAGTCGACTGGTAGAGATCGTCTTTGATGGATGGATCCGCGCCGCGCTCGATCAGGAGCTTAACCACTGGCATATGTCCGTTCTGGGCAGCCAGGTGGAGAGCTGTGATTCCCTGCCCGTGCGTGAGCCCGCCAAACGTGCCCTTCTGATTGATGTTCGCGCCGCGATCCAATAGCCATGCGACGGTTTCCGCACGGTTGCACGCCGCAGCCCAGATCAGCGGCGTCCCTCGATACGGATCGGCGTTCAAACGCGCGCCCGCTCTCACGAGCCGCTCCAACACCGGCAAGCGATTGCTCTTGCAAGCCCACACAAGTGCTTCGTCGAGAACCTCCTGCGGATCTGTCGAAGGTTGCCAGTCCGGAAAACCGCTGTGCGGGCGGTAGAAGCCTCTGGCGGCGCAAGCTTCGGGAGTGAGTCTGCCATCGGCTTGGAAGCAGGCATCCACCAAATCTGGGATGCCGAGCCCGGCAGCAGCGCGAAGGTTGTTTGGAGCCACCGAATGGCGGCCCCAACAAATCGGCCACCTCGCGATGTCCCCAGAACAGCGAAGCGATTAACGGAGTGCCACCCGCACCGTGCGCCTCCGCATCAAGGGCCGCGCCTTTTTCGATCAGCAAAGCTGCGATCTCCGGCTGGTTGGCATAGGCGGCCGCATGGAGCGGCGTCCAGCCGCGATCGTTGCCCTCATTGACGTCGGAACCCGCCGCCAGCACGGCCTCGATGGGAGACAGGCCGCCCTTCCAATCAGGCCTGCTCGCGAAGCTGACAGCTAGGTTCAGCAGAGTGTTGCCATTTGTCCCGCGTTCGCCGGCCAGGCGTGAGTTGCTGCGGAGCAAGGCTTTAAAACCAGCAGCTTCGGCCGACTGCAATGCGGCGAATGCAGCCATGAACGGTTCGCTGGTGGCTGCGGCTGGGTTCGAGGCGAGATGGCTCACCCGGGTTATCAGGTCGTCCCAGGTTTCGAAGCCGTGCTCTCTCGCGTAGACTAACCGGGCATCTTCCTCGGTGAAGGGAGCTTGCCGAATCTCCTCGTCGCTTCGATCGGAAAACTGCGGGTGCCATTCTCGAATTTGTTCCAGGGCCGCTGGACCGGCCGAAGAGCGCGTACGCAGCAAACCGTGAACACGGTCCGTGATCCAGGCTACATCCGCGACGAACAATCGAGTGTGGTTCGACCGCGAAGACGGCTCGGCGTAGGCCTTGAGTTTGGGCCAGCTTGCGAACCCTTGTTCACGAGCGAGTACGAACTGCGCGTCGTGCAGAGAGACAAGCTGGCGCACGGCCCCTTCGTCTACCGCTGCCCAGCGCGCATGGTGGCGCCGCAGCCGGGAGAAAGCGTCCGCGTTCCCAGACCGGATTGCTCGCAAGAGATCCCGGGCCTGCTTCTTCTGTTGTTCAAGGTTCAAGACTGCCTCCTTCGTATGCCCGGTCCGCATGACAGGCGAAAGAGGGTCGACAGACAGTGAGCCTCAAAGCAGCAGGTGGGCGCGGCCCTTTCCGCGGACAGGACGCGCCCTGCACGCGTCTAGACTTAAATTTACCAAAGTCATGTCACCGCACTAGGCCCCAACCACTTCAGATTGGCTTCGCAGAACGCCATGTCGCGGCAACCAGGCAAGCCGTAATCAGCACTGAGAATAAGATAGGTAAAAAGAAGAAGTACCCACAGCTCAAAATCGTCAGCGCGACAAAGCAAAGGGCAAGTCCCCACGAAATGCGGCGCATGGGCGCCGAAGTCTCTGCTGAAAGACCGCCGAGCTGCCACGCCACAAAAGCCGCGAATAGAAGAAACACCGAGATGAAGAATCCGGCTCCCACAAACAAGTCCCAATAAGTCCGGCTAAACCCTTGCACGCTGAAGTGAATCGACTGCATGGAGCCAATCAGTGCCCCCACTCCCCAACTGGGATCGGACTGGCGAAAACCAAATGTATGTCCGATGTCAAAAAGCACGATGAGAACAGCGGCAATTCGATAAAGCACAGACGCCTTCATGTCTTGCCTCCAAAGGTCAGTCGCCGGTGAGCTTTTTAGGGCTTGTCCCGGTTGGGCCCTGGGGCCGCTTTGATGGTCGTGATCTCGACATAGGGCTGGGTTCCGGTTTCGACGCCGTGACGGTAGACGACCTTACCGGCGATCTTCACGCGCTTGTTCTCGAAACCCTCCAGCTGCCTGGGCTTACGGGTATCACTTACTTCAATCGAGCTGACGGGTTTACCGTCGATGATGGTTTCGGATTCGACCTGTACCATCCAACCGGTTGATTCGGCCCCGACGGCCATCGCGCGGTGGAGCGTTCCCACCATGGTTATCTTTTGCGGATCACTCTCATCGGCATGTAAGCCGGCGCAACACAGCGCCAGGATCAAGACCATACTTGCTCGTGCGACGCGCATGCGGATCACCTCTTCCATCCCAAAGAGAATTCTACCTATTCATGCATTACGAGTGAACCGCCCGGCAATCAGCGTGCGCGAACGCACGGAAAGGACGCAGTCACAGTCCCGAGCGAGTGGGACCTATTGTTGAGATCGCCCCGCGCTTCCAAAGGAACGGAAGTAATGAGTCAAAAGTGCTACAGCCCAGCTTGTCTCCGGCAATGTAGAACCGGCAGGAGGCTTCTACGTGAAAACTCTGCTAGTCGCGCTCATCCTCTGCTCCACAGCGTCGGCCAAAGACAGGTCCGTCCCGGCGTATCAGAACGCCATTTTCCAGGAAACTCACGCGGAATCTGTCCGCATGAACTGCGATGGGTCGTCCGTGTACGGTAGCAGCACGACTACCTGTCATGACGCGGAAACCCTCGTCTACACCGTGAAAGCTGGGGAAACGGTCTACACGCTGATTCCTTACGGGACGTGGCCTCATCACGAATCTCTCTGGAAGCAGCCGGCAGGTGCTGCGGTGGCGGTCTGGAACGATGGGAAACGTGTGCATGTCCGGACCGGCGCTAAAGAGTCCCAGTACGACATCCTTGGGGAGAGCGCCCAGGACGCGACCAGATGACGGACAACCCAAGTTCATAAGCCGACCCAGATGCGTAGACCCAGGATGTGCACTAGATTGGGAGTTGTCCCGTCGTCTTCCCAATTTCCCAACTTCCCCAGAAGGGCTCTCGCCTTTAGGTCAGTGTCCCGGTCCTCTCTTGTTCTGATACTGCACGAGAAGTAGGATGTGACCGGTGAAGAAAACGACGCTGGCCGTTCTACCGCTTGCTGCTCTCCTGGTACTGACCGTGCAAGACCTTGGCGCAACCGTCCACTGGTTACCCGCCTCAGCCACGGCCGATAAGGTGCTTGTTTTGAAGCACCGTAGAAGGCTTTATCTGATCAAAGGCAATCACGTGTTGAAGACGTACCGCGTCTCGCTGGGAATCAGGCCGGTCGGTCCCAAGCTCAGGGAAGACGATCACCGGACACCCGAAGGCGCATACATGCTGGATTGGCACAATACGGAAAGCGAGTTCTATAAGTCTATTCACATCTCGTATCCGAACCAGAAAGATCTGGAGCGCGCAAAAAGATTGGGTGTACCGCCCGGTGGGGATCTATTTATTCATGGCCAGCCCAATGGTTTCGACGGTCCGGGCCGGCAACCAGGCGATTGGACCGATGGTTGCATTGCCGTCAGCGATGAAGAGATGGAGGAAATATGGCGCGCGGTGGCAGACGGTACACCCATCCTGATTGAGCCCTAGCACGCGAAGCGCGAGTCATCCTTACGCTCCACCGCCGGTGGCAGCCTTCCCTCGCGGTTGGTACGGATATCCCTTGCTCAGCTCCTCTTCCAGCTTGACGTCGTGTGCATAAATATCTTCAAAGATCTCAACCTCTCCGTTCTCCGCAACCACAAGAGTTTGATAAATGATGAGCACTGGAATAGGCGAAGCAAAATTCACCCGCACGTTATCCGGGCCCTTTTTCATGGCGTACTCAACCCGTTCCAGATCCCAACCCGGCGATCTGCCCAGCACCCACGCAGCGAGCCTGGCCGGCTCCTGCGCGTGGATACACCCGTGGCTGAAGGTCCGTTCGTCCTCGGAAAACATATGTATGCTCTCCGGCGTATCGTGGATATAGACGTGGTGTGCATTCGGAAAGATAAATTTCACCAAGCCGAGTGCGTTATCCGGACCGGGTGGCTGCCGTAGCGTTAGCTTTCCGGCTCGCACCTGCGCCAGCATAGTGGAACTAAGAGTGCCGGAACTCGTGACCTTCCCGTCCGCGCTCACCAGTTCCACGTCGTTGTCTTCAAGCGATCGATCTTCTGCCAATTCCGGCAGGATCTCCCTGCGCACGATGTTTGGCGGAGGGTACCAGTACGGACGAAAAACCAGGTACACCATGTTTTTTTCAAAAGTCGGCGTCTGGAAATCGAAATCGTCTCCAACATTCGCCTTCATGGTGAGAGCCAGTTGACCTCCTTCGTTAAAGGCGAATAAACGGTACTCCGGGATGTTCACCACGATGGCCGGTTTCTTAGCGTTGTAAGGTAACCAGCGATATCGCTCCAACCCAAGGCACATCTGCTGCACACGCTGGCTCAGCGGCACATTCAGCTCATAAAGCGTATCCACGTCCAATGCGCCAGTCGGCCGCAGGTCATGGCGGGTTTGGAAATGCTTCACCGCGTCCACCAGAGCTCCCTCATAAACTTTTGAGTCCGGCGGAATCGTGACCCCATCCGGCAGGTCGCCCAACAATCGCAGCAAGCGCGCCAGCCGTTGTACGCCGGCGTACTGCCCGCCTGGAGACAACTGACCGGGGTCAGGCAGTTTTTCTCCATCATCGCGTTTCGCTAATAGCATGTAGTGCTGCAAAGCATCGCGTAACCGTTGGTACCCTGGGAAAGACGGCTCGAGCGCAGCCACTTCTGCTGGTAGACCGGATCCGCTAACCAGCCGTTGGCGGACAAAATAGGGCAAGTCGAGTTTCTTCTGCGCGACGTCAAACTCGAAACCCACATGCTGTGGGTTGATTCTTCCCACATGCAAATCGGAAAGATAGCGCATGATACAGACGGTCAGGGCAACATCGAAGCGAGCTTCCTCCGCCTCTTCGTGCGGACCCCTGAGCAATGCCAGGCGGTCGGCCCACCGTGATGCGTCGTAATCTTCCGCACGAAGACCCTCTCCATCGGCTTGCTGCAAAATCTGCACCAGCTCGACCGCCTGCGTCGTAGGCTCGCCATTGCGCACCCACGCACGCTGATATCCTGTGGGCCGATAGAAGCTTACGAGTTGCGTCTGGTAGTTCGTGAAGGTGGGCCAACGAAGCTCGCCGAGCCGCCCGGCATCCACAATTGAGCGCAATTTGCCGGCGACCACCGCTGAATTTTGCGCGGAACTGGCCTTGGCGCCAGGCCCTGCCGACAAGCTCTTGTTGGCTTGCGCCATGGCAAGGCCGCTGAGCCATATACCTGCGATAAGAACCAGTAGGGCAATCTGAGGCCGTCGTCGGAAAGGCAAAAGTCAGTCCTTGGAAACACCGCAACTTGAGTCTTCATGCCACTTAAATAATCTGCGTCCACGCACACATCATACAAGCGTGTTGCTTGCTGAAAGTTAAAAGGGCGGACAAACGGAACCTTCACCGAACCGTTCGGCCCACTCTATAACGTCACACCTTTTACCGGCGACTGCCCTTCAATTCGATCGCTGCCCCTGGAACGATCCCGTGCCACCCCGGTCATGAAAGGTGCCATTGAACGTTGAGCCCTGAACCACGCCCTGAACTCTGGGTCCATCGACCCTGCCTCGAAAGGTCAGCACGTTTCGGGTCTTGGTTCGCACCACGAGGTGTTGTTCATTGATCGTGCCTTCCACACCACCGGACTGATTTGGCCCTTTGAAATGGCCTGTGATGGCTGCCCCTTTTTGCTGCAGGTCGAGGTATTTCGCGGAGGTTGTTCCGTTGGGATCCTTGCAGTACAAGGTCCACTTACCGGAAACACTGGCAGGCAGTTGCTGTGGAGGCGGTTGCTGCGCGAATGCTGCACTGCCTGCCATCAATCCAAAATAAACCAAAAGAACCGCATAGAAATGCGTCTTCACACATCCTCCGATCACTCACTTCGTTGGAGAAAATCTACAGCAATGTTCAATCTCTTTCACCTCTTCTCGCGAACGGATAAAATTCGGATTCTCAAGCCAAACTCCTCGCGATGTTACAAAAGGACGAACTCGATCCTATGCCAAACCGGTCCCTCACTCGCCGCTGCCTTCTCCAAAGCCTTCTCGCCTCCGCCGCGAGCACCATCCCACTCCCCACTTTGCTGGCCGCGCAACCACAATACGGAGGACCCAACGGCCAGCAGCGCGGCGAGATCGGTCGCATGGCCATGGCCTTCCGCCAGCAATTCGCCGTCCCCGCCAGTTCGATTGCTATCTCCCGCAACGGCCAATTCGTCTATGACGAAGCCGTGGGAATGGGCGACCGCCAGCATCTCATGCAGGTCCAACAGTCCAGCCTCTTCCGGATTGCGTCCGTCACCGAGCCCATCACCTCGGTCGCGATCTTTTCGCTCATAGAACAAGGCCAGCTGAGCCTCACCGACAAGATCTTCGGCCCCACCGGCGTTCTGGGCACCAAATACGGCAAGCCGCCCTACAAGCAGTACATCACCGATATCACCGTGGACCATCTCCTCACCCACACCTCCGGCGGGTGGCCCAACGACTCCACCGACCCCATGATGCGCAACCCCTCCTGGGATCAGACCAAACTCCTTACCGAGACCATCGCGAACCTGCCCCTGACCAGCCCACCCGGAACCCACTGGGCCTGCTCGCCCTTCGGTTACTGCATTCTCGGCCGGGTGATCGAGCAGGTCACCGGCCAGCCTTATGCATCCTACGTACAGGCCAACATCCTCGCGCCGTGCGGCATTTCCACCATGCAGATCGCCGCCAACAAAGAGAGCCAGCGGGCGGCCAACGAGGTCGTCTACTACGGCCAGTACAGCGAAGACCCGTACAAGATCAACATCACCCGGATGGACTCAGCCGGCGGATGGATCGCCTCTTCCACCCAGCTCGTTCAGTTCCTCAACCACGTCGCTGGCGCACCCGGTATCCCCGCCCTTCTCAAGCCGGCAACTGTGCAGACCATGACTACCCCAGCGCCCGCTTACCCGCAAGGTCAGGCACGCTACGCCCGCGGCTGGATGGTTGACGACAACGGAGCCGGAAACTGGTGGCACAACGGCAGCCTGCCCGGGTCTACCACCATGATGGCCCGCACGGCAAAGGGCGTGTGTTCGGCCGTCCTCACCAACACCCGATCGCAACCATCGAACGAAATCGACGCCGCCCTCACACAAATGATGTGGAATATGGTCGGCATCATGTCGGTCTGAAATGCGCGAGGGGTGCGGAGATGAACAATCAGGGCTGTCCAAATAGCGGATGAAGTTGTTTTCTGACGATGTAACTTGTTGATTGCTTTGACGAGAGCTTGGGCGAACAAAATCAGGTTCCTGCTGTTTATCGGGTGTTGTCTAACTGGCAAACAGTTTTCGAGTTGCGTTGATGAACGAAGGGCACGGCTTCAGCCGTGCCAAAGCACTTGTGCTGATGAGGGCTTTAGCCCCTGAGGTATGTCTTTCCAATCTTCTATGGAGAACTCAAAGGCGAAAAGATATGACTTTGCCCTATAGGTCTCGAAAGCGTACCTCGGCGGCTAAAGAGGCTGCGGAAAAACTCGCCATTGGGTAGGAAAGCCGTACCTCAGGGGCTAAAGCCCAGCGTATTTTCAATCACTTACGGCACGACTAAAGTCGTGCCCTGATACAAAGCATGAGTTTTTCCGCAGCCTGTAAGGTAAGGGAAATCTTAGGAGGCTGAAGCCGCGCCCTTCGTTCGACAGTGTCTTCCCCAGGGCTCTTAGGGTCAGCGAAAGCTTCATGTGCTGTCCCGCAAAAAGTAATTTCACAGATCTGATGAACAATTCTCCTGATCGCCGGCCTCTGTCCAGTTCCGGACGCCCATCCATGGTTCCGGACACTCGTTCTCAGGGTAGGTCTCGATCTTCCACGCGAAAATGCTGAAGACTCATCAGTTTTGGTCCCGCCGGGATTGGCATGGAAATTGCCACTTACTACGAGGAGGAGCCTGTATCGGCTACTTATCGAGGAGAACGGCCCCATGAGAATGAACCATGAATCATCCCTGCCACCACGATGGATTGTTTTTGGGACCGCCCTGGTCTACTTTGCACTTGGATCATTGTTGACCGCTCATTTTATGCATTTAAAAGCGGCTTGGGCAGATAGCCACCGCGCTTTCCAACGGGAGATCCATCATGCGGTGCCGGGCAAGGTGCCGACCCTGAAAGAACGCTCTTGCAGCGCTTCCAGGTTGCAAGCCAGACACGGTCTCGATGTGGTCAAGTACTGGGTACCCCAGGATGCAAGGTTCGCCCAAACAAACCCGGCGTTCGCCAATGCATTCGTGTATCTGATGGCGCATGGCAGCCAGGAAGAGGCTAAAACCCACCGGGATACGTTTCACGCGAATCCAGTCTTTTAGGAGTTTCAGGCCCGGTTCTGCGTGATCTGACGAAACACGCGCAGCAGGTTGCCGCCCCAGAACTTGTCGATGCGCTCCGATGAATAACCGCGGCGCAGCATAGCTTGGGTGATCATGGGCAGATCGCGGACGTCGCGCATGCCACGCGCCAGCGTCGGTCCACCGTCGAAGTCGGTGCCGATCGCTACGTGATCCTCCCCCACGAGTTGGATGGCTCGATCCACCACAGCTACCCAGTCGTCTACCGTCATCATGACCGAGTCCGGCACCTGGGCGCCCAGCATTGGGAACTGTGGCGCTACCAACTGGTCCACCTCATAGATCGTCTTGCCCTTCACCCGGTCGGGGATACTGGTGGTGTCCCAAAAGGTTTTCTTCTGGTGCGCGGTGAGGTATGCGTACTCCTTGGGATAGTTAAACTCACTGCCGATCTGGAAGCCGAAGACACCGCCTTTGGCCGCCAGCTTCTTGAGCAGCCAGTCCGGCATATTTCTAGGAATATCGTTGACGCTGCGCAGCCCGTGGTGCGTTGCGACGACGGGGACGTCGCTCACGTCGATGGCCTGGGAAATCGTGTCGTCTGAGGAGTGGGATACGTTGATCACCATGCCCAGCCTGTTCATCTCGCGGATGACGTCACGGCCATGCGGGGTGAGGCCATTCCATTTGGCCGGGGAGCAACAGGAGTCGGCATAATTCTGGTTCCAGTTATGCGCTGAAAGCTGCGCCGAACGCAGTCCCAGGCGGTACAGGTCGCGCAAAACCCCCAGATCCCCATCCAGATCGTAGCTGCCCTCGATATCGAGCACCGCGGCCATCTTCCCCTGGGCATGGATGCGCTCCACATCGTCGGCGTTCAACGCCAACGCAACCTGGCCGCTGTTCTCCTGCAACTGGCGCAGCGCGTGATCGACCCGGCGGAACGCCTGCTTGGTCTCGAATCGCCCAGGGTAGTACTCTTCGGGTATGAACACCGAGAGGAAAAACGCGCTGACTCCGCCTTCCCGCGCGCGCGGCAGATCCCATTGCCCATCCGGCTTGCGCGTGCCCATACTGCCACCGTGATAGAACTCGCGGTCTAGCGCGTGAACGTGGCCGTCGAATACCAGCGCCCGCTTATGCACGGCCCATGCACGCGCAGAGATCTGGGGGGCCGCCTGATCGGGCGCGGAGCCCGTAAAGGGAGGATCGCCCCAGAGGGTGCGGCTCAACACAGCGGGCGCCAGCGCGGCGTAACCGAGGAATTGACGGCGAGTCAGCATTGGCTTCTCCAGGATGTTGATACAGGCATCTTTGCTACAGTCGCACGCAACCAACCGAGCAAACAACCGACCCCCGGAGGATGTGCTTCATGCCTCAGAATACGACGTCTGCCAGTCGCCCCCGGCTCGCTGCCGTGATCACCGCCTATAAGAGATTACTGCACGGCCAACACGTGGTGGACCGCTTGCTCGATGGCTACGGATGGGCCGGCACTTACCACCATCCGGCGATGGAGGTGGTATCGCTCTATGTGGATCAACGGGGCGAGGGTGATTTGACCCAGGAGAGGTTGGACCGGCATCCCACGATGAAGCTTTACCCCACCATCGCGGAAACCCTGACCCTCGGCACCAGCAAGCTCGCGGTCGATGGAGTGGTCGTGGTCGGCGAGCACGGTACCTATCCTCTTACCGAAACGGGGATCATGAAGCATCCCCACTTCGAATTCTTCGAACAAGTCACCAAGGTCTTCCACGACAGCGGCCGCTCCGTTCCCTACTTCAACGACAAAGAGCTCTCGTACCGGTGGGATTGGTCGAAGCAGATGGTCGACACCTCCCACCAGATGGGCTTTCCCCTCCAGGGAGGGTCGAGCCTGGCGGTGACCTGGAGAATTCCCTCGGTGGAGTTTCCTTTGGGCGCCACCGCACACGAAGCTGTCTCCGTCGGCTACGGCGGCATGGGCAGCTACGATTTCCACGGGCTGGAAACCATCCACTGCATGGTGGAGCGACGCAAGGGCGGCGAAACCGGGGTCGAGTGGCTGCAGACTTATCGCGGCGACACCTTCTGGACAGCCTGGCAGCAGGGCGTGTGGTCGGAGGCATTGGTCAAAGCGGCGTTGTGCCGCAGTTCCACCCTGGCGCCGGCGAGTGCGAGCTTTACCGATATGTTCCCTACCCTCGAGCAGATGCGCGCCCTGGTGCCCGATCCGGTTGCCTACCACTATCAACATCGCGACGGCCTGCGCTGCACCATGCTGCTGATGAACGGCCTGGTGCGCGACTTCACCTTTGCGGCGGCCATCGAGGGGCAGGCGAAACCCTTCTCCACCCAGATGTATTTGCCCATGCCGGACGGCCGCACCACGTTGGCAAGTTTCTTCAGCCCGCTGGTGAACAACGCCGAGCAGATGTTCCTCACCGGCAAGGCGCAGTATCCCATCGAGCGAACGCTGCTGACCAGCGGCCTGCTGCTGGCCGGCGTCGATAGCGGGTTCCAGGGTATGAAGCGCCTGGAGACCCCGAACCTGGCGGCCGTGCACTACCAGCCCAACCCTGAATCCACTTACTGGAGGAGCTAATGCTGACCCGCCGCCGCTTTGTAGAATATTCCGCGTTGTCCACGGCGATGTTGGCGTATCGCCCCCAACTCTGGGGCCAGCAGGCGCCCGCGCAGCGCCCGCTGCGCCTGGCGATCCTCGGCAGTGTGTATCGCCACCAGTCGCAGATGCAAACCCTCGCTGACCGCTTTCTGCTGGGTTATCAATACGAGGGCGAATGGCACATGCCCAATGTGCAAGTGGTCTCCGTCTATGTGGATCAGTTGGAGCGCCAGAGAGATGCTGCGCCCTCGCCCTACCAGCTTGCGATGGCGGGAACCAAAGTTGCGCCTTCCAGTTCATCCAAAGGAATAGCGGGCGGCCTGGGCCGGGACCGCAGCGTGAAGACGCAGCCTGCGGCGGAGAAACCTGAGCCCGCTGAGAAACCGGAACCCACGGCCGATTTGAGCAGAGCCCGCGCGCAGCAATTCGGCTTCCGTCTGTGCAGCAACATTCCCGAGGCGTTGCGTTGTGGGGGAGACCGCCTCGCCGTTGACGCGGTGCTGACGATCGTGGAGCAGGATGACTATCCAAGCAACGACCGCGGGCAGATTCTGCTGCCCAGCTACGATTTCTTTCAGCAGTGCGCCCAGGTCTTTGAGGACGAGAAGCGAGCAGTTCCCTACTTCAACCACAAGCAGCTTTCCTTCAGCTTCGAGCAGGCGCAAACCATGGTGAAGATCGCCAACCGCTTGCGCTTCCCGCTGTTGGCCGGCTCCTCGTTCCCCGTTACCTGGCGCTTGCCAGACGTGGATATCCCGTTGGGTGCCGAGGTGCAAGAGGCAGTGATGGTCGGTGTGGGCGGATTCGACGGCATGGATTTCGATGCGCTCGAAGCCCTGCAGTGCATGCTGGAGCGCCGCAAGGGAGGCGAGACTGGGGTGAAGGCGGTGCAGTTGCTGGAGGGCGACGATGTCTGGGTGGCTGGGGACGCGGGTCGTTGGTCTAAGGATCTGCTGAGCTCCGCCCTATCGCGGAGTGACACACCGATGGGCCTGACCGTGCTCGACGGCCGCACCCAGGACCTGGTAGCCTCCGGCGTTCTGCCGCAACTGGTCAAGAACCCGGCCGCATATTGCATTGAGTACAACGACGGTACGCGCGCCACGCTGCTCATGCTCAATGGCGCCATCATGGACTACAACATCTCGGCGAGGGTAGCGGGCCACGGCCTGGTGTCGACCCAGTTCTTCCTGCCGCCTCCTCCCAACGTAACGGACTCCGCCTGCCTGGCCGCGAAAATCGAGCAGACGTTCCACAGCGGAAGCGAGGCCTATCCGGTGGAGCGTACGCTGCTGACGACTGGCGTTTTGGAGGCATGTCTGCATTCAAGGCATAAGCTGAACCAGCGGTTGGAGACACCGCAGTTGGCAATCAGCTACCAGCCGCCTGCCGAATCGCAATATGCTCGCAGCTGAAGTGTTCTACACCCTTAATCGTGAATAGGACTCATGTCACCGTATCTTCTCCCCTTCAAGATATCCCGATATTTCAAGGAACCTTTAGCGGATCGGCTCCGTACACATTGCCATGAAGACGAACTATGCTCTGGCACTGGCCGCGCTCGCCGTTCTCTCCCCGTTGAATGGCCTCGCGCAAGACCCCGATCACTCCTGGTCCAGGACCTATCCGGTCACGGGCACGCCCACGCTTATCCTCGAAACCTCGGATGCCGGCGTTGAATTTCATCCCTGTGGAGACTGCCATGAAATCCGGATTCACGTCGAAGTGGTGGGGCGGAAGCTGAGCGACTATCGCCTGGAGGAGGGCCAAACCGGGGATGAGGTACACTTTCTCCTCAAGGAGCTGCCGCACATGGGCGCTCACATCGCCTGGCACAAGCAGCAAACCCAGGTGACGGTCGAAAGCCCCTCACAGCTCACTCTGCAAGCCAGGACCTCGGACGGAAATGTAACTCTATCCGGCTTGCAGGGCGACCTGAGTCTGACGACTGGCGATGGGAACCTGACGCTCGATCATGTGTCGGGCAATCTGCGCATCAAGTCCGGGGATGGTCAGGTGAAGATCACCAATGCCTCTGGTGCCATTGAGGCCCGCACCAGCGACGGTAACCTCACCGTCGATGGCCTCTTCCACGCTGTTACGCTGCACACTAGTGACGGTACGCTGGACGTCAGCTTACGTGAGGGAACGCAGCTCGGCGGAGCCTCGACCATTCAATCGTCTGATGGCTCGGTGACCATCCGTGTCCCCCAGAACTTTGCCGCCGACCTCAACGTGCATACCAGCGACGGCCATCTGGACTGCGCTCTTCCACTCACTATGGACCACTATCAGTCCGGCGAAAACCACGGCCATGAGCTGCATGGGAAATTAAATGGCGGAGGCACTCCGCTCACCGTCCACACATCCGACGGAAACGTAAAGATCGAATACCTGTAGGACTGGCGGTCGAAGCAATCAAGTTTTGGGAATCGCACTCGGCGAAGCCAAATCATCAAAAGCGCTGGAGCGGAACGTTAATGAGCCGCGGCGGCTTCCTGTTTGCTTAGTGCCTCCTCGAAGGTCTCCTTAGCGTCAGCGACGAACTCTTTATAACCACCAGGGTCGATAAAAACATGGGGACCCTCTTGCGGATAGCGCTTCAGTTTGGTGAGCATGTCGAAGTACCCGCCATGGGCTCCCAGAAATACGTCGCAGGGCAAGGCACGCAACACCAAAAAAGTATGCTGGAAATCCTGAGCGATACCGGGGTAGCTTACGGGATGGCCGGGGGTAAGCACGAAGTGGTACTCCGACCAAAAAGCGGTCCCTCCGACGATGACGATATTTCTCATCGTCTCCGGTGGCTCTCCTGGAAGGTGAGCGCGCATCGTCCATGTGGTGCATCCGCGCGTATGGCCGGGTGTTTTGCGGGCTGTCAGCGTCACGCCCCCGAGGCTTACCGTGTCTCCGTCATGGAGAACGCGATCCACGTGCACAGGCGGGTATGCGGGGACATTCGGCGAAGGCGACAAGAAGTCTGTCCGCCCGCCGGTTTCAACGACGCTCACGTCGCCGTCCATCACCATGTTCTTCGCACGTGTCTCGCGAATCACTTCCGCCGCACCAGCCATGTGATCGAAATGCGCCTGGCTGTTGAGCAAAATTTTGATGTCATTCCAATGAAACCCGAGCGCCTCCACGCTCGCCCGTATCTGCGGCGGAGAGGTAGCCAGGTTCGCATTGATGAGAATATTTCCCTTTGGCGTGACGACGAGGTAGCTCGCAAGATCCCGGCTTCCCACGTAGTAGAGGTTGTCAGCAATTCGAAATGGAACCACCGGAGTCGTCCACGAAGGGGCTACCACGGCAAGGATGAGTTTGGGGCTGCAGAATAAAAGCGGTAACAGGCAGGAAAGGATAGCGCGCATTCTGCTTTTGTAGCAGAGCGGGAAGAGATTAAGTTGGTCCGAGACGCCGAAGGAGGCAAAGCTCATTGACTTCAAAGGCACTCTCAGGATCAGTCCCCCCCTAAATGCCCCCTAAACGCTGCATGCCACCAGATTATTGCCAGCTGCGGATCGCTTGGCGTTCGGCTTGTTGCCTTCAGGGAGCACGATTGGCTTCCGACTGCGGGCGGCTTGCTCATACTTTGCGAGTAGCAAGCGGTGCGAAATAGGCGCGAAACTTCCACGCCAGGAAGACCCAGAGGATCGTCGCCAGAATTGCAAGCTGTGCCGTGCCCCTTTGCATCGTCAAGTGATAGGTGATGATATTTGCGATGACGGGTGCAAGCAGGGCCAGACCCAGGGGTACGAACTGATTGGCCAGCAACAGAAGACCGCCGAGAAGCTGGACCGTGCACACAAGATACACATAGTGCGAGGTGAGCATAGCTCCCAGGAAAGCACCAGCCACTCCCGTGAGCGGGGGTGCTGGTAAAAAGTTCAGGAACCCGTTAAGACCGAAAAAAACAAACATCAACCCAAGAACAATTCGCGCAATCACGACGACGACTCTCATTTTGATTACCTCCATTTACTCGTCGAATGCCGAACCGCAAATTCGACAACCTGTTGTGCTTTTTTAAATTCGGGGCACTCCACCGGCCATCGGGCCCGATCGATTATCTCTAATACAGTCCGGAGGTGACCCTGAATGGGGAATGGTACGCGTGGTTCAGAGAAGGGATGACCCCCGTCGATACTGAGGACGATGGCGTCAAAATCCGTCTCTTCCCGACCGGACGTAGCTGCAAAACCCGCCCCCTAGACTGTCATGCCGTCAGGTTTCTCTTGTATTGTTGTTGCGCGTGGGTCCCGCTCAACTATGGCGATCGAAAAGGCATCGTCATCAGCTTTAAGGCGAGATAGTTGGTACTGCTGATTTCAGTTTACCCAAGCCTATTTGGATGGAGAAACCTCATGAAACACTTCACGTTTTTCCTGGGTGCAGTTGCAACCATGGCCGGCGTTGTCGCCCTCATCGCCCCTGCAACAGGACGCGCGAGCGGGGAATCTGCCCCGGCGTTCGTTACCGAAATCCCCCACGGATACCGCGACTGGAAATGGATCTCCTCGACCCATGAAGCAGGCAACCTCAACAGTATCGGTGCGGTCCTGGGCAACGATGTAGCGATCAAGGCCTACCGGGATGGGAAGCTTCCTTTCCCGGACGGCGCAATGATTGCTGCGTTGCATTATCGGTACGTCCCATCAGAGGAAAACAACAAAGTCTTTGGCCAGGCCCAATCTTTCGTTCCCGGGGCGCCCACGAACATTCAGTTTATGGTCAAGGACTCAAAAAAATACGCCGCAACCGGCGGGTGGGGGTTCGCTCACTTCCAGGACGGCAAACCCGGCAACGCGGCGTTTATGAAAAGCTGCTTCCCCTGCCACGAGAAGACGAAAGCGACCGACCTTGTCTTTACTCATTACGCACCCTGATGCTGAAAGCTGCGAGTTTGCGGGACGGAGTTTTGCGAGACCGGCAGAGAGTAGCCACCATTGCCAGTCGCCCGATTCCGGACTAGAGCTTGTTCGGCCGCAGCGAGCACTGCATCTGAATGGTTTGGGAGGCATCGATGCGCCGGATTGAACGCGACGTATTGCTGCTCTTGCTCGCCGTTGCCGCTGGTTCTGCGGACGGCTGGAGCTTTTTTGGGCTCGGACATGCTTTTGTCGCCAATATGACCGGCAACACGGTCCTTTTGGGCATTGCGGTTTTTCTTCACGGTGACCTGCTGCACCCGGGCATTTCGCTGGTCTGTTATGTAGCAGGCGTGGCCCTGGCGGCATTCTTCACGCGCAATGTTCCCGAGGGAAGCGGTTGGCCGCGCGCGGTTTCCCATACGCTGGTGCTGGAGTCCACGATTTTCATAACGGCGGCGATTGGATGGGCGCTTGCCGGCCGCAATGCCACGCAGCCCGGTTCCACAACGAGCCTTGATTTTTTGCTTGGATGGGTGGCCCTGGCGATCGGGCTGCAGAGCGGCGCCATGCTCCAACTCAAGGTTCCGGGCATTGTGACGACGTATATCACCGGCACCTGGACAAACCTGATGAGCGGTCTGACGCGTTATTTCATCCGAGAGAAGCAGATGCCCCGCGGACCGAAGGTCGAGTATGAGGAGCGGATGCTGATGCAGGCTGGGGTCCTGTGCGCCTATCTGCTCGCAGCGATGGCGACAGGCCTGATCCTCCGTTATGCCCGGCTGGCCGTAGGGCTGTTACCAGCAACTACGCTTTTGCTGGTTGCGGTGTACGGGCTGGTGCACGAGAAGCGGTTGACGAAGCAGATCGCCCAATGATCGGTGGCTTGCGTCCTTTTCATCTCAGGAATACTCAAAGAGGCTGGGAGGCCAAAGTCTATGGCATCTACGGAAAAGCTGGGCACTCATCAGAAAGCGCTTCGCGTCAATCTGGATCCGACCAACTATGGCTCCTTTGCCGAAATTGGCGCCGGCCAGGAAGTTGTGCGGTGGTTTTTGGTGGTTGGAGGAGCCTCCGGGACCGTTGCTAAATCCATCTCTGCGTATGACAAGGAGGTCAGCGACGATTTGTATGGTCTCGGCGCCCGTTATGTTTCCAAAGAACGCCTCCAGGCCATGCTGGACAACGAGTGGACCCAAATCGTCAACCAATTGAACAAGAGCCGGGGGTCGGAAGCCCGTTTCTTTTCCTTTGTTGATACCATCTCCGCCCGCAACTATGCCGGAACAAACGAACCTCACGGCTGGGTCGGCCTGCGATTCCAGCTGCAACCCGGTGGTCAACCGAACGACATTGTCTTGCATATCAACATGCGTGATCCTTCCAACCCGCTGCAGCAGGAGGCCATCGGCATCCTGGGTGTGAACATGATCTATGCGGTGTTTTATCAGTTGCAGACGAAAGAGGGTTTCTTCGAGAACATTGCTCAGGAGGTCGAGAAACGCATCGAAATCGACTATGTGGAACTGCGTGGGACCGCCTTCGAAGGCTGGGACCAACGAGCGATCCTTGCCCTCCTGGTACGCGCAGGTCTCGCGGAAGCCGTCTGTTTTTTAAACAGCGGGTCACCTGAGCCGCTTATCGATGTGCTCCACAAGAAATCAGTCGTGCTCGCGCCAGGATCCTTCGAACACGTGGATCCCACTCACGCAGTAATCCACGAACGGCTGCTGGCCTCGGCGATCCAGCAGCTCCGCGGAGAGTTGGAAGAAAAAGACCCTGTGCCTATCGGCTTCTTCTGCCTTTCCGCGATGCCCCTCACGGAAGCTGATCCGCCTCCGGAAATTTCAAACCTGCTGGAACGTATCGATGCCCTTCACGCGCGTGGTGGCTCCGTATTACTGTTCCGTGATCGAGAACTCTACAGCATGACCACTCTTGTCAACCGCTACACCAAAGAGCGTGTCCGCTTCGTCGTGGGTCTATCTCTTTTTGTTCGCGTATGGGGATATCGCTACAAGAAGCTCCCCGGCAGCTTCCTTGAGGCTTTGTCTCGCCTCTTCGCGCAAAACGTCTGCATCTACGCCTATCCGATGAAGTCAGGGGACCTTCAGCAAGCGATTCAAAACGTCTCCGCGACCGGCTGGCACTGGACCGATACGAATGGGTGGGTCTCTGCCCGTCAGCTGCATCCTCCCCCACCGCTCGATCACCTTTACAACTATGTTCTCGCCAGCAACTTCCTTGTCCCAATGGAGATTACGGCAGATCTGAAGGCAGATGCAGCAATGGTCAACAGCACAGCGAAGTAACCCAGCGTGAAGATTGGAAAAACAGGCGGAAGCGGCCCCAGGGGAAACGTATCTGCCTTACTTCATATGTTTCGGTAGCGTTCGGCTGCGTCTGTCCTTCCAGGACAGAACGGTTGGTGCTTATCTTTCCCCTTGCATTGCTAGGGGAAAAGTGGCATGCTTCCTATGTATTTCAAGGGGAGCGCCAAACGTGGAGAAGACTCGCCTGGAACTCGTACGCGGGACCCTCGATATCCTCATCCTCAAATCCCTTGTCTGGGGCCCGCTGCATGGCTATGCGATCTCGAGCCTCATCCGCCGGCAGAGTGACGAAGCCCTCCTCGTCGAAGAAGGCACGCTTTATCCCGCACTGTGGCGCCTCGAAAGCAAGGGGTTCATTGAAGCGGAATGGGGTCTCTCGGACAACAACCGGAAGGCGAAGTATTACAAGCTGACCAGCGAGGGCCGCCGTTACCTTCGGGCCGAAACCAAGACATGGGAGGCGTACGCTGAAGCCGTCGCCAAGATTCTCGGCGCAACCCAGCCACCCACACCAGAAACCTCATGAAGAAGCTCCCCATCTGGCGCAGGTACGATCGGATTCTCGGTCCGGACCCAAAGACCGACATAAAAGCCGAACTGCGCTTTCACCTCGACTGCAAGACAGAAGAGCTCATCAACGCCGGCTGGCATCCCGAAGCCGCCCGCAAAGAAGCCGAGCGCCAGTTCGGCAACATGCTCGCTGTGCAACATGCAGGCGAGCGCATAGGAGAACGCATGGAACGACGCCGGCGCATCAGCGATTACTATGCCGAGTGGTTGTGGGATACCCGCTACACGCTCCGCACCCTGCGTAACAATTTCGCATTTACTGCCGTCGCTGTCCTGGTGCTCGCGCTTGGTGTTGGCCTGAATGCCGCGGTCTTCAGCGTCGTGAACACCATGCTGCTGCGTCCCTTACCATTCCCGCAATCGCAGCAGCTCGTCTGGTTCACCGCCGGAAAAAGCTTGGATACCAAAGTCCGCACGGCCGGCGGCCTCTCCGGCGAGACCTATACGGTCGACGTCTATCGTGAGTTCCAACGCAACAATCAATCCTTCCAGTCCGTCACCGCGTTCCAGACCTTCTACAACTCGCTGCAATACAAACTTACGGGGGTTGGCGAGCCCAGGCAGCTTGATGCCGTTGAAGTCGCCGGCAATTTCTTCCCCACACTTGGCGTCGTCCCAGTGTTGGGCCGCAACTTCACTGAAGAGGAGACCGTAAAAGGCGGCCGGCCCGCGGCGCTGCTCAGCTACTACTACTGGAAAACTCAGTTCGCCTCGGATCCGAATGTCATCGGAAAGACCATCACGATCAACACCAGCCCGGCTGCCGTCAACGGCCCGGTCACCATCGTGGGTGTTCTTCCCGCCAGCTTTGACTTCGGCGCTGTCTTTGCTCCGGGCAAGAAGGTCGACCTGTTTGTTCCCGCCGTCATGGACTTCTGGAGCACCTGGGGCAACACGCTTGCCGTTGTTGGCCGCCTTAAGCCGGGCGTTACCGCCGCCCGGGCACAGGACGAAGCCGATCGCCTTTTCCCGCACCTTAGGCTTCAGCACAAGGACTGGTACTACGATTACGCCTCGGACCTCACCACCCTCAAAGACCACGTCGCGGGCAAGCTGCAGCGCTCGCTGGTTGTTCTCTGGTCCGCCGTCGGGGTTATCCTGCTTATTGTCTGCGTCAACCTCTCGAACCTTCAGCTAAGCCGCGCGGCCACGCGCAGCAAAGAGTTCGCCATGCGCCGCGCACTCGGCGCAAGCCGCGGCCGCCTCATCCGCCAGATCCTGACAGAGAGTCTCATCCTGTCGTTCTTTGGTTCTGTCGCCGGACTCGCCATCGCCTTCGCCATCATCTACTACCTTTCGCACCAGACCTCCATCGCTCTGCCTCTGCTCACAACCATTCATCTCGACGCGGCATCGCTTTTCTGGACCCTGGTCACCGCGATCGCTGTGGGCATCCTCTTTGGACTCGCACCCGCACTACGCATCTCCGGCACCCACATTCAGGAGGCGATCAAAGACAACGCCGCAGGTATGGCCGCAGGCCGCAGCCATGAGCGCTTCCGCTCGATCCTTGTTGTCTCTGAAGTCGCTCTGGCATGCCTGTTGTTAGTGGGGGCCGGCCTCTTGCTCCGCAGCTTCCTCCGCGTCCTCGATGTGGACCTCGGCTTTAATCCGAGCCACGCCGCAGCAATGCAGATCGACCTGCCTGCAGCGACGAATAATGATCAGCTCATCCAGCGCGCCGCGATTCTCAAGGCCGAAATAGATCGCGTGAGCGCGCTTCCCGGCGTTGAATCCGCCGGCATCGCCGACATGCTTCCACTTGACCGGAACCGCGAGTGGGGGCTTGAATCCGTAGGCCGCTACCACGCTAAAGATGCCGATACCGGTGCACTCGTCTATCTTGTAACCCCCGGCTATCTCCGAGCCATGGGAATGCGCCTACGCTCAGGGCGCGATTTCTCCTGGAAGGACAAACCCGACAACGAGCCGGTCATCATCATTAATGAGGCGGGCGCACGCCGCGAGTGGCCCGGGGAAGACCCTATTGGAAAACTCGCCAACGGCTCCGGCAAAAAGCCCGCCCGTGTCATCGGTGTGATCGCCGACGTCCGCGAAAGCAATCTCGAGCAGAAGTCCAGTCCCCAGATGTACGTCCCTATGACGCAAAACGCAGATGTCGAGGGCGCAAGTCTCATCGTGCGCTCGCGCATGGAGCCTGACGCTCTCGCCAGCAGTGTCCTGGCCACGCTTCGCAGCCTCAATCCCTCGCAACCCGCGAGCGGCTTCCGCACCCTGCAGTCGTTTGTCGATCATTCTGTCTCGCCGCGCCGCTTCTTTGTTCTGCTGGTGACCATCTTCGCTACTCTTGGCGCGTTGCTTGCTGCCCTCGGCATCTACGGAGTCATCTCCTATTCCGTGACACAAAGGACTCAGGAGATAGGCGTGCGCATGGCCCTCGGAGCGACGAGCGGCCGCATCCAGCGAGCGGTATTGGCTCAGACCCTGCGCCTTGCTGTCATCGGCCTTGCCGCGGGTACCCTTGCCTCCCTTGGAGTTGCACACCTGATCGCCTCACTGCTCTTCGCTACCTCTCCCTGGGACCCGGCTGCCTACGTGGCGATGGCTACGTCTTTACTCAGTATTGCTGTGCTCAGCGGGTATTTCCCCGCCCGCCGGGCGTCCAGGATTGAACCGATGACCGCGCTGCGTAACAATTGAACAGACCAAGGGGACTCTCCGTTTCCCCTTGACTCTTACCCGTCATGTATGTCCACGTCATGTCGAGATTATCTCTTCATGCGTTGACTGCTTTCATGTCTGTGATCCGCGTAACTGACAGCACGCTTATATCGTCTTCCTGGCCGAAGTTCTGCGCGGCGGTGGCGAGGGCCGCGGCGGTCACAGGCTTTTGCAGCATTGCTTGAATGCGCTCGAAGCCGAACAGCTGGCCGTGCTTGTCGTGCGCTTCGGCGATGCCATCGGATAGAAGCATCAGCCGGTCGCCCGGAGCAAGCTGAAACTGCGTTACCGAAAACTCTGCGCCCTCCAGCATGCCCAGCGGCAGCGCGCCTTCGATCTGCAATTCTTTTCCGTTAAGGTATGGCGGCAGATGTCCCGCATTCGCCAGCGTTGCACTGCCATCTGGCTCAATACGCAACGCCAGAGATGTCGCATGGGCGTGTCCGCGTCCACACAGCCTTCGATTCAATGCCTGCAAAACTCGCAGTGGATCGGAACTTGTCTCAGCCTGATTGCGAATCGCGCCGACAATCAGCGCTACCAGCATTCCCGCCTGCAAGCCTTTGCCGGTCACATCGCCGACAACAATCAACACGCTGCCGTCGGTTGGTTGCGGGATGATCTGAAAGAAGTCGCCGCCGACTTCACGCGCCGGGCGGTATTCGCTTTCGATGGTCAGCCCTGCAATCTGCGGCAACTTCTCTGGAAGCAGGACCTGCTGCACTTCTTGCGCCTGTCGCATGTCATCCACCAGGCGAACATTCTCCCGTTGCTGTTCTGTGAAACGCATCAGGAAAATGATCAGGACCGCAAGAGGAACACACGCAGCCAGAAGGTCGGTCGCTAGAACAAAGCGTCCGCTCGAAGCAACAACCAACTCGAAGAGAATGAGGTAGCAGGCCCACAGCAGGCCTGGAGTTAGCAGCAGCCATGCCTTTCTTCCCAGCGTGCGCAGACCATCGGCCGCGATCGCCAGCAGCAGAATGATAAAAGGCAGATAGGGCAGCAGAGACAGGCTGTTGAGGCGATCCACGAAGGCTGTTGCCGGGAGTAGGCCAAGAACCAGGCCAAGCGTCACCAGTTGGCTCGTGGCAAGCATTGCGAATGCAAAGTAGTTTGCGCGGCTCCAGATCGGTCTGGGCACGCCCAACAGGTACATCGCAGCCAGAGGGAGGGCAAAGAACCCCAGACAATACGCAACGAATGGGACCGCATAAGCGAGTTGGAATGGAATGCTCGTCTGCTGAGCGTGCCGAATCGCAGTACCGGCCGCCACGCCGGCAAGGCCGGTCAGGCTGACGCCGGCCCAAAGGTACTCGCGCTGCCGCCGGCTGAACAAGAACAGGAACAAGCAGAGGATGCCCACTGCGGCATACACTGCGATATCAAACAAATTCCCCTGTGGTATATGGTCCTGCACGCTCTGCCGAAAGACATAGAGCAGCCCCGAGGGACCAAACAGCGGCAAGCCCCGCAAACCTCCATCGAGATTATGCTCGCTAGGCAGCGCATCGTAATTAGTACTCCAGACTCGCACTGCAAGCGTGATAGCTGGTCCTTCCGTGAGCGCTGTAGCCGGAATGGAGAAGAGCTTCGGTTGTGGAGGATAGAAGAGATGCCACCCATCCAGTCTGCCCAGGCTGCCGATTTGCCGGCCGTTCAGGTAAACCTCATACGCCTCGTCGACATTCTGAGGCATCAGCAGCGCCTGGGCATCCGGCGGCGGCTGGAAACGGATGCGATACCATGCATAGCCGGTGTAACCGGGATGTCCATGACTCTGCCAACCCGGTAGTGCACCCGCCTGAATCACCTCCGCCGCGGTAACGGCAGAATGCTTCGGGTCAATGGTGTAGTCTTGCCAGCCGGAATCGTCAAAGTCAGTCTGCGCCCAGAGCGGTACCTGACTGCCAGGGACTTTGGGCGAATCTCCCGTGCGGAATTTCCATGGCCCATTCAGCGCCACCGCCGACGAGTTTGACAGAACAGGCACGCCGGCATTGGAAACGGCGCCGCCAGCCGGGTGGTCTTGAATGCTATTGCCGTGAGCCTGCGCGTGTGCGAGGAGTGCAAAGAAATACAGAAGCGCCAAATATGAAACCAGAAACCGAAGGCGTGACATGGGCACCCATAAGTACGGCGTAGTCCGTCGACAGGATACCGATTCGCCGCCTTGCAGCCTAGTTGTTTCGGGACATCTCGGGGGCCGTCTTTCCGCGGATTGCAGGACGGCCGGCGCTCGCAAAGTGAGTTGACGCGGCCTTCCCGAAATACCGGGGTTCCCGGTAGCTTGCGCGGTCAATCCTCTGCCTTCGGGATAGCTTACTGAAACCCGGCTTCTTCGGCAGTTGAGCGATGAACGCACACAGGCGCATGGCGCGTCTATGCGCCTTCAGCAGCGGAGAGCCACCATCCACTCCCGGAGCACCAGCAGGTCTCGTCCGGCGGTGTCTTCCGCCGGAGCGAGCGCACCTTATGGGTACGCCCGCTCCGAAAGGCTTCGGCTAGCTTCTTCCCGGTGGCCTCATCGCGCCCCCCAATGCATGGAATAAACATCGCCGGACAAACGAATCGTGCATCGAATGATTCTTCTGCAATGCGTTTCACCAGCAACATGTTTCCCAGCCCGAGTTTTCCCCCGGAACCGCCAGGTGTGAGCGGAAAGAGTAGCCGCCCTGACGGGTGCAGGGCGTCGAGCCAGAGATCCAATGGCGCGGTGGCCCCAGCGGTGACGTAAATGGCATCGCTCTTCGGAATCGCGCCTTCCGCTCCTGAGCGCGGAACCACGGTCACATGCGCCATATGCGCCAGGTTGCTGGCTGCCCTCTGCGCCAGTTTCTCTTCGATTTCATACGCAAAGACCTTTCCCGCGGCAGAGGTCAGCGTTGCCAAGATCGCAGTGTAATAGCCTGAGCCAGCCCCAATATGGACGACGCTTTCCCCTTCTCTCACGTCGAGAGCGGCAAGACAGCGTGTGTGCAGTGAGGGCTGGCCATTGTTGATCCCTCGCTCTTCTTCGATTGCGACGACGATGTCCTGATAAAGCAACGTCGGATCAGCGGTTGGTGTTTGCGTGTATCCATGCCCGTCGTACACTTTCCACGGACCGGGCCCGAGATAGCGCTCGCGGGGAGTTGAAGCAAAGGCGGAGGTGAGTGGGCTATGTGGCACGCCCGCGATTGCAGTCATCAACTCCGCAAAGAACTTCCGGTGCGCGTCCAAAAGTTCCAAAATCGCTATCCTCCTAACCTACTTGCGCGGGGATGGAATGGGCAGGCGCCCGTCTCCGGTTCGTTGTCGTCAGGAAGCGCGTATTGCTTCCATTCACGGTTACTCATGTTCCCGTAGAAACCTATGTCGGGATGGATCGTCATTCCGTCATAGGCCAGGGTGCGCTTGTGGATGCGGTGCCGGACCGAGGGTGCGATCGGCTGCGCTGTTGCTGGATCAAGGAAAAGAGACCTGGGCTGAAACACGAGCACGGCGCCTGGACCGAGATTTCTGCTGCGGCGGCGCTGATAGGTGGGAGACGCTCCGACCACGAACATCTCGCACCCTTCGAACGCGAACTCCCAAAGCGGGTGATCGGGTGTCCTGTCCGTGGCCGGATCGCGATCATGTTCGTGGAGGAACTGCAGTACTTTCCAAAAGTGCGCGACAAAGGACGTGTGATCCGTAATCGATGGATCGGGCTCGAAAAATGCGACCAGGCTCGAGCGTTCATGGGGAGGAGCACCGATGAGCGAAACAAACTGCCGCATGTTGGTCACGAATTCGCTAAGTCCGCCCTCGGCAATAAACGTGTAGATCATCTCTCCACGCGCCTCGCCGCTTTGACCAAAGAAACATGGATACTCGGGGGCGCGGACCCTGGTTCGGTATTGTTCGTACGCCTCCAGCTTCCAGCGATCGTTCACGGGAAGTCCCAGCCTGCCTTGATCAAGAACGCGGCCCGTCCAGTTTTGAGGGATGGCCGCGATCATACCGTCCTCATGGCCGGGACCTTCTTTCCCCGCCGTCCCAGGCGGACCATGCGGCGAAAGCCGGCGAGCTGTTGTTCTCCCCAGGAGCCGTTGACCAGGGCCGGTTCCGCTCCGGCATCACCAGTCTCGACGGTGTTGTCGCGGAACCTGGCGGTCCCAAAAGCAATGTCCCACAGAGATAATGTCGTTCCGAAGTTGCAGCTGCGCCTTCCGGCAGCACGCAATGCGTGATGCGTGCGATGGAATTGCGGGGAGATGAATATGTGCCCGCCGAGCCATCCATAGCCGACCCTGGTGTTGGCATGGGATATGCTGCCCAGAAGCCGGACGCAAAGGATGAGAAAAGGAAACTGCATGGAGGGCACCCCGATGACCAGCCCTACAAAGATGAACCACACATAGGTAATCGCGTCTTCCAGGACATGCGACCGGTCATCGGACCAGAAGGTCAACTGTTCTTCAGCATGATGCAGTGAGTGAATCCCATACCACCAGCCCACCCGGTGAGAGACGCGGTGGCGCCAATAGTCGGCGAGATCGAGAATGGCAAAGTTGGCGATGAAGACGATGGCGGGACGCGAAGCGAGCCCAGGGATCAGCCCCGGAAGCGACGGAGGAGTAATGGCATGGGCACCCAGAAACGCATCCAGGCTGTGGCGCAGCCAACTGAATTCAAAGAAGGCGATGAGCGGGAACAGGACGATGCGGACAAAGAAGGCGTAGGCTACATCGGCAGCGATGGAGTTCCGTTTCGGCCAGCTGGTCAGCGGCCAGAATCGCTCGAGCGGCGTACAGATGAGAAAGCTGATGGCCAGTTCGATGACTCCGCACGCAGCAAAGAACACCCACAAGGAAGCAGCATGGCTGTATTGCCCCAGGCCAAGCCCTGCCAAGAGCGATTGAATGGCAACAAGCACGGAGTCAACGCTCCAAAGACTGTTGTGAGGTGTCCACATCCGGCCGTCCTCCACTTTTCGAAACTCCGGTTCCAGCTATGCCGCAGCCCATGGTGGTAGGACGTCAGCTTGCGTGCCCTGGTTAGCCACGAATTGCGAACTACCCGTGCCTCTTCCCTGCCACGTTGACAGGTTCAAGGCTCGGTGTTCCAGCTGTTTGCAGGGAGCCTGGCAGTTTTTGCAGGAAACAACTTTGTGCGCCAGAGCGGTCTGTGCTGGCTGATCTCGAGAGGCTTAAGAAACTCTTCAAGTAGCACGACGCCGGGATGGGTGGTGACGGCACTGAACTTCCAGCCGGTTGCAGCACGGCGCCGGGACTGCTGGAATCCGGAGTATGAAACGAGAACACCGCGGGTTTGTTTTCAGCCGTCGCTTCAGAACCCACGGCAGGCCGGGGCGGGCTGGTTCGTGCTTTCATATCCTACCCAGGACTAACGTCCCACAAGCGTTAACCGATTTGGGGTGTTTTTTTCGAACCTCCCACAAAATCGTCATCCTGCCTGCCCCGGCGTGCCGTGGGAGCGAAGCGCCGCACAGATTTATCGCGTGACGCAGCGCTGGGTCGCGGAGTCGAAGAGCCTGTTCTGAGAGCCTGTGACTTTTTCGATCTTTTCCCCTGCAGAAAGGCGTCATCCTGAGCGAAGCGCTTCGCAGATCTATGACATAACACAGGGTTTATGGCGCGGAGTCGAAGGACCCCGGCGATGCTTGTTGGCAGGTGCTCTTCGGAGCTTTCCGGCCACAGACTACAAGAGAAATTAAAAAAGTCACAGCCTCTGAGCGAGGCGCTTCGCTCAGGATGACGCCTTTTCTTGAGGGGACTAAACATGGACTAAACAACGTCTGGTCGGGTGCAAAAAACACGAAAAGATCGAAAAAGTCACAGGCTCCAGGATGACGATTTTGTGGGAGGTTCGAAGAAAAACACCCCAAATAGGTTAACGCTTAGGGACTAACGTCCTGGGCCGAGCGCAGACGTCCCTGCGGGACATGGCTTTGGAAATCAGTTCTCACACAGCCTCAATGTAACCCGCAGCACCGGCCGTAAGCTAGCATAACGTTGCGCTTACGAACGGGACCGTGCCTCGATCCGGGCTCAGGGGAGGACAAATTCATGTACGGGCTCGAACCTAAGTGCATCTAAAATCGGCGGGAGCTTGTATTCGTCGCACTGCGATGACTGGAGCTCCACTCCGATGACAGAGGGTTGCTGGCTTGTACGCAATCGCCATTATGATCTCGATACCGACCGGACTCTTTGTGGTGGGCGTCATCGCGCTCATCTTTCTGTCCGCCTTTCTGCTGTCAGGCATTTTCGGTCCTACTCCAAAGTACGAAATTGCGAACCGGGAGCAGCTGCCTTCCAACAACTCGCCGGAATTCCTCCTCCTCGTCGAATCGATGGTGGATGCCAAGGTGAACCGCACAGGCACCCTGGAAGTTTTGAAGAATGGACCTGCCTTCTATACCGCCGAGTTGGATGCGATCCGCAACGCCCGGCGCAGCGTGAATCTGGAAGCTTATATCTTTCAGAAGAGCGCCATCGGGACCCAGTATCTCGAAGCAATGGCAGAACGGGCGCGCTCCGGGGTGCAGGTCAATGTCGTGCTGGACGCTTTTGGGAGCGCGGGCGTGACTCGAGCGTTCTTTCGCCCGCTGCTCGACGCAGGCGGCAGGGTCAACTGGTACAACTCGCCGGCGTGGTACCGGATGACCCGGCTGGACAATCGTACACACCGGGAGCTGCTGATTGTTGACGGTGAAGTCGGTTTTATCGGCGGTGCCGGCATCGCTGACCAATGGTTTTCCGGGGCGCACGGACAACCACGGTGGCGTGACACTGTGGTGCGCGTTGAGGGGGAGGCAGTCCCCAATCTCCAGGCGACGTTCGCGGAAAACTGGCTGGCCGCCTCCGGCGAGCTGCTGACCGGCGGCGCGTATTTTCCTGAGATTGCCTGCCCCAACAAGACGGCTGCGATGGTCATCAACAGCACGCCTACTGTCGGGGGGTCCACGCGGGCCCGCGTCCTGTTTCAACTGCTCCTGGCCTCGGCCAAGCGCAGCATCTCCATCACCACGCCGTATTTCCTGCCCGACAAGAGTCTGACGCGGGAGTTATGCCGGGCTATCGAAGAAAGGGGCGTGAAGCTGCGCATCCTGGTGCCGGGGCGCAAGAGTGACCATCTGCTCACCCGGAGCACCAGCCGTGGCGGCTACGGTCCACTGTTGAAGGCCGGGGCTGAGGTTTACGAGTACAAGCCTGCGATGATTCATGCCAAGGTGTTGTGCGTCGATGGGCTATGGGCGGTGGTCGGCTCAACCAACTTCGATAACCGCTCCTTCGGAATCAATGACGAAGTCAACCTCGCCGTCTGCGATTCTACATTCACGGAACGGCTGGAGCAGGACATGTCAGGCGACCTGGCGGAGAGCCGGAGCGTTTCGCTCGACGAATGGCGACACCGGCCGGTGACGGAGCGTGCACCGGAACTGCTGGGGTGGATCCTCGAGCGGCAGCAGTAATGTCAGGCGTGACCCGTTTCCGGGTAGCCACATACAACATCCACAAGTGCCGCGGCTTCGACCGCAGGACATCGCCGGACCGCATCAATTCGGTCATTGAGGAGTTGCAGGCGGAGATTCTCTGCCTGCAGGAGGTTGTCGATGCGCCGGAAGGTCCTCGGATCTTCGATCAGGCCCGAGAGATCGCGAGGGCCTTCCCTGAATATTCCTGGTGCTTCGGAAGCAACCGCGCTCTTCGCGGCGGAAGTTATGGAAATATGACACTGACACGGTTTCCTATACGCAGCTGGCGTAATCACGACCTAACCCACCGAAAGCGCGAGGAGCGAGGTGTGCTGCAGGTGGACATCGAGATCGGTGCGAACCGGGCGCTCCACGTATTCAATATTCATCTTGGTACGAGCTATACGGAGCGGCGTTCCCAGGCGGCTCGCCTCTTGAGCTCAGACGTGCTGGGGCAGGAGGCGCTCAGCGATCCACGGCTAATCGTCGGCGATTTCAACGAGTGGACGATGGGGTTGACGACCAAACTGCTTCGGGGAAGCTTCAAGACATTTCGGCCGCAACATGGGTTGCGCTTCCCACGGACCTACCCGGGAATGCTGCCGTTGCTCTCGTTGGACCATTATTACTACGAGCCGCCACTCGAGCTGGAGCAGGCACGCCTCTGGCGTAGCCGAAAGGCTCTGATCGCGTCCGATCACCTGCCGTTGATCGCTGACTTTCGCGTAAGCGCGGCGAGCGCGACGGATGGCATGGACACACAGGTCCGCGCCTGACGACGACAAAACCGTTGATGACAGTATGAGTGCCGCGCCTATGGCGCCCCCACGGCGGGGGATTCTAACGCAGCCCTTCCGAGCTAGGCTGATGTTTAGCCCCTGTTTAGCCGCATTTCTCACAGACCCCTGGGTAAACGAATAAACGAATCGCTGCCGGTAGTGAGATCTCAATGCGTAACGAGTGACGGGTGCCCCATATCTGCCCGGTTTCGGCAGATGTGGGATTCCACGGCTGTCCACCGATCACTCTCTACCCGCAACAGATCTTGAAGTCCATGGCCATCTACACCCTGCACAGTCAGGGGTTGAGGTTTGTGGAATCCCACATCTGCCAAAACCGGGCAGATATGGGGCACCCGGACTCTGTCGCAGACCGGGCTGTGAGAAATCCAGGTTACCGGTCGGCCCTCCGGGCCTCGATGGGATCGGAGGGGCTGAAAAAGCGAACTGCTTTGTTTCCTGTATGTACGGGGAAGACGTACCTCAGGGCTAAAGTTATTGGCGGACCAGTTCCACACGGCGGTTGCGGGCTCGGCCTTCCAGCGTGTCGTTGCTTTCCACCGGGCGAGAGGCGCCAAACCCGTCGTTGGCCAGCCGATCCGCGGCAATGTTGTATTGCGCCACCAGCGCTTCCTTAACCGCCAGCGCGCGCCGCTTGGAGAGCTCCAGATTGTAGGCGTCTCCTCCAATATTGTCGGTGTGCCCTTCCACCGTCAGCTTCCAGTCGGGATTGTCCTTCAAAGCCTGTGCTATCTCTTTCAGCACGGGCGCGGATTCCGGCTTCAACGTTGCCTGGGCAAAATCGAAGTAGATACCATAGGTTACGGCGCGCTTCTCCTGCGTCAACTGCTTCTCCAGCACGTTATCGGGCTTGACGACGGGAAAGTTGATCTTCACCACTTCGACGCGAAAATTTCCGGCATGGAAATCCGGATGCCGTAACCTCCACGAAAGGACAAGGGGATCCGGAGCATCATCCAACACGAAAAGCTCCGCTCCGATATGGGTGGGACGGCCGCTCTGCGGACGAGGGTCTTTGGCTTCAGTTTCAAATGTTCCCGCAAGGTGGATCGCGGGCAGAGTCACCCGTTGATCGTTGACGATCATGGGATACTCCACGTCGTTCGGCTCAACCCGGGTCAGGGTTCCCGACTCATACTCGGGCTGCACGCCGTCACGCACGTTCCAGATATCCATGTATCGCAGGTTGAGCTTCCCGCTCTGCTTGATCGCCTGAAATGCGGCGTCGGAAAGACGCGTGCGGGTCACATCATGCAGAAGCCGCGGCAGGCGATGAGAATTGACGGTAATGAAGGTGCCGGCCGAACGGAAGTCGGCGTTGCAGTTTTGATTGGTCTCAGAACTCGCGTTTACGGTCTTGGCGAAGTCGTCTTTGAATTGCGGGGCTGAGGAAGTGGCGATGAACGTCGACGTATCGATCGAGTCGATCCGGTTGGTGAGCTCCACATCGCCATACTTGACTCCCCACGCATTGGTCAGCACGGTGCCCGGCTTCAGCGGGATGCGGGCTGACTGCTGGTCTGGGAAAGGAGTGGGCGGGCACGGAACCACAGGGGCACTGGGAGAGAGTGTGGGAATGTCGTCACCCGGCGCGTGGTTGGCCAGCAGATCCTGCAGCGGATTGCGCAGTGTTCCGGTTGGGCTGGTGGCGGCTTGCGAGATGGCCCGGGCAACATGGGTTGCCTTTTGCCCCACGCGGTAGCCGAGGTAAAGAATACCTGCCAGGATGGTGAGCCCGGCGACCAGAATGAGCACCAACGCAATGGCAAGCAATTTGAACAAAGGCGACCGGCGCTGGGGTTGCGGTACGACCGGCGGCAGATTCACGGTGGAATAACCTGCGGGCATCGACGGCGGTGGCGGCATGGGGGGCGGTGGTGTGGGCGGCGGTAGTGGAGAGGCGGCAGCCTGCGCCGTATCCTGAAGCACCGCCTTCCCGCAGAGTTGGCAGAAGCCTGCTCCTGGTTGCAGCGCATTGCCGCATTGCTCACAGAATCGGTTCATGGCTTTCTCCACTGATGGGGCCGGCTACTTCGCGCCACAGGCGTCGATATCCGGCTCCCGCTTCGTGATCTTGACCTCATTGAGATTGAGTTTGGGTGACTCCGCCGTCTGCCCCAGCAGGGTCGCATCCGCCCCCGCCTGGGCATAAAAATTCAAGTGCGTCATGGAACAGGGCACGATACTCAGCGGACCCGAGCCGGCGTAGTCGAACTCGGTCACCAGCTGCAAATAGGCGCCGCCTTCGGTTTTGAAGAAATTTTCCTTGGGCGATTTGATCAGGCCGCCAAAGGGTCCTTTCTCAAGCAATTCCGCAACCTTATCGCTGATGCCCGCGGGCACCGCTTGCTTGAGGGCCTCCTTGAGGCTCTCCGTGCCCACGGAAACCGACACCTTGGGAGCATTGATGGCGACCACCACACCGTGGGGCGCCAGCGATTCCGCAGTGGTGTTGCCGTTCTGCGGCTGACCCTCCATTTTTCCTTCGGGGGCGCTTTGGCCGCCCTGGATGGTAAGTCCGCCGCTGCCGGTGTAGACCACGTGGAAGTTGCCGTCAGCCACATCTTTCTTGCCCGCAAAGCCCGGCTTGAAGATGAGCGCTTCGTCCACTTTGAACAGAAAGGGAATGCCATAGATGTCGAACACATCCTTGGCAAACGGCGGCAGCTTGAGTCTTGACTCGCCGATGCCGCTGCCCGGCGCCATGGTGAGCACTGACCAGTCCACGTCCACCGTGCCCGACATGGGGGTCATGTAGGCAAATTGCTGCAGTTTACCGCTGTTCATCACCGCCTGGAAGGTAGTGTTTACGTTCTCCAGCTTGCCCTTCACGTTGACCGTGGCGGTGAGCCCGGCGAGCTTCTTCTTGGCCGCGGTGAGGGTCAGCGCCAGGCCGCCGCCTTCGGGTTCGCCCTCCAGCTCGAACTCCCAGCCGTCGGTTTCTGCCTTGACCTTGGCGCTGTATTTAAGCGCGGGCGCACTGGCGTAAGCGACCCGAGGAGAAAACCATTGGAAGATATTGTCGAGCGGCTCCGGTTCCCTGTAGCCGGTAACGGAGTTGCGGGCTGCGAGCTCGGAAAAATCCACCGGCACTTTGAATTGAACCGTCCCGTCCTGCACCAGGTCTGACAGCGCCGCGGTGTCCGTCAGTACAGCCACCTGAGAACCCTGGATATTCACCGCGTCCACGCGCCGCACACCCAGGTGCTCGAGGAACAACACCGAACCTTGTTTGAGCTGATGCAGGCGAGCATCCCCGCTGTCAAAAACCAGCACCCGGCCATCGCCGCTCACGCTGGTCAGCGATTTCTGGACAGCCGGTAAATCAATGCGGACGGTGGCAGGTGTGTACTTTACCTGGAAGACGGTTCCCGGCACCTTGCTGATGTCGCGAAAACCCACAGGCACACCGGTGCTGCTGACGGGGATCGTCAGGGCCGGATGCTGTTCGCTCGTCCTGCATCCGGCGAGCAAGGCCGCGCAGCCGAACACCAGCGGCGCAAGCGGAGATTTCGAAAGCTCTTTCATCGCATCTCCCCGGCCAGATATTGCGCAGCGGCAGAAGCCCGAGGTGTAAATTGGCGCTCATTCTAGCATTGCCCATTGGTCTCGAGGGCGGGTGACGTACCGGCGCAGTAACCCTTCCTGCCCGAAGCCCTTCGATTTGCCCTTTGAGCTCACCCCTTCGATTTCACGCTTTTGATTTGGTTGCGGTCGTCTATGATCTGACTGCAAGAACAGAACGAGGTGGATCGAGTGTTCCAGCGAAGTATTGTCTACGCTCTTCTCCTGCTCCGGCCTGCGTTCACTCTTGCGGCGGAGCCCGGGAACCCGGCTATTCGCGCGGCGGTCGAGACGTTTATCGATGCGCGGGATATTTCCGGAGCGGTAACTGTGGTTGCGGCAAAGGACAAGTTGCTCGCGGCCGATGCCATTGGCCTGGCCGATATCGCGAAGAATAAGCCCATGGAGCTCGACAGCCTTTTCTGGCTCGCCTCTATGACCAAACCTTTTACTGCGGTTTCCATTCTCATGCTGCAGGACGAGGGAAAACTGAAGGTAAGCGATCCCGTCGAAAAGTTCATTCCCGAGTTTGCCGCCCTCAAGACGCCCACGGGTCAGCCTGCGCACATCACCATTGAGCAAATCCTTACCCATACTTCGGGCCTGGGCGAAGGCGATGCCGCCGCCATCAAGGCTGCCCATACTCTGCGCGATCTGATCCCCATCTATCTCGCATCGCCTATGCTGTATGAACCAGGCGACCACTGGCGATACACGCAGTCTGGCATTAACGTAGCCGCGCGCATCGTGGAGGTGACGAGCGGACGTTCATTCGATAAATTTGTCAGCAAGCGCATTCTCAAACCGCTGGGCATGAAGAGCACCACTTTCTACCCCAACAAGAAGCAACGCTCTCGCCTCGCGACACCTTATGTCAAAGACAAGCAGACCGGTAGCCTGACCGCGGCGCCTTACCCCGACTATGGAAACAAGGGGCAACCGCCTTTCGGGAACGGGGGACTTTTCTCTACCGGCCCGGACTATGCCCGCTTCTGCCAGATGCTATTGAATGGCGGTACCTTTCGAGGCAAGCAGTATCTTAGCCCCGCCGCCTATCAACAGCTCACCACTGTGCACACGGGCGAGCTCAAGACGGGCTTCCTGCAGACCGAAGAATATGGAAACTGGGGGATGAACTATGGCTGGGGAATCGGTGTGGCCATCCTCAAGGCGCCGCACCCCGGTGTGGCGGAGACGCTTTCGCCGGGCACCTTCGGTCATGGAGGGGCTTGGGGCACCCAGGCGTGGATAGACCCGGTGCGCGGGCTGGCTTACATCCTTATGGTGCAGAGACCGGGAGTCAACGGCGACGCCAGCAAGCTTCGCCAGGCTTTCCAGCAGGCGGCGTCGGATGCGTTTCCGCAGCCGTGATCTCCACGGCCCGTCCATGCAGGAACGCCACCAGGATTGAACGCGATATCGGTGGTGAAGCCCGCGCCGTTCCGCCTGTACCTCAATTCCTTGACTTTCCGCAGTCAATAGTAAAATTTCAGCGCGAACTGGATGTTACGCTCTCCTTGCGAGCTGTCGATCAGGCCAGGATTGTAGGTAAGGAAAGTGTAGGGCGAGTTCAAAATGGGTGTGTTTGTAACGTTGAAAAACTCTGCCCGGAACTCGAATCTCTTGTGTTCGCTCAAAGGAAATTGCTTTTGAATGCTGAGGTCACCCGTGGAAAGGCCAGGGCCTCGCACTGTGCCTACGCCGCATGTTCCAAAGGTCCCTGGCGCAGCTGGCCCATACGAGGCAGAATCGAACCACTGAAAGCCCAGGAATCGACCGCTCGACGGATCGAGAGCCGGTTTTCGCCCGAACACGTAACCAGGCGCAACACAATTGGCGCGTGACCCCCGAGAGTTGGTGCCGGAAGCGTCGTCGGCAAGAATGGTGAGTGGAAATCCGCCGTGAAATTGCACGATCGCGCCCAATCGCCAGTCGGCGATCATCGCATTGACGAGAGGATGCAGATTCTTTCCCCATCTCCGTTGGGGGCCGATGGGAATTTCATACACCGCAGAACTTGCGAGGACGTGCGTAACATCGTAGTAGCAGGGTCCCCACTCAGCCCGCGAATCGTAAAGGTTCTGCCAGTACGCCGAAGCCGTCGCCGCCTGGCCCACGGAACCGAAGTAGCCGATGGAGTCCGTCATGCACTTCGAGTAGGTGTAGGCGATTTGCCCCTGTAAGCCATTGCTGAAGCGTTTTTGCAGCGTTGCCTGGAGCGCGTCATAGCGCATGTTGCCGATGCTTGCGGTTCCTGAAATCTGTGATAGTTCCGATTGAAGCGTGGGGTTTCCGGAGAGGTACGGGCTCGGAGTGATGGCGCCTCCCGGGTGCAGCTGTGCCTGGAGGTAAGGCATAGCGACCATCAAGTGAGTACCATGCTGACCGACATAGGCAACCTGAAACGTGGTTGCATCGGTGAACTGATGTTCCACCGCGAGATTCCACTGTTGCGCAATCGCCGGCTGGACATTTGGATCCCACAAGCGAATCACGGCGTTTTGAAACGGCTCCGTGGTCGGGGGCAGCAGCCCTTGCCCGGTGGTGGTTGCAGGAAGAGCGCCGGTGCGATAGTCGGTCTCAAATTCGGGCGTGGTAAACGGAGGGTTCATGGGGAGCCTGAGATTATTGCCAGTACCCTCCAAATACGAGGAGATCCCGTAGGCTCCCCGCAGCACGGTTTTTCGGTCGAGAAACGATGGACTCCAGGCCAAGCCGATACGCGGCTGAAAGTCGAGGCCGGCGTTGTGTGCATTGTAGAGCGCACGGCAGTCGCTGTAGATGCAGGGCTGACCGGCGTACTGGATTTGCCCACTGATCGGCGCAAAGTTCACCTGGTGGTTCTGCGCTTCCACCCAGGGAGTGTTATTTTCATAGCGCAATCCAAGGTTCAAGGTGAGATCGTCGCTTACCCGCCAGTCGTCCTGGAAATAGACGCCGAACACGTTGGCGCGCTGCCCCCAGGTGCCGCCGCCGGTGACGCCCCGGCCGAAGGAATCCGGCAGTCCAAGAAAAAAATCAGCTTCGCCGGCGCCCGAAGCACCGCCCGCCACAGCGGACGGGTCCGGGCCTGCGGTGAAGCGTCCACTGAAATTCATGAACCCGGTGCGGCCGTTTGATCCTGCTTCATACGTGTTGACAAGCTGCCGCCAATATTGAAATCCGGTGTGGAACGCATGGCGGCGGTGGGTGAGGACGAAAGCGTCTTTGAACTGAAACACCGTGTCGGCAAAGAGTTCGGCGGTGCCGATGCTCCGTTTGCCGAAGGAACCTCCAGCCTGCCCGAAGATGTTGATCTCCAGCAGCCCCGGGCCATGATCGTTCGCATTCGCGATGCCGAGTTGCTCGCCCAGGTTTCCAAGGCCATCGTCAAGTCCACCATTGGTCACGCGAACGTAGTTCGCACCCACTCCTGCTTCGCTCAATAGGTTTGGACTAAAGTTATGGGTCCAGTTGACCACGCCATTTTGCATGCGCGCCTGGTTGAAAGAATTGAAAAGCAGAGAGAACGAGTTAATCTCGGGGTTATCCTGAAAAGCTTCCGAAATCCGCGCGTACAGACTATCATTTTTGCGTAGCTTTCAGGTCTATCCGCGCGTCTCCCTGGTCGATATTGTTGTGGCTTCGCGTGGTGTTGATGAAGTTGTTCACCAGGCTTCCGTTCGTGGGCAAAGGGTATAGGCCAGAGGAAAAAAGGTTTCCGGCCACCGGGTCCATCATGCTGGTTGGGATTTGGTTGTTGGGAAATGGCGTCCGGTTGCCGTCGGCGTCGATCTGGATTGGGTTATACAACTGCAATCCCTGGTCAGCCAGCAACTGCGAGAAATCACCCTGTCGTTCGGCTGGAGTGAAAAGCGACATAGGGCTGCTGGAAGCGGGGTGATCGAACCGCTGTCCCTGATAGTCGACGAAAAAAAACAACTTGTTCTTCATGATGGGTCCGCCAAACGTGGCTCCAAACATGTTCCAGCGGAGCGCGGGCTTGGGCAGGCCCTGAAAATTGTAGGCCCAGTTGTTGGCGTTCAAGACATCGTTCCGAAAAAACTCGAAGACGTTGCCGTGGTAGCCGTTGGTACCAGACTTGATGGAGGCGCTAATGATGGCGCCCTGGAAGCGGCCGAACTCTGCCGAAGGATTCTGGGTGATGACACTGAATTCCTGGATCGCGTCTACGCTTGGGGTAAACCCGACTAAGTTGTCCGAGACCTGGTTGTTCTCCATGCCGTCGAGTAAAAAGTTATTCGCCTGCTCGCGATTGCCATTGACATAGGGCCTCCCGGCATTCGCGGGAGTGTCTCCGTTGCTTAGGGTTTGTGGGTCAGGGTTCACCGTGCCGGGCGCCAGCAAAGTCAATTGAATGTAGTTGCGCGAGAGCAGCGGCAGATCAACATTAGTGCGGGCATCGATAACCGTGCTCAATTGGGATGTGTCGGTGTGTAACAGCGGTGCGACCGAGATGACGTCCATCGTTTCGGTCGCAGGGCCCAGGTTCAGTTGAAAATCCACGCGCGCGGTCTGGTTCAGCACCAGGGTAAGAGAGGGATACAAGACGCTTTGAAATCCCGGAGCTTCCACTTTCAGCTCATAAGTGCCGACCGGTACGCGCGTCAGGTCAAAAACGCCGACACTATTCGTGTGCACACTGTATATGGTGCCCCGTTCAATGTCTCTTGCGACCAGGGCCGCGCCGACGATGACTGCGCGCGTCGGATCGACGACGGTGCCCGTGATGGTTGCCGTCACTTCCTGGCCGCAAGCGGGCCCGGCGGCCGCGAGGCACAGGGTAAGGAGACCAAGAGCAAGGGCCTCCTGAATCGATGAAAGCGTCGGCACTGTAATACCGGCAGAACTTCGTTGCCTCATGCGCCCACTTTCTGCCGGCAGGGGATTTCCGTCTTGTTCCTCGCCCGGCCGTGCCGGTCAGTGCAACTACCTATCGAAACCCCTTCAATAACATGATGTCTCCTTCGGAGTGCTCGATTCCTGAAACGAGGAGAGCACGGCCATCTGGCGCCAGGCTTGATCCCAACATTACAAACAGATTGGGGAAGTCCACAATCTTGTGGGCATGCTGAGTGGCAGTGTCGAGGTAATGGAGGGCAAAGTGACGCGGGCCGCCGTCAACGAAATACCCGCCGCTTCGTGCGGGCACCCAGCCCGCGTACGAGGGTACCCCGGGAACCGGGCGTTCGTCGCCGCCATTCGCCGACGCTGACCACACGTACCCCTCGCTATAAAAGAACACCCGCGTTCCGTCCACTGCTTCCTGCGGCTCGCTTTGGTCCTTTCCCTCTGCGGTCAAACGACTCGCCGCTCCCCCTTCCACCGGCGCCTTCCAGATAGCGTGAGGCCGTTCCGTATTGAAGTAGATCCAATGCCCATCTCCCGACCAGAACGGCGAAGCCGCTTCGGTTGTTCCAGTCAGAAATCGTCTTGGGGGTCCCCCTGCGAGATCCACGATGTAGAGTTCGGGAATGCCCGAATCAGTGCGCAAGTCAAAGACGATCCGGCGGCCGTCGGGCGACCATCGTGGTTCTCCGATCGAAGGCCCTGCAAACGAAGTTAACTGAACGGGGTTCGAAGCATCGCGGTCGCAAACCCAGACCTCCGGGTTCCCGGAACGCCAAGATTGAAACGCAATGTGTTTGCCATCTGGCGAAACGTGCGCGCCGCCATCACCCCGGGTGGAAGAGATAAGTTTGGTGGCGGGCGCCGTGAGTTTTGTTTGGTTCGCCAAGGCTAATTGAAAGACCTGGCCGGAGTGGTGGACCTGGGCAAAGGCAAGTCTGTTCCCGTGGCTCGCGACCGCCACGCTTTCCACGTCCTGGGCGAAGAGAAGCATCTCCGGCTTTCCGCCTTCGAGCGGAATACGCCAGAGATGCTGGTCAGCACAGTACAGAAGGGACTGACTGTCTTCTGCCCAGGCAATACCTGCGAAGCCTTCTGAGGACCTTGCATCCTTCAATTCGCGTGCTTGCTTTCCATCAGGGGTTTGCAAATAGATTTTGGCGACGCCCCCGGCAAGCACACACACTGAGGCGAGATATTTCCCATCCGGTGAAAATGCGGGTTGCCAGGTGTTCCCGCAATCCTTTGAGGGATCCGGCAGTAGTCGCTCTTCGCTGGTTTCCACATTCACCAGGTGAATGCTGAAATGGTCCGCGGATGAGCCCGCCTGCTTTGCCAGAGAATTCCCTTTGGAGAATGCCAGCCACTTTCCGTCCGGCGACCAACTCACTCCGAGTGGCGCCCATCCGCTAGCCGCGGTAATGCCGGCCACCTTGCGCTCCGCTCCCCCCAGTGGGGAAATGAGGTAGATGCCCGTGCTTTCGGGATCGGCCTGGCGCATGAATGCGATCAGTCGGCCGTCTGGCGACCAGGCGGATACGAGGAATGTGGCCGGATGGTGAGTAAGCTGCACCACATGCTCCTGCCCGACCTGTTTGATGTAAAGATCGAATTGGAACTCCTTCTCATAACCAAACCAGGAAAAAACGATCTCGTTTCCGTCCGGCGAAAAGCTGGGCGCAATCTCAAATCCGGGAAATGTTGTGAAGGGAACGATGGTTAGCTTATCGCGCTGCGCTCCTTCGATGGGTGGCAGCTTGTCAGCGCGGTTTTTCACAGAGCGCCAGATTCCATATCCGGAGAGCAGGATGAGGAGCGTCGTTAAGGCCAGTAACCAGCTTCTCCTCGCCGTGGGGCGCTCAAACCAACCCTTGGGAGTAACCGGTGCTGCTGTCTGTGTGACTGGCTGTGGTTCGGGCTTGGCGACAGGGCCAATGAAACGATAGCCGCGGCGAGGGAGGGTCTGCACAAACCTGGGATTGTCGGCTTCGTCTCCCAGTGCGAGCCGGATTTTGGCAATGGCCGTATTCAGCGCTTGCTCAAAATCGACAAAGGTATCTTCGGGCCAGACTCTCTGGCGCAGCTCCTCCCGGGTGACTAACTCGCCGGCGTGTTCCAGCAGCAGGGAGCAGACCTGAAACGGCTGGCCCTGCAGGGGCACCTTCACCCCATTCTTACGCAGCTCCGCCGTCTGTAGGTCCGCTTCGAAAATTCCGAAGCGGAAAATTCGCGCAGAACCTTCGCGACCATCCATTTGAAATACCGGCTTATGACCTGAAACTCTAGCACCTTTAGTTGGCTTCCGAAACCTGGCCAATCCAGGTACCTCCTTCAAATCACTTGCGGGCAACAACTTAGCGATACAGAACAAATAAACAAGCAATCTATCCGCCGTCGATTGAGCTACCCGGCCGGGTAATGCAGCGTTGGCCTCATCGCGAAAGCGAAAGAGGTGAACGCCATGAACCGCCTGCTTGTCACCAGTTGTTTCTCGGTGGTCCTTACGCTGTCAGCCGCTGATGCGGGCTGGTCTCAAGCGACTCTAGACCCAACCGACCCCGCGCCGGTTGTCATCGCCCGCCCGGTCTCGGTCAAACTCCCAATCCGGCTGTTCTGGAACTACCTGGTGATGGTTGAGGGATCCATTGGCAATGCCCAGAAGCTTCACTTCCTGGTGGACACGGGGGCGTACCCGAGTATCGTCGACCAGAAAATCGCACGTAGTCTCGGGCTGGCCGAACAGCCTGCCAGAGTGAACCTGGCGAACAAGAGTATCCCAACGGGACGCGTTATTCTTCCTTCCTTACTCTTAGGCCCGGTACGGGTGGAGGCCCTTCCTGTTCTGACCCAAGACCTCTCGTACATGCAGAAGACCGTGGGTTACAAGGTGGACGCAATTATCGGTCTGGATGTCCTGAGGAGAAGCAGTTTCACCATCGACTATAAAACCAAGGAGATACTCTTCGGCCCAGTCGAGGGCCTGACGTTCTCAGTTCCATTTGACGCCGAAGAGCCGGTTGTGACGATTCGAACAAGACTTCAAAATCATCTACTACGCCTGGTGGTCGACACGGGGAGCCCGGATGTGATGTTGTTTGAAAGCCGGATGTCAGACTCCACAGGCTTTCAGACGCTTGGAACACAACAGACAGTGAACGCGAGTGGAACACTCCGGCTCAGGAAGGTGTGGATTCCCGACTTCTATCTAGGTCAAGAAAGAATTGGTGGACAGACTGCATTTATCGTGAATGACCACAAGGATGACGGCGACAATTTCGACGGCGTTCTGGGCATGAAGGCGCCTCAGCAATCGAAGATTGCGTTTGATTTTGAACGCCGCAGGTTTGCTTGGGAACTGTCAGGGGTGCCCCGGCGATTGCCGTAGCAACTACGACAATGGGCAGAAAACTGCCAGGCAGGTAGAACAGCAAAGCTGCTTTACCCGCCTGGCGTGGCGCCCCATCCAATTGCACGTCTTTACCTGGTAGCCCAGACGCGGGACTTATGCGGCGACCGCTCGGATCTGGCTCCGCGCGGGCATCGTTATTTCCGATTCTGCCTGCAGCCAGTCATCCAGATCGTGCCCTTCCTCTCTACCTCGTTGCTCAAATAGCTCGTAAGCACGAACCCTGATTTGCTGGTTGTAGGATGGCTCTGTTATGGGGGTTGCTTGATACAGCCCGGTTTCACTTTGAGTCGGTTTCATGGTGATACTCTCCTTCCGTGGAGATGGTGGCTGGTTGTGGTTGACGCTTTCCATGCATAGACCGGGCTTTCCTTCAGGTCTCAGCATGATCGGGTGGACATTTGCTGTCTTCGACTGATGTCGGTGAAACTTGCGAGCCCACAGTTTCACCCTGCGCAGGAAGTTTCGCGCCCAACGGTAGTCCGCAGAAAGCATGACCAGGCCGGCGATGAGCAAAGGTATACCCGGTAAGACCGGAAGCATGAGTCCGGCGACACCAAGTACCACAAGGATCCAGCCGCCAACATTCCGCCATAACGAGCCAGATGGCTGCGTGCTCCATACGTGAACAGATTCGGTCATTGCGCATCCTTCCAAAGCAGCTTGTAAGGGCGGGGCTGCACAGCAGCCCCGCAGGTAAAGCACTTGCTACCGGTCGTTTGCCGGTTTAAATGTCGGTCTTGTCAGCGGTCACATCCAACGCACGTTGACAAGCCTTGTCAAAGTCCGTGAGCGCGTCCACCTTGGTGTAAAGGCGATCCGATTGTTCGTACATTCCATTCACCGCTTTGCGAAAATCCTGGGAACGATAACCGCGCGCCCCTTCGTTCAGCATGACAATGGCGGCCTGCACATGATCGGCCAACTGTTCCAGATGCGGACGAGCTTCACGAATGACCGCCTGCTGCAGACCCGTCCCCTGCGCGTTGAGCGTCTCCAACGCGCTCATTTGTTTGCCGAGAAGGTTGACGTTCTCCCTCGCCCTCTGCAAATTGACGGCATGCGACTCCCGGTGAGGGCTGGCATTTCGAACCGCCGACGCATACCGATCTAACTCGCTGCGTGTGGAGGCCGCGGTGCGCTCAAAAGAATCCAGCTGCTCCGCAATCTGTGACTGGGCGACTGTTCGATCGCCCAGGCAAGTAGTGTTCGCCAATGCGAGTGGGCTCAAGAGTACGAAGGAGCTCGCGATTGCTGCGCCCTTCGCAATCATCCAACGTTGTGTTTTGATGAAAAACATGGTCCTTCTCCCCGGTGACAATTCAAGAGCCGTTTAAGGCTTCGTGTACCTGTATGGACGCAAACGAGGAAAGATAGGATGGTTCGATAAAGGCGCGGTGATACTTCGGATTATCCGAAGTGTTCTCGGGAACCAGGGACACGCATGGACCCCGAAGGGGCTTATCTTGTCAATGCTGTTCGGAGCTTTCGGCTACCCAAGCCCGAGAACTGAATTCTTTCTGCGTACGCACTTGATGTTCACGGGTACATCTTTTCATGCACTGTAATCATCTTCCATCCCCAAGTCTGTGCAAAATCTTTGAACCGTGGCGGCTCCGCCAGGTGCGGGCTTCGGTGGTTGAAAGGCTGCCAACGGCATGAGTAGGATAAGCACCGTCGGGGTTCCTTCGGCTACGCTCAGGACAGGCTCTTCGACTCCGCGCCATACACCCTCTGTGACGCGATAGATCTGCGAGGCGGTTCGCTCAGAGCCTGTGACTTTTTTAATTTCACTTGTAGTCTGTGGCCGGAAAGCTCCGAAGAGCACCTGCCAACAAGCATCGCCGGGGTCCTTCGACTCCGCGCCATACACCCTCTGTTATGCCATAGATCTGCGAGGCGCTTCGCTCAGGATGACGCCTTTCTGGAGGGGACTAAACAACATCTGGTCGGGTGCAAAAAACACGAAAAGATCGAAAAGTCACAGGCTCTCAGGATGACGATTTTGTGGGAGTTTTGATGAAAAACATCCCAAGCAGGTTAACGCTTATGGGACTAGCGTCATGGGCTAAGCTCAGCCGTCCCTTCGGGACTCCATTTGCAAATTCTTCGTTTCTTACGCGGGCTATTCAGCTCCGGAATACGGCGTTGTGAGCGAACTCTGAAATGGCAACGACTGCTGGGTGTTTGAAGCGCCGATCAAGCGAGATAGCGTAAAAACTCTCCACGATATCCTTTGTCCGTCCGAGCAGGGATAACCGGTATTGGCGTTTGACCTGGGCCTCGGTTGGAGTCGGCGCGGCAAATGCTCCTACTGCCGCTTCCCCAAAAACGACTGTCATTGCGCTGTCTTCAAATTCTCCGGCCACCATCGGATGCACGCCCTGGGAATCGAACCAGTGTTCCAGCGAACGCCTCAAGTCAGTGTTTTCGGCGGGCATCAGGAATGGCATACCATCGAGGCATTTCGGAAACCGTCCTTTTGCTTGACGAGCGATGCGGGGATGAGCGAAGAAACTTAGTCCGGATTGCCCAAGCAAATGGCTGAAGGCACGAATGCGGATGGATGGATCCAGGGGTGCATCGGAAATCACCAAATCTACTTCGTGGATGGCGAGTTGGGAAAGGAGCTTCTCTGGTTTACCTTCGCGACACACCAGCCGTAGAGGAGCGGGCAGCTGCAACGCGGGGAGAATCAAACGGAAGGCGATGAGTTTTGGCACGACATCCGCAATACCGATAGTGAAGCGGGCGGCGGGTCCCACAGCACGTCCACGCAGAACTTCACTCAGTTCGCGCCCGCGAGTAAAAATCTCGTCGGCATACTGATGCGTCACCCGGCCCGCCTCGGTAAGCACCAGATTTCTACCTTGTTTGCGAAATAGTTTTACCCCTAGCGATTTTTCCAGCTCACGAATCTGTTCGCTGATGGTGGGTGGTGCGAGGAGCAGTACTTCGCTCGCCTTCGCAATTGTGCCCTCACGAGCGACAGTCCAAAAATATAGCAGGTGATGGTAATTCAGCCAGTCCATGGATTCGCCCCGGAAAATACTTGATTCTCATGTCTCCGCAGCTTGCAGGTTGATCATTCGGTTTTCTCGAAGAGAGGTTTGGGGTCTTCGTACTTTATACCAATATAGACGGGGCATCGGATTCGCTGCCGAAGAGTCCGCGTGAGGATCGCGAACTTGCACTCTGCCCCCAAAAACAGGCCCTGGGTGCGGGGAGAGAGTGCAGGTTCGCGGGTCTCATGCGGACACGCTTCGCTGGCAATTAGGGTATCTTAGCTTCGGCAGGCAACTGGTCGTGGTTTGGGCTGCTTTCCAACGGGTCCCAGTCAACTTTCGTAAGCAGGAGAGTTTTTGTGCACAGCCGGCCGTTCTTGTATCTGGCGGTTTGTCTAGTTTTGGGCTGGAGTGGAGCCTTCGCTCAAGTAGCTGGGAATGCCGGGCAGAAACCCACTTCCCAATGCGTGAAACACGAGGGTCATTTTTGCGTCGACTGCGGTATCGATGTCACGGCTGAGATATCGATACCGAACAAGACGAAGACGCCTTTGCCGGCGTGTCACGACATGAAGCCTGGACCGGCCAGACTGATGATGGAGACGCACGCGGAACCGGTGATTCCCGGTCTCTGGGAGGTCGAATTTGGACTAGGATACAAGACCTCAGCCAGAGAAGAATGTCCCCACCAGTTCATCGCTTCCAATCACCCGCCGTTGCGGCCGGCCTATGAGATCGGGCCGGTCACGATCGAAAGCGAAATACCTGCCGACGGCGTGATTCAGGGGATGCTGTGCGTCGGGCTGTCGTCTGCGCAAGTTGGCCGGGAAGGCAGGGAGACGGGCGCTTCGCTGAAGATATCCAGGTTCACCGTAGTCAGCCAATAGTGCGCGCGGAAGTCGAGCTCAGAGCTCCTGGTGTTTCGCCTCTGCAATGCGCGTGTCGGGCACGGCTTTACACCGTGTCACGCTGAAATCCTGCACATTCTTCAACACGAAGGCAGGCGTACCCGGGACAGTATCGGTTTTCACGTTGGCGAAGTCGACTCGTTCGACATCATCCAGAAGAAAGCATGGCCTGGCGTCGGTAGCGGCCGCCAGCACCTTATAGTCACTGACCTCGATGCCTGCTGCATGGCGAACCAGAAGGCCATGCGCAGGCGTATTCCCGAACATATTCGGCTCGGGATACTCCCGCTCTTTTTCTTCCAGCTGACGTGCCGCATCTGTCCTGGTCCCGCCGCCGGAGTGTTGTATAAGCACGTTGCTGATCTTTATATCCTCGACTCTGTGATCGGGGATGCCGGCAATCATCGAACAAATCAGCGACGAAGTGCTGGAAGAGACGATATTCGAGATATTGATGCGACGGATGGCTCCCACCGCTGTGCCCTCAGGTCCGCGCATCCGTGAAGCGAGGCGGATAAAGATGGGGGAAGCTACCGTATCGCGCATGGTGATGTTCGAGATGGTCACATCTTCGATCACGGCTCCGTCGACGCTCAGGATAGCCAGGCCAAAGCATCCGTCAAAGACGCAGTTGGTAATAGTAATGTTCCGAAAGCCGCCGTTGGATTCGGTGCCGAATTTGATCCGTCCATTGCGGTCAATATCGGCATCTGCAGCAAAACGCTTGAACGTCCCGTCAAGCAGCGTGCCTTCTTCGAAGCTCCCGCTGACCATGCAATCGCTGATGGTGATCATCTCTGCGGCGCGCGGATGACCCAGCGCGAAAGAACTCTTCAGGCAGATAGCATCATCCCAGGGCGCATTGATGCTGCAATTCGACACTCGTACGTTGCGGCAACAGTCCATATCTATGCCGGCACGGTTGGTATCAATCCTGACATTGTCGATGGTCAGGTTATCGACGCCTGTGGTCAGTATTCCCAGGTGTCCACCGTGAAGAACTGAAAAATCACGAAGAATCACATCATGGCAGTTCTTGAAGGCAATTGCTTTATTGGCCACTCCCGGGATGGTTGTAATCGGGCCTTGAAACTCACCTCGACTGATTCCCTTCCCCCATATCAGGCCCGGGCCGCAAATGGATACATTTTCCAGGCCTTCTCCCCAGATCAGGCTATTGTGCCAGTGGCTGTGTCCGAAATCCTGATACTCCTCCCACGGCTTGTTGTCTTCCGCGAGATCGTAACCCTGCTCTCCGTCTGCCGCCGGCGGATCTGCCGCAAGAAGGATGGCCCCACTGGCCAGCTGAAGCTGGACGTGACTCATCAGGTGGATGGAATAGCACAAGTAAGTACCGGGCGGCAGAAGGACGGTACCGCCGCCGGCCGCCGCCGCGGCAGCGATCGCCTGGTTGATGGCGGCAGTATCGAGGTGATGGCCATCCCCCTTCGCTCCGAAATCACGAATGTTGAAGCCGGGGCCCGGCCCCGTATTGCCCGCAGGTTTCAGGGCAACAGCACTCAGCTTGCCCCGGGCAGCCACATCAAGAACCACCGCGCCGGTCGCTTTCAAAAAATCGCGCCGGCCGTCTTTCCTATTCTTCATGAGACGTTTTCCCGGTAACCGGGGGCAACTGGAACCAGACGAAAAGTACCTGATGACTCTTCAACGGCCTACGGCAAACCGCCGAGACACGAAGGCCACCCTCTCAGGAATTCCGTCGCCTGGCATTTACTGCCCTGCACCCACAGCATTGGTCCGCGCAATTTGCCTGGCAGGAGTGGGCCGTTCTGCATGCTTGTGGTGCTTGTGCAGCGTGGCATCGCGCACCTGCACATCTGAGCGATTTTCATCCGCAGCCAGTTCCATGGAATCACCTGGCACAGGCGCGAGCCCGGCGAGATAGGTAAGCAGATCATTGCTCCCGCGGAAAATCTCAGGTCCTCCGCGTAGGTCCTCGGTGGCAGCGACAAAGATGCCAATGTGGCGCCCGGGAATCAAGGCGATGTAAGTGGTGAAGCCGGCGCCGCCGCCGGTTTTCTCAATGATCGAGGTTGAATCATCGGGTTGGTTGATATGCACCCACCCGAGGCCCATGCCGTTGGGAACACCGGCGCGTCCGACGCCCTGCATCCAGCGGAGTTCTGAGGCTGGGATGTACGTCGCCGTCGCGGCCGGATCCTGGTGCACAGGGACGCCGGGCAGATCGAGAAGGTATTTGAGCCAACGCGTCATGTCGTTCGCTGTCGAATACATGCCTCCGGAACCGGCAGCGGCCGTGGTATCGGAACACCGGCCCTCATTCCTGCGCCCGGCGAGGAGCCGGGCGCACTGGCCGGCAGTGGGGCTCACGGTCGTATCGCGCAGGCCAAGGGGTTTGGCGGTTCGGTCGGCAAAGAGTTTCGGGTAGGGTTTGCCGGCCGCGGCCGACAAGGCGTCCGCGAGGAGGTCGAAGCCGATGTTGGAATAGTGTACGGCGGTTCCGGGAAGAAAACGCAGGCGATAGTCAGGGAGCCATTGCCAGCGAAAGTTATAGTCGGGAAAGGTGAAATGGCCGGAATCGCCCGTGGGATAAGCGATTTCGCGGGGAAGGCCGGCGGTATGCGTGGCCAGATCGCGCAGGGTGATGGGAGGGCCGCTCAAGCCGCGGAATGTGCGATTAGGAACAATGACATTGCGGGGAGCATATTTCTGCAGGGGGTCGGATAGGGAGACGCGTCCGTCGGCAACCAGCTTCACCAGCAGATCCGTCGTCATGATCTTGGACAGGGAGCAAAGGCGGATGAGTGAGTCCGCATTGGGCTTCTGGTGGGAGCCAGGATAGGTCTGACCATAGCTTTGCATCCACGTCTGATTGTCGCGGACAACCACGACGACCATTCCCGTGGCGCGGCTGCGGTGGAACACGTCAGCAACGAAGGGGTCGGCGGACTGGAGCTGAGGAAGAGGTGCTGTCTGGGCCTGCACCCTGTGCACCAGGAGGGGCAGGAAGATGAGGGTTGCCAGCAGGGGGACCCAGACCGTCCGTCTTCGAGAGCGCCTGGTGGTTCCGTGCAAAGCTGAAAAAAGGCCCATTTTCCGGGCGGATGGAACTGCGGGTGGGGGCAATTTGTTACACATCCGTCGCGCCATCGATGAAACCATGATCTCCCAAAATTACCCCTCATATATGAGAAACATGGAGGTGACGGTTAGTCCAGAAGATTCGACAAGGAGGGGACGCTGGGTGTACCCCATAGTTCCGTTTCTCGGTTCCCTTCCGCCTGGAAGGGCGCCGGGGCTTCTAAAGAGGGGGTAGCTTTCCTAAGACATGGGCCGCCCAGGTCAAGGTATCGAGCGAAACCGCCGTGATCTGTGGATCAAGCAAGCGCTCCGGACGACCGCCAACTGACGACGGACGACGACTTGAAGCCAGTTCGCAGTGGCCCGCGCGTTCAGCATCGGTCGATCAGATGACGAAGAAGCCGGCTGCGTTGAAATGATGCTTGCTCGGGTACTCATCCATGAAGGACTACGGCTTTTGTTTCCTCGATGAGTACCACTTCCTGGCGACGTAAGACAGATAGCATAACTGGATAAACCAAGTGAGGCCGTACGCAACCAGCAAGTGCTGATGATCCATGACCGAGTCGATTTTGGAATCGTAAGGAAAGATGGAAGCAATATTTGATATAGGGATCAGCTTAGCCTCCTCATGCAATGACTTAGAAGTGTGCCCTTCGTTCAGACCACATGCTATCGAGACCATCCAGAGCGTGCTCGACAACTTCTTGCTCCTTGACCTGCCGGCGACGTTCTGCTGCATAGCGAATGGCGACGACGAGGATTGCCCAGGCGAGCCAGGCGACAATGTTCCACTGCACGGCAGGCAACAGATCTGGGGCGACGCTCGCGCCAGGACCGCCAAAGAACACCGGGGCGGGGTGCTGCGTACGCCACCACCGGGTGGACATGTAGACAATCGGAACATCGCAGTAGGCGAAAATGGCCAGGACGGCGGCGAGCGTGCGCATGCTGCCGCCCACCACTACATTGCGCAGCGCGAGATAAGCGACGTAGATAAGCCAGAGAACGAGGGTCGCGGTCAGCCGGGCATCCCAGGTCCACCAGATGCCCCAGACAGCTCTTCCCCATAACGAGCCTGTGGCCATACCGAGGAAACAGAAGACTACGCCCATCTCTGCTGAGGAAACGGCGAGAGCATCCGCTTGCAGCGAAAACTTCGGAAAATTTGACCGGGTTGCAAGATAGGCGATAGAGCAGACGAGGTTGGTCAAGAAGCAGACGGACATCGCAACCCAGGTCGGTACATGGTAATACAGAATTCGTCCGACGTTGCCCTGGTCGGCATCGGGTGGAACCGTGAGCGCGACGTGCAGTCCGTAGCCAAGCAATGCCAATGTGACCACGGGCCAGATCCATCGCAGCGTCCGAAACAGATGCATCGGAATCCCTCGAAGCACTGCCAGCATTCTCCCATTTTTATTGTTGACGGTCACGCCGACAAGGGTAAGTCAGCGGCTAAACCCTCGAGGGTAAGTGGCATTGCACGTCTGTAAGAGCGCAGGGGATAAAGCGAAGGTATCCCGCAGCTTCGGGCGCCTGTAGCAACTCTTCGTTCGTACTGTGGCATCAGCTATTCGCCTCGCAATGCCTGCATTGGGTCGATGCGCGACGCGTTCCATGCCGGTACCAGGCAGGCGAGCGCTGCCACCAGCAGCAGGGTTGCAGCCACCACCGCAAAGATTGCCGGGTCGAGCGGCCGGGTTTCATAGAGCATCGACCGGATCAGGCGTACGGCTCCGGCACCGGCTGCAACGCCGAGCACCAACCCATAGAGGGCTGTCCGCAGGCCATCGCCCAGGATCAGCCGCAGCACCTGCTCGCGTTGAGCGCCGAGCGCTAGGCGCACGCCGATCTCTCCGGTGCGCTGGGTCGTCAGGTAGGAGAGGATTCCGTACAAGCCTACACAGGCCAGCATCAGCGAAAGCAGTGCGAAGGCCAGCACCAGGGCGGCGCTCAGGCTTGCATTGCCCAATGACCGTTCCATGATCTGCTGTAGGGTGAGCACATCAGAAACCGGCAGCTCAGGATCGAGCTGGGCAATTTTTTTCTGAACCGGAACGGAATATGCCAGTGGATCGGACGCCGTCCGCAATACCAGAGTCACCCCTCCTGGATCGTTCTCCCCGTTAAGAACGGGGACATACATGGTCGCCTTGCCCGGCTGCCCCACCTGATACAGCGTGCCGGCGACAACCCCGACGATTTCATAATCGGCGTCACCGCGCGCAGTGATGCGGAGATGCTTGCCCAGCGGATTTTCCCCGGGGAAATATTCCTGTGCCAACTGCTGGCTGATGATCATCGTCCTGGGATGACCGGCACGATCCTCGCTGGTAAAGAAGCGTCCCTGCATCAGTGGTATCTGCAATGCGTTGAAGTATCCGGGGTCGGCCGTCCGGTAGAGCGCGTCAGGCAGCGACGCGCCAGATGCAGTCGATGGATGCTCGGGTATGGTGAAGTTATCGTCCTCCCCGTGTCCTGCTCCGGGCACGATCGAGCCCAGCGCTGCGGCGCGTACACCCGGCAGGGCGCGCACCCGCTCCAGCAGGGTTTCGTTGAATGCGTTCACCTTCTCGGGGCTATCGTATTTCTTTGCGGGAAGGCTGTAGCTCATGGTCAGCACGTTGCCGGTCGTGCAGCCCACATCCGTCGTCCGCAGGCGCCAGAAGCTTTTGAGCAGGAGACCGGCGGTAATTAACAGGACCACTGTCGCCGCAATCTCCACGGTAAGCAGGGTCTTGCGCAACGCAGTGCGCGATTGGCTGCCTGCGACAGTCCGCGACGAAGCCTGCAGCGCCGCGGTCGCTCCTTTGCCCGTCGATAAGATCGCGGGCAGCAAGCCTGCCAGGAGGGCCGCTGCGACGACGAGCCCACAGGCGAACGCCAGCACTACACTGTCGACGTGGATACTTTGCGCGCTCGGAATATCTCTCCACCTGCTGACCAGCCACCTGGTTGCCGCCAACGACAGGAGCACTCCGGCCGCGCCGCCGGTCATTGCGACCAGCAGGCTTTCTACCAGCTGTTCACGGATCAGGGTGATTCGCTGCGCGCCCAGCCCGCTCCGGATGGCGGTTTCCTTCTGCCGCGCCGCAGACCGCGCCACCATCAGGTTGGCCACGTTCAGGCATCCGATCAGCAGCATGCAGGCCACCGCGGACAGCAGGATGATCAATGGCCTCTTTACATTCTGTGCGAGATCCTGGATGAGTGTCCTGGATGCCACGTCCTCGGCCACTGGCACATTCAGATTCTGTAAGTGCTGCCGGTACTGCACCGCCTCTACCTGGCTCAGCGCGCTTGCCAGGCTGACGGCCGGCCTCAAGCGGGCCACCACACGGGTGAAGTGAAAGTCATGATGCTCCAGGACTGCGGGTGGTACCCCAGCTGCATACGTGACCCAGAGTTGCATCTTCGCATCGGGATAGGTGAACCACTCGGGAAGGACGCCCACCACCGTGTAGGGCTTACCATCGAGATGGATTTGCCTGCCGACTATCGACGGATCCCCGCCGAACCGCCGCTCGAAGAGATTCCACGTAAGCATGACAGCGTTTCCGTCAGGACGATCTTCGCTCTCGGCAAAGGTGCGTCCGAGGACCGGATGCACGCCCAGCAGGGGAAACAGGTTCCAGCTCCCGCCGCCTGCGCTCACCAGTTCCGGCAACTCTCCGTGCTCCCCAGTTATGTTGAACTGCGCCCAGTGCCACGCGGCCAAGTCTTGAAAGCCGTGGGTCTGCGCGCGCCAATCGTAGTAGTCGGCGGGAGAAACGGCGTTGTAGTTGAACTGCTGCGCATTCATGCTGGGATCGCGGAAATGTTCGTAGATCATCACCAGCCGGTCGGGATCGCGGAAGGGCAGCGGCCTGAGCAGAACCGATCGCACTACGGTGAACAACGATGTCGCAGCGCCAATGCACAACGCCATCACAAGGACGGCAATCAAGGAAAAGCCAGGCGACCGGAATAGAGTGCGGACGCTGATCTTTAGATCGCGAAGAAGATTTTCCAGTGCGTTCCAGCTCCAGACAGCGCGCGTGTGCTCGCGAATCAGCGTGGGATTGCCCAAAGCACGCAGGGCGGCACCGCGAGCCTGTTTTGGTGACAAGCCGTGTTCCCGCTGCTCCTCCTCTTCCAGGTCGAGGTCAGACTGTAGTTCCCGCTCCAGATCCGCGTCCCGTTTCCTGATCTGCCACCATCGCATCTCAGATCTCCTTAACTGGGGTCCACATTACGTGTGCCACAGCTTTCACCATCTGCTTCCATTGCGATTCAGAAGAAGTCCGTTTCTCTTTGTCACGGAAGACATTCGACCCTCGACCTGTCGACGATGGTAGACATTCGACTATCCGGTGTCAAGAGGGTGCGATTAAGGTTTCTGTTGCCCGGTTTTCGGTTGGGCGTTCAAGACGGAAGAATGTACCCCAGGGCCAGATGATTTTGGTGTGTTTATGTACCGGCTGAAGCCCGTACCTACCGACCACCCCGTAGCCTGTTTAGCCGTGATCGCGAGGTATGCAGCCGCTGCAATCTATGCGTGGCCGGGGGCTTCTTGAACTTGTGTGGCTTTGTCGTGGGCGAAGGTCACCGTAATCCTGCGGTCACCTGCGATGTAGGTCACCGTCCGGTTGCCATAGTTGCTGGAGTCGGATTGGGAAACCTGGCCGACGGCCATCATGGTTTGCATTTCGCTCATCCCCGGCTTGACCTGGTGCTGGTCAATCGATTGCCATACATCGCGTGGCCAGTGGCTGTACAGCTTGTGTGGATCGTCGTAGTACAAGAGGTCATCCAGGCGGAAGGTCTCGTTGCCCCCTTCTACCTCTCCTACCGGGACAGCATACTGTTGGGGATCGCCTGGCTTACGAAAAACGAGGAAGATGTTCTTTGAGCCGCGGGGAATTCTGCTCAGCCAGTTCGCGGGAGTGGCTAGTTCAACCACGTCCAGGACGCTCAACTCCTGAGCGGTGGGCAGCGGACCTTTCTTATCGCGGAACAACACAGAATGGCCGCGATAGGGATAGTAGTCCAACTGATAGCCAGCCTGCATCCACACAGTTTTCCCCTTGAGCTCTTTGGCGGACTTGAGGTCGTCGATGTACATTTTGCGCGGAATCACGAGGTCATCCTGAGTGATCTTGTGTTCCGGCGGAGCCTGTTTGACGATGACCGGCTCATGCCGTTCCTCATAAATGGACCGGATGCGCCAGGCGGCAAAGAGCAACATCGGCAATGTCATCAGAAGTGCAGCTTTCCAGGGTTTCATTGATTCTCCTGTCGATGCTTCAGATATATGGATGCGAAGAAGGGCGGCCAAAGTCAAGAAGAGTGACGACGATGGGCAATGGTAAGGGGAATTCTATAATTTTGTTCGAGGTTCTATGTCAGTCTGCTTCGATGCGGTCATCGAGATGCAAGGCGTCAATCCATTTGTCGAGGTCAGTGCGTCGCAGGCGAACCTCCTCAAGCCGGGGTGGCGAAAAGCGCTTCCGGTTGTGGTGCGGATTCATGGACCGTCCGCGACCGCCTGGCGGACCAACATGATGCCGGATGGGAATGGCAATTTCTATTTGTATCTGCACGGCAGTGTGCGCAAGGCATCTGGCACGAAAGTCGGCGATCGCGTACGTCTGGAGGTTGAGTTTGACGCCGCCTATCGAAACGGTCCGCAACACCCCATGCCCAAATGGTTCAAGCAAGAACTGGATGGCAATCCGCAAGCAAAGAAGAATTGGGCGGCACTCATTCCCAGCCGGAAGAAAGAGGTGCTTCGCTACTTCTCACGATTGGTTTCTGAGGATGCGCGCATCCGCAATCTGGCCCGAGCTCTGCACGTTCTTTCGGGACAGGACGGCCGATTCATGGGGCGCGAGTGGAAAAACGGATCGTAGAACCTTGACTGGCATAAATGTGACGACGCGACCTATAGCGGCCGGCTTCTGCAGGACGTGACAAAGCGCTCTCCCATTAACGGCGCAGGCCGCCGACAGCCGAAGTGGTGCCCGTTGGTTGGGTGTGCCTCACACCCCGCCTGGTTGTATCCCAGCAGAATGCCATTTTGCGCCGGTGAGACCCGGGTTGCCGGGAACGATAGGGTGCTTCCGCATTTTGCCCAGCTGGAGGCTCATTGGCAACGGAAAAGAGAGTGCGGACATCCACGATTACAGCACTTTGGGGTAGATCGTCTGCCCCGCCGTAACCCCTGTCGGTGATGTTTCGCGGGTGTCCCGGCGGCAGATAGGCTGAGACCACGATGCTGACAGTCGCCCACGGTCCGGTGAATGTGTTCAGGGTTTTTCTGGTATCCGTCGGCCTGCTCGCGCTGGTTGCTCTGGCCATCGTAATCGGCGTCCATGTATTCCTGGCAGGCGTTGCCCACTATGCTCCCTGGGAGCAGATCTGGGCCGGGTGACCGTGACCCGCTCCGTCGAAAAACACTTCCACGAAAGGTCCGCGGAACTGCAGATCCCTCCGCTACGCTTCGCTTCGGTCGGGATGACAAAGGGAAGGGCGGCGTTTCCTTGAAAAGCGGTTGCTGAACAGAACGCGTTTTTCATCACCTTGGGTGGGCCCCCGGCCCATGAGCACTCCTAATGACATAAGGGGAGCGCGGGTTTCCATTACGGGACCGGTCCACGGCACGCCGGGGCAGGTTGCACGGATCCCCCCTCGATTGTTGCCGACGCAGCGACTTCCCGATCCACAGCCCTCCGCGTCGAAAAGCCTAACGTATAATCCGGGCGCGGGTCTGCCGCAATTTTCGTGAATGGTGAAGTCAATGGCCGAATACACGTTGCCCCATGAATTAGTGGGCGAGCAGCAACGCCTGAAGCTGATGTCCAAGTTACTGGACCCAGTCGAGCTGGCTCGCTTTGCGCAGCTTGGCGTCCGCCCAGGCTGGCGCTGCCTGGAACTCGGCTGTGGCAACGGGTCGATCGCGCAGGCTCTGGCTGGGCGTGTTGCGCCCACTGGTCTGGTGGTCGCGAGCGACATCGATCTGGCCTATATCGCGCACCTGCAATTGCCATGTCTTGAAGTGCGGCGCATCGATATTCTTCACGATGAAATCGAAGAGGGTGGTTACGACCTGGTCGTCGCTCGCGCTCTGCTTCACCATCTCACGCCTGCGCGCATGGCATTGCAGCGGATGGTCGGCGCCCTGAAGCCGGGAGGCGTGCTTTTGTCCATTGAGCCGGACATGCTGCCCTGCACGGTCACCGAACCTGATGCGATGAACGCATTCTGGCAGGGATGGCTAAAGTGGTCCGCCGATGCGGGCATCGATTACTTCATTGGCCGGAAAATTCCAGCTTGGCTGGACTCGCTCGGCCTGGAGGAGATCGCCGGGGAGGGACATACCGCGTTTTTCAACGGCGGTTCAGACTGGGCGAGTTACTGGACCGCGACCATGCGCGAGCTGGCGCCTGCACTTCTGAAATCGGGTTACATAACCGGGAAACTCCTCGAGGAGTTTCGCTCTTGTTATCAGGACCCGCGTTATTGGACCGGCATTATGACCTTCATCGAGACCTGGGGACGCAAGCCGCGATGAGCCATGTGAGCGGGGCCAGCCACCGTCCAAAGTCGTCTTACCATGAATCAAGTACAACAAAGCGATCGCTGTAGCTGATGTAAACCTTGCGAAAGAACCTCGTTGGCAGTAGTCCGTCGATATCGATTTCGGGGATATCGAGCACCGTGTCTGCTCGCGTGATGAAGGATATCTGATGGAGGGCGAGGGTGCCGACCTGCATGTCCTGAGGCTGCAAACGAGGAAATGCTTTTTTCTTTCCATCTGCGCCGCGGTCGGAGAATTGCGTGGTGCCGGAGAATGCGAGAGCTACATGTTTCTCCGGGTGGAACAGGTATGGGACGTTCGCGCCCGAATCGAGCAGTAGCCGCACCTGCTGGCTTGTGACTCCATATAGACGAACTGCGAGGATGAGCGGTTCGGTGGGCAGCCCATGTTCTGCTGTATGAGGTGGGGTTCCCAGCGCGATACGCTCTCCTTTCAGTTTGGACTGCATCGACTTTGTATTGTCGAGGCAAAGCATGTTGTGCGCATAATCGAGAAGCAGATCGAAATGTTCTAAAAAATTTCCTCCAAGAATGCCTTGTATGTAGGGATCGGCTGCCAGGAGAGGCTGCAGGTTCTCAACGAAAACGAGGGGATTTGCCATAACCTGCGAGCTGACTGCGAGTAAGTCGAGTTGTGCGTACCCGGCACGCGTGCGGGAGCCGACGCCAACAACCTCAGTCGCGCCCTGGATTTTCAGATGAAGTGCATCGGCCAGCGCGGGGTCCACCGCTGTCATCTGAGCGCCAGTGTCCAAAAGAAAGTCATATGGGCCTGTGCGGTTGATCGAAACCGGCACCACTATTTCGGAGCGTTGGCCCAGCCGGAAGCGTAAACCGGCAGCGTTTCCCGGGCAGTGCGCTTCGGCATGAAGCACTGGAATAAGCACGGCCATGGTTACATAAGTGAACCACTTGCAGATCTCCATAGAACGACCGGCCTCGGGCCGAATAGGACGGCCTCACTGGAATTACGGCTCCCGTTGGCCGGAGGATACTTGCGTGGAGATTTTGTCGATTATGGCTCGCTGACAGAGACGAAACCTGCTGCCTCCAGGGTCAGCAGGCACCTGGTGTAGCCGGCAATGGCGGAGATGATGCGGTTGCCGGCCATATCGAGAGGGGCGACGGAGAATGGGTGTCAGCCCATCCCTATCTATCTTCGGCGTCTCCAAAGATACGTTCGCGGCGGGGATCAGGAATGTGCGGCAACGGTCACAGAGGCAGCTGTAGGAATCATCCACGCGCAGTGCCCGTAATCTGCTATGCGGTCGATAAGTTGGCCGACCATGGTGAGACGAACGATTGAGTAAGGGGTCCATGTATCCGGCCCACGCCGCAGTGTGATCACCACCGGTTCGCCATCGACTTCCCCTGCTGCCATCTTCCAGGGCATTGACCACCGCTCATATTGACCAAAGTAAGGCGAATCGGCCAAAGGTCCGGCAAACGCGTCGGCTACCCGTAGACGGGCATCGGCGCTAATCAATTCACGCAGGCCGTCCCAGTCGCGGCGGTTGAAACGCTCGACATATAGCTGCACGACCCGCCTCAATTCTGGATCCACGCTTCGTCTCGACTTCAAAGGATCAGGAGATCCCGCTAGCTTCATTCGGCCGCGGTTGAGCGCTGCCTTGACTCCACCCACGGTTGAGTCGACCAGTTCAGCAATTTCCTCCAGAGAGTATTCAAATACATCCTTCAGGAGAACACAGGCACGCTCTTTCGGAGGCAGCATCAGAACCAGGTGTTCCACCGCTGGGCCAATGCTCAGAGAAGCCGGTTCCACTGAAACCGTAACATCTGCTACCGCAGCACTCGCCTCGACTTCATCGCGCACTCCCCTGCGCCGCAGCAAGTCAATGCATCGGTTATGCGCTATGCGAAATAACCAGGGAGCCAGCGGACGACTGTCGTCGAACTGGTCCAGCTTTCGATACGCTTCGAACAGCGCATCTTGCACCACATCTTCGCCATCCAGCACGGACCCCGTCATGCGCGAGCAATAGCGGTGTAAACGTGGGCGAAGTTCGGTAATGGTTTCCAGAAACGCCAGGTACGGTGGTTCGAATGAACCGGCTGGATGAGTATTCGGTCCCATACTCTTATATACGCAGGCCGACGCTCCTGAGATACGTGCAATTTCGCATTCCGCTCATCCTACGATGGCATATGCTCCTGCCGCCGCTATTCGATGTTCGCCCGTATCACTTGGACAGGTAGCAAATGGGCTGAGGATGGCGTGTTCGAATTTTCGCACAGCAGCGCCGCATCACATGCGTCGCGCTGGACTTAAATCGGACCTTCCGCACTTTCGTTGCGGGGTTAAGCTTCGCTTGAGGCATCCCAAGGCAGCACTCGCGGCTGCAAAAGCTCGAAAGCCGCCCGCCCATACATCTGCCGCTTCCTCCCGCCTGTTACGCTCGCGATCCCGTTCTCTGGGTTCCCCGAGACACCCAGCAGATCATCTGGTCGAAGACAAGGAATCGCGTCGCTAGGTCTACAATGGACGGAGAAACCCAAGCTGTTTACTACAAATCGGAACCGGTCGCATGCTCCGCTCGGGCATGGCTGGCTCCTGGAAGGATCATTGAGATGGCGGAACCTAAAAAAGCTGCCTTTGATGCTCCCACATTCTTGGCCGAGGCAGGCCTCGGACGAAGAATCGTCCAATTGAAACCAAAGAGCGCCTTCTTTTCGCAAGGAGATCCCGCTGGATCTCTCTTCTATCTACAGCGCGGTCGCGCAAAACTAACGGTGGTTTCGACAAACGGTAAAGAAGCCACCATCTCGCTTCTCGCCACGGGCGACTTCATTGGAGAGGAGTCGCTCGCCACCATGGGTGGGCGGCATATCATGACTGCCACCGCCATCACCGCATGTAAAGCACTGGAAATCGACCGGGAGGCGATGGTCCGCGTTATTCACGAGGAACCTTCCTTCTCCGACCTGTTCCTGAGATTTCTGCTGGTCCGCAGCATGCGAACCCAGGCCGATCTCATCGACCAGCTTTTCAACTCCAGCGAAAGGCGTTTGGCGAGGGTTCTGTTGTTGCTCGCGGAGTTTGGCAAGCCAGGGGAACCGGAATCGTTGATTCCGGAGATCACGCAGGAAACTCTGGCAGAAATGATCGGCACCACCCGGTCACGCGTGAGCTTCTTCATGAATCGCTTTCGCAAGCTCGGCTTTATTGATTACAACGGTCGCATCCGGGTCCATAAATCGCTGCTCAATGTGATTCTGCACGACTGAATCCTCACCGCCAGGGCTCGTGCGTGCTCCTTCCCGGACGGATCGCATGATGCACCATAACCGGGTTCATCGATGGCCGAACGACCCGGCCAGCCAAAACTACCCATTTACAGAGCTGTGATGCGCCGGGGCGGCACTCAGAGACTCTCTTTTCTCGCAGAACGGGCAGAAAGTAGTTCCGCGACCGGCACGACTTGGTCTCGCCCGCCTCTGCGGACGGACGCCGTCAGTCGCGGCTTCTGCATCTCCTTATGAACGCTCGCTATTGTTGCCCTTCCCGATGTAATTGAGTCCTTCCTCTTCTTAACCATCTCGAGATAGGAACACGGATTAGCCACAGAATCTGTTCCCAATTGCTCACAATGTCCTGGTTGCAGGCCTTTCAGAGCACGTCAGGGCTAAATTGTTAATGCAGCGCCGGCGTGGCAACGGGTAGTGTGAGCAAATTTGACCACAGCTGAATTGCGCCCCAACCGGTCAATTTTGACCATACAAGGGATATCCCATAAGGTTAGGCTGGGGGTCTCGTTTCGTAAGAATGCAAAACCCTATCGCTCGCCGATTCGGGCGATTGCGGGCCCCTGGAGGAGGTCTCTTTCTCTCTCTGAGAGAAACCGGAGGTAGCGATGACCTTTGACCTCGAAGAGGATTTTGAGAGCGAGCGTTGGAGACTCCTCGCCTTGGTTGACTTGAGGAAAAGCCTTAGCGCCGGGTCAGAGGGTGCGATCAAGACTGACTTAGAAATTAGCGCCACTCGAGACCTCATCCGGACATATGAGACGCTAAAAGGATACTGGTCTCAGAATGCATTCTCACGGGGGACAAGAGGACGCGCGCTGGCGGCCCGGCTTAGGTGGAGTAAATCTAGCCGGAAATTCGGAAGACCCACTGCCGGTGACTGAGAAACTTTGCAAATCGATGTTCTGGCATTTTCAGCGCCTCGATTAAGCAACCGTGGCTGTCGCACAGAGCCTCTTACGCGCATCCCGGTTAAGACACTTCATGTTGAGCCAGCGAACTCTTAGGTAACTGTGCCATGACTGACAGAACATTAATAGTCCGGTTCAAGCCTCGCGAGCTAGTCACCCGGTCAGTGACTGCTTCGACCGCTGAAATTCAAGCTGAGCATATTGTCTTCCTGAATTCAAAAGGCCAGCTAGCTGCTCTGTTTTTGATGGAGGTCGTAGAAAGCTGGACCGTAATCGGGATGCCGGAGCATCTTAGCTAACTAGTCCTCGGAAGTGTTGCCCGGAGTTCCAGCGATTAAAGCGAGAGTTGAGGGAAAGCCCTTGACTATCTGCCGTCCTCCACCACGCCCACCACTTCTGTCAGGTGGCCGCTCAGAATAAAGTGCTGACCAATTGCCCGGGTTTGGCCCCACATTTTGCGGGCGAAGGTTTGGTTGACGATGGCGACATACGGCGTCTTTGCCGTATCGCGCCAGGAGAGGTCGCGGCCGCTCAGCAGCCTGCTGCCGGCTGCCTCCAGGTACCCCGGCGACATGGGAAACACGTACGGCGCCAGCACAGAATTCTCCAGCTTGAAGTCGGTCGTCCCCGGAGGAAAAATCGGAACGCCGCGCATGCCGCCGGTCATGGGCGTGCGGCTCACAACACCCACCGCAGTTACGCCGGGGATGCTTTGCGCCGCCTCGAGAATCTCTCGCTGTTTTTCCATTGCCTGATCGCCTGGCTGGATTGCCTGGCCGGAGCCAATATTGACCAGCATTGCGCCCTGCGGCTGGATACCCAACGGGGCGTGCAGCTCGCGCTCCATGCCCTGCACCGCCACCAGCGAGGCGGTTACGAGCAGCGTGCAGATGGCGATTTGTATGCCCAACAAGAGGTCACGCAAGGCAAACCGGCGGAGAGGCCGGGACTCCATCGATCCATTCTTGATGGCCTGCAAGGGACTGCTGTGCCACGCCTGCCGTGCCGGCACCATACCAAAGAGCAGCGCGCTGCCCAGGGTGAATGCCAGACCTGCGAGGTATACGCGTACGTCCACTGTGACTTGAAGATGGCCGTAGGGGGAATGCCACCGGTTGAGCACACCCAGCAGCAGGTAGGCGGTCGAGAGGCCCGCAGCTCCGCCAAGGAAGGAGAGGATGGCCGCTTCGGTCAGCAGTTGCCGCACCAGGCGGCCGCGGGTCGATCCCAGGGCTACGCGGAGGGCGAGTTCGTGGCTGCGGTCGGCGGTGCGCGCGGCAAACAGGCTGGCCAGATTCGCGCAGGCCGCGGCCAGCACCATCAGCGCCAGCACGGTCACCGTCCAAAGAAATCTGCGAATGAGGTCGCCTTCGTCCCCGAAAAGCCCGGGATGGATCAGGCGCAGCGGCTGCCCGTCGTCAGTCTGCGGATACTCCTTCGCCAGCCCGGCCGAAATCGCATTCAGATTTTCGGTCGCCTGCCGCTGGGTGATCCCAGGTTTAATTCGGCCAATTACAGTTACACTCATCGAAGACCGGGTATGCAGGTAGTCCTGCCCCGTCTCCGCCTGGGCGTTGTTCGTCATGGGCAGCCAGTAGTCGGGCCACACAAACCGCTCCGTGCCGTGGAAGCGCGCCGGCGCCACGCCCACCACGGTAAACGGTTGCCGGTCGAGCTGCACGGTTTTGCCCACGACACCCGGATCAGCCAGAAACGTGGTACGCCAAAGAGCGTCGCTCAACACCACATAGGGAGCCGAACCCGGGCCATGCTCATCTGCCGCGTGAAAGAAGCGCCCCAGCTCCGGCTGCACGCCCAGCAGATCGAAATAATTGCCGGTGACCCAGTCGCCGGCGATATCCCTGACCGCCTTGCCATGCCAGCGTAGCTCCGCTTGCGCATACGCATTCACACCGGCCAGCCCAGTGAAGGTAGTATTACGCCGCTCGAAATCTTCAAACGCGGGAAACGACGTAGTCAGCAAGCGGAAGCTCATCCATTTCTGGTGGCAGCCCGGTTCGCGGTACCCAGGTTCGCCCTACAGCGTCTTCAGAAAGGCAATCAAGTCTTTTTTCTCACCTGCGGTGAGGTTCAGACCGAAGGGATGACCCTTCACGGGATACGTCTTGGCACCGTAGGGCTTGAACCCCGTGGGCACGTAGCTTTCGCTCACGCGGGAAGGATCAAACCAATCTTCCAGCGTCGCGCACCAACCACTGTGACCGAACATGCTGCGGTACCAGACTCCGCGAAGGGATGGAACCTTGTAGTATCCAGTACCTCTCCTGGTTACCATCGTCAGCCCAGGATCCGTGCCCACTGACATCGCCAGAATGTCATATTTCGCCCAGTGATCCTTGGGAACAGTGAATCCTGGCGCCGGAGTGAGCTTGTTATTGCTGTAGACAGGAGGAGTGTGGCACGCAACACAACGCTCACGACTGAAAATCTCGCTACCCCGTTTTGAAGCGGCATCGATTTTGTTGGGATTTGGCGGCGGCTTGAGCGAATACAGATAGAGCGCCAAAGCATAGAGTTGCTCATCGCTGTACCGGCCTCCCACTTTGATGGGATCGCCGGGGTCCGGCAGGGTCTTGAACAGCGGAAGATCAGCAGGAATAAATCCGTCAAAACTCCCCAGGCTATCGACTCCCTGGTTCAACGCTGCATAACGCATCAAATCAACAATGGAGTGCTGTGGCTGAAGACCGGTTCGATCAAGGTATTGCCGGTCCTTCACGCCAATCAGGTCAGGCACCTGGACCGGGTTGAACGAACTGGATCGATGCCGGGACATGACACCCGGAGGAATTGTCTGAAGCAGCTCCGTGATCTCCTGGGAAGACATAGCATTCTCCCTGGCCATGGGGTCTGGGTGTATCCACGGCGCCCCGTAGAGAGCTTGGGTGAAGAGATGCAAAAGGGGCGGTGGAGGCAGTGGCCGTGGCGAATACTTTGAGGCTCGCTCAAACGGAAAATTTCCCTGTGCTCCCATGATCGTCGAGCCATCGGATAACACACGCGTGTGACACATTGCGCACGAGAAGGAGCCAAGCTCTATCTTTCCCTTTTCCCGAATCACGTAATGCACGAATGGCGCAATTCCGTCTTTCGTGAGTGGAACACCGCCTTTCTCGTACCAATCCGTAGTCTTGATGTCCGCCAGCGCTATCACGCCATCATCACCCGCTTCGGAAAAAATGGGCGCACTGAAAACCGCCTCCCCCGCCTTGATCCAATCCGCCTCGGTCTTCAGCTGCGGCTGCTGCCCCGCGTCATCCCACAGTAGTACCGGCTCCTGTTTCTTCAGCCATTCCATGTAACCCGCAGGTTCCCGGCCCGGAGCGTACACCGGATATTGCTTGTAAATCTTCCTGACCGGGATCTTGTAGTAATACTCGGCATTCACCTGCTTGGGTGAACCGATTGGGTTAGCGAGGGGCACTTCCAATGAGGCCATCGCCACGTCATCCCAGGTCTTGGGAACAACGGGTTTGAAGGAGGCAGGTGCCTGGGCCGAAAGACTCGCGCCACATAGCAGCACCACTGATAGAAGCGCTTGCGCCTCCAAATGTAGCCACGTAGGTCGAATGTGCATTGCGCCTCCGCCCGGGAAATCCGTTTGCTGAGCTTTGTTGGACCCTAACAGCGCATCACCAGGGCCGACTAGTAAAAAACCGACACTTTGCTCAGAAAGTCTTATGAAAGGCCTACAATGCGTTCAACAGGCGCTACGACATATCGACCCTGCGGAACCTCGGAATGAGAGGCCCTCTTGCACAAGATTCAGACGGCACTCCCGCGCCGGGAGCTCAAGGAGTTTGTTCGAGTCTTTGCTCAACGCGACGTTGCCTGTACCGGTGACGGATTCAAGCAATTCGACATCGCTTCGCTCGAGCACATCCTGTCGTTCGACTTCGGTGATCTATCGACCCTCCACTATACAAATGGTCAGAGCAAGCTAGTACCGCGCATTCATGTCGTGGGATCGCAAATCTCTGCCTCCAGTTATGCCCACTTCCAGGGTTGCCACGATGGATTCGGAATATTCCTCAAGCCTCTTGCTTCATGGCAGCTCTTTCGTCTGCCTCCTGCTGTGTTTGCAAACGAGAATGGCGACGGAAATGAACTGCTCGGAAACGGGATCGGTACCCTTTGGCTGCGTTTGGCCGAGAAGCATACTTTTCAAGAAAGAATTCAGGTCGCAGAAGACTATTTGTTGCCGTTCGCAATCAACGCTCTTCGTAAGACCTCAATCATGGAAGCTGCGCAATGGACCTACCGCCGCAATGGTGCTGTCAGGATCAAGGACCTAGCGAATCAGAGTTCCTTGAGCCTTCGCCAGTACGAGCGCCGGTTCGTAACTGAGGTGGGGATTACTCCGAAACTATTCGCGAGAATCGCACGTTTCCAGACAGCACTCGATACCAAGCGAATTGAGCCCCAGCGCTCGTGGATGAGCGTCGCCCATCAGCTCGGCTACTTCGATCAGATGCATATGATCCGCGACTTTCATTGCCTGAGCGGCAAAAACCCCAACGAGGTATTTCAGCAGATCGGTGATTACCAACCCTGGTCTCTCGCGTTTCCAACCAAGCCCTTTGACTTTCCGGAGATTGGCCAATTGGCTCATGGTGGCCCCGCTTGAATGGGCCACCCGGGGCTGGAAGATGGGGAAAGATTTAGTAATCGTAGCTGTTACACCACTCGCTCCGGGGGCATGCGGCGAATTCACGATCGCCGAATGGTTACGGCGCTCTTGGTGCGCGGAGTGTCAAAACTCAGGGTGGCCTGCCGGGGGCTTGGGTATAGCACCTTCGAGACACGGCCGTCTTCACGCAAGCGCTTGTCAGCTTCAACCCAGGAAGGCAGCGTAGTTTCCGCCTGGTTCCAATGGGCCACGGAAGCCTCATCACACCAATGCAGAAGATGCGGCATGGCTGCTTTATGTGCGCCTGCAGTCATGTATTGACGCATACTCTCCTGAGTATCCCAGGCCGTCATCGTCCAGAAGGTCCAGCTTCGGTCAGCCAGGAGCGCTCCATGCTGAAATCCATTTGCCTTCTTTATCTGCCTCACCGAGCGGAACATATGAATTACGAACACCGGGACGAAACGAAAGGACCGCAGTCTCAGGCGCGTCAGGCTCACAAAAATCATAATCAGCTCGCGTCTCCAGCTACAACGTTCGTCTGGTTAGATGCGCTGCGTTCCGCACTGGGTGTCGATGACCGGAGCGCAGCGAAGTGGAGGGACCTGCTGTTTCCTTCCGGTTCTCACATATCCTCTAAAAGCCCACGTTGGCCTCAGGCTAGTTGGCACGCCTGAAGCCGTGCCCTTCGTCCGAAATTTGCTACCCGGCTCGGTGTAAATTAAACAGGCAGGTTTTTTGCGGGGGCTTGTCATGCGTGTAGGGAGAATTCTTGCTATCTCGGTTGTTGGCCTTGCCAGTATTATCGTCCTCGCTGCTGCCATCGTTACCATAACGTTTCTTGTATCCTCCCGGGGCGGGAGCCAGCAAAACTTTGCTCCTTCAAAAGGCCAGCAAGCCGTTTCCCCGGTGGGAGATGTGGCTCTGTTCTCGCAACCCAGCGGGAACTCATCATTCCTTTATCGCAAGAGCCCGTCCAGCGGGGCCAACGGACGTCTTACGCAAGCCTCGAACGGGATCGAATCGGAACCGAGCTTCTCGCATGACGGCAAACTTGTGGTCTATTCCTTTGCAACTTCGCCGGATTCCAAGTCGCAGGTTTGGGTGGTGGGGGCGGATGGGAGAAATGCGCATCCCATAACCGGCAAGGACGAGGATACCCTCCATCCGGTTTTTTCTCCTGATGGCACAAAAGTGTTCTATGCAGCATCGAACTTTACCGGGCACTACTCTCCAATCGTTCGCCCCGCTCGCCATGATTGGGATGTGTTTTCCATTCCTGTTCAGCCGAATGCGATTGTTGACGGCACTGCAGCCGCGCGGATCAGTCATGCATCGTTTTATGATTTGCGGTCTCTGGATATCGCTGCTGACACAGTGAACCCCGGCGGAACTAAATTCCTGATAAGCACAACCGGCTACCCGATCGGCGCCCTGCTCGAAGAGTTCAGCGTCGGGGCTAGCGGCCGGGACAAGATATTTCAACCGCATGTCCCTAATGAGCCATCCATTGGTCCATCCTATGGCGAAGCGCGCTTTATCCATGACGGCATGGACATATTATTCCTTGCTGCAAGCGACTCGGCGGGAGGAAACTACGACTATAACGTTTACTCGATGAGCGACGTCACGGGTGGCGACCTCAAGCAACTCACGCACCTCAAGGGAATGACAACGGACCTCAAGGTCCTACCGGACGGAAAAGCCACTTTCGTGAACGATGGAGTGACGCAAGTGCTCGATATCAGCACGCAGACAGTGAATCCTCTGTAGGAATCAGGGATTTAGAAGTCTTGCGTACTCAGCGCTGGCTTATTTATAGATGGGTATCCCCGGCTCGGCGTCTTTCCTAGCACTTCGCGGCGCATGCAGCGAATTCATGATCGCCGAATGGTTGCGGTGGCCCTGGTGCGCGGAGTGTGGAAGCTCAGGGTGGCCTGCCGGGGGCTCCTAATCAAAGGAAGGGTGCCGGCTCCATAGCGAGTGGTTGCCGGACCGAGGCGTTTTTCATCACGTTAGGTGCGCGGCGGTCACTTCGACCATGGGGGCACGATGCCGTTCATGCGGGCGTAGGCGACGGATTGGCCCATGTGTTCATTGGCGTGCACGATGATGCGCAAATACATGCCATCGACGGTTACAGTTTTGCCATCGATGCTGACCTTACGCTCCAGATCGCCCGGTTTTAGATGGGCACGAGCGGTGGCCACGGCGTCGAGGGAGCGCTTCAACCAGTCGAGGACGTCGGCCTTCGCGGTCACCGACTTCTCCATGCTGACCGACACTTTCGGTTCGGTGGCTCCGGTCACGCTCAGCAGATAGAAATTGGCGATGGCAATGTGCATGTATACCTCGCCGATCGAGCGCACTCCGGGGGCGGGACGCCAGGAGAACTTCTCCGGCGGGGTGGCTTCGGCCAACGCTATCAATTGCCGGGACACATGGCTCCATTCGCCGTCGTAACCTTCCCATAGGCCCTGGTTCTGGGCATGTAAGGTTGCCGCACCCAGGAGTACAAACAGCAGTAGCGTTTTCAAGGTCTCCCTCCTCTTCAGCCCCAATAGGTTTCACCCGGGGCCAGGTTCTTCTTCAGGAAATCCGGGTTGAGATCGACAGCCAGGCCCACTCCCTTAGGAAGGGTCATCTCCCCCTTGCTTACCTGGGGAAGATTGGAAGCCGCCATCGCCTCCACATAACGGCCGGGATGGGCAAGCGCGCTCTCGCACTTGTAGAAGTTCTGGATGGACACGGCGAACTGCGCATTAGCGCAAGTCATGACGAGCGACCCCACGTTGTGCAGCGCCAGCGGTGTGCGGGAGAGAGCGGCATAGTCGGCGATCTTTTTGGTGCCGGTGATGCCTCCGGAAAAGCACAAGTCGGGATGGATCACGTCCACGGCCCCACTATCGAGAAAGGGACGGAAGCCGCGCACCAGCTCCAGCTTCTCACCGGTCAGCAGGCGGAGAGTGGTGGACCGGCGCAGATCCATCCAGCCCTGGGAGAAAACCGGGTTCAGGGGATCTTCAATCCACAGCGGGTTCATCGGCTCCACGGCCTTGGCCACGCCAATCGCGCTGGGAGTGTCGAGCTCTCCATGACAGTGCACGGCAATATCGATGTCGTCGCCGACTGCCTCGCGCACATTCTCGTAGCCGGTGCGTACGTCGCGGAGTTGGGCGGTGGTGAGGGTATTGGCAAAGACTCCCGAGGTCACGTGGAGGATCTCGTGGATGTTGTTTTTGTAGACGGTGAAGCCTTCGGGCAGCTGCTTGATTCTGGCAGCCCATTCGCGGCAGGAAGCCTTATCCATCATATCGAGGCCGATGCCGTGCGAATACATGGGGATGGTTTCGCGGAAGGGACCGCCGAGCAGCGTGCTGACGGGAAGATTGGTGATTTTCCCTGCCAGGTCCCATAACGCAATATCAATGCCGCTGACCGTAGGGATGTGAGCCACGTAGTTGTACATCAGGGAGCTCATCTGCTGGAAATAAAGTTCGATGGACAGCGGGTCTTTGCCGATCAGGAGCGGCTTCATGGTTTCGATACGGGCGCGGGCGATGGGCCCGGTGGCTCCGGCTTCTCCGTAGCCGGTTAGGCCGCTGTCGGTGTCGATCCGGATGAGGCAGTTCCCTGCTATGTGGTTCAGGCCCATGGCCTGGATGCCGGTGATTTTCACTTTGCCGACGTGGGGTTCGGCGAAGAGCTTCAGGTGGGAGAGAAAGGCTCCCGCGGGTAAGGTGACGGCGAGCCGCATAAGATCGCGGCGGGTCCAGATTGCTGGGTGCTGGGACATGGGTAGTGGTTCCTCGGGACAAATGTGCGCGCAGCCAGCGTAAACCGTTGGGTCTGATTTTCCTTACCTTTCGTGCACACCTGAACCTTGTACTACCACTTTGTCTACCGTCGACGTAGCGTGGTTTTAGACGAAAGCGGGCTTAATTTAGTGTTTTTATTAAAATTGTTTTAATTATTTAATGTTTTCGTCTTTACTTTAGCGATTTTGGATGATTTGATAGGGGAGACGCGAGATCAGGATTAGCGATTTCGTTTTTTAGTGGCCAGTATTTGGTGATTTCACATGGATTTTAGCGAATTTAGACAAAAACCGACCGGTGAGGCGATTGGGCTGCACAAGCTCATTGAGGTATTTTCGCTTCCAGTGAACCGTCCTGCCGTTCGCTCGGAGGTTGTCCGGGGAGCTCGCAAGACCCGCATCGCCGATGGAACGGTTTTGGAGCAGTATCCACCCACATACGCTCCTACCGACATCTATGGACACCTTCGTTTTGCCATGCGGTACGAGCCGATTGATCTGAATGTACTAGACGCTCTCTTCCAGACAGTAGAAGGGACTGAGTTCGAGGCCTGGATCAAGACTGAGCCAGTCGGCAAGTATGCGCGGCGTGCCTGGTATCTGTATGAGCTCCTCACCGGCAGGGTATTGGATATTCCGGATGTCCCTGCAACAGAAAACGTCTTGCTGTTGAACCCCGAATTGCATATAACTGCCACGGGTAAGCGGGTCCGGCGCCAGCGCATTATCGACAATCTCCTGGGCAACAAGACCTATTGCCCTATGATCCGTCGCAGCGACAAGCTGATCGCTGCCATGCAGCAGCAGCTGGGCCAGGAGGCAAAAGGCATTATCGAGGGAGCAGATCCCTCTCTCCTCGCCCGTGCCGTTCACTATCTTTTTACGAAAGAGACCAAATCGTCATTTGCCATCGAAGGCGAAGTCCCCAGTGCAGATCGCACGGTGCGCTTCGTAGCCGCCCTGGCGCGTGCCGATGACTTCGACACCAACGACAAAAACGCTTTGGTTGGGCTGCAAAACTCAATTGTCGATCCGAGGTATGCGCAAAAGGGCTGGCGGCCTGATCAAAACTATGTTGGTCAAACCGCCTCAGACTTCACGGCGATCGTTCACTTTATCTGTCCCAAGCCTGAAGATTTGGATGATCTTATGCATGGCTGGATGGAGATGGTCAGCCGGGTTGAAGGCGGCGGAGTCGATGCCGTTTGCGCGGCAGCGGTCACAGGATTTGGCTTCGTCTTTATTCACCCCTTCGAAGACGGAAATGGCCGAATTCATCGTTTCCTGATTCACCACAGCCTGGCCAAACTGAATTTCGCTCCTCCGGGCATTCTCTTTCCCGTGTCAGCCGCCATGCTTCGAGCGCCGAAAGCCTATGACGCGGCGCTCAACGCGTTTTCAAATTCCATTCGTTCGCGAATCCGATACGAAATGGACGATCAACAGCGGCTTACAGTTTTGAACAAGACCGACCACCTGTACCGGTATTATGACGCGACTCCGCAGGCTGAATATCTGTACGAAGCGGTGGCTGAGACGATTCGCAAAGACCTCCGGGAAGAGATCGAGTTCCTTGAGGTATTCGACAAATCGATGACCGCGGTGAAGGACATCGTGGACATGCCGAATCCGCGCGCTTCATCCCTGATTCGGTTTGTCTTACAAAACCACGGCACACTTTCCAAGAACAGACGCCGCCAGTTTCCGGAGCTCGAAGATGAGGAGCTGGCTCGAATAGAAGAGGCGATTCGAGCCACAGGCCGTGGGTTCGACACACCCGTAGCAGAACTCTAGCAGGGCAACTTCATCTCGCTCGACGTACCCCCGGCTGCGGGCACATAACAGTTCCGGGTGTAATCCATCACCATGCGGTCGGCACTGAAGCGCCAGCCCAGGGTGCGAATGGTGCGCTTCATGTGGGTGATCCATCCCCGAGGCAGGCCGTCCTTGTCGCGCTGATAGTAGAGGGGAATCACCTCGTCGCGCAGGACGCGGTACAGGTCTTCGCCGTCGCGGGTGTCATGCACTTCCAAATTGGAGTGCGTTCTGCCCTTACCGATGGCGAAGCCGTTGAGGCCGTCGTAGGCTTCGGCCCACCAGCCGTCCAATACAGACAGGTTGAGACCGCCGTTGAGAACCACTTTCTGCCCGCTGGTGCCGGAGGCTTCGAGCGGACGGCGGGGATTGTTGAGCCAGACATCCACACCCTGCACCAGATGACGCCCGACATTGATGTCGTAGTTTTCGATGAAGACGAATTTGTCTCCAAATTTGGAGTCGCGCATCATCTCGGCAATCTGCTGCAGCAGCCGCTTTCCCGGCTCGTCATGGGGATGGGCCTTGCCGGCAAAGAGGAATTGCACCGGACGCTTGGGATCGTTGACCATCGACGCGAGCCGCTCCATATCGGTGAGGATCAGGTTGGCTCGTTTGTAGGTGGCAAAGCGGCGCGCGAAGCCAATGGTCAATGCATCCGGGGAGAGCACTTTGCCCAGCCGGGAGAGGGTATCATTCGATTCGTTACGGCGCTCGGCCTGTTCGCGCGCGCGGCGGCGGACGAAATCGATGAGCTGCGACTTGAGCGCGAGGTGGGTTTCCCAGAGTTCGCCATCGTCGAGATTCTCGATGGGCTCCCAGGTGCGGAGCCAGGAGCTCTTGCCTTGCCATCCAACCCCGAGATGGCGGTCGTAGAGACGCGACATTTGCGGCGCCAGCCAGGAGGGGACGTGGACTCCGTTGGTGATGTGGCCAATGGGCACTGCATCTTCTGACTTACCAGGAAACAGCCCCTTCCACATGGCTCGTGAGACCTCACCGTGGAGAGAAGAAACCGCATTGGCACGGCGCGACAGCAGCAGTCCGAGAACAGTCATACAGAACGGTTCATGCGGATCGTTGGGATGCTCGCGGCCAAAGCCCATCAGCCTCTCCAAGGGAATACCCAGTTGCTCGCGCAGGGGCCCGAGGTGTTCTTCGATCAGATCGGCAGGAAAGCGATCGTGGCCGGCGGGCACGGGAGTGTGGGTAGTAAAGATCACTTCCCGCGGAATCTGATTGGCTGCGGTGTCGAAGTCCAGGCCTTCTTCCTGCATGCGATCCCGCACCGCCTCCAGCACCGCGAAACCGCTGTGACCCTCGTTGAGATGAAGGACGCCTGGAGTAATGCCCATGGCCTTCAGCGCGCGAAAGCCGCCGATGCCCAGCAGCAGCTCCTGACGAATACGGGTGCGGGCGTCTCCGCCGTACAAGCGAGAGGTCAGCTCGAGGTCTTCCGGAGCATTGCCCGCCACCCTGGAGTCAAGCAGCAGCAGGTCACACCGTCCGACTTTGACCCGCCAGACCTTGGCCCGTATAGAGCCGCCGCGGGTTTCTATCTCGACGACCACAGGTTCCCCATTGGCGCCAATGGCAAGTTCCATGGGAAGTTGGTTGACGTCGGTGGGTAGGTACTCTTCCTTCTGCCAGCCGTCCTTGTCTAGGCGCTGCAGGAAGTAGCCTTGGCCATAAAACAAGCCAATACCGACGAGGGGAATGCCCAGGTCGGATGCACTCTTGATGTGGTCTCCGGCAAGAACCCCCAGGCCGCCGGAATAAACGGGCAGGGATTCATGCAAGCCGAACTCAGCGGAAAAATAGGCGACCGGATGAGGCCGGAGCACACCGGCATTCATGGATCCCCAGGTACGGTCTGCCTTCAGATATTCCTGCTGACGGCGGTAGACATAGTTGATGCGGCTATGCAAACCCAGTTCGGTGGCGCGGAGTTCAATCTCCTCCAGGGGCATTTCGTTCAGCAGCGCGACGGGATTCTGATTGAGCTGCCACCAGCGGGTGGGATTGAGATCGCGAAACAAGCTGATGCAGTCGTAGTCCCAACACCAGCTTAGATTTCGCGCGACCGACCAAAGACGCTCCTGGACGGGAGCGATAAACCGATCCAGTGTGCGTGCCTCGCTGACCACGGGTGCGACCTGGCTTGCGGCCTCAGATAACTTGCGAATTTCACCTTCGCGGAAGAGTCTGGGCTCCTTGGTTTGCACCACGAGCACGCCCTGCAAAATGCCGCGGTCGATCAGAGGCACGCCGAGGAAGGAGTGGTAGACCTCTTCGCCCGACTGCTTGAAGTATTTGAAACGGGGATGACTGGGAGCGTCCTCGACAGCGACGGGCTTCACTCGCTCGGCAACCAGCCCGGTGAGGCCTTCCGTGATCGGCATACGCAAGGACCCAATGCAGCGCGGGTGGAGGCCGAGGGTCGCGGCCAATACCAGGTTTGATCGATCCGGCTCAAGCAGATAAGCGGAACAGACATCCGTCCTGAACCGGGTGGCGATCAGGGCGACGACATTCATGAGGGTGTCGGCGGCTTTGCCCCCCTCTTCAGTGAGATTCGTGATTTCTTCCATGGTCAGGACGCGGCTGGTATCAGTTTCTTCGTAGGAGTGGGTCACCGGGGACATCCTCGCGTTTCGATTTGTCTCAGCAAATGCAATCGTTGCAGGCCCGGTGAAGATGACCTGTGATCAGGGGCGGCTTGCCGCCAACCGTGATTTGCTTATTGAAGAATAGACCAGAGCTGCCGTCAACCCCCTTAGAAATGCGGTTATTGCTGACTGAGGTAACGAAGGATAAACGTTTGGCGCGTGGGGCGCGGCTTTCTATGAGAAAAGCCGCGCCTGGCGGTTTTGCGGGAAAACGGCGGAGACCGGCCTTAACTGGGCCCGATTCGGCGCGCGGTTCGAGGCCGGATCCCGTGCTGTATCTGCGGACGCAGGTTTTCCGGCAGAGAAACGTGGGGCGCTGCCTCGATGCGCGGAGATTGCGCACTTCCGGCCAATTGGGGGATTAATAGGAAGGCAGGAGCGGTAGAGGCGCTTTGATCCACGGCATATCCGCCGACGACCCCCAGATCGTTGATGGTGACACCGTCGTACAGGGACAACGAGGAGTTCGCCGGGATCAGGGTGTTGAGGTCAATCATCTTGTTGTTTTGCCAAAGGAAGGCGTGGCAGTTGTTATTCAGATCGCAAGACTGGCCGACGATCTGCCCCAGATTATTGATCGAGCTGCCATAGCTCGAAGAATCGCCCGGCAGAGTACCGAGGTCCTCCATCTTACCGTTGGTATAAAGGAACGCATGCTGGACGGTATCACCCGCCAGATCGGAGCCGCCGGTAATTTGACCCAGGTTGTTGATGGCTGCGGGAATATTGTTCATCGAACCTCCCAGGCTGCCGAGGTTGGTCACCTTGCCGTGGTTCCAGAGCAGGGCGTGCGCATTTGGGTTGCTGGAGCAATCTCCTGAGGCGCCGGTGATTTGACCGAGGTCGTTGTCGGCATTCGCGCTTCCGTTCGAGTCGCCGGAGAACATAGGGAGGCTGGTGACCGCGCCATTTTGCCAGACCGCGGGTACAGCCTGCTGGATCTCGTAGGCTGGCGCGACCGGCTGACCACCGGTCAGGCAACTGGCATCGTGGGCGCGGGTCAGCGACACGCCGACCACCTGGCCCAAGGAGTTGTTGCCATAGGCGGCGGCAGCCGTGCCGCCCAGAGTGGGAAGAGCAACTTCCTTACCGTTGACCAGGGTAAAGGCGAGGCAGACATGGTGGGTGCCGGTCTCACAGAAGTCCTGGTTCAGCGGATCGGGGGTGGCCGTTTCCGAGTAGCCGGAGAGGTTTCCGAGCACGGCGCTGTTCGATCCTCCGAGCGTACCTAGATCGGTGGTCCCGTTGGTGTTCCAGAGGAGCGCGTGTTCCGTCATGTCTCCCTGCAGGCTCGCATAGCCGGCCACGAAGCCCTGCAGGCTTATCGTCTGGGCGAGGGCGAAAGGGCCGCCAAGGGGTGTTCCGAGATTGACCACCTGATAGCTACGCGGTTGGATTGCGGCTTGCTGGGCTAGCGCCAGGCCCGTCGAAAGGGACAGCGTCACCAGTAACGCCACCTGGCAAAGTGAGAGCATTTTTAATTTCATGACAATTTTCCTCGTGGTTGACAACGTTTGCAAAGTTGCACACAACGAGGGTCAAGGCGATGAGGGTCAAGACAATTTCGTGATTTTCTTCAGGCCAAGAATGGATCGCCGGGAACGATACGACTGCACGCTCACAGAATCCATCGAATGCAAACCATCGCGGCTGGCCATCACGGTTCGAGGCTACTGGCCGGTGATGACCGGCAGCATGCCGGGGGTGCACAGTATCCGCTGTGTCGCGGGAGGCACGAATTTCTGCGGATTGCGATCGATGACCGGAAACCAGGTGGATTGCACCTGCACCATCAAGCGATGCCCTTTCAGAAAAGCATGGTCGTGATCGCGCAGGGGAATCGGCCATTCTTGAGGTTGATTCGCAATCAGCGGAGAAGGATGCTCCTAGCTGTGAAGATAACGGCAGGTCCCTTCCACGGCGCGCCCCACGGCACGCCGGGGCAGGCGGGGCAGGCGGGACAGGTCGGGCTTCGCTCTTGATGAACAAACGAGGAGTGTGGTGCCGCACCTCCGGCGCTTGACCGCCTGTCTTTTGTGCACCCAGCCCTTCCGGGCTGGGCTGACGTTTGGTGCCGGCCCTCCGGGCCTGGATGGCAAACACCGCTTTCCCATGTTCATTCCATCCTTAACTTGCCCCAGGCAAGTCAGCTGCTCCCACGGCACGCTTCACGGCAGGGCAGGCGGGGATGACAAAGGAAAGGGCGACGGTTCCATAAAGAGTCAGATCTGTCCAAATTAATTTTTTCAACGGGACCGCACATGAAGCTTTCGCTGACCCTAACCTGGATTTCTCACAGCCCGGTCTGCGACAGAGCCCGGGTGCCCCATATTGCCCGGTTTTGGCAGATGTGGGATTCCACAAACCTCAACCCCCGACTGTGCAGGGTGTAGATGGCCATGGACTTCAAGATCGGTTGCTGGTAGAGAGTGATCGGTGGACAGCAGTTGAATCCCACATCTGCCAAAACCGGGCAGATATGGGGCACCCGTCATTCGTTACGCAATGAGATCTCACACCGGCAGCGATTCGTTTATTCGTTTACCCAGGGGTCTGTGAGAAATGCAGGCTAAGAGAAGGCTAAGAGCCCTGGGGAAGCCACTGTCGAACGAAGGGCACGGCTTAAGAGGCTGCGGAAAAACTCATGTTTTGTATCAGGGCACGACTTTAGTCGTGCCGTAAGTGATTGAAAATACGCTGGGCTTTAGCCCCTGAGGTACGGCTTTCCTACCCAACGGCGAGTTTTTCCGCAGCCTCTTCAGCCGTGCCATAAAGGATTTGCGCGCTTGACGGCTTTAGAAGCCGTCGAAGTACGCTTTTCAAGACCTATAGGGCAAAGTCAGTTCTCACAAATTGTGTGAAGCCGTAATTTTCGCGGGAGAGTCGGACAGTGCGCAATTGTGCTCAGGAGCCGTATTCCACTTCTGAAACCAGATCGGTATCGAGCGGCTCGGTGCGGGCTTTGCGTAGCCCTCGCTGGTAAAAGAATAGGGCGGCTCCAAACACGATCAGGCAGGCGGCGATGAGTTTGGATTCGAAGATCCAAATCGAGTTGACCTGGCGCGCCGGGATGAAGGCGACAATCAGACCGATCAGGGTGACAACGAGGCCGGCAACGCCGTTGACCATCAGATAGGCTTTGTTGGCATTGAGGACGGCGCCTTTGCTCCAGGTGTGCTTGAGCAGGGCCAGGAACATATAGGCCGATGGCGCGAGCTGAAGGATGACGGCCAGATCCAACATGGTCAGGTAAGCTTCGCCCACCGACACACCGAGGAAACTGGACGCGATCAGCAACGAGGATAAGACGGCAAACAGGATCAGGCTCACATACGGCGTGTGGTAGCGGGGATGCAAGCGGCCAATGATGGGAGGGAGATAGCGATCAACGCCGGCGACGAATGGGAGACGTGCCGCACCGCTGAACCAGGCCGAAGCGGTTCCCAGAATCGCGATACATTCCAGCAGGGCGAGGGGGGCGACCACGCCCTCCAGGCCGTTGCGCGCGCTCATGACGTTGATGGCTTGCAGGACGCCGGAGAGCACGCCTATCTCCTTTTGCGGCATGGCGATGAGCATCGACAGCGTGGTGCCGAAGTAGATGAGGCCGGCAATGACGCCGCCGAGGAGGATGGAGATGGGCAGATTGCGGCGCGGGTCGCGGATCTCATCGCCCATGATGGAAGCCAGGTCAAGGCCGACGAGGCTGTAGCAGATGGTGCCGAAGGCTGCGAAGAGGCGCCAGTCGTGGAAGCCGGTGCGCAGATCTGCGGGATGCAGGGCACTGCCATTGTGGTGCAGGGTGAGGGCGGCGAGCAGGCAGATCATGGCTGCGCCCCCGATGGTGCCGAGCGCGCCGAGATTGTTGATCCACTTGCCCAGCGAGAGCCCGCGCACATTCAAGGCGAGCAGAAAAAGAATGATGAGCAACGAGGCGATGCCGGTGAACGCATGGCTGTCGGCGAGTTTCTGGATGCGTGGTCCAGCGACGTAAACAGCTACGCCCACGCAGGAGAGCACCACGGTGGGGAGATAGACGACGTTCGAAAGCCAGTAACACCAGCCGGCGAGAAAACCGTGCTCTTCACCGAAGCTGCGCTTGGCCCAGAGATAGATGCCACCCTCGCCGGGCCACTTCTGGGCTAACTCGGTCACGGCCGCGCCCTGGGGCCAGAAGAAGCAGGCGAGAGCTAACAGCCACAACCAGAGCGTGACGGGACCGGATGAGGAGATGGCCGGGATCAGGTTTAGATTGGCTACCGCGACCACGAACAGCAACACCAGATCGCGGCGCCCTAAGACGCGGTCGAGCCGGGGTTTTTTACCGGCTGTCAGCGGCCGCATGGCTCTTCCTCCTGTGGCAGGCGCGAGAAATTGGGCGCGACGTGGAAGGCTGCATGGGGGAAATCAACCCGCGGTTGGGAGGAGCCGCGGCGACGTGGCCGTTGGCGTAAATTATCAACAAACTGGTGCGCATAGCAATGAGAATAATGCCGGGGTGTTGTTTGTGGGACGGAGTTTGATGGAGAGAGCGGTGGTTTCCCACATCTCGCGAAAAACGAGCGAGATGCCCCGAATTTCCTGCACGCTGCACTGGACAGGACCGCGTGTGCGCCTTTCTTTAAGGAAAGGCGCATGAAGTTCGCGGAACCCACTAAGCTTCACAGGAAATCGGGATGTGGGGCACCCGTCGTTTGATGGCTTAGACCTTGCGAAGCAGTTCAGAGTGTCGATCAAGATAACGACGGGTCCACATGAGCGTGTGGCCGGATTGCAGGATGATTCGGTATTCGCCATGAGTCCATTTCTGCAATTCGCGGATGAAATCAATGCGGATCAATGAGGAGCGATTGATACGCAGGAAGTGTTCCGGATCGAGTTTCTTTTCTATGCCTTCGATTGTTCCGCGCACAGTATAGGTGTCAGCTCCGATATGCAGCTTAAGGTAGTTTCGATCCGCTTCGGCCCAGTCGATCAAATTCAAAGCAATCAATATTCCACGGCCGTTCTCTTCTACCAGCAATCGTGGGTTGCGCGGTGAATGGACTTCCTCCAGCAATTGCCGCAAGCTGACTTGTAATTCACTTTGCCGGCCCTTTTCAGCTTCATGCCTGGCATCGGCCAGAACTTTTGAGAAGCGCGCCTGATCAAAGGGCTTCAACAGATAGTCGAAGGCATGAATCTCAAGGGCTCGAAGCGCATATTCGTCGTGTGCAGTGACGAAGATGATTCTCGGAACCATGCCGCCCAGAGCATCGACAACTTCAAAACCATCCATTCCCGGCATCTGAATATCCAGAAACAAAAGATCAGGCTGGGTATTTCGTACCGCCGAAATTGTGTCCGGACCATTGCTTGTTTCGCCGACGATGACAACACCCGGCTCTTCGGCAAGGAAGCGCAGCAGCTTTCGCCGGGCGGGAGCCTCATCATCGGTCACGAATACCCGCAGCCCAGACGTAGAACTCATATCGATACCGCCTCGGTATGCAGGGGAAGACGGATGGTTACCCGAAGGCCGTCCGCATTTTCAAGCAGCATTTGCTGGCGCGCTCCATACAAAGTGCGCAACCGCTGCCCGGTATTCGAAAGTCCAATCCCTTTCGTCGTGTGGCCGTTCTCATGAACGGGCATCCCCGGTCCGTTGTCCTGCACCCGAAGCAAAAGTTCGCTGTTTTCCTGGGTTGCGGCGATACATAAGACAAGTTTTGTTGCCCGCGGATGGCGCGCGTGGCGCATTGCATTTTCGACCAGCGGCTGGAGAATCAATTGTGGGACGAGGGCACGCACGACATGAGGATCCACTAGGAATTCGACCAGCAGATCGTCTCCAAACCGCGCCTCCATGATCGCGATATAGCTCTTCACCAAAGCAAGTTCTTCTTCCAGAGGAACTTCCTGGGAATGTCCTGTTTGCAATGTGCGGCGGAGCAAGTCGCTGAGCCGTGCCAGCATGGTGTCGGCACGGCGAACATCGTCGTACATTACAGACGAAATGGTATTCAAGGCATTGAACAGAAAATGCGGCTGTAGTTGAAGCTGCAGATTTTGCAACTGCGCTTGGGCAAGGCGGGCTTCAAGATCTGCCGACGCTACCTGGCGGTCGCGTGCCTCCCGGTAGGAGTCGAATGCATAGATCGCTCCCACCGCGAACCAGAACAGGAGAACGTGTTGTGCCAACTCCATCGGGTAGCGGTAGAGCATGATTCCGTAGTCGTATTGCCCCAGGCCGAACAGCGGAGCCAGCAATCTTCGCACGACGCTCATGCCGGTTGTGTCCGCCACGGAAAAGGCACACATGGCCAGGAAGTTGAAGGGCACCGTGACCCACCAGTTGTCGCGGCGGATGCGAGCGCGCCGTATCGCCCAAACCACAAATGGAAACAGCAACAGACCGACATATGCTCCGGTCATCTCCTCAAACAGCCGAAGCGCAAAGGTGTGGTGCACCCCACGAGCCAGATTGTCGAGGTAGCGATACTCGAAATTGAGGATGCCGAATGCCGTGAATCCAAGGAACGTTAGCAGCCACGAAACCCTGGGTTGTATCCAGCGGCGGCTGGCATTGGCGGCGGGTTGGTGATTCTTGCGCATGGATAAATACTGGATAAGTACACGTTACCGCAATCGTGGGGGCGAATGCTGACCTCAAATTGCGACGCCGGAGTCGCGAATGCGGGGTGTCCGTCTTGTCCCTGTTACAGTCCCGGTCGTCCCAGCTTCGTTGCCGAATCAAGTTCCTCGCCTTAGTACTTTTCTTATGACATTCCAAAGATCGCTCCGTCTGGCTCGTCCTATTGCTCTCCTCCTGGCTTCGATCAACTTTGCGTTCTACGCACCCGGTCAAGCCAGACCAGAGTCGGACTGGCCGGCCTACGGCAACGATCCGGGAGGCATGCGCCATTCAGCTCTTTCTCAAATCAACCGGGAAAATGTGGCGAGGCTTAAGGTCGCGTGGGTCTTCCATACCGGAGACATCTCCGACGGTCATGATGGGCGAACGCGGAGCGGTTTTGAGACCACTCCGATTCTTGTCGATGGACGGCTTTATCTCACCACGCCCTTCAACCGGGTCATCGCGCTTGATCCGGCAACAGGAAAGCAGCTCTGGTCGTACGATCCCAAGATCGACCAGAGCCTCGACTATGGAGACGGTCTTATCAATCGAGGTGCGGCAACCTGGCTTGATCCATCGCTCACTGCGGGCAAAGTATGCCAGCGCCGCATCTTCGAATCGACGCTCGACGCCCGGTTGATTGCGCTCGACGCCGCGACAGGGGTGCCCTGTCGAGACTTTGGCTCGTCGGGACAGGTAGATTTGCGGAATGTTCCGGGTTATCAACACGCCAACTTAGGCGAACATATGCGGGGCTGGTATCACATGACCTCGCCTCCGGTAACGATCGACGATATGGTCATCGTCGGCTCGTCGATTGATGACAATAATCGAGTCGACATGCCTTCGGGAGTCGTGCGGGCTTTCGATGCGCGTACCGGAGCCCTGCGGTGGAGTTGGGATCCCATTCGGCAGGACGTACCGGGTACTCCCTCAACCTTTATGGGGGCTGCAAATGCCTGGTCGATTATGACCGTGGATTTAGCGCGTGATTTGGTTTTCATCCCTACCGGGAGCGCGAGTCCGGACTATTACGGCGGACTTCGTCCTGGAGATGACAAGTGGGCAAACTCCGTTGTGGCTCTTCATGCCAGGTCCGGAAAACTTGCATGGGGCTTTCAGTTGGTCCATCACGACCTATGGGATTACGACACTGCCTCACCTCCCCTGTTGGCGACATTGTCACGCGATGGAAAGAATGTTCCGGTTGTCATCCAGGGAAACAAAACAGGTTTTTTGTATGTGCTCGATCGTGACACGGGCAAACCAGTTTTCCCGGTCGAAGAGCGGGCCGTACCCCAGAGCGATATTCCCGGTGAGAAGGCATCGCCTACTCAGCCGTTTCCGCTGCTTCCACCTCCACTCGCGCCACAGCACTTTTCGATTGAAGACGCGTGGGGGCCAACGCCGGCTGACCGTGAAGCCTGTAAGGAAGCTATAGGAAAGCTTCGCAATGAAGGCATCTTTTCCCCTCCCAGCGTGCGTGGCACTCTTGAATGTCCCTGGCAACATCGGCGGTATGAATTGGAGTGGCTATGCTTTTGACCCACTGCGCAATCTTCTGATCGTGAACACGAATAATCTGATTGCCCGTGTACGATTGATTCCCCGCGACAAGGTCAGGCCGGATCAGGACGATGAGGAATACGGACCGCAGCGCGGCACCCCTTACGTAATGCTTCGCCGCTTTCTGCAGTCACCATCGGATTTGCCATGTGGAAATCCCCCCTGGGGCACACTGACGGCTGTCGACATGGCGAAGGGAACGATACGTTGGCAAATTCCTCTCGGCTCGATGCAGGACTTCGGTGGTTCGCACGGTTCCGTACCGCCAGGATCCATCAGCCTTGGAGGCCCAATCACCACGGAAGGCGGGCTTGTCTTCATAGCAGGCACAACGGATGCGCGCATCCGGGCATTCAATATCGAGACCGCGGAAGAGCTGTGGAGTGCGGCACTGCCTGCCGCCGGAAATGCTACCCCGATGACATACGAGATAAATGGCAAACAATACCTGGTTATCGCGGCGGGCGGGCATAAGAGAATCCCTGAGGAGTCTCTCGGGGATTCGGTTGTCGCTTTCGCCTTACCGTAGGTGGTTCAGAGGCCGGAGATTTGGGTTAGGGGCGGGGCCGGCGGCAGGGTTGGCTGCTTGCCGCGGAATAGGGAGCGAACGCGACCGATTTTCGCTCCTATTTGTTCCGAGGCGTACATCAGGTCTCCCGCGGTCAGTCCAGGCACGACACGGTGGTGCCCTACCGCCGCCAGGGCCATGGAGGCGACGCAGCCGCATTGGGTGCAATCGGGCTTACCGCCGAATTGACAGGGCCCGATGCGGGTCTCGAGGTCGGCGGAAAGAGACATCGTGGTGCGGGCAAAGATGCACTCCTCCGGCGATTGCGGGGGATGGCGCAGCTCCTCGATCATCAGCCGGTTCATCTGAAACTTGGGGTAGAGGGGATAGAGGCGCTCGAGCTCGTCCAGCACTTCCCGGCGCATGGCGGGGGTGAGGATCTCCGGTCCCTCGGCGCCCTGCTGAGGGGTGAACAGGCTGACCCAGACGCGCTTTACTTCAGGACGGGCGCTCCAGAAACGAAGGAACTCTTCGAAATACCCGGGGCGGCCGGCGATCTGGCCGGTGACGGTGCAGTGAATGGTTACGAAACTATCACTGATCGATTTAAGAATGCGCTCGTAGGTGGCGGGTTTGCGGCGCTCGTCATGCTCCGGCTGCAGGCCGTCGATGGAGACGACCAGGCTGAGCTTGGAGAGGTCGTTCCATGCTTTCGGCAGAGGACGGAAAGCGCTGGTGACCAACTGCACGTGAACCCCACGCTGCTCAAGCTGGGGCAGAAGCACCTCCAACTCGCGGTAGCGGACCAAAGGGTCGCCGCCTACCAGGGAGAGATGAATGGGCTTCTCCCGATCGACGATGGCAAGCAGCCTGCGGACCAGGTCGTCCCCTTTGTAATCGGACAATTGGCGCAGGTTGACCCCGCCGGCTCCCAGATGCTCGGGTTCGTAAGCGTAACAGCCGGGGCAACGGAGGGGGCACTCACGGGTGATCTCGATGGAAAGGCTTGGCTTCCGGCCGTAGAGAATGCTGGCCCAGGCATTCAGCACTTCAGACTTCTTCATTCAGGATCCTCGGGGGAAATGAAACCTGCAGTCTCCATGATATTGAAGAACGGGCTCGAGAAGTGGAGTTTTGGCCATGGCTACAGAAAGGCTGTGTGGGTGAGACTACAATGTCAACATCCCGCACCAGGTGACGAAAAGGCATAGCTAGGCGATTTGGCAGTATCCGAGGGTGAGATTTGGGAGATAATTGACCATAGGGGATTCCCCGAGGATTCTTTAAAATCGTTTACCGAGCAAGCGACGACACCGTCGCTAGTCCACGCGACCGTGGCGCAACCAGTCATGGGGAAGTAACCCTACTTTTGGTTAGGCGCGTCTGGAGAGAACGATGGGGCCCAGATCCACCCCGACACTTACGGTTCGCCTGCTGAAGCAGCGGCGCGACGAATTGCTGGGGGAGCTTCGTGTCCTGGCCCCGGACCTGGTGCGGAAGCTGGAGCAGACCCTCGAGGCGCTTTGCGAGCAGAAACCGGAACGCGGTGAGTATGACGGCCTTGACCGTCCCGCGGTCATCCGCAAATATCTGTTAAAAGTTGGGCGGCCCGCAGAATTGCGGGAGATTCGTGATGCGGTGGCGTCGCCGGTAAGCCGCTTCGATGGAAGATCCATCTGGGACGGGGGCAAGCGGGAAGTGGAACAGGGCCGGCTTCTGAATGTAGCCGACAAGCGAAAAGGCCAGGCTTGGGTGCTTTCGCTGCCTGAGTGGTCGCAAAACTCAAAGTATTAGGATTTCCGCGGGTTCATGGCCAGGGTGTAGGACCAGGACGCTAGTCCCACAAGCGTTAACCTATATGGGGTGTTTTTCTTCGAACCTCCCACAAAATCGTCATCCTGCCTGCCCCGGCGTGCCGTGGGAGCGAAGCGCCTCGCAGATCTATCGCATAACAGAAGTTTTATGGCGCGGAGTCGAAGGACCCCGGCGATGCTTGTTGGCTGATGCTCTTCGGAGCTTTCCGGCCACAAACTACAAGGGAAATCAAAAAGTCACAGCCTCTGAGCGTGGCCGAAGGAACCCCGAAAGTGCTTTTCTTGTCAATGCTGTTCGGAGCTTTCGACTACCCAAGCCCGAGAACTGAATTCTTCCTGCTGTACGCACTTGATGGTCAACGGGTACATCTTTTCATGCCCAAGTCTGTGCAAAATCTTTGAACCGCGGCGGGTCCGCCAGGTGCGGGCTTCAGTGGTTGAAAGGGTGCCAACGGCATGAGTAGGATAAGCGCCCGTCGAGGTCCTTCGGCTCCGCGCCATAAACCCTCTGTTATGCCATAGATCTGCGACGCGCTTCGCTCAGGATGACGCCTTTCTGGAGGGGACTAAACAACATATGGTCGGGTGCAAAAACATGAAAAGATCGAAAAAGTCACGGGCTCTCAGGACTAGCTCTTCGACTCCGCGCCACCAAGCGCTGTACCACACGATAAATCTGTGAGGCGCTTCGCTCCCACGGCACGCCGGGGCAGGCAGGATGACGTTTTTGTGGGAGGTTTGAAGAAAAACACCCCAAATAGGTCGATTTGACTCCGTTACGGCAGGCTGGGGTGCGTTGCGTGCTGCTTGCGGATGCGGATGACGATCAGGCGGATGGTGAGGGCCAGGGCTCCTCCGATGATGGTGCTGATCGCACGGTGATATGCGACTTCATTACCGGGAAGACTATTGAGCGCCAGCAAACAGACAAGGTACGCGGTTAGGCAGAGGGTGAAGAGACCGTAGTTCACGTTGTTGAGTGAGTAGGCCAGCCAGGCAAAGAGGAGGGTCAACACTCCCAGGATGGGCGGCCCGGGCTGCAGATGAGCAAGCGAGAAGCTGGCCAGCATGGCCCCGGCCAGAGTGCCGACGGTGCGCGCGATGGCCCGGCTCGCCGTGTCCGTGAGGCCGGGCCTGAGGACGAGCAGAGCGGTCATGGGTATCCAGTATCCGTTGGCGAAGCCGAAGTGGCGGTAGATTTCTGTACTTACCCCGAGAGTGATGGCGAGACGGAGCGCATAGGGCACGGCGCTCGGGGGAGTATCGCGCTTGATCAGGGATCGGGCCGCCTGCTCGACCGAAGAGCGTAACGCCTGGTGCTCGACGCGAAGATAGCTTGCGACCAAACGGAGCTCTGTGCGCAACTGGTGCAGCAGGCGCAGCAGGATGCTGGAGCTGACGATCTGCAGCGCGCCCCCCGCCATCACCAGGCCGGAGCGGACCGCTGCCGCGCGCGGGGAAAAAGGAAAACCGGAAGCAACGAGTAGAAATACGATGAACTGCTGGCCCACCCAGCTGACACCGGCCTGGCGCAGGGAGAGCATTCCGTAGACAAAGCCGCCGCCGGCAGCAAAGAGCACCAGGGTGAAGTTGGTGTGGCCCGCCACCATGCCGATGAAGGTAGCAGCCCCGGTGCCGAGGGCCACCAGGATCATGGCAAGAAATTGGGAATCGTCAATGTGCTGTTTGGCGCCAAAGCCGACGGTAAAGGCTCCACCGCAGGCGATCAACCCGGCGCCCGGATGGCCCAGGCCGATGCCCACCGCGAGGCAGATGGCTAAGGGAAGAATGAAGATGAGGTCAGGACGGAAAGACTGCGCATTCCAGTCGAAGACCAAACTATCGGCGAGGATTGGGCTGGTGGGCGCAGGGGAAGCTGCTGACATTCTCGCTTTCTTAAAGTACAACCGACCCGGTTGCCGCAGGGTGGGAACGTCGATAGGATACAGGGGCGCAGACCCGAATTGCCTGTGAAGTTACGCTAGACAGGAAAATGCGGGCAGGGAGCATTGACATGCAACGGTGGATCTGTTTTCTGCTTTTATTAACCGGAGTGGCGGGAGTGAGCCGGACGGCGAAGGCTCAAGGCCGATTGAGCGATAAAGACCTGCAGCGACTGATGCAGAACCTGAAAGATGACGCGCAGCCGTTTCGGCAGAGCTTTGCCAACGCATTGAAGAAGAGCACGATTCGTAAGACCAGCCAGGAAAAGGATGCGCGGATGCTGGTGGATACGTTCGCGAAACAGGCGAATGGGACGCTTGAGACCTTCAAACACAATCAGAAGGCAGACCAGGATGTGACCGCGCTGGTACACACGGCGGCGCAGATCGATCCGCTGGTTTATAGCCTGCAATTGAACCCGCAAACCACTTCGCAATGGGAGAAGCTGCGCACGGAACTGCACCAGATCGCGCAGGCGTACGGGGTGCCGGAACCTTACCTCGCGCCGCAAGGACCGGCGGCGGCTCCGAGCACCACGGGTACGTGTCTGAATGCGGTGGGTATTGAGCGCTCGCGGCAGTTGGTGAATGAATGCCTGCAGGTTTCTCCGGCGACGCATCCTCCGTGTAATGCGCAGAATGCTTGCGCGATGATTGTGGATGAGATTAAGCGGGGTTGCGCGCTGATTGGCCAGGGGGCTCCTGGGTTCTGCGCGGAGTACCGGTAGTGGGGTTTCTCCTTTGATCACGATGTGGCATTTAGAGTTTGGTGGATAGGGTCGTGGTATCCCACATCTCGCGAAAAACGAGCGAGATGCCCCGAATTTCCTGCACGCTGCACCGGACAGGACCGCGTGTGCGCCTTTCTTTAAGGAAAGGCGCATGAAGTTCGCGGAACCCACTAGGCTTCACAGGAAATCGGGGATGTGGGGCACCCGTCGATTTGTTTGAGGGATAGAGTTTGAGGGATAGAGTTTGAGGGATAGAGTTTGAGGTGTGGGTTCGTGTATCCCACTTCTCAAATGCGAGACGCAGGGCCCCCTGCGATTTGTTTGCGGGATAGAGTTTGGGGGGATTATTTTTTGGCGGTGTGTTCGTCGGTAGCGAGGGCTGGGGCTTTGGGCAGACTTAGCAGGTTGGCAAAGAGGCGGTAGGCTCCGGGAATGCCCTCGGGCAATTGGCGGTATAGGGCGTAGGCTACGTAGACGTAGGCTCCTTTGCCGTATCGGGTGTACAACAGGCCACCCTTCTGGTCAGCCTGACCTGGGTCGTGAGTTTCGGTCAAGGCCTGGTAATGCGGATCCCAGGAATGCATGAAGGAATGTCCGCGCTCCTCTACCCAGCCTTGAAAGTCGGCCTCGGTGATGCGGTTGGGCCAGGAGAGTAAGGGACTCTGCGGCTGCAAAATCGCGACTGTATTGTGCTCGTCCACTACTTTTTCCGGATCACCGGTGAGGCTGGCCGGATAAGGGCCGTAGTTGTGGTCGTACTCGCGGCTGTTGTATTGGACAATGAGCACACCGCCCTGCTTCACATAGTCGAGCAGGCGTCCGTTGGAGGCGGCTAGCTCGGGACGCGCGGCATAGGCTCGAATGCCTAACACGATGACGTCGTAGGCGGCCAGGTCGCCTCCGTTAATGTCCGCTGCCTGCAGCAGGTGTACGTTTACGCCCATGCTCTCAAGCGATTGGGGAACATTGTCGCCGGTCCCCATCACGTAGCCCACCTTCAGGCCGGGAGCCAGCTTCACATCCACCCCTACTAACTTGTAAGGGGCGGGCTGGTAGTAGTTGTATGGGCGCAGACCAGGGTAGCCAACGGTCTCATATCCCTGCGTATAGCGACGGCCCTGATACTCAGCGACGGAGGCGACGGGATAGCTGGCAGCGGCGAGATTCCGCGGGGTGACGGCAAAGCTGAGGGTCTGCTCATCCCCCTCTTTACGGGGCGTGAACGGAGCGGACAACGGTGAGGACTGCCAACCCGGGGGCAGGTCCAGGTGGACGTCCGCGGGAGTAGACGATTTGACATTGCTGCGGACGCGAATATTCACGACCGCCGGTTTGGTTTCACTCAGGGGGATGATGCCGGCGGTGGCCGTAGCCGCCACGGAGATGGGCGGCGCCAGCAGCAGTGGCTGATACACACCGCCGCGGCCCACTACATGCTGCACGGTCTGCACCGCCTGACCGGAACGGACGGTCACCCCATCGACATCGAATGCGACCCACGCTTCGAGCGGATAAGGGGGCAGCGGGTGGTCGAGGCAGGCGACACTGTCGAGGTCGTAGTAAGGCTGCTCTACATCCTTGCGATGAAAGCAGGCCTTGGTTACCTCGGCATCGACAGGCACGGTGACGTGGAACTCCGCGGCCTGGCGTTGATTGCCTTCGAATGGGCCCTTGGGAGCCGCAGGCGAGGTAATATGCCAATCACCCGTGCCGGTCGATTTCAAGGAGATGCTTTGCATCTGAATGGGCACGGCCGTGGGATTGGTGAGGTACGCGGTGACGCCAAAGGACTGGCCCGGCACCGCGGTGGTGAAGGTATCCTGCGGGTCGGTGGCAAAGCCGGAACGTCCACGTTCGGGCGAGGCGGGAGACACCACCGCGTTGAGCGTGATGCCAAGCGCCTCGATGATGGCGCTGTTGAATTGGGCTTCTTTTACCGCCAGCTCGTGATGGACATTGTATTTTTCCTGAGGGGAAAGGCTGGAGGCATCCACTTTCTCTATAAGTAACTGTGTCTGTTTCATAGCGGCGGCCAGCGTGGGCACCAGTTTTGCCGGCTGGGAGGCGGTGAAAGTCCTGGTGGCCTGGTCGATCGATAAAGCGATCTGATGCAGGCCCGCGGTGAGGAAAGGATGCTGGCCGGGGGCCAGGGAGGCAATGCCGGCGAGCGAAGTATCGATGCCGTCGAAGAACGAATGTTCCTTGTCAGGGCATGCCACGCGCGATCCGTAGCGATGATAGGGAACGTCGAAGACGCCGGGGAGCGGGATGCCGGTGCCTCCGTTCTGAGATTTCTGCTGGCCGAGGCCTTCTCTCGCGAGCTGGATGTAAGAGCTGCCGAGCACGGGGTCATAGGCGCCTTCGGAGATGGTGAGAGTGGTGGTGGGCACGGCGTCGATCGATTTGCCGGCCACATAGTCATAGAAGCGCACCGGCGCCCACTTGCCGGTGGCATAGTCGTACATGCCCTTGGGGCTGATGGAGAAGGAGGGCACGCGGGCATAGACCTTGAGCGGCGTCCAGGGAAGGAGGCCGGCCTTGATCTGATCGGGAAAGACGTTGGGGTCTCCCGCGGCCTTGAAGACCTCCTGGGCCATTTCTCCGGAGACCTGGTGCTGGCCGTGACCATCGGTGATGCCGCCGACAAATACGGCGGCGAGGACCAGGGGACGATTGAGGCGGACGGCGCGGACGACATCATAGAGGACACGATCGTGTCCCCAGACGGTGAGGGCCTCATCGAGAGTTTTGGAAAAGCCGAAGTCGGCGACGCGGGTGAAATATTGATCGACGCCGTAGCGGCGGTCGGCGGCCAACAGCTCCTGGGTCCGCACCAGGGCGAGCTGATCCCACAAGTCATTGGACATGATGTTCTGTCCACCCTCGCCGCGATTGAGGGTGAGCAGGGCCACACGCGCGCCCTGGCCGCGCGACTCATAGGTGAGCATGCCGCCGTCCTCGTCATCGGGATGAGCGACGATCAACATGAGGCTGGCTCGGGTGTTCAGCTTGCGCAGGGATTGCTGCAGCGCGGAGACGCCCCGGTCGACGCGCAGTGGCTGGTAGTCGGGGGTGGCGGCAGTGGCGGAGGCTGTCGGGGTCTGCGCTGGCAGAGAGGCCGCGGTTAGGAGAAGCGCGGCGCTGAGGGATAAGAATAGGGGCCTGCCTGGGCGGAGATAGGTCATGGGTTGTTGTTAGCTATAGCATATGACAGGGTTAAGGGCGTTTTGGATTCATGGATGTGGGTTGGGGTGTTGTTTTCGATTCATGGTTAGGGTTGGGTGGTATCCCACATCTATTGGTGGTTGGGGGAGAGGGTGAGGGGTTGGGGTTCGTGGTATGGCAGAGAGGGTGAAGGGTCCACATGTCGCGAACAACCCGTCATTGGTGGTTGGGACAGAGGGTGTAGGGCGCTTTAGATTCAGGGATGGGTTAGACAGGCGTGGTTCAGCGGTGGATGGAAGGAAAGCGGGATCGGTGGGCTGCGCCCATCGTTTGTCGGCCGACGTACGCTGAGGCGAACGTGGGGCACCCGTCCAGTTCTTAACACCCGTCCAGTCTTTAACAGCCGTCGAGTCTTTAATAGGATTGCCTGGTTTCCGGCAGAGGGTGAGGGGAGAGGGTTTGGCCAAGGACGAGGGACTGGTACGCGGTATCGGGCTGCCGGGCGCGATCTCGCTGAACATGATCAATATGATTGGGGTGGGGCCGTTCGTTACCCTGCCGCTGATCGTGATGGCGATGCACGGTCCGCAAGCCATTCTGGGCTGGATTCTGGGGGCGGTGCTGGCAGCGTGCGATGGACTGGTGTGGGCAGAACTGGGCGCTGCCATGCCCAAGGCCGGCGGATCCTATGAGTATTTGCGGACTATCTATGGTCCGCGGCGGGCGGGTAGATTTCTCTCGTTCTTATATATCTGGCAGCTGAGCTTCAGCGCGCCGCTTTCCATCGCGTCGGGATGCGTGGGGCTGGCGCAATATGGCGGATTTCTTTGGCCGGCTCTGCGGAAAGTCTACTTCGCGTATCAGCTGCCGATTCCGGTTCCGTTTGTGAAAACGCTTCCGCTGGCCATTCGGATTGGGCCCGGCACCCTGGTTGCGATGCTGTGCTGCGCGATCGCGGCGGCCTTGCTGTATCGCAACATACAGAGCGTGACACGATTCTCCGGCCTGCTGTGGTTAGGTGTGATGGGCACGATGATGGCCGTGATCCTGACCGGATTGCTGCACTTTCATGCGCGCCTGGCCTTCGGGTTCCCTGCCGGCGCGTTTCAACTATCGGGCGATTTTTTTACCGGGCTGGGCGCGGCGCTGCTCATTGCCACTTACGATTACTGGGGCGCCTACAACATATGTTTCCTGGGCGCCGAGGTGCGGGATCCAGGACGAACGATACCACGTGCCATCGTATGGTCGGTCGCGCTGGTGGGGGCACTTTACCTGCTGCTGAATACGAGCGTGCTGGGGACGGTTCCCTGGCAGGAACTTATCGGAGAAGCGGGCGGCAATGCGCGGCTATCTGTGGCCGCCGTGGTGGTGCAGCGAGTTTATGGCGCGACGGCGGGCCGAATCATTGCCCTGCTGGTAGTGTGGACTGCGTTTTCGTCGGTGTATGCCCTGCTGCTGGGTTATTCCCGAGTGCCTTATGCCGCGGCGCTGGACGATAACTACTTTCGCATTTTTGCCCGGGTACACCCGCGGCATCGCATTCCCAACGTTTCCCTGCTCATGCTGGCCGGGGTCTCGATGGTGTTCTGCGTGCTGCAACTGGTGGACCTGGTGGCAGCGTTGGTGGTGATACGGATCATGTTGCAGTTTTTATTGCAACAGGTGGGGGTCATGGTGTTACGCCGCACGCAACCAGAGATGGAGCGGCCCTTCCGGATATGGTTATATCCGCTGCCGCCGCTGGTGGCGATTGCAGGATTTCTGTACATATTGTTTTCGCGGCCGCACTTTGCGCGCGAGATATTCTTCGCTATGGTCGTGGTGCTGACGGGAACAGCGACTTATCTGCTGCGCGCAGGGCGGCGGCGGGAATGGCCATTTGAGGCTTAGAGGGTGTTGGAGGCCGCGGAAAAAGTGTCTCCTGTGGGAAAAACCGCACCCTCAGCGGCTAAAGCCGCATTCATTTCAAAGTAGTTATGTACGGCCTAAAGGCCGTACCCTTCAAATAGATGAGTTTTTCCTAGATGAGTTTTTCCGCAGCCTAATTATCCAACGGCGTCTAGCGTTTTTCTTTGGCGCGCTTCTGCTTAGCCCAACGCAGCTTTTGAGCGGCGGCAATTCGTGCCCGGCCTTCGGGTGAGATAACCCGCTTGGTGCGCACGGCCCGAGGTTTGGGAGCGGCTAATCCGCTCTTTCGCGGGCTGCGGGAAACCTTGCCTGTGGCTGTGCCGGCAACCAGGTCGCGGGCTTCTGTTAAACGGCTAATCTCGGCGTCTATGTGGAGGAGTATCTCTTCGATCGTCATCGCCCTTAAGTGTATCTCAACTTAGGCCAATGGAGCGCAAGGTGGGACGACATTTTTCAGGGGGTCGAAAACCGGTTAGAGGCGGGTGTTTAGTCCTGCGTCAGCAAAGGATCACATTGCCACTCGACAATCTCAACCCGGGATGCGGGAATGCGCAGTTCTTTGGTCGCGGGCACTATCCTGGGGGGTAAGATGCGGGCGCCCACGATCACACGCCGGCACACCCTGCCCCGAGCAGCAAAGACGGCGAGGGTCACCTGCTCGCTGAACTGCCTGGAGACGGTAATGTTGTTGTCGTCATAAATCTTTGTGCATTGACCAAAGGCCTTTGCTGTCTCGGCAAGCGTTTTCCGCGCGCTGCGCCCCCATACATACATGTTTAACGTAAGGTGCATTCCGTCGTACCAGGCGCCAGGGCTCTCCTCATAGAATTGGGCGACTGCACGAAGGCCGGCTATGAATTGCCGGCGGCGAACCAGCTCAGTATTCAATGAATTCCTCCAGCGGCCGTGGGGGGCCGAATTTATCTTGTAAGGCCTGGGTTAGTTGGTTTGTGCGACGCGCGGCACAGACAGCACATCGACACGGCGGCGAAGCAGCAAGGTGCGCCATGATGTTTTCGAGCTTCCTCTCCAGCGTGATCTCAATCGTCCTAACGGTCATGGCGCCTGCAGTCTCCTCTGTTCCTGATTCCAGCGATGACGGGCCTGCACCCATCGTGCGCGCGCGCTTTCGCGAGTGAAGTCAAGACCACAGTTACCACCCAAGCGGCAATCGCCCGCCCCTGTGCTTTGGAAGGGCGGCTCGGGAGACCAGGCGAGGGAGCGCTGTTCCGCGGTAAAGCGCGATTGTTGCAGGATGATCTCTTCAACCGTAAACGAAGAGTCAGCCCCGGTATCAGCATGGTTGTCGTCCATGGCCACGATGCAAAGGGGGGAGCTATTTCTGCATTGAGCTTGCAGCCTGCGGGGCGCACGGTCAATAGACCCGCGGAAAAATGATGAGGAAGGAGGGGCATTAAACTAATAGTAACTACTACGGTCTTTATTATGTTGGTTTAACGAGCCAGGCCCTGGTTACCGGGAGTAACTTTGAGTTAAATACCCCTTTCTCCTCAAGTTTCTTAAACCAAGCCCCTTGCGCCTGGGCGTGGCGCATGCCATCTTGATCTTGCCAGGCTTTCCCGGCAAGCGGAAAAAGGCCACCAAGCGAGAGGAATCTATGAGGCTTTACGGGCATAGCACGACCACTCCCAGACTTTGAGTGCGGTTAAGACCGACATCTGGATGCCGGTCTTCATCGGTGACTACCTCGCCGACACCATGCACCTGAGTACGGAGCAGCATGGTGCGTATCTCTTACTGCTCTTCCATCTATGGCGCCGGGGCCTATTGCCCGACGATGATGGAATACTGGGGCAGATTACGGGACTGGATAAGAGCGCCTGGAGCCGTACGCGCCCGACGCTGGCGGAGTTTTTCGAGATCCGCGATGGCCTCTGGCATCATCGGCGCGTAGAGCGGGAAAGAATCCGAGTCGCGGCCAAGCAGCAAGTAAATATCAAAAATGCGAAGTTAGGCGCCTCCCGCAGATGGAGCAAGCAGGCGACTGCGGTGGATGGCACAGATGACGCGACGCAAATGCCGAATGGCATAGCGAACGGCATAGCGAATGCGAACGGCATAGCGAAAGCGATGCGCAACGATGCCGATTCACATTCAGAGTCAGAATCAGAAATATCTAAAAGACTATTTCCCGAGGACAAAGTTCCTGAGAAACGTAGTGTCGATCCCCGGCATACACCTTTCCGGGCGATGCTTGCCGAGTACTGGAGCGAAAAGAATCATGCATCGCCGGAGATGCCCTGGCAGGGGCGCGACGCCAGAGCGCTGGGTGAGTTTCTTGCCGCCAGTCCCAAGCTAAGCGAGACCCAGTTCCGGCAGATGTTGGGGAACCGTGCCCGATCGGCGGTTGCTCATGGCGATCGTGTGTATCTGTGGATCGGCAACCTGACCCGCTTCCAGGAAGAGATCACGTTGTACAACAAGCCGGCGTCGGCTGGGGGAGGCTATGCAAGCAGAGCGGAAATCAATCGTAACAGCGTCGTCAGCGCCGTCGATCGAGCGCTCCAGCTGGCTCGAGAACACGCTGATCGAACTGGGCAAGCTGGCGTTGAGCCGGCAGCTTTCGATGACGCCGGAATGTCTCCTGCTGATGGCGCAGGACCTGATGGATGTTCCCTGGCCACAGCTGGAAATGGCGATCACGGGATGGCGGCGGGGCACGCTGCGGATGGGGAAGCCGGAACAGATGGACCGGTTTCCTACCGTGCGGCAACTGCGGCTGCAAGCGAAGCTGATCGAGCTGGAAGGCAGGAGGTGACCGCAAGGTGAGCGAGAGCAGCGCAGACGTGTATGAACGGATCTTTGGCGATGTCCGCAACGCTTCTGATTTGCAATGCGCGATTGCAAGAGCAGTGCGGCAGCTACGCGAAGCGATGGAGAAGGAGGACAACTGTGCGGTCACCGCGGCCCATGTCAGAAACCTGAAGGAGATTGATCCGCCGGCATTGGCCATGGCGTATGCGCTGGCGGAAAAGACCTGCACCTATTGGCCGACGCCGGGGCAAATACGAGAACTCGCGGGTTGGTCGGAGGAGACCAGGGGCCGCTCTGCCCTGCAATGGGTCTTCGCGTACCTGGAGCAGCACGGAGTCGAAGGACGCGCGCGCGGCGGCGGGGTGAGGTTCGGAGAAGACGAGACCGGCCGCAGAGTGATGCTGGCATGCGAACCGGTGATTCCTGCGCCTGAGATACCGGAGGAGATAGAAACTACCCTCGCGGCGTTGGGCAGTGGATCGGCAAAACAAGGTTTGCGGTATGTAAGCCAACACCCTGTCGCCAAAGGCTGGGACGGCTTTAACGGGGACGCGGCCTCGAGGACCGCGGAGCGGATTGAAGCGCAATGGATTCGTTGTTGGCTGCAGACGATGCGTAGAAACAGGAAGGTTGTTGGCCCGAACGAAACACACACTATCCCCCTCAACGGAGGACGCGATGACTCGTGAACTGAGGCTGGTACGCAAAGAACCCGACTTGACCAAGAAAAGACTCCCGAAGGAAGCCCGCATACGCAACTTAGGCAGCGCAATCTTCCTGACTGCGATCCATGACTACCGCAGCTTGAACGAGGACACCCACAAAGATGCGGAACGGTTTCTTTACCCGCAAACGCCTGCCAGCCAGGACCACTATGACTGGGCAGTTGGGCTGATGGAAGGACTGGACCCGGCATGGCTGCGAAGTTCGCTGGACCGGTTCAAAGGCCGGTGGGATGGGCAAAGGTTTGCACGAATGGGCTTGTCGCGGCCGATCAGAAAGCAATGCACACCAAAGAAGAAAGGTAAAGCCGATGAAGCAAGAAAATGCTCTTAACGGGTCCGCTCTGCGGTTCCCCTATCAACTGGCGTGCCTGCTGTTGAACCGGCGCGCCAGGCAGACGGTGCACGGGCTGGTGATGCTGAGGCGAGCGCACGAACACGTGCTGCTGATGGCGGCCCTGGAGGGGGTGCGGGAAGATCGCCGGCCCTACTACGAGGGATACGTGGATGCACTGGAAATTCTGGGGGCGCGAGCTTTGTGGGTGGCAAGAGCCCTTTGATTGAAACCAATAGGAGGACGTGTATGTCGGATGAGCCGAGCCCGAGTGAGTTTCTTATCTCCAAGATGGAGGGCATGGACGATGTTACGCAGGTGCTGATTGTCACTCGAACCGGCGAGGGCGAGATCAGCTACGACAGTTGTGGCCAGATAGCGGCGGATACGCTGGGCATGATTGAGTTTGTGCGGGTGGCCGCGGCGGAGCATTTGCGGCGGGAGTTGTATGACGAGGATTGATGGTGGGTGGTTGCTCTGCGGTTGTTGTTGATTGAGTGGAACAGCAGGTCCCTCCACGGCGCGCCGGGACAGGTCGGCTGCGGTCCCACGGCACGCCCCACGGCAAGCCGGGGCGCAGCGGGACAGGCGGGATGACAATTCATCTTCGAACTACAGCATTGGTTGCTAGTGGAAGGAACTGCAGATCCCTCGGCTGCGCTCGGGATGACAAAGGGGAGGGTAGGGTTTCGGTGGATATGTGTTAGTGGGACGGCGCGCCATTATTCGCATCGCCTAGTGATTGAGTGGAACAGCAGGTCCCTCCACTCCGCTTCGCTCCGGTCGGGATGACAATTCATCTTCGAATTGCAGCATTGGTGGCTAGTGGAAGGAACTGCAGATCCCTCGGCTGCGCTCGGGATGACAAAGGAGAGGGCATGTGTCTGTCGGTATTTGCTATCGGGAGCAAAGCATGGATGAGACGGAATTGATTGCTGCGGCACTGGGCGGGGATGAGGATGCGTTTGCGGAGCTTTATCGACAGAATGTCCGCTATGTTTGTGCGATTGGACGCAGCATTCTTCGTAAGAACGATTTAGACGATATGTGCCAGGAGACGTTTCTACGAGCCTTTACACGGCTCCATACCTTCGATGTAAGTCTCACGTTTCGACCGTGGCTCACTCGCATCGCGATCAACCAATGCCTGCTGATCCTACGCCAGGGGCGCCAGGCCAGCAACGGCGATTCCCACCTGGTCCAGATGGATGAAGAGATGGCAGAGGAGGCGTTGGACCGATTCGTTTTCTCCGGCGCCGATACCCAACTCGAAGGCGTGTCAGCCCGGCTGGACCTGGACAGGCTGCTGCTGGTGCTGAAGCCTGTAGAGCGCCAGGTACTCGAGATGGCCTACCTCGAGGGTGCGCCGTACATGGAGATCGCAGAGGTGCTGGGCGTCCCCCTGACCACAGTGAGGGGCAAGATACACAAGGCCAAAATTAAATTACGCAATAAATGTGAGGAGGCGTGAACTTTGTTAGTGCGTTCCGAATATTACAGGTAGACAGATCAGAAGATAAGCTCTCGTCCGCTTGCTTCTGCATTGCGCTCCCAGCGCGTTGAGACCTTGGGACTAAGCGACGAGATGGAGACTCATGACTCCCAAGGTCTGTATTCTCAATGAGGACGATGCCCGTTCTCTCACTTATGGCGGCATTGCTCATAAGTGCTCCAGCCGGCGCCACCACCATTACTCCAGGAGCAAAGCCGATGTGCTGGTGAAAACCGGCGAGCTGATGTGGCTGGGCAAACATAAGAAAATCGCCACGTTCCGGAATGCGCGCTCGTGGATCAAGACCTACACCCGGAACCGATACGGCGAAGTGATCACATGCGGGATGCAGCTGGTGCGGGGCGGCGGCGGTTTCTAACCATGTTCAAAACAAAAGCACTGCTTACCCTGATGATGACAGCGGCCACAGCCTATGGGGGCACCGTGACCGGAACACTCCAGGGGCCCTCGGGGCTGCCGGTGAAGAACGGGACGCTTACCTTCACTTTGCAGCAGGCGGGGCTGATCGCCGGCAGCGGCAGCGTGGTGCCGACCGCGGCGTCGTGCTATACATCCAACGACGGCTCGGTTGTGGGGTTACCCAACCCACTTACGCTTCCCAGTACTTCGATCACCTACGGCTCGGGCACGATGGCGGCGGGCATCTACTACGTGATGTTCACGTTCTATGACAGCGCGGGTAATCGAAGCCTGCCCTCCCCGGAATTGCAGGTTCAGCTCACCGGCACTGGCTCGCTGATCATCTCGCCACCGGCTACCTTTCCAGCGAATGCGGCTGGTATCACCGTCTACGTGGGGGCGGTGAGCGGCGCAGAAACCGCGCAAGGCAATACAGCGGGCCCGACCGGGGTGTTTAACCAGAACGAGACGCCGGTAACGACGGTGAACACATTACCGACGACCAACGCCGTGCCCTGCAGCATCGCTTTTAACGACACGATCATTCCCTACTCCGGTTATAACGTCTCGCTGCTTTCCTCGAGCGGCAACGCTTACCCTGGTTGGCCGCAGACATGGCAACTGAATGGCGGGCCGAGTGGAACGGTCAACATTTCCAACGGCGCCCCGCTGTGGAACGGGACCGTCATCTACCCTCAACCGATTTTGTCGCAGCCACTGAATCATGGGCCGCAAAGCATTTCCGGGCTGTTGGATATGAGCGGCTACAAGATCCAGAACACGGGCGGCATCGGTGTGGGCACCATTCCGGTGTGGGGCGTGGATGTCGTGGGGTACATCAATAACACGCTGGGTTACCTGGTGAATGGGAACGGCGGCGTCGCGGGACAGTGCCTGGTGTCGAACGGCAACTCGTTTCTTCCGGGATCGTGCGGAAGTGTGCCCACGGTTTACTACCAGAATGTTGAATCGTCGGCGTCGTTCCAGCCGCAACGGCCATACATCAACTTTGTTTTCCCGATGCAGGCGGTCGACAACCCCAGTTCGGCGCGGACGGATGTGAGCCTGGCGAATTCGGGAGTCACGGCCGGTTCTTATACGAACCCGAACATCACGGTCGATGCGCTGGGGCGAGTGACGGCGGCGACGAATGGCACGAGTCTGCCTACGATTCAAGGACTGGTGATCAATTCGGGGATATGCAGTACAGGCAGTACGGCTTTCTCAACCTGCAGTATCAGTGCTACCTGGGGGACTGCTTTTGCGAATAGTGCATATGCACTCACGTGCACGCCGTCGTCGCCCACGGCGTTGACGTTGAATACCATTTATTTCAGCGGGAAGACGGCTTCGGGGTTCACGCTCAATATTCAGAATGCGGACGCGAGCGGAGCGAACCCGATCAGTGTTTCGGAGATTGATTGCATTGGGATGCACCCGTAGTGGCGGTTGTTGGGTGGTTGGGCGAAAAGCGCACCGCGGAGTCTCAAGGCCGCCGCGATTGGTTGAGGAGAACGCGGGTGCCGCGCCTATGGCGCTCGTCATGGTGGGTTTCTGACCCAGCCCTTCCGCTTGGGCTGACGTTTAGCGGCCGGCCCTCCGGGCCTCGAAGGACTGAGTTTGGAGATGCGGGCTCTCTTCCTGAAAACCAAAGGCGTGCCTCAGGGGCTAAAGCCCTCATTTGTTCCCGCCTGAGCGGCACGACTAAAGTCGTGCCCTGATACAAAGCATGAGTGCGGCGACTCCTGGAATTGGGTTCTCTCGCACATACTAAAGTCCGTACCTTTCAGAATCCAAAGACGTACCTCAGGGGCTAAAGCCCTCATCAGTTCCCGCCGCGTGCGGCACGGCTGAAGCCGTGCCCTTCGTCATGGGCGTGCGGCACGGCTGAAGCGCTGCCCTTCGTGATGGGTTTTCACGGCGTGTGAAGCCGAAGGTCAATTCAGGCTCTTTATGGCTGGCCGTTCGATTGGTCTGCTGATTCTCTCCTGGTTTATGAAAAAGCTTATTGTGCTCGTGAGTGTTCTGCTTTGCTGTGCCGGCGTACAGGCGCAGAACATCGAGGGCCAAATTATTGCGTCGCAGTATGGCAAGTGGCGGGTTCCCGGGTATGCGCCGAATACTTATAGCTCGTTCGCGCCCAGTTCGTGCCGGGTGCAAGGGGGCGCGAGCTTCTTCTTCGCATTTAGTGTGGGCACACCGATTGCGATCGTCGATGCTGATCCTGCGTTGACAGAAACGGTGATGCCCACGGCTACCGTGGATACCAATGTTTCGTGCGCGGTCACGATTGCGCCGCTCAACGATCACCAGGTTCCGTTCTATCTCACTTCGGCCACCGGCGGCCTGCAGGAAGCACTCAACCAAAACTTCACCACTCCGCAGACCAATACCGTCATCCTGGACAGCACGTTCTATGAGCTGGTGGGAGGCCCCGCCAATGCGGCCGCTGTGATCGCGGCGGCGCAAGGCAGCAGCAAGCTTGGCTTGATGGATGTGACCCAGGTGCCCACCGCCTGGTACCAGTGGAACGGCACCCAGTATGTCAAGGTCTCCATTATCGGCAGCGCAGGCAACCTGAACACCCGGCAAGCCGACATCGTCACTAACAATCAAACGAATAACGCGGCCGTCGACGAGGACGCCTACATCGCGAACTCGCCCATCGCGGGGGCCTCGGTTTATACCCCACAACAAGCCATCACCGCGGCTGCGGCGCACAACGGCTCGATCATCCTTCAGCCGGGGGCGAAACGGGCGCCTTTCACCAACCCGGGAAACTACCGGGCACAGGACAACCGGGCCGATGTGCCGGCCACCGCCCGAAGTGTCACCGAAGACGGCGCCGTCTGTGACGCGCGCGAGGTCTACGGGACGCTGGCGAACGGGTCGAATGTGCTCACCCTGAGCAGCGGCACGCTTACCTCAGACGACATCGGGCGCTCGGCGGTCGCGGCCATCACGACCGCCAGCCCGCCAACGCAGTTTGAGTCCGTCATTGTTTCGATTACCGACAGCGCCCACGCGGTGCTGACAACGGCATCGCCGGCGGCGATGGCCACCGCCCATGAGATCACCATCGGGCACGACGATACGCCGAACATTACGCACACCATGAACGTGGTTGGCAGCGGGGGAACGTTCACCATCCCGGCAGGAAAGTGCATGACCCACACCCTGTCGTTACAGGGGCAAAGCCCGGTCGGCATGGGTTTCAACTCGCAGATTGTGGGCATGCCGGGTGAGGATATTTTCCAGGCGCCCGACCCCAGCCTGGGACCTGGTGTCAACCAGGGTTCCGCGCACATTCACGATCTTACGTTTCTGCCCGATGGGCGCATCGACGCGACCCAGCCGTGGCAGAAATGCAACGACTCCGGCTGTACCTCGCAGACGCCCATGTATCGCCCGGTCGCGACCCTCTCCGGAGTGGCCGCGGATCCGCTGGCGCCGGGATGGATGGTGGGAGCCTCGAACGGGGTGGCGAATATCAGCGCAGGGTCTGCGGTGATGTGCGTGCCCAATGCGGAGACCCCGCCCTCAGTGGGGCGGACGGTCATCTTTCCCTACCTGACGAGTATTTACACGTCGACGGTTGCCTCGACCGCAGGCAGTTGTGCTACTGGTTTTACCGCACGCACGCTCAACGCGAACCTGCCCTCCGGATCGACCAACGCGCAAGCGGAATGGTTTGCCGGCTCGAGCGTGCAGAACCTGGCCTCGCCGATCGGTTCCGGAAGCTGCCCGTCGTCCATCAACCTCTCGAACAACATCAACCCGGTCGCCGGATGGGAATCGAATGTGCCTCCGTTTGGGTTAATCCAGATTGACGGCGAGCAATTCAGTTACTTCGGGCGATCGAACGCGGGGAATACGAGCCCGGCAAACACACTTTACGGTATCCAGTGCGGGCAGAACGGGACCGCGCGCGCGGCCCATGCGGCGAGCGCCACGGTGTTCCCGCTGAACCGGTTCAAGCCGTCGTACCCCTGGCCAGTGATCCCGTCGATCAACACCAACGACACCACGCCCAGCGGGAACGCGAGCTACTACCCCGGATGGAACGTGGGCAGCTCGGTATTCGCGTTCCCGGTGGCCACCGGGATCAACCCCATTGGGAGCGGCGGTTGGAGCGCCAATGCAAAGATCGAGAATTTGTCTTTCTATGCCTGGCCGAACGAGATCAACGGGGTCAACACCCAGGAAGTAAACAACACGGCGATGCTGTACTTTGTGACGCCGCACTACGCCAGCACCTTCGCGAACCTCTACACCTTGTATCTGTTCTACGGCATCGCCAACGGCGCGCCCTCTATCGAGAACCACGGCTATGCGACCTCACAGCCGACGGGCGATGGGACGCACTGGGATGGGCTGCAAATCTACGCAGCAAACCCGGTCATCCTATCGGCGGGAAATCAAAACAGCTTCTCGAATTTCAACGTGTACTCGCAGGAGCAGACCGCCACGGGGAGCACTCTGGGCGCGGACACCTGCTACTACTTCACTCACCTTACCGACGACCAGAACGGGGGCTACTTCGATGTGCTCTCGCTCGATCACTTCAAGAATCTGTATTGCGAACCAGAAGGCGGTCCGCACGCGGCCCAGATGCCGCAGTGGGAATGGGACACCTACAACTCCGAGATCGAAGACCAGCATATGGGCGGGGGCGGCGAGGTCTACATCGGAGGCGGGCAGCAACACTGGTTCGGCGGCAACTTCAACAATGCGATCAACACCCCAGCCGTCGTCTTCGGCTCGCAGAACACGGCCGCATTCTCAACCAACCTGGGGTCAGAACCGAAGGGGAACGTTTACAGCGCAAACAGCCTGATCAATTACGGGCACGGCAACGACTTCTCCGGGACCACGGCACAGGCCTTCTCCAGCCCCACTGGGCCTTATGGCGGTATCCAGGTGGGAGGGCGGCAAGCCATTCCCAACCAGACGGCCGATACCTTTCTGACCGGCAACACCACCGCGCCCTACACCAGCCTGGACGGCGGCCTCGTCTCTCCGGAGGAATTCAACGCCGACTTCGCCTTTGAGTCGCAGGCAATGAGCGTGGGCTGGACCTTCGACGACACTTCGCCCGTGACCCACTCGTACACCGCATGCAACGTGGGCAACAATCCAAACACCTACTACTGCTTCACCAGCAGGTTCAACCAGCAGCTGATCGGCGTCGGCCCTGGCCAACGGATCACCAACGGCAAATACACCATGTACCTTTCGGCCAAGGACGCCACGGCCGCGACCAATTCGTGGACCTTCTCCGTGGGCACCACTTGCGGCGGCATCATCGGCACCTACACCGTGCCCCTGACCAACGCCTGGCCAACCACGGCGAAGGGAGTCTTTACTACGCCGATCGACTTTACCGGCATCACGACCGCGGGGTGCGGCCTGGGCCTGATTCTGCAAGGGGCCACGACCGCCGACCAGGTGCAAATTGGCTATCTCGACTTTGCGCCGGTGGCTGAGCAATTCAATGCCCAGACGATCAATGCCAACAACCTCTCGCTGCCTGGCGGGAACACGGGGGGCAACCCCACGGGCTGCGCGCAGTCGCCGGTAACCGGTATCAACGCCGGTTACACATGCCCCACCAAGGGCAACCAGACCTCGTTGACCGCAAACCAGGGGAGCAGCGACACCACCGCGCAGGTGGCCACCACTTCAGGATTCTCGGCCGCGGGCTGTTTCTTTGTGGACGGAGAATACGAGTGCTACACCTCGATCGCCGACGGAACCCATTTTGGCGGAATCACGCGTGGGGCGTACCTCACCACGCCCACTACGCACAACAGTGCTACCGCCGTGGTTGGAGTTTCGCTGGTGCTGGGCAGCCCGCAACAGCCTCCCTCTACGGTGATCGCCTACGGTTCGAGCGAAGCACAGATTTTCTCGGTCAACAATCCGACCCCGTTCAACTACGGCGGCGCGGCCGCCTTCGAGATCAACAGCGGGAACAATACGCTCTGGGTGGATACGGCGGGCGCGCTTCACCAGTCGAATAACGGGGTCGCGAATAATCTGCAAGGTTCGCTATTTGTTGGGAGCGCTCTGGCTTTTGAGCCCGGCATCACAGAAACCGGCTACCTGTTACAGACCAACGGCGCTAACACCGCCTATTCCCCACTTACGCTGGGAGGCGGCCATGCCGGGTCGCTGAACGTGATCACTACGCCGAACATCGGGGCACCCACGTACCTGAACGGCAACAGTACCGGATCGAGCACCACCAGCTACGTGTGCTCGGGTACGGACTTTGACGGGAATCTTATTCCTGGAACCACGCTCACGATCAACAACACTCCTGCGACCTGGACCTTCCCGATGGGATACACGGTCGTGTGCCCGTGGAGCGCGGGAGTGAATACATACCAGATTTACCGCACCGCCGGCGGCGGGAGCCAAGGTCTTTTAGGCAGCGGTACCGGGCCTGGGTTCGCCTTCAACGATTTTGGCGGGGCGGCTACGGCCGGATCGCCCCCGGCGTCGAATGCTTCCAATCCGCACATTTCGGTTGCCGGTACAGGCAATCCCATGGTCACGATGGGCACGGTGGAGCTCCTCAACGGCGCGGGCGTTCCCAGCGGATGCGGGACTACTTACGGCAACGGCTCCATTTACTCGAACACTTCCGGAAGTCATGGCGCGAATGACCTGCTCTACGTCTGCGACGCGGCGACCACTACGTGGGTGGCTATCGAGTGAACATAAAAACTTTGCTTGCCGGCATGTTCGTGAGTCTTGCGTGCACACCCGGCTTCGCCACCACCTACAACGTAAATGCAAGCCAGAGCGCGGCGGCCATCAATGGCGTGATTGCGACTGCTGACAGCGCGAGCGGCAACACCGTTGTGTTCGCTGCCGGCAGCTACGCGAGCCTGGCCGGCTCGCTGACCTTCGGCTGCACCAAGGGCACCATATATAGCGGACCAAATGTCGGCGTCGTAACCCAGGCGAACCCGGCCACCGCTGCACTTACGGAGGCCTCGACCACCACTTACGCGGTCACGGTGCCGTCGAATGGGACTTCCTTCACCACTGCGGGCCAGGGCTGCACCATCGAATACCTGCGCTTTACCGGGACGCAGGGCGGCATCTTCGTGAACAAGGGAAGCTCCGGCGTTCTGATTCAGAACAACACCTTCGACAACAACAATCCGCCGGCGGGAGGGGCGGGCGCGAAAGCGAATATCTGGCTCGACGGCACGGTGAACTCGACCGCGGGCGCCTCGGCAGGCGTTTCTCACATCACGGTCACGTGGAACTCGTTTTGGGGAAACTGCGCGCTGATCCGCGCCCAGGTATTTCCCGACTCCGGCGGTCTATGCGCAGCGACCTGGGTCAACGCCTACAACAATTTCCTGACCTGGACCAACAACACCGTGAACCTGACGGAAGAGGGTCTGAAAGGCGCTGCCAACCCGGTCCACTTCGCCATAATGAATAACCAGGACGTGGAGAACAACAATTTCCAGGGGAACTCCCGCATCCTGATTGAGGAACAGCAAAATACCAATGGCTCGAATATCTTCAGCCACAACGCTTTTTACCAGCCCTACGATCCCAGTTTCAACACCTTCGAGCTGAGCCTGCCCGTTCCGCAGAGCATCTCGCCGACAATCACCGCCAATGACAACGTGTTCATCGGCAATGTGCCGGAGACGGCCGGAGGGAGCGGCGCGCACTACGGTATCGGTCTTGAAATTTGGGGCGCCGGCGCGGCGGGGCAGTACAACCTCTTCCAGGGCGGCAACAGCGCACCCACCTGCGCCGGAGTGGCGAACGGCTATTGCACCGCGTGGAACCTTGACATGGGTGGGCCCAACAACGGCCAGAGCTGGACCAATAACTACATCAGTGGTTACGAAACCTGGGCCGGAAGCCCTAACAATAACGCGAAGTTCTTCGCCGTGGAAGACGGGGCTTCTCTGGGCAATGCAACCTTGACCCCCAACACCGTGGTGCAGACTTCAACCACGCTGGCGACGCAAACGCCCGTGATCTCACCTAATGGAGGAAGCTACGCGGGGCCAGTGACGGTGACGCTCAGCGATCCCGACACCAACCACCGGCTGACGATCTTTTACACCACCGATGGCAGCACGCCGGCAGTATTCGGACCTGGCGGATCCGCGGGCAGCACGCAGGTCTACACGGCGCCATTCGTCGTGCCGCTCGGCACCACGGTCAAGGCGCTTGCGCAGTGGGGCCAGGGCGCTAACCAGGGCATCCGGTTCCCCAGCTTTGGCTGGGTGCCTTCGAGCGTGACCGCGCAGACCTACTCGAGCGGTGGCACACTCACGCTGCAGACCGTTAGCGTGGCCGCGACCGGGGGTTCGACGGTACAGGTGGGCGGGACTTTGCAGCTGGCAACCACCTGCCACTACTCAGACGGTTCGACTACGCCCTGCAATACCCTCGATACCCACGGCAACGTAGTAACGGCGTGGAACTCGAGCAGCGCAAACCTGACTATCAACAGTTCCGGTGTGGCGACCGGGGTAGCGATCGGCACGGCTAATGTCACCGCTACGGTGACGGGAGGAATCGTGAGCGCGCCGGCGCTCACCGTCACCATCAGCGCATCGCCGTTGACGTTGACCTCAGTCTCACTGGCTACCACGGGCGGGGTGAGCTCCATCAGCGCGATCCAGACCAACCAGCTCATCGCCACCTGCACCTACAATGACGGCTCGTCCACTTCCTGCGGCACAGTCGATAGTCACGGCAACGCGGTGAGCACGTTCACCAGTTCGATGCCCGGTAACGCCGCAGTGAATGCGAGTGGCCTGGTCAGTGGAGTGGCCGCGGGGTCGACGAACCTGTCTGCCTCAGTCATTCCGGCACCGGCTATGCTGGGCTCGAATGTCTTTACCACCAGTGGATACACTTCGCCGGGTTACATCAATTACAACTACGGCGTGACCGGCACGGCGCCAGGCACATATGCGCCAGGAGGCTGCCAGCTCTACGTGCCGGCCATGAGTTGGACCGCAGGACAGTCCATCGATTGCATTCTTACCCTGGCCACCAGTCCGACGACCCAGGCCAGCTCGGCCTTTTGCAGCAGCCGCTTTACCACCACGGGATCTTTCGTGGCCGGGCGGGTTCATTAACATTTCGATGGCGAGTTGCCCTGCACTACCGCCGGATACAGCCTTCTGGCTAGGCAACCAGACCAATATCCCCGGGACGCCAGGGCAGGGCTTTAACAGTTGCGGCGGGTCGTGCGCCGGGTCTGTGCCCACCCAGGGATCAGGAACGTACCCCTACCGTTACGTGGCCAACCCGACCTTGGGCAGTTACACCAGCATGACCACGACGCTGCTCGCCGGGAACGCGTCGCAGGTATCAGAGTACCTGACGCTGACCACGAACCCGATCACCAGCGCCAACCTGCCGCTGGCCATCAGCGCACCGCCGCCCACACTGGTGAGCGCCTACCTGACCGCCGGCGGAAGCACGCTGGTGGTGCCGGGCACGATGCAGATGGCCGCCAAGTGCCACTATACGAGCGGCCCCGATCAGGACTGCACGGTCGCCGACATCAACGGCGATGCAGTTTCGCAGTGGAACACTTCCGACCCGACCAAGGCCACCATTGGTGCCGTGGGTTCGGCGAGCGCCGGTTTGGTGACCGCGATTGCTGCCGGCACGGTGTCCATCACAGCCGCGATCGGCGGAACCGGGCCGACCAGCAGCTCGTACTCTATCACTGTTACCAATCCCGCGGTGACTCTTACCGGGGTCTCGCTCTCGACCGCTGGAGGAGTGACGGGATTGTTTGTGGGGTCGAGCAACCAGCTCAAAGCGACCTGTACTTATTCCGATGGCTCGAGTGACGATTGCACGGCGACCGACACCCACGGGAACCACGCCGGCAGCTACACCAGCTCCAACAGCTCACACGCGACAGTGGGTGCCAGCACGGGGCTCGTCAGTGGGATCGCAGCCGGCATGACCAACCTGAGCGCCACTGTGGGCAGCTTCCACAGCCCCGATCTGCCCTTGACGGTGCTCGCCGTGCCTACGGGCATTTACATCATCACCATTGAAGGCCCGGTGACATTCAGCGGCAGGGTGCACTTTTGATGACGCCCGGCAGCAAACCTATGACCATCCAGGCTCAGATTCTGGAGCAACTCACGGAGCTGAAGGGCAAGGTGGAAGAGAGCCTGCAGCAGGGCCGTGAAAATGGCAACGATTTGAAAATGCTACGCCGCGAGCTGGGACTGGATGGGCAGCATGGACGCTTGCCGCTTGTCGAAGCGACATTGCTGCGCCACGAGACGCGCATGGAAAAGAATGAGGGACGGGTGGACGCGCTGGAAACGGGAAGTAACGAAGCGAAAGGCAAGGCGAAGATGGTCGCCACTACGCTGGCATTGGTCGGCGGCGGCGCCGGTGGTGCAGTAATTGCTTTGTTGGCACATTTGTTGGGCGCGCGGTAAGAGGCTTTGCCCAGAAGAGAAACAGCAGGTCCCTCCACTACGCTCCCCGGTTTCACGGCGCGACGGGAGAGACAGGATAGGCGAGAGGACCCCTTCGTTGCTCCGAAAATGAAACTGCAGATCCCTCCACGGCTGCGCGCGGAGGCTGTGACTTTTTTAATCTCCCTTGTAGTCTGTGGCCGGAAAGCCCCGAAGAGTGCCGGCCAACAAGCATCGCCGGGGTCCTTCGACTCCGCGCCATAAACCCTCTGTGATGCGATAGATCTGCGAGGCGCTTCGCTCAGGATGACGCCTTTCTGGAGGGGATTAAACAACATCTGGTCGGGTGCAGAAAAACACGAAAAGATCGAAAAAGTCACAGGCTCTCGGGATGACAAAGGGGAGAGTGCGGTCTCCAGTCTGAGATTGGTTACTGCGATCCGAGGCCGTGGCGTAGGCGTCCCTGCGGGACTGAATCCCGAAATGGGGTTCTCACACACCCTCTACACCCATCGTTTCTGAGTTCTGTTTGTACGGGCCGAAGTGCCCGTACCGTTCACTCGGCTCTTTCTGCCGTGAGAAATGCAGGTTATATGGCGAATGTGGATGCGGCAATCGATTACGTGTTGGGATGGGAAGATGCAACACTCTCGGGGGAAATTACTACCACCGCGGATGGCAAGCGAACCAGGTTCGGAATCGATGAGCACTGGCATCCTGAGCTCACGAATTGCCTGTACTACGGATCGATGGGCCAAGTGGCGGCGTTGCAGATTGCGAGGGGGATTTACGATATGAGCTATTGCCAGCCGCTCTGTATCGCCGACATCGCCGATCAGGAGATCGCCAACAAGCTGCTGTCGCTGGGGGTCAATGTTGGAGTGGTGAACGCAGCGAGGATGTTGCAGGACGCAGTGACAGTGGTTGGCGATGGCCGCATTGGGCCGCTCACTCTGCATGCACTTGACTTGGCCGACCCGCAAAAGGTGCTCGCAGATCTGCGCCAGGAGGCGGAGAACTACTACGACGCATTGGTGAAAGCCAATCCAACCCTGGCCGTGTATCGGGCCGGATGGCTACGGAGAGCGGCAGCGTGAAACGAATCTTGTGGTTCTCAATCATTAGCTTGATCTGCAGTGTTGCCCGCGGCCAGGGCGTCGGCGGCAACGGCGTACCGGGCGCGGGAAGTGGCGGCGGCGGCGGCAGCTACATCTCTCCGAACGGTCCCAACGGGATGAACTCCACGGGGTCTGCAGTTATCGGCACCAATTACAGTTCCAACCAGTTCCTCTTCCAGGGAAACTATTGCAGCACGGCTAGCCCGTGCAATCCAGCCGGCGATATCTGGGGATTCCAGGATGTAATTGGATCAGGATCAGGCCCAAACCCCGGCGTAAATTTTACAGTTAGCCATAACGGAAGTTCGGGCGCAGCCAACTTTGTCTTCCAAATGCCCGTGGTCGGACTGACGGCGCCCGCCGGAGATAACACCACTAAATTCGCCACGACCGCGAGCGTGTTTAAGAGCCTCCCATCAATCCCGGCCCAGTTCTTTGGGGCATATGGCGACGCTTATGGACCTCCAGATGGCTGCGCAGTCACAGCATCGAGTACGACCTTGAACTGTCCAGACGGCGTGTTTCAGTCCACTGCTATTGATGGGGGAAAGCAGGTTTGGGTTCACGGTGTGGGTGCTGCCGGCGCAGGCTTCAATGCCACGATTGTAACCGTGACAAGCTCGACGATAGCCGTTATGAGTGCAGCGCCGACCGGATCAACAAGTAACTTGCCGGGAAACACAGTTTTCGGGCACGATGACACGACTGCGGTTCAAGCCTGTTGGCAATATTCCGCAAGCAACGGTGTTCAGTGCACACTGAGGGCGCTTACACCTCCGCTTGGAGGTGCCGGATTTACAGGATTTCTGATCGGCTCTGGTGGGTTGCAGTTGGTGTCCAGTAATGCCGATACGGAATCGTCTGCTACGAACACCACCGGCAGCAGCGCGATCAATGGCACAAACCTCTTCTGCGAGTACAACGGTGACTGCGTATCGCTTGCAGCCGGCCCAATCCAAGGTGCGGTTGTTTCCAATATCAACTTAGAGGGTGATCCCACCCAGCCGAACGGGAGAGGATTTCACTTCAACGCAACGGCTGGCTCATATGGCAACGGAGGGTTGTGGTTCTCAACCTTCACAAACGTACAAGTGCACAACTTCAACCAAGAATGCATGTTGTCGGAAGGCGGCAACTACGCCTCTGGCTATGAATTGCCCAACCAGGTGGATACGTTTATCAATTTCAACTGCAACGCGCCGAACCAGATGCATACGGCCAATCTAATTAAGATGACCGGCCAGCACGCACAAATACTCTTCATGAATGGTCAGACTAACGGTCCTGGCTCTGAAGGCAATCAACCGAATGCAATGATTCTTCTCACGGAGCAGACTTCTGGCCAAGCTGATTCAGCAACAGACGTAAAATTCTTCGGCTACACCTATGAGGTAGGGACGGTAGGGCTGCAACTGGGTAATGGCGCCTATAACATTCACTACGACAACGGGTACGTTGAAAATGTCGCAGAACCATTGATCGCGGGAGGAAACCCTACCCACGGTGGAGTTTTTGGCCTCACGTATAACGGGAACCACGTTGCAAACTCTGGTAACACCACTGGCGTGGCCCAGTTCACAGGCGGTGTGACTGGGGGCATGCGTGACAACCTGGTCTACGGAGCAACCACTCCAGCTGCATTTGCTGTCTGTACCGGCACGGGCAATACGGTCGATTTTGTGGGCAACAATTCTACCGTCACGACGACCACCGGATGCGCGACCTCGACCGCTTCACTCTCTGGCTCAACTCTGACGATCACGGGTGGAACCTCGGCATCCGTAGCTGCTTACGGCACTCCCATCACTACCATTACGGCGCCGGGGATCAATTCCGGCAAGACGCTCACGCTCGACGCGTCGGGCACATTTACGCTGGCATCCGGCGGGAACATTAACTTTGGCGGGCTCCCTTCCCCGCTTACCATTGCAGCGGGGCAGAGTGTCACCTTGACACTCTTTGATTTAGGACCTACGTGGGTGATTACCTCCACGACTGCCGTCACCACTAGCGTTTCAAGCTTCAACTCCACCTTCTTCGACGACTTCTATACCGGCGCGAACATGGCCAGCGATCCTATTGGCTCGCCAACGGGCAGCAGCTGCAGCCCAAGCAACACCTATACGGATAACAACCACCCGGGAAACATGCTGCTGACAGCAGGCACCGCAGGCACAGGTACGGGCATCGTATGCGGGTTGGTTTCAGAAAACAATTCGGTTACATCGGCAAACACCGCGCAGGGGTGGACCTGGGAGACAGCGGTCTACGTGCCCGTGCTGCCTGGGACCACCGTGGGCGCGTACCAGGCGGGGATGGCCCATACCCCGAACGCCAACCCCTGGACCACGGGCATCGGCTTTTACTTATCCAGTGCCAATGGGGCGGCGAATGATTGGTATTGCCGTTATAACTCCACCTCCGTCGATAGCGGAGTGGCGGCCACCGTGGCGTGGACCAGGCTCACCATGGTGAACGATGGAACGAATGTTCATTGGTACATTGGGGGGACGCAGGTGTGCGGGACCGGCGTGGCGATCGGCAGTATGCCCTCGACGACGCAGTACCCTGCGGTGTGGTCCGCGACCGCGCTGAGCGGCACCTCAGTGACTATGGCTTACGATTACATCAATTGGCAGCGAGCGGTCAGCAGGTAACTTCATGAACAATCTCAAGGTGTGGATTCACGGCCTCGCGGCCGCGGCTATCTCTGCGTTTGCCTCGGCGGCGAGCGGCGCCATCGCGCTGCCGAGCGTGTTCACGTTCGATAAGACGGGACTGGTGAATATGGTCAAGCTGGCGACTGTGCCGGCATTGCTGGCTGTGTTCGCTTACCTGAAGAGTAGTCCGGTACCGGCGCTTACGGTGTTGGGTGGTAAGAATGAGTAACAAGTCTGTAGTTTGGATTCTTTCCCATTAAGTAGACCTTGGGTGCCCCACATCTCGCTGGTTTTTCGCGAGATGTGGGATACCGCGGACCTCAATTGTTCACCTTTGAGGGTAGATACCAATTTACAGTTCGCAAAGATAGAGCCGTGGAATCCCACATCTCGCGAAAAACCAGCGAGATGTGGGGCACCCGTCGTTCGTCCAGAGGGATAGATCCCACGTTCGTCTAGAGGGATAGATCCCAGGATTCGTCTAGAGGGATAGATCCCACGTTCGTTTAGAAGGATAGATCCCGGGGTTCTTTTAGAGGGATAGATCCCGAGCAAGTTACTTCACACCACACAACAGATAAGGAGCATTCCCATGGCATTCACCTGGCAATCAGCCGGGCACGCATTCGCGTCCCTGTTTAAAGATGTAGTCACGGTTTCACAAAAGGTGGTTATTGCGCTTGGCGGCCTCGAGAAGGAGTCGCAGCTCATCGAATCGCTTACTTCGCTGGTAAGCCCGCAGGCGGCAGCGGTGGAACAGATTGCCTTCGGCGCGCTGGGCGAGCTGATCGCCGCGGTGCAGGCTACAGAGACGGCAGCCGGCGCCAACGGCGTTAACGTGAGCTTCGACGCTTCCGTGATCGCGGAAGTAAGGAAGCTGATCGCCGACTTTCCTGAAGTCGTTGCCCAGGTGGAAGCCGCCTTCGGCAAGATCAAGTAAATGGCGCTGCGGATGTCGTGCCTGATCCACGGATTGGCGTTCCTGCTGCTGCTGCTGGGGTGTGCTGCTCACAGGCCCGCGGCCGCGCCGGTGCTGCCCGATACCGAGATTTCCGAAGCCAAAGACTTTGTGGTGGCGGTGGCCGACAAAATGCCCTTGTGGGACGCCGATGCTATCTCACGATACGAGTTGGTTGAGATCGCCACGGTCAAGGCCGACATCGCCATGGCCCAGCAGACAGAAGAGAGAGCTCCGTTCCTCGCCTGCGTGGCCCGGTTGCACGACGACTGGGATGCATTGGTCGCACTCGACGAGATGCTAAAGAAGGAGTCGCTTACATGAGCAGCAAGCAATGGATCGAACTGGCGATCAAGAAGCCCGCGAAGACTGAACGGGAAGAGACCGCTGCGAAAACCGGGAAGCGCGCGCTCCTGGCTGAGACCCTGCTGAAGATGCGGAAAGAGAAAGGCTAACCATGGCTCACACACGATTGATAACCCTGAACGGCAGCGGCGGCGCATTTGTCGCCGTATCCGCAACCCAGGTGACACGGCGGGTCGAGATCATCGAAGACGGCAGCGCGAATGGCGGAACGGGCCAGGGGATCGCTTACCAGTTCAACGACGGCTCCGCCACCCCTTTCGCCACTACCTACACCATTGAGCCACAGTCGGAGCCGATCGTGCTGGGCACACCCGTTCCGCAAGGCGCGGGCTTTGGATTGGTGATCGGCCTACCACCGGATAACTCGGGAGGGTACGCGCTGGCGGCAACCCTGCTCATCAACTTAAAGTCGGCGAGTGCGAACACCACCATTGTGCGCGTAACGGAATTTGACTAATGCAATTTCCGAGTTATCTTGGCCATGAAGATCAGGCCGGCATTATGAAGAAAAGTTTAATCTTGGCTCTCGCCCTCGTTCCCTGTTTCTGTTCCCTGCAGGGGCAGAACGCCGGCCAGATCATCGCGGCTGAATATGGCGAGTACCGAGTGCCCGGATCGTCCGCGGGAGGATTCGCCTTTCCCGCTGCCACTTGCCAGGTCAGCGGCGGAGGCAGGAACTTTGCCGCGTTCTCAGCCGGCACCCCGATCAAGATTGTCGATAGCAATCCCAACCTGACTGAGGTAGCAACACCGAGCTCAGTCTATCTGGGCGCCTGCAGCGTGAACATGGCAACGGCGTACAGCCACATGCCGCCGTTTTACCTTACCTCGGGCACCGGAGGCCTGCAGGAAGCGATCACCGCGAACCAGACTACCGACGGGCCGAACACTATCGTACTGAACGCAGAATGGTACCGGCTCATCAGCCCGGGGAATGCAGCCGGCATCATTGCTTCCGTTCACGGCATTACGGATCTTGGGCTCGTAGACATTACTACGATTCCCTACACTTCGTATCAATGGAACGGATCGCAGTACGCGGTGGTGGCATCTGGGGCGGGCTCCGGCAACTATAACCAGGGCTCGGCCGGCGCCGTGACCCAGACCGTGACCGCAAAGTTGCAAGAGAGCATCAGCGTAAAAGATTTTGGGGCATTGGGCGATGGCGCCCACATGGCGGCAGACACAGCCGGCATCAAGGCGGCAGTCGCGGCTGCTGCTGGTTCGGGAAAAGCAGTTTACGTGCCGGCAGGGAACTATCTTCTCGATAACAGCGCGGCTGCGGTGCTTTCGGGAGCACAGAATGTAATGATCTATGGGGATGGGCCGTCGTCTTCCCTGGCCTGCCAGACGATTGGTAGCACTGACTGTATCGCATCCACCGGGGCCACGGGGTTCGGGCTTGCGAACCTGGCTATCTCATTCGGACCGGCGGCCACGGCCAGAACATCGGGCTATGCGGTCGATATCGAAACCTGCACTACTTGTACGCTCGAAAACCTTACCTTAAATAATGGCGACCTGAGCGGCTTGCGCCTCGCGAGCTCAGTTCACACCTACATACACAACCTGCAGATTTCAAATTTCTTCGCCAACGGCACGTTCCTCATCAACAACCAGGACCTCCGCTTGAATGGCTTGTCTTGTATGAACAACGGGGACGCCTGCTTCGAGACGTCGTGGTTCGATAGCGAATTTACCGCGCACGCAATCCCCTGCGAAGACATCACTGCGAGCAACATCCGCAGCTATAACGACGTTGAAGCGATCCTCATCAACGGCTGCCGCAACGTGAGCGTCGCAGGCTTCTCATCTTCCGGCTCAGCGAAAGAGAGCGTGTTCATCGGTCAGGACCCCAGCACCACCACCACTCATTGGCCTGATCGAGTTTCTATCTCTGACGGCACGATTTACGGATCTGGCTACGGAACCAACGCCCTCAACGCCACTACCGCGCAGGCTCTCTATATCAATGTAGGCTCGGCGCCAGGCACGGGCGTCATCTCGCACATCGCAGTCTCGAATATTGTGGCCACGCACATCTCGGGCTGGGGCCTGCAGATGGCCGAATTGCAAAACGACGATCTACAGTTATCGAACGCCAGCTTCTACGACATCGGCAACGGAAATGCGACCGGGTGTCTGCAGACCGAGGGCAACGCTGTAAGCCTGGACAATATTCAATGCACGAACGTGGGAACCTATGGCCTCTACGATACCAACACTGTGCGCCTTACGGGCACGGGGCTGAACTTTACCGGGGTCTCGCAGGTGTCTGGGACAGACTCGATCTTCCTGTCCTCGACAGCGACCGGCATGGTGAATCTTACGAATGTATCCGTGAATGATACCAACCCCTCGGTTTATTCAAGTTCCATTTTCGATGCCAGCCCGTCGGGCAACCACTCTCTCTGGAATATCTGGTCGACCGGGATCCAAACCCCCACCGGCCCCACCAGCGCCAACGGCCAGACCACCTATACGTATTCAGACGCGGGCCATTCCATGGTGTTCCGCAACGGCGGCATGATCCAGAGCTTTGTGCCCCCGAATTATTACTTTCTGCCCACCGCTGGCGCGACCCCAACATCGTACGTTAACGGTGCGGTGCTCTATTACCAGTCGAAATGTTGGTCAGGTGGAGCGCAGCAAACGGAGTCGGTCGGCTGGCTGGACCAATATCCCACGCTTTCGACAGAGAACTTCTCCTTTAACCACTTCGGCGGCTGTGGTTTTCCGATTGTCATTGATATGACGGCCGCGGCGTCTGTGCTCGAGCCTCCAACCACATCCACGGGCACCTCGAGCGCGCAGCATTTCAGCGGGTATGCATCCGGCACCTACGCATCGGTACCGGCATTTGTGGCCGGTACCGGGGCAGGCACCAGCCCCACCATTGCGGCCAACGCGAACAATAACGACCTTTCCGGATACGTCTCAGTGACTACGGGAACCTCGCCGGCGGCGAGCGCGGTTGTCGTGACGGGGACCTTCGGGACCGCCTACGCGACTTTGGCGAAGTGTGGCCTATGGCCGGCGAATGCCGCGGCATCGGCACTCAGCGGCGCGGCAAAGGCTTACGTTCCTGTGGGCTCGAATACGGCCTTCACGATTAGCTCGGGCGCGACCGCATTGGCGGCGAGCACGCTCTACACCTGGGGATATACGTGCACCCAATGAGGCTGCCATGGATATCCCGCTCTTCGCATCAGGAGATGATGGCCCTGTTGACCACCCAAGTGGCCGAACTAACTCAGGAGCGGAAAGTGTTGCTGGACCGGCTGGCTACGCTTGGGCTGGGTGGACCTCTGTTCAGCTTGGCCTCCTCGGACGACTCCTCCGGGAGCGAGGATCCGGTTGACCCGGAGGTGGATGAGATCGAGAGCTTGCTGAAGTCCCGGCGGCGGCCTTCGAAATTGGCCGATGCGCTCACTCGTAAGGCTTATCGGGATTACCACCGGGTGCAGACCGGCGCCCACGTGAAGTGGATACCCAAGGTGGAAGCTGTAACCGCGGCGCTGGACGAAGCGGAAGTATCAGGAAAGTTGAATTCATCCCTGGGCAGCTGAACTTCTTATCCAGACGGCTCTAGAAGAAGGACGCCTTCCGACGAAGGAACGACTCTAGACGAAGGGCATTGCTTCAGCCGTGCCGCACCGGATGGGGCTCATGAGGGCTTTAGCCCCTGAGGTACGTCTTTTGTAGTTAGGGCTCGAAAAGCGTACCTCAGCGGCTAAAGCCGTCCGTCGCTGATGCAATTTACGGCACGGCTTAAGAGGCTGCGGAAAAACTCGCCGTTGGGTAGGAAAGCCGTACCTCAGGGGCTAAAGCCCAGCGTATTTTCAATCACTTACGGCACGACTAAAGTCGTGCCCTGATACAAAACCCGAGTTTTTCCGCAGCCTCTAAAGCCGTGCCCTTCGTTACAGAAACTTCATTCGCAGCCCGTCCCAATTCAGCGCGTTAGGAAAGAAACAGGCGTAAATGGCCACATATCCCGGCGTTGGCATCACCCAGATTTCACAGATGCATATCCCCCAGGCGCAGCGCGGCATGGAGCATACGCCGTCAGACCCGATGCAGGGCAAGGCGGATGAGCCGCAGAACAGCGCCCAGCTCAGCGAAGAAGATCAGCAGCGGCTGATCGCGCTGGTCCGCAGTTATAAGGACCAGTGGTCCCAGGATCGCGTGGTGCTGATGCAGCGATGCCTGCAAAACCTGGAGTTTTTCAAAGGTAACCAATTCATCTCCTTCGGCCCGGGAGAAGCGGAGTTCTTTAACGCGGTCGACTGGATGAACCAGGGCGACCATGCCCAGGACGCCGACGATAAGGATCTCTACCAGTACTGCAATAACTTCTACCAGATGCTGGCCACCGGTTTCGTCGCGGCACTGGCGCCACAGGTCCCTAAATCGAAATGGATGCCGGAGGATGCCGAGCAACTGGCGGATGTAACTACGGCGAAAGCGGCGCAGACGCTCATTGGCATCATCGAGCAGCAGAACAGCGAGCAGTCGCTGCTCAAGCAACAGTTGCTGTATCTGTACACCACCGGAGCCGTTTTCCGCCACACCCGCTACGTGGTCGATGGGGAGCGGGCCGGCACTACGCGGGAGCCGGTGTTCAACGAAACCGAAACCCAGTTGGCGCCCGATCGCTACCACTGCTTTCACTGCGGGGCAACGTCAGCGGCAGAAGCGGTCCCCGTGGGTACGCACCGTTGCCAGCAATGCCAGCGTCCATTAGGAGAAGACTCGTTCTTCCCCGCAGAGTATGGACCGGTGATTCAGAAAGTGGGCGAGGAAGAGGTACCCAATGGCATGGTGGCGCAAAACCTGTATTGTCCGCTGGAGGTAGACTGCGACCCGGCAGCGAACAACCTGCGGCAGACGCCGATTCTCAACCTCGAAGTTGAGGTGCACGTGGGAGCGTTGCGCGCGGCGTATCCCGATATGTACGAGATGATCGCAGCCACCCCGTCGAGCGAGCTCTCGGCCAACGGCAGCATCGACCGCATTGCCCGGCAGCAGGTGTACTCGCAAACGGGTGCGTACTCCAGCATTTTGCAGGACCAGCGGCCAACCCTGTCGCGCACGTGGATCCAACCCTGGGCCTTCGACCTGGAAGATGACCGCGCCTTCGGCGAGCGGATGCGGGCCGCGTATCCCGCGGGTCTGCTGCTGGTGAGTACCGGCGCGACCTTCCTTTCCGCACGCGAGGCTTCGTTGACGAAGGAGTGGACCTGGGCGGGCACGCATGAAGGCTTTGGCCTGTTTCCGCCCTCGATCGGCGACATTGTCGTGCCCTTTCAGAAGCGGTACAACGATATGGCGAACATCCTGCATGAATTTATGGATCGCTGCTCTTCCGGGGTCACGCTGGCCAATGCTGACCTGATTGATACCAAGTCCATGCAGGGCAAGCCGATGCTGCCCGGGGTTCTGAACCTGGTGAAGCTGAAGCGCACGGGCGCTCCCGGCTCGGTGCGTATGGCCGACGCGCTTTACCAGTTCCAATACCAGATGCACGAAGAGGCCTTCAGCTACCTGGATAAGCTGGCCTACAACGCGCAGATGTTTGCCGGCATTCCGCCGCAGGTGTACGGGGGCGCGGGCGATCCGTCGATCGAGACCTTTGGCGGTCAGCAACAGCAATTGAATTCCGCGCTGGGCAAGCTGAATATTTACTGGGAGAACCTGAAAGAGGAACACGCCAAGGCAGATGAGCTGGCGGTGAATTGCGCCAAAGACAACCTGACCGCAGACATGCGGCAGGTGATCGTGGAGCGGGGTTCCGAGTTCAGAAACGATTACATACGGTTGGATGACTTGCAGGGCAGCGTGCATGCCTACGCGGATACCGACCAGGGTCTGCCGGTAACCGCGGCTGAGCTACGGCAGCGCTGGATGGATCTGATGCAGGCGGCAGCGAGTAATCCGCTGGCGCAGGCGATCTTCGATGATCCAACCAACCAGGAGCAGGCCGCGACGGCGCTGGGCGTGCCGAATATGGTGGTCCCTGGCGCGGCCATGCGGTCGAAGGTGCTGCAGATTATTGAGAAGCTGCTGGCGGCGGAGGCTGTGCCGGTGGTCGATCCGCAGACGGGCCGGCCTACGGGCCAGGTGCGGCCGACGATCTTGCCGGATAAGGCAATCGACGACTTCACCGTGCTGAAACAAGTTGTCCGGCAGTACTGCCAGGAGAACTCCGATATCCCGGATAACAACCCGGCGGGGTGGCAGAATCTGCTGGCGTACTTTACCGCGGCGGTTGCTCTTGAGACGCAGCAGTTGGTGGCGATGGCACAACAGAAGGCTGTAGTGGCGCAGGCGGGTTCACCGCAGTCACCGCAGATTCCGCCGCATGAGATCGATGATGTGGTGAATACGGTGGGCGGGCTGATGCATCTGCCGCCACACGCGACTTCGGGAAATATTCAGGGCCAGGTGCAAGCGGCCAACGCGCTGATCAAGTTAGCCGATAAGTTACAGGGCTAAGCCTTTCCTTACCACAAATGACGGGTGCCCCACATCCCCGATTTCCTGTGAAGCCTAGTGGGTTCCGAGCACCTTATGCGCCTTTCCTTAAAGAAAGGCGCACACGCGGATCTGTCCAGTGCAGCGTGCAGGAAATTCGGGGTATCTCGCTCGTTTTTCGCGAGATGTGGGATACCACTGCTGTGACCCTGTAACTCTTAACGTCAAGATTCGTGGTATCCCACATCTCGCGAAAAGCGAGCGAGATGTGGGGCACCCGTCGTTTGTTACGGGTCCACGATTTAGAAGGAAGATCTATGACTGAAGCTACTATTGCGGCTCCCGCTCCGGCGGCAGCACCTACTCCTGCGCCTGCTCCGGCGCCTCCTACTCCCTCGTTTGGCGGCGGGTCGGTGCCGGTGTCCAATGTCGATCCGGGCAAATTCCCTATTCGCGAAGACTATGCTGCGGCACTGCTCACCGAGAAGCTGGCTACAATTCCGGTCGCTCCTGATGAGCCGCCGGCGACCGTCGATGAGGTCGTTGCTGTAGATGAGCCATCAGCGCCTCCCGCAGAAGCCCCTGAGACTCCGACCGACGTGACTACCGCGCCCGAAGAAGAAGACTTTCAACTGGAACTAGAGCCGATTGTCACCCCGGAACTACTCAGCCAGATGGTCACCGACAACCCCGACTTCGGTAAGTTGCTCGAGGCCGACTCTCGCCTGAAGGGCCAGCTCTATAAAACCGCCCGCGAGGCGGCCGAACTCAAACCCTACCGCGAAATCTTCCCCGACATTGATTCAGCGAAAGCGGCCCTCGACCACTCCTCCACCTGGATCGACGTGCGCGAGACCTTCCTCGGGTCAACAACCCGCGAAGGCACCATGGCCTCCCTCAGCAAGATCGCTGAGCTCTCTTACGAACGCGATGCCGACGGCCACGTAATCACCCAGAACGGCAAGCCGGTCATCGGAGAAGATTTTTTTGGATTTGTCGACAACGTGGTGGCTCTGGATCTCGATCACCGCGCACAAGATGTAACCGCACGCCTCAAAGCGAACACCTATCGCTCTGAGGAGGAACGCACACGCGACCAACGCGTGAACGACGCATTGCAAGTCCTCAGGGAAGAATCCGCGGCCACTTCCCCCGCGTTAGAGGCGCAGCCAGACGCACTGCGGCGCAAGGCAGATGAGCTCGACCGAAGGGAACGCGCACTCAATGTGCGCCAGCATGGCGAGAAGGTGGAAGAGAGACGGTCCTTCGAAAACGGATTGCAGACGGAAGCCCAAACACGTATCCACGACGGTATCAGCAGAATTATTGCCAACGTGGAAAAGCAGGGCGGCGTGGTCAGTCCTTATTTGAAGAACATTCTCCCCAAAGCCATCGGCGCCAAGCTGATTCGCAAGATTCAGGCGAACCCGGCGCTGCAGGATCAAATGCATTCCCTCCAGCGGCTCCCCATCGGCGACGCATCGCGCCAACGCCGCCTCGCGGCCATTGACCGGGCCGTGCAGCAGTATCTCCCGGAAGTAGCGCGCGAAGAACTCCGCGAGGCTGGCGTGCAGATCGCCAACGCCTCCGCAGCCAAACGCGCCAAGGTAGACGCCCAGATCGACAGCACAAAGAAGACCGAGCCCAAGGGATCGACCGGACCAGCCGGCAGTGGGAGCGCCTTGATGACCTCAAGCGCAGCCTTCGACCACGCGCAGGCAGAGTGGCAACGAGCCAATCCGGGTAGGCCCTTCGACAAGGTAGCGCGGGAACAGATTCTCCCGCGCGTTCTGCAGCTGATGACATCCCGGTGAGCGATTCAAGAAAGACCAGCCGCACATAAGGAATCCATTTCATGTCCAACTTAATCGGTACTGCATCCACCACACAACAGCTGCAGCTTGAAGCCTTGAACGAGGTCATCAAGCTGCTCATTGAAAAAGAAGCCAAGCTCGACGCACGCATCTCCGAGCGCGGGTCAATTACTCCAGTTTCGTTGCGCAGTTTTCGCCTGCGCTTCCAGACTGCATTTCCCGGCAACGTCGCCCTGTTCAATCTGGATGGCGGCATCCTGCCGGCCGGTAACTTCAGCGCCTGGGATCAGGGAACCCTGACTCCGCTCGCTACTGTCATCCCGGTCGAGTACTCGCGGCTAGTGGATATCATCGGCGAAGGCGGACCCAAGGTTGTTTCTGAGAACCCGGTCACCAAGACGCTGGCGGACGTAGCCGTGCAGATGGCGAAAAACCGCGATCAATTCCTGCAGCAGGCGGGTGACGGCAAGATCGGGCAGGTTGACCCGAGTTACGCGGGCGGCGGCGCGAACCCGATCGTGCTGGCGTCGTCTCCGTGGGGCGCCCGGCTTATCTCTCAGGGGCAGCAGGTGCAGGTGATGAGCAACACCTACACCCTGCGCGGCACCTGCTACGTCAACAACGTGAACAACAAGCTCGGCTCGGCGCAGTCCATAACCGTGGACGCGGTGCCGGCCGGGACGGTCGCCGGCGACTTCATCATGGTCGCGGGCGTGGCGGCTACGACTCCGGTGTTCCTGTACGGCATACCGTACTTCCACAACACCGCTACCACGGGAACGTTCCTGGGCATCAACCGTACCCAGAACTATGTGGTCGCAAACGGTGTGGCTGCCGGCGGTGCTCCGCTCTCTCTGCCCATGTTGCGTGCGGCGCTCTCGCGGGTTGAGCAGTCCCTGGGTACCGACGCGCTCAAGTCGCAGGTGTGGCACGCGCATCCCTCGCAGATTCAGGCCTACGAGGAGATGGGCTTCGCCAAGCAGGAAATCCTGATGACCAATGGCAAGATGCCAGGGTTCGACGGGCTCACTGCCAACGTAGGCCAGTTCACCATTGCCGGCCGCGAAGTGGTGCGCAACATCCATGCTGACCAGACACGCATCGACTTCATGGAGTTCGGTTCGTGGCTCAAGGTGGTATGGGGTAAGGCGCCCTTCTGGTTCAAGAACCGCAGCGGACAGTGGGTGTTTCAAATCTACGATCCGGCTTCGGGTAACCCAACGGCAAACGAGGGATGCTACTACGTGGATGCCCGGCAGTACGCCGTGGATAATCCGCAGGCTATCTCCTCGGTTACCGGCCTGAAGGTGCCTGTCTACAACTAACTAAGCCCACGGGGCTGAGATAACCGTCTCAGCCCCGTGTTTTTGAAGCGGGACCTGCTGTTTCTCTCCCTCAGTTCTCACACTCCTTCTAACAGAATCTACGGAGACCGCCATGTCTTATCACGGCCCTTGCCCTGGAGGCACGGTGAACCATCCTGACCCACACTTCAAAATGGAAGCAGTCGTGGTCTGCGACCACTACTCTGACTTCTTACGTTGTACCCTGCCGGCTAACAAGCATCTATTCGACCGCATCGTGGTGGTCACTTCCGCGGAAGATCGCGATACGCAGCGCATCTGCGAGTTCAATCATGTGGAGTGCATCAAGACCGACGCACTCAACTCGCGCTGGAACAAATTCTGCAAGGGCGCAGGCATCAATGAGGGCCTGGGCCGCCTCGATCAGGACGCCTGGGTAGTGCATCTGGACGCCGACATCTGGCTGCCACCGCAGACCCGCTTGCTGCTCGAAAATGCCAACCTCGATCCCTGCATGGTCTACGGTATCGACCGGTTCCTGGTGAAGGGTTACGCCCAGTGGGACCAGTTCCTAGAGATGCCGGCGCTGCAGCATGAATGCGACGCTTACGTCCACTTGAACGCCTTTCCTCTGGGCACGCGCGTCACCAGCAAAGACGGCGGAGGTTATATCCCCATCGGGTTCTTCCAGATGTGGGCCCCGGCCGTCTCAGGCATCTGTGAGTATCCCGTTGCCCACACCGATGCGGGCCGCGGCGACATGGCGTTTGCCAAGATGTGGCCAAGGGCGAAACGAGGATTCATCCCCGAGGTGGTGGGCTATCACCTGGAAAGCACCGATGCCTCGATGTCAGCCAACTGGTATGGCAGAAAGACCGCTCCGTTCACCTACACCGGCGGCCAACCATGAGCCATATCGTGCCCAGCTCAACGCAGAGGTTCCTTACCACCTATGGTGGCAGGAATCCTTTTGGTAAGCCGCAATGGAGACTGTTGGTGGGCAGCGACCGGTTGGTGAAAGAATCCGGTGTTTATCGGGATTGGGCGGAAGGGCTATCAACCGCGGAGAAGGGTGGCTTGAACTTTCAACCCAATCCCCATGCACCCGGTTGTAACTTCTCTCGCCACGATAATAAGCCGCTTCGCGTGGTTACAGAGATGCGCGAGGTAAAGAAATATCCTCACGCAGAAGGCTGGATCCTGGAGAAGTGGTTCCCGGCCTCGAGTTATGGCACCCAGGCGGAATGGTACTCCTACAAGGCGATCGACGGGTTTACTCCCATGTTGGGGCCTTATCCCGAATGTGGTGACTATGAGATGGTGTTCGGCCCATGGCCCAGGGTGCCGACGACGGATGCCCTGCAGGGTCTGATCGCAAAGTACAGCGCGGGTATTAACGGGCGCCGCGGCAGCCCGGAGTCCAGGGCGCAAGAGTACCTGCTACGGTTTCAATACGAAGAGCAACAGGCGGAAGAGAAACGAAAGGTCGAGTACGACGCCATGATGCGTGACCATATCTCCCCCCTGCACAGCAGCAGCCTGGCGGCCAGCCGTTGGAGACAAGAACTGGCCCGCCGCACCGGCAACGGAAACGAGCACATCGGCATTCTCTGAATTCAATTTACAAGCGAATACCGGCCCCCTGGACGGGTGCCCCACGTTCGCGCCAGCGTACGTGGGCCGAAAACGATTTGTTTCGAATGCTTTTCCTCGGCCCGCAAAAAGCAATCGACGGGCTTCGCCCATCTTTTTCGGCCCATGTACGCTGGGGCGAACATGGGGCACCCGTCCAGAACCTTCAACTTTCTTGGCATAAGGAGCATTACCCATGGCAACAGTCGTCATCACCCCGGAAATGCAACGCGCCAACGCGGAAGCGTTGCTCGGCAAGGACCCCGGCAAGTTCCGGGATCCGGGCCAACGCTGGACCGCCAAGCGCTACGCGGAAATCCAACGCCTCCTCAAGCAAGCAGAGGCTGACAAACCCGTCACCATCCTCAACCTGAACCCCTTTCCGCTAAAGATCAATGGCGGTGTCTTTTTCCCTGAAGAGGTCGCCCCCTGCCCTCCGGGCAAACCCTATACCATCCACGTGATCCGCGAAACCCGCTGGGGACACAAGGACCTGGGCTGCGACGCGCAAAACATGATGCAGATGGAACCGGTGCCGGCTATCCCCCTGGTGCTGGCCGCTGAATACATTCGCGAGTACGTGCAGCAGGATGGCGGCTTCGGCGGAGTGCTCTGCTATGTCGGCGATCACGACCCGGCCACCATCAAGAAAGGCGGCACCATCCGCGTGCCCGAAGTAGCCTACAGCGACCGGGGAGAATTCTACGTTGAGGTGCGCGAGCGCGACTTCCACGAGACCATGGCCGCCATCCGCAAGAAGCGCAACACCTCCATTCTGCAGCGGCTGCAATCCGCCAACGCCTGGTACGAGAACGACTCCCAGCGCATGAACGTGAACGACACGCATCGTGATCTGGCGCGGCTGGCGGTGGAAGAAGGTCTCATCCCGGAGTTACCCCGCTGGGTGATGCAGGCCAACACGCTCACGCAAAAGCAACCCGAGCCTTGCCCCAGCTGCACCGCGATCCCCAAACCCGGGGCCATCCTGTGTGTCAACTGCAATCACATCTTCAACGTGATCCAGGCCTACAAAAACACCCGTATCGCCTACGGCGCGGTGGAAATGGATCGCCTGACCGCGGAAGAGTGGAAAATCGTGAACCAGATCAAGGCCGACCGCGATAAAGCGAAAGGCAAGGCAGGCGCAGCGTGAGCTGGACCTTAGGGCAGGTAAAGGCGCGGGTACGCAATCTGTTGGACGATCCCCAGGGCTCGTACCTGACCGATGCCTTCCTCGTGCCCCTCATCTGCGAGGTGTACGACGATGCTAATTCGCAACTGGCATCGACACAATCCTCGTGGGATATCGCCGTGGTAGAGGTGCCGGGCATTCCGCCGGGCACCCCGAACCTGGCTACGTATCAAGCGGGCAACGGCCCCCTGGCTGCGCTCACCAATCAGCCACTGCGCATCGATTGGAAGCCGGCGGGCGACGATCCCGCCTACTACCGCCTGGTGCGGAATTACGAGGTCCTCCCAGATCTGCAACCGCGCGAGGGCATGGCCGGATGGGAGTTCCGCAGCGAAGTGATCTGGCTTACCAATTGTTCCATCGCGGTCGATCTGCGCATCCGTGGCGAATTTGGGCCGCCGGCATTGACCAGCGATGAAAGCGTGTTGCTGTCGCATCCGCGCATCGGCTATGTGGTCGCCTATGGCGCCGCCGCACTGGTCGCTACCGTTCGTGGCAATGATGCATGGACCCGGCAGTATGAACAGAAGGCACTGGAAGGAATGGACGAAATCATGGAGCAGCTCGTCCGCGCCGAACAGGGCCAGGTGCGTCGCGCCGCGCGACAGACAAGACATTCCGGCATTCGTTAGTTTCATTTCTTACTTAAGGAGAAACACATGGCAGTTTCAGGAGCAATCATCGATTACTCAGGCGCGGCAGGACAGCGGAATAACACTGTCTTTATCCAGCTAACCTTCAGCGGCAGCTTCACCAGCGGTGGAGATCCCCTTAACCTAGCCACCTTGAGCAACCCCAACGGCCTCGACGTGGAAGGATTCTTCGAGCTGCCACTTACCCTGGCGCCCGCGGTCTACCTGGAAGATATCGGCGGCTATTACGTCCAGCCGAAGATCACAGGCTCAACCCTGAACGCCTTTCTCATCAACGTATATAGCCCAGGTGGAACGATCGTATCCGGAGCCTATAACTCGGCGGTAACAAGCGGCAACGTGATCCTCACCATGCAGAAGCGTCGCGTCTAAGGGGCGGAGAAGGCCGCAATGACTTTGGCTCGTACACACGCGTCCAATGCTTTGCATCACGGCAGACCTCGGGTTTTAGGAATTATAGTCCCGCAGGGACGGCTGAACGTAGCCCAGGACGCTAGTCCTGGGTAATTCACGACACATGACCCAGTCCCGTAGGGACGGCCTGCAAGGAGGATGGTGTCGCGGCTACATTTTCAGCCGTCCCTGCGGGACTGGGTCGTCCTTTCAAATGCCAACCGCAGGACTGGCGTCCTGGGCTAAGTTTCAACCGTCCCTTCGGGACTAGCCACACAGGCACACTGAATGAATTTTGAAGGCTTTCTAACGATCGTTTCCGGAGCTTATAACTCGGCGGTAACCAGCGGCACCGTGATCCTCACCATGCAGAAGCGTCGCGTCTAAAGGCGGAAGAGGCTGACCCTTACGGCGCATAAGGCGCTTATGGCACAAACCTCGCCGCCAGTTAAGAAACCGCAGATCTCTCCACTTCGCTTCGCTCTGTGGTGGAGCGATCTGCGGTTTTCTTTCGATCAGCAGTCGATCTGCACCAAAGCGGCACCCCTCCCTTTGTCATCCCGCTTCGGGCTTAGCTGAACCACAGGCACACTGAATGAATTTTGAAGGCTTCACCCCGCACGAGTTCACGCGTTTTGGTGGGCTCGTCGATAACGACGACCCCACCGTGCTGCCTATGGGTGTTGCGGCCGTGTGCAAGAACTGCAGATTCCAGCTCACCACCGTGGCCACGCGCTACGGTCTGCAGACAGCCTTGCAGGGGCCAAACCAGGCGGCGATCACAGGCCTGGCCTCGTTGATCTATACCCCCGAGAATCCTGGCGAAACTGTATTCCAGGTTCCCATGATGTTCGATACCGATGGCTATCTGCTGGTCGAGAGCCCCGCGGGCAGCGGCAGACTCATCCGCGTGCAGGGGCCGCTTGTTGCCCAACCAGCAAACGCGCACGCCATCATAACCGAGGCTTATAACCGGGCCCTCATCGCCTACTCCGATCTGAAGACGCCCAAAGTCCCCATCAATGTCTACGGGCTCAGCACCCAAAACCTCGATCCCTACGGACAAAAGCCGCTGGGTGCGCCCTGGCTGGCATCCACACTCTACGTGGTGGGCGAGTATGTGCAACCCACCGTGACCGGCGGCAACGGGCATCTCTACCGATGCGTCGCCGCCGGAACAACCAACGCCACCGAGCCATCCTGGCCGCTCACAGAAAACGCCACGGTTACCGATGGCAGCGTAACCTGGCAGGAGCTCACGCCAGTCCTGGTGAACCGGCTCCCTGCGCCCAACAGCCCACAGCTCACCCGGGTCGCCGGCGCGGGCGCCTTCACTGCGGGCCGCGATATCTACCTGGAGATGACCTACCTCAACGCCCAGGGAGAGTCGATTGCCTCCGCACCCGGCATTTTGGTGAATACCAATCTGCATGATGCCTCACAGTTCACCGTGCCTCCCCTATCCAGCCTGGCAGGGTGGATACGCGGCCTGGCATCGGCTTACCAGCCTGCATCCGTCAATGTGTACCAGGCCGATGTCGCCACCGGAGCGGCAGCGCCCTCCTCAGCGAGCTTTGCCCAGGTAGGCAATTTCTCTCTCGGCGCAACCGTCACAGTCACGGTGACGGCATCCGGAGCGGCCCCGCCATCCTCGAACACCGCCAGGGTCACCCCAGGCGGATTGCAGCCCCCGCCTGCACCCACCGTAGAACGCGCCTCGGGCTCGGGCAGCTTCCCTGCCGGGCGCGATGTCTACGTGATTGCCACCTTTACCAACGCAGCCGGCGAAACCCTCCCTTCCATTGCCGGAACGCTGGTCGACACCGTCGCCAATGATGCAATCCAGGTCCCCATTCCCTCCACGCTGTATCAAATCACGGGCGTGAATCTATACGAGGCCGACGTCGCCACCGGAGCTCCCGCACCCTCCCCGAATAGCTACGCGCTCGCAGGGTCCTTTCAACCCCTCACCACCGCCACCATTACGGCCACCGCCAGCGGTCCGTCCGCTCCTACAGCTAACAGCTCCGGTTCTGCCGGCAACATCGCGCCCGATGCAGGCACCGGCCTGCGCTATGCCAGCATCGCCTTCACCAATCGCAACGGAAATCTAAGTCCCACGGTGCCCGCCTTCACCTCGGTGAGCGTCGATGTGCCCGGCGACCAGCTATATATGGCGAACATCCCCATAGGACCCTCGAACACTCTCAACCGGACGATTGGTTTTACGGTAGCGGATGGAACCAACGCGGGGCCGTTCTTCTACATACCCGCAGCCACGGTGAGCGCGGGCATACCCATGACTGCAACCGTGATTGGCGACAATACCACCACCACCGCCTTCTTCAACTTCACCGACGAGTTTCTGGAAGCCGAAACCTCGACCGACATGACAGATAGGCTGCGCTGCGTCTTACCGCCCGCGGCCGTCGACGTGTATTACTCGCCCTCCATCGATCGCGTCGTGCTCAGCGGCGTGGATGGATACGGCTCCGGTCACTACATCTCCCTGGCCGCGGACTCGGAGTCGTACTACGGCGACACCAGCCCGATCCAGGTGGCCAACGGTAATGGACAACGCTGCATCTGCGCCCGCGAATTTCAAGGCACACTGTTCTCCTTAAAAGAACGCTCCGGCTTCACCATCTCCCCCACCGCAACCGACCCCTCCACCTGGTCGGTGCAACAGAGATGGGAAGGCGTAGGACCCTGCGGGCCACGCGCCGTTTGCGTCACCAATGAGTTCCTCTTTTTCATTCATCGCAGTGGAGCCTACGCCTACGCCCCCAGCGAACCCGAACCAAAGCTGATGACCAAGGAGATCCCTACGCTATGGGCGACCATCAACTGGGATTACCAGCATTTGATCTGGTGCTGCGTCGATGAAGAAAACAAGGAGATCCGGATCGGCATCCCCGTCGGCAACGCAACCGTCCCCAACCAGACCCTGACCATGAACTACATGGAAGGCCTGTCGGGGCCCATCCACTTCAGCCAATATGCGGGGCGGGAAGTGGCCATGGGCGCGGCCCGCAAGTGGAGCCTGGATGATATAGCCGGCATGGTCGCAATGCGCTGTGAGCGCCCACTAACCACGAATGCTTCCCCCTTCGGCGCCCTGCGCCAATCCCAGGTGTTAATCGGCTCCTCCGCTCCGGATGGCACAGTGCAGATGATCGCCACCGGCGTTTACAACGACAACGGCAGTGGAATCGAGTGCCAGTACGAGACCACCAGCACCCAGGACCTGATGGAAGTCTCCATGCTGGGCGGGGTGACCATCAACGCGCTGGGCCAGGGATCCATGAGCGTATCCGTGATGGTGGCAAGAAGCTTTGTGGACTCGCAGCAGGCGTCCGCGGGCAGCAACCTGACCGGCACAACTGAGATCAAGCTGGCGCCCTTTCCCCTGACCCCGGAAAACTGGAAAGGCTATGATGGCGGCGCCCGGGGGCAGAATGAGCGCTTTCGCATGCGCTTCACCAACGGGTCCATCGCGAACTCCTGGTTTGCGCTGAAGTACTGCAGCCTGTTTACCCGCCCGCTGTTTACCGGGAGGACCAGCAATGGCGCTTAGTGTGAACCTGGCCCAGATCAACTCCGCGGCCCGGGGCAACAGCGATCTGCGAGAGACCCTCACCGGCATCCATCTCGCTTTACAGTCCCTCTACGCGCAGACGGGTACCACGCCCCTGGCTAAGGTCGACACCACCGCCGCGGCCTTCACTTCCGCCCCGGCCGCTTCGCGGCTTGCGGTAACCGGAGCCAACGGCAGCTTCACCGTCTCCATCACGCCCGCGCAGGGTGCCACCAACGCGCCCATTTACCAGGAGATATCAAGCTCGCCCGTGGCTAACTTCGCATCGGGCATCACGGTCTATCCCATCAGCACCAATACCAGCTACGTTTTCAATAACCCCGGGGCCACTCTCTACTGGCGGCTGCGATCGAGTTATAACCAGCAAAACTGGAGTAGCTACCTGGTGCAGCCGGGCGCCGTCAGCGCCGGCCTGGTGAGCTCGGCGGCCACCGGCAGCAACCTCTCCCTCAACCAATCGAACTACGCCACGGTAGACTCGGTCGCGGCCGGCAGCACGGCCACGGTGCGGGTCTACGGTTCGGGTGGGGTCGGCACCTCGTGGACCTCAATCCTTGGTAACAGGTCTAAAGTAATCGCGGCCGGCACTATCCTGAATGTCGCCTACTCCACCAATGGCTTCGTGGTGTGGGACGGGCAGAAATATCAATTAAAACCGCAGCTGGCGCAGACCTTCCCCGATACCTGGGTGCCGGTGGGCAAGATTTCCGTCATCGCCAACGCCAGTGGATTAGTTCTGCCGGTGATTCACGCCGTCGTCACCGGAGGCGCGATCGTAGCCTATCAGATCATCAACCCCGGCAATGGGCTCACCGCGGCGCCTACGCTGACCATCACCGATAGCTCGGGCAGCGGCGCCACGGCCACGGCGGTGGTCTCGGCCGGTGCCGTTACCCAAGTCACGCCCGGCAGCGCCGGTAGCGGCTACTCCAGCAGCCCGACCGTGACCGCTACAGGAGGCGTAAGCGGAGGAGCCGCCGGCGGTGGTGGCGCCACCGGCGACAACGGGGGGAGGCTTTACGCCAATGTATAGCCTGCATCAGCAGTACCTTGACCTGGCCAGCGGTTTTCACGTCATCGAGCTGCGCGACGAGCATGGCCATCAGCACCTGGTCCAGCTTGCCGTTGGCCATGATGCCTGCCCTGCATGCGGCGCCGTTCATCCCAAAGACAATCTCGACGCCCTGGACCCGGCCGCCGCCGTCCGGCAAATCAATGAGGCGCTGAATACGTCACAAAAACAGATGCTTATCTACGCCGCCAAGCACGGGCTCGCGGTGAAATGAAAAGCATTCGCCTGCGCCAGGCCACCCGTGAAGATTGGCCTGTGATTCAACGGCTGCACCGGGAGCATCAGGCCGCGCAAGCCACCAACTACGAGCTGCCCTGGCTCTTCGGCCCCGCCATCGCCATCGCGCTGGTAGGCGTGGAAGAGAGCGGGGCAATCCGCAACTGTATCTACGTAGAGACCATCGCGGAGTTGCGCTTTGTCGGTTGCGATCCAAAAGCCACCGCCTTCAGTCGCCGGGAGATAGAAGGACTGAGCTATGTATTAAAGCTCCAGGGCTTTCGCTGGCTGGAGTGTTTTGTTCCTCGCCAATTAAAAAAGATGATCCAGAAACCACTGCGGCGCGCGGGCTTCGACTGTGTCGATCGCGAGCTCGCCCACTTCGCCAAAGACCTGAGAGGAAAAATATGAGCAGAGGCCAATCCACGCAAGCATTCAACACCGCGTCCAACGAAAACGCGGCCGACTTTGGCAACGCGCAGTCAGCCTTCGGTTCGACTGAAGATGCCATCGGCAACTACAACAACCAGCTGGCAAAATTCGTTTCCGGCAATCCTTATACGCCCGGAGGCGAATACGACCAGACCATCAACACCGGTCTCACCAACGTATCGGACGCGGGGGCCAATTCCCTCGCCGGCGCACTGCAGGCGCAAGCCAGGCGCACAGGCCAGAACAGTGCGGCCGATGCCGCGACCGCGGCAGCCGGGGCACAGCAGAACACCCGCGACTTATCGGGTGACCTGGCCGCGGCCCAGCAGAAACGCATCGCCGGGGAAGCTGGATACAACCAGGCGGCGCTCGGCGCATCGGCACTGCCCATCAGCGCCAACCAGTCGCTGTACGGCACATCCTCGAACGCAGCAGATAGCGTTTTGGGCGACGAGACCCAGGCCGCCAAGACGCCCAGCTTCTGGGATGAGGTCGGCAGCAGCGTCGCCGGCAACCTGGGGAAGGCAGGCAAACTGTAGCCATGGCAAACGATCAGGAAGACGAAGCCAGCAGGCTGCTCAAGCAGATCCTGTCGCCGGCAGAGGCGCAGAGCCTGGTGTTGCCCCCGCCCGATCACGCTCCCGTAAGCGGCCCCGGCGAATCCACTCCGCTGACCGGCAACCTGGCCCAGCCGCCATCACAGGCGACCCCGGCGAGAGACGATACGCCGATACGAAGAGGCCTGGCGGGATACTTTGCCGGCACATCCGCTGACAAAACAGCGCCTGACCGCAGCGGAAACCCGCTGTACGTAAAGGTTTCCTCGAAGGGACAGATCGGATATTTGCCCCGGGCCAATCTGCTCCGAGCCAGAGAGATAGATGCCAACCTTAAAGTATTAAATGAAGACTAAGCTGCTGCGGGGCAGGCCGGGTCCGGTTTTTAGCCGGACCCGGTAGAGGGCTAGTGGTGGTCGTGGTCGTGGTCATGATCCCAATCGTGGTGGTCATGGTGGTCGTTGTGGTCCCAGTGACCCTCGTTGTATTGCCAACCGTGGTCATAGTGGTCGTAGTGAGGATGGGTCCAATACGCACCCTCGAAGGGAGGCCTTCTCCATCTTCCTGGGACCCATACATACCTGGCCCCCGACCAGTTCCAATACCCATCGGTCCAGGCATAGCCCGGACCCGGGATAGCCGGCCGCACCTCATAGCGCAACGGTGGCGGCGGAGTGCCGATGTATACGCCAACCTGCGCAAAGGCTGGAGCGGCAATTGCTGAAGCCAGGATGAGACTAGCGATCCATTTCGTTTTCATCGTTATCTCCTCTTACAACAACCTCACATACGATGCGAACCCGGCTTGTGGTGAGAGGTTTCGGCCCATTATTTGCTGTTAACTATGCCTCGCAGGCAACCCATTTGGGGGAATGTAACTATGGTCATGCATCCACTGCACGCGCTTGGCTTTGAACCTCTGCGTTCCTCGCTGGTCGATCTGGGATTCGAACCAGCGATGCCGGTGGGCTTGAGAGAACCCGCTTCCGGCCGCAGAATCGTGCAGCCTACGGATAACCCCGCGATCAACCAGGCACTGGCTACCCATGCGATGCCGGCTTACAGGCAGCGGTTGGAAGCAGCGATCCGGTATATTCCCGGGGCCACCCTGGCAGCGAGCCGAAGCGCCAAAAATCCGCTGCGGCTGGCGGAAAAAATTGTGCTGCAAGGGCAACCCGCAGAGACCGTCAGTGATTACGGCGCCGCGCAAATCGCAGTCGACACGCCCCAAGCCAAAGATGCCGTGGTGGCCGCAGTAAGACAGCACTTCAAGGTATTGCGCGAGCAGGATAACTTCACTGCGGGCGATCCGGAATATCACTACCGCAGTTTCTCCCTGCAGTTGCAGATGCCCAACGGCGCTTCAGAAGAGTTGCAGATTGTTCCCCGCCCGGTGCTCCAGGCAAATCGGAAGGAGCACCACGACTACAAGAAAGCGCGCAACGCAGAGCTCGAGGGCCAGGGCGCGGGACCGGCGAGGGCCACCGCCAGAGCCATCAACGACCGGGCGATGGACCGCTTTAACTCCAAAAATGGAGTTAGCCCGCAGATAGCAAAAGGCGCTGTGCTCAAGGGCTCACGAGTAAGACTGACCGACGGCGCGGTGGCAAGGGTCGTCTACGTCGATCCAAACATGCGCATCGCGCGCGTGCGCACCGAAGACGGAAGGAACATCACCGTCCGCCACAAAGATCTGCGCCGGTCTTGACCGGCACGGCTAAATCCGATGATAAGAAACCGCAGACCTCTCCACTCCGCTTCAGAGGCGGCATACAAACCCTGAACGAAGGGCACGGCTTCAGAGGCTGCGGAAAAACTCATGTTTTGTATCAGGGCACGACTTTAGTCGTGCCTTTAGTGATTGAAAATACGTCGGGCTTTAGCCCCTGAGGTACGGCTTTCCTACCCAACGGCGAGTTTTTCCGCAGCCTCTTCAGCCGGGCCGTAAATGCGGCCAAAATCATCCGGCCTTTAGAGTCTGCGTGAGAACTCCATTGACGAACTCAGCGCCACAGGCATCTGTCTCTGGTTCCTTCACTAAGGACCCGTCCTTAGTGGGAACCAGAGACAATCCCACTGCTCTTTTTGATTCTGTTAAGGCAGAGACTCGACCGGGACTCCCGTCGGCCCCTAGAGAGGGTGTGAGATCATAATTCCCAGTTCTCACGCAGACTCTATAGCCCCTGGGGTGTGCCTCTTCTATGGCACAGCGAAAGCTGGGCCTCCGTGCAAGAGGGTTTTCAGCAGCCTGCAGCGGCCCGTCAGATCTTGGGCGGGCCCCCCAGGCGGGTGTCTTCTCCGCGCTTGCGTCCGGGTTCTACTTTGGGCTTAGGTTTAGGTGCCTTCTTGGTCTCGCGCTTGCCTTTATCTTTGCTTCCCATGAAGCCAAATATTACACGAATAACTTTCGAAAGCGAGGGTATGTATGAAGCTGGTATTCAATAAGTCGCTGGAATTCGACCGCAACCAAATCCTGACCAGGTATTGGGAACTGGCCAACCTGGACGAGAACCAAACCAAGGGAAACATTACAGGACAACTAAAAGCGCTCGACTCCTTGCGCGAAGAGCTGGCCCAGCCGGGGAAGCCGAAGCCTGCGGCCAAACCAGCCGCCGCACCCGAGATTTACAGAGCCGCCTGGATGCCCAAAGCTTGACGTCCAAATCCCAACCCCGCAACCAACGACGGGTGCCCCACATCCCCGATTTTCCTGTGAAGCCTCGTGGGTTCCGCGCACTTCATGCGCCTTTCCTTAAAGAAAGGCGCACACGCGGTCCTGTCCAGGGCAGCGTGCAGGAAATTCGGGGCATCTCGCTCGTGTTTCGCGAGATGTGGGATACCACGAACCTTGATCCTGGTCTTCGGCCTTCGAACACAGCCATTGGAGAGCAGTGGTATCCCACATCTCGCGAAACACAAGCGAGATGTGGGGCACCCAGCCTTAGTGGTCAGGACAGCTCTTAGAATGACACTTCCCCAGGACGACTCCCACCGCTGGATGCCCGCCACCGTAGCGCAGCGCTCCGCGCTCGATTCACAAGCCGACATCCTGCTCTTCGGAGGTTCCGCCGGCTCCCTCAAAACCGAAACCATGCTCATGGACGCCGTGCAGGAATATGAAAACCCCAACCTGCGCGGCATTGTCTTCCGCTCCTCCTTCGTCGAGATGACCGACATCATCGACAAAACCCGCCGCCTCTACGCCCCCATGGGCGGTGTCTTCGTGGGCTCGCCCAAGTGGACGTGGAGCTTCCCCTCCGGAGCCACCATCCGCTTCGCCTACATGAAGACCGACGACGACGTGTGGAAGTACCTCGGCCCACGCTACTCCTTCATCGGCTTTGACGAGTCGACCCTGCACACAGAAAAACAAGTGCGCAACATCCTGGGCCGCCTTAGCTCCACCGATCCCAGCCTGCGGCTGCGCATGCGGCTTACCTCGAATCCCGGCAACGTAGGCGCCGCCTGGCACCAGGCTCTGTTTCTGCGCGGCCACTGCCCGGTACACAACCCCAAAGACGCTGCCCAGCCAGGCCAGCTCTATCGCGATCGCTGCTGGCCCTCCGATGGCGAAGCCATTCCCTTCTCCGTAGCCTTCATCCCCGGCAAACTTTCCGACCACACGCTGCTCGATGCAAACTACGCCAAGCGCCTGCACATGATGTCCGGCGGAGCCGCCGCTGCCATGGAGCAGGGCTGCTGGTGCACGCTCGAGGGAGCCTACTTCCCTTTTGTGCATGCAGGCCTGGTACGCCCCCTGGCCGAGGCCGGCGTGGAGTGGTGGCACAATCACTTCCTCTCCATCGATTACGGCTATGGCAAATCTTCCTCATCGGTGGGCCTCTACGTCCGCGGCCCAGCCGAGCTTCGCCAGAAGATCGAGGTCCACGGCATCGAGGCGCACCGGCTGGCGCAGCACGACGCTCCGGATTTCCCCCAGGGGCGCATCCGCAAGATCGGCGAGCTGGTAGTGCCCCACGTGCCCGCCTATGAGCTGGCCCAGATGGTGGTCGACGCATTTATCAAACCAACTGCAAACGGGCCAGAAGAGAATGGACACCGCCGGCGGATCGTAGCCGCCTATCTCGACCCGGCTAACTTCAAGGATATCGGCGACGGCCACACCATCGCTGACCAGATCAACGAAGTATTCGCGCCCTGGGAAATCACCTGTGAGCGAGCATCGAACGACCGCCTCGGTGGATGGCAATTGCTCTACCGCATGCTGCGCACCGGCGAATTCCAAATCACCGACGTATGCCCGCGCACCTTCGAAGCTCTGCGCACCCGCATGCATGACGAGGCCAGGCCCGGAGATATCCGCAAAATTCCCGGCGACCCACTGGACGACGTAGCCGACGAGACACGCTATGCCCTGTACACCTTTGTGCAGCAAGCAAGCCAGCCGCGGCAACTAACACTGCAGCTAGCCGTGCGTGGCCTCGATATGGGCTCGGCTGCCATCCGCTGGCAACAAAAGTCAGAGGAATTGGACCGGGAGGAAGCCCCGATCCCAACTACGCGACGAATGGGCTTCGGCCGGCGTAGTTGGGGTCGATGAACAGGGACGGCCTATCGGTTAATTCTGGCCGCCCGCTGTAACTCCGTTTTGTCCGCCATTCGCACGAGCAATGGCAAACTGAATCTCACTTCCCTGTTTGAGTTTTACGTCGTCTTTCTTACTGGAAACAAAGACGCCCGAGTTCTGGCTGGCGATTTTGCTGTGCAGGTCGACGCCAGAAGTAACGTCCTCCTGGTCAAATGCCAGCGTGCTTGCAGTCCAATTATTTGCCGGAAAGGCACCGGTATCCCCTTCATTGGCGGCGTAGAAGCCCACAATCGTCGCTCGGATGGGTATAGTGGTCCCGTCCTTCAGGCGCGCCTGGTCAAAGCGCAGCGCCAGTTTTTTCGTCCCCTGCTGCTGCATGTCATCCGTGGTTATCTTTCCCAGCAGTATCGTGCCTTTGGGCAATTCGGTTCCGTCGCTTAAATTTACTTTCCCTTGAAGCTTGGCGCTGACGGTAGACCCTGGTTGATCTTTAACCGCGTCAAGATTCCCCACCAGGAGGGCGCTCGCCTGTTTCATCAACGTGGCCTCGTGCTGATCAGCTTGCGTGGAATCCTGCGTAGTTGCATTTTGGGCGTAGGCAAAAAGTGGTAATGCTAAGACTGCAGTGGCAAATGCCAGTGCTTGACGATGGCCCTTCATACGACTCCTAAAGTAAAAAAAGGTCCTCCACTAAAATAAATAAATATGATGACGTGGTCGTTTCTCTCTTACTCATCTCTACCAAGTAAGATCACTGCAGTCTGGCAATAGTCGCATTTTTTTAGCCCTCACTCCTCTCGCTCTCAAACCTGCACGTACGCGCTTCATAATGCAGAGAGACACGCTATGCCCTGTACACCCTTGTGCAGCAAGCAAGCCAGCCGCGGCAACTAACGCTGCAGCTAGCCGTGCGTGGCCTCAATATGGGCTCGGCTGCCATCCGCTGGCAGCAGAAGTCGGAGGAGCTGGACCGGGAGGAGGCACCGATCCCAACTACGCGACGAATGGGCTTGGGCCGGCGTAGTTGGGGTCGGTGAACAGGGACGGCCTATCGGTTATTACAGGCCGCCGGCGGACATTCCGTTTTGTCCGCTATTCGCAGCAGCGATGGCAAACTGAATTTCACTGCCCTGTCTAAGTTTTACGTCGTCTTTCTTGCTAGATACAAAGACGCCCGAGTTCTTGCTATCGATCTTACTGTGCAGCTCAATGCCGGAACCAATGTCTTCCTGATCAAATTCCAGCGTTTTCCGAGTCCAATCATTCGGCATCAGACCGCCGTAATCGCCCTCGTTCTCGACACCCGGGCGATAGAAGCCCACGATCGTAGCTCGGATAGGCACAGTGGTCCCACCCTTGAGGCGCGCCTGGTCAAAACGGAGCGCCAGCTTGCTCGTGCCCGGCTGCTGCATATCATCCGCGGTTACCTTTCCCAGCAGCATCGTACCTTTCGGCAATTCGGTTCCATTGTTCAAATCTACTTTCCCCTCGAGCTTCGCGCTCACGGCAGAACCCGATGGATCTTTAACGCCGTCAAGCTTGGTTTGCAGGACGGCATTTACCGGTTTCATCAATGCGGCCTCGTGCTTATCCGCCGCCGTGAAATTCGAACTGGTTGTGTTTTGAGTGTAGGCAACAAGAGGTAAAGCTAAGACAGCAGTGGCAAACAACAACACTTGACGATGGCCCTTCATACGGCTCCTAAGGTAGAAAAGAAAGTCCTCCAATGCAAATACAAGATGGTGACGTATTGGTGTTTTTCTTGCTCGTGTCCCTTTAGTAAGATCACGGTTATCCGGGAATGGTTGCACCTTTTCGGTCGTCACTCTTTTTCGCTTTCAAACCTGCAGGTTCGTGCGTCGTAATGCAGGTGCACCGTTCCCAGCGGCCCATTCCGTGCCTTGGCAATAATCAATTCGCCTTTGCCGGCCAGCGACGGATCCTGGCGGTTGTAGTATTCCTCGCGATGCAAAAACAGGACCATGTCCGCATCCTGCTCGATGGCGCCTGACTCGCGCAAATCGGAGAGGATGGGCCGCTTATCTACCCGCTTATAAAGCTCGCGGTTCAATTGTGACAGCAGGATTACCGGCACGTTGAGACGCTTGGCCAGGCCCTTCATCGCCCGGCTGATCGCGGCCACCACCTGCTCACGGTTTTCCATGCCCTTGCGTTCGGCCGCCATCAGTCCCAGGTAGTCCACCACCACCAGGTCGAGACCGTTGCTGGCTTGCAACCGCGCCGCCTTGGCCTCGATCGAGGCTGCGGTCTGCCCCGGCTGGTCGTCAATGTATAACGGCACATCGATAATCTCCGCCAGCGCGCGCAGATAGTAATGCTTCTGTACCTCGCTCAACCGTCCATGACGATGCGCCTGCAAATCTACCTGCCCGCGGGCACAGCACATGCGGTCGATGAGCGCCTTGCTCGGCATCTCCAGGCTGAAGAAGGCCACGGTCTTACCCGACATCGCAACATGCACCGCGATGTTACCGGCCACGGCCGTCTTGCCAATCGAAGGCCGCGCACCGAGGATGGTCAACTCCTTCGGCTGGAATCCGGCAGTGAGACTGTCCAGCCTCCCAAAGCCGGAAGGAATGCCGGTCAGCCTGGCGTTCTGTTCAAAGATTTTGTCGATGCAGGGATAATTTTCCCGGACATACTCGCCCACGGAAGTAAGTCCGGTAGTGATCGCCTTGCCGGCAATCCTGCGGAAGGCAGATTCGGCCTCGGCCAGCACCTCCTCCGCGGAGCCGGACTGATCCGTCGCCAGCACCCCGACCCGGCCGCTCTCCGCAATCGTCTGCCGCAGAAGCGACTTGTCTTTCACGATGCGCACATAGTCCTCAATGGATAACCTGCGCGGCAGCCCCTCCGTGAGCGAAGCGAGCCAGGCGACTCCACCGATGACCGATAACTCCTTGTTCCGTTGCAACTGCTCGGCCAGGGTCACGATGTCGACCCTCCGGCCATCCGTGATCAGCTCGCCCATGCGTTGAAAGACGCGGCGATGCGCATCCAGCATGAAGTCCGCTGCCTCGATGCGGCCCGCCGCCTCCTGGTAATGGCCGTTGTTCAGCAAAATGGCGCCCAGGATCGCCATCTCCGCCGCCACGTTAGCGGGCAGGGGCGCGTCCGTCTCGCCCTTGCCGCCCTGAGGGTACCCGGTGCGCACGCTCACCGGCCCAGCCAATCGCGCCGGAAACGGACGGGACGAACAGGTTTCACACCCGCGGATCGGGCATGCCGCCAGTCCGCGGTCTCCGGGGCCTCGGGAGATAGGAAGCTGATAATTTCCTTGCTGGCACTGCTGTAGAGAAAGGCCATCTCGCTGCCCTCATGATCGAGCACAATCACTGTGCGCGTGTTGGTGAGTTTTCGGGCGTACTTCACATCTCCCTTCCGCACCCGCCGGATCAGGCTTTGCCGCATCTGCTTGTCTACGTCCAAACCGAAGCGCGTCCGGGCGTAGTCCTTCACCAGCCGCCGGCGTGCCGGCAGCAAGATCGCGGGCTCCCGGCTCATGCCAGGCCTGCAGGAACGCGGCTGCGCATGCCCAGGGCCTTCATGCCGCCGGTGTATCTTCCCCGGGCGATATTTTCCCGGCGCTGTGCGGCTGCAAAGCGCTTGCTGTCGCACACCATAATCGCCATCACGTCTTCGGTGAGGGTTCGCGCCGCCAACCGCCGCGCGGCTCTTATCGATATACCCCAACGTTCGGCAATCTCCAGATTGGAATCGACAGAGCGAGGACGCCCGCCGCCATGTCTCCGATGAGGACTCATAGCATCTCCGATATTTCAGGGGGAGGAACCAAGGGCTGAAGAAGGGTCAGCCGGGGAGGAGGGAACCCTTCAAAAACATAACTATTTGGGTCATAGTTATGACTAAACTTGGTGCAAGTATGCCTCAGATTCGGACTACGGGCAATAACCTTAAGCACTATTTTTTGTTACGTCCTAAGTAACATGTGCTAGAAATATTGTCGTTGTTTCTTTACTGTAACCTTTCTTGTTATCTATCCATGCAACTGCTGGATTCACGCGCCCACGGCCATCTGTGTTGTTGCGTATCGGCAAACGCGTACCGGCGTTTTACCGGGCAAAGTTATTGGTAGAAAGGCGCTTGTGTAACTACAAGGACGAGAGTGCGAGGATCGGTAAATCGAGCATCATGGCTGTTGCGGATCCGCAACAAAACCCAAAGTCGGCTCATCCGGCAGCGATTCCAGCAACTGCGCGGTATCGTTGCGCACATTGCCGACCGCCCGGTCCACCTTCCAGGCAACCATCTTCTCCGCCGGAAAAGGCCGTAGCAAATCGAGCGGAAGGTGCGCCGGACCTGTCCCGGCGAGCCGTGGATCGCCCCCGCCCAGCCAGCGCGCATAGTCCTTACGTTCAATAATCACCGGCATCCGGTTGTGCAAGGGGGCAACCACCTGGTTGGGATCGGTGGTGATGATGGAGAAAGTCTCCAACCACTCGCGCGTTTCCGGATCCTTCCAACGGTCCCATACTCCGGCAAAGCCATAGGGTTCGCGGCTGGCCAGGGCAATGGCAAACGGCTGCTTGTGTTTGGGGTCCAGCGTTTGCCATTCATAAAATGCATCCGCGGGCACCAGGCAGCGGCGCCGCCGGAACGCCTCGCGGAACGCGGGAGCGGTCGCTACCGTCTCCGCCTTGGCATTGATGGTCGAGTAACCAATCTTTGCATCCTTCGACCAGTAAGGAATCAAGCCCCAGCGCATGAGCGCGATCTCCCGCCTGCCGGTGTCGCGGTTCAGGCGCACCACCGGTTGAAAGGTCTGAGGCGCGACATTGTAGCTGATGCCCCACTGCAGGTCGTTCGCATCCTCAGCCTCGAGCTCGGTTCCAAACCAGGCAGCAATTTCTCTGCGAGTTGACTTACGCACATAACGCCCGCACATACTCTCGATATCCTCTAACTCTTACCAGCGAACGCCTGCGCCAGAGACTGCCCTACGCCGGGCAGCGGCCCCTTGCTCAACACTAGAAGCCGCAGCGGGGTCGCATTCTTTTTCACTTCGCGGCACGCGAGAACCCGCGTCGAAAACTCCGCCAACCGCGGAAAGGGACGAAAATTCTTGTTCAGAGTACAAACCAACACCGTCCGCTCATGCAACAAAGCAGCAAGATCATCCAGGTAGTACTCAAGCGACCAGTGAAATCCAATACTGTAAAACCCGTAAATCAAGTCATAGGGTCCGGGCAGCGCCGCCAGTCCCAATTGCTGCGCATCGAAAATTTCATATTGCTTCAACCCGTTATAGTCCAGCATGCTCTTCAACAACCCGAGGTTCCCGCAGAAAGAAGACGTATCCGGCCACTGGGGAGGATGTTCATAATATTTTTGTTTGTATCTGGTACTGCTTCCGTTGGCGTCGTAGAGGCTGATCTCGCTGCCCGCGAACCAACCCTTCTTGGTGAAGAAAACGACCGACCGGCCAAAGCCGGGACCAATCTCCAGCACCCGCTTAGGCTTCTCAACTTCATTTATCAGCGGCAACAACGCCTCGTACTCCGCCTCTGAGGCTGCGTTACTTTCGCTTTGCCACAGCAATCGTGAAGCTTCATCGGCTTTCAGCGGCAAGCGGGTGGAAATAAGCCGAATCGCCGCCACTACTTCTTCCGTGAACGGCGGGGCGAGAAATAACTGCTCCGCCGAAGCTGCCCTGGGGTCGAGAATCGACCGGCCCCGCAGCCGGTTAAGTGAAGTTTTCATGAACAAGCAGACACCTTCTTGGGAGTGCTCCCGTTCCACTTAGGCACAAGGTGATTCGCCTGATAACCTCTCGGAGTTAGTTCGGCGGCCTATCCCGGGATTGAATTTGATATTCTATTCGAGACGACTTTTCGCGTCCGGAGAATAAGTTTTGAATACTAAAGAGATCTTAGAACACATCAACGGTGAAATTACGCGGCTGCAGCAGGTGAAGGCTTTGTTGCAAGGCTCCAGCAATGGTCACCCCCGGGGCTCGGTCAATGGTTCGGCAGCGCCTAAAGTCAAGGGCAAGCGTGTACTGAGCGTAGAAGCCCGCAAGAAGATTGCAGCCGCACAGCGCAAGCGTTGGGCGAAAGCAAGGAAGGCCGCGGTCTAAGAGACCCGGCCCTATCAGGCACGGCTGCTCATTTATCCAGTCGTAACATTCCTACACAACCAGGGAGCACGCCGCGCCGGCGGATAAGAGGGCCGCGGCGTCTGGGTGTCAGATGTTCCATCCGCCGTCGATGACGTGCGTCTGCCCCGTGGTGAAGCTGGACTCATCCGAGGCAAGATATACCGCCAGGGCGGCCACCTCCTCCGGGCGGCCAAGACGACCCATGGGCTGGCGCGCGATAAATTCACGCCGCACCTGCTCCGCGTCGCCCTGCGCAGCAATGCGCCCATCGAGCGATGGCGACTGCACCGTGCCCGGACAAATGGCGTTGCAACGGATCCCCTGGCGCACAAAATCAATCGCAATCGCCTTGGTTAATCCCACCACCGCAGCTTTCGAGCTGGTATAGACAAAGCGATTGGGCACACCCCGGATGCTCGATGCAATCGACGCCATATTGACAATGCTGCCTCGCCCCGCGCGGATCATTCCCGGCAGGAACGCGCGGCACGTGCGATACATGGAACGCACGTTAAGGTCAAAGGAAAACTCCCAGTCCTCTTCTTTGCAGTCGAGAATGGTGCCGTGATGGACGAAACCGGCGCAGTTAAACAAGATATCCGGCTCCGGCAACTGCTCCGCGAACTGCTGAATCTCTTTGCCGTCGCGCACATTCAGCTCGCGGCACTTGAGGTGAGGCTGTTCCCCGGCGAGCGCTTTGAGCGCCTCCTGGTTAATATCCGTCGCCCACACGGTGGCGCCTTCCTGGGCAAAGGCGATCGCGGTCGCCCGCCCAATTCCCTGTCCCGCAGCCGTGACCACAGCGGTCTTTCCCGCCAACCGTCCGCTCATCCATTCACCCTTGTATACAACCCCAACCTTCGATTCTAACCCGGAGAGAAAACTGCAGATCCCTCGGCTTCGCTCGGGATGAACAAACGAAGAGTGTGGTGCCGCACCTCCGGCGCTCCATCACCTGCCTTTGTGGACCCAGCCCTTCCGGGCTGGGCTGACGTTTGGCGGTCGGCCCTCCGGGCCTCGACTCTGCGTCAGGAAGTGGCGCAGCTGCGTGAGCAGGTGGATAGAGTGCTGCGACTGGTGGAGTGACGAGGACGGAAAACCGCACCGGCGCGTGGCTTGGGTCAGCGCGAACGGCGTCTGGAAACACGGTCCACTCCCGAATCGCAGGCATGAAAAAAGTTCTGATATACCGCGTCACCAAGGCCCGGAGGGCCGACTGCCAAACGTCAGCCCAGCCCGGAAGGGCTGGGACGTCAATGATGATGATCGCGAGCGCCGGAGGTGCGGCACCGCACTCTTCGTTTGTTCATCCCGCCTGCCCCGGCCTGCCGTGGGGCGCGCCGTGGAGGGATCTGCAGTTTCACTTTCCCCGACCCTCAAGTCCCATGGCCACACACATCGCAGACACATCGCCGATCTTTTCTCCCAGCATCGCGGGAACAATCGCGCAGGCCTTGAAAGTCTGCGGCAAAGCCTCGCGCTCGATCACTCTGCGCATAGGAGCAAGCAACGGCTCTCCCATGCGCCACGCCAATCCCCCCAGCACAATGCGCTGTGGGTTCAGCACGTCGATCAGCATGGCGAGCGCCTGGCCCAGCCGCGTTCCCGAGGTGCGCAGAATGCTCAGCGCAACCGCATCGCCCGCCTGCGCTGCCTGGCCCACATCGCGCGCCGTCAACCCGCCGCTGCTCCGCAATTGTGCCTGCAGCACGCTCGAGCGGCCGCGCCGTTCTGCTTGACCCACCATGCGGACTGCGAGCTGCGCAATGCCGCCACCGCTCGACCATCCTTCAATCGAGCCCGCTTTGTGATAACCCACCGGCCCCGTCGGGCTGAGGCGCACGTGGCCGATCTCGCCCGCATCTCCATTGGCTCCCAGGTACAAGCTGCCGGCAGCAATAATCCCCGCGCCCAACCCGGTGCCGAGGGTAAGAAAAATCATGTGCTCGCAGCCCAGGCCTGCGCCGAATCGATGTTCCGCCACCGCCCCCGCGTTGGCATCGTTCTCCAACCTGCAGGGCGCGTGGAACGCCTCTCCCAGCAGCTTGCAAATGGGCACATCCACCCAGGTGGAAAGATTGGGAGGCGCCTGAACAATTCCCCGCGCCCGATCGAGCGGGCTGCCGCAGCTCACGCCGATACCCGCAATCGCCGCCTCATCCAAGCCTTGCTGCGCCAGCAAGCTGCGCACCGAGTCGACGATCAGCCGCAGAGCGCGCTCCGGGCCCTGCTCCGGCAAGGTTGCGAACTCAATACGCCCCAGGCTGGCCGGCGGATGAGAAGACAGCACCACCGCGGTCTTGGTGCCACCCACATCCACGCCGGCAAATACCTTGCCCGTGCTCAGGTCACGACCTCATGGGCCAGGCCCTGTTCATAAATCGCGTTGGCGCGCAGCAGCGCAGCGCTCACGTGGGCACAAATATTTTCCTCCCCAACATGCTGGGCAAAGGAAGCTTGCCCCATCAATCGCGCCGGCTGTTCCCGCGCGCCGCACAGCAATAGCGTTCGGCCGGAACCGCGCACCTCCTCGGCAAGCCGCTGCAGTGCCTGCAGACCGGTCGAGTCGATGGCCGTCATATTGCGCAAGCGCAGCACCACGATCGGCGGCAATGAGGGCAGCTGGCGGCGAATCTCGTCAATCTTTTCCGTAGCCCCAAACAGGAACGGGCCATGGATGCGATAAATGGCAACATACGGCGGAATATCTTTTCCCTGCAGCACATGCACCCGCCCATCTTCCACATCATCGTCGGTCACACGGGTCACCGTAGTCGTAAGCGTGACCTTGCGGATGAACACCAGCGCGGCCAGAATCATGCCTCCTTCGACCGCGACCGTCAGATCGGCAAACACGGTCAGCAACAGCGTCGTCAGCCAAACCCCGATCTCCAGTTTCGAGAGCCGCAGAATCTGTGGAATCTCGTGCCACTCGCCCATCTTGTAGCACACCACCATCAGGATCGACGCCAGAACCGCCAGCGGGATGAACCGGGCTAACGGCGCAGCAAAAAGCAGCACCGCAAGCACCGTCAGCGCATGCACCATGCCGGCCACCGGAGACACCGCTCCACAGCGAATGCTGGTCGCGGTGCGGGCAATCGCGCCCGTCGCCGGCAGCCCTCCGCACAGGGGCGACAGGATGTTGGCCACGCCCTGCGCCATCAGCTCCAGGTTGGGATTGTGCTGGTCTCCACTCATCCGGTCGGCGACCACGGCCGACATCAGCGACTCGATCGCCCCCAGCATCGCTACCGTGATCGCCGGAGAAATCAATGTCCGCATGGTGGCGTACTCGAACACCGGCATATGGAAACGGGGGAAGCCCGAAGGGATGCCCCCAAACCGGCTCCCGACCGTCTCTACCGGCAGATGCAGAAAGTAAACCGCGGCCGTGGCCCCGACCAGGGCCACAATGTAGCCGGGAATCCGGGGCAGAAAGCGAATCATCAACACAATCAGCACCAGGCCGGCGCAGGAAAGCAGTGTAGCGGTCAGGGACACGGTCCTGAAGTTCCCCAGCACCACCCGCATGCGCCCGACAAAATCTCCGGGAACCGGCCCGGTGTGCAAACCGAAGAAGTCTTTGATCTGGGTGCTGGCAATGAGCAGGGCGATGCCGTTGGTAAAGCCCACAATCACCGGGCGAGGAATGAACTTGACCGCCGCACCCAGGCCGGTCGCTCCCAAGAGGATGAGCAGGCAGCCCGCCATGATCGTGCACAGCAGCAGACCGTTGAAGCCATAGCGGGCCAGGATGCCGGCGATGATCACTACGAACGCGCCCGTGGGACCGCCAATTTGATTGCGGGATCCGCCCAGGGCCGAGATGGCGAATCCAGCCACCACCGCGGTATAGAGCCCGGCTTCCGGGGGCGCTCCGGAGGCAATGGCAAAGGCCATCGAAAGCGGCAGGGCAACCAGTCCCACGGTGACGCCCGCCGCCAGGTCCGCACCGAATTTCCTCCCGTTATAATCCCGCAACGCGAGGAATGACTTAGGGGTCCAGGGGGTAAGGTTCAATACTTTCTCTTTACTGCGTCTTGATTCTGTCGCTGACCCGTTTTGCCAGCTTTCCGATCTCGTCCACGTTTTTGATCACGTCCGAGGTCACCGCTTTATCTCTCTTATCGACCGTCGCCTTCAACTGGGTCGCCAACTGTACCAAGCGGGCCGTATCGCTGAATACCTCCTTCTGGTGCTCTTCCCGCAGCTTTTTCAGCTGCCGCGCCTGCATCTCCCGGGTAACGTAGGGTTGTTCGTCCGGCGAGCGTGAGTGGTCCAGCTGATCCAGCTGCCCAGCGGTGGGCGGATTGACAGGAACACTGAACTGCCCGGCCGCCAGTCCCAGGCTGGCCGCTACCATGACGCCTCCGATCAGGGCCCATCGCATCCCCCGCGACCTGGTTCCTACTACGCTCACTTCCGCCTCTCAACCTTTGGAATAAACCGTGCAATTACGGTTTGTTTACAGCTGTTTGCCCCCGTTCTCTCATCTGTTCCTTTAGGCTTTTCACCAGTCTTTGAATCTCTTCGGCCTTGCGTAAGGCAGCCAGGGACAAGGTGTTGCTCCCGGCTCTATCGACTTCTGCCTTCAAGTCCTGCGACAGCTCCAGTAACTGGTCCGTATCTTTCTCCATTTGCCGTTGTGCCGGGTCCGACGAAGGGGGGAGCGTCGGGACGGGCTTGGGTTGTGCCTGGACCGTGGGGGGAGCGGGCTGGGCGGCTTGCTGATTCGCGGGCTCCCCGGAGGGAGACGGCTGGGGAGCGGCTGGTTGCCTGGCCGAATCTGCCGGGGGAGCAGGCTCGGCCGCCTTTGGTTTTTCAGTAGAGCCGCCAGACCCCGGCTGGCCCGCGTCCGGCTGGTCGTCAGAAGACAACGGTGGGTAGTCGTCGTTTTTTTCGTCGTCTGGGGAGGGCGGCCGAATGGGCGGCGGTGGTTGTGCCGAGTCCCAGGGGGGCAGCTCCGGGACGGGCTTGGCGGGCTGCTTTTGCTGGGCTTTCCCGGTGGACGATTGGCCGGGAATACCCGCAGTCGCGGTCAGTGCGAACCCAAGCATTGCCCCAACCACCCATCGCTCGAGTAGCATCATAGGGTGCCAGTGTACGCCACCATTTTCCCTCTCGCCTCCCTTCTTCGTTTGATCGAGCCGTCACCTTCGTTTCTCCGCGGCCTCAACCAGGAATGGCTCTCCGACGTCCAGGAGTTCGTCCACGCCGGCCTGCCAAAACTGCTCATTATTGCCCTCTACACCGGGGCTCTCATCTTCCTGGTCAACTTCGTTACTAGCCGGGTCCTCAAGATCGCGGAGCACCGGGATAAGTTTGGCGTGGCCCGCGGCGCGCAAGTGCGCACGCTGGCTACTGTCGTCCGCGCCACTGGGATCGGCATCGTGGTCTTCCTGGCCTTTCTCCAGGTCATGGAGAGTGTGCTCAAGCTGAACCTCGGACCCCTCTTGGCCAGCGCGGGAGTTGCCGGCGTGGCCGTCGGCCTGGCTGCCCAGACCATCGTGAAAGACGTGCTCAACGGCATCCTGATCCTCATTGAAGATCAGTACAACGTGGGCGACGTGGTCACTCTGGCGGGGATGACCGGCACGGTCGATTCCATGACCCTGCGGAAGACCACGGTGCGCGGTTTTGACGGCACCCTCTACATCATTCCCAACAGCCAGATCACCAACGTAGCCAACCAGAGCCGGGACTACTCCGTCGCCACCCTGAACGTCTCGGTCGACTTTTCCGCCAATCCTGACAAGGTGATCCCGCTGTTGAAGCAGATTGCCCAGGAAGTGCGCAATGAGCCGGCGTTCCGTGATATTTTCACCGGCGATCCCCAGGTCTTCGGTGTGGATTCCATCAAGGGCACGGAAGTCATTTACCCCATCCAGATCCGGACCCAGCCGCGCAAGCAATTCGAAGCCATGCGCGAGATGCAGCGCCGCATCCGCCTGGCCCTGGAGGAACACCATATCCTGCCCGGCAGCCCCTACCGGGTGCTCAGCGGCTCAGGACAAACTGCAACGCGTGAGGCCGAAGAAGCAAAAGCCCCCGACCCCACCATGGCCAAGCCCAACGAAATCAACCCCTTCACCGGCGAGCAAGCGTAGAAAAGAAACTGCGTTCTGACTCCATCCTGACCACCATCGACGGGTGCCCCACATCTCGCTCGTTTTTCGCGAGATGTGGGATACCACTGCTCTAAACCGGAAACTTCTAAAGCCCGACCGGGAAAAAAACGTTAAGGTCCGCTGTATCCCACATCTCGCGAAAAACGAGCGAGATGTGGGGCACCCGTCGATGGTGGAAGGGAAAGACCCCAGAGTTTGTGAAGATTCTCAACCCCTAGTTCTGTAACAGTATCAGTAGCTGTTCCGGATCCGCGGTCGGGGGCAGGCACGACGTTCCCTTACAGACCACAGCAAAACTCCTCTCCCCCTTTAAATCGGGGAGCGACGGCAGAGTCTCCGCCAGCAATGGCGGCAGCTCCGGGCCAACCTGCGCCCGCTGCAAGCGGATCACGCTCTTGTTCACCGCATAACCCACAGTCGCTGCCGCTTCCAACTCATCGGCAGCGGAATCGTCCCCAATCACCACCACCTGCACCGGCGGCAACAGCAACCGCTCCAGTGCCAAACCGTACGTTCCTGCATACAACCCGAAGTGGCTCACCACCCCGGCAAACGCCTCCAGCGTATCCTCCGCCTTCTCCCGCAGATCAGCCCGTCCGTTGAGCGCCTCCAGGCGGAGCAGCGCCGCTGCGGCCGCCGGGTTCCCTGCCGGCGTCGGTGAATCCTGCAATGGCTTACGCCGCGCCGTCAACACCCCCAGCAGCTCCGCGCCCTTGGCCGCGGCATCGAAAAACGCTCCGCCGGTGGGATCATAAAACTCCGCGATCATACGTTCCGCCAGGTCCAGCGCCGCCTGGTAATACTTCAACTCACCGCTCGCCATCCATCCATCCAGGCAGGCATGGGTAAGAAAGGCATAGTCGTCGAGCATGCCTGCGACCCACTTGGTCTCACCAGCGCCGGTATAAGCAATCACATGGGCCAGCCCACGCTCCGCATCCAGCCCCTCGCGCAGCAGCCGGTCCAGCGTAAGCAAAGCAAACTCTTTTACCGCGGATAGGCGCAGCACCTGCGCGGCTTGCAAATAAGCAGAGACAGCCAGCGCATTCCAGTTGGTGTAAACGGTGGTGTCGACGAACGGCGTGGGCCGCTCCCCGCGCGCCGCCAGCAGCCGGGCGTGGGCCGCGGATAAAAGCCTGCCAGCTTCCTCCCGAGTCTTACCGGCACGAGCCGCTACGGCGTCGAGCGTGTGCTTTACATGGAGCACGTTCTTGGCGGGATTGTGATGCATATCTCCCAGGTCGCCGATGTCGTAGTAGGCCGCGGCAATTTCCATCTCGTCCTTGGTCAGCACAGCGGCCGCCTCCGCCCGCGTCCAGGTAAAGTAATCGCCGTCGTCGTCCAGGTTGATGTCCGCATCCTGCGAAGCATAAAAGCCGCCCCGCGTGCGGTCGGTTAACGACGCGTCCATCCAGCGAATGATGTCTCTGCGCCACCCGCGCCGACTCGGGGTCAACATAACTTTGGAAAGCATGCACGTAGTTCTTGAGCAGCTCGGCGTTGTCGTACAGCATTTTCTCGAAGTGCGGCACCACCCATGCCTCATCCACGGAGTAGCGATGGAACCCACCCCCCAACTGGTCGTAAACCCCGCCTCGGGCCATCTTCTCCAGGGTCACTGTGGCTGCCTCTTTAGCGGATTCATTCCCCGTGCGCCCGGCGACATCGAGCAGCAGGTCGAGAGCCGAGGGATGGGCGAACTTGGGCTGTGCCCCGAAGCCTCCGTGATGGCGGTCGAATTTCTCCAGCGCCGAGGCCACCATCTTGTCCACGATCTCCATGCTGAGACTGCCCGCGTGGCCGGCAAAGTTTTCGTTGTATTCAATCGCCGCCACCACGCTGCCCGCCGATTCCATGACCTCGTCGCGGCGCGTCTTCCACGCCTCTACCATGCTGCGCAGCACCCGCTCGAAGCCGGGCCGGCCGTAGCGGTCGTCGCGGGGAAAATACGTTCCCCCAAAGAACGGCTGGCCCTCCGAAGTCAGCACCGCGGTCAGGGGCCACCCGTTTTGTCCGCTGATGGCGGCCACCGCGGCCTGGTAGCGCGTATCCACATCCGGCCGCTCATCGCGATCCACCTTCACCGCGATGAAATTCTGGTTAATCACTCCCGCCAGCTGAGGATCCTCATAACTCTCCCGATCCATCACATGGCACCAGTGGCACCACACAGCTCCAATATCGAGCAGGATGGGCTTGTCTTCCCCCGCCGCGCGGGCAAAGGCCTCGGCTCCCCACTCATGCCACTCAACCGGCTGATGCATGGCGGAGCGCAAATACGAGGAGGAAGCTTTGGCGAGGGCGTTAGTCGGCTGTGTCATCTGCTGTAAGTCTAATTCCTGGAAGGGTACGGCCTTCAGGCCGTACATAACTGGTTTGCCATGAACACGGCTTTTAGAGGCTGCAGAAAAAGTCTCTACCAAAGGAAGAAGTGCTCCCTCAGGGGCTAAACAGGCTGCGGAAAAAACTTCGACGAAGGGCACGGCTTCAGCCGTGCCGTTGAGTTCTAAGCTATCCGCGGCTTTAGATGCTGAGGTACGGCTTTTTGCTGCCGTTTCCAAGCGACTGAGCGCGCGAGGAATGACAAAAATGCGTACCCCAGGGGCTAAAGCCCTCATCCATTCGATTCTTGTACGGCACGGCTGAAGCCGTGCCCTTCGTACAAAGCATTTTCCACAGCCTCTAAAGCCGCTGAGGGAACACTTTTTCCTCCACCGCAATCCATACATTCACGGTTACATTACAGCCGCGTCTGCCCGGAGCCGCCTCCCGGCCAGCAGCACATACACCCAGACCACCACCAGGGCGAAGGTGATGACAAAGAAATTGGGCGCGGTGAAGAAGAATGCCTTGATGGCTTGCGGATGACGGAAGCGATACGCGTGCAACAACCCCATGCGCCGGTAAATAGCCAGGGCGGCCGCCAATGGAGCCGCCGGGATCAGGATGCCGCGCCAGCGCACAAACCAGCGCGGGGGGATAAGCAGGAACGCCGGCAGAACCATGGGCGCGAAACCTGCCATGGCCATGAAAAAACTGAAGCCGCCCCACACCACCATCCCCTTGGCCAGCGCAACGGGCAATTGCCGGCTGTTTCCATCCACATAGCGCCAGGCCAGCGAGAGCTCAAAAGGAAAGGTGATGATCCAACCCGCGAACCAGGCGGCCGCGGCAGCCAGCAATCCGTATTTCAGCCGCGTCCGCCACCGGAACGGCTTCCGCTCCTCCGGCAAATCGCTGGTCATCCGGCAAGCCGCTGCGCCAGGTCAAAGTACAGGTCCACGGCCTCCAGCAGTTCTTGCTTGGCAATCTTCTCAAACGGAGTATGGGCCACATGGATCGAGCCCGGCCCCAGCAGCAGCGGTTCACCCCAATGGGTAAGCGCGGGAATATCGGTAGTGAAGGCCGCAACCATGGTTTCCAGTCCTTCCACCTGGCGCATGCGGATGAACGGAATTTCCAGCGTAAACTCCACCTCGGCCAAACCGGCGACCGCCTGCTCAATGGCCTTGCGCGTCTCCTCGGAAGGGCCCACCAGGCGCACCAGCACCTGCGCGGAGGCAGCATCGGCAATCACGTTCGGCGCCCGGCCCCCTTCGATGACGCCGATGTTCAGCGTGCTGGGGCCTACTCCGTCTACGTGCGGGAGTTTGAGATCGAGCAACCGGTCGAGCGCCCGCACCAGTTTGTGTACCGCGCTCTCCCCCAACTCCGGATAGGCAGAATGGGCCATGGTGCCGCGGGCGCGGATCTCGGCCCGCAACGCTCCTTTCGAAGCCAATGCCAGGCGGTTGTCGGTGGGTTCGCCGTTGATCAGGAAGCGGCTGCCCTTGGGGTGCAGATTGGCCTCGCGAGCTCCTGCCGAATCGCGCTCTTCGCCCACTACAAACAGCAGCGCGACGGCCACGCCGGCTTCGCGGAGCCGCTCAGCCGCCGCCCATTGCGCGGCGATAATCCCCTTGGCGTCGCAGGCGCCCCGTCCATAAAGGAAGAGATCATCTTCGCGGCTGGGAATAAATGGAGGAACCGTGTCCATGTGGGTGGAAAGCACCACATCCGGCCGCTTTCCGTAGCTCGCATACAGGTTAAAGCGGGGCCCGCGGAAAGGGCTTTGCGGCGGTTGTGAAACCTCCATCCGCTCCACCGCAAAACCCCGCTCGCGCAATAAGGTATCGAGATACGCGCCCACTGCGCCCTCGTTATAGGTGAGCGATTCAATGTCCACCAGCCGGCGCGTCAGGTCAATCGGATCGAGGGGCTTCATCGTTTTTCAGCATACCTGAGCCCCAACCCCCAAGAGCGCCGCTCGGCGAATGCCCTGCGCGTCCCATCATCGGTTGGAGCGAACCGCCAGGAAGTGCTCGCAGAAAATGCACTACGATACAAAGGAAACCATGACCCCGACCGACGCGCCAGCCAGCGGATCCTCACCCCTCTTACGTACCGTCGACCTACGCGGCCCCGCCGGCCGCATCGAGGCGCTGTTGAATACCGGCAAAGACGATGCCCGGTTCGCCGCCGTGGTCTCTCATCCTCACCCCAGCTATGGGGGAACGATGCACAACAAGGTCGTGTACCACGCCATGAAGAGCTTCCAATCCTTCGGCATACCCGTGCTGCGCTTCAACTTTCGCAGCGCCGGATTAAGCGAGGGCAAGCATGACCATGGCAAGGGAGAAGTGGACGATCTCCGGGTGGCGCTCGACTGGCTGCAGCAGGAATATCAGCTTCCGATTCTGTTCGCCGGCTTCTCCTTCGGTTCCTTTGTCGGTTTACAGGCTTGCTGTGGAGACGAACGGGTCAAGGGCATCGCAGCGCTGGGACTTCCCGTGCGGGCCGGCGACCGTGAGTATCGCTATCAACTCCTCTCCCATTGCCAACAGCCCAAACTCTTTATCAGCGGCACGAAAGATGAATTCGGCCCCCAGGCGGAAGTGGAGGCCGTGGTAGCCGAGGCGCTACCTCCGGCGAAGCTGGTCATGGTGCCCGATGCGGATCACTTCTTTGCCGGCAAGCTGGAGCAAATGCAGCAAGCGCTCAGCGACTGGATCGAGGCCAACTTCTGCCCCGTGCCTGCGCAGACCCCACCATGAACTCCGCCAACGCTCTCTTGCATCAGGACGCACGCAGCATCTTTCACCATGCGCTCGCCTCCTCCAGTATTTCCGCCGCCTTCGATCGCCGGCTGCGCTGGGATTCCATCCCTCTGGACCGCTATGACAGGATTTACGCCGTAGCCGTGGGCAAAGCTGCTTTGCCGATGCTCGAGACGCTGCGCTCCCGCATGCCTTACCGGTTAGCCGGCGGCGTATGCTGCGCTCCGGTGCGGCCACAGGAGCCCATCGACGGCGTCGATTACTTCACCGGCGGCCATCCCTTACCCAACCAGGATTCCTTCGCCTCCGCCTCCCGGGCGCTGGAGCTGCTGTACAAGACGGGCGCCCGCGACTTTGTCTTCTTTCTGATCAGCGGCGGCGGCTCCGCCATGTGCGAGCTGCCGCTCGATCCCGGCATCTCGCTCGAAGATACGCAGGCGCTCTACCAGGCCCTGGTGGGCTCCGGGGCGACGATTGCGGAGATCAACACCGTGCGCAAACACTTCTCCGCGGTCAAGGGTGGGCGCCTGGCCGCGGCAGCTCCCCAGGCGGGGAGGTTCTCCTTGCTGCTGTCGGACGTCGCCCCCCGCTTTCTCGATGCATTGGCCTCCGGCCCCACCCTTCCTGATTCCTCCACGGTGGCCGAGTGTCGCGATATCCTCCACCGCTATCGCCTGCCGGAGCGTTTTCCACCAACGGTGCGCGCCTTTTTCGAGAGCCCCGATCTGCCCGAGACACCGCATCTGCCCCCTGCGCCGGTGGAGGTACTACTTTCGAGTGATGACCTGCTGGACGCTGCCCAGGCGCGTGCGCTGGCGCTGGGCTACCAGGTGGTGATCGATAGCACCTGTGATGATTGGGACTACGCGGATGCAGCGCGCTATCTGTTAGACCGCTTCGATCAACTGCGGCAGAAGCATGCCAGGGTATGCCTGCTCTCCGGCGGCGAAGTAACGGTGCGCCTGGGCCAGCAGCACGGAGCCGGCGGCCGCAACCAGCAATTCGCCCTCGCCTGCGCGCTCGAGCTAGCGGAACAAAATCTGGCGACGCCGACGGTCGTATTGAGTGCCGGCAGCGACGGCATTGACGGAAACAGCCCCGCCGCAGGTGCAATCGCGGATGCATCCACGGTAAGCCGCGCCCAAGCCTTAGGCATCGACGCCGAATCCGCCCTCGCCCGCTTCGACGCCTATCCCCTCTTCACCGCCCTGGGCGACACCCTGGTCACCGGCCCCACCCACAACAACCTAAGGGATCTAAGGATCATGCTGAGCTCGTAGCGCAGCGAAACAACAGACTTTCCCAAGGTGAGGGTCCGGGGCGAAGGGTAGGGGCTCCAGCCCCTACATACAGGAAGGAAATGCGATGGGCTTCAGAGGGTGCTGAGAACTAAGAAGAAACCGCAGATCTCTCCACTACGCTTCGCTCCGGTCGAGATGACAAAGTTGTTGAGCTGTGTAAGGCCGGGCATCGACTGGAAAAACCGCAATTTAGCCAAAACAAATTTGTCATCTCGACCGGAGCGAAGCGTAGTGGAGAGATCTGCGGTTTCGTGAGCCCTCGCCTCTTCTTCTCCCCCCAAAAAAGAAGGCCCCTATCTGCCACAAAGAACGTGCCAGATAGGGGCGAAGGAGAGAGAGTAGAAATTAGTAAGTTAAAACCCATCCATCGTGCGTCAGCAGCAGCGTGGCCTCATCGACCGGCTGTTCCGAGGTAGCCTTGGCCACCGACGGAAAGGCGCTGCGAACCTCATCCTGCTTGGCCCAGCTCGGGGCATTCTTGAGGACGAAATGATATTCCACCTTAGTCAAAGGCATGCCTTGATAATCCACCGGCGCGGTGAACTTCTCCACGCTGGTAACCTGGCGGCGTCCGTAGCAGAAGCGGCCCTTACCTTCGGTCCGGCTGCCCGCTGCCGTCAATACATAGCGGTTCATGGTGGCGCCGTTCTCAATGCTCTGTTCCCGTTCCAGCAAGCCAGCCTCGGCCAGCGCATCCAACCGGCGCCGCGTCTCCGACAGCAGCTTGTCGTTCACCGCTACCTGGTAAGGAAAAGGCATGGGCTTGGCGAACAGGCAATCTTCATTCACCTGGTAATCGTGGTTGAGGGCAACCGTAAGATTTTCCTTGCTTGCCACTCTGCTATCTGCGCAACCAGCGGCCATCACCACACCCGCCGCCACCAGCATTGCCACTTGCATTGACTTCATATACCGCTTCATCGTTCCCCCTGGTTTAACCGCGACTTCCTGCAAGAGTGAGACTAATCGAGTTTCACCAGAACTCAATCTTACGAAACGGGTAGCGCAGCGAACGAGTGGTGTCACTTTAGCGCCATTACCGGCGCGCACCAGGGTAACCGGCCTGCCGGTGACTACTTGTAATGTAACAATGATAGTTATTTATCGCCTGCAACAGAGTGCGTCGCCGCAACGGAATCGCTCCCCCGCTCTCCGGGCTGACCGATCGAGCAGACTCAGCGAGCGAAAGTTCCCCGGTGAACATCAACCGGCCGGCTGAGCTACCTACCTGTTATCCTTTGGTGGAGTTTTCATCACGTTGTGGCCTCCCCCGCAGGCTGAAAGGAACAAAGCTTGAACGACCACATATTGAATGCGATTGACGAAGAGATAGCGAGGTTGCGCCAGGCGCGCGCCATCCTCGGGGACAGCAACAACGGAACTGGCCGCCGGCCGGGAAAGAGATCCTCCTCTGCCCTGGCTTTAACCGCGAAACCCCGTCGCAAACTAAGCCCTAAGGCGCGCAAGGCGATCGCCGACGCGCAGCGTAAGCGTTGGGCCAAAGTAAAAAGCCAGAAGAAGGCAGCGGCCGGCCAAAAAGAACCAGCGTGAGCCAGAGTTTGTTCCAGGTGCGGGCACCCTAGACCTGGGCCGATGACAGATAAACGTAACGGTCAACGATTCAACAGCCGATGATCAGATGCGGAGCTTCGCGCGCTCACATGCTTTCGACCCGCGTTCCTCTTCCCCCCTGCCCTGCTGTGACCTGCTTTTCCCGGGAGCCTCGGCTGCGGTATCCTCATCCCAGAGCATGAAGAGGACCGCGTGCGTCTCCCGACGCGACTCCATCGTCTATGGTTTACAGTGCCGGAGCGTTTCCACGGGCCAAAGAATATTCATGCTTCCCGCCTGCAGGCAGGCGGTTTCAGGACTCGGCCCGCCCGCGCGACTGGGGGGCAAGATCAACCTTTTGAGTTTCGGCCAGCTTCCTTGGGTGATTATGCAGAACCTTCTCACGACGTCTGCCTGTGCACGCTGTCGCCCCGCCTACGAACCGCCCTTCCCGGACTGACTCCGGAAGCCCGGCTGGAACAAGGATCACCCCTCCCATCGGGCATTTACGGCAGCAGCAAGAAAGAGGACACCAGGTTAACTGATGCAAGACGACATTCGCGACACCCGAAACAGGAACGAAAAAGCGGAGCCGCGCGCTACCGAGACGCACATCGGGCCGGAACACCAACTACCTCCTCCCAAACGCTCCAGCGGGGTTCGCATCCTGGTCTGGGTGGTGATTCTGCTCCTCTTTGCCCTCCTTTTCTGGTGGGTCATGCACCACCGTCAGGCCCCGGCGGCTGCCGGTGGCGGCGGCAGGCGCGGCGCAGCCGGCGGCGCCGTCACCCTGAATGCCGTTACCGCGAAAAAAGGCAACATCGGCGTCTATCTCGACGCCATCGGCACCGTCACCCCGGTCTATACCACCACCCTCGTCAGCCAGGTAACCGGCGTCATCAGCCAGGTTCGCTACCGCGAAGGCCAGTTGGTCCACCGCGGCGAACCCCTGATCCAGATTGATCCCCGGCCCTTCCAGGCCAACGTGCTTACCGCCCAGGGCGCCTTGGACCGCGACACCAACCTGCTGGCCCAGGCCCAGATGGACCTGAAACGCTACCAGGATGCCTGGGCGCGCAACGCCATCCCCAAACAAACCCTGGATGACCAGGAGAAGATCGCCCTGCAGTACCAGGGCACGGTCAAAGTGGACCAGGGAACTCTGCAATACGACCAGGTTCAGCTGGGTTTCACCAACATCACCTCGCCCATCAACGGCCGCGTTGGCTTGCGCCTGGTCGATCCGGGCAACCTGGCCACGGCCTCCAGCAGCACGCCCCTGGCAGTGGTCACCCAGCTCCAGCCCATCACCGTGGTCTTTACCATTCCCGAAGACAATGTGAACGAACTGGAAAAGCAGATGCGCCTCAAGAAGGCGCTGGCTGTGGACGCTCTGGATCGCACCAACGAAGCCAAAGTGGCTTCTGGAACGCTCGAAGCCACCGACAACCAGATCGATACCACCACCGGAACCTTGAAACTGCGCGCCCTCTTTGCCAACAAAGACAACACGCTCTTTCCTAACCAGTTTGTGAATGCCCGTTTGCTGCTCAACACGCTCGAGAACGTGATCCTGATTCCCTCCTCAGCCATCCAGCACAACGGCGACGTATCGTATGTGTTCCTGATTCAAAACAACGTCGCCCATATGCATAACGTCAAGCCCGGAGTCAACGAAGCCAACATGACCGAAGTGCAGGGCCTGAACGCCGGAGATGTGGTGGCCGACAGCAGCTTCGAAAAACTGCAGGACGGCTCCAGGGTCACCATCACCACCAAGGTGCTTCTGCCCTCGAACAACGAGAGCAATGCCCCGTGAGCCCGTCTCGCCCATTTATTCTGCGGCCCGTCGCGACCTCGTTGCTGATGGCCGCCATCATGCTGGTAGGCATCGTCGCCTACACCCAGCTGCCGGTCTCCGCCCTGCCTGAGGTCGACTACCCGACCATCCAGGTGCTCACGTTCTATCCCGGAGCCAGCCCCGACGTGGTGGCCACCACCGTAACCGCCCCGCTGGAACGGCAATTCGGCGAAATGCAGGGCCTGAGCCAGATGACCTCCACCAGCTCCGGCGCCACCTCGGTGGTCGTGCTGCAATTCAACCTCAGCCTGCCCATCGACGTGGCGGAAGAAGAAGTGCAATCGGCCATCAACGCCGCGCAAAGCTTCCTGCCCGCCAACCTGCCCGCGCCCCCGATCTACAGCAAGACCAACCCCGCGGATGCGCCCGTGCTGACCCTGGGGATCACTTCCACGACCATGCCCCTCGCCCAGGTAGAGAATTACATCGACACCCGCCTGGCGCCCAAAATCTCCCAGCTCAACGGCGTGGGCCTGGTCAGCATCAGCGGCGGCCAGAAGCCGGCGGTGCGCATCCAGGTGAACCCGGCCCAGCTGCAGTCTTACGGCATCGACCTGGAGTCAGTACGAACCGCCCTGGTTTCCGCCAGCGTCAACCAGGCCAAGGGCAACTTTGATGGTCCGCGTCAGGACTACCAGATCGACGCCAACGATCAGCTGATCACCAGCGGCGACTACAGAGACGTCGTCGTCGCCTATCGCAATAACGCTCCCGTGTTCCTGCACGACGTCGCCACGGTCGTCGACGGAGTGGAGAACACCAAGCAGGCGGCCTGGATGAACCTGACCCCGGCCGTGATCCTCAACGTGCAGCGGCAGCCGGGCGCCAACACCATCAGCGTGGTCAAGAGTATCCAGCTCCTGCTGCCGCAATTGCAGGCCAACCTGCCGTCGGGCATCGAAGTCACCACCCTCACCGACCTTACGACCGGCATTAAGGCCTCGGTCGCCGACGTCGAGTTTGAATTGATGTTGACCATCGCGCTGGTGGTCATGGTGATATTTCTCTTCCTGCGTAATCTGTACGCCACCATCATTCCCAGCGTAGCCGTGCCGCTCTCCATTGTCGGCACCTTCGCGGCCATGTACGGCCTCGGCTACAGCCTCGACAACCTCTCCCTCATGGCGTTGACCATTTCCACCGGGTTCGTGGTGGACGACGCCATCGTCATGATCGAGAACATCTCCCGTTATCTCGAAGAAGGCTACACGCCGATGCAGGCGGCGCTGGTCGGGGCGGAGCAGATCGGCTTCACCATTGTTTCGTTGACTGTCTCGCTGATCGCCGTGCTCATTCCCCTGCTCTTCATGGGCGACGTGGTGGGCCGGCTCTTCCGCGAGTTCGCCGTAACCCTGGCCGTCACCATCATCATCTCCGCCGTGGTCTCCCTGACCCTGACGCCGATGATGTGTTCCCGCATTCTGCGCCACAACCCGGAAGCGACGCAGGGACGCTTCTACCGGGCGTCGGAACGGGTCTTTGAAAGCATGATCGGGTTCTACGGCCGCACGCTCAAGGTGGTTCTGCGCTACCAGGGACTTACCCTGCTGGTCGCCCTGGGCACATTGGTCCTGACCATCTTCCTCTATATCGTGATCCCCAAGGGATTCTTCCCGGTGCAGGACACCGGCGTGATCCAGGGTATCTCGCAGGCGCCCGCATCCATCTCCTTTACCGCCATGACCAAGGCTCAGCAGGAACTCGCCAAGGTCATCCTGCAAGATCCGGCCGTGGAGAGTCTCTCCTCCTTCATCGGGGCAGACGGCACCAACACCACCCTGAATAGCGGCCGCATGTCGATCAACCTCAAGCCGCTCGACCAGCGCGATCTCAATGCCTCCGACGTCATTCGCCGCCTCAACAACAGCCTCGCCCAGGTAAGCGGGATCAAGCTGTACATGCAGCCGGTACAGAACATCACCGTCGACGACCGCGTCAGCCGGACACAATATCAGTACACCCTGGAAGATCCGGACATCAGCGAGTTGGATTCCTGGTCCAACCGGTTCGTGGACAAGCTCAAGCTGTTGCCGCAATTGGAAGACGTGGCCACCGATCAACAGACCGGCGGACTGACGGTGTCGCTGGCCATTGACCGGGTGTCCGCTTCGCGCCTGGGCATTGCCCCCTCCACCATCGACCAGACCCTGTACGACGCGTTCGGCCAGCGCCAGATCAACACCATGTACACCCAGCTCAACCAGTACCACGTGATCATGGAGGCGCAACCGAACTTCGCCAACGATCCCAATAAACTGAACAAAATTTACATTCAGGGAAACGCCTCTTCGGGCGCCACCGGCGCGGCCGCCAGCACCTCTTTCTCCGCCTCCGCGTCGGCTACCGCCGGGTCGAATGCCACCACCGAATCGGCTCTCTATACGCCCTCCTCCGGCGTACTCACACCCCCTGCCCGAGCCTTGACCTCGACCACCAGCACCACCGGCTCGAGTTCCCCCAATACCAACACCAGCTCCGCCTTCAGCAATGCCGTTCCCCTGGGCGCCTTTACCCACATGGAGCCCGGCACGGAATCCCTGTCCATCAACCACCAGGGCCAGTTCCCTTCGGTGACGGTCTCGTTCAACCTGGCGGGCAATACCTCCCTGGGTGAGGCCATCGACGCCATCAACAAGACCGCCAAGGATATGAACTTCCCGGCCAGCGTGCAGACCGGCTTCCAGGGCACCGCTGCCGCGTTCGAGAACTCGCTATCGAATGAAGCCCTGCTGATCCTCGCCGCCCTGGTCACGGTGTACATCGTGCTCGGCGTGCTGTACGAGAGCTTCATTCACCCCATCACCATTCTCTCCACCTTGCCTTCGGCCGGCGTGGGCGCACTGCTTTCGCTCATTCTGTTCCACCAGAACCTGAGCGTGGTGGCGATCATCGGCATCATCCTGCTGATCGGCATCGTGAAGAAGAACGGCATCATGATGGTGGACTTCGCCCTGGAAGGCGAACGCCAGCGCGGACTCAGCTCCACCGACGCGATATACGAAGCCAGCCTGCTGCGTTTTCGCCCCATCATGATGACCACCATGGCCGCGCTGCTGGGTGGCATTCCCCTCGCCGTGGGGTCGGGCATCGGCTCCGAGCTGCGCCGCCCTCTGGGCATCGCCATGGTCGGTGGTTTGTTATTGAGCCAGGTGCTCACCCTCTACACCACGCCGGTCATCTACATCTTCTTTGACAATCTGGCACAAAGATTCTCCCGCTCCGAGCGCCGCGCGGGAGGACCAGAGCCCGAGCCGACGGGACACGCATGAACCTGTCTGCTCCATTTATTCGCCGGCCGGTGGCCACAACCCTGCTGACTGCAGCGATCGCGATTGCCGGAGGCATCGCGTTCAATGTGCTGCCCGTTTCCCCGCTGCCGCAGGTCGACTTTCCTACGGTCTCCGTCTCCGCCAGCCTGCCGGGAGCCAGCGCCCAGATCATGGCTTCCTCGGTGGCCACCCCGCTCGAGCGGCAGTTCGGCCATATTGCCGGCGTTTCGGAGATGACCTCGTCGAGTTCCCTGGGCAGCACCAACGTTACTCTGCAGTTCGACCTGAGCCGCAACATCGATGCCGCCGCGCGCGATGTGGAAGCCGGCATCAACGCGGCCCGTACCTATCTGCCGGCCAACCTTCCCTCCAATCCGAGTTATCGCAAAGTCAATCCGGCCGATTCGCCGATCATGATTCTGGGGCTCACCTCCGACAAATACAACAAGGAGGCCATGTATGACTCCGCCTCCACCATCATGGAGCAAAAACTTTCCCAGATTCAGGGTGTGGGACAGGTGTTCGTGGGCGGTGCGTCGTATCCGTCGGTCCGCGTCGATGTCAATCCGCCGCAATTGAATCGCTATGGAATCACCATGGCTGGGATCCAGTCCCTGCTCAGCCTGCAGAATTCCCACATCGCCCGGGGGCAGATCTCCAATCAGATGGTCACCGCCGATATCATCACCAACGACCAGATCTCCAAAGCCGACGAGTATAAGCCCCTGATCGTCGGCTATCACAATGGACTGGCGGTTCACCTCTCGGACGTAGCCAATGTTACGGACTCCGCCCAGAACATCCGCACCGGAGGCTACCTGAATGGCATTCCCTCGGTAACGGTCATCATCTTCCGCCAGCCGGGCGCCAATATCATTCAGACCAACAATCGCGTCCGCGCGCAGCTTCCCTTCCTGCAGGCTGTGATGCCGCAGGGCATCAAGACCACGGTGGTTCTGGACCGCACCACGACCATCAAGGCTTCGCTGCATGATGTGGAGTCATCGCTGATCATCTCCGTGATTCTCGTCATCCTGGTTGTCTTCCTCTTCTTACGCAACGCTCGCGCCACTCTCATTCCCAGTGTCGCCGTGCCCGTTTCCCTGATCGGCACCTTTGTCGTGATGTATCTGCTGAACTACAGCCTGGATAACCTGTCGTTGATGGCGTTGACCATCTCCACCGGCTTCGTCGTGGACGACGCCATTGTGGTCATGGAAAACATCTCCCGCTATCTGGAGATGGGGATGCCGCCGGCCGAGGCTGCGCTCAAGGGCGCCAAAGAAATTGGCTTCACCGTCCTGACCATGAGCACATCGCTGATTGCGGTCTTCATACCGCTCTTGATGATGGGCGGAATCGTCGGCCGGCTTTTCCGTGAGTTCGCGGTGACCCTGTCCACGGCCATCCTCGTCTCCATGGTGATTTCGTTAACCACCACTCCGATGATGTGCGCCCACTTGCTCAAAACACACGACGGCGAGAAGCATGGCGCCATCTATCGTGCCAGCGAGCGATTCTTTGAAGGGCTGCTGAATATCTACCGGCATTCCTTATTGTGGGTGCTCGATAATTCAGGCTTGATGCTGGTAGTCCTGCTTCTCACCATCGCCCTGAATGTTGTTCTGATCGTCAAGATCCCCAAGGGCTTTTTCCCGCAGCAGGATACGGGAGCCCTGGTGGGAGGGGTCCAGGGACCGCAAGACGCATCCTTCCCGGTGATGAACGCTTCGGTCAAAGCACTCGTCAACGTGATCAAGGCCGACCCTGCCGTGGCTAACGTAAATGCTTATATCGGGGGCAACGGCGCCACCAATCATGGATTTGTCTACATGGCGCTCAAGCCTCTCAATATCCGCAAGGTGAGCGCGGAGCAGGTCATCAACCGGCTCAGACCAAAGCTGAACCGCTTGCCGGTCGCCTCCGCATTTTTACAGGCGGCGCAGGATCTGCGCATCGGCGGTCGATCGAGCAATGCCCTCTATCAGTACACCTTGCAGGCGGACAACGTGCAGGACCTGGTCAAGTTTGGGCCGATTCTTTTAGACAGAATGAAAAAGCTTCCTGGCTTCCAGGATGTGAACAGCGATCAGCAGGAGGGCGGACTCGATGAGGAGCTGACCTACAATCGCACCACGGCCGCTCGCCTCGGCCTGACCCCCAGCGCTCTGGACACAGCTCTCTACAGCTCATTCGGTCAGGCCGAAACCTCGGTGATCTATACCCAGTTGAACCAGTACTACGTGGTTCTTGAGGTAGCGCCTCAGTATTTGCAGTCACCCGAAGGACTGAGGTTTACCTATCCCCGGGCCACCGGAACCGGCGTCACGCCGATCAGCGCAGTCAGCACCCGGCAGGCAGGGACCACGCCCTTGCAGGTCAACCATACCGGCGTCTTTCCGTCAGTGACTGTGTCGTTCAATCTCGCTCCCGGTCTTTCTCTCAGCGATGCAACCCTGGCGATCAGCAAGCTGCAGGCCGAGCTGGGTATGCCCTCCACCATCCATGGATTTTTCGCCGGAACGCTGGAAGCCTACCAACAATCTCTGGCGACTGAGCCCATCCTGGTGACCACGGCGCTGCTGGCGGTCTACATCGTTCTCGGCATTCTGTACGAGAGCCTGGTGCATCCGCTGACCATCATCTCTACCCTGCCTCCGGCCAGTGTCGGGGCCATGCTGGCTTTGCTGGTCTTTAAGAATGACCTCAACGTCATTTCGATCATCGGCATTGTGCTGCTGATTGGCCTGGTGAAAAAGAACGCCATCATGATGATCGACTTTGCCCTGGTCGCCGAGCGGGAGCACGGCAAGAAAACCACCGACGCGATCTTCGAGGCTTGCATGCTGCGCTTCCGGCCCATCATGATGACCACTATGGCGGCGCTCTTCGGGGCTCTCCCTCTCGCTTTCGGGACCGGCACCGGTTCCGAGCTACGGCGCCCCCTGGGCATTACCATTGTGGGTGGCCTGATCGTAAGCCAGATGCTTACCCTCTACACCACCCCGGTCATCTATCTGTACATGGACCGCCTGCGGCTGCGCGCGTTAGGAAGACGTCACGACACCTTCACCGCGAGTCCCGAAGGAGCAGTTTAGAAAGAGCTCTGCTATGGAGAAAACGACAGGAACAAATCGGCGAAGCCAGGTTGGCTTTCTTCTGTGCCTGATGCTGACCGGCTGCACGGTGGGCCCGAAATATCATCCGCCAGCCATCCAGCCTCCTCCTGCCTTCAAAGAAGCGCCACCTGCCAGCCCAACCGCGAACGCGGCACAGCCGCAGACCAACCAGTCCCAGGAAAACGGAACCCAAGCTAACGAGACATGGACCGTGGCTCAACCTGCCGACGCGAAAATTCGTGGAGACTGGTGGGCGATTTTCAACGAACCTGAGCTCAACGACCTCGAAAGCCAGCTCAACATCAATAACCAGAACTTAAAGCTTTCCTTTGAGAATTATATGCAAGCCCGGGCACTGGTAGGTGAAGCGCGTGCCCTGTACTTCCCCACTGTGACCTTTGCCCCGGCTTACGACCGGTCGAAGTCCTCCGGAAATCTCAGTAGTAGTTCCAGTTTCAACACCGGCAAAAATTCCCAGATCTACTCATTGCCACTGGACATTTCCTGGACCCCGGATCTGTTTGGCAGAATCCGCAACCAGGTAAAAGAGGCGCAGTACAACGCCCAGGTCAGCGCGGCGGATCTGGAGAACGAACGTCTCATCGAACAAGCGGACCTGGCCAATTTCTATTTCGAGATTCGCGGACAGGACGCCCTGATCCAGCTCTTCACCCAGACGGTAGCCCAGTATCAGAAGTCCCTGGACTTGACGCAGGCACAATACGACACCGGCATTGGCGATCAAATCTCCGTAGTGGAAGCGCGCACCACTCTCCAGTCCGCCCAGTCGTCGCTAACCAACCTGGGCATTCTACGGGCGCAGTACGAGCACGCGATCGCCGTTCTGATCGGCAAGGCGGCCTCAGACTTCTCTCTCCCGCCGCGTCCCATTACCACGGCACCGCCCCCGATTCCCATCGGCATACCGTCTCTCTTGCTGCAGCGCCGGCCGGACGTGGCCGCAGCCGAGCGAACCATGGCTTCGGCGAATGCGCAACTGGGTGTGGCCTACAGCGCTTTCTACCCTTCCCTGACGCTCTCGGTGAGCGGTGGCTTCCAGAGCACCTTGTTCAAGCACCTCGCGGATTGGCCCAGCCGCTTCTGGTCGATCGGTCCGACTTTGTCCCAACCCCTCTTCAACGCTGCCCTGAGTTCGGCACTCCACCAATACGTGGCGATCTATAACGCCGACGTCGCGAGCTACCGCCAAACCGTGCTGACCGCCTTCCAACAGGTGGAAGACTATCTCGCACAGACCCGCATACTTTCGCAGCAGATTCAGCAACAGCGCGCCGTGGTGGCTTCGGCTCAGAGCTCTCTCGATCTGGAAATGGGCAGATACCAGACCGGTATCGATCCCTACATCGACGTGGTCACGCTGCAGAATACAGTGTTCAGCAATCAACAGACGCTGACCAGTCTGCAGATCAACCAGATGACCAGCGCAGTGCTGTTAGTGGAGGCCCTGGGTGGCGGATGGGATACGTCGCAACTACCCACGCCGGCGCAGGTGAGCGCAAAGCCCAGCAAGGCCGACACCCGGCTTCAGCAGTAGAACGCCTGGAGCGCTTCGACCTGCCCTTCCGGCACCCGCAAGCGCAGCATGATGCGGTCGTGGGGTGGCGGAAAACTGAGCTCATAGGTAAACGTCTTGCAGCAGATGCGCTCGAAGAGAATGAAATCGAGCAGGGTGCGCGCGGTTTCTTCGGAGAACGTCCACTCCAACTCGACGCCATCGATGTGGCGAGTGAGTGCTGTACGGCTCTGCAACAATGCCTGTATTTCCAGCCGCCGTTGGGGGAGGGTTCCCTCCGGCAGTGTGCATACCATCGTCAACGGATCCGGTTGTTTTTCCATAGCCTGCTAGTCAAACTCCTCCTTCATGAACGCCTCCCTGCCACAAATGACGGGTGCCCCACATCTCGCTCGTTTTTCGCGAGATGTGGGATACCACGACTCTCCGCCCGCCCCTTCTTGACTCCAGACAAAAAGCACAGGGTGAAGACCAGTGGTATCCCACATCTCGCGAAAAACGAGCGAGATGTGGGGCACCCGTCGGCTTCTTCAGGGACGAAGCTTCACGGTACGATCTTCACTCTTCCCTGTTCTCTCGTCAGGTAGTAACGATAGCTCGACCAAGGCCAATCTTCGGGCTTTTCGACCAATCCACGTTTTACCGGGTTCGCGTGCATATACCAGAGCTTCTCAAAACGCTTCGCGTCTGTGAACACGTTGAAGTCATAGTAACGCGCCTGCCAGAAAGGTTTTTCTTTCGCTCGCTTCGACACTGAGATCTTCAATGCCTGCATAACCACCGAGAGCAAATCTTTCTCCGGTTCACTCACAAGCAAATGAACATGTTCCGGCATCACCACATAACCGAGGACATCAAATTCATATCGATAACAAATCTTTGCCAGCGCATCCTCAAACAAATCCCGCGCCGCCGGACTCCCCAGATAGGCGCACCGGTGGTAGCAACTGCACGTAACAAAATGCAGGTCCCCTTCCACCTGACGCCGCTCCAGTCCCACAACCATCCCGGCATCTTACAATTGACCCAGACAGGAGACGGCCATTCCCACCATCAGCCTAGCCTCAATCCTCGAAACCACCAGCCTCAAGCTCGACGACGTGGCGACCCACGCGCCTGGTCCGCGCGGCCTGCTGCCCATTACCCCGGAAATGCTGCTTACCGCGCCCTCCGGCAACCTCTTCGGCCTGACCCAAAACGCCGGCATGGGCTGGGAGCCGCAAAAGCTGCTCGGATCGGAAGTGCTCATCCTCAGCACCCACGGAGGACTGCGCGGCGCCGACGGAACCCCCATCGCCCTCGGTTTCCATACCGGTCACTGGGAACTCGGCGCATTGGTGGCCGAAGCAGCCATCACCCTGAAATCGATGGATGCCATCCCCTTTGCCGGAGCCTGCACCGATCCCTGTGACGGAAGAACCCAGGGCACCACCGGCATGCTTGACTCCCTCCCTTATCGCAACGACGCCGCGATTGTGCTGCGCCGCCTGATGCGCTCCCTGCCCACGCGGATGGGCGTGATCGGCATCGCCACCTGCGACAAGGGACTTCCGGCCATGATGATGGCATTGGCTTCCGCAGGTGCATTGCCCACCATCCTGATCCCTGGCGGAGTGACGCTCCTGCCTGAATCCGGCGAAGATGCAGGCAAGGTACAAACCATCGGCGCACGCTATGCGCAGAAGCAGATCACGCTCGAGACTGCGGCGGAGATGGGCTGCCGCGCCTGCGCCACCCCCGGCGGCGGCTGCCAGTTTCTGGGAACTGCCGCGACCGCACAGGTGATCGCAGAAGCCCTGGGCCTCGCCCTGCCGCACACCGCGCTCGCTCCCTCGGGCGCGCCTATCTGGCTCGATGCGGCTCGCCGTTCCGCGACCGCCATCCTTCGCCTGCATCAACTGCACCTCGGGACCCACGATGTACTGACCCAGGCATCGGTGGAAAATGCCATGGTGGCCCACGCCGCCTTCGGCGGATCCACCAACCTGCTGCTGCATCTCCCGGCGATCGCTTACTCCGCAGGCCTCAAGCGGCCCGTGGCTTCGGATTGGGCACACATTAACCGAACCATCCCGCGACTGGTGGATGCCTTGCCCAACGGTCCCCGCAACTTCGCCACCGTGCAGGTCTTCCTGGCTGGAGGATTGCCCGAGGTGATGCTCCACCTGAGACGCGCCGGGCTGCTGAACACCAAGGTGAAAACCGTTTCCGGAGAAACCCTCGACACCTGCCTCGACTGGTGGGAAAGCAGCCCACGCCGGCGCGAACTGCGCAAGAATCTGAAGACCCGCGACGGCATCGACCCCGACGACGTCATCATGGATCCCGATCGCGCCCGGTCCAGCGGCCTCACCCCCACGGTGTGCTTTCCTCACGGCAATCTGGCCCCGGAGGGCTCCGTCGTCAAGAGCACAGCCATTGATCCCTCGTTGATCGATGACGACGGAGTCTTTCATCATCTCGGACCAGCTCGCGTGTTTGTCTCTGAAGAGGCAGCGATCCACGCTATCAAGAACGGCGAGATCCAGGAGAACGACGTGATGGTGCTGGTGTGCGGCGGCCCCGCCGGGGCCGGCATGGAGGAGATTTACCAGATCACCTCCGCGCTCAAGTGGCTGCCCTCAGGCAAACACGTGGCTCTGCTCACCGATGCCCGCTTTAGCGGCGTCTCCACCGGAGCCTGCATTGGCCATATCTCCCCCGAAGCCCTGGCCGGAGGAGCGATTGGCAAGCTGCTGGATGGGGATCAGATTGAAATCATCATCGACCGTGAGAAGCTGACCGGCTCCGTCAACCTGGTGGGCGATGCACGGGAGCGCTTCGGTCCTGAGGAAGGGGCCGTTAAGTTAAACGCGCGACGATCCCGCCCCGATCTCCGGCCCCATCCCGCGCTTCCCGATGACACGCGTCTTTGGGCTGCGCTGGTCCATGCCAGCGGAGGAGTCTGGGGAGGCTGTGTCTACGACGTGGACGCCATCATTTCCCAACTGCAGCCTCCATGGGCACGGCTTAGTGTCTAACTTCAGGACAGTGACGAAACGGATTTCCTCGAACTGCCGATAGCTGTAGCGTGAGCAGGCCGAACACCACCGTCGTGAGGATCCCTGCCTCGGAATACACGGCCATTGTGAAGCCGAAATCCGAGCGGGGCAGTGCGCGGACACAACCCGGGGTCGTCCTCGTGCTTCAGCCAACCCAGGTCGAAGAGGCAGACCAGGTTTTTACCTTTTCCTCGTGGAGATTTCTGCGCGAGAGTTTGCGCGTGTTTGGACTCGCCACCGCAAAGGAGCTCGACTCCGCGGACGTGCGCCTATCTACCGGCCGGCAGCCCTACATGTTTTCCAAGCGCCGATGGGAAGTTCCCCTGATCGAGACGCTCTATGGGAACTGCGATCAACCTTAGCGATCGCCGGGTGCGGCGGTAACCTGAATCACTGTCTTCATGGTGTGCTGTTCCCCGGGCCCAAGATCGACCGCACAAGCGCGCATGTTACTGGCTTCGACACAGGCCATGGTGCGCCATTCCTCGTCTCCCAGATCTGCCAGTGATTGCGCGCCAGTGCTCCATGGATTCCAAACCACGGTGGAGCGCGAGTTTTCCTTAGTGAGTCGAATCCGCCGGCGCAGAGTGGGGTCATGGATTTCGACCGCATGTGTCGTGTTCATGTAGGCACGATCAGTCTGCGCGGTGAAAACCATGTCGCCCTCTTGCCGCTTCTCCCGGTTGGCATCGGTGTTGTCGAGGTACGTCACTCCATCCAACCCGCGGATACGAACCGCTTCCGCTGCGCCCACCCGGTAGTAAGTATGCAGAGCCTCTTCAAAACGCACGGGCGCAGGGTTGGTGTTGGTCATGATTAATTCCTGGGTAAGGCCGGCGCCGACAGTCGCCCGATGTATGAGGTGAAAGTCATGCGGCCACCAGGCCCGTGTCCCCTCGTCGCTCACGGTCGAGAGGCTTACCACCACCGTGTCTCCATGAGTCTCCACCGAATCGAGCTCCCATGATTTCGTGCGTACCACTCCGTGCGAAGGCGCTTTGGGATCGTCCGGTTTGTTACGAAACCAGGGAAAGCAGACGGGGATGCCCCCGCGAATCGCGCGCCCGGTTTTAAATTCCGCCTGCCGGCTCAGGAAGATCACTTCCTCCGCCCAGGCCGGGCACCAGGACGTAACATGCGCACCATGGAGGTAGATTTCCGCGGTCGCCGCGGGCGTGCTGATGTTGATGCGGGGCAAGCCGCCATCGCCTGCAGTAATCTGCGCCACCCCAGCGATCGCGAAGCGTTGGTTCAATTCATCAATAGAGGCCATACGTATCTCTCTCAGTTATGGTTGCATAATAAAAACTGCAGATCCCTCGGCTTCGCTTCTACCGTCCCACAACCTCCAGCAATGCATCCACCGGCCCAAGCGACTCCCCCTGCTGCGTCAACTTCCCTGCACTGTCATCCCAGTGCAGCGTGGTCACACTACTGGTTCCTTTCTCATAATCGTAGGTCTTGCCATCATCCTGATACACCGCGAAATCACTATTCGCCCCCGGATAAACCCGGACCTTCGCTAACTTCTGTACCTGGCCGGTGTTCTCCACCGGCTCCCCTAACGGCACAATCGACCCCGCGCGAACAAACAGGGGAAGCGTATCAATCGGCGCATCCACGCGAACCGACTTCCCCCCACTCACGCGCTCTTTTGTCCAGTAGTTATACCAATCCGTCCCGGCAGGCAGATACACCATACGGCTGGTCGCCCCCTGCTCAGTCACCGGGGCCACCAGAAACGCCGGCCCGAACATATACTCATCGCCAATATCCGCCACCTTCGCATCCTGGGGAAAATCCATAAACAGCGCCCGCATATACGGAGCGCCCGTCTGATGCGTCTGGTAGCCCAGCGAATAGATATACGGCATCAGCTGATAGCGCAACCGCAGATACTTTTCCAGAATCGGCTCCGCCTGCTTTCCGTAGGACCACACCTCGTTATACCGCCGGCTGCCATGGGTCCGGAAGTTCGGTTGAAATGCGCCATATTCGAACCACCGGGTGTACAACTCAGGATAGTCATCGTAACCACCGACGTTGTCGCGGGCATCCGACGGGTCAATCAGCGGAGGATGCGCGGGATGATGCTCCGCCGGCAAATATTGCCAGCCGCCGATGTCGTTTCCCCAATAAGCAATCCCCGAAGCCGTCACGTCCAGGCCAGTAGGAATCTGCCGCCGCAGCGTATCCCAGGTGGGAAAGATATCCGAAGACCAGAAGATAGTCCCGTTGTGCTGGGCGCCGGGATAAGCGTCGCGGGAGAGGATCAGCGCGCGGTGCTTCACATCGCGGCGGAAGCCGTCATAGATCGCCGCGGTATGAAAGAGCGGATACACATCGTAATAACGAGTGCCCGGTCCGATCGAAAAGTAGCCTCCGTTGGGTGGCAGATCGGGTTCCGTTTCATCCGCCCAGATAGAATCGAAACCTTTGCTGATGATGTTGTCTCGAATCACATCCCAAAACCAGCGGGCCGCCGCGGGATTCGTGGTGTCGATGTCGGAGCCGGCTCGATCATAGGGCAGACCATCCATGGGTGTGCCATCGGCGAGATGCTCAAACCAGCCATTCTTCAATACCAGGTCGTAGTAGCGAGTACCGCGCTCGAAACGCGGCCACACGCTGATCATGGTTTGAAAGCCCATGGCGTGCAGTTGTTTGTTCATGGCAACGGGATCCGGCCAGTTGGCGGGAACCATATCCATCTGCCCCATCTTCGAGTAGTAGAACCAGTCCACCACGATGACGTCTGCGGGCAAGTGGCGCTCACGATATCCCTTGGCCACGGCCAGCACCTCAGCCTGCGTGCTGTAGCGCTGCTTGCATTGGATGAATCCGTAAGCCGCTTTGGGCAGCATCGGCGTAGAGCCCGTAAGCAGCCGGTAGCCGGCATAGATCTCGTCTGTTTTGCTGCCCGCGATGACGAAGAACGAAACCCGGTCACCCACCTGCGAAGTCCACCGGGTCTGCTCGTTGAAACCCGGCTGGATGGTGGTCTGCGATGGATTGTCCCAGAGCACGCCATAGCCTTTATTGGTGACCAGCAGGGGCACGCAGAAAGTAGGTCCTCCAGTCGCGGTGTAATTGTTCCAGCATTCAACCGTGTGGCCGCGATGATCGAGAAAGCCCTCCTGGTTCTGGCCCAGGCCGTAGTAGTGCTCGTCATCCGGCGAAGCAAACGTAGCGCCCACCTGGTAGAAGGGTGCATCCCCGGGCCGCTTATCGTTGACAATGCCGGCGGTACCGTCTTTATGGTTGGGTACGGCCATAGCCCACCCCTGCATGGCAAGCAGCCTGGCTCCCTCCGCCGTGTCGAAGGTAATGCGCGTACCCGGAGCCGAGCCGTTGAAGTACTTGGCAATGTCCAGCTGTGTGGGCAGCGGGTGGCCGGCCGGCCGGTTGACAGCAACCGTCACCGTTAACCGGCTGGACCGGTATACATCTCCCTGCTCAGTTTGCTGATGGGTCCAGCCCTCAGCAGAAGCCGCGGCGGTAAAGCCGTATCCCGGGGGAGCGAGCGCCGGCTCCTTGAGCAAGCTGAGAGTGACGCGGATGATGTTGGGCGCGTAAGGTTCGAGAACAATGGTGCCGGCGCCGCGGTCCAGCACCAGCCGTGTCTCCTGTCCCCAGGCCGGCGCACTCAGCACCAGAACCATGTGCCAGGCCACAAAGCCGCACCATTGTTCGCAGATGAAAATGAAACAAATTTACCCTCCAGGGCCGGGTCAAACGATTATGTCTTCGGGTATTTCTTGAACATCTTCTCGATCCGCTTTGTGAACCAGGTTCTGGTTCTTGTCGCCACTGTTGCTCAGCGTGCCCTGGGCAATGCCCCGCCACACGAGTTGCTTGGCTTTCGCGTCATAGAGGTTCACGATCAGGGTCCCCGCCGTACTTTGTTGCGGAGTGATCGTACCCATCCCCCCAAAGCGCGGCCCTGCGCCCCAGGCGGTGTAGGAGGTCTGCTGCTTCGAACCGCCGCTCGCCACCAGGATCAGGTCCGGGTTCTCCGTTTTCTGGACCTTGGTCAGCCCTTTGCTCTGCATTGCGTTTTCGATATCTGTCTTGGCCACCTGCGCCAGAATTGAGTTGCGAATTTGGTTGGCGTTCTCTTCTCCCCACGCATAGGTGTGGAATTTGGAGAAATCCTGAGTTTTGACATAGTTGACGGAAACTTGCTGCGCCATCAACGGCGCCGCGACAATGAGTAAGAGAGTGCAAAGAGCGGATACTCGGATCTTCATTGGTATCTGCATTTCCTTTCCAGGGGCACAGTCATGCCAGGCCGAAGGCCAGCACTATTAAAGCACTGCACCTCCGGCTACGGAAAAGAAAAGGATGAGAAACAGGAAGCTTGCCGCGGAAATCGGGCGGATCGTTTATATCCCCGGTTTGCGCAGGACCAACAGAAATACGGGCTAAAAGATGGGCTAAAGAGCGTGTGTGAGAACCGAGATTTAGAATTTAGTCCCCGAAGGGACGGCTGGAGTTAGCCCATGGACTAGCGTCCTGGGCCTGGAGTTTCTACACTCTCTCGAGCCCGGGGTATGATTTATCGAGCTTCAGTTTTGGGTTTTGCCCTGTATCAGGGCACGACTTTTAGTCGTGCCGCTATGAACCCAAAATGATCAGGGCTTTAGCCCCTGTTATGACAATACCTGCGCGGAATGGCAACCCGGAAGCAATCCTTAGTAGCGCACGGGTATTTTTTGCCACCACGAAGACCAGTATGACGAGACGCATCCTTCAATCTGAACGGAATGCGACGCTTTTGATTGAAGTATTGCGTTCGAACGTGGCAGCAGGAAAATTTCAATTGCATGACTTCGTAATCATGCCGGATCATCTTCACCTGCTGATTACAGTTCCCAGGGGTACAACGGTTGAAAGAGCGATGCAACTGGTAAAGGGCGGATTTTCTTTTCGTGTCCGGAAGGAATACGGCTTCCGGGGAGAGGTCTGGCAGCGTGGATTTTCCGAAGTGCGGGTCAGCGATCAAGAGAGCTTTCTGAATTTTCGTAAATATATCCAGCAGAATCCCGTCAAGGCAGGGTTGGCGGAGTCTGCGGAACTATATCCCTACAGTTACACGTATCTGGCGCGAAAGAAAGCTGGCAGGGGCTAAAGCCCTGATCATTTCGAGATCATAGCGGCACGACTGAAGTCGTGCCCTGATACAGGGCAAAACCCAAAACCGAAACTCGATAAATCATGCCCCGGGGCTCGAGAAAATATAGAAACAGCAGGCCCTGGACGTAGTCTTGGGGGGATCTGAATGGACGAACAAGCCTGCCCCGGCCTGCCGTGGGTCCCGCAGGGACGGCTGACATAACCGAATCTTTAAGTCGTCCCTGCGGGAGTGCATGCTCATTCGGAGTCCTCACACCCTCTCGCCCTTGCCCCTTATTCAGCCATTTCCCGGGTTCAGTTCTCCGGCCCGGTTAAATCGTAGACCGAAGCCGGAGTGTGATCCTGTTCGGCAAGAACCAAGCGAATCACCGCCAGAAGCTTATCGTTCGCTACGGGTTTCTGCAGAAAGGTCTTCGCCCCTGCCTTAAGCACACGATCCCAGTTACCGACGCGGTCGCGTCCCGACAGGACGATCACCGGGATTGACGACAGTTTCTCATTTACCTTGAGCCTTTCCAGAACACTGAAGCCGTCACCGGCGGGCAGCCCGAGATCCAGAATCATCAGGTCCGGCACATGTTTCCGCGCTTCGGCAATACTCGCTACTCCGTCGGACGCGGAAATCACATCGTACTCGTTGGCAGTAAGGCGCAGGTGCAGGCTTAAGCGCATATCGGGGTCGTCATCAACCACAAGAATTTTCTTTCTAACCATGACTGGGCTCTCTCTTAACTTTGTTTTCGTCTTTCACAGGACGTCGAACCAGTTGATGGCCATGACCACCGGAACGGCTTTCGCGGGCGTGCTGTTGTAATTGCCGGCGAAAGGACCAATCGAAGTCGGTATCCTGGTGTCGACGAAGCTGGTCGCCTGGACCCAGACCACGCCGTCGACGGAATAGTAAGCGGTGTAGGTGCTACCGATCCTGCTTAGCCGAAGACAAATGGGATTGTGATACTCGTTGAAGCTGGCCTGGTTGAACACCGTGGCCGTAACCCCGGCGCTGACCTTGTGCGCGGTGAGCGAGATATTGGTTCCGTCCGTTACCAACGCAAAGGTGAGGAAGTCCCGGTCATCGACGAGCACCATAAGACCCTGACTGGTGTTCGCATCCGTCGCGACGATCGGCGAATCGATCTTGATCGAGACATCAAAGTCCTCATTGCCGATCGGCTGTACCACTCGAACCGCCTGATTCGTTGGCAGCAGCGCGTCATGATTGCTGCCCCCGGGAACCGCCAACGTCAGATGCGCGTTCGCGACTGAGGCTGAGCCCCCATTGGGCGTGATCACTTCCCACAACGGCCCCGGGAAACTGCTTGCCATGGGAGCTCCCGGGTCAGAGACGGGGGCGCCGGCACGGGCGCTGTGCATGGCCAGCATGAAGATGAATGAGGAAACAAGAATACCCAGACATGTCCTTCGATTTCGATATCTCACTTTGCCTCCGGAAGCTCGACGAGCCGGCGGCGAAGCACAGGAGAATAGCTCCGCCATCTGTGCTCACCATCGTCCTTTGGTGGCTGCGGCGGCAATTACCAATGCGGTGCATTACTGGAGTTACGCTGCCGGCTAACACGCAGTGAAAGCTGGTGAGCCGGAGGAAGAGGACAATGCCTATCGATTGCGAGCTTCTCGATACATTGACGTTACCGTAGTGGAGCAGATGCGCGCGCCAGGAAGATAGGGGCGAGAATAACTCTCGCTCTCGTCTTAGATATGTTCCCACCGGGAATGGCGGCCGGCCGGGCCATTCACTGCTGTCCAAATTAGCGGATGAAGTTGTTTTCTGACGATTTAACCTATTGATTGCTTTGACGAGAGCTTAGCCGAACAAAAATCAGGTTCCTTCTGTTGATAGGGTGCGGTCTAACTCGCAACCAGTTTCGAGTTGCGTTGATGACGAAGGGCACGGCTTCAGCCGTGCCACAGCACTGGCGCTGATGGGGCTTTAGAGTCTGCGTGAGAACTCGAAAATCACGCAATATTCGTATTGATTTTGGGTACTTATCAACACACAATCGTATTGATTTTGCCCGAAAATCCTGGCTCTCACGCAGACTCTTTAGCCCCTGAGGTACGTCTTTCCAATCTTCGATGGAGAACTCAAAGGCGAAAAGACATGACTTTGCCCTATGGGTCTCGAAAAGCCTACCTCGGCGGCTAAAGCCGTCAAGCGCAAATCCTTTACGGCACGGCTCAAGCCGTGCCCTTCGTTCGACAGTGTCTTCCCCCCGGGGCTCTTAGGGTCAGCGAAAGCGTCATCTCCTGTCCCGCTGAAAAAACTACTTTGGACAGCGCCATTCACGCATCACTGCTGCACGTCGAACCAGTTGACTGACATGACCACAGGAACAGCATTGGCAGGGGTGTCGTTGTGGTTTCCGGCGAAGGGGCCTATCCCGGTCATACTCCGCGTGTCTGTGAATGTGACCGCCTGCGTCCAGCTAATCCCGTCCGTCGAGTAGAACGCAACATAAGTACTGCCGTTTCTCGTCAGGCGCAGATACATTGGATTCTGATATTGACTTAGGTCTTGATCCTCCAGCACCGTAGTTGCGACCCCGTTGGTGACGGTGTGCGCACTGAGGCCGATTTTGCTTCCGTCTGTCTCCAGCGCAAAGGTGATAAAGTTCTGGCTGTCGGATAGCACCATGAGCCCCTGACTGGTGTTCGCATCCCCAGCAAAGAGCGGCGAATCTATTTTGATGGCCACATCGTAATTCGCATTGCCGATCGCCTGCAACACACGTACAGCCTGGTTAGGCGAAAGTAGAGCGTCGTGATTGCTTCCTCCCGGAACGCCAATGAACAGATGTGAGTTCGAGATGGAGGCCGAGCCGCCGGCGGGCGACACTACTCTCCATAATGGCCCCAGGAAGGCATCTGGCTGTGCCTTCCCGGGAGCAGCCGGCGCTGGGCCGGCCATCGGAATCGAGGAGCTGCCAATTGGAGCGGCGGCAGGGGCTGAATCGGCAGGAGCGGCGGCGGGGGCTGGCTCGGTGGAAGCAGAAGCCGCAGCTTCGGGAGCAGCCGGAGAAGCGGCCCCGCCGGCAGCGGTAGCGGACTCCTCGGAGACCGCCGGACCCACTCCCTGGTTGACCCGAGCGGCGGCAGGAGCTGCCGGGGTAGCAGCAGAGGCGGCAGGTTGGGCGGCGCCGCCGACCGTCACCGTCCAGGGTGTCGATTTGAAGCTGCCGATCACAGCTTGTACGTTTACCGTTCCCGTGCCCACCGCCGTAACGTGGCCAAGCGTGCTCACCTTGGCGATCGCGTGGTTGCTGGTGTTCCAGCCGGTCACTTTGTTCCCTGCCGAATCCGGCAAAGGACTCACCGACTTGTCCGAGTAAACCCCATATGCAGTGAACTGCAGCGTGCCGCCTTTCACCATGGTATTGGCGTTGGCGTGCAGATATCCGCTTACCAGGGTCTTGGTCGCCAACGATCCGATGGAGCCGCCAAGCGTCGTGACACTGCTGGGAACGTAACCGAAGGAAGGAAACACAATCCCTTGATTGGCGCCCTGTCCCCATGAGGCGATTGCTTTTACCGTAGTTCCGGCCGGAACCGTAAACGCTCCGGTGTAGACCCATGTACTGCCCGCCGCACCGCCGGGGGGAAAGATCGCGGGCGTGCTGCCGTCAGTCGTGTAGAAGAACGTGAGTCTATGTTTGGTGTCGCTGTCACTGAGGGTTATGGTGGATCCGCCGGAGCCGGAGGCCGCGGAGATGGCGGGAGGCGCAATCGGAATAGTTGTGCTGGTCTGGACTACCGTATTAGAACTGATGACCAGACCCGGAATAGACGCCGTAGCACCATCCTCATAGCTCACCGCCCTGCGAATATCATTCACGGCACCATTCCATATGTCGGTACCGGAGAAGTAGTTGCCCGTGATCGTGGCGTTGGTAGACGCCCCTCCCACCATGATCCACCACCCGGTGCAGCCCACACCAGCGCCGCAAGTCTCTGGTCCATTCCCGCCTTGAAACAGGCTATTGGTCGCCGTGCTACCCGGACCACCCAGCTCCAGACCGATCCCATAATGAGCCCCGCCGCCCGTTTCTCCGGTGATCGGGACATTGCCAATGTATACGTCATCGTCAGCACTGTGGGTTGGAGATACAGAGACAGCCCAATCTGGTACAGATAGCTCGAAGGTACCGTTGTTGGGATTGTTTGGTTGATAAAAAGCGTTGTGACTGTACGCGCCCACACCATTTGTATCTTGTTGCGACTCAATCATGATCCGGGAGTTGCCTTGCAGGTTATTATTTTCAACATCCACGTTCCAGCTGGTCTGTTGCGCTGCGCTTTGTTCGACTAACTTAAGACCCTGTTCAATAAGGTTCACCGTATTGTTATTCCAAACCAGGTGATTGTTGTAGCCCATCACCATGGTCGCAGCGCAATACCCGCCCGAGTCGACATTGCCATTACCGCCCCCTTCAGCGTTGATCAGTCTGCAATTGTCATAGAAGACATTCCATACAATGGTTATATAGGATGCGCCGGTGGTAGGGTCGGGACCTGAGTTTTGATAGCCATCGAGATAAATCGCCTGTCGCGACTGGCCGCCACCCACCGGAGGATTATTTAAGGTGAAATAGTTGTACTGGATGACAATTCCCGAGGACGGGTGAGTAACGTAAATGCCTCCTTGCGTGCCAGAGAAGCATAAATACTGGATCGTGCACCCCTGGCCCCCGGTAAACGAGGTACCGTTGCTGTTCGTCTGCAGGGCAAAACTCGTTGGCACGGTGTTCGTCAGGACCGCGACCGGCCTATTGGTCAGGGTGACCACACCCACATTTGGCCCGGTGTAAATCGTGCCATTCGAACATGGCAGCTTCACCGTGGATGCAAGGCTATAGGAACCTGCGGAGAAGATGACGGTATTGCCCGGTCCAGAGCCGGCGGTGTTGACAATTCCTTGAATAGTGGCTGCGCTGGCGCCGGCATTGATCGTATAAGTCGTGGCCTGCGCCGGTATGCCCATGCTCAAAACAGCGAGCACCCAGATACTTTTCATTGAGCCCTCCACAAACGGTACATCGCTAACGCAGGTGTATTGGAGGGTCACTCAAGGCTGAGCGCACCGAGCAAACGCCGTCCTCTACAGTCATCTCGGCTATCAGGCGAGTTATCCACAAACCTACAATCTAAAAGCCAATTTCATATGCAGCAATGGCCGCCGCAATGACCTGTGAGGTGCATTACCGACGTAACATAAATCATCGGCGGGCGAAGATTAAAGCGGCCAGACTTAGTCGACGATAATAGGAGGTTATCTTTCTAAATATGCAATCGGTTGCAGCATGTTATCCCCAATATCGGCCTGGGTGATGTGAGAAATAGTTAATCTCGAGCTCAATTATTGTTTAGAGTCCAGCATTAGGCTACGCCTTAGCAATCTTCATCTATGCCTAGACCTTGGGTCGCGCTCGGTGGCTTAATCCCGTCGTTGCTGGACCGCCGCGCCTTTCTTCGCCGCGCGGCCTCGTCCTCCCTATTTGCCTTATTGCCCCGCCGCCTGAGGTCCCAGCGCGGGGAGAGATTCGCCACCCTCTACATTACGGATGTCGTCGAGAAGCATACAGCCCGTCCACCCCTGTGTTGGACCAAAGCGATGGCCCATGCGCCTGGGGCTTCCATCCAGATCGACAGTACGAGGCAGTATCAACCGATCCTCGGCTTTGGCGCGGCCCTCACCGACGCCTCGTGCTTCCTGCTGAGCGGCATGCCGCCGCCCGCCCGCCATGCTGCCCTGTCGGAGATGTTTTCACCCCAGCAGATGAACCTGAGCATAGGCCGCTGTTGCATCGGTTCGAGCGACTACGCCCGCAGCGTCTACTGCTATGACGACGTTCGCGACGACATGAACCTGGACCACTTCAGCCTTAAGCATGATGAGGCATATATCCTGCCCATACTGCGCGAGATCCGGCAAATCAACCCCAATCTCTTTCTTACCGCTAGCCCGTGGAGCCCTCCGGGATGGATGAAGGCCTATGGAACCACCTTTGGCGGCCGGACCAGGGAAAACTATCTCGACCCCTACACCCATTCTCTGTGGGAATTTTCCAACGGCTCCATGATGGGCGGCTGGATGTCAGAGGAGTTTCTCGATGTCTATTCCCGCTACCTGGAGAAATTTCTGCAAGGCTACGCCGAGGCCGGGGTGCCGATCCATGCCATCGCTTCTCAGAATGAGGTCGAGGCCGGTCAGGATGGACGCATGCCGGCGTGTCGCTGGTCCGCTGAGCTCGAAGCAGCTTTTGTCCGCGATCACCTGGGCCCACGGCTGAGGGCGAACCACCCTCAAACCCAGATCTGGTTGCTCGATCACAACTACAACCTGTATCCGCGAGTGGCCTGGCAACTCGAGGATAAACAGTTGGCCAGGTATTGCGACGGCGTAGCCTGGCATGGATACGTGGGCACACCGGATCAAATGAGCATTCTGCACCAGGAGTACCCCGAAATCCCGTTCTACTGGACCGAAGGAGGCGGCTTTATCGATGATCCGGAGTACACCAGGGAATGGGCCAAGTGGGGCGGAGTCTTCACCGATGCCCTGGAGAACTGGTGCCGCTGCGCGATTACCTGGAACCTGATGCTCGATTCCCACGGCAAACCGAACCTGGGCCCCTACACCTGCGGTGGTTTGGTAACACTCAGGGAGGACGGCAGCCTCTTGATGAGTGGTCAATGCCATGCGCTCCGTCATTTTTCGCAACATTTGCAGCGGAATAGCATTCGCATCGGCAGCTGGAGCGATGCACCCGGCCTGCGCCACCTGGCGGTGCAGAACCCGGACGGCGGTTTTGCTTTGGTGATCACCAATCCAGGAGAGGGCAAGGATTTTCGCATCGTCCATGCGGGCCAGGAGATCTCCGTCTCCCTGCCGCGTAATGCAATCGCCACAGTTGCATGGTGAGGGACTCCCTCGCGGCCGGTGATCGTCAAACAGCCGGGCACACAGGGCAGACTGATACAGCGATCCGCAACTTCGATCGCCAGCCGCCCCGCCTGCCCCGGCAAGCCGTGGGGCCCCACGCTGTACTTCGAAAGGGGGAAGGGTGATCCGGTCGATCGCAGAGGCAGTGAGAGGTTGGCTCTACCTGTTGGCCTTTATCACTGGCGGCAATTACGTGCGCAAGGCAAGACTGAAACGGCTGGGCAAAGGAGTGAAGATTTCTCCAACCGCGTTCTTCAAGTTCCCGGAGATGATCCAGATCGGGGACCATTCCTTCATCAATCATCTTTGTTCTGTGTGGGCTTCCCCCGCGGGGCCAATTACGATCGGGAGCAACGTGCTTCTCGGCCCTTGCGTGTCGATTTTCTCTTCCAATCATGGCATAGCCCGTGGCGAGCTGATTCGCAATCAACCCGGACAGGATGCTCCCGTCAGCATCGGCGACGACGTATGGCTCGGCGCCAATGCCGTGGTGACAGCAGGCGTTTCTATCGGTGAAGGCGCCGTGGTGGGCGCAGGAGCCGTGGTCACCAGCGATCTACCTCCCATGTCCATCTGCGCCGGTGTGCCTGCGCGGGTCGTCGGCTACCGCCCGTAAAGCGGTTTTGCACACACGCGTGAGATGAATTTAATCATCGTCTGTGCTTTCGTTTAATCCCTGCCCTCTACTCTTGCGCAATCACAAGCGTGACCCATGAGAAAACCTGGTGTGGCAATAGTGGTTCTTCCGGCCTTGATCTCTATCGCCACCGTGGCACAACGCTTGTCGTCCCCCCCACCCGGGCCAGCTTTCCCTGCAACGCCTGTAGCCATCGGGGGCGCCAATCTGCCTTTCCAGCCCATTGGCGCTTCCGACCTTATACGCCTGACGGTCTCTGATTCGCCGGAACTTTCGCAGTCCTTCCGGGTCGACAAGCAGGGAAATCTGAACCTGCCGTTGATGCGAACTGCAATCCACGCGGGAGGACTGATGCCGGACGCGCTGCGCAATGAGATCGCGGCCGCCCTTCGAACGCAACATCTGCTGGTAAACCCCGTTGTCGATGTCTCCGTGATCGAGTACCGGAGCCGCGACGTCACCATCGCGGGCGCCGTCAAGGCGCCAACCACCATTCAGGAGATAGGAAACCTGCGCCTGTTGAATGCTCTCAGCCAGGCGGGCGGCCTGCTGCCTGAGGCCGGCCCGGAGATTATCGTGGAGCAGGCAAACGGGAGCATCCAACGACTGTCTGTCCGCCAACTCTTCGACGGCGAGCACCCGGAGTTGAATGTGCTGATATTTGCAGGCGCGCAGATTCGGGTGCCCCAATGCGAGCGCGTCTTTGTGGTGGGAAATGTAAAGCGGCCGGGAGCCTTTCCCTTCCAGAATCTGCAGGACACCACCGTACTCCAACTGCTGGCGCTCAGCGGCGGGCTTGACTCTTTCAGCCTCAACAAAGCCTATATCTACCGCGAGCAGCTGGGCAGCGCCCAAAAAATAGAAATAGAAGTTCCGCTGCGACGCATTCTGGATCGAAAGACTCAGGATGTGAAGCTTGCCGCCAACGACATCCTCTACATTCCGACCAATGGGAAACTGAAAGCCAGCGCGAGTGTGTTGAACCATGTTACGGGCATGGGCAACACTGCCGTATCGGCTGCCATCTGGGCGCACTAACCCGACCCCCCACCATGCTCGCGGACGCTGTCCTGCAGCGTCACAAATAACATCTTGTTCTCCAGGTACTTACCAGATCGGAGCTGATCGCATGGCCGGTTCGATTGCCATACCCAAACCGCACCTCAGGCTGAGCGATCCCGGTGAGTCCCAGCGCCCACTTAGTTTCTACGCGGGAATACTGCGTCGCCGCGGAGTAATGATCGTGCTGCTCAGTACAGTGCTCACTCTTCTGGTGGTCCTCGCATGTACCCTGTTGCCCCCCGTCAGCGCGGGCTCCGCAACCATCGCCATCGACCGCCAGGCGGCGCCGGAGACGATAGGCGATAGCCGCTTGCTATCGACCGGCGACGATCAGTTTATGGCCACGCAACAAAGCCTGCTGCAGGCCGATACCATCTTGCGCCCCGTAGCCGAGCGCTACAACCTGCTGCAACGGGAGCACCAATTTCGACGCTATTGGTTTTGGCATTACGGGCCGGAAAAGGAAAATGCGATCAGGAACGCGCCCATAGTACTGAAACATCTCAGAATTGAACGCCGGCCCAACACCTACCTGCTGACCATTACTTATCGCGATCGCAATGCCCAGGTGGCGGCAGATGCGGCGAATGCCATCGCCGATTCCTACCTGCGAAACATTTTCGATACTCGCATCAAGGAAGCTGGACGTCTCACCTCTTCAATGGAGCGGCAGCTTGTCGACCTGAAGGAAAAAATGGAGTCGACGCACAGCGCATTGATGGTCTATCAGCGTGCACTCGGAACCGCCGATCCAGAACAGAAGACCAGCGTCCTGGTCGCCAGGCTCCAGGCGCTGAATACCGAAAATAGCCTCGCGCAGGCTGATCGTATCGCCAAAGAAGCTGTCTTCCGCGAAGCAAAAGATGGTTCCTTGCCGGAGGTCGAGGTCTCCGCTCAATCGAGCGATCTCACCCGGGATGTCGAGAAGCTGAAAGTAGCCAAAGCTAACCTGGCCATGGTGGCTGCGACGTACGGAGATCAGCATCCGGAGTATCGCAAGGCAGCTGCCCAGGTAGACGAAGCCCGCGCGGCGCTGGATGAAAGCCGTCAGAATGTCTCCAGCCGCATAGGCGTGGACTATCGCCAGGCTCTGGTGCGCGAGCGAATGCTCTCCGCTGCGGTTGACGAAACCAAGCGACAAGTCGACGACCTGACGGCTCAATCTTTTGATTACCTGCAGCTCAAGCACGAAGCGGAGACCGCCGAACGGGTCTATGAAGATTTGTTTGCCAAGATCAAGCAGTCGGGCATCAATTCCGAATTGCAAAACAACATTATCCGGCTGGCGGATTCGGCCCGCCCGGCGGCCCGGCCCATCTTTCCCAATTGGCCATTGATTGTTGGAGTTTCCATGGCCTTCTTTGTCTTTTCATGTGCTGCTTATGTGATCTCAGTGGAATTGACGGACATGACGGCGAAAGAGGCCGAGGTGGTGGAAGAGGCGCTTGGCATACCCGTTGTCTGCTCCCTGCCCCAGGTGGCCGATATGCAGCTTCGGCTCGCTGTCGGTCCGGATGGGTTGTGCATCGCAGGCAGCCGTTGGCGCGGCCTGCGCGGCGGCTTCTTTGACGAGGGCATGCGTCACCTGCGCGGTTACCTGATGCTCTCCGTCCAGTCCAATGTGCCCAGAAGCGTCCTGGTTACCAGCGCTTTGCCGGGCGAAGGTAAATCGACGGTCGCGCTCTCTCTCGCCATGGTGAACGCGGAACAAGGCAAACGCACGCTGTTGATCGACGCCGACCTGCGCCAACCGACCATTGAAAAACTTATTCGGCTGGAACCCGATGCCGGGTTGGCGGAGGTGCTTGCACACAGAAGCCATTGGAGCCTGGCCACTCGTCCCGTCCCCGGTCGACCCAATCTTTCCGTTCTCGGCTCCGGGTTGCCGATGCCCCTGGCACTGTCGCTGATCGGACCACAGATGCGGGGAATCCTGACCCAGGCCATTAAAGACTTCGACCTGGTCGTTCTGGATTCACCCCCATTGCTGGGTTGCGCTGAGACTCTGGATCTGGCCGCTGCGGCAGAAGTAACTGTGCTCGCTGTGCGTAGTGGGCAGACTCCGATGAAGGCGCTCAGCGGAGCCGTAGAGACTCTTCGCCGGGTTAACGTATCGGTCGCCGGGATCGTGTTAAACCAGTCGGCCATCGCCACCGATGTCACCTACAAAGCCTACGAGCGTTACTACACCACGCTCGGCAGCACCTAACCGGTTTCTGCCTTACGGAAATCTGCTGTTTCTCTTCCGGTTCTCACACACGCTCTCATAGAAGCTCCTGAGGTACATCCTTTTACCGCATTAGAGGACCCAACAATGAATGGCTACGACCTGCAAGTCCGGAAGAGCGTACCCCAGCGGCCAAAGCCACGTACCTCAAATGAGATTTTCGGCACGGCCGAAGAGGCTGCGGAAAAATGCTTTGTACGAAGGGCACGGCTTCAGCCGTGCCGTACAAGAATCGAATTGATGAGGGCTTTAGCCCCTGGGGTACGCATTTTTGTCATTCCTCGCGCGCTCGGTCGCTTGGAAACGGCAGCAAAAAGCCGTACCTCAGCGGCTTCTAAAGCCGCGGATAGCTTAGAACTCAACGGCACGGCTGAAGCCGTGCCCTTCGTCGAAGTTTTTTCCGCAGCCTGTTTAGCCACTGAGGGAGCACTTCTTCCTTTGGTAGAGACTTTTTCCGCAACCTGTGAAGCCGTGCCCTTCGTGGAGAGAACTCTTTCTGCAGCCGGTAAAGCCCCGAATACTCCCGGGAGCGCAGAATGACACTGCCGGTTACGGTTGCACTGCTTGCGTTGTGGAGCGTGGCGATGGTCCGCTACGGGCGCTCGGTCCTCTTTCCGCCGGCATCGTTGGGCATCGTCTGGACCATCACGCTCTTTACCCTATGGCTGTGCGGAAATATTTATTTCCCCCTCACCAACACCGCCAATGAAATCGTATTGACCGGCGTTCTCGCCTTCTCTCTCGGAGGCATCTGCGCTGTGGCCGCGCCTTGCCGCAAGAGGTGGGCCCTGGCCAATGTGCGCGCGAGGCGGCGTGTGCAGATCGAGCGATGGCTGACCCTGGCATGGATAGGTTTCTGGCTGAACCTCCCATTCTCCTATCTGTATTTCAAACAATTGAGCGAAACCATTGCGCCCCGGGAAAGCCTGTGGAGACAAATCCGTATCGCCACCAGCAAGGCGCACGTATCCGGCCAGGAAGCCCTTTCCATCGAGTCATTCATTCTGCCTTTCCTTACCATCATCGCTCTGATCGCCGTGTATGAATACGCAGACACCGGCAGGCGAAAGGTCCGCACCCTCTCCCTCGTCCTGTTGGCCGGTGGATATCAACTGCTGAATGGCGCTCGCTCCGAAGTACTCCTGCTGCTCATCAGCTCGATCGTCATCCTCTGGCTCAGCAGGGGCGCGGCGCCGCTGCGGCTGCTGGGGATCATGGGTTTGGTGTTTCTCCTGGTCTTCTCTGTGGGCCAGATTTCGATGAGCAAGTACGGGGCGGATCCGGCCGCCTCTCTGGTTGACAATCTTCCCCATGTCGCGGAAGGATTTGGCACCTACTGGCTTGGCGGCATCATAGCCTTTGACCAGAATCGGCAAAATCCTGAGCTCCGATACGGTTGGGATCTGGGGAAATTCGCCAAGCGAATCCTGAATCGATTTGGCGCCACGTATTCGGAACGTGACCGAAACCTTGAGTACACAAAAATCTCCCCGACTCAGATAACCAACGTCTATACCGCATTCCTGCCCTACTACATGGATCATGGCGGCATGACCGGGGTGATCGGGCTGATGTTCCTGGTGGGGTTTCTCAGCGCCTATGTTTACCGTTGCGCCATCCATGGCGAATGCTGGGCGGTGTTCACGCTGGGAGCGTTTGTCTATGCCACGGTGATGACCATCTTCTCCGAAGAATATTTTGCTCAAATCATGTTTTGGATCAAGACGGGGGGAGTCTCCACACTGGTCTACTTCGCTCCCAGCATCGCTCATCACGCTCATGCCCGCTGGACGAGCGTGGAGGAGTCGAGGCCCCAGCCATGCGCATAGCAGCCTACACCGGCGGAGTGATGGTACCCAGCGCCAGGGCGCGCGTGCGGCAATACATAGTCCCGCTCCATCGGCTGGGCATTGATGTGCGCGAGTACCCCCTCCCCTGGGGCAACATACTGCCGCAGCAGATCGCTCTCCGCCCCTTCTGGATGGCAGCCACCGCGGCGGCGCGCACCGCCGCGCTTACCTGCTCATGGAAGGCTGACGTGACCTGGGTATCCCGCCAGTTGCTCCCCGCCTTTACCCCTCTCCAGGCAATGGCGAAGCGTCCCATCGTTCTCGACGTAGATGATGCCGTTTGGCTGAATACGGGCGGCCACCGCGCCCGCTACCTGGCCATGGACAGCGACCTGATCGTGTGCGGCAACAATTTTCTGGCCAATCATTTTTCCCGTTGGAACGCGAACGTCACCGTTATTCCCACCGCCGTCAATACCAATTGGTATCGGCCGCACCGAAATCCTCCGCCTGATGGGGCCGGCCACGGTCCCGGCGACCCGTCCGCCGTGGTCATGGGCTGGACCGGCACCAGCGGCAACTTTCCCTTCCTCTATGCGATCGAGGGAGCCCTGCTACGGGTTTTACAACACAGCGCCCACGCGAAGCTGCTCATCGTCGCCGACCGGCCACCCCAATTCAAGCTGCTCCCCGAATCGCGCATCGAGTTCGAACGCTGGACCCCGCGGACTGAGCAGGCCGCGTTCGACCGCATGTCCATCGGGTTGATGCCCCTCGCCGACTCCGATTGGTGCAACGGCAAATGCAGTTACAAAATGCTGTGCTATATGGCCGCGGGCCTGCCGGTTGTGGTCACGGCAGCGGGAATGAATCGCGAGGTGCTTGCCCTGGGCGAGGTGGGCCTCAGCGCCGCTTGTGAGCGGGAGTGGGTCGACGCACTCACCATTCTTCTGGACAATGCCAACCTGCGCCGGAGCATGGGCGCCGCCGGTCGCGCCGTGGTGGAGGAACGTTTTAGCCTGCACCGGTTAGCCCGGCAGTATGCCGCCCTCTTTCAGTCCCTGGGGGGAACATTGCCCCGGGGTCACTCCCTACCGAACCCTATTTAGGATCCAATGCGAAACCCTGTCATTACCATTGCCATGCCCTTTTACAACAGCGCGGCCACCCTGGAGCTCTCCATTCGCTCCATCCTGAATCAGAGCTACGACAACTTTGAGCTGCTGCTCTGCGACGACGGTTCGGACGATCAGGGCCTGGCCATCGTGCGTAGCTTCGATGACCCGCGCATCATCTGCTGGAGTGACGGGCAGCGGCGCCGGCTCGCGGCCCGTCTGAACGAATGCATCGATCGGGCGCGCGGCAAGTACCTGGCCAGAATGGATGCCGACGATATCGCCTACCCGGACCGGCTGGCGCATCAGCTGGCGTTCCTGGAAACTCATCCCCCGGTAGACCTGTGCAGCGCCGGCGCCATGGTCTTCGGCAGACACGGCCGCGCGTTGTGGCGCTTCAGCCCAGCTCTGGATCATGAAGGTATCACTCGCTCTCCCTTCCGGGGATTTCCCTTATGGCACCCGCTTTGGATGGGGCGCACGGAGTGGTTTCGCCGTTGGCGATACGAGGAGAGCGCCTGGCTGGCACAGGATCAGGAACTGCTGCTGCGCAGCTACAAGCTTAGCCACTTCGCCAACCTGCCCTGGGTTCTCCTGGGATACCGGCGGGAACGGATCACGCTCAAGAAGCTTTTCCGGTACAAGCTGCTGCACATCGAATACGTTTGCAAGCAGCCCGGCGTGGTGGGGAACGGTTGGCAGAAGCTGCACCTTCTGATGATCTCCGGCGCCAGGCTTGTGGCCAATTGCATCGCTCTGCTTGGGGGTATTGAATGCCGCTTTGGGCATCAGGCCGCTAAGGCACCTACTGCAGCAGAGGTTTCGGAGTGGCGCCACCTGTTTAACCTGCTCTCCGCCTGGTACGGCTGCCCGACGAACGAAAGCTTCCGCCCATCTTCTCTGTTACGCAGAACAAGAAACAAACAGGGACGCGCATGAAGATTGTTCACGTGCTGACCCGTGGCGACGTTCTCGGCGGAGCGCAAAGTCATGTGCGCGAGCTCTCGCTGGAGCTGCGCAGGCTTGGCCATGAAGTAACCGTAATGACGGGAGCGCCGGGCATATTTACCGAGCAGCTCCGGCAGGAAGGGATCCCATGGTTGCAGGTGCGGAGCCTGGTTCGCCCGCTGCGGCCGCACCTCGATCTGGCGGCATTCGCCCAGCTATGGTGGGGCCTGCGCCGGCTGAAGCCGGACCTGGTATGTGCGCATACAGCGAAGGCTGGTTCTCTGGGACGCGCGGCCGCACGGCTGCATAACATCCCCAGTGTATTTACCCCGCATGGATGGTCTATGTTCGATCGCACCTCGCTCCAGCCGAATCCGCTTTTCTGCGGAGCCGAATATCTCGCCGGCCGGCTCGGCACATGCGTCATCAACGTGTGTGAGTTCGAGCGGGAGTATGCCAGGCAATTGGGTGTGTGTCCGGCAAAAACCCTGGAGATGGTGCGCAACGGGATAGCGGAAGTTCCCTTGACCCGCGCCCGGCCGATCGATGCCCAACCGCCGTTGATCGTGATGGTAGCGCGCTTCGCACCGCAAAAGGATCACACGACGCTCCTGCAGGCGCTCTCCGGCTTGCGAAGCATGGAATGGAACCTGCTGCTGATTGGGGCCGGGGATCTGGAGCCGCGCGTGCTCGCGCAGGTGGACGCGCTCCATCTTGGCAACCGGGTCCGCATATTGCCGCCGGAAGCCGATGTAAACCGTTGGCTGATGGAAGCGCAGATGTTCGTGTTATCGACCCACTTCGAGGCGCTACCCATCAGCATCCTCGAGGCCATGCGTGCCGCTTTGCCCGTGGTGGCTACCGATGTGGGGGGCGTCTCTGAATCTGTGCGCCACAATGAGACCGGCCTGCTCGTGGGCCACGGAGACGTCGCCTCCCTGCGGGATGCGCTGGCTCGCCTGATTGCCGATCCCGCGTTGCGTGTCGCGATGGGCAGCGCGGGGCAGTGTTTATGGCGCGCGCAATTCACGGCCAGCGCCATGGCCGCCCGCACAGTCGAAGTTTATGAGCGGGCTCTGGCCGCTCATTCACTTCCTGCACCTTGATGATGAACTCATCCTGGCCGCAAACGACGGGGGGTCCAAGATCCTCTTTACGAAACAAGGCAGATCGTTGGGCAGCGCCATCACTACCCATGCGCTGGTCGGCAAGACGGCGAAGTAGGAGGGCCGGCGAACCATACCCAGAGCGAGGGCAAACTTAGCCCATCCCCCGGCAGATGCGGGGTACCGCATCCCCGAGGCCCGGAGGGCCGACCGCCAAACGTGAGCCCAGCCCGGAAGGGCTGGGTCTTCCAACGTCGTGATTGAGCGCCGGAGGCGCGCCACTCTACAAGTTATCCCGCCCGAAACCCGGAAACGCCAATGAGCCATTCTTATTCCAATAACCATGTCCACGCCGTCTACAGCACCAAAGACAGAAGGAATTTGATCCCACCGGAATTCGAGAAACGTCTTTATTCTTTTATTGCGGCTATCGCAGCCGGGCATAACATCCCGCTCGTGGCCGCGGGAGGAATGGCGAACCACAGCCACCTTCTCTTCGTGCTGCCTGCAACAATGTCGTTGGCAAACGCGATCAATCTCTTCAAAACAAACTCCTCGCGATTCCTGCACGAACGTGGCCTTGGATTCCAGTGGCAAAACGGATATGGGGCATTCAGCGTAAGTGTTTCGCAGCTCGAACCGGTCACCACCTACATTCGCGATCAGCGTAAACACCACGAGAAAATGACGTTCGACGAGGAGTTCCTCGAACTGTTGAAAAATGCCGGCGTATCGTACGATCCCAAATATGTGTTTGGGTAGGAAGGGTGCCGCGCCTACGGCGCTCCGAATCACGACCGTTTGTGACCCAGCCCTTCCGGGCTGGGCTCACGTTTGGCGGGCGGCCCTCCGGGCCTTGATGACGCGGTCGATCAGAGGATGCCTCGTCTCGGCTGTAATTCCGGGTTGGATCGTGTTTCCATACGTCGCTCGGGCTAGCCAAAGCCGCAGCTAGCGGCCCCTGCTGTGCAGGAACCTTCCGACGAACGCATACCCAGACCACGGGTTGGCAAACCTTAACCCACTCGCGGCAGCGTGCGGGGCATCGCCTTGCTGGGAACGCTATCTCGAAGGTTTTCCGCAACACAACGGTCATACGCCCGGGTTTATGCATCGCATCGTCAAGGCCCGGAGGGCCGACCGCTAAACGTGAGCCCAGCCCGGAAGGGCTGGGTCTTCAAACGGTCGTGATTGAGCGCCGTAGGCGCGGCACTCTAACCCGCTCATACACTTCCTGGACCTTGATGCCCATGGGGAAATCTCTCAAGAGATAGAATTTCCCTTAGGGTTCTCGAAAATGGCTCACGTCAAGGTAACGGTATTCTGGCTACTCGCTTTGACCGTCCTGGTCTTGCTCTGGCAACACGTCACGATCCCCCGATCGAGCATCGTCTGGCCACCTCAAGTAATGTCCCAGTCGAGCCTGGTTTGGCCACCTCTCATGTAGGCTCTGCTCCGTTGGATTCCAATGGGTACGGGGCGTTCAGCGTAAGGTAGGAAGGGTGCCGCGCCTACGGCGCTCGGATGGTTGTCAATTGGAACCCAGCCCTTCCGGGCTGGGCTCACGTTTAGCGGGCGGCCCTCCGGGCCTTGACAACGCGGTAGATCAGAGGATGCTCGTTTCCGCTGCAATTCGGGGTTTGATTGTGTTTCCACAGCTCGCTCGGGCTCGTGCTGTGCAGGAATCTTCCGATGGGATGCCTACCGGGAGCGGAGGCCGGCTAACCTTAACCCACTCGCGGCAGCGTGCCGGGGCATCGCCTTGCTGGGAACGCTATCTCGAAGGTTTTCCGCAACACAACGGTCATACGCCCGGGTTTATGCATCGCATCGTCAAGGCCCGGAGGGCCGACCGCCAAACGTGAGCCCAGCCCGGAAGGGCTGGGTCTTCAAACGGTCGTGATTGAGCGCCGTAGGCGCGGCACTCTAACCCGCTACTGAATTTCCTGCACCTTAATAATGAAGTACTGGAACGTATCGCCCTTAGCCAGCACCAGCTGATGAGGAATATTCGCTGGTATATGGACAATATCGCCCTTCTTCAGCTTCATCTCCTTGCCATCCTGTACGGAATCGCCCCGCACTTCGCCCGGGGCGGACGGCGCACCGTTCAGGATGTGACCGCCGGAAACGAGAGTCGCGTTGCCATCGACCACGACGTAGAAGTCGGCGAATTTCTCGTGCAGCTCAGCCTTTCCGCTTTGACTGCGGAAGGCCAACATGCTGTAGTCGGTCGAATACTTTTTTAGCGTCTCAGTGGCCAGTCCAGAAGCGTCCTTCTTCTGCTCCAGCGTCTTCTCCATCGCCATCAATTCAGCCGGGGAGTACCGGTCCGGGGTCGCCTCCTGTGCCAACGCCCACTGCGCGGATGCGGTCACCATGCCGGCGGTCAATAGAACGAATGCGGTCCATCTCATTTGCCGTATACCTTTTTCTTTCCTTGAAGTGAAGAGCAGTTTACGCTTTCGCCGCCGCTCGTGTGCGCGCGACGACCTCGAGGTACGCCTTGGCCGCGTTGGTGATCACCTCAGGCTTCCCATCCGCGATGGCTGCAACATTGACCAGATCCGCGCCTACCCCCAGCGCCGAGGCGCCCGCTTCCAGAAAGCTGGCCGCGGTTTGCAGCGTGACCCCGCCGGTGGGCACCAGCCGCAAAAATGGGAACGGCGCTTTGAGCGACTTGAGATAGCTGGCTCCCCCCATCGCCGAGCAGGGGAACACCTTGACGAAATCCGCCCCCGCCCGCCACGCCGTAATCACCTCGGTGGGCGTGAGTGCGCCGGGCAACGAGACTTTGTCCCGGGCCTTGGTTTCTGCAATCACGTCCAGGTGCAGGCTTGGGCTCACCACAAACTCCGCGCCGGCTTCGATGGTGGCGACGCATTCTGCTCCATCCGTGACCGTGCCCGAACCCAATAGCAGCTTGTCGCCGTAGCTGCGCTTCAACTCCCGCAATACGTCGATCGCACCGGGTACCGTCATGGTGACTTCCATGACGGTGATGCCCCCGGCCACCATCGCCTCGACCACGCCCATCGCTTCCTTCGCGGAGCGGGCCCTTAACACAGGAATAATTCCTGCGGCTTCCAGTCGTTGTTGCACTTCTTTCGACATGCTTTTTCCTTTGACCTGAGTCGTAAATTCTATAAATCAGCGAGCAATGCGGGCCGAACCCCCAAGCATCACCCGCTCCACCTCGGCGCGAGACGCAGTGCTGGTGTCGCCCGGGGTGGTCATGGCGAGCGCCCCGTGTGCCACCCCGCACGCCACTGCCCAGGCGGCGGGTTTTCCCATGAGCATGCCAAAGATCAAGCCGGAGGCAAAGGAGTCGCCACCCCCAACCCGGTCCAGGATGTCGATATCCCGCTGGGGCACGTACAGGATTTCATCCTTGTAGATCGCCATCGCGCCCCAGGCATTACGGGAAGCAGTTTGCGCCGTGCGTAAGGTGGTTGCCACCAACTTCAGGTTGCCGTAAGAAGCAGCGACTTCGCGCAGCATCTTCTCGTAGCTGGCGACCGGCAACTCGTCGAAATCTTCCTTCACTCCTTCCAGCTTGATGCCCAGCATTGCGGAAAAATCTTCTTCGTTGCCGAACAGGACGTCGAGCTTCTTCACCAACTCCCGATTCACCTCTTGCGCTTTCGCTTTGCCCCCAATGGATTTCCACAAAGAATCGCGGTAGTTGAGGTCAAAAGAAGTGATGGTCCCATACTTCCGAGCGGTGTCGATCGCCTCGACCGCGACCTCGGGAGTCGAAGGCGAGAGCGCCGCGAAGATGCCTCCGGTATGGAGCCAGCGAGCTCCATTGTGCGGCCCCAGAATGGCCTCCCAGTCGAAGTCTCCCAGTTTAGTCTGTGAGATTGCGGTGTTGCCCCGGTCCGAGCAGCCGACGGCCGCACGCACTCCGTAGCCCCGCTCGGTAAAGTTGAGGCCGTTGCGTACCGTGCGGCCAATGCCGTCGTAGGGGACCCACCGAATCAGGGAAGTATCGACACCTCCCTGCAAAATAAAATCCTCCACCAGCCGGCCAATGGGATTGTCGGCAAAAGCAGTCGCGACCGCGGTGCGCATACCGAAGCAACGGCGCAACCCCCGCGCCACGTTGTACTCTCCCCCGCCCTCCCAGGCTTGAAATACCCGTGAGGTGTGGATCCGGCCTTCGCCCGGATCGAGACGCAGCATCACTTCCCCTAAACTTACGCAGTCCCAGCGGCTCGTCTCCGCGCCCTTGATCGATAACTCTTCCATGGTCCTCTTCCTTTTTAGCGTGATAGCGGTGTATATCCCAGGTCTTGTTGAATCCCCTTCACACAGGTCATCAGCTTACCGGCGATCTGGGGAATCTTTTGCATGGTCACGCGGAACGAAGGGCCGGAAATGCTTACCGCCGCCACCGCCTCCCCTCGCCCATCGAGAATAGCGACACCAGCGCAACGCACTCCCTCTTCGCGTTCCTCGTCGTCTACCGCGTATCCGCGGCGGCTGGTGCGCTCGAGCTCCTTCAACAGTGCCTCCCGGCTAGTCATGGTTCGTCGCGTGAACCGTTCCAGCCGGAGATCCGGTAACAGCGCCTCCACCCGGGCGCGCGGCATGGTCGCCAGGATCGCCTTACCAACAGCCGTGCAGTGGATGGGGCTGCTCGCCCCCACCCGCGAGATCATGCGGATGCTGCGCTCGGGCTCCTGCTTGTCGATATACACCATGTGCGTCTTTTCCAGGATGCACAGATGCGCCGTCTCCTCCACCTCGGCCACCAGCGTCTTCAAATGGAGCTGGGCGCGCTCTCTCAGATCAAATTGTTCGATAGCGCGGCTGCCAAGATCGCACAACCGCAACCCGAGGCGAAATTTACCCGCCTGGGCGCGCTCCACCATGCGGTGCCGTTCCAGCACCATCAGAAAACGATGCGCTGTGCTCTTGTGTAATCCGAGGGCGTCGGCTATTTCGCCCAGCCCCAGTGACGAGGCGCTGGTGGCGAGAAGATCGAGCACCGCAAAGGCGCGGTCCAGTGCTTGCAGCTTATAAACACTGCCGCCGGCTTGTACCACATTGTGAGATGACATGCCGCCTACTGAAAAACCCAACAGCGGGCATTCTTGCGTTCTGCTATCGATTTGTCAAGTTTGCGGGACTAGGAACGAGCGGACTCTTAGCTGACTTTAATCAGGCCCTCGGCCGCCAATTGCGTGAGCATCTGGAGCACGTCGCGTTCGATAACGCCGGGAGCAGCCTCGTAGCGTCCGTTGAACTCTTCGATCAGATCCGCCACCCGCACCGGTGATCCCAACTTGCTCCAGATCTCGCTTCCGATCCCGCCCAGTCCGTAACAGCGACTGCGTTCCAGGCTCATGAGCACCGTCTCCCCTGCCACATCCGCGGCTACCTGGCTGGGCGTATGACATACGGTCGATGTGAGACTCAAATTCGCCATGACTGATGAAATGTTAGCAACATATCGCTCCCAATTGAGAACTCCAAATCCACAACGGACGACGGGTGCCCCATATCTCGCTCGTTTTTCGCGAGATGTGGGATACCACGAATCTAGACCTTTAACTGCCTATAGGGAACCGAACGCTTACTGGTTTAGCACCGTGGAATCCCACATCTCGCGAAAAACGAGCGAGATGTGGGGCACCCGTCGTCCGTTGTCATGACAGAGGCACATACCCGTGCCCACGTTGCCAATCTCCAGCCCATCCTGGCACAACGCACACCGATACCACCTCGTAAGCCCCGGTTCTCTACAGACAGGCTCAGGTTCTTGATCTCCGAAACCCGTCCTCCGTTGTCATGCCAGAGGCTCACACCCGTGCCCACGTTGCCAATCTCCAGCCCACCCTGCCTCTGCTATCGTTTGAACCATGCCGGAGTCCCCCAGCAAGTCCACTGCCACTCCCCATGGGCAGAGGACTCTCGCCGCGCTTGCCTCCGCTGCCTCTTCCAAGAGCAACTTTCTGCAATATATTTCCAGCTTGTTGCGGGTTGCGCGCTGGCAGCTGCTTGCGGCCGTGGTCATCATGACCGTCACTTCGCTGACAGAAGGCCTGGGCGTAGCTTTGCTCTTCCCCATCCTGCAGGTGGCCGGGTTTAACCTGGCCAACCAGGGGCACGTGGGCCACTACACCGGAGAGGTACGCGACCTGCTGGTGCGCAGCGGACTGCGGCCCTCGCTGTGGCTTGCGTCACTGCTCCTGATCTTTATGCTGCTCATGGCGCTGCGATCGCTCTTCAGCCGGGTGCAGTCGGTGCTCACCTTTCGTACCACGCTCGGCTATGAGCTGTCTCTGGGCAGACAGCCTTTACCAGGCCATCATCAACGCCGACTGGCTGTTCCTGGTGCGTCGCCGCTCCTCTGACTTTACCCATGCGCTCACTGCCGAGCTGACCCGGGTTTCCACCTGCACTTATCTCCTGATCGGCACGCTGGCCAACGCCATCCTCGCCCTGGTGTATATCGCGATCGCCCTCAAGCTCTCCGCAGGCATGACCTCGTTAGTACTGGCAACCGGAGCCATCCTGCTGTTGGTCTCCCGCCGCTGGATGCGCGCCGTCCATGAGAGCGGCACCGCCGTGTCAGAGAGCGTGAGCGAGGTCTACTCAGCAGCCACCGAACACCTGCAGAATCTGAAAGCAATGAAGTTCTACGATGCGCAGACCAGCGATCTTGCAATGTATTCATCGCTTCAGTCGACCGCCTTGCAGCAGACCCTGGAGAGCGCCCGCAGCCAGGCAGCCGCCGCCTTCTGGTTTGAAGCCGGCTCGCTTATCCTGCTGGGCGCGATCATTTTCGCTTCCCTGCAAATCCTCAATGTGGCCCCCGCCTCCATTCTTCTTTTGCTGGCCGTCTTTACCCGTCTCTTCCCTCGGCTGGCAACGGCGCAAAGCCAGTTACAGGGCTTCCTCGGCGAGCTCCCAGCCTTTGAAAACCTGATGAAGATTTATGAGCGAATGCGTGGCCAACGCTGAGGTTCCTGGCGCTCCGGGTCCCGGGCCGTCGTTGGCCCATGAGATCCGTCTGGAACGAGTTGGGTTCCGCTATGAGGCCGGCCGGCCCCTGGTGTTGCAGGATTTGTCGCTGACCATCGCCGCGGGAAGGGTCACCGCCATCGTAGGCTCGTCGGGGGCGGGCAAGAGCACCGTCGCCGACCTGGTAAATGGCCTGCTAGCCCCCGGCACGGGCCGGGTCCTGGTCGATGGCGCCGAGTTAACGCCGCAGGCGGCAAGGGCCTGGCGCCGCCACGTCGGCTACGTCGCCCAGGATACGGTGCTCTTTCACGACACGGTTCGCGCCAACATGAGCTGGGCGAATCCGGAGGCCACGGAGCAGGAAATGCGAGAGAGTCTCGCCCTGGCGGCGGCTGAATTCGTCTTTGAATTACCGCAGGGACTGGATACCACGATGGGGGACCGCGGGATGCTGCTATCCCACGGACAACGACAGCGCATCGCACTGGCTCGCGCCCTGCTCCGTAAACCTGGGCTGCTCATTCTCGATGAGGCCACCAGCGCCCTCGACTTCGACAACGAGAAGCGAATCCTGGACGCCATCGATCAGCTAAAAGGCCGGACGACCGTGCTGTTGATAGCCCACCGGGTTTCCGCCATTCAGCGCGCGGATATGATCTACGTAATCGAAAACGGCCGGGTCGCGGAAGCCGGCGACTGGCAGAACCTCAGCAGCCGCCCTTCCCATCGCGTAGGCTCACTCTTTCGGCTCCAGGATGCCCTCGCCTGATCGCTACTTGGGATCCCACCAACCTCCAACCGACCCAATCAAATTATTCGCCTCCGCAGGACCCCAGCTCCCGGGCTGGTATTCAGAGACGTTAGTATTGTCCAGAATCGGGTCCACAATCCGCCATGCCTCCTCCACGTAATCTTCGCGCGCAAACCAGGTCTGGTTGCCGGCCATGGCGTCCCCCAGGAGTTCCTCGTAGGGCAGCATCGTGTCTTCCCCACATTCCTGGTCGGCGACCAATTCGATAGGGCAGCCGCGCAACTGGTCGCCGGCGGCCTTGATCGAAGCGCCGATCGCGATCACCGGATCACCGCTGATCCGGAAGCGCACGTAGTTGGGAGGCGGAGCCTCCGCCGAGAAGATGGGGCACGGCGGCCGCAGTTTCGCGACTACTTCGGTTTCTGTCAGCGGCAGCGATTTGCCCGCCCGGACGAAAAACGGAATCCCTCTCCAGCGCCAGGAGTTGATCGTCAGCCGCAAAGCCACATAGGTCTCGGTCTTGGACCCCGGTTTGACCCCCGGGGTATCGAGATACCCCTTATATTGGCCGCGAACCACATCCTTATCGCATAGCGGTTGGACGCTTTTGAGTACTTTGACCCGCTCGTCGCGCAAGCTCTCGATGCTAAGGGTGGGGGGCGGTTCCATGGCGATATTGCTGAGCACTTGCAGCAAATGGTTTTGCACTACATCCCGCACCGTTCCCACGGCGTCGTAGAAGCTTCCTCTATCCAGCACATCGAATTGCTCCGCCATGGTTATCTGCACGCTCTCTACGTAGAGGCTGTTCCAGATCGGCTCCAGAAACGAGTTGGCAAAACGAAAGAAGATCACGTTCTGCACCGTGTTCTTGCCCAGGTAGTGGTCGATGCGAAAAACATCTTCTTCCGCAAAAACTTCATGCACCGTCTTATTGAGCGCCATCGCAGAAGCCAGGTCGTTGCCAAAGGGCTTTTCAATCACCACCCGTGCGCCTTGCGACGAGCCTGACGCCTTTAGCTGCTGCAGAACCACGCCAAACAGGACAGGGGGAATGGCGAGGTAGTGAATGGGGTGCTTTGCATCACCGAGTTCTCTGCGTACCGCGGCAAACGTCTGCGCATCCTTATAGTCCCCGTCGACGTAGCGGAGCTTGTTGAGGAGGAGAGGAAAGCCGACGGGGTCGAGTCCCCCATGTTTTTCGACGCTGTCTTGCGCCCGTTGCTTTAGTTGTTCCAGGTTCCATCCTGCCTTGGCAACGCCAATGACAGGCCCAGCCAGCTTTCCGCGCTTGGCCAGCTTTTGCAGGGAGGGAAAGATCTGTTTGTAGGCGAGGTCGCCGGTAGCGCCAAAAAACACGACGGCGTCGGAATAGGGGAGAGCCACAGAGCTTGCGTCAGCCATGTTATTTACTCTAACGCCTTCTGATGCAATGAAACTCAGGCTCAGACCGCGCCATTTCGAAAAATAACAAAAAAAAGAAAACTCCGACGGCAAGCTTCCGGCCCAGATTAATTTATGGGATGGTTACCACTGAGTTGCCCCAGGCGAACCCGAAAAACTGTAATCTTTGCCCCAACGGTGATCTTCTACAGATGGATGCTCTGGTACCTCGGGGGAGGGCCCCAGGGCGGTCTGGGGAAAATCACCGTTTTCGCATCTCAACACACTCTGCCTGACAGAGCGCCCGCTGGCCCGAGAAAAGCTTGCGCCCAGTTCGAGGGCCCGCTTCAGATAACTCTCAGCAGCAACAGGATGATAACAATCAGAATGATCAAGCTGATGCCGCCGCCGCCGTAGTATCCGATTCCAGGTCCGAGGCGGTAGCCACCAAATCCAAAAACCAGAAGCAAAATAATCAGGATAATCAGCAGCATACGTTCTCCTTCGCGGCGAGGTTGCTCCGCATCGATTCCCTCGTGAATTGCGTTAAGTCAAAGCTCCGTGCAGACAAGCCAAACGTCCTGCATCAAAGCCAGCCTTCCTGTCAACAAAACCTCTAATGAAGATTCAATCTGGCTTGATTTGGATGTATGTGAAGACCTGGTAAGTCGCTGCGCGCTCGACGGTTTCTCGCCTAAGTCTCACCACATCAGGAGATCCGGGGCTAAAATACGTGCTGATAGATGGCTGCTTGGGAAGGTGGACGACTGCATTGAAGCGATTGGTTGTGCCGTTTTTTGCTTGTGCCACGTTTGGTCTGGCCACCGCCTTCAGCGCCGCGATGGCCCAGACTGCCTCCACCGGCTGCTCCTCCCAGATGCAGGAGACTTATCCGAAAACCTCCATCTCCAACGGGCCGGTGCAGGCAGTCCTCTATCTGCCGGACGCGAAGAACGGTTATTATCGCGCCTCGCGATTCGACTGGTCAGGGGTCATCCCCTGCCTGGCCTATAAGGGCCACACCTACTTTGGCGTCTGGTTCTCGCACTACGATCCTATGGTGGCGGATGCCATTACCGGTCCGGTGGAAGAATTCAGGTCGGCCGACGGCGCCCTGGATTATGGCCAGGCGAAACCCGGCGGTCTGTTCGTCAAAATCGGGGTCGGCGTTCTACGCAAGGCCGACGACTCCCCTTACAAATTCATGTATACCTACCCGTTGGTGGATGGTGGCAAGTGGACGGTTCACTCCAGCCGCCGCCAGGTTTCTTTCCGGCAACAACTCCACTCGCCGATCGGCATCGCGTACGACTATGAGAAAACCGTCTCACTCGACCCCCATGAGCCTGTCCTTACTCTGCACCACACGCTGAAAAATACCGGGACGAAAACGATCGATACCCAGGTCTACGACCACGACTTCTTCATGTTGGATGGCGCTCCCAGCGGACCGGGCATGGTGATCCGATTCCCTTTTGCGCCCAAGGCTGAAAAATCGATGGAGCCCCTGGCCGGGATCGAGGGCAAACAGATCGTCTATCGGGAGGAGCTGCAACCGGGCCAGTACGTGGAAAGCTACCTGACCGGCTATTCCAGCAATCCCTCCGACTACGACATCGTGGTCGAAAATACAAAGACGGGGGTGGGCGTCGAGCAAACCGGGGACAACCCCATTTCCCTTTTCAACTTCTGGTCGCCTCGCACTACGATATGTCCCGAGGCCTACCATCACCTGGTGATCGCCCCAGGACAAACCGCACATTGGAACATTCACTATCGCTTCTATGCCAAATAGTGAAGAAAAGGATGAAGTGAAAACGGAGAGTGCCGGCAAGGGCAGCGGACACGGCAAGGTGGCGATTGTTACCGGAGCGGGCAGCGGGATTGGCCGGGCAGTCGCAGTGACGATGCAGTCCGCCGGGTATTCGGTGGTACTGGCCGGCCGGCGCATGACGGAACTGGAGCAAACCGCAGCCTTGGCTGATCCGAGTAGTGGCGCCATGATTCCCATTTCTACCGATGTCCGGCAGCCCGGCTCGATCCGAGCCCTATTTGCCGCTACCGGCGACAAGTTCGGCCGGCTGGATGTTCTGTTTAACAACGCCGGCGTGAATGCGCCCGCAATCCCCATGGAAGATCTGAGCTACGAACAATGGTCCGAGGTCGTCGCCGTGAATCTTACCGGCGCGTTCCTCTGTGCCCAGGAGGCGATTCGCCAAATGAAGGCACAGCAGCCGCGAGGCGGACGCATTATCAACAACGGCTCGGTCTCGGCCCATGTTCCCCGGGTGTATTCGGCGCCGTACACCGCCACCAAACACGCGATCACCGGGCTCACTCGATCCATCTCGCTCGATTGCCGGGAACATAACATTGCCTGTGGCCAAATCGATATCGGCAACGCCGGGATGGACATGGCCGGGAAAGCTCCGACCGGAGCTTTGCAGCCGACCGGCGCGGTAGTCATAGAGCCCAGGATGGACGTACAGCATGTTGCGGATGCCGTTCTTTTTATGGCCAGCCTGCCGCTGGACGCGAACGTCCAGTTCATTACAGTGATGGCGACGAATATGCCGTTTATCGGCCGCGGATAAGGTTGAAGGAAATTTATGTTGCCTGGCAAGTGCAGCCTCGCCCTGTCTTCTGTTGTCCTTCCTGGTCTTCTCCTATGCCTTCTCTTAAGCCTAGACCCACTCGCTCGTCCGCAGACGATTACCGCCCCGCTCGTGGTCTCCAGCAACCCTCATTACTTCAAAGACGCCAACGGCGCCGCTCTGATGTTGGCCGGATCGCAGACCTGGAACACGCTTCAAGACTGGGGCAGTGACGGGTCTCCGAGGGCTCTGGATTTCGACGCCTTTGTCAAGTTTCTTACCGCGCACGGACAGAATTTCACTTTGTTGTGGCGGGTGGAAATGCCCAGGTTCTGTTCTCTTCCCTCCACTGCGTCGGCTCCGCCGGATTTTACGGTGACTCCGCAACCATGGCGGAGGACCGGTCCGGGCAAAGCAACGGACGGCGGACTAAAATTTGATCTGACCCAGTTCGACCAGGCTTATTTCGATCGCCTGCGCGCCAGAACGCAGGCTCTGAACAATGCCGGGATCTACGCCGGGATTTATTTGTTTACTGGTGAGTTCCTCAATCTATTTCGCTGTTCCAGCGATGGCTATCCCTTCACCGGAGCCAATAACATCAATGGTATCGACGACGGTTACCGAAGCGGCCCTAAGGGAATCGCTTCCATGACCATGACAGCTCCCAATGCCATTACCCGGCTCCAGGATGCCTACGTGGAAAAAGTCATCGACACCCTGAACGATCTACCCAATGTGCTTTGGGCCATATCCGAGGAAGCTCCCAACGATACCCAGTGGTGGAACAAGCATCAAATCGCAGCCATCCGCAAGTACGAGTCGCAGAAGCAGCACCAGCACCCGATCGGGTGGGCCGCGCTTCTGCCAACCGCTGCGGCCACGGATACGATCCTCTACAACTCCGATGCGGATTGGGTAGCGCCGAACAGTACGATTTCGCCCATCAGCTCCTGCGGAAGCGGAACGCCGCCCTGCAAAGTAAACATCAACGACAGCGATCATTCCTATTACGGAGCAGCGTGGAAAGACACGCCGCAGCAGAATCGCAACTACATCTGGAAGAACGTTGCCAACGGCAGCCAGGTGCTGTTCATGGACCCGTACCTGCTGTACTATCCGCGCGAACATCGAAATATGTGTGTCTCGCCGGCCAATGGAGTCTGCGACGCTCCCGACTCGCGCTGGGACAACCTGCGGGATAACCTCGGATACACGCTCAAGTATTCCCGCAAGTTGAACCTGGCCAAAGTGACGCCGCAGCCGGCTCTCAGCTCGACAAACTATTGTCTGGCTCAGACTCCATCCACCGGCGCGGAGTACCTGGTCTACGCTCCTTCTGGCGGATCGTTTACTGTCGATCTGTCGGCTATGCCAAAATCAAGGAAGTTGACGGTGGAGTGGTTCAACCCCTCGACCGGCGCAACCACGGTCAAATCTCCGATTCACTCGGGCTCTTCCGCGCAGCGCTTCACCACCCCGTTCCGTGGCGATGCGGTGCTCTACCTGGTGGATACGGCAGGTCACGCAACCTAGCACAGAAGGCGAACAACATTTGCTGAAATCCCAAATACCTACCCCGGCGCTGCTGGTCGAAATGGACGCCATGGAAGCCAACCTCAGCAGGATGGCCGCATTCTTCGCGGAAGGGCCAACCCGATTGCGCCCACACTATAAGAACCACAAATGCGTGGCCCTTGCCCGGCGGCAGTTAGCCCAGGGCGCAATCGGCATTACCTGTGCCACGCTGGGTGAGGCGGAAGTCCTGGCCAGGAACGGAATACAGAGCATCCTGATAGCCAATGAAATCGCGGATGCGGTTCAGATCGAACGCTTCGTCCAATTGGCCCGTGTCACAGACATCATGGTTGGCGTCGACAATGAGCGTACCGTCTCTGCGCTTTCCGCGGCATCCGTTCAGGCGAAGGTGCAGCTGAGTGTCGTGGTCGATGTAGACACCGGCCTGGGCCGTTGTGGAGTTCCTCCCGGCGCCCCCGCTCTCGCACTGGCCCAGTCCGCTGTCGCGCAAGGTCTGCGCTTTCGCGGCCTGATCGGTTATGAAGGGCATTGCGTCCGCTTGCCTCCAGGACCGGCAAAAGTCGAGGCTGTGCAGCAGGCAATGGGCAAACTGGTTGGTACCGCCAACCTTATCCGCTCGCATGGGCTTCCAGTGGAAATTGTAAGTGGCGGAGGAACCGGCACTCACGATATCTCGGGCAGAATTCCCGGAGTCACTGAAATTCAGGGAGGATCCTACCTGCTGATGGATACCGACTACAAGACCGTGTGCCCTCAGTTCGACCTGGCGCTCAGCGTGCTGGGAACGGTAATCAGCAGGAGCGGCAACGAACGCCTGATTCTCAACATCGGCCTGAAGGAAATCAGTGGCGAGCGAGGACTCCCCGTCTTGAAAGACACCAACGGAGCGCGTCTGCGCAAGCTCAATGCCGAGCACGCCATCGTCGACATCCTGGACCCCAGTCTTTCCGCGCAGGTCGGCGACCAGCTGGAGCTGTGGGCCCACTACAGCGATGCCACGGTCAACCTGCATCGGCGCATGTTCGGCACGCGGAATGGACAAGTGGAAGAGACCTTTCTCTTTGAGAGCTGAGAGCCTGCGATGAGTGTCAAGCCCGACTTCCTGGAAGGTGCGATTGACCTTCACGTTCATAGCGCGCCGGATGTGGACCACCGGCGCTACAACGATCTGGAGCTCGCCCGCGAAGCTGCGGCTGCAGGCATGGGCGCCATCCTCATCAAGTCGCATCAGAACTCCACCGTGGAGCGCGCCTGGCTGGTGTCACAAGTAGTCACCGGCATCAAGGTTTTTGGGGGACTGGTTCTAAACCAGACGGTTGGCGGCCTCAACGTATCCGCAGTGAAGCTCGCGCTGGCTATGGGCGCGAAAGAAATCTGGATGCCCACCCGGTCGGCCCTCAACCATCGCTTGCATCACGGCGAGACTGGTGGCATCTCCGTTCTCGATGCGAACGGCAGCCTGGTTCCCGCTGCCCACGCCATTCTGGAAGCAGTCGCGGAGACGGATTGCATTCTCAGCACCGGTCACTTGAGCCCGCGGGAAGCGGTGGTGCTGATCCACCTGGCACGGCAATGCGGGGTTAAGAAAGTGCTGGTGACTCATCCGGAATGGGCGCCGACGTTCTACCCCTTCGAGCAGCAGAAAGAGCTGGCGCAGTTGGGCAACGTCTGGTTCGAACGATGCTTTGTCTCCACCACCCATCTTTGCGGATCAGTTCCCTTTCAGACGATTGAGCAAGCGATTATTGAAACCGGCGTGGCCACGACGGTGCTCTCCACGGACCTCGGCCAGCCACAAACACCTCCGCCGACCACAGGCCTGCGCCTGTATGCGGAGCGATTGCGCAGCTCGGGTTTTTCCGCGGACCACATCCACCAGATGATGTGCACCAACCCGGCGCACCTGCTGTCTGGTAACGCAGACCAACCTTGAAGAAATTCAAGCTGGCCTGATCGGATGTGGGTTGATTTCACTTCGTGGGCTTGAGCTCCAGTTTCTGCACTCGCCAATTCAGCAGCTCGGCAACGTAGAGCTCATTTTCTGATGGACACGCGATCTCGTGGATCCACCCGAATTGCTTGAGCTGCTTGCCGGACTCACCCAGATAACCGAGCACTTTACCGTCGAGGCTCAGCTTGTAAATGCGTCCGGGATAAGCATCCGAGCTATACAACACCTGGTTCGGTCCAGGTGTGATGCAGATTGCCCAGGGAGATCCGGCTTGCATGGTCCCGTTGGCGGAAGCGGTCTGCGGCGGTTTGGGGCCAATGGCAGGGCGGGCGTTTGGATCGAACGGCACATCAATCGTGATCTGGCGGAGAAAGTTCCCTTCGCCATCAAATACCTGAATCCGCCGGTTGCCGCGATCGGCGACGTATACATTTCCCTTTGCGTCGACGGCGATACTATGGGGCACGCTGAACTCCCCCGGCTTATCACCTGGCTCGCCCCACGACTTGAGCCAGTTGCCGTCCTTGTCCACTTTGGCGACCCGGGAGTTGATATAGCCGTCGCTGATGTAGGTATCGCCGGCCTGGTCCCACGCCATGTCGGTCACCTGACGAAACATCCCATCCACGGGAGGCAGTGGTGGCTTGGGATGCTTGAGCGGTTCGGTGCCCTCGTCCGAGGCTTCCTGTTTGCGGCCGAAAACCATAACCACGCGGCCTTCCGGATCGAACTTGATGACCATGTCCGAACCCTTATCCGCGACCCAGATATTGTCTTGGGGATCGACCTTTACCGAATGGCCGAACGACCACGCATATAGGTTATGGCCGATCTCGCGGATGAACCTGCCATCGGGGCCAAATTCGAGCAGCTGGGAAGCGGCGGCCCCATACGCAGGCCCAGTCGTATTGCCGCGAGACAAGGCAAAGATATGCCCGTGCGAGTTGACCGCCACACCGGCCATTTCTCCCAGGTAGCGGTCGGGCGGAAGCTTTAGGAAGTTGGGAACCGAGCTGTACTCGATCGCCGGCACGGAAGCTTGCTGCCCGAACGCAGACAAGTTAAACAGAAAAAACGCGAGTATCGTCAAGCCCTTCAATCGATCCCTCCCGAGCACGATCCCCACTCTATTCGACTGCCGGTTGGCTGGCAAGGCCATGGTAGGGCCCTACGAATTTGGGGTGTTTTTCTTCAAACCCCCCACAAAATCGTCATCCTGAGAGCCTGTGACTTTTTCGATCTTTTCGTGTTTTTTGCACCCGACCAGATGTTTTTCAATCCCCTCCGAAAAGGCGTCATCCTGAGCGAAGCGCCTCACAGATTTATCGCGCGAAACAGCGCTTGGGCGCGGAGTCGAAGGACCTCGACGGGCGCTTATCCTACTCATGCCGTTGGTACCCTTTCAAACACCGAAGCCCGCACCTGGCGGACCCGCTACGGTTCAAAGATTTTGCACAGACTTGGGGATGGAAGATTGAAAAGATGTACCCGTGACCGTCAAGTGCGTACCGCCGGAAGAATTCTGTTCTCGGGCTTAGGTGGTCGAAAGCTCCGAACTGCAACGACAAGATAAGCACCTTCGGGGTCCTTCGACTCCGCGCCACCAAGCGCTGTACCACACGATAAATCTGTGAGGCGCTTCGCTCAGGATGACGATTTTGTGGGAGGTTCGAAAAAAAACACCCCAAATAAGTTAACGCTTGTGGGACTAGCGTCCGGGCTAAGTTCCGTCCGTCCCTGCGGGACTAAATTCCTAAATCCAGAGCTAGTCTCCAAAAAAAGAGTTGTCGACAGCTGCTGTAAGTGGGTATCTTTGAGCGGCACGAAGCCAGCTTGCCGGATCACCTCGATCCGCGGGAAGGAAACGCATTCAGATGGCGCCTATTTCGAACACGCCCGATGCTGGACAGTCCCCCTGGTTCGGAATCTTAAAGTTCCTGTTACTCGTTATCCTGATCGCGCTCATATTTCTGCTCGGCCAGGAGATGGTACGCCACCGTTTCTTTCGCGGCGGGTGGGTCGACCAGCGAGACGTCCTGAAGCCTTAGCAGATGCTCGACCCACTGGCAGCCACCGAATCCTCCTGGCACGGACAGAGGGGCCTGCCCAGGGATTTTGATGTCGTTATGATGTCATTATGAGTGCCGCCGGCGAACCCCCTCTCTATGCGAGAGTAGAGAGCGTAATAAGCTCGGAAATCAGCAAAGGAACACTCGCGATTGGCGAGCAACTGCCCTCTGAAGATTCCCTGATCGAACGATTCAATGTCAGCCGCATCACGGTGCGGCGAGCCATCCAGAACCTCGTCGGCCGTGGCATGGTGGAGATCCGTCGAGGTAAGGGCACGTTCGTGTCTGCCCCAAAGATCGTGCAGGAACTGACGGAGTTGAGCGGTTTCGTCGAGGATATGCACGCCATCGGACGAAAGCCAACAGCGCGCGTACTGAGCAAAGAGATAACCAACGCGAACGCAACGGTCGCGCGCCATCTTGACCTGACCAAAGGCCAGCGGGTTATGAGGATTCATCGCGTCCGTCTGGCAGACGGCGTTCCACTTTCCTTCGACGAGACCTTTTTGCCTTTGGAAATCGGCAAGAAAATCATCGCCAACGACCTGCGTGTCCACCCAATTTTCCGATTGCTCGAGCGCAAATACAACATCCCCTTAATTGAAGCGGAATACCGGCTCGAAGCAGGATTAGCTGCGGGGGACGTCGCCTCGGCTTTGAAGGTGAAGGAAGGAAGTCCCCTATTGATCGTCGAGCGAACTTCCTATTCCAATAAGAATGTTCCGGTCGACTATGAGCGGCTTCATTATCGAGCAGATTTAGTCTCGTTTGTAACCAGGCTGGCAAGGAAGCGAAGCCCCGCTGCCGAAAAGTAGGCGGCGCCGGCCTGAGCCATGGCTCAGACCGCCTCTCTGCGCCTGGTCAGGGAAAGCGGTCCCGATCCTCCCAGGACGAGAGCGGCCAGGCAAGCCAGGTAAAGAAGATCGCACTCGTACCCCGGAGGCCCAAACTGTGCCCGTCCTCCATGGACTGCGATCAATTTGATGGAACTGAACCCGTACGGTAGATGCACGGTGAAGATTGCGACCAGAAGCACTCCCGCCATAGGTACGCTTGCGATCGCAACGTAGGCGCCCAGCAGGATAGCCAGTCCACCCAGGAGTTCTATGCCGATGGTAAGCCAAGCCATCAGATGAGGCATGGGAACGGCCAGAGTCAACAGAATGCCGGCAAATGCGTCTGGCCCTTTGGACAATTTTGCCAACCCATGCGCCATGAAGCCATAGCCAACCATGACTCGTAGCGGCAGCGGCGCCCACCGTTTGGCAGAGGTCGCCATGCTTCGCAGAACAACGTCAAGATTTCTCGTATCCATTTAGCCTTCTTTCGTCGCGGGTACCCTGGCGTTTTTTTTGCAGTTCACCGTCGCCCGGTCGCGCGTGATAATGACAATATGACGTTATAATGTCGTGAGAGGTTACATTTTATATCGACAAAATCACAAGCCGGCATAGGGACAGCTCCCGGCCCTGCAACTAATAATGCGCCCAAGCCCGGTTCTCCTTCGTTGGCTCAGGCGCTTCGATTTTGGTGGAAGCTGGGCTGGGTCACCTTTGGAGGGACGGCCGCTCACCTCGCCATCATGCATGAGGAATTGGTCGAGAAAAGGAAGTGGATAGAGAATGACACGTTCCTGAATGCTCTGAGCCATTGCATGATTCTTCCCGGGCCGGAGGCCACGCAGCTGGCGATCTTTCTTGGGCGCAAATTGCATGGTGTCAGAGGCGGCCTCTTTGCGGGAGTGCTGTTTGTTCTTCCTTCGATGTGCATCATCCTCGGTTTCAGCCTGTTGTATGTGCAGTTTGGGAGCCTGTCATGGATGGCGGCCATCCTCTCCGGCTTACGGCCGGCGGTGCTGGCGTTAATTCTGGTAGCGCTGCTCAAGCTGGGTAAGACGACCATGAAGGGGGGACTCTCCATCCTGGTGACGACATCATCCTTCGTCGCGATGTCCGTCTTCCAGGTCTCGGTGCCTTCGGTCATGTTCGCAGCACTGGCCGTGGGTGTGTTGATCGAGATCGTACGCCGTCGCCGGGCGGCCGTCTCACATCAGAAGTCTGATGAGCCTAGCCAAAGCAACGGGAGACAACGAAGATTCGGCCTACGCGGGCTTCGTTCCGCGGCGCTCACAGTCGTCATCAGCGGCGTTCTCTGGACGTTGCCATTGGCGGTACTCTACTTCCGCAGCTCCGGAGTTCCCCTTTTGGGCGACACTCATCCTCTTCTTCACCAAGGCTGCCTTTGTCACGATAGGCGGCTCCTATACAGTTCTTCCCTATATCGCGCAGAGCGCGGTAGCGAAGCTGCATTGGCTGTCGAACCTGAACATGGCCGACGGCTTTGCTCTCGCCGAGACGACGCCTGGACCGCTCATCATCGTGGTGGCGTACGTCGGCTTTATGGCCGGCTACCACCATTTTCACCAGTCGTTGTGGCTCGCGAGCGTGGCTCTGCTGCTCACGACTTTCTACACCTTTCTGCCTTGCTTCTTTTTTGTGTTTCTTGGCGCGCCCATCGTCGATAAGGTGGCGGACAATCTGGCAGTCAAACGCATCATGCGCCTGGTTACGGCAGTGGTGACTGCGGCGATCGCGAATCTGGCTTTCTACCTGGCAAAACCGGCCTTGTTCACAGTTTCCATATCTGCGTCATCGAGGCTGGATTGGGTAGCTCTGCTCTGGCTGGCTGTTTCTGTCGCGCTGTTATGGAGGCTGGGTTTGAATGTGGTGCTGCTGGTGATCCTGAGTGCGCTTTTTGGATTGGGTAGACACGCTTTGTCTTTCTGAGTCGCCAGCTGCCTCCTCCTTGCTGGATTCATTCCCGCACCCCACGGCGCTTCGATCGATCCGATGCAGGCTCTCAGGGCCCACCGAGTGGTCCATCATGCAGGCGGAGGACCTTTGGGCAGAAAAACGATGGAAAGAATGAACTGCACGACAAGAACCAGAATTGTAACAATCCATGAAACTATCCGCCGATCTGCGGGACCTGCTGGTGCTGCAAGGCGGCGTGCCGGTGGACGGAGAGCCCATGAGGCGATCGTGATAACCGCCAGCACAAGGGGGACGGCCCACTTACCGGCACCGTCACCTACGAGAAAATGGGACGCGGCCGCACCAGTGTAATTGAAAACTGCTCCGGCATAGGCCCATTCCTTGACTCGCAGAAACCCTGGGAGAAACAGTACGATCGCACACGGAATCTTCCACACGCCGATGATAATAAGGAGATACATCGGATAACCAAGATGTGCCAGTACGACTCGAACGTACTCTATGCGCAATAGGTCCCAAATTCCTCCAGCCACCATCTCGTAGGCAACCAGGAACGTGAAGATCCAATAGGTGATCGTCCGAATACTGCGCAGAGACTTTCCCGGACCCCAGGCATCTTGAAAATATCTCGTGAGACTCGTCATTCGTCCTTCCACCATTCTCGATCTCCTTTCCCCTAACATGAAGACCAAACACGACGGAGAAATGTGACGGCGAGAGCCCACGCGATCCCATATGCGTGAGTTCGATGTAATATCGAGGCGAGATGAGTGGCGAAAAACAGAACCAGCATCCCGCTGGCCCATTGCTGGTAGACGTTCTCCTGTTCGGCTCCCATCCTGACGATGTGGAATGGGGAGCAGGCGGAAGCGTACTGATATTAAAGGCCAAGGGGTTCTCATTCGGTGTTGTGGATCTCACCCGAGGTGAAATGGGATCTCGAGGTACGAGTGAGGAACGCGACAAAGAGGCGCAGGAAGCTGCATCCTCGATGGGCGCCCGGTTTCGTGAAAATCTCGGCATGCCTGATTGCGGAGTCATCGATTCCGTAAAGAGCCGTAAGCAGATTGCGAGCGTTATTCGGCGGCACCGGCCGAAGCTGGTGCTGGCGCCCTATTGGAAGGACCGGCACCCCGACCATGCGGCGACTGGGCGTCTCATTCGGAATTCGACCGTGCATTGCACTTTGAGAAAGTCGAACGACCCGAATCCACCACACAAGCCTTCGGCTTACCTGTATTATCTTTTGCACCATTTCACGCGTCCCAGCATGGTCGTCGACATCTCCAGCGTCTACAACCGAAAACTCGAATTGCTTCGGATGCATGCCTCTCAGTTTGCAAAAACTGCTCAAGGCTTCGGGGTTCTGCCGCTCGGCATGAACGACTACCTATTCGGGCTGGAATCTCGCGACCGGTTCTTCGGGTCGCTGATCGGCGCCCATCACGGGGAAGCGCTCGTCAGCGAGGTCCCATTAAAGCTTGGCAGTCTCAGCGATCTTCTAGCGATCACTAGTAGATAACTTCATGTTCGCATGCCGGAATCGGGCTTCGACGGCCCCATGGCCCAGTAAGAAAACAGAAGCTGCCAGTTCCAGTCGCTGTTCCTTTGCGATCGCGCTCGAAAATTTAGGCGAAAAATATTTGTTAAGAAATGGGCGCGCCTGAACCCTTCAGGACGGCCGCCGCATCTTTTCTTTGGAACAACATTTTTGACCAGCGAATCGGCTTTGACCATGCGAATCGGCCAACTGTTGTGTGCTTTTATCCTGAGTATTCTTCCGATCTCGGCGCACGGCCAGCAGATCGATGCGCCCCAGCCGCAGCGCGGAAGCATCAGTGGCACCGTGACTGATGTTGACGATGCCGCTATTCCGGGGGCAACCCTTACGGTAGATGGACCCGCAGGGACCCAACGCCGGACCCTCAAGACAGATGAGACAGGATCGTTCGCGCTCAAAGACCTCGATCCGGCGGTTCCTTATAAGATCGCTGTCAGTGCGAAGGGATTCGCAGATTGGACTTCGGCCGCTATCGTCCTCCAGCCTGGCCAGGCGTTGGAGATGACTGATATCAAGCTCAAGATATCAGTGGTGGAGACTACGGTGGTCGCCCTCACGGCCGAGCAACTCGCGACCCAACAGGTTAAAGTAGAAGAGAAACAGCGAATTCTGGGCATCGTTCCCAACTATTTTGTTGTCTATGACAAGCACGCCGTGGCAATGACGACGAAGCTGAAATACGAGCTCGCTTTTAAAGCTGCCACCGATGTAGTCAGTGTCGCGGGTGACGTTTTTCTCGCAGGAGTGAATCAGGCGGCGGACACTCCCAACTATCAACAGGGCGCAAAGGGTTTTGGTCAGCGCTTTGGCGCTGCCTATGCCGATAGCTTCTCCAATGTTATGATCGGCGGCGCCGTGCTGCCTTCCCTTCTGCATCAGGATCCGCGCTACTTCTACCAAGGCACGGGATCGGGAAAGTCCCGCGCGCTGCACGCGATGTCCTATGCAATTATCTGCAAGGGCGACAATGGACGTTCGCAGTTTAACTATTCAGGCATTGGCGGCAATCTGATCTCGGCCTCCCTTACAGAGATTTACTATCCGCCGAGCAATCGCGGGCCCGGATTGGTTTTCTCCAACACGCTCATCAACGCCGGGGGGCGGCTCGCCAATGCCCTGGTGCAGGAGTTCATCCTGCACAAATACACAACCAACGCGAACAAGTAAGCTTCGAATCTGAGCAGGCTGCGGATAACCTCCGTCTCTGAAGGGTTGCAGCCTTCAGAGCCTGCGGGAGAAACCCCCTTTGCAAATCCAGAGGATACCCAGGACCACCGTTCGGGACCAACGTCCTGAGTCTCGAGTTTCTACAACAGACGCTGTGCTCCGGCTTTGTATCAGGGCAACCAAAGCCCCCGCGATCGGCGGGAACCGAACCCACTTCCGCCAAGGCACCCCGGCTGCAATAGCGAGAGTTCGAAAAGCCAGTGTATGCTGGCAGCGCAAGCCGTAAACGTGGGCCACGGTCGACGGACGCCAATCCCCTGTTGTCCCACACCGGAGGATTCTCGATGCTCAAGGGGTGGCTGACGCGCCTTCGCTTGCTCCTGGTTTCAAAGCCAACTCATGAGACGAACAGCGCAGCCGCAAAAGAGCCCTTGCCCGAACACCACCCTGGCTACCTGGCTGGAACCGTGATCCAGGACCTTCGTTATAGCCTTCGGGGTTTCCGCCGGCATTCGGTATTCACTTTCACCATCGTCGCCACCCTGATGCTCGGCATCGGAGCCACCGCGGCGGTTTTCAGCGTCGTCGATCGAATTCTGTTTCGCCCGCTTTCCTATGCGAACGCCGACCGTCTCGTCTCGGTAGGCCTCGCGCACTCGCTTGAGCCCACCGGGTTCATGCTGGGTTACTTCTACTATGACTGGCGGCGCGACCAAAAGGCTTTTGAACAGCTCACCTCCGAAAGTGCCACCACGGGCGAGTGCGACCTAACTGAGACCCACCCAGCGCAGATCAGCTGTACGTCGGTCGAAGGTAACTTTCTATCTACCCTCGGCGTTTCTCCTGTCCTGGGCCGCAACTTTCTGCCCGACGAGGATCTTCCCAACGGCCCAAAGGTCGCACTCATTTCTTATGGCCTATGGCTCAATCGCTACGGTCTTGACCGCGGCATCCTGAATAAGATAATGAGTATCGACGGAAACCCGATTCGCGTGGTCGGGGTGTTGCCCAAAAACTTTGAAATGCCAAGACTTCAATCCGCCGACGTGCTCTTTCCCAGCGCCACCGACGAGGCAGAGGATCGCACCTCGAACGGTGGGCTGGGCGGCCCAAGAAGAGCCTTCGCGCGACTGAAACCAGGAGTGACCGTTCAGCAAGCCGAGGCGGAGTTGCAGCCCCTCTTTCAACAGGCTTTGACGCGTATCCCGTCGGACATTCGTCACGACTTTCATCTCAGCGTTCGCTCTTTGCGCGATCGCCAGATGCAGGAGGTTCGCCTGACGGCGTGGGTACTTCTCGGCGCAGTGCTCACGGTATTGCTGGTTGCTTGCGCCAACGTTGCCAGCCTGCTTATGGCGCGTGGCGCATTGCGGCAGCGGGAACTCGCAGTCCGCGCTTCCCTGGGGGCCAGCCGCACCCGCCTTGCCCGCCAGTCATTGACCGAATCGGCCGTTCTGTCACTCGCCGGAGCCTTGACGGGATGCGCGCTGGCAGAGGGCTTACTGCGTATCTTCCTTGCCATTGCACCGTCTAGTATTCCCTACCTGGACAAGGTGCAACTCGACCTGAGGATCGTGTGTGGCACGGTATTTCTTTCAATGCTATGCGGCGCTCTCTTCGGGCTGCCGTCGGCCTTGCAGCGACCCCAGGGCGGACTATTGAACACCCGCTCTTTTACTACGGTATTCCATGCCAACCTACGCAAGTGGCTGGTCATTATGCAGATCGCGGCAAGCATGGTCTTATTGGCCGGAGCTCTGCTTTTACTCCGCAGCTTCCGCAATATCGAAGATCAGCATCTCGGCATGCGCGCCGATAACAGTCTCAGCGCCGGCATCACGTTGGGAGAACACTCCTATCCCACACCCGAAAGCCGGCTCAACTTCTTTCATCAATTAACCACGCGGCTGCAGTTCGGGCCGGGCGTCACTTCTGTATCCGTCAGTGACTCAATACCTCCCGGGGGAGGCGGCTTTGGTGGCCGTCTTGAGGAGACCGTGGTCGCCGGCAGAGCAAGGTCGACGCCGGTCGCCACCGGCGTTCTCGCCTCACGGCTCGTCTCGCCCGGATACTTCCGTGCATTGGATATCCCTATCATTGAGGGCGAAGGCTTCCGCGCTCAGGATATGACCGCAAGTCAACACCCGATTGTGATCAGCAAGCGCTTCGCCAGTCTAATGTTCCCAAACGAAAATCCTATCGGCCAGCGGATACGGGCGAAACTACAACACGGCCTCCCTGCCGTGGAACACGGTCGTCGGGGTCGCAGCGGATGTAAAAAACTCTGGGCTCACCAGGGAGGAAGTACCGGAGGTTTATCACCTCCGGCGAGATCTGCCGGCGGACTGGGAGGGGGGCGGCGTGCGGGGCAAAACTTCAGTCGTTGTGGTGCGAAGCTCGCTACCGCCCGATCAAACCGCCCGCTGGATACGCGCGCAGGTGGCCACACTCGACCCGACCCTGCCCATCGATCTTGCCACCTTGCAGCAGAGGGTCAGCAAACTCGCCGGCGCGGCCCGTTTCCAGACCCTGCTGGTCAGCTTTTTCGCCCTGACTGGCCTGGTTCTGGCACTCATCGGGCTCTACGGAGTGATGGCTTTTCTGGTCGCACAACGGACGCAGGAGATTGGCGTCCGCCTGGCAGTGGGAGCGGACAAAGGCGACATTTTTGCGTTGGTAATGAGGAGCAGCTTGAAGCTGATTTTGGGGGGCGCCACCGTCGGAATGGTTGCCGCTTTAGCCACGACCCGCTTACTTTCCAGCCTGCTGTATGGCGTCGGGCCACATGATCCGGTTACGTTTGGCCTGGCAACACTCGCGCTTGTCCTGGTGGCGATCGTTGCCTCCCTCATTCCGGCCAGAGCGGCCACGAGCGTGAACCCAATCGTCGCTCTGCGATGCGACTGACCAGGAGAGGCACTCCTCCGCAGAGTCATCCTCTTCCGCTGCCAAGGCTAAAATAAGAACGACTCACCCCTGACAGGAATCATCGGTGCCTGGGACGTGATTGTATGCGAGCGAACCTGCAAGTTCTTCGTGTGTTACTGTTTGCGCGCATCCTGATGCTGCCGGCTTCCGGCTTCTTCATCGGCACGCCGCCAGCGTTCTGTCAAAACACAGATAAGACCTCTGCGGCTGCCGCGGAAAAGAAACCTCCGTTCCAGCTAAAGGTAAGCAGCAACCTGGTGGTGATGCGCGTGGTGGTGCGCGACGCGGAAGGGAAACTGGTAACAGGCTTACAGAAAGAAGATTTCCAGGTATTCGACCGAGGGAAAGAACAGTCGATCACGCAGTTCGACGTGGAGGCGGCTTCTCCCTCGCCATCGACCTCGACCCCCGCTCCGATCACGGGGCGAGCGGGCCAATCGCCCGCGCCTGCCGCACCGGATAACTTTCTGGCTTTGTATTTCGACGACCTGGATACGCCGGATGCCGACATGATTTATGTACGCGACGCCGCCGATCGCTTTCTCGCCACGAATCTCCAGCCGAAGGACCGGGTCGCCATCTTCAACTCGGCAAAAATGCTGTCTGACTTCACCACCGATACAAAGCAGATCCACGATGCCCTGGCCAAGTTGCGAACCAGCGGGCGATCCACGATGCGGATCCATGATTGCCCCGACCTCTCCGACTACCAGGCGTTGCAAATCACCGAACAGGAGAACCCCGCCTACTCCGATGCCTGGCAGAAGGCGCTGGATGAGGCAGTGTCCCGCTGCCACATGGGGGATATGGGCGGCGGAGGCCAGGCTTCCGAGGCCGATGTGCCGCAACCAAGCGCAAGCTCTTCAACGCCGCTCGAGGACAGCCAACTTGCGAATACCATTCGATCGATGGCGCGAAACATCGTGTTCCAGGCGGATATACAGGCCCGATCCAATTTACTGCAACTTGAGCGGGTGGTGGATTACCTCTCGCAAATGCCCGGGCGGCGCACGCTAATTCTGGTGTCGCCGGGTTTCCTGTCGGAAAGCGAACAATTTTCATTGGATCGGCTGATTGACCACGCCCTGCGGTCACAGGTGGTGATCAGTTCGCTGGATCCCCGGGGCCTGGCACTTCTTATGTCGGGTGACGCATCCCAGCAATGGATCGTTGGGCACCCGGGTACCGCCGAGCGTCTCGATACGCAGCGTGAACTCGTCGCTACCAGCGTGCTCGCGGATATTGCGCAAAGCACCGGGGGCGAATTCTTTCACAACAACAACGACCTGAAAGCAGGTTTTCGAGCATTGGCGGGTTCGCCGGTGTATTACCTGCTGGCTTTCGCGCCAACCGGGCTAAAGCAAGATGGCGGGTTCCATGCTCTGAAGGTAAAGCTGGCGGAAAGCAAGAAAGGGTTCAATGTGCAGACCCGGCGCGGGTATTATGCGCCCAAGAACGAAGCAGAGGCGGAAGCGGAGGCCAGGCGGCAAGCGGCTTCTGAAGTCGAGGCCCAATCCCAGCAGCAGATTCGGGAAGCGATGTTTGCAAAAACGGACTCGCAACAGTTCCAGGTGGGGTTAGGCGGGAAGCTTTCAGAAGCGCCGGGCGGTATGCGCGAGCTTTCCATCTTCACGCACCTCGACGCCAAGCCTCTTCATTTTCAGAAAGAAGGCAATCACAACCTCAATACGGTGACGTTCGTGTTTGCCGTTTTCGATCAAAAAGACGATTTGGTGATGGCGCAGCGAAGGGTGGCTCATTTAAGCCTTCTCGATGGAGACTTGCCGGCTCTTTTCAAAGACGGAGTGAACGCCAGCGCAAAGCTTGAGCTGAAGCCAGGCGTCTATCGCATTCGTGAAGTGGTCACTGATTCAGTAGACCACCATCTCACAACCCACTCCACGGCCATCAAGATTCCCTAGAACGCGGCGTGACGGGATTCGCGGAGCATAGCGCGTTCCATCTATTGCTCGCGGAGGACGCCAGCCGGGTCGATATGCAGGGCACGGCGAACGGGGTTCACAATGGCGACCAATCCCGTCAGAAGCATGGTGAATGCAACCGCACCCAGGACGATGGGATCGAGTGCCGAGGCCTGGTAGACAACAGCGGATAGGAGGCGGCTAGCCGCCGCACCCAGTATTAATCCAATCATTGATCCCAGGCTGAGCAACATGAGCATGCGTCCGAGAGCCGCAGCGAGAATCTGCTTGGCCTGGGCACCCAGGGCGACACGGATGCTTAGTTCGCGAAGACGTTTGCTGACAGAGTAGGAGGCAAGGCCGAACGTGCCGGTGATGGAGAGCAGAAGTCCGAATGCGCCGAAAAGGCTGAGAGCCACGGTTGCTACCTGGGCAGGGAAAAGCTGCAGGCCGAGCTGGTTGCTCCAGGCGCTCGATTCCTGGATAGGGATCGCGGGGTCGAGATCGAGGATGGTTTTGCGAAGGGCCGCCGCCATCTCACGACCGGTTACGCCGCTAAGATCCGGGTGCGTACGGACGATGAGCGTGGTTGAGGTGTTCTCTTCCTGTGCAATGGGCAGGAACATGGCTGGCTTCGGGTCTTCGTTGAGGGTTTCGTATTTGCCGTTGGCCACGACGCCCACAATCTGAATGGGGTGACTGGTCTTGAAGTAGCGGCCAATCACATGGTCAGTATGGAAAAGACGCCGCGCGAATTCCTGGTTGACGATGGCGACCGGGGGACTCTTTGCGGTGTCAGCAAAGCTGACGTCTCGGCCAGAAACCAGCGGCGTACCGGCGGCTGGGAGATAGCCCGGTGAGACGGCGTAGTAAGGTGTTCCAAAGGCAGCGTTGCTTGGACGCAGGTCCGTTGTCTCGGCGGAAAAGACAGCCGTCCCTGACTGATCGATGGCAAGAGGAGTAGTGTTCGCGTAGCCAATGGCCTCTACGCCTGGAATCTGAGAGGCTGCAGCGAGAAGCCGGCGCTGAAAGGTTGCGGCACTTTCGCTCGAGTAGCCGGCTTGGGCGAGTTCGAATTGGGCTCGCACTGCATCCACCGGTCTGAAACCGAGTTCCATGCTGAGCGATCTCCCCAGTCCTCGCAGAGCGACGAAAGCGGCGGTGACGGTGATGCAACAGAGAGCGATCTGGGCGGCGAGCAGGATATCGCGGAGCGCCCAGCGGCGGCCGGCGTTGGATTGACCAACACCACTCTTGATGGCATCGTTTGGATCCGCGTTCAAGATTTGACGCAGTGGCATGATGCCGAACAGCACGGCGGCAACAAAGGAGAAGAGGCCGGCAGCCAGGATCAATGAGGGCTGCGGCAGAACAGCGAACTGAACGGGGAAACTGGTCGGCGGACGCCAGGCGGCGAGGCCGGAGAGCGCGGCCCAGCCAAGCGCGGAGGCGCAGACACCGCCGAGGAACGCGATTAGAAATGCTTCGGTCAGAACCTGCCGCAGGATGCGCCAGCGGCTCGACCCAATAGCCATGCGGATCGCTAGTTCGCGGGTACGATCGGCAGTGCGGGCGGCAAAGAGACCTCCGAGATTCGCGCACGCCGCCAGGAGAATGATCCCGGCGAGGGCCATGATTCCAACAAGGAAAGCGCGGGCCGGCGCTCCAATTGTATCGCCCAGCAGACCGGGCCTCACTACCCTGATGGATAGACCCTCTTCCTCCTTGGGAAACTGCTTTTTGATCCGGGAGGCAACGGTATTGAGATCAGCCTGCACTTGCGGAAGGTTGATACCCTCCTTGATGCGGGCAATGGCCCAGATATTGTGGTTCTGCCGCCCGTCGAGCCAGTTGAATTTCTCTATCTCCGCCTCGTTGGACATGGGGACGAAGACCTCCGGCTGGAGGAATTTCTCGGTGCCGTAAAAGCCTGGAGGAGTGACACCGATGACTGTGTAGGGCAGCTTGTTGAGACGGACAGTCTTGCCGACGATGGCAGGGTCACTGTTGAAGTAGTTATTCCACGCGCCCCATGAGAGAACGGCGACCTCGGCCGCACCGGGATGATCATCATCGGCGCGCGCGAGCAGACGGCCGAGCAACGGCTTGATGCTGACAACTTCAAAGTACTGACCACTGACCTCATAACCCCAGATGGGGTGGGTGGCGCCATTGGCATCGAGCCCGAAATCCATGACGCGGTCGGCGGCGACGGCGGAGAAGACTGATTGGCTGTCCCTAATATCACGGAACTCCAGGTAGGAGAAGTTTGTGTCATTCCTGGCCCCCTGAAGGGACACGACTTTACCGGCGTTGGGTACGTCAAGAGGCCGCAGGACGAGGGCCTGGAGGACGCCGAAAACGATAACGTTGGCAGCAATGCCAAGCGCGAGGGTGGTTACGGCGGTGACGGCAAAGCCTGGGGAGCGGAGCATCTGGCGAATTGCAAATCGCAGATCCTGCACCACCGTCTCCATTCGAAACGCCACCGTTTGGTGGCTTTGCTCCCGCAACTTCGTCACATTGCCGAACTGCCGCATCGCTGCCTGACGCGCGGCCTGGGGAGTCATCCCGCCGGCGATAAACTCCTGCGCCGCCTGGGTGCGATGAAAAGCCATTTCTTCGTCCAGTTCATTGAGGAACTTCCTGCGCCATAAGAGAATCCAGAGCTTCTTCAAGAACTGGATGAACGTACTCATCTAAGCCTCCTTCGGGTCGCTCAGGACGCGCCCAATGGCCGCGATCATCTGCTCATACTGCGACAACTCGATGCCCAGCTGCCTGCGCCCCGCGGCGGTCAGCGTGTAGAAACGGGCTCTCCGTTTTGTCTCCGTCATTTTCCATTCCGCCTTCACCCAACCCTGTAGTAGCAATCTTTGGAGCGCCGGATAAAGCGAGCCTTCTTCCACCGTCAGCACATCGTCGGATAGACGCTTGATGGAGAGCGCGACACCGTAGCCGTGCAGTGGCGCTCGGGCAAGCGTCTTCAGGATTAGCATGTCGAGGGTTCCAGGCAGCAGGTCGGGCTTGTTGGCCATATCGCATAACCATAGATATTCTATGGATAGGATGTCAATGGCTAATTCACCGCAACGCAATCACTTCCGGATTTGACGGTCTCAGGGTTTGGAGCGCTCGACGAGTGCATGGCGACAATGCGCCAGGTGAGATGCCGGCCCAGTTTACCGGCTGTCGATCTGACCCTCTGCTGAAGTTCGTGCCAACGTGTCAATCGATAAGGATTGCTCGGCTGCAATCTTCAGGATGCTAGCCACACTGCGGCTCACGTCAAGCTCCGTCGTTGCCCATGAGGACACGCTAATGCGCATCGCCTTGCGTCCTTTCCAAACGGTGCCCCCGCACCAACAGGTTCCCTCTTCCTGCACAGCATCGATGACCCTGGTGTTGATTCCGTCGTCTCCGAAGGAGACCAGCACTTGATTCAGCACAACGTCGTTAAGAACCTCACAGCCTCCGGCCCGAAGGACCGTAGCGAAGGTCGTAGCGTGTTGACAGCAACGCTCAATGAGGTCGATCACACCTTGTCGACCGAGAGAACGCAGTGCTGCCCAGATTTCAACCGCTCGAGCACGACGCGAAGACTCGGGCCCCAGTTGCATTGGCTGCCGTTTCGACTCAGCGTCCGGAGGATAATAAGCAGCAGCAATCGACATCGATCGACCCAAAGCTTCTGCATCCTTAACGATTGCGATTCCACTATCCTGCGGCACGTTGAGCCATTTATGCGCATCCGTAGCCCAGGAATCGGCCCGAGCGACACCCTCCACCAAATGCTTTCGATGAGGGCTGACAGCCGCCCACAGACCGAAGGCACCATCGACATGGACCCACGCACCCATTGCGTGCCCAAGATCGCAGATCTCACCGAGCGGGTCGCAGGCGCCCGTATTCACGTTGCCGGCCTGGACGCAGATGATGGCCGGTCCGGAAACGCGAGGCAGAAGCGATGGCTTCATGCGCCCCTGAGAGTCCGCAGGAACGATATGCACGCGGCCTCTTCCAAATCCGAGCAGCGCCAAGGCCTTGAACATCGTCGCGTGGACCTCCTCGCCGACGATTACCGTGACCGGCGGAGCTGAAAATAACCCGTCCCGTTCGACATTCCATCCCGCTTTACGCAGGACGCTGCTCCGCGCCGCAGCGAGAGCTGTCACATCAGCCATCTGTGTGCCGGTCACAAATGCTCCGCCACAGTTTGGCGGCAGGCCGAGTAATTCGAGAATCCAGGGAAGAACGACGTCTTCCAGATGTGCTGCGACCGGCGAAATATCATACAGACACGCATTTTGATCCCAGGCATCTGCCAGCCAGTGAGCTCCAACGCTCACTGGCAAAGCGCCGCCAATAACCCCTCCGAAAAAACGTCCGCCCATACTCGCCACCGTCGCCGGTGAACCGGCCTCGTCGAGCAGTTCCAGGATTGCCAGCGCATTTTCTCCCCGGGCGGGCAACGGACCGCCGAGCGCACGCAAGCCTTCGATCGCTTCCGGTAGCACCCCGGCATGGCGCTCCCGAATCGTCCGCAAATAGTGCCGGGCCCGCACCGCCGCCTCCGACAGAACCTCTTCAAACTGATCGTTTGAATCCACTCTCCCTCCTCGTTTCGCTTGAGTGGTCCATTGGCCTTCAGGAAATGACCCCGCCCTTTTTATAACTGCCTTAACCGCTTCTTGCTGGTTATAATCTACTGACGGCGATATAACCAGTCAACAGGCTCAAAGGCGGTTATAATTGCTAATAAATGTATGGCAGGCGAATTTCAGCTTATTGCCGGTCATTTGGCGCTCGATTTCGCCAATACGCTGGACTATCGATACGATCCCGATCGCCTGATCGATCTTTTCCCCTCGTATGAACGTTTCCTTGCCTTTTGCCGTCAGACAGAAGTTATTTCAGCGGCACAGACGCGCAAACTTCTGGACCGCCTGAGTGAACTTGAGTCCCAATGCGTTCTCAAAGAGGTCATCGAGCTACGCGAAGCCCTTTACTTCTTAATGTTGTCTGCGGTGCATGGCCGAAGTCCTGAAGAATCGCATTTGCGAGCGCTCAACGGGTTTCTCTCCAAAACTCGATCAGTGGACGAGGTTGTGTGGCATAAACGAAAATTTGTCCGCAGCTCTCGTGACCTTACGGAGAGGCCTGATGGGCCCCTTCGGCAAGTCGTAGATGCCGCAGTAATTCTGATTACCTCATCGGACATTTGCAGCGTTCGCGAGTGCAGTGAGAAAACCTGCCGATGGCTTTTCCTGGATCGAAGCAGGAACCACTCTCGACGATGGTGCGACATGCAACTCTGTGGCAATCGTTCCAAGGCAATGCGCTTCTATGCTCGAAGACGTAAGGATACCTAGCGGCCGCTGCTAACCCGGAGCCAGGTGAGCGGTCTTTTGGGGTAATATTGCTGCCTGGGATTGCGACGGCGTAATCGACAGGAGGGACATTGCCCGATTTAGCTGAGGACCGCAGCATTCATCGTTCACACGACCACGCGCATGTGCATCATCACCAGCATCCACTCCAGCACACCCATCCGCGCAATCATGCTGTCGCCGGCGGCGAGCATACCTCGCGCCGCGACTTCCTTCGTGTACTGATGGGCGGCGCCTTGACCGGTGCCTCGATGCTGGAACTGGCTTACCATCGCGCAGCCTGGGCCCGCGCAGCGGCTCCTGCTTCCGATCTAAAACTGTTCGACTTGCAAAAGGTCGCAGACGGCGTTTACTTCGCTCATGCCCGTCCCCAGGCTTTGTTGAATTGCAACGCCGCCATCTTCGTCCGATCTAACGATGTGGTCGTGGTCGATGCACACTCCAAACCATCGGCCGCTGCTTCTCTCATTCATCAGATCAAGGCGGAGATCACCGGGAAACCGGTTCGTTACGTCGTCAACACACACTTTCATTGGGACCATACCCAGGGTGATCATGCCTATCGCCTGACCGGCGAAAAAGTCGACTTCATCGCCAGTTCGGCGACGAAGCAGCTTATGTCGGATTTGGCCGTCGCCAGGATGAAGGCTTCGGTGGAAGCAGTTCCACAACAGATCGATGCACTGCGCGCTCGGGCCGCCCGCTCAACCTCGGCTGCCGAAAAGGCTTTCTGCGCGGACCAGATCGCGCAGATGAAGGCGTACCAGAGCGAACTCAAAGACTACACCCTGGAGTTGCCGACCATCACCTTCGATACCTCGTACTTGCTGCGGGATCCGGCGTTTGATTTGCACCTCGATTTTCACGGGCATTCCCATACCGCTGGAGACGTCTTCGTCTTTTGCCCGCAGCAGCGTGCGATCGCCACTGGCGACGCAATACATGGCTTCCTGCCCAACATTGCGGACGGCTTTCCCCGTGCGTGGCCGCGCACCATCGATACCGTCGGCCGCGCCGATTTCCAGTACCTGATGGGTGGCCATGGCCCCCTGCAGACCGATCGCACGGTGATGACCAGCCAGGGAAACTATATCGAGGAATTGACGGAGAAGGTGGCAGAGGGCAAGAAGGAGGGCCTGAGCCTGCCCGAGATGCAACAGCGTTTCACCGTGGCCTCGCTCAAGTCTCTCCAGTCAAACGGGTACAAAGAATTTCTAGTGCGAACCAGCGAACAAAGCAACGCGCATTTCGGCAAGATGCCCCCGCTGCAGGAGGACGTCAATTCGAATATCCACGATGTCTACACCAACCTCGACCGTGTTTAGTCAGATTGTTCCTCCGAAAATGAGGTTCGATTCATGTCGCTGAAATCGCAATCGGATGTGGTGATTCGCGTCGCCAGGTCAGAGGACGGTTCTGTCTGCGGTCAGATTTGCTACGATGCCTTTTTCAAGATCAATGAGGCTCACGGATTTCCCTGTGATTTTCCCGGACCGGAGCGGCCCATCGGCGTGCTCTCGGCGATGTTTACCGACCCTGGCTTCTACTGCGTAGTGGCGGAGGCCGCAGGGCGCATCGTGGGAAGCAACTGCCTCGACGAGCGCTCTATGATCGCAGGCGTCGGCCCGATTACCGTGGACCCCGGCGCCCAACACGTGGGCATTGGGCGGAAGCTGATGCAGGCGGTGATGGATCGAGCCAACGGGCGCCACGCCGCTGGAATGCGGCTGGTGCAGGCTGCATTTCACAATCGCTCGCTCTCGCTCTACACCAGTCTGGGCTTCGATGTCCGAGAGCCCCTTTCCTGTCTGCAGGGACGGACCCGCGAACGGAGTATCACCGGATGCGCGGTTCGACCGGCACAAGCTACAGATTTGGATGCGTGTAATGCACTCTCCCGGCGGGTACACGGATTCGATCGAGGCGCCGAATTGGCACAAGCCATCGGGCACAAGACTGCGGCCGTGGTGGAGCGCGAGGGCCGCATTACCGGATACGCGAGCGCCCTGGCTTTCTCTGGCCACGCAACCGCAGAGACCAACACGGATATGCAATCGCTCATCGCGTCGGCGGACTCCTTCGCTGGCCCTGGAATTCTCGTGCCATCGCGAAACAGCGCTCTGCTCCGTTGGTGCCTGGCGAATGGTTTGCGTATCGTCCAGCCGATGACCTTGATGAGCGTCGGGCTTTACAACACGCCGGCGGGTGCCTGGCTGCCTTCCATCCTCTATTGATCTGGCTGAAGCCGCATTTGCGCTTCCCTATTTCTTCATCCAGGCTTCGAATCCCATGGGCGCAGGGTCGATCCTCGGCTCGGCCCAACCCGCTTCCAGGGCCATGCGGCGGATCTCCGCCAGCGGATAGGCTCGTTTGATCAACATGTTGCGAAAAACAAACATCATGAACCAGCGGTTCAGCCGGCTTACGCCCAGGCCGTTCACATAGCGCTTCACTACTGAGAGCGGTGTGTCGCGGCGCATATCGATGAGCAGGGCCTGACCGCCCGGCCGGAGAACGCGGCGCATTTCCGCCAGCGCCTTTACCGGCTCGGCGAAGTTTTTGAAGGCCGCCCGGCACACCACGAAATCTACGCTCGCATCCTCTACCGGCAGAGCCGCGGCGTTGCCCAGTTCGAACAGCACCTCTACCCCCTCGGCAGCGGCATTGCGGCGGCCGATCTCGACAAAGGTCTTACTGATATCGACGGCGCGTACCGGCAGTCCCCGTTTGGCCAGCTCGATCGAGAGAAAGCCCGGCCCTGGCGCCACCTCCAGCACCTGGGCATGGGGAGGAATGGCCGCGGCAATCTGCAGCGCCAGCGCCTTGATCTCCGGCAGGCCTTTCCGCGTGGTGCGGTCGTACCAACGCGCCGTGCTGCCTTCCATGCCCATTCCCCTGTAAGCTTTGACTGTTGCTGTCATTTCCACATCCTCCATGTATCTTATTTACTAAGATACATGGATAGTTAACCATAAGAGAGTTCTCATGTCTACCCTCGCGAAAGCTAAAACTCGCGGCGCGAAATCAGACCCCAGCAGGGTGCCGGCGCCGGTCACCACCGCTGATCGTGTGGTGCTTGAAATTCGCAAATTTATTGCCGCAGCCATCTTCTTCAATACCCAGGCCGCGGAAAAGGCCGGCCTTGGTCTGACTGACATGCAGATGCTGCACATGCTGCAACTGTATGGACCCTCTACGCCCGGCCGCCTGGGCAAATGGACAGGGCTAAGTAGCGGCGGCATCACGGTTGCGCTCGACAGATTGGAGAAAGCCGGCTATGTCCGCCGCGAGCCCAACCCTGAAGACAGGCGCAGCTTGCTAATCATGCTTATCCCTGCTCGCTTGCGCAAAGTTGCGGCAATGTATGAAGGAGTAGAAAACGAAACCCGCCGCCTGCTGGCAACGCTGCCGGCGGGTGATCTAGAAGCAGTCGTCCGCTTCTTCGAGACACTGCACGAAGCGCGCCGAGACACTTTAGAACGTTAGTCCCGAAGGGACGGCTGAACTTTCAGACTTGTCCAAATTAGATTTGAAAAACGCCTCGGTTCAGCAACCACTTTTTATGCAACCTTTGCCCTTTCCTTTGTCATCCAGAGAGCCCGTGACTTTTTCGATCTTTTCGTGTTTTTGCGCCCGACCAGATGTTGTTTAGTCCCCTCCAGCAAAGGCGTCATCCTGAGCGAAGCGCCTCGCAGATCTATCGCATCACATAGGGTGTATGGCGCGGAGTCGAAGGACCCCGGCAATGCTTGTTGGCAGGTGCTCTTCGGAGCTTTCCGGCCACTGACTACAAGGGAAATTAAAAAAGTCACAACCTCCGAGCGCAGCCGACCTGTCCCGGCGTGCCGTGGAGCGATCTGCTTTGACGAGAGCTTGGGCGAACAAAATCAGGTTCCTTCTGTTGATCGGATGCGGTCTAACTGGCAATCAGTTTCGAGTTGCGTTGATGAACGAAGGGCACGGCTTCAGCCATGCCGCAATACTCGCGCTGATGAGGGCTTTAGAGTCTGCGTGAGAGCCAGGATTTTCGGGCAAAATCAATACGATTGTGTGTTGATAAGTACCCAAAATCAATACGAATATTGCGTGATTTTCGAGTTCTCACGCAGACTCTTTAGCCCCTGAGGTACGTCTTTCCAATCTTCTATGGAGAACTAAAAAGCGGAAAGAGATAATTTTGCCCTATAGGTCTCGAAAAGCGTACCTCGGCGGCTAAAAGCCGTCAACGCGCAAACTCTTACGGCACGGCTGAAGCCGTGCCCTTCGTTCGAGAGTGTCCTCCCCAGGGTCAGCGAAAGCTTCATGTGCTGTCCAAATTGGCCCGCTGAAAAAACTAATTTGGATAGGTCTGAAGTTCAACCGTCCCTGCGGCACTAATTCCTAATCCCGAGTTCTCACACACCCTTTTAAATGCCACATGATTTTGCTGCGCTTATGTCCGTGCTGAAGCCCGTACCTACATTCGTTACCCACCCGGCTAGCGGAGAAGCGCCGAGGCGGCCCATAACACAGGAGCTTGTCCGTGGAAGTCGCCGGTGATGCGCTTTCTCGCCATGTAGTACTCGTAACTGTTCTGTTTTCCTGTCCCCTGGCAAACGCTGGTTATATTTTCATTCTGGTCGATATAGCCGGTGACCGCGATCCAGGCTCTGCGCGCGGCAGGCCCGTAGGTTGCGCCGTCGAGCCAACCGTTTTTCACGCCCGTGATCAGGGCAAAGGTAAACATGGCCGAACCAGAGCTCTCTGGCCAGGCCTCGTCGTGGTCGATCAGTTGCCGCCACATGCCATCCTTACCCTGGTACTTGAGCAGCGCACTCATCATCAGCTGATAGGCCGCAAGGATGCGCTTACGCTGCGGATGATCCTGGGGCAGGTCGCGCAGCATCTCCGCCATGCCGGCGGCGACCCAGCCGTCACCGCGGCCCCAATAAAACGGCACATCGGGAGCGTGATAGAAAAGCCCGTTGGGTTGCTGCAGTTTATCGAGATAGGCGGTCATCTCCAGCGCATCGCGATCGAGGTATTTCCTGTCCCCGGTTGCGCGATACGCCTCCAGTTGAAGGATGGTGAGCATGTACATGTCGTCGATCCAGAAGCGTGTCTCTGCCGAGAGTCCATCCGGCCGCGGATTCTCCCATTGACGATCCGCCAATCCCTTCCCCATGGCGAGATACTTCGGGTCTTTGGTCTCAATCGCGATCTCCAGCGGCACCACGCCAAAGATCGAGTCATCCACATGGTGACGCACGGGGATGCGCGCCGCTTCTGCTCCGCCGGGCGTGAGCGGCTCGAACTTGTGGATCAGCGCGGTGCGTAGGGCATCGTCATGGGTGAGAGAGGCAAACGTGAGCGCGCCGTACCAGGTGGCCACCTCGGAGTAGTGAATCGTCGGGCCGTACTGGTGCGGGCTGGTGACGAAATGCTCCGCCACCCGCTTGCCCACTTCCTGCGGAGAGAGGCCCGCAGGCCAGTTGCTGAAGTATGGATTCTCTTGCGCGAAGGCACTCGTATGCAGTGGCAGGATAAGCGCAAACAGGCAAGCTAGCTTGAGCATGAAGGATCGTTTCATCGTCTTTTCCGGTTCTATCGCACCACGTTGGTGTGATGCGTGGCGATGAGGATGGCACCATAGATCCAGCCGAGCACCATGTAAAAGAAAGCGATGACGATACCAGCGGGAATGGATGCAATCGCAATCTTGATCAGGAACCGGACCAACGGCCAAAATGGCATATCGAAGCCGACCACCACCACGGGTGCGGCTGGAGCAATTGAAATCTGCGACATAAAGAGCAAACCTCCGCGCCCCTACTATAGACAAGCGCGCGCTGGCTCCCCTAGAAGAAAGCGCAAATCCGCAATTTTTCTCCCGCTATACGGGACCAGGGCTCGGGCGAGGCTGGCGCTCATGTTTCGATGGGTCGATCGAACGGCCTTTGGTGAGGTTATGGGGACCCTTGCGACAAAGAGACATCCGTCAGAATTTTGTCTAGCGGGTGCCCAGTCGCGCTCTTCAACTCAACGCCCAGCAAGGCGGCAATGGTTGGAGCGACGTCCAGGTTAGAGATGCGATCGAGGCGCACTCCGGGTCGAATGCCATCTCCCCATGCCAGAAAGATTGCCTGCATTTCCGAGTCGCTGTTCAAGTACCCGTGCGTGCCTCCGCTGGAGTTCCCACTCCCGGCGCCCTGGGCGCCACTCGCGAAACCATACCCTGGCTTGGCCGCAATCAGAAGGTCTGGCGCCTGGTCGCTCTGCGGCGGCGACGGTAACCCAAGCCCGGCCAGATCATGCTGCTGATAAACGTGCTCTACCCCGTCAAGCTTGGTGAAGAGAGCGATGAGCTTTGGCACCAGCGTCGCTCGCTGCGCAGGATCTTTTATATACACCATCGCAGTACCGCCATCCGGAACGACCCAGGCATCCCAGTTCGGCTTGCCATTCTCATCTTTCACCCATCCTTGCTGGCGCAATACGGCGTTGGGATAGATGGTATGTGTGATCTTGCGAAATCCATGGTCGGAAACAACCAGAATGGTGGAGGGACGCCCGGAACTGCGAAGCGTGTCCACGATCTGCGTTACCCGATCGTCAAGAAACGCCATGGCCTCAAGACTTGCCATACTCATGGGGCCGTATTGATGGTTGATGTCGTCCAGACATAGAAGATGGAGTAGCAGGAGATTGGGTTTGTAACGGTTAAGGATCTCGATCGCGCCATCCGTCCGAATTTCGTCCTGCCACGCGGGACTACTATCATCGAACTTAGCCAGTTGATCCCGAGTCACTACGCCTGCCGAGACGAGTTGACCCTCGATCAGGCCATCGGGGTCGGGTTGCTCGGGGAAGGCCCAGGTGATCGTCCTGGCGCCATAGATCGCAACCCAATCCACCTGGGCGGTGGTAAGTCCGGCGTCAAATGCGGCGTCATAGACGGTCCGGGCATGAACCAGCAGGTCCTTGTTAGTCCATGGCTCGATGCTGATCGATCCATCCGTCTTGCGGGCCAGCAATCCGTTAACCAGAACCTGGTGATGCGCGGCGTCGACACCCGTTACCATCGTGGTGTGATTGGGCCAGGTTACGGTTGGATTGACCGGTTGCATCGCGGCCGCGACCGCGCCTTCGGCGGCCAATTTGCGCAGGGTCGGAATGGGCAGCCGAGGGTCCTGAAGAGCATAGGCGGGAAACCCATCCAGGCTGATGACCACAACTATTCTCTGCGCCTGCTTCGCCGCAAGGTCGGTGCCGCAGAGAAGTCCGAAAGCCAGGAGTGCGGCAAATAACTTTTGCATGATCCTCAGCGGAGCGACGACTAGAAGAGAAGACCCACATCACCCGCGTGCAGAGCGGCCGCTCACACTATATCGGGTGCATGCGACCGCCAGCACAGAAGGCGGAAACCATAATTAAAATAGCAGCTTCAAGGAGAGCTGCATGATGCGCGGTGAGTTGGCGGTACTGATAATTCCGAACGTGCCGCTGTTTACGTTTCCGTCCGGCTGCCCGAATTGAGCGTGGTTGAAAGCATTGAACGCCTCTGCCCGAAACTCCAGGTTGATCCCTTCCTTGATGGCCGTGTCTTTCAGGAGTGCGGCATCCCAATTGTTCAATCCCGGAGCAGCAAAGAATCGTCGGTTCGCAGTTCCAATCTGACCCAGGTCTTCCGGAGTAAAGAGCGCCGTATTGAAGTAAGGCTGGCCCTTGCGGGGATTGGTCATGCTCAGCGGGCCACTGGTGAAGTTCGGCCTGTCGATTGGGATGGAAATGGCGCCGGCGCCGGCAGTGCCCAACAGCGAGCGATCGTCCACCTCGTAAAGAGTCACCGGGTTGCCGGTCGAGAACCTGGTGATCCCGCTCAACTTCCATCCTTTAACCAATCTTGACGGCCCGGGGATGAGATAGACAGGAAGCTCATAGTCATAGCTGACGACAAAATTGTGAGCGACGTTGAAGGAAGAGAGGGAATACTGGCCCGGGTTAACCAGGTTGATCTGTTCACCATAGCCAGACGCATTATCCAACGACTTGGAGTAGGTGTATCCCGCCAGGTAAGTGAGATGAGATAACCGTTGGCGCACACTCGCCTGCAAGGAGTTGTAGTTGGAGTTGCCCGCAGTAATGAAGTAGCCTTCGCTGGTGAAGTTCTCCCCGAAAGGTCCGCGGGTGCCGTCGATGGTGGCTCCCGTGGCAGTGGTGTAAACGCCGTTTTCTCCGTTTGGCCCGCAGGTTGAGGTACCCGGAGCAACCTCGCTAAGTTGACTTACGCTGAGGCACAGCGCGGAATCTCCAGGGTTGGCTTCTAGAGAGGAGAGAAGGTGATGCCCCTGCGAGCCTACATAGCTGAGTGAAACCAACACCGACGAACCAAGTTGTCTCTGCAGCGAAAGCTCGTATTCCTCCGCGTACGGCAAAACGTTCTTGTAATAGAAGGCGGGAGAGGTTCCGATGGGTATGAAGTTCGCCCAGTTGATCGACGTGTCCGGGTGACTGGGCGAGGAGTTCGCGGGCGGAGGCGGCACCGGGAAGCGCTGCCCTTCCACGTTTCCCGTACCGCGATCTACAAACGGGGTAACGAACTCAGGCGGGACCGGGCTACCGTAATAGTTGCCGAATGGCGCATCGCCAATTTCGTTGAAGTTGGTCGCTCCCTCGAAGGTGCTGAAAAATCTACCCCAGGCCGCGCGCACGCTGCTCCGGCCCGGTTCGCCGGTCAGCTTCCTCATCAGGCCGCTCTGCGCCGAGGGCGAATAGGCAAGTCCGAAGCGCGGCGCAAAATTGTTGTAGCGGGTGGGAGCCAGCGTCGTCGGCACTCCCGGATCTCCGGGGAAGACCCAGCCTACAGGAGATCCCGGAAAGACCTGTGACTGGAGTCCAGGCACCAGGGTTTCAATCTCGTTGTGCAACTCCGACCACGGCCTGCTCACATCCCAGCGGAGACCGAAATTGAGTGTCAGATTTTGCCGGGCGCGCCAGCTGTCCTGGGCAAACAGGCCGATATAACGCGACCGTCCATAGGAAGGATACCCCTGCCCCTGGGAGTAGGCGGTCGGCGCGCCAATCAGGAAATCGGCAAAGTCCACTCCAGTTTCGCTGCCATCAAAGTTGAAGTTGCCGTTTGATCCCAGGTTGTACTCCACCAGCTGGTTGTAGCGGAACTGTCCACCAAAGGTAAGAGTGTGGGTGTGGATGATCTTGCTGAAATTGTCGATAACCTGGGCGGTGTTTTCGGTGATTCCCAGGGGTGCTCCCGCCGCTCCAAACGAGAAGGTGTTGAAATTCATATTTGGAACGTGAGCATACTGGGGAACCGAAGGCGAAATGCCCAACGTATCAGGACCATAAGCGAAGCCCAGTGTTCCGGGGGTGACACCCTCACCGCCCGAGGGGGCGTGCAGTTCATACTTAAGCCGTGTGAAACCGAAGCGCACCTCATTGATGGCGCCGGTGCTTAATGTTTTGGTATCGGCAATATCTACAACCTGGGAACGGCCCGTGTTCTCACTGCCGAACCCGGGCAGCAGAGCGTTGGGAATGTTCTGGTCATACTGATCGAAGAAGTAGTAGCCGGTAAGCAGTCCCACGCGGGTATTAAAGTCGATGCGTCCGCTGGTCTTGTCGTCGGTCAGCCGCTGCGGAAGACTGTTCGGGGTGAAGTAAGTGTTTCCCCCATCTGTGGTGTTGGCTGGCGGAACGTAAGGCAACAGATTCGTTGACGGGACAGTTATCACGCTGGCGGGAATTTTTGCGCCAGGAAAAACGCAATTGCCGGAGTTACAACCGGCAAAATAGTAGGGCTCTCCCTGGGTCACGGTGTAGCCGAGATTGGTTGACAACTGTTGTGCCCAGAAAGGTCCTTTTACACTGCCGGCCAACCCCAGGGATGGATCGGAAAAATCTCCGGCGCGTTCTGCATCCGAGGGCACCGGGATTCGTCCCAGCGCGCTCTGCCCGATGATGATGCGATCGCCCTGGTAATCTCCGAAAAAGAAAAGCTTGTCGCGCTTGATCGGACCACCAATGGTGCCGCCGAACTGGTTCTCCTTGTGATCATCGCGTGTGTTCGCAAAGTAGTTCTTGGCGTCGAAGTCCGTGTTCCTCAGGAATTCAAAGGCGCTCCCGTGAAATCGGTTGGAACCCGACTTGGTGATGACGTTGATCTGGCCGCCGGCGTAGTTTCCATACTCGGCATCGAAGTTGTTGGTAAGGATGCGGAACTCTTCTATGGAATCGAGGTTGGGAATGATCCCGGTACCGGAGAAGGCGAATTCCTGAACCGTGGTTCCATTGAGCAGGAAGCCGTTGGAAGCCTCTCGCTGGCCATTTACCGATTGATTGCCGGCATTGAGGCTGCCGGAAATGGGGGTGATGGTAAACCCGGTCGCGCTGAAGTTGCCTCCCTGCCCACCCGCCAGGCCGGAAGAAGTGGGGGCAACGCCGGGCTGAAGAGCCAGCAGGTCAGTGTAGCTGCGAGATACAAGCGGGACGGCGGTCATGGTGTCGCCGCTGATCACCTCGCCCATCTGGCTACTGGTGGTTTCGACGTGCAGCGCGTCCGCGGAGACCGTGATCTTCTCCTCCGCGCTTCCCACCTCGAGCATCACGTCGAGCTTCAGGACATCGTTGACGGAAAGGACCAGGCCTGACTGGACTGATCGCTTGAATCCTGACTTGTTTATTTCTACATCGTAGGTGTCGACAGGCAATCCCTGCAGTGAGTAAAAGCCCTGCGCGTCCGTGAGGATGGTCACCGAGGTGCCGGTTTCGCGATTTCTCGCAATCACCTGCGCTCCAGGGACCACGGCACCGCTTGGGTCTCGCACGACCCCGGAGATGGTGGCGGTCACGCTGGCGCGCGCCATTTCACCGCCGACAGCCAGTATGAAAATCAGCATCACCGCGGCGACCCGGGAAAGCAATGCCGTCAAGGCCCGGCCGAAGATCTGTGCATGCCATTTCATCCTGTCCTCCTGGTCTCTCGTTAGTCGATCTGTTTCACAAAACACATGTATTGTCTAACCGCTTATTTATTTTGTTTTATAGTAGAGCTCACCAACCCAAGTCAAGATATTTCGCTCACTCAAGAAGTTAAGACCCGTACTGTGTTTGGTCGCGTGAAAATACCACCCGCAGCGGTCCCAAGCAGAAATTGACACACTTTTCATGCTTCTTCAACGCGTTTATGATGCATTAGCCCAGTTCGGAGACGGTGCTTCGGGCGAAAATCGCTGGCAGGTTACGGCCCCACAACCGTGGGACCTGACACAGTCGCTGTTTGAATGCATGGCTCGGGCGCGCTGGTTTCGATCGGCTGTGCTTTCCCCGGTCGCCTTGTATAATTGCTTTCTTTATCTAATCGCTTTGATTGCTTCCAGGTAACTGAGAGGAGTCGTCTTGAGAATGAGCAATTCTGGTTCACGGCGAGAATTTATCAAGCGAACGGCCTTTGCAGCGGGGGCCCTCAGCACGGCTGCCTCTTCCTTCGGCGCCGAGGACGCGGCCACCCCCAATACCCTGAATCCCAGGTCGGATATTTCCGTTTGGGTCACCAACAACGGAGAACGTTTCGCTGCCGGTGAAAGAGTTCCCTGGCAGCCTGCTCCTGAAACGCCGGGTCCGGACTCTGTACGAATGGTCACGGGCAGCCAGTTTCAAGACATTCTCGGCTTTGGCGGATGCTTTTCCGACGCCGCGTGCTTTCAGATCAGCCAGCTGCGCCAGGAACGGCGCGAAGAATTTCTCCACGATCTTTTTCATCCGTCAGGGATGAACCTCAGTGTCAACCGAACATGTATAGGCGCTGCCGATTCTGCTGCCGAGGTCTATAGCTACGACGAAGGAGAAGCCGATCCTGAGTTGAAGCGTTTCTCCATCGATCATGACCGCGGGTATATATTGCCCATTCTGCGCCGGGTACGGGAGATAAATCCCGATGTCTTTTATTTCTCCTCGCCCTGGAGTCCACCGGGATGGATGAAGTGGAATAAATCGATGTTGGGTGGCTCGATGAGCCGTCAGTATTTATCGTCCTATGCGCAGTACATGTTGAAGTTCATACAGGCTTATGCCGCAGAGGGCGTGCCCATCCAGGCAATCACGACGCAAAACGAAATTGATACCGACCAGCACGGCCAGATGCCGGCGTGCACCTGGTCACAGGAGTGCGAAACGGAGTTCATCACCGACCATATCGGACCACTGTTCGAGAAAACCGGAACCACGACGAAAATATGGATCCTCGATCACAACTATGTTTACTGGGGCCGTGTGATATCCGAGCTCGATAATCCTGACTTCAGGAGATATGTGAATTCAGTTGCCTGGCACGGTTATGTTGGGCTCCCCAGCATGATGAGCAAGGTGCAGGCAGCACACCCTGAGGTGGAAATGTATTTCACCGAGGGCAGCACTGATTACAACGATCCTCACTATAAGGACGACTGGACGAAGTGGAGTACCACCTATACCGACGTATTAAACAATGGTTGCCGGTCCGCGGTGGCTTGGAACGTGGCCACAGACGAGCATGGTAAGCCCAACATCGGGCCCTATCCCTGTGGTGGAATTGTGATTATCAACGCGCATACGCAGGAGGTGATCCGTAGCGGCCAGTATTGGGCTCTGACCCATTTCTCGAAAAGCATGAAGCGTGGCGCTCGACGTTTCGAGAGTCAGAGCGACGCGCTAAACCTCGGTCACGTCGCGGTGCGGAATCCAGAAGGACAAAAAGTTCTCGTTCTCACCAACACCGGTGGCACAAGAGCCATTCAGATCTGCCAGGGAACAAAGTCAGCCGCCATCCCCATGAAGGAAAATTCGATCGCAACCCTGGTATGGAACTAATCGCCGCTGCGTGACTCGACCGAAGGGGTCACGTCTATGATCGACCGCAGCGGAGGACAGGTCGAGCCAAGGTAAAACAATCACTGCTCAAAGTGCTAAATTAAGCGAACCTCTGCTTTTAAGAGTCATGGCGGCGTGAAGCATGGACCAGACCGGTTTAATAATCCTTCTTTTCAGGTTTGTGGTCGTACTGCTGTTATTGCTCTGGTTCGGGCGTTATTTCCGAGGCGGTCGCCCTCCCAGGCCGATGCATCCCTTGCCGGCTGATGACGCCGTTCTCCTCCGCAAGCGCCCCGGCAGAGGATCCTTGGGTGCCCCATATCTCGCTCGTTTTTTGCGAGATATGGGATTCCACGATCCAACCCTCTGAATCTTGCTTAACCACAAAAAATCTTCGCAATCACTTCTGTCGTATCTCACATCTTGCAAAATACGAGCGAGATGTGGGGCACCCGGGACTTCGCCTGTTGCGACGGATTTCAGGTTTACAGGCCATGGGCCTGGTGAATTTCTCTTACACTCGCCCCGGCACAGAACAGTTTTAGAAGGCTCCGGTACGCGGCTGCATCCATCAATCTCTTTGGCTTGGTCCTGTCCGCTGGAACCTGGATCTTTAAAAATTGGCTGCCCGCACACGCGGTGCCGCGCCAACCGATCGAATTCACCTGGCCCTCGGGGTGTTCTGCTGGCTTCTCGGGCTAATTATGTTCATCGCGGCCTGGATTGGGGAAGGCTCTGCCATCTAACGATGACTAGTTAACGTAAGTATTTTATTTACAATAACATGGATAAATCAAGATTTATCTTGGTCTCTTTGGATTTAAAAGGTAGGATAGAGGCAGATCAGTGAAGGTGACGACATGTCCTCCACGACCAAAAAGTTCACTCCTGAGATCGATGCCCAACTCTACGATGAGTTCGTTGCGGTTGCCGAGCGGAATGGGCAAACAAAACGACATGTTCTCGAAGAAGCTCTAAGATTCTATCTGCACAATGTGGTCCCATCCCAGCAGCTGGTGCGTCCGCACGTGATGGATGCCTTTGAGCAGTCCGTTGCTCGCAACCATGACCTGTTGCAGCGTCTCGCCAAATAAATGTCGGACTCCCTGACGGTAGCCGAAGTCTACCGTATGCAACATCGACTGATCGAGATGTTTGGCGGCCGCCATAGTGTCCGCGATAAGGGTGCCGTGGAGGCCAGCGTTTTTCGTCCCCAGACCGGTTGTTACAGCACCATTGATGAGGAAGCGGCAGCTTTGATGGAGTCGCTCGGTAACAACCACGGCTTCATTGACGGCAATAAGCGCATCGCCTTCACTGCTACCGACGTCTTTCTGCGACGCAATGGCCTCTATCTCGAAGTTGGAGGAATAGACGGACACGCTTTTATCGATGGCTCGATAGCGCGGCATGAGTTCCGCTTTACGCAAATTCTTATCTGGGTCCGTCAGCACCTCAAGCCTCTGAGCGAAGAGCAATAGCCTCCAAGGCTCTCTCTTTTAACATGCTCGGGTTTCACCTGATTTCGGGCGAGCTTCCAAACTGCGATTCCTTATCCCGCAGAACAGTTATCAGGCAAGAGTATGGATACGGCGGCACCTTGGGAAACGCTCTAGGGCAGCATTCTGCTGGTCGCGTGGAACATGCGGTATTTCGAATAGACGTGCTGCTCCTGAAAAGCCAGCCCATTCACTTCGGCGCTGACATCGACCCGGATGGGCAACCAGAGCTCTAAGCTGTGCTGCGAGATGTCGACCGGCCCAAATAGGATTTTTGCGGTCTGCTTTTGCAGTCCAACCGCGGGTAGCGGCTCGAGAATATCGGTCCTGATTTGAATGATCCGGAAATCCTCCTGATCGACCCAGGCAATTCCCTGGAGCAGGATTGGGATGCTCCTTCCCCCGTTCGCCATGACCACCGGCGCATCCACCGAACCGGGGATTTGAGCGAACGCTACAACGAAGGATTGCCGCTTGCCGATCTTCTGTTCTCCCAGGTAGTGAAATTGGGATTCCGACCGGTTAGAGGAATAGAAGACCGACCACGACTGCCCGATGTGAGATTTTGCATCGTAGGCCAAGCTTTTGACTGCAAGCTGCGTTTCTCGAATCATCAGAACACAGCCGCAGACCAGCGCGATGACCGCCGATGCTCCACACACGACGCCAATTACAGCTGCTATCTGGAATGCCGATGGCCAACCGTAATACACCACGATGGAACCGGCAATCGAGATGAGCGCCGAACTGGCGAACAGTCCAAGACCCAGGTAAAAGCAGCGAAGCGCTCGTAACAGTAGTTGAGCACGTGTTTGCAGCGCGGCGAGCTCGGCGGCCAAGACCTCCTGATCCCTGGCGCCCGGCTCAACTTGACTAGTTGCGCGGTCACGATGTGAGCACGATCGGCGACGCGGGCGAGGCGATTGTTCGTGCCCAGCGCCAAAACTGACGACGCATTGGTAGCACTGCCGGGGCTACCACGACTGTGAGGATCGAAAACGGATCGGCGGCGACCGAAGTATATCCGATCATCCCGTCCTCACAGCTTGCATAAGTGCTTTCATTTCCATAATCTCCGCTGAATTCTTGCTGCATTGCGTCCCCGTTTATACCTCAATGATGCTTTGGCCTTCGTTATCGCCATCTCTTAATAGATGAGCTTCAGGGAAAACTGAATTTGCCGAGAGGTCCCAGCCGTTTTGCTGATCACTCCAAACCCCGAGCCTTTGATCGTGTTCGCCGGCAGGCCCATGTTCACCACGTTGAACACATTGAAGAACTCCCCGCGGAACTGAAGGTCGGCACGCTCCAGACCACTGCTTCGATGGGCAATCGGCGTTGTCTTGATGACAGCAAAGTCGAAGTCGTAATAAGCCGGCCCGCGGAAGCTATTCCGACCGAGCATTCCGAATCGCCCCGAGTTAGGTCCGGTTCCACCCTGTATCCCGATGGGAATCGAAAAGAACGTTGCGTTGGCGGCGCCGAGCCCAAAATAGTCTTCCCGTCGTCGAGTTGAGCTGTGAGCCGTCGAGAGGTTCGGTTTGCCAATCTGGTCTGGCCGGTCCGCCCCAATTGTCCCTGCGCCCGTCTGCTGAATCCCTGAGTAAACAGTGAACGGCGCTCCACTGGTGATCGTCGAGATGCTCAGCAACTGCCAACCCTGAGTTAACACTCGGATCCCAGCGGGCTGGTCTCCCAGGCCCTGCAAATGCAGGTCCTGCGCCGCGCTCAAAGTGAAGGCGTGCGTCACGTTGAAGTTTGACGGACCTTTCTCTGCATGTGTGTCGAATGGGTCCTGCGGGCTGAACAGAGATACTGCGCCCGTCGAACCTGTTCCTCCTAGCAGGCCGCTAACGTCATCCAACGATTTGCTCCAGGTGTATCCCGCTTGCAATCCCGGACCGCCGTGTCCGACCTGCCCTGCCAACGAAGTTTGCAACGCGTTATAGGACGAGTGCGCCGTATTGGTAATCACGGACTCGAACCCGAAGCCTCCAGTTGCGACGCCGCCACTGTCGAAGTTCGTAAACTTCGCGAATCCCGGACCCGCTCCTTGATACGCGTTTGGGTATGAAATCCGGGGAAGGCGAAACGCCGATGTTCCGACATACGCTGCATCGGCCGTCAGCCCGCCGAATGCCCGCTCCAGTCCCAGCGTCCAGGTCTGGAGATAGGCATTGTTGAAGCGGCGATCAATCCCGCTCAGATTCAGCAGAGACAGCTGATTGCTCGGTGACAGTGTCGCCAGATCTTCCTGGTATCGATTCACGTCCATCACTGTGTTCGCTGGAACTTTCTTCGTATCGCCACTGGCTAACACGTTCACGCCATCCGGTGTATAGACCTGCGGTAGTTCGCCGGGTGTGATCTGGAATCCGTACGCAATTTCGCCGTTCTTCGTCGCATTGACGCGCGGATAGATCACGAACGGCGTCGATCCTGTGAGAAAGTTGTCCTGCCAGATGTTCGGTGGAATCACAGTGATCGCTCCACCTACGTGCACATGCACGGCTTGTGGCGCATTCCAATTCACCTGCACACGGGGCCCCCAGCCATTCCAACCCGTCTGATAGCCAGGCTGAGGATTGATCAAATACTCCTGTCCAACTCCGGTCGGCGGAAACGCGTCTAGAAAACCCGCTGTCCGCTTTGCCCGCTCAGTTATCGGTGTGTATAACTCATACCGCAGCCCGTAATCGAGCACCCACTGCTGGTTGATTTTCCATGTGTCCTGCACATAGGCATTCACGTCGTTCCTGTTGATCGCCGCCGGCCCAATGTGTGCTCCGTTCGACAGATAGGGCGGGGCGACCGCGACCGTGTACCCATACGGGTACCCGATCAGCAAACTGCTCAGCGTGTCCGGCAGGGGATCGCCCACCTGCACGTTGTGCTCTCCGGATGCAGAAGGAATAAATACCGGCGAATAGACCGTTCCACCGCCAAAGTCGTATTCCCCGTTCGGGCTGGTGCCGAAATAGGTCGTGTCTCGATTGAGCCGTGCCTCGATACCCCACTTCACTGCATGCTGCTGTGTCGTCCTAACGAAATTTAGCTGTCCATGGAACAGATTGCCGAATGCGGACATTACCGATCCCGCCGCTGAATTAAATGCCTCGTAGAGGCCATCCGTGAACTTCAGTGCCGGGTCGGTGTAGTTTTGTGTCGGAAATGATGGAGTCGTCCGCGTAATACTCAGTGATGACGACCAGAGAAATCGCGGCGACACTGTGCGCGTATAGGTGAATACTACGTTTCGTTGTCTATCTACATACTGCACACCGAAGGTCGGATCGAGCAGTGTCTGGTCGGGATTGGTCGTAGGTCCCGTCAGGTTGTCGTAGTTGAATCGACCAAGAAACTGCCCCTTCGCTCCCAACTTTTGATCGATGCGAATTGAAAACTGATCTGCATCTGTGTCGACCTTCGACGGTGCTGCGTATGTTCGAGGCCCATATGCGCCAGTCGGGTTGTTCGGAAGCGGGTAGCGGGCCAGTACAGTTGCGATCTCAGGATTAACATTCACCTGCAGAGTGTCCGTGCTACCGTCCGGATAGGTCACCGTGTCCTGGCCTCCCCGCTCATCTGCTGTCGGCACGGCGAGCACCTGTGTGGTTCCAAGGACCTGCCGGAACCCCTGATACTGCCCAAAATAGAACGTACGGCCGCGCCCGTCGTAGATGTGGGGCAGGACGACTGGTCCACCGTTCGTGAATCCGAATTCATTTCTTCGGAACGGTGGGATCCTGCCCGGCTCCGCAATGGACGGGTGATCGAAATAATTCCGTGCGTCAAGAGCGGAGTTTCTTATGAACTCGAAGAATGATCCGTGAAACCCACTCTGACCCGACCGTGTCACGATGTTTGTGAAACCGGCGGCACCCCGTCCGATCTCGGCCGGCATCCAGCCCGAACTTGATTGCAGATCCTGAATCGCATCCACGTTGAAATTCGTGAATGTGCTCCCGCCCATCTCCGGATCGCTGATGTCCGCTCCATCCATCGCGAACACCGCTTCGACACCACGCTGTCCATTGATCGCAAACTGCTGCGTAAAGTTCGTAGCCCCATTCGCGTCCGTCATGGTGCCTGCCGCCAGCAGAAGCAGCGTGCTGAAGTCGCGTCCGTTCAATGGCAACTCGTTTACCTTTTGACTTGAGAGTTTCTCGCCGCCCTTCTGATCCGTCTGCTGCTGCGTAGCCACTGTGATTTCACGGCTATTCGACACCGTGATCACTACCGCTGGTGAGTCCGAGGTCAAAGTAATAGTCTGCGCGTAAGTGGCGGTCGTTCCATCCGCAACAATGGTGAGCTTGTACTTTCCGGCCGGCAAAGCAGCAAGAGAAAAGCTCCCATCGGCCGCCGCGGTTGATTCAGCGGTGGAAGTTCCTTTCAGCCGCACTCTGGCTCCCACGATCGGAGTTCCGGCGCTGTTTTTCACAAGACCACGCCATATAGCGGAGGTGCTCTGTTCCTGTGCGAAAAGTGGTACTGTTAGCGCCAAAACGAGCATGAGGATCCGCCCGGCAGAGCATCGAGTTCTTTTAGAAGTCCGACCCATCAATGAACAAAGCCCGAATTTCATCCGCATCGTCGAACGCTAAACGATTGTGCATTCGCGTGATCCACTCTTCAGCGGCGATCTACCCGGGGACACCTCACGAAACCGAAATCTATGTAAGTTTGCAGAGAGTCGGCGGTGTCGGCCTTGTACACCGTTGGCGTCCGTAGTAAATAACGATCTGTTGTTGGGAGATGAGCCAAGGTTCGGACCATCTCCTCGCGGCTTTCTCCTCAATACCGATGGCATTCCGAGCCTACTTTCTCAACCTCGCTGACAGCTCAATCTTCAGGCACGCTAGCAGAAAAATCTAACTTGCCGGGTGACGCTGTCAGGCTTCCAGTCGTGATGAATGCGTAGATAATGCCGAGTGCGAGCCAGACCGCGCCGACGGACTTCGCCAGGAAAGGAAGACTGATCCATATCCAGAAGCAGAAGAGAGCGCCGGCAGCCGGAAGCGCGAAATCCCTCAGAAGGTGGCGATGGCGGCCTGCCCGCTGCGCAAAGTAAAAATGCCGAACCGCAGCCACGTTCACCCCTACGAATGCGAGCAGGGCACCAAAGTTCAATAGCTCGGCGGCAGTCTCAAAGTTGAAGTAGAGGGAACCCAGCGCGGTCACGACTCCAATTGCCAGGACGTTCAAAACCGGCACTTGACGCGAAGTTTGCAGTTGCCCAAAAAAACCTTTGGGCAGGGCTCCCGTTCGGCCCATGCCGAAGAGCAGCCGCGAGGCGCCGGCCTGGCCGCTCACCCCACTCCCAAAAGAGGCCAGAATTAGCGTGAGGGCCATGCCGTGGAAAAGCAGGTTGCCGCCCACCACCCGAGAGACATCTACGAAAGCCGTCTCCAGGTTAGGGAAGCTGTGAAAGTCGGGCCACACTCTCTGCGCCAGATACACCTGCAAGCCGCTGAACAATCCGGTGAAGAGACAGACGCACACAGTCGCCAACAGGATATTACGCCGTGGATTCTCAACCTCTTCCGACAGCGTGGTCACGCCGTCAAATCCGATATAGGTCAACGCCGCGAGGGACGTGGCGGTGGCGATCGCAGGGAAGGGAGTATCCCCGGGGGTATAGAAAGGGGCAAAGCTGAAGATGCCCTGCAGGCCATGTTGGCGAAACAGGAAAAATACCGCGAGGACGATAAACGCAGAAATCACGATTACCATCAACCCGAGGAGGACGGTGTTGGCACGAGCAGTTGCTTTGATGCCACGAAGATTCAACACAGTGATCAGTACAGTCATGGCCAGCTTGAAGACGGTCTCGGGAATTGCGGGAAACATGCGAGAGAGCGTCAGGGAGCCATAAATGACGTTGATGACGGGAATGATCAGGTAATCCAGCAGCATCGCCCAACCGACCAGAAATCCAAGGTATGGATTAAGTTCGTGGGTGACGTAACTGTAGGCCGAGCCTGCGGAAGGATGAACCGCGGCCAGCCGCCCATAGCTGATGGCAGTTAGCATCATGGCGACCATGGCAATCAAAATCACGGTGACGACATGTCCGTGGGAAATGCTGTCAGCCAGACCGAAAAGCGGCACGGCCGCAATGGGCTGCACCAGGACGATCCCATAAAACACCAGGTCGCGCAGCTTCAGGACGCGGCGAAGTTGTGCGGGAGGCGTGACGGAGGGTAAGGTCAATATGTCTCCAGGGAGTAGATGGAGTAAATACTCACCCGCTCATTGGTCTGGTATGGTTCGACAAGATGATAACCCGGTCTGGGCTCATCCGGAAAAGCAATATTTCAAAACCTGGCAAGCAGCGGCGAAACTAAACCGTCAAAAGCGAAGAAATAAAGAGAATTTGCACGTCTAATTGATATTCCTGTCAGCCGCGCGAGGGCGCGGCGGCCGCAATCAAATCCGTTGACGAGACCTCTCATGGTCCTGTATGGTCTAACCAAAAGAGGGAGCGTTGAGTCCTGTCGAGCGAACTTTCCTAAAGTCGGCGGAGTTGCTTGCGCGCAGCCGCCGTTCTCTGGCCGGCGGCGTGAGTAGCCCGTTCCGCGCCAAGGCCCCCATTCCCTTATTCATCAGCGATGCCCTGGGAAGCCGCCTCACCGACGTGGATGGCAACGAGTTCATCGATTATTCGTTAGCCTGGGGACCGCTCATCCTCGGACATCGTCATCCCAAGCTCGTGGCCACGTTGCGCGAGCAGGCCGAGCGGCCACACGTGTACGGTGCGCAGCATGAGCTTGAGTTCGAGCTTGCGGAACTGGTGGACGCCGTCGTTCCCTGCGCAGAGCGGGTGGCGTTTACATCGAGCGGCAGCGAAGCCGTCCAGATCGCGCTACGACTCGCGAGAGCAGCGACCGGCCGCAGCCTGATTCTCAAGTTCGAAGGTCACTACCACGGTTGGATGGACTCGGTGCTGCTCAGTTACAAGCCGCGGCGCGAGGAACTAGAAACTTCCGCGTTTTCCGAGCCGATTCTGGGCACCAAAGGACAGGTGCAAAACTCGGCAGACAACCTGCTGGTCATTCCCTGGAACGACATTGCATCGCTGCGCGAGGTTTTTCAGGAGCATGGCCCTCAGATTGCAGCAGTCATCTCAGAGCCGGTGTTATGTAACAGCGGCTGCATCGAGCCAGAGAAGGAGTTTCTTGCGCAGATGGCTTCCATCGCCCGGGAGCACGGAGCTATGGTGATCTTCGACGAAGTAATTACCGGTTTTCGAATTGCGCCCGGCGGTGCACAGAGCTACTACGGTGTCACTCCGGACATCGCGACGTTAGGCAAGGCGATGGGCGGAGGACTTGCCCTGAGTGCCATCGCAGGGCGGCAAGAAATTCTCGAGCTAATGTTTACCGGCGGGGTTTCCTTTGGGGGCACCTTTAATGGGAATCCTCTCTCACTGGCGGCAGGCGTCACAACCATCCAGGAGTTAGTGCGGGACGGCGGTGAGCCGTTGCGCACTGCCAATCGAACCGGCGAAAAGCTCATGGAGGGCATTCGACAGACAGGCCGCCGTTACGATCTCCCACTGCTGGTAAATGGTTTTGGTGCAGCCTTCGCCGTCCACTTCAACCTGTTGCCACAGCTCAGGAACTATCGCGACACGTTGAACGACAACGGGCCCCTGTTAGCAAAATTTCTCATGGAGAGTTGCAAAGAAGGAATCAACATTCTCCCCGATGGCCGCTTCTACGTTTCGACGGTCCACTCGGAAGAAGATGTCGAGGAGACGCTTGCCGCCATGGACCGCGTCTGTTCAAAGCTTGCCGTGGATCCCCTGGTGAGAGGTCACGCCCAAACGGCACCACAAGGCTCTCACCGTAACTAAGGTTTGTTGGGTCGGGCAGGGCCAGACGAGCCGCGCTCGATGAACTGTACCGGCAACACCACTGGTGCGTCGTTCAAGTGGCCTTGAATGCGGCGGTGAAGAGCAGAGACCGCCATCCGCCCGACCTGCTCAAGATCTGCTCGGATGGTGGACAGTGGTGGTGATGTCGGTACTTTGAGGTCGTCGTAGCCGATGACGCTGATGTCGTTCGGTACCTGCAGGCCGGCGATGGTCAGGGCTTCCAACGCGCCCAGCGCGACGAAATCGTTGGTTGCCAGAATGGCGGTGGGACGCCGCCCGCGGGCCAAAATCGTCTGCATCCGGCGTAAACCAGAAAGCACTCCAGGTTCAAGGTCGAGCGGATGAAGAAACTCGACGCAGCCTGGATCATAGTTAAGCCCCAACCGCTCGAGACTCTGCCAGTAAAGTTCGTACTTGTGGGAGCCGCTGAATCCGATGAACCCGATGCGGGTATGTCCCAGTTCATGCAGGCGCTCCATGGCGACTTCGGTACCGCTCGCGTAGTCGATGCGCACGGCCTCCGCCTCGGAGGTTTCCTGGCGTTCCAGCAGATCGACCAGGGCAATGGGCACATGCAGATCGCGGTACCTTTGGGCCACGTCCTTGCGTACGCCGCCGATGATGATCACGCCGTCCGGCTGCGCATCCTGCCCGGCATTGACCTCAAAGGGTTCGTTGCCGATGACGCGCAGGATAAGCGTATCCCCCGACTTGCTGCAAGCACTCTCCGCACCGCGCAGCACCAGGCCATAACCCGTAGTGAAGTGCAGAATCTCGGCGCTGATCAGAATTACGATCTGTTGCGGCTTCCACTTTACCCCCGGATCTGCAACGAAGGTCCCGCGCCCTGCTGTCCGCTGCAGTACGCCTGAATCGATCAGACTGCTGATTGTTTCTCGGACCGAAGCCCGCGAAACACCAAACCGTTCGGCGAGGCCGCGTTCGGAATCGAAACGCTCGCCGGGTTTATACACCTGCGCCGCGATATCTTCCATGATCAGTTCCCGTAACTGCGACGGGATCGAGACGGGACTTTTGGGATTAATCGTATTTTTGACTTTTTGCATAGGTCTGGTCCGGCTGCGGGTTCAGCTGGGCTTACACCCCCCGCAGCCGGGGAGTATAAACAGGCACGCTCAGAGCAGACCTGGGCATGGTAGCAATAGCTACACCGTTTCCGGATCTGAGCCGAGCTTTTAGCCGCTCCCTATGCTAACTCAGTCTGGCGTGGTATGACCGCCCGAGAACAGAGAAGTCTGCCCCCAGCATTCGATAGATGATCCGCGAATGCAAGCACACCTCGTGTTGTGAGCGTGTTGGATTGCCCTTCGCGACGCACATAAGTTTAGAGTTTTGTGTCGCGTGGACAGGCCAGTACCGTACCACGTCTGCGGGCAGGCAGGGCTGATCGTGGTTCTCCCAGCAGTATTTTTTCAGCTCGTATCGAGCAAACATCGGTACTTCCACGAGGGGAGCGGTCTAGAGCCAAATTAATCCTTGACAAAAAACCCAAATAGATTTCAATAGAGTGGTCAGTCCAGACCATACCTGCTTCCTCGCATTCATTCTCAGGAGGGACCTTTATGAAGCTAAAGAAGTGTTTCCCCATCCGCACCCTCTTTGCGTTCATCGTCACGGCCTTAATCGCTGCGTCAGCTTTCGCGGACGTGACCGCATCCGTGCGAGGTACGGTTTCAGACAGCTCAGGCGCAGTGGTGGCCGGGGCCAACGTCACCCTGCTGAATGCGGGCACAGGATTCACCCGGCAGGCGACGACCAGCACCACAGGCACTTATGAGTTTCTCGAGGTGCCGGTCGGCGATGGATATGTCGTCCAGGCAGAGGCTGCTGGATTCAGTAAGGTCGAGCAGACCGGCATTCGGCTCACAGTCAATCAGAGCCTGCGGGTTGACTTTCAACTCAAGCCCGGCCGGACCACGGAAGAAGTGACGGTCAAGGCGGGAACTGTCCAAGTGGAAACGACAGTTACGCAATTGGGGGATGTAATTGAAGATAAGAAAATTCAGGCTTTACCGCTGAACGGCCGCAGCTATCTTGATTTGCTTGGCCTGCAGGCAGGCGTTTCACCCTTAAGCGCTACCACCAAACCGTCGGATCCCAGCACCGGCAACGTTTCTGTCAACGGTGGCCGAGAAAATGCCAATGGTTTCCTGGTGAATGGCGGAAGTGTCGAGAACACGTCAGGAAATAGCGCCAATATCATTCCAGTGCTGGACTCGCTGCAGGAGTTCCGTGTGTTGACCAATGGGTTCGATGCCGAGTACGGGCACTTTTCCGGGGCATTGGTGAATGTGATCACGAAGTCCGGAACAAATTCCTTTCACGGCACCGCTTTCGAGTTCCTGCGCAACAATGCGCTCGATGCGCGCAATTACTATGATCCGGTGGGTCCGGTCGGCGCATTCCATCGCAACCAGTTCGGCGGGGTCCTCGGAGGTCCCATTCTCAAGGACCGCCTTTTCTTCTTCGGCGACTATCAGGGCACGCGGGAGAGCCGCGCATACACGACACCTTCCGCTATGGTGCCAACTGTGCCGGAGCGGTCCGGCGATTTTTCCGATCGAGCGAGCGAACTGACAGGGACGGTTCCGGGAACCGGAGTTCCCGGTGACTTTGCATCCAAGCTCTCGGCGCGCCTGGGGTATCCGGTAACCGCTGGCGAGCCGTTCTACACCGCTGGCTGTACATCGATCACCGTTTGCGCCTTCCCCAACGCCGTCATTCCCACCAATGCGTGGTCACCGGCGGCTCTCGGGACGCTGAAGTTCGTCCCCTTACCAAGCGCGGGACTCGGCGGCTCTACGTTCATCACCAATGCGTTTGCGACCACCGCGAACGAGGACCAGTTTGGAACACGCGTGGACCTCACGACCAAGCTGTCCGGCGATTGGTCTTTCTACTACAACTACGCCAATACGCAAACGGTGAATCCAGGCAACAACCCGCTCTTCAGTTTTTCCACGCCGAATAAGACACAGCAGGCATTGTTCAGCAATACGCTTGTCTGGGGCGCCAACCGCGTGAACGAATTCCGCGCTAACGGGACACGTTCCAGGGCGCCGGGAAATGCCCCAATCGGTGGACTGGGTAAACTCAGTTCCTTCGGTTTCGTTGAGGGAGGGCAAGGAATTATTGCTTCACGACCCGCGATCGAAGGGGTTCCCCCCATGGCCTTCAATAACGGCCTGGTGCTTGGTTCGGCGAACGAAGATGGAAACTATCAGACGGCGATCCAGATCTCAGATGCGTTTTCGCTGATATGGGGCTCCCATACCTTCAAGTTCGGCGGCGGCGCTGGGTACTACGAATGGAACCGCAGAGGCGGCCCAAACCCGAACGGGGGCTTCAGTTTTGATGGAGCTGCGACTGGAATTGATTTTGCCGACTACGAGCTCGGTCTACCTGCTTCCTTTACCCAAAGCAGCGCCCAGCAACTTGACGGACGCAGCAAGATGTTTGACCTCTTCTTTCAAGACAGCTACCGCCTGAACCCACAACTCACGTTGAACTTTGGAATCAGGTGGGAAGCCAGCGAGCCCTGGTACGACACCGCGGGAAAGATTCAGGCGTTCGCTCCCGGTCAGCAGTCCACGAGGTTTACCAATTCGCCGGAGGGCTGGGTTTTTCCAGGGGATAAGGGAATTCCTAAAACCCTGGCCTATACACGCTGGAATAACTTTGCTCCCCGGCTCGGCTTTGCCTATGCCCCTTCGGCATCCGACGGGCTGCTCCATCGCATGGTTGGAAGTGCCGGGCAGACAAGTGTGCGCGCAGCATTCGGCCTGTTCTATACAGACTTTGATACTTCCGGACAGAGTTTCGCTACCGGTGACGCGCCGTTTGGCCTTTATGTGAATGGCGCGCCTCACCCGTATTTTGAGCAGCCGTATACTGACTACACAACCGGGGCAAACAAGCTACAGCCGTTTCCTTTCGTGTTTCCGAGTGGAGGGGGAACGAATTTCGCGTCTTATCTCCCGATTGCCTTCTCGCCTGCTTTCGACACCCGCAACAAACTCCCCTACTCAATCAACTTCAATTTCACCTGGCAGCGGGAATTGGGAAAATCGACGATCCTGACGGCCGGCTATGTTGGGACATTGGGGAGACATCTCTTCCAGCAAGTGGCAAACAACCTTGGCAACCCACAGCTTTGTCTGCAGATCGCGGCACTGGGTGGTGGTTGCGGCCCTGCCGGCGAAGATACAATCTATAACGTGAATGGCCAGACCTTCAACGGAACCCGGCAATACTCCGTTACGTCGGGCAAATACCTGAGCCAAGGCCTGCTCGACTTCGGAGATAACTCGTACGAATCGACGATCGGCGTGTCCAACTACAACTCACTTCAGGTCTCGCTCAACAAGACGATTGGGGCTGTCCGCTTTCAGGGCGCCTATACCTACAGCAAGGCACTGGATGTCGGCTCGGGATTCTTTGATCTGACGAACCCTTACAACGCGAGTTTGAGCTACGGCTTGTCTCAGTTCGACCTCACCCATAACTTCGTCGTCAGCTATTCCTACGACCTGCCGTTTGCGCGGTTGCTTCCCAGCTCGAACGGCTTCACCAGGCGGCTTGCGGACGGCTGGTCCTTAGCCGGCATCACACGTCTGACCACAGGCATCCCGATCACCTTGACGGATTCCAGCAACGGCAACGATCGTTCGTTGTGCGGGTGCGATCTGTACGGCATTCTTGGAGCCAACGCTGTTGACTTGCCGAACTATGACGGCACACCCATCAAAAAGCTGAACCCGCGCAATAGTCAGCATCCTTTCGAATACTTTAACAACGGGTACAGTGACTCCGGTCCGACGACGCCTTTTTCGTTCGCGGAGGTGGGGACGGGTGGCAACGCGCGGCGGCGCTTTCTGCATGGCCCTGGGCTAAACCAGACCGATATGGCTCTGATCAAAACCACGCAGATAACCGAGCGGGTTGGTTTCGACTTCCGAGTGGAGTTTTTCAACCTGTTCAACCACACCCAGTTTGAAAATCCCAACGGAGATATCAATGCCGGGGCGCCAAGCGGCTCTAACGGCTTTGGCGTAATTAGCAGTGCGCGCGATCCGCGCATTGGACAGGGCGCGATCAAGATCAGGTTCTAGAAAAGCTGCAAAACACGAAGGAACGCAATGAAAACACTTCGTGGACCCCAGGTCTGTACCACTTCTATCGTCCTTGTCTGTGGTCTGGTTGGCTTCGGCGGTGGTGTGTCTTTGGCTCAGCGAGCGTCCTGACCCGATACCATTTCTGTTAATAACACTTCGAGGTAAGCCCGCCGTCCACGATGAGGACGCTTCCGGTGATGAAGGATGATGCGCTCGAGGCAAGGAAACAAACAACTTGTGCGATTTCCTGCGGTTCGGCAATCCGCCGCAGAGCGTATTTGGAGTGGACTGCAGCGCGCAGAGCTTCCGGATCCGGCGCGTTGGCGAAGTAAGCTGCCACCATAGGTGTGTTCACATCACCAGGGCAGACGCAGTTTACACGAACGCCGGAAGGACCATAACCGAGCGCCATTGACTTGGTCAGTGCGATGACACCGCCCTTCATCGCGCCGTAGGCTACGAGCTCGGGATCGCCCACCAATCCTAGAACCGATGCAATGTTAATGATCGAGCCTGCTCCGGAGGCCTGCAAGTAAGGCATCGCTGCCTTGGAACAGAGAAAAATGCCGCGCAGGTTCACTCCCTGGAGACGATCCCATTGCTCGCACGAGGTCTCGAGCAAAGTCCCCATGATTTGGATCGCAGCGCAGTTCACCAGGATATCAAGGCGGCCGAAACGATCCGCAACCGTTTCCATGAGACCATCGGTACTTTTCTCCCAAGAAACGTCGGCTTCGACGAAGAGTGAATTAGAACCGATCTGCTCGGCGTGGGCGCGTCCATGGAGTGCATCTGTGTCGGCCAAGATCACATACGCGCCGCGCTCTACCAGCAGTTTCGTGCAGGCTAAGCCTATGCCTGATGCGGCTCCAGTAACCACGGCGACGCGGTCGATGAGACTCCAATCGTTCAAATTTACTCCTCTGCCATCGGGCTATCGTTATTCGCTTCCGCACAGCTCAACATTCTCTAAGCTGCCGAAGGGACTCTCGGCCACATAGTCCTTCCCATTCAGCTCGGAAGCATGCCTCTTAACCCCTGGCGTGGTGTTTCCATCCGGAGGTCTCGATGGCCGTTTCAACGTTCTGCGATCGAGCCAATGCGCTGGAGGGCGATCCTTGCCAGGATGTACGGTGATCGGCAAACATGCGCCAGGGTCCGCCGTGTCATCTTATCTCTCCTCATCAATGGAGGTTGCCGAAAACTAAGTGGGACCTTACGTACCTTTGCTGGAATCTAACCGACATCCAATTCTTAAAACCGTAACCGAGTGAGCGGGGAAACTGTACATGAAACTGGTGCCTGCTGCGAATGTTCCTGCTATTGGAACTACCTTGGTTGGATTCTCAAGCGAATTCTCATCCTCAGGGGCCCCTGTTAGGACCGTAGATTGACCCGCAGGATCGACCTTCACGGCGCTGTTAAGCGTTATATTTACTGTTTCGGCCGCAGACTGGTTATTGGCGACTTTAAGAAGAACGTCATGTTTTCCGGATGCTGTGTCGATAGATGCAGACCAGAAACAATAGAGCGTGTTTTGCGTGAAAGGTAAAACACGGGTCCCCGAGTTATCGGAGAAGAGCATTTTTTGCATATAGTAGGAGGGTGTTGTAAAGCAAGAGACAGCGTCATTCCAGACGATGCAGGGTCCAAAATTGGAATGACCGACGACGCCGGCATAATTACCATAGCCCGTCCACCACATTCTCTCCGAATTCCTTTCGCAACCCAGCATGAACACGGCGTCTCCAAGGGCATCTCCAAAATTGCCAATCACATCGCCGCCGTTTCCATAAAGCGACGATGCGTACTCCGCCACACAGACTTTCTTCCAGTCCGGATCGATGGTGTCGAACGTGTCGTATAAGCCCGAAAGATCTCTCCTATAAAAATGCTGATCGACGAAATCAACAGGATCGCCAGAAGAGGGCGGAAGAGCCCACCTTTGCTCAAGGCCGTTGAACATAATCTTTAAATCGGGATAATGAGCCAATAAGGCCTGACGGATCATGACGTATCGTGGGCCATACTCGCGTGCTGTTTCCCACCCATTTTCATTGCCGATTTCGATATATCTGAGATCATAGGGCGCAGGATGACCGTTGGCCGCCCGCTTGGCGCCCCAGGGGGTCGAAGTGGGCCCCTTGCAGTATTGCAATAAATCCAGAATGTCATCGATGATAGGTTGCATCTTGTCTAAGGGGCAAATACCCCACCACTTTTTATAGTGCGGACCTTCACTGATTCCAGCTGAGGTGACATAAACCGGTTCCGCGCCCAAATCCTCGCACAGTTGAAGGTATTCGTCCAAACCGAAGTACAAGTCGTTTTTGTAATCCCATCGATTTCTTGTGCTACCGGCCCTCTGCTCGATCGGGCCGATGGAATTCTTCCAGTCCCAACAGGCATTCATGCTCGAAGATTCCGCCGTGCAGCCTCCCGGAAACTGTATATATTTAAGCTTTAGAGCAGCCAATTTCTCTGCCAAGTCGGGCCGCAAGCCGTTGGGTCGATTCCTCCACGTAGGTGGCATGACGGTCGCCACATCGAAATAAACATCTCCCGTAGTCGAGGCATATAACGCAAAACGATTGTTTCCGGTAACCCCTGATACCCCTTTGGTAGTCAGGTCGCAAGTGAAATGCTGCCAGTTCGTGCTTGGCCTAAATTCTTCCGATTCTGCATAAACAGCGCCGTCGTTGCTTTCCAGCGTGGCCCTCAACGTTCCAGCAAAGGCCGGACCTTTCTTGGCCCAGAAAGATACCTTGTATTGCGTGTCGTTTCTCAGCCCGATTCCCCAGTAGCCTCCATTGGCCAATGCCACGCTTCCTGAATCCACCGAAGTAACGGAAAGTTTAATGCAATGTTCTTGATGGCCATTGAGCATCTCGGTATCGGAAGAAGTTTGTGCATACAAATTACCTTTGGACGATCCTGTCTTTACCACGTACCACGCCGCGATGGGATTATCTAGCTCCTCAAACGAAGGGTTGTTGATGAGCTGTGCGTATAATCCTCCCTCAAACTGGTGATTGAATTCTTCAAGTTGTTGACCTCTGCAAATATCTGCTACAACCGCGCCCGGTTTTGAAACATCGACAACGCAAGTACTTTTCCAATGGCCAGGTTGTTCCATTGGAGTTGGGGCCGCAGTCGTTTCCGCCGCAAAGACAGGGGGTGAAGACGGACCCACCTTCATACCCCCGAGAGTGATACCTCCAGCGGCTAGCCGACCGAGAGAGCTAAGAAATTGACGGCGATCATGCGGGATATTCTTCATGCCACACCTCCTTAAAGTGCCATTCGAGAAGCCTCGCTGAGCCCTTCGGAGCTGCGCGCAGGTGGACTGTTGTGGTCAGACCAAAATACTCAACTAACCTCCGAGGTGTCAATTCCAAATATTTGAAATCGCACTCATCGCCATGGGGAAAGTCCCGAACTTCAGCCCGGAAACGCCGCTGAACACGATCGCCAGACTAAAAAAATGGAAAATGCAGCCAGCCAAGGCGAAATCGAGGCCCGGGTTGCGGGGAGCTGGTGAGAGTGGGTGTACCGAGCGCGCCCTGCCGGTGAGTTTGAGCGCCAAACATGGTCGCGCTTCCGATCACGGAAAGCGCCCAAAGGGGCACAAAACAGGTCGCGAAGCAAAACTCTTGGACCTGCTAAATATCACCTAAGTTTTTGATTTTGTTGGTGGGCAGCGAGGGACTCGAACCCCCGACATCCTGCTTGTAAGGCAGGCGCTCTAACCAACTGAGCTAGCCGCCCAACTGGAATTGATGGTAACACGCGGCGCCCTGGCTGATGGAGTAGCCTGCATCCCTCCGGCTTGTTAACGTTAGGTAGCAGAATTCCAAAGTAGAGGCGGCAGGGTTTGATCAGCCAAGAGAAAGCACCTCCAGTGCCCAGTGACAAGAAGGGCCGGCTCACGATCGGCATCGACCTCGGGGGCACCAACCTGCGAATCGCCGCCTTCAACCCGGAGTGGAAGCGTCTGGCCTTCGTCAATGTGCCCACCCGCGTGGCCGACGGTCCGGGGGCTGTGGTGCAAGACATGTGTGACGCGATCCGCCGCATCCTCGAACAATGCGGTCCAGGTTACGAGTTGTTTGGTGTGGGAGTAGGCGCTCCCGGCCCGCTCGAGCTGCCTTCCGGCAGATTTCACCGGCCGCCAAATCTGCCTGGCTTCGACGCCTTCATGCTCAAAGATGAGATGGAATCGAAGCTGCACGCCCCGGTTATTGTGGAAAAGGACGCCAACGCGGCGGTCCTGGCCGAATGGAAGAGCGGCGTGGGCAAGGAGATGCCTGGCGATTCCATGTGCATGCTGACGCTGGGGACAGGCGTGGGAGCGGGCATCATCCTGGACCGGAAAATCTGCCATGGGATGATCGGCATGGGCGGAGAAGGCGGCCATATTCCTGTGGTCGAGAACGGCTTCGCATGCGGCTGTGGCGGCCGCGGCTGCCTGGAACAATACGCTTCAGCAACGGCCATTGGCCGGGCGGCAACCGTGGCTGCTGCCCGCGGAGCCGCTCCCCGAATCGCCAGGCTGATTGCCAACCGGATCGAGCACCAGGCAGAATTCGGCGCCCGCGACTTGGCAGGCCTGGCCCGGGATGGAGACGAAGTAGCGCGGCAGATCTTTGCCGATGCGGGCAAGTACCTGGGCATGGCCCTGGCAACGCTGGTGAATGTTTTCAATCTGCCGCTCTATGTGATCGGCGGCGGCGTGGTGAGCGGATGGGATCTGTTTGCTCCGCGGATGTTCGAGGAACTGCGGCGACTCAGTTACATCTATGGACTCACTCAGCCGGAGACCGGTCAGCCCTTCACTGCCGGCAAGACCTATGTGGTTCCAGCAGCTACCGGGCCCGATGCCGGGCTGCTGGGAGCGGCCATGTTGCCCTATCTCGAAGCTGGGTCGCTGTGATGGGGCACACAAGAGAGCTTTGCGTGCTCTGAGCAACTGCAGCAACCAACGGGCTCAGCTTGTAACCGGCAACGCAGTCTTATGGACTGAGCAAAACCCGAGACTACTTCCGGGCTCCGCCAGCCTCGTTCGGCGCCGGCATGGTATGCGCGTTGGGAAGTTCGCCGAGCCTGCGCAGCGGGACACCCTTCTTGAGATTTAACTCGATCTCCTCCAGGGTGACTCCCTTAGTCTCGGGCACGAACATAGCGACAAAAACAATCGCCAGCACACAGAAGCCTCCGAACACATAAAAGATCGACGCGTTCCCGTGCGCCTTCATAAATGAAAGCGCATTGCCCATCACCAGACCCGCGAACGTCCAGTTGACCATGGTCGTAATCGTCATCCCAACCTCTCGGCCTTCGAGCGGGAAAATCTCGGAACAGACGAGCCAGGCGACCGGTCCCCAGGAAACCGCAAAGCCGAAAATGTAGACCACCACCGATACAAGCAACACGGCTTTCGCGGTGCCGCTGATCGTTGCAGGATTGGCCGCAATCGACTGGAAGGCGACTCCGGCGGAAACCATCGTGACTAGCATCGCGACCGCGCCCACATACAGCAGCTTCTTGCGTCCCCATTTCTCGACCAGATGGATTGCCGGGAAGGTAAAGACCATGTTGACGGTCGGGACGGTCATCGCCGCCAACAAGCCCGTTATGCCCGCGTAGCCGAAGATCGTCGGCGAATAGTAAATCATCATGTTGATGCCGACGAGCTGTTGGAACATCTGCAGGACTACGCCGACCACCAGAACCTTGAAGAAGTAACCGCGCATCACAATGCTGATACCGGCGCTCTGCGGCCCGTGCAGCGCTTGCTCCATGTCCGCTATCTCAGCGTCGATCTCCTGCTGCGTGTTCATCGTCTTCTGCAGCACGGCTATTGCCTGCTCTTTCCTTCGCTTGAGCATCAACCAGCGCGGGCTCTCGGGCAGTATGAAGCCGCCGAAAAACATCATCGCCGCGAACAATGTGATCGTCAGGAACATGAGCGGCAGCGAAGTGGAAGCCTTGGTGAATGCCCGGGCGATGAAGACGTTCGTCAGCGAGATCAGGAAGATGCCAATAGTGATCATCAGCTGAAAGAGCGTACCCATGGAGCCGCGAATCGACGCTGGGGCTGTTTCGGCCAGGTACAGTGGCACGATAAAGGACGCAACACCGACCCCGAAGCCAAGCGCGAATCGGCAGGCCGAGAGCACCGGCAGCGGCGGAAGCAACGCCGAGAGCGCTGAGGCTGCAGTGAAAATAAACCCGGCTAACAGCAGGCTTTTTTTCCGCCCGAGGAAGCGTGCGAAGATGCCCGAGAGCAATGCGCCGATAATCCCGCCGGTTGCCAGGATGGCCGAGTAACGCTCACCACCCTGGACACCGAGCCGATAGTGCGCATCGATGGTTGCAAGTGAGTTCGCGATGAATCCTTGGTCAAGGCCGAACAACAGGCCTCCCAGAGCAGCCACCGCGCAGATGACATAGACGATCCTCTTATAGCCCCGAGTGTTGCTCCCGGGCTTCGTACCTATGGGTGCAACTTCGCTTGTGGTTCGGGTGGATGCTGAACTTGTTCTTTCGGGAGTGTCCATTCGTTTTTCTCCTACCACCACGTTTCTGCCTGCACGCCGTACGTAAGCCCGTCAGTCCGGCTCTGGAAGGAGTGCCACCTCGCCCATGGGCCAGAATTCGCGGGTCGCTTCGATCTTCGGCAGGTTGAACATGGCAACCGCGAGCGCGAGGGCGATGAGCGCGGGAGCAATCCCGATATAGCGAATCTTTAGGGAAGAGGCCTCATGCTGGCGGTAAGCCGGCGACGCCGGGGCCGATAGTTGCTTCAGTTGGGTCGATGACAACAGCACTGCGGCAAGAATGAACAGCCCACCCACGTAAGGCACGATCGTGGTTCCCAGGGAATTGAAGGCCTGGGTCAGATTCAAACGGCTGGAAGGGTTGCAATCGCTGCTGGCTGAGGTCTTGGTTACGGCCGCTTGAACCATGAAGAATGCGCTCCCCCCCGGTGTTCTGTGGTCCGTCTCGAACCGGGGCGGATCAACAGGCCTCAAGGTAACACAGGGGCAGTTGGGGGCGGAACCCTGCTAAGCTAAGGCCTTTGTACTTTTCCCCTGCGAGGATTCGCGACATGATGTCTTCAAAACTTCCCGGTGTTCTCTGCCTGGCCGGGCTTCTCTTCGTCAGCGGCGCGGCGAGTGCGCAGAACCTGCACGAAAAGCCTCTGCCCTCATTGCTTACGCCGCAATCGCAAAGCGTCCTCGATAAGCTGGCGGCCCTATCGGCTCTGCCCAAGCCAGACTGGCGTTACCACGCCGGCGATATGGAACATGGAGAGTCTCCGTCACTGGACGATGCCAGCTGGCGGGCTGCCGGCAGTTCTTTGCCGGGGGAGGCTATATGGCTTCGGGCGAGCATTGAAGTCCCCAAAACGCTCAATGGCTACGACCTTACCGGAACCCAAATCTCCTTCCGCCTGCGGATCGACGCGAATGGGCCAGTCACACAAATCGTCTACTTTAACGGGCGCCGGGTGGCGATGGGCACAGACCTGGAGCCGATAGTCCTGTTCCCAGATGCCCACCCGGGAGAGAAAGTGCTGGTGGCGGTAAAGCTGCTTCATAGCGAAGATCAAAAGGGGTTTCGCGGTTCCGAACTCACCATCCAGTTTGCCGCCAACCGCCCCAATCCTGAGGACTTCCGCCAGGAAGCAGTTTCCGCTTCCCTGCTGCTCCCCGCCCTGGGTGAGGGCGGCACCGGCACTTCCGAGAAGCTGCAATCCATCATCCAAAATGTGAGCTTAACAGCTCTAAGCTCAAGCAATCAGGCGGCTTTCGATGACTCTCTCCGCCAGGCGCAACAGGGCATGATGACTCTGCGGCCACTACTGCAGAAGGCCGACATTCACCTTACCGGAAATGCCCATATTGACGCTGCCTGGCTATGGCCCTGGACGGAAACGGTTGAAGTGGTGCGGCAAACATTCGGTACCGCCCTGCAGTTGATGAACGAGTATCCAAAATACACCTACACCCAATCTGCGGCGGCCTACGACGAGTGGATCGAGCAAAAATACCCGGCCGAGTTCAACCAGATCAAGCAGCGAGTCGACGACAAGCGATGGGAAATGGTGGGCGGCATGTGGGTTGAGCCGGACCTAAACATGCCTGATGGCGAGTCCCAGGTGCGGCAGTTGCTGATCGGCAAGCGCTACTTCCAATCTCGCTTCGGCGTCGATGTGCGCATCGGGTGGAACCCGGATTCGTTTGGCTACAACTGGCAGCTGCCGCAAATCTACAAGCGGTCGGGGGTGGACTACTTCGTCACCCAGAAGATGGCATGGAACGACACCAACCCGCTCCCGCTCAAGCTGTTCTGGTGGCAGTCGCCGGATGGAAGCCGGGTGCTCACGTACTTTCCTCACGACTATGGGAATGAGATTGAGCCGATCAACATGGCCGAGGCATTTGCCCACGCGCGCGAGCACAATCCAGGGACTACAGAGATGATGCACCTCTACGGCGTAGGCGACCATGGGGGCGGTCCGACGCGCGCCATGCTGGATGCGGGTGACCGCTGGCTTTCACCCGACAAGGCATACGCGCGGCTTACCTTTGGCGATGCCGGGAGCTTTTTTTCTGCGGTAGAAAAGCAGCTCGACACGGCGCACGCGCCAGTCTGGAATTACCAGACCCTGGCCGCCGGAGACACGAAGCTGCCACAACCGCCTCCGGGCCTGTGGAGTCTCCCAGTCTGGAACGATGAGCTCTATTTCGAGTACCACCGAGGAGTATTCACCAGCCAGGCAAACCAGAAACGGAACATGCGCGAGAGCGAAGAAGAAATGCTGAACGCGGAGAAGTGGTCGTCGCTGGCCTGGCTTAGCGGAACCCCTTACCCCGCCTCCCAGTTGAACGAAGCCTGGAAGAAAGTCCTCTTTAACCAGTTCCATGATCTCGCTGCAGGGTCGGGCATTGGCGTTATTTATAAGGATGCTCAGAAGGACTACGACATGGTCCGCTTTACCGCGGACGAGGCCACCGGTCAGGCTTCCGCTGCCATTGCCAGCTACGTTGACACGCAAAGCGGCAGCAAAGGGGTTCCGGTGCTGGTCTTCAATCCCTTGGCGTGGGAGCGCACGGATCTGGCCGGCTTCACGGTGCAGTTGCCGGCGGCGGCTTCCGCGGTTGAGATTGTCAATGCGGCCGGCAAGGTGCTCTCTAGCGAAAGCTCACTCCAAAACCCAGCGACCCACACCTTCACCGTCCGGGCATTGGTGCCGGATGTTCCCTCCCTGGGCTACGAGATGGTCTATGCCCGGCCAGCCTCCGGAGCCGCGGCCGCCGGCGTGCAGGTCAGCGCTGACGGGCATACCCTGGAAAACCAGTTTCTGCGGGTCACGGTCGACCCCAAGACTGGTTGCATCACCAGCCTGATCAACAAGAAGAACAATTTTGATGCGATCGCGGCCGGCGGCTGCGGCAACCGGCTGCAAGCGTTCTTGGATACCCCTAAGGACTACGACGCGTGGAACATCGACGCCGACTTCGACAAGGTCTTCACCAATCTCGACATGGTCGACTCGGTTCAACTGGCCGAACACAATGCGCTGCGTGCGGTCATACGCGTCACCCGGCACTGGCAGGCTTCCACCTTCATCGAAGACATCACGGTCTATAACGGGCTGCCGCGGGTCGATGTGGTTATGGATATCGACTGGCACGAACGCCACAAGCTGCTCAAGGCCGGCTTCCCTCTCGCTGCAAGCAGCGCACACGCCACCTTTGAGATTCCCTATGGCACCATCGAACGGCCGACCACACGCAACAACAGTGTCGAGGCCGCCAAGTTTGAGGTCCCGGCCTTGCGCTGGGCTGACCTAGGCGATCAGGAGAATGGGTTCAGCCTGATCAATGAATCGAAGTACGGATACGATGCCAAGGGGAACCTGCTGCGTCTTTCTCTGTTGCGGTCTCCCACTTGGCCCGACCCCGAGGCCGATCAGGGGCACCAGCATTTTGCTTACGCGCTCTACCCGCATACCGGAACCTGGAAGCAGGCGCTCACCGTCCGCCAGGGGTATGACTTCAACTACCGCCTGTCGGCGGTCCAGGTTACTCCTCACTCCGGAAAGCTGCCGGGCAGCTTCTCCTTCCTTAAGGCGGAGCCGGAGAACGTGGTGGTCACTGCGATGAAGAAGACTGAGGACGGTGATGGCCTGCTGGTGCGTTTCTACGAATGGAGCGGCAAGGAAGGGAACGTCACCCTGACCCTGCCACCGGGAATTGTCTCCGCGACCCTGGCCAACCTGATGGAGAAGCCGGAAGGATCGCCGTTGGCTGTTTCCGGCGGAAGACAGGTGACCGCACCGATCACCCCGTTTGAGATCCAGACGGTCATTGTTCACTATCCACCGCCAAGCCATGAGTTTCTGGCCGGTATAGGCACGCGGTAGCCGCGCCGGCTCCTAGCCTTCTCCTTGCCTGGGTTTCTCACAGCCCGGTCTGCGACAAAGCCCGGGTGCCCCATATCTGCCCGGTTTTGGCAGATGTGGGATTCCACAAACCTCAACCCCTGACTGTGCAGGGCGTAGATGGCCAGGGCGAGCGCCGGCTCCTAGCCCACCACGACGCGCGCCATTGCCAGGTCCAGGATCTCCGGGGTAATGACCAGGTCCGCCGTCTGCTTGCTGCGCTTGCGGTAAAGAGCTGTGGTCTCACAGAGGGCCACAATGTCTTCCACTTCTGCCGGGTTGATCACGTTTTCCAGGATGCGCTCGCAAAAAGACTGCTCGTCGAGCCGCTGCAGAACAAAGCCCCGGCGCTTGGCTTCGCCCAGGTAAAACGTTGTCACTTCGGCCAGCATTTGCTGGGCGTCTTCGGGTATCTCCTCACGATGCGCCTTGCCCACCTTGGCCCCGGGAAGCACTAGCTTGATGCCGAAAATGTTGTCCAGATCGCTGTTAGCCTCAAACGCGACCGTAGTGGCAGCAACCAGAACATTCTGCCGCTCGGATGTGGTTTCAATCAGCGCGTCCAGCTCGGTAAGAACCTCCGGGTCACCCTGCTGGTAGGCAAGGTCTATCCGGGGTAGCAGAAGCATTACTTTTTGCCACTTGTAGCCGCGCACTAGGCTCTTCGCCTTGGCCAGGGCGTCACTATCGCGGGGATTAAAAACCGTGACTACCCGGTCCATGCCAGCCAATTGTGCGATCTTCTGCGCCAGGCTTTTCTTTCCCGTTTGGTTGGGACCGATGATCAACACCTCATTGCCAATTTTCAGGTCCTGATAGGCGGCTGGGTTTCGGGCGCGATCGATCAGGTCTGCGATGCTGGCCAGCAAGTCGTCCATGCCCGCGACTCTCGGCCGCAACGAGCCGGCTACCTCGTCTTCCAGGCTCAGATCGATGCGCTCCTTGCGTTTGCGCATCTCCGTAATAAATTCAATGAACGCCGGCAACGCGGCTACCGACCCGACAAATACGGCAAAAACCAGCACCTGCTCGGTGATAAGGAGTGCCGAGTTATTACCGGCCGCCGGGTCAAACATATGGGCAGGATAGCAGGACGGTTTCGACCCTAAGGTCAAGCGTTTTCTTTCCCGTGACCCCTAACCAAAGATCGACCGCCGGCCGACCGTTAAGCTAGACTTCACAGAGCACGGGAACGGTCCTCCTTGAGAGAGGATCCGGCGCGGGACTTGGCGGTCACGGGAGCAAGGGACATAATTTTGTGGGAACGATGAAGCCCCGAGTCTACTCACCTGAATTCGATCTTGTGTTGGCATGCCTGCGCTGGCCGGCGGCAACCGTCGACGGCGACCGCATCCAGTCGCTTGTGCGGCAGCCCATCGATTGGCAGCATCTGCTGGAAATCGTCCACCATCATAAGGTGGTCCCCCTATTTCTCCGCAATCTTGAAACCTTCGCGGCCGGCTACGTGCCCGACCAGCCGGCCGCTCAGTTGCGTGCCGCTGGGGCAGCAAATGACCAAACGTGCCTCCGGCGTGCCTCTCAGCTATTGATGATCAATCGCCGCTTTCGTGAGCGACAGATCGATCTCCGGATTTTCAAGGGCCTTCCTCTCGCCATCACTGCCTTCCAGGACCCTGCGTTGCGCGACGCCGGCGACATCGATTTGCTGGTCGCGGAAAGAGACGTATTCACTGCGGGCGAGATTCTGCGGGCTGAGGGTTATGTGCGCATCGAACCGCAAGCGCGGCTGACCCCGCGCCGGCTGCGGTCCTACGTCGCTCATCAGAAAGATTTTTCGTATGCGTATCCCGGCTCCGACGTGGTCATCGACCTTCACTGGCGTCTTTTCCGAAATTCGTTTCTACCCGCCAATGCGCGCCTCACCGAAGTTGGCGAGGATTGGGTAGATCTTGGTGCCGAGCGCATCGCGACTTTGCCCCCATCCCGCTTGTTGCTTTATCTCTGCGTGCATGGAGCGCTCGATGGCTGGCTACGTCTCAAGTGGCTGGCCGATATCGGAGCGCTCGTCCACGCCATGACGCCGGAACAACTGGCATCGACGGCAACCTTAGCGGCCGGGCAACAAGCGATGCCGCAGCTCGGCGCTGCGGTCCTGCTCTGCAAGGAAATGCTCGGTCAGGAACTGGTGATCCCGGACAAAATTCCGCCGGAAATTCTCAACCGTGACGATGGGAAAGTCGAGCACATACTGCGCTTCAGCGAACGGGCCATGACCTCGAATAACTATCGCCCAATACGCGAGCAAATACCCTCCACACAGTGGTTTCTAAATGAGTTCCGCCTCCACACATCGCCCCGTTACTGGCTGGATCTCATGCAGCGGTCTTTGTTCCGCCCTCGCGTTTGGCGTTGGCTTAATTTGCCCGACGTGCTCTTCCCTCTTTATGCGGTGATCAGTCCGCTGGAATGGTTGAGCTTCCACTTCAACAATCGCATACGAAGGCTGCGGAATGCTTTACGCCATCCAGCCCGCTGCCCGCCGCGACTTACCAAAGCGACTGCCTCTCCGCCGCATGATGCAATTGCCGCCGGCCGATATTGCGCTGGCAGCAGAAGCAGCTTGCATGCTCACCTTCTTCCGTGCAGCGCTCAATTTTCTGCCCACGCAACGGCTCACCGCGTGGATGGGCAGGCCGGATCAAAGACGAGCGTCCGTTTCTCAAGCGACTGCCATGCAGACCATTCGTCGGGTGCAGTGGTCAGTCGACGCTGTTGTGCGCCACGCCCCTCTTAACTTCGTCTGTTTTCCTCGCTCCCTCGCGGTCTACTTCATGCTTCGCCGCCGGCACATTGGGAGCAAGCTCTTCTATGGCGTGGCGCGCGATGCGGGCCAGCTCACGGCTCACACCTGGGTTAAAGTTGGAGACAGCACTGTTATTGGCGGCGAGGTCGAGTCCCAATTCACTGTCCTGAACACCTTCCCATGAGCCACGCGCAGACGGTTTTGCTCATCGTCTGATCACACGTCGAGCAAGAGATTCTCGAGCGCATCCACCGTCGACTCCAGATGCATCAGACCCCAGGGACGGATCAGGCGATAGGCCCTGGCTTGGGATAAGACACGGCCGCAGCGCAGGAAGTTTTCTTCACGCTGGCCGGTGGCCTCCAGTAGATAGGAGTGATGAGTAAGATTCATCAGCAATGGAACCGCTTCCACACGAGGTACTTCTTTTATCTCAGTTGTGCTAAGGGACACTTCATTGTCCTCAAGAAAAACCAACTTGAGAATTGGCTCCGGTTCAAACAGCGGGACAAGCGGCAGACGGTACTTGTCATCGTCACTGAATACGCGATCCAGTCCCTTCGCTTCCCTCCCCAGATTCTCAAGAGAATTGCGCCAGAGCTTCAGCCATGGAGCGGTGGGTATCACCATGGCCGCGGGCTGGGTGGCATCGATGAGGCAGACATCGTCTGCCAGCACGCGAAACCCTCGCTGGGCAAGATGTGCAGCGAGGGTCGATTTGCCGTGGCCGGAGTTGGCCAGAAAGGCCACGACTCCCGATTTGCCGGCGATCGCGCTCGCGTGCAATGGCAGCAATCCGCGCTGCTGGCACAGCACGACGAAGATGGCGCCGAGCAGGTAAGCGCGCACGTCGAGGGGCAGAGCATTCGCGTCGGGGTCTACGACGATTTCCCGTCCCTCGGTAACCAGGTAGCGTGCGATTCCTGCAATACGCAGGAGATATTGCGTAGCGGTCGCGAAGGAGTAAGGATCCACCTCGATGGCGCCCGGCAACTGGTTCGCCACCGTGCCCACCCGGACATACACGGGATGCAGAGTAGCGCTTTTTTGTTGTATGAGGGGCAGCTCCGGAAGCTCGATTTCAGAGACCAGAGTAATCCCGCCAACCACATACACCCCTGCGACCTGTCTCATCACTATCCCCAAAAAGTGTCAGCCGCGACTATAGCAAGTTAACCTTTAGAGTGTAGAAAACCCCAAATGCTAGGTTTAGTATCTACTCTAGTAACTACTACGCGGAGGAACGCATTGACGATGCCCACCTCCTGGGTTAGGCTCTAGCTGTGGCGAGTGGCAGGGTATTGTTTCCAAATCAACGGGTTCCAGGGAGCTCTCGATGACCAGCGACAACAAAATAGATCACGGCGCGACTGACCGGTTAAGCGGACAGGCAAGAAAGCCGTGGGTCACTCCATCGCTGCAGGTAATTGCCCTCAAGAGCGCTGAGAACGGCTCCACGCGTCGCGCTCCCGACTCCGTCGGTGGCCACATCACCCGTCCTAAATCGTAAGCATTCCCTTCCGCATCGCGGAGATGTGTTTCTTCCCAATCGCCATCCCGGCCCAAACGTTTACAGCCAAATTAAATTCTCAGGGCTCACATGTGTGCCGGGTTCGCTGCCTGTGGTCGCAGCAACTCATGCATGCTGTAAGGTCGTGCCATGAGTGCGATTGCAGGGATCTGGTCTTTCGCCGGCGACATCCCGGTTTCCTCGGCTTGCCGTGCCATGCTGCAGGCGCTCACTCTATATGGGCCGGATGACACGGCGCAGTACACGAGCCCGTCGGTTGCCATAGGACGTTGCCTTCTTCGCCTCCTGCCGGAAGATGATTTCGATCAACAGCCGCTCGCGGCCGCCGGCGTCACCGCGCTGGTTGCAGATATACGTCTCGATAACCGTGTAGAGCTTGGGCTGGAGCTGGGCATCTCCGGTCAGCGGTCTGCGGCCATGGCGGACAGCGCCATACTGTTGGCTGCGTGGCAACGGTGGCGCGAAAAATGTGTCGAGCATCTTTCCGGCGCCTTCAGCTTCGTCGTCTGGGACCAGCAGGAACAGCATATGTTCCTGGCTCGCGATCACACCGGGGAACGTCCTCTCGTCTATGCCGCTACGGCGAACTGCTTCGCCTTCGCTTCCATGCCGAAGGGTTTGCATCCCCTGAGCTTTGTCGGCGCCGAGGTGGATGAAGACTACGTCGCCAGCTATCTGATGCTGGTCAACGTACCCATCGAACGCACCATCTTCCGCAATATGCAAAGCCTTGCGCCAGGCTGCGCGCTCAGCATCCATCGCGAAAACAAAAAACTCTGGCGCTATTGGCAAACCGGGCACCTGCCGGAATTGCGTCTCGGTTCTCCCGAAGAGTACCTCGATTGTTTCAGAGAGAGGTTCGATCGCGCGGTGCGCGTGCGCCTGCGCACCCGCGGCCGCGTCGGCGCACAACTGAGTGGAGGTCTGGATAGTTCCGCTGTCGCCGCCACGGCGGCTCGCTTGCTTGGAGCTGAAGGCCGTGAGCTCACCTGCTTTACCGCAGTGCCTCGGCCGGACTTTAACAACGTTCCCAGCACAACGCATTTCGATAACGAAGGGCCTGCAGCCGCCGAGGTGGCCGCGCTCTATCCAAACATGCGCCACGTGTTGGTAGAGTCAAGCGCGACTTCGTTCCTCGACATCCTGGACCACAACAACAATCTCTATGACCATCCCTGCTTCGGCCCAAGCAACGAGGTTTGGTCGAACGCCATCATGGCCCAGGCACGGGAAAATGGAATTACGCTGCTGCTGAACGGTAACTGTGGCAATTCAACCCTGAGCTACGAGGGAATTCCGGCGCTGTCGACCTGGTTTCGCTCGCGGAGAGTGGGGAACGTTGGCCCGGATCGCCTGGCAGATTCGCAAGACACGAAGCGCCTCCGTGCGTCTGATGGTTCGCCACGCGGTATGGCCGTCGCTGCCGTTCTGGCTGCGGCGCGTCACCGATCCGCACATGCGCGACTTCTCGCTCGATTACACGCCGCTGCGTCCCGAGATTGTGGAGCGCCTGGATTTGCAACGCACAGCGTTGCACGATATGTTCCGGACGATTCCGGACGGACGCATCACGCTGCGCAATCTGCTTGAGTACGGCGACATGAGCGAGATCAGTATTGGACCCCAGGGAGGTTGGCAACTGGATTACCGCGATCCCACATTTGATCGAGGGGTCATCGAGTTCTGCCTCACCGTGCCGCTGGAAGAATTTCTTCGCGACGGCCAATTGCGTTCCCTGTCGCGCCGTGCGATGGTGGGGCGTCTGCCGTCCAGCACGCTGAGCCGGAGGCAACGCGGCCGGCAATCCGCGGACTGGTATATGAACCTGAGTGCAGTACGTGGGAGGATGGCCGCCGAAGTTGAGCGCTTGCGAACCTCGCCTCTCGCGAGCCGCATATTGGACCTGAACCGCATGTCTTCGCTCATAGAAAACTGGCCCAGCGACGGTCTGGGACAGGTTGACCTGCGAACATCGCATCACATCACTCTTACCCGCGGTTTTTCCGTGGGCCGATTCCTCATGCAATACGACCCTGACAAAGCGGCGTGAGCTGGAACAACATTCGGTTCACCGGCCACGCTGGCAAAGCGTTGGTCCCGATCGAGGACAGCCAAAAGCTAGAACCTTTTGCTCGCTCGGGGAACCTGCTCCGCGGGTCAGCGGGAATCTCCGTTTCCCCTCGACCATTACCTATCATGGATGACCCGCATCTCCACAAATCTTTTCCGCAAACCAGTCCCGAAAGGGACGGAAGAATCCAGAGCCCGGCACGGGAGTGCCGGGACAGGAAGCAACGGAAACCAAGTCCCCTTTAGGGGACGGCACAACCCCCCGGACCTACTCAAAGAATCACTCGGGGACGGATATAAGGGTAGGAGCTTTAGTCCGAGGAGTTTCGGGGACAGGGAATCTCGGGATGCAGCGCACCCCTAAGGTGAGACACACTGAATTCCGAAAATTGGAGATGCGGGACGAAATAACCCCCATTTGCGCCGTTGTTTCGGTTCATTGAGGGTTGTTTCGTCTGTCCCGCATCTCCGTCCCAAAAGCTAGAACCTTTTGCTCGCTCGGGGAACCTGCTCCGCGGGTCAGCGGGAATCTCCGTTTCCCCTCGACCATTACCTATCATGGATGACCCGCATCTCCACAAATCTTTTCCGCAAACCAGTCCCGAAAGGGACGGAAGAATCCAGAGCCCGGCACGGGAGTGCCGGGAAAGGAAGCAACGGAAACCAAGTCCCCTTTAGGGGACGGCACAACCCCCCGGGCCTACTCAAAGAATCACTCGGGGACGGATATAAGGGTAGGTAGGAGCTTTAGTCCGAGGAGTTTCGGGGACAGGGAATCTCGAGATGCAGCGCACCCCTAAGGTGAGACACACTGAGTTCCGAAAATTGGAGATGCGGGACGAAATAACCCCCATTTGCGCCGTTGTTTCGGTTCATTGAGGGTTGTTTCGTCTGTCCCGCATCTCCCTTGTCCCGCATCTCCCTGTCCCGCATCTCCCTGCAGAGGGCACGAATAGTACCGGCCCTGCCAAACGTGACCGCTACTGCGACGCGTCGCATTCCAGTACGAAGCATACCGTCCGTGCGCATCCTTCAAAGCTGGTCCCAGAACATTCGCCTTCTCGGGAGTAGCAATAAGGTGAACATGGTTCGACATCAAACAATAGCCAATCAGCACTATCTCGTAACGCTCCGCGCTCCCGCGCAGCTGGTCGAGGTGTCAGCATTGCTGTCGATGATAAAACGCCGTCCGTTCCCCCGCTGCGTTATGTCATGCGGGACCCCAAGAGCGATCACACGAGCGAAACACGCCATCTACATCCTCAACTCCGTATTAATCATGGTTCCCGTACGATGCGCACCGCCTCTGTGTGCGCGCTTAAACGGCAGGCTGGCGGAGTGGGTGCGCTTCCTATGTTCGGTATCAGCGATGTCGCCTTTACGGGATCAGATACGCACCAGGAATCCTCTCATCCAGTGTGGCAAGCATTGCTTGGTGAGCCCGCGCAAGTTCCGAGAGATGTCCATCTGTTGTCTGCTTCGGAGATTTGACCCATGTGGGAAGATGCGAAACGCCGTGATCATCCGAGATGAAAGTGAATGCCAAAGCATCCGTCTTCTTCAGTCGCAACAGGAAGCTCCTCGCTTGCGTCACGGTAAACCCATAGGACGGAGCCTGGGCGAGCACGCGCACAAACCCTAACTCAGTGATGGAGCAAGTCACGAGCGCAGGGAACCGAACCGCCTTGATCCACGCCGCTACGCGGTCATGAAACTCATGGTGAGTAAACCCAAGCGCGACCAAGGCATTTACATCCAGCAGATACTTCATGGGAAATTCGAGAGGATCTCCGCCACGCACTTGCTGCTCAACACCGGAGCGTCGTTGTCCAGACTTAAGACCGGAAGCCCAGTGATCGAATCAGTAACGATCCTCGCCTTCCGAGGAGCCTTTTGCTGCGGTGTCAAGATAATGCGTCCTGCCTCGATATTGGCATCAAGGGCATCGCCGGCACGGATGCCAAGCCTGCGCCGAAGGGGTCCGGGAAGAACGATCTGGCCCTTGGTGGAAACCTTGGTCTGCATGGTAAGACAATCTTACCGTCGCTCAGCTCTTGTAAGCAAGTTTTTAACGAGGCGACACGGATCCGCCAGGGGGACGTTTCGTGAGGAGTTTCGGGGGTTGCGGGACAAACGAAAATAACCCCAAATTTGTGAAACGATCTGCTGCCCTCGGATGCGGGGTGCCGGGGGCCACAAAGACCGACCCAGGCGACTAACAGCAGTACGATGATGCCAATTGTCAGCAAAACGCGGCGAACCGCTGGTCGGATGGTGATACCGTTCGTCGAGGAAGATCCGGCTTGGTCTACGGGTCTTGAGTGTACTCTGGGTCGATTTTGTCTCGTGTGACGGGGAGCACAGTGCCAACGGGAATAGCCTTCTATTCTCCTTCTTGGAGCTCCATCTGAGAGAGATGAACCCAGGGACGAAATGGCTGGACACGCCCGCCGCGCACATCGCGACGGCAAGCTTCATCGCTTCAGGAATGGTGGTGGCGCTCGCCATAAAGCTGTTCTTGCACAATCAGCAGATCGTTAGCACCATCCTGGGCGTGGCAATTGCCGGCGCAAGCATCCCACTTCTGATTTCACTAACCGAACAAGTCCTAAAGGCAAACTTCAGCGTCGATATACTTGCACTTCTGTCGATCGTGACTTCCATTATCCTCGGTCAGTACTGGGTCGCCGCAATTGTAGTGCTCATGTTGTCGGGCGGTCAGGCGCTCGAAGCTTACGCGACAGGCCGGGCTTCATCGGTTCTTAGGTTACATCCGCCGCACAACGGAGAATGGGCTCTACTGCGTCGGCGATCAGGCAGCCGTCATCCCCTCGTTCACCGGCGACGGCATATCCATCGCGCTGCATACGGCACGTTGTGCCGTCGCTGCGTATCTCGCAGAAGAACCGGCATCGCTCTTTCAGCCTAAACTACGCTCCGCACTACTGGCCCAGATGCGCCTTGCCGAATGGGCCGCCGATGGCTTGAACAACCCACTCGCGCGCGCTGCATTGCCGTTTTGCCTCAGGTCTGGCCCGGGGTGATGCGCGTGACAGCAAGACTGACACGCGTTGCCCAGCACGGCGCGGTGGCGTTCCCTGCAGTCGCCAACTGAAATCGAGCCACGCCAAGATACCTCTTAGTCGTCTAACGGCATATGGGAGACGCAATGAAATCCTTCACGGTATTCGCCCTTGCGGCCCTACTCGCTCCAGTCGCGCTCGCCCAGCAGCAGACCTTCGTCGCCAACCCCGATGCGAGCGACGTTAAGATGACGCTGAAAACGACCCACGAGGTAGTCAACGGCACCTTTCACATCCAAAGCGGATCGCTTGAGTTTGACCGCAGCGCTGCTAAGATGTCGGGTTCAGTGGTCGTTCTCGCCGGCAGCGGCAAGACCGCCAATGGCAGTCGCGACAGGAAGATCAACAAGGACATCCTTGAAGTCGAACAGCACGCAACTGTTTCGTTTGAGCCCAAGTCCTACGCTGGCGCCATCGCTCCATCAGGAGACTCGACCATCCAGGTAACTGGTATCTTCACACTTCTCGGCACGACTCACGAGATCACCATCCCCATCCTTGTCCATCTTGAAGGTGCAAGCGCAACGGCCAAGGCTCACATTGTCGTGCCGTACATCCAATGGGGACTGAAGGATCCAAGCTTTTTGTTCTGGAAAGCAGACAAAGACGTCACCATTGACCTCTTCCTTACTTGCCGGCTTTCACAATAGAGGAGCGCCATCTTTACACGCAACAAATCATCAGGAGAAGAGCCGAGAAGATGACGCCGATCACTTTATGCAAGTCCGACCAGAAGCGACGAGTTCCGTCAAAGCCGGGCAATCTGATCCGCCCCTCTCGCCACCATAGCCCAAGCCCGGATATCAGTAGCAGCAGCATCGCCAGATTGGACCATCGAATCGTACTTCGACCAATGTTTCCGCCGGCCAGGCTGACATGGAGATGTCGTGCAAACCCCAGATAAGTCTGGCCTCGACTTCTCAAACCCAACACTTGCCCGGTATGGGGATTTACGTAAGCGATCCCCGACGGTAAAGCGACCTGCCAAGCAAGATTGGGGGACCCAGCGAAGGTTACGGCGGCAATGCCTTCTGATGGAAAGCTCGCTTGTACAGAACGGAGGATTTGACTCAGTGGGAGATCGCGGCGGGAAGGAGAGATGTAAGAGAGTCCCGCGTTTAATACGTGGTCCAGCGGTAGCTCAAACGCGAGAATGCTGCCGGTTATTCCGAGCACAACAAAGAATCCGCCCGCGAGTGCTCCGACCCATAGATGAACTCTGAATACCAACCTATGCATCCCTGTCCGTCCATAACCGCCCAACAGCGTCTGTGCGCCACGCGAGCGGACCCCGCCTCTAGTTGTGAGCGGAGCGGCTCGTCAGTACTTCTCAATCATGCCTGGAAATGTATGGTTTCGGTAAATTCCCTGGGCAATCCTCCCGGATGGATTGGGGTAGATCGCGTATCAGCAACAGCCGCAGCTCTCTGCCGTTGCTTCTCTCATTCCTTCTGATGGAAGACTCGGTTGTTAATGTCCGGCCAAAACTCCTTAAAGAGGTTCGATCCAGCGTCGATCGCTATATTCGTCAACCAAAGTTGATAGGTTTTACTGAAGGTGCGTTCCTGACTCGGGTAGTAAAGACTGGAGATGCCGGCGGCCGCACCCGCCCCGAAGATCTCGGAAGCATTGAAGGCCTCATGGCCACTATCATTTCGTGTGATGGCAGCACGTGACAAAGAGTATCCAAGCCGGTTAGCGAAGCCGCCACGGCCGAGCGTGTAGTAGCGGGAATCCTGGTGCAGAGCTGTGGGAAGAAGGAACTCAACCCAAAGGTTTTCGTCCACGTAATCCGCATAGGTGTGCCAGTAGTATCGCCCGTAGCCGGCTGCGCCGTGGTGAAACTCTGGCGTTGCGTTGCGTGCCTCTGCGACGCCAGCCTGGATGGCCACAAAAATGAACGCAGAATAGTCAAGGCTATCGAGTGTACCTGTGACAAACTTATCTTTAATGGTTTGCGGCGGAAGCTTCTCGTCCACGCTTACTGCTCTAAAATTTGGAATGATGTAGAGAATTCGTTTCGTCTGTTTTCCGCCATTAGGGACCTGGCCAGCAGGCGCGCCGTTCATGGCTCCAGGGCGAGCGGGAGTGTTCTGACTATTCTGTTGCCAAGCAGCGCCCGGGGCGTCGGGCAAAGTGCTGGCATCCGTAGCGGGCGGCCCAGGTGCAGCACCGACCTGCCCTTCCGCCCCCGGTTCGTTTGTCTCGCGAGAACCTTGTCCAAGAGCCATTGTTCGAGAACACAAGCCAAGATGAAGAACCAGTGCTGTGATCGATACAATAAGCAATCGCCGAATTGTCATATTCTCTTAGAAACTCGTCTTAGCCCGCTGAGTTCGCAGGCTTTATCGATCGATAGGCGGAGGTTGCACTTCTGCTGCGTGGAAAAGGTTCCGGCCAGGCGATGTTGTCACTTCAATGCGGGTATCTTTGCGGAAAACCACATCGTGTCCACGGGCGACCCATCGATCGTAGAAAGAGAGAGCTGCTGCATAAAAGCCAATTCCGGCGGCGAGATTACGAGAACTCGCAACGATGCCGACAACGCGGCCTACGATGCCAAACCCGTTCGAGGCTACAGCGCTGTTACCGGCCAAGCTCCCATCCTCATCTAAAGCGCGACCCGCCAGAAAAGTCAGTGCCAGAGGGATAGCGGCACCGTTCTTCGATTTCGGCTGTACGCCACCTTCGGCATCAAGTTGCAAGTCCGAAGACTTAGACGCATCCGCACCCGTTAGGGTGCCATCCACGTGCTGAGAAAGACCGTCGGGGAGCTTTAGCTCTCGAAAATTGAATCGCAACTTGCCCGAGCGGCCAAACCATCGCGCGGGTTTGGCCTGCGTGACCGTTCCAAACAGTCGAGACCCCTGGGGGATCTCCAAAGTTTGGCTTGCGTCAAAGACCGGTTCGGCAACGACAGCCGTGAAAGTGTCTCCGGGCTTTTTTTGTGCCGAACTTATTGTCTCTTCGAGATAAGCGTGTAGTTGCCAGGATCGTTCGCGCAAGACAGGGGTATTGACTCGCTGAGACAAGGAACGTTTGGCTGGTTTTGCGCCCAATTCGGCGGCAAAACTGTCCGGTCGTAGAGACAGGGGCTGCTCCAGCGACACTGTCCATGCCGTTTCAGACTCAATTCGTTCCGGATGATACGGCAACTGTCTGTAAATGGCCTGCACCAACCGATCAGCACGGCCAGGCGCAGTCACCAAGGCGGCTGTATCTCTGACTTGCTGCTTCGCGCGGTTTAGCAACTGGGTGAAAAACGAACGCCGAGTCGCGGAGGGTGCTGCGGAAAGGTGCAAAACTGTTGCGCCGTCGGTTGCATTCTGACTCACGATGGGTTGCAGGGATCCATCCGGCAGCACTAGTTGATCAAATTGCACAACAGGAACGTGAAACGGAGTGAAGTCTCCTCGAAGACGAGAATGTATCCGACGGCTTCGATCTGGATTTAGTTTGACGACATTGCCGAGGAGCGCGGTGCCTCCAGGAATGACAAGTCGGTTGTCGACATACACCGAGTACAGCAGGTAGCCTTTTAAAGGCTCGCCCTTTTTCATCGGAACATGTCTGCCAAGCTGTATGGGCAGAGGAGTGGAGAGCGGAATCTGTAGCAGAGGCTGCTGAGCGGGCGATCGGACCGGAGCAATGACTGAAACCGATATGACGAGTAGATGAATTAGGGCACAGTTGATTTTCAATGGATCTGTCCTATGCTCCTGTGGAACTTATTTCGCGCGGCTTTCGAGGTTCTGTGTCAGCTACGACTCAACATTATGAACGCCCCCGCTGCTGTGACTCCAATGACAATGATGGCTGCAACTGTGAAGACCAAGTATGCAACCGGAATATCATCGTCGTGTGTCTCCATCTGGGTCCCTCTCCTGACATCACCTGGGCAATGTACACAGTCCTGGAGGCCGGTGAACCAGCACGGAACATCACAAAGCCCGCTTGCTACATCTAGTCTTAATGAGTTAAGACTAGATGTCAAGCGCAACCATGATCTGCGCCGTGAACAATGAGGACGCCCATGAACCATGGAATAAGGGTCTCTCCCCTCCCTCGTACGCCTAACAATAGCCGCGCATCATAGCCGTGTGAGTGAATTCGCACTCGGCAGTCCAATCGTATTTAAGTTCCACTCCTCTGCGCAGTGCTGGTCGTTCGGCCGAGTCACAGACGCATGAGTGCGATATATCAGCACACTGTTTCTTGGGAGGCTTGAAGCTATGACGAAAGTTGAATTGGCTAAGGAGAGTCAAGGAAATTGATGAAATTTCGTCCGTTTGTATTCCTCCTTCTCTCTCTCACCATGTTTCCAGTGCTGGCTGTCTCGCAGACCGACGAAATTCAGGTCTACGACGGAGAGATCGCTCCGCCTGGGATACTCAATCTGATGATCCACAATAACTTCACTCCCAAGGGGCGGACTGTGCCCACGTACCCTGGCGAGATCGTCGCCAACCATTCCTATCAAGTGACCGCCGAATGGGCGTACGGCGTGAAGCCGTGGTTCGAGCAGGGGTTTTATCTCCCGGTGTCCTCACTCAATTCGACAAACCACGGATCGACGATCGACGGTTTTAAGATTCGCGAGCTCTTCACGCGCCCCAACGCTCACGACCACACGTTCTTCTACGCAGCGAATTTCGAGCTTAGTGTTAACAAGAGCTATTGGGAGCCTCGAACGGTCAGCTCTGAGATCAGGCCGATTATAGGACTGCATTTGCATCCGTGGGACATCATTTACAACCCTATCCTCGATACGGACTACACCGGCGGATTCGGCAATCTTCAGTACAATCCAGCGGGGAGAATAGCTTATAACTTCAACGACAGATGGGCCCTCGCCGGCGAAGAGTATGACGGGTTCGGCCCGCTGCACGGGTTCGACCCGCTTTCCAAACAATTTCACGAAGTCTGGGCGACTGCCGATTACACTGGCAGCAAGTTCCTTGGCCTGAGTGTGGAAACCGGAGTTGGGTACGGTTTAACCGCGGGGTCAGACAAATACACACTCAAGCTGATGCTGTCCCGCAATCTCAATGGCCGTAATACCACTGAAGCGAAGAAGCCTGGAAAGCCGTGAAGATTAGCGTACGGGATAGTTGTCTGAGGTCGAGGAGAACGCGAAGCGACTTTAGCAGTGGGACCAGGACGGGACATAAACCAGTTGGGTACTCCCATAACGTCGGCTTCCGCCACCACCGTGAACCCGAATTTTTGATAGAAATGAACGTTTGCTCGTCGGTCGGTCTCGAGATACGCAACTGCTCCATAAGCATCCATATGCACACAGAACGCGGTCACTAAGGCGCTTCCAATTCCCTGGCGCTGGACGCAGGGTTCGATGGCCACTGGTCCCAGATGCCAGTGTGGCTCCGCAGGATCGCGATGCGCCCATGCATCGGTCCAGTTCAGAACGCGAAGCGCCGTGCCGAGTGGATTGCCGAACGCAACCGCGGGTAACAGGCGGAGCTTTTCGAGAGGAGTGGGCTGACAAAAGCCGGGCCGTGCAATGCCGCAGATTCCTACAAGCGCGTTATCGCGATAAGCACCGTAAATCAATCCCCTCTCGTGGAGACCGAGCAGTACCGGCCGGAAGAACCGTTCCAGCGCCTGACGGCGGTGCTCCGCGTTTGATATTGCGAAGGCCCGAAGGTGCACGGGGTTGTCGCGCATGGCGCGGCTAAGGACCAGGGCTGCTGGTCGAAGGTCGGTTCGTCGCAGCCGGCCCAGTTTTACTACGCAGTTGGTTTCCATTCAGATACCCGCAAAGTCAAGTGAGCTGAACCTTGTATCCATCATTCAGTTTTACAGGGAGTATCCCAAACTGTACGGCGAACTGTTGAACTGCATGCAATTAGGCTCGGATCGTGCCCTCGTGATCGGCAACTCCGCAATATGTGTGAATTGAAAATTCCTGCTGAAGGTGGATACGGCGATGGCGGAATTCGTTGGACGGCGCGTAACGTGCGTGTTATTTGCGGCTCCACAGGGGCTCCTTGCGTGCCGGGGCGAGCCCACCAGGCCACCAGTTCCAATCGCCTGCAATGCGGAGAAGTGCGGGTCCGATCACAATTCGAACCAGCGTCGCATCAATAAACACAGCCACCGCCAGCGTGAACCCGATCATTTTGACCACCAGAAAACCTCCGAAGGTGAATGCAGCGAATACCACGATCATGATCGAAGCGGCACTCGTAATCAGACCGGCGGTCCTGGCCAACCCCTCAGAAATTGCCTCCGCTTCACCCAGTCCGCTTCTTCTTGCTTCGAGGACCCTCGCGACCAGAAACACTTCGTAGTCCATGCTTAGCCCGAAGACAATGGCAAACGCGACGATAGGGACAAGGGGAAAGATACTGCCCGTACCTCCAGGAATCCCGAAGAAGCGGCTTCCATGTCCGTCCTGGAAGACCAAAACCAATGCTCCAAACGAGGCCGCTACCGAGAGCATGTTCAGGACGATAGCTTTCACGGCAGCGAAGAGGGATCGGAACCCGGCCAGAAGAGCCGCGAGCGTCCCTCCCACCACAAGAGCCATCACCGTCACAAAGTGATTGCTCACAATCGTCTGATAGTCGGCATTGAGTGCCGGGCCGCCCCCAACGATGAGCGTGGCGCCAGGCACTCCTGTGAGCGCTGTCGCGCCGGTCTTCCGGAGCTCCCGCACCCAGTCGACTTGACCGCGCAGGGAAACCGAGGTCGCTGGTATCACCTCTAGCAGCGCCGCCCGTCCGTCACTGCTCAGAAACGTTCGCCGCGTCTCCCGCGGGAGATCATTGAGGAAGGAACGGTTGCCGTCCGCAATCGTTGTGATGGAAATGACCCGGGCGCAACGAGGGTCGCTCGCGAGGCGCTTGGAGAGACGGTCGAGTGTGTTCCACCCCGCGTCGGTTTGTGCAATCGAATTCGTCGGCAGTTCGACAATCACACGCAACGATTGAACAATGCCGACCCGATCCATTTGTTCAAGGGTGTGGAACGCATGAACCGATTCCGCGGCCCTCGGAAGCCAATCCCCTCTGGGGAGATCGGTATCCAGCCGCGCAGCCTGCCAGGAGAGCAGAAGCAAAGGGACGCCAGCAAGAAAGAGAGCAAGCCATGGATGGGCCACAATAACGTTGCCCCATCGCCTCCAGCGATTTCCCGTTCGTGCCGCGCGATCCGCGTCCAACCTCGGAGTAAAGGGCATCCGGCCCACATCGATCCGCGGCCCGAGCAGGGCCAACACTGCCGGGACAAGCGTATTGGCCAGTAACACGCTCATTCCGGCCACCAGCACTCCGGCAACACCGATGGAACGAATCTCACTGATGGGAACCGTCAAGAGAGCCAGAAATCCGATGGCTACCGTAGAGGCGGAAATTAGCAGCGTGCGACCCGCCTGACTTGCAGCGATGACCGAGGCTGTAGGCCCGTCATGCCCCGCGGAAAGCGCTTCACGGAAGCGGCTGACCATGAGAAGTGCGTAGTCGATTCCCAAGCCCAATCCGAGCATCGTGGCAAGATTCTGAACAAGAATGGACAGGTGCCAGCGCGAAGCCAGTAGTCCGGTAATCGCGAGAGTCGTCGCGATCGCCAGTTGGCCAACAGCCAATGGAATCAGCGCGGCGACGATGCTACCGAAAGCCACCAGCAAAAGTGCGAGCGTGGCTGGAATCACCAAACTCTCACCGTGTTGCACGTCGTCTGCACTCGCTTTCCGAACGTCAAAATTCAGCGGAAGCTCGCCGGTTAGTTCCAGCTTCACGGCCGGATAACGACTCCGAAGTTGATCTTCAAGGGAGTGAGCCCGACCGCGAAGGATAGGAACCAGCGAATCCGGCGGACCCACGGCTGGTGCGAGTCCCACGAGAACAAATGTCCGACCGCCCTTGCCCAAGAAAATCGGATCGCGTAAATCCATGTAGGATACGACAGCGGTTACGCCCGGTTCCTCTTTCAGATTCGCCACAATCGTTGCTAACATTTGCGAGCCCTCGTCCGAATCCACAGAGGGGAGACCTTCAACCACCAGGACCACGCGGTCAACGAAAGGCGAATGAAAACGACTGCCCAGCTCCTGCTGGACGGTCTCTGCCTGGCTCCCTTCGACGCGGGTTGCCGTCTCCAGATGTCGCTCGGCGTTGAAAGAGAATGGAAGAAGCGCAACAACAGCAGCAAGGACTACACCGGCCAACCATAAACGGCGCACATGCATGAGACTCATGATTTCACACCAAATCGCCGTCGGTAGAGAGAGATTGATACTCTCCTCCGGCGATTCTCTGTGTGACGGACTACACTAGAATCCTTCCGCACAGGAGCTTTAGGAGGCCCCATCCACATATTCGCGTTGCTCGCACTCGTTTTCGTCGTTCCACTCGGAGCTGCCCCGAATCCTGGAGCGCAAGATCCTCGCGTTGGCTCCTGGACGCTTATGTCTGCGCAGTCTACTCTGGATCCTCCGAATAAACTCACCATCACATCTCAGCTCAATCGAGTGCATGTCGTCATGTCGGGCGAAACACACTTCGAATTCACGGTGAAATCGGACGGGCACCCTATGGCCGTTCCGGCCAATCCAGCGTTCAATCAGGTGGAGCTGCGCAAGATCGACAAGAGCCAGGCCGAGATCAAGGAAATGAAGGATGGAGCTCTCCTGGCGACGGTTCGGCAAAAGCTTTCCAGTGACGGGAACGAGCTGACGACCACGATTGCGAGCATCGGTCATGCCGACCGAATCACCGTCTGGACGCGGAGCGGGGGCAATAAGGCCCACGGTGACCGATTCGCCGGCGAGTGGACGCAGGATCTCAGCAAGACTCGCTTGCGGCAGGGGTTGATGCTCAGGATCGAGGCCAGCGGAATCGATGGAGTCCGCTTTTCCGGCGACTTCAGTTATGCTGCCCGATTTGACGGTAAACCGTACGATCTCAAGAACTCCCGCAACGATACGGTGACGCTTCAGCTCGTCGATCCTCACACGGTGGATTCGATCTACCGCCGCGACAATCAACTGGCTGAAAAGGATCGGTGGGTGGTCTCCCCCGATGGGCAGCAGATGACGCGGACCACCACAGGCACGTTGGAAGACGGCCAGCGCATCGCTGAGAAGCTGGTATTCAAAAGGAAATAGCACAGAGCATGCATCGGGCCTATTGCCGTCAGTCCAAGGCTGTAGGTTAGGGAATTATTGTTATCGGATATATTCCCCATGCTGAAAAATTGAGTTCGGCTCTACCGCATCGCACATCGAGATGATAAGCAAGATGCGGGGGCCACGTTGGTATACCAAGGCCATACGGTCAAGTTCGAGTGACAATCATTGCAGGAACGAATGAGATGGAATCCAGGAGTGGATCGACAGGCAACCTGGCTCGGATTGTCTCTCCTGCGGTGATCGGAGGGTTGCTGTGCGCAGGCCTTATCAACTCGCCGATCACCACAATCACAACAGGAACCCCAATGCCCCATTTCCATTTATCGCGCATAGAGCTTCCTTACCCTGCGAATCAACGCTTTTATCTTCTGACTCTATTTCTTCAAATCACTAAGCGCGGCATTGAAAGCATCCCGATGCTTTGCCTCGTCCAGCCGAATTTCTTCGAAACGGTTGGCAGCATCATGATCCCCGGCTTGTTTCGCCTGCTGGGCAAATTCCCGGTACATCGTTTCTGTTTCGTAGGATTCACCCGTGATGGCATCTTTGAGATTGTCGGAATCCGAGCCTACCAATCCAGCAAGCTGCGCTTCTTCGGAGAAATGCTCGAATCGTTCCGTCTTGGCTGTGCTCTCAAAGAGATCGGCAAGTTTGGTGTTTCCATTCTTGCGGGCATGCTCTGCAAACAGCAGGTATTTCACATAAGCGAAGGCTTCGCCGTGCATGGCAGTCGATAGATTCTTCATTGTCTGCTCGTTCATCTTCTTCTCACTTTCCGCGTTAATGATCTCCACTGTCAGGAACGTCACCACAAGTATCAATGCGGCAAAAACAAGTTTGATCTTCATCTCTCCTCCAGGAACGAATATTGGGCTGTGAAGCGAAGCTTGAAGACGATTACGTCCAGTAGTCACACTAGCCCAACCATCGTCTTGGAGATGCGACAGACGTCACCGTTGCTGAACAGGTAGGTGTTTAGATAACCTGGTGTCAACACGGTCAGCGCCCGAAGATAAACCACACATTACTCAGTCAAGTCACATTTTTCTTCGCCAGAAGTGTGGAAGGGTACCAAGCGAGAGAGCAAGCGATCATGTCATTTGCGCTCCAGTTGTGCTCGCCTTCAGTAGCTCTCTGGTTGCGTTTGCCGGCAAGGTGATGCAGAGTCTCTGGCCGTAGTCGCCACCTATTATCTGTTCATGGGGTTGCAGAGAGCTGGTCATAATGTACCTCCTGCGGCAGCAAGCGCTACAGTCCGTTGAACCGACTTCGGCTGTGTGAGTATTTCTATACAGAGACCTGGAGCCTTTGGCACGTTTTAGCCTCAGCTGAGGCTGGCAGGGCGCGCAGGCCGCAGACTGTCCGCATCCACCTTAGTCCATTCAGTGCATCCCACAGGGTCGTGACTCTGGAGCCCTGATCCGGTGTGACTCCCGTCACAGCCAGCTGAGGTCCGGACCACTATCTTGTCTGGTAGCACAGCCGCTCAAAAGCAAAACGGCGCGGCCATTCAACAGATCAACAAGAGAGGCACTTATGGCGACCATGAATCCCATCGCCGTCACGTTTGAGCATATACTCGTTCCCACAGATTTTTCTGAAACCTCCCAACGTGCCTTGGAATACGCCAAAGTCATAGCCAAGTTGGGAAATTCGGAGTTGCTGTTGGTTCATGTTAATCCCCCAATTAACCCTATTACTCCGCCCGAAGCAGCATGGGTCGGCCTATCTGAGGTTCAATCGCCGCAGGAAGAACAGTTGGAGCAAAGTGGCGCCGCTTTGCGTTCCGAGGGTTTCCGAGCCCAGGCGATCTCAGTTACAGGGCCTCTTTACGATGAGCTTCTTTCGACCGTCAAGCAGTATAAAGCGGACTTGATCGTCCTAGGAACACATGGTAAGAAGGGCTTGGAGCGTTTTTTGCTTGGCTCCGATGCCGAAGCCGTCCTAGGCAGGCGCATTGCCCCGTCCTTTCCGTGGGCCCCGCAGTACCGAATCTCCACGACAAGACGTGGCGCATACGCGAGGTTCTTTGCGCAACGAATCTCGATCCACGCTCGGCTGCGGTTGTTGCTTATGCGCATAAGCTCGCAGCCCTGTATGAAGCAGAGCTGGTTCTCTTTCACGTGAGGAGTTCTAGCGAGCCGCAAGACGACATTGATTGGGTGTCGTTCGAAGAGGCCCTTCATCACTTTGTCCTCGATGATCTTGGGGAACGTTCGTGGTTGCGGAGTCGACTTGCCAGTGCCTCTCCGGGCACCAGCATTGTTGATCACGCGAAGCAGCGTGGCTCCGATCTCATTGTCATGGGCGCCCATCCGGCATCTTCTGTGGCAACGCATCTTGCGCGCGGGACAGCGGCGAAAGTGCTGGCGGAGGCTCCTTGCCCGGTGATGACGATTCTACAGTCCTAGATTCCTGGCGCGGGCACTCGCAGATGAGCGCCCGCTCTCGGAACGCCTACTGTGAAATCGAGGCAACCGGATAACAGGAGGCAAAGCCGAAGAGCCTGTCTGCCCGCTCAGACACATCCCAATCGATTGCTCCCTAGGAGAGGAGTGGGGAAAAATTTATGGACAACGCTATGCTGCATCGATGGGGCAGGCCGGACACGATTCTAGTCGCCACAAACTTGCTTGACGCGCCTCATATAGGGCCACATGCAAGAGCCCAGGCGAGGCTGAGCGGTGCAAAGGTCTTGCTCGTCCATGTGATTCAGCCCTCCTATTTGCGGACGAATCCGACTGAGGGACTTCCTTTCGTCTTGCCTTCGCCCACACTGCGTTCGGTACAAAGCAGACTTAACGAGATCGCAAAAGAATTTCAGTACGAAGGCGTGCTGTGCGAACCAATTGTCTTGAAAGGCTTGCCCGGTGAACAGATTCCCGCTCTTATTCACGAACGACGCGTAGACCGCGTCATAGTTGGGACGCGAGGGGCGGAGGCTCTTGATCGAATCCTTCTGGGCTCTGTGGCTAACGATCTGTTGCACCAGGTAGATGTACCTGTGTGCGTCGTCGGCCCTCATGTGCGACCACAAGTGTCTCCGAATCGAAAGCCGACATCAATTCTCGTTGCCACGTCCTTTCGCTCCGAACGGCCACCGAGTGTCTACTTGGCCGTGGAGCTTGCGACGCTTTATCACTCCCGCCTGACATTGCTACATGTAGTGTCTGAAGAACACACAACTGAAGAGCAATGCCAGAGATTGCGAAAGCAAGCCCAAGACGAATTGGCCGCGCTGATCGCAGAAAGAGGCGACGTTCAGATAGCGGCAAACGTGCGGATTCGTGGTGGCAATCCGCCGGAACGGATCATTGCTTTCGGATCTAAAGTGCAGGCCGAGCTCATCATCCTCGGGGCATCGGCCGCATCCAGAACCTCCCACCTGCTCGTTAGGGGAGTTGTCCATCGGGTGCTTGCTGAAGCATGTGCATCTGTTATGACGGTGCGGCGAGATCAAGCCACAATGGAAGAGCAGTTTATCTCTGCCGGAGCAGGCAGTGCAGATCCGGACGAGAACTAGGCGGACGTGGAATGTCGCCTCTTCCCAAGGATCCGCATCTAGGCGAATCATCGGAACGACGTATTAACCGTCGTCTAATCTTGAATCTTCTTTTGTCGTTTTTTAGCTCTGAACGGCGAGAGCCGCGCAGGCTAGCGCTCCTGGGGATCCTCGCGGGAACGGCACTCATGGCTTTTTTCGCAGTGCTTGAGGACGTGGTCAATCGCGACCCACTCGTCCGTCTCGACGATGCCATATTTCACGTACTTCAGTCTCTGCGGACCGCGCCGCTTGATCGTGTCATGGTGGGGATTACTGAGCTAGGGGACTGGGTCGTCACCACAGCGGTAACTCTGGTCACTCTATTCTGGCTCATCTGGCGACGGAACCGTCGCACAGCGCTTTACTTGTGCGTTGCTGTTCTGATCCCAAGTGCTTTTTCATTCCTGATGAAACTCACGTTACGCGTGACCCGGCCGATCGATCTCAATTCCGGGTGGGACTTCTACTCCTTTCCTAGTGGCCACGTAGCAGTCAGCACTGGGCTCTATGGGTTTTTGACCGTCATAATCACATGTGAACAGAGGCCTTTGAGACGCCTGGGCGCCATTGTATTCGCGGCAGGTTTCGTCCTCTCCATTGCATTTTCCCGTCTCTATCTCGGGGCGCACTTCTTGTCGGATGTGCTGGCTGGACTCTTCTTTAGCACAGCGTGGGTTGCCCTCCTGGGTGCCGGCTATCTACATAGCAACTCGCGCGTTTCAGGCGCAACTGGACTGTTTAGGGCGATCGTCCTCACAATCATCATTGTGGGCGGCACCTATGTGCATCACCGATATCCCGCGGATATGCAACGTTATGCTTATCGCAACTGATAGCGTCTCGGAATGCGGTTGTTGTCGGGATGCCACCATCTTAGCGAGCGAATCGAAACTAGCGCCTAAGGAGAGACGGTAAGGACCGGGCACGAAGCTGCCGCGATAGTGTCAAAAGCAACTTTCGGCGAGAGGTGAGCTGCAATCGATGAAGCGCGCTTCACCCCGAGGACCAGGAGATCCGCTTCAGTCCTTTTGGCGTCGCATATCAAAGCTCTGCTCACCGACGATCCATGGAGCACAGCGCATTCCAGTGCAATCTTCGCGTTGCCGATGGAACTCTGCCGGAGTGCTTTGATGATTGGCTCGAAAAGCACCGAGACTTCCGCATCTGAAGTAGGGTCAGTCGCTACATGAGCAACCCGCAGCGTAGCACTCGTTGCAAGGCAGAGGGCAGCGATAAGCGGCATTGCGCCAAGAGAAGCTGCGCTGAAATTCGTTGCGAACAAAATTTTACGAAAGTACGTGTCGAGTGCAGCCCGTGACCATGCCGGAGGTCCCACGGTGATTACAGGACAGCTCACTTTGCGAAGCACTTCTTCCGCCATGGAACCCAGAAGGCACCGCTCCATCCCAGCGACCGCATGCGTACCCACAAGCAATAACGGTTTGGAGAATACTTCAAGAAACAATGGGATTTCTTCGGCGGGTAGTCCATCACGAATCATGATCGCTGCGTCGATCCCCGACTCCCGGAGCGTCCGTTCGATCTCAACGAGTTTTTTCATAACATCTTTGCGGATTTCGTCCACCATGCAATCTACGGGTGCTTTGTACGCATGGCGACCAATGTACTCGGAGACATGGAGGACTGTGACCCTGGCCTTGAGGGCTTGTGCGAGTCTCGCTGCAACATGGAGAGCGGCGACGGAAGCGGGTGAGAAATCGGTAGCCACTACAATCTCGTTCGGCAATTCGCTCGACTGTGTCTCTCTCGGCATGTCATAAACGCTACCAATTTGCAGTGACTAGGGTCTGTGACAGCCATCACCCCCACCTAAATCGAAGCCCAATCAGAAGTCCCGGTCGTTGTCAGAAGAAGGTCCTCAAGTAGGTATGCTGGGAGGAGGCAAGCTGTCATCGGCCAGGAGCACTTGAAATGTGCCGATTGCTATGGCAGTCAAGGGCGCGGCGAGTGCCAGGCCAAAAGGGCCGGCAACAACGGCTAGTAAGAGTTGAGCTGTAATGGTGAGTGCTGGGGGCAAACGCACGATCTGGCGTTGGAGTAAGGGCGTTATGATGTTCCCTTCGAGGAAATGCACAAGAAGGAACAGGAGTATTACCAGGAAGCCTTTGATCGGACTGATCGCCACTGCAAGCAGAACCGCAGGCACAACTGAGAGAATTGGTCCCACGTTTGGAATGAAGGTGAGCAACGCGGCAATGATACCGAGCGTTCCAGCCAGTGGCACCCCTAGACCCCATAAGCCGACTGTAACGATCATTCCTACGGCGATCATGGAGAACATTTGTGATATCAGCCACCGGCGAAGAAGCCTAGCGGCACTTCCAGAGCACGCATCGAAGATTGCACGATCGCTTTTCGGGACAAATCGACGAATTCCAGAGAGATAGACCTGAGGCTCGGCAGCCAGATAGAGTCCCAGAAAAAGAACCAGCCCAAGACCGCCGATAAGGCTTGCGGTGGAGAGAACAAAGCCTCCGATTCGACTCAGCGCGGAGTTAATATTTCCGGATGTCTGGGTATAGTCAGACCATTGAGCGAGTAACCACCGCCCCCATTGATAGCCGTTCAGACGTTCCAAAAACTTATGAGCCGCCTGAGGAAGATCGGTCTGCAGGTCTGCAAGTTGTTCAATGATGCGTGGACCTCTAATCCAAAGCGTAAAAAACATGACAGCGAAACCTGCGGCGAGCAGCAGAGCAAACGCTAACCCTCGCCGAATCTTCAATTTCGTTGTCACCCAGTCCACGACTGCAGACAGCAGAACAGCGAAGACCAAGGCCGCAAGAAGCAGCATCACGATTACACGACCTACCCAAGCGACTAACAGCCATACGATGATGCCAACTGTCAGCAAAACGAGGCGAACCGCTGGTCGGATGGTGATACCGTTCGTCGAGGAAGATCCGGCTTGGTCCACGGGTCTTGAGTGTACTCTGGGTCGATTTTGTCTCGTGTGACGGGGAGCACAGTGCCAACAGGAATAGCCTTCTATTCTCCTTCTTGGAGCTCCATCTGAGAGAGATGAACCGAGTGACGAAATGGCTGGACACGCCCGCCGCGCACATCGCGACGGCAAGCTTCATCGCTTCAGGAATGATGGTGGCGCTCGCCATAAAGCTGTTCTTGCACAATCAGCAGATCGTTAGCACCATCCTGGGCGTGGCAATTGCCGGCGCAAGCATCCCACTTCTGATTTCACTAACCCAACAAGTCCTAAAGGCAAACTTCAGCGTCGATATACTTGCACTTCTGTCGATCGTGACTTCCATTATCCTCGGTCAGTACTGGGTCGCCGCAATTGTAGTGCTCATGTTGTCGGGCGGTCAGGCGCTCGAAGCGTACGCGACAGGCCGGGCTTCATCGGTTCTTAGTGCGCTGGCGAAGAGAATGCCGCAGACCGCCCATCGGGCTGGAGAACTAGATTCAAGTGTTCCGGTTGATGAAATCGCCGTCGACGACCAGCTCCTGATCTATCCCCATGAGATTTGTCCAGTTGACGGCTTGGTTGTCGCGGGTCAAGGCAGCATGGACGAGTCCTACCTCACGGGGGAACCATTTCTTATTGCAAAAGCTCCTGGTGCAACTGTCTTGTCGGGATCGATTAATGGCAACGCCGCATTGACGATCCGAGCCACGAAGAGGGCCAGCGATTCGCGCTACGCAAAGATTGTCGAGGTACTCCACGCGTCGGAGGAAAATCGCCCACGGATTCAAAGACTCGGAGACCGGCTCGGATCCTGGTACACACCAATCGCAGTGTTGATTGCACTCGCGAGTTGGTTTTTCAGTGGCCAATCGGAGCGTTTCCTTGCCGTGCTGGTGATCGCAACTCCTTGCCCACTTTTGATTTCGATTCCGGTTGCAATCATTGGGGCAATTTCCGTAGGCGCCCGGTTCGGGATCATCATCAAAGATCCATCCATCCTCGAGAAGATGGAAACGTGTCATGTGTTGATCGTTGACAAAACGGGAACCTTGACCTACGGGAAGCCAAGTCTCACAAAGATCGAACAGTTTGGAAACATTAGCCGGGAACTGGCACTCCAGTTTGTCGCAAGCTTGGAACGTTACTCCAAGCACCCTTTGGCTAACGCTGTGCTCGCCGCAGCTAACGCGGAGGGGTTGTCTCTTCTGGAGGTCGACGATGTATCAGAGGCACCTGGAGCCGGTTTGAGTGGACATGTCAGGGGTCGCCTGGTCGCGGTTACTGGGCGCGGGAAATTGCCGAAAGAACTCGTGACAATGATGCCACCAGTAGCACCCGGCCTCGAGTGTGTGCTGCTTGTGGACGGCAAGCTCAGGGGAGTCTTTCATTTTCAGGATGAACCACGAAGAGAGACTAAATCGTTCCTGAGGCATCTGGGGACAAAACATTCGATTGAAGAAGTCATCTTGCTTTCTGGTGATCGTCCCGCCGAAGTCGCATTCTTCGCGGCAGGAATGGGCATTACCGAGGCTTATGGCGGAAAAAGCCCCGAGGAGAAGGTGATGTTCGTCCGTGAAAAGACACTGAGGTCACGGACCTTATACCTCGGAGATGGGATTAATGATGCTCCGGCAATGATGGCTGCGACCGCTGGGATTGCACTAGGCGTCAATAGCGACATTACTTCGGAAGCGGCGGGAGCGGTGATCCTGCAATCGTCACTGACGAGCGTCGACGAACTGATCCACATCGGGCGAAGAATGCGGGGTATTGCGCTCACAAGTGCGGTCGGGGGAATGGGACTGAGCCTGATCGGAATGGCCGCCGCGGCTCTCGGCCTCATCAGCCCAATTCAGGGAGCAATCGCCCAAGAGTTGATCGATCTTCTGTCTATCCTCAATTCGCTTCGGATGATCTTGCCCACTGGTTCGCTGAGCGATTTTCATGCTCCCGCAGCCTTCCTGCGCCCGAGCATACAGAATTCAATTCCTGCTGAGAGCCCTGGTCATTCGTGATCTTTGTCACTGCAATGAGAAGCCACCTGCGCCAGGCTTCTGTTTGAAAACGGTCGAGGTGTGAAATGCGCTACGAACTCCGGCTACACCGATTGCTGCTTTCCATGATGGTCACGTTGTTAGTTCTGTTTGTCATCGGATTGCTTTATTTGAACGCCCGGCCGAACGAAGAGCATCTCGAGGCGGTAGTTTCGCTTGTTGTTGTGATCATAGTCGCAACCATTTTTGCATACATGGGAACAGCGGAAGGGATCATTGGCTTTTACTTCGGCATTAAACATAGCCGGGAGTTCACCGCGTACCTCTTGCTCGGCCTATTGTCGATCTCTTCCGGCCTGTACCTGGTGATGTCTCAGGCTGAATCGTTACAAATGGTATCCCTGATCGTCTCTCCCCATGCGTTTCTCTTCGGTCTGGCTGAACTTCGAATAGCACGACACATGGAACGCCATCCCAAAGAGAGGCGCGCGTTGATTGTCTGTGGGTTGTGTGAAATGGTGTTAGGTGTTGGATTGGTCTGGGCCTCTATGTTGCCAAGCGATCGTGTTTCCGAATTGCTCGGTGGCGTGGCGGTTTTGACGATCCTGCAACTGACGCCCCTGCTTTTCTATCGGGAGGGCTCGACCAAAGCAGAGCTTGACGCGAGCTGATCGCCACTTTGTTGCGAGATTGTCAGAAGGAAAGATTCCATCCGATTTCATAGAAAGACGGTGTGGCTTCCGCCGCATGAATACCCATAAATGCGGGAAAGGTCAGAAGTCCTAGAGCATTGTTATGAAGCGAGCATCATGCGGGTCGATCCAGTGGCTGATTTCCGGAAGTTTACTCATGGTTGCGGCTTATGCGACGTACGCAGGAATCACTTGGATCCGGTACGGACAAGGAAGGCATAAGACAACGGACAGTAACTGCGATTCTCAACTTGAAAATCTCATTCCAGTTTTCGACGTGGTGGAGCGATTCAAGCTACCGATTGCCGCTCCTGCTAAGCAGACATTCACGGCTGCGTGCAATCTGGATCTTCTTGAGCCTCGCTTTATTCGCGCGATTTTTAGGATTCGCCGGATGGCTCTAGGCAGTCAAGAGCAAGAGAGCCGTCGTCGACTGGGTCTTGTCAATCAGGCAAAGGCATGGGGTTGGAACGCACTGGCCGAGCAACCGGGCCGGGAGATCGTCTTCGGAGCGGCTACCCAACCGTGGATCGCAAATCCAGTGTTTCGAGGCATCGCGCCAGAAGAATTTCGTACGTTCCAGGAACCTGGCTTTGTGAAGATCGCCTGGACACTGCGCGCCGATCCTACCGGCAAGAGAAGCTCAGTTGCCACGACCGAAACCAGGGCAGTCGCGACGGACGAGGCCGCACGCGCAATGTTTCGCTGGTATTGGGCGCTTGTATCACCCGGCACAGCCTTGATCCGCCTCATCGCACTTCGCAGGGTAAAGCGAGAGTTAGAGCACACGGCAGTAGATCGTTCGATCTGAATTCCGGATATAAATCCTTAGGTACTGTCAAGTCAGTTTTTTACCGATGCGACTGCTTTGAGGGCCCCCGCTAAAGTAGCCTGTGGTGCAAATCGATCGTATGGCCGAATACATCTGCTTGTCGACGATGAGGGACGAAACGTGCCCCCCATTTGCGCCGTTGTTTCGGTTCATTGGGGGCTGTTTCGGTCATCAGTGAGCCGATAGAGATCCGGCCGGAACGCTCTTAGCCAGTCAATCGATACGCCAAAAACGATACGACGAAACCCATGGGCCGAATTTCCTGGATCGCTCAAGAGGTCAAAATTTAGCCATGCGCGAAGGAAGAACGATCTGACCCTTGGTGGAAACCTTGGTCTGCATGGTAAGACAATCTTACCGTCGCTCAGCTTTTGTAAGCAAGTTCTTAACGAGGCGACACGGATCCGCCAGGGGGACGTTTCGTGAGCAGTTTCGGGGGTTGGGGACAAACGAAAATAACCCCAAATTTGTGGAACGGTCTGCTGCCCTCGGGACCTGGTCACCCTCCGCATAGACCGTACGGGATAATGCAGGTGCCCCGCACTCCTTTCATCCAATTCAATTAGGATGTTACTTGCGCCTCCCTCCACGGCGCAGGGCCCGCAATAAAAAATCCATGCACCACATAGGGAATCCCATGAGACGCATCCCCTCCGCGCTCCTACCCGCACTTCTCCTCACCTCCATCCTCGCCTTCGCCGCCGACTGGCACACCGGCAAACTGATGGACTCCGAAAAGCAGGAAGTCCCCACCGGAAGCACCACCACCTACAACACCGACTCCCAGGCCAAAAACGGCAAGTACTCCCAGAACACCACCGCCAACAAAGTCGAAAACACCGACACCTATCAGCTCTTCACCATCCAGACCCCCACCAAGACCTACGTCGTCCGCCAAAAACTCAACTTCCCCTGGTCCAAGCCCGCCAACATTGCCCTTGGCGAGGAGGTCAAGTTCACCATCCAGGGCAACAAAATGACGATCCTCGACGACGACCAGAAGCTACAGAAAGCCACCGTAGTCAAAGCCAGTGTCACCCAATCACAATAGGCCCGCTGGTATGCACGCTAACCCCGGCCTCGATTAGGAAGTAAGAAGTAGATCAAGGAGAATGTTGCGAATGAGTTCGTTAAACGGAGAGATGAAGCGACAGCCGACCGATTGCGGGGGATAACGGGTTACTGCACAGTCAAAGTGAGAATCTGTTTTACCTGGCTGGCACCAGCGGTCGCGGTGACTGTGAGCTGATAAGTTCCAGCCGGCGTGTCGAGCGGCGCAGGGTTGCTCGGCGTGGTCATGCTTGCTCCGCCACAGCCACCAAGCAAAAAGGCCACACAAACAACGGTAATGCACAGGCTAAAGCATCGCGCGCCCCTGCGGATTCGTCTTAGCAGCGGCAGCAAGAGCAGGGACGCGATTCCCAAGCCGGCGAGGCGCGCCGGCGATCGCCATACAAGAGCCGCAGACTGCGAAGCGCTGGTGGCCACCGCGACACTGAACTTTGCCGATCCTCCGGTCGAAAGGTTGAAAGCTGCCGGGGTCACGGTACAAGTCGCATTTTGCGGAGCGCCACTGCAGCTCACCGTCACCTCGCCTGCGAACCCCGGCGCGGCTGCCAGAGATAGGTTGTAGTTCGCAGTGCCCCCGCTCGGAACCGTCGCAGTGGTAGAGCCACCTGCAGTTGGGGCGACACTCACCGAGGCCACACCCGCTCCCTGCAGGGTGATGCTCTGCGGGGCGCCGGGCGCATTATCGACAAGGGTGAGCGTGCCCGACCGCACGCCTGTTGCCGTAGGAGTGAACACCACCTGTATCTGGCAGGATGCGCTGATGGCCAGCACCGTTCCGCAGTTGTTGGTTTCGGCAAAATCCCCAGTGGCCGCGATGGAGCTGATCGCCAGCGAGGCGTTTCCTGAGTTGCTCAGTGTCAACGGTTGCTGTGCACTGGCAGCTCCCTGCGTGACCGCGCCAAAATCAATGCTGGAACCGGAAAGCGTTGCCGCGGGCGCTACGGGGTTGATGGTGAAGCCTTGAAGCGAGGAGGTGCCTCCGCCCGGCGCTGGGGTGATGACCGTGACGTCCACCGTGCCGGCGGTTGTTAAATCTGACGCTGGAATGGAGGCCATCAATTTTGCCCCGCTGATGTAGGTGGTCGGCAACACCGCGCCATTCCAGGCGACGGTCGACGATGGAATAAAATCCTTGCCGTTTACGGTCAGCGTCAGGGCGGCAGCCCCGGCGTTCACTGAAATAGGAGAAAACGAGATCAGAGAGGGCGCGGGGTTGAGCAGCTGCTGGTTCGTGAGTCCGTCACTGCGAATGAGATAAATGCCGCCGGCGCGGCGCCGGTATAAACAAACGGCACGAAAAATGCGAAGCCATTGTTACCCCAACGGGTAAGCGAATCAAGCTCGTCCCCATGGATCGACGGAAACTGCAGAGTGCTTTGCATACCGAGAGACTTCACGCCATAAGAAGTGATGGCAAGCTCGACGTTTGGTTCCCCTAGGCCGCCCGCATAGAGCTGCCCCAGGCTGGTATCCAGTACCAGGCTGGCGCCGGTGTCGTACGTATCAGAAACAGGAAAGCTGCCCACCTGCGCCCGGGTGGAAGGATCCCAAACCTGGCCGGTGTTGGTGTAGAGCAGTGTTCCATCGGAGACGATCTGCGAACCAGTGCCGGCAGGAGGACCTTGGTTGCTCCCAGAGACGGGCGTGTAGGAAAGACCGCTACTGGTGATCGATGCCGTATTGAAGAACGAGTTTTGCACGCTGGTAAAGGGCTCAGCGTAGAGAGTAAGCGGGTTGCCGGCGAAAGCAATGCTATTGAAAGTGGGCGCAGCGATGAGTATCTGGGTGCTGGGCACGTAGTTCACCAGCCCGCTGCCGTTGTAGAGCGCGGCCATGTGGCCCTGTGCCAGCACGACTTCCTGCGGCGCTCCGGGAATGGTCTGCAGGTCGGTCGCGGTCAGGATTTCACATTGCGGGCAATACACATTGGGCGCGAAGGGAAAGGTGGCTTCGACCAGGTTGGTGGCAAGGTTGATGCGTTGCAACGTGCTATCGCCGCCATTGGCCACGTACAAATAAGTTCCGTCGCTCGAGGCCGCGAGCAGAACGTTTATCGGCACCGTCTGTTGCAACACCTGGTTGTACGGCCCAACACTACTGATCGAAGGAGCGTCGTAAGCACTGTCGCCCGCCCCGGAGAGAGCAATCGCCAGTTGAGGATGAACGGGATCGTTCGAGGAAATGGTGAGCGCCCCGCTGGCAGCCCCGGGAACCGTCGGAGCGAAGACCAGGCTTAAGATGCACCCGCTTCCGTTTGCTACCGGTCCGGTGCATCCGTTCTGGTTGATCGAGAAGCCATTTCCCGTAACAGCAATGCTGCTGAAGGTAAGCGGGGCATTTCCCTGGTTGCCGAGAACAAGCGAATAGGCGGGGCTCTGCGTGCCGACCAGGTAATGTCCCATGGGGAACGGATTGGACTGAGGGGAGAGTTTTGGAGCGAGTCCCTGCCCCGACACAGCGATCACCTGGGGTGAGACTACGGCATTGTCTGCCAGGCTGATCGTGCCGCCAGAGTTGGTGTTGTCGATGGGGCTGAACGTGAGAGTGATGGGGCAGATTGCACCCGGGGCGACGGACCCGCAGTTCTCCGCTGTCGTGACAGTTGCCACCGACGAGGTGATGGAGTGGATGCTGAGCGGGGCGTTGCCGCAATTAGTAACATTAACAGTCACGTTTGCAGTGGTCAACGCGTTCACCTGGCCGAGATTGACATTCCAGCTACCTGGGCAGACGGACGGAGCAGGAATGCTCATGTTGATTTTGGCCACGAACGTGTGGTCGTACAGGGCGTTTGGGGTCGGCGGTGGCGGCGGCGATGGTTGGAAGCTGCCTGCCGTGGTGGGAAGATCGTTCGCATAGGTGGTGCCGGCGGCGATCAGGTTGTCGTTCGCATCCACCGTGAGCGCGGCGAGAAGCGAACCGGGATAGATGCCATTTGCGGAGCTCAAATAGCTGCCAAACGACAAGGAACTAAGATCGGGCGGCAGCGAGGCAAGCACCATATTGGCTTCGACGCTCGAGTATACCCACCAGGCTGTTAACGGGTCCTGCAGCGGAAAATCCGCGGAACCCGCTAGACCGCCGACAAAAACGTTGTTATGGCTATCGAGCGCCAGGGCGCTGAGATTCCCCCTGGCTGCCCCCGATCAAGCCTGAGTAATTGAAGGCAGAGCCGTCTGGTGTTAACGATGCGATGAAGTAACAGTCCGGCCGGGTGGTACGGGCGGGCAGAGAGCCGGCCTGGGGAAAGTTCGAAGAACTGGAGATGCCGGCGACGATGGCGTTTCCCCGGGCATCCACTGCAATCGCACCCCCAAAATCCTGGAAACCACCCCCCAGGTAGGTGGAATAGATAAGCGTCTTACCGGTGGGATCGAGCTTGGCGACAAAGGCATAGTCACAGGCATCCAATCCACAGCCCGATGCCGGCTGTAATGGTTTGACGGTGGGAAAATCGGTCGAGGTGGTAAAGCCCGTAACGTAGATATTCCCGCTGCCATCCGTGGTGATGGCGGTGATGGCGTCGGTCGTACTCCCATCAAGGTAAGTAGAGAACGTCAACACCGGATCGATCACCAGGGGGCGCGAGTGATCGTACGGCCCGACGCGGAAGCTGACACGCCCGTCGCGCGCCAACAAAAATGAGGCATCCACATGGGTAAGTTTGCCGTCTGCTTCCTGATATGCAGTGGGCTTTCTGAGCACAAGCGAGCCGGCAGCGGAGGCAATGCGCAGGCCTCCCTCAGGCGAGAGCTCAACCCTCTGCGCCCCCTCCATGCGGAAAGAGATCGCCGCCGGGTCGGCCCCAGGAGCCAGGTTGAAGTCATGCTCTAACTCGCCATCGCGCCCATAGAAGACGAGGGAAACGCCAGGATAGATTCCCGGGTAGACCACTCGGGAATAGTTGGGCACATGGGCTATCCATCGCGAGGAATCTGCGCCCAGCAGATAGTTGCTATCGGCCCTGGTGGGCTGCTCCCCGGCGGGACGGGCAGTTGGGTTTGCGCCGATCAGCTGGAAACGGAGCGGGCTTGTCGCCTGAGTGGAACCTCTACTGGACCCAGGCAGTCGAAAATCAACGCCGGCCTGAGAGAACAGTGCCTGCAAGCCACCACGATGAAAGACGTAACTGTAAGCGCCAGGGGCTTGCCCTCGATTCGATTCAAAACTTAAGGGAAGACCCGGCAGCGCGCTCGCAGGCTGAAGAGCATGAACCGGCAAGGCTGGAAGGCAGACCAGAAATGCCAGCAGACTGAGAAGAGCACGCGTACGTTTGCTTAAATGGATACGCGTTCTCCCCGGGGTGGCACAACATGCCATGTTGCAGCACGAATTTAGCAAACCCAGGATCACCTGTCACCTGCAAAGAGGTATTTCCCTTTTGTAACCTTCTTGGTGTGGACAATTTTCCCCGGAGTGGGTGGGTTATCTTCTGCACTGAAGTGGTAACAACGTCGACGATTACTTCCCGGCGCGATGATGAGCTAACAAGAGCGCCCAACGGTTACCAAAATTATTTCTTCTCGCTCTGGACACAGCCCAAAAATCGGGCTACTTTGGAAGCAAGAATTCCATACGTCAGCGCGGTCTTCGCGACTGCCCTGCTTGGCCTTGCATCGGTGCGCTTCCCTGCAACGGCCGCCAACCACTGGCAACTCGTCGGCGTGATGAGTTGAGTGTAGCCAAACAGTAATGTGACATCAGAAGTGACGGATCAAGCCTCTCCGCAGCATTCCGCCGTGGGGCCAGCCGTGGAGCGCCTCGCGAGGGTGCCCGCGGAGAGTAGGGTGCGCTCAGTGCGTCCTCTTGATTGAGCAGTTTTGACAACTTGGGAAACACCACACCACAGCGGAGCTAAAGCCTGTATATCAGGCACTCCGATGCCGGGCAGGTCCGGCCTTCCTCACCGCAGCGAGCTTCCTCACCGCAGCGAGCTTCCTCACCGCAGCGAGCTTCCTCACCGCAGCGAGCTTCCTCACCGCAGCGAGCTTCCTAGCCGCAGCGAGCTTCCTCGCCGCAGCGAGCTTCAGTCCGGACCATCCATCCCCCAGAGCCCCCGGCCCTGCGGCACGCTTCTCTTTCCATCCCTCGGGACTTATCGTGCTTGTAGTGCTTTTAGCGCACCTAAGTATGGCAAACCATCCCCTGCGACGCCGTCTCCGTGGAATGAGCGCGCATACGCGCCTTTGCCACCACCCAGGCAAGGTGATCAATTAATTATTTGATCATCTTGATCATCTTCGTGAAACAAAGGACTTATTGGGCACGATCCCCACGCTGAGCCGCCAAACCCCCAAAAAAGACCCAAAAATATCAAATTTTACAAATGGTTGAATACGCGGCCCCCGGACAAGATAAGGCGGCCTAATCCCTGCGTCTGTTCAAGAAACCCACCCCACCCATTGCGCTCTTTACGGAGAGAACTCCACCACATCCCAGGACTTAGTTCGCTTACTTCGCTTTCTTCGCACATTTCTACAGGAACAAAAGACGCGAGGAGAATACCCGGGGGGACGGAGAAACCGGAGAAAACCCATAAACCTGGGGATGTTCACCTCGTTCCCATCAGAGCGCCCGGTAAACCTGGGGGGCAATGCGTCGACCTGGGGGGTAATGCATCAGACCTGTCCAAATTAGTTTTTTCCGCGGGCCAATTTGGACTGCACATGAAGCTTTCGCTGACCCTAAGAGCTCTGGGGAAGACACTCTCGAACGAAGGGCACGGGTTCAGCCGTGCCGTAAGGGTTTACGCGCTTGACGGCTTTAGAGGCTGCGGAAAAACTCATGTTTTGTATCAGGGCACGACTTTAGTCGTGCCGTAAGTGATTGAAAATACGCTGGGCTTTAGCCCCTGAGGTACGGCTTTCCTACCCAACGGCGAGTTTTTCCGCAGCCTCTTTAGCCGCCGAGGTACGCTTTTCCAGACCTACAGGGCAAAGTCATCTCTTTTCGCGTTTGAGTCCTCCATAGAAGGTTGGGGTCTAATGCGTCGACATGATACCTATTCCCCTCGGTTTTGGCTCGTGGTAAGTTCGCGCTCATGACGCGTTTTGGCCCGCATGGTAGTATCCCGCATCGTCCTTCTTGACCTTTCAGAAACACCTTGAGGCGACCTTTGGCAAGCCTACAACCGCCGCCCCTGGAGAGGAAGGATTTCCTTCATATACGTGGCAACGGAATGGTTGCGTTGTGCTCCATCGCGTCCAAGAGCGTTTTGGGCCCACAGGGATCGTGCGAATCGAGAGATCATCATCTAAGCCTGAATCGATTCAGTGACTCCGTGGATCTCGCATGCTCGAGTTGATGGCGAAGGTCGCTTGTGTACCGTGTTTAACAAGACGTTGTTCACTTATACGGGCTACGCCTATGACGGGCTGGGCAACCGGGTCGCCAGGGGACGACGGACCTAATACTGAAATCGTTACAGTTGCATATATGCCTTATCCATGAGCCGCGACAAGCACACAGAAACTCCACGGCGTATTGCGTTCCGGCCCGCTCAAAGACCCTTAGTCCGATGGTGACCTGAAAAAAGAGCGGCTCGGTCACTTCCCTTCTGGATGCACCGGCTACCCTGAAATCCGCCCTCGTTGACCCGCTAAAGATGCGGCTTGAATATCCCATCCCCGCCGTAATACTGTAGTTCGACTGTGGTGCAACTTCACCAGAGGAGGTGAGATTGCGAGTAGGACTCTTCACGCGGGAATACCCGCCGCATGTTTACGGCGGCGCCGGAGTGCACGTTGAGTATCTGAGCCGTGAATTGGCACGCAAGGTTTCGGTGGAGGTCCATTGCTGGGGCCGCCAGTACGCCGATGAAGGTAAGTTGCAAGTGCGCGGTCAGGAGCCCTGGAGCGAAATCACCCATGGAACCGAAGAGAAATTCAAGGGCGCCCTCGAGGCATTTTCCCTCAACCTGACGCAGATCAAGGCTCTCAGTGGAATTGACGTTGTGCATACGCACACCTGGTACGTTTCCATGGCCGGATTTTTGGCCAAGAAGCTGTATGACGTTCCGTTCGTGCTTACGACGCACAGTCTGGAGCCGCTGCGCGCGTGGAAGGCGGAACAGTTGGGCACCGGCTATGCCATGAGCTCGTGGATGGAGAGCACAGCGATTCTCGACGCGGATGCGGTAATCGCGGTCTCCAATGGCACTAAAGACGACATCCTCCGCGCATACCCAGTAGACCCTGAACGAATTCATGTGATCTACAACGGGATCGACCTGGAGCAATACCAGCGAACGCCCGAGAAGACAGCGCTCACTGCCTATGGCGTCGACCCGGCAATTCCCTATGTGCTTTTTGTAGGGCGCATCACCCGGCAGAAGGGCGTGACTCACCTGGTGGACGCGATTCGTTACCTGCCGCCCGGCAACCAGATCGTTCTCTGCGCGGGTGCCCCCGACACTCCGGAAATTGCCGCGGAACTACAGCGCAAGGTGGAAGAGGCACGCGCCTTCAACCCGAGAGTGATTTGGATCGACAAGATGCTTTCGAAACCGGAGGCCATCCAGCTCTACAGCCACGCGACAGTGTTTTGCTGCCCATCGGTCTACGAGCCCTTCGGCATCATCAACCTGGAAGCCATGGCTTGCCAGGCGGCTGTCGTGGCCAGTGCCACGGGCGGGATCAAGGAGGTCGTGGTTGACGGTGAGACCGGCTACCTGGTGCCCTTTGATCAGGATCCGGTGACCAGCTTTCCGCGGGATCCGGAGAAATTTGCGCGGGATCTGGCGGCAAAACTGAACGAACTGCTGTCCGATCCCGAAAGGTGCAGACGATTTGGAGAAGCCGGCCGTAAACGTGCCGAAGAGAAGTTCAGTTGGACCAGTATTGCCGACCAAACCATCGCCCTCTATCGAACCCTGATTGAAGTCAGAAAACGTTCAAACGCGTAAGACTTCAAACGGCGATGAGCCTGGCGTCCGACCCATCTGACCACTTGTCCGGGACCAAAAGCTTTTCGACATGAAACCCTTACCGGGGTCCGGGATGTTCCTCGGGATGTGGATTCTGCTGCCCATGCTCCTGTGACTGTCCGGGCCGCTGCTGCGCGGGCTGCGTGGGCCGTTGTTGAGGCGCAGGCCGCATCTGCTGGGCGGGCTGATGCTGTGGAGCCAGCTGCTGCGTTGGCCGTTCCTGAGGCATCGGCCGCACCTGCTGGGCGGGCTGATGCTGAGGGGCCAGCTGCTGGGTTGGCCGTTCCTGAGGCATCGGCCGCACCTGCTGGACGGGCTGATGCTGGAAACTCGGTCTTTCCTGGGATCCCTGGGGCGCTTGCTGGATCCGTTCCTGCTGCACTTGCCGGGCTTGCTGAGCCGGCGCCTGCAGGTTAGACCGCGGTTGCGTCACCGGCTGTGCGGTTCGTGCCCCCGGCACTGGCCTTATGGCTGGACTCGGCTGTAGAGGATGGCTCATGGGCCCAGGCAACTGCCGCTGTGTTGCGGCCGGAACCATAGTGGGTTGACGCCGCTCCACGGGGAGAGGTCTGCTCATGACTACGGTTTGCGGCTGGCCGCGGTTGGCGGCAACGAACTGCGCCCGGTTGGTGCTGGCGGCGAACCGGTTCTGCTGTTGCACCCGCAACTCCGGCAGACGCGGCTGCCGCAATGCAGCAAATTCGGCAGGGGTCGGCTGAAGATTCACTCCCCCGCGGCCACCGCTATAGCTCACACGGTTATAGGTGGTGATGTTGGTCACATTCCTGATGTAGGTGTCGTGGATAACGGTAGTGTTCACGTTCGTGACGTGGCGGTTGTAGTTAAACTGGTCGTGGTTCCAATAGCCGCCGTAGTAGCCGCGACCGACATAACCATTGCCGTAGTTCACCCCGCCGTAATAACCAATGTAGCGGCCCCAGAAACCACGGTGCCAGCCATAGCGCCCTCGGTCATAGCCCCAGTAACCCGGAGTCCAGAGCGCCCCGATGTAGGGAGCGGCGGCCCAGACACCGGGAACCCAGTAGTAGCCGGTCGGAGCATAGGACCAGTAGCCTGGCGTCCATAAATAGTTCGGTCCCGGGCACGGCGGCTGCTGGTATTCCGGCAAAGGGGGCGGCGGATCGGGAGCGTATTCGGCTACCTGTTCATCGTCGGGGTATGCCTGATCACCATAGTCCTGCCTTTGATACTGCTGATCCTGTGGCTGCTGGGAGTACTGCTGGTCCTGCGCAGGATATGGTTGCTCCTGCTCAGGGGCGGGACCTTGAGGCTGCTGGGCCTGTTTGGAATACTGTTGTGGGGCCGGAGGGGGATAATTCGTTGCCGGGCGAGCCGGTGCCGCATTCACTGGGGCCGCGGCTGGTTCGGCCGGAACCACGCTTTCGTTAACCGGGGCTGTGCCGCTGTTGTTGCTGACCGGTGCGAGATTTCCGTTTGCGGCTGCCGCATCCACAACTTGCGTACCGTCATTTTTGTGGCAACCGGCCATCGCCGTAGAAATTGCCAATACAACCACTGATACGAGTTCCAGTCTTCCCGTGTTTTTCATTGATCCGGTCCCCCCGGTCCCTATCGATCACTAACCCTTCATCGACAGCTAAGTTCTCGACCTGTCTCGATCTGAGATGGCCTAGAACTCCGAAGAGTGGCCCCACCGGGGTGGCGGAATACGGCTATATCGATGATTCAAGAGATGTTCTGTCAAAGCAGAGGGAACATCATGGACTACTGCTTTTCCAGGATGACGGAAGTACTGTCGTAGTCTCCTCGTAGATTCAGATTGAGGCCATGGTGCATCAGGTACGCGCCGCTTACGGTTCCCACCTCCTGCACTTGCCCGGGATCGATGGCCTCCACTTTGTAAAGTGCATCCTCGGCGAGGCCATGAAGAAAGACGGTGGGGAACGATGCGCCGAATTGTTGCGAATGCAGATATGCAAAAAGCACAGCCTGCTTTCCATCAGTGGAGACGTACTCGGTGGCGGAATATTCGCTCCCCTCGGGGGCAATGAGCCGATAGAGTGCCCCTCGCTGCACTGCGGGGCGCACACGTTTGTAGAAGGCAACGTAGCGGGCGGCCTGCTGCATATCTTCGGGCGAATACTTGTTCAGATTGCCTCCCAGGCCCAACGAGCCGGACATGGCGACCATAAAACGGAACTTAAGCGGAACGCTTCGCTTGTTTATGCCGTTGGGAACGTCGGTGACCCAGGCCATCATGATGCCGGGGGTGTACGCCTGGGTGAAGCCGTCTTGCAGAGTGAGCCGGTCCAATGCGTCGGTGTTATCCGATGGCCACACTTCGTCGGTGCGGCGCAGGATACCGAGATCGACGCGCCCGCCGCCTCCGGAACAGGATTCAATTTCGAGCTTGGGATGCTTGGCGCGCAAACGATCGAGGATGTCATAGAGGTTGCGGACGTAGGCCACGTAGATCTTCTTCTGCTCCTCCGGGGCGACCGCATCCCAGCCGGGTTCTGACCAGTTGCGGTTGTAGTCCCATTTGAGAAAGGCGATGTCGTTGTTGGTGACGAGCTGATCCAGCCACTGAAAAACATATTCCTTCACGTCGTCTCGCGCCAGATTCAACAACAGCTGGTTACGGGCCTCAGTGCGCGGGCGCCCGGGAAAATTCATCGCCCATTCTGGATGCTTGCGATAGAGATCGCTGTTGGGGTTCACCATTTCCGGTTCTACCCAGATGCCAAAGTCCATACCCAATGCGTGCACGCGATCAATCACCGGCTTGAGGCCGTGCGGAAATTTCTCCTTGTTCACATACCAGTCGCCCAGGCCGGCGTGGTCATCTTTGCGCTGACCAAACCATCCGTCATCAATCACGAAGCGCTCCACGCCCAACTTACTGGCTTTTTCCGCCAGGGCTAACTGGCCTGCTTCGCTGACATCGAATTCCGTCGCTTCCCACGAGTTGTAGAGGACGGGACGCAGGGGCGCGTTCTCTCCCCCGGGGAGAATCGATTGCCGCTCGAAACGGTGCAGAATGCGCGAGGCCTCACCCATGCCCCCGTTAGTGAACCCGGCATAGAACGGCGGCGTCTCCAGCTGGTCGCCAGGTTTCAGCCGATAGCCGAAGTCAAAAGGATTGAATCCGCCGGTGACACGGACTTGCTGCATCGCAGTTTGCTCCACGGTGATGCGCCAGCTGCCGCTCCATCCCAACGCTCCGAACCACACCGGCCCGTGCTCCTCGGTGGTCTGGTCTGGCCGGTCGATGGCAAACCAGGGATTCGCCTGGTGCGAGGTGCTGCCACGGCGGCTCTCAATCACATGAGCTCCGGTTTGCAGTGCTTCAGAATGGAGCTGCCACTCGGCTCCCCACTGCCCGGTGAGATAGTGCCAGCCGTAGCCCTCCCCTTGTGGCAGGCTATAGGCGGCCGATTGTGCGCTTTCTAACGTAATCGCCTGATCGGTTTTGTTCTCAATGCGCGACCACCGCTCAAGAATGCCGGTCTCCGGAAAGACCCGGTAAAACAGGTGGACCTGAAGATCGGAAGCAATATCCTTCAGCTCGATTTCCAGCGTCTCGCCATCGATGTGCTGCTGCACAAAATGCAAGACCACGTCGCGATTTCCGTTCGCGTACGTCGCCTTCAATGCAGGTTCGGTATAGAGTTCCGCGCCCCAGCCTGGATACTCCTGCGGGGTGGTGGTGGTGGAGAGATCGAACGAGGCCACTTCCGGGCGGCTGTGCGCGGCTGCGAAGTCCGCATCGCGCATAACCCGCGCACCCCAATAGATAGATTGCAATTCGCCGCGTTCGTTGACTCCCATGGCATAGGTCGCTTCACCGGCCTGGAGGACCCAAACTTTGCGTTCAGGGTTGTACTGAACGGCCGCACGCGCGTTTGGCCAATAAGTTATTAACAAGAAGAGGGTCAGACACCAACGCAGGCTCATCGCGCTTTCAACTCCAGGGCTTGAATGGAATAACCAGGGACAGTATGAATAAAGTTGGCGGTCATCAATCCGTATAGCTGAGGGCTCACTTTGGCTTTGGCCAGGAAAAGCGCCTTGCCAGAACAAGGTGCGTACACGCGGAATCTTCTGATAGAAAGCACGGTGATAGTTATACCCCATAGGCACAGGGCAGATTTTAGGTCTATAAAGGATGGCTGTGTCTGCAGTTCGGAGGCCAATTCGAATGAAGATTCTGCCCGCAATGCCGATACTCCTTGGTGCCCTTCTGGTGCTGCCGGTTCTCCCGGCGATAGCACAAGGCCCGGACTCCGCCGCTGCCAAAGCCAAGCTGTATAACACCACCAAGCAGAAGCTGCTCGACGGTAAACAGGTCTTCAGCTTTACGCAATCGAAGATGGATATCGCAGACTATTGCGAACGGGCCAAGCACTACGATTTCACCTGGTTCGAAATGCAACACAGCACCCTGGAGTTTGCAGATATCGAGAAGATGATTGCCGCCTGCCCTCACGTCAAGGCCACTCCCATGATTCGGCTGCCGGACGCGCAGGAATGGCATATTCAGCACGCGACGGATATTGGCGCCCTCGGTGTTGTGATTCCGACGGTGGACGATGTGGACCGTGCGCGGGAGGCGGCCAAGTGGGCCCGCTATCCTCCGGTCGCGCGCCGCAGTTCGGGCCAGGGCCAGGCACCGGCAATCTGGGGCGTGAACGGCGTCAACTATCACCAGACGATCAATGACAACATGCTGGTCGTGGTCATGATCGAGACCCCTACCGGCGTCGCCAATGCTTTTGACATTGCGTCCGTCCCGGGAGTGGATGTGGTGATTATTGGAAACAATGACCTCAGCTGGTTCTCCGGATATGCCCAGTCCGACGAGCGCTATCACCAATTGGTGGATAAGGTTCGCGCGGATACCTTGCGGGCGGGGAAGATCTTCGGCCAGGCCAACGCGACGTACGCGACTGGCCCTTACAGCAAGGATTCGTTTTTCTTTCAAAATGGCCCGTCGGACGATGGTTGGCAGCCCCCGAAGGCTGGGGCTACTCAAAGTGCGCCGCCTCCGGGGGAACGGTAAGGAATTTTTCGGCGGGGTGCGAAGCTGCCCTTCGTCTGCGGAGCCTTCCCTGCCTGAAAAGGCTGCTTCTGGTCGTAAACTTCCCGGCCATTTGGCGAGTGGTCTGGGTGAAAGTGTGCGCCTTAAGCGCCCTATGCGCCTTAAGGGGTGTGCCAGGGTGAAAGGCGTGCCTGCCGCAGGCTTCAGATTCACTTAACCTTGATTAGGCGATACTGCACTTATGCGGGTACTGGTGGTTGAGGATGAGGAGCGGCTGGCGGAAAACGTGGCCTCGGCCCTACGGGAAGGCCCCAATTTTGCTGTCGACTGCGCCGAAGACGGACTCATTGGGCTCGATCTTGCCGAAAACCGTTGTTATGACCTCATCATCCTGGACCTGATGCTGCCGGGGCTGGACGGGCCGGGCCTCCTGAAAAAGGTGCGCACACGCGGAGATCGGACACCCGTGCTCATACTGACCGCAAAGAGCGAGGCCAGTTCCATCATTTCGTTGCTCAATGCCGGCGCGGACGACTATCTCACCAAGCCTTTCGACCTGGGGGAGTTGATCGCCCGGGCCAAAGCGCTGATCCGCCGCGGCAAGGGAGTTGCCGATCCCATCCTCCGTATATCTGATCTGCAGGTCAACACCGTCGAACAGAGTGTCCGGCGCTCGGGCAAGATGGTGGATCTGTCGCCCACGGAGTATCGCATTCTGGAGTATCTGATTCATCGGCCGCGCGTCATCGTATCCAAACGCGAGCTGCTCGAGCATCTCTATGACTACAACTGGGAACATCATTCCAACGTGATCGAAGCCCACATCTCGAATTTGCGGCGCAAGCTCGAGGCCGCCACACAGCAGCCGAGCATCGAAACGCTGCGCGGACGCGGGTACCGCCTGCTCATGGGCTTTGAGGACGGGCGATGAAGACCTATTCCCTCACCCATCGCCTCATCGTAACCATCCTGCTGATAGAGCTGCTCGCCGCCCTTTCCATATCGGGTGCGGCATTGCTCTATGAGCGGCATGTACGGTTTCGGTCCTTTGACGTGATGCTTCGCGGCCGCGCGGATTCCTTGCTGGGCGCGGTGCAGGACGCGGAAGACGCACAGGACAACGTGATGCTGGACGGAACGGAAGCGAATCTTCCGGCCGAGGATGTCTACGAGGTGCAGGACGCGGGCGGCCGGGTGCTGGGTAAGTCGCTCAATTGGGCTGGGCCCAGGGAAGCCCTGCTCACCGCCAGCACCGGCAAGCTTCAGAGAGTCTCGATCAAAGGCAAGCATTACCGGGTGCTCAGGATCCAGGGTCTCAGAATCGTCGATCCGGGCGACAAGGGTGGCGGCATCCCGCGCCGCGTCACCATCTTTTATGGGTCCCCAATCGAACACGTTTGGAACGAGATCTGGGAAGCTGTTGGGTTTTACGCGGTCACCAGCCTGTTCCTGCTTGCGATTTCAGGAATGTTGATTTTCTGGCTACTGAATCGGGGCCTGGCCCCTTTGCGCGAGCTGGCGGCGGAGGCCTCCGGCGTCTCGGTCAATTCCTGGAACTTCGCTCCTTCTCCTCGTGCGCGCATGATCCGGGAGCTTGCGCCGCTGACGGTGGCGATCGAAACTGTGCTCACCGGGCTGGAGCGCTCGTTTATGCAGCAACGCCGCTTTACCAGCGATGCCGCACACGAGCTCAAGACGGCCGTCGCCGTGCTGAAGTCTTCGCTACAGCTGCTCACTCTCAAGCAAAGAACAACGCTAGAGTACGAGCGCGGGATCGAACGTTGCCAGCTCGATTGTGAACGCCTTGAAGAAACGGTCGCCAAGATGCTTACACTGGCTCGGGCAGAGACGGATAGCGACACGGCAAGCGGAACGGCCGACCTGGCCGGCATTCTGCGCCAGGTGGCGCAACAATTTGCATCCATGGCAGAGCTAAAGCGCCTGCAGGTGGTTGTCGTGGCAGAGGCGCCGGTGATGGTCGATATCGAGCCGGAGCAAGCGCAACTCTTATGCGGGAACCTGCTCTTGAATGCGCTGCAGCACAGTCCTGGGGGCTCGACGATCCGCGCCGCAGCGCGGCAGGAGGATACCTGCGCAGAGCTGACGATCGAAGATGATGGCGAGGGGATCGCAGCGGAGGATCTGCCCCATATTTTTGACCGTTTCTACCGCGGCGACCCCTCGCGCAGCAGAAACACCGGAGGGACCGGCCTGGGCCTCGCCATCTGCAAAGCCATTGCGTCCCGCGGGCTGGGAACCATCGAAATTGCAAGCGTATTAGGAAACGGGACCAGGGTGTCGGTTCGTTTCCCTGTTTCTGCGCTGTCTTCAGCTTCCGTTAAGGTAGCTGTGCGAAATTAAGTCGAGCCTGATTGGAGATCCAATGACAGCGAATTTCCTGCGGACTGCATTCCAGACGTTGACTCTTAGCGCATCCTTAGCGGGCGCCTTGCTCGCGCCCTCCGGCGCGTGGGCACAGAAGCCGTACAGCGTCCTAACGCAGTGGAAGATTGGCGGCGAGGGTGGATGGGACTACCTGACCTCTGACCCCAAAGCACACCGTCTCTATGTCACCCATGGGCCCCGGGTTGAGGTACTGGACAGCGATTCCGGGAAAGTCGTGGGCAGCATCACCGGCCTGAAGGGCACGCACGGCGTCGCGCTCGATGACGCGGGCAAATATGGGTATGTGAGCGATGGCGGCGCGAATGCCGTGGTGGTCTTTGACCGTAGCTCGCTGGCCAGCGTCGCTTCGATTCCGGCGGGCACGAACCCGGACGGGATTGTGTTTGAGCCCAAAACAAAGACGGTATGGGCGTTCAATGGCCGCAGCAACAATGTAACCGTGATTGATACTTCACAAAATAAAGTGGTAGCCACGATCGCCCTCTCGGGCAAACCCGAGTTCCCGGTCGCCGACGGTTCGGGCACTGTGTTTGACAACATCGAAAGCAAGAATGAGATTGTCCGCTTCGATGCAGTGGCAAAAGCCATTACCGCGACCTGGCCGCTGGACAACTGCGATTCACCCTCCGGACTAGCCATCGATATCACCGGGCGCCGGCTCTTTGCCGTGTGCGACGGAGGAAAGATGGCGGTGGTCGATGCGAGCTCAGGAAAGGTGCTGGCCAATCCGGCCATCGGCGAAGGTCCGGATGCGGCGCGCTACGATGCAAAGCGCAAGCTGGCTTTCTCCTCCAATGGCGGCGGAACGCTCACCATTATCGACGCCAGCAAACCAACCTACCCGGTGCTGCAGAACCTGGACACACAACGAGGAGCGCGCACCATGACACTGGATTGGGTCACGGGCCGCATCTACCTGGCCACTGCTTCATTCGGAGAGCGGCCCGCTCCGACAACGGCTAATCCGCATCCACGACCCGCCATCTTGCCCGGCAGCTTCACCATATTGGTGGTCGGCCAGAAGTGAGTCTGCGATTCCCGGTTTTGCGTCTTCCAGATGTCATGCCGAAACTTTCTGTTATTGCCCTCGCATTGTCCATGCTCGCGATGATCGACGCGGTCGCACAACAACAGGGTCCGGCGCCCGCTACAAATGCTGCGCCCCCATCGATAACATTGGAGCAAGCTATCACCATGGCTCGTGCCAACGAGCCCACCTTCGCCGCCGCGGCCGGCAACGCGCGTATCGCTGCACTTGATCACTCCATAGCGCGCTCTGCTCTGCTGCCGAATGCCACGTTTCACAACCAGTACCTGTATACCCAACCGAACAGGCTCCACAGTGACACTGCCGCGATTGGAGCCCAATCTCTGCCAGTGTTTATCGCCAACAATTCGGTTCACGAATATACCAGCCAGGCTGTCGTTAACGAAACGTTGGGACTGCCACAAACCATTGCGGTCTCGCGGACTGCGGCTGCGGCGGCCGTAGCTGAGGCGCAGTTGGAAATTGCTCGCCGGGGACTTGTCCTTACCGTGACCGGCCTTTTTTACCAGGAGCTGGCCGCCGGCCACAGGGTTGCCGTGGCGCGACGCGCCGCGGGCGAGGCCTCCGGCTTCACGAAACTCACCCAACAGCGCGAGAGCGCCCGCGAAGCGGCGCACGCCGATGTGGTAAAGGCTCAGTTGCAGCAACAGCAGCGCGATCGCGACCTTGCCGAAGCCCTGCTCGGGGAACAAAAATCTCGCCTGGATCTGGCTGTCCTCCTGTTTGCTGACCCACGGACGGAATACACCCTTTCGCCCGGCTCGATTGTGCCGCTGCCAACACGGGCTGACGTCGATGCGAACGCCATGAGGCTCAGTCCGGAGCTGCGTCAGGCTATGGCATCTCTCAGGGTCAACACTTTGCAGGTAGCCGCGGCACGCGCCGCCTATCTTCCTGATCTTGCTCTCAACTTCACCTACGGCATCGACGCGCCGCAGGTCGCAGCCAATGGCCGTCTTAATCCTTTCAACCCTAACCCTAACGAAAACGGGCAGCCCCGCAATCTTGGCTACTCTGCGAGCGCCACGGTCGATCTGCCGGTGTGGGACTGGTTCTCTACCCAGCACAGGGTGCGCCAGAGCGAGATCCTGCGGGATGCAGCACATACTGCGCTCACCGCGACCCAGCGCCGGCTAGTCGCCCAGCTGGATGAATCGTACTCAGAGGCAGCCACAGCGCGCGACCAGCTCCAATCACTCGACCAGAGCGTGCAAACCGCAACCGAGAGCCTGCGCCTTACGCGTCTTCGTTACACCGCGGGAGAGGCAACGGTACTGGAAGTAGTCGATGCACAAAACTCGCTGACCGCAGCGGAAATCGCTCGAGAGGACGGTACCATCCGCTACCAACTGGCTCTCACCAATCTGCAATTGCTTACGGGGGCGATCTGACGATGAGACCGTTTCCTAACTCTGTACTGACCACAAATCGACGGGTGCCCCATGTCCGTTGGCAATGCAAAGTTCTTAGCTTGAGTTTTCTCTGCTTCATCTCGCTGCTGGTTACCGCCTGCGGCAAGACTGAGGCCCCTGCAGCCACCGAGGTGTATGTGCAGGCCGCCCATCCTGAACGGGGCGACATTTCCGAGCAGATCACTGCGGACGCCACACTTGCGCCGCTGGCCCAGGCCGCTATCTCTCCCAAAGTCACCGCGCCGGTGAAGAAGTTTTATGTCCAGCGTGGTTCTCACGTGCGGGCCGGTCAACTGCTGGCGACGCTGGAGAACCGGGATCTTGAGGCTGCTGCGCTCGACAACAAGGGGGCATATACCGCCGCCCAGGGCACCTACGACATCGCCACCGGCGCCACCGTACCTGCAGACACCATGAAGGCGGAGACAGACCTGACGCAGGCAACGGCCAACCTTAGCCTGGCGCAAAGCATTGCGGACAGCCGGGCGCAACTTTTTGCCGAGGGAGCCATCCCTGGCCGCGATCTGGATACTGCCAAAGCGGCGCTGGTCCAGGCGAAAGCCGCCCACGAAATTGCCCGGCAGCATCTGGAGGCGCTACAGAACGTAAGTCAAAAGGCTGCGCTGGAGAGCGCTCAAGGCCAACTTACTTCCGCCAAAGGCAAGTACCTCGGCGCCGAGGCCCAGTTGAGTTATACCGAGATTCGCAGTCCTATCTCCGGCGTGGTGACCGACAGGCCACTCTTTGCTGGAGAAACAGCCGCAGCCGGCAATCCTGTGATCACCGTCATGGACACGTCTGCACTGCTGGCGAAACTTCACCTTTCCCAGACCCAGGCTCAGCAATTACAAATGGGCGCGGCCGCCGGCATTCAGGTCCGCGGGCTCGACAATCCCCTCCCGGCCAAGGTTTCGCTGATTAGCCCAGCCCTCGACCCCGGAAGCACCACGGTTGAGGTATGGCTGCGGGTGGCGAATGCAAAAGGGACATTGAAGGCGGGCACGCCGGTACACACCACGATTACCGGTCGAACCGCTGCGAACGCTTTGCTGATTCCATCGGAGGCGGTACAAACGGGACCCGACGGCGAAAGCAAATTCGTTCTGGTGATCAAGCCTGACGGAACCGCTGCCAAGAAGCCGGTGACCCTGGGCATTCGTACTCCCGAATCATCGCAAATTATCAGTGGTCTCACCCCGGCCGATATGGTCATCACCAACGGCGGGTATGGGCTGGATGAAGGCACAAAGGTCAAGGCCGGCACCGCTCCGGCCGAAGCCGGAGGAGACAAGGAGTGATGCCCGGCACACCCGACCATGAGGGGTCATTCTGGCTTGCCGCCGCGGCCAAACCCATCTTCTTCTTCCTTGCCCTGTTAACGCTCGCCGGCGTCTACATGGCGTTTCAGGTGCCGATTTCGGTGTTTCCCGAGACCAACTTTCCACGTGTGGTGATCGGCGTAGACAACGGCGTCATGCCCGTGGAACAGATGGAGGTTACCATCACCAAGCCGATCGAAGACGCGATCAACAGCGTTCCCGGGCTGTTGACCGTGCGTAGCAACACCAGCCGCGGCTCGGCAGAAATCAGCTTGTTCTTCGATTGGAATGTGGATATGTTTCGCACGCTGCAGCTGACGGATGCGGCCCTCGCCAGGGTTTCCCAGTCTCTGCCAGCTACGGCGCACATCACCACCAACCGTCTCACGTTCGCTACCTTTCCCATTCTTGGTTACGCACTGACCGCGGACGACCGGGGAAAAGATACGGTGCCGCAAACTCGCCTCTGGGAGATAGCCACGTACGACCTGAAGCCGCCGCTCAACCGCGTGAATGGCGTAAGTACGGTGCTGGTGCAGGGCGGCCAGATTCCGGAATTTCACATTGTGCCTAACCTCGCCCGGCTACAGGCCGCCGGGGTAACTCTGCTCGAGTTGGTCAACTCTGTCCAGGAATCGAACATTATTGACTCTCCCGGTCTGTATGAGGCGAACCACCAACTTATCCTCGGCCTGATCGGAGCCCAGGCACACAGCGCCGCGGAGCTGAGCAACCTGATCGTGAAGACATCGCCCAACGGCGTGGCCATCCGTGTGGGCGATATCGGAACCGTGGAACCGTCGACGATGCCGGTTTATACCGCGGTCAGGTCAAACGGTAAACCTGCGGTGCTGCTGAATATTACCCGTCAACCCTCGGGCAACACAGTCGCAGTGGCAAACGGAGTCGCTGCGGCAGTCGCTCAACTGAAATCGAAGCTGCCACCCGGGGTTCACCTGGAGGCGTTCTACGACCAGTCAGAGTTGGTGCGCGAAAGCATTCTGAGCGTGCGTGACGCCATTCTTATCGGCCTGGTGCTGGCGTGTATCATCCTGTTTCTTTTTCTCCACGACTGGACGTCGTCCCTGGTCGCCGGCCTGGTTATCCCTGTCACCGTTGCGGTGACGATTCTCTTTCTTCACCTCACCGGCCAAAGCTTCAACCTGATGACCCTGGGTGGCCTGGCGGCGGCTATCGGGTTGGTGATCGACGATGCCATCGTGGTGGTCGAGAACATCGCTGTTCATCGCGAGGCAGGAGAGTCTCGGATTGGATCTGTCCGCAAGGCCATCCACGAGATCAGCCGGCCGCTGGTCTTTTCCACCATCACTCCGGTGATCGTGTTTCTTCCGCTGGTCGCTGTTACCCAGGTCACGGGGAGCTTCTTCCGGGCCCTTGCCGTCACCATGACGGTTGCTTTGCTTACTTCCCTGCTGCTCGCGCTTACGTTTACTCCCGCACTTTCTTTGCGGCTGGAGAAGCGCCATTCGGAGTCGTCACCGGCCGAAGGGGCCACAGGAGACGACAGGCCGAGCGGGGTTTTCGCAGGTATCCGGCGGAGAGGAGGAAATGCTTTCCGGCGACTTCTCTACTATCACGAGCGTGCCCTGGAGTGGTCATTCCAACGCCCTCTCGCGCTGGTTGCGGTCTGTGGAGTGCTGATCATTGGCGGTTACTTCAGCTATCAAGGCCTCGGCTCCGACCTGCTGCCGGCGATGGATGAGGGTGCGTTTGTGCTGGATTACTTCACCCCCGCGGGAACATCGTTGAGCGAAACCAACCGCATCCTCGAGCACGTGGACCAAATTCTGCGGCGCATCCCGGAGGTGTCCATTACCTCCCGCCGCACCGGCCTGCAGATGGGCCTTGCTGCGGTTACGGAGGCGAACACCGGTGACTTTACTGTCCGTCTTAAGACCGACCGTTCGCGTTCCATTGATGAGGTGATCGCCGATGCGCGGGAACAGATCCATGCGGCTGAACCCTCGCTTGATATGGAGTTCACCCAGATATTGCAGGATATGATCGGTGATCTCTCCAACTCACCGGAGCCCATCCAGATCAAAATGTTTTCCAACGATCGGAACCTTTTGCTAACCCTTGGTCCTCGGGTTCAGCAAGCCATTGCCAAGATTCCCGGTGTGGTGGATACGCAGAACGGTGTCGATAACACAATCAGCGGCCCAGCCACAAACTTCCAGATCGACCCTGTGGTTGCCGGGCGGCTCGGTTTTACTCCGACTGAAGTTGCGGAGGACGCTACATCGATTCTGGATGGGCTGCCCACCAATGATCCGGTAATTTCCGGCGGCCGGCCGTACACCGTCCGCGTGCGCCTGCCCGACGCTAATCGCGCCTCGCTCGAAGCGATCGAGAACACCGTTTTCAACAGCAGCAGCGGACACACCGCGACATTGAGCGCGATGGCCACGGTGACGCAGTTGCCACCGCAAAACGAAATCCGCCGGGAGAATCTGCAACAGGTGATACTGGTGAGCGGGCGCCTCGAGGGTTCTGATTTGGGGGGAGCCATGGCTGCAGTCAAAGCCGCGGTGAGCAGGCTTCAACTGCCCGCGTCTGTCAGGGTAGAATACGGCGGCACTTATCAGGAGCAGCAGCGCTCCTTTGCCGATCTAGCTCGCGTTCTGGTGCTCGCGCTGGCCCTCGTTTTCGGTGTGCTGCTCACCGAATTTCGTAACTTTGCTGCTCCCATTTCTATCCTTAGCAGTTCCGTACTCTCGCTTGCGGGGGTGGTGTTTGCATTGCTCATCACGGGTACGAACTTCAATGTGGCCAGCTTTATGGGCCTCATCATGGTGATTGGGATTGTGGCCAAGAATGGCATTCTGCTGCTCGACGCCGATGAGCAATTGCGCGCCAGTAGAATGGATCCTCAGCAAGCTATGCTGCACGCTGCGGAGCGGCGGAGGCGCCCCATCCTCATGACCGCCATCGCCACCATCTGCGGGATGTTGCCTCTTGCGTTGGCCCTGGGCGCCGGTTCGCAGATGTTGCAGCCACTGGCCATCGCGGTTATCGGAGGTCTCTCGATCTCGATTGTGCTGAGCCTGGTGGTTACTCCGGTTGTTTACTACCACCTAACCCGGCGTCGCGACGCTTCAGTCCCGCGGCAGGCCGGGACAGGCGGCATGACTAAGGTTGGGGTTTAGCTTCCAGCCATCCGTCGCCGAAGAGACCCTCGCTCGAAACTAAGCTCGCGGGGATTTAATTTTGTAGTTGCGTTCAAACCCTGATGCGGTTAACGTAAGCGGATACCGTATCCGTATGCGGTGATGTATTCGCGGTGAACGCCTTCACTGTCGAAGCGCGCTCGTTCCTACGCAGTGTGCCTTTGTGTTCGGAACAGGCCCAGTAGCACCCTTCCAAGTCGAAGATAGGTCTCCAAGTTCACTCATCCGGCCCCGGGTTTCTGAGGGTCCGGAAGACGCCTTCTTTCGTTCAATTTTCGGAGGTTGTTACATGCCATCTGGCTACTTACGCATTCGATCTTTCCCTCTACCCGCTTTCCTGCTGGTGCTGCTCCTGAGCGTGACGCTTGCCGGAGCACAGAACTTTCGCGGTGGCATTAACGGCAACGTGGCAGACCAGGGCGGAGCCGCTATTCCGGGCGCGCAAGTGCAGATTACAGATGACGCCACGGGTGTCACGAAAACGACGGTTGCCTCGAGCGCGGGGGAGTTTGACTTCCCTGACCTGCCATTGGGCAGTTACACCGTTTCCGCTACGTCGTCTGGCTTTGAAACACTCAAGGTACAAAAGGTTCGGGTTTCCGCAGGAACGATTTATAGTCTGCCCTTGAAGCTTGCGGTCGCCTCCGAGGCCACGACCGTTGAAGTGAATGCCGCCGGGTTGGCCCTCGACACCACCACGCCCACGCAGACCACGGTGCTGAGCGGTCCGGCGATCCAGGATATTCCTCTGAACGGCCGCGACTTCACGCAAATGATCGGAATGGCCCCGGGATATGCCGGCTATTCTCTGGGTGGGTACGGCTCAGTCAATGGAACGCGCGCCAACCAGGTCAACTGGCAAATCGATGGTTCCGACAACAACGATCTATGGCATAACATCCCCGCGGTAAACCAGGGCGGTGTAGAAAACATCGCCGGCATCACTCTGCCCATCGATTCGGTAGAAGAATTCTCGCTTCAGACGCAGGCATCGCCCGAGAGTGGGAGGAATCCGGGCGGCTCAGTGAACCTGGTTACCAAGTCCGGGACCAATTCGATCCATGGTAGCGCCTACTACTACAACCGGAATGAGGCGCTGGCGGTGGTGTCGCCTTTCCAGCAAGGGAATCCTCCCCTGCGCAATCAACAGTGGGGTGAGTCAGCCGGCGGCCCTTTCTGGAAGGACCATACCTTCTGGTTTGAAAACTTTGAGAAGCAGAACTTCAAGATAGCAACGGGCTATCAAGGCACCGAGCCCTCGACCGCTTACCAATCCTCCGCAGCCCCGATACTTGCCTACTATGGGGTAGCCCCGAACTCCGCCACCGCCAGCCTGCTTACGACTCTGTGGCCCGCAGATTCGCTCGCCGGTCCCGCATCCAGCCCGAATTTCTCGGCAGCGGCGCCGGAAACCGGCTATAGCTACAACGGAGTGATCAAGGTGGATCACAATTTCAACGACCGGCAATCGATCGCTGCGCGCGCTTTCCTGGGTCAGGGAAATCAGATCGCGCCGGTCTGCAACTGCGTTATTCCTTACTACTTCGAAACGGCCCCCATCCACGTCTATAACTACTCCCTGGTTCACAATTTCAGCCTGTCGTCCCACCTCACCAACCAGGTAACGATGGGGGTCAACTATTTCAACCAGATATTCAGCGATCAGAAGACCGGGTTTGATGTGGACGCACAGGGTTTCGTTACCAACTCGCCTTACACGAATTCCCCGAACATCAAAATTTCAGGCTTCGAGGCGATCGGCCAAACCCCTCCGGAAGGACGTAACGATATTACCGGCCATATTGACGAAGCGCTGTCGTGGGTGAAGGGCAAGCACCAGTTTCGATTTGGTGGTGAGTTCCGCCAGGCGCAGGTGGACGAGTTCTATCAACGGCATTCCGTCGGTACCTTTGTGTTTAATGGCTCGAGCGGCCCGTGGGCGAGCGACTATGCAAACTGCACCGGCCCGTTTGCCAGCGGCAGCCTTGCCTCCGGTTGTGCAAGCCAATCCCTTGGCAGCGTTCTTTCCCTGGCCGATTTTCTTGGCGGTTATATGGCCTCGGCCAGCATTGCGCGCGGCAATGCGGAACGGCAGGTGTTCATCAAGACTTTCGACCTGTTTGCGCAGGACAGCTGGCAGCTCACATCCAGGCTTAATTTCGACTATGGTATCCGCTACGATTACATGCAGCCGATGCAGAGCAATTTCCAGAACATCTCCGTCTTTCGTCCGGAACTTACCGACAGCGACGGTCTTGCCTTCCAGGGCAATCAAATCGGCTCGCTTTACCCGTCTGATTGGACCAACTTCAGCCCACGCCTTGGATTCTCCTATTCTCCTGCTTTCACCAATGCAACGGTCCTCCGCGGCGGCTTCGGTATGTTCTTCGATACCCCGAACGCGAACCCGTTCCTGGACAACCGGACAAACAACAATGCGCCCAATGGCGTGGAGGGCAACCCTGGCGGTCCCGAGCCGGTGTATACCGTGGCCACTTATGCAACAGCCGTGGTTCCCGGGCAGTCTATCTTTCCCGTGGTTACGCCAACGACAACCAGCCTCTGCAATCCAGGAAGTCCCTGCGGCGTATTCTCTGTGAACCGCAACTTCAAAAACTCTTACAACTTTAACTACAGCTTGCAAGTGGAGCAGTCACTCGGGTCGCACATGTTGTTCCAGATTGGTTACGTGGGCAGCGAAGGCCGCCACCTGCTGACTCTCCTGAACATCAATCAACCGTTTTTGGGTGGGCCGACCACCGATGTAACTTATCAAAACGCCGTCTATCCGGGAGTTACTGAGCGGCCATTTCTCGGTCAGTATCCTCAGTACGGCGATATCAACCAGGTCGAGAGTATCGGAACCTCGAACTATAACGCTCTCCAGACGGTCTTCAGGATCCGTGGTTATCATGGCCTGAGCACCCAGTTCAGCTATACGTGGAGCCATAACCTGGACGAGGCAACGAACTATCGTGGAAACCTGCCGCAAGACAGCACCAACTTCAAGGGTGACTACGGGAACAGTGACTTCGATACCCGAAATGGTTTTGTCGGTTATGCGAACTATGAAGTGCCACAATTTGGCGGGCCAAAACTTCTGACCGCGGGCTGGGAGGCGAACACGGTCTTCACCTTCAAGGGTGGGCAGCCTATCAACCTCTTCACCGGGGCTGACACAACGGGCGAGAACCAATACAACCAGCGTCCGAATATTGTGGGTAACCCATTCGCCGGCGTCTCCCACCAGATCCAGAACGGTGTGGTGCAATGGTTTAATCCTGCTGCCTTCGCCGACCCGGCTTTTGGAACGTATGGGAACTTTCAGCGCAACAGCATTTTCGGCCCCGGTCTGGAAGACGTGGATCTCTCCATCTTCAAGAACACTCACATCACGGAGCGCATCAATACCCAGTTCCGAGTGGAGATGTTCAACTTGTTCAATCATCTAAACCTTGCCAATCCCGGACCTACGCAACTTGGCAATGACGCCACGGGAACGGATAGCTTTGGGCAAATTGGTTCTACGATCGGGGCGGGTAACTATTCACCGGGGATCGGGCCGGGTGAGCCCTTCAATGTCCAACTGGCTCTCAAGATTCTTTTCTGAGGGCCGTTGTGGGCTTTCTCCAGCATTGGCGGCGCTAATGCTGGAGCGAGTTCCGGGAAATTGCTAATTGAGGTGTTTCTGCTTTTCCTGCAAGGCCTGAATTTGAGCTAACAAATGCTTCGTGTATACGCCGGACGCGATGAAGCTGGCTCCGTCGTGCACCATCATCGAGAGAGCATCTTCCCCACTCTTATCGATGGAAGTAACCTCGTTAAGGTCCACAATGCGGGTTCGCCACGACGCCTGGGCTGTGGATGCCTTCCAAGTTGAGACCAGCTCGGCAACGGATCTCTTTGTCAGCTGGCCCTGAAGAACCCACCTTTCCTCCCGGTCATTTTCAGTGACTGTGATTCGCAGCATGTTCTCTTTCCTGCGGCTCCGCCCGGTCTTAACCGACCGGCGAATCCTTCTTAATCAGGGTTGAGCATGGGCCGTACAAAGTTGCTTTCCAATGGGCTTTGCAATCGGCGTACCTTTTTGAAGGAGTCGTTTCAGGTAAATCTTAAGCGAGCAAGACACCCATTCAATCCCACAGAGTGGGGAAAGGTGAAGTCGCCTAAACGCCGGTGCGCCAATCCGCTGGCAGTATGCCAGTGAATTGGCAGTGGCGGAGAGATGGCTTGATCAGGCCGGGTGCCTCGGCGGCCGAGAGATGCCAAGCTTTTGCATGCGAAATTGAAGTGTTGGGCGTTTCAGGCCGAGCCGCGCGGCCGCTCCATTCGGGCCTGCAAAGACCCAGTTGGTCTGCTCCAGAACAGAAAGGATATGCCTTCGCTCGACTTCTTCCAGAGTCGAGGAGCCATTCAGATGGCCGAGCTCCGGCAATCGCGTTTTCAGATCGCCGAGCGGAACTTTGAGCATCGGGCCTTTGGAAAGAATGACCGCGCGCTCGATCACATTCTGTAGCTCGCGTATGTTTCCCGGCCATGGATAACGAACTAACGCGTTCATGGTCTCCGACGAGATGGTGTCAATCTGCTTGCCCATATTGAAGGCGTAATATTGCGCAAAATGCCGGACGAGGAACGGGATATCTTCCGTGCGCTCGCGCAATGGGGGAACATGGATGGGGAAAACGTTGAGCCGATAGAACAGATCGGAACGGAATTTTTGCTCCTCGACCATGGCTTTCAAATCGCGATTTGTCGCTGCAATGAGGCGGGCGTTGGTGCGCAGCGTGCGCGACCCGCCGAGGCGCTCGAATTCCCGCTCCTGCAGGACACGCAAGAGCTTCGGTTGTAACTCAAGCGGAATTTCACCGACCTCGTCCAGGAAGATGGTCCCTTGCGATGCCAATTCGAAGCGTCCAATACGCTGGGTCACCGCCCCGGTAAACGCTCCTCGTTCGTGACCGAAAAGTTCGCTCTCCAGCAAGCCAGTCGGGATAGCCGCGCAATTTAATTTGACGAACGGATTGGACTGGCGCTGGCTCAGATTGTGCACCGCCCGTGCTATCAACTCCTTCCCCGTCCCGGTCTCGCCGTAAATCAAGACCGTAGAGGGAGTCGGGGCCACCGCTTCTACCTGGCTCAAAACCCGGCAAAGTACAGTGCTGTTGCCGATGATCTCCTGGAAATTCATCTCGCTGCGGAGTTCATCTTCAAAATAAAGTTTCTCCTGGTTGAGCTTGTCCTTGAGTTCGGTAATCTGGCGATAGGCGAAGGCGTTATCGATTGCGATCGCCACCTGTCCGGCGATCTGAGACAGGAACTCAAGATCCGAGTGGGTAAAGGCATTCTCCTCTGTCCGCACCAGGCAGAGCACTCCCAACACACGGTTGCACCGCAGCAGAGGTAACAAACATAGATGTTTCACCCCCGCTGCCGATGCGATTCGGTGGTCGAGGCCGGACCTTTGCAACTGCCCTATGTCCCCGACCCAGGGCCTGCCGGTACGAAAAACCCGACCGGATACGGAGCCATTGAGCGACGTGGGGACCTCCGGGCGGGGCGGCAGATTGCTCTCTGGAAAATCCAATGCGTATAACTGCAGTTCCCGACCCTCCCCATCGGGCAAAATCAAAGCCACCCCATCCAGACGCATGGCTTTTCGGATGCCCGGGGAAACAGCCTGAAGTACGTCCCGCAACTCAAGATTCGAAACCACGCTGTTGTTCAGATCCAGGATGAGCTTGAGCTTGGTCCTTTCCTCTTCCAACTGGGCTCGCGCTCGTTCGGACTGAGCAAAATTGAGTCGATCACCGATCGCCAGAGCGGCATAGTGACTGACCAGAGAGAGGAGAGAGGATTCGTTGTCAGAGAAGGCATCCCGGCCTTTGCGGCCGATACACAGCGCGCCGAGGGGATGAAGACTGGTGGCTAGCGGAAGGACGCAAAGAGACTGGTTACCACACTCGCGAAAGAACCGTGTTACCTCCGGGAACCGCGCCTCCTCGTCGAGTGAGGAAATTACCAGGGGCTTCAGTTGCTCCGAGATTGCAGACCATATCTCCTCTTGCCATTTCCAGGCAGAAAGTTCTGCAGAAAGCACACGACCCTCGCCGTCAACGACATGGAAAGAGAGTTCGCCTTCGCGCAGATGGATCACCGCCATTGTCGTGCAATCGAGCAGGGCGCACAGCTCAGCCGGGAGAGCCTGCAAGAGTTGCTCCGGATTACTATGCATCCCGAGCTTGCGGGCAAAACGAAGAACTTCCTCAACGTGGCTTCCCGTCATGCGCGGGAATCGGCCATTCGTATTCTGGGACCTCTGCATAGTCCGCTTGGGACCTCCCTGTGCAGATGATTGATAGATGAAAACCGTGGCAAGAGGTATCAAAGATCGCGTCGCGCCATTTGCTGCCTAAGCCCGTCGCCACGGTCTTCTTTGCTCCCGACCGGGATGCCAAATAGTTGACAGCCAGTCAGTTTATTGGCACACGCAGCGAGGCGCCAGGTAGCCAGCCCTTTGGCCCTCTATGAATGTGCTTGTTTTTTCAATAATTTACGTCCGATCCGTCGAACTTGATCTGTGGCACTCCACTTGCACTTGCCGGACTGTTCGGTCCGCAGACTTTTCTGATTCATTGCCGGGGGGTGTAGATGCAAGTAGAACAAGATGGGGTGCAGGCTCCTAGCTTTCGGCTGGATGTCCCGCTGCATAGTCTTCTCACCAAGCCGGTGGCTCCGGTATCCGGGTTGCAGCCGGTCGGGCTACCACAACGATTTCCAGATCCCGTCTTTCCACAGCACCCTGATCTGTTGGGACCGATAGCGGACGATGCTGAATGGCAGGCGCCTGAAAAGCGCCATTGGACTGGGGGCCAGATCTATCATGCGATGCGCGGATGGCTCTTTCCTTACATCCGCTCGCGCGTGACCGCGGGGGACTTCCATCCACTGATCGCCTACCTGTTTACGGAATTCAAGTGCAATCTCGACTGCCACTATTGCTGGGCCTTCGACAACAAAGTCAAAGGCATGACCGAAGACACGGCCAAACGTTCCATTGACTGGCTTCACGGGACCGGATGCCGGGTGCTTGCTTACATGGGTGGTGAACCCCTGCTGCGGCCGGATCTGATTCGGCGGATTACGTATTACGCCGCAAAAAAGGACTTTTGGATTTATCTTCCGACGAATGCCCGGCTCCTACGGATCGACGTAATTGACAAACTGGCGGATGCAGGAATTTCCACTTTCAATATTGCCGTAGATGCGGTAGATATAAAACAAGGTCTTCCTAAGGCCCTGGCTCCCATCAGGAAACAATTTGACTACCTGGTCCGTAAACAATATGGGTACGGCTATTCAGTCTTTCTCAACATCAATATCTGCCGCAACAATCTAGAAGATGTGCGGCAACTGACCGAGATAGCACATGATTGCGGCATCGCAACCGATTACCACATCAATGAGTCCCCTCTCCTGGAACAGGATGAGCACTTCAAGCACGCGGACAACAACGTCACTTACATTACGAGAGACGACTGGCCAGCCGTAGAGGAGACCATTCAGTGGCTGACCGAAAAACAGGATAGCGGTTACAAAATGGTTAATTCGAACACCCGCCTTTGGCAGATGGTCGACTTCATGAAAGGCAAACATTTCCCGTGGAACTGCCGCGCCGGCCAGAACTCCATGATCATTCGCGTGGACGGAACACTCGCCCCGTGTTTCCCCATGTATACCGCCAGTTATGACTGGGGCGTGGTCGGCAATCACAAATTCGAAACGAAACAGTTAGACCACCAGAAGGAAAGCTGCCAGACGCATTGCTTTTCGACCCTCAACCACATTCTTGGCTGGTGCTACAACGATCAGCGGGTCATCAAATATTTTTTCAAACAGCTCGCACATGGATTCCAGGGAATGTCCGGCCAGATGTAGTCCGGATTATTTCCCAAAGCTGACATCTCAACCGGGACCAGGCACGAACACAACCATGATTCAATCGGAGACAGGAGAGCCCCCATGCCGGTAGTCGTGAACGAGATTGTGCAAACCGACTTCGAAGTAGAAATCCAAGCCCGTATCGATGCCGAACGTGCACGCCTCCGTGCGCAAGCCGGACTCGCACGTATGCGCGAGTTCAAGAAACCGGTAGAGCGCACATTTACCGGCCCCGAACGCGACTATGTGACCATCCTCTTCGGGGGGCTCACCTGGAAGCACGAAGAGATGATCAAGGCTGTCTTCCACGGCAGTGGTTATCGTTGCGAGAACATTCCGACGCCGGAGGTCGCAGATTTTCAGGCCGGCAAGGAGTTCGGCAACAACGGCCAGTGCAATCCTACTTACTTCACCGTAGGTAACCTGGTCCGCTACCTGCAAAAGCTGGAACAGCAAGGAGAGACGCGCCAGCAGATCATCGACAACTATGTCTTCTTCACTGCGGGGTCCTGTGGCCCGTGCCGCTTTGGCATGTATGAAGCTGAGTACCGGTTTGCTCTTCAGAACGCCGGGTTTGAGGGCTTCCGCGTATTGCTCTTCCAGCAGACGGATGGCATCAAGGCGGCGAGCGGCGAACCGGGATTGAAGTTCTCCGTCGACTTTGGCATGGGGATGCTGAATGCACTCAACCTGGGCGACGTGATCAATGAGCTTGTATACCAGGTTCGGCCCTTTGAAGTGAATAAGGGAGAAACCGACCGGGTAATTCGCGATGCAGTGAAAACGCTGACCGATACGCTGCGCGACCGTAAACGCTGGCACATCCTGGAGGCGGCGCCGGCATGGGCAAAGCCGTACATCGAGAAAAACAAGAAGATCGAAGGGCTAGGATGCACCCTGGGAAAGATCGCGCACAACCTATATGGCAAGGAATACGTAGGCGCCCTGCACGCCTGCCGCGACAGCATCAACGCCATTGAAGTGGATCGCCTACGCGTGAAGCCGGTGATCAAGATCACCGGAGAGTTCTGGGCGCAGACGACCGAGGGCGATGGTAACTTCAACATGTTTGCTTTCCTGGAAAAGGAAGGGGCTCAGGTCCTGGTGGAACCGATCGCAACCTGGATCGCCTACATGATGTACGTGGCTAAAGAAGGCGCCAAAGCTCGTGCGTACGCGGAAGCTCCGTATCGAGATCCCAAGTGGTACGAGGTGAAAAAGCATTTCGCCAACCGGTTCAAAGTGTTCAAGAAGACGGGTGGGCTGAGTGCGGGCAGCGCCATGTGGAATCATTTCTACCACCGGACCATCCGGCACATGGGCGATACCGCACACCGCCTGGTTCCGCAAAAGGAACTATCGCGGTTGGCGCACCCCTTCTACCACCAACTCGCGCGCGGCGGCGAAGGTTATATGGAAGTGGGTAAGAATGTCTATTACACGGTGAATCACCTCTGCCACATGGTGCTGGCGCTCAAGCCTTTCGGCTGCATGCCTTCGACACAATCGGACGGTGTGCAATCGCGGGTGGTGAACAAGTTCAAAGACATGATCTTCCTTCCGGTGGAGACTTCGGGCGAGGGTGAAGTGAACGCGCATAGCCGCGTACAGATGGCCCTTGCAGAAGCCAAGGCAAAGGCTCGCGCGGAGTTCGACGGTGTGCTCAGCCAGACTGGAAAGTCGCTCGAGGAACTGCGTGCCTATGTCGATGAGCATCCGGAGCTCAAGCACGCGCTCTATAAGTTCCCTCACCGTCATGGTCTTGCGGGGACGGCCGCCCAGTTCGCCTGGCATGTGAGCGACCTGATGAACAAAGATCGCGCATACAACCGTCGCGTGCGGCCTTCGCTGGCCAAAGCGCAGGTGGCCTGACCGGCGTAAGCCTGCCGACCGTGATCCCACTGTTGTTGAAGACAGCCATTGAGGGAGACTGAGATGCAGCGATTTTTCGTTGGTTTGGATGTTGGTTCTACCACGGTGAAAGCGATCGTGGTGGATGCCGCGACAGACAAGACCATCTGGCAGGATTATCAGCGCCACGAAACCCGGCAACCGGAAAAGGTCCTCGAGTTTCTGCGCCGCATGGAAGCGGACACTGGAATAGCCGCGGGAAACACCCGAATCTTTATTACAGGGTCAGGAGGCGGCACGATCGCGGAGATGGTCGGCGCCAAGTTTGTCCAGGAGGTACACGCCGTCTCTCTCGCGGTGGAGAAACTTCATCCCGAGGTTTACTCGGTCATCGAGCTCGGCGGGCAAGATGCGAAGATCATCATCTTTAAAGATGATGAAGAGACAGGGCGAAAGAAGAAGATTCCTTCGATGAACGACAAGTGCGCCGGCGGTACGGGCGCGGTCATCGACAAGATTAACGCCAAGCTGAAGATTCCTGCCGAAGAGCTAGCCAACCAGGCATACCACGGCGTGAAGTTGCATAAGGTTGCCGGTAAGTGTGGTGTGTTCGCCGAAACAGATATCAATGGCCTGCAAAAGACAGGAACACCTTCCCACGAGCTAATGGCCTCACTCTTTGAAGCCATCGTCCTGCAAAATCTAAGTGTATTGACGCGCGGCCATACGCTGCGGCCACACGTCCTGCTCCTCGGAGGCCCAAACGGTTTCATCCAGGGGATGCGCGAGGCATGGCAGACAAACATTCCTCGTATGTGGAAGGAGCGAAAGGTTGAAATCCCGGAGGGAGCGAAGCCTGAGGACCTGATTAAAGTCCCGGAAAACGCACAATACTTCGCAGCCCTGGGCGCGGTAGAGTTCGGCAAGGACGAAGATCCGGACGTGGGATGCTACCAGGGAATCGAGAAGCTTCTGTATTACATCGATTATGGCCGCGCGGAAGAAAAAGCCCTTTCGGGTGGGAAGGGCCTGTTTACCGACAATTCTGAGCTCGAACTCTTTCGCCAGGAATTCCGCCGGAAAAAGTTTATTCCCGCGGAGTTTCTTCCTGGGCAGACGGTCTCCGGCTTCATCGGCATCGATGGAGGATCCACATCCACCAAGGCGGTCCTGCTGGGCAAAGGAGGCGAGATTCTCTGCAAGACCTACCAGCTTTCCAATGGCAATCCGATTCAGGATGCGATTGAGATGTTTGAAAAGCTGCGCGAGCAAGTCGAGACCAAGGGCGCCACGCTTGAGGTTCTCGGGGTTGGCACGACCGGGTATGCGAAAGATATTCTCAAAGACGTACTCAACGCAGACGTGGCACTGGTCGAAACCGTTGCCCACACTGAGTCCGCACTCAAGTTCTATGACGATCCCCACGTCATCATCGATGTTGGTGGCCAAGACATCAAACTCATCGTCCTCAAAGATGGCCGGGTTAAAGACTTCAAGCTGAATACCCAGTGCTCCGCAGGAAACGGCTACTTCCTGCAATCGACTGCCGAGGGCTTTGGAAAGAAGGTGGAGGAATTCGCGGATATCGCCTTCTCCGCCAAATCCATGCCCTCCTTTGGATATGGTTGCGCGGTTTTCATGCAGTCCGACATCGTGAATTTTCAACGGCAGGGTTGGCGATCCGAAGAAATCCTTGCCGGGCTTGCCGATGTTTTGCCGAAGAATGTGTTTCTCTACGTCGCCAGCATCCCGAACCTGGCTTCGCTCGGGTCGCGTTTTGTTCTGCAAGGCGGTACGCAGAATAACCTGGCGGTGGTGAAGGCCGAGGTGGATTTCATCAAGTCAAGCTTCCGTGCCAAGGGCAAAGTGCCGGAGATTATCGTGCACGAACACTGCGGCGAGTCGGGTGCTATCGGCGCTGCCCAGGAAGCTTTGCGCCTGTGGAACAACGGTAAGCAGACCACGTTCATTGGGTTGGAAGCTGTACGCAACATTCGCTACCGCACCACGCGCAATGAAGACACTCGGTGTTACTTCTGCAAGAACAATTGCCTGCGTACCTTTATTGACGTCGATGTGACCGCCGGCCACACACATGATCATTCCTCGGCACCGGCGCTGGCAGTTGCTGAAAACAAGTCCGCCCAGGTAGTCAATCAACTTCCCAGTCTCGAACAAATCCAGGCGAATCTTCCACCCGCGGAAGACCATGGTTCTTCCTGCAGCACCGGCGGAAGCCGAGGTTCCTTCAAGGCCAAGGTAGAACCGCTCATCCAGATCCAGATCGCTCCCGGTTCGAGCAAAGTGATTGAGCTTCCCAAGCCAGTCGACTTCCAGCCGCGCAAGACGAAGGTGCCTTTGCGCGTAGGCGAACAACGGCTGATTATTGCCACCTGCGAAAAAGGCACGGTGGAAGATCTGGCTGACATGAAGGACATCAAGGCCGACATCGATAAGATCAAAGAGGCGAATCCGAACTACGTCGACATTGCGGCGCGTGATGTTTTCCGTCATCGCCAGGTGGAAGTGGTTGCCGATGCGGTTCCCAGCACGAAAGGGCTGTTCGTTTCGAAGTCCGTGAAGGAACGCGCAGCGCTTATGCAGAAGCGCCAGGAGTTCCGTGTTGGCATTCCACGCCTTCTGAACACCTACACCTACGCACCGCTGTTTAATGCCTACTTCGCCAGCCTCGGAATGAAGTCGGAGAATATTCTCTACTCCGATTACACTACGCCGGAGCTTTACCGTGCCGGTGCAAGCCGGGGAGCGATCGATCCCTGCTATCCCTCGAAGATCGGGATCGCGCATGTCTACAACCTGCTCGCCACCAAGCACAATAAGAAGCCGCTTCATGCTATCTGGTTCCCCATGTACGACGTGCTCCATACGCCGCTGGTCAACCTGACGGGATCGAATGCGTGCCCCACGGTCACTGCTACGCCAGAGGTAGTGAAGGCCGCCTTCACAAAAGAAAGCGACATCTTTGGTGAGAATGGGATCGTCTATATCGATCCAATTCTGAACCTGCAGGACAAGAGAATTTGCGCCGACCAGATGATGAAGGCGTGGGGGCCGATCCTGGGGCTCTCTCGCGAAGAAAATGACCGAGCCCTGAACGCAGGATTCAAGGCTCTGCTCGATTGCGAGGCTGAAATTCGGCGCCAGGCTCGGGAAACCCTCGACCAGTTGGAGCGTGAGGACCGCATCGGCATCGTGATGCTGGGGCGTGTCTACCATCATGATCCCGGCTTGAACCACGAGATTATGGAGGAGTTCCAGAAGCTCGGCTATCCCGTGTTCTCGCAGAGCACGCTTCCGCTGGATGAGGATATGCTGGATCGCCTGTTTGGAGAGGAAGTGCGCGCGGGACTCATCACCCATCCCCTCGATATTCAGGATGTGTGGAAGAACCGGTATTCGACCAGCACCAATCACAAGGTGTGGGCGGCGAAGTTCACTGCGCGCCATCCCAATCTGGTGGCGCTTGAGGTTTCGAGCTTCAAGTGCGGGCACGATGCGCCTATCTATGGGGTGATCGAAGGCATTATCGAGCAGTCGGGAACGCCTTATTTTTCATTCAAGGATCTGGATGAGAACAAGCCGTCGGGTTCGATTCGTATTCGTGTGGAGACTATCGATTATTTTCTACGCCGCTATCGCGAAGACATCATCAAGCGGCGGGCTATCGAGGGTGACATCGAAGCGCAATTGGCTGCCCTGGAGCAAACGCTGCGCGGTGAAGTGGCGTTGGCGGGTGACTAGCAAAGGTTGTAGCGGAAGAAGAAAGGAAAGGTCCGTGGTATCCCACATCTCGCGAAAAACGAGCGAGATGTGGGGCACCCAAGAGTCTATCGTTAGGACAGAGAAGGAAGCACGCTATATCGGAGTCACCACCGCTTCTTGTTTGGGGATCTTGTTGAGGAACTCCTCACCGGTCTTCAGGTGCTGGTCTACCAGCCGCGCAGGCGTGTGGGCCAGCCACTCCGCGGCGGAAATGTCCTGGTAAGTTCCGATGGGGAAGACTTCGAGAAATACCAAATCCTCGGTTCCCATATTTTCGATGTAGTGCGGGCGCGACATTTTTATGTAGCCTACGTCACCGGCCTGGAAGTCGAAGGTCCGCGCTTTTCCGCCTGCCTGGAAGACGGTCATGCGCGCCTTGCCGTTTACATAGTACTGCCACTCGTCGGAAAGCGGGTGCCAATGGAGCTCCCGGAGCCCACCTGGCTTTACCCGGACAATGGCCGCGGCAATGTCGGTTGCGGGAAAGTTCTTTTTCTCCACGATGCGCACTTCGCCGCCCGCCCTCACCTTGGTTGGCGGCATGGTGCTCGCCCTGAACACGTAGTCCCCGTCAATGGACCCCGTACCCTCCGCGGCCGCCTTCTGCTCCTCTGCGAGCGGTCGTGGCAAATCTGTGGCAAAGATAAATAGCTCTCGCTTAGGCACGTTGTCGAAAGTTGACGCGGGCACGTTAAAATTTTTGGCCAGAACGTCTTTCGGCGTGTGCTTGAACCAATCTGTTAAAAGAAAGGTTTCGAACTCGTTAAAATCTCCATCGTTGAAAACGAGAAGGAACCTGGCACCATCCGGACCGAGCCCCTGGATCGAGTGCGGGATGCCACCGGGAAACAACCACAGATCGCCTGCAGTCACATCATTGACAAAGCTCCGGCCGTGCGCGTCCACAGCGGTGATCCGCGCGTTACCGTAGGTCATAAACGCCCACTCGGCGCTGGTATGCCAATGCAGCTCGCGAACCCCGCCGGTAACCAGCCGCATCTCTACACCGGCCAGCGTCTTCGAAATGGGCAATTCTCTCGCGGTCACCTGCCGCGTCCATCCGCCATCCTCGATCCGCTTGTGCGCCAGCGAGAAGGAATACTTGAACGGCTCGACCGTTCCATTGTCCGTCTCGGGCGACCACACCGAGCTGGGGTTCTCGGCATCGAGGGGGTTGTTGTTTTCCCCCGGCTGCTCCTCATTTGGTTGATTGTGATCCTTTGAGCGCACTTGCTGTGCCTGGGCCAGCGGTACCATCGCAGCCGCAGCTAATGCGGCCCCACTCACCCCGAGAAACCTGCGCCGCGTCGGCACCCGTGAAAGATCTTCAGACATACGAGAATCCCCTTGCTTGAAGTCTAGCTTGATCACCAGTGAAACAGAGTTCCGTCTTCTTTGCGGTTGACCGGCAGATAGGCCCGTTGATAGGGAAAACCCGCGGCGACTTCTTCCTTGATATCGACTCCAAGACCAGCCACATCCCCGGGATACATAAAGCCATCCTTGAAGGAATAGGCATGCGGAAATGTGTCTTCCGTCTGGGCGTTGTGCAGCATGTGCTCCTGGATACCGAAATTATTGATGGCAATATCCAGATGCAGCGCTGCAGCCATGCAAACCGGCGACATGTCGCTGGCCCCATGGCACCCCATCTGCACGTGATAGAGAGCGGCAAAATCAGCCACCTTCTTCATAGCGGTGAGCCCGCCGCCGTGCACCACGCTCATGCGCAGATAGTCGATCAGCTGCTCCCGCAGCAGTTGCTCCGCATCCCAAATGCTGTTAAAGACCTCGCCTACCGCCAGCGGGGTGGTGGTGTGTTTGCGGATGAGGCGAAAACTATCCTGCAGTTCCGCAGCAACCGGGTCCTCCAGCCAAAACAAATGATAGGGCTCAAGCTCCTTGCCCAGGCGCGCCGCCTCGATGGGAGTGAGCCGGTGGTGAACATCGTGCAGCAGATGCAGATCATCGCCCAGCGTGCTGCGCAGCGCCTCAAAGAGCTTGGGAACATGGCGCAGGTATTTCTCCGTGGACCATAAGCTCTCCGAAGGCAGCCCGCGTTCCGCCGGCTCGTAGTACTTTTGATCTTTCGACACACCGTAGGTCGACTTGAGGCCGGGCACCCCACTCTGGGCGCGAATGGCGAGGTACCCCAGCGCACGGTACCGCTCCACCTCATCCACGGTCTCGGCGACATCGCGCCCAGTGGCATGCGCGTAGACCATGACCCCGGTGCGGCTCTTGCCTCCGAGCAGGTTGTAGACGGGAACGCCGAGGGCTTTGCCTTTAATGTCCCACAAAGCCATATCGATCGCCGCAATGGCGGTCATGGTTACCGGGCCTCGCCGCCAGTAAGCGCCGCGGTAAAAATAGTGCCAGATGTCTTCAGTCTGGAAAGGATCGCGTCCGATCAAGCATGGCACGAGATGATCGTCAAGATAACTGGCAACCGCGAGCTCGCGTCCGTTCAGGGTTGCATCCCCGAGACCGTAAACGCCCTCGTCGGTTTCAACCTTTAGGGTCACGAAGTTACGCCCTGGACTACAAACAATTACCTTAGCGCCGGTTATCTTCATTGGTTCACCCCGCTGGCCAGAAATCCGCCATCGATGACCAGGATCTCTCCGGTCACGAAGGAAGCTGCATCGGAAACCAGATAGATAGCGCCCCCGGTAAGTTCATCCATCGCGCCGAAGCGCTTCATGGGGGTACGCATCTTCAACTCACGTCCGCGTGGGGTATGCAGAATCAGTTCTCCATTGAGCGCGGTGGGAAACACTCCCGGAGCGATCGCATTGACGCAGATATTGTGGGGAGCGAGTTCGATGGCCAACGACTTGGTCAACGCACCTATGCCCGCCTTGCTGACACCGTACGCGGCAACCTCGTTGAAGGCGACGAAGGTGGAGAGCGAGGCGATATTCAGGATCTTACCGAAACCCTGACCGACCATCGTTTTGCCAAAAATCTGGCACGACCGCCAGGTACCGTTCAGGTTTATATCGAGAATGCTGTTCCAGAGTTCTTCCGGACACTCAAGCGTGGGTGTTTTATGGGTGATGCCGGCAGCATTCACCAGGATATCGACCTTTCCAAAGGCGCCCAGAACCTTCTGCTGCAGCAGTTCAATGGACGACCGGTTGCGCACATCCACCGTCGCGCCGAGGGAGCGGCGTCCCAAAGCCTGTATTTCACCGGCGGCCTGGCGGGTTTCCTCCTGGCGGCGTGAGGCCGCCACCACATCTGCTCCGGCATCTGCGATTCCCAGGGCGATTGCCTTGCCCAAACCTGATGTACCGCCAATCACGACCGCACATTTACCGCTGAGATCAAACCGGCCAGAACCCAATGTTTACTCCAAGATGCGAACAAAGTAGGATGATCGCACTCCCGCAGCTTATCACGTGGAGCCGTACCAAGGAGCGGGGACAGGGAGCGGGACAGGTGCAGGATGAGAATGTAGATCGGCGTTCTTTTCTAAAGGTTATGGGTGCGGTCGGTATGTCATCGACCCTGCTACCGGAGGCAGCGTTCGGCTTGCATCCGGCGAGCGCGCACATGGTGGAGCAGGCTGCAGGACCAGGCCCCCAGGAGGGCACAAAGCCGAAATACTCGATTAAATTCGGCGTGATCGGGCTCGATCACTATCACATCATGGGGATGACCGCGACAGTCATCCGCGGCGGCGGCGAGCTGGTTTCTTTTTACTCCAATCTGCCGAAAGCCATCGCCGATTTCCAGAAGCTGTATCCCAACGCACGCTTGACGAAGAGCGAGGAGGAAATCCTCGACGACCCTTCACTGAAGCTGATTGCGGGCGCACCGATTCCCCGCTTGCGTGCCCCCCTGGGTATCCGGGCCATGAAGCAAGGCAAGGATTTTCTGAGCGACAAGCCAGCGGTTACCACGCTTGAGCAACTGGCTGAAGTGCGCAAGGTCTCGGCGGAAACGGGGAAGATGTTTGCCATCATGTACTCAGAGAGGCTGGAAGTGCGCGCTGCCGTGCAGGCCGGGTATCTGATTAAGGCCGGCGCCATCGGCAAAGTAGTGCAGACGGTAAATATCGCGCCCCATAAGGTAAATGACATTACTCGCCCAGACTGGTTTTGGGATCCGGTTGAGTACGGCGGCATTCTCTGCGATATCGGTTCCCACCAGGCAGACCAGTTTGTTTACTACACCGGCTCGACGACTGCTGAAGTGACTGGCTCGCAGATCGCCAATGTGAATCATCCCACGCACCCCAAGTTCCAGGATTTTGGCGACATGATGGTCCACGGAAACGGCGGCGCCGGCTATGTTCGTGTGGATTGGTTTACCCCCAACGGGCTCAGCGTCTGGGGCGATGGCCGACTCTTCATCCTCGGCACCGACGGTTACATTGAGCTGCGCAAATACATCGATATCGCCGGCAAACCGGGCGGCAACCACCTGTTTATGGTGGACCAGAAGCAGGTGACGTTCATGGATTGCAGCCAGGTGGAGCTACCCTTTGGACCGCAATTTGTCTCCGACATCGTCAATCGGACCCATACCGGGCAGAACCAGGAACAGGCGCTTCTGGCGGCGGAGTTAGTGCTGAAGGCACAAAGAGATGCCAGGATGTTGACCTTCACCAGCTAGAGTTGGGGCGAGGAGAAATGTTGAAAGCGGAGACGCGCAGGGACTTGCTGAAGTTGTCAATGGGAGCAGCCACCGCAATTGGCTTTCCCTCGATCGTGCCTGCAAGCGTCTTTAGAGAAAAGGCTCCGAGAAATCGCATCAACGCAGGCGCGATCGGAGCCGCCCGCATATCCCGCGGCCATGATCTGCCGGGAATCTGGCAGCTCGACCAGGCTCGCGTCCCCAACGTGCTCCGTACATGATGGACGTCTAGAAACCATTTCATGAATTCACCTGCAGCTCGATCGAATTGGCGCTGGGTAGTATGTGGCCTGCTGTTTCTGGCTACAACGATCAACTATATGGACCGGACCGCACTGGGTCTGGTTGAACCCATGTTGAAGCATATACTCGGGGGCGACCAGAATCTGGAGCTTTACAACCGGCGCTACAGCGACATTGTTAACTGCTTCATTTTTGCCTATGGTGTCGGGTTCCTGCTTGCGGGAAGAGTGGTCGATCGCATCGGCGTAAAGAAGGGATACGCCTTATCGATCGGGGTTTGGGCGCTCGCTTCACTAAGCCATGTGTTAGCGCGAAGTCCGTTTGGCTTTGGAATGGCTCGTTTTGCGCTGGGAATCGGAGAGTCCGGCAACTTCCCTTCGGCGCTCAAAGCGACGGCCGATTGGTTTCCCGCCGAGGAGCGAGCGCTTGCCACAGGCATCTTCAATTCAGGAACCAGCGCGGGCGCGTTGATAGCTCCGTTGATGATTCCCTGGATCGCCGTTCGCTATGGCTGGCAGGCTGCGTTCTACACTACGGGCAGCCTCGGGTTAATCTGGCTAGTCGGTTGGCTGCTGTTTCCCTATGACCGGTTACATCCCAAATATGGCAATCCGGCGCCGCCTATTTCACTGACCGTCAAGCAGGCGACCTACAAGGCACTCCTTTTCAGTCCAGGTACATGGCGATTTGCTTTATCCAAGGGGACCACCGATGCGATTTGGTGGTTTTATCTCTTCTGGCTTCCCAAGTATTTTAATGAGCGCTTCCATGTGGACATGCGCCACCTCGGGCCGCCCCTCATCATTGTGTACATAGGCGCCACTATCGGCAGCATTGCCGGCGGATGGCTGGCAGGCTTTTATATTCGCCGTGGACACTCGGTCCGGATGGGCAGACGATTTGCCATGCTGATCTGCGCACTTTGCGCGCTGCCAGTGGTGTTGGTTCCCTTTGTTCATCCTCTTTGGCAGGCAATCGCTTTGCTATGTCTTGCCACTGCGGCCCACCAGGGATGGTCATCGAATTTGCTTTCAACTCCGTCGGACATGTTCCCTTCCAGTTCTGTTGGCACGGTCGTCGGAATAGGTGGAGCGGTCGGAGCCGTTGGCAGCGTACTCTTCACGTTTTTCGTGGGGATCCTGTGGACGAATTACGCCCTGCTCATTTTCCTGGCGTCCGGATCCGCATATCTGCTCACCCTCTTCGCCTTTCAATGGCGGGCTCCCGCACCGGTTGCTGTCGAACGCATATCTGCGGATTAATGGGGTCGCAGTTTCTCCAAACCCGGTACCACCACCTCAGTCCGCCGCGCTCCGGTTCTGTCGACTGGATCCTCCCCGGCAGAGGAACCCCTGGGTGCCCCATATCTCGCTCGTGTTTTGCGAGATATGGGATTCCACGAATCCCACCCTCTGAATTTTGCTTAACCACAAATCTTCGCAAATCACTGCTGCGGTATCCCACATCCCGCAAAATACGAGCGAGATGTGGGGCACCCACGGGTTCGCTGGTTGCGATAGATCTTAGGGGTGCAGGGCGAGGGCCTAGCGGAATTCTCTTACTACCGGTAAACCTTTACTCTGAAAGACGAAAGTAGACTTTGGCTTCATTGGCTGTCAGGTCTCCATTTACTATTTTTTCCGGACGGCGTAGTGTTGGAAACAATTTCTCACTTTATCGAATGGTTAAGCGTGTGCCCAAGACGAAGCGGGGCTCTAGCAAAAAGCCGGCGCTTATGGATATACGGACGGTGGCTGAGCGAGCGAAGGTTTCCATTGCCACGGTCTCCCGCACAATTAATCACAACCCCACCGTCAATGCCAGGATGGCCAAGCGGGTGTGGGATGCGATCCGCGAACTCGACTACTTCCCAAACACGCAGGCGCGAGCCCTGGTTTCCGGAAGAAGTTGGCTGTTTGGTCTGATCGTTTCTGAAATTACCAACCCATTCTTCCCCGAGCTGATCCAGGGTTTCGAGGATATCGCGGTCGCCAGCGGATACGAAATTCTGGTAAGTTCGACCAACTATGATCCCAAGCGGATGGCGCTTTGCATCCGCCGGATGCTGGAGCGCAAGGTCGAGGGCGTGGCAGTCATGACGTTCGGCATCGAGGAGCCCCTGCTGGAACAACTTGCGGAGCGCAATATTCCCCTGGTCTTCGTCGACGTGGGGCCGGAGCGCCCAGGCATTAGCCTTCTGAAAGTCGACTACCATCATGGTATTCGGCAGGGTGTGCAACACCTCGCCGCACTCGGGCACAGAAACATCTCGTTCATCTCCGGCCCCAAGCGGCTGCACTCTGCGCAATCGCGCCTCGATGCTTTTACCCAGTCGCTTCGCGAGTGTGGGATTCCTCAGAACCCGGCGTGGATCATCGAGGGCGATCACACGCTGGAGGGCGGTATCCACGCCATGGAAAGCCTGCTGACCGGCAAGAAGCTACCCACCGCGGTTATGTGCTCCAACGACATGACCGCCATCGGAGTTCTCCACAAGGTTTATCGCGCACATTTGCGGGTACCCGACAATCTGTCAGTCATTGGTTTTGACGACATTCATATGTCCAGGGTGACGATTCCCCCACTTACCTCAATTCAGATGTCTCGTCTGGAGTTGGCGCACGCCGCGGTTACGGCTCTGCGCGCTCATGTGGAAGGCACGGTCCCCCATCGCGAATACAAGATCGATACCCACCTGGTGGTGCGGGAATCTACCGGTTATCCGCCCGGCACAATGGAGAACCTATCCAGAGCGAGGCTGCGCCCTGCGTCGCCCGGGAAGCAGGGCAAGATGGCACCCAGTCCTTCCGGGCTAGGCTGACGTTTGGCGGACGGCCCTCCGGGCCTCGACGATTCGGCACCCCGCACAGTTCCAGGAGTGGGCTAAGGTGTGCTGGCCCGCGCTCCGAGTAGCCATCCGATCGGAAGGTTCTGCAGCGCACGGGCCGCTGGCGGCGGCTTGGGTTAGCCCGAACGACGTGTGGAAACACGATGCGAATCCAGAATCACAGGCATGACAAAGAATGTTCCCTCGCCTAACTCGGAACTGCAACCTCAAGACCGCCGCGCTCCACGGACAAGTACCCGGTGTAGAGAGCCGCGATCGTATCCCGTGCCAGTTCGATCCCCGACAGCGGTTCGCGATCGAGATAAAAACTTTCCATAAAGTCCTGAAATTCCTGCGGATACCCATGCTGCCAAGCCTCATCCGCCGCAGGACAACTCCACCCCTGCTTGGTGCTGATCTTCTCCACCACGTAAACATCCTCGAAAATATCTTCCCTGGGATTGAAGGTTTCGAGAGCATTGACCGGGTTCATATTGCACCGGGTACGGTGATTGTTACAAAACACCTCCAGCCAGTTATAGACTCCGCCCATGACTAGTTCCGAGGCAAAGATATCCGCTACGGTTCCATCAGAGAAGGTGATGTGAGTCTGCGCGTAGTCCTCGATATCGTCATAACCGGTGCGGAGAAAACCTTCATCGCGGTAATTTGGCAGCCGCGTGATCTCATGCGTGCGGGCGCTTACCGTGGCCGGCCTTATGGGTACTCCATCTCGAGATTGGCCTTCTACGCGCTTCAAATAAAGCGCTGCGCTGACCGGATGGCACCCCTTGCCGACCAGCGAGCCGCCACCGGAGAATTTCCAGCGGCCATAGTAGGGAGAATGGGATCCCCCGTGAGACTCCTCCCCAAGGATGCGTAGAATCTGGCCGCCGCTCTTCTGGATGATCTCCCGCTCCTTCTGGATCGCGGGAGCGTACACCCAGTTTTCGGCATAACACACCCTCCCGGCGCTGGCTTTGGCGGCGGCGATAATCCGATCACAACTTGCCATGGCCTCGGCAAGCATGAGGGCCTTGGGCGAAGAGCCGGCGCCGTAATATCCGGTCAGCGGCTTTTCGATGATGACGTGCTTGCCCTGGCCGAGAGCCTGGATTGCGAGTTCCTCGTGGGAGGAGGGTGGAGTGCAGAGATCCACGACGTCTACCGCAGCGCAGAGCTCGGCAAATGTCTCGAATGCGTGAATGCCCGTTTCGCGCGCAAAGGCGTCCCGTGCTTCGGGCGTCTTTGAGGTCACGCCAACTATGTCGATGGGTACTCCGTAGACACGGCGGATGGCTTCCCAATGAAACTTTGCCGCAAAACGCGAACCGACAAATCCTACTCGCACCGGCTTTTCCATAAGTATTTCTTGTAACACAGGTCAATGCATATCACGCCAGCAGCAGAACAGTCAGGCAGGTACGAGCTTTCAAAGCCTTGAGGAAATGTTATCTGCAGGCCCTGCGAAAAGCTGCCCTCAGGGGCTAAAAGCCCGTACCTGGAGTTTAAAAGGTCGAACAGGGAGCGAAACCGGTCCCCCCGTCTAAAGCCGAACAGATTTGCAATCGCTTACGGGCGGTCTGAAGGCCGTCCCCTTCAAAAATTCAATTTTTCCGCAGCCTGTAAAGTTGTGCCCTGATACAAAGCATTGGAGCCGTGACTCGGAAAGAATCGCGCGTTCCGCAGATTTGAATCGATCGTCCGGCCGATGACAAGCGTCTTGGAAATGCTAGTCTCACACACCCGCTCTAGCCCGTACCGAAACTCAGCAAAGCCATCCGGCCTTTAGGCTCTTGTGTACGCTTTTCGTTTCGGCCAACCGAATCAGCCAACCACCGGCCTATGGATGCATCCCGTTGCAATCGCATCAATCGCTGTTAGTGCGAATGGCGGGGAACGACCTTGCGCAGATCGTGATACTTCACGGCAAATTCCAGGCAGGCTCCGGTTTCCAATTGGCCAACATTCGACCGATAAAACTCCTGCCATGGCGACTGATTGGTGATCGCCTCAGGCTTGAGGGAAGCGCGGCGAGCCGCAATCTCCTCCTCAGACAGCAACACATCTACACGCCGTTGCTTCAAGTCGACTTTGATCTGATCACCTGTCTTGAGAATCGCGAGGTTCCCGCCAATCGCTGACTCGGGCGAGATATTCAGGATCGATGGGCTGTCGGAGGTGCCGCTTTGCCTTCCGTCTCCCATGCACGGCAGCATGCGAATTCCCTGCCGAATGAGCCTCCCGGGCGGCGTCATGTTTACCACCTCCGCCGAGCCCGGATAACCCACCGGCCCTGCTCCGCGCACTACCAGGATGGAATGTTCATCGATCTCGAGCGAGGGATCTTCGATACGCTTGCGGTAATCCTCCGGTCCGTCAAAGACAATCGCCCGAGCAACAAAGCAGTCCTCGTTCCCCGGCTGGGACAGATACCGGCGTCTGAACTCATCGCTGATCACCGACGTTTTGACCAGTGCGGAGCTAAACAGATTCCCGGAAACCACCACCAGACCCGCGTTCTGTTTCAGAGGATTGTCATAGGTTCGGATCACATTGGTGTCCAGACTGCGCGCACCCTTGTACCTTTCTCCAATCGTCGTCCCGGTCACAGTGAGCGCGCCGGTGCGAACCTTGCCCGCCTGCATCAACTCGCCGAAGATCGCGCCCACCCCGCCGGCACGATGGTAGGCCTCGCCGAGAAATTGCCCCGCCGGCTGCAGGTTGGCCAACAGGTGAATCTGATGGCCTACTCGCTCCCAGTCCCGAATGTCCAGGTCCACCCCTACATGGCGCGCGATGGCGATGATGTGTGGTGGGCAGTTGGTAGAGCCGCCAATCGCAGAGTTAACTACGATCGCATTCTCAAACGCCTCCCGGGTAAGAACCTTACTGGGGGTGAGATCTTCGCTCACCATCTCCACAATCCTGCGCCCGGTGAGATAGGCCATCCTGCCCCTTTCCGCATAGGGCGCGGGGATGGTCGCACAGCCCGGCAGCGACATTCCCAAAGCCTCAGCCAGCGAATTCATCGACAGCGCCGTGCCCATGGAGTTGCAATGGCCTGCGCTTGGTATTCCCTCGAGCACTCTGTCGACCAACTGCTCGCCGGTAATCTGGCCCTCGGCCAATTGACGGCGCGCTTCCCAAAGCACAAGCCCAGTGCCTGCGAGCTTACCGTTCACATAACCGTCGAGCATGGGGCCACCCGACAGCACGATGGCGGGAAGATTCACCGTAGCCGCGGCCATCAGAGCCGCGGGAGTGGTCTTGTCGCATCCTGTGGTGAGCACTACACCGTCGAAGAAGTACCCGGCCAGAATCTCAACCAACGCAAGGTAGGCGAGGTTGCGATCGAGCGCGGCGGTGGGCCGCTTGCCCGTCTCCTGGATTGGATGGGTGGGAAACTCAAACGGCAGTCCGCCGGCATCGCGTATACCGGCCTTGACTCGCTCCGCAAGCGATACGTGGATCCGGTTGCACGGAACCAGGTCACTCCCACTCTGCGCGATGCCGATAATCGGCCTTCCGGATTGGAGCTCTGCGCGGGTGAGACCGTAATTGCTGTAACGTTCCAGGTAGACGGCTGCTTCGCCGGGTTCGTCGCGGTCAAAGAACCAGAGACTGCTGCGTAGTTTTTTGCGATCGTCCATTTAATAGCCCAGGCTCTTGTTGACCACGTTCTCGAGCGCCTCTCCGTTTGAAAATCGGCGATACTGCTCCAGGAAGAAACGCATCGCCTGGTTGAGCCAATCCTTGGTGTGGTCTGCACAATGGGGCGACAACAATACGTTTTCCAGGCGATACATGGGGTCGCCCGGTGGCAACGGCTCCCGCTCGAACACATCGAGCCCTGCACCCTTAATCCGTTTTGCCGTCAAAACCCGCACCATCGCCGCCTCGTCGATTACCGGACCACGCCCTACGTTGATCACCACCGCAGCCGGCTTCATGGCGGCGAACTCCTTGTCGCTGATCAGGTGATGGGTCTCCGGCGTTAGCGGGAGCGAGACCACTACGTAGTCACAGCGCGCAAGCATGGCCAACAAATGCTCCGGTTTATAGAACTGATCGATCAAGGGATCGGGCGCCTCTGGGGCGTGTCTCTTGAGTGCTAACACCGTCATTCCCATGGGCCGCACACGCTTCGCCACTGCGCGGCCGATATCCCCGTAGCCGACAATGCCGACGGTTTGACCGGAGATCTCTTCCACGTCGAACTGGTCCCACTCTCCCGCCATCTGGTTGCGAATCATGCGCCGGAAATCCTTGGCAAAATACAGAATCGCGGCGAGCGAAAATTCTCCCAGCGACTGGCTGAACACCCCGCTCCCGTTAGTGAGCGGAACATCGCTGGCGACCAACTCCGGGAAGAGCACGTTGTCTAATCCTGCGGAGCGCGAATGAACCCAGCGAACGTCTTTGCATATGTGAAAAACATCGCGCAACACCGCCCGTGGCCCCGACCAGGCAAGGATGACCACAGGATCGTTCACCGCGCCGGCAAAATCGTCTGGTTTGCGACCTACAATGTGTCGCAGATCTTTCAACATGCTCAACTGGGGATCGTTGTCTTGCGTCACCACCAACACCGTGTGCTCGATACTCATCCTTTGGCGTCGCACTCCCGTCCTGTTCGGATTTTATTACCCTCCGAGGGCGATGCTATCATTCTCCGGGCCCAGTCAGGCTCCGGGCCCAGTCAGGAGGCGCTCTTGAAGAAGAAATTGCCTAGCCCGCTACGCGGCGTCATTACTGCCATGGCCACCCCGCTCGATCAGGACCTAAATCTGGACTCGAAAGGTCTGGAGCGGCTGGTCGAACACCTGATAGAAGGCGGGGTTCATGGAATCTTTATTCTGGGCACGACGGGAGAGGCGCCAAACCTGCCCTACGACGTGCGCTCGGCGCTGATCCAGCAAACCTGTGAACATGCCGGCTCCCGTGTACCCGTGATCGTTGGGATCACGGACACCTCGTACCAGGACGCTTTGCGCATGGCTGCCAAGGCTTATGAATACGGTGCGTTGGCGGTCGTCGCTGCGCCGCCTTACTACTACCAGGTTGGGCAAGCGGATCTGTTGCAATACTTCAAGCGGCTGGCAGCGGATTCGCCTCTTCCCCTGTTTCTCTACAATGCCCCATTAAACACGCGCCTTTGGCTTGAAGTCGCAACCGCGATCGAGGCTTCTGCCGAACCCAACATCGTGGGGCTTAAAGATAGCGGCTTGAACATGGGTTATTTTCACGCGGTGAGGGAGGGCTTCCGGTCGATGCCCGACTTCAGCCTTCTGGTTGGACCCGATGACCTGTTGGCGGAAGCCGTGCTCATGGGAGCTCACGGTGGCATGGCCGGCGGTTCCAATGTCCGCCCGCGACTTTTCGTTGAGCTGTATGAAGCCGCCGCCGCACACGACGTCACACGCGTTGCCGCGCTTCATGAGCAGGTGATCCAATTCGATAACGCTGTCTATCGCTCCGCGGACGATCCCCACAACCCGGTCCGCGGGCTCAAAGCCGCACTGTCGATCCTGGGAATATGCGGGGCTACGCTTACGCCGCCTCTTCGGCCCATATCGAGCAGAGAGCGAGAGCGAATCCAGCAATATCTTGGGGGAGTGGATCTCCCGGTCGTATCCCGCATTTCCCGTGCATAAGGAATCCAGCCCTTCCGGGCTGGGCTGATTTTTGGTGCCGGCCCTCTGGGCCTGGATTGCAAACACCGCTTCCCCATGTTCATTCCCTCTTGACGTGGCGCAGGCAAGTCAGCTGCTCCCACGGCACGCCGGGGCGCAGGGGGCAAAGCGAGATGACAAATTTGCTCGAGCCAGGCAAGGCCGTGCGTCGGCTGGAAAACTGCCACCGATCAATGTAGAGGCTTTGTTTGTGCCTTCAGCCTTCGGGCACTCCGGCTTTACGAAAGACAGCAAGTGAGCTATCGAGGCCGGCTTTCGCGGCTGCTTCCGGTGTCATGTCTTTCGTTCGCCCGAAGACTTCTACGCTAAGCGCATCGTTGTAGTGGATGGTTTGGAGCGCTTGCAAAAAGCCGGTCAAGTTGATGACACCTTCGCCGGGTAGCAGACGCTGATTATCGTGGATCTGGTCTGGAGGCAGGTTCGGCGAGTCATTGAAATGGACATGCACGATGCGATCGCGGCCGGCGGCGATGATGTCCTGCGGGGTGGCCCCTGCGTGGTGCCAATGCCAGGAATCGAGCAGCAGTCCGACGTTGGGACCACATTCTTTGGCGAACGCGAGCATATCGTTCATGCGCCAAATGAATTCGTATTTGTACGCTTTGCGCAGTTCGAGCGGACCTAGAAACTCAAGTCCGAGGCGGACGTTGGAGCGCGCCAAAATGCTGGCACTTTCTGTAAACCGCTGCTTATAGATTTGGCGCAGTTCGTCTTTTGGCGTATCGCTCGAGGGCATGATGTACGTCATCATGCGCGGGCAGTGGATCGCGGCAGCGAACTGGGCGGCAGAGTCGAGCTGGGCGAGCGAGGCACGGAAGGTGGCGTCGTCTTTCCGGAATTCGACCGGAAACTCGATGATGGCCGGCCTGATCTTAAGGCCAGCAAGCAGGCCGTTGGTCGCGCTGACGCCGGCCTGCATGGCCGGCCGCAGCATGATGTCGGTGCCGGGGAAGCCAATTTGCGCGGCCAACCGCGCGAAGTCAGGCCAGTGAACGCGACCCTGCAACAGGACGCTGTTCAAGGAGAGGAACATGTTGCGGTTTTCGGCGAACGCTCTTACGACCGGGGCGAAAGCTCTGGCGAGCGGGGCTGCGGCGAGGAGCTTACCAAATGACCGCCTGGATATTAAATAAGGCACGCGCAATCGATCATACCCGAGTAGCATAGTGTCGAGGAGGCGAAAGACATGAACAGACGAGAGATGCTGGCCACCACGGGTGCTGCGACTCTGGGGGCACTTGTCATGCCGAAGCTGATGCAGGCCGAGGCTCCAGCGAGCCAGGTTGCGATCGTGCGTTGCCGCGATTATGCGCAGTATGAGCAGCAACTCTCGAAGGCGTTCGATCAGATCGGCGGCATCGAGAAGTTGGTGCGGGGGAAGACGGTTGCGCTCAAGCTCAATCTCACGGGGAATCCGAAAAACTGGCCACTAACACCTGAGCTTCCTTATCGGACGAATGCGCAGACGGTGGCGGCGACGGTGCATCTGTTTGCCAAAGCGGGTGCACGGCGGGTTCGCATGATTGAAAGTTTCTTCCCGGCCGATCAGGATCTGGCGCTATGGGCACGGTACGGCCTGGACGTAAAGGCGATTAACAACATGGGCATGCCGGTGGTTTGGGAAAACGTGCAGAACCTGGGCAACTACAAGGAATATGTGCGCGTGAAAGTGCCCTGGGGCGGGTACGCCTATCCGGCATACCACCTGAACCCGGCGTTCTATCAGTGCGACGTATACGCTTCGATGGCGAAGCTGAAGAACCATTGGATTGCAGGCGTGACCATGACGATGAAGAACAACTTCGGCAATACGCCCTGCTCGTTGTATGGCGGGGACTGCGGGCCTAGCGGGAACGAGCGGCCGACGCAGGAGCGCGGACCAGTGCTGCACAACGGAACGACACCTGCGCCTTCGGTAGTGGATGCCGAGTTGCACCCTAATTCGCCGCGCGATCCGGGGTATCGGGTTCCGCGCATTCTGGTTGATCAGAACGGCATCCGGCCAATTGATATCGCGATCGTGGATGGCGTCGAGACGGTGCGGGGAGGGGAAGGTCCGTGGCTTCCTGGCCTGGAAAAGATGACGCCGGGCGTGATCATCGCCGGCCGCAACGCGGTCAATGTAGACGCTGTCGGGATGGCAGTGATGGGCTACGATCCGTATGCGGAGCGCGGCACTTCTCCGTTCATCCGAGGCGACAACTCGCTGCGTCTGGCGGAAGAAGCCGGGATCGGAACACGGGATCTGAAGCGTATCGAAGTAGTGGGACTTTCGATTAAGGACGCTCACATCAATTTCGGACCCGGCGCGGTTGGTAAGAAGCTGAGCGAATTGAAATCGTAGATCGCACCGGTGAGGCAGATTGAAGCGCATTCAGAATCCAGACCAGCAACTCGAAGGTCACGATCTCCGCGGTGAGGAGGCGCGCGGCAAGCTACCGGTGAGGATGGCGAGGGCGGCCCCGACATAGCTCAGCAAAAGATCGTGGTGCTTCCGTGGCGTGATCAGCTCACGCCACACTTTGGCAGCGCGTCTACACTATTAGTGTGACCAACCTCGCCGGATCTCCTCCAACCCGGCCCGCACTGGGAGAGCGCGAGTGCGACCCGCTCATGCAGGATCGCCAGCCCACCGTTCTCCCCCTACTCACCGCTCCCAGCTTCTATATCACGGCCCGCCAGCCGCTCCGCCCCGCAGCCATCCTGCTGGCTATCGTTGTCGCCGCCGGTGGGCTCTCCTCGGTCCTCTATGCCCTGAGTCACGGCGGGCATGCACATTTCAGCGCCGGCGGATCCGGCGCTGATCATTCCGCGAGCGCCACATCCGGAGGCACCCCTGCGGCCGGCGCGAAAGACGATGACGATCCCGACCAGATCGACACCGTTGTCCTCGGCGATCCCAGCGACGCTCCTGTGCCCGCCCGCCGCGGAGACCACGTCAGCAGCGTTCACCCCACCATCCTCATTCGCCTTCCCCGCTCCGGCGACCAGGTTGGCTTTATCCCCAACAGCCCCGCCGGCCACCTGCTCTACAACTGGCTTGCCGCCTTTAATCAGGCATCCTTCCCCGCGCTTGCGACTGCTTTGCCCAATGTTGCTCTCGCCCCCGCGACCGCCGCACAGTTGGAACTCCGGCGGCAGACCGGCGGCTTTAGCCTGCTCTCTGCCAAAGAGGTCCAGCCCGGCATCCTGGTCTTCCGACTCCACGACCAGAGCGCCTGGACGAATGAGGTCCTGGGCACACTTCAGGTGCGTCGGAATTCCCGTCCCGCCGCGATCGCGAGCTTCAGCCTGCGCGCCGTTTCCTCACCCCGCGAGGACCCGGCCCCCGGGGCCGCTCCAGGCTCGCCCGCCTCACCGCGATAAGGCGGCCACCGGTCAACGTTCGTGACGAGCACGTAATTATCTGGATTTGAGAATATGGAGAGCATGACAGACTGGTTCGCGCGCCCCGTCCTACACGTAACGGATGTTGAGGCCTCGCTCCGCTTTTACATTAACGGGCTTGGCTTCACGAGCCCCTGGCGCTACGACGAGGACGGCAGAGCGCATGTTGCCCAGGTCGACCGGCAGGGCTGCGCGCTTATCCTGGCCGACACGTGGCCGGAGAAGATCGGCAAGGGGCTGATGTTCATTTCGCTCAACGTCGAGCCACAGACGCGCGAGGCCGCGGCCGCCGCGTTGGACGCGCTACGCGCGGAACTCGAGGCCAAGGGCGTTCCGGTCAAAGATGGTTCGTGGGGCTACCGGCTGCTTGTGGTCGACGATCCCGACGGCAATCAACTCTTCTTCAACTATCCGGGCGATACTACCGCGGCACATGCCGGAGGTGAGTGAGCCCACCCTTGAGCGGGCCCCGCTCGGCGATTTCTACGGTGTGGCCCATCACACCCCTCCACACAGCCGCGCCACTTTATATGCGTTGTCTCAGTGCCTCCTGTTTGGATGGCGGCCCGTCGTCTATCTTATTTCTTTGGCTTACCCCAGTAAATGAATGTGCCGAACCGGGTCGCGGTGACGATATCCATGGCGCCGTCTTTATTCAGATCGACGGCAAGCAGATCTGAGCCCGCACCGGAATGATTGTCAATGAGTTCGGGTACAAACTCCGCGCCTCCGGGCGCTTTCGGATTTCGCACCGTCTTATACACATACAGGACGGGTTGACCATAAGGATCCGGGTCAAGATAGGTGTCAAGATGAGACCAATACCGCTTACCCACAATAAAATCGGGCACACCATCGCCATCGACGTCTGCAAACGTAGTGCCGTGGGGCTCAGAGAAGACTACATTCCCCGCGTTTTGGGTAGAGAAGTCATCCATGATCATGTGCTTCACAAATGAAATTTTTCCCTGTGGGTCGCGCTTCTGCTCAAACCACGCCATGCCCCAGCCATGCGGATTGAGCACTGTCACGATGTCGTTCAGACCGTCGCCATTGACATCGTAAACTGCCATGACACTGCCGCCCATGATGCCGCGTCCGTACCGGGCGAAGACTTCCGGATGATAAGTCCACGTCTCCTGGTTGCTACCTGCCGCCGGCTGCTCCCACCAGCCGTAGGGATTCACGATATCCATTCGGCCGTCGCCATTGATATCGCCTACCCCGATGCCGTGGGCGGTAGCGTATCCTTTTTCGGAAACATTGTGCACAATCCACTGTCCCGTGGGATTCGCTGGATCGGGCTTTGCATATCGGACCTGCCCGTCACCCATGTAGACCACCTCGGGCTTACCGTCTCCATCCACATCCCGCAATACCGCAATTTCGCTTTGGACGTCGTCGACTACTTTGTATTTGTCCCAACGGCGGTCTTCCCCCTTAGGGTTTACGTACAGGAAGACGCCGCCATTTTCCGCGCCGTAGCTCACGGTAATCACATCGGGCCAGCCATCGCCGGTAAAGTCTGCAGCGAATTGCATCCAGGCATCGGTCGCAAATTTGGTGGAAGGATTTACGGTTTCGGCAAGGTACATCTCCCTCGTCTTGTTGTAATCGGGCCCGTAGTAGATGTAAGGGCCGGAAACGACGTCCAGGATGCCATCATGGTTGAAGTCTGCCGCTGTGGAGCTCCATGAATAATAGAAGTCGCTCAGTTGCTGCTTGCGAAAGTTACTCGACGTCTGATCAGGATAATGGGACTTAACACCCAGGTTTTTATAGGCCAGATCCTTGAAACGGACCTGGCCACTGCCACCAACGTAAAGTGCAATGGGCCCGTATCCTTCGTCCCCCACGGCACCGTGTTCGCGACCGTCGTTAAGAAAAGTGCGTACGATATTGGCATCGAACAGAATCTCGGCCTGATTCCAGTCTGTGGGTCGCAACTCGCTATCCGGGCGCTCAAAAGGCAACTTCACGGTGGCGGCCGGCGGATGGTACGGGTGCGGAGGGTTGGGACCCGGTGGCGGCGCGATTCGCTCCAGTCCGCCGCCATACCTCAATTTGTTACGCTCTACGATCTGCCCCTGGGCATCGAGGCTCACGCCGTAAGAGGAGAGGTCCGGTTCGCTAAGCGCTACGTAAATACCTTTCATGCCGGTTGGCGTCTTTTCCGCGCGCAACAATACCCCGGTTTCGCAAGCTCCGGTACAACGAAATTGCGTATAGACACCGATGTCCTGATACGAGCGATCAAGCACAAGCCAACCGCCGCGGCCCTGTTTGGGCGTTCCGATGATCTCACCGTTCTCCGCACGCCACTCGGCCGGTCCGACGGTGTGCCAACCGTCGAGAGTTGAGCCAGTGAACTTGTAGTCTGGATGGAAGGATGGACCCACTGCAAAGACCGGCAGAGAACCGAAAAATACGAACGTTGCCAAACGCAAAAGACGTTTCCCAGACATCGCTTTTCCCTTGTCAGCGAAGCTTAATGAACTTCGCGAAATGCATGCAGTTCCAGAGTACGCGACACCGCCGCGTTCACAGCGGGCAAGCCTCAATGAGCGGGATCCATATCCCCACACGTATCAAGACCTGCCCGCCAATATTGCGCAGTGCAACATCGCGCCTGGAACGAAGCTTACCAATAAAGTTTAAGCGCTAACTGCACCTCACGTTGATCGTAGGCTCCATCGCGGGTCGCTGTGATCCGGCCAAAAGCAGCGGTGTTGGTAAAGTCCAGGGAGCCCGGGGCGGCCACGACACCCGGTCCAGAGAATCCTGGCAGTCCGAACTGGGGGGTGTTGGTCAGGTTGAAGATTTCAGCTCGGAATTCCGCGCGGAAGTCCTCCCAGATTGGAATCTGCTTGAGAAACGACAAGTCCATCCGATGGAAACCTGGACCGAGAACCTGACTTCCCTGACCTCCCAGAGCTGCGAACCCGCCTTCTCCAATTTGCGTGACCGTCGCTGGATTGGCAAACGCCGCAGGATTCATCCATTGGTTCACATCGTGCTGTGGTCCATAGCGATCAATCCCGGTGGTGTTTGCGTAACATCCAACGCCGGCCGCGGTCGCGATCGTACACGGGACGGTAAATGGTTGGCCACTTTGCAGAGTGATGATGGTATTTGCCGTCCAGTGACCCACCAGAGCGTCTACAAACCTTGGTGAACCTCCCAGGAACTTCTGGTCGCGGCCGAATGGTAATTCATAGGTCCCGCTTGCATGGAACATCTGAGGCACGTTGTAGTCGCACTCTCCATAGTCCCCGTGAATTCCAAATCCCGGTAGATCCACCGCCCTGTATCCACCGATGTTGTTGTCGAGGCCATCGCGCGCGTCGGTCATGCATTTGGACCAGGTGTAGTTGGCCAACATGGTCAAACCATGCGTCACACGGCGTTGGATACTGGTTTGCAGAGAGTTGTAATTGCCGTTGGCGCCTGTGATTTTGTAGCCGAAACCACGGGCAAAATCGGGCCAGGGGATGTAGGCCTGAGGGTTGAAAGCAGGCGGCAGGATCTGACTGACGTTATTGGTGCCCGCAAACACTGCCAGGTGCCTCCCCTGGTTGCCCACATAACCTAAGGTGAAGGTGGTGGTCGAGGATATCTGGTATTCAATGGCGAGATTGTCAGCCTGAAAATAAGGTGTCTTGTAAGTGAGTTGCACACCGCTGAGCCCGAGACCCTCAGCGTTCACATTCAGCGGCACGAAATTGATCGCACTGAGCCCGGACTCCAGGGTCGCGATCGCACCGGTTGGGTAAGTGAGGGGATGACCAGAGTCCGGAGCGCTGTAGGAGAAGTTATAGGAGAAAGGATAGTTGCCGGCTGTTCCCAGGTTGTCGCCGTTGTTCGGAGCTCCGTAGAAAAGTCCAAACGCTCCGCGAAGCACGAGATTCTTCTCCAACCGATAGGCAAATCCGACCCGCGGTGCAAAATTATTCTTGGGGGTATTCACCAAACCCGGGATGCCAGAACATTTGATTGTGATACCGTCCTTTGCCGTCAAGGCAAGGAACGATGTGGATAGATTCTTATTACAAACCGCCGTCGACATCAGGAACTCAGGGCCCTGATTGCCGATCGGGGGAACGAAGTTTGCCTGCTGATCTCCCGCGGATACACCGTGACCGATGAATTCCCAACGCAGACCGAGGTTCAAGATGAGACGCGAGGAAACTTTCCAGTCATCCTGACCATAAATGCCATAGTAATTCCGCGTGATGGCAATATCCGCCGCATTGGAGGCTTCCGACCCGTCGGCTCCTCCGACATTGTCGAAGGCTCCTGGAACGCTCCCGGGGGTGGGGGTCAGCAACATCTGCGCGAGACCAGTATTTCCGCCTCCGGTGCCAATCGTGGTATTACTGCCGGCTTGCGAGGCTGCCGTGTTGGCAACATCGGAATATCTGCCGCTGTAGGTGAAATTGCCACGGCCGTATGCCGGCTGGAAGAACGAAATAGCTGCCCTCTGGAACGCAAAGCCGCCTTTGAAGCTGTGCGCTCCTGCGATCTTGGTCAGGTTCTCCGTAGCTTGCACCACGGTCCCGGTTTCTGAAGTTGGCAACCACGGAGAGGCCCCAAGTTGACTCAGCCCTGCGAGATTGTAGGTCGGTAAGCCACCGTTATTGGGGAATTGCGGAATGCCCTGAATCCCATATTGGCCCGGGATGGTGAGATCGGAAGCGAAGGGTTGATAACGCGAAGTGCCTATACGCGAATATCCGCCTCTCGCTTCATTCACCAACGTTGGTGAGATAAGGAACGTCCATCCGAGTACATCGTCTTTCGCGTCATTAATCTGACTGCCGGTTGCGAAGGCGCCCCCGGCGGCGACGGTGTTGAACGGAGGCGGTATGAAGGTGGGCTCCCTGAGGTAGCTGATGCGCCCGAAAACTTGCCCCTTTTGCCCAGTCACCTGATCAACCCTGATGTCTCCTTGATTCACGGTGTCTACCAGGTTGGGCGCACTCGAGTAGTTGGAAAATACTCCGGGAAGATTGGGCGAGGGATAAGTGTTCAGCAACTTGATCGCGTTGGGATCCAAACGAGATGCCGGAACTTGATTGCCTGGAAATGGCTCGCGCACGAAGCCGGTTCCATTCGCCGTGAGGCCCGTAACCGGATCGACCTGACCCGCAGTCACGGTGCGAGTGGTCGCCGGGTCGAATACCTGCCCTACGGCAGTCGTGCGGCCCAGGAGATCGGTTCGGGTGCCACTCTGCCCGGAGATCAGTTCCGCGAAGTTGGTGTAACCGCTGGACCGCTCCAATGCCGTTGGAACACTCGAAGTGATCGGACTGGCCTGGATGATGCGGTTTCCCTGATAGTCCCCGAAAATGTAGGTTTTATGTTTTCTTCCGTCATACAGATGCGGGATAAAGATGGGGCCACCCAGGGTAAAACCAAATTGGTTCAAACGAAACTCGCCCTTGGGGCCGTATTCGAAATAGTTGCGTGCATCGAGCGCGTCATTGCGCAGGAATTCGAATGCACTTCCGTGAAATCGATCCGTTCCCGATTTGGTGGTGGCATTCAGAACAGCACCCGCGGCGCGGCCGAACTCGGCGCTGAAGTTGCTGGTTTGGACCTTGAACTCCTGGAGCGAATCCACTGACGGCAGGTAAACGTAGAAGGCGCCATTGAGGTAATCGGTAAGGTTCGAGTTGTTGTCGACTCCATCGAGAAGATAGTTGTTCTGGTTTGGTGGAGTCCCGTTGGAGGAGAAGCCGCCATTCGCCGCCAGACCGCGCGTATCCTGTTGGGCTTGTGTGACGCCCGCACTCAGTTGCGCGAGAAAGGTATAGTTTCTTCCGTTGAGCGGCAAATCGCTGATAGTCTTCGCCGCAACCACATTTCCGACCGACGCATCTTCGGTTTGGAGCTGGGCAGGCGCGGTCGTCACCTCTACGGTGGACTGCACACTGCCTGGCTTGAGGGTGAGGTTGGCGACCACGCTTTGCTGGATGCTGACCACGACATCGGTTTGGGTAACTTTTGCAAAACCCGAGGCTTCCGCAGTCAACGTGTACCTGCCGATTCTGGTGCTGGCAAATTGAAATGCTCCGCGCGAATCCGTGTGCTCGGCGAGACTGGCGTTGGTGTCTGAGTTGGTGAGAGTAACCAGGGCACCGGCAACAGCCGCTCCCTGCTGATCCAGAACCGTGCCTAGTACTTGTCCGGTGTCGACCTGCGCATGCAATAGCGCAGACAGCAAGAGGATATTTGCCAGGACAACGAGGGTGCCTCTGATCTTTTCTCCAAATAAACGCATCGAATGCCTCACTTATTCACTTTCAGTGCGATTGGCCGTGTTCCCGGATGATGCGACGTCCCAGCCCGCGAGTATCGAGTTGCGAGATGGTCGCCAGTAAACGCTTTCTTCCTGTTTGCCTTGCGTATTACGCAAATTTCAATGCACAGTAGAAGGTTTGCAAAAAAGATCGTTGTGGCGTCCGCCCGGTAAAGTTGGACGGAGCTACAACGTGTCGTGCCCTTAAAGCCGGGCCAGTTTTCGAAAATCTAAAGCCCCAGTAGTTCTGTGACCCCTCGGAACCAAAGATCCGAACCCGCGAAATTATCCTGCCCGGTAATTCCGGCTGTCAAGACTAAAGTGCGAACAGTGCAATTTGCATTGCGTGGATTCAGTTCCCAGTTGAATTAATTCCCGTACTCGGTTGCATGGTGTAGTAGTCGTAGGTAAGTTTCCAGGTGAACTCCTTGCCGGGCTCGATCTTCATCGCGATATACGGCTCAATCGCCATGACAGTGCGAATCGACCAGAGGGCAACGTTTGAAAGCGGGCGATCTCCCCGTATTCTGACCCCGGCTCCCACTTTCTGATTCTCCACATGGATGTCATAGTCAGCGGCCGTTCCACCAAAGCCCTGGAAGTTGGAGACCACACGATCCCGGCCTGCAAGCGTTTTGGTGTAGACGAATTCATTGCCCCGGATCTCCGCGAAATTTCCCTGGGGTGGCCGCGTCGTTTGCAGTTGGAATGGAAACCGGATCACCAGGCCCGGACCGGGCGGGAGGTGGTCAAGGGTCCAGAAATTGTGATCGTATACCGTCGTTTCGATGATTTTGGTTCCGGTATTTTTCAGGCTGTGCTCCAGGACCATCTCCGGCTTGCCGGGTATCAGCCGAATGGTTTTTTTGTACATGTAGCCGTAGCCAGTCGCTGGATCGGACAGGTTCTGCGTGAATTCTATTGAGTTACTCGTTTTCTTGACGGTCCACTTGCCCCCATCAACGATCTCATAGGTTTTGGAGTGGTCATACTTCGAATCATCAGCCTTTCGCAGTACACCGACACCAATTTTGACGAATGTTCCGCCAGGCTTAGCTTCGTCAAATCCAAGCGCCTTGCCCGCCGTGTTGAATTCCTCGCCCGGACCGACCATCGCAGTGAAGGGAGCGGAGACGACGCCCTTGTCGTTGTAGTTGAAGTCGTAGACGGCGGGATCGATTTCCTGGAACCAATCTCCGTAATACTGGTGCCCCTTGTACTCCAAACTCCCGATCACGCCAGACCAGTCAAAACGGGTGGAACGATAAAAGCCTTTGCCGGCATCGGGTAGATAGATTTTGGCTTTGATCTGGCCATTCGAAATCTCGGCGCTCGGGAACTCCGCAGCGAGCGCTGGAGATGAGAGAAAAACCGTCGCGACGAGAATCAGAACAAGGTGCACAGTACGCAACGCATTTTGCATCAGATGGACGCTATCACTCGATTCGATTCGTTGTCAAGCTTCTGCTCCGACCGCAACATGGGATCGAGAATTTGCGATAGCCGCCAATCTGCATATCTCCATTCGACTTCGTTCAGCTAGAGAGGGTGTGCGAGAACAAGCAAAAGAAATCGCAGGTCCCTACACTCCGCTTCGGTCGAAAAATATTTCCAGGAGAGATCCGCGGAACTGCAGATCCCTCCGCTACGCTTCGCTTCGGTCGGGATGACAAATGGGAGGGCGAAGCTTCCATGGAGCGCGGTTGCTGGACAGACGGCGTTTTTCATCACCTTGGGTGGGCCGCAGGCCCATGATTCCTCTGTTGAAAAACATTTCCACGAAAGCGTGGGAACAGGAGGTCCCTCCGCTACGCTTCGCTTCGGTCGGGATGACAATTCATGTTCACGTTGTAGCATTGGTGGCACGTGGAAAGAACTGGAGATCCCTCGGCTGCGCTCCCAATGACAAAGGAAGGGTGACGGCTCAATAGAGAGTGGTTGCCGGACCGAGGCGGTTTACCACGGATTTAGACCTTAAGTGTTGATAGTGAGCCTAATGCTTTCGGATTGAGCGCAGTGGTATCCCACATCTCGCGAAAAACGAGCGAGATGTGGGGCACCCGTCATTTGTTGTGAATAAAGAGGGGCTCCGCGACTACGCGCAGAGAGATGATGCAGTGCGTTTCTATTGCTTGACAACTCCCTTCAAAGTAGCGAGATAGGCGATCAGGTCGGTCTGCTCCGGGGCGGTGAGCTTGTCGCGGTAAGAAGGCATGGGGGGAGTTCTTACGAAGTTGAATTCGCGCAGGTTTGATTTCTGGAAAGCAACCAGATGCTGCTTCGAATCCAGCATCTGCAAGCTATAAATACCCTGGTTCAGAAGTTTTCCGGTGATCTCTTTCCCATCTTTGGTGACCACTCGATAGAGCCGGTTCTCTGGAGCAACTTCCTGATTGGGATCGGTCAACGCCTTCTGCAGGTCTTCAACGCTTCGCTGGGTGGCGATGTCGCTCAGATTCGGTCCCATCCGCGAACCCCGGTCTCCCACCCGATGACAGGAAAGGCATGCTCCCTTGCCTTCAAAAATGGCCTGGCCGTTTGCTGGATCACCTGGGACCTGAGTCTCGGCGGCCGTTTTCTGGTGAGCGCCGGCGTTGTGTTCCTGAGCAAGCAGCATGCCGCTTACGATCATGCCAAGACCCAGGCTAACTACCCAGTTGCTCATAACTCCTCTTGATTCCCTCGTTCGGATCGAAGTAATTCCATCAACGCAAGCCAAAGACAAACAGCGAGGTGCCGGCATTCACAGCGATGTACTGCTTACCGTCGACTGCATAGGTAATGGGATTCATGATCATCGGGCCACCCAGGATCGTCTTCCAAAGCAGCGATCCGTTGCGCGCGTCCAGTGCGACAAAGTTGCCTTCTCTACCACCGGTAAACAAAACGTCTGAAGAAGTGGTTAAAATTCCAGCCGCGCCAAAGGCAGTCTGCCAACCCTCGAACGTGTGCAGGCTGTTGCCGGTGTTCAGCTTGAACTCCCATTTGCGTTCGCCGGTTTGTGGGTCGAGAGCGCGTACCGCCGTGTACTTCTCATCGTCATCACCAACGATCGCTCGATAGCCGAAAGGATGGCGACCTCTGCCATCGTATCGGTTGCCTTCTTCATATTCTTGCGGCCCTTTAAAAAATATGGATGAGTAGTTCTCGCGCGCATTCAGATAGAACAATCCCGTGCGCGGGCTGAACGAAGGGTTGAACCAATTGGTCCCTCCCTGATTGTCGGGAAAGATGAGAGTGCCCTCGGTACTGGATTTTGCGCCTGGAGCCATGATGGGCCGTCCATTCTTTTCAAAGCCCACGTTCCAGTTTTGTTTGACAAAGGCCTTGCCCAACAGGAACTCGCCGTTGGTTCGATCCAACACATAGAAGAATCCGTTTCGATCGGCCCAGAGAATTACTTTGCGCGGCTCGCCGTGCCAGGTAATGTTGGCCAGCAGTGGAACCTGCACCGCATCCCAATCGAATTCGTTGTGGGGATTGGCCTGGTAAAACCATTTCAACTTGCCGGTGTCGGCATCCAAGGCAACCAAGCTCGACGTGTAGAGATTGTCACCTGGCCGCACGTCTCCGTTGTAGTCGGGACCTGCGTTGCCTACTCCCCAATAGGTCAGGTTAGTTACCGGGTCAAACGAGCCTGTGGTCCATACGGAACCACCACCATGCTTCCACGAATCGCCGCCCCAGCTGTCGCGTCCGGGGTCACCCGGCCCGGCGACGGTGTAGAAGCGCCACGCTTCCTTGCCGGTGTGAGCGTTGTAGGCGGCGATGAAACCGCGGATGCCATACTCGCCCCCGGCGACCCCGACGATCACTTTGTCCTTGATGACCAGGGGGGCGTCGGTCATGGTGTAGCCAGAGGTCGTCTCGGCAACCTTGGTGTCCCACAGCGGGTGCCCGGTTTTCGCATCGATCGCGATCAGGTGCGCATCTACGGCCGCCATGTACAGCGTGTCGCCGAGGATGGCCAAGCCTCGGCTAATGCGCCCGCAACATAACCTTGCGTCCGACACAGGCGTGTATTTGTAGATCCAAAAGAGGCGCCCGTTGGTGGCGTCGAGCGCTACCACGTCGTCTCCCTGCATGGTGTAAAGAACCCCGTCGACTACCAGCGGCGTGGTTTCGTAGGGATCGAGCCAGCGCGCCTGAAAGACCCACTTGAGCTCCAGGTTGTGGGCGTTTTCAGGCGTGACCTGATTGAGCGTGCTGTAGTGAAGGCTTTGGTACGTCCCGCCGAACGTAAGCCAATTTTGAGGCTCTTGTCTGGCGTCCAGGAGCTTAGCAAAGGTCACACCGGTCGTAGGACCGTGCCAATTCTTATCCGCTTCCGCTTGAGCCGTGGATACTGGAGAAGCGGCCTCGACACTGCTTGCTGCCTCGGCTGCTGGCTTTGCCTCGCTGGCGGGTGGTTTACCCTTGCCGAAATTCCTGGAGAGGTAATCGACGACCTGCCTGATGTCTGCGTCGCTGCCGATCGCGCCCCGGGCAACCATGTCGTCTACCTGGTCGGCCCACTCTTGCTTCGTCATCCTTTGCCCGGTGACCACGTTCAGTCCGTGACAGGTAGTGCACATGCGTTCTACCACTGTCTTGCCCGGTCCTTCGGGTAGGCCAGACTGTGCATGCGCGCTGCGCGTGAAACTCAGAAATACGAGGGCGGCCACCAAAACCGCATGGCGTCGCGCCCAACGTTGTGTTTTCGAAGGGGGTGCTGTCCATGGGATGGTCGAGCCAGACAGGAAGCCGCGATTCAAAACCTTGTCCTTTCCCGATCCGGTTCAAAGAGCGGCCGCAAGATTCTCCAGGTACCATGAGGCGCAACTCCGCCATCACGAATCACCTCTCGCAAGCCCTTCAATCAGCAGGGCCGGCCGAATGCGCAGTACGCAATGACGCTTGCATCAGCCGTGAGAAGTATCACCACCCACATCGGCATTGTCAAGTCGGCGCGGCACTCCGAGCTCTCGGCATTATTTCGGTTTGTCCTGTCTTGTCAGGAGAAAGGCAACAACCGTGTCTTCTTCCTTCCTGGCCGAGTCAAGTTTGCGAAAAGTTTCCATCTCCTCCGCAGACTGCTTTCTCTGTCCCATTCGGATCAGGGCTTGCCCCAACCGGTAGTGTGCAGAGGCCAGGGTTGGATCGAGCTTGATCGTCCGTTCAAATTCCGCGGCGGCACGAGGATAGTCTCCGCGGCGGGAATAAAGAACGCCCAGTTGCATATGTGCTTGCGCCAGCGTGGGATCAAGAGCTATCGCTTTTTTCAGCAGGCCCTCGATCTTCTCCGTATTCGTAGGCTGGTTTGAAGCCTCGTCCGTTTGCCATAGATTGGTCGCGTAGTAGAGCTGTGCCTGTGCCGACTTTGGATAGTCTCGTGCATATCGTTCAAAACGGGCCGTCACCTGGGCAGCCTGATCCGCCGCAATGCGGCCGAGTGTAGAGAGAAAGTAATACGACCTGGAATCGGCTGCGTTGAGATCCACCGCATGCACCAGGGGATTCACAGCATGCTGATCGTCACCCAGCATATGCCTAGCCAGGCCGAGGCCGGTGTTCAAACGCCAGGACTGAGGGTAGAAGTTGACACCACTCTCAAATACCTGGGCAGCCTCCTGCAGGTTCTTGTGCCGCAGAAGCTCGGCTCCCCAATCAAAAATGGTCGCCTCCGTGGGGTCCATCTTTGCCGCGTGCTGATATTCCTGCGCTGCAAGAAGGAACTTATTCTGCTTCTCGTACACCTCGGCGAGAATGGAATGCAGTTCGGAAGTTTCCTTTACAGCCAACAAACTTTGGGCCTGCGTTTGCGCCTCTGCCAACCTGCCCGACATCATTTCGGCAAGCGCGAGATCGTATCCATTCGAATAGTCGGTGGGCCTCAGTTGTTGCGCTGCTTTGAGCGGCACGACGGCGTCTGCGATCTTGCCGAGGTTGATATAAAACTCGCCACAATTGTGTTGCAGATCGAAGTTTCTCGGATCCAGCCTGACGAGTATCTTGAATTCCATTTCGGCAAGCGCGTTTTTATTGCGCTTGGCATAGTTCGCGGCGAGATTTTCCCGGGCGGGCACAGACGATGGACTTATCCGAACGGCATGCTCAAAGAAGGCGGTAGCCTCGGCATCCCGGCCTTCCGCCGTTAACACCAGGCCGAGTAATTCATTGGCTGAATAATTCCGCGGGACTCGCAGCAAGAGAGCATGCAGGTCGGCCTCGGCCACGGCATATTGTTGTTGTGTGTAGGAGGACTCTGCCGCGGCGAGGCCTTGTTCCACTTCATCCCCAATTTTGGGAGCCGGATCCTGGGCTTCTGCGGCGAGGGCTAGCGTGGAAAAACAAAGGCCGATGCAACATGCCGCGGAAAGTTTCCCCATCAACTTGAGCATTTTGGACAATGACTGCCGCCCCAGGCAATCTTAGGCATAAAAGGAAGAGCAGAGCAAACCGGCCAGGGCGAGCGATTGACAGGATGGAGTCCAGCGACGTAGAAAGGGGCGATTCCGGCCGAACAGGGCGGGTGAGAAGAAGAGGCGGTTCAGTGAGCATCCCGGCAGTGCGCAGGACCTGTCTTCTGTTGCTCCTGGGCTGGGTCGGATGGTGTCTCATGGCTCAGCAGCCGCCGGCCCATCCGGAGCTCCCATCTGAGCCTGGGCCCATCGTTTTCGAGAATCTGATCGGCCGGAGCGGCATCACTTTCAAAATGAACAACGGCGTGACCCCGCGAAAACACCAGGTAGAAGCCATGTTGGCGGGTGTCGCCGTCTTTGACTACAACAACGACGGGCTAATGGATCTTTACTTCGTGAACGGCGCGCATCTTCCCGACATGGATAAATCGGACCCCTCGTTCTGGAACCGGCTCTACCGTAACAATGGCGACGGCACATTCACCGACGTCACGGAGAAGGCGGGAGTGCGCGGAACCGGCTTCGGCATGGGTGTAGCTGCAGCCGACTATGACAACGACGGGTGGGTTGATCTCTACGTCACTGGGGTCAACCATAACCAGCTATTTCATAACAATGGCGATGGGACGTTTAGCGACGTTACGGAAAAGGCGGGAGTGGCGGCCATCCACCCCAAGCTGGGCAAGACCTGGTCGGTCGCCGCGGGCTGGTTTGACTATGACAACGACGGCAAGCTGGATCTCTTCGTTACCAACTACGTCAATTGGTCATTGCAGAATGAGCCGATGTGTAAGTCCGGGGAAATCGCTTCTTATTGTTCCCCAAATGCTTACACTGGCGAACCAAATATGCTGTTTCACAATAATGGCGACGGAACGTTCACGGATGTGTCGGTTCGCTCCGGGGTCGATAAGGTTATCGGTAAGGGCATGGGGGTCGCGTTCGCGGACTATGACGGTGACGGTTTTGTAGACGTATTCGTTTCCAACGACACCTATCGTAATTTCTTATTCCACAACCAGCGCAACGGCACCTTTCGCGAGGAAGGCGTTGAGCGCGGAGTGGCTTACAGCGAAGACGGTAAATCCATCGCGGGCATGGGAACCGACTTTCGCGATGTTGATAACGATGGGCGCCCCGATATCTTCGTAGTGGGACAGGTGGGCGACACCTTTCCGTTGTTCCTTAACCGGGGCAAAGACTTTGAGGACGTCACCGGATCCTGGGGTTTAAGTGGCTTAACCGCCGGCCTCACCGGATGGGGCGCCGGTATCGCAGATTTTGACAACGATGGCTGGAAGGATCTTTTTGTTGCCTGTTCCGCGATCCTGGACAACTCCGAGGAGATCAATCATCTTCCGTCGAAACTACCCGACAAGGTGCTTCGTAACACCGGGCACCATCGTTTCGAAGATGTGGGTTCCACGGCCGGCCCTGATGTTTCTGTTCCGAATGCTCACCGTGGCGTGGCCTTCGGCGATTTCAACAACGACGGCCGTATGGACGCAATTGTGACCAATCAGAACGCCCTTTCCGAATTACTCATCAACCGTTCGCCCGGGAACCACCATTGGCTGATGGTGAAATTGGTCGGCACGCGAAGCAACCGCGACGGCTTGGGAGCGCGGCTTAAGGTGACACCCAACGGGGCCTCATCTATTTTCAATCATGCCACTACCAGCACCGGCTTCGGGGCGTCGAGTGACCCGCGCGTCCATTTTGGTTTGGGGGCATCTGACGGGGTCGAGTCGTTGGAGATCCGCTGGCCCAGCGGAACTGTTCAAACCCTTACCGGAATTAAGGCTGATCAGATCCTCACCGTGCGGGAACCGGATAGGGGAGCGAAAGCAGACGGGATGCGGCCGGCTTCACCACAGTAAGCGGCGGAAAAACACAATGCGGAACGTGCGGGAGGGTAGGTGCGGTCTCCAGAGCGGGCGTGAGAACCCGTTTTCCAAAATTCGGACTCAGTCCCGAATGAACGTCTGAGGTTCAGACTTGTCCAACTTGGTTTTCGGCGGGCTAATTTGGACAGCACATGAAGCTTTCGCTGATCCTAAGAGCCGTGGGGAAGAAGACACTGTCGAACGAAGGGCACGGCTTCAGCTGTGCCGTAAAGGTCGCGCGCTTGACGGCTTTAGTCGCCGAGGTACGCTTTTCGAGACCTACAGGGCAAAGTCATCTCTTTTCGGGTTTGAGTTCTCCATAGAAGATTGGAAAGACGTACCTCAGGGGCTAAAGAGTCTGCGTGAGAGCCAGGATTTTCGGGCAAAATCAATACGATTGTGTGTTGATAAGTACCCAAAATCAATACGAATATTGCGTGATTTTCGAGTTCTCACGCAGATTCTAAAGCCCTCGTCAGCCCGTGTTCTGTGGCACGGCTGAAGCCGTGCCCTTCGTTCATCAACGCAACTTGAAACTGGTTGCCAGTTAAACAGCACCCGATCAACAGAAGGAACCTGATTTTGGTCCCGCAAACCTGCTAGGGCCTGCCTGTCGCATAGCTCCTCTATCTTCGATTACTGCATCGACTGCGCATCAAACAATAGGGGAAAGAACTGGCCGCCCATCTTCTCTCCGGGCGGGATAGGGGGAACGCCCGCCAGTAATTCCTGTCCGGAGGCGGAGCGCACTCCATCTCGGAACACGTTGATCAATGTCGCCCGCCGCTGGCGCTGTGACCGGTTTTCGTAAGAACCATGCACCATTAGAGGATGATGAAAGGTACATTGCCCGCGCTTGAGCTCAATCGGAACGGGTTGGAAAGCCTGCTTTTGCTCCGGCGATAGCACGGTCATGATTTCATCCATGTTCCCCGCGAGCCCGGTTACGGGCAACAGCTTCCAACGATGGCTCCCCGGAACATAGTAGAGGCATCCATTGTCACGGTCACTGTCGTCGAGCGCGATCCAACAAGTGAGGTGCGACATCGGTTCGGTGCGTGTCCAGTAGGAGTAGTCCTGGTGCCACGCAACGACTCCACCGTGATGGGCTGGTTTGCAGAAGAGTTGATCATGCCAAAACCGTACCGAGCCGCCCAACAGTTGCGATGCCGGCACCAGGAACGCGGGGCTCCAAAGAACGTCGTGGAATCCGGGTTCTGTGCGCCAGGCTCCTAATGCGTGGAATAAGACCGAGTTCGGATCCTTCGACTCGTTGGAATGGTACTCATGGAACAAGTGATTGCCGGGATGTGATTTCTTCATCAAGCCGGCCAGCTCAGAACACAGAATCTCTACTTGACGATCGTCAAGAACCTGGATACCCGCGACATACCCTCGTTCGTTGAATCCGGAAATCTGTTCATCGGTGAGCCGAAACTTACGCCATTCCTCAAAGTCTCTCGGTTGTTCAAGAAACTGGCCGACTGGTGCATGTGTTTCAGAAAGGTCCCTGGACATCACATCTCCCCTGGCCCATCAGGTTATCGCAAATTGCCCGCGACAGTTTCAAGGCATGTTGGGTTGACGAACGACTATCGAACCGGCTCTCTCAGTGCCGCGGGTGCCCCTTCGCGAGAGGTGGGATCCCACTGCTCTCAATCCGAATGCATTTGGCTCACTATTAACACTTGAGGTCTAGACCTGTGGTATCCCACATCTCGCGAAAACGAGCGAGATGCCCCGAATTTCCTGCACGCTGCCATGGACAAAACCGCGTGTGCGCCTTTCTTTAAGGAAAGGCGCATGAAGTGCGCGGAACCCACCGAGCTTCACAGGAAATTCGGGGATCCGGGGCACCCGTCATTTGTTGTCGATAGAGAGGGAGGTCCAAAAGGCCGGCGATCTAACGCCGCATAACAGCCTGTAAGGGATCCCCTGGGCTTTGCCGCTGGAGGACAAACGCTTCCGCTCGCTTGTAACCGCCTTCTACACCGCGAAACAGAGCTACCTGATCTTGCAATGCGTAGTATCGATCGGGGGTCTGGCTGGCATGCGCATAGCAGGCAGCACGCTTGAGCGGTTCCGTCCCGGTAATATCGACGTAGTGCGTGGGAGAGAATTGCAATGTATCTTCCCCATCGGAGACTTCGTAGTAGTAAAGAGCAAAGTTCCTTTTCGATTGCCGCCACGCATCGTAGTTCAGCATTGTAATGGCTCGATGGTCGCGGTGATTATCGATAGGCCATTGGGTAAGCACCGCGTCCGGCTTCTCGGCATCGATCAGTTTTGCATACTCCTCGTAATGCGCATTGTCCACCACGGCGTGACCGTTGATCTGGCCTGCATAGGCAGGCGTCGCTTTCAATAATTCGCACGCCTTGGTAGCCTCCGCAATCCTGATTGCGGCAGCAGTAGGGGGCCACTCTCCGTTGTTCAGGTACATCAGCACCACTTGGTGGCCAAGGTTCGTCAACCGGGCGACGGTGCCACCGCAGCCGTATTCCGGATCGCCGGGATGACCGCCGGCTACGATTACCTTCAACTTCCTGGTTGCCGGCTCACCTGAGGCAAGCTGAGCCTCGGCCCGCGCACCGGTTACTGGTGCTCCAAAAACCCATGCAGTCGCCAACCCACCCGCCCCCAATAAGACATCTCTTCGCGTCACTCCCAACTCGCCACCTTCTTCCAATCTGCTCTACATGAGCAGCCAAATACGGCCTTCCATAGAAAATGCTGTTGCGCAACCCTCTTTCCAGATGATATCGTTTGACCAATTCTAGTGCTTCGTTCACGAGGCCAAAAAAGACTGAGTTCCAACAGAAACATTTGTGATGGCGATCACGATTTGCGGTCGTCTCGTTTATCCGACTTTGGTTCCTCAAATTCAGACTTTAGCTTCAGTAGCCTCCCGCACGGTTAACCGATCGACTACGAGGCTTTTGGGGAGCAGTTAGGGATTCGATCAACGGGCCGCGCCGTGGTTTGCCACAGACGCCGCCTCTCCATGTTTCCGGGACTATCGCTTTCTTAGCGGCCTTCAGCAACAGAAGCGAAGACACTATTAAGGCACCGACGTAAGTAACAACCCTGGGGACGAAATAGAGTAACTTTGGTTTTTATTTGGATGGCAGATTTCGGTTGTTTGTTGTTAAACTCCATTTGATGTTGCCTGGGTTGCTCCACAAAGCCAGGCTCGTTGAAATAGGGCCCCTTCCCCCTCGGTTTAGTTTTGATCCCCCAGGTGTTTGGCTTCTTCCCCAGGACATTTTCTATTTCCACGGACGTTTGGCTCCTTCCCCAGGGAACCTTGAAACTCCTCGTTCTGAACACCAGGCGATGAGGCTACGAAAAGCTCTGACTTAACGTTCGTGCGTAGCTGTCTGGCAAATGCTGTATCTTCGGGGGCCCAGTGACAGAGCGTTTAAATTCCTATTGGTATCTGGCAAAGAGTACTTTGGCTACGCCCGAACAGGGTTCTCCTTCGCGTCTTTCCGGACGCCTGAAGCGCTTATCTGCTGGAGCATTGCTTTGTCTCCTGCTGGCGCTGTGTCTAAACATCGCCGCCATGGCGCAGGTGAACGTCTACACCCGCAGCAATGACAATTCACGAACCGGCGCGAATTTGAAGGAGACGATTCTTACTCCCGCGAACGTGAACCCTACCAACTTCGGCAAGCTGTTCACCATAAAGACTGATGGGCAAATCTACGCTCAGCCGCTCTATCTATCGAACCTGGCGATCGCGGGCGGCACGCACAATGTCGTCTTCGTAGCGAGCATGATGAACACCATCTATGCGCTGGATGCCGACACCGGGGCGACTCTGTGGACGCAGAACTATGGATCGGCGATTATCGCCCAGGATGTTGAGTACGATCAGAATATTTCGTGGGCCACCCGGATCGGCATTTTGAGCACACCGGTGATCGACCCAGCAACCAACATCATGTATTTTGTCTGCGGCTCGCAACCGGCCAACGGCACACGACAGTTCTCATACAATCTGAATGCCATAGACATCACCACGGGATCGCCGGTGCACGGAAGCCCGGTGACGATAAACGCGACGTACTCGACTCCTGATCTCACGACTCCGCTGGTCTTCAATCCCAAGATGCAGAATCAGCGCCCTAGCCTTGCCCTGGCAAACGGGAATGTCTATGTCGCCTTCTCATCCCACGAAGACGCACCCCCTTATCACGGCTGGGTTCTGGCTTATAGCACCTCGACCCTGGCGCAAACAGCCGTCTACTCAGACACCACGACCGGGACACTGGGCGGAATTTGGAACGCGGGGCAAGCGCCAGCGGTGGATTCCGCCGGGAACCTCTATTTATCGACCGGCAACGGAAGCTTTGGGAAAACTCCCAACAACCTGGTACAGACGGGAAACAGCTTTGTCAAGTTGTCGCCCAACCTGGAACTGCTTGATTACTTCACCCCCTACAACAGCGCCACCATGAATACAGGGGATATGGATTTGGGGTCAGCCGGCTTGCTGCTGATTCCGAACACCAGCTATGTGCTCGGGGGTGGCAAGCAAGGCGTGCTCTACCTTTCAGACGGCAATGGGATGGGAGAGTTCAATTCCTCCAGCGATAAGGTTCGGCAGGAGTTTCAGGCTGTCTACGGCAAGGGAACCAGTCACATCCATGGGAGCCCGGCGTATTTCGACAGCGACCAGAATGGCCCCACGACCTATGTGTGGGGAGAAAACGACGTGCTGCGCGGGTTCCTGTTTAATTCCACCACCCGACTTCTGAATACCACGCCTTTCGCCACCAGCACGATGACGGCCCCGGTGACCAACAACGATGGGGCTATGCCAGGCGGGTTTCTTTCCATCTCCGCAAACGGTAACAGCAACGGAATTCTCTGGGCTTCGACGCCCTATAACGGCAACGCGGTGGTGACGACGGTACAAGGTGTCCTTTACGCCTTCAACGCGGACACGCTGCAGCTGCTGTGGAGCGATAAAAATAATGACGCTCGTGACGAAGTTGGCTACTTCGCGAAGTACGTACCGCCCCTGGTCGCGAATGGGAAGCTATACATGGCTACCTTTGGCCCCGTGGGCACAAGCAATGGTTCGGGCGCGCTCGTGGTCTACGGCCTGCTGAAACCCGAGCTGACTGTTGCGGTGGCGAACGCCACTATGACGGCGGGTGCCGCTCTGCCGCCGCTGACCGGGACAGTGACCGGCCTGGTAAACGGCGACACGGTGGGAACGACCATTATCGTGACATACAGCACGACGGCGACCAGCAGCTCTCCAGCGGGCACTTATCCCATCACAGCGACGGTGACTGGTTCGTCCGCTAATAAGTACCAAGTCGTGGTGAACGCGGGAACGCTGACCATCTCGCCGGCAACCGCACAAACCCTAACCGTGACGGCCAACAACGCTACCCGGGTCTTTGGTGCGGCCAACCCCACCTTTACCGGAAGCATCACCGGCGCCCAGAATGGCGATACGTTTACGGAAAGCTTTAGCACTTCAGCCACAACCAGCAGCAACGTAGGAAGTTATCCAATTGTGCCCGCAGCCAGCGGGACTAACCTGGGCAACTACACCGTCGACATTGTCAACGGCACGTTGTCGGTGACGGCTGCTTCGACCACAACCACTTTGAGCGCGCCCGGCAGCACGACCTACAACGCGGGCATTACCCTCACCGCAACGGTGGCCTCAAGCGCAGGCACACCGACGGGCACCGTCACCTTTTACAACGGAGCCACAGCGATTGGTACAGGGACGCTCAACGGCAGTGGGGTGGCTACGTTGAGCACGGCCACCCTCCCTGTGGGCACCGACAGCCTCACCGCTACGTACGCCACCGCAGGAAACTTTTCCGGCAGCACCTCGCCGGCAAGCAGCATCTCCGTCACTCAGGCTTCACAGACGATCACCTTTCCCGCTATTGCCTCGCGGGCATACGGTAGTGCGCCCTTTGCGGTCAGCGCGACTTCGAGCGCAGGCAGCGGCTATGCCGTCACCATCACGGTGCAGTCTGGTCCCGCGGGGATCAACGGCGGTACTGTTTCCCTATCCGGCGTTGGCACGGTAGTGCTGCAAGCCTCACAGGCCGGCGATAAGAACTACAGCGCAGCCACCGCCACCCAAAGCTTCCAGGTGACACCGGCGCCTTTGACCGTCTCCGCGAATAACGCAAGCCGTGCTTACGGCGCAGCGAACCCCGTCTTTAGCGGAACGGTGACCGGTGCTGTGGGCAGCGACAGCTTTACCGAGAGCTTCACCACCACCGCGACTACCAGCAGCAATGTCGGCAGCTACCCGATCGTGCCCGCTGTCACCGGGCCGCAAGCCAACTACACGGTGACCATCGTGAATGGTGCGCTTACCGTAACCGGAGCAGCAACCACAACTACCGTAAGCGCACCCGGCACCGCCGGTTACGGGAACAGCGTAACGCTGACGGCGACGGTCGCCTCAACCGGGGGCACGCCGACCGGCACCGTCACCTTCAATAGCGGAACCACTGGGCTGGGGACGGGCACGTTGAACGGCGGCGGGGTGGCGACACTGAGCACAACCACGCTCCCCGTGGGCACTGACAGCATCATGGCAAGCTATGCGGCAGCGGGAAATTTTTCCGCCAGCACGTCGCCGGCAATCAGCATCACCGTGAGCACCGCATCGCAAACTATTACTTTTTCCCCGATCCCTTCTCGACCGTACGGTAGCGGCCCCTTCACGGTGACGGCGACTTCCAGCTTGGGCAGCAGTTATCCCGTCACGATCACGGTACAGTCCGGTCCCGCGGTGATTAACGGTGGTACCGTCTCCCTCACCGGCGCGGGCACGGTAGTGCTGCAAGCGACGCAACCTGGCGATACAGACCACGGCGCGGCGACGGCTACCCAGAGCTTCCAGGTGACGCCGTTACCATTGACCGTCTCCGCCAATAACGCGAGCCGTGCTTTCGGCGCAGCCAACCCCGTGTTTACTGGAACGGTCACCGGTGCACTGGGCGGCGACAGCTTTACTGAGAGCTTTACCACCACCGCGACCGGGACGAGCAATGTCGGCAGCTATCCAATTGTCCCTGCCGTTACCGGTCCGAAATCCAACTACACAATCACCATCGTCAACGGCACGCTGACGGTTGCGGCGGCGGCGACCACCACAATCCTGAGTGCCCCGACCAGCGCCAACTACGGGTCCAATGTTACGCTCACGGCAACGGTAGCCTCCACTGCGGGCACACCTGCAGGAACCGTCACTTTCTTGAGCGGATCGACGGCCCTGGGCACGGCCACACTCAATGGCGCCGGCACGGCTACACTGAGCACCGCGGCCCTCCCTGCAGGCACTGATAGTGTCACCGCCAGCTACGGAGCCCTGGGTAACTTCGCAGGGAGCGTGTCGGCAGCCACCACCATCACCATCAATTCCACATCGCAAACGATCACCTTCCCCGCCATCGCATCGCGCGTATACGGCAGTGCGCCCTTTGCAGTAAGCGCGACCTCCAGCCTGGGGAGCAGCTATCCAGTCACCATCGGCGTTGCGTCCGGCCCGGCAATGATCAGCGGCGGCATGGTGAGCGTGACCGGTGTAGGCACGGTCGTGCTACAAGCCAACCAGGCCGGAGATAAGAACTATGGCCCGGCCTCAGCGACCCAGAGCTTCCAAGTAACGCCTGCACCCTTGACCGTCTCGGCCAATAACGCGAGCCGCGTGTATGCTGCCGCCAACCCGGGCTTTACTGGAACCGTGACCGGCACCGTTGGCAGCGACAGCTTCACTGAAAGCTTCACCACGACCGCCACGGCTACCAGCAATGTCGGCAGCTATCCGATCGTACCTGCCGTTACCGGCGCCCAGTTGGCCAACTACACCGTCTCTACGGTCAATGGCGCGCTCACCGTGACCCCTGCAGCGACCGCTACTACTTTGACCGCGCCGGGAACCGCCGTCTCCGGCGCGAGTGTATCGTTGACGGCCACCGTAACATCCGGCTCGGGCACACCGTCAGGAATGGTTACCTTTTATAGTGGGACCACTTCACTTGGTGTGGGCACGTTGAATGGGAGCGGCGCGGCCACGTTGAGCACCACTGCACTAACCAGCGGGACTGACACCGTCACTGCTGTGTATGCAGCTGCCGGCAACTTTGCTGCCAGCACCTCCTCGGCGGTAACTGTAACGGTGAGTGCAGCGCCAGGTGGTACAACGGCGAGCTACACGGTGAGCGCAAATCCAACTTCGCTGACCGTGCAGGCTGGATCGACCGCGACCACCACGCTCACCTTCACCCCAACCGGCGGCTATAGCGGTAAGATCGCATTGAGTTGCACCAACCTCCCCACCAATGCGAGTTGCGCCTTTGCACAGAACCAGGTCACGCTCAGTGGCAACAACCAGAGCGTCAATCTGGGCCTCACGATTCAGATGACTACGCAACAGGGGAGAAAACCTGCCGGCACTCCAAACCCTGCCTTCACTCCAGCTCTGCTTGCCCTGGCGTTCTGGTGGCCCGGCGGCCTGACCGGATTGGCGGTCTTTGTGAGGAAACGGAGACTGGTGAAACAGCGCGCAGGGCAGCTTTGCCTGCTGATGATTTGCACGTTGGCGTTTGCTGCCGGCCTTTCAGGATGCGGGATGAGTGGCTATGAGGCCCACACAACGGGTCCGACCAGCGCACAGGTGACGGTCGTGGCAACAGGAACCTCGGGGACTAACGTCACCACCCAGAGTGTAGTCCTCACGCTCAATATGATGCAGTAAAGGTTGCCGCCTTTTCCGTACCATGAATGCATGTCAACAGCGGAGCCTTGGACATTGGTGAAAGCGGCCACGATTTTTCTCTGGATAACAGCCCTGGTCCCGGCGATGACTCTCGCCCAGCAGAGCCAGCCGCGCTACACAGTGGTGGATCGTGGCCCCTCTCTGGTGCGCACCTTGACCGATACCCCAGGGCTCAATAACCATGGCGACATTGCTATCTGGCACTCGGTAAGCGCAAGCCTGATGCCGGGCGTGGTATTTCGTGGCAATGAGACCATCACCATCGAGGGGGAGAAGGATTTCTCCCTCGTCTACCCCGCCGACATCAACGACCGTCTCACCGTGGTAGGAACCTTGCAGCAACCGCAGGACCTACGCTTCACCCACGCCTTCCAATGGAACAACGGTCATGTGGAAACCCTGCCGTCACTGGGCGGGCCGTATTCCGCTGCCAGCGCCGTCAACGCAAAGGGCGACATAGTGGGCAACGCGCAGACCGGCGGCGGCGCGCGGCATGCAGTGCTGTGGCGCTCAAAACAGCCCCGCGATCTAGGTCTGCTTGCCCAGGGAGATTACAGCAGCGCGCGCGACGTCAACGACAACGGCGACATTGTCGGAGAGGCGAATGTTGTTCCCAACGGTAAACCCCAGGCTTTTCTTTGGCATGGAGGCAAGATGCAAGCGCTGCCAAAGTTATCTGGAGGCGCGATTTGCAGTGCCCAGGCGATCAACAACAGCGGCACGATCATTGGATCCTGTGACCTGCCCAACGGCTCCGGGCATGGGGTTATCTGGAACCATGGATTCATTGCGGATCTGGGGACCCTGGGCGGTGAAGATGCGCCAAGCACGGCCCTGGACATCAATGCCCAGTCCCAGGTGGTTGGCACTTCTGAGGACGATGGAAAACTCAGGGCCTTCCTCTGGCAGAAGGGCAAAATGATCAACCTGAACAAGCTGATTGCGCCCAATTCCGGCTGGACGCTGCTGGTAGCCTCACGCATCAACGACAAGGGCGAAATTCTGGGCCGGGGATATTTTCATCGGTCCATTCACACCTTTATTCTTCGGCCAGAAACCGGCAAATGATTGCTGTGCTTACCAGATACAAGCTGCGAACGAGGCTCATCGGACTATGGTATCGTCTCTCGGAGTTCCTTTCAGACCCACTCAACGCCAAGAGGTGAACCATGCCCTGCGATCCAATCGAGCTCAAGCACGTCCCGCTCTTTGCCTTGCTGGACGATGACGAAATTGCGGTTCTGGCCTCCCAGGTCGACCTCAAAGTGTTCGCTGCGCGGCAGCGGATCTACAAGATCGGCGATCCGGGCATGCACGCCTACATTATGGTATCGGGCAGCGTACAGGTAAGCACGGTCGACGACGACCACCAGGAGGTTGTGGTCGACCAACCAGGCCATGGCGAGTTTTTTGGCTTTGCCTCTATGCTGGAGCAGACGCCCCACCAAACCAGCGCCCTCGCCATGGAGAAGACCACCTGCGTCGAGATCAGCCGCGACGACATCGCGATTCTGTTACAGCGCAAACCCATGGCCGGTATGGATATGCTGACGGTCCTTGGGCATCAGTTCCATGCGTCACAGCAGCTGGTACGGATTCGCGCCACCCGCAACCCGAATGAGGTAATTGAAGAGAAGTACACCCATGGGGAACACATCGCGGATGCCGTCGCCAGCTTCGGAGGTTCATGGACATTTATCATTACCTTCGGAATCGTGTTGGTAACTTACACCTCTATCAACATTTTCCTGAAAGGGAGAGCCTGGGATCCCTACCCATTCATCCTGTTGAATTTGTTCTTGTCCATGCTGGCGGCGATCCAGGCGCCGGTGATCATGATGAGCCAGAACCGCCAGGACAAGAAAGACCGTTTGCGCAGCGAGTTGGATTTCGACGTGAATCGCCGCGCCGAAGCCGAAATCCAAAACCTTTCCCGCAAGCTGAACCTGGTAACCGACAAGCTAGGCGACATGGATGACATGCTGCGCGACGGGCTCATACCGCCACGGATGCACAGTCAGGAGTAAAATTAGCTCGATTGCCCTGACGAAAGGACTCGCGCCATGACCCCGACGACCGTTCCTGCTGACGTGAAGATCGCCCAGACGCCACCGATGCCCACCTTCACGACGGTTGGTGAAGAACGGCTGCATCGCAAGCAGCGCCTGGCGTCCGCATTCAGGCTGTTCGCAAAGTTCGGATTCGTGGAAGGCGTTGCCGGCCACATCACTGTCCGTGATCCTGAAATGGCGGACCACTTCTGGGTCAACCCCTTTGGGATGCACTTCGCACACATTCGTGTGTCTGACCTGGTCATGGTGGATGAAAAAGGCGCCGTGGTGGAAGGCAACCGTCCGGTAAACGAGTCCGCGTTCGCCATTCACTCCCGCGTGCATGCGGCCAGGCCCGATGTAGTGGCGGCGGCCCATGCGCACTCTCTTTATGGAAAGACCTGGTCCTCGCTGGGGCGGCTGCTGGATCCGCTCACCCAGGATGCGTGTGCCTTCTACGAAGACCACAGCGTGTTCGCCGATTACACCGGCGTGGTTTACGACATGTCGGAGGGCGACCGCATCGCCCAGGCCCTGGGGCCTCGCAAAGCGGTCATCATGCAGAACCATGGAAATCTGACCGTAGGCAGCACTGTGGACGAAGCGGCCTGGTACTACATCACCATGGATCGTAGTTGCCAGTCACAACTGATGGCTGAAGCGGCCGGCAAGCCAATTCCCATCGCGCATGAAGCAGCCATTGTGGCACGAAAGCAGGTAGGCAACCCACGGGTCTCTTGGTTCCAGTATCAACCGCTGTGGGACATGATTGTCAGGGAGCAACCCGACCTGCTCGACTAGTCCTGCGTCACACCTTGGAGCGGAAAAAAGCCGCAGATCCACGATGCTTGCGACAGAAGTTTGGAATCAGAGGAGTACCGACGGGGATGGTGTGGGAATGAACTTCTCAACGCGAACTCCGATGCCCGGGACCCTCAGGAAAAACCGTTCCTCAGGGCCTAAACAGGCTGCGGAAAAACCTCGAATGGGAAGCGAAATCCGTTCCCTCGGCGGCTAAAGCCGGACAGATTTGCAATCACTTACGGACGGCCGGAAGGCCGTCCCCTTCAAATAAATTTTGGTTATTCCGCAGCCTGCTAAAGGCCTCACCATTCCAAATTTCTGGTGGCACGGCTGAAGAGGCTGCGGAAAAACTCGCCGTTGGGTAGGAAAGCCGTACCTCAGGGGCTAAAGCCCAGCGTATTTTCAATCGCTTACGGCACGACTAAAGTCGTGCCCTGATACAAAACATGAGTTTTTCCGCAGCCTGTAAAGCCGTGCCCTTCGTTCAGAATCGTTTTGCAGCGGGCAGAGCACGAGGCGCACCCATGCGGCATGCGATCAGGAACGCCTGTACGGTCGCCTCGACATTGGCCTTGTTTTGACCCGCGATATCAAAGGCAGTGCCATGCGCCGGGGTTGTAATGGGAATAGGCAGACCGCCCTGGATGGTCACTCCGCGTTCGAATCCTAAAAGCTTCACCGCGATCTGCCCCTGGTCGTGATACATGGTGACGATGCCATCGTATTGACCGTCTCGGGCTTTCAGAAAAATGGTATCGGCGGGGAACGGACCCGCGACAGGATATCCCTGCGCGTTCGCCTCGCTCAACGCCGGGGCGATGATGTCGATCTCCTCCCGGCCGCAGGAGCCGCCCTCGCCAGCGTGGGGGTTCAGTGCTGCCACTGCTATCCGGGGATGCTCAAATCCCGCCAAGCGCAGGGCATCGAAGAGCAACTTGACAGAGTCCAATATCCGCTCCCGGGTGACGTAGACAGCAACGTCTTTGAGCGGAACATGAGAGGAAATACGAGAGGTCCACAGGTTCCCCAGAGTATTGAACTCGCCGAGATTGGAACTCACCTTGAGATAATCGGCGAAGAAGTGGAGCTCGTCCGGAAACTTCATGCCGGCCATTTTCATGGACGATTTGTTGAGAGGGGCGAAACAGATGGCGTCGATCCATCCCGCTGAGGCGGCGTCGAGGCACCGAGTGAGAACCTTGAGTACCGAGGCGCCAGCGGCGGCGGACACGGTGGAACGCGGAACCTCACCCGAACCCACACTCTCCACCGGAAAAAAGAACGGAGAACGGTCAGGCAACGAGTTCACCTGATCGAAACCGTCGATGGTACGCGTGGCCACGCTCACTCCGGCAATGGCCTGCCCTTCTTCCCAAAGCCAGGCGTCTGCGACTAGAACTACTTTCGCTTGCTCGACCACATCGCGGCGGGCCAACAACTTGGCGATCAGCTCGGGACCAATCCCGGCCGGATCACCAAGGGTAAGCGCCACCGTCGGCTTCTCTGAAATCCCCGGCATCGGAAGTCACCCTATCGCTTAACAGTAAACTAACCTCCGGGGGTACGTTCATGAGGTGGTTTCGCAATGCCCTGGCCATTGGGGCAACGTTCACTGCGTTTTCTGTTCCTCTGTCGGGGTACCAGAACTTCATGGAAGTAAAGCCATCGCCCCAGCAGGTGGCGTGGCAGGATCTCGAATTCGGAGTTATTGTTCATTTCTCCACCAACACCTTTCTCGACCGTGAATGGGGCGACGGAACCGCCAGCCCGGCGGTGTTCAACCCGACGCAGTTTGATCCTGATCAATGGATGCAGGCTATCAAGGCCAGCGGAGCAAAATACGTCGTACTGGTGGCCAAGCATCATGATGGGTTCTGTCTCTGGCCAACCGGGCAGACAGACTACAGCGTGAAAGCAAGTCCCTGGAAAGATGGCAAAGGGGACGTGGTGGGAGATGTGGCCCGCTCGGCGCGTAAATACGGCCTCAAATTCGGCGTCTATCTCTCGCCGTGGGACCGGCATGACCCGAGATACAACGACCCGGAGGCTTACGACAAGTATTACCTTTCCGAGTTAGAAGAGCTGGCCCAGCGCTACGGGGATTTGGTGGAGTTATGGCTGGACGGCGCCGGCAGCGCGGGGCATGTCTACAATTTTTCCAGGATCCTGGAAACTCTGCGGACCTATCAGCCGAACACCATCGTTTTTGCCGATACAGGACTCTTCGAGTATGGCGACGCGCGTTGGGTCGGCACAGAATCGGGGCGCGTCGATTACGAAAACTGGAACGTCATCGACCGTCACGGCTACCTGCGCTGGCGTCCTGTTGAGGCCGACACCCCCTTGCGCGAGCTGCATTGGTTCTGGCATCCGCACGACGAGGCTTCGTTGAAGAGCCTGGCGGATCTGATCGCGATCTACGAACACACCGTGGGACGCGGAGCGCAACTCATGCTTGGGCTGGCGCCCGACAACAGGGGCCTTCTGCCCGATTCCGATGTCGTGCGGCTGAAGGAATTCGGTGCAGCCATCGATCGCTTGCGGACCGGCAATCTCGCTCTGCATCATCTCCCGACTACACCGGAACTGGCCGCGGCGCTCGACGGTGATACCGACACCTTCTGGTCGGCGCCGGTCGGCTCCCACCATTCCATTTTGGAGGTAGATTTCGGCAAACCAACGAGCATGGATCGGGTCACCACCATGGAATGGCTCAACGACGGTCAGCATGTGGAGAAATACGCAATTGAGGTTTGGACGGACCATGCGTGGAAGAGCGTGGCATCCGCTCAGGCCATCGGACACGAGAAGACGGACCGCTTCCCTGCAGTCGTCGCGAGCCGGATACGCCTCAACATCCTTTCCTCTTCGCGAGAAGCGCATATTCGAGAATTCCAGGTGTATGACGATGGCCTAACCAACAGGTAGGGGC
>CAVVQX010000012.1:0-183771 GCA_963750415.1 uncultured Acidobacteriaceae bacterium
TAATAAACAAACGAAGAGTGAGGTGCCGCACCTCTGGTGCTCGACCGCCTGCGCCTAAGGACCCAGCCCTTCCGGGCTGGGCTGATTTTGGTGCCGGCCCTCTGGGCCCGGATTGCAAACACCGCTTTCCCTTGTTCATTCCTCCCTTAACTTGCCACAGGCAAGTCAGCTGCTCCTAATCGACGAACCTTTATTGGTTCACGACGAAATTCCGGCTGGACAGCCGGATGGACGGGTTCTGTATTTGAACAGCAATCGATGATCGCTTTCTATTAGTGCTTAGCGTGGACAACATGAACCCCAGCGTGTCCGGGCGCGAGCCCTTGAACGGCGTGGCCGAACCTGGACGCGATCTCCTGGAAATTGATGTCTTCGATGGCACAAAATCCGTGCGAGCGAAGAATCGCTGCAATGCGGGCCGGCTCGAATCGGCTGACCGAACGTTCATCAATTTTCTTAAGCTGTTCGGTCCGCGCCTTTTCTAATTGCCTTAGCTCTTCGGAGAATGCCTCGGGAGGTTCCATGTAGTCGAACACCACCTCCGAGTTCTGGATTGACGACATGTAGTCCAGAGTGCGGCCGATCGCGTCCTCAGTGAGATATGGCACAACCCCAAGCCAAGTGAAAAACGCGGGCGAGTTCTGCTGAAAGCCTGCGGCGGCGAGCTTCTCTCCCACGTCGTCCCGCTCGAAATCGACTGGCACGAGAATAAGCCATGGCGGAAGTGCGATTTGAGCTTCAGCCAGGCGCTCGAGTTTCCATGCCTGCGTCGCGGGGTGGTCCACCTCATAGATATGGATCTGCCGTGCGCCATGGGGATTCCGGAGAGCGAAAGTGTTGAGTCCGGCGCCAAGGATGACGATCTGGCGAACCCCTCTTTCGACGGCTCTTGACAAGGCATCTTCCGCAATCCGGCTTCGCGCGGCGGTGAACAGACGTCCGATGCTGGCCAAGGGGTGTCCCTTAGCAAATTGAAGCACTTCCTTTTCGTCTTCACGCAGAATCTTCATGGCAAATGGGTCATAGAGGATTGAGCCATGATCGAGCAGCTCGTTGCCGGGCGATCATCAGGGCTGTGCGGCTGGGTTCATTAGGCTTCATGTTTGGGGGTCTCCGTTCTCATCCATAGCTGATCGCACGAGATGCCGGTGTGCGCGACTGGCACCGTGCACACCGATATCTTCCTCTCAATTTCAGAGTTGCTAGTTGGGCGAAGGCAGCTCGATGGTGTCTATAACGAGTACACTAACCGGACCCTTCTGCGATTCTAACTTCAGCCCAAGCTGCTCCTGGATTGCGGTGAACAGTGAAGATCCGATGGAATCTGGAGGCAGAGCGCTTTCATTCGAGCCCGTTAATATTGGAGGGGCATCGTCGGGTTCCCATTCGAGCGTGAAGTCATACTTGCCCAGAAGCCCTGTCTTGTCCAGAACCGTTCGGCCTACTTGCTGTGACAGCACAGGGACCACGAACTCCATCGAGGTTCCGCGCGCCTCTACGTGCCCTCTGCCCGTGTATCGCAGCCCGTTTCTTGCAGGATCACCCGGCGGTACGAACTCCTTCATCTTGGAACCACCTTTGGCGATCACGAGCGCGTAAACTGGCAACACCTTCGTTTCATAGTGAAACTTCAGATGGAAGCGCTCTTCCAAAAAAGGTCGTAGCATCAGTCTTCGTTCGTGAACCGTCAGCTTTTTCAACCCGGGAGCATTCGATTCGTCGACTTTCGCCTCGATGTCAAATCGGGCTGTCTTTACCCAGCCCGGCGCGCCCAATATCCTGTCGTCGTCTAATCCGAATGCTTCGCGTATCAGGAACTGGACTGGCTCGTTCCTGACCGTGAGACCGGTCGGCGTGTGGGCGACGAAGTGCATGCCGTTGCCCCCGTTGGCGGGCTTGATCGCAGCCACCTCATAATCAGGTAACGGAACAGGCAGGTACTGTGCAGCGCTTGAATCCGGCTGCACTCCAGCCTGGCCATGAGAAATGCGGATGACAGAAGACATGGATGCAACCGTTATCAGCAATAACGGCTGGACCAGCACCCGCCTAAAAGCACGCTTCGTGGTCATTGTGAACGACTCGTCAGACATGATAAGGCATGGATCGGCCAAGTTCGAATCGTGCTTCGCGGCAGCCTGCGATCTCAGTAGACTGCTCTGCCAAGGCCGGCTGGTTCCGGGAATCGCACGGAAGGCGCAGAATGGAAGCGGAGAGAAGGTCGAGTTTCGTTGAGAGGAGATGTGGTAGTGGGACGCCGATTAAATCCACCTAAGCAAGACCGCCCGCGAGAAATTTCGCGGCGGAGATTCCTCGGCCACGCAGCTGGAGCAGCAGCGCTGTCGATGGCTTCCAGCCGCAGCGTTGTTGCTGCGCTTGGGCAAAGCGCCGGTCCAGCGGCATCGCACGCTGCATGGCTGCGCGTAGATACGAGCAAACCGGTGAACAGCTTCGATCCGGATAAGAGTCTCGGTTCTTCGATGGATGACTTGTCGATCGAGGTGATCCAAAAGATTTATACGCCAGAAATGGTCCGGCAATGGCTCGCGGCCGGTTGGGGACCGATCACTTATCGCAACCACACAGAGCTTGCCATCGAGGCATGGCACTGGAACAGCAGGGGAACGTGGAGCGACTCTGCCCATCAGAGGGGCTACTTTGTCGGAGACGCGGAGCCCACGGAAGCCATTCACGATTCATTCGCATACCCGCTGCCGCATCGCGGCACGACAGCAGATGGAGGCGCATCAAACGGCGCGGGAAGGTTAACAGACGGAGATTCGGCAACGTTTTGGAAAAGTAATCCATATCTCACCAAGGCGTTTACGGGCGAAGACGACGCGCTGCATCCGCAATGGATCATCCTGGACCTGCTTACTCCCCAGCAGTTGAATGCCTTGCGTATCGATTGGTGCGAGCCGAGCGCGCGTGGGTATGAGGTGCAGTATTGGACCGGCGTTGACCCCATGAATTGGGAGGCGCAGTACGTGCCCGGGGAAGGCCTGGGCGTCGGCCAGCAGGCAAATGGGCGCTGGAATAGTTTTCCGAATGGCATCGTACGCGATGGCAAAGGTGGCACCGCGACGCTGAAGCTTGCCGAACAGCCGGTTACGACGCGCTGGATTCGTGTGGTGATGACGCAATCCTCGAATCAGGCGGGGCCCCACGGAACTGACGACGTGCGGCATCGAGTGGGCTATGCGATCTACCAGGTGTACGCCGGCATGCTCCTCGACGACGGCACCTTCGTCGATCTTGTACGACACTCGCCTGATGCCACGCAGACCCCGACCTACTGCTCCTCGACCGATCCCTATCATTCAGCCACGGATCTGAGCAAGCGCGGCGATCAGACGGGTCTCGACCTTTTCTTCACCAGCGGCATCACGAACAACTTGCCGGCGATGATCCCTGTCGCAGTCCTCTTCAGCACGCCTGAGGATGCTGCGCATCAGATTGCCTACTTGAAAAAACGCGGATATCCGGTCGCCTGGGTCGAGATGGGAGAAGAATGCGACGGACAGTACATGATGCCTGAAGACTACGCGGCGCTTTACATCCAATTTGCCGACGCTATTCATAAGGTCGCTCCGGAGACAAAGCTGGGTGGTCCCGTGTTTCAGGGCATCAACCAGGATGTTTCAGTTTGGCCGGACGCAGAGAACCGTACGTCCTGGTTTGGGAGATTCCTGGATTATCTGAAATCTCATAATCATGTTCAGGATCTCGCCTTTGTTTCGTTTGAACATTATCCGTTCGATCCTTGCTCCGTTAACTGGGCGGATCTCTACCGCGAGCCCGAATTGACGCGAAATTGCCTGGATGCGTTTCGGCAAGATGGCTTACCCGAAGGCGTGCCTCTGATGAACACAGAGAGCGCGGTGACCTATAGCCTCTCGAACTACATGACCGATATCTTTTCGGCGCTTTGGCTGGCCGACAGCGTGGGTTCGTTTTTCTTGTATGGTGGGTCTGCTTATTATCATTCGCCGATTCAGGCCGAACCGCTTCGGCCTGGGTGCCATGGAGGCTGGGCGACCTATGGGAACTACGTTGCCGACGCGAATCTGCAAATTCACCAATTCACCGCGCAATATCACACCGGACGCGTGATCAACAACGAATGGGTCACGCATGGCAGCGGCATGCATCACCTGTTTCGAGTGAACGGCACCGTCCCCGATGCTGCAGGTCACGCACTGGTGACTGCCTATGCGGTTCGACGACCCGACGGCGATTGGGCGCTTCTGCTCGTGAATAAAGACAGGGATAATCCTCGCAGCATCCAGATAGCCTTCGAGGGAACCGACGGCCGTACCAGTTCTTTTGACGGTGAGGTGCACATGGTGACGTTCGGAAGCGGGCAGTACGTTTGGCATTCGGCGGGTGCGAAATCCCACGCCGACCCGGACAATCCGCCAGTCGCTTCCAAGATCATGGCAGGCCAGGGCGCCAGGGTGGAGCTGCCCAAATGTTCCGTCACCGTGCTGCGCGGCAAGGTTTCTCAATGAGTGACTCGACCTGTTCTTCACAAAAAAAAGTCCTCGCATTTTCCTGGACGGGAGGAAGCATCGACGGCCAGATACGCGCAGCAGAAGCGAACGTCGCAAAGGTGACCAGCAAGACGATCGACATTCCCGGGCATGGAGCCGTGGGCGGCAAAGCTGACCTGATCCTATTTCGAGACGTTTTGGTTGATATCCGCGATAAGGTTGCGGCTCTCAAGAAACAGGGTAAGCCCCTGCCTGAAGTGATCGCGGCTAAGCCTAGTGCGCGCTATGACGCGGAGTGGGGCAACCTGTTTCAGAATCCAAGCAACTTCATTGCGCTCGTATACCAGGGCGTTTGAGACCATCTGGGGCTGCAGCTTCAGCTCTTGAGGAATGCCAGCAGATCGGCGTTGATCTTCTCCGCCTGCGTAGTAGGCATGCCATGCGGAAAATCCTTATATGTAATCAGCGTGCCATTCTTCAGCAGCTTTGCCGACTTCGGCCCCGCCGCCACATACGGAACAATCTGGTCATCCTCGCTATGCATCACCAGCACCGGAATCGTGATCTTCTTCAGATCCTCGGTAAAGTCAGTCTGCGAAAACGCCACAATCCCGTCATAGTGTGCCTTAGCGCCGCCCATCATCCCCTGCCGCCACCAATTTGCAATGGTGGCCTCCACCGACTTCGCTCCAGGCCGGTTAAATCCATAAAAAGGCCCCTCCGGCAGGTCGCGATAGAACTTTGACCGGTTCGCCGCAAGCTGCGCCTGCAGATCGTCAAATACTGACTTCGGCAGGCCCTCTGGATTGGCCAGCGTCTTCACCATCAGCGGAGGCACCGCGCTGATAATCGCAGCCTTGTACACATCCTGTTGACCACGCCGGGCCAGATAGTGCACCACCTCGCCGCCGCCCGTCGAGTGTCCCACATGGATCGCGTCCTTCAGGCCGAGATGTGCTGTAAGCGCCGCCAGATCATCCGCATAATGATCCATATCGTGCCCATCGGCCACCTGCGTCGAGCGTCCGTGCCCACGCCGGTCATGCGCTATCACGCGATAGCCCTTACCCAGGAAGAACAGCATCTGGTTGTCCCAGTCGTCGGCCGAAAGCGGCCATCCATGGCTGAATACGATCGGCTGCCCCGAACCCCAGTCCTTATAAAAAATCTCAACGCCGTCTTTGGTTGTGATGGTGGGCATGTGGACTCCTTTGACCATTGGCAATTAATGCCTGGCAATTAGATCACACCTTCGCGTGCTTATGCCTGCTGATTCCAAGGTGCTCCCGGGGGCCCAGTCACGGGGCTATCGGGAGGCAACCCCGAATGGTCCTGGCAGGCCAATGCACTCGTCGAGATCAGTTCCCAGGAGGGTCCAGGGCGCGTGAACGAACTATGGATACACGCATCCCCTTCGGCGTTCAGGAGTCACACCTTGAATTTCTGGAGATACTCCGGCCGCAACTCACTTCCCATTCCCGGTCTTTCAGGTGCGAGAACGGCGCTGTTCACCATGCGGAGCCGTTCTAATGTTGATCCGGCTCCCTTGAAGCTGCCTGACTCCATGTAGATTGCATTCGGCATGCACAACAGCACCTGCAGATCCACTGGACCGCCACCGTGGCTTGCCAGCGGAAGCTTGGCAGCATCTGCGAGGGCTGCGATTTCCATCCACTCAGAGATTCCACCGGCTCGCCGGGCATCGGGCTGCACCACATCCACGCAGCGACGTTGAATCAGGTCCGCGAAGGCGTACTTGGTGTATTCATTTTCCCCGCCTGCAATCCGGATATCCAGTTCTTCCGCTACTTGCGCGTAGCCGGCATGGTCATAAGGAACGAGCGGCTCCTCATACCAGTAAGCGCCCATCTCCTGGTAGACCTTCCCACGTTGAACGGCTTCCGGCACGAGAAACTTCTGGTTCGCGTCCACCATGATCCTGCGGTTCGGGCCTGCAATCTCCATAGCCAGCTTGAGGCGCTTTTCGTCATCCTGCAGCGAGAATCGACCAACCTTGATTTTTGCCCCGGTGAAGCCTTCCTCGAAGGCGTTCTCTATTGCCTTTTTGTATTGCGACAGATCGTCATCGTTGGGGTAGTACCAGCCGCACATCGAGTAGACGGGGCAAGTATCCTGATAAGCGCCCAGGATCTTGTATCCCGGCACGCCAAAAGCTTTTGCCACGATATCCCAGATCGCAATTTCAACGGCCGAGATGGCAAACGTATTCATACCCTGAACGCCGGCGTACTCAAGCGCCTTCCACATATCGGACCGCAGCCGCCTCGGGAACGCAGGATCCTGCCCTATAAGGATTGGTTTGAGCTCTTTCTGCAGGATTGTCTGCAAGACCTCTGGTGCGCCAGTCATGGTGCCGAATGTGCTTTCCGCCCAACCGATAATGCCTGCATCGGTCTGCAAGCGTAGTACGACGCCCCCACCCTCCGCTCCAAATTCGTGAATTGCGTCGTAGTAGATCTTTCCCGGAGGAAAACGCAGCACATCCGTTTCCATGGCGGTGATCTTCATAGTTTTCTTAGCCTCACTTGCAAGCGCAAGAGGCTGCGCAACGGCTGTGGCTCCAGCGAGTCCTAAGAACGTACGTCGATTCATGCGCTTCTCCGGTATCTCTAATTAGTACTTACCCGATTGGGTCGATCGGAAGATGAAACGAGCGGCAGATTGATTTCTAGTGGGGACGATCTGGACGGAAGTCATTCCCAACAGCCATGCTCTCATGCCTCCAATTGGTCAATCGAGTAAAAACGCCGCAATGGAAGCCCTGGATTGCGGACCGGAATTGAAGTTGCGCAGGTTTCTCACGTGCGCGCATACTTTCGTGTTGATGTGGAGCGCTTATGACGAGCGGACAGACTGGAATCCTGAGAGATCCGAATGACGGCGTGCATTGTGGGACAACCGTCGCCTCGCTGGTGGTCGGCGCGGGGTTTCTTGCGCTGTGGTTCTGGCTGCTGCCGTCGTGGTTGGGCTTTGAGGTGGGTGCGGCGCGATGGCGGTGGATAGCGGCTGTGCCCTCGGTGCTGGGTTTCGCGGTGGCGGTGCGGTGTATCTGGGACTTCGGAAGTACGGGACACGGGACGCCGGCTCCGATGGCTCCGCCGCAGAGGCTGGTGGTAGTGGGGCTGTACCGGTATGTGCGGAATCCGATGTATCTGGGTTTTTTTGCGGGCTGGGCAGGGCTGTGGGTGATCTTCGGGCGAGCGAGCGTAGCCGCGATTGCGTGGGCATGTGCGGTGCTGGCGGCCGTGGCTCTGTTTGTCGCGCTGTACGAGCAGCCGACGCTGCGAAAGAAGTTTGGCGTGGACTATGAAGAGTACTGCAGAAATGTCCGCGCCTGGATTCCGCGAATGCACCCGTGGGTGAGGTGAGACGGCTGAGCGCACCGGCGCGATCGGTTTGATCTGAAATTCAGGCGCTGTGAGTCCGGCGGGTTATCCTGCCGAGGATTTTCACTTCAAGGGTTTCCCTCGATTGCTCATTTTCAGCGATCTGAGCGGCTGCTTCCATGCCTGGCCAGAGCTTCTGCATGCCGGCCCGTGGATAGCTTTTGGGGAGTGTGTCTATGCCAGTGCGGGCTCCAACACAGGGATCCGGGTCACGGTGATTACGCTGATGTCGTCTTCCTGCCCAAAACTCTGCGCGGTGGTGGCCACCTCAGTGGCGGACCTCGCCATCCGTACTAATTCGTGAACCCGCTCGAAGCCGAATAATTGCCCGTCCGGGCCGGTAGCCTCGACAATTCCGTCCGACACCATCACCAGACGGTCCCCCTCCGCCAGTTGGAAGCACATAGTAGAAAAATCAGCTCTCTCCGTCATCCCCAGCGGCAGGGCACCCTCTACCCCTATGGCCTCGCCGTTCAGATAGGGTGGCATATGCCCCGCATTGGCCAGTGTCGCCTTGCCATCAGCAGCAATGCGCAGCGCCAGGCAGGTGGCATGCGCCTCGCCCCGCCCCATGAGGCGCCGGTTCAGCGCTTCGAGAATAAATAACGGATCACCGTTCAGCTCCGCTGTGCTGCGGATGGCGCCCACCAGCAATGCCACCAGCATGCCCGCTTTTAGTCCCTTGCCTGTCACATCGCCGGCTATGATCAGCAGGCTGCCGTCGTTGGCGTGGGGGATGATCTGGAAGAAGTCTCCGCCTACTTCCCGCGCCGGCCGGTACTCGCTCTCGATCACCAGTCCTGGAACCGTAGTACGCGCTTGGGGCAAGATCACCTGCTGCACCTCCTGCGCCTGCTTCACGTCCAGAGCCAGGAGGCGCTGTTGGCGCACCGAGAGCAACAGACGGTGCAGCAGCAGGGCAAACAGCACTACTGTCAGCAGCAAGTTCGCCACCTGGGAGAGGCTGAAGCGCAGCCCGAAGGGAAACCAGTTGATCCTTATGTGCAGCACCAACAGCTCGGTTGAAAATAGCGAGATCATGAGCAGCACGACGGCTGGAAGGACAAGCCAGCTCTCCGCGCCCTGGCGGCGAATTCCCAAGATCACCACCAGAATCAGCACCATCAGCAGTGTGAACCGCACCCCAATGGAGACGGTATGGAACACGTCCCCAACTGAAGGCGTGATCAGAGGATACAAGAGGTTTTCGCCGATCACCGTCGAGACCATAAACCCAACCGTCAGCACGGCCACCGCCCGAGGTACCCAAGCAGGCCGCTGCAGCTGGAACCAGACCCACCACACCATGACCCAGGCGCCCAGCAAAAGCGGCGATAGGAGGCCATCTTGTAGCAGAAGGTCGGCGATTACGCTCAGGGTTTGTGTGCAGGTAGCGATAACGGAGATGATTGCGTTGGCTGCCAGCAGCAGCAAGACGGAGCCCATCCACACATAGACAGGGTCGGAACGGTCGAAGCGGGTCAAGCTGAACGCGACGACCGCCAATATTAGAAAGAGAAGCCCCTCAAGGGCCCCGGCTGCTTGCGCACGGAGAGGCTCCAGCCAGCGAAGCTGATATCGAGCCAAAACCGCGCTGCCATCGCCCAGCAACGGCGCGGTGTGCATGCCGCCTGTGTCCGCCTGGATCACCAGAGTGCTGGGAGCCATCCAGAAACGAAAAGCCAACACACGGAAAGGCGAACCAGCAGCAGGCAGGTTGTACATCATGGGCTGGCTAAAGTAAAAAGTCGGGTGGCTTCCGGTAAATTTGCCGAAACTGCCGACCAGGATTCCGTCACTGTAGAGTTCGTAGGCATCATCCACATCCGATGAGCCTGCCAGAGCCAACTTTTCGCCGGGCTGGGCCGCCACCTGCACCCGAATGCGATACCAGGCATAGCCTGAATACCCGGCATGCCCGCGCGCCGTCCAGCCCTTCACGTAATCGGAAAACCCCCCTAGCGGATCGTCGATCCCTTTCGGTGTCAGATCGACTGTCTCCCATTGGGAATCGTCGAATGCTGGCTGGGCCCAGAGCGGAGCGTGGGTCGCCTGGTCGATGGGCGAATCGCCGACGGTAAACTTCCATGGGCCATAGAGCGGTGCGACAGATGGGCCGAGGGTGACCTTAGCCGTGCCCCCTGCGGTACTGTCAGACTGCGCGGGCACGACCTGGGCTTGAGCCCAGCCACAATACCCGAATAAAAGAAGGATAGGGAACGCAATGCGGGAGCGTCTTGCCATGGCGGGATAATCTTCTTTCGCGGAGACATGCACGACTATACCTACTACCCATATAACCAGGAAACCATTTTTATAGGTTGGGCGTACACGACGCATGAAGTACCAAGTATCGGCAATCCAGAACCGATAACATGGATGAGGACAGCCTGAATACGAACTGCCTTGGAAAACGGGAGAAAGTAACACTCCAGGCTTGACGACCATGCGGGAGTCGCCCCACAACGGAGGAGTTCATCGCTCTTTGATTCAGGTTCGGCGCCGGGCAGGTCATATAAGCTAGTAGGCTGGGAGTTGGTATTTCCCTTCTTTCACCAAAAAAGAGACGAGGCCGCAGGTTGGCAATCCATCGCGGTTATGCGCGTTCTTTGGGTCTTGTGGCGTTCTCTGTCCTCATGGCAATTTTCGGAATTGGGTTAAAAGCCCAGGAAACTACCGCTCCAAACCTGGAAGACTTCGTAGGAACATACGCGGATACCCCAGGCCATCCGGTGGAGATCCTGAACGGGGACGAGTTTTTTGCAGTGCAAGACGATGCCAAGTATCAGCTGATACCGAAGGGTGTAGATGCATTCTCGACCATGTACGGACCAAAGCTCTCGTTCCGGCGCGATGCCCATGGGGCCGTGACCGGCTACGAACAAAACGGCAAGTTCCATGTACGAGTTTCGTCCGCAGTCACATCGGAATCTGCCGCACTCGCGTGGCCGCGGACTAAAGCGCAGGAGCCTTCGAACTACCATTACAAGGCGCCTGTGGATATGCATGACGGTATTGCTGTTGGAGATATTGCGCGCTCGCCCCTCGGACCCGTAACGGCCAACGCGATTGTAGGCGCCATCCTCGGTGGCACTTACAAGGATGTACACAGCGTACTTCTGTACCAGGATGGGAAGCTGGTCCTGGAGGAGTACTTCTATGGCTACAACGCACAACGTACCCATCAACTCCGCTCTGCAACCAAGTCTTTTGTCAGCGCACTTGCGGGAATCGCGATCGATCGACGTGCCATCTCCGGAGTCAACGAACGAGTGCTGCCGGCCATGAGCTACTCGAGCTATGCCAACCCCGATCCACGAAAAACTGCGATCACCGTGGGTGATTTCCTCTCCATGAGCTCAGGGCTGGACTGTGATGACCATAGCTCTACGTCGCCGGGGCGTGAGACGGTGCTCGATGACTCGCCCGACTGGGTAAAGGCAACGCTCGATCTGCCCATGATTAACGACCCAGGAACAAAGGGGTACTACTGTTCGGGTGGCGTATCAGTTGTAGGTCGAATGACGGAGAATGCAGTCCATATGCCCCTGCCGGATTTCGCGCAGAAATACCTCTTCGGACCTTTGGGCATGGCGCGCGCTGATTGGACGTGGAACTACGATTTGACCAACGCCGACAAGGAATTTTCGCAGCTTCATCTCCGGCCACGCGACATGCTGAAGCTGGGAATACTTTTCGAAGACGGCGGCCGCTGGCAAGGACGGCAGGTCATCTCCGAGTCCTGGGTCAACACTTCGACGGCTGAACACAGTCACGTTGACAACGTCAGCTATGGGTACTTCTGGTGGCGTCACATTTTTGACGTGGAGATGCCCGGTGGCGAGCAGCAGGTTGTCGTGATTGTCGCGCAGGGTAACGGCGGGCAGAAGATCTACATTGCGCCCCAGTACCGTTTGGTCGCTGTTTTCACTGGTGGCGGCTATAACGCCGAGTCCACTCCGCCCAACACAATCATGGAAAAACTGATTCTTCCCAGATTGATGGAAGCCGTGCATCGTGGCACGGCGTCATCGCCCCGAAACTAGCGGGAGCTGAAACGGGGAATACTCCGAACTTTGCCCGTTTTCGCCAATGTCCTGGGTGAGGTGTGGGCTCAAGCGAAACAGGTTTGGCGTCGGCGCAAGTGCTGGTGGAGTCGTCATCCGCCCTGGCAATGATGAGCAGCCTCAAAGTTGCGAAGGTCGGCTTGGTTCCCCACGGTAGCAATTGTCTGGAAGCAAAGTGAGCAGATGGCGTCGATCGTACCGTTGGAATTGAAACGGTAAAAGAACTGGCGGAAAAACTGCGCCGAAGAGGCTGTCACACGTCGGACCCCGGGGAACGAAGAATGGCCCGATATGAAAACTGGCTTGAACCAGTATAGCCCAGACCGCGATCTCGGTTTCGGAAACAGTACCTGATACTTTAGCATGCCGGACGGAAACCCTAAACGAACAGCGCGACTTTTCACGTGATGATTCGTCCAGCGAGTCACGAACAGCGCGGATGCTGCAGGCGGCCAAGCGTTGTTCACTTCCGAAGATGTCAGTTTGAAATCAGGTTGCTAATCTCGCTGAGGAATTCGACCACGGGTATGCCTTTGGTGATAACCAGGTCCGCATGCTCGCTCCCCGGAGGCGCTTCCACCAACCCGCTGAAAAGAACTACCGGAATTGTCGGTTTTAGCCGTTTCATTTCAGCAGCCACTTGCGCTCCAGAAAGGCCGGGTAGGCAGTAATCCGTAACGACCAGGTCGACCTGGATGCATCTGAAGAGCTCCAACGCTGCCGCGGCATCTGAAGCGGTCAGAACTTTATAGCCAGCACTTGATAAAACCTGACAACGCAACGCCAGCCCGGCCGCTTCATCATCGACACACAAAATGACACGGGTAGTCGACAAATACTTCCTCTTTTGGGTAGGGATATTCCGCGAAAGACCGTCGATTGCACGTCAGCTAACAAGAGCAGCGGAGAAGACAGATATAACACCGGGACAGCCAAAGTTCGTTGCGCCAGAGCAATGATGATTGCAGGCAGATGCCGAGAGGAATGAATGAATCGAGGCCATGAATGCTTTGGAGGAGGGGGTTGCGGATTGTTCAGAATGCGGTTACGCCGACACCGCTCATTCCCCCGAAACGAACGAACATACCGATAACCCGAACTTTTCAGGTACTGTCCCGTTCGCTTTCCGGAACTTCAGGATATTCACCAAGGAGGAAGTGAGCCAAGACTGCGGATGGCTGAAGGAAGACTCAGGGCACGGTCTCGTTTACTCCTGCCTTAAATTGCTCGTACATGCTCCATGTTGGATCGTGAGCTGTGTGAATTTCGATCGGGGATGCCGGCAGTTCAGCAAGCGCGAAATTAATCCGATGAATGAACGCTTCGCCAGACTTCGCGTAATAGGTCCATTCACGTAGATTTTCACCTGTCGTCACGAGAGCTAAAGTTGCGAACTGATCTTGATCGAGAAGCGGCTCCAATGAATCTTCCAGCAGGTTCATTCGCCGATGCTCCTCGGATTCCGGTTGACCGTTGTCGGACTGGTAGTTCCAGGCGATGATGATTCGACTGGGCTGGGACGCCCGATCGAAGGTCGAGCTAAACTCCTTGGCGTAACGAAAGATGATCCTTCTGCCACTCTGCGAATTCGTTGATATCGCCGTCGCCCACAATCGCACCTGCGACTTGCCCTGCATGATCAAGGACCCCCTTAACTCATCGTAGGTAATGGCATGCCGTTCGTAAACCAAGCACTCGTGTGGGTGAGCGGTACACTCCATGGTGCTTGATCTTGGATTTCCTGTGAAAACGGGATTTGCGTAACTTGCCCACCCCCGACCGTTCACCCGGGTTGGCAATTTACCGAAAACGAGACTTCGGTGGTTCGGAGACCTTCATACCGGATCAGACAATAGCCGGAGCAACTCTTCAACCTGTTCTCTCGTCGATACTCCTTGGGAAAGTGCCACAAAAGTGAGAAGGCGCAGGGGTTTACCGGACAGATGCGCCGCGTGCAGTTTGTGATGGCCATCGAGAAGGTAGTGAGTGAGGCACCAATGCTCAAGAGGACCGCTCGGTTCTTCGACGACCCAATCAGAGGGACCTTTTACATCAAGGACCGAAACAGCTACGGCCGTACCGCTCCCCTTCCTCTCCTGCTCTTTCATGTAGTCTGAGACAGTCTTAAAGGTTAGCCACTTGGTGGGATACATAGGCACTACAAAGTTAAAGAGCTTGCGACGGTCCCCCATGTCCTTCTCGCCCGCCCTGAAATAGGGAACACGCGGATCGTGCGGAAGGCACCAGAAGGTGTCTTCGCCCCAGAGAGCCATTTGTTCCAGCATGAAGTAATCATTCTGATCACCTGGCTGCACTAACAGCAGGGAAACATCGGCCAATGCACCAAGATACTCATCTTGCGGCAAGCCAAGTGCTAAGGTTGAGACGACCTCTTCGTCGAAAGAATCAACGACATCGCGAAGCGCTTCAACGGTTTCTTGCATCCTGAGGGATTGGTTTGCACCTGGCAGACGTTGAAAGAGCGTTGCGCAGGTTTGACAATTGATACCCACGTTGTACGCTCGCTTGCCATCCAAAAGAAGGTACCGATTGCCGATCTGGACCGGCCCGAGGTCAGCCTCGAATCTCAATCTAGACGCCGAACTCCCGGCCTTCATCAGTTTCCGTTGCAGGATATGGAACATCACTGAAGTTTATCGGAGAGAAACCGGTCGCCTCTTCAGCTCTTCCCAGAAATGGGGATTTTGAGTAACTTGCCCGGCTCGGTGCACTGGCTGACGGGAGGTTACCGAAAACCCTAAGACTTTTCAGGAGCTGAGCGCGAGGGCGCAGTTCTTCCACTGGCCGCGTCGTGCGTCGGGATGCTGAAAGCCCGTGATAAATTAACCAAACCGTGGCCGAAATAAACTTCTTTAAAGCCAGCGCTCGCTCAATCACCGCTTGGGGAGACTACGGTGACATCCTTCAACACGGGATGACGATGCATTCTCCCAGAGTCGACGGAAGGCTTGCGCTGGAGAGAACAGGGCCGTATATCCCACCGATAACGTTTCCCGGGCGAAGTATTATTCTCACCGACGCAGCACGAACGCTCTTGGAGTCCTCCGGCCTTACCACATTCAGTTTTCTTCCAGTTGAGAAGAAGCTAATTGTCGAACTGCACTGGGAGAGTTGGAATCTGAGTGCAGAAGAACCTGCCGACTACCCCAGCGCAGGCGAGCCGGAGGATTACATTCTTGGAAAACCACACAGCCCGACTGTCGCAATGGCTATGGGGGAGCTTTGGGAACTGGTGATCCCTCTCAATGTGGAGATTCTTCGCCCGGCGCCGATCGTGAGTTCAGACAAAGAACTCACAATCGATCTGAGGACCTGGGACGGCGCTGACCTCCTAAGAAGTAGAGATTATGGCGGGACACTCTTTTCCCAACGGGCGCAAGATTGGTTTACTGAGCTTTGGGGGCAGTATGTAACGTTCGAGCCTTTCTCTGCCGTATAGCTTTATTGCGACCAAGGGACGGTGCTCGTTTGTGTGTCTAGTCGCTCCTGACAAGTCTTGTCGGTAGCAACTGCCAGAAAAAACGTGGTTTTCGGTAACTTGCCTGCAGACCGGCAATTTTTGGGCCCAGGTCCTTGCAAAACATGGCTCCGGTAATCCGGAACCGAGACCCCGACGCAAGATGCAGGATCCTTATTACATATCTGTCTGGGCCGGCGAATCTCTCACCCCAGGCCTCGCCAGCAGGCACGTCGCCTGTATGCAGAAAGAAAGTAACACTCCAGGCTTGACGACCATGCGGGAGTCGCCCCACAACGGAGGAGTTCATCGCTCTTTGATTCAGGTTCGGCGCCGGGCAGGTCATATAAGCTAGTAGGCTGGGAGTTGGTATTTCCCTTCTTTCACCAAAAGAGAGACGAGGCCGCAGGTTGGCGATCCATCGCGGTTATGCGCGTTCTTTGGGTCTTGTGGCGTTCTCTGTCCTCATGGCAATTTTCGGAATTGGGTTAAAGGCCCAGGAAACTACCGCTCCAAGCCTGGAAGACTTCGTAGGAACATACGCGGATACCCCAGGCCATCCGGTGGTCGTTGCGATTGGCCATGGTCCTGGCGAAGGCCAGCGACGTTGTCACTTTATGCCGTACTGGTCTTCCACCAGTTCTTCAAACTCGTAAAGACTCCGGCAGTTGACTGTGTCACCTGATGACATGACGACTCTGCACAGAGTGGCATTCGCGCCTGCCAAGATTGTGCCGTGAATCCAGGTTATTTGCGCCACGATTGTCCCGTTTGTGCCGTCTATTACTTCGCGAAAAACTGTAAAATGTCCATCCTCTAACTTGGTACTGGCGAACTCGGCGTAGCAGCGGCCCAGCTTTACGTTGTAGTGTGCAGTAAGCGAAGCATTGTCATAAGTGAATCCAGAGTGTGCAAACTGCCGTTCCGCTGCCTCTGAGCATTCCTTTTCTTGCTGCAATGACTGCGCGTGCAATGTCCCACAGCACAGAGTGGCCAATGATGCAGTGAGCAGAAAGGGTTTCATACCGTTCCCCCAGCCCTCTGATAATAGTCTCCTGGTCCTGTTTAGATTCAACACGGACCGAGTGGTTGGACAGGACGAGCATCGAGTAGCGACCGGCCAAGTACCCATGATTTCGACACTTCCCAGAAAAACGGCCTTGCAGGCACAACTGCGCAGGATCACTTTCGGGTAGCCGGTAACTCGACCAGAATCGGGGGGGTCTTTGGCAAGAGTGAGTCAAAAGGCCTGCGGTCTCTTCCGCAATTTGCCGATTCACCTCCCGGCCAATATGCTGGAGGCCATGCGCGCTCTGTCCATCCTCATTTCTTTCGCGCTGTCGAGTTCAGTCGCCGTCGGCCAAGCCTCAGCGCCGGCACCGGCGTTTGACGTTGCTTCCGTGAAGCCGAGCCAGCACCTCGTCGGGCCGGACTATAACAATCAACTTTCGTACTTGCCTACCGGGATCATAGCGAGAAATGTCACCCTGAAGCGCCTGATAGCCGAGGCTTACCAACTGCAACTGAACCAGGTATTGGGGCCCAGCTGGCTTGATAAGAACGAATACGACATCGAGGCAAGATCAGCAGGAATCGGCACGAGGGAGGAACACGCCCTGATGCTACGAAGCCTTGTTGCCCAGCGATTCAAACTGACAGAACACAGCGAGATGCGTGAGATGCGCGTGTACGAGTTGGTTATCGGCAAGTCGGGCCCCAAAATTCGCCCAATCAACGATGGAGAAAGCCCCACGGCAGCAACCGGATTTCATTTTCACGGGGATTTGCGCCAGTTCGCGGACCTGCTGGCCGTCCAGTTATCCATACCGGCTCCAGACAATCCAGCCGAACCGGTTAGAGCAAGTCCGTCCCCGATTTCGGTACTGGATAAAACAGGACTCCCAGGCATTTTTGACTTCAGCGTGGACATCCACCCTGAGCTGGGAACGGATATGTTTACGTCATGGCAGAGGGCTCTGGAAGATCAGCTGGGACTGAGAATCGAAAGCCGCAAAGGAAACGTAGCCGTATTGGTTGTGGATGAGGCGGCAAGAACCCCGACTGAAAACTAATCACTCGCGACCAGCCTGAGTCGCGCTTCCCCGGGTTGTTCCAAGTGGCGCGATTTGCCATTCAGGACCTTTGTGCTTGCAAAACGGGTTTCAGGTAACTTGCCTGGCCCTAGGCCGGGAACTTTCCGAAAACGAGTGCGCAGGCACTATGCGGCAGAGGCTGACCTGTTTGCCGCGTGTCGCCAAAAAGCGGTTGCAAGGATGTACGTAATCAGCCAAACCATAATTGCGGCGAGTAGCACTTGGGACAGCGGCAGGTGCAACTCAACCCCGCTGAGCATTCCCGCCAGGGACAATGCTGATCCTCCCTTACTCCAATTCTCCAAAGCAGCCCCGAACCAACCCCGTGTCCAGAACGCGAGAATGGTCATTACGCTAATCCACGCAGCCAGAGAGGTCGCCTTTCGAACATTTAACTCTCCCAGATTGAAAGCCCGACGCACTCCGAGGCAAAAGGGAAACAGAATCAATATGAACTTCGCGAATTCGACTAATCCCAAGTTTGCAATCGGTATTCCCCAGTGGCCAAGTGTCAATCTCAGATATACGAGGAAGAACTCTAATCGCAGGCAAACCAGACAGAACAACGCTCCATTGATCCAAACAGTTCGACGTGACAGAGAACCTAGCGCAAAGCCGCTGGTCCAGGACCACGAGGCCAGCGCTATTGCTTGGCAACAAATCATGGTCAGAAACGAATCTCGTGTCATTCCGATTTCATACCGAATCCCGTGGTGGAATTTCATCCACAGTGGCGCGTAAATCACCCAAAGCCCATTCCAGTAGGCGGCCAGCAGAAGACCAACCGGTACTACGACCCCAAGTAAACCGATCCAGGGTCGCCAGTGGATCCATAGTTCGGCTTCGCGCCTCAACCTCCGATCGAGTAAGGTTTTCATCGCCTGCCTCCCGGACATTCTTACTCGTTGGCGCTCTCTGTGGCAAGCGCCGCCAAGCGGACAGTGATTGTGGCCCACCCGTGGGATTAAAGTACAAAGAGCCGGGCTTGGGTTGCGAACCGCCCAAATGAGACCTACGACCAACGCCCAGTCATAGTGCACGAAAAACGTCAGTATTCGGCAACTTGCGGGTGACACAGTAAACCCTTGACATTTGTTTCCGTGGAAACTACTATTGTTTCCGTGGAAACAAGAAGCGATCGTAACCAGTCTATTTCAGGCATCGAGGCGCATCTGGGCTTCTGGCTGCGCCGAGTTTCCAATAACATTTCCAGCAGCTTTGTACGATCCCTGAAAGATCGACGGGCCTCCGCCGCGGAATGGGTACTCCTGCGCGAGCTCTATGGACGCGGGGAAGCCACGCCAAAGGATATGGCTGAGACCCTCGCAATGACGCGTGGGGCGGTGTCAAAGATCGTCGACAAACTTGAGGCGAAAGGCTGGATTGCCATCAGAAGCGCACCATCGGACGGTCGCGTCCAAGTGCTCTCACTTACGCAAAGCGGGCGGCGATTCGTCCCGGTATTGGCCAGAATTGCAGACCAGAATGACGAGCGATTCTTTCGTTGCCTGAGCGCAAGTGAGCGAGATGTATTGGCGAAGTTGCTCGTCAAGCTGGCTGAGTGCAATCAAATCCGGGACATACCCGTGCAGTAAAATCCTAGGTCTACTCGGAATGAGAATAGAGGTCTTTTATGACACAACTGCAATCTGGAACGAGACGTGAATTCCTGAAAATTGGCGGCACCGCACTGGCCGGCAGCATCTGGGCGTTCGGGCCGCATTCGGCGGTGGCGATGGGCCTTCAAGGTCATGGGCCGGACATTCAACCCTGGACCAGCAGCAATCCTGCTCTGAGCGGCGCCTTTGAACCCGTCTTCGACGAACGGGATGACACGGACCTGAAAGTAGAGGGCGAGATTCCTCGCGGGCTTCGCGGCGTGTTCATGCGGAATGGGCCGAATCCGCAGTACAAACCTGACGATCATTACGCCTATCCATTCGATGGAACCGGTATGGTTCATGCCATCTATGTCGAAAGTGGACGCGCACGCTATCGCAATCGCTGGGTCATGACAAACGAGATGCAGCAGGAGAAGGCGGCAGGCCACCGTATCTTTAATTCCAGCTTCAGCGCGCCTCCGCATGCTGACCTGGCCAACACGAACATCGTTCATCACGCGGGCCGCTACCTGGCGCTCTATGAAGCAGGGGTTCCCTACGAACTCGACCGCGACCTCAACACCAAGGGCCTGTTCAACTATGAGGGCAAGCTGCCCAGCGTGATGTCGGCGCATCCGAAGCTTGATCCATACACCGGAGAACTTCTTTCCGTCGCGTACAACGCCAAAACCGGTGCGCTCGCTTACCTGCGCGCGAATAAACAGGGTGAACTCGACACGGTTGTGCCGTTCCAAGGTCCATGGGGCACCCTGGTGCATGACATTTCTATCACACAGAATCATGTCGTCGCGTTCATTGGACCACTCGTTTTTGACCGTTCCCGTCCTGGTCCGCCCGCCACATGGCAGCCGGACAGAGGCACGATGATCGCGGTGATTCCGCGTGACGCGAAATCCGACAAGGATGTGATTTGGATGCAAAGCCCACCATTCTTCCAGTTCCACACCATGAACGCCTTTGAAGACGGCGAGCGGATCGAAGTGACTTTCCCCTGGTATGACTCGTACTCATTGACGCACCCCAGTTCCAGGCTGGAGCTTCACAGGCTGGTTATTGATCTGCAAAAGAGATCGGTCGCAGACCAGGCGCTGGATGATCAGGCTTGCGAATTTTCTCGTGTCAATGAGGCTTATATTGGCCGCAAAGCGCGTTATGGCTATGTGGGGGTGCGCGATCCTCGTGCTGGTGAAAAGCCGCAGATCGGAGCATTTGAAGCCCTAGCCCGTTACGATCTGACCTCCGGCAAAAAGACCGTCCATCAGTTTCCAGCAGGCTCAACGGTGTGTGAGCCACTTTTCGTTGCAGAACCTCATGGCAAATCGGAGGAAGATGGCTTCATCTTCAGTTTCGTGCACCAGCAGGGCGAACCTGGGGGAAGCTTCGTTATTCTCGATGCACGCCATCTCTCGGGAAAGCCGCTTGCAACAATCCATTTGCCGAGAAGAGTTCCGGCTGGTCTCCATGGTTCGTGGATTCCTGCATGAGCGCTCGGAAAAGCACTTCGTAGCGTGAGATGGCAGACCATCGCCGATCCCAACGATCGGCAGTTCTTCTGTTGTCTCTATGCTGCGGAAAGCTCTTCTCTCCGCGATTTGGTCGGCAGGCTAGTAAGACCTGATCAGATCCGCGATGATCCGGTCGAGTGACATACCCGAAACAAATTTCAATCAATCCAAATGGAGAAATCCGATGAGCAAGGCAATTGACAACTTGACGAAGGCGATGGAACAAGCGGCTGCTATCCGACCGAAGGTGGGAGGATTTCCTTTTCTCGCCGAGTGTCTGCGACGAGTTGGAGTTAATCGCAATATCTGGTCTCTCCCGGGGTGCCAAAGCTTATTCTTGACTGACCAGGGGCCCGTTGTCATGCAAGGTGCACCCCTGGTATCTGGCATTGTGGACGTGCCGTCTTTCGACCAGGAAGCCCTGATCACAGCTCTTCGAATCGATCAGGCCGGTGAAAGCACGTTTCCGGATTTCCTTGCTGCTAGCTGGCGTGCCGGAGTTGTGCGGTATGACGTGGATTTTGCTGCGCGCACGGTAGCCTACCTGGGCTGCAACGGTGAGCAGTACATGGAAGCCTATCCATCAGTCGAAGTTGATTAGGCCGCTTGCGCAGCTTCAGGAGGTGCGCTCGCGGGGTCTGTCGATCATCTGCGTGCCGATGCTGTAGTCCGCAACAGTGGCTTCATCCTCTGGAAGCTCCTCTTCGGAAAAAATTCGTTGAGTGGAGGAAAAAGCCGGATCACATCTAGGAACCACGCCCGGAGGCGTGCAGGGGTAACGCTTGGGTCTTTGTAAGAGTGGCCTTCGCTCCATTTTGTCTGTCCCGCGCACCATTCGAGGAAACCGTAATGGTCGTTCGGCACCGCTTCGGGTTGGAAGACCATAAGGTCATAGCTCATGACAGCATTTTATAGGGGACCCGATCTGTCTGAATGAGCCCAACTTCCCGTGAAAAAGGTTTTCGGTAACTTGCCGTGTTTACCAAAGCGTTCCGGCGAAGTTACCAAAATTCAGTTTGCGGCAAGTATGTGCTCAGGCGGTTTGCAAATGCACTTATTCGCAACTGCATCGCGATCTTGTCGGTTGCTACAGTGGTTACTGATCGAACGTGCTGACCACATCCTTTGACTACAAGGAAAGTTAACTCGGCCCTTTCGTAATAGTAGGGGCTTGTTGGGCCGGTGCTAGACTTGGCTCCATCTAGCCATGCGGACAATAACGAAATCTGGCATTGCGCTACTTCGTGCGGTGGCTCTGGGTACATTCTGCCTTACCGTAGCGGGCTGTGGCGGTGGAAACGGGGCAAGCAATGGCGGGGGTGGCGGCTCAACTCCCCCGGTGACCCCGAGCTTCACGCTTTCGATTTCTCCCTCTAGTGTCAACCTGACTCAGCAGGGGGGAAGCCAGCCGGTGCAGATTGGTCTGATGGCGCAGGGCGGTTTCACCGGCTCTGTGAACGTCGGTGCAGGAACATTGCCAGGCGGCGTAGCGATTTCACCGTCATCGGTAACAATCTCCGCGGGATCGCCGGCTCCCATAAACTTCTCCGCTTCCAGGACAGCGCAGATTTCGCAACAGGCGGTTACCTTCCAGGGCACATCTGGAACTCTCTCGGCAAGCGCTTCGATACAGGTCACGGTGCAGGGCAGCGCAGTTCCCGATCCTTTCCACTATGTCGGCGGAGATCTGGTGCATGGATTCTATGACGAAAGCCGTCAGTTGCTCTTTGCAACGAACCTCGGCCTGAACGAACTCGACGTCATTTCCGGCAAGGACTATTCGTTGAAAGCGCGCATTCCCGTTCCCCAACCAGTGGGAATCGATCAGATGGTAGACGGCAAAACGCTGGTGATCGGCACGGCAGCCCAAGAATTGGTAACCGTGGATGAAAACACATATGTGGTAACCGCGCATCCATATTCCGCGGTCGGCAGCGGCGTCTTCACACTGTTCTTTCCGACCGTAGCGGCCATGGCGAATGGCAAGGTCTTTGCGATCGGGCAGGAACAGGGAATCGAATCCAATGACATTTGGAATGGCGGCCAAACCCTTTTCGAGTGGGATTCCCTCACGGATACATTTACCCAGATCGAGCCCGCCCCAGGTCCGTTGAGCCTATTGATTCCTTGGGAAACCGATCGACTCGCGCGAAGCGCAGATCACAAATGGGCAGTCTTTTCCGCAGACCAGTTCTATCTTTATGGATCCGACACGGACAGTTTCACCACAGCCACTGGGGATACCGTGGATCCGCCTGACAACCTCTATGGCGTGCGGGGATATGCCCTGAACAGCGATGGTTCGGTGATTGCAGTGGCCTCGGCAACGCAAGTTAGCTTCTTCAATCGATCCTTCAAGCTCCTGGGAACGGCGCAACTGCCTGGGGCGTTTCAGTCATCGCGTTCTACGGTGCAGTTCAGCCCCGACGGGTCTAAAGTGTACCTGCAATACACCTTTCCTCTGGCTGCGGAGGCAGTCGACGTCACTAGTTTCACGGCGCTCGGATATGTTTCTGCTACTGTCATTCCCGATGGAGACAATCTGGAAGGGCTTCTCTCCATCGATGCCGAAGGACGAGGTTGGTTTAACATTGACGGCGGAGTTCGGCTCGTCGACTTGTCGCAGCCTCTCATCCCAAATCCCTCTGGAACTACCTTGGGGGGAGCAAGCTGCTCGCCCTTGGACGCAATCGTGCCGCTCAACACCACCCAGCAGGTGCAGCAGACACAATCGGTAACCGGTGGTAGCGTTTACGTTGGCGGTCAGCCCGCAATGATTTCCGGCGGAGGCGCCCAGGTCACCGTTCCGGCCTCGGCCGAGCCTGGCGCCGTGGACCAGGAGTGTATCGATACCCAGGGAAATACAGCGGTGGTCGCGCAGGCCGTCTCCTACGGTGTTGATCCCGTGGGCTTGAGTGCAAACCTCTTGTCGCCCACGGGACAGGCGGGAGCGTATGTTTTCGGTTTTGGATTTTCAGAGGGCACGTCCGGTACCCCGCCATCGGTAACGGTTGGGAACGCGCAATCTCCCAAGGTGGTTTCTCTCGAGAGCCCAGGCCTGGGGGTACTTCAGGGTGAGCAGATTCAGATTCCTAGCGGGACACCCGGGCAGAGTGTGGACCTTGCAGTTTCGAGTTCCCTCGGTAGCGGGACATTGCCTTCCGCAGCAGCCTACTATGCGACACCGACCATACTCCCAGCATCCGGAATTCTACAGCTCGTCTTTGACCCACACCGCAATCGGCTTTATGCGCTGAAGGCAACCGAGGTCGATGTTTTGGATGCAGGGAGTCTGCAATGGCTGCCGCCGTTTATGTTTCCGGCGGGATTCTCTGGGACGATCGAATCAATGGGGATCACTCCAGACGGATCGAAACTAGCGGTGCTGGCCCTGGCGGGGAGCGAACCGGAGATGATTGTGCTCGATCCCAGTGGTTCTTCTCCGGCGAGTGTCGTTAGCTATTCCGGATATGCCAATCTCTCCGGGTCTATGGCGATCACCAATCAGAACACAATTCTCATGATCGGCCCGTATGGGCTGTTGTTTAATCTCTCCACCCAATCATTTTCTTCCGGGATAGGGGGCTCAGGGGTGATCCGAGCTTCCGCAGACGGAAGCCACGTTTACATGGCGGCGCTGAATGACACGGGTGGAACTGTCTATTCCATTGATCCTTCTACGCTCGCTATAAAGTCGGAACGCTTTGGGTATCTGTTCTGGTCAGATTTGGCAGTATCGTCCGATGGTTCGCAGTTTGCCGCCGTGGATGCTCCACTTGGTGCCACAGGCGACACGGTGGGATTCTTCAATTCCAGCCTTCAATATGTAAATGCGAATGCTTATCCGGACTACAGTCCTCCTGATGATAGCGGTGTGATGGGAGCGACCTATAGCCCCGGTGGCAAGGTGCTAGTGGTGCCGCTGGGTGATTCGATCGAATTATGGGATGCCCACATAGGCACGCTTCGCGCCCGGCTCATGACACCGGAAGAGTTGCATTTATTGGTCTATCCGGATAGTGCGTTAGCTCCCATGATTGCGCTGAATGCGACGGGGGATACCATTTTTGCTGTATCCGCGTCAGGGTTGACCGTGATTCCACTTCCCGGCCCAATAGACCAGATAGCGGCGGAACAATGGCCGGAGTATCGCTCCGGCGGTATTTCTCCGGCATTCCGTGGCACCCTGGCGACACGCATGAAAGCCATGGCCGGGGCGAAATCAAGAAAACCAGCATTGGACGGGGTCCGTTAGGCTTCCGTTCAATATCGGTCGGAAACACGCTGGTTCAAGACCCTCCGGAATAGGCAAACATATCAGTACCCAACTCCGGATGGAGTGGACGGATTTTCGGTAACCTGCCCTAAGACTTCACGGGCAATGTTCCGGAAAGAAGTCTTGGAAGCCGGCTCGCACTTAGTGAAGAGGCAAACCCTTAGCCGGGTTTCAATGGAGGGCGGCAGGATAAACGGAATGAAATTGCAGTTGCGGTCCACCTCAGGACTTCGGACCAGGAAACTTAATTCCGATTGTCAGCCTGGTGGGTGTCTGAGGATAAATGCACTTCAATCTGCCGAAGAGGGGGTCGCCTTGCCGTTGGCAAGGAAGGGTGCGTTTTCGGAGAGCCACTTACACAAGAGCGATGAATCGTATGTTTTGCCTGACAGAGCTGCCCAAGCTTTATGCAGAGCATCGGCTTCTCCCTTCCGCGTCTCTTGACCTGTCAGGAACAGTCGCCCGAAAGTGAACTGGGCACCGTCATCAATACTCACCGTCATGTCGACCGTTCCTCGGTCTCTGTCGATTGAAGCGTCGGAACCGCTGTGAAGTTGACGTAGCCATGATCACCGTAAATCAGCCTCAATCGCTCTAGCCCCTGGCCAACAGCCTTGTGATCGAACTTGTTGCCCAAAGGGACATTGAAGGCTCCTTTTAATTGCTCTATCGAGAAAGAGTGGGACCCTACGAAATTAATTGCTTCAAGCCTATATTGGGCGAGTTCTGGACCATGGCTAGAAGGTTTGGTGGCCGAGGTGTTGGCTACCTGACAGAAGCTCGTGGAACCGAGCAGAAAGCGAGCCATCAGAACAGAGGACCGGTTCATGTCAGCCTCGCGACATTGCCTAATTGTAGCGCTGCCTATTGCTCCTCGCTCCGGTGGCACCGCTTGGATAGGAGCTTGTCCGCGCCAAGCCAGGAAAAGGCTGTCTGGAACGCCTGGCACAGGTCGATACTGTAAGACTGGCATTTGCGCTGTTCAATTATGATTTCCTCGCACGAAGTACGGCTCGCGATGGCGAAATTGGGAATCCGGAGTAGCTCCGAGTACGCTTGCACCGCACACGAAGAGCTACTCCAGATTTGAATAGGCCGTTTTAGTTGAGGCGCTGAACAATCGGACAGTTAATGGAGAAGCCTGAACTACCGAATGCGGCTCCGCCGGGGCCGGTGATCAGACCATCCTGGACGAACGTGAGGATTTGGAATTCTTCACGGAGTTGCCCCCGGAAGCCGCTATTGATTGCGTTTTGGGTCCACTCGTATAGTTGTGCATCCCAGGCTGGACTGTAATCAAGCGCAAGGGTTGGAATACCCCCGAGCGTATTGTTGGGTCTATGTCCATCGGCAAGATCCGGCGACAAGCCCTGGCGAAGGGGATTATCGCATTGTCCGGATTCCGGACCATTCGTTGCGATGAAAATTCGTTCAATCGGACTTGCAAAGCTGTCATCATGGCCCAGAACGAGCTGGCCCATGAGTGGAGCGTAAGTATTGTGCTCGATCGCAGCTGCGAGCGGAATGCTGGCATCCATCGACAGGTACCAGACTGGGCGGCCGAAGCTGAACCCGTTGATCAAATTTAGAGTGACCGTCATGTTGTATGGATCGATTGCCACCACCTGATCGTTGACCCTCGAATAATTGACATTCCCGTTAGGAAAGTTGATTTGCGACGCATCAACACCGAACGCGATCATGGGAGCGTCATAGATCACGCCGCCGGCGTTCGTTATGCTGACAAACGGACTGTAGTCCTTATCCCCAATCGCTCCAGGGACGGCCGACTTCGGAGGAAATTCCTGGCCTACGGGGCCAGGAACAATATTGCGCAGGGGCGAGAAGTCCACCGTACCTTTGTCGAATACGATGTTGCCATTGCTGTCCAAGTTGCCGGTTCTTGCCGCGTTGGAAGCGAAATTGAGCTTGGCGGAGAAGTTCAATCCCAGTTCCTGCGCTACCCCCTGATTGGAAACATCGGTCAGGATGTACCAGACGGCTTTGTTCGTTCCCTTCAATGAGCCCTTGTATAAGGGAATGGTGATGGTTCCGTTTGCAGCATCGACAGTGCCGGTATTAAGCAGTTGCACGGGTCCCACTAGACTAGGATTAACCGTGGAAGGTGAGGGGCCGAAGTATGACAACGGCACAGATGCGCCTACAGAAGGGGGCGCGGGAAATAAATCGCAGCCGGGTCCGGGACCGATCGGCCCTGGCCCGGGCCCCTGTTCCGAATTGAAGGACGAAGAAGATCCCGCGGAGCTTACCGCAGGCTCGATGTTCTCCGCCGGCGTCGCGATGGAACGCTTAGCTTGCAGATGTATTGCCATCGTCTCAGCAGAAAGCGGGGCCTTGACCGTACTTGCAGACTGAGCTCCAGCAAGAGGGACCGCTACGCAGGTTAGCAACAAACTGCTTAGCACAGCGAGGGTTGCGGGGGAGGCTGAGAAGCGCGACCGGGCGCTTCCGAGTGTGTTTCTGTTTGGTTCCTTCAGCATGCGGCACTCCAGGACGTCACTGATTTGCACCCAAGGAGAAGAAACATCCTTCTCGTATCGAGGACGCTCTAATGAGAGACCGAATGGGTCGAAAGGTTACAACAGGCAGTTGCTTATCGCGACTGAGCGGATTCAGGTACTCGCTCTCTACTGGCACCTCGTCGATGCCTCGAGGTGAGGGAACGGCATCGCGCGCGCTTGCCTGTTGAGATATATCCCGTTACCTCAGGACCGTGGGCGCTGTTGCCCTTCCTGTGGAACAGTCTCGTGTCGCTGCATGACGTTAACGAGCCAGCAGAAGGAGAACTAAATTGAGAAATGTTCAGCGTGTTTTCCGAACCGTTGTCACAGCATCCGCTCTTGCCCTCGTGTCGATTGCAGCGTACGCCGCAACCGTTCACCTGACGGGAGACTTGAAGGCCTCAGCCGAGGTTCCTCCCAAGGACAGCCCGGGTGCTGGAACTGTGACCGCCACGCTGGATACTAAAACCAACGAGTTCAAATATCACGTTGAGTTCAGCGGGTTGACTGGTCCAGCCGTCGCAGCGCACTTTCATGGACCAGCGGCGACGGGGGCGAATGCGAAACCACAGCTTCCGATTACTAACCCGACCTGCCACCTTGCTGTGGAAAGGATGTGCCAGATAACAAGTCCCATTGATGGTATGGCGACCCTGACACCGAAACAGGCTAAGGATCTGGTGGATGGTAAGTGGTATTTCAATCTCCACACATCCGCAAATCCCGGCGGGGAGATTCGCGGCCAAATTCTGAAGTCTGAATGACCGTTCAATGAGAAGGCGATTTTGCGCCGACTGACTCGACGCACCGAGCCCTGGATTGGCGGCACCCTGACGCTCGACGACGGAACGCTTCAGCCGGTTTCCTGTGGTGATCCAAATCGGAAGTCAGACTTTAGGCGCAATGAGTGCCGTGGAGACGGGATTTCCGGTAACTTGCCCGTACGGACCCACGGCAGGGTGTCGGAACCGGGAACTTACCGGAAACCCGACTATCTGGGCGGTCCATCGGGAGAATCTTTCCTTGCACGCCATCAGCAGGTCGCAGTACCCTGTGGACGCCGGAGGGCTTCGATGCGCGTGAGACGCTCTACTCCGCTTCTCTCTTGGTCATTTAGGCTATCTCTTCTTGCTTTGACTTCGAGCGCGACGCCTCAGATCGCTAACGGCATCTTTGTAACTTCGGTTCGCGACACGCCGTTTATGGCTGTCTCCGAACTTGAAACCACGCGCATTACGCCGGACGGCAGGACCGTCAGCCTCAAGACTACTCGGGCTATAGCCCGGGATAGCAAAGGGCGCATATTTAAGGAGGCAAGGCAACTCGAACCTGCAACGGAGAGCGCCACGCCACCGATAATAATGATTGACATCTACGAGCCGCAGACTAAGACGTACACTTTCATCTACCCCCAGCACAGGACTTTCTGGAAGGGAACGCTTCAGCGACCGCCAAGTGGATTGGCTGACGAGTATTTCTATGGTTGGCCCACACGCGACGGTCTGCCGGTGTATCGGTCGGCAAAAGAGGAAGATCTGGGCACCCAAACTATGGACGGTATGCCGGTACGGGGCATACGCGAGACACGAGATGTCGTCGACGAGTCGGGAAAACGGATGGTTGAAACCGACGAATACTGGTATTCGGATGACCTCCATATGAATCTGGTAGCCAAGCATAACGAGCCAGGCAAAGTTAGCTTGACTGTCACGGTCACCCAAGTTACGAGGACTGAGCCGGAAGCCGCCATCTTCGAGATACCATCCGATTACAAGAGGAATGAGACACCCTCGGAGGCCGGTGTCTTACCTTAAAGCTGGCGTCGGCCAGTGGCCCTGAAGCTGGGACATCCACCGCGCGGACGGGCAATCGAAATTTGCTCTCTAAGTGCGAAGTTCCCGTGAAACGGGGTTTCCCGCTGTCCGCTTTTAGACGACGCTGTTCGTTTCCGAACGATTCTGTCACTGGCTGCGACGAAAGCCCGGCTTCATCGACTACAGCTAACTCAGTCTTTCCTTGCGTTCGATCATCTCTGCGCGATCTGTGGGAGCCATTGGTTATCTAAGTGCATGGCAGCTTCTCAGAACAGGGCTCAAATCGACCTGCGGAGAACGCCATGCTGAAGCGGCTGTTTCTATTACTGCTTGTTGTCGCCATCGCAACCACCAGGCTTCACGCCGCTAACAGCTCCTTCGTCGGCAAGTGGAAGCTCAACCCGGAAAAGAGCACTATGCACGACCAGATGAAGGTCACTCCCGCGGGAGCCAACCGGTACGCTTTCGACTTTGGCGGCGGCCCGGAATTCATTGTCGCCAACGGCACCGATCAACCCGGTCTCGACGGAAGTACTCTTGCTGTAACTGCAGAAGCTCCTCGTGTCTGGAGAGTCGTCCGCAAGAAAGATGGCCGTTTGCAGATCTCCGCCATCTGGACGCTTTCTCCGGACGGCAACTCGCTGCGCGACGACTTCACCGGCTACCCGTCCAACGGCTCCAGTTTCACCATCCATTACATCTACACACCCATTAGAGGAGCCTCTGGCTTTGCCGCTGTGTGGGATAGCACCAGCGAAAAGCCCGGCCGGGTCGAAATCGAGGTGCAGCCCTACGAAAGCAAGGGCCTTTCCTTTATCAATCCGACACAGCACACCACGAAGAATATGAATTTTGATGGCAAGGACTATCCGGTGAAGGATGCGAACGCGCCGGCGGGAGCCATGTCGTCAGCGCGCCGCGTAAATGCCAGCACTCTCGAGTTCACTGAGAAGAGAAATGGCAAGGTGGCCGATACACAGCATATTCAACTTTCTCCAGACGGCAAGACGCTGACCATGACTATTCAGCCGGCGAGTGGACGCAAGCCGAACGTCTTCGTTTTCGAACGAGAATGATTGTAAAAGGGGCTGGGGAACCGAGCGGCGGAAGAGCCGGAAACGTTCCGCTAGTCCTTCCCGCCCAGTCTGCGAACGGTCTCTGATATTTCTGAATTGCGATGCGCCTCCTATGTCGTCTACTATTTAGATAGCATACTACATAGATATAATACATGCCCTCGTTCGGATTCAAGCTTCCTATCTTCATCTTCGCCGCCGTCTCGACTCTCGCCCAGACTGCTCCGGGCCAGCCCGCGACGCCTAAACCCATATCCGCCAAAGCCGCCCCCGTGTTCGATGTCGCCACCATGGAACACGGCGTTTCCGGGATCAAACAGTGGAAGTTCGCTGTGGTTTCCATACGGAAAAATAACTCCGGTGGTCCCCAGCATGGCGGAGTTGCGACGGCTGACGGATATCAAATGAAAAACTTGTTTTTGTGGTATCTGATCCGAATGGCCTATGTGCCGCAAACGGGCGGCCCAGCCTTCTATTTCGTTGACCAGCTCATAGGAATGCCCGCCTGGCTGACCAGCGACGACGATCGTTACGATGTGGACGCGAAGGTCGACGAGGCAGACCTTGCGGATTGGCAGAACCCGGCCAAACAGCCTGCCATGCTGCGGTCCATGCTCCAGGCGATGCTCGAGGACCGTCTCAAGCTGGTGGTGCACCGCAGCACCAGGGACGGTCCTGTGGACCTGCTGGTTGTAGGGAAGGGAGGGCCAAAATTCAAAGAGACGAATCCCGGCGAGCTTCATCCTGGCACACGTCCGATGCCTGGAGGCGGGACACTGTACCGAGAAGAAGAAGACAACCAGATGACAGTGCATTATTTTGGCATCTCGATAGCGCAGCTAGCGGCATTTGTATTGGGGACAGGGCGCCCGGTTGAGGACAAGACCGGTCTTGCGGGAAGGTATGACGTTACAATCCAGAGGCCACTTGTGCAGCCGAATGCACAGCAAGGCGGTATTTCTTCGCCCGATCTCGGGCCCTCGGCAGCATCGATTGCCGATCAACTCGGCCTGAAGCTGGAACCGTCAAAAGGACAGGTGGAGACTCTGGTGATCGATCACGTCGAGCGGCCTTCGGCCAATTAGCGGGCCGCGGGTGTGAAGCTGCTAGTCGCAGCGCAGTGCCGTCATTGGGTCTACGCGCGTCGCACGGCGCGCAGGTAGCGAACTGGCAATCAGTCCAATCGCGATCAGCAAGACAGATGTGAGGGCAAATGTGATTGGGTCCGTCGGCCGCACGCCATACAGCAGACTCTCGAGCAACCTGGTAACAGCTGTTGCCGCAGCGGCGCCTAGCGTGACTCCAACTATGACCAGCAACAGTCCCTGACGCAGAACCAGGACCAACACATCGCGCCGCTGTGCTCCGAGCGCTGTTCGAATGCCGATCTCACGCGTGCGTAGTGTCACGTCGTATGAGAGGAGCCCATAGAGTCCGACGCAGGCCAGCATTAGCCCCAGCGCTCCGAACAGACCAAACAGCCTTGCTGTTAACCGTTCGTTGAACAGCAATCGGTCGACCGCATCGGACTGCGTTCTCATCCGAATGATGGGAAGATTGTTGTCCACCTCATGCACCAGGTTCCGCACTGCAGGCATCAGCCCAACCGGCGAAACTGCTGCTCGCAACTCAAAGGTGGCGCCGCCGGCCGTCAGCGGCACGTATGCCGTGGGACCTTTCGCTCCCCGCAAGCTTTCATACTTGGTATCGCCGACGACGCCAATAATTTGCCATTGCGGATCTTTCGGATCCGTTCCACCGAAGTGCAGTCCAATCGGATTTCTACCACCGGCGAATTTCCGCACGAACTCCCTATTCACAACTGCAGCCAGTTGTGTGCTACTCATGTCCGATTCCGCTAAGACGCGACCATCCACGACGGGAATCTTCATCGTCTCAAAGTAATCCGGCCCGACAGACAGCATTTGCGACTCAACCGTATTCTTATCCGCGTGCCCTTCGACCCGCACACCCTCAGTCCACAAGCCTCCGTCGAGAATCGCGTCCGACGAGTAGCTGGTGTTGACGACCCCTGGGAGTGCAGCGAGGCGCGTCTGAAGGTTTGCGTAGAGATCGGAGATTTGTTTCTTGCTGTAGCCAGCCTGCTCTGGATTGATCGAGAAGAGCAGAATGTTACGCGTATCGAATCCCGGGTCAATGCTGTGCAGCTTATTGAGTGTTCGCAGCAGGAGGCCGGCACCTGCAAGAACCACCATCGAGAGTGCCACCTGCATGACTACGAGCCATTTTCCCAGGCGCAGACGATGGCCCGTTCTGTGTGCCGTCGCGGACGCCGTGTTTCCCTTGAGTTCTGTGGCCACGTTGGCACCAGCTCCACGAAGCGCAGGCGCGAGCCCGAAACCGATTGCGGTCAGGACTGCCACACCCACCGCGAACAGCAGTACCAGCCAATTCGGCTCCAGATCGAGCCGCAGCGGTAGATACGAGTTGTTCGAAAAGAACACTGCCAACCCGGTTGCTCCTACGTAAGCCACCAGAGCGCCCAATGCTGCGCCAAACATTGATAGCAGCAGACTCTCCGTGAGAAGCTGCCGGATTATACGGTGCCGCCCCGCGCCCATGGCCAGCCTCACCGCCATCTCCCGTTCGCGAGCCGCACCGCGCGCCAACATCAGCCCAGCGACGTTCGCACAGGCAATCAGGAGCACGATGCCTACGGCCGCCAGCAGAAGCAACAGCGGTTTGCCATACTGGTACCGAATTCCCGATAGCCCTTGCTGGGCCGGCAGGAGCCAGAGATGCGGATCATCGGCCGGGGTCCACACGGGCTTCGCTCCGTGCAGTGCGTCGTTCACATAGAATGCGTTCACCGCTGCCTGTGCCTGTCTTCGCGAAGCCCCAGATTGCAGCCGACCAACAACTACAAGCCACCAGTTATTAGCATCCGGGCGTTGAGCCCACACTTGTCCCAGTTGTTTTCCCTGGGTCAGAGGCACCCACAAATCGACCGACTTTCCCGGGGTCAGCCGGGTAAACATCGAATCCGCTATACCCACAATCGTGAATGCGCTGTTGTTCAGGCGGACAGTACGTCCGATTACGCTTGGCGAACCGCCAAATGCACGCTGCCAATATGCGTAATTCAGCACGGCTACTGGCTCTGCTCCCGGCTTCTCGTCTTCGGAGTCCAACGTCCGGCCCAGGGCTGGTATTACCCCGAGGGTTTCGAAATAGCTCCCTGAGACCAGCTCGCCCTGTGCTATGTTTGCCGCACCGTTTCCGCTCAAGTCCAATTGAACAGGCCCGGCAAAAGCCATCACGTTTGCGAACAGATTCTTCTGATCGCGAATCTGTTGGAACATCGGATACGACAGCGAGCAGTCGCTTCGCAGGCCCTGATAGTCCTGGCAGTCCCCAAAGCTGCTCGTCCCAACATGGTTGGGCCGGTTTCGTGCTGACCACTCCGCCACTACCAGTTGCTGAGGGTCCCGAACCGGCAGCGAGCGCAGCATAACCGCATTCACCAATGTGAAAATTGAGGTATTCGCGCCGATTCCCAGCGCGAGCGTCAGCACCACCACCATCGTGAATCCGGGTGATTTGCGTAGCATCCGGAATCCAAACCGCAGATCCTGTATCAGCGTTACCAGGAAAGTGACGCCCCGCGCCTCCCTACACTCCTCTTGAACCTGGGCAAGACCGCCGAATTCCATTCGAGCCTGACGCATCGCTTGTTCAGGGTTCATACCCGCCCGCAAATACTTCCCTGTCTGCCGTTCCAGATGGAAGCGCAGTTCGTCATAGAGTTCTTCATCCACTTTGGTGCGCCGGAAAAGAGAACGGAGACGGATGTACAGATCACTCATCATGGAGCACCCCCTCAGACTGCTCTAAGCACTTGACTCACCGCCGCAGTCAATTTTTCCCAGGCGTCTTTCTCGGCTTCCAGTTGTTTGAAGCCGCTTTTTGTCAGCTCATAGTATTTGGCGCGCCGATTGTTGTCCGATGTTCCCCACCGTGCCTTAATCCAACCGCGCCGCTGAAGCCGATGCAGTGCGGGATAAAGCGATCCCTGCTGGATGCGCAGAACGTCGCCGGAGACTTGCTGAACACGCTCGGATATCGCCCACCCATGTTGTGGCCCCAGGAACAACGTCCTAAGAATGAGGAGGTCCAGAGTGCCTTGTGGAAGGTCTATACGCTGAATCGGCATTGCCACCCTACCCCTTTCACTTCTACAAGTCGAGAGTGTATGTCAATCTCCTGTAGAAGTGCAAGGGGACTCTGGTCTCGGCCGCCACAAGTGGGTTGTTCCTCTTCGCTGCGGGTGCACCAGGCGTAGGCTCGCCGCTAGCCGCTAAACGCCTGGAAGGACACGAAGCGGTCTCCAGGAATCAGGTTCCTTATCTTTATCGTGCTGTAGCCGGCTTGGCGCAGTTGGTTAACGAGTTCCTCCTCGGCCGGCAGCCGCCCGGCGCCGTTGGTGGCCGCGCCCCACAGGTTCAGCGCCTCCACACCGAGGCTGCCTCCCTGGCAACAGGTGGTCAAAAGCAAGAATCCGCCCGGCCTGAGAAAGCTGACGATGCGTTCGAACAATGCGACGCGATCTTCGACCGGGAAGTAGTAGATGTTGTTGTAAAGCGTCGCGATGTCGAACTCTTCGCCATACGATTTTGCGCGGAAGTCGCCATCCTCGACCTTGATCCGTCCCTCCAACCCCCAACTGCGGAGATTCGTCCGCGCCATTTCCGCCACGGCCGGCTGAAGCTCCATGCCAAGGGCCGTCAGCGAAGGGTTTCTCATCGCGGCATATCGCAAGTAGACCCCAGAGCCGCACCCGATCTCGAGCAGACGCAGAGCGCCGTTCTTCGGAAAGGTATGCCGAATCACCTCCGCCTGAAAGGCCTCGAGCACACGAGAGGAGCGGGCAATCAGCTCGCCGTCCTGATCGGCAAGGCTCCAGAGCTCTCCGCTGCGCAGCTTGGGGAGCGTCGCGGAGATGAGCTTGTAGTGTAGACCGGCGACCTCCTGCACCATAGCCAGCGTGGAGTCGTTCTCGGGCCGGGCAAGCGCACTTGCCCGCCCACGGAGCCTGTATCCGGCAGGTCCCAGGCGCAGCAGCCGTAAACGGATGCCCATTTGCAGCCACGCCTCAAGCGCCTCCCTCCCTTGGCCTGCAGCAGCGCAGAACTCGGCTAATGAATCGAGCGTGGCTGGCCCGGCAGCTAATCGTTCAAGTAGCCCGGCCTCACCGGCAGCAGCAAGGTAGGTGAGCCTATAGAACGCCTTGAGGTCGGCGCCCACGCCCAGAAGAGGGACTAGCCGGCCATCCCGTAAGAGACGTAAGAATGGTTCAAAAGACATTGTTCTTATTATGGTGTGGGCCGTCCGCCCCAAGGAAGGACGGAGCCCGGAAAATGGAAATAGGGGTTGACGTGACAACCGATCCCGGCATATTGTGGTTGATATGACAACCGCAACAGCCTTCCTATCGCGCGGGGATGATTTCGCGTGCTGATCAGCGATTGGCACGACGTCCTTTCCGGGCTGGAAGCCGATTCGTACCTGATTGAACTGGAGCAATTACGGGAGCGCCTGGAAGTGCTGGACGCTCTCGATGCCGGATTTGGAGACTTCGATTCAGAGCCGTTCAGGAACGACAGGAATGAGCGGATTTATCAGCGAGTAAAGGCAATTCGTACGCGGCTCGAAACCATCAATGCGGAACTTTACCAGTCCATCCGCTCGGAGATCATGCATGGCGCTCAACGTCATGCACTCCTTCGGTGGCTTCAGGGTCCGTCGAGCCGGCGGGACAAAGAAGCCCCGGCTCCGGGCCCGGCCTACGACTACCGGGACGAGGTGCTTAGCGGTATTCTCCAACTCCGCGAGCCGAGGGAAGCGAATCTCCGCCCGGCACATGAGATGGTCTTCTATCAGCCCACACCCGTCCGCCATATCCTACGTCTGATTGGGGCCAGTGCTCTCTCTGAAGCAGACGTTTTTGTGGATGTCGGATCCGGATTGGGGCATGTGCCACTGCTTGTATCCATGCTGGCCGGACTCCAAAGCCTCGGCATTGAGGTGGAGGCTGCGTATGTTATGAGCGCGCAGGAGTGTGCGCAACGCCTCCACCAAAGTCGCGTGGGTTTCATTCACGCAGACGCAAGGACTGCAGATTTGTCCGTTGGGACGGTGTTCTACCTGTATTCGCCCTTTACCGGCTCGATCCTGATTGACGTGCTGGACAGGCTGCGAACGGAAAGCACAATTCGGCAAATCAGGATCTGTACGCTGGGGCCCTGCACATCCATGGTAGCGAGAGAGTCATGGCTCGCATCGACTGCGTTGCCCGATCCGGATCACATTACTGTTTTCGAGCCAGTGTTCTGAGTGCCGCTGTGGTTAAACCTGAACTCGCGATTTTGCCTCATCACATTACTGCCCAAGAACAATTTCATTTTTTCACGACCTCAACGGCGGTGACCGCGTCGAGGATGCGGTCGCGCGCTAAATCTTCATCGAATTTAATTCGCGCGATATCTTCTGCATCATGCCTGGTCGGAGCATAGATCCGGTAAGAGAGCGAGGCATTCGTGTGGTACTTGCATTGGACCATATATTTTCTGATCTCCGATTTCGGGGGTTGTGCTGGTACCAATTGCGCCTCTGCCCTTTGTCCTGTGGTCGATTGTTCAATCCGTCGTTGCGGGGTCTCTGACATTTTCGTGATGTTTTTGGAATTTGTTTTCGAAGCGGCCGAATGCTTTTTAATGCGAGGCATACGCTTGCTATTGTGACTCCGTTTTCGGCTTCCGAGAAGAGTCGATCTGTGTAAAAACCGGCCGCCGCCAGAATCATGCACCACGCTCGTAGCTCTACCATACGGAATGGCCGGGCAACTTGCAGAAGCGCGCGCCGTATTGCGGCAAATCGAGAAACCAGCGAAGACAGGTTAACCGCGTATTCGGACGGAACCGAATCCGGGGGCTGGCGCACCTGCTTCAAGCGTTTTTAACCATTCGCGAATGTCATCGCAGAGTACGGCAACGGAGATCGATCCGAAGCTCGCGGGATAACGCTCGAGCCGGCCCAGGGCGGCTTGCAACAACAGCGCAGTCCCTAGGGGATTATTGCGCTGCAGGTGGTGGAACGCCGCTGTGACCTGAATCAACCCCTGCAGGAACATCTTCTCCGGCTCCTGTGCCAGCAACCACACACTTTCCCATGCTTCATGGGCGGCAAAGAATTCCCCTGCATCATAGAGTCGCAGGCCCTCGGCAAGTGCGCCCTGGGTCCAATCAAATTTCATCCGCTACGTCCCCATGCCACAAGCTAACATCGTATGTACGGATGTTGCCGCGGCCGCTATGAGTCCAGAGCATTTGCACTTCCGCTCTGCACAAGGCACATGTGGCGATGTGCGGCTGTTCTCGAGGAAAAGACGCGACGGGAGTGGGTGCTTTGAATACATCGCAAGCGAAAATGCTAGTCCGCGGTCCCGCGCCCATCGCTGAGCCCTTGCAAATCTCTATTGCCGCCGGCTGGTTCTGTATGGGATCGGACGCCGGTCAGGATGTGGAAAATCCCGTGCATCGTGTTTGGGTAGATTCTTTTGCCATGGCTGCAACACAGGTCACAGTTGCAGAATACACGCGGTTCCTGGAAGCGACCGGTGGCATGCCGCCGCCCTACTGGGGCCAGGTCAACTTCGATCATCCGCAACAACCAGTCGTCGCAGTCTCGTGGTTCGACGCCGTCGCCTATTGCGGCTGGCTCTCTACAATGACCGGCTCGCACTACAGACTGCCTACAGAAGCGGAGTGGGAACGGGCCGCCCGCGGCGGTGTCGAAGGGACCGCCTTTCCGTGGGGCGACGATCCACCGATGTCACGTCCCGACTACCATGCGCGTTGGAAGAACGGACCCGAACCCGTCGGGCAATCACAGCCCAACGCTTACGGCCTGTTCGAGATGTGCGAAAACGTGCATGAGTGGTGCAATGACTGGTTCGCGGCCGGATACTATGCAACGTCCCCCGATCGGAATCCGCGCGGCCCGGAAGAGGGCAACCGCAAAGCATCGCGCGGAGGCTCCTGGCGCCACCACATCAAAATCTCACGTTGTTCGGCGCGTTCCAGCATTCCCCCGGAATTCAAGTATGCGGATTATGGTTTTCGTGTGGTCCGCGACGCAGTTCGCTGAGAATATCCGCTATTTCCCTTCACTTGGTGGCAAAACAGCAGTCGATGTGAAACCCTAGTCTCAGAAAATAGACCCACAACGTCATGGGAATGTCCTACTGGTATCGGCGAGTCTTTCTCCTTGCCATCCCACTCATTCTTTCGAACCTCACCCAGCCACTGCTTTCCATGGTGGACACCATCCTCTCCGGCCATTTGCCTGGCCCGGCGGCCCTGGGCGGCGTAGCTGTGGGAGGCATCTTTTTCAACTCCGTCTACTGGACCTTCGGCTTCCTGCGCATGACCACGACTGGCCTGGTGGCGCAGTCGCACGGGGCCGGAGATCAGGATCAGCTGATGCACCACTTCGGCCGGGCGCTGCTCACTGCTCTCTTCATCGGGGTTTTGATCCTCGCCATCCAGAGGCCACTCATCTCCGCATCTCTGGCGCTGCTCGGCGCCAGCCCCGAAGTGCATCGAAACGCGCTGGTCTATTGCGGCATCCGCATCTGGTCGGCGCCGGCTGCCCTGGCCAACTACACCATCCTGGGCTACCTTCTGGGCCGGCAGCGCGCCCGAACCGCGTTGCTGTTGCAAGCGACGATCAACGTTGTCAACGTGGTCCTGGCCCTGATGCTGGTCTTATGGCGTCACTGGGGCGTGGCCGGCATTGCTACCGCGACGATGGCCGCCGAGTGGACAGGATGCATTCTTGGTTTGATCATCATGCTGGCCATCGGCGCTCGCCCCAACCATGTGCGCTGGAGCGAGCTGATCGACGGCGGCAGCCTGCGCCGGCTCTTTGCACTCAATCGCGACATCCTTCTGCGCACACTGAGCCTGGTCGCAGCCTACGCGTGGTTCACCCGCACTGGCGCCCGCTCCGGCAACGCAATCCTGGCTGCAAATGCGGTTCTTATCAACTTTCTCTGGATCGCCGGATACGGGCTCGATGGTTTTGCCAACGCCACGGAAGCGCTGGTCGGCGAAGCGATCGGCGCACAACGCGTGGCGGACTTCCGGGCTGTGCTCAAGGCCAGCTCCGTTTCAGCGTTTACGGTCGCCGCCGGGCTCTCGCTTCTGTATCTCGTTTTCGGCCGCAATATCATTGCCCTTTTCACCAATCAGCAGGAGATTCGTTCGCTCGCCGCGCAGTTTCTTCCGTGGCTGATTGTCTTGCCCCTGGTGGCCGTGTGGAGCTTCATGCTCGATGGTGTTTTTATCGGAGCCACGCGCGCCCAGGAACTACGCGACAGTATGGTGATCTCCCTCATCGGATTCCTTGGCCTCGCCGTCGTTCTCACCGCTCGCTTCGGGAACCACGGGTTATGGTGCGCCATGTTGGCCTTCATGGCTCTGCGGGCAATTACACTGGCTTTGCGCTTGCCGGGAATGGAAAGGAAATCCTTTGCCGTAGCGCACGATCCGGTTGAGGCTTAGTTTGCGGTTCATCGGCAGTTCTTTTGGTGATTGGGCAACCGCGGCAGAGACAGATTTCCGTCGCTTCATTCCGCTAGCCTGGATTTCTCACAGCCCGGTCTGCGACAGAGCCCGGGTGCCCATATCTGCCCGGTTTCGGCAGATGTGGGATCCCACCAACCCCAACCCCTGACTGTGCAGGGTGTAGATGACCATGGACTTCAAGATCGGTTGCTAGGTGGAGAGTGATCGGTGGAGAGCCGTTGAATCCCACATCTGCCAAAACCGGGCAGATATGGGGCACCCGTCAGTTGTTACGCGTGGAGATCTCACTACCGGCAGCGATTCGCTTATTCGTTTACCCAGGGGTCTGGGAGAGATGCGGGCTAGAACGTAAACGCCACGCCGAGCGTGTACCGGTCCTGAAGAAAGTTGGTCTCCGGCCGTAGTTTTAACACTGTCGTCGTATAGGTTTCATCGAGAGCGTTGGGATCGTAATTTTCATAGCTGTTCGCGATGATGTCTGGATTCTTGCTCCAGGTCTCGCGAAAGTCTGCTCGCAACATCACTCTCGGTGATACCCGGTATTTGATTCCTCCCCCATACTGGAGCCCGAATTGGAAGATACCGCCTCCATCCAGAGGCGGAGTGCTGCCAAAGTCGAAGGCCGCTTTGATCAGGCCGATATTCTTCAGACCCAGGGCATAAACTCCTGCGGGCTTTTTTAGTGGTGCGCCGTTGAGGGCAACCAGCTGAAGTACCGGCCCCAGCGCAGCATAGGGTCTCCATCGCGATTTTGGGGGGCGGGCGTGAAACAGAAGATTGTATTCAAATTGCCGCGTCACCAGCCCAATGCGCTGCGAATCCAGGTAGACGTCGTCATCGACAACGATTCCGCTGGAAGGTATGGTGAGGTTCAACTCCGCCAATTCATATTTGACCTGCTGGCGGAAATATGAAAACTCGTTGGAGAAATGTTTCCAGCTATTTACAGTGATGGAGCCGCCCGCGGCCCATCCGTCATCTACCAGATCTTGCAGGTAAAGAAAATAAGTATCGTTGTTTGGGTTGGAAGATTCCTCGATGATGGCGACACCAGTAAGGTAGTTCTCCCGCATGTGCATGTACCCGCCCTGCAATGCGAATTCATACCGGGGTGGGTCCCATTTGTGGTCCTGCTTCGCCTTCTCGATTGCGGCCAGATCCTGCGGACTTGGCTGCTGATTGAAACCACCGGCTCCCCTCCGGAGTAATCCGCGACTCTTGGTCTGCACCTCATTTTGCAGTCCGGAGCTGCTGCCATATCCTTTGTACTGCGCTCCCGAAGCATCCGTCATACGCCACGCGCCGGCATTCGGGGGCAACTCGCTCGATGAGCGCAAATATTTGCGCACAGTGATTGCCCCGGAGATCCCTTGATAGATCAGATTTCCGCGATACAGGCCGTTGCGAATCGTCAAAGAGGTGTCGCGGGTAATTCTTTCGGCTCTTGGCGGGCGCGGCGCAACCGTAGCCGGCGTTGTTCGCGGATGCTGGCAATCGTTCATACGCAGCACTGCTGCCTGGCCATCCGTCAGCAACCGGTCACCGGTTGAGTTATAGGCATCCCGTGGCACCCACGGCCGGTCCACCATGTCGAGACTCTCGACGCAGCCCGTGAACACCAGGTCATTCACTACCTTTGAGCGTTCGTTGTCAATGTGCTCGTCGATCACATGGATAAAGGTCTTCTGCTTCCTGGAAAATGCAATGCCGATATCCTGCGTGGACGATGCCGTGAGCACGGTATGTCCCTCGCGGGTCTCGGCAGTAGGAAACACCCGCAGATGATGCCGCGACGAAAACGTATTTGTCGTTTTGCCCAGCGCGAGTATCGGCTCCTTCTCGTCCAGCAGAAGAATCGACATGGGCGCCTGCGTGTATGTCTGGTTTCCGCTCAGTGTCTTGATGGTGCGGAAGGTTGAGCCGGCATTCAGCTCTTCCGCCGGCAGCCATCCAGCCGCCTCAAACGCCCGCTGCAACCCCGAAGCCGATCCCACAAACACCAGGTTCGTTACATCGGAATCTTTACCGCTTCCCTGTGTCTTGGTGCGGTAAGGCAGCTTCTTCACAAACGCCTGCAATTCTGCATGAGCCTCGCTGGTCTCCGCCACCGGCAGCACCGACGGCGGATATGTTTGCGAAGTTAAGAGAGGGGTTATGTTTTCCAGAATTAACTCGGTTCCCGCGTGGTACAGAATTTCCGGCTCTGCAAACCCGAGCACCGCATTTCCTGAAGCGGAAGCAAAGATGTACGCTACGGGGTCGATTCCAGCAAACGCGAGCACCCCATTTTCAGCAGTGTAACCAGGGGTCCCGGTCGATCGTATTCCCTGGATCTTCCCCTTGCCGGTTACGCTTTCCTGCGCGTTTTCCACCTGGAATACGCGCATATCAATTGCCAGTTCGCGTCCGTCCAGCAGCGCGGCCTTCGTCCACTGAATCGTCAGGGAAGCGGTCTCGTGCTTGAAACCCCATCCCGTGCTGTTCGCCTGCACTACCTTGCCGGTGAAGGTGGATCCCGCTGGCATGAGAATGGCTCCATTCACCACCACTGGCGTGATCAATAGCGCCTGCACGCTATCGCCTTCGTGCGTTGTAAGCGACGAAAGCTCTCCCATCAATCGCACGACAACCCGCTTGCCTGCGGGAACACCCTTTACCGTCTCCATTTCTTCCCAGGGTACCGAGTACATCGCCGTGCCCTTATCCGCCTGCAATTGCAACACCTGTCCATCGGTCTGCCACGTGGCCTTATGCACCACGCCGTTTGCCGTCATGGCCATGGCCGTGCCATCGGGAAATACCTGCAGCAATTTCGGCGCGGCCTGCGGTCCCTGGGGAGGAGCGTAGATGTCTCCTCTGGTCGTGCCCAGCAACACGTCAAGCTTCGCCTCGCGCGGCTCTCCCCCGGCCGAATAGTTCAGGACCACCCCATGAAACACCGGGGAGCTTGCATTCGGGAGGCGCCCTGGGATCGCCTGATCGTCCCCGACCACAGTGATTGGCTGGCTCGTGTGCAAATCGGTCCCGCTCAAAGCGAAAGCCCATGCTTCCCCCTTGGCGTCGGTTTCCGTAAGCTTCCCCGTGCTCATGGGCAGGGTGCCCAGAATGCGCCTTCTCCCGCTGTTCAAATCGTAGTAACGCAGCACGTATTGCTTCGGCAACGCTTGCTTCGCAGGCTGGAGTACGATCACCAGCGCGCCTTCGCCTCCGCGCACGGTGAACGCTTCAACCGCATGCGGACTGATTTTTTCTGTCTTGCCTTTTACTATCCTCTGGGCTTCGCCATCCTCCCGCCCCGGCTTGCGCACGATCGTGATCGGAGATATATCAGGCTTTGCCTGCTGAGCGGTGAGCCACGAGACAGGAAGAAACAATACAAGAGACCAGGCCAACGCACAGCTAGCTCCCCGAAGTCTATACAAGGTGAATATTCCCCGTCTGATTGGCTATGAAAATCCCCGAATTTCCACCAGCATACAGGAGTGGCGCGGAAACCCTGATGCAGCACGGACATAGCGCAGCCTTTAGGGACTAAAAGGGCGCGAAAAACTGTCTGCATGCATCACAGCCGGCCTGCGACAAAGCCCGGGTGCCCCATATCTGCCCGGTTTTGGCAGATGTGGGATTCAACAAACCCTCAACCCCTGACTGTGCAGGGTGTAGATGGCCATGGACTTCAAGATCTGTTGCTGGTCGAGAGTGATCGGTGAACAGCTGCTGAATCCCACATCTGCCAAAACCAGGCAGATATGGGGCACCCGTCACTCGTTACGCATTGAGATCTCACTACCGGCAGCGATTCGTTTAACCCAGGGGTTTGTGTGAAATGCGCGGCTAAGTCCTTTGTTTCAAGCGACGCTTAAAGTTGTGGGTGTATTTTGCCTCCAGGGTGGTGAAAGTCGCCGACGAAAAGGGTGCGTGATATGCGTGGTAAGCCCGAATCCAGGCCAGGGGTTGCCGCGGATAATTTGCCCACTGAGCCGTTCTGCGGGGCCCGCGTTGCTGCATACTCCGCGCAGGCGGCCGGCAAATGATTTGCAACCGCACAGAGTTATTGGTGGACATACATATATATATGCGGATTCGGGTCTGTTTTGCAGCGGGAGAAAGTTTTTTTTACGACTTTCCAGGCTGGTACCCGCGTCTTCAGATGGAGCCTCCTTTAAAGGCGCGTGTGAGAACGAATGCCTTTGCGGCCAGACTCACTGAGGCCCCGGAGGGCCGCCCGCCAAAGGTCAGCCCAGTCCAGAAGGGCTGGGTACATTCCATGGCGACGACGAGAGCCGTAGGCGCGACACTCCCCTTGGCATCCTGCGCCGCCCATTCATGGCACGGCCGAAGCCGTGCATGCGGCATGCGAATCAGCGGTGGATACGCCGCGCCTTCTGCTTAGCAGGTAGTGTTTGGTTCGCTCGAATGTAGGAGGCGGCAGCCATGAGCCGCACCGCCGGCTTCGGGTCTCCAAACGCGGTCAGAAGGACGTCCGCTACTGCCTTGTCTCGATAGTCACCCAGCGCTCTCGCCGCAGCGGCGCGCACATAGTAGTCGCGATCCTGAAGGGCGTCGAAAAACTGCTGCATCGTCGCCTTTGACCTATCTTCCGTCAGCAACGTGGCGGTTAATATTCGTGCAGAGTTTCCATTGCTTCCCTTATGCGCCATCCTAAATGCGTCCACTCCGAACCCGACAGGACCAAGTAACGCGTACGCACCCTGCTCTGCGCCGATCTCAGCCAATTTCGAAGGGCTGTGCAAGTCCTGATCAGCCTGGTGCAGCCCGGAGCCAACAACCCCCTGCTTCACCTTTCGCTCTCCCCCAAGCACAGCGTACAAGACGCTCTCGCCGCTGCGGTCATGCATCTTCCACAAACTTACAGCTGCGGCAAAGCTTACTTCTGGTGCGTCGTCTCCGAGCGCGGTTTTTAAATCGGGAATGAACGTCTCCGCCTTGCTGGCGCCCATCGCTGCCACCGCGCCCAGACGCAAATAGCGATCCGAGTCCTGTGCTGCGCCGCGCAGCAACTTCCGCGCCTGCTCAAACTCACTTAACGTGCCCATAGCGGTTACCGCATCGATCCTCACCTGCCGTGCCTGAGTCTTGGTGTCGGAGAGAGCTGTTTTCAGCATCTCCCAGGCGGTATCCGTCCCTGACTGCGTGCTGCTCTTGTCTTGAACCGGCTGCGCCACCGGAACATCGGGCTCATCGCCATTGTCGGTGTTCGTGTCTGCCGGAGCCTGGACCGGAGGCGTAGAGTGCTGGGCCTGCGAAAGAGTCACCGTACTCACCACGCCCAAGAACAAGACCAGCGGCAATCGTATCTTCCTCATGTTCCCTCGCTCCCGGCTGCGAACTAGCCCTCAGCCAAGTACGCAACTAACTTCGCTCGCTGGACATTGGATGAACCACGGCTCAGTACGGATTTGGATTTCCAGCAGAACATTCGGGCGGCGATAGAGGCCGGTTGAGTCCAGAGCTGGTTAAAGGTAAACATGGGTGCCGCGCCTATGGCGCTCCGCATCATGACGGGGTTCCACCCAGCCCTTCCGGGCTGGGCTGACGTTTAGCGGGCGGCCCTCCGGGCCTCGATGGGCCTGGTACCAGAGGCTACGATTTGCTGACTCTAAAAATGAAATCCGATCTCAGCCGACAACGCTCTTGGAGTTACGTAGTGCGTCCCGCTAAAGGTCGACAGGAAATTGTAGAGTGCGTACTTGTTTGTGATATTCACACCCGTCAGGCGAATACTCCACTTGTAGCGGTCACCCTTGAAGATGTTGTCTTCGCCAATCGAGGCGTCGAACAGGTTGCGTGGTTGAATGCGCGGCGGATTCTTATCATCGTTCTCCGTCCCTGGGGCGGGAACTTTCACCAGGTTCGACGTGAGCTCCGCAGCCGGGCACGGACTGGGTAACGGCGTTGTCGGCGTGGCCTTGATGCCACCGCACGATAGACCTGCCTCGAACTCCTGGTCCGCCGTAAGACTGCTCAAGTCAATGCCTGGCTGACCATTCGGCAAAGTGACCGAAGGTCCGCCGTTGATTGGGTTGCACAAACTATTTGGGTCTGTGACGTTATAGCAGGGTACGGAGCCGGCAACCAGGCCGCTGTCATACCGCCAGTTGAAGGATATCCAGGGTCTGAGCATGCGTGTCCCGGGTATCTGGTACTGCACATGGGTTGTCTCGTTGAATCGCTCATCGTGGTCAATGCGAAAAGGATAGCCACCTTGCCCTACGGTTGCCCCAGCCCCGGCCGACTGCGGCGGAAAGAAGCGAGCCGCAACTGAAGACATCACTACAAACGCGCTGAAGTTATGAAAATTCGGCACATCCGCGCGCAATGCGAAACCCGGAATCTTCGAGTTGTGCCAGTCAATGGGAAACGTAATCGGAGTGTTGCCCAACACGCTGAAGTCGAATGCATTGTGGGTGTATTTCCAGATGTAGTCGCCGCTGAACACAAAGTTCTTACCCGCAGCTTGTTGGAAACCCGCGTGGAACTCATTCCGGTAACCGGGTTGCAGCGTTCCCGAAACTCCAGGTGTACAGGCCAATAGCGGAGCAAGCACCTGGTTCAGGCATCCTGAGCTGGAGAGCACAAGATTCTCGTTGAAAGGCGTTTCCAAAGTCCGCGCATACGATACGCGCAAGACAGTGTTGGTCGGCTTTATGCTGTAGCCGATGCCCACACGCGGTTCTGCCTGGCGGGCGACGGTGAGCGCGTTGTAAAAATCACCGCGCATACCCACGTTGAAGAGCCACGCCCCGGTCTTGATCTGATCCTGTATATACAAGGCCAGTTCTTTAACGTCGGTGTGGCCGTAATAACTGTAGAGGCTGCCTCCACGCGTCAGATCATACGGAGCAAGCACTGCGTTATACGTTCCGGCAGGGTTGACCGCCGGATCATTCGATGCCAATCCCGCCGCGGCACATTGGGTTGGATCGGAAAATCCAGGCTGGGGAACATTGTCCACCAGATTGTTTACGCAGGGGGAATTGTAAGTGGAATCAACCACACCCAGGCTGTCATTTTCTCTTAGGAAAGTATGCGCATAGTTCACGCCTGCCTTGATGTTGTTGATCCCCTTCACGTAGGAAAAGTCCGTGTGCAGTCCAGCGTTGGTGAGGGTCCTGTATTGAGAAATGGATGAGGTTTGCAGGTTTGTGGGACCCAGATCGGCAAGGGGATCCCCGCTAGGATAGTAGTTGTACGCATCCCTCCGCACGTAGACCCCAAAGTTGAAGACCGAGTTGGCGCCGATCGTGCGAGTGTAGGTTGGTGAGATGTCGAACGTCCCAATCTTCGATCGCTGGTCGGTGTTGCCCACGCCGGCGAAAATGGGGTCGCTTCCGCTTCCCCCACTGACCACATTCTGAACATTCAGATTGTCATACGCATTCGGGGTCTGAAACCAGGAACGGCTGTAGTTCAGGTTCAGGTGTATCGAGTCGACCGATGTCAGCTGCCGGTCTATGCGATCGAAGAGGTTTACCTCGTTTCCCTTGTCGTGGAAGACCACGAATTCCGGCGGGTCGAGAAATCGTCCCGTATTCAGTCCATCGACTTCAAAAAAATTGCCCCACCTTTCGCCCCCGTAGCTCAAATCAAATGCGCCCGTCGCCGAACCGAAGGCCCCGTATGAGCTACTGATGCTGCCCGTGGGCCTGGTAACGCCTTGACCCGACCGCGTGGTCACCTGGATCACCAGGCTGGTCTTTCCCCCATATTCTGCCGGAGGCGCACCGGATATCACTTCCAGCGATTGAATCGAGTTGGAAGGGATCTGGTTGGAGAACACCTTACTCTGCTGATCGGTGATCGGCTGACCGTCCACGGAAAAGGAATTGGATGCATGATCGCCCAGCCCATGAAACAGGCCGTTGGAATCAGCGGCGACTCCGGGCGACGCCAGGGTGACCAGCGAGCTAACCGAGGAAGACTGACTCTCGAGTGGCAATTTCTGAAACAGTCCACGATCCACGTCGGTGTGAAACGTGGGGTCATTCTCCACCAGGTCTTGTGCCCCCTCGACCGTCACCGTGGTGGAGGCTGCGCCCAACTGCAAGGCAATATTCAACGTGACCGGCACTGTGGAACGTACATCCACGTCCTGGGCGGCAGGGCCAAAGCCCACGGCACTGACTGCCAAATGGTAAGGATTCAATGGGAGATTGGTGAACTGGTATCGGCCCGTCTTATCGGTGACGGCGGTGCGGGTGTAGGCACTTACCGGGTTATTGACGGAAACCGTCGCACCGGGAATGACCGCACCGGAGGGATCCGTAACTGTTCCAACGATGGTTCCGGCATTGCCGGCCGATTGCCCGTAAAGTAATTGCGGCGCGATGGAAACCGCAACCGCAAATAGAAAGACGACGAAACGCTGCACATGTGTGCGCATTGGAAGCCTCCAGGTGTTCTGTGATTTTTTGTTTTCGACGTTGCTTCAGGCGAAAGCAATGCCCACAGGCGGAGGCCGGGTAAAGAGAGAGAAGGTAAAAAAGAATTGCGTGCGTATCGGCTGCAGGGCAGTCGACACCCTCACCACGACCAGAACGGTACGCGGCAGAGATTGGGTAGCCGCCGGCTGAACGACCAGGTGGGCGGTGTGGCAAATCGCACAATCAGACTGAACCGCCTGGCCGTCTGCATGAACGTGGCCGGCTTGCGCGATCCCGCCGAGAGTGATCAGTGCACAGCAAAAAAAGCCGAGCACTACCCACAGCAAATGACGTGTTGTTAGATTACGGCTGCGCCCTGGCATAAGGGCCTCCATAGATCCTGTGTTGTTGCGTTCGACGTCGCTTTATGCGAAAGCAATGTCCACAGGCGGAGGCCGGGTGAAGAGAGAAAATAGAGAGAAGCGTCGAGCACGAACCGGCTCAAGCGGCATTGCTACGGCCGCTATGATCCTTATGGTATGCGGCAAAGACTGCGGGACAGGCGGCTCAACAACTACGTGGGCGGTGTGGCAAAGTGCGCAATCCGATTGAACAGTCTGACCGTAAGGGTGGATGTGCCCCACCTGCACCGTGGCGGCGAAAACGATGAATGCACAGCAAAAGAAGCCAAGCGCCACCCGAAGCGAACGAAGTGTTCTCTCATTGGAGCGGCCACTTACCATCCTAGAGAGTATAACCTATTCATATTGCGCGACAGCAGGCGGGGAGGTTGTCGATCCTCGTTGCAATTTCAGGTTGGAGGCCCTTTTGCATCGGGTGAAAATCGTCTTTTTTACGTTATTGGGGCTTGGTGCGGCCGCCTTAGTAGCAGAGCAGCCTTCGCTTTCCGCTCCGGTCCAACAACCCGGTGCCAATCAACCCGGTGCCAATCAAACAGCAACTCCTCCTTCTCCCGTACAGCCGCCGGGGGCGCCGCCCGCTCGCATACCCCCTCCTTCGGCGTATCCGGTGAGGCCGCCTGCCGACCCGGCGGAGGTTATGCGTGGCCGCCAGATCTTTAGCGCGAATTGCAGTTTTTGCCATGGATCCGATGCTCGCGGGGGCGAAGGCGGCCCAAATTTGATTCGCAGTGAACTTGTTTTGGACGATAAGCAAGGTGAGTTGATCACTCCCGTTGTCCAGAACGGTCGGCCCGACAAGGGCATGCCAAAATTCGATCTCACTACAGAAGAAATTTCGACCATCGCAGCTTTCATACACAGCATGCCGGTCGGCGGTCGCGCTGCAACCACAGGCACGGTCGATCCGTTGGTGGGTGATGCCAAGGCCGGCGAAGCCTACTTTAACGGACCCGGCAAATGCAACACATGCCATTCCGTAACCGGAGACCTTGCCGGCATCGGCGCAAAATATACCGACGTTCGGGCTCTGCAGGGCGCAATGCTTTCCGGCGAAGGAAGAGAGGAGTTACCCGAGGCTCTGAGGAAGACGGTGATCGTCACCCTTCGTAACGGGCAGACCGTGGAGGGTCAGCTCGATCAGATTGATGACTTCATTGTGTCGCTCACCGATGCGGACGGGGTTTATCGCAGTTTTCCCCGCCTGGGAGATTTTCCCAAAGTGGTCGTGAAAGACCCGTTGCAACCACACCTGGATATGCTTCGGACCTTCAAAGATGAAGACATCCATAATCTGACTGCCTACCTGGTGACACTGAAATGAAGATGGCAAGAAATCTCGTGCTCGCAATTTCCATCATTGGCTTAGCTGGTGCAGCGTCAGCACAAGGACTGGACCCCGTATTGCTGACTAAACCAGCGACAGATTCCTGGCCCACGTACTCCGGAGACTATTCCGGCCGGCGTTTCAGCACATTGACGCAAATCAATCAGACGAACGTGAAGAACCTGGGCCTTGCCTGGGTAAGCCACCTGGCTCCGGGGCCCGGCCCCACTGGACCGTTTGTGCGAAGAGGTCCGGGCAACCCAGCGACGATCATCGGCGGGGAGATTGAAGAGGCAGTTCCAGTACGTGGCGCAGGGCATATCTCAGGCGCGGTCCTGCAAGTGAACGGCATTCTTTATGTATCTATTCCAGACAATGCCTGGGCCGTCGACGCCCGCAGTGGAATGGTGCTGTGGCACTACTTCTGGAAGACCAAAGGTGGCACCCACATCGGGAACCGGGGCATGGGTATGTACAAGGACTGGCTCTACTTTGAGACGCCGGACGACTACCTGGTTTCGCTCGATGCCAAAACCGGCAAGGAGCGTTGGCATAAGGTCATCTCGGACTTCAATGAGCAATACTTCTCGACCATCGCGCCCATGGTGATCGGCAACCACTTGCTGGTCGGCACCGCCGACGATTTGGATGCCCCGGGCTTTTTGCAATCCTTTGATCCGGAAACCGGCGACCTGCAATGGAAGTGGTACAGCGAACCGGTAAAGATGGGAGACCCCGGATCGGAGACCTGGCCGAACCTGGACGCCATGCGCCATGGCGGCGCGGGTACCTGGGTTCCAGGAAGCTATGACCCCAACCTGCATCTTTATTATTTCGGGACGGCCAACCCCACACCCGCCTTTTCCGGTGTGACCCGCAAAGGAGACAATCTTTATACCTCCTCGATCGTTGCCTTGAATGTGGATACGGGAAAACTCGCCTGGTATTTCCAGCCATCGCCGCACGATACGCATGATTGGGATGCGGCCCAGACTCCGATCATCGTCGACGGAGAATTCAAGGGCAAGCCACGCAAGCTGTTGCTCGATGCCAGCCGAAACGGATATTTCTTTGTCCTCGATCGTGTCACCGGCGAGCACTTATTAACAGTGCCCTACGCGGATTCATTGAACTGGGCGACCGGTATTGATAAGTCAGGCCGGCCTGTCGGTGATCCGGAAAAGGACGCCTCGCCAGGGGGAGCCCTGGTATCGCCTGACTCGGATGGCATCGTGAATTGGCAGCCGCCCACCTATGATCCGCAAACCGGCCTCTTCTACGTAGCGACCGACGAGGTATATTCGGTTTTCTATCGTACGGAACCAAACGTCAGGGCACTGCAAGGCCTGAACGGTATACAAGAGCAGAGAGTGGGACAGATGGGGAAATACATCACAGCGATTGACTACAAGACAGGCAAGATCGCGTGGCGGCATCTGCAGGTTTCAGCCGGAGAGGGCGAAAGCAATACCGGGCTGACTACGACCGCCGGGAAATTGCTTTTCGGGGGCGACGCTAACGGCAACCTGGTCGCCTACGACCCGGCCAATGGAAAGCCGCTATGGCATACTCACCTCGGCCAGGTATCGAACGCAGTCGAGACTTACATGCTCGATGGACACCAGTACATCCTGGCCGCCTCCGGCGATACTCTCTATGCGTTTGCTCTAAATTTCTAATGAACAAATGAAGAGTGTGGTGCCGCACCTCCGGCGCTCGACCGCCTGGATTATGGACCTGGTGGAGAAAACTGCAGCTCCCTCGTCTTCCCTGGATTTCCTCTCGAGAGTTGCGGCTTCGGTGGCACCTGTGAGGGCAGTGAAGCAGGAAATGCGAATACGCTCCTAACCGCCCGGTCTGCGACAAAGCCCGGGTGCCCCATATCTGCCCGGTTTTGGCAGATGTGGGATTCCACAAACCTCAACCCCTGACTGTGCAGGGTGTAGATGGGCACGGACTTCAAGATCTGTTGCTGGTAGAGAGTGGTCGGTGAACAGCCGTTGAATCCCACATCTGCCAAAACCGGGCAGATATGGGGCACCCGTCACTCGTTACGCATTGAGATCTCACTACCGGCAGCGATTCGTTTGTTGGTTTACCCAGGGGTGTGTAAGGAATGCGGGCTAATGAGGCTAATGAAGGGCTAATGAACAACGGAAGAGTGTGGTGCCGCGCCTCCGGCGCTCGACCGCCTGGCTTGGTGGACCCAGCCCTTCCGGGCTGGGCTGATTTTGGTGCCGGCCCTCTGGGCCTGGATTGCAAACACCGCTTTCCCATGAGGCTAGGGCAGCTCACGATAGCGCGTCACATGAACCGTGGCTGGAGCAGCCAAGGCCTCCAGGCTATCAACATCGAATTCCTTGTAGAGATCGAGGCAAAAAAGTTCCGGCGCCTGTTCGAACTCGACTGGAAGGTTAAACACGTAACTGAGACTGTGCATACCGTTGCGCACCGAGATTTCCGGAAATAGGCCTGGCTCCAGAGCCGCGGCGATCAGCGCAATCAGCTGGGTCCGTATGCCTTCCGTTTCGAGCCGTACCCTCGAAACGCCTGCATGCTTCTCCGCCCAGCGAGCGACGACGATGAGCTGGGCGGCCTCTATGCCGATGGTGCGGTCGCCGACAACATCCAGCATCTGGGCAAATTGAAATGCCTGGCCTTTCCAGGAACTGCCGGTGAAGATCAAGTCTAATGCCAGGACTTGCTCGCCCCGGGCAAGACGGTCAGAGACAACATCAGTGGCAGCTTCCCGGCCGTCGTCATTCAGCACAATGGTAACCGGTGCAGTATCCGAGCTCTGCGCAATCGATCGGAGCCACACTCCGCCGGCACTCAACTGATTGCTCATCTCAAAAAGATAGGAGAGGGACTGCACATCTCTGCGCTTGGTCGTAGCGACCGCCCATGCCTGCCGGATATCGACGGGCTTGTAGCGAACCACATCTTTCAACTTTGTCCGCCTGGCGCTGGACCAGGCCGGTTTGGCTGATGGATCAGAGGGAATGGGATCCCGGGTAATCTGAGTCGCCAGTTTCCGGGCAAGACCGAGTATGGATAGATTGTCTTTCGGCAGCCCGACTCGTAATTGTTCATAGCTCTTGATTTCAGCGGCAACGCCCTCCTCGTTGTCTATGAGAGGAAGCCCGAATTGCTTGCTGAAGAAACGGTAATCCGCGAGGCGATTGTCCAGCTGGTAGTTGTGCGTGCCGGGGTCCCGGTTCTCGTGCCAGGTGAAAAGGTCTTCCTTGCCATAAAGCTTGAAGAACGGCCGCACGTCCTCGTAAATTCCCGGCTTCACCAAGCCTGCCCTAAAACAGCAATCGTCTTCGGCGTTGTATGTCAGGAGTGTGGGCCGCGGCGCCATCATCGCCACCAGGTAGGAATAATCCAGGCCTTTCAGGAAGTCCGGCGCCAACTGCTCAATATCACCCACCTCGCTGTATCCGTTGGCCTCAATCTTCGATCGCAGAGTAGAAAAACCAGCCACTGGATTCGTCGCCTTCACCCGCTCGTCCAGCGAGCTGAGCACGATCGTTTGCCAACCCCCGCCTGACAGTCCGGTCACACCAATCCGATTCCGGTCGACGTTTGGGTCGTTGTAGAGGTAATCGAGCCCTCTGCGCATTTCCAAATAAAAGATGCCCAGCACGTTGGCGCCGGCCAGGTCGAGGTGCGCACCAAACGAATGATCGTTCTCTTTCTGGTTGAGCTCGCCATGCAAGAACCAATCCAGGCTCAGCGCCACAATCCCGTGCCTGGCGAAATTGATGCATCGCTTCTGCTTGAACTCGATAGCTTTTCCTACCGCGCCTACATGGCCGTGGACGTTCAGGATCGCAGGCATTTTGCCGCTCGGATGCTCCGGCTCGTAGAGAAGCGCAGTGGAATAGAAACCGGGAACAATCTCGTAACGTAATTTATGAATGCGATAACCACCGCCGGTCTCGATCACTCCGATCTCTTCGAACCTTGGCGCGGAGTCCACCCACTCCCTGGGCCATCCATGGAACGCCACATCATCGAGGAGATGGCGCCGGAGCCGCGCCGCCTCTGCAGTCCACTCCTGAGGCGTAGATGGAACTTGCGGAGGCGCGGCCACCTGGTTGAGTATGTACTGCCGCGCCTGGAACTCTGGTACCGCCGGTGACATTATCTGGTACTTGAGTAGAGGAGTTACGTATTCCTCCTCCATCGTGTTCAGGTTCGTTGTCTCGCTTTGTGGCCAAACACAACCTGCCCACAAGACCGTGAGCAGCAGCACCCCACCGCTCATCGCTCTGCGGCAAATGTTCTGAGCCCGCCCATCAGCCGGAGCGAACCTGGATTTGTTTGCGGTGCCCGCGGACTCACAAAGTGACATGATCAGCTTTCCTTCGCCAACAGCATTCTTGCCAACGGAATCAGCATCGGTTCCGGCTTCGCCGCCAACCGCTTGGCTACTCCGGTTTCCAGGCTTTCGATGAATTCGCCGGCTCGTTCACTCGCTCGTCCACCCTGCAGGCCGTGCGCAAGCGTCGGAAAGACCGAAGCACGTGAGAAGGCTGCCCAGCGGGCACCGAATTCCTGAGCGTCTCTGCGTTGCTCGAAGTCCGACCAAATGTGATCCTCGCCAAAGAACACTTCGATTTCCTCGATGCGTAGTCCACTGTAGCGCCCGCCGGCTCCAAACGGAGCGAGAAAATCGGCCCGGCTTCGGCCCACCGTTGGGATGGCCATACGGTGGAGCTCCTGGGCGCGGAGAAAACCTTCACCGGCCATCTCGACTAGGGTCGCGTACATCGCCTCCAGCAAGGGCCGGTAACCGAAGTCCCCCTTGTCATCGACCGCCATGGTCAGGATGACGAGCCTGCCCCCTGGACACAATTCGTGCCCTCGTGCGACTAGAAATTTCTCCCAATCCTCCGCTGCCTGGGCAGAGAATGCGGCGCGTGCGGACTCATCCTGGCTGACGGCTACCTGCACTTGATCGGGAATCATCGCCGGGGTTCGGCTCAACCACTGCACCGCCCACGAACTCCAACCCAAGGTCACGCTACTGCAAGGAAGGATCTGCTGATAAAACGACCGGCCGATGGCAGAGGGAAACACTGCAGCTTGTTTCTGCAGGTAGCTCTCCGGACTGCCGATCAGTGTCTGGAAAAGTCCCGTGAAGTTGTTTTCAGGCTGGTCAGTGTGAGTGACCATAATCGCGCGGTCCTGCTTGATTCGCTGCCGCAGAACTTTGATTGCCGTGTGCATCGGGGCCAGCGAGTTGTGGCCCTCGGAACAACCATAATCGGCGACCACGATCAACTGCGGCTCTAACGGCACCGCAGCACTCCTGGCTGCTCGCTCAAGCATGGGCAGCGCCGGCGACAAGCCCCCGGCCTGTACCTGCGAGTTACGGTTGTAGCTGCCCTCCCCTTCCATGGCGGCGGGCGCGAGGAATGCCGGTGCTTCGTCCATGGCTTGCAGCTGTCCTTGCGTCGCGAAAATAGGATAGCCCGACTCGGATTTTTTCCTCTGAGGGGAGGTGTGAATTTCAATATTGAGGTTGCAGAGCCCGTGCCACGCTGGTTGAAAGAACCGAGATGGGCTTCAGAACTAGATCAACCGAACCCGGGAACCCGTCGAGTTGCCTTTTTAGCTGAGAGGCTTACTTCCGGGATCGGGACTGACTTCTTGCAGGTTGATGTCATAAACCTTCACCTCGCGCCAGCCTATACTCTCCATCGCAGCCTTGAATTCGAGAGCTCTGGGATACGTTTCTGAATCGTCCAAGCGCCGATGTCCGTTCGCGTCCAACCCGCTAATGGTAAATTCCTTCGCTCTGCCCGGCATTTCGTTTCCCCGCCTACCACTGCTTCCATACTACCGGCCCTTATTGGCGCCGGGATCCAGTAGATGAGCAGGCCGGGGCGGTGGAAATGTGGACAAAATCATCGACGCCCCCGTTAGGCGCATGGCCGGCCAGCAATCATGAATGAAACTTTTTCCTCTCCCCCAAAGACGAGAAGAAAACCGGGTAAGCGGCGAAATTCACACGCCGCTTACCCCATCGTGCTTACTACCATTTCGGAGTAGCCCGGAAAGCGTGAAGCTCCGTGCACGCCGGCATCACGCAACCCTGGCCGGCGATCTCCCCAACGTCATTGATCGAGTAGGCGGCAAGCAGACGCAAGTGTGAGTTCGCCGGAATGAGAGTGTTCAGGTCCTTTATCTTCCCGTCCTTCCAAAGGAAAGCGGTCGACCCATTCGCATCGATTGAAAAGCCAACCACTTCGCCTACGTTGTTAACGGTCCTGCAGCAGCCGGCGACTGTCGCGAAGGCCCCGGGAAGCGTCCCGATGTCGTTCATGCCTGTCCTCTTGGTCCAGAGGAAAGAGTGGACTGTGCCATCTGTAAATTGAGACGTGCCGACGACCTGACCCAGGTCATTGATACTGGAAGCATTATTGGACATCTTATTGTTCGCGTCTCCGAGGGTCCCGAGGTAGATAGGCGTGCCGTTGCTTTCCCAGAGCACGGCGTGAAGCCCATTCACGTTCGCAGGCGGCAGGCCCTGGGTCGAGCACGTACCCGAAGAACCGACGGCTTGGCCCAAGTCATTGATCCCCATGCCGAAGGCGACGGTGTCCCCCTTGAGTGGAGGGAGTTCATGGACCTCACCATTCGGCTCCCACCGTACAGCTTCAAAACGGAAGACTTGAAAAGGTGTTGCCTTCACGCAGGTCGAATCGCGAACACCATTCTCTGTCCACCCGACGACTTGGCCCAGATTGTTTACCCCAAAAGCATTGCCATTGCGGCCGCCGTGCAGGTTGCGGAGCGCCGTCAGTTTGCCATAACGCCAGATGGCTCCGAGACACTGCAGGTGAGTGCCATAAGCGCAAAAGTCCTCATGATCAGGATCTGACTTGGTAATCTCGGAACCAACCGCGGCCTCGCCATACAGGTTAGGTCCATCCGCACCGCTGTTGGGTCCACCCAGCGTGCCCAGGTCGACCAACGGCCCGGCGCCATACCAAAGGAAGGACTTCTGCGGGCCGTTGGGAACCAGGTTCGAAAACCCAGCTACCCAGCCGGTCTGGTTCATGTCAAACGCTGCGGCATTCGTGCCTTTTCCCAACACACCCAGGTCAGTGACGGAATAACGGGGCATTGCGCATGCTGGTGATTGGGCGGCGGGAGCCGCTACCGTCGCCAGCGAAGCTACCACGCCCAGGGATAAAGAGCTCAACTTCCATTTGCCGTTCATTTCGTCTCCTTTGTTGGTTTCGTAGCCGCGGAATCGCCGGGCTGGCTGGTTGTTGTCTTCTGCACGCGAGCGAGCAGAGAATTCAGGCACGTGAGCGCGGAGCCATCGGCCGCCTGCAACCGGTGCAGCTCCCCCGAATTGAGCCATTCCTCTAATTCGGGCCGTTCCAGGTTCGAGATCACTCCCATGTCTTCGAGCGCGATCATTTCCACCTCCGCCGCGCAGCGGGAACACCATGCGCGTAGGGAACTCCGGCCACGAAGGATCAATAGCGAATCGGTTTCGATGGTGATCCTCGTCTGCTTCGTCATAAAACCTCCTTTGCGAGGTGGACCAAATGTTGGAACGAGAGGAGATTGCAGCGGAGCTGTCTGAAAAGTCCTTCCAAACCGCCTGAAAACTTCTGATAATTTCTCGCAGTCGCTCCAAGTGGCTAAAAATGAGCAGTTTGTCGGGTGTCGCATGAACGAGCTACACTCGGCATGCGCGCCGGCGCATGCTAGAATTCGGGCTCAAATGACCACCAGCGAGAACCAGAGGGCTGAAGAGCTCTACGAGTTCGGTCCTTTTCGGGTTGATCCTGCGAGAGAAACCCTGCTCAAGGCTGGCGTGGCCGTCGCACTGACTCCCAAGACCTTTCAAATCCTTCTGGTCCTGGTCCGTCACGGCCAAGAGATCGTCACCAAAGACAACCTGATGAAGACGGTGTGGCCGGACACCTTCGTGGAAGAGGCCAATCTCAGCCGCAACATCTTTATGCTGCGCAAGGCGCTGGGCGAGACGGCCCAGGACCATCGCTACATCGTGACCGTGCCGGGCCGAGGATACCGCCTGGCCGAGAATGTGCATCTGGTTCCTGGGCAGGACTTCGCCATCGCCGCTGCCAGCCACTCCCGGGTGCAGATCGACGTTAAGGAGACGAGGCCGTGGAGGTGGATCGCGCTGGTCGCGGTCATTTTGCTTGCCATCGCTGCAGGCTTGTGGCGGCTGCTCTCCCCTCGCCGCGCCGTTCTCAGCGCCAAAGACACGGTTGTGCTGGCCGATTTTGCCAACTCTACCGGCGACGCCATGTTCGACGAAACGCTGCGTCAGGGCTTGGCAATTCAGCTTAGACAATCGCCGTACCTCAGCCTTATCTCCGACCAGCGCATTGCCCACACCCTCCGCTTGATGGGCCAACGTGCCGATGCGCGGCTAACTCCGGAGCTCGCTCGCGGACTCTGCGAACGGACCGGGAGCGCCGCTATCCTGGAGGGCTCGATTGCACCCCTCGGAAGTCAATACGTGCTAACGCTCCAGGCCAAGAGCTGCCGCACCGGCGACGTGCTTGATCAGGAACAAGTGCAGGCAGCAAAAAAGGAGGACATGCTGAGTGCTCTAAGCCAGATCGCCAGCCGTTTTAGAAACCGGGTCGGTGAGTCGCTGACGACCATCCAGGAGCACAACACTCCTCTCGCCGAGGCGACGACCCCATCACTCGAGGCGCTTGAGGCCTATAGCGCGGGCTGGAAGATCCACAGTGCACACGGGGCCATGGCTGCTCTTCCGCTCTTGAAGCGCGCGGTGGAGATCGATCCCAATTTCGCTTTGGCGCAGGCTATCCTGGGCCGCGAATACGCTGATCTGGATGAGTCCGATCTCTCCGCGGAGCACACCACCAAAGCCTGGCAGTTGAGGGACCATACCAGCGACCGCGAGAAGTTCTTCATCATCGCCAACTATGAAGGGTTGGCCACGGGAAACCTCGAAAAGGCGCGGCAGAACGACGAGGCATGGGCACAAACCTACCCTCGTGATCCGGCGCCTCACACTACATTGGCGGGCTTTCCGAATAAGGCGGCAGGGAAATACGAAAAAGCGCTCGGCGAGGCGCGGAAAGCGATCGAGCTCGACCCGGATTTCGCCATAAGTTATTACAATTTCGCTGTCAATCACGTCTATCTCAACCGCGTGGAAGAGGCTGAGAACATTCTCCACCGGGCAGCCGGACGAGGCCTGGAGATCGACGAGTTCATCATGCTGCAGCATGACATCGCCTTCTTGAAGGGCGACCAGGCAGCCATGGATCGGGCGGCCGCACGGGCCCGGGAAAGGTCTGGAGGGGATACCTGGATCTCCAACAAAGAGGCCTATGCTCTCGCCTATTCCGGTCAGCTGCAAAAGGCAAGGGTTTTATCTCAGCGCGCGGTGGACCAGGCCGGACAGGAGGCCCAACCAGAGAGGGCAGGTTTATGGCACGCGGGAGCCGCTCTGCGGGAGGCCTTTTTCGGAAACGCACCACAAGCCAGGAAGAGCGCGACGGCTGCACTTGAGCAATCGGATAACCGTGAGGTGGAGTTTGGCGCTGCGCTGGCCTTGGCCATCTCTGGAGATGTTGGACACGCTCAAGCGCTCGCCGAAGATGCGGAAAGGCGCTTCCCTGAGGATACGGTGATGCGCTTCGGTTACCTGCCTGTGCTTCGAGCCCGCATCGCTCTGAATCGGGGCGAAGCCTCGAAAGCGATCGAGCTGCTGCAGGTGGCGGTTCCTTATGAGCTGGGTGCCCGCCAGACACTCGGGGCGCTCTACCCTATCTATGTGCGCGGCGAGGCACATCTGGCAGCGCACCATGGCGCTGAAGCTGCTATCGAATTTCAAAAAATTCTCGACCACCGCGGAGTCGTGGGCAGCGATCCCATCGGCGCCCTGGCGCACTTGCAGCTGGGAAGAGCGCTCGCCCTCGCGGGAGAAAAGACCAAAGCAAAGACTCCTTATCAGGATTTCCTTTCCCTTTGGAAAGACGCCGACCCCGACGTACCGATCCTGAAGCAAGCTCGCGCTGAATACGCAAAACTGAATTAGTCCGCCGCCCGAAGTGCGTTATCGTGTTTTATATGAAAATTGTTTTTCTGCCCTCTCCTCTCCTGGCCGCCGGCGGGCTAGCTGCTCTGGCCCTTCTTTGTGCGCCGCTTGTCGCCCAGACTATGCCGCCGCTCAAACGCCAGCCGACGCCGGCCAAGGTGGTGGAAGAACACATGGCCGCCTTCTCCAGTTGCGATTGGCCGCGGCTGATGGCGCAGTTTCCCGAGAATGTGGAGTTCTTTGGCCCCAACGGACAGGTAGTTCGCGGCAAAACGGCACTGGGTGAGATGTTTGCTCAAGTGGTGAAGCCGCCTTCGCAGGGAGGAACCTGCGGCTTGAACGTTGTGGCCGAGCACACCTTTGTGGTTGGAGATACCATCAACGTCCAGTGGCGTGCGGACTCTCCGCTGCTCAAGGAGAGTTATCGTGGAGCAGATGCCTATGAAACCCACGATGGCCTTATGGCCGCTCAAGTAACCACCTGGAATCCTGCCGAATTGAAGTGGAAAGTACCGCCAACCGCTTCCCATCGCTGATCAGCAGTTCCCTGATGCGTCGGCATTCCAAGGGACCACGCATCTCTTTACTGCAGTTACAAGGTCCAGGCCTTTTTGAGAGGAGTTCCACAGCGCAATTTGTTTATGATGGGTGCGTGATGCGAAGCATTGCTCCATGTGAAGAGTGTCAGGCAATTGTCATGGAATACGAACGGGCCTGCCTCGATTTTTGGCTGAACGCAAGCGAGGAAACACGGGATGCCTGTCGTGCGATAAGGCAGCTTGTTACCGGCGGAACTGAGGCTGACGTGGCTCTCGCTCAGCAGTTGCTTCCTTCTTTTAAGGCATTTAGGTCTCCTGTGAACGCAGATGCCATGATGAGCTATTCCGGAATCGGCCCACTGGTGTATCGAAAGGTTCAGCACGAGGCCAAGACCGGTCACTACGTAAGGCTTCGCCCTGTGTACCTTCGTCCCTCCCCACCCTCCGACCTTTCATAACAACCCGTGACCAGTCTGCATGATTGTGCGGATCGCCGTAACCAGCCGGCATGAGAGCATGTGACTACTGAACACGAACTTCGCCAGAAATTACGTAAGATAGCCGCTCTCTTCGAGGGTGCCACGACTGAGGGTGAGCGAGACGCCGCAGCGGCAGCAACCAATCGAATTCTCGCTGCGCTCAAGACTGCCGAGCAGTGCGAACGCGCGATCGAAATGCAGTTCGCCCTGCCAGATCGCTGGAGCCGGCGTTTGTTTACCGCATTGTGCCGCCGTTACGGACTCAAGCCCTACCGGTACCCGCGCCAGCGTCACTCCACAGTCGTTCTGCGAGCCCCTGGATCGTTCATCAACGAGACGCTCTGGCCTGAGTTTCTGCAAATCAAGGCTGCCCTCGACGCCTACCTTAATGAAGCTACAGAACGGATCATCCGGGAAGAGGTCTTCGGAAATTCCCAGGAACCGGAAGAGCGCGTGGAATCGGCTGTGCATTGATACGGCAGGCTCCTATCCGAATAGAGCCGCCTCCAGCCTGTTCTCTGCTGCAAAAGCGGAGAACCGTAATCCTTACCTCTGATTGGCTAGCCAGGATTTCTCACAGCCCGATCTGCGACAAAGCCCGGGTGGCCCATGTCTGCCCGGTTTTGGCAGATGTGGGATTCAATAAACTCAACCCCCGACTGTGCAGGGTGTAGGTGGCCATGGACTTCAAGATCTGTTGATGGTAGAGAGTGATCGGTGGACAGCCGTGGAATCCCACATCTGCCAAAACCGGGCAGATATGGGGCACCCGTCACTCGTTACGTATGGAGATCTCGATCAGCTTAGATACCCTTTGGCAAGAGAGGGCCCAGCCACTTCGGAATGGGCGGGTGAAGTTCTTTGACCTGACCCTTTTCACATATGGCGACAAGCCGATAGGGCGTCCCGAGGTCGCCATTATCGAAGACCCGGACATGGGGAAGTTCGGTGAGAGCTGTCTTCAAGTTCTTCAGAATTCTAGGATATCGAGAATGCAGCTTTTCGAAAGGCACATCGTGCCCTCCTTGAGAAACTCGCATCGCCACGCGTTCGTCTGAAATCTGCGGGCTCGATATCCCCACAAAACAGAGAACTATTGTGTAGCCCCTTCTGATCGCACCCTGGAAGAACGAAATCTTGTCTCCAACCGGGTCAGAAAATACGGTTTCGAACACAAAGCTTTCTCTTTGATTGACCAATTCTTCACTAATGGCAGCCGTCAACCTGGCTGCCTGATACGCATCGATGTTCAATTCGCGCGCGACCACGTCCGCGTTGACCAGGCGAAGTCCGGCTGCCTGGAGATGCGAATAATAGAACGTCGTCTTCCCTGCGCCGTTTGGCCCGGCGAGCGCAACCAGGATCGGCCGCTGATCCAATGGAGAAGACATGCGCTACCGATTTTTGGCGGTGCGTTTTGCTGAGCTGCGGACTGTCTTAAACTTCCGATTGACGAACCGGCCAATGCTCCGCGTGCCATCTTCCTCGATTCGCTCCAGTATTCCAGGCTTATCGGGATGAGGGCGGTAGTGAGGGAATGGCTGGCTCTGAAGGTAAGCCGCGACGCGCGCACGTCCCCGTGGCGAATCAACTGACTCCAAACAGGCGGAGAGCGGCTGCGCTGCACCATTGCGCACCAGTTGAAGTATCTGCTGCCCTTGCAACAGCAATTCGACCGAGCGGCCCAGCCTGGCCCAGAACTCAACTTGTCCCGCAATGGACCGCTCCACGACTTCCCCGGCAAGCCTGGCGTCGAGAACAAGGGAATCGGAAAGCTTGACCGGCTGGCTCATAACGAGAAGGGTAGCATAATGCTACCTCGAGAGCCAACGTGGCGCATTCGCCACCGAGCCGCCGGCGAATTCACGTCGAACGATCAGTCAGTTCCCTACCAACAATGCCCCATTATAAAATTGCAGCCGCAGAACCTATCACCTTCCGCAAGCGGGTAAGTGCAGCCGCTCAATGGCTCAATGATTTGTACCGTGATATTGGTTCGGCGCGCCGGGAGTTGGAACGTTGTCGGAGACCTGCACTCCGGTGGTATGTGGGCGGGTTATTGGAGTGGTGAGGCTAATACCGGTGCCCGAAATTTCTGCGCCCGACGCGTGCGCGCGAGCAAGTGGTGCGGCCAGCGTGATCGTGGGATTGCCGCCGCCCCTGATCGACAAAACGACGGCCGTTTCGGAGTTTGCTCCATCGTCGATTGAGATGGTTTGACCTCTGGCAAAGCCGATCGCGTTTGCAGTATGGAGAACGGTTGCTCCCAGGGGAGTGGACGTACTCAACGTAGTGGCACCCGCTGTGCCAACCGTAGAGATGACCGCGGTTTCAAGATTTGCACCAGAATCAATAAGGATCGTCTGGCCAGGGCGGAAGCCTTCTGAACTGGTGACCTTGAGATTGGTTGCACCTGCAGGCGAGGCGGTCAACAAAGTCGCAACGGCCTGCGTCTGGAAGTCGTTACAGTTGCTGTCGGTATCGGCGCCGTCGGGAAACCGTCCCGCACTCGTATTGGTGGCCACCTGGGTCACAACCGTTGACCATGGCTCGAAGACTGAGCCGGGCGCCGGAACGAAGCAGCCGCTGAGCACCGCTCCTGAGACGGCCTGATCGCCTTCGGCGGCCCATGGATCGACAAGGCCGCCGTAGTTGAGGCTGTCGGCAACCACTCCCGAGGAGTCTCGCAGCACCATGCTGCCCTCTTCAACGGTGATGTCACGACCGAATTGGGGGGACGTGGTGGTCAATGCGGGTCCTCCAAACCACTGGTTGGGCTCCGGCGTGCCCTGGTACCCGGCGATTTTGACGGCGGCATCCCGTACCACGTCGTGGATCCCGTGGCCGTTAGCCAGTGGTCTGTCGAGTGCGATGCCGGTGCCAAGCGCCCGGACTGGCTCGTTGCTCGAATGAGCAAAGGCCGTCGCCGGCTGAAAGCTGATGCCTGTCCCGCGATCGCTGAACGGGAGATTGGCGGAATGATGAAACCGCAGGGGAGCTGCGAGATCCAGGCCCGTGCCCGGAGACACCACCCATTCATTGACCACATGTGGTTTGGCGAGGGCGGGTGTAATGTCGATGTCGGTACCCTCCGGCCCCTGGCTGCCGACGGCTGTAACTGTCACGGCTTCCTGGCTGGCAGGCGTGCCCACCGTGATCCTGTCGCCTACAGCGAAACCCTCCGCCCGGCGTACGCTGATCCGGGTCGCTCCGGCGCTCGCAAGAGCTGAGAGATTGGTCCGGCCTGCTGCTGTGCCGACATGCGCCACAGTCACGGTTTCGATTCCATGGCCGGTGCTGTCTATATCCAACCTGATCTTGTCACCGATGGATATATCGGAGAGGGAGGTGGTGACCTTGATGTTGGTGGCTCCGGCAGGCGCATCCATCGCGAGATAGGCTTGTGTGCCTGGCTTGCCGACTGCAGTAACCGTGGCTATCTCGTACTGCTCCACAGGATTGTCAGCGACCGGGTAGGCAGAACCGTGACCGAGCGCTATCTTCTGGCCGGCAACGAAGCCGGATGTACTCTCTACAGGCACATTGGTCGAGCCGACAGGAATTGTGATCACCGGCCCATCGGGAAGGGGTTGCCACAGTGTTGTGTGGTTGCCGGCAGCCGTCCCCAGGCTTGCAATCTTGCGCGTCTCCATGCTGGAGCCGGTATCGATGGTGAGGGTATCGCCAACCGACATTCCATCGGTGTTCCTGACAAAGAGGATGCTGTCGCCCGCGCGCGCAGGGGCCGCCAGCCCGGAGTTAGAGAGACCGAGCAGATAGAAGCCGCCGGCCGCAAGCTTCGTTTCAGAAGGGATCTTTACCGTCGAGAAGATCGCCTGGCCGGCTGGATGCGGGGTCAACGTCCAGTTGGAAATATCGACGCTTTGGGCACCTGCATTGTAGAGCTCGATAAATGAGTTCGTCCGGTTGCCGGAAGGACCAGAAGCTGGAGCGCCTGAAGTGACCCGAAGCTCATTGATCTTAACTGGCCTGGCATTGCGCACCTTTTCGACCGCAGCCTCGATTTGCTTTTTGCCGCTGGCCGGGTTCGTCCACGATGCATTGCCGACGAGATCGCCGTTGAAGGCTTCTGGCCCGGAAGTGACTTTGAAGGTTGCGCTCACGCTCGCACCCGGTGCGACCTGCTCAGTGAAAGTCTTTGATGTCTCGGTTGCGCCTGAAACAACAGAGGTCCACTGCTTGCCGGGTACAGCCACGCTCAACGAAACGCCCTCCGCCGGCGCTCCTGTCGTATTCGTGAACGTTACTGTCATGTCTCGCGAAGATTCCGGAGTGAACGTCTGTGCCCCTTCCGACCCCCCTCCCGGTGTTGATGCTGTCGCCACGGACGATACAGTGAGTGGAGCCACGCTGTACCTGGCAGCCACAATGTTGGCTTGCACAAGCTGGTCGGTAGCGTTCGATGGAAATGTACCTGCGGCTGTTACCGCACCCTCGTAGAATGTTCCCTGCGAGCCGTCACTGTTGTCGCCGCCGTTGCCCAACAGAATAGCCCCCTGCTTGCGCATCGGGTCATAGGTAGGATTTACCCGCATTCCATCGAACATGACCGATAGAGCGCCTTTTTGCGCGTCACCGCCCAGGGATTCCCAATGGTGCGGTTCTCCCTTGCCGATTGCGGTTACGAATCGCCAGGGGATGCTGGGTAGATTTGGACAGCCTTTGGAACCATCCGCGTTGACGCAACCAACGAGATTGTTCTCCTGGTCGGTCATAATCCACGGACCTTTACCGTTCCCGCTGTACCAAGGCGTGGCGTTACCGAAGTAGAGGGTTTCCATGGTGCCGTTGTCATCATCGCGGCTGTCGATCTCGGCATTGCCGTAGTCGAAACAGCAACCGGCGTTGAAATGCTTACCATTGACTACCCAGTATTGCCCCTCCGCCTGGTCGTCGACTGCGGTGCCTTTCACATCGTTATGGCGGAGTCCCATGCCCGGTTCGATAAACACGCCGTAGACCTTGTGTCCCGCGATCGAGATCGGCGCCATATCGGCAATCGGAAGGGTGTTGAAGCCTCCCAGGGCCGGCCCACCGAACCCGCCACGGGGAGCCTGAGTGAGATCGTTGTGCCTGGGAGATTGATCGTAGATGATGCTGATCCAGCAATAGGTGCCGGCGCAGAACCGATCCTGTGCGGCTGCGTCGGCGTATCCGCCCGGGTCCGGAACTGGCGAGGCAGCAGGCTGGACAACACCAATGTCCAGGGTCTTGCCGTCCGATTGGCGCAAAACCTGGTACAGGGGACCGTTATATGCCGCATATAGCGCGCGTGTGGTGCTATGTGCGGCCGCACAGGGGTCACCGGCAGAAGCGTAGATGTCGCAGGGGCCTTGAGGCCTGTGTGGAGGAACACCACGTCCCGTCGGAGCCTGCTGCGCCATCGTCAAGGTGGTGCCAAGCACCGTAAGCACAAGTGAGAGCAAAAGCGCGAAATCGATTCTCGTTTTCATTCTTGTCCTGCCTGCTGTGCAGAATTTTCCTGGGCATTCCGAAGTCACGGAATGTTCCCTCGGTTTTGCGGCCCGATTTCTTCGAATTCGGTACCGGGAATACGTATACCACCTAATGCCGAATTGGCTCCATCTGCTCCACTCGTCTCCAATGTGTAAAGATATTCGGTTGGTTTGCCAGGTTTCCTGCTCCCGAGAGGGATCTTTTCGAACGCTTGCTGATGCAGGGCGGAACACAGCTATCAAAATTGCCGTGGTCCGTCCCGTTACAGTTTGAGCGCGCTTATCGAGTGGGCGCTAACTGTGGGCAAACCAGGGTTGAACTGGAATCCTATGGTTGATGCGTCGGGAACGTCCCAAGGTTAATGTCTGGCTGACAATCTCTGATAGCTGGATGGTCTAAAACTTCGCAGCAGCCGTTCCCAGAGGCCACGTACGTTGGGAAGAGGAAATTCCGTTCTACAGTCAAAGCAGTACCAGCAGGTTTTGTCTTCGCCGCTGGACACTTCCCCGGAGCGAGTTATTGCCATAGAACGGCACGGTGAACCGTGATCGTTTGGACAGAGCGCGATGTTGCGCGTGCCTCCATCGATGCGCTCTAGTGTTGGCCGTGGCGGACGCAAATGGAAATATCCCAATGACTTGTTATAGCAGCGCCCACACTCGGATACCCAACACATTACAAAGTCACCCTTGGGCAAGAGGGAAACGGGGAAATAGTACATCGGTTCACAGTGACAATCACAAAGAACGGCCCTACCATCCACTGCCTCTTCGATGTAAATCCCAGGGTGTCCAAGATGGAGACCACCCTTTTGAAACGGCGGGTCTTCAGAAGATATCGATGGACGAAGCCCGCGAGTTTCGTTTTCCATCCTAAGCATCCTCCTGTCCTTATCGACCGGGCGAGCCACCCCTTACAGGGGTTATCGACAACTTGGATACGGAGGATGAGAAAGAATCCGACTATTGCGAAAGAGTCTCTCAACGGGCGAAGCCGAAACTTGAACCAGAGAGAACTCCGCTGAGTGGTTCAGTGGCCTCGCACTACATTTGCAGCTCGGCCTGGAGCGTTGCAGATGGGTGGCGAGAGGCGATCCAGAGGATTAGCCAGTTAAAGCATCCCAGGAAGCCATCTGTTGCCAAGCTGGCCCACGCAGCTCCGTGCCACCCATGGCTTGGAATCAGCCAGACATTGAGAGCAAAGTTGACAACAGTTGCCGTGATCTGCGATCCGAGCCGGTAGCGTTGAAGACCTGCGCCAGTCAGGGCATCGCCGGCAGCCAGATGAAAGCTGCGAAATAGAGGAATGAGGCAGAGCAGACGCAATGCCGGCGTGGCCTCGGCAAAGCTCTTGCCAGCCAAGTGCGGTAGGATCGGCGAGAGCAGCCACATACCCATCGCGGCTACTGCACCCAACACCGCAGTGCGCTTGAGGATTGTGCGCGCCAATGAGAGCGTACGGTGGACACCTTTCGCGCCTTCCCGGAAAAAGCGGGAAGAGGCTGCTGTCATGATGGACCGGACGGGCATAGTGGCGATATCTACGACCCGATACGCCACCGTGTAGATGGCATTCTGAACATTCATTCCATAGTGGCTCAACATCGTCTTGTCGAGGTCGTTGTAAAGCGAAGTCGTCGATCCTGAGATGGAGAACTGAAGCGCTTCTGGGAGAAGTCTCACAAATGACTTAGGGCGAAACAGCGGACGTCCAAACTGCTTCCATACGGTGCCGACCGCAGCGAAGGCGGCGAAGAACGACACGCTGACCGCAGCCACGGTCCACTGGCGAGCTGAGGTGTGATGGACTGTCACCAGGAGAACGACGGCAATCGCCATGCGCAAGAAGCTGGTGACAAGATTCAAGATCGCCGTATAACGCAGCCGCTCGAATGCCTGGAATACCTGTCCTGAGCAGACGGCGAGATTGTTGCAGACACACTCAGCGATGCCGACCAGGACGATAAGCCTGGCGCTTTCGCGACTAATTAGATGCGGTGCCGCGAAATAGAGGCCAACGACGAGCAATATGCTGGCAAAGCTCGTTGCCATGAGGATATGCCCCCAGAACTCTGAGAATCGTCGTGGTTCCGGACTTACATAGCGGAGAAAGACGGCGCCGAATCCAAGTGCGCTGTACTGGCTGACGATGGTTACGAGCGCCGTTGCACCGACGTAGATGCCATACTCCTGGCTGCTGAGGAGACGTGCCAGAACCACGAAGTAGCCAGCCTGAAGGAAGAGGCCCAATCCCTGCCCACCGAACATCCATCCAGCGTTTCGCGAGAGAGAGCTCTTGCGTACCCGCCGATACTCGTGGGTTATCCAGGTCACAGGGTGCCGAGTATCATCCGATACCGCTCCCCGACCACTTGCCAAGAGAAGTTCCGCCTGAATGAACTCAGGGCATCGTGGCCCATCCTTATGCGTAAGCCACTGTCCAATACAAGGGACTCTAAGGCGTTTGCAAGGGCCACCGGATCGTTCGGGGGTATCAAGATTCCGCCGCCCTCCGCCAACATTTCGGGAGTTCCTCCCACGCTGGTCGCCACGATTGGAATTCCTGTCGCCATGGCCTCCCCCAACACAAGCGCGCATGGCTCCGACCAGACAGAGGGGCAGCAAAACACATCCGCTTCCCGATAGATCTCCGCAACCGCAGCTCCGCTCTTGTAGCCTTCAAAAGCGACGTTTTCCGGCGCATCTTTTAATAGGGCATCCACATAGCTGGAGGTACCCCCTGCAGCGAAACCGACTGAGCCGACAATGCGAGCACGGACAGGCACAGATCGGCGGTTTAGAAGCCGCATTGCATCGACGAGGATATGGACTCCCTTTTCAGAGATCAGGCGGCCGACCAATAGGACCTCGACATTGCGGCCATCTGATTGCAACCCGGAGGGCGTCCGCGGGAAGTAAACCGATGGGTTCGCACCATTGAGCAGGATCTCCACTTGCGCGAGATCCGGGCAATCTTTCAACGCAACATCGGCCAACGCCTGGCTTACAAAAACTACCTTTACTTCGCGGAGGGCGGAGGCCATCTCAGGCTTCCAGCCTGTTTGGTTGTGCATGTGAAGCACCAACTTGAATCCGCGCTTCGAAGATATTTTGGTGAGCAGTAAGGCGTGCCCGAGACTACCGTGTATCCAGACAACGTCGCCGGTTGCCGCTTCCTTGACCAGATTGCCCAGCAGTATGCGCAACAGTGGTTTGGTTTTCAGCAGAAGGCGACGAAAAATGGAACTCTTCGCATACCAGAGCAGGAACCGGGATTTACGGATCTGCCTTTGAGGGAATCCCCACGTCCCATCCGCACTTGGGCAAACAATTACCGATTCGGTATCGGCGCGGACCAAGTTCGCCACAACTCGTGAAACCGCTCCTCCGCGGCTCTCGGAAAACGGCTCATCTGCCGGAAGTACATGGAATACTCTGCGATCTCTCATGCGGAATCCTCGATGTGTATCAAGAGCTTGTTGTTCTTCCGGCACCCACGCACGCCATCAAAAACATTAGCCAGACAAGATTGTTATAGAAAAGAAGTGTGGGTTCGCTAATGTTCACAACGGTATTTAGCATCAACAACGTCAGATACCAGCCAGCCTCTCGTTTTTCTCCCATTTGGAAGCGCAAGATGGCTTCTCGAACACCTACAAACCACGCTGCCATGAGCACCATGAGGCCTGGAACTCCGACTTGGAGTGCAACATTCAGGAAGCCGTTATGCGCGTGCGGTGGAACCCATCCAACAATGCTTCCGATAAGTCCAGATTCCCCTGATAGGCCCGTCCAGAATGCACAATAGCCATACCCCGTCAGAGGGCGCTTTATGATGGAACGCATCACAGGTTGCCAGATCTCTAAGCGGCCGTTGAGCGTTGGATCTTTGCCCATCATCACGAAAAGGACGGGCATTAAGCTGAACGAAGCGCAGGCGACGACTCCCAAGACGAGGAACAGACAGAATGCTAAAACGACAGCATCACGATTCCGGAACCTGCTGATGACTTGAAACATAGTCACAAGGACAAAGAGCACGAACAACAACGTCCAGCTGGTGCGAGACTGTGACAAAACAATGATGAGGCCCAAGAATAGGCAATATGCTATCCGGTGAACCTGGTCAATGAATCCGCGCCGGCACAGGAAGAAGACAGGTGACATCAGGAACACCAGCACATAGCCGCAGAAGTTCTTATGACTGAAAATCCCTTGCCATGCGCCTCGGGCATCCTGATTGTCGATGCCAAATCTAGGGAGAAGCAGTACAAATCCGACAGAAGCGATTCCGACAGTCCAGCCCAGCATCACAAGAAGGCGCATAAGCCTCTGTGGGCTATAACGCTTGAAAAGATAGATGACGAAGAGGAGGTCGATCAGCAAACGAAGGCCTGCCGAAAACGTCGTTCTGGGATCCTGCGACCAAATGCTAGACAAGATGGCGCTGGCCCCGATCGCGAAGAGCCACCCATGACGTCTAAGCAGGAATATTAGGTCTGCCCACACCGAACGGGTCAGAAAGAGAAGTACCAGAAATACTATGCGTTCCTTCAGCAAGGACGATGAGTCACCGCTGCTTATTCCCGCCGTGGCCGCGCCAACTGCGGAGTTGCGCGCACCCACCTCAAACGAAAATATTCCACCCACGGCAAAATATAGCAACAGGAGGAGAACTCCGAAGGTGGCCACCTCAGACCGCAGCGGCGTGACCCGAATGGAGCTTTCGGAGAAAACTTCGTCGGACGCTTTTAAAGCCGATTGGACCTTAATGGGTCGGGACCCTTCTTGCGCTTCAAGTTGGGAAACGAACAACGCTCGCTTCTGCGGACCATGTTTGGTGAGTGCTAGAACAGTGACAACCACTAGCCTGCATTGGTTGTACTGCCGGTCACAACGGAGGCAATATCACGCGAATGCTTTGAATAAAATACCCTGACAGCTTACTACTTGTCTGTGCGCCTTTAGTGTGTGGTCGTCGCATCACGCTGTTCACGAATGGATCAGTTACATTACTCCCGGTGCTACAAGATCATCTTGAGCGAGCTACGCCTGAGATTTTGCGGCGCGCGGCCGCGGACGGGACACCTTGAATGCAAGATATGTTGACGACCTTAGCCGACATCATGACGTTCAATCACTTGTAAGTACGACTGTTCCAGAGCTGCGTTTTGCTTGTGAATGTCAAAATTCGCTCGCACCCACTCGATACCGAGCGCTCCTGCGGAGCGGCGATAATCGGGGTTTTCAATATACCGCAGGATGTAGTTTGCCAGTTCAGAGATGTTGCCTTCGGACGCCAGCAACCCTGTCTTGTCATGGCATACTGCTTCTGGAATGCCGCCATGCCGGTAGCTGACAACCGGAACCCCCATCGCTTGGGCTTCGAGGAAAACATGCCCCAGAGCTTCGCTCCTTCCGTCAGCAATGCTGGTCTGGCTTGGGGCGCAGAAGACCGCTGACCGTCGGATCCAATCTCGGACAACCAACGACGGTTGTTGCCCAAAGAAGCTACAGTGCAGGCTCATCTCCCGCGCCATTTGCTCATGCTCGGACCTTAAGGGTCCGTCACCGATGACGACCGCATGGGCATTCGGGCAGCTTTCAGACACGATCTGCATGGCCTTGAGGAAGTGGTCTGCGGCTTTGTAGCGGACTAACCGACCAACAAAGACCACAAGGTTTTCTTCTTTTTTTTCAGGCGCGGGCTGAAACATAGCACAATCGATACCCGTGTAATGGACTTGCAGCTTCTCTGGAGGGAAACCATGGTCGAGGGCCTTTTGCCGGACAAACTCCGAGACGCAAATGAACAGGCTTGCCCGGCGCCACAAGCGTGAACGCAGCACGTAGAAAGGCAGGTTATAGCGCTCACGGCGTAAAGTAGCGTCTGGAAGAATTTCGGCGCCGCCATGCAGGCTGAGAATCATAGGCAGCTTCGTCGCTTCTGCAAGCCACATTGCAGCCGTCCCATTTTCCCCAAAGTGTGCGTGAATCAGACCCCCGTGAGCTCTCTTTACCCGTGCGTGGAACTCAGGTGCGATACCTACCCACTTGTAGAGTTCCTTCCTCCAGTAACCGCTCCCTGACTTGGCCGTCGTCATTAGGATTGGCTCCCCAGATACTTCCAGGCTTGGCACCGACGGACTGAGACCGACATATTGCGGGCTGAACTTTCGCAAAGCGGCGACTTGGGACTGAACGAAGGTCTGCGTTGGTGATAGAACTTTGTCGGTAAAGATCAGTACTCTGGGCATCCTGCCTGCTCAATCTCAAGCGCTTGAAGATACTTTCTCTTCGCGATAGATGCACAGTAGTGATCCAATATTGCCTGATGGGCTTGCACAGCGTATTGATCACGCAGCAGTGGGTTCGCAATGAGTTCCGAAATTTTCAGGGTCAGATCCTCGACGCTTCCACACGTGAACAATATGGCAGCTTTTCCCTTCTGGCTGATATCGACGTGCACGGGCAAGTCGCTTAGAATACAGGGTAGACCGTGCGCCATGGCCTCGAGGGAAACCATTGGAAGCCCTTCCGGGCCGTGCGACGGGTTGACAAATATGTCAGCGCGTTCAAAGAAGGGCGCCGTGATCCTGTGAAATCCCGCGAATTCGACATCCAGTTCCAGCGCCATGTCTTGCAACGCATCTCGGAATTCCCCTTCTCCGACGACCGTGAGACTGACCATGGGTATATGACGGATAGCATTGAGCAACAGAGCAAGGCCCTTTAGCTCGACCAGCCGGCCAACGAAGAGCAGTCTGAGTTTTCCGTCCAAACCTGGACGGCGATTGCGATAGGGAGGAATTTCAGCGATCCAGTTGGGGATAGCGACAATATCCTTGCGTGGAAAGATTGCTCGCAATTCGGCGGCCACTGGTTCTGAGACGCAAATGATTCGATCCACGAAGCGCAAGCTCAGAAGGTAACGACGGTGAAGCAGAAGCCTTTGGAGCAGGCTCTTACGCTTTGTGAGACTGATGTGAGCGACGACGAAAACTCGACATCCGAGAAGGCGAGCGGGGAGAGCAAGGGCTGCCGGTGCGTGCCCGTTCAGGACAATGTGTTTTACGCCGTGGAAAAGCCGGAAGTGCAGCAAGACCAGAATACTGAGCGGAATGCGGAAGACGTCTGTCCACTTTCCTGCGAGGTTCAAACAGAATGTGTGAATACCCAGAGATTGCAGCCTGTTTTTTAGCTCGGGATGAATGCAGAAGACGGACAGGCGGACGCGATCGCGGAGAATGGGAGCAAGTTGCTCCAAGTAGGTCTCGCCGCCGCCAAATCGGGTCGCCAGGCTGACCGCCATAAGGCATTTGACTGAACCGGATAAGACATGATTTCCGGAGCTGCGAGGATACATTGCCACCTATTCGATAACTGCTCTCTTACGGGATGGCGTAGACTGCAGCGGCGGCTGCAGCGGAGGCGATGGTCGCCGCACCCATATTTGAGATGTTTCTAGCGAAGCTAAAGGGAACATAGAGCACATCTCCGGGCAATAACGCGATATCAGGTGTTTTACCCCTCTGAAGATCGCCGACTGAAAGTTGCCGGTCGGAGTGCGTCCCATTGGGCTCTGTTCGCAGCAGTCGCGCGTGACCCAGTTTCGCCGACTTCGTCAAGCCTCCCGCAATCGCGAGAGCCTGGAGAGCGGTCGTCTTCGACTCGTTGTTTGCCATCACGTAGCCGCCTGGACGATTTACGTCGCCAAGAATGTAGACGATTCCTGCTTTCGATACGATCACGGTATCCCCTGGATTGACCATGGTCTGTTCAGAGACAGCACGCTCGGCATCATTAGAGAAGAGATAGTGGATAGTGTGCTGTGAGTCTCCGTGTCGTTCGATCAGGATGTTGCGGTCAGCGACCTCGTTCAGTCCTCCAGCAAGTGCGAGGACATCGAGGATTGAGCGGGGCGTCGCAATCGGGTATCCACCGGACGCTTTTACTTCACCCAATACCGAGACATTCTGGGTCGCATATTGCTCGATTGAGACGGTAACTTCCGGATGCTTCATATAATGTGCGGCGATAAGACGGTCATGGATGACCATCGCGGCGCCCGCGGGAGTAAGCCCACTGACTTTGACGTTGCCCACTCCGCCTACCGGGATTTCGCCTGCGTCGGTTACGTTTGGGTGCTGGTCTATTTCCGGCGTATCGGTTACATGGATGAATAACCGGTCGCCGGGACCGATCAAAAGTGTTTCCGTTGTGGCCGCCAATCCGGAGCTGGCGAGAGACGTCAAAAGAAAGAAGACACATACTAACCTAGTCATGAATGACTCCATTCTTGCGATGGCAACCAAGTCGGCAAACCAGTGAGCAGGAACGCCGGAAGCGATAGCGTCCGGCGCCGATAAACCGAGATGACCCTTTTGTGGTCACGCAACAAGCACTCCTGAGGGCTCTTTGCTCGCGACTACCGATGATCCGTAATGACCGGAATACGACTCATGCATTTTCTTTACTGCATTCATAACGACACCGATTTGTTGGTCAGGGCGCGCTTCCGCTTCCAGCAAGCGGTAGCTCCGTTCCAAGGACTGCCGTTCAGTGAGATTAAATCTTGCAACTAACAGCGTGTAATCCACGAGTGTGCTGAGAATCAGTGAATCCGTCACGGACAACACAGGAGGCGCATCCAGGAGTATGAGGTCGAACTGCTGGCGCCAGGCCTCGATCGACGATCGCATCGGGTCCGATCCAAGCAATTCAGATGGATAAACAGGGACCGGACCTGAGATCAAGACTCTCAAGGTCGGAAGTCTGTCAATCGCCACGATGCCAGGAAGGACATCCGCGACAGCCTCGCCTGAAAGAATCGAACTGAGCCCAATCTGCGTTGTCATATTCAGCATCCGGCGCAGCGCCGGCTGGCGCAGGTCGGCATCAACCAACAGAACTTTCTTCTCTTGAAGAGCAAGAGTAATCGCCAAATTAGCAGCAAGTGTCGTTTTGCCCTCGGATGGGACGGAACTCGTTACCAGGACCACCTTCGGCACTTTTCCTTCCCGGGGGCGCAGAAGCAGAGTTCGAAGTACGCGAAGGGCTTCAACATAATGAGATTGAGGCTGATCCAGGGCAATCAAGCTGCTTCGATTGAGGCGCGGATTTTTTATAACGTAGTGCGGGAGAACACTGAAAGTTGCATGCCCAGTTTTCGACTCAAGATCCATAAAATCGTAGATTTTATGGTCTCGAAGGTCCATTACTAAGGCCCCACCGCAACCGAAGAACAGGCCGAGGATAAGTGAAGCGGCCAAATAGCGCAGCACATTCGGCTTCGCCGGTCTTGATGGGACTCGTGCAGGGTCCACAACGGTGAAGTTGGAAGACCGCATTCCTTCCAGAACACTGGCTTCCTTGAGATGGCTTAGAAGGGTTTCGTAGAGAGTGCGGCTTTGGTCAGCTTCCTGGCGCGCAATTGCGTATTCCATTGCCTTTCCATTGAGGATATCTGCTTGTTGCTTTTGCTCATCGAAGACCTTGCGAGCGCTATCTTCGATCGTCAGGGAAACCTCAAAGTCATTCTTGGCACGCGCCGCTACGCGTCCAACTTCGGATTTGATGGCTACGTCGATGGCAGCCAAGTTCGCCCGAAGTTCGTCCAGCTTTGCATAGGCTGAGCCAAATTTTGCTGAAAGCTCGTCCAACTGACCCTGCAGGGGTGCCTGCTGGAGGCGAAGACTCTGGATCAAGGAGAGCGAGTTGGCAACTCCAGGCGATGACCCCGTCAGCGTGGCGTTCCCCACGAGCCCTGATATCAACTCTGGATCACCTGACTGTACGGCCTGATAAACAGCGCCTCTCAGGATCCGATTGGATTGGGCCTGGGTCAAAGCGGTGGTCGCCTGCTGTAGACGATCGAGGGCGCTGCTGTACATGCCAGAGCCGTGCGACGCTTTGTCGTCAAGCTGGGTTCCTCCGCCCAAGGAAACGATTCCCGACTCGCGTTGCAATTCCACCACCTTTGCCTGCAGATCGTCGCTCTGCTGCCGCAGCTCAGTCATCTGCCCACTGAGCCACTTTGAGGCTTGAGTTGTAGCGTTAAAGCGAGTTTCAAAGCCGTAGTCGGAGAGACCCTGAATCAGGTTATTGACCACAGCAGCAGCGATCCTGGGATCGGAATCATAGTAACTAATCTCAATCAATCGGGTACCGGAAATTGCCTCGACTTTGAGATTCTGAGAAAAAACGCGTGAGGCATGAGTTCGGCGCCCCGGCGCATCTTCCAGGGAGACATGGTCATGATCCCTGGGACCTGCTGGCTGGAGATGCCCGGTGGCCCAGCCAATTAAGCTGAACCTGGGCTTGAAATCTCGTGTCGACTCCAGGTTCAGATCCTTGATGGCTCTTAGTGCCAGAGTGTCGGATTCAAGAATCTTCACCTGCGTCTGAATTGTAATGTTGCCATCCAGCGCGTCCGAAGTTGCGGCAGAATCTCCCATCATACTGGATAGCCCGAGGCCATCTACCGACTCCTTCTGAACCTGAAGCCGCGCTGATGCCTCAAAGCGTCGAGGACTGAAGACGCTTGCAAGTATCCCAGCGGCCAAGGCAAGAACGATCGCTCCGAAGACGATCGCACGCCGCCGCGCCAGTATTTTCCATAGATCAGCGATGGTTAGTTCCTGGCTACCTTTGTTGGAGGAAGCTCTAAGGCCGGATTCTGCAAGCGATTCCAAGGTTTCCTCAATCTGACGCTACATATAGAGGGTTCGACCAGTTAGGGTAGGTACCGGCAGATACCATCACAGGATAGTCGCATAACTTACTACCTGTCTGTGCGCCTTTAGTTTGAGCTCGTCGTATTCCACTGTCCGCGGATCGGTCAGTTACATTATTTCCGGTGCTACAAGAGCATCGCGCAACTCGGTTCCGTAACCATTTGGAATCCAAGCCAAGCCAGAAGACCCACTCACACCCGTTAGGACATCAGGTAACGGCGCGGAACTAGAGACTCGGAATCACTCCCGAGAGATGGTGACAACGCCGGCAATCGATGGGAAATCACGGGTCTCGAGGTTCACGAGGTTCTCCACGTATTAACAAAGCCTTGGGCGAGGATGCGTTTAGCAAACAGGATATTTCCGACTAAATACCTTCTCCAAAGACGTTTCGGTTCCATGCATAGCCGGTAGAACCACTCTAAGCCGATTCTCTGGATCCACCTTGGCGGTCGATGAAAGAAGCCGGCGAGCACATCAAAGGCCGCACCGTTTCCCATAACTACGCTGACTGGCAAACCAGGAGCAAATTGCCGGATCCATTTCTCCTGACGCGGCACCCCCAGGCACACAAACAGAAAATCAGGCTGAGCTTCAATGATCCGACTACGCACCCGCGAGACCACCAGTGGATCGAACTCGCGCCCGACGGGAGGCCTGTCGACGCCTACGATCTTAAGATGGGCATATCTGGCCTTCAGGAACCTGGCCGCTCCTTCTGCAGCTCTTTCCATCCCGCCAAACAGGTAGACCGTTCGGTTGGTCTCAGCCGCGAGGCCACAGAGTTCAACCATCAGATCTATGCCCGTAACCCGCTCGGGTAGTTTCGTTCCAAGAATACGCGCGGCCAACAAGAGAGACACACCATCCGTGACATTCAGATCAGCGGATTGGAGGAATGAGGCCAACTCAGAATCTCTTTCCGCGATGTTGACAAATTGCGCGTTAGCGCCGGTGACAATGAACTGGTGTTGGCTTTGGGAAGCCAAGTGTTCGGATACGCGGGCAACGGCGCCCGTCATGGTGACGGGATCAATCGGAACCACCCCGATCTTTACGCGGTGAGTGTTTTCTGAATGTGTTCTTTGTAGGGCGCAATCAAAGACTTGCTCAGCTTCAGCAGCACGGTCGGCAACGACGGGAAACAGCGTCTGCGGAGCGTCTGCCAGCGCATCCTCGTCTATTTTCATGGGTTCACTATCGGCAGAGATAGAGTCGTGGGGCTACAACTCTAATGTGACTTCACAGGTTCGGTACGAACGGCATCTGTACAAAGCTCCACCCGTTGATCGTGTAGCGATGCGCGCAATCGACACGCGATCCACTCACTGAATACGCGCGTGACCTGTCGCTCGACCATCGGTTTACCTAAAGAAGTTGTCATATGTGTGTCTAAAACATGCAAGTTGGGTATTATCCGTCACCATTCGCGCGGGACGTTAGACGCCAACTTATAAACACGGGTCCGATTCTCCGGCTACCCTATCTGTGTAGCCATGTCAGCAGGCACATGTTTCGTCTTCTCCACGGAAACGAAAACGAGCTCCGGCCGGTAGTCGCTTCTATCAGATCCCGCCGCATCCACATCGAGTAGGCACGGTGACCACGATAAGGCATTTCACTGTACCAGATGGGCATGATTTCCGGAGCTGCGAGGCTACACTGTGCGGGTAGCGATCCTAAGTCCATGGTTTTTGACCGGTGGTGGAGGATCGAAAGTGGTTAACGTACTTGCTTCCATCTTCCCAACGGCAGAGTTCTTTACACTGTTCTGGAAAGAGGAGAGTCTGCCGGAAAATCTTCTCGGCAAGGCTGTTCATACCTCCTTCCTGCATCGAATCCCGTTCATCCAACATCTGTATCGCCCACTGTTGCCGCTCTACCCACTGGCCACAGAGTCCCTGGACATGCGCGGGTTCGACGTCGTAATCAGTTGTGACGCCAGCGTTGTAAAAGGCGTAATCGTCGATCAAAATGCACTGCATATCTGTTACTGCCATACCCCTACACGTTACGCCTGGGACCTCTACAGAACATTCGGCGAGAAGGCGCCGGTCCTGGCGAAGCTCCCCTTCTATGTCACGGCTCACTATTTGCGCCAGTGGGACTTCCTCGCAGCGCAGAGGGTAGATTATTTCATCGCTAACTCTGCCTATATTGCTCGACGGATCCGCACCTATTACCGGAGGGAGAGCACAGTCATTTACCCTCCTGTAAATACCGCGGCGGGCTATATTGCGGAGGATCCAGCGGACTACTATCTATCTGTCGGGCGCCTGACTCACACAAAACACATAGATTTAATCATCGGCGCCTGCAATTGTCTCGGTCGTGACCTTGTAATTGCCGGTTCTGGCAGAGAGGAGCGACGTCTGAAGGCTATGGCAGGGTCGACAATCACGTTTCTTGGCCGTGTAGCTGATCAGGACCTACCTGCTCTATATGCCCGATGTCGCGCGTTCATCTTTGCAGCAGACGAAGACTTCGGAATCGTACCGGTGGAGGCGCAGTCTTTTGGCAGGCCCGTGATCGCGTATGGCCACGGCGGTGTACTTGAGACGGTGAGAGGATGTGATGTGGACCATCCGACAGGAGTCTTTTTCCCTGAACAGACGACTGAATCTGTGATTGGCGGGATTCGGCGATTCGAAGGGATCGAAGGTCTATTTGATGTTCTGTACATTCGCGCTCACTCTCAGAAGTTTGATACTGCTATTTTCGTCGCAGCGATCCGGAAGGTTGTTGAGGAAGCGTATGCCGCACGAGTCACCGGAGGCGCGCTTCGATGATACGCATAAGCGCGGTAGATGCCGCCAGCTCACTCTCGATCCTCAAATTACAGCTAAAGACCATCCTCGACCTATTTGATGCAAAAGGCCGGATCTTTTACATCGATTATCCCGTACACAGCAATATTGGTGACCTACTGATCAACCTGGGGACGGAATACTTCTTTCACGATAATAAGGTGCCCATCCATCGGCGATTTAGCGTTATGGATCTTCCAGATCTCTCCAGTTTAGAGGTGGATGGGAATACCACGCTGCTGTGTCATGGAGGAGGGAATTTTGGCGATCTTTATCCTAAGCACCAGGGCATCCGCGAGGCGTTAGTGGATAGGTTCCCTCGCGCGCGAATTATTTTCCTCCCCCAATCGCTCTACTATTCCTCTCAGGATACGCAGGCTCGCTCTCTTGAGAGGATCGCTCGACATTCGAACTGCCACATTCTCGTTCGGGATCAGCAGTCCTTCGATGCACTTCGCGATGCCGGCGTTACCCGGTCCTCGATGATGCCGGACATGGCTCATCAGCTATGGGGGACGATGGAGACTGTTAATACGACAACTCCAGTCGGTCACGGACGAGCAATGTACTTTCTTCGACGGGACCAGGAGGCAACGGGAGCTCCAGCTGACCTTGCCGGGGCGTTTGCAAAGGGTTCTGTCGATTGGAGCGATATAGTCACTACGCCACACAGAGCGTTTGCAGGCGGCATCTACTCTCTGCTAAAGGTTGTGGGGCGCGTTATCCCCTGGCAGTTGGCTACTTCAATGTGGTACTACACCCGTGATCTGATGGTTCATGACGCCGTTTCATATTTCTCCCAGTTTGACTGCGTCTATACGAATCGGCTGCATGCGATGATCCTGGCTCTGCTCCTCGGTCGTGATGTAACCGTCTTCGATAACTCGTATGGGAAGTTAAGCCGTTATGTCGGGGCATGGTTGGGCGCAGGATGTGATCCACGATGGGTATAGCAAGATTGGGGAAAAAATGCGCAGATCTGTGCTTACTGCAATTGCAATATTATTTCTCGGCTTCAATTTAAACGCAAATGTTCCACCTGGCAGATGGAGACTGACGTTCTCCGAAGAGTGTGGGGGGAGCACTCTGGACGCTACTAAGTGGATTGCAATGAGGACCGATCCGGCAAGTGCTGAACACGGAAGCCAAGGATTGCTTTCAACACGACTCCCGGAAAACATTGTCCTGAACGACGGGATCTGCCATTTGATTACAAGAAAGGAAGGTCGAGTCAGAGGATTTCCGTGGACAACGGCTGCAATCTCGACACGCAACTTCAGCCAGGAGTATGGGTATTTCGAAGCGAGGATACGGTATAACGCCGCATCCGGGCTAAACAACGCATTCTGGCTTGATGCTGCTTCTCCGACTCCCGTTCACTTTGAAATCGATGTGAATGAGGGACATTACCCCAGCCAGATCAATGTGACTCTCCACAATTGGACAGGCAAGCACACGCAAACTGGAGCATCCTTCGTTGCACACGATGATCTGAGTCTCGAATACCATTTGTACGGCTTATTGTGGACGCCGCAGCAGTTGACCTGGTTCATGGATGGCAAAGCCATCCACACCGAACCAGCCTCGCAGGTCCGAGGAAAAATGAGAATACTCCTGAGTACAGCTGTGTTACCCTGGGCCGGGACAGCGAGCGACAGGCTGGACGGAACCAGTATGGATGTTGACTGGGTGCATGCTTACACGAATATCGCTCTAAAGTAGCCCCTGTCAGCTGGCGCAAGCCTGACTGCCAGTGAAACAAGCCGGCCGGAATGTGTCGCATTCAACTCTGTTCGCAGCAGTCGCGCGTGGCCGGGTTTGGCCGACTCGTCAAGCCTCCCGCAATCGGAATCAGGCCCCGGTCCCTTTGAAGACTACCGCCAACGTGCGAGCGAGAATTGTGAAGTCCAGCCAGATCGACCAATCCCGGATGTATCTGCTATCAAGACTCACGTACATCTCAAAGGAAGGATCCTGGCGCGCCTCAACCTGCCAAAGCCCGGTCATGCCCGGTACTACATCCAACCTTCGCAAGTGAGCTGTCCTGTACTGGGATACCTCGGAGCTGATTGAAGGTCGCGGCCCCACCAAGCTCATGTCCCCTTTCAACACGTTCCACAATTGGGGCAACTCATCTACCGAGTATTTCCTCAAGAAGGCGCCAACGCTTGTAACCCTCGGATCCTTTGCGATCTTGAACAATATGCCTTGGCGCTCATTGAGATGTGCCAGCCGGCCCTGCGCAGAATCGGCGTATTGAATCATTGAGCGAAACTTGTAACAGGAGAATATCGTTCCCTTGTATCCAACGCGTTTGCTCCTGTAAAACACCGGGCCCGGAGACTGGAGCTTGATGAGTACTGCGACGATCACGAAGAGGGGAGACAACGCAATGATTCCTACGCTTCCCAGAACAACGTCGAAAACCCGCTTCACCAGATTAGATACTGAATGTTTCTCATAGCGATGAAGCACGATGGTTGGCAAATTCCCGAGATATTCGATGTCGGACCTGTTCGTCAGAGTTTCTGACAGGCTCGGAATTAAACGGACATCGATGCCCGAGGCCTGCGCCTGCGCTAAGACGTTAGAGAGTACGTTCGGCGTAGCTGGCCGGTGGGAGAAGATGATTTCGTCCACAAACATCGACTTCGCTAGTGGGATCACGTTGTCGACGCCTCCTACTATCGGACTATCGCCCCTTGCAGCTGCATCGTCGGTATCCTCACGTAAGGTGACAAACCCTTTAAGTCGAAACCCCATGTAGTGCATGGAGGCGAGATGGTTCTCTACGGCCCGGCCAGTCGGATTGGCACCGACGATCAGAACATTCTTTCTGGCGATATCTCGTACAAAGTTGGCATCTGAATGTCTGCGCCAGAAAGTTCGGCTCAAGAAAAGTGCGCTGCTGGTCAGGAGAAACTCAAGAAGCTCGGTCAGTGGGGTCGTCGAGACCAGAAAACTCAAGGCGCCGGCGACTCCATATGCCGAAAGAGCGACAGACAACGCGATCAGCAACAGCTCGGAGGATACGGTACGAGGTTGCTCAGTTGGATACAACGCGCAAATGCCTGATAACGCTGCGACACAACCAGCGAACAAAATGAGCTCTATACACGAGAAAAGGCCGGTCCAGGGACTCGCCCGGTATGTAAGTGTCGATAGCAGAGACGCAAGGTGCCGTTCTGGCACAAGGATGGCCACGAAACTACAGCAAAGAGCGGTCGCAAAGTCGAGGGTATTCCACCCGGCCTTAGATGACATCAGGTAAGAGCGTGGAAGCAGGGACCCGGAACCACTCCCAAATGATGGTGACGACACCGGCAATCCACTCGATAGGGAATCGCTGTTCACGGGGTTCTCCAGTATTAACGACCGTGGACACTATCGGCAGGGACGGAGTCCCGTCGCCTACAACTCTAGTGCACAAAGCCCAACCCACTGGTCATGAAACGATCGACTCAATCGAAGCGGTCAGCTCGGGAACTGCACCATGACCACTGTCGAGACTCGGTGCCGGCTGATTCAAAGCACCTTAGTAGGGCGGTTGTTCGGGAATCGCCTGTCCATCGGCTCGGGGATCGGAGGCGCCGAAATTCACGCCTGGAGTGTCGTCGTGCATAACGGCATTGCCGCGCCCCATCACCTGCGAGTAGCGCGGTACGAGGTTAATCTGGTGACCTTGGGCGGCGAGTTCCTCAAGGACCTCGCGTGGGTAGCCGTCCTCAATATTGACGGCGCAGCCGGAGTTACCTTTGTTGAACCGGGCAGCATCCATAGCGGCCTGGATATTCATGTCGAAATCAACAACGTTGGCAACGAACTGCGCGTGCGCCTGGGCCTGGTTGAAGCCGGACATAATACCGAAGCCAATGGTCTTGCCATCTTTCTGCATCATGGCGGGGATAATCGTGTGCAGCGGACGTTTGTGACCTGCGAGCGAGTTGGGCTGCCCAGGCTCCATGTAGAAACCGGCGCCGCGGTTTTGCAGGACGAAGCCGGTGTGCTCAGCGACAAGACCCGCGCCGAAGTTGCCCGCGTTCGATTGAATGAAGGAGACAACCATACCGTCGCGATCGACCGTGGCAAGATACGTGGTGTCCGATTGCAACTTGTCGAGCTGCTCCTTGCGATCCGAGGGGAGTACGTTGCAGTTGGCTTTCTCCGTAATGCCTTTGGCGCGCTCTTTTGCGAGCTCCTTGGAAATGAGCTTTTGAGTGGGAATGTCGCCGGTGTGCGGATCGCCCACATAGTGAAGCATGTCGGCGTAGGCTAGTGCCTTGGCTTCCATTTCGATGTGCAGTGTTTTCGCTGAGTCATGTCCCCATGAGCGGAGCGGATAGAGCTCCATGACGTTGAGCATGGAAAGAGCGGCGATGCCCTGGGTATTCGGGGGAGTCTCGTAGATGCGCCAGCCGTGATACGTAGTGGAAACGGGCTCTACCCATTCGGGCTTGTAATCGGCGAAGTCGGCTTTGGTGAGAAAGCCATTGTTCTGGTCAGAGAGCCGGACAATGGCATCCGCGATAGGACCGCGGTAGAAAGCATCGGCGCCGTTCTTCGCAATCAGGCGAAGGCTGCCGGCAAGGTCGGGGTTGCGGAACATTTGTCCAACCCGCGGATAGGTTCCATCGGGAAGAAAGACGGAAGCGAAGGCGGCCCGGTCCTTGAATCGCACGCCGTACTGGGCCCAGTTTTCTGAGTCGGTCTCAGTGACAGGAAAGCCGTTTTCAGCCAGGGCGATGGCAGGGGCAAGATCGACAGCGAGCGGCAGTTTGCCGAACTTTGTATGCAGGGCGTCCCAGCCGGCAACCGCTCCGGGAACGGTGACAGCATAGATACTACTGCCGCCCATCGTTGTAAGACCCTTAGCCTTCAGGGCCTCGATGGTCTCGGCCTTGGCGGACCAGCCGCTCGAGTTGAGGGCATACATCTTCTTCTCTTTCGGGTCCCATACGATGGCGAAAAGGTCTCCCCCCATACCGTTCATCATAGGCTCGATGACGCCGACGGCCGCATTCGCGGCGATCGCCGCATCGACGGCATTGCCCCCTTTGGAGAGGATCGTAGCGCTGGCCTGCGAGGCGAGAGTCTGAAGAGTCGCCGCAATGCCGTAGCGGTTAATGGTCATGGAAAAAGCATAGTCGCGCGAAGGCTCGGCAGGATGCTGCCGGGAGTCGCGGATATAGCCGCCACCAGCCTTGAGGTTTGGAGCGTCCGCGGCAGGCGCGGAGTTGGACTGCCCCTGCGCGGGATGCACAAGCAGCAGAAGAGAGAGGATGCCAGGGTGAAAGATGCGAAGGGGCATAATGGTCAGGCCTTGCGGAAAACGATACAGCTAGTATATCCAGCGTTTTCTTGTTCTATCGGGATGTCTGGACGAGTCAGCTCTTCACGCTACTTACCAGCACCCGATGGATTGGCAACAAATCTCGGAGGTGTAGCCTCGGTGCCAAACTGCCACGCCGTCAGATAAGCAAGCTCGAGTATTTTCTGCATCTTCGGGAAATCAATCTTATCGACCGTGTCAGTGGTGTGGTGATAGTCGGGATGAAAGCCGGTGAAAAACCAAAACGCCGGGATATTATGCAGCACAAAAGGAAACTGATCGGACCGGAAAAACACGTTCAATGCTGACTCATGGTCAAAACGGTCATCGAGCGTCAGCCCAATGACCTTATCCTGCTCCTTGACAGTTCGGTCATAGTCGGGCGAGTAGAGCGCGCCGATCAGGTTGAGCCGGTTCGTGGTATCGCTGGGTATCGTGATCAGTCCGTCCGTTTGCGGGCTGGGCGCCTCGTCACGGCCAATCATGTCAAAGTTAATCTGCGCGCGCGTGGTGGCAAGTGGGCGCAGTGGATGAGCAGCCATCCAGTAGGCCCCCAGCAGACCGCGCTCTTCGCTGGCGAACACCACAAATAAGATGGAACGCCTGGGCTTGACAGGGTTAGCAGCGAAGGCGCGTGCCAGCTCAACCACGCCAACGGTGCCCGAACCGTTGTCATCGGCGCCATGCCATATCTGCGGGCACGGATGTGGGTCGGGCGGCGTGCTCTGCGGCGGATGCGTGGGGTCGGTGCACGCGGCCATACCATCGTGATCGTGATGGGCCGTGATCAGGATGGTTTCGGGCGCGAGCCGCGGATCGCTGCCCGGCAAGAGACCAGCCACATTGTTCGTAACCCCAGTGCGCTGGGAGCGGTTGCGGAAGTGAAGGGTAAGCGTGGTATCGGGCAAGGGCCGGGATTGTGGCTTGAGATCGCGATCGATGGCTGTTTGCGCCGCGCTCGGGCTCATCCCCGCGGTGGCGAACAGCTCTGCCGCCACACCATCAAGCACGATTGCCGATGGGATATGCACCTCGTCATCCTGGATCGCCTGCAGCGGCAAAGGTATGGCTCGCACAGCGCTGGAGCCGATGCGCGTATGGCGTTCCGCATTGGTAAGATGTTTGCGGTTTGGCTCGGCCACAACCAACACCGCCACCGCCCCGTGCGCCTGTGCGTTCATCACCTTCACGCGCGTGGTGGCGTAGCGCGTGTTGCCGGTCCCATTGAAAATCGACCGCGGATCATCCTCTTGCGGCTCATGATCAAAAATAAGCACGACTTTGCCGTGAGCATCGATGGTGGCGTAGTCATCGTATCCCAGCTCGGGAGCGGTGATGCCGAAGCCCGCAAAAACAACACCGGCCGTAAGATCGACGGCATGCTTATAAGTACCGATTACTTCGGGAGCACGCCAGACTGCCCTCTTGCCAGCGCGCGTGAGGGTTATGAAGGAACCCTCAGCGTCGGGGTGATATTCAATGAGGGTGAAGGGCTGCAGGTAACCGGCCTTACCGCCCTCTTCTCTTACCGGCGGCTCAAGGCCGGCCTTGGCGAACTGTTTGGCAATCCACCGGGTGGCGAGCTCATCCCCAGGCTGCAGGCTCATGCGGCCCGCGAGCTCATCGGAGCTGATGTAAGTCAGATCGCGGCGCAGGTCAGATTGCTGGATCGCGCGGAAACCAGGCCGCCGTTGAACGGGGACGCCGGTCTGCGCGCCCGCTGTGACGACAACCAGGACGGTTGCATATATGGCGATGATTTTACGCACGGGTGCTCCTCAAGCTAAGTTACAGGGTTCGCTCTTTAACGTTCCGCAAGAAAACTCCAGCGAGACCTCAGAATGCCTGGTCAGCTATAGTTCCAATCATGAACCTCCGGCAACTGCCCCTGATGATCCTCCCTATCACGGCTTGCTTGCCCGCGACGGCCCAGCTCTCCTGTACCGATCTTCTAAAACAAGTCGCCTCAACCGTTTCGATCAACCTCGCAACCACCATCGAAACCGGCGCCTTCACGCCCACCGGCAACACCGGCAAGATTGACCACCTCCCCGCTTTTTGCCGGGTCACCGCAACGCTCAAGCCTACTCCCGATTCCGAAATCCACGCTGAGTTCTGGCTTCCTACGGCCACCTGGAACGGCAAGTTTTTGGCTGTCGGCAGCGGCGGCTGGGGAGGCTCGATAGCCTATCCCGAAATGGCCGAGGGGCTGCGCCGGGGCTATGCCACCAGCGCCACCGATGACGGCCATACCGGCAGGAGCGCGAGCTTTGCCGTAGGGCATCCGCAGAAGTTCATCGACTTCGCTTACCGCGCTGAACACGAAATGACCGTCGAAGGCAAGCGCCTGATCAAAGCTTTCTATGGCCGCGAGGCGCGCTATTCCTACTGGAACGGCTGCTCCGGCGGCGGGCGCGAGGGGCTGCTGCAGGCGTATCGATATCCCGGCGAGTTTGACGGCATCATCGCCGGCGACCCGGCCAATGTTCGCCGCAACGCCTGGGCACTGTGGCTCGCGACGCAAACCTTCAAAGACCCATCCGCCTACATTCCCCCGGAAAAATATCCCCTGATTCACCGCGCCGTGCTGAACGCCTGCGACGCCAACGACGGGCTCAAGGATGGTCTCATCGAAGACCCGGAGAGCTGCCACGTCGATTTGAAGCCTTTGCAGTGTAAGGGCTCAGACGGTCCCGGCTGCCTTACTCCGCGCCAGGTGCAGACCGCCCAAACCATCATGAGCCCCGCGACCGGCGCGAAAGGCACTGTTTTCTTTCCCCGTCTTGAGCCCGGAACCGAGCTTCGATGGGGTCGCCTCGCGGGCGGCCCGTTGCCCGCTGATCTCTTCCTGGATCAGTTCCGCTACCTGGTTTACCAAAATCCCGATTGGGACTGGCGAACCTTCGACCTGGATCGGGATGCCGCCAAGGCGAATGCCGTGGACAAAGATATCGACGAGCTTGATCCTCATCTCGCGCCGTTTGCCAAACACGGCGGCAAGCTGCTTCTGTATCACGGTTGGGCAGACCAGCAGGTTGCTCCGGGGTCAACCGTTGAGTTCTATGAGTCCGCTCTCAATGACAGCAGCAATCCCGCGCCCACCCCCGACTGGATCCGCCTCTTCATGGTCCCTGGGATGGGACACTGCTCCGGCGGAGAAGGCCCCGACACGTTCGACAAAATCGGCCTCATCGAACAGTGGGTCGAACAGGGGAAAGCACCGGATCAGATCGTCGCGTCTCATGCCACGGCGGGCAAGGTCGATCGTACCCGCCCTCTTTGTCCCTACCCTCAGACCGCTCGTTATAACGGCAGCGGCAGTATCGACGATGCCTCGAATTTCTCGTGTCAGCCGCCCCGTTAGTCATTTCCCTTTCCCCTCCAACTCTACAGGTGTCGCGTTGGAGGGCACTAAGCGGAATGTCCCCGGACTGCTGAGCGCGAGGGTATTTCATCGGGAATCGGAGCAATCGGCGCATCGGGTCCCTTTTCGCTGGTCAGGCGTCTCCAGACGATGCGCAACGTAGCCACCGTTGGGACCGAGATCAGAGCGCCCACGACGCCCGCAATCTCTCCTCCCGCAAGCACAGCCAGAATCTGTACCAGCGGCGAGATCTCGAGAGATTTGCCCATGATCCGCGGGGCGTTGGCGTAATCCTGAATCAAACGCCAGATCCCAAGAAAGATCACCACCCAAATCAGGTGAGGGTAACTCGTCAGAACCGCGATCATGAAGACGGTGATGGCGGCAACGGCCGGGCCCACCACTGGGACAAATTCGAACATGCCCGCCAGGGGGCCGAGTATGAGAGCGTACCGCAGGTGCAGAATGCTCAGCCCCGCCGAGTAAACAACCAGCGTCAGGGAAGCAAGAATGAGCTGTGCGCGGATATAACTGCCGAGCATGACATTCACGTCACCTACGATCCCGCGAACCGTCGTCCTTTCCTCTGGTGCGCGTCCCAGGGCGACCAGGTTCTCGCCAATCGACCGGCCGTCTTTGAGAAAGAAGATGCCGAGGATTGGGATCAGAATCACCCACCATATGTGCTGCGCCGGCGCCGCCAGCTTTTGACCGATAGCCCGGCCATAGCCGAGAATCATGTCTTTATGCGCGATGAAGAAGTTCTGGATTTGGGCTTGCCGGGCTTCACTCCATCCGTGCCTCTGACCCACCTGAGACACCAGCTCGCCGGAACCCGCCTTGTTTAGCAGAGACGGGAGGCTGGTCGCCAGCGCATTGCCTTCACTGGCAATCTTTGGCCCGGCCAGAAAGCCGAGTCCGACCAGTAGACCAATCAAAAGGAGGTAAACCGCACCGATTGCCTGGATGCGGCCTCGCAACGGCTTTTCCAGCTGAGAGACCAGGGGAGCGACGAAGTACGCGAATAAAATGGCAAACAGGAAAAGGGTGAGAGTCTCACGCGCGGCGTGCAAGAACGCCAAAACCAAAGCAAAGATGATTACCGTACACAGGATTCGGGCGGTCTTCGGGTCCCAAATCTTATTGAGCATGTTTCATCTTAGCCCCTTCGCCGCTCCTGAGGGTCATTCCCCCTGACTCATGGACTAAGATGCAGCGGTCCGGCCATGTATCTCCCCACATCTGAACAAAAGAGTGCTCTGGAACCACTCGCCTCCCAACAAAGGTTGCTCAAACATCCCCATGAATGTCATCCTCGAGACATGAACCGAGAAAAATCAATTGCCATTTTGGCCTGCATGCTCGCCTGCTGTGTGTCTCTGGCCGCCCAGGACCGCGGCCTCTGGCGAGCAGCGAATTCATCGGCGCAATCCATCACCGGCGATGTGGCGATCTCCGGTGACAAGCTATCGATCAACTATTCCAGCTTTACGATCGCGCAGATACGTGCGCTCGAGCCGGCCGAGGTTGGGTCAGCCTTCGATATGGACAGCAGTTCCGTGAGCAAAGGCTATCTCTACCGGTTAAACGTGCCGGGAACAAAAAGATTTATGCACAAGAACACTCTGTGCGGATCAGAGGATGTACAGTGGATGGCCTCCTACGCCGCCGGGAATTATTTGCATCTTGCATTTTTCTCAGGACAGAAAATGCCCGTCCTTACGCCCGAGGCGATCGCTAACACAACCGACCTATGCGGCACCTTTACTTACGCGCGATGAGCCTGCGCTGCTCCACGGCTTTAGAAGCCGCGGAGCTAAGGTTGTCGAGACATCAGGTGCGCTACGCTGCGCTTCCACGGCACGCCGGGACAGGCGGGACAGGTCGGCTGCGCTCGGGGGCGGTGACTTTTTTATTTCCCTTGTAGTCCATGGCCGGAAAGCTCCGAAGAGCACCTGCCAACAAGCATCGCCGGGGTCCTTCGACTCCGCGCCATAAACCCTCTGTGATGCGATAGATCTGTGAGGCGCTTCGCTCAGGATGACGCCTTTATGGAGGACTAAACAACATATGGTCGGGTGCAAAAATCACGAAAAGATCGAAAAAGTCACAGGCTCCTAATGAACAAACGAAGAGTGTAGTGCCGCACCTCCGGCGCTCGACCGCCTGGCTTGTGGACCCAGCCCTTCCGGGCTGGGCTGACGTAGGTGCCGGCCCTCTGGGCCTGGATTTCAAACACCGCTTTCCCATGTTCATTCCATCCTTAACTTGCCACAGGCAAGTCAGCTGCTCGGGATGAACAAACGAAGAGTGTGGTGCCGTGGAGGGATCGGAAGTACCGCAGACCTTTCCTGGAAATGTTTTTCGAGAAAGGGTAGCGCCGCTCTCTTTGCCCGGCAACTAAGTCATTTCCCAGCGCCGTTAGGCGTCGGGTGAACACTTGCCATCAGCGCCTTCGTCCTCGCCGCGGCCTTGGCCGCGTTCTTCTTATCGATCGCCGCCGACTTTGCCCGTTCCTCCGGGGTCATCCACTGCGGATCGACCGAGTTCGCCGTACCAGGCTCCATCGTCTGCAACTGATTTGCCGGCAGGGTGTAGGGCCGCCAGTCATGTTGCAGCGGCTGACCTTCGCGCGGCTTCCAGTGCGACTCGCCGAAGCCCTGGGTCTTTAGCGTTGTCCAGCGACTGGCCTGCCGATCGGCCACGGTGGGCGGCTGGTTCCACGGATTGCCCGACATCGCGTTCAGGTCGTAGACAAACTTTCCGTCTTTGATCGTCAGCTCGCACACCATCTTCCGGTCGCTCTCTACCCGGGCGTTGTAGGAGTCGCCAAACCCGAAGTGCCCATGTTCCATGCTGATCACCGCAACGTCGGCGATTGCACCCTGGGAAAGATTCCCCAGCTGATCCTGCTTCACCTCATGCGCGGGATGCCACGTCATCGCCGCGATCACATCCTTCAGCGGCCAGCCGATCGCCAGAAACTTATCGCCAATGTTCAGCATGTCTTTCATGCCCGCGTTCATGCTGTCCACGTGCAGATCGGTCGAGATCGAATCCGGCGGAAACCCATCCAGCAATAACGGAATCGCCACCGACCAGGCAAAGCTCGCCTGCCCGTGCCCTACATCAAAATAAATTCCCTTGGCCCGCGCCTCCCGCAGCCCGCGCCCCACACCACCGGTTACGTTGTCCTGCTCGCCGCGCTCGCCCGAAAGAGCATGGGTGTAAATGTCTCCCGGCCGCAGATAGTCTGCAAAAAGCTTGTAGATAGGCCGCTCGATCCGCCGCGCACCAAAGTCAATCATCACCGGAATATTGGCCATCTTGCCGGCAATCTCCGCCTGCTCATACGGCTTCCACTCCGGACCGGTAAAATGCGCGCTCTTTATGCCTACGATCACTCCCGGATACTTCAGCGCCATCTCCCCCGTCTTCTGCCCGTCCATGTCGGCCGTATTCTGCTCGATCCCGTTCGGCCGCATCCCCGCGCCGACAATATTCAGCATCGCCAGCACTCGCGTCTTTGAGATATCGATGACCCGGTTTTTGAAGTCCGGAAAGCTCCGCCATCCCGACGACCCCGCATCCACTACCGTGGTCACGCCGCTGCGAAACGTAAACCCATCCGGATAGACGCTCAAGTCGCCGGCGTATGAGTTCCTCTCCCCCGTTCCTGCATACACATGGGTATGAATGTCAACCAACCCCGGCACCACATACATGCCGGTTACATTCACCGTCTTGATCGCCCTCGCGGCAGGAATCGCCCGCGCCACCCTCGCGATCTTTCCATCCCGAATGGCGACGTCCATCAGCGTGTCGATGTTGTTCCGGGCATCAATCACGTGGCCGCCCTTAAGCAGCAGGTCATATTCCGGCGAAACCGCAGGAGCAGCTTGTGCGGCCGCAGTTTGAGAGCCAACCAACGCGACAAGAACGAGCACAGCGAAGAAATTGATAACGCGAGCTTTCATATCCAGTCGGTGTTCCCTTCAAGGTGGAATGGAGGCATGGCAGGAAATATGATTAATGCTAATCGATGGGCAGCAAACGAAACCAGGCCCGACACCGCCCACCGGCAACGCTTCGGACCTCTTTCTTCGACCCACGTTAGTGATCGTAATTCCCCCGCCTGTGCAGGAATGCGACTAGGATAGGACATATCCCATGCAAACCCCAGTCATGGTGCTTTCGACCGTCGCGCTCCTCGTCCTCGCAGGCTTCGCGGAGGTGCCCCAGCCTGCCGCGGCTTGGCTTGGGGCCTCGCATGCGGGGCCGGCAGTGACTGCGAACCATAACGAGATCAAGTTGCCGCTCCGAACCCACGTCCAGCCATTCCGTGCCAACGGACCCTGGGTAGAAGCTCAATTTGAAGAAGTTGTCGTTCCCTCGAAAACCGCGATCATCATTACGGATATGTGGGACCAGCACTGGTGCAAGGGGGCCACGCACCGGGTGGGGCTCATTGCCCAGAGGATGGAACCCCTGCTCGCCGTAGCGCGAGGCGCCGGCATCCTGATCATTCACGCACCCTCTGAGACCATGGACTTCTACAGTCACGCGCCGGGCAGGCTGCTCGCAGAAAACGCCCCCCACGCCACGCCTCCTCCCGAACTCAAATTCGCGGACGCGCCGCTCCCCATCGACGATAGCGACGACGGCTGCGATACTCCCGGAGACAAACCTCACAAGGCCTGGAGCCGTGAAACCGCAGCCCTCACCATTGCGCCCGGGGATGTAATCTCCGACAACGGGCAGGAGATCTACAACGTTCTGCAACAGCATCACATCGAGACCGTGTTGTTCATGGGAGTACACGCGAATATGTGTATCCTCAACCGGAGCTTCGGCGTGCGCCAGCTTTCGAAGTGGGGTTTGCGCTGTATCCTGGTGCGCGACCTCACCGATGCCATGTATAACCCTGCCTCAAGACCTTTCGTCTCCCATGCTGCCGGCACAGAGCTGGTGATCGAACATATCGAGAAGTACTGGGCGCCCACCACAACCAGTGATGCGTTGACCGGTGCGCTGAAGGGCGATGCCTCTGCAGGCGCGCAAGCCAGGACGCCTTAACAAAACTCTGTTCGAGCTACCTGGGAGCTGCGTCAAAAGCCTTTTAGAGGAAGGCCATGCCGCATTGCGAAGGCCGGCTAGCAGTTCTTATCGGGACAGTTGATAAGACCCACCACGCCCGAATCCAATCGCGTGGACTGTAACTTGGAAGAGAGCAGGATACCCTGCCGGTCATGGTGGATGTTCCGCGGGCTTGCGTCTTGCTGGAAGTGCAGGAAATGCGCCACTTCATGCACCAGGTTGACGACGAAAGCGTCCGCCCCCTTTATCACCGGGAGCTCCGTGGCCGCAGCATCTTCAACTACAGAAATACCCTGCGCCGGGAAAGTCTCGCTCAGCCCTACTTTGTCTGCGCTGATGTACTTGGGGACGAAAAAGATGGTCAGGTCGGCCGTCTTGCTCTTATCTCCGGCAAAATACTTTAGAAAATTTTGACCCGTCAAAGGTTTCTTAAGGTCTATGTCATCCGAGCTCACGGTAACCTTGCTGACCGCGGCATCACCCAGCTTGAAAGAGATATTGGCTTGTGGACCATACGCCCAGTTCAGTTCGCCTGCCAGCGAATTCGCGTCCGAGGCCGTCCATTTCGTTAAACTGCTATTCTTCTGATCGTCGTACATCTGCGCAAATCGGAAGGCCACCGTGAATTCCTTATGGGGCAGGACCCACACCCCAAGGTTCACCGGAGGCTGTTTGGGGCTCAGCGTAATTCCTGTCCTCCCCGCCACTTTTCCTGTAACAAATAACAACCGTGAGTTCGCGCCGGAGTTGACGGCGCTCAACATGTCGCCCAGGTAGCTCTTCGTATATTTATCCGGCACCTTCCACGCAACGAATTGATCGGCGACGCGTCTCGAAAAATGACTGACGTTCTCTCGCGTCACCTGGCTCACCTCGAGCGCATTGGACGGAACGTGCCAGGCAAACCCTTTCGCATCCTCCAGGGACACGACGTTCCCACCTTTCACACTGACGGCCATAAAACTGTCCGGGACCGTAACACCGGTATTTTCGGTGATTTCCTTGAACTTAGGCATAGCCATGATATTCCTCCTATCAGCGGACACAGGTTAAGCGGGACGCGAGGAAATGAACCTGGCAGAGAAACCGCCATCTCTGCGAACACGACCGCGGGATCTCTCTCTTTCCCAATGATCAGCTTTTCTAAGGGGTTATTTTATACGAGAGGGGGGCCCGGGCCAAAACACGCCAGGGCGACCCTTTCCTCATTTCAAGGTTGATAGTGATCACGGACGTCGTTCCGTTTCATCTCCGCAAGCGGATGACGGCCGCGCACGCTCCGGCAGACGCCGGCGAGGCTCGACTCAATAATCAAGATGGACCCGGAAGCCAGGAATGGCAACGGGTCCGCGGTCGCGGTTAAAGCCAGGATTGTTTACGACGGAGAGCAGAGCGGCGAGATAGAGACCGCGGGTCACATGAGCCGTATAGTATGTTTCGCTCACGCTCTCGCGTCCATACTTAAGGCCGCCGTCGCCGAGCATAAAGCCGATGCCTCCCAGGCTCAGATACTCGCGATGATCCTGGCTTAAGCCGCTATTAACGAAGGCAGAACCAAGGCGATCTTCCTTTCGGTGCCAGGCATCGCCCGAAAGGTCGGCGCGAAACGAAACGGTATTGTTCATCTCACTGAAGGTGAACGATTCGTAGTTTCCATCGTTCCAACCGGCGCGAAAGAAGGTGCGGAAATTTGCCGGCAGTTCCTGTTCGAAATTCACGCCGAAACCAGGCATCTGACTGGTCTTCAATGGTCTGTTTCACCTGCGGAGTCGCATTGGAATACTCCGGTGCGCCGTTCGCCCCCGAGCGGGCCGTGTCCACATCGCCGAACAGCGGCGCGTCGGGCAGCGCAGCGACCGTAACCGGAGGCGGGTTGGCATGCAAGACAACCTGGGCGACCGTCAGTCCGCGGGAGATTACAAGAACCGCGAGGAGGTGGAACGGCGTCCGCCTCCCCGGTCGTTTCTGAGCAAGCCTCTCCACCTGCAAGAAGCTATAACTACCAGGTCACCCGAAGATCACAGTCGTTTGAAAATCGACGATAATCGATCGCTTTTGCTCTTCCGGGTTCTCACAACCCATCTCAATCGAAGAAGTGGCGATCCTCATCCGCCAAATGCGCCTTGGCTGCCTGCACGTTGAAGCTGATACCAATGCCCGGCCGGTCCCACACCTTGATAAAACCGCGTTCGACGATCGGGTTCGGCAGACCTTCCACAATGTCATACCACCACTCCGGCTGGCCCAGAGGATACTCAAACGCAATATAGTTTTGCGGCAACGCGGCTGCCACCTGCACGTGCGCCGCCAGTCCGAAAACTCCGTCGAAAATGCCGTGCGGAGCTATCTGGATCCCGTGAATATCGGCGTACTCCGCGATCCACTTCATCTCCGCGATCCCACCCACATCTTCCGGGTCAGGACCGACAATATTCACCGCCTGCTTCTCGATCAGGTCTTTGAAATTCTCTCTCAGGTAGATCTCCTCCCCCGTATGGATCGGAACCGTGGTGCTCACCGTCACCTCCCGAAAAAGATCGGCATTCGGATAAGGCATATAGTCCCCGGTAATCAAATCTTCGAGCCACGCTATGTGGAGCGGCTCCATCGCCCGCGCAAACGTGATCGCATCCTTCACCGTCCAGCCTGGCCCGCAGTCCAGGGCCAGCCCGATCTCATCGCCGAGGACCTTCTTCATAGCCTCGACGCACGCGATCACATTGGCCAGACCGCGCTCCGTCATCATGCCGCGATCGGGATGCGACGCTCCTTTCCGCGCCGGTTCGTCGTACCATGCGTTGGGCACTGCGGGCATCATCGCCGGATCGTGGAAGCCGACAGCCTGTTTAATGAGCGTGAATCCTTGCTTGGCATCCTTCATCTTCGCCATGTTATCGGCGTAATCCTGAGGCGTATGGCCGGTCATGGGGAAGCGGACGCCGCCGTTATAGATGCGCACCCGGTCCCGGATCTTCCCGCCGAGCAGCTTATAAACCGGCACCCCGGCCACCTGCCCCGCGATGTCCCATAACGCAATTTCGATCGCGCTCACCGCCGCACCCCAGGGCTTGAACGCGCCCAGCCGGCGAATCTTCAGCATCACCCGCGCCACATCCGTCGGGTCTTCCCCAAGAAGATAGTCCCTATAGAAAAGCACCATCGGCTTGAGATACGGCTTGTACGACTCGGCTTGTCCATACCCGGAGACACCTTGATCTGTCACGATGCGCACGGTTGGGTTCTTGCCGATGATGGCGCACCGGAGGTCGGTAATCTTGATGGGCACCTGCCCCGTCCGTTTTTCAGCCGGCAGATTACCCTTTTGCTGAGCGGCAAACGCCGTTGCGGCCGCCGCCGCCGACAGCGATCCAATAAACCCTCTACGCGTCCAATGAGCCATGAGTCCCTCTTCCAACAAAATGTCGCGCTTCAAACAGCCGCGTGGACAACTTCCACGCCGCCGTTAGTGTATCCGCTGTTGCTGATTGTTCCCATCGGTAGCTTTAAAACAGATGTCAGGCGCTTAAGCGGGGCTTAAGGTTTCTTCCATAGCATGGAGATGAAAGTAAGGTGTGCTATGCGATTGGCAAGTGTTTGCCTGGCGGCGGCTCTTCTGATGATGACGAATGCCTCCATTGCCGAGGATCAGATCAATAAGTCAGACCTCCCTCCTGCCGTTCAGAAAACCGCGGATGCACAAAGTACCGGCGCAACGGTTGTGGGTTATGCAAAGGATATCGAACACGGGCGAGTTGAGTACGAAGTGCGGTTAATGGTGGGTGATCACACCAAGGATGTGACGATCGACCCACAAGGGGAGATTCTCGAGATCGAAGAACAAGTTGCGCTGGACGCACTACCCGCAAATGTGTTCCAGGGCCTCAGTGTGCGCGCGCGCAAAGGCCGGCTTGTCAAGGCTGAATCGTTAACCAGGCAAGGCAGGATTGTAGCCTACGAGGCCGAGGTGATTACCGGCGGCAAGCATTCCGAGATCCAGGTTGGACCAGACGGCCAAAAACTCGCCCACCAGGAGTGACAGCGAACATTCGGCCCCAGCGGAATTCACTGCTAGCCGGCCTTAAGGTCCGCTTAAGTATGATCGTTTACCGTCGTTCAAGATCTGCTCGGGAGCGTTTGGACATGCGATTTGCCTATCACCTCGCAACCCTGCCCGGAATCCTCTGCTGCGCCGTCGTCGCCATGGCTCCGGCGCAGGCGCAATCCACCTGGCACCTTGAAAAAACGATGCAAGTCGGCGGAGCCGGTGGCATGGACTACATCACCGTCGATTCTGCGACGCGGCGCCTTTATGTTACTCGCCGCACACACACGATGGTCATCGATGCCGTTACCGGCAAGACACTCGGTGATATTCCGGGCCAGACGATCGCCCACGGCGTCGCTCTTGTGCCAAAACTGAATCGCGGTTTCATTACCGATGGCGGTGGAGCCGGTTCCGTGACTGTCTTCGATCTCAAGACCAACGCAGTGCTTGGCGTGATCACTGCCGTCCCCGACGCGGATGGCATCATCTACGACCCCGGCTCAGATCGCATCCTGGTAAGCGCGGGCGACAGCAATTGTCTGATCACCATCAAGCCCGATATTGACCCGAAAACCGGCAAAATCGAACCGCCGATCCAACTGGGCGGCGCCCCCGAATTTTTGGCTGCCGACGGTGCCGGCAAGGCCTATGTGAATCTTGAAGACAAAGATAATGTCGCAGTCGTCGATCTGAAGGCACGGAAAGTGACCGCCCATTGGCCCGTCGCTCCCGGTGGAAGGCCTGTAGGTCTGGCCCTTGATCGCGACCATCACACCCTTATCATCGGTTGCCGCAAGCCACAGAAGATGATCGTAATGAGCACAGAAGACGGTAAGGTGCTGAGTGATCTGACCATCGGAGCAGGCGTAGACGCCACCAGGACACAAGGTACGGAAGCGTTCGCCAGTTGCGGAGACGGAACACTAGCCGTCGCCACGAGGTCGTCGGCGGGCACATACGACCTCACGCAAACGGTAACCACATCGCGCGGTGCCAAGACCATGGATATCGACACAAAGACGCATACAATCTACCTGCCCACAGCGGACTTTGAAGATGCAAAGCCCGGTGCGACCGGAAGGCCAGTTCCCAAACCCGGCACATTCAAAATTCTGGTCGTAACCCGGTAACCGTCCCACGGAGCGCACGTTTTCGGCGGGGCCACCCCGGATTTCCTGTTGAGGCTCGGGGCGCTGATGAGTTTCATGCGGCTTTCGTTAATGAAAGCCGCACCCGTCCTCCTGTCTGGCGCAGCGAAGCAGGGAATCCGCTGTCGCAGCAGGAGGAGCCAAACACTACCGCCCCTGGATTCCCTTCAACTGATCAATCAGCCTGTCCGGATGAATCGGCTTAGCGATCAACTCGAATTCATACCCCTGCTGCTTACCTTGCTGCAGAATGTCCGAGATGCCCGCCTGCCCCGAAAACAACGCAATCCTGGTGGCAGGATATTTTTCCGCGATAGCAATCGCGAGTTCAACCCCATTCATTACCGGCATGACTACATCGGTAAGCAGATAATCAGGCGGAGCCGATTCCGCCATCCGCAACGCTGAAGCTCCATCATAGGCCACAACAGCCCGAAAGCCCGCGCCATTCAGGATGTCGAGAAGCGAGTCAGCAATCACTTCCTGATCGTCCACGACCAGAATGCTGGGCCTGTTCGCCGCGCTTCTTTTGCCCCGTGATTTGCGTTCCTGGGCGCCGGGCATCGCCACGAATGGCTTATCCTCTCGAAACACCCCGGGTTCGTTGGCATTCATCTCAGATCCTGGGCAGCCTTATTCAAATTAGTTATCTTGGCCTTTTGCTTCTATCGTTGGCGGAACAAACGGAAGAAAGATCGACATCACGGTTCCCCTGCTGGTCTCATCGGTACCGCTCTCTGCCGAAAGATGTCCGCCGGACTTTTCAATCAACTGCCGGCTCACCCATAACCCGATACCTGTTCCGAGATTCCCTTTCGTGCTAAAGAACGGCTCGAAAATTCTGTCCAGATATTTCTTGGGAATCCCCGTTCCGGAATCACGGATGGTCACCCGCACACCCTCCCCCGGCGCGTTGTCCGTTTCCTGCGTTTCAATTTGCAACTCGCCCCCGGTGGGCATAGCATCCACAGCATTCGCGATCACGTTGGAGAACACCTGCAGCACCTCTCCCTTGCTCACTACGACCGGACGATGATCGTGAAACTGGCAATCGACAGCGATTCCGCAGGACCGGAATTTCGACTCGTAAATCTTGAGCACCTCACGCAAAAGCTCATGCAACATCGCCTTCACCGGAGAACCCGTCTCGCGGTAATATCCCAGGGTTTGCCGCGCCAGGTGAGAGACCCGCTCCAGTTCCCTTTCTGCCAGCTGGAGATAAGCAAATGCTTTTCCGCGAGGCGTGCTATGTTTGCGGGCCAGATAGACCAGGTTCATCACCGATTCAAGCGGGTTGTTGATTTCATGAGCCACCGTCGCTGCCATGCGTCCGGTCGCGGCAAATTTCTCCGACTGGATGAGCCGCCGCTCCACTTCCTTGCGTTCGGAGATGTCGCGAGCAATCTTGGAAGCGCCGATGACCAGGCCCTCGCTGTCCCTTATCGGAGAAATCGTCACCGAGACTTGTATAAGACTCCCATCTTTCCTGCGCCGGGTAGTCTCATAGTGATCGATGCGTTCACCCGCTCTTAGTTTTTCCAGGATCATCATTTCTTCGGGATGCAGCGCCTCCGGGATCAATCGCAGAATCGGCTGGCCAACCATCTCTTCCGACGTATATCCGAAGACACGGTACGCTCCCGCGTTCCAACTGGTAACGATCCCGTTCAGGTCTTTGCTGACAATCGCGTCGTCAGAGGAGTCAACGATCGCCGCCAGGTGAGAACGGGATTCCTCTCTGCGCTGCCGGTCGGAGATGTCGCGTGCGACCTTGGACGCGCCGACGACGTGGCCCCTGCTATCTCTGACCGGAGAGATAGTCACCGACACTCCTATTAGTTTTCCGTCTTTCCTGCGCCGGGTCGTCTCATAGTGATCGATCCGTTCACCCGCGCGAATCTTCGCCAGAATGACCGCTTCCTCAGGATGCAGATCGTCCGGAATCAGCCGCAGGATAGACTGGCCGACGATCTCCTCCGCGGCATAGCCAAAAATGCGGCACGCTGCCGCATTCCAGCTCGTAATAATGCCGTTCAGGTCTTTGCTGATGATGGCGTCATCGGACGAGTCGACGATCGCGGAGAGCAGAGACTGCGGATCGTCCGTAATGCTGGGAAGCATGTCAGCTGGCACCGCGTTAGCCCCCCTCAGTACGGGCTCAGAATCTGCCAAAAGCCGTCGGCCACGTGGAAGAGTGACCCGCCCCTTCGCAACATAGAACATACTCATGGAATTCGAAGAACTATGCAACTGCGCACTCCGTCAACCGCCCGTGGAGTCCACCATCGTCATCCCACCTTAAGGTGGAAGCGAGTATGCTCGATCTGCGTAAGAAGCGGAACTCCAGGCAAACACCCTCAGCCTCCGGATGCCTGGAAGGAATCGAATAGGAGCCACTACCATGTCCTGCAAGTCCGTCGTAGCAATACTAACCGTGCTGCTGTCCCTTTCAGGGTTCGCCAACGCGCAAGACAGCGGTCCCTACAAGGTGCTCAGGATTCAGCTAGTCGGGGGCGACGGCGGATTCGATTACGTGACTGCCGACCCGGTCGGCCGTAACCTCTATGTAGCCCGATCGGGACCTGCCGGGCACATCGGCATTTACAACCTCGATACGTTAGCCCAGGAGGGAGATATCCCGGGCGCAAGCGCACACGGCGCAGCGGTCGATACCGCAACCGGCCACGGATTCGCAACTTCGAAGCCCGTGACGATGTTCGATGCCAAAACCTTTGCCATTCTGAAGAAGATCGACGTGCAAGGTAATCCGGACGGCTACCTCAACGATGCCTTCAATCATCACTTCTACATCCTCAGCCACGCGGAGCCGAATATCACCGTCCTCGACGATAAGGATGGTGCGATTCTAGGCACCATCAACATAGGAGGCGCACCCGAGCAAGCAGCCACCGACGGCCACGGCAGGATATATGTCGACATCGAAGACAAGTCCGCCATTGCGGTCATTGACGTGAACACCATGAAGATGATCGGCAAGTACGATGTTGCGAGCAAGGGAGGCGGATGCGCCGGCCTTGCGCTGGACGCGAAGAACAACATCCTTTTTGCTGCCTGCCGCGACAATAAGAACATGATCATTCTGTCGGCTACGGACGGACACATCATCACCGATCTCCCGATAGGCGCCGGTTCAGACGGCGCCGCCTTCAATCCGGCAACGATGGAGGCCTTCAGTTCGCAGGGAGATGGAACGCTCACAGTGGTGCAAGAGAATTCGCCGACCAAGTTCTCTGTGGAGCAAACGGTGGCCACGCCGATGCGGGCGAAGGTTCTGACCCTGGATACAAAGACCAACCAGATCCTAACCATTACCGCCGAGTTCGGCCCGGTGCCAACCGCACCGTCTCCGGAATCGAACGCGACTCCGGCAGCAGGCGGTCCACCGGCTACCGCTCCACCCTGGATGCGTGGTCCTCGCCCGCCCATGATCCCGCACTCTTTCCAGATACTGGTGATCGGAAAGTGATCCACTGGCCTACGCGAAAGAGGTGATACACGGACGTAGACCTACCCGGTTGTGTAAACACGGTGAGCGTTTCGTGTCACCCCCTTTTTTCGGTCTAGTTATGGTGTCCGCCGCCCCCGCCGTGGCTTTCCCTCTGGGCTCCAGCGCTATGTTCACTGGCTCCGTCATGTCCTGCATTGCCTACGTGGCCGTGGTTATCCCGTGCCTCGTTCGCGTGGAAGTGGTTGAACGGCTGCTCCCCGCGCGCGGGCATCGGCCCGGCGTAACCATGACGAGGATCATAGCGATTGTCGACGTGGCCATAGAAGCCGCGAGAACCGTGATACCAGGGGCCCGTTCCAATGAACACCCCGCCGCTGAACCAATCTGGCCCATAGTAGCCGTAGGGGGAACAACTATAAGGGGCATAGTCGTAGTACCCGTAGGGACACACAGGCGCGGTTCCAATGCTGATGGACACCTGGGCCGGCGCTGCCGTTGGGCCGCTGAACAGCGCAACCATGAGAGCCGATAGAACAAAGATATTGAGATATTTCCGGTGAGCCATAGTTCCTCCTCGGTACTTCATCCTGCGACACCGATTCATTCAGACCAGCGTTTTTCAGCCCCCGGTAGCCCGTTGTCTAACCGGGGGCTGCTCCAACTACATACCCATTGTTGCGCCTGGGTATGCCCGAAGCTCATGGATAAGACGTCTGGCAGAAGATGGAACCTGTATCTGGCCGTCCAAAATCTCCTGGCTGGTCACATTGGCTCCATACTGGGCCTGATCCCCACCCTTGTCTGCCTGAACCACGGCACCATCCAGGCTGACCCCGGCAAAGATACCCTTGCTACGGGAATAGGAAAGAATCTCCGCACTCAACTTCAGGTCCGTTCCCGCTGCAGCACTCCGGCCCACCGGGCCTGCCGCTACCGAGGCATCCGCCCCAAGTTTGAACTTATCGCTAAGCAGGCTATGTAAGGCATGATCATTCATGAACAGCATGATCAGATCCGTGGAAGAGCCACCAATCTGGTACCCTACGCTCCCTCCCTCGATGGCGAGGAACATCGGAGCACTCCATCCGTGCGCCGTGCGGCAGGTCACAACTCCGCGGCCGTAGCTACCTCCAAAAATGAAAGCAAACTTCTTGTCTCCAGGAATGACTGCAATACACTTCGCAGAATCCAACAGATCGTGCGGTATGCCCTTATCGGGCGTATCCATGATCTCCTTGAAGACCTGACCCGCCTTCTCCATGCGATCATTGTCGTTCTGCCGGTCGGATGCTCGTGCAATCGGGCCCGCAACCAAAAGAATTGTTGAAAAAATCAGAAGATGCTTAACCATATAATTGTCCTCTTTCGTGGTGAACGCCCGCCTGGACACGGCCTCATCCGTTCATTGACCCGATGAGCGCCAGGCCTTATCGATGACTTGTATCTTCGCTTTTGCTAAGGGCGTTTGGCGGAATTGCCAGTAAGCTGTGTTGCGTAGACTCTGCGGAACGGCACTCCGAAACAGGCCGCAAGAGACGCCCGGAACACTGAGTGGACTACCACCCATCCGAAGCGACGAGCAAAGCCAATTCGTTTGAATCGACCACGCACTCCCTGTTAAATACTAGGCGAACCCTTCAGTCGAGTACTGAGCACAATTGACCAGGGCATCCCTCTTAGTTCGCACCCGGTCACTGGCGTATCCATGGTTTTGTCAGGTCTGGGGAAGCCTTCACATCCGTCAGCGGCTGGGGCGGTGCGACGCGATGCGCGATTCCATCGCCCGGTAACGGAGATTTTGGAGGCTCATCGGGGGCTGCCATGGCGGGCAACCGGGTAAAGGTTACCGTTCAAGCTTGCTTTACCGCCAAAAGTACACGACGGAACCCACCCTGTAGTAACGGTTCTGCTCTGCGGCGTATCGAAACAACAAGTTACGCGGTGGATGCAGAGAGGCCACCTACGTGCACTGTTTTAGGGGGAGTGAGCTATTTTGCTCCTCTTTCAGGTCTTCTGAACTAAGTCGGCCCATCTGAAGTTCTCCCTAATCTTAGCGACGGACAGCCTTAGGAGGGTTGCATATGTATGCTCGTAATGTTTCGTTTCATCTGAAGTCCAATATGCTTACGGATTACACCCGAACGTTTGACAAGGAGATTCTTCCGCTGCTTCGCAAACAGAACGGCTTTAAGGACGAAATTACATTCTCCGGCCCCAGTGAACGCGATGTGACAGCCATCAGTTTGTGGGACAACAAAGCCAGCGCAGACACTTACAACACCAATTCTTACCCCGAGGTGTTGAAGACGATGGCAAGATTTATCGAAGGAACACCCACGGTTCAAACCTCTGACGTGGTGAGCTCGACCTTCCATAAGATCGCCGTTCACGCAACTGCATAGGGCCCGTAAGCTTTTTAACACCGGGAAGGCGGTCAATGCCGCCTTCCTGGATGATGATCAAACGGTACCCGAAGACGTTTAAACGTGGTTCATGCTGTCTTGCATGGCGGAAGCGTCCGCGGAGAGATCTCCAACTGGTGAGTGCTCTCATGACCCAGTTCCTCCTTAGCCATAACTATTAAGAAGAAACACTTCAACTGGACTGACTAAGTTCAGTAAGCCCGAAAAGCGCGTCTGCACAAGATCCTTCCTCGCCTCCAGCCTTAGCAATGCTCCAGCCGAGCACAAGATCCAGGTATGCAGCGGCACCAGATGGAGCATGTATGAACTTGCAAAAGAAATGCGATGTGCGCAATCCCTCGTCCAGCCAAGCAGGCATTGTGTGGAGCGAGCGCAGCTTGACCATGCAGTGCGCAAATCCGCAATGTTTGAAAGAGCTGCTCTATCTTCGCGAGGGAAGGCTCGAGTTGCTCGAATTGGAACCACACGCGGGCGATCAGCCTCTGCCAGACGATGACGCATTCGCGATGAGGCCCTTACCCAGCAAATGTTTTTGGCTTTGTGGTGCGTGCGCGATCACCTACATCGTAAAGCGATGGACGCCCTCCGGTCTTGTGGTGGTGCTTCGCAACCAGAACCCAGCCGATAGCCCTCCCGATCTGCCTGCTCGTCCGGCTAACGGCTACCGGCCACTTCCGCCGTTACAAACCGTCCTACCCATGCGGAGCGATCGCGCATCGGCTCCATCGGCCACCCTCGCTTGTGCGGCAGAAGATTCCTGGCCCAAAGCCAGGCTGCCCCCACTGAACCCTATCCATAACAGGCTTCGAGAGACGGGGACAGACCGCACGGCCACCGTTATGCAAACTGAAGCCACGAACGGAATCCTCGCTCAAATACGGAGGCTGCCACTCGATTCGCGCAGCGGTTAGATATGGGGAAAGTGGATATTCAGCTTATAGCAAATGAACAGAAGCAGGATCGCGCCGAGGGTGGAAAAGATGAGGCCGGCGGGATGATAACGTTCGTCTCTCGGGCGCGAAAACATGTGGGTAACGGCGCCCCCGATGACCGAACCGATGATGCCGAGCACAACCGTCCAGAAGATTGTCAGGTGCACGTGCATCACCGATTTCGCAATAACTCCGGCGATTAGCCCAATCAGGATGTACCAGATTAAGTGAAACATACTTGTCCTCCGACGGTTACCTTCAGAACGCCGTCGAGTATAGCCCAGGGTTGGACAATTAACCAGACTTTCCTATCGACCTATCCGGGGGGAGCAACTACCAATGCGGAGCCTGGTCGGGAAATGCTGCTTTACACCACGTGTTGAGTACCCCTACGTTCTGGCGGTAAACAGGAAGTACCCCACGGTTGCAAAAAGCTTGTCTTGGCTAACAAGTGCCTCAATTCCCGAGCTCCAGTCGTGCAGCTCAGAATCGGAAATAACCCCGTCCGCTGCGGCAGAATGACCGCAGCGCGCGAAGTAGCTCGCTGCCAGTCCAGGTGTGAACACAACCACACGGGTCGCAAGACGGATATCTTGGAACCCACGTCGGTCAATGTCCCGCGGAGCTGACCAGGTAACCAACCGTGGACAACGTCCGTATCCGCTTCGTGCCCCATTACACGGCGTACCAGGGCCCGATCCTTCAGATTGAGTGTCGAGGTGCTGATGTCTGGTTCGATGCTCGCCAGGCGGCCTCCAGCCCGGAGCACTCGCCGCATCTCTGAAGCAGCTTGCCGTAGATCGGGAACATAGATGAGCAGGCGCTCCGACCATACGATATCGAACGATTGGTCCGGGTAGGGCAGCGCCTCCACGTGTGCCTGCTCGAAAGCAATATTGACCCCGGCCGCGCCGGCACGACGCCGAGCTTCCGCCAGGAAGTCGGGACTGAGGTCGCATCCGGCCACAAGGCCACCGGGAAGTGCCAGGTGAGCCAGTCGCAACGTTTCCAGTCCGAAGCCGCACCCGACTTCGAGTACATGTGCACCAGGGCGAATGCTGGCATATTCACGCCCCAATACCTTCAACTCTTGCAATTGCTCGAGCCGGTCGAAGCTTTCGAGTGCCGAAATGTAGGCGGCGAAGTCGGTTCCGTGCGAGGCAGACGTGAAACCTTTAAGAGAGATATCTCCACGGTCAGGGTGGTTGGAAATGCATGTCCTCGTTGTACCCACGGTGTGGGAATGTAATTTGTCTGGCCCTCATTTGAGCGTCTCGCGTTTACGCGTGCCCGGTTTGAAGCAAGAAACGCACATTTGCAGCGCGAACGGCAAAGACACCACTAAGGAGCTCTCCATAACATAAATTTGGATTCTATCAAGTCGTCGCGACCGCTCATAGTTTCGCAGCATAACGGGAGGGGTCGAGCATGCGCTCCGTAATCCTGGTTCAAATCCGGTAAAGACGGTTCTAGTCGGTGAAGAGCAGCTTTACCGCGTAGTAGAACTTGACGTGGAGCTCGAGCCTATGTCAGGCCCCTGCGAAGGTCTGTCACCGTCATAGACCTATTCATTGGTTACGCTACCGTTCGGCTGGCGTTCCGCCCCATTCGCGCGGATCCACGTCCGCAATCGATTGCGAGAAACACCAATGGTGCCCGACGAAGTCCTCAGCATTATATTGCCGTTCGCCATAAGGATAGTCCGTGGGTTCCCGAACAATGCTTACACCGCTTCGCCTGGCACGCTCGCAGTGAGCGTTGGCATCCTCGACCCTGACCATGACGGCACTCAGCAACGAGATACCCGCGCTCTGTTCAATCAAGATAACCGCGCCCCCATCACCGACATTCAGCTGAGCGCGGTGATCCCCGATGCGAATGCGCAGGGTAAACCCGAACGCCTTGCATAGCCAATCAATGGCGCTGCCAATGTCCGGGTACGCCAATTCCGGAATTACAACGCTGCCAGGCATGGATCGATTGGAAAGCATGCACCGAATTTTACCAAAAACGCAGCACCAGGGGCGGGCCATTCCCAAGCGCGTTGCAGGACCTGACGAGACTTGAGCGAGCCTCCTCCCGCGCTGTCGGATGCACTCAAATTCAAGAAATACGGCGACAGAGTGAAGCCGTGCAGCCTCTCTTAACGCGATGAAACGAGCTATACCGAAAAAAAGGGCACTAACCTACAGGCACCAATTCCGGGCTGCACTGGGAATTGTGAATGGATTTGGCCGCGTCTTCGGCCGTGAATCTTCCCATAAGCAGTGCCAGCTTACGGTTGGTTGTCATCAGCATTGGAGCCCGATCAATCCGCTGCACGTATTCGGTGGCACGAGTACCGCCACGGTTCACTTTTACGATAAATTTGGTATTTTTCACACGTCTTCCTCTCGCTCGGGATGACAGACAAAAAATGGGAGGCGGTATCAAGCCACCTCCCATTTTTGTCGCTGGTGACTCGTCTTACGCGGCCTTGATGGGAGCTTGGGCTTCGACGGTCTTCTCGACGCCAACATTCACTTTGATCTGCGTGGGCTTGGCCTCGACCCTCTTGGCGAGGTTGATCTTCAGCACGCCCTTGTCACAGTGGGCGCTCACTTGTCCCGGATCCACGGAGCTGGGAAGCGTGAACGAGCGGGTAAAGCTTCCGTATTGCCGCTCGACGCGACGGAAGTTCTCCTCTTTTTCTTCCTTCTCAATCTTCCGCTCGCCATGGACGGTGAGCGTGTTGTTCTGAATGCTGACATCAATGTCTTTTTCGTCGATGCCCGGGACGTCGATCTTCAGAACAATGTTGTGCCCGTCCTCGTATATGTCCACCGGCGGTGCGAGGGTGGTGGTTGTCAGAGCCTCTTCCGGGCCTTCGGGGCTGTTCGACTCACGGAAAAGGCGGTTCATGCGGTTCAAGCGTTCTTGCATGGCGGAAAATTCGCGCAAAGATTCCCAATTGGTTAAAAGTGTCATAACGCAATTCCTCCTTAGCAGTAATCTAAGAGGAAAAACTTCAGATGGGCTGACTTAGTTCAGTGAACCTGAAAGAGTAAGCAGAGACACTTGCTCAACTTTAACGCTAGGCTTATACAGTTACGGTTGTCAAGAGGCAGTACTATCCTGATCGTGGCATGCCTAAGCACGGTGCGGTCGCGACTGGTTATCGGTTTGCTAATGGGTTAAGTCTCTTCAGGGCATCGGGTATCCTGAATTCTAACGGGGATAGGTAGTGTCGCCGTATCTTCTCTGTCTAGGGTGCCCGATCGAGCAGGACAGCTTCACGCCCTTGCAGCGTGGCTCGAATGGCTTCCAATCCCAGTTCGAGAGCTGGAAGGTTCTGAAGAATTCCGGCGCCATTCTGGCTGTCCACCATGGATCGCATCAAATCGCATTGGCCTAGCAGCAGTTCGTCGTGCTCAATCAGGACCTTGAGTGTGCCTGACTCCTGACGATAGCGCTGAGTCATACGATCGTTTCCAGGAACAGCTTGTTGCTGAATCGAGGCTTCGAGCGCACCAATGCCTTGGGCTAGCCTCTCCAGGCGCTGGGCTGCTGTCACTGCGGCTGGGTCCGGGAATGGCTTAGCCCGCGAGGGGGAGGGAAGGAACTCGCGCCTATATTCGCTCTCGGCCATCTCCACGCTGGCCATCGCGACACCAAGCAGCGATGCGGCTTTGCTGCGAACCAGCTGATCGTCTGCGCGTAACTGATTTTCAATGCGGTAAAAGTTGTAGCCGCAGCCATAGAACAGGTTGGTGGCGACTTGCCTCAATGCGCCGGCATCGTAAAATCCTTGGCCCGGCACTATTTTTCTCCGGGCAATCCGGAGGCGGCCCCGGCCGTATAGAATCCGCTCACTTGACCACCGATGTTGAAGGGTACCCCGGCCGCAGCATTGGGTGCGGAGACGAGCCCCTTCTCAGCCATACGCAAGGCAAGGTAATAGCGTACTGCCTCGATCGGAGTAAGACCGATCGCCTGCAGCGAGATCAACTCGCGCATGCGCTCGTCTTTAGGCATGATGAGGATTTTCAGATCGTTGAGCGTAATGCCATAGGTTCTCAGAAAATCGGAAAGATGGGTCTTCACCAATTCGCGAACTTCATTGATGTGCTCATTGATGTTTTCCATCTTCGTCACCTGGACGACCTGGTTGATGGCTTGCTCAATCGCCGGGCCCGCGTAATCCGAGACTTCATGAGTGTCAATCAAATGGCCATTAAACGGTAAATGAGTAATCAGCGCGAGCGCTGCTTCCTTGGTGTCGACGTGGATGTAGTAATCCACCTGGTAGGCCATCTCGGCCATTTCCTCGCTGGTGGCGACTCCCTCGCTGCGGATCAGCAGCTTGGACCGGTTGACATAAATGACTTCGTACACCCATGGAGAGGAGCCGCCGAAGAACCCTTGAGCGATCGAACCGAGGAGCGGTTTGTCAGGAGTGGTCAGGGCGTATTGGCCGGTCTCGTAGACATTCAATACCGCGCCGCGCGATTTTAAAACGCAGAAATGATTACTCTCGACGGTAAGCAGCGAACCGGAAACAATGTTTTCGTCTGCAATCTTGACGGCCAGGCTCTTGGTGCCGAGCATGTCCGTTCCATCACTGAGAAGGGATGTAATAACCTGCCGTGCGATCGCCATACTTTTCTGTTCAGCCTCTGGGCCCAAGCATACCTTACTCCGCGTGCTCTCGAACCGAGCGATTCTTGTGCGTGCAAGGTCAACCAGCGAGAAGTTTCGGGGACAAGATGTCCCTCGTTCCCGGCGGGCCCGCCTTCTCGTGCTGCTGGCTTCAGGCGCTCTTCTTCGAGGTGACGGCGGAGAAGGCAGACCACCTCTGTTCTACCTCGTGACTGCCGCAGTGTGGGCAAGCGGTCTTTTCCACGTCGTGCTCTGCAATGGTCAGAATCTTCAAGAAGGGCTTGTTGCAGGCGTTGCAGAAGAACTCATAGTGGGGCATACAGACCTCCCACGGTCTTGGAATTGTTACAACTGGGATTCTAGACCTCCGGCTGGAGCAGGTTCAACCTGGATCGGTCTCAACTCGACGCAGGCGGTCTTATTGTTCTGATGCGAGCTTCGACGATGGCGTATCCTGTCGAAATCCTGCCGCCATATTTCTCCAGGAGAGGATTCATGCGCTCGCTTGCCAATGCACACGTTCTCGCTGCGGCGATGATTTTGCTCCCTGCAGCGGTGCTCGCAGCAGATGTGGACGGGAAGTTCTACAATGCTCCCGCCTCGGCGCAGGTGGCGAAGAACCCGTACGCAGGCCAGGAGGAGGCCGCGCAGGCCGGCAAGGAGCTGTATACGCGCGATTGCCTGTCGTGCCACGGGAAGCTGGGACACGGCACGGGCAACGTGCCCTCGCTGGTAGACGGAAAGCTCAATTCGGTTACACCGGGTGAAGTGTTCTGGTTTATTACGCGGGGCGACAAAGAGAACGGCATGCCCGCCTGGGCGTCTTTGCCGGCAAAGCAGCGCTGGCAGATCGTTACCTATGTAGAGTCGTTGGGAACGTCGCAGGCCGGTCAGGAAGCAAGCGCGCCGGAGGCGATCGCGCCGCCACCTTCCGACTTGAACACATCGAAGGTGAAGGCTCCGCCGCCGACGCCACCCTTCACCGATTTTCGCTACGAGAAGCCGGGAACGTTGCACAAGATTACGGTGAGCGATTTACCTCACCCTTATGCGACCAAATCGAGGTTCAACTCTCCGGACATGGTGGCGCGGCCGGAAAACGCTTGGCCGTCGGCGCCGGCCGGATTCAAGGTGGAGTTGTATGCGGCAGGGCTCGACAATCCCCGGACCTTGCGCACAGCTCCGAACGGCGACATTTTTCTTGTGGAAAGCGATCCCGGACGCATCCGGGTGTTTCGCGGGCTAACTACCGGCGGCAAGCCCGAGCAGGCGGCGATCTTTGTCAGCGGGCTGAAACAGCCGTATGGTCTGGCTTTCTACCCTCCCGGTCCCGATCCGCAATGGTTGTATGTGGGCAGCACCGCCGAAGTCGTTCGTTTCCCTTATCACAAGGGCGATTTGCAGGCGAGCGGACCACCGCAACACATCGCCGACCTGCCGCATGGGGGCTGGTTCGGGCACACGACGCGGGCGGTAGAATTTTCGCGGGATGGCAAACGAATGTTTGTCGCTGTGGGCTCGGGATCGAACGTGGACGATCCCGACACCACGCCGCGAGAGAAGGACCGCGCGGACATTCTGGCCTGCGATCCGGCACATTGCGTGTTGCGCGTGTATGCCTACGGCCTTCGCAACGCGGGAGGCGGGATTGCGGTGAATCCGCAGACCGGCGAGTTGTGGTGCTCGGTGAATGAGCGCGATGCCCTGGGGGACAACCTCGTCCCGGACTACATCACGCACGTGCAGGAAGGAGGATTCTATGGCTGGCCGTGGTGGTATATCGGCGCGCATCAGGATCCCCGGCATGAGGGCAAGCATCCGGAGTTGAAAGACAAAGTCATCGTGCCGGATGTGCTGCTGCAGCCGCACAACGCGTCGCTGGAGTTTACTTTCTATCCTTCTTATCCTTCTTATCTAGGCCAGCCGTTCCCGGCCCAGTACAAGGGAGACATTTTCGCCGCCGAGCACGGCTCGTGGAACATAGCGGTACGCGTGGGCTATGAAGTAATCCGGGTGCCGCTGCACCAGACCGGCCACGCCAGCGGCGAGTATGAAGACTTCCTCACCGGGTTTGTGCTGCCGGATGGCAAGGTGTGGGGACGCCCGGTGGGCGTGACGGTGGCTCCGGAGGGATCGCTGCTGGTAAGCGACGATGGATCTAACTCGGTGTGGAGAGTTAGCTACACGGGGAAGTAACAATATATAAGGCGCGTTTGCTTTAAAATATAAGGCGCGTTTGCTTTAAAAAATAGCGCTAAATGAGCTATAAGCGCTAGAAGTCTCCTTTCTCAGGTGCCGGCTTGCCGATGGTGCGCGCTCTGCTCCACGATTTCGCAGAGATGAGCCGCGCCTGTTTATTGGCGCGGCCTCGGTCACGGTGGGCCTGGTGGTGGTTGGGTTCCTGCTTATCCGGCGCAGGTTCGATCGGCTGCTCTCGTTCTTTGCCTGGTTTGCCATTCTGTACGGCGAACGGTTGTGGCTGCGATCCAGCGTGCTCCGGCTCCTGGAGCCCCCATCCCTTTTCCACGCGCGGTTCGACGCGGCGTTGGATTTTTTCGTGGCCGTCCCGGCGTTCCTGTTCTCCCAAGAAACAGGATTGCTCGGCCGTGCAGGCCGTGTGATTGCCTATACGGTCTGCTTGCTCGAGATGGCCCTAATTGCGGCGGTTTTTGCGGGGGTGCCGTTGGCGCTGCTCTACCACCTGAACAGCGGCCTGGTGATTGCCGGCTCGCTTCTGCTCGTCATCCTGGTGTTTCGGCATAGGGACGCAGGCAGGGATGTGGTTGTGTTTCGCGCCGGGTTGGTCATCTTTGTCGGCTTTGTGCTTTGGACAAACACGCGAACCTACTAGGCTATGCAGCCCCGGAGGCGCCCTATGGCTTTGGTCTTTCTTGTGCTGTCTGGGCTATGTTGCGGCCAAGCGGGCGCTCGATCGCGACCAGCAGCTGGCCTCGCTGCACCAGGAACTGGAAGTGGCCAAGCGCATTCAACTTTCGATTCTGCCCACCAGCTTCCCGGTTTCACCGCACTTTACAGTTGCCGCTCGCTATGTGCCGATGACTGCGGTGGCCGGCGACTTCTACGAGTTTCTCTCTACCGGCGGCCCTAGTGCTGGGTTGTTGGTTGCGGATGTCTCGGGCCATGGAGTACCAGCGGCACTGATTGCCTCGATGGTCAAGATGGCGACCACCTCGCAGCGGCAGCATGCCGCGAGTCCGGAGCGATTGCTGGCGGGGGTGAATGAGGCGCTCTGCGGAAGCACCCAGGGTCAGTTTGTCACAGCAGCCTACGTTTATCTCGACGCGGAGCGGGGCGAGCTTTGCTATGCCGCCGCGGGCCATCCGCCGATGCTTTTGTTGCGGAATGGCCAGGTCTGCTCGATCGAAGAAAACGGTTTGGTGCTGGGGGGTCTTCTCCTCGGCGGCCTACAGCGCGACCAAACAAACTCTGCGCAAAGGGGACCGTCTCATGCTGTACACCGATGGAGTCATCGAGGCCGCGAATGGCGCTGAGGAAGAGTTCGGTCAGGAGGGGCTAGGCAAGCTGCTCACCGCGAGCGCGGGTAAGACGGTGGAAGAGACGGCGGATCTGATTCTCTCCACGGTGCAGGACTGGGCTGCGACACAGACGGATGATCTGACGGTTGTGGTCTGCGATTGCCATTAGGTGTGGAACCGGTCTTTGCACTCCAGGCCCAGAGGGCCGGCACCAAAAATCAGCCCAGCCCGGAAGGGCTGGGTCCATAGCCAGGCGGTAGAGAACCGGAGGTGCGGCATCACGCTCTTCGTTTGGTCATTAAGAGCGTACCCGGATTTCCTACTTCACGGTCTCACCAGCGCCACTTATGTGGTTCTCCGTAAAGAAAACCACATCCAATTTGACCGATGCCGCAACTCTCGACAGGAAATCCGGGGGAGGCGACCTGCACCGCCTGCCCCCGCCTGCCGTGGGGCCTCCCATGGAGGCATCTGCAGTTCCGCGGCAATTCCTGGACAGACCGGCCCCGAAACACTTGTAACGTTCGCCCTCTGGCTGCCACTATGTTCGCGAAAAGTAAGGGCGCTCGAGTCCGGGTCTGGTTCTGACGGTTGGCAAAAGGAGAATGGCCCATGTATGAAACCTTTGGCTTCGTCACTTCGGCGGCGGGTGCACAGAGCATCCAACTATTCATTCCCGATAACACCATCGATCCCACCCAGTATGCGGGCGCCAGCGTCAGCCACATCGCAGCCGTGAGCATCGTCAGTGATTTCCAACACCAGGTGACTCCCGGCGCAATCGATTGGGATCCGGCCAGTGCGCTGCCCATGCAGCAAACCAAACATCCAAACGGGCATTTGTTTGTCTATTCTTTCGCAAAACCTCTTCCTGATGGCTGGTATCAGTATCAATATCTCGTGCGGTTTGAAGACACCACCGTCCGCTATGTGGGTGATCCCTGCACCAAATACGGCGGCGATTCGAAGGACCGGTCGGCGTTTGTGGTGGGGGGTTTGCCGGTGGATCCGAAACCGATCGCTCAGCGGCTGACCTCCGGCGATCTGATCATTTACGAGCTGATGATTGACGACTTCACGGAAGAATATCGAGGGTCGAGCGCGCCGATTGATGCGGTGCAAGACAAACTTGACCTGGTTCAGCAGCTCAATGTGAACGCCATTGAATTCATGCCCTGGATCGCATGGCCCGACGATGTGGGTTTCAGTTGGGGATATAATCCCGCCTATTTCTTTTCGGTTGAATCTGCCTACGTTAGCGATGCTGGGAGTCCTCTCAACCGGCTCTCGAAAATCTCCGACCTGGTTACGGAATGCCACCGGCGGAAAATTCATGTTCTGCTTGACATCGTGCTCCAGCATGCGTACCAGGGCTCCAATACGAATGGGTTTCCCTACTATTGGCTTTGGCAGACGCCCACGGACTCGCCGTTTGTTGGAGTATTCGAACCGGCGAACAATTTCAACATGCTTCCGCTCGACTACAACAACCTCTGCACGCAGCAATTCGTGACCGATGTCTGCAAGTACTGGCTCACCCGGTTCAAACTGGATGGTTTTCGCTTCGATCAGGTCTCAGGATTCAACAATCCGGATTTTCCCAAGAAGGGTGCACGGCAGCTCGTCGCCGATCTGAAAACCTACGCTGCAAACAATAAGCTCGACAATATTTCCTTCATTCTGGAAGACACCTGGGATTTTCAGGTCATCGCCGACTCGAATCTGATTCAACCTACGGGGGCATGGTTCGATGTCTTTCGCTCATACCCATTCGACGTCTTCAACGGTTATGCGGTAAAAGGCGGCATTACCGCGAGCTACATGCGCGTGCTTAATGCGGCAAGGGATTTCAATGCGCCCATCTGCCCCACAATCTATCTGGAAAATCACGATCACGCGACCATTACTTATGAGCTCGGTTCCCGGGATCGCTGGTTCAAAGCGCAGCCGTATATGATCGCCCTGGCAACATGTTCAGGGACCGTGCTGCTGCACAACGGGCAGGAGTGGGGCCAACTGGAGAATCTTTGGGAGCAGGATGGAAACGCGCCTCCAGCGTTCAAGCGTGTGCAGTCGCGCCCATTGACGTGGGCGCAGCGCAGTGATGCTGACGGAGCCAAGTTGACTGCTTTGTACAGTCTCCTGCTGGGACTGCGCGCCACGCATCCGGCCTTGAGGTCTCCCAATTTCTATCCGGATTTTTACGACTCTTCGTGGACCCGGTTGTCTCCCGATGGCTACGGTATCGATGAGGTAAGGCAGGTCGCGCTTTATCATCGCTGGGCCGGCAGCGACCTGTACATGATCGTGTTGAACTTTTCCGATTGGGTTCAATACGTGGATGTTCCGTTCCCACAAAATGGGTCATGGAACGATCTGTTGAACAAATCTTCTGCCACCGTGGCGAATTACCGCCTGTACAACTTTCCCGTGCAATCGAACTGGGGCTGCATTTTTCACTTTGGTTCCTGAAGCCGCGGCTCCGCGGATCAGCCAATCAGCCGGAGCTACTGAGAAAGAGCAGGCTGTTCTTGCGCTAGTGCCCGTGCGGAAACGGCCGTGGCATGCCTGGCTTCCAGTTGGGTATGGCGTATCCATCTCGATTCGGCATCTTCACCTGCGCCAGCGTCGTTTGGGCGAGGACTTCATCCTCCGGAATCACACCGTTCTTGTAGAGCAGGAACGCGGTGAGGGAGTACACTTCGTCCGGCTTGAGCGAGCCTTCCAGCATGAAGGGCATGCCGCGATTGATGTAGTCCCAGATGACCGTCGCGTAAGGCGCATGCAACGCCATGACACTTCCCGGTCCAATGCATGGCTCAAGGCATGGCGTCGAGCTCTTCACTGGCGTTGCGGGCTTGATCAACATCGGAGCCCGGCCGCCCGAACCGTTCGCTCCGTGGCACATCGCGCATTTCTGGGCGAAAATCGCCGCGCCCTCTTTTGCCGTTCCCTTCCCCGGCGGAAGATTCTTCCCGTCCGGGCTGATGGTGATGTCCTCGGCACGAATCTCCTCGGGCGTCGGTGTCCTTCCGACGCCATAGGTCGGCGATTGGGCCCACGTAGCGCCGCACGCGCACAAAATCAGCATCGGAAGCAGAGCTTTAAATCGCATTGTGCACGCTCCCATCGCGCGCTACCCGCCACGGCTGAATTGTGTTGTCCGAGCCCTGGACGCCGTGGGTCTTGTAATGGTCTGGCGGCACCTTGAAAAACGCGGCCAGTTCCGCGCGCGAAGGTTGCACCTGCCCAAGTTCATCGATGCAGCGCGACTGCAGCACGCATTCTGCCCCGTCCCACTTCCAGTCCATGCCAAATCGCGTATGCGCTTTCGGATGAACGGCACCGCGAATCTCCGCGTCTTTCCACGTTTGCCCGCCGTCGGTGGAAACTTCTACGCGCTTCACCGCGCCTCCGCCCGACCATGCCAACCCTGTCAGTTGGTAGATTCCAGGACCGGAGAGCTTCTGCCCTCCTGACGGAAACGTGATCACCGATTTCGGCCCCCACTGGAAGGTCAACGCGGCCACTTCTTCATCCTTCGAAATATGCCCATAATCGTTGTACGTCATGTAGTAGCGGTCCACGACCTTGATCCGCCGCAGCCATTTGGTGTTGTAAATCCCTTCGAATCCCGGAACCACCAGGCGCAAGGGAAAACCTTGCTGCGGGCGTACCGGCTCGCCGTTTTGCCCGTAGGCCACGATGCAATCGTCCATCGCCTTCGCCCGCCGGATACTGCCCGCGCCCTTTACCTCTTCCGAGCCTTCGGACACTACCCACGAGGCGTTCTTCTGTACGCCGCACTCGTTGAGCAAAACCGAAAGCGGCACGCCTGTCCATTCGCTGCAACTCGTCAGCCCGTGCGTCTCCTGCACCGTCTGGTCTTCCGGCTTGGAATGGTTGCCCAGGCACTCTATGAAATGAACTCGCGACACTGAGGGAAAGCGCTTCAGATCATCCATGCTGAACTCCAGCGGCCGGTCGACCATGCCGTGAATCATCAGCCGATGCTGCCGGGGATCGATATCCGGCACGATCGACCCGCGATGCGTCCCGATGAAGTGAAGCGACGATGGCGTAATAATGCCCACCATATCCTGCAGCGGCGCTAACACGTGAAACGTCATTCCAAATTCGTCCGGCGAAGGTCTTCCGTCAACCGGCACGCGAAGCGAGGTCACGTAGTGTGACCGATCACCATACGCGACCTGGTCCTTCATCGACTTTGTTTCGGGAGCCGATGTTTCGCCGGTTGCGGTTCGCACGGCGCCCAACGCGGCTGCAGCGGCGCCGGTGGTTAAAAATCTCCTTCGGCTGGCCTTCGTCGGATCGGCAGGTTTTTTCGATGCCGGGTTTCTTTTCGAATCCATGGGGTCTCCTCCTCTAAGCGCTGTTCTTACTCGTGCCGAGCGAATGTTTCGAGGCAACTTCGTTCTCGCGTTCTTGCATGTCGCAAAATGTACGCCTGCTTGGCTGATCTAATCAAGGTTGGGATGAAGTCCGACCAAATGCACGCGTTTTCCTGGAGACCTGAAGCGTCTGCTGAAGCATCGCTCTCCTGTTTCTGGAATTCTTCGTGATATCGCTCGACTAGGACGTGGCTCTCGGCGTATACCTTGCTGACCACGAGGCCCGCAACTCGGGCCCGGATGAAAGAGGGGGTTAACGTAATGCAATACATGATCACCTGGAACGAACGTCAGCAGGGCTCACCCATCGAGTACGAAAATGCACAGAAGCGAATCCTGGAAGTCTTTAGCCCGTGGAAGGCGCCAGCCAATTTCAAGATCCAGTCATTCGTCATCCGCGTCGGGGATTGGGGCGGGTATATGTTGATGGAATGTGATGACCCGCTCGAAGTGCACAAGTTCTGTTCGATGTTGCCTGCTTTCACTTTCGAGGCTCGCCCCGTCATCCCCGTCGCCGACGCCATTCGCGTGGAACTCGAAGCGATGGCCTACCGCGATGGACTGAAAAAGTAAGTCAGGCCGGCGCAGGCGCTGACCCTGACGTTCGTCCGAAAGCACCGGCTATTGGATTGATCGTGGCCAGGGAGCCTGGGGTTTCCCGGCCATGGTGTATCCAGGCGCGGTTTGGCCACTCGGCCCGCGCTTCTAAGAAACTAACCGCGTTCCATCAGCTCTCTTTCTGTATAAGGATGGCCCAATCGTTGGCGTCGGGCGGGGCGGCCGAGTTCCAAACGGGACCGTCGACCGGTGGAAGGTCGATCTGTTCCCCGGTCATTGCGCTGAACCAAAATGCGCGGTAGCGGCCGGGTTGGAGCTGCACCTTGACCGGGCCACCCTTGGGCAGATAGATGGCGTAGGTTTTGCCGGGGTCGGCGAGGCAGTAGTTGCCGTTGTTCACCAACTCGTCGTGAGGATTGGTCTTCCACCAGTCGAAGCCGGTGAAGAAATCGACCATGTGACCGTAGCCGAGGAACATGGTCATGGTGTCGTCGCCACGGCCGTTGAACCAACCCCCGCCCATGTCGGCGCCGACATTGACACCGCGGCGCACGGTCTCTCCAGCGGTCTGGTAGGCGCCGGCCATGACAATGTCCCAGGCAGTACGGCGAAGCGCATCCGCAGAGTCGGATCCGGGGAGGGCCCAGTGCGGATAGTGGTCCTCGTAGCCGTACTCCTCATTGGTTTGCGGAATGATGCGGCCGGTTTTCTCCTGAAGTTTGCGCGACGCGAGCATCAGGTTATGCTGATCGCGCCCCCATTCCTGATAAGAAGTGAAGCCAAACCACGAGGAGGCACGGTCCTGGTGGTCGTTGCTCTTTGCCGGATGGCTGGTCTCGAGGTGCTTCCAGGGATCGCGCTCCTGAATATACACGCCCGTGTCGTGCGTCCATTTCTCGTCGCGGTAGACGTCGAGGTCGTCGCCGAGATCCCAGGTAATGTTGGAGAACGCGCCGAAGCGGTCGATGGCGTAGCGGATGAAGCGGCGTTCGTCTTCGCCGCCCGCTTCGGGATGAACCCTGCTGTCTCCCATGTCAAGGACGAGGGAAATGACCATGTCCCGCTCGCGAGCAAACTTGAGCATCCGATCAAACCGTTGCCAATAGGCAAGGTTGTAGCGTGTGTAGTCGAAGCCGGGGTGGAGGGGATCGTCCGCGTTCTGCGCGATCCACGCGGCGGTTAAGACGGTGAAGTTGGGCCCGGTCATGACGGGCTCGCCGAAGAACGTCGAGGCTTCGCGACCGGCAATGGTTACGCGCATGCGGTTCACCTTAAGGCGATGCAGGCGGTCGATGGTGAAGCGAATGACGTGGTCATCGCGCCAGTTGACGAGCCAGTAGGCGGTGGTGCCATTGAAGAAGTAGTGTTCGCCGGTTCCCTGCCAGATAAAATGCCACGGATACTGCGGATCGCCGGAGAGGATACCACGGCGATGCGCTTCGACGGCCTGGAACTGGCCGGTGGTGGATTGGGTGAAGCTACCCTGCTTGTAGGTGACAGAGTACTTGTAGCTGCCGGCGGCGGTGGGCATGAAACGGATGCGGAAAACGCTGCCATTGGCGGCATCGCAAAAGCCTTCGACACTCCAACGGCGGGCGCCGTCGGTAGTTTCGAGTGTGCCGGTGAGCGAGGCGTCAGTAAAGCAGTTGCCGGCCGCGGGCGAGTTGACGTTCGCGGCGACCTCGACGAAGTCGTAGCGATCAATCTGGGCCGCAGGCTGGGTAAAGGTGACACCGGCCGGGTCTGCCCAAAGCGAGGCTGTCGCGAGAGAGGCAAGAATTATCAGGATCGTGGGCAAGATTCGTGGCATCGTAATTCCTCTTTTTTTTGAGGACGGCGGTCAGGCCGTCGTCGCACATCGTCACCAACGCGATTTCATGGCAAAACTGCTTGCGGCTGTGCAGCCTACCGATGCATCGGTAACGACCTCTACTTTCGTTTGCAACCTCGTCCTTTCCATTCTGAGGTCACCTTTGCCTACAGCTCCGCGTACGCTCGCGCACAGAGCATCGCAGCGGTCTTTCAAGCGCGTGGCGGCCGCGCGTGGGGGCGCGTGGTCAATGCACGCTAAGACTGCTCACAAATTCTAGGATTCGGTTTGCACCGAGTCTCTGAGAATCGAACAGATTTTTTGTTGCAGACCCACGGTGGGCAGATGAGGAGTGACTGTTGCGCGTGAACTTCGCTACGCGCTATCGAAAAACATTTCCAGGAAGGGTTCGCAGAACTGCAGATCCCTCCGCTACGCTTCGGTCGGGATGACAAAGGGGAGGGCGAAGCTTCCATGGAGTGCGGTTGAGGAAGATATGGGTGCCGCGCCGGGGCGGGCGGAATCATCATGGGGATTCCGACCCAGCCCTTCCGGGCTGGCTGACGTTCAGCGGGAGGCCCTCCGGGCCTCGAGGCCGTACTCTTCAGAAATGAAAGCCGTACCTCAGAGGCTAAAGCCCTCATTCGCAACAACTGGTTCGGCACACGGCTGAAACCGTGCCCTTCGTCCAGAGTTTTCTCGGACATCGAAAGAGCCTAGCAGATGGATCTGCGGTTTCTTTTCGGTTCTCACGCGGACTCTAAAGGCCGGACCCTTCAGAAAAGCTAGCTTCCCACCCTCACCTAAGCCCAACTAAACCCACTCTTTTGTAATGGCAACGTCCGAATCCGCTTCCCCGTAGCCGCAAACACCGCATTCCCCACCGCCGGCAAAATCGGAGGCAGCGTAGGCTCACCCAACCCCGTGGGAGCAAAATTCGACTTGATCCAATACACCTCAATCGGCGGCGCCTGCTTCATCCTCATCAGCGGATGCTGATGAAAATTCGTCTGCTGCACCTTGCCGTCGGCAAGCGTGATCTCCTGCTGCATGTGGCTCATGCCCTCCACCACTCCGCCAAACCCCATGCTCTCCGCGGCTTGGGGATTAATGATCTCGCTCCCCACATCACCCGCCGCCCACACATGATTCACCTTGATCTTGTCGTCTTTATCTACGCTGACGTCCGCCACCTCGGCGAAATAACCCAGGTGGCAGAAGTAGGCGGCGATCCCCATGGCCCGCCCTGGTTCCTTCGTGCGATTCGCCCAGCCGGATTTCTCCGCTACCAGCTGCAGCACGCCCTTCATGCGCTCCGGGTTCAGGTCGCGCGGCCCCTTGGGCTTGTTCTCCTCACCCGGCACCATCTTGTTGCTCAGGATCTCCAGTTGAAACTCCAACGGATCGCGCCCGGCGACAACGGCCAGTTCGTCGAGGAAAGATTGGCCCACAAACGCATAGGCATTGTTGCCCGGCGCGCGCAAATAGCCCGTACGCAGCATCAGCGGAATGGCCGAGGTGTAGAGCGCATAGTGGGGCGCGAGGCCGGAGGGGAATTCGTCACTGCTAATGTTCGCGCCCGGCGCGAGCTTACCGCCATCACCATAGGTGACCAGGTGATGGCGCCACGCGACCAGCTTGCCCTGCGCATCCAGGCCGGCCTTCAGTCCAACGAAGCCCCCGGCCCGGTAGGCGTCGTGCGTGGTGTCGTCTTCGCGCGACCACAAGAGCTTGACCGGCGCCTGGACATGCTGCGCGAGCCACGCCGCCTCCACCATGTAGTCGTTCATCAGGCGTCGGCCAAAGCCCCCACCGACGCGGGTAAGATGCACAGTGATGTCCTTCTCCGGGATGCCCAGCGACTTCGCGACCAGGGCGCTCCCGGAACCAGGATTCTGGGTGGGAACCCACATCTCCAGCTTGCCGTCTTTCCACTGGGCGGTAGTGTTCATCGGCTCCAGCGTGGCATGGGCCAGGAAGGGGAAGGTGTAGGTTGCCTCCACGACTTTAGCGGAGCTCATCAGGGCCGCGTCGATGTCGCCATATGTGCGGACCGTGGTGACGGGCGAGGCCTGCAGCAGAGCCTCGGCCTGCTTCTGGAAGTTGTCGCTGCTTTGCGCTTGGGCCGGTCCGTAGTCCCACTCCACTTTAAGCGCTTTACGCGCTTTCTGGGCATGCCACCAGGAGTCGGCCACGATAGCGATACCGGGCTCCATCCCCGGCTCGGGCGCGGTATAGGCAGCGGGCTTGATGGTGCCATCGATGACCAGCACCTGCCGGATTCCCGGCATCTGCTTGATTTGGTCGACGTTCGCCGTTTTCACTTTGCCGGCAAAGACCGGGCACTTCTCGATCGACGCGTAAAGCATGCCGGGCAGCGAGACATCGATGCCGAACAGTGGTTTGCCGATAACAATCTTGGGGGTGTCGACTCCCTTTTGGGACTTGCCAATGATGCGATAGTCTTTCGGATCCTTAAGGGTGACGCTGTCGAGGACCGGGCAAGGGAGCGCAGCGGCTTTGGCGGCGAGCTCTCCGTAGGTGGCTTTTTTGCCCGTGGCCTGGTGGAGAACACAGCCGGCATCGGTGGTGCATTCGGATGCGGGGACCGCCCAGGTGATGGCAGCCGCGGCCACCAGCATCTGGCGGCCGGCCGCTCCTACGCGGCGAAGCGGCTCCCAGGATTTCGGAGTGGACGTGCTCCCCCCGGCCGATTGGCTGCCGTAGGTGGCCTCATCGAGGTCGGCTTGTTCCACACGCACGTTCTTCCAATCGACGTCGAGCTCTTCGGCGATGAGCATGGGGAGTTCGGTCTTGATGCCCTGGCCCATCTCGGGTCCCCGGGCCTTGATGGTAACCGTGCCGTCAGGGGCGATTTTGATAAAGGCGGTGGGCTTCAAGTCTTGCTTCGTGGGCGCCTGCGCCTGCGCTTGCGGGATGTAGAGACGGAGGGTGAAGGCGCCGGTGGCGAGAGCGGAAACTTTGAGGAAGGAGCGTCGGTTCAGGTTCATTGGATTTCTCCCTCTCCTTAGGCTTTTTGGAGCGTTGCGGCCCGATGGATGGCCTGGCGGATGCGCGGGTAAGTTCCGCAACGGCAAAGATTGCCGCTCATGGCGGCATCGATCTCTGCGTCCGTCGGATGAGGCGTCCGAGCCAGCAAAGCGCTCGCCGACATGATCTGCCCCGCCTGGCAATATCCGCACTGCGGCACATCGATCTTTTCCCAAGCCACCTGCACCGGGTGAGTCCCATCCGCAGAGAGACCCTCGATCGTAGTAACCGGCTTGCCGGCAACGCTGGAAACCTCTGTCAGGCACGACCGAACCGCCTGCCCTGCGACCATCACGGTGCAAGCGCCGCACAGACCGATGCCGCAACCATACTTGGTGCCGTGGAGATTGAGCGTATCCCGCAACACCCAAAGCAACGGCGTGTCGGGTTCGACATCCACACTTTTGACGACGTTGTTGATTTTCAACTCAACCGGCATAGGCGAGCTCCTAAGACCGCGTGGGAATGAACATCCGCAGTGATATAGCAGATATTGTAAACCCGGCTGACCAGGTCGAGCCTTCGGACCGACCACCTTTCGTTCAAACCTGAGGTCAAAAAAAGGGAGTGAACGAGCCTTCACTAGGAGGATCCCAGGTCTCAACGCGAGACCTGGGGCACCCCCTTTCTCTCTCCTCCAACTCTATCGGAGCCTTCAACTTAACAATGAGCTGAGGCCTGAGCGGGGAGAGAACGGATGGTGCGGGTGAGCGACGACGGATCTAACTCTGTGTGGAGAGTTAGCTACATTTGGAAGTGACGGGAAGCCGTGAAAGGTATCGTTCGGGAAACCTAGGCTCCTTAATGGAACAGTTCACGATTCGATGAAAAGTTGTTTCCGAGCTGCTTTTGTCGCGAGTCTGTCACATCGGTTATTGTCGCGGTGATCCGCATGACCTTTTACCCATTCAAGGGTGATCGAGTGTTTGCTCTTAAGGGCGTCCAGTTGTTCCCAAAGATCGCGATTCTTAACAGGCTGTGTGCCAGGGAAGCCCTTGACCCTCCTGACCCATGATCGTTTCTTCCACCTTTCAAGCCACTCGGTCAAGCCCTCCTTGACATATTTCGAGTCTGTCATCACCAAAACGGCGCACGATTCTTTCAAAGCGCTAAGTCCGGCTATCACTGCCTTCAGCTCCATGCGATTGTTCGTCGTCTTTGGCTCGCTCCCATAAAGCTCCTTCTTGTGTTCCCCGTATCGCAGGATGCAAGCCCAGCCACCCGGACCCGGGTTCCCGATGCACGCGCCATCGGTTATGAGAGTGACTTTCTTTGGCATCTGCATATGCTGCGGAACGGCCAGGGAGGGCTGAAATAACGATCGACGATCTTATCTTACCTCCGCCGTTCAGTTCGAGAAAAATTGCAACAGGGAGCAGCGAGTTCCGGTGCGAGTCCCGGAGAGAACTTCACCTTGTACGACTCTGTGGAAAATTTGAGGGCAGAGTTCCCGCAGTGCCCCCGCACAGCAGGCGTCCTGGGTTATGGCGTCTTCCCCGGCCTTTGACCGCAAAGAGGGATATGCAAGAATCGACATTATGCCATCGACCAAAAAGAAAATCGGACCGCGGCATAAAGGGCGACGAGCAGCGCCAGCCCGCCTGTCACGGTTGCACAAACCCGAGCATTTAACGTTGGAGGCTTGGCAGACAGCGCTGCGGAAACAGTTTGGGCTGGAGCAGAAGTTCCAGCTGGAAAATGTGGGCGACCACCCTGTCTTCTCCGATTTTCAGGTGACCAACCCGCAAAGCAAACAAACCTATCGCGTGGTCATTCGAGGCGGCGGCCTGGCCGACAATTTCTGCTCGTGCCCGGACTTTGCCACCAACACGCTGGGAACGTGCAAGCACCTTGAGTTTACCCTGGCGAAGCTGCGCCGGCGGGCGGGCGCAAAAGGGGCGCTACGGGAGGGGTTTCGTCCCGCTTATAGCGAGGTCTATCTCCGTTATGGCGCTCGGCGGGAAGTTCGTCTGCGGTTGGCAGAGAAACGGCCTGCTGGACTGGATCGGCTAGTGAAGGATTTTTTTGACGCCGGCGGCGTACTTCGTCCAGAAGCTTTTGCGCGATTCGAACACTTTCTCTCCGCATCCGAGAAAATCGATCCTGATCTGCGCTGCCATGAAGATGTGGTCAGCTTCATCGCCGAAGTGCGCGACCAGGAGCAGCGGCGCCGGCGGCTGCAGCAGGCGTTTCCAGAGGGAATCCGCAGTGCGCGGTTCGACAAGCTTTTGCGGGTACCGCTGTACGGATATCAGCGTGAAGGCGCGATGTTCGCTGCCCGCGCGGGCCGCTGCCTGATCGGCGACGAAATGGGTCTGGGCAAGACCATTCAGGCAATTGCCGCGGTCGAGATCATGGCCGAGCTCTTCGGTGTGGAACGCGTCCTTGTGGTCTGCCCCACTTCTTTGAAGCACCAGTGGCAGCTCGAAATTGCGAAATTCGCGGACCGATCGGTAGAAGTGATCGGTGGGTTACGCGGCCGGCGGCAACAGCTGTTCTCGACCGGCACGTTCTATAAGATCACCAACTACGATACCCTCCATCGCGATCTTGATCTGGTCGCTGCGTGGGCGCCCGATGTGGTTATTCTTGACGAGGCCCAGCGCATCAAGAACTGGAACACGCGCGCGGCTCGGTCCGTTAAACGCCTTGCTTCGCCATACGCAATCGTGCTCACTGGGACACCGCTGGAGAATCGCCTGGAAGAGTTGGTTTCGATCGTGGAGTTTGTGGACCGCCACCGTCTCGGTCCGGCATTTCGATTCCTGGCCCAGCACCAGAGCCACGATCCGGAAACGGGACGAGTGGTCGGTTACAAGAACCTGGATTCGATCGGACAAACGCTGGCGCCGATCCTCATCCGCCGTAAGAAGGATGAAGTTCTGCGCGAACTGCCCGAGCGGCTGGACAAGTACCTGTTCGTACCAATGACGCCGCAGCAGATGACTCACCACGAAGAGAACCGGGAGTTGGTTGGCCGCATCGTGGCCAAGTGGCGACGAATCGGCTTTCTTTCCGAAACCGACCAACGGCGCTTAATGATCGCGCTGCAGAACATGCGGATGAGTTGTGACAGCACTTACCTGCTTGATCACGAAACTGATTTCGGCGTCAAGGCCGATGAGTTAGCGACTGTGCTGGGCGAAGCGTTAGAGCAGCCCGGCGCCAAGGTGGTGATCTTCAGTCAATGGTTGCGCATGCACGAATTGCTTGTGCGGCGGCTTGAGTCGAGGCAGTGGGGACATGTGTTATTCCACGGCGGCGTGACCGCCCAGCAACGCAGGACACTGGTAGACCGCTTCCGTGAGGATGAGCGTTGTCGAGCGTTTCTGGCAACGGATGCTGGAGGGGTTGGACTTAACCTGCAGCACGCCTCAGTGGTCGTCAACGTGGACCTGCCTTGGAACCCGGCGGTGCTGGAGCAGCGGATCGGGCGGGTGCATCGACTGGGTCAGCGGCAACCGGTTCGAGTTTTGAACTTTGTCGCTCAGGGAACGATTGAGGAGGGCATGCTCTCGCTTCTGAAATTCAAGAAATCCCTGTTTACCGGGGTGTTAGACGGCGGCGAGAAGGAAGTTTTCCTGGGCGGCAGCCGGCTGACGCGCTTCATGGAAACAGTGGAACGGGCGACTGGGTCGATTCCCCAAGCACCGGCGCAAGATCCTCCAGAGGGGGCAGACCGTGATATCGTCGACGGCAGCGCGGCGTTCCCTGATGAGCCAGGGCTTTCGACACCCTCGGCTGCGGGCTCCTCGCCAACAGCAACGGGTGACCCCTGGTCCACGTTGCTGACAACTGGGCTCTCTGTCCTTGAACAACTGGCCGCGACTTCCCGCGCGACGACTGCCGGAGTTAATGGGCCTTTCGGGGAGTCGTTTGTTCGCCGCGATGAGCGAACGGGCGAGAGCTATCTCCGATTTCCCATTCCCAGCCAGGAAGTGCTCGACCGCGCATTGGGAGCCGTCGCGGCTTTGCTGGAGGGATTTAGAAAATGATTCTTCAGAGGCCTCCGTGGTGGCTCGAATTGGAACGCTGGTGGCCGGGGTGGAGCAGAAAGGATGTTGCATGTCTTACCTGTAGTAGATAGTTTGTGGCAAAGAAGAGATCGCCGGTTCGGATCACCACAATTGGACAAACTGCGATGCACCCCTAAGCCGAGACAGGCCGGTATCCGGTAATTGGGCGCCGGGTGGGTTGCAGTCCTATCGATCGCGCGTCTTAAGGTGGGCTGAGCAGCGAGCGGAAAACGGATTCGCCAGGAAGGTTCCAAAGATTCCGGAAACAATCACAGTTCCATCTTCCTCATTGAAATGCGCCGAACGAAATTCCCCATCGGGAAGGTCATTGAGCCTTTTCCAATGCTGTCCCCGGTCGCTACTGGTGTAGACCCCGGTCAGTGAAGTGACAATTTCATGATTCGGCCTCGCCGGGTCTACCTCGACGCTGAACGCGCGAATATTGGAGCCGGCCTCATCCTCATCTCGATGGAGAAGAAAGTTAGCCTGAGTTACCCGCTCGACCTCGTCGGCGCTGATAGGGTTGTACACGCCCCAGCAGGCGGCCAAATGGGGGCCGCCTACGGTGCTGATTCCCTGTATAGCCGAATCGTCGCCCACGCCATCAATGCGCGTCCATTCCTTCGCCCCGGTTTTCAGGCGGAAAGCCTGATCTCCGGTGCCCACGTAGAGAGACCGTGCGCCAAACTCCATGGAGAGAAGATCCAGATCCGTGGGCAAATCGGGGAGCCGCCCATCCTGCATCCATGCGCCATCGCGGCCTTTGCGGTATGTCAGGATCTGCGGCCTTAGATCAAAATACCCATACCCCACGATCAAATGCTTTCCATCTGCAGTCATCTTGACCACATTGGCCGTGACCGGATCGCCCTCTTTCTTCGCAATCGTCACCATCGGGTCGGGGTGAGAAATCCGGGGCCCCATAATCGCTCTCACCGCGCCTGTCTGCGGCAGCACCTGGAAAGCGCCCAGTTGCGTCGTGATTACAAACTCTCTTCCCCCGGGAGACACACTTAGTCCGTTACGCTCTCCCTCGCCAATGTCCGCATCGAAATAGTCCGCCCCCACCCGCACCACCTGCGTCCACGTCTTTCCGCCATTGGTCGACTTCGATATGTACATAGCCCGATCCTGGGCCGGTACCTTGCTGCTCAAATCCGCCGTAAGACCCCAAACCGTGTTGCGGTCTCTCGCCCGGCCATCAGGATCGCTGGCCATGGCCTCCATAAAATCGCTGCCGAACTCATGACTACCGGGCAAGCTTCTCACCACATGAACCCGGCAACTATCCAAATCCCTTTTGGCATCCACAACCGACGAAACCTGTCCAAACGCCACGATGGGAAAGGCCATCAGGCACAATACGCATCGCCATTTCAACTGAAACTTGCCCAACACCCTCAATCCCCTCGCCATAAGTCTAAAGCGCTAATTTGGATCTTCCACCCATAGGTCTCCCACCAGTAACCAATGACGGGTGCCCCACATCTCGCTCGGATCCCGGATTTCCTACAACGCAACGCCCGCAGCGGCCACGCGTGTGGCTTCCTCTTAAGGAAAGCCGCAGGAAGTTTGTTAGAGCAACCGAGTTCGACAGGAAATTCGGGATTTTGGCGAGATATGGGATACCACAGCTCTCATCCAAGAACCGTGCCCTCTCTCCGTCCTCCCCAATCTGACTCTCGGCCCATCGAGTAAACTATGACCCAGTGTCCAACCCGTATCACCCAAAAAGCAACATGAACGATCGCGCGTTGGTTCTCGGCGGCGGCGGCGTAGCCGGCATTGCCTGGATGACTGGCCTCCTCTACGGACTGAGCGAAAGAAACGTAAATCTGCGCCAAGCCGGCTTGATATTAGGAACCTCCGCCGGTTCCGCCCTTGCCGCCCAACTGGGAAGCCCCTTACCTCTGCAACAACTCTTTCGCCGCCAGGTAGATCCGGCCCTGCAGACCCGGGAACTCACCCCGGACCCGCGTCTGCGGGAACAACTTCAGGCCGCCATCCCGGCGATGGTCCTGCCGGACCGGGCAGAATCCGCGCGTCAATTTGGACGATGGGCACTCCAGGCGGTGACGGTCCCCGAGGCGGAACGGCGCTCCGTGATGGCTGAGCGGTTGCCCAGTCACTCCTGGCCGGATAGGCTACTGCGCATCGTCGCAGTGGACACGGCAACTGGGGAAACCAGGATCTTCGACCGCTTCTCGGGAACGGAGCTGATCGACGCCGTCCTGGCAAGTTGTGCTGTACCCGGTGTGTGGCCGCCAGCCACCATCGACGGCCATCGCTACATGGACGGCGCCGTTCGGTCCACAGATAACGCTGACCTGGCAAAAGGTTATGCCCGCATCGTCATCCTGTCGCCAAGCGGTACAAGGCCTGACGAAATAGTGGGCATCCCGCTCAAGGAACAATTGGACATCCTCGAGAAAGCGGGCGCGACGACTTACCTCATAGAGCCCGACAACCGCTCAAGGGACGCAATAGGACTCAATGCCCTTCTGCCGGAAACCCGCCAACCCGCAGCCGAAGCCGGCCGCAATCAAGGCCTGGCGATCACGAAGGCTCTCGCGCCCTTCTGGACCCCTGCCCCATCTATTTGAACAGACCCCGGTCACCCAAGGCTTTGGTAACCATCAAAGATGCTTGTAGAAGAAATCTTTCCAATCTGGCTCTATACACAGCAGGACTCGTAGCTCACTCAAGCCAAGGGAGGGCTTGAATGGACCACATCGCGTCCGCTCCTGGAAGAGGCATCTTCCCCATTTGAACTTTACCCTAGCGCACTTAGGAGGGGCGGAGGGACTTCGCGGGACTCATCTCACTCTTTACGTGCGCGCGAATCAACCATTATGCGTTCCCACCTAATCGGAGGTATGCTGGCACCTTGGTCCAGAAGGAAGGGCAAATGCCAAACAAAGTCTTCGATGTATGTATCGTTGGCTCGGGAGCCGGAGGAGGCACACTCGCCGCCCATCTCGCCCAGCGCGGGATAGACGTCGCGGTAGTGGAGGGCGGTCCCACCGTAAACACCCGCACCGACTTCAACACCCACGCCCTGCCCTTCAACTTCCCCAACCGCCACATCCCCACCATGAAACCCGGCAAAGTCGGCATGGGTTCCGAGCGCGCGCGAGGAGTCGGCGGCAAAACCATGCTATGGAACGCCGTAGCCCTGCGCCTGAGCCATCGCGACTTCAAAGGCTACACCATCGACGGAGCCGGAGCCGACTGGCCCATCGACTACCCCGACATGGCCCCCTGGTACGACCGCATCGAACGCGAAGTGGGCGTCTGCGGAAAACGCGATGGCCTCGAAGACCTGCCCGACGGAATCTACAATGACCCGCCGCCCCTGAAGCTCGGAGACCTTCTGCTGCAGCGCGGCGCCAAACAACTCGGCATACCCATCATCCACACCCGTAAAGCCACCCTCACCCGCGCCACCCCAACCCGCCCCGCCTGCCACTACTGCGGAAATTGCATGGCCGGGTGCGATGTAGCCGCCAAATACAACTCCGCCGACGTCCACATGAACCCAGCCCTCAAGACCGGCAAGCTCACCATCTTCCCCGACTCGGTTGTGCGCGAGGTCATGGTCTCCAAACAAAACCGCGCCACCGGAGTCCACTATCTCCATCGCGTCACCGGCAAAGACGGCGAAGTCCGCGCTCGCTGCGTCGCTGTTGCCTGTGCCTGTAGCCAGAGTGTAGGCCTGTTGCTGATGTCCGTATCCAATCGCTATCCGCAAGGCTTGGCCAACTCGAGTGGCCAGCTCGGCCGCAACTTCATTCCCCATTTCAACTCCGGCGTCGAAGGTTTTCTGACCGACCTGATTGGCCGAACCGTGGTGAATGACGAGGGCTACATCGATCACGCCTACCTGCCCTCTTACATGCACACTCAAAAAAGGGACTACGCTCGCAGCTTTGGAGTGCAGATCTACACCGGTATCCGCCGCACAACCGGCTGGGCGCGCCAACTCCCGGGCTTCGGCGCCGATTACAAGCAGCACGTGAAGGAGCGCTTCCCTGCCTACGTCAATTTCCAATGCTTCGGAGAAATGATTCCCAACTCGCAAAGCTACATCGAGTTAGATAAAACTAAAAAAGATGAGTTCGGCCTCTACCAGGTGAACGCAGTCGCCGTGGAGCTGGAAAACGAAAGAAAGATCTACCAGGCCATGAACGATGCATCGGTCGCGATCTTGCAGAAAGCCGGCGGAGAGGTCCTCTCTGTTTCCAACTTCGAAACACCCACCTTCAATCACCAGTTAGGTGGGTGCCGCATGGGCAGCGACCCGCGCACCTCGGTCGTGGATGCGCATTGCAAAGCGCACGACCTGCCCAACCTTTATGTAGTGGATGGCAGCGTCTTTCCTTCCAGCTCAGAAAAGAATCCGACCCTGACCATCATGGCCCTGGCAGCGCGCACGGCTGATCACATCAGTGATCGTTTTCAAAAAGGAGAGATTTGATGCAAACCCGCCGCGAAGCCCTCAAGATTATCGGAGCCGTCGGGGTCACCTGCGCCTTCCCCTTCTCCGCCAACGAGCTATACGGCCAGCACGTGCACGATCATGCCGCCGCCCAAGCAGCCCAGCTTCCCGCGACCGAACCAAAATTCTTTAACCCGGCGCAGTTGCTGGTGATCTCCCGCTTGACCGACCTCATCATTCCACCCACCGATACCCCGGGCGCCGCGGCCGCCAGCGTTCCCGCCTATATCGATCTGGTGGTCAATGAAGATCCCGGCCTGCAAGCCACCTTTAAGGAAGGGCTGCCGCGCCTGGACACCATCGCCGCATCCAAATCTGCCAACAGTACCTTCCTGCAACTGACGGAACCGCAGCAGGTCGAAATCCTCACCTCGCTCAGCCAGGCCGGCGGTAAAGATGGCGACTTCTTCCACGCGATCAAGAACCTGACCGCGGATGGCTATTACACCTCGCGTATCGGCTTAATCCAGGAGCTGGGATATAACGGTGACGCCGTACTCGCAGCCTTTCCAGAATCCACCATCCCGGAACACTGAAATGCAAAAACAATCGATCATCACCATTACCGCTGCCTGCGCCCTGCTTATTCTGTGCGCCACCTGTTCCGTCCGGTCTGCCAGCCGGCCCGAAGATATCCCGTTCGAGAAACACACCATCGACCTCGGCGCCTCGGAAACCGCGGTCTTTGCCGACATCAACAAAGATGGCAAGCTCGATCTTGTTTCCGGCGAATACTGGTATGAAGCACCGCGCTGGACCAAGCATCACTTCCGCGAGATCGACTACATCAGCAACTACGTAGACGATCTGTCGACCCTGCCCCTCGACGTGGATGGCGACGGCTACGTCGACCTCGTCACCTCCGGCTGGTTCAGTAAGAAACTGGCATGGTGGCATAATCCAGGAAAAACCGGCGAAAAGTGGAAAGAGCATCCCATTGCCACCGGCTCATCGATTGAGTTTTCCTTCCTGGTCGACCTGGATAACGACGGCAAAGCCGAGGAGATCCTGCCGCAATTCGGAGACAACCGTCCCCTCGCCTGGTACGAGCGGGATAAGCACGGCGGAATCGTGGAGCACATCGTCAGCGACCACAGCTACGGCCATGGCATCGGCGTGGGCGACATAAACGGGGACGGCCGCAACGACATCCTCACTCCGAAAGGCTGGCTGGAAGCGCCCCCCGATCCGCGGCAAAAGAACTGGACCTTTCATCCGGATTGGCACTTCGAAGACGCCCTCGGCTTCATGTACGTGCGCGACGTAAACGCGGACGGCCGTCCCGACATCATCACCTCCATGGCCCACGGGTACGGCCTCTTCTGGCTGGAGCACACCAGCGATGGCAAGTGGGTCAAGCATGTCATTGATGACAGCTGGTCACAACCGCACGCCGTGACGCTCGTGGATTTTCGTAAGACTGGAAACATAGGCTTGCTCACCGGCAAACGCTACATGGCCCACAACGGGCATGATCCCGGGGCGCGCGAGCCGTTAGGAGTGTACTGGTACGAGCGCATGCTCGATCCAAAAACCCACAACGTCGACTGGGCTCGGCATGTGATCGACTACGGAGGCCGCACCGGGGGAGGCATCGAAATCCCTGTCGCCGATATCAACGGAGACGGAACTCTCGACTTTGCGGTAGGAGGCAAGAGCGGGCTTTTCCTGTTCGAGAATAAGACACCGTCGAAGTAGCGGGTAGGAAAGTCATCGGCCCGACTAGCGTTCGGTCGCGTTACACAAGATGAGAGAAGTTATCCCCAGAAAAACTCGAGTTCTGCAACAAAGATCCGGGCCAAAGAGGTTGTGTTGGAACTCGGAAAGGAACAGCAGGTCCCTCCACTACGCTGCCTGTGGTTGCCAGATAATTGTGTCGCACTGCCGTTACAGTGATACCGTCACTGTTTTCCACTGACCGCGCGTGTGCACTTCCCTCTCAACGCCGGCCATATCCTGATGCAGCATCTCACCGTGCTCCACCTTGAGTTCGCCTCCGACAAAGACCTCGTCGATATCCCGCTCGCCGGTAACGAAGGCCAGGTTTGCATAAGGATCCTCCAACACCGCGCCCAGACGCGTTGGGTTGATCACCACGAAGTCGGCAAACTTCCCGGGCTCCAGGCTGCCCAGCTTGTTCTTCACTCCCAACGCATCCGCGCCGCCCATGGTATGAAGCCAAAGTACCTGGTAGGGACTTAATACCGTCGCGTCCTCATACTTGTCGCGAACAGCGAACAGCCCCGCGCGCATGTTCTCAAAGGGATCCGCCAGATCGGCGCTGGCTTCTCCATCGACGCCCATGCCCACACGAATTCCCATCTTCAGATACTTCGGGATATCCGCAACTCCAGACGCCATGCGCCCATTCGAAAGCGGATTCCAGACAATCGCGACCCCATGCTTGGCCGTCTGTTGCAGAATGGAGTCGTCCGCGTGAATGAAGTGCCCAAAGATAAGCTGCTTCGAAAGCAGGCCGCTGTCGACAAACCAGCGAAACTTGGCTCGCTCCTCCTTCTGCGTTGCCAACTCAGGAGGCTCCAGGTAGTGGCTCTGGTTCATCAGGTGGAACTCATCCATGAGCGCCTTCTCCATCACCGCTTGCTGGTATGTATTGTGGAAGGCCGTAGCACCATCGATCATGACGCTCAGAAAACCTGACGACTGCGGCTGAGACGCGGTCCAATCAAGAAACGCCTTGAGCCGTTTGCGTGCGTGGTCAACGTTAGCTCCCGGAACTATCCATTCCGGCTCATACCCATGAACAAAACGGATGCCTGACTGCATCTCCGCACGAAACTGTGACTGATCAAAATCGCTGTCGCTCGTCTGCCAACTCGTCCGGCTATAGTTGAAGTCGTAGGCAGTTGTGATGCCATGCTGCAGATGATCGAGCGCCCCCAGCGGACAAAACCAATACATGTCTTCCGGACTAGCCTTGCTGGCCCTCTTTATGTACAGATCGTCGATCCAGTCGATGAGAGTCTTGTCCCCGGCAAGTCCGCGATACGCAGCTTGCCAAAGATGACTGTGGGCAGAGACAAACCCGGGAAGGATCCAGTCTCCATGCGCGTCGAAGACCGGCGCTCCGTTGAGATTGGCCGGCGGATCTCCCATGGCAACCGCAACGATGGTTCCGTCCTCGCCAACCACCAGGTAGCCCATGAACGGATCGCGCTGTTGCGGAGCCATCGTAAACAGGCGAGCATTCTTCACCACCAGCTTGGCCGAAGCGGCAAAAAGACTGGGCGTAAGGAAGAGCAGGCAGAGAAAGACCGGCAAGGGACCGCGGATGCGTTTCGCTACGGCGTGAGACTCGAGCATGACTCAGCATCTCACGGGTTTAGCCGGCAACGTCTTTCAAATCGGCCCGCGCATGCTCATAGGTTGTGCTGTAAGCCAGCAACTCCGGATCGGGCTCAATCCCCTGGCGCCGGCATACCAGGCGATAAACTTCAGGCCACCAGTTCCGATGCTCGGTGAGGCCGTCGTCCTTCCACTTCTTCCAATCGACTACGATCTTCGACCAGGCCTGGTCGCCATATGCCATAGCCTTCGTCTGCGAGCCAATCTCGGCCACAATCCAATCGCGGCCAATGCGCGCATGCAGAATCTCATCGGCCCAGTCGTAGTCCTGAATCATGGCGGCAAGCGGATTGTTGGACGCGATCGCTACTTCCCACTCATACTCCTTGCCATCTTCTTCGGCATCAGCCCTTGCTCAATGGTGTAAAGAACAGCATGCCTTTCCTTGGCAGTCAGCAGGGTGTTCATGCCCAGAGACCAGGTAAAATTCAACGGAATCGTCGACCAGTCAATCCCCATCGTGACGAATCCAACTTCTCCCATCATCGCGTGGCGAGCCTCGTCCCACAGCTGCCGCGTCATGTCACGGTAATACTTCCATGGCTTGCCGCTGGTCTCGTTCACGATGCTGGCCATCATTTCCGGCACATCGATCTCGCGCATGCGTTTGAAATACAGCATGATGGTCTTGGGAAACGGAGGGATCTCAGGATCGAAGATCATCGCCTCCGCGTTGACCCCCATGTTGTACGAATCCTGAAACCGTTCATCGCGCCGGGGAATGGGATCGTACCGGTAAGGGATGAGAGAGAAATGCCTGCCCACCTCTTCCCCACTCAGCGGCCTCTTGCCATCGAGATCTCCGGCGGCAGCCAGCATGCGATCCAGAATCTCGAGCCACGGCTGTAGCTCCGCGCGCGCCTCCGGTAGATTATTGCGAGCTAACCGGGAACCAGCAGGTAATGCAGGCCATCGTCCGCGCCACCGATCTGACCATGTCCGCATATGGGTCGGGGAAGACCCCCTTCCCTCACAACGTGGGCACAACCACGGTAGGAGGAGAAGGGCTAAGTCACGACGTGATGATTTCCGACGTGATGGAGAGACTGCACGACTTGACCGGAGATGCGAAGTATCGGGATTTCACTCTGAGCTTCTACCTGGACGTCAGCCGTAATGCGAGTAATGCAGACACCAGCCTGCCTTCGCTCCTGAACCTGGACTCCGGCTATGTGGGTCACGGCGCGAATACTTATGAAACCATCCGTGTGCCCTTCTGGTTGTGGATGACCACCGGGAGGGAGGACCTGGGCCGCGCTTCCCGAAACGCGCTCGACAAGTTGAACCGCTACATCGAACCCAGCGGCTCAGCTATCAGCCAGGAAAATGTATCAAACCTGAAGCCGGACCCTACCCTCACGCAATACGAATATTGCGGCACGAAAGAGATACAGTTTTCCCTCGAAATCGGCGTTGCAGAAAACCGGTGTGGCTCTGCTCGGCGACCAGATCGAACAGGTCTGGTTTAACGCCGCGCAGGCTTCCAGATTGGCGGATGGCACCGCCATCACCTACCTCACCACCGACAATCGACTGCACTGTGATGGCCTGGCGCCGGACGGTGTGACCAAGGATCGCAGCAATAAATTCTCGCCTACCCAGGCGGATGTGGCCGTTTGCTGTAACCCAAATGCAACCGCGGTTGCGGCTCTTTATGTTCGTGGAATGTGGATGAGGCACGGGAGGCGGAGGCCTGGCCGCCGTGCTCTATGGACCGTGCACCGTAACCACCTCGGTCGATCATGCCCAAGTGCGCATCGAGGAAAGAACCCACTATCCATTTGAGAACACCATCGAATTCACCATCCAACCGGAGCGTGAAATTGAGTTCCCGGTCTTCTTTCGTGATCCGGCATGGTCCAAGGGAACGACCGTAACCTGCGCGAACGCCAGCATTGTTCAGGAAGGCGGCTACTGGATTGTGAAGAAAAAGTGGCAGGCTGGGGATACCGTGCATCTTAACTTCGTGCCCACCATCCGGGAGGTCCCTGCCGTCAACGGAGAGGTCGCGCTTCAATATGGAGCCCTACTGTTTGCTCAACCCATTGCGGCCGATAAGAAAGTAGTGAAGACCTATCCGGTTGCGGGCTTTGAAGATGCCTATTTCTTACCCACGCCCGGCAAATACAACCCGCTGAATCTTCCGGCCTCGCGCAGATGGCAATCGTTCGGGCTGCAGCCCGTATATATAAAGGATGGGACTGACCCGCTCCACCCATTCGACCAACCATTGGTGGCGCTTAAGGGAAATTTGCTCAGCCAGTCAGATGGATCCGAAGTCAGCGTGATGCTGGTTCCGATCGGCAATGCGCCGGTACTGCGGCGGGTTACGTTTCCTCTCTCGTCGTGATCCATGAACCGAGGCCACGCGCCTGGGTAGGATTTTCATGGCTAACTCACTCGCGGATTCACTCAGCCGTCCATGAAGCGTCGCGCCGGAGGATGGGTTCCTATTTGAACTCGAGGGCGCAAATAGAGTACACATCGCGGTCGATACCGGATAAGACAATGACCCCTTTATAGGCTTTACTTGACTTCAACGAAACCGTACGGTCACACATCGTCAGCGAAAAGGGTGGAGGAGATCGCGACAGACATCATTCAGCCAGTCGACTACCCACCGATGAGCCCCTGTGACCCGCAAGCCAGTGCGCTGCGCAAAGCCCGGTTGTTGTCGCTGGATGGCCTCCGGAGTTTCGATATGTTCTGGATCATCGGCGGCCAGCAATTGGTGCGAAGCCTGGCGAAGGTTTGGCCCGGCCGGTTCACCAACGCAATGGCCGACCAATTCGAACATGTCCCCTGGGCCGGATTGCATTTCTTTGACGTGATCTGGACCCTGTTCATGTTCATGGTGGGCGTCTCGCTCTCGTTCTCTATCGCCAAGCGCAAGCGAATGAACGGGAGTGACCGCAGGATATACACTCACGCGATTCAGCGTGCGCTGATACTGTTCGCCCTGGGAATGATTGCCCAAGGCAATCTATTGGATTTCAACCTCGCCACCTTCCATCCTTTTTATAGCGTATTGCATGGGATAGCCGCCTACAACTCGATGCAATTGACTTACCAGCATCAGACCAGTTTCGGGTTGAACCTTCTGGCCAACTACACCTACAGCAAGTGCATGACGGACCGGGCCTTCTACGCCTCTGCTGCACAAAATTACCGCGCTCAGTGGTTGCCGGGGTTCGGGACGGCCGGAGACTATTCGCTTTGTGACACGGATGCGGCCAACGTTGTTCGTATTGCCGGCGAGTATCAGCTACCGATCGGGCGCAGCGGGATGTACTTGAAGAATGTCAACCGCGCGGTGGATGCCCTCATCGGCGGATGGGCTGCTAACTACATCTATACCTTCCAAAGTGGCCAGCCCTTTCCCATCAACTGCCCAGTCGCCACCACAGCCGACTTTGGCTGCTACGCCGACATCATTCCCGGGAAGGACCTCTACGCGGGAGGGCGTACACAAAAGCAATGGCTGAATCCGGATGCGCTGGCGGCTCCGCCGCAGGCGACGGCGATTGGCCAAGCCGACTACTCACCTTTGGGTGGGAGCCCACTGGTGGCGCGCGGCCCTCACTTCAACAACCTCGATTTCTCGTTGTTCAAGCAGTTCTCAATCGAGCGCGTTGGTCAGCTTGAGTTTCGCGCCGAAGCGTTCAATCTTACGAACACGCCGCAATTCAACCAGCCCGGCAACACGGGTGGCTTTACCAGCACGGGACCGGGAAATCCGAATGGGTTTAGTGCAATCACAGCGTTGCGCAACAACCCGAGGTTGATACAACTCGCGTTGAAGCTTTATTTCTGACAAGCTGCGCAGTCGCAGCCTATAACGACTTATTCGCCTGGGTACCTTGTCCGCATTCGAGCAGATGAGGTACCCACTTTTCTTGGTCCGGCGGGATAGTCCTGACGATTGTCCGACCTTATCGATTGAACGCGACAAATAAAGCATCAACGGCCTTGATCGAGCCGCTCGCGAACGCTAGATTGAATATTGTTGCGCGCGGCGCAACACGCGCGCGAATTCCCACCCTACGCTTCTATAAAAGACCATGGTGATTGCATGACCAGGCTTGGTTTCAGCGGAACTATGAAGATCATATTGTTCGGGGGGCAGCTCGCCGCCCTGTATACCAACGTGACAAGTGCCCAGAGTGCGCCCGTCCTGAAGCCTGATAGCTATCTGGCAAATAACCGCCCGGCGGACCCCCGTTTCAAGGTGGACATTCTCGTCGTCGTAGCCCACCCTGATGATGAAGTGATGGTCACGGCTTACCTGGCCCGCGAGATATACGATAACCACAAACGGGTGGCAGTGGTGTATCAGACCCCCGGCGACGGAGGAAACAACGATGTGGGGCCGGAACAGGCCGCAGCGTTGGGCAATATTCGCCAGATCGAGGGACGACGCGCCGTAGCTACCTTGGGCATCACCAACGTGTGGTTCCTCGGTGGCCATGATACCGCGAGCCAGAATGTGTTAAACTCTCTGGAACACTGCGGCCACGGCCACTGCCTGGACGAGTTGGTCCGTGTGATTCGCATTACCCAGCCCGCGGTGATTCTGACCTGGCTCCCCGATTTCACAACTGGAGAAAACCACGCGGATCATCAGTCCTCTGGCGTACTCGCAACCGAGGCCTTCGATCTGGCGGGCGACCCAACTGTCTTTTCTGAACAGGTATCTCCCGCTAGCAATCCGGACAAGAACATGAATCTGACCGAAGGTCTTCGCCCGTGGCAGCCGCAGAAAATCTATTACTTTTACAATCCCACGCATGACATTTTCGCCGGGCGTGGCCCCCAGTATTCGTCGAAAGACATTTCGCCCTCGCGCCATGTGAGCTACGGGATGCTGGCTGCTGAGGTATTCAGCGCGCACCTATCCCAGGGGGGCGAGAAAATTGTGACCGATATAGCAAACAATACCCTGGAAACCTCGCCGGATGAGATCGCGAAAATCGCGACCGGGCCCGTGCGGCTGATTCTTGGGAAATCTCTGGTGCCGTCGGGTGTGACCGATGATGTCTTCGCCGGCGTGGTGCCGGGCGCTATTCCCTATCAGCGTGCACCCGGGTTTGTTGCTGCCAAGCATGCGGAGCCGTCGCTTGAGATTGGCGATCCATGGAGCTATTACCATAAATTTTGGCGGGCCCACGGCCTCGATCACCTGGCAGATATCGTACCCGCAGAGATTTCCATTCACGTTGACGGAATGCTCGCTATTCCCCTGGTCATCGATAATCCTTCGGACAAGACCGTGGATGTAAGTCTTTCTGTGAAGGCGCCGGATGGATGGAAGGTCACACCTGTTACTCCTGCTTCGGTCGCGCCCCATAGCCAGTACTTTCTTCGGGTGCAGGCAGCAGCGCCATCCACCAAGTTGCCGGGGTGGCAGGAGTTTACGATCTCCGCTGAGTCTGGCAATAAGAGCATCGGAACGGTACCCTTGCGTGTGGAACTCTCCACCGGTTGGGTCGCTCCCCAGTGACGCGGCATCACGAATATTGTGAACCAGGCACGCGGAGATCCAAAATTATCCGGCTGATTTACTGTTTTGACCATGTCCGAAAACCGCGAGATTTCACCCGCGAAGATGAGAAACTTGAGGTATGGAGTTACCCGAAAGAAACACCTGCTACCGAGCGTTACAGAGCCGTGATCCTCGATTTGACGGTTTGATATATGTTGGCGTGAAGAGCACTGGTATCTACTGCCGGCCCGTCTGCCCGGCGCGCACGCCAAAATATGAGAACTGTACTTTTTATGCATCTGCGGCCGCCGCCCAGGAGGCTGGGTATCGCCCCTGCCTGCGCTGCCGCCCGGAGACGGCGCCTGAAATGGCCTCATGGCGCGGAACCTCCAATACCGTTTCGCGGGCTCTGGCATTCATTGAGGATGGCGCCCTCGATGGTGATGGCAAGAGTGTGGATGCGCTCGCCGAACGGCTCGGCATTGGCGAACGCCAGCTTAGAAGACTCTTCCTGCAACATCTTGGAGCCTCGCCAATTGCCGTGGCCCAAACCAGGCGGGTTCTATTCGCCAAACACCTGCTGCATGAAACTCAAATGCCGATGACAGAGGTTGCATTAGCGGCTGGCTTTAACAGCGTGCGGCGGTTTAACGAAGTGTTTCGCCAGCTCTTTCACCGGCCGCCCAGCGCGCTACGGAGAAAAACCGCAGCAAATCGTCCGCATGCAGAAGCAGGGATTACGCTGCATGTGCGATATCGGCCCCCGTATGACTGGGAGTCCATGCTTGATTTCCTCAAGGCACGCGCGATTCCCGGCGTGGAAGTGGTGGAGAATGGCTGCTACCGGCGAACGGTGGCGATCGGCAGTTCGGTGGGGAGCGTGGTGATCTCGCACCTGGCAAAGAAAAATAGCTTGCAGGTTACGATCCACTTTCCAAATGTTCAATCTCTGCCTGCGATCGTGAGCCGGGTGCGCCGGGTGTTCGACGTGGGCGCCGACATCGAGACGATCGACACCCACCTCGCACACGATGCGCGGCTCGCTCCCTGGGTCGCAAAGCGGCCAGGCCTGCGTGCGCCCGGCGGTTGGGATGGATTTGAACTGGCGGTACGCGCCGTTCTTGGGCAGCAGGTGAGCGTCGCCGCGGCAAGAAGGCTCGCGGGGCAACTGGTGGCGCTCCACGGCGAACCTGTAACAGAAGGTGTCTCGACTCATCCGGGCCTGACCCATGCCTTTCCCACGGCGAAACGTCTGGCCTCCATTGAAGCGATAGGAGTCGGCATGCCGGCAGCCCGTTCGAGAGCGTTGCAAGCGTTGGCCAAGGCAGCAGCGAGCGATCCTAACCTGTTCCGTCCGCTAGGGTCGATGGAAGAAGCGATTGCCCGTCTACGCGCTATCCCTGGAATTGGCGAATGGACGGCCCAATACATTACGTTGCGTGCAATTCGCGAGATGGACGCCTTCCCTGCTTCGGATATCGGATTGCTTCGCGGCGCAGCAAAGGTCGACGGTGCACCCGCAACTCCGGTCAGCCTGCTCCATCGTGCGGAGTTGTGGCGGCCGTGGCGAGCCTATGCGGCACAACACCTGTGGGCTGCCAATTCCTCCGAGATCCCGGCCTTTTAATGGGCGTCTTGACAATAGTCGTTGAAACGATTAATGTTGTTGCATGAAGCAAGCGATTCAGCCGGACCAGAAACGGCGCCCGGCCCATCCCGAGGAAGCTGTCTTCCTGGAGCTGCTGCGTGCGACGGACATGCTGTCCCGCGGCTTGATCACGGTTCTCAAGGCCGAAGATGTCTCCCCGACCCAGTACAATGTGCTCCGCATCCTGCGCGGGGCGCCGGAGGGGCTTCCCTGCGGTGAGATTGGCAGCCGCATGATTACGCGGGACCCGGACATAACGCGCCTGCTCGACCGCCTGGAAAAACGCGGCCTGATCGTACGATCCCGGCAAGCCAAAGACCGGAGAATGGTGATGGCCCGGATTACGCCCCTCGGGCTCAAGCTCCTGGGCCGCCTTGATGAACCGGTGCAGGAGACTCATTACAAGCAACTAGGCCACCTGGGACGAGACCGGCTTCGGGCACTCACCGAACTACTGCACCAGTCTCGTAGCAAAGTCGGTTAGTTTTTTCAGGGCCTTATAGTTGTTGAAACGATTATCGTGTTAACGCATCTAAGCAAGGGAAAGGATACCACCACCATGAGCACCTCGCCAACCACCACCGCCGCCACGACAACCTGGAACATTGACCCGGCTCACTCCGTTGCTGAGTTCAAGGTCAAGCACATGATGATCTCCAACGTGAAGGGCCATTTCGGCAAAGTCACGGGATCGTTGACGCTGAACGAGTCCGACCTGGCAAAATCCCGGGTCGAGGCCCTGATTGAAGCGGGCTCTCTCGAAACCCGAGATGCGCAGCGTGACGCGCACCTGAAGAGCGCCGATTTCTTCGACGTGGAGAAGTTCCCCACGCTAACCTTCAAATCCACCGGCATCAGCCTTGTCCGGGCCGGTGAACTGGCCATCGAGGGAGATCTGACGATTCGGGACGCGACGCGCAAGGTGGCTTTTGATGTGGAAGGCCCTACTCCGCCTGCGAAGGATCCGTGGGGCAACACCCGAATTGCGGTATCGGCGACGACAAAGATCAGCCGCAAAGACTTTGGCCTCACCTGGAATGCGGCGCTCGAAGGCGGCGGCATCTTGGTCGGTGACGAAGTCACCATCACACTCGACGTGCAATTCGTAAAGGCTTGAACTTCCGAAGCCGGGCAGACGTCCCAGACCGCTGGTTTCCCTGCTCCAGAAAGGGTACTTATGTCACTCCGCGCAGTTAGACAAATCATTGAAACCAAGCCCACCCTCGAAGGCGCCGGCGTAAAGCTGCAACGCGCCTTCGGGTTCGGCAAAACCAAGGATTTTGATCCGTTCCTGCTACTGGACGATTTCCGGAATGAGAATCCTGAAGATTACATTGCTGGATTTCCGTGGCATCCGCACCGCGGGATCGAGACCATTACTTATGTGCTCGCCGGGTCGGTCGAGCACGGCGATAGCCTCGGCAACCGGGGAAAGATGATCGCCGGCGACGTCCAATGGATGACGGCCGGCAGGGGTATCCTGCACCAAGAAATGCCCAAAGGCGATCAACAGGGCCGCATGCATGGCTTCCAGTTGTGGGCCAACTTGCCGTCGTCGCTGAAGATGACTGACCCGCGTTATCAGGACATTCCCGCCAGCGCGATCCCCGAGGTCACCGAGGATGATGGCACCCATGTGCGCATCATCTGCGGCGAGTTCGCGGGAAAGAGGGGACCTGTGGAAGGAGTGGCCGCTGATCCTAACTACCTCGATATCTCGGTTGCCCCGAGCCATCGGAAGCGGATTAAGGTCGAGACTACACGCAACGCCTTCGCCTATGTGTTCGCGGGCTCGGGAACGTTTCGGGACTCTTCCAATCCCCGCGCGGTTCTGACGGAGCAAGCCGCAAAACCGGAAGCGCCACCTGTCTACGATGCCCGTAATCATTCCCTGGTGCTGTTTGACCGCGGGGACGAGATCGTGGTGCAAGCGGGCGACGAGGGCATACGATTCCTTTTGGTGTCGGGCAGGCCGATCGAGGAACCGGTTGCATGGTATGGGCCGATTGTGATGAACACGCAGGACCAGCTGCGGCAGGCAATGGCCGATTTACACGACGGCACTTTCATCAAGCAACGTTGATTGTTTTGAAGAGAGCTTGGCCGAACGAGATCAGGTTACTTCTGTTGATCGTCTGCTCTTGAGATGGCAACGGATTCATGATGCCTTTAGAGGGTGTGTGAGAAACTGCAGATCGCCCCACGGCAGGCCGGGGCAGGCGGGACAGGTCGGCTGCGCTCTTAATGAACAAACGAAGAGTGTGGTGCCGCACCTCCGGCGCTCGACGGCCTGCCTATGGACCCCAGCCCTTCCGGGCTGGGCTGATTTTGGTGCCGGCCCTCCGGGCCTGGAGTGCAAACACCGCTTTCCCATGTTCATTCCTCCCTTAACTTGCACCAGGCAAGTCAGCTGCTCCCACGGCAGGCCCCACGGCAGGCGGGGCACGGCTGGATGACGAAGGGAAGGGCGCCTTCGATGGAAAGTGGTTGCTTGAATCCACGCGATTGGCACGCAAGGCTAAGCCGTAATAAATTCTAATTTCGCCAAGCCGCCAGAATCTCCTCGACCCTGTCGGCGACTCGTTGGCGGGCGGTTGCGCGGTCCACTCCATTCGCCAACAACTCGTCGTATTTGGTGTGGCTGTGGCGAACCGCAGCGACAACCGCCAAGGTCAAAGCGCGTTCCTCCAGGTTCCGGCCCGCCTCCGTCCGTCCGACCCGTCCGCTTCCCCTGGCGGCGGTGTGTTCGGCGATGGCAGCAACCTCACGGGGCGGACAGCCGGGGAACAACATTGCGATCTGCTTCGTCATCTGAACGGCCAATTCTGCATCCTGTTTTCGCCGCGACTCGGCCCCGCGGATTCGCATCGCCGCCCGTTGATCGGCGTCCTCCACGCATTCCTGCTCGGCTTTCTCGATCGCGGCTCTTTCCACAAGGATGCCCTGTCTCTCGTAGCGTCCCCGTGCCCGGCTAAAGCGGACTACCACGACCACTCGCCCACTGTACTTCGAAGCGCGCCGCGTCAATGCCGTGTCACCCGATGGAAGAAACTCGAGGTCGTTAAAACGTGCACACTGGAGGCAAAGCGGCTGCTCCATTGCCATCGAAAGAAAGGAGCCCTGCGCAATTTCCGCACCGCATTCTGAGCATTGGGACTCGCGCAAGTTTTGGAACACGACAGGTTTCGGGGGCTGGTTGAGTTTCTCTTCAAGCCGCTGTTGCTTTTGCTTCGAGAGCGCCGGCGCTACAAAGTGCGTGCGGTAACTCTTCTCGATACCCGGATCTCCGCTTTTCGAGAACTGCAAATCCTGTGCTCCGAACCGCGTGCGGCGCACATATTGAGTCTCGCTGGGCTTGAGGCCCTTCTCTCGTGCCCAGCGACGGAAGATCGCCATGGAGAAAGAAATCTTTTTGAGATTCCCTTGTATTACCCGTTCGAGGAAATCGACTCGGCCTTTCCGCCAGGAAGCGACGTGGGTGGGCGTTAAGAGCCCCATTCCCACAAGCACGTCGATTGCGCTGACGTATTGTTGCCGGGACAAAGCGGCTTCCGCGGCCCGGAGAACCCGCTTTTCCAGCTCTAGTTGATTCGGACGCAGCATCTCTGACCCGGTAAGAATATCCAAGAACACTCTCGAGCGCAGATCGCTTCAGCGTCGTTTGCGACCCGCCCTTTTCCTGATGAGTCTTATCCAATTTAAGATAAATGACGCTGAGCCAAGTGGCTAACCCACGGCCGGAAGGCAGTCTTGTTCAAATTAGGTTTTTCAATGGGCCAATTTGGACAGCACAGGAAGCATTCACTGGTATTAAGGCTGCGGAAGAGCCTCGACGAAGGGCACGGCTTTTAGCCGTGCCGTAGATGCGTCTGCCCTCCACATGGCTTTAGAAGCCGCTGGGGTACGCTTTTCGAGGCACATGGAGCGAAGATCATCTCCTTCCAAGGAGGGTTTTGCCACCGACTGTGGAAAGACGTACCTCAGGGCTGAAGCCCTCACCAGCCCGACAGTCGGGTGGCACGGCTGAAGCCATGCCCTTCGTTCATCAACGCAACTCGAAAGTCGTTGCCGTACAAACAGCCATCAACAGAAGCCTTAGTTTTGTTCAGCTAGGCTCTCTTCAAACCCAATCATCAAGTTACATCGTCAAAAAGGCAGTTGATCCGCTAATTTGGACAGCTTTGGCCGGAAGCGGCTGTGCCTGTGGAATGGAAAGAACCTGATGGCTAATTTGGTCTCCGAGCCACGATCTCGAAGGAAAACTTGACCTCATCCTTCAACTTGAGTGCGCCGCCGGCAACCGAAATCAGTTTTATGTTGTAGTCAGTCTGGTCAAGGGAGAAATCGCCGGATGCCCGTAGCATGCTGCCTAATGATGCGACCCGCACGACGATTGCCTGATTGCGCGTGACCCCATGCAGGGTGAGCTTCCCGTTGAGCGGGACCGAATAAAGCATATCCGCCATCTTCGTTACCGGGACGCCGGGAGCCTCATAGACAATCTCGGGAAACTTTTCCGTCTCCAGAACCTCGGTCTTCATCAACTTTTCTATCTCGCGAAGATCTTTGGTGCTGATGTCGTCCTGCACGCTCAAGGACGCGGACTTGATGAGCAGACGAAAAGAGCCGGCTTCGAGTTTGTCAGGATTGAACTGGATCTCGCCGCTGAAGTCACGAATGCCGATGGTCGGATTGTGCCCCATCCTGGCCATCAGCCCAGTGGCAAAGGCTTGCACTGTGAACCGGCTCGACCGGCTATCGATGATGTACCGGTCCGTTGTCTCCGCCGCTTCTGCGGCGTCGCCCGACGTTTCCGTCATGCAGTTATCTCCGCTTCGGCTCTGACATTGCCCGCAGCTTGAAATAGCGCTGGATATCGGGCATGGCAGCGCCCGCGAGGCTTCCGATCCCAATCTGCGACATGTATCCACGCACAGTAGGATTGGAAAGAATCAATCCGGCTCCAAAGACGATCATGGCCACGCCCCCAAGCATGTAAAGAGTATCCTTGTCGGCAGAGTTCCCATTCGCGGTTGTTGCTAATAGTTCCGAAGCCACGGCACATCTCCTTTCGCTTACAAGATCAATTGGTTGGGTTCGATAGACCTTCATCCCCGTCGGTAACGTCCGCACATGATCGCAACTCGGAGAAGAACCGCCCTATCTCGGCCCACACTTCAGAGCCTCCGGAGAGCCCCTTCCAGTTTGCCCGAATCAGGCCGACCAGCTTATAGCACTCATCGATAGGTGCGATATAGTACTCGGCTCGCGACAATTCATGTGCTTGACCGACGCGGTTGACGAGCAACGCTTCGATATCGGGCTGCAACTGGCTCAGGACCGGGTTCTCCTGCACGATCTCATTCCAGGCATCGAGCGAAAGTTGGGATTCAACGGCTCCGGCAGGGCTGGGGTAGAGGGCAACCATTTTCCCTTCCACGCTTGACAGGAAGAAAAACGCCATATTGATCGGGATCAACAGGCTTTCCCACTGCACATCCGTTATCCCGAAGTTGGTCAGAAATTGCGCACGCCGGGACACGCGCCGGTATTTGCCGTTCGCCATCCCGTCAAACAAAGTGGCACAGGCTTCACAGGCACACACAATCTGCCGCAAGCGAATCTCAACTAGGTGCGGATGTTCATGGGCCAAACCAGTACTGCACAACTCGCAACGCTCGACGGGGAGCCGCGCACGGGCGAACTGGCGGAGGGTAGCAAATGCCTGATCGAAGGTAGGCGGGGTTCCGTTAGCAGACATCCTCAGCCTCTCTGCGCTACACAACGATGCAGTATCAATCGGCACCATCCACGCTCGCGTTGTGAACCACCAATGAGTGCTTGAGCAAGCTCTGCAAAGGAACAAAGCCGGAAGAAGACTCCTCCTCCGGTGCGAGGATGGTCAACGACATCAAGTCCGGCGCCAGATCATAGATAGCGCCTTCCACGATGGACCGCAGATCCTTGATTGTGGAACCGCGGGGATGACCCGAAGTCTGGAGACGGAGTTGAACGGCTCCTTCATGAAGGCTGACCAGTTCCACCCGACTGTCGAATTTTCGCAGACGCGCTCTGGCATTGTCGATCGCCCGCAAGACGCGGGTCTCCAGGTCATCGGGATGCAACGAATAAAGAAGAAGAAGGTTGCGGACGATCGGATCCTGGCCAAGTCTATCGATGATCGCCCCACCCGAAGTTCCGGATTCGCTCCCTGCTTGAAAGACCAACTCCATGATTCGTTCCAACCCCGAGCGATGGACCTCCATAAGAAGCTGGACCAGCTCCCGGGCCGCCACCTTGGAATCACCGCCCGGCACCTGGTCGATTTCCCCGACCAGCGTGCCGAGCCGCCGCATTTTTTCCTGAAATTCCTTTTCGCTATCCACGCCTCTCCTTCAACGCTTCCCGGGGTTCGCCCGCAATGCCGCTCAAGGGAGTTGTTGCTGCCCAAACATCGGAGAATGATGCCGTTCCAGAACCTTGCCATCCCCCAGGTACATGTGAACACCGCAGGGTAGGCATGGATCGAAGCTTCTGACGGCGCGCATGATGTCGATGCCCTTGAAGTTTTCGGGACCGTTCTCCTCGAAGATGGGTGTGTTCTGCACCGCATCTTCGTACGGACCGGGAGTGCCAAAGCTATCACGCGGATTTGCGTTCCAGGGAGTTGGCGGATAGGGATGATAGTTGGCGATCTTGTGATTCTTGATGACCACGTGATGCGACAACACCCCGCGCACGGCCTCGTGGAACCCGCACCCGATCGCCTCTTCCGGAACCTTGAAATCGTTCCAGGTTTTGGTTCGGCCGGCATGCAGCTCGGCCAGGGCCTGCTCGGCGAAGTAAAGAGCAGCCGCGGCCGCGTAAGCCTGGAAGTATGTGCGAGCACGATCCCTTTCGATCGCGTTGCTCCATTTAGGAATTTTCCATTCGAATTCGACTTCGGGCTTCGACATGGTCTTGGGGAGATAAATCTTTACGCTGTGGCCGGTTGCCTTGAGGTAGCCGATGTCCACGATTCCAGCCAGGGCGGTGGCCCAGAAACGTGCGATCGGGCCACCGCCCGTGTCCAGCGCCAGGTAGTCTCCCGTGCGCTTGTCGTACCAACGGGGGGACATCACCCAGGTGTACTTGCCGCCAAACTCGCGTTTTTGCGGCCTGGGGAAAGTGCTCTGATTCCAAGGGTGACGTTGGTCGACGGGGTTACCCAACGGATCCTTTTTCACAAAGGTTTCGGCGTTTTGCCAATCGTCGTAGTACGAGCTGCCCAGCAGAATGCGGATGTTCAGGTTGATGTCCACCAGGTCTGTCGTGACTAACTGGCCATCGACCACGACGCCCGGCGTCACGTACATGCCGCGGCCCCAATCGGTCATTTTTGCGTAGGTATAGTCACAGACATCGGGATTGTTGAAAGATCCCCAGCAACCAAGAAGGATCCGCCGCCGCCCGACCTCTTCGTAACCGGGGAGGGCTTCGTAAAAGAAATCGAAAAGGTCGTCGTGCAGCGGTACAACCTTCTTCATGAATTCCACGTATTTCATCAACCGAACGATGTAATCGGTAAAGAGCTGGACTGTAGGTACGGTCCCGACTCCGCCTGGATACAGGGTAGAAGGATGCACGTGGCGTCCTTCCATCAGGCAGAACATCTCGCGGGTCATGCGGCTCATCTGCAGCGCTTCCAGATAGAAGGCTCCTTTAAATGGATTGAGCGCTGTCATGATGTCGGAAATGTTGCGGTAACCGTGCAGTTCGGCGTGCGGGGCAGCAGTCTTGGTTGCCTTTTCCCAAACACCTGGATTGGTCTCTTTCACCATCTGCTCGCAAAAGTCCACGCCAACCAGATTGTCCTGGAAGATGTTGTGGTCGAACATGTACTCGGCCGCTTCGCCCAGGTTGACGATCCATTCGGCAATCGGAGGTGGCTTTACGCCGAACGCCATATTCTGCGCATAGGTGGCGCAGGTGGCGTGGTTGTCACCGCAGATGCCGCAGATGCGGCTGGTAATAAAGTGGGCGTCGCGGGGATCTTTCCCCTTCATGAAAATACTGTAACCGCGAAAGATCGAGGAAGTGCTGTGACATTCGGCAACCTTGCGTTTGCCGAAGTCGATCTTGGTAAAGATGCCGAGGCTGCCGACGATCCGTGTGATCGGATCCCAATTCATCTCTACTAACTGGCCTTTTTTAACGGCTTCTTGCTGATGCTCAGCGGTAATGGTGCCCATCTGGTTGGCTCCTTTTTCAGTCGAGGGTTAGTAGGAACTTGGGTGGTAGCCGGTTGTCAGTTCAGCACGCGGGTGCCGCCACTTAGGCTCTTGATTCACGGTTTCGTTGGTTATTGCCCTGAGCGCACGAATGGCCTGGCCGTAAATGCCGATCGCCGCGGTCGAGACCTTAGCGCCGGGGGGCTCGTCCATGAAGGGCATGAATTTATCCGGGAAGCCCGGCATGGTGCAACCGATGCAAATGCCGCCCACGTTGGGGCAACCGCCGATGCCGGCCATCCAACCACGCTTGGGCACGTTGCAGTTCACCACCGGTCCCCAGCAACCCAGCTTCACGATGCACTTAGGAGAGCCATAAGCCGTGGCGAAATCGCCCTGTTCGTAGGACCCGGCGCGGTCGCAACCGTCGTGCACAGTTTTCTCGAACAGCCATTTGGGCCGAAGCTGATCATCGAGCGGAATCATCGGAGCGAGGCCGGCAACTTGATACAGGAGGTAAAGGACCGTCTCCATGAAATTGTCGGGCTGCACCGGGCAACCAGGGACATTCACGATGGGAAGTCCCGCCTTGGATTTCCAGTCCCAGCCGAGATAGTCGGCGAGACCCATACATCCTGTGGGATTGCCCTCCATGGCGTGAATACCGCCATAGGTAGCGCAAGTGCCGCAGGCAACCACAGCGAGCGCTTTTGGGGTGAGGCGATCAATCCATTCATTGGTGGTAATCGGTTGGCCAGTGTTGGGATTCGTTCCCAATCCCGCCCAGTAGCCTTCTTTCTTGATCTTCTCGTTGGGAATGGAACCTTCTACAACGAGCACGAAGGGATCGAGCTTTCCCTGTTCGGCCATGTACCAGTACTTGAGAAAATCGTCGCCGTTCTCGTAAGCGAGGACCGGATTATGCAGATGCACGGTTGGTAAGCCCGGGATCGCGCCTAACAGAACATCCTCAACGCTGGGCTGCGTCGCCGCCGTAATCGATACCGAATCTCCATCACAACCCAAGCCAGCGGTAATCCAGACTATGTGTACTTCTGCCACGGCTGGTTTCTTCTGCGTGACTCGGCCGTAAGGCGCTGTTTCCTTTGCCATATGCTGGATGCTCCTCTCGAATGTGTCCTGGGTGGGAATGGTGGGCAGGTCGCCGAACACAACCCCTACACGGGGACGAACCATAGAAACAGAAGCTGGATTGAACTCACAAGCAGGACTGGCCCTATTTTTTTCTCATACCAAATACTTGCGAAGGTATAAGGGGTTCCCTTATGGAGATGTCTGGAGGATGCGGTGGGGCCGGGGTGAAGTTTGGATTTTTGGAAACGTACCTCAGGAGCTGAGGGGTGCGGGATTTTCTTCCTGCAACGTCAGAGGTCGCCAAGAGTGTGTGTCGCGCCTACGGCGCTCGTCATCGTCCTGTGGGTACCCAGTCCTTCCGGGCTGGCTGACGTTTAGCGGGCGGCCCTCCGGGCCTGGAGGCAACGGTAAGTCAAGCTGGGGTTTTCTCAGGAAAAGAAACTGCAGGCGCCGAGTACGGTCTAAGAGGTTTTGTTGCTCATGTTGGTTTGGATGGCGTGCTGCACCAGCTCGCGGCCGCTGTGGAGAGAGAGCTTGTCCTTAATGTGGGCCTGGTAGGTTTCGACTGTCTTTATGCTGAGGTGTAGTTTCTCGGCGATCTGGCGCGTGCCGCGACCTTCGCCGATGAGGCGGAATACCTCAAGCTCACGGTCGGAAAGAGCGGAGAGGCGCGAATGCATGTCTACAGAAGCACCGCTGACGTATTGATGAAGCAGCTTGTTTGCCATGCGATCGCTCAAGTAGATGTCTCCGCCGAGAATCCGACGCACGGCCACCAGGACTTTCTCGGTAGCTTCCTGCTTCATAATGTAGCCGTTGGCACGGGCCCGCAGGGCGCGCTCGGCATAAATCGACTCGTCGTGCATGGAGAGGATCAATACGGGAAGGTTCGGATACAACATGCGAAGGTTTTTCAGGAGTTCCAGTCCGTCCGGGCCATTCAGCGAGATATCTGCAATGAGGATGTCGGGATTTTTGGCCGCAATTTCCCTCATTGCGGCCTGCGCCTCTTCGGCTTCACCGCAAACAACAAGATCGGGTTCGCGGTTCACCAATAACCCCAATCCCTGGCGCAATAGCGGGTGGTCATCCACGATGAACACGGTTTTCTTCGTGGTGCGGGAGACACTTTGCGGCTTGTTGATCTGACCCATGTGAACGCTACCCACCGTGTTTCACCGGAAAAACACAAGTAACCACTGTTCCTCGCGGGGTGTCTCGCCGTGCTTCGAGAGTGCCGCCGATCACTCCTGCGCGATAATTCATAATGTGCAAGCCCATACCCTGGGTGTTCACGGGATTTTCCGCAATTCCCTTACCGTCATCCTTAATCAGCAATGTGGCCCTGCCCTCTTCTTCCGTCAACTGAATCAAGACCTGCCGCGGGTTGCCGTGTTTGATGGCATTATTCACCGCCTCCTGGGCGATGTGATAGAGATGGGTGGCCACCGTGTCGTCATGGATGAGGACAGGCCTTTCACACTGAAAACGGCATGATACTCCAAAAAGGTCTTCCACTTCAGCTGCCCATAGTTGCAGGGCGGACATCAGGCCCTCTGAATCGGAGACGACTGGCAGCAGCCCCCTGGCCAATTCGCGAGTCTTATGAATGGCTTCGTTCACCAACCTCACAATTTTGGCTGCATCCTCAGTCTCCGACCTCTTTTGCTCCGCCAACTTCGCCTCATGCACTTTTGCCATGAAGGCGATGCCGGTTAGATGCTGGCCGAGGCCATCATGCAGGTCCTGCCCAATGCGCCGCTGTTCTCTGGCGCTTATATCCAGGATGGCCTTTTCCAGATGCTTTCGTTCTGTGATGTCAATGCCGGTGGCAATGATGTAATGGGCGGTCTCACCACTGCCTGGAAGCAAGGTACTGGACCATGCGATCAAGCGCTGTTCTCCATGCCGCGTGAGCCAGGAGTTCTGATAGTCCTGAGGAAGGAGATCGGTACGCAGCACTTCAAACATGGTCTTGAAGCGATCTGCTTCCTCAGGAAGAAGAAACAGGTCCCAGACGTATTTGCCCTGAACCTCCTCCATTGCGTAACCGGTAGTCAGTTCACAAGCCGGGTTGAAGCGTAAGATACGTCCTTCGTTGTCGAGCACGACGACCAATGCTCCCACCGTGTCCAGGATCGCGGAGACGAAGTTACGTTCTTCCTGGAGTTCTTCCTCGACGCGTTTTAGGTCTGAGATGTCGAAGGCAACGCCGTGAATGCACCATGGGCGGCCATCCTCGCGCCGCATCATGCGGGCATCGCAATGGAACCAGATGACGCGACCGTCCCGGGCAATCACCCGATATGCGGATCGCAGCGGCTTGCCCGAAAGGAATAGCTCTGCAGCTTCCAGACTCCATCGTTGCTTGTCAGCGGTATGAATGTGCTGGTACCAGCGAACTGGATCCTCCAGCCATTCTTCTCGCGAGTATCCGAGGGCTGCTTCAATCTGCGGGCTCACATAGGCCTCGCTGATACCCCGGTCGAGATGCGCCATGAAGACCACTGCCGGTATCTGCTCCAACAGTGCGCGGTATTTGTCCTCAAGGTTTGGCGCATCCGGCGCCGGCGGCTGCCCATTTTCAGTGAAATGATCGAGGACAGGATTGAAGGCTGGATCGGCAAATACTCGAGCGAGGTCGAGAAGTACGGCTTCCGCTTCGGCAATATCGGGCAGGTCTGCATTGGGGTCAGCAGGCTGGCTCTTGCTGCTCTTCGGTTTTCGACCGGTTCGCGCAATCGACATTTTTTGCTACTCCAGATGCTGCATATTCAGCCACTCATCTCCCACTTTCAGTGAGCCGCTCCGGAATCATTCTGATTGACGGGACGAATGTGCCTTTTCCGCCAGCTCGGCTCCTTATTGAGCGAGGCCTGCGTGAAGCGGCGGAGCGCATGAATGGCCCGGCCATAGGTTTGGACGGCGGCCGAAGATAACAATGAGCCTGGGGGTTGATTCATGAACGGCATAAACTTGTCGGGGAAACCGGGCATGGTGCATCCGATGCAGATGCCTCCAACGTTGGGGCAGCCGCCCATGCCGGCCATCCAACCACGCTTGCCTACATTACACTGCACCACGGGTCCCCAACACCCCAGTTTTACGATGCACAGGGGCGAACCATACTCTTCCGCAAACTGGGCCTGCTCGTAGTAGCCGCCGCGATCACAGCCTTCGTGAACGGTACTACCGAAGAGCCAGGTGGGACGCAGGGCATCGTCGAGTGGGATCATGGGGGCGCGTCCGGCGGCCATGTTGAGCAGATACAAGAGCGTCTCCATGAAATTGTCCGGCTGAACGGGGCATCCGGGAACGCAAACGATGGGAATATCCCCTTTCGAGCGCCACTGCCAACCAAGATAATCGGGCAGCCCCATGCATCCGGTGGGATTACCTTCCATGGCGTGAATTCCGCCGTAGGTCGCGCAGGTTCCCGCGGCGATGACGGCCCAGGCCTTCGGCGCCAGCCGGTCGATCCATTCGCAGGTGGTAATGGGCTGGCCGGTGGATGAATCGGTGCCGAAAGATGCCCAATAACCCTCCTCCTTGTTGGTCTCATCGGGGACCGAGCCTTCGAGCACGAGAATGAAGGGGTTCGACTTCCCCTGCGCCGCCCGATGGAAATGCTTCATGAAGTCGTCTCCTACCTCGGTGGCCAGGAAAGGATTATAGAAATGCACCTTGGGGATCCAGGGAAGGGCTCCCAAGACAATGTCTTCGATGCTGGGTTGGGTGGCGGCCGTCATGGAGATGGTATCGCCGTCACAACCCAGGCCTGCGGTGATCCACAGGACGTCTATTTCCGAAATGGGTGACGATTTGCGATCCCGACGAGTGTTTCCCATGACGAGAATGGCTTCCCTTCCATGCGGAACACGACGCCGCTTAGAAACTTTGACGCGTTCATTTTCGGCCTCAAACTCGATTTAGGCAAGGCGGACCGGGGCGCCATATCACTGCCTAATACCTGATCGGAAACCACCGGGTGTTCAGGCGGACGCATTATCAGAGGACGCGAGCACAACGGATGCCTCGCCGGTCAGGAGGCGGAAGGTGAAGCTCTCCTGGAGATAGAGCCGGACGACCGCATCGGTGTGAGCGAGATAGCCAATGGAGATATCCTGCCCGATGTTGAGCTCGAAATCACCTCCGCGCGTGGTCAGGACAAACGCGCCCTCTATGGCCGGAGCCCAGATGATGTTGCCTTCGACAATGCGCTTGACGTGCTCGAGGACCGGATAGCCGTGGTCACGCGTTTCCGCAAGTTCGGTATAAGCTTTAGCTCCAAGCAGGACAGAGTAGGGCCCGTTCACACCGACAAGACGCAGTTGGCTCAATGCGTGAGCCACGGCGTCAGGATAGTCCCGGACATCGGTGGGAAGGGTCATGACCGGGTTGGTGGTGCCTTCGCGGATGCCCTGAATATTTGCCGCAGGGTAACCATTGAAGATGGCCCGGTCTTCCGCGAAGGCGATCTTCCTGGCCGCGTCCTTGGCGGGTTGCCAATCGGAGTCCTCTGAGCCTCTCTCCACATCGTCGATGGCCTCGCGGGTCAACTCGAAGGGGACCCGTAACTCTACCAGCGCCTTCACCTGACGCTGCCGGGCAAGGATGTCTTCCGCAGGCGGGGCTATGGACAGCAGGTGACCCGTGGCCACTGCCGGCAAACCAACTCCGCAGGGAGCCGGTACATCGACAACGCGCCGGCCGGCGAGATAGCGCTTGAGTGTGCGAGTGGTTTCCTCCTCGATTTGCGCCCAGGCGGCGTCAGAGATGGGTGCCAACTCACGATGGAGGTTATTCATTTCGTTCTCCTCTCAGCGATCCTATCCGAAGTGATGCGTCCGGCACAGAGGATGCGACTGGCGGATCCGATGCGACGGGCGGCGCGGCTATTGGTGCGGGGAGGGGCTGCCCACCGGCGTCCTCAAGAAAGTTTGCCGTGGGCGCAAAGAACAGGCCTCCGGTAACGGCCCGGCTAAAATCCAGGAGCCGGTCGTAGTTGCCAGGTGGACGGCCCACAAACATATTCTCGAGCATCAGCTCGGTGATGCGCGGAGTACGGCAGTAGCCGATGAAGTAGGTTCCAAATTCACCCCGGCCCGGTTGCCCGAAAGGCATGTTGTCGCGCAGGATCTTCACCTCTTTTCCATTTTCCTCAATGACGGTCAGCGCGCTGTGGGCGTTGCTCGGTTTTACCGCATCATCCAACTCGATATCGGACAGTTTCTTGCGGCCGATAATGCGTTCCTGCGCCTCAGTAGACAGAGCATTCCACGCCTTCATATCGTGAAGATATTTCTGGATGATGACATAGCTGCCGCCGGCAAAGGCAGCATCCTCCTGGCCAACCAGCGCAGACTCGAGGGCAAGGTCGCCTCTCGGATTCTCAGTGCCATCGACGAAACCGATAAGGTCGCGATCCTCAAAGTAACGAAAGCCGTGCACCTCGTCGGCAACCGAAACCGAGTCTCCAATGCGCTCCATGATCTGGGTTGCCAGCTCAAAGCAGATGTCCATGCGTTGGGCACGGATGTGAAACAGCATATCGCCCCGAGTCGCGACGGCATGGCGGTCCCCGGAACGGAATTCCCGGAAAGGATGCAATTCGGCGGGCCGGGGATTCCCGAAGAGGCGGTCCCATGCATCGGATCCGAAGGCCGTGATACAGGTGAGTCCGGCCTCGAGGTCGCGGAACTCCACCGCACGAACAAGCCCGGCGAGGTCGCCACAAAACGAGCGCACGGTTGCATAACTTTCGGGTTCCGGGATCACAGTGACGACAAGGAAGATTGCGGCACGCGTGAGGGGTGCGAGCACGGCTTGCGGCAGTGGAAGTGGATCCGGCCCGTTGATCGTCATCCGACTGGCCTCGTTCTACTGCGATTCTTCATGCTTTCGTTCCTCGCCGATCCAGCCTCTAACGCGCAAGGATGGTGGTCACAAATCTGAAATGCCCAGACTCCCGGGAATTGATCTTGCGATTAAGCTGACGGAAAACCCCGGCTTACGCCGTTACCGCTTAGCCGAAGCTCGCACAATTCGCCAATCAAGGTGCCAGCCCACCAATAAATATTATGATCCCTCACTGAGCGTCTCATCCGGCGCATACGGTCACGGATCTCGCCAACCTCCATTTCCAACGCCTGCGCAATCGCCTCACCGGTGGACCGGACATCGTAAGGGTTAACGATGATAGCATCCCGTAAATCTCGCGCAGCCCCTGTAAATCGGCTCAAAATCAGTACTCCCCGCTCATCCTGGCGAGCGGCGACGTACTCTTTAGCGACCAGGTTCATGCCGTCATGCAACGAGGTCACCATGCACAGATGGGCCGCGCGATAGTAGCGCAGCAGCTCCTGCCGATTATGTTGGCGGTTCAAAAATACAATCGGCCTCCACTTACCACGCTGGAAGCGCTCATTGATACGGTTGGCCTCCGTCTCGACCTCTTTTTGAAACTCGGCGTAGCGCGGAATGTGGCTGCGTGAGGGCGCGCCGATCTGGACGAAAGTGAACTTATCCTGATACCGTGGATGACTCTCCAGAAACGCCTCCACTGCTTGAAAGCGTTCCAGAATTCCTTTGGTATAGTCCACGCGATCGACGCCCACGCCCAGGAACGACGCTTCGATCCCCAATTCGGCAATCAACGCACTGCGTTCCCCAGCCACTATGCCCTTCGCCGGCGTTTCCGCGGTTTCAAGAAACTCCACGCTGATGGGGAACGGCAACACCGAGGACCAGTGATCCTTGCGCTTCACCGCAAAGTGTTCCCAATCGACGCGTGCTTCGAGAACGCGATCGACGGTGCTGAGAAAATTGTTGCAATGCGCCTGGACATGAAACCCGATCAGGTCGGCACCCAGCAGGCCATCCAGAAGTTCCTGCTGCCACGGGCAGATGCTGAAGGCTTCTGGGTTAGGCCAGGGAATATGCCAGAAAATCGCAATTCTGGCATGAGGCATCCGGTCCTTCATCATGCGGGGCAAGAGCGCGAAATGGTAGTCCTGAATCAGAATCACGGGATGCGCCTCGCCCGCCATCTCTTCCGCCAGCGCGTCGGCGAAGCGAGCATTCACGCTGTTGTAATATTCCCAGTCGGAGGCGCGGAAGGTGGGGCGTGTGTGTGCCATATGGCACAACGGCCATAAGCCCTCGTTGGCAAAACCGTAGTAGTAACCATCCTCTTCATCCGCAGTGAGCCAAACCCGGCGAAGCGTATATCGAGGGTCGTCGGGCGGAACCTGCAACCGGTCATGTTCATCGACTGTCAGCTTGTCGGCCGTGCCGCTGCCCTGGGCCACCCAGGTCCCGTTGCAGGCATAAAGTATTGGTTCCAGGGCCGTCACCAGCCCACTGGCGGGAACGGTAACCGTGATGGTGTTGCCCTGCCGGTTGTGAACGTAGGGCTCGCGGTTCGAGACCACAAACAGATTGCTGCCATCCAGCCGGGTGCGGACATGGTCGGCCAATCGCTGGGCCGTCCAGAGAGATTCGTTTGTGTTCCGCAGCCTGGCTTCGATCTCCGCAGCCGCACGCGCCTGGCGCATGCTTTCTGCAAGCGGCGCCATCTCCCGCGCCAGCGGCTGGAAGAAATCAAGATCCGTGGCCGGTACCTGCACCGAGTGGCGGGCGGTGCGGAGCGCATTCATCCACTGCGCCGCGCGGGCAATCGGCCCGGCGAGGCTCCAACGCACGATCAACAACGTGATGGCAACAATGACCAGCACCAAGCCGGCAATGTGGATAAATACCCTGCTCCAGACGCGGAAGATTTCGGCGCGGATGTAGCCGGTATCGTAGACGATGATCATACCGCCGGCGACGCTTTTATTGACCGCATGCAGGGGCGCGGCGAAGAGGTAAAGGCGTTTAAAGTGCAACCGCGCGTAGCTGGTTTCCGGCTGATTGCGCGCCATTGCCGTGCTGAGTGTCGAGGGCATGCCCGGCAGGACGGCACTCAGATCATGACTGACGACCAAAGGAAAGAGAGTCCGGTCGTATACGCCGATTCCCAGCACATGATCGCGGTTATTGAAGCGCTGGACCATCCGTTCGAGTCCCGGCATGTCTGCGCCCTGCAGGAACGACTCCGCATTGCCCGCCAGACTCTCGCCAAAGGTTTCGGCTTTGCGTTCCAGGTCGCGGCGAAAAGCGTCCTTCTCCGCCTGCACCTCATACCACGACGAGGCCAGCGACACCAGGGTGACGCCGACAATCAACGCGATAATCAACCGCAAACTCAGGATCCGCATAAACGTATCGAGATTCTTCTCTGTGAATGTAGAAGAAGGAATTGCCGGCTTGTGCAACCTGGCCGAAGCACGGGCTTTTCCGGTTAGGAACGCCCGGGTGTTTCCGGTTCCGCAGTTGCCCGACCGCTACGAGGGTTCTGGCCTTTGAAATTATCTCGAAAGCGAGCTTTCAGTCCCAAGACAGTTCTCTCGCTTTACTTGGCCTGCCCTCAACGAGGTTACGCCTTTTAACTCTTAATACTTTAAGCGTGTAGCCCCAAAAACCTGCCAGAGCAGGCTGGACAATCTGCTACGAAAAGTCTAGCAAAGTCCTTGCACCATCGGGATGGCCTCACAAGATCAACAACGTGCGGTCTGCGCGAGCGGCTACTCCTTTTGGTGCAACAGGCGTAATTTGCATTTTGCTTCCATGCCGACGGGTCTGTCGCCAGAGGAACGACGGGTGGCCGGAATCTTACGGATGCCGAACATGGAGTTGGCTCTAGGCGGGGTGGCAATCCTGCCAAAGCCCGGCGACGCAGCTCGCGCTTAACGAGATTTCGGGAGCACTGCCGCATAGCGGCACATGCGGGGTCGCGGCTTCAAGTACGAAGGAGCAGTATCTACCAGCGAGCTAAGGGCCGGCGCATTGGCGTTACTCCATGTGCAGACCAGGCATACTTCTGGAGCGATTTCCGGAGCTTCCCCCGGCATTCCCGAACCCGGCCCTTAAACGCCAGGTGTTCAAGTGTGAAGAGTGCAAGTGCGCCCGGGCTCTTCGTTACCTCGCGGTGCTGGACGATCTGCTTCATACACTGATGAGCGGACTCTGGTTGGTGGAGATCTGTCCTATTTTCGGCTGTACCTACGGTAAGAAAACAGAAAGCACAAATGGAGTCGATCGTATTATCGGGATTTGTTCGATAAACAAATTGAGAAAAACAAGCTCCTTGCCGACTAGCCATACAAACCTCCCAACCCACGGAAGACGCCTTGATCTCAGGACAGAAGAAGTCAACGAGCAAAGCCATATGCACCCTTGTCCCAACTGGGGAAAGGGCGAAAAAAAGCGGCCTCCCTAGACCAAATCTATTGACTTGCCTGACATCATGCTGTCGCCGGCGACATTGCGGTTTCGCTGAAAAAGTCGCAGCAAGCTCACGTAATCGCGCCGATTGCAGCGCAGACAGCGAATCGGATAATGACACAGAAGGAGCCGCCCGACGTCTTTCAAGCGAAACCTGGACCGGTGGATGTTATAAGAGAAGCACTCACGACATTGAAAGATCACCCGAATTGCTCCCGCGAATTTTTGGTCTCTTACCACGTTAAGATGAGGGGGCACCAGACCAGGATGCCCCTCGACAGAAACTGGTCTATATTCTTCTGAAAGGCTGCGATCCTTGTGGTGTACCTCGGACTGCTGAGGTTAGAGGAAAACCCATCAAGTTGCGCAGTCAAGATTACGCGCGGTGGGATGTCAGAAAATGGCGTGCAACGCCGAGCGTAGCATCTTCATCTGCGCCGGTGCATGCGGTCGATCTTGAGGTCCCGTATGGTTGCCTTGATTACAAGAAAGCTGATAAAGCAGTTTAGCTCTCTATGGCCACTCTCTTCCTGCGGTTTCTGATCGGCGGAGTGGTGGTTAGCCTTTTTGCGGCCCTGGGGGACGTTCTTCGTCCAAAGAGTTTCGCCGGACTTTTCGGAGCCGCACCCTCCATTGCCCTTGCCACCATTGGACTCACCATCCACCAGGACGGAAAGGCTTATGCCGCACTGGAATGCCGATCGATGATGCTTGGCGCGGTTGGTTTTTTTGTCTACGTCTTAGTCGTTGCCTGGGTTCTCAGGCGGTATAGGCCCAGTGCACTCAGCGCAAGCCTCTTGCTTATGCCGATCTGGTTTGCCGTATCGCTTGGCTTATGGCTCCTCTTCGAGAGACAAACATGAAGAGGATAGAAGTCAACTTGTCGTCTCTAAGAGAGACAGCGCCGCATGAATTCGCAGTACGATTTTTCTTCGGAGGCTTGTGCACGGTTGCGGCAGGCTTGATGGCAAAGCGCTTCGGACCAGGCGTCGGAGGACTTTTTCTCGCGTTCCCCGCCATTTTTCCAGCGAGTGCCAGCTTGATCGAGAACCATGAAAGAAAACGCAAGGCCAGGATTGGCTCGGACGGAAGAATCCGCGGCCGTTTGGCTGCAAGCCTCGATTCACTGGGAGCCGCCCTGGGCTGCGTCGGTCTGGTTGGATTCGCCTTCGTTTTGTGGAAGTGGCTGGGCGGCCACAACGCGTGGCTCATGATTCCTGAAGCAGTTATGGTCTGGCTTGTGATCGCATACACCCTGTGGGCGATTCGCGCGAGCCGGCCGAGAAGGACTTTACAAGTCTTGCGGAAGATAGGCTCCCGCGCGGTCAAATAGGAGCGCGAAATAATATTGCTGCGCAGGGCTGTACTATGAGATATAGTACACACCGTGATTCCCTTTCGCGTTTCTTTTCGCGCCGGCATCTCGCTGTTTGAGCAGATCGTCTACGCGTCAAAGAAAGCCATGGTTTCCGGGCAGCTTCGTCCGGGGGACGCGTTTCCCTCTGTACGCGCTCTGAGCAAAGAACTGAAGATCAATCCCAACACAGCTCATAAGATCGTCACCCACCTGATCGGCGAAGGCTTGCTCGAGACCCGCCCCGGAATCGGCACTGTGGTGGCCAGTCCTCCAGACTCGAGCAAGAAGGAGCGCACCCAGTTGCTCGGTCACGAGATTGAAGAACTGGTTGTAGAAGCAAAGCGTTTGGGAATTGGACGTGAAGAGATGCTCACTTCGATTTCCTCTCATTGGCAACGGCTGAGTAGCGCTGACGCCGAGGGCCCCGGCAAGCCCAGGGATGGAGGCCGCAAGGAGCGATGAAGGATATGATCCAGGCAGAGAATCTCTCCAAGAGGTTTCGCTCAACGCCGGCCCTCAACGAGGCCACCCTCGTGGTGCCGGAGGGCGCCATCTACGCTCTCATTGGCGCCAACGGCGCGGGCAAAACAACGCTCATAAAACTCCTGATGAATATATTTCGCCCTACCTCAGGACGTGCGCAGGTGATGGGGATCGAGTGCCGGCATCTCGCGGGCAGGGACTTCCAGCGTATCGGCTATGTTTCGGAAAACCAGGAGGTGCCAGAATGGATGACGGTCGAAGCGATGCTTGACTATCTCCGGCCCTTCTATCCGCAGTGGGATCGCGGCCTCGAACAACAACTCGTCCGGCAGTTCGAACTTCCACTCAAACGCAAGCTGAAACATCTCTCGCGCGGCATGCGCATGAAGGCTGCGTTTGCCAGCTCGCTAGCCTACCGGCCCAACCTGATCGTACTGGATGAACCCTTCTCAGGCCTCGATCCGCTGGTGCGCGACGAGATCATCGAAGGTTTACTCGATCGGGCGCCGGAGACAACCATCTTCCTCTCTTCCCACGACCTGGCCGAGATTGAGAGCTTCGCAAGCCACGTCGGCTATCTGGAACAAGGCCGGATCCTCTTTTCAGAAGAGATGTCGGCTCTCTCCGATCGTTTCCGCGAGATAACCATCACTCTGAGGACGCCGGCGCCCGTCCCGCAGAATATTCCGTCCACCTGGCTGCAGGTCGAGTCCGGGGATGCGGTGATCCGATTTGTCGACAGCAACTTCCATGGTCAAGCGACTACGCGTGAACTGGCGGAAATCTTTCCTTCCGCCGGCGATATCTCGATTGAGCCTATCCCCTTGCGATCCATCTTTCTCGCCATCGCGAAAACCGGCCGCGCTGCTTTAGGAAAGAGGGAAGAAGGAAAAGCGGAAGCATGAAGCAAATCCTGCACATCTTTGCCAAGGATTTCCGCCACTTCTGGCCGGAGATCCTCATTTCCCTGGCCCTGGTGGGGGCTCTTGTCTGGATATATCCCAACACTTGGCTATCCCGAAACACACTTTATACGGTCGCTGGAGGAGCCTTTCTGCCCAGTATGTTGGAAGCGGGGTTGCTTGCCGGACTTCTGACGGTGCTCATCCCGGTGAGTTGGTGGCTGCTCATCGCCCGGGTGATCCATGCGGAGGCCCTGGTTGGCGACTGCCAGTTCTGGGTCACGCGGCCTTATGAATGGAAGAAGCTGCTTGGCGCCAAGACACTCTTCCTGGTGGTATTTCTCTATTTACCTCTCCTGATAGCACAATGCTTGTTGCTGTTCAGAGCAGGATTTCATCCCCTGTCCTTTGTTCCCGGGCTTCTTTTCGATCTACTCCTGATCACAGCCGTCATTCTATTGCCGCTGCTCGCGATTACAACCGTCACCGCTACTTTCGCACGAGTGACACTGACGTTGCTTGCCGGGCTGGTTTGCTTCGTCGGATACATTGCCATCTCCTTGCATTTCTCAGACAGTGCTTCCATCCCTTTGAGCGACCTCTCGATGCCGCTCGCCTTATGCTTTTGCGGGATGGTGGTAGTGCTGCAATACGCAGCGCGCAGAGTCTGGGTCTCTCGGCTGCTTCTGATTGCGCTTCCACTCCTGCTGGTGTTCAGCGGCATGGCGGTATCATCGGAATCTAGCGTTGTGGCCCGCGACTATCCTCGTGCGAGCGCCGGGCAGGAAGCGCCGGTCCAGCTGGCCCTTCTCCGGGACACGCCTCACCCTGCAACCGCGTACCTGATCCGCGCGAAGCTGGTCCAGGTAAGCATTCCCTTGCAGGTATCCGGCGTGGCGGAAGGATATGCTTTGATCAGCGGTCCGTCGAAGGTTACCGTCGATGCGGCTAACGGTTCTCATTGGAGTTCTTCCTGGCAGGGATCCAGCGGGACGTATCTTCCCGGGACAAGCGAATCCTGGATTAGCGTCCGGATGAGCCGGGCGTTCTTCGACCAGGTGAGATCTACGCCGGTCACGCTTCATTTCACGGTCGCGCTCACGCAGGTGCGGGCCGGCAGTGCCAGGAGCATTTCACTGCCGACGCAGGATTTTAGCGTGCCCGATTTCGGCATTTGCTCGCCCCAGGCAGATTTGTTTCATCATCAATTTTTTGGAATCGCCTGCAGGTTTGCCCTGCACCAACCCAACCTTACGTATATCAGCGCGCGTTGGCCGGACAGTCCGTGCTCAGCATCGCAGCAGGATCCGAATACGGGCGTTCAAGGCGACGCGTGGATTGGGTCCCTGGAGACCGGCCCCGCAGACTTCGCCATCGTTCCCATCTGGAGCCCATCGATCGGGCTTTCCAACGGTATCAAAGTGGAGGGCGATAAGTCTGAGTCCCGGCACCTGTGTCCGGGAACGCCGGTGACGTTTACCCAATACAACCTGGTGGGGCGGATGCAGTATGACTTCAATATCCCGGATTTCCGTTTTCCGAGCTATCAGCCTGACACGGGTTTATTCAACGGAGCGACGGGCTTTACCTTTACGACACAATAGTGAGACGTCTAAAGAACACCATATTTCGTGAATACTTCGCGGAGCGATTTGCCCTCTAACAGTTCTTTGTTAGACAGGTTCTCTTTGTGCACTTTTTCCTTTGCCTGTACGATGACGGCCTCTTCGACTTGATTGGGAACCACTACGATGCCGTCGAAATCAGCAAAGATCAGGTCGCCAGGTTTTACCAGCACCCCGCCGCAACTAACCGGCACATCGTATGCCATGACTATCCCACGCCCCATGGAATCGAGAGGACGTATTCCGGCGTAGTAAACGGGGAACCCCATATCGATGATCTGGTTGCAGTCGCGAATCTGGCTGTCGCAGATACATCCCACCGCGCCGTTACGCTTCGCCACTGTGCTCATGAGCCCGCCCCACGGAGCATTCGTACCGGCGAAGTCGGTCGAATGCACCACTACATCTCCCGGTTTTAGCGAGTCCATGGCGTCAATTTCAAGACCGTAAGGATCTTCTTCCACAACATAGTCCGCTTCCATCCAACGGATGGTCCGGGCACGGCCGACGAACCCGCATTTCGTTCGATCCGGCAATAGCGGCCGCAGGCGGTGATGCATGGCTTGATTGCGATAGCCCAGGCCGTCCAGGATGTCGCACACGGCCGCTACGTAAAGGCCCGTGTATATGGATTTTGCCATCACAGCGGTATCAGAAAACATCCATCATCTCCTTTGTACCTTGCTCGGCCCGAGCCCGCATGGTGCGAATCGCCACGACGCCTCTCATCGATTAAGACTCACTAAAATCAACCATGATTGGACGGTCGCGGAACCAGCGAGTCTTAATGGCGCTATATAAAAATCCGACGCTGAGCCAAAAGCCACCCACGATCTTCGCCGGCGTTTTGAGGCCCAGCCATATCCACAGACAAAACATGAAACCAAGCAGCGGTATTACAACGTCACCCAGCCATAGACGTTTGCGCCCTACCTTCCCCACCACACCAAATTGCCAGAGGGTAGCCAGATTCACGCCCATGAACGCGAGGAAAGCACCAAAATTAAGGATCTCTCCGGCCTGTTCATAACTGACGAACAGAGCCCCTATATACGCCACAATGCCGATCAGCCAAATGTTGAGAGTGGGCGTATTACGTTTGGGGTCAAGGTAGGCAAAGAGCTTCCGCGGGAGGACGTTGTCGCGGCCCATACCGAAGAGCAACCGGGCAGCGCCCACCTGCCCCGTCAAACCCGCTCCCACGGAGGCGAGAATCAAGATAATTCCCAATGCCTGGAAGAGCAGGGGCCCACCTACACGTTGTGCCACATCCATGAAAGCCGTTTCAACGTTGGGAAAGGAATTGTAGGATGGCCAGACTCGCTGGCCGAGGTAAACTTCGAGCCCTCCAACAACTCCGGTAAAGAGGCAAACGAGAACAGTGGCCAGCATGATGTTGCGCTTGGGGTTTCTCACATCTTCGGCAAGCGTGGTTACGCCGTCGAAGCCTATGTATGTCAGCGCGGCATAAGAGGTGGCCATCCAGATCAAGCGAGCATCAAAGGTCCTGCGATCGTAGAAAGGTTGAATAGAAAAGACGCCGTGCCAACCCTGGAAGTGAAAAAGATACCGGACCGCCAACACCATGAAGATGCCGATCACCAAGCACATTATGGTTACGAGAACGATGTTGGCATAAGCGGTAGCGCGTATTCCGCGCAGATTGAGCAAGGTCATCATGGCCACAAAGATTGCTGCGAGGACCGCGTAGGGAACGTATGGGAAGAAGCGCTGGATAGTCAGAGCTCCATAAACGCCGTTCATCAGGGGTTGGATGAGGTAATCAAGAAACATGGACCAGCCGGTAAGAAAACCCAAATGAGGGTTGAGGCCCCGCCCCACGTAGGTATAGGCGGAGCCCGCCGTGGGGAACAGGGACGCCATCCGCCCGTAACTCACGGCCGTGAGCATCATGGCAACCATGGCAATCAGAATCGTGGTGACGAAGTGGCCGTGGGAGAGCACCTGGGCGACGCCGAACATGGGCACCGGCGCAATGGGCATGATAAGGACAATGCCATAGAAGATCAGATCCCAAAGTCCAAGAACCCGGCGCAGTCGCGGGGCGGAGCCCGCCGGATCTCCTTGCGCTTTCGTCGTGGATTCTATGGTCACCGGTATTCTCCAAATTCGCTGCAGCGCGCCCTATATCTGAAAGGTATCCATCAAAACCTTGCTTTTACCGATACATCAAGAAACTCACACGGAAGGCAGTCCAGCCGATATTTACAGGAGTCGTGTTAGAGCATCCTGAAAGGTCTCCGGCTTCTGCGAATAAGTCACGCTCACTTCCAAGGAGAACTCCTCCCCGGCTGCCAGGGAGCGGCTCATTACACTCCTGTATCGACCGCGTACTTGTTTACTGCCTCCGGGTTAATTTCCACTCCTAACCCCGGGAGTGTCGGAACCGCGACCCTGCCCTCAACCACTTTGAAAGGTTCCAGGAGCAATTCGCGGCGCAGGCTCGATTCAGTAACGGAGAATTCCAAAAAAGCGGAGTTGGGGATCGCGGCAATCAAATGCAAACATGCAGCTACCAGAACTCCGGTACGGAAGGCGTGGGGAACGCACACACGGTTGGCTTCATGCGCGATATACGCAACTCGCTTGGCTTCGGTAAGACCGCCTACACGCGAGATGTCTGGTTGAATGACATCCAGATGAGCCTCCCAAATAAGACGCCGGAAAGCCCACCGGCCTGCGTCTTGCTCTCCCGCCGCAACACGAAGCGAAGTGGAATCGCACAGGCGCTGATAGTCCTCAATCGCTTCCGGCGGGAAAGGTTCTTCCATCCAATAGATGCCGAGTTGCTCGAATTCTTTGGCGGCTTGCATGGCCATCTTCAAGGTATATCCGTGGCCGATGTCGATCATCACTTCCACTTCGCGGCCCGCGGCCTGTTTCGCTGCCGCGGCGAGTGCGACATCCTTGCGAACGTCCTTTCCCAAGGGCCCATAGCCAAATTTGATGGCGGTAAAACCCTGCTCGACGTAGCGATGCACCGCATCCTGGACTTCTTCTGCCGTCTCTGGCATCAACATGCTGGCGTAGGCCCGCACATCTTTACAGAAGCTTCCTCCGAGCAATTTGTGGATGGGTTTTCCGGCGGCCTTTCCCAATATGTCCCATAGCGCCATGTCGATACCGCTCATGACATGCATGACCAACCCTAGCCGTCCGTAGTAATTGGTCTTGCGATACATCAGTTCCCATATCTGCTCGATATCGTATGGATCCAGGCCGATCAGGACTTCACGTAAGCCGTAGCAGGTGCCATGCGACATCTGCGCATCAATCGCTGCTTTGCCGACCTCGGGCGAGGTATCCACCTCACCATAGCCGACGATGCCCTCGTCGGTTTCAATACGGATGAGCAAGTCGTCCTGGGTCCCATCGGCTACTGCTTGCCTTACCGGAAGACGCAGGACGATTCCTTCGACGTTCGTGATTTTCATGACCTCGTCTCCTCATCTCGACCCTTTGGCCGACTGATGGTAATTCCGGCTTTATGATCAGGCTTTCCGACTAAGCCGAGATTCATGCGGAAGAGCTGACCCCCCATGTTTCCGCTGAGCGGATCATATGATCTGGGCATCAATGGCGAGGGCCAGGACTTGCCGGCGGAGGTGATGAAGATATCCGTTAGATCCTTTCCACCGAAAGCCAGAGAAGAGACTTGTTTGGCTGGAATTGACATCCTGCGCTCGACTTTGCCATCCGGATCGTAGCGGACAACGCAGCTACCATACCACTGGGCGGACCATAGAAAGCCTTCGGCATCCACGGTAAGGCCGTCCGGCAATCCATCTTCGTCGGGTACCTGCACCAGTATCCTGCGGTTGCGAAGGTCTCCGGTGCGCCTATCGTAGTCATAGGCATAGATTCGCCGCGCAGCCGAGTCGGTGAAATACATCGTCTTCTCGTCCGGCGAGAAAGCCAATCCGTTGGGGAGTTGGAAGCCATCATCAACGACCTGCGCGGTTCCGTCCCGATCGACCCGAATGAGCTTGCCTGGTTCGTAGGTCTGATCAGGATGATAGAAGTTAGATCCCGCAAAAAATCGCCCTTCCGCGTCCGCGATAGCATCATTCATCTGGCACTTCGTACCTTCGACCTGGCTGACGATCAATTGCAGACCATCGGCTCCATCCCATAGCCAGATTCCGTCGCTGTTCGCAATCACGAAGCCGCCCGGTTGATTGAGAGAGTAGCCCGCGATCTCGAGGCCGTGCTTTACAACTTCATGCTGGTTGCTGCCATGATCGTAGCGATAAAACCTCCGGCCATCGATGTCGGTCCAATAAAGACAGCCGCTGTCCGGGTCCCACACCGGGCCCTCGCCACACAAGTCGCGATAGTCAGCTACGACGCTCACTTCACTCATTGCCGGACCCTATTGGCTCGCGCTTCGTTTTTCCGCACGACAGGCTTTGGACAGAAACCAACTTGGAGGTACGCAGTGCTATATAGAATCTCCTTTGAGTGCGGGGCCTTGTCAAGACGGTTTCCGAACGATCATAATCGATGTTCAATGGGTTGAACACTTTCCGCGGAGTGCACAAATGGCTGGTGCAAAGCGCGCCTCGTTGCCCTCGGTTGACCGGACGATTATGGTGCTTGAATTCATTGCCCAGTGCAAGCGCGGTTGCTCGGTCTCAGAAATTAGCCGAAGCCTTGCTCTTCCCAAGAGTTCGACATTTCTCGTCCTGGCCACGCTGGTGGATCGCGGATATCTCAAAAAGAGCGCCGAAACGGACAAGTACTACTTCGGTATTAACCTGGTTAAGCTTAGCCGGAAGGTTCTCGCCAACCTCGATTTGCGCGACATAGCCAGGCCCTTTATCAACTCTCTGATGAAGAAGACCGGCCTGGTGGTGCACCTCGCTGTGCTTGCCGAAACCGAAGCCGTGCTTGTCGACCGCGCGTCTCCTCGAGGTTCGTTCGTCGGGGCAGACTGGATTGGCCGCGCCCTCGACATCAACTGCAGTGGAGTCGGAAAGGCCCTGGTGGCTTTCCTGCCTGATGATCAGTTCAACCAGTTGATTGGCGCCAAGAGGCTCGCGAAACACAACGAGAACACGATCGTCACGCTCCGCGGGCTGAAGCGGGATCTGGCACTGGTTCGAGAGCGCGGGTACGCGATTGACGATGAAGAGGATGAGCTTGGATTACGCTGCATCGGAACGCCTATCTTCGACGGCGAGCATAAGACCGTTGCCGCAGTAAGCGTAGCCGGGACTGTCGAGGATATTCCACTCGATCGGGTGCAGGCCCTGGCCGTCATGCTTAGACAAAGCGCGGACGAAATATCCCGCCGTTTCCAGTCCGTACGCGTCTGATCCCTGAGGTTTAATCAGCGTTACCGCCGCGAAATATTTTGTGTTCAACCTATTGAACCGCGATCCGCTTTTCGCGGAATCTCCCTTGACGCTCTTCTGCGCCACTGTATCTTGAAGACAAGTAATGAGCTCGAGACGCCGCTCCAGGCGCATCTGCAACCGTAGAACCTGCCTCGCGTTCATATTTTATTCCCGTCATGGGAAGAAGGATCGGGCCGGCTTGCAAAGTCAGCCAGGGCCAGAGTTTCATATTTCAAAACTGGAGATAACTATGAATCGTGCATGCACCGCGATTGCCAATCGGTTTTCCTGCTGGGCCTACGCGATCCTCCTCCTGTTGTTGATGCTGACGATTTCACCGCACGCGCGTGCGCAACAGCAAGCCACGCTCTCCGGGATCATCTCCGACCCCTCCGGTGCAGTTGTCCCCGATGCTGCCATTCGTGTGACGAATAACGCTACGCAGATCACCAGGACCGCCCTGACCAATGCCACTGGTTACTATCTGGTACCGAACCTTACCCCGGGTACTTATAGCATCGTTGCACAAAAAGAAGGATTCAAGACGGCCACGCAGACCGGGATCACCTTGCAGGTCGCGCAATCCGCGACGGTAGATCTAAGACTGGAACTCGGTCAAACCTCGCAGGAGGTCACCGTGAGCGGAGCCGCGCCGCTGCTGCAAACCACCGAATCTACGATCGGCCAGGTGATTGGGCCGACCACCATGGTCGAAATGCCGCTGAACGGCCGCAACTATTTTAACCTTGCGGAGCTTGCACCGGGGGTGACCAGTTATGGATCACGCAGCTTTTACTCGAGTGCGATCAATGACTACGGCACTTCTTTCAATTCCGGCAGCGGCGGCGAAGATCGGAACGGCTTCTCCCTGGATGGCGCCGACATCAAGGGCTACGTCATCAATAACTCCTACGTACCCTCGATCGATTCTGTACAGGAATTCAAGATCGAGACCACTCCATACTCGGCGGATCTGGGAACCAGTTCGGGTGCGCAAATACTCCTGGTCACCAAGAGTGGAACGGATCAGTTCCACGGATCGGCCTATGAGTTCCTGCGCAACAATGCCTTCGACGCCTACAACTATTTCGATGACCGCAGTCAACCCATCCCGAAGCTCATCAAGAATCAATTCGGGGGAACCATTGGTGGGCCAATCCTAAAGCAGCGGCTCTTTTTCTTCGGCAGCTACGAAGGGCAGAGAGAACGCGTCGGTCAGACCTTTTTCGGCACAGTGCCAACGGCTCAGATGCGGAACGGAGATTTCTCTCAGTGGACTCAGCCTATCTACAATCCCTTTACCACCACTCCGTGCGGAACTTGCGCGGCCGGGGTACAACGCCAGCCCTTCGTCAATAATCAAATTCCGGCCGGCCTCATCAGCGCGGTTTCCTCAGGCTACGAGCAGTCTCAGTTTCCGTTGCCAACGGGTCCGGGGATTTCCAACAACTTTGCCGCGAATGGTGTGGATCGCAACACACGCGACCAGACGACCATGCGCATCGACGCTCCCCTGGCAAAGGACGCTATCTTCGGCCGCTTCAGCTATAACAACTCCCGACTGTATGTAACCAGACAGACATTCGGGGGCGCCCAACTGCCGAACTTCGGCGACAACGACTCGATCATCACTACCAACTTCACGGTGGCCGACGTCCACACCTTCAATCCGACGCTGATCGTTCAGGGGCAGGCATCGTTCCTCAGAATCTGGCTAAACATCAGGCCTCAACAAACCGGCAACGACCTGAACGCGAAGCTGGGCATTCAAGGTGTTTCTCCCAATGTACCGTTCAGCAGCAATGTTTCCGGCGAATCGAATCCCGGATCCAATCCGTACGCTCCGGAGTGGATTTCGACAAACCAGTTCTCTTACGTAGGCAAACTCACGAAGGTTGCAGGCAAGCAAACGATCAAGGTGGGCGGAGAGTTTGGCCGCTGGCAGGTCTTTCACAACGCCAGCCCAAGCTTCCCACAAGGCCAGTTCAGCTTCGACGGATCATTTACCAAAGACCCGAATAGTACAGACAACACGGGCGTGCCCTTTGCTGATTTTCTGCTCGGCTATCCCGTCTCTGCGCTTACACAGACTGGCTACACGGGCAGTTATCTCTTCCGCAATATTGGAAGATGGTGGGCCAGCGATGAATACCGTCTTTCTCAGAATCTGACGGTCAACCTGGGTCTACGTTGGGAGTACGACGGTCCCTTCTATCTCAAATACAACAACTACTCGAACTACGACCCTTCCACGGGCCAACTCGTCATCGCCGGCCAGAATGGGGTAAGCCGTTCCGCCAACGTGCGTCCTGACCACCGCAGCTATGCTCCGCGATTCGGCTTCGCCTATGCCGTACCCGGCAAACAAAACATCGTGGTTCGCGGCGGATATGGCATCTTCTATGACATCATCCAGGAGAACAATACCGAGATCGGCCGAACCAATCCGCCCTTTGCCGCCTTCCCGCAATTCATAGGCGGCAATACTACTGAAGTGGTTCCAGCAAGTCCGATCCAGAATGTCTTTGCGCCCGGCTCAGGATTCTCCTCTCCTCCTGTGTTGGGAGCGATTGCTTTCAACCTTAGAAACGGTTACCAGCAGCAGGCATCCCTTGGGCTGCAAAAGCAATTCGGAACGGACTTTGTGGCGGAAGTGAACTACGTCTGGCAGAAGAACACCGGACTGTCGGCGTTCAGAAATCTGAATGCTCCGCTGGTGAACGGAACGTTTGTTCTCCCCAATCCGCAGTTTGGCGCAATTGACTATTACACTAACCTCGAGTACGGGAATTACAACGCCCTGCAGACCAGTTTGCTCAAGCGTCTTTCCCATGGCCTCACGTTCTCCGCAGCATTTACCTGGTCCAAGTCGCTGGACAACATTACCTCCGGGGATGCCTCCGGGGCGCCTGGTGATCCCGGCTTCCAGAACCCCTACTGTTTTACTTGCGACTATGGCCGTTCGGCATCCGACTATGAGAAGCGCTACGTACAAAGCCTGGTCTACAAGCTTCCCTACCCCGAGAGCCGAGGCAAGCTGGCGAAGAATCTGATCGGTGGATGGGGCGTGTCCGGCATCTTCACCTATCAGTCCGGCTTCCCGGTAACCCCCCGCGTTTCCTTCGACAACAGTCAGAGTGAAACCTTTGCCGATCGGCCGGATGTCGTCAAGGGAGTGGCGATATTTCCCTCGGGCACCAAGACACCTACACAATGGTTTAACCCCGGAGCCTTTACCGTTGCTCCTCCGCTTCAGTTCGGCAACGCCAGCAAAGGCATTATCCAGGGCCCCCACTCAATTGATCTCGACGTAGCGGCGATGCGCGACTTTAAACTGATGGAGAGCCTCAACCTGGAATTTCGAGCAGAAGCTTTCAACCTGGCCAACCATGCGAACTTTGCGGATCCCAATCCTTTTATCGACATTCCATCGGTGGCGGGGAGCATTACCTCCACCACAACGACCTCGCGTCAGCTGCAATTGGCTTTGAAACTAAACTTTTGAGTCGACGGCTTACGGCGTCCGGGGGGCAAAGAGCATGAATGCTGCGTGCAGCAAACGGTATCAATACGTTATTGCGTTTATGGTGGGGGTCATTTTGTTGGCTCCACCAGTCTTTGCACAAGCTTCAGCAAGACCAGAGCCGCCGGATTGGTATGCCGGCGATGCCCACGTCCATCGAGGCATAGGCTGCGGTAGAGAACATGAAAAAGAGATGCTCACTCCCGCCCAGTTGCTGGAGATGATGAAGCCCAACAACCTGGCGGTCATCTCCGTTCTCAGCGACATCGGCAATGGCGAACTCAAGTACGTCGAAAAGGATCTGCCGTTGATGACAGGGAAGGACAATCCTGTCTCCACTCCAGACCGCATATTGCACTGGGATGCCGAGTGGCACTACGATCCCGACGGTGTCACCTTCGCGAGAAAGGTGATCGGCGGCCACCTGATCCTTCTGGGACTGAAGCAAGGCGGGCAGCCCTTTGCTCGCTACACCTATCCCATACTCGATTGGGCAAAGAAGAACGGTGCTATTGGCGGCTTCGCCCATATGCAGTATCTGCCGTTTGCCTTTTACCCTCCTCCTGACGGCATCCTCCATTCGCTCGACTGCTGTTCGCCCCTGGAATTTCCAGTGGAGACGGCCCTGGGCACATCCTCGTTTCTTATGGAAGACGTGCACGGCAGTGACGCCGCTCTAGAGGCCTACTACAAAATCCTGAACACCGGCTTCCGTCCCGGACTGGTGGCCAGCACCGACTATTCCTGTAACTACCTGGAGCCGCTGGGCACCCTGCTTACCTACGTTCAGGTTCCGGAAGGTAAACTGACGTATGACAAGTGGGTCGACGGCATCGCCAAGGGCCGCACCGTCGTTTCCCGCGTCGGGCACAACGAATTCCTCGATCTCAAGGTCAACGGCTCCTCCACACCGGGTGACGAACTCAACCTGCCGGCGAAAGGTCAGGTGAAGGTACGCATCGAGTGGACGTCGCTTAAGCAGGCGATTGGCAGAATCGAGTTGGTCCAAAACGGAGTGGTCGTGGCTTCAAAGACGTCAGCGGCCGGTCCGGGCAAGCCCGCTGTCTTCGAGACGGGGGTCGATGTCCGCCAAAGTGGATGGGTCGCTGCCCGCAGGATGGATTGGCAGAACGGACACCGGACGCATACGGGCGCGGTCTTTATCCTGGTTGGTGGGCGGCCGATTCGCGCGAGCGCGAGCGACGCTGACTTCTTCGTGAAGTGGATTGACAACTTAATCCAGCAGACTTCGCCCGGCGGACCCTGGAGCAGCTATCTCGCCGATGAGCGGGATGCAGCACAGTCACGTTATCGCGAGGCGAGGGCAATTTTTGTGCAAAGGGAACAAGAAGCGCAAAGCCAGGCGCAGGCGAAACCGTAACCAGCCCGTAATGGAGACATAAAATGAAGCTGGGCCTTACCCGTCGTGATCTGCTGAAACTCGCAGGGAAGACTACGCTAGCTGCCCGTCTTTACTCAATTCCAGCATTCGGGGAATCTACCCCCATCTTCAATGGTCACCCGGTGCTGCTGGACGCGCAGGGCAAGATTCTGCCCTGGGCTCCGTCGAAGCAGAATCCCTACGACTACTTCCTGCGTCTGCGTTGGGACTTTATCAAGACCAAGGTGCCGATGTGTCCCGGGCCCGCGCCCCGCTCTTCCTATCCGCAGTACTATTTTTATTGCGCCTTCTGGGATAGGAATGGAAAGCTCGAACCAGATACCTGGATGAACGATGTAGCGGAAAAGGTTCCCAACTGGTTTGAGTCGGCGCGTTTGTATTACGCGTACACCGGTGACGCGAGCGTTATGACGATTGCGCAAGGTCTGGTGGACTACTCAATTGATCACGGCACCAGTCCAGCCAGTTTCGCGTGGCCAAATTTTCCCTATACAACAACAAATGCCGGCGATATGCAATTCCGCGGGTTTACGACTTCCAAGCGTTTCGCGTTGCATGAAACCCAGGTGGGGTATGCCGGTGACATGGGGCTCACCTACTACCGGATGTACCTCTACAGCGGTAACGAGAAGCATTTGACCGCGGCTATCCATGTTGCGGATACTCTGGCGGCAAAGGTACGCACAGGGACATCTACCCAATCCGTATGGCCTGACCGGGTGGTGATGGATACGGGAAAAATCACCGCGGACTATGGAGCCCACTTTGCGGGCTGCTACATGCTGCTCGACCAATTGATCCGGGGGAACCACGGTGAGGTGGCGGCCTACAAAAAGGCGAACGCGAAGGTTCGCGATTTCCTGCTGCAATATCCCCTGAGGACGGGCTACTGGGCCGACGGACATACGGATGCGGATGTGAACAGCAACACCTACAAAAGCAACACCGCAGCCAGCAACTTCACGCTCGCTCTCTTCGATTATCCGGAACTCGATCCGGCATGGCGGACCAGTGTTCCCAAGCTAATCGAGTGGACCGAAGTGAACTTTGTATTTCGCGGCGCTCCCGGTGAGCCCGGAACGCAATGGGGAGCCAACGTGGTGGGAGAACAGGACAGCTTCCTCTACAAGATGGACTACCAGACAGCACGATACGCTGCCGAGTGCGCCCGCTGGTACGCAGTGTCACACGATGAAGCGTACAAAGAGAAGGCGTTTCGCTCTCTGAACTGGGTGACCTACTGCAACAGCCCCGACGGCCAAGGCAATGAAAGCCCGCTCAGCAAAAACATCTCCAATTGGTGGTCTGATCTCTATGGAGAATGTCCCAGGATGTTTTACCAGGCATTCGCGGGGGTTCCGGAATGGGCCCCCGCAGGCGAAAACCATATTTTGTATTCCGACTCTGTGCTCAAGAATGTCTCTTATCGGGCAAAGGAAATTCGGTACACAGCCACACAAGGTAATGGAGCGGATTACTTGCGAGTCACCTTTTCTCCCACCCAGATCACGCTGGCCGGTACCAAGCTGTTTCCCGTCGCGAAGGGCAGAGCCAAGGGTTACACGCTAAGAAAGATTGCCCAGAACGATTACGCACTGACCATCACCCGGATGGCAAGCGGTGAGGTCGTTATTCAATGAGCGGATTCTTTGGAAACCGGATGACAAAGATAATGAAAGTTCTGTTCGCCGCGATGGGGTTATTATGGGTGGCAGTCTCCACCAGCGCACAGGAACACGAAGCAAGCGCCCGCATCCAAATCAATCCCAGCCAGCAATATCAGCTTATCCAGGGTTTTGGGGTCAACTTCACCGGCCCCTACTTCCGTAACGATCAGAAGGCGATGTTTGACCGGTTGATCGACGACCTGGGTGTCAGCATGTTTCGCGTTGTACCGTATCTCGTCTACAGCAATTGGGAAGAGACAAACGATAACGATGATCCTAACTCGATGAACTGGGAGTACTACAACAATCGTTACTCAACGCCGATCTTCGAGGCAACGTGGAACGGACTGCGTTATCTGAACTCTCGTGGGATTCGTCCCGTGATCGCGCTGATGGGTCCGGTGCCTGGTTGGATGACCGACGACAAAGTCTCGCCGCCCAAACACCGTGTATGTCAGCCCAATGTTCCTGCTGATCAACAAGGGCACCTGAGCCCCAGGATGTACGACGAGTTTGCTGAAGAAGTGGTATCCATGGTGGTTTACGCGCGAAATCAGGCGCATATTGACTTCGATTACTTCAGCCCCTTCAACGAAACCGACTGCTATCCTCCCGAGGGCCCGCGTATCGATCCCGACGAAGCGCCTAAGGTTCTAGATGCGGTGGCGCGGCGGCTTAAAAAGGAGGGCCTTGGTGATGTCCGTTTAACCGTTGCCGACAATGCTGTCATCACCAACGACTACACCGACCCAATCCTCCAGGACGAGGAGTTGATGAAGCAGGTAGGAGCCCTGACCTTCCACACTTATGAGGAGCATTCTGTCGGGCCGCAGGTGGAGCGCGTCAAAGCCAGCAAGTATCCGCAGGAACCGGTGTGGCTGACGGAGTACGGTGACCTGAACGACCTTGATAAGACCTTTGAGAACCAGTGGAAGCACTTCTCGCTGCTGACAAATCGGCGGGCGTTGACGGCTCTCAACCAAGGGGCAAGCGCCATCTTCTACTTCGATGCTTTCGATGACTACGAAGAGTGCGCGAAGCGGATGTGCTACTACGGCTTATTTCGTAGCGCCAGCCACATCTACGCGCCCAAGAAGAGCTACTATGCCACTCGACAGCTTTATCACTTCGTACGGCCAGGATGGCGGCGGATTGGGATTACCAGCGATGCTCCAGGCTTAACGGTGTCCGCTTTCCGCGGAACGTCGCCAGGCGCGATGGTTGTGGTGGGAGTGAAGGAGGGCGGCCCGAACCACTTCAACGTGGAATTGCCTCCAAGCTCTGGGCCCGCTCCTGCCAATTGGGATTTGTACGAGACCACACGTGAACTCGACTGTCAAAAAGTGGGCACAGTAGCAGTGAGGAATGGCGTGGCTGAGATCGACCTTCCGAGCGAGGTAGTGTTCACTCTGGTGGCCAACCCTGGCAAGACGCAGTGAGAGGGTATCAGGTGGCCTACGTGCTCAGCTGTCGCGCTGTACTTAAATCTGAAAATTTCGAAAATGGCGTTGGTTTACTGTACTTAAATGGGTCTTCCTCAATTTGTGGGCTGGCCAGGCGGTGGGGAGGAATAAGGCGTTCTATGGTCCACTATTTTGAATGAGAGCAGACCTGTTGGCGCCGATGCCTGAAATCCGTATCCTGACGGTGCTCCGGAATAAAGATGGTGTAGTGGTGAGGGCAGCAGGTTCTGGATCGAGGCGGTGCCCTGACTGCGGGACACTTTCAGCCTCTTGCAAGGGCAGATATGTTCGCCGGTTGCAGGATCTCTCCGTTCAAGGCCTCGCAGTCCGGCTCGAGGTTCACGTGACACGATGGCGATGTCGAAACCCTACGTGTGCTCGACAGAGCTTCGTGGAGCGGCTGGAGAAGAGCGCGCTTCCTCACGCTAGGAGGACCCGTCGAGCCAGTGAGTTGGCCCGACTGCTGGGTCACGTGACCGGAGGACGTCCAGCTGAAAGATTACTGCATCGCCTTGGCATCCCGCAAAGTGACGACACAGTCGTCCGGATCGTGAAGCGTGGCGCCGCCATTCGGAATAAGCCCGCACTGCGGGTGGCCGGCATTGATGATTGGAGTTGGCAGCAGGGCCGGAGCTACGGAACGATTGTCGTTGACCTGGAGCGGCGACAAGTTGTAGACGTGTTGCGGGAGCGCTCCGCTGACATGACTGCGGAATGGCTTGAGCAACACCCCGAGGTTGAAATCGTGAGTCGAGACCGGTGTGGTCTCTATGCACAGGGGGCGTGCCGAGGTGCACCTAAGGCGCGACAGGTAGCGGACCGCTTTCACTTGCTGAAGAACCTGCGGGAGACCATTGAACGGCAGCTGAGCCGGAGTTTTTCCCAAGCCAAAGTGTCGGCGGCTCCGGCTGAGAGTACCGGTGCCACCATGGAAGCGCCCGCCGATCGTAACAGTCATGGGCGACAATCCGATTTACAGAGGCATCGACTGCTGGTTCTAGAGGGTCGTCGTGCGCTGTGGCTGGAGCGCTTCGATCGCGTCAAGGCGTTGCAGCATGAGGGTAGAAGCCTAACGGCTATCGCGAAAGAGACCAGCCTCAACTGGCGGACGGTTGCGAAGTGGACGGAGTGGAGAGAGTTGCCAGAGCGCCGCAGCATGAACCCCAAGTCCACGACTCCGAGAAAGTATGAAACTTACCTGGCTCAGCGGTGGGCCGAGGGCTTTCGAACCGGGCGTCATTTGTTACCAGAGATCAAGAAGCTCGGCTATACCGGCAGCCTGACACACCTGGAGCGATTACTGAGTGAGTGGCGCCGGTCAGGACGTGGACCTTGCCTGGCGTCACTAGATCCTGATGCGGGAAACAGATCGTCGCTGGCGGCCATGCGTGTCCCGCCCATAGCGGCATCCTACCTATGTCTGAAACCGCGGGGACTGATGACTAGGCAGGAGTTGGCAACAACAACCGAACTGAAACGTGCCGCTCCTGCGTTCGCGACCATCCGACAACTGGCGATGCGATTTCGTGGGATCTTGCACGGCCGAGATCCGGACAAGCTTGAGTCATGGCTGGACGATGCTCACCGATCGGGCCTTTACGGACTCCGCCGATTCGCCTACACCATTCGCAATGACCTTGCAGCTGTCCGGAATGCCATTACGGAGCGCTGGAGTAACGGACAAACCGAGGGGCAGATCAATCGGCTCAAAACTCTGAAGCGCCAGATGTATGGTCGCGCCGGAACTGAACTGCTCCGCGCTCGACTCCTTCCGTTTGTTCACGGTCAGTAGCCCACAAATTGAGGAAGACCCGTTTTAATGGCACTTCATTGTCCACTTTCCTTCAGTTTATTGCTGTACCCTGTAACGTCATTATTCTTAAGCATCTGCAAGTATTGTTCGTTAAACCACTATCCATCATGTATTTAACGAATTCGCACACAGCGGACTGCCATCCGCCAGGCTTGACGACTACCCAAATCAGCAAGGCATTTTGCCGAAACAAAGCCAGTGAATAAATTCAACAGCACTGGGCTCACTCGCCGGCAATGACCGCCGGTCTATATCTCGTCGGCGTTCTTCTTTGGGCTCCAGGTCGTTAGCGGCGGACTCTCCGGCTTGCTCAGGGCGTTTATCTGCCAGCAGATCACTGGCAGCTAACATCCACGGTCAGGTGTGTGACTTCACCTAGCGGGCGGTCGTGGCCTAAGCTGTCGTAGGTGAAATACCGCTGCGACACTTTGCGGAGCCCGAAGCGAGAGGTTGCGACCGAATCTCCGATTTGGGAAGTGAAAAGCGGCACGCTCGCCGGCCAGACTTGTACATCGGCTTCATGGACGTTTTGCTTTGAAGTGATCCGAACGTTATTTGCATTTCCAGGAGGCGAGCAAGAGGACTCGAGCCGCTTAAAGGTCTTCTGGTTTGAGCCCAGTATGCTTAGCGATGCGAGCGAGCATCCTTGGCCCGATCTCGTCGCCATCGCGGAAAGCCCACGTATATTCAGTTAGCTTAGGGTGAACGAGCTGCTGATGGGAACTGCCCTTTTTGCCCGGTTTAGCTACCCAGCCGATCTTGCCCGGGCTTTGCCAGGGCTTTGAGAACCCGCTTTGCCTTACAGCTGGGCCAGCTGCTCAAGCAAATGAAAACTCAAGGTCCTTGGATTCCACGACTTCGCGGGCTAGTGCTTCAACCTTCTCCGTCGCTTCCTCGCGCGTGTCGCCGTATACCATGACGCCTGGAAGAGCCGGAATCTCAGCAATCCAGCGGCCGTCTGTTTCCTGTTCAAATTCGATGGTGAATGTCATCTGTCAGCAACCAAACTTTATTAGTCGTCTACCACTATAGACCACCATCGACTGCCTCAAGATGCTTAAAAGGTGCCATTTTTCGGAGCCACGCTTAAGCTGTTTCACTTTTGCAGTAGATTTTTAGTGGATCGCATTCTAACCTAACGGAATCAATGACTTAGACTACAAGCCTACGCTCTGCAAGGCGAAGTCTGGCAGGTTTGCGCGCAACTGCTGGCTGACGTGGCTTTCGGCCAGGTGCGCGTAATGCGTTTCCGTCATCCTGGTATCGCTGTGACCGAGCAGGGCAGCGATCACCTGCAGTGAGACGCCACGCTCGGCCAGGTGGCTAGCATACGCATGGCGCAGCAGATGGAAGCCAACAGTCGGCCGAATGCCGGCAGCTCGGCAAGCCACTTTCATGTAGTGCGTCTGCTGCGTGTGCTCCCACGGCTCGCCGGCGCGTCTGCCACTGATGTGGGCAAACATGAACTCGTGTTCCTGTCGGCCTGTACAAACGCCGCTGAAGAATACCTCTCCTGATGTGGTCAGAGGGATCCATCGCGGTTTACCGGACTTCGATCGCTCGATCCGCAGGGAGCCGTTCTGAAAGTCGCCTACCCGCAGCCGGCATAGCTCGCCGTACCTGGCGCCGGTGTACAGCGCCGCGCGAACCATCGGCCGAAACTCAACAGGGCATATGCCTAATCAGCTTGGCAGTTTCTTCGAGGGTCAGGAAGCGGATCTTCGGCGCGTTGACACTCCTGTACGGCGTTATGCGACGCCAGGCAGCATCACTTTCCACGCGCCCGTTCTTGAATGCCTGGTTGAGCGCGGCGCGCAACGTCGCCCAGACCCGGTTGGCGGTCGCCCGACGCTTGCGGAGGGTTTCCAGATCATCGCCGCTCAGCCGGCCGCTCTCAGGGCTGCCCAGACGCGAAAACCAAGCCTGCAGATGGCTGTGCTTCAGATCCCGAAGCTGGATGGAAGCCAGGGGCCCGACAACGTGCTTTCCAATCGAGGAACGGGTCCGCTCGAGTTTGACGCCCTTGTGGGCTTCGCTCGCGTCCAGGTAGTCGTTCACGGCGTCCATGATGCTGTAGTCACCTTCCAGGAACTCGCCGGACGTCTGCGCGGCCTTCTGTTTTGCCCACGCCAGGCAAGCGGTAAGCGCAGCATCATGCGGCATTCCTTTGCCCGTCAGATCCGCTTGCGCTACCCCCAGATTGCCGAAGATATACTTGGTTCCGTCGCCAGGTCTCTTAAGCCTGCATAGCCAAACGCCGCCCACCTTATTGCGCCGGAAACCGATAAAAAGACCAGGTGAAACGGGCGACCAGTACACTTTGCCGGGTATTCCGGCCTTCCGATCCGCAAGCCGAGCCAGGTTCATGGATTGGATTTTCAGTAAAAATTCGCTAAAAGTCCATGGCACCAGCGGTACTCAGAAACGGTGCAACTAAGGTCGTAGATTTTGGCTTATGAGTGTGCTGAGACCCGCATAAACACTACACGAAATGGTCATACGGCCTTCGCCAGAGCGGCTAAATTGCTGATCCCTTTGGGGCCCCGGTAACCCA